>CAVVBT010000001.1:0-1797791 GCA_963746625.1 uncultured Acidobacteriaceae bacterium
GTGAACTCAGCGGCGACCCAGTCGCTGACAATAACCTCGACGGGGACGTCTCCCGTGACGGTGAATTCTGCTGCAATCACTGGGGCTGGTTTCACAATCGTTGGGGGCAATCTGCCGGTGACGCTGAACCCAACCCAGACCGTGACATTGCAGGTTCAGTTCAATCCAATATCGCCCGGGGCAGCTAGCGGTCAGATCACGATCAGCAGTAATTCGGCGAATGGCAACGCTACAGTAGTTACCCTCAACGGCACGGCGGTTACGGCGTTGGCTCCTCAGACGAGCCCGCAATTGACGGTGAGTGCCGGGAGTCTGAGTTTTGGTAATGTGACGGTGAACACGGCGGCGACGCAGTCCTTGACGTTGACATCGACGGGGACGGCACCGGTTACGGTGAGCTCTGCTGCGATTAGTGGTACGGGGTTCTCGATCGTCGGCGGGAGTAGTTTGCCGGTGACGCTGAACCCGACGCAAACGCTAACGTTGCCAGTGCAGTTTGATCCGACGGCAACTGGATCGGCCAGCGGCCAGATTACGATCAGCAGTAATTCGTCGACCGGTAGCACAACGACAGTTGAGTTGGGCGGGACGGGGACTGCGGCGCCTAGTCCTCAGTTGACGGTGAGTGCTACGAGTCTGAGTTTCGGCAGTGTGACGGTGAACACGGCGACGACGCAGTCTTTGACACTGACATCGTCGGGGACGGCTCCGGTGACGGTGAGTTCGGTGACGATCAGTGGCACTGGCTTCTCGATCACCGGCGGGAGTAGTTTTCCGGTGACGCTGAACCCGATGCAGTCGCTAACGTTGCAGGTGCAGTACCTGCCGACGTCGACGGGGACGGGCAGCGGTCAGATCACGATCAACAGCAACTCTTCGACGGGGTCTTCTGCCCAGGTAAGTCTGAGTGGTACGAGTGTGGCGGCGCCTAGTCCTCAGTTGACGGTGAGCGCTGCTAGTTTGAGCTTTGGCAGTGTGACGGTGAACACGGCGACGACGCAGTCGTTGACGCTGACTTCGACGGGGACGTCGCCGGTGACGATCAGCTCTGCTGCGATCACTGGGTCGGATTTCTCGATTATCGGGAGTACTAGTTTTCCTGTGACACTGAACCCGACGCAGACGATGACGCTGCAGGTGCAGTACCTGCCGGCGTCTACTGGGACCTCGAGCGGTCAGCTCACGATCACCAGCGACTCGTCGACGGGGTCTACAACCCAGGTGACTTTGGGTGGTACGAGTACGCCTGCGCCGAGCCCGCAGTTGGCGGTGAGCGCTGCTACTTTGAGCTTCGGTAGTGTAACGGTGAACACTTCGACGACGCAGTCGCTGACACTGACTTCAACGGGGACGTCGCCGGTGACGATCAGCTCTGCTGCGATCACTGGGTCGGATTTCTCGATTATCGGCGGGAGTAGTTTTCCTGTGACGCTGAACCCGACGCAGACGATGACGCTGCAGGTGCAGTACTTGCCGGCGTCTACTGGAACTTCCAGCGGTCAGCTCACGATCACCAGCGACTCGTCGACGGGGTCGACGACGCAGGTGACTCTGGGCGGTACGAGCACACCGGCGCCGAGCCCGCAGTTGTCGGTGAGCACGGCTACCTTGAGCTTTGGCAGTGTGACGGTGAACACTTCGACGACGCAGTCTTTGACGCTGACCTCGTCGGGGACCTCGCCAGTGACGATCAGTTCTGCTGCGATCACTGGGTCGGATTTCTCGATTATCGGCGGGAGTAGTTTTCCGGTGACGCTGAACCCGACGCAGACGATGACGCTGCAGGTGCAGTACCTGCCGGCGTCGATTGGGACTTCCAGCGGTCAGCTCACGATCACCAGCGACTCTTCGACGGGGTCGACAACCCAGGTGACTCTGAGCGGTACGAGTACGGCCGCGCCGAGTCCGCAGTTGACGGTGAGTGCTGCGAGCCTGAGTTTCGGCAATGTCATTGTGAACTCGGCGGCGACACAGTCTTTGACACTGACCTCGTCGGGGACTTCGGCGGTGACGGTGAGCTCGGCTGCGATCACGGGGGCTGGCTTCTCGATCGTCGGGAAGTAGTTTACCGGTGACACTGAACCCGACGCAGACGATGACGCTGCAGGTGCAGTTCGATCCGACAGCGCTTGGGACGGCGAGTGGCCAACTCACGATCACGAGCGACTCATCGACGGGTTCCACTGCACAGGTCACACTGGGCGGGACGGGCACGGCGGCGCCAGTTCCGCAGTTGACGGTGAGTGCTGGGAGTTTGAGTTTTGGTAATGTGACGGTGAACACGGCGGCGACGCAGTCTTTGACGTTGACATCGACGGGGACGGCACCGGTGACGGTGAGTTCGGCGACGATCAGTGGGGCTGGCTTCTCGATCGTCGGCGGGAATAGTTTGCCGGTGACGCTGAACCCGACTCAAACGCTGACGTTGCAGGTGCAATTCGATCCGACGGCAACTGGATCGGCCAGCGGGCAGATTGCGATCAGCAGTAATTCGTCGACCGGGTAGCACAACGACGGTGCACTGGGCGGGGCGGGGACAGCGGCGACTAGTCCTCAGTTGACGGTGAGTGCTACGAGTCTGAGTTTTGGCAGTGTGACGGTGAACACGGCGACGACGCAGTCTTTGACATTGACATCGTCGGGGACGGCTCCGGTGACGGTGAGTTCGGTGACGATCAGTGGCACTGGCTTCACGATCACGGGCGGGAGTAGTTTTCCGGTGACGCTGAACCCGATGCAGTCGCTGACGTTGCAGGTGCAGTACCTGCCGACGTCGACGGGGACGGGCAGCGGTCAGATCACGATCAACAGCAACTCATCGACGGGGTCTTCTGCCCAGGTGGTACTGAGTGGTACGAGTGTGGCGGCGCCTAGTCCTCAGTTGACGGTGAGCGCTGCTACTTTGAGCTTTGGCAGTGTGACGGTGAACACGGCGACGACGCAGTCGTTGACATTGACGTCGACGGGGACGTCGCCGGTGACGATCAGCTCTGCTGCGATCACTGGGTCGGATTTCTCGATTATCGGGAGTACTAGTTTTCCTGTGACACTGAACCCGACGCAGACGATGACGCTGCAGGTGCAGTACCTGCCGGCGTCTACTGGGACCTCGAGCGGTCAGCTCACGATTACCAGCGACTCGTCGACGGGGTCTACAACCCAGGTGACTTTGGGTGGTACGAGTACGCCTGCGCCGAGCCCGCAGTTGGCGGTGAGCGCTGCTACTTTGAGCTTCGGCAGTGTAACGGTGAACACTGCGACGACGCAGTCGCTGACATTGACTTCGACGGGGACGTCGCCGGTGACGATCAGCTCTGCTGCGATCACTGGGTCGGATTTCTCGATTATCGGCGGGAGTAGTTTTCCTGTGACGCTGAACCCGACGCAGACGATGACGCTGCAGGTGCAGTACCTGCCGGCGTCGACTGGGACTTCCAGCGGTCAGCTTACGATCACCAGCGACTCGTCGACGGGGTCGACGACGCAGGTGACTTTGGGCGGTACGAGCACACCGGCGCCGAGTCCGCAGTTGTCGGTGAGCACGGCTACCTTGAGCTTTGGCAGTGTGACAGTGAACACTTCGACGACGCAGTCTTTGACGCTGACCTCGTCTGGGACCTCGCCAGTGACGATCAGCTCTGCTGCGATCACTGGGTCGGATTTCTCGATTATCGGCGGGAGTAGTTTTCCGGTGACGCTGAACCCGACGCAGACGATGACGCTGCAGGTGCAGTACCTGCCGGCGTCTACTGGAACTTCCAGCGGTCAGCTCACGATCACCAGCGACTCTTCGACGGGGTCGACAACCCAGGTGACTCTGAGCGGTACGAGTACGGCCGCGCCGAGTCCGCAGTTGACGGTGAGTGCTGCAAGCCTGAGTTTCGGCAACGTAATTGTGAACTCAGCGGCGACACAGTCTTTGACACTGACCTCGTCGGGGACTTCGCCGGTGACGGTGAGCTCTGCTGCGATTACTGGGGCTGGCTTCTCGATTGTCGGGGAGCAGTTTGCCAGTGACCCTGAACCCGACGCAGTCGATGACGCTGCAGGTGCAGTTCGATCCGACAGCACTTGGGAGTGCGAGTGGCCAACTCACGATCACGAGCGACTCTTCGACGGGTTCTACTACACAGGTCACCCTGGGCGGAACGGGCACGGCGGCGCCAGTTCCGCAGTTGACGGTGAGTGCTGGGAGCTTGAGTTTTGGTAATGTGACGGTGAACACGGCGGCGACGCAGTCTTTGACGTTGACATCGACGGGGACGGCACCGGTGACGGTGAGTTCGGCGACGATCAGTGGCACTGGCTTCTCGATCGTCGGCGGGAATAGTTTGCCGGTGACGCTGAACCCGACTCAAACGCTGACGTTGCAGGTGCAATTCGATCCGACGGCAACTGGATCGGCCAGCGGCCAGATTGCGATCAGCAGTAATTCGTCGACCGGGTCCACAACCCAGGTGAGTTTGGGCGGGGCGGGGACTGCGGCGCCTAGTCCTCAGTTGACGGTGAGTGCTACGAGTCTGAGTTTCGGCAGTGTGACGGTGAACACGGCGACGACGCAGTCTTTGACACTGACATCGTCGGGGACGGCTCCGGTGACGGTGAGTTCGGTGACGATCAGTGGCACTGGCTTCTCGATCACCGGCGGGAGTAGTTTTCCGGTGACGCTGAACCCGATGCAGTCGCTAACGTTGCAGGTGCAGTACCTGCCGACGTCGACGGGGACGGGCAGCGGTCAGATCACGATCAACAGCAACTCTTCGACGGGGTCTTCTGCCCAGGTAAGTCTGAGTGGTACGAGTGTGGCGGCGCCTAGTCCTCAGTTGACGGTGAGCGCTGCTACTTTGAGCTTTGGCAGTGTGACGGTGAACACGGCGACGACGCAGTCGTTGACACTGACGTCGACGGGGACGTCGCCGGTGACGATCAGCTCTGCTGCGATCACTGGGTCGGATTTCTCGATTATCGGGAGTACTAGTTTTCCTGTGACACTGAACCCGACCCAGACGATGACGCTGCAGGTGCAGTACCTGCCGGCGTCTACTGGGACCTCGAGCGGTCAGCTCACGATCACCAGCGACTCGTCGACGGGGTCTACAACCCAGGTGACTTTGGGTGGTACGAGTACGCCTGCGCCGAGCCCGCAGTTGGCGGTGAGCGCTGCTACTTTGAGCTTCGGCAGTGTAACGGTGAACACTGCGACGACGCAGTCGCTGACATTGACTTCGACGGGGACGTCGCCGGTGACGATCAGCTCTGCTGTGATCACTGGGTCGGATTTCTCGATTATCGGCGGGAGTAGTTTTCCTGTAACGCTGAACCCGACGCAGACGATGACGCTGCAGGTGCAGTACTTGCCGGCGTCTACTGGGACCTCGAGCGGTCAGCTTACGATCACCAGCGACTCGTCGACGGGGTCGACGACGCAGGTGACTTTGGGGGGTACGAGCACACCGGCGCCGAGTCCGCAGTTGTCGGTGAGCACGGCTACCTTGAGCTTTGGCAGTGTGACAGTGAACACGGCGACGACGCAGTCTTTGACGCTGACCTCGTCGGGGACGTCGCCGGTGACGATCAGCTCTGCTGCGATCACTGGGTCGGATTTCTCGATTATCGGCGGGAGTAGTTTTCCGGTGACGCTGAACCCGACGCAGACGATGACGCTGCAGGTGCAGTACCTGCCGGCGTCTACTGGAACTTCCAGCGGTCAGCTCACGATCACCAGCGACTCTTCGACGGGGTCGACAACCCAGGTGACTCTGAGCGGTACGAGTACGGCCGCGCCGAGTCCGCAGTTGACGGTGAGTGCTGCAAGCCTGAGTTTCGGCAACGTAATTGTGAACTCAGCGGCGACACAGTCTTTGACACTGACCTCGTCGGGGACTTCGCCGGTGACGGTGAGCTCTGCTGCGATTACTGGGGCTGGCTTTTCGATTGTCGGGAGCAGTTTGCCAGTGACCCTGAACCCGACGCAGTCGATGACGCTGCAGGTGCAGTTCGATCCGACAGCACTTGGGAGTGCGAGTGGCCAACTCACGATCACGAGCGACTCTTCGACGGGTTCCACTGCACAGGTCACCCTGGGCGGAACGGGCACGGCGGCGCCAGTTCCGCAGTTGACGGTGAGTGCTGGGAGCTTGAGTTTTGGTAATGTGACGGTGAACACGGCGGCGACGCAGTCTTTGACGTTGACATCGACGGGGACGGCACCGGTGACGGTGAGTTCGGCGACGATCAGTGGCACTGGCTTCTCGATCGTCGGCGGGAATAGTTTGCCGGTGACGCTGAACCCGACTCAAACGCTGACGTTGCAGGTGCAATTCGATCCGACGGCAACTGGATCGGCCAGCGGCCAGATTACGATCAGCAGTAATTCGTCGACCGGGTCCACAACCCAGGTGAGTTTGGGCGGGGCGGGGACTGCGGCGCCTAGTCCTCAGTTGACGGTGAGTGCGACGAGCTTGAGTTTTGGCAGTGTGACGGTGAACACGGCGACGACGCAGTCTTTGACACTGACATCGTCGGGGACGGCTCCGGTGACGGTGAGTTCGGCGACGATCAGTGGGACAGGCTTCTCGATCATCAGCGGTAGCTTGCCAGTGACGCTCAACCCGACTCAAACGCTGACGCTACAAGTGCAATTCGATCCGACCGCAACTGGATCAGCGACCGGCCAGATCACGATCAACAGTAATTCGTCGACCGGTAGCGCGACGGCGGTCGCATTGGGGGGCACGGGTACTCCCGCGCCAAATCCTCAATTGACGGTAAGTGCAACGACTTTGAGCTTCGGCAGTGTGACGGTGAACACGGCGACGACGCTATCGTTGACACTGACATCGTCGGGGACGTCCCCGGTGACCGTGAATTCTGTGGCAATCAGTGGTACTGGCTTCACCATTGTCGCGGGTAACTTTCCGGTGAATCTGAACCCGACGCAATCGGTGACCCTCCAGGTTCAATTCGATCCGACGGCAACCGGGACGGTAAGTGGCCAGATCACAATCAGCAGCAATTCCACTACGGGCAGCACGGCATCAGTGACTCTGAGCGGTACCGGGACGGCAGCGAATCCACAATTATCGATAAGCGCTGGGAGTGTCAATTTTGGCAGTGTGACGGTGAACACGGCGACGGCGCAGTCCTTGACCCTGACATCGACGGGAACAACGCCGGTGACGGTGAGCTCTGCTGCAATTACTGGCGCCGGTTTCACCATCGTTGGCGGTAGTTTTCCAGTAACACTGAATCCGAACCAGACGCTAACGCTGCAACTGCAGTTCGACCCAACTACTGCCGGAGCATTGACCGGGCAACTCACGATCACTAGTAACTCAACTACCGGAAGTTCGGCCGTGATCTCTCTGAGCGGTACTGGCACACCGGTCGCGCATGAGGTCGACCTAAGTTGGACTGCTCCGGTGAACTCACCCGATCCTGTGGCGGGGTACAACATTTATCGGTCAACGGGCAGCGGATCTTTTGTGCTGCTCAACGCGCCATCGGTCACGGCAGTCGTGTATGTGGATCACTCAGTCGTAAGTGGTACTACCTATAACTACCAGGTAACGTCGGTCGATTCCAGTGGTGTAGAGAGCGTTCCATCGAACCTGGTCACTGTGACAATTCCATAGGTTCACTATGGTGCGGCTTCTCTAACAATTCGACATCACAAAACTCGAAGAAGAAAATGAGGTCGCCATACTTCAGATCCGGGGCCAAAGTTGCGAGGACAAAGAGCGTTGACGTAAACATGTCAGCGTCCAAGTTAATCACTAGGCGGCCCGACAGGTTTTCATCCGCGAATCGTATTTCGTTGCCACGCTTAGGGGGGCGTGAGTTATCGGGATTTAGATCATCTCTGTTATAGTCGGTGGAGCAAGAGTGGATCCGGGGCCACCAGACTGGTTGCAGGTTTCGCCGCAAGTTTTGAGGTCCTTTGCTTCTGTCGAAGGAAGTTAGAACCGAAGCTCTTTAGCATCGCCTCTTTGAACACTTTCTTTGTTCTGCCTTGAATTGATGAATTCAATCTATTCAAGAGGCCATGTTGATGATGCGTAGCAGTTTTATGTTCCAGCCCTCGGGCTCTGGAGTATCCTCCGGAATTGGCAATCCCGGCCTCGAATTTCCCACTCGAAAAGGATTATGTTTCCGGACTATTTCCACTGTTCTTGGCAGATGGTTTGGGCTCCTAGTGGTTGCTGTCTGGTGCTTAGCGTCGGGGACCTATGCTGAGGCTGCTAGAAGGTCACCCACCCCTGAGTTGACCGTGAGCCCCAGTTCGCTAAGTTTTGGCAGCGTCACAGTGAATTCTTCTGCGACGCAGTCGTTTACGCTTACGTCGTCGGGCACGGCGGCCGTGACTGTGAATTCGGCGTCGATTACTGGATCCGGTTTCAGCATCGTGGGTGGAAGCCTGCCGGCGACGTTGAGCCCCAATCAAACGTTGACGCTCACAGTACAGTTTGCGCCGACGGCTAGTGGGTCGGTTACCGGGAGACTTACCATCAGTAGCAATTCGTCCAGGAACACCCCAAGGGTGTCCTTGAGCGGAACAGGTGCGGCGGCGACCACAACTCCGCAGTTGAACTTTAGCGCCAGTACGCTGAGTTTTGGCAGCGTTGCGGTGAACTCCTCTGCAACCCAGCCGTTGACGCTTACGTCGTCGGGGACGGCGGCCGTGACGGTAAACTCGGCGTCGGTCTCCGGTACAGGCTATTCGCTAGTTACAGCCAGCCTGCCGACGACATTGAATCCGGGTCAATCACTGACGGTCTCAGTACAGTTTGCGCCGACGGCAAGCGGATCAGATACCGGGAGTCTGACGATCAGCAGCAACTCGGCGAGCGGCAGCACGACAACGATGTCTTTGAGCGGAACCGGAACTGTGGCGAATCCGCAGTTGACGTTTAGCGCCACCACGTTGAGTTTTGGCAGTGTCACGGTGAGCTCTTCTGCGACACAATCGCTGACGCTTTCGTCGACGGGTACGTCAGCAGTGACGGTAAACTCGGCGTCGGTCTCGGGGACGGGCTTCTCTCTGGTTGGAGGCAGCTTCCCGGTAACTCTGAATCCGAAGCAGGCTCAGAGCCTGACAGTACAGTTCGCGCCGACAGCAAGCGGATCGGACACGGGGAGTCTTACAGTCAGCAGCAACTCGACCAGCGGAAGTACGACCGCGGTGTCATTAAGCGGAACGGGTGCGGCGGTCTCGCATCAGGTCAGTCTTTCCTGGTCCGCGCCCTCCAACTCGCCTGACCCGGTCGCGGGCTACGACATCTACCGGTCAACCAGCGGAGGGGCGAATCAAATGTTGAACACGTCGATCGACGCGCAGACCAGCTATGTGGATAGTACGGTTTCCAGCGGCACCACCTATAGCTATACCGTGACCAGCGTTGATAGCCAAGGCCACCAAAGCGCACCATCGAACGCGGTCAGTGTGACGGTTCCCTAGCCATGTGACTTAATCAAAACAAGACACCGGAGTATTTGGGCCGCTTAGCAGGTACCTTTTTGAATATGTAACAGTTACAGTACGCGGGCACTTATCAGGTCGTGGGGGTTCAAGTCCCCCTTCAGGCACCACATTAGGCTACTTATTGGTTGCGGAAAGGGATTGTTCTGTCTTTACCAGCCGACTCTTGACCCATAACCAACGAGAGAAGAGTTCTGGGTTTGAGATTTGATGACCCTCTTTGAAGTCGGTGTTCGCCATGTCGAAGTAGGCTTGGGGGCGGAACTCGGCGAGGAACAGGTATCCAGCACGGATGGTTGTTGTTGGGCTGCCATGGCCGGTGCCGCTGGTTCCGTCGACACGACCGGCGAAGTTTCCGGGAGCGAGCGTCATCACGTCGAGGAACGTGTCGGCGAAGCGGGTCATTTTTTCGCGGTCGACTCCGTAGCCTCCGTCAAGATAGGCGAAGAAGAAGCCTGCGATGTCCATGGAAGCGTGCGTTGCGTCTTCGCCATGCTTATCCGGCATGGCGTACCCCCAGTTGTAGACCTGCCTGCCTTGCCGGGTCGGTCGAGACCTGTACGGATTCGGTGAAGAACCACTGCATGCTGTCGGTGACGATCTTGCGGTATTGCGCCACACGAGCGGGGTCATCTTTGAGCAGCGAGTGCGCTGTTGCCAACTCCTGAAATGCGTAATTGAACATCATCTGCTGGTTCCATGGGACGGGAGTGCCGCTTTTGTAGGGAGACTTAGCAGAAAAATATTGGTGGCCGTTGTGGGCGAGGTCGAGGAGACCGTTGAGAATGTGACCGTCTACCGCTGCGTCGGCCTGTTTGACGTAATACTTTGCCCTGGCGAGATAGGTGCTGCCAAAGCGATGTGGGTCTCCGTCAGGTACGGTCTTCTGCCACAGAGCCGGGGCTTGGAGCACGGTCACTGCGCAGTTGCCGAGGTGCCCGACGGGATCTCCTTGTTCGCCGCCTGTACTGAGAGGGTCCTTCGCGAGCACATTGGGCCACGCGGGATCGACGCGGCCCGTCCAGATCATGTGCTGGCCTACGGGAGCCGGCGCCAGATCGTTTCTTTCCGACAGCATTGAGTCGCAGAAGAGAAGCATGCGATCCAGCACCCGGGCGTCATGGTTGATCTGGTAGACGAGTCCCGCCGCGCGGATCACCTGCCCGGAGGGGCCGTACGACCAGGCATTGTTTTCGTTACTGGCTGCCGGCTGCGCTGAGGAGATGTAGGAAAGAAAGGAATCGGTCTCTCCTTTTGTTGCTGGCCCGCGAAGGTCTTCGACGAGCATTTGCGCGGAAAGAAGAGGTGTCAGTGAAAAAGAAAAGGCCAGACGATTGAAAACTGGAAACACTTCGACGCCACGAACTCGTCCTCCGCATCGGCCAGTTTTTATGACCGGCTGAGTCCAGATTGTATTCGAGGGCGTTAGCGGAGGGATCCGCGTAGCACGGTTCTTGCGCGAAGGAGGCGCGATTTGGTGGCGGCGATGGATATGCCTGCCACTTCGGCGATCTCTCGGACAGAGCCGTCATGCGCTTGCTGGATTTCGATGACGTTGCGGAGAGCCGGGCGAAGTCGGTGGATTGCTCGCTTGAGGTGCCGTTCTCTTTCTCTTCTTGCATAGTGCTCTTCTGTGTTGACCCTACGGTCGGGGACCTCCCAATTTTGCCAGGACTCGCCATCCGCGCTTCCATCCATCGAGACCTCGGGGTGAGAGCGCTTTTTCCGGAGGATCATGAGCGCCGAGTTGATTGCGATCCTGGTTAGCCAGGTGGAGAAGCTCGAACGTCCGTCGAAGTTCTTCAGATGAAGGAAGGCCTTGAGGAAGGCGTCCTGTAAAGCGTCTTCTGCATCCTGCCGATTTCTTGTGACTCGATACATCGTGTTGAAGATCTTTTTAGAGTGGCGATTGCAGAGCTCGGAGAATGCCCACTCTTCGCCTAATTTTGCCGCTGTGACCAGCAACTGGTCGGTGGTTTGTTCGAGACTGGAACGTTCGCTGATGGTGCCCGCTAAGAGATAAGAGTTCATAGGGAAGCCTTTCTGGATATCTCGCTGTGCTGCGACTAGGCCAAGAGTAGACAAGAGCCTGCCGGCAGTTATTGAACGAAATTGCTCAAAGCTGGCATGGATTGCTAAAGACGGAGGCATTTTTTGCAAAACTATTGCCTTGGACGCAACTAGCTTTCGAGGGTTGCGCTGGCTGGGAAAGCTAGCGGACCGCTTGCGCGCAGATCGCCTCGATACCAGTGATGTTCGGCAACAGTTTGTCGGGGATAGCGTGGCGTTGCTTGAGATAGGCGGGGCTGTTGTAGGAGAGCCAGACCTTGCCGTCCTTATCCTGCCAGACGAGCGCTTTGAGGGGAAGGTCGATGGCAGCGCCGGGAGATGCGAGCATGATAGGTGTGCCGGCTTTCGCATTGCCGAAGATGAGCAGTTTTGTGGGCTCCATCTGGAGGCCTGCTTTGGCGGCATCGCCACTGTGGTCGATCATGGCGAGGATGGGGATTCCTTTGGCCTGAACGACGGCTTCGAGCCGTGCTAATGTCTCTAAAACCGTGTGAGGGCTGCTTAGGTTGATGATCCCGTTGTCGGGCATTGACTCCTCCTTGTATTGATCTGTCGAGACGGGTGCGATGAAGGTTTGATGGAGCTTTCGACTCAATGGGCCGCTGTCATTAAGAGCGACTGGATTTTTGTGTCCAGATCGTGCGCAACTTTCAACGCCGCTGGATTGCCGTAGGACTTCAGGCAGCTGGTCATGGTGTCGTAGGTCAGATGCACGCCATCGGCTCGCTCATCGACCAGGATGGTTACGGGAGCGTAGGATCCGGCGTCGGGAACATGCTTTACCATCTCCTTCATGATGTATGGGTTGCCGATGAGGAGGCGGACGCTCTTTCGAGCTTGCGGGCCGAGTTCCTTTTGCAACACCTCTCCAAGATTGAAGAGGTGGAACTGCATGAGACCAGTTGGGCCGACAGCTTTGTTGACGATGTTCTCCAACGCGGCTTCGTCTTTGGCCGATGCGAGTTCTCTTGAGAAGGTACTCATTTCGGGGTGGCCTACAGCTGCCTGGAGCTTCGACAAGGTATCGTCGAACGACTTTGCCGAAAGCATGGTGAACCGCTGGACCATTATTTCTATTGCAGACATGTGAGGACCCTCGTTATTTCGCACAGATTTGGCTGCATGGAGGCAAGATACAGCCGGAAGAAGGATTATCTTCCAAGAGTCGGGGGCCTGATTGAAAACATCTAAAATATTTCGATCTTGCTTGATTGTTTATGGGGAGCGATAAGACCGCAACTGTCAGAACCAAAGCGTGTTGATTCTTGAATAGCTCCTCTAGATGAAATGCGGTCCTGGGTCGTTCGACGCGGCCCATTTATGGAAAATTTATAAGGTTCCCGGTCTGATTTAAGGAAACGTAGGAAGTTCGTTGCGAAGAGGGTTAAGATGCGGCGCTCAGTCAATTGAAAATGCGGGAGTTGCCGCAGGACGCGGTAGACTTTTGAGGTGGCGTCTCCGTCATATCATGCGAAGCACTTCGTTTTCGAAATGCAGCATCTGGCATGGACTCATCGGAAAGGGTCACTCCCTGCCCGTGCGCCGGCCGAATTCTAAAGTAAAACTAAAGCAGGGCCTTTTCAGGGGGATGACGAGTCTACGGAATGAGTTCAATCAAATTCAGGCGCCAAGTCGCGATCTTATTTTGTTTCGGCACCTCTCTGTTGACAGGATGCAACGGTAAGCCGTCGGACCCCAAGAGCGAAGCTCCACCGGCGGCGGACGTCCAGACCGACACAGACGTGAATGTGATCCGTGTCGACCATCCCGATCAGTTCACGCTGGCAACGGCGACTAACTATGAGACGACTTCGACGATCCAGGTGACAGGGACGGTCAATCCTGACATCTCCCGCACTATTCCAGTGATTTCGATCGCCTCCGGCCGTGTGATTGACGTCCACGCCCGCATCGGCGATTACGTAAAAAAAGGCCAGTTGCTGATGGACGTGCAGAGTACTGATGTGTCCGGGGCATTCGGCACCTATCTGAAGGCCGTCGCCGACGAACACCTCGCACAGGTACAACTCGATCGCGCCAAGATCCTGAACGAAAAAGGTGCGATCGCTAACAGTCAGGTCGAGATTGCCCAGAATGCCGAAGACGATGCGAAGGCAGCAGTTTCCGCCTCAGAAGAGCAGTTGCGGGTGCTTGGCGTCGACAAGAACCACCCTGCCGCAACGGTGAAGGTTTATGCTCCGGCCTCCGGTTACATCATCGCGCAGAATGTAACAGCGGCGGGTGCGGCCGGGATGACCTACGCGGGATCGGCGAATGCCTTTACGATCGCCGATCTTTCGCATGTCTGGGTCATTTGCGATGTCTACGAGAATGATCTTCCCAAAGTGCGTTTGGGTCAGAAGGTGGATATTCGCCTGAATGCTTACCCCGACCGCGTCCTCACTGGCGTCATCAGCGACATTGGCGCAGTCCTCGATCCGCAAATTCGGACCGCGAAAGTACGTGTTCAGGTGGAGAATCCTGATACGCTGATGCGCGTTGGGATGTTTGCTACGGCGACGATCCATGGCAAAACACTCGAGACGCGCGTGCAGGTGCCTGCGAGCGCGGTGTTGCACCTGCATGATCTTGACTGGGTCTACGTCCCCGGCAGTAACGGCAGTTTTCGCCGTGTGTCGGTCCGAGGCGGCGCCACATTGCCGAACAACATGCAGGAGATTGTGTCCGGCATCAATGCGGGTCAGCAGGTCGTTTCGAATGTGCTGGCTCTGCAGAATACGGCGGACCAGTAAATGATTCGTGGCGTGATCGACTTTGCTCTAAATAACCGATGGCTGGTTCTTGGTCTTTCTGTTCTGCTCTTCGCCTGGGGAATTGTCTCTTTCCATAACCTTCCGGTCGAGGCCTACCCGGACGTGGCCAATAACTACGTTCAGGTTATTACGCAGTGGCCGGGCCGGGCTGCTGAAGAGGTAGAGCAGCAGGTTACGACTCCTATAGAGATCCAAATGGCCGGGATTCCACATATGAGCCATCTGCGGTCGACATCGCTTGCCGGTCTCTCGAGCGTGACGATGATCTTCGACGACGATTCCGTCAATAAAGACAATCGTGATCAGGTCTTTCAGCGGCTCGGGCAGGTTACGCTTCCGGCTGGTCTTCAACCACAGATGGGAAGCGACTGGAGTCCGGTCGGTCAGATCTATTGGTATACATTGCGTTCCACGAACCCTACCTACGACAACATGGAGCTGAAGTCGCTTCAGGACTGGAAACTCGAAAAGGAGTTCAAGTCAGTTCCCGGGGTGGTCGATGTCTCGAGTTTTGGTGGTATTACGCGCGAGTACCAGGTTCGGGTTGATCCCGACAAGCTAATTTCCTATGGACTTAGCATCGGCCAAGTAGAGCAGCAGCTGGCCAACAACAATACAAACGCGGGTGGCAGCTTTATCGAGCAGGGCCAGCAGCAGGTAAACGTACGTGAGGTCGGCCTCTACAGGAGTGTAGAGGATATTGAAGAGACCGTACTCAAGACACAGACCGGAACGGCCTTACGTGTAAAAGACATTGCCTCGGTTGTTCAGGGTCCGAGGATACGCCTCGGTCAGATTGGCAAGACATGCCGCTTCGGAGCAACACCGCCCTCCGAATCCGGGCCATCGTTCAGCGCGACGGACCCATGCGTCAACCATTCAGGCAAGCCTGCCGATAAGCAAGTCATCCATCACGAGGATGGCGCGCTGATCGACAACGGCGATGTCGTCGAAGGAATCGTCCTTCTGCAAAAAGGCGATAACTCTGACGTTACGCTGGAGGGCATCCACAAGAAGGTCGAGGAACTTAACACTCACGTCCTGCCTCCGGGAGTGAAGATCGTCCCGTTCCTTGATCGCAGCGAGTTGCTCCACTACACGACGCACACCGTGCTTAGAAACCTCACGGAAGGTATCGTGCTGGTCATTGTCATCCTGTTTCTTTTTCTTGGGAATGCACGCGGCGCGATCATTGTTGCCCTCACGATCCCATTTGCGCTGCTATTCGCTGCAATCTGCCTGAACCTTCGTGATATTCCCGCGAATCTGCTGTCGCTTGGCGCACTGGACTTCGGCATGGTGGTGGACGGTTCGGTGGTTATCGTGGAGAACATTGTCCGGCACCTCAGTCATGGATCCAAGTCCGGATTGACTCCGGCGGATCAGATCCGTGACGCGACGCATGAAGTGCAGCGCCCAGTGTTCTACGCGCGTGCCATGATCATCACGGCGTACTTGCCCATTTTTACGCTGCAATCGGTGGAAGGGCGACTGTTTAAGCCGATGGCCTGGATGGTGACCTTTGCTCTGTTAGGTGCGCTTGTCTTCTCCCTTGTGTTGGCTCCTGTGCTTTCGAGCCTTCTCTTTCCTCGAGGCGCGAGCGAGTGGCAGAACCCGGTCATGACCTGGCTTACTGATCGGTATCGGCATTCCGTCAGGTGGGCGATCGAACATCGCCGGTTCACTGTGAGTCTTGCTGGAGCGGCACTGTGTCTTGCGGGTTTCCTTGTCTTCAGCGGAGTCATAGGATCGGAGTTTCTGCCGCATCTCGACGAAGGTTCCATCTGGGTTCGTGGAACACTCGCACCTTCGACTGGTCCTACGGAGAGCCTCCGCATCATGAACGAAGCGCGTCTTAAGCTTTCCGCATTTCCGGAGGTCTACAAAGTTGTAAGCCAGACTGGCCGTCCTGACGACGGCACGGATACGACGGGATTTTTCAACACGGAATACTTCGTTGACCTTAAACCTAAGGATCAATGGCGCCCGGCGTTTCAGGAGAATAAAGAGGAGCTTATTGCTGCTATTAACCGCGAACTCGAGAAGACGCCTGGTGTACTGTGGAACTTCTCTCAGCCCATCTCTGACAACGTCGAGGAGGCGGTCAGCGGAGTTAAGGGCGAACTTGCAGTGAAGATTTACGGCGACGATCTACGGACGCTGGAAGAAAAAGGCAACGAGATCGTCACTGTGATGAGTAAAATTCAGGGCGTTCGGGACCTTGGCCTGTTCCGGGTCATCGGCCAGCCAAACCTGAACTATAGTGTCAATCGCGAGGCTGCAGCCCGTTACGGGATCAATGTCGCCGATGTTCAGGATGCCATCCAGACTGCTGTCGGCGGGAATGCTGTCACGCAGGTTCTTCGAGGTGAGGCACGCTACGACCTTGTCGTCCGTTACCTGCCGCAGTCCCGTAACACTCAGGAAGCGATCGACAACATTCGTCTGCTTAGTCCCTCAGGCGAGCGTGTCTCACTGGCGCAGCTAACGACCATCAAGACCGAAGACGGAGCGGAAGAGGTTTATCGCGAGGGCGGCCAGCGTTACGTTGCAATCAAGTACAGCGTGCGCGACCGCGACCTGGGCTCTACGGTGGAAGAGGCGATCCGAAAGGTAACAGCCCAGGTGAAGCTGCCCCCGGGTTACAGGATCGACTGGGCCGGAGAGTATGAGAGCCAGAAGCGGTCGTCGCGCAGGTTGATGTTGGTATTGCCGGTTACGATCGTGTTGATCTTTGTGATTCTTTATACGATGTTTCACTCAGGCAAGTGGGCGCTGTTGATTCTCTTCAATGTATCCATGGCTCCGCTGGGCGGCTTGATCGCTCTCCTGGTGACTGGCACTCATTTCTCGGTCTCCTCAGGCGTCGGATTTCTCGCCCTCTTTGGCGTCTCTGTGCAGGTTGGTGTCATTATGCTGGAGTACATCAACCAGATGCGCGTTCGCGGCCACTCGGTCGAAGAGGCCGCGATCGAAGGAGCCGTTCTTAGACTGCGGCCCATCATGATGACGATGCTGGTCGCGACGCTAGGTTTGCTCCCTGCTGCGACGTCGCACGGAATTGGGTCGGATTCGCAGAGACCGTTTGCCATAGTAATCGTGGGCGGCTTGATCGGTGCGCTGCTGATCAGCGTCTTTCTTCTGCCGACTTTATATGTGTGGATTGCGAGACCGAATGATGTGCTCCCAGCCCCCGAAACGGAGTTTGAGAACTAATGCTGTTTGTGCGCGCAGATCGGGATTTTGAGGATTCGATGCAAGCTGCGGTTTGCATAACGAGGCGGCGGTGTCGTGCGGTTCTGGCCGCGGTTTGTTTCTCGCTGGCGACCTCTGCCGGCTACGGTCAAAGTCAGCCGTCTACGGCGCCTTATACACCCATCACAATGCAGCAGGCCGTTGACCTGGCGCGAGCGAAGAATCCGTCGTTGCTTTCGGCGCAACAGAATCTGCTTTCGGTTAAGGCACAGGAGATTCAAGCTGGAGTCAGGCAGAACCCGAATCTCGTGGTGACCGGTTCGAACGTTACGATCGGAGAAGAGTCAAATAACCCTTACTATTACAGCGTTGGCGTCAATCGATTGTTTGAGCGTGGGGAGAAACGCCGCTGGCGCCTAGATATCGCGGGTTCCACGACTGCGCAGACTGATGCTCAGTATCATGCCCAGGAACAGCAGACGATTCTCTCGGTGCGGCAGGCATTCACGAACTTCGTTATCGCGAAGGCGGCTAAGAAGCTCGCTGATGACAATCTGAACGACTTTAAGCACGAACTCGATATCGGCCGCGAGCGCTTGAAAGCCGGAGACATAGCGAAGTTGGATTTCGAGCGACTGGATCTGCAACTCGCGCAATTCGAGACCGATGAATCGAATGCGATTACGAATGCGCAACAGGCGAGCGTGCAGCTGCAAGCTCTGCTGGGATACAGCAAACCTCGCATGGACTTTGACGTAATAGGCGAGGTCGTGCCTCCTGTTGTTGCCGGCACGATGGAGGAGATGGAGCAGAAGGCTGTGGCGGCGCGGCCGGACTATCATGCGGCACAGCTTGGTATCGCTGTCGCTGAGGCGAATGTGAAGCTTGCTTATGCGAACGGCACGGCTGATCCTACGCTTGAGGCTGACTACGACCGCAACGGCCCGGAAAACTCAGCGGCCTTCAGTCTGAGCATTCCGCTGCGTCTGTTTGACCGCAACCAGGGAAACAAGGAGACTGCAAAATATTCGGCGCAGGCAGCGCGTTTTACCGAACTGGCTTTGCGGAATCAGGTGGTCTCCGATGTCGATCAAGCCTGGATCGGCTATGTGAATGCGAAGATACTCTCGGATCGGTACAACGGGCACTACTTGGATGAAGCAAAGGATGTCCTCGATATTTCCAAGTTCAGTTATGAACATGGGGGACTTGCGTTGATCGACTACCTAGATGCTCTGCGCGAGTCGCGATCGGTAACCTCGGACGCGCTAAACGCCTACTCGCAGACCTGGATGGCGATACATCAGCTCAGCTTCGCCACGGCGACCGAGGTTATTCCTTAGCCCCGCGTTTTCGAGTGCGCGCAGCATTCGTTTCCCGTTGTTGAGTGCGTGAGACGGTCTGTTAAATACTGAAGCCGACAGGAACTGAGTCCTTGCCGGCTTCGAATGCCCTTGCGAATCCGACCTGAAGATTAGAAGAAGACCGTTGCAGCGAACTGCAGTTTGCGGCCATTGGTTGAAGTGTTCGCGTTATTCCCGTAGGTATTGCGGATGCTGCCGAAGTTCGGCGTACCGAAAACGAGGGGATAGGAGCCACCTGCTGCCGTACACGATCCACCCTTAGTTGAGGTTGTCGAGCAGGAGAAGGTCGATTGAGGCTGACCGAGATTCGGCGTGTTGAAGACGTTATAGCCTTCAACACGGAGGTTGAGCCGCAATCCTTCGCGCCATTGAGACATAGGGAAATCCCGTCCGAGAGTCATGTTCGTCATGATGTAGGCGGGTCCGATAAATGCGTTTCTGCCGACCGGGCTGAAGGTGCCGACAGTTGGGTAGGTGAATGCGTCGACGTTGAAGTATTCTGCGACTTTCGCGACGCGATGCCGATTCGATGGGAGAAGCGGGTTCGCCCCGGGGACGAGTGCTGCCCTCTGGTTTATCTCTCCATCCAGCGCAGAGTCGTTGTTAATGGTTACGCTGAACGGGCGGCCGGAGTGGGCCTGGTAAGTTCCGCTGTAGACCCAGTCGTTGAAGATGGAGCGAACGACACGAGAGTCGCTGTTGACCTTGGGAAACCGCGTCACCCAGCCCACGCTGAAGATTTGTGTCGCGTTGTTGTCAGATAGTCCGCGGTCTGAGCGGATGTTGAATACGTCGGGCACCGCGTTGGATGTGGTCTGTCCGTTGGTGTCGACGTCGATTGCGCGGGAGAAGGTGTACGAGGCGAGCATGTTGAGATACTTGCCTCCGCGTTGGGTGTACTGCATCTGCAGCGCGTTGTAACTCGACGTTCCGATGCTCAGGATGTCGACGATTCCCTGACCGCCGTAGTTGAAGGGTGCGTAACGCAAACGCTGCTGGGTGGAGGCCGTGGTTGAGCTTGCGTTGGTGCAGTATTTCGCGGGGTCTGCCTGGTAATATCCTCCGCTGCAATCGTAGATTGCCGGATTCAAGTCGAGGGGCACTGTGAGCTTGCGCGCGAATTTGCCGACGTAGTTTGTGTCGAGCGTGCCACCATGGGGAACATGGTACTGGATGCCGAAGTTGACCGCTTCGGCATAGGGAGTACGGAAGTTTCGGTCCGGAAAGAAGATGGAGTAGGGTGCTATGAACTGTGGATTTTTAGGATCGAAGGCTGGAGGAATGACGGTAACCGGCCCTCCGATGGATTGCAACAAAGGAACCGAAGCGCCGCCTACGGGTATTGAGGTGAAGAAGTTGTAGTGGTATGGCTCGCCGACACCGACTACGTTGGCATTGACGGCGTCGAAGAAGATGCCGTATCCGCCGCGAACGAGGAATTTGCCCGCCCCGGTTACGTCATAAGCAAATCCGAAGCGCGGTGCGATTCCGTTGTAGTCCGTGGGTACGAGCGAGGGCAAGACACCTTTATCACCAGGAAATCCAAGGCCGCCGACGGCGCCGGGGAAGACGGTCGACTGGATGCCGGGGATAAATGTTGCCGATTCCCCGTGAGGCTCGAACCACTGGAAGGGCAGCTCGTAACGAGCACCGAGATTCAAAGTCAACTTCGCCGTGACTCGCCAGTCGTCCTGAAGCCATGCGAAGACAGCGTGCTGGATACCGCCCTGAATGAGCCGATTCTGTGCCGTGACTGAGTTGGCTAGGCCCAGCATTCCGTCGGCGAAGCTGACGCCGGTGTAGGTTGAACTGAACGCAATCTGGCCCGGGTAGTCAGAGCGAGTGAGGTATTGCAGACGAAGGAACTCAAAGCCACCTTGAATCGTGTGGTTCCCCTTGACCCACGTCATATTCTCATTCAGCTCGATATTTTCGTTGATGTGGTCCTGATATCCCTGGCTTGTACTGCCCAGAGCAAATTGACCTGAGAAATTGAAGGCCGGCAGCGTGGGAATTCCGGTTTCGACGAAGTTACCTCCGAAGCTGTTGAGGGTCCGGTTATCCAATGGGTGCTGGGTGCTCTCGAAGCGCTTATATCCAAAGCGCATCCGGTTCACCAGGCTTTGGGTCATGACCCAAGTCCAACCGACGTTGCCGAAGTTGCTGAGGGCTTGTTGGGAGACGACGGCGTAGGTTGCGACGCCTAATGAGGAACTATTGACGCCCAGCGGACCGAGGGCGTTGGAGTTGATGAGGTTGTATCGAGCGTCGAAGCTGTGTTGGCCGTTCAGCACGTAGTCCGAACGGACCAGTAGATTCTTGTCGCCGGTGGGGCTGTTGGATTGTGATACTGCGAGGCCTCCGGTCGAATTAACGACGGCAGGAACAAAAGTGTTGACGACCTTCAGCATTACGGGGTTCAGGCACTGTACGGGCACCTCCCCATTCGGCAGATAAGTCTGCTGGGTTCCCGAAAGGCCCGGAACTTTGAATTGATATGTCTGTGCTGCAAACAGCAGCGGGATGCAAGGTGACTGCCCTGTGCCACCGGCCTGCTGGTACGCAACGTTGATATTGTTTTCGGCATCTGTCGCGGTTGCCTGGTTTCCGCTCGTCCCAGCGACCGAAACTGGATTGATGATTTTTCCTCCGGTCGCGTCTGATAGAAAGCTTGCGCAGGTCATTCCTGGAAAAGGGCCGGGTGTACTGCATGGCCGTGCAGTGACGCCGTCAGGATTCAACCCGCGTTCTGCGTAGCCAATGACGGGGATCGATCCGGTTGTTTGCAAACGGCCGATCAGATCCTGGAATGCTCCAAAGAGAAAAAGCTTGTCTTTGATTACCGGACCGCCGATTGTGAAACCGACCTGGTTGATATTGTCCTTCGGGTTCACGGTGGAGAGATAGTCTGCGGCGTTGAAGTACTGGTTCTGGATGTAGTCCCAGACGGCGCCGTGAACCTGGTTCGTGCCGCTTCTGGTGACGACGTTGACCACGGAGCCTGCGTTGCGCCCGTACTCGGCTTTGTAATTATTCAGGACGGCGCTGATCTCCTGCAAAGAGTTCGGTGGAGGGTAGTTGATACCAGTGTTGTAGAACAGGTTGTTCCACATCAGGCCATCGAACAGCATCAGGTTTTGTGTGTTTCTTGAACCGGACGCGCTGAAGGTTGGCCCCTTTGTGTCGCCAGTAAAGGTTGCGGGTGCGTTTACGTCAACGACGCCAGGAAGAAGCGCCGTAAGGGCGACGGCGTTGTGGCCGTCAATCGGCAGGTCTTCGACCAATTTCTCATCGATCATCGTGCCGAGAGTTGCCGACTTAGCATCGAGCGCCGAGCTGGTGTTGTCAACGACAGTGACTGATTCGGTCGTCGCTCCCGTCACCATCTTGACGATCTCTTTAATGTCGGCGTTCGCGTCGACCCGAATGCCAGTGATAATCGAGTTCTCAAACTGAGGGGATCTCGCAGAGAGCGTGTAGGTTCCGATTGGCAGGCCACTGAAAACAAATTCGCCGGAACCGTTGCTTTTGACGGAACGGGCAATGGCATGAGCAGGGTCAGTCGCGGTGAGGATGGCCCCGGGAATAACTGCACCAGTTGAGTCCTGAACGGTACCGAAGATGCTACCGGTATTCTGCGCGAGTGCAGGGCGCACGGTGAGCATCATCGCTCCAGCAAACAGAGCGATGAAAAAAATCCGCAAAGTGCTAGAAAACATCTTACGCACCTCAGCGCCACGGCACAGCGGCCTGAGAGAGTTGTTGCTATCCATGCCTTACTCCATTGATTCGGGTCGATACTGGTCTGACCATACCAGCCGCGGAAAGTATGCTTTTTGCACGATACGGCTGTCAAGTATTCTGTGCGGGAGGGCGTTAGGGAGGTAATCACCCGCGGAAGTCGCGACTAATCCATTATTGACATTCGTATACGCCAACAGGTACATTTCGGGCGGTTCACTAGTTTTCTCTAATTCCGGTCGCCGTGGTCTTACCACACGGCGGCTCACGGGCTGCTTTGGAGCATCCACGCCTGTACGATCGGGTCCAGTTGAGGCGGTGAATCGAAAAGTTGAAATTGATGGAGTGTTGGAATGATGGTTTTGGGAAATGCGATGAGTCGGGCCGGTAAGTGTGTCTTTGCAACTGCTTTCTTGTTGGCGGGAATTGGCTCCCTAAACGCACAAACCGCGGCGCCCTACCTGCTTCCTTACACCATCAACACTATTGCCGGAGGCGGTACTGCTCCTGCATTGGGGGCTGCGTGTCCGGGCGCGATCGGAACAACTGGGACCGCAGGGAAGTCTACCGATCTGGTAGGAAATGGTTGTCTTGCGAGTTCTTCTTCTGTCGTCACCAGTAGCGACACTCATGATGTAGGGGTCGATTCCGCCGGGAATGTCTACTTCATCGACAACGGCGCTCAGGCTTTGATTCGCAGAATCGATGCGCGCAGCGGGCTGATCACACTCTTCGCTGGAAGCGCAAAGACGACCGTCTGCGCGTCTGCCCTGGATAAGTACGGTGATAACTGTTCGGCAAATGATGGCGCGGGGAATGCGGGTGGCGGATTTACTTCGCTCGCTTCGAGCCGCGGACTCTCTGTTTCGAAAAATGGAGATGTCTACATTGCCGGCTATACTGCCAGGCTCATCGAAAGGATCAGCGCCGCCACTGGAGTGATGTCTTATGTGGCAGGAGCGTTGACGGGCACTCCGGGCAGCAAGAACACTGCAACAGGAGGTTACACGGGTGATGGTGGACCGGCGACGTCAGCGGAAGTAAACCAGCCGCGCGGCGTTACGGCCGACGCAGCAGGGAATATCTACATTGCGGACAGCGGAAACAACGTCGTTCGCATGATTAATACAGCCGGCGTGATCTCCACGATTGTCGGCAAATATCCAGGAAGCAATGCGGCGGCTACCGCTGGATCGGCAGGAGACGGAGGACCGGCGACGGCCGCGCAGGTTTCCACTCCCGAAGATGTCGAGGTGGACGCCAACGGTAATCTGTTTATCGCGGACCAGGGCAATAGCAAGGTACGCGTTGTCTATGCAGGGGGCGCTCAGGTTGCTGCACTGATTGCGGCGACCAATGCAGGAGCGGTTGCTGCGCCCGGTTCGATTTACACAATTATTGGTGGAGGGTCGACGACTACTTACACCGGCGGTGTTGTGCTGGCAAACAGCATGACGATCGCTGCTCCCCGCAAGATTGCTTTGGATGCGCGTGGGAATATTTATGTCGCAGACAACGGCGATAACGTCATCTGGTTTGTCGATGGGACCACCGGCTATATGCGGGTCATCGCTGGGACATTTGGAAAAACGTCTGGTGGCGCTGGATGCGGTCAACCCAGCTCTATTGGTGACAACTGCCAGGCTACGCTAGCAACGTTGAATCCGAATAGTGCAATGGGCGTCGCTGTCGACGGCCAGGGGAACGTTTACATCTCTGATTCGCTGAATTCGCGTATCCGCAAGGTATCGCTCAACCAAATTTTCCCGGTAACGAACTCAACCAGTTCCACTACACAGACTCTGGTTGTGCATTTTGCGGTAGGTGACACCCGGCGGCGACTTCACCATTCGTCATTACGGGAAATGCGGATTTTACCGTCAGTACGCCAGCAAGCTGCACAACAAATTCGGATACTACGACCGACTGCACAATTACCGTTACCTTTACGCCGTCGAAACCGGGCGTGGATCTTGCGACGCTGACCGTAAACTCTGCTCTTGGTGCAACCGTGAATTTCTCTCTGAGCGGGATGGGAGCGGCTGCTGCTATTGCGTTGGATCCCGGTACGACAACCTCGATCGGTACTGGTTACAAATCGCCTGCAGGGATCGCGCTCGACGCTGCCGGCAACACTTATATCGCGGACACCGGTGACAATGTGGTGATTCAGTACAACAGCTCCGGTAACGGAATGATCATCGCGGGAACCGGTGCCGCGGGCAACAGCGGCAATGGAGGCCCGGCAAGTTCGGCGACTCTTTCCGCACCTTCTGCCGTTACGGTGACCCCTGATGGAGCCATTTACATCGCAGACACAGGCAACGGGGTTGTTCGTCGCATCGATCCGGTAACCGGCGTGATTCGTGTTGCGGCTGGCGGATCCACTACGACTTGTGCTGCTGCGCTCGATGCCTTTGGTAATGGCTGCGTAGGGACTCAGGCGAAGCTCTCCGCGCCGGCCGGCCTTACTTCCGACTCTTTCGGAAATGTGTACATCTCCGATACGGGGAACAACGTCGTTCGCGAATTGACCGCATCGGGATATATTTTTGCTGTCGGCAGCGCGGTCTTCAGTGGCCCCACTGCTTTGCAAGTGGATGCCTATTCCAACATCTTCGTTGCTGACACTGGCCACAATACGATCAGTGAGATTGTCGCCGGTACCGGTAAAGTGGTAGCGGTTGCGGGCAATGGTCAGAGTGGTTCCTCGGGCAATGGCGGTGCAGCGACTGGCGCCGAACTGAGCGGACCGACCGGAGTTGCGCTGGACGCCGCCGGCGATATCTACATCGCTGATACGGGTAACCATGTGATTCGGCTGGTCAACGCTGCAGGAGTCATCAACACAACGGCAGGGACGTTGGGCCAAAGCGGCAGCGGTATACTACCGGGCGCAGCCGATGCGTTGCTCCTGAACCTTCCGGGCGGAGTTGCCTCGACTACCAGCGGCCGACTCTATGTTCTCGATTCGGGCAACGACCGTGCGTTTTTCATCGATCGTACGTCCGTGGTGGAGAACCTTGGGCTTGCGGCGATCAATGCTTCGAGTCCGGTGAAGACGATTCAGGAGACGAACACCGGATCGGTTACCGCAACCCTTCCTCCTTCGCTGTATACCAGTACGGGCGATACGTCGTTGTTTACGCTCACAGGGCCGAACTCATCGGGTTGCTTTGCAAATGAGAACCTAACGCCGGGAGATACTTGTTACCTCGCAGCGCAGTTCAACCCAGTGGCGATAGGCAGCTTCAGCGCAACATTTAGAGAGGCGGGAATCTCGCCAACGTTGCCAGTGGCGCCGTCGGTCGTGCTGAGTGGTACAGGCGCGGTTTTGACGGCGACATCCTCGAAGACTGTCATTACCTCGCCCGCCACAGGCAATCCACAGTATTCCGTCGCGTTCACTGTGACGACTACGGTTACTCCGGCGCAATGCAACACAAATGCACCATCGTGCACCCCAACGGGGACCGTTCAGTTCTTCGTGGGTACAACTCCCGTGGGCATTCCCATCACGTTGGACGGCAATGGAACCGCCTCAACGAGCATCAATGGTCAGAATGTCGGTACGCTTACCGTGACAGCCGTCTATAGCGGCGATATTTTCTATGCGACCAGCACGGCTCCAGCTCTGAGCGTTACGGTAACTACCGGTGCCACGAGCGCGGCGGTCACACTGTCTCCGGCCTCAGTGCCGCAGTTCCAGCCTCTGACGATAACAGCCAAGGTTGCCTCTGCGACTGGAGGGATTCCTACTGGCACGATCACTTTCTTAGCAGATGGCCAATCCATTGGGACGGGTTCGCTGAATGCATCCGGTGTGGCCAGCATCGTCGATCCTCAGGCCGGGATAAATCCCGCAACACAACTCCCATACACTCCACAAAGCTTTGGCCTGCTCGCGGGATCCCATACAATTACGGCAGTCTATAGCGGGGATGCGAACTACACCAAAACCACCTCTCCGGTTGCCACCCTTACGATTCAACCCGATGCTCAGGGGTTCCTCGCCGCTTTCATTTCGCCGACGACCCAGGCACAGGTGAGTTCGTTGAGCTTGGGAACTGCGCAAGGTTCGACGGCACTAGCAACGGTTGTCGTCACTCCGAGCAATACTCTGAATGGAACAGTTAGCTTCGCTTGTTCCGGCCTGCCGGCGAACTCGGTCTGCACAGTCACGCCAACAACACTGGTATTTGCGCCAGTTCCGGGGTCTTCCACGTCACAAACGGTTGGAGTGACACTCTGGACCGATGTAGGTTCTGGAGTTGTGCCGACTTCCGGTTCGTCGCAAGCAATCCGGAGGGCTATCCCTTCGGCCCACTCCGACACGGCGCTTGCCAGCGTTCTGGGATGGCCGGTGTTCTTGAGCAGCTTGATCGGCGTCTTTGGGTTTCGCAAGCGTCTGCGGAAGACGGGATTACTCGCGATTGTGGTAGCCATGGGCTTGTTGACCGGCGGGTCGATGGTCCTTAGCGGATGCAGCAGCTCCACGGCTCCAAAAGCGAGTTTGACGCCGACAGGATCCTATAAGGTCAATTTGACCATTTCCGGACCGAACAACACCTCTGTGACGATGCCTATGCAGTTCACTGTTGCGGCTGGCGTTGCTGGTCAGGAATAACCTCTCGGCCTCCGCTGAGTATGGGGCGGCCTTAGGGCCGCCCCGATGATCTGCCTCTAGCAAACCGCGGCCTTTAGAACTTCGTCAGGTCGACTGTCCCCATGTGCCCGTTCAATGCATCTCGAACGACGAACCGCAGGCGGACCACATTATTGGGGAGTTCAACAGGCAGTATGAAATTCGCACCGGCATTCCCGCTTCCTCGAGGAAATGTCTCTTCGCGAATGACGTGGCCAAGGAGTTTGTTTTTGCTGTCGTACCAACCCGCTGCAATCGTTGCCTCAGTGTGCTGGCCGCCATCGGGTCCTGGATCTGACCAATTGATGCCCGTCTCTGCAACGTGGATCTGGTAAACGCCGTTGGCCGATTTCGTTGCTGCAATGTCGAGTCCGTTATACGAGATTGTCGTTGTCAGCGCCGCTGAAAGATCTAACTGCAGGTTCGCGGTTACCTGTTTAGACGACATGGTTTTGTCGAGTACCGGGTTCAGATCGGCGGCGCTGCCGGGATAGTAGCCATCTCGAGTGGTCGCACGAAGAGATGGATCCTTCATGACTATCCTGATATTGCGGAACTTCGCTGGGTCTTGCGAGGTGTTGGTTGGCGAGTAGGAGAGTGTGTAGTAATTCTGTCCCTTGGCGATACCTTCAGCGATCACATTGCTCAAGTCATTGCGCCCTGTGAAGGCAATTCCACCTGTGGAAGGTGCGAAGTTCGTAAAGGAGACTGTTCCCATGCCAAAGGGGTCGCTGCCATTCTCGTCCAGTGAGCTATTCAGGTCGTCCGGTGTGTCGGCCTCGATCATGGAGGTAGAGCCCGCAGTCGGGTTGATGCTGTACATGGTTATCCGCGCTGCAAGCAGGCGAGCGGTGCATCGTCTCATCGCAGCTTCGATAGTGTCTGCCTGCTGCTGTTCGAGCCCAACGAGATCGGCTGTGGGAAAGCCGTTACCGATCCAGATCAGGTTTTTGCGTCCGGGCGTTCCTGTCGAGGCCTGACCTATCTGCTGCAGAGCGGCCATCACCTGCGCCATGCGCTCCACCGCCCCCGGACCGGTTTTGCCGCTGTTCATCATGCGCCATGGATATTCGGGCATGTGTTTTTTGACAACTTCGATCAACTCGTCGCGGTTCTGAGTGTAATCGTGCACCTGCTGAAAGGTGCTGTTCATGGCAATCATTAAAACGGTTGGTTCTTTCAATACCGCCGGCTGAGACTGAAGGTATTTGATCGTCATCTGCCGCGAGAAGCTCATGTCTTCGAAGCGCGAGTTGAGCTCATCCAAAACGAGAATGGTTACCGGCGCATCGCCGATCTTCTTCAGATCGGCAGCGGAGTTGACGATTGCCGTTTCGCTGGCGGGCATCCGGTGCTCGCTGGGCGGCTCGAAGCTACGTATTTTCTGGGGTTGTTTGTCCTCGAATACGGTGAAGTCGTCGCGCGTGAGTTCGCGATCAACCAAAGTCCCCTTCTTGTCGGTGACGACGACATCCAGGACGACGATGCGAGTTGTAACCTTGAGAGTCTCTAACGGCTCTGTTCCGCTCGGAGACGGCGTGCTCGTATCCTTAGCCTGTTTGCTGGCGTCTTGGGCTCTTAAAGCAAGAGCGGGAAGCAAAATGGCGATGAGGGCGTAGCGGTGCGTCAGCTTCGTCATTTAATTCCTTGAATTGGTGATAGATGTACTCCCTATAGTAGACACGTATTTTGTGCGGATTGTTGCGTTCAATTGAGTCGACCACTATGAATTTCAGTACGCGGGGTTGTGTGCCTTCAGTTGAGACCATGCGAAGGCGTGATCATTCTTTCGGAAATGGAACAAACTTGTCTGTGCATGAGGCAGCCGACCCCTTGCCCTGGGTTCCCTGTATCGTCGAATCGACTCCTCCGGAGAGTCTGAGATTGACCGGCCCTGGCCCGAAGACAACGTCGGCGTGATGGAGCGAATAGGCGTAGGGAGAACCATCGGTCAGCAGAACATCATCGAGATTGACTGCAATCCGGTAGTCTTTGGCGTATCCATTGAATGAAATCTTCCCGCCGCCTGAGACTCGAACGTTACGTAAGGTGATGTCGCGCATGGTGGGCGGAGAGTTTCCTTCAACCGTGCCTGCGGCCGTGTACCCCGTGTCGAGCGTAATGGGATTGGGTGAGTCGCGTACGCAGACGTCGTCGTAGACAACGTCATGTACCAGCCCGCCTCGAGATCCGTTCGACTTGATTCGGATGCCGTTGTCTGGACCGTCGAGTGAAAGATCGGAGACACGGATTTTGCTCACTCCACCGTTGGTTTCGCTACCGATTGACATGCCGTGTCCCCAATAGAAGTGATTGTGAATCACTGTCATATTGGTGACTCCGCCGGGGCCACCTTTGATCGCAACGTTATCGTCACCGGTCCGAATGTAACTATGGGTAATCGTGATGTTCTTCGATCCTGCGCCAGGATCAACTCCGTCTGTATTGCGAGCGCCGCGCTTCGGGGTATCGATCTTAAGTCCCCACACCGTGAATCCGTCACCATGGTTGTAGACAACGTGGAAGTTAGGAGAATTCTTTAAAGTGATTCGGTAGAGGGTGAAATTGTCCGCTGTATCGGTGACGATGATGCGAGGGACCTGCTGCCTGCCACCGTTGCGGGCCTGTTCCGCGAGATCCCACCAGGTGACGTTCTTCCCGAGGATTTTTTCTCCACCTCTTCCATCGACGGTTCCGTCTCCCATCACTCCGGCTCCGGATACGTGCTGGGCTGTTATGAGCGGCTTGCAGCCGTTGCCTAAGTCGTTGACCAAGCCGCAGCTGCCGGGCGTCTTCTCATAGATGGCCGGATCGCGAGACGCGAATAAGGTAACGTCTTTGTCGACGATGAGGGTCACGCCTTCGCGAAGCTCCAGAGGGCCGCTGAGGAATGCGTTGTCTCTTCCATGCAGCCGCAGGAGGACGCCGTGACCAGTGCCGCATGCGTCGAGTGCCTGTTGAATTCGTCCCGTATCCAGCAACCTTTCATCAGCTTCACCGAGGCTGTGGCCGATGATGCTGAGGTGCGCGTCGAGCGACGTACACACGGGAGGGAGCGTAGGTTCGGTGACTGTCCTTGAATCCTGTGCGATGAGCAATGGCGTTGCTAAGAACGTGATGACGCAGGAGATGGCGACAAGCTTCATTGGGGCTCCATATTTCGAGTCGGCTAGTGGAGGTGAAACACGATGCCGGTGCTGAACGTCTTCGGATGGTACTGTCCGCTGAGTCCGTAGTACTGCGCGTAGCTGTACTCGAAGACGCGCCAGTCGATCAGCCGTGCCACGGGGCGATCAACTCCTGTGTTTACTTGGATTTCTGAGTCGGTTGACGAACTGGCAGCCACGTTCTGACCGTTGTTGTAGCGGGCGAAGCCTACCATGAATTCGGCGTAGGGTTTTAGTTTTTGGAATTTGATGGCGGTGGCTACGCGTGGTCCGACAACAAAACCGTCCAGACGTACTCCGCCGGCGCCTACGAAGGTTCCGCGGAAGTCAGCCGAAAAGTTGATGTGCTTCGCGCTTGCGAAGTCGATGAAGGAGCCGATCGTAGGGCCGTATAAAACGTTGGTGTTAGAGAGGTAAGTAAGCTTGCTGGCACTGAAATCACCGTAGAGACTAACCTGGCAGTGGGCTGTGAGAGGTGTTGCAAATCCTGCTGTAAGAACTACCAGCAGGCCGACCAATTTCTTCATAATTTCCTCCGCGGAAAAGCATACATGAGCGGGGGTACGATGCGGAAGTGGTTTGACCAATTCGGGGTTTTTAGGGCGGGATAATGCGGATTTAGAGCACTTTCTGGATGGTTTTTTGTGGTGTTTTTGTGGTGAATTTGTGGTCAGTTTGTGGTGGGTAACGGGCGGTCTATTTGGGTGTCCCTGAGGGGCCAGGCCAAAGTCAGGCAAGTATTTTGTGAGCGAATGACCTGAACGCTTCCGCCACACTTTTTGGCATCTCATCACGATTTCGCCTGGTCATGAGTTCATGCCCCGCACTGGCGATCGGAAGCAGTTCGGTTTCGGCCGGGATGAGCTTCAACGCCGACACCATTTCGTCGATGGATCCGAAACCATCCCGCGTTCCATGGACGAACATCGCAGGGATTTGGAGTTTGGGGAAGTGTTGCGTTCGTAGTTCAGTTGGCCGTTGCGGCGGGTGGAGCGGATACGAAAGTAGCAGGAGTCGGTCGACGAGACCGGGTTCCGATGCGGCCAGCATCGACGCCTGTCTTCCTCCGTAAGAATGACCTCCGAGAGATATGCGGCCCGAGGTTTGTCGTCGCATGGACGCAATTGCCGCCCTGAGTCCCTGCTGGTCGCGTTCTGCGCTGCCGCGCGGTGGCGGCCCGTGTGGTCGTGCCTGGCGAAAGGGAAGATCGCAGCGGAGCACGATCAATCCCGCGGCAGAAAATTGATTCGCCAGTTCTACCAGAAGTGGAGCGTTGCAGTTTGCTCCTGCGCCGTGGGTCAGAACGAGACCGTCTTCACCCAAATTTTGGCTCGAATTTGCGTTCGGATTCGTTGGGCGGTGGAGGAATCCTCGAACCTGTACTCCATTTGGGGTGGTATCTGAGAACTCTTGAAAGTTGTCCATGGCTTAGGGCCTGCCGCAGTCGAGATGGCCTCGATCATTTTTCAATGCGAGCAATTCCACTCGCACAGAGTAAATCAACGGGAAAGTTCTTCGGCCGGTTTTTTCCTCTTCGGGCTCTTTCGTTGCGCCTTTTCCTTTGGCGGGACGGCGGCGAAGAGACCTAGGAGTCCTTCTAGCAGAGTGGGGTGAGTGATGATGGCGTCGCGGAGGGCGGTGTAGGGAAGTCCGCCGATCATGGCGATTTGTACGGCGCCCATAATCTCTCCTGCGCTGACGCCGATGACGGTGATGCCGAGGATGCTATCTGTTTTGGTGTCGATTAGTGCCTTCATGAAGCCGCGTGTCTCGGAGAGAGTGGTGGCGCGGAGGTCGGCGGCCATTGGGATCTTCGCCAGGCGATAAGGGATTCCGTTTGCCTTGGCTTCGGTTTCGTTGAGGCCGACTCTTGCCAACTCGGGGTCGGTGAAGACGCAGAATGGGACCTGCCGACCGGTGGTGACGCGATCGCCGCCGGTGAGGTTGTCGCGGACGACGCGAAAGTCGTCGAAAGAGATGTGGGTAAACTTTGGGGAGCCGGCGCACTCGCCTATGGCCCAGACGCCGGACGCGCTTGTCTGGAGCCGCTTGTTGACTTTGATGTAGCCGTCTTTGGTGAGTTTTACTCCCGCGACTTCGAGGCCGAAGCCTGAGGTGTTGGGCGTACGGCCAGTCGCGACGAGGATATCCGTGCCTTCGATTGTCTTTTCTGTCCCCTCTTGCGTGAAAAGAAGTTTTACTGACTGACCGGATTTGCCTTCGACGCTTCTGACCTGCGCGCCGAGTACGAGTTCGATGCCCTCATCGCGGAATAGCTCCTGAAGGGCCTGAGAGACGTCTTCATCTTCTGCGGGAGCTAAGCGATCATGATGGTCGATAATGGTTACACGGCTGCCGAAGCGCCGCATCGCCTGGGAGAGTTCCAGACCGACGAAGCCTCCGCCCAGGACGATGAGATGGCCGGGGACGTGGTCCAGCTCGAGGGCTTCGACGTGAGTGAGGGGTTCAGCTTCGCGGAGGCCGAGAGTGTCGGGCACGGTGGCGTGGGTTCCGGCGTTGACGACGACATCTTTGCCGTGGAGGATGCGGGTTCCACCGGCGTTGAGCGCGACTTCGATGGTTTTGGGAGCGATGAAGCGCCCGTAACCCATGATGAGTTCGGCGCCGCTTGATTTGTAGTTTGCGAGGTGCGCGTCGACGTGTCCGGCGACCATTCTGCGTTTGCGCTCGCGGACTGCAGCCATGTGGATTTTGACGTTGTCCTTCGTGATTCCGAACTCCTCGCTTCGGAAGAAGTAAGAGGCGACTTTGGAGCTATGGATGACGTTCTTGCTGGGGAGGCAGGCGATGTTGGGACAGGATCCGCCGATATATTTCTTCTCGATAACGGCAACTTTCTTTCCTTGTTTGGCGAGCGTCCAGGCAAGATATTTTCCGCCTTCGCCGCTGCCAAGAATGACGAGGTCATATTCCTGCGCAGTGAGAGGAGTAGTGTTGTCGCTCATCTGAGTTCCTTCCGAAAGAGGAGGTTAGTTGGTTCTTTTTCCTCCGTTGGATGCGGGGACCGCGGGTTTTGGTTCCTCAGTTTTTTTGATTGGCCGTCGCAGCTCTTTCAACAGGCTCAAAGGGATAGTGGACGGAGATCGGCTGCTCGTGCCCCCTTCTTTAAATAAGATCGGGCTCGTCCCATGCAAATGGAACGAGCCCGTTCGTCGGAAAAATGATGTTACTGCGTATTTACTGTCAGGTTGTAGGTGAGCGAATGCGTTATGGGTGTGGCGCTCCCGGAGCTTGCGAACGAAACGGTAACGTTTTGTGTTCCCGGAGGAGTGAGCGGCGTGACCGGGTGTGCGAGGCAGCCCGTAAGACCGCTTGCCGCACACAGAGTTGCAACAGCCAGGAGCAGCAGTTGGGCGAGACGCACCCTCTTTCCGCGCTTGCATCCGAAGAGTGCGAGCATTCCGATTCCCCAGGGCCCGACCAGCGCAAACGTGATCCGGCTGGCATCGTGCGTTTGCAGGCTGGCTGCCGAACTGGAGACGTTTGTGTAGATCTGGATTGAAGCGCCTACGGGCGTATTGCCGCTGAACGACACTGTTGTCGGCTGGAAGCGACAGACCGTGTTGGCCGGGAGGTTACTGCAGGAGGGGGTGATGACGCCGGAGAAACCGAAGATTGGAGTCAGGGTGACGGACGCAGTAGCGACGCCTCCCTGAGCAGTGGCGATGGTGGAACTGGACGAGGTCAGGGCGAAATCCGGAGCAGGCTGGAGGGCCGCTGAGGTGGAGGAGCTGAAGTTGACATCGCCGCTATAGACCGCGGTGAAGCTGTTACTGGAGAAGGTGATGTTCGACGTTGTGTATGTTGCGGAGTTGCTGACGAGAGTGGATGTGCTGAGCAGGGTTGTTCCGGCGTAGAAGCTGACGGTTCCGGTTTCGCCGCTTGCGGTTGGCGAGGTGACGGTTGCGGTGAAGGTGATGTTGGGCGTGCCTCCTGGAGTGCTGGAGGAAGTGGTGAGAGTAGTGGTTGTGGAGGCCCTCACCACGGTGAAGCTAACGGAACTGCCGCTGCTGGCATAGACCGAGTCGCCGCTGAACGCTGCCGTAACGACGTGGATGCCAACGGGAAGGTTCAACGTGAGAGGAATTGTGCCGGTGCCGAAGGCTACTGGGGGGCGCGATTGGCCATCGACAGACAGGGTTATGGTGCCAGTGGGTGTTCCAGAGTTGGAAGCCAGTGAGACTACGGTGGAGAGAACGACGGGTGCTCCAAAGCCGATGGTTGATGTCGTGGGCGAGGTGATTGAGATCGCTGTGGTTGTGCTGACGAGGTGGTCGCCTGTGCCTGCGAGGAGTGCTTGCGCGGCCGCGCTATTCGCCGCATTGGTGGTGAAGGAAAAGGCCTGGCTGAAGGAACCCGGTGCGAGTGGCAAGAAGGAGGCATTCAGCAGGCAATTGGCGCCGGGAGCAACTGAGGCTCCAAGGGAGCATCCATTTCCCGAAGCGGCTGTCACGGCAAAAGTGGTGGTTGACGTTGTTGGAGACGCCAATTGCGGTCCGGGAAAAGAGAGAGCGGCGTTGCCAGTGTTCGCCAGCGAGAAGGTTACGTTGCTGGTCTCGTTGACATTGGTGATTGGGAAGGTGACATTGCCGAGCGAGCGATTGAGGGCGATTGCTGACGTTGATTGTGAGTCTGCGATGTAGAGGCTGGCGTTGGGTCCCACGGCGAGATCGGCTGGGGCTTTGAGGTTCGGCAGGACGGTGTTTACTGTGGTCGTCCCGGCGAGGAGTTCGAGCACCTGGAGGCCGGTCGCATCGGCGATGTAGAGATTGCCGGCGGGGTCGGTGGCGATGCCTGCGGGAGTCACGGTGGTTGAGCCAAGGTTGACGGTGACCTGACCTTGACCGGCGACAAATTCGACTACGCGGTTGTTGCCCGAGTCGGCGACGAAGATATCATTCGTTGCGTCGAGCGAGATACGGGTGGGCTTGTTGAGTCCGGTGAATGGGAGGATGATCTGCTGAGCTCCTCCGACGATTTCTAGGATGCGATTGTTGCCGGTGTCGGCGATATAGATGTTGCCGACGGTGTCGACGGCGATGCCCTGTGGGGCTGAGAGGCCTGTGCCCAGGGCAACGATTGCGCCGCCAGCCGCTGGGCGCTCGGCGATGCGGTTGTTGCTTGTGTCGGCGACGAAGATATTACCCGCGCCGTCAATGGCGACCTGATTTGGGTTGTTGACGCCGGTGATGAGCGGCGTGGTTGTATTGTTTCCGATGTTGATGGCGACGACCTGGTTCGCTTTTGCGTCGGCGACGTAGAGATTGCCGGAGAGATCTGCGGCAATACCTTGTGGAGTGAGTCCGGAGCCCAGAGATGTCTGGGTTCCGGGATCAACGGAGAGCTGCGAGGCAGTGGCAACGCCGCTTAGCAGGGCTGTTGCGGGAGTTCCGGCTCCGCTTGCGCTAAGTTGCATGGAGCCGTTGCGTGCGCCTGCCTGGGCGGGAGTGAAGAGCACGTTATAGATGCAGAGCGTGGTTGCGGGAGTCGATGCGACGGGAGAGCATGGGCCGCTGCCGGCGTCGCTGAACTCAGTTGTTGAAGAGCCCTGCAGGGTGAACGTGTCGGTTGCGGGCGTTGTAGATACTGTAAATGCGAGCGGCTGGGTTGCGTTCGTTCCCACAGAGGTGGCGGGGAAGGTGTTATTGAGGGAATATTGGCGAAGGGTGCTGTTGTCGATTGAGTAGACGTGACCGAGTTTGTCGCCGATGAAGCGAAGGCTCGGACTGACGGAGGCCTGCAAGGCGGGGCAGCCGTCGCCAACCTTGTCCGTAGATAGTGGTCCGGTGGTACCGCTGCAGTTGACACCGGGACCGGCCGCGGCTACTGCAGTTGCTGGATTGCCCGAGACGCCGAGTCCGGAATAGAGAGTTGCTATGCCGGTGTTGGGGTTGATCTGCCAGACGTAGCGGTTGGTGTTATCGGCAACATAGAGATTGCCGGAGGCGTCGAGGCCTGCGCTCTGCATGAGCGAGATGTTGAGCTGGGTTGCCGGTACGTTCGTGGCGCCGCCTGCGAGGGTTCCTCCACCAGCGACGGTGTAGATATTTCCTACGACAGGGCTGGAGATGCCGGGGATTGTGCCTCCGGCGTAGATGACTCGGAGGCGACCGTTACAGCTGTCGGCGATGTAAAGATTGCTGGAGGCATCCATGAACATTGCATAGGGAGAGTTAAGCTTGGACTGCGCGGCTGGACCGCCGTCTCCGCCATAGGAGCCTGCTGTGGGACAGGCTGCCGCCGCGGTGGCGGCGCCGCCTGCGATGCTGTAGATGAAGCCAGGGGTTGGGGTTGCTGAGGGATTGAAGGCGGTGATCAGATTGGCGACCGCTGTTCCACCGACGTAGATTACGCGGACGTCACTGTTGGTGGTTGAGCCGGAGGAGTTGCCGTCAGAGATGAAGAGATTGCCGAAGGAGTCGACTACTACGTCGCGGACATTTTCGAAGCGTGCTGTGCGTGCGTTTGCACCGTCTCCTAAAAAGCCAGCGGTAGAACTGCCGGTGATGCTGTAGATATAGCCAACTTGCGGGGATGTTACTGTGGGGGTAAGCGTGGTGATCAAGCTGGCGACTGCGCTGCCACCGGCGTAGATCACGCGCATGCCTTCGCCCCCGGCGAGATTGGCGACGAAGACGTTGCCATTTGCATCGATCGACATGCCGCGCGGCTGTAGATCGGATTGAGTTGCGGGACATCCATCTCCATTTGTCGCAACCGCTACGATTCCGCTGCCGGCGCCGTTGCAGTAGGCGGCCTTCGGCGATCCGGTCGTTGTAATCGTGCTCGCAAGGGAGCCGGCGAGGGTATAGATGTGTCCGGGAACAGGGGCAAAGTTCGGGATGGCGGGACTTGCTGCGATCAACATGGCGGTCAACGCAGGGCCGCCCTGGTAGATGACCCGAATCACCCTATCGCCGTAGTCCGAGATATAGATGTTTCCGTAGGCGTCGATGGCCGTGCTGCTGGGAGTAGTTAGAATTGCCTGGCTGGGCAGGCATCCGTCGCCGAGATGAGTTCCTGAGAATGTGGGGATGTCATTTGTGCATGCCACTCCCGAACCGCCCGATGGAAGACCCGCAATGGCAGAGAGAAAGGGAACCTGTGCCGTTGTTTGTGCGTGACCTGTCGTGGCGGCACCTAATAACATCGCTGCTAACGCGCTGCCTTTGAAAATCTGTGAAATCGTCATGACCCTATTTCCTCTTATCGCAATAACGTGAGCTGAAACGCCGCAACTAGAAGTGCAGCAGGAGTGAGAGCTGCAATCTGCGCCCGTTTGTGCCGACCACGCCGTTGGTGCCGACCGTTGACTTGATCGTTCCGAAATTTCCCAGCGCCGATCCGGCTGAGGCCAGCTGGGTATTCGGGTTCGCGAGGTTCGCCTCATTGAAGAGGTTGAACGCGTCGACCTTGAACTCAAGATCCTTTTCCTGAGTCAACTGGAAGAAGCGCCCGACGGTGCCATTGGTCACGATAAAGGCGGGGCCATAGAGCGAATTGCGCCCCACGTTGCCGAATGTTCCCACCGCGGGATTTACGAACGCTGCTGTATTGAACCACTCCGCAGTCTCTGCCGTGCGAGATCTTCCGTGCGGCATATTCGGGTTCACACCGGGCACAAGATTTGGCCGCTGCGGACGTTGGTCAGTTAAGCTGACGTCACCTGCGAGAAAAATATTAATGGGGTTGCCGCTGCGAGCATTCAGGATGCCGCCTACCCGCCACCCGTTGACGATGCTGCGAACGAGTCGCGAGTCGTAATGGACCATTGGCGTATTCCAGATGAAACCACCGTTCAGGATGTGGGTCGCCTGAAAGTCCGACGGGCCATACTGCGAGCGCAGATTGAAGGGCATCGGCACCTGCGCTGCATTCGTCTGCCCGTTACTCTGCAGATCGAGCGAACGCGAATAGGTGTAGGAGGCCAGGGCTGTCACACTCTTGCGAGCTCGCTGCCGATAGATGACCTGCAGCCCGTTGTAGTTGGAAGTCGCGACGCTGGCATTGTCGACAACTCCCTGGCCGCCGTAGTTATATCCTGGATAAAGAACTCGCGCCGTGTAGGAAGCCGAGGCTGTCGAGGCATCAGCGCAGTAGGTTGTGGGGTTGCTGGCGAAGTATCCTCCGGAGCAATCGTAGATTGCCGGATTCTGGTCGAACTGGATGATCTGGTGGCGTCCGAGCTTGCCTACATAGTTCACTTCGATGGTTGCCGACTGGAGGATACGTTGCTGTATCCCGAGGTTGAAGACTTCCGTGTAGGGTGTAGTCAGATTTCTGTCGGCATAGTTGACGGCGTACGGCCCTGCGAACTGCGGACTGCCTTTGACATAGTTGGCTGGGATGGGATTCTGGCCTAAGAGCGGGTTAGAGAAACTACCGCTGGGCTGCGCGTAGGTCGCGGAGTAGTGATAGGGCTCGCCGACACCGACGATATTTGCATTGATTCCGTCGAAGAAGATGCCAAAGCCCGCTCGGATCGAGGTTCTGCCATCTCCGTGCAGATCGTAGTTGAGCCCGATGCGCGGGGCGAAATCGTTGAAGCGAGTGGGCACTACCCCTTTACCGATGCCCTGGTCACCGACATACGCCATGCTGGCCGGCGCCGAGGGAAAGACAGTTGACTGGAAGCCTGGGATGAAGGTGAGCGACTGTCCATCCGGCTGATACCACTGGAACGGCAGCTCGTAGCGAAGGCCGTAGTTGACGGTGAGTTTGGAGGTGGCGCGCCAATCGTCCTGGCCGTAGAAGTAAAACACATGCTGTTGAGCAGACAGATTGGTGGAATTTCCGAAGGTCTCCTGATAGGTCAGCCCAAGGAGAAAATCTCCAAGAGATGTCTCGGTATTCTGCTGCTCCGCTTCGATGAAGGGAACCTGGTCAAACCGGTGGATATATTGCAGTTCGAGATATTCTGCACCGAACTGGAAGTTATGGCTGCCGTGCGACCAGGAAAAGTTGTCGCTGAGCTCGTAGTTTGCGTTCAGCGTGTAGCTCTTTCCAGAGTTGGCGCTGCCAAGAGTGAACTGGTTGGTTGCTTCCAGCCGGGGCAGCGAGGGTGTACCCGGCTGTACCAGCGCCGAGCCGAGTGTCTGCAGGGTTGTCGGATCGGTCGGGAAGATGTCGTAGTTGTAGCGCTTGTAACCAACGCGAAGAACATTCAGGGCGTTGGCATTGACGACCCAAGTGTCTCCGATGCCGCCAAATGCGATGCCGCCGGTATTGCGATCCAACTCGTAGTTGGCTATGCCCTGGCCCTGGCTGACGCTGTTCGACGTAATGTCGTTCACGTTCGTCATGTAGAAGTGGGCGTCGAGGGTGTGGCGTTGCAGGTTCCAATCGATGCGAGCCATGCCGTTGTAGTCGTTGCGTGGCTGCTTCGCACTCGAGAGCGCCTGAGGGGGCGCGCCCGCAATGCTGGGTTGATTTGGCACGGGCACATACTGATTCAGGAAGTTCACCGCGACGGGATTGAAGCAGATGCTCGGGATTTCGGCGTTTGGAAGATAGCGTTTGGTTGTTGCCGCGTTCGCCGCGGAGTTGTTCATGTAATTCATCATCGTGGTGACACATGGTGAAGTTCCCGTGCCACCCTGCTGGTGCCAGGTGGAGTTCAACTGGCTCGTTGCGCTTGCACCGTAAGTGCTCGAATAGAGGGGATTCTGAACAATCTGGTTTGGATTGGACCCCGCCGGAAAATTCCCCAGGAAGTTCGCGCACGTCATGCCGGCAAAGTAGGTCGAGGTGCAGGGAAGCGGAACACCCGGAGAGATGAGGCCGCGCTGGGCATAGGTTGGAGTCTGGTCGATCGCGATGGCTTCGCCTGCGTAACGAAGGTCCTGAAAGGTGAGAAAGAAGAAGAGCTTGTCGCGGCGGATTGGGCCGCCCAGAGTTGCTCCGAACTGATTGGAGACGAGGTGCGGGTTGAAGTGCGTGATGTAGTCTGTGGCATCAAGGGCGCTGTTCTGGAAGTACTCCCACAGCGTGCCGTGATACTGGTTTGTGCCGCTTCTCGTAATTGCGTTGAAGATGCTGCCTGCGTTACGCCCGTATTGCGCCTTGTAGTTATCGAGGAGCACGCTGACTTCCGTCATGGCGTGGGGCGGGGGGAAGTTCAGACCGGTATTGTAGAAGGCGTTGTTCCAGAGAAAACCATCAAGCAGAAACAGGTTCTGATTATTGCGTGAGCCGGAGACGTTGAAAGTCGGGCCACCCGTGTCGCTGGTGAATGTCGTTGGAGCGTTGACATTGGTCACGCCGGGCAGGAGCGCAGAAAGAGCCACAACATTCTGACCGTCGATAGGCAACTCTTCGACAAGCTTGTTCTCAATCACGGTACCAATCGTCGCGGAGCGCGTATCCAGGGTGGTGCTCGCAGCTTCAACCGTCACCGATTCAGTGGTGGTTCCGTTGTCGAGATGGGCGTCGAGACGAACGTTCTGGGCAGCCTCCACCGAGATTGAGTTGATGACGTAGGTTCGGAAGGAAGGAGCCGTAACCGTCAGGTTGTAGGTGCCGACCGGAATATCCGAGAAGAGATACTCGCCCTTGGTGTTCGCCTTGGCCGTGAAGGATTTGCCTTGATCCGGCGAGGAGAGGATTGCGACGGCTTCGACGACTGCGCCGCCTTGCTGGTCTGTGATATTTCCGGCGACGGTTCCTGTGTTACCCGCCTGACCAAAAGCGATTGGGCCTGTGCCAATCAACACGGCTATGATGCATAAGGCGCTGGATGCGAAAGACTTTAGGCTCTGCAAACCACTCTGCTTGCTGGACTTACTGGGTCCCGATAAAACGATCATACTGCTCACCCTTCTCTGCTGAAGCATGGGAACACCGGTGCACACTGAGGGCCCAGACAAACCCAGACTTCTTTGTCTTTTGGGCAAGTTTCCTTGCCCAGCGCAAATCTACTATTTAGTAACAAGTGCGAACGATGATATTAGAGCTTTGCTACAACAATCGGCAAGAAAATATTGGAGGCAGCGCAGGAATAGCTCCCGTCGCCATTGAAGAGCCCTTTTTTTGGGGGGGGACGTCAGGCCCTTAACAACACAGCATTCACAAGTCTGTAAAGGTTTTCACGTGGGTGGTTGATTGGATAGGCCTTGGAATAATGGAGGCCATGGCAACCGAAGAAGAACGCTATCCCGGGGGAGGCGGGGCTATGAAAATCGAGGATTTCGGCCGATCATCGAACTATCGCGAGGATAAACTGCTCTGATCGATTACCGAATCGTGCCAGCATCCCCTGACACAATTGATATCCTGAAAAAACAACAGCAGCCAAGTGTCGCTTGTCACATTTTGCGCAAGCACAACCAATGATCTTCAGGGTACCCATTGTCATTCGTTCAGAGATTCCGGATTTCGGCTTTATTCTGCGCCATCGCGTTGCTTGTCTGCGAGCTTGTAAGTCGGCCCTACGCAAATAGTGGCATCTGCGACGACGGCCCGTACATACTCATCACACAGAAGCTCGCAGCCACTGGCCACATTTTCTTCAACGGCTGGTCGGGGGCCATGCTGATCTGGCAGCTTTACCTTGGCGCCGCCCTCATTAAGCTTTTTGGCTTCTCGTTCACTACGGTTCGCATGAGCACACTGCTAGTAGCCATGGCGCTAGCATTTTTCCTGCAGCGCACTATGGTTCGGGCGGGCATTGGCGAGCGCAATGCAACCATCGGGACATTAGCCCTCGTCCTTTCGCCGCTCTATCTCCTACTCTCTGTCACCTTCATGAGTGACATCCATGGTCTCTTCGCAATCGTGCTTTGTCTCTACGGGTGCCTGCGGGCCTTGCAGGCATCCAGAACCCGTGCGGCCATCAGTTGGCTCTGTTTTGCGGTTACAACCAACGCGATCTGCGGCACATCCCGCCAGCTCGCATGGATCGGCATCCTCGTAATGGTCCCGTCCACTCTCTGGCTGCTACGAGCCCGACGTCGTGTTCTACTCGGCGGCGCTATAGCGACATTTGTGGGTATCCTCTTCATCCTGGGTTGCCTGCATTGGCTCAAACATCAACCTTATACCTTACCCGAACATCTTCTGGTTGGTGCTTTTCCTGTGAAGCGCACCCTCTTTCAGTTCTTCTGTTTTTTCCTGGAATTTCCCTTCCTTCTGCTTCCCGTCATGGTCTTGTTTTTGCCTGAGGTCCGCAAGAGCAACTCCCGCGCAATTGCCATCGTCTGCGCATTAGTTTTCGGTTATCTCCTTCTCGCCACTTACCCAAGCCATTTCCGTGACAGCTTCAGGTATCTGCGGGAGCCGACGTCGCAAGATTGGGTCAATGTATATGGAGGCTACGAGTCGCCTATCAAGGGGACGCATGCCATCTTCCTTTACCCATGGATGCAGAAACTCTTAACCGTTGCCGCATTCGGCAGTCTGATCGGCTTGATTTGCTCATTGGTTAGTTGGGGTCGAATGCTAACTGTGCAAGACTCTGTCCGGAGGATCTCCTGGAAGGAACTCGGCGCGCTCCTCGGTCCCTTCACAATCGCTTACACGGTTCTTCTCTTTTCCCGAGCTATGACAATTTCGGTTGAAGGGATTTACAACGGGGTGATCGATCGCTATGCACTCGGGTTGCTGCTGGTCGCGCTTCTCTGCCTCATCCGCTACTACCAGGAGCGAATCCAGTCGCAGCTTCCGCTTGCAAGCGTTCTGATGGTTGGGATCATGGCGGTCTATGGCATCGCCGTTACCCATAATATGTTTTCGTTGTATCGCGCCCGGGCGGACCTGGCCGCCGAACTTCGTGCTGCTGGGATTCCAGACACGTCTATCGACAACGGATGGGATTACAACATGGTGGTGGAACTCCAGCACTCTGACCACATCAATGATCGCGATATTGAAGTGCCCGCAGATGCGTATGTTCCAACCCCTCCGCTCCCAGTTGGCACCTGCCCGATGTTTTGGTACGACAAGACTCCTCACATCAAGCCTCTCTACGGCGCCTCATCCGACCCCGACGCTTGCTACGGTCTAGCGCCCTTCGCTCCGGTGCACTATTCCCGCTGGCTGGCCGACGCGCGCGGCACGACACTCTATATCGTCCGGTATACCGCTCCTTCAAAGCCGTAAGGGCCTTGGGTAATCTCACCGCGGCTGGGGTCGCCGGGGACGACGTTCGCATCATCTCAACGGCGAAATCGCCCGCAGGTTTCCACACTCGCCGCGCTCATCCTTGATCGACCGTCCTCTTATTGTAGGTCGTGACACCAGCACCATCACTTGGTCGCAGTTACCGAATACTGCCCCCCAAGTGGCACTCTCGAGAGATACGGCTCGACTACACGTAAACCGGCCAGCGCGTGGGGAAAGAACACGTGATAATGCGTCTTGACATTCTTCCATCCGCTCGAACGATAGCTCTCTACAAGTTGTTTCGCCCGGATCAACCGCGCATTCTCATCGAATGGGCACGAGTTCACGACACGCACAGTTAGTGGGTTCAGCGGGTTATGCTCGAAGATGCCAAGCATTCCACCGGGACGTGTGACCCGGAGTAACTCGCGCAGCCAATAAGAATGTTCTTCATGTGGAATGTGGTGAAACACGCATGCAGAAAACGTCACGGCGAACGAATTGTCTTGAGCAGGGATGCGCTGGTCTTCGATTCGCAGGCCCGTTGACATCCCAGGAAAACGCGCTTCCGCGACTTCCAGGCTCCGCTGCGAAATATCCGCGCCAGTCAGCCTGGCGTCTGGGAAATACCGCCGAAAAAAGGGAGTGGAGTTTCCGATGCCTGACCCGAAATCCAGTATGCTCTCGGGCCGCAGATCGCGTTCCTTCGCCATGTGGCTCAGTACCTTGACCTTGTAATCGTGGAAGAACTCTGGCTTCTCGCCGCTCGCAGTAATATGCTGCTCAAGCACCTGGTCATATTCATTAGCAAATTGGTCGAACTCGGCGGTATCCATAGTGCAATCCCTTTCACGATGATCTGCAGAACGTCACGTCCTTGACTACTTGTTCCTATTGATTGGTCTTTTCATCAGATGTCATCTGGAAGATTGAAGCGCCTTTTTACGATCCAGGTTGGCCGGTGCTTGACCTCTTCGAACAGCCGGCCGATGTACTCGCCTAGAATTCCCATACATACGAGGTTGACCGCCGAAAGTAACAGAACTGTAAAGATGAGCGATGTCCAGCCCGTGGCATTACGCGGATTGAATCCGAAGAGCGTCAAATTCGTCACGTATCCGACGACGACAAACACCGCACCAAACACGCAAGCAGCAGCGAGAGCGAGGCCCATAGACATGATGAGATGAAGTGGACGGTAGCTGAAATTGAAGATACCATCTGACGCCAGTTTGAGGAGTTTGCGGAAATTGTACTTCGGTTCCCCCGCAAATCTGGCCTCTCGTTCGTACGCCATTCCGGTCTGTCGAAAACCCACCCAACTTCGAAGTCCTCTAACGAACCGGTTGCGCTCTGGGAGTCGGTTCATCGTATCTACCACCTCTCCCCGCATGACGCAAAAGTCCCCCGAGTCGAGTGGAATGTCAAGAATGGCAAGTCTTTAAGCATGCGGTAATACGCCCAGTAGGAGACCCGTTTAAACACATTTTCCTTCCGTTTCGTCCGGATCGCATAGACCACATCCCAGCCTTCCCGAATCTTTTGAATAAATGGAAGCAGCTCCTCCGGAGGATCCTGGAGGTCGGCATCCATCACTATGACGATATTTCCCTTTGCGTGCATCAGGCCCGCAGAAACAGCTGCCTGGTGTCCGAAATTGCGAGAGAGGCTGATTACCTTGAGCCGAGTGTCCACCGAACCTATCTTCTCGCAGATCTCCACTGTCCTGTCGCGGCTCCCGTCGTCTACGATCAAAATTTCAAAGCCGTCCTGCCACGGCGGAGCGGCCTCCACGATGCGTCGGTACAGTTCGGCTATGCCGTCTTCCTCGTTGTAGGCGGGAATTACAATTGAGATCATTGATTGGATTTCCTCAGTCATCACAGCATAAAGCAGCGGGTCGAGAAATTGGGAGGGTTGATGAGGGTTCTTGTGACTGGTGGGAGTGGCTACGTGGGGTCACATGCTGTCAGGGAGTTGGATGCGGCAGGACACGATGTAGTAATTTATGACAATCTGTCAACGGGTTTTCGTCGTCTGTCGACGGGATTCAAACTGATTGAAGGCGATATTTGCGACACGGAGAAAATCTCTCAGTGCCTTAGCGGCATGGACGCCGTGATGCATTTCGCAGCTTCCGCCTATGTTGGAGAATCAGTTGTAGAGCCACGGAAGTATTTCCGAAACAATGTCGAGCATGCGCTTACGCTTCTAGACGCGGTTCTGGCCAGTTCTGTCCGGATTTTCATTTTCTCTTCAACTTGTGCCACCTACGGAGTTCCACGCGAGTTGCCCATCACGGAGAAATGCCCGCAGGATCCAGTCAACCCATATGGGGCGTCCAAGCTATTTTTTGAGCACATGCTTTCGGCCTATGCCGCCTCCCATGGCCTCCGCTACGCAGCCCTCCGCTACTTCAACGCTGCCGGCGCCCATGCATCTGGCAAAATCGGCGAGCTACACGATCCAGAGACCCACCTCATACCGCTCGCACTCAAGGCAGTTATGGGAACGAAGCCTCCGCTGACCGTCTTCGGCAAGGATCTGGACACTCCTGACGGCACCTGCGTGCGTGACTTCGTTCATGTGTCGGACCTGGGCGCCGCGCATGTAAGGGCTCTCGACCATCTGGCCAGTGGCGGAGCCTCAATCCGCCTGAATCTAGGAACTGGCAGCGGCACATCGATATTGCAATTGCTCGCCGCAATCAAGAAAATTACCGGGAAAGAGGTACCGCACCACTTCGCGGGCGCGCGTGCCGGCGACCCTCCAATTCTTTACGCGGACCCCACGAAGGCTAAAGATGTCTTGGGGTGGTCGGCGGAGGCTGACCTGGAAGAGATCGTTTCGACGGCGTGGCATTGGGAACAAGAGGTAGCAACCTACTAATCCCCAAAACCGGCTGATTCTGGGATTCACTTGGGTTAGCAGGTTGATCGATTGGCGAGAATATAAGGTGCCGTCAGTGTTTCCAGTGAAAGTCGGATCCGCGGAAAAGCACTCCCGCGCCGATGCGGAACTGGTTTTGCCGGTCGCCCTGAACATTTCTGAGCTCGGAATAGAAGTAGTCGGCTTGAACCGCACGTATCCAGACGTGTCTGGATACGGCGATGTCGAGGCCCCCGCCGACGGTCGCAGCATAGGATGTGTCGTAACTCGTGGGAGACTTGCCCACAGGAGCCGGAAAGTAGCCGTCAAAGCCGTGCACTCCGCCGAAGAGAGCCTGTCCGAAGGGTTGGAAGCGCGTGTGGTTGGGAAGGCGCATTCTGATGCCTCCCATTCCGTAGAAGAGGCTGAGACCCGTGTTGAAGCCAGGGATGTGATCGGTCGTGTGGCCTCCTGCCTCGACGACAGCGGAGAAGTTATGCCAGACGGGCACGGAGAACCCTCCGACGGCACCAGCCATCCAGAAGCAGCCGCAGCCGCCGACCGGCGCGTTCGCGTACATCTCGCTAAAGGTGACATATCCGTCGATAGTGTTGGCAGGCCGCTGGGCCGATATTGCAGGCGTGAGCGATGACAGCAGTACGAAGACGAAAATGCGAATGTATCGCTCCATCGCTCCTCCTATTCGACGGTCAGTGTTGCAATGGTGTTGTGCACTAGGCTTCCGCTGGTCCCAGTTACAGTGATGGTGTATATCTGTTGCGTCTGCGAGAAGTAGCCGCCGGCGCCGCATCCGGTGACGACTCCGATTGACGTTAGTGTGAGCAACAGCCAGAGAAGCAGCCGTGGCGGCCCGCTGCGCGTTCTTCGAAGCAGCGCCAACGGCGCGAGCAGCACTGCCAGAACCAGAGGTGTCTTCGAGCCGTATCGCGTAGCTGCACTTTGCTTCGGTACGATTACCGTGAGGGTGGAGCTTGCGCCCGCGGACCCCGGTGTCACTGACGCCGGGGAGTAAGTGTAGGTGGCGCCCGGCGGCAGGTTGGTCGCCGTCAGCGTGACCACGTTGGTGAATGGCGCATTCACCGATGTGATTGAGATGTTGTAGCTGGCTGAGGCTCCCGGAGGAATGCTCTGGGCGGTGGTCATGTTGCTTAGTGCGAAGTCCGCCGCGGCTGTGATCACGAGGGAGACAGGAGAGGACACTCCGGCAGCGAAGTTGGCATCGCCGCTATAGCTGGCCGTAATCGAGTGAGTGCCCTGCGAGAAGCTCGGTGCGCTAATCGTCGCCGTACCATTGTTGATGGTCGCTGTTCCGAGGGGCGTTGTTCCATCGTAGAAGGTGACAGTTCCGGTCGCTCCTTGGGGAACCGTAGCCGTAATTGTCACAGGAGTGCCAGAGGGAGTCGGATTCGGCGAGACGGTAACGGTGGGAGCGCCAGCGGCCATGTTGACTACCTGCGATAGCGTGGCCGAGGTCGCGCCGTTGTAGTTGGTATTGCCGGCATACTGTGCTGCGATGACGTGAGTGGCCGGCGCGAACGTGCTTATCGTTAGTGTCGTCTGTCCGCTGGCGATGGTTCCAGTGCCCAGCGTGGTCGCACCGTCGCTGAAGGTCACGGTCCCTGTAGCATCTAAGGGCACCATCGCCGTGAAGGTCACTGAGCTGCCATAGGTCGACGGGTTCGGCGACGAAGTCACCGTGACAACTGGCGTCGCCTTGGTCACAGTCAGCGTTCCCGGGACAAAGCCCAGTAGGTAGTCGCGGGAGTTGAGGCCGGCAATCGTTATGGAATAGCTGCCTGGCGGCGAAAGCACATTAGACGTGGTGGAATACACCGGGACGCCAACGACCGCTCCCGCATACGTATCCCCGTTGACCAGAGTTCCAGAGACGCTATAGCTGAATGCGGGATCTCCTTCACGGTAGGCTCGTGTGGCATTTTCCACCGTCACTGTAAGTGCCGGGACTCCCGCAGCCCCGCCGTTCCTTTGAACGACGGTGAGGGCCGCAGGGCTGCTTGTGCTATCGCCGAAATTTCCATCGCCAAGATAGTCCGCCTTAATCGTATAAGCCCCTGCATGGATCGCTGTCGTCGTCAGCGTTGCAACACCGCCGGAGACGGTGCCGGTGCCGAGCACAATCGAGCCCTCAACGAAGTTAATTAACCCTGTCGCCGCACTTGGGGAAACGGTTGCGGTCAGAGTAACCGGGTCGCCATACTGCGCGGAGGTGGGATTGATCGCAAGCGCGGTGGCTGTGGCACTCGTCACAATCGTGAGAGTCCCTTTAACAATCCCAAGCACATAGTTCTGGCTGCCTAGCCCATTCACGTCGATAGGCCAGGTCGTGCCGGCTGGTGACGTTGGCGTGGCCGCCGTGGAATACACAGGCGGGCCTGTGATCGCGGTATCGTAGGTGTCTCCGTTCACCAGCGCGCCCGAAGGCACATAGTCGAACTGTGGGTTCGCGGCACCGAAGGGCCTGCTCTCGTTCTCCACTGTGGCAATCAGGGCGGGGCTGCCGTCGGGCGCAGTCCTCTTGGCTACGGTTATTGTCTGCGGATCACTTGCGCTGGTGGCGTAGGTCCCGTCCCCGTTGTACAAAGCAGTGATGGTATGGGTTCCGGCATTCAGGGTTGTCGTCGTAAGAGTCGCCACACCTCCGGAGACCGTTGCCTGGCCAAGCAGAGATGGCTCCGTCAAAGAAACCGACGTTGCCGGTTACGGTTCCAGGCGCCACGCTCGCCGTCAGCGTAATCATGTCGCCGTATTGGATAGTGGGCAGGACTGACGTCCAGGGTCGTTGTCGTGGGAGTCTCCACGACCGTCAGAGTTCCAGGAAGCGACTGGATGGTATAGTTCGCCGACGTAAGCCCTGAAACCGTGACCGCAAAGGTTCCCGGCACTGTCCCGGCCGCTGTCGAGTAGGCCGGCGTGCCCATAATTGCGGTGGCATATGTGTCTCCATTCACCAGCGTTCCCGACGTGGAGTATGTAAACGGAGGGTTGGACTCCGTCGTTGTGCGCGTGGCATCGTTGACCTTAACGGTCAATGCGGGTCCGCCGCCAGGAGCAGTCCGCTGCGTGACGGTCAACTGCACAGTATTGCTCGTGCTCGGGGGAACGTTCGCATCCCCTTCGTACTCTGCAGTGATGTTATGTGTGCCGGCTGGCAGTGTGCTGACCGGCAGCACTGCTGTCCCAGTGCCATCCACCGACGCAGAGCCCCCCAGATTCGACGAACCATCAAAGAACCTGACCAGGCCGGTAGCGCCGGAAGGCGTAACCACTGCCGTCAGCACGACCTCATCGCCGTACACCACCGTCGCAGGCGCCACGCTCAACGTCGTCATGGACTGGGGACTCGTCGTAATCACAAGATTTCCGTTCACGAAAGTGAACGTGTAGTTGGCTGCCATGAGCGACCCGGCTGCGGCGACGATCGGATAGGTACCCACCGAAGACGCCTGAGTTGCGGTGGTTGACAAAGCTGCAGAACCGGTGACCGCGTTCTGCGTATCTCCATTGACGAATCCCGTAATCAGCGCGGTGAATGTCGGATTGGGTTGGCCGAATATTCGCGTGGCATCATTCGCCTTGACCGTCAGCACCGCTTGGGTCGCGGTCAAAGAGAAGGTAGCTGGTGTGCTTACGCCTGTCACGCTGGCCGTCGCCGTAAGCGATCCGGTGGCCGTCGGATTCGCCGTTACCTGCGCAATGCCACTGGCATTGGTCGTTGCAGTCAGAGGAGTGAAGCTCAATCCAGTGCCGGTGAAGGTCACGGTTACGTTCGGCACCCCAGCTCCGGTCTCGTCCGTTACCGTCACCACCAGGGGATTGGCGAACGGTGTGCCGTAAACAGTCGTCTGCCCCCCGCCTCCGCTGGCGACAATATGGTTCGGCCGGCGAACGATCGTCTGGGTCAAAGTTCCGCTTGATCCCGCATAAGCCGAACCGCCGGGATAGGACGCCTTGATGGTGTGAGTACCAAGCGCAAGCGAAGAAGTCGTGTAGGTGGCGATATAGTTGCCGGAGACGAGGCCCAGCGTCCCGGTTCCCAGCAGTGTCGTTCCGTCGAAGAACGAGACCGTCCCCGTCGGCCCCGTCACCCCGAGAGGTATCGGCACGACTGTGGCAGTGAAAGTTACGCTGCTACCGGTGGTCTGCGGATTCACGCTGGAGGTGACGGTCGTCGTCGTCGAGGGCGAAGCCACCACGTACGGATAAGCGGTCAGGTTCCCCTGCTCCGGAGAATCCCCGTTGCCGACGCCGCCGCTGGTCTGGCCGGCCTCATTCCCATAGGCGGCGTAGACAAAGAGCACGTGCAATCCGATCGGCTGCGCTGGAGCAGCGTAATCGTGTAGGTCCCTGGGTTCGCGCCGCCTGCGCTGGTCGCAGTCCCCAGCTTGGATGGGCTGGAGCCGTCCACCCCGTAGTACACCTGCGTCGGCGGCGGATTAGTCGCCGAGAGGCCGGTGTAAGGAGTTGTGCCGCTGTAGGCGCTGGTCACATTCACGGTAAAGCTTGGCGTGTGGTTCACCGTCTGGAAGACCTGGAACGTCGGGCTTCCCGGCAGAGGCGAAATGGTCTGCGAATCAGCGGTCCCGGTGATTACCGTGGTCAGCGGAACTGGCTGGTGTCCATCCGCATCGATCGCTGTCACGCTATTTCCGAGGTAATTGGCAGCGTAGACCCGGTTGGTTGCGAGATTCACGTCCAAAAAAAAGGGACTGCTTCCTGCGGAAACATTGGTTAATAACGTGTTGCTTGCGCCATCGATTACCGCCACCACACTGCTGGAGTTCCCTCCGGTGACATATATCTTGTTCGTTACTGGGTTCACTGCGACCGCATAAGGCCGTCCAGAGGGCAGCTGAACTCTGGTTGGAGTTGCGGTCGCGCCGTCGATCACCGTTGCGCTGTTGTCAAACTGATTGGCGACATAGATCTTGTTGGTGACCGCATTGACCGCCAGATTATAGGCGCCGCTGCCAGCGGTGACTGTGCTCGTTGCGTTGTTATTCGCAGCGTCGATCACAGTTACGATGCTGCCATTGCCGGATCCGCCCACGTAGACCTTGTTGGTCGTCGGATTGACCGCAACCGCAAAAGGGCTCGCAGTCGACACGGATACCGTGGCAGAGACCGTATCGGTGACGCCGTCAATCACGCTCACAGTGTTGTCTTGAATATTGGTGACGTACAGTTTGTTGGTCGACTGGTTTATCGCTATACCGTTGGGATGGTTCCCTACAGTCACGAGAGTCGGGGGGGCCGTGGGGTTCCTGCCGTTGATTACGGTCACAGTATTGCCTGACGAATTAGAGGCGTAGATCTTGTTCGTTACCGGATTTACGGCCACAAAATTGGGGGCGCTTCCCGCAGTCACCGTGGCCGCGATGGAATTGTCCACGCCATTGATTACCGTAACGCTGCCGTTGGTGCCAAGAGGAGAGTTCGTGACATAGACGGTGTTGGTCACAGGATTCACCGCTACCGCAAACGGACTGCTCCCGGCATTCACAGTGGTCGTCGCGTTGGTCGCCCCGTCGATTACCAGCAGGTTGCCAGTGAAACCAGAGCCAGTAGACGTGTTTGTGACATAGATTTTGTTGGTCACCGGGTTCACTGCCACCCCAAACGGGTTGGTCGCTGGCCCCAAAGTGCTGGCGGCATTAATATCCCCGTCGACCACAGTTACGCTACTGTTGGTGAGATTGGTGACAAACACCTTGTTGGTGATCGGATTCACCGCAATTGCAAATGGAGTTGCGCTTAAATTGATAGTTGTCCGGATCGTATCGGTCGAACCATCAATCCAGCTCATCGTATTGGTATTGTTCGAGATATAGATCTGATTTGTCAGCGAGTTCACACCAATCTGAGTAGGACCCGCGCCCACAGTTATGTTGGTCTTGAAGGTGTTGCTCGCTCCGTCGATCACAGTGACGTTATTACTGGCGTTATTGACCACGTAAATCTTGTTCGTCACAGGGTTCAGCCCGATGGCATTCGGAGTAGTACCTGCCGGAACGGTTGTAACGACTGTATTGGAAGCGCCATCGATGACCGTCACGTTATTGCTGCTGCTATTGGCAACGTAGACCTTGTTGGTTACCGGGTTCACCGCAATTGCCGTCGGATTTAAACCCGCCGGTACTGTGACCGGTGGCGCAGCGGGATTCGTCCCGTCGATCACATATACGCTGGCGCTATTGGCGACGTAGACCTTATTGGTCACCGGGTTCAAGGCAATCACACGCGGGTTTAAGCCAACGGTTACGGTGTTTGTGACGGTATTGGTCGCCCCGTTAATCACACTGACGGAGTTACTGCCTTCATTGGCGACGTAGTAAGTATTCGTGACCCTGTTCACCGCACCCGCAACGGGACTTGTTCCTACGCCCACTGTCACAGGACTGGCGGTCGGATTCGCCCCATCGATCACGCTGACTGTTCCACTGCCGCTATTGGAGACGTAGATCTTGTTGGTCACCGGATTGACCACCGCATCAGAGGGAATACTCCCCACGATCACACGGGTCGTAGGGGCGGTCAGGTTCCCTCCATCGATTACACGTGACAGTTCCACCGCCAGAGTTGACGACATAAATCTGGTTGGTCGCGGGATTGACTCCCAGGGCACTAGGGTTCGTTCCGACGAGGGATTGACATAGGGATTGGTCTGCCCGATCAGACCGGTGGCTGCGGCAAACAGGCACAGCAACAGGTATCCGTATCTGAGAATCGGAACTTGGCGGAGAACCCTCTTCGGAACCATATGACATCGGCCTCGAATCACAAGAATTGCTTGGCCTAAAAGAAGACAGAGCGTGGAGATAATCGACCGCCTTAGCTCTATCCGTCCACCTTGATGTCCGAAAACAGTTCTATCGGGTAAGAACGGGTGGAGACAACTAGTGAATTCCCTAGCCTGAGGCAAGCTACTGGAAATAGATAAGATCGGAACTCCGAAAAGACAGTCCCGTCTCGCGGCTGTTTGCGACCGCCCATGGGGAGTCGTACCCCACAGATCAATCAACTATGTTTAGGTTTGTACAATAGCTTCAGCCGAGCAATCGAGAGATTGCTCGGCTCGAGGCGTTTATGTTGTCGGTTAATACCGGCCATTCGGCTGATTGCCCCGCTGTGACGACGGAGCCTGGAAGCGATGCCACTGCACAGAAACTTGTAGTGTTTCTTAAGTCCTTAACGGTAAAGGACTTTGTAATTGGTGGAGGCGGCGGGAGTCGAACCCGCGTCCGAAAAAACTTCCAACAGAGAGCATTCATGCTTTTTCCGGTTCATTTTTGTCTCGTCATCGACGCTTAGAACGGACGAAGATGCGTCGACGACCAGTCTGATCGATCTCGTCTTCCGCCGCGCAGACGGAGCAGGGAAGACCAGCCTACTGTGCGACGATCGGTACAGGCCCGTAGGCGAAGCTTGAGCGATCGGCTACTTAATCATTAAGCAGCAAGCGCGAATTGAGGTTCGGCACTTATAGTTTTGTGAGCGATTACGGGTGTCCACACCCCGGCATGCCTCTCTGCCACAAGCAATCCCGTCGAAGCCGTGACGCCCCCATGTGGAGCTGGCACCAACCTTGCGTTGGGCACTCAAAGAACTGTCTCTATTATATCGTCTTACGTGAATGCGAGGATGATGGCACCGCCGGTGATGAGCGCACCGCCGGCGAGAAAGAGCCATGAGCCGACGATGACGAGGATGCTCTAGCTTGTCGACCGGGCGACTCTGAGGCAGGGCGATCTGGAGGGCTCGGAGGTAGTTACTTGACGCGCGTATGGTCAAAGCGTAAACAGTTTCAATGTCGAAACTTCTCCATTTGAATGCCGCTTCTTTTCGTGTTGGTCGGTTCTTACTTGGGATTTTGTTGATTGGATTGGCTTGCGCCGCGGTTGCTGGTCAGGAGCCGCCGAAGAACGTTCCGATGGAGGGCGCGACGACCGACCCTGCCAGCCACGTGAAGATCGGGCTGAAGCCACCGGCGAATCCTAAACTTCCCACGTTGTTTCTGGTGGGCGACTCAACCGTGCGGAACGGCCATGCCGATGGGGCGAATGGACAGTGGGGCTGGGGCGAGCCGCTGGTTGAGTTCTTCGACACGAGCAAGATCAACGTCGACAATCGCGCCATAGGCGGGAGGAGCAGCCGGTCGTACATTATGGAGGACGAGTGGGCGGAGACGCTGGCTTTCGTGAAGCCGGGAGACGTGATTCTCTTTCAGTGGGGACATAACGACGACGGGCCGCTCGATGATCCGGCGCGAGCGCGGGGGACGCTGCATGGCATCGGGGACGAGACGAAGGAGGTCGACAATCCGATTCTGAAGATTCACGAGACGGTGCATACGTATGGTTGGTATCTGAGGAAGTATGTCGCGGATACGAAGGCTAAGGGGGCTATCCCGATTATCTGTTCGCCGATTCCGCGGAAGGCGTGGAAGGATGGCAAGGTCGTCCGAAACGCTGCGAACTATGGAGGATGGGCGCGGCAGGTGGCCGAGCAGGAGCACGTGGGCTTCATTGACCTGAATGAGATGATTGCAAGGCGGTATGACTCGCTGGGGGAGGCTGCGGTGGAATCGCTCTTTGGAGATCCTCATACTCACACGAGCCGGGCTGGGGCGGAGTTGAATGCGGAATGCGTGGTGGCGGGGTTGAAGGCGCTTCCGCATGATCCGGTGGCGCGATACTTTTCTGCGAAGGGAAAGGCTGTCGCGGCTTACGTGGAATAAGTGACTGCGAACCGGAGTTAGAGAGAGGCCTTCTCCAGGTCGACCGTCTCCCAGTCGCCACGCTCGATGCCAGCGCGGATCTGGGCGGGCGTTCGACCTAACTTGGTCTGCTGGTAAGCGTAGACCGTCTCCTTCATGCAGGTTGAGCAGGTGGCGCCGTGGGTCCCCTCAAAGCAGCTATGGAGGCTGTTGTGCCGGAGGACTCGGTCGCAGTGGCAGTAGCAGGGCTGCTGGTGCAGGACTGCGGGAATAGCGGCGGCCATCTTGTAGGCTACTACCTGATATTGGTGGGTGAAATAGATTCCGGTGAGTTGGTCGCCGCTGAGGACGGGTGGCAGGGCTTTGATCGGAGGAGCCGCGTTGTAGGCGGGAATGTCGTCGGAGGGGTTGGTCCACTGGGCTGAGGCCGCCAGGGTGATGAGTCCCAACGCGAGGCATCCGAGGATTCGTTTCATAGGGATATCCTAAACCCTTGCCTTCCAGACAGGGTGGTTGACCACTTTGGGACGAGCCATACTGTGGGAGGTTGAGTCTAAAAATGGCAAAAAAAGGCGGCACGAACGGTGCTTTGCTCGTGCCGGGAGGCCAGTGACGCAACTCGTATCAGCCTAGGAGACAGCGCGGCTGAAGAACTTTCACGGGCGGGAGACTCACGCTCACCGTTGAATCAAAATATACCACAATATGGATGCCGACAACACCAAAATATGTCCAATCATAGAAAATTTAGGATTTCTGAGCGTTCGGGGCGGGTAAGCTGACGAGATATCGGAGATAAGTCATTATCTTTCAATGTTATTACCGAAATGCAGGTCTCCAAATATCGAAGAAATTAATCTTGAGAGAATTCGGAGTCGATCCGCATTGCCATAGTTGCATCCCGGCGGGTGATTCCGCCAGCGTCGTGGGAGATCAGGCCCAGGAGCACCCGGTTATAGCGGATGTCTATGTCGGGATGGTGTCCGGCGGCCTCTGCGAGCTCCGCTACGCGATTGACGAACGCCATGGCTTCGACGAAGTCATTGAATGTCCATTCACGGACTAGCTTTCCTGACACGAGCTTCCAATTTGGATGGCGGTGGATGATTTCGTCGAGCTCGGCTTGGGTCAACGCGTCTGGCATGGAGACACCTCGGCTCGAATCCTAGCTGGCTCGCTTACTGAGCGCAACCCTTGGATGGCAGAGACTCATAGGCCGAACTGAGGGCGAGAGCTTTGCGGTCTCGTCTCGCAGATCAAGCCAGGTTTGTTCGGGCAGGGAGAGGAAGACGTTGACGATCTGGGGGTCGAACTGCCGACCGGAGCAACGAACGATCTCTTCGGCGGCCGCGGCGAAGGTTGTTCCTTTGCGATAGGGGCGGTCGGAGGTCATGGCATCGAGCGAGTCGGCGATGGCGAAGATGCGCGCACCAAGGGGAATCTCTTCGCCGCGAAGACCGCGTGGATAGCCTGTGCCGTCGAAGCACTCCTGGTGGGCGTAGACGATTTCGGCGGCTTCGCGGAGGAAGGGGATCTTGCTGACCATCTCGTAGCCACGCTCGCAATGTTGCTTCATGATGGCCATCTCTTCTTTGCTGAGTCTGCCGGGCTTGAGGAGGATGGCATCGGGCGTGGCAATCTTGCCGATGTCGTGGAGGAAGGCTCCGCGGGCGATGGTGCGAAGCTCTTCTGCTTCGACTCCCATGGTCTGGGCAAGCGCGATGGTGTAGGCGGTGACGCGGCGCGAGTGGCCTTCGGTCTCTTCGTCGCGAAGATCCAGTGCGTCGCCCATAGCCTCGAGGGTGATGTCGTAGCTGCGCTCGAGGTCCTGCATGGTGGAGCGAAGGCGGCCGGTGCGAGCGGTGACGATGGACTCGAGGTTTTGGCGGTAGACGGTGTTCTGTTTCCGCAGGCGGCCATGCTCGATGCCACGCAGGACGATGCTTTCCAATTCGGCGTGTTCGAAGGGCTTGAGCAGATAGTCGACGGCTCCGCGGCGAAAGGCATTGGTGACGACGTGGGTGTCGTTGATGGCGGAGACCATCACGACGGGCACGGCGGGATAGTCCATAGTGATCTGGTCGAGGAGGGTGAGGCCGTCGGTCGAGGGCATCATGATGTCGGAGAGGACGAGATCGTAATCGGGGTCTTGCGAGAGGCGCGCGATGGCTTGTTCGGCGCTTTCCATGGTGGTGGCGGCGTAACCGCTGTGTTCGAGTATGGCCGCAGTTATTGTGCGTAGCGTTTCATCGTCGTCGACGATCAGGATTCGTTCCCGGGGCATGGTGGAGTTCTTATCGGCCAGCGGGGAATTAATTTGAGTGTTTTATTTTGCAGGACGCAGTCGGTCGGAGGGCCGGCGTCTTGGTGCGAGTGCGCAGAGGTGTAAGATTCTTCCCCAAGGAGAACCCCATGGTGCGTCGACTTTTTTTGTCACGATTTGCGCAATTGGCCGCGTTGCCTTTCGCTTCGGCTGGTCGTTCGCTTGGACAAACTGCGCACAAGCCGCTAAAGATCGTGATGAAGAGCGCGTGGGGATCGGACGATCCAACCAAGGCGGCGTTTCCGTTCCTGCATGGATTGGCACTCGCGGAAGCTGGACACGAGGTGCAGATTTTTCTGCTGGGGGAGGCGGTTGGGCTGATGCGAAAAACGCTCGCCAATGCTGTTACACCCGTAGGATGGCCACCTGTCGGCGAGACGCTCGATAAGGTCTCGGCGAAGCATATTCAGATATATGCTTGCGGCGCGTGCTCCCGTGCGAGAGGTGTGACGGAGGTGGACCTGAACAACTATGGAGCGAAGTTTGGGAACCCGACGATATTTGTGTCGCTGATTGAGTGGGCGGATAGGGTGATTACGGAGTAGGTGCTGAGGCTGAAGAGCGCGATTGTCTCTAAGACGATGCCCCACACATCAGAATCGATGTGTGGGGCACCCAAGGTTATTGCTCAATACGTTAGTTGCCAGAGAATCTGCGTCTGAGTCCAGCGAATGCGAGTGCGATGACGCCGGTTGCGGTTTCGACGATGGTCGCGGGTTCTGGGGTAAGTGTGATCTCACCGAAGAGGCCGTCCGCCTCATCGTTGATGCCAGCGGTAAAGTAGACTGCGTTGGGGTCGAACGTTCCGCCGGGAGCACGGGTTTCAAGTGCCCAAAGGGCGCCGTTGACGAGCGGCACGCCATCGTTACCGTCGAGGGTGCCTAGGAAGGCATCAGTTGTTGGATCGTAGACGTCGATTTCGCCGTTGCCGAAGTTGCCGATGAGGAGATCGTTGCCGAAGGAGCCGAAGCCTGATGGGGCGAAGACGATTCCCCATGGGGCGAAGAGGGGTCCGAGGGCTCCATTGGATGCGATTGTCTTGATGAAGTTGCCGTTGGCATCGAACTCATCGACGATGCCGCCGGGCATCAGGCCACCCTTGGGGTTGAGCAACTCGTAGGTCACGTAGATGTTGCCATTGAGGTTTTGGATGTTGAAGGGGACAAATCCGGCAGGCAGGTTGGGGTCGGTGAAGTTGCCGGCCAGGGTTACGGGTGCGAAGGAGGAGTCGAAGACATTGATCCCGGGTGACGCGCCGGAGTTGGCGGCGTATAGGACTGAGCCTATAGCGCTGGTACCTTGGGCTAGACCGGTGTATACGGCTCCGGGGGTTGTGGCCTGGTTTACCGCTGTAGTGCCGCCGTTCCATCCGCTAATGGTTCCGTTGAGGTTGTCGAAGATGAAGGTCGCCTTTAGGCCGTTGCCGTTAGTGAGAAGGAATCCTGAGGTGGAGTTGAAGACCTGGCCGGTAGGACCTGAGGGCCCGGTGGTGGAACCGGGGATGGTGACTACCAATGCGTTAGGGACTCCGGCGGCGTTGTAGAGGGTTGCGACGCCGGTGGCCTGATCGGAGGCCCAGAAGGGCGAGGTTGCGGAGAAGGAGACGCCCCAGGGATTCTTTAGGTTGGGGTCGGTGTTGGCGGCGAGACCGCTTACGTCGGAGACGAGGTCGGTCTGGGTGAAAGTGTCGCCGTGAAGGCATGCAGGAGCAATGGCCAGGGCAAGAGTGGACACGACTGCTGCAAGGCGGGGGAGGGTCTGACTTTTCAACATGATGAGGCCTCCTGGGCTGGTGGATTCGCCGGGACGTTGAACCAGGTGAAGGGGCCAGGGCAGAAGACGTGCAGGTTTGGAAAGGGTCTGAAGGCCGAATTATTCGTGGTGTGATGCGGGTTTAGATGGGGCGTTGCCTGAGAGAGTTGATCTTCAAGGAATCTTTACATTTTGGAGACAATTGGACCTAGCCGGGAAAGTTTACAGCTCCATCGCGAACTGGTGGGAGGGTTCGTAGGGGGTGGGCTTGGGTTCGGTGGAGAGGTCGAGGATGAGGCGCTCGAGGACGAGGAGTTTGTTGGCGGGGGAGCTGCGGAGTTCGAGGTCGGCGCGGGCTACGAGGCGGATGGCGCGGGTGAGTTCGCGGCGGGATTTGTAGCGGCGGGCTTGCTTGATGAGGTCTTCGGCGGCGAACGGGGGCATGCGGAAGCCTTGCCAGAGGACCTGCCAGATGGCTCGGGGGTCGCGCACGTTTTTCTCGGAGATGATGAGCATCTGGCGGAAGGTGCGGGCGAGCATGTAGAGATGGCCGATGGCGGAGTCTTCGCCGCCGTCGGAGGCGTTGAGGAGGCCGTGGAGGAGCGCGAGGGCGCGGGGGCGGTCTTTGGCGCTGATGGCGTCGGTGAGCTCGTAGAGACTGCGCTGTTTTGCGGCGAGGACCATGGTTTCTACGTCGCCAAGGGTTACGCGGTTTTTGGTGATGGGAGTGGTTGGTGAAGAAGACGGCCGCAGGTCCTTCGACTCGCGCTGCGCCTTCGCTCAGGATGACACTTTCTTGTAGTGCAGCGGATGCTCGCTGCGGCGCGGATACGTAGAGGAGGAGTTTTTCGAACTCGCTGGCGATGAGCATCATGTCTGCGCCGAGGGCGTCGACTAGTTCGCGGGCGGCGTCGGGGTCGAACTTTACGTTGCGGGATTCGGCGGTGGTGAGGACCCATTTGATGGCGTCGTTTTCGTCGACGCGGGCTAGTTCTACGGTGCCGCACCAGTCGCCGAGGGTCTCGCGGATCTTTTCGAAGCGCTCCTTGTCCTGGTAGTCCATCTTGCGCAGGTCGGTGGGGATGCGGAGATGGTCGGCTACGAAGAGGATAAGGGCTTGCGGGTTGGGTGAGCGGAAGTAGGCGTCAATTGCGGCGAATTCTTCTTTTTTGCTGCCGCGGCCGTAGAGGGTTTTGAGGTTGCGGACGAAGAGGACCTGGAAAGGCGCCATGAGAGATGGGGTTTGCGCGCGGTCGAGGACTTCGAAGATGCTGGTTTCTGCGAGGTCGATGTCGTGGAGGGAGAAGTCGCGGGTTTCGGGCGGGGCGAGGGTGGCGAGGACGGCTTTGCGGCAGCGGTCGTAGAGGAAGACTTCGTCACCGATGAGGACGTAGCCGGGCTTGATCGCGGGGGTGGCGATTTCGCTGATGAAGCGGTCGGTTGATGCGAAGGATTTGAGTGAGGACATCAGAAGGACTCCAGCATATCGCTAACGATGGCGTGGGCGAAGTCGCGGGCGATGCGCTGGACGGCGTAGCCGTCTTCCTGGATGAAGCCGCTAAGGTCTTCGGTGGACTGGTACTGCTCGCGGAAGAGAATGGAGTCGTTGCGGTAGAGGATGTGGCCGTCGTGAGCGGTGAGGAGGACTTTGGCCCGGATGGAGACGAGGTAGCTGGAGGTTTCGCCAGTGGTGGAGTCGTAGGTGAGGGGGGCGACGGTCTGGCTGAGGATGGTGCCGTGGAGGGTGGCGTCGGCGCTGGGGCTGTCGTTGTTGAAGATCCGGTATTTGGTGCGGGTGTTGAGCTCTTTGATGGTGGCCTGGGTGAAGGCCATTTCGGTGTTGTAAGCCTGGGCGTTGGTCGTGAAGATGGGAACCGCGAGGCTTTGGACGTTGGCGGGGATGTGAGTGGCGGAGCCGGCTTGGTGGTAGCCGCATCCGGTCAGGGTGAGGGTGACGAACAACATGAGGGGGCGGACGCGCATTCGGCTGATTCTATTGTCGCACCCGGGGTTTTTGTCCGAGATTTATTTTGTGGGGAGAATCGTGGATTTTACGGGGGGTTTTTGGAGTTTCTCGCGATTTCGTGATGGTTTTTTGTGGTGAATTTGTGGTGCGTGTGTGGTTTTTTGTGGTGAGTTGGATGGTGGTTTTTCGTGGCCAAGAAAATGCCACTTTTTAAAAATATTTCTGTGGATTTCTTGTTCGGTGAGTTAAGTGATGTGTTGGAGATGGGTGTCTTTGAAGAACGTGGGGTACTTGAGGCCGTAGCCGAGGAGACGGTCGATGGCTATGTGGGCCGTCCAGATGAGGCTGATTTCGAGGGCAAGGGGATGATGGGTCGCGTAGCTCACGAGCAGGAGCGCGAGTGGGAGCGTCAGGGTGTGGGCGAGGTTGTAGAGGGCTGCGCCTGCGCGTGGGTTGAGGAGGTAGCCGAGCATGAAGAGGTCTGGAGTGAGGAAGAGGATGGCGAAGAGGAGCCAGCTCGCGTGGAGGTGTTGGTAGGCGTAGAGGGTGAGGATGAGGAGTGTGGCTTCTTCGATGCGGAGGAGCAGGGTGGGGCGCGTAAGCATGAGAGTAATACGGGATTGTTGATGAGCTGGTTCAGCGGATGTACCGAATCAATGCGAGATGGTTGGGAATTGCAGGTGGTGAAGCTTCCTGACGTGTATGAGCCTCACGCGGGAGGCGCGTTTGCATCGAACAGGAGGTAAGCAGAACGGAAGAACGAAATTTTGAATTTGAGGACTTCCTATGTACCACCATGTGAAGAAGATGATGTACACCGTGAATATCGGAGAGGCTGATGTTCGTTTTGGGAACATGCTGCTGGAGCAGTTTGGGGGCGCCAATGGAGAGCTTGCGGCTGCCATGCAGTACACGATCCAGGGATGGAATTGTGTTGACGATCTGGGGCGGAGAGACATGCTGCTGGATATCGGGACGGAGGAGTTGAGCCATCTTGAGATTGTAGGGGCGCTGATTCGGATGCACCTGAAGCCGCTGAAGACTAACCGTGAGGCGGCGGAGGCTGATCCCCTGGTGACGATTGCCGGCGGTGGAGGCGTGGCTCTGTTCGATTCGATGGGAAACCCGTGGACTTCAACTTATTTGAAGATTACCGGTGAGCTGGATGTGGATCTGCGGAGCAATATTGCTGCGGAGGCACGGGCGAAGATTGTCTATGAGAGGTTGATCGACCATACGGACGATCCGGGGACGATCGATACGCTGCAGTTCCTGATGACGCGAGAGATTACGCACATGAAGGCGTTTCAGGCGGCGCTGGAGAGCATTGAGAAGCCTATGTTCTCGATTGGGATGTTGAAGCCTACTCCGGGGATCGTGGACGAGTACTTCAACGCGTCGACGGGAGATGGAGACGAGGGCGACACGGATATGCGTGGGCCTTGGGAATCATCGTATGGGCTCCATGTGGTCCAGGCGAAGATGGATGCTGCGGGCGGCGGGCTTTCGGTTCGCGACATCGATGGCAAGATCGATGGCGAAGAGCGCGGGAAGCAGGATGAGGCGCAGAAGGCTACGACTTCGGCTGCAGCTGAGGCAATTGGAAAGAAGGCTGCAAAGGGAGTGAATGGGAGGGCTTCTGTGCGACGGCAGGCTCGTTAAGGGTTTCTGTTGGAATGAGGGCGGCCTTGTGGCAGCCCTTTTGGTTTGGCCAGGGCAAGGACGAAAATGTCAGGCAGAGCCGAGAACAAAAGCAACTGCAGAGACAACAGCAGATCCCCTTCGGGGATGACAACTAGACAAGGCAAAGGCAATGGCAATGGCAACGACAACGATAACTGTAACGGCAACTGCAGGTCCTTCGACTCGGCTTCGCCGTCGCTCAGGATGACACTTTTTGTGAGTGTTATGGATTCAAAAAGTAGAGGCAGCCACTGGGGCTGCCTCTGCTTCGATGCTGGGTTAGATTTATGCGGGGGAGGGTTGGCCTTCTGTGAAGCCGGGTTTGCGGCCTCCCTCGGGTTTGAGGATCTTCTGGCCTTCTCCACCGTTGCCTGGGTCTACTGCGGCCAAGGCGGACTTCATGGGCGGGAGATCCTTGCCTTCGATGATCAGTTTGATCTCGGCGGCGTCGAGGGTCTCGCGCTCCAGCAGGGCGGCTGCCATGCGGTGCATGATGTCCTGGTTGGACTCGAGGATGGAGTAAGCCGACTTGTAGGCGGTGTCGACAAACTTGCGAACCTCGACGTCGATCTGCTTGGCGGTGTCGTCGGAGAAGTCGCGGTGCTGTGCGATCTCGCGGCCAAGGAAGATCTGCTCTTCCTTCTTGCCGAAGGTCATGGGACCGAGGTTGGACATGCCGAACTCGCAGACCATCTTGCGGGCGAGGTCGGTGATGCGCTCGATGTCGTTGCCGGCTCCGGTGGTCATCTGCTTGAGGAAGATCTCCTCGGCGCAGCGGCCGCCCATGAGGGTGGCGAGACGCGTCTCGAGATATTCCTTGCTCACGGTGTGCTGGTCTTCCTCGGGGAGGTAGACGGTGACACCGAGAGCCATGCCGCGGGGGATGATGGTGACCTTGTGGAGCGGGTCGGAGTGCTCGCGCAGGGCGGAGACGAGCGTGTGACCGGCCTCGTGATAGGCGGTGGTGCGCTTCTCTTCGTCGGTGAGGAGCATGGACTTGCGCTCGGCGCCCATCATGACCTTGTCCTTGGCTACTTCGAAGTCGAACATGTGGACCGACTTGCGGTTGTAGCGGGCGGCGGTGAGAGCGGCCTCGTTGACCATGTTGGCCAAGTCGGCTCCGCTGAAGCCCGGGGTTCCACGAGCGAGGACGTTGAGGTTGACGTCTTCGGCCATGGGGACTTTCTTGGAGTGGACCTTGAGGACTTCCTCGCGGCCACGGATGTCGGGACGATCGACGATGACGCGGCGATCGAAGCGGCCGGGGCGGAGAAGCGCGGGGTCGAGGACGTCGGGGCGGTTGGTCGCGGCGACGAGGATGACACCATCGTTGGACTCGAAGCCGTCCATTTCGACGAGGAGCTGGTTGAGAGTCTGTTCGCGCTCGTCGTGTCCGCCGCCGAGGCCTGCGCCACGGTGACGGCCGACTGCGTCGATTTCGTCGATGAAGATGATGCAGGGGGCGTTCTTCTTGCCCTGCTCGAAGAGGTCGCGGACGCGGGATGCGCCGACGCCTACGAACATCTCAACGAAGTCAGAGCCGGAGATGGAGAAGAAGGGGACGTTGGCTTCGCCGGCTACTGCACGGGCGAGGAGGGTCTTGCCGGTTCCCGGAGGTCCGACGAGGAGTACGCCCTTGGGGATGCGGCCGCCGAGGCGCTGGAACTTCTGCGCTTCGCGGAGGAACTCGATGATCTCCTTGAGCTCTTCCTTGGCTTCGTCAACGCCGGCGACGTCCTTGAAGGTGATCTTCTTCTGCTGCATGGAGAGCAGGCGGGCGCGCGATTTGCCGAAGCTCATGGCCTTGTTGCCGCCGGACTGCATCTGGCGGAGGAGGAAGAACCAGAGGCCGAGGAGCAGGGCGAAGGGCGCGATCGAGATCAGGAGATTGAGCCACTGGTTCGGGCTCTGATCCTTGATGGTGATGTTGACGCCGTGGTCACGGAGCGTCTTGTACATGTCCGGGTAGTTTCCGGGGAGGGTGGTCTTGAAGATGTTTTTCGCGTCGTCGCGATAGTGGCCCGTGCCATCGAGACCATTGACGGTGAGGTCGGCGATCTTGCCCTGATCAGCGTCGTTGAGCAGCTGGGTGAGGCTAATAGTCTTTTCCTGATTACCACCGGTTGTTTTGACGACGACCTGCCAGAGGAAGATCAGGCAGGTGATCATGAAGACCCAGATCAGAATTTGTTTGACGGTCGAGTTCAAAGCGAATTTCCTCATTTTCCGGTCTGCAGGTGCTCGAATGCCCCACTGCTTCTGCTAGACCCGGCTTGCGGGCGTTGAAACGCACGAAAGCCTAAAACAATTAGACGAAAACTAATGCCGAACGGTTCCACGCCCTGAAATTGCAGGCGACGGGACTGTGTCATACACGTACTTAGATTCTACTCTTTGGGTTGTGGATTCGGGGAGTAAATCCGGGTTGTGGATGTGACTTTAGGGTGATGGCGGGAAGTAGGGGCTGGGGGCTAGGGACCAGCGGGCAAAAGGCAACGTGAAATGCAGATCCTTCGACTCCGCTCTGCTCGGTCAGGATGACACGTCGTTAGATTTGGACTGACGCATCTAGAACAAAAGCAACGGCAAATACAGGGTTCCTTCGCTACGCTCAGGATGACGACTCCGTTTGTCTATTGCTCGTGGCGGTAGAAGCGGAGTTTTACTCGTGGCGGCAGAGGCGGAGTTTTACTCGTGGCGGTAGAGGCGGATTTCGCGGGGGGTGCGGTCGGCTCGGAGGTTGTTGGAAAGATGGAGGGTGGCGCCGGTTCGGGCGGCTACTGTGGGTGGGCCGACGGGGGGGTAGGGTTGGAGGCCGGCGAGGGCGAGGAGGCGGGCGGTTTCGTCGAAGCTGAGGCGGACTCCGGTGCGGCGGGCTGCGGCGCGGAGGACTCGGCGGCGAAGGGCTGGGTCGAGGGAGCGGAGGCGGTCGAGTTCGATGGAGATGGAGGCTTCGCCGGGGGTGGTGCTGACGGCGCGGCCTCCTCCTCGGACTGGTTTGCCGGGGAGCAGGAGTTGAGGGAGGAGCCGGGTTAGTTCGGTATGCCAGCGGGATTCTTCTTCGCGGGCGAGTTCGGCGAGGTTGGCGAGGGTCTGGTCGATGGAGGGGTTGAAGGTGCGGAGCTGGGGGAGGAGTTCGTGGCGGATGCGGTTGCGGGTGAAGACGGTGTCGGTGTTGGTGGAGTCTTCGCGCCAGGGTTGGTTCGCGGATTTGAGGAAGGCTTCGATGTCGGCGCGGCGGGTTTGGAGGAAGGGGCGGAGGATTTTGCCTTTTGGCTGGAGGAGGACTGGGTGAATGGCGGAGAGGCCTTCGGTCCAGGCTCCGCGGAGGAGCTTCATGAGGACGGTTTCCGCCTGGTCGTCGAGGGTGTGGGCGGTGAGGACGGCGTCGGCGTGGCCGGAGTTGAGGAGGGTGGAGAAGAATTCGTAGCGGGCGTTGCGGGCGGCTTCTTCGATGGTTTCGCTTGTGGTGGCGATGCGTTCGGGGATGTCGGCTTGGTGGAGATGGAGGGGGATGTCGAGCGAGATGCAGAGGTCCTCGACGAACTGCTGGTCGGCGTTGGATTCTGCTCCTCGGAGGTGGTGGTTGATGTGGACGGCGGAGAGGCCTGCTCCGAGGGAATCGTGTTTGGCGGAGTTGGCGGCGTGGAGGGTGAGGAGGAGGGCTACGGAGTCGGCTCCGCCGGAGATTGCGACGGCCAGGCGGTCGCCGGGTTTGATGTTGGTGCGGTCGAAAGGAAGCGCGAGTGGCATCGCACCTATGTTAGTTGGTTGCGACGGCGTAACAGTGATAAAGGCTGATAAGAGTGGATCGCGAACTTGGGTGATGATGCCAGCTTCATCTGCAAAGCTTCATCTCCAAATACGACAAGAGCCGTCAAAGTCGAAGAGCGCCGAATCTGAAAATTGGCTTCCGACTAATTAGTTTTGTTCTTCTTCGCTTGCGCTGGCTACGAAGGCGGGCTTGTCGCCGTTTGCCTGGACGCCTCGGCGGAGATATTGGAAGAAGGGCGATGCGGACGGGGAGGGCGCGTTCGGTGTCGACGGGGCGAGACCTGGGAGAGTTGAACTCGATGAGGGATGCAATCTGATCCCATACCCGGAAGTCGTTTTCGATCTCGTGATGAGGTTTGTTGATGGTTCTGGAGTACCAGCTGTAGTTGTCGCAGTTGATGGGGCGGCCTTCGTAAGTCATGTGGAAGTTGCCGAGGATCTTTGTTCGCTGGGGATTGGTGGCGACGATCTCGGGCTGGCCGTGAAGAGGGCCGCGGGTCTGATAGAAGTTGATCGCGGTTGCCACGTTGGGAGCGATCTCGGAGTGCTTGTGGCCGGGTTTGCCGATGGTGTCGACCTGGACGGTGAGAGCGACGGGAATGCCGCGGCGGTCTAATTCGCGGGCGAATTCGGCGGTCTCGGTAGCTCCCCAACTGTGGCCGTAGAGGATGACAGTGGCCTGCTCTTTTTCGAGGGAGGAGAGGACGCCGTCGTGGTCGGTGTCGAGGAAGTTTATGAGTTGATGGAGGGCCTTTCGGCCGTGGTGGTTGCCGAAGACCTCGGCATGGATGGTGGGGTATCGGTCGCGAAGGTATGCGGCGAACTCGACTTCGGGGTGCTTCGTGTCGTTGCGGCTAACGAAGCCTCCGACAAAGCCAATGATGATGGTGTTTCGGGCGGGCGCGGTCGCGGACAGAGGGTTTTCGCGAAGAGATGATTGCTGGGCATTGGCGCTGCTTTGCGCTGCGACGAGTGATGCGATGACGACAAAAAAGAGTCGTGCGAGTTTCTGATACTTACGATCGGTCATGCGAATTCCCTCGGTCCAAGAGCGTGCTCCCTCGACTCGACGACTCACAATGACTCTTATGATGTATCAGGTACGAAAAAGTATTCCTCTATTTTTATCGTAACTGATTTTCTTACTTTGGCGGGTGATCGGTGGTTCGGGATACTCAGGGCCAGAGGGTCGAATGATACACACTAGCGAAGCAGCTCGACTGTGATGACGGTTGCGTCATCGTGCAATCCGAATCCGTTGGCGAAGGAGCGCACGTCTTCGAGAAGGCTCTCGACCGAGGTGCCGGGCTGGAGGAGGTGTTGTTTCAGGCGGGTTTCGCCGTACTCCTCATCGTCGCCGTTGACTGCTTCGGTAATGCCGTCGCTGTAGAAGATGAGGCGAGAGCCGGGTGTGAGTTCGATCTCGCTCTCGGAGAATTCTCCGGGGCCTACGCCGAGGGGCAGGCCCGCTTCGGTGTCGAGGAATTGTGCTTCCTGGCCCTGGATGAGGAGAGGTTGCAGATGGCCTGCGCTTGCCAGAGTCAAGGTTCTCTTTTTGGGATCGATTACGGCGTAAACCATGGTGACGAAGCGCGCGGGCGGGAGGTCGTCGACCAGCAGTTGATTGAGTCTGCGGAGTACTTCGGCTGGAGTGCAGCTCTCTTCTGCGAGGGAACGAAGGACTCCGCGGGTGGCTGCCATGAGAAGAGCAGCGGCGGTGCCTTTTCCGGAGACATCGGCGAGCACTAGGCCCCAACGGCCGTCGTGCATGGGGACGAAGTCGTACCAGTCGCCGCCTACGGCTCCGACGGGAACGCAAAGGCCGTTGATGGCAAAACCGGGGATGTAGGGCGAACTGCGGGGAAGAAGAGCCTGCTGGATGGAGCGTGCTTCGAGAGCATCCCGGGTCATCTCTTCGCGTTCGTGCCGTACCTGCTGGTAGAGGCGTGCGTTCCTGACAGCAACGGCGATGTGGCTGCTGAGCGTTTGCAGGAGATTGAGTTGCTGCGGCGGAAATGCGTTGAGTTCGGGATGCGATGCGGTGAAGACTCCGACGAGCCGGTCGTCAACGAGCAAGGGAATGGCGACCTCAGAGCGTGTCGAGTCTTCGCACTGGATATAGTAGGGATCTTTTCGGACGTCCGGAGCGTAGCGCATCTGCCCGGTGCAGGCGACGAAGCCAACCAGGCCTTCTTTGGCTTTCTTGAGGCAATAAGCGCCCCCGTTGAGCGTGGAATGGACGCTGGCGAGGACCAGTTCTTCGCGGTCGGGCTCGTAGAGATAGATGTTCGCCTTGACGAGCCCGAAGGAAACCGCGATTTCATTCACGATGCGGTCGATGAGCTGGTCCAGATCGAGCAGGGAACTGATTCGCTGCGAAGCTTTCTGGAGCCGGAGGAGATCGTCGACCATCGCGGAGGACTTCGCATGGGAGGCGGGGTGAGAGCCGGATTGAGGCGGCGAAAACGAAGCAGTAGTCATATCACACCTGCGCCAAAGGATGAGTTTTGATTGAACATGGATTCTTTTTGTGACGGAGCGCAGCATCCGGGGACGTGGGTTCGATAGCTGCGGTTATGGGGGAGGAGAGCTATCTTGTATACTTCGCAGGTTATGCGAGTTTTTGTGATTCTTCCGGCAGCGGGAATTGGGACACGGATGGCCTCGGCTGGCGCGCCGAAACAGTTTTTGGAGGTTGGCGGCGTGCCGGTTCTGGTGAGGTCAGTGAAGGCGTTTCTTGCGGTGCCTCGTGTTGATGCGGTGTGCGTTGCGGTGAGGGCGCAGGAGCGGGAGCGCGTGGAGGCTCAGATGGCGGAACATAAACTTGGGCCTCGTGTGCATATGGTGGAGGGCGGGGAGCACAGGCAGCAGTCCGTGGGAAATGCGCTGGCGGCGTTGGATTGTGATGACAACGATGTGGTTCTGGTGCATGATGCGGTGCGGCCACTGATCGATGCCGCGACGATCGACCGCACGATTGATGCGGTGGTGAAGCATGGTGCGGCGATTGTAGGGCTGCCGGCGGTGGATACGATCAAACAGGTGGAGCGTACGGCGGATGGGGCGATCATTACCGCGACGATTCCGCGGGAGAGAATAGTGCAGGCGCAGACTCCGCAGGGAGCTCTGTTTGGGCTGCTGCGGAGGGCATTTATTGAGGCGGAGACGGACGAGTTTGCAGGGACGGACGAGGCTAGTCTGTTGGAGCGGGCTGGGATTGAAGTAGCGGTGGTGGCGGGGTCGGCGAAGAATTTTAAGATTACGCAGCCGGGGGATATTGAACTGGCGGAGTTTTATTTGGGTAAGGCATAACAGTGATCAAAGGGATAAAGGCTGATAAAGACTGATCAAAGCAGCGAAAATACTGATCATGCAGGGATTGGCGGGTTTGATGAGTGGTGGGGAGTTTTCGGGGCCTAATGACCCTTTGACTGAGAAGATTATTGGGGTTTTCTACGAGGTTTACAACGAACTTGGGTTTGGTTTTCTGGAGTCGGTTTACCGAGAGGCTATGCGGATTGCTTTGAGGCAGGCTGGGTTGAGAGTTGAAGCCGAGGTTCCGGTGCCGGTCAGTTTTCGAGGTGCGCTTGTTGGGATTTTTCGAGCGGACCTTGTCGTGGATGGGCGGGTTGTCGTTGAGTTGAAGACTGCGGATTCGATCAGCAAGGCGCATGAGGCGCAGATGATGCATTATCTGCGGGCCTCACCGATGGAAATTGGGCTGGTGATGAACTTTGGGCCGGACGCCAGGTTTCGGCGGGTCGTAATGCAGAATGCGCGAAAAGGAAGAATGCCCGCTCAGGTTCTGCAACAGTCTTGAAGGCGTGGGAAGATATCGATATGGGTATGAGGATTGGTTATGGGTTTGATTCGCATGGGTTCAAGGCCGGCGTTCCGCTGGTCATTGGCGGACTTGCGATCGAACATCCTGAGGGGCTGGCGGGGCACTCGGATGGGGATGTGTTGCTGCATGCGATTACAGATGCGCTGCTGGGAGCGGTGAGCGCTGGGGATATCGGGACGTTCTTTCCGCCGAGCGATCCTCGGTGGAAGGGAGCGGCTTCGAGCGTGTTTTTGAAGACGGCGCTGGAAGAGGTGGCTACGGCGGGATACAAGATTGTGAATGTGGATACGGTTCTGGTGCTGGCGAGGCCGAAGATTGTGCCGATCGCCGGGGAGTTGCGCGAGAGTGTGGCGAAGTTGCTGGGAGTGAAGCCGGGTGAGGTGGGGATCAAGGCGAAGACGCCGGAGGGTTTGAACCAGGACGGAGTTGCGGTGGCGCATGCCACGGTGCTGCTGGAGAGTTTGGGGATTCCGGAGTCGGTTGGGGTGCTCGCGGCTGCGGCGGATGTGGATGATGAGATTGATGTGGTGGTGAAGAACCTGGTGGGTGGGCCTAGAGATGTGTCCGCGCTGGGGCGAAAGGTGCCTCCGTTTGATACGGATGATCTGACCTAGCGGCGCGTTGGAGGGTGCTGAGAAAGCACCTCACCAAACAAAGAACGTACCTCAGCGGTTAAAGTCGCATGACAAACACGACGCTTGCGGCACCCGTTCAACTTCGCTCAGGGCAGGCTCTGAAGCCGTGCCCTTAAGCAAGACAGAAAGCAAAAGATTTTTCAGCAGCCTCGTTAGCTACGCCTCAGCTTTTACGAGGGCTATGGCGAATCCGTCGTAGCCTTTGCTGCCTACGGTCTGGAGCGCGGTGGCGTCGAGACGTGGATGACTTCCTAGTTTTTCCAGAAAAGAACGCGTGCCGATGACGCGCGGGTCGGAGTGGCTGGGGTCGAGGATGTCGCCGTCGCGGATGACGTTGTCTCCGATGATGATGGTGCCGGGGCGGGAGAGTTTGATCGCCCATTCGAGGTAGTTTGCGTTGTTCTCTTTGTCGGCGTCGAGGAAGATGAGGTCGAATGGGGCGGCCTTCTCGGCGTGCAGGCGAGCGAGGGATTCGAGTGCGGGTCCTACGCGCTGGTCAACGAGGGCGGTCAGGCCGGCTCGTTTGATGTTGGCTGCAGCTACGCTGGCGTGGGTGGGGTTGAGTTCGAGGGTGACGAGTTTGCCGTTAGGTGGAAGGGCGCGAGCGAGCCAGAGAGTGCTGTATCCGCCGAGCGTGCCGACTTCGAGGATGCGAGTGGCCTGCTGGATGCGCGCGAGCAGATGAAGGAATTTGCCCTGGTTGGGTGTGACATCGATTGCCGGGAGATTTGCTTTGGTGTTTGCCTCCACGGCGTCGTTGAGGGCGGAGTCTGGGTGAACGAGGGTGTCGGTGAGGTAGTTGTCGACGGAAGTCCAGAGATCTTTGTCCAAGGTTGGCATAGTTGGAATGATATCGAGAGACTCTGTTCGTCGGTTAGACTTCGAGTACTCTAATTTTTCTTCGAGGGACTCTATGAAGATCAGGCTTGCGCTGGTTGCGGTGTTTTTGTTTGTGGTGGGTGAGTTGCGAGTGCCGGCGCAGGCTCCGGGGCCTAATGAAGAGGAGTTCATCAGGACGCACTATGGGAAGTATGAGTATCGCGTGCCGATGCGGGATGGGGTGAAGCTGTTTGTGTCGGTCTATGTTCCGCTTGCGGGGGCGTTCAAGGACGTGGGGCCTTATCCGTTTTTGATGACGCGGACTCCTTATAGCTGCGCGCCGTATGGCGAGGACAAGATGCCGGCGCGGCTGGGGCCTAGCCAGGAACTGCTGGAGTCGGGATACATCTTTGTTTGCGGCGATGCGCGCGGGCGGTACGAGAGCGAGGGTGTGTTTCAGGAGATGAGTCCGCATATCGACGATAAGAAGTCGAATAAGGATGTGGATGAGTCATCGGATATGTACGACACGGTTGAGTTTTTGCTGAAGCATGTGGAGAACAATAACGGGCGCGTGGGGATTGCGGGGATCAGTTATCCGGGGTTCTATACATCGGCGAGCATTATCGATTCGCATCCGGCGATCAAGGCCGCGAGCCCGCAGGCTCCGATGACGGATCTTTTCTTTAATGATGATGGGTATCACGGTGGGGCGTTTATGTTGTCGGCGAACTATGGGTTCTATGTGGGGTTCAAGCCGCAGAAAAATCCAACGCTGCCAGATCCGACAACTTCGTATGATTTGGGGAAACCTGACAGCTACAAGTTTTATCTGAATGCGGGGCCGACGGAGAATCTGGATAAGAAGTTCGACGGATCGAACTATTTATTTCATGACCAGCTGGTGCACACGACTTATGACGATTACTGGAAGAAGCGCGATCTATCGCGGCATATGAAGAACATCAAGGCGGCGGTGATGGTTGTTGGCGGGTGGTTCGATGCCGAGGATTTGTCGGGACCGTTCAAGACGTTTCATGCGATCGACCAGTTCAATCCGGGGGCGGTGAATTCGTTGGTGGTGGGGCCTTGGACACATGGTGGCTGGGCGAGATCGGATGGAGACAGGCTGGGGGACGTTAGTTTTGGCTCCAAGACGGGAGTGTTCTTTCTATCGCAGATTCAGTTTCCATTTTTTGAGTACTACTTGAAGGGAAGAAACGGGGCTCCGCTGCCGAAGGCTTATGTGTTCGAGACGGGAAGTAATGTGTGGAAGCGGTATGATGCCTGGCCACCTAAGTCGGCGGAGAAGAAGACGCTTTATTTTCGTGCTGGCGGGAAGTTGAGCTTTGATGCGCCTGCGGATAAGGCGGGTGTGGATGAGTATGTGAGCGATCCGGCGCATCCGGTGCCGTTTGTGAATTACACGACGGATACGGTTCCGCAGAGATATATGGATGATGACCAGCGGTTTGCGGAGCGGCGGCCGGATGTGCTGGTGTACGAGACGGAGCCTTTGACTGAGGATGTGACGCTGGCCGGGCCGGTGCGGCCGAAGCTGAGGATCGCGTCGACGGGGACTGACGCGGATTTTGTGGTGAAGCTGATTGATGTTTATCCGGACGATTATCCGAATCCGCCCGCGGATGCGGTGGGTAAGAGGGTGCTGGGGGCTGCTCCTGTTTTAATGGGCGGGTATGAGCAGCTTGTGCGTGGCGAGCCGATGCGGGCGAAGTTTCGCGATAGCTGGGAGAAGCCTACTCCGCTGCCGGTGGGGAAGTTGGTGGAGGTGAACGGCGAGATGCCGGACATCAACCATACTTTTCGCGCGGGACATCGGATTATGGTGCAGGTGCAGAGCTCGTGGTTTCCGCTGGTGGATAGGAATCCGCAGACATTTGTGGATATACCTTTTGCGAAGCCGGAACAGTTTGTGAAGGCTACGGAGAGCGTTTACCGGAGTTCGGATGCGGCTAGCGGGGTGGAGGTTTTGGTGGTGCCGCAGCATTAATTCCTGATGGGATCTCGGCGCGGGAAGTGGGTTGGTTCACGTAGTCCAGTGGAAGCCCATGTCCCAGAATGGGGACATGGGGCACCCGGTTTGGTTGCAGCGATATCGCTACCAGATGCGGACGCGGTCTTTGGGGGCGAGATAGAGTTTGTCGGTGGTTTGGATGTCGAAGGCGGAGTACCAGCCGTCGTTGTTGCGGACGGTGAGGGCTCGGTATTGGGCGGGTGGGTGAGGGTCGGTGAGGACTTCCTGGCGGAGCGCGGCGTCGCGCATGATGGAGGCCCAGTTTTGACCGAAGGCGATGAAGAACTGCTGGTCGCCGGTGAAGTCTGCGACTTTGGGGGCGGCGTTGCCTTTGAGGGACGTGTGAAAGGCGTCGAGTGCGGCGGCCAGGCCGGCTACGTCGGCGATGGCTTCGCCGAGGACTTGCCTGCCTTTGACGTGGACGCCGGGGAAGGGCTCGTAGGTGTCGTATTGGGCGGCGAGGGCTGCGGTGACGGACTCGAAGTGGGCCAGGTCTCCAGGGGTCCACCAGTTGCGGACGCGACCCATTGAGTCGAATGCTGCGCCTTCGGAGTCGAAGGTATGGCTGATCTCGTGGCCGATGATGGTGCCGATGGCTCCGTAGTTGTGCGCGGCGGGACCTTTGGGATCGAAGAAGGGTGGCTGCAGGATGGCTGCGGGGAAGTTGAGGCCGTTATTGAGCGGAAGGTTGACGGCGTTGACGGTCTGGGGACTCATGCACCACTCTTTGCGGTCAGTGGGTTTGCCGATGCGGCTGAGGGAGTAGTGATACTCGAAGAGGTTGGCGTTCCAGAGATTAGCGAAGAGATTATCGGGAGCGATTTTGAGGTCGGCGTAACTGCGCCAATGGTCGGGATAACCGACGCTGACCTGAAGGGTGCCGAGTTTCGTGAGAGCTTCCTTCTTTGTGGCGGGGGCCATCCAGGTGTTCTGCTCAAGGCGGGCGTGAAAGGCAGCGACGATATTGGCGACGAGGGCTTCGGCCTGGGCTTTGGCTTCGGGCGGGAAGAAGCGCTCGGCGTAGATTTTGCCGACGGCTTCGTCGAGGGTATTGGAGACGAGGACGTCGCCGCGGAAGTCGCGTGGACGGGGCTTGGGGGTTCCGTTGAGCGTGGTGGAGAAGAAGGCGAAGCGCTCGTCGGCCAGGGCCTTGGAGGTGGCGGCGGCGTACTGCACGAGGAGGTGATAGGCGAGGAGATCTTTCCATGCATCGATGGGTTGCGAGGCGACGAGTGCGGCTTCTCCGGTGAAGGCTGTGGGCTGCCAGACGATGAAGACCTGTTGCTTGTCGAGGCCAGCGGCGTGGAAGAACGCTGGCCAGTCGAGGCCGGGAGCCTTAGTGGTGAAGTCGGCAAGGTGCCAGGGATTGTTGGCCTTGTGGATGTTTTCGGAGTCGGCGAGGGAGATTTGCACTTTGGCGATGGCGGTTTCGAGGTCGAGGACACGTGTGGCGCGGGCTTCGGGATCGGAGAGACCGGCGAGGCGGAACATGGCTGCGATGTGGGTCTGATACTTGGCGCGAATGGTTTTGATGCTGTCGGTGTCGGAGAGATAGTAGTCGCGGTCGGGAAGTTCGATGCCGCCTTGAAGGAGGTAGGGGGCGTAGTGGTCGGGGTCGTTGAAGCTGGGCGCGACCCAGAGGCCGAAGATGTTTGGGGTGTGAAAATTGGTGTTGTTGAGAGCATCGACGTCGGCGCGGAGAGATAGGCCAAGTGCGTTGGCGAGGTCGCTCGGAGTTTTTATGGTGTCGATAAATGCGAGGTGTGGCTTGAGAGCAGCCATGCCGTTGGATTCGATGGCGGCCTCGTCCAGGTAGGAGCGGTAGAGGTCGGCAATCTTGCGCTCGTTGGAGCCGGCGGGAGCGTTGGATTTGGTGGCGTCCTGGATGATGCTGGCGACCTGCTTGAAGCTGCGATCGGAGAGCTCGTTGAAGACGCCCATGGCTGCGCGGTCGGACGGAAGCTGGGTTCGCTTGATGTAGCTGCCGTTGGCGTAGAGGTAGAAGTCGTCGCCGGGGCGGACGGAGGGGTCCATGTTGGGGATGGAGATGCCGGTGTCGGTCGACTGCGCGGCGAGGGCGATGGTGAAGGCGCAAAGAGCGAGGGGAAGGATGCGGTGGATGCGGCTGGTCATCTTTGGCGCCTCCGAAATGAAGGTGATTCAGGCCGGTTGTCTTGACTCTATTTCGGCCAGAATCATTATCGCTTAGGTGGCGAAGGGATGTTCAAGCGATGGGCTTTGCGGGGTGAACATTTTGCCGCCGTCTTCGGTGAGGTGCCAGTCGTCTTCGAGGCGAACGCCGAACTCGCCGGTGATGTAAATGCCGGGTTCGTCGGAGAAGCACATGCCGACGGCGAGCGGTGTGGTGTTGCCGCGGACGAGGTAGGGCCATTCGTGGCCATCCATGCCGATGCCGTGGCCGAGGCGGTGGGTGAAGTGTTTGTAGTCGGGGCCGTAGCCGGCGGCGGTGATGACGTTGCGCGCGGCGGTGTCGATGGCCTGGCACTGCACGCCGGGATGGGCGGCGGCGAGCGCGGCGGACTGGGCCTGATGGACGATGTCGAAGACCTTGCGGGCTTTGTCGAGTTTGGGGCTGGTGGCGTCGCCGAGGACGAAGGTGCGGGAGATGTCGGACTGGTAGCCTTCGACGGTGCAGCCGTCGTCGATGAGGATAATTTCTCCCTCTCGGATGGTCTGAGGCTGTAAGGACCCGTGGGGGAGCGCGGAGTATTCGCCGACCTGGCAGCTTGCGTCGCCTGTGACTCCGCAGCGCGCGTAGGCGACTTCGATGAGTTGCGAGAATTCGCGGGTGGTCATGCCTGGCTGGGTGGATTCGTAGCAGGCTTTGTAGACCGACCAGGTGATGTTGTTGGCCAGTTGCATGAGGGCGAGTTCTGCTGGGCTCTTGATGCTGCGGCAGCCGTAAGTGATGGGAGTCGCGCTGGTGGCGGTGAGGGTGGGGCTGGCGTGGGCGATGCCGTCGGCGAAGACGAATTGTGTGCGCTCTTCTATTCCGATGCGGCCGGTGGCGATACCGGCTTCTTTGAGGGCTTTGGCGAGGAGTTTGTACGGGTCTTCGTCTTCGTTCCAGGTGTAGACGCGCGTTGTGGAGGCTGATGGGAGCGTTGCGGGTTGGGCATCCATGCGTTCGCGCACGCGGCCTTCTTCGAAGACGGGACAGACGATGAACGGTGCGCCCTTGGCGGGGAGGGTCCACGCGAAGAAGCGCTCCGACTGACCCCAGCGCAGGCCAGTGAAGTAGGTGAGCGAAGTTCCGGTGGTGATGACGATGGCGTCGATTTTGTTCTGGCGCATGAGGGCGCGGGCACGGTCGAGGCGCTGTTCGCGCTCGGCGAGTGTGATGGGGACGGCTTCGTTGCGGCGGTTGCTGAGGGCCGCGATGGATGGCGGTAGTTTCGTATCCGACTGTGGGGCGGACGCTGGGCGTTGGGCTTCGAGGGCCAGGGACGTGGATGCAGCTGCTGCGGTGGCGGCCAAGAGGAAGCGTCGACGTGAGGGCATGTGCGGATTGTAACTTGTGGGGTTTGCGTGACGGGTGGTGGTTGCGGAGGCGATACTTGGGAGATGGCAACCAGAATGGTTTCGCGCAGCACGGTCGGAGTGAATTGCAAGGTTGAGGTGGTTTGGGGATGAAGGAGTTTTCTGGCGTGGTGACGGATATTCGTGAGGAGTCGCGTGTGGCGGGAAAGCAGCGCTGGCAGATGGCGCTGAACCAGACGGAGTTTGTTGCGGGCGATGTGGGTGTGATGGAGGCAGTGGCGCGAAGTGGGGTGAAGCTGTTGGTGCCGGTGCTCGGCGTGGTGGTGGATGGCGCGGGCGAGGTATGGCACGTGGTGGAGAAGCCTTTGGCCGCGGGAACAGCGGTGCAGGGGCGCGTCGGTGAGCCGGTGAGGTGATGCGCGAGGACCGTACCTCGGGTTGAACGGGGAGACTATGTCTGGTCGTTGTACTGGGCTTCGCTCACCTGCTCCATCCAATCGACGGTTTTGCCATCTAGTTTCTCCTGGATGGCGATATGAGTCATCGCGGTGGTGGGGGTGGCTCCATGCCAATGTTTCTCACCCGGGGGAAACCAGATGACGTCGCCGGGTCGGATCTCCTCGATGGGGCCGCCCGAGCGCTGGGCTCGACCGCAGCCGGAGGTGACGATCAATGTTTGACCCAGAGGATGCGTATGCCAGGCGGTGCGGGCACCGGGTTCGAAGGTGACGGTAGCGCCCACAACACGGGCCGGTTCGGGCGCGGTGAAAAGCGGGTCGACGCGGACGGTGCCGGTGAAGTATTCCGCGGGACCCTTGCCCGAAGGCTGGGAACCGCTTCGTCTGATCTCCATTGGTGGTTTTCTCCTCCAGGCAATAGCGGCCAGTTCAGGCGTTCGCAATCCAAGGATAGTCCCGGAAACGGCCTGGCCTCTCGGGATTATTCTTCGGCGGTTGCGTGTTTGAAGAGTTTGAGCGGGACGGCGCTTGCTGGTACACTCGAAGAGGTTGTTTGACGGTGTTGTGCCTGCCAAAGCGGTGCGCGATGCGTCTGGTGGGGGGCTGTAGCTCAGCTGGGAGAGCGCCTCGTTCGCAACGAGGAGGTCAGCGGTTCGATCCCGCTCAGCTCCACCAAAGAATCAACAACTTCTCCCACTCTACGCGGGAACAATCAAACAACAATTGCGGCAAAGGAACAATAAGGGAACACTAGGCGGCTTTCTCTCCCCTGACGAGAACTAGTGACGCGACCTTCGCGCCTGCGTCTCGTTTCTCATCCCCAACAGTCTGCGCGTATGTTGCCAATGTCAACTGCCGCCTTTTCTCTGGACATCAGACGGCGGCGGTCGAATACTCGCTGACACCAGCGCAAACAGCTAGAATTTGGATGTCAGAGCCATGTGTATACACATCTCACAGGAGATATCAGAGCGCTTGAATCGCATCAGTGCATGGGCGAAGGGATTGCCTGAGTCTGCATGGACGCCGGGAATTCCACCGCAGTCGACGGAATATTGTGCAGTAAAGACCGAGTCAGGTGCCATTCTGGCCGGGCGACTCGCAACCTGGCTTCCGAATTCGCTCCCGGTCGGCAAAACGCGGGAAAAAATCATCGCCTATATTCTAGTTGGCGAACAATCTCACCCTGATCTATGGGAAAACAGTCGAGCTGACCCTACATAAGGTGCTTTACCGGAAAGGGCCGCCTGGTTCTCTGGACATCGGCCTCACTATAGGGATTTTGGTATAGGGCAGTTATTCGCTTTGATAAGTTTCCCTGCACTGCTCTTCGGTAAGCACGAAAAAACTCCACCGCGACCATTTGTAAGCACATACTCGAAGGCTTGACGGTCCTCTGTGGCCTTGAGGCCTTCAGCGGAAGAGAAGGCGAGCAGCGGCTCCAAGCGACGGAATCACGCAAATAAGTTGGCGAATGAGGCGTAGGAGGCGGATCCGAAAGGGCGCTTTCCGAGAGACTCTGCTGGGAGAATTCGGCCCTGCAATTGGCCCTCGATTCAATGCAAGAAATTTGTGCTTGACTCGGGTGGTTATGGGTGTGTATTTTTCGGTTCGAAAAAAAATCTATGAAATTCCTTTACTGAAGTAGTAATGGGTTGAATCGAGCTCGAACTCTGAATTGATTTTGATGCTCGAAATAAACTCACCCGGATAACGGGGGATACCTGAAGTGTGGCCGATTGCCGGTCCATGGCATTTCGACGCCGCAGGTTGAGTGCGCAGAAGGATTTTGTAGCGGCGGTTAGGGAAGTGACTTTTGGGGAGGCAGGGAAGATGGAAGGCAAGATGTCGGGCGGGGTTGAGCGGAGAAACGGATTGAATTGGGTTAAGAGCGATAGGCCTAGAAACGCAGGAGCGTGGATTGCTTTACTTGCCACCGTTGCCGTGAGTTTTTGGTCGGCTATTGCGAATGCGCAGACGAAGCCGGCGATTGTTGTGAGCCAGGTGTCCTGGATCGGAGCGCTTAGCGGGGGTGGATTTCTTGCGGGCGGAAGTCCGACCGGCGGAAGCTTTGCCGTGAATCAGAATGGCGACATTCTCGTCGGCAATACATACGGCAATAGCGTTTACCTTTACAACGGGAAGACGGGTGCTATGACGACGCTGTCGTCGTCGTTCAGCAATCCAGGTGGAGTCACTGTCGACAGCCAGAACAATCTTTATGTCTCTCGCCTGTATAACAACACAATTTTGAAGGTCCCGTATGTCAACGGAGCTTATGTAGCGCTGACCGATACATTTCCGGCGCCTTGCACGGGCACCGACACGACGTTATGCCAGTTTGCGAAGCCGGCGAGCGGGAACGCAAGGGCGATGGCCTTCGACAGTGCGGGAAATTTCTACATGGTGACGACGCCTAATTCCTCGACGGGCGCGACTGCAATCTACAAATGCGGCGCGGGATGCCTGCCCGCCGGTACTGGGACGCTGGTCTACTCCGATACGAACACCATTGGGTCGATCGCCGTAGATCCGTGGGGCGATGTGTTTTATACGGATGCGGTCTTCACGAATCTGGGAAATGAAACGAGCACAACCTCGGCGCTGAATGAGTTGACTTATTCGGGGGGAACTTACGCCACAACGCCCATTGTTCTCGCCACCTATTCGAATGCTTCGCCGGGCAGCTATGACGATTCGCTGGGTTCTCTGGGAATCGATGTGAATGGCACGGTGTACTACGCGACGCAATATAACGGGATGTACGCGTTGCCGAACAATCACGGGACGATTAATACGGCGAACTTGTATGGGGTTTCGACGCAGGGTGGCAAGGGGCTAACCTTGGACTCCAAGGGCAACATCTATGTCGTGGGTTATCACGGCAGCGGCGACTCGGTTGGCAGAATACTGCTGAATAACCTCGTCATTCCTGCGGCGCCCGTTGGTGGGACCGCAGCAACTGCGACGGCAACGGTGATGGTGAACGACGGCGGTTGCTCCAGCGGTCCTGCGCTGAGCTTCACTGCGGTGGAAAATGGCGTGACGCTCAACTCGACCACAGGCGAGTTTGTTGGAGCTGCGGGCTCTTGTGCGGGACAGTCGGGCGGTTCGGACTTTACGGCCACATTTACGTTTGCTCCTACGAACGTCGGGGAGCGCAGCGCTGTCATTACCGTGGCGGATACAAAAAATGGAGGCAGCGGCGCTGCGACGGTTTCGGGTGTGGGTCAGGGTGCGCTGGTGACGATCGATCCGGGTGTGGTGACTCCGTACGCTACTGGATTGAACAGCCCGGAGTCGGTTGCGGTGGATGCGACGGGCAATTTGTTTGTGGCAGATGCAGGTGCGCATAGCCTGTTCAAGATTGCTTCGGGGGCGACCACGCCTGTTTCTTCGGGGACGGGATTCACGACGCCGTCGGGCACGGCTTTTGATGCTGCGGGGAATCTCTATATTGCTGACAGCGGGAACAATCAGATTGTTGAGATTCCGAATGTCGGCGGGATTTTATCGGCTGCCGGGCAAGTGACGGTGGTGGCTAACACTGTGACGTTCGCAGGCACGGTCTTGAGCAATCCAAACGGGTTGGCCGTTGGTCCGGACGGAACGCTTTATATTGCGGACACGGGAAATAATCGTGTTGTGACCTATGTGCTGGCTTCTGGCGCGGTGCCGGGTTCGACGGGTGTTCGCGCTATCGGATTGAATGGTCCGACAGGCGTTGCTGTGGACGCAGCGGGTGGGTTCTATGTTGCGAATTATGGGGCCGGAAATGTGCTGGCGTACTCGGGCGGGACGATTACGACCTTGAGTGTGAGCGGAGTAACGACGCCGATGGGTGTCGCGGTGGACCCGTCGGGAAGCCTGTTGATTGCGGATAAGTCGACGGGGCATATTGTGCGCGTGCCTAATGAGTCCGGCACGCTGACCGTTGCCGATGCCGTAACGATTGAGACGAATGCGAAGAGTGCGTATAGCGTCGCGCTGGATGCGCAGGGCAATCTGTACACGGCGGATGCTTCCAATGCAGCAGTATATAAAGTGCAACGCACGGCTTCGGCGATTGACTTCGGCAGTGTTAATGACAGCTCGTCCGGCATTCCTGTGAGTCTGTATGTCCAGAACGCTGGCAATACGACTCTGACTGGTGGCAGCCCGATTATTAGCGTTCCAACAAGCACGGACTTTGTGCTGGCGGCAGCGTCGACGAATGGATGCACTGCGGGAGAGACGATTGCGTCGGGATTAGGATGCGGGTTGACAGCTAATTTTTCTCCGGGTGCGAGTTCGTCAGGGCCTGAGAGCGCGACGTCGACACTGAGTTCAAATGCGCTGAATGCTGCATCGGCGACGATCACGTTGAGCGGCACGGCGAAGGGCTCGGGCGGAACGGCGCAGACGATTACTTTCACCGCTCCCGCATCGCCAGTGGCTTATGGAGTGGGTCCAGTCGCTCTGTCGGCAACAGCGAGTTCGGGCCTGCCGGTGGCCTTCAGTGTTTTGTCTGGTCCTGGAACAGTCAGTGGTAGTTCGCTCACGATTACGGGAACGGGCACGATCGTGGTTGCTGCAGATCAGGTGGGGAATTCCACTTATGCGGCTGCAACCGAAGTGACACATAGCATCGTTGTGAACCAGGCGACGACTTCAAAACCTGCGATTGTTTTGAGCCAGCTCTCGTGGCTCGCAACGATCAGCGGCGGCGGCTTCAATGATGGACAGAATCCCACGGGTGGTGGCTTTGCGGTCAATCAGCAGGGCAACGTCATCCTCAGCAACAGCTATGGTGGCAATGTCTATCTGTACAACGGGACGACCGGCGCGGCAACGACGCTGGTGAGCGGGTTCAGTAATCCCGGTGGAGTTGCCGTTGATAGTCAGAACAATCTTTATGTCTCGCGGCTGTTTGGCAGCTCGATCTTGAAGGTCCCGTATGTCGGTGGAGCTTATGTGACGCTGACTGATACGTCTCCGGCGGCTTGCACGGGGACTGATACGACGTTGTGTACGTTCGCCAATCTAGGGAGCATCGGCGATACAAAGACGATGGCGTTCGATGCTTCGGGAAATTTCTTCATGGTGACGAAGCCGAACGCTACGGGCGGGACTGCAATTTACGAGTGCAATCTCGCCTGCCTGCCGAGCGGCACTCCAACGCTGGTCTACACGGATGTGAACGTAGTCGGCTCTATTGCTTTTGATCCGTGGGGAAATCTGTTCTTCACCGATGCTGCCTATGCGAGCACCGCGGATGAAGGCAATCTGAAGAGTACGAACTCCAGTCTCAACGAGCTTACTTATACGGCTGGTACGGGTTACTCGTCGACGCCGATTCAGTTGGCGACCTATACCGACACGGCTCCCAGCAACTACGACGATACGTTGGGCGCAGTCGGTACGGATGCGAGCGGCACTGTCTACTATGCCGATCAATACAACGGCCTCTACGCATTTCCGAACAATCATGGTGTGATTACTACGTCCAATCAGTACGGAGTTTCAACCCAGGGCGGCAAAGGATTGACTCTCGACTCTGCCGGCAATGTATATATCGTTGCCAATCACAGCGGCAACGACAGCGTGGCCAAGATCACGGTCAACAACCTTGTTGTTCCGACCGCAATCATCGGAACACCGACTACGGCGACGAACATTACTGTGATGGATAACTTCGCGGGTTGCTCCAGCTCCCCGACGATGGCCTTCAGTGCCACAGAGGGCGGAGTCTCTACGTCCGAGTTCTCTGCTGTTACGACAGGCTCGTGCGCCGGGCAGGCGACCGGTTCCGATTTCGCGGCGACCATAACGTTCACGCCAACCACAACGGGGACTCGAAGCGCTGTCCTCACCGTGGCTGACACTACGAATGGAGGCGTTGGCACGGCGACCGTCACCGCGGTAGCTAATCCCGTTCCGGCGACACCGCAGACCATCACGTTTACAGCACCTGCGACTCCGATCGTTTATAGCGCAACACCTATTACGCTTTCTGCGACGGCAAGCTCCGGCCTGCCGGTGACCTTCAGCGTGAAGTCCGGCCCGGCAACGGTCAGTGGGAATGCGCTGACGCTCACGGGGGTCGGCACAGTGGTTATCGCCGCGGATCAGGCGGGTAATTCAACTTATTCGGCGGCCACCGAAGTGACGCAGAGCATTGTTGTCACGCAGGCGTCGCAGACGATTACCTTTACGGCGCTCACTTCTCCGGTTACGTTCAGCGGCACAACGATTCCGCTTTCGGCGACGACGAGCTCCGGGTTGACAGTGACGTTCAGCGTTGTCTCGGGTCCTGCAACGATCAACGGCAGCACGCTAACTCTTACGGGCCTTGGCACCATCGTTGTAGCAGCGGATCAGGCTGGCAACTCAAACTATGGTGCAGCTACTGAGGTAACGCAGAACATTGTGGTCAACCAGGGGACGCAAAGCATTACGTTCGCGGCGCCCACTTCGCCGGCGACGTACAGCGCGACGCCGATCACTCTTACTGCAACGTCTAGCTCGGGATTGTCAGTGGTCTTCAGTGTCGTCTCCGGTCCCGGAACTGTCAGCGGCAGTTCGCTGACACTGACTGGCGTTGGCACGGTGGTTGTCGCCGCGAATCAGGCTGGGAATGCCAACTATGCTGCTGCGGCGCAGGTAACGCACAGCATCGTGGTGAATACGGTTGGAACCGCGGCAACGCCGACCTTCACTCCGGCGGCCGGTACTTATACTGCGGTGCAATCGGTGACCATCGCCGATGCGACGGCGGGGGCTGCGATTTACTACACGACGGATGGAACTACGCCATCGACCAGCTCGAAGCAGTACAGCGGAGCGATTTCGGTGACTGCTTCGGAGACGATTCAGGCAATTGCCGTGGCTTCGGGCTATGTCAACAGCTCGGTTGCTTCGGCGACTTATACTCTCAACCTGGTGCCGCCCAGCTTTACGATCGCGGTCAACCCGGCGGCGCTTACTATCCCATCGGGCTCTCAACAGGGAACGGTCAGTGTGACGGTGACGCCGCAGAACGGCTTCAACGCTCCTGTTTCGTTTGCCTGCTCCGGGTTGCCTGCTGGTGCTACATGCGCCTTCACCCCGGCGACGGTGACTCCAACGGCAGGCCCGGGAACTACCGCGCTTTCGATTACGCTTGCGAAAGTTGCAGCGGCTGTTCCTCATCGCTCCAACCCACTATTCCCTGAAGCGACGCTGGCCACGATTGCACTTTGCTTCTTCGGGTTCAAGAGACGGTACCGGTTGCAGGGATTGGTACTGCTTGTCGTGGCCACATTGGGATTGGGTCTGCTCTCAGGATGTGCGACGGGCACGAATCAATCAACAACAGCGACGGTCACGGTGACTGCGACTTCAGGCGCTCTGCAGCAGACCGCCACGTTGCCGGTTACGGTGCAATAACTCAATCGATGTAATCGGCTGAAGCCTCTCCTCGCGGGGAGGCTTCGGCGCAGGAGTAGTTTTCATGAGGATGACTCGCCGTTCTTTTTTGCGGACAGGCACAAGCGTTGCAGCGCTGGGTTATGCTGGCCGCCTGCGTGCTGCGGAGAAGCCGTCGCCTGCCGGGATTGCTGCTACTCCGGATCACGTTCGTCAACAGATCGATGGCTTCGGTTTCTCCGAGGCGTTTCACCAGGCGGGTTTGATGCGGACGCTGGATGAGAAGGACCAGACGGATCTGCTGAACCTGATGTTTTCGCCGAATGGGGGGATGGGGTATTCGATTCTGCGTAATGAGATTGGAGAAGGCCCGGAGGGGTCCGGTAAGAAGGATGGAACGGTCGCGTCGATCGAGCCTGAGCCGGGCAAGTTCAACTGGACCGGAGATGAAGATCAGATATGGCTCATGAATGAGGCGAAGAAGCGTGGCTGTACGCGCCTTTTCAGCAGCGCGTGGTCTCCTCCGGCGTGGATGAAGACGAACGGTGACAGCTACGCTGGTGAACTGAAGCCGGCGATGTATCAGCAATACGCGGATTATCTGGCTACGTATGTATTGGAGTACAAGGCTCAGTTCGGGCTGGACATTTATGCCGTCTCGCCGGCGAACGAGCCTAACTTCACGCCGACGCAAAAATATGCTTCCTGCCGGTGGACAGGTGGGCAGATGGCGAAGTTTCTTCGTCAGAATCTCATCCCCACTTTTGCGGTCAAAGGAGTCACGGCGGAGATTGTCATCGATGAACATGAACACTGGAGCGATGAGATGATCAATGAGATTCTCGCCGACCCGGTGTGCAGCAAGGCGATTCACATTGTTGCCGCTCACGCTTACGCGCCTACGAGCGCTCCGTTTGTCGCGATCGAAGCGCGGACCGGGCAGTTCAGTACCGCGATGCAGCAGGGCAAGCGCATCTGGCAGACCGAGGTCAGCGCCGGCGACGCCAATATTACGAATATGAATGATGGCGTCTACTGGGCACGCGTTGTGCACACGCACATGATTGAAGATAACGTCAGTGCGTGGCTCTACTGGTGGGGCGCGTCGGGCAGCAATAATCGGAGTTCCCTTATATCCATCGATCACTCGACGAAGAAATATCAATTGTCCAAACGCTTTTTCACCATTGGGCAATTCTCTCGTTTCATTCGACCGGGATTTCATCGCGTCGATGCGAATCCCAAACCTGCCCCGAATACATACTTTTCGGCGTACCTGAATCCCACAGGGAAACAGCTTGTTTGCGTGGCGATTAACGACGATGCCGTTGAACATCCGCTCGTCATTCAGACAGGAGGATTTACCGGAACGAGCTGCATTCCGATACGCACCTCGAATACTGAGACGCACGCCCGGCTTGGGAAGATCGATGCCACGGAAGGCCAGTTTGTCGTGACAACCGCTCCGCTGAGCGTCACGACGTTTGTGATTACTTAGCCAGGTGACCTAATGCCCCGGGGATCCATGCCTTTCTCACGCACATCCGCACTGCTGTCGTCATATCTGCAGATGCTTTTGGTCTTGTTGCCCACGGGAGCTCTCGCGCAGGAAACATCTCAATCGGCGGCCGATGCAGGTCAGCCCGCGTATACACTGCGCGCGAGTAGTAATCTCGTCATTCTTGATGTCGTTGTGTCAGGGCCCGATGGTCATCCTATACATGGGTTGCTGGCGAAGGACTTTGCGGTTAGCGAGGATGGAAAGCCTCAGCAAGTACGCAACTTTCAGGAGCATACGCTGCAAGCTGCTGGCCCTGAGGGTGCGACGGCGGCAGCACCGAAGCTCTCTCCGGGCCTCTTCACAAATTTCACACCGATCCAGCGGGATGGGCCGGCGAACGTTCTCCTGCTGGATATGTTGAATACTCCGCTGCGGGATCAAGCCTATGCACGGATGCAGATTCAGCAATACCTGGACCACGCGCCCGCGGGGACGCAGATTGCAATCTTTGGTCTATCGAATCGGCTTACGATTCTGCAGGGCTTCACTTCCGATCCTGGGCTTTTGAAAGCTGCGCTCTCGCGGAAGAACGCTGGGAAGAGTTCTTCTTTGCTGAATGATCCGCTGGGCGGCGGAGGTGGTGACGGTGCGGGTGAGAGCGGGATCTCCGATGCGCTTTCGGACATGGGTACGGCACCCGACATACTCGAGGCGATTGCGAACGCGCAACAGTTCGAAGCGGAGACGCAGACGTTTCAGCTTCAGGAGCGTGCACAGATTACGCTTGATGCGCTGAACGAACTTGCCCGCTACCTGGCCAATGTTTCTGGTCGCAAGAATGTGATCTGGTTCTCGGGCTCCATGCCGATCGATATTCTGCCGAATACCACCATCAATAATGGCTTTGCGAGCATGGGCAGCAGGGAAGCGGAGTACCGCGAGACGACCGGACTGCTGACTCGCAGCCAGGTCTCGCTGTACCCGGTCGATTCGCGAGGGCTGATGAGTTCGACCGTTTACAGTGCGGCGGCATCGGGCAAAAAGTATGCGCAAGATCCGACGAATGCTGGCAAGGACGAGTCGAAGTTCGATATGCAGCGGGCGCAGGAGAGCAGCACGATGTTGCGGGCGGCCCAGGACACCGGAGGACGGGCGTTTCTGAATACGAACGGCCTTAGCGGGGCGGTTGCCAGTGCGATCGAGGATGGGTCGAACTATTACACCGTGACCTATTTGCCTGGGAACAAAAAATGGGACGGGCGTTATCGCAAGATTGAGGTTGCACTGCCTGGAAAGGAGTATGTCCTCTCGTATCGACGCGGCTACTATGCCGACGATCCTAACGCGCCGAGCGTGTCTTCGGGGCATGAGGTCGCGACGACAGCCGCAAGTGCTGCAAGCAAGAGCGTAATTACCCGCACGATGGTGCGAGGCGCGCCGGTCCCGACGCAGATTGTATTCACCGTGCGTGTGCGGCCTGTGACCGGATCGGCAGAGGACGCGCCTGCTGCCGGAAATGAGATCACGAAAACCAATCCGGAAGCGGGGGGACCTTTCATGCGCTATGCGGTAGACTTCGCACTTGATTCCCACGACATTTCCTTTTCGCAATCGAACGGGCTTTTCCATGGAGCTTGCGAGTTTGTCACCTTTGTCTACGATGCGGCGGGAACATTGGTGAATCGCGCGGGTTCGACGCTTCGTGCGGACTTTAAGCCAGAGGTCTACCAGGACTTTTTGCATCACCCGCTTTCTTACAACCAGGACATCAGCGTACCGAGCAAAGGAGACTACTTTTTGCGCATCGCCGTGCACGACCTAAGGAGCGACCGGGTCGGTGCTGTCGAGGTTCCTGTGGGTTCGGTAAAAAATCTGCCTCCTCTTTCGGCGCCAAAGTGAGGGTCGAGACGATGCTTTTCATTTCCTTTGTAGAATTCGTTCTTCTTTGCTTGACGAAGTCGCTCTCGCTACATAATGTTGAGTGGCAAAATAAATCCTTAAGATTTGGGTCCCTATGACTTGGTTGCGCTCCACAGTCTTTGTCTTTGCTTTTGCTGTGTCTGGTCTGCTGGCAGGGTGCAGTGGGGCTTCATCGAACACTTCTACGGCACTTTCTCTAGCGCCCAGCACGATTGCGCTAACAGCGTCGCCCAGTCCGGCGACTCCTGGTTCCACAATCACGTTGACAGCAACCGTATCGAGCAACAGCACCGCCGTGGGAACGGTGACTTTTTACGACTCCACGACTTCGCTGGGGTCGGGCCAGCTAAGCAGTGGCGTTGCAACCCTGGCAGTCACTACCTTCGGGGCAAACACTACGCATTCGCTTACAGCCAATTATGGCGGCGACGCCATCCATGCGACCAGCACGTCGGGGGCGGTTTCGCTGACGATCGGCGGGGCGGCTGGTGCTGCGGCGATCAATGCGCATGCGACATTCAGCCTTGCAACTGCGAATCAGATGATCAGCGGATTCGGTGCAGCCGAGGCATTCGATCTCAACTATCTCGATCAACATCCGTATGCCTCTGAGATGTATAAGGCGCTCTTCGATCCCACAGCCGGACTGGGGCTTACCTATCTGCGTTTGCAGAATCTATATCGTGGGAGTTCAAGCGGCTTCGACTCGGACACACCTTCGATTGTTACGGCGGCCAATGCGGCACACGGTAGCCCGCTCACACTGATGATGAGTTCGTGGTCGCCACCGGCAAACCTGAAGAGCAACGGGACGGTGAATGGCTGCACGACTTCGACGAACGGGGTTTGCACGGGCGGAACGGGAACGCTGGTACAGATCAACGGAGCCTACGATTACGCGGACTTTGCGCAGTACTGGTATAACTCGCTCAACGCCTACGCTGCCCTCGGAGTAAACCCCAGCTACATCTCCATTCAGAACGAGCCTGACTTCACTCCTTCCTACACAGGGTGCCGGTTCAATCCGACGGAGGCGACCTACAACGGCACCAACTATGCCGGTTACGGCCTTGCTTTCGATGCCGTCTATAAGAGGTTGCAGGGGTTGAGCACGCCGCCGACGATGATTGGTCCGGAGACCCTGGGCGCTGCTCAGAGCTTTCTTGATATGGCGGCTCAGATTCCGGCTGGCGAGACGAATACGTATGCTCACCATCTCTACAATGTCAGCTCCGGCAGCGTATCTACGGGCGGCGTCGTCACGCCGGGAGGGAGCCCGGATACCGGCACAGCTGCACTAACGAAGCTGAATGCCACTTATCCGGCTGCCACGAAATTTGCCACGGAATATTACGATACTCCCGGTTTCTACAACGCATGGACCATCCATAACGCGCTTGTTTACGGCAACGATAACGCTTACGTGTTCTGGCAGGCGGTATGGCCCAGCACGTTAACCTCGGCCCACGATCAGGCCGGGGACCAAGCGGGTCTTCTTTATACGGATAGCCCTTTCGGCAGCGAGGCTTCGTGGGTGTTTCCGCATGGATGGGCGTACAACGATGCGTATTACGCGCTTAAACACTACAGCTACTACGTGCGGCCCGGCTATGTGCGCTATAACGCGACGATCGACAACAGCGATGAGCGCGTCAGCGTCTTCCAAAGCCCGGATAAGAAGACCGCAGTCATCGTGGTGTTGAACGTGAGCACAACGGCCACAGACGGACTCTCGCTGGACCTATCTGCATTCACCTACGCTCACTCCGCGATGTACCGCAGCACGTTCTCGCAGCCCATTGCTTCGGGGGAGCGCTGGGCTTCGCTGGGGGCTTACATCGCTCCTAGCGGCAGTGGCAGCACGAATAACAGTGGAGGCGTAAATCTACCGCCGGAGAGCGCCGTCACCATCGTCCTGACGAACTGACGGGCCTGAAATGGCACCGTAAATTTTTTTTGGGAAGGTCGCAAAAATATGTTTGACAGTCGTCGATGAATACCCCTATATTTCGAGTCGCGATTTAATCGAATCATCTTCAGTCTCTTATTTGAAACCGGATTGGGGTTAAACCCGGGACGGTCTTGCCGTAGGTTTGTGCGTTCGACGGGAGCGCATGGATTGGGCGAAAGCTGTTTGCACCAAGTACTTAGGTAGCCACAAATTTTGGAGTCGATTATGGAACCCAGTCGTATGACAGCGAGCTGTCCTGTTCGCGGTGAGAAAAGAGCGTTTATCAACGGGCCTTCGGTATGCGCTTTTTTTGCGGCTACGCTCGCGTTGTTGGGTTCTGCCAGCGCGCAGACCATCCCAAACGCAGTTGTCTACCAATCACAGACGCTGGTCAACATCAATGGAAACGCGGGACATATTGCAGCGAACAGCCTTGGTGATGCGTTTTACGTGAGCCAGACTGACAATGTGGCGTACCGTGTGGCTCGCGGCACGACGACGCCGGTCCCGCTTGTGACGGGCTTGAGCGGCGGTCGGTCGGTTTCGGTCGACGCGTTCAACAATGTCTATGTCTCCAGCAACTACAGCGGTCGCATCATCGAGGTGCCTTATGTGAATGGCACCTACGCTACGGGCACAGCGAACAGCAGCAGTCTGCCCACTTGTACGGCGACGCCTACCGGGCCATGCCTGGCGTTCGGCAACGGGGCTGGCGCCACCGGATACTACCTGCAGGCAAGCGACATCGGTTTCGATCAGTCAACCACCGGGACCGGCCCCAACGCCTACATCATCGATGAACGCGACAACGTCTGCAATCAAAGCAATGCGGCAACGACCTGCAACACAATTCTGAAGTTCACTCCTACGAGCGGCGGCGCCTATACGGCAACGGTCGTGGTGACCGGCCTGCCACAGACCAACAACGGACAGATCGCCGTTGGTCCAAAGGGGGACATTTATTACGCGGATGGCAGCAAGCTCTACTACATCGCTGCCGGAGGAACGACCGCCGTCAACATCGGCACGGGCCTCACCAATCCTGCCGGGGTCACGACCGATCAATACGGCAATCTCTACATCACTAATTCGTCCGCTCCTAACGCGATTTTGGAAATGCCGGCGGTCAACGGCGTCGCGCAGCCGACGGCGCAGTTCACATTCCTGGGTATCTATTCGGCGAACGGTATTGCGTTCGATGGCCTCGGCCACGTTTTCTTCACAGGCTACTCGGGACAGACGAACCTGAATGTGGCCTCGGTTAACACATTCAATCTCGGTTCGGCTGCAATTGGGACTGCAGTCTCCGCGACGGGTGCGACGCTGACTGTGCAGTTCAATGCAAATGTCACCCTGGGCGCGATTACTCCTATCGGTACTGCATCGGGCTTCTCCTATACTGCGGGAACCTGTGCGCCGGGCGCTTACACCGCGGGGAATACCTGCAACTTCAGCGCGAATTACACCCCCACTGCTGTCGGCCTGCAAAAGGGAGCCGTTAGCTTTACTACTTCCGGCGGCGGAAATGTTGTTACGGCGTCTCTCTCAGGTATCGGCCTTGGCGCCGTGCAGACCAGCGACCCCGGCACGATGAGCGCGATTGGAAGCGGCTTCTCGAATCCGCAGGGCATCGCCGTCGACGCAGCGCAGAATGTTTACATTGCCGACGCGGGAGCGAATGCTGTTCTGGTCTATCCCGCCGGATCAACCACGGGAACGTCAATCGGAACGGGCCTGCTCGGGCCAACGTCCGTCGCTCTGGATAATGCCGGGAATCTTTACATTGCGGACTCCGGAAATGGGCGGGTCGTACAGGTCCCCAATATCTCCGGAACTTTGACCAACAGCGCGCAGGCGGTGATTGCGAGTGGTCTGGGAACGGCGCTCGGCATTGCAACGGATTTCAACGGCAACCTTTATGTTGCAGACAGCACGAAAAACCAGGTGCTGCAACTCGGTACGGTAGCAGGTATTCCCGACTCGAGCGCCACGGCGCATCTCGGACTGGATTCTAAAGGCAACTCCACCTTTACTGCTCCGATCGCTGTGGCGACCGACGGCATTGGGAACGTATTTGTTGCGGATACGACGGCTAACACGGTCACCGAGTTCACCTTCTACGGCAAGCAGACTACGAGTATCGGGACGGGGTACTCACATCCCTCCGGCCTGGCGACGGACGCCTCCGGCAGCCTCTATGTTGCTGACAGCGGAAACGGCCGTCTGATCAAGATTCCCTTTGAGTCGCCGATTTTCAATACCAACGATCAATACTCGGTTGGCGGTTCGATTGCCGCTCCCTACGGTGTTGCTCTGGACAGTCTTGCCAACCTCTATGTGGTGGACAGCGCCAATGTCGCTGCGTATTCCATCAATCGCGCACAGGGCACCCTCTCGATGGGTCGAGCGAACATCGGCACGACAACCCCACAGTTGAATGGTTACATTGCCGATGCCGGCAACCGGCCGTTGACGCTTGGGAATCCTGCTTATGTGGCCACCGGAGATACCGGGGTGTTCACGCTTACTTTGCCATCAGCTTCGGGATGCACGAACTCGGGAGTTGTCGCGCCGGGCTTCTCTTGTGGATTGTCCGCCGCGTTCGCACCGACCGTGGTCGGCAACTACAGCGAGTTGCTGTCGTTCACGAGCAATGCCGTCAACACGAGCACGCCCAGCCTGACCCTGACCGGTTCCGGCTTGAATCAGTCGAGCACAAGCACAACGCTGGCACAGACGAGTCCGTCCGGAACGATACCCTTCGGCCAACCCGCCACCATCACGGCGACGATTACTTCGACGAAGTCGGGCACACCTACCGGATCGGTTGCATTCTCCGTCGATGGCGGACAGGCTAAAAACGTTTCGCTCAGTGGCAATACAGCAAAGATTGTACTGACCAATCTCACCGGTGGAAGTCACTCGATCTCTGCCGTCTATTCAGGAGATCTCCTCTTTGCTCCCAGCAACGCTACTCTTCCGATCGCTGTGGGTCAGGCGACCAGCACCGTAGCGATCACGACCAGCGGTGGCAATCAAAATCCGGCAAGCGCCACGCCGGGGACGTTGCTGCAACTGATCGCGACCATTACGCCGGGAGCAAGTACCGTGCCGACCGGGACCGTCACGTTCACCCTGAACGGAAAACAATTGGCTCCTCCCGCTGCTGTCTCGCCGACGACGACGAAGACAAACGGAGTGACGACGACGATTTACAGTGCCACCATTTCCACATCTACCCTGCCTCCTGGGACAGATTCGGTTGTTGCTACTTACAACGGCGATGTTAACTACGCCTCATCCTCCAGCACGCTGCCTGTGACCATCACGCCGATGACCTTTACGCTGTCGCCCTCATCAGCGAGCATGACCGTGACTGCGGGGCAGAGCTCAACGACCAACTTCCAGGTGAGTTCGCTCGCCGGCTACAACGGATTTGTCGCTCTAACCTGCACCGGTCTTCCGGCAAACGTGACCTGCGGCTTCAGCCCGAACGGCTTCATCCTTCAGGCGAGCAATCTCATCACCGCTGCACAGACTGGCCTTGTCAATGGTGTTCCCGTCATCATCGTGCCGGCGACCTATGGCCCAATGAATGTGACTCTCAGTCTGCTCACTGGCACAACACCAGTCGTCACGCCTCCACCTGTTGGCGCACTCAATCTTCCTCTGTTTGGGAAGAAGGTTCCGGTCAGTCTTGCCTTTCTCGTCCTCTCTCCTCTCACCCTGCTGGTGCGCCGCCGTACGGTGAGACGCCTGCGCGGCTCCCTTTCTTTACTTTCTGTCCTGCTCGCGCTCCTCGGAAGCGTCGCGATGTTTAGCGGCTGCGGTTCGAACCTTGTGGGTGTAACACCACCGGGCGCTTATACGGTTACTGTCCACGCGGTGAGCACGGCCAGCAGCTATACGGGCACCTATGCCCCCGGATGCAGTAACGTTCCGGCCGGCACTGCAACGGTCACCTGCGAGCAGGACGCGCAGTTCAGCCTCACGGTGAAGTAATGACGACCCGGATGAAATTAGCGATCACGAACTCTCTCAACTTCAACCTGCGCTCCCGCGGACGTCTCTCCGGAAAGCAGGAATCCTCAGCCTCGGCCCTACGAACACACGGTGATCACCAGATGAAGACCTTCCTTGGTAACTTATCCTTCTGCACGGCGCTTTTGGTAACCCTGTTCCTCTGCCAGCCAGCAACATCCCGGGCCCAGACGACGAGCGCTTCGCTCAGCGGTGTCGTCGCCGATTCAACGGGAGCGCTGATCCCGCAGGCAAGCGTGACCCTCCGCAATACAAGAAGCCATGAGACCCGTCATGCGAACACCAGCGGCACGGGCATCTTCCAGTTCAACGCAGTGCCCGCGGGCAGCTACACCATTTCGGTCACGATGAAGGGCTTCGAAACCCTGGTGACCAAAGAGATCGAACTCCACCCGAACGACACAATTAACTTGTCCGAACTGCACATGAAGATTGGCGCGGAAACGGAGAGCGTGACGGTGGAGGCGAACACCGACATCGCTACCAGCGGCGAACGCAGCTCACTGATTACAGCAAAGGACATTCAAAAGCTTTCGACGGTCGGCCGCGACGTCTCCGAACTACTGCGCACGCAGGCGGGCTTCGCCGCTCTGCAGTCCGGCCTGGACAACTCGACCGCAAGTTCCGCGGAAGTTGCCGGAGCCTACTCTGGCCTTGCGAACTACGTTGGCAACGGCGCTACGGCCAACGGCGCAAGCATCATCTCTGACGGCGCCAACGTCACCGATCCCGGCAACGGAGCCGGTCAGACCCAGACCGTCAACATGGACTTTGTGCAGGAGGTCAAGATCGAGACCTCTAACTTTGGGGCGGACACGGCCAAAGGCCCCACGGTCATCACGGCGGTCGGTAAGTCAGGCGGACAGGCATTTCACGGGAATCTGCGTGTTTATGCGCGCACCTACCAGCTCAACGCGCAGGACTGGTTTCAGAAGTTCAATGGCTTCGCCCAGATCAAGGATCACTATGTTTATCCTGGCGTCGAGATTGGTGGTCCAGTTATCTTTCCTCACTCCAATTTCAACAAGAACCGGAAGTTGACCTTCGAATTTGGTGCGGAAGACTATATCCAACGCAATGTCTATGCCTACGGCAGCTTGCCTAAGAGTCTGCTGGAGGGCCTGGTCCCAACAAAGGCCATGCTGAGTGGCGATTTCTCTCAGCTCTCTCTCGCAAACTATCTGGGTGTTACGCCCGACGACATCTCTGGTGCATCGGGCAAGTACGGCGCAGGCTGTGCCGCCAATGGCCTGCTGTCTACTTATCTTCATGTCTGCGCCTCGCCAGCAGACGGCGGACCCCTGGGTTCCATCGGTGGAAAGATTCCGATTAAGAACATCGATCCGGGATCGTCCGCGATTCTCAGGGCCTACTATGCGCCGGGCTGTAACGGGTCGGATCTGACTACCTGCCCCGGGCCGGGACCGACAAAGAACTTCTACAACACGCAGACCCTGAACCTTGAGAACCCGGACAGCCATCAGTTCCGGGGCCGGCTGGACTTCAGTATCAACGATTCCAACAAGATCTTCTTCGTCTATAACGGTCAGTTCGGAACCACGTCGCATATACCTGAGTCGATTTACTATTCACCGGGAACCAGCGGCGCGGCTTATCTGGGCGGCGTAGACACTCCCGGAAAAATCAATTCCACGGCATCGTCGAACCTCGGCAGCCTCAATTACACTCACATCTTCAATTCGCGAATAACGAATGAGGTCTTCGCCGGGCTGTCGACGGTAAAGAATACCTACCAGTCAGGCAATCAGCAGCTGCTCTCCAAGTCTTACTGGGGATACCCCTACAAGGGCATCTACCCGACCGCAACGACGCAACTGCCGCAGGTCGCAACTTACTCGGCCGGTGACGCAATTCTTCCCTTTGCCATCACACCGGACTTCAGCTACGGGCCCTATCGGTCGACGAAGCTTCTGCCTTCCGGCGGCGATAATTTTTCTTACGTCTTCCGGCGCCACACCTTCAAAGCTGGTGTCTACCTGGAACGTGATACGGCTAATCAGACGGACCTGAGCCCGATCACCAACGGGCAAATCTCGAACTATTACATGAACTACAACGCAGCCGCCGCAGGCAGCGAAAATTATCTGGCAGATTTCTTCGGTGGCCAGGTTGGCACTTTCACCCAGCAGAATTTCAATGCGAAGACCGACCTCTATTATTGGACCGCGTCATGGTTTGCAACTGACAACTTCAAGCTGACCAGCAGACTGACGCTCGACTACGGAGTACGTTTCGACCATCTTGGCCCGTGGCAGGATAAGGATGGACTGGGAATGGCGACGTTCTTCCCCAACCTGTACTACACCGATGCGAAGAACACAACCAATCCTGACGGCAGCCTGTTTGAACCAGGCGTTCGGTGGCACGGCGGAAATCATGCCACAAACGCGAATGCAGGTTATGCCGGCGTGCCGAATTCGGGTGTTCCTTCCGTCTGGGCGTTTGTGTCGCCGCGTGCAGGTTTTGCTTTCGATGCTCGAGGTGACGGCACGATGATTGTTCGCGGCGGTTGGGGAATGTATCGCGCGCATGATTCCTGGAACGACTTCACAGGACCGGCCGCTACAGCACAGGGTCTGGTGACCTCGACGGCAGGCGGTAGCCCGACCGTCGGCTCTGTCAGCCTGGCCCAGGTGGACGCCACGGGCCCTGGCTTCCGCTGCGACTTCAGCCAGCAGAACGGCTGCCCCAGCATCATGTTGCTCGATCCGAGTGACAAACAACAGCCTCTGACCTATACCTACAGCTTCTCGGTTTCTCAGCGAATGCCGTTCAACTCTGTCTTCGACATCGCTTACGTCGGGAATCACAGTACGGACCTGCTCACTGATAATGCCTCGACCAATGTTGTGCAGTCTCAAGACCTGCGCGACGTCAATGCTGTTCCCATTGGATCTTTTTTCAAGCCAGATCCAAATCCTGCGTCTTCGACCTACGGCCAAATCCCGAACGCGTCTTCGATTCTGCAGGTCACTCAGAACGACTACCGCAAATATCCTGCTTACACTCACATCGGCATCCCACGGCATATTGCCTATGCAAACTACAACGCGCTGCAGACGACGTGGAACCGGCAGAGAGGCCGTTTGAACTACGGTCTGAATTACACATTCAGCAAGGCGCTAGGTATCCGCGGCGCATACAACAACGGCATCGCCGGCGATCCGACGAACCTGCGCGCCAACTATGGTCCGTTGGCCTTCGATCGCACGAGCATCGTCGCAGCGAGCTATTCGTTTGATGAGGGTGAGCAGTTCCATAACGGCAATCCCTTCCTGCGGGGTCTGGGCAACTACTGGCTGATCTCAGGGATCACCAACTGGCAGAGCGGGCCGAACCTTCAGGCCGTCTACAATCCGAACTTCGCCTTGCAGGGATATGCCACCAGTTCCTACGGCGGCAACACCTGTTCGCAAGGTGTACAGGCGGGTGTCGCGACCGCGTGCCAGATCAGCAGTCAGACGTTGCTGGGTACCGCTGATGTACTGCTCCAACCGATCGTTCGCCCCGGCGATGGCTGTGGGAGCGGGGATCCCAGGACGGGACTGCAGAAGAATCAGTACGTCAACGGCAACTGCTTCGCCCTGGGGCCGCAGGGAGTCAATGGCCCAACCAACCTGCCTTACCTTCACGCCCCAGCGTTCTTCAACAGCGATCTGACGCTGCAAAAGACCATTCCCATGGAGAAAGGGAGAAACTTCCAGTTCCGTCTCGCCGGCTTCAATTTCCTCAACCACCCTCTGGCCAGCTTCAGCTCGCGCTTCCCGCAGGAAGCGAACCTCCGCTTCTACGATCCAAATAACGTTGGGTTCTCGGGCGTGAAGTTGGTCAACAGCGTCAATCCCGGTGGAAGTTGCAGCGACGCCGGCTCGCAGTGTTTTGGCTATGCAGGATTCAAAACTGGTCGCCGCGTGTTGGAAGTGATGGTGCGATATAACTTCTGAAGACTGGAAGCGGCAAAAAGCTGAGGCACGCTGCGCGTCTGTCCTTGCTCGGAGATTGAGAGATCGGAAGATTCAACGCAGCTTGAGTGGCTACCCATCAGGGGTGCGTGTATCTATTGAATTTGTTCTGGATAGGGCAAAGCGTTATTTGCTTCGAGTCCAGAAGGTAGTAGGCCGGAGGTGCATGCTTTGCGTCGGTTACTCCCGAATCTCGCTTTTTCCAGACCGGTTTTATACAAAAGCTTCCGATGCCGATTTCATAGGTTCGAATCCAATTTCAGTTCCAATAGGTTGAAACTTCGTCGATTCTGGTTGTTTAGGTCAAAGTTGCCCTCGCGGCGATGGAGTCAAATATCGTCGTCCACAGCCATAACACCCACCTGGCCTTCTGCGGATTCGGGGTCAATCCGAGGGGCCGGAAACCGATCTATAGTCTGATACAGATTTGTAATTTATTTCGCGTCAAGAAGTAATTTGTCTATACTGTGAAGGTTATGGGAACCAGAGAGGTTGCGTTGAAGAAGACGATTTTTGCGGAGTTTCCTACCGTCCGGTTCGGGGGGGCGGATAGCTGCGACGAGTTCGCCTATCGCTGGTATGACGCCGACCGCGTCGTTCTCGGTAAACCTTTGCGCGAGCATCTGCGGTTTGCGGTGGCCTATTGGCACAGTCTCGCGATGAACGGAAGCGATCCGTTTGGTGTGCCCACCATTCTTCGGCCCTGGATGAACGGAAGCGATCCGATGGCTGCAGCACGCGCCAAGGCGGATGCGGCATTCGATCTGTTTCACGTTCTCGATGTTCCATTCTTCACCTTCCACGACCGGGATATTGCGCCTGAGGGCGATTCGCTGCGCCAGTCTTTGAGAAATGTTCACGAGATGGCCGACTATCTCGGGACAAAGATGACGGGTTCCAAGACTCGCCTTCTGTGGGGAACTGCTAACCTCTTCAGTCATCCGCGATTTATGTCCGGAGCGGCCACGAATCCCGATCCAGATGTATTTGCCTATAGTGCGACGATCGTCAAGCACTGCATGGATATCACCAAGACCCTCGGCGGTGAAAACTATGTGCTTTGGGGCGGCCGCGAAGGCTACGAGACGTTATTGAATACTGATATGAAGCAGGAGTTGCGACAACTGGGGCGCTTCCTGACTTTGGTGGTTGAGTACAAGCACAAGATTGGATTCCAGGGGCAGATTCTGATTGAGCCAAAGCCGAAGGAGCCCACAGTTCACCAGTACGATTTCGATACTGCCACGGTCTTTGGGTTTCTGAAGCAATTTGGTCTCGAAGATGAGGTGAAGGTCAACCTGGAAGCGAATCATGCGTTGCTCGCCGGACATAGCTTTGAACATGAGATCTCGACCGCAGCGAACCTGGGAATCCTTGGTTCGCTCGACATCAATCGCGGCGACCCATTGCTGGGCTGGGATACGGACCAGTTTCCGAACGATCTGCAGTCGATGACCTTGGCGATGTACTACGTCATCAAGGCCGGTGGTCTCGGCAAGGGTGGCATGAACTTCGATGCAAAGATTCGCCGCCAGTCGATTGATCCGGACGACCTCATCCATGCTCACATCGGCGGGATCGATATATGTGCCCGCGCATTCCTGACGGCAGCCCGCCTCTTCGAGGAAGGGCAACTTGCGAGAGAGGTGGCAGCGCGGTATGCAGGCTGGGACACTCCGCAGGGAAACGCTATGCTCAACGGAGAACTCTCACTGGATGCGATTGCCGCCCGGGCGGAGGCCGAAGACCTCGCGATCACGCCCCGCTCCGGCCGCCAGGAGCGGTTGGAAAATTTGGTCAGCCGGTATTTCTAGAATTTGGTCTTTGCTCGGTGCGTGGGCGGAAGATACGAGCCGCGCGCGAGAACTCAGAGGCGTAACATGAATCGCAATGAGAACAAAGATGTTGACTCCTAAACAAAACGGTTTGCACTCCGCGGAGAGGGTGCAGGGAGTCAGAAGGATTGACCTCTCCTCGGCGCAACTCGCCTCCAGCGAGAACGCACGTGACATCAACAGGGATATCGTTCTGGAGCTGATTCGCTTCAGACAACCGGTGTCGCGCGTGGAACTGGCGCGTTTCTCAGGACTGCAGCCAAGCACGATCTCAATCATCGTCGAACAGCTCATTGGTGAACGGTGGGTACGTGAGGGCGCGTTAGTCCGTCGTTCCCGCGGCCGTCCTTCGACAATGCTGGAAGTCAATGACCTGCTTGTAACGTTTGCCCTTGATATTCGCCCCGATCGCGCGATCCTTGCAGTCATTGACCTCACTGGCCGGTTCTTGTCACGCGAGACGGTCATGACCGTTTCCGATCCGGAACTCACGCTCAAACACATTATCGAGAGAATGCGGCTACTGCAGCAGCACCATGTCGACAAAACCTTTGAGGGAATCGGTGTCAGCGTTCCGGGGCGCGTTCATCCAGAGACTCAGCGTCTTCTATTAGCGCCCAATCTTCATTGGCATGACTTCGACATCAGGGGCGCCCTGGAAGATGGTCTGAATCTCCAGGTGGAGATCGATAACGACGCGAATGCCTGCCTGCTGTCCGAATCCTGGTCGGGCCGGCTTGCGGGCGTGCGCAGTGCGGTTCTCGTTGCGATCTCCGAGGGTATCGGCACCGCGATTCTCTCGGGTGGGCAGCTGCATTCGGGGTACAACGGTCTTGCAGGAGAGTTCGGTCACATCTCCGTCGACCCCGCCGGTCCGCTCTGTGGTTGCGGCCAGCGCGGCTGCTGGGAGATGGCTGGATCATCGCGCGCAGCGCTGCAGTGGTACCACGAACTTGCGCCTGAAAGCCCCTCGACGGATATCTACGGTCTCCTCCGGCTCGCCGAAGAGAATGACCCACTTGCAATTGAAGCCGTTACGCGGCAGGCCCACGCAATCGGCCACGGACTCAGGCTCATCACTGCGGCTCTCTCGCCTGAACTTATTTTGATCACGGGCGAAATCACATCCGGATGGCCGCGGTTCGGGCCCATCATTCAACGTGAATTGGAGCTCGCCGTTCTGGCTGGATCCCCGCCTCGATTGGAGACAGCCGGAGATGGAGAATCGGCCCGGCTCCGCGGGGCTGCCGCCGTCTTGCTGCAGCGGCATGTCAGCTACCATCGTTCAACCCACTACCCTCAAAATGAGCGTCGTCTGCCATCGGATGCGGTTCCCGTATTGCGCTAAAGTGTGCAGCAGATCAGTCGGTCGCGGCTTTTTCTCCCGAGATGGCTGAGGTTGTCTTTGCCCGTATCTGGAGCGAAGAGCCGTGTGCTACCATCTCGGTCAAACTACTAAATGGAGCCTGGAGAACGACGGATGGCAGAGCAAGATTGGCTTAACGGAAGCACCCCGGGCGCGCTACCGCACTCCGGAGAGGCATACAGCAGGCACCAGCCCGCTGTTCGCCATGAGCTTCGGCCATTGACTACTGGGGAAATCCTCGACCGCACCTTCTTTTTGTACCGGTCGAACTTCTGGTTATACGTTGGGCTTGCTTCGATTGCGGCAGGCGTGAATGTGCTGGTGTCGATCGCCAGGCTAACCTTTGTGCATTTCGGGCGCCTGCCGGTTACGTCACCTGTAACCGCCTTTGTGGGAGGCGTTTTTACCATTGTCGGATCGATTCTTTACTTTGCTGTTTACAGCGTCACCCACGCCGCGACAGTATCGGCAGTTGCCTCTGTCTATCTGGGACAGGAAACGTCAATGGGCAAGGCACTTGATGCAGTGAAGGGGCATTGGTTGCGGTACTGCCTGATTGCTCTCTGGCAAAGCTGGAGCGCCGGCTGGATCTTCGTTTTGTTGATTGTGCCTGTGGGTGTTATGACTGCACTCGGTATCAAAAATATGCCCGCCCTGGTGATCTTCCTGGTGGTCGTTGCAATCGGCAGCCTCGCATACGGATTCATCGCTTATATTCGCAACTCGCTTGCAGTCCCGGCCGCTGTGATGGAGAACCTCGCGGTTCGCCAGGCAATGCGGCGCAGCAAGCAATTGGCGGAAGGTACCAAGGGACGAATCTTTATGCTCCTGCTCCTGCTATTCGCGCTCTACTGCGTCGCCGGTGCGCTGCAGTTTCCGTTTGCCGTGTTGCTGTTGCGTTCGCGATCCGCCGAACACATTGTGGCGCAGGTCATCTCGCTGTTCGTTGCATTTCTGTCCAGCTCACTGATTGGCCCGGTGGCGTCGATCGGGCTGTGCTTGTTTTATTTTGACCAGCGGGTGCGCAAAGAGGCCTTCGACATCGAGTTCCTCATGGAAAAATCCCTGCCGGAACCGGGTCCTACACCAGGCAGCGCAACGGTGGAACTGGCCTAGGGCGATGCCGCTCAAGCTTAGATTGTGCCTTGCGGGCGTTTTGCTCATCCCGATATCAGCGGTTTCGCAGGTGCAGGCCGGTGCGGCGCAAGAGACGGCAGACCTGCGTTCCGTTACTGCCGCAGAGTACAGCGGGCATCTTGAGAGCTTGAAGGCGCTTGTCGCCGCGTGCGAAAAAAATCCCACCGAGTGCGACTCGAAGAAGGTCGGCGCCGATGAGCGCATCGAGGGAGGTGGCTTCCAGACGCACTGGTCGTGGCTGCGTGATGTGCTCTCCAGCGCTCACAATCCTGAATTGCCCGACAGAGCGATGCTCTTGCAACAGGCTGCTGCCCGGCTGAACGAAGACGCCATCCTGGCCGATCGATCTAACCTGCAACCGGCCGATGCGTTCCAGCGCGCCAGAAAAGAGGCTGACGACGTCCTATCGCGCCCTGAGTTTCGTACTGTAACCGAACACTCCTATCTTGAGCGGGTGATCGCGAGGTTCTGGCAGTGGGTCAGCAATGTCTTCGGCGGAGTCTCGCGGTTCGGAAAGCGCTCGCCCTGGCTGGTCCCGCTGATGGAGTGGAGCGCAATGACGCTAGCCGCGGCAGGTCTGCTGATGTGGGTCTTACGCACGCTGCAAAGGCAGCGGCTGGCGGTGCGAATCGAGTCGAGCGCCAGCGCAGAGGTCTGGCAGAAAGAGTCCGACAATTGGGCGGAGCTTGCGCGGGCCGAGGCCGCAAAGCAGAACTGGCGTGCCGCGGTGCATTGTCTCTACTGGGCGGCGATTGTGATGCTGGAGGGCCGCAGGCTTTGGCGCCAGAACCGCGCGCGCACACCTCGCGAGTATGTGCTGCTGCTCGAGCCGGGTTCCGGCATGCAACAGTCGCTGCGAAGATTGACCCAGATATTCGAGCGCATCTGGTACGGTTTGCGCCCGCGCGGCCGAGAGCGACTATGCCAGCGCGCTGCGGCTCTTCGATGAATTGAGGAGCGCCTGATGGCTCAGTCACGCGATCGGCGGGTGGTGCTCTGGATTCTAGGAGGAATGGTTGCGCTGATTGTAGCCTTCAGCATCTTTTCGCCCGCAAACGACGACTCGAATCCCATCCCAACGACGTACAACAGCGGTTCCGCAGGGACCAAAGCGGCTTACCTTGCTTCTCGGGGAGCTTGGATATGGAGCTCAGCGCTGGGAGTCTCCCTCCGGCCGATCTAAAGAATGTGGATGCTGCGAAGACCACCTTGATCCTCGCCGAGCCTAACTTCCCTAACGAAAACTCGAACCAGGTGCAGTCCGACATCGAGGACTTTCTCTCGCGCGGCGGCCGCGTACTGGCGACGGGAAGGGAAGGGGCGTACTTTCTGCCCGGCGCGAAGACCGATGCCCCGACGCGTCTCTACGGAAAGCTGTGCTTTTCAACCCCCGAGGGACAGGATGCGCTGGCTCGATCAGGGAAGGTCTCACTCTCGGACAATGTTCGCTGGACCGCATCAGGGCCGGAGTTTCGCGTATCGCAACTTTGCGGGAACGATGCGGTCGTCGTCAGTTATCGTCACGGCGCGGGCGAAGCGATCTGGTGGAGTTCGCCGATGCCGATGACCAACCGCGGGCTGAAAGAAGACGCAAGTCTGAAGCTTGTGCTTGCCAGTGTGGGCGGCGCGGACAGGACGGTGCTCTTCGATGAGTACTTCCACGGCGCGCGCGCTTCATTGTGGGATACGGCAAAAGGTCTGCCCCTCAGGCAGCTTACGTGGCAATGCCTGGCTGTAGCGTTGCTCCTCGTATTGAGCTTCGGGCGGAGAAACGGGCCGCTGCGCACGACGGTGCGTCTCCCGCGAAGCTCGCCGCTCGAATTTGCCGAGTCGATGGGGCGGCTCTACCAGAAAGCCGGTGCAACCCAGGCCGCGGTCGATTGCTCACGGCGGCGTCTGCTGAAGTTTCTCGAAGACCAATGCGGCATCCCGCGCGATGTGCTGCGCTCGACTCCGAAGGCCATCGTTCAGGCCGTCGAGGAGAGGCTTGGCGGAAGATGGACCTCGCTCGGGGAGCACTTGACACTGGCGTCGGACTCGGAACATGATTCCGTGGCCCTGACGAGTACATTGGAGTTGGTAAAGGCGCTCGACCGCGACCAGCAGGACCTGGCCGCGCGCATACGCGCCGGGGTTTCTGGACAATTGGTTTCGAAGGGAGCAAGTGAGTGAGTGAATCGGGAAGTGTAGGCGGCGATGTCCAGCAGGTGCAGGCAGCGCTGCAATTATTCGAGCAGGGACGGGAGCAGATCGGGCGCGTCATTGCAGGTCAACAGGAGCTGGTCGAGCAAGCGCTGCTGACGCTCCTCTGCGGAGGCCATGCGCTGGTAGAAGGAGTGCCTGGTGTAGCCAAGACGCTTGCTGTCAAAACGCTGGCGCGGTTCCTCTCGCTTACCTTTCGCAGGGTGCAGGGTACACCCGATATGATGCCCGCCGACATTCTCGGCACGACCGTGTTTTCGCCGAAGACAAACGAATTTTCGCTGCACAAAGGGCCCGTCTTCACGCAGTTTTTGCTCGCTGACGAGATCAATCGCATGCCTCCGCGTACCCAGGCAGCGCTGCTCGAAAGCATGGAAGAGCGCCAGGTCACAATGGACGGCGAAGCGCACGTGCTCGACGACTACTTCACCGTCTTCGCCACGCAGAATCCGCTGGAGTTTGAAGGGACTTACCCGCTGCCCGAAGCGCAGCTCGACCGATTTCTCATCAAGATCAAGGTCGGCTACCCTGCATTGGCTGACGAGCGCACCATTCTGGAGCGGCATCATGCCAGCGTCGAGGCAAGAGACCTCGAACAGATGACAATTGAGCCGGTTGAGTTCTCCCTTCTTGCCGCCGCACGCCGCGAGATTCGCGCCGTCAAGGTAGAGCCCGCTATCTTCGATTATCTGCTGGCGATCGTGCGCAGAACCCGCGAGTGGCCTACCGTCTCGCTCGGCGCATCTCCTCGAGCCGCGGCAAGCCTTCTGGTCGTAGCCAAGGCGTACGCCGCCCGGGATGGCCGCGACTTCCTTATTCCCGACGACGTGAAGCAGGCCGCAGTCCCGGCATTGCGCCATCGGCTGGTACTTCGCCCCGAGGCGGAACTGGAGGGCTTCGACACCGACCGCGTCATCGCCGATGTTCTCGCCGCAACGGCGCTTCCCAAGTAATGCAGACACTGATTCCAGAACCGGTCACGGCCCGCGCGCGCTATCTCGGGCGCGCTGGCCGAATGCTGGGATTTGGGCTCACGGCTCGCACCCTCCTCCTTCTGATCGCCGGTGTCCTGTGGTCGATCCCGGCGTTCTTTCACCCGCACCGCATCTGGATGATGCTCGTTTGGGACGCCCTGATTGCATTGCTTGTCGCCGCCGATGCGGTGAGTCTGCCTGCACCGGTCGAGATTGCCGTGACGCGAAGATTTCTGAACTCCCCATCGCTGGGAGAGCGCACCCCGATCGAGTACGAGATCGTCCAGCAGTCCAACCGAATTGTAACTGTGCTGGTTACCGATGACCTGCACGCCACACTTCTCCCCACGCCGCGGCCCGTCACTTTAGTCGCATATCCACGCGACGCCGTCCGCGCCGTACTCGACTGTTACCCCGGGCGCCGCGGTGACTTCCATCTGGGAAAGATCTATCTCCGCTACCGAACTGCATTACGGCTCGTCGAACGCTGGGCCGTCTGCGACGCCGAGCAGGAGATTCGTGTCTTCCCCGCATCCGAACAGAGCGGAGACAACGCCGCCTTCTACCTCATGCGCGCCCGGCAGATTGAGCTGCAGAAGCGCCGGCTGCGGCTCCGCGGAATCGGCCGCGAGTTCGAGAGTCTGCGCGATTACCAGCGTGGCGACGAGATTCGCAACATCTCCTGGACCGCAACCGCACGCCGCGCCAAACTTATCACCCGCCAGTTCACCACCGAGCGAAGCCAGCAGGTCTGGGTCGTCCTCGACGCCGGCCGTCTCTCGCGAACCGCCTTCGAGCTGCGCAGGTCTCGCACTGCAGCGCGGGGCGAAAGCGAACTCGAGTCCGCCGAAAACCTTCAACTCAGCGTTACCCAACTCGACCAGGCAACCAGCGCCGCTGTGATGTTAGCCCAGGTCATCGGCGGCTCCGGAGACAAGTTTGCCCTCCTGACCTACGGTCGCCGCATCCAGCAACAGCTTCTACCCGGCAACGGTCCCGTCCATTTGCGCCTGCTCATCAACCTGCTATCGCAAGTCCGCAGCGAGCCCGCTGAGGCCAATCACCTCCACGCAGCCTCCCGCCTGAAAAACCTGCAGCGCCGCCGCGGCCTTATCATCTGGGTCACTGAGATGGCCGAAAGCGCCGGCCGCCCCGAAGTCGTCATCGCCGCCGCCGAGCTCGTCCGCCGACACCTCGTCGTCCTCGTCCTCCTCGAGCACCCCGAACTGGACGCCCTCGCCGCTCGCGAGCCCAAAAACGCCGAAGAGATGTTTGCATCCACCGCCGCACAGGAGATGCTCGAACGCCGCCGCCAGACTATCGCCAAACTTCGCGAGCAAGGTGTCCTCGTCGTCGAAACCACTCCCGCCAACGTGGGCGCCACGGCGATTACCAAATACCTCGAGGTCAAAGCCCAGGGTTTACTTTAGCCACGTTCTAGCTCTCAGCCATCACTGGCTCAGCAGCTACAATCCTCGTCGGCTTCTCGCGACCACCCTCACTCAGCCACAGACAAAGCCCCGTAAGCAACACCGCGCCCACTGAAAACTTCACCGCCACGGGCACATGCGTCGGCGACAAAAACGCCTCCAGCGTCCCCGCCACCACCAGCATCGGAACCGTCCCCGCCAACAGCCGTATCGACTCCGCGCCCGCCAGCGCCAGCGCATCCTTCCGCCGCAACATCCCCGGAAACAGCAACCCCGAAGCCAGCCGCAGTCCTGCCCCACCCGCAGATGAAGATACTCGGCAGCTCCAGCGCCCCATGTGCTGCGACAAAACTCCAGATACTCAGTGCCATGTGGTTCTGCGCGCAAGCCGTCGTAATTACGCCAATGCTCATCCCATTCGTGAACATCAGCAGAATCGTCCCCAGCCCAGCCAGAATCCCACCCGCATACGTATAGAAACACACCGCAATATTGTTCGTCATAATGCGGCTCGATTCCTGCGGTTTCGCCGTCAGAATCGACTCCGTCCACATCTGGTGATGTTCAATCTTGTCCACCATCTGCGGTCCCAGCATCGCGTGCATAAACTGCGGCCTCGCCACCGTCAACATCGTTCCCAGGAGTGCCCCGGCAAGAAAAATCGCAAACGCAGTCGTCGTATACGGCAGCAGCCGGCGAAAGATTCTCGGGTAGGTCCTGCGCCAAAAACCGCCATACGCTCGTCAGACTCATACGGTCGCCCGAGTAAATATGGTTATGCGCGCGGCTCACCAGCCCGTTGAGGTATGCTTCAAGCGTGCGCGAACCCTCATCCGTCCGCACCGCCGACAGGTCTGCTGCACTTTGCCGGTACAGCAGCCCGAACTCCCGCAACTCCGCCGGCGACAGCGTCTTCAGGCCGCCAGCCTCAACCTGCTGGACCAGCGTCTCCAGCCTGCTCCAGCTCTCTTTACGCAGTGCGATCCAGTGGTTTGAGATCATAGGGAAATATGTACGACTACCAATCCAGGGGCTACGCAGACCAGCTTAACATCGAAACGCCCGAGCAGGTCGATCTGCGCTTCCCCATCGCCGGAATCGGCAGCCGTTTTCTCGCCATCCTCGCAGACACCGGCCTCCAGGCCATCGTGTTGTTCATTCTCGTCTTCAGCGCCTCACTCATCGTCAGCGCTGCTCCCCACGTTCCCGGCACTTCGACGATCATCAACACCGGCGCCAAATGGTTCATCGCTGCTGCCTTCCTCTTCTACTTCCTTCTTTACTGGGGGTACTTTTCGCTCTTTGAGGCCTTCTGGAACGGCCAGACGCCCGGCAAGCGCCTGCTCAAAATCCGCGTCATCAAAGACTCCGGCCGCCAGATCACCCTCTTCGAAGCTCTCGCCCGCAATCTCATTCGCATCATCGACGCGCTGCCCTCGTTCTATCTCGTCGGCGTCATCACCATGCTCTGTAACCGCGAGCAGAAGAGGCTCGGCGATCTCGTTGCCGGCACCATCGTCGTCCACGAGCGCAGCGAAGCGCAGCCTCTGCTGAGCCACAACAGCCGTACGTTTACCGCGTCGCTCTACCCTCAGCCGCTCGAAACGCCGCGCGAGCCAGCGATTTCGCTGGTCCCCGCCGACGGCATCGCCCGCCTCGACGCCAGCGACCTCAACGTCATCGAAACATTCTTCAGCCGGGCGCTCGATCTCGACCTCGACAAGCGCGCCGAGATCGCCGGCAGAATCGCCCAACGCATGAGCGCAAAGATGCAGGTACCGTTGCCCCCGGACATAACACCGGAGCGGGTGCTGGAATCGATCGCCCATGCCATGAGGGCACAGTCCGGGCGGTAGGCGCATCCGCCCATTCAAGTCTTCCCACAGGAGAGCAGCATGAAGAAGATGACGAGGCGTGAGATGTGTGCAGGTCTGCCGGCTTTGGCAGCGATAACCAGCGTGGCGCAGGACCAGACCGCAGCAACACCAAACGTTCTCACACAGGCACGCGCCTACACGCTCGATCAGATCCCCCCGCGCAAGATGGCCAATGGAGGCCAGAGCCGCGACGTGCTGCGTGGGGCCTTGCCCACCGGCGAAATCATCAACGTGCACGAGTCCGAGCAACCCGCCGGAGCCACGCCGAACCCGGCTCACACGATCCAGCACACCGAAGTGATCGTCATCATTCAGGGCACGGTCGTCTTCGAGCACGATGGCAAATCCGAAAAGGCCGGGCCCGGCGACATTCTCTACGTCGCCAAGGACACTCTGCATCAACTCCGCAACACCGGCCAGGACACCGCGAAGTACTGTGTCGTCCAGATCGGCGGCGACACACGAAAATAGGCCAGCTAACTACTACAGTTCGCCCTTGTCCGCTGCCCGAAAAAAGACGACAAGAAGAAAGCGCCAAGGGCGCGCCCTATACCAGCCTGGGGCAGCGCCCCAGGAAATCGGGCCCGCGAAAAACAAGGGCTGAAGGCCCGTCCAATTTCTCCGGCATCGATAACGGTTCGAACAGACAGCGTGCCAGACCACACCACAAACGCGTAATATTTCGTCATGAAAAATCTCAACCGTCGTGAACTCTGTGTAGCTCTATCGGCCCTCGCGGCGATGAGCGGCGAACTCTCCAACGCAAATGCCGAAGGCATGGCCAACCCCGGCGATACCGACCTCGGAGGCTCGCACGTCATCGCCTACGACCAGCTTCCTGTCCACAAAAACGCCAATGGCGGCGAGTCGCGCCAGGTCATGTCCGGAGTCGTGAAGACCGGCGAATATCTCGAAATCCACGAGACCATGCTTCCCGCCGGTCAGATGCCGCATCCACCGCACAAACATCCCAACACAGAAGTGCTCTTCATCCAGACCGGCAACCTCGAATACCTCAACGACGGCAAGCCCGAACCCGTAGGCCCCGGCGGCATCATCTTCACGTGCATCCAACGTCATGCACGGCCTCAAAAACGTCGGCACCACGCCAGCCACCTACATCGTCGTCTCAGTGGGCCGCCAGCTTCCTCACGCGTAAGAGGCAACAACGGAGACAGCTTCTGTATCTGTTCGTGTGTTTTGCTTCTAGGTAGCCCAAGGCTTTAGCCTTGGGTCTCTCTATCGCAACGAAGAATCGGGGCTTTAGCCCTGGGGTGCGCCTTCTCGCGGAATAACCAGCACGTTCGAATTCGTCACAAGGTGGCTTGAGTTCTCGATCCCGAACGCGGTCGAATTGAACCACCGTTGTTTACTTCAGCCGAGACCCCAAAGCAATCTCTTCCCCAAACGTAGCCAGCACCGGCTTCCCATTCTCTCCATGCGAAGCCGCCAGCAACATCCCATGAGACTCAAGCCCGCGCATCTTCCGCGGAGCCAGATTCGCAATCACCACAATCCGTCGCCCAATCAACTCCTCCGGCGTATACCACTCCGCAATACCCGAAAGAATCTGCCGCTTCTCATACCCAAGATCCACTTCGAGCCGAAGTAGTTTGTCGGCCTTGGGAATCCGCTCAGCGACAACAATCTGCGCCACTCGCAGATCAATCTTCACAAAGTCATCAATCGCAATCTGCGGCGTATCCGGAGCCGAAGACCCTGCGGCCGAAGCAGCAAACCCCTCGGAAGCGGGAGCCTCGCTATGCGGTGCAGGCGGTTTAGCAAGTTCAGGTGAAACCGCGGACGACGCCCCCACGTGCGCGCCGGGATTCTCAACCGGCAACGAGCTCGTGCGCGGCGGCGCTCCAGGATCGGTCGAACTTTCAGGGATCGCCACACTCGGGGCAGACTTTTCATCCACCAGCTTCGAGGGCTCAGGTTTTTTCGGCGTGTTGTTCTGTTCCATATCAGTCATAACTTGGATGAGTTCCTTTGGCGCACGGGGAAAGATGGGGCCAAGATCGCCAAGCTTCGTGCCGGGCTTCAGCCCACCCCATTCGAGGTTTTTCAGTTCACCGTTCTTGGCCGCTTGTTCAATGTCGCCCAGGCCGAGCTGCTCCCAGACTTTGGCGGTGGCGTAGGGAAGAACAGGATAAAGCAACGCCGTAATGATGCGAATGCATTCGGCGGCAGTGTAGAGCGTAGAACGCCTGCCGCGCTGAGAAAGGTCAGTCTCAGTCGCCGCCCACGGCTTCCGTGAGGTCATGAATTGATCGACACTGGCAATCGCCGCTGCAATTGCGGTCAAAGCATCGGCGAAGGAGTTTTGCTCGAGCTTCTTGCCGACCGAATCAACCACCTCGGTCATCTTCCAGCCCAGCAGCTGCCCTTCGGACGCTGCAAGCACCTCGTCATTCGCCGGATGATTGTGCGTCTCTTTACGCTCCGGTTGGTAGTAAACGAGCGAGTTCGCTTCGAGACAGTCCTCCACGACGCCTGCAGAACTCTTCGCGATCAAAGTCAATGTGCGGCTTACGAGATTCCCATAGCCATTCGCCAGATCGCTGTTATAGCGCTGCACCAAAGCATCAAAGCTGAAGCTCCCATCCTGCCCAAACGGAATCTCGCGCAGCAGAAAATAACGAATCACATCGGAAGCAAAAAGGTCCTGCTCATGCTTCCAGTACTCATCGCTCAACTCCGGCCCCGGAGCATCAGGTGGCATGAGCTTGAGGCTGCCGAACGCATCCAGAATCGTCTCCGTGCGGACGATATTCCCGCGCGACTTCGACATCTTCGACTCTTCAAACAGCAGCCAGCCATGCGCGGTGATGGCTTTCGGCAGAGGCAGACCTGCGGCCAAGCAGAAACAGCAGGCCAGTAGACGCAGTGAAAGCGAATGATCTCTTTGCCGACGAGGTGGAGATCGGCAGGCCAGAAATGCTCAAACTTTTTGCGCTGTTCGGGATCATCGCTTCCGTAGCCGATGGCACTGATGTAGTTGATCAGCGCATCGAACCAAACATAGATCGTATGTTTGGGATCGCTCGGAACCGGAACTCCCCAGCTGACACTGGTGCGCGAAAGGGAAAAGTCTTTGAGGGCCCCGGGAACGTAAGGGTTTCCTTTTGCCGACGCTTGCGTTGAGCCGGATTCGGAAATGTTGCCACGGAGAAAACTCAGAACCTCGTTTTTGCGAACCTCAGGTTGAATCTCCAGTTCGCCGCTCTCGATCAAATCGATCAACTGCCTCTGGTAATTTGAAAGTCTGAAAAAGTAGTTCTCCTCCGTCACTGTCTCGGTCGGCTTGCCATCCGGCCCGATGGTTCCCGGTGGCCCGTCGACAAACATCTCCTCGCCCACCGAATACTGTCCCGTATAAGTGCTCAGATAGATCGCGTCCCGATCGAAGAGATACTGGAAGAGCTTCTGGACAGCCTGCGTGTGGCGCGGCTCCGTCGTCCGGATGTAGTCGTCATACGTAATCCCCATCCGGTCCCAAAGGGCCTTGAACGACGACGAAACCTGATCGGCAAACTGCTGCGGCGACAGCCCGGCGGCAGCGGCAGAACGCTCTACCTTCTGCCCATGCTCGTCCGTCCCGGTCAGCAAGAAGGTGTCGTCGCCCAGCAGCCGATGACGCCGCGCAATCACATCCGCAGCGATGGTCGTGTAGGCGTGGCCAATGTGTGGGCGCGCGTTAACGTAATAGATCGGAGTAGTTAGATAGAATTTCTGATTGGACATGGGCGCTAAAGCTAAGTTTAGCAGGAGCATCACGTGCCGCCGCCCGTTCTCGCACGCCGCCGGCCGCCCGGATCCGACCTTGTTGAAAAATAAATCTCAAAAGAGTGGCAAATTTTAGAGGCCAAAAACTGACCGTCAACTTTCCACGTTTTACCACCAATTCACCACAAACTTACCAGCAAAAACCAGCACGGAAAACACGTTTTACGCAAAAACCCCCTGCAAAAACGCACTTTCCACCACAAACAAAAAAACTACAAAATCCAACCAGAATTCCAGGATTTTAGCTCGACTGGTCCACAGACTCAGTCTCTGCCAACGCAGCGTCGGCCCCGGCAACAGGCAGAACGAGATCTGCCTCCGCTGCCTGCGCCGTCCGCGCCAGATTCAAATGCTGCTCCATCGCAATCCGAGCTTGCACAGGATTATGCGATCGAATCGCCCGGTAAATCTCCCGGTGCATCTCCGCCGACTCCTTTAGATCTTGAGCCTTTCCAACGGTTTTGCTCCGGTACTCATACAGGTTCGCCGTAATCGTCTCCATCAAAGCCCCAAGAATTGGGTTCCCCGACGCCCGCGCAATCGTCCGATGAAACCGCACATCATGAATGAGATACTCCTGCGGATCGGTCAGCGCAGCATACATCTCCGCTACCTCCTCCGCCAGCTCCGCAATATGCTCATCGGTCGCACGTTCCGCTGCCAGCGCCGCAACATTTGACTCGAGCACCAGCCGAGCCTCAAACATCTGCCATGGCAGGAAACCATGCAGCGCTCCGAGCACCGAAAGCGAACTCGAATCCAGTGCAGGCGGCCCTGAAGACACGAATGTCCCCGCACCATGACGGCTCTTCAAAACGCCCATAGCTGAAAGAAAACCAATACCGGCGCGAAGGCTCGATCGGCTGATCTTCAGCTTGCGTGCCAACTCACGCTCCGGCGGGAGACGGTCGCCCGGGTGAACTTCACCGCTGCTGATGAGTGAGCGAACATGGTCGACCACCTGCATTGTGAGCTGGCTATGGCTTGTGACTTCGTCCTGTAGCTCTTTTGGCTCTTTTTTCACGCTCAACGAGGCTCCTTGCGCTTAAGTGGAAGAAGGGTAACACGGCTTGAAACCAATGGTTAAGCGAAACACATGCGTTGCGCTTTCGCGCTCCGGCTGTGAAGCCAAATAGAATTATCCGCTTGCAAGATGAGATGCAGGACAGCGGCGATTAAGTGGTCTGGGGCGCCCCAAGTCTTGGCACGAGAAGCTGGAAGATCGCCAATGAAATGACATAGGCGAATCCGGCCATAGTGAAGATCAGCATCGGATGCAGCGAGAAATAGTGCGAGACAATCCAGGTGAACGTGGCGCCGCCAGCCGCTCCGGCGGCTCCGCCCAGCCCGACGACCGTGCTGACACTAGTCGATGGGAACATGTCGGTCGGGGTCGAAAAGAGGTTCGCAGACCAACCCTGATGAGCAGCAGTGGCCAAGCAGAAGAGCCCAATCGCCGGCCAGGCATTGTTCGGAAACAGCGTGTGCATGTGGGGCACGAGCATGATGGGCATAACGCAGATGGCACAGATGAGAAGTGCAAACTTGCGGCCGGAGTTGACGCTGTGACCATGTTTCATCCGGAAGCCAGAGAGCCATCCGCCGGCGATAGAGCCGAAGCTGGCTGCGGTGTAGATCACGATAAGGGGGTATTTGACGTGGTTTAGGTCTAGGTTGTAGTTGTCGTTTAGGAATTTGGGTAGATAGAAGAGGTAGAACCACCAGATGGGATCGGTGAGTCCTTTTGCGATAAAAAAGGCCCAGAAGCCGCGATGGCCGAGCAGGATGGAATAGATGGGACCGCCCTGAGTTACGGGGGCGAGGTCCATCTGGGTTTGGGTGGCTCCCCGGCGGAGCTTGTTGTAGGGGAAGATGAGCCAGAGGACGAGCCACACGAGGCCCATGGATCCTGTGCAGATGAAGGCGGCGTGCCAGCCCCAGCGGAGGGTGACGGCGGCGATGAGGATGGGGGCGACGAAGGCGGAGGCGTTGGAGCCTGAGTTGAAGATGCCGATGGCCTTGGCACGCTCGTCGGCGGGGAACCACTCGGTGGTGGCTTTGATGGCGGCGGGGAAGTTGCCGGACTCGCCGAGACCGAGGAGAGCGCGGCAGATCATGAATCCTATGACGCTGCCGACCAGCGAGGTGCTAATGGAGGCGCATCCCCAAAGGAGGATGGCGAGGGCGTAGCCCTTCTTGGTACCGAGCTTGTCGATGATGCGTCCGGCGAAGAGGAAGCCTACACCGTAGGCGATTTGGAATGCGATGAGGACGCGGCCGTAATTGATGTCATAGACGGGCTGGTGGGTGTGGTCCAGTCCCGGAATCCAACCCATAAAGGGCAGATGAAGGAGCGGCTCGATGAGCGAGAAGACCGAGCGGTCCATGTAATTGATGGTGGTGGCGAGGAAAAGGAGGAAGCAGACAAACCATCGGACGTTGGATTTTTCCGGGGCTGTAGTGGTGAAGCCCGAGCCGGATAGGCCGGTCGCTTGGGTCGACATTAAGGTAAAGACTCCCGCTAGAATGTTGGTCAGACCGCTTCTCTGCTGGAGCGGTTGAAGATGAGGATAGTCTTTGTCGGAGGGTTTGTGTCAAATAGATGGTTTGGCATTGGGAGCAGGAGGGTTATGAATTCGGTAATTCGGTGGGCTGTGGTGGCGGTGATTGCCTGCGGGACTGTAGTGGCGCAGGGGCCGAAGACGATTACGGTTGGGCCTGCGGGGGCGGACTTTACGACAATCCAGGCGGCGGTGACTGCGGCGCCTGAGGCTGGGGCGGTGATTCATATCCAACCGGGCGTATATCGCGAGGTGGTGCATGTCGACAAACCAAAGATTCAGTTTCGCGGGGAGGGGGACGATTGGACGAAGGTCGTGCTGGTGTACGGGAACAGCGCGGCTTCGACTTGCGGGACGGGGTGTTCGCCGACGCTTTTTGTTACGGGCAGCGATTTCTTTGCCGGAAATATGACGATTGCGAACGATTACAGCAAGACGAGCGATGTGCCTTCGCAGGCGGTGGCGTTGTCGGTGAGGGCGGATCGTGCGGTGTTGCGGCATGTTCGGTTGCTGGGAGCGCAAGACACGCTGTATGCCTCGAGTATGGGCTGTATGAAGGAGGGTGGCGAGTGTGTGACGGGGCGGCAGTACTACTCGGACTGCTATATCGAGGGGCATGTGGATTTTATCTTTGGTGATGCGAAGGCAGTCTTTGAGAACTGCGAGATCCGCAGCATTGCGCATGGGCCTGGAGGGTATCTGACGGCGCAGAGTAATACGCGGCAGGGGCAGGATGCGGGGTACGTATTCAATCACTGCAAGATTACGGCTGACAAAGGCGCGGGAGATGTCTATCTGGGGCGGCCCTGGCGGGATTACTCGACGGTGATCTTTTTGAATACGGATATTGAGGCTCCGATTATGGCGGCAGGATGGTCGGATTGGAAGGGCGCGCCGCAACCGAGGCTGCCGATGGCGACTTATGCGGAGTTCCAATCGACGGGACCGGGGGCAAACCCGAAAGCTCGGGAGCCTTATTCGAAGCAACTGACGGCGGAAGAGGCGAAGAAGTATGAGACGAAGGCTTATCTGGCGGGGGCGGATGGGTGGGATCCTACGGCTGTGAAGTAGATTTTCTTGCGGGGAAGAAATTCCTTCGGTGGCTAAAGCCACATTGAATTGTCTTTCATTTGGCGCGGCTAAAGCCGCACTCCTCCAAAGCCAGGATTTTTTCAGAGATTAAAAGTCAATCGGTGTGGACAGACCAATTGTCTGTGGATAAAACGAGTCTTCGGTTTTTACCGGGATTTGTGGTGAGCTGTGGTTGATTTTTGGTTTCTCGGGGGGTTGCGTTGGTTTATTTGCCAAAATTTTGAGGTATTCGCGACGTCGGAAGCCCGTTTTTTTGTCCGAAAAACGTGGACAAGTTGTGGTGGGAATGTGGTCTTTTGTGGTTCTTTCGCTGGTTGTTTTCAGTTCGAGTTTTGGCTTGCTTGGCCGAGGACGAATTTGAAGGCTTTCACGAAACTCTTCGCCTCAATGAGTGACTCGCCCTGTTATCGCCAGTCGAGAATAATTCCGGTTAACCCGTGACTCGGTGCGCCGACCCTGTTTCGTGCCTCAGATAAGAGGCAGCAGCTCAGTCTGCTCTGCAGTTCATTGGCCGAGGCGCGCAAGAGCCTCGCGCAGCGGAGCGCTGGATGCGCGAATTAGGCCACCGAATGGCGTGGTCATCTCCACAATCAGAAAGAATCCCGCCGCAACGGCGCATGCGTAAATGAAAAGGCTTGCCACAACCATCAAGTTGCGAGGGGCGAAGATGCCGAAACTGACGAACACGATAGTGGCCCAGGCAATCTCAACGATCATCAATGGAATGGAGGTGGAACTACGTATCTTCGAGGCAGCGAGCCAACGCAATTCTCCTAAATCGATCAGTAAACTGAGCGCCTCTGCTTTTGCTGCTCGTTGAGCGTCGTTCTCTGGTGTCAATTCCTGAATTTTGTCGAATATGATTTCGTCTCCGGTCCTCGGTGTGAGGTTCGGAGCCCGGAGGCGCTCTTGCGGCCAACCCTGATTCAGTATGTCGGCGACTCTGCCGCGCAGCACCTCTCGAGCATCAGTGGCGGCCTGCCCATAGTGGGCGAGAGCCCGGTCCAGCAGGGTTAGCTTGGAGGCCATCGCTGACAGTTCTCTCTCCTGCTGGTCAAATGCACTTTTCCCTGACGAGAGTTGAAGGCTTAGAAGAAGAGCAAACATGGATGTCAGCAGTGACGCACCGACCTTCACATGCGTGATGGTATCCGGAGTCAGGTAGTGGTCTTGAAGGCGGCGGCTCAGAGCCATTCCAAGCATGGCGCCGCCGAAGACAACCGTGAGCACAGCGAGACTGATGTTGATAGAGTTCATTGCTTCCAAGAATCATTGCGGAGCGATGAGGGTCTTTTCGACGGCACGATTAGCCGCTCAGCACTTTCTTCATACGCAATTCTTCGACAGCCCTCTGTGCCTCTTCGCTGAGGTTGGATTTGCCGACCTGGATGATCACCTTGCTAATCTTGCCGGTGAACTTGTTATCGCCCACCTTGTAGTCGTCGCTGACGGCCGTATAGAGGTTCACGCCCACGTCCGTTGTTTCAGCGCCAAACGCATTTGGATGAGTGTGCTCGATCCGCCCTGTGGCGACCTTTTCGCCGTTGACGAAGATCGAGCCGTTGCCTCCCGCGCCGGGCTTGCCGCCGTCGTAAGAAAACTCGAAGCGGAGCGTCACCTTTCCAGACGGAAGGCGAGCGGAGCCAACGATCTTGTAGGTCTCGCGACCGAGAAAGTTGTAGGCGAACCTGGGTGCGCCGTCCTTAACATAGAGACTCCAGCCGCCCATCTCCCCGCCCTGGGCGATGACCACCCCTTCAGCGCCCGCCTCAGGGATTTCCAGGTCGGCCGTAACTACGAAGGAGCGGTTCTTGATGTTGATGAAGCCATTCTCGGGTATTCCTTTCATGCCTTCATAGACCGTCATCTCGGTGCGACCTTCCATCAGATCCGGACGGCCCGCCAAGGCGGCGTTGAAGCGTTCCCAGGCACGGTCGTCGAGTGGAAGCACGTTGTACTTGACAGCCTCCTCCAGGAAAACTCCTTTTAGCTTCTCAAGTTTGTCGGGGTACTGCGCGGCAAGATCATGCGCGCAACTGAAATCCTTCACTACGTCGTAAAGCTCCCACTTGTCGTTTTCAAATGTAGCCCGCGGCTTAGCCTCCCACGGCGGGCGGTGGACCGTGGTGGCGAACCAGCCGTCCTGGTAGATGCCCCGGTTGCCTGCCATCTCGAAGTATTGCGTGGTGTGGCGCGACTTGGCCTCAGCGTCATTAAGAGTTTCGAGCATACTTGCGCCTTCGATGGGTTTCTGTTTGACGCCATAGACGACGTCGGGCTCGGGCAGCCCTACTGCCTCTAATACTGTCGGGGCGATATCAATCATGTGGTACCACTGGGAACGCAGGCCGCCCTTCTCCTCGATGCCTTTGGGCCAATGGATCACGATCGGTTGGCAGATGCCTCCGTACGAGGCAACCTGGTGGCCCCAGGCAAAGGGCGTGGCTCCGGCGAAGGCCCAGCCATTTGGATACAAAATATGCGATTTCGGCCCGCCAAATTTGTCGAGGTTCTTCAACGCGATGTCGAGAGGCTCTGGCAGTCCGTTGAACACGGATAGCTCATTGAAGGCGCCGATGGGGCCGCCCTGAAAAACCGAGCCATTGTCGCCGGTGATGTAGAACACCAGTGTGTTGTCCATTTCGCCCAGGTCTTCGATCGCGTCGAGGAATCGCCCGATTTCGTAGTCGGTCACCTCGGCAAAAGCGGCATAGATTTCCATGTACCGGGCGAAGACCTTTTTCTCATCGGCCGTCAACTGATCCCATTCCTGAATCCCGGGCGGCTTAGGCGCGAGTTCCGTGCCCGGCGGCACGACTCCTAGTTTGAGCTGGCGAGCCAGCGTTTCCTTCCGCGCCTGGTCCCAGCCCTGGTCGAACTTGCCTTTGTACCGGTCGCGCCACGTCTCGGGCACCTGGAATGGGCCGTGAGTGCCGATGGCGGAGTAGTAGACGAAGAATGGCTTGTCCGGCGCGAGCGAACGCTGGGAACGCACCCACTCGATGCCTTTGTCGGTGATGTCAGTGCTGGCATAGTAATTGGCGTCGGGGTGGATATCCACCCTGTTCATGTTGTCGTAAATAACCGGATGAAACAGGTCAGCCTCGCCGGCCATGAAGCCGTAGAACCGCTCAAACCCGCTATTCATCGGCCAGCGGTCGAACGGTCCCACAACGCTAGCTTCCCACGGCCCCAGCTCGTGACACTTGCCGAACATGGCTGTGTTGTAACCGTTCAGACGCAGGATTTCGGGCAGCATCGTAACGCTCGCGGGACGCATCGCAGTGTATCCAGGGAACGCGGTGGCAATCTCCGAGATGACGCCGAAGTTTGTGCTATGGCTGTTGCGGCCGGTAAGGAGGGCCATGCGGCTTGGCGAACATAACGGAGGGACTTTGAAATTGTTGTAGCGAAGCCCGGTCTCGGCCATTCGGTCCAGCGTCGGCATCTGGATCGGACCTCCGAACGTCGATGCATCTCCGAAGCCGAAGTTGTCGAGAAGGATGACTACGACGTTGGGCGCGCCTTTCGGCGCTTTCACCTGGAACCGTGGCGGGGCTTTTGCACTGTGCACATCAAGCTCGGTGATTGGCGGATACTGAGGCTCGGGAACGGGCAGCACCGTACGGTCCATGGTCTTCTCCTCATCGATGACTCTCGACCGCGGGTGGTCGCGGTCCGCCGCTTTCTGTGCCAGAGCGTCAGCAACATGGAGGGAAGGCACAGATTAATTCAGAGTTGGGCGTGGGCTTGGACTAACCCCCACCCTGCGCCACTTCTTCAGTTTGCAGGATGCCTCGCACTGTCGTTGATAGTTACTTATATGGCAATGGATGGTGTCAGACCACTAGCAAAAGTGACAGGCACTTGTGCTTGGTTGGTATCGGAAACTGGGTACCTTCACCGAACGTTCAGTTCGTGTCGCACCAATGCTGGACGAGTGCTAAATCGCCATATCACTTGTCGAGGTGTGCTCGATGAGCGCATTGCCCTGTTGGCGTCAAACGAGGATCACGCCTGGGAAAGGTCGCCGGACACTGGCCGACTTAAGGCTAGCCATCTTGTTCAGTGAGTGCATTGGCGATCTATCACGCGTCGGTGTAATGGTTCAGAGACCAGGGAATGGAAATCCGGCTCGCAACAATATCAATTGACATTCGACGGCTATCCACTACCATATGGTTGTGGATAGACTAGGTACAACATTTGCGGCGTTGTCTGATCCAACCCGCAGGGCAATGATCGAACGGCTCTCGCATGGGCCTGCCTCTGTGCATGGATTGACGGAACCGTTTGCACTCTCGCAGCAGATGATTTCAAAACATATCGCTTACCTGGTGCGGGCGCGAATTGTGATCAAGACGAAGCGTGGACGGGAGAGCGTATGCACGCTTAGGCCCGAGGCGATTAAGACAGTCAGCGACTGGGCGATCAGCTATCGCCGGTTCTGGGAAGAGAGTTTCGACAAGTTGGATGTGGTTGTAAATCAAATGAAGAAGGCGGAGGTTGGTCATGACAAAAAACACGGTGAATGAGACAGAGCGGATGGTTGTCACAAGAGTGTTCGATGCCCCACGCGAATTGGTTTGGAAGGCATACACAGACCCGAAGTACGTGATGCAGTGGTGGGGACCGAAGGGCTTTACTGCGCCCGTTTGCCGGATGGATGTTCGCGTTGGAGGAAAGTCTCTGCTCTGCATGAAGACGCCGGATGGGTACGAGGGCTGGAATGCGATTGAATACCACGAGATTGTTCTGCACGAGAAGATCGTTTCCTCCATGTACTTTTCGGACTCGGAGGGAAACAAGATCGATCCTGCGGAATTAGGAATAGAACATGAGGCCATAGACGGTGCGTACGACGTGACCCTCTTTGAGGATCTCGGAAACGGCCAGACGAAACTGACCTTCATTGGAAATGATCCCATGGAGAGCGCGAGAGATAGCGGTCAATTGGAGGGCTGGAACGAGATGCTCGATAAAGTTGCTGCAGTTGTTGCGGGGCTGACGCAGGCGAAATAAGAAGCTGAAGGTTTGATTCGCGAAACTCAATCTTGGAGAAAGAAATGAAAAGACTACCGTTTATCGTTATCGTCCTGGTGGCATTCGCATTTGCCGCCCATGCCCAGGACGCGATAAAGAAAGATGCAGCCAAACCTGCCGATCCGGAAGTGAAAGTCGTGCTCGATTCCTGGAATGAGATTGGCCGCAAGCTGACGGCGATGGCCGAAGATTTTCCCGAGGACAAATATGACTTCAAGCCGACACCTGCGCAGCGAAGCTTCGCCGAGCAGTTGCTGCACGCGGCGGGTTCTTGCTACTACTTCACGAATACTGTGATGGGGCAGAAGCCTCCCGCGGAGAAGATCCGAAGCGCGACCAATACAAATCCAAGGCCGACATCGTTGCGTTCGTCAAGAAATCCTTCGCCGATGGCGCAACCGCCATCCAGGCGAAAGGCGAGAAAGGCATGACGACGGAGGTTGAGTATTTCCCTCAGCAGAAATCGCGCGTTCTCGACATAGCTTACGGCATCATCGAACATAGCGGTGAACACTACGGCCAGCTCGTTGTGTACTACCGCCTCGCGGGTCTTGTGCCGCCGGAGTCGCGGCCCAAGAAGTAAAGCTCAAGTTCGATCCTTCGATCTTCCACGTGAGAGGATTATGCGAATCCCGCTACCAATAGGCAAGTGGATCGGGGAGTACAGCGCCGCAGCTGCAGTTCTGTTGCGGAGCTTCGACGGGAGTCATCTTGTCACAGCCAGGACAGCGGACGCGGCGTGGATTGAGGCGTCCTGGAACCCACACTCCTGTCATTCCGCCCTGGCCGAATTCCGACGTAAAGTAGCGGCTGACCATAGAGCGATGCTCTCCCTGCTTCATCAAGGGCGCCATGGAATCCCGGGTTTCCCAAGCGGTGATGGTCATCAGGCAATCTCCCACGACAGTTGAGACCATGCTGATGAACCCCGGCATGGATAGCATATCCATGGCAATTTTGCGGCCGCTTTCCCGGATGATGGCTACCTCCTCTGCATTGCGCGCAAAGAAGTTGGTGATACTGAATGCACCGGGAAGTGCGGTGCTTCCATTGCTTGCCCGAACGCTGGTGCCGAATCCGAAAGGGCCGATCGAGGAGGGCTGCACGATGACGTCAAGTCCCAAGGCACGCGGTACAGCACCACTATCGAAATATCCCTGCAGGAAGAGCGATCTTGCCACCTTCGGTGCGGGCGAAGTCGGCTCCGGCGAGCGCGATCGAACGGCCCGTAGGTGGCAGGCCCATCATGGGGCCGGTGTTGGTGCCCTTCATGAGCCACTCGGCTGAGACCAATCCCTGATCATTATGGGTCAGACTTACCGTTTCGAAACTCAAGTCGGGGAAGGCGTCCCAGAGGGATTGTGCGTAGGCTGCTATCGCTGCTCCGGTAAGCGGGCCGGCGGTCGTTGGGTCGGTGTAGGTGCCGCCCTCTGCGAATGTGGCGACAATGCCAGCCGCATCATGCCGATTCCAGGCGTCGGTATAGTGCTGAAAGACTTCTGTTGGGGTCAGCAGCACAGATGCTAGCACTGAAATAGGGCAGAAGGAGAAGATAAGCCAGGTTGTCAACGACTTTCTCGAATTCCAGGGGAGATGATCGATTGGGACGATAAGTAGGCTCATCATGCAATTGGCAGGGTAGTCGCTGCCTATTTGGGTCACCGCGCAGTATAGTTCGGTAATCTACTGCATGTTTTCAACCATCATCAGATTGCTGGAATGCCCATCGACTTGTGGGAACAGCATCCACTTACCATCCGGGGAAACCGGCATTGCGCCGATCCAATATGGAGATGACTTCTCCAGCGTGAAGATAGGGCGGATCTTTAGGGTTCTGGTGTCGTATAGCTCGATCGTCGTCTTACCGTTCTCGTGGGACATGAAGTAGATTCCCGCCTTAGAGGGAAACCATTCGGTTCCCTGGAAACTTAGCTCCGGCATACCTTTGACTTCTTCGGGCGAAGAGCCATCTGGCATCATGCGCCAGAGCTTCTTTTTTCGGAAGAAGTAGACATATTGACCGTTAGGCGACGCCAAAGGCGTGGCTGCTGGAACGCTCGCAAGCTGCACAGCATGACCGCCCCGAGACGGCGCCTTCCAGACGGAAGGTTCGCCAGTGTCATCACCCTGCATGAAATAGATCCACTTCCCGTCTGGTGACCAGCTCGGCATCGAGTTGTCCGATACATCGATGTTGAGTTTCGCCGGAACGCCTCCTGCCGGATCGACTGTGTACAGATTGGATTCGCCACCGAATCGTGAGTCAAAAGCGATTAAACCGCCGTCGGGAGACCAGCGTGGTGTGCCAGTCGCAACAACACCGAAGGAGGTTAGTTGGAGGACGTTGGATCCGTCGACATCGCAGACCCAAATTTCCATGGCTCCGCTGCGGTCAGACTCGAACGCTATTCTTCTGCCATCTGGCGAGATGCTGGCTGATTCCTGTTCAGCCGAGGAGACGATTAGCTTGTGCGCTTGCGGTGGAGTTGCTTGAAGATCAAGCTGCCAGATATTGGTATTGGTCGAGCTTTGCAAATAGACAAGGCGCTGGCCGGAGGAACTCACGGTCACATCCGAAACGTCATGTCCAATCGGCAATCTTTGCGCTCGCTCCGGGTGAGTGAGAACGACTTCCCAAAGACCTCCTTCAATCAAGGGGGAACTGTAAAGGATGTTGGCACCACCTCTCGACCAAGCGATGCCGCCGATCATTTCATGCCCCTTTAGTATCTCTTTGGTGCTTCCATCGCCCAAATTCGAGAGACGTAAAGACTCGCTTCCCCACTTATCCAAACAAACCCATGCCAGAATCTCGCGTTTTGGGGCAAAGGAGGGCAAGACGGCGTCCTTGCATTCCGTCTTCACTGGCATCGCCTTCAATGTGCTCATCGAGAGCAGATAAAGGATGATCGATTGGTAGGAGTTTTCCGGGTGATCTGTGAAAGCGAGATACTTGCCGTCAGAAGACCAGCTGAGTTCATTCCCATACCAATACGTGGAGCTTCGAGAATAAATCTTTCGTTCGGGGCCGCCGGTCGGCGGAACCAGGAAGATACCGGAAGCCCCCTCTTTTGAAACGCGGCTGATCGCGATTACGCGGCCATCGGGCGACCAGGCTATCGATAGTTTCGTGGACGGATGCCGAGTGATTCGCAATGGGTTCTCGGAACCGATTACCTTCACATAGAGATCGTATCCTGCGCCATTCGTCTCGCCGTCCCATCCGAATGCGATCTCGCTTCCATCCGGGGAAAAGGCAGGTGAAACCACATTCCCGGGTAGTGACGTAAGCGGAACAGCAGTGAGACGCTGCATCTCCGACAGTCGCGACGCTTCTTCAAGCCTCGTTTTAAGTGGAAGGTATGCCAGGCCGATGAGGATACATGCAGCTATGGCCAGTGGAATCCACCATCTTCGAAGAGGTCGCTTTGCAGGTCGTCCGGGAGGTTCAGTGGAATCAATATGCGGCGATGACGCAACCTGCTCGTCTTCGACCTTCATCGCAGCGATAAATCGATAACCCTGGCGCGGGATTGTTTCGATGTATTTAGGATTCACGGCGGAGTCGCCGAGAATTTCTCGTAGACGGTTTACAGCAGCGTTCAGTCCGTGTTCGAAATCGCCGAATGACGTCGTCGGCCAGAGTGTCTTGCGAAGATGTTCGCGAGTCACGAGTCGCCCAGGTTCCGAGGCCAGAACAATAAGGACCTGAAGTGCCTGTCCAGAGACCTTGACGCGTATCCCATTCCTGCGCAGCTCTTCAGGTTCGAGCACCAGCTCAAACGGAGCGAACCGTATTGAGCCAGAGATCCCGGCGCGGTCGGTCATCGCTCACCTGTCGAACGAAGTCTATCATTTTGGATCTCTTCTGAGGCTGCATTCATGCCTCAGCTAGAGACGTAGAAATATTTTGTTTTTGAGGTCGCACGAACCGGGAAACGGCTTGGAACGGGTTTGCTTAGACCCGAAAAGTTCTGTTCCGCGAGTAACCAATCGCCACATCACGCGGCGAGTGCGCCGATCGGCCTGCAAAGGAAATCGAGCCATCCGTGTTAGTTCAACTTGGTGTACTCCGCTTGCGCCTGCTTTAGGACAGGAATGTCGGGGTCGGCGGTCTTCCAGAGCGTGAGGAAATCCTGATAGGCCGCTTTGGCTTTGGCGGTGTCTCCCTGCAATACGTAGGCGCGGGCGAGGCCGAGATGGGCGAGTGGGCCGATGGGTTGGTTGAGTGAGAGACCTCGGTGGTCGAGGATCTTCTGGAACTCGGCGGCAGCTTCGCCACCCTGATGCGCGGCCAGGTAGGCTTCGCCGCGCACAAAGGTTGGAATCAGCGGTGTCCAATTCAAGGGAGCATCTGTTGACGCCGCAAGGTCATAAGGTGCGGCCGCTTTGAGACTCTCGATGGCCTGGGAAGAGTTTCCTTTGCTGAGCTCAAGCTTTGCCCGGAGGGTCGGCAGAAAATTGAACTGCACGATTGTGTCTTCGGGAAACCTCCTGGCCAGATCGTCGGCCAGCGCCTTCGCTTGCACGTCATCCCTGGAATACGCCAATGCGAGGGCAGCAAGAAACTTCAGATCGCGGCTTGTCGATTGCTTTAATGCGAAAGCGGCACGCCGCCTCGCTTCCTCTGTGTTGCCGAACCAGACTTCTCTCAGGCTGGAGGTGGCGGAGTACAGCGCGAGCGGGTCTTTCTCTCCTGCCTGTTGGGCGGTATCCATCGCGCGGCGGGAGAGCTCACGGGCTTCTTTAAGGTGTCCGGAATAGGCGGCTGTATCGCTTTCTATACTCAACATTTGGTCCCCCCACACTGGCAGGGCATCCGTCTTTGCAGCCAGTTGGGCCATCCCCGCGGTGTCGTTCTGCAGGAATGCAAGGTTATACATGCCGAAATCAATGAGGGGATTATGTATCTTGCGTTCGACTGCCTTGGCGTAAGTGCTCCTGACCTCATCGAATCGATCGAGAGCGGTGTACGCGTAGATGAGTGAGGCGTAGGGTACGGAAAAGTCGGGACGCAGACGAATTGCCTCGGTGGCCTCTTCGACTACTCGCTCATATTGGCCAACGATGGGCAAAACTGCTCCTGCGAGGAAGATGTGGGGTTCGTGCGCCCGCGGATAAGCCTGAATCCAGAGATCGCAGGTTTCTATGGCCTTGGGGATGTTTCCGGTGACTCCTTTGTAGTAGCTGGAGGTAATCCAAAACCTCTCGGCCTCGCTGGCGTGATCACGCAGGTCATATGCCTTTTTGCGGTATTCCACAGAGAGCGTGGGTTCAAGAGTATCCTGCGCCAGAATGCCCAGATATCCGTAGGCAACAGCAAAATTTGGGTCGAGTTCGGTAGCACGTTTGAAAAACGGAATCGCCCCGACCGACCCTTTTGTGCTGATGGTTTGAATACCTGAGCTGTAAGCTTTCAGGGCCTCGAGGGAGGGTGTGGAGGCCTGCTCCAAAGGTGTATCGAACTTTTGAATTGTGCTTAGAGATTCGCCGAGTTTGTTCCGGAGGTCGATGGACACCTTTCCCAGCGCTTCGAGCACGTTGTTTTCGCCGCTCGCCTGGGCCTCGGTACTGGCCAGCGTTTTTCCGGTTTCGCAGTTGACTGCCTTGAGGGTCAGAAGATACTGGGTGCCAATCTTTGCGATTGAACCGTCGAGGACGGCGGCGCTTGTTGTTCGTTGGCAGAGTTCCCGCGCAACCGCGGGTGTGAGCTTTGCATCGGCTGGCTGGCCCATCTGGCCGAGGGTCTGCTGGATCTTCTCGTCGGAGATGATGCTCAGAAATGGCGATTGTTCGAGTTGTACGGACAGCCCCTGCCGCAGTGTGCCGTCGAAGACCGGGTCTCCGGTCGAATTCGCGAAGTCGGCGAGGACGATGGTGTCCTTGTCTGTCAGGGCCTGTGCCTTGTGGGGAAAAACCAGACGGCTTGCGGCTAGTCCTATGACCAGAGCGGTTGCTCCTGCGATAAACCACCATCGAGTGGCTTTCGTTGCGGGCTTTGAATCGACTTGCGCTGTGGCTGCGGGTGCACTCCCTGTGATGGAATCGCGCTTGAGGCGCTGCAGGTCCGTGCGCATGTCCGTGGCGTTCTGGTAGCGCAGCCTGCGGTCTTTCTCAAGAGCTTTATTGATGACCTCTTCGAGCTTTGGAGGAGTGCCGGGATTGAGCCGCACTGGCGCGACCGGGGTGCGATTCAAAATTGCTTCTGCGACGAGGCCTATGCTCTCGCCGCGGAATGGCACGAACCCTGTGACCATCTCGTAGAGGACGACTCCGAAGGAAAACAGATCGGTGCGGGCATCCAGCTCTTCGCAGCGCACCTGTTCGGGCGACATGTAGACGACAGTGCCCATTGCAGCACCTGGTTGGGTGAGCTGCTCTGGTTCGCTGGCTGTCGTCATCGCTGAAAAATTCGTGGCTCCTTGCGGCTGGATTAGCTTCGCGAGGCCAAAGTCCAGGATTTTGACGTGGCCGCGCTCGGTTATGAATATGTTCGCGGGCTTGATGTCCCGGTGAATGATTCCCTTGCTGTGGGCGGCGCTTAGAGCATCCGCAATTTCTATCCCCCATTCAATGACGTCATCGAGCGCAAGCGGTTTGCCGGCGATGCGATGCTTGAGGGTGGCGCCGTCCATGAATTCCATGGCGATAAATGGCTTGCCGTCCTGCTCTCCGATCTCGTAGATGGTGCAGATGTGGGGATGATTCAGCGCGGATGCCGCGCGCGCCTCTCTGCGAAAGCGTTCGAGGGCCTGGGGATTCTGTGCGAGGTCTTCGGAGAGAAATTTGAGCGCGACAAAACGGCCGAGGGATGGATCCTCCGCCTTGTAGACGACGCCCATTCCGCCGCCGCCCAGCTTTTCAATGATTCGATAATGCGAGATGGTTTGGCCGAGCGTTGGGAGCGTTGGGATCGCTGGGCGAACTCCATTCTCGCGTGGGAGATCGTCGAGGTGGGCGAGTGGAGCGTCGAGCGAATCGCTTCTTTGCTGTTCGGCCTCGAGAAGATGTTTGAGTTGCGTCTTCAGTTCTGAGTCGTCACCGCAGGCAGACTCTATGAAAGCGGCGCGGTTTTGTGTGTCCTGTTCTAGGGCAGCATGGAACAACGGCTTCAGGCGTTGCCAGAGTTCAGGAGTCATGGTCGATTCAAGGGCGAGAGTTGATTGCGCAGCCACGCGCGAGCCATGGTCCAGTCGCGTTTTACAGTGCGCGTCGACACATTGAGTTGCAGCGCGATCTCTTCGAAGGACAAACCTCCGAAGAAGTGCATCTCGAGGATCTTTGCCTGCCTTGGATCAAAGGTGTTGAGACGGGTGAGCGCTTCATCGACGGCTAATACATCGGCTGTAGAGCTGCCTTCGGCGCCGGCGATGTCTTCGACGAGCGTTACTTGAAGCTGCCCGTCTCCTCGCTTTCCAGCGTTGTGAGCGCGTGCATGATCGACCAGGATGTGACGCATGACATTGGCGGCGAGACCCAACACGCGGCTGCGATCCTGCCACATCGAATCGGAGCGATCAACGAGACGCAGGTACGCCTCGTTTACGAGTGCGGTGGGTTGAAGGGTATGGTCCTTGCGCTCGAAGCGCATTTTGCCTGCTGCCAGCCGATGTAACTCACGGTACAGGCTCGTGGCAAGGTCGTGATCGGCTTCGGGCACCAACGGCGAGGACGGCAGCCTCGGTGGGTCTTCCTGTCGTCTCGTAGCCATACTGTTTGGACCTGCAGGTGGCCAGTATAGCCCTAAATAGCTGCATGTCGTGGGCTTCTTGTAACGGCGGGGATGGATGGCCTTGGAGGGTAGGCGATCCCATCCTGCGCAGAGGCTGGAAGGATGGGATCGCGTTCCGTGTTGTTCGGGTTAATTGGTGGTGTTGAGAACTACTACGGTGGCGATTGGGTCGAGTGGTTGGGTGGGTACGGCAATGTCGAGGCCTTCGCCGACCTTTGTGATCTTGAGAGGTTTGTGGGCTTTGTCGGCGAGCAGGTAGGCTCCGGTTACGTTGCGTGGAAGTTTGATATTGTCCAGATGGAAGGTGCCGGTGGTGGGCCACTGGAAGATCTCGAGGTAGATGTTGTTGGGGCCGGTTGTGGAGCGCCAGTTCCAGTTGGGGATAAATTTGGGACGATTGTGGCTGTCCTTTTCGCCGGTGAAGGTGCCGGTGGAGACGTCGAAGAGCGTGGCCTTGGTGTTGTAGATGGCTTCGCCGTTGACCTTGAGCCACTGGCCCATTTGCTGGAGGCGTTCGACTTCAGGCGCGGGAACGATGCCGTGGGAGTCGGGGCCGATGTTGAGGAGATAGTTGCCGCCCTTGCTGGCGATGTCGATGAGGTTGTGAAGTAGGGTTTCGGTGGACTTGAAGTTGGTGTCGAAGGATTTGTAGCCCCAGGTGTCGTTCATGGTCATGCAGGACTCCCAGTCTTCGCCGGGGAAGCCCTGGGGTGGGATGAACTGCTCGGGAGTTTCGGTGTCGCCTTTGTAACCTCCGCCGAGACGGTTGTTCCAGATGAGGTTGGGATATTTGTTGAGGAGCTTGACGACTTCGGCCGCGCGCTCGGGTGTCATGGTTTTGCCTGGCGTGTCGAACCAGACGACTACGGGGTACTCTTTGTAGTTCTCCAGGAGCTCTTTGATCTGGGGGATTGATTTTTTGTGGAGATAGTCATCGAAGGAGCCGTCCTGTGCGGGATCCCAGTGGCCGGTGTCTTTGTTGTGGTCGCCGCGGACGGCTGCTGCTCCGCCGGGGGCGGTCCAATCCTGCGACTGGGAGTAGTAGAAGCCGAGTTTGACGCCTTGCTTGCGGCACTCTTCGGCGAGCTCTTTGAGGGGGTCGCGTTTGAAGGGAGTGGCGGCGACGATATTGAAGGGGTCGACCTTGGAGTCAAACATGGCGAAGCCGTCGTGGTGTTTGGCGGTGATGACGATGTACTTCATGCCGGCGGATTTTGCGAGGGCGACGATGTCGTGCGCGGAGAAGCCGGTCGGATTGAACTGGGTGGCGAAGGCTTTGTAGTCGGCGACAGGGATGGAGAGGTCGTTCATGATCCACTCGCCGATGTGAGTGGTGCGCTGGCCGTGCCACTCGCCAGCGGGGATGGAGTAGAGGCCCCAGTGGATGAACATGCCGAAGCGGGCTTCGCGCCACCATTCCATGCGAGCGTCGCGCTGGGCGGGAGTTTCGGTGTCCTGGATTGAGGGATTGGGATGCGGAGTGGGTGGGGCGGCGGGCGTTTGCGGGATGGCGAACGTGCTGGAGGCCAGGAGGAGTGTCGTGGCGATGGTGCGCTGCTTTAAGTTCACGGAGGTTCCTTGGGGTGAAATGACGGCACGGGAATTATAGGTGAAAATTATCGTTCATGGGTGCAAGAAAAATTGAAGACTGTAGGGGCGACCTGCTTTCATCGAGGAGTGCATACCCCATGGGCTGAAGCCCCTCATCATCAGCCAGGTCTGAGAGGCCAAGCCTAAAGGCTTGGCGTACCCAGAAGCAAGGGCGTAGATTTCCTGCAAGGCGGCTTGAGGGAGGCTAATCGCATGATTCGGCGATCTGCACGGTATCATCGCTGACGTGAGTGATGGAGCGGTTGGAGATTGCGGGGATGGTGGAACGGCTGCGGTCTGGCGATGTGCGGGCGCTGGCTCGGGCGTTTCTGTGGTGGAGGATGGCGGTGCCGCGGCCGGGGAGTTGGTTGCGGCTTGCCGCGTGTTTGCGGGAGGCGCGTTGCGGGTGGGAGTGACGGGGCCTCCGGGAGCAGGGAAGAGCACGCTGGTGGATCAGATGGTTCGGCGCTTGCGTGGGGAGGGGAAGACGGTGGGGGTGGTGGCGGTTGATCCCTCGAGTCCTTATACGGGCGGGGCGTTGCTGGGGGACCGGATTCGGATGCAGGGGTTTGCGGGGGATGATGGGGTGTTTATTCGCAGTATGGCTTCGCGGGGAGCTTTGGGAGGTGTGGCCGAGGCGGCGGCGGATGTTTGTGCGGTGATGGAGGCTGCGGGGCGGGAGAGGATTTTGATTGAGACGGTGGGGGTGGGGCAGGATGAGGTGGATGTGATTGGGGTGGCGGATGTGACGGTGCTGGTGCTGGTGCCGGGGATGGGCGATGAGGTGCAGAGTCTGAAGGCCGGGGTGATGGAGGTTGCGGATATTTTTGTGGTGAATAAGAGCGACCGTGGGGGAGCGGAGTTGGTGGAGCAGGAGATTGTGGCGATGCAGGGGTTGGCGCAAAGGGCAACTGTGGAAGAGAAGCAGGTTTCTCCACTCCGCGCTGCGCGCTCCGGTCGAAATGACGACGCAGTAGGTAAGGAGTGGGTTGCTCCCGTGGTGCGGACTGTGGCGACTACGGGTGAGGGTGTTGGGGAGTTGATGGAGGCGGTTGGGCGGTGTGCTGCGGAGAGGCTGAACCGCAGGTCCTTCGACTCCGGCTGCGCCTACGCTCAGGATGACACATCTCTTCCAATCAAACGGTTGATTGAGGAGTGGGTTGCGGCTGGATCATCTGGGTGTGGCGGTGAAGAGTATTGCGGCGGCGAGGGGGTTTTATGAGGCGCTGGGGTTGGTGGTGAGTCATGAGGAGACGGTGGAGCATGAGAGGGTGAAGACGGCGATGTTGCCGCTGGGCGAGAGCAGGATTGAGCTGCTGGAGGCGACGGAAGAGGATTCGATGATTGGGAGGTTTGTGGCGAAGCGCGGGGAGGGGTTGCACCATGTGGCGGTGCATGTGGATGGAGTGGATGCGATGTTTGCGCGGCTGACCGCGAGATGGGGTGAGGCTGGCGAGCGATGCGGTGCGGGTGGGTGCTGGTGGGCACCGGTATTTTTTTGTGCATCCGGCTAGTACGGGAGGGGTTTTGCTGGAGATTGTCGGGGATGCTGCTGAGGGTGGGGATTGATGCGGATTCTGTTGATCGATACGGCTGGCGTGGAGGGGAGTGTGGCTTTGGCGGATACTGAGGCTTCGCCGACGAGTGGTTGCGACGGAGGTGCTGCCGGGGAGGACTTCGTCGGAGCGACTGGTGCCGGCGGTGCGGCGGTTGATGGAGGAGCTGGGTTGGAGATTGAAGGAGTTGGCTGCGGTGGTGGTGGTGCATGGGCCGGGGTCGTTTACGGGGTGCGGGTGGGAGTGAGTGCGGCGAAGGGATTGAGTGAGGCGGGAGGCGTGGGGTTGATTGCGGTGTCGCGGCTGGCTTTGTTGTCGGCTGCTGTGGAGGGTGCGGGGACGGTGAGTGCGGTGCTGGATGCGGGGCGGGGGGAGTTTTATTTTGGGGAGTATGTGGGGCGGCGGTGTGTGCGTGAGGCGTTGATGAGTGAGGCGGGTGTTCGCAAGGCAGTGGGACGCGGGGTGGTGGTGGTTTGTGAGGCGAAGGTTGAGGAGATTTTGGCGGGGTTAGATATTCGGATTGTGAGGGAGCCGCGGGCGGAGGATGCTCTGCCGATTGCTTTGGAGCGAATTGCGGCGGGGGATTTTGATGATGCGGCTTTGCTGGATGCGAATTATCTGCGGCGGACGGATGCGGAGATCTTTGCTAAGACCGAGGGCAAGAGTGGGGCGGAGAAGAGATGACGGGCGCCGTTTTTCGGGTTCGGGCGGCGACGGTTCAGGATCTTGGTGCGGTGGTGGAGATGGAGCGGCGGATTGTGGAGGCTCCGCACTGGGGTGAGGGGGAGTATGCGGCGATTTTGCGGACTGACGGTGGGGCGGTGAGACGGTGTTTGCTGGTTGCGGAGACGGACGGAGGGCTGGTGGGTTTTGCGGTGGGGAAGGTGATTGGTTCGGGGGCTGAGAGTATTGCGGAGTTGGAGAGCGTGGTGGTTCGGCCTGAGGCTCGGCGAGGCGGGGTGGCGAGGGCGTTATGCGGGGGCGTTGCTGCCTGGTGCGGGGAATTGGGGGCGAGGGCGATGGAGCTTGAGGTTCGCGAGGGAAATCAGGGCGCGATTGGGTTGTATCGCGGGTTGGGATTTGGGGTGGTGGGGCGGCGGCGGGGGTACTACAGTGATCCTGACGGAGGATGCGATTCTGATGCGGATGGAGTTGGGACAGGGCAAGTAATTGGGCAATAAAGTGCGGGAATTCCACATTGCCGATTTTGCCGCGTGTGTGATAGCTTTTTCGCCAGCCGGTGAGATGTCTTTATTGCTGGAGGTACCGCCCTCGTGCAAACCGCAAAGTTTACGGAGCTACCAAATACCGCTTCGCTTCCCACAATCCAACAACTAATGCAGGAACACAGCTTGTATGATCGCAGGCTGGACACGCTGCGCTCGAAACTCTTCCTGACGGACTCGGAACAACTGGAAGAGGTTCGGCTGAAGAAGCTGAAACTCAGCCTGAAGGATGAGATGGAGCGGCTTCGGCGGATGGGAGCGGCTTAGTCTTCCGATGCATGGGCCAGGCATTGGCGGTGCGCTCGGGGTGAGCGAGAGGGTTGAGGTGTGCTTGGCCGTATAATCGACTGAATTATGGTGCGAGACGGTTTTTTCTATGCCTTAGGGCTCGGAGCGGTGGCGGCTGCGCTTTGGTATTTGACTATGCCGTGGTGGCTGGTGGCGTTGCCGATTGTGCTGGCGGCATTTTTTTTGTGGTTTTTTCGCGATCCGAACCGGACAATTCCTCAGGCACCGGGGCAGGTTGTCTCGCCGGGCGATGGCGTTGTTACCGAGGCGGAGTGGATTGAGACGATCAGCGGCAGCCGGTTGCGTCTGAGCATCTTTCTGAATGTTTTCGATGTGCATGTGAATCGTTCGCCGGTGGGTGGCGTGGTGAAGGTCTGCGAGTTTCGCAAAGGCATGTTTATGAATGCGATGAAGCCGGAGTCTGTGCTGAATAACGAACAGACCCTGATTACGATCGACGCCGGTGGATATGAGGTGAGTTTCAAACAGATCGCGGGGCTGCTGGCGCGGCGTATTGTGTGCAATCTGAAGGTGGGCGACAGGGTGGAGCGCGGACAGCGGATTGGGCTGATCAAGTTTGGATCGCGGGTGGATGTGCTGATTCCGGCGGAGGCGAATCTGAAGGTGAAGACGGGATCGCGAGTGAAGGGCGGCTCGACCGTGCTGGCTGTGATTCCCGATACAGGTGGAGAAAACTGCTCGCGGCAAAGGTAGCGTAATGGCGGAAGAGACGCAGACCACTGGAAAAGGTGAGGCGTCAGCCAAGCCGCGGTATGTACCTTTTGCCGTCACTGTTTACCGCTGGCAATATGGCGGCGGGATACTATGCGATCACGCAGACTATCCAGGGATCGGTTGCGGATCAAGGGTACTTCGATCGCGCGGCGCTGGCTATTGGGATAGCGGTTTTGTTTGACGGCCTGGATGGGATTATTGCGCGGATGACAAATACCGCGAGCGACTTCGGCAAAGAGCTGGATTCGCTTGCGGACGTGATTACGTTTGGAGTGGCGCCGAGCCTGCTGGCTTATCTGTGGGGATTTCGCATGTTGCCGGCGATGGAGCATGCCGAGCTGCGCGGGCAGCTGATGCACACCGGAGTGTTCGTCTGCTTTATCTTTTTGATCTGCGGGGCGAGCCGACTGGCGCGATTCAATATCAGCATCAATCCGCAGCCGCGCAATCCGGGGCGGCCGGGGAAGAAGTACTTTGTGGGGATGCCGATTCCCGCGGGCGCGGGTGTGATCAGCTCGGTGATCCATCTTCAGCGGGGATCGCCGATCGACAATCCGTGGATGGCGCTGGTGTGGTTGTGCCTGCTGTTGGTTACGAGCTTTCTGATGGTGAGCAATTGGCGGTTCTGGAGCGCCAAGGAGATCACGTCCGGCGGGCGGCATCCTTTTCAGTTGTTTGCCGTGATCGCGGTTATCGGTGCGTTGATTGTTTTGTATCACCAGTACATGCTGTTCATTCTTGCGATGGCGTATCTGGTGTCGGGAGTTGTGGCGCGGCTGGCGTATTCGTGGAGTCGAGAGCGCCGTCACTCAACAGCGATAAGCCAATAGTAGCGGACCATCAGTAACTATAAGTATGATGCTGCGATGTCTGCAGACCTCAGTGAGTCTCAGGAAGTGATGACAAACGATATGTATCGAATTGGAGTTGTCGGGGCATCGTCGCTTGTGGGGAAGGAACTGAGCGAAGAGTTGGCGACCTCATCGCTGGCGGCGTCGGATTTTGTGCTGCTGGATGTGGAGGAAGCTGTGGGGCAGGTGACCACGGCTGCGGATGAGGTTTCGTTTATTCAGCGTCTGGAGGCGAGCTCGTTCGAGAGGATGGATTTTGTGTTCTTTGCGGGCGAACCTGCGACGACGAAGAAGCATTGGCAGGATGCGCGGCGAGCGGGGGCGAGCATTATCGACCTCACTTATGCACTGGAGGGTGAAAATGGCGTTCTGGTTCTGGCGCCGTGGGTCGCGGAGGTATCAGCTGGAAAGGCTGGGGGTGAAGTACCGAATTTGAGCACACCTGCGATCGTACCGGCGCATCCCGCCGCAGTGATGCTTGCGCTGATTGCTGGAAAGCTGCAGGCGAGGATGCCGCTGCGAAGCGTAGCTGCGACTGTGATGGAGCCAGCTTCGGAGTACGGCCGGGCGGCAATGGATGAGTTGCATCAGCAGACGGTGAATCTGTTGTCGTTTCAGACGTTGCCGCGAGAACAATATGACGCGCAGGTTGCGTTCAACCTGGTGCCGGAGCTGGGCGAAGGCGGCGAAGGTTAGGCTGAAGGCAACAGAGCAGCGGATTCGCAGGCACTATGCAGGGCTTGCAGGTGGGTATTTGCCCGCGCTGGCTTTGCAGATGGTGCAGGCGCCGGTGTTTCACGGATACGTTGTGTCGATGCTGGTGGAGATTGAAAAGGTCTCGACGGTGAGGGAGGTGGAGGCGGCGTTGGCGGGGGATCACATTGATGTTGTGACGGGTGAATCGGATCCGCCGAGCAATCTGAGTGCGGCGGGGCAGGAGGAGATTCTGGTGCGTGTGCGCGAGGACTCGAACGACGGGAGTAAAGGGACGCGATTCTGGATATGGATGGCTGCGGATAATTTGAAGCTGGCTGCACTGAATTCCATTGCGTGCGCGACGGAGTTGCGGCGGCTGCGTCCTTCGGGGAAGGTGCAGTAGCGAATTTGTTTTTGTGATATTGGAAGTTTGAATGATATGAGAAGGGTTCGATGACAGATTCAGGAATGCGCATTGGGATTGATCTTGGTGGGACGAAGATTGAAGCACTTGCCATTGACGACAGAGGAACAGAGTTGGCACGGCACCGTGTCGACACACCGCGCGATGACTATCAAGCGACGATCTTAGCGATGGTTGAACTGGTTCGCCGACTGGAGAGCGAGACGGGAAGACGAGGTACGGTTGGAGCGGGTATTCCCGGGACTATCTCGAGCCTTACAGGGCTGGTGAAAAATGCGAACTCTACGTGGCTGAATGGACGTCCGCTCGATCGAGACCTGGCTGCTGCGCTTGGGCGTGAGGTGCGAGTGGCCAATGATGCAAATTGTTTTGCGGTTTCCGAGGCAACGGATGGTGCGGCAGCGGGTGCGCGGGTTGTATTTGGCGTGATTCTTGGAACGGGATGCGGCGGAGGAGTTGCGCTTGGCGGCCGGGTTCACGCCGGATCGAACGGAGTAGCGGGTGAATGGGGTCATAACCCTTTGCCGTGGCCGAAGCCGGAGGAGTATCCGGGGCCGGCGTGCTACTGCGGTAAACGAGGATGCATGGAGATGTGGGTTTCGGGCACGGGCATTGCACTGGATTACGAGAAGGCTACGGGAAGAAAATGTACGACACAGTCGATCGTTCAGGACTTCGAGTCTGGTGAGCCGCAGGCAGTGGCGGCTGTGGAACGATTTGAGGACCGACTCGCGCGAGGATTGGCGCAGGTGATCAATATCCTTGATCCGGATGTGATTGTCGTGGGGGGCGGTGTGTCGAGTGTGAAGCACATTTATGAGGCTGTTCCCAAGTTACTGCCGACGTATGTCTTTGGCGGAGAGGTATCGACGCCGTTTGTGCAGGCCAGATATGGAGATTCGAGCGGTGTTCGCGGTGCGGCGTGGCTGTGGCCGAATTGATGAAGTGGAGAGACATTCACGTCTGCGGCTATGCGATACTAGATGAGGAACGAGGCTGCTTAATCAGCGCCGAGTTCTCAGCCAATTGAAACTCAGGATCGCCGCTGGTGTTGATGCGGTGGCCAGCAGCAACCTCTGTTGCATGAGTTGATAGAGAAGGCCGGGATGGCGGAACTGGCAGACGCAGCGGACTCAAAATCCGCCGAGCGCAACCTCGTGGGGGTTCGACCCCCCCTCCCGGCACCAAATATCCCATTTATTTGCAATGATTAGTGAGCAGAGAAGCGATCTGGCCCGAGTTCGTCCTGTGTACAAATACGGTGCAGTTCGCATCCTATTTATTTGAATAACTTGCGGAATTTATTGCGCTTTCGCCCATTCGCTAACCTACGTTTTGATTGGTATTCTCTTACTCTCGATTACGGAGTGCGTGGCGGACAATCGGTCCGCCTCAGGTGGCAAAAACCCGATCTTCGTCGCTATGTTCAGGAAGTTCTTCTTATCTCGTTCAATCCGAGATTGAGCCGTCGCCGCAGAAGGAGTCGCAACGTTCCACCGTCCTTGTACCCGGCTTTTGCGGCAACCTCTTCGACGTTTGCCTTGCTGGTCTTCAAGAGATGTATCGCGCGTTCAACGCGTAGACTTTGGAAATATGACATCGGAGATTTCCCCAAGACGCTCTGTAACCGCCGGGTGAGCGTCCTTTTGCTCGTGCCTACGGCTTTCGTGTTCACGATTCATCTGGCAGGCAGTGGAACTCAAGGACACGGATAGCCCTAACGGCCGTTTCATCCACGAAATCAATAAAGAATTGCCGTGGTAAGACAATCCGCTCTACGCGGGCCAAAGATATTGGTGGGCGGCGACAGTGTTCGTCGCCCATCTCTCCTCCGCCTAGTTGGCGAAGAGCCTCGGGGCGAATCCCAGTTTCGTTCGCAAGCTCCACACGGAACAACTGCGCCGAGGGTGACTCCAGAACCCACCTGGCTTCGCCAGGAGACCTGTCATATGTCCGTAATCAAACCTAGCTAGACTCATTTTGAGAATCCATCGTGAAGAGGGCGATAGACGGTCCAATGAGAGTTCTGCGCACAAAAATAAAGACTAACTTTGCCATTGATCAATGCTGAGCAGGCGTCGATTTGTTCATGTTGGTGTCTGCACCGCAGCTGGAGTCACGTTCTGCAAGGGTGTGGCAGCTCCGGGCCAGGGAATGGCCTCACCGGCTCCTGTACGTAGTGGGGTCAAACTGAGCCGTTATGTCGATCCCCTCCCTATTCCTCCTGTAATCCGCCCTACAGGGAAATCCGGTGATGCGGTTGAAATCGAAATGCTTCAGTTTCAGCAAAAGCTGCATCGGGATCTCCCGCGCTACGACAGTGTGGGGATATAACGGCACTTGGCCGGGACCCACGATCGAGGCTCAAAGCGGCGTGCCGGTCAGCATCAATTGGGTCAGTAAACTTCCCACGGCACATCTTCTACCTATCGACCACTCGATCCATGGCGCAGAATCGACGCTTCCCCAGGTTCGCAATGTCGCCCACCTTCATGGTGCTTGCGCCCTACCGGACGACGACGGTTACCCGGAGGCATGGTTCACCGCACATGGCGAGCACGGTCCGAAGTTCAACCCGCGCCCCTCTTCATACCCGAACTGCCAGCCTTCCGCTACACTCTGGTACCACGATCACGCCCTCGGCATCACCAGGCTCAACGTCTACGCAGGCCTCTCTGGTTTCTACCTTTTACGCGACGAAGCAGAAAAGGCGTTGAACTTACCCCAAGGTGAGTTTGAGATCCCCCTTATGCTGCAAGACCGGCTGTTTCATCACGATGGCTCTCTTTATTATCCAAAGGTCGTTAATGGACCGACAGAGCACCCTATCTGGATCCAGGAGTTTTACGGCGACGTGAATTGCGTTAATGGCAAGGTCACGCCGTTCCTTGAGGTTGAGCCAAGAAAATACCGCTTTCGTTTTCTCAATGCCGCCAACTCTCGTTTCTACCACCTGCGTCTCTTCAACTCCGATGCAACTGGCGCGATCATTAGTCAATCATTTGAAGTCCCATCTTTCCAGCAGATCGGAACGGACGGTGGCCTTCTCCCTGTTCCGCTTGAACTGCGCTATCTCCTCATTGCCCCGGGCGAACGTTTCGATGTCGTCATCGACTTCTCCGGGTACGAGGGCAAATCCTTTTCGCTTATCAACGATGCTCCCGCCCCCTACACCATGGGAGGGCAGTTCGTCGCCGATGAGGTGATGCTCTTTAAGGTGACTAAACCACTCTCCGGCAAAGACACGAGCGCTGTGCCGGATACGCTCGTGCCCTTTGAGCCTCTTAACCCCACATTCGCCACTCGAGAGCGCTTGCTCCTGGTCTCAGAACAAGAGCGTCCCTCCGACGGTTACGTCATTATTGGGCTGCTTGGGAATGCTCGCTGGCACGAACCCATCACCGAAGACCCAAAGGCAGGCAGTACCGAGATCTGGTCCTTCGTTAACATCACTGGCGACGTCCATCCTCTGCACGTTCACCTTGTGCAGTTTCAGGTATTGAATCGTCAGGCATTCGATGTCCCAACTTACCAGCAGACGGGCAAACTCGTCTTCACCGGTAAGCCGATGGCACCAGAGAGCAACGAACGTCCCGCACGCAAGGACACCGTCAAGTCATATCCCGGGTACGTTACCCGTGTCATTATGCGCTTTGACCTGCCGCACGGAGCGCCGGTAACTCCGGGACAAGAACTCGTCTATGTATGGCACTGCCACATTCTCGAACACGAAGATAACGAGATGATGAGGCCCTACAAAGTTATCGTGTAATTTTTTTGTCAACGGTTTGTATCGGGAGTGCGTTTCGATGCGAATTCATTCGATCCGAAAGTGTTGTGACAAATATTTTTACTGTGACGCAATACAGCGAATAACGTAATCGTAATTATTAATCATTTCATTGTTGCGTTACACATCGAAGGTGCCACTGCCTCTACGTTTGTTCCGACTGAGGAATGAACTCCCCAACGGCTAAACGCCAGTCCCTCAGTTTTCCTGGAGGTATCACCTTGAAACGTACGGTCAAAGCCCCTAACGGGACCTTGAAGTGCGGCGCAATGATGTTGATTGCGCTGCAAGTGTTTGCGGGATTGCCACAATCCGCCTACGCCCAAACCGCTGCACCGGCAACAACGACTCCCATCAAGCACGTCATCGTCATCATCGGCGAAAATCGTACGTTCGACCACGTCTACGCCACGTACAAGCCCAAGGAAGGTGAGACCGTCTCCAATCTCCTATCCAAGGGCATCGTCAAAGCGAACGGCAATCCTGGCCCCAACTACTCCCTGTCCGCTCAGTTCTCGGCTCTGGATAATACGGCCTCTGGCGGAACTTTTTCCATCAGCCCGCAGTCCAAGAGCATCTACAGCACCCTTCCTCCGGCGCTGGCTGGCGGACCTCAAAAGCCGACCGTTGCTGGTCCCGCACCATTCACCACTCTGAAGGTCGCGAAACTCGCCGACACCGGTCTTGCCAAGGACTATGACCAGTTTCTCGTCACCGGTGCGACAGGCATTCCGGGCGGACAGCTCGACACTCGCATCGACAACGCAAACAACCTGCGCGAAGGCGTCTTCCAACTCAGCGGGCGCCAAGATGCCCTATGACGCCTACACCGAACAGCCCCGTGCACCGCTTCTTCCAGATGTGGCAGCAGACCGACTGCAACGTCGACTATGCCACCAAAGACAATCCCAGCGGCTGCTTGAACGATCTCTTCCCCTGGGTTGAGACCACTGTCGGCACTGGCAGCAATGGCGCCCCACAGCCAAGCAACTTCACCGACACCACCACCGGCGAAGGCTCCACCTCCATGGGCTTCTACAACATGGCGCAGGGAGACGCTCCTTATTTCAAGGAACTCGCAGATAAGTACACCATCAATGACAACTTCCATCAGTCGGTCATGGGTGGCACCGGCGCCAACCACATCATGTTCGGCTTCGGCGACGCAATCTACTACACCAATGCCAACGGCGTTGCTGTACCTCCTCCTGCAGGTCAGGTCGGAAAACCCAAATCCACATGCCAACCACCAACAACTTCTACGATCAGGATGGTTACGGTGGCGGCAGCTACGTCAACTGCGGCGACATCAGCCAGCCGGGTGTGCCGGCCGTAGCGAACTATCTCCAGTCATTGAAGCGGCCGGTTCCTCCCAACTGCGTCAAGGGTAACTACTACCTCGTCAACAACTACAACCCCGGGCTTCAACGGCGACGGCACTCTCGACCCTCGCTCTGGGCTCACCCTTCACCATTCCTCCTACCAGCCAGAAGAGCATCGGTGACGACCTCGTCGCCCACAACGTTCCCTTCAAATACTTCGGCGAAGACTGGGATCTCTACGTGACCGATCCTACCGAGTCGAACACGTTCGATGAATACTGCAACATCTGCAACCCCTTCCAGTATCAGACGCAGTTCATGGGCACACAGGCGACCCGCGAGACTTACATCGGGGACACCACCGAGCTCTATGAGGACATCGATACCGGCAACCTGCCGCCAGTCTCCATCGTGAAGCCCAGCGGCTTCAACGACGGTCACCCGGCTTCCTCCAAACTCGATCTCTTTGAAGGCTTCGTCAAGAAGATCGTCGATGGAGTCAAAGCGAATCCCACGCTCTGGAATGACACTGCCATCTTTATCACCTTCGATGAAGGCGGCGGGTACTATGACTCGGGCTACATCCAGCCGGTCGACTTCTTCGGCGATGGCACGCGCATTCCGTTGATCGTCGTCTCGAAGTACTCCAAGGGCGGTCACGTCTCACACGAGTACGGCGATCACGTCTCGCTCATCAAGTTCATCGAAAAGAACTGGAGCCTGCCTCCGGTCAGCACCCGCAGCCGCGACAATCTGCCGAACCCAACTCAGAAGGAAGCCAATCCGTATGTCCCGACCAACAGCCCAGCTATTGGCGATCTTACGGGTGAATTCCAGTTCCCCTCTAACTAACGATAACCAAGCTAATGCGGCACTTCGGCGACCAGTATCGGCTGGTCGTCGAAGTGCATTTTGAAGAAGCATCTCTCGTCCATGAATCCATGAAAAGGAACAACTCAACATGCCACTCGTCAAACGGACTGCAAGCCTGCTCGTGCTCTTTTCACTTCTTCTCGGGGCCGCAACAATCCTTTCCGGCGCTGAACTGAGCGCGGCCACTCCCACCACTTCACATGCCTTTCATGTCGAAAACCAATGGACAGTAGGCGGCAAAGGGGGATGGGGTCTACTGGCCATCGACGCCTCAACCCACCAGCTCTATATCCCGCGCACCAACCATGTCATGGTCGTCGATACCGACACGGGCAAGGTTTCCGGCGAGGTAGATGGTATGACGAATGTGCGCGACATTGCTCTCGATGACTCCGGCAGGTATGGCTACGTCACTGACGTTACGGATGGGACAGCCGGATTTGTCAGGGTCTTCGACCGATCAAGTCTCAAACTCGTCACATCGATTGCTACCGGCCTTGTTCCCTACGCCATCGTTTTTGACCCCACCACGAAGTCGATCTTCGTCTTCAACTCGCACGGCCACAGCGCGACTGTGATCGATAGCGCAACCAATCAGGTGGTTGCGACCATTCCTCTCGACGGACGCCCCAGTTCGGCAGTAGTGGATGGCAAAGGTAGTATTTTCGTGGCACTTCCTGCACTTGGCGAGATCACTCGCATCGACGCCACTACAAAAAAGGTTGCAACATCATGGCAACTTGCACCTTGCACTGGTCCGAACGGGCTCGCAATCGACAGCGTCCGCGGTCAACTGTTCACCGTATGCGAGGATCACAAACTGGTCGCAGTCAACGCAGAAACGGGGCACGTTACAGCAATCGGCGATGCGCCCGCAAACTCCGGGGATATCGATTTCAAAAACAACATGCTCTTCCTTGCCGATGCATCTGGAACTCTCACCATTTTTCACCGCGACTCACCTATCAAATACTCGATGCTCCAAAGAGTACCTACTCAGCCTGGAGCCAGAACCATGATCGTGAATCAACAAGACGCCAAAGCGTACCTTGTCACCTCCAAATACGGACAAAACATGAATACAGCATCCGAGGAGCTACAGTTCCGCCCAACTCCAATTCCAGATACCTTCTCCATCATCGTTGTGGGGCGCTAATTTTGCGATACGCCGTTCGGCCTTAGGTAACCTTGGTGCCGCCTCCCTTCGGTGTTCATCGGGATTGAGCGAAAATCTTCGTAGGAGAGTGTCTCGGTGACTTTACGGTTTTTGCGGTTACCCTCCCTTTTAAGGGGTGTAAATGGGCAGTGACAAAGCTTGTCGTCACTTGGCCGAATAGTCGCCATCCCGGGCGCTTGGCCAACCAGTGAGCAACATGGGTAGCACTTCTGCCGTTAGCCGGTCTCCGATTGCGACGCTGGTCAGATTGGAACTGGAGAAGCAATAGCCAGGATATCGGGAGCCCCGGCCGGTTTCGAATTCAGCCTGGAATTGTTTTGCGCGAGTACGAGGCCTGGACCGTCGTAGATAGGAACTCAAGAAACGCACGCGTCTTTGGTGCGAGGTATTGGCGCGAAGGATAGTAGGCATACAGGGGGAAACGTTCCTCCTCCCAATCCGGAAAGAGAGTCACCAGTCGTCCACTCGAGAGATGGGCGTCCACGCCGAGTTCGAGGACTTGAGCGATCCCATATCCTGCCAGGCAGACAGCGTGCATTGTTGCGACGTCACTCAGTATGAGCTGGCTTTGCGTCTCAACCTTGATCTCCTTTCGACCTTTACGGAATGCCCACTCGAAGGGACGGCCCGTCTCCGGGTCTCGAAAATCGATCATCCGATGTCGTTCCGCGACCAGCTGCTGTGGATCGGTAGGGTGGCCGTGTTTCTTCAAGTAGCCGGGCGAGGCTACGGTAAGAACTCTCGTGTCCAGCAATCTTCGGACGACAAGAGTGGATGGGCGCGGCTCGCCGAAGCGAATTCCCAGGTCATATCCTTCTGAAATCAGATCTCCCAGGCCTTCACGCGTGATCAGGTCCACCTTAAGTTCCGGATATGCTCTGAGAAATCCACTGAGTTGCGGTCCGAGAATGAGTTGCGAGAAGTAAGGGTCCATGTTGACGCGGAGTCTCCCCCGGACGGTCACTTTACCTTCGGCCAGAGCGGAGGTGGCGTCTTCGAGCGCCGATACAATCGGGCCAATGGTCTCGTAGAATCGCCTGCCTTCGTCCGTAAGAGAGACCGAGCGTGTCGTCCGCTCCAGGAGTCGGATTCCGACCTGCGCCTCGAGCCGAGCCACGGCACGACTGATGCCCGGTTGTGAGACGTTCAAGGATCTTGCCGCGGCCGCGAAGCCGCCCGATCGCACCACGGCTGCAAGTGCGGTCACGCCATTCAGAAGACGGTCATCGAAACTCATGAACTTATGCTAAATGGTTATAAGTGAAATGCCGCGAAGATTGGTTCCGAATCAATTCCCGTGAGTCAGATAGTTGGACGCACTGAGAGGGAAGAGGCAAGGAACATGGTGATTCGCGGAACATGGGCGGTGCTATTCGCAGCAGCAATATTCGGCACCAACGGTCATGCGCAGGTGTCGGCACATCAGGGACTTACATTCAACGGCGACGGAGCGTTGCGTAACAACCAGATTCATTGGCCCAAGGGCTTTGAGCCCGAACAGGCCGACCTCTTTGCGCACAATGAGATCGATATCCAAGTTGGATGCGAGATCGCTTTCTCGAATCTTGTCGATGCGGAGGCTTGGCCCTCCTGGTACTCGAACTCAAAGGACGTCAAGGTTCTGAACACTCCGGATCATCGACTCCGGAAGAACGCACGAATCTCGTGGGAGACCTTCGGATTCCATATCGAAAGCCGCGTGTGGGAGTTTGAGTCGAATAGCCGCCTCGGATGGTTCGGAGATGGTAAAGACGTCCATGCTTATCACACGTTCCTTCTTACAAAGGCCCCTGAGGGGTGCCATGTCATCACAGAAGAGGTTGTGAAGGGCCCTGGTGCCATTCAGTTCCGTGAGCAGCAACCGAACGCCATGCACGAGGGGCATCAGCTTTGGTTGACGACCTTGAAGAATAGGTCGGAGAAGCACTGACACTCGCAACAAATCATTTCCAGATTAGGAAGGAGCAAGACTATGGCACGCATATTCATCACCGGATCTGCTGATGGCCTCGGCAGGATGGCAGCGGAGCTGCTGATTGAGCAGGGTCACAGGGTCGTCCTGCACGCCCGAAGCCAGGCCCGCGCCGAGGAGACAAAGAGGAACGTTCCGCAAGCGGAGGCAATCGTGATCGGCGACCTCAGCACAATTGCTCGAACTCGAAATGTCGCAGAGCAGGTCAATGCGCTCGGCGCGTTCGACGCCGTCATCCACAATGCTGCCGTCGGCTATAAAGAGCCGAAGCGAATCGAGACGGAAGATGGTCTCTCGCATATCTTCGCGGTCAACACCCTTGCTCCCTACATCCTGACAGCCCTGATCGCGAAGCCGAAGCGACTCGTCTATCTCAGCTCCATGCTTCACCAGAACGGCGATCCGACTCTTGAGGACCTGACATGGAAGGCTCGCGCATGGGTCGGAGAACAAGCCTACTCCGACACGAAGCTACATGACGTGCTGCTCGCCTTTGGTGTCGCACGACGTTGGCCTGGAGTCCTCTCGAATGCAGTGGAGCCAGGGTGGGTCCCGACGAAGATGGGTGGCGCTGAGGCCACGGATGATCTCGACCAGGCACATCGCACCCAGGTTTGGCTTGCTGCAAGCGATCAACCTGAGGCACTCGTAACTGGAGAGTACTTCTATCACCTAAGGAAGAAAGGCACCCTTCCAGCTGCCCACGATGTTGCCAGGCAAGATCGGCTCCTCGCGATGTGCGAGCGCTTCAGCGGTATCGCTCTGCCTGAGTAGCAAGCTTGATGCGAATCTTTTCTGGTGACAGACGCCGCTTCGGTTGGCCGATGTCACTCATAACGACGATAAAAACCAGGAGGCATCAATATGTACGCAGTCATGGGAATCACAGGGAATGTAGGCGGAGCGGTTGCGCGGACGCTTCTTGCAAAGGGCGAGAAGGTTCGAGGAATCGTAAGGAATCTCGAGAAAGCGGCAGAGTGGCAGAAGCAAGGTGCGGAGCTCTTCAAAGCCGACTACGACGACGTGGATGCGCTTACGGCTGCGTTCACCGGTGTCGCTGGCGTGTTCGTAATGGTTCCTCCAAACTTCGCACCGGCACCGGGCTTTCCGGAGACCAAGGCAACTTTGAAGGTCCTGCGTGAGGCATTATCAAGAGCTCTGCCGTCGAAGGCGGTTTATCTGTCATCCATAGGAGCGGAACAGACCAGTGGTTTGGGTTTGATCACAAGCTCACATCTCCTCGAAGAGACGTTGGGCGATCTTCCGTTCTCTCAGGCATTTCTGCGCGCCGCCTGGTTTTTTGAGAACTCAGCCGGTGACGTAGCGAGCGCGCGGAATGAAGGCAAGATCAGGTTTCAGCTCCATCCGCTTGACCGGAAGTTTCCTCTGGTTGCGACCGCGGACATCGGCAAGGTAGGGGCAGAGACGCTCACCCAGAGCTGGACCGGAATCCGCCATATCGAAGTTGCGGGACCGGAGGGTTACAGTCCGCTCGACATAGCAGATGCTTTCGCGGATGCTGTTGGGCGGCCCGTCGAGGCGATCGCCGTTCCCAGGGCGGAATGGGAGACGCTATGGGTTTCACAGGGGATGCCGGAGGGACGGACGGCGCCTCGAGCGGAGATGGTCGATGGATTCAATTCCGGTTGGATTCACTTTGGCGTACCCGGAACAGAGCATGTGGATGGAGCGACGCCACTTCGTGAGGTGATAACTCAACTCGTTACTCTGGGCTAGCTCCACTGTCCTCAACCCTTCTCTTGCAATCTGGCTGCCTCCCCAGTTGAGCAGAATTGCCGGTCGGCATCGACGAGTCTTATGAACAGACCACCAGCCGCGATTCTGCCCAAAAAAACTGCTACTAGCGTAATGCTTCCAAAAGACTGCCCGACGATGCGTCGAATCTTTTACGGCCCAGGCATTCTCCTTCTAAACCCGGGGGCAAATGATCGGTACCCCTCAATCCCCGCTACTTTTTTGCGGGTGTGTGTGGCGATACCTACTGATGGGCTGGCGCTGGAGAGGTGAAGAGGGCCTTGGGGCACATTACGTGGACGCCGCTCTTTGTGTCGACCAGTTGGGTGATGTCGACGTCGCAGGCGACTGATATGAGGGCGTAGGCGTCGTCGCGGGTCATGTGGGGCAAGCCAGGGTTCTGCTCTGAGAGGAATGTGATCATGTTGCGGATGGCCATCTCGGTGGCGGTCTTGAGGTCTTCGTCAAAGCCCATGGCGATGTATTGAGTGGGGGTTTCGCCGCGGGGCCAGAGGAGGCGCTGGGCGTTCTCACCTGGCTGGGCCTTGTGCACGATGAACTGGAAGGTGCCGGTTAGCTGGGTTTCCAGTGCGGTGATGTCGACTTCGCCGTTGCCTTGTCCGGCGTGGCCGTCGCCGACTTCGAAGTTCGCGCCCTTGGAGTTGACGGGGATGTAGAGGGTGGTTCCGGCGACCATCTCCTTGTTATCGATGTTGCCGGCGTGCATCCAGGGTGGGGCGGAGTTGTACTTGCCACCGGAGGCGGGAGCGATGCCCATGCTGCCGAAGAAGGGATGTAGCGGGATATCGATGCCGGGAGCGAAGTGGCCGATCATTTTTGTGCGGTCGAGTGGGATGATGCGGGTTTTGCTGTAGGGGAAGTCGTTAGGAAGGAAGCCGCGGCCGGCTCCGAAGGAGTTGCAGGCCCAGGGGACGTCAATGTCGATTTTCTGGATGCGTATTTCGAGGACGTCGCCGGGTTCGGCTTCTTCGATGGCGACGGGACCGGTGAGGATGTGGCCGCCGGGGCCTTTTTCGGCGGCGGGATAGTTCTTGTAGATGTCGCCCACGTAAGAGGGAATGTCAGCTTCGGCTACTCCGAGGGACTTGAGGCGCTCGGGCGCGCCGCAGGTGGAGAGGGTCTGGATTTTTACGGTGTCGCCGGAGTGAACGGTGAGGACGGGTTTGGCCTGTGCGGAGTAGTAGCCCCATGCCACGGTGGTGGGAGTGGCGAGGAGGGTCTGCTGGGCGTGGAGATGCAGGGCTGAGACGCAGAGGATCAAGGCGGCGCAAGGACGGGCAAAACGAGTGAGGCTGGGTCGTGTTGTGAACTTCGTTTCGGCTTGGCGCTGCATGGGTGTCCCCTCTCCCTGTTTTGTGTCAAAGTCTTCAAACTAAAATACTTAGTCCTGGACTTCTCCTAAAAAGTCTTATATCTAAAGGAAGCTTGCTGCAAAGTCTTCCATGCATGGGGCTTAGCTGCTTATAGCTTGCCCGAAAACGTGGATGGGAGTGGTATTTGCCGCCTCTTTTTATTATAAAGGCGGCGTCAAGGGCTGGGATGGGCAATGATATGGAATCAGCTTCCGGGTTGCCCGTGATACCCCCCACCACCCGGAAACTTCGACCCCTTCGCCGCAGTCAATGGGTTCTATAAAAAGGGATGTCAAGAAAAAACTTTTCCCTCGACCGGACGTCGAGAAGATCTTTGTCTCGAGATCCAGCCCACTGCCTGTGAGCGTGCCCCTCGATTCGCTTGAGAGCTCGTTGTGGCTTGTTTCCATTTCCGTGGCTTTCATCTTCTGGTGATGACGACGCCAATCGAGTCTTAGGACTTGGCAAGCGGACCTGGTATTTGAATGTCAACCATGGTTCTATTAGAGGCTCGTGGCCTATCGCTATTTCTGGTTATCCGAGGTGGCATAGCGTGCATTAGTGACTCGGTGCCGAAGCACACAGGGCCGAACTCATTGACTGATACTCACCTCGAACCGAGCGTCTCGAGAACCCGACCGACCACCATCAGAGAGAATCGCCGGAGATGGAAAGGCCTCTTCATCACAGACGCTCAAGCTTCTTGCCGATGCAATTGTGTGGCGTCGAAATCCACTCCTTTCTTCCAAATCGTTAGAGTGATGCTGGCAATCTTTCGTGCCAGGGTGAGGCGCGCCATCGTCGGTCGCATGCCTTTCTCAAGAAGAGCAACATAGAAATCGTACAGGGGGCCAGGGTGAGTGCTAGCGGAGATCGCAGCCCCTTTGAAGAGATTCTTCACATCGGGATTGTGGTTGTTACTCAGGCCGCGCACGGTCATCCGCTCGCGGTTTCGTTGCAGTTTCCCTCGGACATAGCGGTACTCGCCGCTGTCGTGGGTCTCCAGCGCGAAACCACTGTAAGCCCACAGCTGGCGCTTGGTACGGAAACGGTGGGGCGTCTGCAGCTGCGCGACCAGCAAGGCTGCACGAATCGGACCGATCGAAGGAATCTGGCGAAGCAATTTCACGGCATGATGCTTGCGGCTCTCGGTCAGCAAATCGCGTCGCGCTTGCTGACGCACCGGCTGCAGCAGATCCAGTTGCTGATAGAGCCGTTCGGCCCGGAGACGAACTCCGGGTTCCGGGATCTTGCCTAACCATTCTGCGCGATGCCGCGGTGCATAGACGCTGGTACCGCTGCAGGCAATGGCCCAGCTTCGGTAGAGTGCTTTGATTCGACTCATGACTCGTGTGAGATCCGTCGTAATGGTTGCGTAGCTGCGACCTAATTCCTTTATGGTGCGCATCCCGTGCTCGCCGTGGTAGACCGACGTGAGCTGGTTGCCACGCAGCAGCTCTGCCAGCTTTCGCGCATCGATTCGGTCACTCTTGCTGCCGTCTTTCAATAGGGCATTCTTGCGCGGATCGCAGACCACGAGGCGGGTGACGTGAGGTTTCAGCAGGTCATGTAACCAGGCCGCAGAGGTCCCTTCTTCGAAGGTCACCGATAAACTTCCGTGCAGCCCCTGGAGGAACTCCAGGATCGTGGCCGCTTTCGTCTCCAGAATACTTTCCATGATCAACTTGCCCCGGGAATCCAAGACTGCAACCGAGATCGTTGCCTGGTGGACGTCCATGCCGATATATTTCTCTTGGCTCATAACGGCGCTCCTTTCGGTAGGTGGTGATACGAATAACCACAACCTACAGCAAAGTGGGCGCCTTTTATATTGCGTGCATTGGCGATTTGTCACCAACTGGACATCACACGCACGTTAGTTGTCGATAAGCCCGATTACGGACATGTGATCTTTGTCGATCTCTAGAAGCATTGGGAGACGAAGGCGCAGAGCGGGAACGTCAATGAGCGCCCTCGACGGCTGCTTTGACGGTCCGCAAATTTTCAGGGGTCGCGGGAATAACGCCACAGTCATGCGGGTGAACCGGGTCTGAATCGTCTGTGAAAAGCAATATCTCCGTCGGTGCGATTGGATCCGTCCCCGACCATATGTCACGGGCGTCGCCGGAGTGCCACGAACTCGATCCCTTCAGGCTTTCAACTAACCGCGCGTGGTACGGGGAGTACTGCTGCTGCTTTTGGTAGGTGGGTTTCTCAACCTGCACAAGGGCGACACGCTCCGAAGCTTCTACCAGGTCTTTAAGCGGGTACGTGCAATTACCGATTCGTTCCCTGATTGCGGAAACACGCTTACTCTCTGCTGTGTATTTTGCCCAGGCGGATGGGCAGCAAATCGCCCATCTCTCTACATGGAACCCAACGTGTCATGCACGAAAAGTTGAACGCAGTGAGCCATTCGACATCTTCCTGCTTCGTTGCCGCGGTGAATTGCGTGAAGAAGTAGCCAATCGTTCCCGTCCGTAAAACTGTGCGGTATTCCGGATGCGGATCTTTCTCCGGCCAGAGATCGTACGGCTCAAGATCGCGTGTACGTGTACCTATCACACGGCTAAAGAGTGGGCCTCCGCCTCCGGGGACATTCGTTGCGAGCGAAAACCAAGTCCCGACCACCAAATTATTCTGAAGGCGGAACCCTCCTTCGACATAGGGCAGGCGAGCGCCTAAGACCGAGGTTGCCATTTGCACAGATCGATTGAAGAGGTCAAAAAATGGCTCCGAAATTACGATTGGCCTCGGCACCATTCCTGTCCGAGTCGAACTGAATCTCATATTCACAATGATCCGCGTCGCAGGTGCCTTTGTAGCCACCCCACCTGCCCCAACGCTGCATCAACGCTTGTGCGTCGCTCCAGGAACTCCTTTCCAGTTGCAGCCCTCGGAGGTCTGAGAGCAAATGCTCAGCCCGTCTCCGCGTAATCCGCTGGCTTATCTGTACAGCCGCAAGCAGGACGAGGTATATAACCAGCAGGCTGGTCAGCACCCACTTGCACAATTTCCATCCACTCCAAACGGTAACCATGCCGATTTATACACCCTCCCAGTTGCGCGGGGTCACGGCCAGCCAAATAGGGATCTGGTCGGCTTCTCGGACAAGTGGATTTCGATGTCAACGAGCGATAACAGGGCAAAGCGCGTTTCCAGTCGAGGGCCGCTCGATTTGATACTCGGCGATTTATCGCTCGCTAATAGCCTTACCAGTAGATCACTGAAGCCGAGCGGTCGGCTCAAATCGGGAGTTCTTCCGGCGGCGGATATCCGTGCTGCTCCCGGCCAACTCTACCGTCGTATTTTTTTGTTGTTTTGAACAGCTCGAGATGGCCATCACCCGAAGAAGGCCTGCATCTCTCACGGAGCGCCTGCATCGCTTGAGGCGGCATCGGTTTGAAGCCGCGCGCAATTTTCACGTTCTGATGCAGCACGTCGAGCGAGTCAATACCGCAAATTGTGGTCGCAACCGGCAGGCTCATTGCGTAACGCAGCGCCTCTTCCGCCCTCACGACGCCATACAGGACCGGCTGGCCGTCACCCCCTAGGCTCTTCATGCCGAGCGCTGCGATCCCTTGCCGCTGAAGCTCAGGAAGCACCTGCTGCTCGAAGCTGCGGTAGGTTGCGTCAAAACAGTTAAGCGGCAGTTGGACGGTATCGAATGGGTAATTGTGTGCCAGCATCTTGAGATGTATCGCCGGGCTCTTATGTCCGGTGAAGCCAACAAATCGAACCTTGCCCTGCTGTTTCGCGTCATCCAGCGCTTCGACTACGCCACCCTTTGCGAAATGCAAGTCAGGGTCGTTCTCGTAGATGACCTCGTGGATCTGCCATAAGTCCAAATGGTCGGTTCCCAAGCGCTTCAGCGACTCCTCCAACTGTTGCATGGCGACTTTCTTGTCTCGGCCGTGGGTGCAAACCTTGCTCATCAGGAAAACTTTGTCGCGCCTTCCCTGCAGACCGAGTCCCATCCATTCTTCGCTGCGGTGGTCGTTGTACTCCCATGCGTTGTCGAAAAAAGTGACTCCCGCGTCGATCGCCTCCTGAACCAGGCGCACGGCGAACTCGCTCGATTGCACTGCCCCGAGATGATATCCGCCAAGACCGATGATGGAGACTTGTTCGCCCGTTTTTCCGAGCGCCTGCGAGGAATGGGTTCAGTCTGCGAGGAGATCAGGGTCTCAGAAGCTGCTGTTTGTTGTTTGCCCTGTCATGGTTCATCTCCTCGAGTTCTGCGGGGTGGTCTCGGGCACTAACCAGGGGCCGTCGGCATTGGCGAGCATCTCGGTGACCTCTCTTTGCGTGTGGTCGAAGGGGAATCCATGAGGCATGCGGGTCATCGGGTTGTCATACCGCAGCGATACTTTGTATGGCTCGAAGCGGCCATCGGCGGCGGTCGGCGCGCAACGAGCGCGCAGGGCCTCCATCTCGCTCGGCGTCATTGGCTGAAAGCTGCGCACGACGCCGAGGTTCTGGTGGAGCACGTCGAGCGAGTCCATGCCGCAAATTGTGGTGGCGACGGGCAGGCTCATCGCGTAACGCAACATCTCCTCAGCCTTGACGACACCGGCTTTTATTCCCCAGGCGGTTCCGCCCATGCTCTTCATGCCCAGGGCGGCCATGCCTCGCCGATTGACCTCGGGCAAGACCTGCTTCTCAAAGCTATGGAAGTTGGCGTCGAAGGGATTCAGCGGCATCTGCACGGAGTCGAATGGATAACCTAGTTCGAGCATTTTCAGGTGAAATGCGGGATCCTTGTGACCGGTGAAGCCGACGAATCTGACCTTTCCTTCTTTTTTTGCCTGGTCGAATGCTTCCAGGACGCCACCTTTGGCGTAGGCCAATTCGGGGTCGTTGTCGTAGACGATGCCATGGATCTGCCAGAGGTCGAGGTGATCGGTTTGATACCGTCGCAGCGAGTCTTCGAGCATCTGCATGGCTAATTTTCCGCTTCGCCCATGGGTGCAGACCTTTGTCATCAGGAACACTTTGTCGCGGCGCCCGTCCCTGAGTGCTCTGCCCAGGATGGTCTCAGTCTTGCCGTTGTAATACTCCCAGGCGTTGTCGAAGAAAGTAACGCCGGCGTCGACCGCCTCGTGGATGAGTTGCACTGCCTCGTCCAAGGTTGGCACATCGCCGAGATGATGACCACCCACGCCGATCGCGGAGATGTTCGCACCCGTGCTTCCAAATTTCCGATAAATCATGTCTGGCGCCTCCCCTGCGGGCGCTGCTGTTTGTTCTCCGACACCCGAGACGCCGGATATCGCAGCCACAGCACCTGCACCGACTTTGAGAAAGTCCCTTCGACTTGTCTTCATGGCTGCGCCTCTAAGTGCGCTCATCCGACTTGAAACCCGACAGCCGGTAGGCTGCTTTCTACTAGACGCATCCCAGCCCTGAGACGATGCGCTTTCGAGAATACTCTCAAAGAGCGCGTACTTCACCGTGTCTACTAGTCCTAAGGCGACTGCGGACTCGCGGCAGTACTTCTCGAACTCCTGCCCGAGGAGCCGCTGGTAAAGTGGATGGATATGTTTGTGCCTGGGCATTTTTTGTTTGCGCCGTCGCAGCGGATTCACTTCATTGGGATCGGCGGGATTGGGATGAGCGGGATCGCGGAGATTCTGCTGACGATGGGATATTCGGTTTCGGGGTCGGATCTGAAGCGGTCGGCGGTGACGGACCGGTTGGTGGGGATGGGTGCGAGAGTCTTTGAGGGGCATGCTGCCTCGAACGCGGCTGCGAGCGATGTGGTGGTGACTAGTTCGGCAGTGGCGCAGAATAATCCTGAGGTGGTGGAGGCTCGGGAACGGAAGATCCCGGTGATTCAACGGGCAGAGATGCTGGCGGAGCTGATGCGGCTGAAGTATGGGATTGCCGTGGCGGGGATGCATGGGAAGACGACGACGACCTCGATGGTTGCGGCGGTGCTTGCGGGCGGAGGGCTTGATCCTACGGTGGTGGTGGGAGGGCGGGTGAATGCGCTGGGGTCGAATGCGCGGCTGGGGAATTCGCAGTACCTGGTGGCGGAGGCGGATGAGAGTGACCGATCGTTTCTGAAACTGTCGCCGGTGCTTGCGGTGGTGACGAATCTTGATCGGGAGCATATGGATTGCTATCGCGATATGGCGGATGTGGAAGGGGCGTTCGTCGAGTTTATGGACCGGGTGCCTTTTTATGGCGCGACTACGGCTTGTATTGATAATGATTTGCTGCGTCGAGGTGCTTTCGCGGGTTAGGCGCAAGGTTTACACGTATGGCGAGAGCGCGGATGCGGATTTTCGGGTGGAGATGCTGGCGAAGGAGGGGGATTGCCACTCGTGCTTTGCGGTGAACTACAAGGGTCTGGTGCTCGGCAGGTTTCGGCTGCATGTGCCGGGGCGGCATAATGTGCTGAATGCATCGGCTGCGGTGGCAGTGGGAGTGCAGCTGGGAGTTGCGCCGGATCAGATTGCTGCGGGGCTGGAGAGTTTTCGCGGGGTCGACCGGCGGTTTCAGATTAAAGGCGTGGTGCGTGGCGTGACGGTCGTGGATGATTATGGACACCATCCTACGGAGATTCTGGCTACGCTGAAGGCTGCGCGTGAATGTGGGTACAAGCGAGTGCATGTGCTGTTTCAGCCGCACCGGTTTACGCGGACGCGCGACCTGATGACGGAGTTTTCGCGGGCGTTTAAGGATGCGGATACGGTGCAGGTGCTCGATATCTATGCGGCGAGTGAAGAGCCTATTGCGGGAGTGACGGGCAAGGCTTTGGCAGAAGCCATCGATGCGGCTGGGGCTCAAGTAGCGGAGTATGCCAGATCGGTTCCGGAAGCTGTGGAAGTAATTGTGCGTGAAGCGAAGGCGGGCGATGTAGTTCTTACGCTGGGGGCGGGGAGTGTTTCTCAGGCTGGAGCGGTGTTGCTGGACGCTCTCGGGGCGAATGGGTGAGTTCCTGAAAGGGTACATCCGGAAGAAGATGGGCCTGGATGGTGGGTGGGCGGGTTATTCTCAGGATGGCGATTCTCGCGGCCTTGCTCAGGCTTGCGACAAAGCGATGTGTTTTCGAAGCGCGGGACAGCGGTGCTAGAGGCGCCTGAGCGGGAGTACGCCTCGGAGTCTGCGGGGCCGCGTCGGGTTTCTGCCTCGCAGAACAGGAAGTTGCGGCGCGATTTGAGTGAAGATTTTGCAGATGACCCGTACGAGGATGAGGTTGCGTTTTCGGGCCGGCGACGAGCTGGGGTTCGGATTCGATTTCGCGGATTGCCTGCTACGAAGTGGGGACGTATCTTTGCCGGTTGTTTGTTGCTGCTGTGTGCGGGAATGGGATTTGCGACGTATCTGATGGCGAAGCGATTTTTGCTGCACGATGACCGGTTTGTTATCCAGTCGTCTTCGGCGATTGGGTTTGAGGGCAATACGCATGTGACGCGGGCGCAGTTGCTGGGCATCTTTGGTCAGGACGTGGAGCGGAATATTTTTACGGTTTCACTGGAGGAACGCAGGGTTGAGTTGGAGCGGTTGCCGTGGGTTGAGCGTGCGACGGTGATGCGGCTTTTGCCGAACAGGATGCGGGTGTCGATTGTCGAGAGGACTCCGGTGGCGTTTGTGCGGCAGGGCAGCCGGATTGGGCTGGTGGACGCGCAGGGCGTGCTGCTCGATATGCCGATGGATGCGAAGGCGAGCGAGCACTACTCGTTTCCTGTGGTGACTGGAATCTCGGCGGCAGATGCGCTGTCGACTCGGGCGGCGCGGATGAAGATATTCGAGCGGTTTACTTCGGAGCTCGATGGGTCGGGCGACCATATCTCGCAGGAACTGAGCGAGGTTGATCTTTCGAATCCTGAAGATGTGAAGGCGCTGATCCCAGATCACTCGGCGGAGATTCTGGTGCATTTTGGCGATGACGATTTTCTGGATCGCTATCGGAGATTCAAGGAGCACTTGTCGGAGTGGCGGACGCTCTATCCGAAGCTGTCATCGGTGGATATGCGGTATGACCGCCAGGTGGTTCTGGAGATGCCGCCGGGCTCGAATGCTCCGGCGGGGCCGTCTGCAAATACGGCTGCAGGTGATTCGAGTGCGGTTGATGCGGCGGGTAAAAAGAGCTCTGCGTCTTCGGTTGCGGATTCAGCTGCGAAGGCAAAGAGTGCCGCGATACCTGCCTCCAAAGAGCCGACACCGATTGCGAAAGCTGGTGCTTCAGCGCAACCTTCTGCGCACACCGTCGCTCAAAATGCTGTCCCAACGAAGAAGAACAGTGTTTTGAAGGCAAAGCCTCACATTGCGGCTGCGAAGAATCACCCGGCTGTGGTGAAGGCCCCGGACACGACGCAATATCATCCTCCACAGGTGGTTCATCCATGAATCAGAAGCAGGACAATCTGATTACCGTGCTCGACGCGGGCAGCACCAAGAGCTGCGTGCTGGTCGCCGAGCTGCTGGACGGCGTGCTGCGTTATCGCGGGCACGGGGTCGAACCGTCGCGGGGGATGCGTAAGGGGTTGATAGCGGAGCTCGGGCCGGCTGCGGAGGCGATTAATCGTGCGGCGTTGACGGCAGAGCGCGTGGCGAAGGCTGCGATTGAGACGGCAGTAGTGGGGATTGGCGGGACGCATGTTCGTGGAGTAAATTCGCGCGGCGGCATCAGTATGGGAAGCCGGATGCGCGAGATTACGCGCGAAGAAGTGAGGGCTGCGGTGGACCGGGCGCGGAGCGTGGCGCTGCCTCCGGATCGCGAGGTGCTTCATCTGTTGCCGCAGGAGTTCATTCTGGATGATCAGGGAGGGATTCACGACCCCGTAGGAATGGTGGGGAATAAGCTGGAGGTCAATCTGCACCTGTCGACGTGTTCGGGAGGCGTGGCGCAGAGCGTGATTACCTGTGCGAATCGTGCGGGACTTGAAGTGCAGGACACGGTGTATGAGGGGATCGCTGCCGCCGAAGCGGTGTTGAGCGCGGATGAGCGTGAACTCGGCGTTTGCATGGCCGATATCGGCTCCAGCACAACCGAGCTGGCGGTGTTTTTTGAGGGGTCGATTGCTCATACTGCTGTTCTGCCAATTGGCGGGGATCACTTTACTAACGATCTTGCGGTTGGGTTGCATGTGACGGTCGAGGAGGCTGAGTACCTGAAGAAGATTTATGGGCATTGCGTGGTGACTGCGGTGCCGCAGCTGAACGAGATCGAGGTGGGCGGAAATCTGGCGATTTCAGGTGGCCAACCTGCGCGGAGTGTGCGGCAACGTTTTCTTGCGGAGATTCTCGAGCCGCGAGCTCGCGAGATGTTTACGATGCTGCGCGACAATCTTCGGAATGGGGGAGTGCTTGAGGCGTTGGGTGCCGGTTGCGTGCTCACCGGAGGCGGCGCGACCATGGCGGGGCTGCTGGATAACGCGGAGAGTCTGCTGCGGGTTCCGGCGCGGATTGGGTATCCGGTGCCTTTGTCGAGGATGCCTGCGGAACTGGCTGCGCCGGAGTTCTCCGCGGCGATCGGGATGCTGCTTTATACGCACCGTACGCAGGTGCGACGGGCCAGCGAAGAGCAGGGTCTGCGGGCGAAGCTGAAGGCTATTTTTGCGGGAAGCTTCTAGGGTTTCACCCGCAGAACTAGCCGGCCAGAGCAGCGTCGAGGGTGGGGTCGATGCGCAGGATCGAGTCGGTATGGGTCATTTTGAGGATATCCATTACCTTGCTGCCTGGTGCGACGATGCGGAGCTGGCCGCCGTCGACTTTCATCCTGCCGTAGAGAATCATGAGTGCGCCGAGGCCGGCGCTGTCGATGTAGTCAACGCCCGAGAGATCGAGGATCAGCTTCTGAACTCCCTGACCGGTGACGTCGCCGATCTTTGATTCGATCTCGCGGAGCCGCATGCCGAGGGTCATGCGACCGGTCAGACGAAAGACTGCAGTGGATGAATCGACGCGCTCTAATTCCGCTTCGAGGATCATGTGATGGGATTCTCCTGTACGCCTGAAAGCATATCAGCAGGATTGGTGGCAATTGCTGTTCAGGTTGGATTTCGCGCTCAGGGGACGGAGCAAGACAACCGACAAGCAGGGAACCATTGATGGTACGGGGAGTGGAAAAGAGGGGTCGTAGGCAGGGCGGAGAGATGTGAGAATTAAAACCTCAAGGAGTAACTGCTGCCATGCCGAATCTGCCTAACGACGACCTTCGCATTCACTATCACGATGAGATACCACACGGAGCGCGGATTAAAGTAATCGGCGTGGGCGGCGGCGGCAACAATGCGGTCAATCGCATGATCGCTGCGAATGTGGTTGGTGTTGAATTCATCGCGGCGAATACGGACGTTCAGGCTCTGCAGGTGTCGAATGCTCCGGTGAAGCTGCAACTCGGAGTGAAGCTGACGAGTGGGCTGGGTGCGGGAGCGAATCCGGATGTGGGGCGGAGGGCTGCGCTGGAGGATTCGGACAAGATTATCGAGGCGCTTGAGGGCGCGGACATGGTCTTTGTGACTGCTGGGCTCGGCGGGGGAACGGGAACGGGTGCTGCTCCAGTAATTGCCAGCCTGGCGAGCGAGATGGGCGCGCTGACCGTGGCGGTGGTAACGCGGCCGTTTGCGTTTGAGGGCAAGCGGCGGATGATGCAGGCGGAGCGCGGGATGCAGGAGTTGCTGGAGTCGGTCGATACCGTCATTGTGATTCCGAATGAGAAGCTGTTGGCGGTGGCGAAGGATGCTGGGTTTTTTGAGAGCTTTCGAATTGCCGATGATGTCCTGCGGCAAGGAGTGCAGGGAATTTCGGACATTATTACGATTCCCGGTGTGATCAACCGCGACTTCGCGGATGTGAAGACGACCATGGCGGGGATGGGTTACGCGGTGATGGGAACGGGAGTGCGCACGGGCGCTAACCGCGCAGTGGAAGCCGCGATAGCTGCGATGGCGTCCCCATTGCTTGAGGCGGGGGCGATCGATGGGGCTCGCGGAATTCTAATCAATATCACCGGATCGAGCAGTCTGAAGCTGAGTGAGGTCAATGAGGCGTCAACCCTCATTCAAAACGCAGCGCATGAGGATGCCAACATTATCTTTGGGGCTGTGCAGGATGAAACGATGGGCGACGAGGTGAAGATTACCGTGATTGCAACGGGCTTCAAGCAGCATGAGATGCCGCAGCGCCGTGAACGCATGCTGGGTGAGGCGACACTGCCTACGGTACGTTATGATGTGCCGATTCAGCCTCGTGTCGTGACGCCGCCGCCGATTCCTCGATTTGCGAGTGAGATGGAACCGAAACAATTAAATGCCACGATGGGCGAGATGAAGGCCGCGAGTGCCCGAGTCGATTCTCAGACGGAGCTGATTCCTGTGCCTGCGTCGGTGTTTGACGATGATTTCTTCCAGGGAAAGTCGTCCCGCGAGGATTTGGCCGTGGGAGCGGATGAAATGGCCCGCGAAATGCCTGTAAGATACAGCGATGCGGCTCACTTGTCCGCGTCAGAACTAGTCCAACGGGAAGATACTCGAAGCGTGGTCGAGGAGTCGGTGGTAGTGGAAAGCTCTGTCCGGGCTTCCTCTTTCGGAGGAGCTATGTCGGCAACGGCAGATCTTGGTGAGCCGGACGAATTGGATATTCCGGCGTTTCTGAGGCGCGGAAAGTGATGAATCTATTGCGACTTTAGGGACTTGCCCGAAAGTGGGACGGTGAGCGTATTGTTTTTGAGGTTAAATGAGGCAGTTATAATCGGATTGTGGGTACATGGCATTTGAATTGCAGCAAATAAACGAGAGGGATCGCCTATGTTTCGATCGATAAAAATCTGTGGCGTAGTCCTCTTCGGCCTTGTACTGGGTGCTGGAGTGGATGGGAGAGCTGCAACCACGACTACCGGTAAGACGAAACATCATTCCGCTGGAACAGCGCAGGTTGCGACGAAGGTGAAGGCGCATAGCAGCACGTCTACTGGTTCGAAGCGGACCGTGGTGAGGAAGACAGGTGCGACGGCTCATGCGACAGCTACGGCACGGGTGTCGGTCAGCCGACATGGCGCCCACCCGACATTGGCGGTTCGACGGACACGGTATCACGAGCATTTTTCTGCGAGTTCATTTGCCGACAATCTGACGCTTGGCGATGTGGTGGAGGGCGAAGACCCGGTAGTTCGCGCTGCGGCGATCGAGGCCCTGGGGAATATGAACGGCACCGCGATCGCGATCGACCCGTCGACGGGGCGGATTCTGGCGATGGTGAATCAGAAGCTCGCGTTGTCGCGTGGTGCCGAGCCCTGCTCGACGATTAAGCTGACGGTGGCGCTGGCTGCGCTGGAAGAGGGAATCGTCCGGCGGGATACTCCTGTGAACCTGGGCGGCCATTTCCACATGACGATGACGGACGCGCTGGCGCACTCGAACAATCTGTATTTTGAGACTCTTGGGCGGCAGTTGGGATTTGAGCGCGTGAAGCATTACGCGAATGAGTTTGGGCTTGGGGAACTTGCCGGCTATCAAATTCAAGGGGAGCAGCTGGGCACGTATCCGGATGAGGAGTTGCCTGCGGCGCTGGGTGGCGTAGGACGGATGTGCTCTTTTGGAGAGAGCGTTTCGATGACTCCGCTGCAGCTTGGGGCTCTGGTCTCGGCGATTGCGAATGGCGGCACTCTTTATTATCTGCAGCATCCTGAGAATGCAATCGATCTGGCGACGTTTGAGCCGAAGGTGAAGCGAACGCTGGATATTGCGCCGCTGATTCCGGAGATATCGGTGGGCATGGAGGGCGCGGTAGAGTACGGAACGGCACGTTCTCTGCGAGCGAACTTCAGCCAGTTTCCGGTGATGGGGAAGACCGGGACCTGCTCGAACAACGGAACGCGATTCGGTTGGTTTGGATCGTATGCCGATACGCCGAACGGGCGGATTGTTACGGTGTTTTTCCTTGAAGGCGGGCGGCCAACCTTTGGACCGAAGGCAGCCGAGCTGACAGGGGAGTTTTACCGGGCGCTTTGGGATAAAAGCTACTTCATCCAAAAGACGGCTGCTAGTGATACCGGCGCTGTGGGTGTGATCGAGTAGATTAGCCAGAGCAACTAGCTCCTGAGAGTGAATCAGGCCAGATTCGTCCGGGAGTTAGTGCGCTTCGAATCGATATTTCAGGCCTGCGAGTCAAAATTTAGTGGACTTCTCGACCTCTCTGGCGCTGCGGAGCGTCTTAGTGTGGGACCGCAGAATGCATAATTAGGAAGATGAAGATTCTCACAGCAGAAGAGATGGGAGCGGCCGACCGGCTGACTTCGGAGGAGTTTGGCGTGTCGATCCAGACTCTGATGGAAGCGGCTGGCCAAACGGTGGCAACGTTCTGTCAACGGCAGTATGCTGACGTGTTGCGAGTCGTCGTGGTCTGTGGGAAGGGAAATAACGGAGGGGACGGCCTGGTTGCGGCGAGAGCGTTGGCGGTAGCTGGCAAGAGTGTGCAGGTTATGCTGCTGGGCCGGAGAGATGAGGTCAAGGGCGACGCCGCGGTGGCGTTGGGGCGACTTCGGGAGGAAGTTTCGCCTGTCATGGTCCATGAGGTGGTGGATGAGGCGGGTTTGCAGGCTTGTTTGTCGATGATGGGTGAGGCGGACTTGCTGATTGACGCGGTGGTGGGGACGGGCTTTAAGCCTCCTTTGCGAGGTCTGGCGGCTTCTTTGCGAGAGATGCTTGAAGGGTTTGATACGCCCGTAGTGGCGGTGGATCTGCCTTCGGGGTGGGATGCGAATTCATTGGAGCAGAGTGTAGAGGGGGCGTTTCGGGCCAATGCGGTCGTAACCTTTACTGCTCCCAAGATGGCGCACGTGTTTGGGCATCTGACGCCGAGCAGCGGTGTATTCGGGCCAGTGGTGGTAGGTCAGATTGGATCTCCTGCGGCTGCGGTGGTGTCGGCCAGCGGACTGACCTGGAGTGGGTCTTCGAAGGTACTGGCTGAGAAGCCCCGCGATGTGAACTCCAACAAGGGGAAGTTTGGACACGTGTTGGTGATTGGGGGAAGCTACGGGAAGGCGGGAGCTCCGGCGATGGCGTCCCTGGCGTGTTTGCGGGCGGGTGCGGGCCTGGTGACGGCGGCAGTGCCGCAGAGCATCGTCGATACGGTAACGCTGATTACGCCGGAGTTGATGATAACGCCGCTGGCGGAGGGACCCAACGGAGCGGTGTCGTTCAAGAATCTGGATGCTGCGAAGCTGGACGCGCTGGTGAACAAGATTAGTGTGGTGGCTGTTGGACCAGGTCTGTCGACGGAAGGCGACGCCTCGGCGTTTGCGCGGCATGTGGTGGAGAAGACGACGGTGCCGGTGGTGATCGATGCTGATGCATTGAATGCGTTCGCTGGGAAGACTCACATGTTGGACGGCACGGGCAGGGTGATGGTGTTGACGCCGCACCCGGGGGAGATGGCTCGGCTGGCAGGATTGACGGTGAAGGAGGTTGAAGCGGACCGGATAGGCCTGGCGCGGCGATTTGCGACAGAGCATAAGCTCACGTTGGTGCTGAAGGGGTGGCGGACACTGGTGGCGCACCCGGACGGGTCTATCGCAGTGAATACGAGCGGGAATCCGGCGATGGCGAAAGGGGGGAGTGGGGATATTCTGACGGGGATTGTCGCGGCTATGTTGGCGCAGTATCCGAACGATGTTGCACGCGCGGTGGAGATGGCGGTTTATCTTCATGGGCTGGCGGCGGACTTTGCCGCACGGGCGATGGACGAGCACACGGTACTTGCAACCGATACAGTTGCACATTTGTCGGATGCGTTCCGGTACAGGGTGACAGATGGAGACGGTTTGACCTGGATCTGCGGACTGCGCGGATGAAGGAGAAGCGGTTCAAGACGCGGAGCGAGGCGGGGACGCTGGCGATGGGAGAGCGGGTTTCGGAGATGCTGCTGCCGACACCCAAGCTGATTGTGCTGCGAGGGGATCTGGGGGCAGGGAAGACCACGTTGGTGAAGGGGATTGCTGCGGCTCTTGGGGCGGCAGAGGCTTCTGACGTTACCAGTCCCACGTTTACGCTGGTGCATGAATATGTCGGGCCGAAGGTGCGGTTGTATCATCTTGATCTTTACCGGCTGGAGACGGAGCGGGAACTGTTGACGCTTGGCCTGGAGGAGATGGCAGAGTTGCCGAATGCGCTGGTGCTGGTGGAGTGGGGGGAGAAGTTTCCTAGTGTGGTGGCGCAGGCAGATGGGGAGATACATATTGAGCACGCTGATGGAGATGAGCGGCTGTTTCTGGTGCGGGTGAAGACTTAGGAGCTATTTACTGCGGCCGGTGAAGCGGTAGATTGCGCACTCTTCGTCGCCGGTTGAGCCGTATTCCTTTTGCTGCGCGATGGCGGCGAGGTCGGCGGCATGGTCTTCGGGGGACATTGCTACGGGGCCGAGAAAAAGGCGGGTGAAGGCGGGGTGGTTGTCGAGAACGTTGCGGCACTCTGAGTTGACGTAGAGGAGATCGAATGCGGGTGAGGGTGCGCCGGGGCGCTTTGCGAAGCGGGCTTCGATGCGACGCAGGAGGAGTTTGAGGACCGGGGCTTCGAAGGGGTGGAAGAGGAATGCGAGAGTGGGGGTACGGGGTAGGTCGAAGGTAAGGGCGTCTTGCTGGTAGAGGTGTGTGGGCGCGAGTGGTGGAGAGGTTGCGTCGGCAGCGTGGGAGGCTAGCCAGCGGTCGAGATTGCGCTGGGCGGTCTCGGCGAGTGAAGGATTGAGTTCGATGCCGATGACCTCGCGGAAGGGCAGTTCGCTGGCGACCAGCATGGCACGGCCTTTGCCGGCGCCGATGTCGAGGAAGGTGTATTTCTCGATGGGGTGGGGTGGGGTGGTGGCCTGCCATAGGTCGATGAGTGTGCGGAGGATGCTGGGGGCTACGCCGTAGTAGGCGGTTAGGTGGGCGTCGTTCTCGTGGCCGGTCTTGAGGTGCCGGGAGGAGATGAGGCCGCTGGTGTTTACGCCGTGGATCTGGTCGAAGGGGTGTTGTGGTTCGGGCAGGGATTTTTGTCTGGGCATGGTTAGCGGATCTGGACCAGGTTGGGGTTGCCGTCGAGGCCGAGGGTTTTGCGGCCTTTGGCAGTGATGTTTTGTGGGGTCCAGGCTGGTTCTTCGAGGAGGGTGATGGTGGTTTGGCTTACGGTCTCGAGTCCGGCCAGGCGGTTTAGGATTTGGGATTGGAGTTGGGCTAGTTGGGATTCGTCGGTTTGGGTTGGCGTCAGGGTGATAGCGATTTTGTGTTTTTGGGGGACGCCGGGGATGTTGTGCCCGGGGGCCTCGGGGTCCAGGGTGATTTTGATGGAACGGATCAGGCCGAGATCGACTATGTTGCAGGGGAGGACGGGGTCATAGCAGTCGTGCAGGGCGGTTAGGATGTCGGGTTCGGTGAGCATCTGTTTTAATGATAGCGGGTGGTACGCCCTCCCCTCGTCAAAAGTATGCAAAGTCTTCGAAGTAGATACTTTAGGTCTGGACTTCTGGTGTTGCCACGGTTGGGGTGGGGATTGGAGGGTTGTTTCTGGATGGGGTGTTGTCAAGGGTTGCGACAGAGGCAATAAATTAGTCGTTTCGCCCTTCGGCAGAGCGGTAATCGCCTTCTGCGAGGCTTTTCGTGGTGCTAAAGCCCCACGCTTAATCCCAAAAGCAACCGCATAGGCAACGGCAACGACAAAAGCAGGTCCTCCGCCTTCGGCGAAGGATGACAACTAAAGTGCAAAAAGCAAAAAGCAAAAAGCAAAAAGCAAAGAGCAAAGAGCAAAGGCAAAGGCAAAGGCAACCCACCCTTCACGATGAAGCTGTGAAGGATGGGCCACGCGATAGTTCCTGTTTAGAGCGGCGATTAGTTTTTGCGTTGGACGAGGTAGTGGGCGAGGGATTTCAGGGAGTCGGCGGCTTCGCCGAAGGGGTCGAGTGCGGCGAAGGCGTCGGCTATGAGTTCTTCGGCGTCTTTGAGGGAACGGTCTACGCCGAATACAGCGGGCCAAGTGGCTTTGATGCTGGCGGTGTCTTTGCCTGCGGTTTTGCCGAGTTCGGCGGAGCTTTGGGTCATGTCGAGGACGTCGTCGACGATCTGGAAAGCGAGGCCGGCTTTTTCGCCGAAGGTTCGGAGGCGAGCGATGGTGTCGGTGTAGTGCTCGAAGGCGGCGCGGGCGGCTTCGTGCCGGGCGCGAACTTCTGCAGAGTGCTCGCTGTTTCCTGAGCCCAGGCTGGAGGGCGCGATGGCGGGGCTGAGGCCGAGGAGGCCTCCGGAGACGATGCTGGTAGTGATGAGGGCTCCGGTTTTGGCGCGGTGGATGGCTTCGACGAGGTCGGCGGTGGGGGCGACGCCTTCGGATTCGATGTCCATGACCTGGCCGCCGATCATGCCGGGAGGAAGCTGGGTGTTGAGGTCGCCGACGCGGCCGACGCCTGTGCCAATGGCGAGGGAGACTTCGCGAAGGACGGCGACGACGGTGACGGGTGCGGTGGGCAGCCCGGCGATGGTCTGGAAGGCGAGGGTCTGGAGGGCGTCGCCGGCGAGGATGGCGGTGGCTTCTCCGAAGACGACGTGGCAGGTGGGCTTGCCGCGACGGAGGTCGTCGTTGTCGAGGGCGGGTAGGTCGTCGTGGATGAGGGAGTAGGTGTGGATCATTTCAAGGGCGGCACCGAGGTCGCTGGCGCCTTCGGGGAGATCGCCTGGGGCGTAGACGTGGGGGAGGGTGCCGGCGACCATGCGTGCGGATTCCATGCATAGGATGGGACGGAGACGTTTGCCGCCGGCGAAGACGCTGTGGCGCATGGCTCGGTGGATGGAGTGAGGGAGGGTGTCGGGTGAGGGCAGGAGGCGTTCGAGTGCGGCATCGGTGAGCAGTGCGCCGGAGTGCAGCAGGGTTTTTACCTGGGAGTCCATTTGAAGTTGATGATAAATGCAGGGGGCTAGGGAGTAGGGACTAGGGCCTAGGGACTAGCAAGAGCGGTCTGTGGCGTTAGGCGAGAGTTTTTCTGCGGCGGGTGAGGATGATGGCGAGGAAGATCAGGGCGATCGCGAAGATGACGTCGCCTACGGTTTGGTCAGGGGCTTGGTTGTAGGTGATGTCGATGATGGATGGGCCAGCGGATATTGGGATGATGATGAGGCCGTCGTTTCTTTGTGTGGGTGAGGTGACAGAGGTTCCGTTGAGTGTGAGGTGCCAGTTGGGATAGGCGCGGAGATTGAGGATTAGGTTTTCTGTCTCAGTTGCAGTGATTGCGACGTGGGTTGGGGCTGGGCCAGGTTGAGTATTCGCCGGGGCTGCGGCGTTGGGGTCATGCGAGAGCCAGTAGGGTGGGTTTGTGTGGGCGAGGGAGTCGTTGTCGGCGGTGGTGGGGGTGTATTCGTCGGTGGGGTCGGTGCCTTGGGTGGAGTGGAAGAGGGCTACGCGGGCTTTGACTGTATCTTCGGGGTCGCAGGGTTGGTGGAAGGTTTGGTAGCCGGGCCAGGTCAGGGCTGCGGCAATGGTTAGAGTGAGGATGGTTGTTGTCGTGGGTTTGAGTTTGAGTGGGGTGAGTGCGAGGGCGATTGCGAGAGCCAGGACTGCGGCGAGGATGGCGAGGAAGCGCCAGGGGAATTGGAGGAAGGCTAGTTCGGGGGCATTGGTCCAGATGAATTTTGTCAGGGGCGTTAGGAGGAGGGTGATGGCAATGGTGAGGATCGCCAAGGCGCAGAGGGTTGGGCGCTGATTAAGATGGGCGGGAGCGGTCGCGCCTTCGCGCGATAACCCACCCTTCGCCAAGGACGCGAAGGATGGGCCACCCGGCTGTCGTCGAGATGACGCATCTTTATCGAAGCGTTCCGACTTACGGAAGTAAGCGAGTGTGAGGGCTATGGTCGTGAATGTTATGAGGATCACGGCGATGATGGAGGCGATGTGCAGGACCTGGTCGTGAGGAGCGTCGCCGGTGTGGTGGAAGAGGAAGTTGTCCTGGATTCGGTAGAAGGGGATGATCGCCATGGCGATCTGGACATAACGGCGCTCATAGGCGGCGGGGAGGATGTAGAAGGCTGCGAGGCCTATGCCGAGGGTTGTGCCAGCTGCTGTATTAAGGGCTAGTTGTCGTGGTGTCTGGGGTGGGGCTGTGGTGATCTTGGAATGGGCGGGAGCGGTCGCGCTTTCGCGCGATGCCCATGTCCGAGAATCCGGACATGGGGCACCCGGATTTGTGGTGCCTCGCTCGTTCGATGCGATGCCTACGGATGGGTTTGACGGGGCGGTGGCTATTCGCGTGAGTGTTAAGAGAGCCAGGGCATAGCAGCTCATGACGGCGGCTGGGGCGTTGGTTAGCCAGAGTAACGCGATAGGGATGGCTATGCGGGGGATCGTGACTTTTTCACGCAGGATTGCGTGGAGGAGGAGCGGGATGAAGGCTGCGGCGAGGAGTTCGGCGTAGGCGGTGCGCTCGTAGGCGGTGAAGAGCATGTAGGGGTTCACCGTGTAGAGGACTGCGGCTATGGTGGCGGGGGTTGTTGGAGTGAATTCGCGGGCTAGATGGTAGAGGCCTAGGCCTGCTGCGGTGAGGGCCAGCCATGTGTATACGATGGGGGTCCAGGTCCAGGGGAGGATAAGGCCGAGGATGGCGCCGAGGGTCCAGGAGAGCGGTGGGTAGAAGACGAAGCGGGGTTCGCCGGCGTTGAAGGCGGGGGTGTAGGCCCAGTGGGGGTGGAGGTTTCCGTGGGTGAACTGGCGGGCGGCTTCGAGCCAGTTGAGGAGGTGGAAGTCGAAGTCGTGGCCGCAGGAGCAGCCTTGGATGAGTAGCGGGAGGATAGCGAGGAACGCGGCCAGGGGGATGAGGAGGTAGGGTAGCCGTGCTCGGTGCATGGACAGAGTATCGCAGATGGGGTTTGCCGGTCAGGCGGAGAAGGCGGTTCGCGCTTCGCGCGAATAACCCACCCTTTGCAAACAGCGCAAAGGATGGGCCACCCAACTTCGCGATAGGCCACCCAACTTAGGGATGGGACACCCACCTTAGGTGGGCCACTTGGTTGGGATGACGCAGTTGCGGGGTTAGTGGGCTTCGGCCGGGGGTTTGCCGGGTTTTACTTTTTTGAGAAGCCAGACGATGCCGACGCTGAAGAAGCAGAGAAGCGAGAGCCAGCGGAAGACGTCGACGAAGGCCCAGAGCAAGGCCTGGCGCTGGAGTTGTTGGTACATCGTTGCCTGTGCGGGGGGGAGGCTGTTGGCTGCACCGAAGGGACCGCTGCCGATGGTGCTGAAGAATCCCTGCAGGGCACCGAGCTGGTTCTGGAACTGCTGGCCGGTGACGGGGACGTAGTTGGTGATCTCGTTTTGATGGAAGTCAGCGCGGCGGGTAAGGAGCGTGGAGGCGATGGAGATTCCGATGCTTCCGCCGATGTTGCGCATGAGGTTGAAGATGCCGCTGGCGTTGCCGATCTGCTTGTTGTCGAGCGTGCCGTAGGCGGCGATGCTGATGGGGACGAACACGAAAGAGAGGCCGAAGCCGGTGATGAGGATGGGCAGGAGGAGCGTGGTGGGCGAGATGTCCGTAGTGATGTTGCCGAAGTAGAGAGTGGTGAGGCCGAAGGTGAGAAAGCCGAAGGTGAGGAGGTATCGGGGGTCTATTTTGCCGGAGAGGTAGCCAATGATGGGCATGCCGCAGATAGAGCCGATTCCACGGGGGGCGACGACGATTCCGGCGGTCAAGGCAGTGTAGCCAAGGAGTTCCTGATAGAAGAGCGGCAGGACGGTGATAGTGGAGTATATTCCGACGCCAAAAAAGAAGATGAGAATGCAGCCAAGGCGGAAGTTGCGGTTTTTTAGGACCTTGAGGTCGACGATCGCGCCTTGGTCGTGCCAGCAGTGCCAGCAGAAGTAGAGGAAGGAGGTAACGAGGAAGAAGACCGCCCAGCGGATCCATGTGGCACCGAACCAGTCGTCCTCCTGGCCCTTATCGAGGACGACCTGGAGGCAGCCGGTCCAGATGACGAGAGCAGCGAAGCCGTAGCGGTCGAACGCGGAGACCTTGGCATTGCGGAAGTAGGGGGGATCGTGGACGAAGCGGTTGATCATGAAGAGGGCGAGGATGCCGATGGGGATGTTGATGTAGAAGGCATAGCGCCATGAGTAGGTGTCGGTGAGCCAGCCGCCTAGTGTGGGGCCGAGGACGGGAGCGACGACGACTCCGAAGGCGAAGACGGCCATGGCGGCTCCGCGTTTGGCGGGCGGGAAGGATTCGAGGAGGATGGCTTGCGAGAGAGGCTGGAGGGCTCCGCCGCCTGCGCCTTGAATGACGCGGGCGAGGAGCATGATGGCGAGGGTAGGGGCGGCTCCGCAGGCGAAGCTGGAGACGGTGAAGATGGCGACGCAGGACATGAGGAAGCGCTTGCGGCCGAATTTGAGCGAGAACCAGTTGCTCGCTGGAAGGACGATGGCGTTGGCGACGAGATAGCTGGTGAGGACCCAGGTGGCTTCATCATTAGAGGCCGAGAGCGAGCCGGCGATGTAGGGGAGGGCGACGGAGGCGATGGCGGTGTCGAGCACCTCCATGAAGGTGGCGAGCATCACCGAGATGGCGATGAGCCAGGGATTGACGCCCTGTCTGGTCTGGGCGGATTGGTCTGGCGAAGCGACTGTGGCTGAGGCCATGGCTCGGGAGAGAATCCTTCTCGTGCGAGTGATTGTCTCCTATCTAGAGCTGGAAAATCGTTGAATGGATGCTTTTTTGTCGAGGGCAAAGAAGAGATCAGCGGCAGGCCCGATCTGTTGGGAGCTGCCGCTGGTTGGGTTGGTTGAGTTTGTTTTTGACGGTTATTGAGAGATTCGGAGCCGCTTGAACTGCGTCTAAGAATGACTGCGGCTGGGCAGGAAATTGGCCTGGGAGACGGTATGGACGGTTCCCAGCTGGAGCCTGCGGGTCGAGGGAGGATGCCGGAGGGCCGGGATTTGCGTCGCCTCGATGCTTGCGGGGAGTTGATTGGATCCGCTACCGGTGGAGATTTCGGTTTTTGTGCTGGTGGGGTTGACGGTGTCGTTGCAGCCGGCGAGCAGACCGGCGAGGAGGCCTGCAAGGCCGAGGGAAGCTACTTTGAGGAGGCGGCGTTTGGTTCGTGAGGCGGGAAGGAAGTGCATGAGCTACGCTCCAGGTGGTGCATTGATGCTGAACGACTTGTGGTCAGCGTAGCGGGGGGGAATCTGGAGCGGCAATGACACCTTTGGGGGAGTTGTTTTTTGAGGGTTTGGAGAGGCGGTTGCTTTCGGATGCATTTGATAAGAAATAGTTTGTGGCGATATGGGCCGGGATGGGGCAGTTGGGGGTCAAGTTGGGGCCTAAATCGGGTTACAAGTATTTCCAGGATTTGGAGATATTGGCGAATCCCTGAAGGGATTCGGAGCATCAGAATACTTGACAGTAAGTGACTCAAGGTGAGAACCTTGGTCAATCAAGAGATTAGTGGGCTTTTGAGCCCGGAATGAGGTCAGGAATGGCAAAGATTATTGGAATCGATCTTGGAACGACGAACTCGTGCGTCGCCGTGATGGAAGGCGGCGAACCTAAGGTGATCCCGAACGAAGAGGGTGGACGGACTACGCCTTCTGTCGTTGCGTTCACGAAGAGTGGGGAGCGCCTGGTGGGCCAGGTGGCCAAGCGGCAGGCGATTACGAACCCCGAGAACACGATTTATTCGATTAAGCGTTTTATGGGTCGGCGCTACAACGAAGTGAATGACGAGATGAAGATGGTGCCCTACAAGGTTGTGCAGCAGGGCGACCACATTGCGGTTTTGGCGCAGGGCAAGGAGTATACCCCGCCTGAGATCTCGGCGATGATTTTGCAGAAGCTGAAGAAGGCTGCTGAGGACTACCTGGGCACGAGCGTGACCGAGGCTGTGATTACGGTTCCGGCCTACTTCAACGATGCTCAGCGGCAGGCGACAAAAGACGCCGGCAAAATCGCTGGGCTTGAGGTGAAGCGCATTGTGAACGAGCCGACGGCGGCTGCGCTGGCTTACGGGCTCGACAAGAAGAAGGACGAGACGATTGCGGTTTATGACTTCGGTGGCGGTACGTTCGATATCTCGATCCTCGAGGTCGGTGAAGGCGTCATTGAGGTGAAGTCGACCAACGGCGATACGCATCTTGGCGGCGACAACCTTGATCAGCGGATTGTGGATTGGCTGATTACCGAGTTCAAGAACGAGACGGGTCTTGACCTGCACTCGAAGGGCAACGAGATGGCGCTGCAGCGGCTGAAGGATGCTGCGGAGCGCGCCAAGATCGAGCTTTCGACGGCGCAGGAGACGGAGATCAATCTCCCGTTTATTACCGCGGATGCGAGCGGGCCGAAGCACCTGGTGCGGAAGCTGACGCGCGCGAAGCTGGAAGGCCTGGTTGATGATCTGCTGCAGAAGTCGGTTGGCCCGTGCAAGCAGGCGATGAAGGATGCGGGTGTTGACGCGAGCAAGATCGACGAGGTCGTGCTGGTTGGCGGTCAGACGCGTATGCCGAAGATTCAGCAGCTGGTGAAGGACCTGTTCGGCAAAGAGCCGCATAAGGGTGTGAACCCGGATGAGGTTGTGGCGATCGGCGCGGCGGTGCAGGCTGGCGTACTTGCCGGCGATGTGAAGGACCTGTTGCTGCTCGATGTGACTCCGCTGACGTTGTCGATTGAGACGATGGGCGGGGTGGCGACACCGATGATCAACCGGAATACGACGATTCCGACGAAGAAGACGGAGACGTTTTCGACTGCGGCTGACTCGCAGACCGAGGTTGAGGTTCACGTGCTGCAGGGCGAACGGCCGATGGCTGCGCAGAACCGGACGCTTGGCAAGTTCAAGCTGGCTGGAATTCCTCCGGCTCCGCGTGGCGTGCCGCAGATTGAAGTGACGTTCGATATTGACGCGAACGGCATTCTGAATGTGACGGCGAAGGACAATGCGACTGGAAAAGACCAGAAAATTACAATTACGAGTTCTTCTGGTCTGAGCAAGGAAGAGGTTGAGCGGATGGCGAAGGACGCCGAAGCTCACGCGGCTGAGGACAAAGAGCAGCGCGAGGCGGTTGAGGCGCGAAACCAGCTCGATTCGATGGTTTACAACGTCGAGAAGATGCTGAAGGACGCCGGCGACAAGGTTTCGGGTACGGACCGTGGCGATGTTGAAAATGCTTTGGCTGATGCGAAATCGACTTTGGCGGGGACGCCGAATGCGAGCGATCTAAATGCGTCCCGTGAGCGTCTAACTAGTGTGAGCCACAAACTCGCGGAGGCGATGTACAAGGCGACGGCGGCTTCGGCAACTCCGGACGGCGCGACGGCTTCGGCCGGCACGCAGGAGGAACCGAAGAAGGATGAAGGCGTAATTGATGCGGAGTATGTAGACGTAGATGAGAAGAAGTAAGAGTAATCCGTAGAGGTTTCGCCAGCGTATTTAGAGATGAGGGGCGTTCCTGAGTGGGTGCCCCTCATTTTTATAAGTTGGGTTGGGTGGATTGAGGTGTAGAGTGCGACATATCCCCCGGAAAGGTGTTCAAGTGAATGGCAGTAAGGGACAGGATAGATACGCTGATTTGGTTTGGTTGGAAAACCTGGAACTCAATCGACTGCTTGGAGGTAAGGCTATGACCGAGACGATGTGGAGATGCGACCAGGTACGCGCAGGACGGTTATATAACCGGATGATGTTTGATACGCGTGAAGAGGCTGAACAGTTTGTGCAGCGTATGCAGCAGATGGAGCCAGACCAAATGTTCTCGATTGAGCCAGTGGAGGCGAAGCAGGTCTGGAACTAAGGCTTAACACGGATGGTACGGATCAACACGGATAGAACGATTGTGATTGGGCCGGGTTTCTCTGGATAGTGAAAAAGCTGTGGTGGATTGATTTAATGACGGTGGCGACGGTGTGATTCCGTCGCCATTGTTTTCTGTTTTGGAGGATGGAGCGGGATGCCTGAAGGGAATGAGATTCATCGATGGGCTGAGCGGCATTTTGCTGCTTTTGGCGGGAGAGCTGTTCGGGTGGATGGGCCGCAGGGGCGGTTTATGGATTCAGCGGTGATTGATGGGCGGAAACTGGAGCGGGTGATGGCCGTGGGCAAGCACCTGGGATACGACTTTGGGAAGGATCGGATTCTCCATGTGCATCTGGGGCTGCAGGGGGATTTTACTGAGGGGTCGGGCCCGTTGCCGGAGGTGCGCGGGGCGCTGCGGCTGCGGATGTGGAATGCGGCGAAGGTGAAATTGCCTGCGGGGCCGGATGCGAGCAAGCCGCACCGGTGGTACTCCGAGGATGATGGGACGGAGAACCTTGCGCCGGAGAAGATTGCGTGGGTTGAGCTTCGTGGGCCGATGGATTGCTCGATCTATTCGCAGGAGATGTGGGAGAAGCTGTTGGAGCGGCTGGGGCCCGATCCGCTGAATGGGGATGGGGCAGAGAAGTTTGTTGCGCGGGTTACGAAGAGCAGGAAGACAATTGGCGAGCTGTTGATGGATCAGTCGGTGGCGGCTGGGGTTGGGAATATTCTGCGGGCGGAGTTGCTTTACCGGGCGCGGCAGAGTCCGTTTACTCCGGGTCGAGAGGTAGCGGAGAAGACGCTGCGGTCGATATGGAAGGATGCGGGTGTGTTGATGAAGGCGGCGATGGTCGACCGGCGGATTGTGACGACGAGGCCCAAGGATCGGCCGCATAAGAAAGGACAGGCGCTGAAGGAAGAGGCGCATTACGTTTATCGGCGACAGGGGCGCCCATGCTTTGTTTGCGGGACTAAGATTTTGACGAAGGTGATGGCGGGGCGGAATCTGTTCTGGTGTCCGATCGATCAGGCGGCTTAGGAATTTTCGGAGATTTGTAGTTTCGAGGTGCGGAAGTACCGCGCTGGTTAGAGAATGGAAGAAAGATTATGGCGACACAGACGAAGGACTACTACGGCGTATTGGGCGTGAAGAAATCGGCGACGGCGGATGACATTCGCAAGGCGTTTCGCAAGGCTGCGCGCAAGTACCATCCGGATGTAAATCCGGGGGACAAGAAGGCTGAGGAGAAGTTCAAGGAGATCTCCGAGGCGAACGATGTTTTGAGCGACGAGAAGAAGCGGAAGATCTACGATCAGTTTGGGTTTTACTCGGACAATATCGATCCGGCGGCGGCGGAGGCCGCGGCTCGTGGTGGATATGGCGGCAGCGGTTTTGGTGGTGGCGGTGGGGGGCGGTCGACGGGGCGCGGCGCGCAGGAGGTTCCGTTCGATTTTGGCGGGTTTGATTTTTCGGATTTTCAGGAGGGTGGAGGCGGCGCTCAACAGGGTGGTGGATTTGGCGGGAGCTTCAAGGACATTTTCAGCGGGATGTTCAATGGAGGGAAGCAGGCTGGGGCTCGCGGACCTCAGCCGGGAACTGATTTGGAGTACCAGGTGGGGATTGATTTCTGGACCGCGGTAAGGGGTGGTGTGACTCGGCTGGAGATTCAGCGGCAGGAGATATGTCCGACTTGCAAGGGTAAGACGACTACGGGTGGAAGTGTGGAGTGTCCTGAGTGCCATGGGTCGGGGCAGGTGACGCAGATGGGCGGGCGGATGAAGTTCAATATTCAGTGCCCGCGTTGCGGCGGGACGGGGAAGGTGCAGCATACGTGCCCGACCTGCGATGGCGAGGGCGTCGTAGTGAAGCGAGAGCCGCTGGAATTCCGGATCAAGCCGGGGACCAGGGATGGGCAGAGGATCCGGTTGGCGGGGAAGGGAAATGCCGGCGTAAACGGCGGGCCGGCGGGGGATTTGTACCTGATCATCAAGGCGGGGTCGCATCCGGTGTTCACTCGGACTGGCGATGATATTTATGTAACTGTTCCAGTTACAATGACGGAGGCTGCGCTGGGCGCGAAGATTGACGTGCCTACGATCGATACGCATGAGGGCGGGGCGAGGACTCAGCTGAAGATTCCGCCGGGGACGCAGACTGGGCAGAAGCTGAGGTTGAGGGAGAAGGGTGTGCCTTCGGCGGCGCACGAAGGCAAGCGCGGGGACCAGATTGTAGAGGTGAAGATCGTGGTGCCTAAGGTTCAGGATGAACGCAGCAAGGAGATTCTGCGGGAGTTGGCGAAGTTGAATCCGGAGGAGCCGCGGGAGGGTCTGTTTGCTTCGGTATAAGTCAGCTTGGACCGAAAGCGTCTTCCTGAACGACCATCGCTTCAGGCGAGAAAGCCTTTATGGTGAAGCCAAGGGCTAGCTGATCGCTCAAGGATGGCTCGGGCAGCAGGAAGCGGTTGGCGAGGCTTGCGAGGTATTGGGTGGTTCCGGGTGCGAATCCGGCGAAGCGTGCGGCCAGCCACGCGTGCGGAGTGATGGTGATTTCGGCGCGGCCGTCGGCAACCGCGGAGTAGATTTTTTTGGCGGCGTGGCGGACCGAGGCGGCGAGGACGGGGGTTCTTGCGGCGAGGGTAAACCAACGCTGTTCTTGTTCGACCAGGCCGGTGAAGTCGGCGTGGGCTTCGCCGCCGGTGCGCATGAGGCCTGGACAGACGGTTGTGACACGGACACCTTTGTGGCGGAGTTCGGCGTGTAGGCCTTGAGAGAAGCCGACGAGAGCGAATTTGCTGGCAACGTAAGGGAGCATGTGGGGCATGGCGAATTTGCCGCCGATGCTGGCGATGTTGACGATGGCGGCGTCACGCTGGCCGGGCCCGCGATTGAGCAGATGCGGGAGTGCGGCGTAGGTGGTGTGGAGTGCGGCGAAGAAGTTGGTGGCCATGGCTCGGCGGTAGGCGTCGAGGGATTGGTTTTCGACGGGGCCGACTTCGATGATGCCGGCGTTGTTGATGAGGATGTCGATATGGCCGAAGTGGCCGACGGCTTGATCGATGAGCAGGATGGCCTGGTTGGGATCGGTGAGGTCGGCCGGGATGAGAAAGACGTCGTCGGGGGATTGGATTGCGTCGCGTTCGAGAAGCTCTTCGCGGGCCTGGGCGAGCTCTTCGACGTCGCGGGCGGCGAGGACGAGACGAGCTCCGGAGCGCCCGTAGCGTGCGGCCAGGGCTAGACCGAGGCCGCGTGAGCCTCCGGTGATAAGCACGACTTTACCGCGGTCGCGGGTGCGTCTCCGCACGGCAAGGGAGTAGGCAGCGGTTGCGGCTGCGACACCGACTGTTGCCGCGGTGGCGCCAGTCAGGATCTTGACGGTGCGGAAGATGGCTCGGAGTCGTCTCATGGCTGATGGTCTCATGGCTGATGGTTGAGATGCAGATTGAGACTAACTAAGTTTCTTTGACCAGATTGTATGGCGAAGAGCTAGACTTTCGATGGACGGAATCGTCTAAGAAGTCGGTCAGAGGGTTGCGATGGCTACGAAGCGGAAGTCGAAGGGCGCGTACATGATCTCGTCGGTGGCGGAGATGTATGAGATTCATCCGCAGACGTTGCGTCTTTATGAGCGCGAGGGGTTGCTGCGGCCCTCGCGGAGTGAAGGGAATACGCGTCTTTATACGGATGAGGACCTGGAACGGCTGGAGTTTATTTTGAACCTGGCTCGGGACCTCGGGGTAAATATCGCGGGGATCGGGATTGTGCTGCAGATGCGGGAGCGGATGGAGGAGATGAACCGGCAGATGCAGGGGTTTGTGGATTATGTGCGGACGGAGATGCTGTCGCGGATGCAGCAACAGCAACAGCAGCCGGGGACAGGCCTGGTTCCGATGCGACGGCCGATGGGTGCGCCGACGATCAAGGTGGTGTCGGTGAAGACTGGGAAGAAGAAGTAGGCGACCGCGGATTGCACGGATAAAAACGGATAAAGGCAAAGTGGGCCGGTTGCTTCAGCTCTGCAGTGACGGACTCTTCGACTCCGCCATTCGGTGAGGGATGACACATCTCCTGCAGTCACCTGCCTGGGCTCTGTGAGGTTGCGATAAACTGGAGTCTGCGGATTTTCCGCGGGTCCCTGGTTTGTGCCGGGTTGACGCAAGGGTGTAATGAGTTTGCTCCTTCAGATATTGTTTTGGGCCGCGATGTGCGGCACGGTGACCTCCACGATCTATTGCATTATGGTGATCGCGGCGTCGATTCGTTTTGGTTTGCGGAAACGCCGTGAGGATCGGGCTGAGGCCACGTTTTTGCCGGCAGTGAGTGTGCTGAAGCCGTTGCATGGGATGGAGCCGGGGCTGGAACGGAATATTGAGTCATTCTTTGAGCAGGACTATCCGGAGTTCGAGCTGTTGTTTTGTGCGAGGCATTCTACGGACGCGGGACTTAAAATGGCCCAACAGGTTGGGGAGCGATATCCGCTGGTGGACGCGCACTATGTAACGTGCGGCGAGCCTACGCCTCAGTTTCACAATGCCAAGGTGTATTCGCTGGCGAAGCTGGATTCGGTGGCGAAGCATGAGCTTTTTATTACAAGCGATGCGGACGTGCGTGTGAAGAAGAACTATTTGCGACGGGTAGTGCAATCTCTCAAAGACCCGCAGATAGGGCTTGCTTCGTGCGTGTACATCGGGACGACGGACCGGGGGGCGAGGGCGGGTTTTTCGTCGCAGCTGGATGCGGTGGGCAAGAGCGTGGAGATGACTTCAGGTGTGCTGGTGGCGGACATGCTGGAAGGGACGAAGTTTGCGCTTGGGGCGTCGATGGCGCTGCGAAAGGAGTCGTTTCAGAAGGCAGGCGGCTTCGAAGAGCTTGGACAGTTTTATGCGGATGACTTTGTTTTGGGCAATCGGCTTGCGGCGCAGGGCGTCGGGGTGCGGATGGCGACGCATGTGATCCGGCTAATGGTGCAAGACACCCCATTTTGGTTATCATTCCGGAATCAGTTGCGGTGGATGCAGAGCACGAGGCGATCGAGGCCGCTGGGACATCTGGGATCGGGACTTACGTTTGCTGTGCAGTTTGGGCTGTTGGGGTTGTTCTGGGGTCTGTTGAGCGGGCATACGGGGCTGGGCATAGTGTGGCTGGCGGCGATGGTTTTGAATCGCTGGCTGCAGGCAGGAGCGATCCTTCAGGTTCTGGGAGATGAGGCTTGGTTGCGTGGTATGTTGCTGTATCCATTGAGAGATTTGCTGGGAAGCGTGCTGTGGCTGGGCAGTTATGGCGGGAATAGATTTTATTACCGGGGCAAGATTTACCGACTTCGGCACGGAGGCCGCGTCGAAGAGCCGCAGCCGTAGACTCAGCCAGACTTCATGAGCTGCAACTTCTTTGATGATTCGCAGTTAGCAGCAAACGCATCATAATCAGAGTACCTTTGCATAGTCGATTTCATATAGCGACACACAGCTGAATCCAGTTGAGGAAGACCAGGCTGGGTTGTCTGATGGGCTGGAGGCTTTTCGATGTCCTTGATTGCGTGGCCGCTGCTTTTGCTCGGTTTGTTCGGCCTGATGACTTCGAGTATTTATTTCGGGATGGTTCTCGCGGGCGCCTGGCGATTCCGTCGCGAGGCAGTACGGCAGGAGCGCCTTTCTGGTGAGCGGGAGTTTCTCCCCTCGGTTACATTGTTCAAGCCGTTGCATGGGAGTGAGGTTGGATTAGAAGCGAATTTGAGAAGCTTCTTCGACCAGGATTACCTGGAACACGCTGCGCCGGGGGGAGCACGTGCGGTCAGTGACGGAGTTTCGCGGATTGAGGTGCTTTTTTGTGCACGCGATCAGAGCGATGAAGGGCTGAGGATTGCGCGGCGAGTGGCGGCCGAGTATCCGGAGATCACGGCGAGGTTTTTGACGAGCGGGGAGCCCTGGGCTGCCAACGCGAAGGTGTGCTCGCTGGTGGCGATGGCGAAGGTTGCGACGCATGATCTATGGGTGATCAGCGACAGCGATGTGCGTGTGGCCCCGGACTATTTGCGCAGGATTGTGCAGCCGATGGCCGATGCAAAGGTTGGTTGCGCGACCTGCCTTTATCGTGGAGTTGTGCTGAAAGGCGGCTTCTGGTCGCAGCTGGAGGCGGTGGGGATGACGATCGAGATGAGCTCGGGCATCTGTGCGGACAGCCTGATTGAGCCGGTTCGGTTTGCGCTTGGACCTACGATGGTGACGCGCAGGGAGCGAGTAGAGGAGATCGGCGGATTCGAGAGCATGGCGGAGTACTGCGCCGATGATTTTGTATTGGGGAACTGGATCGCAAAGAAGGGGCACAAGGTGGTGTTGAGTGGGCACGCTATCGACCACATGGTGCTGCAGGGCGGGTTTGTGGATTCGATGAAACACCAGGTGCGGTGGATGAAGAGCACTCGGTTTTCGCGGCCGAAGGGACATTTTGGGACGAGCCTGACCTATGGGGTTCCGTTTGGCGTGATGGCGTGGATTGGTGCGCTGTTGCTGGGGATGCCGCTGCTGGGATGGTGTGCGCTGTTTGGAAGCGTGTTAGCGCGCAGCCTTCAGGCGTGGGTGGTCGGGACGTGGGTGGTGGGAGAGAAACGAATTGGCACGGCGATGATCTTATTTCCGCTGCGCGATTTTCTTGGCCCTTTGATCTGGGGGTTGAGCTATGCGAGCAACCGGATTCTGTGGCGCGGAGAGATGTACGAGTTGGTTGACGGCGGCAGGATGCGGTCTGTGCACGAGCGGGCGATGGTGTACCGCACCAGCGGTATTCGGGTGGGGACGCAGGCGACGCGCAGGGATACCTAGTGATTGGTGAGGACGGTCTTGCCGCCCTGGGAGGCAAGGATATGGGTGGCTCCGTATGGGGCGAGGTCGCGGGTTCGTGCGGCGGGGTCGTAGGTAAAGAGGAAGATGCGGCGCGGGCTGGCCCAGAGCTGGCGGAGGGAGTCTTCTGTTTCGAAGATGGGTGGGGAGTCGGGCCAGAAGCTGCCGTACCAGAGGCCGTTGAGGCGGCCGTTGATGAGATGAACCTGCTGGCCAGTGTAGAAGATCAGGGATGAGCCGGCGGTGAGCTCGCCGTCGATGAGGATGAGGTCGTCTGCGTGGGGTGTTGCTTGTTGGGCCTGTGTGATGGCCTGGGCTAGACCTTTGGAGCCGAGGATGGGGTAGAAGCGGACCAGCCCATCGTGTGCGGCGAGAAGGATGACGGTCATGAAGGCGGCAAGGGTGAGGTTTGCTGCGTAGGTGTGGCGTGCGCGTCGCAGGAGATAGCTCCCAAGGCCGATGCCGAGCATGCCGATTGCAGTGGCGGCGAGAGGGCCACGAAAGAAGCCCATGGCGGCTCCGGTGAGGTCGGAGACGTGGCTGAGGGAGAGGTTGTAGGCTTCGGTGCTGCCGGCCATGGTTAGGAGTGAGACTATGTCGGCGCCGGGTGGAGGATGTGGGGCAGTTGCGGCGTAGTATCCGCAGACAATGGCGAGAAGAGTGGTAAGGGGGACGAGTGCGTAGAGATGCCAGTTAAGTGCGCTGCGATTGGCGGACGGGTTTGCGATGCCGGTCGTGGTGCACTCGGCGCGGGAGAGCAGGCAGCCGATCATGAGGGCGAGGGCTGGTAGCGCGGGGAGGCTGTAGTACTCCTGCCGGTTGGAGAGAGTGAAAAAACCGAGGACGAGGAGAGCCCAGAGCATGAGCGAGAGGGCGGCTTCGTTTGCGCGGGCTGCTGCTACGGCGCGTGTGCGCAGGGCCCGGATTTGGTCGGTGACTGCGGTGGGGAGGAAGATGGCCCAGGGCATGATCCAAAGGACGAGGTAGATCCAGAAGAGCCAGACGGGGGTCAGGCCGTAGTCATGGGGGATGCGTTTGGAGAGGAAGCGGGCGATGTGCTCGTTGTAGAGATAGAACCAGGCCCAGCCTCCGCTGGCTGGTAGACCTTGGCCTGCGGGGAGTGGGATTGCCGGATTGCGCAGGGCTGCGAGTATGTGCCATGGCGCTGCGATTGCGAGGAAGACTGTTGTGCTTGCTAGGAGATGGAATTTGAAGAGGAGGCGGAGCTGTTTTGTGATCGCGAGGTAGAGGATGACAAAGCCGATGGGGAAGACGAGGCCGATGAGTCCCTTGGTGAGGACGTTGAGAGCCATTACGGCGGCGAAGGCCAGGCAGGGTAGGAGCGAGGCTTTTTTCGGCCGCTGGAAGGAGAGCGGATCGCTTTCGCGATTGCCCACCTTAGCGACGATGAGACCGTCGCGAAGATGGGGCACCCGGTTTCGTGGCGGCAAACGGTCTAAGGCGATTAGGAAGAGATGGACTGCCAGAGTCATCCAGAGGGCGAGCAGGATGTCGGGGATGTAGAAGCGGGTGTAGAGGTAGGGGCCGATGCTGGTGGCGATGGCGAGTGCGGCGTAGAGGCCGGCGCGGTCGGGGTTTGATGTGGGAGAGATAGCGGCGAAGAGGCGGATGCCAAGGGCGTAAACGGCGAGGATGAGCGCGAGGACAGCGAGGGCGAGCGGCAGACGCGCGGCCCAATCGTGGATGCCGAAGAGGTGCATGGAACCGGCGGCCATCCAATACATGAGGGGAGGCTTGTCGAAGAAGCGGATGCCGTCGATGAAGGGCGTGACGTAGTCGTGTCGGAGGAGCATCTGGCGAGCGATCTCGATGTAGACGGAGTCGACGTCGTCGAGGAGGCCGGGTGTGAAGAGGCCGCCGATCTGGAGGACCAGCCACGCGAGGAAGAGGATTGCGAGAGAGCCTGGGCTCCAGCGGCGAGGGGCGAGTTGGGCGGAGGTTTGCAGTTCTCAGTTCTCAGTTCGCGGTTGTCGTTGCTTGTTGTTCGTTGTTGATTGTGGTGCTCTGTCCTTCGGTTTCGGTGATCGGAGTTGACTGAGAACGGATCATTGAGAACTGAGAACAGGATTGTTGAGCGGTCGGTCGGTGTAGAGGGTTTTGCCGGAGCTTTCTTTGAGGAGGAGTTTGTTGTTGCCGAGGAGACGGTCGACCTCGTCTCGTTTGTCGATGGGAACGAAGAGGATCTTGCGGTCGCCTTTGCCCCAGGTGTTCGCGAGGTCTTGTGCGGTGAGGAAGATGGGAGGGGCGTCGGGGAATGTGCTGCCGAAGAGCATGGAGGTGGAGCGTCCTTCGACCAGATACACATTGCGGCCGAGGTAGAAGCCGATGGAAGAGCCGTAGGCCTGGTCGCCGAAGAGAAGAACTTCATTGTCTGGCGAGATGGAGCGAGTGGCTTCGAGGTGCTGGATGGTCTGGGCGAAAGATTTCGAGGAGAGCATGGGAGTGAAGCGGACGAACGCGATCTGGGCGGCTATGAAGAAGATGGCTGAGGTGAGGGCGATGGTTGTGGTGGAGGCGAGATGATGCTTTTTCGAGCGTAGGAACCATGCTGTGGCGGGGCCGATCAGGAAGGCCAGGCCTGCCAGTGTTGCGGGGAGGCGGAGTGCGGCGAAGCTCGGGCCGGTCAGGTCGAAGAGAGCGGACATGGAGAGGGTGTAGTTGCCGACTCCGCGGTGGGCGAGGAGGTCGCCGATGTCGGGGACGAAGGGCTCGTGGCGGGAGGTCCATAGACCGTAGGCGAGGACCAGAGCGATGGCGACGCCGAGGATGGTGAAGGTTGCGTGTGCGAAGGTGATCCAGCGGCGCGCGGATTTGTCTTCGGTGTAGGTGTTTTCCGCGCGAGTGAGAGATGTGGCGATGAGGATCAGGAGCGGGAGATAGGCGGGGAAGGTGTAGTACTCCTGGTTGGTGGAGAGGGAGAAGAAGATGAGGACGAGCGTGGCGAAGAGGGCGAGGATGAGGGTGGTGCGTTGGGGAAAGGTGCTAGTTAGGAGCATGGGCTGGGAAGTCTGCGAGTTTCTCTGACGAAGGCGCAAGGACTGGATGACGAAGAGGGCCAGCGCGACGAATAAGGTGTAGATGTACGGGAGGTGAACAGTTTCGCGAAGAGCGAGGCCGACAACTACAACTGCGAAAGGTTGCCAGTAAGAGATTTGATCTTCGGCGATTGGATTGGAGTGGTTGTAGCTCTTCAAGCCTCTGTAGCTCCTCAACAAGAGCGTGCCGCCGAAGAGGCTCCAAGGGAAGAGCCAGACCAAGTGGAGGGTCCAGTAGAGGTAGGCGGGGAGTTTGTTGTAGTCGACGGGGTAGCGCTTGCCGAGGAAGCGGAGGAAGTGTTCGTTGACGAAGTAGAACCAGAAGAAGCCGTGGCCGTTCATGCCTCCGGTGTTTCGGATGCCGGCGAGGATGTGCCAGGGGGCGGCGATCAGCAAGAAGAGGAGTGTGCCGGTGAGGGGTTTTAGCTGGGGCCATTTTTTGTACTCGCCGGTGAGGGCCAGGTAGATGGTCGCGGTTCCGACGAAGAAGACGATGGCTACCAGGCCTTTGGTTAAGACGGCTAGAGCGAGAGCTGTCCACATGAGGTAGGCATGGGTGGTCGGAGAGATGCGGTTCGCGCTTTCGCGCGAATAACCCACCCTTCGCAACGGCGCGAAGGATGGGCCACCCGGAGTTGTGCCGGTGCGATCCTCGAGGGATCGCAGGAAGCAGTAGAGGGCTGTGCAGAGGAAGAGAGAGAGCAGGACTTCGGGGATGAAGTAGCGGGTGAAGAGGAAGACTCCGGCGGAGGTTAGGACGGCGAGGCCGGAGTAGAAGGCGGTGCGGGGGTTGAAGGCTTGTTCAGACCAGAAGTAGCCGAGCAGAGCGAGGAGGAGGACTGCGATGGCTTGTGGGAGATGGGCGGCGAAGGTGTTGAAACCGAAGATGCGGAAGCTGAGAGCGACGAGCCAGTAGGGGAGGGGCGGCTTTTCGAGGTAGCGGACGCCATCGACACGGAGGGTAACGAGGTCGCCGGTGAGGGCCATGTTGCGGGCGGCGCTGGCGTGGGTGGCGTCGGCGTCGTCGAGCACCGGAGGGGCGAAGAGCGCTGCGAAGAAGACGATCAGCCACAGACCGCTGAGGATGATGAGCGCGGTCGAGCGCCGGGGTGTGGCAGTAGTGCTAAGAGATTCTTTGGGTTCGGCTACTGCGACAGAAAGGGTCTGGTTGGTCATGTATAAAGCGTGCACTTTAAGGATAAATGGATACTTAGACCCCGATTCATGGACGGGGACGCTGAGCGGCACACAGTTTTTGTGAGGAGAATTTTGACCTTGGTTTCATGAAGGGCCGGGACTGCGTTGCGACTGTGCCGGTATTCGGAATCCCAATGGCTTAAAGCAGGTCGATTCGAGGGAGAAGGCATGAGCAGATACCGTGTCTTGTCGCTGGATCGGCGGCGGCAGTTGGGCGGTAATGAATGGAGATACGCCGCCTCCGGAGATCGGACAACCTATATTCAGCGCAGCCAAAGCGGCCTGGGAAGCGTTCAGTTTAATGACAGGTTTGTCTTAGGGCCAATACGGTGCACGATGCATGTATTGTTCTAAATATGCCTACGTTTGCCGCAGTGGATATTGGGTCGAACTCGTGCCGGTTGAAGATCGCGACGGTGCAGCAGCATCGGTTGAAGACGCTGCATGAAGACCGCGAGGTGACGCGGCTCGGGGAGAGTGTGTTTCAGACCGGCGTGATTTCGCCGGAGGCGATGGCGGCGACGATTCGGGCGTTGAAGCGGTTTCATAAAGCGGTGCAGTTGCATGTGGTGGATAAGGTCCGGGTGGTGGCGACCAGCGCGATGCGCGATGCGCGGAACGCGGCGGCGTTTACGGAGTGGGTAAAGTCCACGACCGGGTGGCATGTCGAGGTGATCTCGGGGCTCGAGGAGGGAAGGCTGATTCATCTTGGCGTGGTGACGCATGAGGTAGGGGCGCGGGGGCGCTGTCTGCTGATTGACCTGGGGGGTGGAAGCTGCGAGGTGACGCTATCCGATGGCGGACGTATCAAGACGATGGTGACGATGCCGCTGGGGGCGGTGCGTCTGCAGGAGGAGTTTTTGCCGAGCGATCCGCCGGCGAAGGAAGATGTCGCGAGGCTGAAGCAGTTTATCGATCGTGAGCTGCGCCGTGCAGAGAAGAAGATTGGGGTTCCGCGGATAGGGCTGGTCATTGCCACTTCGGGGACCGCCGCCGCGCTTGCTGAAGCGAGCGGGCATGTGCGCAGGGGACGAGTCGGGAAGAAGACGCTGGCGAAGAAGCGGGTGGAGCGAGTCGGTGTTATGACGGCAGACACGCCTGATGTTCGTAAGCTCGCTGACCGGCTGGCGAAGATGACAAATGCAGAGCGTGAGGCGGTGCCGGGAATTGGGCCGCGGCGGTCGGAGATTATTGTGGGCGGCGCGCTGGTGTATGCGAGTTTATTGGAACGGCTGGATCTGAAGGGATTTCGTTACTCGCCGCTGGGGCTGCGGGATGGAATGCTGGCGCAGATGCTGGCGGAGGTCGATCTAAGGACTTCGGTGCACCAGAAGATGGAGAGTGAGCGCTGGGCGGGTGTTTTGGAGGTCTGCGAGCGGTACAACATTGAACAGCGGAAGGTGGAACCGGTGCGTCAGCATGTTGTGGAGCTGTTCGACGCACTGGCGCGGGTGCATGAGCTGCCAGTGGAGTACAGGCTGTGGCTTGAGGCTGCGGCGATGATGCAGGACGTGGGCAAATTTATGAATCACCAGGGGCATTACCGGCACACGCAGTACATCATTGCGAACTCGGAGATATTCGGGTTTTCACCGGAGCAGCGCATGATCGTTAGTGCATTGGCCCGGTATATGGGCAAGAGCCGCCCGGAGCCGATGGATCGGCCGATGCGGTGGATTCCAGTTGAGGAGCATGGGAATGTGACGCGGGCGGTTGTGCTCCTGAGGCTGGCGGTGGCGTTGAATCAGGACCGGGCGAGCGCAGTGCTGCAGATGCGAACGCATGTTTATCCGAAGCGCGTGCTATTGGAACTGGTTCCGGGCCGCGGCGGGGCAGAGCTGGAGGCCTGGTCGCTCAGGAAAGAAGCGGATTATTTTCGGGAGGTCTTCCGCCGGGAACTCTTTGTCGAAGTGGCGTAGAGGGCGCGGACGGTGCGGGGGTCGAGGAGTCCCTGGAGCGTTCCAGGGCCGCGGGTCAGGAGGACTCGGGCCAGGGAGCCTTTTCGAAGGCGGACTTTGGCTTCGGGGCTGCTGCTGGGGACGAGGAGTGCGCCTAAGTAATTGGTGAGATTTGGGTTATGGCCAACGACGAGGAGATTTTCGCGGTCGGAATATTCGCGCAGAAGTTTTTGGAAGTCTTTGAGACCAGCTTCAGGGGCCAGCGCGGTGGAGTTGAGGATCGGGGCTTCGTATCCGGTCTCTGTGCCTACCAGGGATGCGGTTTGAAGACAACGTTTGAGTGGGCTGGAGACGATGAGGTCGAACTGTATGTCCAGTGCATTCAATACATGCGCTAACTGGAGACAGTGTTTTTTGCCTTCCTTGTCGAGGGGGCGCTTGGAGTCTAGTAGAGGATTTGGGCGCCGCATTCCGGCGCTTGCATGACGCAGGATGAATAAATTCATAATCTGTTCACATTTTACCGTAGGCGTGTTTTTGGGCTGTCATCGGGTGGTAAATGGGTGGTGATTTTGATGGTTCGTTGTGGTGAACGGGTGGTTTTATTGTGGCGGTTTTGTGGGGTCGTGGTGGAAGACTCCGGGGTCGGGCTCGTCGAGGGAGGGCGGGGCGGGTTCGGGGTTGGAGATGGGTTCCGGGATGCGTTGCAGGGTGGGTGGGGGTGGTGAGGTGTATCGGCTGGGGTGGAGCGGGTCGATGGGGTTGGCGACTGCGGCGATGGGGAGGATGGGTGGAAGGGTGGTTTCGGCGATGGGGATCTGGAGGGTTAAAGAGGTTTCGACGCCGCGCTGCCAGAAGCGGGTGAAGAGCATGAGGAACAGGCCGAACTGAGCGAGGAGGAAGGTGGGCCAGACACGTGGTTGGGCGAGCATGTGAATGGAGATGCGTGCGGTGAGGACGATGGCGATGAGTCCGAGGAGAGTGAGGACGAGGAAGATGGGCCAGAGGCGGGAGAAGTTGGTGCGGAGGGTTCGCCAGGCGGGGAGGAGAGTGCGGCGGACGCGGCGGTCGGGCTTGGGCTCTCTACCGAAGATGGTGGGGCGGAGATGGAGGCCTAGCTGGACGGTGTAGACCTCGACGAGATCGAAGTAGAGACGGAGGATGGAGGCGACGAGAAGGAGGAGGATGTTGCCGGCGAGGATCAGCAGGAAGCCATTGCGGCCTACGATGTGGTCGTCGATGTAGTCGGCCCACTTGCCTTGCAGTGCGTAGAGTGGGCCGAGGATGAGGCCGCAGACGATGATTGCGATGAGCGTGATGCGGATGAAGCGCCAGAAGTGGAGAAGGCCTTGATGGAGGAGGGTGCTGAGGCGGGCACGAGAGTCCGTCTGGTAGACGAAGAGGGTTCCTGGGACGAGGAGGAAGTAGATGAAGAAAAAGAGAGGGATGGAGGCGTGGCCGAAACTCGCGCCGGCGCTGCCGGTGGGGCCTTCGTAGAGGTGGTGATAGGTTTCGCCGAGGGTGCCGAGGTCGAAGGCGCTCGAGAGTCGCTGGGCGGCTAGGGAGTGACTTAGAAGCGTGGAGACCTGGCGGTTGAAGGGGATAGAGAAGAGGAAGGCGAGGCCGAGGTTGAAGGCATAGGTCCATAGGAGTGCGGGGAGGCGAACTAGGGTGATCGAGAGTCCGTGGAGGAAGATGTTGCGGCGTTCTTGCATTTGGTCCTCGGGTGGTGCGGTTCGAAGCGAAAGAGCAAAAGCGGATCCCCTTCGGGGATGACAAGCAAGAAAAGCAAGGCAATTGCAAAAGCAACGCAACAGCAATTGCAAAAGCAACGGCAATTGCAAAAGCAACGCAATTGCAAAAGCAGATCCCCTTCGGGGATGACAAGCAAGAAAAGCAAAAGCACGTGCAAAGGCAACGGCAAATGCAGCTACAACAGCAACAGCAAAGGCAACCCACCCTTTGCGGTACGACTGCAAAGGGTGGGCCACCCGGCTGTAGGGGTTATACGATCCAGGCGATTGCTTGTGCGAGGAGTTGGTTGAAGGTTAGCCATAGGTTTGTGAGTTTGCGGGCTGGGATGGGGTTCCATTTTGTGGTGTAGCTGTTGTTGAAGAAGTTGGCGTCGAGAAGGATGGTGTGGTCGGGGTCGATCTCCGCGGAGACTAGTTTGGCGTTGCGGGAATAGGTGAATTTCGTCCAGCGATCGACTCCGTCCCAGCGTTCGCGGATGTGGGTGCCGTCGTCGAAGACGATTTCGACCGTGACGGGAAGGATGAAGTCGCCTTTGCGATGGAGATAGACCGTGGAGAGATATTGGATTTGCTTTTTGTCTTTGGGTTCGGGGAGCCACCATTGGGCGGGGTCGGAGGAGATCTTGTCGACGGTGTAATCGAGGATCCGGGTTCCGTAGACGGCCTGGTCGAAGTAGGGGCGGAGGGTGGAGTTGGTGGGTGGGGTGGTGGCGTAGTCAGGAAAGCCAGCGGCTGTGCGCGGTGCGGTTGTCGGAAAGAGTTGTGGCGGTGGAGAAGAAACTGCAGGTCATTCGACTCACGGGACCGGCGGATGCGCCGCCTTCGCTCAGGATGACACTTTTTTCTTTATTCGCTGCCAGACCTTCGCTGTGGAAAACGCCATCTTTTTTGTTTGCTTCTGAATAGGATCGAAACGCGGGGTTGGCGCGATGGTGTGGCAGCGTGCCGATGGCTTTGCCGTGGGCGATGGCTACTCTCTTCGATGGTGCGGAGGAAGTCTTCGGTGGTGGGGTGGGTGAAGCGGTAGTGCAGGAAATAGGTGCGCATTGCGGCGTCCATGGTGTCGGTGCCGATGATGCCTTCGAGAGTTGCGAGGAGGGTGGAGGATTTGCCGTAGGTGATGTCGCCGTACGAGGAGGCATTGCGGAACTTGAAGGCCCAGCGGGTGACGGGGTCGTAGTCGGGTTTGGAGATGTATTCGTAGCGCTGGAGCTCGAAGTCGCCGGCGTTGGCGTAGGGGCGATCGAAGACGGAGTTGTAGGGGCCGAGGATGGCGGCGAGAACTTTGACTTCGGTGTAGGAGTTGATGCCTTCGTCGAGCCAGGCGTCTTCGAACTCGTTGGTGGCGACCATGCCGTACCAGTATTGGTGGCCGAATTCGTGCTCGGCGGTGAGTTCGGTGACGTAGGTCGGCTCGTACCAGCTCGTGTCGCCGGTGAAGAGGGTTGGGTACTCCATGCCACCCATTTCGGAGTCGGGTTCGGGGTCGATGACGGTGACGATCTTGTAGGGATAGGGGCCGTAGCGCTGATCGAATTGCGCCATGGTTTTTCTGATGATGTCGAGGTAGCGGGGACCGGCTTTGGGATGGGCTTTGAGAGCGAGGACGTGGATTTTGACTGGGCCGAGCGAGGAGAGAAACGTGCCGTCAGTGACGGTGAAGTTGGGGCTGGCGGCCCAGGCGAAGTCACCGACGTCTTCTGCGTAGAAGCTGAGGGTCTTGGTTCCGGCGGGGAGGCCATTGGTGAACTCGCCGGTTGGGACGCCTGTGGCTCCGACGACGTAGCGCGATGGGACGTTGAGCGAGACGTTGAAGGTGGCGAAGTCGGAGAAGAATTCGGTGGTGGCGTGGTACTGGTGGCAGTTCCAGGCACCGTGCCAGAAGACTCCGGGTTTGGGATACCACTGGCCGCCCATGATGAAGTCGCGCTTGTAGCCGTTGCGGGCGACGGAGAGTGGGAACTGATCGTGGAAGGTGAGGTGGAAGGTGATGGAGTCGTTGGGTGCGAGCGGATGCGGGAGGGGAATTTCGGCTACGGTGTGGTCTTCGGTGTTGCCGTCGTCGGGCGCGATGAAGCGGAGGGCGGAGGTGAGGTCGCCGTAGTTGTCGGCGTCGATGTGGGAGATGGTGATGCTGCCGCGCTTTTCGGGAGGGTACTCGTTTTCGTCTTCGCTGTCGCGGATGCCGCCACCGAAGTGGGTCTCGCGGGTGAAGGTGGACTCGGGGCGGAAGGCGTTGAGGTAGAGATGGAAAGGAATTGCGGTGAGGGATTGGCCGGTGAGGTTTTTGTAGGTGAGGGTTTCGGTGGCGTCGAGGGATTTTTTATCGGTGTCGAGATGGGCGTCGATGGTGTAGGCGACGACTCGTGTGGAGAGCGGCTGACCGTTGGGGGAGTTGGTGGCGATGCTCGTGACCTGGGCTTGCAGCGCGATGGGCGCGAGGAAGATGGCAGCGGCGACGAGGAGGGGGGTTCGCGGCATAGAGGGAATTGTATTGTGCTTTGGGTTGGATGGTGGGAGGAGGCGTTTGGGTGGCTAGTGGCCCGGCCAGAAAAAATGCAGGTCCTTCGACTGCGCTGCGCTCCGCTCAGGATGACACTTTTTGTGGTGATTCCTCGTTGCGCCAGAGTTCGGTGGTGAGAAGGCCTTTGAGGCGGTGGTGGCAGGCGATTCGGGTTAGGCCGGATTGCTGGAGAGGTGCGGTGTGGTCGGGGAGTTGGGTGGTGCGGAGGTTGGTGAGGATGCGGAAGGCGAGGTAGAGGGTGCGGATCGAGGAGTTGGGCGGGGAGTTTTGCGCGGTTGGTGGGGATGCGGAAGTCGGAGAGGAGCCAGAGGGCTCCGTGTTGCATGTTTTTTGTTACGCGGGTGACGAGGGCGTTGAGTTCGGGTTGGGTTAGGCAGTCGAGGAAGAAGTGGGTGACGATGAGGTCGTATGTGTCTTCGAGTGGAGCGGTGAGGGCGTTGGCTTGTTGGGTGCGGAGGCGTTGTGCGGAGTTGGGTGAGATGGATTCGCAGCGGTGGCGGAGGAGTTGGAGCATGGTGGCGCTGGTGTCTATGGCGAGGATGGCGATGTTTGGGTTGGCTGCGAGGAGTGCGGCGGTGAAGCGGCCGTCTCCGTCTCCGAGGACGAGGGCGTTGCGGCAGTTGAGGAGCGCGGGAAGATAGTGGAGGCGGGTTTTCTGGAGAGCTTTGCCGAAGGTCAGGTATTCGAGCCAGCGATAGGGTTTGGCGATGAGGTCGAAGTTCGCTTCGGCTTGGCTCATCGATGGAGAAATGGGACTAGCAGGAGTGGCGTGGTGAGGGCGAGGTCGGCTGCGGCGCGGAGGGTGACGGGGTCCAGAGCTTGATGGCGATAGTGGAGCAGCATTAGGAGGACTGCGGCTATTGCGATAGCGCACGCAATCGGCCATGGCGATTGGTGGTCGAAGTGCGCTAGCACGGCGCTGGACGCGGCGAGGATGGTGGTCAGCAGCCCGAGATGCCGGAGTGCGAGACGGGTGATGGGGTGGATGTGCACGTCGCGGCGGTGGTGGGTGTGCTCCCATGCGTAGATGTAGAGGCAGTTGAGGCTGCAGAGGGCTCCGAAGAGGAGAGCGGGGGTTACCAGCGCGAGGCGGAGTTCGGGGTGGCGCGCTACGGTGGGGATGAAGGTGGCGGCGGCGAAGCAGATTCCGACGGCGATCTCTTTGGGCAGGCGATGGGCGCTTCGCGTGACGTGGATGAGGACGAAGTATCCGAAGACGAAGGCTCCGAGGATGAGATAGAGGCGGATGGCCGAGGTTTCGAGGCGCGGGAGGAGCAGTGCGAGGGCGATGGAGGCGAGGAGGATTCCGGTGAGGAAGAAGGTTCGGTTGCGGTGGTGGAAGTAGTGGCGGGGTTCGAGGTCTCGGAAGAGGTGGGGTTGAGTGTCAAGGGCGCGGGCGTCCATGAGTCGGTCGGCGGCGTAGAGGGTCCAGACGGCGAGGGCCATGGCCAATGCAGACGTGAGTGGTAGATGGATTTGGTTGGAGGCGGCGATGAACCATGTCCAGAGAGCGGCGACGGTTGGAGCGTCGAGGGAGAGTAGATGCCACCGGGCGAGCGGGTTGCGTGATGCTGCGGTGGTTTGGGAGCGTGGCCTGGTTGGAGTTGCGGTGGGCACTGGTTCCAGTTTAAACCGGACGGTGGAATCAATTTTTGGGGTTTGTACATCAAAGGGTCTGAGTTACGGGAGGGAATCGATGAGCGTGCAAAGTGCAGCGCCAGCTTTAGTTCCGCCGTTTACGCATGAGACTGCAGTGCTGAAGGTTCGCAAGGCGGAGGATGGTTGGAACTCGCGGGATCCGGAGAAGGTGTCGCTGGTGTATACGCCGGATAGCGTGTGGCGGAATCGCGCGGAGTTTGTGACGGGGCGCGCGGCGATTGTGGAGTTTCTGACGAGGAAGTGGAAGCGGGAGCTGGACTATCGGCTGATCAAGGAGCTGTGGGCTTTTGATGGGGCGCGGATCGCCGTGCGGTTTGCTTATGAGTGCCATGATGACTCGGGGAACTGGTACCGGTCGTATGGAAATGAGAACTGGGAGTTTGATGAGGCGGGGTTGATGCATCACCGGTATGCTTCGATCAATGATCTGCCGATCAAGGAATCGGACAGGAAGTTTCATTGGCCGCTGGGAAGGCGGCCGGATGACCATCCGGGGCTGTCGGAGCTTGGATTGTAGCGGTTAGAGGCCTTCGAAGAGGTCGGTTTGTTGATGGGCGGGTTGCGGGTCGGCGGTGGCGATGAGGGTGTAGAACTCTTGCGCGCCGTATTTGGCGAAGATGTCTTTGGTGCGCTCCATGAGCGGGGCCTGGGACACGTGTTGGCGGAAGGCTTCGGTCTTGCGGTCGCGGACTGACGTGATGTCGAGGGTGACGGTCCAGGGGATGGTCATGGCCGGCGGGCGGTCGGGCATATGGAAGTTCGCGGTGACGTAGTAGAGGCGTTTGGCGCGGTGGGGTTGGCCTGCGTCCGGATAACGCTTGGTTTGGGCGGCCCAGTGGAAGGCTGCGGTGGCGAGGAAGGAGGCCATGACGTGGTCGGGGTGGGTGTTCTGGCCGCCGTCGCCGGAGAAGGTGAGGATTACGTCGGGTTGGAAGCGGCGAATTTTTTCTACGAGGCGGCCGGCGACCTGGGAGAAGTCGACGTGTTCGAGCTGGGCGTCCTGGTAGTCGAGGATTTCGGGGTGGGTGACACCGAGGACTTTGCAGGAGGCGAAGAATTCGGCGCGACGCATCTGGCCGAGGGCCTGGGCAGAGCCTGCGTCTCCGCGGTTGCTGGCGGCCTGGCCGTCGGTGAGGCAGATGACGTTGGTTTCGATGCCACGTTCGGCGGCGAGGGCGAGGGCTCCTCCGAAGGCGAAGCACTCATCGTCGGGATGAGCGACGATGCACATGAGCTTCAGACCCAATCGGCTGCCTCCATCTCCTGTTCCAGGTCGGCATCTTCGAAGAGGAGTTCGGATGTGAGCTCGTCTAGTTCCTCGTCTCCGCGGCATGGAGCGAAGCTGCGGCGGTGGAGTGGGCAGGGGCCGATCTCGGCTAGGGCTCGGCGATGCGCGGGGGTGGCGTAGCCTTTGTGCGAGGCGAGGCCGTAGCCAGGATGCAGGGCGTCTAGTTCGCGCATCATGGCGTCGCGATGGACCTTGGCGATGACGGAGGCGGCGGCGATGGAGAGGCTGAGGGCGTCGCCGTAGATGAGCTTGGTCTGGCGGCAGGGATGGTCGAGGCGCATGGCGTCGATCAGCAGATGGTCGGGCTCAATGGCGAGGCCCTGGACCGCTGCGAGCATGGCCATGCGGGACGCCTGGTAGATGTTGACGCGGTCGATGGTCTCGGCGTCGACCTCGGCGATGCAGAAGGCGAGCGCCATGCCGCGGATTTGCAGGTCGAGCGATTCGCGCTCTTCGCGGGTGAGTTGCTTGGAGTCTTTGAGGCCGGCGGAGGCGAGCTCGTCGAGGCACTCGGGCAGGATGACGGCTGCGGCTACGACCGGGCCAAACAGCGCGCCGCGGCCTACCTCATCGACTCCGGCGATGCGCTGGAAGCCGTGATAGCGGAGGGCCTGCTCCGGCGCGTCACTGCAAATGAGCAGCTTCAGCATGCGTTGTTTTCTGTCGCAGCGGTGACCTTTTTCTTGACTACGCGTTTTTTGGGAGATTATGGCCATGCCCGTCAGAGACGAGTGTAAATCGACGCGCAAAGTGAAGCCACGACCGAAGTCGTGGCTGTGAGTGGAAAACAGGGAAGTAAATGGTTATTCGGCGGCGCGCTCGACCTCGCGCAGACGGGCAGCCTTGCCGCGCAGACCGCGCAGATAGAAGAGCTTCGAGCGGCGAACTTCGTAGGAGCGAATCTTCTCGACTTTGTCGACGACCTTGCGAGTTGTAGGGGAAGATGCGCTCGACGCCCTGGCCGAAGCTCATCTTGCGAACGGTGAAGGAACCCTGTGCGCCCTTGTTGCAGGCGATGACCATGCCCTCAAAGGCCTGGAGGCGCTCTTTTTCGCCTTCACGAATCTTGACTTGAACTCGAACGGTGTCGCCGGGGGCGAACTCAGGTAGATCGGTCCGCTCTAATTTGGCGGCCAGTTTCTGCATAATCGGATGAATGGACATGACACAACTTTCCTATGTTGGACTCGTCTTCCAGTGTACACGAAAACCGCGATTTATGGGCCTGAATCCGCAGAGAAAGCATGCGATTTCAGCGCTTTATCGGTCCCAATTTTCCTGCCAGCCGAACTCGGCAAGAATCTCGCGATCCTCATCGCTCAACTCTATCCCCTGGAGCAGGTCCGGCCGGTTCTGCCAGGTCTTCTCTCAGAGCCATCCTACGCCGCCAGCGCCGGACGGCCTCGTGGTTTCCTCCGGCGAGAACTTCGGGGATCGCGAGACGCCCATAAACTCCGCAGGCCGCGTGTAATGCGGATAGTCGAGCAGACCTCCTGAGCCGTGGGTCGACTCGCGGCGGACTATCCGTTTGTGGGTTCGTTGCGGCCTGTATCTTCGGCGCCGAAGCTCTCAAAGCGCGATGAGTCGGGATTGCCGAGGGCTCCGGGCAGCAGCCGAACCACGGCATCGACGATGACGGCTGCGGCCAGCTCTCCGCCGGAGAGGACATAGTCGCCAATGGAGATCTCGCGGTCGCAGAAGCAGCTCATTGACCCGCTCGTCGACGCCCTCGTAGCGTCCGCAGACGATGACGACCCGCTCGGTCTCGGCTAGCTGCTGGGCGATGGTCTGGTTGAAGGGGCGGCCCTGCGCGGAGAGGAGAATCACGGTCTCCTTTCGCGGGTCGCGGTCGGCTTTGGGGGTGATTGCGATGGACAGCAGGGCGTCGTAGATGGGCTGGGCCTTCAGAACCATGCCTTCGCCGCCGCCAAAAGGACGGTCGTCGACGGTGCGATGGCGGTCGTGGGTGAAGTTGCGCAGATCGTGCGTCGCAATTTCGACGAGTCCCTGTGTGCGGGCGCGCTTCAGAATCCCGTAGTCGAACGGGCTCTGAAAAAAATCGGGAAAGATCGTAATGATATCGAAGCGCATCGCCGATGAGTACCTTACCGGGTAAAAGACAACCCCGCTGATTGCACCTTATCACTTGGAAGTTGTGGCGGGGCGCGGTCAATCTGAGACGAAAATCTTACCGTGATGCTCCACGCTCTAAGGACTGCCTACGTTCGTCACGGCGAGTAGAAAAGGCATTGTCATGTTTCAACTGAAGTACTTTTCTGTTTTGATTCTGCCTCTGGTGTTTCTCTCTTCGATTGCTGCTGCGCAGGATCAACCGACGGAGAATTTGGCCCGACTGGCCGCAGGCCCGGAGCTGAGGTTGCCCTCGCCGGCGGCCGGTTTCGCGCTGGATGCGGCGACATCCGGAACGCCGGGCAGCGGATATGTGAGGATTGCTCCGGCGCCTCAGACCGTGAAGGAGAGCCCTTCGATTCGTCCGTTCCGCTCTGTTGCGGTGGGCTTCACTGCGAACAGTCTGGGCGCGAGCGTCGAACTGGCAACGCCGGTCTCGCGCAGCTTCAATCTGCGGTCGGGAGTGAATGTTTTTGCGTTCGACTATCCGTTCACGATCGACGGAGTGAACTATGATGCGAGGCTTCATTTGAAGTCGAGCGGGACGATGCTGGACTGGTTCCCGCTGCATCGCGGATTTCATATCAGTACGGGGATTCTTTATGTCAAAAATACTGTTACTGCGGGGGCATCGGTTGGGGCAGGGCAGACGTTCGTACTCGGCAGCCAGAGCTATATCAACAGCGTCGATGACCCGGTGGGCGGCTCGGCTATCGGTTGTCTTTCCGCGCAAAGTTGCCCCGATGCTGTTGCTGGGTTTCGGCAATATGATTCCACGGAGCGGCAGACATCTCTCGTTTCCGATGGAGCTGGGCGCGGCGTACACGGGGCTCCTCGTTATCAGCGTTACTCTCAAGGGGACTGCGTGCTCACAACAGGGCTGCCAGTCTTTCGCGCAGAACCAGCAGGCACAGGCGAGTGTCCAACAGGAGGTTTACAAGCTAAACGAGGATCTGAAGCGCCTGCCGGTTTATCCCATCGTGTCGATGGGCGTGGCCTATCGCTTTTGATTGCCGGTGGTCTGATCGCGACTGGGAGCCTGGTTGATCTCGATCAGGCCCTCGGGCAGTCTCATCTCGATTCGTTTCTGTTCGGGGTTGACGGCTACGAGAAGGGCCTTTGCGAAGGGAATGAGAATCTCGTCTCCTTCGGGCGAGCGGACCTCGAGCAGCGGCGCGGCGTCCTCGAGCCGTCGGCTGCCGTCGGCTGTCATCGCGAATTGGACGTCTTCGACGATGCCGACGGGAGTCTCGCCGTCATAGACGGTTGAGCCGACCAGCTCGCTGATGTAGATCGAGTCGTCCTCGAGCGGGAGCCGTTCTTCGCCTGGGATCAGAACGTCCTTGCCGGCGAGGGATTCGGCGTCTGAGATGGTGTCGATTCCGGCAAAGTGGAGCACGACGCGCCCCTCATTCTTCCCGACGGGCAGCCAGTGGGCGACCACCTCGGCGGGGCGTGCCTCGGCTGGTTGGCCCTGGAAGTTGGGCGGGGCGAGATACACCTGTCTGCGTGTTTCAAACCGTTCCGGAAAATCCGTAAACAGCTCCGCGAGGAGCTCTCCCTTGCGGCCCTGGGGGCGCAGCAGATGGGCGAGCACGATCCATTGAGGCGTGGCTTGCGTCATAGGGCGGGACTCAGCGGCAGACTCAACTCAGGACAGGTGCCAGGACGCTGATTTGTCGGGTCAACCCTTCTGCGAAGATGGACTGTCGGCTTGTTCGACGATGTCCAGCGAGAAGCGATGCCTCAACTTCATGCTGGCGGCGCTAAGGATGGTGCGCATTGACCGCGCCGTCCGTCCCTGCTTTCCGATTACCTTGCCGACGTCGCTTTGTGCGACGCGTAATCGAATTACCGTCGAATCACCTTCCGCAATGGCCTCGACCGAGACGCTGCCTGGCTCATCGACCAATGCACGGGCGATCTCTGTTACGAGGTCTGTCATATTCTTCACAGGGTCTTCCCCTGCAGGAAACTGGGCCGCCTGAGTCATTCCACACCTTCACTTCTGGGAGTCACGGGAAATACCCAAAGCTCTCCCCTTCGTCTCGTCTTGGTGCGAGATTCTTCCGGGGAGTGCGCAAACGAGCATAACACCGGTCGCGGGCAGTCCGATAAGCGGACTGTCTACTTTACAAAGCCATATTAATAACCTTGCAATACCAAGGAGTCTACGTGAAATGAGATGCAGGAAATCTTCAAGGAACCCCGCGCGACAGCTATCTTTGGGTACCATTTTAAGGTTCCCAAAGATAGGGGTTACCGGTAACCCTTAGGCAGCGGCTGTTTCGACCGGCTTCTGCGCAAGCAGTTTTTCGACTCGGTCGGACAACTGGGCTCCATTTTTGGTCCAGTAGTCGATGCGGTCGCGCTTGAGGTCGACGGTTGCCGGGTTCGTGCGCGGATTATAGGTGCCCACCACCTCGACTGAACGGCCGTTGCGGGCACGGTCCTTTTCGATAACGACGATGCGATAGTGGGGTTGCTTACGCGCTCCAACGCGCGCCAAACGGATCATCAACACGGGCAATGCCTTTCAAAAAACTTTTGAATTGAGTTACAGATGGCCTCGTCAGTCCGCCATCTGGCACAGAGAACCGACATGGTTAATCCAACATCTAAGTATCGCGGAAAACGCGGCTTTTCGCAAGGTTCTGGTGAAGAAACAGCGGTATATCCGGTTCGAATCCGTCGCATGCCATTAGACTGAAAGCAGCAATGCTCCAGGCAGCCATCATCTCCAAGCCCCAGAAGCCCGAGGTCGCTGCAATCCTGCGCGATCTTATCGCATGGCTCGAAGCTCGCAACTACGGCTACCTCCTCGACCCCGACAGCGCCGCTTATATCAACGCGCCAAACCCGATCGAGCGCGTCGACCTGCCCAGCTATAAGCCCAATCTTGTCATCGTTTTGGGCGGTGATGGAACGCTGCTGGCCGCGGCCCGGGCTTTTGCCCGTACGACTACGCCGATCCTCAGCGTCAACCTCGGCGCCCTCGGCTTCCTGACGGAGATTTCGCTCTCCGAGCTCTACCTGACGTTAGAGGCCTGGTGCGACAACTGCGCCGAGATCGAACTGCGCAGCATGATGCATGCGCAGCACATCCGCGGCGGCAAAGCGCTTCGCGTCTGGGAGGCGCTCAACGACGTTGTGGTCGCCAAGGGCACGATTGCGCGGATGGGCGATTTTTCCGTCGAGATCGATAATCAGGCTGTTGCCACGTTCCGGGCGGACGGTGTCATCGTCTCTACGCCTACGGGCTCGACTGCGTACAACCTCGCGGCTGACGGTCCCATTGTGATGTCCAGCGTCAATGCGATGGTGGTGACTCCGATCTGTCCGCACCTGCTCACTATCCGGCCCATCGTGATGCCTGGCGAATCGACTGTAAGCGTCAAAGTGGTTGGCGTTCCCAATGAGATATACCTCACCGTCGACGGGCAGGAGGCTATTGAACTCCAGTTGGGCGACATCGTTCATTGCCAGCGTTCGGAGTTCAGTGTCCGGCTTTTGCGGCATCATCCCAATGGGCTTTTCAGCGTGCTGCGGTCCAAGTTGAAGTGGGGCGAGCGATAGATCTGCAGATTTTTTTTGTGGATGGTGGAGGGGCGTTTTTGCAGGGGGTTTTGCGAAAACTGGTGTTTTGGTGATGGTTTTTTGTGGTGAAGTTGTGGTGATTTTGTGGTGGGAACGTGGTTTTTGGATGGTTGATTTGCGGCGCTAAAAAAATGCCACGGTTTCGAGATTTATTTTTGGGTGGTCTGTGGAAAACTTGCGCTAGCGCCGGAGGGTGACGACCGGGGAGCCAACGGGGTGGCAGAAGACTTTGCCGTGGCTGAGGGCGATTTTGCGTTGGGCGAGTGCGGCCATCTCGGGATCGTGGGTGACCATGACGATGGTGTGGCCCTGGGCGTGGAGATTCTGGAGGAGCTCGGCGACGATCTTCTGGTTGGCGGCGTCGAGGTTGCCGGTGGGCTCGTCGGCGAGGAGGATGGGTGGGTCGTTGATTAGGGCTCGGGCGATGCAGACGCGTTGCTGCTCGCCGCCGGATAGCTCGCTGGGGAGGTGGTTGATGCGTGAGCCGAGGCCGACTTTCTCGAGGGCTGCCGTGGCCTCGATTCTCGTCGGTCATGGAGTGGAAGTACTGGGCGAGCATGACGTTTTCGAGGGCGGAGAGGTACGGGATCAGGTGGAACTGCTGGAAGATGAAGCCGATCTTGTCGGCGCGGAAGCGGTCGAGCTCGGTCGCGGTCATGGAGGCTACGTCGACGTTGTCGATCTTGAGTTCGCCGGAGGTGGGGCGGTCGAGGCAGCCGATGAGATTGACGAGGGTGCTTTTGCCGGAGCCTGAGGGGCCGGTGATGGCGACCCATTCGCCGGCGACGATGGAGAAGCTGGCGTCCGCGAGTGCTCGCACTACGCTGCCGTGGCCGGTGTACTCGCGGGTGACGTGATGAAGGGCGATGACGGCGCAGTCGGGCCGCGTCGTCTGATCGATCAGCGACTCGGTTTGTGCGGCGGTGGGCGAATCGCCCAGAGGCCCGGTTTTTACTTCGGCTTGGCTCACTGTTTCCATCTTCTCATTCTCCCCGTCATTCTCCTTTGAGGAGGGCGGCGGGTTGGAGTCCGCGCAGGACCCGCAAGGGGAGCAGGGCTGCGAGGGCGGCGATGACGAGGTTCACGAGCAATACCATGGGCAGGACGGAGATGTGCGGGAGGGTTGCGGTGTGGAAGTTGCCTTCGCTGATGATCCATGCGGCGGCGGAGCCAACGACGAAGCCTGCGGCTACTCCTGCGAGCGCGAGGATCAGGGCTTCGAGGAGAAACATGGCCATGAGTTGCATCTGAGATCCGCCTAGAGCTTTCATCAGGGCGAAGTCTCGGCGGCGCTCGAGGACGGAGGCGGAGAGAGTGGCGAGGACGCTGACGGCGACCGTGAGGGCGATGAGCAGGACTGCTCCGTACATGAGGGCGTGGGTGCGGTCGACGATGCGGGATTCGCCTTCGACCAGCTGTCGGACGGGTTGGACTTGAATTTCGGGTAAGGCGTTTTTGAGTTGCGTGATGGTGGCTTCGACTCGTTTGGCTCCGCCGGGGATTTGAAGTTCGATGACGCTGGGGGCGATGCCTGGTCCATGCAGTGAATGCGGTGAGCGGGATGTAGATGCGGGAGTCTTCGTCGCCTCCGGTGGTGAGGCGGCCGGTCTTCTCAAGAGTGATGGGTTTGGCGGCGTAGGTGAGGGTGATCGGATTTTGGTTGGAGAGAGATTCTGAGGCTCGCTGACCGAGGAGAGCTTGTGTGCCCGCAGGATTTGGGGCTTGGAGAGACCCAGGTCCCGGAGTCGGGACCTGGGGCACCCGGGTTGGTGGTGCTTCCGAGGGCCATTTGTCGACCTGCCACCATGAGTTTAGTTTTCTGGTGGCGGCGAAGTCGGTTCCGGCTACTACGATCGGGGTTCCGGTGTTGGTGGTGGCTACAGCGTAGGCGAATTCTGCGGCGGCGGCGTCGGGGCCTGCGATTTGCTGGGCTTGTGCGAGCGCGTTGGATGGGAGTGGAGTGTTGGCCGGTGCGGTGAGGACTATGTTTGCGCCGAAGCTGCGGAATTCTTTGTGGAGTTTTTGGTCGAGGTCGGCGTAGAGGGTGAGGAGCGCGGTGGCTACTCCTGCTGAGACGGTCATTGCGATGAGCGCGGAGATGGTGCGGGCTCGGCGATGGATGAGTGAGCGGCGGAGGATGTGGGTTAGGGTGAGCTGGGTCATACGAGGACCTGCTGGACATTAGCGCTGTCTAGCTTCTCCTTCGGCGTATTTTGGCGATGAAAGGAAGACTTACCCCAGGGGCTAAAGCCCGGCTTTATCGCTGGGGCTCCAGAGGGCCAAGCCTGAAGGCTTGGCGTACCTAGAAGCAACGACAAGAGCGGATCGCGCGGTTGCGCGATGGCCCAATCATGCGATAGAGCCGCATGAATGGGGCACCCGCACCCGGTTCTGTGGCTGAGTGGAGTTTGTGTCATGCGTCTTCTCGGAGGATGGCGGAGGGGTTCATGCGGAGGGCGGCGCGGATGGAGGGGGTGCTTCCGCCGATGGCTACGGCGAGGGCGAGGGCTACGACTACCGGGAGCAGAACGGGGATGAGGATGGCTTCGGGGGTGTCCTGCCGTCTGCCGCGGAAGATGCGGGCTCCTAGCCATGCGGCGAGGCCGGAGCCGGCGAGGTAGCCGAGGGTTCCGGCGAAGATGGCGAGGAGGCCGGTTTCGGCGTAGAAGAGGAGGGCGATGGCGCCTTTGCTGGCTCCGAGGGAGCGCATGAGGCCGATCTCGCCACGGCGCTCGAGGATGGCGGTGGCCATGGCGGCGCTGACGGCGAAGCCTGCGGCGAGGAGTGCGGCGGCGCTGATGAGCCACATGAGGCCGCTGATGCGTTTGAGGACGTTGCCTTCGGATTGTTCGACGCGGCGGACTTGTTCGGCTTGTGCGCCGGGGATGGCTTCGCGGATTTGGTAGGCGATGGAGTTGGCGTAGGGGCGGCAGTACCAGATCTCGTGGTCTTTGGGGGAGAGGGTGTCGGGGTCTTTGCGGGCGAAGGCGTCTTCGGGTTTGGTGCGGGCGGAGATTTCTACTCGGGAGATGGCGTCGGGGGTGTTTGCATATTTTTGTGCGAGCGAGAGTGGCATGAGTAACTCATCGTCGATGGCATCGCCTGATGTCACGATACCTGTCACTTTCAGTGGGTTATCTGACGGGATCACGCGTCCAGCAGACTCTGCTGTGCCCGCGGGTTCGCTGAGGTGAAGAACTTCGCCACGCTGGAGGTTGAGCTTCAGAGCTAATCCAGAACCCAGCACGATCTCGTTTTCAGCTACCGGCCAAGTTCCAGTTAACTTCCAGATGGGATGGAGCATAGGGGCACCCGTGTTCAATCCGCCGAAATCATGGTTGAACCACAGGCCAAGTGCACGAATCTGTACTGGTGGAGCAGGGTCGCTTGGTTGTGGAGAGCTGTCGTTTGCTTCCGCAAACGATACCCCACCCTTTGCGCGATGAGACTGCGCAAAGGATGGGCCACCCGGCGTTGTGGTGCTGCTCGACTGTGGCGTTATTGTCAGCGAGATTGGCAGTTCAGGGCTGATGCCGGTGATGTTGTTGGCCCAGAAGATGGTTTTGAGTTTGGCGAGGTCGCTTTCTTTCAGGTAGGTGCCGCTGGAGGCTGGTTTGATGTCGACTCCGCCTACTTTGACTTCTAGCTGGTCGGCCTTTGGGTAGACGATGATGTTGGCGCCGTAGACGGCTAGTTCTTTGTGGATGCGGTCGCCGATGGTGGTGGCCAGGGCGAGCATTGCGGTGACGGCGGTGGTGCCGAGGAGGATGGCGATGCCGGCGAGGAGTTTGCGGCGGCGTTGGCGGCGGAAGGATTCCATCAGGAGGCGGAAGAACATTTAGTGGCCTCCTTGGGGATTTGTGGCTGGGGAGAGCCCAGGTCCCAGATGCGGGACCTTCGACGAGCTCAGGGCAGGCTCTGGGGCACCCGCTCAGGATGACAATTTTGGGTTAGGGAACAGGGGAGGGATTTGTGGATCTGATGGGAGAGCGGTCGTGCTTCGCACGATAACCCACCCTTTTCGATGAGACCGAAAAGGATGGGCCACCCGATGTTTGCGTGTTCGATCGTTTGAGGCGGGGGCATTTATCGTCTCGAAGACCGGGGCTAGTTCGCGGAGGTCGGCGGCCTGGATGATGAGTTGGCCGCCGCTGATGGTGGATTTTAGGGGGATGGGGTTGCAGCCGCCCTTCTGGCCCATGGATGCGGCGTTGAGGGGTGAGGCGCACATCTTGCAGGTGATGCCCTGGTCGCCGATGTAGAAGCCTACGGGGCCGCAGATCTGGCAGGCGTCGGCTACGGAGACGATGTTGCCGTCGGGTTTCTTGAAGAGGAGGAAGCGGACTTCGACGTTGCCGCCTTTGCCGTCGTCGAGGTGGACGCCGTAGCGGTGGAGCTTGTCGTCGTTGACGTCGGCGGTGGGGAGGGTGACCTGTGAGCCTACGAGGGTAACGGCTGAGGTGGGGCTGAGTGCGGTGGAGCTTTTGGCGTAGATGAACTCGGCTGTGGAGAGGAAGATGAAGAGGAAGCTGGTGGCGACGACGGCGTTCATCCACATCTTTTCGCGGCGCTGGGACCATTCGGCTCGGCGCTTGTCGGCTGGGGTGGCGGTGGCGGCTGAGAGTGGTGGGGGTGCGGCGCTTGAATTCGAGGAGCATCATGAGGCCGGCGAGGGCGAGCATGGTGACGAAGAAGAAGAGATCGTTGCGGACGATGGGACCGATGAAGCGCATCTCGGTAGTGCTGGAGGGGAGGATGCCGTTTTCGCTGAGTTCGTGCAGGCCGCTGACGATGAGCTGGAAGGCGACGAAGTAGAGGATGACGGTGGTGACGCGGAAGAAGCGCTGCAGGTTGATTTTTACGCTGCCGCGGATGAAGAGGATGCCGAAGACGACGGCTACGGCGATGCCGAGGAGGGTTCCGGTGAAGCTGAGGAGTTCGGTGGAGTTGAGGGTGACGGCGGAGAGGATGAGGACGGTCTCGACGCCTTCGCGGAGGACGAGGAGGAAGACGAAGAAGAAGAGACCGATTTTGGAGACGCCTGCCGGGCCGGTGTACTTTGCGATTTTTTGTTCGATGTCGCCTTTCATGGAGCGGGCGGCGCGATGCATGAACCAGATCATGCTAATGACGAAGATGGCGGCTCCGAGCATGACCCAGCCTTCGAGGATGTCGGAGTTGTAAGGGGTGTGGGCCAGGATGATGGCAGCGGCGACACTGGCGGCTACGGCCGAGCCCAGTGCCCAGAAGACGGTGCGCTTGAGTTCGGGGCGGCCGATTTTGCTGAGGTAGGCGAAGACGATGCCAACGATCAGCGATGCTTCTACTCCTTCACGGAGGGTGATGATAAACGCTTGCAGCATAAGGTCTTTCTCTTCTCGGGTGCGGGCGCCGCAGGAGCGGCGAAAAGACCCGCGCCGGGGGTCTCCATGAAGCTGGGACTGCGCATCCAGTCCTCTTCAAGTGTATTGCGGACTAAATTGGTCGTCAATTGTTTCGGAGGGAATTGGTCGGAAATCGGTGAGTGTTTTTGGGGGGATCAGGCGGGTTAGCCGAGGACGACGATGGGCTGGAAGAGAGTTCCTGCGACTCGGCGACCGATGGCTAGGAGTTCGGTTGGGGCGGTGAAGATTTTGATTAGAGGGGCCTGGGAGAGGTCGGGGAGATTGACCTGCATGCCGTTGCGGAGGCGTCCGGCTAGCTGTTCGTCGACGGTGACGGCGGGCATTTCGGGGAGGAGGGTTCGGGGATGGGGGAGGAGACGCTCGAGTTCGGCGGGGTTGGAGGCTTTTAGCTGGTCGACGGTGAGGGCGTGGTTGAGGGCGAAGGAGCCGGCGCTGGTTCGGCGGAGGGAGGAGAGGTGGGCTCCGCAGCCGGCGAGCTGGCCTAGTTCGTGCGCGACGGAGCGGACGTATCCGCCGGCAGAGACGGAGATGGTGAAGGCGGCGGTGTCGTGGTTGAGAGAGGTGAGCTGGAAGTCGTGGATGGTGATGCGGGCGGGTTTTACGGGGACTTCGGCTCCGGCGCGGGCGAGTTTGTGGGCGGGGGTGCCCTTGATTTTTTTTGCGGAGAAGATGGGCGGGAGCTGGTCGATGTCGCCGCGGAATTTCTGGCTGAGAGTGCGGAGGTCGTCGAGAGAGTGGGTGAGGGGTTTGGGTGTGGTCGAGGGGGAGCCCTCGGCGTCGAAGGTGTCGGTGGCGAAGCCGAAGCGGATGTGGCCGGTGTAGTGCTTGTCGGACTGGTTGAAAAATTGGGCTAGGCGGGTGTATTTGCCTAGGAGGAGCGGGAGGACTCCGGTGGCCATGGGGTCGAGTGTGCCGAGGTGGCCGATGGACTTTTCGCCGGTGGCACGACGTACGATGGCGACGACGTCGTGCGAGGTCATGCCCGGGGGCTTGTCGAGTACTAGGAGTCCGTTCATGCAGCTACTAGTTTAGTAGCTAGAAGGAGCTTCCATTGCGGCGAACGAGAGAGAGGAACTCGTTGCGGGTCTGGAGCTGGGTTTTGAAGACTCCGAGCATGGCGGAGGTGACGGTGGAGGAGTGCTGCTTTTCGACTCCGCGCATCATCATGCAGAGGTGCTGGGCTTCGAGGATGACGGCGACTCCCTGGGGGTTGATGGCGTCGGTGATGGCTTCGCCGATCTGGCGGGTGAGGCGCTCCTGCACCTGCAGGCGGCGGGCGAAGACGTCGACGAGGCGGGGGATTTTGCTGAGGCCGATGACTTTGCCGTTGGGGACGTAGGCGACGTGGGCTTTGCCGAAGAAGGGGAGCAGGTGATGCTCGCACATGGAGAAGAACTCGATGTCCTTGACGATGACCATCTCGTCGTAGTCGACGTCGAAGAGCGCTTCGTGAAGGACGTCGGTGAGGTTCATGGTGTAGCCGCGGGTGAGGAACCTGATGGATTTCTCCATGCGCTCGGGGGTGTTGATGAGACCGTCGCGGTTGGGATCTTCGCCGATGCGGATGAGGATCTCGCGGTAGAGATCTTGTGTTGGGATGTTCTCGAGGGAGGGTGTTTCGACGATGGCCGAGTTGACGGGCATGGGTTGCCTTTCTTAGATAGTGCCCGGCGGAGGTGGAGCGGCGCCGGCGTAGTCAAAGGAGTTGTTGCTGGTTTCTTCGATGTGAACCCGCTCGAGATGAGCGGCGGGAAAACTTTGAAAGATGCGGTAGATCTCTGTCGTTAGATTCTCGGTTGTTGAGACGCTGTTGGCAAAGCAGTCGAGAGTGTTGAGATTGGTGTGGTCAAAGCGGGCGAGGAGATTTGTTTGTGCGAAGGCGTCGAGGTCTGCGAGGTTGCAGACCATGCCGGTGGCGGGATCGACCTGGCCGCTGACGGTAACTTGGACGGTGTAGTTGTGGCCGTGGCCATGGGGGTTGTTGCATTTGCCGAAGACGTCGCGGTTTTTCGCTGCATCGTATGCCTCGCTGTTGAGGCGGTGCGAGGCGCTGAAGTGGTAGCGGCGATTGAGGTAGGCCTTCATGGCTCACCATAGTAGTCGGCGAAGAGATCGGGCATCTCGTAGACGCGGACGCGGTGGAGTTTTGCGTTAGGGATTTTGCCGTCGAGGCGCTGCCAGATGGCGATGGCGATGTTTTCCGTGGTGGGGATGGCGGTTTTGAACTCGGGGACTTCGAGGTTGAGGTGGCGGTGATCGTAGACGCTGACGACTTCGCGCTCGAGGATGTCTTTGAGTTCTTTGAGATCGACTACAAAGCCGGAGACGGGGTCGATTTCGCCCGCGACGGTGACTTCGAGTGTGTAGTTGTGACCGTGGCCGTTGCGATTGGCGCATTTGCCGAAGACACGCTGGTTTTCCTCGGTGGACCACGCGTCATTCCAGTAGTAGTGGGCTGAGGAAAACTCCGCTTTGCGGGTGAGGAAAATCATGAATGTCCCATTTTATAGATGTTTTGGAGCTGTATTGGTTACATGACGCAACTAAAGAGTGTGTGTAGACACGGCCTTTCCATGCGACGTGTTTCTGGATGCGGTGGTGAATGACGCTGCGAACGAGAAGGTAGGCGAAGAGGGGGACTCCGAGGATGGAGATGGCGACATCGAGCGGGGGAAAGTTGGAGCGGGCTACGCGGGCGTAGAAGCGCCAGAGGGTTCGGACCCAGAGGAGAAGCAGGGCCCAGCGCTGCCATGGGACCAGCCAGAAGATTCCGAGTGCGAGGATGGGGAGGCCGATGAAGAGAGCCAGGTCGAGGATGCGCCAGAGTGCGAGGGCGATGGGTTTGGGAAAGAGAAGGGCGAGGTTTTTGGTCCAACCTTCGATCATGTCTGAGGTGGTGCGGTACATGCGAGTGGAGAGGGCGTCGGGAGCGTAGCGAAAGCGGATGGTGCGGCCGCTGCGTTTGACGTTGTTGGCGAGGGCGACGTCTTCGAGGATCTCGCGGCCGATGGCGCGATGGCCTCCGACCGCGAAGTAGGCTTCCTGTTGGATGAGGAGGAACTGGCCGTTGGCTGCGGCCAGGCTGTTGACCGGGTCGTTGACTTCTTTGGAGGGGTAGACCGAGGCCAGCTCGGAGAAGACGAGGGGCATGAGCGCGTGCTGCCAGAAGCCGGTGACGATCTGGCGCGGTGAGTAGGAAAGTAGAGCGGCTTTTTGGCGGTCGATCTCCTGAAGGGCCCGGGAGAGATCGTTGGTGTCGTGGATGGTGTCGGCGTCGGTGAAGAGGAGGTAGCGTCCGCGGGCGGCTTGCGCGCCGGTCCAGCAGGCGTTGTTTTTGCCGGTGAAGCCTCCGCGAGGGGTCAGGTCGAGGGGTGGGGCTTCGAGGAGGGTGACACCGCTGTGCTTTGCGGCGACTTCGGCTGCGATATTGAGGGTTTGGTCGGTTGAGGCGTCGTTGACGAGGATTAGTTCCCATTGCTGGCCGAGGGCGAAGCCAGGTTCGGATTGATTGAGCAGGGAGGTGAGGCAGGCGGGAAGGGATTGCTCTTCGTTGCGGGCAGGGATGATGACGGAGAGCTCGAACTGCGGCGGTTCGGGCGAATTCGAGCTTGCCACGCGGGCGATGTCGTTCACGACTTCGTATTATAGGAAGTGGAGAGTGTTGTGCGGCGATTGTGGGCGAGTCTTGTGTTGGTTGGGGTGCTGGCGGTGGGGTGCGACCGGGGGAGTCATCCGGAGAATCTGGGCAAGCCGGCGCCGCAGTTTGTGGTTGGCGATGAGACGAAGACGGTCGATCTGAGCAAGCTGCGCGGGCAAGGTGGTGGTCCTGAATTTGTGGGCCAGCTGGTGCGCTCCTTGTATTGAGGAGTTGCCGAGTTTGCTGGCGCTGCAGCAGAAGATGCCGGATCTGGTGATTGTGGCTGTCAGCATGGATCAGGATCCTGATGTCTACCGTCGATTTCTTGAAAAGAATCACGTCAACCTGGTGACGGTGAGGGATGCGGACCAGCGGGTGAATGCACTTTATGGCACGGCGCAGATTCCGGAGACTTATGTCATCGACCGGCAGGGGATTCTGCGGCGGAAGTTTGTGAGCGCGCAGGATTGGACGAGCCCGGAGATTATGGGCTACCTGGCGCGGCTGTAGACGCTGGTATCATCAGAGGTATGACACAGCTTGATGTTCTTTACCGTTACGGTGTTCCGCCGAGCGAGTCTGCCGCGTTTGCGATGGGGAAGGTGCGCGAGGTTTACGGGGTTCGGCGGCTGGTAGTAGATGAAGCGGAGAAGACCGTGCGAGTGGAGTATGATGCAAGCCGGCTGACGGAGCCGGTGATCCATCAGCTTCTGCGGCGTGCGGGGTTGGATATCGTGGAGAAGATGCCGATGTTTGTGACTCCTCCTCCTCCGGAGCCGGTTGCCGCGACGTAGTTGCAGATTGGCTGTTGTGTGTTTTGTATTGTGTTTTTTGCGCGCCCGTAGCTCAGCTGGATAGAGCATTTGGCTTCGAACCAAAGGGTCGGGAGTTCGAATCTCTCCGGGCGCACCATAATCAATAACTTACGAGAGTCCAAGTAAGTTGAGGGCAAGAATGGGGCAAGGTAAGTATAATTGCCCCCCATGCAGCGAACCAGCTTCCAGCAAGGCAGCGTTGTCCGCAAAGAACGCAAGAAGGGCCCAGATGTGTGGGTCTTGCGCTACATGGACGGAGATGTACAGCGCTCCGAGATCCTCGGCACCAAAGACAAATTCAAAAGCAAGGCTGTTGCCCGCAAGGAGGCCGCCGACCGCCTCAAAGAGATCAATGAGCGTCTCGCCGGCATCAAGGTCTCAGGACTCTGCGATCGATTCAAGCGTGAGTGCGAGAAAGAGGGCGTCGAGCTCCGACCGCACTCAATCGCCACCTACAAATCATTCCTGAGACGGGTGCGCGACCAGTGGGGCGAGTCGCGCGTCGAGGACCTCGCTGGCGACATCCTCGCTCTCGAGGAATGGGTGAACGGGTTCCACACCCTCGGCACCCCCGACCGTGTTATCCCCGACCGAATCGCAAAGGGACAGCTCATCCCCGGCAAGACAATCCCCGGCCAGCCCCCGCGCCCCGCGAGCAAGAAGACGAAGCTCCACCTCAAAGCGTTCCTGCATCTGCTATTCGAGCGCGCCATGAAGTGGAAGCTGCTTAAGCTGGACCGCAACCCCGCGACGCTTATCAAGGTCAAGGGGAGGAAGAAGAAGGTCCGATCCGCGAACATCATCACTCGTGACCAGTGGATTGCGCTCACCACAGATCCAGAGCTATACAGCCACGTCCGCACCATGATCTTCGTCGCTATGCTCCTCGGTCTGAGGGCAAGCGAGATTCTAGGGTTGCGCTGGGACGATTTCGACATGAAGCGCCGCATCATGCGAATCAATCGCTCCCAAGTAGGCAAGCACACAGGCGACACTAAGACAGAAGGCTCAGAGGAGGAGTTGCCCATCCACGAAGATCTCTACGCCGTCCTAGAAGCCTGGCGAGAGGAGCAGACCGTCGACGGGGTACACACACCGGTGAACGGCTGGCTATTCGGCAGCCTCATCACGGGGCGCCCGTTCTGGCGTGGCAGCCTCCAGAAAGACCATCTCATCCCGGCCGGCAAGAAGGTCGGCATCCCCAATCTCGGCTGGCATGACTTTCGGCACACCTACCGGGCCATGATGGACGAGGAGAAGCTCACCCTTGAGGAGCAGCGCGTCCTGATGCGTCATGAGGATATCCGGACGACCCTCGGCTACGGCGGCAAATCGAAGGCCGAGACTGTCCGCGGCGCGAATGCCAAAGTCGTGGAGATGCTAAGAAAACACGCATGATTCGATGCGAATAAAAAAAATATGCTGAAACGCGAATAATTTCTGCACGGTTCGTTGTACTGTAGCCGTGCAATAAGTCGTTCGACGTCTCTAAACGCTGTTTTCTCCGCCTGTTTGCGTCTATGCAGATTGCCACGCGCAACGCTGCGCCCGTTCTCGCACAGCATGGCCCGGTTCCACCTCTCATGCCCACCATTCCTGCCGCTCCTTCGCGGCCTTCACACCACACACAATCCTTTGAACCCGAGCCGTGGGTCGATCTGCGCAAGCTCGCCAGCCATATCGGCTTCGAGTATCAGGCGACGCGGCGAATGGTCGAGGCCGGCCTGATCCCTGGCAAGGCCTTCCAGAATGGAAAGAAAACCTTCTGGCGCTTTCGGTTATCCGCAGTCGACGCCGCTCTCACCGCGCCGGCGGGGGAGCGATAGATGGGCGCCCGAATCGAGCCGCGGCGTCACTGCAAGAAATCGCCGAGGCAAGAAGGAACGACGGTCGCCGCGATCCACATGTGCATCACGCGTGCACTGAAAAAGCTTCCCCGTGAAGGCCTCATTTTCACGTGCCAAGAGTTGGCGCAGGAGTTGGACCGCTCCCGGAAGGGATTCGACTAATGACGTCCCGCACTCTGATCGAACTACCTCAGACAGCCGAAAAGAGACCGGGAGGACCTGCGGCGTTACGGCGACGACTGCATGTTGATGGTGAGCGTCCAGACTTCGCGCCTTGGGGATGGCAAAATTCGCAAGGCGATTCTGAAAATAAAGCCATGGGTTTAGAAAGTGAACCCAAACAAAAGCCAAGCACTCCGGGGGCCTTAATTGGCGAAGTGGTCGCTCCCGTCAGAACGGCTCCGAACGGTCAGAGGCCTTTGCTCCATCCGATCAAGGTCCTGCATCGCGGCCATGATGGATACATCGCGTTTGCCTTAAAACCAGATGGCAAAAGATTTCAACCAAGCTTTGCCATTAGGGCTTCCGCACTCGAGACGATGTTTCCCGGTTACGTCGACATGCTTCTGTGCGACAGCCACGTGAGCATCAACGCAGCGTACACCTTGGCGTGCGGTAATACGCAGAGCGACGTGGGACGCCCCAACCACAGGAACGAAACGCTTCGATACGCGATTAAGCAGAAATAGGGGAGATGCGAAGGCTACCATGGTTGTGGCGAGGATCGATACTGATTTCTTCAACCGGGCTCGGCCCAAGGGCGCGAGAAGGCTGATGGAATGAATGACCATCCGCTGGCTGGTGGCATCCAACTGCCCATGGAACGGATGGCATCTAACCGACGATGGAACGGATTATCTTCCGACTCGGAGAAGAACCCCGTGTGCTGACCGCTGACCTCTGCGAGGAGTTCGGCGGTTGTGCTTTTTGCCCAGGCATCGCTCGCGCTGGCGATCTTCAGTTGGAGGGCGAAGACCCAGAAGAACTGGTCCTCTGCATCGACGACTGCCACCTCAGGGCGATGTAGGACGCACCGTCCTCTGCGGCGTCGGTATTTTGCGCGGAGGAAATGGTCTTCGGCCCTGAATTGCTATTGCCCGTGGGATTCGGGTGAAAGTTCGGAGCTTCGCTTCCTTATGGGCGGCTACTCCCAGAATCAGCCCTTGCCGGCCCCGAGGCTCGTTTCGGGGGTGCAGGAGTATCAGAAAACGACGGCGGCAGCAGGACGGGCCAGCCAGCGCCGCCATTGGACGCGTCTTGGATGGGTTGCACCAAGAATGTGGCACTGAAGCCCTACCAATAGGCGTGCCATTCGATCCACAACTACGCGCCGCGGGTCGGCCCAGTCTTCGCCTAAAATCCCGTCATGCCCCGTGTCAGCTGCTCCATTCAGGACTCTCCCACCAGCACCGTCATGATCTTCTATGTCGGCAATCAGATGATCGGCCCCGTCCGGCGCTACAGCGATGAGCGGAGGGTCTTCGAAGTCCTCCGCCGCGCGTACGCGAACCTGGAAACAATCAACATCGTTGAAATGGCTCTGGCGCAGTGCCGGCCGTGCAACGTCACGCTAGAGCTCACGGACGAGCAGTACGCCAAACTACGAAGCGAGAGAAATTCCAAGTAACGGTGACGTGGGTAAATCGGACGAAGGATGACAACTAGGGTTACTTGAGACCTCGCGAACCGCCAGTTCACCGAAGCGTCGTCATCCTGGGAATGTCGAAGCCAATTGTTCTGAGGTTCTCCCAGGTCACCTCAAAGTTCTTCTCGGGATCGGGAGGTGCGCTTCTCTCCGGGTCCGGGTGTGAGACATCGCGCAGGTAGATTCCAGCACTCATAAAAGCTGAATCCAAGGCGAACTGGTTTTTGAAGGTGACCGTAAAGGGATTCACGGACTCGACCGAACTGCCGACGGTCTTAAAAGTCACCAGTAAACCTTCGGGATTCTTCGGGTCGGGGACAGTTTTGAACTTGACCTGCATGAGAGCTCCTTCCTCGCATTGTTGCGATGCAAGGCGTGACATTGATGGGGAACGAGCATGCCGTGTGAGAGCCTAATTGCCTGCAACCGGCGGAGTCTCTTCGTCCATAGCCTCCACCACACTGTCGTCAGTTGACGGGCGGCGATCCCGGACGCTCTCTGTCCCCAATGAAGCTGGAGTTCCCGCCGTCGCGTTGCGGTCAATTTTGGTTGGGTCGGATTCCGGTGGTGTCTTGCGGTTGATGACTGTAGTTGTCTTTTCTTGGGTTGTGTCCATGACGGACCTCCGCGTGGTGCTGACAGTGAGATGCCGGAAGTCGGAGAGGAGGATTTGCGATCAGTGAGCACAACGACGGGGACGTTTCGTGCATCTGGTAAGGAATGAAGATTTCCCGTTCCGCCTCATGGCTCACAGTCTTAGCCCTCGCGTTCACCCTGTTCGTGACCATCGATTCCATCGCCCAAACTGCGGGGCAGGATATGCACAAAGCCGGTGCGGATACGAAAGACGCCGCTAAGAACACCGGGCACGCAGTCAAGAGTGGCACCCACAAGGCGTATGACAAGACCAAAGAGGGTAGCACAGTCGCAGCCGACAAGACGAAAGAAACGTCTGTGAAGGGCTACGACCGCAGCAAGGAGGGTGTCCAAAAGGTGGTAAACCCCGGCGCTGCGCAGAAGAGCAAAGCAACAGACCATACACGTGAGGCAAACATGGGCGCCAAGGATAATGTGAAGCAAGATAAGCAAAAGCTCGACGATACCAAGCCTCATAATTTCTGACTGTGTGCGGCCGCTACTACAGACGCTCCGACAAGCAGAAGATCGCCGAGGCCTTCCATATCCGTGACAGCAACGGCCTCATCGTCCCGCCGTCGGACTACAACGTCGCGCCGACGACCTTCCAGCCCGTCATCCGGCACACCAAGGAGGCAGGTGAGCGCGAGCTAGTTCTGATGCGCTGGGGCCTTGTCCCGCACTACGCCAAAAGGCTTGCCGACTTCAGAGGCATTTCTACCATCAACGCCCGCGCCGAGGGCATCAGGAAGTCCGCGATGTGGCGCGTACTCTTCCAGCGGCGCCGGTGCCTGGTCCCTGCTGATGGCTTCTACGAGTGGAAGAAGATCGACCCCTTGACTCGGCAGCCCTACGCGTTCGCAGTCACCGACCGCGAGCCCTTTGCCTTCGCCGGCCTCTGGGACTTCTGGAAGGCTGAAGAGCGCGTAATTTCCGGCCAGCATACGCCACCCTCCTGATATGCTTCCGCCCATGCCTGAATCGGACGTAAATGTGGTCGTTTATATTGCGCTATTTTTCTGGTGGATCTTCGCCTCGGTTGCCGTCTCATTTGCTGCGGAGAAACGCGGCTACGGGACGGGCGCATGGTTCTTACTTAGTTTCGTTCTCAGCCCAATCTTCACTGCCATTCTGCTGAACACCTATCCCGTGAAGGTGATTAGTGAAAAAGTAGGGAGCGGAGATGGTTTGTCGACCACACCTCCGACGACTCTATGAAAGCGGCTGCAATGCTGGCGTTGGCTCTGGCTGTGGTGCTGGGGATATGGGCGGGTAGGGACTATGCCGGCAATGAGCATGACAGGCAGTACAACCTTGAAATGATGAAAACAGAGGTTACCCGCGAATTATCGGGACACGGATCGTCAGGTGCGGCCCTCGAACGTGACAAGGAAATCGATGCCGCCGAACGCTACGACGCCATCATCGCGATCGTTTCGGTCTGCGCCTTGATCGGTTCCATCGTCCTTTTTTCCAAGAACAGGAGCGGCGCCCCTGATTCGTCCTGACCCATCAACTCACGTCACGGAAGGGGCCGCCTTCACTTCTCAACCCGATAGCATCTCTCTATACCCAGCTTTTTCATCGCTTCTGCCGTCGGACGAGATAGACCCTTCTCATACTGCATGACAGACTGTTTCGACACTCCAAGAAACAAACCGAACTCGGTCTGCGTCATTTCGCCGCGCCTTTTGCGCAGGTATGCGGGGAGATCGTTTTCAGCAATTACCTTCATGGTCGAATGCTAAATAAATTCCGTCGATTAGTAAAGAATTTTCTTGACTCGGTAAAGAATTTACTTTACTCTCTAATTCATGCAAGATCTCGAAAAACAATAACGCGCCCCCTTTTAGAGTGTTCGACCACTCTCCCAGGGGGCACCAACCAGCAGATTCTACCGGAGGAAACCCCCATGGCTGTTCGTAAAACTAGCAACAATTCTGCCTTGAAACTCATCCCTAAGACTCCACGAACCAAAACCGGCAAAACACCTGACGGGAATGCGATCATTCGCGAATTCCTGGACGGAATTTCCATCGATCGTGAACCAGTTTTTAACAGAAAGCATGCCAGTCCCTTTGCATTGGGCGCATCGCAGGTCAACGCGGATCTTGCGCTGGCTGCCCAATGCGAGTCCGAAGGGGACATCGGCATCGAAGATGACGAATATATCGACTTCCTTCTGTCGTCCGAATATCAAACCCTGCAGAGCACATTCATAGAGGAAGTCCAGAATGACGTGTACGCTCTGGTGAACCTAGTTTGGCGTGCGTATAACGCTGGGCGCCTCTCCCCTGACCGCCTGGAGCCTGATAGCGCTTACGTGCGGAAAGAACGGAGACGTCGAGCCGATCTACATCAACAAGAGCACCTGAAGCGAATGGCAGCGAAATAGCCAATCCAAAAGCACAGATGGGGAGAGGCGCAATCACGGCTTCTCCCCTCTTGGTTCGATGGGACTGCAGCCGGTCCCCGATTGCGGACAGCAAAAGTGGAAGGTTGCCACGTTAGACATTTACCTCAGCGAGCGTTGAAGCAAATGTCCTGAAAGGTCAGAAGCCATGGCTTACGGCAAATTCGTCAGTTATCTGAGAGTTTCGACCCAGCGGCAGGGAATCAGCGGCCTTGGCCTCGAGGCGCAGCGGGAGGCGGTCGCCAGCTACCTCAACGGGGGAAAGTGGAGCCTGGTGCAGGAAGTGGTCGAGGTGGAGAGCGGCAAGCGAAACGACCGGCCCGCGATTGCCGAGGCCCTCCGGCTCTGCCGGCTGCATCGTGCGACGCTCATCATCGCCAAACTGGATCGCCTGGCCCGTAACGTTCACTTCATCTCAAGCCTGATGGAGTCCGGTGTCGAGTTCGTCGCCGTCGACTTCCCACAAGCCAACCGCCTGACAGTCCACATCCTGGCAGCCGTGGCTGAGCATGAGGCGTCCATGATCTCCGCCCGTACCAAAGCCGCCCTTGGCGCCGCAAAGGCCCGCGGCGTCAGGCTGGGAGGGCAGCGGGGGAGTCTTGACCGCATGGGAAGCATGGCGAGGAAGGGAAACGCCGCCAGCGCCGTCGTGCGCCGTGCTGCCAGCGCCAAGCGCAACGAGGATCTCCTTCCTGTGATCGAGGACCTTCAAGCCGCCGGCCTATCCACCCCGCACCGGATCGCCACCGGCCTCAACGAGCGGGGCATTACTGCAGCTCGAGGCGGTGCATGGTCGGCGGTTCAGGTACGCCGTGTTTTGAAGAGCTCGAACGGACAGAAAGCGATCGCCCAGCGCGTGGCACAAGAGGACCAGAAGACGATTGCTGCGTAACTAAACGGAATCTTCCCGCACCGCCAACTCCGCCGCCTGCGATCCGCGAGCCAACCGCCCGCGTTTTAGCACGGTGAGTCAACTTAAACGCAACCTATAATCTCGGCATGCCCTCGTTTCCTGTTGCTCACGCTCATTGGCTCTGGTCACTTCTGCACAGGCTCTAAACACCCATATTCCGGCGAAACGTTATGGCTCTTTGTGTTTGTAGGAGCACTCCAGATACTCGTAGCCGTCGAGGGCGGGGCGTTAGCGGTCGAAGCCTTGAACGGTGAACCGACGAGAAAAAAGCGTCTCAAAATTGAATTTTTGCTTCTAGGGTTGATGCTATTTGCAGCTACCTGTTGGACTGGCCTACTTAACGATCGGAGCCAACAAGCTAGCGATGGTCGCGCGGATGATCTCAAAACACAGCTTACGCAGCTCAGCAATTCGGTAATTACTGACGCTCAACTACGTGCTGAAATAGCAAAACTCCCCTCGAACGGCACGAGTACGCCTGCCGGAGAGAAACTATATTCTCAGCTCCAACAAGCGATCAACCAAACTAATGAACTAGCCCACCGTTACTCAACGCTGCCGAGCGCGACGCCAGGTCCAGGTTCTCAGCCCCCAACTCCCTCGCCGAATACTCAGCTGCCTTCGGGTCCAATTTCACAACCTCAGGGACCTAATGTTATGCCCACACCCGCATCGGTACGAGCTGATATAGACAAGACAATTAACCGGCTTACAGACATTGACCGCAACGCGGCCAGTTCGGTCCAAATGACGCTCAGCGGGATCCGTAGCCAATACGTCTCTGGCGGGGGCACAAACCAAGCATCGAGGGACGCGGCTTTCCAAGCTACCATCCCTCGATTGTCGGAAATCCTTAAGGGGAGGGATGCTTCATTTCAACTGCTATTGCCCGAAATTATCCGAGTACGGTCAGAGGCGCTCAAACTTTTGGCGCTAACGCCGTCGGATGCCGCCGGCGACAAGGCAACATTTGACAACGCCGTGGCTATGTCGAATGTGAAAATTGCGATCCCAAATTCTTGGCTTCAAGCAGGTGGCCTCTACATGCTTAGGTACAACGACATGAACTCCTACCTATCAAAATTGGATGAACGTCTTAGAACTCCCCCTAATTGAACGAGCATCCCAGATCTAGTTCCCTTCACCCATCTTCGGCGGATATGTGCAGGGTTGGATGGGCAGATTTAGCCATCAAGGGCGAGCTCGCGGCTATCAACGGCAAGCTCGATCGCATGACCGAGAAGGCCGAGCGGTGCGCGGAGCTGGTCCGCTCGCCAAGGCATGAGGGCTATGTTCCTATAAGCCTAGAAATAGGGCTCAATCGTCTCTCCGGCCACCAGCCTCATCCCTCCCCAACAGGTTGTGCAGAAACAGGGTGCAGCCTGCGGTCAGTGTCACAATCCAGCCTAGGATGAGAGCTGCTTCGAGCAGAGTGAAGGCGTAGTAGTGGGCACCGAGCAGGCCGTGGCCGGTCGTGGTGACCAGGTAGAAGTAGGTGGGCATCAGCGATCTCCTCGCTCGTCTTCCGCGACAAAACGTCGCCATAAACCACGCTCGGTGAGGACGTCCCCATAGGTTCGCGTGGGGATTGCCGGCCACTCACTCCCCGACACCTGCTCTTTTCCGTTCCACAGGCCGTCGCGCTTTAGGAAGCTCCATATCCGGCGCTCGGCGCCGAACTGATACACGGACGAAAGGCTGTCATAGTCGAACTTCTCGCGGGTTTCGGTTGCGACGACGGCGCATGGAGACATTTCAAGGACTCGCTTGACCAGTTCCCCATACGAGTGCCGGTTGAGTTTCGCGTAGAAATTCGCTTGGTCGGTTTCGGTCGCCGTCAACTTTGTCGCTCCCTCCATATCGCCCTTCCAGAAGGCGAAGTCGAGACGACACTGCTCTATGGTCGGAGCATGGTGGATGTCATCGTTCCCGTTGTCCCCGCTCTGCGCATGGGTCATCATCGGCGCGAACGCAAGGGCCAGTGCGATCAGTTGCTTTTTCATGCGTAAGATCATCGGGCCGGTGATTAGTTGCAGGGTATCCGGTAGGTGTGGCTTCCACCGGTGTTCAAGCTGTGCGAGTAAATGCCGATTTGCTTGATTCCCGAATACTCCGTTCCAGTGCGGAGGAGCTGGGCTCCGTCGAGCGGGCAGGTTGGTGCGAAGGGACAATCAGCTTTTGCTGCAAGCGCGAGAGCTCCAAGGGTGCCTAGTATGACTACATGCTTCAGAAACTTCATCTTGCTTCTCCTGATTCCCTGGGTCGCCGGGGCGGGTGGATTGTGAACCTTTTGGAACGGGCACCCGTTCAGCGTGCCTCGCTTACATATTTGTCGAAAGACGCGTAGAGGATTTGCGCACAATCGGCTGTTTGTTTAGCCCCGCAAGCCTCAGCAACACTGGAGACGAAATAGCCGTTGTGCGAGACGCTCATCGAGATTGCGGACAGGGTCTGCGACGGTTCACCGGGAATGTCGGCCAGAGCATCGACGCTGACGATGTTGATTACCCATGTCCCAGTCACGACGAGGCCATACCGAGGACTCCGCGCAAGCACATCGCGCAGAGCCGTGCAGGTGCGGGCGCCCACGGTGTCGTTATCGTTCGTGCAGTTCATCTCAACAAAGGTGCGGGGTTGTGCATAGGCGATGGCCGGGACGGTCAGCGCCAGCGCAGCGAGGCCTTTGATGGCTGTGAAGAAAGGAGTTTTCATAGGGGGTCCTGTTCGGGGGAGTTTCTGTTCACCTTAGGAGGTTAGGCTGCGACGGCGAACAGGAAGATCATCACTACCTATCGTAAATATCCACGAGCGCTGGGTCGTTGCGCAGGAGCAATAAAAGGCGGGGTCTTACCCCAGCATTTGGCCTTCATTGTGTCGAATAGACCGTCCCACAATCGCGCTACATTCTCAAGTAATCGCATCCTGAAGGACTCGATCGAAAGCCACATCTGGCCTCAGTGGTTACGTGAACAAATTCGCTTTTGAGGCTGAAAGGGTCAGGTCTTCGTCTATCAACCTGTATATTCTGGAGTCCTATGTCCTCGCAAGCGTTGCCTGCACCCGTGTAAGCAGCTTTTTCACTACCTTTTTGAGCAAGCATCATTGGGAATCGCAGTGGAAGATCTCGAAGGCAAACTCTTACTTGCCAACCCTGCGCTTTGCTCCATGCTGGGGTACCGGGAGGACGAACTGTGCGGCATGAATTGTTCCGAGTTTGCCAATCCCGAAGATTCTGAAGACGACTGGGCTCTCTTTCAACAGCTCCGGGTGGGTGCCATCGACCGGTACTCGCTGGAAAAGCGCTATGTGAGAAAAGATGGCGTTCAGATTTGGGGACGTCTCAATGTGTCCCTGTGGAGAAACGGGGATGGAGGAGCGCCGCTGGTTTTTGCCTTTGTGGAGGACATCACGGACCGCAAACTATCTGAATTGGCCCTCGCCAGCGTGAGCCGCAGGCTGATTGAGGCACAGGAGCAGGAACGTCTCCGGATTAGCAGAGAGCTTCACGACGACATCTGTCAACGCCTCACGGTGTTGGCCATCGAGTTACAACAACTCAAGGAACATCCTTTCGAAGCCCGCGGGCGCATCGCCGAGCTCCAGAAGAAGACTGCCGAGATAGCGGAAGATATCCAGTCGTTGTCGCACGAGTTGCACGCGTCCAAACTGCAGTATCTTGGTATTGCTGTAGCTACGAAAAGCTTCTGTCTGGAATTCGAGACGCAACAGAAAGTAGAGGTTGATTTTCGAACCGACGATCTGCCTGCCACTCTGTCGCCCGACATTTCTCTTTGCTTCTTTCGAGTTCTGCAAGAATCCCTCCGCAATGCCGCCAAACATAGTGGCGTCCGCCGCTTCAAAGTGCGATTGTGGAGAACGTCCAGTGAGATTCACCTCACGGTTAGCGATTCTGGCGTGGGCTTTGACACTGAAGCCGCAAAAGCGAGCAGAGGGCTCGGCCTTGTCAGTATGGAGGAGCGGATGAAAATGGTGAACGGGGCATTTTCAATTGAGTCGCGACCGCAGCAGGGTACCACGATCCACGCTCGTGTTCCTTTCAGCTTGGAAAAGGATTTCCGGCGTGCGTAACAGTCACGTTTAAAATCAGCTGCACACCTGGGTTCCCGTCCTTTAGATCCCTCCACGATCGCGCGACGTTGCCCTACACGCGACCCGAGAGCTGCAACGCGGCAGGAATCCTATCACCGCATCCATGCACGGTTCCATTCGAGGGCAAGAATGGGGGCAAGCTAATTCGACCGATATCGTCGCACTCGCATAATCATTGGACAAAGAAAATATTCGATAACAAACGATGTAATTGAAAACTAACGATACGTCTAGGCTTCGAACCAAAGGGTCGGGAGTTCGAATCTCTCCGGGCGCACCATTCTTTATTGGACGGAAACACGCGCAACGCTGAAAGCGCGTGAAGGTATGGCGGTGGAGGCAGTCTCAATCTGGCCCTAGATTCCGAGATGCGATGGCTGAACGACTTTCCGTCGAGCCCGATGAATGGATCGACGTTATTAGTAAGGTCCTCCGTAGGGGGTCGCTGCCCGAGCACTGGCGAGTGTGCCAAAAGCACGACGAGCGAGAGGCACAGGAAACGCCGCAAGTTAGAAATTCTGCATTTTCAAGAGGCCTTGAGGTTTCGAACGGTACTGAGTTTCGTTTCTAATCGTCTATTCTTTTCGCTTGCAACCGCACGACTCACGGACGACGAGTGTTACCGGCAAAACGGTTCGCACACTCGAAGCAGTGAACTCTGCTTTTATCCTCTGCAGCAGCAATCGCACTGACATTTGGCCCAGTTCCGGAGCGGGCTGGCGAATCGTCGTTATGGGAGGGGTAATCAGAGAATAAAAGTCGACGTCGTCGAATCCCACCAAAGCCACATCTTTGCCTATCTCGATCTTCAACTCGCGGAGGGCTTCAATGACCCAGATCGTCGCAGCGTTATTCGCGGAAAACAAAGCATGAGGCAAGGCACGCGATTGAAAGAGTTCTTTGAGGGCCGCCTTCACATCATCCTGGCTTGTCAAACGGATTGTCTTTGGACGAGGCAGCTTCGCCTCCCGCATGGACTCTTCATAGCCGATAAGCCGCTCTTTAATTGTTGGAAGGTGCATATTGGTGGCTACGCACACAATTCGTTTGTATCCATGGCGGATAAGGTGTTCAACAGCCATTCTCGCGCCGGCCTTGTTCTCCACTCCTACCGAATCTGACGTTGCCACCTCGATTGGCCGATCAATGGTGACGATAGGCGTTGCGCCTTCAGCTACCGTCCTCAGGTATTTATGCTTGCTATCTACAGGGACTAACAAGATTCCATCGACCGGATGATGCGTCATCTGCTCAACCTGTGCAGCTTCGATCGCTGGATCGCCGTTTGAGGCTGCCAGCCAGACCAGGTATCCGCTTTCGCGAGCGGTTTCCTGTACTGCATGACTGACCACGGAGAAGAAGGGGTCTGCCAGATCGGGAACGATCAGTCCTATCGATCGCGACAATTGGCCAGTGAGCATCCTGGCAGCGTGATTAGGCCGATAGCCTAATTGGCGTATCGCTGTGCGAACTTTCTTTGCCGTTTCCACCGACACATAGGGATGCCCGTTGATAGTACGGGAGACCGTCATGGCTCCGACGCCCGCGGCACGCGCAACATCTTCCAGTGTTGCTCGTTTTGTGGCAGGTTTTGTTCGCACGAATCCTTTCGCAGCGATTTATGGGATGGCTATCACGTCCTCAACATATCAAAGACGGAATATTTCTGGGAAATTTAATGAAATTCATATTGACAGAGCAATACTGAAGCGCGTAAATAAGTGGCTTTATGATAGCGCAACCATAAAAAACCATAGTGTGCACTTCAAGAGAAAGCACCGTTCAACGTCATTTGTTCAATTCAAAAGGAGTCGCCATGCGGAAGATCACACTGATGAAGATTTGGGGCCTCTGTGCAGTTCTAGCCATCGCAACCTTCTTACCCGTTCGCGTACTGGGTCAATCGGATGTGGGCACAATCAGCGGATTCATCAAGGATCAGTCGGGAGCTGTGGTGCCGAACGCTATGGTAACTGTCGTTGCCGAGAACACTGGCGAAGCCCACACGGCCACCTCCGATTCGCAGGGTCACTACACAATTACGAATCTCCGCCCGGGAAGCTACACCATGACCACCGAGGCGAAGAACTTCAAGAAGTTCACGAGCGTGCATAACAACCTGGATGCCAGCACGACGCTCTCGCTGGATGCTGACCTGTCTATCGGGGCGACAACCGAGACCGTCGAAGTGACCGCATCGGCATCCATACTCCAAACCGAATCGGGGTCGGTACAGAACCAGGTTAGCGGGCAACAGATCAGCGATCAGCAGCTCAATGGACGCAATCCCTTATACATGGGTTCGCTGATACCGGGTCTTCGCAGCGGCTCCACGCTCGGAGACTTTAACTTTGCCGTCGGCGGCGGCGTCCCCTTCCAAATCAACGGAGCAAGAACACAAGACACCCTGGTGACGTTCGATGGCGCTCCTGCAGTCCGCACGCGTGGCAGCGGAGCTATTATCGGCGTCGCGAGTGTGGACGCAACCGCTGAGATGCAGGTGCTTACGGCCGACTATCAGGCTGAGTACGGCAGCGCCGCAGGTGGCCAGGTGAGGCTCATTACCAAGAGCGGAGGCCATGATTTTCATGGCTCTGCGTACGAGTACCTAAGAAATTCTGCGATGAATGCGAATACCTGGACGCGCAACCAGAGCCCAACGACACAATTTGCGTCGCCGTTCCGGTACAACAATTTCGGCTTTGCTGTTGGCGGCCCGGTGTGGATTCCAGGAGTTCATGCGATGGATCCTCTTCGACAGAAGCTGTTCTGGTTTCTGAATGAAGAATGGATCCGTTACCGGTTTACCGACACCCAGACACAAGCTGTGCCCACTTTGCGAATGCGACAGGGCGATTTCAGTGAGTTGCTGAGTCCAAATCCCTGGTACTCCGGCGTAACGAAGGTCTACGATCCGACAACCTGCCCAGTGCTGGGGGCGGCAAGCTGCGTCCAATATCCAAACAACATGATCCCAACGGGCGCTGCGGGACATCTGAGCCCTAACGGCCTGGCGATTCTGAATGCTTATCCCACGCCTACACCTGGTTATCTTTCAGGCACTCAGAACTGGATTGGACAGGCAGCCCACCCCATTAACCAACGTAAAGAAATCATCAACGTTGACTTCCTGTTAACCGCGAACCATCGTTTCGAGTTCCGCCGTCAGGATGCGACGTATTTCGAATACCAACCGTTCGATCAGGGATCGGGCCTTACTGGCAAGTACTTCAATCGCCCAAACCAGACCAACGTTCTTGCATGGACGTGGACAATCTCTCCATCCCTCATCAACGAACTACGTGGCACGGTGAGTATCGACCGGGTGTATATCCCGGTCAACACTGCGCTCGCCGGGTTCAACCGGGGCACCCTGGGAATCAACTTTCCGTATATTGTTCCGGGGGCTAAAGCCGCACCGGCCAAAATCCCCACAGTCACGGTGCCGAACTTCTACGGTTTGGCCGGAGGTCCCTATCCTTCGCACTCTCAGGGGCCGATCTACACCATCACGGATAGCGTGACGAAGGTCTGGGGAAGGCACACTGTCAAGGCCGGCGTGTACTTCAACTATCAGGGTGAAAATGATAACGATCAGATCAACGTATCGACCGTTCCCGGCGGCGCTAACAACCAAAACGGCTCCTTCGTCTTCACCGATACACGCAGTGGACTGGGCGGTACCACCGGGGCGGGCATCGCGAATCTTGCTCTTGGTTTGGCCGACAGCTATACCGAGATTGGGCCGAAAGCGTACACGAGCTGGACGGGCCAGATGTACGAAGGATTCATCCAGGACTCGTGGACGGTAACGCCGAAGCTACACCTCGACTACGGCATTCGCATTACGACTCTCACTCCCTACAAACCGGCGTGGGGCAATGCAGCCTATTTCGATCCAGCCTCGTACGACAAGACCAAGGTTCCTGTCGTTAATCCGAGCACTGGCAACGTAACTCTCGGCACAGGAAACCCCTACAACGGGGTCGTGATTCCGGGATTCAGCAGCTTTCCAAGCTCTGCTGCGGCTCATGGAGTACTCGGATCCGGGCCCAATTCAACTGCCTGCGCCGGCGGCCCTTGCACAGCTCTGTTTGCTCCGAACCTCAATAAGGGCTACGTGGATATCTCGACGACTGTTCAGCCGCGCCTTGGCATTGCCTACCAGATCGACCCGAAGACCGTATTTCGCGCCGGAGCAGGTGAGTTCGCAACCCGCATGGGCCTGCTCGACAATATCTTCCCGGGCGGCAATTCTCCTTTCCAGCCGTTCGTAACTGTAGCGGCAGTGCCGGGCAGCTTCGCTTCGATGGTGGACAACCCCGGAGTAGCTTTGAATCCGAGCGTAGCTCCTCCCATTACGGTTACTTCGCTCATCAAAAACCTGAAATCCCCGGTCCGATGGAACTGGAATTTCACTTTCCAGCGTGAACTTCCATGGAGCTCGACCTTTACCCTCGCGTACGTTGGCGGTCGTGGTTATCACAACTGGCGGGTGTTTGACATCAACCAACCGGTAGCTGGAGCAATACAGGCTAACCCCGGCAAGAACGCGAATTATCTCCGTCCGTATCTTGGCTTCGCTGCCATCCAGCAAGAACAAAGCAATGGCGGTGCCAAGTACAACTCAATGCAAGTCGGTTGGAACCGCCGCTTTACCAATAACGTTAGTTTCGGTGTCAGCTATACGTGGTCGAAGAGCATGGACGACAGCTCGAACTATCGTGATATCGTTCCCGACACTTACAACACAACCAACCTGTGGGGCCCCTCGGAGTACGACGCTCGCCACATGTTTGTTGTCAACTACCTTTACTCTCTGCCGTTCTTCCGCAACCAGAATACGCTCACAGGGAAGCTTATTGGTGGTTGGCAGCTCAGCGGCGTTTCGCAGTTCCAGACGGGGCAGCCTTGCGGCGTTGGAACTGGCAACGACTACGCTGGTGTTGGCGAAGTGGGCAGTTTTGGATGTGGCACTAATACTTCCGAGGGGCAGTTCTGGGTGAAGAACGGAACTCCAAGGATCCTCAAGCAGTTTTCTGGGTATACCGGGCAGAGTAGTAACAGATACTTCGCTACAACAAACCCAGATGGCACGGCTCTCTTTACCCAGCCGGCCGCAGGTACTTTCAATCTGCAAAAGGGTGTCCGCGACAGCATCTACGGGCCGGGCTACCAGAACTGGAATCTCAATCTCAAGAAGAAGTTCCCTATCAACGAGAGAGCAGGGTTTGAGTTCACCGCAGATGCCTACAACTTCATCAATCATCCCAACTGGGCGCAGATTGGGCAGGCAGGCGGTCTGCAGCTAACTCCGACGTCAGGCACGTTTGGAGAGGTGACCCAGAAATCCACGACCAATCCGCGGAACCTCCAGGTTGGGCTTGAAGTTCCTTTTCTAAAACAGGCTAAGCCATCGAGAACTCCGCTCCATCCAGGAGCGGAGTTCTCGTCTACAACAAATGTTTCTGAACCTGCTCCGATACGCGGGGTAACGGGAAAATTCAACTATGCGATCAACGGGCTCTTCGATCATGTCTCTGTTCAAACAAAAATCCAGCGTAAGCTCCGCAGCAAGTGGATCTCGCCCGCGCTGGCGGCATTTACGTTTCTCCTCTCCGCACATGGCCAGACAATGAAGGCCCCGGATATCACCAAGACTCCAACGTTATACGTGGTTCCATACGCGCACCTCGACACGCAGTGGCGCTGGGAGTTTCCCCAGACCATCAGCGAATATCTGCTGAAGACGATGCGCGTCAACTTCGACTACTTCGATAAATATCCGCACTATGTCTTCAATTGGACAGGCGCCAATCGCTACCGTTTGATGAAGGAGTACTTTCCCGCCGACTATGCGCGCATGCAGCAGTACGCCGCCGCTGGTCGCTGGTTTCCCGCCGGATCTTCCGATTGAAGAGGGCGATGTCAATCTACCCAGCGCTGAAGGGATTTTTCGCCAGGTCTTATACGGCAACGAGTATTTCCGTAAAGACTTCGGCAAGGCCAGCAACGAATACATGTTGCCCGATTGCTTCGGTTTTCCCGCGTCCTTGCCGAGCATCCTTGCGCACGCCGGCGTAAAAGGATTTTCCACCCAGAAGCTCAATGCACAATGGCAGCCCGCCCCACAGATCGGAGGGCCAGGCTCGCCCGAGCAGACGCCGGAAGGTATCCCCTTCAACGTCGGCAGGTGGATAGGCCCAGACGGAAGCAGTGTGATTGCAGCTCTGAACCCCGGCGGCTATGGCAGCAATGTCTACACTGACCTCAGCAAAACACCCACCGAGCCGCCGCCGGCATCTGCGCCGCAGCTCACGAGCGAAGAGAGGGCCCGGCTTACTCCTCAGCAGCAGCAAGCCCTCGCGCGTCCTCGCGCTGCAGAGCAGGACTGGGTCAAGCGCATCGATATCAACGGCAACGTCACCGGCGTCTTTGCCGACTATCACTACGTCGGAACCGGCGACATCGGCGGCGCCACACAGGAGTCGACCGTAAAGCTTCTCGAGGCCATCGTCACAAAGAGCGAGACGACTCTGCCAAATCCTCCGCGCGCGCCGTTCGCGATGGGCGAAACCCCCACAGCACAGCCTAGCGGGCCACCTGTAAAAGTCGGCGAGGGCCCCGTGCACGTTATCGAGTCCGCCGCGGACCAGCTGTTCAACGATATCACGCCCGAAATGGCCTCGCGCATGCCGGAGTACAAGGGCGACCTCGAACTCATTAACCACTCCGCCGGATCGCTAACGTCTCAGGCCTATCACAAGCGCTGGATTCTTAAGAACGAACTGCTCGCTGATGCGGCAGAGAAGTCTTCCATCGCAGCCGAATGGCTTGGTGGACGCCCATATCCACAGCAACGTCTGAACGACGCCTGGATGCTGGAACTCGCCGGCCACTTTCACGACACCGGCGCCGGAACCGCAACTCCGCGTGCCTATGAGTTCGCATGGAATGACGACGTAATCGTGGCAAATCAGTTTGCAGGAATTCTGACCAGCGCCACGGAAGCAATTGCTTCCGGCCTCAATACTGACGTCAAGGGCATCCCGATCGTGGTCTTCAACCCACTCAACATCGCGCGCGAAGACCTTGTCGAAGCCAACGTAGACTTCCCGCAAGGAACTCCCAAAGCTGTGCGCGTCACCGACCCGGAAGGAAGGGAAGTGCCCGCGCAGATCGCCGACGGCAAGGTTCTCTTTCTGGCCAAGCTCCCTTCTGTGGGTTACGCAGTCTACAGCATCCTTCCGGCGGAGACCTCGAGCGCCCACACGACCTTGAAGGTAACAAACTCGTCGCTCGAGAATGATCGCTATCGCGTGCGTCTCGATCAGAACGGTGATGTCGCAAGCATCTACGACAAATCGCTAAATAAGGAACTGCTTGCCGCTCCCATTCGACTTGCCATCTCCAATGACGTTCCCAAGGTTTATCCCGCATGGAACATGGAGTTCGAAGACGAGCAGGCCGCGCCGCGCGCGTACGTCTCCGGTCCGGCCAAGATCCGCATCAAGGAGAATGGCCCTGCGCGTGTCTCCATCGAAGTCGCTCGCGAGACCGAGGGCTCTAAATTCGTGCAGACCATCAGCCTTGCTGCTGGCGATGCGGGCAATCGAGTCGAGTTCGCCAACGTCATTGACTGGAAGACGCTCTCAGCCAACCTGAAAGCAACCTTCCCGCTCAGCGCATCGAACGAAGATGCAACTTACAACTGGGACATTGGAACAATCAAACGGCCGAACGCGCAGGAGCGCCAGTTCGAAGTGGCCTCGCATCGCTGGATCGATCTCTCGGACAAGAGCGGGAGCTTCGGCACTACGATTCTTACCGACTTCAAGAACGGCTCAGACAAGCGCAGCGACAACACCATTCGCCTTACGCTTCTGCGTTCGCCGGGCATGCAGCCTGCGAGCAATGGCCGCCCGCAGAATTACACAGACCAGGCAAATCAGGACTGGGGCCACCACGAGTTCGTCTTTGGTTTGGCAGGACACGCCGGCGACTGGCGCAGCGCGCAGACAGACTGGCAAGCTTATCGTCTCAACGATCCGCCCGTCGCATTTGAAACGGCCAAGCACAGCTGGCGCGCTTGGCAAGGAGTTCTCGCTCCTTCATTTGAACAACTCACGTGTCCGCGTCCTCGCGCTCAAAAAGGCCGAAGGCAGTGACGAAATCATTGTTCGCATGGTTGAACTTGACGGCAAACCAGCGCCAGACGTCCGCGTCTCATTTGCTGGTTCTGTCACCGCGGCACGCGAAGTCAACGGTCAGGAACAGCCCGTCGGTGCAGCGAAGATCAGCGACGGAACACTTGTCACCTCGTTTATGCCTTACCAGCCACGCACTTTTGCGGTTCGGCTCGCCCCTTCGACCGCGAAGGTCGACGCGATTCAATCACACCCTGTAACCCTGCATTACGATCTCGCCGTTGCGAGCAACGACGATACGAAGACCGTTGGCGGAGGCTTCGATGGCAAAGGCGAAGCGATGCCGGCGGAGATGCTTCCTACACAGATCAACTATCACGACATCCAGTTCGATCTAGCGGCCGCAAAAACCGGAGTTCCCAACGCAGTCGTTGCTCGCGGGCAAATGATCGAACTTCCTGCAGGCCACCACAACCGCGTTTATATCCTGGCTGCCGCGACCGGAGGTGACCAGACCGGAGCATTTCGCCTGGGCGAGCGCTCGGTCAACCTGAAGATTCAGGATTGGAGCGGCTTTATCGGCCAGTGGGACACGCGCATCTGGAAATCTCAAGAGCCGGACCGCGACTGGAACATCTCGGCAAACCACGCTGTATGGCCAGCTCCAGACTTGCAGGAACGCGAGCGCCGGGCTCCATCACCTCGCTATCCTGAGGACTACGTCGGGCTCACTGCGGGTTACGTGAAGCCGGCTGGGCTCGTCTGGTACGCGTCGCATCGTCACACCGTTGATGGACTGAACGAACCGTACCAATACAGTTATCTCTTCGCTTATTCCATCGATCTCAACGACAATGAGCGAGCAATAGCCTTGCCAGACAATGACAAGATCAGAATTTTGGCCATGTCTGTCGCCGAAGAAAACCCGCAAGTAGACCCCGTCCAGCCGCTCTACGACACTCTCAATCGCACTGAACCGGAGCCTTCGTATCCGTAGGTGAGCCGAACCTCCCCGCAGACTTTAGGTTTGCCTTTAGATTTTTCTATTACTCTAGCCAGTTTGAATCCAGGCTCAGAAAAAGCGCATTCGTTGTTCTTCGATTCCCGATGGACGACATCGCCCATCCGGTGTAGCTTTGAGGCGTTGCAAAGGAGCATGTATGTTGCGTCGTGGATTCGTCCGAGGCGTGGTCTCGGCCATCTTTGCCCCGAAATTTCTTGTCTCACAACAGACAGCCAAGCCTGCGCTGCCGCCTCCAGCGCCTGTGCCGTGGACGCTCGGCCTGAACCCAAAGACACCGCTGCCTCAGACCGAAGCTGCCGACGGCATCGCGCAGACGGAACAGCGCTTCTTCACCGCCATGCAGATGGCGACGCTCATCCGTTTCTGCAACGTGCTTCTGCCGCCACTTGGGAGCAAGCCGGGGGCGATTGAAGCCGAGACCCCGCAGTTCCTGGACTTCCTCATCGGCAGCTCGCCAGCCGTTCGCCAAAAGATTTATACCGATGGCCTCAACTGGCTCGACGTGGAGTCGCACGCGAAGTACAAGAAGCCATTCGCCGCGCTCGAGGACCGCGAGACCGCCTCGCTCCTGAAGCCCTGGCTGCGCACGTGGATGAACGATCACCCACCCACCGAGCCGCACGCGAACTTCGTCAACATTGCCCACGACGACATCCGCACCGCGACCCTGAACTCCAAGGCATGGAGCGACAGCGTCTCCGATGCCGCGCAGGACTCCGACTCGTTGGGCCTCTACTGGTATCCGATCGAACCGGATCTCCGCGCTGCGAACGCAGACTGTGCCCGCATTCCGCCGCACGTGATGGCTGCGCCCAAAGCATCGCACACCATCCCTTCCTACCCCCGCTAGATCCACCCGGACAACCAGAGCAAATGACAGACGAGATCTTCGACGTATTGATTATTGGATCAGGACACGCTGGCGGAATGGCCGCAAAGATCCTCACAGAGAGCGGCGCACGCTGCCTCATGCTCAACGCCGGACCGGTCGCTGATGTCGCCCGCGACGCTCAGCGCAAGCCCGCATACGAACTGCCCTATCGCGGCTTCAAACCGCCCGGCCGGCTCGAGCACGTCTTCCAAGCCAGCGAGTACAACGCGAACGTCTGGGTCGATGAGCAGCAGGTACCCTACACCTTCCCGCAGGAGAGCCCATACAATTGGGTGCGCGTGCGCCTCTTCGGCGGGCGGTCCCTCTTCTGGTCGCGGCAATCCTTCCGGCTCAGTGACTACGAGTTCAAGGCAAAATCGCGCGACGGATTCGGTGAAGACTGGCCCATCAGCTATGCCGATCTCGCTCCTTACTACTCGCGTGTGGAAGAGATCTTTCAAGTCTCGGGCGCATTAGACGGCCCGCCGCAGATGCCCGACGGCAACTTCGTCCTCGACAACGATCCCTGGACCGAATCGATGCAGCGCTTCATGGCTGCAAGCAAGCGATTCGATATGGCAGTCTGCAAGCAGCGTCGCGCGCTCGGCCGTGATGGCCTCGCCAGCTCCGTCAATCTTCTGCTGCCCGATGCCGAGAAAACCGGAAGGCTCACCTCCATCGCAAATGCTGTCGTGCGCGAGCTGACCGTCGACAAGAATACCGGCCTGCCCAACGGCTGTCATTTCGTCGACCGGCTCACCGGCCGCGAGATGCACGTCAAAGCACGCGTCGTCGTGCTCGCCGCGGGAACGCTCGAGAGCACGCGTCTGCTGCTAAACTCCAAGCTCGCAAACTCGAGTGGCCTGGTCGGACGTTACCTGATGGATCAGATCTACGGCGCCGGCCTCACCTGCTCCGTTCCTGAGGCGCACAATGGAGGCGCAACGAAGGAGCTGATGGGCGGCGCGGCAATCGTTCCCCGCTTTCGCAACATCACGACGAAGAGCGACTCCTTCCTGCGCGGCTACGCCTTCAACGTAACCAGCAGCAGAACGGGGGCTCTTTCCCCTCGTAACTTTGCCGCCTACGGCGTGGAGTTGCAGAAGAAGCTGGACGAATACCGTGGGAGCGCCTTTTACATGACCATCATGGGCGAGGTCCTCGGCCGTTACGAAAATCACGTCCGCATCGACAAGGAGAAAGTTGACGCTTGGGGTATCCCCGTCCTCCACGTGGAGACAAAGTACACTGACAACGAATTCAACATGGCAAAGGACGCCGTCGATGTTGGCTCCGCTGTAGCTGAAGCAGCTGGCTTTGAGATCCTTTCCAAAAACGCAGTCCCCAACCCGCCCGGCTACAGCATCCACGAGGTCGGCACCTGCCGCATGGGCGACGACCCGAAGCGCAGCGTGCTCAACAAATGGTGCCAGAGCCACGACTATAAAAATCTCTTCGTCGTCGACGGAGCCAGCTTCACCAGCGCAGGCTGGCAGAACCCGACGATGACCATCCTCGCGCTATCCATGCGAGCATCCGAGCATCTCGCCGACGAGATCAACAAGAAGAACATCTAGGTTGCGCACTCGTTGGTGTGTCTTCCTCACAGAACCCACATTTTGCTCGTATCTTATTCAACACGAGATATTGCTGCGAGCATGATCGATACGGTTGTGGTCTACAAGGTTGATCGCTTGACTCGCTCTCTCGCCGACTTCGCCAAAATCGTCGAGACATTTGATGGCAAGGACATCAGTTTTGTCTCTGTTCCTCAGCAGTTCAATACCACGACAATCCCGAAACCGTCGTCCTGCTGATTGAAATTCCAATCTCCGTCGATGACCTAAAAGTATCAAGAGCCGATGACCCGATCGGCCCGGGCAACTCATTGCGCAACAGGTTCTTGGACTTGTAGAGTCAGCTCCACATGATTGCTGCGAATCGCGTCAAGCGGACCGGATTTCCCGCTTGAAGAAATTGGGGAGTAGGGATCATTTTGATCCCCGCTACCCACCTGTTAATGACGTAACCCTCGATGAAGATTCATCAGTTTGGATGTTTGCTGAATGCAGTGGATGAAAAACGGAATGTGGGGGCGCTGCCCGCTATGCACATTGTTCGCCGTACTCTTTGTTACGTTGCCCATCGCAGCTCAGGATGCCGCACCGCTTACGCTTGCCGACGCCATCCGATCCACGCTTCTACGGCACCCTCAAATTAGCATTCAGCAGCAGCAGGTTATTGCGCAGCAAGGCGTTCTGCAGCAGGCCAAGGGACAATTCGATACCAGTCTGACTGCCGATGCGTCGCAGGGCCATGCCTACCGTCCGCTTACTGCATACGAACAATTTCTTTACGGCCAGTACGACCTGGTCCCGTTGTTATCTGCAAGTACATATACCAGCCAGATTGCGCTGGGAGCCACAAAGGAACTGCGCAACGGAATCGTCCTGACGCCAAGCCTTACCGCGACGCGGCTCACAGACAATCTGACCAACCGCGGAGGCATCAGTCAGGGCACAGTCGGGCTTGCGATGACACTTCCTCTCCTGCGTGGCCGCGGACGGGCCGTCGTGACCTCTCAGGAGGCCTCCTCGGTGCTTCAACTCAAGGCAGCGACCTTTGAGGTGAATGAAACGATCACAAATCTTGTCGCCGCCGTCGTCTCCAGCTACTGGAAGGTGGTCGCGGCAACGAAGCAACTCGAGGTGTTACAGGGATCCGAATCCCGCGCCGCGACGCTGACCGAGAGCATTCAATCGCTGATCGATGCCGACCGGCTTCCGCGCGCCGACATTAATAACGCCAAAGCAGACATGGCGGCTCGACAAGCCAGCCGGCTGGCGGGTGAACAACAGCTAATAGAAGCCCGCCAGCAGCTCGCAGTCGACATGGGCCTCGATACTTCGGATATCTCCGTTCTACCCCAGGCTGCATCTGACTTCCCCGTCGAGTTGCCGCCGGACCAACTCCCCACCGGAGCCACTGCACTCGAAGGATACATTCAACTCGCACTCGATCAGAGGCCGGAGCTGGCCGCACAAAAGCAGAGACTGCAGGCGTCGAAGATCATCGCAGGGGCCGCGCGGAATGCTCTGAAGCCCGATCTCAACATCACGGTCGGAACCGGAGTCTCCGGCCTCGATGAGGGTTCGCGCATCGATGAGTATCTAGTTTCTCCACTGCATTCGGCTCGCGGAGTTGATCTGAGAGGCGGCATCTCGTATCGATTTCCGCCTGCTCGCGATGCCGCCGCCGGCGCTTTGATACAGGCCACTGCCGCATCCACTCAGGCCGATCTCCAGTATCAGGAGATCGCCCGCACGACAGCCGCAGCCGTGGGCCCAGCGTTGTCCGGCATACGCAGCGAGGCTCTGCAACTCGGCCGCACACATGAGTCCGTGCGGTTCTACCGAAATTCGCTGGAAGCCGAAAGAGAGAAGTTGCGCATGGGCGCAGGCAGCGTCATCAACACCATCACCGTCGAAGACAGCCTCACCGGCGCGCTGCTCACAGAGATTCAGACCGAGCTCGCGTATGCCCAGGCACTCGTACGGCTGCGCCTCGCGACCAGCACCATCGTCTCCTCTGACCAGAAGGGCGGCTCAGTCGATCCCGCGGTATTCAGCATGCCGCCACCTCTCCCAGCGCCGACGCAGACAGGAACCCCACGATGAACCCACAGCTCTTCCGCAAAGTCTCTCTTGAAAAACTCTCGTCTCCCGATCAGCTCGATCAGGCCATGCACGTTGAAAGTCCCTTGTACTGGACTGCGCTTGTGGCGGTTCTGGTCGCGCTGTCCGCTGCGGGCATCTGGTCGTACACAGGCAGCATACCGACCAAGTCCGTAGGCGAGGGCACCCTCATTCGCCCCGGCGGAGTCTTCAACGTCTCCTCGGTGGGAGCCGGTTACGTTAAGACATTCAACGTGCGCGTCGGCGACCACATCCACGCGAATCAGGTTGTCGCCGAGATCTATCAGCCCGCATCCAACGACGACATCCAGGCCGCCGAACAGCACCTCGCAGAGCTACGCCGTCTCGCCGATGACTCGGTAGCGCTGCGCGAAGACAGCGCAATGCTGCAGGTCAAAAGTCTCGATCAGCAAACCGACAACGCGAAGCACGAGATCGCAGAGCAGCAGAAGATGGAGAAGATCGCCTCCGATGAGGTCGCCACGAATCAGCAGCTCTACGAAAAGGGGCTGATCACCCGCCAGCCCGTGATCGACTCCCAGCAGCGCCTCGTCACGATTCAGTCCGCGATCGGACACCTCCAGGCGGAGATCACGTCAGACGACTCGCAGGCCTTCCAGACCAAGTGGCAGCCTGGAGAGCTCAGAAAGCAACGGCAGCTTGAGATCCGTGATCAGGAGGCGAACCTCCAGTCCATGCGAAACCGCCTCCGCCTCATCTCGACCGTCGTCTCTCCCGTTAGCGGAGAGGTAGTTGAGGAGAAGACCTACGCCGGCATGTTGATCACTGCGGGCACACCCGTCATCAGCATCCAGCCGGACAACGGCCAGGTGCTCGCCGTCCTGTACGTGCCGTCGACGCTGGCCAAGGACGTGCATCCCGGCATGGACGCGGAGATCTCTCCCTCCACTGCAAAGCGCGAGGAGTTCGGATTCATCCGTGGCAAAGTCGCCTTTGTCGCCCACTATCCCGCAACCGCCAACGGCATGATGACGCTATTTGAAAACGACTCTCTCGTCGAATCGTTGCGAGGCCGCGGGATGGTCACCGAGGTAGACGTTGCGATGGAGGCCACCAGTGACACACCCTCCGGTTTTCGCTGGTCGAGTTCGCACGGACCTGAGACGCAGATAACCCCCGGCACGCTCTGCTCCGCACAGATCATCACGCGCACCCAGAAGCCCATCACACTGGTCTTTCCCTTTCTCAAGAAGTTAATGGGGGTCTCCTGATGCCTGCTGACAAGCCGCGGATCCGCGCGGTCAGAACGCCTTCGATCCTGCAGATGGAGGCCGTCGAATGTGGCGCAGCCGCGCTCGCCATCGTGCTCGGATACTTCGGCCGCCACATTCCACTCGAACAGTTGCGCCAGGACTGTGGCGTCTCCCGCGATGGCAGCAAAGCCAGCAATATCGTGAAAGCGGCGCGCGTGCATGGGCTCACGGCCGCCGGCTGGCGCAAGGAGCCCGCAAATCTGCTCCAGCTCAAACCGCCGTTCATCGTCTTCTGGAACATGAACCACTTTCTGGTAGTGGAGGGATTCAAGAAGGACTATGTCCTGCTGAATGATCCGGCCGCGGGCCGGCGCAAGGTCACTTGGAAGGAATTCGACAGCTCGTTCTCCGGCATCGCCTTGACGTTCGAAAAGGGGCCAGACTTCCTGTCAGGTGGACGTCCTCCGAGCGTATGGGCGGCGCTTCTATCGCGTCTGCCCGGAAGCCGTATGTCGCTGCTCTTCCTTTTCCTTGCCAGTGTCGCTATGGTTGTGCCTGGCCTGTTGACTCCCGTATTCTCGCGGATATTCCTCGACAACATCCTCATCGGCGGACTCTTCAACTGGCTAACTCCGCTGCTGTATGTGATGGGCCTGACCGCACTTCTATTCGCTGCGCTGATCTGGATTCAGTCCCACGTCCTGCAGCGACTGTCGATGAAGCTGTCCATCGCCGGATCGGCAAAGTTCTTCTGGCACGTGCTGCGCCTTCCCATGGAGTTCTTTGCGCAACGTTACGGCGGTGAGATCGGCTCGCGCGTAGCGCTCAACGATACGCTGGCCTCCATCGTCGCAGGACAGTTAACCGGCAGCCTCCTGAGTCTTCTGCTAGCTGTTTTCTATGCCATCGTGTTGTTCAAATTCGATGCCCTGCTTACGACCTTCGGCATAGTCACCATGATCGCAAACCTCGCAGCCCTGCAATTGATCACACGCCGTCGCGTCGAACAGAACCAGCGCCTGATGCAGTTTCAGGGCAAGGTCATGAGTACTTCGATGGTCGGGCTTCAGAGTATCGAGACCATCAAGTCCAACGCCGGCGAAAATGATTTTTTCGCAAAGTGGTCCGGTCATCATGCCAAGCTCCTGAATGCAACCCAGGATCTCGCGAGTTCGTCGATGTTCCTGTCGTCGATCCCCGTGGTTCTCAACCAAATCAACAGCGCTGTGATGATCTGCCTCGGTGGCCTCCGCGTGATGGACGGCGTCCTCACGATGGGATCGCTCATTGCGTTTCAGGCGTTGATGGCGAGCTTCACTGCACCTGTGATCTCCCTGCTCGGAATGAGCTCACAGATCCAGGAGATGAAGGGAACCCTCACACGGCTCGATGACGTGCTGCGAAACCCGGTCGACCCGCAGCTAACGATCGAACCCGCACCGATCCCGCGTTTCGAAGGAGTTGCCCGGCTCGATGGAGTCGTCGAGATGCGTAACATCACGTTCGGCTACAGCCGGCTCGAGCCGCCTCTGATTCGCGACTTCAATCTCACTGTCCGCCCCGGGCATCGCGTCGCACTCATCGGCGGATCGGGCAGCGGGAAATCGACGATCGCCCGTCTGCTCTGCGGCCTGTTTCACCCGTGGGAGGGCGAAGTTCTCTTCGATGGCGTGAAACGAAACGATCTTCCACGGCGCCTGATTCACGACTCAGTCGCTCTGGTCGATCAGGACATCGTTCTGTTTGCAGGCTCCATGCGAGAAAACATCACCATGTGGGACGCCACTGTACCGGACGCCTCAGTCCTATTGGCTGCAAAAGACGCGGCGATTCACGAGACCATCGCGGGCGTCAAGGGCGGATACGAGTACACGGTGGAAGAGGGCGGAAGAAACTTCAGCGGAGGCCAGCGCCAGCGCATCGAGATCGCACGCGCCCTCTGCACCAATCCCCGCGTGCTGGTGCTCGATGAGGCCACCAGCGCGCTCGATCCAATCACGGAGCAGCAGGTCGGTGAAAGCATTCGCCGCCGCGGATGTACCTGCATCATCGTTGCACATCGCCTCAGTACGATTCGCGACTGCGACGAGATCGTTGTAATGGAGCAGGGACAGATCGTTCAGCGCGGCACACATGAAGAGATGATCGGGATAGAGGGGCCGTATACGAGGCTTATTGCAACTACATGACCATATATAACCAGACATCAGGCCGCTTTCTATTAGGCGACGAATCCCAAACCTGGCTCCTTGAGCAAGGAGACGCGGACCTGTTCCTTGTCGACGTCGAGGGAGAGCAACTCGCCGGTCCTCTGTTCCACGCGTTGACCGTCGTCGCTGGCGGCGTGATGCTGGGCACCGGACGGACGCACTGGCGGGGACGCGACGTCAGCCTCCTGTGCCAGCCTAGACCCGGCGCGCTCATCCTTCCCGTAAGACGAGCCGACGCTGAGACTGACCAGATCAATCGATGGACGCGCGAACTGCGTGAGAGCGCCGGACTCGACGACGAACGTGCCCTTCACGACCTCAGCGTATTCCATCGCGCGTCCCTGGAGGCGCTCGTTCTGCGACGTCAAACAGTCGAGAACACCGAGGCTATCCGGCTCCGGGCCAAGAGCGATTCCCACTCCGCGACCGTGGGCCGTGCGTTGCAGCAGCTGGGATCAGTGCTGCAGACAAAGGTCGGCCGCGACATGTTGACGGATGAGGCGGGACCGGACGTTCTGGCGGCCTGCCACATTCTTGGTCGCAGCCTGGCCGTCGAGATGCACGCACCCAAAGGATTCATCGCGACGGGCGATCTCGTCACAGACGCTGGCGCGATCGGCCGCGCATCCGGAGTGCGCTATCGGGAAGTGACACTGGCCGAAGGCTGGTGGAAACAGGACAACGGCCCGCTGTTGACGTCTCATCTGAAGAAGGCGGAGGACGCATCGCCATCCGTCGTGGCGCTCGTTCGCAGCGGCCGTACCTACTTCCTCTGCGATCCCGTCGGCGGTGTGCGCGCACGCGTCACTCCCGAAACGGCGGCGTTACTCGCGCCAAAGGCTGTGATGTTCTATCGGCCATTTCCAGCGCGCGCGCTGAACTGGAAAGACCTCCTGTTGTTCGGTCTTCATGGCACATGGCGCGATGCCATCACGATGCTGACCGTAGGTGCGGCGACCAGCCTGCTGGCGCTGGTCATGCCTTTGGCAATCGGAGTCCTGTTCGACACCATCATTCCCGGAGCCCAGCGTTCGCAGCTTTATCAGATGGCCACTCTACTCTTCACCGCGGAACTCGTCGGCTTCCTCATCTCGTTAACGTCCAGTGTAGCGATGCAGCGTATGGAAGGCCGGATGGAAGCCGGAATTCAATCAGCAGTGTGGGATCGACTGCTCAGTCTCCCCGTTACCTTCTTCAAGGACTATAGCTCCGGCGATCTCGTTGGCCGCAGTCTCGCCATCGGACAGATCCGCCAGATGCTCACCAGCACGGCGCTTACTTCGATCATGACGGGCGTCTTTTCTATCTCGTCGTTCTTCCTCCTCTTTCACTACAGCACCACACTGGCCCTGGTTGCGAGCGGACTGGTCTTCGTCGCTGCTGCGGTCTCAGCCGGTTGCGCCTATCTGCAGATGAAGTATCAGCGCGCGATCTTCGAGGTTGCCGGAAAGATCTCCGGCCTCACGCTCGAGTTGATGAGCGGCATCTCGAAACTCCGCATGTCCGGCACCGAGTCGCAGGCCTTTGCACGCTGGGCCGCCGAGTTCACCCGTCAGAAGACAATCTCCAGCAAATCCACGCGCGTGTCGATTGTGATGGCCATGTTCAACGGCGTCTTCCCGGCTCTCTCTGGTCTCGCCATCTTCTATTTCGGCTTCGGCATGCTCGAGAGTGGAGCCGGTCTCACGCCGGGAGGATTCGTCGCCTTCAACGCGGCCTTCGGACAGTTTCTCGGCTCGGCGCTCGGCCTCGCCATGACCGCAATCTCAGTGATGGGCATCATTCCCGCATACGAGCGCGCCGCGCCGATCATGAAGGCGATTCCCGAGTCGCAGGGCGCACGCCTCGATCCGGGTCATCTTCTCGGTTCCATCGAAGCCAGCCGCATTCAGTTCCGCTACAAAGAGGATCTGCCGTTGGTGCTGCATGACGTTTCGTTCCAGATCAAGCCGGGGCAATTCGTCGCATGTGTCGGCCATTCGGGCTCGGGCAAGTCCACGCTCTTCCGCATTCTTCTGGGCTTCGAGAAGCCGGAGTCGGGGTCCATCTATTTCGATGGCATGGATCTGGCCGACATCGATCCGCAGTCGCTGCGCCGGCAGATGGGCGTTGTGTTGCAGAACGGCCGTGTCTTCGACGGAGACATCTTCACCAATATCGTCGGGACGTCGCCGCTCACGCTCGACGATGCGTGGGCCGCAGCACGTGCGGCGGGACTCGATAAAGACATCGAAGCGATGCCGATGGGCATGAACACCGTCATCAGCGAAGCCGGCGGAGGTCTGTCCGGGGGACAGCGTCAGCGGTTGCTGATCGCCCGAGCCATCGTCCACAAGCCGCGCATCCTGCTCTTCGACGAGGCCACCAGCGCGCTCGACAACCAGACCCAGGCAATCGTCAGCCAAAGCCTGGAGCAACTGAATGCAACGCGCATCGTAATCGCACACCGCCTCAGCACTATTCTTCATGCCGATCAGATCTATGTTTTCGATCGTGGCCGGATCGTTCAGAGCGGGACCTACGACGAGCTTATCAACCAGGAGGGTCTGTTCCGGGATCTCGCCCGCCGCCAGATCGCATGACAAAAGTTTCTCCCGTTTCGGGTCTGCACGATCGAATCGCCACATATTCAGGGAGATATGTTTCATCGCCCTAATCGATTCGCACACGCATCTGGGTGTCGAGTCACCCTATCGCGCAGTTCCAACCCAAAGGAGCATTAACGCATGAGCCTGCAAAGCGCCACCGAATTTACCAACGTCCTTATCGCCGACCCTAACCTCATGACAGAGGTCGAGCACACGACTAAAGGCAAGAACGAAGCGGAAGCCTATTCCGCTGTCAGCGCACTCGGAAAGAGCAGAGGCTACGACTTCACTCCGGAAGAGGCGGCCACGATGCGGGAAGCCTTCATCAGGCAGCTCTCAGACGCCGATCTCGATGGCGTCGCAGGTGGCGTGAACATACCCCCAGCCGCCATTAACACCGTCACCACAGGTATCGCCAACAAGATTCTTCCCGGGGCCGGTGTTGTCGTTGGCGCCCCCTTGGGAGCAGGTATCAATTCGATCCTCCACGGCGGCTCGCCCTCGGACGCGATCAACGCAATCGGAAACGCCGGAAAGCAGGAATTTGAGCAGGTGAAGTCCGTCGCGGAGAAGGTCTTCAGCGGCTGGTAGGCGCCACGACCTCTCGGTGATCTCATCAGCCGGGGAGTAATCCGCCCGAATCGCTTCATGTTCAGGGAGATATATTTCATCGCCCTCATCGATTCGCACGCGCATCTGGGTGTCGAGTCACCCCTATCACGCAGGTCCAACAAAAAGGAGCATTCCACGCATGAGTCTGCAAAGCGCCACCGAATTTACCAACGTAATTATCGCCGACCCTAACCTCATGACAGAGGTCGAGCACGCGACCAACGGCAAGAACGAAGCCGAAGCATCCTCCGCCGTCAGCGCACTCGGAAAGAGCAGAGGCTACGACTTCACTCCGGAAGAGGGGGCCACGATGCGGAAGGCCTTCATTAGGCAGCTCTCAGACGCCGATCTCGACGGCGTCGCAGGAGGCCTCGACGACGGCGGCTTCGCTAAAGGCGGTGTTACCATTGTCGCCGGCCAGGTCGCCGGTGAGTTTTTTCCCGGGGCCGGTAGCTTCATCGGTGCAGGCATTGGAGCAGGTGTCGGTGCGGCGCTCAACGGTGCCTCCGCCTCGCAGTCACTCGCCGCAGGCGCAATGGCCGCAACGCAGAAAGCTAACGATGTGGGGTCCGTCGTGAAGAAGATCTTTCACGGCTGGTAGACGCCACGGCCTCTCGATGATCTCATCAGCCGGGGCGCAATCTGCCTCGGCTGATGTCTCCCTCACCTCTACGCAAGATCCTGTCTGAGGCATGAAAGGTCAGGGTCTTGTGGGAGATTCGCCGGCATGTAGTAAAGAGTGAAGTTCTGGATGTCGTTACGATCGAGCTCCATTGCCGGCAGAGACACCACCATGTCGAGCAAGCCTGTTCCGGCGTATGCGCGATGGATGTCACGCGCCAGCGGATGGGGGAGCCAGTTGGGCAGAAATTCGTCCGGCTCCTGTGGATGAAACTGCAGCATCGTATCCTTATTCCTCCTGGACAGGTACAGATGAGTCCAGTGAGCCTGAGCCATCGCCTCCCGGCTTCGCGTCGAGAGCACCGACGCCAGTCGCGACCGGACGTCGGCGGAGGCTAACTCGTCCTCTCTGATATCCGGATAGAGCTTCAGCGCGGTTGTGCCGTCGTAGCGAAGATCGTATCCGAGCAGAAGCGTGGGATGAATGTGCAGGTGCCGAAAGAGCGGACTGTCCCCATGTTCTGCCAGCACACGGCTCACAAGGTTGTCCGGCCTGCCCGGTTCGTCTTGCGCAAAAAACCACAACTTCAGACGCGACAGGTGTAGTTCGGCACGAAGGTCGATGCCGCACACCACTCTGTCAACAGCGCTCCAGTCGAGCGGGACGTCCAGTATCTTCCGAATAGATGCCGTGTCCAGACGAACGTTTTCGAACGCGGCAACATCATCGAAGAAATCGAGAACCTTCAAGGTGAACCCAGCCTTATCCGACGGTTGACAGAAGATGTTGAACCGGGCTGCATGCGCGATTCCATCTTCGATCTTCACCGACACCTCGACCGAACCGTGCTCCGCGCCGCGCACAATGCTGGCAAATCCTGCATACGTGCGGCTGTTTCGAATCTCCGGAGAGATAGCAAAGGCATCACAATGAGTCTCCATGCACGCGAGGTTCTTCCGCGCAATCCAGTCCTGCGACCGCCCCAGCAGCATGCTTCCATGTTCAATCGCTGCCTCGACAAAAGGCATTCGTATCGATTCGCTTCCAGTCGGCATTCTTTTTTCTACCACGAATCTTTGCTACATATTTCGCTGCAAAATACCACGATGGTTCCATAGCAGCCTTTGCACGATGTATCTATGGTCGGTACAGCGATGAACTCCAGACGGGGAAACCCTTGACCCGGGGCTGCCAGCCTTGTAATCGACGGAACTGAAATTTAACCAAACACCAGGAACCATGAGTCTCGAAAGTGCAAGCGAATTTATCTCTGCTGCAAAAGCAAATCCCGGACTCATGGCCAAGGTCGCGCAGGCGACCATGGAAACGTCCCCCGCCGACGCCGCCGCGGCCGTTAGTGAACCAGGTCTGATCAACGGATTTGAATTCTCTGCGCGCGACGAAACACAGGTCGATCTCCTGTCGGCCCTGAGGACGTGGGCGGACGCAATTGGCGCCGAGCACGTCATCTGCGAGGCCGCCGTTCTCGACCGATGGCGAACGGCGACACACGCGACCTCGCAACAGGTTCTTGCGCTGCTCCGCCCCGGTTCGGTCGAGCAGGTTGCGGAGTGCGTACGCCTCGCAAATCTCCACAAGACCCCCGTATACCCCGTGAGCCGAGGCCGTAACTGGGGCCTTGGCTCGCGAGTGCCGGCGAGCGATGCCGTCATCATCGATCTTGCGCGCCTAGATAGAATCATCGCGGTAGACGAGCGCTTTGGCTGCATCACGCTTGAGCCCGGCGTCACCTTCGAGCAGGTGCATGCCTGCCTGACCGAACGAAAGTCGCAGTGGTTTCTCCCCGTGATCGGCGGCCCTGCGGATGCGAGCGTCCTCGGAAACTGCGTAGAGCGCGGCGATGGGATCGGTCCGCAGTGCGAGCGACTCTCCAATATGTGTTCGCTTGAAGTCGTCCTGCCGGACGGCAGTATCGTTCACACGGGCTTCGGGCCCTCCAACTCAACTCCTCTATCGACGCTCAGCTCCATGCCTGCTGGACCATACCTCGACGGCCTCTTTACTCAGTCCAACCTTGGGATTCTCACGCGAGCGACCCTATGGCTGGCGCGTCGTCCGCAACATCTGCAGCTTGTCAGCGCTCGTATTCCACAGGACGGCCTCGCCGCTTACATAGATTCGCTGCAGCGATTGATTTGCGACCTCGGCACCAGCGCTTGCACCTTCAGTCTGTGGAACGGTTACAAGTTGAATGCAAGACGAGCGCTGGACGAAAGAGAACTCGCTGCCGACACCTGGTACTCGAACGGTTGCCTCTACGCCGCCAGCCCCTCGATGGCAAATGCGCAACGGGAGCTGGCCATCCAGTCTTTGGAAGAGAGTTCCGCACTTCTGGAAGTCCTCGACGATAGATCCATTCCCGATCTCCGCGAACGTCTCGACCTCTTTCTCGGCGGGCCGAGTAACGACAACGTTCGCAGTTTTTATATGGAGAAACCGTCGATCCCCAAAGGCGATCTGGATCCCGACCGCGACCGATGCGGCGCGATCTGGATCTGCCCTGAAGTGCCTTTCGACGGTTTTACCGTCAGCGGCGTCATCGACTCCTGCGAAAAGATCATGCGATTGTCAGGTTACGATCCGGTGATCGGAATGAGCGCGGTTACACACCGAACTCTCCGCGTCTTTATCTCGATCCTCTACGACAGGGACAAGCTGGGAGAAGATGATCGCGCCATCCACTGCAACCACCAACTCCAGCAGTTCCTCTCCGCAGCCGGAATGCTTCCTTTCCGGCTCGGAATTCATTCCATGCATCTGACCGCGCAGACGAACGAAACACGCTGGAACCTCGTGCAGCAGATAAAAAGTCAACTCGATCCGAATCACATCCTTGCGCCCGGTCGCTACTGCCCGCCATCATCTGTGAGATAACTCCGGATGGTAGTTACTGGCAAGCCTCACCGGCAGTCCGGTCATGAAGCCGATGCTATCTGCGAAGGTCAATCTGTGCTCGACCTACGTGGACTGGCCGGTGAGTGTGCAGGGACTGGATTAGATGGCTTCCCTTGCGAGTGCAACCGGGTTCTCCAGGGGTGCGGAGAACAACAACGCGGATCAACAAGAACAAACAACAGCCAGTGGGAGACGCTGGTACGAATGTCAATCTATACCTTTCCTCAGGGCTTATGTGATGAGGGGTTTATAAAGAAAGGCGCTAGTGCACGAGCGGATCGTTTTGACTGGACGGTGCGCGGTCGATGTACTTGATGAGCAGGACTTCATTGCCGATCTCGTTGTAGAGGAGCTCGTCGACGGTGCCTTTGGCGAGGAGAAGACCGAAGCCGCCGGCTGGTAAGCCCTCTTCTTCGCGTCTGCGGATGTGGGCGATGAGGTCGTCGGCGGGTTTGGCGATGAGGTCGTCGGTGGGATTGGGGATGAGGCCGTCGGTGAGATTCGCGATGCGATCGGTGCCAAGCGGATCATGGCGGAAGCCGGGGCCCGGGTCGCGGACGTAGAAGACGAACGATCTGCTGGTTCGGACGGCGGTGACTTCGATCATCTGCTCGGGATTGAAGGCAGCGCCGTGCTCCATGGCGTTGAGAAGGATCTCGCGGAAGCCGAGCATGATCTCATCTCGCATGTCGTCCTGCATTTGGGAGCTGAGCTCTCGGGCGAAGGACATGAGGCGCTCGGCGGTGAGGAGGCGGCAGCGGGCGCGGACGGCGACCCAGCCGGGGCGGGCGGAGATGATGCGAATGTCGTCGTCCTCGGGGCCGCCTGAGGCTGCCTCGCGTGCGATGGCGGCGATGGCTTCAGGGTCGAAGGGCGCGGTGAAGCAGGCGAAGGCGCGGGCACGGAGCGCGGCGATGACTTCATAGGGAGTGCTGTGCGGGGCGAGGATGATGCACTTGATGCCGGGCCGGATGAGGCGCATCTCGTCGAGGTGGGCCAAGTCTTCTTCGATGGCGGTGCCTGGACTGGTGATGGTGATGGCAAAGGACTGTACGCGCATGCGTTGCAGAGCGCCGACGGGGCCAGCCGCATATTCGATGGGGACACCAGCAGCGGAGAGGATGTCTCCGACGGCGTGAGTGACAGGGTTGTCGCTTCTGATGACGAGGACCCGACCCATGGACAAGACTCCTGGCGCGTAACGTTGATGCTGCTGGTTCGTGTTTGAGGAGGCCCTAGGGAGATGATAGACGAAGCCGTAGACGAAAATGAGCGCGATGGGGCCGATGCAGGGTAACGACCGAGGTGAGGATGGGTGAAACGATGAAACTTACTTGCCGATAACCGGGCTTTGCCGGAGGTTCAAAGTCAACTTCCGGATAGCCGGTTTTACAGACAAGTGGGTGTATTAACAGGATGCAACGGTCAGCGCAGCTTAATGAGCGAGTTACGCTGTTCTCGTTGACTCAGCGTCGGATTGAAGACACATCATGAGTCAGCCGTCTCGCGCCATCGACGCAGATCGCAATCGGGCATTCCTCGAGATATTTAGAACCGGCTACTCCTAAGGATAGAAGCGAGTCGCAATAATCTGCCCACCAGGAGCACTCGCCCCAATACTCCGCGTCTCAACCAGTAGCTCGAAGGACTTCAAAGAGCCATTAGGCAGAGCGGCCTGCTTCAGGATCGGTCTCATCTCATTCGAGTTAAAGAGCGTGTCGGCCGCGGCCTGCGTTGCCGCCATATTCAATCCTTGAATGATGAGGACATGCCCTTTTCCATCGAGACTGGGAAGATAATCGATCGCGCCATAAGTAAGATTAGCCGTGTCTGCCGTACCGTTTGCATATCGAGCTTGCTCTGAAGCGGCAGGATGCTGGTTCAACACGAACGATTGATCGACCTCAGGCATATACTCCAGCCTGAAGTTGAGGTTCTTCTCAAACAGCGAAACCCAGGGGTTGGTGTGAGTCGAGCCCAGGAGAATTGCGTTGGAGCTCGTCAGGTCCTCGGTCGTGATACTCCGTGCGTAACGAATCTCCGAATGGCTTCCGGAAAATTCCGGAAGCTGCGTCAGCATTGCAGCAATGTTCAGACAAACGACGCTGGTATAGCGCTGCTGGCGCAGGTCATTCAGATTTTCGTAGCTGAGTCCTGGCAGCGGCTTCAGATCAAAGAGATAATTGCCGTTCGCGTACTCCTCAAGACCCGCGAGGCGCCCGGTAAGATTCTGCAAAATCCCGAATCCACTATCGGCCGGCACAATCAGAGTGTTTCTATTCGGTTGAAACAGCTGCACCCACACAGCATGGGAGAAGCTTGGTGCTCGCTCCTCCTGCAACCTGCGCATCCCAATCAGCACTGCCGTTGTGCAGACGATACCGAGCACCAGGCCCGCCAAAACCGAGGACCACGACGGCTTCCAGTAGGCGGTTGGAGCTTCATTACCTGGAGAAACTGGAGCCTCTGATGCTTCGACACGCTCTTCGATCGGATGAGCGCTCTTCGCATCAGCCGTATTTCCGGGCGCCTCCACCGTCTTCTCTTCATCAGGACTCGAATAGGGCTCCGCAACATTCTTCGTCTCTTCAAAGACCGGGACATATCCTCCCCGCGGAATCACAATCCGCATGGGCTCGCCGCGTCCCTCCCCTTCGAAGTACTCGTCGAGCCGCTTCCGCAACATGCGCGCGTAGCTTCGGACGATGTTGTCCTCGCCGGGGTTGTAATCCGCCGCACGATTGAAGATCTGCGTGCCGATCCGCTGCTCGGTAATATCTTGTAAATTTCCCAGCAGCCGCTGTTCGCAGACATAAAGCAGAAACTTCGGCATCAGGTCCGACTTGCTCAGTCTTTTGCTGCTTGCCACCCGAAGCGCTAGTTGCCACTCCGGCCCGGACCGGAGCCGTTCGCTCTGCCAAGATATTTCCGCAACCGACACACCGCCGTCCGACATCCGGCGCCCCACAGAACCGCCCTCACGATCCGGTGCACGGGGGCCCAGGCGCTCTCCATGCATCCGTTCGTGGCCCTCAGACATGCCTTGAGGATACTTCCGCTCCGTGAAATCTCTGTGAACCCTCCGCGATGAATGCCGCAAAATCCCTTGAAATATAGAGGGGTGAGCAGGGGTGAGATCACAGGGTGGCCACTTTTTCCACCACACTCACCCTTTTCCGCGCCTGGCATGTATGGCCATCATCGCTGCATCCGTAGTTCGTGTGCATTTGAGCCGTCTGCGCACGAGCGCGGTCATCGCAACCCATATCTACTCCGCAATTCGGATGCAAGTAAATTTCTGGAGCCCAAAAAGTGAAACTTCTTCGGTTAGCACTATCAGTCTGTCTTCTCGTTCTGAGCCCTGTGCCTGTGTTCGCGCAATTTGAAACCGCTTCCGTCCTCGGTTACGTCCGCGATACTTCCGGAGCCGTCGTTTCTGGAGCCACGGTCTCTCTGGTCAATCGGGAGACCAAAGCGCAGGTCACCGCACAAACTGACGCTCAGGGTGCCTATCAGTTCACGGACGTCAAAATCGGCCAGTATGCCGTCACCGTCCAGGCTGGTGGCTTCGAGAACTCCACTACACAGCCCTTCGCGGTCACCGTCAACGCTCGCCAGCGAGTCGATGTGGCACTCAAGATCGGGTCCAATAATGAAACTGTGACAGTTACATCCGCCGCAGATCTCCTCGAGACCGATTCAAGCGAGCGCGGTCAGGTTATCGGAACCCGCGAAGTTGAAAATCTTCCACTCAACGGCCGCGCCTACGCCGACCTCGCCGCTCTCGTCCCCGGCGTTCGCCGCAACCTGCTCGAAAACACAACCGACTCCAGCCGCGACGCTTCCTTCGACGTCAACGGGCAGCGTAGTGAGTTCAATAACTTCCTTCTTGACGGTCTCGACAACAACGCCTACGGCACCTCCAACCAGGGCTTCTCCAACCAGGCCATCCCGCCCTCCCCCGACGCCATCGACGAGTTCCGCGTCGAAACCGACAACTACAGTGCCGAATACGGCCGCTCCGCCGGAGCCGTCGTCAACGTCAGTATCCGCAGCGGCACGAACAAGTTTCACGGCAGGGCCTACGACTATCTTCGCAACACAGCCCTAAACGCCATCGGACCATTCACACCGCCGTCCAACCCGCTCACCGGTAAGCCCCAGAAGCCCACCCTCATCCGCAACCAGTTCGGGGGCACCTTCGGCGGGCCTATCTGGAAAGATCACACCTTCTTCTTCGGCGATTACGAAGGCACCCGTCAGGTTCAGCACTCCCCCACCTCGGCAACTATCCCCACCTCCAACCAGAACGGCACCAGCCCACTCGCCATAGCCAACGGCGGCTATACCTTTATCACAGGAAAGAGCACCGAGAACGGTATTCCTCTTCCCCTGATCAATCCCCTCACGGGTCAGGTCTATTCCAATGGTGTAATTCCCTTCAGCGACCCATCGGTCTCCTCGTTCGCGAAGGGTGTTCTCGCGGCTCTTCCGGCAGCGAACGTCCCCGGCTCTCCCTTCGCCAATAACTACGCCTCGCAGCCTGCCGACACCCTCACCGATAACAAGTTCGACGTCCGCGTCGACCAGACCTTCAACGCCCGAACCACCGCTTTCGTCCGTTACAGCCAACACAAGGGCACCATTCTGTCGCCTCCAAATATTCAGGGACCTGCCGGCGGAAGCAGCAACGGGACCGTCAACATCTTCAATCAGCAGATCGCAGGTGGCGTCACTCACACCTTCACCCAGAACTCCATCCTTGACGCACGCTTCGCCTTCACCCGTACCGACGGCGGAAAGTTTCCCTATGGTCAGAACCTTCCCAGCCTGATGGGAGGCATCCCTGGTCTCCCGACAGATCCCCAGGTCGTCCGCAGCCTCAACGTCCAGAGCGTCGCGAACTTCTCCCAGTTCGGAAACCAGGGCAGCAATCCCCAGTATCAAAACCCCTACGTCTATAACCCCAAGGTCAACTACACGTTCATCCATGGACGCAGCACTTACAAAGTGGGCTACGAGTATCAGGCCATCTTTACTACTGTCGACGACTTCAACCCAGTCTACGGTCAGGATACGTACAACGGCGGCTTCAGCTTCAACGGCGTTCCTGCTTATATGAATGGAACAACGAACGTTTCTGCTATCCCTGCTACCCTGGCAGGTCTCAGTTCAGCCGACACCGGCACCAAAGAGGCGGTCGCGTTCGCGGACTTCCTCTTCGGCGCGCGCGATACTTACCAGCTCAACAACTTCGTCAATGTCCATCTCAATCAGCGGATGCACAACTTCTACTTCCAGGACGATATTCGGGTCAACTCCAGGCTCACGGTCAACGCGGGCCTGCGCTATGAGCTCGTAACGCCGATTTGGGAATCGAGCAACAAGCTTGCCAACTACGACCCGACTACACAGTCCCTGATTACAGCCAGCCCCGGCTCTATCTACAACCGCGCGCTGGTCAATATGCCTAAGCTCGACTTCGCGCCGCGTTTGGGTTTCGCCTTCCAGGCGGATTCGAAGACCGTGGTCCGCGCAGGGTACGGCCTTGGTTATGCCCAGTTCAATCGAGAGGGTGGAGAAAACATGCTCTCCTATAACCTTCCCGCCATTGTCAACACCAACATCGTTCAGGCTCCGCAGTTCGCAAATCGTGGTGTCATTACGCAGGCGCCGCAATCGACCTGTACCACCGCGCAGGCCGGAGCTTCCTTCAACCCCGCCACTCCAAGCCCCTGCTTCCGGACCACGACACAGGGTTATCCGACAAGCTTCACGAATCCCGCCAACGTCACCGCAGCCAGCAACCTCAGCACGGAGGCGCGCTATATCCCCAAAAACCTGCCTACCGGATATGTTCAGAGCTATCATCTGACCGTTCAGCGTCAGCTCAGCAACAGCACGACCTTTGAGGTCTCCTACGTTGGAGAGCACGGCGTCAAGATCCAGGTGCTCGCAGATCTGAATCAGTCTATGGCCAACCCGGTTACGGCGACCTGCAATGCAACCGTCTCGTCGGGCTGTCTCAGCGTAGCGGCGCGGCGTCCCATTTCAACCTTCACCACTATCGAAGAGACCCTCCCTGATGGCTTCCTCACCTATAACGGTCTTCAGACCAAGCTCGAACACCGCACTGGTCACGGCCTCTACCTGCTGAACTCCTTCACCTGGTCGCAGGCGCTGGATAACGCCGAAGGCCACCTCGAAGAAGTGAATGGAGACAGCGGACGAATCAATCTGGCCAATCCGCGGGGCGACCGCGGCCCTTCCGGCTACAACCAACCTCTGAACGATGTTCTCTCGATCGTCTACGACCTGCCCTACGGCAAAGGACGCATGTTCGGCAACAACGCTCCGCGCCTTATGCAGGAAGCTCTGGGCGGATGGCAGATCACTGCCATCAACAGTGCCAACAGCGGCATGCCTATCAACATCACCTACTCCCCTAACAGCGCACAGTCTGTCAGCACCATTCTGGTCCAGCGTCCCAACGAGGTGCCTGGCAATCCGGTCATCCCCAAAAAGCAGCGTATCAAGTTCAACGGCAATCAGGATATCGTCGCGCTACAAAACCCTGTCCTGCAGGGTGCGCAGCCCACCAATCCCATCTTCAGCCTTCCCGACAACAACCATCCCTATGGCACTGCCGGCCGCAACTCGGTACGTTTCGACCCCTTCTATCAGCTCGATATGGGCCTCCACAAGCAGTTTCCCCTTTACCCCGAGGGCACCTCGTTCGACTTCCGAGTCGAGGCCTTCAACGTTCTTAACCAGACCAACTACGCCTTCCCGCAGAGCAGCTACAGCCCATCCTCTACCAGCTTCGGCGTAGTAGCCGCGGGCTCCACCTTCCCGGCCCGCGTCCTGCAGTTCGCCGGCAAGGTCATCTTCTAATCAGCAACCAGGAGGGTCATTCAACATGGACCGCAGACAGTTCACTGCACTCGGAGCTGCATCGCTCGGCAACCTGCTCACCCGGAGACTCTGGGCTGAGCAGGCCCGGGCGGCGGCCTCTAGCGACAAGTTCTACTTTGCCCTCGTCGCCGACACCCACATCATCGATGACTTCTACGTGAAAGGCAGCGAGAATGGGATCGAGGACAACGAAAGCATCCTCGTCACTACTCCTCGCTTTACATCGGCCCGCGACCTCATCAACTCGCTCAATCCCGCCATCGAGCAGGTCTTCCTCATCGGCGACTACTTCCACAACTATCCCTCCACCGACTACGACTTCTACTTCAAGAACACCACCCGCCTCGACCACGCGAAAACCATCTCCGACGGCTTTAAGATGCCCGTCCACCTTGGCTTCGGCAACCACGACTATGACGTCAAACACGTCGACCGCGAGATGAGCCACCGGCTGTTCAAAGCCAAGTTCAATGCCGATCCCTATTCGGTTCTGGACTACAAAGGTTACAAATTTATCCACTTGAACAACTTCTTAGGAAGTACCCAGGACCGCACCTCGTCCGACTTCAACCCCGGCATCGGTTCGCTCGGCGAAGAGCAGCTCCACTGGTTTGAAGCCCAGCTTCAGCAGCACAAACCCACCTTCGTCTTCATCCATTACCCCCTCATTCAGGACAAGCCGACCGAGTTTGCCGACTACGGGCTGCACCCGCTCCTGCGCAAGTATCAGGACACCATCCAGCTGGTCGTCTCCGGCCACGTTCACAAATGGGTCGACTACGCCCACGCCTATGGCCCGCAGCATTACATCATGGCGGCCACCCGGTACGATCCCAACGCCTATATGCTCATGGAGGTCGATACAAAGCGTGCGACCTGGCGATTCATGAACGAAAGCCTGGTCGAGTGGTCGACTCACTACAGCAAGCCATACCGCACCACGTAATTCACCACAACCCACCATCCAATTACCACGTTTTCACCACAAAAATTCGGCCGAAAAGGGTAAACATGTCTCAAATTCGCGATTGCATTTTGTCCCTCATTATTGTTCCGGCAACGTTCGTTTCTTTTCAAGCATGTGCGCAAACATCTAAAGATGATGGCAACATTAAACTCAATCAGATTCAGGTAATAGGAACGCACAACAGCTACCACGCCGGCATCGCTCCCAGCGAAAGTAAGCTTTGGCAGGCTAAGAATCCTGACGCATACAAGGGGCTCGACTATCAACATCAGCCGTTGACCCAACAGTTCGACAGTGGTGTACGCCAGATTGAACTCGACGTCTACGCCGATACAAAAGGCGGACTGTACGCACATCCATCAGGTCCTGCAGCCGTCGCTGCTGCTCATCTTCCACCCGATCCTAACTTCGATCCGGACGGAGTAATGGCTAAGCCAGGTTTCAAGGTCATGCATGTTCAGGACTTCGACTATCGCAGCACTTGTCAGCCTTTTACCGGCTGTCTGCAACAGATTCGGGAGTGGTCTCATGCTCATCCCGACCACATCCCGATCTTCGTCTTGATCGAGACCAAACAAGGTAAACCTCGCGGTGATCTTCACCTCACCGAGCCCGAATCCTTTACCACAGCAACCTTCGACGCTCTTGATGCCGAGATACGCTCCGTATTTCCTTCCGAAGAGCTCATTACACCGGACGATGTCCGGGGGAATTACGATACGCTCAACCAGGCTGTGCTTGCCGGCAATTGGCCAAGCCTTGCCAATGCGCGCGGCAAGATAGTCTTTCTTATGGACCAGCGTTCTGTTGGCCCGGTCTATCTCACCGGACATCCGTCGCTTCGTGGACGCGTCATTTTCACGAATGCCGAGCCTGGAGAGCCCGACGCCGCCTTTATTGAACGGAACGATGGTCCTGCCTCAGACATCTCAGCACTGGTTCGCCAAGGTTATCTCATCCGCACTCGCACTGATTCAGATACGAAAGAGGCACGGGTCAACGACACAACCACACGCGATGCTACGATCGCCAGCGGTGCGCAACTGCTGAGCACTGATTACCCCATCAATGAACCTGCCCGTTGGTCTGGCCACTACGTCGTGACTCTGCCTGGGGATGTCGTAGCGCGTTGTAACCCCATTAATGCTTCCTCCGCTTGCAATGCCCAAACTCTGAAATAAATCGAGCGAATCTCGTTTAACTCTCAGCGAGGCGAAGTTTGTCCCAACACCTGACCGTTACAGCGGGCGGCAACGCCTTGCCGGGGCGGAGGGCGGTCACGAATCTCCTGCGCTGCGCGTGTCTGGCGACTGACCAGCAGGAGTCCGGGCGAGCACTACCAGAAACATGTAATAGCGCCCCATTGATCTGACTCGTACGATGAAAAGCCGAATCGGTTTCGATCGAGCGTCGCGCAGGTAGTCCAGGTTTGTTGGGGAAGGGAGAGAAAGACTTCGACTACCTGAGGGTCGAACAGTCCCAGGGAGCAGCGGACGAGCCGCCAATTCACGAACTTGCGGAGGACCTTTCGCACGACGTGAAGATTGAGCAAGCGTGGATAGGTTGGCTGCCTCAGGCTCCGGATCTGCAGAGACTAGAAGATCTCGGATTTGCCGTCTGTACGCTGCGGCGAAGGAATCGGCGCTTCCAGGGCTCACGCCGTCGTTGATTTCAAACACTGAAGAATTTGAGGGAATAACAACCTAAACACAACTACATACGGAGGAGTCCCCCATGGCAAAGACAGCAGCAGATCAGATCGCGGAAATGATGATTGATGCGGGTATTCAACGCGTCTATGGAGTGGTCGGGGATTCGATCAATCCGATCGTCGACGCCATTCGCAGGAGCGATGGAAAACTGCGCTGGGTGCATGTTCGAAATGAGGAGGTCGGCGCGTTCGCAGCGGGTGCAGATGCTCTTTTAACCGGGCAGATCGCGGCCTGCGCCGGATCGTGTGGTCCGGGTAATCTGCACCTGATTCAGGGACTCTACAACTCCCATCGGAACAGGGCGCCGGTTTTCGCGATCGCCGGCCAGGTGCCAACACGGTTCCTTGGCACCGAATACTTTCAGGAAACACATCCGGAGAGGATTTTCCGAGATTGCAGCCACTATTGTGAAGCGGCTTACACCGCAGTTCAGGCGGCCACAATGAGCAGGCTCGCGATTCAGACTGCAATCACCAAGCGCGGCGTTGGACTGGTTTGCATTCCGGGCGATACGCTGGCGCAACCCGCGGCGGTCGATATTCCCGCGCATCCGTTTTACACCGAAGTTCCACGGATTCGTCCAACGGATGGCGATCTCGACAAATTGGCCGAAATCATCAACTCCGCGCGGAGGCCTTTGATTTTCGGGGGTGAAGGCTGCCGTGGCGCTCGCGATCAGGTTTTGGCGCTTGCACAAAAGCTCAATGCCCCAATTGGATTTTCCTATCGTGGAAAAGACGTGCTGGAAGCGGACAATCCCAACGCCGTGGGAATGATAGGACTCCTGGGTTGGGGCGGTTTACAGAAAGGGGTGGATCGGTGCGACGTCTTCATCATGCTGGGAACGGATTTTCCCTACGTCGATTTCCTTCCGAAGCAGGCGAAGATCGTTCAGATCGACAGCGATCCGACGCACCTGGGGCGCCGCGCCCCACTGGAACTGGGGCTTTGCGGGCACGTCGCCGATACCCTGGATGCGCTGCTTCCGCGCATCAAATCGCGCGGCAAAGACCGGGAATTTCTGCATGAAATCCTCGGCGGTCACGCGACGGCCATGGAGCACGTGAAGACATATGTCGAGCATGGCGGGTCCGATGGGAAGATCCGTCCCGAACAGGTGGGCGATGCGGTGAGCCGCCTCTGCTCACCCGATTCAATCATCATTGCGGATACGGGCATGTGCACTGTGTGGGCGGCGCAACATCTGCGGCTACGGGTTGGGCAAAGATTAATGACTTCGTTCAATCACGGCACTATGGCCAACGCGATGCCCGACGCGATCGGCGCGCAGATGGCATATCCGAACCGACAGATCATCGCCTTCTGTGGTGACGGCGGTCTCTCCATGCTCATGGGCGATCTGCTGACGATCGTCTCGCAAAAGTTGCCAATCAAGATTGTTGTTTTCAACAACTCAACTTTGGGAATGGTTCGACTTGAACAGATGGTCGGCGGTTATCCCTTCTGGGGGACCGAAATGCACAATCCCGATTTCAGCGCCGTGGCAACGGCCATCGGCTTCCATGCGGAACGCGTTGAACGAAAGGGAGAGGTTGCCTCTGCGATTGAGCGTGCCTTTGCACATGCGGGACCAGCACTGGTGGATATCACCACCGATCCGAATGCCATGTCGATGCCGCCGAAGTCGACCTACGAAGAAGCGAGAGGATTCGCATTGGCGATGACTCGAATGGTCTTGGACAATCGAGGCGACCAGGTGTTGGACCTCGTCAAGGACAATATCCGCGGAATGGTCTAAGTAGAGGCCAACGTGGATATCTGACAATTTGCCGTATGGAATCGGGAGTACCGAAAATCAGTACCAGGGAAAGGCCCCAATTCGCATCCCGACTGCGACGGCAAGCTAGACGAGGCGGCACAGGCGGAGTTCTGTGCAGCTCCATATCTGCTGGATCAGTCATTCGGGAGGTCTACCCAGCGGCGATTGCTGTGACTTTCAAGCTCCGCTTCCATGATCCTCATCTGTCGCAGGCCGTCCGTCATTTGCGGATACTCCAAAGGAGATTGGGGGTCGGCTATCGAAGCATAGAACCGCCGAAAGATCTGCTTAAATGTGTCGCTGTATCCCTCCGAGTGGCCCCCTGGCAGATCGGCATATCCAGCAGCAGCCTTCTTCAGCAGTGACGGATCTTTGACAATCACCTGGTTTGGGCTGTCGCGCTGACCGATCCACAACTCATTCGGGCGCTCCTGGTCCCAGCGGACCGACGCCTTTGTCCCGTAGATTTCGATGTTGAGATGGTTCTTCCTTCCGGCGGAGACCTGACTCGCGGTCATAGCACCGCGCGCTCTCTCTCCCATCCGAAACAGGACTGCTCCAAAGTCCTCCGTGTGGACCGGGGTGTCCTCGACATCTGCATCGGTAAGCAGCTTTCCACCAAATGTTTCGACACTTTGCTTTGGCTTCTTACGGGTCAGGTGAAAAGTCTGCAGATCGGCACACAAAGACCGAACTCGCAACCCGGTCAAGTGTTCCGCCATATCGAACCAGTGCGAGCCGATGTCTCCCATCGCCCGCAATGCTCCTCCCGCCTTCGCGTCGATCCGCCAATTCCAGTCTGCCTCATAGAGCAGCCAGTCCTGCGAGTACGTTCCCTGCGCCACCAGCACCTCGCCAAGGTCGCCATCCTCCCGCATCCTCCGTATCTGCTGAACCATCGGGTAGTAGCGCAGGTTATGGCAGACACAATTGCGCAGCGAACGCTCCCGCGCCAGCCTGACCAACTCCTGTGCCTCCTCCGCCGATACGGAGAGGGGCTTCTCGCAGAGAACATGCTTGCCAGCCAGTAGCGAATCCTTTGCCATCTGATAATGCGTGACATTGGGTGTGCAGAGGTGTACTGCGTCAATCGTCACGTCCTCGAGCAGCTTGCGATAGTCGTCGACCACAGTCTCCACACCAAACCCCGCCCCGAGTCGCTCTGCCGGCGCAAGTTCACGGCCGGCGATCGCAGCCACATCGACGAACTCCACTCGCCGCAGCGCTTCCAGATGCACGCGCCCCATAAATCCGGTTCCGATCACTGCCGTCCTAACCCGTCTCACCTGACCTCGATCTGCGGAGCGCCGCTTTTTACACCCACCACGCCGCTGTGGGCTCCTCTTTAATGACAATCTCATTCAGAAACTGAGCTGCTTTTCTGAGTCCTTCTTCGGGAGAGAGCAGGCTGTCCTCATGTTCGATCGAAAGTACGTTATCGTAGCCGAACATTCTGAGCGTGGAGGCGAACTCCTTCCACCACTCCGCGCCATGGCCATAGCCGCAAGTGCGAAAGATCCATCCTCGGTTCCGCTCATCCGTGTAGGGCTTAGTGTCGAGTACCCCTGTTCGGGGCAGATTAGCTGTGTAGAGCTGCGTGTCCTTGGCGTGAACATGGAAGATCGCCTCGCCAAGAATCCGGATGGCTGCAATTGGATCGATGCCCTGCCAGAACATGTGGCTTGGGTCGTAGTTGCAGCCTACCACCGGTCCCGTTAGCGAACGCAGCCTCAGCATCGTCTCGGGGCTATACACGACAAATCCCGGGTGCATCTCCACTGCAATCTTCACCCCATGCTCCGAAGCGAACGCCGCGTGTTTCTCCCAGTAAGGTGCGACCACCTCGTTCCATTGCCACTCCAAAACATCGCGATAGTCAGGAGGCCATGGACAAGTGACCCAGTTCGGCGCAGTAGACTGAAGCGAATCCCCGGGACAACCGGAAAAATCCACCACAACTGGCACACCCAATTTTTCTGCCAGCAGAATTGTCTTACGGCTCACCTGGCGAGTCTGTCGCGCCCGGTCTGCGTCAGGATGCAGCGCATTGCCGTGACAACTGAGGGCACTGATGCTCGCGCCTTGGTCAGCCAGCCGGATCTTGAACTCCGAAAGTGCGGAGCTGTTCTCAAGCATCGACAGCTTGCAATGAGCATCGCCCGGGTAGTTCCCCGTTCCCAGTTCCACGGTATCAATCTGAAACGCCTTTAACTTCTTCAGCACTTCATCAAGTGGCAACTGCGACAGCAGCGCAGTGAATACACCAACGTTCATGCTCTTGGTCTCCGCGGATCAGTATAAAGAGTTTTCGTGCCCAAGCGAGGAAGGGCCTTCGCGCGTTCCGCAGGCTTTTTAGAAAGAGATTTTATATGTGCATTGTTGTAGACTCGCCCATTGGATGCGGCTGGCTAATTCCCAGTGTCAGTCGACACTGGCGATGTCAGATTCTGTCAGTTCGAACAAGGAGAGAGCCGTATGAAGAGACTTGCTGTCATTGTCCTTTGGACCACGATCCTCCTTGTAACCACTTTTTCGTCTGCGGCAACAAGCCCGATACGCGTATTGATTCTTGACGGACAAAGCGCCGGACCCTATCACAATTGGCAATTGACCACGCCCGTATTGAAAAAGGAGTTGGAAGACTCCGGCCGGTTTCAGGTCACAGTCACGACCTGTCCTAAGTCCGATGGCGACTTCAGCAGCTTCAGACCCAAGTTCAGCGAATATCAGGTGATCGTATTCAACTACGACGCCCCTGATTGGCCAGTCGATCTTCGCTTGCAGTTCGAGCACTACGTAGAAAATGGCGGCGGACTTGTCATCGTTCATGCGGCCGACAATGCGTTTCCCAATTGGCCAGCCTTCAATCAGATGACCGGAATCGGCGGGTGGCGGAATCGAAACGAAGCATCGGGTCCCCTCTGGTACTTCAAGGACGGCAAATTAGTCTCCGACACCTCTCCTGGACCTGCAGGCTCCCACGGCAATCGCCTCCCTTTCAGGATTGAGACGCGCGCGCCGGAACACCCAATCATGAAGGGCCTACCGCCCGTCTGGATGCACGCAGCCGACGAACTTTATGCAACGCTTCGTGGTCCCGGCGAAAACATGTCCGTGCTGGCAACCGCGCATTCCGACCCGAATAATAAGGGGACTGGCCGCGACGAGCCCATACTTATGGCTCTCAGATACGGAAAAGGAAGAATCTTCCATACCACATTGGGGCACGATGTCGCCGCGTTGAGCGACGTAGGATTTATCACGACCTTTCAACGAGGAACAGAGTGGGCAGCTACCGGAAAAGTGACCCAGAAGGTGCCAGCCGGATTTCCAACTGCAGACACCGTTAGTTTTCGCGTGGACATCGCCGAGATGGATCCGGCTTTCAGCAAAGGCCAGGTCACCGTCTCATCCGGATCAGGCAGTAAAGCCTCGCCACAACCCAGTTCAGAATCCATGGGCATCTTCGAGGGCCAATCCGACGTCGGCAGCGTTACTCCTCCAGGATCTCTCGTGTACGACCCGGCCGCACGTACATATACCATTACCGCGGCAGGCGCTAATCTCTGGTCTACGGTCGATGCCTTTCACTTTGTGTGGAAGAAGGTCTCCGGCGATATATCGCTTGCAGCCGATATCGACTTCCCAGTCAAAACCGGCAATCCCAACCCCCACCGCAAGGCACTTCTGATGTTTCGCCAGACCCTCGATGCCGACGGTGTCTACGCCGACGCGGCGCAGCACGGCTCGGGACTGACCGCGCTACAGTATCGACAGGCAGGAGGCGCCACAACTCAAGACATTGAACTGGACATCTCTTCTCCAAAAAGACTGCGCATCGAGAAACGCGGCGACACGATCACCATGTTTCTGAGCATGGGCAGCGAGCCAATCCATCAGGTCGGCTCGTCGATCAAGCTCCATTTTCGCGAGCCGTTCTACGTTGGTCTCGGAGTATGCTCTCACGACGCAAAGGTCACGGAAAAAGCTGTCTTCTCAAACGTCGAACTCAAATCGCTGTCGCCGACCACGCCCGACGCACTCGCGCTCTACAGTACGCTCCAGACCATCGGGACCGAAGATAACTCTCGCAGAGCGGTGGTGTACACGGCACGAGGTCGGTTGGAAGCGCCCAACTGGACCAGGGACGGGAACACCTTACTCTTCAACCAGGACGGCAAGATCATGAAGATTTCCGCGACGGCGGGGACGCCTGATGCCGTTAATATTGGTGCCGCAACCCGCTGCAACGGGAGTCACGGTCTCTCACCCGATGGCCAGTGGCTGGCCATCAGCTGCAGCATGCCTGACAAGCCGGAATCGCGAGTTTATATCGTACCTTCTGGCGGAGGAACGCCACGCCTGATAACGGAAAATCCCAATTCCTACTGGCACAGCTGGTCACCCGACGGCAAGACGATCGTCTTCACTCGCCCGGACCACGGTTCCCTCAATATCTATGCCATCCCGGCTGAAGGTGGTGAGGAAAGGGCTTTGACCTCGGGTCGCGGCGTCAGCGACGACCCGGATTACTCTCCGGACGGCAAATACATCTATTTCAACTCAGACCGAAGCGGCAGTATGCAGATCTGGCGTATGCGTTCAGATGGCAGCGGCCCGGAGCAGGTCACCTCGGACGACCTCGTGAATTGGACGCCCCACCCCTCACCCGACGGCAAGTCGGTGGTCTTCCTCAGTTATGAAAAGGGTGTCACAGGGCACCCTGCGAACAAGGACGTCGTGCTACGGATCATGTCAATGGACGACAAGAAGGTGAGGGTGCTGGTGAATATTGTCGGCGGATCCGGCACCATAAACGTCCCATCCTGGGCCCCCGACAGCCACCACCTTGCTTTCGTCAGTTATCAGATGCTACCGGTTGACTACGATGGAAGGAGCCAGTAACAGCGCTTCCGTACACTCGCGCCTTCAGTGGTCGGCGACTTTCCAACGTCTTCTTAAGCAATATCTGTTTCATTCCCCTGCGTTTCTATAGTCTGCGCCTTCACGGTGCGCTAAACTAACAATCTTCGCGGTACATGTAAGCGAGCAAACTAAATGGATGAAGGCATGCAACCTTGGGCCGCAATCAGGGACCTAACAGCAAAGTTTGTCTTGTCGTTAGCAATGCTCCCCGCCTCAGCCATCGCGTTGAAGACTCAGCGAGACTTCGACCCTGGCCCCGTCCTCGCGACGCGGGCTGGAGACAGCTTCGATCTTGAAAATCACGCGATCGGAGCGAAGTGGTCTGTTACAGACGGAAAAGTGAACAATCTGGTTGTCAGCGACCGCATGCATAGAACAGAGCTTCGCGTCGCCGCGCCCTTCGTCATCCTTCTGAGAGATGGAACTGTCTACGATTCCAGCCTCTTGAAGCTTACTGGCCAGCCCACGAAGCACGAACTCACTCCGCAGCCGGAAGCCTCGCGCTTCGCCGACAGACTGCATGGCGAGGAGTTCGACTTTCCATTGGAAAGCAGTGACCATTCTCTGCGAGTAGTGTGGTCGCTCATTCTTCTTGACGGCTCTACTTACTTCAGACAGCTTGTCGCGATCAGTGCGGTCGGTCAGGACCTTCCAATTAGCCGAGTGGAGCTGATTGATTTGCCTCTTCCGGGAGCCCATGTGAGCGGATCGGTGGCGGGCTCACCCATTGTTGCTGGGAATTTGTTCGTCGGATTCGAACATCCGCTGTCACAAAGCAAAGTTACAGGCGACAGAGCTACCGCCTGGATCGATCGGGACCTACCTCTTCGCGTAGGCCAATCAATCACGTACTCTTCCGTAATCGGCGTTGCGCGTGCCGGGCAGATGCGGCGTGACTTCCTTGCGTATGTGGAGAGAGAACGAGCGCATCCCTACCGAACCTTTCTTCACTACAACTCCTGGTACGATCTCGGCTATTTCACGCCCTATGACCAGGCTGGCGCGTTGGATCGTGTGAACCAATTCGGACACGAACTGACCCAAAAGCGCGGCGTGAAGCTGGATTCTTTCCTCTTCGACGACGGTTGGGACAACCACAAGTCGCTCTGGAAGTTCAATGATGGTTTTCCCAATGGTTTCGTTCCTGTGAGGGAGGCTGCGGAGAAGTACGGCGCCGATCCCGGCGTATGGATGTCGCCCTGGGGCGGCTACTCCAACCCGAAGAAAGAGCGGATTGAGTTCGGAAAAAATGCCGGATACGAGATCGTCAAAAACGGATACGCTCTTTCTGGTCCGAAGTACTATGCCGCCTTCCGCGACGTCTGCATGGATATGATTCACAAGTATGGCGTGAACCAGTTCAAGTTCGATGGCACGGGTAACGTGGACTCCGTCTTCCCAGGCAGCAGCTTCGACAGTGACTTCGCGGCGGCAATCCACCTCATTGGCGAGCTTCGCACAACCAAACCTGACATCTACATCAATCTGACTACTGGAACGTGGCCTTCACCCTTCTGGCTGATCTATGCAGATTCCATTTGGCGAGGCGGCGAGGATGACGGCACAGCGGGCGTCGGAACCTTCCGGGAACGGTGGATCACCTATCGCGATGCAGAGACATATCACGGTATCGTACAAAATGGCCCTCTGTTTCCGCTCAACTCTCTCATGCTTCATGGCATGATCTATGCGCAGCACCGCAAGCAACTCGATAGCGATCCCGGAAATGACTTCCGCAACGAGATTCGATCGTACTTCGGTACTGGCACCCAGCTCCAGGAGATGTATATAACGCCGTCTTTGCTAAGTGATTCCAATTGGGACGACCTTGCCGAGGCAGCGAAGTGGTCACGCGCCAACGCCGAGGTGTTGAAAGACACGCACTGGCTCGGCGGTGATCCCGCGCTGCAGGAGGTGTATGGATGGGCATCATGGACGCCAGGCAAAGGCATCCTCGTACTACGCAATCCGAGCGATCAGGCGAAGACGATTCGCATCAAGCTGCAGGATGCATTCGAGCTGCCCTTAGGCGCCGCACAGGAGTACTTTGCAAAGAGCCCGTGGAAGGAGGATGCAAACCGGCCCGCCGTTGTGCTTGGCGCACAACAGGCGCATGAGTTTCATCTCGCTCCGTTCGAAGTACTCACGCTCGATGTTACCCCGCGATGAGCAACCTGATGAAACCGACAACACCTCCAACTCTGCTCGTTCTAGCCGCCGGCATGGGCAACCGCTACGGTGGCCTCAAGCAAATTGATCCAGTCGGCCCCGGCGGCGAAACCATCATCGACTATTCGATCTACGACGCACTCCGCGCAGGATTCGGCAAGGTCGTGTTCGTCGTCCGCAAGGACATTGAGCCGGCTTTCAGGCAAGCCGTCGGTGCACGGTTTGAAAAACATATCGCCGTCAAATACGCCTTTCAGGAACTCGACAAACTTCCTCTGGGGTTTTCCATCCCGGCCGGCCGCACCAAGCCATGGGGCACGCTGCATGCAGTTCTGACGGCCGCCGATACGATCGACGAGCCCTTTGCGGTCATCAACGCGGACGATTTTTACGGGTCGGAGGGCTATCGCGTCTTGGGACAACATCTACAGAGTGGTACTGCGCACTACGCAATGGTCGGATTTGTTCTGCGCAACACGTTATCTGACTTCGGTACGGTGTCGCGTGGCGTGTGCCGAATCGATGACGACGGATTCCTCCGAGGCGTTGTCGAACTGACAAATATTGAGCGCGACGGGGTGCATGCCAGGAACACTGACTCGACAGGCCAGATAACCACGCTGTCGGGTAACGAGGTGGTTTCGATGAATATGTGGGGATTTACTCCCCACATATTTGGACAGGTTAGAGAACATTTTCAGAGATTTCTTAGATCGAACGGCTCGGATATCGAATCGGAAAGCTATCTTCCAGATGCGGTGAATGAGTTGGTTTTGGCCGGTCGGGCGCGGGTAAAGGTCCTGCGCACGAATGATTCATGGGCAGGCGTTACCTACCGCGAAGACCACCTACGCGTCGTCCAAACCATTCGCGGCCTCATCGACCGCGGTAATTTTCCGAACAGGCTTTGGCTATGAGCAAACACGATGTCGGCGCCATAGCATGCCAGTTTCAAATCGGCGGTGAATTTGCGGGTGCGACGGCCCACGGCAGCGGCCACATCAACGACACCTACCGCGTCACCTTCAATCAGGAAGGGATTCCCGTCCGTTACGTGCTTCAACGCATCAATCACAGCGTCTTCAAGAACCCGCCCGCCCTCATGGAAAATGTTCAGCGGGTGACGTCTCATCTTGCAGCGAAGATGTCAGGTGAGCCGGACCGAAGTCGGCGTGCACTCACACTCATTCCCGCACGCGATGAGCGGGCCTGGCATCTAGATGCAAGCGGCAACTATTGGCGCACCTATTGCTTCATCGAGAACGCACACACTTATGATGCCGTCGAGTCCACAGACCAGGCCTTTCAGGCAGCCAAAGCGTTTGGAAGATTTCAAAAACTACTCCTCGACCTGCCGGCGCCGAGATTGAACGATACCATCAAAGACTTTCACCATGCGCCGAAACGATTCATGGCATTGGAGCAAGCAATCGCCTCCGATGTAGCCGGTCGCGCAATTCTTGCAGGACCGGAGATTGAATACGCCTTCGCGCATCGGTCCATCACAAGCGTCCTGCTTGGCGCAAACCTGCCGGAGCGCATCGCCCACAACGACACGAAGTTCAACAATGTCATGCTCGACGATGCCAGCGGCGAGGGCATCTGCGTAATTGACCTCGACACTGTCATGCCAGGATTAGCACTTCACGATTTCGGCGATATGGTAAGGACGGCGACAAGCGCGGCTAAGGAAGACGAGCAAGATCTCTCCAAAGTAACCATGCAGTTCTCCATGTTCGAAGCGCTCGTGCGCGGTTATCTCGCTTCGGCGGGTGATTTTTTGACGAAAGCCGAGAAGCAACACCTTGTCTTCTCCGGCAAATTAATGACATTCGAGCAGGGCGTCCGATTCCTGACGGACTATTTGCAGGGGGACGTGTATTACAAAGTGAACCGGGACGGACACAACCTTGATCGCTGCAGGACGCAATTCAAACTACTCGAATCTATCGAGCAGCAGGAAGAAAGAATGGTTCGTCTAGTGCAGTCCATCGATGGTCCCGGTTCCCCTGGGGCGGAACCCTTGTCGATTCATTGCCTCAAACCTTAAAGGCTTTTGATCAAAAAAAGGGTTGAGACTAACCCGCAAGAAACCACTCTGCCAAGAGCATGCAGCTAAGTCCCCGAAGTGTTTTCTGATTCCAAGAGTTCAACTGCCCACTTCCTGCAGGCTGCTTTTCGTCCGTCACACCTTGTCCGTCCGTTAGAGTACATTGGCCGTGGGAGGCCATCATTGCCTGCATGAGCATTTTGCTACAAGATTTGCGGCGGGCTCTTCGTGCTCTGGCCGCTGCACCCGCCTTCACCGTGACAGCGATACTCTCGTTGGCCATCGGAATCGGCGCAAATACAGCGATCTTCAGCATCGTAGATGGGCTGTTGCTTCGTCCACTTGCCGTACAAAGATGCTGGACGGCTGGTCATACTGTGGAACCGCTCTCCTGGCCTGAACATAATGGAAGACTGGTTTTCAACCGCGCAATACTTCGACATCAAGAACGGCCATCATGGGTTTGAACAGGTCGCGATAGCGATTGGTGGCAACTACAACCTAACGGGTCGGGCGAACCGGAGCGCGTTGGGACGATCCGAGTCTCGTCGAGTTTGTTATCCATGCTGGGACAGCGGGCAGCTCTCGGACGATTGTTTGTTCCCGATGAGGACCTGCCAGGCCGAACGGCCACCGCTGTGCTCAGTTACGGAACATGGGCGCGGCGCTTTGGTTCCGATCCCGGCATTCTTGGCAAGAAGATCATGCTGAACGGCGTGGCGTATGAAATTGTCGGCGTGATGCCACGCTCGTTTTCGCTGCCTCGCGAGGTGATGCCGACGTTGGACGGCGCGGAGCAGGCTGAGATATTGCTGCCGCTGCCTCTCCCTGCCAACGCCGCCCAGAATCGCGATCACGAAGACTACAACATACTGGGCAAGCTGAAGCCGGGAGTTTCCGTAGAACAGGCACAGGCCGAAATGGATACCATTACGGCGCGACTGCGGCAGGAATTTCCCGAGGTGTATCCGCCCAACGGGGGACTGACGTTCGGTATCGTGCCACTTCTCGAGCAAGTGGTAGGCAACGTTCGGCGCACGTTGTACCTGCTCCTGGGAGCGGTTGGCTTTGTCTTGTTGATCGCGTGCGTGAACCTGGCGAACCTGCAACTGTCGCGTGCCGTCGCCCGGCAAAAGGAGATTGCCGTGCGCACCGCGCTGGGTGCGACCCGGGTACGGATCGTTCGCCAGTTGTTGACCGAAAGCATGTTGCTTGCGTTCGCCGGTGGCGCCTTGGGCATCGCTGTGGCGTTTCTCGCATTGCACTGGGTACGGCTACTTGGTCCGCAGAGCGTGCCAAGAATGAACGATGTCGGCATCGGTCTGGCCGCTCTCGCCTTCACGTTTATGGTTTGTGTCTTGTCGGCGATTCTGTTTGGACTGGCACCAGCGCTGCGGGTTTCGCGGCTCGACGTACAAACCGCTCTGCAGGACACCAGTCGCACCTCGTCCGGCGTCAGCGCAATTTGGGGACGAGGAAACAATCTTCGCCGCTCGCTGGTGATCGCCGAGATTGCGCTTTGCGCGATGCTGTTGATTGGCGCCGGCCTGCTGCATTCGCAGCTTTGTTCGCGTACGCGACGTAGATCCCGGCTTCAATCCTCGTGATGTCCTTACCCTTGAACTGACCATGACGGGCGAGCGATACAAAGACAAAGAGGCGGTTCTCGCTGCTTATCATGAGCTTTGGCAGCGGCTGGAAAACTTGCCCGGTGTCACCTCGGCAGGGGCCGTGACATCGCTTCCGCTGAGCCAGATGTTTGCCTGGGGACCAATCACCGTTGAGGGACGTGTGCCGCCGCCGGGTGAGAAGTTCATCAATGCCGATACCCGTATGGTCAGCGGACACTATTTCCGGGCAATGGAGATACCCCTTCGCGAGGGCCGGCTATTTAACGACGATGACGTCGCTAACAAACCGCGTGTGGCGATTGTCGACGACTACATGGCGCAACAATTCTGGCCAAACCAGGACCCGATTGGCAAGCGCTTCCACATCGGAGGCATCAGCGAGACAAGCTCTCCCTGGATCACTGTTGTCGGCGTGGTTGGCAGGGTGAAGCAATATACACTGGACTCGGACTCGCGCATTGCGTTTTACCTCCCTCAAACGCAATACGTGACGCGCGCCATGAACGTCGTTATGCGAGGCAGCAACGATCCGGTCGCTCTGGCCGGCGCAGTCAAGCAGCAGATTCACGAACTCAATCCTGATCTTCCGCTCTACAACGTGATCCGATGCAAGGAGCGCTTCGACAAATCTCTGGCGCATCGTCGTTTCACCATGCTGGTGCTCGGGACATTTGCGGCGATCTCGCTTGGTCTCGCGGTGATTGGAATTTATGGGCTCATCGCCTATCTGGTCGGGCAAGGCAGCCGCGAAGTGGGCATCCGGCTAGCGCTTGGCGCTTCACCGGCGAACATCATGGCACTTATCGTTCGCGGCGGGATGACGCTGGCTTTTTGGGGAGTCGGTATCGGCATCGGGGGTGCACTGGTGGTCAGCCGCTTGATGCGCTCGCTGCTTTTCGGTGTCGGAGTCACCGACCTCGTGACGTTTGTCGCCGTTCCGACTCTTCTGGCTTGTATCGCTTTTCTTGCCAGCTATATTCCGGCGCGACGCGCTTCGCGCATTGATCCGAGCACATCGTTGCGATGCGAATAAGAAGAATGCGGTTAACCTCAGGTCAACGGCGCGGCGCAGCGCAGGTAAAGCTGGCCGAATCATTCGGGTCGCCATTGCCGTTGTATTTCGCAACCTGAGGATATGGACATATCGGCCGCGTCATCTCCACTTTTTTGGCAGCGCCGTATTTGGTCGCGATGATGGAGACTGGCGCAGTATCCAACTCTTCCCATTTTTCCAACGCGTCGAAGATGCCGTACTCTGGACCCTTCGCTGTGGTCAAACCAAGTTGTCCAAAAGCCGCGGCCCCTGCCCCTCCGGCGCAATGGCCCATCCCGGGAACCATGTACAGGCGCACGAATTCTGCCGTCTTCGCGTCACCCATCTTCGCCTGCACTTGCTCATAGTACTGGACGGTGTTCAGAGGCGAGATCGCCGGATCGTTCCAGCCGTGATACAGGATCAGCTTTCCGCCGCGCGCTGCGAAGTGGCTCAGATCGGGATCGGTCGAGTTTAGTGCCTGTGCGGTCTTTGCATCGGCTGCATGCACAGCCGCATTCGTGCTGGCGGTCAAAGCGTTCCAACTCGGATCGTCAAAAACCATGTAGCGGAAGTAGTTCTGCAGGTACAAGCTCACGTTGGGTCCGTCGCCTATTAGCCAGCTCTTCCATAGGTGCGCCTCGTCGCCGGGCATCAGACCAGGAAATATCATGTGCCCCTCATCATCGGTCCCGCCCGCATAGATCTTCTTGAGAGAGGCGACCTGTGGTGCGGTCAGGCAGCTCAGCTCGTCGCCCTGTTTGCACAACAGTGTCGCGGGATCAAAATGGCAACTCCGCGGATCGTTAAGGATGCCGTCTTTCAACCCGTCCAGCGCATCGCACTTTGCCAGCACCGCCGCGGTAATTGCAGGGAGCTTGATGCTTGGGATATATCCAGCGGGATTGCCGATGAATACCTTCGTCACATCCATCCCAGCCGCGATCATCTTTGTCCAGTTATTGGCGGGTGCGCCGGCGAGGATCCCGTCGTAGTCGGCAGGGAACCGCTGTGCCTCCATCAGCGCTTCGCGGCCGCCGTCGGAGCAAGCGTCGAAGTAGGATTTCGTCGGAGGCTCGCCGTAGAACGTGTCGATGATGGTTTTGGCGCGCTCAGCGGTGAGGTGGACTGCACGATAGCCGAAGTCCGTAATCTTCTCGGGATGCCGATAGGCCCAGCTCGCGTCTTGTGCGTCCGCCTGGTGGCCGGCGTCAGTGCCAGCCGTCGCGAAGCCGCGCTTCAGGCTTTCTCCGAGCTGGCCGTAGTAGATCGAGCCAGCGAACCCTCCGTTGCCGGTCCCGAGAAAGCGATGGTTCCAGCCTTTCTCCGGCATCCAGACCTCAAAGCGTATGACGGAATCCGAGGTCGGGTGAAGAATGCCGCTTACACGGCAAAATACGGGCAATCCCGTCAGGGGTGCGCCATAGGGTGGAGTAAAGCTTCCTTCACTGACCACCTCGGCAGTCAAGATCGTCGTGTCGGCCAGCGTGCTCTGGGCGAACGCATGGCAGTCGGCTGCGTGTGCGGGGGTTGAGAAGGCGGCGACGGAGAGTAGGACAGCGAGCGGAAAGAGAAGGTTTCGCACCGGTTGCCGAAGAGTACCATTCTGCCTGCCGCAAGACAACACTGCGAAAATCCGCCTTTTGGCAGGCAGTAGGAGAAACATCTTTCGCCGACCAGACACCCAGCAAAAAATCAGGGCCGAATTACGGGCATACCGAAGTAATTCTCTCTACTTGTGGCTGAAAGGGCTTTGCAGTCATCCGCCTCGTTTCCATATCCGAAGACCGCGCCCAGACTGGATTAATGCTTATAAGCGCCCTTTTCGGAAGTGGCCGAACGAGCGACTGCATTCGTAAACACAAGTCGACTTCCCGTTGCCAATCAGTTCTCAATGAGTTCTATAAAAAGGGATGTCAAGAAAAAACTTTTCCCTCGACCGGACGTCGAGAAGATCTTTGTCTCGAGATCCAGCCCACTGCCTGTGAGCGTGCCCCTCGATTCGCTTGAGAGCTCGTTGTGGCTTGTTTCCATTTCCGTGGCTTTCATCTTCTGGTGATGACGACGCCAATCGAGTCTTAGGACTTGGCAAGCGGACCTGGTATTTGAATGTCAACCATGGTTCTATTAGAGGCTCGTGGCCTATCGCTATTTCTGGTTATCCGAGGTGGCATAGCGTGCATTAGTGACTCGGTGCCGAAGCACACAGGGCCGAACTCATTGACTGATACTCACCTCGAACCGAGCGTCTCGAGAACCCGACCGACCACCATCAGAGAGAATCGCCGGAGATGGAAAGGCCTCTTCATCACAGACGCTCAAGCTTCTTGCCGATGCAATTGTGTGGCGTCGAAATCCACTCCTTTCTTCCAAATCGTTAGAGTGATGCTGGCAATCTTTCGTGCCAGGGTGAGGCGCGCCATCGTCGGTCGCATACCTTTCTCAAGAAGAGCAACATAGAAATCGTACAGGGGGCCAGGGTGAGTGCTAGCGGAGATCGCAGCCCCTTTGAAGAGATTCTTCACATCGGGATTGTGGTTGTTACTCAGGCCGCGCACGGTCATCCGCTCGCGGTTTCGTTGCAGTTTCCCTCGGACATAGCGGTACTCGCCGCTGTCGTGGGTCTCCAGCGCGAAACCACTGTAAGCCCACAGCTGGCGCTTGGTACGGAAACGGTGGGGCGTCTGCAGCTGCGCGACCAGCAAGGCTGCACGAATCGGACCGATCGAAGGAATCTGGCGAAGCAATTTCACGGCATGATGCTTGCGGCTCTCGGTCAGCAAATCGCGTCGCGCTTGCTGACGCACCGGCTGCAGCAGATCCAGTTGCTGATAGAGCCGTTCGGCCCGGAGACGAACTCCGGGTTCCGGGATCTTGCCTAACCATTCTGCGCGATGCCGCGGTGCATAGACGCTGGTACCGCTGCAGGCAATGGCCCAGCTTCGGTAGAGTGCTTTGATTCGACTCATGACTCGTGTGAGATCCGTCGTAATGGTTGCGTAGCTGCGACCTAATTCCTTTATGGTGCGCATCCCGTGCTCGCCGTGGTAGACCGACGTGAGCTGGTTGCCACGCAGCAGCTCTGCCAGCTTTCGCGCATCGATTCGGTCACTCTTGCTGCCGTCTTTCAATAGGGCATTCTTGCGCGGATCGCAGACCACGAGGCGGGTGACGTGAGGTTTCAGCAGGTCATGTAACCAGGCCGCAGAGGTCCCTTCTTCGAAGGTCACCGATAAACTTCCGTGCAGCCCCTGGAGGAACTCCAGGATCGTGGCCGCTTTCGTCTCCAGAATACTTTCCATGATCAACTTGCCCCGGGAATCCAAGACTGCAACCGAGATCGTTGCCTGGTGGACGTCCATGCCGATATATTTCTCTTGGCTCATAACGGCGCTCCTTTCGGTAGGTGGTGATACGAATAACCACAACCTACAGCAAAGTGGGCGCCTTTTATATTGCGTGCGTTGCTGATTTTGTGTCATTTCACAATCCTGGGAAGAGCAGAAGAATTTAGAATTTTTAGGACAGAGAGTGGTGAGCATTCTCTGATGTCCACTGTTTCAAGGAAAATGTGGGTTCACTACAAGACCTGCTCAACCTCACCGGTGGTAGCAGCGAGATGCCACACTGGTTCCCCTTTATCCGCCCTTGACATGAGACTCCTCCGTACCCAAAACTCCTCCCGGAACCAGGGCATTCGCCGTAGTCGGCCATCGCCCGAAGAGCAAGGAGGCATTAGATGAAGGCATTGATCTTTCGCAAGACCGGTGAACCGAAGAGCACATTGGAACTGGCAGACATGCCTGTTCCGCCTTTGGGCCCCGGCGAAGTGCTCGTCCGAGTACTTCTCAGCCCGATCAACGCATCCGATCTGCACATGGTGCGCGGGCGCTATGGCTATCAACCGGAGTTGCCGGCCAGCCCAGGCATTGAAGGCGTGGGGGTTGTGGAGGCGGTAGGTCCGGGCTTGCAGGGTCCGATACCTGGAACTCGCGTAGTTTTCATTGACACCTGGAGCACCTGGCGCGAGCAGATCGTGTGCCCGGCGGACAAACTTGTGCCCGTTCCAGACGGGCTGGACGATTCCGCCGCCGCCGCTTCCTACATCAATCCTTTGACGGCATGGGCGTTGACCAGATCAACTCACAACCTTAAAGAGGGCGACTGGCTTCTGCAGACGGCGGCTGCATCCAGTGTGGGGAAGTTCGTGCTTCAACTGGCGCAGGAGTATCGATTCAAGACGATCAACGTCATTCGGCGGCGTGAGCAGGAGTCAATCATACGCAATCTCGGAGGCGATGAGGTCATCTGCACAGCCGACGAGGATCTGAGGTCACGCCTGCAGGAATGACTGCGGGCAAGGGCGTTGAGCGAGCGATTGACTGCGCTGCCGGAGACCTTGGCGCCGAGATTGCACGCAACCTCGCCCCCGCGGGAACCATGCTTGTGTATGGAGCCCTTTCCAGTCATCGGCAGACGGACCCCGCGAAATTCATCATGCCGCTCTTTGCTCCACGGTTGATTTATTCCACAGCAACCGTTCGCGGCTGGTGGCTTCCGCGTTGGGTGCCATCCCGGCCGCGCGCCGAAGTGCGGGCAGCGACGAGCGATCTTCTCACCATGTTTTCGAAGGGAGCACTTACGCCGCCAAAGAGTGTGCGGTATTCAGTAAAGGACTTCCAGGAGGCAGTGACTCTCGCCGATGGTGAGGCAGGACAGGAAAAGGTCTTGCTGGATTTCTCCAATTAATCTGTTGCGAGGGGTCCTGGCAGAGCAGGCCGGCCTGCAGCTTTTCAGGAAACTCCCGAAGTACGCTCTTCTAGTAGCCTTTCGAGCAAGATTTTTGTGGCTGGCCACTCCTTCATCGTGAAGGAGTAATTCACAGTGTCGCGAACAAAACCATCCCGCATGATTGTGTGACAGCGTAAGACTCCGTCGCGCACAGCGCCGAGTCGCTCTATGGCGCGTTGCGAACGGACATTTCTTGCATCAGTATTCAACTCAACTCTGTTAGCGAAGATCATTTCGAAAGCATGGTTGAGCATCAAATACTTCGCTGCAGTATTGATCTGTGTCCTTCTATAGGGTGCTCCAAGCCAGGTCTTTCCCAGTTCGAGCCTCTTGTGTTCAGGCACGACCCGGTAAAACTTGTTGTACCAACCGCTAACTGACTAACTTCGTCGATGATGGCAAAGTTCAACTCCGTGCCACGTTCATTGGCGTTCATGGCACTGCCAATCCAAGTCTGTAATTCGTCCCTCGATGCGAGGTACGCAAATGTCATATACCGCCAGATATCCTCCTCCACCGACCAACGAGAAAGCTGATCGAGGTGGGAGTAGTCGACGGGAACAAGGCGAACCGAATAGCTCTGAAGCATTGTCCTTTGCAGGGGCCACTGAAAGAGCCTCTCAGAATGCTGGATTGACATGTTGAAACCACCTAATGTGTTCCGAACGATTTTAGTAAACGGATGAATGCTTTCTCGTTTCGCGCTTCAACGGGATCACTATCGCCAATTGAGCTTCTGTCGAACGCTTTCCAGAATCTCATCCTCAAGTTGAAGCCCTCAAGGTGCCTCCGCCTGGCTCTGCTCAAGCAGAGGCTGTCAGTCTGGCGGTCTCTCGCGGCAATAGCGGGGTACCCGTTTTCAGGGCGGATGCCCTCATAACTTGAATGGAGTGAGTGGGTTGCATAATAATCGGGCCGAACCAAATTTTTTTTCGAATCCCTAGACCGACTGGTCTACTCTATTAAAGTGCGAGGCGAAATACCTCGGGAATTTAGGAGGATTCACACAATGTCAGCACCCACATCCAAAGGCACCGCTCTTATCACTGGCGCTTCCACCGGCATCGGCGCAGTCTACGCAGATCGCCTTGCCAAGCGCGGTTACAATCTCATCCTCGTGGCTCGCAGCCAGGAGAATCTCTCTGACGTTGCCGCACGATTGAAGTCCACCGGTCGCAGAATCGAAACGATCGCTGCCGACTTGACGAAGGCAAAAGATGTTCGGAGCATCGCCGAGCGTTTGCGCACTGACTCCGCAATCACTGCGCTGGTAAACAACGCCGGCCTGGGCAGCGCGCGAAAGCTTCTAGACGAGAAGATCGACGAGTTGGAATCGATGATCTATTTGAATGTCACCGCTCTGACGCGGCTGGCCCTTGCCGCCCTGCCTGGTTTTGTGGCACGCAAGAACGGTCTGTTGATCAACATTGCGTCCGTCGTTGCTCTGGCTCCCGACCTTCTGAACGGCACATACAGCGGCACCAAGGCGTATGTCGTGAACTTTACGCAAGCGCTGAAGAACGAATTGGAAGGCACAGGCGTCACTGTCCAAGCAGTGTTGCCCGGCGCAACTGCAACGCCGTTCTGGGCAAAGGCCGGTCGTCCTGTGGAGGACCTGCCGACCGAGATCGTAATGACCGCTGAGGACATGGTGGATGCATCGCTCGCCGGTCTCGATCAGCATGAGCTGGTTACCATTCCAGCTCTACCCGATGTCGCTGACTGGGAGAAGTACGATGCGGCACGCAAGGCCCTGGGCCCGAACCTTTCCCGCCAGAAACCGGCTGCTCGTTATGGGATTCAGAGCTGATCCGGCTGGGAAACAGTTGCGTAGATGTGGTCGAAGGCTGGGCGGTTTCGGAATAAGTCCAGCTTTCGATCATCAGTACAAGGGTGGAGAGGAATTTCTTATGACAGCAAAGTCTACTCGTGATCATCTGCTCGATACGGGTTTGAAGCTCATGCATCATCATGGTTACAACGCGACCGGGCTTACCGAAATTCTGAAAGCGGCAGATGTGGCTAAAGGCTCCTTCTACCACCATTTTGGCAGCAAGGAAGACTTTGCCGCGGCTGCGCTGGAGCGGTACACAACGCGCGAAGCGGAACATTCCGCCGCTGTCCTGACTGGATCGAAGGCGCCCCCACTCAAGCGTCTGAAAAGGTACTTCACGGACCTTGTTAAGTTCTACGGCCAGAAGGGAGATATCCCAGGATGCATGATGGGGCGCTTCAGTTTGGAAGTTGCGGCAGCGAACCCGCAGTTGAGAAAACAGATTTCCGCCACCTTCGCGCACTGGCAACACACCATCGCAACGGTGATTCAGGCGGCGATCACGCAGGAAGAGCTGCCTGCAAATATAGACCCCGAATCATTGGCAGGTTTCCTGCTCAATAGCTGGGAGGGGGCGCTATTGCGTTCGCAGGCTGAAGCGAGTGACGCTCCGCTCGAAGTCTTCATGCAGATCGCATTCGATCAATTGCTAAAGAAACACGTACATGCTTGACCTCGCACCATAACTCCCAGGCAATACAGGGCCGGTATTAACTGCCTTGAGCCTGGGCCCGGTTAGCCGGCTACAAATCCGGAACTTTCACTCAATTAACATTTTGAACCGAAAGGGAGAAACAGATGTCCACGATCAATCTTCATCAGACAACTACTTTAACAACAGAGCAGTACCTCGCCGGGCTCACCGACTTCGGGCCGGGCCGCTCGGAGCTTTTTGGCAACAGCGCCGATGAGTACCTTAAGGTGCATCAACTGGGCCGCGCGGAAGCCGACGTTACGGAAGGCTCTGGTGGTATCTGGGAGCGGCTGCACTACGACTGGTCTGATCCGAACCATGTCGTCCTCACGACTACTGACTCCAACCTCTGGGGAGGCGCGTCCGGCCACACCTACAACTTCACTCGTCAGGCCAACGGAACGACTGACATTGACGTTGTGGTCATCCGCGAAGGAAAGAATCTCAAGGGACGTCTACTTGGCTTTGTACTGGGAACGTTCGGCAAGGGCGTTCTGGAAAAGGCGTTTGAACAAAGCGTGAAAGCTATTGAATCCCGGAACTACCGAGCTGGAGAGCGAATCGCGGCTTGAGCTTGCCCGCTCGGATTAGTAATCGGAAACGCGATTGTCGTCACTTGGCCGGATAGGCGACTATTCGGCCATGTGGCTCGCATTCCAATTGTCGATGAGTGAATTGGCGATTTGGCGTCATTCCAGAAGTGCGCCCGGAGCCTGTGGCGCTTGCCGGCAGAGATCCTGAAATCGTGCTTGGCCGGGACTGAAGGTCTTGTGCCATTCACGCCCTAGGCTTCTCTCGCTGAAAGTAGATGAGGCACCCGGATTACATTGCCTAAAGCTCGCGGATCGCCGTCACCGGATTCACCCGCATCGCTCGCTGTGCCGGAAGATAGGACGCCAGCAAAGACATCGCCGCGAGCAGAATCAGCACGGCAAAGATCGTCACTGGGTCATTGGCGCCGATGCCGTACAGCAGACCGGCAATGACGCGGGTCAGCCCGAACGAAAGAGCCAGTCCCAGCACCAGCCCAATTGCCGTCAGCCGCATTCCCTGTAGCAGCACCAGCCTCATCACATCCGTTCGCGAAGCCCCCAAAGCTACGCGGATGCCGATCTCGTGCGTCCTGAGCTCGGTGCGGTATGCCATCACGCCATAAATGCCCGTGGCCGCCAGAACCAGCGCGATGACCGCGAATATCCCCGCGAACGTGCTCTGCATGACGACGAAGGTACTCGCCATCGCGGTGTTCTCCCTCATCGTGCGCACGTCATAAACCGGGAGCCGACTGTCAACCTCCTGGATTGCGCGCTCGGCCGCCTGCAACTGATCCGCCGGATTGCCTATGGTCTTCATTTGTACGATGAGTTCGGGACCCGGTTGCTGATAATAGCTCATATAGATCATGGGCCCGGGCCGCTCACTCATCATCAGGTGCTTCGAGTTCTTCACCACGCCAACCACCGTGAACAGTTTGCTCGACATAGTCGGCAGACTCAGCCTTTTTCCTATCGGATCCTGCCCCGGCCAGTACCGGTTCGCCGCTGTCTGGTCCACGATCAGTACGCGCGGCGCATTCTCATTGTCGTCCTGCGTAAAGTCGCGCCCTTCCAGAATGGGTATCCCCATGGTCTCGAAGTATCGCGGCGATACATCCGCTCTCCCTACTTCCAGCGATTCATGCGGCCGTGGCGCATATCCTTCCGGATACGCGTCCTCCGTCTTTCGCGTCAGCGTTAGCGGTACCCAGTCGGTAAGCGAAGCCACGGTCACGCCGGGCAATGCCTCCACGCGCTGGAGAATTTTGTCGCGGATCAACCGCCTTTGGTCATTCGGATAGCCGGAGATGTTCAATCCCACGGACGCGGTCAAAACATGATCTTGCTCAAATCCCGGATCTGCATGGGCAATGTTCCTGAGCGTGCGCAAAAACAGTCCGGAGCTAACCAGCAGAGCGAGCGAGAGCGCCACCTGCGCCACCACCAGGCCGCTAAGCAGCCGCCGATTGTGCTTACCGCCCGATACGCTTGCCGATTCCTCCTTGAGCACCTCCGCCGCCGGCACCTGCGACGACCGCCAGGCCGGAAATGCGCCGCACAGCAGGCTCGCCAGAACTGCCAGCGCCACAATTGCGATCACAACGCCGGGATCGACCATGCCGTTTATCGCGATTGGGATCGCGTTCGGCGGAAGGAACAGTGCGAGTGTCTTCGCCGTCCACAGAGTCAAGAACAACGCCGCCGCTCCCGCGCAGAGGGCAAGAATCACGCCTTCGAGCATCATCTGCCGGACAACGCGCACGCGACCTGCACCCAGCGACTGTCGGATTGCGATTTCGCGCCGCCGCGACACAAACCGCACCAGTGTCAGCGTGGCCACATTGGCGCACGTCAGCAGCAACACCATCCCCGCAATGGCCAGCAGGATTGGGAGCGTAGTCGCCATATATCCGTTCGCGCCGAACGGCGACCGCCACATCGGATCCAGCGTGATCGTGTTCGTGCCCAGGTGATCGTCAGGATACGCCGCCACAATCCGCCGCATGATGGTCTCAAGATCCTGGTTTGCCTGCTCGCGGCTCACGCCCGGCCGCAGCCTTCCCACCACGACCAGCCAATTCCCGCTGCGCTCGGTCGTCCGCCAACCGCCCGTTCCGAGCGGATCGAGCGTGATCCACATATCGTGCCGCAGTCCCGGCGCCGCACCGACGAAACCCTTCGGCGCGACGCCGATCACCGTCACCGGGTGGTGAGCAATCTCCAGCGGCTTGCCCACAATCCCAGGGTCACCCGCAAAATGCGTCTTCCAGAGCGAGTAGCTGAGAATGACATACGGAATGCTTCGCCCTGCAGCCTCTTCTTCCGGACGGAAAAAACGCCCGTAGAGGGGCTTCACGCCGAGCACATCGAAGTAATTCGCAGTCACGTTGGCAATATAGATCCGTTCCGGCTTGGCTCCGCCGGTCAACGCAATCCAATCGTGGTGATACCCGATGATTCCCTCGAAGCTGTGATTCTGGTCCCGCAGATCGCGGTAATCGAGATAGGAGAATGGCGGAGTCGGCGAGCTATTCCACTGCCCGCGCATCACGCTTACCAGCGAGCTCATATCTCGCGCTCCCGGTATCGGGTGCAGCATCGTCCCGTCAATCCAGCTGAACACCGTGCCGTTGGCGCAAATGGCCACTGCCAACATCACCGTAGCCGCGACCGTGTATGCCGGATTCTTGCGAAGTTGCCGCAAGGCAAAACGAACATCCTGAAGCAGTCCTCTCACGCCTACCTCCCTCTAAGGAACTTTGCTCTTGGGGAACCTGAGTATTCCCCCCGGATATGCACGCAGTGTGCCAAAACACGTATGACTGTAAGTCTATATCCGCCATCGACATAGGCTGGGGCCATATCTCGGCTCCGCCAACATACTGTCCATTTGTGGACCGGATGTCCGCTTTCGAAGCTTCCTGCAAAGCCGAAGCAAAGCGCTCCTCGGCTCTGAGGTGATCGTTACCTGATAAGCGAGCTTGCTGTACCGCTCATCTGGACCGCTCTTTTCTAACGGCAAATCGGCCAGCGTTCGCCGATCTGCCTCCGCATGATCCTCAATTGAGTCCAACAGGGCGAGGTACTCATCCAGCTATTCAAGTCGATCAGTATTCTCGGGCAAGTGGACGAAAAACCGGCTATTCGGACATTCGCAGGCGGGCACATTACACTCACCTCCTGAGTTATGAATTGGGCTCAAACCGAATTCATCAAGTGCATTCGCGCTCTTATCGGTAATGGATGGTGACAGGGCGAATTGCCGTACCGTGATGGCTCAAACAATAATCCTCATTCGTGCTCACAGAAGTTGTTCGGCGACGCAGAAAAAGGAACGAACAGTTGCAGCCTGTCGCTTTTTGAGAACGAATCCCTGCCTTGTCAGGGTCTCACGTTTTGGACGATACCTTTGGCGCGCAGGCCCGCCTCAGCTTTGGAGAAGTAATCTTCGACGGGACCTTGCGTCCTGATCCAGTCGACATAACGTGCGATGCCTCGCTCGATGGTGATTTGAGGTTCGTATCCGATGGTCCGAATGCGGCTTATATCCGATATGAGCGACCGAATCTCTCCAGGACGAAACTCGCCCCTGGCGAGCGGCGCGAGCTTGACGCCAAGTTGCTCTGCAATGATGCTGGCTAACTTACGCACGCTGGTGGCCCTGCCGCTGCCGACGTTGACGGGCAACCCGTCCAATTCGTCGGTTGAGGCCACAAGCAGATTGGCATGAGCGATGTCTTCGACGAAGCAGAGATCGCGCGTTTGGCCACCATCCTCGTACATAACTGGAGGTTGCCCGTTCAGAAGGCGTGTGCAGAAGATGGCGATGACGCCGGTGTAGGGATTGAAGAGAGATTGGCGCGGACCGTATGTACATGAGTAACGCAGCGCAACGGTGGGAATGCCGGTCTGCTTACCCCAAAGCAGCACAAGGCGTTCCTGATCGACCTTCGTCAAGGCGTAAACCGTTTCGCCGCCGCCTGGTGTGGCCTCTGGCGTCGGCAGTGAAGTAGTAGGCTTGCCGCAAAGCGGGCAGTGCACGCTGAAGTCACCCGCTCGGAGTTGCTCAACTGGGCGCAACCGGGGAACGACGTGACCATGGTCCGGACAGCTGGCCGCGCCTTCGCTATACACCGCCTGCGAACTGGCTACGATCACCTTTTGGATTGGTAGTTGATGGTCACGAATGATCTCCAGCATCTGCGCCGTGCCGAAGCTGTTAACCAGGACATACTTCGCCATTTCGGGCATGTAGCCGCCATACGCGGCTTCGTGGAAAACGACATCGATATTCATCAGCGCCGAATGCATCGTCTCGTAGTCCTGCACGTTGCCGAGACGAAACTCTGCGGCGGGATTCACCCATTCGGGCTTGCCATTCTTGTGAGTCTGCGGTTCGAGGTTATCAAGGATTCGAACGATCCAGCCCTCGCTTACGAGCAAATCTACGATGTGAGAGCCAATGAGACCGGCGCCTCCGGTAACGAGTGCACGCTTTTGATGCATAGCCATAGTCCATCTCCCAAAACAGTGCCGAGCGCTATTGCGAAGCTTACGTCCGGCCAGAATATGAAGTACGGAGGAGCACCGCCAGGATTCGTATTCCAGTCTTCAAAGAGGCGATGAAGTTTCCTGATACTTTACTTACTCCGCCCCTTCTGCGCTGGTAGTCGACAGCGATCTCTTGAATGCGGAGATGCTGCTTTGCCGCCCTAATCTGCATCTCCAAATTCCAGCCATACGTCATTTCCGACATTCCCAGCTGCACTAACGACGACCGGCGAATCGCACGGAACGGGCCCATGTCGGTGTAACGAACGCCGTGCAGGAGGCGAAGCAGCGCCGCCACCAGGTGACCTGCGAATATCTGGCTAGGGAGCATCGAACCGGGCTCGCGATGGCCACGGAGGCGGGAGCCGACGACGAAGTCAGCATCGCCAGCCTCGATGGGAGCGACGAGATGCGGGAGATCGGCAATGACATCGCTGCCATCGCCATCCATGAAAACGAGGATGTTACTGGTTGCGACGGAGGCCTCTGCGCCGGCCTTGCAGGCAGCGCCGTAACCTCTTCGGGAGGTGATGACGCGCGCCCCGGCGGCGGCGGCGATCTCAGCGGTTCCGTCGCTCGAGCCGTTGTCAACGACGATACACTCGGCGATACTGGCCCATGGCATCGACTCGACAACATACCCAATCGATTCCTCTTCGTTGAGGGCGGGGATGATAACGGAGATTTTCTGGTGGCTCACGAATCTAGGTTCTCCATTGTCGGCCTTTTTGAGAGAGAGAGACGGTAATAACTTATCGCCTTTCCTTTGGCCCCAGTGAGAAATAAAGCCGATGGATGGGCCAGCGGCGCAGAGAAACGTCCAGCAGAAAGGCGACAAAAACGCCGCCATAAAGAATCTGATTGAGCAGAAATTGCGAAGGCCCTGAGCCTACAGCCAGAGCGGTGGTGCACATGTAGAACATCCCACATATGTAAGCGAAGATCGTGAGGTCCGGCACGAGCGCGAAGAAAGGAACAAGCCACGCGACATACCAGGGATAGTGCGGGGAAAAAAACAGCATCAGGGCTAACGCCAAAGCGAACGCGGGTGGGAGGAAGTCTGCGTGGGCGGGGAGACCGAAGAGTCGGGTCTCTGCACTGTCTGCTCGGGAGGATTCAGGGCTGCAGCAAGTTTGCCAACACCAGACGATCAGTGCCGCAAAAATAAACGCAACAAAGACAAGGTATGCCGTCGTCGAGAGTCTGTGGAACCCAAATACATGTTGCACCAATTTGAGCAGGAAGTAACGGGCGCCGGTGTCCATACCCTCTTCCTGTACATAGCTGCCGAGAAAGCCGAAGACGCGTATACCTACGCTCGAGTAGCAAGCATAGCCCAGCGCGACAACGGCCACGAGAGTCGCGGGCATCTTGTAGTCATTGCGGCGGTATAGCGCTGGAAATAGGACGAGCGGGTAAAACTTGGTCATGATGGCCAAGCCCAGGAATAACCCAGTGAGCATGGGCTGCCTGCGGTATCGCGCGAGGAGGGCGAGTGCGATGAAAGCCATCGCCGCCGAGTCGAGGTGGCCGGAACTGCCGATCTCCCAAACGAGCAATGGACACCAGGCATAGAGCAAGGACTGCTCGCGGCGGACGCCCAATTCGTGGAGGAGTTTCAAGAGCGCGAAGAGCGTGAGACCTTCGAACAGGACCATCGCTATCTTCATGAACGTCATCGTAGGGCTGATAAAGGTGATGATGTAGAAAAGGAATTGCGCGACCGGTGGGTAGATGGTTAGCGCGTAATCGCGGCGGTTGATGTTGTTGAAGAGGTCCTGGTTTGGTTTACGGAGGAACTCGAGTGCAGGGTCGCCAGGCACATACCGATAGGGTGAGATGTGGGCGTGCTGAACCACGCCGTCCCATGCATAACGATAGATATCAGAGGAAAGATACGGGTTGGGGAGGATCGTGACTAGCCGGAATGCGATCGCGAAAGTGAGGATGATGCCAAAAGTGTATCGATTGACAGGTTGGGTGAGAATGACGAGCACCGCGATCGCATAGAGGATTACGGACCATCCGGAAACTCCAGAAAAGCCAATAGTGAAATGATCGAACTCGCTGATGAGCTGACGTGTGAGCAAAAGCAGACCTGATCCGAGAAGGATCAAGACGGCGTTCGTCAGCCATTGGCGGGCCTCGGCCCAACGTCTCGGCGGAGTCAGATTCACTGGTGCCCCTCTAGAAGATCATGGAGGAATTTACGACTGTGCGGTGCAGAGTATCCGCACGATTCCGCAAAGGGAGGCGGTTTCTCCTCCAGAAGCTCCTGACGGAGCAGATCGAGGGTCTCGCCATCATCGATGTCATACCAAATCGGGAGTTCTACAAGTTCAATCCCAATGCCATCGATCGCGGAAGTAGTCTCGGCGTAAACCGTTGATGTACTCCAGCGGATATTTGCGAAAGGTTCAGGGTGCGCCTGCTTAACGCCAATGAGGTAGTACCCGCCGTCGCTTGAGCCGCCGATCGCAATTCGATCGCCAGGGCGGTTCAATGTTTCGACTGCCAGGCGTAGAGCACTGGAAGGTACCGTAGGTGAGTCGGAATCGATGAGGCATACCGCCCCGAAGCCGTACGCGAGAATGTCTTCCGCAGCAGCCAGTAGTCTTTCTCCGAAACCCTCTCCGCGTTGTGGGATAAGTGCGAAGCCTTCGGGCAGGAGACCCTCAAAGAAACATTCGTCCCCAACAGGAGAATAGGAGATGAGCCCGGAGGCCGTGGTCGTCGCTGAGACGTTGGCAATATTCTGCGCCGTGTCCCGCAGAAAGCAAGCATTCAAGGCAGCCGATTGCTCGAGTGAAAGCGGTGGTGACAGCCGGGTCTTCACCTTTCCGGGGCGGGGGGCCTTCGCCATGACCGCAAGCGCGCACTTCGACCTAAGCGAGAGGTCAGGATGCGACGGATCGAGGATAGGATAAGGCATTCAGGCGGCGCTCCAGCCCGATTCGTTGATCTGTGGTTCGCCCTTTTGACAGATGGCATATTGATACCAGCCGTCGTAGCGTACGTCCACTGAAGCCCAGCATGGTGCTTGCACGAGATCGATGAAATCGGCGCGCGGCATTACCTCAACATGTTGCGGTTCGCGATACTTTCCGGCTGGGCTGGTCGTGAGGCGGGCCAACAGCCACATGGCACTCAATGGCAGTCGGGTCCTGAATCCGGAGATGGGTTCGGCGATGAAACATCGCCCGCCAGGACGCAGAACACGGAAGATCTCGGCGAGTACCGCCCCTTTATCCGGAACAATAAGGAAGAGGCGGGAGACAATGACAGCGTCAATCGTTTCGGTAACCTCCGACATTGCCTGAGCATCGCCCTCGAAGAAGCTGCAATTTGCTAACTGAAGACTCTTAGCACGAGCGCGAGCCCTGCGAATGAGGCGCTTGGATAGATCGATCCCGGTCGTCGTGACTTGTGGGAATTCTTTCGCGAAACGACACGCATAGAGACCGGGGCCGCAGCCTAGTTCCAGGATTCTCATTCCTCTGGAGGGAGCGCCCGAAGGAAACAGCGCGCTTGTGATTTCACGCGTATGGTCACGAAATAGATACTCTCGACACAGAGAGTATAGCCAGTGACACCGTTCGAACAAACTCTCTGGCGAAGAAGAGAGGCTTTGGCCGGAGAGATCGTATTGTCTTAGATCCATGCTTGCAACCTAATTGAAATCGTTGACCGATCATAATGTGCGCGACTGAATCGCAGAATACGGGCACTAAACCGTCGGAGGGCTCCTCACGGTCTGGCTTGGAGATAGCCCCGGGCGAAATTAGATGTCCCAGTCAAGGTGGATTTTCAATGCTGCTGTCCATATGCCGAAATTGAGTCGCCGTCCCTCCGTCGGTCATAGCCCTGCGTACCAGTCGTAGCCCAGCTTGGTCCAGTAATCGTCTGGCTTCGTGTTCGTATAACAGATGAGTCCAATGCGTTTGATTTGTTTGTATCCATACTTCGTCGGCATATGCAGGCGTAGTGGCGCTCCGTGAAATTGAGTCAGTGGTGCGCCCATCATCTCAGTGACAAGCAGTGTTTGTGGATGGCGGCAAACGCTTAACTCATAACCGGTGTAGTAATCTCCATCCGGTGTCTCCATGTACACATACTTTGGCTCGCGACCCTCGATAAGGTCTGGCGGATACGCCTCAAGGAAATCGGCCATACGTACCCCCGCCCAGTGCACGATCTCGCTCCATCCCTCGATGCACTTGAACTGTGTCACCAATTCGTGGCGAGGAAGCGCAACAATATCTTCCATGGTGAGCAATAGCCCCGGAGTACCGGGCATGAGCGTGCTCGCGCTCTCACCTGCTTCCTCCCGGCCACGCGGCATCCTGCGGCCGGTGCTCTCTTCGGCCTCCCTGGCCTGATTCAACATCGACTCGGGAGCCATCTTCTCGGCTGTCTTTGCGTTTGGATCTACCTTGGTGTCGTGGCCTTGGTCCTCATGGCTGTCTGCGTCCACATACTGGTACTCCCAAGTGGTGACATCCTTAGCGAAACGCGGATGTCTCGCAGGCTCACGCGTTCCGACCAACTGTAAGCGCCAACTCCCCGGCGCGAGCATCTTCTTCAGTCCGTACACCCCGTTTACGCGAAGGTCTCTGGCCTCTTTGAGCGAGTATGTCGGTGCAAGGGCATGGTCGTGGGTTACTGCTTGCGCGATGGCTGCGTTGGCTTGAAAAGCACGGCGCAGAGGAACGGGTTGCATCTCGACACCGGGGCTGCGATCGATCCAGCGATAGAACCCGTAGCCCGCTACTGCAGCTGCGGTCGCGCCAACGAAAGCGCGGCGGGTATGCTTGCGTGACTCCACCCGAACGGCGGCGTCCGCCGCTTCTCTGCTAGCCGTAGCTTCGTTCGGATCCTCCGCGGCTTCGGGATCAGCTTTGGGCACCTCGTCCTGCAATTGTGTAGCACGCTCGGTCTCAGGTGCCAAACTTTGCCCAGTCGTCATTACCGCCTCATCAATCACCCGTTCCTCGGGTACCGATGACGACGTTCCTCCAAAGGTGTCCTGCGCTGCCGGGGCAGTCGGGACCGCGCCGGTGCCAGGCTTCGCCTCGACCGACGACTCAGGCTTTGGAGAATCAATGGGCAACTCTTCATGTTCACTCATCGGCGACTCCGGCGTGCCTCTTCGATTGACGGAGAATCCGTCTGCTGAATTTCTTGTCCGCTCACCATGGCCCGAAAGTTATTCCATCCTGCAAGTACCACCTGCACAATGTGAACTACGAAAAAGGCTATAAAGTTCATCGTGATCCAGAAATGCAGCCACCGGGCCATCTCGTAGCCGCCAAGCAGAGTCGTTAACCAATGTGCCTGCGTTGGCTTGTAGATCGCGAGACCCGTTAGAAGCATGCCCGCTCCCATCAAGATCACTGAGGTATAGGCGATGCGTTGTGCGCCGTTGTACTTTGTTTGTTCGGGTAACCCCTTTCGCAAGTGAAGATCCACAAGTGTGACTTGAATTGCGTCGCGGAGGCTGCGCCGCTCTGGCAAAAGGAAGCGCCATTCGCCAGAAAAGACGGTATAGAGCACATAGGCGATACCGTTCAGGGCAAATATCCACATGAAGAAGAAGTGGTAGCCAAGGCCTTCCGTCACGTGGTATGGCACATGAAGTCGCTGGTAAAACCAATCCGGGAAGAACCGAATAAGGGTGAATTTGCCTAATCCTATGCGATATACGGCGTGAGGGTGTTGATAGGCATTATCGGAATCGTTCCAGTAAATGAGGAGACCGCTCCAGACCATCGTGAACAGCACCGGGAAGTTAACCCAGTGCATCCAGCGGATGGCAAGAGGATGCTTGAGTTCGATACGGATGGACGCATTGGCGGTGTCTTTAGGCATAGACGTCGTGGATTGTGCTCCGTAATCTTCGAGTTAGGTCACAGTGCATAGGTTAGAGCTACGCCGGGGGTGAAGGTTACAAGTAATCTTTTGACCCCAAAGTCGAGGCATCGGTTGATCTCCACTGGTCCCGTCTGGCCAGCCCGCCCTTCTCATCTCACTAGCAGCGCCTTGAAACCAATTATTTCCTTTAGCAGTGCGCTTACGGGCAGATTCAGCTTCCGGTTCACGCCGAGATTGAGCGCTGCCCGGCAAACTTCCTCGATGAATTGGGTTTTGGTCGTGCAACCAAAGGTTAGGGAGGTAGAACCGTGTCACGCGCATAAGGTGACGACCAAAACTCGTCAGTGTTGGGGATCCGTCACAAATTCGTCAGTTGTCGGATTGAGAGCTTTCGCCGCTTCTACGAAGCTATCCTGCAACGGCAGAATAACTTACCCCCACCGTTCTCCTTAGATCGCGATGCGTCTTTTCGTGGCATGGCAGTTGCACTGGTTCCGCTATCGGACGGTAGGTGTAGGTGGATGAGGCCTCCAAGATGATCGTCCGTTCCTGCGACAGGCCCAAGATTCTCTCCAACCGACTCACCCGGAGATATCCGCCCACGGAGGCCAGATGATTTCTCCCACAACCCTCTTTGGAGGGGGTACTCAGCGGGAGAAAGTTTCATTTATGGGGATTTCCGCGAGTTTCTGCCGAAGCTAATCGCTATTCCAAGACCGGACAGACAAAATGGCGGAAGAGGAGGGATTCGAACCCCCGATACCCTTTCAGGTACGCCAGTTTTCAAGACTGGAGCCATCAACCACTCGGCCACTCTTCCTGTCTGAAGTCTATTATGCGACGGGCACCAACGCAAAAGATCACGACTTGACAGGCAAATTGTCGAGGCAAACCTCAATCTGGGGGCTCCGGAGTTGGGACGACCCTGATCTTTCAATCAGGCTGCCAAGAAGGCCGATGACGACCTCAATCGTTGATGGCGGGTACTTCATTCCCAAATCATAAACAACGCATGATGAGGATTGTTTGATCGTCTAACTGGTGCCCAAACCCACGTGCCGCTGCAAGAATCCTTGCCGCCAGCTCCGGTAAAGGGTCCTGGGCGTTCGCCGCGATCACTTGCTTCAGTCGTTCCACGCCAAATTCTTCCTGGGATTTTTCCTGGGGTTTGTTGCACACTTCCAGAATCCCGTCCGTTGCAACCACGAGCAGGTCGCCCGACGCCACTTCCAGACTGTGTCCGTCAAAGTTGGAAACCGGCAACAGCCCGAGAGGGAACTGACCCTCTTCCGTGTGCGACAAGGTCCGCTCGCTCGCGCGCCACTGAAGAATCGCTGGGCTTGCCGCCAGCGCATAGAACACGCTGCCGTCGGCGCCCAGCCGGAAGCCGGTGAACGTCGCATACATGTGCGGCTCCTTCACCTCCGGGAGCACCCTGTTCAGCCGATCGAGCAATACCGGCAGAGTCCGATGCGGCTCACGTCCCTCCGCATCCAGCAGAGCTGTGCGAGTCGCTGTCTTCAGCATTCCCATCAGAATGCCGGCGGGGAGCCCATGTCCAGCGATGTCGGCAACATAGGCAATAGCATCACCGTTCGGGAGGCAAATCGCATCCACCAGATCGCCGCCGACCTTTTCACTGGGTTGCGAAATGCCGTAAATTTCAAAGCGCGGCGTTCGCAGTCCCACCGGCGGCACCAGCGTCTTTTGAATCCCGTGTGCCAGCTCCAGTTCGTTGCGCATGCGGAACGACTCTGTCCCCTCGCGCCGGATATACACAACGAAAAAAGCGTAGGAGAGAATGATCGCCGACATCATCGCGGTTGCGGCGAAATGGACTCCCGATTCCGAAGGCACGGACTTCAGATCGAAGCTGCGCATCATCCAGTTTGCGAGGCTGGTGTTGATCCTGGTAGTGAAGAACTGCAGCACAAACAGGCCGACCAGAAACGGCATCGACAGGCGCGACAGCACTACGAGCCACAACGAAGCGTTCAGCCCGACGCAAAGCGCGATGGTAAGCACGACGACATAAGGCAACACTCCCCTGTACATTAGATCGACGTAGAAGCCGACCGCTGAAAACAGGAGGAAATCCGCGGCTATCAACACCCATAGGCGCTTCATCGGCACCGACCGAAAGTGTATCCACCGGGTCGTGGTTCGCCGATACCACTCCGAGGTTTGCCCGTACCACTCCTTCTCTGCCATTGGCACGAACCATATCAGATTCGATGGAGGGCGTTAACGCGAAAGGTGGGTCAGATGGGGTCAGTCCGATGCCTGCGCCAGACTTCCTCTGCGCCTGAGCTGCAGCCAACTTGCCGACCTTTCCCCTCTCGGTCGAAAATGAGGGTATGAGCAATCTGCGCGGAACTTCCGTTACCTGGCTCGGTCATGCCACTGTACTCATTCAAACCCCCGGTGGGACCACCATCCTGATCGATCCTTTCATCGAACAAAATCCCAAATTTCCCAAGGGTTTCAAACTCCCGGAAAAGCTCGATCTCATGATCCTGACCCACGCCCACGGGGACCACGTCGCCGATGTGGTGCCGGTTGCGAAGCGATCGCAACCGACGGTGGTTGGCATGGTTGAACTGGTTACCTGGTTTGCTGGGAAAGGTGTGGAGAAGACCGTCGGACTGAACCTCGGCGGTTCATTCCAATTCAACGACGTGACCGCGACCATGGTGGAGGCGAAGCACTCGTCGGGCATTCAGGATGGCGACGGTTTTGTATACGGCGGAGTGGCGGCGGGAGTTGTTCTGAAGATCGAAGGCGGCCCGGTGCTTTATCACGCCGGCGATACGTGCGCGTTCGGTGACATGCGGCTCATCCGCGAACTCCACGCGCCGGAGTTTGGCATGCTGCCTATCGGGGATTACTACACGATGGGGCCGAAAGAGGCGGCGCTTGCCGCTGAGCTTTTGGGAGTGGAGTCCATACTGCCAATACACTTCGGCACATTTCCGGTTTTGACCGGAACACCGGAGCAGCTAAAGAAGGCGCTGGAGCTGCGCAATCTCTCCGGGATCGAGGTTCTCGAAGTTAAGCCAGGCGAAGCAGTCCGCTGATTTCCGGCGCCACGCAGGCGACGCTTCGAAAGACCAGCGTGCCGCATTCATTGTTTCAGTTCAGGGGACATGGCTATATCGTTAATCGTGCCTTGAACGCCAAGGATTAATCTAGAGATGCCATGATTGCCTATCGCGCTGTGTTTCCCCCTCAATCGAAGATTCTCCGATTTGGTATTTCCTGTTGGCTGATGGCGGCGACGGCGCACCCGTCTTTCTCGCAGAAGGATGGGGCGCAGACGACTGCTTCCAAGCCGGATGCGCCGAGTGCGGAGACTGTGGGGCGGACGAACCTCTATGTGCATCTGGATGAGATTGCCAAGGGCTACACGGCGGCGCGCGCGGCGGAGGTGGCGGGGATCCAGAGCCGGGCGGCTGCGGAGGCGCGGCAGGCGAAGGTGCATCAGCTGGTGCTGTCGCTGATGGGGTCGCTGCCGGAGCGGAGTCCGCTCAATGCGAAGGTTCTGGGGAGCACGCAGGGCGACGGTTTTCGCGTTGAGAAAGTACTGTTCGATAGCCAGCCGGGATTTCATGTGACGGCGCTGCTCTATGTTCCGGATCACCGGGACCATAAGGAGAAGCTGCCAGCGATTGTGATGGCGCCGGGGCATGCGGCGTCGGGCAAGGCTGGCGATTATGCAACGGCGGTGGCGTTTGCGCGGAATGGGTTTGTGGTGCTTTCTTACGATCCGATTGGTCAGGGCGAGCGGTTGCAGTATCCGGACCCGGTGCGTCCGGATGCGTCGCTGGCGACGAGACCGACTGGTGAGCATGGGGAAGCCGGGCTGCAACCGACGCTGATTGGCGATGCGGTGACTCGATACTTTGTGTGGGACGCGATGCGCGCGGTGGATTATCTGAGCGAGAGGCCGGAGGTGGATGCAAAGCGGATTGGGGCCTTCGGGTGCTCGGGCGGCGGGGCGATCACGGCGGCGTTTGCGGCGATCGATACGCGCGTGGCTGCGATCGGTGTGGCATGCTACACGACGTCGTTCGACACACTGCTGGCTACGATCGGGCCGCAGGATGGCGAGCAGTCGATCCCACACTTTATTGCGGAAGGGCTGGATTTTCCGGATTGGGTTGAGCTTGCGGCTCCGCGGCCGTATGCGGTAATTGCGACTTACTCGGATATGTTTCCGTTTGCGGGAGCGCGGTCGACGGTTGTGGAGGCGCGGCGGTTTTACTCGCTCTTCGATCCGGCAAGTGCGGGTGTTGAGAAGAGTGAAGCGACGGCGAACGCGGCAACTCCCACGGCGCCGGCGGTCAATGTAGATACCGTGAACTCTGTTCCGCTGACGGCGAAGCTACAGTTCATTACTGGGCCGGGTGGGCACGGAGCGCTGAGTCCGATCATGGGGGAGATCCTCGGGTTCTTCATTCGCAACCTGCAGTCCGGGGCGGATGCGAGCAATCCGGTGCTGCCGCCGCAACGACAGCAGGGGGTGAATCCTGCGGCGAGCCTGGCAAAGGATGCGTTGCAGGTGACGCCGACCGGGCAGGTGGCTACGAGTTATCCCGGGGCGGAGACTGTGTTTACGCTGAACCGCAAGCGGGCGATGGAGGTTGTGCAGCTACATGCTGCGATGAGCGAAGCAGAGCTTGCTGCTGCGATTCGTAGCGCTACTGGAAGCGCCACAAAGATAGGTGCGCTGAAGCCCGATGCGGAGAGTCTTGCCGCGAAGAGTGGCGCGTTTGTGTTGGCGTCGAAGGCCGGACTGGATCTGCACGGAGACCTCTTCGTGCCACCGACGCCGGGGCCGCATCCGGCGGTAATCCTGCTTGTGCCGGACTCGATCCACGGCGATACAGTGATTGCGCGGGCGAACAAGGCGCGGTTTGATCGGCTCACTACGGAGGGAAATGTTGTGCTGGCGATTACGCCACGGCCTTCGCCGCCAGGACAGGAGGAGATGAAGTCTCCGATCCTGGGACCGTTCTACCTGCTGGGGCTGCGCGCGGAGTTGATAAACCGCAGCATTGTCGGGATGCGGCTGGATGATGTGATTCGGATCACGGACTACATAGCGAGCCGGCCCGATGTCGATGCTACGAAGATTACGGCCGAGGCGAGCGGGCATATGGGGCTTTTGCTGCTTCATGCCGGCGTTGTGGACTCACGGCTGAAGCACGTTACGGTGGACCATGTGCTGAGCAGCTATCGCAGCTTGCTCGATGCGCCACTTCCGATGGGAGCGGCTGAAGATGTAATTCCTGGTGTGGTGCTTCGTTACGATATTCCGGATCTGACGAAGGCGCTGGGGTCTCGGTTGAGTGAGAGCGATGCGCTGCAAGGAACGGACGACCTGAGCCAAAGTTCTACGCCTCTGAAGACATTGTCGAAGTAGTGCGTCAGCTGAGCGGTTTTGCCTGCGATTTGTCGAAGGCTGCGCGCGCTTTGTGAGCTGTGGGACTGAACATTTGACATATGCAAGTGTTGGGGCTGGTTACTTCCACTCGTGCGGAAGGGATCCTGCCGGCTTGTGTGAGGACAACTCGAGAGCCATGGTGGCGATGTCCTGCTGCCAGAGGTCGGGCCTGCTGTGAGGGACCCAGTTATCGTCAGCTGCAGGCAGGTTGATCTTCATGGCCTCAGGCCTTTCTCCTTTTGCCAGGTCTGCGGCTACGGCCTGACGGAGATCACGGAGAAACTGTGCCTGGCCCTTCAGAATCTCCGGGCCACCAGCGTTACCGTGGCCGGGCAAGACGTAACGAGGTTTCAAATGCAATGCATGGTCGAGGACTTTCGGCCAGTTAGTCAGGTCCGCGTCGATTATCTTGTTGTATGGGCCGTTTACGGCGGCGTCGCCGGTGCAAAGGACGCGCTCCTTTGGAAGCCAGACGTAGCCGTCGCCGTCGGTGTGGCCCCAGCCGAAGGAGAGGAACCGGACCTTACGGTGCCTGTCCTCGAGAGTGAAGCTTTGACCGTTGATGGAACGCTGTGGACGCTGCACGTCCTTCTGCCCGGTCTCCTGCAGGTCTGAGCGCTTTAGAGCTGACTGTTGCCAGCGCGCCGGCTCCCACTTATCCATATCCTCGCCGACGCCTTTGAAAGCCATGGTGGTTACACCTGCAGCAGTCCAAACGGAGTTGCCGTAGGAGTGGTCACCGTGGGCGTGTGTGTCAAAGACGTACTTGACCGGCTTGGGGGAGAGAGACTTGGTGATCTGGAGGAGTTCCTTTGCGCGACCGGGATAGTTGGCGTCCACGACAATGAGGTAGTCGTCCATCTCGATGATCGTTGTGTTGCTGTAGCCCTTGCTTTTATCCCCAACAAAGAACCAGACGCCGGGAGCTATTTGATGCCCTGCTGCAGCCGGCCCCGACAGGGTTTGCAAGGCCGGCTGTGGGGCGGCGAGCGTCTGCTCTGCTGTGATCGCTGCGCCACCATTTGTGATCGCGAGAAGAAACGCGAACAAATACTTCATCTCAATCTCCTGGGTTAGAAGGTCATCTTCAAGGCTAACTGCGCAACGCGCGGATCGAGCGCCGATCGGATCTGGCCGAAGTTCACACCGTCCGAAACCTTGCCGTCGGGGTTATTGAAGTTGACCCGGTTGAAGAGATTGAAGACCTCTGCACGGAACTGGAAGTGGAGCCTGTCGGTGGCGCTGAAGTTCTTCATGAGGTCGCCGTCGACATCTGCATAGCCAGGGCCGCGCAGAGAGTTTCTCGCAGTGTTGCCGAAGGTGCCGACGGTAGCATATTGGAATGCGGCAGTATTGAAGTATTCGACAGCCTTCTGGTGATGTGAACGGTTGCTTGCGAGGTTCGGGTTTCCGATCGTATTGGGACGATCCAGGCCGATGCCGGTGTGGGAGATGTCCTGTCCGTCAGTGATGTTGAGGGGAAGGCCGCTGGTGAGTTGAACAACACCGGAGAGCTCCCAGCCGCCGAGTACGTTGCGGAGGAGCGATTGACTGGAGTGCAGGAAGAAGGGCAGATCATAGACGACGGAGCCAGAGAAGACATGGGTCTTGTCGAAGTCCGCAGGGCCGCGATCAAAGCTGAGGTTGTAGGGATTCGAGACCTCAGAGAGTGCCGGGTTTGAGAAGAGATCGATCGAGCGCGAGTAGGTGTAGGAGGCGGAGATGACGATGCCGTCGGCATAGCGGCGGTTCACGCTGAGTTGGAGTGCGTTGTAGTTGCGATTGTTCGCGCTGGCGAAGTGGTTGATGGACTGGAGCACCCCGGGGTCGTATCGACGGGTGCTGTCGAGCGATGCGGTGGGCGTGGCCGGATTGTAAATTCCGGGGTTCTGTTCGTAGTCGAGCGGCAGCTTGCGACCGAAGGTGCCGACGTAACCTACCTGCAACATCGTCTTCCAAGGGAGTTGGCGCTGGAGGGAAAGACTTGCCTGTTCGACGTAGCCGTTGCGTAGATTTGGGTCTGCGGCGTACGCGGTTGTCGGTGCGATGAAATCGCCCTTGCCCACGTTCTGACGGAAGACCGTCAAGGGATCGTTGACGCCGCCTTGATAGGCGGTGCCCCAGGGCTTCGAGAGGCTCTGCGGGTTGGTGAGCGAAAAGTTCGCAACGAAGGGCTCGTTCACGTTCAGGTAGACGCTGTACTGTGCGTCCATCAACTGGATGAAGACGCCGTACGCTCCGCGGAGACTGGTCTTGCCATCACCGGTGAGATCGTAGGCGAAGCCGACACGCGGTGCGAAGTTGTTCTTGTCGGGATAGTACATCGACTTGGGAAGACCCTGATCGCCGATAAAGAGAAGGCCGAGCGGAGCGTTGGGATACCTTGTCGATTGAATGCCGGGCTCGAAGGTCGCGTGATAGCCGAAGCGGTTGTACATCGGGTTTTCATACTGATAGCGAAGACCGAGGTTGAGGGTGAGACGCGGCGTAACTTTGTAGTTGTCCTGACCGAAGAAGCCGAAGTTTTCGGTGACGTCGTTGTCGACTCGCAGAGAACCCTGCGCGAAGCTGTGCGGAAGGCCCAGCAGAAAGTCTTCCATGGCATTGCCGGTGCGGCTGCCGTCGAAGACGAAGGTGCCGTTGTCAAAGGCCGGGACGCCTTTGAAGTTTGCCATCTCCAGGGTCATACCGAAGGACATCTCATGCGGGCCGTGGACGTAGGTGACGGTGTCGAAGAAGCTGAAGACGTTGTCGAGCTTGGTGGGTTGCCCGCCGATATCGGCCTGCAGGCTCATGCGACCATTCACAGTGACATTGGGGAGAAATGGTGTGGTCGGTGGCGCGATCTGTATTCCGAAGGCCGTTGCGTTCTCGAGAACGGTGTTAGTGCGGACTTCGTCGCGACGGAGAAATCCAGTGCTGAGACGATTGACGAGGTTGGGAGTGAAGATGTGTGTGTCATTGATGACGCCGGAGTAGATGAGGACATCGAAGAGCGAGGGAGTCCACGGCAGATTGCTCGTGTTGCCACTCGCAAAAGGATTGATGACGGTGGTGTGGTCGCGCCAGATGCGAGCGTCTACCGTGTTTTTTGAGGTGACGACCTGATCGAGGCGCGCGAGGAACTGATCGCCATTGGTAGGCTGCGATGCCTGGCCGCTATAGAAGCCGGTGGGAGTGTTCGCTGACGGTAGACCCTTGAGGATGGCAAGAGCAGCGGGGTCGAAGCTGGCGGGATTGACTTGCGTGGTTCCGAAGGTTCCATTCAATTCAGCAGCGGTAACTGGGATTGCGGTCGATACGAGGGCGCTCTGGCGAACGCGCGTTCCCTGATAGCCGGTGTAGAAGAAAGTCTTGTTGCGGCCGTTGTAGCCGGGCAGGATGACGGGACCGCCTATGGCTCCGCCGAACTGGTTCTGCTTCAGCGTAGGCACGGAGGTCGCGAAGTAGTTCCTTGCATTGAGGTCGTTGTTGCGCAGGAACTCCCATAGCGTGCCATGAAAGGTGTTCGTGCCGGACTTGGTGGCTCCGACGATGACGGCACCCCCGTCGCGACCGTATTCGGCGGAGTAGCCGGTGGTAAGGATGCGGAATTCCTGGAAGAGGTCCGGAGGGGGCAGGGGATTGCTGTCGCTGCGCTGCACGGCGTTGAAGGGCACACCATCGATGAGGTACTCGTCCATCGAGGCGGTGGTGCCGTTGATGGTGGCGGTGTCTCCCAGGATGCCGGGCGTGGTTGGCACGCTGACGGTGCTGACGCCGGGGATGAGCACGAGGAGTGAGTTGGGATTTCTGCCATTGACCGGCAGGTCTGCGATGCGCTTTTGCTCGATCTGCGCGGTGACGCCGGATGTGTGCGTATCGACCTGGGAGACGTTGTCGGCGCTAACGTCTACCGTGTTCTGTACGGTGCCCAGCGAAAGGGTGACATCGATACGGAGATACTGATCGAGGGACAGTGTGAGGTTCTTGAGGACCGTTGTCGCGAAGCCGTTCTCGGAGGCGGAGAGGTTATAGGTGCCGATGGGGACCTGCGAGACGGTGTATGCACCCGTGTTGTCCGCGGTGACCGTGCGCGAATAGCCGGTTTGAGTGTTGGTGACAACGATTGTGGCGCCGGGGACGATCGCATCCGAGGCGTCCTGCACAGATCCGAGGATGGTGCCGATGTCTTGTGCATGTGCGTGTCTTGTGGAGATGCCGAAGAACAACGTGAAGAGAAGCAACGTCAGGGCGCAGCGGATGGCAGACCTTCGACTCGCTTTGCTGCCTGACTGTTGCAATACAGAGACCAACCCGTCGGCGACTGATGTGTGCTGCTTCTGGATACCTGGAAGAATGCATGTGTTGCTGTTAGTCCATCCCTGGTTCATGTTTCCCTCTTGATATTACTTACCAATTGAAATCGAGAGAATAGTAGGAGGTGTAAGAAATTGTTGTCCAGACACTTGGGACGAGTCGTTGAATGAGCGGGATGAGTCGTAGAAGAGCAATGATCGGTATGCGAAAGCCGCTTGCTGAATCATCGATGATCGTGAAATTGGCAGGAGTGGATGGAGATGCGAAAGCGCTTGTAGCTCAGGAAAGACGGGTTAGAATCCCGATTTCTTCTGCTTGCCGCGGCCCATCAGAAGGCGTGCGCTGTCGTGCTGGTAACGGCTCATGCGTAACATCTGGCCCGACTGCAGTTCCACCATGTGATAGCCGTTCTGCCACGGTTGAATCTCGGCGATCCTGTCGACATTCACGATGGTGGAACGGTGGATCCGAAGGAACTGGCGCGGGTTGAGGACTTCTGCGAGTGAGTTCAATGTTCTTCGCACTACCTCGATCCGATCCCCGACATGCAGGAGGACGTTATTCTTCTCTGCCTGCATCCAATCGACGTCCGTGACCTTACGGGGAACGACGCGGCCCTTATTGCTCACGGGAATCCATTCGAGGTATTCGAGTTTCTCGGTCGCTGTAGGAGTGACTTTTCTTGAAGGAGAAGCAACGAGCGCCTCAACTGCCAAACGGCTCTCGACCCTGCTGAGAGTTTCATCGAAACGTGCCTGCCCAAAGGGTTTGAGCAGGTAGTCGACCGCGCGGCCTTCGAAGGCCCGCACGGCGTACTGTGCATGAGCCGTGACAAAGACGGTAAGAGGCATCCTGTCGAGGCCAATCTCGGAGACAACCTGCATGCCGTCAAAGCCGGGCATCTGCACGTCGAGAAAGATCACGTCAGCGTCGTATTTCACTATGGCTTTGACGGCGGATGGGCCATCACAACACTCGGCCTGTACTTCGACCGAGGGGTGGGTTTTGAGCAGACGTCGAATGCTGCGGCGCATGAGCGGTTCATCATCGGCGATGATGGCTCGGATGGTCATCGGACCAACTCCGAAACGGCGGGGGTTTCTTGCACGAACTTTCTAAAGGGGAGCGAGACGGTGACTGAGACTCCGCGGGGAGTCAGGTTGGTGAGCGAGAGAGATGATTTGCCGTTGTAGAGTTCCCGCAGCCGGGACTGCATGTTGGAGAGACCTATTCCCTGCTGCAGAGTCTCCTGCTGCGAGATGAGTAAGACGCTGTTGGTGTTGGTCACTTCGATCTTGAGTGAGTCGCCATCACGGCGCACGTTGACACCAACTTCGTCCTTGCCGGGATGCTTGCCGATGCCATGACGAATAGCGTTCTCGACGAGTGTTTGAAGAATCAAGTGTGGAACGGCGCAGTCGAGCACGCTCTCATCGATCTGTGTTTTTGTTGTGAGCCGGTCGCCATAGCGAATGCGCTCGATGCCGAGGTGCCAGTCGAGGATCGATATTTCCTTGCGCAGAGATATCTCCTGAAAGTGGGTGTCGTCGAGCATGGCTCTGAGGAGACTGCTAAGACGCAACAGGAGATCCTCTGCCGCGTGTATATCTTCATGCAGCAGCGTCGCGACCGAGTGCAGCGCGTTGAAGAGGAAGTGAGGATGAAGCTGGGCCTTGAGGACCGTGAGCCGAGTCTGGGCGAGTTCGCCCTGCAGGCTCGCGCTGCGCACCTCTTCTTTACGCGCGTCGTTGTAGTAGTGCCAGAGATGCACGAGTCCTACCAAAACCCAATACACCAGGAAGTTGAGGGCGATGTGCATCGAGATGCTTTGCTTGAGCGCATCGCTGAAACTTGGATGGTTGGGCTCGGACCAGTGGCGCAGCGTGGCCATGACGAGCAGCGCGAGTGCGTCGAGTACGACGCTAACGAAGAGTTGAAGGCAGAGAACGCGCGCCCAGTTAGAAGCCTGGAAGCGGTAGCGAAGGGCGAGCCAGACGGCGATGGGCGCAAAGACTGCGCGCGTGTACCAGACTTCGAGTTCTATGAGGAAGTAGGATCCGAGCGGCCGCTGACCCGGATTGATCCAGTGCCCAAGATAGGATTGACCGGCGAGCAGAGCGGCCACGAGTGTCCAGATCGCCATGTAACACAGCCAGAGAACTACCTTGTTATGCAAAACGAAAGGTGGTGCGCGGCGCTCGTGAACGGTGGGAATCAAGGGGTAATTCGGATTACTGTTTTCAGATTACCCCACGATCGCTGGTTTGTGTAACCCGGGCATCGGAGCAACGAGCGGCGGCTGACTGCGATTTGTCACGCGTTGGGAACGATCCGCCCCAACTCTATGGACGTGATTTTCAGGTGTGCCTAGTATCTCGATAATCGAAGATGCAAGCCGCGCAGTGTGTGGGCGAATGGAGCGAGAGTAGTTGCGGCCGCAGCTTCAGGAGGCTCGATGTCCAGCAAAGCACACAGACAGCCACACCGGACGTATTGGGTTCCCGTTGTTTTAAAGACTATCCACATGGTGGAGCTACTCGGAACGAGTTCTACTGGGTTGCGCGTGGGCGATCTGAGAGCGATGACGAGGTACCCAACCAGTACCATCTATCGGGTGCTGAGAACGCTGGTTTGTTGTAAGTGGGTCGTTCACGAAGGCAGAGGTGTGTATCGGCTGAACCATAATGTGATCGCGCTGAGCGTCAGCACAGGGGAAGAGCACCCGGGTGCGTGGAGGGGAGGCGAGATAGCGAAGGCTCTGGAGATGAATGGCGTCGCCCCGGACCTTTCGCGCTCTACCTTCGAATACGTTGAGAGATGATCCGAGGGCGTGCGGCATTCGCCCCGATATTACTTGTCTCAAGCAATACTTCAAACGGCCGTACGGTTCCGTTTGAATCTAATATTTGCCTCAAGAGTTCCCTTGAGGCATCGCTGAAAAGATAGTCTGCCGCGGCCTCGGTGCCAGCCATGTTGATTCCCTCGATGATGAGTACGTGGCCGGTGCCATCCAGATTCGGAGTGACGGCGATGACTCCAAACGTGGTGCGGGCAGGATCAGTCTGGTTGGTCTCATAAAACGGATTCTCCCCTTGCAGAGGGTGGGTATTGCGAATTATGACTTTGTTTTCTGCCGGCTGAGGCTCGAACTGGAAGTTCAGGTCTTTCTGAAAGAGTTCCACCCATGGGTTAGAGTCGATCGATCCGAGCAGGATGACGTTGGATTGTTTCAGATCGTCCAGAGTGACCTCGCGCGCGTAGCGAACTTTGAACCGGTCTTTCACTACTGCGGGAAGCTGAGAGATGGCAGAGACCAGGTGGAGATCGACAACGCTTGTATAGCGACGTCCTCCAAGCTCATTCACTATTTCGGGGTCGATACCGAGCGGTGATACGGTGTGTTCCTGATACTCGCCTGCGGCATACTCCGCCAACGAGACCCATCGCTTCGTCAGATTTTGATAGATCACAAGTCCGCTATCGGCTGGGACGAGCAAAGTGTCTCGCGTTGGGCTGAAAAACACGCTCCAGAAGCGGTCGGAGATGGTTCGTTGCGCTTTGAGATGGATGTCGTGCAAAGAGAGGAAAAAAAGAGCGGCAAACAAAACCGCACAGAGGGTCTTCAGCGCCCAGGAAGAGCTGCGTGACGGGACGGGCCGCGGGTAATTAAGAGGCATTTCGCTTGCGGGTGCGGGGACATTGAGGGGAGGGTCTTTTGCAGGAGTGGGGTTCGGCTTGTTATCGCCGATGAACCTGTTCTCTTCGATGAAGAGAGGCACGTATCCGCCACGCGGCACGACGAGGCGAATGGTTTCGTCCGCGCCGTCACCGGCGAAATACTCTTCAAGTCTCTGCCGCAGGAGGCGCGCGTAGTTGCGAACAATATTGTCTTCGCCGGGGTTGTATCCACGGGGCCGTCGAAAGACCTGTTCGCCGATCTTCTGCTCGGTGATCTCGTCAGCTTGATCGAGCAGATACTTTTCGCAGATATAGAGAACAAAGCTGGTAAGGAATTTGGATTTTGCAAATCCCTTGCTCGAGGCTATACGCCTGGCGACTTGCCATCGCTGGTCTTCTTCCAGGATTGCGAACTGATCGGCGGCAGCGGTTCCTGATGGGTGTTCGGCTTCGGCGAAGCTTGCCCAGCTAGTTGTCGAGGTCTTATCCACTGTCATTAGTAGACATCGACAGGGGAAGCTTTTTGTTACGGGGGAATTAATCCCGCTGATATCGGATATATCAGCAGGTAACTGTGAGGTTAAAATTTCGGATCATCACCTCTCCAAAGGCGCTTTTTTCGGGCAGATATCGCTTTACCCCTGCAGGTTGTCACCGCTTTTACACGGTGGAACCACCTAACAACGGCTGGGGAGATGGGGCAGAATCAGGAAACACAAAGAAGGTTATGGTCGCCGCTGGGAGTTCGGACGTGCTTCGACCCAGTGCAACGAAGACGACCCTTTTGACGGTTCACCTTTTGAAGGTTGGAAGGCAAAGGCGATGACGAAGTTCCTGATAACGATTCCACTCATGATGTTTCCGCTCTCTTGTCTGGCGCAGGAGATGACCGCCGCCCAGCAGGATCGAACGCTGCGCATTAACCAGATTCAGGTAATCGGCAGTCATAACAGTTATCACACCGGAATCGCGCCAAGTGAGCGGAAGGTTATTGAGCAACAGGACCCCAAGGCGATGCGAGCGCTGGACTATGCCCATGCGCCACTCCCAGACCAACTGAGCGGTGGGGTACGCCAAGTGGAGATCGATGTGTATGCGGACACTAAGGGAGGCCGCTATGCTCATCCAGCCATCGTGGACAAAGTCGCGGCGGAAGGGCTGCCGGCAGATCCGGACTTCGATCCTCAGCATGAGATGGACAAGCCTGGTTTCAAGGTGATGCATGTGGCGGGTGTCGATCAGCGCAGCTCGTGCCATACATTTATCGCCTGTCTGACGATAATTCGGGGCTGGTCGCAGCAACATCCGCAGCATCTGCCCATATTCGTTCTGGTGGAGACCAAGCAGGGCCGGCCAGGGGCAGCTGCAAATGCGAATGGGCCGGAGGCGTTTACCTCCGCCACCTTCGATGCGTTGGACACGGAGATACGCTCGGTCTTCTCACCACGGGAGATGATTACGCCGGACCAGGTCCGGGGCAGCTACGAAACGCTGCTCGAGGCTATCGAGGCCAGTGGGCGTGGAGACGTTGGAGACGGGAAGAAGACCGGCGGCTGGCCCACGATTGCTGAGGCTCGTGGCAAGGTGATCTTCCTGATGGACCAGAGGCCCGTAGAAACGGTTTATACGGAAGGCCATCCGTCACTTCGCGGTCGCGTGCTCTTTTCAAACGCCATTCCGGGAGCCCCGGATGCGGCCTTCACTGAAGAGAACAGCGGAACGAAGTCAGAGATCGATGAGCTTGCCAAGCAGGGTTATCTGATTCGTACTCGCACGGATGACGGGACCGAAGAGGCCCGCAGTAATGACCACGCCCGCGCCGACCTCGCGCTCTCCAGCGGGGCACAGATGTTGAGCACGGACTATCCGTCGTCCGAACCGTCAAGATGGACTGGATTTTTTGTTGGCCTTCCGCATGGTCTCGTCGCACGTTGCGACCCGGTGACCTCACCGGCGGGCTGTGTGGATGCGCTGCTCGAACCTTCCAGCGCGAAGTGAAGAAAGCGCCCTATTTATAGATCCTCTGCGTTCCGTTGAGCGTGCGGAATGTTATGTCTCAATTTTTTTTCACTCTTTTGCCCAGGAGGCACTTGTGTCGCGAAAGTCTATTGAATCAAACACCGCTAACAAAAGTCGCTTGATAACGTTTGCCGTGAGGTCTGCAACTGCTGGAGTGATGCGAGCGACGCGGATTCTTGGTCATCGTCCTCTAATCCTCGTGCTGCTGCTTGCCGGGATGATGATCGCGAAGCCAGGCACTGCGATGGCACAATCAGATAACTCCTCCATCGCAGGTGTGATCACAGATCCTTCCGGTGCGCTGGTCGATCATGCGACGATCACGGTTACGAGCGAGTTGACTGGTACTGAGCATAAGGCGGTGAGTAACCATTCAGGGTTCTACACGATTGCCGGGCTGGCTCCGGGTAAGTACACCGTTACCGTTGTTGCTCGGGGTTTTCGCACGGTGACGATGACAAATAACAACCTGGATCCCGCGGTCCCCGCTACCGTCAACATCACGCTTGTCGTCGGCCAGACGGACCAGCAGGTAGAGGTGGCGGCCAACGAGGCGGCCCTCCAGGCAGACAGCTCCACGCTTGGCCGCGTCATCACCAGCAGCCAGGCGGACAATTTGCCGCTCAATGGGAGAAACCCAATCTATCTCGCTCTCACCAAGGCCGGGATCACCAGCATCTCGAGCAACGTGTCGACCTTCAGCTTCAGCACGGGACTTGGTGCGCTCAATATTAATGGAGGCCGTGAGCGCGACAACCTGCTAACCTACGACGGCGCCGTCGCCGTCCGTATCCGTGCCAGTGGAGACTCGATCGGTACGCCGGACCTCGATGCGGTGCAGGAGGTCCAGGTACTTGCGACCAACTACCCGGCTGAGTACGGACGCTCGATTGGCGGCCAGGTCCGCATCATCACCAAGAGCGGCGGCGAACAGTTCCACGGGAGTCTGTACGAATACTTTCAGAACCCTGTATTGAACGCCAACACCTGGGTCCGAAACAACAACTTCATCAACAACGACAATCCGAACTATCCGGCCGCTCTCAAGACCAACTTTGTTGGACACTTCACCTACAACCAGTTTGGTGGGAATATCAATGGCCCACTGTACATTCCGCATGTCCTACCCAAGGGCAAAGTATTTTTTCTCTACTCAGAGGCCTTCGTTCGCTACAACCCGTTGCAGACGAATGCGGTGACCGTCCCCAATCCCGCATTTCGCACCGGCGACTTCAGCTCGCTACTCGTCGGCTCGACGAAACACTACCTCAAGAATCCGCAGTCCACGCTCGCCTGCAGCGCCACCGCAGGAGGCCCGGGCTGCTTTCCGGGCAACATTATTCCGCAGTCTCAATTGAGCCCGAATGGTGTTGGTCTCCTCACTGCATTTCCGAATCCGACACCAAACTTTTCCCTCGGCAGCGCCAACCTGCTGACCACGGGCATCAACCCGGAGCAGCAGCAGATCGATAGCGGCAACCTCGATATTGTTCCAACCGACAAGGACTACATCCGCTTCCGCCTGGTCCACTTCTTCTATCACGAGGACAACCCGTTCGCGACGTCGAACTATGGCAACGTGCCTCGCCTGTACAGCAGGCCGAACCAGACCGCATCGCTCGATTACGTGCATACTTTCAGCGTGAACATGACCAACGAAGTCCTGGTCACAGCCAGTCACGACGCTGCACGGCTAAGCATCGACACCTCGACCGGGACATATAACCGCACTAACTATGGCATCAACTTCCCGTACCTATTTCCTCAGGGGAAGGACCTGCCGAACAAGATTCCGACCGTGGCGTTCGATACGACAACCAGCATTACTACGCTGGACGGCAGCACTTACCCATCGCACTCGCAGGGTGAGCTCTTTGACTTCGCCGATACCTTTACCAGGATCTTTGGCAGCCACATCATCCGCGCGGGCGCTCTTTATGAGCGATCGGGGGAGAACGACGACGACCAGATCGCCTTTGCCAATTCCACTCCCGGCCAGACCAACAATCAGAACGGCAAGTTCGACTTTTCAAGCGGAAATACTTTGGGATCGGGCTACGACATTGCGGACGCGGCCCTCGGGATATTCAATACTTACTCCGAGGTCGGCCCCCGCAACGAGACGCCGAACCGCGCCAACATGTATGAGTTCTTCGTTCAGGACTCGTGGAAGGCGACTCCAAAGCTGCACCTTGAGTATGGTGTGCGCTACAGCAGCATTCACCCTTACTACAGTCTGTGGAACAATGCAGGGACCTTCGATCCTGCTTTCTATAATCCATCGAACGCCATTCAGGTTAGTGGAACGACAGGCAATCCTGTTGCCGGTACTGGAGATCCGCTGAACGGCACGGTCCTTTGGGGAAATGGCTTCACCAGCGATGCGGCGGCCCACGTTCCTATCGCGGCTTCCGGTCAGTACGACAACCTCTTTCACAACCTCCCGCGCGGCTATATCCACGTGCAGAAATATCTCTTCCAGCCTCGGCTCGGGATCGCCTATCAGTTGAACGAGAAGACTGTGTTACGGACTGGCTTCGGCCGCTACATCAACCGCCAGGGAGTCTCTGATGGCGTCTTCGCCGGTGGTATCCCACCCCTGCAGCAGTTGGTCTCGATCTCTGCCGGCAGTGTCGACAACCCTGGCGGTACAGCAGCGGCGACGGGCTCCTATCCGCAGCTTTCGGGCGCGATCAGTCAGGCATCACCTCAGCCGGAAGCCTATACATGGAACGTCTCGGTGGAACGCGAAATTGGCTTTGATACCATCGCCGACATCTCATACGTTGGACGTCATGCGCTGCACCAGCAGTTTCAGGGCGACCTGAACCAGGCGCCCGCGGGAACAGCACAGCAGTTCGGTACAAACGGGGTGAATGCGCATAGACCATACGCCGGCTATGCTGCAATCACCGAGGTCTACCAGGGTGACACGGCCTTCTATCAAGGTCTGCAGGTTGATGTGAACCATCGCTATAGTCGCGACCTTGGCTTCGGTGTCGCTTACACCTTTGCGCACTCTCAAGACTGTGGTTCGTTCCAGAAGAACTTCCTGCCCAACTTCCTCGACACCAAGGGGCTGTGCGGCAACGCGGACTACGACGTCCGCCAGGTGCTCGCGATCAACTCCGTGTATCGCATCCCCTTTCGTAGCGGCAACCGTCTTGCCAACGAAGCTCTTGGTGGATGGCAGCTCTCTCAGGCCTATCAGTTTCAGACAGGAACACCCTTCAGTGTGGCCACCAGTCAGGACATCGCAGGTGTAGGCGCAGGCTTTCAGTCGCAACTACTGCAGATCACACCGGGAGCGAATTTGCGTGGCAACGGCAAGTTCTCCGTCGGTACCGACTCCAACTCGTGGTTCGCCACAAAGAACGGTGATGGGACGAACATCTTCACCACTCCTTCCGCAGGGACCTTCACTCCGCAGCGCAATCGCAATATTCTCTACGGACCCGGCTCTGCTAACTACAACGCTAGTTTGCAGAAGCGCTTCCAGACCTTCGAGAACCAGTTCTTGACCTTCCGCTTCGATGCTTTCGACTTCCCCAACCACCCTAACTGGTCCGCTCCAGATGCAACCTATACGGATGCGACCTTCGGCAAAGTCACTAGCAAGACGGGACAGCGGGCAATGCAGGCCAGTCTTCGCTACTCCTTCTAACGTTCGATCATTTGCAGGATACTGTTAGGAGCCGTGCAGACGGCTTCTGACAGTGTCCGAGATTCAATGGAAAATCCGATAATTAAGAATCCGAAACTCAAGAATTTGATACTCAAGGGAACGTTCACCATGCAGGGAACAGCACAGTCCGTCCTCCGGCGTTCGATACATCTATCACTCGGCGCACTCTTGCTTGCGGCACCAATCGCGGAGCAGAATGCCTGGTCGCAAAAGACCGTCGCCAAGGCCACTCAGGATTACGTTAGCGACGTCGATCCGTTCATCGGCGTGGACTGGGGAGGCAATACGTTTGTCGGCTCGGCGATACCCTTCGGTTTGGTGAAGGTTGGTCCTGACATGGAGACCTTCGATGGCCGCCGCTCCGGCTTTGGTTATTCCAGCAACGGCGTGATTCTTGGCTTCTCGCATCTTCACCTCAGCGGGGCGCAGGGCAAGTACGGCAACATCCTCGTCGCTCCCGTCACCGGGCCCCTCGACCTGAAGGACATCAAAACTCCGCGCACCGACGAGGTCGCGAAGGTTGGCTACTATGCCGCGAACCTCACTCGCTATCAGGTAAAGGCTGAGCTGACCAGCAGCCGTCGCGTCGGCTTCCACCGCTACACTTTTCCAGCCTCGCAGCAGTCGCATATAACGATTAACGTCGCTGCGGCACTGGGTCTCGGTACGGACTGGCAGGCGCAGAAGTTTCTTGGAGCGGAGATCCACGTTCCTTCGAACCACGAGGCACAGGGAGTAGCGCGTTTCACCGGCGGTTGGAATCGAGGCGGCGAATACAAAGTCTACTACTACATGGTGCTCGACACAGATGCCGCTGCGACGCAGACGTGGACTGGAAACACACTGACGGCGGACAGGGACGCCACTGTGAGCGCCGGTACGCCGATCGGAGCCACCTTCGACTTTACGACGAAGGCCAATCAGGTCATTCAAGCGAAGGTAGGCATCTCGTTCGTCAGCGCAGAACAGGCAAAACAAAACGTAAAACAAGAGGTCCCCGCCTGGAACTTCGCCGCCGTGCGCGCTTCGACTACTGCCTTGTGGAACGTCGAGCTGGCGAAGCTCAACCTCGTCGGTGCCAGCGATTCGCAGCGCCGCCAGCTTTATACGGCGATCTACCACATCATGCTGATGCCGACTGACCGCAGCGGCGAGAATCCTGACTGGCAGTCCTCCGAACCCTACTATGATGACTACTACTGCATCTGGGACACGTATCGCAGCTCAAGTCCCCTGCTTACGCTAATCTCGCCTGATCGGCAACGAGATATTATCCGGTCGCTTATCGATATCTATCGCCATACCGGCTATATGCCTGACGCGCGCAGCGGAAATGATAATGGCCGCACCCAGGGCGGTTCCAACGCAAACGTCGTGGTCGCCGACGCTTATGTGAAAGGCCTGACGGGCATCGATTATGAGACCGCCTTCGCCGCGATGGTCCACGATGCGGAGGTGCCTCCGGCGGACGCGCAGAAAGAAGGTCGCGGCGGCCTAAAGGACTATAACGAGAAGGGTTATGTCACCCTTGCCGATGAGCGGTCGGGTTCGCGCACGGCGGAGTACAGCTACGATGACTTCGCCATCTCCGAGGTCGCATGCGGACTCGGTAAGATCAAAGAAGCTGCTCTTTACGCCAGCCGTGCCCATAACTTCGAGCACCTTTGGGACAAGGACATGACTGTTGAAGGCTTCAAGGGCTTTATGCGTCCACGCAATCCGGACGGCACCTGGGCGCCGCCGTATCTCGTGGTTCGTGGCACCTGGCCCGACTTCTTCTACGAAGGCGACATCTGGACATATTCGATCTACGCCCCACAGGACATGCGGCGGCTCATCGAGATGGCCGGTGGCGATGAGATGTTCGTCCACCGCCTTGATAACACCTTCCTTCGCCGCCACTTCGACGTCACCAACGAGCCCGGCTTTCTGCTTCCTGTGCTCTACAACTACGCCGGACGCCCCGACAAGACTGCTGATATCGTTCACCTGATACTGGAAAAGGACTTCACCGATAGCCGTGCGGGCATTCCCGGTAACGACGACTCTGGCGCAATGTCGAGTTGGCTGATCTTCTCGACTCTCGGCCTTTTCCCCGTCGCTGGACAGGACGTCTACCTCATCAGCACGCCGAGTATTCCGGACGCATCGCTTACCCTGGGCAATGGCAAGAAGTTTCGCATACTTGCAAAGAATCTCGATGCAAAGGGTCTCAACCGTTACGTCCAGTCCGCCACGCTGAACGGCGTCGATCTGCCGACCACATGGTTCCGACATGCGCAGATCAAAGACGGCGCGACACTGGTGCTTACAATGGGTTCCGCCCCATCGAACTGGGGAAAGACGCTGCCACCACCTTCGATGAGTGACGCCAACTTCCGCGGTTGCCCAGGCTTGCAACAAAGCACTTACGCGACTCAATGAAAACGGTCGCCGTTCCTTCTGTTTTCACAACCAAACACCTGAAGTAAGGTGGTCACCTGGCGCTTGCTGGAGATTTGCACTATGTTGGACCTGAGTTGAGGGGCATCCTTGCGTAAGTTGTTAGTCGATACGGATACGGCGTCCGACGATGCTATCGCCCTGATCATGGCGCTGCGATCTACGTTGGTGGAAGTCGTGGCCATCACGGTAGTTGCGGGAAATGTTCCACTAGAGCAGGGCGCGCAGAACGCGTTGTATACCGTGGAACTTTGTGGCGCGGAGGTACCGGTGCATGTGGGCGCTGCGAAGCCTCTCATTCGTGAGTTGGAGTCTGGGACGTGGTTTCACGGAATGGATGGGCTTGGTGACTGCGGATACGAAGTTACTGATCGAACTGTAGACCCTTTACCGGCGGTCGAAGCGATTGTCGCGAACGCGCTGGCAAATCCCGGACTCGAATTGATCACTCTTGGACCACTTACAAACCTTGCCTTAGCGATTCGGCAGCAGCCGACGATTGTGAAGAACATCCGTCGCTGTGTAGTAATGGGCGGCGCAGCATGCACAGAAGGGAATGTGACACCGGCTGCTGAGTTTAACATCTGGGTCGACCCGGAAGCGGCGCGTGAAGTGTTTCTGTCAGGTCTGCGGATAGAGATGGTGGGTTGGGAACTATCGCGGTATGATGCGGCGCTCGATGAGCAGGACATTGCGGCGGTGGAGGAGTTGGATACGCCGCTTGCGAGGTTTGCGATCGGTTGCAACGGGCGTGCACGCGAGGCGTACCTCGAGCAGACGGGTGAACGCGGCATCTCATTGCCGGACCCGATTGCAATGGCGATCATGCTCGAACCGGACATGGTGCTGGAATCGAGCGAGCACTATGTTGAGATCGAGACGAGAAGTGCGTTGACGCGCGGTATGACGGTGGTGGATCGGCTCAATGTGAGCGGCGACGCGCGGAATGAGCGTGAGTGGAGCGAGGTGCACGCTCGCGCGAAGAAAGTGAAAGTGTGCTGGAAGTTGGATGTTGACCGTTGGAAACGGGCGTTGATGGAGGCGTTGAGTCGCTAGAGTGAACTTAATGGCTTTTTGCTAAGTACGTCACGATGAGGTCTGCGCCGGCTCGAGCCCTATCCTGCCGATCCTTCTTCTCGATTGGTTCTGGTGCACGTCCGGGATATCTGATGTGCGATTCCGGGGGATCGGCGGGACCCCTAAACCAAAGATTCCTCCGATCACGCAGATAAAGAGGCGGAAAACACCCGGCCAGGCGCGGGTATGTTCCTTTTTTGCAAAGGAAAGTTTCGTTTTGTGGTTGACAGCTCTATGTGAACTCTCTTACCTTTTCGGCCCAGAGAAACGAGTGGTCCATCCACGGAGCGAAAACTGCTAGTTCTGGTGAGGTTCTGCTTCTTGTCCGCAAGTGCAATGTTGAGGGGTGATGCCGGCGGGCGGGAAGCAGCAGGTGACAGGGATACACAAATAACGATCACAACGTTGGTACTCATTCTGGAGGTTTCCATGCTAGGCAATCAAGTTCTTAGTGGGATTTGGGGTCGGGCTCACCGGTGGTTCGTTATTGTCGGCTGCGTTGCGGCGTTATCAATTTCTACCGCGATGCAGGGCCAGCAAGCCGGAACCGGGAGTATTCAAGGCTCCGTTGCTGACTCGACGGGGGCCTTTATCGAAAATGCGACGGTTACGGCTACCGATGTTGCAACCCAGGTGAAACGGATTTCGACTACGGGAGCTAATGGTCTGTACAGTTTCCCGAATCTTGCAATTGGAACGTATACGATCGACGTCGCCGTTCAGGGCTTTGAGCATTACAGCCAGACCAATGTTGTTCTTGAGGTTGGCAGCAGCATCTCGGTCAACGTCGCGATGACGGTAGGACGGACGGACCAGAAGATCGAGGTGCAGGCAAGTGGTCTGGCCTTGCAGACCGAAGATGCGACCTTCAAACAAACGATTGACCAGCAGACCATGACCGCAATGCCCCTCAACGGCCGTCAGATGACCGGCCTGATTACGCTCTCTGGCGGTTCGACGACCGCGCCTGCCGGCGACTTCACGGGCAGCAAGTATTCCTACCAGACGATTTCCATCTCAATTGCAGGCGGCATGGGAAACACGACCATGTGGAGGTTGGATGGCGGCGACAACAACGACTACATGGCCAACGGCAACCTTCCGTTTCCCTTTCCCGATGCCGTCAACCAGTTCAGCGTGGAGGCTGCCGGGCTGAGCGCCCAGAACGGCATGCACTCGGGCGGCATGGTCAATGTGGTCACGAAGTCGGGAACGAACAAGTATCACGGCTCGGCGTTTGAGTTCATCCGCAACAACTACATCAATGCGTCGAACTTCTTTTCTGCGACGAAGGATACGCTGCACCAGAATCAATATGGCGGCACCTTTGGCGGTCCGATCCTTCATGACAAGCTCTTCGCGTTTGCGGCTTACCAACGCTCCGATTCCAAGCAGTCACAGGCCGCGACAACGGCCTTTGTGCCAACCGCCGCGAACCTGGCGGGCGACTGGTCTGTGACGGATCCTGCCTCCGACTACATCTCATCCGGCGGGCTCGGCGACGCCTGCGGGATCGTGCGCAGCGAAGTATGTGCAGCTTTATGATCCCATTACAGGTGCAGCGTTGCCGGGCAATAAGTATCCGACACCGCCGACCTATAATCCGCAGGGGCTTAAGCTGCTGACACATACCTGCCGGCCATCAATCCTGCGAACGACCCGAACAATTGCGGAATGGTGCTATATGCTATTCCGTTGCAGACCTCGGATAACTCGTTCGTCACTCGCGTCGACTGGACGATCAATGCGAAGAACAACCTCTACGCGAGGTACTTCCTGGACGGCTACCAGCAGCCTGCGTTCTTCTATCCCAACAACATCCTCGTGACGACGCAAGCCGGTCTCTCGCAACGCGTCCAGTCATTTACGATCGGCGAGGCGTTCACGATCAGCAGCCGTACCGTTAACACAGCGCACCTGACAGTGATGCGCCGCCGCAACAACCGCGGATATGCAGGCCAACGCCATTAACGCCGGAACACCTTGGCGTCAATCTCTATCAACTGGAGCCGAACGGTCTGCAAATGACCATCAGCAATAAGTACAACATCGGCGGAGGCACAAACTCGGTCTCGCACTTCAATGACAACACGCTCGCTTTTGACGATGACATTACGATGATGCGCGGTAAGCACCAGTTCGTCTACGGCGGGCAGTGGGTGCAGAACCAACTGAATATCTCGAACGCATACGAGACGAACGGGACATTCACCTTTGACGGCCGCTACAGCACGAGCGGACCTAACGGAACCTCGGCCGGTGGCGATCCCAACCTGGATCTTCTGATGGGGGCGATGAGTGCATTTCAGCAGAGCAAACAACAGCAGAATGCTCTTCGCGGGCCTGTTCCCAGCCTTTACTTCCAGGACACCTACCGTGCCAGCCCGCAGCTGACCGTGACCGCCGGCTTGCGCTGGGCTCCCAACTTTATGCCAGTGGATGTCTTCAATCGTGGTGTTGAGTTCAGCATGGCGGCATTTCTGGCCAATCAGGTCAGTACGGTCTATCCCAATGCTCCAGCGGGAGCGCGTTATTACGGCGATCCTGGCGTCTCGCGGCAGTTCACCAAGAATTCACCGTGGCAGTTCTCTCCGAACTTTGGTTTCTCCTTTGATCCGTCCGGCAATGGCAAAACGGTGCTTCGCGGCGGGTTCTCGCTAAACTATGACCAGGTAAACTTTTTCACGGCGCAGCGTAACCAGCAGAACCCGCCGTTCGCTACGGCGATCAACCAAACGCAAACTTCGACCTCCGGGCCGCTGAGCTTCTCGAGCCCGTGGTCTATCGGCCAGGTCAATACCAGCCCATTCCCGCAACCACAGATTCCTACTCCGGCTCAGGCGCAGTACTTTGCGCAGTCTCAGTACATCGTGCAGCAACCACAGTTCCATGCATCGTACACACAGATGTGGACGACGAGCGTGCAGCGCGATCTCGGTCGGGGCTGGCAGCTGCAGGTTCAGTACATCGGCAGCCACACGGTGCACGCACCCATCGGTATCCCACTTAGCCCGGCGACGTATATTCCCGGAGTATGGGGTGCAAGTGGATCGGGATGCGCAGGTATCGTGACGACTGGACCGGCGGCAGTCAAGCCGGGCGCAGCCGGAACCCCCTGTTCCACCGCGGCAAATCAAGCATCGCGCTTCTACCTCACGCAACTGAACCCGTTGCAAGGCAACTCGTATCAAGGCGGTGGCCCCGGCTCGGTGCTGGTCAGCTACGGCAACATGGCGAACTATAACGGCTTGATTACGACCGTTCAGCATCGCCTCTCGTCTACCTTCAGCCTGCTGGCCAACTACACCTGGTCGAAGTGCCTGAACCTCTACGACGCACAAGGTGACTATGCAGGAACGGGTAACGAGAATCCTGCGGTGCCCCGATTGGATTACGGCCCGTGCGGCTCTGATTACCGCAATGTGGAAAATATCGTACTTGTTACCAAGAGCAACTTTCCCATCGGCAATCGGTTCGTTTCGCTGCTTGTTAACAACTGGGAGTTCGCGCCACTGTTTCACATTGTGAGCGGAGCCCCCTTCACCGTGACTGCTGGACAGGACAACTCTTTCACCGACGTCGGCAACGATCGGCCCAACCAGGTTTCTGGCGCGCCGCTTTATCTGAACCAACCGTTACGTAAGGGAGCCGGTCAGGCAAATCGCGGATTCCTGAATCCTGCAGCGTTTGCTCAGGTGACAGCGGGCTGTCCGACGAATCCGCTTAGCCCCGTTACTTGTCCCGGATACGGAACCTACGGCAACATAAGCAGGAACTCGTACCGCGGGCCTAATCTTGTTCAGTTCGATGCGCAGATCTCGCGTATCTTCCCGATCCACGAGAGCATCGCCGCGACGCTTCGGCTGGAGGCCTTCAATGTGCCGAACCACCCGAACTTCGCGACTCCCGCGGCAGCCTTGACCTCGTCAACCTTCGGTCAGATCTCTGCACTGGCGTCCGGACAGAATCCGAGAATCTTCCAAGGATCGGTGAAGATCACCTTCTAACGGTCGCCGCCTGTGAAAGCAGGCGGCAGACTCTCCATCGTATGTATGACCTGAGCCCATCACGCTGTTGATTGGCGATGTCTGATTTTGTGTGCGAGTTGGAGCGGCGACGGGATACAATCTTTTCACCTTGCGGGCAATTGAATTCACAACTGAGCGGCAATCGACGGACGCGGAAACGGCGAACGATCCATGGCATTTGTAACCGGGACAGATACGAACCCCGACCCGGAGATACGAGGGTGGAAATTCGCCGTCGCTTCGGGAATTCTGGGTTGGGTGCTCGATGCATTCGACTTTTTCGTTGTCGTCTTTTTGTTCGACACTCTGGCAGCTCACTTTGGGGTACCGAAGAGGTCAGTTGTCTATACGCTGACTCTGACGCTGGCGATGCGACCGCTTGGGGCGTTGTTCTTTGGTTCTCTTGCCGACAGATTCGGACGCAAACGCTCGCTCATTGTTTGTGTTCTTTATTTTTCGCTGTTTTCTGTGTTGACCGGGCTTTCGCCGAATTACACTGCTTTTGTGATTTGCCGTGCGCTGTACGGCATCGGCATGGGTGGATACTGGGGAATTGGGGCTTCGTATGCGATGGAGTGTTCGCCGCGCCGGTTCCGGGGCGTTCTCTCCGGGTTGTTGCAGGCCGGCTATCCGACGGGCTATCTGCTGGCGTCCGTGGCGATGCAGACGTTGGCTCCGGCCTTAGGGTGGAGGTCAGTTTTCTTCGCAGGTGCGCCGGTGGCGTTAGCGATCGTAGGGTTGACGCTGTTCGCGCCTGAGTCCGAGGCGTGGAAGCAACATCGGGCCACGTCGATCAAGCAGATTTTTGGGGCGCTGGTTGAGCACAAAAGGATGTTCCTTTACCTGCTGCTGATGATGAGTGTGCTGACGTGCCTCTCGCACGGCACTCAGGATCTGTATCCGGATTTTCTAAAGTCGATTCCGGGGGTTGCAGAACAGGCTGTCTTCGGGATGAAGGCGTTATATGGAATCCCTATTCTGTACAACATCGGCGCAATCGTGGGCGCGCTCATCTTCGGCCAGCTTTCGCAAAAGGTGGGTAGACGGAAGGCCATCATGCATGGCGTTGGTGATTCGCTTTGCTGTCGATTCCGGCGTGGGCGTTCGGAACCACTCTTGGGGTGCTGGTGGTGGGATCGTATCTGATGCAGACGGGCGTGCAGGGCGCGTTTGGAGTAATGCCGGCGCACTTGAATGAGCTCTCGCCGAGTGCGGTGCGGAGTCTGTTTCCGGGCCTTGTGTATCAGCTTGGCGTGCTGGTGGCTTCGCCTGCGACGGCCATAGAATTCATGTTGCGCGACCGATTTGGATATCCCTGGGCGCTGACCATGTTTGAAGGCACGGTGATCGTTCTGATGATCGTGATCTTCTGGCTTGGGCCGGAGGCACGGGACCGCAACTTCTTTCGAGAGTCGGAGAAGCATTCCGTTGCTGGCTGAAGGAACAATTCAAGGAGAGGTTGATGAACGATAGGCGGATCGGGATCATCATGAACGGCGTTACGGGGCGCATGGGCCTGAACCAGCACCTGATCCGTTCCGTTCTGGCGATTCGGAAACAGGGAGGTCTTGCGCTTGCGGATGGGTCGCGCCTGGTTCCCGATCCGATCCTGGTGGGCCGCAATGCCGTCAAGCTGGAACAGATCGCCAAGTGAGCATGGTGTCGAACGCTGGACAACTGATCTGCATAGCGCGCTTGCCAATCCTGATGACTCGCTTTACTTTGACGCGCAGGTGACTACGCTGCGTGCTCCGAGCGTAGAGGCGGCGATTGCTGCCGGGAAGCATGTTTATTGTGAAAAGCCACTCGCTGTTGATTCGGCGACGGCGCTGCGGTTGGCAAAGCAGGCGAATGCTGCGGGGGTGAAGCACGGTGTTGTACAGGACAAGCTCTTTCTGCCGGGAATGCGCAAATTGAAACGGCTCGTCGACAGCGGCTTCTTTGGAAGAATTCTTTCGGTGCGGGGAGAGTTCGGTTATTGGGTGTTCGAGGGTGATTGGCAGCCGGCGCAGCGGCCTTCGTGGAACTACCGGAAAGAGGACGACGGCGGCATTATCGTCGATATGTTCTGCCATTGGCGTTATGTACTGGATCATATCTTCGGTCGAGTGCGGGCAGTGCAATGCCTTGGCGGGACCGCAATTCCGGAACGAGTTGATGAGCAGGGAAAACGTTACAAGGCCACTGCGGAAGATACGGCGTACGGGACTTTTGAACTGGATGGAGGTATCGTCGCGCAGATTAATTCATCGTGGTCGTTTCGCGTATATCGGGATGAGCTCTTCAGTTTGCAAGTGGATGGTACGTTAGGAAGTGCTGTCGCCGGTCTGCGAGAGTGCCGGACGCAGCACCGGGTGAATACGCCGCGGCCGGTCTGGAATCCGGACATCGAGAATCCATTCCGGTTTCGCGAGCAGTGGCAGGATGTGCCGGACAATCAGATATTCGACAACGGATTCAAGGTTCAGTGGGAGATGTTCCTGAGGCACATCGCGGAAGATGCTCCGTTCCCTCATGATTTTCTGGAAGGCGCCCGCGGCGTGCAATTGGCGGAGCTTGGGCTCAAGTCGTGGGAGGAGCGTCGCTGGATCGATGTGCCGGAGCTGGGGTCGTGAACCTGAAGGCTTCTGTGAATCTGGTTCGGGCTGATGGATCGATTTATGGCTACGCGCCGACTCATAAACCGCTCGCGCTGCCGCGAGAACGAGCGCGGTTCGAAACGCGGGTTGCGTTTGCAGCGGCGCATGTAGTCGTTGATCCTTTGCGGACTACAGAGCCGCTTACTCATCCCGTGGTGGATTGGGATGCGACGCTTGCTTACCGCGATTATCTTTGGTCGCTTGGATTCGGCGTGGCCGAAGCCATGGATACGGCACAGCGCGGAATGGGGCTGGATTGGCCGTTGGCGTTGGAACTGATCAAGCGGACTACGGCGGCTGCTAACGCGCGAGGGGCTCTGATAGCGAGCGGCGCAGGGACCGACCATTTGCCGGCTGGAGGGCTCTACACGTTGAAAGATGTTACGGATGCCTACCTGGAGCAATGCGAGGCTATTGAGGCTGTGGATGGGCGCATTATCCTGATGGCAAGCCGGGCTCTTGCGGCGGCTGCTCGGCATGCCGATGACTTCGCTTCTGTCTATGCAAATGTGCTTGGTCAGGTACAGCAGCCGGTCATTCTGCACTGGCTTGGGCCTATGTTTGATCCGTGCGCTGGACGGTTATTGGGGCGGAACTTCCATTGCCGCAGCGATGGAGAATTGCCTTGGTGTCATCGAAGAGCATCGGATAAAGATCGACGGCATAAAGATCTCTTTGCTCGATGCAGATCTGGAGGTTGCGATGCGGCGTCGGCTTCCGGAAGGAGTCCGGATGTATACGGGCGATGATTTCAACTATGACAGGCTGATTCTGGGCGACGAGCACGGGCATAGCGACGCTTTGCTGGGAATCTTCGATGCGATTGCTCCTGCAGCGTCGCTCGCGTTATCTGCTCTTGATGCGGGAGATGTTTCTCGCTACAGGCAGTTACTTTCACCGACTGTTCCTCTCTCGCGGCATATCTTTTCGGCGCCGACGCAGCACTATAAGACGGGTGTTGTGTTTCTGGCATACCTGAACGGGTTTCAGTCTCACTTCCGGATGGTTCGCGGTGCAGAGAGCGCGAGGTCGACTGCGCATCTGTGCGAACTGTTTGTGTTGGCAGATCAGGCTGGCGTGTTGCGCGATCCTGAATTGGCGATGCAGCGGATGCGGGGGTTCCTTTTGCTGGCTGGTGTGGCATGAGCCTCATGGAACGGCTCAGCTTCAATCAGATGACCGTCGATCCATGGTCTCTTGAGCAGGTGGTGAGGAATTGCTCGAGGAGTGGTGTTCCTTATATTGGTGCCTGGCGTCATAAGTTTGACGGTAATGCAGCGAAGGCTTCCGAGATGATTCGCGGCGAGGGCCTGGGGGTGTCCAGCTTATGTCGTGGAGGGTGGTTTTCGGCGCCGACTGCAGAGGAGCGCCGTAAGCGCGTTGCGGATAATCGAGTTGCGATTGAGGAAGCTGCGCTGATTGGAGCGCCTGTGCTAGTTATCGTTTCCGGTCCGGCTCATGGTCAGACATTGGATGATGCGCGGGCTACGGTGCTGGATGGGTTGATGGAAGTGCTTCCCGATGCGGAGAAGGCGGGCGTTGTTTTGGGGGTTGAGCCGCTGCATCCGATGTATGCCGCGGAACGTTCGGTTGTGGTTACTTTGAAACAGGCTAATGAAATTGTTGAGCGGCTTGCGAGCCCGGCGGCGGGGGTTGTTGTCGATGCGTTTCATGTGTGGTGGGACCCGGATGTGATGGAGCAGATTGAACGGGCGCGTGGGAAGATTGTGGGGTTTCATGTGTCGGATTGGCCGGTACCTCTGCCGGGGATTCTGATGGGGCGCGCGATGATGGGGGATGGAGTGATCGAGTTGCGGCGGCTTAGGGAGGCGGTTGACGTAGCGGGTTACGACGGGCCCATTGAGGTGGAGATCTTCAATGAGGAGATTTGGAAGACTGCGGATGCTGGATTTCTCGAACTAGTGAAGCAGAGATTCGTTGAACATTGTTGATGCCCAAATCAGGTGACGATTCGCGGTTGCTGTGGCATCTGTTCGATTCGACCTAAGAGGAAGACGTAGCCGGCGATGCCGATGAGAAGGTAGATGGCGGAGACGCCGAATGCCCAGAAAAAAGATTGCCGGTTGGCTACCAGATAGCCGGTGATGATGGGGGCGGCGATTCCTGAGAGCTGGTTGGAGAAGTTGATGATGCCTCCGACCCTTCCTACGCTGCTTGGAGGGGCGATGAGGGATGGGATGGACCATCCGACGGGTGATGCGGCGGAGAGACCGCCGATAGAGATGCTGATCCAGATGAGGGCCTGCACGGGGCTGTGAGTGTTGGCTGCGCCAACGATGCCGAGACCAAAGGCTGTGCCGCCAATGAGGACGGCTTTGCGGACGCGGCTCGCGTTGTGGCCGCGGCGGATGAGGTGATCGACCAGCCACCCTCCGATGACGAGATCGGTGATGGTGGCGAAGAGCCAGGGAAGGCCCGTGTAGAGGAAGGAGTGGAGCAAGTCTACGTGGAGGGCGATCGAGAGATAACTTGGCAACCATGTCAAGAGGAGATAGAAGACGTAGTTGTAGGCGCCGAAGCCGAGGACCATGCCGAGGACTTTGCGCTGGCGGAGGAGGTAACCGAGGGAGGCTTGTGGTGCCTCTTCGGCTGTGAGAGTTGAATCCTGTCCGGCGATGTAGGTGCATCCTGTATTGCTCAGCTCCGGATCGTCCTGGGGGTCTCGATAGATCTTCCAGAAGAGCAGGAAGTAGAGGAAGCTGACGAGGGCGGTGGCGGCGAAACTCAATCGCCAACCGATTCTGAGCAGCAGCATGCCGATGAGGGGGACGCCGATCGCAGAGGCGAATTTGGCGGCCGCGTCGAAGAGTGAAGTGGCGAAGCTGCGTTCGTTTGAAGGGAACCAGGAGCCGATTGCCTTGGCGTTGGCGGGGAAGGTGGGGGCTTCGCCTACGCCTAGAAGAAAGCGGGCTGCGAAGAATCCGCCGATGTTGGGCGTGATGGCTGCTGCTGCTGAGGCGATGCTCCAGAGGAAGGTGCTGATGCGGCCGACGCGTTTGATTCCGAATTTGTCGAGCAGTACGCCAACCGGCAACTGGCACATGGCGTAGGTCCAGTTGTAGGCGCCGGAGAGGTAACCGAAGGTGATGGCCGAGATGCCGAAGGTTGTGTTGAGGGCTGCGTGGGAGACAGAGAGGTTGACCCGATCGAAGTAGTTGACCAGGACGCCTAACCCGAGGAGCCATGCGATTCTCCAACGGCGGCGCGGAATGTTTTTTTCTGCGTCAGACAACGTTGTTCCCCGATTCTTGTCGAGCTGTCAGCTTCGCTGTCGCGACCGTAAAGCATTATCGCTGGAAGCTTGATTCTATGGGCAAATTCTTATATCTTTAAAAGGTTGCCTCTACTGCAATGTGCGCCCGTAGCTCAGCTGGATAGAGCGTTTGGCTACGAACCAAAAGGCCGGAGGTTCGAATCCTTCCGGGCGCACCATAACCAATAACTTACATGGTATGTGTCAAAAGTGGGGCATTGCTGGGGCAAGCTGACAATGTTCGCCGGGCCTCCTTGAGCCTCAAGATCGAGGACCTAGCGTCTCGTTTGTAATGCCCTTTCCCAAATTAGCGCCCCGTCATCTTCTCCAAGTGTTCGGGATAGCGGGTACCCTCTACGGAAATGTCTGCCGAAGCTTTATTTATCTCGTGGAGATCGTCTGCGGTGAGTTCTACGGACACTGCTCCCAAATTCTCTTCCAGCCGAGACAGCTTCGTCGTTCCGGGAATCGGCGCCATCCACGGCTTCTGCTCCAGGATCCATGCCAGCGCGATCTGGGCGGGTGTGGCCTTCTTCTTCGCAGCGATGTCGTTGAGCAAATCCACAAAGGCTTTGTTCGCCTTCATTGCTGCCGGTTGAAAGCGGGGAAGCTGCTTGCGGAAGTCGTTCTCCCCAAGCTTGGTTTGCTCGTTCATATTGCCGGTGAGAAAGCCCTTACCGAGTGGACTATAGGGCACCATGCCGATTCCCAACTCTTCCAGGAGGGGAATGATCTCTTCCTCTGGCATTCTCCACCACAGGGAGTACTCGCTTTTGCAGGGCAGCGACAGGTTGGACGGCGTGTGCGCGGCGGATTGTCTGCGCACCTGCCTCAGAGAGGCCGAAGTGCTTAACCTTACCTGCTGCAATCAAGTCTTTCACGGCACCCGCGACCTCTTCGATCGGCACATCCGGGTCCACCCGATGTTGATAGAACAGGTCGATGGTATTGATGTTCAGCCTCTTGAGTGAAGCGTCGGCGACCTGCTTGATGTGCTTAGGGCGGCTGTTCAGGGTCTGTGTCCCTGGTTTCCCGCTCGGCTCGCAGTTGAAGCCGAACTTTGTGGCAATGATGACCTTGTCGCGAATCGGCGAGAGCGCCTTTCCTACGAGATTCTCATTCGTAAAGGGGCCATAGACTTCTGCGGTATCGAAGAACGTGACGCCCAAGTCCACGGCTTTGTGCATGAGGTTGACCATCTCGTTCTCATCACGAGTTGTCCCATACGAGAAACTCATCCCCATGTATCCAAGGCCGAGTGCTGAAACCTCGAGCCCGCTTTTTCCCAATGTGGGTTTTTGCATTGCGACTCCTTGTCTGAACCGGTTGCTGTTCGCTGTTTCAGTCGGAAGGATTCCTGGCTAAACGTGATGATCGATCCCGCAGCCGCGCTCGGTTCACGGACGCTCGAACCGCTGCTGTATTTAAGTCTAGTACCCCAGAAAACCAGCGAAGGGAAAGCGCACGAAAGCATGAGATTTGCGGACAAGAGGGGGCTTCGGACCAACCCTCGATCGGTCCAAGCGGAGTTGAACTCCAATTGTGAGTCCGGATGAGTTCAGCTATTCGACCTTCGCTGCGTATCAGGCCTTCTGGATTGCTCTCCGTTTCACGATGAACTGATGGTTCGATTGGCATTGAGCTCCCATGTCCCAGAACAGGCCCCCACTGCCATTTTCTTTGGCTCGGATATTGAGGACTTCGTTTGTCCAAGTGAACTTATCCTGCATGGTTGCCGTCAAAGTGCCGTTATATAGTAGTCCGTTGTTTTCGAGCTGAACCCCTTTTGGCTTCCATTCGGGTTCATGGAGACCCGAATATCGTTGTAGCCAAAGCTGTTGTTTGGGTCGGCTGCATTGATAGTAAAACGCATCGCTATGTTGCATTCGTATCCGAAGTTGACATGATCGATCTTGTTTCGTTCGGTCCAATAGGCATAGTTCTCAAGCTGCAGACATGCCGTATTTGAAGCGGTGGCCCCATTCAATTCCAGGTCGTGCAGATTCCACCCAATCAGATCGCGGGTATGGATGACGCTCCGCCCTGCGGGTACAGTCCCAGAGAGTTTGAAGTTTGCCACTTCGCCAGCGGCACCATTGCTAGCGCCATATGCGGGATAGATGTCCAGGCAATCTCCCGCAGTCGAACAATTGGCGATTGTCGCAATAGGCCCACGCCCAATAAGCGAAATAGTGGAATAGGGAATTGTTGCTGTCGTCGTCCATGTAAGGGAGTTCCCAAGTGGGAGGAAGATCCGGCCCCCCGACGATCCAAGAGTTGCAACTGCTGCGTTGATCTGTGCTCCCAAATCACCAGTGGGAACCAGATAAATATCGGCTTGGGGTGTCAGATCCTTGATCATTGCCGTATCGGGCTGCGTAGTCTGTGCGCACAATGGCACGGCTGCGATATACCCAAGATTCACAAGAATGCGCACTAGTTTTTCTCATTGCAATCGAAGCCTCAGTTCGGTGCCGCATCGTGTCCACTGACCTGACCGCATAGACCAAATGTCGCCGCGGCAATCGTCCCGCTCGCTATGGCTGCGATCGCACGTGTCAAAGCAGCATGTCCTTCAATATCAACTAGAAGATGGGGTTTCATTAAACGCCCTCCATTGAGTGGAGCTGAGTCCTCAAGCGCTCTCACCAAGCCCGCAACCGCAGCGAATTGATGGCGTTATGGATGCGGCTTCAGCATGGTGAGATTGTAATGAAACTATCGGGTCGCTTGAGAATCTAACCATTTGTACGGAGGAATCAGGATGAAAGCCAACATGAATGACGATCTAGAGGACATTCCAATGTCGTATTTTTGGTTCCCAGTTCTCGCAATCGTAACGATGGTCATCGCAGCAGTGGTTGTGGTCGTCAGATTTGTTTAGCCTCCGTCACCTTCAGATACTCAATACGACCGTTTCGCTGGATATGCAATGAAATGTAGCGGGGTAGGACGCTTACTTTTTCAGTAACGGGACGATGAGGGGGAGGACGTTGTTAGCTACGATCTTGTTGCCTGCGGCGGTGGCGTGGGTGTTGTCGCGCTGCATCATTCCGTCTACCCCGAAGACTCCTTTGAGGAGGAACGGCAGGAGGGGGACGTTGTATTTTTTAGCGATGAGGGCGTAGGTCTGGTTGAACGGCTGGATGTAGTCGGGACCGTAGTCGGGTGGGAGGGTGATACCGGCGAGGGCGACTTTGGTTCCGCCGGCTTTGAGAGTGGCGACCATCTTGTCGAGGTTGGCACGGGTGTCTTCGATGCGGAGGCCGCGGAGGCCGTCGTTGCCACCGAACTCTACGATGACGATGACGGGTTTTAGGGCGAGGATGTCGTTGAGACGTTCGACTCCGTCTTTCGTGGTGTTTCCGCTTATGCCCTGGTTGACTACGCGGTAGTTATAGCCTCGCGCGTCGAGGTCGGATTGGAGGTAGTCTGGGTAGCTCTTACCGTATTCGGCTCCGTAGCCTGCGGTGAGGCTGTCGCCGAAGCAGACTATGACTGGGCGGTGGTCGCTCACCAGATTGGGTTGGGGTGGGGCGGGTTGGGTTTCGGGTGCTGAAGACTCGGCGGCGGGGGTGGTTTTGGCGGAGTCGACAGATTCGGCTGTTTTTGTGGGGTTGTCGGTTTTGCAGCCGGTGAGGGTGGGGGTCAGAAGGGCCGTTAGAATAGCGAGGAGTGCAGTTCTCCGCATGTATTCACAGTAACAAATGGCGATGTGGTGGTCATGCCACCGAGGCGACAGTTCCGAGTTGAAAAGGTTCGGAACTTCGTGGTGGGTAGAGAGCTTCGCGGTTCTTCGACTGCACAGTTTCCTGAATGCCAAACTGGTCCGCTCAGAATGACGATGTATGGGTGGAGCGTCGTGAACTTAGATGGGGTGGCCAGCGTATTTATTTACAGGTGAGGAAAGGAAGGTTGAGTTGAGCCAACAGGTTCCGATGATTTCAGTGGAAGGGCTGAAGAAGTCCATCCGCAATGGCGCGCGGACGGTGGATATTTTGAAGGGAATAGATTTTACGGTTCCCCATGGGCAGTTTGTGGCGGTGATGGGGGCTAGCGGGAGCGGGAAGTCGACGCTGCTGGGGTTGCTGGCCGGATTGGATACACCAAGCTCTGGGAACGTGTTTTTGAACAACACGGCGATCAGCTATCTGCCGGAGGACCAGTTGGCGCAGGTGCGGGGGAAGACGATTGGGTTTGTGTTTCAGTCGTATCAGTTGATCCCTACGCTGACTGCGCTTGAGAATGTTCTGCTGCCTCATGAGTTGAATGCGGATTCGCGGGAGAGTGGGCTGGGTCGCGCGCGGGAGTTGCTGGTGAGCGTGGGGTTGGGGGATCGGATGGATCATTATCCGGTGCAGCTTTCGGGTGGCGAGCAGCAGCGCGTGGCGTTGGCGAGAGCGTTTATTCTGCGGCCTCCGATTGTGCTAGCGGATGAGCCTACGGGAAATCTGGATACGACCAATGGCGCGCATGTGCTGGAGCTGTTGCTGAATTTGAACCGGAGCGAGGGGACGACGCTGGTGCTGGTGACACATGATCCGGTCCTGGCGGGATATGCGGACCGGCGGATTGTGCTTCGGGATGGGTTGGTGATTGCGGATGAGATGAATCCTGAGCCGCAGGGTTTGCCGCGTGATGCTGCACTGGCGGAGGGCTGATGGCGGCGCTCAGTTATCGATCGGCGGCGAAGATTGCGGCGCGGGAGATGCACTCGTCGCGTGGGAAGTTCTTCTTTGTGATCCTGTCGGTGGCGATTGGTGTGGCAGCGCTGACGGGGGTGCGTGGGTTTTCAGCTTCGTTCCGGACGACACTGCTGGATAAGGCTCGGAGCATTATGGCGGCGGATCTTTCGGCGCGGATGTTTCAGCAGCCTACGCCGGAGGAGCAGAAGGGGCTGGATGAGATTGCGGCGAGCGGAGTGGAGATTACTCCGGTGACAGAGCTGCTGTCGATGGCGTCGTCGGCGAAGACGCTGGACCCGCTGCTGGTGTCGATGAAGGCGGTCGATCCGGCGAAGTATCCGTTTTATGGGAGTGTGGAACTTGCGCCTGCGGGACGGCTGCAGGTTGCGCTGGAGCCGGACTCGGTGGCGGTGGCGGATGATCTGCTGGTGCGGCTGAATTTGAAGGTTGGCGATCAGCTGAAGATTGGGACGAAGCTGTTTCGGATTGCTTCAGTGGTAGTGAATGAGCCGGACCGGCTGTCGGGGAGTTTTGCGGCGGGGCCACGGGTGTTGATCTCGCGTGAGGGGCTCGAGGCGAGTGGGTTGCTGGCTCCGGGGAGTCATGCGGGGCAGAGGTATTTGTTCAAGGTGCCGAGGCCGAGTAGTGGTGCGCCGATTTCGGACAAGGCTGTGGCGGATCTGAAGGCGAGGCTGGAGAAGCTGCTGCCGGAGTCGCAGATTATCGACTACCGGGAGACGAATCCGGCGCTGACGCAGGGGCTGGACAGGGCGACGAGTCTGCTGTCGCTGATGAGTCTGGTGGCTTTGGTGCTGGGCGCGATTGGCGTGGCGATGGCGATGCGGGCGCATCTTCAACAGCGGCTGGATACGATCGCGATTATGAAGTCGCTGGGGGCGCGGTCGGGGCAGGTGATCAAGATTTATCTGCTGCAGACTTTGTTGCTTGGCGTGGCGGGTGGTGTGCTGGGCGTTGCGCTTGGTGTGGGAGTGCAACTTAGCTTTCCTTATTTTCTGGCGAAGCTGATTCATGTGGATACGGAGTTTCATCTGTATCCGGCGACGGTTGCGACGGGGTTGGCGGTGGGGATTTTGACGACGCTGCTGTTTACGCTGCCTCCGCTGTTGGATATTCGCGGGGTTAGGCCGATTCTGATTTTGCGGCGTGCGGTGGATGATGCCGATGATCCGTTTGTGATGGGAATCTGGCGAAAGATAAGGAAGAATGCGGTGCAGATTGGCGCAGGGCTGCTGATTCTTGCAGGGCTGGCTGCGATTGCTTCTACGCTGAGCGATTCGGTTGTGGTGGGGCAAGTATTTTCGCTGGGGTTGGTGGGGGTGCTGACGGTTCTGCTCGCGGCGTCCGCGGCAGTGCTGGCGGGGTTGCGGTTCTTTTTGTCGAAGACGAGGCTGCGCTTGCCTTCGGCGGTGCGACATGGGTTGGCGAATCTGTATCGGCCGGGGAATCCTTCGGCGGCCTTGCTGGCTGCGCTGGGGATGGGCGTGATGCAGATTATGACGGTGTACCTGATGCAGAAGGCTGTGGTGTCGGAGCTGCATATTTCCGCGGCGCCGAATCTGCCGAATGTTTTTCTGATCGATATTACGAGCGGCGAGGTGGAGGGGGTTCGGGCGCTGTTGAAGACCCAGCCTGGGATTAAGACTGAGGCGGAGATGCTGCCGGTGGTTTCGTCGCGGGTGCTTCAGATCGATGGCGTGGCTGCGGAAGACGCGAAACTGAAGAATTTTCCGAAGAGAATGCTGCGGTCGATCAGTTTGACGTGGGCGAGTGATGTGCCGCCGGGAACGAAGGTGGTGGAAGGGAAGTGGTGGGCTGCGGACGAACATGGGCCCGAGGTGGCGATCGATCAGCGGACGGCGCAACGGCTGGGAGTGAAGGTGGGGTCGAAGATTACGTTTGCGGCGCAGGACTCGCGGATTGTGGCGACAGTGGTGGCGCTGACGAAGGTGGATGGTCAGCATGTTTATGCGCGGGGGGAGTTTATTCTGCCGCAGGCGGTGCTGGCGAGGCTACCGGTGGTTTGGTATGGGGGTGTGCATGTGGATCCGGCGCGTGTCGGCGAGGTCCAGAGGGCGCTCTACAAGGCTTATCCCACGGTGACAGTGATCAATGTGGCGCAGGCGCTGGAGACGGTGCGGGCCGTGGTGGTCCAGATCACGTATGTGATTCAGTTCCTGGCGGCGTTTTCGATCTTTGCGGGAGTGATCATTCTGGCGAGCTCGATTGCGGGGACGCGGTATCGGCGGATTCGCGAGGTGGTGGTGCTGAAGACGCTTGGGGCTACGCGACGGCGGATTGTGACGGTGTTTTCGATTGAATTTGCAGTGCTGGGACTGGTTGCGGGCGTGGTGGGAGTCTTCTTTGCGAATGTGATTGCGCGGGTGCTGCTGAATCGAATGACCGTGTCGTACCACTTTCAATGGGATTGGTCGTTGCTTGCGCTGGTGGGGACGGCGGGGCTAACTGTGGCTACAGGTTGGGTGGCGAGTCACCGGATTCTGGGGCGAAAACCGCTTGAGGTTCTACGCGAAGAATAGATAGGGCCCAGAGCTGCTGATCGGGGTTTATCTTTCCGGATGAGCTGCTGTGAGTATCCCCCTCCCCCGTCAGAAGTGTGCAAAGTATTCCAAATAGATACTTTAGGCATGGACTTCTGGGTTTAGTTCTGGATTAGTCCACTTTTTGTTGGATCTCCGGGTGCGGTGATGTCAAGTACGCGGATTTTCCGCTGAGACGAGTAGATGTTTTTCAGGAAATAATTTTTCTATTGACACTGGTTTCTCCAGTCCCGTAGATTTCCCTGCGGGCCCAAATAACCATCCACCTGGTCGAACCAGTTGGGCAGTGCCGTTGGACCACGTTGAAGAACCTTCAGGGGAGCCAGATGCGAGTGAGTTTTTTGCGGGACGGAAATGTATCAGGGACAGGGCTGGTCGGGAAACAAATGGGTGGGATGAGATTTGTAGCTGCCCTCATGGTGTGCGTTGGTCTGATGTTGCCGGTTGCGACGGCTCAGACGGCCGGTGAAGGGGCGATCACAGGAACGGTGACGGATTCTTCGGGGGCCGCGGTCCCGGGTGCGACGGTTACGGCGCACAATGTTGCGACTGGCGTCGACACGACGCGCGTTACTTCGTCCGCGGGCGTTTACCAGATCAGTCCGATCATTATCGGGACTTATTCGGTGACGGTTTCGGCGACGGGTTTTCAGAGGTTTACGCAGCAGAACATCGTCATCAATGAAAACCAGACGTTTGGCTTGAACCCGGTGATCAAGGTTGGAAGCCAGAACGACTCGGTGACCGTGACTGAAGCGCCGCCGCAACTGGATACGGCGAGTGCGACGCTAGGGGGCACGATTTCGAGTGGCGAGTTCGCCAATCTCCCAGTGATGGTGGCGGGAAATCAGCAGCGCGACATTACTTCGTTCTCGAATCTCTTGCCGGGCGCGCAGCCTGGCAGCAGGTCGTCGCTTTTTTCTGGCACGGCGAACCGGGTTCAGGAGGTTTATCTGGACGGCATTCCGCTGACGACGATCAGCCAGATTGGGGACAACCGTCCAATCTTCAATGTCGTACCGTTCGAGGGCATCGACCAGGTAGGTGCGCTGACCAGTGGGCAATCGGCGGAGTACCAGGGCGCGGGTTCAGTGAACTATTCGATGAAGACGGGCACAAACCAATACCACGGCACGGTGGCGGATTTTGTGCGTAACACGATCTTCGATACGTGGGGATTCACGGCGATCAACGCGACTACGAAGAAGCTGGTGAATGGCGTCATCACGACGGTTCCTGCGGGCAAGCCTGTGGACCACCAGAATGAACTGGCAGCTTCGTTCGGTGGGCCGGTCAGGATTCCGTATCTATTCAATGGACATGACAAACTGTTTTTCTTCGTGGCGTATGACAAGGCCCATGGGCGAGCAGCGCCGAGCTATACGACGGCTTCGGGGCCGACGACCCTGATGCAGTCGGGCGACTTCACGGAGGTGCCCTATCTGATCTACGATCCGACGACGCAGTCCTGCAGCGGGAGCAACTGCACTCGTAAACCGTTTATGGGGATCAAGAATGGGTTGCCGACGGCGAACGTTATTCCGTCGAGCATGATATCTCCCATTTCGCAGAAGATGCAGTCGTATTTGCCGACACCGTCGGTCTCAGGCATTCAGAACAACTACTTCGGTGGAGTTCCGAACGGCTATGACAACTGGCTTTATTCAGCGCGTGGTGATTACACGATCTCGCCAAAGCAGACTTTGTCGGGAACGGTGACCGGCGGGAACCGCCACGCCGTGCCCTATACGTCCGTCACCGCAGTTGGCACGGTCCTTCCTTTGCCTTATCTGGCGAGTACGTTCTCGACGGTTGCCGGGCACTGGGCGGATCTCTCGGACTCGTACACGATCAAGCCGAACCTTGTGAATCAGTTCAAATTCGGATTCAGCAACTTTGGCGGTCCACCGGTCCAGAACATTACGCAGAACACGCAATATGCGGCGAACCTGATGGGGATTAACTTTAGCGGCGTTCCTGCCAACGGGCAGGCGGTTACGGAGTTTCCGACCTCTATCTTCGGCGGCAGCAATGCGCAGCAAGAGTGGGGAGGGCAATCAGGTTTAACGGCGGTCACGAACACCACTGTCACTAATACTTACACCGCGGTCGACAATCTTTTCTGGAACAAGGGGCGTCATAATGTGACCGTTGGTATCCAGTTTCAGTGGCTCCAATACCAATCGTCTTCTTACGACGGACCTACCTCGAATCTGACGCTGAATTGGGGAACCAACGAGACGGCGCAGGAGAGCGGAAGCACTTATGTGACCAACACCGGCTACTCGTATGCGAGTTATCTCCTGGGCGCGGTGGGCAGCACCGGCATCACCCTGCAGCCATTTTCGGTGCTGGGCGGACGGTACCGGCCGATTGCACCGTATGTTCAGGATGACTTCAAGGTCAATTCGAAGTTGACGCTGAACCTTGGGTTGCGTTGGGACTACATCCCTACTTATACCGAGGTTCAGAACCGATATTCGTACCTGAACCCAAACATTCAGAACCCGGTGACGGGCAATATGGGAGCGCTCGAGTTCGCGGGCAGCAACGGTGGCCCGAGCGTGAGCTGCGGATGCAAGACTCCGGTCAACAATTATTGGAAGAACTGGGGACCGCATCTGGGTTTTGCGTATTCGATCGATGACAAGACCGTTGTGCGGGGCGGGTTCTCCACGTTGTATTCTCACGGCGGCGGCACGGGCGGCGCAGGGAACGCGGGTACGGGGCCCTCTCAAATGGGCTTTACGAGTGCTCCTTCCTTCCCGGACGGCGCTGCAGGGCCGGCTGCAGGACCGGCGTTCTATCTGAACACGAGCGCGGGCTTCTCGGCACTCGGATTGTCGAACGCGAACTTTGGCGGACCGGGATATTCCGTGCCGGCGATTACTCCGCCTGGAGCGATTAGCCAGACGCTGAATGTAGGCAATACGGTCAACAGTTCGGGTGGTTTCGTGCTCGCGAGCAGTGCACCCGCTTTTGCTGATTTCTATCTCTCCGGGCGGACTCCGGAGTTCAACTTCTGGAATCTGGGAATTCAGCGCCAGGTCTTGAAGGATACGACCTTGATGGTGAATTACGCGGGGAGCGAGAGTCATTTTATCGCCGGTGCAAGCAATATGCGCGGGCTGCAGAGTGGCCAAATCAATCCGATCTATTGGGCGCTGGGGAGCTTGCTGACGAAGCCGGCTACCGCTGCGAATATAGCCGCCGCCAACGTGATTGCTGGCGCAAACAACCTTCCGGCGGTCACCCTGCCTTACGCCGGATACGGGCTGGCCGCGAATACGAGCTCGGGCGCGGGCCAAGCGACGATTGGACACATGCTGACATGGATGCCGCAGTACTCAAGCACCTCGGACATCTGGGGAAGCCAATCGGCGAATGCGAATTATCACTCAGTGCAGGTTTCGCTGGCTCAGCGAATGTCGCATGGGCTTACGTTGAATCTGAACTATACTTACTCGAAGAACCTGGACGATGCGGGCACGATGCGCAGCGGATGGGCGATTCCCGGGAACCTGCTTCTCAGCGGGAAATCGTGGAAGGTGAATCGGATTGACAGGTCGATCAGCGCGAATAGCGTGCCGCAGAACCTGGCGATTTATGGCGTTTACAACCTTCCCTTTGGCAAGGGCGGGATTGGAAACGACAGTTGGCTGGTGCGGAACCTGGCTGGCGGATGGACCTTCTCGAGCGTGTTTACCTACATTTCGGGTACGCCGCTGCTTATTACTTCTTCCTCCTGCACGAGCAGCTTCCAGCCGACGGCAGGGACATGCATGCCGGATCTCAATCCGAGCTTCACCGGAAAGACGATTCGCACGAATGGAAGCTGGGGCAAGGGCCTAACCGCCGCTACTCTGGGAAGCAAGTCCTACCTGAACGGCTATGTAGCTACAGCGAGTGCGGGAGCTGGAGGCGCGACCAGTTCCGGTGCGGCGATTCCCTGTACTTCTGCTTCTGGTCCATTCTGCAACCCTGGGCAGTTCATGTTTGGCGATGCGCCGCGCGTGATGTCTTTCGATGGGATGCGAAATCCCAGCGTGTACAACCTGAATGCCAGTATCCGTCGCAGCTTCAACCTGACGCCGGAGCGGGTCAAGTTCATCTTCGCCGTGGATTGCCAGAACGTAACCAACAAGGTGACGTTTGGTGGTATCGGAACCAGCATCAACGCCTCCAACTTCGGGGCACCGACGAGTGCCACAAGCAATACTGGCAGCCGTGACTTCCAGTTCTCTGGAAGGCTGAACTTCTAGTTTGCTTCGAATTGTTTTGCCTGGAGCCAGGTGCCACGGAATGTGAGCACCTGGCTTCGGTTATTTTGGATTTGAGATGAGGTGCAGGATGTTGTTGCGAAGTCAGTGGTGGATGAGTGCTGTTGTGGCAGGAGTTTGCTGGTATGGGGTGGGGGCGCAGATTGTTGAGGCGCAGCAGGTGTCGTACGAACATGCGACGCCGCAGGTGCTGGCGGGGATTGCGAAGGATAACTCGCGGCACTTTGGGGACGATCCTGATGATGGGGGGCCGATTGCTACAGACCTTTCGCCTTCTCTTGATTCCGGCTGCGGTGGGGAAGGCGATGCGGAAGGTTGGGGATTGGCAACTGGCGCGGTCGGAGCAGTATTTTGACCGCATATGGACGTGGAGCGTGTTGTACAGCGGGTTTATGGCTGCTTCGGATTCGCTGGGAGATGCGAAGTATCGCGACGCGATGGAGGCGATGGGGAAGAAGTTCGACTGGCAGCTTCGGTCGCACCTGCCGGACGCGGATGACCAGAGCGTCGGGCAGACTTATCTGGAGCTTTATCTGCTGAAGAAGGATCCTGCGATGATCGCGCCGACGCGCGACGGAACTGGATGCGCTTTTGCCGGAGCCGCATGTTTCGAAGAAGCCAGGGAAGTCGATTGTGTGGTGGTGGTGCGATGCGCTGTTTATGGCTCCGCCGGCGTGGGCGAGGATGTATGCGGCTACGGGGGACAGGAAGTACATAGGGTATCTGGATGAGGAGTGGGCGAAGACTTCGGACCTGCTGTATGACAAGCAGGAGCATCTTTATGCGCGGGATGCGGATTATCTGACGAAGACCGAGGCGAATGGGAAGAAGATGTTCTGGGGGCGTGGGAATGGCTGGGTGATGGGCGGGCTTGTGAGGACGCTGGAGTATCTGCCGAAGGATGATCCGGCGCGAGGGAAGTATGTGACTCAGTTGAAGGAGATGGCGGCGCGGGTGGCTTCGCTGCAGGGGCCGGATGGGCTGTGGCGTGCTGGGTTGCTTGACCAGGGGAACTATTCGTTGCCGGAGATTTCGGGATCGGCTTTGATTACGTATGCGCTGGCCTGGGGCGTCAATGAAGGGGTTCTGGACAAGAAGACTTATCAGCCGGTAGTTGCGAAGGCCTGGGCGGGGATGCTGAAGCATGTTTATGCGGATGGGCGGCTGGGGTGTATTCAGCAGACGGGAGCGGAGCCAGCTCCGTTCAAGCCGACGGCGAGTTATACGTATGGGGTGGGTGGGTTTCTGTTGGCCGGGAGCGAGATTCGACGGATGGAGGGTGGCGCTGGAGGGATGAAGAAGAGTCACTGATGTGGGTTCATCCAAATTGGGTTGTAGGATGAAGGAGTCTTGCAATTCCAACTACGCAGGTGTTGTGGATGAAGGTGGATAGGGAAGAGGCGCTGCGCATGCATCGGCAGCGCTTTGGACAGGTGGGGCGGGCGTTCGCGGCTCCGGCGCGCGTGAATCTAATTGGCGAACATACGGACTATACGGGTGGGTTCGTGATGCCGATGGCGATCGATTTTCAGACGATGGCTGTGGTGAGTCCGCGTGAGGATGGTCGTGCGGTGTTTTATTCGGCGAATTATGAGGAAGAGGCGGTGTTCGATGACACGCTTCTGCAGCGTGCGCCGAGGAGACATTGGAGCGACTATCCGGCGGGAGTGCTGTGGAGTTTGCAGCAGGAGGGGATTTTTCCGCGTGGATTCAGTATGAGTTTGGCCGGGGATGTTCCGTTGGGCGCGGGGCTGAGTTCGTCTGCTTCGGTTGAGGTGGCGACGGCGATGGCGCTGCTTGATCTGGCTGGGGTGAAGCTGCCTCTTGAGAGGGTTGCTCCGCTTTGCCGGAGGGCCGAGAACGAGTATGTCGGGGCGAAGAGCGGGATTATGGATCAGTTTGCGGTGGCGGGTTGCGTGGCGCATCGGGCGATGCTGCTGGATACGCGGGTCGCTCAAGTATGAGCTGCTGCCTCTGCCTGAGGAGGTGAGGGTGGTGATTTGCAATTCGATGGTGAAGCATGCGGTGGCGACGGGGGAGTATGGCGATCGGAGCAACGAGGTGGAGGCCGGGCAGGCGGTGTTGCGGCGCGAACGGCCGGGAGTGGAGATGCTGCGGGATGCGACGTTGGAGGATCTTGAGGCTTGCCGGAGCTTGATGCCGGTGGCGAGCTATAAGCGCTGCCGGCACATCATTACGGAGAATGCGCGGGTGATTGAAGGCGCGAGAGGCTCTGTTGCAGGGTGATATGGAGCGGTTTGGCGCGATGATGGTGGAGGCTCATGCGAGCGTGCGGGATGACTTTGAGGCGAGCTGCGCGGAGGTTGATGTGCTGGTTGAGATTGCGAATGCAGCAGGAGGAGTGTTTTGGCGGCGCGGATTACCGGGGGCGGGTTTGGAGGATGTACGGTGAATGTGGTTCGCGAGCGGCGACAGCGGAGGGGTTTGTTGAGGCGGTGCGCGCGGAGTATCAGGCGAAGACGGGGATTGCGGCTGATTGTTTTGTGTGCACTCCGTCGGATGGGGCGTTTGCGTTGGCGTCAAAGGACGGTGGCGAGTGAATCCGTCTGGCAGAGCAGAATTCGCATCGGCGATTCAATCCGTTGAAGCGGGAGTGGGTGCTGGTTTCGCCGCACCGTACGCAGCGGCCGTGGCAGGGGCAGACGGAGAAGAAGGCAGCGCCTGTGGCGCTTGCGTACGACCCGGAATGTTATCTGTGTCCGGGGAATGTGCGGGCGGGTGGGGCGCGGACGGAGAGATATACGAGCACGTATGTCTTTGAGAATGATTTTGCGGCGTTGAAGCCGGATGCGCCGCGATTTTCGAGTGATGAGGACGGCAAGGGGTTGTTGGTGGCGGAGGGAGAGAGTGGGGTTTGCCGCGTGATCTGCTTTTCGCCGCGGCATGATCTTACGCTGGCGAAGATGTCGGTTGGCGGAGATTCGGCTGGTGGTGGATGTGTGGGCGGAGCAGTGCGTGGAGCTGGGCGCGCGGGAGGATATTGGCTATGTGCAGATGTTTGAGAACCGCGGAGCGATGATGGGGGCGAGCAATCCGCATCCGCATGGGCAGATCTGGGCCAGCCGGTCGATTCCGAATGAGGTCGTGGCGGAGTTGGGTGGGCAGCAGGAGTATTTTGCGAAGACACGGCACTGTTTTGTTGTGCGAGTACCTGGCGATGGAGGAGGCGCTCGGCGAGCGGGTGGTGGCGCGAAACGAGAGCTTCGTTGCGGTGGTTCCTTTCTGGGCGGTGTGGCCGTTTGAGGTGATGGTTCTGCCGCGGCGGCATGTGGAGCGGCTTGAGGACTTCACGGAGGCGGAGCGGGATGACTTTGCTGCGATGCTGCGAGACGGTGACTGCGACCTATGACCAGGTCTTCGATACGCCGTTTCCTTATTCGATGGGGCTGCACCCGGCGCCTTGTGATGGATCGAAGCATCCGGAGTGGCAGTTTCATGTTCACTTTTATCCGCCGCTGCTGCGGTCGGCGAGGATCCGGAAGTTTATGGTGGGGTATGAGCTGCTTGGCTCGCCGCAGCGGGACATCACGCCCGAGTCGGCGGCGGAGACGCTCCGGCAGGCTGGTCTTCGAGTTCGGGGCATTAGTCGCGGGTGGGATTGACGGAGGAATTCCGTTCAAGTTTCAGGAGGAAGTATGGTTGTCGATGCGCTTCGAGTGATCTCCGACCTTCAGGAGCTTCGCACTTTAACTGAGGACGCTAATGGCGCCCAACGTATTGCCTGGACTCCCAAGTGGCTTGAAGCGCGAGCGTGGTTTCGCAGTAAGTTGAAGGAACTCCCGGTTGAACACCACTATGACGCTGCGGGGAACTCGTGGACAACTCTTCGAGGCAGATCCGATCGTGCTCTGATTGTGGGGAGCCACCTCGACTCCGTTCCAAACGGTGGGTGGCTGGACGGAGCTTTGGGGGTTCTTGCCGGACTCGAAGTGCTGCGCGGTTTTGCGAAGGAATTCAAGGGCAGTCCACCAGTGACGATTCGGCTGGTTGATTGGGCCGATGAGGAGGGTGCGCGTTTTGGCCGCAGTCTCTTCGGATCGTCTGCGGCTGCGGGGACGCACAGCATTGCGGCAGATCGTGTTCGCCTGGACCGTGATGGAGTGTCTTTGGAAGAGGCTCTTCGGCGATGTGATGTTGATGTTGAAAAGATCGGTGACGCGGGGAAAGAGCGAGCGAATGCCGCGTGCTTATCTGGAGCTGCATATTGAGCAGGGGCCGGTTCTGGAGAACCTGAATCTTCCGCTCGGCGTTGTGCTTGGGACCAAGGGAGTGGAGCGTCACGCGATTACGTTTCATGGGCAAGAGGCGCATTCGGGATCGACACCGATGGCTGTTCGCAGAGATGCTCTGGCTGCCGCGGCGAAGCTGGCTCTGGAAATTCGTCCGATCGCGATGAAGCATCCGGATGCGGTTGCGACGATGGGCAGCGTGAAGACCTTTCCGGGAATTGTAACGGCTGTGGTGGGCCGATGCGAGACTACTCTGGATATGAGAGATCTTGACGCGGAGGCTCTCGCTTCGATGCTGGCGGAGGCTCGGGCAGCGAGTATTCGATTTGCGGACGAAGAGCGTTGTTCTGTTGAGTGGTCGAAGATATGGAACATTGAGCCGATCTCGTTTGATCCACAGTTGATTGCGTTTTGCGATGAGGCGATTCTCGAGACGACTGGGGCTTCACATAGACTCCCCTCGGGACCGTTGCATGATGCAGCGGAGGTTTCGAGAGCCGGCATTCCGACGGTGATGATGTTTACGCGATCGATTGCGGGGCTTAGTCACAACAAGGCGGAGAATACGACGGTCGACGATCTGAAGCTGGCGGTAGAGGCCTTCGGACGGCTTGCCGGTAAAACGATGGCATGGCTGAGCCGGTCGGAGAGCAAGGGTTAGCTTCGATATTCCGAGGCGGGTATTTTCGCCGGGCGGTGAGGTTTGCTGGAATAGTGGATAATAGTCACTTCTGAATCCCGAGACTGCGAAGGATTCGGTTGTCTTCCGTGATGCGCTGTGTTGGATTCACAGGAGTTTGGCCTGTTGGGCAGTATCTGAGGTGATGGGAGGCAAATGAACGATCGGATAGCTTTTCACGAGCGGGTTAGAACGAAACCTGAAGTGCAGGAGCGCTTCGGGGACCTGCACCCGCCGTTCGATAAGCAGGCTGCGGTGGTTGAGGCGAATCGCTGCCTTTACTGCTTCGATGCACCGTGCACGAATGCTTGCCCGACGCATATCGATGTGCCGCGATTTATCAAAAAGATTGCGACGGGGAATGTGGAGGGCTCTGCGCACACGATCCTTGACGCGAATATTCTTGGTGCGAGTTGCGCGCGGGCATGTCCGGTCCAGGTATTGTGCGAGGGCTCTTGCGTGATGCACCGCTACAACAAGCAGCCGATTGAGATTGCGCGCCTGCAGCGGTTTGCAATGGATTCGCTACATGAGAGCGATGCTCGGCTGCCGTTTGAGCCAGGACCAGATACAGGATTGAGGGTTGCTTTGGTTGGCGCGGGGCCGGCATCGCTAGCGTGCGCTGCTGAACTTCGTCGCCTGGGCATTGGCGCTGAGATTTTTGACGCGCGGCCTTTGCCTGGGGGATTGAATACCTATGGCGTGGCTGAATATAAGTTGCCGCTGGTAGAGAGTCTGCGCGAGATTAGCTTGCTGACCGAACTGGGAGTCGAATTCCAGCTGGACACTTTCGTGGATAAAGCAGCGTTGGCCCAGATTGAGCAAAAATATGATGCTGTATTTCTTGGAATCGGCCTGGGCGCGATTCATCAGCTTGGTATCGGCGGTGAGACGCTTGACGGAGTGACCAATGCGCTTGATTTGATTGCAGGTTATAAGTCGGGAGCGATCACTTCCGTGCCCGACCGCGTGGTCGTAATAGGAGCGGGGAATACGGCCATCGACGCGGCGATTGCGGCGGTGCGGTTGGGAGCCGAGAGGGTGCATATCGTTTACAGGCGCGGTCCGGAACAGATGTCTGCCTTCGCATTTGAGTATGAGCATGCGAAGAATGAGGGGGTTCAATTTCTGTGGCATGTGGTGCCCGTTCGCATTCGGGGTGAGCACGCAGTTGATGGAGTTGAGCTGACCAGGCTGGTTGGGACGAAGGATTGCTCGATTGTTCCGGAAGATGGTTCGGAGTTTTTTCTCGATGCTGATCTTGTGGTTCTATCGATTGGGCAAGGGACCCACACTGCTTTTCTTGCCGACGACAGCAGCGGGGGAGTCAACGTTCAGCTTGAGCGGGGACGTATTCTTATCGATCGCCTGACAGGTCAGACCTCGAATCCAAAGGTCTTTGCGGGTGGGGATTGTACGAACGGCGGCCGCGAGGTTGTCGATGCGGTTGCCGATGGAAAACGCGCAGGCATCGGGATAGCTGCGTGGCTGGAGGGGCAACGTGCAAAAGCCTAGACCAACTCTTGAAACGACGTTTTGCGGGATTGCTTGTATCAATCCGTTCTGGCTGGCTTCTGCTCCTCCGACGAACTGCGGTGAACAGGTGATGCGGGCGTTCGATGCGGGCTGGGGTGGAGCGGTGTGGAAGACGATTGGTGAGCCGATTACGAATGTTAGTTCGAGGTATTCGTCGATTGATTGGGAGGGGCGGCGGATGATGGGGTTCAACAATATTGAACTCATCTCTGACCGGCCGATCGAAGAGAATCTGCGGGAGATTGCGGAGGTTAAGAAGCGATATCCGAAGCATGTGGTGATCGCTTCGCTTATGGTGGAGAGCAAGCGGGAGGTTTGGCACGACATTGTGCAGCGCGCGGAGGACGCGGGTGCGGATGGGCTGGAGTTGAATTTTGGGTGTCCCCATGGGATGAGTGAGCGTGGGATGGGGTCGGCTGTTGGCCAGGTGCCTGAATATTGTGAGCAGATTACTGGCGTGGGTGAAGGAGAAGGCGCGGACGCCGGTGATTGTGAAGCTGACGCCGAATATCTCGGATATTCGGATGCCTGCGCGGGCCGCTAAACGAGCGGGCGCTGATGCTCTCTCTGCGATCAACACGATTAATTCGATTACGGGGATCAATCTGGATACGTTTGAGCCGAATCCGAATGTGGATGGGAAGAGTTCGCATGGAGGCTACTGTGGACCTGCGGTAAAGCCGATTGCGCTCAATATGGTTCAGCAGATCCAGGCTGATCCGGCGAGCGCTCTTCCGCTCTCCGGGATTGGCGGCATCGGCAATTGGCGAGATGCGGCGGAGTTTCTTCTGCTTGGCTGCGGCACGGTGCAGGTGTGTACTGCGGCGATGCACTATGGGTATCGGATCGTTGAGGACATGAAGGACGGTTTGCTGGGGTGGATGGCGGAGAAGAATTTCGCGACGATCGATGATTTTCGCGGGTTGTCGCTGCCGAATGTGTCCGATTGGAAGAAGCTGAATCTGAACTACAAGATTGTGGCGCGGATTCATGAGGATCTGTGCATCGGATGTCAGCTTTGCTATGTCGCATGCTGGGATGGTGCTCATCAGTGTATTCATCTGGACCGCACTTCGGCTGCCCCTGATACGACGAAGACTCCGGGGATGGTTGAGGTGGAGGCGCCAAGAGGCGAATTTCGATGACGCCGATTGCGAAGCTGGACGCGGGGAGTGTCGCGAGAGAGTGGAGTGACGCCGCTGGAGCGGATTCCGCGAGTGGATGAGGATCATTGTGTGGGGTGCAATTTGTGCTCGCTGGTTTGCCCGGTTGAGAACTGCATCACGATGGAGAGGATTGAGAACGGGTTGCCGTTTGAGAGTTGGGAGCAGCGGAGCGCGAAGGGTGCGGTTGCCACCGGCGGTGCAGCGAGGTGTTAGCAAGAATTACTGAGTGAGTTGGTAGGCGAAGAAGTTGAATTGATCGGCGTTAATGGGTTTGGTCTGGAGAGATGCATGGGAATTTGATTCAGAACGGCACCGTTGTTACGGCGGATCGCGACAGAGAAAGCTGATGTGCTGATTGAAGGGCGGCACGATTCGCGAGGTGCGGGCGGGGATTGATCCGAAGGGGCACACGGTTGTAGATGCTGCTGGGTTGTTTGTTTTGCCGGGTGGTGTGGATGCGCATACGCACATGGATATGCCCTTCGGTGGGACAGTATCGGCGGATGATTTTCTGACGGGGACTCGGGCGGCTGCGATTGGCGGTACTACGACCATTGTGGACTTTGCCATTCAGGCGAAGGGAACGCGCATGCGCGACGCGCTTGATATCTGGCGGGCGAAGGCGGAAGGCAAGGCGTGCATTGATTATGGTCTGCACATGATTGTGACGGACCTGGGTTCGGACAATGGGAAGCAGGGGCTCCACGATATGGACGATATGGTCCGCGAGGGAGTCGCCAGCTTCAAGCTTTTCATGGCGTATCCGAATGTATTGATGGTGGATGATGCGACGATCTTCAAGGCGCTGAAGCAGACGGCTAAGAACGGTGCGTTGGTCTGCATGCATGCGGAGAACGGGAGCGCGATCGATGTGATCGTGCAGCAGGCCCTTGCCGAAGGGAAGACGGCGCCGATCCATCATGCTCTCACGCGGCCTACGAGGGCGGAGGCGGAGGCTGTGCATCGTTCGATTGCCCTCGCGGAGATTGCCGGAGTCCCGGTATACATCGTGCATCTGTCGAGTGAGGATGCGTTGAACCAGGTTCGCGAGGCTCGTGATCGCGGGTTGCCGGCGTTTGCGGAGACCTGTCCCGCAGTATCTATTGCTTTCGATTGAGGACCAGATGCCGGGCAAGAGTTTTGAGGAGGCGAAGTATGTGTTTACGCCTCCGTTGCGGGAGAAGAAGAACCAGCCGAAGTTATGGGATGGGCTGGTGACGGATAATTTGCAGGTGGTTTCGACGGATCATTGTCCGTTTTGTTTTGCAGATCAGAAGCAGTTGGGCAAGGACGATTTTACGAAGATTCCGAACGGTGGGCCGGGGGTGGAGAATCGGCTGCATTTGCTGTTTCATCATGGCGTGAATGCAGGGAAGATCAGCTTGCAGCGGTTTGTTGAGATTACTGCGACTGCGCCGGCGCGGATCTTTGGGATGTATCCGAAGAAGGGGACGATTGCGGTGGGCTCGGATGCGGATATTGTGTTGTGGGATCCTGAGGCGGAGCATGTGATCTCGGCTGAGACGCATAACAGCCGCTGCGATTATTCGATGTTTGAAGGATGGAAGGTGAAGGGCAACGCGCGGAAGGTGTTTTCGCGTGGGGAACTTGTGGCTGAGAACGGGAAGTACGTTGCTGCTGTCGGCAGGGGACAGTATCTGCGGCGTGAGGCGAAGGGAGGGGCGTGGCAGTGAGTTCGACTGCATTGGATGCTCTAGATCGAACTGCCGCCAGCCTGGCAGAGCATCACGATCCGCGTTTGTATAACGAGGATTTGGCGCCGACCACTGCGGCGCAGCGGACGTGGGGGACCTATAACTACATTGCGTTGTGGTTTTCGATGTCGATGGAGGTGACGACGTACATGCTGGCGTCGTCACTGATTGCGGGTGGGATGAACTGGAAGCAGGCGATCTTCACGATTCTTCTGGGGAATCTGATTGTGCTGGTTCCGATGCTGCTGAATGCGCATGCGGGGGCGAAGTATGGGATACCGTTTCCGGTGTTTGTGCGCGCGAGTTTTGGGACGCGAGGATCGAATATTCCTGCGATATTGCGGGCGATTGTGGCGTGCGGATGGTTTGGGATTCAGTCGTGGCTGGGTGGGCAGGCGATTGCTGCGATGATTGCTGTGCTGTGGCCGCAGACGGCGAATATGCCTGTGGTGTTGTGGGCGAGTTTTTTGGGATTCTGGCTGCTGAATATGTATGTGGTGTGGCGGGGCGTGGAGTCGATCCGTTTTCTGCAGAGTTATTCGGCGCCGTTCATGCTGGTGATGTCGTTTATTTTGCTGTTCTGGATGCTGCATAAGGCGGGCGGGTTTGGGCCGATGCTTTCGGCGCCGAGCAAATTTCAGACGACGGGAAGTTTTCTGCGGTTCTTCTTTCCGTCGCTGACGGCGATGGTGGGGTACTGGGCTACGCTCTCGCTGAATATTCCTGACTTTACGCGGTATGCGAAGTCGCAGGACTCGCAGATTGTCGGGCAGGCGTTTGGTTTGCCGGTGGCGATGGTGCTGTATTCGTTTATTGGGATTGCGTGCACGTCGGCTTCGGTGACGATCTTTGGGGAGCCGGTGTGGTCGCCGATTACGTTGCTGGGGAAGTTTCATCAGCCGTTTGCGGCGATGCTGGCGCTGGTTGCGCTTCTGATTGCGACGCTGAATGTGAATATTGGCGCGAATGTGGTCTCGCCATCGAATGATTTTTCGAACCTGGCTCCGCAGTTGATCAGTTTTCGTACAGGCGGGTTGATTACGGGATTGCTGGGCCTGGCGATGATGCCGTGGAAGTTGATGAGTACGTTTGGGACTTATATTTTTGGGTGGCTGGTGGGGTATTCCGGATTGCTGGGGCCGGTTGCGGGGATTATGGTGACGGACTATTTTCTGATTCGAGGGCACGAAGCTGGATGTCTTTTCGCTCTATTGCCGCGACGGAGCTTATGAATATAAGCGCGGGTTCAATCCTAGGGCGATTATTGCGCTGGTTGCGGGAGTGGTTGTCGCGCTGATTGGGCTGGCGGTTCCGCCGTTGCGTTTTCTCTACGACTACGCTTGGTTTGTTGGGTTTTTTGTCGGCTGGAGCTACTTATTACGTTTTGATGCTGGGTACGAAGGCGAGCGTCAGTGCCTCGGTGAGCGTGCCAGCTCATGCAGGAACATCAAAGAATAGGATGGCTGATGTTATGAATTCAACGAACGTTGTCGAGTCGCAGACGCTTACTACGCAGCAGGTGGTTGACCTTACCCGCCAATATAACTATGGGACGTGGCGGTTTCAGAAGAACTGGAACCCGATGCATGTGGCGGATGCGGAGGGGTGCTACATCATTGACGGCGCGGGGAAGCGGTATCTGGATTTTTCGTCGCAGCTGATGTGCTCGAACCTTGGGCATAAGAACCAGGCTGTGATCGATGCGATTGCGAAGCAGGCTCAGGAACTGAGCTATGCGATGCCGGGTTATGCGACGACGGCGCGGGCGGAGCTTTCGCAGCTTCTGGTGGAGATTCTTGCCGAAGGGGTTGAACAAGTTTTTCTTTACGACTTCGGGGACTGAGGCGAACGAGGCGGCGTTCAAGATTGCGCGGATGTATACGGGGAAGACAAAGATTATTGCGCGGTACCGGTCTTATCATGGGTCGACGAGCTGGATCGATTGCGGCGACGGGGGATCCGCGGCGGTGGGCTATGGAGCCGGGCGGGAAGGGGCCGGGGGTGATCTTTGCTCCGGAGGTGCACTGCTATAAGTGTCCGATCCGGCATACTTATCCGGGGTGCGGGATTGCTTGTGCGGATTACATCGAGCACATGATTCGGAATGAGTCGGATGTGGCGGCGGTGCTGGTGGAGCCGATTGTGGGGACGAATGGCGTGATTGTTCCGCCGGATGAGTACATGCCGAAGCTGCGCAAGATTTGCGATGAGTATGGCGTGTTGTTGATTGCGGATGAGGTGATGACGGGGTGGGGGCGTACTGGGGAGTGGTTTGCGATGAACCACTGGGGCGTGGTGCCGGATATTCTGGTGACGGCTAAGGGAATTACTTCGGCTTATGTGCCGTTAGGGTTGTGTGCTACGAGCGGGAAGATTGCGGAGTTTTTTCAGGATCATTATTTTTCGCATGGGCATACTTATGAGGCGCATCCGATTACGCTGGCTCCGGCGGTGGCGGCGATTCATGAGATGCAGCGGCTTGGGCTGGTTGAGCGTGCTCGGGAGCTTGCGCCTTATGTTGAGGGCAAGCTGAATGAGTTGAAGGCGAAGCATGTGAGTGTGGGGGATGTTCGGGGGAAGGGGCTGTTTTGGGCTGTTGATCTGGTGAAGAACCGGACTACGAAGGAGCCATTCAATACTTATGAGGACAAGGTTTCAGGGAAGGCTTTGCTGGTGGACCAGATTGCGGCGAAGATGATGGGGGATGGGGTGACGATTCAGGCCTGGGTGTCGCATTTTGTGGTGGCTCCGCCTCTGATTGTGACGAAGGAACAGATTGATTTGGGGATTGCTACGCTGGATAAGCATTTGGGGATGGCGGATGCGGTGGTGGAGTCGGCTTAGTGCCCCACCCACCCCGTCAAAAGTGTGCAAAGTATTCGAAGTAGATGCTTTAGGTCTGGACTTCGGTTTGGCTGAGTATCTTCGGGGTCTGCAATTCTGAGGGAGCGTGGCGTTTGGGAGCTGCGTTTGTCAAGGGTGGTTGCTTGTTCGGACAGAAGAACAAGCAACGACAAAGGCAAAGACCAATACAGGGGTTCTTCGCTCCGCTCAGAATGACGACGGTCGCTGGACGGTCTCTACTAGACGGTTCACCCAAGCGAATCCGAACTTAGGAGAGTCTCTCTAGCCGAGTGTTGGCATGGAGGTGTCTACTCCGGTGCGGATGCCGGTGGGCCAACGGGAGGTTACGGTTTTCAGGCGGGTGTAGAAGCGGACGCCTTCGGGGCCGTAGATGGAGTGGTCGCCGAAGAGGGAGCGCTTCCAGCCTCCGAAACTGTGGAAGGCCATCGGGACAGGGATAGGGACATTGACGCCGACCATGCCGACCTGGACGCGGTGGACGAAGTCTCGGGCGGTGTCGCCGTCGCGGGTGAAGATGGAGGTTCCGTTGCCGTATTCGTGGTCGTTGATCATTTCGAGTGCGGTTTCGAAGTTGTTGACGCGGACGACTCCGAGGACCGGGCCGAAGATCTCTTCGCGATAGATCTTCATGTCGGGTTTTACGTGGTCAAAGAGGCAGGCCCCGAGGAAGAATCCTTCGCCTTTGGGGAGTGCTGTTTCGCGGCCGTCTACGACGAGCTGTGCGCCTTCCTGTTTGCCGTGCTGGATGTAGGATTTCACTTTTTCGAGATGAGGTTTGGTGACGAGCGGGCCTAGCTCTGCGCCCTCTTTCATGCCGTCGCTTATCTGGAGTTTTTCGATGCGCTGCTCGAGCTTGCTGAGGAGGTTGTCGGCGGTGGCGTTGCCGACGGTGACGGCTACGGAGATGGCCATGCAGCGTTCGCCGGCGGAGCCGTAGGCTGCTCCTACGAGGGCGTCGGCGGCCTGATCCAAATCTGCATCCGGCATGACGAGCATGTGGTTTTTGGCTCCGCCGAGGGCCTGGACGCGCTTGCCGTGGTTGGTGCCTTCGCGGTAGACGTACTCGGCGATGGGAGTGGAACCGACGAAGCTGACGGCCTGGATGGTGGGGTGGGCGAGGATGGCGTCGACGGCGACCTTGTCTCCCTGGACTACGTTGAAGACGCCGTCGGGGAGGCCGGCTTCTTTGAGCATCTCGGCGAGGAGGATGGAGGCGCTGGGGTCGCGCTCACTGGGCTTGAGGACGAAGGTGTTGCCGCAGGCGAGGGCGATGGGGAACATCCACATGGGGACCATGGCGGGGAAGTTGAAGGGCGTGATGCCGGCGACGACTCCGAGGGGCTGGCGGAGGGACCAGCTGTCGATGCCGGGGCCTACCTGTTCGGTGAATTCACCTTTGAGAAGTTGGGGGATGCCGGTGGCGAATTCGATGTTTTCGAGTCCGCGGGTGGCTTCGCCTCGGGCGTCGGAGAAGACTTTGCCGTGCTCGCTGGTGAGGAGCTGGGCTACTTCGTCGAGGCGCTGCTCGAAGATTTCGCGAAAGCGGAAGAGGATGCGGGCTCTGCGGAGAGGCGGTTGCGCGGCCCATGCGGGAAAGGCTGCGGCTGCAGCGGCGACGGCTGTGTCGACTTCGGTGGGAGTGGCCAGGGCGACGCGGGCTTGCGGCTCTCCTGTCGCGGGATTATAGACGTCGCCAAATCTTCCGGAATTACCTACGGATGTTTTGCCGTTGACCCAATGATGAACTTCGCGGAGCTTCTGGTTTGTGGAGAGTGCCGCGGGAAGGGTAGATGTGAAAGACATGGTCGATCTCCTTCTGAGATGACCATGCTATCAGTTATGCGCTGTGTCGTTCGCTCTCAACGGCATGTAGGGAGGGCTGCTTTTTGTTTGCCGGATGCTCGCGACGGCAGGGAAGCAGCTGGCCGAGTTTGCGCCCGACCAGCTGCGAAGGTTTAACGCGAAGGTACGGTGTTGAATGCTACTTCGGTTGTGTCGGGAGCCTGTTTGTTTTCCGCCGCGAGGGTCTCCTTCTCGGCGCGGCTCTTCGGGCATTCAAGACCGGCGGTGTTTCCGGCTGTCCAGATCTGGCGCAGGAAATACTTGTTGCCGTAGCGGTCGAAGACAAGCTTTCCGTGATCCGAAGGGTGAACGTTGACTGCATTGTTCATCAGGATCATACCGTAGGATTTGCCGGGTCCGCGTAAGAGAACCAAGTGATCCGATTCAAGAGCGATTCGATATGTTCCGGCAGCGAATGTCTCGTGATCGGTCTGGAAGGTAAAGGGGATAGTGACTTCCGCCAAATTGGAGCTTTGAGCCAACGCCTGGGGAGCTGATGCAAAGCTACCAATGGTGAGAGCGCACGCGATAAGACTGGAGCTGAGAATGGAATTAAACCGATGGTTTTTCATGACTCGTCTCCTGTTCTGGATGGCAGCGTTTATAACTGCCTTCACCTTGTAAAGCGGAGAGCGAGAGTAATTGGTGACATGCTTTTGTAATTATTTTGAGTCCTTATGGCAAGAGTCGTAATGAGTGCCAGAACGCGGACCGCGAGATGGCTCGTATGTGACTCGTAATGCGATGGAAGTTGCATGTTTGAGCCGCATGGTTGACAATTTCGCGTGGCAGGTCGGACCACTTTGGAGCGTCGTGAAAAGTGGCACGGCTATTTGGTACTTGAATCGGCTCATCCAGGCGGGACCCCATGCATTGGTTACGATCGCTCCTCTTCTTTGGCCTGCTAACAGGCCCGGTTATGGCTCAAACTGGCGCCCCGAAGGAGCCGGGGCTGCTGTTTTATCTTTCGGGTGATCACGGATTTAATGCGGACTATGCGGCGGGTGGTGATCCGAAGCCGAACTTTCTGAAGGATGTGAAGATTCTGCCGGGTGGGGTGAAGGGATCGTATCTGCAGTGCGGGGATACTCAGTTGCTGTCGTACTGGGCTCCGGGGAATATTTATTCGCAGCGGGGGACGCTGTCGTTTTACTGGCGGTCGCGTGAGCCGGTGGGGGAGACTGCAGTTTCCGATCTTTCGCGTGGGATATGGGGATCACTCGAGCTGGGACATGGTGTGGCTGCGGATCGATTACAACGGCCATGGCTTCGATGCGTTTGTGACGGACATCAATCTGGGGCGGACTCGGGTTTCGTACACGATGCCGGATTTTCCGAAGCCTGATCAGTGGGTGCATCTGGCGCTGGCGTGGGATGAGACGAGTGGGATTCGGTTTTATGTGAATGGCAAACTTGCCGGGACGAAGGCGGCGACGGGGATGTTCGATGCGGCGCTGGATCAGTTTGGGCCGCACTCGCGGCTGATTGCGCCGACGGGTGTGGAGAGCTCTTATAACTTCGACCGCGGCGGGGATATCGATGAGCTGCGGATCTATGACCGGATGCTTTCGGATGACAATATTGCATCGCTCGCGAAGAACGAGGTTCCGCAGACGATTCCGCCGGTGACGCGTGCGTTGGCTGAGAAGGATTGGCAGCAGGAGTGGTGGCTTCATTATGGATGGAACCGGCCGGGTGATATTCCTACGCCGCTTGAGTCTTCGTACATGACGGTGCGGAAGGTGGAGATTCATGATGCGTACGATTTGAAGCGGTGGTGGTGGAAGGCGACGGATGGGATTCGGGAGACGACCTGGCCGGGGGTTTTTAACCGCTCGCGGCTGGTTGGGCGGAATGATTATTTTCAGTTGCCGGACTGGGATTGCTATTCGCTTTCGGGGAAGGCGATAACGTTTTTCATGCCGGATGAGCCGTGGAATCATCTGGAGATTTCGGGTGGGGCGTGGGGGAACATGTCGCTGCTGTCGCAGAACATGGAGACGCGGGCTGCGGCGGAGAAGACCTTGTTTGAGCGGCCGCAAGGGCAGGAGAAGACGTTTCATCAGTTGGATGCGCCGGTGGTTGGGCAGAAGATGCGGTTTACGAATGTGGAGCAGGAGGAGCCGATTGGGGAGCTTTCTGCTTACTATGTGCATCCGGGGAGAGAGCCTGGGGGGATTGCTGTTCTGAAGTACAAGCTGACGGGGAAGGTGGAGACGGATAATCCTTCGCTGAAGCCGTTGCTGACTTTTATTGATGGACGATTTCCTGCGGATGAGCGGATGAATGTTGTGGCGATGCCGGCGGGGGCTCCAGTCGACGACGCGCGACTGCTGCCGCAGAGCGGGCTGCCGATTGTTCATGTTCTGGTTCCGGCGGATTTTCGCGATATGCCGCCAGATCGCGGACATGCGTACTCGTATGGGTGGGAGAACATGGGCGGCGGATTGGATGGGATTGCGATTGATCTGCCGGCGTTGAAGGTGAAGCCGACTCATGGCGAGTATGTGCCGCTGAATATTCAGATCAAAGATCCGCTGTGGCCGATGCGGGACATGCTGGATTTCAGCTTTTCGGTGAAGCCGGGCGAGCCGCATACGCTTTGGCTGGATACGCGTGATCGGATTCTGCCGAATGGGAAGAGTCTTTACATCACGATTGCTTCGGCGAGTGGGGAGTTTGGGCCGGATGCACTGGAGGGTGCGGAGCTGCGGCTGATCTTTAAGCCTTGGAAGGATGCGAAGGTGGAGCATGTGGCCGACCGGTTCACGCAGGTGAGGGATAACTACGCGAACATGGTGGAGGAGTCGGTGGGGTCGCGACGGCTGAATCTGTTCAATCGCTATGACGGTGACATTACGGATCTGCTGCGCGTGGATCCGGAGAATGTGCAGGGGCGGATTTACTGGCATGAGATGAATCGCGAGCAGGACAAGCCGCCGTTTATTTTGCCTACTGCGCCGCCGGGTGTGCCGACATGGGCGTTTCTGCAGGTGGAGGATCTGGGCTATCTGAAGCGGCTGGTGAACTGGTATATCGACAACCGGCAGATTGAGAATGGCGAGTTTGGCGGAGGGCTTTCGGACGACAGCGACTTTCTGAACTGGTGGCCGGGGACGGCGTTTATGGGGGCTACGCCGGACAAGATCAAGGCGTCGCTGCTGAAGACGATGGATGCGATGTATGACCAGCACATGTTTACGAATGGGCTGGCGACGATTCAGGCGGACGAGCTGCACAGTTATGAGGATGGGTTGAATGTGCTGGGGCAGTCGATGCAGATTGATTTTGGAAGTCCGAAGCAGATTGAGCGGGCGATGGAGACGGCGCGGCGGTTGGAGTGGCTGACCGGGGTTAATGCAGGCGGGGCATCGGCATATTCGGTCGGCTTACTTTAATGGCGCGAAGATGTCGGAGGATGGGGTTTGGGGATGGTCGAAGGATAGCTCCTATATGGTGTTTCATCCTGCGTTGCAGATGGTGCTGTTCAACGGGAATCCGGAGACGAAGAAGATGGTGCTGGAACTTGCGGATGGGATGTTGGCTCATCGCAAGTTGGGCAAGGATGGGAAGTATGTGGTGCGAACAACGATCAATTTCAAGACGGACGAGGATCTTCCGGCTGGGATGGAGCGGCCTTGGTTTATTTTGTGGGCGGCTTATCGATGGACGGGAGATAAGAAGTATATTCAGCCGTTTCTTGATCAGGGGGCGGCTTCGTTGCAATCGATTAATTCGGATGCGATGGACATGCTCGATGTGCGCAAGGAGTGGGGGAAGCAGGTTGTTGCTGCGGCGGAGAGGCCTGCGGCTACGGAGACCCCGCTGCATCTGGCATGGCAGGTTACCGGGGATACTGGGTATCTCGAGAAGGCTTATGCTTCGCAGATTGAGACGGCTGCGGATCGGGAGTTTCTGAATACGGAAGGGAGTTTGTGGATCGATCGGATTTATTTCAATAACGGTGAACTGCAACGGGCGCGGCTGGGTGGCGTCGCTCTGACGAGGAATTATGACTATCCGGGGAATGTGGTGAGTTGGCGGTTTGAAGCGCCGGCTAATGATCAGAGCGTTGCGGTGTTGATTCCTGAATCGACGCCGGATCACTTCAAGGTTATCGCTTACAATCTTGATCCGATGGCGGTGAAGGCGAAGATGACTGGTTGGGAGATTGATCCGGGCAAGTGGGAGATTACTCAGGGTGTGCAGGGGGCGTCTGCGGGATGCTCCGTTGCGCGACGCGAGTACGCGGACGGAGGAGTTTGAACGTAGCAAGGATGTTGAAGTTACGTTTCCGCCGCATGCGACGACTGTGATTGAGTTGAGGCTGGTTGAGAAGGGAGTGCCCTATTGGTCGCGGCCGGACCTGGGAATCGGTTCGGATGATGTGAAGGTGGAGGGCGGCCGGATGAAGGTGACGGTGCACAGCCTGGGGTCTGTGGATGCGCCGGCGTCGAAGGTGGTGCTCCGCGACAAGTCGGGGAAGGTGCTGGCGAGTGCGGCGGTACCTGCTATCAAGGCTCCGCTGGATCTGTTTCCGAAGACGGCGACGGTTGTGTTGGCTCTGCCAGCGGGTGCGGAGTGGAAGGGCGGGGCTGTGAGTGTGGAGTTGAGCGGCGAGGTTCCGGAGATTACGCAGATGAACAATCGTGTGCCGCTGTGAGGGGCATCAGTGCGCAGTAGCGGGTCGATTTTTGGACACGATCCTGCACAGGTTCTCGAGCGATTGATGCCACATCCGGTCATACCAGGCGCTTTCTTCGGCGCTTCTGAATCCGCTGTGTTTGAGGCCGAGGATGCAACCGCCTGGGGTGCAGCGAAGGTGGATATCCACGCGAGTATCGGTTGTGCCGATGGGAGACTCCATCTTCCATGTATAGCGGACCTGGTTTGAACTCACGATTCGACATGAACTACGGATACTCGATAGAAGGACTCCGCCGCGATAGAGATCGATGCGAAAGGTTTCGCGTCCTTCAGGGATGAAGGCGAAACGCAGGTCATCTGACTCGGGTGCACGCAACCATGCCTCAATGTATTCCGGGATGCTGAGGGCATAGAGAACGCGGCTACTATCCGCTTCGATCTGATATGAAAGGACGACGTCGCTGACCTGGTCGGAGGGGGTCAGGGTCATCAGCCAGGGGGCATTCAGGATTTTCTGTTCCATCGGGCGCATTCTGGTCACCTCACCTGCTCAAGGAGAAAGCATTCGATCTTCCGAACCATTTCGACCTGAGGACAATGTGACGAGAGCGCATAATCGGGGATGAATTGATTTGGCCTGGGGCCGCACTTGTGCTTAGAGCTGTTTGGTCCTGCATAGTTGATGTCATTTGTCAGTCATTCTCTATGGATTTTCAAAAGAGCGTATGCGGAGCGGTTCATATTTCGGAATTCTGTTATGAGTTGCGAAATGAAGTGACGAATTGTGGAAGAGATCGGCTGACTTGCATGTTGTGCGGCTTGCATCCTGCTTTTCGCAATGGTTGAGGTTCAAAAATCTGTAGTTTCGAGTCAGCTGTGGGTTAGCCATCCGTTGATGCGAGAGCGATAGCCGCGGCTCATGGCAAGCTTTTCGCCGTTTACCAAGACGACGGCGTATTCGCCATCCGTTTCGGTGCGAACCTCCTTGACGTGTTGCAGGTTGACGATGGAGGAACGATGGATGCGCAGGAACATCTCGGGGTTGAGCTTTTCTTCGAGATGAGCCATCGTTTCGCGCAGGAGGTGTGTTTCGGCCTGTGTGCAGATGCGGACGTAGTTTTCCTCTGCGCCGATCCAGCGAATGTCGGATACGGGAAGGAAGACGATTCTTCCGCGTGACTTGAAGACGATGCGGTTGGTGTAATGGCTGCCGTTTTTGGCGGCTGTGCCGTTGTTTTCCACCGTCTGACTGGCGAGGAGGATTTCCTTGCGCGCGCGTTCGACAGCTGAAGACAATCGTTCGCGAGTGAATGGCTTGAGAAGATAATCGACCGCGTGGATCTCGAAGGCGCGTAGCGCATACTGATCGTGCGCGGTTGTGAAGATAATGTGCGGCGGCGGCACGGTCTTGTTGGAGCAGAGCTCGGCGGCCAGGTCGAAGCCGTCCATGCCGGGCATCTGGATGTCGAGGAAGAGCAGTTGTGGTTTGGTGACGCGTACGAGATCGATGGTCTCGGTTGCCGTCATCCCTTCACCCACTACGTCTATTTCCGGTTCGTCTCGCAAGAGCTGGCGGAGCTTTTGACGAGCGAGCACTTCATCATCGGCTAAAACAGTAGGAATCATTGCACACCATACCCTGTAAGCTTTCCAGTTGAAGTTTCTGCGAACTGCAACGGGAACCTTAAGGTCACCCGGACGTTACCTTGTTCCGGCTCTTCTATGGCGAACGCCTGATTCAGTCCGTAGTGCAAACGTAAGCGGTCTTTGACGTTGGCGAGTCCAACACCGCGATGTTCGCAGCCATTCGATGAGGCTGGACAGAGGCCCAGCCCGTTGTTGATGACGCTGATTGAGATGTCGTCGTTCTGACGCCGGATGTCCACGGCAATCCGGCCGTCCCTTTCAAGTTTCGAAAGACCGTGCGTGTAGGCATTTTCGATCACTGGCTGCAAAAGCATGGCAGGAATCAGGGCATCATGAAGATCCGGCTCAACATAGATCTGCTGATGAACGCGCCCCGTGAATCTTCGGTCCTGCATTGCCAGATACATCTCGATAAATTCCATTTCATCGCTGAGAGGAATGAGCTGCACTTCGCCGCGTTCGAGGGTGATACGCAAAAGACTGCTGAGTTGTTCCAGCATTTTGTCGGCTGCTGCGATATCTGTCTGCATCAGGCTGGAGATGCTATTCATCGTGTTGAAAAGGAAGTGCGGATTTAGCTGCATGCGCAGGGCGCGCAGTTGGGCGTTGGCGATTTGACGTCTCCAACTGAAAGGCTGTGTATTCCTTTTCGCGGTAGAGCCGATAGTAGCCGATGCCGCGAAGGAGGAAAAAGATACACCAGAAGAAGACCAAGCTGTCGACGAGTTCCGCGTCTAATTCGAAGAGGACGCGTTTCCAGAAGCTCATCGGCGTCATTCCAAGTGGGAGCTGAGGGAAGACCGCCACCCAGACCATCTCTTCGAGCACACTGACCAAAAGACTTAGCGGCAGGACGTAGAGCAACATGGTGCGCAGCCCAGCGCTCTGGACATATTTGCCCAGGCGCCACCACAACAGCCAGCACATGGATCCCAGAAGGAAATACTGCACCCCCCAAGCCTCCATCAGAAGCTGGAATGTGATCATGGTGTGCTTGTTCCACGAGCGAACGTGAATCCAGTCCTGCAACCCGAACAACAGACCAAGCAAAGTGATTGATCCTACGAAGATAACCGGGTGCAGGAATAGGGAAGCCGAACGATTTTTAGACTCTGGAAGCAGATTCAGTGGTGTACCCCACCTTCTGTGCAGGCAGCACGGTAAGTTATGAACTCGAGAGTGGAATTAGCTGGCCCGCGATCGAACCGTCAGAGGCATAGGCGACGGCGGTGGCCGGAAAGGCGCCCTTTGCGGCCCCCGCCTTATAGACGAAGATAAAGGCGATCGGGTGGCTCTGATGCCAGTTATTCGCTGCGGAAGATTGCTTGCGGCATTCGTCCGTACCTATCTTTGCGGCCAGAGATTCCAAGTCATGTTTTGTTAATCGCTCTGCGTCAGCACCTCCCCGCAAGGCGGCGACGCGCATGTGAAAGTAGGCGGCCGGGTAGTCGACGGGAATGCCGCGGCCGTCCCGGGCGAGAATCCCGAGGACTACTGAGGACTTCCAACTCCCGGCGTTTTCAGCGGTTTGCAGGAGGGTGCGTGCCCGCTCGCTGTCCTGTTTGAGTTCGGGATGATTGACCAGCAGGAGCCCAAGGGCATGCATGGCAGGAACATATCCGGCGTCTGCCGCCTGACCCAGCAGATCGGCAGCTTTGGGAAAATCGTGGGGATGATCCTGATCAACGGAGTAGAGCGAGCCTAGATTGAAGGCAGCGAGAGGATCGTGCAACTTCTCGGCGGCTTCAAACCACTTCTCTCCTGCGGGTTTGTCCTCCTTTACTGCGAGGCCGAAGAAATGAAGGAGTCCGAGATAGGTGGCGGCGGTTCCGTTGCCCTGCTGAAACGCCTGGTTGAGGAGGCGCACCCCGAGCTCTTCGTCTTTGCGAATGCCGACGCCGAACAGATAGTCGATGGCTAAATTGACCTTCGCCTGGGTGCAGCCGGAAGCGGCGGAGAGCTGATACCAGTGAAGTGCGCGCTGGTTATCTTTGGGTACTCCGATGCCCGCCTGATAAAAGTAGCCGATCTCGTTCTGCGCTTCGGGGCTTCCGTGTCCGGCGGCCTTCTCGTACCAGTAAGCGGCCTTTTGGGTGTCCTGCTTCACGCCTGTTCCGGTGAAGTAGTCTCCGGCAAGGATGATCTCATCGCGAATCGATCCCTGGGCGGCAAGCGAACGGACCTGGGTGAGGTCGGCTGAGTTTGCAGCGTCCGTATTGGCCGGAGGAATGGCCCAGAGCGCCGACGTGAATAGGAGAAACGAGACCGGAAAGCGATGAACGACGACCTTCCACGTAGTGAGCATCATGGTTCCCTCCAAGTTCCTAATGGGGCCCTGGGTAGCTGCTTGTGGTTATCGCGACTGTTGAAGCGTCTCCGTTGCAACGTAGACGCGAGCGTTACGCATTCGTCTTCGTGACAGTTCCATGGACTTGCGGGGATATGCCTCGAAAAACGACGGTTTGGCCCGTCCCTGTGCGGCTAACCGAAACGATCCGTCCATTCGTCACAAATTCATTTTTTTTGCAGACAATGATGGTTTGACGGAAACACGGGCCGTCTTTTGGGGCTTGGGAGTGGGGCAGCTTAAGTGAATTTGGCGGCTTGCGGGTCGCTAGGAACCTTGAGAAGCGTGGCTCCCTGTGTATTTGCCGTTCATTTGTCGCGGGAGGGACTTGCGCGCCCGACTTCGCGTTGGCGAGCGCATCCTCGCAGGCGATGGGAATCGAACGGATACGAGGGGTTGCGCCGGGCCTCCGGATTTCCCGATCTCCGGACTTCCGGACCTCAATTCAACTGCGGGTAGGATTGAGTCGTTGTGAGGTTGGTTTGCCTGTGACCGTTTTCGGTTCCATCAATTCGACGCGTTTCGTCTGGATCGTTAGGGGCCGTCAGCAGTTTCGGTGCTATCTACAGACACAATCGGGTCGGAAGTCGCGCTGTTGGCGGGTAATGTGAAACAAAATCTCGCGCCTTGCGGAAAGTTGTCAGCAGCCCACAAACTGCCCCCGTGCGATTCAACGATGGAGCGACTGATTCGCAGTCCCATGCCCGTTCCGTGAGTCTTGGTGGTAAAGAACGCATTAAAGACCTTGTCCGCCTGCTCCGCTGGAAGCCCCACGCCGGTATCGCTGACCGAGAGCAACACCTGATCGTCCTCGCTGCGCTGTGATTCGATCATCAGTTCGCGAGTCCCATCCACGTCCTTCATCGCATCGATGCTGTTCATCATCAGGTTCATGAGCACCTGCTGCAGTTGAACGCGATCTCCCATGACTCGTGGGATGTCTGCAGTGAGTTTCGTCCCAACCAGTACGGAGTATTGAGTTGCCTCGCCGTGCAGGAGAAGCACCATCTCTCGAATAATCTCATTTAGATCGACCAACTCCCGTTGTAGACTCCCTTTCTGGAAGAGCAGGCGGACTCGGTTGACGATTTCGCCCGCACGCGTTCCGTCTTGCACGATTCTTAACGCGGCTGCCCGCGCCTCCTCCAAATCGGGTTGATCGCGGGATAGCCAGCGTAAACAAGTATTGGCATCGGTGATAGCTGCCGCAATCGGTTGATTGACTTCGTGCGCCAGCGAGGCAGTCAGCTCTCCCATGCTGCTCACCCGGCTGGCACGTGTGAGATCTTCACGCGCCTGCCGCAGCTCCGCCTCCGTTTGCTCCCGCTCCGCACGCGCTTCCTCCCGAAGTTCAATGATCCGTAACGCCGTAGCCCATCCAAAGAAGGCGGCGGTGAACAGGGTAACGAATCCTGTGACGATTGCGGTCAATATGATGCGACGTTCTACGATCTCAATATGTGATGCAGCGTGGGTGCGTTGTTCTTCGACGTCGCCGGCTACGTCTTTGACGAGCTGCGAGCTAAGATATTCAAGCCGCTGAACCTGATCGTCGGTTCGACTGCGTACGTCCGCCCACTCTCCCGACGACGCTAACGCTTTGATGGCATCCAAATGAGAGAGCAGGGTGTTCTCGATTGTTTCGATCGTCGGAAGCACTGTTTCGTCTACTTTGACCGTGGGCGGCAAATTACGGAACGTTGCCTCAGTGCGTTGGGTCTCCTCGAGTACCCCGCTTCTGAGTGCTTCCGATACGGCGATGAACTGATCCTGGTCCTCGGATCGTGCCGCATGGCTTAGCCTTTCGTAAAACGAGAAGAGCTCTCCATGGACGCGCAAGACCTCGATCAGTTCTCCGTCGACTCCCTTCAGGAGTGCAACTTGCGAACGAACCTCGCGCAACTGCCAAAGCAGAATTCCATCGCAAACGACTATTATTCCAATCAGAAGGGCGAAGCATAGCGCCAGGTTACGACCGATGTGGAATCGATAACGAACGGGGCTACTGCTTGCCTGCCTCATCCAGTCACTCCAGAGGTGTTTAGGAACGGATCATACATACTCTACTTCAAGAGGTCGTGCGCTGACGCAGGCGTTGAACCAGCAGGAGGCCGCGTCCCGGGAACATTGACTGAGCTCTTCTCCGTTGGAACGCGGTTCCGGCTCGGCGGTCCTGTTTTGAAGCCGGTGATCCGCACCAATTCGCGTTCCAGCGATGCCGCAGCCTCTGGCGCCCTGCTTTGGCCCAGCAAAACGGAGCGGACCGCCTGAATATAAGCTCGCGAAACTTCTTCGTATTTTTCTCCTGCAACTGTCGAGGGTCGCGCGACTACGCCACTCACCTGCCGTTTCCCAGTGTCGGCGGGACTTCGTTTTGCTCGCAAGATGGCGGTCGGATCATACAACTCCGGCCAGTTCTGTGATTCGTAATCCGCGCGTGCTTCCTCGATCTCGATCTCTCGATGGATCAAAAATCGGATCAGATGCAGCGCCTCAGCACTGTGCCTTGACGATCGCGAAAGCCCAAGTCCAAAACCGCCCAATGTCGCCGCTTGCGCATTCTTTCCCGCGGGAACGCTTGTGATTGCGATTGTGTCTCGAACCGATGGAATATCGCGGACGCTAAGCAGGTAAGTGCGGGCCCACCCACGATAAAAGGCAGCCGCTCCCTTGTGGTAAAAGTCGTTTATTGCATCCCATTCCTGGAGAGAGGTGACGCTCGGAGGCGAGATCCAGCCTATCCAATGAGCTGCGCGTTGCCAACTGCGGATCGCATCAGGATTATTCACGCTGATGTTGCCGTTGGCTTCGATGATACGCCCCCCACCTTCAGAGACCTGCCATTCCAGGGCGTTACAGGTCAAGCCTTCGCCAGCCGCACCTGGCCATAGAAATCCCCAAAAATCTTTTTGGCCTCTGGCGCGCTCGCCCTTCTGGATCTTCGCGGCCATTCGCTCGAGTTCGTCCCACGTACGGGGCGGCACCGCGTACCCATACCGTCGGAGCAGATCCCGTCGGTAAAACAGGACTCCCATATCGGAATGATATGGCACGGCGACCAGTCTCCCCTTGACGGTGTAACTGGCGGCGACATCGGCGTTGATCGAAGAGAGTTCCGTCGCCAAATGCGGTTTCAGGTCCATCAGTTCTTCGCTCAAAACTCCGGGCCAGATGACATCGACACCCGACACGTCCGGAGTGGAGCTTCCCTCTCGGAGTAGCTTCCGGACCAGGTCTAACTGATCTAACGCGGTCTCCGGAGTCGGCAGATGCTTGACTTCAATTCCCGTCTCCTGCGTGAAATCCTTCAATCTGTCGTCTGCGACGACAGTGTGTTCGGTCAGGTCGTGCGACCACTCTGGGTCGACGAACGTGATCGTTACGGATTCCTTAGATAGTTGCTCACCATGAAGAATCAAAGAGAAGAGGAGAATGCACATGATCCGGGCAGTCTTCGTCGGCCGCGGCCATGAGACTTTACAAATACCGATCATGAGGCTCATCTAACAACCCCCAGAGGGTTTCTGATTAATTATCGCAGGCGCCTCCCTCGTGCATCGGTATGCTCTGTGCCCGGCGCAGGCCTCAGCCAAGCGTCGCCAGTTTCGCCCGCATTTGGACGGGATACTCCTGAGCTAAATTGCTGCGTGTATTTTTGGGGGTTGGGTATCTCTGGCAGCGGAGCTGGCGAGCCTGTTACAAGCTGTTACCTCAGCGTTACCGAGACTATATTCGCCGCCAGTTTCGTGTGTGGCAGACGGGCGCGTTCTGACGTCGGCAAAAACGGGAAGTTCAAAGCCGGTGGGATGTTCCTCCAGATCGCTCTTGACCAACGCCGCAACATCATCGCCTTTTCCCAAGGCCAATCTGTCCATTACTCAAAAAACACTCAGAATTGCAATTGAAGGCGGGTTTGGAAGAACTGCGTATTGCCGTTGAGATTGAATCGGTCAAGGTGTCCATAGCCATACGCCATTTCGAGCCGCACGTTCTGGGAAAGGTACCAGTTCGCCATCGGCGTGATTCTCCAGAACGTGCCTCCTTGCACATTGTGGCTGTCGAGATTGGAGTAGGAGTACCGCAAGACCAATTCCCAGGCCCCTGGCCCTCCGTTGAACACGGACCTCAACGGCTCTACGTCCTTGAAATAACCGCCGACCGTGTTGTAGGGGCGCGTCTCCCCGGTGATACACCACGTGGCAACGACGTCGCCTCCATGAAACATGTGATCTCCCGCCGACTTGGAATAGGAGTTCATGAAGTAGTACTCGCTACCCAGAAGCAAAGACTTCTACGGAAGTAAGTCTCATATCCCAGGCTGTGTGCGCTGCCTGCGGCGAATTTTCCCGTGTCGAGGAAATATGGCGCGATGAAATCTTCCGGCCGCGATCTGAGCTGGAGTTGGCCATTTACGGGTTTGCCATAGCGGAAGTCAAAGCCGAGGTGAATCAGCGTGCCCTTCTCCTCAGAATGCACCGGGAGCCATGCAACCCGTCCGACCTCCTGGCTGGAATACGAGGAGAACGACTGGCCCTTGGACGCTACATCATTGAAGTAGCCGGCGTTCCAAAGAAAGCCGTGCTTCTTCGAATAGCCAATCCACTTGAAACCATCCGCCAGCAGCGGAATGGTTGCGTCGCTGAACGTGAATCTCTCCATGGTCCAGCCGTCGTAGCCGACCATGATCTTGTTGAGAGAGAAGCCCTCTTTCTGGCGCCCAATGAAGAAGTAGCTCAGGATCTTCGGGACCCCGAACTGGATCCCGGTTTGTCGCACAAAAAAAGCGCTGGTGGCGCCGTCGTACATGAGCCCTAAGCACCAGGTTGTGGGCAGCGGGAGACTGGGGAATCTTCCTCCCATGATGAGGCGAGCATCACGGACCTGAAAAGCGGGCAAGACGGCTATTTGTTCTTTGGCTTCTTTGTCCTGAGCAAACGCTGAGAAATCATATAAAAAACCGGCGCCGACCCGGATGGTGAAGTGCGGCCCCTGATACTCATTCCAACGCACAAGGTCCCGCCGCGGCATAGGCTCCGCTGCCTCGATGGTGTTCTCGATACTGGGTCGGGGACCGGGGGTTTGTGCTGGAGTGGGGTTCTGAGCAGGGGTCTGGGCCGAAGCCGTGGAAGGAGGCGCTTTGGTCGTGTTCTGAGCTTCTTCGGCAGGGGGATTGGAGGGCGCTTCAATTGACTGCTGTGCGACCGAGCCCACCGGCGTGACCGCAAACGCGAACGTCATCAATAGCAACGGCAGCGCCTTCATGATCCTTGATCCCTCTATGCGTCATGGTTCGATCAGTAGGTGTCGAAGAGTTTTTGAATTTGCGCTACGGGACGAGGTTTCAAGAGCGCCAGCATTAGCAGGATGCGCGATTTCTGGGGATTCAGTTCATCGGAAGCCACAAAGCCGAGCTCATCGTCATTGATCTCTACGTTGCGCCCGACGAGTCCTGACATCACTCGGCTGGAGCGAACAACGACGACTCCTTTCTTTGCCGCTCTCGCGGCCGCTTCCACCGAGGCTTTGTTCATGTTGCCGTTACCAACGCCGGCGATGACGATGCCCTTGGCGCCGGCGTTTACGCTGGCGTCAATCAGGTCAGGGGACATGTCAGCGTCAGCAAAGACAATATCCACCCGCGGCAACGTGGTGACATTTGAGATGTCGAATTCGCTCGAGGACGTGTTCTTCCACGGAGGAACATTGTAGAAATCAGGCTTTCCGTATGCCACAACACCAACCAAGCCGCGTATCGGCGACATAAAGGTCTGAACGTCTGTGGTGCTGGTCTTGGTCATAGAATGAGCCCCGTGAATCTGGTCGTTCATGACGATCAATACTCCCCGGCCCTTGGAGCTGGGATTGCCAGCAACAGCCACGGCGTTGTAGAGATTGAGCGGGCCATCGGCGCTGACGGCGGTGGAGGGTCGCATGGATCCCACGAGGACCACCGGCTTGTTACTCTTCACTGTCAAGTTGAGGAAATATGCGGTCTCTTCCATGGTGTCGGTGCCGTGCGTGACGACGATGCCATCGACACCTGATGTCGGCAGAAGTTCATTGATGCGCTTGGCGACGGTCAGCATGATGGCGAAGGTTATATCCTGCGATCCGACGTTGGCCACTTGCTCGCCCTTGATGTTGGCCAGGTCATTGATTCCGGGAACAGCGTTGAGCATGGCATCAATCGTGACGGCGCCCGAGGTATAGCCGGATTGGGTACCGGTTGCTGCGGCGCCGGCGATCGTGCCTCCTGTGGCGAGAATCACGATGTTGGGTTTCTTACCATCGGCAAAAGCGTTCTGGCAGTTCCCAACAACAAGGAAGAGAATCGGCAGAATCCAGATTTTATATGCGTGTCTCATAAACAAACTCCTTTCGAGATCTGCGCGTTGCATGCAGCGAATCAATGACCCACGACTACTTTTGCTGATATTTCGTCTTGTCGAGCCCGGTGAGCTTGGCGGGATCGAGCAGTTCCTGGATCTGTTGTTCCGTGAGAATGTGCTTCTCGCGAATGATCTCGAGGATCCCTTTGCCGCTCGAGTAGGCCTCATTTGCCAGTTCAGTTGCCTTGTCGTAACCCAGAATAGGGTTGAGCGCGGTAACGATGCCGACCGTCGTCTCCATGTAGTGCGCCAACTGTTTCTCGTCCACCTTGATGCCGTCGACGCACTTCGTTCGGAAAAGGATCGAAGTATTGAAGAGCAGGCTTTGCGATTCAATGACCGCAAGACCTTCGATCGGTTCGTACGCGTTGAGCTGTAGTTGTCCGCTGTGAGCGGCTAACGTAACGGCAAAATCGTTGGCCATCACGCGGAACGTAACCAGGTTCACGACCTCGGGAACGACTGGGTTCACTTTTCCCGGCATGATGGAAGAACCTGGCTGCAATGCGGGCAGGTCGATCTCGTTCAATCCTGCGCGCGGTCCCGATGCCAGCAGGATCAGGTCACTCGAAATCTTCGAAAGTTTGATTGCAAGGCTCTTCAACGCAGAGGAATAGACGACGAACCCCTGCTGGTCCCAGGTAGCGGCTATCATGTCCGGCGCGGCCACGATTGGTTTATTGAGAAGCTTCGACAGATGCTCCGCAAACTTTTCCGAATAGCCTTTCGGGGCATTGAGGCCCGTGCCGATCGCCGTCGCGCCCATATTCTCTGTGTACAAAGACTTCTCGGAATCCCGCAGTAACTGAATCTCACCGTCGAGTGATGATGCGTAGGCATAAAACTCCTGTCCGACCGTCATGGGCACGGCATCCTGCAGTTCAGTGCGTCCCATCTTGACGATTTCGAGGTATATGCATGTCCCTTCGCGCGAAATGACGCCGAAAGTTTCTCCAACTCTTCAATCAGCTTGCCGTTTCGCAGAATGAACGCCACCTTGATTGCTGTGGGGTAGGAATCATTGGTCGACTGCGACATATTCAGGTCATCGTGAGGCTCAAGAAACTGATACTCGCCTTTTTTGTGGCCTGAGAGCTCGAGCCCGATGTTGGCGAGCACCTCATTCGCATTCATATTCGTCGAGGTGCCGGCGCCTCCCTGGTACCAATCCACCTGAAATTGGTCGTGATACTTACCGGCGAGCACAGCATTGCATGCCTTCTCGATCGCATCCAGCCTTTCCTTCTTCATCGCCCCCACGTCGTAGTTAGCCTGCGCGGCCGCCAGCTTCACCAGAGCCCACGCTTCCACGAAGCCGGGGTAGTGATTGATTTCCACGCCTGAGAGCTGAAAATTTTCGAGTGCTCTTGCGGTTTGCACGCCGTAGTAGGCATTGGCTGGAACTTGTTTTTCTCCCAGAAGGTCCTTTTCTGTGCGTGTCGGGCCCTGAGTCGATGAGTTTGCCTGCTGAGCCCATAAGGAATTGCTCACGCTGGACACAGCAAAAGCAACTACGGTGGAAACCGTTAGCATTTTTAAGAGGGACGCTCGCATATGCCTCCTTGTTGGAACACACTCATCTGCTTACAGAGAGCCTGATCCTTAATCGTTCCGGAGTGACAATCGCGTCTATTGAAATAGGCGGGGATCGATTTTCTGTGACAACTTTTATAGGGAAAAACGGACGAAGACAACTAGTGAAATCCCTAGCTCGTCCACACAGGTCGCCATCGATTACAAGTCGCTAATTCTTATGCATTAGTAGCACGATGATTGATCCCCAAAGGGCAAATAATAGTGCGCTGAGCGCATAACTAATCCCATAACCCAGACACCGGCACGCGGCTCTCCGCTCTCTCCTGCACGGCAGCCAAGGCAGAAGAAGACGTGCCGCTTCCCGCGCAGATGCCGAGCAGAATTCCCGGGTGAATTCGAAAGATGTAGCGGCCCACAAGAATCGTGACCAAATAAGGTATTGCGCATACAACGACACCGGCAAGCAGAAGAGTAAGCCCGGATGTGCGGATTCCGTGGACGAAACCAGGGCCGGCATTGATTCCGATGGAGGTTACAAATGCGCATAGACCGAGAGAATTTAATAGCCAGACGACAGGTTCAGGCACTCTGGCGAACAGGGGTTTGATCGACTGTATCCAACCGACTACAAGCGAAGCCAGAAGGACACCGACCGGAAGGCCAAGCCCAATGTGAAGTTTGGCCAGTTTCAATGTAGGCAAGCCGATTAGCCCACCAATCCCGATGGCCAAACATAGTGTCAAGAGATCCGTTGCATGCGACGCGCGTTCTACGGGACCCAATTGTGCTGCTACCCGATCGACATGTCGTTTGGGACCAATCAGCGTCATTACGTCGCCACGCTCGAGCACAACTTTCGATCCCATCGGAAGCTCTTCTCCCGCACGTGTCACCTTGCGAACATAGACTCCCCGTGTAGCTACCTCGCCACCCAAAGTCTCAACAATCTCGGCCAGAGTTCGATGAACCAGGTCTTTCCGCTCCAAGACGTGGTGGACCTCAATCGTTGGGATGTCCAACAATACCGGTTCCTCAATCTCATAAAGATGCAGCGGATTACTGGAGCCTCCCAGCATCTTAGGCCTCCCGGAAAGCACCACAAGGTCGCCTGTATGGAGGCGAAGATCCGGTTCAGCATCAATCGTTTCTCGCGCGGTCTCTACCCTCTCTACGAAGACTCTCTCCGGTACGAAGATTTTCTCCAATTCCGTCACAGTCTTGCCATCCATGTCTTTCGGGATCTGGTAAGCCCGCATCACGAATTGTTTGTAGGCAGAAACAACTCCAGGTTCATCATTTTTCATACCCAATTCGTCTTCCAGTTTTTGACATTCCTCGCGAAGATTGACCCTCATCATCCATGGACCAATTCGGACAAGTACGAAGATTCCGGTAAATACTGCGGCCATGTATGTCACCGCGTACGCTGCCGTTGCGTCAGCCGTAAATGAGCGACGAACTTCCTCAGCGACATCGAGCTTTCCAATCGCATCAGTTCCAGTTCCCAGCGCCTCCGTAGAATGCAGTCCCCCAGAAAGCAGGCCCGTCGCTGTTCCGACGTTCAATCCAAGAACAAGCGCCGCAGCATACGCGGTAAACAATCCGCTGACGGTGAATATGAGGGTCAAAATAGCTTGCGGAAGCGAATTCCGGCCAAGACCTCTGAAGAATTGAGGTCCCGTTTTGTAACCAACGGAAAAGAGCATAAATAGAAAGAACGTTCTACCAAGAACACCCGGTATCACGATACCTAGCTGCCCCACCGCAATACCCGCCAAGAGACATCCGACAACTGGACCCAGTTTGAAAGTTCCTATTCGAAGCCGCCCAAGGAAATAGCCCGCAGCCATGGCAAGAAAGAGCGCTAATTCTGGATGATCACGCAGAGCATGCCTGATCCACTCCATCGTCATTGCCATTTCAACCTCGCCTCCTCGCTTCCTTCCTTGGAGGAAGATCAATGTGCCTTGGTCCTCGACACAAGAAGCAGAGCCAAACTATCGGGTGAGAGGGGCCGCCGAGCGTTCGATTTTTTTATAGCGGGACTTGAAGGGAAACAACTAGCAAAATCCCTAGGGTCAAGCAGTTTAGAAGCCTGCCCGGAACGGCTGCGCCCAAAGCTCTTGGACTGCGCCTACGAGGAATCGTCAGAGGAACGCGAAGAAGCGGAAAGCAGCGAAAGTTCGCGGCCTGCCGTGACAACAGGATTACCAACCGAGAATTTGGAAGATGCAGCGTAACTCTAAACCGCTGAAAAGAGGTGGTGTCCCCGATGGGATTCGAACCCATGTTATCGCCGTGAAAGGGCGGTGTCCTGGGCCGGGCTAGACGACGGGGACCTGGAGGCTGGTGGCGGATCGAGTGGAGAATGCACCGCCATAGTCAACGCTAACAATATGACTCCTCAGTGTCAAAGACTGGCCTGACCCGGGGTGCGCACGGCATACTGGTAGCGAGACCTGTGCCCATCGACACGCTTCAATCCGACGCCGTACGTTCGACCACTCGCAGCTTCAGGTATCTCGACGCACTTACAACGGCGTTCGTGGTTATTCTTCTGGTCTCCAACCTCATCGCTCAAAAGATATGCCTTCTCGGGCCTGTGATGTTGGGCAGATGGTCGATCGGTCCGTTTGCGGTGAGCGGAGCTGTGCTTTTGTTCCCCATCACCTATATCTTCGCAGACGTTTTTACCGAGGTTTACGGTTATGCGGCTTCGCGTCGAGCGATCTGGCTCGGTTTCTTTGGGACGGCGCTTCTGTATGTCATCGGGGCGATCGTCATCGCGCTCCCGTCGGCTCCCGGTTGGAGTAACCAGCAGGCATTTGCTACGGTCTTCGGCTTTATCCCGCGAATTCTGGCTGCGAGCCTGATTGCTTTCTGGGCGGGCGAATTCGCCAATTCCTACACGCTGGCGCGGATGAAGCTTCTAACCAACGGGCGTATGCTGTGGACGCGGACGGTCGGCTCGACGGTTGTTGGGCAGGCCGTCGATACCGTCCTGGTCATTACCCTGACGTTCGGGGGAGTCTATCCGGCCCGGGTTCTGGTGAATGTCATCGTCACCGGTTATGCGCTTAAGGTCGGTTACGAGGTAATTGCGACCCCCCTTACGTACCTTGTTGTCAATTGGCTCAAGCGGGCCGAGCATTCCGACGCTTTTGACCGCCATGAGAACTTCAATCCGTTTTCCTTTGCTGAAAAAGGCAGCCTGGAGGACTAACGGACTTGCCCGGTCGTAGGAGAAAATTGATCTGGCGATTTTCGAGTTGAATTTTCGCTCGCAGATTTCGAACCTTTGCGGGTCTCATCCTCATCTAAAGTGGAAATCTTGAACTGGTTGATGGATAAAGCTTTGAGCCGCAGAAACTTGCATCCGGAATGTATATTTCTACGGCGCCAAGGTGCGGCGGCACCTGTGGCAGAGAAATTTGAAGGAACCTGAAGGAGAAAGACCGTGTCCACGAAGATGAATATTCGCCGCGTTATTGCTCCCGTTGCCTGCGCGGCTGCCATGCTGGTTGCGGGCTGTAAGTCGGACCCTCCGGCTGCCGCGCCAGCCATGCAGGCGATGCCGGTGCAGGTTGCTCCGGTTTCGCTGTCTCCTGTGCCTACGACCGACACTTATGTAGCCACGATTAAGAGCCGTCGTTCGGCAACGATGCAGCCGCAAGTCGATGGCAATCTGGTCAAGATTTTTGTGAAGTCGGGCGATCTGGTCAAGGCTGGGGAGGTGCTGATGCGGATTGATCCGCTGAAGCAGCTCGCCACCGTACAGTCGCAGCAGGGAACTCAGGCGCAGAAGAAGGCTGTCTATGATTACAACCGAATTGAGCTCGACCGGCAGAAACAGCTCTTTGAGGCAGGTGTGGTCTCTCGCGACGCTTACGATCAGGCGATCCAAGCCTATGAGAACTCCAAAGGGGACTTTGAGTCCAACTCGGCGCTGACCGATACACAAAAACAGCAGTTAGCGTATTACGACATCCGGGCGCCGTTTAACGGGATTGTGGGAGATATTCCTGTTCATCTTGGTGACTACGTCTCTACTACGACTCTTCTGACGACGGTGGACGAGAACGCCGACCTCGAGGCTTATATCTACATTCCTACAGAACGGGCGGACGTGGTTCGCCAAGGCCTGCCAGTTGAGATTCTGGATACAGCGGGAAACATTCTCGTCAAATCGAAGATCAGCTTCCTTTCGCCCCAGGTCGATAACGGCCTGCAGAGCATTCTCGCGAAGGCGGAGATTCCGCGGACGGCTCAGATGCTCCGCAACCAGCAACTGGTCAAGGCCCGGGTTACCTGGAGTACGGCACCTGCGCCCACTGTCCCGGTGCTGGCCGTGAGTCTTATCGGCGGGCAGACGTTCGTCTACCTTGCGGCCCCCAAGGGGGACGGCTATACGGCCCATCAGGTCGCGGTAAAGCTTGGCGACACTGTGGGGAACACCTACCCTGTCCTCGGCGGATTGAAACCGGGCGACAAGGTCATCGTTTCGGGCCTTCAGTTTTTGCAGGAGGGGGCGCCAGTCAAGCCTCTGGGTTAGCCCTGAGTTAGTCAAAGGGTTTCACCATTCCTGCGGAACGTAAATTGTCACCGCACTGTATTTTGTTTCATTCGTGGGCCAGCCGCCCCGGCTAGAGGTCACCTTTGTTTGTAGACTTTTTTATTCGTCGCCCGATCTTCGCTACGGTCTGCGCTCTTCTTATTGTGCTAGCCGGCGCTGTCTGCATTCCGACTCTGCCGATCTCGCTTTATCCGCAGCTTGCTCCGCCGCAGGTTGTCGTCACCAGCACCTACATTGGCGCTAACTCCAAGGACGTCGAATCCGCCGTAACCATCATTCTCGAGCAGTCCATCAACGGCGTCGAGGGGATGCGTTACATGAGTTCGACCAGTTCGAACGATGGTACGTCGGCCATTACGGTCACCTTCAACACTGGCTACGACCTCAACATCGCCGCCGTCGACGTGCAAAATCGAGTTGCCTCGGTTCAGGGCCGTCTACCCGCGGTAGTCAACAACACCGGTATTACCATCACCAAGGCAAACCCAAACTTTGTTCTTGCCGTCGGGTTCATCTCGCCGGACAAATCGCTCTCACAGGCCTTCATCTCGAACTACATTGACGTCTACATCAAGGACGCGCTCAAACGCGTCCCGGGGGTCGGAGATGTCATCATCTTCGGCGAGCGCAAATACGCGATGCGTCTCTGGCTTGATCCCAGCCGCCTCGCCGCTCGTGGCCTCACTGCGCTCGATGTTACCAATGCACTCAGCGAACAAAACGTCGAGGTCGCAGCCGGACAACTAGGTCTGCCACCCGCCGATCCGAAGCAGGCTTTTCAGATGGCCGTTCGCGCCGTAGGCCGCCTCTCTGATCCCCGCCAGTTCGACGACATCGTCATCAAAAACAGCACGAGCGCCAATGGAATCGTCCTGGTCAGGGACGTCGGGCACTCCGAGATCGGCGCTGAGAACTACAATACCGATCTCAAATTCCAGGGCACAGGCTTTGCCGGCGGTGAAGCGGTCGGCGTCGGCATCGAGCAACTCTCCAACGCCAACGCGCTCGACGTCGACAAACGCTGCCGTGCCGTGCTCGCCGAACTCGAAAAGTCCTACCCACCTGGCCTCCAGGGCATCATTGCAGTCGATACAACGCTCGTAATCAGTGAGTCCGTCAATGAGGTGATCACGACCATCGGCGAGGCTATCATCATCGTCATCATCGTCATCTTCCTTTTTTTGCAGGACTGGCGCGCAACGATTATTCCTGCGGTTACGATTCCTGTTTCACTTATTGGCACCTTTGCATTCATTAAGATTTTCGGCTTCAGCATCAACTCGCTGACGCTGTTTGGTATTACCCTGGCCACCGGCCTCGTCGTGGACGACGCCATCGTCGTGATTGAAAACGTTCAGCGCCACCTTTCTGGGCACGCGGTTATTCCGGAACGCTCAGAGCTGACCGAACCTGACCCCTATGCTCCCGATGTTCTGCAACACGCCAAATCCGAGGGCAGAGGCCGCGGCATGGAGACAGTTTCCACGGACCCGCACGAGGCTACCAGCATCGCGATGGCCGAGGTCACCAGCGCTGTCATCGCAACCTCGCTCGTGCTGATCTCCGTCTTCATCCCGGTCAGCTTCTTTCCGGGTACCACCGGCATTCTCTACAAGCAGTTTTCGCTGACGATTGCCTTTTCCATCGCGATCTCGGCCTTCAACGCGCTGACACTCTCGCCCGCTCTGGCCGCCATCCTGCTTCGTGCCGAAACCAAGAAGACCGGAATCATGGGTTTCTTTCTCAATCCCATCGAACGTCTGATCCAATGGATTATCCGCGTCTATGCGCGTGCCGTTACCTTTGTCGTGCGCATTCGGTACGTCATGCTCCTGATCTTCTTCGGTGGTCTGGCGGCAACCGCATTTATGTACAACCACGTCCCCACGGCCTTCATCCCGCAGGAGGACCAGTCCTACTTTCTCATCATCGTGCAAACGCCGCCAGGAGCCTCCCTGAGTTACACCTCGGCCTTTGCCGATAAGGTCTCGGCCGAAGTTCGCAAAAACGATGGTGTCTTCGGCACCTTCTCGGTCATGGGATTCTCACTCTCGGGCGGCAGCTCGCCCAACTCGGGCCTCATCTTCGCGCCTCTCAAACCTATCAATGACCGAACGAAGATGGGCCCCAAGTACACCGCCAAAGCGATCGTGGCAGACGTCGGTCCTAAGCTCTTCGGTGTCCCCGGTGGCATAGCCTTCGCGGCAGAACCTCCCGCTGTTGCAGGCATCGGCACCGTCGGCGGCTTCCAGTTCATTCTCCAGGACTCTGGCCGCAACACCTTCGGGGATATCGACCGGATCGCCCATACTCTTGTCGGCCAAGGCCGAGCGCCCGGCTCCGGCCTCACCGCCATGAACACCACCTTTACTTCGAACGACCCCCAACTTCTCATCTCAATCGACCGTCAGAAGGCTAAGGCGATCGGCGTTCCTTTCACCCAGATCACCGCGGCCCTCAATACCTTTATGGGTTCCAGTTACGTCAACGATTTCGATTTCAACAACCGCTCTTATCGCGTTTATGTGCAGGCTGACGCGCCCTATCGGCGGAACGCGCAGGATATCCACCAGTATTACGTCCGTTCTGACTCCGGCCAGATGGTCCCGCTTGATAACCTTGCCTCGATCTCTGAGACCTCCGGGCCGCAGGTAATCAACCATTACAACCTGTTTCGTTCGGCAGAAATCGACGGCTCCCCTGCGCCCGGCCTGAGTTCTGGTCAGGGTCTTGACGCGATGGTGCGGCTCTTCGATAAAAACAAGATGCCGGGGATGAGCTACTCCTGGACGGGGCTGGCTCTCGAAGAAGTTGAATCAGCCGGCAAGGCGATCATTATCTTCGGGCTCGGATTGCTTGTGGTTTATCTGACTCTCTCGGCACAGTACGAGTCCTTCGCGCTTCCGTTCATCATCCTGCTCGCTGTGCCTATGGCTATACTTGGCGCGCTTTCACTTGTCTCTCTCCGGGGCTTAGTGGATGACGTTTACGTCCAGATCGGCCTCGTCATGCTAATTGGGTTGTCCGCCAAGAATTCCATTCTCATCGTTGAGTTCGCCGAGCAGCTTCTTGAGCAGGGACGCTCTGTCAAGGAGGCCGCTATCGAAGCGGCTGAGCTCCGGCTCCGCCCCATCCTGATGACTTCGATCGCCTTCATTCTCGGCGTTGGGCCGCTCTATTTTGCAACTGGCGCGGGAGCCTACGGCCGGCACTCCGTTGGCACCGCCATCGTCGGCGGCATGGTACTTTCGACCGTTCTCAACCTCTTCTTCATCCCGGTTCTCTATGTCATTCTGAAGAGCATCCTCGTCAGGTTCTCCGGCGGTCGCAAGGCGCCTGCGGCCAGGCCAGGATCATCGCCGGAACCTGCCCGCTAAATGATTTGTACATGGCATCGAAAACAGGGGTTGAATTGGGGATGAGCGGTTAGACTGCTTGCATGCTGCAGCCCTTTCGCGATCGATTCAATGCCGGTTTCACGGAAGAGAAATATGACGAGCTGTTGTATCGGCTGAATCACCTCACGCGAACAAGCGTTGAGTTTCGAGTCGCCGAGACCCCCTGCTTCTTTCCGCAATCTCTGCTCGACGAACTGGCTGAGACCGGCGCTACCCTCACACGTCAGCTTCTCGACGATCCCGGATATCTTGAGGCTTCGGATCAGGCCATACCGCAGCAGTTTCGCGTGCCTAACGATAATCCTCAGCCGAATTTCATGACGGTCGACTTCGGTCTCGTCCGCAACCCGGATGGCTCTTTGAGTCCCCGGCTCGTGGAGATGCAGGCGTTTCCGTCAGTCTTCGGCTATCAGGATGTTCTTGCCGGTCAATATCTTGAGGTTTATAAGCTGAATCGGAGTTTGCAGACTCACCTTGGCGGCCTAAATAGCGAAACCTATTGGGAACGCCTTCGGGAAGTCATTGTGGGCGATCACGATCCGGAAAATGTTGTGCTGGCTGAGATCGATCCCGATCAACAGAAGACCCGGCCTGACTTTCGCGTCTACGAAGACAGACTCCATATCGCGACAGTAGACATTGCAAGGCTGCGGAAACAGGGAAATCGACTGTTCTACCAACACGCCGGCCGGGAGATTCCCATTCACCGGATTTACAACCGTGCGATCGTCGACGAGCTTGAGAGAAAACACATCCAGTTATCCTTCGACTACCGCGACGACCTCGATGTCGAGTGGGCAGGGCATCCCAACTGGTACTTTCGTATCAGCAAGTTTTCGCTGCCGTACCTCAGGCATCCTTCTGTCCCCACGGCTGTCTTCCTGGACGATTGGTTCGCCAATCGGCTGGTGGAGGGCTTGCCGGAGGAGCGCGAGAAACTTCTGCTCAAGCCCCTCTATTCCTTTGCAGGAAAGGGAATTCAGTTCGCGCCGACGGATGCCGAACTCAACGCGATTCCAGTTGCCGACCGGCATCTTTATCTCCTTCAGGAGCGGGTTGCCTTCGAGCCTGTCATCGAGACCCCCCATGGCCCCACACAGGCGGAGATCCGCATCATGTATCTTTGGCCTGACGGCGGAAGGCTTCAGCCGGCTATTGCGCTTGTGCGCCTGGGCCGCGGGTTGATGATGGGTGTCGACCACAATCGTGACCAGCAATGGGTCGGCGGCTCAGCCGCGCTTGGAGTCCCGGTATAGCCAGTGCCGACAGAAAGGTACTCGAAGTAGTCTCTGGTGGGGTACACTCCAGTGTGGTAGATTTGGGGCCTTCGCAGGAGTGTAAAGGGCGAAGTTTTTCCGAAGAGGAGGGTTCGTGGCTCAATGGCAGATGCCGACTGGAGAGAATCCAGTTCGGACGGCGGTACGTTTTCCTATGAGACTTTCAATCCGGCTTCAGACCGACGAGGGCGAGATGGAGGCTATGACGGAAAATATCTCTGCTAACGGCCTACTCTTTGTAGGAGAACAACTTCCTGCCGTGGAAAGCAGGATCGAGTTCACCATTGCGATGCCGTCCGCCGTGATGGGAACGGCTAAGGACGTCACGATTCACTGTATCGGCCGGGTTGTGCGCCACTATCTTCAAGGGGGGCAAAAAAAGGCCGCCGCAGTGATTGACGAGTATTCTTTAAAGGTTTGAACCTATGACTGTAGTGAATATCGATCCAACTCGAAGCAGCGATGAGAGTCCGGAAGAGGGTTCAGCACATGCGGGCATCCGCATCATTCTTGCCGACTCTCAGGCGATCTATCGCGTAGGCATGAAGAAGGTCTTTGCGCTCGAGGACGATATCCGCGTCGTTGCCCAGGTTGAAACGCTCACAAATCTCTATGCTGCGCTTCAGCGCTATCCGACCGATGTCGTGGTTCTAGAGGGGCAACTCGTCGCTGGTACCGTCGATGCGATTCCTGAACTTGTCCGTCAGGCACCGGAGGCAAAGCTCATCGTCCAGGTATCCGAAACCGACGAGGCCAACACCGTCGAGCTCTATCGGCGCGGAGTCCGAGGCGTTGTTCCGCGCTCGATCTCCCCCGATCTACTGGTCAAGTGTGTCCGCAAGATCGCCGAAGGAGAGACCTGGATCGACAATCAATCGATCAGCTGGGTGATCGAGGCCTATCGCGCCCAGGCTACGAGTCTTACCGATCCTAAGGTTCAGCCGAAGCTCTCGAAGAAGGAACTGGCGATTATCAGCTGCATCACCCGCGGGATGCGTAACAAAGAGATCGCCTACCAGATTGGGACGACGGAACAGGTGATTAAGAACTATCTGCGCAAGGTTTACGACAAGCTCGGAGTCTCTGACCGCCTGGAGCTTGCCTTGTATTGTCTTCACCACGAGTTGCTGAAGAAATACCTTGCCGATGAACCCACGCTGCCAACCCATACCGAGCCGATGCAGCCACTTCGCGCCAAAATGTAAAAGTTCTCTCCGCGCTTCTCCTTGCTTGTTAGCCCTCGGCCAGCCCTTGCTTAACTCCCTTTCATCTATTCGCAGCGCTAGCGGCGGCGGATTTTGATTCAGCGCCGTGATTGTGAGAGTGATTTGCGGGAAGCAACCACGGATAAATGATGGCGAGGTTGGGCGGCACGATCGTGAGGAACAGGAGGAGGATACCTACGATCTCCGGGATGTGGAGATCGTTATGGGTCTTCAGAAAGTACGCCAGAACAGCCAGAGCAATCAGGGTTACGCCGATTACGATTCGTGCCAAAGTCTTAGCCCAGGGCTTCTTATCATGCGGGAGCATCTGAATCACCTCTCGCGTGCCTAAGGTAAAACGCTGCGCTTGCTCAACCTTTTTCGTTGCAGCGGGCGGCGGCACGCGCTATCAGTACGGCAGTGTAGGCCGCGCCGAAGCCGTTGTCTATATTTACTACGGAGACGTTGGGCGAACAGGAGTTCAGCATCCCCAAAAGGGCTGCGGCGCCGTCGAAACTGGCTCCATAGCCGACCGAGGTGGGTACCGCGATGACGGGTACGCCGACGAGGCCGCCGACTACCGAGGGAAGCGCGCCTTCCATGCCCGCGCAGACGATGATGGCGTTGGCGCTGGTGAGCTGATCACGGACATCGAGGAGACGGTGGAGGCCGGCGACACCTACGTCGTAAAGGCGGGTGACGCGGGTGTTGAAGAGCTCGGCTGTGACGGCGGCTTCTTCGGCGACCGTCTGGTCGCTGGTGCCGGCGGTGAGGATGGCTATGTGGCCTACGGGCTCCGGGGTGGGGATTGTTTGAGCGTGAGGGTGCGGGCTTTTGGATGATGATGGGCCGCGGGTACGGTGGCAAGGACGGCCTGGGCGGTCGGCGCATCGACACGGGTCGCGAGAACGTCGGTGCCAGAGGCGGCCATTCGGGCGAAGATTTCGGAGGTCTGCTCAGGGGATTTGTTCTGCGCGTAGATGACTTCGGGGAGGCCGGTGCGGAGGGTTCGGTGATGATCGATCCTGGCGTGGCCGAGGTCTTCGTAAGGGAGCGAGGCCAGGCGCTCGGTGGCGGCGGCGGGAGTGAGTGTACCGGATTGGACTTGCGGCGAGGAGTTCGAGAAGGGTGGCTTTGTTCATGAGTTATACGGCGATGGGTAACGTAAGGACTGCCAAAGCAGGCGCGTGCTTCCGAATGCGGAGCGTTACCCGCAACACGTTAAAGCCGGGTTTCGTGATCTTCAATTTGTAGCTGTTCTTTCCGAAGTCTTTGAAGTGAAAATTCCCCTTGCTATCGGTAGCGGTGGAGGTGATGACGGTGTCGGTTTGATCATCGAGGAGCTCAACCGTTGCCCCTTCTATTTCGGCTTTGCCCGGATCCTGTACGTGGCCGGACAGCGTTCGAGCCTCAACCGGATCGGCGAGTATCACCTCAATTTGTGCGTGCGTCTCCGTACTCCCCATGACCAAGGCGAGGGAGAAGAGAGTTGCGCGTGCGAGAGACGTTTTAGCCGGGCTGACCTGGTACATTGCGTCAATGTTATCCGAGTCATGCTATCCGAGCCACTTGGGATTTTGTGCGGTGCCGTCGTAGTGTGGGCTGATTTTGAAGAGTTCGAATTTGCCTTCGGCGGCGGCGGTTGCTGTGCGGGCAAGCAGGGAACTGATCTGGGCCTGGTCGAGGGGCTTGAAGGTGCGTGCGGCTTCGGAGTGCCTGGTCGAGGACCTGCGTGTTGTCGATGCCGGTGATGACGACAGAGACGGGCATGGTGAGGCCGTAGTGCAGGGCTTCGATGGGCTGGACCGTGTTGCTTTGGAGGATGTAGGGGTCGCCGAAGGTCTTCATAGCGAGGACGCCGATGCCTTGCTTGAGTGCGACGGGCATGACCTCTTTGGTGAAGGAGCGGAAGTGCGCGTCCATAACATTGATGGGCATCTGCACGGTGTCGAAGTGGAAGTTGTGTTTTTGCGCGGTTTCGAGCATGCGGAGATGGACGAAGGGGTCTTTATGGCCGGTGAAGCCGATGTAGCGGATCTTGCCGGCCTGGCGCGCGGCGATGGCTGCTTCGATGGCTCCGCCGGAGGCGAAGATGCGGTCGGGATCTTCGAGGCGAATGACTTCGTGGAACTGGACGAGGTCGATCGTGTCGGTTTGGAGGCGGCCGAGGGATTGTTCGAGCTGCTTGTTGTACTCGACTGCGGTGCGGCCGTCCATTTTGGTCATGAGGAAGACTTTTTGACGGTAGCCGTTGCGGAGGGCCTGGCCCATGCGGACCTCGGAGATGCCATCGTTATAGTCCCAGCAGTTGTCCATGAAGGTGATGCCGTGATCGATGCCGGTGTGGATGAGGCGGATGCTCTCGGCGGGGTCGGCCTGCTTGCCTAAGTGGTAGCCGCCCATGCCGATGGCGGAGACGCGTTCGCCGGTGGTTCCGAGTTCGCGGTAGATCATGTCGGGGGATTCAGGGCGTTTGACGGCGGTGTTGGAGGGGGCGGTCTGCGCGGTGGAAGGAATTGTTGCGGCCACGGTGGCAGCGGACGCGGATTTGAGAAAGTCCCTTCGTTCCATACCCTGGCTCCTGAGTGATCGCGGTGTGGGTTTGCTCGCTCCCTATGTGATGCGGCTTGAGGTCTGAGGGAGCACTTGGGGGACTGGCTCCGCGGATAAGAGGTTAGCGAAGATAAGCTGCGATGGCGGCTTGCTGGACCTGCTTGACTGGGACGTTGTGTTTTGCGGCGGCGGTGCGGCAGTCTTCGAACTCGGGTGCCGCGTTGAAGACTTCGCCGTTACGGGAGCCGAGTTTGATGCGGATTTCGCCGTAGGGTGTGGTTACTGTCGTGTGGGCGCGGTCGAGACAGGAGCGGCGCTCGTGGTGGATGCGGACGCCGAGGGTGCTGGTCTCGCGGAGGAGAAGATCTTCGAGGGCGGGGACCTGTGCGTTGTCAGCGAGGATGGTAAGGAGGGTACCGAGGCGGCCCTTTTTCATCTGGACGGCGGTGGACATGACGTCGAGTGCGCCCAGGGCGAGCGCGCGTTCGGTGACGTGGGCGAGGATCTGGGGGGAGAGATCGTCAATGGCGGTTTCGAGGATGGCGACGGCGGCGTGGTTGGCGTCGGCGGTCTCGCCGATTGAGAGACGGAGGACGTTGGGAAAGTCTTTGGGGTTTCGGGTGCCCGCGCCGTAACCGATTTGCTGTACGCACATGGCAGGCTGGGCGCCGAAGGTGGGGTCGAGCGTTCGTATGATAGCGGCGCCGGTAGGCGTGACGAGTTCTTTTTCGATGTGGGCGGAGTAAGTCGGAAAGCCGCGAAGCAGGTCGGCGGTAGCGGGTGCGGGGACGGGGAAGCGGCCGTGGGCGCAGTCAACCATGCCGCTACCGACGTTGAGAGGCGAGCAGTACCACTTGTCTATCGCGAGGGCGTGGATTCCGACGGAGGCGGCGACGATGTCGACGATGGCGTCGACTGCGCCTACTTCGTGGAAGTGAATTTTTTCGATGGGGACGTTGTGGATTTTGGCTTCGGAGGCGCCGAGGAGCTCAAAGGCGTGGACTGCGGTTTGTTTGACGGCGGGGGCGAGGGTTGAGGCGTTAATTAAATCGCGGATGACGATCAGGGAGCGGCCGTGGGTGTGCTCGTGGGGATGATCGTGAGTATGACCGGCTTTGTGCTGGTGCTGTGTTTTGGGTTGGAGCTGGTGGGTATGGGTTTGTTGATGGGTGTGATGTTCGTGATCTTCTTCGGCAGGCTTTGCGCCTTCGAAGACGTGAACTTTTGTAGAAGAGATTCCGCTACGGTCGACCTTTTCTATCTTGAGCGATGCGTTGACATTCAATGCAGCAACTGCGTCGTCGAGGATTTTGGGATCGACTCCGGCGTCGATGAGGGCTCCGAGGAACATGTCGCCACTAATGCCGGCGAAGCAATCGAGATAGGCGATGCGCATGGGGTTATTGTTTCACGCGGGACGGATGGAAGAGGCGGCGAGGAGGGTTTGGTTCATTGATCCGGAGCGGTAGCCCTCGGTGTCGATGGTGACGTAGAGGAAGCCGAGCGGTTTGATGGCTGCGGTAATCGTTTCGAGGACGGCAAGGTTCAGGGCGCGAGGAAGATCTTCAACGGCGATTTCGATCCGGGCGACGTCGCCGTGGTGGCGGACGCGGACTTGCGGGAAGCCGAGGGCGTGAAGGGCGGCTTCGGCTTGTTCTACTTGAGAGAGGTTCTTGCGGGTCACGGACCGGCCGTACTCGATGCGCGAGGCGAGGCAGGCGGAGGCGGGTTTGTCGGCGAGCGACAGGTTGGCTTCCCGGGCTAGTTGGCGGATTTCGGACTTAGTGAGTTGTGCTGTGACGAGCGGGGCTACGGCGTGATGCAGGGCGGCCGCTTGCTGGCCGGGGCGGAAGTCGCCGTCGTCGTCGAGGTTTCTTCCGTAGGCGATGTGGGCGAAGCCTCGTGACGCCCGCTCTGATTCCATCCGGGTGAAGAGTTCGTCTTTGCAGTGGAAGCAGCGTCGGGCATCGTTGCGCTGATAGTCGGGGTTGTCAAGCTCGTTGGTTTGCAGGATTTGTATGGGAATTTTGTGCTCGGTGGCGAAGGCGAGGGCAGCGGCGAGTTCAGCGCGAGGGAGTGAGGCGGAATCGGCTATGACGGCGAGCATTTTTTCGCCGAGGGCTTGATGCGCGATATAGGCCAGGTACGCGGAGTCGGTGCCGCCGGAGTAGGCGACCAGGACGCTGCCCAGCTCTTGCAGAGTCGCGTGAAGTTTAGCGGATTTGGCGGCCAGGTCCATCTGCATTGATTGTAGGACAGCTTGGGCCTGGCAAAGGTTGCGGCTCAGTTGCCCGTTGTTCCGACGCCTAGTCGGGAATCTGCCAGCCTACGGGAGATTGGGCGAGGACGGCCTTTGCTGTGACTTGACTGGTGATGGCGCCGGCCATGTTGGGAAAGGCGTCCTGGATGTCGTGGCTCAGTGCCCAGACGGGAACTTCCTTCATGGTGTAGCTGTAGGTGACGGTTGTCTCCTTGAATCCCTCGTTCACTGTCAATGGAGTCGAACCGTCGATGCTGGTTACCTCGCGGTGCCCGTAGCAGAAGTGAGGGGCATAACGTGCGCCGGTGGAAGTGACGGTGTAGCGGCTAACGTGAATGCTGGTTTCGACTGACTTGTCGAGGAGGTGGGCGTTGGCCAGTGAGTCCATTTGTCGTGTTTTTTCGGGATCGGATGTTTCAAAGGGAAAGCGAGTATCCGAGAAAAGACAGTCGCTGTGATCGAGGAAGTGGTTGTTGATGGCCTGGGCGAAGTTGGCGGGCGTGGGTGCGGATTTGCCCGAGTTGCAACCGGAGGCGAGGACTACAAAGGCAAACATGAGCAACATCACGAAAGGGATTGCCGTCGTGCGTGTGGGGATGGCCTGAATTCTGCAAACAATCTTCATCGCTCTCCTGTCGATTCGTTCGATCTGACTTGTTGGATGCAACAGTAGCAGAGGGTGACAGCTATTCTTGCTTCTCGTCGATGATTTCTTCGGGGAGTGGATCGAGTTCACCGATGGTCTTCATGGCTGCGAGGGTCTTCAGATTTGTCTGAACCTGTGCCCACTTTTCCGGATCCTTTTTAGTGATGATGGGGGCTTCCGGGTCTGCGTAGTATTCGGTGAGGTCGTGTTTGAGCTGGATGGGGATGACCTTGTCGGGATTCTTCGTGATCATTTCGAGGAGTTCGGCGTAAGTCATGTCAGTGAGAGGATAGCCGCCAGGTTTAATGATGGCTCCGGTATCGAGATCGCGATTGGGGAGGTAGTATTCGATGCGATCGAAGTGTGCAAGGACGAAGCGCAGGGCTTTGATGGAGCGGTTGACGCTCTTGATGTAGAGATCCTCGGTCTGCTGGGTGGGACCCTTGATGGCGAGCATTTTGAGGGTGCCGACCTTCGGCAGGATGAAGATGAAGCCGGCATAGAGATGACTGGTAAAGCCGGGCTGCTTGCGATAGGCTTCCCAGTTGTTGTCGGCGGAGGCCTGAAGAGCGTCGACTCTCAAGGCGTCGAGATCGGGACTGGGTATGTCCTGGGGAAAGTTTTTCTTGTGAAGGAGGGTTTCGGCCCTGGCTATGTTGGGAATGAAACTGCGGACGCCTTTGCGGTAGGTGCGGAGGGAGGTCTCTTTGGAGCCGATTATGTCGGGAAGATTGAGGCCATAGGTTTCGAAGAACGCCTTGCGCAAAAGGGGCCGGGGCACTTCGAGGCCGACGTGCTTGAGGTAGGCGCTGGGGGCGAAGCGGCCCTTGCTTAGTTGGTTGATGTCGAAAGCGAACTCGGTCTGGACGTGGGCGTGGGGGTTCTCAGCGTAGTTGACGCTGGTGCCGTATTGCTTCTCGAGTTTTGGAAATTCGACCGGAACGGAGAAATTGACGGCGGTGCTGTGGCCGATCGTGTCACCGAGGTAGTGAGAGAGGGAGCCGATGGCGAAGGCGAGCTCGTCGGCGGTGTGAGCGTCGCGGAGGAGATTAATGACAAAGTCCCCGGAGCGAACGTAATGGGTGAGGTCGGAGAAGAAGGCGTTGCCGAATGGGTAATAGCCGAAGTCCTGGATGGCAGAGCCGCCGTAGGCGTAGGCGTGAGCTTCCTGGAGCTGGGCTTCGGTGAGGGTGGGGTACTGTTTGAGGAGAATGGGCTGGATGGACTGCTTCCAGGCGATGTCGATCAGCTCCTCGTGAGTTTGGACAGAGTAGGGGACGGCTGGAACCGTTGTGAGGAGCAGACACAGGATGGCTACCGGCCTGAGTCGGGTTATTCGCCGTGGTGTCGGAATCGCATGCCTCATTTCGGCTCCTGACTCCCCACACTGTACAGGGGGGTGTGAACCGAAGGAAAGGGGTAGTCTGGCTTTGGGGAGAGAGGGGAAGTCTGCGGTGCTTCGACGATCAGTTCGGTATGCCATTGCTGCGCTCGCGTTCGGGGTGGTGGCGGCTGTGTGGCACTTTGGGGCGCGGCAGTCTGGCGGGATTCGGGCGGTGGGGGAGCGACGGGCGGTGCCGGAGTTGGTGATGGCGCAGCTTGATGGGGGGACATGGAGGATGTCGGAGCATCGCGGGCAGGTTGTTCTGGTGAACTACTGGGCGACGTGGTGTGGGCCTTGCTGGGAAGAGACACCGGGGTTGATACGGTTGTCGCGTGAGTTGGGGCCAAAGGGATTGGCTGTGGTTGGGGTAGCGATTGATGAGGGTAGCGCGGATAAGGTGAAGAAGTTTGTGAATGATTTTGGGGTGCCGTACCCCGTGGTGAGGCCGGAGCCGTTGTCGCAGATGGAGTACGGGATGGAGGGGGTGCCGACGACTGTTCTGGTGGATCGTGAAGGACGGGTGGCGAAGACTTATGTTGGCGCGGTGCGGCAGGCGGATTTTGCGACCGATGTGGAGACGCTGCTCGCGGAGAGATGATTGATGTGGTTTTCATCCTGTCTGGCCGACTTTGGTGGGGTCGGATTTCAGGAGGATTGGGGTGAAGGGCAGGTTGAAGGTGGGTTGCGGGTCGGGGTGGGCGGGGTTGAAGTCGGGGACGGTGGGGTCGAGGAATTTGGTGAGGGGCAGGTTGGCTTCGCGGATGCCGTGGACGATGCAGCGGGCCAGTTCGTAGGCGCCATAGCTGTTGAAGTGGGTGTTGTCGCGATGGCTTCGGTCTGGCCGGGAAATGAATTGACGGGGTAGTGCATGAAGGCTTTGAGGGTGCCTTCGGGGCCCATGGCTTCGAAGAGGGTTTTGCTCATGGCGTTGAGGTCGATGAGGGCGACCTTCTGTTCGGCGGCTACTTCGCGAACTGCGTCGGGGTAGGGGCCGAAGGAGTTGGTGATGTGGCCGGCGTCGTCGAAGGTGCGGCGGTTCATGGGGGTGACGAGGACGGGCGTGGCTCCCTTGGCGCGGGTCTGGGCGATGTAGTCGGTGAGGAGTTTCTTGTAGTCGTCGAGGGAGACGGCGCCGGGTTTCATGTCGTTGTGGGCGAACTGGATGAAGAGGTAGTCGCCGGGCTTCATGGTGGTCATGATCTTGGCGAGACGGTGTTCGCCGACGAAGGCGCGGGTGGTTTCGCCGGATTCGGCGTGGTTGGCGACGACGATGCCGGGGAGGAAGAAGCGGGGGAGCATCTGTCCCCAGGCGGCCCAGGGTTCGTAGTACTGGTCGACGACGGTGGAGTCGCCGGCGAGGTAGAGGACTGGCTCGTCTGGGGATCGGTTCGATGTCGATGGAGCGGACGCTGGGGTGGTCGCCGTTGAACTCGAGGGTGAGTTTGTGGTCCCAGTCGAGGATGCCTTGCTCGCGGGGCTTGAGTTTGACGAGGTTATTGGGGTCGCCTGAGATTTCCGGGTAGCGGACGTTGGTGTCGAAGATTTTGGTTACGGAGGCGTTGGGTGCGGTGGGGATTTTTTCGAGCATGAGGCGGCGGCCTTCGGCTCGGACGGTCGTGACGGCGGCCTGGGGGCCTCCGAGGACGACGGTGACGCGGTAGCTGCCTTCGGGGATGGGGACGGAGAAGAAGAAGGGCTTGTCGCTGGTGCAGGATTTGGCTTCGATGGCGGGGGAGGGTAGGAGGTCGAAGCCTGCGGTGGTGTCGGTGAAGCGGGAGGCGGGTGAGAGGGTGGCGAACATCCGGTTGGCCGGGCCGCAGGCGTACTTCATGAGGGCCAGGTTGGGCTGGGGTTGGGCCGGAGACTGAGCGGCTAAGGCTGTGGATAAATAAAGTGCGGCCAGGGTTGCGAGGGTGAGGTTTGGGCGGAGATTTGGGGTTGGAATGGAGCCTCTGTGGTGTGAGCTGCTCTGGTGCATAGTGTACCTCCCCCTCCCCCGTAAAAAGTGTGCAAAGTATTCGAAGTAGATACTTTAGGTCTGTACTTCGGTCTGCGGTTGTCCTCTGAATCGAAAAGCCCGGCGCGGGCCGGGCTTACGTTTTTCTCTGAGTTAAGTTTATCAGCGGTGTCAATGGTTTCGAGGACACGGTGATGGGTTGGGCCCACTTTTGAGGGTCCGCTCTTCAGGTGCTTCCCGCGTGAAAGCTCAGCACACAAGCTGTTTGCTACAGATCGGACAGGTCTTTCTATGTTCGGCCCATTGATCCTGCACGGTGAGAAGTATTGCCTGCACCTCTTCACGAGGTCCGTTAGAACTCCTCTCAAGGATTTCCAAATGAAAGCCAGCATCCTGGACTGTTTGGATTATCCTGGCTTCAATCCGACAGGTACTCATCCCGTATTTTTCGCTTCTTTTCATTTCGCTCAGAGGGATTGAAATGGATGATGCGGAGCTTTGCCGTTCGCAGTACTCAGGTTCGATTCCGAGTGGAGCGCGATTTCATTCGCCGTGCACTGAGGGCATCGTTGCCGGTGGCGGGTAATGAGTTTTTGCATCCGGATAAGTTCGTACTCTGCTCTCATCTGGTCCGCGTCCGAATGCGGGAGGATAATTGTCCTGTTGCGAGCTTCATATAGCTCTAACAGCCTTTTCGACAGAGTTTTCAATTTGGCGCAGCTTAATAGCAACATCACTGAACCCTCATTTTGTTCTCGGCAAAAGGAATAGTCCAAGGGCTGCCGGGAAGATGCGCGGCTCCAAGGACTGCGAATGGTTTATCAGAAATCCTTAAAGTGGCTCTGTCGCCCACCCGACAGTTTGAGGATTTTTTTTAGGTTCCGGTCGGTCTGCGCCATTGTTACCTAGAAAAACTACCTGCGTCGTCAACTCTAATCGCGCCCTGCGGTGACGCTTGATTTGTAGAGGTTGACATAGAGTCGCTTGATGATTTGGTAACAGTCGCAGGCGGCTTCCTCAAGTGCTTGTCGATTCAGGATTCTTACGCGGCCTCGTCGATAGTCGATCACCCCTTTGCGCTGGAGTTCTCCGGCTACCACGGTCACAGTGGTGCGCCTCGACCCCAACATCATGGCCAAAAACTCTTGCGTAAAATTCAGGTCGTCGGATTGAACCCGATCCTGAGCCATGAGCAGCCAGCGTGCCAGCCGTTCTTCGGCCTCGTGGAGACGATGGCACCCAGCGAGTTGAGCCAGACTCAGGGTCTGGCTCTGCACAAACTCGAGCACTCTATCTCGTATCTCTTCCGAGGTGCGAAATTCCATTTCCAACTGGCGAAGGGGAATCCTAAGGGCGATTGCCTCCAACTGGACGAAACAATCGGTCGTGACCTGCTCAGGTCCCAGGAGATGAAAGCTCCCTACGAATCCCTCTTGCCCAATCAACCCCACCTCGGCAGTCGCACCATCCGGCATCGCGGTCACCATGGAAGCGATGCCGGAGGTTATGAAGTAAGCATACTTAGGTGTCTCCTCCGCATCGTAGAGCGGCGCTCTTAGGGGGAGTTCCACCCTGATAGACGCTGAGACGAGTCTTTCGCGGGCCGAAGAAGATAGAGACGATAAAAACAGGTTGTTATTTTCTTGAGACATGACTGCTCCTTTACGTCAGTTCGCAAAGGGCGGCCATTTTCCCGAATGGCGGCTGATCACGTCTCTGATAAGAGGTTGATTCCCGGCGACTCAAGTGAGCTTACGCGGGAAATCAGGATGGTTCTGTCCGGTGGAAGACATAACGGACTGGCATGGATCGGTTATGCTTCTGACTCCGCGATTTGATATTTGCGAAGGAGCCTCGAGTGTACGCTTCCGCGCGCATCTTAGTTTTTGGTCACGATGCGACCTTGCTTGAAACCCGCCGACTGATTCTGGAGAGAGCCGGCTTTCAGGTGTGGACCGCCAGTGAGGTGACCGGAGCGGTCCAGATCCTGGCCAAAGAGGCGATTGATCTCTTTATCTTGTGTCAGTCGCTCTCTGTTGACGAGTGCGCTTCCATCTTGAAGGCGGCGCACATCCTCCGGCCAGAGATGAAGAATCTCGTCATGGCCGGGGAGACATTGGGCCTTTCTGCAGAGAAACACGATACTTTTCTTACCACTTTTCTAGAGCCCCTTTCTCTTATCGCGCTCATTCAAAATAAGATCGGCTCCAAAATCGTCACTCCATCCCTGCAATAGCCCTTGAACAATTCCTTCAGGCTAACCTGACTAAAGCTGAAGCCGGGAGAGGACTCCGATCCTGTTATGTCGTCCGGGCGACATAACAAAAGATTCCGGCATCCAATAAAAACAGGAAAATACGCTGGTCCGCGGAGGGTCCTCCTCCAGCAAAAAACGTCATTTGGCGTTCTCTCCAGTTGCGTTTACGGAGAATGCTATGACTCAGACCATCTCCGAACTTCAAGAAAGATTAGCTTCAACGGTCGAGGCTCTGCGGCTGGTCGAAGAGCGTGCCGTGGCCGGACGACTCGCTCTCGAAGTGATGCACGAGATCAAGAACCCTCTTGAGGCTTTGGGAAACCTCACCTTTCTGGCTGCAGAAGAAGCGGATCATCCTGAAAAAGTGAGAAAGTACCTGAGTCTGGCGGCGGAGCAAATGGCCACTTTGACTCATATTGCCAGCCAGACTTTGGGCATCGCAAGAATATCTAACGTTCCTAAGCCGATCGACCTCGTTGCTTTAACGGAAGCAGCGCTTCGGATTCATCAGCGAACCATCGAATCCAAGAGAGTGCACCTTGTTAAGGACCTGCCAGGAAGTGTGGTTGTTCCGGTTTACACGGGAGAGATGCTTCAGGTTCTTTCCAATGTGATCGTCAATGCTCTCGATGCACTACCGCCCGGCGGTACCTTGGCCGTTCGTCTAAGAAAGCGGCGAGGTGAGGTTCAGTTCGTGATCGCGGATAACGGGCATGGAATTCCTGCCGCAGACCGGGCCGAGATATTTAAGCCATTTTTCACTACGAAAGAAGAACGCGGGAATGGTCTCGGTCTATCTCTCGCTAAAAAAATTGTTGAACGACACCGTGGCAAAATTTTTGTACGGAGCAGCATTCGACCCGGCAAAAGCGGAACCATCTTCAAGATCTCTGTTCCTTCAACGGAAGAATCTCGCGATCCAAATTTAAGGTTTCTTTCAACTTCAAGGACTGCTTGAGTCCGCCTTGGTGCCTATGGATGTTCGAGTGATTATCGTCGCCCAGATGGATGAAAGCTGTCACGTATCTGTATTGGCCCCTACTCCGTATGGAGAGACCTGGGCCAAGAGGTATAGAGCAAAGCTTATTTGCATGATCGAACTTGTAAGCCTTGGCTTTCTTTCCTCCACCAAAGAAGTTGAGACTTACTTGAGTGATTTCAGTAAACAGTCCGCTGTGGTGGTGTTTCAGACATCCATCGAACGAGAGGTGCTGCGCGCAGCCGGGTTCGTTGAACAGAAGCATAACTACGTCAACTAGCCCGCGCCGCCGTGTGTTCGGGGTGAGCTAAGGGTTAGCGTAAGCTGATGTACAGCGAATGACGTGGAGGAAGCTGTGGAGAGGCGAGAGTTCGTCAAGTCGGCGTTGGTAACGGCAGGGATGGCTTCGGGGACGGCATTTGGGGCGGACCCTAATGGAAAGGCAATGGCGGAAGCGCGACAGGAGTTCTACCAGTTACGGAAGTATGCGCTGCGAACAGGCCCGCAGATCGCGTTGACGCAGGGCTACTTTGAGAAGGCGCTGATTCCTGCGCTTAACCGGTTGGAGATGGGGCCGGTGGGTGCGTTCAAGGTGGACATCGGCCCGGAGACGCCAACGTACTATGTTCTGATTCCGGCGACGTCGGCGGAGGCTCTGGTTGCGCTCGACACGCACCTGGGGAAGGACGCGGAGTATGTGAAGGCTGCGTCGGGATTCCGAGATGCACCGGCTTCGGCGCCGGCGTTCGTGAGAGCGGAGAGGTCGTTGCTGTCGGCGTTTGCGGGCTGGCCGAAGGTGGTCGCGCCGAAAAAGGGGCAGCGGATATTTCAGCTTCGCACCTACGAGAGCCCGAGCCAGGTTGCGCACGCACGCAAGATACAGATGTTCAACGAGGCAGAGATTGGGATTTTTGCCCGGACGGGGCTGACACCGGTGTTTTTTGCAGATACGTTGATCGGCACGCGGATGCCTTGCCTGACCTACATGCTGACCTTCGAGGATACAGCGGAACTGAAGGAAAAGTGGGCGGCGTTTTCGGCGGATGCGGCGTGGAAAGAGCTGTCTCACCGGCCGGGAAATACGGATGCGGAGATTGTGAGCAATATTTCCAATCTGTATCTCAGCCCGTTGAGTTGCTCTCAGATTTAAGGCCACGCGGATTGAGCGAAGAGGCTATTTGGCGCTCGCTGAGATGGCCACCGGAAGGGTGAAATTAAAGCACGCCCCGCGATCGCCATTCGGACCGGCCCACAAGCAACCGCCATGAGATTCAACAATCGAGCGGCAGATTGCCAACCCCATGCCGCTACCTTGCGGCTTGGTCGTGAAAAAGGGCTCGAATATCTGTTTTTCCTTCATTTCCGGCAAGCCCGGGCCTGTGTCGCTGACCGAAATCTGCAAGAGCCCCTCCGGAATCAGCCGCGACCTGACTGAAAGGGATCCACCGGTCTCTTTCATTGCCTCGATCGCGTTGAGCATCAGATTCATGAGCACCTGCTGCAATTGCACGCGGTCTGACATGATCATGGGGACTTCGGCGGCGAAATCGGTATGCATCGAGACCTTGTAACGGTTGGCCTCAACCCACAACAGCGCCACAATTTCGCGAATAATTTCGTTTCCGTCCAACAATTCGTGTTGGGGAGAAGCCTTCGTGTAGAGCGCCCGCAAATGGTCGATTATTTCTGCGGCTCGCTTTCCAGCCTTCAGCGTGGCCGCTGCTGTCTCACGAGCCTCTTCTATATTGGGCTCGTCACGCGCCAGCCAATTCAAGGTTGTGCTGGCGCTTATGATCGCGGCCGTGATGGGCTGTCTTAATTCGTGAGAGAGCGATGCCGACAGTTCACCCATCATGCTGATGCGATTCATATGCGCGAGATCTGCCTCCAACTGCCGGAGTTTTTCTCGCTCGAATTCTGCTTTTTTGCGCTCTGTCACATCCATAGCTGTTCCGACGAACTCGACAAACTGCCCAGTTTTATCGAGTATCGGATGCCCGTACCAACGGACATACTTCAGGGTCCCATCGGGCAAAATAACCCGAATTTCGACTTCATCACCTTTGATGCCCCTTGGACCTTGCAACTCGTTTCGTAGTTCCGCAAGTCCCAGTGAACCGGTCGTTTGATTGCTGACAATCCGCCTCTTCTCGGAAGCCGCAATAGTGCGCTCAACACCTTCGATAATTGGAGGAAGATCGTCAGGGTGGAATCGCCGCCAAATCACTTCCAAGTCCGGTGGATCAAGCGTCGGTTCGAGCCCCATGATCCGAAACATTTCCTCCGAATAGTAGATGATCTTGCCTGTGGCGGGATCGAGCGCCCAACTGCCCGTGTGGCTGAGCCTCTGCGCCTCCGCCAGATAGGCCTCGCTGCGTCGCAGCCGGTTCTCCGCCTGCTCGCGCTCCTGATCCAACCGCCTGCGTTCGGTAATGTCGATGGTGATGCCAACGTACTCGCCGGGCGTGCTGGATTCTTTAAGAACAGGATGACCAATTGCGTGCACATGTATCACCGGACAATCCGGAGCCGCAATTCGGTATCGCAAATCCATCTCTCCGCCGGATCTCATCAACGTTTGGAAAGTCTCAAGTACGTGTTCCTGGTCTTCGGGATGAACACGCTGGAGGAACTCTTCGAATGAGGGCAGTCCCCTTTCCGGATCGAAGCCAAACATACGAGTATGTTCTGTGGACGAGTGAAAGATCTGCCGGGTGGCAATGTTAAGGCTCCAACTGCCCGTATGCGTCAGACGCTGACCTTCGGCCAAATACGCCTCGCTCCGACGCAAAGTTTCTTCGATGCGCTTTTGCTCCGTCATGTCGACTGACGTACCCACGAACTCGGCGATCTCTCCAGCATCGTTGAATATGGGATGACCAATCGTCTGGACGTACATCAGGCGCCCGTCCGGGTACAGCATGCGGTGATTTAGAACATAATCTTCCTTGTCATTCAGTGCTTTCAGATACCGGTCGACTACCTGCTGGCGATCGTCTGGGTGGACTCGCTGGTACATCAGCTCATGCAAGAGCGGACCCTCCCGGGGGTCAACTTCAAGAATTCGGAATAGCTCGTCGGACCAATAATTCCAGCCTTCTTGGCCAGGAGTGAAAGCCCAACTGCCCGTCTTGGTTAGCCTCTGCGCTTCCGCCAAATACGCTTCGCTGCGGCGCAGCTGATTCACCGCGCTCTCGCGCTCGCGGCTCTCTGTAAGCAACGTATCGTTTGTTCGCAGCAGATTCTTATCGCTTTTGGGTAAGACCATCGCGCGCCCTCCCCGAAGGGACCCGTTGGCGTTCTTTTGGAACGTTGTGACGATTCTGAGTTGCTGGGCCGGAATTTGCAACAGGTTCGTTTCTTAAACCCTTTCGGACAAGCTAAACAGCCTCCTGTGCGCATTTTGCCAGCATCCGTTCGGTCGCGGCAGTCTCTCTGGCGGGAAGGGGACGTGAAAATCCAACTGTAGTTGGAGCAAAAGGGCAATTTGCCCACTAGTGCCCGTAGGTATCGGCGTGCTGCGGGACTTTACCCCGGAACAGCCAATAGACAGTGCAGAAATAGAGGAGCGCGAGCAGAATGCCGAAGGTCCACCAGGCCAGGCCGACGCGGAGAGTGTGAGGACCGGCGAGCGCACTGGCTATCGTAATGCTGTCGCCGCCTGAATTTGTGGCGGGCAGCAGGACGGGAAAGAGACCTGCGGCGGCTCCACAGAGCATTGCTGAGAGATAGGCACATGAGGCCAGGAAGGCTCCGAGTTCGGATCGTCGGCGGAGGGCTATTGGAATGGCTACGAGACTGATGACGACTACGATGGGCGCGAGGAATGCAGCGGGGTAGATACGGTAGTTGCCTAGTGAGTCCGGCCGAGCGAGAACAGTTGCGGGGATAGCGAGGACGGTGGCGAGCGAGACGAAGGGCCATAGGCGTCTTGCCGAGGCTCGGGCGCGGTCTGCGAGCTGGCCTTCGGTTTTGAGCGATAGGTAGAGAGCTCCGTGCAGGGAGAGCGCGAGCAGAGCCATAATGCCGCCGATGACGGTGTACCAGTCGAGAATGCCGGGGTTGGCTCCGGTACGCCAGTCGGTCCAAAGCGGCAGATAGAAGTAGTTGTCCGGACCGATCGGAACGCCGCGAATCACATTGGCAAGCGCCGCTCCAAAGAAGATGGCGAGCAGAGAGCTGGCGAAGAAGAAGAGTCCATCAAAGAAGCTGCGCCAGAGGGGATCCTGCACGTGCATGCGTAGCTCTACACTGAGACCCCTCAGAATGAGCAGCCACAGCACAATCATGAGAGGCATGTAAAAGCCGCTGAAGGCGGAGGCGTAGAGAAGGGGAAACGCGAAGAAGAGGGTTCCGCCGGCGGCGACCAGCCAGACCTCATTGCCGTCCCATACTGGCCCGATGGCGCGCAGAGCGTGCTGGCGCTCCTCTTCGGTACGCGCAACGAAGGGAGAGAGGATGCCGACGCCCAGATCGAAACCGTCGAGCACGACGTAAGCGGTGAGCATAGCGGCCACTATCCAGAACCAGAGTGTGCCCATGTGCTTTTCTCCTATGCGGTCTTGAGTAGATGACCGGAACTGGTTTCAGGGATCGGGCTCGGACCCTTCTGAATCGTGGTGTAGACGATCACGATCCAGAGGATAGAGAGAACGGAATACATACCAAGGAAACCGAGCAGCGTGAACAGGCTCGTGCTGGCGTCGATGTGTTTCGAGTAGCCTTCGGACGTGCGGAGCAGACCGTATACGAGCCACGGCTGGCGACCGATCTCGGCAGTCATCCAGCCTGCGGTATTCGCGATATACGGCAGCGGGAAGCTGAGCAGGATGGGCCAAAGCACCCAGCGAGCCGTGTAGAGTTTGCCTCGCCAGAGCAGGAATGCTGCAACGACCATCAGAGCGGCGAAGTAGGTTCCGAGGCCCGCCATAATGTGGTAGGCGTAAAAGAGCAGGGGCAATGTGGTGGGCCATTGATCGCGGCGGAAATTGATCCAGGCCTCTTACTTCAGCAGCGGTGGTGCCGTAAATAAGAAAGCTCAGGACTTTGTTGACGGCGATCGGATTATCAATTTTCTGCGTGGCAAAATTCGGCTGGCCCATGACAACCATGGGAGCTCCCTTCTCGGAATGAAAGAGGCCCTCCATAGCGGCGATTGCGACGGGTTGATGTCTGGCCAGGTACTTTCCATGGAGATCGCCCGTAGGAAAGATCTGCGCGATGCAGGAGATGAGGCCAGCCTGCACACCGAGTTTGAGGAAGATTCGACCGTAATCGCCTTCACGGTTCTGCAGGACGTAGAGCGCGCCGACTGCGGCCATTACGAAAGCTCCGGTGATGACGGCTCCGGACATATTGTGCGCGTACTGCAGCCATGCCCAGGGATTCATGAGGAGGCCCCAAAAGCTGGAGACTTCGTAGGTGCCGTTGGGCAGAAGGCGGTATGCCACCGGATGCTGCATCCACGCGTCGGTGACGATGATGAAGAAGCCGGAGATCCAGGAGCCAAGAAATACCAGAAAGGCTGCTCCCCAATGAGCCAACTTCGAGAGGCGCTTTTCTCCGAAGAGGAAGAGGCCGAGGAAGGCAGACTCGAGAAAAAAGGAAAAGACTCCTTCCATGGCAAGGGGCTGGCCAATCACTCCACCGGTGCGCCGGGAAAACTCTGACCAATTGGTGCCGAACTGAAACTCCATCGGGATGCCGGTGACGACGCCGAGCAGGAAATTGACGGAAAAAATGCGCGCCCAGAACCGGGCGGCTACGTTGTAGCGCTCATCGTTGGTGCGGAGAGCCATCGTCTTGAGGACTACGATGAGCAACGCCAGGCCCATGGTGAGCTGGGGGAAGAGATAGTGGTAAGTGATGGTGAAGGCGAAGTGAATCCGGTGCAGTGTCAGCGCATCCATCTGCCCTGGCCCTCCTCATTAAGGATAACTTCAACGCTCGCAAAGCGCTTGCGCGTTATTTCTTGAGACGCGGTAGACCGCTGATTGGCGATTTATTTTGCTGGATGAGTTCTGACGAGCCATCAGTGATTGGGCGGGATAACGTTTCGGTCGAATGGAGATTCGTGGATGCCTGGGCACAAACCCTCGGTCTGAATTTCCCGATGAAACTTTTGAAGGTTCCTTGTAGTCTCTGAATCATGCCGATACGCCGTTTTGCGGTTTCAGCCATTTTTCTGGCCACAGCGTCCTGCTGTGTTCATGCCCGTGCCCAAAAACCTGCTGCGCAGTCTGTTGAGGCGCGGATTGCTGCGCAGAATGCGCTCTTTGAGGAGTCCTGGCAGACTTCGCTGCGGTTGAACCCGACGCGGGCTACGGCGGTGGGGGATTACCGGTACAACGATCAGCTTGGCGATGACTCGCTGGCGGCGATTGCGCATCAGCATGATCTGGATGTGACTTATCTGGCGAAGATCAAGGCGATCGATGCTACGGGTTTTCCTGAACGGGATTTGATATCGCATGATCTGTTTTTGCGACAGGTCGAGCAGCGGGTGGAGGACTATGACCTGAAGGAGTATGAGATGCCGATCAGTGGGATGGGCGGCATTCATACGGGGCTGGCGGATCTGCCGTTGTCGATGCCGTTCGATTCGGTGAAGCACTATGAGGATTATGTGTCGCGGCTGCACCAGATTCCGAAGGCGTTTCAGCAGACGGAGGAGGTGCTGCGCGCGGGTGTGAAGGATCACCTGGTGATTGTGCGGTTCATTGCGGAGAAAGTGCCGGGGCAGTGCGATGGGGTTATCTCGGCTAACCCTTTTGTGATTCCGCTGAAGAAGTTTCCGGCTTCATTTTCGGAGGCAGACAAGAAGCGTTTGACGGATGAGATCAATACGGCGCTTCAGAACGAGGTTTTTCCCGCGTATAAGCAGTTCGCGACGTTTATTACTACGGATTACATTCCCAACACTCGCACCACGCTTTCGATTGAGAGCCTGCCTGGTGGCAAGCGACGGTACCAGGCTGCGCTGCGGCGGTTTACTACGACGGATCTAACGGCTGCGCAGATTCATGCGATTGGGTTGAAGGAAGTTGATCGGATTACGGCGGAGATGACGGCGCTGGCGAAGGCAAATGGATATAGCGATCTGGAGAGCTTCCGCGTGAAGATCGAGTCGGATCCTAAGTATGTTCCGGCTTCGGCGCAGGCGATTGTGGACGATTTTTCGAAGTACATCAACCAGATGGAGCCTCGGTTGCCGGAGTTGTTCAACCTGCTGCCGAAGACTGCGGTGACGGTTGAGCCGATTCCGCCGTTCCAGGCTGGGGCGGCGACGCACTACCAGGGCGGGACTCCGGATGGGAAGCGTCCCGGGAGGGTGTCGGTGGGGGTGTCGGATCCGACGAAGCGGTCGCTGATCAACGATGAGGCGATTGCTTATCACGAGGGTGTGCCGGGGCATCATTTGCAGATCTCGATTCAACAGAGCCTGACGGGGCTTCCTGAGTTTCGCAAGCATGGGGGCAATTCGGCTTACACAGAGGGCTGGGCTTTGTACGCAGAGGAGCTTGGCAAGGAGATTGGGTTCTACCAGGATCCTGGATCTGACTATGGACGTCTGCGCTCGGAGTTGTTTCGCGCCGTTCGGCTGGTGGTGGATACGGGGATTCATGATGAGGGCTGGAGCCGCGAGAAGGTGGTGGAGTATATGCGGGCTTCGCATGCCATCGATGAGCCTACGATTCAGTCGGAGACGGACCGGTATATTTCAGGGCCGGGGCAGGCTTGCAGCTACAAGCTAGGGCAGTTGAAGATTCGTGAGCTGCGGGAACGGGCGAAGGTGCAGCTCGGGCCGAAGTTCGACCTGAAGACGTTTCATGATGAGATTCTGAGCGGAGGGGCGCTGCCACTGGATGTTCTGGATGCTCGCGTGACTCGGTGGATTGCGAGTCAGAAGGGGGCTTCGTAGGGTTCTATTTTGAGCCTATGAGGCGCAGGCGGGCGGTGAACGATCGGCCGAATGGTTCGGTGAAGATTCCGTAGGCGGGCGAGTCGACGTTGTTGTTGACGATGGCGTGGTTGGCGCGGTCGGTGGCGTTTTCGACGACTCCGCGGAGGCCGAAGTATGCGCCACGGAGATGAAAGCGCCACTCGAGTCCGGGGCTGAAGGAGAAGAAGTCGGGGAATCTCATGGAGCCTGGTGCGCCGACGACCTGGTGGTTCGCGTCGACGGAGGTATAGGGGAAGCCTGTCTGCCAGGTCGTGGTGTAGACGAAGTCCCAGTTCTTTTTCAGTTTGGGCAGAGGGAGGGGAAGCCATCCCCAGGAGATGAGGCGGCTGGGTGTGTCCCAAGGGAGTGGGCCGCTTTGTTGTGGGCCGAGGAGGGAGACGGTGGGGATGTAGTCGAGTGCGGCGTTGGTTGTCGCGGAGGAGCGGGTGTAGGAAGCGAAGAGCGTGTAGCCGTTGGCGAAGGTGCGGCGGGCTTCGATCTCGAAGGAGATGTAGTGATCCTGTTTGGCGTTGGTGAGCTGATAGGTTCCGGATAGGGAGTCGGGTGTGGTTTGGTTGGCGTAGACGAAGCCGTCGGTGGTGCGCTTTTGAAGGAAGTTTGCGGCGGCGAAGATTTGCCCGGGAAGTTTTTGCTCGACGCCCAGGCTCCAGTTGAGGGCGCGCGATTCGGTGAGGGATGCTTCGTTTGCCTGGAAGGTGGTTTCGAGGGGCGCGCTGATGGGGGTGGTTCCGTCGGGGGCGAAGTAGGTGTCGTAGCGGATGCCGGCGAGGGCTCGGGTGAGATATTCGAGTTGGGTGTGCTCGTAGTAGAGGCCGATGCCTGCGGAGATTTTGGTCTTTGACTCTGCGCCGGGTGGTGAGTAGACGACGGCGATGCGGGGGGCGAAGAGTGGAGTGCGAATGATCTCGTCCCAGTCGAAGCGGAGACCGGATTCGATGAGCAGGCCGGGCGCGGTGAGCCAACGGTCTTGGAGGTAGGCTCCGGTCTCGAGGTTGTGGAGGGTGAATGGGGCCTGTTCGGGGAAGACGCTCTGGCGGAGGAGCGTTCCGTCTTCGCGCAGATAGTTCACGGGATCGCGGGAGACGGTCTCGTCGGAGCTGATGTGGTCGATTTCGACTCCGGCTTTGAGGTCATGGCGGCCCTTCCAATGGAGTGGTGGCAGGTAGAGCGCGGCCGTCAGTTCTTCGCGCTGAGAGTGCCCTACTTCGTTTTCAAAGAAACTGCCGAGGGCGGTTTCAGGGGTTAGTTGATAGGGGGTGTCGCCGTGGGGTTCGTATCCATCGCGGATGCGGGCGACACCGAATCCGGTGTCGAGCACGGCTCCGCTGCTGAAGGTGTGTTGATCGCGGAGATAGGGGAGCCATGCTACGGTGTCGCGTTTGGTTGTGCTCTCCTGGGGCACGAGCGAGGAGATGCCGTCGTAGGGGGAGTGGTAGTCGTTGAAGAGAAGGCCGCCGGAGAGGATGTTGGCGGAGGTGAGGTTGACCTGGGTCTTGAAGAGATTGCTGCCGCGGGTGAGGCGGTTGGTGTCTGCGCCGAGAGGGAGCTCCTGGATGTAGATGTTGTCGTATTCGCCTTCGGCTCCGTCGAAGAACCAGGCGCGGTTGCGGACTATCGGGCCGGAGAAGGTGACGCGGGGGGCGAACTTGTCGAGGCGGACGCCGTTGATCTGGCGGAAGGATGGGATGAAGTCGGTGGCGTTGAAGCGGAATTTGTTGTCGCCCATGCCGGTGACGAACGCTATGACACCGCCGGTGGCGCGGCCGAATTCAACCGGATAGCGAGTGGTCTGGGTGGTGAGAGAGCGGACCGCGTCGGGGCTGACTCTGAGGGCGAGGATGCCACTGACGGGGGAGCGAATGTCGAAGCCGTCGAGGAGATCGAGGGCGCCGTAGGTTTGGGATCCTGCTAGGTGGACCTGACCTGATGGGTCTTGTACTACGCCTGGATTGTAGGGGAGCAGGTAGCGGATGTCGCGCGAGGGCTGGTAAGGGACGTTGACGATCTCAGGGAGATTCATTACGGATTGTCCGGCGGTCTGTTCGGGATCGATGCCCGCGGGCGAGGCTACGACGTTGACCTGTTGTCGAACGATCTGCTCGTGGGCGAGGACAACTTCGACTTTTTCGAGGCGCGTGTCGGTATCGGTTGCGATGGCTTGATAGAAGCCCGGTTTGTTTACCTGAATTTGATAGCCGCTGCTCTGGAGGGGGTAGGTGCAGCGGCCGGCGTAGTCGGTTTGGAGTTGAAGGACTGTGCGTCCTGACTCGGAGATCGAGACGCGGGCATCAGAAACGGGCACTCCATTTTCATCGATGACGGTGAGGAGGATGGAGACACGAGATGCCGTGACCTGACTCGGTGCAGCGGGAGCGCAGCAGAGGAGAAGGAGGCCCAGGAGCATTCCACTTGCCAGTGGAGGACGCAGCATGAGACTAGTATCTGCCGATTGAAGGCTGGCGTCAGCAGGCCGGGTGTGGAAGATGAAGCGGCGAGTTATTTTTTGGAGAACGAGCGGACGAGGATGACCATGTTCCAGAGTTCGTCGGTTTTTGCGCGGTCGCCTTCGGAGGGCATCTGGCCTTTGCCGTTCTTGATGATGTAGAAGATTTCTCCGTCGGAGAGGTCTTTGAGGGCTGCGGCGTCGGTGTAGTCCTTGAGGGTGACTTTGGGCTCGAGGACGATGTCGCCTTTGCCGTTGCCGTTGGCTCCGTGACACATGGCGCAGTCGTATCCGTAGAGCTTTTTGGCGCGGGCCTGGGATTCGGCTGTGGGCTTGACTGGGTTGGTCATGTGGGCGGCTTCAGGGGGGATGGCCGACGGGGCTGGGGGTGCGGCGGGTTCTTGCGGAAAGAAAGCCAGTGCGGCGAGGATGAGGAACAAGGCCTTCAGCATACGAGCCTCCTGCTGCTGTATTGCCGAACGGCATCCTATGCCTCAGGTACACGGATGGGAAGCTTTATTTGAGGGGGTGATGTGGCCTGGTTACGAGGGCGGTTAAGAAGAGCTACAAAAGGCAAGTGCAAAGGCAACTGCAAAGGCAAATGCAGGTCCTTCGACTCCGCGGTTCGCAAAGTGCGCGAACCACTTCGCTCAGGATGACACTTTTTTGGGGTGGGTAGGAGTGGGAAGGTAGAAAGGCCGGGCGCGATGGCCCGGCCTTTCTGCGCGTGTTGCAGGTTGGTTATTTTCCGCTTTCGGTGGATTTGATGAAGCTGGCTACGTCGGATTTGAACTGCTTGAGTACGTCGTCTTTGACGTAGATCATGTGTCCGGCTTCGTAGTAGTGGTAGCTGATGTTGGATTGCAGGGACTTGGGCATGGGGAGATGGTGCATCTCGTAGACGCCCTCGAAGTATGGAGTAGCGAGGTCGTAGTAGCCGCCGGCCAGCATGACCTTCATCCTGGGATTCATCTTCATGCGGTAGGCGAGGTCGGGCATGACGTTGGCTCCGGTCTCGACGGTTCCGGGTGCTGACCCGCCGCCGCCGAAGCCGCGGCCTGGAGGTGTATGGGTCATATTCCAGGAGAACTCTCCGCCCTGACGCCCGTTCATCAGGTAGGTGGCTTGCGTCGCGTACTTGAGGTCGTTGTGGAGGTATTGGTTGATGGCAGTATTCCAGGCGGAGGTGATGGCGTCGCTCTGGGGATCGTATCCGGAGGTTGCGGCGAGGGGATCGACTTCGGGGCCTTCGTAGCGGGAGTCGAGCCGGCCGGTGGTCAGGCCTTCGTTGAGCTTGAGTTCCTCGGAGAACTCGCCGCCGGTGACTCGGAGATCGGCGCGGAGGAGGTAGTCGACCGGTAGACCGGTGTAGCTGTGAAGTTTTTCCGCGACAGCCTGACGCTGGGCGTCTGGCAGGTCGCTTCCTTGAAGCAGGGCTGCCATGTAGTCGCCTAATGCGTATTTTTGAACTTCCTCGAGGAAGGGCTTGAGGGCTGCGGGTTGGTTAGGAAGCTTGTGGTGATACCAGGCGGTGGCGGCGAAGGTGGGTAGCGCGAGGGCATAGGCTTGATCGACGCCGGGGTTGGCGGTGGGGCCGTCGACGCTGTTGTCGAAGCTGAGGATTTGCGAGAGGAGGATGATGCCGTTGAGATCGACGCTGCGGAGGTCGGCGGAGAGGACGGCGGAGCGTGGGGTGCCGTAGCTTTCGCCGAAGAGGTACTTGGGCGAGTTCCAGCGGTCGTACTTGGAGAGGAAGCGGCGGATGAAGCGCTCGAAGGCGTGGCCGTCGGCGTCGACTCCGTAGAAGGCTTCGGATTTGTTTTTGCCGAAGGTGCGGCTTAGGCCGGTGCCGGGGGCGTCGATGAAGACGATGTCGGCTACGTCGAGGATGGAGTAATCGTTGTTGACGATGGAGTAGGGTGCGCCTTCCTGATGCTGGGTGTCAGGTGTGACGATGCGCTTGGGGCCGAAGGTTCCCATATGGAGCCACATGGTGGGTGAGCCGGGGCCTCCGTTGTAGGCGAAGAGGATGGGGCGTGAGGCCGCCGGGGCATCTTTTTTGAAGTAGGCGACGTAGAACATGCGCGCGGTGGGTGGAGCGTCTTCGGCGCGTTCGGGGAGATGGACGTTGGCGTCGGGGAGGGGGCTGCCATCGAAGCCGATGGTGGCGTCCTGCGGGTCGGTACCGCCTACGGTGATGGTTCCGGCGATGGCTTTGTAGGCGATGGATTGGCCTCCGACGGTTACGGAGCCTTCTGTGGTTGAGTCGGGCGTGATGGGGGATGGGGTGTGGGTAGCGGGGGAAGCGGCTGGTGCAGCGGGCTTTTCTTCAGGTTTTTCCTGTGCGAAACCGATGGATGTGCAGGTTAAGACGGATGCCATCGTTAAGACGAACGATGCACGACGACTGCGGCAGGGAAATGCCATTGGTGGGAACCTCTTAGGTTTTTGAATGAATCTGAGTATAAGGGGGGACGGAGCGGCGGGGGAATTTGTTTCGCGACGGACGGCGGGAGTACAAGCTTTGTGGACCGGGGGATTCGGCTCTGGGCAAACGGTTCGTGCTTCGCACGAATAACCCACCCTTTTCGATGAAGCCGAAAAGGATGGGCCCCCCGGTCTTCTTTGTTCGGTGTGCGGTTTTTTTAACGGGCGATCGGTTCGGGTTGGTGCGCTTGGGCGGGTTGTGAGTACATGAGGGAGCCGGGGGTGGTGAGGAGTTCGCCGGTTTCGAGGAGGGTCTTGAGGCCGGAGAGGATCATCGGCCATCCGCCGTAGACCTGATTGTTGGCGCCTTCGCGGAGCTGGTCGTGGGTGACTTTGAGGAGGCAGGAGTCTGCTACTGGAACGATCTCCCAGGTGACGCGGGAGGTGCCTTCCTGCTTGACGTCCTCGCCCCAGAGGGCGCGGAAGCTCTGGACCAGGCGACGAGGCGGATCTACTTCGAGGTTTTCGCCGTCGAGGATGGTTCGTCCGCCACCTTTGCCTTCGAAGTGCGAGCCTTTGGTCCAGTCGGAGGTGACGAGGACTCCGAAGTTATATTTGGCGCGTGCGACGGGATCGGTGATGGCGTGCCAGAGACGTTCGGGGGTGGTTTTGATGTAGATTTCGTAGATCTTCTCCATGGTTTTGTTCTCCAGTGTGTGTTTGAGGTTGGCGAGACTTGAGGCCCAGGGTTCGGTGTACTTGTTGATCCAGCGATCGTGCAGGAGCCGGATGGGGACGACGTTGAGGAAGTGCAGTTTCTCGCGGCCACGACGGCGGGTAACGACGAGGTGAGCCTCTTCGAGGAGCTTTAGGTGCTTCATGACGCCGAAGCGGGTCATGGGAAGGCGTTCTTCGAGTTGGGTCAGGGTTTGGCCGTCGTTTTTGAAGAGCTCGTCGAGGAGGGAGCGGCGAGTGGGGTCGGCGAGGGCTTTGAAGACGTCGTCCATTGAGGAAGACTATATGTGACTATTTGGTCACGTGTCAAGCGGGGAAGAAAACAAAACCTAAGACCAAATACAGGGGTCCTTCACTGCGTTCAGGATGACGACTCTAGACCAGGAGAGAGTTCTCGTTCAGGACAGGATGCCGGCGCTCGTTCGGGATGATGGCTATACAAGCGGTTTCTTATCGAAGACGTAGCACTCGGTGAGCATGCAGAAGATGTGCTCAAGGGCGAGGTGGGATTCCTGGATGTTCATGGTGGTGGTGGAGGGGATGATGACGTTGTAGTCGCAGAGGTCGCGCATCTTGCCGCCGCCGCAGCCGGAGAAGCCGATGGAGATCATGTCCTGTTTGCGGGCTTGATGGAGGGCGTTGAGGATGTTGGGCGAGTTGCCGGAGGTGGAGATGCCGAGGAAGACGTCGCCGGGTTGGCCGAGGGCTTCGATCTGGCGGGCGAAGATCTGATCGAAGCCGAAGTCGTTCCCGCAGGCGGTGAGGATGGAGGTGTCGGTGGTGAGTGCGATGGCTCGGAGGGCGGCACGATTTTCGCTGAGTCGAACGACGAACTCGGCTACGAGGTGCTGGGCGTCGGCGGCGGAGCCTCCGTTGCCGGCTACGAGGAGTTTGTTGCCGGATTTTAGGGCCTGCGCGGTGAGCTGGGCGATGGTGACGATGGTGTCGGAGATGGACTCGTCGGCGAGGACGGCTTGCATGGTGGCGATGGATTGAGCGAGCTGCTTTTGGACTACGTGCTTCATGGACTCTCCGCGGGCCTTGGTTGCTGAGGCTAGGGTACGGGATGTGGGTGGGGATGTCGAAGTGAGCGAAGAGGCTTAACACCGATTTGCGCCGATGACACCGATTTCGACCGCGGATCTTCGCGGAGGAACACGGATGAGAGGATGACGGATAAGAACTGCGAATTAGAATGCGAACGAGGTTTGTATGGGAGGCTTGGTGAAAAGGATTCTTTGCGGATTTGCGGTGCTGTTGTTTGGTGGGGTGGGGTTTGGGCAGGTTGCGCCGACTGCTCCTGCTGCGGTGCCTTTGCCGTCCACCGCTTCGGCGGTTTCGCAGGGTGGGGCTGGCAGGACTATGCTGTTGTGGCCGGATGGGGCTCCGGGGGCTTTGGGAACTGCGGATGACGATAAGCCTACGCTGACGGTGTTTTTGCCGGTGAAGGAGAATGCTACGAAGACCGGCGTGGTGGTGGCGCCGGGTGGCAGTTATACGCATCTGGCGATGGAGAAGGAGGGGTTTGCGTTTGCTCGGTGGTTGAATGAGCGCGGGGTGGCGGCGTTTGTGCTGCAGTATCGGCTGGGGCCGAAGTATCACCATCCAGTAGAGATTAGTGATGCGCGGCGTGCGATACGGATGGTGCGTGCCCATGCTGCTGAGTGGGGTGTGGCGACGGACCATGTGGGGATGTGGGGATCTTCGGCGGGGGGACACCTGGCGGCGACGGCGGGAACGAAATTTGATTGGGGTAAGGCAGACGCCAGCGATGTGGTGGAACAGCAGGGGAGCAGGCCTGATTTTTTGATTCTGTCTTATCCGGTGATTACGTTTCATGAACCCGATCTTCACCGGAATTCGCTGAAATATCTGCTCGGGGATACGCCTGATCCGGCGCTGGTGGACTCGCTTTCGGCGGAGACGCAGGTGACGAAAGAGACGCCGCCTTCGTTTTTGTTTGCGACTACGGATGACAAGACGGTTCCGGTGATGAATAGCGTGATGTTTTATTCGGCGCTGGTGAAGGCTGGTGTACCGGCGGAGATGCACCTGTTTCAGCATGGGGCTCATGGTTCGGGGCTGGCTCCGACGAATCCAGAGTTGAGTGATTGGCCGGATTTGCTGGCGAAGTGGATGCGGGAGCGTGGGTATATGGCTCCTTAAGGGACTAGGGACTAGGGACTAGGGACTAGGGACTAGGGAATTGGGGAATTGGGTGTGCTATGACCGTGGAGGAGTTTCGTGTTGCTGACCCGAAGAAACTTTCCGGGGCGTTGTTGGCGCTTTGGTGGGATGGCCGCGGGAATTGGGATAAGGCTCATAATGTGGCGCAGGATGTGGAGGGGCGAGATGGGGCGTGGGTGCATGCTTATCTGCACCGCAAGGAGGGGGATTTGGGGAATGCGGGGTATTGGTATCAGCAGGCTGGACGGCGTGTGGCGACCGGGGATTTGACGGTAGAGTGGGAGGCGATTGTGGGAGAGATGTTGGGGCGAGACTGATGAAAGCGGTTCGTGCTTCGCACGAATAACCCACCCTTTGCGGTGAGACTGCAAAGGATGGGCCACCCGGTTAAGGATGGGACACCCGGTTAAGGATGGGACACCCGGTTGAGGATGGGACACCCGGTTTAGGTGGTGGGGTTTAACGCGGGGTGACTGTCTCCCTGTTTTTTTGCGATGCCTTCAACTCTTTCCCCTGAGATGGCATGATCGCCGGGTAATCGTCTGAAGTCCAGATGATAGAAGAGCGAATTGCCTAACCACAGACTCGCCATGACGAAGACTGAGGCGTCTAAGATTTCGCCATGGAATGAAAGGTGGAAAGGTTTCCATAGAAGGAGGAGAATGAGGATAGCCGCCGGAAGGGCCCGGCGGGTTGATCCCCGGTTTACGTCCTCGATCAAATACGCCAATGCACCCATAAGGAAGAGAAGACGGTAGTCGTAGCTCGCTCCCTGGATAAAAGTGAAGCAGAAGATGGTTAGCGCTGCGATTGCAATGGCTCCTCTGGCTCGATCGAAATCGAGTGGAGGGAGGAACCGATCGAGGCGCCTGCCGAAGGCTGCTCCCGCCAGCATGGCGAAGGCGCACAAGACGAGCGCACCGAGGGTAGCAATTTTGGGATGATCCTGAATGATGGGCACGGCGCGGGATAGCAGGTGGACGGACATCGAGATAAAGAAGGGATAGCTTCCATACGACAGCAGGGTCTCTTTGGGCGTGTTCGCCAGAAGAACGGGAAGGTCGTGTCCGGCGGTAATGACGAGGGCGGTCAGCGAAAACGCTGCCGCAAGGATTGCCGCGAGCACTCCCCTTCGGTTACGCAGGAAGATGGTGACGACTACCACGGGATAGATTTTCAGGACGGTGAGCAGTCCAATCAGGAGTCCCCGAAGATACGATCTCAGCCGGGCAGGTTGACGATCGATGACGACGAGACCGAAGACCAGCAGGAAAAAGATGATTTGGTCGGTATTGCCGCGCTCTACTGCGAACAGAACCGATCGCGACAGGACAGCAAGGTAGATGAGAATGGTGCTAATCCATTTTTTTGCCTCGAACAGAAACAAAAAAACGATTGCGGTGGCGACCGACATAACAGTCCCGATCCAGTTGGATGAGCTGGAGGAGATGCCAAGATATCGTGCATCCAGCCATATTGGAGGGTAGTTGTAGAGGCGGTGCCAGGGATCAAAGGATCGCACGAAGTATGGATTCTGCCCGCTAACGAGGCAATCGATTGAATGGGTTATGGTGCGGGTATCTGCAAATGACGGAGTCAAAGGAATGTCCTGGAGAATTGCCCAGGCACCACCCAGACTACCTCGCGTGTGAACGCCGACAGCCAAAATAATCAGGACAGTTGCGATTGCGGCGAGGACCGGCCATCTGGAACGCAGCAGAGGGAGATATTTTCGCACCGAATTTCCTTTGACTGGGCCGCCAGGTGCGAACCAGAAACGAGTATATGACGGCGTTGGGACAGGCGTCTTGGCTTAAGCGTAGCTGAAGATCAGGCAATCATTTTCAAATCGCCTGACTCAATCTCTATTTTCGGAGGTAGGCGTCTTCTTTGTTGATCCAGTCCTGGCGGGGTGGGGTGAAGACGTCGAAGTCAATGCAGTCTTCGAGGGCGGTGGCGGAGTGTGGGAGGTTGCCTGGGATGACGAGGACTTCGCCGGCGTGAACGGTGTGGGAGGTGCCGTCGTCGAAGTCGAAGCGGAGAGCGCCTTCGGTGATGAAGGTGATCTGCTCGTTGGGGTGGGAGTGGCGGGGGACGACGCAGCCCTTTTTGAGAACGATGCGGGCGAACATGGATTGATCGCCGTAGACGAACTGGCGTGTGAGGAGCGGGTTGAGCTGTTCGTTTTCGACGTTGCTCCAATTGTAGAGAGTGGCGGTGGACATGGGTGTGGCGCCTTTCTTCATAGGGACATTTCGGGGAGATGAATTTCTTGCTTTGTGTTGCGCGCTCCCTTGTGTAGAGTAAGCGAAACGGCAGCGATGCAGAGGTGCTTTGCTTGTCGAAGCTTACTTCATTTATAACGACGTGTTGGAGACCGCGATTTTGACGGGGTCTCGGGCATCTTGCTAACTCTCTCTTTGGTTTTGCTTATTTTTTATACTTGAAACGGGTGATTGAACCATGCGTCTTCGAACGGCGAAGGTATTTCTGTCTCTTCTGTTTGTGCTGATTGCGGTTGGATCGGTGGTTGGCGGCGAGCGTGCGATGGCGCAGACGACCTCTGCTGCTCCGGCGAGCGACGCCGCGCGGATTGCGGCTCTGGAGAAGCAGAATTCGGACAATGCTGCGTTGATTGCGGCGGCGCAGAGTGCGGGAGACAACGCCTGGATGCTGGTTTCGGCGGCGCTGGTGCTGATGATGAGCGGGCCGGGGCTGGCGCTGTTCTACGGCGGACTGGTGCGGAAGAAGAATGTTCTGGGCACGATGATGCAGACCTTCGCGATGATGGCAGTGATCACGGTGTTGTGGGCACTGGTGACGTATTCGCTGGCGTTTGGTGAGGGGAATGCATTTATTGGTGGACTGCACAATGTGTTTTTGAAGGGAGTGGGGCTGGCTCCGGATCCGAAGTATGCGGCGACGATTCCGCTGCAGACGTTCATGGTGTATCAACTGATGTTTGCGATTATTACTCCGGCGCTGATTACGGGCGCGTTCGCGGAGCGGATGAAGTTTTCGGCGATGCTGGTGTTTATGGTGCTGTGGGCGCTGTTTGTGTATAGCCCGATGGCGCATATGGTCTGGGGTAAGGGTGGGTTGCTGAATGCTTCGCTTGGCGGAAGGTTTCCGACGCTGGACTTTGCTGGCGGGACGGTGGTGCATGTGACTTCGGGGGTTTCGGCGCTGATTACGGCGTTGTACCTGGGCAAGAGGCTGGGGTATCCGAAGGTGCCGATGCCTCCGCACTCGGTTGTGCTGAGCTTTATTGGGGCTTGTCTGCTGTGGGTGGGTTGGTTTGGGTTCAATGCGGGTTCGGCTTTGAGCGCGGGCACGCTGGCTACTTCGGCGTTTGTGGCGACGCACTTTGGTGCGGCGGCAGCGGCGATTGGCTGGAGCATCGCGGAGTGGATCCGGCAGGGTAAGCCTTCGGCGCTGGGGGCGATCTCAGGCTGCGTGGCGGGGTTGGTGGCGATTACTCCGGCTGCGGGTTTCGTGACGCCGATGTCGGCGCTTTGGATTGGGCTGATTGCCGGGGTCGGATGTTATCTGATGGTCGTGAAGGTGAAGTCGTGGTTTGGGTATGACGACTCACTGGATGCGTTTGGCGTGCATGGCGCGGGCGGAACGATGGGAGCGATCCTGACGGGCGTGTTTGCGAATAGCGTGATCAACCCGATCTTCGGCGCAGGCAAGCCTACGGGAGCGATTGAAGGGAATGGGCATCAGTTGGTGAACCAGTTGGTGGGCGTGGTGATTGCGTGGAGTCTTTCGATTGTGGGGACGCTGATTATTCTGTTCGTCGTGGATAAGACGATCGGGCTGAGGGTTAGCGAGGATGATGAGCGCGAAGGACTTGATCTTTCGCAACACGGCGAAGAAGGATACGATTGGGCGCACTAGAATTGGCAGGTTTGAGCGAATTGAGGAAGGGATCGAAGATATGCAGAAGATTGAAGCGGTGATTCAGCCTTCGAAGCTGGACGCGGTGAAGGATGCCCTGGTGGAGATTGGCGTGGAGGGGATGACGATTACTGAGGCTCGCGGGCATGGGCGGCAGAAGGGGCACACGGAGTTTTATCGCGGGCGGGAGTATTCGGTTGATCTGCTGCCGAAGGTGAAGCTGGAGGTGGTGGTGGCGGATTCGATGCTGGAGAAGGCGATTGGGGCCATCACTACGGCGGCGCGGACCGGGGCTATTGGGGATGGGAAGATCTTTGTGTCGAAGATCGATGAGGCGATCCGAATCCGGAATGATGAGCGTGGGGAGATAGCGTTGTAGGTCGACCGCGGATTTTCGCGGAGAAACGCGGATGGAAGACATAACACCGATTTGCACCAAGCACACCGATTGGCCTGGTGAGGATGTTGTGCCATTAGGCTAGATTGGATAGAACGCTAGCTGCGTCTGTTGTTTCAGGTGGGATGCTGTTAGCCAGCAACTTTTGAGTCACTGCCATGTCAATCAGCGACACGACAAACAGCGGGTTGCGGGGACAATATCAGCGGACGATGCTGCGGCTTCGCGGCGCGTTTGAGGCGGGAGGGGCTTCAGGGGCTGAGACGATCGCGGAACGGGCTGCGGCTGTCGATGAACTTGTAACCGGTTTGTGGCAGCAGGCGGTGGAGCGGGATTCGCGACTGGGCGCAGGTGTGGCGCTTGTGGCTGTCGGTGGGTACGGGCGGCGGGAGTTATTTCCTTTTTCGGATGTGGATCTGCTTTTTCTGCTGGATGGGAAGCTGGCGGAGAAGGATGTGAAGGATGCGATCCGGCGCGTGAACCAGGAGCTGTGGGATTGCGGGATTCGCGTGTCTCCGGCGACGCGAAAGCTGGCGGAGTGCGAGCGGCTGGATCCCGAGAACGCGGAGTTTGTGCTGTCGCTGATGGATCATCGGAAGGTGACGGGCGATGCTGCGCTGTATGAGAAGCTCGCGGGGCAATGTGTTCCGAAGCTGCTGCAGCGGGACTACAAGACGGTGATGGTGAAATTGCTGGAACTGACGCAGGCGCGTCATGCGAAGTATGGGGACACGCTGTTTCATCTGGAGCCGAACATTAAGGATTGTCCCGGCGGGCTGCGGGATGCGCACGTGTGCGGGTGGATGACGCGCTTGCTCGAGGTTGCCGCACAGAGTGCGAAGAAGAGCGATGGTGTGGGGGCGGCAGTTTCTGCGGAGGAAGGGAACGAGTTTCGCAAGGCGTTGGAGTTTTTGTGGCTGGTGCGGTGTTTTCTGCACTACCGGCATGAGCGGGACGACAATACGCTGGACTGGCAGGCTCAGGATGCGGCTGCGGCGGCTGCGGTGGGTTTGACGGGGCGCAGGCCGAAGAAGACGGATGCTGCGTATTGGATGCGGCTGTATTTTCGGCACGCGCGGAGTGTGGAGCGGCGGGTGAAGCAGATGTTGGATGAAGTCCCCGTGGGGAAGGGGGCTGCAAAGTGGCAGGCGTTGAAGCGGGAGAAGAAGGTGGAGGCGCCGCAGCGCGGGTTTCGCGTGGAGCGGGGGCGTGTGACTCTGGATCCTGTGGGTGAGTTTGGGAGCGAACCGGCGGAGGACCCGGATTTGGTGCTCCAGGTGTTTGCGACTATGGCTCGGACGGGGTGCACGTTAGGGCGCGATGCGGAGGAGCGGCTGGAGCGTGGGTTGCCGCTGCTGTCGGCGCATCTGGAGGAGGGGCCGGCGCTGTGGCATCATTTGCGGGCGATTCTGACTGGGTTTCATGCGGGTGATGCGCTGCGGTCGATGCATGCGCTGGGGGTGCTGGAGCTGCTGATTCCTGAGTTTCATGGGATCGATGCGCTGGTGATTCGCGATGCTTATCACCGGTATACGGTTGATGAACATACGTTTGTGTTGATCGATACGCTGCATGGGCTGGAGAGCGCGCAGAAGGGGGCGATCGGTGAGTGGGCGGTGCGGTTTGGCGGAGTGCTGGGGGAGTTGCCGCATCCGGAGCTGTTGTACATCGCGGCGTTACTTCATGACACGGGTAAGGGGCGGAGCACGGCAGATCATGCTCGCGAGAGTGCTCGGATGGCGCAGAGTGTGCTGGAGCGGTTGGACGTGGATGTGTATGAGACGGGGCTGGTGCTGAATTTGATCCAGAACCATCTGGAGATGTCGGCTGCGTTGCGGAGGGACATTTTCGACGAGGAGACGGTGAGCGCGTTCGCGGGCAAGGTGCAGACGCCGGAGGCTCTGCGGATGCTGACGCTGTTTACGTATGCAGATATCAATGCGGTTCATCCGGATGCGCTGACTCCGTGGAAGGCGGAGAACCTCTGGCAGCTGTATATCGGGACGGCGAATTACCTGGACCGCAGTGTGGACGAGGAGCGGCTCGGGGCGCAGGAAGAGAGCGAACTGGTGCATCGGGTGGTGGCTCTGCTGCCTGGGCAGAAGGCTGCGGTGCGGGAGTTTCTGGATGGGTTTCCGGAGCGGTATGTGCTGACGCGGACGCCGGAGCAGGTGCGGTCGCAGTTTTTGATGGCGACGCGGCTTGGGGAGGATTCGGTGCAGCTGGAGTTTCGCTATGCGCCGGCGGTGAGCGAGTTGACTCTCGTGACTCGGGACCGGCCGCAGCTGTTTGCGACGATTGCGGGGGTGCTGGCGGCCTGGGGGATGAATATTGTTACGGCGGACGCGTTCTCGAACCGGCAGGGCGTGGTGGTGGATAGCTTCCGGTTTACGGACAGTTTCCGGACGCTCGAGATGAACGCCTCGGAGCACAAGGTATTTGTGAAGAGCGTTCATGATGTGATGACGGGCGCTGTGCAATTAGAGAAGCTGCTAAGCGGGCGTCGGCGGGGACGACGGAAGGCTCCGCTGGTGGAGGTGGAGACGCGGGTGGAGTTTGATGATGAGGCTTCGTCGCACAGTACGCTGCTGGAGGTGGTGACGCAGGATACGACGGGTTTGCTGCGGGCGCTGAGTCTGACGCTGGCGGCGGAGGGATGCAATATCGAAGTGGCGTTGGTGGATACGGAGGGGGAGACAGCGATCGACGTTTTTTATCTGACACGGGATGGGGCGAAGCTGGATAAACAAGAGGAACGGGTCGCTGCGGCGGGCCCTGGTGCAGGCGATTGAGGAGAATTCAGGATAAGCACCCGCGGCTTGATTTCTTCGTGAAATTTTCGTGGGCACCAGCGCGCAGCGAGTGTGAGGTGAGGAGACGAAAGAGTTGAAATTGGGCGCAGAGGGGTTCGAAGGTCTTATTATTAGAGACATGAGCGCAGAGAGCGAGAACACCAGCAGCGGCCGTCCGACGATGACCCCGCAGAAGAATGACCGTTATCTTTTCGGAAGTCTGGACAGCTTTGGCAAAAATCAGGAGAAGCTGCGTGAGGTGAGCTGGGGCGACGAGCAGCCGGAGGGCGTGGTTCTGGCGTCGCTGGATGCAGCGATCAACTGGGTGAGGAAGAGTTCGGTCTGGCCGATGACGTTCGGTCTGGCGTGCTGCGCGATTGAGATGATGTCGATGGGCGGGTCGCGATACGATATAGCGCGGTTTGGGGCGGAGGTCTTCCGGCCGTCGCCTCGACAGAGCGACCTGATGATTATTGCGGGGCGGGTGTCGCAGAAGATGGCGCCGGTGATTCGGCGGCTGTATGAGCAGATGCCGGAGCCGAAGTGGGTGATTTCGATGGGGGCATGCGCGACTTCGGGTGGGGTTTTTAATAATTACGCCCTGTTACAGGGCGTCAATCAGGTGATTCCAGTCGATATTTATGTTCCGGGATGTCCGCCGCGGCCGGAGCAGTTGCTGTATGCGATCACTCTTCTTCAAGAGAAAATCCAGCAGGAGCGGGGCACGTTGAAGCGAACTCTGAATCTGGCGTAAGGCTTGCTGTAGCTTGGGTTAGTTACTTAAAAGGTACATTTGTCGGGCCCCCGGAGGTTTTTGCGGGAATGCCGGGTAACGTGTTGAATTTATAGTCAACCACTGGTAATTTTTTATCCGCGTCTGGTTTGCAACTGCTGTAAGCTGTATTGAATCGAACAACGAAGCGATCCCTGTATGTTTGTGAATTTTGTTCAACGCAAGATTTGAGTGGAGGAACTCGAATGGTTTATCGCCCGTTTTGCAAATTAAGCCGGTTTTTGCTGGCTGCATGTGCAGTCGGTATTGGAGTTGGAAGCCTGAATGCACAGGCTCCCGGTGCAGCCGCCCCTTTGGGGATTAACCCATCGCGAGTCGATGTGTTTATGGGCTATTCGTATTTTGGAGCGCATGGGCAGTTAAAGCCGTTTGGGATTAACTACTCGTCCATCAATGAGGGCGCGATCGGCAGTGGAGCCTACTACTGGAATAAGTATGCCGGCGGTGAGGTTATCTTCGCGGCGCATCCAGATGGCAACAATGATGGAATGTATTCGCTATCCGCCGGTCCAATCTTCCGGGCGCCGATGCAGAATTTTACCCTGTTCGCCCATGGCCTTGTGGGTGGCGCTAACCTCGGCGGACCGAACTCGGAGAATCCGTTCTACCACAATCCTTATCGCTGGGGGCCGACTCTAACGGCTGGCGGCGGTATGGACTATGACCTGCCGTTCTTGAGTAACCGCTTCTCCCTTCGGCTGTTCCAGGCAGATTATCGCTGGATTCACGAGGACTACGGTCCTACTGCGCCGTCGATTCCGACCGGTGGTGCGCTGGGCGGTCGTACGAATCTGAACGGGGTTGAGTTGAGCACTGGCATCGTGATGCACTTCGGTCACATCATTCCTCCTCCGCCTGTGACCTATGCCTGCTCGGTTTCGCCGACGACAGTGTACCCTGGCGATCCTATTACGGTGACGGGAACTGCGGCGAATCTGAATCCGAAGAAGCCGGCGACATACACATGGTCGGCTGACGGCGGCGTGATCTCGGGAACTTCCAGCACGGCGACAATCGACACGAAGACCGCGGCTCCTGGCACTTACACGGTGAAGGGCCATGTCTCCGAAGGCTCGAAGCCTACCGAGATGGCAGATTGCACGGCCACCTATACGGTGAAACAGTTTGAGCCTCCGACGGTGAGCTGCTCGGCGAGTCCGTCGACGGTTGCTCCTGGAGATTCCTCGACCATTACGGCCAGCGGGATGAGTCCGCAGAATCGTCCTCTGACCTATAGCTACAGTGCGACGGCTGGGTCTGTCTCCGGCAGCGGTTCGACGGCGACGTTGAACACTGCGGGTGCGGCACCAGGAACGATCACGGTGACGGCCAATGTTGTTGACGATAAGGGTCAGAGTGCTTCGTGCACGACGACCGTTACGGTCAACGCGCCTCCGCCGCCTCCGGCTCCGGTCACCACTGCACTCTGCTCGGTCAACTTCGAGCGTGACAAGAAGCGTCCGACTCGTGTGGACAACGAAGCCAAGGCCTGCCTTGACGATATCGCGCTGAAACTGCAGAGCGATTCGTCAGCGAAGCTCGCCGTGGTTGGCAATGCAACCACCGAGGAGACGACTGCGACCGGTAAGAAGAAGAAGCCGGTTGGCGCGGACTATGCTGCCAGGCGTGCGGTCAACACTAAGGACTACCTGGTAACGGAGAAGGGCATCGACGCCAGCCGTATCTCGGTCTACACCGGTTCGGATAACGCTGAGACTGTGACGACGACGGAGATTCCTTCCGGTGCTACTCTGAGCACTACTGGCCTGACTCCCGTGGATGAGAGCGCAGTCCAGGCTGTGCCTCGGACGGCGCCAGCCAAGAAGCATAAATAACTAACCGCAACGAGCACAGAGGCTGACTGGGTTGATTCCAGTCAGCCTTTGTGTTGTGTGGACGAGAGGGCTAAATTGCCCAGAAGCAATTAGACTTGAGCTTTAGGATAATTTTCTTGAAACGACGGTTCGGAATTCAGATTACGGGCTTAGCCCTTGTCCTTGCGCTGTCCTGCCTTCGATTGAATGCGGCGAACTGGCTGGCGTTCGGACCGGAGGGGGGCGACGCCCGGTCGTTTGCGGTCGACCCGCACGATCACGCGCATATCTATCTGGGTACGGTGACGGGCTGGATGTATGAGTCACACGATGGAGGTGCAGCGTGGAGCCGGCTTGCGTGGGTGGGAAAGCGGGACGATCTGGCGCTGGACTCGATTGTCGTGGATAGCTCGAACCCGAAGCATATCCTGGTCGGCGCGTGGGTGCTGGGGAGCACGGACGGCGGCCTTTACGTCAGCCATGACGGCGGTGTGAGCTGGGAGAGCGAGCCGGCGATGCAGGGAGAGTCGATTCGCGCGTTGGAGGCGGCGCCGTCGGACCCTAAGATTTTGGTGGCAGGAACCTTGAAGGGGGTTTATCGGTCAACCGATGGCGGAACGCAGTGGAAGCTGATTAGTCCGGAGGGGAGCCAGGAACTTCACGAGGTTGAGTCCGTCGCGATCGATCCGGTGGACCCGCAGACGATCTACGCCGGGACCTGGCATCTGCCGTGGAAGACTACCGATGGCGGGGATCACTGGACGAACATCAAGCAGGGGATTATCGATGACTCCGATGTGTTTTCGATCATCGTGGATCCCAAGGACTCTAAGACGGTGTACCTGAGCGCGTGCTCAGGAATCTATAAGAGTGAGACTGGCGGCGCGAAGTTTACAGGCGGGGTTGGAGTGAACAAGGCGCAGGGCATTCCTTCTACGGCACGGCGAACGAGAGTGCTGATGCAGGATCCGCAGAACCTCAACATCGTGTTTGCGGGGACAACGGAAGGTCTGTACCGCACGGGGGATTCGGGGGAGAGCTGGTTGCGGATGACCGGTCCGGAGGTCATCGTAAATGACGTTTATGTCGACCCCGCAAATACGAATCATGTTCTGCTAGCGACGGAACGCGGCGGTGTATTGGCAAGCAATGACGGGGGATACTCGTTCGTTCCGTCGAACCGTGGATTTTCTTCACGGCAGATTACGTCGTATGTGGCGGATAGTTCGCGGCCGGCGACGATCTATGTGGGAGTGGTGAACGATAAGGCCTGGGGTGGAGTGTTTGTCAGCGACAATGGCGGATTGTCGTGGTCGCAGAAGAGCGGAGGGTTGAATGGACAAGACGTGTTCAGCCTGGGGCAGGCTTCGGATGGGACGGTGATTGCCGGGACCGGGCATGGCATTTACCGGCTGCAAGGGGATGTTTGGGATCGCGTGAATAATGTGTCATTGAGCGCGCATGCGAGTTCGCAACCGGCAGCGGAAAAGCCGATGGCTGCCACGGCGAAGCCTGCCGGCAAGACGCGGGGAGTGGTTGTGAGGAAGCCTGCGGCGGCGGATCCGCCTCGCGATGCGTTCGATGCCACGGTCAACTCGATTGCGAGGTCTGGGGATACGATTTATGCCGCGACGTCGGAGGGATTGATTCGCAGTGCGACGGCTGGTGAGAGCTGGAAGCTGGTTGGCGGGCTGGAGAGGGAGAACTGGAGCTTTGTGGCTACGGCGAAGTCGTGGGTTGTAGCGGCCACGCTGCGGTCGGCGATGCTGTCGTCCGATGGTGGCCAGAGGTGGGAAACGATGAACCTGCCGGATTCGTTGGAGCAGGTAGCCGCGGTGGCGGTTGATGACTCTGGCGAGCTCTGGGTTGCGGGACGTGAGGGCGTGTTTGCTTCGAAGGATAGAGGCGCTGCGTGGCAGAGTCTGAAGACTCTGACCATCCGGGATGTGAACAGCTTGTTCTACGACGAGCCTTCGCAACGGATTCTGGTGACGGCGAACAGCAAAAATACGATTGTTTTCGCGGTGCATGTGGCGGACTGGTCCGTGCACTATTGGAATTCTGGATGGAATCTGAAGCTGGTGCGACCCATGGGGGATCACCTGGTTGGAGCGACGTTGTTTGACGGTGTTGTGGTGCAGCCGCGGATGGTTGATTCGAGTGAAGTGGCGAAACACTGACGACGGCTGAGAGGAATAGAATCGTACTATGAATTTTGAGTCCTTCGACACGAAAGCGCGGCACTCCTTCCGAACCGACGATCCAAACCTGCTGCCTATTGCGGCAAAGGTGGCGCAGGCGGAGCGGCTCAGCTTCGAGGATGGGGTGACGCTTTATGGTAGCGGGGACGTTCTGGCCGTGGGGTGGCTGGCTAACCTCGTGCGGGAGCGGCTGCACGGGGATATCGCCTACTTCAACGTGAACCGGCATATCAATCCGACGAATGTGTGCGTGGCGTCGTGCCGGCTTTGCGCGTTTGGCCGCAAGAAGGGTGAGGCAGGAACCTACACGATGGCGCTCGAAGAGGCGTGGGAGACCGCGGGTTCGGGGCTGACGGAGGCGGTGACGGAGTTTCATATTGTCGGTGGATTGCACCCTGACCTGCCGTTTGAGTACTTCATGGACCTGGTCCGTGGACTGAAGGTGCGGTTTCCGAAGGTGCACATCAAAGCATTCACGATGGTCGAGGTTGCGTTTCTGGCGAAGCGCGGCAAGATGACGATTCCCGAGGCGCTGGAACGGATGAAGGCGGCTGGAGTGGATTCGATGCCAGGGGGCGGGGCAGAGATATTTGCTGACCGGGTGCGGCACATTATCTGCGACCACAAGATTGATGGCAGCGAGTGGCTGGATACGGCTCGTGCGGCGCACAAGATTGGACTGCGATCGAATGCCACGATGCTGTACGGGCATGTGGAGAACATCGAAGACCGAGTGGACCACCTGGTGAGGCTGCGCGAGGTGCAGGACGAGACGGGCGGCTTCCAGACTTTTATTCCGCTAGCGTTCCATCCGGAGAATACGGCGCTGGCACATATTCCTAAGACGACGGGCATGCTGGATCTTAGGCAGATCGCGGTTGGGCGGCTGATGCTGGATAATTTTCCCCATGTGAAGAGCTACTGGCAGATGGTGTCGCCAAAGATGGCGCAGATTTCGTTGCGGTTTGGTGCGGATGATATTGATGGCACGGTGATCGAGGAGAAGATTTATCACGATGCCGGTGCGACGACTCCTCAGGGGATGCGGAGGGCGGATCTGGTGCGGCTGATCACGGAAGCTGGGCGCGTTCCGTTTGAGCGAGACACGATGTACCGCGCGGTGACTCGGAGCGAAGATACGTTTACGATTGCCGTCTGACCGGGGGCGGCCTTTCTGAGATTTCGCCGGAATTAGTGACATCGAAGGCTGTGCGCGACGGTGGGCAAAATGCCTCTTCTTGCAAGGTAGGGTGGAAAACATTTGCTCATTGAAGAAATGTTTTGACCTCGAATCACTCTGCATCCTCTGTCCCTTTCCTCGACTTTCCTCCAAAAAAAGCTAATTTCTCCGGAAACCTGTGGATTTTCGGGATTGGCTGCCGATTTGCAAATGAGGACAGTGCATCAACAAAGTCTGCATTGAATCAGCGGGCCTTCCGGTCGTCGTGCGCGTTGACTGGAGGCCAGCAAAAGGACTCGCTGCGTCTTGAGGAACCCGAACCTGGGCAATCGATTCGCGGAACCAATTTCATCGGGGAAGGAGGATTTTATGTATCTGCTCTTTGGACCAGCAATGGCTGCTCTCCTGGTTATCGGCGTCATTCAACTTCGTGATCACTTTGTTCCTTCCCGCTAAATGGAAATTGCTTTGCTTTGCAGTGCTTGGGTTTTAGGTGGAGAGGTCAGGCTTCGGCCTGACCTCGTTTGTTTTGTGAGAGTCGGTCGGCTCTCTCATTGATCGTTAAAGAGGTCTGCTTGTCTTCTTGTCTTTTGCGCCCGCCAAACCAGGCGATTTGAAGAGTTGTTTCTTGCGGTATAGAGTAGAGACATCATTTTCTAAAAAACCCAGGATTTCGTTTTTCGTACACGCAGAGTTCCAGCGTTTCGAGTTGGTGTATCAGTTGTTAAACTGACGGAGGAAGAGGTGTCTTTGATGGGGATCTCGCGACGGGATTTTTTGATGCGAGTTGGGCAGGCGGGTGGCTATAGCGCGGCGTTTGCGACGATGCAGTCGCTAGGGCTGATGCCGATGAAGGGTGAGCAGGTGACGCCGATTGCTGCCGCACCTGGCTCCGGCAAGGGCGTGAAGGTGGTGGTGCTCGGCGGTGGGATTGGGGGACTGGTTTCCGCCTATGAACTGAAGAAGCTTGGGTATGACGTGACGCTGCTGGAGGCTCGGGAACGCCCGGGCGGGCGGAACTGGTCCGGGCGCAACGGGACGGTGGTGAAGTTTGTCGACGGGACCACGCAGACGATTAACTGGGAGGACGGGAACTACCAGAACCTGGGGCCGGCGCGGTTGCCGAGCACGCACTGGACGATGCTGGAGTATTGCCGGGAGCTTGGCGTGGCGCTCGAAGTTGAGATCAATACTTCGCGCTCGACGTTTATGCAGAACGACAAGGCGAATGGCGGAAAGCCGGTGGTGCAGCGAAAGGCAATCAACGATACGAGGGGGCATGTATCAGAGCTGCTGTCGAAGTGCATTGCGCATGGAGCGCTCGACAGTGAGCTGAGCAAGGAAGACCGCGAGCGCATGACGTCGTTTCTGAAGATCTATGGGCCGTTGGATGATTCCAGCGCGTACGTGGGGTCGGAGCGTGCGGGATATAAGACACCGCCGGGTGCGGGGACGCAGGTTGCCGTCGACGAGACGCCGATGGACATGCGGGTGTTGCTGGATGAGAACTTCTGGTCCGACATGTTTATTGAGGAGGCGTGGGACTGGCAGGCAACGATGATGCAACCGGTGGGCGGGATGGACCGGATTCCATATGCGTTTGCGAAGGCACTGGGGCCGGTGGTGCAGTACAGTTCGCCGGTGACGGAGATTCGGAAGACTACAAACGGAGTGCGTGTGTCGTATACGCAGAATGGCGCGACGAAACAGGTAGAGGCTGCGTACTGCATTATTGCGATGCCGTTTTCGATTCTGAAGAAGATTCCGAATGATCTTTCCGCGCCGTTCAAGCGTGTAGTGGATGAGAGCACGATGGGTTCGGCGTACAAGATTGCCTGGGAGAGCCGACGGTTCTGGGAGCGGGATTACAACATCTATGGTGGGCTGTCGTATCTGGAGCAGGGGCCGAGTCCGATCTGGTATCCGTCGTCTCGGCTGATGCATCCGACGGGAGTTGTGGTCTCTGGGTATACGGACGAAGCGGTTGGGGACTTCTACAAGCTATCGCTGGAAGAGAAGTTTCAGGCTTCGCGAGCGTCGGTGGAGAAGATTCATCCGGGGCATGGAAAGGAGCTGAAGAATCCGGTGTTCTGCGGATGGAAGCGAGTGCCGTGGAATGAAGGCTCGTGGATTCGTAGCTATGGAGGCGATGGATACAACGTGATCATCGAAGCGGATGGGCCGTTTTATTTTGCCGGTGATACGGCGAGCCACATTGTCGGATGGCAGGAGGGTGCGGCGCTGAGTGCAAAGCGCGCTGTGGGGATGATTGCGGATCGCGTGAAGTCGGCCAGGTTGGACGGAGCTTCAGCTGGTGTGCAGGGTTGATATTTCAAAACAAATTCAGGAGACGAACGAATGAAGATCAGACTGGCGATATGCGCGGTTGTGTTGATGGGTTCTGTGTGTGCGATGCGGGCGCAGGTGGTCGTGAAGCATCTGCAGGATGAGAAGTCGCCGATTGCGAGTGGCGTCTGGGCGGGAGATACGCTGTACCTGAGTGGGCAGCTGGCTTCGCCAGTGACTCCAGCGGATGCGGCGAAGGGAACGGCTGCGGTTTATGGAGATACAAAGACGCAGGCGTTCAGCGCGCTGACGAAGATTCAGGGTTTGTTGCAGGCGCAGGGCCTGGACATGAAGGACGTGGTGAAGATGACGGTCTTTCTGGCAGGCGATCCGGCGAATGGAGGGAAGTTGGATTTTCCGGGGCTGCAGGCTTCGTATACACAGTTCTTCGGGACAAAGGACCAGCCCAACAAGCCGGCGAGAAGTGCGGTGCAGGTGGCCGCGTTGGCTGCTCCGTGGGCGCTGATTGAGATTGAAGTGATTGCGGTGAAGAGTAAGTAATTTTTTTGAGTGTGGCGAGCGGCCGGGCTCCGCTGATTGGCGGAGCCTTTTGCTTGTTCATGTAGCCTTGTGGGGCGGGGGCTGGAGCTCGCTATCTTTCCCACGAATACGTGTGATAGAAAAGTCATTCGTGGCTGAGCATTTTTTCTGGGCCGTGAACGTCGAATTACTTTAGAGAGCGATGCTCCTTGAGAGCCGCTGTGGAGATGAAATGGCAGATGGAACGTGCGATATCGGATTGATTGGTCTGGCGGTAATGGGCCAGAACCTTGTGCTGAACATGAACGACCATGGTTATAAGGTTGCGGTGTTCAACCGAACGACTTCGAAGGTAGATGAGTTTCTTGCCGATGCGGCAAAGGGGACGCAAGTGGTGGGGACGCACTCGGCACAGGAGCTGTGTGCGTCGTTGAAGCTGCCGCGACGCGTGATGCTGATGGTGAAGGCGGGCGAGGTTGTCGATCAGACGATTGAGCATGTGCTGCCTTACCTGGAGAAGGGCGACATTCTGATCGACGGCGGAAATTCGCTGTTTACGGATACGAATCGGCGGACGAAGGATCTGGCTGAAAAGGGGATTCTGTTTATCGGAACCGGTGTTTCTGGTGGTGAGGAGGGTGCGAGGTTTGGCCCTTCGATTATGCCCGGAGGGAATCCGGCTGCATGGCCGCATGTGAAGGAGATCTTTCAGGCGATCGCGGCGAAGGTGGAGGGTGGCGTTCCGTGCTGCGACTGGGTAGGCGAAGACGGCGCAGGGCACTACGTGAAGATGGTGCACAACGGGATTGAGTATGGCGATATCCAGTTGATCTGCGAGGCGTACCAGTTGCTGAAGGATGGGCTGGGACTGACGCCAGATGAGTTGCACGATGTTTTCGCTGAGTGGAACAAAGGCGAACTGGATAGCTACCTGATCGAGATTACGGCGGCGATCTTTGCGAAGAAGGACGACGACGGCAAGCCGATGGTGGACAAGATTCTGGATACGGCGGGGCAGAAGGGCACGGGCAAGTGGACTGCGATTTCGGCGCTCGATCTCGGCATGCCGCTGACTCTGATTGGAGAGAGCGTGTTTGCGCGATGCCTGTCGGCGTTGAAGGAGGAGCGTGTCGAGGCTTCGAAGATTCTGCAGGGGCCGAAGAAGGCGTTGACAGTTTCCGAGAAGAAGGAATTTATCGAAGATGTTCGGCGGGCTCTGTATTGCTCGAAGATGATCAGCTACGCGCAGGGATATATGCTGCTGCGCGCGGTCGAGAAAGAGATGAAGTGGAACCTGAACATGGGCGGCATCGCGCTGATGTGGCGCGGGGGATGCATCATTCGCAGCGTCTTCCTGGGGAACATCAAGGCGGCGTTCGACAAGAATCCGAAGCTGGAGAATCTGTTGATGGATGATTTCTTCTCGAGCGCGTTGAACAAGTATCAGGCGTCCTGGAGGAAGGCAATCATTCATTCGATCGAGATTGGCGTGCCCATGCCGGCGTTCTCGACGGCGCTGGCGTTCTATGATGGCTACCGGTGCGAACGGCTGCCGGCGAATCTTCTGCAGGCGCAACGGGACTTCTTCGGAGCGCACACGTACGAGCGTGTGGATAAGCCGCGAGGTGAGTTCTTCCACACGAACTGGACCGGGCGTGGAGGAAAGGTCTCTTCGTCGACGTATAACGTTTAGGCTTGAGGGCAAGATAAAGAGCCAGAGGCTGTGAGGGCCTCTGGCTCTTTGTTTGGTGTCAATTAATTTGCGGGACAGCTTTACTTCAGGTGCTGCCAGGCGTCGTAGGTGAAGATGCCGATGATGCCTGCAGTCATGACAGCCGAGGCGATACCGAATACGCGGACAAACGGGGCAATCTTGGTGACCTTGCGAATGATCTCGTTTTGAAGCTGCTGCTCGTGGGTGACGTTCTCGCCAAGGAAGAGCTGATCTTCTTCATATCGTGTGAGCTGCCCCTTGTAGGCAAGCAAGCCGAGGAAACAGGCTGCAACTGCTGCCCAGATAATAAGGAGAACTGGTAGAGCATCCATAGTGGTCATAGCATTCCTCCGCCCTATGACAGGGCCGTCTTTTCGGAAGCCGGAGCAATTGTTGGCTAGAAGGCTTCCGCCGCAATGATACGCCTTTGAGACAAAAGCAAGACAGTTTTTTGACAAGGAGAACGCAGCTTGTTACGGGCCGTGCGTTTTAGTGATGAGAGGTCCAGTAAATGGCGATGACGGCGATGGAGGCGACTGCTGCGAGGACGGCGAGGAGCATGATAACGATGAATTTAGCGGCGCGGTTTGCGGTTTCTGGCGAGGGTTGGGTTATCCCCATGGTGTTGATGAAGGCGTTCGCGATGAGCAGGAGGAACTTCATATTAATCGGATGTGGAGTACGAGCTATCGTAGCAAGAAACGGCCATGGCTGAGTCTTGGGCGGAGGGAGGTGCATCTCTATAGTTATGGCCTTGCCGGAGTGGAGGCGTGGGCATACACTTAAAGGTGTTGGATAAGGAGATCTTCTGATGTCTACTGCTGCTGTTACCCCCGAAGTTGTTGTTGGCGCGCCGGCTTCTACTACGCCCGTTACCCTGACGCCGAATGCGGTTGCGAAGGTGAAAGAGATTATGGCGTCGCAGAACCCGGTTCCGGCGGGGCTGCGGATCGGCGTGGTTGGCGGTGGATGTTCGGGCTTTCAGTACTCCATGTCGTTCGAGAATGCGGCCGGAATGATGGATAAGGTCTATAAGTTCGACGATCTAAAGGTGTTTGTGGACGCCACGTCGGCGATGTACCTGGTGAACTGCACGGTGGATTATGTGGAGACACTGGAGGCTGCGGGCTTTAAGTTTGAAAATGCAGCGGTTAAGTCGACCTGCGGGTGCGGATCGAGCTTTAGCGTTTAGAAGATTTTGTTTTTTTACCTGAAAAGGTCCCTGGCTTCGGCCAGGGATTTTTTTGTGATTTTCGGGCTTTTTTGAAGGGGGTTTTGGGAAAATTAGCGTTTTCGAGATGGTTTTTTGTGGTGAAGTTGTGGTGATTTCGTGGTGAGTTGTGGTGTTTTGTGTGGTGGGTTTTCGGGGTCGAAAAAATGTCATTTTTCTGAAATTTTTCTTGGTCGACTTCGTTTGTTGTTGGCTGTTGCGTATACGCAATGTATTGTTTTGTTTGCGGGATAGTTAATGTTCGAAGGGCATTTCGGGTTTTTGGGTCTAGCTTGCCTTGATTTTGCGTTGAGGGGAAGCTTTGCGCAGTTGTATCGCGGCAAGAGCAAAACAGCAATAGCAGATCCCCTTCGGGGATGACAAGCAAGAAATGCAAATGTAATAGCAAATGCAAATCCAATAGCAAATGCAAATGCAAATGCGAAAGCGAATGCAAAATGTGGGGATTCTTCCCCTTCGACATGCTCAGGGTCAGAATGACGACCTCACGAATGAGGGATGACAACCCCGGAAAAATTAGGAGAAGGAGGGTGGATGCTTTATAACCGTATTGCTGTTCTTCGTTCCGAGAGGGCGCTTAGCCGACAGGCTCTGGCGCGTGAGGTTGGGGTGAATCCGCAGACGATTGGGTTTCTTGAGCGGGGGGACTACACGCCTTCGCTGGAGCTGGCTTTTAAGATCAGCCGGTTTTTCAAGCTGCCGGTGGAGGCTGTGTTTTCGCCTGATCCGTTTCGGCCTTTGAGTGAGCAGGTTTACGAGATGCAGAAGAGGGAGGCTTAGCGATGCTGGCGTCGAGTGAGAAGAGGTTGCGATGGTGGGGGATGGATATGCGTCCGCGCTGGCGGCGGAGAGTGGCTGTGGTGGTGACTTATCTGGCATTTCTTGTGGCGATTTCGTTTTCGGATCAGCCGTTGTGGGGGCATCCGATGATTGCGACGATGACGCTTCTTGTGGTGGTCCAATGCGTTGGGGTCTTTCGGAGCCGTGGACCGCTTAAGAATTTCGAAGATCCGATAGGCCAGAGGCCTGGGGCGCGGATGATCGTGAATGGGCTGGATGAGTGGGCGAGTTACCCGGTATGGTGCGCCGTCGTTTGACGAGGCGACGGAGGAACAGCAGGCGGAGTTGTTGCGGAGTTATCGCGTGGGGAATTTTGCGGTGCCGGTGAAGGCATACGCAGGGGAATCGCTGGATGAGCGAGAGCTGCGAGAGCGGGATAAGGCGGTGCGTTGGTCGATGAGGTGGGTCGGGACGTTTCTTGCTTGTGCAGCGGGGAGTTATTCGGCGATGAAGCGCCCGCTGAGTGGCATGGGGGTGGCCGCCGACTTCTGCTTGATTCTGGTTCTGCTGTGGACGCTGCCGCAGGCTCGGATGTTGTGGACGGAGCGGGATCCGCGAGAGAGTTGAGTGGGGAGATGGAGTTGGTTGGGCGGGAGGCTTAAGGTTTTCGGCGGATGGCTTGGCCGGGGGAGGAGAGCGGTTGAGCTTCGCTCGATGCCCATATCTCAAAATCTGGGGCGCCCGGCAACAACCACAGCAGATCCCCTTCGGGGATGACAAGCAAGAAAGGCAAAGGCAAAGGCAAAGGCAAATGCAACGGCAAGTGCAAAAGCAACGGCAACCCACCCTTTGCATACGGCCGCAAAGGATGGGCCACCCGCCTGAGATAGTCACCCGCCTGAGGTGGTCACCCACCTGAGATGGGTCACCCGCCTGAGATGGGCTATCCATCTTGGGTTGTGTCGAGGGTTGCGTTGAGGATGACGACTTATTGGGGGCGGGGATTAGTGGGCGCCGGTGGATTTGGCGGGGGCTTTGAAGTTTTTTGTCAGGAGGGCTAGTGGGGCGGCTATCAGGGTGATGATGCCGATGATGTGGAAGACGTCCATGAAGGCGAGGAGTTGGGTTTGGGCGTGGAGCTGCTCGTAGACTCGGCCGTAGGCGGCTCGGATGGCGTCGGCGGCGGAGAAGCCGTGGGTTTGCAGGTAGGCGGAGGTCTGCTGGATGTTCTGTTGCAGCGCGGATGAGGATGCGGCGATGTTTCCGCCTACCCGGGACTGGTGGAAGTTCTGGCGGCGCTCGGCGATGGTGGTGGCGAAGGCTATGCCGAAGCTGCCTCCCCAGTTGCGGAAGAAGTTGGTGAGCGACGAGGCCTTGTTGTTCTGGTCGGGGCGGAGCTGCGAGTAGGCGATGACGGAGAGCGGCACGAAGAAGAAGGCGTAGCCGAGGCCCTGCAGGGCGCGGGCGAGGGCGTAGTGTCTGTAGTCGGTGTCGAGGTTGAAGTGACTGTAGTGGATGAAGGAGATGCCGACGACCATGATGGCTCCGAAGAGAAGGAGCCTGGGCTTGATGACGCCGCGTTGGACTAGTTGTGCGCCTACGGGAGCGAGGAAGGTGATGACGAGTGCTCCGGGCCCGAGGACGAGGCCGGCGTCGATGGCTCTGTAGCCGTAGAGAGATTGGAGGATCTGGGGGATCATCGTGGTGGAGGCGAAGAGTCCGAAGCCGAAGATGAAGTAGAAGACGTTGGCGATGGCGAAGTTGCGCGTCTTGAGCATGTGGAAGTCGATGACGGGATCTTTGTGGTTGAGTTCCCAGAAGACAGCGATGGTGAGGGCTCCTACGCCAAGGACGAACATCCAGATGATGAAGGATGAGCCGAACCAGTCGTCGATCTGGCCGCGGTCGAGGAGGACTTCGAGGCAGGCGGAGCCGAGGCCGATGAGGGCGATGCCGATTCCGTCGACGCGGAGCTTGCCGGGTTTTCCATCGGCGCCGACGCTGCGGACGGTCTTGCGCTCTTCGGCGTAGGACTCGGGATCGTGAACGAAACGGTTGGTGAGGAAGAGGGAGAGAATGCCGATGGGGATGTTGATTAAGAAGACCCAGCGCCAGTTGTAGTTGTCGGTGATCCAACCGCCGAGGACGGGGCCGATGGCTGGGGCGGTGACGATGGCTACGGTGTAGAGGGCGAAGGCTGAGGCTCGTTTGGCGGGCGCGAAGGTGTCGACGAGGATGGCTTGTTCTACGGGGGCGAGGCCTCCGCCGCCTATGCCCTGGAGGACTCGGCTGAGAAGCATGATGTTGAGTGACGGGGCGATGCCGCAGAAGAACGAGGTGATGGTGAAGAGGGCGACGCAGGCCATGTAGTAGGTCTTGCGGCCGAAGACGCGGGAGAGCCACGCGGACATCGGGAGGACGACGGCGTTGGCGACGAGGTAAGTTGTGAGGATCCAGGTGACTTCGTCGTAGGAGCGGCCGAGGCCTCCGGCGATGTAGGGGAGCGAGACGTTGGCGATGGAGGTGTCGAGCAACTCCATGAAGGTGGCCAGGGTTACGGTGAGGGCTACGACCCAGGGGTTGATGATGGGACGGGGTTTTGCGGGTTTTGATTGGGGTGGTGATGAGGGGGGTGGCGCTGTTTTGACTGGATACTCGATGGTTGCGGTGGCCATGAGAGTTGCGTCCCCTTTTTATGTCAAATAAAAGAAACCGTTCGGTCTCTTTTAGAATCAGATTCACAGGACGAGCGAAGGATTCGGATTTTTGGGGTTATGCTGTTGGGCGAGGTGAAACGTGATGAATAAAGGAGAGATGACGCGGCAGAGGATTATTGAGGAGGCGGCGCCGATCTTCAATCAGCGTGGGTTTGTGGGCTGCTCGATGCAGGATGTGATGGAGGCTACGGGGCTGGAGAAGGGTGGGATCTATCGCCACTTTGAGAGTAAGGAGGAGTTGGCGGCGGAGGCATTCAAGTTTGCGATTGGTGAGGCGTTTCGGGTTCGGCGGCAGGGAGCGGATGCGATTGAGAATCGGCTGGAGCGGATTAAGTATCTGGTGAGGCGATTTGTGGATGTGCCTTCGCCTGTGCCCGGTGGATGTCCGATGATGAATGCGGCGATTGATTCGGATGATGGGAATCCGGTGTTGCGTGGGTTGGCGAAAGAGGCGATTTCGGATTGGAAGAAGCGGTTGTCTGTGTTGGTGCGCGAGGGGATGGAGCGTGGGGAGATTCGTGAGGGGACCGATCCGCGAAGGATTTCGAATACATTTGTTGCGGCGCTGGAGGGGGCTTTGATGATCAGCCGATTGGAGGGGAATCGGACGGCGGTGCGTGATGCTGGAGCGATGCTGGAAGGGATTCTGGATGGGATTGCGGTTTGATGGGTTTGCTGGGAAGAGCGGGGCTGCGCGAAATACAAAGGCAGGTCCCCCATTCGACTTCGCTCAGGGCAGGCTCTTCGGGGATGACAGACGAGAACGGCAAAAGCAAGAACAACGGCAACCCACCCTTCGTGATGAGACTACGAAGGATGGGCCACCCGAGAGCGGCGACGGCAACCGAGAGCGGCAACGGCAACCCACCCTTCACGATGAGACTGTGAAGGATGGGCCACCCGGCGATGCGGCTACAAAGGATGGGCCACCCAGACTATGGGGCGGCTTGTTCGGCGGTGTGGAGGTAGGGGATGGGTTTTTGCATCCAGGTGGGTTCGGGGCCGGATTTTAGTTCGTAGTCGAAGAACTCGGCCATGCGGGCGGCGTAGTCGCGCTGGTTTGCGCGGCGGCGGAGGTGGTGGGGTTCGCCGTTGTAGGTAAACATCCATGCGGGTTTGTCGAGGCGGCGTAGGGCGAGGAAGAACTCGATGCCTTGATACCACGGGACAGCGTCGTCGGCGTCGTTGTGGAGGATGAGGAGCGGGGTCTGGATGCGGTCGACCTGGAAGATGGGCGAGTTGTCGATGAAGCGAAGAGGGACTTCCCATGGAGAGCCGCCTATGCGGCTTTGGGTTTTTTCGTACTGGAACTGGCGCGGGCGGCCGGAGCCCCAGCGGATGCCGTCGTAGGCGGAGATCATGTTTACAACGGGCGCGCCGTCTTCTGCGGCTTTGAAGCGCGTCGTCTGGGTGACCATGTAGGCGATCTGGTATCCGCCCCAGCTGTGGCCCTGGATGCCGATGTTCTTTTCGTCGACGAAGCCGCGTGCGGTGACGGCGTTGACTCCGCCGAGGACGCATTTGAGCGCGCTCTGGCCGGGGTAGCCGGTGGTGTAGACGATGTCGGGCGTGAAGACGAGGTAGCCGTTGGAGACGTAATAGCTGATGTTGATCGAGTCCATCGGGCGCGGGTCGACGAAGTGGTTGAGGTTCTGCGAGAGCTTCTCGTAGAGGTAGACGATCATTGGATATTTCTTCGAGGGATCGAAGTTTTCAGGCTTGTAGAGGATGCCCTGGAGCGGGATGCCGTCGGTGCTCTGGAAGTTGACCATCTCATCGGTGCCCCAGAGGAGTGAGGATTGTTGCGGGTTGGCGTCGGAGATTTTTTGCAGGTTTTTGAACGAGGCGTCGGTGATGAGGAGGTTGGGGAATTTGGTGAAGGATTGCGCGGTGAGGGCGTAGACGTCGGCATCGCGGGCTTTGATGGGATTGTTGTAGTCGTCGGCGGTGAGGAGGAGTTTGGTGGGTGCGTCTTTGGCGTCGATGCGGGTGGTGTAGAAGCCGGAGTTGCGGTTGATGATGTCTTCGGCGTGGACGAGGATTGGCTTGGTGGGGTCGAGGGTTCGGTCGTCGGGGTCGGCATGGTAGGCGATGGCACGTAGCTCGAGGTGATTGGCGCGGCCGATGCCGTGGGTGAGGTTGGTGGCGGAGCTGCCGTCAGGAGCGATCTGCCAGATGTCGTAGTGGTCGTAGAGGAGGACGTACTTGTCGTCTTTGGTCCACTCGCCTATGCCGTAGGGGCCGTGAGTGCTGGGGGTGTCTTCTTCTTCGTTCCAGAAGGCGACAGGGAGTTTTGCGGTAAGGTTGATGGATTTTCCGGTGGCGATGGAGTAGGAGTTCCAGTCCTTGCCGTCGAAGGTGAGGAGGTAGTGGCCGCCGGGGGACTGGCGCGTCTGGCCTTCGTGTTTTTTGAGGGCGAGGGTGCGCTGGCCAGTGTCTACGTCGACGACGTAGGTATCGAGAATGCGCTCGCCGTAGTCTTGCATGGCGCGATACTCGCGTTCGTCAGTGCCCAGAGCATAGCGGCCGGATTCGTTCGGAACGACTTCCGCGAGGGACTCGTCGGCTAGCTGGATCATCTTCTTGCCGGGGATGAGATAGACGGCGCGGTAGGAGCGGTTGAGGTCGGCGGTTGCTCGGACTTTCTGAATGGGCGGGATTGACTCTTCGTTGTAACTCCATAGATCGAAAGAGGGTTTGTCGGGGTCGATGGTGGCTGGTGGGCGCGGAGGCGAGGGTGGTGCGGCGCCGAAGAAGAGGCGGCTGCCGTCTTTCGAGAATGTCAGGGTGGCGTGGTCGTGGATGACGTAGCCGGGATGGAAGCCGGGCGTCGTGGTGGAGACCACGAGGTTGGCTTTGGGTTCGGTGGAGTTCCAGAGATAGAGGTTATAGGGAGGCTTCTTTTCGGCGGCGGTGGCGGAGGGGTTGCCGATGAAGGCGAGGGCATCGGACTTTTCTGTCCAGGCTAGATGCTCGTATCGGCCTTTGCCGGAGATGAGTTCGTGTGGGTCTCCACCGGCGGTAAGGGCGATGTAGACGCCGTCGGTTTCGGGCTTGTGAGAGGCGACGGAGTAAGCGAGGGATTTTCCGTCGCGAGTGATCTGGTAGTCGAGGACGTCGGGGAATTCGCGGCTGGATTGAGTCGTGAGATTCAGGAGGGTGAGGGTGGTGCCGAACTCCGGGGTTTCGCGGTTGTTGCCTGTTCGTGCGGGTGTTGGTTCGGATTTGGCTTCGGGTTCGGTGGAGTTTTCTTTCGTGGGTGTCGGTGGAGGTGCGGGGTACTTCAGGTAGGCTACGAAGCCGTCGGATTTCTTCGGGAGCTGAAAGCTTTTGATGTCGGCTACGCGAGTGGATTTGGAAGAGGCGAGGTCGAGGACGACCAGTTCTTCGTGTGCGGGATTCTTCTTGTCAGTTTTGGCTTTCTCGACGGCAGCGTGAGTGGGGTAGGCGAGGAAGACGAGGGTCTTGGAGTCATTGGTGAAGGATAGCTGGATGTTGCGCGGAGGCGGTGGGCCTTCGGCGTTGGGGTCGTCCGGTGGTGGAGGTGGGAGTTCGCCGGCGTTTTCGTGGGTGTCTTTGCTGGTGGAGAGATTGCGGACGATGACTTCGCCGTCGCCTTCGAGTGGGAAGACTCCGTAGGCGATGTAGTGGCCGTCTGGAGAGAGGACTTGTCCGTTGATGGTGCGCCAGGAGTCGAAGTCTTTGGCCGTGATGGGGCGCTTTTGCGCGAGGGCGCAAGCGGAGACGCACAGGAGAGTGAAGACGGCGAGAGGTGTATTGAGCGTGCGAGTGGCCATGGGGCTCCTTGGAAGGATTCAAGAGTAACAAAGGCGGCGCGGATGGGTGTGGGACGGAGGAGATACCACGGAAGACGCAGGCAGAGGGGCGAATTCGGTTGGGGAACGTCTAAGATGGATTGTGGCTGTCATTGGAAAAGACAAAAGCAGATCCCCTCCGGGGATGACAAGCTAGAAAAGCAAGAGCAACAGCAACAGCAACAGCAACATCAGATCCCCTCCGGGGATGACAACAAGAAAAGCAAGTTGCAACGACAGGAGCAAGAACAAAAGCAGATCCCCTTCGGGGATGACAAGCTAAAAAAGCAAGAGCAACAACAACAGCAAATCCCTTCCGGGGATGACAACAAGAAAAGCAAGAGCGATTTATGACTGAGTTTGTGATTAGGCTGGCGGATGAGCGTGGGCATGTGATGGAGCAGAGCCATGCCGCGGCTACGGCGGAGGAGTTGCGCGCGCGGTTTACGCAGGCTGGGTACTACGTGTATTCGGTGAAGGCGAAGAGCGTGCTGGCCGGGGGCAAGAAGAAGGTCAAGCTGGAGACGTTTCTGATCTTCAACCAGCAGTTCTTGACGCTCATTCGTGCGGGTTTGCCGATTCTGGGATCGCTGGAGCTGCTGGCGAAGCGGCAGAAGCAGCCGCAGTTTCGTGCGCAGTTGGAGGACGTGGCGGCTCGGGTGAAGACGGGTGAGTCGATCTCGCAGGCGTTTGAGGCGCAGGGTGGTTTTCCGGTGGTGTATACGACGACGCTGCTGGCGGGCGAGCGGTCGGGCAACCTGGAAGAGGTATTGCAGCGGTATCTGGACTTTCAGCGGGTGTCGCTGACCTTTCGCAAGAAGTTGAAGGCGAGTCTGATCTATCCGGCGCTGCTGGTGGTGATGGTGATCGCGCTTTGCATCTTTCTGATTACGTTTGTAGTGCCGCGGTTTGCGCAGCTCTACGAACAGATGAATACGAAGTTGCCGGCTTTGACGCTGCTTTTGCTGAGCATGGGTAAATATGCGCAGGCTTACGGGATCTATTTTGCGATTGTGGTGGGGATTATCGGGTTTCTGCTGTACCGGTGGTCGAAGACAGATGCGGGCGCGAACGTGATTGATAAGATACGAATCTCACTGCCGGTCTTTGGGCCGGTTTGGCTGAAGTACCAGGTGGGGTTGTTTTCGAGGACGCTTTCGACGCTGCTGACGGGCGGTTTGCCGCTGGTGCCATCGCTGGAGACGGCGGCGCGTTCGATCGATTCACCGCAGATTGCCACGGCTGTGTACCGTTCGGTGGAGACGGTGCGCGAAGGCAAAGGGTTGGCGTCGAGTTTGCAGTCGACGAAGGTGTTTCCGGAGCTGGCGATTGAAATGACCGAGGTGGGCGAGTCGACGGGCGCATTGCCGCAGATGCTGAACTCGGTGGCGGAGTTTTTTGAAGAGGATGTGCAGACCAACCTGACGGCCGCGATGAGTCTGATCGAGCCGGTGATCCTGATCTTTATGGGAGTGGTGGTGACGGGGATTTTGATTGCTCTGTATCTGCCGATTTTCAACCTGGGGATGGGTTCGACCGGGCAGCAGTGAGGGTTTTGAGACCGGTTGACCGCGGATCTTTGGGATCGGCGCGGATTGAGTGCTGCGGTTAGACTTTGCCGCGGATTTTGGCTGCCCACCAGCGGGATCCGACCAGGAGGAAGCGCCAGTCTTTGAGGAACTCCGGCGGCTTGCCTTCGATGGCGTGCCCAATAAACTGAAGAGCCCAGCCGCCTACGAAGAGTGCGATGCCGGTCCAGAGCAGGCGATGCCAGAGGATGCTCGCGAGCAGGATGGGCAGCGAGAGCATGATGAGGGGAATGCCAAAGGTGTGAGTGAGCCGGTTCAGCGGGTGCTGATGGCTCTGTGCGTATTCGTCGATCCAACTGTCCCAACTGCGGCCTGCAAGCATGCGGAGCACTTTACTCCGTTGAAGAGCGGGCTCGCAATGGCGGATTTGAGTGCGCCTAGAGAGCGTGTTGCTGGACTAGCCGTTTGGCGGCAAGCGAGAGCATGAGGCGCGAGATGCCGCTGAAGATCATGCTGATGCCGACGAGTGTTCCGATGACCCAGACAGAGCTGGCAGGCCAGGAGCGCCAGATCATGATGGCGAGGATGAGGGTGACGATGCCGTCGACGATGAGCCAGCCAGCTCCATGACGGGGACGGAGTTGGAAGTATTGGACGAACTCGAAGATGGCCTCGAAGAAGAGGTAGCAAGCGAGGATGAGAGTCAGGGCGAAGAGGGCAGCGATGGGGTGCGCGATGAGATAGAAGCCGGTGACAAGGTAGATGATTCCGATGAGGATCTCCCAGATGCGGCCGCCGGTGGTGTGGGTTTTGAAGGCGAAGACGAGATGGGTGATGCCGCTGAGAACCATGAGCCACCCGAAGATCAGGGTGATGGCCAGACCGGAGGCGGACGGGATGAAGATGGCGAAGAGTCCAGCGATGATGAGAAGGATGCTGAGGGCGATAGACCAGTTGATGGCCTTAGGGATGAGACCGGAGAGGGTGGCTGGTGCTGTGCTCATGTGCTCCTCCAAATGTTGGATTGTGGGGCCCGGGGGATGGGCGGAGGATAGCATAATGATGTGATGAGGAGTTGAGGCTATTTTTGTGACCATGGTATTATGACCATGGTCGAGGTATTGCATGAGGACGATGGCAGCTGGGAAGTTCAAGGCGACTTGTCTCGCGGTGATGGATGAGGTTCAGGCTAAGCGGGAGCCCGTGGTGATTACCAAGAACGGGAAGCCCGTGGCGAAGCTGGTGCCCGTGGACAAGGAAGAGAATCCGTTGGCGGCTTACAGGTTCGGGAAGGGAAGGATCGTGGGGGATATTGTGTCTCCGATAACGCCGCTGGAAGATTGGGACTCGCTGAAGTGATCCTTGTCGATACGCATGTGGTTTTGTGGCTGGCGCTGGAACCGGATCAATTGTCGGCAAATGCTTTGCGGGCGTTGACCGAGGCGCGAGAGAATCAGGGCGGTGTCGCGATCGCGGACATCAGCTTGTGGGAGATTGCTGTGGCGGTTTCGCGAGGAAAGGTTGTACTGGAGACAGAGCTTTCGGAGTTTCTTCGTTTCGTTGAAGAGGCATACCGTGTGATTCCGGTGACCGGAGAGATTGCGGAGCGGGGAACTCAGTTTTCGAGGGCTTATCCACATGATCCTGCCGACAAGTTGATTGGAGCTACGGCGCTGGTGCATGGTTTGCAGTTGGTAACGAGGGATGAGCCGATTCGTGATTCCGGGGAAGTTCCTGTGGTCTGGTGAAGAGAGAGTTAATTCTCAAGGATCAGAGGATAATCGTGAAGTACGTGGGTGTTATTTCTTCGCGAAGCGCCTGGTTCTACAACTATTGTTAGGGTTACGGAAGAGGATTGAGGGAGTCTTAGGGATATATGGCAATGGCACCGTTGGCAATACCGATTAATGAACCGGGTATGGATGAGGTGGAGCGGGCGCAGTTGATTGCGCGGCGCTATAGTGCGGAGTTTGTGGATTTGAAGAACTTCAAGATATCGCACGAGCTGTTTAAGAGCGTGCCGGTGGACATGATGTTCCGTTACAACTTCGTACCCCTGGAGCAGATGGAGGGAAAGCTGGCGATTGCGGTGTCGGACCCATCGAAGCTGATGGTGCTGGACGAGATTTCGGGGCTGCTGGGGCAGCGGCTGGTGACACGGGTGGCGACGCTGTCGCAGATTACAGAGTTGTTGAAGAAGACGGAACAGAGCCAGCGCGTGCTGGATGAGGCCAGTGAAGGTTTGGCGTTCGATGTTCTGCATGGGGACGATACGCAGGACTCGAATATTTCGATTGAGCGGCTGACGAGCGAGGACGATATCTCGCCGATCATTCGCCTGGTGGATACGACAATCTTTACCGCGTTGGAACGGAGAGCGAGCGATATTCACCTTGAGACATTCGATGATTGTCTGCTGGTGAAGTACCGAATCGACGGCGTGCTGCAGCAGGCGATGGCTCCGATTGCGCGGGAGCATCATCAGACGATTCTTTCGCGTATTAAGGTTATGTCGGAGCTGGATATTGCCGAGCGGCGCGTGCCGCAGGACGGGCGTTTTCGTGTGCGGTACAAGGGGCGCCTGATCGACTTTCGTGTGTCCATTATGCCGACGGTGCATGGCGAGAATGCTGTGCTTCGTGTGCTCGATAAAGAGTCGATGTCGGAGAAGTTCAAGAAGCTCTCTCTCGATGTGGTCGGGTTCGCGGAGAAGGATCTGGCGCGGTTCCGGCGATATATCAAGGAGCCGTACGGGATGGTGCTGGTGACGGGGCCGACGGGTTCGGGTAAGACGACGACTCTGTATGCCGCGCTAAATGAGATTAAGAGCGAAGAAGACAAGATCATCACGATTGAAGACCCGGTCGAGTACCAGATTCGCGGGATTACGCAGATTCCGGTGAATGAGAAGAAGGGCCTGACATTTGCTCGCGGGTTGCGTTCGATTCTGCGGCATGACCCGGACAAGATTCTGGTTGGAGAAATCCGTGACGCTGAGACTGCTCAGATTGCGATCAATTCCGCGCTTACGGGACACCTTGTGTTCACGACGGTGCACGCGAATAACGTGGTCGACGTGCTGGGGCGCTTTCTGAACATGGGTGTTGAACCTTACAACTTTGTTTCGGCGTTGAACTGTATTCTGGCGCAACGGCTGGTGCGGCAGGTGTGCGAGTTCTGCGTGAGGAATGTGCATTACAGCGAGGCTGATCTGCTCGCCAGCGGCTTGGAGCCGGGCGAGTGGCGGAACTTCAACTTCCGTGAAGGGGCAGGATGCATTGAGTGCGGCGGCACGGGGTATCGCGGGCGTTCGGCGATCCATGAGTTGCTGGAGCTGGATGATGAGATTCGCGAGATGCTGCTGGCGAAGAAGCCGGGCAGCGAGATTCGCAAGAAGGCTCGGGATAAAGGAATGGCGTTTCTGCGGGATTCGGCGCTGGAACGGGTTCGGGCCGGGATTACCACGCTGAGGGAGATCAATAAGGTTACGTTTATTGAGGCGGGACGGTAGGCAAAAATGGGCGGGGTTGCTTGAAAGTGATGATCAGTAAGACTAGAGCACAGCGGCTCCGATGGGTAGCTTGGGTCCTTCAGATGATGTACTGGGCGTATTTTGGCGCTGTTCAATTTCATTGGGTTCATCGACCATCATCCTCGGTCAAAATTTGTATCTTTCTCACTTTATGTTGCACATTTGCGGTTCAAGGTTATGGAATTTGGGCCGTAGGAAAATGGCAGAAAGTCGAAGATGGGAGTATCGAGGGCGGCAACATGATTTAAGGCACTTGGTGTCGGATTTGTCATGAAGTGTTGTTTGACCTCGGTTGCGGGTTTGAGAGACAAGGTAGTCTAGGACGGAATGGAAATTTTACCGAAGACATTGGGGACGCGGCCGCGGCTGGCTGTTGAGGTTCGCGCTGAGGGTGTAGTGGCAGCGCGGGCCGATGATGCGACGGCGGTTTTGACGGCTGTATCGCGGGCTGATCTGGTTGAAGGGGCTGTGGCGCCGGGGCTGAAGGTTGGCAATATCGTCGATAAGACGGCGGTGGTGGCTGCGGTGCGGCGGGCGCTCGATGGTGTTGTGGCGGGCGGCCGAGAGCGGTCGCGCGATGTGACCGTCGTGGTTCCGGATGCTGCGGCGCGGGTGTTGTTTGTGGACTTCGATGAGTTGCCTTCGAAGACTGTGGAGGCGTTGCCGGTGGTGCGGTTTCGGTTGAAGAAGCTGCTGCCGTTCGACGCGGACCACGCGATGGTGAGCTACCAGGTGATGTCGAGCGAGAAGGGCACCATCAAGTTGCTGGCCGTGGCGATGCCGAAGGATGTGCTGGAGGAGTATGAGGGCGCGGTGCTGGCGGCGGGTTATCTGCCGGGAGCGGTGCTGCCGAGCACGCTGGCTGCGCTGGCCGGGCTTGATGAGGATGCGGCTCCGGTGCTGATGATGAATGCGAGTGCGGGCGCGGTGACGACGGCGATTGTGCGGGGCTCGACCCTGTTGCTGCATCGGTCTGTCGATATGAATGTTGGTGGCGTGGCTCCGGTTGAAGTTGAGCCGATCGTTCCAGTGACCAACAGGGTGAATTGGTTGGATGAGCCGGGCGGATTGGATCGGTTTGAGGCCGAGGCTCGTATGCAGAGTTCGGTGGTGGAGACCGAGATTGTGCGCGAGGTGGGTTTGAAGATGATGGCGCACGATGTGGCTCAGGCGGTGAGCGTGGCGGCGGCTTATTTTGAGGATTCGCTCGAGAGTTCGCCGGACCAGTTGCTCGTGGCGGGAACCCTGGGGGCGGAGAATGTTGCGGCGATGATGGAAGAGAGCGGCATGGAAGGTTTGCGCGTGAGGGAGATGGTAGACGCGGCGATGATGGAAGCAGGCGCGGTTTCGTCGAGAGTGCCGCGGGGCTGGCTGGCCGGCGTTCGGGGGGCACTGAAGAACTGATGCGGATTTCGATCAATCTTGCGAATCGCCCGTTTGTTGAGCTGCGACCGTTGTTCGCGAAGCTGCGGCTGGCGATGGGGTTGTTGGCGGTGCTGGCAGTGGGGTTTGGGTTGTGGCTGCACTCGCTCAGCGCGAAGGCTAGCGTCGCGCGGGCACAGATGGATGCGCTGAAGGCAAAGACGCAACAGTACCAGCATGAGCGCATGGTGAATGAGGCGAGGATGCGTCAGCCGGAGAACATGGCGGTGCTGGAGCGGTCGCGGTATCTGAATGCGGTGTTTGCGCGGAAGAGCTTTAGCTGGACGGCAGTGATGATGGATCTGGAGAAAGTGCTGCCAACCGGAGTCCAGGTGACGAGCATCGAGCCGCAGATAACAAAGGAAGGCGATGTGAACATCCGGCTGCGGGTGAGCGGCGATCGGGAGCGCACGGTGCTGCTGGTGAGGAATCTGGAGACGTCGCAGCGGTTCCTGTCTCCGAGGCTGGCGTCGGAGCAGGCGCAGACGCAGGAGGGTGCGGCGCATGCGGTGAATGCTCCGGTGCTGCCGCCGGGAGCGGTGCAGTTTGAGATTTGGAGCGGATATAACCCGCTGCCGGCGAACCCGGTGAAGGCGGATGTGGCGAAGAAGGGCGCAGACGAGGATTCCGCGAGCGCTGCGACAGAGACAAAGAGGAAGAATCCCAGGCCTGCGAGACCGCTGCGAAATGGTGTGGTGAAGGCTCCGCTGCAGAAGGGAGCGCCGCGATGACAACGGTAGCGGAGAAGAAGCGGTCGGCGGTGGCGGCGAGGGAGTGGGCAGAGAAGGCGCGCAAGCTCGGCACGCTGCTGAACCTGCATATTGCGGGCGTGGTGTTGTTCGGGGTGGTGAATCTGTATCTGCTGGTGCACCTGGTGTTCACGTGGCGAGCAGCGAACGGGGATAATGCCCAGGCTCTCGCGGACCAGACTGTGCAGATGAAGACGGCGGAGATTGCGCGACAGCCGCTTGAGGGTCTGGATGAAAAGCTGGCGCAGGCCACCAAGGACGCGGACAAGTTTTATAAGCAGCGGCTGCCGTATGCGAACTCGGAAGCAGTCGGTGAGCTGGGTGCTCTGGCGAAGAAGCAGGGCGTGAAGCTGACGCGGGTGCAGTATGCGTACGAGCCGGTGATGTCGGGGACGGCGGGTGAGCTGACCGAGGCGCGGATGGATGCGAGTTTGAGCGGAGACTACAGGCCGCTGGTGCTCTTCATCAATTCGCTGGAGCGGGACAAGATGTTTTTCCTGATCACAGGGGTTACGCTGACCGGGCAGCAGAGCGGAGTTGTTGGGTTGCGGTTGCGGGTCACGACGTATCTGCGGTCACCGGTTGGGATCGAGGGCACGGAGAAGGCAGTGGCTGGAGCGGAGGACGATGCGGCGGGTGCGCCTGACAAAGCCGCGAGTGTTCCGGCGACGGGAGGCAAGCGATGATAAGGCTGACTCCTGACCAGCAGAAGAAGGGCGCTGCGATTGCGGGTTTTGTGGTGCTCGCAGCTGGGATTTTGTATTACAACCTGCATGACGATACGCCTGCTCCTCCGCCGGCTCCGGTGGTGACTACTGCGCCGGTGGTGAAGACGGCTCCTGCGGCTGCGAGCGTGGTTGCGTTGCCGCCGGGGAACGTTGCGGGGAAGGCCGCGAAGAATGTGGGAACGACTTCGGCGCAGCTCGATCCGACATTGCGGATGGATGCGATGCTGGTGACGGAGTCGCTGGTGTATTCGGGGAGTGGGAGGAATATTTTTTCGGCGACTTCGGTTCCGGTGGAGATTCCGAAGGTGATCGCGCCGGTGCGTCCGAAGGTGGCTGAGCCGATTCTTCCGCCACAGCCACCGCAACCTCCACCACCGCCGCCGATCGAGCTGAAGTTCTTCGGGGTGGCGACGGATCCGAACGGCAAGAGGATGGCGTTTCTTCTGCACGGCGATGATGTGTTTGTTGCTTAGGATGGCGATATCGTGCAGCGGAAGTATAAAGTTATCTCCGTTGCCGCGAACTCCGTTGTGGTGGAGGATATGGCAAATAACAACCGGCAGACACTGGCGTTGACCGGACCACACTAAGGCGGTTGGAGATGATGGACAGTCACCCTGGGGTCGATTCGCAGTGAGCGCAGGCAGGAGGCCGAAGAGGGCTTCATGCTGGTGGGGTTGATTGTTGCGATTTTTCTGATTCTGCTGGTGCTGGGCGTGGCGGCTCCGAAGGTGGCGCAGGTCGCTGAAGCGCGACCGCGAGGTGGAGGCCGTGCATCGTGGGGACCAATATGTGCGGGCGATACGGCTGTACTACCGGAAGACGCATACTTATCCGGGGTCGATCGAGCAGTTGGAGAAGACGAACAATATACGGTTTCTGCGGCAGCGGTATGTGGACCCGATGACGGGCAAGGATGACTGGCGGCTGATCCACGTGGGAGAGGCGAAGACGACGGTGAAGGGATTTTTTGGTCAGCCGCTGGCGGGGTTGACGCCGGGATTGGGCTCGGCTGCGGGGATGGCTTCGGGTGGCGGGATTGGGGCGGGTGCGGCAGGTTCGGGGCAGCAGGCGGGCTCGGGGAGTGCGTTTGGGGGCTCGGCGTTTGGAAACTCTTCACCGGGTGGGGGCGGGTTGGGTGGTTCCGGGCTTGGTGGTTCGACGATGCCTACGCTTGGCGGATCGAGTACGAGTGGCACGCCTACGCCGGGTGGCGGCACTGGATCGAGCGGGCCGGCTACGCTGGGTGGTTCGTCCTCGGATGGTTCGAGTACTCCGGGTCAGTCGAATACGCTGGGGTCGGCGAGCGGGATTCAATCTTCGGGTACGCCTTCGGGTGGGGCTCCGTTTGTTGGAGTGGGGATTCCGAAGGATGGGGAGTCGATTACGGTGTTGAACGAGCAGACGACTTATGACACGTGGGAGTTTTTCTACGACCCGCGGATTGAGCAGTTGTATGCGAAGGGATCGTTGTTTGGCGGATCTGGGAGTCTTGGGTCGGCTTCGGGGAACTCGTCAGGGTTTGGGAATACGCCGGGTTCGGGGACTGCTCCCAGCGGGTTTGGGAATACGCCGGGCGGGTTTGGAACTTCGCCGGGGACGGCTTCTCCTACGGCTCCTGCTACTCCGCCGACTACGCCGCCTCAAGAGTGAGGATCGACCGCGGATTGCGCGGATAAGAACGGATTTTTATTTTTGGGTGATGGGGCGGAGGCGGCCTATGCGTCCGTGTGGGCCTACGACGAAGGGGAGCGAGAGGGCGTTCCAGTTTTTGTCGGCGTCGGGTGGGTCTTGCGGGCTGGGTTTCAGGGGTGTCCAGTTTTTGCCGTCGTCGCGGGAGATGTCGGTGCCGTTGGGGCCTACGGTGATCCAGAGTTTTTGGTTGGGGTCGTAGGCTACGGCAGAGCGGTAGCCGTGGGGTGGGGTTTGGGCGAGCGATCCGAATAGTGGGTTGCTTGATCAGTAATGTGTGAAGTCATCCGTCCATGCGGTGTCGATGCGATCGTTTGGATGCTTGTAGTCGCCTCCGACGGCAACTAGCGTCATGTCCATCGATTTGACTCTGCGATCGAAAAAACTCCTCGAGTCGAGTCGTGCGAGTGCTGCACGTTGGAAATCGTTCTGCAGTCTAGCGCTGCGCTACCACGGTAACTTTGTTGTCTGTCGAGACATACTCATGCCTCAGTACGACGTCGGTTGGTCCTGCAGCCTACCGTAATGATTCGACTGCCCCCGTGCCCGCCGGTACCGAAGACATCCGTAATTGATCAGCGGAGCACTCAGTAACAGTGAGGAATTGCTGGCTGCGAAGATACCTTCTCCATTGATGTCGGCTGCTGCTTGCAACGTTTGCTGCTCCCATTTCGATCCGCCGTCAAAAGTGAGCATGACGACGAAATGTCCATCGACCGGATCGCCAAGCAAGGACACCGTTAGTTGCGCTGCATGAAATTGGATGGCATCCCAGAAGCCTTCTTTGTCGGGGTTGGTGAAGAGGAGTTTCCAGGTTTGGCAGCCGTCGGTGGTTTTGTAGAGGCGGGATTGGTCGCCTGGGCCGGAGGACATGACGATGGCGGTGTTTGCGTCGAAGGCCTGGATGCCGCGGAAGTCGAGTTTTTCGGCTCCGGGCGGGATGGTGCAGGTCTGCCAGAGGTAGCCGCCGTCTTCGGTGCGGAGGACGGTGCCGTTGGTGCCGCTGGCCCACGCGACTCCGGCGCCTACGTTGTGGATGCCGCGGAGGCTCGCGGTGGTGTGGGACTCTTCGATGTCGAATTGGGCTCTTGCTGCCGTGGCCGCAAACAAAAGTGCGAGAAGAAGGAGCCTGAGTTGCATGGGGCGAGGATACAGCAACGGCGTGGCTCGTTCACAATTTCATCGTGCGCAAAGATTATTCATCACGGATGACGGCCAGTGGGTCGATGCGTGTGGCGCGCATCGCGGGGATGAGGCTTGCTGCGACCGCTACGAGGATAAGAAGCGCTGTTACGACGACGAAGGTGAGAGTATCTCGAGTGCTTACGCCGTAGACCATGCTCTTCACAAGGCGGCTGAGCGACCAGGCTGCGGCGAGGCCGATGGCGACACCGATCGCTGTGGGTTTGATGGCCTGGGTGACGACAAACTGCACGATATCGCTGCGGGTCGCTCCAAAGGCGATGCGCAGGCCGATGTCTTTCATGCCGCGCTTTACGGAATAGGCGAGGACGCTGTAGATGCCGACGGTGCAGAGGATGAGAGCGAGCAGGCCGAAGATGGAGAGAAGCTGCATGTTGAAGCTTTGCTGGGTGAGGGTTGCGTCGACGAACTCTTCGAGGGTGAGTACATTGTCGACCGGAGTGTCCTTGCCGATCTGGTGGACGGCATCGGTGATTGCGGTGGCGAGAGTTCGGGGAGGGACGGTTGTGCGGACGACGAGCGCGAACGGCCGCGACATCCAGGGTGAGTCAATGGGAGCCACGGTCTGCGCGGCGGGCCAGTAGAGGGTCGCCAGTCCTGCAGAGCTTATGAGGCCGCTCTGCTTGACGTCTCCGACGACTCCGACGACCTCTCGGTCCCGGTCGGGGAAGAACGATAGCTTGAGGTAGTGACCGATGGCATCGCCGTTAGGCCAGAACTGCTTTGCCATGGACTGACTGATGACGACGACAGCTGCTGAGCCGGCGCGGTCATCGGGGCTGATGACCCGTCCCTGAAGCAGTGGGATGCGCATGGTTTCGAAGTAGCCGGGGGTTGCGACGCGGACGGAGACTTCGGGTTGTTCGGACAGGGAGAGGGCTGGATGACCCTGAATGGCGACGGGCTGATTGGAGCCTCCGTTGAGAGGCAGATCGTCGATGGCTCCGGCGGACTCGACTCCGGGGATGGCGCGCACACGCTCGGTGATCTGTTGGACGAACTGCGACTCCTGGGTGGCGTCGGCGAACTGTTTTTTGTTGATCTGGACGTTCATGGTGAGAACGTTTTGCTGATCGAAGCCGGGATTGATGGTCTGAAGCTTCGAGAGGCTGCGGATCATGAGCCCCGCGCCGATGAGCAGGACCAGCGATAAGGCGACTTCGACGACAACGAGCGCGGAGCGGGCTGCGCTGCTTCCGCCGATGGCATCGGTGTGTCCGAGCCCTTGCTTGAGAGCGTCGCTTGCGTCGCCTCTTGTCATGCTGAGGGCGGGTAGCAGGCCGGAGAGGATGCCGGTGAGGAGAGAGAGCGCAAAGGTAAACGCGAGCACGGGACCGTTGAGGGCGATCTCTCCCAACTGCGGTAGCTGGGCTGCGAAGAGCTTGAGCAGGAGCTGAATTCCGAAGTGGGCGGCGACGAGGCCGAGCGCACCGCCGAGGAGCGAGATGAGGACGGATTCTCCGAGGAGCTGCTGCACGATGCGAGCGCGCCGCGCGCCCATGGCGGTGCGGATGGCGATCTCTTTACGACGCGAGAAGGTGCGCGCGAGGAGAAGGTTCGCGACGTTGGCGCATGCGATGAGAAGGACGAAGGCGACTGCTCCGAGCATCATCAGGAGTGCCGGGCGGACATTGCCGACGGTCTCTTCGCGCAACGGGTGAATGACTGCGCCCCATCCCTTGTCGTCGGTGGGATAGGCCTGCTCGAGGTGCTGGGAGATGGTATTCATCTCGGCCTGTGCCTGCTCGAGGGTGACGCCGGGCTTGAGGCGAGCGACTGCAAGATAGTTGTGGTTGCTGCGGATGGCGGCTTCGGCGGGTGTGAATGCTTTGGGGACCCACATCTGGGCGAAGCCGGGTTTGTTCATTGCCGGGCCCATGACACCGACGATGGTGTAGGGCTCGTGATCGAGATTGATGGTTTTGCCGACGGCTGCAGGGTCGGCGGCGTAGTGGGTTTGCCAGAATTTATAGCTGAGGACGACTTCGTGGTTCTGGCCAGGGTTGTTCTCCTCCGCACGGAAGGTGCGTCCGTGGATGGGTTCGACTCCGAGGACGGAGAAGAAGCCGTTGGTGACGGGGCTTGCTCCGATGGATTCGGGTTTTCCGGTACCGGTGAGGTCGAAACTGGCACCGGAGTAGAGGGCCATCGATTCGAATACGTGGTTTTCTCTCTGCCAATCGAGAAAATTAGCGGGCGAGATGGAGAAGGTCGTCATTCCGGGAAAGCTCGACTGAGGAGGGGTGTGCCAGACCTGGACGATGCGATCGACGTCGCGGAAAGGGAGCGGCTCAAGGAGAACCTTGTTGACGATGGTGAAGATGGCGGTGTTGGCTCCGATGCCGAGGGCCATAATGATGGCTGCGATCAGGGCGAAGCCAGGGTTTTTGACAAGCAACCGGAGAGCGAATCGCAGATCCTGCAGGAGAGCTGACATAGACGTTCCTCCATCTTGCACTGAGCGTTGATAAGGCAATCGATCTGCCATGAGACGAATGTTAACGCGAAGAATTATCAGGACTTAGGCAAAGGGACCATTAGGATGGTGTCCGTTGATGAGAACCTGTGTTCGTTTTCGAACGCTGCCGAAGCGTCACTGCCCGGTTGGGGGCTAACGGGAGGGTGACAAAAAGACTCTAATGAAACATGTATGCTTCTTCAGGCGCGTAGTCGCCAGTTAGGAATGACATGGGAATTGCAACATCGACTTTGAATTTGGCCCAGGGTAAATTGCATGTGGCTGCGCCGTATCTGATTGAGCAGGACTGGGCTGCTTACACGCCCGAACAGCACTCCGTTTGGTCGGAGCTGGTGAAGCGCCGGATGCCCCAGCTTCGCGAGCATGCTTGCGAGGAGTATCTGGATGGGTTTCATCAGATTGGGCTGCGTGAGGACAGCTTGCCCAATCTGACGGAAGTGAGTGCTCGTCTGCAGCCGCGGACGGGATGGCAGTCGACGCCGGTGAGCGGGTTTCTGCCGCCGGATGCCTTCTTTGAGATGCTGGCAGCGCGGATGTTTCCGACGACCACATGGCTGCGTGCGCGGGATGCGATGGAGTACACGCCGGAGCCGGATATCTTCCACGATGTCTTTGGCCACGTGCCGATGCATGCGCATAAGGTGTTTGGAAACTTTCTGCAGAGCTATGGACAAGTATGTGCCCGGCTGACGGACAAGGACAAGCTGGAACGGATGGGACGGCTGTTCTGGTTTACGGTGGAGTTTGGGCTGATCCGGCAGAAGGGCGAGATCAAGGTGTACGGCAGCGGGCTGATCTCTTCGCACGGCGAGTGCACGCGAGTGCTTGCGGGTGGGTGCGAGGTGAAGGAGTTCGATCTGGATGCGGTGCTGAACCAGGAGTTCGATACAGGGGAGATGCAGCCGGTGTTGTATGCAGTCGAATCGTTCGACCAGATCTACGAAGCGACCAAGCTGGCAGAGAGCCGGTTGGGATAGCGAGCAGGGGCAGAACTGCTTAACACCGATCGACGCCGATTGCACCGATGAACGTTCTCAAACAGGAAAATGGCTGCGAGTCGTGAAGACCTCGCAGCCATTTTCATGACGTCTTTCGCGGAAGAACTTACCGGTGTCCGCCTCCGCCGTGACCGCCCCCACCACCGTGGAAGCCGCCGCCTCCGCTTGCATGAGCCATGGCACCGCCACCGAAGCCGCCTCGGGCTGCTCCGCCAGCATAACTGCCTCGGGCAGCTCCGCCGACGTAGCCGCTACGAACTGCCGCTCCACCGCGATAGGCTCCGCCGTAGGGAACCGGGCGTCCGACGTATCCGGGGTGTCCATAGTAGCCGCCACGATAGCCGTAGTAACCGCCGTACCGGTAGCCAGGAAATCCGTAGTGGTACCAGGGACCGGCGCCGATGAACAGGCCACCGAGGAAATAAGACGGGCCATAGTAGCCGTAGGGCGCGCAGGCGTAAGGATAGTAGCCATAGTAGCCATACGCACACACCGGGGGAGCATAGCCGTAACCCCCGTAGACTGGGCCTCCGATTCCTACGCCGACCGAAACCTGTGCGTGGGAGTAGGCTGCAGCGGGAACCAACAGAATGCTGAGAATTGCGAGATAGCGTAAGAACCGCATTTTCAATCTCCTAAGCAAGTCCGGTACGTCGTTAGACGTCAGCGACTGTGCTTGGCCCTGAACCTTGTTCCCACCCCTTGCCGGGGTGTCTGGGACCTATCTATTAGAACTCCAAAACGGGGAAAAGGTTGCGGTGGAGGCGTATTCCGCGGGGTACAAGCCGACGGTGGCGTAGGTAGCGAAAACCCCTGTCTTAACAGGCGTTTATGGCTTCGGCGGAGTCTGTGGGAGAAGTTGCGATAAGAAGCGACTCAAGAGAGGCGCTAAATTCTCCGTCGAAAAATAGGAAAAAATTTGCCAACTTAGGGTAAAATATTCCTATCGGTGCAAAGATTTTTCCCGATTTCTGCAATTTTTAGCATATTTCTGCCTTTCTGCTTTGGTTCTCGAATTGCAATTACCACAAGCGTTCGCTCCCATGCATTGGGAGCGAACAGAGTACGAGACTCCGGACCCCAGGGACCCCCATGCGGCGCTTGCTTTATCTTCTGCTCCTAGTGATGTTTGTAAGCATCTCGGCGACGTGCATGAAAGCGTCAACGGATTGCGAACGATGGTTCGCAGCTTACCGGCAGCAACTGGCCCACAACCGGCAGGTGCAGCGTGTCGCCGCTGCAAAACGCCGTGCCAAGCTCTACGCGCAGCGTAAGTTGTCTGGATACACCCCCAAGCCAAAACCTAAGACCGTGGTGAAGCCAGGTCCGCGCATGACTCGCAAACAGACTCTGCACAACTTCGACCTTGCGTGCGGTGCCTTGCCAGAAGACGAGGTGGCTGCACCGATGATTGCAGAAGAGAAGCCTTTACCTCCTTTTGATAGCTGGGCCCACGACGATCGTCTGGATCTGGATTCTGCAGATTTCGGGGGGATGATTGCGGAGAACGATTATCCTGCGTTCGGTGGCGACGGTCCGCCGCCTGATTCACCACAAGGCGGGTATCCGAACTATGCGCCGCCAGTTGGCGGTGGTGGCGCGCCTTCAGGTGGCGGGCCTACTGTAGGCACGACAGGCCTTCCTCCGGATGGTCCCCCACCACCACCTCCGCGCTCAGACGCCAGTTCCGGAGCCATCGAGCATCGTTCTAATGCTGACCGGAACTGCTGGTGCGGCCGGTGTGGTGCGTCGCAGATTCAAGGCCTGACGAGTTCTGTGGCTTCTTCTTCGACTAGCTCGGGTTTGACTTGTTCGGGAAAGTCTAATCCGTAGGCGATCTCTGAAGTCTGCTCAATTTTGATGGCCTGTCCTACGAGCAGAATCACCGGCGCCGGGCCGACCTCGCCGTCCTCAATCTGCGCGAGAGTCGAGGCGAGCACGCGCTCGTCGGGAGTGGTGGCTTTGCTGATGGCCACACAGGGGGTCGCGGGCGCGATGCCTGAGACGATAAGGTCGTCCGCCAATGCTCGAAAACTTCTTCCCGGCATGTATATGACGAGCGTTGCATCTGCAGGAAAAGCGCCGTCCCATTTGGGCGTGAGTTCGAGCTTGCCTGCGGCGTGATGAGCGGTGGCGAGGATGAGCCTGGACGCGGAGCTGCGGTCGGTCAGGGGTGTCTTCAGTTTTGCGGCAGCGGCGAAGGCTGTCGTGATGCCCGGAACGATCTCGAACGGGATGCCGGCTTCGCGGAGTGCGGCAATCTCTTCGCCGGCGCGGCCGAAGATGAGCGGGTCACCGGATTTCAAGCGAAGGACTGATTTGCCGGCGCGCGCGGCTTCGAGCATGAGGGCGTGAATTCCGGCCTGGGTGATGCGCGGCTGACCGCAGCGCTTGCCGACGGCGATGATCTCGGCGTCGGCGTGGGCGAGATTGAGAATCTCGTTGGAGACGAGGTCGTCGGGCAGGATGACGTCGGCGGTTTCGAGCAGGCGCAACGCGCGGAGGGTAAGGAGGCTTGCATCCCCGGGGCCTGCGCCCGCGAGATAGACATGGCTGGGTTGTGCGGAGAGGTTCATGATTTCTCCTGCGATTTCAACTGGGATTTTTCCTGGGATTTCTCCGAGGGCTGATGGTTGGGGAGTGGATTCGTCAGCGCATGCTGGCGCGCGAGCACGCGGGAGGGGCAGGCATCGTACCCGCAGACTTCGCGTTGGGCTAGTTGGTGGAGCAGCCACTTGCGTTCGTCGTTGAGTGGCTCCTGCTGCGTGACTTCGCGGCGCAGGTTGCCGAGATCGGTGAGCCAGTCGCCGGCGTCGAGCGGCAGCTGCGCGTTGATCTCTTTGCGGAGGCGCTGGGCGAGGGCGGGGCTGGCTCCGTTGGTGGAGATGGCGATCTGCAGGTCGCCGCGACGCACGACAGAAGGGAAGTAGAAGTCGCAAAAGGGTGGGTCGTCGACGGCGTTGCAGAGGATGTTGTTTTCGACGGCTTCTTTGTGGACAGCGCGGTTAACCGCTGGATCATTGGTCGCTGCGACGACGAGGAACTGGCCAGCGAGATCGCCGGCGGTATAGTTCCGTTGCTTCCAGTCGATCTCGCCTGCTGCGGCGAGTGTTGCGATGCGCGGTGTTGCCTTGGGCGCGATGACGGTGACGCGTGCGTTGGCCTGCTGGAGCGATTCGATCTTCGATTCGGCAAGATTGCCCGCGCCGATGACGAGGCAGGGACGAGCGGCGAGCTTGAGGAAGATGGGGAAGAGGCTCATACGCTACTCTCCTGGCGCGTGCCGGCCTGCGCCAACGGGTGGTGCATCGCGCTCGACGGGGTCGATGACTGCGCCGGCGAGTTGCGCACGAAGGGTGCCGTCGTCGCTGCGGGCGAAGTAGCTGCGAAGATCTTCGTCTGGCTGGCGGTCGGCGAGATAGCCGCGCAGAAGACGTTCGATGGCGTCAGGGACCTCGTCGGCTGCAGCTCGAAAGCCCAGCGGACGAGCAGTGCGCGCGAACTTGCCTACTGCGCCGCCTACGCAGAAGTAGAAGGCGTCGACGAGCTGGCCGTTCTTCTTGATCTTCTTGCCTTCGAGACCGATGTCGGCGATCCAGTGCTGCCCGCAGCTGTTGGTGCAGCCGGTGACGTGCAGTTTGATCTGCTGATCGAAGCCGGGAAGGCGCTCCTCCATCTCGCTGACGAGCCACTTGGAGAAGCCCTTGGTCTCGGCGATGGCGAGCTTGCAGAACTCGGTGCCGGTGCAGGCAATTGCGCCGCGCCAGAAGGCCGAGACATCGACCTGAAAGCCGATGCTGTTGAGCGCGACGACCAGCCCGGCGGTCTTTGCGTTGGGTACGTTGACGATGAGGATGTTCTGCATGATGGTGGTGCGCAGTTCGCCGTTGCCGTACTGGTCGGCGAGCTCGGCGAGTTGCAAGAGCTGGTCGCCGGAGAGCCGTCCGCGCAGGACACTCGCGCCGACAGACGAGAGGCCGGGCTGGCGTTGGGGAGCGATGCCGATGTGGTCGCGGTAGACGTCGTCGGGGATGACGTCGTCAGACGTGGGGCTGGGGTCGAGTTTGTAGCCGAGCTTCTCTTCGAGCGCTGCGAGAAAGGATTCTGCTGTCCAGCCGAAACGCATGAAGAGGTATTTGATGCGGGCACGGGTGCGGTTTTCGCGAAGCTCCGTCTGCTCGCGGAAGATTTCGGTGGTTGCATGGACTGCCGCGTACGCTTGATCCTGCCGGATGAATGCGGGGATGCGGACGGCGAGATGCGGCTCCGTCGAGAGGCCCCCGCCGACGCGCAGCGTGTAGCCAATCTCTTCACGACCATCCGCGTTGCGCTTGATAGCGGTCAGCGCGACGTCGTTGATCTCGGGATACGAGCACCAGTGCGAGCAGCCGGTGACCGAGATTTTGAATTTGCGCGGCAGGTTGTAGAACTCGGGGTTTGCTGTGAGCTTGTGCGCGATCTCGACGGCGAGGGGCGAGGCGTCGATGAGTTCGTGTCCGTCGAGTCCCGCGAGTGGGCAGCCGGTGACGTTGCGGACCACATCGCCGCAGGCTCCCTTCGGGCTAAGGCCCACGGCAGTCAAGGCGTCGACGACCTCGGGGAGCGCTTCGATGGTCAGCCAGTGCAGTTGAATGTTCTGCCGCGTAGTGATATCGGCGAGGTTGCGTGCGTATTTTTTTGTCAGGTCACCGATGACGCGAAGCTGCGCGCTCGTGAGGATGCCGTTGGGCAGACCGATGCGCATCATGAAGTATTCGGTCGCCTTGCCTTCGCCGCCCACGCCCCCGGTCGCACCCACGCCGTCGCCCTGGGTGTAGATGCCCCACCACTTGAAGTACGTTCCAGCCCACTCGGGCAGCACCGCTTCGCGGCCCTCGCGCGCGAAGTCGCGGACCTCGGACCACGCCTCCCATGGGTTCTTCGCAAGTTTCAGGCGTTCGACCTTCTGGGCCTTTGTCTCTTTGGCGGGTGCTGCGGGAGCGTTCATGCCGGGCGTCCTTGTCTTTTTGCGGAGGAGGTAAATGAAAAAGCCCACTCGGTAGTGGGCGCTGTGGCTAGGCTGAAGGGAATTTGAAACTTAGTAGATGGTAAGTCTCCGATTCAGGCAAAGTCGACGGCGCACGCGGTCGCGACAACACGCGCAACAAGCGGCCATTCGACATGCCATGGAACCGATCATCCTCTAAGGGTAGTTGCGTTGATGGGAAAGGTCAAGGCTGCGACGGCTATAACTCTCGCAAATATCCGCGCTGAGAGGGATTTAGTCCGCTTCGGCGAGCGAAAACTTGTGGCGCACGTCGGATCCGCGGACCCAGAAGATCACGTCCTCGGCGATGTTGGTGGCGTGGTCGGCGGCGCGTTCGAGATTGCGCGAGATGATGATCGCGTTCAGCGCCTGTCCGCTGACGACTGGATGCTGCTGCATGACTTCGACCAACTCAGCCTGAACATCGCGGTTCATGTCGTCGATCTCATCGTCCATCGCGAGCACGGATTCGGCGAGTTTCGCATCGGCCTCGATGAGCGATTGAACGGCGCGGCGGATCATCACGCCGACCTTCTCGCCCATGTCGGGAATGTCGATCGGCAGCGAAATCTTCGGCGAGTCGTGTCAGAAACTGCGTGCGTGAGGCGATGTTGGTCGCCTGGTCGCCGATGCGTTCCAGGTCGCCGTTGATCTTGATGACCGAGAGGATGAAGCGCAGATCAATCGCCATCGGCTGCTCCTTGGCGAGCAGGTCGTAGGCCATCTCGTCCACATCGCGCTCGGCTGCGTTGATCGCCGCTTCGATCTCCTTTACATGCTCGCAAAGGCTCATGTCGCCGGTGAGATACGCCTCGAGCGACAGCGACAGGGCCTGTTGCGAGAGTGCGGCCATGGCGAGAAGTTTGTCTTTGAGCGCAACCAAGTTGCTGCTGAAAGTTGATGCGGGGCATGGGGAGTTCCTCGAAAGAGCTATCTCTCTATTGTGACGTATGGAAGGCGAAGAGAGCGATGAATTTTCTGCACGAGGGATGCGAGGTTGGTACCTTTTGGGACCGCTATTGGTAGAGCAGATAAGGCTGGCGGCGCTCGCGAAAGGCTGCCAGATCGGCCTTCCATGCCTCAGCGATCTTGCGCGGATCTTCCTGGTTGGCCAGCGCGCGCATCGTGTCCACATTGGCGACGAGGTGGTCGGCCTTCGCCATTGAGAATTCAGGGTAGAGATGGTGGAGAGCGCTGATCAACTCGATTCCCAACTCAGGCGCGTCGAAGACGCTGCGGTCTGTCACGGTAAAGGCGATCGCCGGAATCGTCTTGCCGTGAAAGGGAAAGTGGTTTGAGTCTTCCGCGACCGTAAAGCTGCTCGGTGCAAAGCTGATACCGGGAATCTTGCGTTCGGTGAGGTAAGCCGCGAGTTGGGCGGCGTCGATATACGGAGCGCCAATGTGCTCAAACGGCGTGTCGGTGCCGCGCCCTACCGAGATGTTCGTCGGTTGCAGCAGTTCCACCCCGGGGTAGGGGACATTCGCCGCGGCGCTGCGAAGGTTGGGGCTGGGATTAATCCACTTGAGGCCCGTCTCGTCGAAGTACTGGTGGCGCGACCAGTTCCGCATGGCGACAACGGTCAACTGCGCTTTTATGGGGGCCAGGACATTAGGGGAAGCCGCTGTGGGAAGCAGGCGTTCGCTGTTGAAGTAGCGTGCCAGTTCGCCGAGCGTCAAGCCATGGCGAATGGGTAGTGGCATGTAGTTCGTATACGACTCAGCCCCGATGTCCGACACAGGACCCTGCACCGCGATCCCGCCGATCGGGTTAGGCCGGTCGAGCAGAATGATCTCGATGTGCGCCTTTGCTGCCGCCTCGAGAAAATATCCCACCACGGTCTCGTAGGTGTAGAACGGGACTCCCGCATCCTGCAGGTCGATGACGACGGCGTCGAGCGCTTTGAGAGCCTCGGGTTGCGGTCGGCGCTGCTCGTCCTTTGCTCCATAGAGGCTGATGACAGGAAGATGGGTTGCAGGGTCGGTCTCCTGACCGATCTTCGTGGTGTCTTTCGCTCCAAACAGACCGTGCTCGGGCGAGAAGAGCGTCTTCAACTGAACCTCGGGGAGGCTGTGCAGCAGAATATCGATGGTCCGGTGTCCTTCGCGGTCGAGCCCGGTCTGGTTGGTTACAAGGCCCAGGCGCAGATGGCCGCCGTGACGCTTCGCGGCTTCATCCAGCGCGGCAAAGTGAGTTGCTTCCAGCACGTCGATGCCGGTGAGCGTCTCCCCCGACACCTGCTTGCCGTAAAGATGAAGCGCCTCAGCCGCAGCCGTCGCGATCTGTCCACGCAGAGGTGAGATAGGAGCAGCCCCGCGCGGATGAACCGAATTCGCCAGGATCACCACGAATGTATCGCTCGCCGGGTCCATCCAAAGCGAAGTCCCGGTAAAGCCCGTGTGGCCGAAGCTGCCGATGGGAAAGACTTCGCCGCGAGGTCGCGAAAACGCCGAGTTGATGTCCCAACCGAATCCACGCGCGGCAATGCCAGTCGTTGGTTTTCCGTCGGGCATGAAGATCGTGGCTCCTCCAGCGGCCGTCGAGGGTTGCTCGGGCGTGGTCATCAGTCTCAGAGTCGCCTGTTGTAGAGGGAAATCGCTTGGGCGTCCAGCAAGCCGGTCGAGCAACGCCTGCGCGAACAACGCAACATCGCCAGCGGTCGAAAAGACGCCTGCGTGTCCTGCGACACCGCCCATGCGACGCGTCGAAGGATCGTGCACGGTGCCGCGCAGCATTTTGTCGAAGTCGGGATTTGTCGTCGCGTCTCCCTGGTCGTCGTACGCAGTGGGAGCGATACCGGGAATCAGCGACGCGGGAGGCAGAAAGCGCGTGTGCGTCATCTTCAGAGGCGTGAAGATATGCTCCTGCGCATACACCTGAAGCGGCTGGCCACTAATCGCTTCCACCAGCGCACCCAGCGTGATGAAGTTGATGTCGGAGTATTTGAACGTAACGCCCGGTGGCCCGTAGAGTGTTGCATTCATCGCTCGCCGAATCCCCTCCGCTTTATCCGGCGAGGCGAGACCCCAGTCATCCTTCAGATTTACGTCCTCCGGCAGCCCGGAGTAGTGCGTCAGCAATTCACGAATCGTAATCTTCTCTTTTCCGTTCGCTGCAAACTCCGGAAGATACTTCACGACAGGATCGTCAAACGCAAGTTTGTGCTGCTCGTAGAGCTGCATCACCGCCGTTGCTGTGGCGAGACACTTCGTCAGCGACGCCATGTCGAAGATTGTGTCTTCGGTCATGGGTTCGACTTTGGGTTCGAGCGCGCGGTTGCCGTAGGCATGCTCAAAGACCGTCTTCCCGTCGTGATTAATCAGCACCACAGCGCCCGGCAGCTTCTTCGCCGCAATAGCCTGGTCAACAGCCGTAGTGATCGCGCTGAAGTCATACTGCTGCTGCGGTGTTGCTGCGTGATGGCGGGGCGATGATGGGAGTTCTTCCGCCCGGCAGTGCGATGCGAGCAGGGAAGAGCAGGCTAGTGCAAGCAGAACTCCGGCGACGCGCGTCATCGGAGTCTTCTGTCCACGTTTTATGCTGTCCGACGTGAACAAGAAGCTCGCTGCAGAGCCGATAACAAATGTCACAATCGATCCAATCAGCACATACCACGTAAAGGCGATATGCGGAATCGTGATCGGCCCAAGAGCAATCGGTGAGGGATTGAGCCACAGCATAAGATTCACCGCAAAGCCGCAGATCATCCCCACAATCGCCCCCCACTGCGTAGCGTAGCGCGTCAAAGTTCCTAACAGGAAGACCCCAAGCAGCGCGCCGTAAGCGACCGACGCAATCGACAATCCAATCTCTACCACGTGTCCTTTTCCTCCTGCAAAGACGCTATATACCGCGACCGCAAACAGCACCAGCGCCCAAACAACCGTACTGGCGCGCGAGATCATCATCCGCTCGCGGTCGTCGGCACTCCGGCCGCCAGTGCATATAAAAATCAACCACCGTAGTCGACGAAAGCGAGTTCAACGCTGCGCTCAGATTCGACATCGCCGCTGCAAGAATCGCCGCAACCAGCAACCCCGCAATTCCGATCGGCATCTCGCGCACAATGAACGTCGGAAAGATTCTGTCCGCCGAGGCAAACACAGCCGGGTGCAGCCCATAAAACACATACAGTCCAACGCCGATCAGAAGAAACAGTGTGAACTGCAGGAAGATGACTCCACCGCTTGAGAGCAGGGCCAATCTCGACTCCCGCAGATTCCGCGCCGCGAGCATCCGCTGCACCATCAACTGGTCGGTGCCGTGCGAGGCCATCGTCAGGAACGTCCCGCCCAGCACTCCTGCCCAGAACGTATAGCTCTGCGTGAGGTTCAGCGCGAAGTTAAACAGGTGAAACTTGCCCGCAGCCGCAGCCACGGCGTGAATCTGCCCCCATCCGCCAGGAACATGCGCGCCCAGCGTGTAGATCGCTACCAGCGTTCCGCCGATGTAGATCGCCATCTGCACGACATCGGTCCAGATCACCGCCGCCATTCCGCCTTCGAAGGTATAGAGGAGCGTCAGTGCGGAGATGATCGCGATCGACAACACATCGCGCGTGCCGATGGCAATGCCGACCACGATGCTTACCGCAAAGACGCGCACACCTTCCGCTGCCGCGCGCGTCAACAGAAACAACCCCGCCGTCACCTTGTGCAGCGTCGGGCCGAAGCGCTGATCGATCAACTGGTAGGCCGTCAGCATCGCGCCCTGAAAGTACTTCGGCAGGAAGATCAGCGCGACGACCACGCGGCCGATCATGTAGCCGATAACGATCTGCAGAAAGCCGAAGTCGCCTGCGAACGCAACGCCGGGGACGCTGATGATGGTCAGGGTACTGGTCTCGGCCGAGACGATGGACAACGCGATGGCCCACCACGGAATCGTCTGGTCCGCGAGGAAATAGCTGCGCAGCGAGCGTGACTTCGGATCGCCGCCGCTGCGAAAGCGCAGGCCGAAGAGCGTGATGCCGACGAGGTAGACGACGATCAGCGCCAGGTCGAAGGCATGAAGATGCGTTTGCGGTGGAACGATTGGCATTCGTGCCAGTGTATAGCGGCGGAACGGGCTTAGTCTTCCGTGGCAAACTCGCCTCGACGCAGGGTACCTGACATATCATGTGGGTGATGAGCCTCTTTCTCGCGATCGATGCAGGCGGTACGAAAACACGTTGTCTTCTGGCGGATGAGAGCCGGATCCTGGCGCGCGCGGTGACGGGCAGCGTCAAGCTGATGCGGGTAGGCGAAGCGGAGGCGTCGGCGCGGCTGCGGGCGATGCTCGTCGAGGTTGCTCACACTGCCGGCGTCTCTCTGAAAGACGTTACCCGGACCTGCATCGGCCTTGCCGGGCTCAGTATCGAAGCCGTTCGCGAGTGGGCCGAGCGCGAGATCAGCAAAGCTGTCGGCGGCGAGTTGCTGATCGCCGGTGACGAAGAGATTGCGCTCGACGGAGCATTTCGCGGAGGGCCGGGAATCCTCATCATCGCAGGCACGGGCTCGAACGTGCTGGGTCGGGCGGCCGATGGAGCGATGTACAGCGCCGGCGGGTGGGGTCCGGCTATCGGCGATGAGGGCTCGGCGTTCTGGATCGGGCAGGAGGGCGTGCGCGCCGGCTTCTGGGCGAAGGACCGCGGTGTGCCAACGACGCTGCTGACGGAGATCGGCGAACACTGGGGCGCGAAATCGCTCGGCGAGATTGTTGAGATGGCGAACGCGCGTCCGGGACCGGACTTTCCCGCGCTCGCTCCAGTTGTGACCCGGTGCGCGGACGCCGGAGATGAACTGGCGATTGCCGTCCTCGAGCGCGCCGGCGCGGAGCTGGCCGAACAGGTGGCTCTGGTCGCCGTGAAGATGAAGGAGTCGGGCGGCAGCCGCAGAAAGATTGAAGCTGCCTACACGGGAGGCGTCCTGGAGCATAACGCGCGGGTACGCTCGGCCATGATCGAGGCGCTCAAGAAGTCATCAGCCGGCGTTAAGGTGATGGAGGGCGCCGTCGATGCACTCGATGGAGCGCTGTGGAAGGCCCGCGCGGTGGAATACGGTCAGATTGAAGCTCGCGACGCCCTGATTCAGCTCTTGCGCTCTCAATGCAAGACCTCGCGCGACTGAAGTGAACTCGTTGCCGGTGCGGACTCGCTCTGCCGTGAAACGCTTTTCGAAGATGCGACGTACGGCGGGCACAAAGCTGGTGCCACCGGTCAGGAAGACGCGATCTACATTGCGTGCGGCGATACTGCTCGAAGCGAGCAGCTCATCGACGCACTGTTCGATCGATTGCAGATCGTCAGCAATCCAAGCCTCGAAGTCGCTGCGGCGAACCTCGGCGACGATATCCATGCTGCCATCGCGAAACCAGAACTCGGCCGACTCCTGGCGCGAGAGCTCGATCTTCAGCCGCTGTACCGCCTGGTGAAGCTGATACCCTAGGTCCTCTTCGATCAGGTTGATCAGGGCCTCGATCTTCTCCGGCTCCTGGGCACGTGCACGAGCGCTCTTCAGGATCTCCGCGACGTTGCGCGTCTTCAGAAAAGACAGATAGTGCCAGCGCTCGAGGTTCGCGTAGATCCACGCAGGCACCGCTGGAATGATGTTTGCCGGACGATCGCTCGCCTGTGCGTAGGAACGCTCGAAGCTGTCCGAACCCAGGGCAGGGGAGACCAGCTTGCGCACGATGCGCGCATCGAAGCTGTCACCTGCGAGACCGAGTCCGCTGTTGCCCAGCAGGTCCTTCGCAGTGCGGCCTCGTGTGCGCACGCCGGGGCCGACGTGGAGCAGCGAAAAGTCGCTGGTGCCTCCGCCGAAGTCGCCGATCAGAATCAACTCGTCGTGGTCGAGCGTCGACTCGTACGCATAGGCCGCGGCGATCGGCTCCATCTCAAAGGTCACCGATTCGAAACCGGCGCTCAGAAAGGCTTTGCGCAGACGCTCCACGGCGAAGTCATCGTCCTCGGGACTGTCCGCTCCGACAAAACGCACTGGCCGCCCGACTGTTGCGTGACGCACCGGCTCGCCAAACTGCCGCTCTGCATTCAGGCGCAGGTCGGTGAGGATACGTGCGATCAAGTCCTCGATGCTGTAGCGTCTGCCGAAGACCTCGGTCGTCGTGAGGGTGCGGCTGGTCAGATAAGACTTCAGCGATTGAATCAGCCGGCCTTTGTGCTCTGCCTGAAGGTAGTGCTCGATCGCCGCTGGTCCCGTGAAACCCTTGATCTGAGCGCGTCCTGCGTGTTTTCGCTGCTCCAGATAGAGCACCGAACGAAACGATTCCGTCGTGCCCGCCGCCGTCGGAAATGAGACGAGCTCCACCACACCGTCCGGCCGCGCCAGTGCAATGGAGCTGTTCGTCGTGCCGAAATCGATTCCGAGAGAGGGTGCGATGTGCAGCGTTGAAGACATAGCTCTTAAAGGAAAAGTTCTGTTGATCGCCTGAGTTCTTTGGGCATTCGTGAATCAGTGATTCGGACTGGGCTCTCATTTCTGAGTCAGAGCATCTGGCAGCGGCAGTCCGAGATCAGCCGCTGGAGGCAGCGTGTGCGTATCCGACCACTGACGCTGGGCGCTCCGCAGCTTCTCGCTACGCGCCTCCCATACCCCGATGGTGTAGTCGTAGTGCTCCAGCACTGGCCGCAACGCATAAGCGCGATTGGAGCGGTACCATGCCTGCTCGAAGAGGTCGCGCAATAGCGAGTAGGAGTCGATATAGTCCTGTATCCGGCCATTGACCCCGTTGATGTCCGAGAGCTCGCGGCTCACATCCATGCGCTCTTTTCTCACTTTGGTGTTCTGCATCGCATAAGCACGCTGGTAGCCTTCCGCGATCTCCTGCGCAAGCTGAAACTTCAGACCGATCAAGTCCATACGCCGTGCACCAAGCTCCAGCGCATCGATTGCATCCGTCTCGCGCAGTGTCGTCGGAGCCGAAGGATACGTATGTGCTGGATCGTACACAGCGGGCCCGTTCAGCAACAGGAGCGGCTCCAGGAGGAGCAGCAGCCCGCGCCTGCGCAATCAGCGTCAGCGCGCGCTCCGCATGCAGGCGCAGATCATGCGCGTACGGGCAGAACCTGTGCGCCGATCCGCAACCCATCCTTCGACATCGGATCTAGCCAGAAGATGCTATTCGTGCCGTCGCCTTCCTTGGCCTGTTCCTGCAAAACCTTATGCGCGAGCATCATCTCCTTCTGCGCTTCGTTCAGATATCCCGTCGCGTCTCCATGAAAGACCTGCGCGTACGAATCCTGATACGCGGCAATCGACGATTCGCCCTTCTGCCATGCAGCCGCGGCGCCAAACAGAATCCCGTACCAGTTCTGGTTGAACAGCCCTTCGCCGTCATCATCCCAGATCGTGTTCAGCTGTCCGGTCGAACCCAGCCGCTGTCCGTCCGCCGTGAAGCGCTGAATGTTCGGCAGCGCATTATTGTTGTCCGGATACACCCTTCGGTAGTTGTTCACGCTCGGCGCAACCCAGGTCTCGAACCCCGCTTTCGTAAACGGCGTCAAAAATCTGTCGAAGCCCTTCGGCTCCACGCTATAGACCCACGCAATCGCAATCGTCTGAGTCCTTGAACGACTGCGGCAGGTCCTTCAACAGGTCGGGCGAATCCTGCGCGATGTCTCCCCAGAACAGCAGCCGCCGGTTCAGCGGCTTCAACGCCGTGGCTATCTTTTGCAGAAAATCCAGATACACCGGTGCAAGTCCGCGCGAATCCACATCCGCCTTCGTCTGCCCCAGCCCCAGGTCAACTGTCTCATCCGCTCCGATATGCAGAAACGGTCCGGGATAAATGCGAAGCCAGCTCCGTGAACATCTGCTTGATCAACTCAACCGACCCTGGCTGTCCCGGCGCCAGCACCGCGCCATGTGGAGTCTCCGCCAGCGGCTGATACTGCTCCCACGTCAGGTTGTGGTGCAGATGACCGAACGCCTCCTGCTCCGGAATGATGGTCACATGGTAGAGCTGCGCGTAAGCCACCAACTCCCTCGCCTCGTCCGCGGTCACGCTCCCCGGAGGCGCCATCAGCGGATTCGAAGCATATTGTTGCGTGTGCTCGAAGTATGGCGAATAAATATTCACCTTGTACGCCGCAATCGTGCGAATCATCTTCTTCTCAAACTCGAGCGTCGTAATCGGTCCACGCGACAGATCATCGTCGAGCCCGCGATACTTCATCGCCGGCCAGTCGCGGATCGTCGCCGTATGAAGAACGGCGTTGGCTCCAGTGCCGGTTACCAGCTGCTTGACCGTCTGCAGCGCATAAAAGATTCCAGCGTCGCTGGCTGCCGTGATCGCCAGCCCCTTGCCGTCGGGGATGATGGCGTAACCCTCGGCCTTCATCTCTGCCGGCATTTCAGCCGCTGTGCCGCCGTTGGCGTCCTGGTAGATGGACTTCGAGATGGGCGAGCCGTAACGCTCGACAAGAATATTAACCGGCGAACTCGGATTGACCGTCACACCCTGCGATGTCAGGTAAGACTTCAGATCGTCGACGGCGAACGTGTCGTCGGCCGAACAGGGAGCGGCGCAGGTAATCTGCACCCCGCTGGTCAGGGGCTGGTCGGCCCCCGCGCGAACCTCTCTCGGGATTGGGATCAGTTTCAGGGAAGTCTGTGCGGAGGCAAGAGTGGTCAGAGCCAGTAGAACGCATCCAGTACGAAGAACGTGCATCAAATAACGGTAAATCACGAGCCCCGCTCGTGCCACCGGCCCCGACCCAATGTGGTTAGCAAAACCTGGCGTTGCTCTTACTCTTTTTGCTTGTCTGTAACTGCTTTTTTTTCAGGATAACGTGGCAAATTATTCATGTATTCATATTTGTTTGTGAGTATCACGACAAAGAGCAAAAGGGAGCGAATCGGAACGGAGCGCTTCTCTCCGGCAGGATTCTCTTGCTGTCCTTTTGCCTTTCATAAACCCTGCGAGGACCCATGACGAAGCAATTCCGAGCGACTATGGCGGCGATACTGACGATCAGTACGATATCGCTGCCGGCGCAAACTACCACGGCGAGCAAACCCGCCACAACGAAGAAGGCGGCTGCAAAAAAGGCGCCTGTCGAGAGCCCGGTGGAGCGCGAGATACGGGAACTGCGGGAGCAGATGCTGAGCCAGCAGTCCCAGATCGACGCCCTGAAGCGTCAGAATGCCGAACAGGCCTCACAGTTGTCCGCTGCCCAGCAGTCGGCTCAGGCCGCCCAGTCTGCCGCAGCTGCCGCATCCGCGAAGGCTGAGAGCCTCAACTCCAACGTGTCGTCCAACGCCGAGACCGTCTCCACCCTCAATAACACCGTCACTGATCTGAAGACCACCAACGTCGGCCTCGCCCAGACCATCAGCGACACCAAGAAGAGCATCACCGATGCGATGGACAGTCCGCTCTCGCATTCGTTACAAGGGAGTCGAGATTACTCCGATCGCCTTCTTCGCGTTTGAAAATGTTTGGCGTCAGCGCTCCCTCAACTCCGATATCAACACACCTTTCAACTCCACCCCGTATCCCGGTGCGGGACAGGCCCACACCAGCGAGCTCAACTTCTCCGGACGTCAGAGCCGCGTCGGTGGCGCTGTTCGTCGGCAACCCCGGTCCGTTCAAGCTTTCTGGCTACGTCGAAGCGGACTTCCTCTCCGCCGGCGCCACCAGCAACGACAACCAGAGCAACAGCTACACCCTTCGTCAGCGCCAGATCTGGGGTCAGGTAGCAACCAAGAAGGGCTTCACCGTTACCGGCGGTCAGATGTGGTCGCTCGTCACCGAGACCAAGGTCAGCACGGACAACCGTACTGAAGTCCTTCCGGCAACCGTCGACTCTCAGTACCACGTCGGTTTCAGCTGGGAGCGTCAGCCAGCTGTCCGTTTCCAGCAGAAGATCGGCAACTTCACCGGAGCCCTCTCTCTGGAACAGGCGCAGATCGTCTACTCGGCAACCAATGCCAACCCTAACTTCTTCATCGGCAACGCTGGGTGCAGGCGCCGGTCTGTATAACCTCACGGCAAACTACTCCAACAACGTCGCGCCCGATGTCATCGTCAAGGCTACCTACGACCTGCCTCACTTCGGCCACTATGAAATCGGCGGTCTCGCACGCTGGTTCCGCGACCGCTACTATCCCAACGAGACACTCACCGTTCCGTCCGCTGCAGGTGCCGCCAATAACACTAAGATCGGCGGCGGCGTCTTCGCCAACGCCCGCTTCCCCATCACCCACTATGTTGACTTCGGCGTTCACTTCCTCGGAGGCACGGGCGTAGGCCGTTACGGCACCTCCACGCTGCCTGACGTCACGGTGCACCCCGATGGAACGCTCGCTCCGATCAAGGCTTACCAGGGCCTTCTCTCCCTCGAACTGCACCCGCAGAAGAAGCTCGATCTCGACTTCTACTACGGCGACGAATACGCGCAGCGCACCGTCTACCTCAGCACTCTCGGCTCTTCCGCGGGCAAGCTGATCGGCTACGCTCCGCTCTCCAGCTCCAACGCAGGTTGCGGCATCGAGACGCTGCCCACCTCCACCGGCAACGGTCTGGCTGGCGCTGCTCCCTACAACCCCGGCGACTCCCGCAAACTGCCTCGGCGCAACCCGCATGGTAACCGAAACGACGGGCGAATTCGTCTATCGCTTCTACAACAACCCCAAATACGGCCGCCTGCAGTACACCGTGCAGTACAGCTACCTGGCGCGCAATGGTTGGGCAGGCTTGACCAGCGGTACGTTCGGCTCTCCCACGGCTACCTACGGAGCTCCGAAGGCGACCAACAACATGGTCTTCACCGGCTTGCGCTACTACATCCCCTAACCCGCGTTCGCGCAGCAGAAAAGGCACCCTTCGGGGTGCCTTTTCTATTGCGAATCAAGTTAGCGCAAGCTCTATTGCACCGAACCGCCGTCCTCAGCATCTCCCGTCGTCGGAGCGGCAGCAGCCGGAGTTGACGCCGTCCGCACCGTCGGATACTTAATCCCCAACTGTTCAAGATAGGTCGGATATTTCGAAGCATCGTAGTAGTACTTCTTCATCTCCGGACGATACTTGTCCATCGTGGCCTTGTTCAGCCAGATCGACGGCTTGTCCGTCGGACGCAAAAACGGCTGGTACTTCTCATCCTTCGTCTGCACATCAGTGAAGTAGGCCTTCGCGCTGGCCAGCAGCTCCGGCTTCACCATCAGATCGAACAGAGTGAGCGCCTGCACCTTGGCGCCGACAACTGCTCCCTTATGGGCGATCGGAGTTGCCATGGCGATCCCGTTCGCCCAGTTGTGACCAGGCAGGTTGGGAATATTCGAGGGATACCGGAGCACGATGGTCGGAGTGACCCACGAGATATCGCCGATATCATCCGACCCGCCACCGTAAAACTTATCCGGCTCGTTCGGCGTCTTCAACTCGTCCAGCTTCGTAGCCAAACCCTTCTCCGGTACCTTCAACTCATGCTGCAGCGCCTTGGCCAGCGTCTGATCGTCATCTGACCACTTCGGAAGCCCGATGAGTTTCGCATTCTCCGTGACCTCCTCAGCGATTGGCTTGTTGAAGAAACCCGGCCACGCCGTCCCAATCAGCGTCGAATCCCACTTCGTGTTCGTCATCAGCGCAGCGCCGTTAGCCATGTTGTCGCCGATCTCCCACAGCTCTTTGATGTGCTGATAGTCGGCTTCGCGGAAGTAGTACCAGACCGCGGCGTTTTGCGGAACCACGTTCGGCTGATCGCCGCCGTTCGGAATCACATAATGCGACCGCTGCTGCAGACGAAGATGCTCCCGCCGGAAGTTCCAGCCCACATCCATCAGCTCCACCGCATCCAGCGCGCTGCGTCCGCGCCACGGAGCCGCCGCCGAGTGCGCGCTCTCGCCGTGGAAGTTGTACTGAACCGAGACCAGGCCATTGTTCGAATACCCGCCATACGACGCACCCAGGTTGTCGCCGACATGCGAGAACAAGACCGCATCAATGCCCTTGAAGTAGCCGTCCCGCACGTAATAAGCCTTGCTCCCCAGCAGCTCCTCCGCCACTCCCGGCCAGATCTTGATCGTCCCCGGCAGATGATTCTTGATCATCACGTCCTTCACCGCGAGCGCCGCGACGATGTTCACTGCCTGTCCCGAGTTGTGCCCCTCGCCATGCCCCGGAGCGCCCGGAATAATCGGGTCGTGATACGCCACCCCGGGCTTCTGCGATGCTTGCGGGATACAGTCAAGATCCGAGCCCAGCGCAATCACCGGCTCTCCGCTCCCCCACGTCGCCATCCACGCCGTCGGAATTCCCGCTATCCCACGCTCTACCTTGAAGCCATTGCTCTCAAGCAGGGTCGTCAAGGTACTTCGACGTCTCGAACTCCTGGAAACCAAGCTCGCCGAAGCTGTAAATGGTGTCGATCATCACCTGCACCAGCTTCGCGTTACCGTCCACTTCTTTCAGAATCTGCTGCTTCAGCGCAGCACTTTGTTCCGGGGTGATCGTCGGGGAAGTCTGGCCGGAAGCCTGCGCGACAAGCGCAGCCAACAGCACGAAGAGGAAGCAATACTTACGAGTACGCATGCAAAACTCCTTGTGTTCTGTGTTTCCTTTGCAGAAAGGATAGGGAACAGCGAGAGGCTACGCTCAAAAGCAAAACTTTTGTGGATGTGCGCAGTGTACCGTAATCCCGACACAAATCAAGAGGAGGTTAAGCCACGCTTCGTCCGAGCCGGGCAAAACATCCCCAGCTCAAAGACCGCGTTCAGTTCGCCGTGTCCAGACGGAAGGACTCCGTGTACTCCTCCACCGAATACCCCTTGGCCTTCCATGCTGCCAGCCCACCCTTCAGAATCTTCACCTGGGTAAAATTCAACTTCCGCGCCTTCCCCAGAACCATCCTGATCGTCTGATGATCGCCTCCCGTGCAATAGATCACCGAGTGCTGATCACGAGAAAACGAAGCAGTCTGTTCAGCGATATCCTTCGGCGCAATCCGCGTAGCCCCCGGAATAATCTCCGCGTACGCCAGAAAATCCAATGGTTGACGCACGTCGTACAGCAAGACCCGCTGCTCATTCAGGAGCGCGTACAACTCCTCCGCCTCAATGCTCTTCGCTTCCACCTCGCGTTTCGCAAGGACCCGTCGAATGATCAATCCAAGGACCAAGCCACAAAGCACCGCCCCGCCGATCGCTATCATCTCCACGTAGCGCCTCCGTACATGGAGTTAGATGCCCTCTGGAGCAGAAGAATCAACTGAAAATCATAAAAATCGAGTTTCGCAAATGAAATATGGTTTATTTCAGGTATTTATTGATTAAGCAGCACTTCTGGCCAAATTTCCGGTTTTGTTCGGGGTGCGGCGAAATCTTTGATAGGCTTCCTATGCTGGCTTTTATGCCAAAACAAGATGAGATCGAAAAGTGAGACACGAATGAAGATTCTGGATGACAACCGGTTGTTTCCCGCCGACGGAGAAGCGCGCTCCATCGCCGCAAGACTTTACGAGACCGTGCGCGACCTGCCCATCATCTCCCCGCACGGCCACACCGATCCTTCACTGGTTCGCCAAGAACGAGCCCTTCCCCGACCCCGCCAAGCTCCTCATCCAGCCCGACCACTACATCTTCCGCATGCTCTACTCGCAGGGCGTCTCCCTCGAATCCCTCGGCATCCCCCAACTCGACGGCAAAGAATGCGCCGATCCCCGCGAAGTCTGGCGCATCTTCGCCCGCCACTACTATCTCTTCCGCGGCACCCCCACCCGCCTCTGGCTCGACTACACCTTCGAAAATCAGTTCGGCCTCACCAAACGCCTCAGCCCCGACAACGCCGACGAGTACTACGACATCATCGCGAAAAAACTCCAGACCCCCGAGTTCCGCCCCCGCGCTCTCTTCGAAGCACTTCAACATCGAAGTCCTCTCCACCACCGACACTCCGCTCGACACCCTCGAATACCACAAGGCCATCCGCGACTCCGGCTGGAAAGGCCGCGTCATCCCAGCCTTCCGCCCCGACTCCGTCATCGACGCCGAGTACGCCGGCTTCCTCCGGCAACATCGAAAAACTCGGCGAGATCACCGGCGAGAACATCGGCACCTTCAAGGGCTATCTCAACGCCCTCCGCAACCGCCGCGCCTTCTTCAAGACCATGGGCTGCACCTCCACCGACCACGGCCACCTCACCGCCCAGACCGCCGACCTCGACCCCGCCACCGCCGAATCCCTCTACCAGCGCATCCTCTCCGGCCGCTCCGTCCCCGAGGAGCAGCACATCTTCCAGGCCCAGATGCTCACCGAGATGGCCGGCATGAGCGTCGAAGACGGCCTCACCATGCAGCTCCACCCCGGCTCCGTCCGCAACCACAACCGTCTGGTCTACGAAAAATTCGGCCGCGACAAGGGCGCCGACATGCCCTCGCCCACCGAATACGTCCGCAGCCCTGCGCCCGCTGCTCAACAAATACGGCAACGACACCCGCTTCACCTTCATCCTCTTCACCCTCGACGAGACCGCCTTCTCCCGCGAACTCGCCCCGCTCGCCGGCCACTATCCCGCCCTCAAGCTCGGCCCGCCGTGGTGGTTCCACGACTCACCCGAGGGCATGATGCGCTTCCGCGAGACCGCCACCGAGACCGCCGGCTTCTACAACACCGTCGGCTTCAACGACGACACTCGCGCCTTCCTCTCCATCCCCTCGCGCCACGACGTAGCCCGCCGCGTCGACTGCGCCTTCCTCGGTCGCCTCGTCGCCGAACACCGCCTCGACGAAGACGAAGCCTTCGAAGTAGCCCAGGACCTCACCGTCAACCTCGTGCGAAAGGCCTACAAACTCTAAGACACATGAATCTGTGACCACTTTCTGACCTTGTGAGGCTCTCCGTCAGAACAGCGCGGCTACTTCCCAGGTGTCGAAAGCGTCTTCACCAGGTCGTACAGAAACTCCTGTCCCTGGTAAAACGAATTGATCGTCATGCGCTCATCGCGCCCGTGAAAGCGGATGTCGTTGGTGCGGTCGAAGAAGAACCCTTGCACGCCGTAAGTGGGTATGCCTACCTCACGCAGGTATCGCCCGTCGGTCGCGCCAACCACCATGATCGGAATCACCGGCACACCAGGAAACACGCGCTCGCTCGCCGTCTTCACCGCCTTCATCACATCCGGCCGAAGCGGCGAGGGTGGCGCGCCCGCGGCTCTGTCGCTCACCGCTTTGATCTTGACCTCAGGATCCGCCACCACCTTGTTCAGCGTACTCAGCACGTAGTCCGGCGAATCCTCCGGCAGTACCCTGCAGTTCACCGTCGCCGTCGCAAGCTGGGGCAGGGCATTCACCGCGTGACCGCCCGACAGCATCGTCGCCACGCACGTCGTGCGCAAAGTCGAGTTCCACGCCGGCGACGCCGCAGCAACGTGCTCCATCGCCGTTTGCGATCCCTTTGCCGCCTGTGCCAGATCGGCCGCAATTGGCCCCGTCTCCAGCTTCGCCATCTCGACAAAGTACGCCGCGGTCACCTCATCGGTCTTCAGCGGAAAGCCGAACTTCGCCAGACGCTCCAGCGCGCCCGCCAGATGGTAGATCGCATTATCCGGCACGGGCATCGAGCTGTGCCCGCCCTTATTCGTCACCGAGAACTCGTAGGTGACGACGTACTTCTCGCTCACCTGCAGGTCGTTCGAAATCTTCTTCCCCTTCTCCTCTTCGCCCCAGCCACCTTCGTTCAGCGCAATGTCGGAATCGATCAGATCGCGGTGCTGCTTGATCAGCCAGTCCACGCCGTTGTACGGCCCGCCACCCTCCTCATCGGCGGTCAGCGCCACAATGATGTCGCGGTCCGGCTTGAATCCCTCGCGTTTCATCCGAATCAGGGTCGCAATCCACACTGCAGCCTGAGCCTTGTCGTCGCCCGTCCCGCGTCCGTAGAAATACCCGTCCTTCTCGTTGAAGACGAACGGATCGATGCTCCAGTCCTCACGCTTGGCCTCGACCACGTCCGTATGGGCCAGAAGCAGCAACGCCTTCTGCGCACCGGTGCCGTGATACCGCGCGACCATGTTGAACTTCTTCGGCGACGCGCCACCGAGAAAGATGTCCGAATCCGGAAAGCCAGCTTCCTTCAGACGCGCTGCCGCAGCCTCGGCCACCGGAGTAGTGGAACCGGTCGTATAGCCCGACTGAATCTCGACAAACTGCTTATAGATGTCATGGGCAAGCTTCATGTCCGCTGCAGGCGGCATGGTTTGGGCATGGGCTGCGGAACTGGCAGCAAAGCAGACGGTGGCAATAGAGGCGCGAAGGAAAGTCCGTGCAGTCATAGAGTCTCCTGATGGGTTGTGTCTCACGATACTAACTGAAACACCCGCAGAAACCAGCCTCGACCTCACGTCATCGAAATCGATCGTTCTTCATCGATAGCTTCGCATACGATTGCGGCGGTATGTGCGACGGAGGCAAGATCACCATGTCTGCGAACGGAGCGCATTGGCGGTTCAAAGATCACAGAACAGCATTCAAGAATCGCAAATTCCTACTTGACCGATAGAAAATCCACAACCATATGGTTGTGGATAGATTGGGTACAACATTTGCGGCTTTGTCTGATCCAAGCCGCCGGGCAATGATCGAACGACTCTCTCATGGGCCTGCCTCTGTGCATGGATTGACGGAACCGTTTGCACTCTCGCAGCAGATGATTTCAAAACATATTGCCTACCTGGTGCGGGCGCGGATTGTGATCAAGACGAAGCGTGGACGAGAGAGTGTGTGCACGCTCAGGCCCGAGGCGATCAAGACAGTCAGCGACTGGGCGATTAGCTATCGCCGATTCTGGGAAGAGAGCTTCGACAAACTGGAAGTGGTTGTAAATCAGATGAAGAAAGAGGAGGTCAGAGATGGCAAAAACGGTTAATGGAATTGAGCGGATGGTTGTCACAAGAGCTTTTGATGCCCCACGCGCACTGGTTTGGAAGGCGTGGACAGACCCGAAGTACATCATGCAGTGGTGGGGACCGAAAGGCTTTACCGCGCCCGTTTGTCAGATGGATTTTCGCGTTGGAGGAAAACTTCTCTGCTGCATGAAGGCGCCGGATGGGCAGGAGTTCTGGAATGCGGTTGAATACCACGAGATTGTTCTGCACGAGAGCGCAAGGGAACCAATCTAAATTACGAGCCGGGAATCTCCGGTTTGTCAGTATCATCCTCCGGAAAGGGAAGCGCTTTCCGGAGGATTCTGCGCTTTAGCAGGTAGATTGCCTAAGATTCCTATTTGCAAAATTGCGTTTTGTGACTAGTCTGTTACGGACGTGAGGGACACCATGGCAGGATCTCCTGCGGATCGTCGACTCATCGTTTTCGGCAGTACGATGCGGCGAGACGCATGGTGGGTTGAAATTGTGCCCGTTGTCATCATCCTCAGCTTATTTGGACTCTATGCCACGTTTCGGGCCTTCGAGGGCAAGTTCTATGCGTGGGGACCTTACCTCTCGCCGTTTTACTCTCCGCTGATCGATCCCAATCACACCTGGTGGCGGTTTTCCCCGGCACTTCTGATACTCGCCGGGCCGCTCGGATTCCGTGCAACCTGCTACTACTACCGGAAGGCATACTATCGTGCATTCTTCCTGCATCCGCCGGCCTGCGCGGTAAGCGAAGGACACAGAGGCGCATACAGCGGAGAGATCGCGATTCCCCTTCATTCTGCAAAACCTCCATCGCTGGTTCTTTTATCTGGCCTTGGTGTTTCTCGGGTTCCTTTGGTGGGATGCAATTCGCGCCTTCTTTTTCCCTGAAGGGTTCGGGATCGGCGTAGGTTCACTCGTCCTTCTGGCAAATATCGTTCTACTCACTCTCTACACTTTCTCTTGCCATTCCTTGCGTCACTTGGCCGGAGGAAAACTTGATTGCTTTTCCTGCACCAGGTTTGGCCCTGCTCGCCATACCGCATGGGGATGGCTCAGCCGCTTGAATGCTCGCCATATGCTCTTTGCGTGGATGAGCCTTATTTCAGTAGGCCTGGCCGATCTCTACGTGCGCATGGTATCCGCAGGAATCCTGAAGGACGTTCGGCTTCTGTGAACTCAAAGTACGAAGTCCACGAACACGATGTGCTCATCATCGGCGCTGGCGGTGCGGGCCTTCGCGCCGCAATTGAGGCCCTGGCCCAGGGCGTTCGTGTTGGCGTTGTTTGCAAATCCCTCCTTGGCAAAGCCCATACTGTGATGGCCGAAGGTGGCATCGCCGCAGCGATGGCCAACGTGGACACGTCCGACGACTGGCGTGCGCACTTTCGCGACACGATGCGCGGCGGAAAATTTCTAAACAACTGGCGAATGGCGCAACTGCACGCCCAGGAGGCTCCGGAACGCGTGCGCGAGTTGGAACAATGGGGGGCGTTGTTTGATCGCACGGAGAACGGCGACATCCTGCAACGAGCCTTCGGTGGCCACACCTTCAAGCGCCTGTGCCACGTCGGCGACCGTACCGGGCTGGAGATGATTCGCACCTTGCAGGATCGCGGCGTGCACATGGGCATCGACGTTTACATGGAATGCACGATTACACGCCTGCTCAAAGACGGTGACCGCATCGCCGGCGCCTTCGGCTACTGGCGCGAACAGGGCCGCTTCGTCGTATTCAGAGCCAAGTCCGTCATCATTTGTACCGGCGGCATCGGCAAGGCCTGGAAGATCACTTCGAACTCATGGGAATACACCGGAGACGGTATGGCGCTCGCCTACGACGCGGGTGCCGAGCTGATGGACATGGAGTTCGTCCAGTTTCACCCCACCGGCATGGTGTGGCCCCCGGGAGTACAAGGCATCCTCGTAACCGAAGCCGTACGTGGCGAAGGCGGCGTTCTCCGCAATAAAAACGGTGAGCGCTTCATGGAGCGCTACGACCCAAAAAAGATGGAGCTCTCCACTCGCGATGTAGTCGCGCGCTCGATCTACACCGAGGTACGCGAGGGCCGCGGAACCGAGCACGGCGGCGCTTATCTCGACATCTCTCAAAAACCCGCCGACTACGTAAAGCGCAAGCTGCCCAGCATGTATCACCAGTTTCTGGAACTGGCGGACGTGGATATTACGAAAGGGCCAATGGAAGTAGGACCAACCTGCCACTACATGATGGGCGGCATCCGCGTGGACGCAGAGACAGCGCAGGCGTCCATCCCCGGCTTGTTCGCAGCGGGAGAAGCCGCCGTGGGCCTGCACGGAGCAAATCGGCTGGGCGGAAACTCACTCTCCGATCTACTCGTGTTTGGTCGCCGCGCCGGGCTATCGGCTGCCGAGCACGCCAAGCGAAACGAGATGCCACCGATCGATCCTTCACAAATAGAGGAAGCTGCCCAGCAGATGCTCGCCCCCTTCGAACGTCCCGATGGCGACAGCCCCTACGCCATTCACGAAGATCTGCAAAGCGTCATGCAGAGCCTCGTCGGCATCTTTCGTGACGAAGCAGACCTTCGCCGCGCTCTATCGGAACTCGAGCAGTTGAACGCGCGCACGGCCCGCGTTCGCGTTGAAGGCTCGCGGCTATTCAACCCCGGATGGCACCTCGCCTGGGACCTGCGCAGCATGTTGACCGTCGCCGAGGCCGTAACCCGCAGCGCGCTGACACGCCGCGAGAGCCGCGGTGCACATAGCCGCATCGACTACCCCGGTCTGGACGATGCATGGGGAAAGAAGCATAATGTCGTGGTCAAGAAGGTTGGCACCATGACCCTCGTCGAAACCCCTGTCCTTGAGATGCCGGACGATCTGAAGCAACTGTTGGCAGAAGAGAGTGTAGCGAAGTAGCGGAGGCTGGCCATGGCTGAGGGCTCGTTCGCAGATGCGACGTTGAGGGTCTTCCGGGGCAACAGTGACAGCGGAGCGGTCGTTGACTATCGTGTACCGCTTGTCCCCGGGATGGTGGTGCTCGATGCGCTGCACTCGGTTCAGGCGCACCAGGCGCCCGATTTGGCCGTCCGCTGGAATTGCAAGGCGGGAAAATGCGGCTCATGCTCGGCCGAGGTCAACGGCCGGCCGCGGCTCACCTGCAAAACCCGCATGGACGCTCTTCCTCTCAATGAACCCATCACGATCTTTCCGATGAAGGCATTCCCTGTGATCAAAGATCTGGTCACCGATGTCTCCTGGAACTACAAAGTGAATCAGAAGATACCGCCCTTCCAACCGCGCCCCGGCGTCGAGTGGAAGATGGATCAACGCGACGTCGATCGCGTACAGGAGTTTCGCAAATGCATTGAGTGCTTCCTGTGCCAGAACGTCTGCCACGTCCTGCGCGACCATAGCAAGCAGGATCAGTTCGGCGGCCCGCGATTCTTCGTACGCACCGCTTCGCTTGAAATGCATCCGCTCGACGGCGTCTCCCGGGCAAAGGTGTTGAAGGACGAGCTGGGCATCGGCCTCTGTAACATCACCAAGTGCTGCACCGAGGTCTGCCCCGAAGATATCCATATCACCGACAACGCCATCATTCCGTTGAAAGAGCGGGTGGTGGATGAGTTCTATGATCCGCTGCTCATGCTTGTCCGCAGGATTCGCGGCGTGAACAAAGCCTAGATCTGGAGGAAAGAGCCATGGACTACAAGCTCAAATACATTTCGCCGGCGGGAATTCCCGAGGCCATCACCAAGGTCGGTCTCTATCGATCGCTCAACGAACCGGAAGAAGCAGAGTCAATCTGTCGCGACATTCTCGCCATAGAACCGCGGCATCAACTCGCATTGCGTCTGCTCGGCCTGGCTCTGACGGATCAGTTCGCTGGCGGAGCGTCCGATCGATACCGCGAAGCGGAACAGTCCTTCCAACAGCTCGACGACCCCTATGAGCGCCACTACTACGCGGGGATTCTGTACGAACGACGCGCAAAAGCGCAGCTCAACGCCGGACTTCCGCCGCATACGCTGCAACCGCTCTTCGAGCAGGCGCTCCGCTCATTTTCGGAGGCAGAAAAAATCCGTCCGGCAGGAAATGACGATGCCATCCTTCGTTGGAATCGTTGTGTGCGCCTTCTGCAGACCCCAGCCTATGCCTCTGGTGCATGGGAACCGGAACGAGCTCAGTTCGACGACCAGGACAGACCCCCGACATAGACACCTTCGATGTCCAACGAACTCGCCCCGCTTGCCGGACACTATCCGTGCTCAAACTCGACCCGCCCTGGTGGTTACGGAGGCAACCTGACCACTCGGGCCTCGGTGAATGCCAAGGCCCGTTATCGCCTAATGAGAAGTGAATTTGCGGAAAACCCGACTTTTTGGGAACTGAGGGTCAGTGCTGAGCCGTTAGCCTGGATTCGTAAACGGAAAAACGTTTCTTGTCACAGATCGGGCTGTTGGCCCACAAATTATTCGCAATGATCGCCCTGGAGTCGTCCTTCGAGAATCCACACGCTGTTTCGCCCCTTGACAATCGATAGTCGCGTGTCTACCCTCATTGCCAAGGATTGAGGGTAGAGTGTCTTCTATGGCCAAACAAACGCAGCAACGGGTCGGAGTTCTTCAGGGAACGCTTGACATGCTCATCTTGAGGACGCTTCTATATGGGCCTGCTCACGGTCACCAGATCGGTAAGCACATTCAGAGGACCACGAACGAATTCCTGCAGATGCAGCACGGCTCGCTCTATCCCGCGCTGCATCGCCTGGAAGAACGAGGCTGGGTTGTGTCGAAGTGGGAGACTGCGCCGGACCGAAATCGGGAGTTCAAGTATTACCGCTTGACCGACAAAGGCAGGAAGCAGCTCGTGATTGAAGAATCGCAGTGGAAGCAGATGGCCGAAGCTGTGGGGCGTGTGATGTGGCCTGCGGCCGAGGAGAGCTGACATGCGATGGCGGCAGACCAAGAAGAGAGATGCAGACCTGGAGCGAGAGCTGCGTTCCGACTTGGAATTGGAAGAGGAAGAACAACGGGATGGGGGCGTTTCGGCGGAAGAGGCTCGCAATGCTGCCTTGCGCGCGTTTGGCAATCCGACTCTTATAAGTGAACAGACTCGCGCCGCCTGGTCGTGGAACTGGCTTGAGTCCTTCGCCCGCGATCTTCGCATCAGCCTGCGTACCCTTCTTCGCACCCCAAGTTTTGCCGTCATCGCCGTGCTGGTGATGGCGCTGGGCATTGGGGCCAACGTCGCGCTGTTCACGGTGGTTCGCGGCGTATTGCTCAAGCCTTTGCCGTTCCAGGACCCGAATCGCCTCGCGGTTCTCTATGAGGGTGCCCTTCGTGAAGATGATTCGGCTGGTTCCACCTGGGTTGCCGGCGGGATGTATGCCGAGTGGAAGAAGGAGAATCGCAGCTATAGCGGTCTTGCGCTCGCGCAGCCTATCAGGGTTGGGCTGTCGGGGTCGGGCGGGCAGTTGCCGGAGAAGCTGAAGAGTGCGTTGTTTTCATGGGACATGCTACGCACTCTCGGCGTGCAGCCCGCGCTGGGGCGAGATTTTTCTGAAGCCGATGATAGCCCCGGAGCTCCCGGCACGGTATTGCTGAGCTGGGGTTTGTGGAAGCGTCGCTTCGGCGGTGACCCTGCCATTCTGAACCAGACCATCGATCTGGACGCCAGGCCGTACACGGTGATCGGCGTTATGCCCGCCTGGTTCGATTTTCCTGATCCGTCGACGCAGCTATGGACGCCGGTTTACCACGACAAATCCGAAGACGTGATGAAGTCGTATAGCAATCACATGTTTCGTATTGTGGGGCGTCTGAAGCCGGGAGTCAGCGCCGCGCAAGGCATGGCCGATCTGAGCGTCATCTCCCAACGCATCCACAATGAGCACCTGAACGACCCATTCGTATTTCAAAGCGCCAAGAGCCGTCCGTTGCTGGAGCACATCGTGGGCGACATCAAGAAGCCGCTCTATATGCTGTTGGGGGCCACGTGCTGCCTGCTGCTGATTGCCTGCCTCAATGTGGCCAATCTGCTGGTGGCGCGCGCGGCGGCACGGCGCAAAGAGCTGGCGATTCGCACCGCGCTCGGCGGGGGCTGGCTGCGTCTGATGCGCGAACGACTGATGGAGTGCCTGATGCTTTCTGCCGCCGGCGGGGCGCTGGGACTTCTGCTCGCCTTCGCCGCGCTTCATTGGCTCACGCGAACTCGCCACGACATGAGCCGCGTCGAATCGATCCACATCGACGGAATGGTGGCCGCATTTACGGGGGGCGTGATCTTATTGTGCGCGCTGTTTTCCGGATTGATCGCTGCGTTCAGCGCGAGCGACAAGCGCATCCTGGGCGCGTTGCATGAGGCGTCGCGCTCAGTAGGGGGCGGCGCGCGCGCCACGTTGCGCAAGGTGTTGCTTACGGTAGAGGTAGGGCTGACGGTGATCCTGCTGGTCGGCGCCGGGCTTCTGATTAAGAGCTATGAACGGCTGCGCTCCGCCGATATGGGCTGCATCACGCAAGACGTGATCACGATGCACCTGGGTCTGCCTGACGCCCGCTATGCGACCCCTGCTCAGCGAGCCAACTTCTACGACACGCTACTCGATCGGGTTCGTGCGCTGCCCGGAGTGGAAGCAGCGGGCTTTGCAACGGTTGTGCCTGGGCAGGGATATGCGATGGATTGGACCTTCACCATTATGGAGCATCCGCCACTGCCGCAAGGTAGTGGTCTATATGCCTTAAGCCGCTGGGCCGATCCGAAGTACTTCGGCGCGATGGGCATTCCAATTTTGCGCGGGCGTACCTTTGACGGTGGGAAGCGATTGGATACTGCCAACGAAGCCGTCGTTAGCCAATCTTTCGCCAGCCAGTTTTTTCCTGGCGAAGATCCGTTGGGCAAACACCTGCGAGTCCGTGGTCGCGATGCTGTGATTGTGGGAATTGTTGGCGATACCCGTTACGCCATCGGCGAAAGGCCGCGGCCAGTTCAGTACTACCCGCTGGATGCCGGTGTCGAGACCGTCGGCACGCTTGTGATTCGCTCCGGGCGTGATTTGGAGCAGTTCGCTCTTCCGGTGCAGCGCATCGTTTCAGAGATGGACCGAGATTTGCCGGTCTCTGACGTGCTCACGATGAATCAATTATTGGGCAAATCGACTACGGACCAGAGCTTCAACACGACGCTGCTCGCCGCTTTTGCCACGTTGTCGCTAGTGCTTGCCGCGGTGGGTCTGTTTGGCGTGATGTCGTACATCGCAGCGCAGCGAACGACCGAGATCGGCATCCGCATCGCCCTGGGCGCAAAGCGTGAACAGGTAATGCGGAATATGTTGCTGGATGGAATGAGGCCCGCGTTCTTCGGTCTTGTTGTGGGAGTCGCGGTGAGCCTGGAAGCGGCCCGGGTGATGCGCGACCTACTCTATGAGATCAAGCCGCTCGATCCGGCGGTCTTTGCCGCCGTTGCCGCAACGCTGCTCGCGGTGGCGGCGTTCGCATGTATCGTTCCCGCGTGGCGTGCCTCACGCCTTGATCCGATGCAAGCATTGAGAGCCGAATAGGCCGATATTCCACCAATCGTCCAGAGGCATTCTCAGATGCTTCGTCGTCTATGCACTCGTCGAAGTAAAGAGCAATCGGCTTGTCGTGCAAGTAACGGGAGCTTTTCATCTCACTTATCGGAAACGACCAAAGGGTTCTGACCCGCTCACTCTGCCTTGTGTCAATTGGTGATAAATCGCCGAGTTGCCCATTGAGCACAAATTGGTATCGGGACGTCGGCTTATGGGGACATAATCCACTGCCTGTCCGGTGAGGAAACTGGTCCAACCAAAAATAAATTTCGAAAGAGTGGCATTTTTTTAGCGCCGAAAAACCACCATCCAAAAACCAGCGTTCCACCATCAATTCACCACAACTTCACCAGCAAATTACCACACCAAAATACACACATCTCTCAAAACCCCCTCCAAAAACGCCCATAAAATTGCCAAATCGGCGCCAATCACCACGCCGACATTTTTTCCGCGAGAACCCAAAATCCCGCCACACTAACCCGGAGTAAGATCAAAGACATATGAGTCTGTTTTTCGCCGCCGGAAGCCCGGACACCGAGATGTCCCCCGCCGAGATCCGATCCAACCTCTTCACAGCACTGGACAAACTCGGCAGACGCCAGAAAGTCCTCGCCGTCCCGCCGGATTTCACCCGCATGCACTCGCAAAGCGGCACTCTCACCGAGCTCGCGTGGCAGTACTACGGCGACAACCTCACCGACGTCCTCCCCGCGCTAGGCACCCACAAAGCCATGACGGATCAGGAGATAGCGACCATGTTCGGCGCAACGCCGCGCTCGCTCTTCCGCGTCCACGACTGGCGCAACGACATCGTCACCCTCGGCGAAGTCCCCGGCAGCTTTCGTCTACGAGGTCAGCGAAGGCAAACTCGACTACACCTGGCCCGCGCAGGTCAACAAGCTCCTTCGCGACGGCGGCCACGACCTCATCCTCTCGATCGGCCAGGTCGTTCCGCACGAAGTCGTCGGCATGGCCAACTACAACAAGAACATCTTCGTCGGCACCGGCGGCTCAATCGGCATCCACCGCAGCCACTTCCTAGGCGCCGTCTACGGCATGGAGCGCATGATGGGCCGCGCGGACACGCCCGTCCGCCGCGTCCTCAACTACGCCAGCGACCACTTCGCAAAGAACCTCCCCATCGTCTACGTGCAGACCGTAGTAGGCAAGAACGACGCAGGAAAACTCGTCATTCGCGGCCTCTACATCGGCGACGATGCCGAGTGTTTTGAACTGGCCGCCGCCCTGAGCCTCAAGGTGAACTTCAAGATGATGGATCGCGAGATCAAGAAGGCCGTAGTCTTCCTCGACCCGCACGAGTTCAAGAGCACCTGGCTGGGCAACAAGAGCGTCTACCGCACCCGCATGGCCCTCGCCGACAACGCCGAACTTATCGTCCTCGCTCCCGGGGTCCACGAGTTCGGCGAAGACGCCGCCATCGACGTCCTCATCCGCAAATACGGCTACTGCGGAACCCCGCGAACCCTCGAAGCAGTCAAAGAAGACCCTCAGCTAGCCGGCAATCTCAGCGCCGCGGCCCACCTCATCCACGGCTCCAGCGAAGGCCGCTTCACCATCCGCTACTGCCCCGGCCACCTGACCCGCCAAGAGATCGAAAGCGCCCACTTCGAATACGGCGACCTCGCCGACCATGACAGCCAAATACAATCCCGACAAACTAAAAGACGGCTGGAACACCGTAGACGGCGAAGAGATCTTCTACATCTCCAACCCCGGCCTGGGTCTCTGGGCCTACAAGGGCCGCTTCGCCCAATAACCCAACCAGCTTCACAACGAAATAAAACCATAACCAATAAACGAAATTTGCCCTCAACTCCCCATACCCGTTATTCTGGGACGGCTCGAAATTGGTTAGACCAATAGGATTGAATGAAAAGAAGGATTGCAATGAGTGATGGATTGAAGCTTCCAAGATTTTCGGTGGGTGTGGGTGATCGGTTTGCGCATCAGGCGAAGGCGCAGCTTGCGGCTTGTGTGCTGGCGGGGGAGGCGGGCGTTGAGGTGGTGCCGGTGTGGAACAAGTCCAACCGCGAGCACATGATCATCGGCTCTGAGCCGAGCCAGACGCGGCCGGCGGCGGATGCGGCGGTGAAGGAGTTGAGGTGGACGAAGCCGTACTTTCTGGATGCGGATCACATCAATCTGAAGACTGTTGCGCAGGTTTCTTGCGCCGTGTGATTTCTTCACGCTGGATGTTGCGGATCTGATCGGACAGCCTGCGGAACCTGAGGACGGTTGCGGCGTTCGTCAAGCGTCATCCGGAACTGGTCGGGACGGTGACTATTCCACATATTGCGGAGCCGTTCAAGACGGATGCGGCGTTTGTCGAGCGGGTGTGCAAATAAGTTTCTGGCGGCGGTTCAGCATGCGGGAGTGATCTATCGGTTTCTGGTGGAGAACAAAGGCGAGGGGCGCTTTATCCCTGAGGTCTCGATGGACGAGACGGATTCGCCGCAGACTCCGGTGGAGCTGCTGATTATCCTGGCGGCGATTGCGGACGAGAAGATTCCGATTCAGACGATCGCGCCGAAGTTTACGGGGCGGTTCAACAAGGGCGTGGATTATGTGGGCGACGTGGCGCAGTTCAGCAAGGAGTTCAATGAGGATCTGGCGGCGATTGCGTTTGCGGTGAAGACTTATGGGTTGCCGGAAAATTTGAAGCTGAGCGTGCACTCGGGGTCGGACAAGTTTTCGATCTACAAGGCGATTCACGATGCGATGAAGAGGTTTGACGCGGGCGTTCATTTGAAGACGGCCGGCACGACCTGGCTGGAAGAGTTGATCGGGCTGGCGGAGGCGGGCGGGCCGGGACTGGAGATCGCCAAGGAGATTTATGCCGAGGCGTACGCGCATCGCGGAGGAGCTGACCGCGCCTTATGCGACGGTGATCGACATCGATCCGAGCAAGCTGCCGACACCGGAGGAGGTGAATGGCTGGACCAGCGAGCAGTATACGTCGGCGCTGCGGCATGACCAGGGCAATAAGGCCTACAATCCGAGCTTCCGGCAGCTGTTGCACGTGGGTTTCAAGGTTGCGGCGAAGATGGGCGACAGGTACATCAAGGCGCTTGGAGGCGAATGAGGATGTCGTGGCGAGGAATGTGACGACGAATCTGTATGAGCGGCATATTCGCCCGGTATTTATTGGAAGTTAGGTCTATACTTTTCGAGGCCAACAATCATCTGTTACAGCGGGTTCCGATGATGAGATGCGAACTGACTCGCTTGCCGGTGCGGCAGATCGAGAAATAAGGAGAGATACATCGATGAGTCTTGGGTTTTGAAATTCGCTGAAAATGCTTCGCTCGATCTGCTTTCGCTGGGAGCACTGGTCAACCGGCTTGATCCGGGCATCATTCCGTTCCGCAAGGCGCATACAGCTTGCGATCCACGTGAGCGGTGGCGAGTTCAATGTGGCCGCGAACCTGGCGGATGGTTTTGGCATGCGCACGGGTATCGCGACGGCGATGGTGGATTATCCGATTGGGCGATCTGATCGCGGAGCGGGTGCGGGCGATGGGCGTGAAGCCGTTCTACAAGCGCTTTGTGCATGACGGCGTGCGCGGGCCGAACATGGCGACGGTGTACAGCGACCAGGGGCTGGGCGTTCGCGCGCCGGTGGTGTTCTACAACCGCGCCAATGAAGCCGCGGCGTTGCTGAAGCCGGGCGACTTCGACTGGAAGGCGATCTTCTCCGAGGGCGTGCGGTGGTTTCACAGCGGCGGCATCTTTGCTTCGCTGTCGGAGACGACTTCGGAGCTGCTGATTGAGGCGATGAAGGAGGCCAAGCGGCATGGCGTGATCTGCTCGTTCGACCTGAACTATCGCGAGAAGCTGTGGAAGACGGTGGGCGGGATCGAGCGGGCGCATAAGGTGCTGGGTGCGATCGCCGACCACGTGGATGTGCTGGTGGGCAACGAGGAGGACCTGCAGAAGGGCCTTGGCTTCAAGGGGCCGGATGTCCACTCGAAGTCCAAGCTGGACACGAGCGTGTTCTTCGCGATGATTGAGCAGGTTGTGAAGAAGCATCCGAACGTCAAGGTTGTGGCGACGACGCTGCGCGAGGTGCACACGACCAACCACCACAGCTGGAGCGCGGTGGCGTGGGTGAACGGCAAGGCTGTGCATGCGCCGACGACTGAGTTGAATGTGCATGACCGCGTTGGCGGCGGCGATGGCTTTGCCTCTGGGTTCATCTATGGGCTGCTGAGCGGCGAGACGCCTGAAGAGGCGGTGAAGCTGGGCTGGGCTCATGGCGCGCTGATGACGACCTTCCCGGGCGACACGACGATGGCGACGGTTGATCAGGTGAAGGCGTTTGCCAGCGGAGGATCGGCTCGCATTCAGCGGTAGAGTGACGCGAGCGCGCTGGTCTGTTTTGACCGGCGCGTTTCGCGGTTTAGTGTGCGGGGAAGAAAGATGATTGTGGTGGTGATGGGCGTAAGCGGTTCGGGAAAGACCACGATCGGCAGGCTTCTCGCTGAGCGGATGGGTTGGATCTTCGCCGATGCGGACGATTATTTTTCAGCCGAGACGAAGGAGAAGATGGCTGCCGGGCATCCGTTGACCGATGAGGACCGGGCTCCGTGGCTGCAGACATTGAACGGGCTGTTGCGAGGATGGGATCGAGAAGGGAAGAGACGGAGTGCTGGCCTGCTCGGCGTTGAAGGAGAAGTACCACGAGGTGCTGGAGGCGGGAATTCCGCTGACGCACATCCAATTTATATTTCTGGATGGACCGAAGGAGTTGATTGCGAAGCGGCTGGCGACGCGGAAGCACGAGTATATGAATCCGATGCTTCTGGAGAGCCAATTGGCGACACTGGAGAGGCCGACGGATGCTTTTCGGATTGTGAATGACCGGCCGCCGGAGGAGATTGTGAACCAGATTCTTGAGAATGTTTTGGCAGTGCAGGATGTGGCAACACGGCAGATTTCGAAATAAGAGAGGACGTTTTCAATGGGGCATCCGTTGTTTGATCTGAGCGGCAAGTCGGCTGTGGTGGTGGGGGGCACGTCGGGTATTGGGTTGGCGATGGCGATTGGGCTGGCGGAGGCCGGCGCGGATGTGGTGGCGAGCTCGCGGCGGCAGGAGCAGGTGGACGAGGCGGCGAAGGCGATCGAGGCGACGGGACGCAAGGCGCTGCGGCTGACTTCGGATGTGGCCGACCGCGCGACGTCTGCAGGCGCTGCTGGATGGGACGGTGAAGGAGTTCGGCAAGGTCGACATCCTGATCAACTGCGCGGGGAAGATCAAGCGGGAGCCGACGCTGACGGTGTCCGGAAGAGACGTGGGACGACATTATGGACACGAACGTGACCGGGACGCTGCGGGCTTGCCAGATCTTCGGCAAGCACATGCTGGAGCGCGGATATGGGCGGATCATCAACATCGCTTCGCTGAATACGTTTGTGAGTCTGAAGGAAGTGACGGCGTATGCGGCGAGCAAGGCTGCGGTGGGTGCGCTGACGAAGTCGCTGGCGGTGGAGTGGAGCTCGCAGGGCGTGACGGTGAATGCGATTGCGCCGGGAGTGTTTCGGACGGCGCTGAACCAGAAGCTGCTGGATGAGAGCGATCGCGGCAAGGAGTTGCTGATGCGGACTCCGATGGGGCGGTTTGGGAAGACCGAGGAGCTGGTGGGGTCGGCGATTTTTCTGGCGAGCGATGCTTCGGCGTTCGTTACTGGCGAGATCCTGGTGGTGGATGGCGGCTTTCTTGCCAGCGGCGTGAATCAGTAAGGGAGGGTACCCCCTCCCCCTTACCTTGGGGTAAGCCTTTTATTTTCCGCTGTTTACGCTTGTCTATACTTCGGCAAAATCTTCATTCTATTGGAGTTACGGGCAAAAACGTCATACCAAAGGGGTTACGGCTCCTTGCTTGATGGTTGAATGGAAAGCCCCGGGTGGCCGGGGCTTTTCTTTGCTCGATTAAGTCAAATCCATGGCTGTTTGAAGGGGGAGTTTGTCAAGTTGGGTGTTGGTGGTGAATGGGTGGGGGTGTTTAGTCGAGGTTCCCGACCTACAATACCTCGAATGTTGAAGACACACGAATCTCAATGAGCATCTGGCGTCGGTACCGTCGAACTCCACTGCCAAATGAGTTCGCGGTCGGACAACGGTAGCATCTCCTTGGGTACACGGACGAAGCTGTTTGGAGATGGCAAGAAGACGAAGGCGTCTGGCATGTCGATGCGCCTCATGAAGGCTCGCCAAGTTTGATGCGAGGTCGCTTGGCCATTGGCTTGATCACAGGAGATACCTGATTCGTCGATTGTGAGGACCTGACCATTGAGTGTCTCTTGCTCTTCAGAGTAGATGACTCTCAGTCACCTTTCTTGAGAACGATTGGCGAGCGGCTTGGAAAAGATCCGGCACAGAATCAGAACAGCAAAGAGTGTGAGAGCCGGTACCCGCGCGGCCGGCACCTGTGAGGCAAGTCCAAGTGCTAGGCAGACAACGGCCACGACCATGTACTCCTTCCATGATCGTTTACGAACTTTCTTGGGTTTGGCAGCAGCAACTGCCTGACAGGTATTCCTGTACTGCTCAAAGGTAATTGTCGGATGGAAACGCATGATGGAAGCATAGTAATCGACATTTGGCAGAAATCGTTTCTAGATTTCCGTAAAGCCGGCTTTTCGCAAGCTTCAGCCATTCACTCCAAGCTGCCCCACTACCGAGGTTCCGTCCCATTCGCCTTCGCCTCCATGAGAGTGCTGGGTTGAAGCCAAGAGATTTTTGCGGGCCTGCGTGGGTGGGGAAGACGTTTTGGGTGGAAATGTTTGGTGGTTGTTGTGAGTTTGCGTATTCGGGGTCCTTCGACTGCGCAGTTTGCAAAGGCGCAAACTGCTTCGCTCAGGATGACACACAAATTTCGATACGGCCGCACGCGTTGGGCCAATTAGCGTTTTTGTGTGCGACTCCAGCACCTACTCCGAAATCATTCCGACGGTCCCCAGCCATGTCTCTACTAATTGGGGCCATGCCGTTGCGGGAAATTTTGTTCGCCGAAGTCCGAAGGCGTGGCCGCCCTGTGGGTACAAATGCATCTCGACCGGAACATCGGCTTTCTTCAAGGCTATGTAGTACGCCAGTGAGTCGTTTACGTTGTCCACGTGGTCGTCTTCGTTCTGCAACAAGAACGTGGGCGGTGTCTGGCTGGTGATATGGAGATCGGGGTTCAATCCATATTGTCTGTCGGCTGTTGTCTCATGCGCCGGATGAGAGAGGACAAACTTTTTGGCGCCTTGGCTGGCGTCCCACTCGGCGGCGGAGAGTGAGAGATGTCCGGGATAGATGGCGACCGCAAAATCGGGGCGGCAGCTTTCTTTGTCGGCGGCGTCGAAAGCCGGATAGAGACGCTGCGCAAAGTGTGTGCTCATGGCTGCCACCATGTGTCCGCCTGCGGAGAATCCGAGTACTCCGATTTTGTGTGGATCGATGCTCCACTCGGCAGCGTGAAAGCGTACCAGTCCCATCGTTCTCTGCGCATCTTCGAGCGCTATCGGTGATTCCGGATATGGCCCCGACTTCGGATACGTCCTGTCACCTGCCGCGCGATACTTCTCCTCACCCGGCACTCGGTACTTCAACAGGACGCAGGTGATCCCCCTGGATGTCAGCCAGTCGCATACCTCCGTGCCTTCCAGATCGATGGCCAGAACCTGATACCCCCCGCCAGGGAAGACGACGACCGCAGCGCCCGTGTTCTTTCCCTGTGGTGAATAGACCGTCATCGTAGGCTGCGATACCATCTCCACGGCAACCCACGGCCTGCCGGCGACCAGCGAATCCTTCCCCGTCGTCTCGGCGAACTCCGGTCCTGCGACAGGTTGGGGATCGGGAGGTTTCCCGGGCCATATGGGTAGTTGCGTATGTCCTGGCGATGGCTGCCAGACCGGCTTCTGCGCGTTCAGACTGGCAAACGCAGGTAAAAAACATAGAGCAAAACACAAAGACTTCATCACAATCCCCACGGCTTCTATCTGAGCCGAGTGTAGGGATATCTGCGAGGGAGTTTTCCTCATCCTGCGGTGGGAACTGACTCGGTTAATAGGGAGCTACGTTGTTCAGGGGAGACGAGTGCCAAAATACAACCGCAGGTCCTTCGACTACGGCGGCAAAAGCGCCGCCTCCGCTCAGGATGACAATTCTTGAGGCTTGTCGAAGAAAACAAGCAACAGCACGGCAACCCACCCTTCACGATGAGACTGTGAAGGATGGGCCATCCGGTCGACAACGACAACGGCAAAGACAAATACAGGGGTCCTTCGCTCCGCTCAGGATGACGACAGAAGAGAATTGTCGTCAGTGCGATTACTTCTGCATGGTTTGCCAGAGGCCGAGGTGGGCCCCGGTGGGGTCGGTGATGATGCTGAACCAGCCCATCTGGGGGACTTCGGTTTTGTCTCTCATGACCTGGGCGCCCAGGCTCTTGGCTTTAGCGGTCGCGGCGGCGACGTCGTCGACGAGGACGTAGGGGAGCCATGCAGAGGGAGCCCCGGAGACTGGATGTTGCATCATACCGCCGCCGGGACCGCCTTCGGCTTTGAATGTGGTGTAGATCATGCCGCCGCCCATGTCGGTGTCGGCTAGCTTCCAGTTGAAGAGTGTGGAGTAGAAGGTTTTTGCTTTGGATACGTCCGTGGAGGCGAGTTCGACGTGACAGAAGGAATTGTCCATGATTGTTCCTTTATGAATGAAGTGGGATATCGCGGCCCGAATGCACGAACGAGAATTTCATCTGAAATGGATGAATATTGCATGAAGGCGATGCAATTTGTGCGATGCAATTTTGTGCGGAGAAGAAGATAGAGGTTATTGGGCGTCTTATGTGTTGGAGGTGGCTGGTGATCTGTATGCAAGGTTTTGCGGTTGCTTCGGGTTGAATCTTTCCAACGGTCTTGCCAACGGTCTTGGAAACGGTCTTGGAAATTTTGTGGGAACTGATTGACGAATAGTTTCGTAGATTGGGTCAAGACCAGAGAGTAAGGGAGATTTATGCGCGATATCGTCGTTGCTTTTCGCCAGTTTCGGAAGTCGCCCGGATATGCAATTACGGTTGTGCTTACGCTGGCGCTGGGGATTGGGGCGAATACGGCGATCTTCACGCTGGTGCATGCGGTGCTGATGAAGTCGTTGCCAGTGGCTGATCCGAAGATGCTGTTTCGGGTAGGGGACCTGGATGATTGCTGTGTGAACGGTGGGTTCATTACCGATAACGGGGACTTTGATCTGTTCTCGTGGGATTTGTACAGGCACTTCCGGGAGACGACTCCGGAGTTTCAGGAACTGGCGGCGATGCAGTCGGGGGGCAACACGATGACATCGCGGCGGGGCGACGAGGCTGCGAAGTCGATCGTAACGCAGTATGTTTCGGGGAATTTTTTCAAGACTTTCGGGATTGGGCCGTTTGCGGGTCGGGTGCTGACGGATGCGGACGATGCACCGGAGGCGGCTCCTGCGGCGGTGATGAGCTACCAGGCCTGGGAGTCGAACTATGGCGCTGACCCTAAGGTGGTTGGGTCGACCTTTTATCTGCAAGGGCAGCCGGTGACGGTTGTGGGGATTGCGCCTCGGGGATTCTTTGGAGACCGGATTCGATCCAATCCTCCGGAGCTGTGGATTCCGCTGTCTGCGGAGCCTTTGATTGAAGCGGGGAACTCCATTTTGCATGTGGCACCGAGCAACTGGCTGTATGTGGTGGGCCGTGTAAAGCCGGGGGTGAACGTGCAGGCGCTACAGGGGAAGATAACGGCGAGTCTGCAGCAGTGGTTGTCGACGCGGGTGGAGTACACGCGCAATGGCGGTTCGACGATCATTCCGAAGCAGCATGTGGTGATTGTGCCGGGAGGGGCGGGAATTCAGAATCTGCAGAAGGAGACAGGGAAGGGGCTGTATCTGCTGATGGCGATCTCTGGGCTGGTGCTGCTGGTGGCGTGCGCGAATGTGGCGAACCTGCTGCTGGCGCGGGGCGCGACTCGCAGGGCGGAGATCTCGGTGCGGATGGCGCTCGGCGCGGCGCGAAGGGTGCTGATTCAACAGATGCTGAAGGAGAGCATATTGTTGGCGTGCATGGGCGGGGTTGCGGGATTGATTGTGGCGTATGCGGGAACGAAGATGATCCTGGCATTGGCATTTCCGGATTCGACGCATTTGCCGATTGAGGCTAGTCCGTCACTTGAGGTGCTGGGGTTTGCGTTTCTGCTCTCGTTGCTAACGGGCGTGGTGTTTGGGATTGCGCCAGCGTGGATTACTTCGCACTCGGACCCTGCGGAGGCGTTGCGCGGGGTGAGCCGGTCGACCAAGGACAGAACGTCGCTGCCGCAGCGAATGCTGATTGTGTTTCAGGCTGCGCTGTCGCTGGTGATGCTGATGAGCGCGGGATTGCTGGCCAAGAGCCTGAAGAAGGTGGAGCATCAGGATTTTGGATTGCAGACGGAGAACCGGTATGTGGTGCATATCGATCCGGCGGGAGCGGGGTATAAGCCGGAGACGGTGCAGGCATTTTATCGGCAACTGGAGGAGCAGTTCGGGGCTTTGCCGGGGGTGAAGAGTGTGGGACTGGCTTTGTACAGCACGCTGGAGGGCAACAACTGGGGCGAGGAGGTGTATGTGGATGGCAGACCGGCGCCGGGGCCGAATGCTCATATCGGCTCTTCTTGGGACAGGGTGAGTCCGCGATTTTTTGAGACGGTGGGGCAGCCGGTGGTCAGGGGCCGCGGGTTTACGGAGCAGGATACGGAGACGACTCAGAAGGTCGCGGTAGTGAACCAGGCGTTTGTGAAGAAGTTCTTCCCGAAGGAAGACCCGATCGGGAAGCGGTTCGGCGTGTTCGACCAGAAGTACTCGACGATGTTTGAGATTGTGGGGATTGTGGCGGATGCGAAGTACAACAATCCGCGCGAGGCGGTACGGTCGATGTATTTTCGTCCTTTGACGCAGACGATGCCAGGTTTGACGGAGCCGAACTTTGTGATGGCAGAGGGGCGGTCGATTTATATCAACTCGGTTACGATGCACTTTGAGCGGCCGCCGCAGGATGTGGATTCGATGGTGCGGAGGACTTTGCAGAATATCAATCCGAACCTGACGATATTGGATATGCATTCGCTGGATTACCAGGTGGCGGGGAACTTTACTCAGGAGCGGCTGATTGCGCGTTTGACGACACTGTTTGGGGCGCTGGCGCTGGTGCTGGCTTCGGTAGGGTTGTACGGGATTACTTCTTACCAGGTGGCGCGGAGGACGAGCGAGATCGGATTGCGAATGGCGCTGGGTGCGGATCGCGGTGACGTGGTGAGGATGGTATTGCGTGGGGCGCTGTTACAAGCTGGGATGGGATTGGCGATTGGAATTCCGGTGGCTCTGCTGGCGGCGCGATGGATGAAGGATCAGTTGTTTGAGGTGAAGACTTATGATCCGCTGAGTCTGGTGACGGCGGTGGTCGTACTGTTGCTGTCGGCTACGGTGGCGGGGTTTGTTCCGGCGCGAAGGGCGGCGAATATCGAGCCTATGAGTGCTCTGCGGACGGAGTGATGGTGTCCTGCCGGACGGGCCCACTGCGCGTGGGGCGGCCACTTCGTGGCGGGTATACCTTTCTGGGCGATGATTGTTCGTTGGCCCTCCCTTTGGTCGGGTTCGAGATTTAATGCGGAGTTAGCGTTAGGGTGTGGGTGGTGGCGGCGTCTACGGCGGCGTTGGTGAAGGGGAGGGTGTAGGTGGTGCCGTGATACCAGGCGGGCCACTGGTCCATGAACCAGGGGCTGGCGGGGTTGGCGGATTGGCCGAGGACGAGGTTGAGGGTGCTGGCGTCGAGGTTGGCGAGGTCGGCGGTGAAGCGCTCGGAGGGGCCGAAGGTGCGGCCTACTTGTTTGACGGTGGTGTCGTCTCCGCTTTGGGGTTGGATGCCGGTGCCGGTGGGGAAGCCGATGAGACGCTGAAGGAGAGCGGACTGGCCGTAGATGGGGTGCTCGATGTCGATGGGGTGGAAGTTGCCGTAGTGCCAGGTGCTGAGATCGGCGGGTGCGTGGGTGATTCGGAGGCTTTCGGCTACGGCGGTGGCGAGAAGATCGTCCCATGTGGCGTAGTTTTTTGGGAGCCAGCGGGCGGGAGTGTGCATGACGAGCCACTCTTCGGCGTAGGCTTTGTTGCCCCAGGAGTAGAGACCTGCGGCGGGAATGGGTTGGGGTTTGCCCGGTTCGGTTTTGGTTTGGGAGGTGGTTTGAGGCGCTAGCTGCGGATCGATGAGGAGGGGCCAGAGAGCGGCGCGGGTGGCGACGACGATGGCGGGTGCTGCGGCGTCGATGTCTACGTTGCCGTTCCAGTCGCGGAGGAGGTCGGCGGCCTGGTGGAGGCGCTTGTCGTGTAAGAGCTCCGGCTTCGTTGTGTGGTCGATGGCGTAGGCGAGACGCTGGGCGAGGACGTGATCGACGTCGGAGTAGACGTCGGTCTGGATGGCGAGCATGTCGGCGGGAGTGAGGTGGTCTTTTGTGGCAGCGGATTTTTCGGCGAGGAGCTTCCAGATGCGCTGGTTGCGATAGGGGGCGCCCCAGTTGAGGGTGATGGGGTAGGGGTAGTCGTCGGGGGTGATGCGGGCGTTGGCGGTGGCGAGGAAGCCGTTGGGTGGATCGAAGATCTGGGGGAGCTTGTCGTAGGGGATGTAGCCGGCCCACTGCTGGGTGGTGTCGAGTGCGTCGGAGGGGACTGGGCTGATGGGGCCGGGGTCGGTGAGGCTGCCGCGGATGGGGATTGCTGCCGATGGCGTGGTAGCCGATGTGGCCCTGGTCGTCGGCGTAGACGAGGTTTTGAGCGGGGCCTCCGAAGGTGGAGAAGGCCTGACGAGAGAGGCGGCCAGTCGGTGGCGGTGTTGATGGCGAAGAAGGGCGAGGTGACGTTGGCGGGATCGTAGATGGTCCAGCGGAGAGAGAGGATGCGTTTTTCGGTGGGGAGAGTGGCGGAGATGATGGGGGTGATGGCGGTGCCGTGCTGGGTGGCGGGGACGTCGAGGATGACGTCTTTGCCGCCTTTGACGTGGATGATTTCTTGCTGGTGGAGGATGGGGTGCCAGAGGCCGTCGGAGGATTGGTACTCGACGGTGGCGTGCCGCGGGTGTGTTCGATGTAGACGTCCTGGACTTCGGCGCCGAGGTTGGTGAAGCCCCAGGCGACGTGGTCGTTGTGGCCGACGATGATGAAGGGAGCGCCGGGGAGAGAGACTCCGGTGACGTGGAGGCCGGGGGATTCTGAGGTCGGCTTCATACCAGATGCCGGGGACGTTGTGGGTGAGGTGCATGTCGTTGGAGAGGAGCGGCTTGCCGGAGGCGGTGTGGGCGCCGGAGACGACCCAGTTGCTGGAGCCGGCGAAGCAGTCGTCGCAGATGGGGTTGCGGAGGGTTTGTTGGAGGGTGAGGAGATCTTGAAGGGCTGCGGTGACGGGAGCACGGGCGGGAGCGGTTCGCGCGCGGCGCGAATAACCCACCCTTTTCGATAAAGCCGAAAAGGATGGACCACCCAGTGTGTCGGATGGTCCAGCAGGGTTGTCGGGGACCTCGAGTTTGGTTTGGGATTCGTCGAGGGGGACGTCGGGGATGTTTTGCTGTGGGGCGGTGAGGTCGACGACGGGTTGGGCGGGAGGGTGGTCGCGCCAGGTGACGGTCGGGGTAGAGATCGCTGACGAAGTGCTGGGGGAGGCGGGCGGTGAGGGCTTCGCGGTTGAGCTTGGTGGGGAAGGTGGTGGTGAGGTCCTGGTACATGACGAGGGCGACGAGGAGGGAGTCGCGCGGGGTCCAGGGGGCGGGTTGGTAGCGGAGGAGGCGGAATTCGAGGGGGAGATGGGAGCGCTGGAGGGCGATGGAGGCGTTGACTCCGGCGGCGTAGAGCTCGAGAGAGTGGAGCTGGTCGGGTGGGAGGGCGGCGACGGCGCGGTCGGCGGCGGCGCGGAGCTGGAGGGTGCGCTGGAGGCGGTCGTGGGCGAGGAGGGATGGGCCGAGGATCTCGGCGAGGGTGCCGGAGGCGTGGCGGCGGAGGGCGTCCATCTGCCAGAGGCGGTCCTGCGCGGTGACGAAGCCCTGGGCGATGATGAGGTCGTCGAGTGAGGCGGCGCGGATGTGGGGGACGCCGTGGGCGTCGCGCTGGACGGTGACGGGAGCGGAGAGGCCGGGGATGGAGAGGGAGCCGTCGAGCTGGGGGAGGGAGTCGTGCATGGCGTGGCGGAGCCCAGTGGCGGGCGGCGAAGAAGGCGCGATGAGCGACGATGAGGAGGACGGAGGATGGCGATGGTGAGGAGGACGACGGCGGAGCAGAGGGCGACGGCGGGCTTCGTTTCGGAGCTCGAGCGGGTGTCGTCGGGAGATCGAGCTCGTCGGGTGTTGGTGAGCGTGGGGGTAGGCTCATGGCTATGCGAAGTTATACGGCAGAGTGTAAAGTGGTAGGTTGAGGGTGTCGGGATGGTCGATCGATAGGAGGTTGACGGGTGAGAGCTTGCATGCGGTTGAGACGGTGATTCTGCTGCTGCTGGTGCTGGTTGCGGGGTTTGCGGTCATGGCGCGGCGGATGAAGGTGCCGTATCCGATTGTGCTGGTGCTGGCGGGGCTGGTGATCAGCTTTGTGCCGCGTATGCCGCGGATTCCGCTGGATCCGAATGTTGTGTTTGTGGTTTTTCTGCCGCCGCTGCTGTATGCGTCGGCGTGGACGATGTCGTGGCGGGAGTTTCGACGGAATTGGTGGTGATTGGGCTGCTGGCGGTGGGGCTGGTGGGGTTTACGGTGTGGGGCGTGGCGGAGTTTTCGGACCGGTTTATTACGGCGCTGGATTGGAAGGCGGGATTTCTGCTGGGGGCGGTGGTGGCGACGACGGATGCGATTGCGGCGACGTCGATTGCGAAGGCGGTTGGGCTTGCCGACGAGGATCGTCGACATTCTGGAGGGCGAGAGCCTGTTGAACGATGCGACGGGCTTGCTGGCGCTGGAGATTGGGCTGGCATTATGGTGCGCGGACACGATGCCGACGGTGGGGGAGGGATTGGCGCGGCTGGCTTACCTGATCGTGGGTGGGCTTGGGATTGGGTTGTTGATCGGTGTGGTGGTGGGCTGGATGGAGAGGTACATCGATGATGGGCCGGTGGAGCTGGTGGTGAGCCTGGTGGTTCCGTATGCGGCGTATCTGGCGGCGGAGCGGGCGAAGGCTTCGGGCGTGCTGGCGGTGGTGGCTTGCGGGATTTATATGAGCCGGAAGAGCACGCGGTTTTTCTCGCCAGCGGCGCGGCTGCAGGTGAATGGGGCGTGGGAGGCGCTGACGTTCATGCTGAACGGGATGGTGTTTGTGCTGATCGGACTGCAACTGCCTTATGTGCTGGCGGGGATTCATGGGCAGGTATGGGACGGGGACGCTGATTTTTTATGGCGCGGTGTTCAGCGTGGTGTTGATTGGGCTGCGGATGGTGTGGGTGTATCCGGCGGTGAAGATTGCGTCGTATGTGGAGCGACGGTGGCTGGGGCACAAGGATGAGGAGAGCGTGAAGCCACGGGAGGTGTTTGTGGTGGGGTGGACGGGGATGCGAGGGGTGCTGGCGCTGGCGGCGGCGATCTCGGTGCCGGAGGTGCTGTGGAACGGACAGCCGTTTGCGGCAGAGGAATCTGATTGTGTTTCTGGCGTTCTGCGTGATTTTTGTGACGCTGGTGCTGCAGGGGCTGACGCTGCCGGCGCTGATTCGCGCGTTGGGGCTGGCGGGGCATGACGGGTATGGATCCGGAGGAGAAAGAGGCGCGGACGGATTGTGTTGAAGGCGGCGATCGAGTAGCTGGAGGATGGACGGAAGAGCTGCGACGGGGCCGGTGGAGCATCTGTATGACGATCTGCTGCATCGGTATCGGCATAAGCTGGCGCTTGTCGGCGCGGGCGGACGAGAGAGTGTGGATGGTCTGGGGGAAGAGGCATACTCGCGGCTGCGATCGATTGCGGAGGGCGCGTTGCAGGCGGAGCGGAGGACGTTGATCGGGCTGCGGGACCGAGGGCGGATCGGCGATGATGTGCTGCGGACGATGGAGAGAGAGCTGGATCTGGCGGAGGCGCAGTACCAAGGGATTCCGTTGTCGTGATGTGATTTTTCCGTGAGGCGTTCGTTCGTTATTTTTTACTGGTGCGCTATGCTGAAGACTTCGCAGTTGAGCGATGGTTGAAGGATTGAGAGGGTTGCGGATTTGGAATGCAGGATTTTTTATCACGATAAGTGCTTTGATGGGGCTTGCTCGGCATCGCTGTTTATGCGGTTTCACCGTGAGTGTGTGAAGACGGCGGACAAGTATTCGTATCCATGGGTTGGTGCACCGGGCTGGGGCGCTATTTGATGAGAGCGAATTTCTTGATACCGGAAACGGGAGCGAGAATGCGATTGTGGATTTCAAGTATTCGGCTTCGCCCAAGGTGACGTGGTGGTTCGATCATCATCAGAGTGCGTTTTTGACGGCGGAGGACCAGAAGAATTTTGAGGCGGGGCAGGCGGATGGTTCGCAGAGGATGCGGAAGTTTTTTAATCCGAACTACATCTCATGCACGAGCTGGATTGCGCATATTGCGCAGTTGGATTTTGGGTTTGATACTGCTCCCGTGCTGGAGTTGATCAAGTGGGCTGACATTGTGGATGGGGCGCGAGTATGAGAGCGCGACTGCTGCGGTGGAGATGGCCGAGCCGGCGATGAAGTTGACGATGGTGATTGAGAGCGCGGCGGAGCAGCTCGCTGGTGCCGAGGATGATTCCTCTGCTGACGGAGATGAGTCTGCAGCAGGTGCTGGATCAGGGTTTTGTGCAGGAGCTGCTGGGGCCGCTGATGGAGCGGCATAGAGCGGCGCTGGAGTTGATCCGGTCGCGGGCCATGGTTGAGCGTGGGGTGATTACATTTGATATTTCGGATACGCCGATGGAGGGGTACAACAAATTTATTCCGTATTACCTGTTTCCGGAGGCGACTTATAACGTTGGGTTGAGCAAGTCGAGTTTTCGGACCAAGATATCGGTGGGGACGAATCCGTGGACTTCGCGTCCGTCATCGGAGTTAGTAAATTTGGCGGAGATTTGTGAGCGGTATGGTGGTGGTGGGCACGCTCGCGTGGGGGCGATTAGTTTTCCTCCGGATCGGGAGGATGAGGCGAGGAAGGCTGTGGTGGAGATTGTTGCGGAGTTGCGGGCGGCCACGGATTTGCGCGGATAGGCGCGGATTAAAACGAGAGACGGATAAAAAGCGAAAGACGGATAGAGACAAAGACGGGACCACGGATTTTTTTGGATTTTTTCGGATGAGAGTTTTGTTTTTATCCGCTTTTATCCGCGAAATCCGTGGTCGATGTCTTTTAGGGTTTGAGTTTGCTGAAGAGGTTCAGGCGGGTCAGGTCGTTGAAGATTACGAAGGCGAAGAAGGCGAGGATGCAGACGAAGGCAACCTGGTAGATGCGCTCCTTGACCTGCTGGTTGACGTCGCGGCGCATGATGGTCTCGATGAGGAGGAAGAGGATCAGGCCTCCGTCGAGGATGGGGATGGGGAGCAGGTTGAAGATGCCGAGGTTGAGGGAGATGAGGCTCATGGTGGAGATGAGCGGCATCCAGCCCTGCTCGGCTGCCTCGTGGATCTGCTGGCCGATGCCGATGGGGCTTTGCAGACTCTTCACGGAGACCTGGTGAGTGAAGAGACGCTTGAGAACTTCGACGATGAAGAGCGAACCTTTTTTATTGAACTTCCAGGATGCGACTGCAGCCTTGTCGAAGGGAAGGCGTTCGACGCGGACTGGTGGGCGAAGATAGCCGAAGCCCAGACGGTAGCCCTTGGTGCCGTCTCCAATGTCGGTGAACTGAGGAGTTATCTGAAGGGGGACGGTCGCGCCGTTGCGAGAGACGAGCGAGGTCGGCTGGTTTGCCGGCCTGGTCCTGAAGGTGGGCGAGGATAGCGGGAACGGAGTGCAGCTGCAGGCCGTCGATGCTCAGGAGTTTATCGCCAACCTGGAGGCCGGCGTGTGCTGCCGGCATGGAGGCTTCGAGCGAACTGACCTGGACAGGGGTGTTCTGCATCTTGGGGATGACGCCTACCTGGTCGAGGGAGAAATCTTCCGGGCCGCCCTTGGCCTCGATGAAGAGCCTGGTGTCGGTACGCTGACCGTTGTGGACGAAGGAGAAGGGAATGGTCTGGTTGAGGTTGAGGATGGAGCGGTGGGCGACGTCTTCCCATGTGGGGTTTTCTACATTGTCGAAGTGGACGATGAGGTCGCCGGAGTGGATTCCAGCTGCAGCGGCGGGGGTTTTGGCCTGGACGTAGTCGGTGAGGGCAGGATTGTCCTCGAACTCCTGGACCTCGTTGTGGAGCATGTAGATGCCGGTCATGAGGCCGAGGGCGAGGAGGAAGTTGGCGATGGGGCCTGCTAGGGCGACGAGGATGCGCTGCCAGCGGGGATGGGCGTTGAAGTCGCCGGGATCGGTGGGGTTGACTGAGCCTGACTCGAGGTTTTCGCCTCCGAAGCCCATCTCGCCTGCCATCTTGACGTAGCCGCCGAGAGGGATGGCGGAGATCTGGTATTCGGTGTCGCCGCGGCGAAAGCCGAAGAGACGTTTGCCGAAGCCGATGGAGAAGACTTCGACCCTGATACCGCAGAGTTTGGCGACGGCGAAATGGCCGAGTTCGTGCACCAGAACCATGATGCCGAGGACAACTAAGAGCTGGATAACTGTGGACATGAAGGCGGGGAAGACCTCGTTCAGGGGTTGGAGTTCTGGCTATCGTCGCGCGGTGGTGGGCAGGCTGGCAATCACTTCGCGCGCAGTGTGACGCGCGGCAAGATCTGCTTGAAGCACCTCGGAGATAGATGCCGGGGAAGGACCGGATGTTAGCTCTAGCACTGTGTCTATTGTACGTGGAATGCCGAGGAATGGAATATCTCCGGCGAGGAACGCGGCGACGGCAATTTCGTCGGCGGCGTTGAGGGCGATGGGTGCCCGGCCACCGGCTTCTGCGGCTTCGTAGGCGAGGCGGAGACATGTAAAACGGGTGAGATCCGGGACGGAGAAGTCGAGCTGGCTCAGCGTGGCGAGGTCGAAAGTTAAGGATTCTCTTTCGGTAACGGCGACGCGTTCGGGGTAGGCGAGGGCGTACAGGATGGGGAGGCGCATGTCAGTGACGGAGATCTGGGCGAGGATGCTGCCGTCGACGAATTCGACGAGGGAGTGGACGGTGGATTGAGGGTGGATGGTGACGCGGACTTGCGCGGGAGGGAGGTTGAAGAGACGGCAGGCTTCGATGACTTCGAAGCCCTTGTTCATCATGGTGGCGGAATCGATGGTGATGCGCTGGCCCATGACCCAGGTGGGGTGTTTGAGGGCCTGGGTGGGGGTGATGTGGTCGAAGTCGGAGAGCGGGGTATTGCGAAAGGGGCCACCGGAGGCGGTTAGCCAGACTTGTTTGACTTCAGCGGGAGTTCCTCCACGCATGCACTGATGGACCGCGTTGTGTTCGGAGTCGATGGGAAGGAGGGCTACGTTGTGTTGCTTTGCGGCGGCCATAATGAGCTCGCCTGCGGCTACGAGGCATTCTTTGTTGGCGAGGCCTATGGTCTTTCCGGCACAGACGGCGGCGTAGGTGGCTTCGAGGCCGGCTACTCCGACTATGGCGGAGACTACGAAGTTCACTTCGGGGAGGGTGGCGACGTGGATGCTGCCGGCGGTGCCGTGGAGGACCTCGACGTTGGTGAGGCCTTCGGCTTTGAGGCGGGTTTTGAGGGTTGCGGCTAGTTGCTCAGTCGCGAGGGAGATGACTTTTGGACGCCAGCGGAGGCATTGCGCGAAGGCCGCATCGATGTTGGTGCCGGCGGCGAGGGAGATGACTTGATAGCGGTCGGGGAAGGACTCGCAGATGGAGAGGGTGGAGTTGCCGATGGAGCCGGTAGAGCCGAGGATTGCTAGTTTCTTCACGAGTTCTATTTTCTCAGATGGATGCCAAGGCGCGGGAAACTCAGCTTCGGGTGGCGCTGACAATGTAGTAGGCCATCGGACCGATGGGGTAGCCGACGAATGGTAAGAGGAGTGGGGCGAGGATGTTGTTCCAGCGGGCGCGGGTCATTTTGCGTTTCCCGAATACGACTTCGGTGAGGAGAAATTTGAGGGTGACGAATGGGACGTGTAGGACCGAGGGAGTGACGCGGGATTGGATTCGTTCGGCGATGATTTGGTTGAAGCCGACGCGCTCGAGTTCGGCGGTGACGCTGGTGATTTCGCCGAGTGTGTTGATAACCCAGCAGTCGCAGAGTCTTCGAAAGAAGAATTTTTGCGGGCCGCGCAGTTTGCCGGGGCCGAGGAATCCGTCGGCGATGACGAGCCGGCCGCCGGGGCGGAGGAGGCGATGAGCTTCTTTGAGGAAGGCTGCCTTGTTCGCTCCACGCGCATAGCAACTGCTTTCGATGGCGGAGATGGCGTCGAAGGATTGCGATGGTTGAGCGGTATGCTCGTAGTTGCCAAGTGTGAGGGTGACGCGGGATCCTCCCTGGCAGGATTGGTTCAACTGGCGGCCTTGCTCCAACTGCCAGGGAACGAGGGTGACGCCGTGGAGATCGGCCTGGGGGAGTTGGTTTGCGAAGCTGCGAAGGGTGGCACCGAGACCGCAACCCATGTCGAGTATGCGTGAAGGGGAGTCAGGTGTGAGATGGAGTCGGCTCTTTGCTTCGAGGTTCATCTGCTCGAGCATGGCTTCGCGGTGGAGAGGGTTCATACCCCAGCGGAAGAAGCCGAAGTGCATGTTGAAGTGAGGACTCCAGGCAGCGTAGTCGGGGCCAGCTTCTTCGTAGTAGCGCTGGAAGTCGGCGGTTTGGGCGGTTATTTGTTCAGCCTGGAGAGTTGTCATCAATCGAGCCTCTTTCTTCGGGACTTCGGCAGGAAGCGGGTGATGTTGCTGCCGGCGTTGACCAGGGAACGGAGGCTGGCGGGTGGGAGTTTGCTTATCTGGGTGTACCAGCCGTGAAGTTCTTCAAGGAAAGCTTGCATGGCTGTGATGCGGGCGGCGATGACGGGCTGAGCTGGGCGTTGGGATTGAGCTTCGACGGCGCAGCGTCGGAGCATGGTGAGCGTGGGAACGATCTCGCGCTCGACGCGCTGCTCGACAACGGTAAGGAAGAGCGTCCAGACATCCGAGGAGGTGTGAAAGAAGTCGCGGCGGTCGCCGATGCGGCTGTCGATCTGGACGAGATTCCAGTTCTGCAGTTCCTTGAGACTTGTGCTGACGTTCGAACGTGCGACAGAGAGGGCGTCGGCGATATCTTCCGCGGTGAGGGATTCAGGAGAGAGGTACAGCAGCGCGTGCACCTGGGCGACCGTGCGGTTAACACCCCAGCGGGTACCCATCTCTCCCCAATGCAGAATGAATTGCTTTGTGGCGTTGGTCAGGGTCATACTTGCAGTATAACTGAAATTTCTGTAATAACAGAAATTTCAGATGAAACGCGCACCTTCCGGACAAGACTGAGATGTTTTCCTGATTTCGGCTGAAGAGGTGAAGTCGCGAATGGCGCGAAGATTGCTGAGGTTTTCACAGCACTGCTTCGCAGACTCGAAGATGGAGGCGAGGGGAGGGACGCCATTTCTTCGAGTCTGCGAAGGGTTTGGACAGTCAGCCGGCCTTCGTTAGTGTTTGAGGGCCGGCGTGGTCATTATGGCGCGTTGACGACGACGTATGTGGTGGAGCTGCCTGATATCTGCGGCTGGTACCAAGTGCCGCTGCAGTTTTGGTAGGCCAATCCATTGACGATTTGCGTTACGCAACCTGCAGGCGGCTGGTTGACGACTGAACCTATAACCGCAGCTGTCACCATTGCGGTGGCTGTGACTGCCGCAGCGGCGGCGACGGGATGGTAGCAGCAGCCGCCTCCGCCGTAATAGCCTCCGCCACCGTAGTAGCCGCCGCCGTTTACGTTCACGTTGACGTCACGATTGACGTTGACGTTGTTGTTGACGTTCGTGTTGCGGTTGACGTTGTTGTTGACGTTGGCGTTGCGATTGACGTTCTGGTTAGCGTTGGCGTTGCGATTGGCAGCCTGATTGGTGTTGGCAGTGCGATTGGCGCCCTGGTTGTTGCTCCGGGCCGGGGGCGAGTTGACGCTGGATCGAGCGCTGCTGCGGGGAGCGGTACCGGCTGATGCGTGTGCGCCACCGCCTCCTCCACCGCGGCCTCCGCGTTGGGCGAAGAGTGTCATTCCGGATACGAGGATTGCGATGGAGAACAGGGCGAAGATTTGAGTTGATCGCTTCATAGTTGTCACCTTATTTCCCTTTCTCGGCGGCGTTGGCATTTTCGCCTTGCAGGACCACTCGTTTGGCGTCAGGGGGTGGATCGAAGGCGAATGCCCCATCGTTGAAGGACGGCGCGAGGTTCCAAGTGAGCGTGTCGCTGTGTTGCGGCCGGGCGTCGTCTGTCAGGGTCGTGATGACGAGCTTGCGCGGCAGAGGAAACTCTCCAAGTTGAATCCAGATCTGCCAATCGACACCTTCCTGATGGAAGGCATAGTGTTCGCAGGTGACACCGTTTACTGAGCTAGGGCCAATGTCGACTGCGGTTTTGATTTTGTTGATATCTTCGTCCTTGCTGCCCCAGTTGTAGAGGTCGTACAAGGGCAGTTCGATGTCGTATTTATCAGTGATTTTTTCGAAGAGTTCGCCGATGGTTGGGGGGGCAGGAACGGTGGCGTAGTAGTTGACGAGCCTAGCAAAGACGGTGAAGTTCTTGCCATCGTATAGGTATAGCCTGTGCCTTTCATCGGAGGTGACCTCAATCCGCATGCGGTTGGGCCGTGCGAGGAGGTAATCGACCTTGCTGGTGGACTGAACAGTCAATCCATCTTCGAGGACGTCATCCTCGGTGACATCGTCGATGACCTGGTATGACTTCAGCGTGTGTAGATAGGCGGCCATCTTTTTGACTGCATCGATTGCGTCGGGGTCGACGTCAGAAGTGTCTGTTGCTTGAGAAATGGCCTCAGGTGGCTTTCCGGTCTTCGCAAGGACATGCGATTTGAACGGCATGTAGAGTGCCGCCGCGGCGATTGCGACGATTGTCGCGGGCAAGATTAACTTGCCGACGAACATTTGAGTTGATTTCGGATCGGGTTGGCCGATCGGTGAAGTCTGAGAGGTTGAATCCGATGAGGATCGCTTCAAGAAGCTCATATTTCTTACCTCGCGAATCATTTCTTGAGTGATGGCGCTCGAACGGTCACTCGGGGTAAGTCATCCAGGGAATTATCGTTGGCCGAATTCCGATCGTGCAGAGCCAAGCGTAGGCCGCTTGTTGTAGCGCAGCGATAGGACCTTGGTCCTATTGGGCGAGAAGCGTCCAAGTGTTCGCAATTGGTCGTCCCCCGCGTTAAGTGAATGTAGGCCGCGGTGATGGGATTTGAATACTGGCAGAAATAACAGGAAAAATCTCTGTTGCAGTCGGCGAGACGTCAGCAAATTAGAAGCGGGCGAGGCCGAAGTGGTCCATCAGGAGGAGACAGAACCAGAGGACGGGGGCCGCGACGAGGAGGGCGTCGATGCGGTCGAGGATGCCTCCGTGACCGGGGAGGATGTTGCCGGAGTCTTTGACGCCTGCTCCTCGTTTGATGGCTGATTCGAGGAGGTCGCCGAGCTGAGCGGCGATGTTGATGATTGCGGCGAGGACAAGAGACTGCCAGAGGGGCTCGGAGATGTGGAGGACGGTGTTGCCGCGGGCGCTGAGGGCGTCGGAGATGTAAACGACGAGGCCGGCGATGAGGATACTGGCGGCGATTGAGGCGATGGAGCCTTCCCATGTTTTGCCGGGGCTGAGGCGGGGAGCGAGCTTGTGTTTGCCGAAGGCTCGGCCTACGTAGAGGGCGGCGGTGTCTCCGGACCAGACGCAGACCATGAGGAAGAGAAGCAGGGCGGGACCGTCTTCCTGTTTCCAGAGAAGCGGGATAAGGGTGAGGGGGTACGCGATCCAGATGAGGCCGAAGATGCCCTGGGCGGTGTCAGGCAGGACCTGGTCGAGGGGGGAGAGGAAGCCGTTCCAGGCAAAGAGCGCGAGGGTAAGGGCGCTGAGGACAGGGAGCTGTGCTTCTACAGGAAAGTCAGGCAGGGTGACCACGAAGGCGAGCATCGTGCCGAGCGCCATCCACCAGATGGGGATGCGGAGCTTTGCTCCGTGGGCCTCGGCGCCGACAGCAGCGAGCTTGAGGTACTCGTAGGCTGCGAGCTCGGCGATGATGGCGGAGAAGAAGGTGATCATCCAAAGCTTGCCGAAGAAGATAAGGGCAAGTACGGCGAGGATGAGCACCGCAGCGGTAAGAATTCGTTTCATTGGACTTAGACAGGATATACGGGAGAGCGGTTAGGCGTAAGAAGAGTCTTGACATATCAAGATATATCTTGATACAGTTCGTGGTATGAGAAACGAAAATGAACAATTCGAACATTTCAGAGGGTTCCACGGTCGAGAAGAACGGCGTGGAGAGAGACACAGGGAAGACAGACATTACGGCGGCCGCGGAGAGTTTGGCGGCGGGCGGCATGGATTCAGAGAGGGCTTCAGGGGCGGACGTGGCGGCCCGATGCGGTTCTTCGGCGCGGGCGATCTGCGTTACGTCATTTTGCAACTGATCTCGGAGAAGCCCAGCCACGGGTACGAGATCATCAAGTCGATCCAGGAGCGGCTGGGAGGAAGCTATGCGCCGAGTCCGGGCGTGGTTTATCCGATGCTGACGATGCTGGAGGAGATGGGCCATGCGACGGTCGTGACTGATGGCACTCGGAAGCTGTATACGATCACCGAGGAGGGATCGAAGGCGCTCGCAGAGAACAAGGCACAGGTGGACGCGCTGTTTGCCCGGATGGATCACATACGCGGAGAACATGGCGGGGAGCAGGCGCAACAGATTGAGCGGGCGGTCGCGAATTTTCGCCTGGCGCTGCGGATGAAGAGAGGGCCGCTGACGACAGAGCAGATCCATGCAATCACTGACATCATCGATGCGGCGGCGAAGCAGATTGAGAGGGTGTAATGAACTCGTATCGTTACAAGATTACGGTTGAGGCGTTGACGGGCGCGAAGGGAGAGCCGGTAGCAGGCCAATCCCTTTGCTTCGAGGCGGCGAACCATGACGATATTCTGGGGATTGTTGATCGGCTGCGGGCTCGGCTGCCGTTTGACGAGAGTACGGTCGCATCGCTTGGCGTGGGGTTGAAGTTGTTTTCGGAGGTGACACTGGCTCAGCGGAACGATCCGATGTTCGCGATGATTCAGCCTGCGCTGAGCGAGTTCATTCGTGGATTGAAGCGGAGATCGGTTGCCGAGGCGCCGATGAGTCTCGGCCGATTGTTGTGAACCGAATTAGAGGCAAGTTCATCTGGGAAGGTGCGCTCTTCGAATGGTCTCAGATTGCAATCTTGGGGCCTGAACGAAGAGAGATGATGGCGGCCACCAGGAGGATGACTACGCCGACGGCAACGCCGATGGTCACCTTCGCAGCGGTAGACATGCCATCGTTGCTGATTTTGGAGACTTGAGTGTCGAGGATGCGCGTGGGCTGTGTGGTGTTTTTTGTAGCGAGTTGAAAAGAGGCGTCGTCGATGGCGACGAGTACGCCTTTGACCACCGTGCCGTCGATCTCGGTGACCTTGAGACCCTTGCCGATGCCGCGGGCATGGAGTTTTTGGTGAAGTGCAGTTGCGTCGATGGGAATTGTTGAGACGGCTGCGTCACCCAAGGAGTTGGTGGCCAGGATAACAATGAGAGTCAGGATGACGAGACGCAGCGGGCGTTTGACCAATATCACGGGATTCTCTCAAGAATGAGCTAGTACTTCTTGTTCCGATACGCGGGCGTGATTCTGAAAAGCACTACGCACGGGTTATTTCGAGCGCAAGACGAGATATTCGACCGCACCGCCAATCACCAAGAAGGCGACTACGCCTACGGTTGCTCCTATAGCTATCTTCGTGCCGGTTGAATGGCCGTCATTGCTGAATTTGGATACTTGAGTGTTGAGGACGACTATGGCCTGCGTGGCGTCTTTGGGTATTACCTGAAAGGAATCCTTATCGATGACGGCAAGATTCCCTTTGACCACGGTGCCGTCGATTTGTGTGACTTTGACGCCTTTCCCTGTGCCACGAGAGCGGAGTTTCTTGTGGAGGATGGCCGGGTCAATCGGAGCGACTGAGACGACAGCATTGCCAAACGATGTGGTGGTTACGGTGAAGATAAGAACGATGGCCAAGGCGCGAAGCGGGTGCGAGATCAACGTCACAGGAGTCCTTTCATACCGTATGGGCGCTGATTACACCAAGTATCAGGAGGATGCCGACGGCAATACCGACGCCGATGCCGATCTTTGCGCCTTTGGACAGGTCGCCATTGCCGAATTTGGTGACTTGCGCGTTAGGAATGCTGATTGGCTGGGTGGCGTTTTTTGGCGTGACCTGAAAGGAATCCTCGCCTATGGAGATGAGAGTTCCTTTCGTCTCTGTGCCATCGACGTTCGTGACCTTGACGCTTTTACCTATGCCGCGTGCGGTGAGTTTTTGATGGAGTGTCGCTGCGTCCATGGGAGTGGCCACATGTTTCGCAGCGTGGGCGAAGGAGGTGGTGGTCACCGTGACCACAAGAGTCAGTGCGATAGGACGAAACAGGCGGGCAATCGCAGTCATCATGGGTCGTCCTCGGGGACGTAGGCGGTTCGCGAAGTTGAGGGCGCGAAAGGAGCAAGCCTATGTCCTCGGAGGTTATATAAGTGGGGCTGAAAGGCAAATCATCTGCACCTCAATCCGTAAACAACTGTACCGCATAGGGTTACGCAGTACAGTTATCGGCGTTGAGGAACACTTTCGCAGAATCGACCGGGACTGAACCGGAGGCAATTTAGATACGCGGAGATTGCGTTGCAAGGTTTGCGGAATCGCGAGGAGGGATGCAAGGTATTCCCCTCAACTGCACAGAGGCACCACCTGGCGACGATGTTGAGTCACGAGGATGGCGCGTTCGGGACTGTTGGGCGATTAGCCGCCTGCGCGTTCGGAGAGGGGAATGTTGTTTGCCTTACAGAAGGCGTCCTGTGAGACTTTCTCATTGTTCAGTCCGTTTTCGTACTCGTGGTACCCGATGAGGCCGGCTGCGACGGCAACGCCGACGACGACGCCTACGATGATCAGCGCAGTTCGGGCGTTGTGGTAATTGGGGACGGTGGTGAGGTCAGCGGTCTCGTCTGGAGAGAGTGGTTGACCGGCGACGATTTTGACTCGGCTTACAAGGTTGGTTTCCGAGATAGACACCCAGTGTGCCAAGACCTGGTTCTTTCCCGTGACGGTTACGGGCGAGGTAATGGTCCAGAGGGCGATATTGGATTTGGGGTCGAGGATGGTGACCTGAAAGGCCGGATTGGTGAGGGAATAGACGCCGCCGCGATTGCCGCTGACGTCAGTAATGGGAGCGATGCCTTTAAGCTCGAAGACGAGATCGGCCTGATCTGGTGAGTTGACGAGCTTGTACCGGCCCCAGGTCTCGAGAGCTGAGTAGATATCGTTGTGGGCTTTGGTTGCGTCGATGGGTAAGTTGGGGTCGGAGCCGGAGTTGGTGAGGAAGATGGTTTGGGCTTGCTGGATTTGGGATGGGACGTGCGCGGCGGGGGTGGTTTGTTGGGCCCGGAGTCTGAACGGTGAAGCACGCTAAGGCAATAGTGAAGCAGATGAATTTTCTAACTAACACCTGAATACGACACCTCTGACGGTGAAGACGCCATTGGAATAAAACAAGTTGCGGTTGGAGTGTGCAACTTCCGGTGTAGCTCGTGGGAGTGCGCTGGGTCAGGGGTGACGAGTTCGGTTGCGCTGGCGGCGACTGTTTACTCGGCGGGTTGAAGCAGCGGTCTTCGGTCTTCGGAGGCTCAGGCTGCAGTGCTCGGTAGATTAATCTGAGTGACGGCTAGACGCGACTACTTCCTATTGCCAAAGCCGCGAAGATGGCGATTCCGATTGCCCACTTCGTTCCAGTCGAGATTCCACCGTTTTCGAACTTGGCGACCTGACCGTTTGCGATGTGAAGTGGTTGGGTCGCCCCCTTTGGCGTGACCGCGAAGGAGTCCGCGTCGATGGACGCAAGGGTTCCTTTGACGACTGTTCCGTCGAGTTGAGTGACTTTGACACTCTTCCCTATGCCGCGCTTCACCAATTTGCCGTGAAGCGTGGTTGCCTCGATTGGAACGGTCTTTGTTGTTTCGGTTGTTTCGCCGAGGGCGGTGGCGGTCAAGGCGAGGACAAGGGCAAGAGCAGTGGGTCGGAACGCACGAAGGGTGTAGGTCAACGATTCACCTTGCACAAGGGACAGGGTACTTGCGAGGGCCAAGTCTAAGTCAGGTTCGGTACGGAGACAAGGAAAATCTCGTGCGAAATGAGTTAGACGAGAACGGCAAGGGCCAATTAAGGAAAGAGGTTTGGATCTGATTCGAGAGCCAGTTGATTTAGCGGCGGGTGAGGATGTGGTCGGATTTGGGATCCGGCTTGGCTTCGGTTCTTGGTTTTGGTTTGGGGACCAGGTGATCCTGGATCTCGGCGGCGACTTCTTCAGCGGGCTGCAGGGTGGCCACGGCTTCATCGGTGGACTCCCCGAGGCCTCCGAAGCGGCGTTCGCGGCGTTGATAGTCGGCGATGGCTTCCAGGAGATGAATGCCGCGGAAGTCGGGCCAGAGACGGTCGGTGACGAAGATCTCGGAGTAGGCGATCTGCCAGAGGAGGAAGTTGGAGATGCGCATCTCGCCCGAGGTGCGGATGATGAGGTCGGGGTCAGGCATGTGCGCGGTGTAGAGAGCGCGGGAGACGGTGGACTCGTCAAGGGCGTCAAGGGCTCCGGCGCCCAGGAGGTCTTCGACGGAGCAGTTGCGGGTGTGGGCCTCGGTGGTGAGGTCGGTGAGGATGCGGCGGACGGCGTCGACGATCTCGGAGCGTGCTCCGTAGTTGAGGGCGAGGGTGAGGGTCGTGCCGGTGTTGCGTGCGGTGGCCTCCATGGCCCACTGCATTGTTTCCTGGACTTCCTGCGGGAGGTCGTGGGTACGGCCGATGTAGGCCATGCGGACGTTGTTGTCGTTCATGCGCTTGACGTTGCCGACGAGGTAGTTTTTGAGGAGCTTCATAAGGAAGCTGACCTCGGATTTGGGGCGGCGGAGATTGTTCTCGAGGGAGAAGGCGTAGAGGGTGAGGAAGGGAAGATTGATGCGGGAGGCGGTTTCGACTACGAATTGAACCGACTCCGCTCCCTGCTGATGTCCAAGGAAGCGCTTGAGGGTCCGCTTGCCGGCCCAGCGGCCGTTGCCGTCCATGATGATGGCGACGTGCTGGGGAAGACGGGCGGGGTCGAGCTGGCGGTAAAGATTCAGCTCGTCAGGTGAGAGTTCGTGGCTCCGATTTGAAATGTGGGTGGGCACGGGGGTACGGTTCGATGGAGGGATGGATGCGCGCAAAAGCTACCTCGCCGTTATTGACGCTAGCACACCGCTGGGGGGCATGCAATGAACGTCTTTTCCGCACAGGCAGGATTGAAGATAGAGGACAAGAAAGATTGGAGGAGAGAGAGCGTCACCGTTGGGGCGACGCTCTCCGGAGGTATGGGAGAGGTGTTGCAGGGAAGCCGGTTAGGCGGTTCTTCGACGGCCGGCGGCGAGTTCCCGCACATGGTTGAGGAAGATAGAGCGCTGGAGGTCGTCGAGCTGGGCGGTGTACATGGCGATCTCGGCGAGGAAGGGATCGGTCATGAGGACCGCGGTCTCGTCGCGATGGCGATTGTTGGAGTCGCGCAGCAGGGTTGAGATATCGACCTGAAGAGCCCTGGCAAGACGATCGAGCGAGGATAGGGTCGGCATAGCCTTGCCATTCTCGATCTTCGAGATGTAGGTGCGTGGGACACCCATGCGGGTTGCGAGCTGCCGCTGCGAGAGATTTCGCACGTGGCGCAGATCGCGAACCGCAGTTGCTACCTGTAGTCCGCCTTCGGATGCGGCGGGTGTGGGGACGATTGCCAGAGGGGCTGGAGCAGGTTCGGGCTCCTCGACCTCCAGAGCATTTGTGGCAGCGGCGGCACAGAGCGTTCGCTGTCCGAAACTGCACCAGGCTGCAATGATCACAACGCAGGACCTCACGTTGTTCGACGGGTGCCATCATGGTTGCCATAAGTTGTCTTGACGCGGGCGGACCCAGAGCAAGGACCGCAGCGCATGTCCGATAACGGATCGTGCGATGTGCCTAGATTGACACTGGTGTTAATTTGAGTCAACAGGAAAACGGTGGAAATGCCGACGAAAACCGGAAAAACCCGCAAAGGAACCAAGGTAGTAACTTGCGGGAGCAGGGACTAGAGGCTAGGGACTAGGGCCTAGAATTCTGGCAAGGAGATTTTGAGTGATGACGAATGGTTTGGGTCGAGCGCAGGCGCTGGCGTTGCTGGAGGAGTGGACGAAGGGCGAGAGTCTGCGGAAGCATGGGCTGGCGGTTTCGGTTTGTGTTGAGGCTTATGGGCGGATGGAGGCGGAGCGGTTGGGGTTGAGCGGGGCTGAGGCAGATGCGCTAGCGGAGAAGTATGCGTGTGCGGGTCTGCTGCATGACATGGATTATGAAAAGCACCCGACGAAGCAGGAGCATCCATTTGTTGGAGTGGGGAGGATGCGGGAGTTGGGGTGGAGTGAGGATGTTTTGCATGCGGTGTTGGCGCATGCGGATTATTCGGGTGTGGCGCGGGAGTCGCATCTGGATAAGGCGCTGTTTGCTTGTGATGAGCTGGCGGGATTTTTGACGGCTTGTGCGCTGGTGAAGCCTACGAAGTCGATTCAGGATGTGGAAGTGGCTGGGGTGAAGAAGAAGATGAAGGATAAGGCGTTCGCTCGGGCGGTGATGCGGGAGGATATTACGGGTGGGGCGGAGTTGCTGGGGTTGAGCGTGGAGGAGCATGTGGGGAATTGTTTGCGGGCTATGCAGGGGAGAGCGGGGGAGTTGGGGCTGGCGGGTGCGACCGCGGATTGACGGATAAAACGGATCAAGAACTTCTAGGAGATTTCGTTGGACTTGACGCGCTGAATCTTTGCGCTTGTGAGGGAGTGGTTTGTTTCCTCGACTGAACCGACCAAATTGACGGGGCGGGTGGCGTCTTCGATGACTATGGTTTCGAAGCCGAGTGATTTGCCGTCGACGGCTGAGTGGCGGACGCAGAAGTCGTACGCGAGACCGCAGAGGAAGAGGCGTTGCAGGTTGCGCTCATGGAGATAGCCGGCTAGGCCGGTTGGGGTGGTGTGGTCGTTTTCTAGGAAGGCGGAGTAGCTGTCGATGTGGCGGCGAAAGCCCTTGCGGAGGATGAGTTCGGCGTGGGGGATATGGAGCTCTGGATGGAAGGCTGCGCCTTTGGTGTGCTGGAGGACGTGTTCGGGCCAGAGGGTCTGGGGGCCGTAGTGGACTTGGATGGTTTCGAACGGTTTTTTGCCGTGGGTTGAGGCGAAGGAGATGTGCTGGTGGGGGTGCCAGTCCTGGGTGAGGATGACGTGGTCGAATTTCTTGGCGAGGGTGTTGATGAGTGGGACGATGGCGTCGCCGTCGGGGACGGCGAGGTTTCCGCCGGGCATGAAGTCGTTCTGGACGTCGATGACTAGGAGGGCGTCGGTGGGTTGGAGCTGCATGGTGTGATGGTAGTGCAACGGGTGCGGAGTGCAGTCGTGCTTTGCACGATAACCCACCCTTTTCGATGAGACCGAAAAGGATGGGCCAGCCGATTCTGTGGCTCGGCTAGGGTTTGAGGTTTTTGGTGTCCTGGATGGTGCCGATTTTGATGTCGGATTGTTTGCAGGATTTGTCGCGGCAGAAGCTGGTGATCCAGACTTCGCCGTCGCCGATCATCGCGCCCTCGGAGTTTACGAAGAGGGTTTCGTATTTCTGTTTGAAGATGGCGTCCTGAATGTCGTGGGTGATGATGCGGTCGTAGTCGTTGATGAACTCTTTTTCGTTTTTGATGGTGAAGGGTTTTTTGCCGGGGTTGACCTTGATGGGGTAGTGGACGAGGGCGGCGACAGCGGGGGCGTTGTGTTTGGATACGGCTTGCTGGAGTTCGGTGAGGATTTGCTGGACGCGGACGTGGTCGCCGACGGAGAGATCGATGGATTTGTCGTGGTCGGTGGGGGTGACGGTTTGGGCTGAGGCGAGGGCCGGGGACAGAATCGCGGTGGCGATGAGGAAGAGACTCGCGAGGTGGGTGCGGATGATCATTCCGTCTCCTTCGGGGTGTCGGGAGTGCGCGTCGAGGATAGGCTACACGTCTCGGCGAGACGTTGAGTGTGTTGTGTGGCTAAGATGCTAGACGACACGAATTTTACTGGATGGTGTGATGGCGGATCTATCGGCGGAAGATGTTTTGGAGTCGAAGGTGGATCGGAAGGCGACGCGGTTTGGTGCGAATCGCCAGGCGTTGCAGGTTTTGATGGCGGCGCTCCGGGGTGAAGAAGATGAGATTCGGCTTGGCGGCGGGGCGAAGGCAGCGGAGGCACAGCGGGCGAAGGGGAGGTTGACGGTTCGGGAGCGGTTGGCGTTGTTGCTGGACTCCGGGGATTCCGGTGATCCTAGAACCCATGTCCCAGAATCGGGACCCTTCGACGAGCTCAGGGCAGGCTATGGGGCACCCAATTTCGTGCCGGGTTCGAATTTTTTGGAGTTGGGGCTTTGGGCGGCTCGGGGGATGTATGAGGAGTATGGCGGAGCTCCAGCGGCTGGAGTGGTGACCGGGCTGGGGAGGGTGAGTGGGCGGTTGTGCATGATCATTGCGAATGACGCGACTGTGAAGGCGGGCGCGTTTTTTCCGATGACGGCGAAGAAGGTGCTGCGGGCGCAGACGATTGCGCTGGAGAATCGTATTCCGACGTTGTACCTGGTGGATTCGGCTGGGGTGTTTCTGCCGCTGCAGGAAGATGTTTTTCCGGATACGGATGATTTTGGGAGGGTGTTTCGGAATAACGCGGTGATGAGCTCGCTGGGGGTGCCGCAGATTACCGCGATTATGGGGATGTGCGTTGCGGGTGGAGCTTATTTGCCGGTGATGACCGATACGGTGCTGATGACGGAGGGTTCAGGGTTATTTTTGGCGGGGCCTTCGCTGGTGCAGGCGGCGATTGGGCAGAAGACCGGGGCGGAGGAGCTGGGTGGGGCTTCGATGCACAGCGAGATTTCGGGGACTGTGGATTTTAAGGAGCCGAATGATCATTTGTGTATTGCGCGGCTGCGGTCTTTGGTGGGGAAGATTGGGGAGCGGGCTGGGGCGCCGTTTTCTCGAGTTGCTTTTGATGCGGTGAAGGATGCTCCGAAGTATGCAGCGGAGGATTTGTACGGGTTGATTGATCCTGATCCGGCTAAGGCGGCTACAAATGCTTACGACATGCATGAGGTGATTGCGCGGATTGTCGATCGCTCGGAGTTTGATGAGTATAAGGCCGATTTTGGGCGGACTGTTTTGTGTGGATATGCGCGGATTGGCGGGCGGGCTGTGGGGATTGTTGCTAATCAGAAGGTGCATCAGTCGCAGACTGCTCTGGATGGAAGCAAACGGACGGAGTTTGGCGGGGTGATCTATACGGAGAGTGCGCAGAAGGCGGCGCGGTTCATTATGGATTGCAATCAGAGTCTGGTGCCGCTGATTTTTCTTCATGATGTGAATGGGTTCATGGTGGGGAAGGATGCGGAGTGGAGTGGGATTATTCGGGCTGGGGCGAAGATGGTGAGCGCGGTAAGTACGAGTGTGGTGCCGAAGATTACGGTGATTGTGGGTGGGAGTTTTGGGGCGGGGCACTATGCGATGTGCGGGAAGGCTTATGATCCGCGGTTTTTGTTTGCGTGGCCTACGGCTCGGTATGCGGTGATGAGTGGGGCTTCGGCGGCGAATACTCTGGTGGAGGTTCGGGTGAAGCAGTTGGAGCGTGGCGGGAAGACGATCTCGGAGGAGGAGCGGAAGGGGATTTACGACGAGATCAAGGCTACGTATGATGCGCAGGCTGATCCGAGGTATGGGGCGGCGAGGCTTTGGATTGATGCGATTATTGATCCGGTGAAGACGCGGGAGGTGCTGATGACGGCGTTGGAGGCGGCGGCTTTGAATCCGGAGGTGGCCAGGTTTAATCCGGGGGTTTTGCAGACGTGAGTGAATTTCAGCTTGGAGAAAAGACCTAACACGGATTTACACCGATTGAACGGATCAAAGACATGAAAAAGCAAAAGCGAAATGCGGTGGTCTCTCCACTACGCTTCGCTCCGGTCGAGATGACGCATTTTAGAGGGCTAAATGAGTGAGATGGTGAAGATTATTGAGTGTCCGCGGGATGCTTGGCAGGGGTTGCCGAAGAATATGCCGGCGGAGGTGAAGGCGGACTATCTGCGGGTGTTGATTGCGGCGGGGTTCAAGCATATCGATGCGGTGAGCTTTGTTTCGCGGACGGCGGTGCCGCAGATGGCGGACTCGGAGCTGGTGCTGGAGTATCTGGACCCGCCGGATGATGTGGAGATTATCGGGATCGTCGTGAATGCGAAGGGGGCAGAGCGGGCGGTCAAGACGGGGAGCGTGCAGACGCTAGGGTTTCCGTATTCGATCTCGGCTGAGTTTTTGAAGCGGAATCAGAGCCAGACGCCGGAGGAGTCGCTGGAGGAGTTGGAGAAGGTGGGGACGCTGGCGTACAAGGCGGGGATGGATGTGGTGGCGTATATCTCGATGGCGTTTGGGAATCCTTATGGGGAGGCGTGGGATATTGATGAGGTGGTGGCGGCTTGCGATCTGCTGGCGGATAACGGGGTGAGGCAGATTTCGCTGGCGGATACGGTGGGTTTGGCTACGCCGAAGCAGGTGGCCGATGTGGTGAGCGATGTGATCGCGGTGCACGGCGGTGACGGAGGTGTTGAGATTGGGGTGCATCTGCATGCACGGCCGGATAATGCAGCGGCGAAGATTCGTGCGGCGTATGAGGCGGGTTGTCGGCGGTTTGATTCGGCAATTGGTGGATTGGGTGGGTGTCCGTTTGCGCAGGATGCGTTGGTGGGGAATGTGGCGACTGAGGTTTTGTTGGCGGAGTTGAAGGCGCTGGGTGCGGAGTTGCCGCCGTTGCGGCCACTGGATGGTTTGATTGCGGCTAGTGCGGAGATTTCGCGGAAGTATGGAGAGAGAGTGCAGTAGAGCAGGGACTAAGGCCTAGGGCCTAGGGACTAGAGAGCGAGGGTTTGTGAGCTTTGCGACGATTTTGGTGAGGGATGAGGATGGGATTCGGCGGATTACGCTGAATCGTCCGGAGCGCCGGAATGCGATGACGCCTGAGATGCAGGAAGAGTTGATGCTGGCGATGGAGGAGAGTGTAGAGAGCGATTCCCGGGCGGTTGTGTTTGCCGGGGCAGGGGATGCGTTCTGTGCGGGACTGGATTTGAGTGCCCTGCAGGGGATGAACGATAGGTCAGAGGCGGAGTATACGGCCGATGCAAAACGGATTGCGCGGCTTTTTCGAACGCTGTTTGAGTTGCCGAAGCCTACGATCGCGCTGGTGCAGGGGCCTGCGATCGCCGGGGGGACGGGGCTGGCGACGATGTGTGATTTTACGCTGGCGGCTCCAGGGGCGAAGTTTGGGTATACGGAGGTGCGGATCGGGTTTGTGCCGGCGGTGGTATCAGCGTTTTTAACGCTGCAGATTGGAGAGAAGCAGGCGCGGGATCTTTTGCTCACAGCTCGGTTGTTTACTGCTGATGAAGCGCTGCGGTTGGGGTTGGTGAATGAGGTGGTGGAGGCGGAGAAGCTTGAGACTCGTTGCGCGGAGCTTGTGGGGGTGTTGAAGGGGAATAGTCCGGAGGCGCTGGGGGCTACAAAGCGATTGCTGGCGGCGCAGAATAAGGCTTGGCTGGATGCGGCGCTGAGGGCGGCTTTTAGAGCGAATGCGGAGGCTCGGGGGACGTATGATTTTCGCGAGGGCGTGGGGGCGTTTCTGGAGAAGCGGAAGCCAGTTTGGAAGACTGACCGCGGATTGCGCGGATAAGAACGGATTAAAGGAGGAAAGGCGGATCGAAGGCTTGAGGCAGATGACGGATGCATTGAGGCAGCCTTTGTCTTATCCGCTTAGATCTGAGTTGATCCGCTGTCGAATTTCGTTTCTGTATGCTGGGTGAATGAGCGATGCTGGGGCTGTAAGGCCTGTGAGTGAGGCGCGGATTCGTGTGCGGTATGCGGAGACTGATCAGATGGGGGTGGTGTATCACTCGAACTATCTGATCTGGTTTGAGGTGGGGCGGGTGGAGTTCATCCGCGGGCTTGGGTTGGATTACAAGCGGATGGAAATTGACGACGGTTGTGGGATCACGGTGGTGGACGCGCATGTGCGGTATCGGGTTCCTGCGCGGTATGACGATGAGTTAGTGGTTGAGACGCGGCTGCTGGCGGCGCGGGGACCGGTCATCAAGTTTGGGTACAGGATTCTTCGGGTTGCGGATGGGGCGCTGTTGTGTGAGGGCGAGACGATGCATGTATGCGTTGGTGGGGATATGAAAAAACGGTCCTTGCCTGCAAAATATGCGGAACGATTTGCGGCGTGTCTCATCTGATAGTCATTGTGGTCAGAATTTTGGGATGAGGTGATATCGATGGCGGAAGCGAAGAAGAAAGTTGCGCTGATTACGGGTGCGAACAAGGGGATTGGGCTGGAGACGGCTCGGCAGCTTGGGAAGTTGGGGATTACGGTGCTGGTTGGGGCGCGGGATCTTGAAAAAGGCGAGAAGGCTGTCGCCGAGTTGAAGAAAGATGGCGTGGATGCACGGGCGGTGAAGCTGGATGTGGATAATTCAGCGGACTATGAGGCCGTCGCGAAGCTGATTGAAAAGGATTATGGGGTGCTGGATATTTTGATCAACAATGCTGGCATCATGCTTGATGGCCGGAAGAGTAACGAGACGTCGAAGACATCGCAGGATATTTTGCGGAAGACGTTCAATACGAATTTCTTTGCGGTGGTTGGGTTGACGCAGGCGTTGCTGCCTCTGCTGCGGAAGAGTCTGGGTGGGAGGATTGTGAACCTGTCGAGCATTCTGGGATCGAATACGTTGCATGCTACGCCGGGGTCATTTATTTACGATGCGAAGACATTTGCGTATGACGCTTCGAAGGCGGCGTTGAACTCGTTCACGATTCATCTGGCGCATGAGTTGAAGGACACTAAGATCAAGGTGAACTCGGCGCATCCGGGATGGGTGAAGACGGAGATGGGTGGGGAGGGGGCACAGTTGGATATTGAGACTGGGGCGAAGACGTCGGTGGAGTTGGCTACGCTGCAGGATAGCGGGCCTAATGGCGCGTACGTCCATTTGGGAAAGCCTTTGCCCTGGTAAGGAAGACGGTTCGCGCGTGGCGCGAACAACCCACCCTTTGCGGTGGAACTGCAAAGGATGGACCACCCGGATTTCACCGGGTTTTGTGGCTACTTGAGGAGAAGGGTGCGGGGCTTTACGTTTTCGCGGATGAAGGTGATGGTGGATTCGAGCGGCGTCCCTGGCCCGAAGATGGCGGCGACGCCGTTTTCTTTTAGCTTTGGCTGATCTTCATCGGGGATGGTGCCGCCGAGGACGAGGAGGATGTCTTCGGCTTTTTGTTCGCGGAGGAGTTGCACGATGCGGGGGACGATGACGTTATGGGCGCCGGAGAGGATGGAGAGGCCGATGCAGTCTACGTCTTCCTGAATGGCGGCGGAGACTATCATCTCGGGGGTTTGGCGGAGGCCGGTGTAGATGACCTCCATGCCAGCGTCGCGGAGGGCGCGGGCGATGATTTTTGCGCCGCGGTCGTGGCCGTCGAGGCCGGGTTTGGCGACGAGCACGCGAATGGGTGGATTAGCCATGCGGTGTGAGTATACGGGAACTGTGAGTGGTTGTTGAAGGAATGGGAGCCAGCTTAGTTCGCCGATTTTCCCCAAATTGTGTTGAGGAAGAGATAGCGAGCGCGCTGGGTGTCGGGTTTGGCCTGCGAGGTTGAGTCGAGATGCATGACCTGCCATCCACCCTTCTCGTTGTAGGTGGGCCATGTGGGGAGGCCGGTGCTGTTGGGATTGCCGGAGCGGGCGAAGTTGGTCCAGTAGGAACCGATTTGCTCGGAGAGCGCGCGGTCTTCGGGGCGCCATTCTGCGCCGGGGCGGGAGTCGAGCGTGCCAAAGACATATTGAATCTCGTCGGAGTGGAACGCGCCGAGAATGGCCTGATGATCCTTGTCGCCGGGCGATCCGAGGTCGAAACGATAGCGATAGACGGGCGATTCGCCGGTGGAGACCTGGAACTCGAGCCAGCGCCATGTGGAGAAAACAATGAACCGGTCACTCGCGAAGTCGCCTGCGGATCGGATGGCCTCGGCATCGGTGGATGCTGGATAGAGGGCGAGGAAGTCCTCGGCTCTATCGCCGAACTCGGTGTGAGCGGTAGAGGTGAAGCTCTCGATGGTGGTGGGAGTCTTGGCGAGGAGGACCTGGCCGCGGGCCTCGTCGGCGTTCCATCCAGCGAGCAGGGGGACGTGTGCCTGATGGCCGGCGGCGTAGATGTTCGACACGGAGTCGGGGAGGAAGTAGCCGTCGACGTCGGGGACGAAACGCGGATGCGGTGGGGTGGTTTTGGCGGTGGCAGCGGCGAGGATGGTGTCGGCGGGGAGTTTGCGAAGATCGGCGAGACTGGAGGTGTTATAGGCAGTCTTTGCGAAGGCGAGGTTGCGTTGCTCGAGCTTCTCACGAGGTTCGAAGGTTGGATCGGTACCGTGAAAGGCTGCGCCGCTTTCCCCAATAGCCTTGGTAAAGAGGCCGCGGGCGGTGGGTGAAGCCATGAGCGCGCTGACGGAGGAGGAGCCGGCTGATTCGCCGAAGATGGTGACGTTGGAGGGATCTCCGCCGAAACGAGCGATGTTGGTGTTTACCCACTTCAGCGCCGCCACCTGATCGAGGAGGCCATAGTTGCCGGAGGCGTGATTCGGAGACTCTGCGGTGAGTTCAGGGTGCACGAAGAAGCCGAAGATGCCGAGGCGGTAGTTCATGCTCACGACGATGACGTCGCGGTGGGCTAGAAACTGGCCATCCTGCCGCGACTCCGAGGTTCCTCCGGAAACAAAACCGCCGCCGTAGATCCACACCATGACGGGTAGTGAGCCGCGCACGGCTTTGGCTGGAGCCCAGACGTTGAGGGTGAGGCAGTCCTCGCTGGCGCCGGGATCGTGGAAGACCATATCCGGGTAGGAGTTGGATTGGGTGCAGTGATTGCCGAAGTCTTTGGCGGCCAGGATGTGCTTCCATTTGGCTGCGGGTTGTGGGGGCTTCCAGCGGAGATCACCCACTGGGGGGGCGGCGTACGGGATTCCTTTGAAGGCGATGACCTGCTGGTCGGCGGTGTAAGCGCCTTCGACTTCGCCTTTGTCGGTTTGCACACGGACCGAGTTGGTCTTGTCTTTGTGGGGGATCCTGGGTTTGGGGATGTGGACGGCGTACGCTGTCGCGGGGGGGAGGAGCAGGCAAAGGATTGCGAGGGCGCGCTTGAGCATAGGAATCTCCGCAGATGAAAGTACCACGGCGGCTATGGAGTGGCGTAGTAACCGGATCGGGTCGTGATGACGCCGCCACGGTTGGGGCTGTCTAGCTTGATGCGGTGGAAGGAGCCGTCACGCTTGAAGTGTTGTGGTTTGTAGACGAGCCGGTATTGGCTGCGCAGATTCGCGTCAATGACGCGGAGGTCATTCCAGATGGTTTCGCGGGTCTGGTCGAAGAAGATGACGCCGCCGGTTTGCGCTGCCAGGGTGACAAGGTTTTTTTGTCCGTCGGATGAGAACGTTTTGGGTTCTGCGCTGAAGATATAGATTGCCGTATTGGCTTTCTGGCAGATATCGATGTCGTCTTCGAGGCGGGCGTGGCTGGCATTGTCGATGCCATCGGTAAAGAGGAGGATGAAGTTGCCGGCAAGTGGGTTCGCGATTCCGAACTGATCGCGGCAGGCCTTGTAGACGGAGTCGAGGAGAGCGGTGCCACCTAACCGGCTGTTATGGCCGGCGTCGATGTTACGAAGGCTGGCAGTGAGGGCGTCACTGTCGGTTGTCCAGTCCTGCACGACCTTTGACTCGAAGTCGAAACCCATGACGAAGGCACGATCGGTCTGCTTGCGGAGGAGATGGGTGATGTATTCGTTCGCGATTGCCTGGTTGCGAAGGAGATGTCCGAGCATAGATCGGCTGGTATCGATGAGGATGCCGAGGTGGACTGGGAGATTCTGGTGGGTTTCGAAAGAGAGGATCTGGCGGGGCCGTTTGTTGTTGTCGAGGAGGCGGAGGTCGGGGAGTTGCAGATCGTCGATTGGGATGCCGTGGAAGTCGGCGGCGTGGAAGGTGAGACTGACTTCGTCGACAGCTACGTTGAGTGTGTAGGGCCTGGCGTCTGACGATGCAGTGTTGTTTTGCGGTCTCGCGACGGAGAGAATGCACGATGCGGAAAGCAGAGCTCCGAGACAGAGAAGGCCTTTGCTCCAATGACGGGGCATGGTGAACAAGTATAGCTTTAGAGGATGACCACGGAGCGAACGCTGGCCCATCGATTATTTTTCGCGAAGCTAGTTGCCGCAAATGCGGGTCTCGCGCCGGGTAGTGAGCTTGAGGCGGCTTTCGCATCGACTCCGCGGGAGGAGTTTGTCGGGCCTCCGCCGTGGAGGATGTTTACCCGCTCGGGCTATGTTGAATCACCGGATGATCCCGCGCTGCTGTATCAGGATGTCGTGGTGTCGCTGGGCGGCGAGGGGCCTTTCAATAACGGACAGCCGACGCTGCATGCTTATTGCATCGCCGCCCTGGACGTGAAGCGTGGAGAGCGGATTGTGCATGTTGGCGCTGGGACCGGTTACTACACGGCGATCATGGCGAAGCTGGTGGGAGAGACGGGCACTGTAGACGCCTACGAGATAATTCCCGAATTTGCGCAGCGAGCGGTGAACAATCTGGCTGAGTTTCCCTTTGTGACGGTGCATGCGAGGTCAGGGGCTGAAGCTCCGCTGCCGGCGTGCGACATTCTGTATGTGAATGCGGGGGCGACGGAGCCGCTGGATGTTTGGCTCGATGCGTTGCTGCCCGGGGGACGGCTGTTGTTTCCTATGACTCCAGCGGATGGGACTGGAGCGATGTTGCTTGTTACGAAGAAGGAGGAGGGAGCGCTTGCCGCGCGGTTTTTGATGCAGGTACAGTTTGTATCCTGTATTGGTGCGAGGAATGAAACTACGGCGCAGAGGCTCGGCGAGGCGTTTCGTCACGGTAACGGGAACAAGGTGAAGTCGCTGCGTCGGAACGAGCCGGTGGATGAAAGTTGCTGGGTTTCCGGGGATGGCTGGTGGCTTTCGACTAAATGAAAGATTGCCCATCCATTGCGCAAGAACGCAACGGATGGGCAATTCGCGGTTAGAAGATTTCGTCGTCGCCGATGGGCATGCCTGGTGGGGCTTCGAGGGGCTTGGCGGGGACGAATTTTGTGGGATCGCGTTGGAATTCGTTGATGCGTTCGATAAGCGCGGCTCGGTGGATGGCTTCGGCGGTGTCAGTGGGCGCTGGGGTAGTGGTGAACTCCTTGAGTAGATCGGCGACGTGCGAGCGAGCGATAGCGCGGGCCTGGCTGGAGGCCTGCGGATTGACCGCCAGCGAGAGCATGGCTTCGAGACCGCGGAATTCGACGGCGCGCTCGACTTCAGAGGACATGGTGTGGCCACCTTCGGGGCGCTCGGCTGTGGCTTTGGAGATGGCTTCGAGCACTCCGCGGAGTGATGGAGCATCAGCGACGCGCATGTGATATTGCACAAGGCGCGAGGCGCGCGCAGGGTCGAGCAGGACGACGAGCGTGAGGTCTGCGGCAGATTCGGCCGTGGCGATGGGGTCGAATGTCAGGCCGGTCTCGGAGGGGAAAGACTCGCGTGTGCGTGGGAGGCCTGGGGGACGCGGCGGCAGGATCTTCAGGAGAGATTCGGGCAAGGTGAGGGTTTCGGGAGAAAGGGTTTTGAGGACTGCGTCGAGGGCCTTCTTCTGTTCGGCGGCAGAGACGATCTCGGGATTGGGCTGGTTGTCGCCGCGAAGATTGTAGCGATAGTCGAGGCCGCCAATTTCTTTGATAGTGGCTTCAGCCTGGTAGCGGTGGAGGAGATAGAGGGGAACGATTGTGTCTTCGAGCTGCGCCATGGGGGTGCCCTTTTCGATGGCGTTCTCTCCGAAGCGTGCGAGGGCGGCGGTGCGGACGGTCAGGATGCGGTTGAGTTCGTCGGCTGGGTCGGTGCCGTTGTCCCATAGGTGGGAGTGGGGATGGGCTCCGCCGAAGGGGCGGGAGTCTTCGTCGGTGATGTAGATGAGGCCGGTCTTCTGTGACGCTTCGAGGATGGCATCGAGTGCGGCTGGGTCTTCCGTGGGCTTGCCGGCCTTGTCGAATTCACGATAGCCGTAGTTGATGGAAACCTTGTCCCAGATACCTATGTTTGCGGCGTAGCTTTGCGAGAGATTGGGGACGCCGTTTTTATCGAGGGTGATCCAGGGGTGCGGGTAGTCCATGACCGAGACTGACTCTTCCGGCGTGTGGGGGAAGCTGGACGCGGCGAAGTTATGGGAGAGGCCGAGGGTATGTCCGGTCTCATGCGCGGCGAGCTGGCGGGTGCGTTGGAGGACCATGGCGAGCATCGGGTCGCTGGCGGGTGGGAGGGGCTTTCCGTCGAGGTAGGGGCTCAGGAGGGCCTGGTCGATGAGGTAGTCCTGACGGCTGCGAAGGGAGCCGAGGGTTACATTGCCTTTGATGATCTCGCCGGTGCGGGGGTCGACGACGGCCGCGCCGTAGCTCCACCCGCGGGTGTAGCGGTGGACCCACTCGATCATGTTGTAACGGATGTCCATGGGGTCGGCGCCGGCGGGCAGGATGTCAGCTTTGAAGGTGCCTTTGGCCCAGCCGGCGGCCTGGAAGGCCTGATCCCACCAGCGTGCGCCTTCGAGAAGCGCGGAGCGGATGGGTTCGGCTGCGCCGCTATCGACGTAGTACTGGATGGGAGCGACGGCTTCACAGTTTGTCTTGCAATTTGGATCTTTCTTGATGAGGCGATGACGAATGATGAAGTGTTGGTCGAGGGTTTCGCTGACCGGTGTATTGTAGTCGCGATACGTAGTGGGGAAGTAGCCGGCGCGGGGGTCGAAGCGGCGCGGCGTGAAGCCGGGGCCGGGGAGTTCTACAAAGGATTGATGTTCACGGACGGTGAGGGCGTGGGGATCGGGCGTGACGTCGCGGACAAACTCACCACGGGCAGGGCCGTCAGTGGTGAAGGTGAGGATGGCTTCGACCTCGGTGTTCTTAGGGAAAGCCTTTGTCGCGTCGAGGGCGATGGTGGAGCGTGTTGGGTCAACTTTGTACGCGCCTTGCTGAGTGCGAGTGAGCGCGGCTGCTACTTCGTGGGCGTCGCGGAGGAAGAAGTCGGTGGCGTCGACGATGACTGCGCCGCTTGGGTCTTCGGCTTCGACCTTGAAGCCATAGAGGATCGACTCGGGAAAAGACTGGCGGACGGCCAGGACCTCGTTGGAATCGGTCGAGGTGGAGCGGAAGCGCTGATTAGGTTCGACGAGGAGGATCTTGGGGCCGGAGCGCTCGAAGTGGACGAGCTGGCCGGGTGAGATCTGGCCGCGATCGAGGCCAAGGTCGTTGGAGCCGGTGCCGTAGGGCAGGGAATGAGTGTAGAGGATGTCAGGGGTTTTGCCGGCGGAGTCGAAGTTGGGGATTTCGAGGTAGAGCTTGCCGGCCTTGGCGTCCCAGTCGAGCGGCAGGTAGCCGCTGATGTGCTTCATGTTCGCGGTTTTGGCCGAGATGGTTTGGGCAGCGGGAGGCTGGGCGGACGCGAATGCAGAGACGGCGACAAGGGCCAGGGCTAGATGTTTGGGCATGCGTCTTTTTTAGCACACGCTGCGGCGGAAACGGCAGGCATCCGGTGCGAAATGATTTGGGCTGGCGTTTACGGCAGGGTGATCGTGGGGTCGCCGAGATGTTCGCGGAGGAGGCGCTGGGTGAGGGTTTTCAGGTCTTCACCGGTTTTGGGGAGGGTGAAGGCGCGCGCGTTTTCGGACCAGTCGAGTTTGAAACTGGTGGCCTGTGCGGAGATCCAGACCTGGCGGATGGGAGTGTTGGGCGTGATGACGAACTTGGAGGAGCCGTTTTCGAAGATGATGTTCATGACACCGTTGTTGTCTTCGAACTCGAAGCCGGCGTCGTCGTCCTCGGCGACGATGAGTGATTGCTTGAGAGTTTCGAGGGCGTGGTCGGATTCGCGGCGGAAGGTGGCTTCGTCGATCATGAATTTAGTTTAGCTGCGTTGAGGGCTGCGAGAACGTCGGCGGGTTCGGGACGGACGCGGAAGTCAGCGTGAGCCTCCGCGAAGCTGATTGTGTTGGTGCGGTCGATGACGAAGACGCCGGGGAGCGGGAGGCGCCAGCTGGCTTCGGTGGCGTTGTGATAGCTGAGGCCGGCGTTGTTGAAGGGGATGTTGATGAGGATGGACTGGAAGTAGCGGCGATGCTCTGGCGGAATGGTGTAGGCGATGCCGAATTTTTCCGCTATGGTCGCACCGGGGTCGGAGAGTAGAGGGTAAGAAAGAGCGTGCTGCTCTGATGGTGTTGCGGTTCTGACGTGTGGTCTGTGGGGAGATGGCAACGAAGAGTGCGCCGCGTTCCCGAACTTGTGTGTGCATGTCGCGCCATGCTTCGAGTTCGGTGATGCAGTAGGGATCCCAGCGGCCGCGGAAGAAGCTGACGACCAGAGGGCCAAGGGCGAGGAGGTCGGCTGAGTGGACGGGCTTGCCGGTGCGGGCGTCTTCGAGCGTGAAGTCTGGTGCTTGCTCGCCGGGTTTCAGGATGCGATCTTCGATGCCGGTATTGAAGAGGTCCTCGGTGGCTCTTTCGGAGATGGCAAGGCGCTCCGGCTGCACGAGGGCGCGAGTGTTCTGGGTGATGCGGTCGAGCTGATCCTGCAGCGATGTTTTCAGAGAAGCGGTCACGACTCCATTATTTCATTGTCGCCATCTCTGTTGGGGTGCCGGAGCCTTCGTCGTGACAGGACATCGCAGGGGCTGAGGATTTCTTCGCGGCTACCGTTTTGTTGGGCGAGGCGTTGCTGGCCATGGGCGAGCTCTTCATCTCTTTGATGAGAGTGACGAGACGAGTGAAGCCTTGTTCGCGAGCGGCTTTATTGGCAGCTGCCATCGCGGGTGTGGTGTTACCTGTGGGTTGAGTGGGGTCTTCGCCGGCGCGCATGAAGCCGTGGCCCGCACCCTCATAGGTAACGGGTTCATATTTCTTGCCTGCGGCCTTCATGGCCTCGGTGGTGGCGGGGATGGTTGCGCCGATGCGCGCGTCGTTGCCGGCGTAGAAGCCGTAGACGGGGGCGGTGATTGTGGTGACATCGGCGGGCCCTGGGCCGTAGAAGACAAAAGCGGCGGATAGGTCTTTGCGATGCGCGGCGAAGGCGAAGGACTTGCCGCCGCCCCAGCAGAAGCCGACGACTGCGATCTTCCCGTTGGCGGCTGGAATCTTCTTGCCGTAGTCTGCGGCGGCGTCGAGGTCAGCATTGACGACGGCTGCATCGAGGCCCGAGACCGCTCTGGTTCTGTCGTCGCCTGTGCTGGGGAAGGCGTCGGAGCCGCCGCCATTGGGGCCGAAGCCGGTAAGGAGATCAGGCGCGACGACGATGAAGCCTTGTCCGGCGAGTTCGTCGGCCATCTCCTTGGCCCAGTCGCTTAGGCCGAATATCTCGTGGATGAGGATGATGACGGGAGCCTTGGTCTTGACCTCGGGATAGACGACGAAGGCCTGGACAGTGCGGTCCCCGTGCTTTAGTGCCACGTATTCGTGGTGGCGCGGGGAGGCGTCGAGGCGCGCTTTGGCCCAGTCCTGTGCGTTGAGTGGCGCAGCAATGCAGAGAAGGAATAGAGCGGCGGCGAGGAGTCTGAAGGCGCGAGACTTAGTTGTCGTCATGGGGAGGAGTCTAGTACGAAGCATGCGCAAGGGACAAGATTGTGCGGGCATTTTTTACCTACTGATTACACGAAGCGTGCTTTTATACTTCGCGCATGGCGAAATTCTGTCTGCGAACCGCGACGGCGGAGGACGTGCCAGGAATTTGCTCGCTGATCGAAGCGTCAGTGCGGGAGTTGCAGGCGGAAGACTATTCGGCTCCTCAGATTGAGGGGGCATTGGCTACCGTATTCACCGTAGATAGCCAACTGATCGCCGACGGAACGTATTTTGTGGCCTTCGGGCCAGATGGAGATTTGGCTGGTTGCGGGGGCTGGAGTTTCAGGCGGACGCTGTACGGGGGAGATCAGCAAATGGAGGACATGCAGCCCGAGAGGCTGGATCCTGACACGGATGCTGCGAAGATTCGAGCGATCTTTGTGCATCCGGGTTTTGTGCGGCAGGGATTGGGAAGCGCGATTCTCGATGCTGCGGAGAAGGCGGCAATGGCCCATGGTTTCCGGCGGTTCGAGATGGCGAGCACGTTGACGGGGGTGGCGCTGTATTGGCAGAGAGGGTATCGGGAGGTGGGTCGAATTGCGGTGCCGGTGGGGGATGGGGAGAGGATCGAGGTGGTGCGGATGGTGAAGGAGGCCTCGCAGGTGCATTGAGTGGGGCATCCCATTCTCCGCTGTTGACGGAGAATGGGATATTCGTGTTAGAAGACTCTGAGCAATAGGAGAATCAGGACGATCGTGAGGATGAGCGAGATGCCGCCGCCGCCGTAATAGCCGAGGCCTGGTCCCATGCGATAACCACCGAAGCCGAACACAAGGATCAAAACGATCAGAAGAAGAATCATGTTGTTTTTTCTCCGTTCGGCGAAGATTCGCCGGATGGAGATGTGATGCAGAATTTTGAAGTGACGGGTTTTTGTTGGCGGGTTATCGAGGCTTATGGGGATTCAGCGTGGTACCCCCTCCCCCCGCACAAAGTACGCAAAGTATTCGAAATAGATACTTTAAGTCTGGACTTGCTTTCCGACTTTGGATTGAGGCAGTTCGGCTTTGGGTTCTTTTGGGGGTGGGGATGTCAAGAGCGGCGGTTCGCGCGGGCACTCGACTTTTGAGATTTCAGATTAGATTCCGGGCAACCCGTGGCACGGGCTGATTGGCAGACAGGCGTGAATTTATGCCGGTCTATAATCCGGCCATGCCATTGAGCGTTGTTGGTGGGGGAAGCAGCAGTCGGCCTATTTCTGCGGGGAGAACTGGTCGTCGATGGACTGCTTTGCTTCTGCTGGCGGTATTCGCTCCTGCCGTGGTTGCCTTCGGGATACTGTATCGACAGTCGCTCACTGTTCCTTATCTGGATGATTACGACGCGATCGTAGCCTTCGCTATCGACTACGAGGAATCGCCCGACTTTGGGGCGAAGTTACTGGAGATTGCGGCGAAACAGCACACTCAATACAAGCTGATTTTTGCGAATTCTGTCGTGGCTGCCGAACTGGAATTTACCCATCATTTGAACTTCACTTTTCTGACTGTTTTGGGCGATCTCTTCCTGCTGCCGACTGGCTTTCTCCTTTGGAAGACTTATGGAGGGGGTGCGGGTGATCTCAATCGCCGCTTGATGGAGTTTCTGCCGGTTAGCCTTTTCTTCTTTTCTCTTGCTTATTGGGAGACTCTGAATTGGGCTCTGGGGGAGCTACAAAATACTCCGGTGATTTTCTTCAGTCTTCTGGCCATCTATCTTCTTGTGGGGAAGGGTTCGCCGGCGGCGGATGTTCGTCTGTTTTTTGCCTGCCTTGCAGCCGCGCTTGCGGCTTTTACGTTGGCGAATGGTTTTTTGCTGGGGCCTGTGGGTCTTTTGTTTCTTTTGCCTCGCCGGGCCTATGCCGCGTCATTGGCATGGTCGGCCAGTTTCATTCTGCCCCTTCTTCCTTATCTTTATCGCTACACACCTACCACGCTGCCTGATTTTGTGGGGGGAACACTCTCTTCCTTTCGAGGTTCCTGGTCTTTCTCGCGTTTTTCGGCGGCGCGGTTGCAAATCGATGGGTGGCGGTGATTTTGGGAGCTGTGATTCTGGCGATTGTTGTGATTGCAGTCCGTTCACGCTACGACCGGTCCAATCCGGTTGCGCTTTATTTCACGATATGGGTTGTGGTGACGGGAATGGTGGTTGGGTGGGGGCGCGGAGGGATGGGATTCTGGACGACTTCAAGGTACAGCGTCTATAGCTGCCTGGTTTTGATCTTCTGCTATTCCTTTCTCGCGTGGTATCTGCCGCGACGTTCGCCGAATTTCCGTCGGGGGCGATTTTGCGTGGCTTCTATGGTGATCGCGGCCTCACTTTGGCTTTTTGCAGATGCGGATGCCGACTGGAATCTGAAAGAGCGTCGCCGGATGGTTTTGGCGGGGATGGAGAACTATCGAATTGATCCTAAGAACAATTCACCGCTGAATGTTCCGCTGTATCCCGGTCTTGTTGTGAATGAGAAGGAGCTTGAACAAGCGGTGCTGACAAAAGCGATTGAGAGAGGCATCTATGCTTTGCCTCAGCGGCAGTAGCCAGGTTTGCTTAAGGGCGGAGGGGCTTGCCGATCTCCCAATGGTGGCCGAAGGGGTCGAGGACTCGGCCTATGCGCCAGGCGTGTTCGGTGCGGATGGGGCAGACGACGATGGCTCCGGCGGTGATGGCGCGGTCGAAGGCGGCGTCGGGATCTTCGATGGTGAGAATCATTCGGACGGTGCCGCCGTTGAGAGTCTCGGGGCTGAAGTTTTTGTGCTCGGGGGACTCGTCGGCGACCCAGAAGCTGTAGCCGTTGATGGCGAGATTGCAGACTACGGCGCCGGATGGGTCTTCGTGGCGGAAGAGCTCTTCGGCTCCGAAGGCGGATTTGTAGAAGTCGACGGCTTTGGCTCCGTTGCGGACGGAGAGGAATGGGGCGAGGGTAGTGGGGATGGGGGAGCTCATGCGACTCCTTTTCGGTGGCCTCGCTACCGAGGTATGCCGTGATTGCGGCGCATTTCTTCGAAGACTTCGCGGGCGGGGAGTGTGCGGCCCTGGGCGCAGATCTTCGAGACCCTGACGGATGCCTTCCTCTGCGTTAGCTTGGGCGGCGAGGTCGAGGAGGCGCTGGTACTCGGCTGCGCTCTGGACGACGGCTTCGGGTTTGCCGTTGACGGTGAGGATGATGGGGCGGCGGGTCTTCTTGAGACGCTTCATGAATTTGACGGAGTTGTTGCGGAAGGTGGTGAGGGGCTGGATGTCTTTGGTGATGTCGATCATGGTGGCCTCCGTCTGGGAGGTATTTTATCGTACCTTTGGATTTGTGCGGGATGTTACGAAGGACGGTTCGCGCTTTGCGCGAATGCCCACATCTCAGAATCGAGATATGGGGCACCCGAGTTTGTGGTGTCAGTTTAGATGTGGGCCGCCCGCCAACTATTTCATGCCTGGGCCACCTGAACTCGACGAGGTATTGCTGGTTCGTTCTGGCGATGTATGCGACCAGCCGTCGTCTCGGTTGTGTGAGCAGCCTGGCGGGTTTGGACCATGCATAAGAATTAGCAGCTTACAACTTGCTCGTTCCGTGGGTGATGAAATGCTTATGGTAGTTGCGAAAGAGGCAAGCGCCACTTGCAAGTTCTGTCGGAGATTAGGGGAATGAATGAAGCTTTCAAGATGATGCGCGGGAGTTCGGATTGTGAGCGTAGGCGGCGCGTCGGGATATATAACCGCGGGTTATTACGGGCTTGCACCCGTGTGCGATAGTTGGGCAGCATGTCTCTGTTCTTCGACTTAGCATATTTTTTTCAAGTGACGTAGCGTGCTTGAAATTGGGATGGCTTGAGCCTTGCGACTTCTTTGCGGAGCTATCGGCATGACGTTAGTCGAGCTGGCTGTTCAGCGGAGTGAACGCCTTTCTAAGAGGGAAAACGGTTCGCGCTTTGCGCGAATGCCCACATCTCAGAATCGAGATATGGGGCACCCGATTTTGTGGTTGCCCATTAGGTGCTGGGCCACGCGCCTTGATATTCGTGCCGCGAAGCCGCAACCTCACTCGTGCCTTGCCGGAGCCGCAAGTTTGGCCTTCTGCCCGGTGCTTTCTGTGACAGCTAACAGGTGCAGTACCATAGGTATCCTGCAAAGAACGCGTTTGTCAAGGACTAGATGTCACCAAACCGTGTTCTATGAATTCACGGACTGTTCTACGGCCTCTACGTGACGCAACCGTTGCCTCGATTCTACGCTGGTGCGTCGATTTGAGGTAGTTCTAGCATACGGATTCGCAACCCAGATGAGCGTTGAGATAAACTCCAATCGAAAATCGACAAGGCACATATTTGCCAATCGTCTGGTGAGAGACCTTGAGCAAGCTTCTTCTTGCTGCTCCGTAAAAGTCATTAGCGCCGTGAACGTCAGTATTGCGGGATCAGTCGCGCCTGTGCGTTAATGAAGATTTTTGCCGCCGCCAGTTGTGACCAAATACCGGAAATGGTCCTGTGCGTTCGGGATCTTCTGGAATAGTCTGCCCAGAATTGTCTAGCCAGAGACGTCACGAATTTTTCGTACATTTTCGTGAGAAACAAACTCGATGCTTCGCCGGAAGAAAGCGCGTCCACCTGACCATCGCGATGGCCGAAAAAGTCAAGAGCCAGCCAACCATGCGCGAATAGAATTGGCTTTACCCAAGCTGAGCCTCTGTGTTCGAAGTACGCGGACGAGAACGCCTATCGCTAGTGCGATAAAACTGCTCACGAGATTCGATTACTATACCGCTGGTCCACGCCTGGATGGCGTTGCGGAGAGGATTCTTTGGCCATGCGTAATTGTCCTAGCCGGTCATCTAACGGTCAAACCTAAAAGTTCAATTGAGGTGCCGAGATTTCGACGTTGAGACGTGACCCGCGGTCCACCTATCGTCCGAATTTTTGGCGGCCTTGCATTTGGGTCATCATGCGTTGCTGGGCTTTGATGCCGCCGCCTGAGCCCATGGACTTGAACATCTTTCGCATCTGGGCGTATTGGCGGAGGAGGTTGTTGACGTCCTGGACGGTGGTGCCGCTGCCGCGGGCGATGCGCTTGCGGCGGTTGCCGTTGATGATCTCGTGGTCGAGACGTTCTTTTTGCGTCATCGAGTTGATGATGGATTCGACGCGGGTGAACTGGCCTTCGTCTACGTTGTCGATGGCTTGCGACATGCCTGCGAAGGGGCCGACGGAGGGGAGCATCTTGAGGATGGATTTCATGCTGCCCATCTTTTTGATCTGACGGAGCTGGTCGCGGAAGTCGTCGAGGGTGAAGCCGTCGCCGGAGAGAGCTTTTTTGGCGAACTGCTCGGCTTTGCCCTTGTCGAGAGTGGATTCGGCGCGTTCCAACAATGTCGCAATATCTCCATGCCCCATAATTCGGGAGACGATGCGGTCGGGGTGGAAGGGCTCGAAGGCGTCGGGCTTTTCGCCGGTGCCGAGGAACTTGATGGGGGCTCCGGTGATGTGGCGGATGGAGAGGGCTGCGCCGCCGCGGGCGTCGCCGTCCATCTTGGTGAGGATGGAGCCGGTGATGGTGAGGAGATCGTTGAAGGCCTTGGCGGAGTTGACGGCGTCCTGGCCGGTCATGGCGTCGGCGACGAAGAGGATCTCGGAGGGGTTGAGGAGTTTTTTGAGCTGCGCCATCTCGTCCATGAGAGAGGCGTCGATCTGGTTGCGGCCGGCGGTGTCGACGATGAGCATGTCGCAGCCGTAATTTGCCGCTTCGCGTTTCGCTTCTTTGGCGAGGCGGAGGACAGCGTCGGTGCCTGGTTTTTCTTCCGTGACTTTGCCTTCGTAGATTTGGGCGTTGGTGGAGCGGGCTACTATGGCTAGCTGCTCGCGCGCGGCGGGGCGGTAGACGTCTACGGAGACGAGCATGGGGCGGTGGCCGGCTTTTTTAACCATTGGGCGAGTTTGCCGGAGGTGGTCGTTTTACCGGAGCCCTGGAGGCCGGCCATGAGGATGACGCTTGGCGGCTGGGAGGATTTCTGGAAGCGGGCGGTGTCTTTGCCGAGGACGTTGATGAGCTCATCGTGGACGATTTTGACGATCTGCTCGGAGGGGCTGAGGGCGGTGGCGACTTTTTCGCCGATGGCGCGGGCGCGGATGTGCTCGATGAGTTCGTTGACGACGGCGAGGTTCACGTCGGATTCGAGAAGGGCGAGACGAATCTCGCGGAGGGCGTCGGAGATGTTCTCGTCGGAGATGGTGCCCTGGCCGCGGAGGGTCTTGAAGGAACGCTGGAGTTTGTCGCTTAGGTTTTCAAACATGACTAGGTCTAGTTTATCAGCGGGAAAGCAAAAGGCTTCGACCGCGGATGCTTACGGAGTAGCGGATAGAAGGCTAATGTTTTGTGTCCTGTGGGTTGGCAAGTGTCGGAGTTGGTGCTGGCCAGATTGGTTCATTTGATGGTTGGAGTCGTTGGGGAGGGTTTTGGGCGGGATAATCGAGATTATGCAGGCTTCTATGCAGGAAAAGGGCCAGGTCGGTGGGAATGCGAGGACGGTTCGGGAGTTTGTGGCGTATCTGCGGGTGGAGAAGGGGCTGAGGCCGGCGAGTTGCGAGGCCTATCGGCGGGATTTGGAGCAGTTTGCTGAGCATGTCGAGGGGCGGGATGGGTTGTTGGTTGGGGCGACGCAGGATGATGTGCGGGGATTTATGGAAGGGCTGCGAGGGCATGGGGTGGAGTCGCGATCGATTGCGCGGAAGCTGAGTTGTCTACGTGGGTTTTATCGATGGCTGCTGATGGATAAGCGGATTGCGCATGATCCTACGGTGAATGTGGAGACTCCGTCGAGCTGGAAGGTGCTGCCGAAGTCGCTGGCTGAGGGCGAAGTGTCGGAGATGCTGGAGAGGACGGGCGTTGCTGCTCGAGCGGCGGATGCGGATGGGCTGGCGTTGCGGGATCATGCGATTTTGGAGTTGCTGTATGGCGGTGGATTGAGGGTGGGGGAGATTTGCTCGCTGCGGGTTGAGGATTTGCATCTGGACCAGGGGCGGGCGCAGGTGCGCGGCAAAGGCGACAAGGAGAGGATTGTTCCTCTGGGGCGATCGGCGATTGAGGCGCTGGAGAGATATTTGGCGATCGGTCGGCCTGAGTTGGTGAAGGCTGGAAGAGTGATGACTCGGGCTTTGTTTTTGAGTGTGCGGGGGAAGGCTCTGACTCGGCAGTGGGTTTGGGAGATGGTGCGTGGAGCGGCGGGAACGAAGGTGAGTCCGCATATGCTGCGGCATAGTTGTGCGACGCACATGGTGGAGCACGGGGCGGATTTGAGGAGCGTGCAGACTTTGTTGGGGCACGCGGATATTGCTACCACGCAGGTTTATACGCATGTCGCGCTGGGGCATTTGAAGAAGGTGCATCGGGAGCATCATCCGCGTGGGAGGCGGAGGGTGGAGGCGTAACAGTGATCAAAAAGATAAAGGCTGATAAGAGCGGATTTTTTCTCCGAGCGGGATAGTCGAGGATTCTTTGATGGTGAAGTCTGGTGAGATTGAAGAATTGGCGGAAGGATTTCTGGCGATGCTCGCGAATGAGCGTGGCGCCAGTGAGCATACGGTGCGGGCTTATGCGCGCGAGGTCAGGAGTTTCGCAGCTTACTTGACGGAGATGCTCGGTGGAGATGCCCGAGTGGGTGCGGTGGAGCATCTGCACATTCGGGCTTATCTGGGTGTGTTGTATGAGCGTGGACTGACTAAGGCTAGTGCGGCGCGGGCGCTGGCGGCCGTGCGGAGCTGGTTCAAGTGGCTGGCGAAAGAGGGGAAGGTTGCGCAGAATCCGGCGCTGCTGGTGAGCACTCCGAAGCTGCCGAAGCATCTGCCGCGTGTGCCTAGTGTGGAAGAGGTGAATCGGGTTTTGAATTCGCTTGAGGGTGAGGCGAAGAAACAGGATGGTGAGGCGGCGGCGTGGCCGGAGCGGGATCGGGTGATCTTTGAATTGTTGTATGGATGCGGGATTCGGAACTCTGAGCTGGTGGGGTTGGACATGGGAAGTGTGAAGTGGCGGGATGATGCGGTTCTGGTGCGTGGGAAGGGACGGAAGGAGCGATTGGTTCCTCTTGGGGATGAGGCTGCGGCTGCTTTGCGGGCTTATCTGCCTTTGCGTGAGGCGAAGCTTTTGGCGGCTGGGAAGGGCGGGATGGTGCAGGATGGGCCGTTGGTGATGAATCTGCGGATGCGTGGGGATTGCAGGCTGACTACGCGGAGTGTGGGGCGGATTGTGAAGGCGATTGCTTTGAGTCGAGGGCTGGCGGCGGATGTGCATCCGCATACACTGCGGCATGCTTTTGGGACGCATATGCTGGAGGAAGGGGCGGATTTACGGGCAATTCAGGAGATGCTTGGGCATGAGCGGTTGTCGACTACGCAGCGTTATACGCAGTTGACGGTGGGTCAGGTGCAGAAGGTTTATGACGAGACGCATCCTCGGGCTAAGTAATTGTGCGGATTTTTTCCGGGCTGGTGGAGGGGCGTTTTTGCAGGGGGTTTTTGAGAAAAGTGTGTGTTTCGTGATGGTTTTTTGTGGTGAAGTTGTGGTGATTTGGTGGTGAGAGTGTGGTTTTTGGGTGGTGGGTTTTTCGAGCTAAGAAAATGTCACCCTTTGAAAATATTTCTGTGGAAAATCAAGCTTAGAGAGCTTCGCATCACGTGGAGTGTTTGCACCTTTCCGTGACGTGAAGAGTGTGGGGCGTAGCAGTTTTCGGGTATTGGTCTTGCGGCTAATGAGCGGCGAAGGCGATTTGAAGGATGTGGGCTGGGACGGGTCCGGTGGGTGAGATCTGAAGGGGTTGGTTTGGTGGGACGGCGAGGACTTTGCCGGCTTCGAGTTGGGTGGGTTTGCCGGCGAGTGTGACGATGGTGTCGGAGAAGGCGACGATGACGGATGGGGCAGAGGTGGGTGGGGCCTTGCAGGGGGTCGGCGAGATGCAGAGGATGCGGGTGATGGTGAGTTTGGGTGAGGAGAATTCGGTGGCGGTGATGTTGTGGGTGAGGTCAGTGGGGGCGGGGCCGCGAAACTCGACGATTTTGTCGCTGGGGCGGGCTTCGGGTAGTTCGACTCGCAGGAAGTCGGAGGGGAGGTCGCCGGGATTTTCGATGGAGTGGCGCTCGAAGAGGCCGGGGCCGACGCGGAAGGCTCCAGTGTGCGTGGGCGGACGGACGACGGTCGAGTGGGTGCCGTCAGGTTCTACGTGGATGATGTTGATGGGGCCGGAGTCGTTTAGGTAGACGAAGACGGTTGGAATGTCGGGATGGTCGTGGACTGGGACGGTTTCGTGGGGGCCGTAGTGGACTCGGATGATTCGGAAGGTTTGGTTTTCGAGAATGGTGGTGTAGTTGGGTGGGAGGGTTTGCTGGAGGGCCAATAGGAGGATGGTGGTGGTTAGGGCCTTTGGCATGGGGGTAGTTTAGCGGGAGAGCGGTTCGCGCGTAGCGCGAATAACCCACCCTTTCGATGAGGCCGAAAGGATGGGCCACCCGGATTCTTGGTGGGATTAGTAGCGGGGGATGGTGGGGTCGACGCTGCGGGACCAGGCGTCTATGCCGCCGGCGAGGGATTGGGCGTGGGTAAAGCCTTGATCGCGAAGCCATAGTGCAACGTTGAGGGAGCGGGCTCCGTGGTGGCACATGACGACGATGGGGGCGTCGGGGTCGAGTTCGGCGTGGGCGCGGGAGGGTATGTCGCCCATGGGGATGAGGGTGGCGTTGGGCAGGGCGGCGGTTTCGTGTTCCCATGGCTCGCGGACGTCTAAAAGGAGGGGTGCATTGGGTTGGCGGCGTTGCTGGGCGAAGGCTTCTGGCGCGATTTCGAGGTCAAGCATGCTTCAAGGATATATCCTTATAGAGGCACTCTGTCTGAAGAGCAATAGCAGGTCCTCCCCATTCGACTTCGCTCAGGGCGGGCTCTTCGGGGATGGCACCAACAGGCAAGTGCAAGTGCATGAGAAAGAGCAGTTACCCACTCGACTTCGCTCTGGGCGGGTTCTTGGGGGGATGACAATCAGAAGGGCAACAGCAGTGCAGGAACAGGATTTAGCTGGTTTGCATCCAAGTATGTACGCTTGTACCCCTGGAACGAGTTGATCGAAGGATGGTGACTGCCTTGGAGAATGTTTTGGAAAAGGTTTTGGTTGTTGAAGATGAGATTCATGCCCGCAGCGGGCTCACGGAACTGGTTGAGAGCTGGGGCTACCGGGCGGAGTCTGCCGCGGATGGGTTGGAGGGGCTGGAAAAGGCGATTGCGTGGGCTCCGGCGATTATTGTTACCGACCTGAAGATGCCGCGGATGGATGGCATGGAGCTGCTGAGCCGGATTGGCGAACTGCCGCAGCGGATTGCAGTGGTGATGCTGACGGCGCAGGGGTCGATTGAGTCTGCCGTTGAAGCGATGCGGCTGGGGGCTTACGACTATATTCCGAAGCCTGTGGACCCGGTTCGGCTGAAGACGATTCTGCATAACGCAAGCCGGCAGCGCGAGGCGGATGTTGAGCTGGAGGCTACGCGGCGGCAGTTGCGGGATACGGGGGTTCTGGGCGAGCTGGTGGGGTCGTCACCGCAGATGAAGGATATCTTTACGCTGATTGAGCGCGTGGCTCCTTCGAATGTGAGCGTGCTGGTGACGGGTGAGAGCGGGACGGGCAAGGAGCTGGTGGCGCGAGCTCTGCATGATTTGAGTGCACGGAGGCTGAAGCCGTTTGTCGCGGTGAACTGCGCCGCTATTCCGGAGACGCTGATTGAGAGCGAGATCTTCGGACATGAGAAGGGCGCGTTTACGGGCGCGCTGGAACGGCGGGCGGGATGTTTTGAGCTGGCGGAAGAGGGGACTCTGCTGCTGGATGAGATTGGCGAGATGCCGATGGCGACGCAGTCGAAGCTGCTGCGCGTGCTTGAGGACCGAAGGCTGAGGCGGCTGGGGAGCAAGGTGGAGACTCCGGTGGATGTGCGTGTGATCGCGGCGACGAACCGTGATCCGGAGCAGGCTGTGGCGAGCGGGGATCTGCGCGGGGACCTCTATTACCGGCTGAATGTGTTCAATATTCAGATGCCTGCACTGCGGAATCACTTGATGGATGTGTCGGCGATTGCGGACAAGATGATCGACGACATGAATGAGCGGCACCACTGCACGGTGGCGGGGATTAAGGACTCGCTGCTGCGGCGGATGGAGGAGTACAAGTGGCCGGGGAATGTGCGCGAGCTGCGGAACACGATTGAGCGTGCGGTAATTCTTGCCGGGAGCGGGATGCTTGGTGAAGAGCATCTTCCGCCGCACTTCGGAGAGGCGGGATTTGCTCCGACTCCGGCGAAGAGTGGGGATTCGGGGATGAGGCCGGTCGCGCGGGCGGAGTATCAGCGTGATGAAGTTGGATTGGATGAGCCGAACACCGTCCGGGTGCAGGTGGGGACGACTGTGGATGAGGCAGAGAGACAGTTGATTCTGAAGACGCTGGTTGCGACGCACAACAACAAGACGAAGGCTGCCGAGATATTGGGGATCAGTTCGAAGACACTGCAGAATAAGTTGAAAGAATATTCGAATGCGGCTGCAGTGACGGAGTAACGATGCAGCTGAAGACGAAGCTCGTGGCGGCGGCGACCGTGTTGACGTTTGCGATCGTGGTGATCCTGTCGACGCTGTTCATGAGCGAGTTAATGCGGCAGAGAATTGAGCAGACTGAGGCGTCGAACAATGTTTTGGCGCACCAGGTGTACCTGATGATGCGCCAGGCGCTGGAGGAAGGGTTGCGTGCGAATCCTCCGGTGGACAGGAGCGATGAGGCGTTGCATGCTGCGGTGGTGGATGCTCTGAGGAGCCATCAGCCGTTGCAGGATGTGATGAATGCGATTGTGCGCTACTCCGATACGGTGCAGGACGTTAGCGTGACGGATGCGCATGGCATGACGTTGGTGAGCACGGATCCGGATGCTATCAACGAGCCTGCGGCGTTCCGGTTCGGCCTGGCGAGCGTGAAAGTTGGGGGGCTGGCGAAGCAGCTTAGGGTGGTGTTCGGCAAGCCAAAGGTGCTGGATATTTCGCAGTCGCTGGACAGGAATGGGGTGCCGTTCCTGGTGGCGCATGTAGGGGTGCGGTCGACGTTTTTGAAGAACTCGTACGAGCCGTGGCTGCAGGCGGCATTGTGGTTTGCGATCGCGGCGGCGCTGGCGGCAGTTCTTTGCGCTGGCGTGTTGGCGAATGTGGCGTTGCGTCCGCTGGAGGAGATCAGCTCGCGGCTAGAGAGCCTGACGCTGGCGGCGGGGAGTGAGAAGCCTCAGCGACCGCTGACTGGAGGACTGGGCAGCGATACTGTGGTGCGTGTGACTCAGACGCTCGACCGACTGGGAGAACAGATGCGTACGCAGGAGGCCGGGTATACGGCGTTGCAGGCGAATCTGAACCAGATGCTGGATACGCTGCGGGATGGTGTGCTGCTGTTTACGGCGGACCGGCGGGCGGTGATGGTGTCGGATGCCGTAGCTTATTTTTTGCCGGCACCGGTGGCGGAGGGTCATGAGGCCCTGGTGGGAAAGAGGCTGGAGGAGATCTTTGCTCCGGGGACGGCGCTGGGCGCGGCGGTGCGGGAGGCGTTTGCCGATGACGTCCATGTGAGCGCGCAGAGTGTGACGCTGGAGGACGGGCGACAGGTGCAGATCTCGCTGGACCGGATTGATGATGGACTGGGCGGGGGGAATATGGGGACTCTGCTGACGCTGAGGGATATGGAGTCGGCGGCGCAGCTGGGGCAGGAGCTGGAGGTTTCGCGGAGGCTGGCTGCAATTGGGAAGTTGACGGCCGGTGTGGGGCATGAGGTAAAGAATCCGATCAATGCGATGGTGGTGCACCTGGAGTTGCTGCGGGGGAAGCTGACGGCGGGTGGGGGCGAGGCGTTTAAGGGAGCGCAGCGGCATGTGGATATTTTGTCGGGGGAGATGCAGCGGCTGGATAGAGTGGTACAGACGCTGGCGGATTTTTCGCGCCCGATGGAGCTGCATTTGCGAGAGCATGATCTGCGGAGCGTGGTTGGCGCGGTGATGGAACTGACTTCGGTGGAGATGGAAGAGCATGGGGTGAGTGCTTCGGTGATGGCACCGCATGAACCGATGATGGTGAGGGTGGATGCGGAGCTGATGCAGCAGGCACTGCTGAATCTGCTGCTGAACGGAATGCAGGCGATGCCGGGCGGCGGGGCGCTGAGGGTGACGATGCGGCGGGAGGGTCCGTTTGCGGTGGTGGAGGTCGCGGATGAAGGAGAGGGTATACCTGTAGAGGTGTTACCGCGTATCTTCGAGTTGTACTTCACAACAAAGCCAAAGGGCAGTGGCATTGGCCTGGCTATGACGTACCGGATTCTGCAGTTGCATGGCGGCGCAATGGAAGTGCGCTCGAACGCAGATGCAGGGTCGCCGGAGCGCGGAACAGTGTTTACGGTTCGGCTGCCGGTTGCAGCGGGAATGGGAGTGGAAGGACGAAAGGTGGTTGCGGCCGTAGCCAATCACCGGGGAACAGGGAACGATTGATAGGGAACGAGAGGCAGGGAACGAGCTTGATCGAACGGGGCGACATGACGCGGCTGGCAGGTACGATGATTTGCTTTGGCCTTGCGGTTGGACTGAGCGGATGTAACAAAAAGCCGGTTGCGCCCGCGCTTCCCCCAGTGCTGACGCCGGTGGCGCTCGAGGATATTCCGGAGCCGGATAATCTGCCGGAGATTGCGTTTCAGCCGCTGAGGCCACCGCCGCCAGTGGTGGTGGCGAGGAATGTGGAGCCGAAACGTCAGAGAAAGAAGCCGGCGAAGGTAGAGACTCCCGCGGAGCCGCCGGTCCAGGTGGCGGCCGCCGCGCCGCCGCCGCCCGAGGAGACCGCGATTGGTGCATTGACGGCGGGCGGAGAGGCGAGTCCGCAGACCAAGCAGGATGCGGAGGATCTGATTGCTTCGAGTGAGAAGAGGCTGAATGCGCTTTCGGCGCAGAAGGCTGAGGAAGAGAAGGCGCAGGTGAGCAAGGTGAAGAACTTTTTGAAGGATGCTCAGGATGCGCTGAAGTCGGGGGATGCGGAGGGGGCCAAGACTCTGGCGACTAAGGCTAAGTTGTTGCTGGATGATTTGGAGAAGTAGGGGAGCCGTTGGTTGGCTAGGTGCCCTTTGGAAATTGGGGGAATTTAGAGGAAAGCGGTCGACCCATTCGACTTCGCTCAGGGTCGATAACCCACCCTTTTCGATGAGACCGAAAAGGATGGGCCACCCGATTTTGTGGATTCTCAGGCGTTGGCGCCGTGGCAATGTTTGTATTTTTTGCCGGAGCCGCAGGGGCATGGGTTGTTGCGGCCTACTTTTTCCCCGGTGACGCGGGGGGTGTTGCCGTTGCTGCTGGTGGCGGCGCCTACACTGCGGGCTTGTTCGAGTTCGCGTTGCTTTTTCTTCTGGAACTCGCGCTCAAGGGCGTCGATGGTGGTGGACGGAGCGCGGTCGGAGACGGGTGCCGATTGACGTGCCACGGGCGCGTTGGTGTGTTGCGGTGGGGCGGATGTTGGAGGGCCGCCGATGGGGAGTTGCTGCTGGGCTTGTTGAGCTTGCGCAATGGCTGCGGCGTGGGCCTGGGCGTTGGCCAGCTGCTCGGCGGACTCGATTGGGGTGCCGTCGGGGCCGATGATCTGCATGCGGAAGAGGTGGCGGCAGGTGTCTTCCTGGAAGCGAATCATCATGCCTTCAAACATCTCGAAGGACTCTTTCTTGTAGGCGACGAGCGGGTCTTGCTGCGCGTAGCCGCGCAGGCCGATGCCTTCCTTGAGATGGTCCATGGCAAGGAGGTGATCCTTCCATAGGCCGTCGAGGACGGAGAGCATGACGATGCGCTCGTGGTAGCGCATCTGCGGGGCGCCGAGAATCTGTTCTTTGACGTCGTAGCGGGCGCGGAGTTTTTCGAAGATGGCTTCGCCGAGCTCGTGGCGGTTGAGATGGGTGGCGTCGATCTCGGTTTCGAGGTGTGCGCCGAAGAGGTCGTAGATGCTGGCGAAGAGGGGCTCGAGCTTCCACTCGTCGGCGTGGACCTTCTCGGGGGCGTGCTCGTCGAGGATGTTGGAGAGAATGGTGGAGAGATAGTCGTCGGTGATGAGTTGCTTCTGGTCGACGCCTTCCATGAGCTGGCGGCGGAGGCCGTAGACGGCTTCGCGCTGCTTGTTCATGACGTCGTCGTATTCGAGGACGTGTTTGCGGGATTCGAAGTTTTGGCGATTCGACGGCTTTCTGTGCGGCTTCGATGCGGCGGGAGATCATGCCGGATTCGATGGGAACGCCTTCTTCCATGCCGAGGCGCTGGAGGAGGGTGGAGACCCACTCACGAGCGAAGATGCGCATGAGGTCGTCTTCGAGGGAGAGGAAGAAGCGTGATGAGCCGGGGTCGCCCTGGCGGCCGGCACGTCCGCGGAGCTGATTGTCGACGCGGCGGGACTCGTGCCGCTCAGTGCCGAGGATGTGGAGGCCGCCGGCGGCGATGACGGACTCATGCTCGACTTTGGCTGCGGTTTCGTGCGCGGCGATGGCGGCGTCCCATGCGGCTTGCGTGGTTTCGAACTCCTGGCCGGTGTAGTAGAAGCGGACCATGCCGGGGCCGGCAACTGGATTGATGGCACCTTCGGCGGCGGAGACGGCGCGGGCCTGCTGCTTGCGGACGAGGTCCTGACGGGCCATGAATTCGGAGTTGCCGCCGAGGAGAATGTCGGTGCCGCGGCCTGCCATGTTGGTGGCGATGGTGACCATTCCGAGGCGGCCGGCCTGGGCGACGATTTCGGCTTCCTTCTCGTGGAACTTGGCGTTGAGGACGACGTGACGGACGCCTTTGCGCTTGAGGATTTCGCTGAGGAGCTCGGATTTTTCGATGCTGGTGGTGCCTACGAGGACGGGCTGCTTTTCCGCGTGGAGTTTCGCTATCTCGTCGGCTACGGCGAAGTATTTTTCCTGCGCGGTGCGGTAGACGACGTCGGAGTTTTCGATGCGGAGCATCTTGCGGTTGGTGGGGATGACGACGATTTCGAGCTTGTAGATCTTGTCGAACTCGGCGGCTTCGGTTTCGGCGGTGCCGGTCATTCCGCTGAGTTTTTTGTACATGCGGAAGTAGTTCTGGAAGGTGATGGTGGCGAGGGTCTGGTCTTCTTTGCGGACGGCGACGCCTTCCTTGGCTTCGACGGCCTGATGGAGTCCGTCGGACCAGCGGCGGCCGGGCATGAGGCGGCCGGTGAACTCGTCGACGATGATGACTTCGCCGTCTTTGACGACGTACTCGACGTCGCGCTTGTAGAGGGAGTGGGCCTTGATGGCGGTTTCGACGTGGTGCTTGAGGTCCCAGTTTTCGGGGTCGGCGATGTTGCCGATGCCGAGGAGTTTTTCGATCTTTTCCCAGCCCTCGTCGGTGACGGTGATGGAGCGGGTTTTTTCGTCTACGACGTAGTCGCCGGACCAGGTTTTGGTCTCGAGGGTTTCGATCAGCTCGCCGAGCTCGAGTTTGGGGATGATGACGTTGACGCGAAGATATTTGTCGGTGGTCTGGTCGGTGGGGCCGGAGATGATGAGCGGGGTACGGGCTTCGTCGATGAGGATGGAGTCAACTTCGTCGACGATGCAGTAGTAGTGACCGCGCTGAACCTGATCCTTGAGCTCGAACTTCATGTTGTCGCGGAGATAGTCGAAGCCGAACTCGTTGTTGGTGCCGTAGGTGATGTCGGAGGCGTAGGCGTCGCGGCGCTGCTGGTCGTCTAGGTCGTGGACGATGACGCCAACGGAGAGGCCGAGGAAGCCGTAGATCTTGCCCATCCATTCGGCGTCGCGTTTGGCGAGGTAGTCGTTGACGGTGACGACGTGGACGCCGTGGCCGGCGAGGGCGTTGAGGTAGCAGGGAAGCGTGGCGACGAGGGTTTTGCCTTCGCCAGTCTTCATCTCGGAGATTTTGCCGGAGTGGAGGACCATGCCGCCGATGAGCTGGACGTCGAAGTGACGCATGCCCACGGCGCGCTTGCCGGCTTCGCGGACTACGGCGAAGGCCTCGGGGAGGATGGCGGTGAGGGCGGCTTTTTCGGCGGCGATGCGTTCATCTTTGTTTTCCGGGGTGTCGGGGATGTCTTTGAGGGCGTCGGCGATGCGTTGGCGGAATTCTGCGGTTTTGTTGCGCAGCTGTTCGTCGGAGAGCGCCTGGATGGAGGGCTCGAGGTCATTAATTTGCCGCACGGTGGGCATGAGGCGCTTTACGGCGCGTTCGTTGCTGGTTCCAAAGACTTTCGCTATGGCTTTGTTGAACAAAACAGGTATCCTTCTTGAGTGCCTGGGCGCGGAATTAGCCCAATGATTAGTGTAAATGGTGTGGCAAGTGGATGGGTGGGTTGTGCCCGTACCTCAGAAGGCTGAACGAATCGAATCGAGGTAGTCCACTTGGCTGGAATTAAGGATTGGCACCGCTCAGAGGGCTATCAGGAGGCCCATGGGCAGGAGGTTTCCATCCAGCGCATCTTCTCCCAGAGCCCATTCTTGTACTCAAGGACGTAGAAGGCGCCTCCATCGCAGAGGTTGCCGCAGCTGCGGCCTTTGTCGAGCGTCGCGATGATCCCATCCGCTTTGAAGACTGGCGGCTTTAGGTGGAAGTTTGTTCTGAGGCGTCGAGCGTGGGCTACCGTCACCGTCCAATTGTTGGGCAGGAGACTCTCATAAGCCTTATTGGCTTCGCCGTCGTTGTAGAGAGTGGCCGACTGTAAGGACAGGCCCGTCTGCGCGTGGAGCATGAGGCAGACGAAGAAGAATGCAGATGTCGCGACGGGAATCATATGGCGGTGACGCGGCATCGCTAGCTCCTGACGAAATTTTATCGCAGGAAAGCCCTATGTCCGAGCCAGTTTGGCGATTTTGATCGTGAAAATCATTGTTGGAGATGGGGATTTGGGGCGGGTTGCTTCTTTTCGTCGTTGGTCATGAGAAATGAAACGCGCCTTCGGCGGTTCGGCCTAAGGCGCGTTAGATAGAACACTGGTTGCCAGGTCTATGGGTGTGAGACTACGACGATCATGAAGGTGCCGGGTTTGGCTGCGGGTCTGCCCGATGCGTTGGGCTCGAATTCGGCGGTGGGCAGGTAGATGGTTTGGGTTGCGGGATCGACTCCCATGGTTCTGGCGCCGGTGGGGGTTTTGACGGTTTGGACGATCTCGTATTTTCCGGGTGCGGTTTCACTGGCTGCGGCTAAGGAGCCGTCGCGGCAACTGGCGAAGGCCTGGTTGCCGAGGACTTTGGTGGCGTCGACCCCGGCTCCGATGGGGAGGTCAGAGATGATTTTGCCGTTGTGGGTGCTCATGACGATGAGCTTCTGGGGTTTGCGGCAGCCGATGAAGAGGCGGTGGGTTTTCGTATCGATGGCCATGCCGACGGGAGAGCCGCCGGGGGCTACTGGCCAGTGGGCGAGGACTTTTCTTGCCTTCACGTCTACGACTGCTACCTGATCTTTGTCTTCGAGATTGATGTAGACCTTGCCGTCGCCTCCGGAGGCAAGGAACTCGGGTTTGCCGCCGAGGGTGATGGGCGCTTCGATCTTGCCGGTGGTGGGATCGATGTCGGGCTTGAAGGTCAAAAGGGTTCCGCCGTCTCCTGAGACGACGAGGACGCGTCCTGAGGCGGGATCGTAGATGATGCCGTCGGCGTCGGGCTGGGCGGCGATTTTGCCGATGGTGGCGTAGGTTTTGAGGTCGAAGACGATGATGGCACCGCTGCCGCCGCCGTCGGTGATGAAGCCGCGGCCGGCTTCGGGGACGATGGCTACGCCGTGGGCGGTTTTCTGGCCGGGAATGTCACCGAGGGTTTTGCCGGAGACGGCGTCGATGACCATGGTGTGGGTGCCGCGGGGGACGAAGAGGCGATGGCTTGCGGAGTCGACGGTGAGGTAGTCCCATCCGCCTTCGCCGCCGACGTGGAAGGTGTTGGTGACTTGCCAGTTGGCCTGGGCGATGGCGGAGAGCGAGCCTGCGAGGAGGAGTAGCGCTGCGGCTAGAGACTTCTTCATGGGGATGAATTTATGGTTCTCGGATTAATCAAAACTGAAGGAATTATGAAGAATCTTTTATTGGGGCTTGAGGTAGGGGACGAGAGGGGAGTGGGCGTTGCGGAGGGCGGTGACGACGGATTCGGCGTCGAGCTCGGCTCCTTCGGGGCTGGTGTGGGTGTGGTCGATGGGGAAGAGGAGCGCGGTTTTTTCAGGCCCAAGGGCCTGGAGGTGGTCGGCTTCTACGGCGGCCATGTCGGCGTAGAGGACGTTCATGTCCTTTGCGAGTTGGGTGATTTCGGCGTCATAGCCCATGTCGCGCTCGATGCGTGGGGTGCCGTTGGCGTCGGGTGTCCAGACGTTGCGGATCGTGAGGGACATCAGGATGGGTGTGGCGTGTTTGGCGCGGGTGTCGGCGATGTATTTGCGCATGTACCAGCCGTAGGTGTGGATGGTCTCGGTGGTTTGGCCGGCGAGGGGGCCGGTGGTGAAGGGTTTCGGGAGAGTGTATTCGGCGGTCTCGTCGCCGAGGCCTTTGTAGCTGGCGCGGGCTTTGGTGTCGTTTTGCGGAGTGGTGGTGCCGCCGTCGTTGTGGCCCATTTGGATGAGGACGTAGTCGCCGGGTTTCATTTCGGCGAGGACGTTGGTCCAGCGGCCTTCGTTGTAGTAGCTACGGGAGCTGCGGCCGGCGCGGGCTCGATTTGCGACGTTGATTTTTGTGGTGTCGAAGTAGTGGGCGAAGTGGTCGCCCCAACCGAGGTCGGCCTGGTTGCGGGCGGTGGAGTCGCCGACGATGAAGAGAGTGGGGAGATTGGGGTTGAGTGGGGCGTCCTGGGCGACGGTGGTTTGGGGTGGGGCGTCGGGTGTGGTGGGTGTTTGGGCGAAAGCGGTGGTGGCGAGGAGAAGCGAGAGGAGAATGTGTTGATGGTGCCTCATGGGCGATAGGGTAGCACTGATGTAGTCTGGCTTGTCAGTCAAGGTCTGGTGGCACGGGGGTTCTATGCTGAGCTATTTGCAGAGCGGCTTGATGGTTATCGCGGCGATGCTGTTGTCGGCGGTGACTGTCGCGGTGCTGAATCGGATCTGGCCGATCTCGCGGCGCAAGCTGGTGAACGATGTGACGGGATGGCAGTTGGGGATACTGGGGACGACGTATGGGGTGATCCTGGGGTTCATGCTGTTTACGGTCTGGAACGACTTTCGCGCGGCGGAGGTGAATGCGAATATGGAGGCGTCGTCGCTGCTGACGGTAACGCGGATTGGAGCGCAGCTGCCTTCTCCAGAGAGGGAGATGATTCAGGCGCTGGGGGTGAAGTATGCGGAGACTACGATTCATCAGGATTGGCCGGCGATGGAGATGCAGGAAGACAGCAGCGCGAGCGCAAAGGTTGCCGGTGATATGTGGAGGGTGCTGGTGCAGTTGAGGTCGGATGGCGATGCGAGCACCAGGGTGGATCATCTGACGAATGCGTTGAAGGATCTGTCGGAGCGACGGAATCTTCGAGAGCAGGAGTTTCAGGAACGGCTGCCGAAGATTTTGTGGATGTTGCTGGTGGTCGGGGCGGGTGTGACGGTGGGGTCGGCTTGTTTGCTGGGGAACGATAATGCGTGGCTGCACTATTGCCAGGTGCTGGCGCTGACGTTTGTGGTGGCGGTGGCGCTGGCGGCGATTGCGGATCTGGCGAGGCCTTTTGAGGGAGCGGTGTCGGTGACGCCGGTTGCTTTTGAGCGGGCGCTTTCGATGATGCAGTAGTGGGGCGGTGTCGATTGATAGATCTGAAAGAGAGTGTATGTGCGAGGAGTCTAGCGAAGTTGCAGCCGCGAACAAACCGCAGGTCCTTCGACTGCGTCTCTCGCGATGAAACTGCGAGAAACTCCGCTCAGGATGACACTTCTTTTAATTGTCCAATTTACTGGGCCAGATCAACTATTTGTGCTGCGGCATACGCGCTGACTAGTGGCCGCCGAGGGCTTCGGGGTCGAGCTTGGCGGCTTTGCTGGGGAGGCGCATGATGAAGGGCAGGGGTGAGAGGCAGAGGATGACAACCGAGAGGATGAAGAAGGCGTTTTTGTACCCGAGCATGGAGGCCTGGCGGATCATCTGCTGGTAGGCCTGACCGACGGCCATCTGGGATGCCTGTGCTGCGGACATTCCGCGCCCGATGAGAATCTCCTTCATCTGATCCATGTAGAGGCGATAGGGGACGCTGCCGGGAATGGCGTGGGTGGCGAGGTTGGCCTGGTGGACCTGGGCGCTTCGGGCGAGATAGGTGGTGAGGAGGGCGGTGCCGGCGCTGCCGCCGAGGTTGCGGGCGAAGTTGGAGAGCGAAGATATCTGATTCATCTTGTTGCTGGGCACGCCTACGTAGTTGAGCGTGCTGATGGGGATGAAGATAAAGGGCAGACCGATGACCTGGAGCATTCGCCAGAGGGTGACGGTTCCGATAGGCGGTGTTGAGATCGAGGCGGGTGAGGTTGTAGATGCCTGCGGCGGTGGCGATGTAGCCGAGGCAGACCATGATGCGTGGATCGAATTTTCCGAGGGAACGTCCGGCGACGGCCATCATGATCATCATGACGAAGCCGGCGGGAGAGAGGACCATTCCGGCGCGCTCGGCGGTGTAGCCGAGGAGGACCTGCAGGTATTGCGGGATGAGGACCGTTGAGCCGAAGAGCACCATGCCGAGGATGAGTTGGAGGAAGACGGCGGTGCCGAAGTTCCGGTTTTTAAGGAGCTTGAGGTCGACGATGGGGTCGGGGTGACGCCACTCCCACCAGGCGAAGAAGATGAGTGTGGCGGCGGCGAGGATGGCGAAGGTGACGATCATCGGGGAGCCGAACCAGTCTTTTTCCTGGCCTTTGTCGAGGGTGAACTCGAGGCAGCCTACGCCGAGCGAGATGAGGCCCAGACCCATGAAGTCGACGCGTAGGTGCTTTGCTTGTTCGCGACGCCGCTTGAGGTGCGGCGGGTCTTCGACCATGCGGTTGGAGAGCCAGAGGGAGAGGATGCCGACGGGGATGTTGATGAAGAAGATCCAGTGCCAGTTGAAGTTGTCGGTGATCCAGCCGCCGAGGGTCGGGCCAATGGCGGGCGCGATGACGACGGCCATGCCGTAGACGGCGAAGGCCTGACCACGTTTTTCGACCGGGAATGTGTCGGCGAGGATGGCTTGTTCGCTGGGTGCGAGGCCTCCGCCGCCTGCTCCTTGGAGGATTCGGGCGATGATGAGCAGCGGGAGGGTGTTGGCGATGCCGCAGAGAAAAGAGCAGACGGTGAAGACGACGACGCAGGTCATGTAAAAGCGTTTGCGACCGAAGCGGTCGGAGAGCCAGCCAGAGATGGGCAGGACGATGGCTGAGGAGACGAGGTAACTGGTTAGGACCCAAGTGGCTTCTTCCTGACTGGCGCCGAGGGTTCCGGCCATGTGGGGAAGAGCGACGTTGGCGATAGAGGTGTCGAGGACCTCCATGAAGGTGGCGAGAGTGACAGTGAGGGCGATGGCCCACTTGTTGTGGTGGGGTTTCCAGACGGCTGGTATCGCCGGTGCGGTCATGGTCGCGGTTGCCATATATCAGTCTCCTGATATGATATCAGGAGACTGATATGTCTACCGTCGCAAGGAACGAAAAAAACGGACAGGATGGAAGGCGGCTGGCGGCACAGAGGATGAAGCGGATTCTGCTTCATTGCCGCGGGCAGATGGACGAGCGTCTGCGTCCTGAGGGCGTTACGGCCGCACAGTGGGTGATGCTGCGGGCGATCGAGAGAGAGCCGGTGACTTCAGGGGCTCAATTGGCGCGGGCGTGCCATGTGACGCCCCAGTCGGCGCAGGTTTTGTTGAAGAGCCTTGAGGTTGGCGGGTGGATTGTTCGGACGAAAGATACGGTGAATGATCGGATTCTGATCGCGAAGCTTACGCTGCGTGGTGAGAAGCTGCTGGAGACGGGTGAGAAGGTGGTGCGAGGGATCGAGAGAAAGTTGTGGGAGGGAATTCCGGAGAGCGCGGTGGAGGCTTTGAATAAGACTCTGGAGCGGTGTCTGGAGAATCTTGAAGTTGGGGCTTAATGGTCTGCGGTTAGGGTGAGGGCCTGGTGGCAAGGGTGTAAAGGCTTTGGGTATGTGGGCAGTATCGGGTCCCTGCGGCAGGCTCAGGGCAGGCGCTTCGACTTCGCCACTGAGAATAAAGCCGTCAGCGGCTTCGCTCAGGATGACACTTTTTCTGAAGTCTGGACTGCTTCTGCGCCAAACTAATTTCTTCCTGGAACAAACCGCAGGTCCTTCGACTGCGCCTCTCGCGATGAAACTGCGAGAGGCTCCGCTCAGGATGACACTTTTCCTGGTTGGTTGTGTTTAGTTATTGCGGGTGGCGTGGAAGCGGAGGCGGACGTAGTCGGCGGTCCAGTTGCCGTCGGCGTCGCGGAGGATGGGTTCAAGTAGAGCGATGGTGTTGGTGATGGCTTGCGCTCGGTCGGTGGGGTTGAGCTGGTCGAGGACTCCGTTGCGGAAGGTGTTGAGCCAGGACTCCATGCCGTTGGGGAGTGGGGTTGGGCGGGGGATTAGGTTGATGGATTGGACGATGAAGCCTGCTTCTTCGAGGAGGCGGCGGTAGATGGCGGGTGAGGGGTAGAAGCTGGCGGCCGCTTTTTCTGCGTCAATTCCGTAGGGTGCGAGTGTGGCCTGGAGGGCGGTGCGGATGGCGGCGATGTTGCCCTGGCCGCCCATTTCGGCGATGAAGCGGCCGTCTGGCCGGAGTGCGCGGTGGATTCCTGCGAGTGCGGCTTGCTGGCCGGAGAGGCCGGTGATCCAGTGGAGGGCGGCGTTGGAGAAGGCGGCGTCGAACTGGCGTTCGTAGGGGAGCGCGGTGGCGTTGTGGTGAGCAAATTCAATGCTGCGGGCGCTATGAAGGTTGCGCTTGCGTGCTGCGTCGAGCATGGTGGGGGAAGCGTCCACGCCTGTGACGATGGCTCCGCTGGCGGCTAGTTGTTCGGTGAGGGCTCCGTCGCCGCAGCCGAGGTCGAGGATTTGTTCGCCGGGTTGGGGGTTGAGGAGGGTGACGACTTCGGTGGCGAGATTGGCGACGAAGCGGCCGTTGGCGGCGTAGGCTTCGGCGTTCCAGATTTGGCCGGTTTCTTGTGTGCTCATGGATTTATTGTGCTGCTTGAGGTGAGAAGCGCGCGAGGAAGATAAGAATTTTCGAAATCGTGATAAGCAGGGCTGAGTGTGAAGGGCGGAGGTGCGGAGTAAGATTGCAGCACCATGAAAAAACTTGTATGGTTGCTGTGCGGGGCGGGATGGCTCGTGGTTTCTGCGGTGGCGTGGGGACTGGAAGCGCCGGTGCGTCATGAGTTTGTTATTAAGAACTTCAAGACAGAGAGCGGCGTGGTGCTGCCTGAGGCGCATGTGGTGTATGGGACGTATGGGCATCTGAATGCCGCGCGGGATAATGCGGTGCTGCTGCCTTCGCACTATATGGCGAAGCTGAATGGATATGAGTGGTTGATGGGGCCGGATAAGGCGCTTGATCCGGGCAAAGCTTTTTTTGATTACGACGGAGCTGTTTGGGAATGGAAGCTCGTCTTCGCCGAGCAATACGCCGGAGCCGTTCCATGGGCCGCGATTTCCGGTGATGACGATTCGGGACAACGTGGAGGCGGTGCATCGGCTGCTGACGGAAGAGTTGAAGGTGACGCATCTGAAGGCGGTGATCGGGTTTTCGATGGGGGCGCAGCAGGCGTTTCAGTGGGCGGTGAGTTATCCGGATTTTATGGATCGCGTGGTGGCGACTTCAGGGACGGCGAAGACGTATGGGCATGGGTTTGTGCGGCTGGAGGGGGAGATCGCTGCGATTACGGCGGATGAGAAGTTCAATGGTGGCGACTATACCGAGGAGCCGCAGAAGGGGATCAATGCGTTTGGGATGGTTTGGGCGGCTTGGTTGTATTCGCCGCAGTGGTGGAGGGAGGAGTTGTGGCGAACGAATGCGAAGCCGGGGACTACGTTTGAGGATGTGGTGGAGAGGTTTCGAACGCGGTTTATTCCGGGGGCGGATGCGAATAATTTGATTCTGCAGATGCGGACGTGGGAGAAGAATGATGTGGGGGCGACGCCGGGGTTTGGCGGGGATGAGAAGAAGGCGCTGGGGTCGATCAAGGCGCCGTTTCTTTTTATGCCTTCGATGACGGACCAGTATTTTCCGGTGAGCGATGCGCGGTATGAGGCGCAGTTCATGAAGACGGTGTCGTTGCTGCCGATTCCTTCGCTTTGGGGACATCCTGCGGGTGCGGCGGCTGATCCGGCGGATGCGAAGTTTTTGAATGAGAATATTGCGAGGTTTCTTGCGGGCGAAGCCGGTGGCGGCGGAGAAGGTTGTTCCGGCGAATTGATCTGCGGGGTGCGGGGCTAGTGGTTAGAGGTCCTGAAGGGCTTGTTGAGAGGACTGACTGGCTTCGTTGTGTTCGGTGTCTTTGGCCCCGTAGAGGAGGGTGGCGGGGCCTTTGGCTATGGCTTGTTTGAGGAGCGCGAACTGGGTGCGGTTGTGTTTTAGCTCGGCTTTATATCGGGCTTTGAATTCGGGCCATTTTGCGGGGTCGTGGGCGAACCATTTGCGGAGGTCGTTGCTTGGGGCGACTTCTTTGAGCCATAGATCGACGTGCGCTTTTTCTTTGGTCAGGCCGCGGGGCCAGAGGCGGTCGACGAGGATGCGGGTGCCGTCGGATTTTGAGGGTTCTTCGTAGACGCGCTTTAGCTGAATGATCATTGTTGTTGTTTGAAGGTCAGGATCCGTAGCCTCGGTGCTTCATGGCGGCGAGTTCTTCGGCGCTGGGCCAGGAGATGGTGAGGAGAAAGACGGCGTCGGATTTCGCTTCGACGTCGTGGCGGATGGAGTGGCCGAGGGTGAAGAGCGTGCCGGCGGGGAGATCGTGCGGCTTGCCGTTTACGGAGACGCGGATTTCGCCTTTGAGGATTTGAATGGAGAGGGTGCCGTCGGCGTGGTGTTCCTTCATGTGGGCGGCGTTTTGCATGGAGACCAGGACGACGCGGAGGTCGTGTTTTTTGAAAAGGGTCTTGGAGTGGATGCCGGAGGGCCAGGGTTTTTTGCGCTCGGCGTCGGCGATCTCTTTGGGGAGATCGAATTGGGCGATCTTGTCGACCATGGTGCCGTCTTGCAGGGAGGTTGTCATGGGTCGCTCCTTTCGGCTTCGGCAGGAAAGTTTACGCCTTTCATGGCTTGGATGCGTTGCGGTCGGAAATAGTGACGAATTTGGTGTTGGCTTCTTTGCGCCGGAGTTGCGGGAGGTTGCATATACTTGTGGTTCGCTTGTTAGTCGAACTGGCAGCGATGTGTTTCTCAGGATTTCTTTTGGGGAGTGTTTAGTGGATACGAAGAATGTTGAGGCGGCGGTTGGATATGCGCGGGAGAATCGGGGGCGGTTTGTGGATGAGTTGAAGGCTTTGTTGCGGATTCCTTCGGTTTCGACCATGCCGGAGCATGCGGGGGATGTGCGCGCGGCGGCGGAGTTTGTGGCTGCGGAGTTGAAGCGGATCGGGATGGAGAATGTTCGGCTGATTGAGACGCGCTACGGAGAAGCATCCGGGTGGGCATCCGCTGGTCTATGCGGATTGGCTGCATGCAGAGGGCAGAGCCTACGGTGCTTTGTTATGGGCACTATGATGTGCAGCCGGCGGAGCCGCTGGATGAGTGGAAGTCGCCGCCGTTTGAGCCTACGGAGCGGGATGGGAATCTGTATGCGCGTGGGGCGGTGGATGACAAGGGGCAGATGTGGATGCATGTGAAGGCGCTGGAGTCGCTGTTTGCTGCGGGCGGTGGGAAGTTGCCGGTGAATGTGCGGGTGATTGTGGAGGGTGAGGAGGAGGTTGGCGGCGAGGGGATTGCTGCGTTTGTCCGGACGCATCCAGAGATGTTGAAGGCGGATGTTGCGCTGGTTTCGGATACGGAGATGTTTGCGCCGGATCTGCCTACGCTTTGTGTGGGGCTGCGGGGGATGATCTATACGGAGATTGAGGCGCGGGGGGCGCGGACGGATCTGCACTCAGGGATGTATGGCGGGGCGGCGCCGAATCCTTTTGTGGCGCTGGCGCAGGTGATTGCGAAGCTGAAGGATGAGGATGGGAAGGATTCTGATTCCGGGGTTTTATGACAAGGTGAAGAAGCCTACGGACGCGGAGTTGAAGGCGTGGAAGGCGCTGCCGTTTGATGAGGAGCACTATCGCGAGACGGAGGTGGGGTCGGTTGCGCTGACGGGCGAGCCGGGGTTGAGTGTGCTGGAGCGGACCTGGTCGCGGCCGACGCTGGATGTGCATGGGATGCCGGGTGGGTTTATCGGCGCGGGGGCGAAGACGGTGATTCCGGCGAAGGCTGTGGCGAAGGTGAGCATGCGGCTGGTTCCGGATATGACTCCGGCGGAGAGCTTTGCGAAGTACAAGAGGTATGTGGAGTCGCTGACGCCGAAGGGAGTGGTGCTGGAGGTGCGGATGATTCACTCGGGCGATCCGATCGTGGTGAGTACGGACAACCGGTTTGTGAAGGCGGCGACGGAGGCGATGCACGAGGTTTTCGGCAAGGAGACGGTGTTTGTGCGCGGGGGCGGGTCGATTCCGATTGTGGGGGATTTTGTGCGGGAGCTGAAGACACCTACGGTGATGATGGGGTTTGGGTTGCCGGATGACAATCTGCATGCGCCGAATGAGAAGTTTCATCTGGCGAATTTTTATCGGGGGATCGAGTCGATTGTGCGGTTTTTGGAGTTGGTAGGAGGTTAGGTGGGCTCGTTGGGGCTTGATGTGGGAGGGTATGTCCTGGCTGGCGGGAAGAGCTCGCGAATGGGCCGGGATAAGGCTCTGTTGGAGTTGGCTGGGAAGCCGTTGGTGCTTCACGCGGTAACAAAGTTACAACGGGTTTGCGAAGATGTGCACATTCTGAGCGGAAACAGGGAATTGGCAGAGTATGCTCCGCTGGTTGAGGATCTGCATCCGGGTTGTGGGCCGATTGGAGGAATCGAGGCGGCATTTGGGCATTCGGGACATGAGTGGAATTTGCTGATGCCTGTGGATATGCCGTTTTTTCCTTCGTCAATTTTGCGGAGCTGGGTTGCCGGTGTTGCTTACCCGGCTTTTCGGAGTTGAGAGGCACGCGGATGGCGTTGTTTACCGTATCTGGCAGACCGCAGCCGTTGTTTTGTTTGTTGCACCGGGATATGGCCCCGTTCGTTCGTGCCGCGGTGTCCGATGGGACGTACAAGGTTTTTCCTGCGCTTGAGAATGCGGGGAGGCAATTGTCGGAGAGGCTGGGCTTGCCCTTGCACCGAGTGTTCTGCAACCTGCCGTGGGGAGAAGAGTCGTCGGTTTCGGTGATGGTTGAGGGAGGAAGTGAAAGCGACGTTGAGGCCTGGTTGATGGTGACGGAGGCACAACAAAATGCCAAACATCTCTGGTTTGCGAATCTGAATACGCCTGAGGAGTTCGCTGAAGCGGAGCTTCATGTAGATGCGCTGGATACCTGATGGGTTAGGCTGGAGTCAATGGCGATCTTACGGGTGGGAGAATACCGTCAGGCAGGGGACAGGACACTATGGCTGAGATCGAAGACGACAGGGATTCGCAGAGCGCTGATCCGACAAAACGCGACAAGCGGGATGTGGTGGAGGCGAAGGACGGCGAGGGTAGTGTCTCCGATAGTGGGGCGACGGATACTGAGCCGCTGACGGCTGAGGTGTCGGCGGATGTGGCGCCGACGGTGGGGGAGTTCATGGAGCAGGCGGCGCAGCAGAATGAGGCTGCGGCTGAGGCTGTTCCGGATGTGAAGAATAAGCCGGGTCCTTATATCGCGTTTGAACATGTGTATAAGTCGTTCGGAGATTTTGTGGTGCTGGAGGATGTGAGTTTTTATGTTCTGCCAGGGGAGACGCTGTGCATTCTGGGCCGAAGCGGTGTGGGGAAGTCGGTTTCGCTGCAGATATTGATGGGATTTTTGAAGCCTGACAAGGGGATGGTGAAGGTGGCGGGGGAGGATATCTGCTTTTTCAGCGAGCGGGAGCTGCAGGAAGTGCGGCGGAAGGTGACGATGGTTTTCCAGAATGGAGCGCTGTTCGATTCGATTTCGGTGGGGGAGAATGTCGCGTTTCCGATGCGGGAACGCGGGGAGATGGCGGAGGATCAGATTCTGCAGGTGGTGAAGGGATTGCTGGAGATGGTGGGTGTGGCGGGGATGGAGAACCTGTTGCCATCGGACCTGTCGACGGGGATGAAGCGGTCGGTTGCGATTGCGCGGGCGCTGGCTTCGCAGCCGGAGGCGGTGCTGTATGACGAGCCGACGACGATGGTGGATCCGTTGATGGCGCATCTGTTAGGGAGCCTGATCGAGCGGTTGAAGCAGCAGCTCCATCTGACAAGCATTGTGGTGACTCATGACATGGCGTTGGCGAAGAAGCTGGCGGACCGGGTGGTTTTCCTCAGCGCGGGCAAGGCGATTTTCTTCGGGACGATGGAGGAGATGGAGCGTTGCCAGGACCCGATCGTGCAGGAGTTTTTGACTTTGGATGAGCTTGTAGTCCCTGCTTAATTCTGGCGGTAAAGGAATGCTATTTGGCTATGCCCGAATAGTTGTATGTCTTATTCATAGGGTAGAAGTCTCTTATTGCAATGCAGGGGTTGGATACGTATTCTGCAACTAGCAATTCCGATACACTTTTTCGACGAAAAGCCTTGGAAGCTGGTGAGATGGAGAGTTCGAGAGAACTGAGTTGTATGTGTGCCCTGTCGTTCTTGTCGTACTTTTAAATCTTTTGGGATCGTGATGTTCTTGAGAGGCCGTTGTTGCATCTCACCGATTTTGAGACCAGGGAATACAAAGTTGAAAGGCGTTCGCTATGGCGACACCGGACTATCTGCAGCAAGTCATTGTTTCAGGAAGAACGCATTTAGGAAGTAGTCGGCGGGAATCCGCAGCAGAGAGCGGATGGTTTCGCAGGCCGTCTGTTACGAGTTCGGTATGGGCCTCGGTGGATATGTTGACCGTCGTGGTGGCAGCGATGCTTGCGCTGCGTTTCCGTGTAGTGACGCCACCTGAAGTTTCTACCCTGCATGTTCTTCCCCATTTGATCCAATCTTCGCCTGGCCTACTGCCGTTTTATATTGGCTGGTTTGGGGTGTGCCTGGTCTTCTTTACACGGTCGTATGGGTTGTATGGGCCGATCCAGAACCGCAGCGGTCTGCATGAACAGAGGATGACGGTGCAGGCGGCGCTGACCTCGGGATTGCTGCTGTGCGGGACGCTTTATTTGTCGAACGGGGAGGCTATATCCCGGGCAGTGGTTGCGCTGATGGTGGTGTTTTCGACAAGTCTGCTGTGCCTGCGACGAGCTTTGTGGCGGAAGATGGTGTACCGGCGTTTCCGGGCCGGGATAGAGACGCGCAATGTGCTGATTGTCGGTGCGGGGCGGGTAGGGCAGGCGCTTCGGAATCATATTGATACGCTGCAGCATCTGGGATTCCGGTTCAAGGGTTTTGTGGCGCTGAGTGAGCGGGAGGCGGAGTCTGGTGACGCGAGATGTGATTGGCGATATGCGGAACTGCCTTTCGCTGGCGCGTTCGCTGTTTGTAGACGAGATTTTCTTTTCAGTGCCAGCGGATAAGAAACTGGTGATCGGGATGGTGGAAGAGGCACGGATTGCAGGGATTGATGTCCGCGTGGTGCCGGATATGTACGACGGGCTGGCGTGGAATGCGCGGGTGGAGTACATCGGCCAGTTTCCGACGATTCCGCTTCACCGGAAGGATTTTCCGATTGGTGGAATCCTGGTGAAGCGCGTGCTGGATATTTCGGTGGCGTCGCTGGCGCTGATTTTGGGTTCGCCGATCATGCTGGCGATCGCTTGCGCGATTCGGTTGGACTCCGGGGGCAAGATTCTTTACAAGGCGCAGCGGATCGGGCGGAAGGGGCGCGCGTTCCCGTGCTATCAAGTTCCGGACGATGGTTAGTAATGCGGACAAGCTGAAGGCTGAACTGGAGCACATGAATGAGCGGGACGGCGTGTTGTTCAAGATTGAGAAGGATCCGAGAATCACGCGGGTAGGGAGGTTGCTGCGAAAGTATTCGCTGGACGAGCTGCCGCAGTTTTATAACGTGCTGAAGGGGGACATGAGTCTGGTGGGACCGCGGCCACCGATGGCGGCTGAGGTGGAGCAGTACGATCTCGCGCATCTGCGGCGTTTGGATGTGCTGCCCGGGATTACGGGCCTGTGGCAGGTGGAGGCACGGCAGGATCCTTCGTTCGACAGCTATATCTCGCTGGATACGGCGTATGTGGAGAACTGGAGTCTGATGATGGACCTGAGGATTCTGGCGCGCACGGTGGGTGTGGTGTTGAGCGGGACGGGCTCGTAAGCGTTAGACTTAAAGCGTGAAGATCGCGCTAGCGCAGATCAATCCGACGGTGGGAGATTTCGTCGGGAATACGAAGAAGATTCTTGAATATGCGGCCCGAGGCGGAGACCAGGGGGCTGAACTGGTGGTCTTTCCTGAACTGGCGGTGTGCGGGTATCCGCCGGCGGATTTTCTGGAGAAGGCTGCGTTTGTTGCGCGGGCCGAAGAGGCGGTGGAGGAGATTGCGGCGTGGACGGGAGATGCGGGACGTCCCGCTATTCTGTGCGGGTCGGTGATGGCTTCGGTGTCGAAGGTGGGGAAGCAGGTGCGGAATGTGGCGGTGCTGCTGGCCGGGGGCAAGGTGAGCTTCGTGCAGCAGAAGATGCTGCTGCCGTTTTATGACGTATTTGACGAGCAGCGGTATTTCGAGGCGGCGACCGAGCAGAGTCTGACGTGCGTGGAGGGTCAGCCGCTGGCGATTACGATCTGCGAGGATGCGTGGAACGATAAGGGCTTCTGGCCTCGGCAGATGTATCCGGTCGATCCGGTGGAAGGGTTGATGACGCAGTGGGAGTCGAAGAAGAATGAGCTGGATGGACGGCAGCGGATTATTTTGAATATTTCGGCTTCGCCTTACTGGCAGGGGAAGCCGCGGGTGCGGGAGGAGATGCTGGCGGCGATCGCTGCGCGGCATGGGGCTGTGGTGGCGATGGTGAACCAGGTGGGTGGGAACGACAGCCTGGTGTTTGATGGGTCGTCGGTGGTGATTGGGCCGGATGGGAAGATGGTGGTGCGGGCGGCTTCGTTTGCTGAGGATCTGGTGCTGTTTGATACGGAGGAGACGGGCGGTGTTGCAGCGGTCTCCAATGTGGATGAGGTTGCGGAGCTGTGGGATGCGCTGGTGCTGGGGACTCGGGATTATGTGCGGAAGTGCGGGTTCAGCAAGGTGCTGGTGGGGTTGAGCGGAGGAATTGATTCGGCGCTGGTGGCGGCGATTGCGGTGGAGGCGCTGGGGGCGGAGAACGTTGTGGGGGTAGGGATGCCGACGGAGTACTCGTCGCTGGGGTCGATTGAGGATGCGCGGAAGCTGGCGAAGAACTTGGGGATGAGGTTTGAACTGCTGCCGATCCATGATGTGTTTGCGCAGTTTCAGCATGTGTTGCAGCCGCTGTTTGCAAGGGAACTCCGTTTGGGCTGGCGGAGGAGAATCTGCAGCCGCGGATTCGGGGGACGCTGTTGATGGCGCTTTCGAACAAGTTTGGTGCGCTGGTGCTGACGACGGGGAACAAGAGCGAGATGTCGACGGGGTACTGCACGCTTTATGGCGATATGGTGGGGGCGCTGGCGGTGATTGGCGATGTGATGAAGACGCGGGTGTATGCGCTGAGCCGGTATGTGAACCGGGCGAAGGAGGTTATTCCGCGGGCGACGATTGAGAAGCCTCCTTCGGCGGAGCTGCGGCCCGGAGCAGCGGGACACGGATTCGCTGCCGCCTTATGAGGTGCTGGACCCGATTCTGGAGGCGTATGTGGAGCGGTACTGTTCCGCGGAGCAGATTGCGGAGGAGCAGGGAGTTGACGTTGGGCTGGTGCGGTCGGTCTTACAGCTGGTGGAGCGGAGCGAGTATAAGCGGCAGCAGGCTGCTCCGGTGTTGAAGGTGACGAGAAAGTCGTTCGGAATGGGTCGGCGGTTTCCCATTGCAGTCAAGGTTCAGGTGTAATAGGAAGGCCGCGCAGGATGCGGCGGCGGAGGATGGATTCTTTGAAGATTTCGAATTGGATGTCAGTTGGGTTGGTTACGGCTCTTAGTATGGCAGTGGCAGCGGGAGCACAGACGAGCGCGGCTCCGCAGACGGCGCCTCAGAGGCTCCGGCTCCCGCGGGCGCGCAGCAACCGGGGTTGCAGCTTCACAATATGGGGGAGGCGCCGAAGGCCGATCCGTTTCCGCCGGCGAATCCGAAGTACTTTACTGCCGATTCGCCATCGGTGGATACGGTGAATGCGTTTTTGAAGGCGCTGTGGGGATATGACTCGAACCGCATCTGGCGGGTTGAGGCGATTCAGAAGACGATGGCTCCGAGTATGGCCAAGGTGGTGGTATTCGTTTCGGATAAGAGCCCGAATGCGAAGGTGCAGCCTTCGGCTTTCTTTGTGACTCCGGATGGAAAGCACGCGATTGCGGGCGATGCGGTGATTCCGTTTGGCGCGACGCCGTTTGCGGATCTGCGGAAGATGCTGCAGGCGCGCGCGGATGGCGCTACGCGTGGCGCGAGCGGAAAAGACTTCATGCTGGTGGAGTTCGCCGATATGCAGTGCCCGCACTGCAAGGAGGCGCAGGGCACGATGGACAACCTGGTGAAGGACTTCCCGAATGCTCGCGTGGTGTACCAGAGCTTTCCGCTGGTGGAACTGCATCCGTTTGCGTTCAAGGCTGCGGCGTATGGGTACTGCGTGCAGAAGCAGAAGAACGATGCGTTCTTTGTGTATTCGGCGGCGGTGTTCGATACGCAGGATGCTTTGACGGCTGAGACGGGCGATCGAGACGCTGAAGGATGCGGTGACCAAGGCTGGGCTGGATCCGGCGGCGTGGATGCTTGTGCGGCGACTCAGGCGACCAAGGCCAGGTGGATGCTTCGATCAAGCTGGCGGAGGACGTCGGCGTGGAACAGACTCCGATGCTGGCGGTGAATGGCCATCTGCTGCCGCTGACCGGGATTCCGTATGAGACGTTGAAGACAATTGTCTCGTACCAGGCTTCGCTGGATGGCGTGAGCACGGGCGCCGCGGCTGGTGCGGCTCCGGCTAAATAAGACGGGTTGGGTTAGCCGCTTCTGTTTGGATTTATCGATTAAGATTAAATAAAAACAAGCCAGCCTGAGTGATTCGGGCTGGCTTGTTTTTATTGTGGAGCGGGTTCAGTTTGAGATGGGGAAGGATTGAATTTGACTGCCGTGGTAGTAAAACTGCCGGGCGGAGGATGCGACCTTCTCGTAGACGATTGAATCTCGCGAGATTCCGGCCGTGGTGCCGTCGATGCCGGCATAGTGGCCAGGCGGCAGACGCCAGACGACGGCGAGAGTTGTGGCCTGGGTTGGCGGCGACGATGATCTCGGTGATGGGCTGCCCTTTTTTTGTTGTGACGAGGACTAACTGTTCGAGTTGATTTTTGGGGTCGTCTCCCTGGATGAGGGCTACTACCCAGGAGCCGGTTTTGGAGCTGGCTTTGGGGGAGAAATTGCCAACGGTTACTCCGGGGCATTGACCCTGGTGGGCGTTCTTCCAGAGCTTCCAGTCTTCGGAGGGGAGATCGAAGGGGGAGAGAATCTTCCAGTTTTCCTGTTCGACGGCGGATTTCAGGGCGTCCGGTAGATTGCTCAGGCAGTCCGCGGCTTGGGCGTGCGTGCAGATGCCGAGGCAGAGTACAGCCAGGAGGAGTTTGGGGAGGTTTGTGAGTTTCATTTTCTTCCTGAGTGTGATGATGGGATTTTTCGCCGACAGCCTTGCCGCTAGTTTCGCAACTCATGATCAGAAGCGGTATACCACTTTCGATTGATCTGAAAGATGCGATACGACGCAACCCGTCGTGGACGGCTATTTGCGGACGATGTAGATGAAGCGGAGGAGGAAGAGGGCGGCGAGCAGGTAGAGCATCCAGTCTTTGCGGCGGGCTCGGCCGGTAAGGAGTTGGAGGAGAGCGTAGCTGGTGAGGCCGAAGCTGAGGCCGTCGGCGATGGACCAGGTGAGGGGGATGGTGGCTACGGTGAGGAAGGCGGGGATGGCGTACTGGGGGTCTTCCCACTCGATGTGGGCGAGGCCGGTGGCCATGAGGGAGCCGACGAGGATGAGCGCGGGGGCCGTGGCGAACGTGGGGATGGCTCCGACTAGTGGGGCGATGAAGAGGGCGAGGAAGAAGAGGATTCCGGTGACGATGGCGGTGACGCCGGTTCGCCCTCCGGCAGCGACTCCGGCGGAGGATTCGATGTAGCTGGTGACGGTGCTGGTGCCGGCGAGCGAGCCGAGGATGGTGGACGTGGCGTCGGCGAAGAAGATTCGGTTGAGGCGGGGGATGGTGTGGTCTTCGGAGATTAGTCCGGCGCGCTGGGTGACGGCAACGAGGGTGCCGATGTTGTCGAAGAGATCGACGAAGAGAAAGACGAAGACGATTTCGAAGAAGCCGACGTGGAGGGCGGCGGGGATATCGAGATGGAAGGCGGTGGCTTTGATGGCGGCGAGGTTGTACGGAGCGGGTTGCCAGTGGACTTGATGGAAGACGACTCCGAGGAGTGTTGTGGTGAGGACGCCGATGAGAATCGAGGCTCGGACGCGGAGGACTTGCAGGATGGCGATGATAAGGAGGCCGACGATGGCGAGGATGGTTGCGGGGGAGTGAAGGTTTCCGAGAGTGACGGTGGTTGCGGGGCTGGGGACGATGATGCCGGCGTTGCGGAATCCTATGAAGGCGATGAAGAGGCCGATGCCTCCGCCGACGGCTGCATGGAGTTGGTGCGGGATGGCGGCGACGAGGCGCTGGCGGATGCCTCCTATGGTGAGAATGAGGAAGATGATGCCGGAGAGAAAGACGGCTCCGAGGGCGGTTTGCCAGGGGACGCCCATGCCTTTGACGACGGTGTAGGTGAAGTAGGCGTTGAGACCCATGCCGGGGGCGAGGGCGAGGGGGTAGTTGGCGGCTGCTCCCATGAGGATGCTGCCGAAGGCCGCGCAGAGACAGGTTGCGGAGGTGACGGCGGCGAGTGGCATGCCGGTTTCAGAGAGGATGGCCGGGTTAACGAAGATGATGTAGGCCATCGTGATGAAGGTGGTGAATCCGGCGAGGATTTCGGTGCGCCAGTTGGTGGCGTGGGCCGCGAAGGCGAAGTGTTGCTCGAGATTTTGGATGAAGGAGCGATTTGGCGCTTCGATGGTTGGGTTGTTCATGGAATATGTAATGGAGGATATTGAAGCTGGGGCTTTATGCAAAGGAGTTTTGATGAAGAGTGTTGATTTGTCTGCTGAAGAAGTGAAGAAGTTGTTGGGCTTGAAGCCGCATCCTCGTGAGGGTGGATGGTATGTGCGGACCTATGAGGCTGGCGAGATGGTCGCGGCGGAGGCGTTTGCGGACGGGCGGTACGCGAGTGCGAGGAGGACGGGGACGGCGATCTATTATCTGCTGGAGCCGGATACTTTCAGTGAGATGCATCGGCTGCAAGTCGGATGAGGTGTTTCATTTCTATGCGGGAGATGCTGTGGAGATGTTGCAGTTGCGCGAGGGTGGTCGCGGTGCGGTGGTTGTGATTGGAAATGATTTGATGCGTGGAGAGCGGCCGCAGGTGGTGGTGGAGCGTGGGGTTTGGCAGGGGTCTCGGTTAGTGGCGGGAGGGAAGTGGGCGCTGCTGGGATGTACGGTGAGTCCTGGGTTTGAGTTTGAGGATTATGAGATGGGTGTGAGAGAAGAGCTGAGCGCGGGGTGGCCGGAGTTTGCTCGGGAGATTGCGGCGTTGACGCGGGTATAAGCGTTGTCTTTATGTTTCAATGCAGCAAAGAAAAAAAGCAAATACAGGGGTCCTTCGCTCCGCTCAGGATGACGATGATAATTGGCGGGTTGAGGTCTTACATCCCACCCATCGCAAAGGCGCGATGGATGGGCACCGGATCGTTTGTGGCCGGCCGAGCGGTTGACCAAGGTTGTTATTCGGCTGTTGTTTTCGTCTTGGCTGCGGGCGGAGACGGTGTGTCGAGGTTTTTGTAGTTGAGGATGGTGTTGAACATCATGCGGAACTCGCCGATGTTCTGCCAGCGCCAGACGGGGTTTGTGGTGAACATGATGACTTCGCCTTTGCCGACCGCGGTTTTGACTACGGCGGCTCGGCCTTTGATTTCGTCTGCTCCGTTCATGAGGCCGCTGAGGACGGCTTTGTCGCCGCCGGGGTAGCGCATGAGGACGTCAGATTTGTTTTGGTCGGGATCCATGCGGAAGAGCGGGCCGTTAGCGTAGCGGACCGGGATGGTGGTGCTGGTGTAGCCGTAGAAGATGGGGTTTGCGGGTTGAGTGATTTCGGCTTCGACGATAGGGCCGGGGGCGTAGAAACGTGCTGTGGTGGTGCCGGAGTCGATGCGAGGGGTGATGCCGAAGTCCGGCGGGAAGAAGCTGGAGGTGCCGAGGGTGACGAGGAGTCCGCCTTGCTCGGTGAATTTCTGCAGCTCGGCTACGCCTTGCGCGCCCATGCCTCCGGTGATGTCATCGGAAGAGCCGTAGTCTCCGAGGAATTTGAACTTGTCGGTCTTGGTGTAGGCAAGAGGGATCTTGCCTTTGGGGATGTCAGTGACGAGCGCCTTGGCGTTACGGGCCTGATTTGGAATGAGGATGAGGTCGTAGTCGGAGTGGAGATCTCCTTTGAGGACACGCTCTTTGAAGATGAGATCGTAGGGGATTTTGTACTGGTCGAAGGTGTAACGGACCCAACCTACGTCTTGCGTTCCTCCCCAGGTGCTGAAGATGGCTACTCGGGGGAGTCCGGCAGCGTGGGTGGCGACGGATGGGTTGAGCGGAGAGTGCGACGGCATCGAGACCCAGCGCTGTGGCTGAGGATTTGAGTTGATCGAGCGCTGAGGCTGGGATGATGAAGGAGCCCGAGGGCATCGAGACGGAGCCGGCTTTGAAGGGCGCCTCCGCGATCTGGATGTTGGCGTCTTTGAGTTGATAGCGGAGGGTGATGAGGTTGGGCGAGCCGTGGTCGGCTACGGCGTAGGCTACGGCGCTGGCCTGGGTTTCGATCCTTGCGGCCGGAGTGTATTCGTTGACGGGCTCCACGGCTGTTTTGAGAATGGTGTCGTCGGCGATGGGTTTGATGGTGGTTCGGGTCATCAGGCCCATGGTCCAGGCGCTGTCGTCGTAGGTTGGGAGTTCGGGGTCGGGGTCGACCTGCTTGCCGAGGAGGGTTTTGGCGAGGCGGCCGTAGGGTTGGTTGCACTTCACGACGAGTGAGCCGGCGGGATAGGTGGCATCCTTGAGCTTGATTTCGCTGGTGGCGCGGCCTACTTCGATGCCCTGCATGCGGAGGATTTTGATGACGAAGGCTACGCGCGTCATATCTTCCTGATCGCTGGGGATGATGAATGCGTAGGGGGCTTTGATTCGCCGGCCTGGATGGAGTTTTTGCTTTTGGTGTAGAAGTTTTCGAGGATGGTTTGCGGAAAGGCCGAGGTCATCTGGAGAGCGGTGAGGACGCCGGTTTCGGCGTAGTTGGTGTTGTTGCGCATGGACCACATGACATCTTTGTAGGGAGGGTTGGGGCGATACCATTGGCGCTTGGTGACGTCGCCACCGGCACCCCCGCCTCCGCCCTTGAGTTCAGGCTTGGATTCGGGGATGAAGCGGTGCATGGTGGTGGCGCCGCCGTTGCCCATGATCTCGTACATGCGCATCATGCCGTTGTGGTTGGCGGACATGATGGCGACGTAGCCAGGAGACCATCCGTCGACGTATCCGTGTGTCCATACGCCGGGCATGCCGTATTTGGTGAGCTGCGCCATTTCGAAGTTGGAGAACCAAGGGAGCTCGGCCCAGAGGATGGGGTCGAAGAGGGTGTTCTGCGGGGCCTGGCCGCTGTAGGTGTAGAGGAACCAGACGGACTCGTGCAGGTCGTGCATGATGGGCGGATGCCAGTCGAGATACCACTTGAGGAGGTTCTGGTTGGCGAGGCCGGCGTAGTTGATGTCGCGGTTGTCGTCGTGCTTCGTGTACTTGCCCCAGTAAGGAACCCCACCTTCGAAGGCGGCGTTGTTGTCGGTGACGTCGATGAGGTAGCGGTTGTACCAGTCGATGCTGCGGTCGCGTCCGTCGGGATCGGCTACTGGCATGATGGCGACCACGACTTCATCACGGATTTTCTTGATGAGGGGCGAGTCTTCGGTTGCGAGGCGATAGGTGAGTTCCATCAGCATCTCGGGCGGGCCGAGTTCGGCGCTGTGAAGGCCTCCGGAGAGCGTGTAGATGGGCTTGGTTTGGGCGATGATTTGTTTGGCTTGCTCGTCGGTCAGGCCTCGCGGATCGGCGAGGCGAGCGAGATTTTTCTTATAGGTGTCGAGATTTTTGATGGAGTCTTCAGAGCCGACGAAGACCATGATGGAGTCGCGTCCCTCTTCGGTTTTGCCGATGTCGATAACTTTGACGCGAGGGGATTTCTCGGCAAGTGTGCGGTAGTAGCGCAGGACGTCGGCGTAGTAAGTGAGCTTTTTGGGTTCGCCGATGTAGTAACCGAGGAGGTCTTTCGGAGACGGGACGGTGGATGATTTGGGGAGGTGGTCCACGAGCGGGCTCATGAATTCAGGCTTGGTGGTCCACTCTTTTACCTTGGCGGCGTAGTCCGGGTCCATGGTTTGTGCTTTGGCAGACGGGAGGAGGGCGAGGACGGGAAGAAAGAGCAAGGGCAGGTACTTCTTGGGCATGAAAACGGGCTCCTGGTATTGCGCACTTGGATCGCGTCGCCTCGTTCGGAGACGTGAGAAGTTTTTTGACAGGGACTGATCGTAAAGTTACCACACGCAGATCGTGATACGTCCACTAGAATCGCTAGGACCGGGACGGGCTCGGGACCACCCTGGGCCGGGGAGAATCCTGATGAAGGAAAGTTTGTCGGAGCGCATCTTAGCGATCGTAAATAGATGGCGAAATCCCGCAGCTCAGGTACCCTTTCTGCCTCCCGCAGAGAATCCGAGGCCAAGGGTAAAACCGCCCAATTCAACGAGCGGATCGGAGCCAGAGCTTGTACCCGGGAACTTCTTCGCGTTCGAATTCTTCATCGAACTGAAGCTTGGAGACTCTGTGCACATCGGCTATCCTTCGGTTCCCACCCGTGATATGACAACCAAATTGGTCCGGTGGGGCTCAAAGCTTGAATGGTCGTGGCCGGATCCTTCCAAAGCTCGAGCACCCTGGATTGACGATGTTCAGCGAGGTCTCGCAAAACGAACGCTCGTAAACGTCGAAGATGCACTCGGTGCAGAAGGCATGATTGGCGATAAGCCGATGCGTTTCGAAAGGATTCTATTTCTCGGGCGAAATCAGGTTGTATATGCGTTGCATTGCCCCACGCAGAATTTCCGCATCGCTTATGGCTTCGACCGGGTCATCTTCGAACCAAACTATATTCGCCCCGAGGCTCCAGGGTTCCAGGGCGACGACAAACTGCAAAGCTAAAAGGCCCGACAGTCAGCGCGAAGGAGGTGTCGTAACTGGTAGGAAGCTTAACCGGCGCGGGAAAGTAGCTGTTGAAGCCGCATGACTGTCCAGCCTTCGGTGGTAGCGAAAAACGGAATCTCGGATGGTATCCCTTTTTGACATTTTGGACATCAAAGTTGTGCCCCTGGCGGGTAATTGCGGAGCAGGCCGGTTTGCGACGCAAAACCGGTTTCAAGGAGGAGAAGACAGTGAACGCAATGAGTTCGTCGTCTTCAAGGAAGGGGCGGATACTCATTTCATACCGGAGCCTGCATAATGCTGCTTTATGAATCAGAATCGGGATAACAACACCATGACGTTGGAGTACCGTGCCGACCTTGTCCTCGCCGTTGCGCGGGTTCAATACGTCAACGGCCAATCTACTGATCAGGTTGTGGCTTCGGCGGAGCGCCTCGGACACACTCTCGGACTGCGCGCTGAAATCATGCCGCGGTGGGGAGAACTGCAGCTTAAGGCCGAGGATAACGCCAGCGGCAACAGACTGATCTCCGCAGTCGCGGCCGATCCCACCGGCGTGGCCATGAGTCGCGTGGCTTCTGCGATGCGCATCATTGAGGACCTCGCCAGCGGTCGACTTGCGACCGCTTCCGCAAAGGAGGCAATCCGAGGGACCTCACAAGCGCCTTTGGCACCGACCTGGCTGTTCACACTCGCGGCGGCGGCTGGCGCCGTGGCGTTAGCGGTGATCTTCGGTGTCCAACATGTACGCACGGCAGGTCTCATATTCGTGAGTGCGGCAGCCGGCGCCGTTCTTCGCCGTGGCTTGGCGCACTACAGCGCAAACGTCTTTCTGCAACCATTCGCTGCGGCGTTGCTCGCTGGCGTTATCGGGGCGCTGGCGGTTCGATACCAGTTGAGCTCGTCGCTGCGCCTGGTCGCAGTCTGCCCATGCATGATCCTGGTGCCCGGACCACCCGTCCTTAATGGGGCGCTGGATCTCATCTACGGCCGTATCCATCTCGGCGCCGCCCGCATAGTCTTTGCGGGGCTCGTCGTTATGGCGATCTCGATCGGGCTACTGCTCGGACTCACGCTTCTGGGTATTTCCCTACCGGTAGATCAGACCAGCAGAGAGGTGCCCTTATGGCTCGATACGATCGCTGCTGGCATCGCTGTCGCCGCCTACAGCGTCTTCTTTTCCACGCCGCTGCATATGTTCGCCTGGCCGGTGGCGGTTGGCATGCTAGCCCATGCTCTGAGGTGGTGGTTACTTGCTATGCTTGGCTCCAGCGCCGCGATCGGCGCCCTCGTCGCTTGTGTCGTCGTCGCTCTTATCCTCACTCCAGTCGCGCGCCGTTGGCACATGCCGTTCGCGGCTATCGGCTTCGCTTCCGTAGTTTCGATGATTCCGGGCGTCTTCCTGTTCAGGATGGCGAGCGGGCTTGTACAACTTGCCGACGGCTCGCATACGACATTGGCATTGATAAGCGCTACCATCTCCGATGGTCTGACCGCCATGACTATCATTTTAGCGATGAGCCTCGGTCTCATCCTTCCAAAGATAGCCATTGATCGCATTAGCGACAGATCGATGCAGACGAGGTCTTAAGTGCGAGAGGACATTCCGATGTCCATTTCAGATTTCTCTGCAACGCATCCTTGCAACCCCCAATCGGAGGGCATCTGTGCAGTCGCGATTGGAAAAGCGAGTTTTCGGATTCTTGCACAAAGGTGGAGTTCCTAGTTCACTGATGGTCCACCGAGCAACAGCTTCGTAATTCGTTCGACCCTATTACTATTGCCAGTAGCGGCCACTCCATGACCAGGTCTAGCGTAGTTTTGGAGAGAGACTGTGGGGCAGAATGTCGATAACAGCGTGCAGGTGAGCGAGCAATTCTTCCGCTCGATCTTCGAGAATGCTCAGATCGGGATTAGCTTCTTCAACATCGATGGCAGCACAGTTTTTTCTAACCGCGCATTGCATGAGATGTTGGGTTATACGGCGGAAGAGCTGAGCCACTTCGAAAAATGGGATGAGATCATTCACCCAGATGAACGTGCTTTCGGGGCGGAACGATATACACAACTCGTCCAGGGAAAGCGCGACAATGACGAATGGGAGCAACGGTTCATTCGCAAAGACAGCAGCATGTTGGTTGCGAACGGGCGGTTCTCGCTGCTCAGGGATGCAGCGGGAAAGCCTCAGTACGTCGCTTCGTTTACGGAAGACATCACGGAGAGCAAGCGCGCGCAAGAGGAGCGAGACCGCATCGCGAGACGAATGGAGATGTTGTTGGAGTCTACCGGTCAGGGCATTTACGGTATCGATCTGCAAGGAAACTGCACGTTCGTCAACCGGGCTGCCTGTGAATTAATCGGCTACCGACCCGAGGAGGTTTTGGGCCGGAAAACGCACGATTTGATCCATCACCATAAGCCGGACGGCTCGGCTTACCCAGTGGAGGAATGTCCTCTGTACCGTGCATTCAAGAGGGGAGAGGGCTGTTCCACGGACTCGGAACTGATCTGGCGACAGGATGGCACCCCCGTACCTGTCGAATATTCCTCGTTTCCAATTCTTGAGGGCGGAGTGATCACTGGTGCCGTCGTCACGCTAGTTGATATTACAGAGCGTAAACGTGCTGAGGAGAAGCTGCGGTCGAGCGAACAACTCTTCCGTTCGATTTTTGAGAATGCCCAGATCGGAATCGCTTATTTCAACATCGAAAACCAGGAACACATCTCTAACCGCGCGCTCCACGAGATGCTGGGTTACAGCGGAGAAGAACTAAACAGCCTGGGACAATGGGACGAGATTGTAACTCCGGAGGAACGTGTTTCAGGGGCGGAACGATATGCCGAACTCATTGAGGGAAAGCGGGACAGTGACGAATATGAACAGCGCTTCATTCGACGTGACGGCCGCATTCTTGTTGCTAACGACAGGTTTCAGTTGGTCAGGGATGCAGCCGGCAAGCCGCAATATATTGTCGGCCTAACGGAAGACATCACGGAACGAAAGCGTGCCCAGGATGCCTTGAAGGAGAGCGAGCAGCTCTTCCGTTCCATCTTTGAGAATTCGCAGATCGGCATCAGCATATTTGCGATAGATACTCAGGCGCATATCACCAACCGCGCATTGCAACAGATGCTGGGTTGCTCCGAAGAGGAGTTGAGGAGGCTGGAGCAATGGGACGGGATTGTTCACCCTGATGACCGCGCCTCGGGCGCAGAAAGATATGCGGAACTCCTCGCAGGTAAGCGTGACACCGACGAATACGGACACCGTTACATTCGTCGCGACGGCAGCATCGTCGTTGGCAACGGAAGATACCAGTTACTTCGGGACGCTACAGGCAAGCCGCAATACCTCGTAGGCCTGACGGAAGACGTCACGGAACGCAAGCATTCCGAGGAGGCCCTGCAGGCGAGTGAGCAACTCTTCCGCACCATCTTCGAGAACGCCCCCGTAGGCATTGGTCTATACAACATTCCTAAAGCACAATACTTTACCAATCGCGCCTTGCACGAGATGCTTGGCTACAGTCACGAAGATTTGAGCACCGTAGGGAAGTGGGATCGGATCGTTCACCCGGACCAACGCGCCGACGGTGCAAGACGCTACCAGGAACTCCTCGAAGGCAAGTTCGACTATGACGAGTGGGAACAGCACTTCATTCGCAGCGATGGCCGCCTTGTTATAGCAGACGGCGCCTTTACGATGATCAGGGACGCTGCTGGAAATCCGGAGTATCTACTCAATACGACTAAAGACATCACCGATCGCAAGCAAGCCGAAGCGGACCTCCTCGCTGCCAAAGAAGAAGCCGTGGCCGCTACAAAGGCCAAGTCCGACTTCCTCGCCAACATGAGCCATGAGATTCGCACGCCTATGAATGCGGTACTCGGAATGACCCATCTGGCCCTGAAGACCGAGTTGACAGCGAAGCAGCGCGACTATCTGACAAAGACAAAGATTGCTGCTCAGGCCCTCCTCGGCATCATCAACGACATCCTGGATTTTTCGAAGATCGAGGCTGGCAAGTTGGAGATGGAAAATACAGAGTTTCGCCTCGATCAAGTGCTTGAGAACCTTTCCGCAGTGGTCTCCCAAAAGGCCCGCGACAAGGACCTGGAATTATTGATCGCCTCGCCAAGCAATCTGCCTCCGAATCTTGTTGGCGACCCCTTACGCCTTGGTCAAGTCCTGATCAATCTGGTAAACAACGCGATCAAGTTCACGGAACGCGGCGAGGTCGTAGTAACCGTTGCACTGGAGGAGCAGTTAGCGGAGCGGGTAAAGGTGAGGTTCTCGGTCCGGGACAGTGGTATTGGCATGACACCTGAGCAGCGCGCCAAATTGTTCCAGGCATTCTCGCAGGCAGACACTTCGACGACACGAAAGTATGGGGGAACCGGGCTCGGGCTCTCGATCTCCAAACGCCTGGTTGAGATGATGGAGGGCGCCATCTGGGCCGAAAGTGAGGTAGGAGTAGGCAGCACTTTCCAGTTCACCGCATGGTTCGGAATTGGATCAGAGGACAAACGCAAACGCTTCATCCCTGATCTGGCGGGGATCCGCGCGCTGGTGGTGGACGACAACGCGCAGGGACGCGAGGTCCTCACCGAGACGCTCCGGGTTTTTGCGCTTCGGGCCGATTCGGTCTCGTCAGGAGAAGACGCAGTGCGCGAGATAGCCGCGGCAGATTCGCTGGATCCTTATCGTCTGGTGTTGATGGATTGGCACATGCCGGGAATGGATGGACTGCAGGCCGCCCGCATCATCAAGCGCAATGATCGTCTGCAGCATATTCCCAAAGTCGTGTTGGTTACCTCCTTCGGGCAGGGAGATGTCAGGACGCAGGCTGACGAGATTGGCATCGATAGCTATTTGCTGAAGCCTGTCAATCAATCGCTGCTCTACGACACTCTGGTGGAACTGTTCGGATTTGCGGGACTCGAGACCTCCGGTCCCTATGAGAGGAAGGACGAGGGTTCCGTGCACGATGCCACAGGAATCCGTGTCCTGCTGGTCGAAGACAACGAGATAAACCAGCAGGTTGCGACAGAACTGCTGGAGAGCGCCGGAGCAATCGTGACCGTGGCCAACAATGGTGGTGAAGCGGTGAAAATACTGACCGAAGGAAACCGCGCCACAACGTTCGATGTAGTGTTCATGGACTTGCAGATGCCCGAGATGGACGGGTTCACGGCAGCCAGGATACTGCGTAGTGACCCGCGGTTGCAGAAGTTTCCGATCATTGCGATGACGGCGCATGCCCTCGTTGAAGAGCGGCAGCGCTGCCTCGACGCAGGTATGAACGATCATGTGTCCAAGCCGATTGACCCCGATAACCTTTTTTCGACTTTGATGCGATGGGCGAAGCCCCGGTCTAAAGATGCGATCGAGCCCAAAGCATTATTCGTTCCCGTAGAGGCGTCCGAGGATGTGGTTCTACCGGACATCGGAGGGATCAATACTGCGGATGGGCTGAAGCGCGTTGCCGGTAAGAGGCGGCTCTACCGTGACCTGCTAAGGCAGTTTGCTGCCACAGAAGGCAATGCAGCTGCGCAGATTTCAACCGCACTCGAAGGTGGCGACCTCAAACTGGCTGAACGCATTGCCCATACTGTGAAGGGCACTGCCGGCAATCTTGGAATCACTGAAGTGGAGTCCCTCGCTCGAAAGCTGGAGATCGCAATCCGTGACGGAGAGGGAAGGATCCAAGCGTTGCTTGGTCAGTTTGCAAGCCTGATGAGCGCTCAAGTTCATTCTATTGAGGACGCACTTTGCGACTCAGGAAATACCCGGCAGGAGGAAGTCGGGACCTCGCCTTTCAATGCAGAGGTAGCGGCCGACGCGATTGCCGGGCTCAGAACCTTGCTCGAAGCGAGTGACGGCGGTGCCGAAGAGTCATTTCGTAGTTTGCAGGACGCCGTATCAGGCGTTGTTGAGAAGCAGCACCTAGACGGTCTGAGTGCATCGATCAACAGCTTCGATTTTGACTCAGCGCTAGTGAAACTCGACGAGATTGCCAAACGGTGCACCCAAAAATGGGGTAACTCATGAACCAGCCTGATCAGAAGAAGACTGTGCTCGTCGTAGATGACGCACCTGCCAACATTCAAATAGTGAATTCGATTCTGAAAGACCTCCACCGAGTCCGCATCGCGACCAGCGGCGCTAAAGCATTGGAATTGGCGAAGGCCACCCCTCCGCCTGACTTGATTCTGCTGGACGTTATGATGCCCGACATGGATGGGTATGAAGTGTGTTCAAAGTTGAAACTGTGCTCGGAGACGCGAGACATCCCAGTCATATTTCTGACCGGACAGACCCAAGTCGAGGAGGAGACAAGGGGGTTCGATGTTGGTGCCGTGGACTACATTCATAAGCCATTTTCCCCTGCGGTGGTCAAGGCGCGGGTGCAAACCCACCTGACGCTTCGCGGGATTCGAGAGCAACTCGCACAACAGCTGCTTACGATCCAAGAGGAGTTAGAGACAGCGCGGCAAATCCAATTGTCGATTCTTCCATCCGAAATTCCGAAGATCGAAGGTCTGGACATTGCCGCACGCTACGTCCCAATGACTGCGGTCGCTGGCGATTTTTACGACTTTATTGTTGTGGATGAGAAACACATTGGGATTCTGGTGGCCGATGTGTCCGGACACGGAATGCCTGCCGCGTTGATCGCCTCGATGCTAAAAGTTGCGCTCTCAGCGCAGGTGGCACATGCTGCCGATCCGGCGCAAGTTTTGTCAGGCCTCAATCAAACGCTGTGCGGAAAGTTCGAACACCATTACGTTACGGCTTCGTATCTGTTCTTAGACATGCAAAAGCGAACGCTGATTTACGCGGGTGCGGGCCATCCTCCCTTGCTGCTGTGGGGTGTATCAGCCAAAGGAGTGCGCGACGTGTTGGAAAATGGGATGTTTCTGGGAAGATTCCCTTTTGCAACCTATACTTCCGTGGAATTGCAGTTCAAGGCCGGTGATCGAGCTCTGCTCTACACCGACGGAATTCCGGAAACGACGAACCCGGAGGAAGTCCAGTTTGGCGCAGACCGCTTCAGGCAGTTTCTGGAGACTGAGCAAAGCACCTCGGCGGATCAATTTGCCGGTCGCCTGCTTGAAGAGGTGTCCCGCTGGTCCGCTAGAGCGCCCGCCGAAGACTTAGATGACGATATTACGATGGTGGCAATCCAGGTAACATCCTGAAAATGCGTCCGCAATGAGGTGCTGCGACGAGTTTTTCATGGAACTAGTCTCTCTCCAGTTGGAAAGACCTGCTCATCCCATTTCTCGGAACTTATTTAGTTGCGGGCGCGATGATTGAGTTCAGTGAGTGAATCGCCTGTTGTTACCAACCGGGAATCACCTCCAACAAGCCGAATCATTACTGCCAATCGGGCCGTCCTCTGAATAACTTTGCGCCGGAGATCAGCGTGTGGGCCGCTTCATCAGAGCAGCAATCAGCTGTTTACAGGAACGGAGGGCAACGCCGGCGTTAGGCCAAGCGTGAGGACGGTAATGTCGTCTTCCTGACCGAAGCTCTGCCCGATGTCGGCGATTTGTTGAGCGGTGAGGAGAGTAAGGCCGGGAAGACGCTCGAAACCATAGATCTCCCCGTCAGGGCCGCGCGCCTCGAGCACGCCGTCTGAAAGAAGAACAAGGCGCTCGGTTGGAGCCAGTTTGCCATGAACTGATGGGTATACCTGATCGGGAAGGAGGCCGAGGGGCAATGCCGGTAGTGTGCTTAGTTCGCGGCCTGAGAGATAGGGAGAAATGTGGCCTGCGTTCGCAATCGTGTACTCGCCGGAGAGCGCGATTTGGACACAGCACGCGGTGGTAAAGCCAAGCTGGCCCTGCGCGATGAGAACGTTGTTGAGCCCGGAAAGAACGTCGCCGGGATCGTAGGAGGTTTCTCGACGCAGAGCGCCGAGAATCATAGCGACACGCATCGCTGCTGTCAGGCCTTTTCCTGAGACGTCGCCAACGACAGCGGTTATCGACCCATCGGGTGCAGGTGCTACGAAGAAAAAATCACCGCCCACTTCACTTGCTGGCAGATAGACCGATTCGACCTCAAAGCCGGGAGTAACTTGCGACGCGCTCTGCAGCAATAGTTGTTGGACGGTGCTGGCGGCCTGCAGCTCAGCCGCGTAGGCGGCGCGTTCGCGTGCACTTTCGACCATCTCGGCACAAAGCAGCGCATTCTCAATGGCGGCGGCGGCCTGGAGAGCGATGGTGTTAAGCAGTTTAAGATCGCCTGCCGAGTAAGATGTACTGGGATTGCTGCTGCCCAGCGCGATTGTACCGACATTACGTTGACCTGCGCGCATCGGTACGCATATCAAGGCGTGTAGCATGCATTCGGAGTCGAGAGCGCGCAGATCGGTGTCGCAGCCATTGACGACCTCTCCAATGCAGCGCTCGAGGATGGACGCGGCAAAACGCGAGTCCGGCCCGAGCGGATCAGGGTTTCCAGCAGACCCGCCGAAGCAGGCGGCGGTCTCGAGATGGCCGTCCTGCTTTTCCAGAACGAGTACGCTGCCATGGGTTGCGCTGATGAGCCTCTGCGCCTGCGCCAACGCGGACTCAGCTACAGCCGCCGAATCGAGTAGCGCTACCAATTGCTCGGAGAGTTGCTCGATTAGATGCACTTCGCGATAGAGATGGAGAACCTCCGCAGCGAGTGCGCGACCCTCTGACTCGCGAGCCGCAAAGTGCTCCAAAAGGAGGGCTGCAGCCTGCGCGGATTCCGCTGGTCCCGCTACATAGCCCAGTGGTGTGCCTTCAAAAACGACTGGAATGCGCGCACCATCGGGCGATATGCCTTCCGCGGCGACTCCCATAAGAGGCTTACCCTGCGCGTCGACGATCCACACGCCTGAGCCAACAGCCTTCAGCAGGGCAGCGACGACCGACGCGCCGCCGGATCTGGGCCGGAGAAGTGATTTCAGTGAGACGACGGCCATATGCCTTACGCTCCAGGCGCGGAAAGACCGAGGACCGAGCGGGCTTTAGCGATTAGAGCATCGGGATCGAAGGGCTTCGTCATGTAGAGATCAGCGCCGACCTCCTGGCCCCGTTGCCGATCGAACTCCTGCCCTTTGGCCGTTAACAGGATGATGTGGATATGGCTCAAGCCAAGCTCATTCTTCACCGCATTGCAAACATCGAAGCCGTTCTTCCTTGGCATCATGACGTCGAGAAAGACGAGGTTCGGTTCTTCGTCGCGGATAGTCTCGAGCGCCTCTTCTCCATTGGCCGCCGTCAACAGTTCCACGCCATCATCTTCCAGCTCTTCCAGGGTCTGCTGGATCAGCATGCGCAAGTGCGATTCGTCGTCAACGATAAGAATTTTCATGGGTGTCATTGATAGATGAGGAAAAGAACGTTCTCCATCCCCTTTTCGAAGCGTAAGGCACGAACCGCTTCGTCACTGGAGAGCAAAGAATTCAGAATGATGATGTCGGGCTTGGAATCGACAGCGCGAGTGACAAGCTCAGCGCCCTTGGACTCGACTACCTGGTACCCGCGCGTTTCAAGAGCGTCGGTCAGAGTGCGAATCGTGGTGGCATCCTCGTCCACCACCATGACCTTCTTGTGAGACTTGCCCTGATCGAGCAGCGTATCTATCTCATGGAAGAGCGACGCCGTATCGATGGGCTTTGTGAGATAACGATCTACGCCGAGTCGGAAACCGCGCTCCTTATCTTCGAGGATAGATAGGATGATGATCGGAATATCCATCGTGGAGGGATCGTTCCTGAGCACCGCAGCCACGTCGAATCCGTTCATCTCCGGCATCATCACGTCGAGGATGACAAGGCCAGGCGTCTCCTCGCGAATCAAAGTCAGAGCCTTTCGGCCATCCTCGGCCAGGCGCACTTTGTAGCCCGCCTCGGTGAGCTCCTGCTGCAGCAGAGAGCGAATGTTGGAGTCGTCATCGACGACAAGGACCGATTTGTCGCGTGCACCGTTCGTGGAGACGCGCTCGCGCAGTTGCTTGACGAGTGATTCGATATCGATGGAGTGGCGCTTAGGCAAAAGTTCCAATTGCGCGGACTTCTCGAGGATGGGCAGCGTGAAAGAGAAAATGCTGCCGCGGCCGGGCTCGCTCTCCACCCAGATTCGACCACCGTGGTACTCCACGATTTCTTTGCAGATTGGCAGTCCGAGTCCGGTGCCCTTCGGCTTGTCCGTGAGCGTGTCGCCAACCTGCTTGAACTTCTCGAAGACCTTGGGCTGATCATCAGGTGCGATGCCGATGCCGGAATCCCTGACGCTCACCAGTAACTCCGTGCCCGCTTGACGTGCTGAGCATGTAATGGAGCCCGCGTCTGTAAATTTGACGGCGTTCGAGATCAGGTTGATGACGACCTGAATCAGCCGATCCTGATCACCCGTTATTTCAGGAAGGTCTGGCGCGATGTCGCTGACGAGCTCCAGCTTCTTCGCCTCGAACAACGAGGCCGTCGCAGCAACTGCGCGCCCGATTACCTCTTTGACGGAGATGCTGGTCATGTTCCAGGTGAACTTGCCAGCCTCAATCTTGGCCAGATCGAGCACATCGTCGATGAGCTTGGTGAGCCGCTCTCCTTCACTGACGACGATTTCGAGGTTCTCGATGACCTGGCGTTTGGCTTGCTGCACTTTGCGGTCTTCCTCAGAGATCATGGGAAACAACCGCTCTTCAAGGCGGCGGCGAATGATCTTTGCAAAACCGAGAACAGAGGTCAGCGGCGTGCGAAGCTCGTGACTCACCGTGGAGAGGAATGAGCTCTTCGCGGCATCAGCCTGTTCAGCAGCCGCCCGCGCCTGCCCCGCTTCTTCAAACAACTTTGCGTTGTGGAAGGCGACACCTACGGCAGTGGCAATCGTAGAGAGAAGGCGCTGATCAGCCTCGGTGAAGCGGCCTTCTTGTTCGTCGGACTGCACGCTGATGACCCCAATCGCCTGTCCGCCGGATGATATCGGCACGCCGAGATACGACGAAGTGCGTCGGCCGATCTGTTCCACGCCGAGCCGAGCACTGCTGCCTTCCATATCTTCATTGATGAGCAGCGGCTGGCCGCTGCGAATGATCTGCGACGTAAGCCCTGAGCCGAAGGGCCGCGGTGAAGCATTCTCGCCGAACGCATAAGGAAATTGCAGCATCATCGTTGCGCGGTCCAGCAACGAGACGTAGGCGATTGGCGCGCGGAAAAGGTCGCGTACCTGATCGCCGACAAATTGGATGAGGTGGTTTTTGTCCAGTTGTGTGGCAAGCTCCTGGCTGATGCGATTGATGGTCACCAACTCCGCGGCGCGCTCGCGAACCTCGTGCTCGCGCTGATTGATGACGAGATAAGCGTTGGCATTATCGAGCGCGATTGTCGTATAAGCTGCAAGATTTTCGAGCAGGCTCAGGTTCTGCTCGGTGTAGGCATTCTTTTTGAAGCTCTGCACGCTCAGCACGCCGAGCACACGTTCCTGGGCAATGAGCGGTAAGTAGATCATCGAGACGGGCGGCTGCGCTGCGCTGCCGTCGTCAAGTGTGCCACCGGTGTGTCTATACTCCGGAATGTACTTTGATGACTCCGTCTCGACGTCATTGATCAGAATCGGCTGGCGGTGGTCGATGCACCAGACGGAGAACTGGTTTTTATCGTCGGTGCCCCGTGTATACGGCGCGTAGCGTCTGCCGTTTTCGATCGCCAGGCTGTACTCGATCAGCCGTTTCTCAGGTCTATAGAGGCCGACCCCGAAGATGCTCGCATCCACAATCTGATTTACGCGTTCGTAAAGCTTGAAGAGGATGGTGTTCAGATCGAGCGAAGCCGTGATCTCTTTGCCAATTTCGCTCAGAAGCTCGATCGATTCTTTCTGCGCTGTGATCTCTGAGGCCTGTGCACGAATCTCCTCAGTGCGCTCGTTGACGGTGGCCTCAAGAGCCTTTGCCTGAGCCTCGAGAGCTTCGGTCTTGCGGCGAGCCTTCTCGCGCTCATGCATGATGATGTAGCGCCAGCATGCAAGGGCGAGGACCACCAGCAGAAGACTATAGAGGATATAAGCCAAAGTGGTGCGGTACCACGGTGCCAGAATGGTGAAGATGTAGGTGCCTTCCGGGCTTACCCTGCCATCGGTGCTCCGCGCATGAACCCGGAACCGATATTCACCTGGGCCGAGGCCGCTGTAATTCGCCTCTTTTTGCTTGCCCCAGCCTGACCAGTCTTTATCGGCTCCTTCGAGCAGGTATTGGTAATCCACGTCGACGGAGTCGCCATATAACGGCGCGGCAAACTGAAACCGGACGCTGCTCGAACCGGGAGCAAGGCGCAACTCCGAGCCATCACGCAATTCTGTGCCGCCATAGACGAGCGTCGATCCCGCATTGACCTGGCGAACAAGCGCGGGTAGCTGGTCCGACACCGTGGTACGCAACCCCGGGTCAAATCGGAGAAGAGAGTCGCCGGTAGACCAGATGCTCCCATCGCTGTCGACAAAGGTCGGTAAATCTTTGTAGCGCGTAAGCGGCTTGTAGGTGTCTTCATCGAGATGAAAGCTTCCGTCGGGATTGCGGGTAACGCGCGCGATACGGCGTGCGTCGGGGGATATCATGACGGCCCATACACTTCCATCCGCTGCCTCGTAGATCTGTGGACTCGCTTTCGGGGCATCAAGCTTGAGTTGAAGGCGGTTGTCCACTATAAATTTGTGCGCAGTGCGGTCCCAGCGATAGATGTTCTGGTCGTGGGATATCCCCGCGTACAAATCTCCAAGTGCATAGCTCACTTCGCCGAGACCGGCAGGCATACCGTAATTGGGGGAGACGGCCTCTGCCTTGGAGTCGTGCATTCCGGTGGGCGCAACCTTAATTCGCAGAAGGTGTCCCTTGCCGCCACCCACCCAAAGATCTCCGTCGGAATCCTCAGCCAGCGTGTGCGCCACATAAACGGTATTGGGCAGTCTGCCCTCGTCGATCCACTTAACGCCATCCCACCGCATGGAACCAACGCCGTCGCCGTAGCCGATGAACACGCGATTCGGGGTCTTGCGCGATTGGATAGCCAAATACGACGAGCGGTCGAGAGCGTGAACGGACGGCAACGTTGGGAGCAGTCGGTCACCCACCACCCGCTGCACGGCTTCGCTGGTGGCAACCAGCAACTGATCCGGGGTCTTACCCGATCGATCCTTGAAGGTAAGCAACGCGAAGCCCTGGTTGGCTCCGCTGATTGGGGCCATCGAAGGGCGATTGGTATGGGGATCGGAGACCAGCTTAAGAACTGGAGTGGAGCCGCCTCCGTCGGCTACATAGACAGACCCTTGATAGCGGACCGCATCCAGGGGGCCGTTACGCGAGAAGATTGAGATCGGCGAGGCAATCTCCACTCGGGAGATACCCGCGCCGGTTCCGATCCAGAGCGTGCCGTCGCGATCCTGGAAAGCACTGAGCGCGCCGGGATCGAGCAAGCCGTCGGAGACATCGAGGATCTGGCGCAGCTTCCCATCGTGAGCCACGATCACCGCGCCGCCGTCGAGTGTCGTGAGGCAAAGACCACCATCGCGCAGCAGGATGGAGGTGTAGAGCCTGTGGGCCTTCAGGTAATCATCAGCCGGAGTCGGAAACGGCGTGACCTTCTGCCCGTCGTAGAGCGAGAGGAGTCCGTTCCGCTCCGAAACGATCATCCGCCCATCGTCGTATGGGTGCAGGAACAGCTTAATGGAGTTCGCATAAGCAGCCCCGCCAGGTGCAGGATGCAGCTCGTCCCCCACAATCTCCTCAAGGCCGATGCCGTTTTCGTCCGTAAAAATGTGGCCGGACACAAGGGAGATGGCCTGGAACCGTGAGCCTGCCCGGGCATGCCAGACATGCATGGTTTTGCCGTCCCAGCGGAAGAGCTCCTCGTAAGAACGAAAGAACATGCCCTGCGGCGTTACCAGCGTCTGCCACACATCGGTAAAGTTGCGTTCTTTCTCCGGCACTTTATCTAATATAGAAACGTAACTTTGGTTGCCTTTGGTATCTGGCGCAAGGTAGCCGAACCCGCCATTGCCTCCTACCCAGATCCTGCCCGTGTCGTCCATGGCCAGGGAACGTGTGTTGTCCATACCGGCATCGATCTTGCGCCAGGAAACACCGTCGTACTCAACTATCTCGGAACCTGAAAGGCCCAAATACATCACGCCGCGGCGATCCTGCATGATGGTCCACACCTGCGGGACGGCGCCGAATTCCTTGTAGGAATGCGACTCGAGAATCGGCATGCCGACTTCTGTGGGCCGCGGAGCGGTGGTCGAAGTATCTTGCGCAAAAGCCAGCGCGGCGCAAGCCAGTGCGAGAAGCAAAGGCAAAGCGATGCGCCGAAAAGCGATAGAGCCCTGGGACAAATGGATTTCCAATGGTGGACGGATGGGAACAGGGGTGATAGTAATACGCGGTCGCATTCAAGTCGAGGAGAATTTTAAGAATTGCAGGGGTTGGGGGCTGCGGGTGCTCCCTGGTGAGGTCTCGCAGATCTTCTTCATCGCACTTTGAACCCTGAGAAGCGCATCCGCGAGCGGAAGAGGTCTACCGCATCCGCAGGGAGAACGTGCGGCTTGAGCAGGGCTTTCTCGTCATCCCATATGGCAAGACGAAGGCAGCGCGGCGACGGGTACCCCTCAGTGTATCGGTGCGGCGTGTCCTAGGGCTGCGTATGGTTTCGGAAGAGGCATATCTGTTCCCGTGCGAGACGGGCGGCAGCCGCCCTGTGCCAAAGGTCAATAATGCCCACGATCACGCCGTAAGAGACAGCAAGGTTGCGCCATTCCGCTTGTATGACCTGCGACACACATGGGCTACACGGGCGTCGATGTCCGGTATTGATCTTGTAACGTTGGCGGCGATGCTGGGACACTCACGAATCCAGATGGTGCTCCGGTACGCACACCCGACACAGCAGCACCAGCATCAGGCAATGGAGCGCCTTGAGGCGCTCGTTAGTGAGCAGAGAATCGCCATGCCGAGCGCACAAGCCCGCAAGCGACACACGCGATTCAGTAGGGAGGAGCACGGCAGAGAGGACATAGAAGAAAAGCGCGGCACCCGCTACATTTTCCGCTACACAACCGAAAACCCTCCGAATTGGAGGGCTTCTAACTTGCTGAAATATTGGAGGCGCGGGTCGGGATCGAACCGACGCATAAAGGTTTTGCAGACCTCTCCCTTACCACTTGGGTACCGCGCCTTGGGTGGGCTAACTTCACCCATTTCATTTCGAGGAGAAGTGTACCGCAGGCAAGAGCTATTTGGAGCGGGAGACCGGGGTCGAACCGGCGACATCTTCCTTGGCAAGGAAGCACTCTACCACTGAGCTACTCCCGCTCTTCCAAGATCAAGTATAACGGCACCGCTGTGTATGGTCAACGCGGCGGGGAGGCGGTTTGGGTGGAGGGTTAGGTGCGCCCGGAACCGTGTTTGACATATTGCTGCGTGAGCCGAGGGGCTAGCTCGAGGGTTCAGGGAGATTGATGGATATGCGCGGACCGGCGGTGAGGTTGGAGCGGCGACGGGTGACGTGGGGGGTGATAAGGAGAAGGAGGTCGGTGGAGCTCACGTTGGTGGTCTTGTCGGCGGTAGCGGTTTGAAATCCCGGCAACTCGCCGATACCAGGTAGACCGTTGAGGCTGGAAGCTTCGCTTCTGCTGACGGTGTTGACAACGAGTGCTGTGTCTCCGTCGTTGACGGTGACGTCCGAGCCGAATTGCTGGTTGTTGAGAACGGGAATGTTATTGATTGCGCCGCCCGCGAGGGCTTCGATCTTGAGTTCGATGTGCATCTTGATGGCGCCGGACTTCTGGACGATGGGAGTTGCCTTCAGCGTGAGGCCGAGGTCTTCGTATTGAATCTGCGGAATGGTGACGGGGCTGCCGACAGCCGCATTGAGCAGGCTGGCGGCGCTGACCCCGTTGATGGAGATATTGTTGAGTGCGGAGGTTTGGGTGGGCGAAGCAGTGGAGTACGTCGCAGTGGTTATGGGATAACGCTCTCCGATGCGGAAGGTGGCTGGCTTGCCGTCCATGACTCGGACCTGCATTTCATTGACAGCGCGAGTGTCGCTGGAGGTGAGTTGCAGATTGAAGGCAGGGTTCTGGTTGGTGGTGATGCCGAACTGAGAGATGCCTCCACCGAAGAAGCCGATGGTGTTGGATAGAAGTGTGCTTTGAACGAGGCCGGAGGCGACGAGCGCGAGTGCGATGGTGATGTCGCTTGAGCCCACCGGGATGAGGCCCTGAGCGATAGCCTGGTTGACGAGGGCTTGATTGGCGTTCACCAGATCCTGGGCAGCGGCTCGAGCGTTGTAGAGTCCGAGCTGCTGCGGGAGCTGGGCGCCGATGTTGCGCTGATTGGTGCGGTCGACCTCGTAGAGCTTGACCTCTATCATGACTTCGCTGCCGCCGTCGATTAGATCGGCGAGAGTGAGGTTGATGTACGAAAGCGTTTCTTCGGGGGCGCGGATGGCGAGGATGCCGGAGCTCTTGTCGACGCTGACCTGTTTGATGTCGAAGACATTTTTGACGACATTACTGAGCTCGTCCATCTGCTCGTTGGTCATGCCGGGGATGTAGATCGTTTCCTGAAGCTGATGCTCGAAACGCGTTCTATTTTCAGGATTGTCTTTGACGATGAGGACCGTTTTGGAGTCGAGCGGCACGGCGAAGAGATGGGAGATGTTGAGCAGGATGGACGTGGCCTGCTGGTAGGCCGAGTCGTCGAGGTCGAAGCGAAGATTCTGGCGTGGGACTGACTCATCGAAGCTGGCGCGGATGCCGTAGCTCGCATAGACCTGACGGATGATGTCCTGCTGATCGGAGTGAAAATGAAAGCTCTTGATGCCTGGGGTGGGCAGGAGGGTGATGGGGCCGGCGAGAGACGGGGCGTCGTGTATCCAGGGCTCGATCTCGGGATGAAAGACCTTGGGGAGCGCGCCTGGATCAACACTCTGGTTGACGAGAGAGCTTTCGGGATCGAGGAGACGGGCTTCGGCGAGGAGGGTCTCTGCCTTCTCGGTTTGGCCAAGGAGACGGGCTTTGCCCGCTTGCTGCACCAGGTCGGCGACGTGATGCTGATGGGTGAGGGCGAGCGCGCGGGCGTAGTCGTTGTTTGTGGGATTGAGTTGCAGGGCTTTGCCGAACTGAGTTTCGGCGCCTGAGAGATCGTTGTGTTCCAGGAGACGCGCGCCCGTCAGGTAGGCATCTTCGGCGGCCTGGACCTGACGTTTAGCGGGCGTGCGGCGGCTGCGAGTTGAAGTTGTGAGTCTGAGCGAAGGACGGTGCACACAGGGCGAGCGCGACCGTGCCTCTGGCGATTCTGGAAGCGCGGAAGTGAAGGCTTGCTCGCATCAACTGCAGATTAGACGAAGCTGCGAGCTAACGGGCGCTTGCAATGCTTTGAATGCGAGGACGCTCGCTTACGGGCGGACGGCGCATGCCATTGCGGATCTGGGCGGTGTTCATGTCGAGCTCGGCGAGGGTGCGGCTGAGGGTGTTGCGGTGCATGCCGAGCTCTTCGGCGGCCTTGCACTGGTTGCCCTTATGCTGCGCGAGCACTTCAAGGATGTAGCGCTTCTTGAATTGGCGAACGGCCTCCGTGTAGGGGATGCCGGCACTGTGCATCTGTGTGATGAGTCCGTCGAGTTCGCGCTTCAAGGGTTATTCCTCGCTGGCGGTTCCTTTGTGGAACCACTCTCTTATTTTGCCTCTACGAGCCGGGCTTGATCCAATCGGGTGCGTTGTGTTTGATCTGGTCGGCGCCATTCAGGATCAGGTGCTGAAGATCGTGAGGTACAACGAAGGATACCGCATGCGCCCCCGCAAGGAAATAGGGAGATAAGCGGGAATTTTCAATCCAGCCGGAATGTGGCTGAAAGGCGGCGAGCGCCATCAGGATGACGACTCCGATGAGACAGCCCCTGGCGAAGCCGAAGACGGCTCCAAGGATTCGGTCGAAGAACCCAGTCCGATCGCATGTGCTGTGCGGTTTAGCGCCCTTCCAAGGATGGTGCTGAGGATCATGATTCCAACAGCGAGAACCAGAAAAGCGACGATCCTGGCGGTAGCGACTGTGGGTGATAAGGCGTTCGAGGAGCGCGCTACAGGCGATCGTAGTTCCAGCTGGCGATGAGGATTCCGGCGATAAGGCCGCCGAGCGAGAAGAGTTCGAGGATGATGCCGCGCACGAAGGCAAGGATGTAGACCAGACGAGGATGACAACGAGAAGCCAGTCGAAGAGATTCATGGCGTTTGGCTGTTGGCGAGATCGGTACGGCCTGTGATCGAGGCGGAAGGCTTCGAGATACTTTTCGCGGGTTTGCGAGACGACCTCATCGGGCAGGGAGGGTGCGGGGGCCTGCTTGTTCCAGCGGATGGATTCGAGGTAGTCGCGGACGTACTGCTTGTCGAAGGAGGGTTGCGGGCCGCCGGGGTTGTAGGTTGCGGCCGGCCAGTAGCGGGAGGAGTCGGGAGTGAGGACCTCGTCGGCGAGGGTGATGGTGTCGCCGAGCAGACCGAACTCGAATTTGGTGTCGGCGAGGATGAGGCCTTTGCTGGCTGCGTGTCGGGTGGCCTTGTCGTAGATGGCCAGGGTGAGGTCTTTCAGGGCTTTGGCGTGGGTTGCTCCGATGGTTTGCTCGACGATGTTGTAGGAGATGTTTTCGTCGTGGCCGCCGGTGTTGATCTTTGCGGCTGGGGTGAAGATGGGTTCGGGCAGGCGGTCGGATTCGCGGAGACCGGCAGGGAGCTTGATGCCGCAGATGGCTCCGGTCTGCTGGTAGTCCTTCCAGCCGGAGCCGGAGATGTAGCCGCGGACGACGCATTCGACGGGAAACATTTCGGCTCGCTTGACGAGCATGCTGCGGCCGTCAAGCTGGGTGAGGAAGGGTTCTAAATCGCTGGGAAATTGCGCAGTATTCGCGGTGATGAGATGGTTGGGAACGATGTCTTTGAGGAAGTCGAACCAGAAGAGGGAGAGTTGGGTGAGGATGTTTCCCTTGTCCGGGATGCCGCTGCCGAGAACGTGGTCGAAGGCGGAGATGCGGTCGGTGGCGACGAAGAGCAGCTGATCTTTGGACAGGGCATAGATGTCGCGGACCTTGCCGCGTGCGGTGAGGGGAAGGGAGCCGAGGTTGGTTTGGAGAAGAGCAGTTGACATCACGTTGACGGTACCACCTTGAAGTATAGAAAACAGGTTGATCTGCAGTCATTGCAGAGTAAGAAGTATTGTCGTCGTTGCCGGGCGGCTGGAAAGGCCAGTGCGGGGCAACGAGCCAGGACGGTTTCGGGGTCGGGGCCAGGCTGAACTGTGGCTGCGGAGATGTCGCACTGGCTGGCATTGAAGAGCCTGGGCCTGAACTTTGCGGCTGAGAAAGGGAAAGAGTGGAGAGCGATAGTAGATCATCAAGGTCAACGCCAGAGTTGCGAGTTTCCACTTGCGTCCCATTCAACCCGTTTGTAAAGAGACCGTGGGTGATTGGAATCTTGTCGATCTTGCCCGAGTTGAAGATGCGCGTCAAGGGCATCGATGATGCTGGAGGCAAAGAGAGGAAGAATGAGAATGGCAGCGCTCAGGGATGTGAGCCACCTTGGCGGGAGGCGTGCGAAGAGGACGAGAAGGAGTTCGTAACCGGCGACGGCCAGCCAGTTGATGAGAACGTTGAGCCGGCTCGAAGTGGTGCCCCACTTCGTGACAACGAAGAGTGCGTGGATGATGATCAATGCGAGTGCCGCGCGCGGATGAGGAAAAACCTCAAGTCGAAGCGGCACGCGTTCCCAGAAGACACCAGGAGAACCATCGCTGCGGTCAGAAGGCGAGGGTGGCGAAGGTGAGGGGAAGGAACATGCCTCGTTAGAGTAGAGGGTTTTTCGTTTAAATGCCAGCACTACGAAGGCGTTGCGTGGACGGGACGGAACAAAAACGCTGGAGCGAGTGAAGATCGCTCCAGCTGCGCAAACTGGGTGTGGCCGATGTTTCAGGCTACGGCGCGGCGATTGTCGGTGGAATCGCGGCGGTTGAGGTTGACGCTGACGATCTTGGAGACGCCGGGCTCCTGCATGGTGACACCGTAGATGACGTCGGCCTGGGCCATGGTGCGTTTGCTGTGGGTGATGACGACGAACTGGGTGGTGGCGCTCATATCGTGGATGAGCTTGGCGAAGCGGCCCACGTTGGTCTCGTCGAGCGGAGCGTCGACTTCGTCGAGGATGCAGAAGGGCGCGGGCTGGAACTGGAAGATTCCGACCAGCAGTGAGAGGGCGGTGAGGGCCTTTTCTCCTCCGGAGAGCAGGAGGATGTTCTGCAGCTTCTTGCCCGGGGGCGAGGCGACGATGTCGATGCCGCTCTCGTTGGTGTTTTCTGCGTCGGTGAGCTTCATGAAGGCCTGGCCGCCGCCGAAGAGCTTGGTGAAGGTGACGGAGAAGTTCTCGTTGATGATCTTGAAGGCCTCGTCGAACTTCATGCGGGAGACGTCGTCGATCTCCTTGATGGAGGCCTGGGTGTTTTCGATGGAGTCGAGAAGATCTTTGCGCTGGGCTTCGAGGAAGCCGTGGCGGGTGACGGTCTCGTTGTACTCCTCAAGGGCCATCATGTTGACCGGGCCCATGGCTTCGAGACGCTGCTTGAGGGCGCGGGACTCTTCTTCCTCGGTGTGGAGGGCGTCGCCTTCGATGCGGGCGATGGCCGTGGTCTTCGCGGAGGGAGATGGCCTCGACGGCGAGGTCGTTGAGGCAGGTGGCCTCGATGTGCTCGATGTCGGAGGCGAGCTTTGCGGCGCGGGCGGTGAGGGCTGCGCGTTGTTCGCGGAGGGCTTCGGTCTCGTGGCGGAGGGTGCGGAGGCGCTGGTCGAGTTCGGCCATGGCGGCGCGCAGCGTAGCGGCTTCTGTCGGTGAGGCGAGCGCCCTCGGCTACGGCGGTGGCGCGGAGTTCGGAGAGCTCGGTGTGCTGGACGGCGAGGGCGGCGGTCTCCTCTTCGCGGCGGAGTTTTTCAGCTGCGGAGGAGGCGAGCTGCTGGTCGAGCTGCTGAATGCGCTGATTCTGGCCGTTGTAGAGGCGGGTGGTCTGCTCGAAGTTGGCGGCGGCGTTGCGGCGGCGCTCTTCGAGGCCTGCGAGCGCGGCAGAGGCTGCAGCTGCGGCCTGCTGGAGCTCTTCGCGCCGGCTGCGGAGCTGATCGAGCTGCTCCTGCAGGTCTGCGAGGCTGGCTTCGAGGGTGGCGCGCTCGTTCTCGAAGGCTGCGGCCTCCTGCTGGCGGCGGGCGATGAGATCGGCCTTCTGGTTGCGGGCGTCGCGGTTGCGCTCGCTGGTGAGAGCCCAGTCCTGCAGGCGGCGCTCGATGCGTGCGACCTCGGACTCCATCTGGCGGAGAGCCGCGCCGGAGTTGGCGGACTCGCGCTCGGCGTCGCGGCGCTCGTGGGTCTTGCCTTCGATGGCGGCGTTGAGGGCGGCGATCTGATGCTGAAGGTCGGCGGTGCGAGGTCGGTCTGGGCCAGCTCGTGTTCCGCTTTTTCTACCTTCTGCTGGACTTCGGCGAGTTCGCGCTTGAGGGCGAGTGGACCCTGCGCGCGAGGACGGCCGCCGGTGACGGTGACGTTGTGGAAGGTCTCGCCGGAGGGCGAGAGGAAGAAGGCGTGCGGGTTCGAGAGGGCGAGCGAGCGGGCGGTGTAGGAGTCCGGCGCGACGAAACCCTCGCGAAGCTTGGGCAGGATGACTTCGAGGGACTTGCCGAAGCCGTCGAGGACGCGAACGCACTCTTTGAGCGGAACGACGCCTTCGATGCCCTCGATGTTGGTCTGGGCGGCGCTCTGCATGCCTTCGGCGAAGGCGAAGTTGGCCTGTGCGTCGTTGGGATGGACGAGGAAGGTGGCGCGGCCGCTGACGTCGGTCTGGAGCAGGTGCATGCCGGCGTCGGCGGCGTCCCAGGCTCTTGACGACGATGTAGTTGAGCTCGTCGCGGAGGAACTCGTCGACGACGCTCTCGTACTTGCCATCGACTTCGAGGAAGTCGGCGAGCGTGCCGACGGCGGCCATGCCGTTGGTGTTCTGCTTGTAGGTGTCGGTCTTGAAGATGTTGCGGACGGTGTCGGTGGAGTAGCTGTGCTCCCGGATGAGGGCTTCGAGCGAGTTGCGGCGGCCGTTGAGGGTTGCGACTTCGCCGCGTAGCTGGTCGCCACGGCGCTTGGACTGCGACTCTTCGGCGCGGCGGCTTCGATCTGCAGGCGAAGCTCGGCGATCTCGGCTTCGAGGCGCTTGAGGCGTTCGGTGACGGACTCAAAGGAGAGCGCGACCTGACCGCGCTGAAGGCCGAGGGTCTCGAGCTCCTGGCGGGCGATGTCGGACTCGGAGACAAGGCGTTCGGCTTCGCGCTCGAGGCCGGCGAGAGCCGCTGCGGCCTGGGCCTCTTCGTTGCGGGTCTGGCCGATGCGCTGCATCAGCTGCATGGAGGCGCGGCGGTTCTGCTCGGCCTGCTGCTCGGCGGCGGCGACGGCGCGAACGGCCTCCTGGGCCTGCGCCTGATGGCTCTGGGCGGCCTCGCGAGAGCCGTCGGATTCGGCGGTGGCGTTCTCGAGGAAGCTGCGGTGCTGCTCAAGCTCTCCGGCGAGGCTGGCCAGCTGCTCCCGAGCCTGCGCGAGGTCGTCGGCGCCGGTGGCGAGGCGGCTGGTGAGTTCGGCGATGCGGTCGGCGTTGGACGCGGTGCGGGCGGTGATGCGCTCGAGTTCGACGGCGGACTGATTGGCCTGGGCTGCTGCCTCGCGAATCTGCTGGTCGAGGGCGTAGCCGTTGCGGACGCCTTCGGAGTGCTCGGCGTCCATTGTCTCGACGGTTGCGGCCTGCGCGTCGATCTGGGTGGCGAGAGCGGCGATCTTTTCGGCGGTGGCGGCCTGCTCGGCGTCAAGCTGCGACATGCGGCTGGCGAGCACGACGCGAAGGCGGGTGCGGAGCTCTTCGCGGAGCGCGCCGTAACGCTCGGCCTTGGCGGCCTGGCGCTTGAGGGTGGTCATCTGTCGGGTGACTTCGTCGAAGATGTCGTTGACGCGGGAGAGATTCTGCTTGGCGGATTCGAGGCGAAGTTCGGCGAGACGCTTTTTCGTCTTGAAGCGGGTGATGCCGGCGGCCTCTTCGATGATGGAGCGGCGGTCGTGGGGCTTGGCGGAGAGAAGCTGGCCGATGCGCTCCTGGCCGATGATGGCGTAGGATTCGCCACCGAGGCCGGTGCCCATGAAGATGTCCTGAATGTCGCGGAGACGGCAGATCTTGCCGTTGAGGAGGTACTCGCTGTCGCCGGAGCGGAAGAGGCGGCGGGTGATGGTGAGTTCGCCGGCGCGGACGGGGGCGCGGCCGAATTTGCGGCGGCGGATCTTCAGGACGACATTGTTTGGGTTGGCGACGCTCGGCTGGTCGGCGATTCTGCTGCGTCTGCTGCGTCGACGGGCTGTGGGCCTTTGGCCTCGCCTTCGATGACGGTGCCGGGCTGGGCTTCGGCCACGGCTTCTTCGGTCTCGGCGGCGTTCTGCTGGCGGAGGGTGGTCTCGTCCCAGTCGGTGGGGAGTTTGTCGTCGATGACGATCTCGGGCCCGCCGTCGAGGCTGGCGCCGTCGTAGACCTCAGGATCGACGAGTGTGAGGGAGACCTCGGCCATGCCGGTGGGTTTGCGGTCGCGGGTGCCGGCGAAGATGACGTCTTCCATCTTGACGCCGCGGAGGGACTTGGCGGATTGCTCGCCGAGGACCCAGGTAATGGCGTCGGAGATATTGGATTTGCCGCAGCCGTTGGGACCGACGATGGCGGCGATGCCCTCGCCGGAGAGCTGGACTTCGGTGCGATCACAGAAGGATTTGAAGCCGAGTATCTGGACTTTCTTGAGCTTGAGCAATTGCGACCTCTTCGGGCGAAAGATTGGGGAGACCTTTGCCTACTGGTATGACTGCAATCAACTTTAGTCGTGATTGAGGGCGGAATCAACGGGTACAACACCACAGATTGTGGATAAGGAGTCAGTAACACAAGGAATGGGCTGCTGCTGCTGAAATTGCCGATATATTGCGGGGATTTCTGCTCCAGTTTACCGGTTTGTGGTGTTGATTAGACGGTCAATTCATGGTGAAAAGGTGGTCCTATTATGGTTATTTGCTGGACGGGGGCTGGTCGGTTTCCGGAGGCATGTGGTGACGCTTTGGCAAGAAGTTGTTCGGTGACCTATCAGGGAGAAGACGGTCGACCGGGGTAAAGGTTTTGGCGGTTGATGAGCGCTCAGCTGTCCGTGCACATTTGGCTGCAGCTGAACACCCGTTGGTGGAGCGGACGGGAGCTGGGGGCTGTTCCTGGCAGCTTTGGCTCAAGGAGGATTGTTTCGAAAGTTCGATTTCTCGACATTTTGTTGTATTTCTCTTGTCAAAAGAAAGAAGCAGGCTTGCCTTTGAGCAACAGCGTTTCTATAATCCGCATCATCATCCCGAGATGCCACGAACACTTCAAACGCTCGACCGAAGGGCCGGGTATAGTGAGGACTACACCCGATACACTAAGATCGGCGTATGCCTCTTTTTTGGTACAAGTGGCCCTGGAAGCATCGGTGACCGATATGAAAAAGAAGCTTTATTGAGGAGTGTGGAATGAAGAAGGTAGTCGTTGCGTCTCTCCTGGCCGTTACCGGCATGGCAAGCGTTGCAAGTCTTGCTGTAGCACAAACCCAGGTCAATCTTGGTTCAAACGCGCAATCTACCAGCGGCGGCGTGCAAATGTCACCGGCTGAATATAACGCTTATAACAGCGCGATCGGTCAGACGGCTCCGGCAGGCGAAGGCAGCTGCCCTTGAGGCATATCTGGTTGCTTACCCGCAGTCGGCGGTGAAAGGCGGCGGTGCTGGAGCAATTGATGGGCGCGTACAGCCAGATTCCCGATGCAGCGAAGACACTGGATGCGGCCGACCGGCTGCTGCAGGTGGATCCGAACAACCTGCGTGCCTATGTTCTCGAGGTCTACTTCCGCAGGACGGCCGCGGAGCAGACGACCGATGCTTCGGCGAAGCAGGCGGGGCTGGACAAGGCTGCTGAATATGCCCAGAAGGGTCTCGCAGCAACCAAGCCTGCCGATATGAGCGCGGACGACTTCAACAAGTTGAAGGCCAGCGCGTACCCACTCTTCTATAGCGCGATTGGCATCGCCGCATTGAATAAGAAGGACACTGCGACGGCGATCGATAACTACAAGAAGGAACTTGCCATCGTGCCGCCGGAGCAGACGCAGACTCCGGGACTGGTCCTGCAGGATATCTATTACCTTTCCATCGCTTATCTACAGTCGACTCCACCGGACCTTCCGAATTGCGCGTTCTATGCGGCGCGTGTTGCGGCTTACGCTCCGGACAACCTGAAGGCGCAGTATGAGCCGACGGCGAAGTATTGCTACAAGAAGTATCACGGAGCTGACGACGGGTACGATGCTGTGATCGCTGCGGCTAAGGCCAACCTTAATCCTCCGCCCGACTTCAAGATCAAGCCTGCCCCATCGCCGGCGGATATTGTCGCGAACGTGATTGCAACTACGCCCGATCTTTCGACGCTGGCTATCAGCGATAAGGAGTTCATCCTTGCCAACGGCAAGCCCGAGGACGCCGCGAAGGTGTGGGACACGATCAAGGGCAAGTCGGTTCAGATTCCGGATGCGCTGGTGATCGAATCTTCGCCGACCGTCCTGAAGGTGGCTGTATCGGATGATGCGGTTCAGTCGAAGACGGCTGACTTCACGTTCAACATGGCTCCTCTTGAGGAGGGCAAGACTCCGGCGCAGAAAGCGGCTGCCAAGAAGATGGCGGATGATATTGCTGCGGCGACTGCCGTGGGTCAGAAGGTGACTTTGACCGGCACCTATGCTTCGTACACGCCCAACCCGATCATGATCACGATGAGCGACGGTGCGGTGGTTCTGCCGAAGAAGGCTGCGCCGAAGCCAACCGCGACACATCATCCTGCGCCACATAAATAAACCGAGGTTGAATATCACGGAAGGCAGCCCTGGTGGCTGCCTTTCGTGCGTTAAGCCGTACTTACCTGATCTCTTCGAGGATTCTGAGAACTTAGGCTGTGAGCCAGGCGAGGGCATTGGCAAGAAGGCGTTGCTGGAGGACGGGGTGAAGCTCGGGACTCGGTGGTAGAGGATTTTTGTATTGCCTAGTTTGGTGGTGAAGGTTCCGGCGCCGATGTTGCGGTCGTGGTCTCGGGAGTAGGCGGCGATGATTTCTACGTTCGGGCCTTCGACTAAGAGGCCGTTTGCCTGGCGGCCTTTGGCCTGGTAGTGGATGCCCATGACCTGGTTGACGGGGAGGCCGGCGTAGATGGGGTGTTCGCGGACGAAGTACCAGTTGCCCATCCAGGGGGCGCGGTAGTCGCCTACGGTGCCGTTGTAGGTGAAGGCTCCGGCGGCGGCTAGTTGTTTGGCGACGCCTTCGGAGAGAGTGTCGGCTTGCGGGATGGCGAGGAGTGGGGTGCCGCGCGAACGGCTTCGAGGATGGCGGGGTCGATCTGGCCGAGTTGCTGTGATGGTCTGGGACGGCTCCGGTTTCGTGGCCGGGTTGATTTTCGAGGCCGGTGGTGTCGCCTGAGTTTTGATTTGCTGAGGTGTGAGCGGTGAGACCGGAGGTGATGATGACGTCGTATTTTTTGCCCGGCAGTGAAGTCTTCGACTTCGAGGCCGAGGCGTGGGGCGAGATCGGTGAGTTGTTTGTGGAGTGCGGGTGTGATGCCGGAGACGGCGATGCTGAGAGATCGGGCACGTTTGTAGGCGGGCGGCTCGGTGACCCAGATTTCTTTCGTTTGAGTGGAGAGTGGTGCGGAGGAGAGGGAGAACTTGAAGCGGTAGAGGCCTTCTTCGGTTAGGGGTGGGGTTTGGAAGGCTTCTTTGAGGAGGTAGCTGAACTGGTCGGCGACGTGTTGCGGGGCGGGGAGTTCTGCCAGCTTGAGGAGTTTGTTGGAGGGGGTGACTACGCTGAAGGTGAGGGTTCCGGTCGCGGGTTGCGGGGTGTCGTTGAGGAGGTAAGAGGTCGAAGGTGGCGGATTCGCCGCGTGCGATGCTGGCGCTGCGTTGTTTGGCTACGGGGCGGATGGGCGTGAGTGTGCCGCTGATGGGTGTGGGGTCGGATTTGAAGTTGCGGAGGTTGTCGACGATGCCGGAGTGGTTTTCGATGGCGGTGGACTCCCAGCCGGAGATGACGGCGAAGTCGAGCTCGTCGGAGATGCGGGCGTTTTCGAGATAGTTCTGCCAGGTGTCGTAGCACTTTTTGCCGAGGGCGTTGAAGAGCTGCTCGGCGGTGGGGAAGGCGGTGCGGAACTTCCATTTGTCGAGGAAGTTGTCGTAGGCGGCGAGGATCTCTTTGTGGTCGGTGAGGTCGTAGCTTTTGCCGCTGTACTCGAGGTAGGTCTGGGTGATCTGGTGGACCATGAGGGCGTGGTTGTCGGGTGTGGCGCAGCCTTCCATCTCGCCGAACTCGGTGAGGACGTTTTTGAAGGGGGCTTTGTAGGTGAAGTCGGTGGGGCGATTTGTAGAACTCGTCGTACCATTGGTCGCCTGCGCCCTGGTGTTGATTCCACCAGTCGCCCCATTCTTTTTCGTCGCTGCGATGGAGCTTGTGGATTCCATGGTTCGAACCATGCCTGCGCGGCCTTGCGCGGTGGGGCGACGAAGCCGTCGTTGAGGACGATGCAGCGTGAGGGGTCTTCGGCGCGCATGGCGGCGAGGATGGCGATGGTGTCGGGGTTTTTTAGGTCGGCGCCGATTTCGTTTTGCAGGCAGTAGATGATGACGCTTGGGTGGGAGCGGTAGGCTTTGACCATCTCGACGCATTTGACGAACATGAAGCGTTGGGCGAATTTGTCGGCCTCGTCGGTGGGTTTCTCCATGACGATGGAGTTGGCGCTGGCTGCGGTGTTGGCGGGGAGTTTGCCGATGGCCATCTTGCCTGCGCCGGGTTCCATGTAGCGGAGGAGGCCGAGGCGGTCGTGGGCGCGGAGGACTTCTTCCTTGGCGAGGTTGCGGTGGAAGTTGAGGCAGTTGAGATTTAACTTTTTGGCTTGGGTGACTTCTTTTTCGGCTAGCTCGGGAGTGGGGAAGAGGCCATTGAGTCCCCAGAAGCCCCAGGAGATGGAGCTGTAGAGTTTGATGCGGCGATTGTTGATGCGGAAGACGGCATCGGTGCCGATGCCGGTGGGGGCGAAGGAGCGGAAGCCGAAGGCGATGGTGCGGGTGTCGGACTCTCCGTGAAGGTCAGTTTGCGTGAAGAGAACCGAATACATAGCGGGAGAGTCCAAGCTCCAGATACGGGCACCAGTCTTGGAAAGTGAACACTCCCACATCAACGTGAAGTCTTCACCCCCGACGAACTTCAAATTGGAAACCTTGCCAGGGACTTCCTTGTCTTGCGAATCGAAGAGCTTCACGCTGATTCGCTTTGTCAGTTCATCCAACTGTTCGTCGGAGAGATGACCTGCACCATAACCGAGCTGCACTGTTGCGCGAACGCGGACGGTGTGAGCTTCGAGCGTATTGAGTACATGGGCATCGGTGACCCTGACATTTTCCGAATGGGCGGACAGCGTCATGCCGCGGTCGAGGCCGGCGAAGCCGTGGGAGCGGTAGAGTTTGACGGCTCCCCACTGGGCGTTGAGACCGTCGACCCAGTCGTAGCGGCCGAAGGGATTGGTAAGGCGGATGCCGAGGAGGTTGAAGCCGCCGGGGTCTGCGGCGTTAGTGAGGTCGCACTCGAAGGGGAGCTCTTCCATGATGGAGTAGCCGACGAGTTTTCTGTTGAGGAAGACCTCGGCGCGGAGGCGGGCTCCGCGGATGTGGAGGAAGATGCGTTTGTCTTTCCATTCGGCGGGGATGTGGATCTGCTTGCCCCACCAGGAGACGCCGAGGTAGGCTCCGTTTTGCGGGATGGGGTCGTCGGCGGCGTAGCGGTACTCTTCTGGGGTGTAGGGGCGGCTGCCGAATTTTCCCCAGTAGTGCTGCTCGACGGTCGTGGGGAGGGTTACGTTGATGCCGTTGTCGGCGCGGAGGGTTCCCCAGCCTCCGGTGGGTTCGTTGACGGGGAGGGGGTTGGATTTGCCGCAGAGGACGCCGTTCTGCCAGAAGATGTCTTCGGGGAGGAAGAGTTCGTCGTTCTTCCATTCGGCTTTTTCGTCGATCCAGAGGCGCCAGTCGTCGTCGGGGATTAGGGTGCCGTTTTCGGGGTAGGGGAGGGAGGTTGTTTCGGGGGTTTGCGGGGAGGCGGGTTTTAGTTGGGCGGCTAGAGTGGTGGCTGCGGCGGTTTGGAGGAAGGTGCGGCGGGTGAGTCGTGACATGGTGGTTGGGCCAGTTTAGCGCAGATGAAAAATGACGAGAGTGTGTCGGGCATTTGGTGGCCGGAATGGGTTGAGTCTGGGTCATGCGAACAAAAATGCAGGTCCTTCGACTCCGCAGTTCGCAAAGTGCGCGAACCGCTTCGCTCAGGATGACACATTCTTTCCAATCCGAATCCCTCTACATGACGCCGATCTCTGGTTGATATGACTCGTTTGGGGGAGTGCATGGGATGTAACGGGTTCTGCATCATCAGGGGATGGACAAGACGGGCGAGTTCTGGCTGCGGTTGGCAGTGATCGGAAGTGCGTTGATGCTGAGTTCCGCACTGGCAGCGTTCTTCGGCTAGGTGCTGCCAACACGCCGCAATGAAAACATCGTGTCTATTCGCCCAGCATGATGCGCTGAATATTGAAGGCGCGGCCTGTGGCTCCGTCGCAGGCAATGAGGGTGGCGCACATCTTAGGATTGCCTTTTGCGGCTTCGAATTTACCGGGCATTCCGGTGAGGAACCGGGCGAGGACGAGTTCCTTTTCTACGCCGATGACCGAGTCGTAGGGGCCGGACATGCCGACGTCGGTCTGGTAGGCGGTGCCGTGGGGGAGGATGCGCTCGTCGGCTGTGGGGATGTGGGTGTGGGTGCCGAGGACGGCGGTGACGCGTCCGTCGAGATACCAGCCGAGGGCTACTTTTTCTGATGTGGCTTCGCCGTGGAGATCGAGGAGGATGACTTTGGCGCCGGATTCACGGGCGATCTGAGCGAGGAGTTCGTCGGCTTTGCGGAAGGGGTCGTCGCAGGAGGACATGAAGACGCGACCCTGGAGGTTCATGACGGCGTAGGGTTGGCCGGTGGGGAGTTCGCCCTGATAGAGGCCGAAGCCGGGAGTGCCGACGGCGTAGTTGGCGGGGCGAAGGACGCGGCGGCCTCGGGTGTGGGAGTCGGCGGGGACGGTCATGTATTCGAAGATCTCTTTTTTGTCCCAGATGTGATTGCCGGTGGTGATGACGTGGGCGCCGAGGTCGAAGAGCTCGTCGGCGAGGGAGGGAGTGAGGCCGAAGCCACCGGCGGCATTTTCTCCATTGATGACAAGGAGATCGACGGCATTGGTTTCAAGGACGTGAGGGAGATGTTCGCGGACGATGTGGCGGCCGGCGGAACCAAAGACATCGCCGACGAAGAGGATATTCACTGGAAGAGTTTACAACGTGTGCGACCGCCGATTTGCACGGAAAGCGGGGATCAATACAGGGAGGAAAGTGAGGAGAGTTCGGCAGTTGGGGTTCTGGGTGTGGTAGTTTTTTGAGCATGGCACAGAGTGGGCGGTTTCAACTGAGCGTGCGGGTGTTGGCGGTGCTGGCGAGTGAGCCTGAGGCGATGCATACTTCGTCGGCGATTGCGGAGACTCTGAAGGAGAGCGCGGTGATGGTGCGCAGGACATTTCTGCTGTTGCATAAGGCGGGATTGATTGAACAGCGCAAAGGGCCGCATGGCGGCGCGAAGCTAAAACGGCCAGCGAAACAGATCGGGCTGGGAGATGTGTTTGAGGCGACGGCCGGGGAATGGTTGAGCCTCGAAGATAAGGCCGTGAGCGGGTGGATGAAGAAGGTGCGGGAGGATGCGGTGGGTGCAATGAATGAGCACTCGCTGGCTGGCGTGGTGAAGCGGATGAAGAAAGGGAAGTAGACCCGCGGGCTATTTTGCGTGAAGAGTTTGAAGTGAGGAGCAAAAAACCCTGGCGCCGCCAGGGTTTTTTGCTGCGTGGCTGCGGAATAGGTTTGATTTATTTGCTTGATTTGCGACGGGCTTTGATGCGAGCGCGGGCGGAGACAAAAAACGCTCCGGCAGAGCCGACCACAGCGAGGATTGCCGTTGGATTCTCAGGGGAGTTTTCGCAGCCACCCTGCGCGTGGAGCGGAAGGGCGACAGTAAGGAGGAGAGCTAAGCCTAGAAACGAGAGCAGGGATTTCTTCATTGATGGTCTCCAACTGGCAAGGTACTTACAGAAAAGTCAATTTGTCAATGAAGAAAGATTAATTTCGGTCGTACCATTCGAGGTCCAGCTTTACAGGGACTTTTGCCGGGTAGAAATCAAGATGGGCAGATATGTCTGCCAAACGCCTGATATTGGTCAGGAAATCTGGTTTTTCGCGGGTGCGCAAAAATTTCTTTTCAAACCCAAGATCCTCAACGTAGAATGGCCCCGCGAATCAGAGGTCTTACCACGGATTCGCGAATCAGCGTAAGACCGTTTGATGAAAGCGGGTAAAAGTAGCCAATCTTCAACCCATCTGGATCGGAGTAGCTGAAAAATTATGATCATCCCTCGTTTTGCTTGGAAGGCCAGTCTGCCTGGTGTCCTGGCGGTTGCTGTAGCTTCTGCCGTGGTGTTTACCTCTGGTTGCTCGATGACCAACGTGACTTCTGTGGATCACACGCCATTGAGCGGCGCGGCGATCCAAGGCAAGGTGCATGGTGGGCAGTTTCCTGTTGTTGGCGCGACGATCGGGCTGTACGTCGCTGGATCGAGCGGGTATGGGTCATCGGGTGGAAACCTGCTGACGACTGCTGTGACGACGGCGGCTGATGGGAGTTTCAGCATTACGGGCGATTACACATGCCCGACGGCGAGTTCGCTGGTTTACCTTATTGCTTCGGGTGGAAATCCCGGGGTGGGGTCAACCAACAGCGGGATTGTGATGACAACTCCGCTTGGTCAGTGCGGGAACCTCACTTCCAGCACCTTCATCTACGTCAACGAAGTGACAACAGCGGCGACTGCGATTGCGCTGGGGCAGTTCTTTACTCCCACTTTTGGAAGTTCCAGTACGGATACCTTTGGGACTTCGGCTACGAACAGTACCGGGTTGGCGAATGCGTTTGCTACGGTGAACAACCTGGTGAATACAACCACCGGGCAGGCGATCACGACGGCCAATCTGACAAGCGGCAGCATGAGCCTGACGGCGACTCCTGAGTCTGCGAAGCTCTACACGATTGCTAACATCCTGGCGGCTTGCGTGAACTCGGATGGGTCGGGAACTTCGCCTTGCCAGACAACTCTGTTTCCGGATGTGACCCCTGCAGGCGGTGTCCAGGCTACCGATACGCTGCAGGCGGCGGTTTACATGAGTCAGAACCCGACCAGCAACAACGCGGGCACTTCGGCGACCAACATGGCTGCGCTGTACGGATTGCAGACCGGCACGGCACCGTTTGTCGGCCTGGGAACGCAGCCTACGGACTGGACGATCGGGATTCAGTACACAGATACGACTGCTGGTTCTCTGCTGCTGCAGCCGCAGAATATCGCTGCGGATGCTTCGGGAAATATCTGGGTCGTAAACAGTCCCGCTGGAAGCCTGGTGGAACTGAGTCCGACTGGAACACCGATGGTGAACGCTTTGACGTCATCCACGGCGGGCACCGGCATCAATGCCGCCACCCCACGCAATCTCGCGATCGACACAAACGGAAATCCCTGGATTACAACCAGCACGAGCGCCGCGTATGTGTTCGAGTATTTCCCAGGGTCGGCCACAGCGAGCACTTACGGCACGAGCAAGTCTTCCTATGGTCTTGCCATCGATGGCAACAACAACGTCTTCGTTGGTGAGGGCAGCACCTCGGCACACTTCGAGCTATATGAGTTTCCGGGTGGCAATATCGCAGCTCCAATCGAGTACCCGATTGCCAGCAGTACGCCGGGAACAGCCGGGGTCAACGGCACAAACAATTTCGTCCTGCCAGAGTATATGGCCTTCGATACGTCGGGAAATCTATGGATGTCGAACGGATCCGGAACGTCGGCGACTACTTCAAACGAAGTTGTGCAGCTCTCGAATATCGATCCCAGTGCTTGCATCGGAGGCAGCGTTACCTATCCTTGTCTTCTGAGCACCAGCCCGTCGCTGAACACGTTTACAGCTTTCAACCAAGGAACGATGTCTGCTCCCTTCGGCCTAGCGGCTGGGGCGAATTCATTGTGGCTAGCGAACTCCGGCGCCTCGGCTAACAGCCTTACGGCCCTTTCGCTTAGCGGAGCTACCGTGAATAGCGGAACCACCTACGGCACTGCGGCTTCGTTTACGAGCCCGCATTACCTTGCTGTGGACGGTGCTGGCAATGTCTGGACGACAGACAAGAACACTTCGCCGGGTACGGTAACGGAGATGGGCAGCACGGGGACGATTCTGTCGCCGATTCCGGCTTCGCCAAACATAACTCCGACGGGATTCTCTCATGCCGGGCTGGCTTCCGGCTTAGGCATCACCATCGATGCCTCGGGGAATGTCTGGGTCGCTGACAACGTTGCCGCTGGAGGCACGGACGCCAACACGGTTTTTGAGATTGTAGGCTCCGCTGCGCCTACGGTTACTCCGATTGCGCTGGCGTTGAAGAATAATGCTGTTGGTCAGAAGCCTTAGTTCGCTTATCTCACCTGATGGGGTCCGGCAGTCGATGCGGACCCCGTTTCTCTTCCGCTTCCGGTCTTCCCGTCGTTCGTTTGGGAATGACCCCATCCTCTAGACTGGTTCTGTGAATCGTAGATTTCTTTCTTTCATAGGGTTTTCCTCTGCTTGGGTCGCGCTGGCTGGTGGGCTTTTGCTGTCTGCCGTTGGATGTGTGAGTAGTACCGCGTCAAATACCGGCGGGACCGGCGGGACCGGCGGGACCGGCGGGACGGGCGGAACGGGTGGGACCGGCAGCGGCGGCGGTGGTGCCACTGGCGCGGGGCTCAGTTTTGGCGGCAAGGTGATGGCTGGTTCGTCGCCGGTGAGTGGCGCTGTGGTGCAGTTGTATGCAGCGGGGAACGGTGGATATGGGTCGGCAGGGACGGCCTTGCTGACCGGCTCGGTGACGACGGATAGCTCGGGTGGATTTACTGTTCCTTCGGGTTATACGTGCGCTGGCGCTTCGACTCAGGTTTACCTGGTCGCGCGCGGCGGGAATCCGGGCCCGAGTGGTTCGGTGAACAACTCGTCGTTGGCGATGATGGCAGCATTGGGGAGCTGCGGAAGCATTACTTCTGGAACAACGGTTGTGGTGAATGAGGTGACGACAGTTGCCTCGGTGGCGGCTCTGGCGGCGTTTTATTCGAGCGGCGGGAATGTTGGTTCGAGCTCGACGAATGCGGCTGGATTGGCGAATGCGTTTGGGACGGCGAATCAACTGGCGAATATGACGACTGGGGCCTCGCCGGGGGCGTCGCTGCCGGCTGGGTTGAGTATTCCCTCGGCGAAGATCAATTCGCTCGCAGACATTTTAAATGGCTGTACTGGGTCAAGTGTGGGGGGGCTGTGTAACGCGGTTTTCGCGGAAGGCACAATTCCGGGCGGTTCAGCTCCAGGCGACACACTTGATGCGATCTACAATATGTTGCGGAATCCGTCCATTAATGTTCCTGTGATCCAGTTGGTGAACGCTCATCCACCATTTACGCCGACGGCTGCGACTCCGGATTGGACTCTTGCGGTGACCTGGAGCGGCGGTGGAATGAATCTGGCGACGGCGTTGGCGTTGGATTCCAGCGGAAATGCCTGGGTTGCCAGCTACTTCAACGCGCTGACGGAGTTGCCTGCGCTGGGGACGAGTGGTGCGGTGCAGCAGATTGCGGCGGCCTCTTCCGCGTTGAATGAGAGCTACGGGTTAACGGTGGATGGAAGCAATAACATCTGGGTGGCTAATGAGCAGACCAGTTCCTCGATCAACTCCGGCTCCGGGAGTGTGGTGAAGTTCAGCAATACGGGACAGGTGCTCTCGGGCGCGAGCGGGTACAGTGCTGGCGGTGTGTACTATCCGCAGGGGCTGGCCGCGGATACGACCGGGAATGTGTGGGTGGTGGATTATGGCGACTCGCTGGTGACGCTGCTTGGAAGCACCGGAACGCCGGTGAATGGCAACACAGGGTGGGGGACGGGCCAGCTTGCCCTGCCAGTGGCGGTGGCGGTGGATGCGAGTCACAACGCGTGGGTCGCGAACCAGAGTACGAATACCATTACGAAGATCTCGCCCGATGGCTCGAGCGCTACCGCCATCAGTTGCTGCGACGGCGCAAGCGGTGTTGCCGTGGATCAGAGCGGCAATGTATGGGTGGCGAATTTCTTTGGCAGCAGTATCAGCGAGGTTTCGAATGCGGGGACGGTGCTTCTGACCGGACAGACAGGCGGAGGCGTCAACCATCCGGAGGGGATCGCGATCGACGGAGCGGGAACGGTGTGGGTTGGGAATCTGCATGGGCAGACTCTGAGCGAATTTTCGGGATCGAAGTCGGCTGCGCCGGGGACCCCGCTGTCGCCGGCTGCAGGATTGGGGACAGACGCTCAGCTCGCGACGCCATTTGCGCTTGCGATCGATCAGAGCGGCAACGTCTGGGTGAGCAATTCTACGAACGGAACTAATACAGTGACGACGTTTGTCGGGTTGGCTACGCCGGTGAAGACTCCGCTGCTGGGGCCGGCGCAGTTGCCCTAAGGTCGGGGCCTATCGCTTGGGGCGCAGGTTTTTCAGGAACGCGTCAGCGGTGGGCTGGGTGTTGAGGATGTCGCCGGGAGTTAGCCACGCGCGGCGAAGCTGAGTGATCCCGTAGCGCATCTGGTCGAGCTCTTCCGTCGAGTGTGCATCGGTGTCGACGACGATCCTGCAGCCATATTGTTTGGCGATGCGGAGGTTGAGGTCGTTGAGGTCTGAGCGGGCGGGGCTGGCGTTGTGTTCGACGGCTACTCCCAGCTCGGCGGCGCGTTTGAGGACTGTGTCGATGTAGATGGAGTAGCCTTCGCGACCGAGGACCTTGCGTCCGGTGGGATGGCCGAGGATGCGGACGTGTGGATCTTCGAGAGCGCGGAGGACGCGCTGTGTCATCTCTTCGATGGGCTGGTTGAAGTGGGAGTGAACGCTGGCGACGACGACGTCCATCTGGGCGAGCGTAGAGTCATCGAGATCGAGCGCGCCGTCGGCGAGGATGTCAACTTCGATGCCGGGTAGGACTCGGATGTTTCCTTCCATTTCGGCATCGACCTGGCGGATGGCTTTGATGTGAGCGATGGCTCGCGCGTCGTCGAGGCCATTGGTCATCGCGAGGTTTTTGGAGTGGTCAGTGATGGCGATGTATTTGAGACCACGGGCGAGAGCAGCTTCGGCCATCTGCCGGATGGTGTCGCGGCCGTCGGTGGCGTTGGTGTGCATGTGGAGGTCGCCGCGGATGTCGGCGAGGGTGATGAGCTGGGGGAGTGTGTGGGCGGCCGCGGCTTCGATCTCTCCGGAGTTTTCGCGGAGTTCGGGTGGGATGTAGTCGAGGTCGAGGGCGTTGTAGATGTCGGCTTCGGTTGCAGCGGCGACGATGGTGTTGTCTTCGACGCGGAGGAGAGCGTACTCGTTGAGGGTAAGGCCGCGTTTGATGGCTCGCTGGCGAAGGGCTACGTTGTGCATCTTCGAACCGGTGAAGTATTGGAGGGCCGCTCCGTAGCCGCTGCGAGGGAGCAGGCGGACATCGACCTGAAGGTTGTTGCGGAGGGTGAAGCTGACTTTGTTCTGGCCTTTGGCGAGGAGTTTGTCGATGAGCGGGAGAGCGGCTACGTGCTCGACTGCAGCCGAGACGACGCCCGGCTCACAGGCCGGACCCGTGACGAGAAGGTCGAGGTCGCCTACGGTCTCGCGTCCTCGGCGGAGAGAGCCGGCGGGAGTGATTTCGTCGATGCCGGGGAATTCGCGGATGAGATTGGAGATGATGTCGGCGTGGTACTGAGCCTTATCGATGCGGAAGCGGCTGGAGTTCTTTCGGTGGTCTTCGATGCCCTTGAGGAGTTTGGTGACGAATTTTTCGCCCATGCGGGGGAGTTTGGTGAGATGTCCGGCCTTGGCGGCGGCTTCGAGGGTGTCGATGTCACAGACCTGGCACGAGGACCAGACGAGAGCCACGGTTTTGGGACCCATCCCGGGGAGACGGAGCAGCTCGAGCATGGTGGGCTTGTATTTTTGCAGGAGCTCTTCACGAAGCGGAAGAGTGCCGGTGGTAAGCAGCGCCTGGATGTTGGCGAGCATGCCTTTGCCAATGCCGGGGATGGCTAGAAGTTGTTTGGGATCGTCGGCAATGGTCGAGAGCTGAGTTGTTTGCTGTTCTACGGCCTCGGCAGCCCGACGGTAAGAGCGAATTCGGAAAGGGTCGGCCGCGTCGATCTCGAGCAAGGAGGCGGTTTCGTCGAGCAGGCGGGCGATCGAGATGTTATCCATGAAGGGGTCAGGACCGCCAACGAGTGCGGTCACTGCGCCAGTATGCAACAGACCAGAGAGAGACTCAAGGCAGGGAGATACGCTGGCACGCGGACTCGAGCGGTCCGCTCACCGTGGACAAACTAAGCATTTGAAGCTTGGTTGACTTCCTTGAGACGAGATACCTGGTCAGCCTGAGGGCCCTTTGTTCCCTGAATGATGTCAAACTCGACCTCATCCCCTTCTTTAAGGCTTTTGTAACCCTCGCGTTGGATCGAGCTGTAATGGACAAAGACGTCCGCTCCCCCTTCGCGGCCCAGGAACCCATAACCTTTCGCGTTGTTAAACCACTTTACCGTCCCTTTGTATTGTGCCAATGGAGCAACTCCCTTTCCTGTCAATCTAAAGACTGTCAATTGCCGCGAAGTGCGAGCACTGCAACGGTAAACGACACCTGAAACTGTGACGCAAAAGGGACGGTGGAAGTTTTCTGGAGAACTTACGTGGGTGGGAATTTTTTCCAGCACGCTGATTTCCCGCCAGTTGGGCGCGAAGGAATCTGGACTCGCTGGGACCTGCTTGCTGGGACCTGCTTTGTGACGAACGGATAAATCAGGGAAACCGGCCCGAGCGCCGGGCGGCGTCGTAGAGCATTAGGCCGACGAGGGTTTTCCCGTCCTGGATTTTGTTGCCGGCGACAAGGGCGAGGGCTTCGGAGAGGGAGAGACGGAAGACCTCAATGCTCTCGTCGGGTTCGGGGGCGGACACACCTTCGCGAATGTCACGGGCGAGATACACCTGCATCCACTCGCCGAGAAAGCCTGGGCTGGCGAAGTATTTGGTGAGAAGGGTCCAGCGTTTGGCGCGGTAGCCGGTCTCTTCGATGAGCTCTCGTTTAGCGGCGGCGAGAGGGGCTTCGCCGGGCTCGCAACGGCCAGCGGGCAGTTCGATGAGCGTGCGGCCGGCAGCGTGGCGGTACTGGCGCTCTAAGACGATTTCGGGGTCGCTGGGGTTCCTGGAGTCGTCGACGGCCAGGATGACGACGGAGCCGTTGTGGCGAATGATCTCGCGGACGTGGACCAATCCATTGGGCTCTTCAATCTTGTCCTGGACGACGGAGAAGACTTTGCCGCTATAGGCGATCTTGGAAGAGAGCAGGCGCGGCTTGGTAAGAGGCTTCTTCTTCTCGGTGGGGAGAGGGGCGCTGGGCGTCTTTATTTGGGGAGCCATAGGGCTAAATTATCATCCTGCATCTAGACTTGGGGGGTGTGCATCCAACAAGATGCGCCGAAAATTTATGTAACAGCCTCAGGAACTGCCGCGGCTGAGATTGAGATAGGTCTTCGATGAGCTCTGAGTGTTACCCGATTACGATTCTGCCGAACGTGTCGAAGATCTATCTCGACTATCTGGCGATGGCCGATAGCCCGAAAGATGCTGCGATCCGTCAGTGGTTTGGGGCGGAACCGTTTGCGGGAAAATGGATTGGCAATGCGGTTGCGGTAAAGGATCCAGGTGCGCTGGCCGATCTGTTGGAGCAGCAGGCGGTGGGTTTCGGCGCGAGCGAAGGCGCAAAGGCGAATATTGCGAAGCTGCGTGCGGGGGCAAAGGCGGTCGTGACCGGCCAGCAGGTGGTGCTGTTTGGCGGCCCGCTGTTTACGATTCTGAAGGCAGCGACTGCTGTGGCCCGCGCCCGCGAGGCGACGAAGGCCACCGGCGTCGAGCATGTTCCGGTCTTTTGGATGGCGACCGAGGACCACGATCTGGCGGAGGTCGACCAGGTTTCGCTGCTGACGAAGACCTCGGTGGAGACGCTGCGGCTGGGGTTGAAGGTGCCGCATGCGGTTCCAGTTGGTGAAGTGGTGCCGGGTGCGGAGCTGGAGACGGTGCTGGAGCGGGCGAGTGAGTTGCTGGAGTTTGCTCCAGTGGCCGAGTGGCTGCGTGAGTGTTATGCGCCGCTGGATGGTCAGAGGCCTACGCTGGCGCTGGCGTTTGGGCGGCTGATGGCTCGGATTTTTGCGAATGAGGGGCTGGTGGTGATGGATGCCTCTACGCGCGGATTTCATGCGCTTGGTGAAGAGACTCTTCGGTATGCGATTGAACATGCGGCGGAGTTGCAGGCGGCACTGATTTCTCGGAGTGAAGAACTGGTGAAGGCCGGGTACCACGCGCAGGTGCTGGTGGCGGAGGGTGGTTCACTGTTGTTTCTGCTGGACGATACGACCGGAGAGCGGGTCGCTCTGCGGAGAAATGGGAATGGGCAATGGAAGGCCGGTGGGAAGAGCTATTCGACGGCCGAGTTGTTGGGGATTCTGGAGACCGCGCCGGAGCGGCTGAGTCCGAATGCTTTGCTGCGAGCGGTGTTTCAGGATACGGTGCTGCCCACGGCCGCTTACGTAGGGGGACCGGCGGAGATTGCTTATTTTGCGCAGAGTGCGGTTTTGTATGAGGCGATTCTGGGACGGATTACACCGGTGCTGCCTCGGTTGAGCGCGACGCTGCTGGAGCCGGCAATTGCTGCGGTGATGGATAAGGATGAGGTGCAGTTGCCGGATGCGATGACGACGGCGGAGGCGCTGGCGCAGCGGCTGGGGGCGCGGGCGATGCCGATTGAGGAGAAGCGGAAGCTGGCGGCGGTGGGAAATGCGTTGGAGGAGGAGTTGAGTGCGCTGACAGAGTATCTGGGGCATTTGGACGCTTCGCTGGGGCGGGCGGCGGAGGTCTCGGGGTCGAAGATGCTGTATCAGATGAACCGGCTGCGGAGGATGGCGGCTACTTTTGAGCTGCAGAAAGAGGCGAGTCTTAAGAAACACGCGGCGGCGATCACGCTGAATGTTTTTCCGGACGGGCATCCGCAGGAGAGGGTGGTGGCTGGGGTTTGGTTTATTGCTCGGTATGGTGACGGGTTGGTGGAACGGCTGGTGGGGGTCGCGGGGAATCAGTGCCCGGGGCATGTGGTGGTGCGGCTTTAGAACGGTTCTCCGTTGTCAGTTCTTAGTTGTCAGTGTTGTCTACAGTTCTAGAATGGGTGAGGTGAGGTGTGTTCCATGGGATTGAGCGATCAGCCGTTTGAGGTGATGTGTCCTGATTGTGGGGCTATGTTGAAGGTGGATCCGGTGACTCGGGCGATTATTTCGCACAAGTCGGCGCCGAAGAAGAAGATGTTTGAGGATTTTGGCGAGGCGGCGAAGGCTCTGCGTGAAGCGGATGCGCGCCGTGACTCAATCTTCCAACAGAGTGTGGATGCGCAGAAGAACAAAGATGACGTGATGGCGAAGAAGTTTGCCGAGGCAGTGAAGAAGGCTAAGGAGACTCCGCTGACGGAGAAGCCACTGCGGGATTTTGATCTGGATTAGCTGTCTATTGTTGGGGCTTCTGCGCGGCGCGGGGCAGGGACCACGGGAGGCTATGCGGGTGAAGAGGTCACGGTTCGAGCGGACATGGTTCTATGAGGTCATTTTGTTGGTGGGAGTTTTGGCTGTCAGCGCATCGGCTCAGCAGATTGCGTTTACCTGGGATGATTTGCCGGCGCACAGTGCGTTGCCGAGTGACGAGACGCGGGTCGAGATTGGCCGCAAACTGATCGCCGCGATGAAGGACGCGAAGATGCCGCCCGTCTATGGCTTTGTGAACGGCGTTCGTACGGAGGAAGAGCCCCTCTCGACACCGATGCTGGCGGATTGGCGTTCCGCGGGTCTGCTGTTGGGCAACCATACCTGGTCGCACACGAACCTCAATCAAAGCGCCCTTGCCGCATGGGAGGCAGATGTGCTGAAGAATGAGGAGCTGCTTCGGCGCGACATGGGGGACGCGGACTGGCATTGGTTTCGCTATCCCAACCTGGGCGAAGGAGACACCGAGGAGAAGCGTCTGGGGGCGCGCCGTTTTCTGGCCGAGCATGGCTACAGGATTGCGGGCGTCACCATGAGCTTCCAGGATTATGCTTACAATGCGCCGTATGCGCGCTGTGTCGCGAAGAATGATACGGTCGCCATTGCAAAGTTGGAGACAGCGTATCTTGCGGCAGCCGATTCGGCGATCGACTATAGTCGTGCGATGTCGAAGGCCTTGTATGGGCGTGATATTCCGTATGTGCTGTTGATGCATGTGGGCGCTCTGGATGCGCGGATGCTGCCTCGCCTGCTGAAACTTTATCGTGACAGAGGTTTTACCTTCGTCCGGCTCGAAGACGCTGAGCGTGATGCGTTTTACCGGAACGATGTTGACCTGTCCCTGCCGCCCGCGCCGGATACCCTTGAAGAAGCCATGCGAGCGAAGAACCTCCCTTTGCCTGCCGTTCCACCGGTGGCGGTGGATCTTAATACCATTTGCCGTTAGATTCGGCGGCGTTGATTCGTTAGGTCAAGGCTTAGCGATAAACTGAAGCAATGCCGCCGATTTTGAATGCGCAGGGGTTGACGAAGGCCTTTGGCGCGACAGCTTTGTTTCGTGAGATTAGTTTTACGGTTTCCGACGGAGACCGCATTGGGTTGATCGGGCCGAATGGCGCCGGAAAAAGCACGCTGCTAAAGGTTCTTGCGGACGAAGAGGATGCGGACGCCGGCGATGTTGCCGTGCGGAAGCGCGGCCGGATTGGTTACGTGGCGCAGGAGTCGAACTTTGCGCCTGGTGTCACAGTGCGGACTGTGTTGGAGCAGGCGCTCGAGCGCGGCGGCGTGGCGGAGGGTGAGCGCGAGGGCAGGCTGCGGGAGACTGGTGGAAAGATTGGATTTCCTGATCTGAATGCTGAGGCAGCGCGGCTGAGCGGGGGGTGGCGCAAACGACTGGCGATTGCGGAGGCGGTGGTGACACATCCGGATGTGCTGTTGCTGGATGAGCCGACGAACCATCTGGATCTGGAGGGAATTGAATGGTTGGAGGGACTGCTGAATGAGGGTGATTTTGCTTGTGTTCTTGTCAGTCATGATCGTTATTTTCTTGAGAATGTTGCGACAGAGATAGTGGAGTTGAACCGCGTTTATGCGGATGGGCTGCTGCGGGTGAAGGGGAGCTATTCGAAGTTTCTTGAGGGGCGGGAGGCATATCTTGAGGCGCAGTCGAAGCTGCAGGAGTCGCTGAAGAACCGCGTTCGCGTGGAGGTGGAGTGGTTGCGACGTGGGCCGAAGGCGCGAGCTACGAAGGCGAAGGCTCGCATCGATAATGCGAACGAGTTGATTGGGCAGTTGAAGGAGGTTTCGGCGAGGACTGCAGACGGCGAGCGCTGGGAATTGAGTTTTCGGCGACGGAGCGGCAGACGAAGCGGCTTGTGGAGTTGGAGGATGTTTCGGTTGAGTTGGGTGGAAAGAAGATTTTGGAGGGGCTGAATTTTCTGATCACGGCCGGGATGCGGGTGGGGTTGGTTGGGCCGAATGGGAGCGGCAAGACTACGCTGCTGCGATTGCTGACGGGCGAACTGCAGCCAGCGAGTGGAGTGGTGAAAAAGGCGAATGGGTTGAGGATTGTCTACTTCAGCCAGATGCGCGAGTTGGAAGAGGGAGTGACGCTGCGGCGAGCCCTGGCTCCGGATGCGGACTCGGTGGTGTACCAGGGGCGGGTGGTGCATGTGGCAAGCTATGCGGCCAAGTTTTTGTTTACGGGAGAGCAACTGAATCAGCCAGTGGAGAGGCTGAGTGGCGGGGAGCGGGCTCGGGTGCTGATTGCGCGACTGATGCTGGAGCCGGCGGATCTGCTGTTGCTGGATGAGCCGACGAACGATCTGGATATCGCGACGCTGGAGATTCTGGAGGAGAGTTTGCTCGAGTACTCTGGGGCGTTGGTGCTGGTGACTCATGATCGTTACATGCTGGACCGGGTTTCGACGACTGTGCTGGGACTGGATGGTAAAGGTGGGGCGGAGACGTTTGCGGATTACTTGCAGTGGGAGCAGTGGCGTGGGGTGAAGACCAGCGAGACTCCCGTTGGGGTTGGGAAGGGTGTGCTTCGGCTCCCGTTGCGGCTGCCGCGAGTTCGGTTGGGAAGAAGAAGCTTTCGTATCTGGAGGCTCGGGAGTTTGCGGGGATTGAGGCAGCAGTCGAAGCGGCTGAGGAGCGGTTGCAGCGAGCCAAGGCTGTGGTGGAGGATCCGGCTGTGGTGGTAGATGCGGGGAGACTGACGGCGGCGCTTGCGGAGATGGAGGCGGCGCAGGAGTCGGTGGATGCGCTGTATTCGCGATGGGCGGAGTTGACGGAGAAGGCCGGGTAAAGGCACGTGGGTGGGATGAGATCGAGAGATCGTGTGAAGCCCCATTCCGCTAAATCGCGACGAGGGCTTCGTCTGAAGTTATTGTCTATGGGCAGGATTGGCGGTGTGGGGTTGCTTTCCTAACTGATGCCAGTCGGTCTCCTTCATTTCGACGCCGTAGTGTCTCGCAGCGGCTTTGATGTTGGTGAAAGCTTGTTCGCGCTCATGGTCTGTGACTCCTTTGACCTGGTCGAAGCGAGCGATTGCGTTGCGGACGTGGGAGGCGTTGCTGAGAGGCTCTTTGCGCTTGTCGGGGAAGGCGTAGACGGAGGCGGGGAGATCATTGCGTTCGGCTGCGTCGAGCGGCTTGTTGTCTTCGTGAGGCTTCCAGGTCGGTTCCATAGGCTGCTCCAATCGAATTGAGCGTTCGCCGGCTTGTGGGGCGGCTCTGTCTGTTGGATGTTGGGAGTCGCAAAGATGTTGTCGGATGGGCGTTGACGGGGTTTCGCGATATGCTGGCGGAACTATGAAAACTTTTGTTTGTGCGTTAGCTGTAAGTTTTGCGGCGGTGTCATGTCTGGCTCAGGGAACTGTGGCGGGGCATCCTGTGGTGTTGCATGCGGCGCGGATGCTGGATGTGGCGGGTGGAAGTGTCGTGACTCCGGGTGAGGTGTTGGTGGAGGGGGAGCGCATTGTGGCTGTCGGGACGCATGTGGATCGGCCGGCGGGGGCTGAGGTGATTGATCTGGGAGATGCGACGCTGATGCCCGGGATGATCGATGCGCATGTGCATCTGTTTTTGCATGTGGGGGCCGAGGATTTGCAAACGGTGCAGGAGAGCGTGCCGGAGAGGACGCTGATTGCGGCGGGTGCGGCGAAGGCGGATTTGATGGCGGGCTTCACCGCTGAGCGCGATATGGGAACGGAGGGTGCGGGTTGTGCCGATGTTGCGGTTCGGAATGCGATCAATAAGGGGATGATTCCAGGGCCGAGGATGAGGATGAGTTGCAACGCGATCGACCTGACGGGCGGGCATGAGGATGCGATTGGGTATAACCCGGCGCAGAAGGTGCTCTCGAACGCGGACTATGCTGATTCGGCGGAAGAGATTGTGAAGGTGATGCGGGAGCAGCGGAAGGGCGGTGCGGACTTTACGAAGATTTATGAGACGGGGCGGGATTCGTTTCGGGATGGTGTTTTCAAGACGCCGTATCAGTACACGGAGGAAGAGTTGGCGGCGGCGGTGAAGGAGGCTGCGCGGACAGGTGGTGGCGTGGGTTCGGGGCGCGGTGTGGCGGTGCATGCCACGGGTGAGCCGGGGACGGGGTTCGCAGTAGCTGCCGGTGTTGCTTCGGTGGACCATGCGGATCAGTTGAGCGAGGCCACGATGCGCGCGATGAAGGAGAAGCAGATTTATGCGGTGCCGACGTTCGCTATTGTCGAGTATTTCGCGGATCACGCTGCGACTCCGGCGAGAGCGGCGAGTGAGCGGGCGCAGCAGGCTTATCATGCGGCGGAGTTCAAGAAGCAGATGGCGGCCGGGGTTCCGTTTGCGGTGGGAAGCGATGTGGGGCCGTTTCCACATGGGACGCAGGCTCGGGAACTGGAGTTGATGGTGGAGTATGGGATGAAGCCAGCTGCGGTGTTGCAGGCAGACATGCTGAACGGCGCTAAGTTACTGGGGTGGGGTGGGCAGATTGGCGAGTTGAAAGCGGGCTACTTTGCGGATGTGATCGCGGTGCCGGGGAATCCGCTGGACGATATTTCGGTGACGACGAAGGTTAAGTTTGTGATGAAGAATGGGGTGGTTTACCGGAAGGACTAGAGGAGAAAATGTGTAGCCCGCGGACCGGATGTTGGCTGTCCGGTTCGCGGGCTTTGATTTTTCTCGTTCTGATTTAGTAGTAGTTGCCGAGATAGGTTTTGTCGGCCTGTTGGACGGCGTAGCGACGGTTTTGGTCGAAGAGGATGCGGGCTACTCCATCGCGGTAGTTGATGTCGATGAGAAATCCGCGAAGGATGTCGAAGCCAAGAAGGCCGGAGACTTCGACGCCGGTGGCATGGCTTTTTGGAGTGAGGTCGAATGTGACAGCGCTGCGGTTGGGGACCTCGCTGCCGGCGAACCGGTAGAGCGGGAATTTTACCGGGCGGGAGACCTTGAGGAGGGTCCCGTCGGCGGAGTAGATATCGGCGCGGTTCAGATCGCCACCTCCCTCTTTGGGGATGAACTTGACGACGGTCCCGGATGTCCCTTGTAGCGGAATGGTCGCGTCGCTGCTCTTGTCGAGCGTGCGGGTGGTGACGTCGGGCGAGAGGACGGTGCGCGGAGCGCCAGTATCAAGCACGAAAAGGAAAGGGCCTTGCTTGTTGATGAGCGCTGGAACGAGAATGTTGGCGCCGTCCACGTAGATCTGCGACCAGTCTTTGTCGGTGGGAGTTACGATAGCCCTTTCGCCAGTGGGCGGAGCGAGTGGCGTGGCGGGTAGAGGGCTGAGGGTCACGGACTGGTCGGGATAGTCGATGTGGATGAGATGGTCGCGAAAGAGGTCGAGTCCAATGAGGCCGTTGGCTTTGGCGAGTGTTGAGGATTCAACGACTCGGACGGGACAGTCGTGATATTCGATCGAGCCAATCCTGATGCGGTCGACAAAACCGGTGTAAGGTACGGTATTTGCCCCGGGGATGAGGGGTTGGACTCCGGCCTTAGCGGCCTGCTTTTCGTCGAGGAGGATGCCGGAGACGCTGGAGTCGAGCTCAAGCAACTGGGAGTCTGCGTTTTTGAATTTAGCCGAGAAACCCCAGGAGCGGATGATGGTTCCGTTGAGCATGACGGGCGTCAGGGTGAGTTTGGCGGTCTGGAAGGGTTCGGTGGGGGTGCAGAGTTTGTGTGCCTGGAGAATCGCGAGTTCACGGGTGAGAGCCTCGATTCGGTCTGGCGGGAGCTGCGGTTTGTTGGAGAGGAAGGCGTTAAGGGGGGTGACTCGGTCGGCCTCGGGGAGCGACGTCAGGTAGGCAGCGACGATCTCGGGGTCGCCTGGCGAGAGCTTGCGGGCTAAATCGAGCTCGTGGTCAGCTGCGGCGTGACGGGCGAGGAGCTGGTTGACCAGGCCCATGCCGTAGTGGCCCCGGGCGGAGCAGCCGTCGAGTGCGAGTGCGCGGGTATAGGCCGATCCGGCCTCAGGGATCTGCCCTGAGCGAAGGAGGACGTCGCCAGTGAGGGCTTGGACTTCGGCGGACGTGGGTGTGGCGGCGAGAGCTGTCTTCGCGGTAGAAAGGGCCTGGGGGAGTTTATTCGCGGCGAGTTGGGCGCGGGCGAGGCCCGCGTAGGCTGCAGGCGATGGCGAGGAAGCAACCTGGGCGGCGTAGAGAGTTTCGGCTCGCTCGGCGTTACCGGCTACCAGGGCGTTGAGGGCTTCTCCGGGAGTGGGCGGTGGCTGAATCGAGCAATGGACCTTGCCGTCGGCGGTATGGGATGTAGCTGAAGTTTGAGCTGGGGTTTGAGCTAGAGCGATGGCAGGCAAAGAGAGAACTGCTGAGAGAAACCATTGGCGCATGAAGGGTCCCGGAAAAAGGAAATCACTACGGGCGCAATCGTAACAGAATGCGCGCAATCTCAGCAGGTTTGAACTTGCGGAGAGATGTGCTTACATCTTGATTTGTTCGTCGGCGGATGGGCCGTAGAGGGCGGGTACGGGGATGTCATTGAGGCGTAGATAGACGCCGAGCTGCGCGGTGTGGTGGATGAGGTGGTTGAAGCACATCTGGCGGAAGGTGAGCGAGCGCGGGTTGTTGGAGATGACCTGCTCGCCGAAGCTGAAGCGCCAGGGTGCGGAGAGGTGCTCGTCGGAGGCTGCGGCGATGGCGTCGCGGCAGGCTTTGGCGCTCTCGTCGAGCGTGCGGAGGCATTCTTCGCGGGTTGTAAAGACTAGAGGGACGTGGGGGCGTTTGGAGTTGGCCATGTCCATGCCGTCGTCGAGCATGATGTAGGAACCGAAGCGTGTGATGGAGGCGCAGTGCATGGCTAGTTTTCCGAGGGGCATGGATTTGTCGTGACACTTCCAGTCGTTCTTGCCTTCGGGGACGCGCTCGAGGGTGCGGCGCGTGTTGGAGATTTCGATGTCGTAGTCCTGCAGGAGCGATTTCAGCGATGGTCATGTTTGTGTTCCTTTCTCGAGAAGAACAGCAAAAGCAAAGACAAAGGCGAATGCGGGGATCCTTCGACTCGGCGCTGCGCGCCATCGCTCAGGATGACGGCGGCGCGGGCATCGCTTAGAGGCCGGTCACGTTGAAGCCGGCGTCGACGTAGGTAACTTCGCCGGTGATGCCGCTGGCGAGGTCGCTTGAGAGGAAGAGGGCGGCATTGCCTACTTCGAGTTGGTCTACGTTGCGATGGAGGGGGGCACGTTGTTCGACCGCCTCGAGGATTTTGGTGAAGTCACCGATGCCGCGGGCGGCCAGGGTCTTGATGGGGCCGGCGGAGATGGCGTTGACGCGGATGTTCTTTGAGCCAAGTGAGGCCGCGAGGTAGCGGACGGCGGCTTCCAGGGCGGCTTTGGCGACGCCCATGACGTTGTAGTTGGGGAAGACCTTGGTGGAGCCGTAGTAGGTGAGTGTGAGGATGCTGCCGCCTTCGGTCATGAGGGGGACGGCGGCGCGGCTGACGGCGATGAGCGAGTAGACGCTGACGTCGTGGGCGATGCGGAAGTCGTCGCGGGTGGTGAGGAGGAAGTCGTTTTTGATGGCGTCGGCGGGGGCGTAGGCGACGGCGTGGACTAGGATGTGGAGGGTGCCGTAGGTCTCTTTGAGAGTGGCGAAGAGGGTGTCGATCTCAGCGTCGACGGAGACGTCGCACTGGTAGGCTTTTGCGTCGCGGAGCTCGGGGATGAGGGCGTCGGCCTCCTTCTTGAGGCGCTCGTTCTGGTAGCAGATGGCGAGGGTGGCGCCGGCTTCGGAGAGCTTCTGGGCGATGCCCCAGGCGATGCTGCGCTTGTTGGCGAGGCCGAAGACTACGGCGACTTTGCCTTTGAGATCGATCATGTGGTGTGAATGTCTCCTGTTTGTGGTCAGGGTTGAGGATACCAGCGTGGGGCGGACTCCGCTCAGGTGGTGAGCCAGTCGTATTGGGCTTCGGTGAGGGGGACTACGGAGAGGCGGAACTGTCGGAAGAGGATGGAGTCCTTGAAGACGGAGGCTTCGCGCATCTCGCTGAGAGTTTTCTCGGTTTTGAGTCGCTTGACGGGCTGGATGATGATTTTGGGGTTTTTGGGGTCGGTGGGGTCTACGGAGAGGACTTTGGCTGTGCCTACGGCGGCCTTGCCAACGTTTGAGTGGTAGATGACTAGTTTTTCGCCGGGCTTCATGCTGCGGAGATTGAGGAGGGCCTGGGGGTTGGAGATGCCGTCCCAGACGGTTTTGCCGTCGCGCTCGAGGTCTTCAAAGGAGTAGGTTGTGGGCTCGGTTTTTAGCAGGTAGGGCATGGGTTCCGGCTCCATTCTGGGGAGGGTACCCCTCCCTGGTGCAAAGTGTGCAAAGTATTCGAAAGATAATGTTTAGGTCTGGACTTTGGGGCTTGATTCTGGAAAAAGTCTTATTTTTTGGACTTGCTTGTTGCAAAGTGTTCGATAGTAATGGGTTGTTGGGTTTGGTTTGGTACTTCGGGCCCGTTTCGTTTTCCAGTATAGCTAGGTGAGGGGTGTATTTTGTCAAGCTTCGTGGGTGAGTAGGGAGCAGAGGCTAGAGCTAGAGCAAAAGCAAAAGCTAGAGCAAAAGCAGATCCCCTTCGGGGATGACAAACAAGAAGAGCAAGTGCAAGAACAACTGCAACTACAACTGCAACTGCAAAAGCAACTGCAAAAGCAACTGCAAAAGCAACTGCAGATCCTCCGCCTTCGGCGAAGGATGACAACTAAAAAACAAAAGCAAAAGCAAAAACAAAAGCAAAAGCAAAAACAAAAGACAAAAGCAAAAACAAAAGCAAAAACAAAAGCAAAAGCAAAAACAAAAACAAAAGCTAAGGCAATGGCGATGGCAAAGAGCGACGGTGACTTATTCTCGGAGGTCGATGTGGCGGACTCTGGTTACGGGTTGGCCTAGGAAGGCGGAGCCGAGGCGTTCGAATTTCTCGATGGAATCGGTGGCGTAGAAGGTGCAGTTTTTCGCGGTTTCGGTGGGGCGATTAGCTGGGGCCTTTTCTGCTGGATTCTTAGTGGCGAGATGGGCGACTACGGCCTGGGCGGTGGCGTGGGCTGAGTCGATGATGGTGAGGGGGTGGTTGAGAGCGGCGAGGGTTCGGCGGATGGCCGGCTCGAGGAGCGGGTAGTGGGTGCAGCCTAGGAGAAGGGTTTGGGCTTTGGGGGCTTCGGTTAGGGCTTCTTGCAGGTAGATTTTCAGGACTTCGTCGGTGACGGGGTGGTTGATCCAGCCTTCTTCTACGAGGGGGACCAGGAGCGGGCAAGCTTTCTCGTGGGCTTCCAGGTTGAGGGTGCGGAGGGCTCGGGTGTAGGCGTGGGATTGGACTGTAGCCTGGGTGGCGAGGACGAGAACTTCGGTTTGGGGGGAGATTTGTGGTGGTCCATCCCAGGTCCCAGAATCGGGACCTGGGGCACCCAGTACTTCGTTCAGGATGACACTTTTTTTTCCGCCGCTAGTCTTCCCTTTAGTGGAGGAGGCTAGAGCGGCTTGGGCGCCGGGTTCGACTACGCCTATGACTGGGATGGGAACCGCTTGCTGGATGTCTTCGAGGGCGAGGGCAGTGGCGGTGTTGCAGGCGATGACGAGGAGTTCGGCTCCCTGGTCCTGAAGGAATTTTGCGCTGGAGACGGCGTAGCGGGCGATGGTTTCGTGGGATTTTGAACCGTAGGGAAGGCGGGCGGTGTCGCCGAGGTAGATGTAGTTGGCTTCGGGCATGAGAGGCAGGAGAGCGCGAAGGACGGTTAAGCCGCCGAAGCCTGAGTCGAAGAGGCCGATGGTTGGTTGAGTTGTCAGTTGTCAGTTCTCCGTTCTCAGTTGTTCGTCCGGGCTCGATTGGCGGTGATGGCGGGTAATGTCTTTAGGTATCGCGTTCGGGGTTGGCTTTATGGTTGGTTTTCGGTTGGGGGAGTGGGTTTGGCGGCGGTGTCGGTGGCGGGGTAGTTGTGGAGGAGGTCGGCGTGGCCGGCGAGGGTGTCGTGAGGCTGGCCGCCTACGAGGAAGCGGATGGTGGTGACTTGGGGGAGCGCGGCGTGGAGGGTGCCGATGATGGATTGTATGGTGAGGGCTTCGACCTGAACGCCGGAGGGGTGGTTGTTGACGAACCCGCCGCTCAGGTTGATGACCGCTAGTTGGCCGGGTTGTTCGCCTGGAGCGGGGTTGGGGTCGGGGAGGAGGAAGACGTCGTCTACGGCGGGGCCGGCCTGGAGGGGGTGGGCGGAGTTGGGCCGGGCGTAGGCGGCCAGGAGATGGTCGAGGAGGGTTCGGGCGCGGATGGCGGGGTCTTGGGGGAGCGAGAGTGACTCGGTTGCCGGGGTGATGGAGGCGTCGGCGTCGTTGGCGAGGTAGAGGGTGATGTCTTCGGTACTGGCGGTGGTGGGCGCGGCGATGGGGGCGTCGTTGGCAGGTGCGCCTAGACGTTTACGCGCCGCTCCGTAGCCGCGGAGGAGGAAGGCAACCATGAGGAGGCAGGCGGCGGCGAGGCTCCAGAAGAGGATGCGCTGGTAGCGGGGGATCATCGCTGCGCTCCTGCTGGCTGCGATGTGGCTTCGCCAGGAGGCAAGCGCGGCGGTGATGGCCTTCGCGATATTTTGCTGGTAGTTCGCGTCAGTGACTGGGGTGGGTTCGGCGTCGGACGGTGTGAGTGGGGCGATCTCGATGGCGACGGCGGGGCAGATGAGGTTGTCGAGGGGGCGGATGGCGGCTCGGCTAAGAATGACGGGAAGTTTGGCGTGCTCGAGGGCGAGGCCGATCTCGTTGGCGAGGGCGAGGCTTTGGGGGATGGACGCGGATTGAGCAGTGTTCCAGGGGATGGTGGCGTGGGGATCGTCGAGTGTATTGGGTGGGAGCGACGAGGTGATGACGTGAATGCCGGAGCCGCTGGAGGTGGCGTGGAGGATAAGGCAGGCGGCAGGGTGAGCGTGATTGGCGATTTCGGCGCGCTGGTCGGTGGGGAAGGGGACGGCGGGGTCGGCGTCGCGGGTGGAGAGGAGGGCGAAGCCTGCGGCGGAGAGTTGGGCTCGGAGGCGAGTGGCGAAGGCGAGGGTGAGATCTTTTTCGAGGACGTTGTTGGGGAGGTGGGCTCCGGGGTCGAGGCCTCCGTGGGCGGGGTCGAGGAAGATGAGGGTGCGAGGGGTGGGTTGCTGGGCCTGGGCGACGGTCAGCAGGGTGAGGAGAAGCGCGGCTATGGGTTTGAACGGAGGCTTCAAGGCGGTTTGGTTGATTGTAAACGGCGACGGGGACGGGGACCGAAGATGCGGGTCCTTGGCCTTCGGCGAAGGATGAGAACTAAAAGCGAGGGCGTAGGTAACGGCTACAGCAACAGCAGATCCCCTTCGGGGATGACAAGCAAGAGAGGCAAGTGCAAGAGCAACGGCAAAGCAAGTGCAACGGCAACCCACCCTTTTCGATGAGACTGAAAAGGATGGGCCACCCGTCAGGCAACGGCAACCCACCCCTTCGATAGACCTGAAAAGGATGGGCCACCGGGCAACAGCAACGGCGACTCACCCGTTTTTCTTTGCTGAGGGTTAGTCGAGGGCGTAGATGGCCAGGCCGCTTAGGAGTTTGGGGTAGAAGTCGGTAGATTTTTGGGGCATGACTTCGCCGGAGAGGGAGACGTCTTTTAGCTGGTCGAGGGTGATGGGTTTGATGAGGAAGGCGATGTTGGCTTCGCCGGAGTCTACGAGCGCAACGGCTTCGTCGGCTTCGCGGAGGTACTGGATGTTTCCGGTGGCGCGGATCTTGTCTTCGGTCAGGCCCAGCAGGTGGTCGAGGACGACGGTGTGGAGTTGGGCTACTCCTAACTGGCTTTGTTTTGTGGGCAAGCCTTTCATCAGGGGCGCGATGGCTTCGGGTTTGGGGGTGAGGATGTAGTTGCCGTCTCCGGTTGCGGCGACGAAGGAGTCTCCGGTGGACTGGTTGAGCTGGGCGATGAGTTCGGCGGCGGGGGCGGGTGAGTCGATCTCGGTGATGGTGTAGAAGGCGCTGGCTTTGGTGATGAAGTCGGGTGAGGAGAAGTTTTCGATGCCGGTGACAACTCGGTGAGTGGGGAGGATGGTGATGCCGGGGGCGTCCATGTTGACGAAGGTCATCATCATGGCGGCTTCGGGGAAGGGTGGGACGGGGAGGTGGTTGGAGTTGAGGAGTTCGTCCTCGTCGAGGAAGCCGTTGGGCTGGTTGAGGGGGAGTTTGAGTTGGGCGGAGCGCTCCTTGGCGTAGGCGACGGAGGTTTCGTAGCGGTGGTGGCCGTCGGCGATGATGAGCTTCTTGTCGCGCATGGCGGTGAGGAGGAGGTTTATGAGGTTGGGGTCGGTGAGCTTCCAGAGCTTGTGGACGACGTCGTACTCGTCGGTGATGGCGAGGTCGGCTGGGTTATCGTCGAAGCCGTTCGGAAATGCGCCCTGGAAGATGAGTTTTTCGGCAGTGAATGCGGGGTCGGAGTAGAGCATGTAGATCTGCTCGCAGTAGGTGCGGGTGGCCTTGAAGAGGGCCAGGCGGTCGGACTTGTGCTTGGGGAAGGTCTGTTCGTGGCGGTAGACGACCTTGTCGGCGTAGTCGTAGAGGTGGCCCAGGGCGATGAAGCCTCGGCGTTCCCGGGTTTCGGATGTGCCTGGAACAACGTAGGTTTGGGAGTAGCCGTAGACTGCTAGTTCGGACTCTTCGGCGAGGATGTGGTCTTTGCGCCAGTCACGGAGGTACTGGGCGGCGCGGGTGTAGACGTTGTGGGCCTTTTCGCCTGACGGGAGGAACTCCTGGGGTTCGGTGTCGTCGGGTTCGCGTTTGCCGAGGATGACGCGGACGAGGTTGTAGGGGCTGGATTCGTAGTAGCGCTGCTGCATGGCCGGCGTGATCTTGTCATAGGGCTGGGTGACGACTGTCTCCATGTTGACGCGGGCGGGGTCGTAACGGAGGGCGCGGAAAGGGTAAAGGCGGGCCATGCTGTTTTCTGTCTCCAGACGTCTTAGATTTATAGAGATTGTACGGGGTGGGGTGGTGGAGGGAGGTTACGGCTGAGGGAATCCGCCGAAAGAAAGGGCTGGTGAAAATACCAGTACCGGGAAATCCTTCAGCGAGATAAAACAGTGACACAAGGGCTTGACGTCGGGTCTATTATTTCTTGAATCAGCATCTCAAGAGGCAGGGTGGTTTACGGTTCTGCAGCAAGGGTTCCAGGGGAGTTCGCTTAGGGTTCCATGAGGGATGCGGCTTGTTGGGCGCGGATCGGGCTTAGGTGCCAGTATGGATATCTACATGAGGAGCAAAGACGGTAAGACGGGGTTGAGGACTTGGGGTAAGGCGGCGCTGGCCGTGGTGGTTCTGGCGCTTTGGGTGGGGGCTGGGCAAACGACGTGTTTCGCGCAGGAGAACCCGCTGGGTGAGGTGCACACGCAGCCACCACCGCCTCCGCCGAAGACGCCGGAGGATGCAAAACCGGTGATTGAGGGCGCAGAGAACGCCGCTAAGCTCGCGACGTCGAGGCGGGATGCGCGGATCCGGGTGGACGTGAACCTGGTGCTGGTGCCTGCGACGGTGACCGATCCAATGAACCGGTTGGTGACCGGGCTGGAGAAGGAGAATTTTGAGGTTTATGACAATAACATTGGGCAGGTGATCAAGAGCTTCTCGACGGAAGATGCGCCGGTGACGATCGGGATCATCTTCGACCTGAGCGGGAGTATGACGTCGAAGTTTCTACGGGCGCGGAAGGCGCTGAGCGAGTTTATGAGGACTTCGAACCCGCAGGATGAGTTTTTTGTGGTGGGGTTCAACGACCGGCCAGCGGTGATCGTGGACTATACGTCGGATGTGGATGATGTCGAGGCGCGGATGGTGATGCTGAAGCCGGAGAACCGGACGGCGCTGATCGATGCGATTTATCTGGGTGTCGACAAGCTGAAACAGGCGAAGTATGACCGGAAGGCTTTGTTGATTATCTCGGATGGTGGAGACAACCGGAGCCGGTATACCGAAGGCGAACTGCGCCGGGTGGTGCGGGAGAGCGATGTGCAGATTTATGCAATCGGAATCTTCGACCAGTATGCGCCGACGACCGAAGAGCAGCTGGGGCCGATCCTGCTAAACGATATCTGCGACATGACGGGCGGGCGGATGTTTCGGGTGATGGATATGGGCGACCTGGGGGACATTGCTTCGAGGATCAGCGCGGAGCTGCGGAACGAGTATGTGATCGGGTACAGGCCATCGGGTGTGAAGCAGGACGGGAACTGGCGTAAATTGAAGATACGGCTGGTGCCGCCGCCGGGTCTTCCCGCGCTGACGGTGCACAATCGCCAGGGGTATTATGCACCTTCGCAGTAAAAGCTTGTGGTGGCCGCGGATAGCAGCGGCGGGATGGTTGGTGGCGGCGACTGGTGTGGGGAGTGGCGGATGGGCTCAGCAGCCGTCCGCGCAAACGCCGGGGCAAACGCAGGGGAAGCAGCCGACAGCCGCGCAGCATCCGCTTACGGTGGACCGCGATCCGGTGCCTTCGCCAGATGCGGATACGCCTGCGCCGAGCAGGTCGGGGTCGACGCAGGGGGTGGGGCTCGGCAAGATTGAGCGCGAGGGTGGCAAGTACACGCTGCGAGAGGATGCTTACGAGGTCCGGCTGAATGCGACGGTGCTGGATGGCAGCGGCAAGTCGATTCAGACGCTGGATAAGTCGGCGTTCACGGTTTATGAGGATGGGGTGCAGCAGACGATCAATTCGTTCCGGCATGAGGATTTGCCGGTGTCGATTGGTTTGCTGATCGATAGTTCGGGATCGATGTATGACAAGCGGCAGGCGGTGGATAAGGCTTCAGTGGATTTTGTGAAGCTGTCGAACCCGGAGGATGAAGAGTTCCTTGTGGACTTCTCGTGGGAGGCGTTCATCGACCAGGACTTTACGAACAGCATTGAAAAGCTGCAGCAGGGTTTGGGATATATCAAATCGAGTGGCGGGACGGCGATCTACGATGCTCTTGTGGCGTCGGCGGATTATCTGGCGAAGAATGCGAAGCATCCGAAGCAGGTGCTGCTGGTCGTCACTGACGGCGAAGACAATGCATCGAGCGCAACTCTGGAGCAGACGATCCGGAGGATTCAGGACCTCGATGGGCCAGTGATTTACTGCGTTGGGTTGTTGTTTGGCGACGATACGGATAAGCGGGAGTCGCGGCATGCACGGCGTGTACTGGAGACGCTGGCGGAACAGACGGGCGGCGCGGCTTATTTTCCGAAATCGCTAAGGGATGTCGACGCGGTTGCGGCGGAAGTAGCGCAGGACATTCGGACGCAGTACACGATTGCGTATCACTCGACCAAGTCGCCGACGCTGGGTGGGTATCGTGAGATCCATGTGGAAGCCAAGGCGAAGAGCTTTGGAAGGTTGTCGGTGCGGACGCGGAGCGGATATTATCCGCGGGTGATTGCCAACGCTTCGAATGGTGGGGCGACTGAGGGATTTACTTCGGGGAAGAAGCAATGACCGCGGTGTGGGGGCATTCTGCATATTGATTGCTGAGTGAATTTTTCCTGCCGAGCCAGCTCTGTCTGAATTGAGGTAAAAAAGCTGGGGAGTTTTAGACGTCTTCAATAAGAAGTTTGAGGGCGGAATGATTAGTGTGTGAGGACGGGTTTGATGAGGGTTGTAGAAAATGTGTTGGAGCTGGTGGGGCAGACGCCGATGTTGCGGCTGCGGCGCCTGGAGCAGGCGAGCGGCGCAGAATCTTGCGCGGAGATATGGGCGAAGCTGGAGTTTTTGAATCCGGGAGGAAGCGTGAAGGATCGCGCGGCGCTGGGGTTGGTACTCGATGCGGAACGGCGCGGAGTGTTGAAGCCGGGCGGCACGATCGTTGAAGCTACGGCCGGAAATACTGGCGTGGGGCTGGCGCTGATCGGCGTGAATCGCGGGTACAAGGTGATGCTGTATGTGCCGGAGCAGTTTGCGGAAGAGAAGGTGAAGTTGATGCGCGGGCTGGGTGCGACGGTGGTGCGGACTCCTGAGGCCGGGGGCATGGCGGGGGCGATCGAGCGTGCTCTCGAGTTTGAGATGGAGACGCCGGGAGCGTTTGCCGCGCTGCAGTTTGAGAATCCGGCGAATCCTGACTTTCATGAACAGACGACCGCGGTGGAGATTTGGGAGCAGATGCAGGGGCGCGTGGATGCGTGGGTTTCGGGCGTCGGTTCGGCGGGGACGTTTACCGGGGTTGCAAGATTTTTGAAGAAGAAGAGCGCGGATATTTTGACTGTGGCGGTCGAGCCGCAAGGCAGCGTGTTGCAGGGTGGGGAGCCGGGGCCGCATAAGGTGGAGGGGATCGGCGTGTCGTTTATTCCGGCGACGTTCGATCGCAGGGTCTGTGACAGGGCGATGATGGTGATGGATGAGCCTGCGCTCGCGATGGTGAAACGGCTGGCCGTTGAAGAGGGCGTCTTTGCGGGATCGAGTTCGGGGGCGGTGGTTTGTGCGGCGGTGGATCTGGCTAAGGAGTTGGGCGCGGGGAAGAGAGTGGTGACGGTGATTCCGGATTCGGCAGAGAGGTATTTGTCGAAGGGATTGCTGGATTAAAGGCAGGGACTAGGGGCTAGGGGCTAGGGACTAGAAAAGCGGGGAGTATGAGCGTGATGCTGGTGAAGAGGGCAGAGACTGAGAGTGCTGAGAAGCAGCTTGATCGTTTTCTGGATGCCTTCGCTCCGGAGGTTGCCGATCTTGCTCGAACGACACTGGTAGAACTTCGGAAGCGTTTGCCGCATGCGAAGGAGCTTGTGTACGACAACTACAACGCGCTGGCGATCGGGTTCTCGCCGAGTGAGCGGTCGAGCGAGGGTATTTTTTCGATTGCGTTGTATCCGGAACACATCAATTTTTTCTTTTTGCAGGGCGCGAAGCTGCCCGATCCGAAAGGCTTATTGCAGGGGGCGGGTTCGGTGGTGCGACATATCGCGAAGATTGATGAGAAGACGCTGGACCGCCCGGATGTGAAGGCCATGATGGCGACGGCGATCAAGATGGCAAAGGTCCCGTTCGATCAAAAGACGGAGTATGCGCTGGTGATCAAGTCGGTTTCGGAGAAGCAAAGACCGAGGAGATCGGCTTCCACGAAATAGAAGAAGGCGAATTAGTTTTTAGGAAGAAACGAGGGACGGATGGAATCGAAGAAGAAGTTGGGATTTGCTACGCGGGCGATTCATGATGGGCAGGAGCCAGATGAGCTGACAGGCGCGGTGAATGTGCCGATCTACCTGACGTCGACCTATCAGCAGGAGGCGATTGGGAAGAACAAAGGGCATGAGTATGCCCGGCTGACGAATCCTACGCGCGATGCACTGGAGGAGAATCTGCGGTCGCTTGAGGGTGGGACGAGCGCACATTGTTTCGGCAGCGGGATGGCTGCGATTACGGCGCTGTGCACGATGATGAAGTCCGGTGACCATGTGGTGTGTACGGACAACATGTATGGGGGGACGGGGCGGCTGTTCGACAACGTGATGGCGAATTACGGGTTGACGTTTACGTATGTCGACACGAGCGTGGCGGAGAATGTGGTGGGGGCGATTACTCCGGCGACGAAGCTGGTGCACATTGAGACGCCGACGAATCCGATGATGTCGATTACGGATATTGCGGCGGTGGCGCGGATCTGTCATGCGAAGGGTGTGGAACTGAGTGTGGACAATACGTTTTTGTCGCCGTATCTGCAGCAGCCGATCGCGCTGGGCGCGGATATTGTGATGCACTCGACGACGAAGTTTCTGAACGGGCACTCGGATGGCCTGGGCGGCGTGCTGGTTTGTACGAAGCCGGAGCAGGCGGAGCGGTTCCGGTTCGTGCAGAAGTGCACGGGTGGGATTCTTTCTCCGTTTGACAGCTATCTTCTGCTGCGCGGTGTGAAGACGCTCGCCGTGCGGATGAAGCAGCACGATGCGAATGGGCGTGCGGTTGCGAATTTTCTGCATGGGCATAGCAAGGTGCAGAAGATTTTCTATCCGGGCCTGGCTGAGCATCCGCATCATGAGCTGGCGAAGCGGCAGCAGCATGGATTTGGGTCGATGATCTCGATTGAACTCGGTTCGCTTGAGAATGCGAACGCGTTTGCGCAGCGGTTGAAGCTGGGATACCTGGCGGAGTCGCTGGGCGGCGTGGAGACGCTGATCTGCCATCCTGCGACGATGACGCATGCGGCGGTTGGTGCGGAGGGACGGGCTCGGCTTGGGATTACGGATGGGTTGATGCGGATCTCGGTGGGGATTGAGGACGTGGAGGATATTGTGGCGGATCTGGATCAGGCTTTGGCTGGGATTTAAAGACATTGTCCTTCCGGACGGGCCGCCTGCGCGGCGCGCGGCCACTTCGTGGCTTGTATACCGGTCGTGAAGGGACGAACGGCATCGGGTCTCGCGTTGCTCGATGGATAAATGCGTGTGTGCCAGAGTATGCGTGGATATGATAGATGTATAAGTGTTGATTATGATGTTCAGGAGCGCGAAATGTTTGGATTGACCGAGGAACAGAGGCAGTTGCAGAGCGCGGTAAGGGCGTTTGCGGAGGGCGAGATTGCTCCTCATGTGTCGCGATTGGGACGAGAAGAGCGAGTTTCCGCATGCGGTGGTGAAGAAGCTTGGCGAGATGGGGCTGCTGGGCGTGATCTTTCCTGAGGAGTTGGGCGGCGCGGGCATGGGGTACGTGGAGTATGTGCTCGCGGTGGAGGAGCTTTCGCGCGTGGATGGCAGCGTGGGGATTATTGTGGCGGCGCACAATTCGCTTTGCACGAATCACATCATGCTTGCCGGAAACGATGAACAGAGGAAGCGGTGGATTCCGAAGCTGGCGAGCGGTCAGTGGCTGGGATCGTGGGGTTTGACGGAGCCGGGATCGGGTTCGGATGCGGGCGGAATGCGGACGACTGCGGTGAGACGCGGCGACAAGTGGGTGCTGAATGGGTCGAAGACCTTTATTACGAATGGGAGCTATGCCGACTGCGCGGTGGTGATGGCCGTGACGGATAAAGCGAAGGGAACTCGTGGGGGGATCTCGGGGTTTGTGGTGGAGAAGGGGACGCCCGGGTTTCGGCCGGGGCGTAAGGAAAACAAGCTCGGACTGCGGGCGAGCGATACTTCGGAGCTGATTTTTGAGGATTGCGAGATTCCCCTTGAGAATATGGTGGGCAAGGAAGGTGAGGGTTTTAAGGATGCGATGCGCGTTCTCGATGGCGGGCGGATCTCGATTGCGGCGCTGAGCCTGGGGATGGCTCGTGGCGCGTTGGATGCAGCGATGAAGTATGCGCAGGAGCGGCGGCAGTTCGGCAAGACGATCAGTGAGTTTCAGGCGATTCAATTCAAACTGGCTGATATGGCGACGGAGTTGGATGCGGCGTGGCTGCTGACGATGCGCGCGGCGCAGATGAAGGATGAAGGCAAGAAGGTGACGCTCGAGTCGGCGATGGCGAAGCTGTATGCGAGCGAGGCGGCGTGCCGGATCTGTGATGAGGGTGTGCAGATTCACGGCGGGTATGGGTTCATCAAGGACTATCCGGCTGAGAAGTTTTATCGCGATGTGAGGCTGTGTCCGATTGGAGAAGGGACCAGCGAAATTCAACGGATGGTCATTGCGCGTGAGTTGCTGGGAAGCAAACCTAGCCGGGGTTAGGCGATACCGAAGGGCCAGACGCGTTGGACTGTCTTGTAGAGAATCTGCGCATGGTCTTGCGCGGAGAGGAAGTTCAAGTGGTCGCGATAGAGCTCGACTGCTTTTGCGTAGGAGAGCTGCTTGAGCGAGATGGGCCAGTCGGTGCCCCACATCAGGCGCGATGCGCCGAAGGCTTCGTTGAGGCTCTTGATCTGCGGGATGGTGTCGGCGTAGGGATAGGGCTCGGTTGAGAGTGACCACGGGTGGGAGATTTTGACGAAGACTTTTGGGTAGCGCGCGAGGGCTAGCAGGAGTTTTAGTTTGTCTGGTTGATTGAGCGGGCAGTCGGCCATGTGGTCGATGACGACGGTGAGGTCGGGATTCTGTTCGATGAGGGGTGCCAGGTCGGGCATGCGGGTGACTGGCGCGAGGATGGTCATGGGGACTTTGAGTTGAGCGCATCGTTTCCAGAGGGGCGGCATGAGCGGGCCGCGAATCCAGTCGTCTTGCGGTGAGGCGGAAGGGCTGAGGCGCACGCCGTGGAAGCCATCGACTTCGGTGAGGCGGCTGAGTTGGTCGGGGGCGGCGGGGTCTTGCGGATTGACTCGGCAGACGCCGTGGAACGTGCGGGGATAGCGTTTGAGGACGCTGGCGAGATAGCGGTTGTCCCACTTGTAGTGGATGACCTGGATGATGACGGTGCGGGAGACTCCGTTGGTGTGCATCAGGTCGAGGAGTTGTTCGACTGAGGCATCTTCGGCGGGGAGGATTGGCTCCGGGTGCGAAGGGGAAGGCGGGATCGTGTTTCCAGACGTGGACGTGGGAGTCGATGAGCGATACGTCTTCGGTCGCCGGTAACGGCGCGATGGCGGTGGCGGCGGAGGTGGCAAGAAACTGGCGACGGCTCCACATATTGGCTGTCTCGGATTTTAGAAGCTGCGAGCTACGGCTGGCGGGTGTGCGGGAGCCGCGTGGAGGGTGATGGTCGTCGGCGGAATGCCTTCGGCGGTTGCAGTGATCGTGATGTTGCCGCTCGGCGCGGTGGCGCGGAGGATTGCGATGGCGTGGCCGTCGTAGAGCTTGCGGTGCGGTTGCCTGGAAGGGATCGTGGTCGAGGAGGTTGCCGTTGTCTACAGCGATGATTGTTGCGGGGCCGGCGGCGGAGAAGTGGATGAGGGTTTCGCTGTCGGGGATGACTGTGCCGTTCTGGTCGACGAGCGTGGCGGTTACGTAGGTTATGTCGTTCCAGTCGGGCGTTAGTGCGGGTGTGGTTTCTGTGAGGGGCTGGTTTGTGAGATCTGCGGCGGCGAGTCCGGTGGAGAGTAGCAGCCGCGCGGGTTTGCCGGCGGTGCGGAGTTCGTCTTGCGCGACGATTTTGCCGTTGGTGCGGGCGATTGCTTTCAGGGTGCCGGGTTCGAAGGGGACCTGGTAGGTGATGGGGCTGGCGTCGGCGTGGAGTTTTTGTGTGCCGAGCGATTTGTCGTTGAGGAAGAGTTCTACTTCTTCGGCGTTGGTATAGATTTCGATGTTTTCGGTGTGTGGGGTTTGGTCTTTTGGGGTCCAGTCGAGGAGGAGGGGCTGGCCGAAGCGTGTGGTGGGGTCGAGTGGCGCGTTGGGCGTGGTGGCGGCTTGGTTGCTGGAGGTGGGTGAAGCGTAGCCGGGGTCGGTGGGGGAGCGGCGGGCAGCTTGCACTCGGCGAGCTATGCGGACCATTGGTTGTGTGGACCACCAGGATTGGCGTTCGTAGGCGCGGGCTCGTGGGAGCGATGTTGTGAGGAGGAGACCGCTGCCAGCGCCGATGGAGGGCCAGCGGCCGGCTTCGCCGAGATAGTCGATGCCGGACCAGAGGAACTGGCCGGAGTACTCGGGGTGGTCGCGCATGGCGACCCATTGGTTGCGGTCGTGGGTGTTTTCGGTGCCGATGATCTTGCGCGTGGGCTTGTCGGCGTGGGCTTTGAGGATTTCCTGTTCGCGGTAGTTCTGGCCTACTACGTCGAGGAGGTCGGCGAGGCCGTTGTCGTAGTCGTGGCAGACGTTGGGGCGGAAGAGGGCTTGGGTGACGGGGCGGGTGGGGTCGTTGGCGTGGGCAGGTGGCGACGAGCTGTTTGAGGATGGGGATGGCGATTTCGGGTTTTGGCGTGTCGTGGATTTCGTTGCCGACGGAGTAGAGGATGATGCTGGGGTGGTTGCGATCGCGCTGGATGGTGGCGGCTGTCGTCGCGCTCAGACCATTCCGGAAGTAGAGGTGGTAGTCGTAGGGGTTTTTGGCGACGGTCCAGCAGTCGAACATCTCGTCCATGACGAGGAAGCCCATGCGGTCGGCGAGGTCGAGGAACTCGGGCGCGGGTGGGTTGTGCGCGGTGCGGATGGCGTTGACGCCGAGTGCGCGCAGAGCGGTGAGGCGGCGCTCCCATGCGGCTAGCGGAACGGCGGTGCCGAGCGCTCCGGCGTCGGTGTGGAGGGCTACGCCGTAGATCTTGTGGTGCATGCCGTTGAGGAAGAAGCCCTGGTCGGGGTCGAAGTGGAACTCGCGGATGCCGAAGGGGACTTGCTCGTTGTCGATGGGCTTGTTGTTTTCAAGGAGCGTGGCGTTAAGGGTGTAGAGAGCTCCATGTTCGAGATCCCAGCGGTCCGGGTGAGAGATGATTTGTTTCGACGTCGAGATCGGCTGACTCGTGTGGGGGAATCGTCGTGGGTTTGGAATGAAATGTTGGTTCGGCGGTCAGATGTACGCCCGTAGGGCTGATGAGTTCGGGTGCGATTGAGATCGAGGCTGATTTGTCGGAATCATTTGTAACTGTGACGCGCACATGAACTGTGGCGGATTCGGTGAAGACTTTGGGCGTGGTGACGAAGGTTCCCCAGGGTGCGATGTGGACGGCGCTGGTAGTGATGAGGCGGACCTGGCGATTGATGCCTGCGCCGGGATACCAGCGGGAGGCGGGTTGCTGCGAGTTGTCGACGCGGACGGCGATGAGGTTTCTGCCGGTGTGGAGGTGCGGAGTGAGGTCGTAGTTGAAGCTGACGTAGCCGTAGGGGCGGTGGCCGAGGAGTTCGCCGTTGCAGTAGACGTCGGAGTTGGCCATGATGCCGTCGAAGGCGATGAACGTTCGTTTGGTGGGGTCGAGTTTTGTGAGGTTAAGCGTGCGGTGGTACCATCCGACCCCGGTGGGAAAGAAGCCTCCTGCGGCGCGGCTGGGCGCGTTCTCTTCGACGGGACCGGCGATGCTCCAGTCGTGCGGGAGGGTGACGAGTTTCCAGGTGGAATCGTCGAAGGTGGGGGATTGGGCGTCGGATGCGTCGGATTGGAGGAAGCGCCAGCCTGAGTCGAGTGATTGGATCTGGCGTTGGTGTTGCTGCGTTATCGCGAGAACTGGCGTGAGAAGGAAGGTTGCGAGGAGAATCGTGCGACGCATGGAGTCCCTTGATAGATGGTTGGGGCAGATTCTAGTTTCCACCCTTGCTTTGTGCTGCTTCGAGAACCCATGTCCCAGATGCGGGACATGGGGCACCCTATGGTTGGTAGATTCGAGCTCTCATTTTTCCGTTGTAGTGGGTGTAGGTTCGACTGGGTTGTATTTGCGGGCGAGGTCGGGTGTGGATTGGACTTCGGCTGCTTGTGGGTTGATGGCTTTGGTGACTTCTACTCCGAATATGTAACTCGGACCGAACATATTGCTGGTGAAGAAGACGTAGTTGTTTGTCAGGGCTGAAGCGGACGTTGGGTTCGGCGCGGTAGTTGTGGTGGGACATGTTGACGAGGCGCTCGGATTTGAAGACTCCGGGCTGAAAGAAGTCAGGGCCGTTGAGCGCGCCTTCGCCCTGCGGGATCATGTGGGGGTAGAAGAGCTCAATCCATTCGCCGTCGGGAGCTTCGGCTACCTGGCCGGAGTCACCGCCGTCGCCGGTGAAGAGGTCGAGGTCTTTGGTGAGGTTGAAGTGAATCGACCACTCGTTGCGCTGCATGTGGTAGGCGGTGCGCTTGCCGGTTTCGAGGTTGTAGCTGGCGAGGAAGAAGTCTTCGCCCTTGGGATATTGCCAGTCGTACCAGATGGTTTTGCCGTCGAGTCCCCAGAACTCGTGGCCGGCGATCTCCATGGCCATGGTGCGTTTGTGAATGAGAGTGTTGTGGGTGCCGTCGGTGTGGATGAGCCAGATGCGATCGACCTTCTGCCACATACCTTCGTGGCAGTACATGAGGAGGGTGGGGTCGGTGGGTGAGAAGAGCAGGTGGTTGACCCAGTCGGTGGAGTGGAGCAGCGGTTTGATGGTGCCGGGCTTTTCGCCGTCAGGGCTGGGTTCGATACGGATGGTGAAGAGCACGAGTGGAATGCGTGCGGCGAGGCGGCGCTCCATCATCTGGCCTTTGTCGTCGGCCTGGACGTGAGCTCCGCCGAGGTTGGCGGCGGCGTTTCCGTTGGCTGGCGGTAGCGCGGGAGGGGGATTGTTGACGAAGGCGTTGGGTGCGTTGGGATCGCCGCCGGGGACGTCGGCTTCATTGTATGTGCCGGCGGCGAGGGTTTCGTCGGCGTTGATGCTGGAGATGCCGAGGCGGCCGGGCAGGTCGATGAGTTTGCGGACCTCGCCTGTGTTGGTGTTGGCTTTGTAGAGGGCGTTTTTGTGCGTGTCTGGATCGATGCGGGTGAAGAAGACGCTGTTGGTCTTGTTGCCGACGACGATGGCGCGTGCTCCGCGACCGAAGCGAGCCATGGGTGAGTCGTCGGCGTTGGCCGGGGGTGGGGGATTGGGGACGAGCATCCTGGTCTTCATGGTGTCGAGGTCGAGCACGCGGATGCCTTCAGGTGAGTTGTAGACCATCTGCTTGTGGTCCGGGGTGTAGGCGTTGACGTTGAAGTAGTAGGCGCCGGAGTTGGGTTCGTCGGAGATGCGCCAGACGCGATGGCCGGTGTCTTTGTCGACCCAGGTCTTCGGTGGGAGCTGCGTTTGCGCGCGATCCTGAGCGTGGATGGTGAGTGAGACTCCAACGATGGACAAGGCGGCGAGTGGCAAGATGAAACGGCGTGACATGTGGGACTCCTGCTGAACCTGCGGAAGCTTAGCTGCGAGGAACCACTGGTCCCTTGCTGTTCGGCGGCTCGGTGGGGTTGAACTTGCGCGCCAGGTCGGGAGTGGAGACGACGTCGGCGGCCGGAGGGTTCTCTGCCTTCTTCACTTCGACGCCGAAGACGAAGCTGGGGCCGAACATATTGCTGGTGAAGAGGACGAGTGACTTGTCCGGACTGAAGCGGACATTGGGCTCTTCGCGGTAGTAGTGATGGGACATGTTGACGAGGCGCTCGGACTTGAAGACGCCGGGCTGCCAGAAGTCAGGGCCGTTGAGCGTGCCTTCTCCGAGAGGGACCATGTGCGGGTAAAAGAGTTCGATCCATTCGCCGTCGGGAGCTTTCGCTACCTGGCCGGGGTCGCCGCCGTCGCCGGTGAAGAGGTCGAGGTCTTTGGTGAGGTTGAAGTGAATCGACCACTCGTTGCGCTGCATGTGATATGCGGTGCGCTTGCCGGTCTTCAGGTTGTAGCCCGCGAGGAAGAAGTCTTCGCCCTTTGGGTACTGCCAGTCGTACCAGATGGTTTCGCCGTCGAGCCCCCAGAACTCATGGCCGGCAATCTCCATGGCCATGGTGCGTTTGTGGATGAGGGTGTTGTGGGTGCCGTCGGTGTGGATCATCCAGATGCGATCGACCTTCTGCCATGGGCCCTCGTGGCAGTACATGAGCAATTCGGGGTCGGTGGGGGAGAAGAGAAGATGGTTGACCCAGTCGGTGGAGTGGAGCAGTGTCTTCATGTCGCCGGGCTTTTCGCCCTTGGGGCCGGGCTCGAGGCGAATGGTGAAGAGGACCAGCGGGAGGCGTGCGGCGAGGCGGGCCTCCATCATGGCTCCTTTGTTTTCCGGCTGGTAGTGCGGGCCCTGGGCTGCGCTGGCGGTGCGGTTGTCGGGGGCGGGCGGGGCAGGGGCGTTGGAGCCGTACTCCTTGCCGGTGGCATCGCCTTCGATGTAGGTGCCGGCGGCGAGGGTCTCGTCTGCGTTAACGCTGACGATGCTGATCTTCGGGGGCAGGTCCGTCAGTTTGCGGATTGCGCCGGTGTAGACATCGGCCTTGTAGACTGCGGCGGCGTGGGTTGCGGGATCCTGCTGGGTGAAGAAGACGCTGTTGGTCTTGCTGCCGGCTACGAGGGCGTGCGGGTTACGGCCAGCGCCAGCCCCGCGAACCGCGCTGGGGTCGGTAGCGGCATCCGTGCCTGCGGGGGGATTGGGAACCAGCAGGCGGGCCTTGTGCGTCTCCATGTCGAGCACGTGGATGCCGTCGGGAGCCGTGTAGATCATCGATTTGTGATCGGGCGTGTAGGCGTTGATGTTGAAGTAGAAACCGCCGGAGTTCGGTTCTTCGCTGAGCCGCCAGACGCGGTGTCCGGTGTCTTTGTCGACCCATGTTTTGGGTGGCAACTGTGCCTGGGCGAAGCAAGACGTAGCGGCTAGCAGCGCAATCGACGAAACTGCGGAACGAACGATGGGAGTCATGGCGGGTTTTCCTCCAAATGCGGGCCTGGTTTGGCATGCGCCCTGGCGTGGCTCGCTCGCGACAGAGAAAGGACACATCCGGGGTGCGAAAGATTTATACACTGTCTACGATGCCAATGGAAAATAGTTTCGTATGGGGAATAACAAAGTTGGCCTACCTGATTTGACCCGCACTACACTAAGAACATGAGCGAAACAGTCGCATCGCTGGATCTGTCGTTTGCCGGAATCGCCGCCATGGTCTCCCGCAGCGAACGCATAGGACGTGCGGAGGCGCGCTGGCTCTGGGAGAACGCCTCCGATGAGGAGTTGCGCACGCTCGCCCAGGCTGTGCGGGGGCGGTTTCATGCGCCTGAATCCGCGACATACATGGTGATGCGCATCATCAACTACACCAATGTCTGCGTGGCGCAGTGTGACTATTGCGCGTTTTATCGGCTGCCAAGCCAGGACGGAGGCTACGTCCTGAGCCACGAGGAGGTCTTCGCCAAACTGGACGAACTGCTTGCGCTGGGAGGCGACCTGGCGGCGTTCAATGGAGGGTTCAATCCTCATCTGCCATTGAGCTATTACTGCGATCTGTTTGCTGCGATCCGTGCGCGCTATGGAGATGCGCTGGAGTTCTATGCGCTGACGATTGCGGAGTTCATGTACCTCGCGGACCACGCAAAACTAAGCTACGCCGAGGCGGCGGCGCGGCTGAAGGCTTCGGGTGTGCGATGGATTACCGGCGGCGGCTCGGAGATTTTGACGGAGGAGTTTCGGGCTCGTCACTCGAAGTTCAAGTATACCGTGGCGCAGTTTTTCGACGCGCAACGAGCCATCGTCGAAGCGGGGTTGAAGACGACAGCGACCATGGTGATCGGTTTTGACGAGACGTTGGAAGAGCGGCTGGAGCACCTGGAGCGCACGCGGCAGTTTCAGGACCAGCTTTTGTCTGTGAAGGACCAGGGTGGTGGCCTGGCCAGTTTTCTCTGCTGGACCTTCAAGCCGTACTTCACGCAGATCGGCGGCATCGAGATTTCGACGGCGGAGTATCTCCGGCACCTCGCACTTAGCCGCATCTACCTCGATAATGTTTCTCGCATCCGCACTTCGGTGCTAACGCAGAACGAGCACGCGCTCGAAGGATTGAACTACGGGGCAGACGATTTCGATCTGCCTATTGAAGATGAAGTTACGCAGAAGGCCGGGGCGACCATCAGTCTCGACTTCGAGCGGATACTCGATTACGCGCGCGAACTTGGTTATGAGCCGAAGTACCGGCACGTTGCGCGGGGTCCAGTGGCTGTTCAGGAGTAAATGCCGTGCGAACGCGAACCGAAGCGGTGCGCTGGTGCTTTACGCTTGCGGTGACGGACCAACCAGTCCACGCCGGAGCGTGTGAGGAAGAGGTTGTCGGAGGTGTGCAGCTCTTTTCCATCGCTGACCTGTACTGGCTTTCTCTCGATAAATCCGCGGCGCCTCAAGGCGCTCATCGCGTGGCTGGTGAGGTGGGCGGAGTCGCGCGCCTTCATCTCGATGCCCAAGTCGCGCGGGCTCAAGCCAGCCCTTGAGGCCTTCGACTCAATGATCGTCAGCGCTTCAATCTCGTAGGAGACCAGGTCGTCAGTCGGCAGCTGAGCGTGAGCCGCTATGACGGGTGCGATTGGCTCCGCTTGGGGCCTTGCAGCTTCGATGCGCCGTGGCATGATTGCCGACAGCTGGGCGGTGATGTTCTGCTGAAGATGAATATAGTCGCTGGGGAACGCGACGGCAGGGTAGAGAATCAAAGGCAGATGCTGGATGCCGGCGGGTTGGCGCGCCTCTGGCCTTGAGGAGATCAGGCAGAAGGGCTTTCCGAGTGAGACTGCGCAGCCGACAGCCAGCCAGATCTCAGCGGTGTTCTCGGAGATGTCTGCCAGCAGTGCGCACGCGTTCTCGATCTCGTCGACAAAGCAGCTGATCGGCGCAGGATATTGCGGACTCTGGTGAATCTGGTGCGGGAGAAGACCAGTCTCGATGACGGCGAGTTCCAGCACTTCATCGAACAGCCGATCGAAGTTGCGGCTTTGCGGAAGCATCACGATGCAGTGACGTTCGTTTACGGTGTTCATGGCCTAAGCTTCCTATTTCTCTGAAAATTTTGAGTGCTATCTTCGCGGTCTTACTCAGGCTCCTGCGAGATAGCTGAAGGCTGACAGCGGGATGAGGCTGTTCTCTGCGCTGTAGGGTCTCACCGTACCGCAGTCCTTCTTTGTGCGAATGGAGAAATCCTGGATATCCGCCATCTTCAGAGGCCGCGAGTAGAAATAGCCCTGCGCCTGGTCGCAGGACATCTGGCGCAGCATCTGAACCTGCTGGTCGGATTCGACGCCCTCAGCGATGACCTCAATCTGGAGACTATGGGCCAGCGCGATGATCGCGGCGGTTACGGCGTGGCTATTTTCATCGATGTCGCAGCGCGAGATGAAAGAGCGGTCGATCTTGATTTTGTCGACTGCAAAACGCGTCACGTAGGCCATGTTGGAGAAGCCGGTGCCGAAGTCATCGATCGCAAAGCGAACGCCAAGCTTGCGGATGCGCTGCATGATCTCGAGCGACTCCTCAGAGTCCACCATCAGGAGGTGTTCGGTGATCTCGAGTTCGAGTTGTTCGGGCCTCAAGCCGCTGGTCTGAAGCGCGCGTTCGACAGTAGCCGGGAAGTCTTTCTGTTGGAACTGGCGCGGCGAGATGTTGACGGCCACCGAGCACTCTATTCCGTGCCGCCGCTGCAACGCCGCAACTTCCTGGCATGATTGGAACAAAACCCACTCGCCAATGGGGACAATGAGACCAGTTTCTTCGGCGAGAGGAATGAAAGTATTTGGACCCACAATGCCAAACTCAGCACTGTTCCATCGCAAAAGGGACTCCACGCTAACCATGCGCCCGTCGGCAAAAGCGATCTGCGGCTGATAGAGGATCTCAAACTCGCCGGCATCGAGGGCGTTGCGAAGAGCGGACTCCATCTGCAACTGTTGCAGGCCCTGGATACCAATACCGGGCGTATAGATCTGGGAACCGTTGCGTCCGCTGTCTTTGACGCGATACATTGCGAGGTCAGCGTTTTTGAAGAGGCTATCTACGTCTTCGCAAACGGGAAAGAGGCTGATACCGATGCTGGCCGTGACAATAATTTCGTGTTTGCCTATGTGGAGAGGCTGGGCGATTGCGGACAGGATCTTCTGGCTCACCTCGTCGGCGTCTTTTTCGGAGTGAAGATCGGGCAGCAGAATGACGAACTCGTCTCCACCCATTCGACCGACGGTATCGGACTTGCGAATGCAGGTTTTGAGCCTTCGCGAGATCTCGCAAAGAACGGTGTCTCCCGCCTGATGGCCGAGAGAATCATTGACCCGCTTGAAGTTGTCGAGGCCGACCATCATCACAGCGAGATTCTCGTGGGATCGCTGCGCGCGCTCGATCAGAAGCTCCAGTCGGTCGCGCAGAAGGGTGCGAGTGGGAAGTCCAGTCAGGGAATCGTGATTGGCAACGTGGTAGATGTACTCGTCCGCTCGCTTACGTTCGGACAGGTCGTAGGAGATTCCGACGAATCCGGTGATGCATTCGTCGTTGTCTCGCAGTGCGGTGACGACAAGCTGCACCGGGACTCGTGATCCATCCTTCCGAACGTAGGTCCACTCCCGCTCGTCGATGAGGCCGTGCTCGGGCGCAATCTGAAATACCTGATGATCGGGAGAGACATCGGTGGCGAACTGCGCCGAAAGTTCCATTGCACGTATGGCCAGTTCTTCGGGATCGTGCAGTTCAACGCCGCTGCGTCCGAGCAGGTCGCTCTCCTGGTACCAGAGCATCCTCTCCGCCGCCGGGTTGATCGATGTGATCAGGCCAGCCTTGTCGGTGACGATAATGCTGAAGGGAGAACTGGCGATGATCGACTTGTTGAAGCTCAAGGCACGCTTGAGATCTTCCTTGTGTTGAAAACGCCGCGTGACATCGCTGATGGTTGTGGCAATGCCATCCTGCAGCTTCACTACCTGGATCTGAAATCGGCCGGTCCCGCCTTCGGGGCGAAATGTGTTGCTCGTGGTCTCGAGCAGTGCGGGTTCGCCGGTTTCGACGACCTGCCTGTGGCGCTCGAAATGATCTGTGTTACGGATTGCCGGAAAGATATCGAAGAGATTTTTTCCAATGACCTGTTTCCGGTTCTTACCGAGAAGCTGTTCCGCGTTGCGGTTCAGAAAGGTGAATTTAAAGTCGCAGATTTCACCATCAGCATTGCGAATGCTCTCATAGAGGATGACGGAGTCGGTGCTTGATTCTGCTGCTGCTATGAGCCGCAGTTCGTTATCCTTCGAGCGTGCTGCGTCCCTCACAATGAAAGTCAGCCGGCGGAAGATAATCGGGAGTCCTGCAATAAAGATTGTTCCTGCGAAACTGCCGGCCCCAGCCAGCAGCTTAACCTGCCATGGTTTGTCGACGGGGGAGTAGTCGGATACCAGTTCGCGATTGAAGAGATCGACGACGAGGAAGACCAGGAAGGCGACTGCGACCCACCGTATCAGGATATCCTTCCAGCATTGATAGACGAGCAGGGTCATAGACACCGCAAGGGCGAGCCATGCGGCCCAGACGATCGTTTCGAATGTCGAGCCTGTCGTCAGTGTCAGACCGGGACGATGCAGTCCCAGGCCGGACTGAAGGAATAGCGCGAAACAACCTGCCAATGCGAGAGTGGCTGAAGTCGCTATGTTTCCGGGGCCCGTACTTCTGTACCGTTCGATCAATTGGGACATTGTTGCCTCAAACGACTCAGCAAGGCGCTGCAGCAGTAACAGATTGGTTAATCCGTTAGATACCTCGCCATAGCAACTCTAGGTTTTCTGCGTCCTGGCACCAATACAACCAACGTGTTAACGCATTTCAAACAAATAGAATAGGCAACGCATGCCGAGATCTACCCTTTCCGTCGCCATCATCACACTCAACGAGGCCGACAACCTTCCGCGAACCCTCGCGAGCGTGCGATTCGCTGACGAGATCGTTATTGTCGACTCCGGCTCGACAGACGCCACTCGAGAGATTGCAACCCGAGCCGGCGCGAAGGTCTTCACGGAGGCGTGGAGGGGATTCGCTCTTCAGAAAAATTACGCAATCGACAAATGCACTTCGACCTGGATTCTGTCGCTCGACGCCGATGAAGAACTTACGGAGGAGTTGCAGGCGGAGATTCGCGGGATGCTCGAGACCGATGAGCAGAAAACGCCAGCGGTCGATGGCTATCGGCTCCGGCTACGGCACATCTTTCTCGGCCGCTGGATGCGCTACGGCGGCTACTATCCCGACCTGAAGCTTCGGTTGTTTCGTCGGGTGACAAGCTCCGGTCCAGCACAGTTCACGGTTCGCCCGGTGCATGAGTCGGTGCAGGTCGCGGGACGGGTTGAGACGATGCGGAATGACTTTCTGCATCATGGATACCCGAACCTTGATCTCTACCTCGAGCATATGAACCGCTACAGCACGCTGGGCGCGCGGCTCCTCGCTGAAAAGGGAAGGACCAGCCGGTCGTGGCCGGCGTTTTTCTGGAACACGGCGCTCGTCCCTGCTGCTGACGTTTGTGTGGAACTACATCTTTCGTCTCGGTTTTCTCGATGGGCGCGAAGGTTTACTCTTGCACCTTTACCACTCCGGCTATATCAGTTGGAAGTACGCCAAGGCGTGGCAGATCGGCAAGGCGAGTCTCACGAAAACCACTTCAGGGCACGAATGATTCCCATCGATGTAGGTCGCGAGTGCGCGGAGACATCTGTTCGCGCGTGAATCTCTCTGCGGTTCTCCGAGTAGTACTGGTAAGCGCGAATCATCATCTCTTCGTTCGTCACGGTCGGCGTCCAACCTAGTTCGCTGCGGATGCGCGTCGTGTCAAAGACGAAGGTTTCGGCGATCATGCGGTAGTGATAAGGGCCGAGCGGCGACAGGTTTAGCTTGTGGGCAAGCTTCATGGCAGCAATCGTGGGTGCCTTCGGTAGCGACGCCACGCGCGACTTGCTTCCTGCTGCCTGAATCACCGCTTCGTAGACACGCCGAAGAGAGACGACGTTCTCCGAACCGATGTGGAAGACGTTCGAGCGGTCGTAATCCATGGCCTGGAGGCAGGCAGTTGCGAGATCCTGGGCGTAGATAAACTGGTAGCGGTTGCTTCCATCGCCGACCACCCAGACCTTCTTCCCGTCGTCGATAAACTCAAAGAGAATTGCCAGCAGGCCTAGCCGCCCGCTGTCGATGATGGTGGGACAGCGAATCGTGACGACGTCGAGGTCGTTTGCGTACTCGGCGAGTACCTGCTCTCCCGCAAGTTTGGAGCGGCCGTAGAGCTCGACCGGGTTAGATGGCTCGTCTTCCTTGACGTCGTGACCGAGGTTGCTCGCCCAGAGACAGTTGGTGGAGAGGAAGACGAATTTCTTCACGCCGAACTGTTTCGCCGCATCAGCGAGATTTCTCGTGCCATCGACGTTTGATGTCCAGAGTAACTTGTCGTCGACTACCCCGTGCGCCAATTGTGCAGCACAATGTTGCACCGCGACGAAGTTGCCGCTTGCGAAGATTTGCCGCAGGAGCGTTTGATCACGGATGTCGCCCTGAACGCTGGTGAGGTTTGGATGTGTGTCTTGATCGGCGACAAGGTCAATGTTCGTGCAGGCGTAGCCCTCCGCGAGGAGTCGGCGTTTGAGAACGCCGCCGAAGAAACCGGAGCCGCCGGTAACGAGAACGTTTTTCATCTCAACTCAATGCTACGTTGTTTCGCCGATTTCTTGCTGACTGAAAGAGATAGACGGCCAGAATAAGCATGATGGGCTCCAGCGGATGCCGAAAGCGCGCCTGTACTGTAATCAGGTAATACGTGAAGGGCACCAGAGCAAACGCCCACGCGAACAAGACGGCTCCGGGGATGCGGTTTTTCAATGCGAGTGCCAGCCCGAGAAGGCTCGCAAGGTTAAGAAAGAAGTAGTTTGCCTCGCGCATGGCTTCGATGAAGACGCCTTTCTCCGGAGGTTTGGGGACGCTTACCCAGAAGAAGTAGAAACGCTTGAGGCTGTACTCAATAAACCGCAGTTTGTGTGCGGCAATCTCCTGTTTGGCCAAATCGCCTTCGTGGCGCACGTAGGCAGCTTCGCCCATCTGGCGGTACTGCTGGAAGACGGGGCAGACGTCGCAGACGGGAATCGTCGCTCCCCAGGGAAAGCCGCCGTTTTCGGGGAGAATCGATTGATGTAACTCCGCGCCCAGATTGCCACGCATGGGGATAAAGGTGTGAAAGACGGTGTAGTTGCGAATCGTCCAGGGTGCGAGGCATGCGAGCGTCACGGCGCAGGCAAGGGCGCCGCGTGCGAGGGTCGGTCCCACGGGGGCCTTTGCCTTCAGCACGCCGATGAGCATCCACAAACCACACACTGGCAGGAAGAGTAGCAGGGTGGAGTTCAGTAGGGCGACGGCTCCGGCCAACAAGCCGAACGCTGCCCAGCGTATGGTTGTGCTGCCCTTACTGTCAGGCGCCTGTTCGCCTATTCCGCGAACCCGCAGGGCGACCACAAAGATTTTGCTGAAGAGGAACGCTGTCAGGCACATGTCCCAGATCCAGCGAACGGCGAACTGCATGGCAGCCGGGTAGAGCGCCCAGAGCCAGCCGGACCAGAGGGCGATCTTTCTCGAGCGCCCCGTGCGGTGAAAGCAGCGTGCGGCGATCTCGTAGATGACGGATGAGGTCGCGGCGGAAAAGATACTGTTGATCGTCAGCAGCACCCACGCGGAAGCTGCGGTGTAGACGCCGAAGACCTTGAAGACGGCGGCGATCAGCAGAGGATAGAGGGGCGGAGACCATGCTGTTGGGCCGGAGTGGCCAGTGAAGGGATCGGCGTATCCGAAGCCTGTTGCCAGAGCCCGAGCGATGCGCCCCATCTCCCATCCAAACTGCAGATGATCTTCCTCAGGTCGAATGCGATACGTGTGAACGATAGTGATATAGAGGACGCGGATGAGGAGACCGGCCCAAAACATCGCCGAGGGCGCGCGGAAGAAGAGATTGTTTTCCTCCGAAGACTGCGAGCCACGCATTCCAAGGCTCCGCAACTAACTTCGCCCCGCACGAGGTTGGGCTACCACGAGACCGCGGGGCGTGGGCAGAAATACGGCGGAGAGCAGTCCTTCGGCTTCCATCGAACGCGCCGCGTCGCGTACGACTTTGTGATGCGAGCTGGCGTCGTGCATCAGGATCAGGCCGTTGGGATTAATCTGCGGCAGAAAGCGCTTTACCTCCTGCTCGCGGATCGGCATGTCAGAGTCAGAGAAGAAGAGGTCGATGGTGCCTTCGACCGTCATCTCGAGGCTCGATTGGTTCCGCAGCTCGATGAAGCGGCTGAGCGGCGATCCTGCCATCCGTTCCCTGGCTCGCGCATAAACGACCGGATCGAACTCACAGCTGATGACCTTGCCAAAGCCGTTGCGCTCGAGCCCGCGCGCGATCCACTCCGTCGAGACGCCGAGGAACGAGCCGGTTTCGACCACCAGCCGCGGCTTCACGGTTGTCACCAGGGTGGCGAGGAACTCGAGCACCTCGAGTTCGGCCGTCATGGAGTCGATCATGCTCCAGCGCTGCGGCTCCGGGCACTCCGGCGTGGCTCGATGTGTCTCCTGCTGCAGTGTGCCGGCCGCGCGGTCATGCTGCAGCATTACCTTGTGCTCCTGCTTGATCTTCTTGCGGAATAAACCCATAGCTTCGGCTCTGATCACTCCCAATCTTCCATTATGCGCGATGAGAGGCTCAACGTGGGGCCGGCAGGGTGCAAGCGCATTTTTGACACAAATTCTCAAGGCTGTCGTATCGTTGGATGTTGCGAAAGCGCAAGTCAGGAGAACTGCTTCATGACCAGGTTGTTCGCAGGCCAACTCATCTCCGAAGCAATGGCGATGTTTCTCATTATCGCGTTTGGCGACTCCGTCGCGGCGATGTACACGCTCTACAGTCCCAGCCCGTATCAACAGGCCTACTGGGGAGTCTGCATTGCGTGGGGGCTCGCTGTCACCATCGCCATCTACACTACGGCCTCTGTGAGCGGGTGCCACGGCAACCCGGCGGTTACGCTCGCGCTTGCTGTCTATCGCGGATTTTCGTGGCGCAAAGTCATCCCATATTGGGTCGCGCAGATTGTTGGCGCGTTTCTCGGCGCGGCGATTGTGTACACGCTCTTCTCTCCGGTGATCGACCACTTCAACGCCGTCAATCAGCTCACGCGGGCGACGGGCGGGGCTGCGGGAGTGTTCTTTACGCATCCCGGCCTGGCCATCACTCCGATGCACGCATTCGGCGACGAGATTATCCTCACGGCATTCCTCATCTTCGGCATCTTTGCGGTGACAGAGCAGTACAACGAGATGGCTCCCGGGGCAAATGGTGGCGCGCTGATCATCGGTCTTCTGGTTGCACTTATCGGAGCTTCGATGGGGTATCTCGAGGCCTGGGCTATGAATCCCGCGCGCGATTTTGGCCCGCGGCTCTTCTGCTTCTTCGCGGGCTGGGGCCGCTCGGCGTTTCCCTCTCCGGACAACTACTGGTGGATTCCCATCGTTTCAACCCTGATCGGCGCTGTTGTTGGCGGAGGAGCGTATCAATTACTAATCCATCCCTTCCTCCCCGCGAGAAATCGTGCACTCGCTGAGAAGATCGGCACAGTCGACATCGTCGTGAAGCTCTAAGGGCCCGCCTGGGTTTGCAAACGAATAAGGAGACCAGATGAAGTATGTCCTTTCGCTCGATCAGGGAACCACCAGCTCACGCGCGATTCTCTTCGATCACGACGGCCAGATTGCCGCCACCGCGGCGCAGGAATTCACCCAGTTTTACCCCAACAGCGGTTGGGTCGAGCACGATCCTCTCGAAATACTCACCTCGCAGCTAAGCTCTGCAGTGCAGGTCTTCGGCAAAACTGGCGTTCGACCGCGCGATGTGGCTGCGCTCGGCATCACCAATCAGCGAGAGACTACGATTGTCTGGGACCGTGACACCGGCAAGCCAATTTATAACGCAATCGTCTGGCAGGACAGCCGCACCGCCCAGCTGACGAAAAAGCTCTTCGATGAAGGCGCTGAAGAGACCGTGCGCCGCAAGACCGGACTTCTGCTCAGTCCTTATTTTTCTGCCAGCAAGATCGCCTGGATCCTCGACAACGTAAGCGGAGCACGCGCTCGCGCCGAGGCGGGCAAGCTCGCCTTTGGCACCGTCGATGCCTGGCTCGTGTGGAACCTCACCAGCGGCAAGCGCCACGTTACGGATCGCACTAACGCCTCGCGCACGCTGCTCTATAACATCGTCGAAGACCGCTGGGACGACGACATGCTGAAGCTCTTCAATATTCCCAAGAGTCTTCTGCCTGAGGTGGTGTGGTCGAGCGAACGCGTCGGACGCGTGACGACCACGCTCGGGCTCGGCGAGATCGATATCGCCGGAATCGCCGGCGATCAGCAATCTGCGCTCTTCGGCCAGCTCTGCGTCTCACCCGGCGATGCGAAGAACACCTACGGCACCGGCTGCTTCCTGCTGGAAAACATCGGCAGCTCCTTTACTCTCTCTGCCGACCGCCTCATCACCACGCTGGCCTGCAGCCTGGAAAAACAGCCTGCCTATGCCCTCGAAGGCAGCATCTTCGTCGGGGGCGCTGTCGTGCAATGGCTGCGCGACAACATGAAGTTCTTTAGCAAGTCATCCGAGGTTGAAGCCGTTGCGGCCTCCGTTCCCGACTCCGGCGGTGTTGTCTTTGTTCCCGCCTTCACCGGGCTCGGCGCACCCTATTGGGACGCACAGGCGCGCGGCCTCATCATCGGGCTCGAGCGCGGCACACAGATCGGGCACATCGCGCGCGCCGCAATCGAGAGCATCGCTTTCCAGGTTGCCGACGTCCTACGAGTCATGAACGCAAACTCTGCCAGCCCGCTCACGAAACTCCGCGTGGACGGAGGAGCCGCGGCGAACGACCATCTCATGCAGTTTCAGGCCGACCTCCTGGGTGTCTCCGTTCATCGTCCTGCTGTCATCGAAACGACTGCGCTGGGTGCGGCCTATCTTGCCGGACTCGCCAGCGGATTCTGGAATGGAATTGAGGAACTCAAAAGACATCGCGCTGCGGACGCGGTTTTCATGCCCAAAGGAGACGCGAAGCAGATGCAGCGCCTGCAGGACAACTGGAGAGAGGCGATTGCCCGCTCCCACAACTGGAACCGGGAGAGCCAATGAATCGCGATGAGATGCTGGTCCGCGTCCGCGCTCGCAAAGAGCCCTGGGACATTGTTGTCATCGGCGGCGGAGCCACAGGAGCGGGGGTCGCCGTCGATGCGGCAACGCGCGGCTACGACGTCCTGTTGCTTGAGCGCGAAGACTTCGGCAAGGGAACTTCCAGCCGCGCCACCAAGCTGGTCCACGGCGGTGTCCGTTATCTCGAGCAGGGCAATCTCTCGCTCGTGATGGAGGCGCTTAAGGAACGCGGGCTGCTCCTGCGCAACGCGCCGCACATTGTTCGCAACCTCCGCTTTGTCGTGCCGAACTACTCCTGGTGGGAAGCGCCGTTCTACGGCATCGGCATGAAGGTCTACGATCTGCTGGCCGGTAAATACAGCTTCGGTTCGTCTAAAACACTTTCGCTTGAGGAGACCCTCGCGCTGCTGCCCTCCATTCGCCAGGATGGCCTGCGCGGTGGCGTGATGTATCACGATGGCCAGTTCGATGACACACGACTGCTGATTCACCTCATGATGACTGCGGCGGAACACGGCGCCACGCTTCTCAACTACTGCGGCGTCACGGAACTCACGAAGGATGATGACGGTTTTGTCCGCGGCGTAGTCGCACTGGACGGAGAGACCGGCGAACGCTTCACGATTCCCGCGCGCTCTGTCGTCAACGCAACCGGTATTTTCACTGACGAGACCCGTCGCCTCGCCGAACCTGCAGCCGAACCGATGATGGTGCCGAGCCAGGGCATCCATCTCGTCTTCGAGCGCTCCTTCCTTACGGGAGACACCGCGCTTCTCGTACCCCATACCGACGATGGCCGGGTTCTCTTCGCTGTTCCGTGGCACAACCGCACGCTCGTTGGTACTACCGACACACCAATCGACTCCATCTCCTACGAACCGCTCCCGTTCGAAGAAGAGATCGAATTCGTCCTCGAAACTGCGGGCCGTTATCTCGCGCGAAAGCCCACGCGCGACGACATCCTCAGCGTCTTCGTCGGCATTCGCCCTCTGGCGAAGGCCGCCTCTGGCGATGGCAAGACATCATCGATCTCGCGCGACTACACCATCCACATTGACCACACCGGTTTGCTCACCATTGCAGGAGGGAAGTGGACAACCTATCGCCACATGGCCGAGGACTGCGTCGATCACGCCATCACTCTCGGCGGGCTCGACGAGAAACCCTGTGTCACCGCCACCACGCATATTCACGGCTACTCGGACCCCGGGCAACTCGGCAGCCTCGCTGTCTACGGCTCCGATGCGGCATCCATCCTCGCCCTCGCACAGACAGACCCAAAGCTCGCAGAACTCGTGCACCCGAGTCTCCCCTATATCAAAGCCGAGATTGTCTGGGCGGCACGCCATGAGATGTCCCGTACCATCGACGACGCCCTGGCTCGCCGCACCCGCGCACTCCTGCTCAACGCACACGCAGCCGTTGAAGCCGCGCCCACGGTGGCGGGGCTACTCGCTGCGGAACTCAACAAGGATGCGTCATGGGCCGAAGCGCAGATCGAAGCTTTCCGCGTTCTCGCGGCTCAGTACATCGCGCAGGGCAGGGAATTTCCACCAATGCCGACATCTTAATCCTTGTGTCTTTCGTTCCCCGGCGTCACGATTCCCTGGGCCATGAACTCATGTCGCGCGCGCCGCAGAAGATCCGTCTTCATCGCGGACTCGAACCGGTGATCGTACACGTAAGCTTTGATCGTTAGCATGGTTATGTCCTTCCGCCTGTCGTCCTCCGTCATGTCCACTTCGATCTGCCGGCCCAGGTGTGTGTATGGACAACACACCGCAACCTCTCTGCAGACCTGCATTGCCTTATCCGCATCAGCGTCGATGGGAAGCACCATTTCGGCGAGCACAACCGACTCGGCCACGCCGGCATTTGCGTTGAAGATAAGTTTGGTCAGCACGTCCGAGTTCGGAATCGTTACCAGCCTATCGTCGTCGGTATAGACCTTTGTGCTGCGCAATCCAATCTGCTTCACCTCGCCGTAGGCCTCCGCCAGCTTGATGCGATCGCCGATCTGGAACGGCCGGTCTACAACAACGACCATTCCTCCAATCAGGTTTTTGATCAGGTCCTGCAACCCCAGGCCGATGGCCAGTGCGGCGGAGCCGAGAGCCGCGAGAAAAGCATTCTTTGAAGGAGCGAGAATCTCCGCCGAGATAAGAAGCGCAGCGAACCAGATCGCAATCCGAAGCGGCGGTTCCACCTGACGAAGCATGAAACGAAGCCGTGGGTTCAGTTTCTCCAATCCATCGAGAAACCCGCGCAGCCATTTCAGAAGCACCCACGCACCGGCGACCAAAATCGCGACAAACAAAACCTTGCCCGGACTGAGATACTCGAGGACGTTGCCTTCAACGCCTGCGGTCGATGGAATCGATAGGAGTAATTCGCGAGACATTTCGGGTCCTCACAATCGAAATCAAAAATCAAGTCAGGTTTGTGCCGCGCAACAGGTTGTTCACAAATCTTTGCGCCTCGGGATTCACTCGTAACCCTGGATGGTCCGGGTCGTTTTCAAGCAGGCCCAGCGCTGAGAGACGTTCCATGCGGCTCCTGCTGTAGTCGCGCGACTCGCATAGAACCTCTGCCAGTTCATCTTCGGTCAGCGAGCCGTGCTCCTGAACGAGAAGCAATGTGAACCTGTCTTCCTGCGCGAACTCAGTGCGAAAGAGGCCAAATGCGGGATCGAGCGGCTGACGGATCTTCAGCGTCTCCCCGTCCACCCTTTCAATCGAGCTCAGCCAGAACTGCAGCGCCGAACGGAAGATGCCTTCCGACTGCTGAAAGAGAGAATCGAAGAACAGTTTCTGTGGAGAGTCCTCCAGGCCAAGCCATCGCTTCGCGCGGTTCACTCGCGGATCACCGGCCGGTGGCGGAGCAAACTCCAGCCGCAGGCCGGAGAGCCGGTGCCGCTCCAGAATTGCACTCTCAAGATCGGCGCGAGAGACATTCATCGCGTTGATGCGGTAAGAAAATACGCGATGCAGTTGGGCTCCCGCATCGAGGACGCGAAACGACCTATCGTTCATCACAATGATCCACAATGTGCTCGAAGCAGTACGATGCATCAGGTGGGTCAGATAGTGAGCCGCGGCAAAACCGCCAACTCTTCTCAGAAAGATCCTCTCCGCTTCTTCGAGAATCAGAACGCGGCGCTCCTGCCGAATCGCGGCCTCCAAATCAACGCCTTCTCTGAGATGAAGAATGTCGCGAAGAAAGCAATCGAGCTTTGCCGGAGTTAGAATTCTCTCCTGAAACTCCGCGCGAACCAAATGATGACGCGCGAAGACCTCGCGCGTGGCGCAGTTGAGCAGGCTGGTCTTGCCGCTTCCGCGAGCTCCTATCAGCAGGCAGGCTGCGAACCTTCCCGCGTCCCAATCCGCGACAGCCTGCTCCAATCCAGCCATCTCCTGGTTCCGCCCCACCAGAAAACGCCGGTCCTCCACCGGCGCCACGCGAAAGAGCAGGCGATAGAGAGCCGGCAGATCGCTCTTCGTTGCGGTTAACGACAGGGTATCGCGCAACGTGGTTCGCCTGACGACTGGCGGCAGCGTAGGTTGCGAAGGAACTCTGCCGCCAACCGACTCCATGACCTGGTCGACGCGCTTCGAAGCCCAACGGCTCGCGCCGTGCAAAGATGCCTTGGTTTTCAGACGGCTTGCATCTGAGGCGATATCAACGAACATCCGCCTGCGTGGCCGTTCCAGCAGAGGCACCCATCCGTAAAGATCGGCCTCAATGGCGATCGAACCGTTCTTTTGCCACCTCCAGAATGCGTTGACTGCGTCCGTTTCGAGCCGTGCGTTCTCAGGCGGAGCCTGCAGATGGCCGAGAAGCGAGGCGATAGCGTTGTGGCGCGCCTCGGCCATCAATTCGAGCGTATCCCCGGCACGCCCTGGAGCCGCTTCACTCCAGTAAACAACCATCTCTTTCGACTGCTCGACCTCGCGGAGAGTGGCTGCGCTCTTCTGCCAGAGATGCTCGACCATCGTGCGCATCGTCGTGCGGGCGTACCGGTCAAAGGCCTTCAGGAACGACGCACGCACCTTCACGTTGCGCCGCAAGAGTCTCCATCGCTCAGCCGCAAGCAACTCCACCCGCTCCGGCAGCCTCTGTGCTGCCTCCGTCTCAACCGGGAGAGCCCAGATGCGAAGCCGCTCTTCCGGTGTAACCAGTCCAAAGCTCGCTCCAGCAGGTCCAGCTGACTGCGATTCCTGCTCGAGCCAGACGAGCGTCGCAGCGGCGTACGTCTCGAGTTCCTCGTGCTCCTGCTGCGCCTCGTTCACATACCGCGCCATCGCGTCGAACCACCCCAGCATCAGTTCGCGGAGAGCAACTTCAATTTCAAGGGTTGCGGTCATTGCTCGAAGTTGACGCCACCACGCATCGTAGGCGTCCTTCTTTAGCGGAGCCTCGCTCTTACCGGGCTTTGCGCGTTGTGCCCAGTGTTCATAACGGCGCAATAACCCCGAAGCCTCTGCGGCACGTTTCTGGCGGCGCTGCTCCCACGCTCTCTGCTCTCGGGGATCGTTTCCGCTGCGCCAGCTTCGCCAGGGTTCACACAGGTCAAGCGCAGTGAGGATGAGCAATGACAAAAAGCGCACGTGGATGCGTGCTCGTGCACCCGATGGCGCCGTCTCCTGATCGCAGGTGCGCATCGCTTCGAGAGCCCGGCGGATGGGCTGAAGCAGGAGGAATTTCTGGACAGGATCAATCAGCAGCCGGCGAGTGCTCTCCTCATACCAGCCGCGAATCTGATCAAGATTCGAAGATTCGTTTGGCGCGCCAGGCATTGTTGCGAACGCCTGCGAAGTCGCGTCCGTACAGTCCGTGAGCTCCCGCCACGCGGTCTGCAGTTTCAGGGTGAGGCGCTCGGCTCCATTCGACACGGGTTGTGTCAGAGGCTTGGGCGATGCAGCCATCGTAAGCTCCAAGCAGAAAGCAGAAATCTATACCGGCTGAGTCTACGGCGGCAAGCGCTGTAAGAGAACAGGCATCCGGCGGCCTTGCTCTGGAAGCAAAGACTCATGCATGACAGGCAGAGAATCGAATAGCACGTCCGGAGTGCGACAGCACTCCGGACATGAGATGCAGACTACGCTTGTTTCCGTGTATCCGGACCGGGAACGCGCTCCACGTCAACCTGCTGGCGGCGTACCGTGTCGTGAACTGTCTCGACCCGGTCCGATCCCTTCTTCGCGATGAGAATCTCTTCGGCAATCCGCGAAGACTTGCTGACGACGGCCTGCTCCGAAGTCTCCAACACCTCGACGGTCTGATCGGACCAGTCGATGTCTTTGACGTAGGAAGGATCGGAGATGGCACGACGAACGACCTCCGCATGTTCTTCGTGCAGTGTTACCTGTGCTTCTACGGGCTTCTCTGTCACGAAGCGGCGAATGCGGGTTGTGCCTTGTTCGACCAGCCGCTTGCCGACCTCCAACTGCTCTTCGGCCAACCGGATCACCTGGTCTTTGGTTGCATCGGCTGTAAGTGGTTTGGCGGGAATCGCGGCGGCCACGGCGGCGGCTGGGGCTACGGCATCAGCTTTCGAGAGCAGACCGGCTTGCAATGCGCGATCCTGAACATCGACGATGTTGTGCTGGTTCAGAATTCCCATCGCCTTCGGAACGTCGGCATCCAGGGTGCGCATCGTCAGTACGACACCGCCCTGCTCGACGGCCTTGCTGTAGACCTCCGCCTCATGTTGCTCGATGTCGCTGCCAAAGAGCCTGTGCCAGAGCCCCGGCTCGCGCAGCGCCGTCACACTCTTCGGTAACTCGGTGCTGCTGACGATGCTGATCTCATCAGTGGAAAATCCCGCTTTGACCAGGTTGTTCTTGGCTGCCGCGGCATGATTCGCCGTGTCAAATAGGGTGACGATCTTTTCGTAAGTCATGGATTTACTTCTCCTCTCAATCTGGGGTTGCGTCGGTTTTGGCCTCCACTGTGGAGGCCGCTTGGGGAGCGATCGGAAGACGGTTGATTACTGCCTCTTGTTTGCGGAGCGAGACGCGTTCCTGGAACCGCTCCGTTGTTCGGATTCGCCGAATGCGGATCTCCTCTTTCAACATCAGGTGCCGCTCAACTCTTACAACCTCCTCGACAACTGGAATGACGATGACGTCCTCTTCCTGCCGGATCGATGGAATCGTGTCGACCGGCGTGTTCAAAGCAGTTCTTTCGATCTCGACCTGTTCATGGTGAAGCAGCTCGTCGATCAACTGCTCATGGCTATGGGTGACCCGAGAGACCTGCACCCGGCTCGTCGGAACGATGCGCTTGGAGACAGACATCGTCTCTTCGAAGAGCGGAATCTTCATCTCGCCATTTTTCTCGAGAAGCGAGTCCGCAACCGGATTCATACCGATGGAAGAAATGTCAGCCATGGCTAACTCCTAGTGCTCTTTCGAGAGCTGGGTCTCGATCTTGGGTTACTGGCAGGGCGTGCGGCGGCGCAAGGCTCGCGTGCCGTCGCTCCGAGCCGTTGCGGGATCATCTTCCCCGTTCCCTGCGTGAAAGAGGGTGCGGAGAAGTCCCATGAAAAAGTGAATTGCTGGTTACGTGGTTCGCTCTCTTTCAAGAGAGCTTCAGATTCGCGTCGGGGAGAGCAGCATTGCGGAACTGTAAAAGGCAGAAGCGCAGAGGACACCACTACGTCGGACAGAAGGCCCATCGTAAGCCCCGGACTCGGCCCATTCCGAAAGCGTTTCCGATTCTACTCGCAGATTGGCACATTGATCATGACAGCCGCGCCCGCCGAAGAGGGCCTTGCTTGTGGATAAACTTCAAGGATTGCCGCTTCGTAATTGAAGGCGCATGGCTTCGCAGCCAAACATCCTAAAGCGGCTCCGCGAAATTTTTTTTTGAGAATCCGATTCCACCGGAGGCGGCCTTTAAGAAAGCCTCAACTTTGACAAGTTAAAACTCAGGCCCGTCCCTCGCCCTGCATTTTGGCGAGGACAGGTTGTGGTGCGACCGTCCTGGTGAAGGTCATGCGGATTCCGTGCTTGGGTCGCAGGATCACCATCGGACGTGCTTCGATCGTCTGACCCGGAGTCAGCTGAAAGTCGTATCTTCTGAGCAAATCGCTCAGAATCATGAGGATTTGCAGCATCGCGTATTGGTTCCCGATGCAGACGCGCGGCCCTCCTCCGAAGGGGAGATAGGTGAAGGGTGTCCGCTGCTTCTCGTTTCCTTTGACGAAACGCTCTGGATCAAAGCTTTCTGGACTCTCCCAATAGCGGGGAGCGTGGTGCGCGCCATACACATAGACAATGACCGTCGATCCGCGGGGTATCTCGATGTCCCCAACGCGGTCATCCGCTACCGCCTCGCGGTCGATCATCCAGAACGGCGGGTAGAGCCGCAGCCCCTCCTGAATGACCTGGGTGGTGAATTCGAACTTCGGAACATCCGCGTGAGTCAGCGGTGCATCTCCCAGGACGGAATCGAACTCCTGACGGACTCTTTCGAGGCATTCCGGATGCTTACTCAAAAGATAGAGAAGCCATGAGAGACCATTCGAGGATGTTTCATGGCCGGCGACCAGCAGTTGCATGCTCTCGCTCAGGACCAGTTCATCGCTCATGCCCTCGCCGTCGCTGTAACGGGCATCCATCAAGTTCTGCAGGAGATCGTTGCCGGGCTCCTGGCTGCGGCGCTGCTTGATGTAAGCCATCAGAACGCTGTCAGCGCGGACTCGCATGTCTTCGTGTTTGCGGAGGTCGCCGGATACGGAAAACCAGGGATTCAGATAGGGCTGAATGGTTTGCCGAACGATGAATTCCTGGACGGTGCAGATGGTATGGCTGACGAGGTCAATGTCTTCGTCCTTCAGCTTGGCGCCGAACAGCGAGCGGGCGACCATCGCGAAGGTCATCTTCATTAGATGGGGATAGATATCGACTGGGCCGAGACTGATCTGCCGGTCGAAATCCCGCAGCGACTCGGCGAGGGAGTCCTGCATGATCGAGGACAGAGCATCCAGTTGTTTTCGGTCGAAACCCTTCTGGATGAGACGCCGCTGTGTTTTCCATGGCTCCCCGTGGGTGGTGAGAAGGCCTTTACCCAGGAAGTGGCCCATCCGTTTTACCTGGATCTCGGATTTTCGGTAATTTTCCGCATTGGTCTTCAACACATGTTGAATGACGGTGGGATTGGTCGTGACGATGGCCTCTTTGATACCGCCCAGGTAGAAGCGGAAGGTGTCGCCGAAGATTTTGTTGTACTTCGACAACACGTGTACGGGATTCGCGGCCATCGCGCGCGAATCCATAAAGGATTGAGATCGGGAGACAACCGGTATCGGTTTGGGAGGGGTCACACCGCGCTCTGGAGGTGCTTGCGCAGCACGGTGGGGACATTCCTGCGGTGTGACTGGAGCGCTCAAGATTAGTCTTCGTTTCCCAGTTGTTTCAAAAGTATCAGATGATGCCATATGGCGCGCGTCATGGTGGGGTGCTGTCGATAGGGAATTCCAAACTCTTCGGCGGTGTCCTTCACAATCCGGGTCAGCGGAGCATAGTGGGTGTGGCAGACGAAAGGGCACAGATGATGCACGATGTGATGGTTGAGGCCGCCCGTGAGCCAGCTCACGACCGGGTTCGTCGTCGCGTAATCGGCTGTTGTGGCGAAGATGTGATACACGCTGTTATCAAACTCGTCGCGGGACGACGGAAAGTACGTGCTGTCGATCGTGTGCGTGGTCTGGAAGACCAGCGCTACGGACAAACCGATGATCAAATGGACCAGCAGAAACGCCGCAGCGACAAGCCAGGGCGATTTTCCCAGCACTACGACCGGCAAAACGAGCATGTAGGTGAGGTAGAACGCCTTGCCCGCAAAGAGAATGGCGTACTCCCGCACCGGATGTTTGGTCCGGCTCAGATAGTCATGAGAGGGGAAGAAAAAGCACTCGAAGTCTCTGACGAACACGTAGTCGAGGGAGAACAGCGCGTATAGAAACAGCGCGTAGATGTGTTGGAACCGCTGCAGAGGCCGGCGGGGTTCATGAGGCGTGAACCGAAGGATGCCGCGTCCTGTCAGCGCGTCGTCTTCGCCCTGGACGTTGACGCAGGAGTGGTGGCCACGATGATGGAGGATCCGCCACATGTATGAGTTGATTCCGCAAATGTCGAAGACGTAGTTCAGGGTTTTGTTGACGGACGCCACCGACGAGACGGCATTGTGGTTGCTGTCGTGGGCGATGTTCAGCAAAAGGAATGTCTGCGCGAGACCGCCTAAAAGGTAGAGGGCGACAAACTTCCAGGAATCCGGCCTGAGCGCGTAGAGAACAACCCAGCTGCCCGCCAGCACTGCCAGACCCGCGGTGATCTTGACCCACATTGTGCGGTCGGCTTTGGGAGAGATGTTTCCGTCGGCAAAGAACTTGTCGAGGCGGCGGCGCAAAACTTTCGGGAAGGAAGAGACGGCTGCCGGATCGCCGATCGATTGTCGCTGCAAGAGCTCAGATGATACGAGATCGTCAATATCCGGCTTCAGGGTGGTCACCACTTCGGTTTCGGACGTCACCGGCGTCTCCGCAATCGTGTTAAGTCAGCCGGTGCATCCCGGTCGGTAGCAGCGGTGGCCTGGGCTAGCAGGAAAATCTGCTTCCCACCACCGGCAGGAGAAAAATCGATCTTAGCGCGAGAACTTAAGCATAATCAAGGAAATTCGGACCAGACGGTGCCGACGCAGGCGCACCGGCTCTTGAAAGCAATGATACGTCGCATTTCTTCCTGGCTCTGCTAACATAAGCCAATCGTTCCTATTGAACGAAGGCACTTTGAAATGGAGCTGCCGCCTGACGGCGCTCCGCTAGATTTTCTCGTTTCGCATCCGGCATTCGCGGACTCGCCGCGGACGGCGCGACGCATAGGCACAGCATGGTTAGGCATTGGTTTTCAAAGTCGTCCTGCACTCTAGTTCCGCACTCCGAGACTCAGTCGGTTTTGCCTCACCAGGGCCGAGGGAGCAGCAAGACGTTAGGTTTTTACGTACTGAGTTTTTCTATTCAACCTCGGGGGTATTGCTGATCAATTATGGCGTCGATTCTAGATAGGCTGGACAGGCTTGGGAACGAACACCCGCACAAGCTCCTTTATTCGTACATTGATCTGAACGGCAATCCGATCGAAAGCTACTCCTACGCGTCGTTCCTCCACCGAACGAAGGCCATTGCCGGACATCTGCGCAAACACCATCGTTTCGCGGCGGAGGACCGGGTTCTGCTCGCCTATCCGCCGGGGCTCGAAATGATCTGCGCGTTTTTTGGTTGCGTGCGCGCCGGATTGATCCCTGTGCCTGTCTATCCCCCGAGTTCTCGTGGCTTCCAGAGTGCCCTTTACAAAATGGTGCACATCGCAAAGGATTGCCAGGCGGCCGGGATTTTAACCAGCAAAGACTACCACGCGTCTCTGAAGACGAATCTCACCAGAAGCGGAGTCTCGGCGTCCGGCGTCGACGTTGACTACATCTCCAGTCTTCCCTGGATCGTCACGGAAGGCTTTGTGGATACGATTTCGGACGTATCTTTCTTCAACACCTCGAAGATTTTGTTTCTCCAGTACACGTCCGGGTCGACGATGGAACCCAAGGGCGTGATGGTGACCCACGAAAACATCCTGGAGACCTGTCCGCTTGTGATCGACCATTCCTCGCCGGTAGTCGTTTCCTGGCTTCCGCAGTATCACGATATGGGATTGATCGGCTGTTATCTTTATCCCGCTCTGCGGGGTGGCACGACGCACGGCTTCTCTGCCACGGACTTCATCCAGCGCCCGGCCCTGTGGTTCGAGACGATCACAACTCATCGGGCTACGGCGACCGCGGCTCCCAATTTTGCTTATGACTATTGCCTGCGCGCTGGAAGGCTTTCCAAGGAAACCCTCGAAGACTGCGATCTCGGCTCTCTTCGGGTCTTGATGTGCGCTGCTGAACCCGTAAAGGCGGATACCTTCACGCGGTTTCTTGAGGCGTTTCAACCTTACGGACTGAAGTCAGAGAGCTTCTATGCCGCATATGGGCTGGCTGAGAATACCCTGGCGGTTTCGCTCGGCGGCCGCAATATCGTCTCCGTCAACAAGCGGGCTCTCGCGCTGGGTAAGGCTCGCATGACCACCGAGGTCTCCGAAATTGATGGGGCCACACAGATTGTCAGTTGCGGAACGCCGCTCCCGGGGCTGGACGTTAAGATCGTCGATCCCGAGCAGCACTTCGCGTTGGCGGAAGGCCATGTCGGTGAAATCTGGATCGCCGGAAGCGGTAAGTGCTTGGGTTACTGGAATAATCCGGAGCGGACGCTGAAGCAGTTTCGTGCACGCCTCGTCGACGATAGCCCCTATGACGACGGCTACCTTCGAACCGGCGACATGGGATTTCTCCACGATGGTGAACTCTTCGTGTGCGGTCGAATCAAGGACATGATCATCCTCCGCGGGCAAAACTATTACCCGCAGGATATCGAGAATGTGGTGGAGAGGGCGTCCAGCCTGATCCGGAACAATTGCATCGCCGCGTTCCAGATTAACGAAGACAGCGAGCCTGCACTGGCGATCGTGGCCGAAGTGAAAAATCCCAAGGTGCTTCCGGACGCGCGGAAGATCGCCGCGGCGGTCCGGAGTTATCTCAACGTGGAAGTGGCGTTGATCTCCTTCATTGCGCCTCGTGCGATACCGAGAACCAGTTCGGGCAAGATCATGCGCCATAGGACTAAGCAAATGTGGCAGGAGGGCCAGTTTACTGTTCTCTCCGATTTCTCGCGCGAGAAGGACGCCGGGGCTTCCGAATGCGGTTCTGAAGTCCAGTCGTCCTTCGACGTACTGAAAGCCCGCTACAACCTGACCGGCTCGGAATCGTACAACCTCATCGAGGCTGGGCTTGATTCCCTGGATCTTGTCGTGTTCATGCATGAGCTCAAGGAGCTTTTGAAGGATAAGGGCGCCGAAATGCTTGCTCGGCAGGTGGATATCGGCGTTATTCAGCGTGTAAGCGTAGCTGAGCTATTCCAACTGGCCGAACAGTTGGAGCGTGCTCCGAAAGAAGCGCTTGAGATGCTGCGTGTTTCGCTGGCGGCCTTCCGTGAAGAGCAGCGCGCAGCGGAAAAGCAGATGATGAGCGACGACAGTAAACTCGCGTTCGTCCCCCCGGCGCGTACGTCACCGCCCGAGACCCTGGATCTGAACCATATTCTGCTGACGGGCGGCACCGGCTTTATCGGACCGTTCCTCATGAAGAGTCTGCTGGAACAGACGCGTGCGAATATCTATGTTCTTGTCAGGGCGTCCGACGACGTTCAGGGCAGGCAAAGACTCAAAGCAGCAATGGAGTCGATGGGACCTTGCGGACCCGGCCTGATGCAGATGTTCGAGTCTCGCGTGATTCCCATTTGCGGCGATCTCGGGCAGCAGAATCTAGGGCTGGCGCAGGATGTCTGGGATTTCCTCGCCAATGAAATGGACGCGGTGTTCCACAACGGCGCCACTGTGAACTACCTGTTCAACTACGACCGCATGCGTGACGCAAACGTAATGGGGACGAATGAGGTCTTGAGACTGGCGTTCGAAGGACGGACAAAGGAGTTCAACTACGTCTCGACGACCTTCGTGTTTGGCTGGGCGGTCAAGAGCGTCCTCTGGGAGACCGACTTCAATCAGGATATGGAGCTTCTTGATTTCGGCTACAGCCAGACCAAGTGGGTAGCCGAACAGGTGGTAGCAGATGCCCGCAGCAAGGGGCTTTCCACACGAATCTTCCGTCCCGCTCTCGTAAGCCCCTCGGTTACCGGAGGAGGCAACAACTTCGATATCGCAGTTCGGCTGGTTGCATTCATGGTGAACCACGGCATCGGAGTCGATGCTCTAAATCAGGTCAGTTTCGTTCCCGCGGACATAGTGGCGAATAACATCGTCGCTATCTCCACGACTCCCGGCACTGAGAACAAGACCTACCACGTAGTGCGCGACGATTACGCGAACATGCTGGACATTACCGACCTCATTACGAAGTCAACGGGACGGCAATTCGAGATATTCAGCATCTCCGATTTCGTTCCGGAGTTGATCCGGCGATGCCGGAAGGAAGACCTGCTCTTTCCGCTGCTGGATTTTCTCGTCGGCTCGGTGGACAACATCACAGCGATGGAGTTCAAACGCTATGACAATTCCACATATCAAGCGGCCCGGGACGCCTCCAAGTGGGGCAAAGCAGACCCGTCGCTCGAGGACACGGTCAATGGCATTCTCAAATTCATGCATCGTAAAGGGATCATCTCGGTCGCAGCTCGTGAGCACATCCCGGAGCCGCAGCCAAGCAGGGATCTGGTCTTAGCGGATACACCGGAACTTGCCCTAAGGGATGCAGCAGACCTGGCCTTGACGGACGCACCATCCGCTACTGTCGTCTAAAAACGAGCTTCTCGCTTACGCGCTGGCCCGTCTCGAACGTGCCCGTAGTGGTAAGCGTCATCTGTTGCCCGTCAGGTGAAACCACCCACCTGTCCTTTTGAGCTTGTTGATCGCCTCGCCGGTAAATCGCATCCACCGTGTGAGGGTCGACAAGCTCAAGGGCCACGGTATCGTTGCGCGAGTTCTTCAGATCGTACTGCTTCCCGTCAAAACGGGCGGTGTAGCTGAACTCGCCTGAAAAACGCACCCCACCGTTTCCGTCCGCCTCGATCTTGAGCGTCAAGCCTTGTCGCAAACGAGTCTTGCCGAGGTCCTGGGTCCACTCGCCGGCCAGTGGGTCGCCGGCGACCTTCGCGCCTCCACTTCGCGTCCACACAGTGATCTGGTCAGGATGGCCTTTGCTCGCAGTCGTGATTGTCAGCTCATTTCCATCACTCGAAATCTTCTCGCGAACCGTCGCCACGACAGCTCCATCCTTCTTCTCCTTGACCTCGGCCTCCTTCTTATTGATCCTGCGCAGCTGGATTTGATTGAACGCCAGATTGCCTGGAGCGGACGTGTCGTGCCCGTCGGACTTCGCAGTGAAATCGAGGTGGGTTTCGCCTGACATAACGACATGCACTCCATCATGTAAATGGATGATGGCGAGCTTGTTGGGAGGAGTCAGGGTAGCTTGCGCAGAGACGAGCGTCCAGGTGCCAATGCGGGGGTCTTTGGGGTCTTCGGCGCGGAGATCTGTGGCTCCAAGTTGAAATGCGGCAAGCAGCGCGAGGAGTGCGAACTTTAGAATTGATCCTCCTAATCCGATGGAATCAATTTAGCAGATTCGGACAGCCTGGCAGGTGAGCCGTCGGAGGATGTAAATAGCCACTTAGCTGGAAACAATCTTCTATGACATCATGAGTCTCATGCATGTGCGCCGATTCTGGGCGGCCGGGTTAGTCCTTGCCGCCGCCATTGCGCTTCTTCCATTCTCTTTTCACGCCGAGCGCCACCTGGAGACGGCAACCCGCGTCGAAGGAAGCGAAGCTGAAAGTGTTCGGCTGGAACTGGCCAGTCGTTTTCATTCGCCCTTCGTTGACCGAGTGGTGCTGGTGATCCAGGGACTTCCACCCGCGGATTCGGAGGAAGGCGGGCAAGCGTTAGCAACCATTGTGGCGCGATTGAGAGACGAGCCCGGCGTGTCCGGAGTCGTCTCTTATCTCGAGTTGCGCGATTCGATTTTTCTGGGCCGGGGAGGGGCAACGTTTGTCCTGGTGGGGCTCGCTTCAACCGAGGGCCCGGCGGAGTCGCTCGTTCCGAAGCTTCACGAGATTGCAAGCTCGCTTCAAAGTCAATTGCGGGGCCGCTATCCGTCTGTGAAGCTCGAATTGACGGGCGAGATTCCATTGAATTTCGACATTCGAAAGGCGAGCGCCGACGATGTGCGGCGCGGCGAAAGCCTGGTGATTCCCGCGACCCTTGCCCTTTTGCTGGTGGCTTTCGGGAGCCTGGTCGCGGCACTGATTCCATTGGCCGTAGGCGAACTTGCGATTGCGGCTACTATGGCTATTACCGGATTGCTCGCCCAGCGCTGGCACTTGTCTATTCTGGTTCAGAATTTGGCTACGATGCTTGGGCTAGGCCTGGGAATCGACTACGCGCTCCTCATGGTGAGCCGCTTCCGGGAGGCGATTTCCGCGGGCCACGACGGACCCACGGCCTCGGTCATGGCGGCACGTCGGGCGGGCCGTACGCTTTTGATTTCGGCCTCGACCGTAGCCATCGGATTTCTAGCCCTCTTGACAGTTCCCATCAGCGAAATCCGTTCCATCGGTGTCGCGGGATTCCTGGTAGCGGCAATCAGTGTGTTGCTTACAAATATCGTCGTTCCCGCAGTGCTGGCGTTGCTCGGCCGGCGGATTAATGCTGGGCGGATGCCTTTTACTCCGGCGTTGGATGCGGATCGGGCCGCACGTACGGGAAACCGCTGGAGGAGTTGGGGAAAGGCAATTGTGGCTCATCCCTGGCTTGCCCTAGTGCTGGCGGGCGCCCCTTTGCTTCTGCTCGCCTGGCAGGCCACGCGACTCGATACGAGTCTCCCCAAAGGGGATTGGCTTCCTGAGTCGGCGGAATCAGTCCACGCGCTGCACACCCTGGAACGGATGGATCGGGCTGGCGTTGTTTACTCGATGCGCGTCCTTGTCGAACTGCCAACGGATTCCATTGCGCAGACCGACGCGGGATGGGATGCACTCGATCGTCTCACCAAGCGCTTCGCCGGCGACCCACGTTGCGCCCGCGTCATTTCTATCACGACGATTGCGCAAGGCAACCGCGCCTCCCTTACTGATGTTTCGCGGGAGACGCGGCGTACGTTTCTGAGTAGCGACGGACGGGCGGCGCTGCTTGAGGTGCTGCCGGCAGCTTCGGTTTCATTGCGCGATCAGGTCAACTGGGTGCGGGAGCTCCGGAAGACCGGCGCGACAACTCTCACTGGAGTGCCTGGTGCAACCCTGCAAATTGGGGGAATTCCGGCACTCAACGCCGATTATCAGACGATTGTGGGGAACCGTTTCCCGTCGGTAACTGCGCTGGTGGTCGGAGGGACTCTTCTGGCGCTTCTGTGCGGGTTCCGATCGATCATCGCCCCCGTGAAGGCCATCGCTCTAAACCTGCTCTCGGTTGCGGCCTCCTTCGGAGCATTGGTTTTAGTGTTCCAGGACGGGCACGGAAGTAGTCTCCTGGGAGTTCCAGGAGGAACAGGCAGCGTGTTTCCCCTCGTTCCTATCGTCGCCTTTGCCATCGTCTTCGGACTCAGCATGGATTACGAAGTGTTTCTGGTCGCACGGGTTCTCGAAGCCCGGAGGAACGGGCTGAGTGAAATAGACGCAATCCCCGAGGGTTTGGCTAGAACCGCAGGCCTGATTACGAGCGCCGCCGCGATCATGATCGTGGTATTCGCGGCATTCACCTTCGGACACTTCCTCGTGGTCAAGATGATCGGATTTACGCTGGCGGTAGCCGTGTTTATTGACGCGACATTGGTTCGCATTGTGATCGGTCCTGCGCTCCTTCGCATTGCCGGCGATTGGAACTGGTGGCCTTGGGGGCTCGCCATCGCACACAGGGCACCGGCGGCAAAGAAGGGCAAATGATTCGCATCGGTGCGCGGTTCAACGAATTCCGCCTCGCCGTATTGATCTTTAAGGCAAGTTCTTGAGCTGGACGACGAAGTTCTGGAGTTCGTCGAAGCGCGCAATGGAATTCTGTACGTACTCGCCGTATCGCGAATGGGTAAGCAGGGAATTATCGATGAGAGCTTCGGCCCGAACAGGAGCAAAGTCCGTCTTGTGGGCCACCGACTGCGCCATCGCATCCATGCCGTCCGCCAGTGCCGAGCGCAGTTGCAAAAGAGCAGGCTCGAAGACGAAGTCGTGGTCCTTCTCGCTATGAAGAACGGCAAATTGGTTCCAGAAGAAGGCGACCGAGGCAAGCGCGGCGCGGAGGATCGTTTCGCCGGTGTGGGCGTGCAGGCGGCGGTCGACGCCGAATTCGTACTCGATGGTGTCGTTCAATGTGCGGATCCCGGCGACGGTCTTGCCCATCTGATCGCGGAGGCCGTCGGCCTGATGGAGAAGGTCGGCTCGGCTTCGCGCGGTCTGGGGCAGGCGCAGGAAGCTGGCCGCGCCACGAAGGATGACGGCGAGTGCAGTGCGCATGGCTGTGACAGTGCGGACTGGCCATAGCTGGTCGAAGACAACCGCCATGATGACCAGCGCGAGCAGGATGCCGATGAGGCGGTCCCGCGCAGGGGCTAGCTCCGTAGGGGCGGAGAAGCCCACAAAGACAACCAAATAGTAAGAGAAAGCGATCTGCAGTCCGACGTAATTGAAGTTGCGCCCTCCAGCGACCCAACCGGAAAGCAATGCGACACAGGCTGTCAGTATGACGAGCGAGGTAATCGAGTCCATGTGGGGAAAGAGGTAGACGGTCGCTCCGAGCGCGAGAATGAGGCCTCCGATGAATGAGCCGGCCAGACGGAAGATCAGCCTCTGCTTGGTAGCTCCGCTGGTGCTGAGCCCGGTGATGAGCACGGTAGTTACGGCAGTAGAGATTCCGGGCCACGCGACGGCCTGATAGATGATGTAACAGAGGGTTGCGCAGAGGCTGATCTTGAGAGCGAACGCGATGGTCTGGGGCTGGCGGAAGGCTCCGGGAACAAGGAGAGGAACCTTGTTCGAGGGTAGCGCCACAAGCTGCTTGTCGGAAGCCTTCGCGGCTTCAAGGGGCATAGAGAGGATGGAGTGGAGAACGCCGTCGACGCGATCAAGGAGCGAGGGGTCCGGTCCGACGGAGCGCTCGGTTGTCATTTCCAGTTTGTGTTGTGGCGGGATGCCTCCGCTCGACAGATCGCGGCAGAGTCGCGCGATGTGAGCACAGCGTTGGCGGAGATCGGGCTCAGGCAGTGACGGATGCTGCCAACCGAAGGCTGCAGAGAGATCCATAAGCTGGGCCAGCATCGTGATACGAACGCGCGTGCCAATTGGGAGTGCGCCTGTGTCCAGATTCCGCTCGACGATGGTGTTGTAGAGCTGCTGCATCCCCGCCTGGCCGGTGGCGGCGAGACGCGAGACACGCGTGAGGGCCTCATTGATCTGCGCGGAGTCCGCTCCTTCGGCGTAAAGCGAGAACATTGCTTCCAGCGCCTTGTAGCGAGTGATGCGTTGCTGCTGAAGCTCCTCGGCGGGATGCTGGCCTGCGAAGACATACTCCACTGCCAGAACCGAAACGACCGCGAGGGCGATGGTGCCGATGAAGTAGAGCATCTGCTTGACCAGCGTGTCGGCTGGCGCGCTGGTCTCCCACAGAGCGATAAGGGTGCAGAAGATGAAACCGTAGGCCGAGGCGAGTGCCGGAACGGTGCTCGACAACATGATCATCCCGGCCACAAAGGTAACGCCGGCGACACCGAGTACACGCGCCATCGGATCGTTGTCGGTGAGAGTGACGACCGCGAGTACCGTGCCGATGCTGGTGATCACTGCCAGCATGATGAAAATGCTGGAGCGAAAGGACACGGCTGGGGAGTCGCGTCCGATGAGGAAGACGAAGTACATGCCGATCCCGGCGAAGGGCATGCGCAACGTCATAAGCAGAAGAAGGGTGATAACCGAGGCGAGCACGATACGCAGTGTGCTGTTCATGCGTCCGGGTGTCGGCACGAGGTCCTGCCAGATGTGGTCGGTCCATGTGGACAGAATTGTCGCCACGGTACGCTACCTCACGACCGTGACCGCGGTCTCACCGATACGGAAGAGTTGCGGGTCGGGATCATCGATGCGCACGCGAACGGGGAAACGCGCTGAAAGGTGTACCCAGTTGAGCGTGCGCTCGATGTTTGGGCAGGCCGTTGGCGAGTTGCGCATCTTCGGGTAGGACGCCAAACCCGATGCTTTCGACATGACCGCTGAAGCGGCGGTCGGGATGACCCATGAGATACACGTCGACGTGCGCCCCGATGGGAATGTTCTTGAGCTTGGACTCGCGGTAGTTGGCAATGACATACCAGGCGCGTGTGTCGATCAGGGTGAACAGCGGTGTGCCAGGATGAGCGTACGCTCCGATGGAGATGTTGAGGCTGGTGACGTAGGCATCGAAGGGAGCAGCGACGCGTGTGCGTTCGAGATCGAGCCGCGCGCTGTCAACCTTCGCCGCCAGGGCAGGGCGCTGCGACTCTGGTGTCTCGATGCGGTCGATGGCGTGGATGGACTGGCTTAGTTTCGCCTGGTACTCTGCCGACTGCGAGTTGGCCTCCTCCTGGCGAAGAGTGGCCTGAAGAAGCTGGGCGCGGCTCTGCTGGAGGGCAGCCTGGGCCTCGTCGTAGTTGCCCTGTGCGACGCGGACTGCGGTGTTGGCCTGGTCGACCTGTTCGACGGTGACGTATTGCTTCTGCAGCAGCGGCTCAATTCGATGGTAGTTGTTGGTCTGGAGCCTGAGCTGCGCCTCTGCGGCGGCCATGGTGGCCTGGGCGCGGGTAACGGCCGCGCGCGCCGCTTCGATATTGCTTCCTGCCGTCTGGATGCCGGTCTTTGAGGTCGAGACCGCAGCGCCGGCGGCCTGCACGGCGCTCGTTTGCGCGGAGATTCGACGACGCTGATCGATGATCTGCTCTTCGAGCGCCCGCTGGTTAGACAGCGCCTGCTGCAAGGCGTACTCATACGGGCGAGGGTCGATGATAAAGAGCAGGTCGCCCTGCTTAACGTAGGTATTGTCTTTGATGGGAAGCTCGACCAGCCGGCCGCTCACCTCGGGAGCTAATCTCGATATAGTTGGCCCAGACACTGGCGTCGTCGGTGCGCGGCGAGTGATTGATCTGATAGACGACCAACAGGAGTATTACCACAGAGGCGACGACGACGCCGATCACGACCCGCCGACCGATTCGTCTGCGATTCGCAGCTTCCGTTACGGTATCCATTTTGCTCTCCTAGCGAAAGAAGATGAGCCACAGCAGGCAACTGACGAGAAGGACGACGCAGGGGTAAAAGAGCACAACCGGCTCAATGGCCGGCTCAAGCTGACGGCGCAGAAGAAACAGACGCAACAGCGCGGTCAGCACGATGGAGATGATGAGACAGAGCATCCAGGCGGGGAAGAAGGATCCGATGACATCGATGGCCGGTGCGCGTCCGCAGCCAGCGCACAGGAGGCAGACTCCACCGGTGCCGAGTGAAAATACCGGGCTTCTTTTCATCGTTGCTGACCGTCCTGCTGAGGAATGGTAGTGGGAGGTGGAGTGAGCCGAGATGGAACCGGAGCTTCAGGTGAAGGCGCAGGCGGAGCCGCAGGGGCCGCGGACGGACTCGTCGTCGTAGCGGGCGGGCCATTCCGTAAAAGATTGCCGGTCACAAACTCGAGATCGACGGCCTCGAGAAAGAGCTGCGAGCGCGCCGAGACTCCCGAGAGCCGTGCCTGCGCAAGCTGCCGCTCGGCCGTAACGACGTCAATGAGATTCTTGACACCATATTTGTAGGCATCAAGCGACGCGGAGTAGGAGGCGCTGGCCGAATCCAGCAGGGCAACGGCTGCTTGTTGTTTGCGCAGGGCAGTGCGGAATCCAATGTACGCGGTCCAGACCTCGCGCGTGGCCTGGTCGCGCTTCTCTCGCAGCTCGTCCTGGGCGCTTCGCTTATTCGATTCGGCTTTGGCCAGCTCGTTTTTTCGCTCGCCTCCATCGAAGATGCGCCACTGGATGCCGAGAGCAGCCGACCATGTCGCCTGGCTTACATTACCAAGCTGCCCGTAGTCGGCCGTGGGCCATAGGGCTGTATAAGCGCCATTGCCCTGGAGCACAATCTGCGGCCGGTAAGCGGCGCGAGCAACACGTATAGCGTCGTCAGCGGCGCGAATTTCGGCGACCTGAGCAGCCAGGTCGGGCCGATCGGAGATGGCTCGATCGATCAGTGCATCGATAGATGCAGCCAGATCCGATGGCAGCGGAGCAGAGCCGGAAGCGTCGATGGTGATGTTGGGTGATGGCTCCACGCCGACTGCCTCAGTAAGCGTGACGCGAGCAATCTTTTCGTCACCGTCGGCCGATTCGCGGTCGAAGACAGCCTGCGAGGTCTCGGCGCGCGCGTTGAGCACGTCGGGCAAAGTCGAGCGGCCATTGCGCAACTCGAACTCTGCTGCATCGGCGGTGGTCTGCGCGGTCTTGAGCGTCGCTTCGGCGGCTGCAAGCCGCTCCTGCTGGGTGAGCAGCTGGTAGAAGGCGCTCGCGACGCGGAAGGCAACATCTTGATTGGCCTGAATGAAGTTGGCACCGGCCGCGAGCTTCTCGTGCAGTAGCGGCGTCGACCTTGGCCTCGCGCTTACCGAAGTCGAAGACCAGATAATCGAGCGTGACCTCGGGAACGATGGCCGGAATCTCGACCATGACGTAGCCGCGCGGAGCTAACGGTTTGGGGAAGGGATCAATAATGCGCTGGTCGGAGAAAGCTGCCAGGCCCGCCAACACAGGATAGTAGGAGCTCTTGGCAATGCCGAGATCCTCGGCGCGCTGCCGGGCTCGCTCCCACGCGATGCGGGTTCGCGGGTTGTTGCGCTCGGCCAGGTCGATCAGTTCGGCCAGCGAGTAAGTATGGTTGGCGTCGAGTGGAGCGACAGTTCCCATTGGGATCGCATGAGCAGCGCAGTCGGCCGCCGCCTGGGGCGTGGAGGCGATGCCGGTACATTGACTCGCACCCGGTTTAGTCAGCCATCCGAGCAGGAAAGATAGTACAAAACAGCACTGAAACTGGCGGAATCCTAAGCGCAACACGAGCGACGTGGCTCGGTTGAAACCGATTAGGTCTCCGAAGACGGCCGCATCTGAGAGAGCTCCTCCCCACTGGCGCATAGGTCTAGGGGAATGATACTGCGAGCGCGAACCTGGCAAGTATCCAGGGACCCACGAGACCCACGCGGAAAACTGTTAAGGCCCCAATCACTTCCTTCATCGACTCTCTCAGCGATTTCGGATACATGGAAAGATTGCATTTACTCATCCGGGGAATCGTGTATTCTGAGTGGGATTTCCCAGTTACTAATTTCACATGTTCTGAACGATGATGATATTTTGTCGAGTTCAGACACTGTGTCTTGTTATTTCCGCCCCTGCTGAGTTGTCTCGGGATATATTCTCGTCGGTCTGTCGTCCGTGAGCATGCTCCTGAGAAGGAGTGTTCTCTTGAAGCGTTTCGCGATTGCCCGACTGCTTGCCGTTTTTATAGCTGCTACCTTCACCTGCTCGGCTGCACATGCGACGGACGTTGCCCTGACCGGCGACGCTCACGTCAGCCTGACCCGCTCGACAACTAACTTCGGCACACTGGCCAATCTGTACGTTGGAAACGGCAATACTGCGCTGCTGCAGTTCGATCTCAGCACGCTGCCGGCGGGGCTGACAGCCGGCCAGATTTCGCGCGCCACGCTGACGGTGTTCGTCAACCGCGTCAACACCGGGGGCACCGTGAGCCTCTCGCCGGTGACCTCGGCATGGAGCGAGTCAGCGGTGACCTATGCGACGATTCCGGCGATCGGCCCGCCGGTCAACGGCTTTACCGCAGCGACCGCAGGACAATACGTCACGCTGGATGTGACCTCTCTGGTCCAGGGCTGGGTGACTGCGCCGGCCACGAACTTCGGACTCGCGTTGACTTCCACAGTGGCCAACGTGTTGCTGGACTCGAAGGAGAATGACGAGACCGGGCACGCTGCCACTTTGGACATCACCGTTACTTCAATCGGCGCTACCGGACCGCAGGGCCCTCAGGGGGCTGCCGGTGTTCCGGGCACCCCAGGGGTTCCGGGTATTCCGGGAGTCGCGGGCCCTGCGGGGGCTATAGGGCCTGCCGGTCCGGCCGGGGTCCCCGGCACACTCAGTACTGTAACGAACTGGTCCTCGACGGTTGTCTACGCGGTCGGGCAGGTGGTCTATTGCGCGTCGTGCTCAAGTACGAGTAACGGATCGAGCTACATCGCACTTGCGGGGAACTTCAACGTGGTTCCTGGTTCCGATCCTGGCGTGTGGCAACTGGTCGCGCAGGCAGGAACTCAGGGCGCTCTGGGAATGACTGGTCCTCAGGGTCCGATCGGGCCCGCCGGTGTCGCAGGCCCTACCGGCGCTACAGGTGGAACGGGAGCAACCGGTCCTGTTGGTCCTGTAGGGCCTGCGGGACCAGCAGGAGCTACCGGAAGTCTGGGAACCGTAATCAACTGGTCATCGACAGCCAACTATCAGATTGGACAGGTGGTGTTCTGCGCCGCGTGCTCGAGCAATGGCTCAAGCTATACCGCGCTTGCAGCCAATACGGACATAGATCCTCCCATGAACGGCGCTGTCTGGCAGCTGGTCGCCCAGGCCGGGAGTACTGGTTCCCAGGGTCCGATCGGGCCGACGGGTCCCGTGGGACCGGCGGGAGGCGTGACCGCCGTTGCGGTGGGCACGGTGACCAACAGCGGGTCCACCGGCACAATCTCGGTCGGCGGAACCGCCGCTGTTCCGACCATCAATGTGAACTTCCCCAGCAGTTCGGGCGGCGTTGCGTCGGTGGCTCCCGGGACGATCTCGACGGGGGGCACCGCGGGTTCGGTGACGGTCACCAACGGTACAACGACTCCGACGATTAACGTCAATTTCCCGTTGCTCAGTATCTACGGTGACGGCTCCGACGGCACCACCGGCGGTGTATGCGCCATTACCTCTTCCACCAACTGGGCCACTGCCGACCCAGGCAAAGCAATCCAATGCACCAACTTTTCGGTAAGCTCTGGCGTAACTTTGACTGTTCCCAGCGGTACTGTGATCCGCGCTACAGGCACAGTGACTGTTTCAGGGACGATCACGGTCCTGCAGAGCACGGTGCCGGGTTACCAGGCCTCGGTCGCTGACGGCAACGGCGACGCCGGTACCGCTCTGCCCGCGTTTTCGCTCCGGCAACTCTTGAAGCCCGGATTGGGCGGAGGCGGGTCAGGGGGATTAATTCCCTATGGCACCTTCAGCCCGGCTGGCGCCGGATTTGGTGGAGGCAGCATCGTCATCCTGTCCGAAGGTGCAGTGACGATCAGCGGCTCGATCACGGCGAACGGTGGCGGCCCAGGATCAGATTCATACGGCGACGCCCTCGGCGGCGGCGCGGGCGGGATCATCATCCTGGCCTCCAAGGCCTCGATCGACAATATGGGAACCCTGTCAGCCACAGGTGGTCAGGGAAATGCAGCAGGAACTTTTGGGTCCGGAGGTGTCCTCTATGCTCCGGGCGGCGGCGGCGGTGGTGGCGTGGTCCATCTGCTCTCGCCGAGCAATACGGCCGGGACCGTGAATCTAGGCGGTGGCGCAGTTGGGACGGGTTCAGCCGGGTCGTATACGGGCGGCAATGGCGGCGGAGCCTCCGGCGGAAACGGTGGCGTCGGAACGCAGTACAACGGAAACGATGGAACCGTTACTGTCACCGCCACGGCAGGGTCCGCAGGCCTCAAGATTCTGACCACTGTGACGGACCCAGCCACCTTGTTCATGCCATAGAGGGGCGCTCCTGACATCACGGTCTTCTTGTGCCCGAGCGGTATCCAGAGGATCAGAGTCGCGAAGACCGGCACGGCTGGAAACAAGGGAACAATGACGACCATAGTCCACGGACAGAAGAGGCGGGACACGATGAAAATAGAGAGGGTTACCGTTGTGTCTAAGACCACTCCGGCAGGGACAACGCTTGACAAGCAACTGGTCATTAATTCAGAAGCCGCGAGCATGGTAGAGCCTTTCGGGTTCAGGCCTGACGTATCTAATCGCCCCCAAGTGTCTTTTTATGAATACTTTGCGTGTAATTCCGCCTGTTTTCAGTACTTTGCATCCGACTCTTCCCGGAAGTCCGGAGCTAATTGCTTTGGATTGAATACTTTGCGCAAAAAGAGGGCAGGGGAGGTATCCCCGCTAAAGAGCCGTTCTGCTCTCAGGGCACCAGCCCTGCTCTTCGCAGTGATGGGTTCAATCTTCACAGCCTCAGGCTCACTGCACGGGCAAGGCATCCTGACGGTCACTCCCAGCCGTGCCGTTACTGACCACCGCCGGCACGGGCACGCCCGGCTATACCGGTGACAGCGGTGCCGCATTGTCGGCAACACTCGCCTCTCCCAGCGGAGTGGCGTACGACGCGAACGGCAATCTGTACGTGGCGGATGCCCAGAACCATGTCGTGCGAGAAATCTTCAGCAATGGCCAGATCACCACCGTCGCGGGAAACGGCGTGGAGGGCTATGGCGGTGACAATGGTCCCGCGACCTTAGCTTTTCTCGATACGCCCACCGGAGTCGCGGTCGATTCGACCGGCAACATCTACATCGCCGATTCGCACAACCATCGCATCCGTGAGGTGAGCGGCGGAAATATCACAACCATCGCGGGCACGGGCGCTCCGGGCTACTCCGGCGATAATGGCGCGGCAACCGCGGCACAACTATGGCTGCCGAACGCTGTGGCTGTGGACTCGAGCGGAAACGTATACATTGCCGACACCAACAATCAGCGCATCCGCAAGATCGCAGCCACAACCATCACGACGATTGCAGGTAACGGAGAAGAGTCATACGCGGGGGACGGCGCAGCCGCAACTGCGGCGGTCCTCGACCAGCCGACCGGCGTTGCGGTGGACGCAAGCGGAGACGTCTACATCGCTGATCGTCATAACCACCGCGTGCGCATGATCACGTCGACGGGGACGATTTCGACCATCGCGGGCAGCGGCATTCCCAGCTTCTCCGGCGGCTTCTCGGGCGACGGTGCGGGCGCGAACGCATCGACACTGGCAAGGCCCAGCGGCGTGAGCGTCGATGGGGCAGGGAACATCTATATTGCCGATACCGGCAATCAGCGCATCCGTCAGGTCAGCGGCGGTATGGTTACCACCGTGGCGGGCACCAATCAGCAGGGCTTTGGCGGCGACGGCGGCCCAGCGACAAGTGCGATTCTGAACTCACCTAAGGCCGCGGCGTCAGATGCGTCCGGCAACCTTGCCATCGCAGATAAACTCAATGAGCGGCTGCGCATCGCGGCTCTTCCAACCCTGACCTTTGTCAGCGGAGGTGTAGGCATTCCCAGCGGGGCGCAGAGCGTGACCCTGGCAAACACCGGTCCCGCCGCGATTTCCGTCGCCTCGATCATCTTCACGGGTGCCTTCACAACTGCAACCGGCGGCTCTTGCAGTGCGACGCCAATCACTCTGGCACCGGGCGCAAACTGCACGCAGAACGTCGCCTTTTTGCCAACCGCGCCTGGTACAGCCAATGGTTCGGTCGTCTTCGGCGGCACCGGGATCGTCCCGCAGAGCATTCTGCTGACTGGCACCAGCGTACAAGCAGCGACGACGGTAACGCTGACCTCGAATATTGCTTCAGCCTTTGCCGGTCAGGCCATCACCTTCACCGCAACGGTTAAGCCGACGGGCATTGGAACGCCGACCGGCAATGTGGCTTTCTACGACAGCACAACGCTGATTGGCAGCTCGGCGCTTTCCGCCGGCTCGGCGTCGATCGCGCCAGTGCTGACCGCAGGCACCCACTCCATCACTGCCGTCTATACGGGAGACACGAATTTTACGGGCAACACCTCCGCCGTACTGTCGCAGGTTGTTCTCGACTTCAGCTTTACGCTGGCCGGCACGACGAACGGAAGCCAGACCGTCGAGCCGGGCCAGCCCGCGAGCTACACCTTTACCATGCTGCCGGTTGGCAGTCTATTCACCTTGCCAGTGACACTGTCGGCCAGCGGCCTTCCGCCAGGAGCAACGGTAACATTTACGCCGCAAGTCATTACTGTCGGCGCGAGTCCGGCGACGTTCACGATGACGATACAGACCGCAGCGACCGGCGCATCGCGCGGCCCCCGCGTCTTCTTCGACACCGGATACCCCGATGGGACGCTCGCACTCGGTCTGCTGCTGCTGCCGTTCTCCCGCCGGATGCGCCGAAAGGTCCGCAGAATAGGACTACTGACGCTGTGTGCGGCATTGGTGGTTAGTTTCGCAACAATCGGCGGCCTTACGGGCTGTGGTAGCGGGAGCGGCTATTTCGGCCAGCCTCCGCAGAACTACACCATCAAAGTCATTGGCACGGCGACCGGTTCAGGCGGAGTTGTACTTCAACATATGACGGCCGTGACCCTGACGGTGCAGTAGTTGCTTGCCTTCAACTTCAAATTCAATTTCTTCGGGAGATCGTCGCACTTGCCAATCTCGTTCCGTATCTCGGTCTGCATCCTGCTGCTCACCGGTCCAGGCTTCCTCCGAGCGCAGGAGTCGCAGTCAACCAGACTCGACCTAGCCATCACCTACGTGGGCGAGCGCTCCTTGAAGGCGAACACGTCCCAAGACTTCTGGATTCAGGGAGGTTCGATCGAACTTGGCGCGAGGATAGGCCGCGGCTGGGGTATCGCCGCTGATGTCACTGGTGTCCATGCTGCTTCGATTGGAGCCAGCGGCCTGCAGCTATCGCAGGTGACAACAACTTTTGGTCCGCGTTATCGATGGCATGCCGATCGTCACCTTTCGGTCTATGGCGAGGGACTCATCGGCGAGGCCAACGGCTTCGGCAGCATCTTCCCAACCGCTACTGGGCCTCAGGCGCAGGCCAATGGTCTCGCCACAGAAGTTGGCGGCGGCCTCGATTATCGGATTTCGGACCGTTTTGCCATTCGAGTGCTCGATGCAGCGTGGTCGCGGACGCAACTGCCGAACAGTACAGACAATGTACAGAACAATCTTCGCCTGGGTGCTGGTGTTGTGCTTCGCTTCGCACACTAACGACACTGTCGATGCTTGAATGGCCAGATGACAGATCAGGTTCTGACGGTGCCGATGAATTTAGCGAGGTGCTTCTGCATAAACAGCCTGCGACTCTTCATGTTGATGAAGCGCCGCGATGGCTTTGGCGACACCCTCCCCGTATGCCGGATCAGCCTTTGAGCAATTGCCAATATGCCGCTCCACTACCTCCTGAGAGGCGCCATTGATCGCGCGAGCCGTGTTGTCGAAGAGCAACTGCTTTTGCTCAGGGCTCATCTTGCGGAAGAGATTGCCCGGTTGTTCCCAGTGATCATCCGCTAACCGGTGGTCATAATGCTCAGCGTCGCCTTCGAGCGGGAGTGGCGGGTCATCGTATTCCGGCTGCTTGTCCCACAATCCCTGGCTATTCGGGTGATAAGACGTCGTTGCTCCGAGGTTTCCATCTGTCCGCATCTTGCCATCGCGGTGATAGGACTGGAACGGGCACTTCGGCGCATTCACCGGGATGTGATTGAAGTTAATACCGAGCCGGTATCGTTGAGTATCTCCATAAGAGAACAGTCGACCCTGGAGCACCTTATCAGGAGAGAAGCTGATTCCGGGAACGATATTCGCCGGGGAGAAGGCGGCCTGCTCCACCTCAGCGAAGTAGTTTTCCGGATAACGATTGAGCTCCATTACGCCCACCTCGATCAGCGGGTAGTCAGCCATTGGCCAGACCTTGGTCAGATCGAAAGGACTGTGCTTGTGCGTCTTTGCCTGTTCCTCTGTCATTACTTGGATGGAGAGCGTCCAACGAGGAAAATCTTTACGTTCGATTGCCGCCAATAGATCCCGGCCGTTGCTCTCCCGATCATGTGCCACAAGAGCAGCAGCAGCTTCGTCCGTAAGATTCTCAATACCTTGCTGCGTGCGGAAGTGGAACTTTACCCAAGTGCGCTTGTTGTCTGCGTTGATCATCGAGAAGGTGTGGCTTCCGAAGAGATGCATATGCCGGAAAGACTTTGGAATTCCGCGATCGGACATGACGATTGTGACTTGATGGAGCGCCTCTGGAAGAAGCGTCCAGAAGTCCCAGTTATTCTGTGCGCTCCGAATGCCGGTGCGGGGGTCGCGCTTGATGGCGTGGTTGAGGTCAGGGAAGCGCAGAGGATCGCGGAAGAAAAAGACTGGAGTATTGTTTCCGACGATGTCCCAATTTCCGTCCTCGGTGTAGAACTTGAGAGCAGTTCCGCGGATGTCGCGCTCGGCATCGGCTGCCCCGCGTTCCCCGGCGACGGTCGAAAAACGCGCGAACATAGGCGTCTGCTTTCCAATATTCGAGAAAATCCTCGCCTTGGTGTACTTCGTGATGTCGTGAGTCGTCGTGAAAGTTCCATACGCGCCCCAGCCCTTGGCATGCATCCTGCGCTCAGGGATAACCTCGCGATCAAAGTGTGCGAGTTTCTCGATGAGCCAGATATCCTGGAGCAGAGCCGGGCCACGACGACCTGCTGTCAAAATATTCGTGTTGTCCGGCACAGGAGAGCCGGTTGCATTGGTAAAGCGTTCGGATTTCGACATGATGAACTCTCACTTTCAGAAATTCTTCGTTGCAAAGTTGATAAGTTGATCTGAATGCGGTGGATTTCACTGGCCGCTCGCCCCAGGATTTCTCATCCCTTCCACTGCGAACCACGGATGACACTGCAGAAGTTAATGCGCTGAAACTTTGGATCTTTGTCCGCCAATACATCTGCATTCACATTGCCGAATGTCGTCTCCGGCCTGTGTTTGTTGCCGTCGTAAAAGGCCTGGATGATGTCTTCTTTAAAGCGCTCGGTGCGGGGATACGCGGCGACAATTGCTTCGCGATCAGCGTCGGAGAATTCCGAGTAGGCGATACCGAGAACATCCATCTCTACACCGTTGGTCAATAGCGCAACCACAGGATGCATGTACTGGGGGATACCGGGGGTGGTGTGAAGTGCAATCGCAGTCCATACTGTGTCGAGGTCTTGTTTGGGGATTTTGTGCTGACGAAGGAACTCGCGAGCCGTGTTTGCGCTATCTACTTCAAAACGATCTATCGCGCTGCTGTGTTTCGGAGTGAGGCCCATATCATGGAACATTGCGCTCACATACAACAGCTCAGGGTCAAAGGTGAGGCCTTTTCGTTTGCCAGCCGCAGCGGAAAAGTAATAGACGCGGCTTGAATGGTTGAACAGTAATGAGTTCTCTGTATCGCGGACCAATTCAGTGATTTCGCGGGCCATTTTGCTGTCGGGAACGGTTACACCGGACGCGAGAGTAAGTGACGGTGTTTGAACGACTGACGAAGTGGTCATTGCAGTTTCTCCAAATGATCTGGATTACGTTGGGCAGCTTCATCACACCATGCTGCCACCGGATTGAGGTGTTTGAGGAATCGGCTAGATCCTCGTGTAAGGCGTGGTCGCTATCAACCTGTATTCAACTGCTTCTCCATGGCATCCTCGATTTGACGTTGCACATATTCATTTCGCGCGACGGGCCGAGCCTACCCTGCGCTGCTGAGTGCATTCGCAATGCCAACTTTGGCGCACTTGCAGATTTATGCGATTTAGCTGAAGGACGAGGACTTCTTCCGCAGACGGCGCTACGCGATTTCCGAAAACCATCCGAAGTGTCAGTCAAAATGTCGACACGTGTCGTTACGACGACAGTCTGCTTGCGGATAAATAGTTGGCGTGATGATTCGCAGGTTACGAGGCCGTGATGCGACCTAACGCAAGCCCGACACCACTAGTAATGACGCTTTTCACAGTCCGCGGCTTCTTCATGGATTTGGAATGAAGGACCAGATACCCGGGGGGCGGCAGCGTCCAGCGACCATTCGCAGGCCGTTAGTTCTTGCCGAAAAAAACCAATGCAACGCCGATGGAAATTAGCAGGACTCCCAGCCAGCGTTGAGAGCTTACATTTTCGCGCAAAAAGACCACCCCTCCAAAAGCACCCGCGACGTAGCTAAGCGCCGTTACAGGAACGACGAAACTCACGTTGTAGATCGACAAGGCTCCCAGCAAGGAAAAAAAAGCTAACGCCATCATTCCAACCCCAAGCCACATCCAGGGCACACGTAGTGCTCTGAGGATCACTTTTGCGACCTCTATTGGCCGCAAACTCGGGGCTTCTCCAACGACCTTCATTGCGCGGGAGACGCATAACTCACCTCCGGTTCCGGCAACAACGATCAGGGTGAACAGAATGAAGTGCGGCAATCTAAACCTGCTCCGTCGTTCGAGGATTGGTGCGGCCGACCACGAAAACGCCCAAACAGATAATCGCTATACCGGCCCATCGCAAGGGAGAGACTGTTTCACCCAATAACAGATATCCGAGAAGCGCAACGACGCCGTAAGCAAGGGAGGTTGCGGGCTGCACAAAGCTGTAATCTGCCCACGACAGCACCAACATATAGGCTACGAAGAATAGAAGGAGCGAACAAATTCCTAACCAAATCGAGACGGATGTAAAGATATTCGACGCTGTGTGGAACAGTTGTGCGGGAGGCCAGATAGCCGGTTCACCAACATGCTTCATCCCCTTGCCGAGCAGGACGTTGCCCAGCGGACCGGCGATCACCATCACTGCAATTAAAAGATAAGTTTTGAGATGCAGGGTCTTTTGTGATGTCATCGGCCTTGATTCGCGACCTGCTGCTTCGGCAGGCATTCTAATTATTCTATAGGCTATATCGATCAACTCGCTGCCCCACACTGAAGCTCCGCCCACTTCGCATTTGATTTGGGTACCGTTGTATTAATCCAGAAAACCAGCTATAGGCTGTAGTGAAATTGACGCAGTAGAAGATGGTGGTAGCATTAATCGTGGTTAGGGGCTCTCTGAACATATCTTTCGGTTTCGCGTCCAATTATCAAACTATTCAGCATGTCGGGCCTTCGACAGCGGCATGCCTGGAAGAGGCATACAAACTTGTGCGGGATTGTTGGATTCACAACGAAGAATTGGCACCCTGATCAAGACCGCATCCGAAGGGCGACGGATACCCTGATTCATCGCGGGCCGGATCAGCAGGGAGTGTTTCGATCGAGAGCCTGCTCTCTCGGTGCAACCCGCCTCAAGATCGTTGACCTGGCCTCCGGTGATCAACCGATTTTTTCCGAAGATCGCGACTCCGTGATCGTTTTCAATGGTGAAATTTACAATCACCTGGAGGTTCGGCGTGAGCTCGAATCACTCGGCCGCCGCTTTCAAACCCACTGTGATACGGAGACCGTTCTTCAGGCATTTCTTGAATGGGATACCGACTGTTTCGAGCGGCTCCGAGGCATGTTTGCGGTTGCGGTTTGGAGCAATTCGAAGCAGCGTCTTGTTCTGGCACGCGACCGCATCGGCATCAAGCCACTTTATTTCTCCGAGAGAGGCGAGGATATTTTCTTTGCTTCGGAATTGAAGGGGATTCTCGTCCATCCCGAAATCGAACGCCGTCTCAGTCTTCAGGGACTTGATTGTTATCTCTCTCTGAATTACGTTCCATGTCCGTGGACCTTAGTAGATGGGATCGAAAAACTGCCACCCGGCCACTGGCTCGAATGGCAGGACGGCCGCACGAGCAAGCAAGCATACTGGCGAATTCCCAATATCACACCGGTGCCGCAGTCGTTTGAAGACGCAAAAGCCGAGCTTGACCATCTCCTCGGGAATGCGGTTCGCGAGCATCTTATGTCCGATGTTCCGCTCGGAGTGTGGCTTAGCGGGGGCGTAGATTCTTCGACCGTCCTCCACTATGCGGCACAGGCATCCAACTCACGACTTCGGACCTTTTCCATTGGTTTTAATGGCCGAAGTTTCGATGAGTCCTCGTATATCCGCCAAGTGGTCGAACATTATGGGACCGATCACGAGCAACTAAATCTGGGCCCCGACGAGGACCTGGAGGGAATTATCGAAGATATCGCCTACTATTCCGATGAGCCCAGCGCGGACTCAGGAGCATTGCCGGTCTGGTTTGTTTCCAAACTCTGCAAGAAGCGATGTACCGTGGCGTTTAGTGGAGAAGGGGCCGATGAGATCTTTGGCGGTTACCTTACCTATCGCGCCAATCGTATCGCCGCCCCGCTCAGAAATCTGCCTTCTGCAGCGATCGATCTCTCTCTTCGCGCCTTACGCTTTTGGCCAGCGTCCAATGAAAAAATCAGCATTGAATACAAGCTTAAGCGCCTCCTCCAAGGTAGTCTGATGCCACCGGAACGGGCGCATGTGTATTGGAACGGAACCTTTTCGGAAGCGGAAAAAGCCGCTTTACTTCGGATTCCGCTGCCTGGAGCCCTTACTAATATCCTCGATCGCTTGAGAGAAAATCTTCCGGGAGACGGGGTCGCGCCTTTCCTTGAGTTCGATCAGCAATACTATCTTCCGGACGATATCCTGGTGAAATCGGACCGCATCAGCATGGCCCACGCCGTTGAGGTTCGGCCTCCGTTCCTCGATCACCGCATCGTAGAGTTCGCCGCCAGGCTGCCGATAGACTTCAAAATCCGCGGTGCGCGCCAGAAATATATTCTCAAGGAAGTGATGAGATCCAAGCTGCCCGCCGCTATCGTTCAGCGTGAGAAGATAGGATTCGACATACCAGCACACGATTGGTTTCGGGGACCACTTCGAGCTATGTTGATGGAGACGCTGGCATCCGCGGAAGCAGAGCACTCTGAGCTGTTTCACTTCGAAACGATCCAAATGTACACGCAAATGCACTTGAACAGGCGCATAAACATCGGCTATCACTTGTGGGGGCTGATCATGTTATTTCAGTGGATGAAACGATGGAAAATCCAGTCAACACCCTCTCTGAAGTCCGGGAATCAGGTGCTCACGGCCGAGTTGTAAGCCTCAGGCAGTACTTTTGGATCGTTATATTTTTCGCAGCGGCAGTCTACCTCGGCTGCATTCTGTCTCCGCCGTCGCTGATGGACGACGTCGATGCGGTGCAGGCGCAGATCGCTCGGAATATGCTCAGTTCCGGTGATTGGGTTACGGCGCGCCTGGACGGAGTAGCCTACCTCGAAAAGCCTCCGCTTATCTATTGGATGATTGCGATCTCCTATAAGGTATTCGGTGTCCATGATTGGTCTGCGCGCATTCCCATTGCACTGTCCGCGATCGCGCTTTGCTTCACTACAGCGGCATTTGGAGCCTGGGCGTTCGGACGCCGCGCCGGCTTTTACGCCGGTCTTTGTATGTCAACCTGCGTTGGGCTCTTTCTCTTTACACGTATCCTCGTGCCGGATGTGATACTCACCCTGGTAATTGCCCTGGCCTTGTGGGCGTTTCTTCGAGTCCTTGAAGAAGATGAACCGCACCCGCGAGCATGGGCAGCTGTCTTCGCTGCAAGTCTCGGGACCGGGTTGCTTCTGAAGAGCCTTATTGCAATCGTCTTCCCAATTGGGGCGATCGTAGTCTATATGTCCGGTACGCGACAGATCTTCTCTGCCAGGGTGTGGAAACGACTTCGACCCCTTAGTGGACTCGCCATCATCCTATTGATTGCTGCGCCCTGGCATATTCTCGCCACGCTTCGGAATCCACCCTATTTCAGCTTTACGATGAGAAGCGTTCCGGGCGAATACCACGGTTTTTTTTGGTTTTTCTTCATCAACGAGCAGCTCCTACGGTTTCTGAACCTTCGTTCTCCCCGCGACTACAACACAGTACCGCGGCTTTATTTCTGGTTGCTCAATCTGGTGTGGCTCTTCCCCTGGAGCGTATATCTGCCGGCGGCGATGAAGCTCTCCTACCGACCGATTGACCGCGCGGGCAGAACCAGGTTGCTCGCTCTCTGCTGGATCGGTTTCGTGCTGGTATTTTTCACTTTTTCGACAACCCAGGAATATTATTCGATGCCGTGCTATCCGGCGCTTGCCCTCCTGATTGGTTCGGGTATCGCGATGAACGGGAGAATCCTCCGGCAGGGAACGAGATTGCTGACTGTGATCTGCTCCATTGCCGCCGTGGTTGCCATCGCCATTCTCTTCGCGGTGCGCCATGTTCCAACTCCAGGGGACATTTCACAAGCTCTCAGCTCCAACCCGGAGGCCTATACGCTGTCGTTGGGGCACATGGAAGACCTGACCATTAAGTCATTTGCTTACTTGCGATTACCTCTTGCTCTTGCCGCCGCGGCGTTTCTCTTCGGGGCCATCGGCACGATCCGAACGGCAAGCAAAAATGTATATGTGACGGTTGCAATTATGATGGTCGTCTTTTTCCACGCCGCCCGTCTGGCGATGATCACTTTTGACCCCTACCTCTCCTCTCGACCCCTGGTCAAAGAGCTGGAACAATCCCCACCAGGAAATTTAATTGTCGATCACCACTACTATTGGTTTTCTTCGGTGTTCTTTTACACGGATAGGACTGCCTTGCTGTTAAACGGGAGATTTAACAATCTGGTCTATGGGTCATACGCTCCAAAAGTTCCAAATGTCTTTATCGATGACGGTCAGTTTCAGGGTCTCTGGCAAAGACCCGAAAGATATTACCTCTTTGCCAGGGACACAGAGGTCGACCATCTGGGATCGTTAGTGGGTCAGGGGCAATTGAATGTACTTGGCGAAAGTGGCGGTAAGGTTTTACTCACCAACCATCCAATATCATCTTCAGCGCATCAAAGCGCCCGATAGGGCGCAGGCTTCGACCTAATGCAGACACCACGGACAGGTGTCTTTTTTTATACACAAATGAGTCCAAATGCTTCTTTTGCGCGTCGAAATAGTTTTGGGACCGCTAACGAATCGGAGGAATTATGCGGATTGCTGTTCTCGGGGGCGATGGTTATTGTGGGTGGGCGACCGCTTTGTATCTCGCAAACAAAGGTCACTCGGTTGCGATTGTAGATAACTTTGTACGCCGGCAATGGGACTACGAACTCAGTGTCCAGACGCTAACGCCGATCCGTCCTCTCTCTGAGCGTTTGGTAGTTTGGTACCAGTTGACCGGGATACCAATCGATCTCTTCGTTGGCGATGTCTCGGACTATGATTTTCTCTCGTCGACAATTAAATCCTTCGAGCCCGAAGTGGTCGTCCACTTCGCGGAACAGAGGTCGGCGCCTTACTCAATGATCGATCGGAAGCACGCGGTTTTTACCCAGACAAATAACGTGGTCGGAACATTGAACCTGCTCTTCGCCATCCGTGAGCTGCAACCGGAGTGTCATATCGTCAAATTGGGAACGATGGGTGAATACGGCACGCCAAATATCGATATCGAGGAAGGGTTCCTCACCATCGAGCACAACGGCCGTAAGGATACGCTCCCCTTTCCCAAACAGCCTGGCTCCTTCTATCACCTCTCAAAAGTACATGACAGTCACAACATGATGTTCACGTGCAAAGCCTGGGGTTTACGCGCGACCGACCTCAACCAGGGCGTTGTGTATGGCACCGTCACTGATGAAGTGTCGATGGATGAGGCTTTGATCAACCGTTTTGATTACGATGAAGTATTTGGGACGGTTCTCAATCGCTTCTGCGCGCAGGCGGCGATTGGTCATCCACTCACGGTATATGGAAAAGGCGGTCAAACCCGCGGATTTCTTGACATTCGCGACACAGTTCGCTGCATAGAGCTGGCTTGCCTGAACCCCGCCAAGTCAGGCGAGTTCCGCGTCTTCAATCAGTTCACCGAGCAATTCTCGGTCCTCGACCTGGCTCGGACGGTGCAGGCGGTGGCTGGAGAGATGGGACTCAAAATTGAAATCGATCATCTCCCTGATCCTCGCGTGGAAGCGGAATCGCACTATTACAACGCAAAGCATTCAAAGCTGGTTGATCTCGGACTCGAGCCTCATGTACTGTCCAGTTCACTCGTTGATTCGTTGATCAATATCGCGCTGCGTTATCGAGATCGTATCGATCCGTCATTGTTCGAGCCGCAAGTTAATTGGCGGAGCACGCAAAACGATCGGCGTATCGGAACCGAAGCCAGACAGCAGCAGCTTTTGGCAAGAAGTATTGTCTAAACCATTCTCGGCTCGACGCTCTGCGCTGACAGTTTAGACGAGCGGGACAAGGTTGCCATCGCGCATCAGATAGTCCCGCCCTCGCCAGCGAATTGTCTTGCGCGTAAAACTCGCCAACCAGATCACGCTGGCCATTCCGTCCCACAGAGGAATAAAGGCCAGTTTCTTCCAGATCCCGCGCTGCTTCAGCCCCCAGGAGCCAACCAGTACGGTCAGCATGGCGCGCACGATGAGATACCCGCCAAGATAACTCGCTGCGATGGCGGGAGTTGGAAGAAGTGCGACCGCGACGAGCGCCCAAGGAAGCCCCAACGTAAAGATCAAGCCGAAATGTCCCCACGGGCGCATGTGCCGCATGACGGTGATCCAACGCAGGCGTTTGTGAAACAGCTCCTTGAGAGACCCATAATCCGCAACCGTGGAGATGGTGTAGGGAAGAAGATCAACCTCGTAGCCTTGCTCAGCGATCAATCTCCCAACCAGCAGATCATCCGCCGGACGATTCTCGAGTGACGCGTAGCCGCCAAAGGCCTGGAGTCGCGTGCGCGTTGTAGCAATCGTCGGGCCGAGAGCAAATTTCACTCCATCCAACTGCCACGCGACAAGAATTCCGGGATAGAAGTCTGAGACCATTCCGACATCCTGGAGACGCTCCACCCAGGTCGACTCTTCGATGGGAACATAAAAGCACGTAGTTGCCCCTATTTTTGGATTCGCCAAAGGCGCTATCACGTTCCTCAAATAATCCGGCCCGACACGCACATCGCTATCGCTGATGACGAGGTATTCATGTGAGGCTTCCTCTACAAGGCGCGCAAGCTTGGCCACCTTGTCGTTGGTCGCAATACGACCCGACCCAATCACGATGCGGATTTTACATTCCGGAAAATCACGAACGAGTTGCTCCAGGACCGGGAAGACTGGGTCACTCGTATCGCCAACGCAGAATAAAATCTCATAGTCCGGATAGTCCTGTCGGCAGAAGCTTGCGAAGTTCTCATAAGCGTCCGGATCAAGTCCGCGCACCGGCTTCAGGTTGCTTACCGGCGGCAGAAACCCGCCTGTCTTATCCACCTTCCCTCGGGTTGTCAGAAAGAACCGTAAAGAACTAAAGATCGCGAGAGCATAGTAGATAAAGGGGATCGCAGCAACCCCGAGGAACACATCTCGCAATAAGAGAATTGTCATAGGCACGAGACAGACTATTGTTTAGTGTAGCGTAGCCTGCAGACACACTTTGCCCGCCCCATCACTTTTGGGGTGCAGAAAAAAAGCATGATCATTTAAGTACGCGATCAAGTCATCCCGGTGATTCGCCGCATTGATGGTGCGAAAATCAGGTGAACCTTACTGAGCGGAGGCTTAGTCTAATCGGATAGGTTCTGCGGCGCCATCGTCTGTATCGTATCGGCTCGGGGTCTTCTTGTTCCAGCGAACTGCCTACGGAAACGTATGATCATTCGTTTCAGGTTTGCGAACTCGCAAGCGCTTCGTTCGACCCGATGCGTCCACCGGGTCCGCAGATGGAGCTTGCGATATGAACTGTCGGTCTGCGCGGTTATGACTGGATGCCTTGTTTTCGTTCAACGATCATCGGCGCAATCCGCGGCTCCCGCAGTAATTCTCATCTCCGTAATAGATGGCGATAGGCATCCATTAGCAGGGGTAATGATTGAAGGCAGGTCGAATGCGGATTTGCTTTGCAAGGCCGTCACGGACGCTGAGGGCCTCGCCACGCTTATTGATTGCGGTCCCACTGCAGCACTTCATCTTACCGCGAGCCTTGCCGGTTACATTCCTGCTACCACCGGTGTTCCTTTGCAGGATCGAGCGGCGATTGAGATCACACTCTCAAAGACAATACTCGTACGAGAGACCACCACCGTCCAGGCTGATTCACCAGATGTGTTGTCAGAGAGCGCGAGCAGCGAGACGAAGCTTCCGATGGAAAGTGCCACGTCCAGTCCCCTGCGGCCCAGTACATTGGTCGACGCGCTCCCTCTGGTGCCTGGCGTTATACGAACCCCGGATGGTCGCGTTCAGATCGCTGGCCAGGACGAAGAACACAGCTCCCTGCTCGTCAATTCGGTCAATGTGAATGACCCTTCCACAGGCAGCTTTGGCCTAAGTATTCCCATAGACAGCGTGGATATTCTCAAGGTGATGCAGTCGCCTTACCTGGCGCAATATGGCGATTTTACTGCCGGGATTGTGAGTGCTGAGACGCGCCGCGGCGGAGACAAGTTTGACCAGAGCCTGAATGATCCTCTGCCGGAGTCTCGGATTCGCAGCGGACATCTCGTAGGAATCGCGGACGCGTCGCCCCGTCTGAACCTAAGTGGTCCTCTGATAGAGAATCGCCTTTACTACCTTGTCGGCCTTGAATACCTGATGAGCAAGACCGAGGTACGTACGTTGCCATTCCCGGAGAACGTGATTCGCTCAGATGCAGTTAATTCGTTTACCCAGATTGATGGACTCCTAGGCGCGCGCAACAGCATCACTGCCACTCTTCACTTCGCACCTCACTCCGTGCAGTACGCCAATTTAAATTACTTCGATCCGCAACCGGTGACGCCCAACGCCGACTACCAGGAAGATACGGGAACCATCAGCGAGCACTTTGGCCTTGGCGGGGGAGTAATTACCTCCACTTTTGCGGGGTCGCGGTTTGCTACCAACGTCACTGCTCAAGCGCCGGGGGATATGCTTCTCACGCCAATCGTTAATTCAGGCAACTATTTCGGCCAACAGAATCGCGAGGCGAAGCGCTTCCAATGGATGGAAACGTGGAAACCTTCAAGCATTGATTTGCTCGGACAACATCTCCTGCAATTCGGAACAGTGCTTGCCCATGCCGACGACGAGGGGCAAGTCATCAATCGCAATGTAAGCGTTGAGGGTTCGTCAGGCCAGTTGTTGCGGACGATCGCATACGACGGCAATGGGAGGTTTAGCCTCTCGGATATTGAATCGGCCGTCTATGCTCAGGACCACTGGATTTTCAATTCTCATGTCGCCTTGGACGCTGGCTTGCGCTGGGAGACTCAGTCTCTGACTCATACAAACCGGTTCGCGCCTCGCGCCGGCTTTACCTGGACGCCTCGCGCGAATAATGCGACGGTTATTCGCGGTGGTGTCGGCGTCTTTTATGACACCCTTCCCCTCAACACCTATGCGTTCAGCAGTTATCCGGAGCAGATCGTCACAACATACGATGGTTACGGCAAGGTTATAGACGGGCCCAGGCGCTATTTGAATTTGACCAGCACTGCGCCTAAATCTGGATTTCCGTTAATCCATCAACAAATCACGAGCGGAAACTTCGCACCATATAGTGTGGCCTGGAATGTAGAGGCTGAACATCAGGTGAACGAATTCCTCCTCTTCAGAATCCGCTATATCTATGCGGACGGACAGAATCAGTTGACCCTTGCTCCTGAGGTCACGCCTGCCTTGAGCGCCTTGGTGCTTGGCAGCTCGGGCACTCTGCAAAGCAGGCAGATGGAAGCCACTGCGCGAGTTGGAGCCAACAAGCAGCGCCAATTCTTCTTTTCTTATGTGCGCCAGTCTGCTCGTGGCGATCAAACCGATGTATCAAGTTACCTGGGCGACCTTCCCTTTCCAGTAGTAAGTACGCCGATCACTGCCAGCACGATCGGCGAGGTCCCGAACCGCTTCCTGTTGTGGGGGATGTCGGAGTTACCGTGGCGAATGCGAATCTCACCGCACGTTGAGTATCGCGATGGATTTACCTGGCAATCGATGGACGTCTTCCAGGATTACATTCAGTCCGCTTACCAGCCACGCTACCCCCGCTATTTCTCCGCCGACTTGCGAACCTCAAAAGATATCAACGTAGGCTCAAAGCATGCGGTGCGGTTTTCTTTTACCGTCCGGAATATCACGAACCATACCAACCCATTGCAAATTCACAATAATGTTGCCGACCCTCAGTACGGCATGTTCTTCGGCGGTTATGGAAGACATTATTTGGTTGATTTTGATTTTCTCTACTGAACCGGGAAACAGCCCGGGTGCACTATGGCAATTCGCGGTAATTCAGAAGAATAACGCCGACCAATGCAAGAGCGAGCGGCCAGATGTAGCTGCCGATAGCGGCAATGCGGCCCTTCGGTAGACGCAGTTCCAGCCAACGACTGCAACCCGCTGTGACACCAAGGAGCGCAATAGGGGTGTGGCTCATCTCCGCGAGCATCGATTCTTTCAGATCCTTGGCGGAATGCTCGTGGGTGAGCAGCAGCGCGGCCCCGAGCGCACACATCGCGGGAAAAACGTAACTAGCCCACCGCGTTTTCAACTTGCCTGCCTGCACTGCACATTCGAATGCCGCAAAGACCACGATTAGAAGTGCCCCGACCCGATGTTGCAGGACATCGGGGGAAGCAAAACTCTGCCAAAACGGACGTGGCCCAAGAGGCCAGTTCTCCGGATCAGCGCGCAGTATGATGAAGACGGCTAGTCCAGCAAAGGTCAATGGCCAAAAACGCGCCCAGCGCATGGTGCGGTGTCGGCTGAGCAGCGCCAGCAGCCCCGCGACGAGCACGATTAGCCCTGCCCAGTGGTGGTTGTACTCAGACCATGCTCTATCGATATCATCGCTCCCAACCGTAGGAACGAATTGGCTGTCCTTGACGGCCTCTTCGAGCGAAGAGGGAGCGGCCAGCGCAGCAAGCGGAGGGCTGCTCATGCGCGGCGGTTCCGGGTGCAAGCGCACATAGATCTCGTGGGATGTCAGCCTTTCCGGAGTGGGAACATCGATCGCGGGCGCCTGCGCAGTCAGCGAAGCCGCTGTCAACACTGCGAGAAATCCGAAACAAATCTCTACCTCGACGACCCGGCGCAGCCGTGCCAGCAAAGGTTCAGGATCGCTGGCCAGGCGCCGCACCAGGAACCAATTGCCTGCGCCGAGTGTAAGCATCGCCAGCAGAAGGTAGATCTTGGCAACCAGCATGATGCCGTACGCAGTCGTATATAGCTCACTCCACGATCCCACGTAGAACCATGCCATTCCGACACCGGCCAACACGAGCGTTGCAGCTCCCGTCATCGCCATCCTGGAATAACGCTGGGCCAACCGCCGAGCCTCGTCGTGGTCTGCTACGCGGCCCAAAGAGACCAACAGATAGGCCATCGCGCCAATCCAAACGGCCATACCAAGGTGATGCGCGGCAGTTAAAATTGCCAACAACACGCGATGTTCGATGCGTGCCGCCGAATGGCTGGTGAAGACAGTGGCAGCCAGCAGGAGCAGGCTCAAGAGAACCATCGCTGCCGTCGTTTTATTGTTTTTGATTCGTGCGCAGACCCAAAGTCCAATCGCAAACAGAATTGCGAAAGAGTCCGCGCGGAAGAAGCTGGTGGTCGTTACATCCTTCAGCGTCAGATCGGAGCCGCTCATCAGAAGAGCGCTCGACAAGCAAACTAGGATAAGCTCGCCAACTATCAAGGCGACTGCCGCCAGTCTGATTCCCCGGCGGCAAAACTCTTCGACCGCCGCGCTCGCCCTCGCCGGGCGTACCACAGCCAGAAGAAAGGCAACGCCCCCCAGCAGCAATGCTTCGAAAGCAAGCGTTGCCGCGCGGGTCAGTACACTCAACAGCTCGAAATCGCGCAAGAACCAGATCAAGAGATTAGGTCTCTACTCTACTTGGAACGGAACTTTGTCGCGAGTGATGTGTCCATCGGTAGCCAGAACCTGCCAGCGCAACACATATGCTCCTTTGACGAGCCCCGTCAACTTGGCGGACAGCACACCTGGCTCGGGCTCCCCATCGATGACGACCTTCTGTACTCTTCCGTCAGGGGTGAGCAGCGTCAAGGTCGAGTGTTTCATATCCACCCGCGAATTGAATTTCAGGAGGACGGCGACCTCTGGTCCTGAAACCTTTCCGTTCACTTCCGGCTGAGAACTCACCAACTTGGCGTGCGCAAAGGCCGCCCTGGGAGCACTAAGCGCAATACAGCAAGCGACCACGATTGCTGCCACAAACCAAGGCCTGAACATCCGAGTATTCCTGCGCATATCCAATCGGCTTCTCCTTCAGCAATAGGTTAGCATCGCGAACCGTCTCGGGTTCGCAGCGGCGAGTGCCCTAATTATCGCGTAATTGGGTCGGATGCACACACTGCGTATAGGCTTCCTGTGGGGAGATGGGCAAGAAGCCCGCTTACGCGGCGACTTTGATCGGCAATCAGCTTGATTCTAGATGAGATTTTGCGGTCGCGTTCGAGCGGTCATGCAGTAGGGTCGGATGGTTCAGGAATTGTTTCAGTGGCTGCTCCGCTATTGCGCTGGGTGGCCTTTCCCCTCGGTCAGCTCCATTAGGCGATTGATCTCTGCCGGAGGGTCGAAGAATTCCGTCTTGCCGTTCGGCCACCGAATCACAATTTTTGTGAGATGCGTTTCGGCACCGAGGCCGAAATGGAGGCGGAGATCGCTCGAGGAGTTGTAGCTGGAACCACTGCGGACTTCGTCGACCCAGAGACGCTTCGCCGAGTGGACGGTCACGCGTGCTCCTATGGCATCTCGGTTGGACGATGTGCCGATGAGGCGCAGTTCGAGCCAGTGGTTCTGATTCTTTGCGAGGTTGACGAGCAGCATGGGCCGGTCGCTCAGGTTGTTGATCACGCCTTCGAGGCGGCCGTCGTTGAAGAGATCGGCGATGGCGAGTCCCCGGCTGGAACGCGGGTCGGCAAGCGCCGGGCCGGATGCCTTGCTGATATCGCGGAACTTGCCGTTGCCGAGGTTGTAGTAAAGGAAGCGAGGTTCGCGATAGAAGGACCCTAGTTTTGCTGAATCCACTTCAGGGTAGACGTGACCGTTGACGACGAGCAGGTCAGGCCATCCGTCGTTATCGACATCGGCAAACATTGCTCCCCAACCGAGAGCGTCGGAATTGATGCCAAGTCCAGCGGGAAAGGTCGTATCCGTGAAGGAGCCATCGCCATTGTTGTGGTAGAGGGTAGAGGTATCGTCGGAGAAGTTGGTCTTGAACAGGTCCAGTTTGCCGTCGCCGTCGTAGTCGGCTGAGGTTGAGCCCATGCCAGCCTGCTCACGTCCATCTTCGTTGAAGGCTACGCCGGCGTCGGCTGCAGTGTCGGTGAAGGTCCCATCGTGGTTGTTCCTGTAGAGGATGGAGGGAGTGGAGTCACAGGCAAAGTAGAGATCGGGCCATCCGTCGTCGTCGTAGTCTAGTGTCGTGATTGAAAAGCAGTAGTGGCCGTTGGTGTGCTCGAATCCGCTGGGCTTGCTGACGTCTTCAAACTTTCCGCCGCCGAGGTTGTGGTAGAGAATGTTCGGCGCGCTCTCGAGGCCGCGGGGGCCGCACATGACAGGAACTCCCTTCCAGATGCATGTCGCGGTCTGGCCGGGCACGGGCGCATGGGTGAGGTCGAAGTGCACGTAGTTGGCAACGGCGAGATCCAGTTTTCCGTCGCGGTCATAATCAATGAATGCGCAGCCGGTGCCCCATTCTTTGCCTGATCCGGCGACGCCTGCCTGCTCGGCTACCTCTTTGAAGGTGCCATCGCCCTGATTGTGGAAGAGGCGATTTTTGCCGTAAGCAGTGACGTAGAGGTCATCGAATCCGTCGTTGTCATAGTCTCCGACGCAAACGCCTTGGCCCCATCCAGTGGAGACGAGGCCGGCCTTGACCGTGACGTCAGTGAAGGTGCCGTCGTGATTGTTGTGGAAGAGGTGGTTGGTGGGCTTGTCCTGTTTGTCCCCGGCGTCTGTGCTTGGGAGGGTAGTGCCGTTGACGAGGAAGATGTCCGGCCAGCCGTCACGGTCGTAGTCGAGAATGGCGACGCCGGAGCCGGTGGCTTCGATGATGTAATGTTTTGCCTCGACGCTGCCATTAACGTTGCGAACGGTGATGCCAGCCTTCGACGCGACATCAACGAACCATGCAGGGGAAGGGTGATCGGTCGTGGGAGGGTAGGGCTGCTGGGCGAAGGAGATCGCCGAAAAGAAAATGACCGCGCCCGTAAGAACGTGGGGTTTTCGCTTCATGGTTTCGACGCCGGGTAGGGGGCCGGCGGACTGGATACCGATGGCGTTGAGGAGCCCATGGCTACGGTCTTCAGGATCTTTCCGCCTTCTTGAATGACATAGAGATGGTTGGCCGCGAGGTCTGTCAGCTTGTCGGTTGTGCCAGAGGGCCACCTGATCTCGACCGAGTCTGCTTTCGCACAGTGGTCGAGGCCGAAATGAACTCGGAGATCGTTTTGTGAGAAGTAACTGCCTCCGCTGCGGACTTCGTCGATCTGAACAAAGGGTTTGCCGCCGTCCGGCGCAGAAGTTGTGATGCTTATTTTTGCGCCGATGCCGGTGCGGTTGGATTTTGTGCCGACAGTTCGAATCTTGATCCAGTTGCGACCAGTAGTTGAGTCGCAACGGAGCAGTTGAGGGAGGTTATTGATGCAATTGACAGCCACATCCACGTCGCCATCGTTATCGTAGTCGCCGAAGGCGCAGCCGCGACCGGTTGCAGGCGTTGTGATGCCGGGACCACCCTGTGCGCTCATATCTTCAAATTGTCCGTTGCGAAGATTGCGATAGAGATACTTGTGCTGGGCGTATGGCGCGTCCACGTCGGTTCCATCAACCTCCGGGTAAACATGTCCGTTCGACATAAGGATGTCGAGCCAGCCATCGTTGTCCATATCGAAGAAGCCGACGCCCCAACCCAGAAAGCGGGTATTGACGCCAAGCCCGGAGAAATAGGTGTGGTCGTCGAAGTCTCCGTTTCCAAGGTTCACATAAAGTGAATCCGTGTCACCGCCAAAGTTCGTTTTAACGATATCGAAGCGGCCGTCGCGATTGAAGTCGCCGATGGAGACGCCCATGCCTGCCTGGGGCTTGCCGTCGGGGGAGTAAGCGATGCCCGCTTCGGTTGCTACATCTTTGAACGTGCCATCTTTCTGGTTTTGGTAGAAGGTGGCTGCGGTGGAGTCGTTGGCAACGTAGATGTCGGGCCAACCATCGTCGTCGATGTCGGAGACCGCAACGGAGAGAGCATACGTTCCGATGGTGTCCCACATACCACTCTTTTGCGAGACGTCGGTGAAGGTGCCGTCACCATTGTTGTGATAGAGGATGTTCTTGCCGCCTTGCAGGCCGGGTGGACCACATGCCACTTGAATGCCTTTATAGGCGCAGCCGGCGGCCTCTGGAAGCGGTGCAGTCTTGATGTCGAAGTCGATGTAGTTGGCGACAAAGAGGTCGAGGTGGCCATCGCGGTCATAGTCAAGAAAGGCGCAGCCGGAGTTCCACCGCGTCTTCGATTGAAGCAGGCCCGCCTTTTCCGTAACGTCAGTGAAGGTGCCATTGCCGTTGTTGCGGTAGAGGACGTTCTGGCCGTAGTAGCTGACAAAGAGATCGTTCCAGCCGTCATTGTTGTAATCGCCAACACAGCAACCCTGGCCCCATCCTCCTCGGGCGAGTCCGGCTTTGACGGTCACATCGGTGAACGTGCCATCGCGATTGTTCTTGAAGAGGTGAGAGACGGGTTCCTGTCCTTTAGGGAAGCCTTCCAGTCGGGTACCGTTGACCAGGAAGATATCGATCCAATCGTCGTGGTCGTAGTCGTAGAAGGCAACGCCGCAGCCAGTTGTCTCAAGGAGGTATTTGTTTTTGTGCTCGCCACCATAGATCGTCTTTGCATTGAGGCCCGACTGCCGCGCTACGTCAATAAAGCTGACTCCGAGAGGAGTGCCAGCGATCGGAGAGGGAGGTCCTTTGGGTGCAGGCCGGGGTACAGCATTGTAGGCTGGACGCGATCCTACCTGTTGGGGCGACTGGGGATTTTGCGAAGCCGCCAGAGCAAGAACGTCATCGAGCGTGAGAACCAGTGCAGTAGCTGAAAGCGATGTGAGAAAGTTACGGCGGGACCACGTCAAACGGACACCCCCTCAGGCAGACTGCTCGCCAGCACTGGCGTTCCAAGCGCCTTATTTCCCGAGGCAATGTCGAAGCAAAACTTGCTTCGAATTGAAAGAGGTTCGAAGGCGTTGACTGAGTATAGAGAAGCTTTCACATCGGGGCAATGCGCTCCCAGTCGAGCGGGCTTCAGGGGTGAGCAGGGGCGACGTTCCCCGGGGTGCGGGGAGACTTTGCAAGAGACTCGGCTTTCTGTCGCTCAAGTGCGGCGTCGGCGCTTCGGCCCTGTCGATCCAGTGCGTCGGCCAGAGCAAAATGGGCCTCCGCATAACTTGGATCTGCGTCGACTGCTGATTGGAGTTGGACGAGAGCTTCAGCGACCTGACCTCGCTTCAACAGTGTTCTGCCCGAATCGAGGGCGAAGTTGGCGCGCTGACGACTTACTGCAATGCGGCTCAGGTCGGCAGCCTGTTTGCGTTCCGCAGCTGCACCTGCGGTATCGCCCAGTTGAATGAGAATTGCGGCGAGACTGATATGGGGACTAGGTTGATTTGGCAGCAATTCGATAGCGCGACGCAGCGCGGCAACTCCCTTCTGCGGCTCGTTCGTTTCCTTATAGACATTGCCGAGGATAGCCCAGGCGTCGGCGTTATCTGGTCGTAGCGCAGTGGCCTTCTCCAGTTCACCGCGAGCCTCGGCAAAGCGGCCAAGCTGCATGTAAAGAACGCCGAGCGTGTAGGGTGGGTCGGGGAGATTAGGATCCAGCTTTTCGGCACGTTCGAGTTCCACAGCAGACGCGGCCGGATCATCTTTCAGCTTGAGAGCGAGACCGAGATCGTAATGGAGTTGAGGATTGTCGGGTTCGATAACGACGCCTGCGCGAAACTGTTCGATGGCATGGTTGAGATCGTTCTGCTGTAAATAAGCAACGCCGAGATCCTGGTGGAGCGTCGCGCTTTTCGCGTTCAATGCGAGGGCGCGCAGGTAGAAAGGAATTGCGCTTTTTGCGTCGCCTGTCTGGACGAGAGCGAGGCCGAGGTTTGCTAGTGCCGCGGAGTCGTTGGGCCTAGCCGCGACGACCTGCTGGAAGAGAGGCAGTGCTTCGCGGGCGTTATCGTTTGCCTGTAGAGTGAGGGCGAGCTCGTATTTCGCGTCGACCGATATGGGGTCCAGCGTCAGTGCTTGACGCAACACGGTGAGAGCCTTCTCGTCTTGATGGTCTGCTCGAAGAGCTCGGACCAGCTGAAGGGCATACTCGATGTTGTCATTGGCGAGAGTGTTGGCCTGGCTGAGTTCTGTGACGGCGGCGGCTGGCTCGTTTTGGCTCAGGAAGACAGAGCCGAGGTGATAGTGCGCGGACGCCAGGGCAGGATCGAGTGAGATGGCGAGTCGAAATTGGTTTGCAGCCTCGCCGTAGTTTTCCTGCTGTGCGAGGAGCGTTCCGAGAGCGTCGTGCAGTGACGCGCTATCCGGTGATGTCGTGAGAGCGGCCTCCAATTGCTTACGCGCGACTGCGGGTTCCGAGGTTGCGGTGAGAGCGACTGCATAGGCGATCGCCTCCGGTGGCGTGAGCGGCTGCGATGGGCTGCTCTTCGTCTGGTCAAGAAGCTGAAACATCTTCACTGATTTCGCATAGTCGCGAAGCTGGGAGTAGGCAACTGCGAGATTGAGAATCGCGCCTGTGTCCTGAGGATCGAGGTTGTGCGCCAGTTGAAGTTGCATTGCAGCGGAACGGGCGTCCCCTTCGGCAAGCAACACGGTTCCGAATGCGGTATGGCCCGCGGCTACTTTCGGAGCAAGCTGCACCAGCTTCGCAAACTGAATGTGCGCGGTCTGGAGATCGTTCCGAAGATACGCAGCGGAGCCGGCGCGAAACGCTTCATCGGCCGACCTCAGCCTGGTTTCTGAGGGAGCCTTTTGACTGGCAGGTGCGGCGGAAGTCTGTGCCCGCGCCAGTGGCAGCATGATCGCGATGGCGCCGTACAGGAACAGCGATCGTGCGGGGAAGAATCGCATCTCGACGCTATTGTAATTATGGTACGCAATTTTATTGATCGCATCGTCTACGCCTCCGGAGGACGCCGCGGCATGTAGACTGGTGGTCTTTTGAGGATGAGATGGAGGCAACATGCAGGCGGCGTTTTTTCCCGTGATCGTGATGCTTGGCGGAATAGCGGCTGCGCAGACTGCGCAGTTCATGCCTGTGGATGCGTTCTCAATGAAAGAGGATGGGCTGGCGATCATGCGGCACGTTGAGGCGGGTAAACCTTTTACCGTTGCTGGTTCACGTGGCGTGCTGCTGGGCCAGCAGGAAGGGAGTTTTGAGGCATGGGTGTTGCCTGTCAAGCTGCTCAGCCATTTCACCATACATGCGAATGTCCAAGGCTACTCGGTGCCAATCGATCTGAATGCTGCCGCTGCGGAGATCGAGGTGTTTCCCGATCACACAGTGATCACTTATTCGCACATTGCCTTCACGGTGCGACAGATCATGTTCGCGCCGGATGACGCAGAGGATGGTACAGGCGCTCTGGTCCTGTTTCAGATCGATTCAACGCGGCCAATCGATCTGACCTTCAGTTTTACGCCGGAGATGCGACCGATGTGGCCACAGCGTAGTCAGGGACTGCCATCAGCGGAGTGGGTAAAGCAGGAGTCCGGAGGATTTTATGTGCTGCATACTGATTTTCCTGACCTTGCGGGCGCCGTTGGTATGCCGGGTACCCACCCCGGAATCATGGCTCCATACCAGGAGAAGCCGCATTTTTATCCGTTGGAACTGATTCTCCATTACGACCCAAAGCGCGATGCGAACCGTTACTTCCCACTATTGATGGCTGTGGGAACCACAGTGGAGACGGCGACGACAGTGACACTGCAGGACAAGATACATCGACTAGGCGCTACGCTGCCGCAGATATATGCGAACCATGCGGCGCGATACGAACAGATGAAGAAGGAGTTGACTGCGATTCACACTCCTGACACTCGATTGAACGATGACTTTGCATGGGCGGAGATTTCGATCGAACAACTGAAGGCAAAGGAGCAGCCCAGCGGGGAGATGGGACTGGTGGCGGGATACTACTCTTCCGGCGACTCGGCGAGGCCCGGATTCGGTTGGTACTTCGGCCGCGATTCCCTGTACACGGTCTATGCGGTGAATGGCTTTGGCGACTTTGGCTTGACGCGTAACGCGCTGGAGTTCTTAATGAGGCGTCAGCGCGATGACGGAAAGATCATGCACGAGTACCCGCAGACCGCGGCGTTCTTTGATTGGAAGGAATTTTCGTATGCGTATGCTGCGGCTGATTCGACACCCCTTTTTCTAACCGCGATGCTGGACTATGTGCGGATCAGCGGGGATGTTGAGTTTCTCAGGCAGCACCGCGAAATTGTCGAAAAGGCGTGGCGTTTCGAGACGACCCACGACAGCGACGGAGACGGTATCTACGATAATTCGCAGGGAACAGGGTGGGTGGAGAGTTGGCCCGCTGGAATGCCGCACCAGGAGGTGTATCTTGCGTTGCTTGACCAGCAGGCGTCCGCGGCAATGTCGAAACTCGCTGGCCTGCTGGGCGACAAGGCAACAGCCGATGCTGCGGGCGTACGCGCTGCTGATCTGAAAAAGAAGATTGAGAATGAGTATTACGATTCCGCGCGACAAGAGTATGCGTTCAGCCGAAGCGTGAATGGAACGCTCGACACGACCTCCAGCATCTTTCCCGTTATCGCGTGGTGGAATGACGGGGAGGGTCTGGAACATTCGGCTGCGAGCTTTCGAAGGTGGGCTTCGCATGATTTTTCGTCTGATTGGGGGCTGCGAGATGTGGCCGAGAGCGATACTGTATACGACCCCATCAGCTATCACCAGGGATCTGTTTGGCCGTTGTTTACAGGCTGGACTTCGATTGCAGAGTACCGCGCAGGTCATGCACTCTCTGGCTACGCGCATCTGATGCAAAACGCAAACCAGACTACGACTCAGGATTTGGGCGCGGTGACTGAGTTGTTATCGGGTGCCTTCTTTCAGCCTTTTGGCCGAAGCACGAGTCACCAGCTCTGGTCTTCCGCTATGGTGATTACACCTGCGCTGCGAGGGATGTTTGGTGTGGACGTTGATGGGCTTTCGGGATCGGTTCATCTCGACCCGCATCTTCCTGCGGATTGGGATAAAGCTGAGGTGGAGAGACTCCATGTAGGGCGGTCGGTGTGCTCGCTGGATTATCAGCGCCAGGGTCAGAGCCTCATCGTGAAGATCGTATCCATTTCCGGTCCGGTTGTTCGGCTGGAGACCGCGGTGAAGGACGCCCGAGCTGCAGCTGATGGATTGTCGATTGCGTTTTCACTGCCGCCGGTAGAAGTAGCCATGCCACACGAGTTGCCGTTGCCTGGCGCGCGCACATCGCAGATGAAGGTACTGGCCGAGGCTGTGACGACTCACTCGATGCAGCTTGAGCTGGAGTCGGATGCGGGATCGGTGGTTGAGCTTCAGCTTCGCCGCAATGCTCCTAAACTGAATGTCCGTGCAGACGGCGCAAACATTTCACCGAAAAAGAGTGTGCCTGGTCTGGATTCCCTCGTCGTAGAGTTTCCGTCTGGTAGAGGGTTCAAGCAGCAGACGGTTACTTTGCAGTGGTAGATGCTCCGCCAGGCTGGAGTGGCTGTTGCTGGAAAGATCCTGCAACCTTCTCGCGCTGGTGAGCGAGCAGATCGTTCATCTCGAGGTAGACACCGTTCGTCCAGCCGAAGCCGACGACGTTGGCCTTGTAACCTGCTGCGACTTCTACGTTAGCGGAGCCGCTGACGACGTTGTACTTCTCGCGGATGGTGCTGTCGTGCTCGAAGTTCTGGAGGATCGTTTGCGTGAAATGCGTCGCTATACGCGACGCGTCGCTGGTAAAGCCGTATTCGGCGAGACCCTTTGTTGCAAGCCAGTTTGTTGGAGCCCAGCCGAAGGGAAGATCCCACTGGGTGCCGGAGGCATTATCGCTCATGGCGAGACCGCCGTCATGTTCGAAGAGTGAGAGATGGCGTTCAAGTGCTGATGCCTGTTGCGGAGTGGCCAGGCCTGCCCATAGGGGGTAGAAGGCGGTCACGTAGTTGTATGTCGACGGCTTATTGGTGGTGAAATTGTAGTCGAAGAACATGCCAGTGGCGGAATTCCAAAGATACTTGTTGATTGCGGCCCGCCGAATTGAGGCGCGGTGGTTCCACTGAGCAGTTTCTGCGGTGCGGCCGAGCAGAGTGGCGAAGTGAGCCATGTCAGTCTCGTATTTGTACAGAAGACTATTGAGGCAGACCGGAGCGTAGTCGTTCGCCGATCCACTGAAGGGACCGAAGCGGAAACTGGTGTCGAAGCCCGACTCACGCATCGCGCGGTCTCCGCTGTAGAAGTTGCTGCTGAGGCGGTGGCCCTCCACGTGGGCGTTTGCGCAGACTTTGGATTGGGCGATGTCACAGCTTGTCTTTGCGAGATCGGCGGCCTGGGCCGAAGTTGGGTTGTCCGGTGCGTCGACGAGGTAGTTTGTATGGACTTGAGGGTGCGCGAGCAGCCAGCGAATGACGTCGGGATAATAACTGCTGTCGTCGGCCATCTCGGGAACGGGGCCTGCCCCAATGTCATCGTAGCGGGCGAGGCCAGTATCTCCGGCGAGATGAGGCGGTGCCGACCAGAGAGCGTAATCGCGCTCTGCGTAGTGATATGCCTGGGCCAGCCACGCTTTTGAGAGTGGATTGCCGTTTGGGTGTTCGTAAACCTCTCGGATCATGGAAGTGAGAAATGGCGGCTGCGAACGCGTGAAATAGTAGGTGCGGTTTGCGTTGAGGATTGCTCCGTAGTTTTCGATTTCGAAGAAGAAGTTTTCGACCATGTCGCGGGCGAGGTCTGTGCGCTTGTCTTCGACCAGGCCGAGGATGATGAAGTAGCTGTCCCAGCCGTACATCTCGTTGAAGCGGCCGCCGGGCACAACGTAGGGGTTGGGCAGATAGAGGAGACCTTCGTCCGGAATTTCAGCTACGCGAACGTCGCCCATATGTGTAATTTTGCGAGGCAGGTGCCGAACTTCAATTCTGCATTGCTGCTGAATCGCAGCAACGGCGGGTGGGATGGCCATGCCCTCAGGCAGGTAGAGAATGGGCGCAGTTGTGACCTTTGGATCGACGATTGATTTGCAGTCACTCATGGAGCGGGAGAGGCTGCTCCAACCGTTGTCAATGTATTCCAGTATTTTTGCGCTTTGAGTTGATTCGCGTCCTGACGACTGAGGGTAGGCTGTGACCGCAAACAGAAGCGGGACTACGAGCAGAGATGCTAATGCGCGTGCGTTATGCTTCATCGGACGTCCCCCTCAGCGAATTTTAGTGCGCCTTGGATAATGGTGACGGGCAAGTCGCCTCGAAGATTTCCGCCCGAGATCTGAAATTAGACAAGTCAGTCTTTCATAGACTAATCAATCTCTGGCATTATTTTTTCGCGTTAAGTGGTCCACCCTTTGGTGGAGTTCCTGCTCCTTCTAAAGTTCGGGGAAGGCTTCCTTTTGCGATTGATCCTGATTCCAAGCGAGTTTTCCCGATAGCGCTTTTTCGGGTCTCCGATATCGGTCGGACCAATTTCCGCACGCATGGGGGCCTGGGAAAATGAGCATGCCGTTTGGTGTTAGTTATCAGCAAATTAGCGTCGCAGTGACATTGACATCTCTCCCGAAGCGCGAGTACTTTTTGGTGCTATTCGAAGCAAAGTAGGTTGGGCTTCGACGCAGCTGAAGGCAAGCTAGATCGTCCTCTCCGCGCACGCAAGTGATGATGTGAGTGATGTTCAGCGGCAGAAAGACCACATCGCCCATAAGGCCCAGAAGATACGCCGCACTTGATTCGGAGGTCGTCGCTATGAGACTGATCACGCGGGTATTGATGTTGATATCTGTTGTATGCCTGTTGGCGTTTTCGCCGTCAGCGTTTGGCCAGGCAGTTTACGGGTCAATCTTTGGGACCATTACAGACAGTACCGGTGCGGCCGTTCCCGGTGCGACCATTACGGTGACTGACGAGGATAAGGGCACCACAGTCACAGCGCAATCCAATGGCACCGGCGATTTCACCGTAGAGCACCTCATCCCAGACGTCTATGACATCAAGGTCGAGATGGGCGGCTTCAACGGGTATGAGCAAAAGGGCATTCGTGTCTCTGCCGATTCCTCGGTGAAGGTCGCGGCGTCACTAACTGTCGGTGGGACATCGACGGTAGTCGAAGTAAACGCGGACCAGGTTCCGCAGTTGAAGACGGACCGCGCGGACGTCGCATTGAACTTTTCTACGCAGGAGATAGAGAACCTTCCGATTCCCGACCACAACTTTACCAATCTGCAACTGTTGCTGCCTGGCGCGGTGCAACTCGGTTGGTCGCACGCTGCGGATGAAAACCCGCAAGGCTCAAAGCAGATCCAGGTCGATGGTCAGGCGTTCGGCGGTGTGAACTACACGCTGGATGGCACGGACAATCAGGACCCGATTCTAGGCATCATCGTCATCAACCCGAATTCGGACTCGATGACCGAGGCGAAGATCGCGACGCAGAACTTCGACGCTGAGTTTGGTAAGGCGGTGTCCGCAGTAATTACTGTGCAGACCAAATCCGGTTCCAACGCCTTCCACGGCACAGCTTTCGATAACCGCGAAAGCGCAGCGAATCTGGCACGCGATCCGTTCTCTCAGTCGAATCGTGCAATTCCTATCCCTCAGGCGCTCAAGAACCAGTTTGGTGGTTCGATCGGCGGCCCTATCATCAAGGACAAGTTGTTTTTCTTTGGCGACTATCAGGGCGTTCGTCAGAAAGTCGGCTATTCGACGGTTCAGACCGTGCCTACAGCGCAGCTGATCTCGAGCTGCCTCAGCGGTAGTGGTTGTAATTTCAGTCAGTACGTCGCCTACGGTCAGACCCTTGTTACCGCCGCCAATCCCGCAAATCCGTACCAGATTTACCAGCCCGGCACCACAACACCCTATCCCAACGCCATTATTCCCAACTCCCAACTTTCACCGGTAGCGCTCAACTTGTTCAAACTGCTGCAGCCCTACGCGCCCAATGCCCCAGGGAGCTTTGGCGGCCTGTCGAACAACTACTCGGGCGGCGGTACGGGGCTGTTCAACAGCGACCAGTGGGACGTGCGCGGCGATTGGACCTACAACGATAAGATTCACAACTTCGGTAGGTTCAGCCGCTTTACGGACCTTCTGTCCGGAAACACGCTCTTTGGCCCAGCCGGTGGTTCCGGACTTGGCCTCGGCGGCTACGGTGGAACTTCCACAGGCGCCAATGACAGCGCCGCTCTCGGCACCGACATTGCCATCAACGCGACCCTGGTGACCGATATTCGCTTAGGCTACTTCCGCTACAACATCCTCACGGGCAAGTACGATCCGACCAATACGAACCTACCTATCCAGGGCGAGAACATCAGTGGTACGGGCGTGAACTCAGCTCTGGTCGTTCCTATCGACTACGGTGCGCCCGACTTCAATGTCGCCGACCTCAACGTGACCAATCCTACCGCCTCACCGAACAACGCACAGGCAGCAGGTTCGCAGTATGGTGCAGGTCTAAACGTGGATCGATGCAACTGCCCCACTATCCAACGTGAGGACCAGTTCCAACTCGTCAACAACTGGACCAAGATGATCGGGAACCACGCGGTGAAGGTCGGCGCCGATCTTCGCTACGCCAGGAACCTTCGGGTTCCGAGCGATAACGATCGTACCGGCATCAACAACTTTGGCACGGGTCCAACCTCCAATGGCACATCCGGTGGTCTGGGATTCGCCACCTTTGTCTTGGGTGACGTCACTTCGTTTAACCGCTACGCGAGTACGTCGACGAACGCCAAGGAGTTTCAGAAGCGCGATTTCTTCTACGGGCAGGACACATGGCGTGCGACTCAGAAGCTGACCGTCAATGCAGGTCTGCGATACGAATTCTACTTCCCTGAAACAGTCAACGCTCCCGGCAACGGATCCCTCCTGAACCTATCTACTGGTTACCTCAACGTCGCCGGGATCGGGGGAATCCCCTCCAATATGGGCGTCTCCATTGCTAAGAATGCCTGGAACCCGCGCCTCGGCCTGGCTTATCAACTGAACCCAAACACAGTAATTCGTGCCGGCTACGGACGCAGCTTTGATATCGGCGTCTTCGGTTCGATCTTCGGTCACACGGTCACACAGAACCTTCCGGTCCTCGCCAATCAGGCGATCAACGCAACGGGTGGAACTTCTACCTACGCCTTCAACCTGACTAATCCTGCCCTTACCCAAGGTGGTCAGGCAACCGGCCTTTCGGTCTACAAGCCCCTTACTCCAGACGCCAACGGACACATTGTGAATCCGGGCGCGCAAGTTACTTCCAAGGCGCGTCCCTTCACTGAGCGACTGCCTACGCTCGATGCCTGGAATATCTCGGTCCAGCGTTCGCTCTCGCCCACCATCTCGATCACGTTTGCTTATGTCGGCAATAAGGGCACACATACCCTTAACGACGGAGACGGTAACAACACCAACCCCAACGAAGCGGCGATCACCCTGCCGGCCCAGTTCAGTGTGACCGGCAGTGCTCTTAGCTTCAATCCTGCGGGCGGAAATTGCTATCCGGCTGGTCCCAACTGCGTTGCGGGCGGAGTTCCTAACCCAGTCGGTGGAGGCGTAAAACCTAGCACTACGTTGATCCAGAACGGTATAACTTCCAACGCGACATTCCTGCAGCGTTACGTTGGCGGCACCCTCCCTGCCTGCGGTGGACCTTGCGGCTGGACCCAGAGCATCCAATACAACGGAGATAACCAGAACACCGCCTACAACGCGCTTCAGATCACCTTTGCTAAAACCTACACCAAAGGCCTGTCTCTCAACCTCAACTTCGCGTACCAGCATGGGAGAGATGCCGCAAGCAACTATGCAACATGGAGTATCCCGGCTGTGACCGGTAACGATAGTAGTATTCGCCGGACAGCGATAACGGGGTACGGTACTTACAATCTGCCCTTTGGCAGAAGCCAACAATTCCTCAGCAACGTCAACAGCGTCGTAAACCAGCTAGTCAGCGGCTGGCAGGCCAGCTCTGTGGTGATAGTCCAAAGCGGTTTGCCCTTCACGCTGTCGTTTAACGGTTGCGGCGCCGAGATACCTGGCGATGCACCCTGCTACGTCAATGGCAGTTCTTCCAGGCTCAAGACGGGGGCAACCGGCTTCGCCGGCGGTCCAAATGGTGGGGTGATCTTCTATCAGGCCCAGACGCTTGGTGGTGCGTTCACCGATCCGGGCCTGGGAAACATCGGCAACGGAGGACGAAACAACGCGTGGGGACCGAATTTCTACAATGTCGATATATCGGGCTTGAAAAACTTTTCGATTAAAGAGAGGGTCACGTTGCAATTCCGCGCCGATGCGTTTAATGCATTCAATCACATCAACTTCGGCCTTCCGAGCGGCAACATTCAGAGTGTCGGAAACATTACGTCCGGACCTGGGCCGGGCGGCACCACTAACCCACGTCAGATTCAGTTGACGGCTCGCGTGATGTTCTAACGCAGCCGGTTCGCCCAAGGGAGGGGAGCTGCGGCTCCCCTCTTCTGTTTGGGATTACACTCAGGCCAGATATTATGAGTCCTCTCCACAAAATCGCACTGCTTCGCTCCGTTACTTTTGCAGTGCTATCCATGTCACTTGTTCAAGCGCAGACTTCAGCTCAAACGCCGGCCGCATCGGATGGCGCTACTGGAAACGCTTCAGGTGTTGTCCCTTCGCCGAACCTGGCCCAGTTGCGCCTGATGATCGATCGCGGACGAGCGGCGGATGCTTTGAAGCAACTCGACACGCTGGCGGCTCAGCAGCCTGTCCCATCCGGAGTCAATAGACTGCGCGGTCTTGCTCTGTATTCGCAGAATCAATTTGCCGAAGCCGACGCTGCATTCGCGAGTGCATTGAAACAAGATCCGCGCGATGAAGAGTCGGCGCAGTTACGCGGGCTCACCCTGTTCAGGCTGGGCAAACCGGCGGATGCGATTCCTCTGCTTGAATCGGCGCCCTCGTGGAGTTCGCAGACCAAAGTTGATCCGAGTTACGTGCTGGCGCTCTGTTACCTAGATACTCGTCAATACGACAATGCTCGCCGAGCTTTCGCCACACAATATGGATTTCCTCCTGACTCTGCGGCTGCATATCTTTTGTCTGCGCGAATGTTGCTGCGCCGGGAATACCTTCCTGTAGCCAGGGAGTCTGCCACGAAGGCGCTGGAACTGGATCCGCAGTTACCGCTTGCGCATGCGCTCCTCGGCGAGATCGCGCTGGCGGGTGAACACCTTGACGAGGCCATTGCGGAGTTTGAGAAGGAGCGGCTTCGCAACCCGCTCGATGGCGGCATATATGACAGGCTCGGCGATGCCTACACGCGCGCAGGGGACTACACCAAAGCGCAACAGTCCCTGCAACGTGCCTTGCTGTTGGAGCCGAACTCCACTGGACCGTATATTCTGATGGGCAAAGTGCTGCTCAAACAGCAGGACCCGGCGAGCGCGAAGATGTATCTTGAGCGCGCTGAAGCAATGGACCCCGGTAACTACATAACGCATAGCCTGCTGGGGCAGGCATATCGGTCGTTAGGCAGGACGGAGGACGCAAGCCGAGAGATTCAGATGTCCCAAAAAATACAAGCTGCTAGCGAACCCAAACTTGAAACGGTGCACTAAAAATATCGAGATAACCTCAGGCGCGAGAGATTGTTCTCGCGTTGGGTTTTTATCTGTTATCGCAATAGCTTTTATCGTTTTCTCTACGTTCCGCAACTCGCCGATGATTGTCTCTGCCCAAGTCGAAGCGCAATCAGGTGCCCCTGCAAATTCTCCAAATCCCGATGCGATCTGTATGGGTTGCCATAGGGAGATCTACGAAAAATATGAGCGTACCCCGATGGCACGGGGCAGCGGACCCGCTGTTGAGGGGCTCCTTCAGGGGGGCTTCCTGCATGCTGCTTCCGGCATTCGCTTTGATGTATTTTTGCGGGATGGCAAGGCGTGGATGTCTTACAACCGAAATGCTGCCTTAGAGTCGTCGAACGAGCAGATCGCTCTGCACGGAGAGAAGCAACTCATCTACTTTATTGGCTCTGGACATCGTGGGCGTACTTACCTGTATCAGGAAAGTAGTGAGTGGTTTGAAGCCCCCATCAACTACTACAGTAAGCGACGCCTGTGGGACATGGCTCCAAACTATGGCGCATCGAAAACGATGCCGGCGGCTTTGCCGGTCGATTCCAACTGTCTCCACTGCCATGCAACGGCGGTACAGACGGCACTCCCCGAAGCTCGAAACAAGTATGACGGATTGCCGTTCCAACAGGGTGGAATAGGGTGCAGTGCCTGTCATGGCGATCCGTCGAAGCACCTGGCAGAGCAGGGACGGGGCCCAATCGTGAACCCGGCCAAGCTGTCTCCTGCCCGCAGAGATAGTACATGTCTTCAGTGTCATCTCGAAGGCGATGTTGCTATCTATCGCTCCGGCAGATCGCTCGCACAGTTTCGTGCGGGAGATGATCTTGCGGACTACGCAGTGTACTTCGTAAAGACGAGCGCAGAGTCGGGTGGCGGACGCGCAAGCAGTCAGTATGAGGCGCTTCTGCACAGTGCATGCAAGGTTGCCAGCGGCGACAAGCTGACTTGCACTACCTGCCACGATCCGCACAACTCACCCAATGCTGAAGAGAGAGTGAACTACTACCGAAGCAAATGTCTGGCGTGTCACACCGGCTCGCAAATGGCAACCGGGCACCATCCTGAACAGCAGGACTGTGCGGTATGTCACATGCCCACTCGTGAACCTACGGATATTTCTCATGAACAGGCAACTGACCACAACATTCAACGCCATCCATCGACAACATCCTCGGCGTTGCGGCTGAGGAATCTCGCAGAGGCTGATGAATTGCTGCAAGTCGGTAATGTCCCGGCTGGAGACAGAGAGTTCGGGTTGGCCTATGCGGAGTTGGTCGAGCGTGGAGACCAAAAGGCCGGGGAGAAGGCGCTCAGTCTCCTGTTGAAAGCAGAAAAAGACGGGGCAAATGACGTTCAAGTTCACACGCAGCTTGGTGTGCTTGAGCAAATGTCTGGCGACAAGGTGAAAGCCCGCAAGGAGTATGGCGATGCGCTGGTCGAGAACCCTTACGAATCCACCGCGCTGGGAAATCTCGCCGTGCTGGATGCCGCATCTGGACGCACCGCGGACGCGATCAATCTATTGCAGCGCGTGGTCGATGCTGACCCTAGCCAGATGGCCGCTGGATTGAATCTTGCGTTTATTGAGTGCAAAGTTGGTGATAAGAAAAAAGCGCTGGAGATACTTACCGGGCTCTCCCGGTTCAATCCTGACGATCCGACGCTTCGCAAGTTCCTGGCTTCCGGTACCTACGGAGGGGAGCACTGCGATCTTCGCTAGTCGCTCGAAAGAGGAGTGGGATATTGTCTATCGAGAGCATCATACGGCACTCATCTTTGAAACCATGGGCTTTGGCTTGTGTGTTGAGCATCATGCTCGTCGGTTATGCGCAGGATACGGCCACGGTATACGGCTATGACCTGAATGGCCAGGCTGTTACCCGTCTTTCCACTCCCGGAACGGAAGCAATTGTTCTCTTTTTTATTGCATCCGATTGCCCTATCTCAAATCGCTACCTTCCCGAGATGCAACGCATCGAAAACAAATTCGCCGCGCTGCACGTGGCGTTTTGGTTCGTCTATCCGAACTTCGGAGAAACTTCCGAAGCTGTCCGTCAGCATGAAGCAGCCTATGGAGCGGAGGGCCATATCCTACTCGACCCGCATCACAAGCTCGTTGCCATCACTCACGCCAAAGTCACGCCTGAATCCGCCGTTCTGGTTCCTGAGCGCGCAGGCGCGGAAACTCTTCGCACCGTCTATCACGGCCGCATCGACGATCGCTACATCGAGATTGGACGAGAGCGGCCCGCGGCAACGCAGCGCGATCTTGAGCGAGCCATCGTCGACGTTCTTCAGCACCGCTTTGTCCAACCGCCAGATGGATCAGCCATAGGTTGCGGAATCATAGGCCAGCCGTGATGCGGTGGAGCGCGAGTCTTCTTCCTGCGGCTCTTCTGGGAACTGCCGCGCTCTTCACGCTATTTGCCCAGCCACCACATGCTGGTGTCCGGGCTGCCGCAGGACCCGTTACTTTCAATCAGCAGATTGCGCCCATCCTGTACAACCACTGCAGCAGTTGCCATCACCCTGGTGGCTCTGGCCCCTTTAGCCTGCTGTCCTACAGTGACGCCAGGCGGTGGGGAACAGTGATTCGGACCGTCACACAGTCTCACTATATGCCACCGTGGCTGCCGGAGCCCGGCTTTGGCAACTTCGCCGATAGCCGCCGCCTCTCTGCCGAGGATCTGATGCTTATCAAGTCGTGGGTCGACGCCGGTATGCCCGAAGGCGAAGCTGCGGAAGCGCCCAAACCGCCCGTCTTCTCAGTGGATTGGCAACTTGGCCCACCGGATCTCATTCTGAGAGTGACATCCCCAATGCAGGTTCCAGCGTCCGGGCCCGACCTCTTTCACAACTTCATCCTGCCCGTCCCAATCACGCAAACAAAATACATTCGCGCCATGGAGATTAAGCCCGGTGCCCCGCGGGTCGTCCACCACGCCAACATTCTCATCGACCGCACCGCCTCGCTGCGCCGCCACCACCGCGATGATTGGCAGCAGGGAATCCCGGGCATGGAACTCAGCGTTGACTCGGGCGAGTCATTCGACCCTGATAGTCATTTTCTCTTCTGGAAGCCAGATTCACCCGCTCTCATCGAACCAGGCGGCATGCCCTGGCGACTCGACCCCGGCAATGATCTCATCCTCAACATGCACCTGAAACCTACCGGCAAACCCGAGACTGTGCAAGCCACCGTCGGTCTCTATTTTTCCGACAAACCCGCCACAGCGCACCCCATGCTTCTGCAGCTTGAGCACGACGCTGCCCTCGATATCCCCGCGGGCGACGCGGCCTTTGTCATCGAAGATCATCTCAAACTTCCTATAGACGTAGACGTCCTCGGAGTCTATCCACATGCTCACTACCTTGGCAAAGAACTCGAAGGTTATGCCATCCTTCCCAATGGTGAAAAGAAATGGCTCATTCTCATTCGCGACTGGGACATCGATCGCCAATCCGTCTACCGCTTTCAATCGCCCGTCTTTCTGCCAAAGAATAGCGTTATTTCGATGCGATATACCTACGACAACTCCAAAGCCAACATTCGCAATCCGAACAACCCGCCGATACGAGTGAAAGCTGGAAACCGTTCTGTCGATGAGATGGGGCATCTCTGGCTCCAGGTACTGCCTCACGCTCTCCCCAATTCAAATCAGGATCCTCGCCTGGCTCTGGAGCAGTCATGGATGCAGAACATTCTGCGAAAGAACCCCGACGATCACACCGCGCTTTACAATCTTGCGTCGGTCTACATGATTAACCATGACTACACGCCTGCCGCAACTCTCTATAGCCGTGCGCTAACGAGTATGCCAGATGATGTGCGAACAATCACCGCACTCGGTACCGCACTCGACGGGGAAGGGAACTGGCAGCAGGCGCTGGCTGAATACCAAAAAGCTCTCACGATCGATCCCGAAGCTGCCGACGCACGTTACGACGTTGCCCACCTTGAGTTCAAACACGGCAGCTATGCCGATGCTGAGCAAGAGTATCGTCACCTTCTCGCGAAAGATCCCAAGGATGTCTCTGCGCACAACGAATTGGGCGGCATTCTCGCCGCCACAAACCGGCCGACTGAAGCGCAGCACGAGTTTGAAACCGCAATTGCGCTCGACCCCGGCAACTTCGATGCGTTGTACAACCTTGCCGGCATCGAAGCAGATAACAATCATTTAGCTCGCGCCGCAGAACTGCTACAGCAAGCGCTGAAGCAGAGGGATGATGCCGATGCTCACCAGTTGCTCGGCAACATCTATACCCAGTCCGCACGGCTTGACGATGCCGTGCAACAGTTTAGGGCCGTTCAACTGCTGCGGCCACGCGATCCTATTGCGCATCGTCAACTTGCCCAACTCTACGCACAAATGGGCAAGTTGCGCGACGCAATCGGCGAGCAGAACGCGGTCCTCGCGTTAGACCCGACGAATGCGGATGATTGGAATAATCTAGGCGTTTTGCATGCGCGTAATGGCGATGTAACTTCGGCCCGCAGAGACTTTGAGCACGCTCTAACCTTGAATCCTCAACACGCTGCCGCGCGTGCAAACCTGGCCCGCCTCTGATTCCTCAGCGGGCCAGTAAATTCTCATCCAAAAGGTGTTGAGCCTGTGCGGCGGCGGAAGTGACGGAGGTGGACGCAGCTACTGGACGTTCACGGTAGTGGCTAGTTGGATATCCTTCGAAGAGCTTCCAATCATCAGCTTCACGGGCTCTGCTTCTACCTTGAACTGACCCTGCCTCTCGTCCCAAAAGGCGAGCGTCGAAGCCCTCAGTGGAATTTGTACGGTCTTCGTTTCGTTCGGGTTCAAGGTCACTCTCTGAAATCCCTTAAGTTCCTCGATTGGCCGGTCCACCTTGGACTTGAGGTGCTTCACATAGAGCTGGACGACTTCATCGCCAGTTCGACTCCCTGTGTTCGTAACGTCCACGCTGACCGTGATGGCACCATCGCTCGCCATCTCCGCTGAACTTGCTTTCAGGTTTGCGTAGCTGAAGGTGGTATAGCTCAAGCCGTAGCCAAACGGGTAAAGCGGCTCTCCCTTGAAGTACATGTACGTCCGACCGTGGCGAATGTCGTAATCCATCATGGCAGGTAGCTGATCGACAGATTTCGGCCAAGTCGTCACCAGATGACCGCCCGGGTTGTAGTCCCCAAAGAGCACCTTGGCCAGCGCGGTGCCCTCATCCTGCGATGAGTGCGCCATGTGCAGAATCGCCGGAACGTTTGACTGCGTCCAGTTGATCGCAAACGGGAAGCTCGATACCAGAATCACAACGGTCTTCGGATTCACCGCATACACCTGTTTGATCAACTGTTCCTGCGCCAGCGAAATGACTTCGCGGTCCCGTCCTTCCCGCCCGTCACTCGGCACTGTACATGGCAAAGTACCTCCGCCGTCGGGGGAGTTGTGCCAATCGTGCGCCATGTCCGGACCGCACGTGGGGTCATTGCCGACCACCACGACCGCCACATCGGACGTCTGCGCCGCATGCACCGCCGCGTTGCCGATCTCATCCGCAGCATAGTTAACCTTGACTCCCGGGCCGACTGCATTCTTGATTCCTTCAAGCGGCGTAACCGCATGCGGAGGCGTGCCGCCGTACCAGTCCCAGTGCACCGAGTCGGCAAGCGGTCCGATGACGGCGATCGATTTGATCGAATCTCTCTTCAGGGGCAAAGCCCCGGCCGCATTCTTCAGCAGCACCACTGATTCGAGCGCCATCTTCTCCGAGACGGCCTTGTCCTTCTCTGTGTTCCATGGCTCTGGCGAATCCTTGATCTTCGAATAGGGCACCATCTCCGGCGGGTCGAGCAGCCCCAGCCGTATCGTGACGCGGAACTTCGGACGCAATAGCTCATCGATCTCAGCCTCTGTCACCGAACCATCCTTAACGGCCGCCTTGGTCTCATCGATATACGTGTCAAGAAATTGATTGATTCCGGCCTTCAGGCAGGCCACCACGGCCTCTTGCTGATTAGCAAAACGCTTGTGAGAAGTCACAAGCAGCTTCACCGCGCCGCCATCGCTCGAAAGCACATCGACGCCCCATTGCTTCTGGACGATGCTCTTCAAAATTGGATTGACCGCCATGGGCGTACCGTTCCACGAGTTATACGAAGCCATCACACCCTTGGCCCCACCCTCCAGAAAACCCATACGAAACGGGACCGAGTAATACTCCCAGAACAGCCGCTGGTCGAAGTCCGAAGAGGAGCTTGTGCGAAAGTTCTCATTGCTGTTCGCCAGAAAGTGTTTCAACAGCGCCGCCGACTGCCAGTACTTCGGATCGTCTCCCTGTAGACCCTTCGTAAATGCCACGACCATCGTTCCGTTGAAGAACGGATCTTCGCCATAGACCTCTTCGCTCCGGCCCCAGCGCGGGTCTCGCGCGAGGTCTGCCTGCGGTCCCCACAGCATCAGCATTTGGCGATTGTATTTTTCTGTCTGCGTGATGAATCGCGCCTCGTACCCTTCGACGCCGCCTGCCTGACGCACCAACTCAGGGTCCCACGACTCTCCCATGCCTGGAGGCTGCGGAAACTGCGTCGTGGTGATGGCTGCGCGTTGGGCGTTGCCACCGCCTCGCTGCTGGAGACCGTGGATCCCCTCCGAGCTGCCGAAGTTTGGAACGCCTAGACGAGGTACGCCTGTTCTCGTTCCAAGACAATTAATCTTTTCATCAAGTGTCATAAGCGAAAGCAGGTTGTCGATCCGCTTCTCCATCGGCAGAGCAGGATCCCTGAATGGCTGCGCAGATTGCTGTGCCGTCGCGGGAGCGAGAGCTAGCGCCAGAAGGCTGAATATGCTTGAAAGTCGCTTCATCGACATGGATAGCTACTGTCTCAACTTTCTGTCATTCTTACGGGCGAATCGGTCTGACTTTCCATACCGAGCGCCTTTGCAAACGAACCAAGGCTACCACGCTCAAGCCGTGAGAACCCGAAGCATAATCTTCCTTAGCGTTTGGAATTGCGGAATATGCAAGCATGGTGGCCACCGTTTAAGTCGATTCGTCGCGGTTCAGAGAGCGGCTTGTGGGGAGCGTTGCGAGAGGTTCTGGATAGGTTGTCGCGATCCGTCGTGACGTGAAGGCTGACACCGAGCCGTCCCCTGGAGCATCAACCCTTTCGGGTCTCAGCTTCTGCCAGCCATCCGCGACGCAACGTCTCCGGTGGGACGCTGGATAGGTAAGGCTTGATGTCGAGGATGGGCGTTCCATCGAGCATGTCAACGCCTCGAACGTGGAGCAAGCCGTTCGCACGGCGCAGCAGTTCGACGACGGTGAGGCCGATCGGGTTTGGACGGCGCGGCGATCGAGTAGCAAAGACACCGTGCAGCCGATTGTCAAAAGGCGGCATGCCGAGCAAATCGAAGCCGTGGGAGCGGTCGAAGACCCAGATCACCATGAGATGTGAGAAGCCCTCAATGTCGGTGAGCCCGAGTTCGAAGTCAGGCAAGATGCGTAGGACGCCTTCTGCGTCGTGCTTTGTGCCGAGACCCTTCGGAATCGTGGCTGTATCTTTGTAGGGACTGTCCACAAATCCAATCGCTTGCGGCGTAAACATTTGACCCTAAGCCTCCAGGTCCAATCCTAACCGCAACGCAGTCCAGATATACGTCTGCGGCATCTGTATGCCGTATCAGCTTTGCGCCTTGGCTTGCCGGACCATCTCGACGAGGACAGCACGAGTGTCCTGCGGGGTAGCGACCTCGCGAAGGAAGTTGATTCGAGCACCCTTAACCCCATCTGTCGTCTTCAACCTTAGTGAAAAGCCCAAGCGATCGACCGAAGTCATCGTTGCCTCAGTCGCTTCGATCCCTGCATGCGACCGTGCCAGCAGGATCATCGCATCGACATGGTCAGCGTTCATGTGCGCGAGAATGCCAGGCGCGGCCTCGGCTAACGGGTCCGGAGCCGCGTGTTCGTAGTCCCGGGCCTCAACCCATCCCATCACACCAAAGCCTCCGACGTAGTAAAGATCGATGGGTTGGAGCCGAAAGAAGCTGAAATCGGAAAAGTCGACCCAGTACCGGCTATTCTCGTGGCGAGCCAGGTATCTCTCCCGCACGCCAGCTACATCGTTCTCCGGGACAGATTCGGCATTACCTATCAGGGTTGCCCTGGCGGCTCCAAGCGCATCACCATCGGTCCCCGCTTGCCCAACGAAGAGGCTGCATCGGGAGTCGGTCTTCAAGTTCTGGGTGTGCATGGCCATATTGCTTATGAGGAAGATGGGCCGCCCGAACGAATCGAGCGCGAAAGGCATCAGCGAGCCGAAGGGAAAGCCCGGATGCTTGCGGGATAGCGTCGACAGAGTCGCAACCGAGGTTAGTGACATGAGCGTACGGACGCGCTCGGCATGGCTCGGTTCGGGCAGTTGCGCCAACGCTGGCCCTGTGAATGCGTGCTGGCGAGTTGCAGGTTCGGTCGGCGACATAATGGTTCCTCTCTCGTTTTCTAATGTAGCGGTTGTCCCACCCAACCCTAGCTCTGTTATTCACCGGGTTGAGACAGCGGGCCCGAGCAAGTTTGGGCGCCCATTCGTTCGCATTAAGTGCTCGTATCCGATCCCGAATGTCGTTACAGAGCGTCGTAACAGAGATCCCCCGAAAACATGGAAGATAAGGCTCCAAGCGGCGCAGGGCAGCATTTAACAACCGTCCGATTCCTAGGAGATTGGCACGTTGGAGGTGATGAAACGCGGCGGTTATAGCGGCGGTTATAGATGCCCTCCGGATGATCCGCGGCCTTACCTTTTACAACAGCGTAGAGCGGCTGCAACTTCCCATTGGACGAATAGACAGGATCAATAGGCTCAGCTTCCGTTGGGAAGCCTCACCCTGATCCTTAGGCGGACGGCAGGGACGGGCATCGCTTACTCCTCAAAGGTCAACACCCTTCAGGAGCGGCTCGTACCGATTATCCCTTACGATCGTGAAGCCACTGCAGTCAGCGTCGTAAATCATTGATTCTAAATTTATGGCGGAGAGTGAGGGATTCGAAAAGGTCCCTTTCTCTCAACCCTCTAGAATCAATCTGATAACCGATTAAAGCCGCCACAGGAGCGGGTTTCGTGCACTGTCGCACATGTTGGATGATACAGGTTCATATCGGTTGGTTATAGCAAAAAGTCCCGAAAAGTGGAGCCAGAGTGTAGCCAGACCTAGACCAACGTGGCGGAAAGCATACGAAAAGCACCCCACACGGTTCGGATGGTTTTTTGGTTTTGGCTACACCGGAGTTAGAGCGGCTTGTACGTGATTCGCTTCCTCGAATTTCATTCTCGGTTGCACACAACCCTCAAATGTGATGGACAGCTTCAGCGGGTGGTCTAGGAGAGACGGGATCGAAACGTCGACCCCGGCCTTTTCAGTACAACAAGCTGTATTTACAACAACTTAGATGGCACGGATGGCACCGTAAGTCATTAGAAATCGTAGGAGGCACCGCTTATTGTGGGTACGAGTTTGGGTTGTGTCGCTGAATCTCGGTTAGGCCATGAGTCTTAGAGGTTTAAGTTCGCAGCACTGATTCACTCGCAATAGGTTACTCTGCTGAGGCGGTCCCCTGTCACGCTTCGGTTGCGATGATGACGGTGTTCCATCGCTCGAACTCTGGCGAAGGGCGGCGCGCAGTCTTGTTGGCCAGACACGATTTTGGAGCCATAAGCTGAATAGGAATCAAATCGATGAACCGAATGCTAGTGTCTTACACCGTATTGAGCGCATCGGCCTTGACGTTTTGCTATACGGCCCAAGCGCAAACCGCCGAAGATCTCGTGGCCAAGAACATTGAGGCCAAGGGCGGAATGGACGCTATCAAGGCCATTACGAGCCTGCGAGCGGAGGGCAAGTCGGAGACGCAGGGAATCGTCATCATGGTGGGGTACGAACAGAAACCGGAGAATCTCATCCGGCAAACGTCAACTATCGAAGGCATGACCCAGGTCCAGGCCTACGACGGATCGGTTGGCTGGCAGATCAATCCCTTCCAGGGGCGTCGAGATCCCGAGATGATGGGCGAAGACGATACCCGTGCTCTAGTAGATGGCGCCGATTTTTATGGCCCCCTCGTCGACTATCAGAAGAAAGGCAACAAGGTTGAATACGTGGGACACCAGACAGTCGACGGCGACGATGCTCTAGTGCTCAAGGTAACGATCAAAAATGGCGACATCGTCAACTACTACCTTGATCCCGACACTTATCTCGAGATTCGTACAGAGAGGTTGATGTTTATTCGCGGCAGTGTGCGCGAATCCTTCAGTAACCTGGGATCCTACAAGCGTGTTAACGGTGTCTACTTTCCGTTTTCGATCGAGTCAGGTTCTGAGCGCAACCCCGGCAATGACCTCAAGACCACGATCACCAAAATGGAAGCCAATGTCACAATTCCCGAGTCAGAGTTCAAGATGCCCGTCGAACCGGCCAAGAGAGCCGCTCCTCCTCCACCGACCGGCGCCAATGGCGCTGAAACCGGGAAAAACCATCGGCTCAACCCTGTCGTTCTTGAAACTGCGAGTAGCCGATGAATCATCAAGCAAGTCGGCTCAGAGAAGGACCCTCGACTTATGACATCTCGCCTCTCCAAACTGTCTCTCACCCTATTTCTGTCCCTTCCCGTGCTGACGAACTTCGCCGGCGCGCAGACTGCTCCGCAGTCCCCAAATGCCGGGCCCATAAAGTTCGACTCGGGGACTATCTCCGGCCTCCCTGCCCGTAACATCGGATCCGCCGAGATGAGCGGCCGCATCGCCGCCCTGGCCGGCGTGAAGGAAGACGGCCACACCACACTGTACGTCGGCTCCGCGAGTGGCGGCGTGTGGAAGTCCGTCGATGGCGGTTCCAACTTTCGGCCCATCTTCGACCGTCAGACGGCCCAGTCCATCGGCGCCATAGCCATCGACCCATCCAATTCGAAAAACGTCTGGGTGGGCACTGGAGAGTCCTGGGCGCGCAACAGCGTTTCCATGGGCGACGGAATCTACAAGTCCACCGATGGTGGAGACAATTGGACCAACGTCGGCCTGCCCGAATCCGAGCGCATCGCCAAGATTCTCGTCGACCCCAAGGACGGCAACACAGTGTACGCCTGCGCCACCGGCCACGCCTTCAACGACAGCCCTGACCGCGGCGTTTATAGGACTAATGACGGAGGGAAGACCTGGCGAAAAGTGCTTGCCGGAATGAACCCCTCCACGGGTTGCGCCATGCTGTCGATGAACAAAGAGGAGCCAGATACGATCTACGCCACCATGTGGGACTTCCGCCGGAAGGCTTGGACCTTCCGCTCCGGCGGCCCCGGCAGCGGCATCTTCAAGTCAACTGACAAGGGCGAACATTGGACTGAAATCAATCAGTCCTCTGCCAAGGGCCTGCCAGACAAACCCTACGGCCGCATCGCACTCACCGTCGCTCCTTCAAATCCCAAGGTCATCTACGCGATGATCGAGTCATCTAAGTCTGCGCTCTATCGCTCCAACGATGCCGGTCTGACCTGGAACAAGCTTGACGCCAGCCAGTATATGGTCTGGCGTCCTTTCTACTTCGCGAACATCATTGTCGACCCCAAGGACGAAAACAAAGTTTTCAAGGTTGACCTCATTCTGCTGCTCAGCACGAACGGCGGCAAGAGCTTTGGCAGCACCGCCGACTCTGCCCACGGGGACCATCACGACGTCTGGATCTCGCCCGACGATCCCAATCTTGTCTTTACCGCCGACGATGGAGGCCTTTGGCGCAGCCAGGATGGTGGCAGCGGCTGGGAGCACATGATGAACCTGCCAATCTCGCAGTTCTATCATGTGAGCGTCGATAACGACGATCCTTACCACGTCTATGGCGGTCTGCAGGACAATAGCGCCTGGGTTGGCGACTCTTCCTACCCAAGCGGCGTTAGTAACTCGGCTTGGGAAAATATGTACGGCGGCGATGGCTTCTGGATGTGGGCCGATCCATCCGATCCTAACTACATCTACGCAGAGGGACAGGGCGGAACCATCGGCCGTGTCGACCGTCATACTCACGAAACCCGCGCCATCACTCCCTACGCTCGCTATGGCGAAAAGAAGCTTCGGTTCAATTGGAATACACCGGTCCAGATAAGTCCCACTGAAAAGGGAACTATCTATATAGGCTCGCAGTTTCTCTATCGCAGCCGCGATCACGGGCAGTCGTGGGAGCGAATCTCACCCGACCTCTCCACTAACAATCCAGAGAAGCAGAAACAGGAAGAGTCGGGCGGTGTGACTATCGATAACTCTTCCGCCGAGATGAATAACACCATCTATACCATCAGTGAGTCGCCTAAGAACGGCCAGATCATCTGGGCCGGCACCGATGATGGCAATGTTCAGATTACCCGCGACTCTGGTAAAAACTGGTCTGTTCTCACCTCGAACATCAAGGGCATCGGCGGCGCGCCCATCGTTTCCTGGGTGGAGGCAAGCCGCTACAACGAAGCAACCGCCTACGCCACCTTCGACGCTCACATGAACGGCGACCCGAAGCCGTACCTCTTCAAGACCATCGACTACGGTAAGACATGGCAGCAACTCGATACTCAGACGAGCGGCGTCCGTGGATACGCGCACGTCATCAAAGAGGACACGGTCAATCCCAACCTGCTCTTCCTCGGCACTGAGTTTGGTCTCTGGATCAGCAACGATGGAGGCATTCGATGGGCCCAATACAAGGGGAGCAACTTTCCCGACGTCGCTGTTCGCGATCTTGTGGTTCACCCCAAGACCTCTGACCTTGTGCTTGCCACCCACGGACGCGGCATCTGGATCATCGACGACATTTCCCCTTGGCGCTCTCTCACCCCAGAGCTCATGGCTAAAGAGGCGGAGTTCCTTCCCGTTCCGCCGATCGTTCAGTACGTCCAGGCTCAGGGCGGATGGCCTGAGGGCGACAACTCCTTCCATGGGCCGCCCCGTCCAGAGGACGCTCCCATCCCTTACTACCAGCGAAGCCGCCACATCTTCGGCGATCTCAAGATTGAGGTATTCGATGAAAAGGGAAATCTCGTCGACACCGTCGCAAGCAGCAAACACCGCGGTGTCAATCGCGCCACCTGGTCGATGCGCATGAAGGCACCTAGAGTCCCACCCGCCGCCAGTGCTATGTTCCAGGCGGCGCAGGGGCCACGCGTGTTGCCGGGCATGTATACGGTGAAGATGACAAAAGGCGTTCAGGTCTACACCACCAAACTCAACATCGTGATGGATCCACGCGCCACCTACACCCTCGAAGACCGCAAGCAGCAGTTCGCCCTCGCTGTAAGGCTCGGCTCCATGCTCGACCACATGAGCTGGGCGGTCGACGCGATCATCTACATTCGCGACAAAGCTACGACGGATGCAGCCAAGCTCGACACTAAGGATCCACTCAAAGCACAGCTCATCTCGCTCGCACGATCGCTCGATGCGATCCGCGCCAAGATAGTGGCCACTAAGGAAGGTGGAGCGATCACCGGCGAAGAGCGGTTGCGCGAATACCTCGGCGAACTCTACGGCGACGTCAGCCAGTATGAAGGCAGGCCCACCGAAGAGCAGTTTGCGCGTGCCGATGTGATGGGCCACCAACTCGACGAAGTGGTCGCTGCATTCAACAAACTTGCCGCAAGCGAGCTGCCCGGTATCAATTCCAAGCTCAAGGCCAAACATCTGCCGCCCATCGATATATTGTCAGAGCGGGACTGGCAGAAGGCCAGCGCGGAAACCGGGTCGGCAAACGCCGCCGTCGCAATGCGCTCGCGCCACCTAGACAATGACTAGCCATGATCAATATCCCAAAACCGAAATCATCGTTTTGCGAGAAATCAGGTTCAATTGAGTCAGTGCGGCCATAGCGACTGCGCGGCGTTAATCTGTGTAGTCGTAGAGAGGATGAGCCTGACGATTAAGCTTCAGACCGAAACGTGGGCCCTCGTGCCAAGCGGAAATTGCTAATGTGGGTTGAGTGTGAGTTACTCGTTTTCGGGAAAATCCAGAAAGTCGCTTAGAATGTGGTGGCCAGAGACTCGATCGGTCTATCCTGCCGTTAATAGAATCTGTAACTTACAGATTCTAAAGGTCCAGAAAGCGCCAAAAAGTGCCAGAATGCCCGATCGGTCTTGCAAATCTCTTGCAAATTTTATCTGTTCTCGCGAATATCGGAATGGGAATGGCTGCCCCAATGTCCGAGTAGTCGACTATGCGGCCAAATGGATAAGTTCCGGGTTGCCGACCATCCACGAACTTGTTCGTGCAGCACGATTCAACTGACTCGATCGAATTGCCTATATCGCCGTGAACGCCCATAACTCCCCTGGAATTCGAAAGCATAGCTCACGGTGATCGGCTGTGGTGCGATCGTCGGGTGGGTATTACGAGGAGAAATCTAGCAGGCGGCTCGAAAAACTCTGTCCATACAAATTCAGTTGATCTTCCATCTGTAGTCCATTCATTTCAACCCTCGCGGAATAACCTCTTCATTGCGCGCTACCACGAACGGAGCCGTTGGCGATAGAAACCGCAGTAATTCGTCGAGGGTTCGAAGTTCAGGCAAATGGCAGGTCTTACCGTTCACGACGACAAACATGTCTGCATCTCACGTGAATTATTCAAAGATCCAAACACCGCCGTAGAGTAGTTCATATCCAGACAGCGCCAGCGTCCGCTTAAACGCCCTGACAATAGGTCCAATACTTCCTCGACGATAGTGGGCGTTAATAAGAAACCATGACGATAAAGCCCGTTGATACGCAGGACGTTTGCTCACGATCGAACTGAATGGCTGGCAGATTGTTTGGCAGGGCAGGCCGGATCTGGGTGTTGAATTCGAGGATGCGCGCTTCTGCCAGAGCCGGGAGGATCGAATAAGCAGACGTCAGCAGCTCGAGAACTCCGCGGACGGAGGCAGGCGAGCGATCTTCGGACTCAATGGTGGTGGCACCCACAACTAGTCTTCCGTCTGCACGCGGAACTATGTATACGGGGTAGCGCGGGTGCAAAAGCACAATCTCGCCACTCCGAGAGTACGTAACTCCGCGAACTGTGCTTCATCGTTCGAATCATAGATCGAGCCGGACGAAGACCGTCACCCAAACTGAAGGACACGTCGTAAGCCTTCATGATTTCGCAAATCTCATCGAAATTCGCGTACAGAAAATTCTCCTGATGGGTCGCTGCGAACCGTGCGCCGGTGAAAGCCTTCAGCCACATTCAACAAAAGTGACCCTCGTCGTATTTGCAAGCTTAGGGGCTGCAAAGAGTTTCTGGACGCGATCAACCTTCCCTCCCTCCTCGCGCGTTCACCAATCGAGCCGTTCGCAATTGATATGACCTGCAATCTGGAGCCCTATTTGCGATTGACCAAAGTTGAACTAGGAAGGTATGTTGGTTGTTCGAGAATACGTTTTCTCATCGGGGCGCCTACGAGTTCTCCAATCTGTTCGAAAGGTTTTGAGCGATAGCTATACAGGCTGAGCCCAAAGGGAGGAATTTTGCCGGAATCGGTAAGCCGCATTGGTCTCACTCGCCGCGAGGCGCTGATCCTTTCATTAACGGCGGGCGCGAGCTTGGCGGCCGATAGATCTGCACTCGCTTCTGACAGCATCAAGACAGCGGCTCACCAGGGACCCGGCAACCTCTCCACGCCGCGAGCTGCGGTGGCCAAGACGCAATATGGCAAAGTGCGCGGTTACCTCGATGGAGACGTTTTCACCTTCAAGGGTGTTCCCTACGGCCAGACCACAGTTGGTGAGAACCGCTGGCTCCCGGCCAAGCCGCCCAAGCCATGGACCGACGAGTTTCCTGCGTTGGTTTATGGGGCAAACTGCCCTCAAAACCTGCACACGTGGACGAGCCCTGAGCAAACTTTCATCCAGGATTGGGATGACGGGTGGCTAAGCGAAGATATGCTCAAATTGAATATCTGGACGCCGAGCTTGACTGGCAAGCGACCGGTGATGTTTTACATGCACGGTGGGGGGTACACCTTCGGTTCTTCTTACGAACTGCCCTCCCACGAGGGCGCGCAGATGGCGAGGCACCACGATGTGGTGCAAGTCTCCGTCAATCACCGCCTCAATATCCTCGGCTTCTTCGATGTCTCGGAGATCGGCGGCTCAGCTTATGAGGAATCGGTGAACGTTGGCATGATCGATTTGGTGGCAGCGCTTCGATGGGTTCATGACAACATCGAAAATTTTGGCGGCGATCCCGATCGCGTGATGATTTACGGTCAATCTGGCGGAGGATCGAAGGTGACGACGCTGATGGGCATGCCCTCGGCGGCAGGACTCTTTCACCGCGCCTCTGCCCAATCGGGCGGCGGGGGCAACATTCCCACTAAGGATCAGCAGAAGGAAGTTGCTCGCGTAATGATGAAGGACCTTGGACTAGCAGCCAACGACATCCAATCGTTGCAGAAGATGGAATGGGCCAAGTTGATAGCCGCCGGTAATGCAGCCGTTGCCAAGATCAATCCTTCGGGGCCGCCCGTGGCGGGACCGGGAGGCCCCGGCGCGCCGCGCGTGGGTTGGTCACCGTGCGTCGATGGCAAGGTAATCAACATGCGCTCTTTCTTTGAGGCGGCTCCAGAAATCTCTAAGAATGTGCCTATCCTGATCGGCTCAGTATCGGAAGAAGGCAACCGCATGTCCTCCAAACCTAACGAAGAAGAGTGGCACGCAAGCCTCACGCGATCCTACGGCACGGAAAAAGCAACAGCCATTATTGCGACTCTCAAGAAGGCATACCCACAAAAGAAGATCCAGACCCTGTCATATATGTGCGGCGGCGGCTTCGGATTAAATGGACTCACTATGCGTAATAACGTTGTAAAGATGGCCAGATTGAAGCACGAACTCAACGCTGCCCCAGCTTACGCATACTACTTCACCTGGCAAACTCCTATCTTAGACGGACTGCCAGGTGCATGGCACACCGCCGAACTTCAATTTTGTTTCGACAACACGAAGCGCTGCGAGCAAGGAACCGGCAATACTCCCGAGGCGCAAGCGCTCGCCCGCAAGATGGCAGCGTCCTGGGCGACCTTTGCCGCAACCGGAAAGCCGAGCATTCCGGATCTAAATTGGGAGCCGACCAACCCTAAGACCAACAGTACGATGGCCTGGGATGTTCAATGCCGTATGGTGGACGATCCTGACGGAGAGGCTCGCAAGATCATCTTAGTTTGACCATTTGCAGGTTAACGCCTGCATCTGCAGGCAGTTCAAGGTTAATACACGCCCAGCCCTTGTCGTCACCGTGCTTAGTGTACGCACCTTGGAACGCCATTCGAAAACATCCAGCTGGTAGTCGCAACGTTGCGATGCCAAATGGAACAACACCAGACCGGTAGACGGAGCTACACCTAAGCCCTTAAGTCCGGCGCGCTCTTTCCACTCGTCTGCCCACAATATCCACCGTCGGGCTCTTCCAGCTGCGGGATAGTGTGAAAAGTCGGGACTTGTTTGCCCAGTGCTGAAGTCAAATGCGCGAAGATCGCCGGGCGGCCTTTGCCTCCGAATTCCCTCGCGATCTCTCCGGCCCCGAACAAAAGCGCCAGGTGAATTTCCAGGGTTCGTCGCCCGCCAATAAGGTTCTATGCCAGCAATTCCTGGTCCTTTCCCGCATAGCGGCATACCTTCTTATTTACTCAAGTGGAGTCAGATGTTTAGATTGAATCAACATGCCGCGCCGTAAATCTGGTGGAACATTCCGACGCAATGAGCAGATTGGCCTGCACGCAGTTGCTAAACGCGCCAAGGTCTCAGTGGCGACTGCGTCTCGGACGGTGAACCACGTTCCAACGGTCGATCCTGTCTACGCCAAACGGGTCTGGGATGCCGTCAAAGACTTAGGATATGTGCCGAACACCCAGGCTCGAGCTCTGGTCTCCGGTCGTAGCCGCCTTATCGGAGTCATCATCTCGGACATCACAAATCCCTTCTTCCCAGAGCTCATCCAAAGCTTTGAAGAAGAGGCGATCGATGCAAATTATGAAATTCTCATCGGATCCACCGCCTATGACAGCCGTCGAATGGAGATCTGCATTGACCGAATGCTTCAAAGAAAGGTCGATGGCGTAGCCGTAATGACATTCGGCATCGAGGAGCCTTTCTTGGATCGCCTCTCCCTGCAAAACATTCCTCTGGTCTTCATCGATGTCGCTCCTAAAGGAAAAGCCACCAGCGCCATCAAAGTTGATTATGGAACCGGCATTGAGGAGGCGGTAGAACATTTAGTCTCGCTCGGACATCGCAAACTAGCATTCATCTGCGGTCCCCCCGATCTCCATTCCGCCGAGAGCCGAAAGACCGCGTTCCTGAGGGCAACCGACAAACTCGAACTGAAGATCCCCAAAGCCTACATATACTCTGGCGATCACACCATGGAAGGAGGCATGGCCGGAATGCGCTTCTTTCTTGGCCGCCGCAGTCTTCCCACAGCCATCATGTGCTCCAACGACATGACCGCTATCGGCGTAATGCATGCGGCCGCGGAGGCGAGATTACGAATTCCTGAAGACATCTCCGTCATAGGATTCGACGACATTCACATCGCGCGTTTCACCATTCCGCCTCTCACCACTATCAGGATGTCCTGTCAGGAACTCGCCCACTCGGCTTTCAAAGTGTTGCGAGGTTACCTGGAGAAGAGCGCAACCTTTCGGTCTGAGGAATTGAACCTTCGCACCAAGTTACAGATTCGTTACTCGACCGGTATTCCTAGAAAGGGAAAAGGCGTCTGATCGATCTTTTTTGTTTCGCATCAAAAGTATTTTCTGCGCATGAATATGACCCCTCTGCGTTTCAGGAGCGCTGTAAAGCGCTCAAAAATTTGGAGTTGGCCATGCCAGCCCTTTAAAACCCATTAAATTCAGTTTAAAGATAAATCAATCTTTAGGTCGAGAAACTCTTGACAAATTTAGCAAGTCTCGAATACGGTTGGGGCACTTTATAGAAGTGCAACGAAGTGCAAATTCTTTTGAGGAAATGATTTCATTTTCTGTCCAAGAAACAGCCTTTGGTTCTGAAATCCGTTCGGATTCGAATCTATATTGCACGTGATAATCGCCTGTCCCCTTCAGTCTCTTGGTGCCCCGAGTAAACGTTTTCAGGGTTATATTGTTCTCCGATCGAAACGAGATCTGACTCGCACTTTTCGTTGGGAGGGCAAAGACCTATAAGGCTTTCCTCAGTAGGTAATGAAATTTGGAGGCTGCATCATGCGTAGTTATCGATTTGCATTCACAGTTATCTTAAGCATGGCTTTGTTGCTCACTCCATACGCGTGGGCACAGGAAAACGCAACCATCGTTGGAACAGTAGTGGATGCTTCCAACGCAGTGGTTCCGAACGCCGAAATTACCTTAACCAACACTGCGACGAGTCAGGTAAGAACCGCAACGTCGAACAATTCAGGGATCTATCTCTTCGCCAATGTGGGCGTCGGTCAATTCACGCTGATCGCTTCAGCAAAGGGATTTCAGAAGTACACCAAGACGGACATCACGGTGAACACCGCTCAGACCCTGAAGGAGGATATCTCTCTCACGGTCGGTAGCGAAACACAGACCATCACCGTCGAAGCTGATGCTCTACAACTCCAGGCGGAAACCAACGAGGTGAGCAATCTGATCAGCGGTGCTCAGGTAACCCAACTCGCGACCAATGGCCGCAATGTGGTCTCGCTTGCGGCCCTAGGCATGGGCGTGTCCAACAACCTGCCCGCTTTTGGTGGTGTGAACGCTCTGACGTCCGCCAACGGTATCAGCTTCAACGGGACCCGCGTGAATCACAACATTTATTTGTTGGATGGAGGCGAACTGAACGATCGCGGCTGCGGCGGCTGCTTCAGCTCACTGCCCTCGGTCGATGCGCTCGCCCAATTCCAGACTCTCGACAGCAACTACGGACCAGATTACGGCATCGGTTCTGGCGGAACGATCCTCATGGTCCTCAAATCCGGCACCAGTAGCTTTCATGGCGGATTGTGGGAGTTCAACAGGAATGCAGACTACAACGCGAATAATTATTTCAGCAACCTCGCGGGACAGCCGCGGTCAAAATTTGACCTGAACGTTTTTGGCGGCAATATCGGCGGCCCTCTGTGGATTCCGCATGTCTACAACGAGTCGCGCTCGAGGACGTTCTTCTTTGTCAATGAAGAGTGGCGGAAACTTATTCAAGGAAGTGCACCTGCGGTTAAGAATACGATCGCCGCTAATAATTTCGCTGTAGCCGGACAGGATTTGGCCTATACCTTTCCATCCAACGGAACGATCCCAATTGTTCCAGTCACCACTGACCCAGCCAAGTTGGCAATCTATGGCGCACGCGGCTTGACTCCGGGACAACCCTTTCCACATAACGCGAGTTCGACCATCGTCACGATTCCTCACGAACTGTTTGACCCTAACGCGGTCCTTGAACTGAATGCGGGAACCTTCCCGAGGCCCAACCTGGGCACCAGCCAATACATCTCGTCCATCCCTCAACCAACCGACGTCCGTGAAGACGTCGTGCGCATCGATCACTCTATCAATAACAAATTACAGCTGATGGGCCATTACCTCCATGATTCGGTCACTCAGACCTACTACCCGCCGCTGTGGGGTGATAGTACGTATCCGACCGTCGGTACGGCGATGCTCAATCCGTCCTGGTCGTCGACGATCAAACTCACCCAGACGCTGTCACCCACCCTGCTCAATGAAACCGCATTTCTTTATAGCGGCAACACGATCCACCTCAGTCCCGTAGGTATCTCGGCGCAGCCAACGGGGTGGACGGCTACAAGCTTCTTCCCGCTTGCGAACAACGTAGGGAGCCGCATGCCGGAGATCGGTCTGGGTGCGCCATACAGTACAACCTGGAGTTCAAGCTACTTCCCCTGGAAGAACTCCTACGAAGGCTATGAGACCCGGGACGATCTATCGTGGAACAGGGGATTGCACCAGTTCAAATTCGGATTCAGCTGGCTACACGCTCCCAAGAACCAGCAACTGCAAGCGAACACCCAGGGCACGGCGAATTTCAACAATAGCTCATTCTCCGACGATTCCTACATCAATTTCCTGCTCGGCGACGCCGCCTCCTTTACCCAACTGCAGTATCTCGCCGGCAAGCATTGGGTCCAAAACAACTATGGTGGTTACGTGAATGACAACTGGCATATCATTTCCCGATTGACTCTCAACCTTGGTCTTCGCTACGACGCGTTGCCGCACACCTTTGAGCGCTTCAACCAGTTCGCCAACTTCGTTGCGGCAGACTACAACACATCGTTGGCTTATCCTCTCAACGCAGACGGTACCCTTAACCCGGCTTCGCTTACGCAATTCGGTGGTTCGCCGTTCTATCTCAATGGCATGAGGGAGGCTGGTGTCAATGGCTTCCCGCGAGGAGTGGTTCAGAACTACTACTACACCTGGCAACCGAGAGTTGGCTTCGCTTACAATCTCCCTGGAAGGGAACCCACTGTAATCAGAGGTGGCTTTGGAATGTTCTATGAACGCGTCCAAGGCAACGATGTTTACAACGCTGCTCAAAACCCGCCTTTCGCGTACCAACCCTCCGCCACTAACGTTTATTTCTCCAACCCAAACACCAGCGCCTTGACGGGACTTACAACGACCCAGGCCTTTCCCTCCACGCTAACTAACATTCAATACCAGTACAAACCGCCAGGGACAGCACAGTTCAGCCTCGGAATTCAACGGCAGGTCGCCCCGTCGGTCATCGCGGTGATGCAATACGTTGGCACTTTAGGTTGGACCCAGAATAATGATCGAGCAATCAATACCTTACCCTTGACTCATATCGATCCCAACGACCCAACCAAGAATCCGTTTTACGACAGACAGGGTGTTGCCGGGAAGTTAGTGGATCCCGTAACGCTCAAGCCTCTGCCGGCGCTGAACGCAAACCTGTATCGAAACTTCCCCGGATTTAGCAGTATTCAGCAGGAGGAGAACGAAACCAATTTCAGCTTTAACGCGCTCGAGATAGGTCTACGTATGGAGAACAAACATGGACTTACCTTTCAGGTGGCCTACACCTATTCTCATGAGATCGATTCGCAGAGCAATGATCTCGGGGGGGTCTCAAATCCGTTCAACATAGCGTATGACCGCGGATCAGGTGCGCTCGATCGGCGTCAAATCTTCAACGTGAACTACATCTATGCGGCCCCTTGGTTTACTAAGAACGGCAACGCGTTCGAGCGGATTGCCCTGGGAGGCTGGGAACTCTCCGGGGTAACGTTCGTGCAATCCGGGGTCCCTCAACCCATCAACTACAATGGCGCCGATACTCTCGGTCTGGGTGGCGGCACTTCCAACCGTCCGAACCTGGTGTCTGGCGTCTCCTACCCCAAGACACGACTCGCCTGGTTTAACAAGAATGCTTTCGCAGCTCCAACCGCCCCCTGGGTTTCGAGCGCGAATGGGAATCAAGGTTGGGGGAATGCCGCAAAAGACGTAGTCATCCTTCCGGGACTCTTCAACTTCAACATGGCCCTCTTCAAGACCTTTTCATTCACAGAACAACTGAAGTTCCAATTCCGGCTCGAGACGTTCAACACCTTCAACCACACTGAATTTAACGGCATTGATAGTGGCTTTAACGACGGGAACTTCGGCCAGGTGACCTCTGCCTATGATCCTCGCGTACTGCAGCTTGGTGGAAAGCTCTCGTTCTGACCTGAATCTGGACTGCAAGGGGCGCCCGGGCTTCAATGCTTTGGCGCCCTCTATTTCTGCGTCTTCGACGGCTCCGGCTTCGGCGGACTCTTTATCCCTTGCAATGAGGATTTGACCATACCCTGGCTTTCCTTAATGGTCACCAACTGGTTGCCTTCAACACCCGAAAAGTGCTCGACCAGGCCGTTAGTCCAATGGATCTCGAGATCTGCATGGGTGTTCCGTCCAAGTCCGAAGTGGAGTCTGCGATCATTCACTGAATAAAAGCTTGACTGCGCCATTACAGCCTGGGCCTGTACCTTGCCGCCATATTTGGCCACGACCCTTGACCCGATTGCGCTTCGGTTCGACTTCGTCCCGACGAGGAGCACCTTAAGCCAGTTCAGATCGTTCGTGAGATCGTTTCTAAGGAGGGAAGGTGGCTCGTTTAAATTGATGATCACCATATCGACGTCGCCGTCGTTGTCGAAGTCGCCGAAGGCACAGCCTCGACTGCAATGTGCTGCTGAAATTCCCGGACCCGCCTCGTCGAGCAATTCTTCGAATTTGCCATTGCCGAGATTTCGGAAGATGAACCGCGGCGTCTTCAACGGATATTCCGGAAACTCCGCTTCGACCTCCGGATAGACGGATCCAGTAACTACCGCTAGATCTGGCCAACCATTATTGTCGAAATCCCCGAATCCGGTTCCCCAGCATATGTAGCGGGTTTCAACTCCGAAGCCTGCTGGGATCGTTACATCTGTGAAGTTAGCGGCTCCGTCGTTGCGATAGAGCACGTTAGTGTCGTCTGAAAAGTGAGTTTTGAAAATATCGAGATTGCCGTCTAAGTTGTAGTCACCGACCGCGACACCCATACCAGCTTGCTCAGCGCCATCCTCGCTAAAGGCCACGCCCCGTTCGGCGCCTTCTTCCGCAAAAGTGGAGTTATGTTTGTTACGCAATAGGAGGCTAGGGGTTGAGTCCGATGCAACATAGAGGTCTGTCCAGCCGCTGTTGCTAAAGTCAGCGGCCACAGTCGTCATCGAGTAAGTGCGCGCTGCCTTTGCGATACCCGTCTCCTGAGAGACGTCACGGAACGTTCCATCGCCTTGGTTCCGGTAGAGGTAGTTTCGTGGCATCGGCAACCCTCTGGGCCCACAGTTGACTGCCACACCTTTGAAGTTGCAGAACGGATTTGCACCGGGCTTTGGCAAGCGATCGAGATGCAGGTCGACATAGTTGGCAACGTAGAGATCCAGGTACCCATCGCGATCATAGTCAAGAAAGGTACAGCCCGATCCCCAGCGAGTGTTACCTTCGTAGATCAACCCTGCCTGCTGGGTCACATTGGTAAATGTGCCATTGCCATTGTTACGGTAAAGGACATTCTGACCGTAGTAAGTGACGAAGATGTCCTCAAAACCGTCGTTGTTATAGTCTCCGACGGTTACTCCGCTGGCCCACCCGGAAAGAATCAGTCCAGCTTTCTCCGTAACATCGGTGAACGTGCCGTCCCGATTGTTTTTGTAGAGGCGATTGCTGGAATCTGAAACGGGCTCGTCCATGCGCGTGCCGCACAAAACGAAGATATCCAGCCATCCGTCGTTGTCATAGTCCAGGAAGGCGACACCGCAACCCACCGTCTCAACGATGTAGTTTTTATGCTTGAGTCCGCCATAGACGACGGGAAAGGTCAGTCCGGCCTGGGCAGCAACATCGGTGAAATGGGCAAGAAACGGGATGCCGGATGGCTTACCTCTGGGCAAGGGCTTTAGATTTCGAGTTGACACTCCCTGGGCCAGGGCCATTGTCGAAGCAGTAGTCATCCATAGAAAATCCCGGCGCGAGATGGGTGTCTTGGCTTGGCTCATGTTGTAGTTAGCGCCTGTCGTCTCTTTTCAGTCATTGTTCTCTACTTCGGCACAGCGCCATCACCAGACACCTTCTCAATCAGTGCGTCTTCTGTTTTGTTATGCAGTTGCTTTGTTTTTGCGAACTCTTGCGCGGCTTTTTCCTTTTGTCCAAGCAGTGCATACATTCGCGCGAGGCGATAATGCGCGTCGGCCTGGGTGGGGTCCAACTTCACGGCATGTTCGAGGGCACCAACAGCTTCCTGGTTCTTGTTTTGGTCGGCATAAACGCAACCGAGATCGAAGTAGGCCAACCGGTTTTCACTTTGCAGTTGAAGCGCCTTCTGTAGCAGTGGCTCCGCCACTTTATCCTCATTTGTGTGTAACGCAATGTCTCCCAGATAGAGGTATGCCTGGGCGTAGCCTGGATTGTTCTTGATCTCCAGTTGCAGTTCGGGCTTCGCGTTATCGTAATCGCGCTGCTTATAGTAAAGGTAGCCCAGCTCGAAGTGGAGGATAGGTTCATTCGGCGAGATCCGTGCCGCCTCCTCAAGCTCCTTGATAGCGTCCTCTGTCTTTCCCATGCCGTCAAGCGCCTGTGCCACGAGCATGTGTGCCTGGATCGCATCCGGGTTCACAGCAAGAATGCTCTTGTACTCCGTCAGAGCACACTCGTACTGGTGGCTCCACAAACAACTCTGGGCCAGGACATTATGCAGCTCCAGATTGGACGGATCGTCCTGGAGCGCTCTCTGCAAATACTGGCTCGCCTTGGCATATTGGCGAAGTCCGAAATAGCTCATCCCTAAGAGGACCGTGCTGCGAGTGTCTTCTGGCTTTTCCTTCGCCACCACCTCAAATGCCGGGATCGCACTTGAAAAATGTCCTTGCTTGAATTCTGCTACGCCCAGGTCAAATAAAACGTCCGGCTGGTGAGGTTTTATGGCCAGCGACTTGTGATATTCGGCCGCAGCCGGCTCAAGTTTTCCCTGTTGCGCGAGTACGACCCCCAAGTTGCCATGGATCGCGGCGTTCTTGGGATCCTGCTGCTCCAATTGTCGCCACACCAGTTCAGCATCGTGGAACTTGCCCTCTCGCATTAGTTCTGTAGCCTTCGCAGAGAGATCATTCTGCGCATGTAAAGGGGGGGCGGGCCATGCCGAGAGCAGAAAAATCAACGCGAACCAGCAGTTGAACCACCGGTCTGAGATTAGTCCGTCGCTCTCAGCGCGGCGCTTCTGTAACCTCCGAAAAGCGGGGCGCATCGTCGACCAGCGTGGGGACATCTCGGACGGGAAAATCATATCAGGTGGATTATCCGCTAAACCGCAGTGTGATTGGAAGGACATTGGAATCTTCCCGATCTGCTCAAAGGTTCGGAACCAACAATGCCTTGATTTCTATGGGCCATTAGCCCGTGTTCAGCCTCGCTCTTACCGCATATAATTGGCCTCGTCCGAAACCCTCCCATCACCATTGCGGGAGATTGCTATGAGAATGTCGTACCTCCGCTTCCGAGCTCTCCCAAGCCTCTTCGTCGCTTTCACCATACTGCCGTTGCATGAACACGTTGGAACAGTGAACCGACGGATTCAAGCTCCTCTTGCTTGCCACAGCGATTAGGGTGCTTGCGTTTGCGTGCGGGTTTAGGGATCCCATTCAACAGTAACTGATCGGAAACATAAAGTTTACGTAGCGAGACATGCTGAAGCCAGATGTTTCCAGTCAGCAGTCTAAGAAAAGCTGCAAAAGCTGCTTAAATATTATTTTTGTTACGTAAGGTAATCGTTTTCTTCGCTGGTTTCATGGTGACTATACTGAACCGTGCTGGAAAACATCCCGACACGTGGGCGAAATGTTTGGCGCCCGATTGCCGAATGTGTGATCTGTTCGCGGATCATGTCAGCCTCGCCACGAAAAGGAACAGGCCAGAGATGATTCTTTGCCTTCCAGGGTTCGAATAATTTCATACGCAGAAACGGCTACTCCGGGAAAGGTAGGATAGGCATGCAAACGAGAATCAATCTTGTACCTATGCTTGCACTGGCGCTCACGCTGATTGGCACCATGTCGACGATGGCGCAACAGCTCAGTAAAGGACCCAGCGTTCCTCCGCTCAGGCCGAAAGGCCCATGTGACATCTACGCCGCCGCGGGCAACCCCTGTGTAGCCGCCCATAGCACCACGCGCGCTCTGTACGCCTCCTACAACGGCCCGCTCTACCAGGTGCTGCGCCAGTCCGACAGCAAGACGCTGGACATCGGCATCGTCCAGCCCGCAGCATCGTCCGTTTCTGATGCAGGTGGATACGCTAACACCGCGGCACAGGACGCATTTTGCGCCAACACTTACTGCTGGATCAGCATCGTCTACGATCAGTCCCCCAAGCACAATGACCTCGTGCAGGCGCCGCGCGGCGGATTCAGTGGCCCGGCCATTGGGAGGTTTCAACAACCTCCCGGTCGCGGACATGGCCCCGATCACGATCATGGGGCACAAGGTCTACGGCGTGTTCATCGAACCGGGCATGGGGCTTCGCCAGAACGATGTGAAAGGCACCGCGGTCGACGACCAGGCCGAGGGGCAATACTGGGTCGTCAGCGGGAAGCATTTCAACGCCGGTTGCTGTTTCGACTACGGCAATGCTGAGATTGACAGTCGCGATGATGATAACGGCACCATGGAGACCCTCTACTTCGGTAACGCCACGCCGTGGTACAGCGGGGCTGGTGACGGGCCGTGGATTATGACCGATCAGGAAAATAATCTTGTCGGGTGCGTCAACGAGGATGAGACCAAAGGCTGTCCCAATTTGCCCAGCATCTCCTGGCGCTTTGTAACCGCCATCGGCAAAGGAGAACCACACCATTGGACATCGATGGGTGGCGACGCGCAAAAGGGCGCTCTGTCGGTCATGTTCGATGGGCACCGTGTGAATCCAACCTATGACCCAATGCGGAAGCAGGGGGCGATTCTCCTAGGCAACGGTGGAGACAACAGTGTCGGTTCGCAAGGAACGTTCTATGAAGGAGCGATGACTGCCGCCGGTACATTTCCATCGAACGCCACCGACCAGCTTGTCCAGGCGAATGTTGTCGCAGCACGATACGATGTAGCTCCGCTTAGTTTGGTTCCGGCTGCGACAACAGGAATGCATGGAGGCCCGCAGACGTTCACACCAGGATCTTCGCGGGACTTCACCGTAACATTCACGAATACAACTGGGGCGCCTGCAGCGGACGTTACGTTGAGCATTGCCGTACCCAACAAGCAGTGGACCGCTGTCGTTTCAGGCACGACTGAGACGTCGAAGACCTTCGCTCAACAGGTCGTACCGGGTGCGAGCGTGAGCGCGACCTTTAAAGTCACCTCTGCACCTGCATCCTTCAACGGCGATCTCGTCGGTCATGCATCGTGGACAAACGCTAGCAGCAGCAGAAAGCAAGTTGAGACGGCGGTAGAAAAGATTCGTAACGCCAGACCGGTCAAAATCAACGAGTTTCGAGTCACTTCGGCCGCTCCCGGCAACTCCGACGGATTCATTTATCGAGCTCTACAACGCAGGTTCTCAAAGCGTCGATCTCTCCAACTGGACATTGACCGAGCACCCAGCCCACCAGGCAATCTTTTCGACGATAAAGATCCCGGCTGGAACGAATCTTGCAACTGGCGGCTTTTACCTGCTCGGCCTCTCCAACTCAGGGCTGGCGATCCCGGCACGCGCAGGTGACAGCATCATCCATGTCAGAAACACCGAGGGAATGTCGGTCGGCGACACGATCAACATCGGCACTGGTGCCAGTATGGAAGCGCGCAAGATCGCAAGCCTCGGTACCGCTGCCAGCAACCACACAACTGTGTGGCAATCCTTGCCTGAGGAGCTGGTGATCACAGTTCCTGCCGGCTCGAATAATGTGCCCGTTGAGGATGCATCCGGCTTTGTTGTTGGACAGAAAATTGCGCTTGGCTATGGCTCGACCTATCCGATCGTTGCAAATACCGTGGAACAATATGAGATCGCGACGGTGACCGCGGTCGGCAAGCGTGGCACACAAGCGTATCTGGCCATGGACGCGCCAGCGGGAGCCACCAACATCCAGGTGACATCTCTCTCCGACATCTCCGTAGGTGACAAGGTCAGGTTGGATATCGATAGCGTTGGTCATGGAATCGAAACCGTAACGGTGACGCATGTCGGCACGGCGGCAAGCCAGACCAATCTCTCAGCTCCTGCGAGCGCCGGAGCGACCCGGATCAGCGTGCGCCGTGGGGAGGGTTTCGCTGCAGGCAACAAGATCACGGTCGGCACGCCTGCAAGCCAGCAGGTCGTCACCGTCACCGCCGTGGGCACTCCAGGGCCGGATGGTACCCCCATCGACTTCACACCCGCCCTTACCAAAGCTCATGTGGTCAGTGAATGGGTGGTCTCTCCGGGAACAGGCCTGAATCTGGCAGCTCCCTTACGATTCAATCATGCGGCCAACCTTCCGTTCAGCGATCGCGGAACAGGAGTCAGCTTCCAGCCGGCGACTGTTTTTGCCCATTCGAGCAATGAGCCAGTCCAGGCGCTTGGGACAGGCATAACACTCGATAGACCACTGACCAACAACCACGCGATCCACGCGGCTGTACGCGATGCCGCAGTCAAGACAGCGGGATACCAGGGCATGCCCGCGCCCAACCAGTGGTTTGGCGGGCCGGAATTAACCACAAAATCCCCGCAGTTCGGTCGTACGCTCACCGTCGAAGAAGGTAGCATCGTGCTGCGCGACGCTTCGGGAGTGGTTGCCGACAGCCTTAACTATGGAGGCCTTGTCGATCCATGGGCGGCCGAAGGGGATCAGGCAGTCTCAGGGACTCAGATAAGCGGCTGCTACACCCCAGCGCCCGGTTCAGTGTTCAACCCCTGGTCGACAGTCGTGGCGCCTGTTGCCATCAATACTAGCGCAGGACGGTTCCCTGACGGCGCCGATACCGACAGCAACTGTACCGACTTTTCAACGCAGGCCGCTGCCTCTTTGTCGGCTACGTCGGCAGTGGGTTCAACGAACATCAAGGTCGCCAGTACGGAAGGCTTTCGCCCTGGTCAGACAGTCCATATTGATTCTGGTGCAAATTCTGAAACCGCCGTCATCGCCGCGGTTGGAACAGCGGGCGCCACGACGATACGCACTTCTACTGATGCTGGAGCAACTCTTCTCCCTGCTGTAAGCGTGACGGGCTTTGGTAAAGGCCAAACAATCACGATCGACGAAGGAGCAAATTCTGAAACGGCTGTTGTTTCTTCGATTAGAGCCCGGGGCGGCGCCACCATTACAGTCGTCGCACCCCTCGCTCGTGGTCACGCAGCTGGCGCGCAGATCTCGGGTAGCGGCATCAGCCTCACCACTCCACTGACCCGGACTCATACCGATGGAGCGCAGGTCTCCGACAGCGTTCCAACTCCTGGCGCGCCGAACCAATATAACGGTAGAAATGATTGAGCGGCAGGAACTGTGACCCGTTAAGAACGGCTCGATCCTATTGCAGGAAAATTGGCTGACAAGGATCGTCACATGTAATGCTTGGACAGCTTCAGATGAATGAGTGTCCATAGCGTTGGCTCACGATTGAGGACTTCAGGACAAGTCACTCATTCACCCGGCCGGATCGGCTATGCCTCCGGCAAGTTGCCGTAAAACCGGCTAACCGTTGAAGTGCTTGTGACGTAGTTCATGGCTCCCAACTGTACGAGATGCCGACTATACAGACAAGTGGATTGCTTTCGATCGTCATTGGGCGAGCAGGCGCCCTGCAAGGGATTTGTGCGTTCTGCGCTTCCGTGAAAGATAATCGACCCACGATAAAAGGGTTGGTAAAAGATCGACCCTCAGCTGGCCAAGGACCGCTACGACGTTTTTGTCGAATAATAACTTCTCGCCAACTCGTGTTTCGAGATCAGATTTGCTCAAAGCTTCGACGATTAGGATTTAAGAGACAACCTCGCGCTTTACCACCGCCAGTCTATTCAGTGCGCAGCGCGATCACCGGATCGACCGACGCTGCACGGCGCGCGGGAATATAGCTCGCCAGGAGGGCCGAAACACCTAGAACTGCGGCCACTCCCCCCAGGGTTGGAAGGTCCCATGGATGAATCCCGAACAACAAACCACGTAAAAGTGTGGCGGCAGCCAACGAGCAAACCACTCCAATTGCGATTCCGGTAGTGGCGAGCCAACCCGCTTCTCGCAAAACCATCTGATGGACAGACCACCGTTGCGCGCCAAGCGCCATCCGGATGCCGATCTCCCTCGTCCGTTGGCTTACCGAATATGCAATCACTCCATACAGCCCCACCACTCCGAGCAACAGAGCCATCGTGGCAAAGCCTCCCACCAGCCACGCCGAGGAACGGTGCAGGTAGGCCGCCGGCGAGTCACGAATATGGTCGGTCATAGTCACGCCGTTATGGGTGGCAATGTTGGGATCTACCTCATGAATCGAGGTCTCCATTGCAGGTAGCAGGGATCTCGGATCTTGCGACGTGCGCACGATCACGAAGAAGGAATTGTCCGGGCTCTGAGCAAAGGGCATATACATCGCAGGACGAGTAGCGATATCCAACGGCCCTTCTTTAATGTCATCCACGACGCCGACGATTTCTAGCGCAGACTTCGCATCGCCGAAGTTAATGCGGCTTCCTAACGGATCCTCCCCCGGGAGGTAGCGTTTCGCGAACGTCTCGTTGATGATTATTACCCCCGACCGGGAGGCATCGTCCGCCTCAGTAAAATATCGGCCTCGCAACAGTCGCGCCTGCAGTGTCATGAAATAGGCGGAACTCACCTCCCGATCGTTCGCCTCGTTGTAATCTCCCAGGTTCGGCTTACCGACAATTCCGATCGCCTTGATACCATCACCATCCCCTACTGGCAGATCGCTCGAGACAGCGACCGATTTCACTCCCGGAATCGCCGCAAGCTTGCTCAAGACCTGCCGTTCCATAGCAACCTTTTGCGGATCCTTCGCGTAGCTGGCGGCTGGTCCCCAGACCTGCAACATAGCCATATTCTCCGGTTGTAGACCCATCTCCACATGCAACAGCCGGTAGAAGCTCTTGCCTAGCAAACCGGCAGCCACCAGCAGCATCATGGCCGTGGCAAGTTCGATGACGACAAGGTTTGCGCCGAAGCGGCGCCACACGACACCCGCGCCTGTCCGTCCTCCCACTGCCAGGCCTTGCTGCACGGTCAGCAATGACAGCCGCAGCATCGGGGTGAGAGAAAATATCGCGCCAGCCAGCAGTGAAATTACGCCAGCGAAGAGCACCACACGAACGTCCAGCCCAACTCCAGACAAATACGGCATCTCCGCGAGCCTCTCCGGCGGAAGCAGCTTCAGGAGAATCAGCGTCGCGGAATAGGCAGACGCGATACCGAGCACGCTGCCGCTCGCCGCCAGAAGCAGACCTTCCGCCATGAATTGGCGAATCAATCGCCCGCGCGTCGCCCCGGTCGGATCGGATATGCCTCTGGCAAGTTGCCGAAAAACCGGCGATCCGAAAATGCGGGTAGTATGCCCGAATTGATCCAGTCGCATAGGGTGTTTCGGGTTACCCCGACGATAGCCATGACCTCCGTAGCGCGACGTAGCTAGTCCGCTGCCTGAGCTGATAAACAATTGTATTTAGTGGAGCTCCCTGTCGTCTCATGAAGGCTAATACCCGCCCGATCATGTCGACCTTGAATATGTGCGCCATTAAATTTGTCTTCGGTGTCCCGTGTGCTTGAACTCATCTTGGCGGTCAGGGCCAACTGTGGGTCAGCACCTACAGCGTCCCACGCGCTTGCCAGCTTTGAGGTACCGGAGGTTATAGATGCCTTCTGGCTGATGCGCGGGCTTACCGTCCACGACGGCGTAGAGCGGCTTCAACTTCCCATTGGACGAATAGACGGGGGTCGACGTAGGCTCGGCTTCCATTGGAAAGCCTCACTCTGATCTTTAGGCGGACTGCCGGTACGGGCATCTATTACTCCTCAAAGGTCAATACCCTTCAGGAGCGACTCGTACACCGATTATCCCCTTACGATTCTGTAGCCAGCACTCTAGCCAGTGCCGTAAGTTATTGATTCTAAAGTTATGGCGGAGAGTGAGGGATTCGAACCCCCGATAGCCTTGCGACTATGTCTGATTTCGAGTCAGGTGCATTCAACCGGGCTCTGCCAACTCTCCGCTTTGTTTACAGCATTTTACCGGATTTCGTACTACACCATTTCAGTACTGTGTCCTGAAACGTGTCTATTCGAATTGCGGCTATGGATTATTTTAGCAATATCCGTGCCTCGAGTGTGATCGTAGTTGCAAGGCCGCGGCCGATAGTCATGGATACGGAATGACCGTGGCCGGCTCGGTGTCTGGCTCGATCAGCCAGGCCTGCCGCGCGTGGTAATACCGCAGCAACTCGGAGTTCGCGCCGGCTTCTCCTTCCCGGGCCCACACGACTTTGGAAGCATCGATGTCGGCGCGATTGAAGACCCATTCATCCAGAGGGTTGTGACCGGAAGTGTAGCGGACGATGGCGAGTTGCGGTCCGGGGAGCCGCTCGAGGTTGGCAGCAATGCGCGCACGCGCGATGCCTTCGTGTGCAGTGTTCTGCCAGGCGCTGTCCCACCGCACGCGGGGCCACTCGGGAATTCTTAGATGAAGAGGCGTAGCGAAGACGCTGGCAACGGCAAGCAAGGCGCAATTCGCAACGCTGAGCCGGACAAGGGTGCGGCCGGCCGTCGCGCCGTTCAGGTTAAAGACGCGCAGATGACGCATGGCCTGCAGGCCGAGCGCGTACAACCCGGCCATCAAGGGCGCGAGATAGTGCGGGAAGGTGAAGATTTCGATCGAGAAGCTCGCCAAAAAAACTGCCAGGCAGAGAATGAGGAATCGAATGCGGCGGTCGTGCAGGACGCGGCGCGCCATGATGAGGGGCGGAAGCAAAGCGAATCCGGCATAAAACACGAGCAGGCCCATCGCCTTGTCGAAGGCGGTTGGAAGATAGCCACGGACGCTGCGGACCTTTTTGTAATAACCGACTTCGTGTTCGTAATAGCGGCGCACGACATCGTAGCGGTAGTGCGGCTCGGGTCGCAGCGGTTGCCAGATAAAATAGGGCACGATGGCGTATTGGGTACGGTCGATGGTGTAGGGCAGTGTGGTGGGGCTGCCGAAAGCGCGGTTGTTGTAGTAGCCGATCCACGCCAGTGTGGCCAGCAGCAGCACCACCGGAAGCGCACCACGTCTGAGCAACACGGCAGGTTGCGGGCAGTTTTTGCCGCGCCAAATTTTACCGCGCCACGCCCAGTGCATGAGCGCCACGGCCACCGGCAGGCAAAGCAAGGTCCCTTCATAGGGCCGGGTGAGAGCCAGTATCGCGATGCCTGCGGACAGGAGCAGTCCGTCGCGGAGACGCGCGGTCTTCTTGAGGCGCGGCACAGCGCCGAGCACCAGCGCGCCGCCCAGTGCCGCAGGCAAAGCGCTGCCCCCATAGAAAGTATTGATCCAATAGCTGAAGAGGCCGATGCGCAACACGGCCAGAAAGCCACCCAGGAGCGCCCAGCTGGGCGGCAGCCAGGCCTGCAGCATCCAGCAGAGCGCGGCGCACATCAACGCATCCACGCAGAGATTGGCGAGCCATGGATTGTGAAAGAGCAGTTGTCCTGCGGCCAGAACCAGCCCGGATCCGGGAAAGTACATGGAGGCGTAAGTCGGCTGCATGGTGATGTGGATGCTCTCAAAGTGCGTCCACAGAGCGGGAGTGGGATTGGTGAGGCGGCCGGATGCGAAGGTGTCGGCGGCGAGTAGAAAACTGAAATCGTCCGGGAGGAACGGACGGGGAGCCGGAAAAACCGGAAGGATGGCCAGGCGCAGCAGCGCGCAAAGTCCGACCAACGCAACCGCCAGACTCCTGCGCCGCGTCAATGGCTTGAGAGCCCTCTCGATGCGCGCAAACCAGGCGGACCCAAACCGGGGAAAGAAGAAGGACAACCCAAGGGCAAGAGCAGTGAGCCCGAATTCGAGCCACAGCAACGACAGTTCATGTTCGGGCGGAGCAGAGAGAATCATGGCGCTAACCCACGGGGTTCGGCTCTTTCGAATTCCTGATCACACTTTGACTGGGTTGGAACAACTCGTTTATTTGTATCCTGTTGCTTTACTAAAATGCCGGATGGGCAGTTGATTTCGGGTCAGGTGCGTTCAACCGGCCCTACCAACTTTATCCCACCTCATCTTGCTGCATCTCCATCACCGTCTCGGCAGCGGCCTAGTTTGAACTTCGAGGCAACCAAGTTTCCGAAAACCCCTGCCAGCTCAACCGGTCGATGCAACACTATCTAATGACCTGATCCACAAATGCTTTCCCTGACGGATCGATCTGTTTGGCTGATGTGGCCAAAACCTAGCCAGGGTAAGGTTCCGGCTGATCTAACCCTAGCCAGCGCTTTTAGATTTTGTTTTCAATGAATGTGGGTCTGAGCTGAGTGTTGCGTCGACCCATTGAGACCACCCCGTTTTGCGCAGTTGCTACCAAAGGATCCAGAGTCACCAACCCCAATTGCCAATGTTTCGTTAGGACAGACTGGGTATTTCCCCAGTCGACATACATGCACTGGGTGGAGTTAAGTACATATTCGAGGTTGGGCCGAGAGATTCAGTTCACGGAGGATAGACCATGAAGCTTTGGTGCCAGATGGATTAAGAGGGGACTCTCGCTCGCTACCGGAACACTCGGTCTAGCATTTCCTATGGACGGTAATGATTTGATCATCAACTCGAAAAGCCCCTTCTGACGTCGATTCATCTAGGAGTGCGGTGATGACGAAGAAGCCAGGAATCGGCGAAGAGCGGAAGACTCATTCGCAGGAGTCAGAGTCTCGCGCAGCATCGCGCGAACCTCGAATACCTCAGCGGTTACCTTTCCGGGAGCAACTCCCTCAGCCGACTTTCGAATACAAGTCCGTCATAGGGAGATGGCTCGCGCGCGGGGAGTCTCAGGACGATCACACCGGCGGCGAGGTATCGACCCATCCATGGTGGAAGGTTATCTGGCTAACGGGAGTGGATTACTTTTCCACCCTCGGGTATCAGCCCGGCATTGCATTGCTTGCAGCAGGTGCGGTGGCGCCGCTTGCGACCTTGATTCTTGTCTTCGTCACGATGCTAGGGGCACTGCCCGTGTACATCCAGGTCGCTGGACGAAGCTTCGCTGGGCAGGGCTCGATTGCCATGCTCGAAAACCTGCTTACCGGGTGGAAGGGCAAAGCGCTGGTGCTCGTCCTGCTCGGCTTCGCGGCCACGGATTTTGTTATTACCATGACACTGTCGGCCGCCGATGCCGCGAAACATGCCGTTGCAAACCCTTTCCTGCAGGGATACCTGGGCGATCACCAGCTGCTCCTCACGCTGGCCATCCTCACTTTGCTCGCCATGCTCTTTCTGAGGGGCTTCAAAGAAGCGATCGGGATCGCGACCTTTGCAGCCGTCCCATACCTCGCTCTGAACCTTATAGTGCTAGGGCGCGGAGTGTTGGAGGTGGAGAGGCACCCGAGCTTGCTGACAGACTGGCACTCGATATTGGCTACAAAAGGTGACCTCTCGCTGGTGATCGTCGGAGCGGTCTTGGTTTTCCCGAAGCTCGCACTCGGCCTAAGCGGATTTGAGACCGGTGTCTCAGTCATGCCCTTGATTGATGGCGGAGATGCGGATCGTGGCTACAACCCGCGCCTCGGGGGACGGCCATGGGGGAGAATCGGCAACACTCGGAAGCTGCTGGCGACTGCGGCTTCGATCATGAGCGTGATGCTGATCCTGTCGAGCTTCGTGACAACCCTGCTTATTGCCCCGGAGGACTACAGGATCGGCGGTAAAGCCAGCGGAAGGGCCATTGCATTTCTGGCACACAAATATCTTGGCGACGGTTTCGGAACAGTCTACGATCTGTCGACGATTTTGATCCTCGGGCTCGCTGGCGCGTCGGCTATGGCCGGACTTCTGCACCTGATCCCGCGCTATCTACCGCGTTTCGGCATGGCCCCACGCTGGGTGTCGCTCTCGCGTCCGCTCGTGCTCATGCTGCTTGCCATTGACGTTGTCATCACACTGGTCTTCCATGCGGATGTCGAAGCCCAGAGCGGCGCTTACGCGACCGGGGTTCTGGTACTCATCTTGTCGGCCGCCTTCGCGGCGACTCTCGCGTTGTGGCGCGAGCGACGTCGGTGGATCGCAACCTACACCGGGATACTGTGCCTTGTCTTTGCCTACACCCTTGCCGATAACTGCCTGGAGCGTCCCGACGGCCTGATTATCGGCGCGATCTTCACATTGATCCTGATGCTGGCGAGTGGGCTGAGCCGCTCCTTGCGTTCGGTAGAGCTTCGCGTCTCCGAGGGATGCTTCGCTGATATCGAGAGTTGGGAGATGGGGCCGGAACTTCGTGGGAAAAAGGTCCACCTCGTTCCCATGAAGAACTCCTCAGCCGATGCAAGACATAAGAAGAGAGAAGAGATCGCGAAATACTACCATGTACGAGGTCCATTCCTGTTCCTCCACGTAAATCTGCTTGATAACCGTAGCGAGTTTTCGGCGCCGCTCGAGGCGATGATCAGGAAAGAGGACAACGACTATTTCGCGGAGGTTTATGGCGCCACTGCGATCGCCAACTCGATTGCGTACGTCAGCGAATGTGTCGACCCAATCTCGGTCTTCATAGGGCTTACTCGGCGCGATCTGATGACGCAGGCACTACGTTACATTTTGTTCGGCGAAGGTGAGACCGGGCTTATGGTCTACACCATCCTTCTGCGGTATTGGGATTCGACACCGGAGGAGGACGTACGCCCGCTTATTTTCCTGATGAGCGACTGACCGCGATTGGTTGCCGAAGGAAAGATCTGTCGAATGAGCAAGAAGAACAGTAGACGTGAGGAAAGACCACAGCGCCTGCAGAGTCACGTTATCGGCAACTTCGGTTGTCGTTTCCGAAAACGCCGTTTATGGGGAGTATTGATAGCCTGCGCGTTCACCATGGGAGCAAGTCTTCAAGCGATGAGGGATTGCCCTCTTGCCGTTCAGTTCTAGGTAGTGCGGCCACAATCTCTTCCAGGCGACCATGGGAGATTCCGCCTTCTTGCAGTATCTCGGCAGCATGCGATGTCGTTATAGCCGTGAGAGCAAGGAGTAGATGTTCTGTTCGAACGAAATCGCAACTATGAGCATCTGCCAGCGATACGGCCTTATCCAAGACTAGCTTTGCATCCTGGCTGATCGGGAGATCGAGCGACGATGGGAGCTTCTCGCTGGGAGTATGCCAGCGGGTTGCACTTCTTCTTACTGAACCTAGGGAAAGGAGCTGGGCCGTGAGTTGAAGAGTCTCCGGGTCCACTCGCAACACTCCTAAGAGAATGTGCTCCGTATCGATAAAACCGGATCCCGCATTGCCTGCTTCCGCCCGCGCGGCAAAAATGACCTGCCGACTAGCGGTTGAATAGCGTTCGAACACGACTCACCTCCTGCCGCAACCCGGTTATGTGCGTCCGCTTTATTCGGCGCAGACATGCTCCCAGAAAGTCACGTTATCGGCAAGTTCGACTGAAGTTTCCGATAACCTCGGTGGTCTCAACCGGTCGGTGCAACACCATCTGATATGAATTCATTTTCTAAAGGTGGTGTTTATGGCACAAGGAAAACGGGACAGGCTTTCCACGGAGCAGCGGATCGACATGTGGCGCCGTTGGAAGGCGGGAGAGTCGTTGCATGAGATTGGCCGCGCCTTTGGTAAGGGCCATGGCTCCATCCGGTTCTTGTTGACGCAGCGTGGCGGGATAGTTGCTGCTGCTCGTCGGCGTTCGCCGCGAACGCTGACGCTGGCCGAGCGGGAAGACATCTCACGAGGAATTGCTTCCGGTTCGTCGATTCGTGAGATCGCTAGCGGGTTGCAGCGGGCTGTGTCGACAGTGAGCCGGGAGGTATCGCGTCACGGCGGACGTCCACTGTATCGAGCCAGTGAAGCCGATCGTCGGGCCTGGGAGTCGGCTCTGCGACCCAAGCTGTGCCTTCTTGCCATCGACCAGAAGCTGCGGACGATCGTGGCCAGTAAACTGATCCTGGACTGGTCGCCGGAACAGATTTCAGCATGGTTGAAGGTCCACTATCCCAGCAACGAGAGCATGCGTGTGTCCCACGAAACTATCTACCGCAGCTTATTCATCCAGGCCCGGGGAGTGCTGAAAAAAGAGCTGATTCAGCACCTCAGGTCCAAGCGGCTTATACGTCGCTCCCGACACGCTCGGGCTGACGGGCAGTCCCGCGGGCAGATCGTCGATGCCATCTCTATTAGGGAAAGACCTGCGGAGGTTGAAGACCGCGCTATTCCCGGCCATTGGGAGGGCGACCTGCTGAGCGGCAGCAGGAACAGTCACATCGCAACCCTGGTGGAACGACATTCGCGTTTCACCATGCTGGTGAAAGTGCCCAGCAAAGACACAACGACGGTCGTCGCCGCGCTGAGCAAGCACGTGCGTAAACTGCCCGCGACTCTGCGGCGCTCGTTGACGTGGGACAGGGGGCACGAGATGGCTAAACACAAGAGCTTCACGGTGGACACGAAGGTGAAAGTCTACTTCTGCGATCCGCAGAGCCCCTGGCAGCGCGGCACCAATGAAAATACAAACGGCCTGCTAAGACAGTACTTCCCTAAGAAAACCGACTTGTCCGGTTACACTCAAGCCGATCTCAACAAGGTAGCTCTGCGCCTCAATCAACGCCCGCGACAAACTTTGGGCTTTGAAACGCCGGCGAGTAAACTGCAAGCCAGTGTTGCATCGACCGGTTGAGCCCGCCCGACTTTTCGGGCAGTTCGGCAAGGGATAGCGTTCTCGTAGAGACTCCGTCTGATATCTTCCTCGACATTCGGGAATGATCGACCTGTTCACGGCTACAATAAAGCGTCATGACGATGCAGAAGAAACAACCCAGCGCTCCACAGGACAGTAAGCGACAGCCTCGCGAAGAGACTCATCTCGAAGGGCTGGCTTCCATCGCAAGCATGCTCATCATCTGGTCCTTTGTCATGGGCTTCGTACTTCAAAACTTCGTCATTCCGTCCGCTTCCATGGCCAGCACCCTACTCGTTGGCGACCACGTAATCGTAGAGCGCGCAACCCTGGCGCCCGCTAGCACTTGGACGAACCTTATCCCGTACCGCGAACTCCGGCGTGACGAACCCGTCGTCTTCTTCCGTCCGGCACCTAATCCCGAGGGTCAGCACGATATACTCGTGAAGCGCGTCATTGGCATCCCCGGCGATCGCATCCACCTCCGCGGCGGCATCGTTTACCGCAACGGCATCGCGCTCAACGAGCCCTACGCCGCCAAGCCCACCCCCGCCAACTACGACCCCTATAACGACGACTTCCCTTCCATCTCCCCCGACCGTGGCCGCAATGTCCTCGCCGAGTGGTCCCTCGATCTCCCCACCCACATCCAGGGCGAAGACCTCGTCATCCCACCAAACATGTACTTCGTCATGGGCGACAACCGTACCAACAGCTACGACGGCCGCTACTGGGGCCTGGTCCCCCGAGCCAACCTCATCGGCCGTCCACTTTTCGTCTACTGGTCTTTCGAAACACCCGAAGACGATATGTACAAAACTTCCCCGTCAGAAAGAGCCAGTTCCACGCTCCACACCGTGCTCCACTTCTTTGACGAGACCCGCTGGAGCCGGACCTTCCACCGGGTGAACTAAACTGCCCTCCAAAGAAAGTGGCCACCCAGATCGGTCTGATCAAGGCGCTCGAATGACCAATGCAAACTAATCCCCAGTTCCCGGAAAACGGGGTGGTCTCAATGGGTCGACGCAACACTCAGCTCAGACCCACATTCAATGAAAACAAAAGCTAAAAGCGCTGGCTAGGGTTAGATCAGCCGGAACCTTACCCTGGCTAGGTTTTGGCCACATCAGCCAAACAGATCGATTCTTCAGGGTAAGCATTTGTGGATCAGCTGATTAGATAGTGTTGCATCGACCGGTTGAGCCCGCCAGACTTTTGGGGCGATTGGTTTGTCCGAGACCAACTAACATGGTGGCATGAAGTCGAAGGCTGTATGGCAATTGTTGGTTGTCTTCATTCTGGTCACAGTACGTGCGACGTTCTGTTGCTCTACTAGTGGGGCGCAACGCGCAGCCTCCGATCCGGGAGTGTTGCGCTTCGATGCGGAATGGTGGCATCAGGCGGATAGCGACGAGCAGCAGGGGTTCATCTACGGCTATCGAGACTGCCGCCAACCTGCCAATGCCCCGATAGTGTCCATCGTTGATGAGCAAGCCTTCGTCTCCAAAGCCGTGGACTCCCAGAAACCGAAAACGTCCGCCGCTGTAACTGTGGCTATCGATCTGGCTTGGAAAACAATGAAGTCTCAAAAGATCGAGAAGGGTGCAGAGGTTTTTACAGGACCTCACGGCTTCTTAGATGGTGAATGGTGGGGTGAATTTACAGGCCCGTGGCCCTCGAACGTAGCCACGATGGATCGAGGGTATCTGGAGGGTTATCTGGAATGCAGTTCCGCCCCCGTGACGGTCCAGGTCGTGCATCGGTATCAGACCGCGATCGATCAGCACTATGCTTCTGGTCGTCACTCCCATGACAAGGTTGCCGATGTTCTGAACTCTCTCCTCCAACGTCCGGTTGGAACATAATGCTCCGGTGCGGAGTGAACTGCGCGAAAAACGAGGCGGTCTCAACAGGTCGATGCAACACTGGCTTGCAGTTTACTCGCCGGAGTTTGAAATCCCAAAGTTTGTCGTGGACGTTGATTGAGGCGCAGAGCTACCTTGTTGAGTTCGGCTTGAGAGTAACCGGACAAGTCGGTTTTCTTAGGAAAGTACTGACGCAGCAGGCCATTTGTATTTTCATTGGTGCCGCGCTGCCAGGGCTCTGCGGATCGCAGAAGTAGACTTTCACTTTCGTATCCACCGTGAAGCTCTTGTGTTTGGCCATCTCCTGCCCGCGGTCCCAGGTCAACGAGCGCCGCAAAGTTGCGGGCAGTTTACGAATGTGCTGGCTCAGCGCGGCGACGACGGTAGCCGTGTCTTTGCTGGACACTTTCACCAGCATGGTAAAACGCGAATGACGTTCCACCAGGGTTGCGATGTGACTGTTCTTGATGCCGCTCATCAGATCGCCTTCCCAATGGCCGGGGATGGCGCGGTCTTCAACCTCCGCGGGTCTTTCCCGAATGGAGATGGCATCGACGATCTGCCCCTGTGATGTCCGTTATCCCGCGCGTGCCGCGAGCGACGAATACGCCGCTTGAAGCGAAGGTGCTGAATCAGCTCTTTTTTCAGCACTCCCCGGGCCTGAATGAATAGGCTGCGATAAATAGTTTCGTGGGACACACGCATCCTCTCGTCCTTGGGATACTGGACACTTCAGCCATCCTGATATCTGTTCCGGCGACCAGTCCAGGATCAGTTTACTCGCGACGATCTCTGCAGCTTCACGTCGATGGCAAGAAGGCACAGCTTGGGCCGCAGGGCCGACTCCCAGGCCTGGCGATCGGCTTCATTGGCTCGATACAGTGGTCGCCCGCCATGGCGGGCGACCTCTCGGCTCACCGTCGAAACAGCCCGCTGCAAACCTTTGGCGATCTCGCGAATCGACGAACCGGAAGCAATTCCTCGCGAGATGTCTTCTCGCTCCGCCAGTGTGAGTGTGCGCGGCGAACGCCGACGAGCAGCCGGTGCAATCCCGCCATGCTGCGCCAACAAAAACTGAATGGACACATGGTCTTTACCGAAGGCGCGTCCAATCTCATGCAACGATTCTCCCGCCTTCCAACGGCTCCACATGTCGTTCCGTTGCTCCGCAGAAAGTTTGACCCGTTTTACATGTCCATAAACACCACCTTTAGAAAAAGATTTATACCAGATGGTGTTGCATCGACCGGTTGAGACCACCCGCATTTTCGGAAACTTCCGTCGTTCACTCCAAACTGACCATTACCTCCCCGCAAACCCGCGCATTTATCCTTAGAAGCAAGAGGAAACGTCGTGGACCACCAATGGACTCCCGCGCTCGAACACTGGCTGCGCGAGCAGGCCATCGACGCCGGTTTCGACAACGCAGGCATCGCCTCCGTCGACCCCGCCCTTGGCGACGTCGACGCCCAGCGCTTCGCCGACTGGATCGCCCAGGGCCGCGCCGGCGAGATGGATTACCTCAAGCGCCGCGACGAAAACGGCACCCTCCTTCGCAGCGCCGTGCAGGTCGCCGTCCCCTGGGCTCGCTCCGTCATCGTCTGCGCTCTTAACTACGACGCCGCCGCGCCGCTCTCCACCGATCCCGCGCCGCCCAACACCGGCTGGATCGCCCGCTACGCCTGGAGCGGCCACGCAAATCCCGCCAATCCCACCGACCTCATCCCCACCGACTACCACAACCAACTCCTCACCCGCCTGCGCATCATCGAAACCACAATCAAGCAACGCTTCGCCTCCGAAACCCCCTCCTCAAATATCGAGACTCGCTGTTACGTCGACACCGGCCCCCTCGTCGAGCGCGCCGCCGCAGCCCGCGCCGGCGTCGGCTGGATCGGCAAGAACACCTGCGTCATTAATCAGCAACTCGGCTCCTGGCTTCTGCTCGGCGTCGTCATCACGTCTATCCCCATCGCCGACGGCGCAGTCTTTTCCATCGCGCCCGACCGCTGCGGCTCCTGCACCCGCTGCATCGACGCCTGCCCCACCGACGCGCTCGTCGCCCCGCATCAAATGGATGCCTCCCGTTGCATCGCGTACCTCACCATCGAAAAGAAGGGAAGCATTCCCGCAGATCTCCGCGCCCCAATCGGCCGCCAGGTCTTCGGCTGCGACATCTGCCAGGACGTCTGCCCTTGGAATGGAAAATCCCACCGCAAACAATCCTCAGCGCAAAACTCCCTGACTCATAAAGACGACATGCTTCCTCGCCCTCAACTCATCAACCCTGCGCTTGATTGGCTCGCCAGCATGGACTCCGCCGAGTTCAAACGCTGGTTCACGGGCTCGCCCATCGAGCGCACCCGCCGCAAGCGCATGCAACGCAACGTGGCCATCGCCATGGGCAACACCGGCGACCCGCACTTCCTCCCCCAACTCGAATCATGGACCACCGCCGAAGACCCCATCCTTGCCGAAGCCGCCACCTGGGCCATCGAGCAAATCAAAAACTGCTAAGCTTCCTACCCAATAGGTTGCGTCTTGAGCAAATGAACGGCCACGACCCGTCGTCATTCTGAGCAGAGCGAAGAACCCCTGTATTTGCCTATGCTGTTGTACTTGCCTTTCTGGTTTGTCATCCCTCAAGAGCCTGCATAACGAAGTCGAACGGGAGATCTGCTTGGTGGACTTACCATTACCAGCCCTCACCCTACCCCTCTGCTAGCATCTCAGTAAGCCGCTGGGCCCTGTCCCCTTATGTCTTCAATCGCTTCTGACCAAACCGAAACCAACCAGCCCGAGCTGCCGCCAAAGCCGATCGAGGAAGTCCGTTCCGTCCTCCCCGACCACAGCTTCCTCTCCGAGATCGGCGCCCTCGCCCGCTACATGGCGCGCACCGAGGTCCACACCTATGCCTTCTCGGTCGCCGCGAACACCATCCTCTCGCTCTTTCCATTTATCGTTCTTCTCCTCACCGTCAGCCGCAACGTCTTCCACTCCCGCGCCATGGAGGGTGTAGTCAGCGACATGATGAAAAACCTCCTCCCCGTCGGGCAGGACTTCGTCATGCGCAACATGCAACTCCTCACTCACCCACACCAAAACACGCAGATCTTCTCGCTCGTCATGCTCCTCATCACCTCCACCGGAGTCTTTCTTCCCCTTGAGGTCGCCCTCAACCAGGTCTGGGGAGTCCGCCAGAACCGCAGCTATCTCCACAATCAGGCAGTCTCGCTCGGCCTCGCGTTTGCCGTCGGCATCCTTGCCATGGCGTCGGTCGCCTCCACCGCCAGCCAGCAGACCATCCTCTCCTGGATCTTTATCGGCCACACCGACAACGTCGTCTTCCACTTCATCTCCTTCACCTTCCTGCGACTCTGCGCCGGACTCGCCAGCATCCTGCTCTTCTTCCTCATCTACTGGGTGTTGCCCTATCGCAAGATCCCTGCCCGCGCCGTTCTCCCCACGGCCATCGTCATTGGCCTCCTTTGGCAGCTAGCCAAAGTCCTCTACATCCACGCGTTGCCCTGGTTGGACTTTCAGTCGGTCTACGGACCGTTTTATATTTCAGTAGGCTTAATGATGTGGGCCTTCCTCTCCGGGCTTCTCCTGCTGGCCGGAGCTCATTTTTCGGCCACGCGTTACACCCTGAGGCTGGCCCGCGAGGCCGAAGCGAAGGAGGAGGCGGCACGCGATGCAAAACCCGAATAGTTCCGCCACGCCGCCAGCAGGCCTCCTCTCGCGACTGCCCACTGGCCTCACTGGAGCGGTCTTCTGGCTCGGCCTCTGGTTCGGCGTCCTCTATGTGCGGCTGTGGATACCCGGTGGCTTCGGAACCTTTCTCGGAGTCACCCAGATCTTCGTCGGCATCGCGCTCGTCGCCGTGGCCATCCCGTTCCTCTTGAGATTCGTGCGCCAACGCATGCTCTGGAGCCTGCGTAACAAGCTAACCCTCACCTACCTGCTCATCGGTCTGGCGCCAGTCCTGCTCGGTTTAATCCTCGCCTCGGTTCTTGCCTACATCGCCGCCGGGCAGTTCGCCGTTCACCTCGTCGACTCCCGCCTCCTCGCCGAGCTAAGCCAGATGAGCAGTGAAAATGAGCGCCGCGCCGAGCTCGCAGCACAGTCTCTCCAACGCAAGATCGCCGGCGTCGCCGAACCCGGCGAGGCAGCCGACGCCGAGCGTTCCATCAACCTCGACATGCCGCGCCAGAAGCTCCGCCGCGACACCCAGGCCTTCCTCAACGGAGCCCCCGTCGCATCCGGCTCCAAATCATCCACCCCTGGAGTTCGAGCCAAAACCCCATGGGGCCTCCCTCCCTGGGCCACTGAACTGCCCGGCGGACACTTCTCCTCGCTCGTGCTCGACGGCAACGACCTCTACCTCGTTGCCATCCACCAGCAACGCTGGAACGATGGCCGCCTCTTCACCTTCATCTCCAGCACGCCCGTTGATAATCAGGTCCTCGGGCTTGTCGCCGAAGGCCTGGGCCTCACCCGTCTTTTACCGGAAAGCACTTCGAACGATGACCGTACCCGTCAGCGGCCCACGCGCGTGCAATCCCAACCTCCCTCCGGAGGCCCCGAACCCGCATCCGCAAAACCAAAAACCTCCGCCGACACGGTCGCACCAGGCACTTGGATTACCGGCGGAGCTGAACCTCCTTCGGTAAACATCCTCGACTTTCCGGTTAAATTTCCTTCCACCGAACCGGTCACAATCTGGGACAGCGGCAGGCCGGACAACATCCTCGTCGGCATCGAGTCCCGCCCTTCGCGTCTTCTCAATCAGCTCTTCGGCGCCTCCATCACCGGCGTCGTCACCGACGTTCTCCGGGTCTCGCTCATCATCCTCGCGCTCCTCTTCGCCATCATCGAAGTTCTCGCTCTGTGGGCAGCCCTCCGCCTCAGCCGCACCATCACCAAATCAGTCGCCGAGCTTTACAGCGCAACCCAACATATCGACCGCGGCGACTTCAACCACCGCATAGGCGTCACCAGCGAAGATCAGCTCGCCGAACTCAGCCGCTCCTTTAACACCATGACCGGCTCTCTCCAGCGCCTGCTCCAGGAGCAGAAGGAAAAAGAGCGTCTCCAGAACGAGATCTCCATCGCCCAGGAGGTCCAGGCCAACCTCTTCCCCCTCCACTCCACTGGCATCACCCAGCTCGACCTCCACGGCATCTGTCGTCCCGCCCGCTCCGTCTCCGGCGACTACTACGACTTCCTTGTCTTCCACGAGAACGCCCACAACGGCTCTGCAAGCCGCAAGGAGACAGGCGTCGGCATCGCCATCGGCGACATCAGCGGGAAGGGAATCTCTGCGGCGCTCCTCATGGCCACCCTGCACTCCGCAGTCCGCGCCTACCGCTTCGCCAGCGAAGAGCTCGTCTACAGCGAGTCCGCGATCGCCGGCCTTCTTGCCAGCCGCGACGGAATAGGAGACTGCGACGAACTCTTCCACTCGCCCGGCCGCATCCTCGCCCTCCTCAACCGCCACCTCTTCCGCAGCACCCAGCCAGAAAAGTACGCCACTCTCTTCCTCGCCCACTACGACGCGGCCTCAGCCAAGCTCACATACTCAAACGCCGGCCAGCTTCCCCCGCTCGTCCTCGGCCAGAACGGACACATTCGCCGTCTCGACAAAGGCGGCACCGTAGTCGGCCTGATGGATGGCATGCACTACGAAGAAGACAGCTTTCACATGCAGCCCGGCGAAATCCTCGTCGCCTACTCCGACGGTGTCACCGAACCCGAAAACGACTTCGGCGAGTTCGGCGAAGAACGCCTGATGGAAGTCGTAGCCCGCTACCGCGACCAGCCCCTCCACGTCATCTCCAATCAAGTCATGCTCGCCCTCGACGCCTGGATCGGCGCCGAAGAGCAACCCGACGACATCACCCTCGTCCTCGCCCGCCAACCCCTGGCCTCATTCGGGAATGGGCTAGTTTGAACTACGACGTGGGTGCCATGGCACAACATCCTTCTGTTCTTCCTTCGAGTAGGGCTCACCAAAATATGGGAACTCGGTACGGATCCGATTGCGATCAGGGGCAGCGCCGTCCTGGATGGGCCTGTTTGTCGCCAAAGTAAGCATCACATCCTGAACATCATCACCCAGTGGCCTCCCATTAAATCTCGCGACATCAAATGTCGCCGCCGTTCCTAATTCATAGGGCAAGGTGTCTGGGCAAAATCGAGAGACCATTTGCTTTCCGTATTCTTCCGGATTCACGGCAGATCCTGCATACGTAGTCGTCTTCTGGGTATAGTCCGCGATGTATCCCGAGAATAAGGCGATGTCGTCGGATGGCACCGATTTGTTGAAGATCTCTTTTACCTCTTGATTGCCGGGATCGTTGAGAAAGAGGTGCGTGATCATCGGCAGGCCCCAGCGTGACACCTGCATCTCGGGAGCATGGCCGTAAAGTGATACCGTGGCCCAGGCGTGAACCGTTCCCTTGCCGATCAAATCGTTTGGGACTTCGAGGACAATCGCAGTGATATTGCGATTGTGGAAGAAGTTCTGATCACTGCGCACGAACGCATCGCCGTTATACCTGTGTTCGTCGTAGAAGGCCTTCTGAAGACTTTGCATTGCGACAGCGTCGGCGGCGAACAAATCGGGAGCGATTCCGACGAAGGCGCGAATTCCAGACTTGCTATGGACTTTGCCCGTATCACCCTCTATCAGCAACTCGCCCTTGTCCCCGCCGATAGCGTCGCCCGTCGCTCTACGGACCTGAAACTTCTGAACATGGACATGCTCGTCCCCGTTCTACATGTCTCGGTTCGTTGAACCTGAACTTGAAGACAACGTCTTCGCGAGCATCACCAGTCAGGTCCAGGCGGAAGGCATACAGACCCTCAATGTGGAGGGTATCCGGCGCAGAGAGGACAACATCAGGATTGACGGTCATCGCCATCACCGTTGTGTCGGGAGCGCCCTGAAACAGATAGAAATCACACACGTTCAGGCTTGGATCCTCTTTCGCAAGTTTGGTATCGAAATGATGGGACATACGCTTCCTCCCTACCAATGCGTTATTGATTATTCGCGCTTATGCAGACGTTGCGCCAGTATTTGAAGTAAGGAAACCTCTCAATCGGGCGGCCCAGGTGCGCCTTTGATCCTTCCTGAAAGTCAGCTCTTCGGAGACCGCACTCGACTGCCGAGGTTGGCGAACGAGACCGTTTTGCTTAAGGGCACGGCTTCAGAGTCTGCCCTGAGCGAAGTCGAATGGGCGCCCATAAACGCGATAATTCGCAGTGCTATTTCAGCCGCTGAGGTACGCTCTTGTTTCGGCAGGCACTTTTTCAACGCCATATCGGAACCAGCGGCCCACTGCTTTCGTATACCGCGAAGATGCCCAGAAGTCACGGACGGACCTGGAGGTAGGAATGCTGGCGGATCTGCGCGACGCACTTCGACAACTGCGAAAGGCCCCGGGCTTTACTACAACAGCAATCGTCACGCTGGCATTAGGCATTGGAGCCACAACCGCGATCTTCACGCTCGTCCATCAGGTGATGTTGAAGTCGCTTCCGGTAACGAAACCGGACGAACTATGGCGCATCGGAGACAAGATTCGCTGCTGCAACTGGGGCGGATACAACCAGGGAAATGACGCAAACTTCTCCTTGTTCTCGTGGGAAGCCTACAAGATGTTTCGCGACCACACCCCGGAGTTCACAGACCTCGCCGCGCTTCAGGCAGGAAATGCGCCGCTCGGCGTCCGCAGAGAGGGCTCACGGGCCCAGGTCGACACGCGCAACGGGGAATACGTCTCCGGAAACTTCTTCAAAACCATGGGTGTGGGCCCCTGGATCGGCAGGCTCATGACCGATGCAGACGATCAGGAGAGCGCGCCGCCCGTCGCCGTCATGACCTACCGCGTCTGGAAGGAAAAGTACGGCTCCGATCCTTCCGTCGTTGGAGCCACCTATCAAATCAACGGTCACCCGTTTACTGTCATCGGAGTCTCGGCTCCCGGGTTCTACGGCGCAAAGATGGCTGGCTGGGGTATGCCCGACTTCTGGCTGCCATTGACCGCGGAGTTGTTGATCGATGGCGATACCTCCCGCCTCAAACGGCCGAATGGAAACTTTCTCGACGTCATCGGCAGGGTGCGTCCTGGCGTCAATCCGAAATCGCTTGAGGCGAAGCTGAGGGTAGAGTTCCACGACTGGCTGGCCAGCCACGTGGCCGACATGCAGCCCGGGGAGAAACAGCTCTGGCAGCAGCAGACCCTTCACCTCACCCCCGGCGGCGCCGGCGTAGCGGCCATGCGGGATCAGTATCAGGATGGCCTGAAGTTACTTCTGGTCGCAGCCGGATGCGTGTTGTTGTTGGCCTGCGGAAATCTCGCAAATCTCATGCTGGCGCGCGGATTGAAGGACCGCGGGCAGACCTCCGTACGCGTAGCGCTTGGCGCCTCCCGGCGGAGGCTCGTACGCAAGGCGCTTGTGGAATCGCTGCTGTTGGCCCTCATCGGAGGACTGCTCGGCATCGGCGTAGCCTACGCCGGGACAAAGCTGATTATTCATCTCGCCTTCAGGATCGGTGGCTCGATTAACTTCGTACCCATCGATTCGAGCCCCTCCTGGACAGTCTTGCTCTTCACCATGGCAATATCTCTGCTCACAGGAATAGCCTTTGGAATCGTCCCCGCATGGCTGACCTCCCATGCGGAGCCAATCGAAGCATTGCGCGGCGCAAACCGTTCGGTCGGCGGCAACCGCTCATGGACGCAGAAGTCGCTGGTTATCGCGCAGGTGGCAATGTCTCTCGTATTGCTGTCGGCTGCAGCCCTCCTCGCCCGGAGCCTGCGTAATCTCGAACACCAGAACTTCGGATTCGAGACCGACGGACGCTATATCGCCTGGATTAATCCAACATTGACCAACTACAAGCTCGAACAACTCGAGCCTATGTTCAAGAAAATTGACGACCGTTTGCGTCAGATCCCCGGCGTGCGGATGGTCGCGCCCGCTCTCTATGCACCCATGACTGGCGATAGCTGGAACGACGGCATTCGCGTCGCAGGGAGGCCCGAACCTGGAGCCAAAGAAGACACCGGCTCGTCGTGGTCACGCGTAATGCCGGGATTCTTCGATACCTTGGGCGCGAAGATGGTGCTCGGTCGCCCCATTACCGAGGATGACACGTCCACAACCCGCAAGGTCGCAGTGGTAAACGAAGCCTTCGCGAAAAGGTTCTTCAAGGACAAGAACCCGGTCGGAGAGCACTTCGGAATCGACAAAATCCAATATGCGAACACCCTTGAGATCATCGGAGTCGTCCGGGACATGCGTTACTTGACCTACGACTACAAGGATCCGATAACGCCGATGTTCTGGGTGCCCGAAGCCCAGAACGTACAGTATGGCGACAAGGCCTATGATGGCGGCGAACTCTGGTCGCACTACCTCTACAACATCGTCATATGGGCGCCCGGAAATCCGCCGGGCGTAGAAGAGCGGGTCCGCAAGGCTCTAAACGAAGTCGATCCGGATCTCGTCCTGTACGGGGTCGACCCCTACGGCGAGATCCTCAGCAATGACTTCCAGCAGGAGAACATGATCGCAACTCTGACGACCCTCTTCGGCGCACTCGGCCTGCTGCTTGCAGCCGTTGGGCTCTACGGCGTCATGGCCTACATGGTCGAGCAGCGGACAAGTGAGATAGGCATTCGCATGGCGCTCGGGGCAGATCGCTGGCGTGTAGTCAGGATGGTGCTCCGAGGAGCCTTCTCGCAGGTAGGAATCGGACTGGCGCTGGGCATTCCCCTGGCGATCGGGGCAGGGAAGCTGATGAAGGATCAACTCTTCGGCGTAAAGCCATGGGACCCGGTCATGCTCATGCTCGCAACGCTGTTGCTCGTCTTCGCAGCTGTGCTCGCGTCGACGATCCCGGCACGTCGAGCGGCCGGGGTCGAACCGATGGTAGCGTTAAGGAACGAATAATCGCGCGAGCACACCCGAAGGCTCGTCCTTTTCCACAGCCTGTGGAAAAATAAACGTCAAAAGAGTGGCAAATTTTAGTGCGCAAGAAACCACCATCCAGCGCACCACAAAAGACCATCAACTCACCACAAATTCACCACAAAAAACCATCAGGAAAACGCACGTTTTCCCAGAACCCCCCTTAAAAACACCCGCAAATCCGCAAAATCCCGTCCTCTCCAACGGAGAAAACTTTTTTGCGAAATCACGGCTTTTTTTGAATAGCTTTAACGGCAATCGAATTCGGCGAAATTCCCGCCGGCAGGATCGTAAACAGAGCCGGCCCCTGCCCAGCCGTCCGAATCACCGCAACATCCCCGGAATGAGCATCTGCAGCCAGCAAAAGGTGTTCATCCTCTGAAAATGCCAGCCTGTCGGGCGCTGAACCCGTCCTCACATTCCCCACAAGTCGCCCATCATCAATGCTATAGATCGCAATCGAATCCGCCCCCGAATTTGCCACCCAAAGCGTCCCATTGTCCCCGCTGACAATTCCTCGAACCGGCTTGCTTCCAATCACATACGTCCCACCTACCTCATTGGTCCAGGTCGAAATCTCCGAAATGCTGTCCGAATCGGAGTTAGAAACAAAGATCTCGCCCCCATCGGGCTTCATCGCCAGATGAACCGGTGTTTTTCCCACATCCAAAAACGTCAGTAAGTGGTCTGTCATCAATGCGGAATTTTGTTTCGCGGCCCAGGATCCGGGCGCCGCAGCAAGCCCAACAGCCATCACCTGATGCCCCCCCGTACAGGCCACAAAAGCCTTCGAGGAATCCGGCAAAATCACCGCATCCGAAGCTCCAGGGCACCCTGAAAACGCTGCCCGCAGCTTTGGTGCAGGAGAACTCGAAGCCGCTGCATCATAAGGGGTTATGTCGAAGATCGAAGCGCTGCCGCTGTTCCGGTTCGTAACAACCAGGCTGCGTCCGTCCGGCGAAACCCGCACAACAGTTGGCACCTCGCCCGTTCCAGCCACAGCAATCTCTCGCCGCCGGTCAAGGTCAAGAACACTAACCGTATTTGACCCTGAATTTGCGACATAAGCGCGATGTCCTGTCGGCTCAACTGCAACAAACAAAGGCAGATGGTGGACAGGGATGGTCGCCGCCACCCGGTTGGCATCCGCATCAATCACGGACACCGTTCCGGACTGCGTATTCACCACGTAGATCTCATTCCTGACCGGGTTCGCAGCAAGATTCGTCGGGTTGGTGCCAACCTGTAAAGTCCTGTCCTGCCTCAGATAGACCAAATCAAGGACCGAAACCGTATTCGATCCGCCGTTGCTGACGTAAGCGAACTCACGGTATCCCTCCGGAACATCTGGAAAGCTACTTCGCCTGCATCCCGCACCCCCCAGGAGGAGCGCGCAGACTGCAATGGCAGCGAATCGTTTAAGAGGAGGTCGGAGGGGCGTGGGCACTGTTCGGAGTCTATCGAGGCGGCGGGGTAGCTTCAAGCGAAAGGTGTTTGCCAGGAGAGTTTTGAAGCCGCGAAACTTTTGGCTGGTTCCTGTGTTTAGGAAAATCGATGCGTAACGTTGATCTCAACTATCGCGTCATTTGCACCTTATTCTCGGACAACGAAGCTACGAGCTCTTTGTAGCTTCGTTGATTTTTTTAATACCGCCGCTCCTTGGTGTGGAACCAATTCCAGGCAATCCAGCCGAAGTATCCGGCCTGAACCACCAGGACCGTAGCGTAGGCGGCGAGCAGATGACGGTGGGCCATGGTGCTTGTATCGAAAAACGATTGCCAGGTCATTGAGGAGTCTCCAAAGAGGCTTCGATAGCATGAAGTGCCGCTTCCTGCTCGGCCAACTGGCGCCGGCGTTCTAGGGCGAAACGGAATAAAAGAATCAGCACTCCCCAGATGGCCCAACCGGCAAGATTCCAGAAGAAACCCGGGAGCATGGATTTATCCATGCCGGAGTTGGCTCCGCCGCCAAAGACGGGCGCGGGGTGCTGGGTGCGCCACCAGCGGATGGACATATACACGATCGGAACATCGACGGCGGCGAAGATGCCGAGGACTGCGGCAAGGGTCTGGCTCTGGCCGGTGGAGGAGAAACGTCGCAGCATGAGGTAGCTAACGTAGAGGAGCCAGAGAATCAGCATGCTGGTCAGGCGGGCATCCCATGTCCACCAGATATTCCATGCTACGCGCCCCCAAATCATGCCGGTAACGAGGCAGATGCTCGAATAGACGACAGCGACCTCGGCCGAGGCAAGCGCCAACGCGTCAGCAGTGAGGGCCTTCAGGGGATCACGGCTGCGCCAGAAGAGGTATGTGAGCGAGGCTGCGAAGTTGATGTACGGAAAGAGGAGGCTCAACATCGCAATCGGCACGTGGTAGTAGAAGATCCTGCCCACATCGCCCTGAGCAGCATCTGCAGGGGTCAGGAAGATGGCCTGCCGGAAACCGACGACGAGCACAGCAATGGCGATTCCGAACCAGAGCCAGGCGACGTTGCGGAGAGTAGGGGTGCGCTGCTCCATAAAAGGTAGTTTATCGCGAATAGGCTATTCGGCGTTGAGGACGGTCTCAAAGAGCAGGATGCCAATGGTGGTGAAGATAATGTCGTAGCCTGCCAACTGTTTGATCCAGGTATTGATCTGGATGGAATCGAGTTCGGCAGTCATGAGCCCAGTTGTCGCCTGAACCATCGCCAGAAGTGCGGGCAGCGAGATGGGCAGGAGCAGGAGCGGCAGCAACAGCTCGCGATTGCGGGCGCGAAGGCCAAGGGCCGCGAAGAACGTACCGTTTACAACGAGGGCCCATGTCCCGAGTGGGAGGATCAGGAGCAGAAGCCAGGCATTGCCTAGCACGTGAAGATTAAAGAAGACGATGAAGATGGGGGCGAGTACCGCTTCGACTACCAGGACAAAGAGCATATTGGCAATTACTTTGCCCAGGAAGAGCGCGGACGGTGGCGACGGGGCCATCCGCTGCGCTTCGAGGACCTGATTGCGCAGTTCGCGTGTCCATGTCTGATTGAGCGCGGTGATTGAGGCGAAGAGAAGTGCGACCCAGAGGATCCCGCCGGCGATCTGGCGAGTCGTGGTGGGGTAGCTGGTGGGGTCGAAGGCCAGACCGAAGATGACGACGACCAAGAGCGCGAAGAAGAGCATTCCGTTGATGGAGTCGCGGGAGCGCCACTCGAGGCGGAGATCTTTGCGGAGGTGGTCGAGGATGTGGCGCAGGTAGATCATGCGGGAGTTTTGGTGATGTCCGCCAAAGTCGCGTCTGCAGCGCGCAGGTAGTCAGCCGGAGCGAGGACGAGTTGGAGGCCGCGTTGTCCGGCAGAGACAGAGATGACGTTGAACAGCTCGATGGTCTCGTCCGCGTAGGCGGGAAAGGGCTTTTTTGCGCCCATGACGGTGACGCCACCTCGGATGTATCCCGTCAGGGGTTCTACTTCTTTGAGAGAGGCCAACTCTGTTTTCTTTGCGCCTGCTGCGTGGGCGAGTTTTTTTAGGTCGAGTTCGGAGTCGCCCGGGATGACGGCGAAGAGGTGGTCGCCTGAGTTCGTTTGGGCGAGGAGGGTTTTGAAGACCTGTTCGGGCGGGAGACCGATCTTGCGTGCTACAGAGATCGCAGTCAAGTCTTCTGGGTCAACTTCGTAGGCGCGAAGCTCGTACGAGATGTTGAGAGAATCGAGCATGCGCGCGGCGTTGGTCTTGGCTGGCGGTGTGGTCTTCACCCGGCGGCCTCGACGATCTGGCCGTTGCGCATGGTGAGGATGTTATCGGCCAGGGGTTGGGCGAGGGCGGCCTGGTGGGTCGTGATAAGGATGGTGCGGCCGTTGCCTCCGCCGGCTACCGGCCAGGTACGGAAGTCGGCGAGGAGCTCGATCATGTGTTTTGCGGAGGCCGCGTCGAGGTTAGAGAAAGGCTCGTCGAGGAGGAGTAGTTCCGGATCGCTTTGGAGGACACGGGCAAGTGATGCGCGCTGCCGCATGCCTTGTGAATATTGGCCTACGGGGCGTTTGAGCGCTGGATCGAGGCCGACGGCGCGAAGAGCCATCTCCGGACTGCCGACGCAGGCGCAGCCACCTTCACGGTGCAGGCCGGCGAAGTAGGAGAGGTTCTCCATGGCGGTGAGTTCGTCGTAGAGCATCGGCGAGTGGCTCATATAGGCGATGCGGCGGCGCTGTTGACGGGGTGATTCGGAGAAGACGGATACGGTGCCGCGAGTGGGTGTGAGGAGGCCGGCGACCAGGCGAAGCAGAGTGGACTTGCCTGCGCCGTTTTCACCAAGGATGACGGTGCAGGTTCCGGCCAGAAAGGTCGTCGTGACGTTGCGAAGGGCAGCGAATGCGCCGTAGATCTTGGAGACCGATTCGAGTTGCGCTGCGATGGTGAACGTTTTCGTACGGATTGGGGCTGTGGTCGACATGTCTAAAGTTCTGTCACTTCAATTTCTTCCCTCATGCGAGTATAGGGCTAGCGGCTGCATGATTGGCAGCGCGAGATATTTCTGGAGAACGACTACCTTGAAGATCATTAGCGCTTTTTTCTGTGCCGGAATACTGGCGACGACTCTTTACGCGCAACAGGCACCCACCCTAGATGCCGCTTCGCGGCAGCTGTCGCACGACATCTTCAAGCAGCTGATTGAGATCAATACGACCGACTCGGTGGGGAGCACTACAGTTGCGGCAGAGGCGATGCGGAAGCGGCTGCTGGATGCAGGGTTTGCTGCAGAGGATGTGGTCGTATTGGGACCGAATGAGAGGAAGGGCAACATGGTGGCGCGGTATCGAGGGCGGCCGGGGAATGGGAAGAAGCCTGTGCTGATTATTGGGCATTTGGATGTCGTGGAGGCGAAGCGTGAGGACTGGACGAGCGATCCGTTTGTGTTTACGGAGAAGGACGGCTATTTCTACGGGCGCGGTACTCAGGATATGAAGGAGGCGGATGCCGCTTCTGTGGCTACTTTCATTCGACTGAAGCAGGAAGGTTTCGTGCCGGACCGCGACATCATTCTTGCGCTAACGGCGGATGAGGAGGGTGGCAAGTCGAATGGGGTGGACTGGCTGCTGAAGAATCATCGGGAGCTTGTGGATGCGGGATTTGTGCTGAATGCCGACGCCGGTGGGTTGAATACGGAGAAGGGCAAGCCGGTGGATATGGGTGTTGAGGCTACGGAGAAGCTCTATGCGGATTATCAACTGATGGCGACTAATCCGGGCGGACATAGCTCACTTCCGAAGAAGGACAACGCGATCTATCATCTGGCGGATGCGCTTGGGAAGCTCGAGGCTTATCAGTTTCCGTTTGAGTTGAATGCGGTGACGCGCGCGTATTTTGAGGTGATGGCGAAGATTGAGAAGGGGCCGGTGGCCGGGGATATGTTGGGTGTGTTGAAGACGCCTCCCGATGCTGCGGCGGTGTCGCGGTTGTCAGAGAGTCCTCTGTACAACTCGACGATGCGGACGACTTGCGTGGCGACGATGGTGGAGGCGGGACATGCGCGGAATGCGCTGCCGCAACGGGCCGTTGCGAATGTGAACTGCAGGATTCTTCCGGGGCATACTCCGGCAGAGGTGCGGGCGGAGCTGACGAAGGTGGTGGCCGATTCGAAGGTGGAGGTGAAGCTGGTGAATAATGCCGGGGCGCTGAGCGACCGGGATGAGAATGAGATGTCGGTGACGCCGCCTCCTTTGAATGAAGAGGTGTTTGGGGCGCTGCGATTAGTGGTGGGGAAGATGTGGCCGGGGTTGCCGATTGTGCCGGAGATGGAGACGGGGGCTTCGGACAGCAAAATTACGATGGCGGCGGGGATGCCGAGCTATGGGTTTTCAGGGATGGGGATAGATGGGGATGATGTTCGCGCCCATGGCAGGGATGAGCGGATTGGCGTGGAGTCTTTCTATACCGGGGTTGAGTTTAATTATCTGTATCTGAAGGCGCTGACCGGCAAATAATTTAGTGGGTGGCAGGGAGTGCGGTGGCGGTTGTTGTGGGGGTGGGGGGAGCGGGGGCGTACTTGGAGGCGCACTTGGCCTGGAGTTCGGTCGCGTGGAAGACGCCGTCGCGGCTGTAGGTGCCTACGGCGAGGGCCTGGGCGTCGTCCTTGAAGGTGTCGGGCGGGGGCTCGGAGCCCTGATAGACGACGGAGAGCTTGCGGCCCTGCTCGAGGAGGTCGAAGGTGGCGTTGGTGCCTACCCGGTGGATGCTGCCGGGGGCTACGTTGCCGGCTACACGGAGGTGACGGACGTAGGCCTTGTCGCCCATGCCCTGGAGCTCGCCGATGGTGACGTAGTAGCTCTTGTTGTCCCTGGCGCCGCTGAAGGCGAGGTAGGCGACGGTGACGAGGATGACTACGGTGGCGATGATGATTTTGGTCGGGCTCTTCTGCGGGTTTGCCATGGTATCGGTTCAGCTTTCCTTGCTCCGGAGCGGGTATCCCCCTCCCCTGTCAAAAAGTGCGCAAAGTATTCAAAGAAGATAGTTTAAGTCTTGACCTGGGTCTGGCCGGATTGAAGATTTCTGGCGGGTCTGTCGAAGGTTCGCCCACCCCGGGATTAACCCTTGTCAAGTCAGCTGGCTCTCCTCTCCGGGAGGTCCAGTCTCATTTTATACCCGGGAGGCGGACCCGAGAGTTGTACCGGAGCGGATGCAAAAAGAGGGGGACGCCAGTGCGGCGTCCCCCTCTTTGGTTGTTGATCGGGTATTAGCGAACCGCGGCGTGGACGTTGCTGGTCGCAGTGGTGTTGACGGTGTCGGAGATGGAGGTGAGGAGTTCGTCAGCCTTCTTTTCTTCTTCGAGGATGCTCTCGAGGATGTCGGCGGCTTCGGTCTGGCCGAGGAGTTCGGCCCAGTTGCGGAGGGTTCCGTAGACTGCGATCTCGTGATGTTCGACCTGCTGGGCGGAGGCGATTAAGGTGATGTCTCGGATGCTGTCGTCGCCGGCGTCCTTGATGTTGTCTTCGGCCTCGGTGATGAGGGAGCCAATAGCTTTACAGGTGGCGGTGTCGGCTTCACCTGTGGCGTCTCGGAGGAGGGATTCGACTTTGGCTACGTGACCGCGGGTCTCCTCGAGGTGGTTGCTGAAGGCGGTGGCCAACTGTTGGTCAGTAGATTTTTCGATCATGGTTGGGAGCGCTTTGGTGATCTTCTGCTCCATGTCGAGGGCTTTTTTCAGGTTCGTGATGTAGAGGGTACGCAGGTCTTCGATGTTTTCGGAAATGAGTTTCATGGTTCTCCTTTTAGAGAGACAGAGTCTCTCGTCGGCGTGGGGGCGCCGTGTGCGAATTTTTGGGTTTGGGTGAGAGCGGCGAACGTTCGAGCCGAGGTACTCACGGTCGTTCTACGTTCTGGTGGATAGGATGCGGTGGCGTGAGGGAGGTTGGCTGCGTTAGGGTTTGGTTATGCGGATTGTTCGGAGTAGAGTTGAGTTTCTTCTGACGATGGCGTTGGTGCTGGCGAATCGTCCGGCCAGCGGGCAGCAAAAGGCAACGTCCCATAGCGTGCCGCAAAAGGCCAGCACCGCTACAGTGCAGCAAAAAGCCAACCCCGATGCTGTTTTTCAACCTTATACGACATGCAAGTTCAGCGATGGGCTTGCGGTTGCAGAGACATCTCCTCTGGCGTTAGGGAGTACGACACGGACGGTGCCGACGATCAAGAGTTCGCGCGATGTCGAGGTGCTGACGGGGCGGCGGGTTCTGTTTAGTTATCCTGATAAGGACTACTTCGCGAACGTTTGGGTGGAGGTTCTTTCGGGGAAGAACTATGCGGATGGGAAGCAGGCCTTGATCGATAACTTTGACTATCTGCTTGCATCGGAAAAACAGAATGGGCGGAACTACGATCTGAAGCCGACGATGCATGGGCTGGATATTCGTGGGCTTGATCGCGACCAGTTGGAGGGGGCAGTGGTCGGGTTTTATCTGCTGTTTGACGATTCTTCGCACGTGGCGACGACGATCTATTTTCTGAATCAGGAGCCGAGTGTGCGGAGTTTTCAGACGATGGAGGAGTATCGAGAGATGCGGGACCGTTTTCTTGCGACCTACACGGGTTGTATTGCGCCGAAACAGACGGTTGCGCCGAAACAGAGTGTTCCGCCGAAATAGAGATTGCAGTGAAAACCGTGACCGGCTATGGCATTTGAGGAGAGCTGGTGCGGAGCATCCTGGCGGTCCACTCCGCGCCGGGGAGTCCGCAGGCGACGAGGGCCTTCAGTTCCTTTTCGACGTCGTACTCGACTCGGCGGATGGAGGGCGTGCTTCCTTCGAGGAGGAGATAGGATGCGCGAGGGTCGCCGTCGTAGGGGAGCCCTACGCTTCCGGTGTTGATGAGGAGTTTGAGCGGGCCTGTCATGCTGCGGATTGAAGGATGATGGGTGTGGCCGAAGGCGATGATGGGGCGGGCGAGCGGGGTGTAGATGGCTTCGAGCTCTGCGTCGGTTGCATTGGCTGCCGGTGCTCGCCAGCAGCTTTGCGGGGTGGCGTGGACGAGTGCGAGGTTGTCTTGAATCTTCACGCGGGGCAGTTCGCGTAGCCAAGTCAGTCTTGTCTCTCCGAGGATTGAGCGGGTTGCGGAGGCTATCTGGCGGATGGCTTCCCAGAGAGCGGGTGGAGCGGTGGATTGGCTGGCGAAATTCTCCAACGAATCTGGATCGACTAGCATTTCATCGGTGTTGCCCATGACTCCCTGCCAGCCAAGGGAGCGGAGTCGGTCGATGATCTCGGTGGGGTTGGATCCGCTGTCGGCAAGGTCGCCTCCGTGTAGGACTAGGTCTGGAGAGGCTTGCTGGATGTCTGCGTGGACTGCCTCGAAGGCGGTTAGGTTTCCGTGGATGTCGGAGACTACGGCGATGCGCATCGTGCTTGAACATTCCCTCAGCGGCTAAAGCCGCACTTAATCGGTGGAGCTTTCGGCGCGGCTGAAGCCGCGCCCCTTCAAAGCCGCGTCTTTTTTGCCGCCTCCCGTCGTGTGCTTAGGGGAGGTATTTGCATCGTATACTTACTCGATAGAACGCATGAAGGTGGTGGAGAGATGATCAGCGAAAACGGCAGCACGGGCGCAGCTTCGAATGGCAATGGCGGGCACTCCAACGGCAACGGCTATAAGGTGCCGACGGGACGGGCGGAGTGGATTGTGAAGCGCAAGGCTGAGGCGGAGCGGACGGGCGACTGGAATATGTCGCAGATGCACTTTGCGCGCAAGGGGATGATTACCGAAGAGATGGCGTTTGTGGCGCAGCGGGAGAAGATTTCGGCGGAGCTGGTGCGGAGTGAGGTGGCGAAGGGGACGATGATTATTCCCGCGAACATCAATCATCCGGAGCTGGAGCCGATGGCGATTGGGGTGGAGTCGCTGTGCAAGATCAATGCGAATATCGGGAACTCGGCGCTGGTGTCGAATGTGGATGAGGAGTTGCGGAAGCTGCATACCGCAGTGCACTTTGGCGCGGATACGGTGATGGATCTTTCGACGGGTGGGGATATTCCGATGATTCGGGAGCAGATTCTGCGGCACTCGCCGGTGCCGATTGGGACGGTGCCGTTGTATGAGGCGCTGAGCCGGGTGAAGAGGGTCGAGGATCTGAATATCGATCTTTATCTCGAGGTGATTGAGGAGCAGGCGCAGCAGGGGGTGGACTACTTTACGATCCATGCGGGCGTGCTGATCCAGTATGTGCCGATGGTGGCGAAGCGGATTACGGGGATTGTGAGCCGCGGCGGCGCGATTATGGCGCAGTGGATGACGGCGCATCATAAGCAGAACTTTTTGTATGAGAACTTCGATCGGATTACGAAGGTGATGGCGAAGTATGACGTGAGCTATTCGCTGGGCGATGGGCTGCGGCCGGGTTGTGTGGCGGATGCGAGCGATGAGGCTCAGTTTGCGGAGTTGAAGACGCTGGGCGAGCTGACTCGCGAGGCGTGGAAGAGCGATGTGCAGGTGATGATCGAGGGGCCGGGGCATGTGCCGATGGACAAGATCAAGGAGCAGGTGGATAAGGAAGTGGAGCTGTGCGATGGGGCTCCGTTCTATGTGCTGGGGCCGCTGGTGACGGATATCGCTCCGGGATATGACCACATTACGAGTGCGATTGGCGCGGCGATGATTGGATGGCATGGTGCGGCGATGCTTTGCTATGTGACTCCGAAGGAGCACCTGGGGCTGCCGAATGAGAAGGATGTGAAGGACGGGATTATTGCGTACAAGATTGCGGCGCATGCGGCGGATATTGCGCGGCATCGGCCGGGGGCGCGGGATCGGGATGATGCGATCTCGCATGCGCGGTACACGTTTGATTGGGATAAGCAGTTTGCGCTGTCGCTCGATCCGGATACGGCTCGGGGGATGCACGATGAGACGCTGCCGGATGATTACTACAAGGAAGCGGCGTTCTGCAGCATGTGCGGGCCGAAGTTCTGCAGCATGAACTGGTCGAGCAAGGTGGATGAGTTCAATGCGCGGGAGCATGGGCTGGTGAAGCCGGACCTGACGCAGATTGTTACGGAGCAGATGGCGCTTCGGGGTTGAGTTCTTGGCGGTGGGAAGGGTCTTGGCGGAGTTGAAAAAATACAGGGTTCCTCGCTCCGCTCAGAATGACGACTTCTTTTGGGGGGCGGGCTTTTTGAGTGATGAAGGATGCTTGATTAAAGACATATGCCGCATCCGTGGACGGGTGCGGCATATGTCTTACAGCAGTGTTCGTTCGTTCTTTCTGCTGACTCGGAGTGGAGGCTACGAGTCTGGGTTTGCGGGACGAGGGTGGGGAGGAGGTCCTGTCCCGCAAAGATCGAACTTAGAGGACGTCGTTTTCTTCCTTTTCGGAGCGCATGGCGAGAAGTGCAGGCGCGATGATCATAGCGAGAAATACCAATGCAAGAACGAGATCGTGGACCATTGGGGAGGTTCTCCTTGTGGGCGGCTCTGGCCGTCTTTGAGTAATCTTGCGACAGGTAACGAGAAGGGGACATCCCACTTCGGGGCGATGGACTGCGACGAAAGTTGTAGGTTGGGGGTTTTCTGTATGTTCTCTGGGAAAGGGGTTGGTGGGTGAGGCGCGGGGACGATAGGTCGGGCTTTCAGCCCTCGGTTCGGTCTGGGTTGAATACCTGGGGCTTCGCCCCAGGCTGGTATAGGGCACGCTTTGGCGCTTGTCACGAGCGCGTTTGAGCGGTGTGTGCCCGTTGGCGCTGTTAGGTTGCAAATTATTTTTGGGCGGCTTCGAGGATGGCGGCGGAGCGGTTGAGGGCTTCGGCTGAGGGGGCGAGCTGGGATTGGGCGCGGGGGGCGTCGGCGGCTTCGATGGCTTCGTTGACGCCGGGGATGACGACGGCGGCGTAGCCGGTGAACTCGCCGGGGGCGTAGATGGTGTGGCGGTACCAGGAGCGTTTGGGCAGGCCGGCGGGGTTGAGGAGGGCCTCTTCGGCGGCGCGGAGGGCTGGTTGAGGGCGGTGGGGTCGGTGGGTGGGGTGGATTGGGTGGCGCGGATTGCGGTGCCGGCGGCGGCGAAGCGCTGGGCGGCGGCGAGGGCGGCGGCGAAGTCGAGGGTTCAGCTTTTGTTCGGTGGCGCGCTTTTGGGCGGCTTCGAGGTAGCTGACGATCTCTTTGCCGTAGAGCTGGTAGTCGTAGGGGAGGACGTCGGCGTCGGCCATGTGGAGGATTTCGAGGCCGAAGACGCGGGCCTGCTGCTGCTCGTAGACGAAGGTGGGGTCGGCGAATTTGGTGAACCAGGTGTAGTCGTCGAAGGTGGAGTGGTAGACGCCGTAGGGGCCGTCGGAGCCGATGTCGGTGGAGGGGACGCCGAGGTGCTGGATGAAGGGGGTGTAGTCGGAGCCGGAGCCGAGGGTGCCGATGCGGACGTCGTGTGTCAACGCGCTGGCGGGGCGCTGGCGACGACGGGCGGCTGAGGCTGGCGGCTTGTTCGGTCTTCCACTGGTCGTAGACGGTGCCGCCTTTGGGGCTGGGGACTTCCTGGGTGACCTCGCGGACGAATTGTTTGAGGGAGGGGACGGCGGCGGCGTTGAAGTTGGGGCCGGAGACGCCGACGTCGGTGTTGAAGTAGGCGACGGCGTGGGCGAGGATTTTTTCGTGCTGCTCGGCCCACTCGGTGGAGCCCATGAGGCCTTCTTCTTCGGCGTCCCAACTGCCGATGACGATGGTGCGCTGGGGCTGCCAGCCTTGTTTGAGGAGCTCGCCGAGGCCGTGGACGGTTTCGAGCATGGCGGCGGTGCCGGAGTTGGGATCGACGGCGCCGTAGACCCAGGCGTCGCGGTGGTTGCCGGCTACGACCCAGTCGTCTTTCTGGGTGGGGTTGGTGCCGGGGATGGTGCCGATGACGTCCCAGATGGTGCGGAGGGCGATGTCCTGCTCGAGGTGCATGTGGACGGTGACTTTGGTGACCGGGTTTTTCGCTGGAGGCCCGAGGTGGTAGGTGAAGGGAAGCGCGCCCTGCCAGTCGCGGGGGGACTCGTCGCCGCCGAGGGCTTTGAGGATGGGGGCGGCGTCTTTGTAGGAGAGCGGGTTGGTGGGGATGCTGGGCTGGTTGGCCTGGAGCTTGTCGGCGGGGATGCGTTTGGAGTCGGGGAGATCGGGGGTGGAGGCGATGCCGGGGGTGGTGGGGTCGCCGGGGTAGATGGGGAGGAACTGGATGGAGCCGCGCTGGACGGCGGAGTCGGGACGCTAGGGGCCCTTGGGGTAGACGTCGCCGCGGAAGTAGCCGTCGTCGGCGGGGTCGGAGTAGATGAGGACGCCTTTGGCTCCGTACTGCTGGGCGATGTAGGTCTTGACGCCGCGGAAGTTTTCGCCGTAGCGGACGATGACGATCTTGCCTTTGACGCTGATGCCGAGTTTGGCGAGTTGCTTGAAGTCGGCGAGGGTGCCGTAGTTGGCGTAGACGACGTCGGCGGTGACGTCGCCGGAGGGGGAGGAGCCGTTGAAGGCGGGGAGGATGCGGGGATCGTCCTGGAAGGGGTCGCCGCCGTATTTGTTGGGGTCGACGTGCTCGGGGGTGGGGCCGGACATGAGCTTGTTGCCGTGGACGTCGAAGGCTTCGATGAGGATCTTGACGGGTTTGTTGAGGAGGACTTTGTAGGGGACGATCTCGGTCTGGAGGCCGGCGGCTTTGAATTTGTCGGCGACGTATTGGGCGGTGGCGTAGTCCTCGGGGGAACTGGCCCAGTGGGGGGCGGCGGTGAGGGTTTTGAGGTGCTCGCCGGCGAGTTTGGGGTCGGGGACGGCGATGAAGGTTGCGTCCCATTTGGCTTGCTGGGTGAAGTCGCGGTAGCCGAAGACCTGCGGGGCGGGGGATTGCGCGGGGGCGATGAGGGCGATGGAGAGAAGGCAGGAGAGCGATTGGATGCGGGTCAAATCAAAGCCTCGAACTTAGAAACTGATGCTTTTAGCGTATCGCAGATTGCTGTTTGCAGTTTTCGAACCAAGCCTTGAGTTATAGGCTCGGGATAGACCCACGTCCGAGAATCCGGACGTGGGGCACCCACAATACGTGCCTTCATTACGAGGAGTGGCCGGGGCCATTTGGGACCCCACACTCTTTCCATAACTTTTCCCAATTCCAGAGGTCGGATGTGACCTTGCCTGACAACGGAAATCCGAGTTGATGCGAGAGCATGCAGACCTGCCCGCGATGGTGGGCTTCGTGAGCGAGCATGTAGCAGAGCATCTCCGGGCCGACCGGCCAAGGCTTAGCCCAGCCGTCTCTGTGAAATTTCTCGATGCGGCCACTGGGACCGCCGAATGCTTCGGCGAGCATCTCGGAGCAGCGAGCGGCGCTCTCGGCCAAGGCTGCGCGGGCCTGCTGCGGCGTGCAGTGCGCGCGGTTGAGCTGTGGTGGAACCTTCAGGTGAGGGGCGGTAAGCCTGACCCACTTCGTGCGGACGTTGTGTATGTGCGTGAAGATCGCGGCGATGGTGCGGACGCTGGAGGTTTTTGCTGGCAGTTTGCCTGGCAGTTTTGCTTTCCAGACGGCGGCGTCGAGATGTTCGATGAGGAGCTGGTTCATGCGGTCGTTGGCGGCAAAGATCTGGACTGCCGCCGGGCCGAGCTGAGTGCGAACCTTGGGTTGACGGGCGGTCATGGTTCTCTACTCCTCGAGCTAAAGTACTTCCGGGATGCGGGCTATAGTCGCGTCTCATTTTGTAACGGGCAAGGGCGGCGGAACGAGGGGTTCGAAGATTTGCACGTGGCCGCTGTCGACAGGGAGCGGATTGGTGAGGACGTCCCTGGTGATGAAGTCGAGGGTGTGGGGGAGGGGGACTCCTAGGCGGTTGTGAAGGGCGTAATAGCCGAGGATGTAGGTGGCGTGGACCTTGCTGAGATGGACGGCGCCATCACAGAGGTTGGCGGGGAGAGGATTGCTGAGTTCGAGGGCGCTGTTGAACTCGAGTGCGGCGGCGAGGCGGAGTTTTTCTGCGGAGAAGAGGTCGATGCCCTGAATGTAGGCGGTTGCGGCGATGTTGATGGTGGCGGCGATGCCGTATTCGGTGTGGCCGAGGTCGCGGCAGGTCTCTTGGGAGACGCCGTTGAGGGTGGCGTTGAAGACGGTCTGTCCGTTCCAGGTGGTTTTGTCGTTGGCGCGGGGGAAGGGATGGGGATGGTCGCCGTCGAAGGGCTGGTAGTAGAAGTAGGCGGGGACTCGCTCGCGCCACATGGTGACGGCGTGGTCGAAGAGGGCGCGGTTGTCGGTGAAGACGGCGATTCCGATGGTGCCTTCGATCATGCTTAGCTCCCAATTGCCGTTGGCTCCGGAGCCATTTTGGATGAGCGGCAGGGAGACGGTGGTGAGCATGTTGGAGAAGGCCTGGATGTCTTCGGACTTCCATCCGGCGTTGGTGTAGCGGATGATCTCGGCGGCGCGAGCCCATTTGGATGCTCCCCAGGCGGCCTGGAGGGGAGCGTTGGAGTTGGTGTAGCCTTTGAGATTGTGGCCGTAGGCGTTGAGGATGTTGATGGCGTTCTGGGCGTAACGATGGTCGCCGGTGATGGTCCAGAGGAGGGACTGGAGGTAGGCGGCTGAGGCGTCGGAGTCTTCTTCTTTACAGCCGTGGTTGGGGTTGGAGTGGGAGCCGCAGTCGATGATGTTGTCGTGGGGCGGGCCCTGGAGGTGATAGTCGGGTGCGCCGTAGGGGCTGGCCTTGGCCAATTGGAACTCCTGGTAGTAGGGATTGGCTTTGGCGGCTACCTGGGATTTGAGGAGGTCGAGCTGGGGTTGGCTGACGAGGACACCGGGATGCTGGAAGGGTTGGGCCTGGGTTGAGAGGGTGAAGAGGAGTGGGAGGATTGCTGAGAGGACGATCTTCAAGGATGCTCCTTCGTTGCTGGAGACATTATCGACATGGAAGAGGGATTAGCAAAATGCGGGTCCTTCGACTGCGCCGTTCGCAAAGTGCGCGAAGCGCCTCGCTCGGGATGGGACTCTTGTTGGTTGTGTGGGAAAAGGACAGGCAACGGCAAAGGTAAGAACAACGCCGACGGCAACCCACCCTTCACGATGAGACTGTGAAGGATGGGCCATCCAACTGCGACCGTACTAGACGGGTTGTGTGCAGAACTTGCAACGGGTGGCGGCCAGGGGAATGTCGCTTAGGCACTGTGGGCAGGGTTTTGTGGCTGGCGCGGCTGGAGTAGGGTGGTATTTCTTGAGGAGGTATTGCGTGGGTAGGACGAGGAAGAAGTAGACGACGGCGGCGATGAGGAGGAAGTTGACGATTGCGGTGAGGAAGTCGCCGTAGCGAATCTCGCCTCCGTTGATGTGGCCGACGAGATAGCCGAAGTTGGGTTTGCCGATGACTGCGCCAAGGAGAGGATTGATGATCTTTTCTGTGAGCGCAGTGACGATCGCGGTGAAGGCCGCTCCGATGATGACGGCGACGGCGAGATCCATAACGTTGCCACGCAGAATGAAGTCGCGGAATCCCTTGAGCATGAGTGTCTCCTTGAAATTTTGACTTGCATGGAACGTGGTGATCGGTGCTCGTTCCGGTGCGGCGAGTATAACGCGGGTGGCGTGGCTATTGCGCGGGGCTTTGATGCGGTGCGTAGGGGCTTGCTGGAAGCCACTGGGGGCGAGTGGGTGCGTTAGCGATGGCGACAGCGAGGGATTTGTAGAATGCGTTGAATTTTGCGGCGGCGGCCCAATCGATGGGGGTTTTGATGTCGTCCTGTGGCTTGTGATAGCGGCGGGCGTACCAGTCGCGGTAGGTGACCTCTTCGGGAGAGCCTTTGTCGTAGCCGAAGATGAAGCTGGCGATGGGAACGCCGATGCGGACGAAGTTGTAGTTGTCGGCTCGGCTGAAGAGCCTGCGCTCGGGTTCGAGGTCGGGGCGGATTTCGATCTTGTACTGGGTGGCGACGGTGCGGACGGTCTCGCCGAGGGTGGAGTCGGTGAGACCCTCCATGGTGAGGATGTTGAGGGGGAAGATGGGGCGGAGCTGGTCGAGATTCAGGTCGGCGACGATGCTTTCTTTCGGGACGGTGAGGTGTTGAGTGAAGTATTGGGAGCCGAGGAGGCCTTTTTCTTCGCCGGTGAAGATGCAGAAGAGGAGAGAGCGGGCGGGCGGGTGGTGCTGGAGGTCTTTTGCGAGTTCGGTGAGGAGGGCTACGTAGGCTGCGTCGTCGAGGGTGCCGTTGTAGAGGTTGTCGCCGAGGACGGGGGTGCCGTAGCCGTAGCCGTCGAGGTGGGCGGAGAGTGCTACGTACTCGGGAGCCAGTTTGGGGTCGGAGCCGGGGAGGATGGCGAGGATATTGGGGGCGGAGATGTCTTTGGTGGTGGTGGTCAGGTGGATATGGGCTGTCAGGTTGAGGGGGAAGTTGGCTAAAGATTCTCCCTTGCTTCCGGCTGTGACGATTTCGGAGGGTTTGTGTCCGGATGCTGCGAAGAGAGCGTCGAGTGATGCGGAGTTGACGCGGATGACGATTGGGCCGCTGGCGGTGGGTGCGGTTGTTCCGGCGATGCTGACGCTGCGGGCGTAGGCGGCGGGCCAGTGGAAGGGCTCGGTGCCCGTGGGGTTGTCGATGGAGAGGATGGCGGCGACTCCGGCCTGAGTGAGTGCGCGGAGGCGGCGAGCGCTGAAAGTGTTGTACTCGGTGCGTGAGATCGCCGCTGGGCTATTGCCGAAGAAGACGGCGATTTTTCCTTTGAGATCGAGGTCAGCGGGAGGCATGCCGTAGCCGAGGAAGATTAACGGGGCTTCGATTTGCGAGGTCTGTTCGCGTGGGACTGTGGTGACTTCGGTGGTGAAGTGGAGGGTGGTTGTGACTTTGCCTTGGGGGTCGAGAACTTCGACTGAGGATTTGTCTGGGACGAGGTCGATCTCGTGCATGGGGACGCGCTGGAAGAAGGTACCGTTGTCGCCTGCGGGTTTGAGGCCGGCGGACTGGAACTGATCGGCGACGTATTTTGCTGCGCGCTCATAGGCTTCGGTGCCTGTGTCGCGGCCTTCCATCTTGTCGTTGGAGAGAGCTACGGTCTGGGCCCACCAGGATTGGGTGGCTGCGTCGGGTTTCTGAGAGGACTGGGCCGGGGCGGCGAGGGACAAAGAGAGTAGGAGTGCAGCGAGAAGAGAGCGGCGCATGATTGTTGTTTTGTCTCCGAAGGATGATGCGATTTTAGTGCGAAATCAGAGTGGGCGTATCTCTAGTTGACGAAAAAGGACAAAGACGAAATACAGGGGTCCTTCACTCCGTTCAGGATGACGGCTTCAAACTTACGATGACGGCTTTGATAAGGAGGTGGAGCGTTCTTCGCTGAGGGGGATGGTTATTGCGTGGAGACCATCCATTGGGCGTAGGGATAGAGGAGGAGAAAGAGGATCATGCAAAGCGCCATGAGGTCCATGTAGATGAGAAGGAGGACTCCACCGTGGTAGAAGCTCCAGCGGGGTTGCATGCAGCGGACGGTGTCGGCGGTACCTGCGATGGCGGTGAGTGTGGGAAGGATTAGGAAGAGCGTGGCTCGGTTGCTAGGGAAGCCGGAGATGAGGATCGCAACGCCGAGACTTACGAGGACAAGGAGACAGCCGCGAAGGAGAGAACGCTTGCGCGGATTGAGGAAGGGAATCACGCTGAGTTGCCACGGGCCTACTTCTTCAAGGATAGGAGGCCGGCTACTTTGGCGCTACTGGGTCGGCCGGTTTTGCGGTGGGCGGGGTGGTGGGAGCCAGTGGAGGGAGATTTCTGACTGAGGATGTGGCGAGCTCTACTGCTCCGAAGCGGTTGCGCGGGATGTCGTGGACGACGATGCGGAGGAAGAACTCGCCTTTGGCGGGAACGCTGATCTCCTGGTGGTATTGAATGCCGTTGGCGGCGGCCTTTTTGATGTCATCGAGTGGCGCGGCGACGTGGATGGGGTTGTTGACCATGTTGAGGAGGACGCCGTCAGGGTTGAAGACGAAGGTAGCGAGCTCGAAACCGGCGCGAACTATACCGTCGGAGCCGCGCAGAAAGGTGATGTCGGACGGGCTGACGGCGTAGTTGATGCTGTAGCGACGAAATGGTCCGTGGATCTTTCCATCGAGGACGTTGCCGGGAGCTGGATTGTCTTCGGTCTGGCCGGGAGGGCCGACGGGGCGGACTGAGACCTTGAGGAGTATCTCGGTGGGCGTAGGAGAGCCGCGCGAGATGGCTGCGCGGAGGGTCTGGAACATGGTTGGTTCGCCGGTCACGGCGGCGTCGGTGATGCCGGCGGCTTTCGCGGGTTTGCCTTCTTGAGAGGGAGGGTTCTTTTCTGGGTCGTCGGCGTAGTAGCCGTGCCGGTAGGAGAGATTGAGTCCTTTCTGGGCCAACTGGACTTTGATCTTGCGAAACTTGCCGTCGCGGACGAGGTCGGACGGAGTGTAGGTCAGGGTGTAGAAGTTCGAACCCTCGCTGATTGCAGTGGCGACGGCCTGGGCGAGGCCGTTGGTGTTCAGGAAGGCGCGGCCTCCGGTGGCGTCTGCCATCTCCTGCATGGTGGAGTGCTCGGAGGCTGTGTCGGAGGAGAACTTCTGGAGGTCCTGTCTGCAGGCGTGCTGGATTGCCAGTGTAATTGCGCGTGGTGGCGGCGCTGAAGACCTGCGAGTTGAAGAGTCCGCGAGCATCGATGGGGTAGACGGCGACCTGGCTGCGGGCGAGCAGGTTAACGGTGTCGCGAAACTCTTGTTCGGAGTCGGCGACTGCGGCGAATGGGTCGGGGAAGTTGCCGGTCGTGTCGGGGAGGATGGTGATGGGAAACGAGCCCGAGAACCAGATGAGATTCTTGCGGCCGGGAATGCCGGAGAGGTATCGGCCGAGCTCGCTCATGGCATCGAGCGTGTACTTGGCGCGGAGCTGGAGTTGGAAGGACTGCATCTGGGCGTCGAACTGACGGAGATTGGCGACAGCGGTCGCGTCGGCTCCCGCGTCTTCCATGTCATCGGCCACGCTGTTCTGGATGCCACCTCCGCCGGTTGGGTCGTCGAGCAGAGCGGAGGCTGTGCCTTTCTTCGAGGATGCAACTGCCTTGAGCACGGCGGGATCGCTAGTGAATCCCTGCAGCATGATGAGCTTTGTGGTCAGGCCGAAGATTGCAATTCTCGTTCCCGCGGGCACGGCGTTGAGAAAGGCGAGAAGTTGCTGGTGGACGAACATCTGGTCCTTGATCGGGGTGTTCAAGGCATCGAGCAGAAGGACGTTGACCGCGCCGTTGACGGGTTCCGGAGTGAAGTTGGTGAAGACTCCCGGCGGCATGGCTGGCATGGCGGGGAATTTGGTGGCGTCGGCTGCGGTGAGCGCGGTGTGTTCTTCAAAGTGCTTGACGACCTGGGGAACGTTCTCTTCGGTCAGGATGAAATCGGACTGTGGGAGGCCGTGAACCGGTTTGTGATCTTTGTCCGTGACGACGACATCGACGATGACGAGTTGGGTTCCGGCGTGGAGAGTGACGCCCGAACTGGACGGTTGTTGCGATGGAGTCCTGGCGGGCGTTTGCGCTGGCGGTTGGTTTTGCGCGGTGGCAAGTGAAGTGAGGGAAGTGACGGTTAGGGCAAGGCCTGGGAGGTGCTTGAACGAACGCAGCATGGCGTCTCCGGTGAACGAGACCAGTCGAACACAAGAGGTGGTGAATGTCTTGTTATTTTTGCGATGAGTTTTGGAGGAGCTGACTTAGTTGGTTGGCGCGCGGCCGGGCTTTGCAGGAGAGGCGGGTTCTCCGGCAGGTGGCAGAGTCTTGACCGCGGCGACCGGGACCTCGATGACACCGATTTTGCTAGAGGTGCGATCGTAGACGCCGGTGCGGATGCTGAATTCGCCTTTGGCGGGGACGCTAATCTCCTGGTGGACAGGGATGGCGCTCCGGATGAAGGCGTTGTAACGGTCTTCATTGAGGTCGGCTTTGATGACGGTCGACGTGAGGTTGACCCGTTTGCCGTCGGGCTGGAAGAGGATGCTAACGAACTCGAGGGAGGTGTGATGGATGCCGTCGGGGGTGGTGGTAAAGGTGAACTGGCGGCCGGGAGCGGCGAAGTCCAGGGAGTATCGGCGGAACGGTCCTTTTGCCGGGGCGAAGCCTGGTAGATCGATGAGGTTGGTGGGGGCGGGCTTGTCTTCGTCGGTGGAAGAGACTGGGAGGACGCGGAGCTTGTAGATGATCTGAGTGGCGCCGGGCAGGCCGTGAACCATCGCTTCGGGCAGAGGCTGGGAGGTGGATTTGGTCGCCAAGATAAGGGAGGGAGTGCGGGCAGCGACGGAGGCGGAGGTCGAGTCGGAGTCGTCGGCGTAGTAGCCCTTGCGGTAGGCGAGAGTGTAGCCCTTTTGAGCGAGCTTGACTTCAATTTTGCGATACTCGCCGATCCACTTTGTGTTTGAGGGAGTGTAGGTGATGGTGTAGAAGCTGGAGCCCTCTTCGGTGGCACGCGAGATTGCACCGGAGAGATCGTTGGTGTTGAGAAAGACGCGACCGCCGGTGTCCTCGGCCATGTTGGTCATGGTGGAGTGCTCGTCGACGAGAGAGCTGGTCTGGCTGCTGATGTCTTCGGTGATCGCGCCGGGGTTGCTTGCGTAGTTGCGTCCGTGGTTCGAAGCGCTGTTGAAGGATTGGGTGATGATCCCTCTTGCGTCTACGGGATAGACGGCTACTCGACTGCGGGCGAGGAGGTTTGCGGTCTCGCGGTATTCGTTGTCGGATTGATAGATGCCGGAGAATGGGTCGCTGGAGGGAACGCTGCCCGCTCCGTTACCGCCTGCAGGAAGGATGTTGAGGGGGAAAGAACCGGAGAACCAGATGAGGTTCTTGCGTCCGGGGATATCGGCGAGATAGCGGCCAAGGACGCTCATCGCCTTGAGGGTGTAGATGGCACGCTGCTGGAGGTTGAAGGAGTTTGTGTCGCTCTCGAAGCTTTCAAGATTGGCAATTAAGCTGGCAGGTGCTCCAGCGTCGGCAAGCTGAGCAGAAAGTTCGTCCGAGGTAAGGCCAGCTCCTACCGCGTCGGCCATCAGAGGGGACGGATTGCCGTTTTGCCGGTTGATGACAGCACGGAGGAGTTCGGGATTGGTGGTGAAACCCTGGAGCATGAGAAGCCGGGTGCTAAGTCCGAAGACGGCCATGTTCGAATTTGGGTGGGAGCTCTTGAGGTACTTCAACATCTGATCGCGGACGAAGGTCTGGTCGGTGAGAGCGGTGTTCAGAGTGTCGATGACGAGGATGTTGACCGGAGCGTCATTGGAGACGGGAGTGAGATTGGTGAAGAATCCCGGAGGCATGGATGGAGGGGAGACGATTGCGGCGGATGGGTTGGGGCGGTGCTCTTCGAAGGATTTGACGGTTTGAGGCTCGCCTGATTCGAGGAGGGTGAAGTCGTCCTGGCGAAGACTGTGGACCGGCCTGTGGTCTTTGTCGGTGATAACAACGTCGATGACGACGAGCTTGGTGCGAGCGTGCAGAGTGGGGACAGAGGGATTCTGCGAGGCGGCGGGTGTTTGTGCCGAGGCGTTTCGGGGACAGAAAACAGTTGCGGCTAGTGCGATCAGGCACACCAGTGGCGTAGAGCGCGGCATCGGATCTCCAATAAAAAGAGAAGCGCGTCTATTTCAACACGGAAGAGCAGGCTGTGTCGTGCTGATTCGCGTGGCCGTTTGTCAGGCTGGTGTTAATACGCTTTCGTGAGATGGTCTGGAGTCCATCTGTTGAATCGATTTTTCGAACGGTGCGCTGAGGACGCCGCGTTCTGTGATGATGGCGGTGATGTAGCGGGCGGGGGTTACGTCGAAGGCGGGATTTTCGATGCCGACGCCATTGGGGGTCATCTGCTTGCCGTTGGCGTGAGTGACTTCGCGGGCGTCGCGCTGTTCTATGGGTATGCCTTCGCCTGTGGCGGTTTGTAGGTCGAGGGTTGACCAGGGGGCGGCCACGTAGAAGGGGATGTTGTGCTCTTTGGCGAGGATGGCTACGCCGTAGGTGCCGATCTTGTTGGCGACGTCGCCATTCGCGGCGATGCGGTCTGCGCCTACGATGACGGCCTGGATGCGGCCCTTGGACATGAGATGGGCAGCCATGTTGTCGCAGAGGACGGTGGTGGGGATGTTGTCCTTCATGAGTTCCCATGCGGTGAGGCGAGCGCCTTGCAGGAAGGGGCGGGTTTCGTCTGCGAGGACGTCGATCTTGTGGCCGTGTTCAATGGCTGCGCGGATGACGCCGAGCGCAGTGCCGTAGCCGCAGGTGGCGAGGGCGCCGGCGTTGCAGTGCGTGAGGATGGTGCCTTCTTTGGGAAGGAGTGCGGCGCCGTGGGCTCCCATCTGTTTGCAGGCGGCGATGTCTTCGTCGTACATCTGACGAGCGCGGGCTACAACGGCGGCTTTGATCTGGGGGATGGGGGTGTTTTTGGCGGCGAGGGAGTTGTAAAGGCTGCGAATCTCGTCGATCCCCCAGAAGAGGTTGACGGCGGTGGGGCGCGTTTCGGCTAGGGTTTTTGCAAAAACGGCGACCTCGGCAGTGAGGACGGGGATTGTGGTCGCGGTGCTTCGGTCTATGCCGATTGCCATACCCATGGCGGCGGAGACTCCGATGGCTGGAGCGCCACGGACGATCATGTCGCGGATGACGGTGGCGACTTGCTTGTAGTCAGTCGCGAGGACGTAGGTCTCTTCGAGAGGGAGCTTGGTTTGGTCGAGGAAGTTTACGCCTTCAGGGAGCCATTCTAGGGTGGGAATCATGTCTCTTGTATTTTAGATGACTCCGCGCCCTCGAAGGCGGTTTTTAGACCTTGACGAGAGCGTAAAAGCGCTGGCAGCAGCAGGAGCAGCGTACGGGGCGGCGGCGGAAGAGGTGGAAGATGAACCAGTCGCTGCCGCGGCGGTGAGAAAGGTAGAGGGAGTCGGTGTTGCAGTCGGGGCAGGTCTTTCCGTTCGAAAACATTGTCACCTCAAAAATCAATTGCTCAGTGAGGCAAGTTTAAGTTTGGGAGGGAGATTCTTTAGGACTATTTTCAGACTTTGTGTGGACCTGAGCCCAAAACGGGAATGTGGGATGTTTCGATCGAACGGTTTTGTGGAGTGGGTCGGCTTCGCTCCTGAAACAAAAACGTACCTCAGCGGCTGAAGCCGTAATGCTATTGAGGCTTGCGGCACGGCTGAAGCCGTGCCCTTAAGCAAAGCGGGCTTTCTCAACATCCTCTTATCAAGAGGCAGCTGTCTCGCAGCAGCCTTCCCCAGCAGGACGTTATGGCGGATTAATGGGCGGTTGTGACGACCGTCTCTGTTGCTTTTAAGTAGTTGCCGTAGCCTACGACTACAGTTGAACCGACGAGCAGTAAAAGGCCGGTGGCTACGAGAATTTTTGTTCGACGGCTCGTGCCTCGCCACTCGTGCAGAAAGAGTCCCCAGAGTGTGGCGAAGATGATGATCGAAGCCATGTGGAGGGTCCAGGAGGAGAAGTCGTACTTGCCCATCTTGGTCTGGCCCATGGAGTAGAAGAAGAACTGGAAGTACCAGACGACGCCGGCGAGTGCTGCGAAGAAATAGTTTGCGACTAGGGTTTTGGGCGCGATGCGGTCGTAGGTGGAGGGGTCGAGGGGATCGAAGTCGACGAGGGTGTGTCCGGTCGCGTGAGTCGCGCGCATGGGGTTGAGGCCCGGCTCGCCTGCGAATTGCTTCACGGAACCGTTTTTGAAGATGAGGATGGCTGACCAGATGAAGTTGGTGAGGAATCCTCCCCAGAGCACGACGATGAGCACGGGGAGATTTTGCCAGAGGTCGAGGCGATTGTTGGCGAGGAGCTGAGTTTTGGCGAGGGCGCCGATGGGTTTGCCTGCGTCGAGGCCGAAGGCGAAGAAACTGCTCATGATACCGGCGAAGATGGCGACGGCGAGGCCTTTGCCGAAGTTGTAGTCGGTTTCGCCTGCTTCGGCTTTTTCTTCGGGGGTGACTTCGTGTTCTTTGGAGACGCCGGCTGCTCCGTTAACGGCTACTCCCGCAATGCAGACCAGGACGCCGAGGAGGATGATCTGGCCGGAGGTCTGGTGGAGGATAGTGCCGAATTCGTGGTGATAGATGGGCGGGATGATGGTGCCGAAGGCTGCACAGAGGCCGAGGGCGATCGCATAACCGAGAGCGATGCCGAGATAGCGGATGGCGAGGCCGAAGGTGAGGCCGCCCGCTCCCCAGAGGATGCCCCAGAGGACGGGGTAGTAGATGCTGCTGGGATCCTGAGCATAAGCGGTGTGCAGAATGCCTGAGAAGTTTGGGACGAAGATCCATGCGAGGACGATGGGCGCAACGATCCACGCGGCGAAGCCCTGGATGAGCCAGTAGATCTCCCACGACCAGCGCTTGATGCCGCGGAAGGGGATGAAGTTGGTGGCGGAGGCAAAGCCTCCAATCCAGTGGAAGATGACGCCAAGAAAAGGGTTTGGTCCCACGAGTCCTCGTTTTGCTTGAAGGATAATGATTTCTATCGCCGTACTAATCGTACCTGACGCGATTGCGTTGGGGAAATATACTCTCTATTGAATTCAGTTCTGCGGTTTTTCTTTGTGCGGAGGTTGGTCTGCGAGTTTCGCTGTTTATCACGTGCTACAACGACACGCTGTTTCCTGAAACTGGCAAGGCTGTGGTCCGGGTGCTGGAGCGGCTGGGGCATACGGTTGAGTTTCCCGCAGGGCAGACCTGCTGCGGGCAGATGCATTACAACACCGGGTACCAGAAGGAGGCGATGCCTCTGCTGGAGCGGTTTGTCTCGCAGTTCAAGGATGCGGAGGCAGTGGTGGTGCCATCGTCTTCGTGCGTGGCGATGATGCGTGACCACTATCCGAAGATGGCTCGGGAGATTGGTGATGCGAAGTTGATTGAGGCGGTGGAGGGGCTGCTGCCGAAGGTGTTTGAGTTTTCGGAGTTTCTGACGAAGCGGCTAGGGATCGAGGATGTGGGGGCTAGTTATCCGCACAAAGTGACTTACCATGCCAGCTGTCATGGGCTGCGGAACCTGGGGCTTGGAGATGGGCCGGTTCGGCTGCTGAAGGCGGTGAAGGGTATTGAGTTGGTGGAGTTGCAGGGGTTGGAGCAGTGTTGCGGATTTGGTGGGACGTTCGCGGTGAAGAATGCGGATGTTTCGGGGGCGATGCTGGCGGATAAGATGGCTGCGGTTCTGGCTACGGGGGCTGAGGCTTGTACTGCTTGCGATAACTCTTGCCTGATGCATATTCAGGGGGCGCTGCATCGGCAGAAGACCGGTGTGAAGACGGTGCATCTGGCGGAGATTCTGGCTGGGGATGAGGTTGCGCGATGAGCATGGGTAGAGAAGCGGGTTTCTCCACTACGGCGGCAAAGAACGCCGCCTTCGGTCGAAATGACAACCTCCGAAGTGGGAAGGATTTGTTTTGGGGAGTGGGACGATGAGCGGAGCTGTGTTGGATCCGAAGACCGCGCCTCTGTTTCCTATTGCTGCTAAGACGGCGATGGGCGATGCGCAGATGCGGAAGAATGTTCGTCATGCGACGGATGTGATTCAGGCGAAGCGAGCGCGAGTGGTGGCCGAGATGCCCGACTGGCAGGATCTACGCGAGGCGGGGCGGCAGATTCGTCAGCACACGATGGAGAACCTGGATTTTTATCTGGAGGAGTTTGAGAGGAACTGCACTCGGGCCGGTGGCGTGGTGCATTGGGCGAGGGATGCTGAGGAGGCTCGGCGAATTGTTGTTGAGTTGGTGAAGGCTTCGGGTTCGGACGAGGTCATCAAGATCAAGTCGATGACGACGGAGGAGATTCAACTGAACCGCGCGCTGGAGGCTGCGGGAGTTCATGCGGTTGAGACTGACCTGGCGGAGTTGATTATTCAGCTTGGGGAGGATAGGCCATCGCACATTGTGGTTCCGGCGCTCCATAAGAACCGGCAGGAGATTCGGGAGATCTTTCAGCGAAAGATGAATCTGCCGGAGTTGGGAGATCAGCCGCACGATCTGGCGGATGCGGCGAGGATCTTTTTGCGGGAGAAGTTTCTGCGGGTGAAGACCGGGGTAAGCGGGGCGAATTTTCTGATCGCGGAGACGGGCGGGGTTTGCATTGTCGAGAGCGAGGGCAATGGGCGGATGTGTTTGACGCTGCCGGAGACGCTGATTACTGTGGCGGGCATCGATAAGGTGTTGCCGCGGTTTGAGGACCTGGAGGTGATGCTGCAACTGCTGCCGCGGTCGGCTACCGGGGAGCGGATGAATCCTTACAACTCGGTTTGGACAGGTGTGGATGCGACCGGATGGGCCGCGGGTTTTTCATGTTGTGCTGATGGACAATGCGCGGACGGAGATTCTGGCGGATGAAGAGGCGCGGCAGACTCTGAACTGTATTCGGTGCGCGGCTTGTCAGAATGCTTGCCCGGTGTACCGGCAGACGGGAGGGCATGCTTATGGGAGCGTTTATGCGGGGCCGATTGGGGCGATTTTGACTCCGCAGTTGCAGGAGATGCACTATGCGCAGTCGCTGCCTTATGCTTCGTCGCTGTGTGGGGCTTGCTATGAGGTTTGTCCGGTGAAGATCAATATTCCTGAGGTGCTGATCCATCTGAGAAACAAAGTGGTGAAGCAGAATACGGCTGGGGTTGCTGGTTTTTTTGATGTGGAAGCGACGGCGATGAAGGCGATGGCGATGGTTTTTCGGAGTGAACGGAGGTTTCGCGCGGCGCAGCGTTTGGGAAGGGTGGCGGAGTCGCCGCTGGCGGGGAAGGATGGGTGGATTGGATGGCTGCCGGGGATTTTGGGCGGCTGGACACAAATGCGAGATCTGCAGGAGATGCCGAAGGAGACGTTTCGTGACTGGTGGGAGAAGCGAGGGAAGAATGGCAACTGATATGGTTACAAATTCGGCCCGGGCGGAGATTCTGCGAAGGATACGAGTGGCGAAGGGTGGTGCTTCGAGTGCAGAGGCTGCGCTGATTGGATGGGATGCTATCGCGCGCCAGTACAAACGAGCGGCTTCGCGGACGCGGGAGGCGGTGTTGGATTTATTGGAGGACCGGTTGCGCGATTATGATGCCCGGATGATGAGGGTTGGAGAAGCTGAAGTCGGGGCGGCGATTGCGAAGATGATGCATGATCGAGGGGTGCGGCGGATTGTCGTGCCGGGTGGTTTGAGGGCAGAGTGGTTACCGGGCGGATTTGAGTTTGTTGTCGACGAGGGGTTGTCGGCGGCAGAGTTGGATGGGATGGACGGTGTGATGACGGGAGCTACGGTGGCGATTGCAGAGACCGGGACGGTGGTGTTGCAGAACACAGCTGGGCAAGGTCGACGGGCGGTGACGCTGGTTCCGGACTACCATTTGTGCGTGGTGCGGGTGCAGGATGTGGTTGAGACGGTGCCGGAGGCGATTGCACGGCTGGAGGGTACGGCGAATTTGGCGACTACGTTTGTCTCGGGGCCGTCGGCTACTGCGGATATTGAGATGACGCGAATCAAGGGCGTGCATGGGCCGCGTTTTCTGGACGTGATACTGGCTGGGTGAGGGTCGAGGAGAATCCCTTTGACAATTGTGCCGAAAAGGTAGATTCTTCTGAATGTTTCAATAGAGAGTATATTTCTACTTCGTAGAAATGCTGGAATGGAAGGGATGGAGCGCGATGGCGATCAACGGTGCAGGTGCGGCGGAGGGTGAGGCGGAGAAGATCTGGCGTGCTCTGGACAGCTTTCGGATCGAGATACCGTCGTGGGGGTTTGCCAATACGGGGACGCGGTTTGGGAAGTTTGTGCAGGCTGCCGCGGCAACGACGATTGAGGAGAAGTTCTCGGACGCGGGGCAGGTGAATGTACTGACGGGCGCCAGTCCTACGGTCGCGCTGCATGTGCTTTGGGATTTGCCCGGTGGTAGGGCGGATGTGCCGGCGATCCAGGCGCTCGAGAAGAAGTACGGGGTGAAGGCGGGGTCGATCAATCCGAACCTGTTCCAGGACGCGGAATATAAATATGGATCGATTGCGAATCCCAGCGCGGAGATTCGCGGGAATGCGCTGGCGCACCTGCTGGACTCGGTGGAGATTGGGCGCGAGCTGGGGTCGAAGGATGTTTCGCTGTGGATTGCTGACGGGTCGAACTATCCGGGAACGCAGAGCATTCGCAAGAGAATTGGGTGGATGGAAGAGGTTCTGGCTGCGACGCATGCCGCTCTGGGCGAGGGGCAGCGGATGCTGGTTGAGTACAAGCCGTTTGAGCCGGCTTTTTATCACACCGACATTGCGGATTGGGGGATGGCGCTGGAGCTTGCGCGGCGTGCGGGGCCGAAGGCCAAGGTGCTGGTTGATACGGGGCATCATTACCAGGGAACAAATATTGAGCAGATTGTGGCGTGGCTGCTGCGTTTGGGTGAGCTTGGCGGCTTCCACTTCAACGACCGGAAGTATGCGGATGACGATCTGACGCTGGGGTCGATCGATCCTTATCAGGTCTTCCGGATCTTTCATGAGATTTTGAGTGTGTCAGGTGAGGAGCGCGCGGGGGTTGCGTTCATGATCGACCAGAGCCATAACCTGAAGGGGAAGATTGAGGCGATGGTGCAGACGGTTGTGACGGCGCAGGAGATTTATGCGAAGGCGGCGCTGGTGGACCAGGAGCGGCTTGCGCAGTTGCAGCAGGAGTGCCGGCTGGTGGAGGCGGAGGAGTGTTTCCGCGGGGCGTTCTGGCAGGATGTGCGGCCGATTGTGCGGGAGTGGCGAGTGGCTCGCGGGTTGCCGGCAGATCCTTTGACGGCTCTGGCCGAGAGCGGCTATGTGGAGCGGATTTCGAAGGAGCGCGGAAGCAAGAACGCGCGGAGTGTTTCGAGTTACGCATAGTGGATGCGTGATTTAGCAAAAAGATCAGAGACTGCCGCTCTGCGCTTACCCTGGAAGCAAAGCCAACCGAGTTGTGGCTAGTCGAACAGTTGTCATCTCGCCCATCGCAATTCGGAATATTCTCTGCTGGATTTGCATTTCATTAACGAAACATCGGGGATTTGCTTCATAATGGGACGGTTGAGTGAGGGCTCCTCGACGGGAGACTATGGCGGTTCGGAAGACGACGAAGAGACTTTACCTGATTCCTGTGCTGTCGAAGGCGCTGGATATTCTTGAGCTGCTGCAAGCGGAAAATCAGCCGTTGACGCTGGAGGCGATCCACCGGCAGACGCGGATATCGAAGACGACGGTATACCGGGTGCTGAAGACGTTTGTGCATCGCGGGTATCTTTCGCAGTCTCCGGATGGGCTGTACCGGCAGGTGACGCGGCCTAAGAAGCTGCGGTTCGGGTTTGGCGGACAGAGCGCGGATATGCCATTTTCGGTCGAGGTGACCGAGAGTTTGAAGGATGCGGCGGCTTCGGTGGGAGTGGATCTGCTGATTCTGGATAACCGTTATGACGCAGCGACGGCGCTGAAGAATGCTGAGGAGTTTGTACGGAGTAAGGTGGACCTGGTGATCGAGTTTCAGGTGGAGCAGGAGGTTGCTCCGATGATCGGGGACAAGATTGCGGGGGCTGGGATTCCGCTGATAGCGATCGATATTCCGCATCCGCATGCGACTTACTTTGGAGTGGATAACTACCGGGTTGGGATTGAGGCCGGAGAGGAGCTGGCGGCTCATGCTAAGGGGAACTGGGGCGGGGAGATCGATTGGGTGATCGGGCTGGATCTGCCGGAGGCGGGGCAGTTGGTGCAAAGCAGGATTACGGGAGCGTTTGAGGGCGTGCGTGCGGGATATCCGGAATTGCCGGTGGAGGCGTTTGTGCGGATCGACGGGCGCGGGATGCGTGACCGGAGCAAGAAGCTGATCTCGGATTTTCTGCAGAGGCATCCGAAGGATAAGCATATTTTGATCGCGGCGTCGACGGATTCGAGCGGACTTGGCGCAGTGGATGCGGTGCGGGAACAGAAGCGAGAGAAGCATGTGGCGATTGTGGGGCAGGACTGCATTGCGGAGGCGATCCAGGAGATGCGGCGGGACAAGTCGCCGCTGATTGGGTCGGTATCGCATGAGACTAGCTCGTATGGACCGAGTTTGATTCACCTGGGACTGTCGCTGTTGAAGGGGCAGACAGTGCCTCCGTATAACTATGTGGCTCACCGGATGGTGACGCGGGCGTCTTTGGCTGAGTGATCGAGGGTGCCATTTTCCCATTGGAAATAGTTGCCGTATTGGTGTTGCCTGTGGAATGATAGTCGGGGCCAGGTTTGGACGACACGACAGAGGTTGACACATGAGTGCACAGAAGGGTCTTCGGTTTCTTGAGGATCGTTGGGATGATGCGGTAGCGGCGAAGCTGGATGAACCGGAGTTGTTGCGGTACCGGTCGAATCTGCTGGGTTCGGATCTCCGGATTACGAACTTTGGCGGGGGAAACACGAGCTCGAAGCTGGATCAGGTTGATCCGCTGGATGGGCAGTCGAAGAAGATTTTGTGGGTGAAGGGGAGCGGCGGCGACCTGGGTAGCATCAAGCGGGCCGGGTTCGCGACGCTCTATCTGGATAAGCTGCTGGCGCTGGAGAAGGTTTATCGCGGGGTGGATCTCGAAGACGAGATGGTGGAGATGTATCCACTGTGCACGTTTGGGAACAATCCTGTTGCGGCTTCGATCGATACGCCGCTGCATGGGTTTCTGCCGTTTCCGCATGTGGATCATCTGCATCCGGACTGGGGGATCGCGCTGGCGGCATCGGCTAACGGGAAGATCAAGATGGAGGAGTTCAATAAGGAGTTTGGGCACAAGCTGGCGTGGCTGCCTTGGCAGCGGCCCGGGTTTGAACTGGGCATGATGCTGAAGAAGATCGTCGCCGAGACTCCGGGGTGCGATGGCGTGGTGCTGGGTGGGCATGGGCTGTTTACGTGGGGGAATACGCAGCGCGAGAGCTATCTGAATACGATTACGATCATCGATCAGCTGGGGCAGTTTATTGAGCGGCATGCTGCGGATGGGTACAAGGTGTTTGGCGGCGGGAAGGTGAAGGCGCGGGAGGATCGTGCGGAGATTGCGGCGGTGACTATGCCGTATCTGCGCGGTGCGGTGTCGCGGAAGCAGCGGTGGATTGGGAGTTTTTCGGATTCGAAGGCGGTGCTGGAGTTTGTGGATTCGGCGCAGGCGGAGAAGCTGGCGCACCTGGGGACGAGTTGTCCGGATCACTTTATTCGGACGAAGATTCGGCCGATGTTTTTGCGGTGGAATCCGGAGGGGGATCCAGCGGAACTGAAGGAGCTGATTGAGACGGGTCTGGAGACGTATCGGGCGGAGTATGCGGAGTACTACAAGAAGCATGCGTTGAAGGATTCACCTGCGGTACGTGATGCGAGTCCGACGGTGGTGCTGGTGCCTGGTGTGGGGATGTTCAGCTTCGGGAAGAACAAGACAGAGGCTCGGATTACCGGCGAGTTTTACATCAATGCGATTGGTGTGATGCAAGGTGCGGGCGCGTTGGGTGCTGGGGTGGATTGCAAGGAGATTCCGCAGGCTGGGCCGGCTGCTTCTGCAGACCAGTTCACGACTCATGCGAACTATGTGGCTCTGCCGCCTAGCGAGGCGTTTCGGATTGAGTACTGGAAGCTGGAGGAGGCTAAGATTCGCAGGCAGCCTCCAGAGAAGGAATTGAGTCGGCAAATTGCTTTGGTTGTGGGTGGAGGCAGTGGGATTGGGCGCGAAGTTGCGCTGCTGGCTGCGCAGCGTGGTGCGCATGTGATGGTGGCGGACCGCGATGTGAAAGGTGCCGAGGCTGTCGCGGAAGAGGTGAAGGCGGTTGCCGGGAAAGAGGCGGTTGGATGGACGGCGATTGATATTCGCGACCGTAAGGCGATCAAGGCTGCGCTCGAGGCGACGATCAAGCAGTTTGGCGGTATCGATATTTTGATCAATACGGCGGCATTGTTTCCTTCTTCGCCGGATGGCGTGATCAGCGACGCGCAGTGGGGGTTGACGCTGGAAGTGAACGTTACGGCGAACTATCTGCTGGCGGATGAGGCGGCGAAGATTTTTGCTGAGCAGGGGATTGATGCGAGCGTGGTGCTGACTAGTTCGGCGAATGCTGTTGTGGCGAAGCGCGGGAGCGAGGCCTACGACGTGAGCAAGGCGGCGTTGAGCCATCTGGTGCGCGAACTGGCGGTGTCGATGTCGCCCAAGGTGCGGGTGAATGGGATTTCGCCGGCCACGGTGGTGAAGGGGTCGACGATGTTTCCTCGGGACCGTGTGATTGCTTCGCTGAAGAAGTACAAGCTGCCATTTGAAGAGAAGATGACGGACGATGAGCTGCGCAATGAGCTGGCGAAGTTTTATGCGACGCGGACGCTGACGCATCAGCCGATCGATCCGAAGGACTGTGCGCAGGCGATTATGTTCCTGGCGGGTCCTCTGGCTCGGTGTACGACGGGCCATCTGATCCCGGTGGATGGTGGATTGACTGAGGCGTATTTGCGATGAGGCGCAGGCCCGACATGTCGCTGGTGCCGGCAGATCAGCGGGCTTTGATCGCGGTCGACCTGGGCGCGGAGAGCTGCCGGGTTTCGCTGCTGAGATGGATGGAGGGGAGGGCTGAGATAGTGCCGGTGCACCGGTTTGCGAACGCTCCGCGGGATGTGGATGGAGAGTTGCGCTGGGATTTAGGGATGATCGAGTCGGGGCTGGACCATGGGGTTCGACTCTGTGCGGAGATTGCGACGGAGGGTGTGCGGTCGATTGCGGTGGATGGGTGGGCCGTGGATTATGTGTGGGTGAATGGAGATGGGCGGGCGCTGGGTGATCCGTACTGTTATCGCGATGAGCGGACGATCAAGGCGGAACGGGCACTTCATCGGAAGATTCGACCGGAGCGGTTGAGAGAGCTGACCGGGGTTGAGTTGATGCGGATCAACACGTTGTATCAGCTTTATGCGGATGAGTTGCAGGGGTTGATGGACGGGAGGCAATGGCTGAATCTGCCGGAGTATATTTTGGCGCGCTGGGGTGGTGGCCGCGTGGCCGAATATACGAATGCGACGCATACCGGGTTGGTGGAGATTTATCAGCGGCAGTGGTGCAGGGAGATATTCAGCGCGGCGCATCTGGATCTGGCGAGTGCTCCAAAGATTGTGCCGCCGGGGACTGAGGTGGGGAGGCTAAGTGGAACGTTGGCTGAGTTACCGGCGCTGCGCGACACGGTGTTGATCGCGCCGGCTTGCCATGACACGGCTTCGGCGATTGCGGGGATTCCGACGACGGGAAATGACTGGGCTTACATTAGCTCAGGGACGTGGTCTTTGGTGGGGACGGTGCTGGAGCAGCCGAGGAATGGGGAAGCTGCGGCGGAGGAGAACTTTACCAATCTGGGAGCGGTGGGCGGACAGATATGTTTTCACAAAAATGTGAATGGGATGTGGCTGGTGCGGCAGTGCATTGAAGCTTGGGCGGCGGAGGGTCGAACCTGGACAGTGCCGGAGTTGGTGGCTGCGGCGGAGATGGTGCCGAAGCCGCATGGACTGCTGGATGTGGATGATGCGGACCTGTTGCTTGCTGGGCGAATGCCGCAACGGATCAATGCACAGAGGATTCGCAAGGGATTTGAGGCGTTGGACGAGAGACCGGAGAATGCTCCGGTGTTTGCGAGCCTGATCTTTCACAGTTTGGCGTCGCGATACGCAAAGGTGCTGGATAGGGTGGCGTTTCATAGCGGCAAAAAATTGAAGAGGCTATTTGTCGTGGGTGGTGCAAGCCAGAATAAATTTCTCAATAGGCTGACTCAGGAGGCGACCAGGCTGGAGCTGTTTTGTGGTGCGGCGGAGAGCTCGACGGTCGGGAACTTTGCGGTGCAGATGGCGGTGTTGGAGGGGGCTCGCGATGGAATTACGGGGGCTTATGCGGAACAGGTGTCGCGGTGGGCGGGGTTGTTTGTTGCTGCGCTGGAGCAGGTTCACGCGAACTAGTTTGGTTGCGTGATAGGCTTCCCTTGCATGTCTACGACTACTTTTGACTTGGTTGGTGCGGCCTCTGCGGAGATGGTTCGCGAAGGTTTCGATCCTAATTTTCCCGATGGAACAGATGCGCAAGTGGCGCAGATTCGAGCTTCGCTGAATGCGACGGTCGACAAAGATGCGCAGGACTTGCGCGGGCTGCTTTGGTCTTCGATCGACAACGACACTTCGCGGGATCTGGATCAGATTGAAGTGGCGGACCGGGTGGATGGCGGCATTCGCATAAGAGTGGGGATCGCGGATGTGTCGAGATGGGTGATGAAGGGGACTGTGATTGACGGGCATGCGGCTTCGCAGACGCAGACGGTGTACACCGCGGTGAAGAATTTTTCGATGCTGCCGACGGAGTTGTCGACTGACATGACTTCGTTGAATGAAGACGAGGATCGTGCGGCGCATGTGCTTGAGTTTGTGGTGAGCGCTGAGGGGGTGGTGGGGCGCACGAGTATCTACAAGGCGGTGGTGCGGAACAAGGCGCAGTTGGCGTATAGCAAGGTGGGGCCTTGGCTCGAGGGAACCGGGGCGGCGGATGCGAAGGTGGCGGCTTCGGCGGAGTTGCAGGCGCAGTTGCGGCTGCAGGATGAGGCGGCGGTGGCTCTGCGGGCGCAGCGGGTGCAGCAGGGAGCGCTGGAGTTCAGTCGGAGTGAGGCTGATCCTGTGGTTGTGGATGGGAAGGTGGAGTCGATTGGAACGGCGTTTCATAACCGGGCGAGCGACCTGATTGAGGAGTTGATGATTGCGGCCAATGAGACGATGGCTAAGACGCTGCGCGCGGCGAAGAGGTCGTGTATTCGGAGGGTGGTGAAGTCGCCGGAGCGCTGGGCGCGGATTGTGGAGTTGGTGGGAAGATATGGGACGGTGTTGCCTGCGGAGGCTGATTCGGGGGCTCTGAATGCTTTTTTGCAGAAGCAGCAGGTGGTGGATGCGGTTCATTATCCGGATTTGTCGTTGGCGATTATCAAATTGATGGGGCCGGGGGAGTATGTGCTCGCTAAGGGCGACGATGAGGATGTACCGGGGCACTTTGGGCTGGCGGCGCAGGACTATGCGCATTCGACGGCGCCGAACAGGCGTTTTGCGGACCTGGTGACGCAGCGGCTGGTGACGGCTTGGTTGAAGGGTGAGGCTGCGCCGTACTCGGATGATGAACTGGCGGCGATTGCGGCGCACTGCAATGAGCGGGAGTCAGCGGCGCGCAAGGTGGAGCGGGCGATGCTGAAGCGAGTTGCTGCGGTGGGGATGGCGGGAAGTGTCGGAAAGACGTTCCATGGGGTGATTACTGGGGCGAATGATAAGGGGACGTATGTGCGGGTGTTCGATCCTCCGGTGGAGGGGAAGATTGTGCGTGGGGCGAATGGGTTGGATGTGGGGGATACGGTGGATGTGACGCTTGTGCATACTGATCCGCAGCATGCTTTTATTGATTTTGCGCATGGGGCTGGGCAGAGCCAAGTAAAGGCTAACCACGGATTGAACGGATTACACGGATAAGAACGCATAGCTATTTGGGTTCGCCGTAGGGGACGTCTTTGGGGTTGGCTTCGCCGTTCGAGTTGGTGATGGTTACTTTACTGCCGTCGGCGGTGGTGATGGTGTTGTCGAACATCTTCCAGTTTTTTGTGTTGGCGATGGTTCCGGCGGTGGCGGCTTCGATGTTGAGGTGGTCGAGGCGGAAGTCGTCGAGTGTAGCGTTGGGGTAGGCGCTGACGTTGAAGGCCTGCTTTGCGCCGGTGGCCTTGATGTTCCAGATGTAGACGTCGGAGAAGTGAGGGAGGCCTTTTTCGGGTGGGGTGACCGGGGTGGTTAGGGTGATGTAGTAGGGCGGAGGGTTTTTGAGGCCAGGAGGCAGGGTGGCGTAGCTGTAGGTGGGGTTCCAATTCATGGTGATGTGGATGGGGATGGCTACGCCTTGCAGGTCGAGGTCGTGGATGCGAATTTGTTTGGCGTATCCGCCGCGAGTTTTGGCGGATTTGAAGAGGACTCCGGAGGGGACGCCGGCGAGGGCGGTGAGATTGTAGGCTTCGATGTTGTTGAAGCCGCCGGAGGTCTCGCTGCCAATGGTGATGGCTGCGGCGCCGTGGCGGATGATGGAGTCACGGATGACGATGTTTTCGGTGGGGCGGTTGACGCGGAGGCCGTCGGAGTCGCGGCCGGCCTTGAGGCAGAGGGCGTCGTCGTTGACGTCGATGTCGGCGTGAGCGACGACGACCTTGTTCGAGGAGTCGATGTCAATACCGTCTGTGGAGGGACCTTTGCCACCTTCGTTGTTGCGGATGACGACTCCATCGATGGTGATGTCGTGGGAGTAGAGGACCTGGACGGTCCAGAAGCCGGAGCGCTTGAGAGTGATGCCTCCGCCGAGATGGATGTTGGAGGAGTTTTGCAGGAGGATGAGGCGGGGGCGCTTTGGCGTCGTAGTCGGAGGCCCAGCGGAGGCCCTGGGGTTCGTATTTCGCGCGGAGGTCCCAGTAGGACTTCCACCAGATGGGGCCGTCGCCGTCTATGGTGCCTTTGCCGGTGATGGTGATGTCATGCTGGTCGCGGGTGTTGATTAGGGCGGAGGGCCAGGTCATCTCGATGCCGGCGATGCGGGTGGGGAGTTCGGGGTAGTCTTCGAGTTTTTGAGAGCCGATGAGGGTGACGCCTTCGGGAACATCGAGGGTGGTGCCGGTTTTCAGGAAGAGAGAGCCGGTGAGGTAGGTGCCGGGTTTGAGGCTGACGGTGCCGCCGCCTTTATAGGCTGCTGCTGCGTCGATGGCCTTCTGGATGGCGACGGTGTTGAGGGTAGTGCCGTCGCCTTTGGCTCCGTAGTCGTTGGCGGAAAATATTTTTTGTTCGGCGTGCGCGGATGTTGCGGTGAAGGCCAGAAACAGGGTTAGGGCGAGGAGTTTTGGACGTTGCGGGGCTGCGATGATCATGGGCTCCCCCTCCCGGGGTAAAAGTGTGCAAAGTATTCGAAGAAGAGACTTTAAGTCTGGACTTCGGTTGGTTTTAGTGTCGCGTTAAATGGTGCAGTCCGGCTTGCGCCGGACTGGTTGATGTCTGAGTTAATTTTATCGTGGGTGTCAAGGGCTGAGCGGCTCATGATGCTGGCTCATCGCAGGGCAGGAAGAGCTGGAAGACGGTTCCGGTGACGGGTTGTTTCTGGCTCGATCGGACACGCAAGACTCCGCGGTGGCGGTCTACGATCTCGTGGCTTATCCAAAGTCCGAGGCCGGTGCCCTGCATGCCTTTGGTAGTGAAAAAGGGCTCGAAGATCTTCTTTTGAAGGTCTGCGGGGATGCCTGAGCCGGTGTCGGCGACGGTGAGAATCATGCCCTTTCGTCCGGATTTCCAGTCGGTGCCCTCGTGGGAGCGAATTAGGAGACGGCCTCCTGCGGGGCTCGGGCTCATGGCGTCGATGGCGTTGGCGACGAGATTGCTAAGTACCTGACGCACCTCGCCGTCGAAGCAGGTGACGGGGAGGGATGAGCGGTCGCGGCGTTCGATGCGGACGTTCGCGTTGGTGAGACGGGCCTGGTAGATGGGGACGGTCTCGCCGATGAGCTCGGCGGCGGTGGTGGGCTTGGCCCTGGTGGTCTGACGGTGAAAGCGGAGCGTCTGGTTAGCGATGACGGAGACGCGCCGGAGTTCGATCTCGGCGGTGGCGAGATACTCTTTGGCCTCGGGGTTGACGGCGGCCTGCTGGGCTAGATAGATGAGGTTGGTGACTGATTCGAGGGGGTTGTTGATCTCGTGGGCTATGGAGCTGGCGAGGCGACCTACGGCGTTGAGCTTCTCGGATTGCAGGATGACCTCCTCGGCGCGCTTCCCTTCGGTGACGTCGACGCCGAGGACGATGATGCCGTTGATGTCTCCATGGGAGTCGCGGCGGGGCTGGTAGACGAAATCGAGATAGCGGAGTTCGAGGGCGCGCGCAGGTGCTCGGGCAAGGCGGATGGGTGTACCGCGGCCGATGAAGGGCTCGCCGGTCTGATAGACGTGATCGAGCAGCGCGATGAAGCCCTGTTCTTCGGCCTCCGGGACGGCTTCGCTGACCGTCTTGCCGACGAAGTCGCGGCTTCCGATCAGGTTTTGATAGTGCGGGTTGGTGAACTCGAAGACGTGGCGGGGGCCGTTGAGGACGGCGAAGAACGCCGGAGCCTGATTGAACAGATCGGCGAGCCGCTCTGTCTCCTGTTGGAGGAGCTGCCTGGCGCTGACGGTTTCGGTGGTTTCGGTGCAGACGACAAGGACGCCGCGGATGTCGGGACCGCTGCGGACAGGACTGTAGCCGTAGGTCCAGTAGACGTCTTCGAGTTTGCCGTTGCGATTGATGGGGACGAGCTGGTCTTCGTGCCAGCTGGCTTCGCCGCGGGTCAGGACGGCTTCGATCTGGGGGCCGATAATGGGCCAAATCTCGGTCCAGCACTCTTCTCCGCGCTGGCCGAGAGCGCTGGGGTGCTTGTCCTCTCGGATGCTGGGACGGTAAGCATCGTTATAAAACTGGATGTGCTCTTCGCCCCACCAGAGGAACATGGGATGGCGGGAACCGAGGATGGTGTTGATGGTGGTGATGAGGGCCTCAGGCCACTGCTCGACGGGACCGACCGGGGTAATGCTCCAGTCGTAGGCGCGGGTGAGGTCCGCCATCTCACCTGTGCCATAGATTTGGTGTGGCTCGCGATTAGCTGCTGCCTCAGGAAGCGTTTCCTTCTTCCCGGGCTGATGGACCGACATGAGATTCCTTGGACTTAAGTTCAGGTTAGTGGCAATCTTATGCGACTTCACCAGCACGTGCCAAAGGTTTTCAATGACTAAAAGGGTCGATAGAATGGATTCCACGATGAAGCATTTGGTTATTGCCTTGGCTTTTGTATTAGTTATTCCGGCTGGCGCGCAGATGGCTATGCCGTCGAGTGGCGCTACTGCGTTCAAGGATACTTCCGTCTTCAAGCCACCGGTTGGTGCGAAGGTGGCGATTATTGAGTTTGAGGATCTGGAGTGTCCGCTTTGTGCCCGGGTTTCTCCGATGGTGCGGGATGCTATGAGTCATTACGGGATTCCGCGGGTTCATTACGACTTCATCATTCCGGGCCATATGTGGTCGCGTAATGCTGCGATCTATGCGCGGTATCTTGAAGATAAGGTTTCGCCTAAGGTGGCGGAGGATTTTCGACGGGATGTTTTTGCCAGTCAGCGGCTGATTGCGAGTGCTGAAGATCTGCAGCAGTTTACGCGGAGATGGTTTCAGGCGCATGGGCAGGCTCTGCCTTTTGTTGTCGATCCCAAATGCGCGAATGAAGTGGAGGCGGATTGTGCGCTGGGGAGACGGGTCGGGATTGTGCACACGCCTACGCTGGTGGTCGCGACCGCGCACCATTGGATTGAGGTGACGGAGCCGGACCAGTTGTATGCGGCGATTGACCGGGCTGAGGCTGAGGTGAATGGCTCAGGTGGACGCAAATAGGCCGGGCTTTCAGCCCTCTGGATTTTAGGGCGCGCGTACATGGGGCTTCGCCCCATGCTGGTATGGAACGCGCCTTTGGCGCTAAGCCGTTTCACCTGGCCTCTTGGGTGACGAGGTGGATGGTGCCTAGGATGCCGGAGGGGATTGGTTGGACTTTGTCGAGGTCCTGCATCTGGAAGCGGTCGCCGTATTTTTCTATGAGGGGTTTGTAGTCGTGCGGCGGGAGTGCGGACCAGGCGTTAAGGGCGGTGTTGTAGACATGGATCTCGATATGGTTTTGGCCGGGTTTTAGGAGTTTGGAGACGTCGAGGCGGTAGGGTGGGTGCCAGAGAGCGCCGGCTCGCTGGCCGTTGATGAAGACGATGGCTGCTTCGTGGATGGGCGGGTCGTAGTAGGCGTGCATGCCGGGGCCGGTGCGGGTGATGCGTGGGTCGGGCAGGCCGTTGGGGCCGAGAGCTGGGTGTTCGGGTGGGGAGTTGGGTGAGCCGGGGAGTGCGGCTCCGCCTTCTACTTCAAGGAAGATTGGGGTTTTCTGTGTGGTGGCGACGGTGAAGTCTCGGGAGTAGACGGCTTCGCCGGAGTAGTAGCGGGTGGCTGGGCTCGTGGTCCAGTCGGTGAGGGTGGGTTCGGTTTCGGTTTCTTTGGTGGAGGTGAAGGTGACTTGCCAGTCGGTGCTGAGGTCGGCGAGAGGCGTCATCGAGGCCGAATCGATAGGAGACCTATGGGGTGGCTCTGATTCACTGTAGTGGGCAAAGATAAGCACCCGTGATTCGTAGGGAGCGAGATTTAAGGGTAGGTTACTTGCGGTGACGTGAGCTGCTTTTCCGGTTTCGGGATCCCACTGTTCGCCGTCGCGATGCGTCGAGTCAAAGGTGGCGGTCGCCTGAATGGGTCGATTGGAGGTATTGGCGACGAAGTAGATGTCTGCGGTGGGGAGCTTGCGACGGATGAAGCCTACTACTTCTTTCGCGTGGTCGTCGGAGGTAGCGAGTTTGAGGTCAGGGTTTCCTTCGTTGTCGAGGGCTTTGGAGAGTTCGGCGGTGTCGGGGACGAGCATGATGGCTTTGGAGAGCTCGGTGATTTCGGGGGAGGGGTTGCCTTCGGGATCTGTGGTGGGGGGGTGGCCGACGGCGATGACTTTGCCGCCGCTGCGGGACCAGGCGGCGATCTTTTTGAGGGTCTCGATGGGGATGCGGTCGGTGGGTGGGAGGACGAGGATTTGGTGGGTGCCGAGGCCTACGGAGTTGATGGCTTCGGCGTCGATGAAGTCTACGTTGTAGCCGGCGGAGAGGATGGCGGACATCAGCGCAGGGGTGACGAGCTTCTGCATGGCTCCGGTTACGGTGACGTGGGCGGGGGTGAAGCTGGCCCAGGCGTCGTCGGTGGGGAGGAGGATAGCGACTTGATTTGCTGGTTGACCTTGTCGCAGTAAATAGCTGATGCGCTGGATGTAGCGGGCGACGTCAGGCATGACGGGGTGCCAGGGGTTGTGCTCGTTGAAGGAGGCGGCGGCGTAGAGGGACCAACCGGGTTCGGGGACTTTGCCCGGTGGCGGGGAGTAGGGCCAGCCGTGACCGATGATCTGGTTCTCGCCCATGATGAAGTCGATGTCGGCTTCGGTCTTCATGTCGAGCGGGGTGGCTCGGAAGACTGGAGAGTGTAGCCAGGTGAAGGTCTCGCCGGAGGTGACGTTGTTGCCGAAGACGTGGTTGGCGGAGGTGGCCCAGCGGAGTGTGGAAAACGCGCGCCACTGTGGACCTTCGCCTTCGGGGAGTGCGGCGAGGCGTTGGCTTGAGAATGAAACTGCTGGTTCTCCATAGGTTTGCGAGCGGAACTTCGTGTGATGGGCGATGGCCCAGTTATTGATTTGGGTCAGGTAGTTTTCGTTGACCAATTCGGTGAGGGTCTGGCCCCAGTCGTGCCTTACCTTGTCGGCGGCGGGTGTTCCTCCGGCTACCAGTTCGGGGAGATGAGGGAGGAGATCGTAGCCTCGACGCTTCTGGAATTCGGCGGGGAGGGTGGGGGTCCAGTCGGCTCCGTAGGCTTCGAGGGAGTCGGAGAAGATGGCGTAGGGTGGGGTGTCGCCGAAGGCCTTGACCAGGGGTTCGCCTACTTTTTGGAGGTGGGTGGCTACGGCTTGGTGGCTGAAGGGATCGAGGACGTAGCCATCGGCTCCCACGGCGGCTCGTTTGACTTGTTGCTTGGTGTGGCTGGCGATGAAGAAGAGGGCTACGCGTGGTTTATCGGAGGGGTTCCAGCACCGAACTCAGTTGTGTCGTGCGGCAGTTGTAAGGGCAACGACTGGGCGGAGGCTGGAGTCCAGTGTTTCGGTTCTCCAGGCGCGATCGAGGCAGCGATAAGGCTTTCGCCCTGCTCGAATTGTGGAAGAGAAACGGACTTGGCGTTGGCGGGAACTGGGATTTCGGCGGTGCGGAGGCGGCCGGCGGCTTCGGCGAGGGTGGTGTTGGGGCCTCCGTAGGGCCAGCCGCTGCAGAGGGTGACGTCGATGCGGAGGCCGAGTTTGCGGCCTTCGGCCTGGGCGTAGTGGACGGCGTCGAGCATGGCTGGGGAGAGGAAGGGGAGATTGTTGAGGCCTTTGGCTGGGTCGTCGAGGACCTCGGGGTAGACGAAGGCTAGTTCGGCTCCGCCGATGCCGTCGGCTTTCATTTGCTGGAGCTCGCGGAGGATCTCGGGTTTTTCCACAGCGGCGCCGAACCACCACCAGCGCATCATGGGTTTGGCATCGTCGGGCGGATTCTTGAAGTTGGACTTGAGGGTTTCTATTGATAATTGAGCATATATGGGAGCTGAGGCGAGGCCGAGAGAGAGCGCGGCGAGGAGGAGCAGCCTGTGGAAATCTTGAGGGAAAGGTGGCCATGGTGTGAATTACTCCGGTTGGTTGAGGGGGGCGGTTTCGGCTACCGGGGCGTCGAGGATTGGGGTGGCGAGGCCGGCTACGGTGGGGTGGTTGGAGGTAGGTTGGAGGTCGAAGACGATGATTTCGTTTTCGCCTGTGCGGAGCCAGGGGCCGGGGACGTAGAGGGTCTGCTGGGGGCCTACGTTCCAGAAGCGGCCGATGGGGTGGCCGTTGATCCAGAGGGCTCCCTTGGTGAGGTTGCGGACGTCGAGGAAGGTGTCGCCGGTGGTGGTTAGGGTGAAGTGGGCTCGGTAGAAGGTTGGGGTCGGGATTGAGGTGGAGAAGCAGGTCCCTCCACTTCGCTGCGCTTCGGTCGGGATGACAGCTTTTCGGCGGAAGAAGACGTTGGGAGGGTGGTCATGGGGAGGGGGTAGATTTGCCAGTTGGTGAGGGCGGCGCCGGCAAGGGTGACGGATTTGGTGATGCCTTTGATTTCGCCGCGCATGGCTGGTGAGAAGTTGATGCGGTCGGAGTTTTCGACGAGGATGTCGAGGCGGGCGGGGCCGGTGGTGGTGATGGGGAGGGTGGATTGGTTGTGGCGGCGGTCGAGGGTTCCGGCTAATTTGCCGTCGAGATAGATCTGGGCGTAGTCGTGGAGGTCGTTGAGGACGAGGTTGCCGGAGGTGGCTGCGGGGAGTTGGTGGCGGTAGAGGATGTAGCCGTAGGCCTGGTCGAACTGCTCCATTGGTTTGGGAGTGTCGGAGTGGATCGGTTTGGGGAGGTTGGCCCAGAGTGGCGTGGATTCGGTGAGGGTGATGGTGGGGATGGTGATGACCGGTGGTGGGTCTGGGATGGGTGGAAGGCAGGATCCTGTGCCTCTCCTGGCTCATTCGGCCGGTTTTTCGCGGCACTCGTGGCGAATGCAAATGCAGGTCCGTCCACTCCGCTGCGCTCCGGTCGGGATGACACTTCTTTTTTGCTGCCTGTCGAATCCACATTTGAGGCTTTGGCAACGGGAGCGTCGCTGTTTGAACAGGCGTATTTGGCGAAGATCTTTCGGAAGTCGTGGAATTTTGGGGTGGGGCGGCCGGCTTCGTCGAGGGGGGCGCCGTAGTCGTAGCTGGTGACCTGGGGGAGATAGTTGGTTGTCGATGAAGTTGGCTCCGGACATGAAGCCGAAGCTGGTGCCTCCGTGAAACATGTAGAGGTTGATTCCGTTGCCGTGGCTGAGGATGTAGTCGAGGTCGTCGAGCTGGGGTTGGAGGGGGCGGGTTTGGTGGGGGTGGCCCCAGTAGTCGAACCAGCCGGGCCAGTACTCGGTGACGAGGAGGGGTTTGCCGGGTTGGAAGGCGGCGAGCTTGGGCGATTTCTTTTTTGGAACTGCCTACTCCGAAGTTGACTCCGGTGAAGACGCCGGGGATGCCGCCGTTGGGGAGTTCGTCGCCGCCGTCGACGGTGTCGAGGAGCGAGTCGGTGAAGCCGGCGCGGAGGAAGATGTCGCGCATGTGGGTCATGTAGGTGTGATTGGGGTCGGGCGGGGCGGTATCGTGTTCGACCCAGCTGCCGTACTCGTTTTCAACCTGGGTGATGAGGATGGGGCCGCCGCGACCGATCTGGAGTGAGGCGGTTTCCTGGCCGAGGCGGTTGATCCAGCGCTCGACGGGGACCATGAAGGCGGGGTCGTTGGTGCGGAGGGCGGTGGACATGCGGGGGTCTTTGAGGAGCCATGCGGGGTAGCCGCCGAACTCCCACTCGGCGCAGGAGTAGGGACCGGCGCGGAGGATGACGTAGAGGCCTTCTTCCTGGGCGGCCTTGATGAAGGCGACGAGGTCGGCGTTGCCGGAGAAGTTGTACTGGCCGGGGGAGGGTTCGTGGACGTTCCAGAAGACGTAGGTGGCGATGGTGTTGAGGCCCATGGCTCGGGCCATTTTTAGGCGGGCGTGCCAGTATTCGCGGGGGATGCGGGCGTAGTGGAGTTCGCCGGAGAGGACTTTGAAGGGTTTGCCGTCGAGGAGGAATTGGTCGCCCTGAATGATGAAGGTATGGGTGGGGGATCGGTTGAGAGAAAGCGGGGAGGGTAGAAAGGGCGAGCAGAGTGGCAGCGGCGAGACGGGCGATTGGCTTCATGGGAGACGAGAATATCGTGACGATGTCACGGTAGTTCATTTGGGAGAATGTTTCAAGGGAAGAACTTGGGTATGAGCTTGCTGCTGGTTCGTAGATGGGAGAGGATGATCCAAAGTGGTGGTTAGTCTCGTGAATCGGGAGCTAAGCATGGCAGACAAACAGACAGCCATCGTCACGGGTGCGTCGCAAGGCATCGGAGCAGCCGTTGTTCGGGCTTTTCTGGACCGTGGCTATAACGTCGTTGCAACCGCGCGCAGCGTCTCGAAGGCCGGCTTTGAGCCGTCACCGAACCTCGCGCTCGTCGACGGAGACATCGGTGAGGCAGCGACGGCTGAGGAGATTGCACAGACCGCGATCACGAAGTTCGGTTCGATCGATCACGTTGTCAATAATGCGGGTATCTTCTCTTCCAAGCCGTTTACGGACTATACGATTGAGGAGTTTCGCAGATTCGTTTCGATAAATCTGGAAGGATTCATCTTCATTACTCAACTCGCGGTGAAGCAGATGTTATTGCAGGGCGGAGGTGGCAGCGTGACAAGCATTACAGCATCGTTGGCCGACAATCCCATTGCAGGCCTTCCGGCGTCGATTCCTATGATCACCAAAGGAGGGCTTGAGGCGGTTACGCTGAGCCTCGCGAGCGAATACGCGAAGGATCACATCCGCTTCAACGCGGTGGCGCCTGGGGTTGTTGATACGCCTCTGCACAAAGAAGTGAAGGCAAGATCGCCGATGGGAACGTTTTCAGATTCGAAGGACATCGCTGCCGCTGTTATTTATCTGGCGGAAGCTGCTCACGTTACCGGGGAGGTGCTGCACGTGGACGACGGTGCGCACGTGGGCCAATGGTAAGCCCTCAAGGTTCGGGGCAGGGCGGCGCGGGGCAACATGGAGCAGATCGGCGGCTGCAGGAGCTTGGTATTCGACTGCCTGCGCCTTCGACACCTTTTGGCCCTTATGTCGAGACTGTGCAGACGGGGAATCTGCTTTTCTTCAGCGGGATGCTTCCGGTTGTGGATCACAAGCCGAAGTATGTTGGGCGGCTGGGGAAAGAGCTTGATATCGAGGCTGGACGCGATGCTGCGTATGTTGCGGCTTTGAACGTACTGGCTTCGGCGAAGGAGCATCTGGGGTCGCTCGACCGAGTGACTCGCGTTGTTAGGTTGGGAGTGTTTCTGGCGACCTCCGGGGATTTTTTTGAGCAGCCTAAAGTCGCGGATGCTGTGTCGGATTTGTTTCGAGATGTTTTTGGGATCGAAAAGGCATCGGTTCGGCTGGTGATTGGCGTGGCGAGTCTGCCGCTGGGGATGCCGGTGGAGCTTGATGTCATCTTCGAAGTCGATTCGTAGCGAGCAAAGGTAGAGGCCGTACTCTGACTGTCGTTTTCGGAGGATAGGAATGGAAAAGCAGTCCGTGAGTTCGTCCGGTGCCGTGGAACAAGACTCGTGTTTCTTCAATCTTGGGAGTTGAGTACCCGATCATTCAAGGTCCTTTGGGTGGTCTGTCGACGCAGAGATTGACGGCGACGGTGTCGAATTTTGGCGGCCTGGGCTCCTTTGGGGCGCATGGTCTGGGCCCTTCTGCAATCAAGGACGTTATTGCCGAGATTCGCGAACTTACTACCAAGCCCTTCGCAATGAATTTGTGGGTCTCGATGGAAGATGAGGGTGCGCGATGCTTCTGGAAGGGAGGAGTTCGCGAGAAGCCTTAAGCATATTGCTGGACACATTGAGGCATTGGGCGCACCTCTGCCGGACTATAAGCCCTATGTTCCGGTCCGGTTTGAAGACCAGGTGCGCGTCCTGATTGATGCGAAGGTTCCTGTGTTCAGCTTTATCGTCGGAGTGCCGCCGAAGGAGATTCTGGACGAATGCCGCATGCAGGGAATCGTTACGATTGGAAACGCGACGACGGCGGCGGAGGCCAGAGTGCTCGATGAGGCTGGAGTCAACGTCATTGTCGCTTCTGGCTTTGAAGCGGGCGGCCATCGCGGCTCTTTTCTGCTGCCGGCCGAGGATTCGCTTACAGGAACATTCTCGCTGACGCCTCAGGTCGTCGATGCTGTTTCGGCACCTGTGGTGGCCGCAGGAGGTATCGGCGATGCGCGTGGAATAATTGCGGCTTTTGCCCTTGGAGCCGAAGGCGTTCAGATCGGCACGGCCTTTCTGGCGAGTGAAGATTCGGGTGCCAGTGCCGTTCATCGCAATGCGCTACTCAGTGGGAAAGCGCAGAGAACTTCGTTGACCAAGGGGTTTACCGGACGACTCGCTCGCGGAATTCATAATCAGTTGATCGAGGAGTTGAATCGACCGGGAGTGGAGATTCTTCCTTATCCATTGCAGCGCCATCTCGTGAGAAACCTCGCCATTCCCGCTGAGAAAGCTGGCAGAGACGGAGCTGCTCCAACTCTGGGCGGGACAGAGTGCGAGTCTCTCCCGAGAGAGGGATGCAAAGACGCTGATGCAGACATTGGTTTCCGAGGTTTCCGCGGTTGCCGGTCCAGTTCTTCAGTGGAGCCGCGAACGCCGCGGCAGAGGATGATGCCGGTCAAAAAACGTCAGTGACATTCCCGTCTCCAAAGAAGGATATTTGAAATTATGGCAAAATCGATTCTCCGAACCACTGCGTCCGCGGCAATCGCACTCACCATTTGCATGGGACTTGACGCCCAAATGAAGGACAAGACAATGGAACAACAGATTTTTTATCGCACCGTGAAGGTCGATGGAGTTTCGATCTTTTATAGAGAAGCTGGGCCGAAGGGGGCTCCTACTATTTTGTTGCTTCACGGGCTGCCTTCGTCGTCGCGGATGTTTCAGCCGCTGCTGACGCGGCTTGCGGACAGCTATCATCTGGTCGCGCCTGACTATCCGGGGTACGGACATAGCGACTGGCCTGATCCGAAGCAGTTCGATTACACGTTTGACCATATCGCTTCGGTGATGGATGGATTTACGCAGGCGCTGGGTTTGTCGCGCTACACGCTTTATATGCAGGACTACGGTGGGCCGGTTGGGTTTCGGATGGCGTTGGCGCACCCTGAGCGGGTGCAGGCGCTGATTGTTCAGGACGCGGTTGCGCATAACGAGGGTCTTGGGGCGAACTGGGCGACAAGGCGGGCGTTCTGGGCGGATCGGGCTGCGAATGAGGAGAAGCTGCGGACGAATCTGTTGTCGCTGGCGACGACGAAGACGCGGCATGTTGGAGACGATCCGAATGTTGAGCTTTATGATCCGGATCTTTGGACGGATGAGTATGCGTTTCTGAATTCGCCGGGGCAGGCGCAGATTCAGAGCGATTTGTTTTATGACTATCGCACGAACGTCGATGCTTATCCGAAGTGGCAGGCTTGGATGCAGAAGACGCAGCCTAGGCTTTTGGTTATTTGGGGTAAGCATGATCTTTCGTTCGATGCTGGCGAACCGGAACGGTACAGGAAGGACGTGCCGGGCGCGAAGGTCTATGTGCTCGACGCGGGGCATTTTGCGCTGGATACCAAGGCGGATGAGATTGCGGCTCTGGTGCGGGAGTTTATGAAGGCGCAGAAGTAGACGCGCGGTTTGCGGGTCACAAGAAAAGACCCGGGGCTGAAGCCCGCTGCTTCTGCCGAAAGTTTAACCAGATTATTTTGGTTTGGGGCCGTCCTCCTGTGGGACTTCTTTGCCTTCGTTGGGGAAGGGCCAGTTGCGCTCGATGGCTTGCTGGGCTTCGCGCGTGGCTTGGGGGACGTTGTCGATGCGAAGGTTTTCGAGGAAGTGAACGCCCATCTTTCCGGCTACTGCGATGTCGAGGTCGCCGTCTTTGTCGAGGTCGAGGGTGAGGATTTGAGTGCCTACGCCTGCTGTGCCGTTGTAGGAGATGGGGACGCGGGTGAAGGTGGCGTCGGGGTTGAGTTTGTAGGCGTAGATGACGTTGGGGTCGTAGGAGCCGGGGTCGTCCGCCGGAGTGGCCGCGGTAGCGTTTGCCGGTGATGAGCCAGGTGCTGCCGTTGCCTTCGAGGTCGGCGAGGACCAGGGCGTGGGATTGCGAGAAGGACTCGTCGATGGTGTGGCGGGTCCAGGTGCGGTGGTCGGGTGTGCCGCCTTGTTCGAGCCAGTAGAGGCCGTAGCTGTGGCCCTGGCCGAAGATGAGGTCCATTTTGCCGTCGTGGTTGACGTCGTAGGCGATGATGGGGAAGCCGGTGTCGCCTAGATGCCAGTCGGGGTGCCACTGCCACTTGTCGTTGTTGGCGTCGATGTTCTGGAACCAGCCGTAGGGTGTGAGGATGTCGGGTTTGCCGTCGCCGTTGATGTCGGCGATTCCGATGCCGTGGCCGTCTTCATCTTTGCCGCCGACGTGATGGACGCGGGGTTCTGGGCCGGAGAAGTCGACCCAGAGGATGCCGGAGTGGTTGTAGTGGGCGAGGGCGACGTCGGGTTTGCCGTCGCCGTTGATGTCGGCGAAGGCTCCGCCCTCGGTGTCGAAGCTGTCAGTGATGAAGTGCTGCTTCCAGAAGGTGCCGGGGGCCGCGGATTTGCCGGGGTTTTCGTACCACCAGAGGCCGTTGGAGATCCATCCGGTGGTGACGACGTCGGGGTAGCCGTCGTGGTTGACGTCGATGGTCCATTCGCCGCAGTCGGAGATGAATTCGGCGTGGGTGCCTACGGTGCGGTACTGGTGGCGCTTCCAGTCGCCGCCGTTGGGGCCGGGGTTTTCGTACCAGTAGGCTCCGCTGAGGAGGTCGAGGAAGCCGTCGTTGTTCATGTCGAGGGTGGTGATGGCTTCGGCGTGGTCGGTGCCGAGGCGGTGGACGAGGAAGGTTGGGTTGGGTGCGCCGTTGGGGCCGGGGCCGGGAGTGGGTTTGCGGAATTCGGTGGCGTGGGCGGGGTCTTGGGCGTGGGCAGGGATTGCGGCGAGAGCGAGGAGGATGAGGGCGGAGAGTTTGAGGGAATTTTTCATTTAGCTTCCTTTGACATTATGGGCGCTCGAGAGAAACCGCAGGTCCTTCGACTCAATAACTCGCAAAGGCGCGAGTTACTTCGCTCAGGATGACACTTTTAATAATTTTGCTCATGATGACACCTCCGAATAATCTGTGGTCAATCACAAATCGAGCCTCCGTGGTCATTTAGGTAGTGGATTGAGTTCGATGGTGCGGCCAGTTTTTGCGGAGGTACGGGCGGCGTCGAGGATTTGCATGACGATGATGTTGGTGTCGAGAGATGTGAGGTCGCCTTGCGGGTTGATTTCGCCGTGGAGGACGGCGGCTAGGTAGTCGAGTGAGTTGGATTGGTTTGCGGGTAGCGGCGGCGCGGGTTTTTGCGATTCGGTTTTTTCGGTTTGGTAGCGGGTGCGTAGATCGCTGGAGGCTACGGTGATGATGTATCCGGTTGCGCCGTAGACTTCCATGTCTTTTCGGGCGAAGGGCCAGTTCCAGGAGGGCATGATGACGGCTTGTGTTTTGGGGTAGCGGAGGATGATGGTGGCGTCGTCGTCTACGTGGGGGTAGGTGTCGGGTTTGTCGGTTTGCATGACCGCGGTGACGGAGAGTGGGGGTTGGCCGTGCATAAGGACCGTGGCCAGGTCGGCGCCGTAGCAGCCGAAGTCGAAGAGAGCGCCGGCTCCGTTCTGGACGGGGTCGGTGAGCCAGGGGAGCCACTCGGGGCCGACGCCGATCTCTTTGGGGCCTTCGTGTCCGTCGTGAACGACGATTTTGCGGAGGTCGCCGAGTTTGCCGGAGTCGGCTTCGTGGATGGCTTCGGCGTTGGAGGCGTACCAGGTGGTCTCGTAGTTGACGAGGACGTTGACGTGATGCTCGCGGGCTGCGGCACGGATGGCTAGTGCGTCTTCCATGGTGGTGGAGAGGGGTTTTTCGACCATTGAGCTGATGTTGTGGCGGGCTGCGGCCTCGATGACTCGGCGGTGGTCCTGGATGGTGGTGTAGACGAGGACGGCATCGGGGTGCTGGGTGGTGAGCATGTGCTCGAGGTCGGTATCGAAGAGGGACTTCGGGAGGTTGTAATGCGATGCGTATTGCTGGGCGAGAGCAGTGTTGGGTTCGACTATAGCTATGAGCTGGGCGTTCGGATTTTTGGGGAGTGCGGCCAGAAAGCCTTTTACGTGTCCGTGGACGAGGCCGACAATGGCCACTCGGATGGGTTTGTCCGGTGCTGCGGCGCGAAGTGGTGGCGTCGTGAGAGCGAAGAGAAGAGCGAAGGGGGCGAGTTTCATTGGGTCCTCAGTACGTTGGTTGCTTGGTGACGGGTAGGTGAGATCTGTGCCTCTGCGTACGAACAGCAGGTTCCTCCACTCCGCTGCGCTCCGGTCGGAATGACAACCAAAAGACGCGAGGGTACTGACGACGGGAGGTTCATACGACCTTCATGGTTTCTGGATTCCAGTTGATGACTGAGGATTTTTCCATGCTCAGGTTGCTGAGGAGGGCGGCGCCTGCGGCCCGGAAGCCGAAGGTGGCGTCTTCCACTGGTTGTTTGCGGGTGCGGACGGAGTTGAAGAAGTTCTGGAAGTGGTCGTAGCTGTCGGAGTAGCCGCGGGGGGCGGAGAATTTTTCTGCGGCGGTGTAGGGTGTGCCGGTGGGTAGTTCTGGCGGATATTTCTGACGGTATTGCTTGAGGAATTCCTGCTGCATTGCGATGGAGAAGGTGCTGATGGTGTAGCCGGGGTCTTTTTCGCGAGGGACGCGGGTGATGGTGACGGTCTGGCCGGCGATCTCCATGGTGCCTTCGGAGCCGGTGAAGAGGAAGCCTTCGCTTTCGTCGCCGCCGTCGACGAAGTTGACTCGGAGGCTGAGGTTGAAGCCTTGGGGGTAATCGAAGAGCGCGAGGAGGACGTCGGGGACGTTGCGGCCGTCCTTCCAGTAGCGCAGGCCTCCGGTGGCCATGGCGCGGGTGGGGCCGTTGGAGCCGGTGATGAAGTGTGTGCCGCTGAAGAGATGGACGAAGAGATCGCCTGCGACTCCGCTGGAGTAGTCGGACCACTTGCGCCACTGGAAGAAGCGTTCGGCGTTCCAGGGGACCTGCGGGGCGGAGCCGAGGAAGCGTGGCCAGTCGCAGGTGGTGGTGTCGGCGTCGGGTGGGACGGAGTAGTTCCAGGCACCGATGGAGGAGTTGCGGTCCCAGCGGGCGGTGATCATGTTGAGTTGGCCGATGGCTCCGGAGGCGAGGAGTTCTTTGGCTTTGGCGTAGATGACAGAGGAGACGCGCTGGCTGCCGACCTGAAGGATGCGGTTGGTGGATTTCGCGGCGGAGATGATCGCGGGGCCGTCTGGGTAGATGTGAATCATGGGTTTTTCGAGATAGACGTCTTTGCCGGCGTGCATGGCATCAATGGCGGCTTGTTTGTGCCAGTGATCGGGCGTGGCGATGATGACGGCGTCGACATCTTTGCGGGCCAGGATCTCGCGGTAGTCGCGGGTGGTGAAGAGGTCGACATCGTTGGACGTGCCTGTTCCCCAGAGTTCTTTGGAGTGAGTGAGGCGTCCGTCGTAGCAGTCGGCGACGGCGACGAGTTTGACGCCGGGAACGCGGAGGGCGGTGGCGGTGTCGCCCTGGCCCTGGATGCCTGCTCCGATGAGAGCGAACTGGATGTGGTCGTTGGCGGAGGACGACTGTGCAGCGGGAGCGGCGAGAGTTGCGAGTGTGTGGATTTGCGTGGCTGCAGCGGCGCTTGCGAGTTGAACGAAGGTCCGGCGATTCAGAGTGGTCATTGGCGAGATTCTCTTTCGTAAGACTTGCGGCGTTTTCTATCGTTAGAGAACGGTATGCGATATGACCCTCGCTGTCCAGAGATTGATGGGCGGAACTGGCCTAAGATGGCTGAGGGAGAGTATCGTCACGGTCTGGCTAGTCAATGATTGCTGGAGGGAACTGAATATGATGCGCTTTCCGAGGTTTCGCGCGCTTCTACTTGCGGCCCTGATGGCATCCTGCACTTTTGCGCAGACACCGGCTGCGCCCTCGAATGACGGTACGTGGTGGAAACATGCGGTGATCTATGAGATTTATCCGCGGAGTTTTCAGGATTCGAATGGGGATGGGATTGGGGATTTGAATGGGATTACCGATCGGCTGGATTATCTTCGGGCGCTGGGGGTGGATGCGATCTGGCTCTCTCCGATATATCCGTCACCGCAGGTGGATTTTGGGTATGACATCTCGGACTACGAGAATGTCGATCCGCAATATGGGACGCTTCAGGACTTCGACCGGTTGGTGGCGGAGGCGAAGAAGCGAAATATTCGCGTGATTCAGGATATGGTGCTGAACCATACTTCGGACAAGAATAAGTGGTTTATTGAGTCGGCGAGTTCGCGGACGAATCCGAAGCGGAACTGGTATGTGTGGAGCGATGGTAAACCGGGGCCAAATGGGAAACCGCTGCCTCCGAATAACTGGTTGAGTTTGTTTGGCGGATCGGCGTGGGAGTATATGCCGCAGACGAAGTCGTTCTACTACCACAAGTTTTATAAACAGCAGCCGGATTTGAACTGGCGGAATCCGGAGGTAGAGAAGGCGATGTTCGGGGTGATGCAGTTCTGGCTGGACCGCGGGGTTGCGGGGTATCGGCTGGATGCGATTCCGACATTGTTTGAGGATCCGCAGCAACGGGATGAACCGGTGCTGGCTGGGACGAATGCGCAGGGTGATCCGAACCTTGAGCACATCTACACGGATAATCTGCCGGAGGTGCATGATGTGATTCGACAGATGCGGGCGATGGTGGCGAAGTATCCGTCGGCAACCTACCCGGGGGACCGGGTGCTGATTGGGGAGACGTATCTGCCGAATACGGCGGAGTTGGATAAGTGGTATGGCGGGGTAAAGCACGATGAGTTGCAGCTGCCGATGGATATGATCGTGGGCTTTTCGAACAAGCTGGATGCGAATTCTTTTCGTGCACGGCTTAGTGAGGTGGAGACTCAGGTGCATGGGTCGCAGCCGCTGCTGGTGTTCGATAACCACGACAATATTCGGAGCTGGGAGCGGTATGGAGATGGGGTTCATAACACGCAGATTGCGAAGTTGCTTGGTGCGATGCTGATGACGACGCGGGCTACGGCGCTGATGTACTACGGGGAGGAGTTGGGGATGGTGACTTCGACGCCAACGCGGGTGGAGGACGTGAAGGACCCGATTGGCAAGACGGGGTGGCCGAAGGAGAAGGGACGCGACGGGGAACGGACTCCGATGCAGTGGGATGCGTCGAATCCGCAGGCGGGATTCAGTACGAATCCCAAGACCTGGCTGCCGGTCCCACCGAATTACACGACGATTAATGTGCAGACGGAGCAGAAGGATCCGAATTCAATTTTTAACTGGTACCGGCGGCTAATCACGCTGCGGCGGGAGATTCCTGCGTTGCGTGATGGCGGGATGGTGATGGTGGATGAGGCGAATCCCAGTGTGCTGTCGTACGTGCGAACGGCTCCTGCGGGGGCGAAGGCGGTTGTGGTGTCGCTGAATATGACTGGGCAGCCGCAGAAGATTGCGCTGGACCTTGGGCCTGCGGGAATAAAGCAGAAGGCAGTGAAGACGCTGCTGACGAATGAACCTTCGCTACAGGGGGCGACCTCGACTACGATGACGCTGCCTCCGTTTGCGAGCTGGGTGGGCGAGGTGCGGTAGGGCGAGTGGTGGTAAGTCTCGTTCGCGTTAAATTGCTCATCCATATTGCAGTGGGGCAACATTTCTTGTTGCCCCGACGAAAAGAATTGACAGTGGTTACTATGGGCGAGGTGACATAAAAACCAATGATTTCGGCGTAATGGGATGTTTACTGAAGAAACATCTTTGAAAATGGCTTGACGAATTCTAGACATTCTGTATATAGTTTGCGACGCAAATAAATAGCCTTGTGTGAGCGCCAATCTCCTCTTGGAGCCACCGACCGAACGAGCGCACGAACTGCGTCGATGTCTTCCCATGCGAGTTTGCCTTCTCTCGAGGCGAATTGGAGAGGAATCGCGCATGAAAACCATATATTGGCAGTCGAACCGGTTGTATCTTCTTATCGCCTTCTCGTTCTTCCTACTGTCGTCGATGCCGTCGAGGGCGCAGACGATTGATTGCACACAAGCGCCCTATAACGTGCCAGCGGGTCTGCCGACGGCTTCGATCACGGCGGTACAGGATCAGGCACAGATGATGTGCCAACAGAAATTGCAATTTCCAACCGCGACGTCCAACCCGCCGTTGACGGCGACGCGCGTGTCGGATCCGAATAAGCCGGTGAACGCGTTTCCGGGAAATGTCTCGAATCCCGAGACGGCCAACTGGACCGATGCTTTGGGGCACACCATTGTGCGCTGGGGATGGGGTTTGTGGACGACCTATGACGACTCGCAGAGCGGCGGTGTTGCGAATGTGCTGTGCGGCGGAGCGACTCCGTGTACGACCACGCAGGAGTTGGGAACTTCGACTGGCGGTGCGATGAGCGGGTTCGGCGACTACGGGCCGAAGGGAGGCCGACCGTATCCGACCGGGAATGCTCCGCTGGGAGTTGGTGGCAATACTCCATGCGTGGCTCCAGGATGTCTGGTAGGTGCTACCTACTCACCTTTGCCTACGCTGTCCTTAGTGAACGATCTTCCACAGCAGCAGAAGGACAAGGATTTCCTATACGAGCCGATTGATTTGTTTACGATGCGAAACACAGGTGAACAGATCAAGACGCCCGAGGATTGGTGGATCAAGCGGCGTCCAGAGATTTGGGACCTGGTCCAGAAGGAGATTTACGGGTACACGTGGCCGCAGAGCGAATGGCCTTCGATTACTTGGACGATTGGGCCGGTTACGACGGGGACGCAGACGGGGGCGATCAGTTGCATTACGAGCCCTTCATGCCCGAATGGTGTGATGAGCAATGGTGTGACGTATTCGTACCGGCAGAAGACGTATACGGGGGCGGTTTCGACTGCGGGATATCCGGCGGTTCGGAACGCTCCGGTGATTACGATGACGTGCCGCTTTCCTGCGAATTCCGCTGGTAAGGTTCCCGTGTTCATCAGCATCGGCGAGAGTGACAACGATTTTCAGTACACGGCGGTGGGAGGATTTGCCGCGTGCGGCTATACGCAAACGCAATTGCAGCCGGATTCCGGAGGTGCGAATACTTCGAGCTACCTGATCGGGCTGATCAACAAAGGGAACTGGAGGAAGCCGACAGATCCTGGTGCGCTGGTGGCTTGGGCGTGGGGGATCAGCCGCGTGATCGACGAGTTTGGGCAGGATACCGATCCGCAAGGGCCAGATCCGGACAAGGTGGCGGTGGAGGGCCACTCGCGCGACGGCAAGGCGACGCTGGTGACGGCGGCGTATGACGATCGCGTGGTTGCTGCTCTTCCGAGCTGCGGTGGTGAGGGCGGGACTTCGTGGATTCGGCGTGCGTTCGGCGAGAGCGTCGAGTCGATCGTTGGCAACGGCGAATATTACTGGATGGACGGCTATCTGATGAACTACGCCGGACCTGCCTGCCAGAAGAATCCGGACGTTGGGGCTCCGGGATGCAAGCCTGCCTTCTTCCCGAGAAAGGTGGAGGATCTGGATGTCGATGTGAATGAGGTGATGTCTTTGATCGCTCCGCGTGCCGTGATGACGAACGGCGGCACGGATACTCCCAAGGGATTCGGCGATGCGTGGCAGGACCCGCGCGGGATGTTCCTTGCCGGGAAGTTCGCCGGTCCGGCGTGGGAACTGCTTGGCTGGAAGGGTCAGGTGATCCCGGAGGGCACGGTGTTTACGAGTAACCCGACGCCCTACAACTCCGGCGAGTCGATTGGAGGAACACCACCGTTCGATACAGCGTTCATCGATGGCACAGTCGCCTGGAGAAGGCACTCGCAGGGACATACAGATACTCCTGAGTGGCCTGTGTTTGTGCAGTTCGCGTCGAAATATTTGAATGATGTCCGACCGGTGATCAAGCCGGGACAGACGTTTAAGGTGTTTGCGGATCTGTTTGGACCGATCGGATACGTGAAAGGGACACCTGGAGGCGGCGGCGCGTTGCAGAACTGGCAGATCAAAGGAGGAACTGGAGCTTATATCTTCTCGATCGACCGGAACAATGGCGCGATCTCGGTGGCCGATCCGACGAAGCTGAACCTGTTTGCGAAGTCGTACACGCTGGTGTTGATGGTGAGCGACGGGATTTTGCCGAGCCACGATGAGATGGTGACGATCAATATGCCGCTCACAGGCATTGGGTCGTGGTAAAGCCTCTTTGCATGGAGGCCCTCGTTCGCGGGGGCCTTTTTTTTGTTCCAGAAGGACGCTGGCGACGAAATATTAAAGAGCGGCGCTCGGGGAGATTTGCTCTTCGACGGCAGTTGCGACGATACTGGCGGGGATTGCGGTCCCGTACTTTTTGAGAATAAGGAGATGCGATGAAAAGGGAACTCTGTTTGGCAGCGGTGATGGTGGCAGGTGTGGTGGCAATGGGGGCTCAGGATGCGCCAGTGCCTCCGGCGGTGAAGATGGGGTTGTGGCAAAACACCGCCACGAACACGATGACGGGACTGCAGATTCCGCCGGACGTGGCGGCAAAGCTGCAGGCGATGGGGAAACCAGTGCCAGGATCGACCCCGCGGACGATTGTGACGCAGTCCTGCCTGACGCCGGATAAGTGGCAGAAGTCGTTTGCGGATATGCAGCAGAACAAGAACTGCCAGTTTACGAATGTGCATCAGAGTGCGAAGGGAATGTCGGGTGATATGGTGTGCACGACGCCGGGGGGGGCGTCGAAAGGGCACCTGGAAGCGTCGTTTGCGAGCCTGGAGAAGATGAACGGGAAGATGCACATGGAGGTCACGACGGCGCGCCAGTCACAGCCGATTGTGATGGATATGACCTTTGAGAGCGTCTATCAAGGGGAGGATTGCAAGGGGATCTCTCCGGACTCGCCGAAGATTATTCAGTAGGGATGAGCCGCGTGCGACGGGCTTCTTGCGGTTGACTGCAAGAGGCCCGGATATTTTTGCGGGTGAGGGCTAAAAGCCGGGTGGGGTTTCATTGGCTACGTTGAAGTGGCGCTCGAGGGCGAGGCCTGCGTTTGCGATGGTGCCTTCTTCGAAGAGGCGGCCGATGAGGGTGACGCCGTGGGGGACTCGGCGGGGCGGATTGAATTTTGGAAGAGGGTTGTTGGGATCGGGAGCCCAGTCGCTGCGGGCTTCGGAGACTTCGACGAAGCCGCTGCGGAGGGTGAGCGAGGGGTGGCCGGTGAAGTTGGTCAGGGTGAGCATCTCGTCGCGGAGGGAGGGAACGAGGAGGAGATCGACCTCGGCCATGATGCGAGCCATCTCCTGCGCGACCATGCGGCGGAGGCGGTCGGCTTGCACGAAGTCTACGGCGGAGAGGAAGCGGGATTGGCGGAAGGTGTTGGGCCAGGCGTCGGGGACCTGGGCTTTGAGGGTGTCGAGGGCGTGGTTGAGGGTGATGTCTTCGAAGGCGGCGGCGGATTCGGCGAAGAGGATGAGGTCGAGGTTGTCGTATGGCCAGTCGGGGAGGGTGACTTCGATGGGCTTCATGCCTAGTTTTGGAAGGGCTGCGAGGGTGGCGCGGTCTACGTCGGTCGCGGGAGGTTCCTTCATCCACTGGGGGAAGTAGCCAACGCGCAATCCGGTGACGGGGGATTGTGCATTGAAGTTGAGGCGGCTGGGGACGCAGGCTACGTCTTTTCCGTCGGGGCCGGTGATGGCCTTGAGGACGAGCATGGTGTCTTCGACGCTGCGGGCCATGGGGCCTAGTTTGTCGAGAGACCAGCAGAGGGTCATCGCTCCGGTGCGAGGGACGCGGCCGTAGGTGGGACGCAGGCCGGTGACTCCGCAGCGCATAGACGGGCTGACGATGGAGCCCCCGGTTTCTGAGCCGATGGCGAAGGCGACGAGGCCCGCGGCGGTGGCTGCTCCGGGGCCTGCTGAGGAGCCAGAGGAGCCTTCTTCGAGGAGCCAGGGGTTCATGGTCTGGCCGCCGAACCAGATGTCGTTGAGGGCCAACGCGCCGAGGGAGAGTTTGGCGATGAGGACTGCGCCAGCGGCGTTGAGGCGTTGGGTGACGGTGGCGTCGGTGGTGGGGATTCGGTTGCGGAAGGGCTCTGCGCCCCAGGTGGTGGGGATGTTGGCGGTGTCGAGGAGGTCTTTTGCTCCCCAGGGGATTCCGTGGAGGGGGCCTCGGTAGTGGCCGGCTGCGATTTCGGCGTCGGCGGCTTTTGCTTGCGCCAGGGCGTGGTCGCGGGTGAGGGTGATGATGCAGTTGATCTTTGGATTGAGGCGAGCTATGCGGTCGAGGTAGATGTTTGTTAGGCGGGTGCTGGTGAGTTGGCGGGTTTCGATCCAGTGGGAGAGCTGGTGGACCGGGGCGTAGGCTATTTGTTCGTCGGATGTCGGGAGCTTTTCGGACGTGGCTGGCGTTCGGAGGAATTGGTTGCTGGCGGGGCCGGAAGGTTGGCCGGGGAGGATGGAATTGACGGTGGAGTAGGGTGCTGTTGTGGCGGGGATTTCGACTTTGCGCGGGCCGGTGCGGCGTTCGTAGAGAGGTGCCATGGCGGAGCGCCAGTTTCCGGCGGCCTGGGCTCGGTCTTTTTCGGTGAGAGGGAATTGGACTAGCTTTTCGGCTTCGGCGAAGGTGGCGGGGGTGGCCTCGGGGCCTACTGCGGGGGCGGTGCCGAAGGCTGGTGGTGCTCCGGGGGTGGTGGGTGTGGCGGGGTTTTGCGCGAGCGCGGTGGTGGAGGCTAGCAGGGTGAGCGCGCTTTGGGTTAGGAATTCGCGGCGGGAGTTGGGCATGGATTCCTCTGGTGGGATTGTAGCGGGAGGTTTGTGGGGATTTGTTTTTGTGTCGTGGTGCAAGAGCAAAGGCAACCCACCCTTTGCGATGAGACCGCAAAGGATGGGCCACCCGACTTTCGATGGCCACCCGACTTTAGATGGGCTGCCCGACAACAGCTGGATTATTTGGTTGTGTAGGTTGTGGGGATACCCTGGAGGGTTACCGGGCCTTTGAGTGCGGCCTTTTGTTTTGCGACCATGGCTGCCACATCCGCGAGGAGTTGTTTGTCGTCGAAGACGATGCCGTCCTTGATGGTGTATTTGATACCGCCGACGCGCTCTACTTTTCCGGTTTCGTCGTTGAGGCGCATCCAGCCTGTGGGATAGAGGACTTTGAGGTTGGCTAGAGGGTTCTGGTCGACGAGGATGAGGTCGGCGCGCTTGCCGGGGCGGATGATTCCGAAGTCTACGTCAGTTTGTTTGGGGCTTTGGAGTTCCTCGGCTCCGTAGAGGGTTGCTGAGCGGATGACTTCTAGTGGCGTGAAGCCGGTTTCGCGCAGGAGTTCTAGTTCCTGAATGTAGGCGAAGCCGTAGGTTTGGTAGATGAAGCCTGCGTCTGTGCCGGTGGTGACGTGGCCGCCGGCGTTCTTGAAGTCTTCGAGGAAGTCTTCCCAGACGCGGTAGTACTGCTTGTAGGCGTACTCGTCTTCGGAGGTCCAGTTGTAGTAGTAGGAGCCGTGATTTTCGCGGTTGGGCTGGTAGTACTGCATCAGCGAGGGGAGCGTGTATTTGTCGTGCCACTCCGAGGTGTAAGCGCGCTCAAGATCGCGGCCAGCCGAGTAGATGGTCATGGTTGGATTGAGGACGGTGCCGCCTTTAACCCATTCGGCGATGAGGGCGTTCCATTGTTCGCTTCCGCGAGGGTAAATTTTGTTCCAGTTGCGGGCGACCTGGCCGAAGCGCATCTGCTCGTCGTTGTAGTTCTGGTCGGCTGGGTAGTCCTGGACGGTGGTGTCTTTGAGGAGCGATTCGAAGAGGCCGTAGCTGTGGGTGACGGTGCGGAGGCCGAGGCGGGTTGCGTCGCGTGCGGTGAGGCGGGGTTCGCTCTCTTGTCCGAGGTGGGCGAGGGAGCCGAGTTTGTATTTTTTGGCTTCGTCGAGGATTGCTGCGACTACATCGGGGTCGCCGCCGAAGAACTTGACTCCGTCGACGCCTTTGCCGGCGATGAAGCGGACCCACTCGCGGCCCAGTTCGGGTGTGAGGACAGCCTGAGATTTCCAGCCGTCTCCGGTGAAGGTGGGTTGATAGACGTAGATGTGCGGGGCGGTGATCTCGTCTTTCTCGCTGCGCTCTCGCTCGTGGAGGGCCCAGTCGAGCGGGCCGGCGGGAACGCCTCGAACGGTGGTGACTCCGCTGGCTAGCCAGAGTTTGTTGCAGTACTCGGCGTCGGGGGCCTTCTTTGCGTCGCCGTAGTGGACGTGGGTGTCGACGAAGCCGGGAAGGAGATACATGCCGGTGCCGTCGATCTCGCGGGTTCCTTTTGCCGGGCGGCCTTTTTCTTTGATGGGCACGTGCGGGGTGCCGACGGAGACGACGTCGGCGATGCGGCCGTGTTCGATGACGACGTCCATGGGGCCCTCGGGGGCTGCGCCGGTTCCGTCGATGACTGTGACGCCGCGGATGACGAGGCGGTCGTAGGGACCGCCGCCATCTTTGGGACTGCGGTCGGGAGCGGGCGTGGGGCCAGCCTGGGCGTTGACGTGCGGTGTGGCCACGAGGATGAGGCTGAGAAATGTAACTGTGAACGGACTAATGGTCTTGCGAATCATCTGACTGGAGCCTCCGTGCCGCATGTCTGATAGAGGTGACGCAAAGCGGGGTGGGTTACAGGGTTGGTTTTCAGTGTGTAGAATTTTGGCTGAGTTTCAAATATAAACGCGGAAGTGCAGGGGTAAGGAAGAAATATGAAGCTGCTTCGTTTTGGGAGCCGGGGAGAAGAGCGTCCGGGGATGTTGGATAGCAAGGGCGCGTTGCGTGATTTGTCGGGTGTGGTGAGCGATATTGCAGGCGCGGTTTTGTTGCCCGAGGGGCTTGAGAAGCTGCGGAGGATTAATGCGGAGACGCTGCCGCTGGTTGGGGGGAATCCTCGGACTGGTGCGTGTGTCGGGAGCGTGGGCAAGTTTATCTGCATTGGGTTGAACTATTCGGACCATGCGGCTGAGTCTGGGATGGCGGTGCCTGCGGAACCGGTCGTTTTTATGAAGGCTACTTCCTCGATCATGGGGCCGAATGACGATGTGATGATTCCGCGCGGGAGCGAGAAGACGGATTGGGAGGTGGAGCTGGGGGTTGTGATTGGAAGAGAGGCGCGGTATGTGGCGGAGGCGGACGCGCTCTCGTATGTTGCGGGTTATTGTGTGGTGAATGATCTTTCGGAGCGTGCGTTCCAGCTGGAGGGGACGGGGCAGTGGGTGAAAGGAAAGAGCGCCGATACGTTTGGGCCGATTGGGCCGTGGCTGGTGACGGCGGATGAGGTGCCGGATCCGCAGGCTCTGAATCTGTGGCTTGAGGTGGATGGGTATCGGTATCAGAATGGCTCTACTGGGACGATGGTGTTTGGGGTGGCTAATCTGGTGAGCTATCTGAGCCGGTTTATGAGCCTGCAGCCGGGAGATGTGATTTCGACCGGGACGCCTCCTGGGGTTGGGTTGGGGCAGAAGCCGCCGGTGTATTTGCGGGCGGGGAATGTAATTCGGCTTGGGATTGGCGGGATGGGAGAGCAGAGGCAAACTGTAGTTCCGTTCTCGCTCCGGTAGCGGAGTGGTTGAGGCAGGGAAGATTATTCGGTTTTTGACAGCATCGATTCCGAAGGACCGGCATCGAAGGTTGCATCGGCGGATGGAAGACCGGATCGACGCTTGCGGGGACTTGCTCGTAGATTGACCGGAAGCACCGAGAGACGCCGATTGAATGAATTCGAATGGGCAGTCATCAAGAGTAATGCGACGATGATAGTATTTTCGCATTCTTACCGGGCCTATGCTGCATTACTGAGGTGCTCCGATTTCAGTGCTACCCACGCTTGCGGCCATGAATCATTTGTCCGTTCTTGCGGATGGCGCGATTCTGCGTTCTCCTACGACGATCTTCGATCCGGCCGCGACGCCTGCGCGTTCCGCGTTCGAATTGTCGATGCTTGTACTGGGGGTTACGGCAGGAATTTTCCTTGTGGTCGGTGGATTGATACTCTATGCGGTGATTCGGTTTCGATACAGGCCTTCGGATTCGGAGAGAGAGCCGCCGCAGATCTACGGCAGCAATCAGATTGAGCTTTCGTGGACGGTGATCCCGATCCTGATTGTGGTGATGCTGTTCCTTTCTACGACGCGTGTGATTCTGGATACAGAGGCTGCGCCGAAACCAGCGAGTTCGGTGGATGTAACTGTGATTGGGCATCAGTTCTGGTGGGAGTATCGGTATCCGAAGCTGGGCGTTGTGACGGCGAATGAGCTGCATGTTCCGGTCAGCGACCCGGCGAAGCCTATGCCAACTTATCTTGCGATGTCTTCGGCGGATACAGACCATAGCTTCTGGGTTCCGCGGCTGGCGGGCAAGATGGATTTGATTCCGAACCGGCTCAATACAATGTGGATCGATCCGCAGGAGCCGGGGCTTTACCTGGGACAGTGTGCGCAGTATTGCGGGACGCAACACGCGAAGATGCTGCTGCGAGTGTACGCACAGTCGCCGGAGGACTTTGCTGCGTGGATCAAGCAGCAGCACAGACCGGCGGAGCAGGATGTTTCGGCAAACCCTGCGGTCGCGGAGGGGCAGACGGTTTTTATGCATAGCGCGTGCATCAATTGTCATACGATTGCGGGGACGGTGGCGACTGGGCGCTATGGGCCTGATCTAACGCATCTGGAGAGTAGAGACACTATTGCCTCCGGGCCGATTAAGAACACGCCGGAGAATTTGAGGAAGTGGATTGCGGATCCGAATTCGATGAAACCCGGCGTGCTGATGCCGTCTATGCATTTGAACGATCACGATCTGGACGTCATTACTGCCTATCTGGCGACGCTTCACTAAAGGGCTGACGATTTAGTGGTTCATTGATGTTCTGTTTGTCGATGTTTTGAGGAGAAGCGCAGCATGGCACATGCTCCTGTAGTCGCAGTCATCGATCAGACGTTGGAGGCGAAGCGGCGCCCGCCGTTTGATGTGGTGTATGAGTGGGTGACTACGGTCGATCACAAGAGGATCGGCTTGATGTATATCGCATACGCGCTCATCTTTCTCCTGATTGGTGGCTTCGAAGCGGTGCTGATGCGGATTCAGCTTGCTGTTCCCAACAATCATTTTGTTTCTCCGCAGGTCTTCAACCGCTTGTTTACGATGCATGGCACGACGATGGTGTTTTTTATGGGGATGCCGATCCTATTTGGCTTCGCCAATTACCTTGTGCCGCTGATGATCGGGGCGCGGGACATGGCTTTTCCGCGGTTGAATGCTTTCAGTTTCTGGATATCGGCGTTTGGCGGACTGCTGCTTTACTTTAGTTACCTGGGCGGCGATGGGCTTTATGGTATGGGTTCGGCGCCGGATGTGGGTTGGTTCGCTTACGCTCCGCTGACCGCGAAGGTCTTTTCACCAGGCCATAGCACGGACTATTGGACGCTGTCGATTTTGCTGAGCGGCATTGGAACCACGGGCACAGCCTTGAACATTATGACCACAACAATCTGCATGCGCTGCAAGGGAATGAAGCTGACGCGCATGCCACTGTTTGTCTGGCTGATGGTGGTGACGAGCTTTCTGGTGTTCGTTGCGGTGAGTCCGCTGACGGCGGCGCAAATTATGCTGACGCTCGACCGCTACCTGGGGGCGCATTTCTTCGATACGCAGGCCGGCGGCTCGGCGGTGTTGTGGATGCATTTCTTCTGGATCTTCGGGCATCCGGAGGTTTATATCCTGGTGCTGCCAGCGTTCGGCTTTGTCAGCGAAATGATTCCGGTATTTTCGCGCAAGGCAATCTTCGGATATCCGGCGATGGTGGCGGCTTCGGTTGCGATTGGTTTTATCAGCCTGAGTGTGTGGGCGCACCATATGTTTACCGTTGGGATGGGGCCGGCGGGGAATACGTTCTTTGTCTTTTCGACGATGGTGATCTCAGTGCCTACGGGAATCAAGATTTTCAATTGGCTGGCGACGCTGTGGGGCGGAAAGATTATTTTCAAAGTTCCAATGATGTTCTGCATCGCTTTTCTGTTTCAGTTTCTGGTCGCGGGACTGACGGGCATCATGCTTTCGGCGGCTCCTTTCAACTGGCAGTTGAGCGCCTCGTATTTTGTGATTGCTCACTTTCACTATGTTCTGTTGGGTGCGATCGTTACCGCAGTTTTTGGCGCCTTCTACTACTGGTACCCGAAGGTGACGGGCCGGCTGATGAGCGAGACGCTGGGGAAATGGCACTTCTGGCTCTTCATCATTGGGTTTCATCTTACCTTCGACGTCATGCATGTTCCGGGACTGCTAGGGATGCCGCGAAGAATTTATACGTACGAGGCAGGTCGCGGGTGGGAGACGTTGAACTTCATCATTGGGATTGGGGCGCTGTTTCAGACGGTGGGCACTCTTATTTTTGTCTACAACATGGTGCGGTCTTACTATCACGGGGAGATTGCCGGGCACGATCCGTGGGATGCGTGGACTCTTGAGTGGGCTACGCCTTCTCCCCCGCCGGTCTATAACTTCGCGGTAGAGCCAACTGTTCGCAGCAGGCGACCGCTGTGGGACTTGAAACATCCGGAAGATCCGGACGAGAACTACGAATGATGCAAACTACAAGCTCAATTCCGATCAGCACGAGTGAGCAACCATGGGTGTTGCCGCATCGGGGCATCGTCGGGATGACGTGCCTGATCATCGCCGAGTCGGCGATCTTTCTCATCTTTGTTGTTGCGTATGTTTACTACATCGGCAGGAGTTTGAGTGGACCGACTCCGGCACAGGTGCTGGAGTTGCCGATCCTAAGCACGATCTGTCTGCTGTCGAGCAGCATCACGATTCATTATGCGGTAGGTGCGCTGCGGAAAGACAACGTCCGGGGCTGCACAGTGGGTCTGGCGGGGACGGTTTTGCTGGGCGCGATCTTCCTAATGATGACAGCGCGGGAGTGGTATCACCTGATCCATGATTTTGGACTGACGATTCGCACGAATCTTTTTGGAACGACGTTTTATTCTTTGGTCGGATTGCACGCGAGTCACGTGGTTGTGGGACTGACGATGCTGACGATCGCGCTTGCGCTTTCGCTGAGGGGTCGCGTGACCGAGGAGCATGCTGAGCGATTGGAGGTCTTGTCGCTTTATTGGCACTTTGTCGATGGAGTGTGGGTTGTCGTGTTTACGGTTGTTTACGTTTTGGGCAGATAGGCTGGCGGAAGAAGGGAGGGCATTGAGATGGCAGAAGTCGGCGGTACGCACACGCATGGAACCATGGATGACCACATGCAGCCGACTGGCACGGTGCAACTGCCTGCACCGACGGCGTGGCCGATCGTTCTAGCGCTGGGGATTTCGCTGATGCTCGCTGGGATGGTGACACATTGGGCGATCAGCCTGCTGGGGCTGGTGATGGTGTTGCCGGCGATTGTGGGATGGTTCTTTCAGGTGCTGCCGCGTGAGCATCATGTTTATGTGGACGTGCACGCTGATGCGATTGAGATTACGAGTTCGCGTGAGTCGCTGGCATATCTTCCGATCGGGGATCGTCATCGCAAACTGCTGCCGATCGAAACGTTCAGCGTGATGGCGGGAGTGAAGGGAGGCATTGCGGGCGGGATTGCGATGATAGTTCCGGCTGCGCTTTATGGACTGATTCGTTATCACAGCGTCTGGTATGCAGTAAATCTTCTGGCTGCGGGCGGCTTTGTGAGTTGGGCTGGAGAGAGCAATGCTTTTCTGGCACAGTTTCATCTGCGAGGATTGCTCGCTGCGACAGCAATCCATGGGCTTACCTCGGTGTTAATTGGACTGCTCTACGGCGCGCTGTTGCCTATGTTTCCGAAGAAGCCGATTTTGACGGCTGGATTTATTGCGCCGTTTTTGTGGACGAGCCTTCTTTACTCTGCGCTTGGAGTGATCAGTCCGATTCTGGATCAACGAATCGACTGGTTGTGGTTTGTCATATCGCAGATTGCCTTTGGACTGGTTGCGGGATTCGTCGTCAACCTTCAGGTGAAGGTACGGACGCCGCAGTTTCGGGCGTTGCCGTTTGTGGTTCGTGCCGGGATTCATGCGCTGGGAGAGGATGAGGACAAGGCTCCATGAGAGTGGCCATGCGACGGTTCCGGTTCTGTTGTGCTTTTCTGGGGGCTGGTCTTGTGCTTGTCGGTTGCGAGCATATTCCGGGACGGCCTGGGCCTGAGCCGGAGGTCGTTCGACCGGACGAGGTGCTGAGTTTCTCTGTGTTGTATAAGACGAACTGCGCGGCATGTCATGGAGAGAGTGGCCAAGCTGGTCCGGCGATTTCATTGAGTAATCCGGTTTATCTTGCCGTTGCCGGTGAAGATACGCTTCGTGCGACTACTTCAAAAGGTGTGCCCGGCAGTCTGATGCCGGCTTTCGCGAAGAGCGCCGGGGGTATGTTGACGGATCACCAGATCAACGTTCTTGTGCATGGGATGATTGAACAGTGGGGCAGGGCGGACGTATCGTCGGCACAGGGTCTTCCTTCGTATAGCGCTACCTCGACTGGTGATGCCGGGCGTGGGCAAGAGGCTTTCGGTGTGTTCTGCGCGCGCTGCCATGGAACCGGCGGCGAGGGGTCGGCTGGCAATCCGAAGGCGGGTGTGGCGAGGGTTGGGTCGATCGTAGATGGCTCTTATCTTGCGCTGATCAGCGATCAGGGATTGCGCAGCATTGTGATTGCGGGACGGCCGGATGAGGGGATGCCGGATTGGCGCTCCCACGGCGCACAACCGATGACGGGGGAGGAAATTACCGACATTGTTTCGTGGCTGGCTTCGAAGCGTGTCGCTAACCCAGGCCAGCCGTATGCCGCGAAGCCGTGATGCGTTTGGAGTCAGGCGGAGAGATTGCAGGAGCAAATGTGATGGACGCTAACGAACAAAATACGCAAAGCGCAGAGATCGAACGGAGCGAGCCCGAAAGTGTACGTGCAGCGAAGCACTCGAGGCGAAGTTTTCTGTTTAAGCTTGCGCTGCTCGTCAATGGTGCGGTGGGCGCGGTGCTGGCGGTGCCGATTGTGGGCTACCTGCTGGGACCAGCGATGAAGCGCGGAGGCTATGACTCGTGGATTTCACTTGGGGCTTTGAGCGAGTTTCCTGAGGGGGAGACTCGGCTGGTGGATTATCGGAATCCGGTGACGACTTCGTGGGACGGACAGACAGGCGATATTCCTTGCTGGGTGCGACGGGTTTCTGGAACGACGTTCCAGGTCTTTGCGATTAACTGCGCGCATCTTGGTTGTCCGGTAAGGTGGTTTGCGCAATCGCAGCTGTTTCTTTGTCCCTGTCATGGCGGAGCTTACTATGCAGACGGCTCGCGGGCGTCTGGGCCGCCAGAGCGTGGGTTATTTGAATATGAGCACAAGGTGAGCGGAGAGAAGCTGATGATCAACGCCGGTCAGATGCCTACTCTGGCGACGAGAGCGAGCATGGAGCCGCCGCTGGTGCAGCTTGTTGGTGGAGACTCCGTCGAGCGACTGAAGAGCGCGGAACGTCCGGAGCCGAGGTGCGGATCATGCCAGGGCTAAGAGAGAAGGGAATCACGCTGTATGGCTGGTTTGAGCAACGCCTCGGTCTTGGCGCGCCCATCATCGAGGCTGCGGAGCATGAGGTTCCGGAGAATACCTCGAGCTGGTGGTATGTATTTGGCAGCGCGGCGACGGTGCTGCTTGTGCTTCAGGTGATGACGGGAGTGCTGCTTGCGCTGGTTTATGAGCCTTCGGCGAGCCATGCGTGGAGCAGCCTGCAGTTTCTCGATCACAACGTGAAGCTAGGGTGGTTTTTGCGGGCGATGCATGGGTGGGGTTCGGATTTTATGATCGCCGTTGTGCTGATTCACATGGCACAGGTTTTTTTGTTTGGAGCGTTTAAGTTTCCGCGGGAGCTGACTTGGATTATCGGCGTGTTTCTTCTGCTGCTGACGCTGGGGATGGCGTTTACCGGGCAGGTGCTGCGTTTCGATCAGGATGCTTATTGGGGGCTGGGTATCGGCGCTTCGATTTTGAGCCGCGTACCGCTGGTTGGTGGTCCTCTGGTGGACATTATGCTGGGAGGGCCGATCATTGCCGGGCCCACGCTGACGCGGTTCTTTGCGTTGCATGTGTTTGTGATTCCCGGCACGCTGCTTGCGCTGGTGGGCTTGCATGTGTGGATGGTGTTGAAGCTTGGAATCAATGACTGGCCGATGCCGGGGCGGGTGGTGCGGAAGAGCACTTACATCCGGGATTATCACGAACTGACAAGAAAGACCGGCATTCCATTCGTTCCGGATGCGGCGTGGAAGGATGCTATCTTTGCGGTGGCGATTATGTTGTCGGTGATGGCCTGCGCTCTGCTGTTCGGGCCTTTCGGTCCTACGGGACAACCTGACCCGACGATTATTGATACGGCTCCGAAGCCGGACATTGCGTTTCTCTGGATCTACGCTGTTCTTGCTTATCTTCCTCCGAGTCTTGAGACGCCGTTTATGTTTATTGCCCCGGTGCTTGTGATTGGAGCGATGCTGTTGCTTCCGCTGGTGGCAGGAGAGGGCGAAAAGCACTGGTCGCGGCGTCCGGTTGCGGTGTTGATGCTGGCGGTGATCGCGGTTGCACTGGGGGTCTTGACGCGGCTCGGCACGTATACGCCGTGGAGTCCGATTATGGATGCGTGGACGAAGGATCCGATCCCCTCGGCGTACCTGCGTGGGCGCACGCCTCTGGAAAGGCAGGGCGCGATTGTTCTGCAGTATGAGCAGTGTCGCAACTGCCATTCGATTGGGGGAGCGGGTGGGCTTCGCGGTCCGGCGTTGGACGCGGTGGCTTCGCGCATGACCGAGGATCAGATGATTCGCCAGGTGCTCCAGGGAGGTGGGAACATGCCTGCCTACGGGAATTCGCTGAGTCCTTCGGAGGCGACTGCGCTGGTGGGCTTTCTAAGGACGCTGCGCGGGAATGATCTTCCCTCTGCCGTGGATGCTTCGCGGCGTATGGTTTCCTCGAGCGAGACTCCGGCGACGACGGGGGCGCATTGAGCGCGTCGCGTTTACTCTGAGCCCATGCCTCCTGCGTATCAAGCTATCTTTGACGAGTGGTCGCCTCCGATTTTTCTGATCGGGGCTCTGAGCGTCGTCGCGCTGGTGTATGTGCTGGGATGGTTTGCGATCCGCAAGACGCGGGCGGCTCAGTTTCCGGCCTGGAGGCTGGGATGTTTTCTGCTTGGACTCGCAGTGATTGCCCTGGCCATTGCTTCGCCGCTTGATGGCTTTGCCGATGCACTGCTGAGCGCGCACATGGTGGAGCATCTTCTGCTGATGTCGTTTGCACCTCCGCTACTTCTACTGGGATATCCTGTGGTGCCTCTGTTGCGCGGCCTTCCTCGCGGAGTGGTGGTCTGGATTGTGGGGCCGTTGGTCCGGTCGAAGATGCTTCGACGATTTGGACATTGGCTGATTATGCCGCTGGTCGCGTGGCTTGCGATGAACCTGATGTTTCTTGGCTGGCACGTGCCGGCCGCTTATGATTTCGCACTTGAGCATGAGCATTGGCATGAGTTCGAACATCTCTGTTTTCTGGGGTCGTCGATTCTTTTCTGGTGGCCGCTTCTTCGTCCGTGGCCTTCGCGTGGGGGCTACGCGGGATGGCTTCTGATTTTGTACCTGGTGATGGCGGATATCGTGAATACGTTGCTGTCTGCGTTCCTGGCTTTTTGCGACAGGCCGGTTTATGGCTACTATCTGAAGGAGCCGAACGCTTTTGGCATATTGCCGCTTTCTGATCAGAGAGCCGGGGCTGTTGTGATGTGGGTGGTTGGGTCGTTAGTCTTTCTGGTGCCTGCTGTCGTGATTACCTTTCGACTTCTGCAAAATGAAGGGCGCACCGGTGGCTGAATCTGTGTTGAAGGTGCTATCTACTCGGCGGGTAGGTGAGTTACGTAATTACCTGTGCCGAAATGCCTTGAGGCCGCGCAGACTGCGGCTGACTAATAGGGCGACTTCGGATCCTGATCGTAAGGATTTCCGAACTTGTTGGCATGAGGCGGGCTTGACCCTAGGGGAACATTTATGTCGCCAATGTCTGATGTTGCCTCTGTGATATGGATTCGGCGGGTCAACCCTGCAAGGATTGATTGGGGAACGCCCTCAACCCATATTTGGAGCCTGTAATCGCCGGGCGGAATATTGTGGAGTTGAAGTGAGTCCTGGGCATCGGTGATGGCATAGAGCGGCGTGGCGAGGCTCACAATGACAGCACTCATCTCCGGGTGGATATTGCAGAAGATGTAAGAGATGCCTTCGCGAGAAAACGTAACCGTTTTGCTGGATCCAGCCTCATAAAGCCCAAGATCAAAACGTTTGCCCTCGAAAAGGGAGAAGACATTATGGAAGAAGGGATCGGCGTTTGGAAACTGAACGACGCTTCCAACGGGGACGACTTGCAGATGGGGGATGAAGGTACGGTTTTTCTGCAAGAGCGAGTAGTGGCCCTGAGGCGTAAAAGGAAGAGAGGGAGTTCCCGCAACTGGTTCAAGCCAAGCTACCGCGGGGACAGTGCGATGTTTGCTCTGTTGCGTTGACACGATGCGAAGATGCAGTTCGCCCCTCCTCGGCGTCGTGGGCAGTTGCCCGCAAAAGGGCAGGGTAATCAGGATGAGTCCGCAAAAGAGCCACGGTGTAAGGCGCTGGGTATTCATCAGAACTTGTATCCCGCGGCCAACCCCATGACATTTGCCCCAACAGACGACCCGAGGACAGGAGAGCTGTCCAGATGACGATACTCGAAAGAAAAGAGCAGATAGGCGGTGGGGCTATAGATCACGTTGCCTGTATAGGTGCGGTTCCTCGCTAAATTCTGATAGATGGTTCCACCGGGAATAGCGTAACGCCTAAGCTCGCCTGCGAAGACGTTATCCATGCCAAAGGCGGCGTTTAGCTCCAGACGCTCACTGAGCTTCTCTTTCAGTTGCGCCCATCCGCCTATGTCGTCAAGTGGCCGAATGTAATATCCATTCGTGTCGGGATCCATCCGGGATACGTAATCCTTATATCCACCGCCTCCAAGGCCACCGAGTCCGAGGCCGCGATAGGCGCTTCCTGAGAGTTCGAGGTGCGCCGGCAAAACTAGCCGCGCATCCATTGTTCCCGCCCATGAATCGAAGCGCTTACCAAACGGAGTAAGGTGCGGAGCGAAGTATCCGCCGATACCCAGATGGTTGCCGTCTTCATGGGTGTTCGAACCGAGCATAGCTATACGTGCTTCAACACCGGGCCAACGGCTTTGTTCCGCTGTACTGGGCGGCATGACGGCCGGGGTCGTTGTAGATGGGAGAACCGGCGAAAGCGGCGGGTCTCCGACGTCGATCAGCGCAGCCTGAAGTCTGAGATCATGGGAACCGAAGAATGCGAGATCGTGGTTTACGCCGAGTTGTGGATTCCATGCCCACAGATTTCCTGACCAGGCGAGCGCAGGTACAGCTACAGCTGCCAGGGAGGTTGGTGAATCGGGGCTTAAGATCGGTCGATCGAATGAAAAGTAGGCTTCAGTACGGTCCCACTGCAGACCGGCGTGCGCTGTGCGTAACCGCAGCAGCGTACCACTGTTGTAATAGCCGTTGTAAATTCCGACAGGGGCGACAGATTGCGGGCTTCCATCGAAATCGACCCGCAGATTGGCATAGCTGTGAGCACCGAACAGATGTGGGCCGTGAGCATCGAAGCCAAGTACGGTCTGACGGACCGTAGCTCCTGTACTCCCGGAGCCGGGAATTGCAACGGTCGGTGTTGCGGGAATATCGACTGCGTTTGTATTCACAAATCCGTTGAAAAGCAGCAAACCAGTGATCTTGACCGGATACTTCGACTCGCTCTCAACTTTTATCTGTTCCTGTGTGGCGATCTGCGACTCCTGGATCGACTGACGCTCACGAATGTCCTGAATCTCTGCTGCATAGGTCGCAGTCGTGTTGTTCAAGGATGGGGGGGAGACTGCATTTTGAGAGTCTGCAGGCAGAGTGTGAGTATTTGATTGACTCCCTTCCATTTGGGCCTGCAAGGCGGCTAAACGGCGACGGACTTCGCGGAGTTGACGCTGCGATTCTTCGATTTGAGCCTGCGCGTTCGTCATCGCGTCATTCAGTTGCTGAAACTGCTGGGCAACGCTGCCTTGGGCATTTGCCTGGGCTCGGACTACGTCTGTGCGCAACGCGACCAATAGCGGCAGGAGTAGCCAAAGACTGCGAAGCGTGTGGATGAAATTGCACCTACGTCTAATTCCATACCTTCTCATGTGTGTTGACCTTGTCGGAGCGTTTCGGTTCAGACCCGGAAGATTCGTCCACTGTCCGAAGTTCCCGCATCACCCGCATCTGAAAGATCGTTTCACCATGTCGGCTACTGGCGAGAACGACTTCTCCGCCATGCTCTTCTGCGATGCAGCCGGCGAGGGTAAGACCGAGGCCCGTTCCTTTCTGCTTTCCTTGACTCACAAATGGTTCGAAGAGGCTATTGCGAATACTTTCTGGAACTCCGAAGCCATTATCGATGACATTGATGACTATATCCTTCTGTTGGGCATCGAGTGTGATTGTGACATTGCCGTCGGCTCCGTTCATGCGCGCGGCCTGGAAGGCGTTGAGAAGCAGATTGTACAGGGCGCGCTCGATCCGCTTGCCGTCCACCTGCGCTACCGTTCGTGCAGGATCGCCATAATTGATTACGAGCTTTACGCCTTCCGCGTCAGGATGTGCACGAATGATCGCAACCGCTCGGTCGATCAGAGTCGATATTTGTTCTGGTGACCTTCTCATGCTGATACCGCTTCGGCTGAAGACGAGGAGGGACTCGATCATATCCGTGGTTCCGTGCACAGCGGCGCGAATATCGCCAAATACTTCGTTACGCTCCTCCTCAGAGAGACGGCCGGAGACGAGGAATTCCGAGTTAGCGTATATGGCTGCCAGATAGTGGCGAAGGTCGTGGGAAACAGAACTCGCCATCCGACCGATCGTAGCGAGGCGTTCGGATTCGAGCAACTCCTGGCTTTTCTGCTGGATTTCATCGCGCATGCTCGCAAAGGCCTCACTCAGTTGGCGAACCTCCTGGGTTCCGTGAGCTGGGATGCTGTATCGGCTGTCGCCCAGAGCGAAGGCCCGGACGCTGTCGGAGAGCTCTTCGAGTGGCCGTGTCAGAAGGCGCGCCAGGGCAATCATCAGCGCTGTTCCCGATAAGAGTGCCAGAAGTCCAGTGCTCAGGACCATCCGATCGATTCGGCTGATCCATAGCTCAGCCGGTTCAAATGATTTCAAGAGCACCAACTGCAAGGGAGAGGTTGCGGTATTTGAGAGATTCTCCGTCGCAGCAAGAAAACGCGTGCCCCCGAGCTTGACCTGAGCAGGAACAAGAGGTGTGGCCGTGAGCAATACAGGATTTGAGAGATCTGCCTGTTTCGTGGCGGCAAGCGTGCTGGCTACAACGTTTCCGTCGCTGAGGAATGTTGCTTCCACCCCGGTTGGCTGGCTGATCTGGCGTACTGTCCGTTCAATCGAAATACCGCTGACGACGTAGCCGAGCAGTGTGCCATCTTCCGAATTCCCAAAGTAGAGTGGACGGAGCGAACAGGCATACAGCGATTTGCCGTCGATGAGGTAGTGTTTCTCTGGAGAGATGAGGAGGTTCTTCAAGGCGCTGCGCAGAGAGGAATCGGGCGAAGCATTTTTCGCATATACTGCCACGATTCTTCCGGTTGGATCGGCCAGAGCGAACAAGTCGTTGCCGCTGAGCTGCCAGAACTCCACAGCGCCATCCTGAATTGTCAGATCATCGCCGCTTGTCATCAGCGCTTTGAGAGGAGGAAGCTCGGCCAGCAGCGCATTCTTACGATCAAGCGCCGCCAAGCGCTCGGCCTGAAGGTTTTCGAAGGTGATGACAGAGTGATTCAGGTCTTGAGATAGGTCGTCCGTCACCTGCGCGCGTAATTTGTGTCTCAACAAAACGAGGAAAAGGGAGGTGACGATTCCAATCACCAGGGCCATTGCAAGGACTAGGAGGATATGGGTTCGAATACCCAGTTTCCGATGACTTGAGGCCCTCGGTGGAGAGTTTCTTTGCTGAGAAGATGAATCAGGGGACAAATTTGTATCCTGCACCGTAAATTGTGAGCAGATGCTTTGGATTAGCTGGATCGGGCTCGAGCTTCTGCCGTAATTTGAGGATCTGATTATCTACAGTCCTTGTTGTGGGGTAGGCGTTGTATCCCCAGACCTCGTTAAGAAGTAGTTCGCGGGTGAGTACGCGGTCCACATTGTCCGTAAAGAACTTCAGCAGCTTGAACTCGAGAGCGGTGAGCACCACTGGAAGGTTGTCCCTACGCGCGGTCATGCTCTTGAAGTCGATTTCACAGTCGCTGAAGCGAAAGACGGTAGAGCCGGCGGGCTTACGCTGTCTGCGAATCGCGGCCTGAACGCGAGCGATGAGCTCTCGCGGGCTGTAGGGCTTTGTGACGTAGTCGTCGGCGCCGAGTTCGAGCAGTAAGACCTTGTCTACAACCTCGCTGATGGCGCTTAGGACGATTACCGGCGTCTCGCTGGATGAACTCTTAAAGGTCTGACAGAGTTCGCGCCCGGAGATTCCAGGAAGAATAAGATCCAGAATGACGGCGACCGGTCGTTCGCTGCGGAATAACTCGAGGCCCGTTTGGCCGTTGGCCGCAACGACGACAGCATATTGTTCCATCGCGAAGCTCCGGCGAAGCACCTTCTGCATGCGCGGGTCATCTTCGATGACAAGAATGGTACCGCGACTCATCGACGGCGCCGGTTCGAATTCCAACTCATCTTCCATCAAATCTGTATCCATGGCCATGGTAATTGGACCTCTCTACTATTCTGGTGGATGCGCCTTCACAATGACCACCCCCACGCCCAGAAATGACAATCAAGTGACATTTCGATTGGCCGCCGATTCTGCGCGCAATTGCTAAGTAGCCGAAAGGAGCGGGTTTCCTCTTAATGCTCCGGCAGCAGATCGACAGGCAGGGCGGGCTGAATTCCATAAGGTGGGTGGGGCAATTCAGAATGCCCAAGGGGAACAGGTTTATCGGCGGTTGCACCTGCCAGTTCCAGCAACAGACTGAACATGACGATCGCCCACAACGGAAACGAGAAGTCGAACACCTCTGTATCGGCAAGTCCACGAATCAGGACGAAAAGCAACAAAGCGAAGCAGAAGGTTCTAAGTGAACCGGTGGCAAGGCGGCGAATTTGCCGATAGAAACTGGCGTATAGGCCGACCATCATGCAGATTCCAAAGGCTCCGTACGCATAGAACTGCTGTAGCAGTTCGTTATGGGCGTGCCGGGCCTCGAATTCACCGAAAGGAGGAATGACTTTCCAGACAGAATGAAAGCCGTGCCCGATCCAGGGCTGGGTGACCGCTTCGTCAAGGACGAGAGCCCAGATACCGAGACGGCCGGTCAGCGTCTCGGGGCTGTTGCCCGCATTGGAGTAGACATCGAAATAAGAAAGCAGAAGACTCGAAAAGGCGACGACAATCAGCGCGGTAGCGGAGACAAGTAGGAGCTTCGTTTTGCGGCTCATAGACTTATCTCTCATAAGCAGAAATGCCTCCGCCAAAAGGAACGCGGCAATCGTTGTCTTACTGAGGCTCCTGAGAAGTGTCACTCCGAGCAGGACAGCCGCGACGCCCCATTTTCCGGCTTTCTTCTGAATCAAATATTGGGCGAAGAAGAGGGCGAATGCGCATAGATAGCCAATTTGATTGGCTCCGAGCAAATCTTCATCGCCGAGCCTGAGATCTGACTGTGCTGGCAAAAGCCACGCAATGACGGCGACAGCACATGCGCCCCATACGTATCCTTTGATCACGGCATGGATGGATTCCATCGTTGGCTCAGCACGAAACAGCACCACTACGATCGCCACATCGGCGACCATCCCACACCAATACGCGACTGCAGCCGGCACAGAAACAGCAACCGTCCAGAGCAGACTGCAACCGGAGAAGACGAGGTAGAGCATCACCCAGCGAATGCTGGGAAGGCGCAACATGCTTCCAAAGGTACGTTTTGACGCTCCCAGATATAGGAGACCGACAACCATTAGAAGCAGATAATTTAGCGTCAGGCTCACTGCGGACCCAGTCTGTGGATCTGTTCCAAAGAGCCTTACCGAAAGAAGCATAACGAAGAGCCGAAATGAAAAGAAGAGTCCAACGAGGAAGGGTATCCCCGTGTCGGCCGGCCATGCCACCGGTTTTTCGGCGAACTGACTAAGGTCCGAACTCATATATGCTCGCGACTTCGGGCGATGCCGACGCTGGCCATCTCAGTGGGTGTATATGTCTGGATCACCCTGGCTCCCCGCAGGTGGCAGATGACGCAGAAATACGATGATTGACCAGAGTTCATCATCGCTCAAAATACCTTTGGAGCCTGGCATTCCTGACGGGCGTATTCCGTTATCCAGAATCCATTTGAGTTGGCCGTCGGTATAACTCTGCACGTCCTCGGAGGCCAGTGACGGGATGGGTGGGGAGATGTGATCGACGAATGGGACGCCGGTATTCTGTCCGTCCATGCCGTGGCAGGCGACGCAGTAGTGCGAGAAGGCCTCCTTGCCGTCCTGCCAGTTTTCGTGGGTGTTGGGCAGCGGGTTCTTCTGGTTCTTGTTGCCGATAAAGAAGTGATGTTTGGCGAAGGTAATCGTCTTCGACTCGAGTTTGCTCGGAGGGGCGGCCTTACAGCCGGCCAGCCCCACCAAGCAAATTGCGGCGATTGATGTTAGGGGAGGGCGCATCTCTAGTTGACTACGTGAAGAGTTAGTTTCATATCGCCATGCCCAGAGCCGCAGAACACTGAGCACTGACCGACAAAATCACCTGTTTTGTCTGGAGTGAACTTCAGTTCAGCGGTGCCGCCTTTGTCAATCTTGACGTTGAGATCGAGGTCGCGAAAACGCAGGCCATGAGCTACGTCCGTGCTCTTAATGACGAGGACGACGGGTTCGCCCTTCTTCACGGTAATACTATCCGGCTCGTACGTGAAGCGCTTGGCCGTCACCTCGATTCGCTTCGGCGCATCCTGAGCATGGACGGTACGAGCAGCGAACACGCCCACGGCGATCATCCCTACGCACAAAACCAGCAGCATGAACTTCGTTTTCATGAAGACTCCTCTTAGAGTTTTTGTAATTTCAGCAATCCACAAATAGTAATGGATGGATTGTCAACGCTTCGACCTGGCCTGTATTTCACCGGTCATACTCAAGTTAGCTACTCGCCGGAAGGTAGTTGTCATACCTAGGTTAGTGAATTGTCATGAGATTGTCTCGATGCCCCAGCTGAAAAATAAGAGTGGCAACGCAATCCGCGAAAAAGGGACAATCGCGGGTGCGCAGGATCATGGCGACGTGTGCGGAGGTCTGCGAACCAAGAGGTGTTTTTCCTCTGTTGCAGGCATATCCGAGATTCGGGGATAACGGCGGAGCTTTAGCAATTGAAGGGCGATGTTCCAGACGAATGCGGGATTGTTACGGAGATAGCGTCGCCATAGCCTTCTGGGGTCTTGCGCCAATCGATGCAGCCACTGGAGCCCGGCACGCTTTATCCAGGGTGAACAATCGCGGATAAGGCCCGTGTGATAATCAAACGCTGCTCCGACGCCTGCCAATAAGGGCACATGGAGTCTATCTACATATTGCGCCATGAATCGCTCCTGCTTTGGTGTGCTCAATCCCACCCAGAGGACGTGCGGCCTGGTGTCACGTATCTCAGCCAGTAAGGTGTCTTCTTCCTCAGCATTCAGATCTCTGAATGGGGGTGTATACGTGCCAACTACCTGCAGGCCCGGGAACTTTTTCTCCAGCGCCCGTTTCAGTTTCTCTGCGACACCCGGCCGGCCTCCATAGAAGAAGTGCCGAAAGCCTCGTTCGAGAGAAAGCTGGCACATCGCGGACATGAAGTCTGGACCAAAGACGCGGTCCATGTCGTCAAACCCCTGCAGGCGTCCAACCCATGACATCGGCATCCCGTCCGGCGTGTTCATCATCGCGCGGTTCAATATCTCGCGAAATTCCTGGTTTTTGTGGGCCTCCATTACTCCATGCACGCCAGTTACGCAGACGTAGCCAGGTTGCCCGGCCCTGATCCATCGATCGGCCGTATCAATTGCGCGGCTCATGTTGATTGCGGAGACTCTTACGCCGAGGACGTCAGCACACTCGTGGGCGTGGAAAGAGTCCGGTGCGGAGGCGACGTTGGGACATGCGTTACAGCGAATCTGCGCGGTCGAATCGCTTGCCTCGGATAGGGGTTGTGGCTGTTTCTTCATACTCCTCCGCGCATTGCAAAGAACAGAGTATGGATGAGAATTGCCAGATCCATGGATAACGTCCGGTGCCTGATGTAAGAGAGATCGTGATGAAGATTCTCGTGGATTGGGTAGGCTCTGTCGGGGCTGAGTTGCCATAGGCCGGTAATTCCTGGGATCACCTGAAGTCTTAGTCGCTGGCGCGCGTTATACCGGCGCACGATGAAAGGCATCTCCGGCCGTGGCCCTACCAGAGACATCTGCCCGAGGAACACATTCATCAATTGGGGAAGTTCGTCGAGACTGGTTCGCCGCAAAAACCTTCCTATCGTGGTGATTCGCGGGTCCCTGGAAGATTTTGGGGAACGCTCATATCTTCGTGCGTGACGGGACATCGACCGAAATTTGTACATCCTGAAAAGTGACCCGTCGTGGCCTACTCGTTTCTGCACGAAAAACGCGGGGCCGTTTGAACTCACCCGGATGAGGAAGGCTATCAAAAGGAAGAGAGGTGAAAGCAACACCAAGAGAACGGAGGATACGATGATGTCCAGCATCCGCTTGCCCAATGCATAGGGCCAGGGGACTATAGTCGCCCTCTCGTAGGTCAACAACAGTCCATCGATCTCAATCGATTGTTTCGGTTGCTCTATTTCTGTAGGAGGTTCCGAAAGATATGCGATCCGCGACCCGGCTTGTTCCGCAACAGCTCTTAACTTATCCACCTGGCCTGCTGAGAGGTTTGCGGGCGCTATAACCAGCAGATCACACTGAAGCGATTTCAGAAAATCGACGGTTATCGGATTACACTGAACGGCGATCCTAGGACATTCGCGGTATGCAAGCTCCAATTTGCAGTCATCGATCGATCCTGGGTCTTCATCAACAATTGCTATAGGCCGGAATGCGAGACGAGGTGATGACAATAGCGTTGAGGCGATGCGCCGACCTGTCTCATCCGCTCCGTAAATCACAACTCGCTCAGTGGCATGACTCTTGTTGCGCAATCTCCTGACTACATAGGCGAGGATCTGTTTCTGGAGCACCAGCAATGGTGGCATGAGTGCAAACGCAAGAACAGTTGCACCTCGTGGCAGGTCGAACTGCAGGAGCAAGGTCGCCGGCAGGACAATGACCAAAGCCTGAAGCGACATACGTACTGCGCCTAGGGTCTCCACGACCGGGTGGATGCTGGTCCAATTGCTGTAGGTCCGATTTTGCCGCAACAAAATAGCGGCGAGCAATCCGATGAAGGCGCCTAAGCCCAGTGCCCTGTGGAGGGGATATACGACTGAACCGCCGAAATGGAACTGCAGCCAACATGCCGCGAGCATCGCGGCGGCGCAGGTGAGAAAGTCGATTGCGAACTCGCAGGCCGCGAAGATTTGCAAGGATGGCTTCCTTGAGATCGTGTGCCGCTGGCCAGTGTCGGAAACTATTTGCGGCTCTGTGAGCAATTTTGAGACATAGGAATCAGAAGTAATTACGTTCAATTCCCCTCCTCTCCGGCAAAGGTTTGTTTGCCTTGGTCATAAGGATTGCCTTTCGGGTGCCGGCATCTGAACAGCAGTGGCACCTTGAGCGCCACGCAGATGTTCCGTGAATGGTGACAGCCTGCGGTAGAGATTCAGGTACTGAGTTCCCAACACCTCGGAAGAAAACTGTGAAAGAGAGATCGGAGGTGTTGGAGGTTGTTTAAGGCTGGCTACTATGGCCTCTGCGAATTTCTTTTCTGCGCCGGGACCCAATGCAACAAAACTGCAGTGTTCTTCATCAATCTCGCGGAAGGAGGGGATGTCAGAGCAAATGACTCGACAGCCTGCAAGCAGGGCTTCTGCGACGGGAAGGCCAAAGCCTTCTGTCTCCGAAGGCGCTACAAGGGCCTCGCAATGCGTATAGCACCACTGCAACTCAGGCTCAGAAAGACCTTGCAAAAAGACCACTCGCTCACCCAACCGCAGCTCAGAGATGAGCTGACGAATACGGGCTGTCTCCGGTCCGACGATACCGATGACCACCAACTTCATGTCCTGGTGAATCAAGCGATGATGAAGCAAGCGATGAAAGACGCGGATAAGAAGAGGAATGTTTTTATTTTTGCGATGTTGTGAAACAGAGAGAAGGAATGGATCGCCGTACCAGTTCGGCAGCGGTGATTCCTCTGCGCGGACCGGTTCCGTCTCGACGCAGTTGTAAATGCGAATCGCCTTTCCCCATATCGGCGGCGGTGTATATTGCTTCATCCGAAGAACTGTGGCGTCGGATACACAGGCGACTGCATCGACGCTGCGCAGACATTGCTGCAAGATGAAACGATTGAAGAATACCTTCGGGAAACCAAAGTTGCCCGGGATCTCATATGGATAGAGATCATGCAATGTGACCACAGTGGGGCAGGAGATCGCAGATGAGTTCACAGGAACCGGATAGGAAAGATGAACAACATCAGGCTGGATCTGCGCAGCTAGTTCGGGCAGGCGACAGTAGTACCAGAGGTTCCGGCTTAAGATGCTTCGGCTCATGTCGGCCACATGGAGCGTGACCCGGTCCATGGAGTGCAGGCCAGCGTCCCGCACGAGCTCACGTTGCCATGGAGCAACGACAAAATGGACCGATGAGATTTCCTGTTGTTTCAGAACGCAACGCACCACATTGAACGCGTGGCGCTGCAAACCCGAGATATTGGACGAGAACTGAGCGGCAGTCACTAAAATTCTCACGGCTGCGCTCCTTCCTGAAACTCTGCGCCAACGGGCAGGGAAGCGATAGAACTCCCGGTTTGTTTCGAAAGACCAAGTTGACGAATAAGAGGCAGATAGACCAGCAGCGAAGCAGCGCCATAGAAAACGCGGGCGATCGCCAATCCTTGAAGGCCGAGGTGATGAAGCAGATAAAACATCAACAGCAACAAGGCGGATCTGCTGCCCAGGCTGATACATGCCACCATGCGGAAGAGGCCAAGTGCCTGCGCGGCATAGGTTCCGGTGACGCTGAATCCTGACAATGCTGAACCGGCGACAATCAAGGGAAAGATTGGGGCAGCGTTATTGGCGACGGCGTTACCGGCCCAGATCCGCAGGAAGTGATTTCCGAAGACAAGTAGAAGGACAGCGCCACATACGACGAGAAGTAGATTGCACCCCAGAACTTTCAGAACTGAGCGTTGCAATTCGGCGCGCGAAAGCATATTCGCCCGGCCCGAGAGGTAAGGAAAGAAGAAACTAAGGCCGGACGCGGTCAGCCCGAAGAGCGGTTCCGCGACCTGAATGCAAACCGAATAGGGAGCGACTGCGATCGCACCGAGAGAGACGCCGAGCAATATCCGATCGAACTGCCGAAAGATGACGCTGCCGACGGCCTGAAGCCAAACGAAGACGCCAGAGGACAATAGGGCGTGAGTTTCCTGAGGCTGAAACGCAGGCCAGAGTGAGACAGCGCCCAGAAGCAATCGAAGATACCAGAACTGAAAGCAGGTGCCCGCGGCAAGAAAGACCGCGGTGGCGATCATTATGCTTTGTGTTCCTTTGCCCACTAACGCGAGCACTATGGCACCGCTGAGTGTCAGAACGCGGACCGCCGTGCTGATCTGTACGCTCCCACGATACTGCTGGAATGCGCGCTGGGTACTGACACTGACCGCTTCGGCTGCGCGCACGAGAATTAGCACACTCGCTATCCGTAGGCAGATAAGGGTTTCCCGCATGGGGATTATGCGCGAAACTGCGATATGGCGAGCCGCGTAAGGTGCTGCTATCCAGGCCAGAATTGCGATTGCAAATCCGAGAGCAAGATTGATCGCAAACATTGTGCGTATCGCGTCCAGCATCGGCTTAGTCTCATTTGCGCCACTCAGTTTGGCTGTGCGTTGTATGCCGGCGTCGGAGAAGCCAGAGGCGATAATGCTGCCCGCACTGACGACCGCAGTAGAGACCATCCACAAGCCGTACTCTGCCGGACCGAGCCTGCGCAGGATGATGGGAGCGGCGATAAGCATCCCGAGCGGATAGGAAGCGTAGTCCAGCGCGCCGTACATGGCATTGGTGATATGCCTTTTCATGCGGCGTCCTTTCGCGCGGAGACAATGGAATGCCACCGCTCGCGAATGGCAGGGACAACTTCATCGGCGAGCGTCTTGCGCGGATCGTTGGGATTGAGCTTCGACCACCCCTCGCGGAAGATAATCAGTGCGGACGCTACTGCGACAGAAAACAATGTCAGGAGGAGCGTGAGAATGAGACGTGGCGGGAAGGACTTTTTCTCGGGTATGCCCGGGGCATCGATAACACTTACGACAGGGGTGTCCTTAGCCTCCTGGATCCGCGCCATCTCGTATTGCTGTGTAAGCAGCTCGAAGACCGTCTCCTGGACCCTCACGCGCCGGTAGAGATCTGCATATGGAACGGCAAGGCGGGGCAGTTGGCGCAAGGGAGGATAGAGTTCCCCTTTATCTTCGGAATCGGATGAGTCCGTTCCGCCGGAGGTGGCCCCTTGCAGAGGGGCCGATGTACCTGTCATCTTTACGAGGTCTCGCTGTAGAGACGCTACGCGTGCTTCGGTTTCTCTTACCCGTACATTGTTGTCGCCATAGATCTGGCGAAGTGATTGCAGCCCGGACTGCTCGACAAGAAGTTCTCCCTGAACACGGGCGCCAGTATCGACCATCGCACGCGTCTGCTCTTTGATATCGACAGTGCTGTTCTTGCTCGAAAACTCACTCAACTCAAGCTGCGCGCGTTCGAGGTCGTTCTGCACCGCATTTAGCCGGTGCTCGATGAAGATGCGTTCCTGACGAGCGGTTGAGGTGCTTGTCTGGTTGAGGATCTTATTCAATTCGTCGAGATATGCCTGCGCCAGGTCGCGTGCCCTAACAGGATCCGTGTCCTCAACTTCGAGTGTGATGACACCGCTCTTTTTGTCGTCTGTGATCTTCGTGCGGTGGGCAAGGCGCTTGGCAGTCGTGATCCTGTAGCGTGTGTGGTAGACATGCTGGAGGTTGAAGCGGTCGATCAGATGTCCCTGGACTGTTCCGCTTTCCAGGAGATTGACGAATAATGCCGTCGTCGTGTGTCCACCAAGCAAACCACTGGCAAGGCTGCCGAGAGAACCCAATCCTCCTCCGCGACCGAGGAGAGCCGCCAGCATCATGGTTCCGGAGCCGCTCTGTTGATCCGGTGGCATGATGCTCGCGGTGGCTTTGTATTGTTTTGGAATGATGAAGGCGATCGTCAGACTCAGCACGAGTGAGACTACAGCGACTCGGGCGAGCATCCTTCGATGCCTCCAGAGCAAGGTTGCGCGAACGGCCCAATTTGCTGGAATTCGTTGATTGTTTTCGACAGGCGCAAGCCTAGAAACGGTAGTATTCATTTCGTTCCCCCGATGGGCCTATAGGAAAGCTGAAGAGTGAATGCGTTATCTCGCTGTGGTTGCGATGAGAGCAGAGGGAATCGCCACCATTCCACCTGATCTTCCAGGAGCAGTTGCCAATCGTGATGGATAGTGAGATTTGCAACGAAATTGAGATCCCGCAGGTAACCTCCGCCCAGAAACTCCCTGCTGACATTCATGTTTCGCGTGCTTACTTCGATTGAGGAGCGCGGAGAGGCCTGCCAGGTCGCCCACAATTGCTCCCCTTGGCCCTCCCTGCCGATCCAGCTACCGATCAACTGGCGGTTGTTGGTGTAGCCGCTTAGGTAATGGACATTGAAGTAGTAGTAGCCGGGGAATTCATTGCGATGCGGGGAAACCAAACCTTCCGCGCGGATTGTTAAGCGAGGTAATTTTGGAACGCAGCGATAAGCGAATCCCAAGATCCATGTGCTGCGCCTTGGGTAAAGCAAGGCGAAAGGCTCATCTTCAGTGAAGCCATCGAAGTATCCGGTCAAACACTTGCGAAGTCCCGGGATTCGATACTCCGCATCAACTGCGGAGCGCCGATCGCCCGGGTCGTTTTCTTCATTCCCTGTTCCATTGGAAAAGATGCTTCGGAAGAAGGTTTCGGTAGTCAGCGGCGCACCTTGGCCGGCAAAAAGTACGGTGAGCGAGACGCCGAACTGAAAGTTGGGAGTTGGCTCAAAGGTAAATTTTCCACCGTTAATCCAGGGTTGATTATGAAGTGCAACGCCTGGGCTTCCGAATGTCGTATGTGCTGTGTGGACAAATTGCGCGCCGGAGAGGCGGCCCACAAGAAACTGCGCACGAATCGGGCCGAGCAACTTCAGAAAGCTGGGCAACTCGAATGGCCTGACGCGGTCATAACGAAGCATTGTGATCGGCTCAGCGTTGTTGCTGAATAAGGTTGAGCCGCTCCGCGCCGGCCCCCACCAGAGGGTCTGCTTCCCGAAGGTCAATTGATTGTTCGCAAATGCGAACGAACCGTATGTGTCGAGTAGTCGTCCGCGAAGGAAGTTTGATGGTGGCCCAGCCGCTCCCTCCGGGGTGAAATCCGCAATGGCAATCTGCTGCTGAGCCTGAGTACTCGGAGTGGGGGCGGCAGGGACACGCTGAATCTCGCCGCTGACGTAGGCGGCGAATGGGCCGGCGACCGCGCGGACCGAACCGCCGGAATAAAGATTTGCGCCCTGGCCGAAAGGGCGACCATCGTCGTCGACGAGTGTTTCGGCGAAGTGGTAACCGTCGGTTAGCGGTCTTCCTGCGATTGTCGTAATGCGTTGGTCCACTGATTCGACGCGGAACTCGGTGTTGCGTTCGCCGGCACGCCTTTGGAGTTCCCAAGCAAACTCCTGTTTGAGGCTTCGCAGTGTGGCGGTGACCTCGTTGCTGATGGGTTGATCCGCGGTAAGGTCGTCAGCTTCTTCGATCAGACGGGCACAGTCGAGGCGAGTCCATGGGCGCAGGTCGAAGAATGCGCTCTGGACATAGCCCTTGGCCGCAAGCAGTTCGAATGCCGGATATACCCAGCTGTCCACCGGGACATAGGGCGATGCCATATACGCGACATTGCGCTGCGATGTGTCTTGCGGGCCGGGATACCCTGTCGCGTATCGAGTCGAAAAAAACATGAAGCTCATAAAAATCACCGAAGACGTGAAGGATTTCGACATCGCACCTACAGATTGGCAATTCCGGCGGTGATGGCGATAGAAGAGGCAAGTTGTGCGGTCGCAAGCAGATTCTTCCAGAAGAGCGAAGCGCCGATGATCTTCTGGGGCACCACTACCACATCGCCGGGATCCAACCTGGTAGAAAGAACATCCGGGTCAAACCATCCACCGGAATGGCGGCCAACCACCGAGCCATTAGCACGGATGACAAAGATCTCTTTGCGATTGGCGGTGCCATTTGTTCCGCCCGCATGGCTCAAATACCAAGCTGCCGTTTTACCCGGAGCGAATGTGAGTGCGGTAGCGTTGTAGACTTGGCCCGTAACGAGTACAAAACCAGGACGCTTTGGAACCGTCAGCACATCGCCCTGACGCAGCTCGGGATCCGCCGGTGTATTGGCCCAACTGTTAATATCGGCGGAGATGTGGATTACCATCCGGCCAGTTGGGGGATGGCTCTTGAGCTCTGATACGGCCTGTTCTTGTTGCGCCTGGATCAGCCGCAGTGTGCCGGCGGTATCCCCCCCGGTGCCAATCGCAGGGCCGAGGCGTGCCGCTGCAGAGTTCGTTTGGATTTGCCGGATGAGTTCCTGCCGACTGTTCTCTTCAACCTCGCGGACTTGCTCCCGAATCAAGACCGCGCCCTCTGGATAAGCGGTGTCGCGCATTCCGCCGGCTCGACGAAGCACTGAGCTAAGGCGTTCCCCCTCCTGGAAGCCATAGCTGCCCGGGAATTTAACCTGGCCTTTGATCGTTACCGATTGGCCGATCTCGTTCCATCCGGTGATCTGGTGAATTGTGAGTATGTCTCCCGGTTTAAGCGGGACATCGACGTTCGGTTCCGTTCCATTGACGGCAGCTCCGATGGGGATAGTAGCGAGTCGTCCTTCAATCCGATTGCCGCCTTCGATCAGATAGCTCGTCAGATCGGCGCTGCTCAGGAGCGCATCGCGCTTGAATCCTCCAGCCATCTGCACAAGTTGAGTGGCTGTCATGCCCTTCGACAAAGGGTAGGTTCCTGGCCGGAGTACTTCTCCATGAATCGTGACTTTAGGTGAATCCACCTCATAGCGACCAAAGATGCGGATCGTGTCGAAGGGCTGGAGCGTTAAGTTAGCGTTTCCGATGAGTACTTCAGGCACATTGAAGGCAATGGTTTCGGCGTGGAAGTCAGGCGGAGCCAGACGCACAATCTCTCCGTGAGCGGATGGTTCGGGCAACATATCCTGGTAGCTTCGCAGGACATCGGTGAGCTTCATCCCGTCGCTATAAGGCAAGCGGCCAGGGCGAACGACGTGCCCTTGAAGATAAATGGCGCGCTCGCTATAGGGGAGAATTGGAGCAATGTAAATACGGTCTCCATCCCTGACCGCAAATGTATCGATTGCGGTTCGATCGGCCTGCGGATCCTGGCTGCCAGCGGTCTTAAGCGTCACTGTCTCGCGTTGCCGATTGGCGTCGATGCGTTCGATTGTGATGTGGCTTAGAGAGGCAGCGGCTGTTACGCCGCCGGCATCTTCAAGAACCGAAGCGAGAGTTGCCTCACCGGGCTTCAGTTCATAGATGGCGGGCCGTTTCACTGCTCCAGAAACCGCAACCTGCGTACCCGCAGGAGGAACTTGCAGTGTGTCGCCGCTTTCGAAGCGGGCGCCGCCCTTCTGCACTCCATGGAGGAGGAAGTCGTAGAGATCGATATCTTCTATTAGTTTCTGGCCGCGATAGTGTCGAACAACGCGCAACGAGCCAACGGCCGTTGGGCCTCCTGCCGAATAAAGAGCGCTAAGAGGAGTGGCCAACGAACTGATGTCGTATCCTCCAGGCCGTTGGACATCTCCAACTACATAGACGCGAACGGAACGCAGCCGTGAGACCGTTACTGAAACTTGAACATTGCGATATTGCTGCTTGAGCGCGCCTTCAATCATGTCTTGCGCTCGTTGAAGCGGGAGCCCAGCAACCTGAAGCGATCCGGCCTCTGGCAAGAGGATCTGACCGTCACGGCCGACGGCACGCACTATGCTCTGAGTCATGCCACCCCACATATTTATCGTGAGGGTGTCACCTGAGCCGACTACATAATCCGGCCCGAGAGGAACATCGAGTGGCGTGTCCGTACTTGTGGTGCCGCGGGTCATAGAAAAGAGGGTGCGGTCTACGAACAATTCCGAGCCGAACCGCTTCAGCGGTACCGTCTGCTCTGGAATTTGGGCGTACAGGTCATGCAAGGAACGCAGGTCGTAGGGAGTAGGCTGGTGAAGTACCTTGGGGGCATCGGTAGACGCATTCGCATCTTCGCGGCCTCGATTTGCCGGGTTGTTTTGACGGTTCTGGCCGATGCCCGGACGAGTCTGCCGTGTTCCATCACGATTGAGAGTCGGGCCGCCCATTGTCGAGTCCGTGTTTGTAGACAGTCCTGTTGCGCTCATCTCGCCGGACGTAGACGAACCTGGCTGCATAACTGACGAATCATCCTGGCGGATCCCGAGACCCGCGGTTCGCAGGCCGCCTTGAGGAACATATCCTCGGGCCTGCAGGAAGACCGTGATATTTGCGCGTACGCTGGCGTTCGTCTGTATCTGGTTGTAGACCATCTCGTCTGTGATATCGCTCGCGTTGACTTGCGTACCCTGTTGCTGCAAGTAATCGGCGATCTGAGACTTCACTTCCGTCAGCAGGTCGGGATTCTGCTGAAGGATCTGGATGATTTGATCGGCGGGGAGCGGTGCCACGGGAGCGTCAAGGTTGCTCAAAGTTGAGGTAGGGGGACGATCGTTCCCTGAATCCTGAGTACCGCCAAACGCCACAGCGGCTGCGCTCATGTTCTGGTCTGTCGAAGGCTGCGATGCGGTCTGGTTCGAATCCGGACCGAGCGGCACCTGAGCCCTCCCACTGCTTGCGAAGAATAGCGACGTGCCGACAGCACTTACAAGCGACAGCAAAACCATCCCGCACGCCCGTGGGAGGTAGTTATTCAAATACGCGTGTTGCCTCAGGATCATATGGGTCACAGTAGTGAAGTGGACTGCCATCCGGCAGTTCGCTCTTCATCATTGACCCTAGAGAACCAGGACAACCGCGGTGTCATAGGTGCGTCAGCGAATTGTCATTCTTTTGTAGCGCGCCTCTCTCTACTTCTCTATAGGTCGCGTATTCAGAATCGATTCGAGCCGACGTTCTCTTGCGCCATCAGGGAAACCCAAATCTTCTATAGTCCAAAGTGACAATGAATTGACAAGTGAAAGACGACAGTGAGACACACCGAAGAACGGCTGCCACTACTTTGTGGATATGAGTCGTTCAAATTTGTGGTTCCTACTCTTTCGGATGATACGGTCGACAAGGCGCGTTGCCTTGATTGTGGCGGCGCTCTGCGCCGTGCGGTGTGGCGCCGCCCAGGAGACGCCATTGCTCTCTGGAGGTGTTGGCTTCTTTACGAACACCAATGGAGGTGCGACTACCTACTTCCCAATCATTGAACCCTTGGTCGCTGCACCGATCGGAAATCATTTCCTCATCGAGTCTCGAGCAGTTTTGACCGAAGACTTTGCTCCCAAAGGGGACGGACAGTCTGGATATGACCACAGCCACTTCATTGCATTGACCTATCTGCAAGGTGACTACACTGTTACGCCCCATTTGACGGTTGTAGGCGGCAGCTTTCTGACTCCTTTTGGCACATACAACGAGCGTCTGTCGCCGATCTGGATTGGAAATTTTCAAGATGGGCCGTTGATTACGGGGCTTGGCGCTATGGGGACCGGCACTGGCCTTGGAGGAGAGCTCCGTGGCTCTGCTATCTCGCGGCCCAAATACTCAATCGATTATGTGGGATATTTCTCAGCGAGCAGCAGCAACGAGCAATTTAACGCAGAGCGTTCTGCAGGCGGGCGCGTCGACCTGTATCTGCCAGAGTACCGCCTTGAGGTGGGCGCATCCTATGGGCGATTATTGCAAGGAACCCAAGAAAACTTCGTTGGTACGCATGTCTGGTGGGAACCCAAAGGCACCGCCTTCCGGCTTCGCTCAGAATACGCCCACGGCGAACATGGACAGGGCTACTGGGTTGAGGCGGATTATCGCACAGAGGCGTTTGGCGGTTTGAATAGCTGGATTGGACGTTTCGAACCTGTATTCCGCATGCAGCAGACGTTCCGTATTAACAATATCGCCAGTGACACTCTGCCGGCGGTTAATACGCAGCGCGCCGATTTTGGGTTGGATTACAACTTGCCGCACAATACAAGAATCCTCACCAGCTACACACGGCAGTTTTCTTCGACCAGCAACGTCAACATATGGGAGACCGGAATCGTTTACCGCTTCCTCTTCCCAGCGTGGAAAGGGAAGTAATATGGCTACCAAAAAGATTCTGGGATCCGCAGTTGGTCTTGGCGGGCTTCTTATAGCTTTTGTCGCTGTAGTTCAGGCGCAGGTTACGCCTGCACAACAATCAACTGTTCACACGGCACCGAAGACTCAGATCGTGGCCAAACAGATGGCTAAGTCTTCTGACGAAGGGGGAGGACGCATCTTCGCCCAGAACTGCTCGCGTTGCCATAATGCCCCTGATGGCTTTTCTCCTCGCATTTCCGGCACGATCGTTCGCCACATGCGAGTGCGTGCGGGACTAAGTCAGCATGATGCAGAAGAGCTGCTTCGTTTTTTCAATCCATAAGAAACTCAGGTCATTTGATTGACACTTGGGTGGGCCCGCATCAGGGAGTCTTTACGATATAGCCTGCGTGGGCTTACTTGCATTCCTCAGCAGCGGTCAATTTCCGTCATCGCCCGTCAGATTAATGCTTTAGCTGCCTGGGTCAAAGCGCTTGGACGGGGTCTTGTTATGCCGTCGGCGCACCGATTGGATTGTAGGGCGAAGGGCGTCGAATCGGTCCAGGCATGGCATTGTTAGCCGCGAACGGCCGCGATAGCGCTTTTGTTCTGTGTCCCCGCATACGATCTCTCTTGCTCTACCAGTTGACCGGCTTCAAGGTGAAATTCACGATCTCCAAAACGACGCGTATGAATCCGATGTGTAACAAGGATCACGGCAAATTCATGCTGTTTTAGATTCTCTAGTATCAGGGCTTCGCTCTGCACGTCCAGCGCCGACGTTGCCTCGTCCAATAGCAACAGGTTGACTCCGCGAAGAATAGCTCTTGCTATGCCCAATCGTTGTCTTTGCCCACCAGAGAACAGGATCCCGTTGTCGCCGACTCGAGTATCAAGTCCCATCGGTTGTGCAGCGACGAATTCATCGAGTTTTGCCGCCGCCAATGCCTTCATCAAGTCCACATCGCTCCTGTCACTCATTCCGAACAGTAGATTGTTACGGATTGAGTCGTCGAGAAGCACAATCTCCTGCGGGACGTATGCTATTTTGTCACGGTCGACTCGAACCGTTCCCGTCGCCAGCTGCGAAACTCCTGCGATCAGATTCAACAGAGAGCTCTTGCCGCTTCCTGAAAGACCGCGGATTACTACGATCTCTCCTACGCGCTGACGCAGAAGAAGGTTTCGCAGGAGCGGGAGGCTCTGATCGAACCTAAAGTTTATGTTCTCGAGTTCAAGCACGAAGCCCGCATTCGGCAACTGCTTCGGTAAGGCAAAGGAGATATTGGTGTCACATTCGTGGAGCTGTTCGTTGACGACCAGGACGCTTTGAAATGAGCCCTCCATCTGGCCCGCCATAAACGTGATCTGGCTGATCAAGGGGAGCAGTCTGCGAGAGAGTACGAAATAAAACACCAGGATCGATAGCATTTGGCGAACATCACCATGCCGCAACTCTACAGCGACGACCATCGCAAGAAAGGCAAACACTACACCTTGATCGGAAAGGATCTTAGCTATCTGGGGAAGGACCATGATACGCACTGTTTCGCTTGCCACGGAGCGTGCTTGCGTTCTCACCCGATCGTAAAAGAATCCCTGGTTCGAATAAGTGCGGAGTTCTTTGCCTGAGGAGAACATATCGGCGAGAGTTCGCTGCAGATGCTGCGACGACTTTTCCTTTTTTGCCGCAGCTTCCCTAAGCCTTTCACGGATGAAAAGGCGGTGAATTCCGTAGAACACAGATGCCGCCATAACGAGACCACCGGCAGCCAGAGGGCTTTGATAAATGAGGGCGCAGGTCATCGCTGCAACAACCGTAATCGCCGCGGTCAGTTCAATGCTGAGATGATAAAAGTAGGATGCTTCGCGTGCAGTGTTGACGGTGTGGTTTAAAAGCTCGCTACGATTGCGTTCGACAAACCGATCCCATCGCATCTCCGTGTAGCCACGGGTCAGCCGGAGGAGCAGGTTTGCATAGAAGCCCTGAATGTACTCCACCACAGATCGTATGGAGATGATCTCCAGGGCGGATCGAAGGACAACTATAGCCGAGGTGGCAATAGCGACTGTGAGTGTGGTCCGAGGAAACCACCAAAAATGATGCGCCGATGTGCGCCCTTGTAGGAGGACGAACAACGCATACATTGCAGCAGCAAGCAGCAGATCGCAGAGTCCAACGAGAATCCGCAATCCTGTTAACCAGATTAGCCGAAGCCGCTCCCTGCTAGAGGCCTGATGATAGGCCAGCCACAAGTATTTGCCCCACTGGCCAGTCCCGCGTAGCCCCCCCACGTGATTGCCTGCAGGCCGATCGGGTCGCCTCACCATGAATCGACGCTACAAGGTACGCACAGCCCGATTGTCAGTGCTGCGTCGGGGAAATGTCAGCAGATTGTCACGGGGATCCCCGGATGGACGGCTGAGAAGGTCGATTCGTTTTACTGCGTTTCAGTCCTGCCTCATCATTGTGGAAGAGATTGAGGCAAAAGAACGACAAATGGATGACAACTCCAAGTGTGCATCGAAACCATGATGTGATAAGGCCCACTGCGGACGCTTCGCATCGAAGGCATATTTTGTGAAATGCGACTACTGTGAGCCAGACTAAATGTATGGGAAGGAATCGAATGCTAACGCCGTTTGCAACTGTGCCAGAGGCGCTTGAGGATTTTTCTCAGGGTCGCATGATCATCGTGGTGGACGATGAGGACCGCGAGAATGAAGGTGATCTCACGCTTGCCGCAGAGTTTGTGACACCTGGCGGGATCAACTTCATGGCGAAGTATGGCCGTGGGCTTATTTGCCTGAGCCTGACCGAAGATCGTGCCAATCATCTCCGTCTCGGTCCGATGACTCAGTCGAATACTTCGCGTTTTGGCACTGCGTTTACCGAGAGCATCGAGGCAAAAGAGGGAGTGACGACGGGCATCTCCGCCCATGATCGCGCCCATACGATTCGTGTCGCTATCGATCCTCGCTCGACCTCTCAGGACCTTGCGAGACCCGGGCATGTGTTTCCACTTCGGGCCCGCAAGGGAGGAGTTCTCGTGCGAGCAGGACAGACAGAAGCCTCTGTGGATCTGGCCCTGATGGCCGGCCTGAAACCTGCAGGCGTCATCTGCGAAATCATGAAGGACGACGGTACCATGGCGCGAGTGCCGGATCTCATCGAGTTTTGCAGCAAGCATGGTCTGAAAATGCTTACTGTTGCGGAGTTGATTCGTCATCGGCTTCAAACTGAGCGCCATATCCATCGTGTGTCTGAGAGCATATTGGCCACACGATTTGCAGATTTCCGCATGATCGGCTACGAAAGCGAGCTCGACCGAGGACAGGAGCACACTGCGTTGGTATTAGGAGAGGTTGCGAGTGGCGCACCGGTTCTCGTGCGGATCCACTCTCATTGTCTTCATGGGGATGTATTTGGCAGCACATCGTGTGACTGCCGGCAGCTCATCGATCGAAGTTTGCGAGCTATTGCGCAGAAGGGAAGTGGGGTGCTGATATATCTGAACAAGTCGGGTGAAGCTTGCCATACGGCGGGGGCGGCGAATTTAGTGCCTAACGGAGAGCGAAACGGGAACGCGGAAAGAACGCTTCGGCGGGTTGGGCTCGGCAGTCAAATGTTGAGCGATCTTGGTATCCAGAAGATTCGATTGCTGACGAACACGCCAACGCATGTTCCGGCTCTGAACGGATTCAACCTGGAGATTGTCGAGTGTGTTCGATTGGCATCGGGTGACGACGGGACCACGCAAGTCGAAGTTCAGACAGAAGCGCGCCTATTGAGCGCGTTTTGATTCGTAACGTCGATGGAGAGTGTTTGGAGGTCCAATGACAGAACTCATTCAAAGGACATTTAGACTAGATTATCGATGCATCGATCTATCAATAAGTATTTCCGATTATCCGAGTTGACTGACCATGCGAGCATACTTTGCGCGGGCCGATGGAGATTCGGCCGACTCTGCCAGGTGTTCCAACTCTGCCTTGGACGGGTTGAAGGTCAGAGGTATGCTCTTCCAATAGAATTTCAAATTGTCTGATCGCCAGCCAGCGTAGGTTTTTTCCCAGGATTTCCCAGACTCGCCGGAAAATACCAGGTTCGAAGGGTTGAGGACACGGTGAGCATCCTGAAACCTGCAGTCCAGAGAGATCCGCATTCGGTCTGATGCATTCGGAGAAGCCGCATGTACGGTCAAGCTGTGGAAGATCAGCACGTCTCCAGCGTTAACACGACCGCCGACCCAATCGTCACCGGCAGCGGCGTCAATCGGGATCTCTGGAACGTGGAGATTATCTCTTTGGTGCTGCTGAATGCCGAAACGATGCGAGCCTTCGAGTATCCGCAGTGGTCCCATGTCGACCGGGCAATCGTGCAACGGAATCCAGACCGTGAAGAACTCGGGGTCTCCCCCCATGAATTCGTAATCCTGGTGAGCGTGGACCACGAGGCGATCACAGTTGGGAAAGATCAGCCGGCCAATCGGTTTGGGATGGATCAGGATCTGGTTGCCGACCAGCATTTTCATCACATTTGTTAATGCGGGCTGGTGCGGCAGTGCGTGAAAGGATTCGAGGTTGAAGACCTGCTGATAGACGCTTTTGAAGATGGGGTCGGGATCTCCGAAGGCCGCCCCCGGCCTGGGGATGCGCTCCAACGGGTTGGACTCCGGCATGAGCCAACTTTGGGCAGAAAGGATACCGGTTACATCAGTCAGTACGGATTCGACGGCATGACGTGGCAGGAGTTCACGAATCAGCACATAGCCTTTCGAATGGATCTCCTGCTGCAGTTCGTCTGGCTGGAGATTACCTGCATGAAGTTCATGAAAAGCTTTCACTCGAAATCACCTCCACCGCGTCGAGAAGCGGAACTATAGCCACAATAGCGAGCCAAGAGTTGCGGGGTGTCTGTCGATCGTCTGCCCTTTGTCACTTGATTGTCACGCCATAGATATACGGGCGATTCGTCGCTGCTCTCCTTAAGCAGGTACCAGACACCACAGCGACAAAAGACGGTGACAATTCGATGACCCATGGATGACAACTCCGGTTTGCCGGTCCGCTAAGCTTCTACGTAGTTCATTCGTTGCTGTGGGCTTGTTCGGAAATTTGTAGGCTTTAGGATTGGACGATTTTGGTCATTCGAGGAGATGAGCCGGTTTCTGGTCAGAAGGCGGAAGACAATGTTATGGGGAACTATCTCAGCGAGCAAGAAATTGACCGAACTACCTTTCAGCCTGCGGTTGGCAGACCTCAAAATGAACTTCTCTGCAATATGGATCTACCTCTCCGCCGGACCTTCTATCCGCTCGGCTTTGCCGTGGAAATTATTACGAACGATCCTGAAGTGCTCTGCGCGGCAGATGAAAGTTTTGGTCACCGGCGTTTGCGACACGGATCTGCAGGATTACAGATACGCATAGGCGTGTCCGGGAATGATGGCGTGCAGTGTCCGCCAGAGCCGACTCGCCGCGAGTACAACCATCTATATTCACTCGTGGCGGATAAGGAAAATCAGGCGTTGCTGGATTTGCGGACATATACGAACTTCGTCTGGCTGAACAGAAGTGCACTAAAGAATCGACTTTACCTAAGGCATAACTTTCTTGAAAAAGTCGTCTATCTCCTGCTTGGAGCGTCTGTAGTTACTGACTTACATGCCGGCTGCGTCAGTAAGAATGGGAAAGGGATTCTTCTGTGCGGTGATTCGGGTGCAGGAAAAACAACGCTTTCTTATGCCTGTGCTCGTGCCGGTTGGACCTACACATCGGACGACACGAGTTACCTGATCAATCGCTTCAGTGTGCCGCGCGTCATTGGGCATGCACACCGGGTACGCTTTCGGCCCGCCGCCAAAGAGCTCTTTCCAGAGCTGGAGCATCGAGAGATAACACCACGTATGGAGGGTAAAGCTTCCATCGAAGTGCCGATGGGCGAACTTTTCCCGATTGACGCGGCAATTGAAGCCACAGTGTCTGCCGTTGTGTACCTCAACCGATATCCTGGGGCAAACGCGACATTGATACCATTACCGGACCGCACTGCTACTGAGCGAATGTGCAAGGAGCTTTATTCGGCTGGAGAAATTCGCACGAAGCACGAAAAGGTTCTGGAGAAACTTGCCACTATTCCAACGTTTGAGCTTCAGTATTGCGAACTCGATCAGGCGATCGAAAAACTCGCACTCTTAACGGGCCACCTCTAGCGGCTTACCGAAATCGACCAAAAACTTATCAGGGCAATACCCTCCTGCGAGCGATCGCAGTAAACCAAACGCTTCTGCCACAGTCGGTGCCATAAAGTAAGGTTTTTGAGTCGCTCTCCCATGACGGCTGAATCTGATTGCACGGCACGTCGGCGATGCGGCGCGACAAGCCGCTGTCTTGGTCCCGGAGCCAAAGATTCCAGACACCATGATCGAGGCGGCTGTATGCCATCCATCGCCCATCAGGTGAGAGGGCTGGATACCGGGACTCCGCCATCACAATTGGCGTATTGGTGTGTGTCATGTCCGTCAGGAAGATTCTCGGAGAACTTCCATCCTCATCGGCTGAAAACGCGTATTTTTGATCGGAAAGGAACGACGCTTCGTATACGTTCAAGTGTGGAGGCGTAAGCGGAGTCTCGGTGGTGCTGACTTCAAATGCTCGGCGGAGCATTATTTGACCCCGGCCATGATCGTCGCGCAGGAACGCAAGGTCCCTACCATCGGAGGAGAGCATTGGATCACGCGCATCATCGACAAGAATTTTTGTGGGGTTTTGGAGGTCCACAATTCGCGAGTGCGGGCTGGAGGCACGTTCCACTAGCGTATGTCCAAAGCCGCTGGTGAAGGAAAGATCGTCAGATCCAGCATCCGTATGGGGATCCAGTTCAACTTCACTCCGTTGCTGTGTAACCAGGTGGTATCCCGTGAAGGTAAACGCAGAATAACGAACTCCATCACCTGTGGACTGTGGGCTCGAGTTGAGGAAGCCCTGCGTTTGCAGAGGTAAACGGTATGAGTATTCTTGGCGCTCGGCACGTTCTACACGAAGCGTTGATCGGATACTGAAGATGACGGATACAGCCATCGCCGTTACCCACAGATAGCGGCTCCAGTCCGTCGACAAGGTTCTGTTCCGATTCTCGCGCCATAGGATTGCGTAGATAGCGAAAAGTATTGCCATCATCAATGGCAGGCGCGGAACGTATAACAGTAGCGTCAGGCCTAGTGGTCTGTTTGGCACCGGGAGAGGGAAGCCGATTCCGAGATAAGCAACGATCAGCGCCGCCAGCCATCCGTAGCTGCGAGCTCGAAGCAATCTTGCTGCAAGTACGCACACCGGAAAGACCATTAGCACGAAGTTGTAGGAGGCTGGGATCGTGGAGATCGCAAGAGTCGCTGTCAATAACGCTGACCATTCCAGAAGAATTCGCTGATCCCTGTTGTCATCCCGGCGAATAAGGAGAATGGAGGGCGCTAATGCCAGCATCTGTAACGCGGGCGCCAGCAATGCATAAGCTAATGGAGAATCGTGCCATGGGTGCGGGTTCCACTGGGGCTCGGAAAGAAAGAGACAATGCAATATGCCGGAGATGGAGGCGGTCGTTGTATAAGAACCGAGTCCTTCGCCACGCATCACCCACGGCAGGATCTCCTGCAGCCAAGTACGGTGGGCATTCAAGCCGAATACAGCGATCGAGATCGCGATAGAGGAAACCCCGGTAATCACTCCTGACGTGAGCGCACGCCAATCTCTGCGCTGCAGGAAAAACACGAACAGAAGCAGTGGGAAGACCTTGCACGTTGCAGCAACAGACACCAAGACGCCAGCGAGAACTCGGTATCCTCGGAGATAGCTGAAACACGCCGCGGTGATCAGCAACAGTAGAAGCACATAAAATTGTCCATACAGCAGGTTGCGATGCAGCGGGAAGCTCAGGAATATCGCCAGTGCGATTCGCCGATAGCTTAGGCCAGTCATTATCCGCAGCATCCAACCGATAGGAACGAGAAAGGCGAGATTCAGCACTATCCAGATGTGTTTCGCGGCGAGGGGGGGCAGTCCTGCCAGAGGCCACACAGCCAATGTTGAAAATGGTGTTATGGGCAGCAACCCGATGATGCGGATATCAACCGCGCGATGGTCCTTCTCGCGTTCGATCCATGACCACTCGTACATTCGCGAGGTGTCATATCCCTCATGTACCAAGCGCGCTGCCATGTAGTAGTTAGGAAAGTCTGTATTCAGTGTTCGCCATGCGCGTGGCAATGTGTGCGCGCAGAGAAACAACACGGCGACGGATAATATCGCACGCTCGAGCCAATCCACGACCGCAAGACTAGATGGGGCAGCCACACCTCAGCGTATCCGCGCGCCCACTGCTCATTTGTCATCTAGTTGTCAGAGGATAGTCATCAAGTGTCGCCTGGATGGCGCTATCCCGATGCTTAGATAATGCTTCTTCAATGATGTCAGCAGCTCGCTCAAGACCACGGAGGGACTGCATTTGCGATTGCAGTTTCTGAGCGGCGTTCCGGTAGGAGGGGTCGTTCTGCACCTCCAGCAGAGCAGCGCGAAGCTGCTCGGTGGAGCGATTCTCGACTGGAAGCACCTCAGCAACTCCCAACGTCGCGAGGCGGGCGGCAACCGCAGGTTGATCGAGAGCCATTGGCAGAGCAAGCAGAGGCTTTCCCTGCATGAGCGTCTCCAGAACAGTATTAGGGCCTGCATGCGAAATCACAATCTGGGCTCGCTTCAGCAGTTCGAGCTGGGGAGCGTTTCCCACGACCAAAGGATTGCCTGGTAGATCGGAGAACATCGCCGGGTCCCGACGCCCACCGAGCGAGATAACCAATTGCAAGTCCAACCGGCTACACGCTTCAGCGATCCGATGGAAAATTGAAGTACTACTCTTCCGCGTCGTTCCCAAGGAGGCATAGATTAAAGGTCGGCCGTCAAGCCGGCTCCAGGGAAACTCCACAAAGGCTCTCCCGGCTTCATCGACGAATGGCCCGGTGTAAAAGAAGTTGGTAGGCAACTCGGAGCGGGGGAGATCGAGGCACCGGGGCCACTGGGTGATGTGAGCAAGCTCTGGAAAATTCTGCTCGATATTCTTGATCGATCCCAGGCCAATTTTTCTTCTGTATCGGTCTAGGCTGCGTCGTACAGGGCCTTTCATACGGAGTACGGAGACTTCAAGGAGATTTTTCTGCAAACGGTCCATATATGAACCTGGGTTTGCTATGGATCGAGGGGCATCCCATCCGAAGTTATGGGGAATGGAGGTGGATACGATGAAGTAGGGCAGCCGCAACATCTCCGCAAGGGTAGGGCCGGCCAATGAAATCTCGCCCACGATGAGCGTGTCTACTCCAGCATCTCGAATGGCTGCGGGGTATTCGCGCAGGAAGGCGCCCATATCTCCTTCAATGCGTCGCAATCTGTAGGCTATTTCCCCAATCTGGGTTCGAGGTTTGCGTTGGTTCGTGCCACGAGGCTGTCCCGTATACGAGGAGCCAGGTATATCGATCGGAAAAAACTCCAGCCCGCGCGCGCGCACATGCTGCTCCAACTCAGGATGCTGAAACAGCGTTACCCTATGCCCCCGAGCCACTAACTGCCGCGACAAGGCGATAAGAGGATTGAGATGTCCGATCCCTTTGTATGACAACACCCCAAAATGCGCCATTTAGACTTTCCCTAAAAAATAAATTGATCCGCTGAGACGCGGTTCATCATGCTGCGCTGTAGCGAGCTTCAGCATCAGCACATTTCACTCTCCGGACTGGTTTACCTCCCAGCCGCACCTCGCCTGAACCCAGAATTGCTTCCGCACTCCGCAAAAGTTCATTCACCGGAGCACGCAACCATCGAATTGTGCCCTCGATCCACAGCGGCTCCAGTCCTTGTCGCATGGGCTCTGAAAGCCGTTCGAGAATTGCCGAGGAGGCAAGTTGAACACGACCTCGAATCATGACGAACTCAACGTCAGCGAGGGCAAGGGTGCGCAATCTGTCTGCGGCGTCGTGACCGGTGTCGCGTATAGCAATCAAATCTGCCGGGCCGGATGCCCGGATCGCTCCTTCGCCGTCTCGCAAGCGAAAGATTGCGGCGGGGGCTTCCGTTAGCATGTGGTAGGCCAAATCAGGGGTGAGTTTGCAGTATGTCATGGCAAAACGAATCTCATCCAGCAGGTCGCCAGTGGCGGTCAAAGGAGAATCGCTTCCGACACAGATGTTCTCGATCGGCTCGAGTAGGGTTAGCTTCGGAAGATCTTCGAAGAGGAACTGATTCGAGGATGGACAGATAATCAGAGAAGCGTGGCGCTGTTGAATGAGCGCTATGCCTGACTCATCGATGGCCAAGCCATGCACAAGTACGGTGTCCCCATCCAGAAGACCGAGGCGGTCCAGCTCGAAGAGCTCGTTTCTCGAGCGATCGTCAATTCCTTCGCAAGCATGCATGACAAAGACGCTTCCTGGCGGCGCTGCGGAACGTGCTTTGAGTATCTCCCCGCCAAGGATAAGGGAATGCGCCCATCCAAACCCTTGCATTACCTTGACTGGGAATTCTTGCTTCTGCAACTCCGGCCATTGAGCATCGTGGTGGCAGACGGTCGTAACTCCACAGAGGAGGTTTCTTATTCCACCCCACCAAAGACGGACATCTTTTGGAATAGATTTGTGCTTGGCGATGACATCGGGAAAGGTCAAGTGTATATCTTCGCCCCAATCGACGTAATTGCGATATGGAGGATTCGCTAGTTTCGGAAACAGAGAGAACTGCAAATGATCATGTGCGTTAATGAACCCAGGCAGTAGCAAAAAACCGTCTAGATCAAGCTGAGTGTGCTCACGTCCACGTGTGGATTGTGGGAGGCCGGCGTCGGCTACAACGTGTGCGAGGCGACCGCCAACAACGCTAATGGAAGCTAGCGGATTCTTCCGTGGTCCGATGGCGCAACGGGCTCCATGAAGCCACATCGTGCCATCATGATGATCCCGCAAGGCGACAGGGTCACGCATATTTCCTCGCGGCATAAATGCGAAATCGAGACGGTTCGCGCTGGCCGCGCAGCTTTGCGATCCACGGACGCATCGCCCATTTCCATCCGTACCAGGGAGAATGGACCGTCCACTGAATTGACAGTTTTTTTTCAATGACCCGAAGTCGCTTGTCAGTCAGATATTCAACACTATTTACAGAATCCGATGCCGTACCGAAGCGCTGACGAAATAGGGCGCGCCGCTCCGCGACCATCTGTCTCCCACTTTCCTCACGGGAATACCACGGAGTATCGCTGATGATTATCATCCCTGCCGGTTTGAGACAGCGAAGGGCCTCACGCAGTGTGGCCTCATAGTCTTCAGAGTAGTGGAGGGACGCATTGAAGATGATCACGTCAAACTGTTCATCTTGGAAGGGCAGGTGCGTGGCCTCCGCTTGAAAGCGAGGGATGGGAATCGGTAAGCGCGTATCAAAGTGCACTGCGGCACCCAGCCCGTCCTGCTCGTTTGTAAGCAGGTCAACAGCGACCGGATCGTAACCGAGGAGCGATAAGCGAAAACTCATCCAGCAGTTGCCGGCCCCCAAGTCCAGGATTGTTCCGCGATCATTCGATCGTTTCAGCAAACGAGTGACGAGGTAGTCGTAGCTTGTCGACCTGATCCTCCATTGCTGACTATTCCTGCCACTCAAGTCTTTGTATGGCAGAGCGAGATAAAAGTCTTCGCTTTGACTCCCACGGCCCTCTGCCGCGCGGATCTGTTCATACTCGGAGATGAACCGTGCATAATATGCTGCCCGTCCCGGAGGCAAAGCATGCACGATTCCGTCATGAATCTTCATTTGAAATGCACATTCGGAACAGCTGAGCGCATCGACCCGAGTTTTGCAGCGAGGGCACTGCAAGGAGACGCCAAGATGAGAGGCAGGATTCATTGCGGTGCCATCCTCCACGTGCACGCGAATCGTTCCGTAAGAGTGGGGAGGTGACTGCATCTACGCTTTCCTGAGCGATGTTAGTTGCTCCACCGGAATTATCGAAGTGGATGCGATGATATCGATGGTCTCGGGGAACGTGAAGGCTTCCGGAACCCGGCTCATGGGCTCTAACTCATTAACTGTTCGCCAAAGGGCGGTGACGCGATCGCCAAGTTCATGCTGGCCATTTGATTGATGCCAAGAGTCAACCTCAGCATGTAACGCTTCACGCACCGCCCGATAGAAATCAGTCGAGTAAGCGGCCTTGAACATAATGCAAAGGTCATCGCTGTCGGTCCAATTGCGCTTTGCCCCAAGTTGCATCCGCACACGTTCATAGAAGACAGTACCCGGCAACGGATAGGAAAAGGATATCCCGATATCATCTGGCCGGAGCTTCCGCACCAAGGCAATCGTGTCCTGGAGTTCGGTCCATGTTTCACCGGGGTAACCGAATTGCAGGAAGAAGCATGCGCGAATGCCAGCGTTTCCTAGCCGGTCGCGCGCAATCTTGACCGAATCGAGAATAATTCCTTTATCCATGGCGTCCAGAATGGCCTGAGAGCCAGACTCGACACCCATCCACACCTCAGCACATCCTGCGGCCTTCAACTGGAGCACTGTTTCTTCGCGCATCAGGTCGGCGCGTGATTGCACCTTGAAGGGTATAGCCGCATCGCGCTTTACGACTTCTTCGGCAAACTCTCTCACCCAGTGATGGTTGAGCGCAAACACATCGTCACCGAACCAGATGTGTTCCACTCCCGCTCGTTTCAACAGCGCCATCTCTTCGGCTACCGCTGAAGCCGCACGCAGATGGAAACGATTGCCTGAAATCGGTTTCGCGCACCAGTTACAGTGGAAAGGGCACCCGCGACTGGCCGCCATGTTCGTCGAGAAGTATCCATGCGCGTCACGCCAAGCAGCACGGTAAGGTTCCAGATCGATAAGGTCGCGAGCCGGGAGTGAAAGTTGCGCCCATGCAGGATTCTTCGCAAGCCGTTGAGGACTTCTGACGATCTGGCCATACTTATCCAGCTTTACAAGACCGTCAAGCACTGCGACCTCTGTCCCTTGAAGGATCGACTCGCATAGGCTCACGAGTACGTTCTCGGCTTCACCACAAAGCACGTAATTAAAGCCATTCGCTAGAAACAGATCCGGATTATCCGTAGAGTCGGAGCCGTGAACGACAACGACAGCACCGATCTCCCGGGAGGCTTTCGCAATCTCCCACGCTACTTCCCTCATGCGGGTCAGGCACATCTTCGAAAGAAAGTTGAAGTCGTCTTCATAGACGGCGACTATCTTCGGCTGCAACTCTTGCAACATAGCCAGAAAGTTTTCAGCCGGCGGTTCCAGCATCGAATCAAAGACCGCTACGGAGATGCCGTGATCGCGTAGTGCGGTGGCTGCATAAAGTGTTCCGATGGGCGCATAGGGTTGCATTTTGCGCAACTGTTTCGCGTCATACGGAAGGTGATACGAATGCGTCAATAAGACATCAGACAAGATCCACCCCGATGATTGCCCTCCGGCCTCCTAGAAAGGGAATGCCGCGGGGGACTGGTTGCGATGCGGACTCGCCGCTTCATAGAGTTAGCGTAGCCGCGCCCCTGCCTGGTACTTGTCTCGGGAATGTCAACTCAATGTCATCCTTTGGCTGGCTAAGACAAGGTCGGGCCGGAAGCGTCCATCGCTAGAGACTGACGAATTAGTCGCCAGCAATTGCAACACGATCCGAGATCGGTGCGGGTTTCGGGGTTCGCGTCATTCCGTCCGAAAAATGACCCAGCTTTTCACGCTTTACTGCGAGATAGTGCGCAGAGTGAGGACTGCCCGGCACGTCGGCGCTTAGTCGTTCGACAATCTCGATTCCTGACGTAAGAACTGCACTGATCTTCTCCGGGTTGTTCGTCATCAAACGTAACGATGGAACTTTGAGGAAATGCAGGATCTCTACGGCCAGCTTGTAATCGCGCAAGTCGACGGCGTGTCCGAGTTGCAGGTTTGCTTCGATCGTGTCGAGTCCCTGGTCCTGCAGAGCATACGCGCGCAGCTTTTCCATCAGCCCGATGCCGCGGCCCTCCTGATGCTCGTAAAGCAATATTCCTGTGCCTTCTTCGGCGATTACTCGCATGGCCAAGTGGAGTTGATCGTGACAGTCACAGCGCAAGGAATGGAAAACATCTCCCGTGGTGCACTGAGAGTGGATACGGACCACGGGGGGCAAGCTGTGAATATTGCCAAGAACAAGAGCCAAGGCGCTCTTCCGATGGTTAGTCTCGTCTGTCCGTTCCTCGTCTACTTTCTCAAAGCCTAGTAAGCGGAAATGGGCCCAAAGGGTGGGGAGATTGACATCAGCGATTTTTCTCAGTGCGGTCAATATGGTTAATCCTGTAAGTCTCTGTCTTTTGACGACAACGTTTCTTACCAGCAAGTCTATGGAGTTGCCGCAGCGAATGTGTCGTCAGAATGTCTTGTTATCGTCATCACATTGTCGAAGAGATGTCTCAGGTCTCCGTGCGGCGAAACTGGTAGAGTATGTGATCGCCCAACATTGCAAAGGGGCGGGCAAGGATGCGGTCGATCTTTTCCATTGCAGCGAGCAATCGTGGTTGGCTTGAGATCCATGGCTCTGCAGCGCTAGGTGGTATAGCTACGCCAATACCAACGCGCTTTTCGAGGACAAACCAAGGAGCAAACGCACGCACGATCTCCGAATTTCGGTGATAAACGACCTGAAAGTCGCGTTTGGCCAATCTCGCTGGCACGCTGCCGGACTTGCGGCGTCTGAGCGCCTGATGGGGTCTGCCGCGAAGTGTTTCGACCACCATCTCGCCTGGGCAGCATGTGCCGAACAATACAAGCATGGCAGCGGCTCCCGGCTTTAGTAACCGGGCCAGACCGCTCGCGACGGGTTTCAGATCGACGACACAGTTGAGCGGCGCGAAGTTAGAGAAGACGCCATCGAATAACGGCCGTTTCGTGGCGAGATAGCGGTGGGCAAAGTCTTCCATCTCTTCTCCGGCAGTGATTTCGGCTGCGCACCCAAGAGGAGCCAGCTTCTCCTGCGCCAGCTTCACCATCGTGGGTGAAGGGTCCGTCAGGAGTACCTTGAATCCACGTTCGGCCAGGAATGCTGCATCTTCCCCGGTACCTCCGCCAACTTCCAGTACACGACCGTGGGATGGGAATCTCTGAAGGAGTGCCGCGCGCACCGCACGCCGTTGTGCGGCTACGCTGGACCAGGCGCCAAACCGCGAATCGAATGTCGGAGCAACTGTATCGAAGGCAAGAGCGGCGGGACGCAAAGACGAAGTCATGATGAGAGCCGATCCACGTGCTGACGCCACCGGTATGACTCCAGTGTGTAGCGAACTCCTTCCACGAAGTGAAAGCGAACGCGCTCGAATAGGAAACGGAGCTGGACGCGATATCGCGCGATTCTGGTCGAGAAGGGTTCGCCAGATGAACCTCGTATCACAACTGGTGGCAGACGCGTCGGCCATAGCGGCTTTTTTACCCAAGTTCTCTCCGGGATACCCGCACTCTCAAGTTCCTTCTGCAGTAGCAGGAAGAATTTGGTACCTGGATGATTGCCGAAAACGGTATGGCGACCGTACCGATCGACCCAGAGACATACTGAGGCAGACAATACTTCGGCCGTCCAGGCAGTTAGCGCTTTTGGAGCAAAATCACCCAAGATCCAGGCAACAAGATATGTGACCACGCCGATTCCGAGGCAAGCACTCCGGTCGGCTTCAGCTGTGCCGCGAAGCTCCCGCCAGAATGCATCGTCGTCGCGACGGGAGAGCACGTGCCGGTAGAACTCAAGAAGGTGTGAAGCACGGGGAATCCCGCAACATACATCTTTGAAGAGATGCATTGCCTGGCCCCGGAACAGGTCGATGGGTGAAAGCATAGGCATGCTAATTCCGAACATCTCTCGAGTTATAGTTCGGTCCAGCCGCGAATCCTGGCTCGGCGTATCGGGCTCCAAATGCAACTCGACGGAACGGTAGGGAAGATCTTTATAAAGGTCCTTGACGGAGACGTATGGAGTTTCGTTGATTGTGAACTCCCAAGTCCTTCCACTGAAGGCACGCAAACGGTATCCTCGCCGCTCAAGAATCAAACGAGCCTCGGGCGCGCGTTTTTCGGAGATGAGATAGTCAAGGTCAAACTGATGCCTCAGTTCCGGACGAGGAACAGATTCTGGAGAGAGCGATAATCCCTTCACTACTGCGTAAGAAAGCCCGGCTTCTTGAAATCCACGTTGGATTGCAACGGACTCCTGGACCATACCCTGTGTTCGTTTGGCGTTGTTATCCAGGTTCTGCTGCAAGCGGTTGGCCACTGTGCCGGGCAGTGTATCGCGCAGCCCGAGTTGAACCAATCGATCCAGAAAATACAAAGCAAGACCACTTACATCGAGCCAATTGAGAAGTCTTCGCCATTCCGCGGGCGAGAGATGAAGCAACAGTTCAAGATGCACGGGAGCAGGATCGGAAAAGCTCAGCAGGACAGCCTCGTGTATGCGCTGCTCTCGGCTCATACGGATCATTGCTTTGTTAGCATGACGCCTGTTGATCGAGGTTGTTGAGATGAGGTCCGGGCCTGCGACGGAGGACATACATTTGAGGTTGGCCTCAGCTTGGCGCGCGAATCCGCGGCTCGAAAGCTGGGTCATGCCGTGCCTCCTGATCTTTTGGCCAGGTTCTGAGTACATTTTGAGTGGTGACCGGTGCTGCGCGGGAAGGACATGTTGTGCTGAGACTAGCTAGATTTATGAGGACGGGTGTCATCTCGTGGTCAAGCAATTGTCAAGGTCTTGTCGGGTTGGCGAGCTCCTCTGAAGTGCGGTTCTCATTGTTCCGATTAGCCGTGGCAAGGTCTTTATACGTTCGGCTTACGAAACAGGAAGGCGGCCACCAGCTTCAGGCCGAGGTCCCTTTTGTATGCCTTTAAACCTATGCCGCGGATATAGAAATCACGAACCGAAGGCCCAACAGCTCCGTCGCAGTGAGCGACGAAGGACAGCCCCGCTTTAAAAGCGAGCTGCACGTGATCGCCATGAACATGGTGTTCTATTGCATGGACGGCACCTGCTTCATCGGTAAGCGTACGGCGATGCCCGGCCGCGGCAGCATCTGGATGAAAATCTGTGATGAAGACATATCCACCTGGTCTGCAAACGCGAAACATCTCACAATAGGCGAGCAGGGGATTGGGAAGGTGACCCAGCACCAGCCGGCACCAGACCATGTCGAAGCGATTTGAATCGAATGGCATCGCCCGTACATCGCCTGTCAACACATTGCGAGCACGGCCTGCGGCAAGCATCTCGGGGCTCAGATCCATGCCTACAGCGTTGGGAATATCCTGGATCCGACGGCCAATACCGCAACCTGCATCGAGCAGACGTGTCTGTGGCAGTCCGCGAAGCATCATCCTTGCCAATTCCTCGTCAAGAAAACTGGTCACGGTTTCGGTTGCGTAGGTCGAAGCCCACAGCCGATAGGCCTCGCGAACCCCTAATTCGCCCACGACAGGGGATCGTCGAATCAGCGATGTCGAGAGGTGTTTCTCTGAGATCACTCGCATTAGCATGTTTCGAAAACGTGCCATGTGACCATCCTCAAATGCGTTCGCCATCGGACTTCACCATCGAGATCTGTCGCCTCGATTCCATCAACCCAGTGATGAAGGCCGCAAGCCGACGACTCTGCAAAGCATAGTGTGCAGAAGAGTAAAGTTTGTCATTCCAATGTCACCGGAGTGTCATCTCGCGTTTCAGAACCGAAGAACTTCCACACGATCAGCCGCCTGATGTTCAATGACGGCTCTTTGACCACGAAGTGACGGGTGGTGCGACGTCGCCCCAATGAACAGCAGGCCGCCCGTCATAGAAGTGTTTTTCCGGCATACCAGCATCAATGCCGAATACATCCATCGGCCCCAACGCAAGACGGCATCATAGTGTGGTGTGCCTAGACCTAACGAGTCTTCACTTATCGAGATCAAGATCGTCTTTGATGTGGGTTGCTGTAACGTCGATGAACACATCCGCAACGAATGGAAAAGCAAGCCGAATTTTGTGATCGAGGGCGTCCATCGCTCGACTGAATTGTTCGCTGTTGATGTGTGCCGTCGGATGAATCTTGGCGATGACAAGAACCTCTTCAGGTCCGGAGTAGATTGCACGAAAGGTCAAGACTTGCTCAACTGCTGCGTCGCTCTCGAGAATCGCAAGGATTTCTTCGAGCAGAGGAGGAGCAATCGATCTCCCCACGAGGAAATCAGCAAACGAACGAGCCACCCCGATCGCCGTGGAGGAGAGCAGTATCCCGATCGCGAGTGATGCGAGTGAGTCGGGCACACTCGTTCTGAAAATCCTACTGAGGAGAAGACCGCTTGCAGCGACAGCAAGGCCGATGAGCGCGGCGCTGTCCTCAAAGAACACTGCCCGCACGACCGGATCACTGGAACGGAGGATGTAGCGCCAAGTGGTCAGCTTATAGTCTGCGGCCTGCCGGCGTGCCTGCCGCAAGCTCTGCAGCCAGGATGTTCCGTCCGCCATGAAAGAGATCGCGAGAACGATCCACGCAAAGGGTCCGCCAGGTACTGGATGGGATCCCTTAAGTTTTGCAACCGCCATCGCAATGGACAGGCAACCGCCGATCAGAAATGACGCGATCGAGGCCATGAAGGACCAGAGAAATCGCTCGCGGCCATGGCCGAGGGGGTGCGCGATGTCTGCGGGCCGCCGGTCACGATAAAGGCCAATCGCGAGACAGATTTCGTTTACTGTGTCGGCGGCAGAGTGAGCCGCTTCGGCAAGCAGGCCGGTAGATCCCGAGAGCAACCCGCCAATCAACTTTGCAACAGCAATGGCAACATTAGAGAGGAACGCGATGACGATGGTGCGCGTGCTTTCCCCCTCTGCGACTCTTCGAAGAGCTGTAGCGGACCGGCGTTGAGGCATAGCTCGCAATATTCTGGACAAGTCTTCATTCCTCGACGGCGGTTATAAGTTTATTGATCACGAGTGTATAGGGCGAGGGCAATTGAGTGGGTCGTGCTTCCACCGCCTTCGGCCCTACGCCTCAGGGCACCTCGGTTGACGACGGCGCCAAGGCTTCTCGACCGGATGGAGATCCTGCTCCAGACATATTCCGGAAAAGAAGGGAATCACCAGGCCTGCGATAGCATCATTGTTGTCTCCGCTCTTCCCCTTCGCTGTATATAGACTACGTATCAACTGCCGCTATATCCCCTTCATTGAGGATCGGCGACTCTACCAGACACTTAGGATCGGGCGACAGGCGGCATGGTCAATCTCCAAAATACGACCCTGAACACCGAGGCCTAACGTCCTGGGCGCGTGCGTCCAACGACAACGAGGTCTGCTGCTTTCTGGTTGGCTACATCGGTGATCGTCGAAACGACGTCGCCCTTCTGTCTTAGAAACTCGGCGGTATTTCCGAACTGTTCGCGCGCTTGTATCAACCAAGGTTCTATTCCGGAAGACGACATCGCATCTTCGGAATGCCTAGTCGTTTCTTCTTCTTGTTTGTCCATGACATTCAGAAACGTCACCTCAGTTCGGAAGGCCTTTGCGAGCGCCAGCGCTTTTTGAATAATCCTGTAATTCTGGGAATCCAGCATCAAGTCTTGCTCGAAATGCACAGCGCATAGAATGCGATCGACGCATAACTTGTTTACAGCTTCCACATGTTCTGTGATCCACAGTGAGGCTGTGGATTTCTCGAGGATCGTGGCTCTCAACAAATCGCGCAAGAGGCGAGATCCAATGCTCTGGTGAGTTCTGGACAACGTTATCAGATCGACATTCTCCTGCTTAGCGAAAGATTCGATTTGTGCCCTTACATCGCCCTTTACGACGGTATGCTGTGCCACGTTCTCGCCCAAATAATGATCGGCAAAATACTTCAGGTCCGCCGTGCGCCTAACAATCAGATCGGAAATAACATCGTAGTCCCGCTCCTCTGAATATCCGAACTCTTCGGGGTCGACGACGTGGAGTGTACTCAAGGCAGCACCCAACTTTTCGGCTCAAGTCTTGACGTGACGCGCTGCCAACTCGCATCGATTCGAGAAATCGACGGGAAACAAAATGCTACATATGTCAGCCGCCATTCAACGCGGGCCTCCTAGCCCGAAACATCACCGTTTGCCAGTCGGGCTGATCGTTGGATGAAGGTCGCATCTTATCTGGCCGCTTTTGCGTCGGACGCCAATCCCGATAGAGTCGATGACATGGAAGATTGTAGTGAGCTACGAAGGAGAGCCCTGGCTCTTAGCAGACGCGATTTGAGAGCGGCCACAGAAATCCCTGCGGCGTCTGCAATCTCTTTGTTGGTCCCGTAATGCAATCGTTGAATCTCCATGACAAATCGAAGGGGAGGCCGTAGAGACTCTATTGCCTCTTTCAACTTCAGTTCCGCTTCCTTCTTTAAGTAAAGATCTTCAATATTTAATCTGTTGTCTGGTACTTCCCGTTGTTCCCATGTCTCACCATCTTCGCTCCAATTCATCGAGGTCTCCGGATGGGAACGCTTCCTACGCAATACCATAAGAGCGGAATTGATCGCTATCCGAGTGAGCCAGGTGGAGAATTTCGAGCGACCATCGAAATTTTTCAAATGGACGAACGCCTTCATCCATGCGTCCTGCAGCGTATCTTCCGCATCGTCGCGATTTCCGAGGATCCGATATGCCGACCTGAATGCTGTGTCCGAATGGCGAGCCCATAACTCTTCAAAGGCCGAGTGATTTCCCGACTTGGCCGCCTCAAGGAGAATGGCCTCGGCTGTAGACGGGCCAAAACAATTCAGGTCGATCTTGGCCCGCGCCCCGCGTGATTGCATAAAGATCTCCAAAACAATGTTTCCGTGCTCTATTTCGAACTCGCGACGTCAAACTGCCGTTTCCAGCGCGGAGATTCCAGTTGTGCTACAGATTGGGGCCCCGTACTGCGTTATGGTAGGCACAGTGGTGTGGGCCCGCCAATTACATCTTTCTGTTAGTCGATTCGGTAACACGAACAAAGGGGAAACTTCCCCCAACGCCGGTCGTTTGCCGTTGGTTGAGGCCGGCGAATCGTGCGGCGCAATGGGCCTCCCCGGTTTTCCGCGCTGCGCTTGTGCAGGCCGGTGATGTTGGTGACCAGGCATTACAAGTAACATGTAATTTATTCGGACCACTCACGGTTGCTACTATCACTCAGTCGAAGAACCGACATCGCCTGGAGCATACGCATGAGGTCCGTATCGGCACCAAACAACTGGAAAGCCGCAAGGCACTCGCAACTGGATTGCAAGAAGGTATGCGCGCGTAGCTTCGCTCGAGGCCAAGCGAAATGAATATTCCCGTCCAGGGTCCTCGTCAAGTAATAGTGAAGCTTGCGCAATTACATATTCATGTAATGCCTGATTCGAAGGTACATCGGTGACTTCGTCATGCCTTCCCAATATAATCTCTCACAAAGGTGCGCTTAGAAGCGGTGCGCTGAGCATTTTCGAGGCTTGTGGACAATGACGCGCACAGCTATCAGCAGCTCACTCCGGGAGGCGATAATGCCGTCAAACGAAATGGTATACATCGTCGATGATGATGCCAGTGTTGTAGACGCTCTCTCATCGCTCCTGCGGGCCAATGGCAAGCAGGTTCAAATGTTCACTTCAGGAAAAGACTTCCTCGAGTTCGAACGCCGGGACTCGTGTGCGTGTCTCATTCTCGATTTGAGGATGCCGGGATTGAATGGATTGCAGGTGCAAGAGTCGATAGCGGCCCAAACGACAATTCCAGTCATTTTCATTACTGGCCGAGGCGATATTCCATCCACCGTTTCGGCGATGAAGGGAGGAGCGATTGACTTTCTTACCAAGCCTATTGACGAAACAGCACTGCTTGCCTGTATTGATAAGGCACTCGAGCAGGATCGAAGGCTACGGTTAACTACATTAGAACAGAAAGAGCTACTCGCACGTTACCGATCATTGACTCCGAGGGAACAACAGGTGTTGCCGTTGTTGGTAGACGGTCTTTTGAACAAACAGGCGGCTTGGGAATTGGGAATCACGGAATATACCGTGCAGATACACCGGGGACATATTATGCGGAAAATGGAAGCCGATTCTTTCGCAACTCTGGTGAAACTTGCCAGCAAACTAAATCTTGGGTCTTCCAACGCATCCTAGGTTGCAGATGCTTTTCTACGAATCGTACCAGAGGAGCGGAGGTTTCAATGGGCATGCAGGCCCGTACGATCGCAGTCATTGATGATGATCTCCGAGTTCTCGAGTCGCTCATAAACTTACTCGCCTCCTGCGGATATAAAGCTGAAGGCTACTGTTCGGCGGAGGAGTTTCTCGAGTCAGGCGGTCTAGAAAAGAGCTCTTGCGTGATCACTGATGTCGAGATGCGGCAGATGAGTGGGCTGGGCTTGCTTCAACACATCAACAACGCTGCCGGTTCATTGCCAGTCGTTATCATCACGGGAAAGCCTTCAGAGAAGTCGGAATCGTTCTATCTTGAAAAAGGAGCGATCGGTTTCTTCCGTAAACCGGTTGACGGCGATGCTCTGTTGGACCTTCTGAAGGGAGTTTGTAAAGGATGAACTACGGGATTTATCGGCGTCGCCAAGTCGCTCCTTCGTAGACCTCGCGAAGTTCAGCCCTACACTTTAACGCGAAATCGTTCAGTGGGTCTGCATGCTGCTCCAAAGCCACTGATTTGATTTGGTCAATGCTCATATTCTTTTCACCATATTTCTCAACAAGTTTCTTTACAAACGCTTCTGCCGCCTCAAGGACGCTGCCAGACGCGAATAGCCTGATTCGATTTACCAGAGCGTACATGGCAACGATCTCGTCAATGTTTTCCAGACTTTGCGAAAGCGCTTTTGCGTAGCAAGCCGTTCCCTGGCGTATGAACTCCGAGTATAGTTCTTCGCGTTGAACTATTTCGCGATTGGTCAACTCTCGCTGCGTCAGGCTTCGTTGGAGAACGAAATTGCTAAGAACCGGAGTCGAAGCGCCGATTATGGATCCACCGAGCGCAGCCAAAACACTGGTGAGGGTGTTATCCATGGAGTTCATACCTGCTTTTCTGTGGGAACCGTCTCGTGCATGAAATTCTCTATTGCGGCATCTGGCCGATCGCTCTCTTCAAGTTTGCCTCCGCCAACGAGAGGCCACAATTTGCTTCCAGCAAGGATGCGGTTGCACTCGTCAGGTCAGCATGGCTTTGACTGCGAGCGGAACTGAGCGCCGCAGTCTGCTCAAACTGTCGATCGGATAGCCTGGCCGCTTCTGTTCGGACCTTCACAACCTGTCCGGCAACATCAACCATCTGTCTGAGTTCGTCGACTCTGTCGTAAATGCCATGCACCTGAACTTCAATCTCAGACTGCAGCTTGTCAACAGCCACTTCCGCTGAGCGCACCTCGCTCGCCGCCTCTCGAACTTTGGCTTCGCGTCGTCCGCCGTCAAAGAGGTCGTAGCTAAGTGAAAACCCGAATGTTCCGAAATTATGGACGAGAAACGGCACTCCACTCTGGTAGCTGTACCGGGAGAGCGCTGTGACATCGGGAATGTATGCATCCTTGGCCGCGGCCAGGCCCGCGTGGGCCTTAACAAGAGTCTGTCGAGCGGCTCTGAGGTCCTGGTTCTGTTCGAGCGCGATCCGAATCGCGTCAGCCCGTGTTGGAATATCAAGCGCAACCACAGCCGCTCCAGGGTCGAGATCAAGAGGGGTATCGACTGGGAGTCCAAGAACGTCCGCCAGCTGACGCCGAAGATCGCTTCCTTGCAGACGCAAAGTCAGGCTCTCGTGCTGCGCCTGCAGAATCGCAGCTTTGCTCTGAAGAGCCGATATTTCAAGGGCGTTGCCCCTTGCTACGTCGCTCCGGCTCTCCTCATCCTTGATCTGGGCTGCGGCCAACTGGTCCTGGGATGCCTTCAGCTGTTGTTGATTGATCAATATATTGTAGTAGAGCTGACGGACTTGGAGTGCAATCACATCTTGAGTTTGATCGAGTTGTGTCTTGGCGATGAGCACATCCTGTTTTGCGGCGACGTTCGCCTGGTGGATGCGGAACAGCTGAGTAAGAGGCTGCTCTAGCCCCACTCCCCCTGTATACCAGGTAGCTGAGCCTTGATCGATAAAGAGCGGCTTCGATGGTACCGGCCCAATTGATGGATAGTTCCCAAATGCCCCCGCTGGTATTGCGACGCCTTCTAATTCGGTTACGTGGAGAACACCGCCACTCGCCTTGATTTGAGGCAGGTAGTTGGACTTTGCTTCGTCTTTCTTGCTTTGCATCTGATCGACAGAAAGACTACGGAGGTGAACAGAATGATTTTGCTTCAGAGCAAGATTGATCGCCTGCTCGAGCGTTAATTGCATGGGATTTGCAGAGGATTGTTGTGCCGCCGAGATCGCCATGAATGTCGAACCTAGGAGAGCCAAGGGCAAGCACAGTCTGACTACCGCTCGAAGTTCTCGCCGTGCTGCTGAGCCGGATATCATGATCTGTCCCCTTCGATTGAGTGTGCTTCTCATTTGGCCTTCACTGGTGCAACAGTGATGTGGCGATACCGAGTTGGCACTTTGGACCTGAAGGAAACCACCAGGAGGCACGCCGCGCAGCATGTAGCCAAAAGAAGAAAGCTGCCGGCAAACCCCCAGAAACGGATCTGTTGTTACTGCCGGGAGAGGATCTTGCGTGTTGGCATCGGGACGTGTCATCGATCACCTTCCGACCGTTCTCCAGCCTTTCCGGTGCGAACCGTGACGACTGCCGAGAATCCCGGCCGCAGCCGATCGAGATAAGGCTGTCCCGGAAAAAATACAATCTTGACGGGCACTCGCTGAACGACCTTGGTGAAGTTGCCAGTTGCATTGTCAGGCGGCAAAAGGGCGAACTGAGAACCGCTGGCGGGAGAGAGTTGCTCGACCTTCCCGTGAAACACCCGGTTTGGGAAGGTATCGACCCGAACATCTGCTTTGTCGCCCACTCGCATGTTGGTTAGTTGAGTCTCTTTGAAGTTCGCCTGCAGCCAGACTTCGCTCTGAACCAGATCGATCACTTGCGTTCCAGGCGCGACCAATTGGCCCGCGAGAGCGTGGCGCTCCCCGACAGTTCCATCGGTCGGTGCCGCGATTTGGGTATAGGCCAGATTCACCTGGGCGACGACAATAGCAGCCTTCTTCGCCGCTATATCAGCCTTGTAAACATCATCTTTTGTGTTCAGCGCGTCCCGTTGGCGTTTCGCCGCCTCAAGTTGACTCTGGCTGGTGGCCAGGGCTCCCTCGGCGCGCGCGAGATCCGCTTTTCGCGCGTCAACAACCCCGCTGAGCTGGCCCTCTTGAGCGGTGGCCGTTTCCAACTGCTGGTGAGTTGCCGCGTTCGAGTCGAATAGAGCCTGCTGACGATGCAACTCAGTCGAAGCGCGCACGAGTTCGGCTGAGGCCGAGGCTATGCCCGCTCTAGCGGCGTTGATGGCGGCCTCTGCCTGAAGTATCCCCGCCTTGGCCGCATCGATCTGAGCATCCTGTATTCTCTTCGCCGCCTGATTGTCAGCAAGAGAGGCTTCCGATGCGGCCAGGGCCGCCTGGGCCTGATTCAAGGTCGCTCGATAGTCCTCGTCGTCGAGCTCGATAAGAGTCTGACCCGCCTTGACGGTCTGATAGTCATTAACGTTCACCTTACGAACGGTTCCTGAGATTCGGGTGCTCAAAGGCGTCATGTCCGCTCTCAAGTAAGCATCATCCGTCACCTGGTCGGGGCGGTTTCCTTGCCACCCCGCCAAGTGTCCGGCAACGCCGAAGAGTATACCCGCAGCAGCGAGCACGACGACCAGCGGTATGATCAACGATTTTTTATTCATGCCGTAAACCCTCCGAAGCTTAAACCCATTTCCACTGAAACCCCTCGCTGATTTTGACCAGCGTGCTCAGTGGACGCCGAGTACGTTGCAGGGAGCGTCCTGGGCGAGGTCATAAACAGAACTCCAAAGTCGGGACAAATAGAAGTCGTGCTGATGAAGGCCAATAACAAGCAGATCGGCACCTTCGTCTCTAAGGAAATGAAGTATCGCCTGTACCTCCCGCCCCTCTACGATCGAGCCTTTCGCGCGAACTCCATGCTGTTTGGCCAACAGCGATGCTCTCTCATGCAATTCACTTTGGGCTCGCCGCCGGTCCTCCATCATCGCGTCGGGAGCAGTTGGATCGACAACGATGGCAAACGAGGTGTAGGTGGGAAGATCTCCCAGAATGGACACAGTTGCGAGCTCCGCGTTGAAGGCTTGCGCGAGCTCAATCCCTGTGCGAAGCGCCCGCTGCGACTCAGGCAAATCATTCAATGCGACCACTATCTTGGAGAACATAGAGCGACTCGAGTGGAACGGACACGGGTCTATCGTAGAGTCCAACTTGATGGATCGCTATTACATGTTCCTAGTAGTCATGCGCAACGAGGACAGGTAGCCGTGACCTCGTATCAGTAGAGCTCACTAACCCGAAATCGTAACAATCGGCTCGTTCATCGTAAATTACGCCTTTCTGTGAGACGAACTGAATGGGACGTAGCCTCCCAATACCAGCTTTATGTAATTGGCGTCCTTTGAGCCGATGACTAATATCACGACAAGCTTGGCCTGTTGTCTGCAATCTCGTTCTTCGTAATTGGAAGGCCATGTCCCGTTCTCATGGTCGACCCGATAGGAGTTTATACAAATGCCGTTCTACCAACGCGATTACTCAAGAGGGTACTGTCTCCAATGAGAGCCGGACGAGAAGTGCTGAGGAGATGACCTAATCCACAATACCGTGGTGAAGCTGCCGAAGAACTTGTCCGTGGTCTTCCTCTCGCAATCCGAAGGTGCTGGTGCGGGGTAGGCTCCTACAGCCCCGCTCAAATGTGGGCTGCGAGGCGGGCATATCCTCGATGAGAAGGTGGCATGCTGCAACAGCTCTGGACGATGTTCCAGAGCCTGACCGGAATCGCAACGGATCAGCTCACTCGTTCTCTTCAGGGAATCCCATCCAGTACTGCCATGGAAATGGGTCAGATCTTGCAAGCGGTCGGACACGAATAGAGGGTTGCTCAAACTGATGGCTATAAACGAAAAGGAGAAATGATGAAGTCGCTAAGAATTGAAGGGATTACCGCATTGCTGGTTCTCTGTGCAGGAATCGCGGTTGGCCAGGACGCCTCTCATGACGTGGACAAAGCTGCAAGCAAGACCGGTCATGTCGTTAAGCATGCGACTACTAAAGTCGGCGATGCCACGAAGAGGGGCGCCAAAGACGTTGGTCACGGAACCAAGGTCGGGGCCAAAGACACCCAAAAAGGTGTCAAGACCGGTACGGAAAAGACCGGTGTAGGCATTAATGATGCGATTACCAAGTAGTCGAAGAATTGATTGCTAGCAACCCGGCGAGAGCAGAATGGCTCGCCGGGATTTTAATAGGGATTCAATGCGAAGATCGTTGGACGAGGAACTAGCGAAGCTCACGCTTTGACGACACTGGCAAAGCGACATTGAAAGTGGCTCCGCCGCCATCAGAATTGTTCTCGGCCCAGATCCGCCCCCCGTGGGCTTCGACGATAGATTTTGAGACGGCCAGGCCAATGCCCATGCCCTTTTCCTTGGTTGTCATAAAGGCATCGAATATCCTTTCTGTATCTGCGAGTCCCGTGCCATTATCGATGACCTGGACAATGACCTCATGCTCCTGTGTAACAAAGGCTCTCAGCAGAATTTTGGCGGTATTTGCATTCCCAGCAGTCGCCTCAATCGCATTCGAAATCAGGTTGATAAATACCTGCTGGGTTTGAATACGCTCGACACAAATTGGTGGCAGACTGCCTTCGATGGACCAGTCGATTCGAATCTCGCGCTTGTTCAGGCCGTCATGGACGAGACGTAAGGACTCTCGAATTATGTCCAGAACGCCCTCGTCCCTCTTCTCGTATGGTTCGCTCTTAAAAAGAGCGCGAATGCGCTGCATGGTCTCATCAGCTGAGCGAATATCTCTCAATATTCGCTCAATCGAGGCGTTTGTTTCGGTTAGATCGGGCGGATTGGCTGCCAACCAACGCTTGGCGGCTTGAGCATTTCCAAGCAGAGCCATAAGCGGTTGATTGAGTTCATGAGCGATCGATGCTGATAGCTCGGCTACGGTCGCGATTTTCGATGCTGTGCTGAGCTTGTTGCGCGTATCCCGAAGATGGTCTTCTGCTCGTTTCCGCTCATCGATGTCAATCGCCAGACCATACCACTGAATGATCTTGCCGTCGGGATCACGCAAAGGTTCGCCCATCGAGTGATGCCATCGGTACTCTCCATCCGCACGTCGCACGCGGTGTATAACGCTGTATGACTCTCCAGAGCTGATTGCCCGGGCGAATGCCTTCACGGTCCCCTCTCGATCATCTGGATGAAGGAATGTCTCCCACCCGCGATTAACGAGTTCTTCTAAAGGAGCCCCACAATATTCAAGGACTCTTTGAGAAAGATGAGTTGTTTCTCCGGTCGGCGAGATGGACCAAAGCATTAAAGGAATGGTTTCGATGATGCCAAGGAGTTCATGCTCTCGCATCTGAAGAGCACTTTCAGTCTCCTTCAATGAATTGACGTCGAAGAGAATCCCGTACCACTTAACGATCTTCCCTTCGTCATCACGGAGTGGAAGACTGCGATTCAGGAGCCAGTGATAGGTCCCGTCCACACGCCGGCAACGCAGCTCCTGCTCAACAGGCGCTCCTGAGGTCAAGCCCGCTTGCCAGTTTGCCAATGCTCGAACGGAGTCGTCGGGATGGAGCACCCCTGCCCATCCCCATCCCGTCGCTTCTTCTCTGGTCTGGCCGGAGTAGGCCAACCAACTCTCACTGAGAAAATCAACTGTTCCGTCAGGCAAAGAAGTTCCCATGTAGGCAGGCATTATCTCAATGATGGTCCGAAGTTCCCTCTCGTTGCACCGAATCTTTTCTTCTGCCCGCTTTGCTTCAGTAATATCGATGACCGCCCCAGCGAACTCAAGGTCATCGGAATCGGTTCCTAGCGGCCTCGCCAGAACTCGAACATACTTGATGCGACCATCGGGAAAGAGCAAACGATACTCGAAGTCGATGGCGGCTCCGCTGCTAGAAGCTCGTTCTATGATCTCAAGCACCAGATTACGATCCTCTGGGTGAACGCGTTCCATGATCATGTCGAGCGTGACCTTGGTCGCCGAATCGTATTCGAAGATGCGGTAGGTTTGATCCGACCAGACATGCTCTTCGTAGCCTGGTCTCCAGCCAAAGCTGCCTGTGTGGCTCAATCTTTGGGCTTCAATCAAATAGGCTTCGCGACGCCGGAGTTCCTGAGTAAGGTCTCGTGCTCCGTTACGTCGATGGCGCTGCCTATGATTCTTTTCAGAGTCCCGTTTTCTACAACAGGGGCACCGACGCAACGGATATGCCTGAGTTCGCCGTCGGGTCGCACGATACGCTTAGTGACATCGCATCCCAAACCTTCCGCATGCATTCGCTTGATCAGCGATGCCATGAAGTCGCGATCGTGCGGATGGACACAGGCCAGGTATTCCTCAAGGGTAGGAGCCTGCTTTTCCGGATCAAGGCCGTATATATGAAAAAGTTCACGCGACCAATAGTCGAATCTCCCTGTGGGATCAAAAACCCAGCTGCCTATCTGGCCTAAGCGTTGCGCCTCTGCCAGATAAAACTCGCTTCTTTGCAGTTCTCGGGCGCTCTTCCGTAGCTCCTCTTCGGTGCGTGTTCGGTCCTCGATATCAATACTCGATCCATGCCATTTGAGAATTTCTCCATCTCTGGTGCGCAGCGCGAGCTTATGATGCAGCATCCATCGATATTCGCCATCGGCGCGCCGCACTCGTGCGGCTCCCTCGAAACGCTCTCCGGTAGCGATCGACTCTCGCCACTTCTGCACAAAACTCTCGACATCTTCGGGATGAATCCAGGAAGTCCACTTCCATCCCAGCAGACTCTTCAGCGGCTGCCCAACAAAATCCAGCCAGGTCCGATTGAAGAAATCAAGGTAACCATCCGGTCGCGCGGTGTGGATCAACGCAGGAGCCGAGTCTATAACCTGACGAAGATTCAAGTCTCGATCATCGACGAAACTATGCTCGGCCGTTCCCATGGTGCAGATGGTACACCTAGAAGGAGTCAGCAGACACAGCACATTCGCGATTCTATCGAACCGTTGCCGTTAGAAATGCCTGCTCTCATCCCCAAACTGCCGGGCGCTCCGTTCTAATACCTGTCGTGCGATCGATAGTCATGACCGATATCGCTTCTTGGTGGAGAGGGGCTCTTGGTACCAGAAAGATGTAATGGAAGTTGAGTTAAAGGTCCATTACATTGGGTCGCAGACTAAGTAACTGCGATTGGCCTAGAGAAGGCTTCACAGTTTTGCAAATTCGCTATTAGGCAGACTCGGGGAGAGAATCTTGATGGGAGGACCTCAACATTGGAAAGCTAGAGTGTTGGCTTTGGTCTTGCTACCAGCGATTCTCGCCGCACCATGCGCCGCGCAAGTCTCGGTCCCGAAGGTCGGCTCCGCCGGCGGGAAGGTGATCATTATTGGGTTTGTTGGAGGCTTTGTCAGCCAGGACGATGCGAAGCACCCTGAGGTGCAGTTCGCAGCCTACCTTCTCCATCGCTATCCGCTGTCCGAGGCTGTGGTGTTTGGGAACCACCATGGAAGGAGGGCTCTTCGTGAGGTGGTGCGGATGCTCGACTCTGACGCTGATGGAGTTCTCACGCCCAACGAAAGGAGGAAATCGACAATCATTCTCTATGGGCATAGCTGGGGCGCTGCGGAGACAGTCACATTCGCTCACGCACTCGAGCAAATGGGGATTCCCGTGGCACTCACAATCCAAATAGATACGATTGCGAAGCCTGGCAGCAAGGGAGCCATCATCCCGGCGAACGTGGCAAGCGCTATCAATTTCTATCAGGCGCGAGGTCCGCTTCACGGACTTCCGGAGATCGTCGCAGCAGATCCGAAACAGACGACAATCCTTGGGAACATCTTGATGACTTATGAGAATCGTCCTATAGACTGTCGGAATTACAGTTGGTATGCTCGCGTCTTCAACAGGCCGCACCACGAGATTGAGAACGACTTTCGCGTATGGGACAAGGCTGCATCGCTGATCGATTCGAACTTAGCCGAAACGACTCTAAGAGTTGAAACGCCGCCACCCTCTGGGTCGCCTATGTTTGGATATCTTAGGCGCGGTTTTCAGGGGCAAATAGTCGCGAGCAATCAGCGAGCATTTGGCAGCGAACAGTGACCACAAGAAGGTAGATCAACTTGAGAGGTTGCTGTCGATTATTCGGTTGGCTTTCTCTGGTTTCTCCGCAGGTGCCCGATAGAACCAGGATGAGTTTTATAAAACTCATTTGCCGTATACCTGCCCATAGTTACGAGTTGTACTGGGGAAGGAACTCCCCCTGACATGCAAAGCATCGTTCGGATTACTTACCCGTTTCTTTGGGTTGTAGTCTTTGCGAGACAGCTCTGCCTTCCGGTCCCCGCTATCTTCTTCCAGATGACGGCTGGGGCGCTAGCTGGAAGAGGCGAACTCCGGATCGGCTTCATTCTCGCGGTAAGCACGCTCGGCTGTGTTGTTGCTGATCTCGTTTGGTTCCCGACAGGGCGACGATGGGGGAGCAGAATCATAAGATTGCGCTGCAGTCTGACCGCGGATCCCCGCTACTGCATTCTGCGCGCAAGGAGTTCTTTCGATCGATGGGGGCTACCGTTTCTTATGGTTGTGAAGTTCCTTCCCGGCCTTGATGCCATTACACCTCCATTGGCCGGAACGGAAGGTGCAAGCCGAGCGGCGTTTCTCTGTTTTGACGCAGTCGGCGCACTCCTCTGGTCCTCTCTCTACGCGGGTTTGGGATATTTCTTCGCAGGCAGCTTGGATTCCGTGGCGGTTTTCTAAGCCGGTTCAGTACCGCCCTGGTGCTTGGAATAGCCATGCGATACCAGCTTTATGTAATAGGCGGCTTTCAAGCCGATGACTAACATCACGACAAGTGCCACCGGCTGAAGGTGCAAAGAAAGGGCCGGATGAACAATCTAAGGAGCGGAACGACTGCACCCTGGATATAAGGATCGTAGATGTCTTTAGATGGAGCTCATCCGTGACTGAGATTTCCTAAATGACAACCCCAGAGACCCCAGGTCAATCTCCCCCCCAAAAATCCGTTCAGCCCCAATCCACCACTAACCCCTACGTGGGAATTTTGGCGGTTTTTCTGGGCGCGGCGGTCGCTACGCTGACCAGCCGATTACTTAGCGTCGGTCTCCCTGATCTGCGAGGCGCCCTCGGCATCAGTTTCGATGATGCATCCTGGCTTCCAACCGCATTCAACATGGCGACGATGTTCAGTGGCGTATTTGTCGTGTTCCTGAACGCCTTTTGGGGGCCGCGCAGAATTCTGCTACCCGCTGCCGCGATCTTTACGGCCGCATCTTTCCTGTTGCCGTTTGCGCCGAACTACCAGGTGATGATGGCGCTGGTGATCGTAGCAGGTCTCGCGTCAGGCACCTTCTACTCTCTCACGATGACCTTCGTGTTGACCAACCTTCCGAAGCCGCTGGTCATCTTCGGGATCGCGGCGTATGCAGCGGACATCGTCTTCGTCAGTAACATTGCGTCTTTGCTGGAGGGATGGTACATCGACCATTTTTCCTGGCGTTGGATCTTCTGGACTGCGGCACTATTCACTCCATTGATGATGGTCTGTGTCCAGTTCGGAATTCCGCGCCGGATCAATGCAGAACCCAGGCCGAGTTGGATTGGGTTCACTTACTTCAGCTTGAGCCTTGCTCTTTTATACGGGGCTCTGGATCAAGGACAGCGGCTGGACTGGCTGAACTCCAGTACTATCGTCGGGATGCTCGTCGCGGGACTCTTTCTGCTTGGGGCAACCATTCTGAGACGTGTCGTCCAGCCCAATCCAATCGTGAACCTCAAGTTTCTGAACACTCGGAACATCTACATACTGGCCACATCCATCTTCGTGTTCAAGTTCATGCACCTGTCCACGATTGTGCTCGTACCAGGCTTCCTCGGTAACATCCAACATTACCGGGCGCTGGAGACCGGACATGCGCTCGCATGGGTGGCCCTGCCGATGTTCGCGGTGGTGTGGCTGGTGGCCACGATCGTCATCCATGTGAACTCGAGGCTGGTACTGGCGCTGGGTCTCACGGTGTGCGCGATATGCTGTTGGCTTTGGTCCCACGTGGATACTTCCTGGTCGGGAAATAGCTTCGAAATAGTGGAGCTTCTGCTGTCTCTCGGATTGGCGGGCGCATACATCGGATTGGTGAGCAGCATTGTCCTGGAAGCACTCGAATCGGGCGCCCTCGCAAGCGCCTCCAACGCCGCCACATTCTCCGGATTCATGCACCTGATGCGACTCTTCGGCGGCCAGATCGGCGTAGCTGCTATGACTCGCTTCATTGCCGTGCGGGAGCAGTTTCACTCCAACATGTTGGGGCTCTATGTACAAAGGGGCACCTGGCTTACCGATCAGCGAGTGCGAATGCTGGCGGGCGGAGTACTGCCGCGGTCCACGGATGGGCTGGAGGCACAGCAACGTGGGGCCACTATTCTTGGCTTGCAAGTGCGGGCGCAGGCGTACACACTTGCGACGTCGGACGGATTCGTCCTCATCGTGTGGGTTGTGATTTTCTATCTCTTCCTCATGCTGCTTCTAAGGCCAGGCAAGATCACCTACAACGACCTCAGCAAGATGCAATGAATCGAGCATCGATACGACTCTCAGGCTCCTGGGATACCAGAAAGATGTAATGGACGTTGAGTTAGTGGGCCACTACATTGAATCGCATAATAGGTAACTGAGATTGGCTCTGCGGGGTCGTTGCTGGTCGAGCGAGCCTCTGATTTGAGGGCTATCCCTCCCTATAGGTAAAAAGTGGCTAAAGTATTCCAAATAGGAAGCTTATGTCCGGACTTGGAGCCTGGCCGACCTGAAAAGTACTGTTAACATTGAGTGAGCAACTGCAAAGTATTGAAAAAACATGGTTTACGATGGGAGCCTGACGAGATTTTTGTTCTGATCCCTCTATTGCTACCGATCGGGAGGGTGGGGTTGTCAAGTGAGGGAAGATTTAGGTGACGGAGATCGATGATGTCGCGCCCGCACATAGTCGCACATACCGCAACATCGTCAGTGCTGCTGGTGTACCTTGCGCTAACCGGATGTCAGTCTTCATCAAAAGATGAAGCTCCAACAGTTGCTTTCAGCGAGGTCGCTGCCGCATATCAGGAGAGCCCCTACAAGACTGACATATTTGAACGAGATTACAAGACAGACAAGACAGAAGGTCGTGCCACAGGAACTCGACCCGGGCAGCGAATCGTGTTGTACGCAAAGACAGACGGACGATGGGGTGTGTGCCGGCAATCAGGTCAGCCGTTTACGAATATCGAAGCTGACGGCCGGTGGCAAGCTTCAGTCCACCTGGGAATGCAATATGCCGCTCTGCTGGTTGATCCAACCTACAATCCGCCTGAACAGACTGAATCGTTACCGGTCGTCGGTAACGGGGTGGTGGCGCTGGCAGTCGTTAACGGGAAAGGCCCAGCGCCGGTATACCCGTCCCCCAAGATACTGAACTTTAGTGGTTACGAGTGGACGACGAGCACCGGGCCGATTTTTCACGCTGGGTCAAGAAACTTTTTCGATCCTGCGAACGTTTGGACGGACGAAAGAGGTGCACTGCATCTTCGCATTTCGGGAAGCCCGGGAAAGTGGAGTGCGGCGGAGGTGAAGCTCACGCGCAGCCTCGGATACGGAACATACAGGTTCCAGGTGCGGGATGTTTCTCATCTCGAGCCTTCCGCTGTTCTAACCTTCATCACTTGGGACGGCGTTGGCACGGAGAGCAGCCGGCGCGAGTTGGACGCTGAGCTTGGTCGTTGGGGATACCTTAATAATGACAACGTACATTATGTCGTCCAGCCTTACTACGTTCCAGCTAACTTTGTTACCTTTCGGACGCCGCCGGGTGCCTACACATACTCCTTTCATTGGGAGCCCGGGCAAGTAACGTTTTCGACGGTAGCAGAATCGGGCAACTCAAGCGGTGGGCATGTCATGAGCCAGCACGTGTTTACCTCCGGCGTCCCTTCGCCGGAGGACGAATCGGTGCGCATCGCGCTATATGTATTTCATCAAGGCCATATCCCCCTAAAAAATGAAAACGAGGTCATAATCGACAAATTCGAGTACCTCCCGTGAACTGTTGCCTGAAGCAAACTCGATGGACTCTTATCGGAGTCGTGCTAGCGGGCCTTGCCACCGATGCACGTGCACTCGATCCTAATCGTCTGCCTTCGCAGTACGTCCGCGAACAATGGACCACCGAAACCAGGTTTCCCGGCGGCGCGGTCAACGGCATCGCGCAAACCGCAGATGGATACCTCTGGATTGGAACGGACAGAGGCCTGCTACGTTTTGACGGCTTTGATTTTAGGCCTGTCTCTTTTACTTCTATCGCCACCGCTTCGAACGTTTCGATATTGCAACTGCTTACGGATGCCAGCGGAAGACTGTGGATCCGCCCACAGGGCGCCGATATCATGCACCAAAAGGATGGCAAGTTTGAGAGTGTCAGATACGGTCAAGACGCAATCACTGTCCTGTCAAAAGATAACCACGGCGGAGTACTGGTTTCGAGTATTGACCAGGGTGCATACCGTTACATGGCAGACGGCGCCCAGAAATTGGGGCCCTCTTCACCACCAGTAATCTCGATGGCCGAAACAGACGATGGCAAGATTTGGCTGGGGACACTCGGTGACGGCCTCATTTCTCTTACGGGCGGGCGAGCTACCCAGGTCAACGCAGGATTGCCCGACCGAAAGATCAATTGCCTGCTGGCGATCGGTAGCGACGAGTTGTGGGTCGGCACCGGCACGGGCTTGTATCGCGGAGACGGCAAAGACTTTCGCCGGATCGAATTGCCGTTCCCTGGTGTTGTCCAGGTTTTAAGCCTCTTGCGCGACCGTGACTCAAATATCTGGGTGGGGACAACGCGCGGGCTACTGCGCATCAACGCGAATGGGATTTCGCTGTCCGAAGAGAATGAACTTCGCGGAGACGGCGGGATTAACGTTCTGTTCGAGGACCGTGAAGGGAATCTCTGGATCGGAGGGGGGCGCGGGCTTGGTCGTATACGGGACAGTGCGTTCGTAACTCATTCCTCTGTCAGTGATCGTCGTTTCGAACACAATGGACCTGTCTATGTCGACTCGGAGGGCCGTACCTGGTTCGCTCCCGCTCAAGGTGGGCTGTATGTTCTCCAGAATGGACGCGTTCAACCCGTTATATCGATACCGTTAAATGACGTCGTCTATTCCATCAGTGGACGCGACGATGAGGTGTGGGTCGGACGCCAACGCGGGGGACTGACCCGTCTGCAATTTCGCAACGGTGCGATAGCGAGCCAGAGTTATACAGAGGCAAACGGCCTGGCGCAAAACAGTGCTTATGCTGTTTATGAGAGCCGCGATGGCTCTGTGTGGGCCGGCACACTAAACGGCGGCGTCAGCAAATTCAAAGATGGGCACTTCACTACTTACACGACGACCAATGGCCTCGCTTCGAATACCGTCTTGTCCATCCTTGAAACCCGCGATGGTGCAATGTGGTTTGCCACACCTACCGGGCTGAGTTCTTTTTCAAACGGACAATGGAGAACCTATACAACGGTAGAGGGCTTGCCTTCTTCAGAGGTGAACTGCCTTTTTGAGGATTCATCTGGAACTCTCTGGAGCGGAACGTCTGCTGGTCTTGCCTCTTTTGCCTCTGGCCGTTTTCAAGTTGCTCATGAATCGCCCTACCTTTTGCGCGAACAGGTCCTTGGAATGGCGGACGACAAGAGCGGAAGGTTTTGGATTGCGACCTCACATCATGTTTTGCGCGTTTCGCGTGACAAGCTGCTAAGCGGTGTTGTGAAGGCAGTCGATGTTCACGAGTATGACCAGGCCGATGGTCTCGAGAGCACTGAGGGAGTGAAGCGGAGCCGATCGGTGGTCTCGGATTCGACGGGCAGGATCTGGTTTTCACTCAGCAGCGGCCTGTCGGTGGTTAATCCGCCTCAGATCAATGACAATTCAGCTCCCGCGCTGCCTCACATCGAGGCGATCACCGCCGATGACAACATCGCAAACCTCGACGGCGTCGTTCGAATTCCTCCATCTCCCAGGCGAATCACATTTGCGTATACAGGGCTGAGCCTCGCGGGGCCCGAGCGGATTCGCTTTCGGTATTTTCTTGAAAATTTCGACAGAACGTGGAGCCCGCCGGTTGCAGCGCGAGAAGCCGTTTATACGAACCTTGGGCCCGGCTCATACCGATTCCGACTGGTCGCCAGCAACAGCGAGGGACTGTGGAACGGGCCAGAAACTGCGATCGCTTTGCACGTCGCGCCAGCCTACTATCAAACTAATTGGTTCCGATTGTTGTGCGTAGCTGCGTTTGTGGCGCTTCTTTGGGGGTTATATCAACTCCGAGTGCAACAATTCCGGCGGGAGGAAAGAAAACTTCGCGAATCCATCGAGACTATTCCGGCGATGGTCTGGGTCGCCGGACCCGATGGGGCCGTTCAATTTCGCAATCGACGCGCGGTTGAGTATACCGGCCTGTCGCAATTGGGAAAAGGGGAGACAGTCGGGACAATTGCTGTTCATCCCGAAGATCGGGATCGAATTGTACGTCGACTGGATGCAAGCGTTGCCAGTGGCGAGCCGTTCGAGGAGGAGATGCGCATCCGCGGGGCCGACGGGGAATATCGGTGGTTTTTGAGCCGAGTCGTGCCGCTGCAGGACAAGCGAGGAAAGGTCGTGAAGTGGTACGGTGTGGCGACCGACATTCAAGATCGCAAGCGTGCGGAGCAGCTACAGGCAGACCTTGCACATACGAATCGTATCAGCATACTCGGAGAATTGGTCGCCTCCATCTCGCACGAACTCGCACAGCCCATCACCGCCACAACCAATAATGCCAAGGCATCTTTGCGATGGCTTCAGCGCGACCCGCCCGATCTGACGCAAGTTCGCAAAGGGACGGAAAGCATCATCGAGGCGGGCATTTTTGCCTCGGAGATCATCAACCGTCTGCGATCGTTGTACAAGAAGGCCCCTTCCAAGCGGGAGTTGGTCGCGATAAATGAGGTCATCGGCGAAATGGTCAGGCTACTGCGGAGCGAAGCCAACGAGTATGCTGTTTCGATTCGTACGGACCTTGCCGCCGATCTTCCCAAAATCACGGCGGACCGGGTGCAGCTGCAGCAGGTTCTAATGAACCTCATGCTCAATGGTATCGAAGCGATGAAGGAGACCGGCGGAGTGCTCACGGTCAAGACGGGACGATGGGAGGGCGGTCAAGTGCTGATCTCAGTCATTGACACCGGCGTAGGATTGCCGGCCGGAAAAGCGGACGAGATCTTCAATGCCTTCTTCACTACTAAACCTCAAGGCAGCGGCATGGGACTGGCAATCAGTCGTTCCATCGTGGAATCGCATGGTGGCCGTTTGTGGGCCACATCCCGCGAGGGACGGGGCGCGACGTTTCATTTCACCCTGCCAACAGCAGTCGTGGAAGTGTCTGCGGCAATATGATTCGGAGTTCTTACTCGCGTGCGACAGCCGCCTCGGAGCCTTACTTGTCGACGTTGATTCTTCTTCGCGGACAGGGAACTGATTTCGGGGAGTCGATGACATGGAATCTGTTCCTCCACGGCCAGGGCCGAGGACTTTCCAAAAACATTACGACGGACCAAAAGCATTATCACGACGCCTTTTGTGGCCTGGTCGCCACTCGAAGAGGGTTCAATGTTTCCAGTGGAAGTCGGATCCGCGGAAAAGCACTCCTGCCCCGATGCGGAACTGGTTTTGCCGGTTGCCCTGAAGGTTCCTGAGTTCGGAATAGAAGTAGTCGGCTTGAACTGCGCGTATCCAGACATGCTTTGAGATTGCGATGTCCACTCCGCCACCCAACGTGGACGCATACGATGTGTCGTAACTGGTAGGCAACCTTCCGACCGGCGCCGGGAAATAGCCATCAAAACCATGCACTCCGCCGAACAGAGCTTGTCCAAATGGCTGAAATCGAGTGTGGTTGGTGACGCGCAACCGCAACCCTCCCATTCCATAGAAGAGGCTCAAACCGGTATTGAAGCGAGGGATGTGGTCTGTGGTATTGCCACCGGCCTCGACGACCGCAGAGAAGTTGCGCCACACCGGAATGGAGAAACCTCCCAAGCCTCCATTCATCCAGAAGCAGCCGCAGCCACCGACAGGGGCGTTGGCGTACATCTCGCTGAAGGTGGCATAGGCGTCGATGGTGTTGGAAGGCCGCTGGGCCAACCCGGTCACGGAGAGCAACGAAAGCAGCGCGCAGACGAAGACACGAGTCAGCTTGTTCATCGCTCCTCCTATTGAACGGTGAGAGTTACAGTGCTGCTGTTCGCCACATTTCCGCTCGTACCGGTCACCGTGATCACGTACGTTTGTTGCGGCAGGTTGAAGTAACCTCCTGCTCCGCAGCCTGAGATCACTCCGAAGGAAGTCAGGCCAAGCAGCAGCCACAGCAGCAGCCGTGGCGGCCTCGCTCGGGTGCGCTTAAAGAGTGCAAGTGGCAACAGCAGTACCGCAAATGCTAACGGCGTCTTCGAGATGCGGCGCAACGCTGCACTCTGTTTAGGCACGCTGACGGTGAAGGTGGACGTTGCTCCAGCGGAACCCGGAGTCAGAGTGCTGGGTGCGAAGGTATAGCTTGAGCCAGGGGGCAGATTCGTCGCCGTGAGTGTGACCACATTGTTGAAGGCTCCGTTCACGGGGGTGACGGTGATGCTGTAGGTCGCCGACGCTCCCGGAGGAATCAACTGCGGTCCCGTGGTCGAGGCAACTGTGAACGTAGGTAGAGGGCCGCCTACCGTCTGTACCACCTGAGAAACAGCACTTGAAGTGGCGCCGTTGTAGGTCGCGTCACCGCTATACATCGCCGTGATCGAATGGGTTCCCACTGACAACGTCGCTGTCGAGAAGCTCGCCGCACCGCCGGACACGGTCCCGGTGCCCAGCACCGTCGTTCCGTCAAGAAACTGCACCGTGCCGGTCGCTCCCGCTGGTACTGTCGCGGTAAAGGTTACAGAACTGCCCGATGGTACTGGGTTGCGCGAAGATGCAACAGTCACGGTCGTCGCAGTTTTGTTCACTACCTGCGAGAGCGCAGGAGAAGTCACACCGTTGTAGTTCGCATCACCGCCATACACCGCCGTGATCGAGTGCGTCCCCACGGACAGTGCCGTGGTCGAGAAATTCGCCGTGCTGCCGAATACAGTGCCGGTGCCCATCACCGTCGGTCCATCCATGAAGGTCACTGTTCCGGTGGCGCCCGCGGAGAGCGTGGCGGTGAATGTCACTGACGCAGCAGGCGCCGATGGATTCTGTGAGGAGGCCACCGTCACCGACGGAGTTCCCTTGCTTACCGTCAGGGTGCCGTTCACGAAAGCGATCGAATAGTTGGCAGAGCTGAGACCTCCGGTAATCGATATCGGATAAGTTCCCACCGGCGAGGTCACCGTCGCAGTCGTCGAATAGACCGGGACGCCGGTTACTGCTGTGGCATACGTGTCCCCATTGACCAGCGTGCCCGTAACGGTATAGTTGAACGCCGGGTTACCCTGCCCATACTGGCGAGTTGCGTCCGTCACCGTAATCGTAAGCGCTGCTCCGCCGCCCGGACCAGTTCTCGGTGTCACGATTGCGGTCACCGGTAAGCTCGTACTTGCCGCATGGTTCGCGTCGCCCTGATAGGACGCCGTGATGGTCTTTGTGCCCGCACTCTGTGAAGACGTCGTCAACGTCGCTGTCCCGCCAGATACTGTAGCGGTACCCTCCACCGTCGAACCGTTGGAGAAGACCACTGATCCGGTTGCGCCAGCCGGAGCTACCGTTGCCGTCAGGGTGGCCGGATCGCCGTACTGCGAGGTTACGCTCGTGGTCTGCGCTGTTGTTGTGGTGGCGGTCATGATCGTCAGCGCTGTCGTCGTGGCGGCAGTCACGATCGTCAGGGTTCCAGGAACAGTGGTGAGCGTATAGTTCTGACTCACCAGACCGCTTACGTTGATCGGGAAGGTCGAACCCACCGGGGAGGTCGGAGTGTCCGTCGAAGTATAGACCGGGACTCCGGTCACCGCCGTTTCGTAGGTATCTCCGTTGAGCAGAGTGCCCGAAACGATATATGAAAACTCCGGATTCGCGGTCCCGTACTCACGACTTTCGCTTCCGACCGTTACCATCAGCGCGGGACCTCCACCCGCAGCCGTCTTCTTCGCCACCATCACCGTCGCTGGCCCACTCGTGCTGCTTGCATAAGTTGCGTCACCGTTATAGGTCGCCGTGATCGTATGCGTGCCTGCATTCAATGTCATCGTACTCAGGGTCGAAACACCGCCGGTCACCGTGCCCTGGCCCAGATACACCGAACCATCGTAGAAACTCGCCGTACCCGTTGCGCCTGATGTGACCGTCGCCGTCAGGGTCACCGGATCGCCGTACTGTGACGAGTTCGGAGAGCTTGCCAGCGTCGTCGTCGAGGAGGCCGGCACCACCGTCAAAGTGCCCGGAACGAACGCAAGCACATAGTTTTGGCTCGTCAGTCCCGACACCGTAATCGCAAAGGTGCCCGCTGTCGTTCCGGCGGTCGTTGAGTAAGTCGGCGTGCCCGTCACGGCGGTGGCATAGGTGTCACCGTTGACCAACTCGCCTGCAACTGTGTGACTGAATGGCGGGTTATCCTGTGTCGTCGTACGCGATGCATCGTTGACCGTCACGATCAACGACGCTCCCCCGCCAGCGGCGGTCCGTTGCGTCACCGTCAGTGTCGCCGGGTTGCTGGCGCTCGCAGGAAAGCTCGCGTCCCCGTTATAGGTCGCCGTGATCGTATGGGTGCCCGCGTTGAGCGTGCTCACAGGCAACACCGCTGTAACACTGCTATTCAGCGACGCCGTGCCCAGCAGGGTAGTACCTTCATAGAAACTGACCGTGCCCGTCGCTCCAGGCGGAGGCCCCACAACTGCCGTCAGAACCGCAGGGTCTCCATACATCACCGTCGTTGGGTTTACACTCAGCGTCGTTGATGCACCGGTCGCCTGCGTCACTGTTAAGGTGCCGTTGATGAAGGCAAAGATGTAATTGTTGTTCGTGGCAAGTGTTCCCAGAGCCGCAGTGATGGGATATGTCCCTGCAGGGGAGACCGTCGTTGCCGTCGTCGTCAGGCTTGGTGAACCCGTAACCACCGACGCCTGAGTGTCGCCGTTCACAAATCCGGTAATCGTGCTGGTGAACGCGGGATTTGCCGTTCCAAAAGAACGGCTGGCGTCGTTCGCCGTCACCGTCAGCGTCGCCTGGTTCACGACCTGGGACAGTGCGGACGATGTTGCTCCGTTGTAGTTCGTGTCTCCGCTGTACACCGCAATAATCGGATGGGTACCCTCCACCAGCGTGGAGGTCGTGAGGGTGGCCGTGGTGCCGGAGATCGGCACTGCACCGCTGATCGCCGTGCCGTTATCCTCGAAGGTCACCGTCCCCGTGGCGCCCGCCGGAACCGCCGCCGTCAAGGTCACAGAAGCGCCGTAAGTCGATGGATTCAGCGAGGAGGCAACGGTCACCGACGGAGTTCCTTGGCTTACGGTCAGGGTGCCGTTCACGAAGGCGAGCGAGTAGTTGGCTGAGCTCAAACCTCCGGTAATCGACACCGGATAAGTTCCCACCGGCGAGGTCACAGTCGCTGGCGTAGCGTAGACGGCCACGCCGGTCACCGCTGTGGCATATGTATCGCCGTTGACCAGCGTGCCCGAGACGGTATAGCTGAACGCCGGGTTACCCTGCCCATACTGGCGACTTGCGTCCGTCACCGTAACCGTAAGGGCTGCCACGCCGCCCGGACCAGTTCTCTTTGCCACGGTTACGGTCACCGCTGAGCTGGTACTTTCCGCATAATTCCCGTCGCCCTCATAGGACGCCGTGATGGTGTATGTGCCCACACTCAGCCCCGAGGTCGACAAGGTCGCTGTCCCGCCAGATAGCGTACCGCTGCCCAGCACCGTCGCACCGCTGGAGAAGACGACGGTTCCGGTTGCGCTACTCGGAGCTACCGTTGCCGTCAGGGTGACCGGATCGCCATATTGCGTCGAGGTCACGCTCGTCGTCAGCGCTGTCGTTGTGGCGGCGGTCACGATCGTCAGAGTTCCAGGAACAGTGGTCAGCGTATAGTTTTCGCTCACCAGACCGCTTACGTTGATCGGGAAGGTCGAACCCACCGGAGAGGTCGGAATGTCCGTCGAAGTATAGACCGGAACTCCGGTCACCGCCGTGGCATACGTATCTCCGTTCACCAGCGTGCCCGAAACGATATACGCAAACTCCGGATTCGCGGTCCCGTACTCACGGCTTGCGTTTTCAACCGTTACCGTCAGCGCGGGACCTCCACCAGCAGCCGTCTTCTTCGCTACCGTCACCGTCGCAGGCCCGCTCGTGCTGCTGGCATACGTAGCATCGCCGTTGTAGATCGCGGTGATCGTATGGGTTCCTGCATTCAATGACGTCGTGATCAATGTCGCCACGCCGCCAGTGACAGTGCCCTCGCCCAGAAACGCGGAACTATCGTAGAAACTCGTCGTGCCCGTCGCGCCTAAAGTCACCGTCGCCGTTAGGGTCACCGGATCGCCGTACTGCGACGCGTTCGGAGAGGCTACCAGCGTCGTCGTCGACGAGGACGGGACCACTGTCAAAGTGCCCGGAACGACCGTAAGCACATAGTTTTGGCTTGTCAGTCCCGACACCGTAATTGCGAAGGTACCCGCCGTCGTTCCGGCCGCCGTTGCATAAGTCGGCGTGCCCGTCACCGCGGTGGCATAGGTATCACCATTGACCAACTCGCCTGCCACCGTGTGGCTGAACGGAGGGTTCGCCTCCGTCGTCGTCCGCGTCGCATCGTTGACCGTCACGGTCAATGCAGCTCCCCCGCCAGGACCCGTTCGCTGCGTCACTGTCAGGGTCACCGGGTTGCTCGTGCTCGCAGGAAAGTTCACGTCCCCGTTATAGGTCGCCGTGATCGTATGCGTGCCCGCGTTCAGTGTGCTTACCGAGAGCACCGCCGTAGTACTGCCATCCAACGACGACGTCCCCAGCAGAGTAGCTCCCTCGTGGAAGCTCACCGTGCCCGTCGCCCCAGACGGAGGTCCCACGACTGCCGTCAGTACCGCAGGGTCCCCATACATCACCGTCGTCGGGCTCACACTCAGCGTCGTCGATGGCCCGGTCGTTGCCATGTTCACTGTCTGCGTCAGTACGAGCGAATTCGCTCCGTTGTAGTTACTGTCTCCGCTGTACACCGCGGTGATCGCATGCGAACCGGCCACCAGCGTCGAGGTCGCGAAGGCGGCCGTGGTGCCGGAGATCGGCACTGCACCGCTGATCGCCGTGCCGTTATCCTCGAAGGTTACCGTCCCCGTGGCTCCCGCCGGAACCGCCGCCGTAAAGGTCACAGAAGTGCCGTAGGTCGATGGGTTCAGAGAGGAGGCAAGAGTGACGGTCGGGGTCGTCTTGTTCACCACCTGGGGTACCGGCGTTGACACCGCGGCGGTGTAGTTGGAATCCCCCGCATACTGGGCCGTGATCGAGTGCGTGCCCGCTGTAAGCGAAGTGGTCATGAACGTGGCGACGCCGCTGCTAATCGTTCCCGTGCCAAGAGTCGTCGTGCCGTCATGGAAGGTGACCGCGCCCGTGGCTGTGGCCGGAAGCGTAGCTGTGAAGATCACACCTGCCCCGAAGGTCGATGGGTTGAGCGAGGAGGCAAGCGTGATGGTCGGGGTTGCTACATTCACTACCTGGGATAACGCCGTTGAGACAGCGGCGTTATAGTTGACATCCCCTCCATACTGCGCCGTGATCGAATGTGTTCCCGCCGTAAGCGAGTTGGTCAGCTGGGTAGCGACTCCACCACTGATGGTTCCCGTACCGAAGACCGCCGTGCCATCGTAGAAGGTTACCGTGCCCGTTGCATCGATCGGGAGGGTAGCGGTGAAAACCACCGCGCCGCCGTATGTCGATGGGTTCAGCGATGAAGCCAGGGCGACCGTAAGCGCCGTCGGTGTTACGGTGAAGGTGCCGTCCTGAAACTCGATCAGGTAGTTGAGCGAGCTTAGACCGCCGACAATCGACACGGGATATGTTCCAGCTGGTGATCCCAGCGACGCCGGTGTTGAGTAAATGGGTACCCCCGTGACGGCGGTGGCCGGTGTATCCCCATTCAGGAGCGCGCCCGACACCGTATAAGTGAAGGCTGGGTTTGCCTGACCATATGCGCGGCTTGTGTTATTTGGGGTCACGATCAGGTACGGTTCTCCACTGGGACCGGTCTTCTGGGAAACCACGATGGTGACCGGAGTGCTCGTGCTCGTACCGAGGTTGTTGTCTCCGAGATACGCGGCAGTGATCGTATGCCGACCCGTCTGCAGGGTGGTTAGCGCCAGACTCCCAACGCCGGTTCCAGAGCCAACCGGTGCTGTGCCGAGTACGTTTTGCCCTTCGAGGAAGACCACAGTCCCTGTCGCCGTCGTCGGTGCAACGGTGGCAGTCAGGGTTACCGTATCGCCGTACTGAGCTGCCGTAAAGCCCGTGGTCTGAGCTGCAGACAGAGTTGTCGTGGACGAGGCGGCCACGATCGTCAATGTGCCTGGGAGGGTGGCAATCTCATAGTTCTGACTGACCAGCCCGGTGACGGTAATCGGGTACGTCGTGCCGACGGCTGAGGACGGAGTGTCTGTCGTGGCATAGACAGCTACTCCGGTTACGGCGGAGTCATAGCTATCGCCGGGCAGAAGGGTGCCAGTAACGATGTAGGCAAAATACGGATTTGCGGTTCCGAACTGACGGCTGGCGTTCTGCACAGTTATTGTCAGGGCAGCGCCGCCACCAGATCCTTGTTTTTTAGCCACCGTCACAGTCATCGGCGGGCTGACGCTGGTGGAGTAGATCCCATCGCCTGAGTAGACCGCCGTAACTGAGTGGGTTCCGGCGTAAAGGGTGGTTGCCACGAACGTCGCCGTGCCACCGGACAGCGTCGCATCCCCGATGAACACTGTCCCGTCGTAGAAGCTCACCCTTCCCGACGCGACTGTGGGGCTCATGGTTGCAGTGAGGGTAATCGGATCACCATACTGGCCCGAGCTTGGATTGACTGTAAGCGTGGTGGTCGAGGGAAGGCCGATTGCATTATCCGTTACGCTCAGAGTTCCGCTGACGATTGTTGTCGTGTAGTTGTTTGAGGTCAGACCCGATATGGTGATGGGGTATGTGCCGGGATCCGAACCCGCTGGTGTAGAGAAGACTGCCGTCCCACTGATCGCTGTCCCGTACGTGTCGTTGTTGAATAACTGACCGGTAACGAAGTAGCTGAACGGCGGATTCGACGCACTCGCAGGGCGCGTTGCATTTCTGACGACGATGGTCAGCGCGGGCGCTCCACCGTCACCAGTCCTCTGCGTGACGGTCAACGTCGCGGGAGAACTGGTGCTGGGCAGCAGATTTGGGCCGCCATTGAACGTCGCGGTGATCGTATGGACGCCCGCCGGCAGATTGTCGATCGGCAACTCGGCCTGGGTGGCGCTGTCGAGCGACGCGATTCCCAGCAGCGTGGACCCTTCGTAGAAGCTCACCGTTCCGGTGGCCCCCTGGGTCACGGCTGCAGTCAGCACGTCCTGGTCCCCATACATGATGTTCGTCGACGCTGTCGCAATCGTAGTAGTCGAGTTCCCTTGCGTGACCGTGACGGTGCCATCCTGGAACGTGATGTCATAATTCGCCGATACCAACCCGGAGACAGACAGAGGGTATGTGCCTACAAGAGAGCCAGGCACTGCGCTGGTCGTGTATACAGCGGTTCCCGTCACGGCGCTGGCGGCTGTGTCCCCAGATACAAGGGTCCCCTGGACCGTATAGCTGAAAGCAGGATTCGGCTGGCCGAATTGTCTGGTCACGCTGTTGGCCACAACCGTCAGCGCGCCAGCACCCGTCTTCTTGGTTACGGTGACCGTCGCCGGCACTGAAGAGCTGCCACCGAAGTTGGTATCCCCTGTGTAAGTCGCCGTGATGTTGCTGTACGTTCCGACTGGAAGATACTGCCCTGTTCCCGGTATCTGATTGAGCGCCAGAGTTGCGGATCCGGCGTTGAGCGTTGCGGCACCCAGCAACTCCGTCCCCAGGAAAAAGTCCACCGAGCCGGTCGCGGCAGGCTGATTTACGGTAGCAGTGAAGTTAATCGTATTGCCGTAGATCGCTGTCTGTGTAGGCGGCGCCAACGATGTACTCGTCGCTGCTGCACTGTTCCTGAGAGAAAAGCTCACCGATCCCACAGATCCAGCCGCCGCCGTGACCGTATAGGATCCGGTGGTTCCGTTGGCGGTAGCGATGACGCTTGCAAGTCCGCCGCTATCGGTCACAGCAGATGACGCACTCAGGCTGGCGTTGGCTGTCGTACCGTTGGCGACGTAGGTGACAGTCACACCCTGGACAGGGTTGCTGCCGGAATCGGTGACGAAAACCGTCAGCGGTTGAGCGAACTGCGTACTGATCACAGTGCTCTGCGGGGAACTGCCGCTATGGATGGTAATCGACGTGGCAGCACCGGCCGTGTTGGTGAGAGTGAATTGCGCTGGAGGCCCCACGGCAGACGCCGTCACCTGGAAAGAACCGGCCTTGCTGTTGGCTGTCACATTGACAGCTGCGAACCCATTAGCATCCGTGGTGCTGGTCGCTGCGGAAAGCGTCCCGCCGGGCGCGGTTGCAGTTCCATTGGTCGCCCACGTGACAGTCACATTCGACACAGGATTACCGGATTGGTCCTTGACAATAGCCACCAGCGGACTCGCATAGTTCGTGTTTACCGCCGCACTCTGGTTGTTGCCGCTGGAAACATTGATCGAAGTCGGGAGGCCGAAGATCTCCTGCGTCAGGCTGGCTGAGCTCTCGAGGAACTGGTCCGTGCCGAGGAAGACCGCCTGGATCGTATGCGAGCCGGAAGCAAGCGTATTGTTCGTGTCTATAGCCACGCCATTCGAGTTGACCTGGATGGGAAGGCCCTGAGTTTTACCGTCTACGTAGAACTGAACCATGCCGACAGTGACAGGACTACTGTTGGCTGTGACGGTAGCCGTAAACGTAATCCTGGTGCTCTCCTGTGCTCCGTTGGGAGCGTCCGAGACAAGAGCCGTTGTCGTCGCGGTCGGCAAAACGAGCACAGGCAATCCCTGAAGATTGCTGATCTCGGGAGAGTTCCCGGTGCCGTTGCCAGAGCTATTGTGTCCCCCTTCATTCGCGTAAGCGGCAAAGACATACAGCGCATGCAGTCCGGAGTCCTGTGGACCCAGGGTTATCGTGAAGTTCGCTGGATTGCTGCCACTTGCACTGGTCGGCGTGGCCAGGCTCCACGGAGTTACCCCGTCCGCCGAAAAGTAGACCTGCGTAGGTGGTGGGTTGGTGGCGCCAATGTAGCCCGTGTACGGTGGGCTGCTGGTGTAGGCGCTGGTGACGGTGACGTTGAAGGTTGGCGTCTCGTTGAAGGTCGAAAAGACACCGCCGCTCGTGAAGGTATCGCTGCTCGAAACCACAGGCGCTAGTGCAACGGTCAACGGAACTGACTGTTGCGCCCCCACACTGATTACCGTCACGCTGCCGCTGCCGCGGTTCGAGACGTAAACCTGATTTGCGATGGGATTTACTGCGACTCCGGAGGGGGCAGACCCGGTCGTCACTGTCGCAGTCACCGTGTTACCGGTTCCGTCGATCACCGTTACAGTGCCGTCGCTCTGGTTCGCCACATCGATCCTATTGTTAAGGGGGTTTAGATCAAGCGCATTCGGTGAATTTCCGGTGCGAACTGTGGCGATGACATTTCCTGCTGCCCCATCGATCACGCTCACGGTGTTGTCGCTCTGGTTGGCGACGTAGATCCTATTGATAAGGGGATTTACTACCACGGCGCCCGGACTGTTCCCGACAGAGATTAAGTCGATTCGTTCCAGGGTGTCTCCGTCGATGACTGTGACGTTGTTACTCCCCTGATTGACGACGTAGAAGTTATTTTCCGCAGGGTTCACTCCTACAGCGACAGGGCTGCTGCCAGCAGGCACTGTCGTCGTTGCATTGGTTGTGCCGTTGATGACCGTAACGTTGTTCGATCCCTGGTTGGCGACAACAATGGTGTCAGTCACTTCATTGATTGCCAGACCTTTTGGCGCTGTTCCAACAGTGATGTTGGAGGTCTGATTGGTTCCGTCGATAACCGTCACGGTACCGTCGACGGAGTTGGTGACATAGGCCTTGTTGCTTGCCGTATCAACAGCTACGGCAAAGGGGCCTTGCCCCGCGCTTACCTGCGTCGTCGCATTGCTATTGAGCCCATCAATCACGGTCACATTCGCACTGCCACTGTTAGGCACATAGATCTTGTTGGTCGCCGGATTCACTGCCACCGCCGTCGGACCGGTTCCCGTACTCAGGGTGGACGTAGTACCTCCATTTGCAGCGTCGATCACGGTAACGGTGTTGTCCCCCATGTTGGGCACGTACACCTTGTTCGTCACTTGGTTCAGCGCCACCGCGTACGGGCTGCCTCCGGCAGTAATTGTGTTCGTCGTTGTAGTTGCCCCATCGACAACGGCAACATTATCGTCACGATAGTTGGCGATATAAACGCGATTCGTTAAAGGGTTCACCGCTACCGCGCCCGGGCTGTTGCCAGTGGAAATGGAAGCCACCCTGGTATTTGTACTGCCGTCAATCACAACCACATGCCCAAGCGTCGCGTTGTCAGTGACGTAGATCCGGTTCGTCAGAGAGTTCACCGCCAACGCCTCAGGATTGTTCCCTATAGGAACAACCCCGGATATAGCATTGGTCGCGCCGTTGACCGCAATCACGGTACCGATGCCAGAGCTCTCAGTGACATAAATAAAGTTTGTGACCGGGTTGACCACGATCGCGGTAAGGGTGCTGGGAAGAAGTCCCGTCGTGGCGAATGACGTCGCGGTGAAGGTGTTGCTTGCCCCATCGATGATGTCTACTTCGAACCTGGCGTTGATGACATAAATCTTGTTGGTCACCGGGTTGATAGCCAGAGCATGAGGAGAGTCCCCAAGCACCACGGGCGAGCCGCTGAGGGTATCATTGGAGCCATCGATCACGCTCACGGTACCGAAGATGCCAAGGCCGGCGTTCGCCACATAGATGCGGTTGGTGACGGGATTGAGAGCGAGCGCGAAAGGATCTCTTCCCACCTCGATCGTGATCCTGACTGTATCGGTTCTTCCGTCGATAACGACGACGTTGCCATCCTGGTTGAAGATGGTAGTAGAAGTCGCGTTGCCGTTGGCAGCGGCAACGTAGATCTTGTTCGTTACTGGATTGACGATGATGGCCTGGGGATTCAGCCCCACCGAGATGTTTCTTACACTGCCCTGCGCTTCGTTGATAACCGTCACAGTGCCGTCGCCGGAGTTGGCAACATAAACTTCATTGGTGACGGGATTGACTGCGATCCCTACCGGGGTGCGTCCCACAGTCACGGTCCGCGTCGTGTTGGTCGCACCATCGATGACGGTGACCGTATTCTGGCCATTGTTGACGACGTAAATCTTGTTGGTTGCCGGATTAACCGCCACCGCAAATGGCTGGGACCCGGTATTTACCAAACTCTGCGCCCAAAGCGAGGGACAGGCAACGAGCGAGACGATGAGCGCTCTGAGCCATGCGTGAACGAAACGGCGGCAGAAAAGCACGCTTGATTGCATGGGTTGGCCTCGTACGAGCGAATTCGCTTGGAAACTGGGCCGGAGCTTAGAGTCTACTGGTTAGCGCTGTTACCCGTCTTGCACTTCCTTTCGGAAATTTGAATCTGAAAAGGTAGGCCCGAGTGGACGGTTTCTAGAACTTCTGTCGCGTCAGGTCTAGCCAGCCCCGTCAATACATCGCGATGTTTTCCATCTGATTCGAGTTCACTGAAGTTGCTCCACGCACAGCCTTATCTTCCTCTTCTCTTCGGCAAGATGCCGCCTGCTTTTTCCGAGACAGCACCCCCTACCGCACCTTTTGCAGCGTTACCGGCCAAACTCCCCATGTCCGCATCAAAGGTCGGGTTCGATGTTGTTCCTTGAATCCTGAAGGACACACCTCCTCTATCGCCGCCCCGACCCGTTCTCTCCGTTCGTGCTTCAGATCTGTTGGTTTGCAGGTCTGCCATCATGTTGAAATTGAGCGCCCCGTTCGGGCTGATCGTACCGGCTCCCGTCACCACGCCGAGGGAGGGTATCGTCACATTGATCGCGTCAGCCCTCGTTATGTCAGGAGCCATACGCGCATTCAAGCTGGCGTTCTGAATGATCGTGTCGGGATTAGAGGGGGCCTTTCCCCTGAAGGCTGATAGAGCGCCTAACTTCGAACCTATGTCGAAACCGGCCAACTTCGTGTTGGACATCTGCACGGGGCCAGCGATCACGAGACTGTTGAGAGAACCGTTGATTGCAAGATCAGCCGACAATGTTCCACCTTGCAACTTCGATCCTGAGGGGAGCACTATGCCAAGCACGGGGAGCATCGATTCCAGTTCGTCAACCGACATGTTCGGGGCACTGAGCTTCAGGTTCATCACCTGCGTTTCGCCCTGGGTCTGAAATCCGCCTGTGAGATGAGCGGCTAACTTACCGATGGTTATATCCCCTTGGGTGATGGTTCCCGCCTGACGGTCGAGGTCATCATCAATCGCGTATTTCACCGTCACTGTTTTCGGAGCCGGTGCCCCCTTGGGTGAAAGCTTGAGCTTTTCGCAGGTGATCACACCCGCCGCCTTGGCCTGAGCTGCCAGTCGAGTTCAACGTTCCTTCAAGATTGGCGGTGCCTCCAATGCCGCTTCCCGGATCGACGAAGCCCGAGGCTGCGATATCCAAATTCTTCACCTTCATCGAGGCATCAAAAGGAGTCTTCGCTGAGTCCTGCGGATTGATCGGGCCCGCTTTGCCGGTGAGGTTGGCATCGCCACCTCCGGGCAGGTTTACGGTCAGCTCGAACGGGAACTGAGAAGCGAGAGAGAAGTTTGAAACTTCCGCGTTTAGGTTGTCGAAAACCTGCGGTTTCGCGGTGGAGTTGACGTTGCCTACCGACAACTTTCCATCTTTGATCTCCAGCTTAGCGATCGAGAGGTTCTGGGGCTGAGCCGACTGCGCCGACTCAGCAGATTTATCTTTACCGGTCCCACCGAGGCTGGAAAAGTTCCAGGTTCCGTTGGAACCCTTGAGCAAAGTTATCTGGGGCTCGTCCAGTTCGATCCCCGTTATGTTTAGTTGCTTGGAGAAGATGAGCGGCTTTATCTCGACGCCGATCTTCAATGACTTCATTGTTATAAACGGTGACTTACCGAAGGCTGGATCGTCGGCGATGCTGACATTCTCCACCCCTACCTTGCCGCTGAGGAGCGAAAGGCTGAGCTCTCCGAGCGTTACAGGCCGTCCCAGGGCGCTCGTCAGTGCCGACTCGATCTTCGGACGGAAGCTGTTGATGTTGATGAAAAAGGGAAGCGCGATCAGAATTATCAGCACTGCCCCCACGACGATTCCAGCGATCTTTAGAGTGCGTTTACTAACTTGCATTGGTTGCTCGTATTCTTCCACCCCATTTCAAGGATGCTTCGTCGTGACCATTCATGGGAGTGGCGAAGTCAATGTAGCGATCTCTTCAGCCTGATGGTATGAGTGGGGCCTGGATGTGGCTACTGGGGCTTTCCCTAGCAACGCCCGCGACCTACATGATCGATAGCAAACGGTACATCATCATCGCTACCAGCAACGCCCGCAGCCCCAAGGGCTCCTATGGAGCGGCAAGCGTAACGACCGCCCTGCTATCGCTGAAGCGCTCCGACTTTGTCGGCTGCCCCCGCTACCCTCATCATTGGAGGCCAATTTAGGCTCTGCAAAATGATCGCATGGTGTAGGAACCGAATTTGTCGAAAGCCGGACATTGCAGGCAGTTCGAGGATTACTTCCGGTTAGCCCGTCACTGGGGAGTGACCGTAACTTCCCACACGCCGAAGTATCGGAACTAATTCTGGCCCGGAAATGAACACATAAACGTCATTCATTAAATGGTTTATAGCTTTTGAAACCTGCATTGCTCATTCCGCGTTGCGCCTCGGGATTCTTCATGAAGGTTTCCCAGACGAAGGCAGTCCGTGCGTTTTCCGCCATAAGCATGGTGATGCCGGTATCGATGCCGACGATGTCAGTGTCATACCATTTCTTCAGTGGATTGAAGGCATCGACGAAGCCGTAGCGGCTCCAGGCCTGCGGGTAACGGCTTCGAATGTTCTTCAGGACACGCATGGTGGCTTCGGGTAAAAACGGCAGTGAGCCTCCGGGAGCTGCAGGAACCACGGTTCCATCGATAGGGCCCATGGCCGGTGGGCCGCCCCAGATTACGTAGCCTTTGTCGGAGTCGGAGGCGGTTATGCCCCAGAGGTCGTCGCTGTAGTCGGGAAAGCTTTTGCCCAATTCGATGCAGAAGCGCCTGTGAACTTCGGTAGCGGTGGTCGAGTTCTGAAAATAATCTGCGTACTTGTCGCGTTTATGCCGGAAGTCGAACCAGGCTTGGGAGTATTGATGAACAAAGAGAGGGGCGAAGGAGCCTATGTAGCGCAGGCCGTCATATTCGAAGGTGGTTCGTTTCCACGCCAACCACGCCTCGGGCCGCAATGGGTGAGAGGAAGAACCCATTCCGAGCAGATAGATCATCATTAGTTCGCTGTAGTAGTCCCACTTATAAGGCAGGAAGCCCGTCTCAGGCGTCCAACCATGGGGTAGCAGTGTGGTGTCTTCTGAGAGCCAGGTCCAGTCCACGCGGTCAAAGATTGCGTGTGCGAGATCGACGATGTCGGGATCCTGAAAGTGCTGTCGGCAGGTAAGGATACCGCAGAGCAATAATAGCGGTGTCGACTGAAGAGACTTCGGAGTCCCAGATTCTTTCGCCGGTATTGATGTTGGCAAAGTGATAGAAGAATCCGCGATGCGTCGGCAGCTTCCTCCAAAGAAATACAAGTGTCGCGATGACGCGCAGGCGCGCGTCTTGGTGTGAGATGTAGCCGCGTTTTTCTGCAATGCAGATTGCGGTCAGGCCGAAACCGGTGGATGCGATGCTTGCAACGATGCCGGTGTCGTTGATGTGGACGTTGCAGCGATCTTTGATCAATCCGGTTTGCGGATTGGCTTGCTCCCAGAAGAAGAGGAAACTGCTGCGTTCAAGATCGTCCAGAAACTTATCATCCTCAGGCGAAAGGGCGGTCGGCGGAGGGAGAGGATTTGGTTCCTTGCGCGGCTTGTCAGTCCGTCGTGCGGGCTCCTGTGCCCAAGCAGGAAGCGCCTTCCATTGAGCGAGCGGTAGAGCCGAGGGAGACGTGGGCCATCTGTCGCAGCAGCCGGCGCCGGGAAGTGCGATTTCTCGATGTCATCTGCACCTTCATCCATGCTCATTCAGGCCATCCGCATTCGTCCATGAAACTGATCAGGGCGACACATGTATTGAATAATAGATGCACGGGTGTGTGTGTAAGAGCGTCTTCCTGGGCAGCATATGTTCCAGGTTGCGCGTCCAAGTGTCTATCGGTGTTGAATGACGGCAAAGAGAGTTGTCTGGACGATCATCGCAGTGGCGGCAGCCTTGGTCCTTGCGTTGTTCTTGCGCTCGAACCGGTTGAGATCTATCAAGGTGCGGCAATCAATGCCGATTGAAGGAGCGGTGATCCAGCGCGATGCGGACACGAAGAAGCAGGTGCCGATAGCAGATGTTGGGATCACAGCATCGGATGGTGTGGCGAGCGCTACGACCCGATCCGAAGCCTCGGGATATTTCAAGCTCGTCCTGCAAAAAGGAGTGTTGTCCGGGGCGCCGGTTACGATCAGCTTTCGGCATCCGTCCTACGAACCACTTGATATGACTGTTCAAACAGGAAGATTGGAGATTCAGAACGCGCTCTATGTCGCGGCAATGATTCCGATTCCTCCTAAGACGGCGGCTGGTTCCAGCCATCCGGAAGCGGTCGTGACCAATATCCGGGTGAGATATACGCTCAATTCCCGGACGGAAACAAATGTGGGTAGTGCAGTAAAGATGTTTCAGGTAGTGAATACGGGAAACGTGCCCTGCAATCATCAGGTTCCTTGTTCACCAGATGGGAAGTGGAAGGCTACTTCTGCTTCCGAGTCGCTGGATGCCGGAGCAGATAATACGTTCAGCAACGTGAGGGCCTCCTGCATTGCGGGGCCGTGCCCGTTTACGCGGATCGACTCGAGCGGATTTATTCATGGCGGACGCAACATCAGCGTTTCGGCGCTGGACTGGTCGGATACGACTACCTTCCTGATGGAGGCTGAGGTCTATCACACGGCAATCAACTCCAATGTCCGGCAGTTGTACCCGGTGATCTTTGGCCGAACGTTGAACTTTACGCTGCCCCCTACGCAGGAGGGCGTGAGTCTGGAGGCCGAGATTGACGGCTCTCCGATGGTATTTCCGCTGGGCCCCGCCCTCAATTTGAGCTGGGCCACCTGCACTGTCCGGACTGATACCGAAAAAGAGAAGACCACAGTCTACGGCTGTGAACTTAAGCCGGGATATCGGTTCTGATTGACAAGCTCTCTGGGGTCAGTAGACGCGCCTTCCGGTGATGGTGTACTTCGCGTCGGGAGGATCCTCTGAGGCAATCACCTCCTCTTCCGCAGGTTTTTTCTCCTCCGCAGCTTTCGTCTCCTCCGCAGGTTTCATCGCCTCTACAGGTTTGATCGCATCTGCCGGTTTGATCGCCTCTGCAGGTTTGATCGCCTCCGCAGGTTTGATCGCCTCCGCAGGTTTCATCGCCGCTGCGGGTTTCATCGCCGCTGCAGGTTCCATCGCCGCTGCAGGTTTCATCGCCGCTGCAGGTTCCATCGCCTCTACAGGTTTGATCGCCTCTGCAGGTTCCATCGCACCTGCAGGCTTCCTTGCCACTACAGGCTCATCTGGGATCATCGCCCACGCGAAGCCATGCGCCAGCCATAAAAAGAAGCTGGCGAACAGGCACACCAAAACAAGGCCGGCGAAGAGGAATACTACCTTGCCTGTTGTGTTGGCGGCGGCATACAACCCGATTGAGAAGAAGGCAATGGTTGCGAATGAGAAGCCGCCCGCGAAGCGCCCAAGTCGACGCGATAAAAGAGTCATGCGATTCCTCATTTAGATCCTCCGTCGCTTGCCGAAATAGACCTCGGAGAGTTTATCGAACCGAGCCGGTTACCCGCCCAGATAAGTTGTACCCTCAGTCTACGGCTTCCAAGTCTATCCCGATTCTTCGAGGTGGGTTACTGTACCAATTACCAGTTCGTGGACTTGTGAAGAGGCGGAGGTTCGGGAGTTCGCGGCGGCAGGCAGGAGGCTTCGATTCGGAAGGTCGACGCGATTGCCGAAAAGCGGAACTCGACCATTTGCGAAAATGTTGTACTGAATCGCCAACGCGACGATTGAAGTAGCCTTTTTACTATGGAGCCTATCCGCACGCTGTTCGCAACTGAACCAGTTGAGCCATCTCGAGCAGTCCTTCCCGATGGCCTTCACGCCAGATACGATGGGGATCTCTCCTTTCCGCCTGCTCCCGAGAAGCGTCCCTATTTCATCGCAAACTTCGTGTCGACACTCGATGGGGTCGTGAGCTTCAACCTACCGGGTCAGTCGGAAGGAGCTCAGATCAGTAATTGGAACGAAGAAGACCGGTTCATCATGGGCCTGCTGCGGGCCTCAGCAGACGCGGTGGTAGTGGGCTCGGGGACGCTTCAAGCCGCTGGTCCGCAGGCCTCCTGGCTCCCGGAATCTGTCTATCCAGCAGGGAAAGATCTGTTCCAGAAGTATCGAACCGAGGTGCTCCGAAAGCTGGAGAATCCACTTGTAGTGATTGTCACGGGAACGGGCGGGGTGGACCTCGCCAGCGCCTTGTTTCATACGCCGCGAACCAGGGTGCTCATACTGACTACAGAGCAGGGCAAACAGAGGTTGTCGCAGAGCGGATCGGAGGCACTCGCCTCAGTCGAGGTGAAGGCTCTCTCGACGGCAGAGAAGCGGATATCTCCTTCCGCGATCCTCACGTTGCTCAGACAGGAAGCCGGAGTCGAGTTGCTGCTTCACGAAGCCGGTCCTACACTCTTTGGCGAATTTCTCGCAGGCGGGTTCATGGATGAACTTTTCCTGACAGTGGCACCTCAGGTTGCTGGGAGAGTCGCAGCGCACCCGAGGCCTGGCCTGGTTGCGAACGTCCAGTTCTCCCCCGCGGGGGCTCCCTGGTGGAAGCTTCTCAGCGCAAAAAGGGCAGCCGATTATCTCTTCCTGCGTTATCAGGTGAGAGATCAGAGCACAACCGTGCAACCGTCCCCTCTTGTGGGCGTGTAATCGGCAATCCGGAAGTAATCCTTCGCCCAATACCTCAAATCCATGTGCTTGTCGCGCCAACTAACTATGCTGCGCCAATGGGGAAAGCGGGCGTGAAAAATAAGTACATAGGTACCCGCTTCTCCGACAGCCTTCACACTCGTTGCATAACCGAGGCCCCAGGTTACAGCTCAGCGGCTATCTTTTTGCCCTCTTGTTATCACAAAAGGACCTGGTGCCAACTGAAATAGACCGCCCCCACGTTGCCCACACGCGACCGGAGAGCATCCAGTGTCCACCTTTTCCCTCTACGTGTTGCCCTGAAAGCCACGAGTTGATACCCGGGAAAATCCGTGCATCTGAATGGACTCATTCCTAGAAGCAGCCGCCTACTCATCGAGATTCAGTAGCAACGGTGCTCGAGGGACATCATGGTGCTGAGCCGGAACTTCATCTGCAGGGTCATGTGGTTCTCCTTACATCACGGGAGCGCGAAGGCAACATAGGCTGCTCCTTGGGACCCCTTGGGGTTGCGGGCGTTGCTGGTGGCGATGACGACGTACTGTTTGCCGTCGATCATGTAGGTAGCGGGCGTTGCGTTGCCCGCATAAGGGAGGTCGCCCGTCCAGAGCAGAGCTCCGGTGTGGCTATCGAAGGCGCGCAGGACGTGATCGAAGTTGGTAGCCCCAATGAAGACAAGACCGCCCGCTGTAACGACGGGGCCGCCATAGTTCTCCGTGCCGGTGTCGGCCATGCCAGCAGCTTTAAGCTCCGGGTAGTAGCCCAGCGGAACCTTCCACAGATACTTGCCTGTGTTCAGGTCGATAGCGTTGAGCGTCCCCCACGGCGGCTGAACTGCGGGATATCCTTCGGGATCGAGGAATTTGCGATAGCCGGTGAAGCGGTATCTCGTGACTCCGCCCGGAGGAGCCATCGTGGACTCGACCTCTTTCTTATTGCTGTTGCCGGAGGCGGCGGCGGCCTCACTGAGTGGCGCCTGGCTGGCGCCGAGAAAGCGCAGCAACGCAGCGGTGTCGGCATCGGTCAGCTTCCTGAATGAGGGCATTCGACCTTTACCGTTGTGAATGTTGTCGAGAATCTGCGCGTCCGTGAGACGAAAGCGTACGCCTATCAGACCGGGGTAGTTTGAAGGGGCACCGAGGAGGTCGTCGCCGTGGCAGATGGCGCAGTTACGAGCATAGAGCTGCGCGCCGAGGAGCTCCTTGCGATCAGGTGAGCCGATTGCAACGATGTTCGCACTGCCAGCCTCTGCTTCGCCGTTTTTCAGGTATTGGAGAAGCGAGGTGAGTCGCGCGAGCTCAACGTTTGGGAACGAGGGCATGCGACCTTTTCCGTTTTGAATGATGGTAGTGATCTGCGCGTCGGTGAGGCGCTTGTCGACGTCGACCAGGGAAGGGAATGCCGGAGGCGCGCCTCGGTGGTCGCCTCCGTGGCAGATGGCGCATTGCGTCTGGTATACGTCGGAGCCGAGACCGCCGCCGAGCTTGTTTTCTGTGAGGCCGCCTGTCCAGGCGATGTCGGTCGAGTTGATATAGATCACGCCGGTCTTCACATCGACCGCGGAGCCGCCCCACTCCGCGCCGCCATCGAAGCCTGGGAAGACGACGGTTTGCTTGTCGAGGCTGAATGGGACAAACTGGCCTTCACTGCGGAAGGTGGCGAACTGGTTGACGGCGTCGGCATGGGCGTCCGGAGTGCGAGTCGTCAGCATATCCGGGGTCAGTAGTTGGCGTGCGTAGGGCGCAGGCAGCAGCGGAACGGGTTGTGTCGGTGAGGTCACCTCGCCCGGGACCATAGACCTCGGAAAAGGGCGCTCTTCTATAGGGAACAGCGGCTTGCCTGTGGTTCGGTCGAAGAGATAGAGGAAGCCCTGCTTGGTCGCCTGTGCAACTGCATCCACCTGCTTGCCGCCGGAACGAACAGTCAGCAACGTAGGTGGGGAGGGGAAGTCGCGGTCCCAGATGTCGTGATGCACACCCTGAAAGTGCCAGATACGCGTGCCGGTGTTGGCGTCGAGCGCGAGAAGGGTGTCGGCGTAGAGATCGTTGCCGACGCGATCGGCACCGTAGAAGTCATCGACCGCGCTGCCCGTGGGGATGTAGACAATACCGCGCTGGATGTCGAGTGCCATGCCTGTCCAGTTGTTGGCTGAGCCGGTATAGGTCCAGGCATCCTTCGGCCAGGTCTCGTACGCCGGGTTCGCCTGGATGTGGGATGGTATGGAAGACCCAGCGGAGCTTTCCAGTGTGAACATCGTAGGCACGGATATCGCCGCGCAGCGCTGGCTTGGTCTCCGGCAGGCGGAAGCCGACGATGATCATGTCCTTGTAGATGATGCCGGGCGATGTCATCGCGGCGAAACTCTGCTTGATGTTTGTCTCGCCGAGGTCCTTGCGGAGGTCGATACGGCCATCTTCCCCGAAGCTGGCGATGGGTTTGCCGGTTGCTGGATCGAGCGCGTAGAGGTAGCTGAGCAGGCCGGCGAAGAGGATACTATGGGCGCCGTCGGTCCAGTAACTCAGGCCGCGTGCGGGTTGGAGACCGGATGTGCCGTTCTCGTACGTCCAGAGCTTTTTTCCGGTCGCGGCGTCGAGAGCGATGACCTCCTGCGTCGGGGTGAACCCATAAAGTATGCGACCGACGATGAGCGGGTTCGTTTGCAGGCCGCCCGGCTCGCCGGTATCGAAGGTCCAGGCGACCTTTAATTGGTGAACGTTGGCGCGGTTGATCTGAGTGAGGGGCGAGTAGCGGTCGCCTTTCGCGTCGCCGCCGTAAACCGGCCAGTCGAGGCGCTCGCCCTTCTTCGGGCTGCCTGCGCTGGCAGCCATTACGCGAGAAGGATTCGTCCAGCTACTTGAGGCCGCAAATCCGCCGGCCAGCAATATCGCGGCTGCGGCGATGCGACGATGTGTTGGTCGGGCGATTCGCATATGGCTAGCCAGCATACTTCACGAGCTGCATGAAGCCGTAGTCCATATGCAACTGCTGGTGGCAGTGGAGCAGTGAGTCCCCGGGGTTGTCGGCGACGAAGTCCACGGCCAGCTCCTGCAAGGGCAGCACGTTGACGACATCCTTCATGAGACCGCTCAGCTTCTCATCGCCAATGCGGGTCACTTCGAAACTGTGTCGGTGCAGATGCATCGGGTGCTGGTCGCCACTGGCGTTGCGGAAGAGAATGCGATATCGCTTGCCAGCCTTCACCATAAGAGGTTTTACATCGGGCCACGCATCGCCATTGATCGTCCAGGTGTCGAACTTCGATCCATTCAGCGCGCCGGCATCGCGAATGGTGAGGACGAACGTCTCCTCGGGCTCGGGGGCGGGCGTTTTCGCGGCGAAGATGCCGTAATCCCAGTTCTCGTCCTGTGGGTCACGCCAGACTGGATCGCCGGTCTTGTTTGCATACTCGATCACGACCCCGAGGCCGATGTCGCGAGCGGCCTTGAGCGTAGAACCCAGGATCCAAATGCCTGGGGAGTTCATCTCGACGACGGCGTCGACCCGTTCGGCGACGCTCAGCGCGATGGTCTCCACGGACTGTGGGATTGGGACGGGGTTGCCGTCCATCGCCACGATGCGGAAGCGATGCCCTGGCAGAGAGAGCACAACATTTTCCGTCCCGCTAGCGTTCAGCAGGCGGAAGAGGACGCGCTGACCCGCGCGCACGCGAATGGGTTCACCGAAGCCAAGCATGTGCGCGTTGATCGTCGCGTATTTGTAACCTACGTCGGAGCCCGAGGTCTGGGGGACGTTCTGTGAGTCATGTCGCATCGTCTCCACCATGGGAACGAAGTGTCCGCCCCAATGGTGGATGGCGAGGTTGACCTCGTGGTCGTAGTGGCCTGGGTCGGGGGCTCCATCGATAAGAAGAAAGCCGAACTGGCCCGAGTAGCCGGAGGCCGTGAGGTCGTCCATAGCTATGGCGTGGCTGTGATACCACCGGGTGCCTGACGGTTCCGGAGTGAGGTTGTAACGCAGGGTCGCGCCCGGCTTGATGAGTGGTGAGCCCTCTTCCACAGCACCATCGTTCAGAGGATCGGTGTGCAGGCCGTGCCAATGGACAAGGTCCTCTCGGCTCGTCGCATTGGTTACATCAATGCTGACCGGCTTACCGCGCTTCAGACGGAGGAGGGGTCCGGGCACCTGGCCGTTGTAGGCCACAGTCGGTATCGAAACGCCCTTGGCGATCTCCAGAACGCACTGCTCGATTCGAAGGCTAATATCCGCGACCGCAGGTTTTCCCATAGCTCCACGCACCGCGGGCGGGAGCGCAGCGAGGGCGGAAGACGAAGACACAAAGCCAAGAAACGCTCGTCGACTTGTGAACATGGCCCTTTATTTCAAAAATGAAGCGAGGCACCTCTAATTGCAACATCTCCCGTGACACTTCTAACTCTGGGCAAAATCGCAACAAACTGAGTTCGACCCATTCCGGGAGCTGACGAAAAATCTCGCCTAAGGATGCCTGCGCTTGACTGGAATTGTAAACTCGTTGATCGACCACTTCGCATAGTGCTTGCGAACGACGTCGGGACTGTTGCCGAGAATATCGACGATCTCTTCAAAGCTCGCACTATTGCGTTGGATCGGGCACACCGTGGCCCGATATGGCAACCCGCCGGCGCGGGCTTCCGAATGGCAAAGACAAAAGGGCAATCCGGGTTAGTTTGCCCTGGAATTGCCCTCGATGTTGCTAAATGGTTGCGGGGGCAGGATTTGAACCTGCGACCTTTGGGTTATGAGACGACGAAAATCCCTGTAAGTCCTAGATAATAAATGGCACGAGTGGTAACCCATCGGAACAATCGGGAATGGCCCCAAGTGGCACATTTGGAGAGGGTTAGGAGCAAATAGGAACTTTTGGGAATCGTCCATTGGGAACTTAGTGGGGACTTAAAATAGCCTTAAGTCCCCATTTTGCCCAAACCGTTTAGGTCCCCATTGGGGACTTAAATTAGGACTCTTCGAGGCCCAAAGGTCGCGCTCCTAAGTATCTGATTTCAATAGCCAAAGCCTCCGGAAATTGAACTGTGGGCCTTTGGGAAAGCCCTCTTCTAGATGGCCGGTTGACGCCCAAAGGTCGGCGTCAGAACCAATAAGTCCCCATTGGGGACTTAAACGGAGCCGCCATGAACTCTTTATCAAACAATGTCTGCGAATCAGCAGTTCTGCTGGCTGATTTCTCTGACCTCCCTCCGAAGCCGCCGCGTTCGAAACTAGAACCGCACCGCGAACTGATCCGAGAACTTCGCCGTAAAGGGCGGACGTATCGGGAGGTTTCCCGGCTCTTTGCCGAACGGCTTGGGCTGCGGGTCGCGCCCAGCACACTGCACTCCTTCGTGAAAGTCCGCGCCCGTCACCGGAAGCAGGTGCAGTTCGAACTTCCTGCCGTCGAGCTTCCGGCTGCCCAACCGCCAGTGAGCGCCCGCCTCGCCGCGTTCAAAGCCAAACCCACAGCGCAGGAGGCAAAGCGTTCCCGCTTCGTCTTCCGCGAAAACGAACCCCTCACCCTGAGCACTGATGGAGGTGCCCGATGACACAAGCAGCAAAGACTCAAACCACGCCAGCGAAGCGCGTGGTCTTCACAATGGGCGGTAAGGGCGGCGTCGGCAAGACGGGCGTCATGGTGGCCCTGGCCGAATGGTTCGCCGCAAACGAGATCCCTGTCACCCTGCTTGACCTGGACACAGAGAACAAAGCTCGCGGCTCGCTGAAGCATTTCTTCAATGGCTCGGTCACGAAGGTCAACATTCATACACCCGCCGGCCTCGATGCCTTTGTCGATCATCTCGATAGTGGTTCGGAGATCATCCTGGCCGACATGGGAGCTGGTGCCGGACAGGTGGCGGCGGACTGGTTCGAGAGCATGTATGAAGACGTGGCGGCGACCGGAGTCAGCTTTACCGCTGTCGGCGTTGTCACGCCGGACCCGGCAAGCGTCGAGAGTATCCTCGCCTGGGCTAACCGGCTTCAGGATCGCGTCGATTACGTGGTGGTGGAGAATGCGACCAGCACGCTCTCCGACTTCACCTACTGGAAGGGAACGGAGCAAGCCAAGCGCTTCCGTGAGGCGTTCTCTCCGACGGTCCTCCAGATGGAGTTCCGTCTGGCAGAGCTTGAAAATCCGGTTCGTCAGCATGGAATCAAGCTCGGAGATGTAGCGGATCGCAAGGCATCGGTAGATGAGCTGAAGCGAGCATCGCTCGTGATGCGCGCACAGAGCTATCGTCGTCGGCTGTTCAGCGAGTTCGACCGCACAAAGGAGGTCTTCCTTCCATGAGCACCGTTCCGACATTGCAACAATCTCGATGAAGCACAGGCGGGAGAGTCGACTTTATTCGACTCTCTCGCCCGGCTTGTGCCGGAAGAACTGCAGACGGCCTACTATCGTGTCCTCGCTCACACCCGCACGCTGAGCCCAGATGACGAGATGCTTCGAATTCTCGAAGCTATGGGCATCCTGGCATTGCTGACGCGGCATACGCCGAAAGACATCGCTGATGAGCGTGAGCGCATCCAGGAGATGCTGGATCGTCATCTTCAGTTCTCCGATGAAGCACAACAGAAGATGTTGGAGTACGTCCATTTCATAGAAGGTCGACTGGCGGGTCTGCCTTCTGAGATTGAAGTCTGGCCTCGACCCTCAGCAGATTGCCAAGATTCTTGGCGAGAGTCTGCGTCAGCACTTTGTGAGTTCGGGCGTACCTGAAACCGTAGCTGGACTTCAGGCGACATCTACTGCGATGGGTAACATCCAAAAGCAGTTGATCGGGGCGCTGCGCGACCTGACGGACAGAGACGGCGGCGTCGCTGCTAGAGTCGAGTCCGCAAATCGCCAAATCGTTCAGACACTCGAACGTCGAACCAAAGCCCTGGATGAACTCTTACACGAATTCAAAACAGACCTGCTCCGCATCTGGATTCCGCTGGCCACTGCCGCAACGATGCTCATCGGATTGTTTGCGGGCATGGAAATACAAGGATGTCGAGACTCGGAACCCACGCCGGTGACTCAGTCTTCGCCTACGCCACCGCTAACACCTTCCATCCCAGCCTCACCTCAAGAACCTACAGCCAAAGCTCCTGGCCACCACATACAGGGACTGCCATCTAAGCGAGCCGAGCATATTGATCGGTGAGATGGTGTCGAAGGTGCTCGTCCTTGATTGGGAAAGCATTTGCAACTCGTTTTGTGGGTTCATTTCAAGCGGGGAAAGCCCTTCAGGCTATTTTCCAGAGAGGTACGCGAGGCCGATGCCGTTCCTGTGCCATGGCTATCCGCTGGGACGAGGAATAGCCTGGAGGGCTTTCACCGCTAGGGATGGCCGGGATTCACCGCTCAAGTACACTGCATCTGACAGTGCTCGCAGTTCGCATGCCAGTGCTAGGGATGGCCGGGATTCACCGCTCAAGTACACTAGCATCGACAGGCAACGCTGTCGAGCCGATGCTAGGGATGGCCGGGATTCACCGCTCAAGTACACTCATGCGCTCATGCATCGCCGTGGCAACGTGCTAGGGATGGCCGGGATTCACCGCTCAAGTACACTCGCGATCATGAGCCACTGCCTGCAGCGTCGGCTAGGGATGGCCGGGATTCACCGCTCAAGTACACTCGGCATCATGCAAGTGCCGCGGTCGAGCCGCGCTAGGGATGGCCGGGATTCACCGCTCAAGTACACTTCGCGCTCTTCGGGCCGCTTGCTCTGGCCGAGGATGATGAGGTGATGGGTCCAGGGTAATTGTCTCAGCAGTGCCGAGACAATTGCTTCATCCCGATATGCCTCGTAAAACTGCTTCATTCTGAATAGGTTGGGTCGGGAGAAGCCACGCAGCCCTGGATGCGTATGGGCGATGAACCGGGCTAGATTCTCGACCGTCCCAGAGCCCCACTCGGCAGCTTCAATCTTGCGGCTAATGTGCTCGCCCACTTGCCAGTAGAGGTCGATAAGCACGGTATTCACGGCGCGGTAGGCGTTTTGCTGAGACGTAGCGATCAATGCAGCGATCTCGGCGAACCCGTCGGGATCGGGCTGCGGTACCGCCAACGCGGACTTCTGGCGTTTCGGCTTTGTCGTCATGCGCTCAACCCCGCAATCATCGTCAGAATACGGTCGGTGACGACCTTGAGGTCGGCGTCGATCTCCGCAAGCTCCCGTGGCGGCTTGAAGACATAGAAGTGCCGGTTGAACGGAATCTCATACCCTACCTTCGTCTTTTCATGGTCGATCCAAGCGTCCGGCGCGTGAGGCAACACCTCGCGCTCGAAGTAAACCTCCACATCCTCACTGAGCGGCACGTTCTCGGTATCGCGGAGGTCGGCATCGGGCATCGGCTTTCCCTTCATCTTGCCCTTGGTGCCGAAGACAACCTTGCCCTCAGCGTCGCGCAAGGGCCGCTCGACCGTGATCGTCCGATAGCCAAAGCTCTCGTTCGGGAAGATGAGCGAGATCGGCACACCGTCGCGCCGAACTTCCTTGAACTCGCAAAAGATGCGTGTGATCTCGTCGATGTGCTCCGGGCTAAGCTCCTTGCGCTTGTTGCCCAGGCTCTTTCGCATCCGCTGCCAGAAGCTGGAGGCGTCGATCAACTGCAGCTTGCCTTTGCGGTGCGGCAGCTTATGGTTCGTTACGACCCACAGGTAGGTCGAAATGCCGGTGTTGTAGAACATCTCCGTCGGCAAGCGCGACGATGGCTTCTACGAGGTCACTCTCCAAAAGATACTGCCGGATATTGCTCTCTCCCGAACCGGCCCCGCCAGTAAACAGCGGCGAACCATTCTGAACGATGCAGAACGCGCCCCGCCATCGGCGAGCGGGCGCATCTTCTTCACCAGATGCAGCATGAACAGCAGGGAGCCATCAGAGATGCGGGGCAAGCCGGGCCCGAAGCGCCCATTGAAGCCCTGCTCCTCGTACTCCTTGCGGACGGCCTTCTCGGATTGCTTCCACTCCACGCCGAACGGCGGATTGGAAAGCATGTAGTCGAACACCTGATGCGCGTGGCCGTCATTGGCGAGCGTGTCACCCGGCTTGATGTTCGCTACGTCCTGCCCCTTGATGAGCATGTCGGCTTTACAGATGGCATAGGACTCATCATTCAACTCCTGGCCGGATACCGTCAGCCGCGCCTTCGGGTTGTGCTCATGCACCCATTCGCCCGCGACCGAGAGCATTCCGCCCGTACCGGCTGTCGGGTCATAAATCGTCCTGACGACGCCGGGTTTGGAAAGAACATCGTCGTCCTCGGCAAAGATGAGGTTGACCATGAGCCGGATGACCTCGCGCGGCGTGAAGTGCTCGCCGGCCGTTTCATTGGAGAGTTCGGCGAACTTGCGGATCAGTTCCTCGAAGATGGTGCCCATGTCCGCGTTGCTGACCTTGTCCGGGTGCAGGTCAATTTTGCTGAACTTCTCGGTGACGAGGTAGAGCAGGTCGGCGTTGGCAAGCCGGTCGATCTGCGCCTCCAGCTTGAAGCGAGAGAAGATGTCTTTGACGTTAGGCGAAAAGCCGTGGAGGTACGCCGCAAGGTTCATCGCGACGTTATCCTGGTCGCCAACGATGGCCTTCAGATCCATCGGCGAAGTGTTGTAGAAGGTGTTGCCGGACGCCCGAGTCAGATAGTGATTGACGCTGTCCCCAGAGATGTCACGCTTGGCGGCTTCCTTCAGAACGGCTTGCTTCGTCGGCTCCAGAACGCAGTCCATGCGACGCAGAACTGTAAACGGCAGAATCACTTGGCCGTACTCGTGGGGCTTGTACTTGCCACGCAGCAAGTCCGCCACTGACCAGATGAAAGAGGAAAGATTCATACCGAATCTTACCGTGTTCGCCCTGCCCGGGGCACCAATCGCCGCTCGCGGGATCGGCAATTATCCAGACGGCGTCTGGATAATTGACCCTATCCTGAATTGCCCAGACGGTGTCTGGGCAATGTGGAGGGTATCGAATTCGTCAGTCAGCGTCTGACGAATTGCTTGGGATGGCAAAATCCCAGACGCTGTCTGGGATTTGGGGGAGGGGTGTCTGTCGCCGCACTCGATGTCGCTCATACAGTAAAGCGACGGTATGACGAGCCATTTTGCAGACAATGTCTGCAAGATTCAGTTCTCTTTGGATTGGCCAGACGCAGTCTGGCCAATGTCGAAATACAACAAAGATTTTTCAGACAGTGTCTGGAAAATTGGTGGCTAAGCAATCCACCAGACAATGTCTGGCGATTTGCGAGGCTCGGGACATTCATCCACTCAACTTAGGACGCGACTTCGACGGAGACGCATTTGACGAGATCGGAGGCACGGAACCGCCAGAGCTTGCCAAGCTGGTAGCCTCTGACTTCACCTCTTCGCGCCATGCGCTGGAGGGTCTTGGGGTGAATCCTGAGGAGTGCTGCGGCTTGTTCTGTGTCGATCAGCGGCTCAAAACGTGGATCACTGGTTGCCGAGACCCGAGCGGGTGGTTTCTTTCCGAAGTCCATTGCAAATCTCCCGTGATGGGAGGGCCAATTCGTGCAAATCCCTCATCTTTAGCTTCATCGAACGTTGGGATTCTGTCCAATGACTATTGCGCACTTCGTTATTCCTCGCAGGAATAAGTCGCAACGCCTTCATTTGAAAAGGCATATTCGCCGCGCTTGATGAATGTCTCCTTGGAGTCAGCCTGGTCGAACCGTTTTACCGTGCCACGTATCCGGGGTACGAACCCTTAATAAGGGTTCGGGCTATTCAAGGTTACAGTCCGAACCTTGAATAGCTGCAGGGCAAGTGGGCACTCAGAAATCGGTCAGGCTCGCACCGAGCACCTGCGCGGAAGTTCCACAGAGCTTGCATTCCAATTTCGAACAGCCGTAGCGTCGCTTTATGTTGACGATTCGGGCAATGACCGGCGGCGCTGGCTATGCACAAAAGCATCTGGAGCACAGCGACTACTTCGATCAAAACCGCACAGTGCAGGGTGAGTGGCATGGTCGGGGAGCGGAATTGCTGGGGCTGAATGGCGCGGTCACGCACCAGCAGTTCGAAGCCATCCGTGAGGGGCTGCATCCTGAGACGGGCGAGTTTCTGCGTCCGCGCCACAGTGCGGACCGGCTTGCAACTGATGGAGAAGTGGAGAGCAAGGCGCGCTCTCTATATGACCTGACCTTCTCGGCTCCGAAGTCTGTCTCGGTACAGGCGCTGGTGGGCGGAGATGACAGACTGCTCGAAGCGCATCGCCACGCCGTCAATGTGGCATTGCAGGAAGCGGAGCGGTATGCCGGTGCAAGGGTGCGCTTGGATGGCGCGAACCATGATCGTCAGACGGGAAATCTCGTCGTCGCGGCGTACACACACGACAGCAGCCGTCAGCTTGATCCGCAACTCCATACGCACGCGGTCGCCGCAAACCTGAGCTATGACGGAGTAGAGGGACGGTGGAAGGCACTCCAGGCCTCGGGAATGTATGAGCGCCGTGCCTACATCACGGAGGTCTATCGGAATGAGTTGGCGAGGGAGGTGCGTGGGCTTGGATACGAGATCGAGAGTCAGCGGAACGCAAAGGGAGTTGATAACGGATTCGAGATCAAAGGCATTTCCAAAGACGTGCTGGAGCGGTACTCACAGCGCAGCGAGCAACGGGATGAGTCCATTCGGCAGTTCGCGGCGGAGCATGGGCGGCAACCTACGGACAACGAGGTCGCCGTGCTCGTGCGGGAATCTCGGCCGGACAAGTTGCATGAGATTAGCTCGGCGGAGGTTCATCGCCTACAGGTAGATCGCATCTCCCCACAGGAGCACACAAACCTGCTCGATCTTCGGGAGCGATCTATCGAGCGTAGTCAAACGCTGATTCCTGAACGAGCCCCAGCTGTCCAATCCCTACAGCACGCGGAGGAGCACCTGTTTGAGCGCAAGACTGTCTCCAAGGATCACGAATTGATGACGGAGGCCCTGCGTCATGGCAGGGGCAAACTCGATCTCGGGGAGTTGCGCGGAAGCTACGAGTTTGAAGTGTCGCAGGGCAAACTCCTTCAGGTCGGCGGCAACGTCGCGACCCAAACAAGCCTTGAACGCGAGCGCAGCATGGTGGCCGTCGTCGATCATGGCATCCATCGATACCCGGCGCTGGGTGGCAACGATCACTTTGAGCCGAAGGCGAGTCTTCGGGCAGAGCAACGTCACGCTGTAGAGACGATACTTGCGTCTCAGGATTTCGCTATCAATCTGCGCGGTGCCGCAGGGACCGGGAAGACGGCGACGTTACAGGAGATTGATCGCGGCTTGCACGCGGCGGGGCATGAGGTCTTGGCTGTGGCTCCAACGCGGAGCGCTGTCGAGGAACTGCAGAAGGTTGGCTTTGGAAACGTCGATGACGATCTCTCGTTTGCTGGAGGATCAAACCGCACAGGAAAGTCTTCGGGGAAATGTGCTGATCGTAGACGAGGCAGGCATGGTCTCAGGGCGGCAGATGGAAGGGCTGCTCGACCTGGCCCGTCGCGAGGATGCGCGGATTCTGTTCTCCGGGTGACACGCGCCAGATACAGAGTGTCGAGTCCTCTGACGCTTTGCGAATCCTGGAGCGTGAGTCGCGGATGACAAGTGTTTCCCTGACCGGCATCCAGCGCCAATCGAACCCCGAGTATCGAGAGGCTATCGAAACCTTCCGACAATCGCCCGATCAAGGTTTTGCCAAGCTGCAAGACTTGGGAGCCGTGCGTGAGGTGCCTTATATGGAGCGAGCGCAAGCCGTGGCCGATGTATATCGAGAGATGACGGCAGAGCCTGGTCGCAAGGTGCTCGTCGTTGCGCCGACGCATGAAGAGATCGGGCGCGTCACGCAGGCGATCCGCGAAGATCTGAAGCAGAGGTCTGTCCTGGGTGATGGTGAAACTCTCCAGCGACATATTCCGTTGCAGTGGACGGAAGCGCAGAAGAAGGACATCTCCAACTATCAACCCGATCAGGTGCTGGTGTTTCATCGTGCCTCACATGGAATTGAGAAGCATGAGGCGCTGACGGTCACTGGCGTTTCGGGTTCCAGCATCCACGCGATGAACGAGCGTGGTGAGGAGAAGTCTGTCAGTCTGACGCAGGCAAGGTCGTTTTCCGTGCATGAGCGCACGGAGATTGAAGTCGCTGCCGGGGACAAGCTGCTGATGATGGGCAATCGCAAAGAGCCGGGGTTCCGGGCAACGAACGGCGAGCTAACGACCGTGCGGAGCGTAGAGCGAGGCATTATCAATTTGGAAGACGGTCGAAGCGTGCCGGCGAACTATCGTGAGTTCACGCATGGCTACGCTGTCACGGCACATCGCAGCCAAGGCAAGACAGTCGATCAGGTCATCATCTCCGCGGACGTTATGAAGCAGGAGCTGTTTTATGTCGCCGCGTCGCGTGGCCGTGAGGGGATTGCAATCGTCACTTCAGATGTAGAACGCCTCGGCGAATCGTTGGGTGTCTCGATGGCACGTCCGTCCGCGATAGAGCTGGCAAACGAGATTTCACAGTCGAAGCAGCCGCTTGAGCATAGTGCCGAGATGAACCCGAAGCAGATCATCGAAGCGCTCAAGCCTGCGCGCGATATTGGGTTTGAGCAAGGTATGGGATTAGGGCTTTAGCTGCCTGCTGTAATGCGCTGGAATTTCTCCGACAGAACCGGCAATAATACCGGCAATATGAGTCAGACGATATCTCAACTAAACAATTGTAGGAGTATACTTTGTGATGGATATGAAACCGGCAAAAAAACAGCCTATGCCGACACCTTCCTGGATGGAGCCAATGCTTCCATCGGACGGAGGCAGAGCACTGGAAGATGTGGCTTTTGACCTCATCTCCAACGCCAATGCTCTTGCAGGTCAGATTCACCCCATCGTGACTGAATCAGTCGGCAACCTGGTTCGTTCGATGAACTGCTACTACTCAAACCTCATAGAGGGTCACGACACGCATCCGCGTGACATCGACCGCGCATTGCATAAAGACTACTCGACTGAACCCCGAAGAGAGCCTCCAGCTCGAAGCGGTCGCGCATATTGAAGTTCAGAAGGCAATCGACGAAGGTGACGATCCGAAAGACTTCCCGGCTTCATCGGCATACGCAGTTTGGCTGCATCGCGAGTTCTGCCGTCGTCTGCCGGATGAACTGCTATGGGTAGAAGATCCCGAGACATCGCGCCGCATACGGCTTACCCCTGGGGCACTGCGGGACGGGGAAGTCGTTGTCGGTCTGCACCTGCCACCACCGGCTGCTGCCCTTCCTGAGTTTCTGAAGCGTTTCGAGCAGGTATATAGCCCGCAGAATCTTTCCAAGGTGCGACAGGTAACCGCTGTCGCGGCTGCACATCATCGCTTCCTCTGGATTCATCCCTTCTACGACGGCAACGGTCGCGTCGCGCGATTGATGTCGCACGCTCTGCTACGTCGCCTCGGCGTCGGCAATAGCCTCTGGTCTGTGGCGCGCGGTCTTGCGCGGAACGTTGGCGATTACAAATCCTTGCTGATGGCTGCGGATGCTTCGCGCCGTGGCGATCTGGACGGACGCGGCAATCTCTCGCAAGCGGCTCTCGATGGCTTCTGCCAATTCTTCCTGCGTGTTTCGAACGATCAGGTTTCATATATGAGTTCGATCCTTCAGCCTTCCGAGCTGCTTCGCCGCATGGAAATCTACGTCGAAGACGAGACGCGCGCGGGCCGTCTTCCCAAGGGCAGCTTCCCGTTACTGCGTGAGGCTCTGCTTGCTGGTGAGTTTGAGCGCGGATTGGCTCCGTCGCTTACGGGATACAAGGAGCGGATGGCGCGGACGGTCGTATCGAAGCTGCTGGATGCGGGGCTGCTTGTTTCTCCAAGCCATGTTGCGCGGCTGCGACTCGGATTCCCGCTACCAGTAGTCGAACGCTGGTTCCCAGCGCTGTATCCAGCGACCAGCTACACGACTAGCTAAGTAGCCCTCTGCCGGGGTTCCCCTCAACTATTTTTTGCTAGTTTTCCACAGGCGAATCGTGTCCGTAGAGTTCCCAAGAATTCCTTAGAAGACACTGTAGCGACAATAACGACTTCAGAGCGCCAAAGACCTCTGCCGCAATGCGCTTGAAAGCCTATAGACAAATCCAAACGCACGTTTCATTGTGTGTTCAGGAGGCGTACGAGCCATGTCCGATTTCAAGTTTATAACTGAGCCGTTCCTGGATAGCGATCAAGCCGCCGCTATCCTTCGCATTCACCCCAAGACCCTGCAACGCCTGGCCCGACACGGTCGCGTCATCGGGTACCGTGTCGGCAAGCTCTGGAGATTCCACCGCTCCGACCTTGAGGGCCGGAACGATGGCTTCGTTTCCACACTCGACTCCGACACTGCCGAGCGGTACGCTTTAAGTACCACTCGTGCCCGCAACTAACAGGAGGTAATCCATGTTTGTTCGGACACGGTTTCAATATGGCAGTCTGCGGCTACGGAAGCGCGAGCGAGGTTCTGACGTGTGGGAGTTTCGTTATTACGAGACCAACCCGGAAGGCAAGCGGATCAGACAGAGCGTGATCCTTGGGGAACAAGCTCTGTACCGAACCGAGGCCGATGCACGGAAGGCAACGCAAGCACTTCTCATGCGGCTCAACGATGAAGCTCCACGCGCGGAGATGGTAGCGCCGACGTTCGGGGCTCTGCTCGATAGATACATCGAGCATGAGTTGCCAGAGCGACACTCCACCCGGAGTTCGCATCTGTCGAACATTCGGAAACACATTCGACCGCGCTGGGGCGATCAACCCGTAAACAAGCTGAAACCGATGGCGATGGAACAGTGGCTGCGCGATCTGCCGCTTGCTCCGAAGTCGAAGGTTCACATACGGAGCCTGATGCACCTGGTCTTGAAGTGTGCGGAACGATGGGGAGTTATCGAAATCGGTAAGAACCCCGTCACTCTGGTGCGCGTCAAGAATGCAAGCAAGCGGCTGAAACGGCCCCAAATCCTCGAAGTGGCTCAGTTCTTCGAGATGCTCAAGCATCTCGCGGAGCCGTACCGCACGATGGTCATGGTGGCCCAGTGCACGGGACTTCGCATCAGCGAAATCCTGGGCCTGCAATGGGGTGACTTCAATTTTGAAGATCACACCTTTATGGTTCAGCGCAGCTCAGTCGGTGGGCGGATAGACGAGGCGAAGACGGAATACTCGAAGGACTATGTTCCGCTCGACCCGCGTCTTGAAGAACTGCTGCTTCGGTGGCGGAGCTTCAGCACGTTTTCCAAGGATGGGGATTGGGTATTCGCCAATCCGCAGACAGGGAAGCCGTACCACCAGGAGAGCCTCAAGAAGCGCCAGCTTCGCAGGGTCGCCGAACTCATCGGTCTTCCGGACGGGATAGGGTGGCATACCTTCCGCCACACCTACCGTTCGTGGCTCGACGAGACCGGCGCTCCCATGAAGGTGCAACAGGAGTTGATGCGTCACGCCTCTATCCAGACGACGATGAACGTCTATGGAAGGGCGATGACAGACTCGAAGCGCAAAGCCAACAGCCAGGTTGTTGGGCTGGTATTTGGCGAAACATTGCACGGAGAAAGGGGGATTTAAACACCACAGTCCTTCAATGATGAAGGACTGTCAGGAGGGGCCATTTCCGATTGGGGGATAACGGGGACTTGTTTGGGAAATCGGCGTCTGTAACTTATTGATTCTTTGGTTGCGGGGGTAGGATTTGAACCTACGACCTTTGGGTTATGAGCCCAACGAGCTACCGGGCTGCTCCACCCCGCTCTATGAATATATCGCTATTAAAGTCATAGGTCAATTGCAGGCAAGCGTCACACATCGATGACGTTTGGGCTTGTCTGCACGAGGTGCAGAGCGTAACTTTTTTCTAAAAACCGAGTCTTCATTCATAGTATGGATGCGCGAGGGATTAGTGCCTCGTGCAGCAGAGTAGCGGAGGAATTGTATGAGTCAGGGGAATTCGATCTTGAAGGGCTCAGCGGTGGGAATTCTGTCCGCGGGGCTGCTCTTGGGTAGCGTGGTTTTTGCGCAGACGAAGCCGGCGACGATGCCGGATGCGCAGATTGAAGCCAATGTATTGAAGGCATTGGCCGGGGCGCCGGAGTTAGCGGATCAGTCGATCACTTCAACTACTGTGTATGGTGTTGTAACGATGAATGGGACGGTGCGGGACGAGCCTTCGAGGGACCTTGCAGAGCATCTGGTTGCGACTACAGCGGGTGTGCAAAAGGTTGTCGATCAGATGGTGATCAGTGCGCCGGCAGCGGTTTCGAGCAACTCGCAGCAGGGTGCTTCGAACCCGAATCTTCAGTCGGATGGGACGATGGCTCCGCCGCAGGGTCAGGGTCAGAGTGCACCTGCGCCTCCGCCTGCGCCTGCGGCACAGTATCCTGCTCCTCCGCAGGGTGGCCAATATCCTCAGCAACAGCAGGGTCAGTATCCTCAGCCTTATCCGCAGGCTGGTCAGTATCCTCAGCAACAGTCGGGGCAGTATCCTCAGCCCTATCCGCAGGGTGGTCAGTATCCTCAGCCTTATCCGCAGGCGAGACAATATCCTCAACCTTATCCGCAGGCTGGTCAGTATCCGCCAGCCTATCCTGCTCAACCGGGGCAGTATCCCCCTCAGTATGGCCAGCCTTATCCTCCGCAGTATGCTCCACCCTATGTTCCACAAAAAGGAGGAGATGCTGTGGTGGTGCCGGCTAACTCGGTACTGCGGGTGCGGATCAATCAGGGGCTGAGCAGTAAGAATGCGGTGCAGGGAAATACGTTTGATGGAGTGGTTCTGAGCAATGTTTTAGTGGGGAATCAGATCGCAATTCCACGCGGGGCTACGATTCAGGGAGTGGTGGCGGATGCTCATTCTGCCGGGCAGTTGGCGGGGAAGGGCGAGTTGAAGTTGCAGCTTACGAATGTAACGTTTGGCGGTATGAGTTATCCGGTTACGACGGACTTCTGGTGGCACCAGGGTGCTGATAAGACAGGGAATACGGTTGGAAACACAGTTGGATTGGCGGGTCTTGGCGCTGTGATTGGGGGAATTGCCGGGGGGGGAGTTGGTGCGGCGGTTGGCGCTGGTGTGGGCGGGGTAGCGGGGCTGGGGGTGTCTTCGGCTTCGCATGTGGGTGAGGCTTCGCTGCCGTCCGAGGCGATTGTGACCTTCCATCTTACTCAGCCGGCGGATGTTACGACGGTGTCGCAGGCGGAGTTGAACCGGTTGGGCGCGGGGATCCCGCAGGTGCCGCAGCAGATGATGCGGCGGTATCCGGCTCCTGCTCCGGGCTATCCCTATGCGTATCCGTACTATGGGCCGGTTTATTAGTATCGGCAGTCGTATTTTTTAGGTTTTTTTGCTGAAAAAAGTTGGGACGCCCGTAAGTGCCGATCGCCTCGGTTTTACGGGCGTTTCTTCTTGGGGGTATTGGAAAATGTGTGCGTTTTGGTGTGGTTTTTTGTGGTGAAGTTGTGGTGTTTTGGTGGTGGATTGTGGTGAGTTGGATGGTGGGGTTTTCGAGCGGTAAAAATGCCACTTTTTTGAGATTTATTTTTTCGAGATTCCCGTTTTGGGAATTAGATCGTCGCAGTGCGAGAACTAACTGCGCTAGAAATTGCTTTTAAGAGTCGACTGCCTCATGAGTGCAGGGGTGCGCGTCACATCCTTGGCGAGAAGATGCTCTGGAGATGCGGGCTGGGATCTCTACCAGAGGAACTTCAAGGCGAATTGAACCTGTCTGGATGTTGTCGACGTGCTGGTGATTGCCCCTGCTGTTCCTGAAACACCGGTGGGTGTGAAGACGATGAGGTTGGGAGTATTGAAATTTGCCCGGTTCAGCAGGTTGAAGATTTCGGCTCGAAATTGGACTGTGAGCCGCTCCCTGATCGTGGTGTTCTTGATGGTGGAAAAGTCCCACGTCGCCAGGCCGGGGCCCGGGACTGAATCCCTGGCGAGGTTTCCATAGAAACCGCTGTTGGCCGGGGGCGCCAAGAATGCCGCGGGATTGAACCATTGGGCTGGGTTGCCTTTAACAACAGGTCCCGTGAAGTTCGGGTTTACGAAGGGCCTCACCGGATTGCGGGTATCTCCGTTGTTCGAGGGGTTGTAGCTAAGCTGCGGCGTAAGCGGAAATCCGGACTGTAGTGTAACGATGCTGGTTACAGACCATCCACCGACGAAGCCGTTGGCCAAACCGGACAGATTGCTTGCGAAGGGTTTGCCGCGGCCGAAGGGCAGCTCATAAATCGCATTGATTACGCCGACGTTTGTGGCGTTGTAGGTCGCGGGTCCCCAATCTGCCTGGAGGTTGTAGGGGTTTGACGCCAGGGCCGGAGCGTTTGCTGAGGTGGTTGCGTTCAACGAATCGCCATCATCCAAGGCTTTTGAGTAGGTGTAGACACCGCGAAAGGAAAGATCGCGGCTAAAGCGACGGTTGATGTCTACCTGAAGCGCGTTGTAGCTGCTATTACCGACAGCAAACCAGGTCCATGTATTCGCCAGCGTGGTATTGGCCTTTGGAGCTCCAGCGGGAATGTAATAGGAGCCTGCCGGAACGGCTGAGTGCGCGAGCGGTGCCGGAAAGGTAGCCGGATATTGGGCGGGGCAGGGCGAGGCCGGGCAGATCGTCGGGACGGGTTCATTGGCATCGATCCCGATGAGTTCGTGATAGCCGTGAGACCCGACGTATCCAATGGTTAACGATGTGTTTTTATCGAGTGCCTGTTCCACTCTTAATGACCACGAGATCAAAGTGGGCATCTTCGCATTGGGCTGAATTCCTCCGGGCACCAGGAGGGCGTTTGAGGGGACTGGACCGTGCGGGGTGAGGGGAAGCTGTGTGACGTTTAAAGCGGCGATGCTATAGGTGGGATTAAACGGAGCGTTCTGATCCATGCGGTATCCGAGCGCGTCGAGGAGTTCGTTATAGATGCCGAATCCGCCGCGGATGACCGTTTTTTCGGTAAAGGGGCTCCATGCCACACCAATTCGCGGCTCAGGCAAAAACTTTGCGTTATTCGTGGTGAAGGTGTTGCTTCCGATGTGCGGCAGGCTAGAGATAACGCCGTTGGAGAAGGTGTAGTTGGCTGCGCGCCCATGAGCTTCGTTCCAGCCAGTCGAGAATTCACCACGAAAACCGAGGCTGAGCGTCAACGATGGTTTCAACCGAATTACGTCCTGAACGTATCCCGCCCCGAACAGAGACCGCCAGTTCAGTTTAGTTGGCGCGGGATCGTATAGGAACGTGCTTGTGACTCCCGTCAGGAATGTTTGAAGGCTGGTAAAAGTAGCCTGTCCATATTGACTGAGCGCAATGTTCTCGTTCGATTGGAACTGCTGGAACCAGGCTCCGAAGCTTAACTGGTGAATACCGTGCGTCAGCGTTACGCGATCCTCGTAGGTGTAAATATTTCTTGCAATCGTCAGGTTGCTTCCGTTGTTACTTCCTGCGAGGCCAATCTGAGCCTGCGGATTTGATGCGGCGCTTCCTCCGACTACGACAGCACCTACGGGGAGTCCGGCGAGGAAGCCCGGGACGCTGGCTGCAGGCGTGCCCGGGGTTGGCAGCCCAGTGAAGAAATAACCGGCGCGCGAGTATCCGAACCGAGCTACGTTGAGCAGAGCAGGCGAAAAGACGTGGGTCTCATCGAGAGAGGCGACCTGTTCCCGGAGGTTGAGAATGTCAGAGCTGTACGGATCGACTGTTGTCGGTGTGAAATCGCTGCCATCGTCGATGGTGTAGATTCCCGAAAGAGTGTCCTTCGGCGAGAAGACCTGATCGACGCGTGCGGTTCCAAAGTTCTCGTCGATCGTCTGCAACGGAGTACTGTAGACTTGCGCAATTCCGCTGAAGTCAGGATCGGTTGGGGTGGGAGTCGGCCATAAATTGAGCAAGGGCTTCACACTCGCGACGGCCGCTGCGCGGGATGCAAGGTCGGGTACAAATGCCACCGAGGTTTGGTGCAGGTGCTGGCGAAATCCTTCGTAGTTTGCGAACAAGAAAGTTTTGTTCTTTCTTATGGGACCACCAGACGCTGCACCAAATTGATTTCGCTGAAACAGCGGCGCTCCGGCGATATCAAAGTAATTGGGTGCGTCGAGCGCGTTGTTGCGCAGGAATTCGTAGATAGAGCCGTGCCACTGATTGGTTCCTGACTGGGTGACGATAATCACCTGGCCGCCGGGCCGCTTCCCGTATTCGGCGCCGTAGTTGTCGCGGAGCACGTTGAACTCACGGACTCCTTCAACGCCGAGAAGTTCCTGGCTGGGGCCTCCCGGTTGCATATTGTTTTCTGCAGCGCCTGTGAACTCGACGCCATTGAGCAGGAAGAGATTTTGCTGAGGACGGTTCCCTGATATCGCAAAGTTGTTGCCGGTAGTCGAATTCGAGACTCCGATGCCGCCTGTTTTTTGCGAGGTGAAGTTTACGATTCCGGGATTGAGCGGTAGAAGCAGATCATAGCTTCGTCCATTCAGCGGCAGTTCCTTCACTTGCTTCTCACCTACCAACCCGGAGATATCCTGGGTGCTGACATTGACGATAGGTGCGTCTTCAGAGACGGTCACCTGTTCTCTTACTTCGCCAACCTTCAGCACCAAATCGGCAGTGGCGTCCTGTCCCACAACCAGGATGACTCCGGTTCGTATCTGCTCGGCGTAACCCTGCTTTGTGGCGCGGACCTCATAGCGTCCCAGCGGAAGCGCAGCCATCTCGTATTGGCCAACCTGGCTGGTCACGACCGTTCGCGAAACTCCTGTATCAAGGTCGTTCGCTGTTACGGTCGCTGCTACAACCGCTCCACCGGTAGAGTCGGTGACTCGGCCTGACAAAGTGGCCGAGACCTGAGCTCCTGCGGAGACTGACAAGAGCCACAGGCACGTGAATATCACTGACAAGCGGAAGAATGTTCGCATCGTTGGGGCCTCGTCGAGTATTGATGCATCGGTCTGGAATTCGTTGCGCTGAGCTTTGCGTACTGGGCTTTGCGTACTGGACACGATCAGCACGCGATGTTGCATGGCCTCATTGCAGGAGTCCCCTGTTGAACTACGAGAGGTCGCGAGCGTGTTAATGCAGCCTTCTCTGCCGTGGCAGAGAAGGTGGAATGGGGGTACCTGAGTGTCCTGCCGGGCAAGAGCACACTACGATTTGAAACGTAGTAAACCGTTATTGTCAATGGGAGCTTGCCCGGTAGAACAGTCCATGGCTGCGGTTGATTTGATTCGAGTGATAGCAATCTATTCCTCTGAACGCAATCCAAGGCAGCAGCTCGGCCAGGGTGCCAGCGCTGTGTGCTTGAGGTAATTCCTGGCAGCTGCTTTCTCACGGCCGAGACTTTTGGATAGTGAACTTGGAGACGATGGGAGGAACTTTATCTTATGAAGCTCACTGGATGCGTTGTGCTTGCCTGTGCGACTTTTCTGTTTGCGGTTGCTGATCCTCAATCTAACAATGGCGGCTTGCCTCCTGAAGAGGTTCCGGCGAAGACCTTACCTGTGCCGAGAGATGTCAGCCCTGAGATGCAACGGATCATCGCCGCGCCTCGCAGTCCGATCTGGAATGTTTTGTGGAAGACCGGCGAGGAGTGGCGAGTGGCTGCCAACACCCAGGCTGCCAAAACAGTGCAGACCCTTCCGGCGATGCGTGAGCGTCTGCACGTCACCAGCCAGGCGGGCACGATGGGCGGAGTACGCATCTATACGGTCGCCTCCGACGTTATTCCGCCTGAGCACCGCGACAAGCTGCTGCTTCATGTCCATGGCGGCTGTTATGTCCTGTATCCGGGCGAGTCAGGTACAAGCGAGGCGATCCTGATGGCGGGGTTGGGACACTTCAGGGTGATCTCGGTGGATTACCGCATGCCTCCCGAGGGGTACTTTCCGGCAGCGCTGGATGATGCGATGACCGTGTACAAGGAGGCGCTGAAGACACATGACGCTAAAGATATCGCGGTCTTTGGCACATCTGCTGGCGGCGCTTTGGTATTGGAGATGATGCTGCAGGCGAAGAAGATGGGTCTTCCGATGCCGGCAGCAATCGCGCCCGGCACTCCGATGGCGGATGTCACAAAGACCGGCGACACGTTCTACACAAACGAGATGGTTGATAACGTTCTTGTATCTCGCGATGGATTCTGCGATGCCGGCACAGTGGTTTATGCACACGGACATGATCTTAAGGACCCGCTGCTCTCTCCGGTTTACGGAGATATGCACGGATTCCCGCCGGCGATCCTGACTACGGGAACTCGGGATCTGCTGTTGAGCAACACGGTGCGTGTTCATCGCAAGCTGCGCGAGGCGGGCATTGATGCGCAGCTCGAAGTCTTCGAAGGGATGTCACATGCCCAGTACCAGTTCGATGATCGTGCGCCGGAGACGAGGGAGGCCTTCGGAGAGATCACCGCATTTTTCGATAAGCATCTTTGTCACTGATGCTTGGGCCGCTGACGCTGGCAAATTTTCTGGGGTTATTTTGGGCGGCCCAGCCAGGAGTATTGCCAGGCGGCGGAGACGGATTGGAAGTCTCCGCCGAAGGTGGTGTAGGCGCCGGCGCTGTAACTGAATTTGAGGGACTGATGCTTGCCAATAGGAAAGGAGGCGGTGGCTCCGAGGCGTGAGTTTGCCTGAAGGGTGGTGGGAGTGGGGATACCGTTGAGGCTGGTCTCACCTCCGTACCAGTAGTTGCCGTCGAGGGAGAACCAGAGGCGCGGCTTTACGTCGTAGACCAGGTGGGCTTCGACGGAGCCCATTGGCTCTTGCGTTTGGCGGTTGGGTCCGGTGGAACCGGGCTTATTGCGGTAGAAATCGTTGTTCGGGGTGAAGAACCAGACGGCGGCGTAGGTATCGAGGAACCACTTGTTCCAGCGGCGCGATAGGCCGACTTCAGGTTTGATGGCCCAGCGATTGTTTCCTATGTTGATGAGGAGCGCGGGATCGTATTGGCCGGTTGCGGTGGACACGGTGAGGCTTGCGCCGATGATGAGTTTCTGGTGCCACTTCATGTATTCGGCGGGCGTCATGGCAGGGGCGCCGAAGAGGTTGGCGGAGAGACGGATGGTGGTGGAGTTCAGGCCGGAGCGATAGAGCTTGATGGGTTCGCCGTTGACGTCGGCCTGGAAGTGTCCGATGGAGTAGGGGAGAGAGATGTTGATGTTGGCGGAGCGGCTGAAGAAGTTGAAGGAGTGAAAGAGAGTTGCGGTCTCGGTGCCGACTCTGCCTGTGGAGCCGGTGATGGGGACGGATGCGTCGAAGACGATGTTTCCGTCCTGAAGAGTGTAGGTGAGGGTGACGGCGTTGGAGTGGATAGGAGAGATGACGTAGGCTCGTGGGCTTAGTCCCTGGGCGCTGACAAGGCGCGATAGAAGGCAGAGACTGAAAAGTACAACCGTAGGTCTGAGGTTTGAGGACATAAGAGTCGCTACGGCTCGATGTCAGCAAAGTATACTTCGGCGCGATGGCGGTTCTCGTTGTGTGAGGTTATTTAGAGTTATTGCGATAATTACGGAAGAGCTGAAGCCAGGACTAGTTTGGAGGTGGCTGGGTTTCGGTCTGGGCCTGCTCGATGATCTCGGCGAGGCTGGATAGGCGGGCCGGGTCGACGTCGCTGATTGCGACTACGTCGAGATTTGCTGTTTGGAATTCTGTGACGTGGAAGCCTGAGCGGTCTGCGAGGCGGTGGTCTGCGGCCGGCGCGCCGGTTGCCTGCTGGATAAAGACGGAGACGCGATGCTTGCCGATGCTGAAGAGCAGTTGGGCGGTGGGCTGATTGTGGAGATAGGTGAGATTGGCTCCGTCGAGGGTGGTGTCTGCCGGGAGGTTTTGCGGGAGGTTGAAGCTGAAGGGAATTTTGCCTTGAAACCAGGGCTTCACTGTATGGCGGTCGGAGGAGATGACCTGCGGGGGCGCGTTTGCGGCGAGTGTGGCGATGTGGAGATCGCTGACTTCGGCGAGGAGTGGTGAGTTGACGGGCGAGTTTCGCTGCGCGCTGCGCTGGACGAAGAACAGACTTGCGGAGATCAGGAGAACGGCGAGCGCGGCTACCCAGCCGAGGGAGCTGAGGCCCCGGGCTGGCCGTGGCTGGGATTGCGTGGGCGCAGTTTTGGGACGCGAGGATTCCTCCTTCAATAAATCTGTGAGGCGCTGTTGCAGGTGGGGTGGAGGTGCGTACCGCTGTGCGGCTCTGGCGGTGGCGGATTTGAGCAGGCTTTGCGCCAAGGCGGTTGAGGTGCACTGTTGGCAGTCCGCGAGATGGCGGTTTGCGGTTGCGAGCTGGTCGACTGAGAGCTCTCCGTCGGCGAGCGCGTTCAGGGCTGTGGATGTGAGGTGATCGCTCATTTGCCTATCCCCTTTCCGCTGGAGTCGCGTGCTGGAGCTGCGTGGATCTGGAGGTTGCGGCGCAGTGTTGTGCGGGCACGGGCGATTCGTGACATGACGGTGCCGATTGGTATCTCGAGCACAGAGGCGATCTCCTTGTACTTCATCTCCTCGACGTCGCAGAGGAGGATGACTTCGAGCAGAGGGGCGGGGAGGTTTTCCATGGCCGCATTCAGTGCGGCGTGATCGCTCAGCCGCAGCAGGTTCAGCTCGGGAGTCTGACGGTCGATGGCTGCTTCGGGATAGAGGCGCGGGCCGGAGTCATCGTGGGCTTCGAGCTCCTCTTCGAGAGCGACCGTGCGTCGGGCAGCGAGGCCGCTGCGTGAGGTGAGGTAGGTGTTTCTGAGGATGCGGAAGATCCAGGCTTTGAAGTTGGTGTTGGGTTCAAAGGTGTCGAATCCGCGCATACTTTTCAGGAATGTCTCCTGCACGAGGTCCTCTGCGTCCGCGGGGTTCTGGGCAAGCCATGCGGCGACGTTGTAGAGCGATGGAAGCAAGGGGAGTGCGAGCTCCTCAAACGACGAAGTCTGGGGACCGGCGGTGGGGGCTGCACGTTTCCAAGGTAAGAGAGCCATCTGTCAGGAAGGGTCTCGCTTCATTCTTGTCTCTCCACGTTTTCTCTAGGGATGAGAACTGGCGTCCGGAAAAATTATTCCCTCTGGGCGGAATAAATTACGTCGCGCCCGGTTTGGATGGGTGGAGGATTTACCGATGGACGACACGCACAACACTATACGCGAGGACGGTTGTGAGGCCGGAGGAGCGCAAAGACCTGAGTGCTTATCCGAAGCAAGTGCCGGCAAATAAAGGCATGAGTCAGGATGGCGTATTCTGCATGGAGAATGGCGTGTTTTGCATAACGCCGTTAACAATGGAGGTCTAGATTTGAGCCATGTACAACGCAAAAGCTTACTCCGCTGGTAGTGCGACTTCGCCGCTTGCATCCACTACGATCGCGCGGCGCGATCCAACCGAGAAGGATGTGCAGATTGAGATTTTGTTCTGCGGCATCTGTCACTCTGATCTGCACCAGGCCCGTAACGAATGGAGTGGGGTGATGCCCACGGTGTATCCCTGTGTGCCCGGACATGAGATTGTCGGGCGCGTGACGAAGGTGGGGCCGGGAGTTACGAAGTTCAAGGTGGGGGATCTCGCTGCGGTTGGATGTATGGTCGATTCGGATGGGACTTGTCCGGAGTGCAAGGAGGGGCTGGAGCAGTTCTGCCCGAACTTCACGCTGACTTATAACTTTCCGGATAAGCGCTCGGGTGGAGTTACGTACGGAGGGTACTCGGACAGCATTGTGGTGACGGAGCGGTTTGTGCTGAAGGTTCCGACAAACCTCGATCTGGCGGGAACAGCGCCTCTGCTTTGCGCGGGGATTACGACGTTTTCGCCGATGCACCACTGGGGAGTGACGAAGGGTAAGAAGGTTGGAGTTGTGGGGCTGGGCGGGTTAGGACATATGGGCGTGAAGTTTGCTCATGCGCTTGGGGCACATACCGTTCTGTTCACTACTTCGCCGAACAAAAAGGATGATGCGATCCGGTTGGGAGCCGACGAGGTGGTCGTATCCAGAAACGCTGACGAAATGGCAAAGCATGCGGGCAGTTTCGACTTCATTCTTGACTGCGTCTCCGCCGACCACGACATCAATGCGCTGATCGGGCTGCTGCGGCGCGACGGGAATCTGACTTTGGTGGGTGCTCCGGAGAAGCCGATGCCGGTGTCATCGTTCAGTCTTATCTTTGCGCGGCGGAGTCTGTCGGGTTCGCTGATTGGCGGGATTAAGGAGACGCAGGAGATGCTGGATTTCTGCGGGAAGCACAACATTACCTCGGATGTTGAGGTGATTCCGATCCAGAAGGTCAACGAGGCGTATGACAGGTTGCTGAAGGCCGATGTGAAGTACCGGTTTTCGATCGACATGGCATCGCTGAAGAACGAGTAGTTCCGACGATGAGTAAACACTTTCGCATACCCAGCCGTTTGCCGGATAAGTTGGAGGAGTTGGGGGTCCGTGTGTCTGCGATTTTGCGCAGCGCCGGGCTCCCAAGGAATCTCTTCGAGCAGTCGCGGGTGCTGGTGACGACGGAGGAGTTTTTTGCGCTGTGGCGCGGGATTGGCGAGTTGAGCGGGAATCCTGCGATTGGATTGTTGTTAGGAACAGAGAGCAAGCCAGAGCATTTTGATCCGATTGCTCTGGCTGCGCTCTCGTCTGACAACTTCAACGCGGCGGTACAGCAGATTGCGCGGTACAAGCTGCTGTCATGTCCGGAAGAGATTGTTCATGGGGCAGAGGGGGATGAGTGGAGCATTCATTTTCGCTGGCTGCTGGCGCAGGATGAGGAGCCGGATGCGCTGACGGATCTCTGCTTTGCATGGATGCTGTCGGTTGCACGGCTTGGGACGGGCACGCGCCTGTCGCCGCTTCGACTGGAACTTGTGCGGAAGCGCTATTATGCGAAGACGCTGGAGAGGCATTTTGGATGTCCGGTTGTGTTTGGCGCGACGCGAAATGCGATTGTGTTTCGTGAGGCGGACGCGAGGCGTCCCTTTGTGACTCGCAATGCGGAGTTACTGTCGATGTTGGCGCCGCAGCTGGATGAGGAGCTAAAACAGCAGAGGGGACTTGAGAGTTTTCCGGAGCGCGTGCGGGCGACGATTCAGAAGAAGTTGGCGGGCCGGAGGCCGAAGATGCACGATATTGCGCGGGAGCTGCACCTGAGTTCGCGAACGCTGCAGCGGCGGTTGCAGGAGGCAGGGTACAGCTTTCAACAGGTGATGGAAGAGGCGCGGCACCAGTTGGCCCGGCATTATCTGACGAATTCGCTGCTCGAGTTGAATGAGACGGCTTATCTGTTGGGATTTGAGGATGCGAATTCGTTTGTGCGGGCGTTTCGCGGGTGGGAAGGGGTTCCGCCGGCGCACTGGAGGGGGCTGCAGCGGGCGAAGATAGCTTCGTAGACTGTGTGGGAAAGTTCAACGCGCCGCAGCGGAGGTCAACTATCGCTTTTCGATAAGGATGTGCGTTGCATTTTCCCCGGGGACGGTTTTGATTGGGGCGAAACCTAGTTTGGGGAGATTGATTCCGGAGAAGAGATTTTCGCCTTCCCCCAGTAGGACCGGTGAGACGGCGAGATGCATCTCGTCGATCTCGTTTGCGAGCAGATATTGGCGAATGAGGGAGACGCCGCCGCCGATTCGGACGTCTTTGCCGTTGGCTGCCTCTTTGGCTTGCTTGAGTGCGGCATCTGCTCCTTCGGTGACGAAGTGGAAGATGGTGCCGCCTTCCATGGTGAGGGATTGACGTGGGTGATGGGTGAGTACGAAGACGGGCGTATGGTAAGGCGGGTTGTCGCCCCACCAGCCTTTCCAGGAGTCGCCTTCCCACGGGCCGCGGACTGGGCCGAACATATTGCGGCCGAGGATCCAGGCGCCGATGTTTTCGAAGGATTGGAGGCCGAAATCGTTGTCGATGCCCTGGGTCCCGCCGGTTTGGCCGTGCATCTTCTTGAATGCCTCGGTGTTCAGGAACCACTGGTGCAGCTCGAGGCCGCGGACTCCGAGGGGATTGTTAAGGTCTTGCCGGGGGCCGGCGCCAAACCCGTCCAGTGAGATCGAAAATGCGGCAACTCTAACTCTAGCCATGGGTTTTCCTTATCTTCGATTTTCCATTGTATTGAGGGTGGATTCCGGCGGGGAGATGAATTCGGGGGGTTAGTGATTTATACTTGTTGCTTGCCCTGCCAATCGGCTTGGTGTGCGTCTATTAATGGACGCTGCCTGCGCGATTATGCAAAATCCCGGGCACGTGCCGGTCTTCCGCCAGGGAGACGGCTCTAACGCAAAGTGAAGGTTCTAAACAACGCATGATTCGTCTTCTGCAGCAAGACTCCCGCCTGATGAAGTGGCTGTTCGCGGTCATTATTGGATTCGCCGCCGTAACGATGGTGATTACCCTGGTGCCGGGCATCTTCGACAACGCCAGCACGAACGATGCGACGGTGTTTGCGACCGTGAAGGAGCCAGGCCCCATTGGCCGGGTCTTCGGGGAGAGCACTCCTATCAGGACGGTGGAAGTGAACCAGATGGCCTCGCGTCAGTTGCAGCAGCAGCATCTGCCGGAGCAGTTTTTGCCGTACCTTGTGCCGCGGGCGGGGCAGATTCTGGTGCAGCGCGCGATTCTGAAGCATGAGGCTGACCGGCTGAATCTGCAGGTGAGCGATGACGATCTGCGCAATGAGCTGCGGACGGGGGTGTTTGCTCAGTACCTGTTTCCGAATGGCAATTACATTGGCGACGACGCCTATATCAACTTTGTGCAGAATGCGTTTGGCGGGCAGTTGAGCCGGGCGGAGTTCGAGTCGCAGGTGAAGAGCGACATGGAGCTGAACCGGTTGCAGGCGCTGATTACTGGCGGGGTTACGGTTTCGGATAGTGCGGTGAAGGCTGCTTATCTGAAGGACGGCACGAAGGTGAAGTTCGACTACGTGGTGGTCTCGGCCGACGATGTGCGGAAGGGAATCAATCCTTCGGACGCGGAGTTGGAGACGTTCTTCAAGGCGAATGCGGCGCGGTATGCGACGGCGGTTCCGGAGACGCGGAAGATTCAGTATGCGGCGTTCGATGCTTCGAATCTGCCGGGTGGAAAGCCGGCGGTAACGGACGCGGATGTGCTGGCTTATTACAACGCGCATAAGGATCAGTATTCGGTTAAGGAGCAGGTGAAGACGCGGCATATTCTGATTGCGGTTCCTGCGGGTGCGGATGCGAAGACCGATGCGGCGGCGAAGGCCAAGGCCGAGGATTTGCTGAAGCAGATCAAGGGTGGCGCGAACTTTGCGGATCTGGCGAGCAAGAACTCGGATGACCCGGGGAGCAAGACGCAGGGTGGCGAGTTGCCGATGTATCCGACGAGCGGGCTTGATCCGGCTTATGCGAAGGCAGCGATGGCGCTGAATCCGGGGCAGACTTCGGATGTGGTGAAGTCGCAGTTCGGGTACCACATTATTCAGACGGAAGAGAAGCAGCCGGCGCATGTGAAGTCGGTGGATGAAGTGAAGGCAGAGATTGTGCCGGTGCTTGAACAGCAGCGTGCGGGTGCGGCGGAGCAGACGTTCGCTTCGACGCTGGCTGCGGATGCGAAGAAGAATGGTCTGGAGAAGGCTGCAGCGGCCAAGGGACTGCATGTGGTGACGACGGATTATCTGGCGAAGGATGGTGTGATCGCCGGATTGCCGGATGGGTCGGCGATGCTGACGCAGGCGTTTGCTGTAGTGAAGGGCGCTGATCCGGCTTCGGTTTCGACGGGCGAAGGATATGCGGTGTTCCAGGTGGTGGATGTGAAGCCGGCGCATGCTCCGGACTTTGCGAGCTACAAGGCGCATGTTCTTGAGGACTATCGCGAGCAGCAGGTTCCGCAGTTGATGAACGCGGAACTGAATAAGCTGGAGGATCGGGCGAAGGTGCTGAACGATCTGCAGAAGGCTGCGAAGGAGATGAATCTGCCGGTGAAGACGAGCGATCTGGTGGGCAAGGATGGCCAGGTGCCGGAACTGGGCTCGATGAGCGGGCCGGGTGCGGTTGCGTTTACGCTGGCGAAGGGCGCGATCTCGGGGCCGATCAATACGGGCCGGTCGGGTGTTGTGCTGAGCGTGGTCGATAAGCAGGAGCCTACGGCGGAGGATATTCAGAAGAACTTTGCCGCTACGAAGGAAGGCTTGTTGAACCAGCAGCGGGATGAGATCTTCCGGGTCTACATTGGCGAGCTGACGCAGAAGTATGAGAAGGGTGGGGCGGTTCGGTACTCGAAGAAGGCTGCTGAGCCTGGGTTGCCGGTTGGGAATTAATGGCGGCGAGTCAGCTGGTTAGCTAGTCAGCTTGTTAGAAAATACCCTGGGGCTTTGGCCTCGGGGTATTTTTGGAGGAATGACGTACTTGACTCCCCGGGCTGACCAGAATACTTACCTGTCTTCAATCCATAAAGTGCTGGCAGCTAGGAATTCTGTAAGGGGCCTGTGGACGGTGGCGTTTTGGGATCACCCTCTGCGGACTTTGCCGAGTCATTGGCAATGGCTTCTGTCTGCTTCTGGTCCCAATACGACGCCGGTTTGTGCATGGCGATCACTCCGCCAAGCACATCTTCTTTGGACTTACCGCCCTCAAACATCTGCCGCATATAATTCAGTCGGGTGCAGTACGTCTCCAAATGCTTGAAGTACTTCTGCATGTCTGGAACATATTCTGGGTTTTGCGCCAACATGACACACATCTGAAGGGCCGGGAATGCGACATGCGCCCCGTTGTTTAGAATGTCTACCATCCGAAACTCGCCGAAGCTTTGGCCCGGCTTCGAGTCGAGAACCTCGACCACGACCATCCATGACCAGCTCATTCACCTTGGAATAAATATCTGCGAACGAGTTTGGCATTGCCCCAGAAAGGATGTGTGGCACCTCATCGTCCTTCGCTATAAAGAGGATGTAGAGCGCACGGAAATAGAGCTCCTCCGGCTGGCGCAATCGGCTGTACCATGCGAATAGCCTGCCTTCCGATAGGTCGCGGGTAATCGAGTCGCGCAGCTCGGCCATGCCTGCGAGCATCCAACTTGTCATCCTGTCTGGGGCGGTGAAGCGATCTACAAGCGCCTTCACCAGAGGGTCGGCGACGTGTGGCTGCTTGGTTTGACATCCCGGAACGGGGCAATGCGGATTAGCCTTCTTTTTATTCTTCATCGTGCTCACTAATTTCAATTTTGAAGTATAGAGGTTTAGGTCGGGACCGCCGAGAAGTCAAGTATGTAACTCCCTTTTTGGTAGGGTGAGTTTGTGCGATCTAGGGATGCGTCGAAGTGATGAGGGTGTGGTCGTCTTTGTAGACGATTTTGCCGTCGAAGAGGGTCATTTCGCATTTGATGTCTTTGAGTTTTTCGGAGGGGATGGTGTAGAGGTTGCTGTCCCAGATGGCGATGTCGGCTCGCTTGCCGGGTTCCAGGGTGCCAACCTCGTTTTCCAGGAAGAGGAGTGGCGCGGCCCAGGCGGTGTAGGAGCGCAGGGCGGTGTGGATGTCGACTGCTTCGGAGATGCCGAAGGGATGGGTTCCGGCGAGGGTCTCGCGCTCGATCGAGGCCCAGAGGCCGTAGCGTGCTGCGTAAGGCGTGACGTAGTAGTCGGAGCCTCCGCCCCAGCGGACGCCGTTGTCGAGGTAGGTTTTGAGGGGCATGGTGCGGGGGACGCGATCGGGGCCGAGGCTGGCGGAGATTGTCTTGCCGATGAACCAGAGAAAGCCGGGCTGCAGCTCGGGGTATCCGGCGTCGTATTGCTTCTGCAGGGCTGCCATCGTTGTGACGGCGTGGGGCGTGGGGAGATAGGCGTGGATGATGGTGTGGCGGAGGCCGGGGGTGGGCTTTTCTTTGAGGACGAGGGCGTAGGTGTCGACGACCCAGTCGATGGCGCGGTCGCCGATGGCGTGGGTGCCGACGGTGACACCGGCCTGGTGGAAGAGGCGGACCATCTGGCGGTAGACTTCGGGGTCCATGTTGGGATAGCCGACGTTGCCTTCGTCGACTTCGGTGAAGTTTTTGTGCCAGGGCTGGTAGACCCATGCGGTGCGGGCGGCGGTGCTGCCGTCCATGAAGATTTTCGCGCCACAGGCGACTAGTTTTCCGTCGCCGAGGGATTGTGGCGGGCGGGGGTTCTTCTGGATCTCGGCGAGCGCGGCCTTTGCGGTTTCGAGCGAGTTGTCGGCGCGCCAGAGCATGCAGACGCGTGCGTCGAGCTTTCCTTCGGCGAGTAGCTCCTTGTAGGCGGTCCATGTGGCTGGGACTGCCTATCTCCTTGATGGAGGTCATTCCTTCATGGTGCAGGTCGTCGATGCTCTTGAGGATGCCTTGCTTGCGATGGTCGATGGAGGGTGGAGGGATGAGCGCCAGCATTGCGACGTTCGCCTGCTCCTTGAGAACGCCGGTGGGGCTTCCGTTCTTGTCGCGGTCGATGGTGCCTGCGGGCGGGTCTTTGGTCTCGGCGGTGATGTGGGCGAGGCGGAGGGCGTAGCTGTTGACCGCGGAGTAGTGCCCGGTTATGTTTTGCAGCCAGACCGGGTTGTTGGGAGAGACTTTGTCGAGGTCGGAGGCATAGACGTAGCGATTTTCGGCGAGCTTGCCCTCGTCCCAGCCGGAGCCGAGGATCCATTCGCCGGGTTTGGTGGTTGCGGCTCGGGCCTGGACGCGGCGGACGATCTCGGCGACGCTTGTGGCGTCGGTCAGCTCGATGTTGTAGAGCTGGTCGACGCCGCCATCCTGATAGTGACCGTGGGTGTCGATGAGGCCGGGAGTGGCGGTTCTGCCGTGGAGGTCGAGGATCTGGGTGTGCGCGTCGGTGAGGGCGAGGATCTGTTGTTTGGAGCCGACGGCGATGATTGTGCCGTTGCGGATGGCGAGGGCTTCGGCGATGGAGTCTTTGGCGTCGACGGTGAGGATGGTTCCGTTGATGAGGACTACGTCGGCTTTCGTCGCTGGTTGAGCGAGGCAGGTGGAGAAGGGAAGCAGTAGAACAGCCAGGGACAAGAACGCCTTGCGGGGCAGAGCTATCTCGGTCACAGGAACCTCTGTTGGTTATAGGTGATTTGCAGTTGGGCGAATCGTATCACACGGTATTGGCGGCGACGACGTATGATTTGGGCATCCAAGGTTGCATGGAACTGGTGAATGGAACGGGGGAGTTGATGAGTGGGGAAGCGAGCAATCAGGAGCGGGTGTCGGGTGTTTTGCTGCATGTGACTTCGCTGCCTTCGTATGGCGGCGTGGGGGACTTTGGGCCGGCGGCTTATGCGTTTGTGGATTTTCTGGCGGCGGCGAAGCAGCGGGTGTGGCAGGTGTTGCCGCTGAGCCCTACGGGGTATGGGAGCTCGCCTTATTCGGCGCTGTCGGCGTTTGCGGGGAATCCGCTGCTGATCAGTCTGGAGTTTCTGGTGCGGGATGGATGGATCGCGGGGGAGCGGATTGCGGGCTTGCCGGGGCATGATGGGCCGGTGGACTTTGAGGCGGTCAAACAAACGGAAGCTGCCACTGATTGAAGAGGCGGCCGGGAATTTTCTGGATCGAGCGCCGGATGATAAGCGGGCTAGATTTCAGAAGTTTTGTAAGAACAATATTTCGTGGCTGTCGGATTATGCGTTGTTCAACGTGCTGCGGCGTCAGTACGGCTATGCAAGCTGGAATGAGTGGCCGGCTGAATACGCTCGACGGAAGCAAGACGCGATGACGCGGGTGATGAACGAACAGGGCCGCGCGCTGGCTGTGGAAGAGGTGATTCAGTTCTTCTTCAATGAACAGTGGTGCGCGTTGCGTGGCTATTGCGCGGAGCGGAAGGTTCGGATTCTGGGGGATGTGGCGATCTTTGTGAATATGGACAGCGCGGATGTGTGGACGCATCCGGAGTTGTTTGAACTGGATGAGGAGTTGAAGCCCGTGCGGGTGTCGGGCGTGCCGCCGGATTATTTTTCGGCGACGGGGCAGCGGTGGGGGAATCCGCTTTATAAGTGGGGGTTGTTGAAGGAGCGCGGATTTGACTGGTGGGTGGCGCGGATTCGGCGGGCGCTGACGCTGTATGACATGATTCGGCTGGATCACTTCAGGGGGTTCGAGGCTTACTGGTCGATTCCAGCGGACGAGCCGACGGCGATCAACGGGCAATGGGTGAAGGCTCCGGGGCATGAGTTGTTCAAGCGGCTGAAGGAGGTGTTCGGGAACCTGCCGTTTGTGGCGGAGGACCTGGGGCTGATTACTCCGGAGGTGGATGAGCTACGGGAGCATTTTGGAATGCCGGGGATGCGGATTCTGCAGTTTGGATTTACGGATCGCGGGTCGCATTTGTATCTTCCGCACAGGTACGTGCCGAATACGGTCGCGTATACGGGCACGCATGACAACAATACGACGCTGGGATGGTGGAAGGAGGATGCGACCGAGGCGGAGAAGACTCATGCGCAGACTTATCTGCAGCCGATTAAGGTCGCCGACGACGTTGTGTGGGCGATGATTCGGGCGGCGGCGGGGTCGGTGGCGAACTTGTGTATCTTTCCGATGCAGGATGTGCTGCACCTGGGGAGCGAGGCGAGGATGAATACTCCGTCGGCCGGGGCGGGGAACTGGACGTGGCGGTATGGGCACGATGCGGTGCATCCGGACTTTGCGGTGCAGCTGGCGGCGCTGATGGAGATGACGGACCGGGATGGGTGGGAGAAGCCGCTGGAGGGCGAGGATGCGGGCAAACCCATGGAGGCGGCTTCGAAGCGAGCAGAGCACGGCGCGAACATTTAGACTGGAGGGGAAGAGAATTCTTCAGGACTTTTTGATTTCAGGAGCAACACGACATGCCTCTTTCTGGCGAAGCCATCCGCACCATGAACTACGTCGACGATATCTCGGTAACGCTGCGCCGGATTCTTGCTGTACTGCCCTCATTGACCGAGGACGAACGCCAGCGCGTGGCGGCCCACATTAAGTCCGCGGAGCCGAGCTATGAGTCGGTGATTACGGCGGTTTCGGGAAAGAAGTGAAGGACGGGCTCGAGCGCGGGCCGTCAGCTTTTCAGATTCGTACAGTTGCGGTGATCGGGGCCGGTGCGGCGGGACGAGGGTTCGCTTTGGCGTGCGCTGCGGCGGGCTTCGACGTTGTGCTGGAAGACGTGATGCCGGCAAAACTGCGCAAGGCTGAGGCGGAGTATGCGGACCTTGGTGTGACTGGGCGGCTGCGTCTGGCTACGACCGTTGAGGATGCCGTGCGCGAGGCGGATGTCGCGGTGGACTTTGTGCCGGATGAGCTTGAGTCGAAGCTGGAGATATTCAGCATGATCGACAGGATGGCTCCGCCGAAGACGATTCTGTGTACGCCTAGTTATGCGCTGAGCATTACGGATCTGGCTTCTTGTGTTTATCGGCCTGAGCGGTGTGTGGCTGTTCGGGGGGAACTGGTTCGTGGGGGTGTGGTGCGGGTGCTGCATCCGGTTGGGGTTGCGGAGGAGACGCTGTCGGCAGTGAGTGGTTTGCTGCGGGCACTTGGGCTTGAGGTGGGGTGTGAGGTTGACCCGGATGTGCCAGCATTGATGAAAAATGCTGCGGTTTAGGGTCTCGCAGCTGTGAAGAATGGGTCGGGCTTTCAGCCCTCGGTTTCCTGGAGTCGGTTCGATGACCTGGGGCTTTGCCCCAGGCTGGTATGGGTCGCGCCTTTGGCGCTCTTGGTTCTGAGTCAATTCTCTACATTCCGTTTTTACATCAATTTTCTACATCAATTCGTCGATGAAGGATTTGGCGATGTCGGCGGGAATGCGGGAGTTTTGGTGGACGAGAGGTCCTGACTTCAGGACCGGGTCTGCATCGTGCGCTGTGGGGATGTCGTTGCGTTCGAAGAAGAGACCGATGGGAATTTCGTCGCCCCAGAGGAGGGATTTTTCGATTGCTGCCTGCCAATCGGAGGGGTCGTAGGCCGGGTTATCTTCCAGTTTTTTGACGCGCGGGCGGAACCACTGAAAGGTGTTGTCGTGATTGTAGGTGACGCAGGGACTGAAGACATCGAGGAAGGAGAAGCCTTTGTGTTCGATGGCTCGCTTGATGAGTTCGGTGAGGTGCTTCTGATCGGCGCTGAATCCGCGCGCGACAAACGTGGCTCCTGCGGAGAGGGCGAGTGAGACGGGATTGATGGGGGCGTCGACGTTGCCGAAGGGCATGCTCTTGGTCTTCATGCCGACGCGGCTGGTGGGCGAGGTTTGTCCGGTGGTGAGGCCGTAGATCTGGTTGTCCATCACGATGTAGGTGAGGTCGAGGTTGCGACGCATGGTGTGGACGAAGTGGCCGGCGCCGATGCCGAAGCCGTCGCCGTCGCCGCCGGTGACGAGGACGGTCATGGCGTGGTTGGCGAGTTTCATGCCGCTGGCTACGGGAAGTGAGCGGCCGTGAAGGGTGTGCATGCCGTAGGTGTCGATGAAGCCGGGGAAGTTGGAGGAGCAGCCGATGCCGCTGATGGTCATGACTTCATGCTTGGGGATCTGGAGTTCGACAAGGGCCTTCTGCACGGCGGCGAGGACTCCGAAGTCCCCGCATCCCGGACACCAGTCGGGATCGACTTTGCCCTTTAGATCGGCCATCACCATTTGTTTGGGAGTGATTACGTCAGTCGCCATTCGGGAAGCTCCTTGGGATTTTCCTGCTTATTCAAGCCGGAGTTGTCAGACCATGATTTCGTGCGTCGGGACGGAGAGGTTTGTGTTGCCGGCTAGTTGTTCTTTGACTGCTTCCACGATGTGATGAGGCATGAAGGGTTCGCCGTCGTACTTGCGGATGTGGCCGTTGGGAACGAAGCTGGTTTCGCTGCGCAGATAGCGGGCGAACTGACCGCTGAAGTTGTTTTCGACGATGATGGTGTGGCGTGAGTTCTTGAGGATTTTGACGATGGTGTCGCCGTGCAGTGGGACGAGCCAGCGGATCTGAAGCTGGTTGGCAGAGATTCCCTCTTCGCGGAGGAGTTCGATGGCTTCTTCAATGACTCCCCAGGTCGAGCCCCAGCCGATGAGGGTGACGTCGGCGTCGGCTGGCCCTGTGAGTTCGGGAGGAGGCACGGATTTTTCGATTCCTTCAACCTTGCGCATGCGTTTTTCCATCATGGCGCGGCGCTTTGTGGCGTTGGTGTATTCATCGCTGATGAGAACGCCGTTTTCGTCGTGCTCGTCGCTGGAGACGACGTGGGTGAAGCCTGGGATTCCGGGGATGGCGCGCGGGGAGACGCCGCTTTCGGTGATGAGATAGCGCTTGTATTCTTCGTGCGGCTCGCCATTTGAGGTGATGAGATCACCGCGGTCGACGTGGGGTTGGAAGTTCAGGTCCTGCGGGTCGACGCTGAGTCTGCCTTCGGAGAGCAGCAGGTCGCAAAGGACGATTCCGGGACACTGGAAGCGATCGGCGACGTTGAAGATCTCGGGGATGAGTGTGAAGCAGTCGCCGATGTCGAGCGGGGCGGCGATGACTCTTGGGTAGTCGCCGAAGGCTGCGCCGAGCATCTGCCAGAGGTCGCCCTGCTCGGTTTTGGTGGGGACGCCGGTGGATGGGCCTGCGCGCTGGCAGTCGATGACGACGACGGGAATTTCGGCTTGCGCGGAGAGGCCGAGGCCTTCGCTCATGAGCGCGAAACCTCCGCCGGAGGTGGCGCACATGGAGCGGACACCGGCCTGCGCGGCGCCGATGGCCATGTTGATGACGCCGATCTCGTCTTCGACCTGGCGCACTACGATTCCGGCTTTGCGGGCGTGGGAGGCCATCCAGTGGAGGACTCCGGTGGAGGGGCTCATGGGATAGGCGCAGTAGAATTTGACGCCTGCGGCGGCCCCTCCCATGGCCAGAGCTGCGTTGCCGCTGAGTACCGCGTATTTGGTGTCGGTCATGGGGAGCGGCCAGGCGAAGGGTTTGAAGTTCTGGCTGGCGTAGTCGTAGCCGGCGCGGGCGACGTTGACGTTCTCGTCGATGACGGCCTGATCTTTCTTGCCGAACTGCTCGGCGAGGGCGACCTCGAGAGCGGGGAAGCCGATGCCCATCATGCTGAGTGCAGCGCCGAGGGCAAGGGTATTCTGGGCTACCTTGTTTTTGGAGATGTCGGCGAGTTTGGAGACGGGGATGGGACAGAGTTGGACGCCGGCGGCTGCCGTGCCGGGTTTAATCTGATCTGCGTTGTAGAGACAGGCGCCGCCTTCGGTGAGGAGGCCGAGGTGCCGGTCCATCGTGTCCTGATTGAGGGCAATGAGCAGGTCGAGGCGGTCACCCATGTTGGTGACGGGGTCTGGACCGGTGCGAATCATCAGGAAAGTGTGGCCGCCCCGAATGATAGACTGGTAGGCGTTGTAAGCATTTACGTGCAGGCCACGGCGGCTGAAGATTTTTGCAAAGATATCGCCGGGCGTTGCTACTCCCTGACCGGCTGCGCCTCCGATACCTACGGTGAAAGACTGCCTCATGAGGATCCCTCTCCCGGCCGGAGACCAATGCGCACAGTCGCCCCGGCACAAGTGACACGTTCTGATGAGCAGGGATTGTACGTCGTTCCTTAAAGCACAAGCAAGCGCTGATTGAGCCGCTCGAATCCGGGACAAGGTGCGGGTTTTGAGGGGTGGGTGAAAACATTGGCGAGAAGGGAACCGTCGAGGCCGGGTTTGCGTAACAAATGATGGAACTTCATCGTCCAAGGACTGACATGCGCGCACTATTCAACATTCTGGCCCAGGTGTTTCGTTCGATCGGGGCGAATAAGCTGCGGTCGTTTTTGACGATGTTCGGAATTGCGTGGGGGGTGGCTTCGCTGCTGTTGCTGGTGGGGTTGGGTGAGGGGTTCCGGTCGGGCCAGCGGAGGGGCCTGGCGGAGTTGGGAACTGACGTCATCATGATCTGGGGCGGGAATATTCCGGTGCTGCCGGAGCAGCATGTGGGGATGCATCCGTATAAGTTGACGGTGAGCGATGCGGATGCGATTCGCTCGGGCGCGCCGGATGTGCGAAATGTTACGGCGTTCATTCAGCGCAGCGATCTGAAGCAGGTGAGTGAGTTTTCAAGCGCGGGCGGACAGGTGCTGGGCGTTGATCTGCATTATCGGGAGATTCGGAATGTGCCGATTGCGCAGGGGCGATTTCTGAACCAGGATGATGTGTCTCATCGCGCGCAGGTGGTGGTGCTGGGACAGAAGATGGAGAAGCTGCTGTTTTCGGGGCACCCTTCACTTGGCGCGTTTATCACTCTGAATGGCTATCGGTTTCAGGTGATTGGCGTGGCGGAGAAGATTGGGCGCGGGAACAATGATGGGGACAATCAGAGAATTTATATTCCGCTTCCGACGATGCTGGAGTTCTTTCCGATTACGGGGGATAACATTCCGGCGGACTCGATTACGTCGATTCAGTATCAGCCGCTGACAGAGGATTTGAACGAGACGGCGAAGGCCGAGGTTCACAAGATTATTGCGGCTCGGCATGGGTTCGATCCGAAGGCCAAAGAGGCGTTTGAAGAATGGGACACGATCAAATCGAACCGGATGGTGGGGATGATCTTTACCGCGATGGATATCTTTCTTGGGGGCGTGGGGATTGTCACGCTGGCACTGGGCGCGGTGGGAATTATCAACATCATGCTGGTGACGGTAAGCGAGAGGACGAAGGAGATTGGACTGCGGAAGGCTCTGGGAGCTACGAATCGCAGCATTTTGTTTCAGTTTTTCCTTGAGGGATTGATGCTGACGGGATTGAGCGGGGTTATCGGGATATGCGGAGCGGCGGCGTTGATGGGGGCGCTAGGGGCGGTGGTTGGGAATAACGATATGGGGTTCGATCCGCCACGGCTGGTGCCGTGGTCGGCGGCAATGGCGATGGGTTCGCTGATGCTGTGCGGGATTGTGGCGGGACTGTATCCGGCGCGGCAGGCGGCCCAGATGGAGCCTGTTGAGGCGCTCAGAAAGGATTAAACGGACGATGCTGAGCGATATTTTCGGACAGGCTTTGGAGGCGATGCAGCACAATCGCCGGCGCACGCTGATTACGGTCATCGGTATGGCGTGGGGGATTGCGACGGTGGTGTTGCTGCTGGCCTATGGGGCCGGGTTTGGGCAGGCGTTTGAAAACATCTTCGCGCAGTGGGGAACAAATATGATCGGCGTGTTTCCCGGGCGCACGAGCGAACAAGCTGGCGGTGAGAAGGCTGGAGTAAAAGTGCAATTTACCCAGGACGATGTGGAGCACATTCAGGAGACCGTGCCCGGGGTGTTGCGCGTCTCTCCATTTGTAGACAAGACCGTGCCGGTGCAGAACGATCTGCATAGCTATTCGTGGGACGTGACAGGAATTACACCTGAGTTGCAATCGATCCAGAAGATGGATCTGGCGGTGGGCCGGTTACTGACGGAGGCGGACGTGCAGCAGCGGGCGCACTTTGCTGTGATTGGGTCAGAGGCGAAGACGAAGCTGTTTTCGGGAATGTACCCGATTGGGGAGAAGATCCGGCTGAACGGCGTGGCCTTTGAGGTAATCGGCGTGCTGACGCCCAAGATGCAGGAGGGTGACGACAACGATATCAACCGAGGGATCAATATACCGTTCACGACGATGGGGGACATCAAGGACACGAAGTACCTCGACGGCATCTGGATGGACTACAAGGGCGATCCGAAGATGGTGGAGCAGGCGTTGCGCAAGACGCTGGCTGCGTCGCATGGATATCGGCCGACGGACCGGCGCGCGGTCTTTGTGGCGAACATCATGGAGCAGTTGACGCAGTTCCGGATTATTTCGCTGGGACTGCAGGTGCTGCTGATGTTTATCGGCGCGCTGACGCTGGGGATTGCGGGCATCGGGCTGATGAACATCATGTTGGTGAGCGTGCAGCAACGGACGCGCGAGATAGGCGTCGAGAAGGCATTGGGGGCGCGGAAGCGGCATATTCTGCTGCAGTTTTTAGCGGAGGCTCTGGTGATCTCGGGGGTTGGCGGCGTGGGTGGAATTGCGCTGGCGTATGCGGTGGCGAAGGGGATCGGCAAGATTACTTTTTATAGCGCTTTGGCATCGCATGCGGATGCTGGAGATATTCACCTGATCATCTCGCCAAACAGTGTGTTGGTGGCGACGGTGATTCTGGTGATTGTGGGGACGATAAGTGGAATGATCCCGGCGATGAAGGCGGCGAGCCTGGACCCGATTGAGGCTCTGCGGTACGAGTAAAACAGATCGTTTGGGTGCCGGGTGGGTGGTTATCGTATGCTCGGGGCATGTCGATTGAAAAGAGTGTTTGTGCGGGATTGATGTTTCTTGCGCTTTTTGGCTACGTGCCGGCTGGGGCGCAGACGGTGAAGGATGGGGTGGTGTTTCCTTCGGCGACGGGTGCGCAGACGGAGACCGATGAGTACACGCGGTATGAACTGCTGGCTCCGGAGACAGCGAGTTTCAAGATTTATTACGAGGTGACAGCGACTACGGCGGGGGCGAAGTATTTCTATAACCCGATTCGCAAGGGGAGTGTCGCGAGCGATGAGTCGGTTGTCGATGCGATGACGGGGACGCCGCTGGAGTTTGCGGTGGTGAGTGGGGCGGAGGCGAAGAAAGATCCGCTAATGGCGCGGGCGGATGAAGGGACGGACTACATCAGGGTGACGCTGGCGCGGCCTGTTCCGGAGAACGGGCAGGGTCGTGTGGTGATTGTGAAGACCTATAAGGATCCGAAGAGTTACTACGTCGATGGGAAGGCGATTGTGTTCAATCGGCCTCTGGGGATTCGGCGCAACAAGGTGGTGTTGCCGGCGGGGTATGAGGTGGTGGGGCTGACGGTGCCTTCGCAGATCAGGACGGAGAAAGATGGGCGGATCGCGATCAGCTTTATGCATGCGGGGACGGGTGAGGCTCCTCTGGTGCTACGGGCGGTGAAGGATGCGCAGATAGGAGCGGCGGCGCTGCCGAAGGAACTGACTTCGGCGAAGAGCTGGGAGTCGCCTTTTCAGGGAGAGAGTGAGCGGGCGCGGTTGTCCGAGCGGGCTTATCAGGATCGCGACATTGTTTATTTTCTACAGCAGCCGGAGACGCATGCGTTCAGTCTTTATCACGACTACACGGAGAGGCGTGCTGGGATCAATGGATATGCGAATGTTGTGCGGGCTGGGAGTGTGGCTAGTAATCCATCGGCTTACGTGCTCGACACCGGGGAGAAATTGAAGACGGAGGAGATGAGCGGAGCAGAGATGGTGGCTTCGAAGATTAATGCGGGCGAGACGGTGGACCCGAAGGACCGCGTGGTGGTGATTCCGTTTCCTGCGGCGGTGAAGGCGGGGGAGACTCTGCGGCTGCGGATTGCCGAGACGTATACGGCGCCGGTGAGTTATCGGCTGGAGGGGGATGAGTTGGTTTTTGATCGGAGTTTGGGAAGGCCGCGGAATGCGGTAGTGCTGCCGAGTGGGTGGTACTGCACGGAGAGCGCGGAGCCGGCTACGGTGTCGCAGTTGCCCGATGGTCGGGTCAGGTTGGATTACTGGGATGATCGGCCTGAGGCGGCGGATGTTTTGTTGAAGGCCAAGCGGAGGGTGAGTGAGTAATGAGACTGATCATTGTTGCTCTTCTTTAGAAGCCTTTCAGATTTGGGCTATAGCTGCGAGAGGGAACATTTATTGATATCCTCCGTAACTAAATTCAATGAGCACAAACACACAAACTGTTGTGGCATCAGCTAAGGGTCAGTCTCTTCTTGCATCCGGTACAGCGATCGTCCTCTGTATTGCGTCCCTGAGGCTCGTTCTCTATTTGTTTGCAGGCCCGCATTATGGATACTTTCGCGATGAGCTTTATTACCTGGCGTGCGGAGAGCATCCGGCGTGGGGATATGTTGATCAGTCCCCGTTGATCGCATGGGTCGCGTGGCTACTGCAGCACACTATCGGTACTTCTCTTTGGGCGTTGCGGCTGCTGCCTGCGCTGGCTGGAGTTGGGACGATTGTCCTGACTGGTTTGCTGGCGCGCGAGTTGGGAGGCGGCCGCTGGGCGATGTTTCTTGGTTCGCTGGCTGCGCTGATGGCTCCTGTTTTGCTTGCTCTCTCTCATTTGTTCACGATGAACGCCTTCGATCAGTTGTTCTGGACGGCTCTTGCTTTTCTGCTGGTGAGAATTGCGAAGAGTGGCGACGAGCGGCTGTGGGTTCCGATTGGAATTCTGGCCGGGATTACGATTCTGAATAAATACGGAGTGATCTTCTGGCTTTCGGGCGTGATTATTGGCATGTGTCTGACTCAGTTACGTCGGAGTTTTCGGCATCGGTGGTTCTGGGTTGGTTGTGGACTTGCTACGGTGATTGCATTGCCGAATTTCCTCTGGCAGTGGCGGCATCAGTTTCCGTTTCTGCAACTGATGCATAACGTGCGGGAGAGCGGCCGCGATATTGTGCTTGGGCCGCTGCCATTTTTGCAGGCACAGGCGCAGATGCTTGGTTTTGTCGCGGCGCTTCTTGTGCCCTTCGCGCTTTTGTTTTTCTTTTCAGAGCGCGGACGAAGGTTTCGGGCACTTGGATGGGTGTATCTGATCTTTCTTGCGGAATTGATGTTTCTGCACGGCAAGATGTACTACCTTGCGCCGGTGTATCCGATGATGTTTGCTGCAGGAGCGGTGTGGATTGAAGGCGTGACCGAACGCAGAGTCTGGATATGGGCAAAACCCGCTCTGGCGCTGGGAATCGTGGCGATAGGAAGCATCTATATGCCGACGATTCTGCCGATTCTCAGCGTTCCGCACTTCCTTGCCTATGAACACACGATGGGCATCGAGCAGCAGAAGTTCGAACATATGCCAGAAGGGGTGCTGCCGCAGTTGTATGCCGATATGTTTGGCTGGGAGGGAATCGCTCAACGAGTGGCGGCGTACTATCAGACGCTTTCGCCGGAGGAACAACGGAGGACTGCCATTTTTGCAAACAACTATGGAGACGGCGGTGCCATCGACTTTTTTGGACCGAAGTACGGACTGCCGAAGGCCATCGGCAATCATCAGAATTACTGGATATGGGGGCCGCGCGACTATACGGGCGAGAGCATCATTGTTCTGGGTGAGGGTAACGAAAGCAACATGCAGACCAAATGCGCCAGCTATTCGGTTATTGGGAATTCGAAGGATCCACTTTCGCGGCGAGATGAGTGGCTGCCCATTTATCACTGCCGGGGTTTCAAGTGGAACCTGCAAACTATTTGGCCGGAGTTGAAACGCTGGAACTAAAGCGGAGGCGGTCAGGGTCCGGGGCGACGAGTTGATTGGCGTCTCTGAGTTCAGGTAATGGCCTTGTTGACGAGGGCCTGAGCTTCGGTCTGGATTTGCTTTAGGTGGTCTTTGCCTTTGAAGGATTCGGCGTAGATTTTGTAGACGTCTTCGGTGCCTGAGGGGCGGGCGGCGAACCAGCCGTTTTCGGTGGAGACTTTGAGGCCGCCGATGGGGGCGTGGTTGCCGGGGGCTTCGGTGAGGATGCTGGTGATGGGTTCGCCTGCGAGGTCTTTTGCGGTGACCTGTTTTGCGGTGAGTTTGGCGAGCTTGGCTTTTTGATCGATGGTGGCTGGGGCGTCGATGCGCTCGTAGACGGGGTTGCCGTATTTGGTGGTGAGTTCGGCGTAGATCTGGCCGGGATCTTTGCCGGTGACGGCGGTCATCTCGGCGGCGAGGAGGCCGGGGATGAGGCCGTCTTTGTCGGTGGTCCAGACCTGGCCGTTACGGCGGAGGAAGGTGGCGCCGGCGGACTCTTCGCCGACGAAGCCGAGGGTGCCGTCGAGGAGTCCGTCGACGAACCACTTGAAGCCGACGGGGACTTCGAGCAGTGTGCGATTGAGGCCTTTGGTGACGCGGTCGATGATGGAGGAGGAGACGACGGTTTTGCCGACGCCTACTTTTTCGCTCCAGTCGGGGCGGTGGGTGAAGAGGTATTGGATGCAGACGGCGAGGTAGTGGTTGGGGTTGAGGAGACCGGCGGAACGGGTGACGATGCCGTGACGGTCGTGATCGGTGTCGGCGGCGAAGGCTACGTCGTACTTATCTTTGTTGGCGATCATGGAGGCCATCGCGTAGGGGCTGGAGCAGTCCATGCGGATTTTGCCGTCCCAGTCGCAGGTCATGAAGCGGAAGGTGGCGTCGACGTAAGGGTTCAGGATTTGTAACGGCAGTTGATACTTTTCGGCGATGCGCGGCCAGTAGTGGACGCCGGCTCCGCCGAGCGGGTCGACGGCGAGCTTGAGGGTAGTGTTGGCGAGCGGGGCGAAGTCGATGACGTTGCCGAGGTCGTTGACGTAGGCGGTGATGTAGTCGTGGCGGTAGGTTTTGTCGGCGGAGAGGGCTCGGCTGTAGGAGATGCGCTTGATGGCGGGATTGTCGGGACCGGAGGCGATCAGTTCGTTGGCGCGATTCTCGATCCACTTGGTGGCGGTGGTGTCGGCGGGGCCTCCGCTGGGTGGGTTGTATTTGAAGCCGCCGTCCTCGGGCGGGTTGTGGGAGGGGGTGATGACGATGCCGTCGCAACGATGGAGTTTGAGGTTGGCGTTGCGGGTGAGGATGGCGTGCGAGAGGACGGGGGTGGGGGTGTAGCCGAGGTGCTCGTCGATGAGGACTTCGATGTCGTTGGCGGCGAGGACCTCGAGGGCGGTTACGAAGGCTGGTTCTGAGAGGGCGTGGGTGTCTTTGGCGAGGAAGATGGGGCCGAGGGTGTGCTGAGAGGCGCGGTATTCGACGATGGCCTGGGTGATGGCGGCGATGTGGTCGTCGTTGAAGCTGGCGGCGAAGGCGCTGCCGCGGTGACCTGAAGTTCCGAAGGCGACACGCTGCTCGGGAATGGCGGGGTCGGGGTGGAGGGTGTAGTAGGCGGTGATGAGGCGGGAGATGTCGACGAGGTTTTCGGGCAGCGGCGGTTGGCCGGGGGTGTTGGGCTTGGGGGTCGCGATGTGGCTCATGCCTCGGGTGCCTCTCGGTGTTGGTGTAAGTCTTCTGGCAACTATATGGGATGCGGGTTGAGGTATGGAAATGAGAGCAAGAGGGTTTCGAAAACAGGAATGGAATTTTCTTGTCTTTTGAGTGCGGTTGCCCTAAAACGGGAGTGTTCCCTTTTGTTCTGTCCCGAGTTGGAAGATGCAGGCGAAGTCCCGCGCTTCCTGCGACGTGCATTGTTGAGTTTCGATCGTTGAAGGTTGAGGTTGGATGGGCCTGGTTCGTAGGATAGTGCTGTCTGGAGTGGGGGTTGCTGGACTGCTGAGCGCGGCTCGGACGGCGGCTGCCGTCGAGGCGACGCTGGTGGCGGACGCTCATGTAAACAGCGCGCGGCCTGCTGTGAATAGTGGGGCTATCTCGAATTTGAATGTGGGTGGCGGTTATACGGCGCTGCTGCAGTTTGATCTTTCAACGCTGCCGGCGGGGACTACCGCGGCGCAGGTGTCACGGGCAACGTTGCGGCTCTATTGCAACCGGATGGATACGCCGGGGCTGGTGAGTTTGCAGCCTTTGAGTGGCGCCTGGGGCGAGTACAGCGTGACGTATGCGACGCTGCCTTCTCTGGGGGCGGCTGCGCAAGTGGTGCAGGTGAGTCAGGCGGGGGCTTACGTTGCAGTGGATGTGACGGCGTTGGTGCAGGGATGGCTGACCGCGCCGGCTACGAATAATGGAGTCGCGCTGACGGCAGGGACTGCGGTGGTGCAATTTGACAGCAAGGAGAACGACCTTACAGGACATTCTGCGGTGCTGGATGTGGCGATGGCTTCAGTGGGGCCAGCCGGACCTGCGGGGGCGGTTGGGGCGCAGGGGCCGGCTGGAGTTGCAGGGCCGTCTGGGCCTCAAGGGCCGCAGGGACCCCAAGGTTCGCAGGGGCCGGCGGGTGCTTCCGGGCTGAACTTTCAGGGGGCTTATTCGGCTCTAACGGCGTATGCGTTGAATGATGTGGTGACGTATGCGGGATCTAGTTTTGTGTCGCTGGCGGCGGGGAACGGGGGGAATACGCCGGGAGTGACTTCGCAGTGGGCGGTGTTGGCTCAGGGTGGGACGGGGACGGGCAGTGGGGTAGGGGTCGCTTATCAGGGGATTTATGGGTCGGCAGCGAATTATGCTTTGAATGACATTGTTTCGTATCAGGGGTCGAGCTATATTTCGCTAATTTCGGCGAACCATGGGAATACGCCGGATCAGAGTCCGGGGCAGTGGGGCGTTATGGCGCTGGGGGCAGTGGGGGTGCAAGGGCCTCAGGGTCTGCCGGGAGTGACTGGGCCGCAGGGCTTGACTGGGCCTCCTGGACCGACTGGTGCGGCTGGACCTACGGGAGCGACTGGGGCAGCGGGTGCTCCGGGAACGCCGGGGTTGGTTTATCAGGGGAACTATTCGTCAGTAACGAACTATGCGCTTGGGGATGTGGTGTTCTGGCAGGGGGCTAGTTATGCTTCGCTGATTGCTTCGAATCATGGGAATACACCTGATCAGAGTCCGGGGCAATGGGGAGTTTTGACGGCTCAGGGGCCCGCAGGTCCTACGGGAGCGCAAGGGCCGCAAGGGTTGCCGGGCGTGCAGGGACTGACGGGGTCGGTTGGGCCGCCGGGGGAGACGGGGCCCCAGGGAGCGCAGGGGATTCCGGGGCAGGCTGGGGCTCAGGGCCTGACTGGGCCTGCGGGAGTGCAGGGATTGTCGGGGCCTATGGGGCCGCAGGGGCCAGCTGGGCCGGTGGGGATGTCGTTTCAGGGGACGTATTCGTCTTCGACGAACTACGCGGAGGGGGATGGGGTTCTGTACAACGGCTCGGCCTATGTTTCCCTCGTCGCGAGCAATCAGGGGAATACTCCGGATCAGAGTCCGGGGTGGTGGGGATTGTTTGCTACGGGGTCGCCTGGGGCTACCGGGCCGGCAGGGCCTCAGGGGCCTCAGGGATTACCGGGTGCTCCGGGAGCGACGGGGGCTTTGGGTGCTCAGGGGCCGCAAGGGCCCGGCGGGTCCTCAGGGACCAGCGGTGGCGAACTATACGGGGAACTACTCTTCAGGGACGAACTATGGGTTGCATGATGCGGTGAGTTATTCGGGGTCGACGTGGGTGTCGTTGTTGGCGGGGAATGTGGGGAATACTCCGGATCAGAGTCCCGCATGGTGGGCTTTGCTGGCGGCGCAGGGCGCGGCGGGGCCACAGGGGCCTCAAGGGGTTCCAGGCGCGGCTGGTGCTACGGGGGCGGCGGGAGCTCAGGGGCCACAGGGGCCAGCTGGGCCACCGGCAAGTTTTCAGGGGCCGTGGCTGGTAGGTAGTTCGTATGCGATCGGAAGTGTTGTGGGATATGGCGGGTCGAGTTATGTCGCGATTGCGGCGAACGCAGGGCGAGAGCCGGATGTTAGTTCGACTTTTTGGGCGGTGCTGGCGCAGGCGGGGGCTGCGGGGACGCCGGGAGCTGACGGGACCGCAAGGGGCTGCGGGCGCTCCAGGAACGGTTGGAGTGACGTATCGCGGGCATGGGTGGCGCAGACGGCTTATGTGGCGAATGATGTGGTGGTGTTCAACGGCGCGAGTTATCTGGCAGCGACGACTTCGCTGGGGTCGGAGCCGGATGTTTCGCCGTCGCAGTGGGCAGTGCTGGCGTTGAGCGGAGCGGTGGGGGCTACGGGACCCGTGGGCGCAGCGGCGACGGTGACGGTGGGGACAGTGACGACGGGAGCGGCAGGGTCGCAGGCGAGCGTGACAAATAGCTGGAACGGCGAGTGCGGCGGTGTTGAACTTTACGATTCCGCAGGGAGCTCCGGGGACGAGTGGTGGGTCGGGCGGTGGGGGCAGCGGGGTCTCTTCGGCGGCGCTGTACCATGCGGTGTCGTTTGATTTCACTTACTACTCGGTGAGCAGCGCGAACTCTTCCGCGAGCGAGACAGATTCGGTGCTGACCTGGGTGCCGGCGGGCTGTACTGCTTCGCAGATGAGTGTATTTTCGCGGCAGTCGAACACGATCAATGTGATGTTGCGGCAAGGGACTCCGGGGAGTATGGCGGATACGGGGCTTGGGTGCTCGGTGGGGTCGGGGTCGTCATGCATGGCTACGGGAAGTGTGGCGATTGCAGCAGGGAATTTTGTGGATTTTAGTGTGTCGGGCGCCAGCGGGACGGCGGCTGGGGTTTGGGTGGCGTTCAGCTGTAATTAGTTCTCATAGGGTGGTTGTCAGTTCTCAGTTGTGGGTTGGGAGCTTTATGCTGGTTGGCGTGTTTATTTTCTGTGCTTGAGGATTGTGGATGAAGCGTGTTTTGGTTTTGGCGGCGTTGGGGTTGATGGTTCGGGTGGCTGGGGCGCAGGGTGTGATTGCGCAGGACTCTCCTTCGCGGGCGATGGCGGAGACGGTGATCAAGATGTGGCCGAAAGGCATGATTTCTACCGTGGCACATCCGGGGGCGTGGGCTTATGAGGAGGGTGTGCTGCTGGATGGGATGGCGGCGGAGTGGCATTCGACCGCGGATGGCGAGGATTTCAAGTATGTCAAGGATGCCGTGGATAAGTATGTAACTGCTGATGGCACAATTACTGGTTATAAAGCTGACGGCCATACGCTGGACGACATTGAAATGGGCCGAGCGGTGCTGCTCGTGTATCGGGTGACGCAGCAGGCGAAGTATGCGAAGGCTGCGAAGTTTCTGCATGAGCAACTCGCGCTGCAGCCGCGCACGGCTAGTGGAGCGTATTGGCATAAGCAGATCTATCCGAACCAGGTTTGGCTGGATGGGGCCTTCATGGCCGAGCCGTTTCGTGCGGCTTATGCGGTGACATTTCAGGAGCCGGGGGATTTTGATGACATCGCGAAGCAGTTGCTGCTGATGGACGAGCATATGCGCGATGCGAAGACTGGATTGCTGAAGCATGGGTGGGACGAGTCGAAGCAGATGCCCTGGGCTGATAAGACGACGGGGCTGTCGCCGGAGGTTTGGGCACGGGCTTTGGGGTGGTATGAAGTCGCGCTGGTGGATGTTCTGGATTGGTTTCCGAAGGATCATCCGCAGCGGGCCAACCTGATTGCGGCGTTGAATCGTACGATAGCTGCGGTGGTGAAGGTTCAGGACGCGAAGACCGGTCTTTGGTGGCAGGTGATGGATCAGGGTAGTAGGGCGGGGAACTATACCGAGGCTTCGGCTAGCTGCATGTTTGTTTATGCGCTGGCGAAAGGGGTGCGGATGGGGTATCTGCCGCAGAGTTATGAGACGAGTGCGAAGCGTGGTTGGGAGGGGATTCAGAAGGAGTTTGTGACGAAGGGTGCCGATGGGTTGATGGTGCTGAATGGGACGGTGAAGGTGGGTGGTTTGGGTGGGACGCCTTATCGTTCGGGGACTTATGAGTATTACGTTGGGGAGAAGACGCAGGCGAATGACTCGAAGGGGATTGGGGCGTTCCTGCTGGCGGGGTCGGAGATGGAGCAGGCTCCGACGGAGGCTTTGGGGCAGGGAAAGACGGCGTTGATGGATGCGTGGTTTAACTCGCAGACTCGGAAGAATGCGGCGGGACAGACGGAGTTGTTTCACTACAAGTGGGACGATGATTCGAATAGCGGATTTGCGTTTTTTGGACGGGCGTTTGAGCGGTATGGGGTGACGCTGGCTACGGAGAAGACTGCGCCTACTCTCGCGGATTTGAAGCAGGGCGCAGATTTATGTGATGGCTTCGCCGGATATTCCGGTGAAGAAATCCGACGCCGAACTACATGGATAAGGCGAGTGGGGATGCGATTCAGGCCTGGGTGAAGGCGGGTGGGGTGCTTCTCCTGATGGAGAACGATGTGACGAACTCGGAGTTCGAGCACTTCAATACGATGAGTGAGCGATTTGGCATTCACTTTAATCCGGTGATTCGAAATAAGGTGGATGGGGATAAGTGGGAGATGGGGACGGTGATGATTCCGGCCGGGACGGGTGTGTTTGAGCATCCGCATAAGGCTTATCTGAAGGAGATTTGTACGATTCGCGTGTCGGGGCCGGCAAAGGCGGTGGTGACGGACCAGGGCGATGTGCTGATGGCGGTTTCGAAGTACGGGAAAGGGACGGTTTTTGCTGTGGTCGACCCGTGGGTCTACAACGAGTATGTGGATCGAAGGAATCGGCTGCCGCTGGATTATGACGGGTTTGCTGCGGCTATTGATCTGGCGGGGTGGGCGGTTCGGCAGGTACCCCCTGCCCGGCATTAAGTGTGCAAAGTATTCGAAGAAGAGATTTTAGGTCTGGACTTCGGTCTGGCGCCAGTGATCTGGTGTTCGCATTCGGAACTGCTCTGGGGTGGGGTTTGTCAATCGCGATGGAAGCGACGACAAAGGGCAACTGCAAAAGCAGGTCCTCCGCCTTCGGCGAAGGATGACAACTAAAATGCAACCGCAAACGCAAACAGCAAAGGCAACTGCAAAAGCAGGTCCTCCGCCTGCGGCGAAGGATGACAACTAAAATGCAACCGCAAACGCAAACAGCAAAGGCAACTGCAAAAGCAGGTCCTCCGCCTCCGGCGAAGGACGACAACTAAAATGCAACCGCAAACGCAAACAGCAAAGACGACTGCAAAAGCAGATCCCCCGCCTTCGGCGAAGGATGACAACTAAAAAGCAAACGCAACTGCAAACGCAACTGCAAACGCAAACAGCAAAGGCAACTGCAAAAGCGGGTCCTCCGCCTGCGGCGAAGGATGACAACTAAAAAGCAACCGCAACTGCTTAGAGACCGGCGGCGAGGGATTTGCGGAGGTCGGTGGCGAGGGTGTGGAGGGTGGCAAGGGTTTCGGGGGTGGGGGATTTGAGGATGCGCTCCATTTTTGAGGCTACTTCAGTGCCTTGCGGGTAGCCGTACATCCCGAGAGAGCCGGCTAGTTTGTGGGCTATGCCGAGGGCTTCGATGCGCATGGGTTCGTCGAGCGTGCCCGAGGCGGCGGCGGCGCCGAACCTGTCCATGAGGTCGAGACGCTCGCGTATTGTGGGGAGATTCTTTCGCCAGAGTTGAGCGAGGATGTCGTCGATCTGGTCTGGCGTGGGCTTTTTCATGGGACTGGGTGGGTTAGGGATAAATCAAAGTAGGTAAACCTTGCCGCTCGCAACTAAGAACAAAGCGATCTACGGGGAACAAAGACGAAATACGGGGATCCTTCACTCCGTTCAGGATGACGACTTCAAAAAGAAAGGACATAGGGTGCGCCCGTCCTGGATTCCCGTTAGTCGTGCCAGCCGAGGACCTCGGAGATCTGCTCGGCGAGCGTTAGGGGATCGAAGGGCTTGAAGAGGATGCCAGCGAGGCCGAGTCCGGCGAAGCGGCGCTGATCGACTCCCTGGACCTTGGCTGTGAGGAGCAGGACAGGGATTTGACTGATGGCGGGGTTTTCCTGCATGGATTTAAAGGTGGTGGGGCCGTCGACGCCGGGCATCATGACGTCCATGAGAATGGCGTCGGGTTTACGGGCGGCCGCGATGGAGATACCTTCGGCACCGGAGCTGGCGGTGAGAATCTCCCAGCCTGCCGTGGCCTCGAGGGAGAGTGCGGCGACCTCACGAATGTCGTCTTCGTCATCAATAATCAAAACGCGTCGCATGAGCGAACTTATTCTCTCATGCAACGCGTTTTAGGGGAGGTTACTTGATGACTTCGTCAGGGTGGAGTTTCCTGATTCAGGCAGATTTATCGAGGGATTTGTCCCGGTTCCCAGGGCGGCCTCTCGGAGGTGCTTGAAAGCGGGATTTCGGCGTAGAAAGAATCCCTCAGTGGTTAAAGCCAAATTGACATTGCTCCACTGACGGCGCGGCTGAAGCCGCGCCCTTTCAAAACTAGACGGATGAAGCGGCGGCTAGATCGGCGAATTTTGTTCGGATGCGATTGACCATGGAGAGAACGAGCTCTTCGACTTCGTGAGGCTGAACTTTGGCCTTGGTGAGGAACTCGGTGGGGCCGAGGCGGAGCTTGGACATCTCGGTCTCGGAGATCTCGCGGCCGGAGTAGACGACCAGGGGGAGGGTGCGAAGGGTGGGTTGCTGACGGAGCCACTCGACCAGCGAGAAGCCGTCGCCGTCGGGGAGGGTGATGTCAAGGATCAGAAGGTCGGGAGGGCGGGTGATGCAATGCCGGATGGCTTGCTGGCGCGTAGCTGCGCGATCGATGCGTACGGCGGCGTCGCGGAAGCTGGCGGTCAGAACGCTGGCGAGATCTTCGTCGTCTTCAACGAGGAGGATATCGGCGGGGCCTTCGCCGTGATGGAGGACGCGGCCCAGTTCGGCGAAGAGAAGATTTTCGTTGAATGGCTTCTGGACCCAACCCTGGGCGTCGCCGGTTAGCTGAGGCCGCAGGGTGGATGACAGAACGCTAAGGACCACTACGGGAATGTTGGCCGTGGTGGGGTTGTTGCGAAGTCGCTGGAGGGTTTCCCAACCGCTGAGGCCGGGCATGTAGAGATCGAGGAGGATGGCTTCTACCTGGTGCTGGGCGGCGAGAATGAGGGCCTGCTCGCCAGATGAGGCTTCGATGACGGTATAGCCCTGGCGAGTGAGGTGTTCGGAGACTACGGTGCGGATGCCGCTGTCGTCGTCGCAGACGAGGATGGCGCCTTCGCCGCGAGGCTGGACGGGGGCGGGAAGAACGACATCGGATGCGCGGCTGGTGCGGGGAAGCATGACGTAGAGGGTGGTTCCGGGACCGAGGTTGCGCTGGGCCCAGATGGAGCCGGAGTGTTGCTGAACGATACTGCGGCAGATGGCAAGACCGAGGCCGGTTCCGCCTTTCTGGCGGGAGTCGGAGGGCTCGATCTGCTGGAACCGGTCGAAGATGCTGTCGAGCTTGTCGGAGGGGATGCCGCGGCCTTCGTCGACGACTTTGAGGAGGATGGAGTCTGAGGTGGCCTCGGTGTAGATGCGGACCGTGGAGGCTATGGGGGAGAACTTGATGGCGTTGGAGAGGAGGTTGGTGAGGACTTGAAGGATGCGGTCGGAGTCGCCGTCGAAGAAAAGCGATTCGGGGTAGGCGACGTGAGCGATGCTCGAGGGCTCGAGCGCCAGATGAACGCTGTTGGCGTCGGCCATGGGGGTCATGGTGTCGATGGCCTGCTGGGCGAGGTCTCGCAGGGAGCAGCGACGAATCTGCAGCGGGGCGCGACCGGACTCCATGCGCTCGAGGTCAAGAATGTCGTTAATGAGACGGATGAGGCGGTCAGTGTTGGTGACGGCGATGCGGAGGAGGTTGAGGGCTTTGGCGTCTACGTCGCCGATGATGCCGGAGGAGAGGAGGCCGAGAGCTCCGCGAATGCTGGTGAGTGGGGTGCGCAGCTCGTGAGAGACGGTGGAGATGAACTCGTCTTTGAGGGTGTCGAGCTCGGAGCGATGAGAGAGTTGGAGCGTGTGCTGATGGTGCTGCTCACGTGCCTGGGTGAGCTGCTCTGCCAGCTCGCGCGTGGTGCGTTGCGCTCGGAGAAAGGCGAAGAGCAGAACTGCAGAGGTGGTGAGGAGCGAGAGATAACCAAGTATAGGAAAGATGTGCATTGGGATTCGGGAACCCTATGGTAACTGTTGTTCTGTGTTTTGGTAACTAGTTTGTGGTAACCATTGCGGTTTTCTTGTTGTACTATTTGGTTAACAGCTGGCTCCTTAGTTCGTTTGATGTTGGCCTGAAATCTACAGGTAAATGGTCGAACAATGTCATTCAGGAACTTGTCAATTTTCGGTCAGCAAACCGAGCATGCCAGAAATTTCGTTGTAGCGGGAATAACACCTCTGTGGGTTATCACCGATGACAACATTGGTGTAGCAGGGGTTATGGACGGGTTGAGCGCAGCAAAAAGCCGTCTTTCGCGGGAAAGACGGCCTTTTTTGAGGATTGTAAGGTCGAACCGGGCTTAGGCGGTTACGGGAACCTGGTCGAGAATGGTGGCCCACTTCTTCCCGGTCCGGGCTGCCTGAGCGTTCCGGTGGTAGGCGTAACCGGTAACCAGCGGGAGGGCGAGGGTGGCCTCGGAGTAGACCATCTGCTCGTAGGTGAGGTCGACCTTGCCCCAGGAACTGGCTTCCTTGAGGGTGGAGCCGGAGAGAGCGCCGTCGCGGGCGTCGGCTACGGTGATCTGGATGGCGTACTTGTGCATGGAGGCGTCGACGCCGAGGATGTCGGCGGCTACGACGATGTCCTGGGCGAAGTTTTTGGGGACGCCGCCGCCGATCATGAGCAGGCCGGTGGTGGGGTTGGCGATTTTGAGCTGGGTGATCTCGTAGAAGTCTTTGGCGGAGTCGATGGAGACATGCGGCTTGCCCTGGCGCTCGTGCTGGTGGGCGACGAGGCCGAATCCGGCGGAGCAGTCGGAGAAGGCGGGGCAGAAGATGGGGACGTTCTTCTCGTAGGCGGCGAGGACGATGGAGTCGCGGCCTCCTGCCTGCGGGGTCTTGCCGTTTTTGGCGAGGTAGGCGCCCATCTCGCGGATGAACTCGCGGGAGCTGTAGGGGCGGGGCTCCAGGGAGTTGGTGATCTGATGGGTGGTCTCGTCGCAGATGCGAAGCTCTTCCTCGTCGATGAAGGTGTCGTAGATGCGGTCGATCATGAGCTCGCGCAGGTCGGCGTCGCCTGCGCCGTACTTGTACTCGTCGCCGGCGATGTAGTGGTTGAAGCCGAGGGCCTCGAAGAAGTCCTGATCGACGATGTTGGCGCCGGTGGAGACGATGGCGTCGACCATGTTGTTGCGGATGAGGTCGACGAAGATCTTCTGGAGGCCGGCGGAGATGAGCGAGCCGGCGAGGCAGAGGATGACGCCGCAGTCCGTGTCGCGGAGCATCATGTCGTAGATGTTGGCGGCGCGGTAGGTGTCACGCGCGGAGTAGGCCATATTGCCCATGGCATCGACGATTGGGACTACGTTGTGCTGCTTGATGTCGAGGTGCTGGATTGGGCGTTGGAGGAGTTCTTTTTTTGTAGGCATAGCTACTACAGGATATCAACTCTGAGTTGTGGTTGCGCTGGCTTTCGCTGGATTTTCACAGTGCTCTAAGGGAAAGGAGGGAGAGTGCCGGGGCGAAGGGAGGGGACTTAAATGAAAAGAGCAGACTGCCTGGGCAGCCTGCTCTTTTTGGCTTTGAAACTGTTATGCCTTGGTTGCGAAACGGCGGCGAACCGCTCCGGCGCATCCGAGGAGGCCGGTCGTCATGAGTACGAGCGATCCTGGTTCAGGGGCGGAGTTGGCGATAACAACGTTATCCAGAAGAGCTCCCTCCTGGTCGCCGGCGGCGTCATTGCTGGTGAACGTCAGCTGGGTTGATCCGCCTGGAATCAACACAGCCAGGTTACTGACGATGCCGTCGGTGTCATCGGCGGAGGACAGTACGTAGGTATGGCTGAAAGGGCCGAAGTCGACAGTTATCGAACTGGTGATGCCGCGCTGTGAACCGATAAGGTCGAAGCTCAGGAAATAGGTTCCAGCCGTGAGGCTAAGGGGGGTGGTGAGCGCGAGCTGACCGACTGGATTGCCGCCCGTGCCATCCATATCTACGCAGTTGCCGGATTCGGCTCCAACGCAATCTCCGAAGTTGGAACCGATGACGTCGACGTTCGTACCGTTGATAGCTGAGAACTGACCAGCGGTTGTTACGCCGAGACCCAAAGGTACGGCGTTGAAGTTTTCGGAAAAGATGACATCGGCATGCATCGGCACAGTGGTCATAAGGACGGCCGGGACAGCGACGAGGAGAGCGCGTAAGAAAGACAGTCTCATTGTGACCTCTTAAAAAGGGGGATTAGTCGAATCCTACGGTAGCTGTGAGCAATTCGGGGGCCACTTGAGTTCCGAGGCCGTGGAGTCTGACTGGCACGTTAGAAGCACCTTTTGACAAAGAGGTTATCTGGAAAAAGATCTGTTTGCATTTTTCACCACAAACAGTGCAAATTTCTATCTCTATGCAATTATTTGCGCTTTTATGGGAGAATCTACTGCTTATTTTGTTGCTGACGAATTAACTCAATCGGTAAGGGTGGGCCGTCGGCGCCTATCGTTTTCCTGGCAGCGGGCGACGATGAGAGTGATGTCGTCGTGCTGCTCCTGCGGGCTGAACTGCTTGATCTCGTTGATGACTGAGGAGAGAAGTGTTTTGGGCGGGAGACGGGAGTTGCGCTGCAGGCTGTCGATGAGGCGTTCTTCGCCGAACTCTTCTTCCTGGTCGTTAGGGGACTCGGTGACACCGTCGGTGTAGAGGGCGAATAGGTCGCCGGGGTGAAGCTGGCAGCTAACAGTGGGGGATTGCCAGTCTTCGAAGAGGCCCAAGACCGTGCCGGTGGAGTGGAGGCGGTCGACCTGGCCGTTGCGGCGGAGGACGATGCCGGCGAGGTGGCCGCAGTTGGCGTAGCGGAGACGGCGGGCGGTGTCATCGTAGTCGGCGAAGAAGACGGTGGCGTAGGCTGAGTCGGGCGTGTTCTGGAAGAAGAGGCGGTTGACGGATTGGAGGAAGGCCTGCGGCTCGTCTCGCGCCAGAAGGAACTGGCTGCGGAGGTTGGCCTGAAGGTTGGCCATAAGGAGAGCGGCGGCGATGCCTTTGCCGGCGATGTCTCCGATGACGAGGCCGAGCCGCTGATTGCCGAGGGAGAGAAAGTCGTAGTAGTCGCCGCCGACGTGGCGGGCCTGGATACAGACACCGGCGTAGTCGAGGGTCTTGAGCGGGGGGAGGGTCTGGGGGAAGAGACGGGCCTGGACCTGCTTGGCGATCTCGAGCTCCTGGGCGGTGCGGCGATCGGATTCGATCTTCTGGGCTGCGATGTGTCGCTCCTTCTCGATCTCACGCGTGAACTGGTCGGTGCCGATCAACTCGAATCCGTTGCCGTCGAGGTCCTGAAAGCGGGCGAGAGTGATGCCGAAGATGGTCTGCTGTGGCGGCTGGCGAAAGTGCACACCATGGCGCTGCCAGAGGTCGTATGTGGCGTTGATGTCTTCGGAGAGGAAGCCGATCTGCGTGTCGCGTCCGATGAAGCGATGTTTTTCGGTGCCTGGTTTGGGGGCGACGAGCGCGAGAATGGCCTGCCCGTCGGGAGGTGCGACGGCGATCCAGCGGTTGTCGTAGGTGCCGGCGATATCGGCCAGGACGCTGAAGCCAAGTTTGTTGACGTAGAAGTCGAGGGCGCGGTCGTGGTCGCTGACGTAGACGGTGGATTTGAAGACGCGCAGGTGAGGACGCTCGGGGCATTCAGGGCAGTCAGGGCGGAATGGTTTGGCTGCGGGTGTGGGTTGCGGTTCGAGGGTTCCGAGGGGTGACATCAGACGGATCTCCCTTGACAGAGTTGGCGTGCCGCTAATGAAGCAGAGGCACTAGGATTCGAGTTTCCTCATTGCTCCGATGTGGATTCGATGTGGAGGGGATAGTTGAGGACTCGATTAATCGCCCATTCGGCGCGTCGAACTGGTGCGTGGGTGCGACGATGATGGTCTGACCAAAGACGGGCTTTCGCAATAGCAGCAGGCCGGCGAGGAGAAAGAGGACGGTGATGATGCGTGTGATTGTTCGCATTGTGGACATGACCAGACTCCTTGGAACTATTTCAGTGTGCTGCTCGCGCTGTGCGGCTTCCAGTGGCTTGCGTCATCGAAGCGACGTGACACTTGTAATGACGGAGAAAAGTTTGGTGAGGCCTACTCTTCATCCGTAAAGATGGTTTCGATGGGGCTGTTGAAGAGGCGGGCGAGTTTGAAGGCGAGCGGAAGACTGGGATCGAATTTGCCGGTCTCGATGGCGTTGACGGATTGGCGCGAGACTTCGAGGCGTTCGGCGAGGTCGGCCTGGCTCCAGCTGCGTTCGGCGCGGAGGATGCGGAGTCGGTTCTTCATTGGTATCTCCTGCGGATGAATGGCTGAGAGATTCCCATGACGATCCAGAAGAATAGAAAGATATTAAAAGTGGAGAGATGAGGTGCGTTGGCGAAGTCTTCCAGAGAGCCCCAGATGGTACTGATGGAGAGGGCTACGCCGAGACCCCAGAGCATGGACTGTACGAGGATGGACCGTTCAAACTCGTCGGTCTCTTCGGCGATGTAGAGGCCAACAATCGCGAGCGAGCCAACGAGGGGCAGCGCCGGCAGCACAGCGAGGAGGTAAACGACGACGCCGGTGGGATGAAGATGGTGGAAGCTCCATTGTGAGATGTAGGTAAAGAGAAGATAGAGAGCCATCGTGGGTGCGAGGCGGTAGATGTAGCGGCGTCCGGCTTTGGTGGCGGGATAACATTGCATGACAAGAGTCCTTTCCATAAAGACAACTAAGCTTTACATGAATGGCATGGCTTGTCAAGTGTGCTTGTCATTTTATTTTTGGAGCCTCTGAGTGGGGCTTCGTTCAAACTGAAAGCTGGCAGTTGGTAGGCTTAGCTTTGAGGATTTCTAACGTGAATGTGAACTTTGCAGAGCGGGCGCACAACCATAACTGGAAGCTGGACCCGATTGTGCGGTCGCTGCTGGATACGGACTTTTACAAGCTGCTGATGCTGCAGTTCATCTGGAAGAACTTTCCTGCGATTCATGTAACTTCGGAGATTACAAATCGAACGGTGTCGGTGCGGCTGGCGGAGCAGACTCCGATGGCGATGCTGGTGGACCAGATGGAGCATGTGCGGGGGCTTAGGTTTCGGCGGTCGGAGATCATCTGGCTGGCGGGAAATACGTTTTATGGGACGCGAAGCATCTTTGAGCCGGCGTTTCTGGATTGGCTGGAGAACGATTTTCGGCTGTCGGACTACAGGTGATGGAACAAGACGGTCAGTTGGTGGTGCGGTTCGAAGGGCTGTGGACCGAGGTCACGATGTGGGAGGTCTACGGGCTTGCCTTGGTGAGCGAGATGAAGACTCGGGCCGCGTTGAGCACGCTGAACGAGTTGGAGCTGGATGTTTTGTATGCGCGAGCCAAGACAAAGCTGTGGGAGAAGATCGAACGGCTGCGTGTGGTGCCTGAGGTGAGGATCTCGGAGTTCGGTACGAGGCGGCGGCATAGCTTTTTATGGCAGGAGTACGTGATCGAGATGATGCATGCGGCTCTGGGGAAGAGTCTTTCCGGAACGTCCAACACGTTTCTTGCTTACAAGCACGATCTGGAGGCGATGGGAACGAACGCACATGAGTTGCCGATGGCGATGGCGGCGCTTTCCAACGGCGATGAGGAGCTGCATGAGTCGCAATACCGCGTGCTGGAGCTTTGGCAGAGGAGCTATGGCGGAGAACTGCTGATCATGCTGCCGGATACCTTTGGGACGACGCAGTTTCTGGAGGGGGCTCCGGATTGGGTGGCGGATTGGACGGGGCAGCGGTGCGACAGCAAGGATCCGTTTGTTGCGGGGGATGAATATATTGCGTGGCTTGGGGCACGAGGACGGGATGCGAAGCGGAAGCGGCTGATCGCTTCGGATGGCCTGGATGTGGATGATATTTTGCGTCTGCATGAGTATTTTCACGGGCGGATACGGTTCAGCGCCGGCTGGGGGACTTTGCTGACGAATGATTTTCGTGGGTGCCATCCGCGTGGAGAGACGACACTGGATCCGATCAGCCTGGTGTGCAAGCTGATGACGGTGGAGGGACGGCCTGCGGTGAAGCTTTCAGACAACGCTCGTAAGGCGACGGGGCCAGCGAGCGAGATTGCGCGGTATCGCAGAGTGTTTGGGAGTGTTGCGGTGGTTGGCGAGCCTGTAACGGTTTAAGCTGCATCGATGGTTATACTTTTTATATGAAGAGATTGATGGGTCTGGTTCGTGTTGCGGCGGCGGCAACGTTGCTGCCGGTGATGCTGGTGCAGCAGAGTTTGGCGTGGGGCTCGGATGGGCACAGGATGATCAACCGGCTGGCGGGAGCGGCTCTGCCGTCGGATGTGCCGGAGTTTTTGCGGTCGAAGGAGGCGCTGGATGCGCTGGAATACTACGGGCCGGAGCCGGACCGGTGGAAGGCGCCGCTGGAGCCGGAGTTGAATGCGGCACAGTCTCCGGAACACTTCATCGATCTGGAGTATGCGGACCTGGTGGGGGATTTGCCGAGGAAGCGGTATGACTTTGTGCGGGCGCTGGCGTTTGCGCAGAAGTCGCATCTGGATTTGCCGCTGACGCCGGAGAAGGTGGGGTTGCAGCCGTATGCAGACGGTTGAGGTGTGGGAGCGGCTGAAGAGTGCGATGCGGGACTATCGCAAGCTGAAGGCAGATCACAAAGACACGAAGCCTGTGGAGGCTGAGATTGTGTTTCTCGCCGGTTGGCTGGGGCATTATGTTGCGGATGGGTCGCAGCCGCTGCATACGACGATTCAGTACAACGGCTGGACGGGACCGAATCCGAATGGATATACGACGGAGCACAAGATTCATGCGCTGTTCGAGTCGGTGTATGTCTCGGCGAACGTGAAGGCGGCGGATGTAGCTCCGCTGATTCCGGCCAAGCCAGTGGTGATCGGCGATGTTTTCGTTGACTACATGGCTTATCTGCGGCATACAAACTCGCTGGTGGAGAAGACGTATCAACTGGAGAAGGCGGGTGCGTTTGCGGGCGCCGGTACTCCCGCGGGCAAGGAGTTTGTCGATGAGCGGCTGGCCGCGGGAGCGACCGAACTGCGGGACATGATCTATTCGGCGTGGGTGAAGAGTGCAGAGCCGCTGCCTCCACGCAACTATCCGGATTGATCGGTTAGTTGTCTGGGTTTGTGGTCTGCGAGAGGATCGGGTATTGGTGTCTTGTGACGCGGATGAGCAGCCTGCGGAGGATTGGCGTCAGGATAAGTGCCAGTAGCGGGATGGCGACGGCGGCGAGGATAGCCCAGAGGACAAAGGCGTGCCACTCCCAGAGCCAGAGGCGGCGGGTGAGGTCGAGGGGATGCTCGCGGGCGGCGTGGAGGAGTTCGCTTGCTGAGAGCGGCATTGGCTCGGTGTGGAAGACGCGGCTCGCGAGGTTGATGAAGGGAATGATGAGGAACAGTTCGAGCGGGTAGACGATGTGGTTGCCGATCTGTGAGGCGGCGACGTTGAGGCGGAAGACGAAGGCTATGGCGAGGCAGAGGACGGTGGTGCTGCCGAGGATGGGATTGATGCCGATGAGAAGGCCGGCGGCGATGCTCCAGGCTAGCTTTTCGGGTGAGGCTCCCATGCGGAGGAGCGCGAGGATGGGAAGGGCGACGCGGCGGTAGATCCAGTTGTGGTGGATGGGCGTGGGAATTTGGGTGCCGTCGTTGTATTTGGACTGACTGGAATCCACTTCTTACAGGATAGACTGCGCACGAAGGATTACGCGAGCGACGCGAGGCTTGGAAGAGGAGGGTTTGACCTGGTGAATTTTTTTCGGGCGGTGGGGCGGACATTTCGACTGGCGGGAATGTTTGTTGTGGCGGGGACGGAGTTGATAGTGAAGCAGCCGAAGACCCGGGAGGAGCGGGCGGATTGGCTGCATCGGTTCTGTGCGCGGGCGCTGAGAGGGATGAAGATCGAGATTCGGGTGATGGGGGTGTTTCCCGAGCATGGAGCGGTGATCTCGAATCATCTGAGTTATCTGGATATTGTGGTGTTTGCGGCGATTCACCCTTGCGTGTTTGTTTCGAAGGCGGAGATTGAGAAGTGGCCGGTTGTGGGGTGGATGACGACGATGTCGGGGACGGTTTATGTTGCGCGGGGTCACGGCGGGTCGGCGATGAAGGCGCGGAAGGGGATGCAGGCTGCGGTGGATGCGGGGTTGCCGGTGGTGTTTTTTCCTGAGGGGACGACATCGAATGGGAGCCAGTTGCTGAAGTTTCATAGCGGGTTGCTGGCGCAGGTGATTGAGACGGGTTCGCCGGTGACTGCTGCCTATATGAGTTACGGCTTTATTGAGGACAACGGACCTGACGCGAGTGTGGCGAATGACGTCTGCTACTGGGGCAACCGGAATATGTGGGTGCATGTCTTCAAGTTTTTAGGGCTGCGCGGAGTGCGGGCTGAGGTGAGGTTCGAAGAGAGGCCGATTGATTTTTCATGCTTGAAAAACAGGAAACAGGCGGCGGTAGAGGCCCGGTCAGCGGTCGCGGCGCTGGCGGAAAAAGGGCGTTGACTTCGCGAATGCACCAAATTCGATTCAACAAATGTTCATTTGCTGTGAACGCTGTGTAACAAGAGACAACGCAGACTGACATCGAAGGCTGCACATCCTGTTGTTGAAGGAGCTTCGATGCTTACAGCCGCTGGATCGTCCTCTGGTGTCCTGCTTCCGAATCAAGCTGTGGCTCCGCAACTGCCGTCGAAGAGAGATATTCGACTGGAGACGGCGGATTTTGTGGTGCGTCTTGCGCTGACCGAGAAAGAGCGGGCGGCGGCTTACCGTTTGCGCTTTCTGGTGTTCAACCTTGAGATGAATGAGGGGTTGGAGTCGGCGTATGTGGATGGATACGACACAGACCACTTCGATGATGTCTGCGACCACATGATTGTGGAAGACCGGCGGACAGGTGCGGTGGTGGGGACCTACCGAATGCAGATGGGTGATATTGCCGGGAAGTATTTCGGGTACTACAGCGAACAGGAGTTCTGTTTTCGGCCCTATGAGGCGATGAGGAGCCAGATTGTGGAGTTGGGCCGGGCGTGCATTCATCGGGATTTTCGTTCTTCAGATGTGCTGCACCTGCTTTGGCGGGGGATTGCGCGGTACTCGCTTGTGAATGGAGGGAGATACATGATGGGGTGCTGCTCGCTGACGTCGCAGGATGTGGAGGAAGGTCATGCGGTGTATGAGACTCTGCGCGAGTGCATGGTTGAACCGGAGTTGAGGACGGTTGCTACGAAGGCGTTTGCACTGCCGGCGGCGAAGGGAACGATGCCGGAGGCGCGGGCTCCGAAGCTGTTGCGGGCTTATCTGACGATTGGTGCGAAGATCTGCAGTGAGCCGGCGATCGACCGGGAGTTCAAGACGATTGATTTCCTGACGCTGCTGGATTTGCAGACGCTGCATCCTCGGGTTGCCAGAAGATTTCTTGAGGGGCGTTGAGGTGAGAGGTTTGTGGGTGACGCTGCGAGCGGTTTGGCGGAGTTTTTTGTTTTTGATGTTGCTGTGTGCGGCTGTGGTGGATTGGTGGGTGCGGCTGCCGGAGGTGGGTGCCGAGGGGGCGATGTGGATTCATGGATGGAGCAGGCGGATTGTAAAAGCCCTGGGGTTTCGGTGTGAGGTGGAAGGGCGGCTTCCGGTGGATGGGGCGGTGGTGTCAAACCACCTGAGCTATTTGGATATTTTGATGTACAGCTCGGTGCGGCCGTTCGTGATGGTGGCCAAGACGGAGGTGCGCGGTTGGCCGCTGTTTGGGTGGATTACGTCGCGGGCGGGGACGGTGTATGTCGAGCGCGGGGGTGGGCCGAAGACTTATCCGCGGGTGAATGCAGCGATGGCGGAGGCTTATCGCAGCGGATTGCCTGTGCTGTTCTTCCCGGAGGGTACGACGACGGACGGAGCGGAGGTGTTGCCGTTTCGGCGAGGGCTGTTTCACTCGGTGCTGAACGATGGAGTTGCGCTGAGGACTGCGGCTCTGCGGTATGAGTTGGAGAGGTGCTGGGTGAATGAGGGGGCGACGGTGGGTGAGGATGTCTGCTGGTGGGGAGAGATGGGATTTGTGCTGCACATCTTCCGGGTGTTGGGTTTGAGGGGGCTTTCGGTGACGGTGCGGTTTGGTGAGGAGGTAAAGGAGCGGACGGATCGGTTTGTTTTGTCGGAGACGGCGCGGGAGCGGGTTGTGGAGATGTATGCGGGGATAGGTGGGGTGGAGCGGGTGAGTGAGGGTGAGTTGGTGGCGGTGGGTTGAGATTGTCGCTCTGCGAAAACCGATGTCCCAGATACGGGACCCTTCGGCAGGCTCAGGGCAGGCTATGGGGCACCCCGGCTTGTTTGTCTGCGTCAGACTAGTTCGGGTTACATTGCAGCGATTGTTGGGATCAGTGCCGTGAGTAAGTTGGTGAATTGCTTTTCTGCGTGGCGGCCTACTTCCATGACGTCCTCGTGGTTGATAATATCGGCGGTTTGCTGTCCTGAGGCGACGACTCCGGCGGCCATGTTGGTGACGAGGGATAGACCGAGGACTTCGAGGCCCATGTGGCGGGCGATGATGGTTTCGTGGACGGTGGACATGCCTACGAGGTCGGCGCCGAGGGTTCGGAATGCGCGGATTTCGGCGGGGGTTTCGAAAGAGGGGCCGAGTACGCCGAGGTAGACGCCTTCGGCAAGCAGAAGGTTCTGCCGCGCAGCCTCTTTGACGGCCAGCGCGCGGAGGCGCGGCGAGTAGGCTGCTGACATGTCGAAGAAGCGCTGGCCGGATCCGTGGGTCATGCCGAAACGAGGTTCGTTTGGGCCGAGAGCGGCGTTGATTCCGGTGAGATTGATATGGTCGGCGATGGCGACCAGAGCGCCTTGCCTGTAGCTGGCGTTGATGCCTCCCGCGGCGTTCGTGATGACGAGGGTTTTGCAGCCGAGGAGACCGAGGACGCGTGTGGGAAAGGTAACCTGGGTGATCGGGTAGCCCTCGTAGGCGTGGACCCGGCCTTGCATGACGGCTAAAGGGACGCCGGCGATCGTGCCGAGGACGAGGTTTCCCGAGTGGCCCTCGACGGTGGAGACGGGGAAGTAGGGGATTTCGGCGTAGGGGATTCGGGTGGCGTCCTGGAGCTGAGCGGCAAAGTTGCCGAAGCCGGAGCCGAGGATGACACCGATGCGTGGGTGGATGTCGGCGGCGACGCGGATGTAGTCGGCCGCGGATTGGGCATTGCTGTAAACGTCAGTCATGATCTCTTGCCCCCTCTTTTGAGGGGCGGTTTCCCTTCGCTGAAAAAGTATCCTTTTACTTTATTAGGTCTTGCAGTGTCCGGCTACGAACAGCGATTCATGTTTTTGGACGCTTGGGACCCTTTTGTCACGATCTGTCCTTTTTCTTATCAATAGGTTGTGAGCCCTGCAATTGGCCAGAAAAATGCCATGTTGAAGGGCGAACCCGGAGGCTCGATGCAACCCTTTCTTCAAGATCTGCGCTATTCTCTGCGACAGCTGCGCAAATCGCCTGGCTTTACCCTGACCGTCATTCTCACGCTGGCGCTTGGCATCGGAGCCAATGCGGCTGTCTTCACCCTCTTCGATCAGGTGTTGCTCCGGATGCTTCCTGTTCAGAAGCCGCAACAACTCGTGCGCTTCAATTGGACCGGGGGATACAGTGGCGGCGCGAACGTCTTCGGTGGAGGGATGGGCGATTACTTCTCCTATCCCATGTACAAAGATCTACGGGACAAGAACGAGGTCTTCTCCGGCGTTGTTGCTGTCGACAGAGCCAACGTGGGAGTGATCTGGAACAATCAGGCCGAAGATCAGGATGCAGAGCTTGTCTCTGGAAATTACTTTGAAGTTCTCGGCCTGCAACCCGCGGCCGGCCGCCTTCTTACCCCGCGGGACGACACCGCCAAAGGCGCGAATCCACAGGTCGTCCTCACCTACGCCTATTGGAAGTCTCGATTCTCCGGGTCACCTGCTGTCGTTGGTCAGACTGTGCGGATCAATGGTCAGCCGTTCACCATCGTCGGAGTCGCGCCGGAGGGTTTCCAGACCGCCATCGGCGGCTACAAGCCCGGCCTCTTCCTTCCGATCAGTATGTCCGAAGTTGCTATCCAGGCCATGGTTCCGCGCAACCCGCTCACCAACCACCAATTCATCTGGCTTACACTCATCGCCAGGCTCAAGCCCGGAGTTACGAGAACCCAGGCAGAAGCCAGTCTTGCGCCTCTGTGGCACTCACTCCGCGCACAGGAGTTGACCTTCTACAAAGAACGTACTGCGCGCTTCTCCAAAAACTTCCTCGATAACTCCCATCTCCTCGTGATAGACGACTCCCGCGGATTTTCTCCCGGGCGCGCAGATCTGAAGGTTCCGCTCATTATTCTCATGAGCATGGCCGGTCTTCTTGTTGCGATGTGTGCCCTTAACGTCGCTACACTTCTGCTCCTGCGCGCCGCAGCCCGTGCTCGCGAGATGTCGATGCGCTATGCTCTCGGAGCCAGCCGCCCTCGGATCGTGTCGCAACTCTTTGTTGAAGGCGGGCTCCTCGGTCTGGCCGGGGCGCTTGCCGGTCTTGCTTTCGCGCCCCTGGTTGCCAACGCGCTGGTGCGTCTGATGACGCAGGCCGATCCCGGCAGCGAGCCTTACTCGGCGGTTATTGACTCACGCGTCCTATTCTTCACTCTCGGTATCTCGGTTGTCGTCAGCCTTCTCTTCAGTCTTGCGCCGGTGCTCCATTTCCTCCGGCCTAACCTGGTGGAGGCTCTCCGCCAGAGTGCAGGAACTGCGTCCAAAGGCTCACAACGCTTCCGCAAAGTTGCGGTTGGCGTGCAGATCGCACTCAGCGTGCTTCTCCTGGGTGCTGCCGGACTGTTCGTTCACACACTCGACAACCTCCGCAAGCAGCCTGTTGGTTTCGACACCACCCACCAGGCGACCTTCAGCCTCGATCCAACCAACTCCGGCTACGGCGAAGACCGCACTCCGCAGATCATCGCCAGTGCTGTTGACTCGCTCAATCGTATCCCCGGTGTCATCTCGGCCGCAGCCACCACTGACCCTGAACTCACGGGCGATCAAGAGATTCACAGCTACGTCATTGAAGGCCACACCTTCTCCGAAGACGAACACCGCGACTTTGAATCTCCCGATGTCACTCCTGGGTATTTCGCCACCATTCGCCAGCCCGTTCTTGTCGGCCGCGAATTCACCACAGCGGACACCAAAGGCAGCGCCAAGGTCGCGGTGGTCAACCTCGCATTCGCGAAACGATTCTTCGGCACGCCACAGAATGCCATCGGCCATCTCATCGTCGAAGATGGACATCCCGACGCGAAACCCGATACCGCTATCGTTGGCGTGGTTGGCAACACACGTCATACTGATCTCCGCACCGAACTTGGGCCTGCGGTCTATCGTCCCTACGCACAACTGGAACATCCCATCGGCGTTCAGTTCTATGTGCAGACCACGCAGTCGCCCGAAGCGAGCGAAGCTTCCATCCGGAAAGTGATTTATGACCTTGATCCCACGCTCGTAGTGAGCGGCCTGCGCACCATGGAAGCCCAGACGGAACTCGCGTCGTTTGGCGAGCGGGCTCTTGCGATTCTGGCTGTAGGATTCTCAATTCTGGCCCTTCTGCTCGCCGCTGTCGGCCTTTATGGCGTGCTTGCGTACTCCACCGAGCAGCGCACGCGGGAGATCGGGGTTCGCCTTGCGCTCGGGGCTCCGCGCAGCAGCATCGTTGTTACGGTTCTGCGAGAAATGGCTCTTATTGCGGCTATTGCCACGATGGTGGCGCTTCCGTCAGTCGTGCTTCTTGCTCGCTTCTTCCGTAGTCAGCTCTATGGAGTGAGCTTGTATGACCCACTTACGCTTGCGGCCTCCACGGTTCTGATTGTCTTCACAGTCCTGCTGGCCGCGGCGCTGCCAGCACGCAGGGCTGCTGGAGTGCAGCCTATGCAGGCGCTCCGGACCGAGTAGCGAGCGTGCAGCTATAGGATTTTTGCTATCACCACGGTGAGGTCGTCTTCCTGTTCGGTGGGGCCGGCGAAGGTGGAGACCGCGCTGGTGATGTCGGAGACGATAGCGGAGGCGGAGTCGGCCTCGTTGGCGAGGACGACTTGTTTCAGGCGGTCGAGAGAGAACTGTTCGGGGACCTGGTTTTCCTGTTCGGTGACGCCGTCGGTGTAGAGGGTGAGGATGTCGCCGGGCGACAAGGGGATGATGGTGTCGGTGTACTCAGCGTCGGGGAGAATGCCGACGATGGGGCCGGCTACGTCGAGCTGGATGGCTTCGCCGGTGCTGGGGCGGAGGAGAAGCGGTGGATTGTGGCCTCCGCAGGAGTATTCGAGAGTGCGGCGGGCAGGGTTGATGCGGGCGTAGAAGATGGTGACAAAGGTGGCGGGAGCGGTGATCTGGAAGAGGACTCCGTCGAGATCTTTGATGATGGCGGCGGGGCCGGAGAGCTCTCGGGCGCTGAGGCGAAGGGCGACGGCCAGTGAGGGCATGAGAAGAGACGCGGCGGCTCCTTTGCCGGAGACGTCTGCGATGACGACATCGACGACGTCGTCGGAGATGGGGAAGAAGTCGTAGTAGTCGCCACCGAGGAGCCGGGCGGTCTGCATGCCGGCGGCGAGCTGGATGCCGGGGATGACAGGCGGGGCAGGGAGGACGCGGCGCTGAACTTGCGCTGCGAGGGTGAGGTCCTTCTCGTAGTCGTCGCGCTCCCGGCGGATCTCGGCGGCGAGGGCGGCGCGCTGACGGGCGACCGCCGTAACGAGGAAGCCGATGATGAGGTATCCGGAGAGACTGATGAAGCCGCGAACGACTCGGATATGCACCGTGTTCTCCGGGCGGGCCGAAGAGATCCTGCAGGTAGGCGCAGATGAGGGAGAGGCCGATGGTGATGGGAAGTCGGTTGACGAGGCCGCTCAGGGCGACCGGGAGGACGTAGAGATAGCCGAGGGAATCGTTTTCTACGACGATCCAGTCGGTATAAGCGATGGCGGCGACGGAGACGGCGAGGATGAAGTTGAGAAGTCCTGTCGCTCGGTTTTCTTCGGAGAGGAGCTTGCGATTGTCTTTGTCGGGATTCTTCTTCCTCCATGCCATGCTGGGGGACTCCTCGGTTGTGGTTTGGCGGACGTTGCTATGGTACAGGGTGGGCGGAGGCGGTAACGGGTTGGCGCTTGCGTCTAGCGCTTTGGACTTTGCGATTCGGAGTTTGGGCTTGGCCGGTTTTTGCGGGGTTAGAAGCAGGGCGAAGTGCTGGCGGAGTTGTTTGACGGCGCGGTCGAAGGGTTCGACGGAGCCGTAGGAGCGGGAGATCATGACGCCGCCTTCCATGACGGCGAGGACGTAGGTGGCGAGGGCTTCGGGGTCGGTGTTCCTGGGCAGGCGAGGCTTGAGCTGGTCGATGCACTCGCGGACGGCGGTGATCCAGCCCTGAAAGTTTTCGGCGATGAGTTTGTGGGCGGGGCGGTTTTCGGGGTCGATCTCGAGGGCGAGGCGGCCGAGCGGGCAGCCGTAGCGGCATTCGGTCTGGAGGATGCGGTCGCGGTAGCCGGCGAGGATGGCGAAGATGCGTTCGACGGGTTCATTGGTTGTGGCGAAGGCGGGATCGACGACCATGGGGCGGAGGGCTTCGAGGTAGCCGGTGAGGACTTCGCGGAGGAGGGCTTCTTTGCTTTCGAAGAAGTGGTAGAAGCTGCCGGAGTTGACCTGGGCGTGGGCGAGGAGGTCGGCCATGCTGGTCCCTGCATAGCCGCGGTCCCAGAAGAGGTAGCGGGCGGATTGGATAAGGCGGTCGCGGGTTGGGAGGCTTTCGGGCATGAGAAGAAACTTCTTGACAGGGATAGTCTACAGGGATTTACTTGAACGACCAACCAAGAATCCTGAGGAGGATCTATGAAGGGAATTGTTCTGGCTGCGGTTTTGAGTATTGGGGCTGCCTCAATCGGTGGGGCGGGTTTGGCGCAGAGTTCGAGTGCTGCGCCGGTACTCGGGGAAAAGGTTTTGATGATTCAGGTCGTTGTGCCGGCGCCGGTTTCAGAGGTCTGGAGGGCTTTTACGACGAGCGAGGGGTTGAGCACATGGCTTACTCCGGGTGCAGTCGTGGATCTGCGTGAAGGTGGGGAGTGGACCGCGCATTTTCCGGGGGGAAGCACAGGTGGTGGGACGATTCTGAGTTTTGTGCCGGAGAAGGAGTTGGTGATTTCGGCGCTGGCCCCGGATAAGTTTCCTGCGGTTCGGGCCGCAAGGACGAAGGCGAAGTTTTCATTTGAGTCGAAGGGTAGCTCTACGGTGGTGCGGCTGACGCAGACGGGATGGCAGAACGGAGATGAGTGGGTGAGGGCTTACGAATATCTGACTGTGGGGAATGCGCAGCTGCTGGCTACGCTGCATCACCGGTTTGTGAATGGGCCGATCGATTGGACGAAGTAGAATGCCTGATTTCAAAAGTAAGGAGAACATTGAATGGGATTTCATGGACTGAATCTTTGGGCGGTTCTTGCGGCGGCGATCTCGGCGTTTGTGCTGGGAGGGCTTTGGTATGCTCCGTTTTTGTTTGGTGGAGTGTGGAAGAAGGCGAACGGGTTTGGTGCGGATGAACCGCCGGCGGCTAACGCGAAGATTTTTATTGTTAGCTTTTTGCTGAGTCTGGTGATGGCGCTGAATCTGGCGATGTTTTTGAATGATCCGAAGACGAACCTGGCTTGGGGAGCTACTGCGGGATTTCTGGCGGGGTTTGGATGGGTGACGATGGGGATTGGGATTGTCTCGCTGTTTGAGCGGCGGCCGTGGAGCTATGTGCTGGTGAATGGAGGGTATTTGACGGTCGCGCTGGTGGTGATGGGAGCGATTCTGGGTGGGTGGAGGTAGTTTCAGGGCTAATGACTGATTAATGTAACCCTCGCCCTCTTCTCGGCGTAAGCGTATATAGAGGGTGCGAGGATGCTCGTGCTGGAACAGCCTTCGGACGTATTGCGACAGTTCAGCCATGGCGACCTTGACGCTTTCGAGATCCTGTTCCGAGAGCATCAGGGCGAAGTTTACGGCTGGATCGTTGATCGTTCGCGATCCTGCGGCTGCTGAGGACCTTACTCTCGAGACGTTCTGGCGTATCCATCGCGCGCACGCGCGCTTTGATCCCGCACGTAGCTTTGGGGCGTGGGCGCGGCGCATTGCGACCAATGTTGCTCTCGATTACCTGAAGAGTTCGCGGCCTGAGATGGATCTTCCCGATGATTTGATTTCGCCTGCGCTGCCGGATCCCGGCGTAACAGAGGAACTTCGCCGGACGACGGCTCGTGCGTTCACACGGCTTCCCGCGAAGCTACGGATCGCGGCCACACTTGCGCTGATTGAAGATCGACCATACCAGGAGATCGCGGAGGCGTTGAGTATCTCCGTGAGCGCAGGGAAGGTGCGGATCTTTCGGGCGGTGCGTCTTTTGAGAGATGAATTGAAACGACAAGGAATCGAACCATGACAGAACGTGAGCAGGAGCGAATGCACCAATTGTTGAAACGGACGGTGCGGCCGGTCGCAGACCACGCCTATGCGGAGTTGCGACATGACCTGTGGCCGGGGATGCTCAGGCGGCTGGAGGCGAAGCCTGCCGCTGTTCCCTGGTTTGACTGGGTGCTGGCCGGCGGCGTGGCGATGTGGCTTTTGTTTTCTCCGAAGGCGATTCCGTTGCTTCTCTATTACCTGTAGCTGGAGGGTTGTTATGAATACTCATCCTTATCTTCGCGCGTACATGGCGGGCGTGGTTGCGCCCAGCGTAGGAGTGCTGGTTGCGCTGACAGTTTTCATTCTTACGCGCCTTGTGTTTCATGTGCCTATTCCGATTGAGCGCGTCATCATGTTTCCGATGGGGGTGATACCCATGGCCTTCGGCTTGTGGAACATCCTGTATGTGTCGACGCGACCGCACCGTAGTTGGCCGATCGGTCTGCATGGTGCGCTGCTCCCGGTGATTCTGGTTGGGATCGGAGCCTTTTTTGCTGTCTCCGGCGGATTTATGGCGATCGGTTCGGTGGGTGTGACCTTATTCCAGACGATCAACCTCACATACTCTCTGATCGCAACCTGGATTGTGGGTGCGTTGGCGCTCTATTATCTGGTTTGGAAGTACATCGTCGGATATCTCAATGGGGTGCTGGGTGTCGCGTGAGGCGTCGCGCTGGCAAAGGCCGTGTGTTGCTATACTCGTGCTCGGATTTCTACCGCTGAAGAGCGTTTTTTCAACGATGAAGGCCGAAGGGAAGGCCAGATACGATGGATTCGCAACCGATGGCAGGTGCTGGAACCGATTCTCGCGATGAGGTGGCGCAGACCCTGGCTTCGGTGAGAACGGAGTCGGGCGCGAGTTTGCTGGAGCTTGCGGAGGCTTCGCCACTGCTGCTGATTTTCCTTCGGCACTTTGGGTGTTCGTTCTGCCGGCAGGCGATCAGCGATGTGGCGGACTTGAAGGATGAGCTGGCACGTCGTGGGGTACGGCCGGTGTTTGTACACCTGGGGACACCGGAGCGGGCTAAGCCGTTTCTTTGAGTACTACGGGATTGGGGATGTGGAGCGGGTGAGCGATCCCGAGGCGGCGGTGTATCAGAATCCGGTGTTTGCGATTTCGCGGATGCATCCGGCGCTGACGTTGTTGCAGCCAGAGGTTTGGAGGGGGTGGTTCAAGGGGGCGCTCTTCAAGCATGGGATTGGGGCGATCAAAGAAGACGGCAAGCAGATGCAAGCCATCTTCTTTTTGAAGGGACCGAAGATAGTGCGGGAGTTTCGTTATAAGACGATTGCGGATGAGCCGAATTATCTGAAGCTGGTGGCGTGAGTTCGCGGGAACGCGCTACTGCCTGATGTGAAACGATTTCTTTAGGGTTTAGCCGGCAACCACAGGAAATTTTGCAGCTTGCCAGGCTGTGATGCCTCCGGCGAGCTCGATGAGGTTGGTGATGCCGTGCTGGTTGAGGATGCTGGCGGCGATGGAGGAGCGATAGCCTCCGGCGCAGTGGATGGCGATGCGGCGGTCGCGAGGGACTTCGTCCATGCGTTGTTGGAGCTGGGAGAGCGGCAGGTTGATGCTATTGGTGAGGTGTCCTGTGGCGAATTCGCGAGGGGTGCGGATGTCGATGATGACGGGGGGATCTTGCGAGGCTACCTCGTCGGCGAGCATGGGAGGGCTGACTCGCTCGGTGGACCAGACGAGGTCTTGGCGTTCGGCCAGTGCTCCCATGCCATCTTTCAGATAGCCTTTGACGTGGTCGAAGCCGATGCGTCCGAGGCGCAGGGCGGCCTCTTGTTCGCGGCCGGGCTCGGCGATGATGACGATGGGGCGTTTTGAATCGAGGACGGTGCCGGCCCAGGTTGCGTATTGACCGCCTAATCCGATGTTGATGCTTCCCGCGAGGTGTCCTTTGGCGTATTCGGCGGCGTCGCGGACGTCGAGGATTTGAGAGCCGGCGTCGCCCATGGTGAGGACTCCGTCGAGCTCGATGGGGTGGAGGACTTGCTCGAGGGATTTCTCGAGCGTCGCGCGCTCGCGGGTGTTGAGGATGGCGTCGTAGGTGAAGTAGGCGGGGGCGTCGGGCTGGTCGGCCGCTACGATGTGGATGAATTCTTCCTTCGACATGGGTTGAAGGGCGTAGTTGAAGCGACGTTGGTCGCCGAGGGTGGATACGGTGTCTGAGGAGATGTTTTTTCCGCAGAGGGAGCCGGCGCCGTGGGCGGGGTAGACGAGGGTCTCGTCGGGTAGGGGCAGCAGCTTGTTGTGGAGGGAGTCGTAGAGGTGACCGCCTAGCTCCTGGGCGGTCCATCCGAGCGAGGCGCGGAGGTCGGGGCGGCCGACGTCGCCGATGAAGAGAGTGTCTCCGGTGAGAACGGCGTAGGGTTTGTCGGCGCTTTTCTCGAGGTCGAAGACGAGGATGGAGATGGATTCGATGGTGTGACCGGGGGTTTCGAGGACCTGGAGTCGGAGGCCGGGGAATTCGAGGATGTCGCCGTCTTTCATGGGGACAAATTTGTACTCGGCTTTGGCCTGGGCGCCGAGGCGGATGTCGGCTCCGCAGCGGTCGCGGAGTTCGAGATGGCCGGCGAGAAAGTCCGCGTGGAAGTGAGTGAGGAAGACGTGGCGGATTTGGACGCCGAGATGGTTGGCGTCGTCGATGTATTGCTGGATGTCACGTTGAGGGTCGACCACGATGGCTGTTGCGCTGGCTTCGTCGGCGATGAGATAGGATGCGTGGGCGAGGCAGCCGAGATAGTACTGCTTGAGGAACATATTGCAATTTTAGAACAGACGGCGAGGCGAGCCTGCGGCTACCTGATAAGCATGGGGAAGGTGCTGTTGGTTGCGTGACTTGGTTATTTTTGAAGCGCTACGGTGGCGCGATGCTGCTTGAACAGCCATGCGGCGATGTCCGGGTTCTGGTAGGCGGGGTCCCAGGCGGAGTGGTCAACGCCTGGCAGCTCCGTGTAGTGCACATCAGCCCCGGCGGTCTTAAGCGCTGCATACATATGGCGAGATTGGTCGACAGAAACGTTCTTGTCGGCGTCGCCGTGGACCAGCCATATCGGAAGGCCAGCGACACCTCTGGCGACTTCGGCGTAGGGATCGGCAGCCGATATCGGCGGGATCGAGGGATAGTCGAGGTGGCTCTGGCGGCCCTGGAACGGGGTAACCCAGCCGCACACGATCACGGCAGCGGCAAACCGCTGCGGGTAATGGTAGGCCAAGTACCAGCCGCCGTTGCCGCCTGCGGAATACCCGGTCAAGTACACTCTCGACGAATCGCCGTGGAACTCGGCGAGCGCCCGGTCTACTTCGACAAGGGCTGCCTGGCCGCTTGGCCCCTGCCAGACGGGCGTGCCGTCAGCGTGTGCGTGCGGGAAGACGACGATGGCGGGGAAGCGATCGGGATGCTGGCGGATTGCCTTGGCCAGGGCCCCGACCGTAGGCAGGATTCCGTCGGAGCCGAGTTCGCCGCCGCCGTGCAGTGCCAGGATCACTGGCCAGCGACGGGCCGGATCGTAGTCGCGTGGCACGTAGACTTCATAGCGGTATTCGATGCCGCCAACGGTGACCGCCCGATCCAGAAACCCCGTCTCAACCCTCTGCGCCAATGCTGTCGGAGCGCCCAGGAGGGCTGAACACAGCAACAGAATTCCAAGCACTCGCGAAACCATGCTGGGTTTCCTTTCTTGCGCGTGAGGTGCAAAGGTCGCCGCCATTTGTGACGGGCACCAAGACGATATGACGAACAGTGTGTTCCGGGGAGCGTGATTTGGCATGTTTTATTTGATGAGCATGGAGACGATGCTGGCGGACATGAGGTTGGCCATGGTTCCGGCGAGCATGGCCCGGAGGCCGAGCTGAGCAAGGTCGTTGCGGCGATTAGGGACGAGGGCTCCGATGCCGCCGATCTGCATGCCGATGGAGCCTACGTTGGCAAAGCCGCAGAGGGCGAAGGTGGCGATGGAGAAGCTGCTGGCTGAGAGGGTGGATTTGAGCTGGCCCAGCTGGGTGAAGGCTACGAACTCGTTGATCATGGTGCGGGTGCCGAGGAGGTTGCCGATGATTTTGCACTCGTTCCAGGGGATGCCGATGAGCCAGGCTATCGGTGCTCCCACGACTCCGAGGATCGCGTTGAGCGAATGGGGAAAGGGGATGTGTCCGTGGCCCCAGAGGAAGTTGGAGACGCCCAGCATGATGGCGTTGGCGAGGCCGACGAGAGCGACGAAGCTGATGAGCATGATGGCGACGTTGAAGGCTAGCTGGCCTCCGTCGATGGTGCCGCGGGCGATGGCTGCGACGAAGTTTTCGTTCTTGTGTTCCTCGCTCGGCGGCATGTGAACGGTGCCGGCGGTGGCGGGAACTTCGGTTTCCGGGACGAGCATCTTGGCGACGAGCATCGTGCCGGGGGCGGTCATGATGACGGCGGAGAGAAGATCTTTGGCGTTGATGCCGAAGCTGATGTAGGCGGCCATGATTCCACCGGAGACGTGGGCCATGCCGGAAGTCATGATAGTCATGAGTTCGGAGCGTGTGGCTCCAGCGAGGAAGGGTCGGATAGTGAGCGGGGCCTCGGTCTGTCCCATGAAGATGCTGGCAGCTACGTTGGTGGATTCGGCCCCGCTGGTGCCCATTGTGCGCTGCATGACCCAGGCGACGCATGCGGATGATGTGTTGCATGAGGCCGATGTGGTACATGATGGCGAAGAACGCTGAGACGAAGATGATAGTGGGAAGGACGGCGAAGGCGAGGGTGGCGAGCGGGTCGCCGGGGGTGCCAATGCGGCCGAAGACGAGCGAGGAGCCGTCGGCGGAGTGGCCGAGGAGGTTGGTGATGACGGAGGAGACGCTGGCGAGGATCCGCTGGCCAAGGCTCCACTTGATGACGAGGAAGGCGAAGATGATCTGGAGTGTCAGACCCCAGGCCACGGTGCGCCAGCGGATGGCACTGCGGTTGGTGGAGAAGGCGTAGGCGAGGCCGAGGAAGGTGATGAGGCCAAGTAGACCGGTGAATCGTGACAAAGGCTGCTCTCCTGCGCGACTGGAATGCGGGGGAATGGTTGGGATGAGTGTAACGGGTTGAAGGGTGCGTGGCCTAGAGATTTTGTCGGAGGCGGTTCGCAGTCCGAACTGTTAGCTTGGTGGAATTGGGCCCGCGTTGTTGAGAGCTTGTTGGGAGGTAACCGCGGTGCGTTTTTTCGGTGGTCGCGCGAATGTGTGGCTTTTGGCTGCGGCAGCGCTGACGGTCGGAGCGCGTGGCGGCGGGATGGATACGATGACTCCGTTGGTGCTGGCGGTGCAGGATGCACCGGCGCCGTTTATGGGGTCCGATGGGCGAGTACATCTGGTGTATGAGCTTTGGGTGACGAATTTTTCGAGCGCGAATGTGCTGGTGAAGGGCGTTGAGGTGATTGGGGATGGTGGGGTGCTCGAGAATTTCGATGCTGCGGAGGTTGCGGGAAGGCTGCAGGCGGCTGGGGTGAGGGAGTCTGCGGGGACTTTGGTGAAGAGTTCGCAGGCGTTGTTGTTTTTGAATGTGACGCTTGAGGCTGGGGCCGCGATTCCTCAACAGCTTTCGCATCGGCTTGCGCTGCATGTGAACGCGGCTCCTCCGGGGATGCAGGAGATGAGTGAAACGGGTGGGGTGGTTGTTGTAGATCGCAAGGAGGTGGCGTTGATTGGCGCTCCATTGCGGGGGGTGGGATATATTTCGGCGGATTCGTGTTGTGAGTCGACGAGACATCGGCGGGCGGCCATGCCTGTGAATGGGAGGGTGTGGGTGGCGCAGCGGTTTGCGGTGGATTGGGAGGAGGTGGATTCGCAGGGGCGAATTTATGTGGGGCCACAGGAGAAGCTGGAGAGCTATGCGATCTTCGGCAAGCCTGTGCTGGCGGTCGCGGATGCGGTGGTGGCATCGGTGGTGGATGGCCGGCCGGAACAGACGCCGGGGAAGTATCCGGAGAACATTTCCCTCGATGAGGCGGACGGGAACTCCGTCATTCTCGATATTGGTGGCGGACGATTTGCCATGTATGCGCATATGCAACCGGGAAGCATCAAGGTTGGCAAAGGCGACAGGGTGAAGGCAGGGGAGGTAATTGGGCTGGTGGGGGATAGCGGGAATTCGGTTGTGCCGCACCTGCATTTTCAGGTAATGGATCGTTCTTCGTCGCTGGGGTCGAATGGATTGCCTTATGAGATTCGCTCGTTTCAGGTGACCGGAAAGACGGGCGGGACGAAAGCGTTTGATGAAGCGGAGGAGAAGGGAACTTCGCTGGCGATCTCTGCGTTACCTTCTGTGCAAGAGGTTAAGAACGCGATGCCGCTGGATCAGTTGATTATTTCGTTTGGGGTCAAGTAGAAATTGCTGCAGAGATTATCGAAGAATTGATGCGGAGGAATACGCGATGAGTTCAGTGAGGTTACTGGTTGGGACACGCAAGGGCGCGTTTGTGCTGACATCGGATGGGAAGCGGGAGAAGTGGGATGTCAGCGGGCCGCATTTTGCGGGGTGGGAGATTTATCACATGAAGGGTTCGCCAGTGGACCCGAACCGGTTGTATGCGTCGCAGTCGAGCGGGTGGTTTGGGCAGATCATGCAGCGGTCCAACGACGGCGGCAAGACCTGGGAGCAGGTGGGGAGCAAGTTCTTGTACGACGGCGTTCCGGGGACTCACCAGTGGTATGACGGGACGCCGCATCCCTGGGAGTTCAAACGTGTGTGGCACCTGGAGCCGTCGCTGAAGAATGTGGATGAGGTGTATGCGGGCGCGGAGGATGCAGCGCTGTTCCGTTCGAAGGATGGCGGCACGACGTGGGAAGAGCTTTCAGGCCTGCGGGAGCATGGCACGGGGCCACACTGGCAGCCGGGCGCTGGCGGAATGTGTCTGCATACTGTGATCCTGGATCCGAAGGTTGAAGGGCGGATCTATATTGCGATCTCGGCCGCGGGGGCGTTCCGGACCGATGATGGGGGGAAGACGTGGAAGCCGATCAACAAGGGGCTTAGGTCGGAGGGCATGCCGGACCCGAACGCGGAGGTGGGGCATTGCGTGCACCACATTGCGATGCACCCGAAGCGGCCGGGTGTGTTGTTCATGCAGAAGCACTGGGATGTGATGCGGAGCGACAATGCCGGCGACTCGTGGACGGAAGTGAGCGGGAATCTACCGACGGACTTTGGGTTTGCGATCGACGTGCATGCGCATGAGCCGGAGACGATCTATGTGGTGCCGATAAAGAGTGACTCGGAGCACTTTCCACTGGAGGGGAAGCTGCAGGTTTACAGGAGCAAGTCGGGCGGGAATGAGTGGGAGGCCATGACGAAGGGTTTGCCGCAGAAGGACTGCTATGTAAACGTGCTGCGGGATGCGATGGCGGTAGACCGGATGGAGGAGTGCGGAGTTTATTTTGGGACGACGGGTGGTCAGGTGTACGGATCGCGAGATGGAGGGGATAGCTGGGCTCCGATTGTGCGGGATCTGCCGGCGGTGCTGTCGGTTGAAGTGCAGACTCTGTCATGAGCGGGAGGATTCGAGTGGAGCTGCCGCAGCATTTGAGGACTCTCGCGAAGTTGAGTGGCGAGGTGAGTCTCGACGTTGAGGGAGCCGTGACGCTCCGCGCCGTGCTGGATGAATTGGAGTCTCGGTATCCCATGTTGCAAGGGACGATTCGCGAGCACGAAACCCTGAAACGGCGGGCGTTTCTGCGGTTCTTTGCCTGCATGGAGGATATTTCGCACCGATCTCCCGATGAGCTGCTGCCAGATGCGGTGGTGGAGGGCAAGGAGCCGTTGTTGGTGATTGGGGCTATTGCCGGCGGTTAGAGCAGCTCTCGAACAACGCGACGTTTTGTGTATGGGGGCCTTCTGGGTAAGGGAACGCCCCCATTTTCTTTGACAACGTTACAGCGCTAAACGAATAGCAGCGTCGGCTTCGATGGCCATTGTCTGCAGCGTATTGAGGAAGAGTTTGCTTTGGCCTGTGAAGAGGCCGTCGGCAGTGAGGCTTGCCACGGCGGCCACGGCGCCGGCAAATCTATCGGTCAGGGGCCGAATGATGGCGACATGGGGGAGGTTGGGGCTGAGGAATTCGCAAGGGACGGGAAAGATGAGGCTGGGTTGGACGAGGTTGGCCGGTTTCAGCGGCGGGTTGTTGAAGAAATCAGGAAACGACAGGCCGGATATGGGATCCATAAACGGCGCTACAGGCTGTTGCACTCCATTGCCGGCGAAATCAACCCATTCGAGGAAGTGAGCGATCTCGTCACCACCGATGCCAAGAGTGATTTGAAGCACTTCTGGATCCGTGACTTTTTGACTCATGGCTGCGTAAAGACTCGAGCCCCCTTGCTCAATCATTCCAAAGTGAAAAGCCGCTGTATTGGCGATGGCCTGAAGATGGTTGGCAGGGCCGTTGAGATCGGCATCGTTTTTGGGAATGGCGGTAACTCCATTGAGAGTGATCGCCTGGGGAAAGGTCGCACCGAGGTCCGGATTGGTTGTGCTACGGTAGCGAACGAACCAGCTGGTGTCGACGTTGAGATGCATGAGGTTGGTGAGGCGCAATTTGCCGGATGATCCTGTAGCGGTGCTTCCGGGCAAGGTTTCGAACTGGGTGAAGTTGACCGGCTCTGCGCCTCTGGACTCGAGATAGGCGTTGAGGAAGGCAGCGTGGCTTATTTCATCGAGCGTGTTGCTGGAGATGTACTGCGGTCCGTCGCCGTCGAGGTTCGACAGGGCATTCTGATAGGGGTTTAGTTGGGTGGGCTGGACTTCGGCGGGTGGGTTGTTACCGATCCCGCCGAGTTCGGCATACTGTATCCAAAGGTCAGACTCGATCAGTTCCGCTGCTGCGAGAAACCGGAGGATGGCTGCATCGCCCGGATTGAGTCTGCCGCGTTCCTGCGCTCGGGCCGGAGTTGCATTTGCTAACAAACCGGCGCCGACAGTAGCTGCGCCTCCTGCCAGAAGACCGCTCTTCATGAACGAGCGACGGTCGACTGGACGCGTGGTGTTATTCAAAGGATTTTTCATTACTACTCCGCTGTTGCGTCTCTTTTGAAAATAGGTCTCTCTTGACGAGGGGACCGAATCCACAATAGGCGCGGCGGTGTAGGTTGTTTGTCATGCGGTCGTCAAAAGACTGTCTTCTTGTCGGGCCGATATTTTCGCAACAAATTAATGCCAGCTCAAATATCGCTTTGAGAGCGAGTGCGTCTAATGGCGGCGAATCATCCTGCGACAATCAGCCCATCTTTTGTTTAACGAGATCGACGGTGATGATCAGGAGGGCAGGGTCGAGGAAGTGATGACCTCGCGGATGAGAGGTTGGAGCTGGGGTGGGCTGGCGGAGATTTGTAACGTTTCGAGGAGCATTTGTTCGGGCTCGTCGAGGAGGGCTTCGTCTTCGGCGAAGAGGGTGATGAGGGGTTGCCCTTTTTCTAGGCCGTCGCCGAGTTTAGCGTGCATTTCGATACCTGCATGGGCGCTGACGGGGTCGCCGGGTTTAGCGCGGCCTGCTCCGAGGCGCTGGACTGCCCAGCCTACTTGTTTGCAGTCCATGGAGGCGAGGTAGCCGTCTTGTGGGGCGGTGATCGCGCGAGTCGCGATGGGTTTGTGATGAGCGGCGGGGTCTTCGAAGAGGGTGGTGTCGCCGCCCTGGGCCTCGATGATCTTGAGCCACGACTTGTAGGCGTCGCCGCTGCGTAGGATATCGTCGGAGAGCTTTGCTCCTGCTTCGGGAGTGTCGGCGTGATCGGCGAGGTGGAGCATCCAGCCCGAGAGGATGTTGGAGAGTTCGATAAGGTCCCGGGACATCGGGTGGCGATGATGCTTCATGATGTCGACGCACTCCCAGACTTCGACCCAGTTGCCGGAGAAGCGGCCGAGAGGCTGGTCCATGCTGGTGAGGAGGGCGACGGTGCGGGTGTTGGAGGCTTCGCCGGTTTTGACCATGAGCTCGGCGAGGAATTTTGATTTTTCGTAGGTGGGCATGAAAGCGCCGGAGCCTACTTTGACGTCGAGCACGAGAGCGTTGAGACTCTCGGCGAGTTTCTTGCTCATGATGCTGGCGGTGATGAGGAAGGGAGATTCGACGGTGCCGGTGTGGTCGCGCAGGGCGTAGAGAATCCGATCGGCGGGGACGATTTTTGGAGTTTGTCCAATGAGGGCGGCGCCGCACCGCTTGAGAACGTCGCGCATCTCCGGAAAAGTGAGCTGAGTATTGAAGCCGGGGATGGTCTCGAGCTTGTCTAAAGTTCCGCCTGTATGACCGAGGCTCCGTCCGCTGATCATCGGGACGACGATTCCCGGGACTCCTTCGGAGGTGGGGTGGGCAAGGCCGGCAGCGGCGAGGATCGGGGCGATCAATAGGGATGTCTTGTCGCCGACTCCGCCGGTGGAGTGCTTATCGACGGCGAAGGTGTTGAGGGCTTCGGTGTAGGCGACCTCTCCGGAGAAGCGCATGGCCTCGGTGAGAGTAGCCAGCTCTCTCGCATCGAGGCCGCGGAGAAAGACGGCCATCAGGAAGGCCGCGATCTGGGCGTCGGTAACGAGTTGTTTTTCAGGGGTCCGATGAACGATGGCGAGGATGAAGGCGCGGATCTCCGCGTCGGTAAGCGTAAGGCCGTCGCGTTTGTGGAGGATGACATCAATGGGATGGATGGAGTGCGTCATATTTTCTGGCAATGTATCTATCTTAGTTACAAATACTGATTGTTACGAATTTTGCATGAGGAAGGCCGCAGGGAGGAGCTCGGCGATGGTGGCCTGGGCGATGGCGCCCTTTTCTCCAGGGAAAAAGACGACGGTGTCCGGGGTGCTGAACTCGTGAATCGTCTGGCGGCAGGCTCCGCAGGGTTGGCTGGCGGTGTCGTTGAGGTTGGCTACGGCGATGGCGCGGATACGGATTAGCGGGCCCTGGAGAGCAATGGCGGCGGCGATGGCGTTCTGTTCGGCGCAGACGGTGAGACGGTAGGAGGCGTTTTCTACGTTGCAGCCGGTGACGATGTGGCCGTCGGTGAGGAGGACGGCAGCGCCGACGCGAAAGTTGCTGTAGGGGGCGTAGGCGTTGCGCGCGGCGGCGATAGCTCGCTGCTGGAGGTCGACGGCCAGGGCAGGGTCGAGTGGATTGGTATGGCTGGATGACATAAGAGTGAGGCTATCGGGTGGGAGGGGCGATAGCAAGTGGTGTTGCGCTCATGGTTAGGGGCGTTCGCCCGATATAAGGGATGTGGACGACCTGACCAAAGAGTTTATCGCGGAGAGCCAGGAAGGGCTCGACCGTATGGAGCAATGCCTGACCGCGTTGGAGACGCGGCCTGGAGACACGGGTTTGCTGGGCGAGATCTTCCGTGCAGTCCACACGATTAAAGGAACGACGGGATTTTTGGGGTTTGACCGGCTGGAGAAGCTGGCGCATGCCGGAGAACATTTGCTGGGGTCGGTGCGGGACGGCAGGTTGGCGGTGACATCGGAGCTGATCAGCGGATTGCTGCGACTGATGGATGGTTTGCGCGCGATTTTGATGCTGATTGAGGAGACTGGCGGAGAAGGGACGCGGTCGAGCGATGAGGATGGAGATCTGATCGCCGAACTGGCTCTGCTGAATGGTGAGATGCCGCCGGCTGACATTGAAGCGGAGTTGCTGGATGCGGTGATCCGCGATGGCGGGGCTGCCGCAGAAGCAGGGAAGGTTCCCGGCTCGTCGGCAAAGATGGTCTCCGCTGCAGGAAACAGCGAGAGGAGCGGCGGAGGGAACGACAGAACGCTGCGGATCGACGTGGATGTGTTGAACCGGATGATGAATCTGGTCGGCGAGCTGGTGTTGACGCGCAACCAGATGTTGCAGAGTGATCGGTCGGCGGCGAATTTTCCTGAACTGGCACGACGTCTGGACAGCGTGACGGCAGACCTGCGCGAGACGGTGATGCAGGCGCGGATGCAGCCGGTAGGGAATCTGTTTGGCAAGTTTCCCAGAATGGTGCGCGATCTGGCGAGAACCTGTGGGCGCGAGGTGCGGATTGAGTTTACCGGGCAGGAGACGGGGCTGGATAAGAGTCTTCTGGAGGCGATCAAGGATCCGCTGACTCATGCAGTGAGAAACGCGGTGGACCATGGGATTGAAGCTGCCTGCGGACCGCGTGCTGGCGGGTAAGCCGGCCGAGGGTTGTGTGCGGCTGAAGGCGTTTCATCAGAGCGGATCCGTGGTGATCGAGGTTTCGGATGATGGCGCCGGGATTCCGATGGAGCGGGTCTTGAGGAAGGCGATTGAGCGCAATCTGGTGACGGAGGAGCAGGCCGCGGGGATGACCGAGCGGGAGGCGCTGCAGTTGATCTTTCTGCCGGGCTTTTCGACGGCTGCGGCGGTGACGACGGTCTCGGGACGCGGCGTGGGGATGGATGTGGTGCGCGCCAATGTGGAGAAGGTCGGCGGCAGCGTTGAGGTGGAGTCGCGCCGAGGCGAGGGGACGACGCTGCGGCTGCGCGTTCCGCTGACGCTGGCGATCGTGCCTTCGCTGGTGGTGCGGAGCGGCGGGCAAAGCTTTGCGCTGCCGCAGAGCGCGCTGGTGGAGCTGGTGGATATTCCGACGCGTGAGTTTGGGAAGGCGGTGCAGAGGGTTGGGTCGGCGGAGGTTTATCGGCTGCGCGAGCGTCTGCTGCCGATGGTATGGCTGGACCGGCTGCTTGGGATGGAGGCGGAGTCCCCCGAGACATCGCAGGGGCATTATCTGGCGGTGCTGGAGGCGGAGGGTTGCCGGTATGGGTTGGTGGTCGATGATTTGATGTCGCCGGAGGAGATTGTGGTGAAGCCGTTGTCGCCGGTGCTGCGGGAGATTGGGTTGTTCTCGGGAGCGACGGTACTGGGGAATGGAACGCTGGCGCTGATTCTGGATATTGGGGCGACGGCGGCGCGCGCGGGAGTGAAGCCGATTGAAGAAGAGAACATGGAGACTGGTGGAGGCTGCAGACGACGGTCCAGGATGTGTCGCGTGCTTCGTTCCTGATCTTCGAGGATCAGGGCGCGTGAGCGGACGGCGTTGCCGTTGGACATGGTGGAGCGGATTGAGAGCGTGCCGCTGGAACGGATTGAGTATGCGGGAGGGAGGCCGATGCTGCAGTATCGCGGCGAGCTGCTGCCGCTGAAGGACGCAGGGCAAGGTGTTGGCTGAGCTTGAGGCTTCGCGTCAGACCTGGTGAAGAGGTGCTGGCGACGGTGCTGATCTGCGGCGAGCGCGGAAGGCGAGCAGAGAGCAGGCATTGTGGTGCGGCAGGTGCTGGATGTTTCGACGGGAACTGTGCTGGAGACGAGGCAGCGATGGGCGGGATGGAACTTGCGCTGGTGAAGGAGAAGCTGACGGTTGTCTGCGTGAACTGGATGAGAGAGCGATGATCTCCTGGCAGGAGGTTGCATGAGAATCATCGGCGGGGACAAGCGGGATGAGCATCAGGAGGAAAATGATGCGGTGTCGCTGTGCTGCTGTTTGCGGGAGAGCGAGACGTTTGGCATCGATACCAGCAAGATTCGCGAGGTGCTGGGCGAGCGCGAGTTGCAAAGGGTGCCGATGTCGCCGGGATATATCGCGGGCGTTGTGCCGTATCGCGGAGAGGTGTTGACGACGGTAAACCTGCGAGCGCTGCTTGGAATGGAGACGCAGCCCGGGCGATGTTGTGTGCTGGTAATGGAGGACGACGAGGCTGCGGAGCGGTTTGGCCTGGTGGTGGATGCGGTGGGCGGCGTGGTGACGATGAGCCGCAGAATGCTGGAGGCGAATCCATGCACGCTGGAGGCGCGAGGAAAGTGGTTGTTCGATGGCGCTTACAAGATGGATGGCGGGTTGATGGTGCGGCTGGACCCGCGGAAGCTGTGCCCGTCGCGGCTGTCGGAGACGGGACTGTTCAGAACGAGTACGAATGGAGACGCCAATGCGAGCCCTGATCGTCGATGATTCGAGCTTTATTCGCGAGTATCTGCGGCACTTGTTGAGCAGGATGGATATCGTGTGCGAAGAGGCTGTGGACGGGAGCGATGCGCTGATGGTGCTGGCGAGCGACGAGACATTCGACCTGATGCTGCTGGACGTGAATATGCCGGTGATGAATGGGCTGGAGTGCGTGAAGGCGTTGCGTGAGGCGAAGCTGGGGCCGGAGATGAAGGTGATGATGGTGACGACCGAGGCGGATCACTCCTTCATTGAAACGGCTCTGGACAATGGCGCGGACGAGTTTCTGATGAAGCCGTTTACGCCGGAGAGCCTGCGGGAAAAGATGCTTCTGCTTGGCGTGATAGCGGCCTGACGAAAAAGGAATCGGACATGGAAATCTTAAGGGGACGGCAGCTTCGCATTCTTGCGGCGGATGATTCTGCGGTGATGCGGAGCATGTTGCTGAAGCTGTTTCTGATGCACGCAGACGATCGGCTGAGCGAGTTGCCGCGATGGAGCTGTGCGGCGTGGCGCGGGACGGCGTGGAGTGTCTGGAGATGGTGGAGCAGCTGCGTCCGGACGTACTGGTGCTGGACCTGGAGATGCCGAGGCTGAATGGTCTGGAGGTGCTGGACCGGTTGCGGCTGGAGAATCCGGAGCTGCCGGTGATCATGTGCAGCGCTTACACGGAGCATGGTGCGAGGTCGACGCTGGAGGCGCTGGCGCGCGGGGCTTCGGACTATGTGACGAAGCCTTCGGAGCAGAGGGATTTTGTTGCGGCGATGCAGTCGCTGTCGCAGCAGTTGCTGCCGCGGATCGCTGCGCTTGGCGAAGGGTGCGAAAAGGGAATGTGCGCGACCAGCCGCTTCGTCAGACAATCCGCAGAGGGTGGGATTCGGTGAGGCGAACGGCGAAGACGTTGTCTTCGATTGAGGTTGTGGTGATCGGGTTGTCCACGGGTGGGCCTTCGGCGCTGGAACAGTTGCTGCCGCGGTTGCCTGAAGATTTTCCGGTTCCGGTGTTGATTGTGCAGCACATGCCGAAGCTATTTACCGGCGCGTTGGCGGAGCGGCTGGATAGATGCTGCGCGCTGCATGTGCAGGAGGCTTACGAGAATGCGGTGATTCGCCCGGGCACGGTGTGGCTGGCGCCGGGCGATGCGCATATGGAGGTGGCTCCGCGGCGAGTGATGCTGAGCGAAGCTGAGCCGGAGGGAAGCGGGATGCGGGTCCGGCTGCATCAGCAGGAGCCGCTGAATCACTGCAGGCCGGCGGTGGATTATCTGTTCTTCTCTGCGGCGAGGATGTATGGCGCTGGAACGCTGGCTCTGGTGATGACGGGAATGGGCGCCGATGGTCTGGAGGGCGCGCGCGCGGTGCATGAAAGCGGCGGGACAGTGCTGGCGCAGGATGAGGCGACGTCGGCTGTGTGGGGGATGCCGGGGAGGGTGAGCGAAGCGGGTATTGCGAGTGCGACGCTGCCGTTGTGGGGGATCGCGAGTGCGCTGAAGGAGCGAGTCAACGCCGAGGCAGGCGGCACGCAGTTATACGTCGTCGCCGAAGAGTTTGATGCGGGAGATGAACCATGGCTTGCTCTGATTCGGACTACGCGTATCTGCGGGGGATTGTGATGGCGGAGTCGGCGAACCGGATCGATCCGTCGCGCAATGCGCTGTTCGATACGAGGTTGACGCCGATTGCGCGGATGTCGGGCGCGACGAGCCTGGAGGACTTCGTCCATATGCTGAAGAGCAGCAAGCCCGCGCATCTGCATCGTGCGGTAGCCGAGGCGATGACGATCAATGAGACGAGTTTTTTTCGCGATATCGCGCCGTTCGAGATGCTGCGAGAGGTTGTACTTCCGGAGTTGATCGCGAAGCAGAAGAGAACGGCGCCGGCTGCGGATATGGAGCGCGGCCAGTTCGACGGGGCAGGAGGCGTACAGCGTGGCGATGTTGATTGCAGAGCATTTTCCGGAGCTTGCGCATTGGGACGTGAAGATTATTGGGACGGATATCTCGCGGCAGGTGGTGGACTATGCGCAGAAAGGCCGATATCGGCGATTGGAGGTGAACCGCGGCCTGCCGGCGCGGATGCTGCTGAAGTATATGGTGCGCGATGGAGAAGAGTGGGAGGTTGCGCCCGCGGGTTCGATCGATGTGCGAGTTCCGGTATGCGAATCTGTGCGCGCCGATGCCGCAGCTGCCGGTGTTTGACCTGGTGCTGTTGAGAAATGTGTTGTTGTATTTTCCGCAAAATGACCGGAGGACGCTGTTCACGGAGATTTATCAGAAGATGGCCCCGGATGGGTATCTGGTGTTGGGGAATGCGGAGCAGGCTGAGGATTCGACGAATCTTTTTGAGGTTGAGTTTGCGGCAAACTGCTATTTTTATCGGCCAATAAATCCACCTTGAGCGATTTTGGGTCGCCGCAAGGAAATCTGGACCGGGTCTCACACGGTCGCATCCTATAGTGTGTGTAGTGGCTTGCATGCCATGGCGATACCGAGGATGATGCTGCCAACCCGTTCCAAGTCGAAGAAGAAGGCTGCCGCGACTGATGCGGACGAGAGGTCTTCGCTCGGAGATCTCCGGGCAGCAAGTGAGGCGGCGCTGGCGCTGTTTCATCCGATTACGGCGCAGTGGTTTCGGGCGGTGTTCGATGCGCCGACGGCTCCGCAGGTGGAGGGGTGGCCGGCGATTGCGCGTGGGGAGTCGACGCTGATACTGGCGCCGACGGGCACGGGCAAGACGCTGACGGCGTTTCTGTGGTGTCTCGACAAGTTGATGATGCGGACTGCGCCGGATGCGGAGCGAAGGGTGCCGGGTGGTTTATCTTTCGCCGCTGAAGGCGCTGGCTGCGGACGTGGAGCGGAATCTGCGATCGCCGCTGGTGGGGATTGCGAATATGGCGAAGCGGGAGGGTGTGGCGGTGCGGATGCCGGAGATCAGCGTGCGGACGGGGGATACTTCGCAGAAGGAGCGAGCGCGGTTCAGAGAAGCATCCTGGGGATATTTTGATCACGACACCGGAGAGTCTTGTATCTGCTGCTGACGTCGGAGGCAGGGGAGGGGCTGCGGTCGGTCGAGACGGTGATCGTGGATGAGATTCATGCGCTGGTGCCGACGCAAGCGTGGGGCGCATCTGGCGCTGTCGCTGGAGCGGCTGGAGGCGCTGACGGGGAGGCGGCTGCAGCGGATTGGGTTGTCGGCTACGCAGAGGCCGCTGGAGGAGGTGGCGCGGTTTCTGGGCGGTGCGGCAGGCTAACGAATCATGTAACTGAATGAAGGGCATAAATATTGAGTCGAGAGGAAGAGAGCGGAGAGCGGAAGCCGTCGAGTGTGTTGATGAGTTGCCGGTAAAGACGATGGAGTGAAGCCTGATGGTGAGCGTGGAGTGCTGCTACGGTATCGGCCGGTGACGGTGGTGAATGCGGGAGCGCGGAAGCTGCTGGAGCTGAAGGTTGAGGTTCCGGTGGAGGACATGGCGAGGCTTGGGGAGATTGAGGAGCAGCCGAGCGGGCCGGCGTCGCAGGGGCCGAAGCGGACTTCGATCTGGCAGTCGATCCATCCGCGGTTGCTGGAGATTATTCGCGGGCGGACTTCGACGCTGATCTTTGTGAATGCGCGGCGCGTGGCGGAGCGGTTGGCCGGGGCGTTGAATGAGTTGGCGGGCGAGCCGATTGCGCGGGCGCATCATGGTTCGCTGGCGGCGGCGCAGCGGACGGAGATTGAGGAGTTGCTGAAGGAGGGGAAGATCAAGGCGCTGGTGGCGACGTCGTCGCTGGAGCTGGGGATCGATATGGGGGCGATCGATCTGGTGATTCAGATTGAGGCTCCGCCGAGCGTGGCGAGCGGGATGCAGCGGATTGGGCGTGCGGGGCACTCAGGTGGGGCGCCTTCGCATGGGATTATCTTTCCGAAGTATCGGGCGGATTTGATTGCGTGTGCGGCGGTGACGCGGGCGATGCATGAGGGGCATGTGGAGTCGACGCGGTTTCTGCGGAATCCGCTGGATGTGCTGGCGCAGCAGATGGTGGCGGTGATTGCGCATCCTCCGTTGAGCGTGGCCGATGCGGAGCGACGGGCGAAGCGAGGCGCGGATGAAGATGAGGGCCGGGGATTCAGTTATGCGGCGTTGTTTGCGCTGGTGCGTGGGGCGGCTCCGTTTGCGGGGTTGAGCCAGAGTGTGTTCGATGGCGTGCTGGATATGCTGGCAGGGCGGTATCCGTCGGATGAGTTTGCGGAGCTGCGGCCGACGGATTACGTGGGACAGGACGAGGAACTGGATTACGCCGCGGCAGGGGGTGAAGCGGATTGCGATTTTGAATGGCGGGACGATTCCGGATCGTGGGACGTATGGGGTTTTTCTGGCGGGGGAGAGGGCGAAGCCGGTGCGGGTGGGGGAGCTGGATGAGGAGATGGTGTTTGAGAGCCGGGTGGGCGAGACGTTTCATTCTTGGGGCTTCGGCGTGGCGGATCGATGAGATTACGCATGACCGCGTGCTGGTGACGCCTGCTCCGGGTGAGGCGGGGAAGATGCCGTTCTGGCATGGGGACCAGGCGGGGCGGCCGCTGGAGTTTGGGCGGAGGATTGGCGCGCTGGTGCGGGAGTTGCGTGAGGCTCCGCGGAGTGTGGCGATTGCGCGGCTGACGACGGAGCATGATCTCGATCCGGTGGCGGCGGAGAATGTGCTGCGCTATCTGGTGGACCAGGAGATGGCTACCGTCGGTGGTGCCGGATGATCGGAATATCGTGATCGAGCGGGTGCGGGATGAGTTGGGGGACTGGCGGGTGTGTGTGCTGACGCCGTTTGGGAGCAGGGTTCATGCTCCGTGGGCGATGGCGGCTACGGCGAAGCTGCGGGCGACGTGTGGGGCATGACGTGGAGACGATGTGGTCGGAGGATGGTTTTGTGCTGCGGTTTCCGGAGACGGATGAGGCGCCGCGAGTTGAGGCGATTATGCTGGAGCCGGAGGAGGCTGCGGAGTTGGTGCTGCGGCAGCTTGGGTCGACGGCGCTTGTTTGCGGCGAAGTTTCGCGAGAGCGCGGCGCGGGCGTTGTTGCTGCCGAGGAGGAGGGCGGATGGGCGGACTCCGCTGTGGCAGCAGAGGAAGCGGGCGTATGACCTGTTGAGCGTGGCGAGTCAGTATGCCAGTTTTCCGATTGTGCTGGAGGCTTATCGCGAGTGTCTGCGGGATGTGTTCGATATGCCGGCGTTGATGGAGACGTTGCGGGCGATTGGGAGCCGATCGCTGCGGGTGCATACGGTGGATTCGCGGACGCCTAGTCCGTTTGCTTCGTGCGCTGCTGTTCAGTTATGTGGCGAACTACATCTATGACGGAGATGCTCCGCTGGCGGAGAGGCGGGCGCAGGCGCTTTCGATCGATCAGGATCAGTTGCGGGAGTTGATGGGCGATGCCGATCTTCGGGAGTTGCTGGATGTGAATGCGATTGAGGAGACGGAGGAGCAGTTGCAGTGTGTGGTCGAGACGTATAAGGCGCGGAATATGGATGGGGTGCATGATCTGCTGTTGCGGTTGGGGGATTTGACGCGGGCGGAGTTGCGGCTGCGATGTGTAACTGAAGAGGTTGCGGATACGGTTGCGAAGCTTGATGCGGGCGCGGCGGGTGCTGGAGGTGCAGGTTGCGGGGGAGAAGCGGTTGATTGCAGTGGAGGATGCGGCGCGGTATCGGGATGCGCTTGGGGTGCCGCTGCCGCCGGGGTTGCCGGCGGCGTTTTTGGAGGAGGCTCCGGAGGCGACTGGTGGATTTGGTGCGCAGGTTTGCGCGGACGCATGGGCCGTTTACTACGCATGAGGCGGCGGCGCGGTTTGGACTTGGCGGCGGAGAGTGTGGAGGCGGTTCTGCAGGGGTTGGTGCAGAGCGGGCAGGGTGGTGGAGGGCGGGTTTCGGCCGGGCGGGGTTCATCGGGAGTGGTGCGATGACGAGGTGCTGCGGGCGATTCGGCGGAGGTCGCTGGCGCGGCTGCGGAAGGAGGTTGAGCCGGTGGAGCAGCGGACGCTGGCGCGGTTGTTTACGCGGTGGCAGGGAGTGGTGCAGCCGCGGCGGGGGTTGGATGCGCTGCTGGATGTGATTGAGAATCTGCAGGGCGCTCCGCTGCCGGCTTCGATTCTGGAGACGGAGATTCTTGCCGGCGCGGTTGGTGGGGTATAAGACTTCGGATCTGGATACTTTGATTGCGGCGGGTGAGGTGGTTTGGGTTGGGATGGATCCGATTGGGGAGCGGGATGGGCGGATCGGGCTTTATCTGGCGGAGAAGTTGCCGGCTGCTTTGGCCTGTTGATCGAGGGCCCAGGGCCGAGGGACTAGGGACTAGCGAGCCTCCGGCTTCTGCGGAGAGCGAGGAGGCGATTGTGGCTTATTTGAGGTCGACGCGGGGCTTCGTTCTTTCAGGATTTGCATGATGGCGTGGGTGGCGGTTATCCGGGGGAGACGCTGGAGGCGCTTTGGAATCTGGTGTGGAAGGGATTGCTGACGAATGATGGGATGGCGGCGCTGCGGGCTTACTGTGAGCGGCCGGCGTCGAGTTCACGAAAGCCGGCGAGGAGGGTGAACCAGCAGGCGGTCTTTCGATCGCGGCGGACGACTCCGCCAACGGCGCAGGGGCGTTGGGCGTTGAACTGCGGCGGCGTTTGCGGAAGGAAGGTCAGCCACGGAGTGGAGTCATGCGCTATGGCACTGCAGTTGTTGACGCGGTATGGCGTGGTGTTTCGGGAGACGGCGCATGCGGAGAATCTGCCGGGAGGATTCTCGGCGGTCTATGACGTGATGAAGGCGATGGAGGAGAGTGGGAAGATTCGGCGTGGATATTTTGCGGCGGATCTCGGCGCGACGCAGTTTGCTATGCCTGCGGCGGTGGATCTGCTGCGGTCGCTGCGGGTGTCGCAACAGGGCGAGAGAAGCGAGATGCTGCAACTGGCGGCAACCGATCCGGCGAATCCTTATGGGGCGCTGATGCGTTGGCCTGTGGCACTGGATGAGAGTTCGTCGCTGACGCGGAGCGTGGGGGCGCGGGTGATCTTGTGCGATGGGGCGCTGGTGGCTTATCTGCGGCGAGGGAATCCGAATCTGCAGATGTTTTTGCCGGAGGAGGAGCCGCAGCGATCGCAGGTGGCGCGGAGCTTGGCGGAGTTTCTGGTGGGGCGGGTGCAGGATGACGAGGATGCCAGCGGACGCGGCGGGATGTTGATTGCGACGATCAATGGGGTGACGGTGGCGGAGCACTGGATGGCGCGGTTTCTGCTGGATGCAGGATTTGCGGCGGGTGCGATGGGGTTCAATGTGAGAAGGAACTTGCCTCCGCTGCCCGGGCCGCGAAGCGGAGTGAGCGCAAATGCCTGAGGGAGACACAATCTATCGCACTGCGCGCGCGTTGCAGCGGGCGATTGGCGGCAAGGTGGTGACGGGATTTGAGACCGGACTGGCAAAGCTTGCTCGGGTGAACGATGACACTCCCCTGGCGGGACGGGTGGTGGAGAAAGTCGAGTCGCGTGGCAAGTGGTGCCTGATCTATTTTTCAGGAGACTTGATTTTAGTGACACACATGTTGATGAGTGGAAGTTGGCATCTCTACCGCACTGGCGAACGATGGCGGATGGGCCGTGACAAGATGCGGCTGGTGATCCGAACGGTGGATTGGGAGGCGGTGGGGTTCAATATTCCTGTCGCGGAGTTTTACACTGCGAGATCGCTGGCGCGGGACAGCCAGGTGCCGAAACTTGGGCCGGATATTTTGTCGGATGAGTTCACGGTGGAAGGTGGCGTCGCTCGCCTGACTGCCTATGGGCGAGAGCATCCTGATGAGGAGATCGCGGGGGTGTTGCTGAATCAGCGGGTGATGGCAGGATTGGGAAATGTTTATAAGAGCGAGGTGGCGTTTGCTGCAGGGGTGAATCCGTTTCGTGCGATGAGGACGATTACGGCGCGGGAGATGGAAGTAATGGTGGAGTTTGCGCAGCGGTATATGAAAGCAAATGTTGCCGATGGTGTGGGAGAGGGGATTGCGACCTACTCTGGAAACCGCCGAACGACGCATGCGATGGACAGGGAAGAGCGGCTTTGGGTCTATGGAAGGCAGGGTGAGGAGTGCCGGAGGTGCGGCGCGGTTGTGATGATGCGGAAGCAGGGAGTACAGGCGCGGTCGACGTACTGGTGTTCCGAGTGTCAGCCATGGGTGGGCGATGGTGTGGCGCCGTTGGGAAAGAGTCTGGTCATCAGACGAGGAAGAATTGGCCGTTGACTTTGCGGGTTGAGTCCGCTGTAGTGGGTGCATGAAATTCTTACTTGGCGTTCTTGCTTTTTTGAGTCTTGGTTCGACGTTGGCGAATGCAGAATCGGCTATTGGTGGACAGCAGGCTGCAGGCACCGTGGCCGCTCCGGCGAAGATGCAGTGGATTGAGCATGAGTTCCTGATGCCAGTGTCGGGTGCTCCGCAGGGGATCGATGTGCTGCAAGTGGAAGTGGAGCGTCCGGGCAAGCATCCGCTTGCGATTCTGACCCACGGCACCGCTGCGGAGAGGACGGATCGCGCGACGGTCACGCCCTGGGCATATCTTCCACAGGCGATGTGGTTTGCGCGTAGAGGATATGTGGTGCTCGTCGTTGTGAGAAAGGGCTACGGCCGTTCGAGCGGGCAACAGGATGGTCAGTTCGGTGGGTGCCAGCGAAATGGCCGGGGAAGTTTTGTCGAGGCGGGGGAGGATAGCGCGGATGATCTGCGGGCGGCAGCGAAGTTTGGTGCGGCGCTTCCGGAGGTGGATGGCGGAACAATCGTGAGCGCCGGCGTATCGACCGGAGGATTCGCGCAGGTGGCTCTGACTGCGGATCCGCCTGCGGGATTGAAGGCGGCGATCAGCTTTGCAGGAGGACGCGGCGGCGATGGCAAAGAACACAACTGCGACCTGGATGGGATTGTGTCGGCGTTCCGGCACTTTGGGAAGAAGTCGCGCGTGCCGATGCTGTGGATCTACTCAGAGAACGACCACTGGTTTCCGCTCGAGATGGCGCATAAGTTTGAGGCCGCGTTTCGCGAGGGTGGGGGCGCGGACCAGTTTGTGATGGCTCCGCCTTACCGTGACGATGGGCATGGGTTCTACTACAACATCTCCGGATGGACGCCGATGGTGGAGGAATTTCTGCGTGCGCAGAGTTTGCCGATGCCAGCCGAGTTGTTGCCGGAGCCACCGGCTCCCAACGTCGCGCCGCCTGCGGGGCTGAAGGACAGGGGCCTAGCGGCCTTTCATACCTTTCAGATCATGGGGCCGGCGAAGGCGTTTGCCACCAACGGCGCGGACGTATGGGGAATGTCATACGGACAGTTCGATCAGGAGTTGGCCGACAAGAAAGCGATTGAGAACTGCGGCAAGGCGCTGCACGGACAGGGACGATGCAGCGTAGTGGTGCGGACGAAGTAATTTTCGAATGGCTATTGCGGCGGAGTCGTTGGCGGCTGCTGTTGCTGCTTGTCTTTGCCACCGCCGAAGATCTTCTGGATAAAATTCTTCTTCTTTGGTGCCGCGGGTTGGGTAGCGTCGGGCGCATTGCCGTCTGGTGGAGTGTTGGGTGCGCTGCGCACAATGGGAGCCGGTGACTGCGTGGCGGGCGGATGCACTGAATCAGGCACTACGGGCTTGTCTTTGCTGCCGCCGATGCCGAAGATCTTCTGCAGGAAGTTCTGCTGGTTGTCTCCCATCTGGCTGCAGGAGTTGACCGGCGCGGTGCCGTCGAGGAAGGCAACGTAGAAGGTGTTGTCGCTGCAGGTAGGGTCGACGAGGAGGTTGGAGACCCTGTCGATGTGGGCGACGGTGACTCCTTCGGGCGGACTGAAGGGTTTGACGTCGGAGTATTGCGGGAGCTGAATGGCGCGCTTCATGAAGCCGGCCCAGATGGGTGCGGCGGCGTGCGCTCCCTCAATCTTGATGTCGGTGTAGTCGTCGTTGCCGATCCAGACGACACAAAGCAGGTTGGAGGTGTAGCCGGCAAACCAGGCATCGTGCTCGGTGCCGGTCTTCCCAGCGGCCGGCGCGGTGAAGCCCTGCGAGCGCACGCTGGCACCCGTGCCGTAGTTGATCACGCCTTCCATGAGCGACTGGGTGAGGTAGGCGGCGCGAGGATCGAGAACCTGCTTGGCTTCGGGGGAGAAGTCGGAGACGATGTCGCCGTTGGAGTTGCGGACGGAGGCAAGCATCCAGGGAGTGAGGTGAACGCCGTTGTTGGCGAAGACGGTGTAGGCGCCGGCAATGTCGAGCGGTTCAGCGTCATAGGCTCCGATCGCCATCGATGGGGTGCCGCGAGCATTTACTATGCCGGCGGAGCGGGCGAGCGCGGCGACATTGCCATAGCCGATCTGCTGCGCCAGGGCGATGGTGGCGATGTTGAGCGAGTGTGCGAGGGCAGTGGCGGCAGTGACCATGCCGGGGTATTCACCCTTCACGAAGTTTCCGGGGGTGTATGGCTTGTCGGCGGTGCCGAAGTCCTGGGCATCGTCGTTGAGCTTGGTGAGCGCGGTGAAAACGCCGCTGTCGCCGAGGGACATGCCGTTGAGCGAAGTGTTATAGGCTGCGGCGTAGACGAAGGGCTTGAAGGTGGAGCCGGTGGGACGCTCGGCGATGGCGTGATTGAGCTGAGAGACGCCGTAGTTGCGTCCGCCTACGAGCGCGAGGATCTGCCCGGTGTGTGGGTTGATGGCGATGAGGGCGACCTGAGGGTAAGTGATGGGGCCGGCTTCTTGACCTTTGCGCTTGTGCAGTTTATTGACGAGTTCATCGACATTTTTCATGCCGGTCTCAACAGCGTCCGAGGCGGCACGTTGAAGGTCGGGGTCGAGCGAAGTGTAGATGCGGAGGTTCTGGTGAGAGATGTCCTGATCGCCGATGCGTTTCACCAGCTGATCGTGGACAAGATCGACGAAGTAAGGTGCTTCGCTCGCGTCGATGTTGGGTGGTGCGAGGCCGAGGGGCTCCGCCTTGGCGCGGGTGGCTTCGCTTGCTGTGAGGGCGCCCGTCTCGACCATCGAATCGAGGACAACGTTGCGTCGCGTCATCGCCCGCTCAGGATGGCGATAGGGGTTGCGATAGCTCGGATTCTGTAGCAACCCGGCAAGCAGGGCGCATTGAGCCGTATCAAGCTGGCCGAGCGGCTTGCCAAAGAAGGCGCGGGCCGCCTCGCCGAAGCCGTTAATTTCATAGCTGCCGATGTGGCCGAGATTCATTTGGTTGGCGTACATTTCGAAGATCTGCTGCTTGTTGAAGCGGGCTTCGAGCTGGAACGTGATCATGATCTCGCGGAGTTTGCGAGTGATCTTTTTCTCCGGCGAGAGGAAGAAGCCGCGCGCAAGCTGCTGGGTGAGAGTCGAGCCGCCGCAGCTCATGTGGTGCGAGAGCACGTCCTGTAGGCCGCATTTGATCGTGCGCAGGTAGTTGATGCCGCCATGAGTGAAGAAATCGCGGTCCTCGATCGCAATAACAGCCTGCACCATGCGCGGAGGGATCTCCTGGTAGGTGACGAGGCTGCGTTTCGTGCGGTTCTTGTCTTCGGAGAGGGCGGTGATGAGCTGCGGCTCGAGCTCGTAGCCTGTGAGGGCAGCGCCGTTTTCGGCTGTGATGCTCTGCACGGCGCCGCCCGTGGTGTTGATAGTCGCGCCGTCTGTGTTGTGATAGCTCTCCGGTCCGGGCTTGATGAAGATGTTATCGCCGTTGAGCTGAAAGGTGCCGAGCTTCGGGTTATTGTTGTAGCCTGCCTGGCGGAGATCGGCGGCGATAGACGCGGCGGTGAACTTCTGGCCGGATCGAACTTCGCGCGGGGCTGCGTAGATCTGCGAGACGCTGGAGAAGATGGGGCCGGCGTTGAGCCGGTCGTCGACAACATGCTGATAGTGCACGTAAAAGTAGCTGAACACGATCACGCCAATCGCCACGACGCCGATTGCGGCGATGAAAAGGCCGCGCACGAGACGGGAGTGGATGAGAGAAGGCTTGGCGGCGGTTCGCGTTGTGTTGTTGCCGTATTTGAGTTTGACTGGCATTAGGGGCAGAGAATTGAGACCAGGGCTCCTGAGACTAGCATGCGATCTGCGGCTCGGACATTAGACGGTTTTGATGCCGATACGTGCGTCCGGGCTAGTTTAGCTGATGGATCTCCCTGGCGAGATGCGAGGCGACCACCTCAAGAGGATGATCCTGATTTGTTAACTTTATACGGTCGACGAGTTCAACTTTTCCTTCAGCTACCCCGCGTCCGATATTGATTCTATAGGGGATGCCAACCAGGTCCGCGTCCTTGAACTTCACTCCGGCGCGCTCGTCACGGTCGTCGAGGATGACGTCGACGCCGGCAGCTTCGAGTTCAGCCGCGATCTTTTCGCCGGCGGCAAGCAGGGCAGCGTCGCCGATGTTGGTGATCGTGACCACCACCTGAAAAGGAGCAATCGCCGGATTGAGCGCAAAGCTCTCGCCCCGGTTCGCGGCCGCCGACGTCTCGATGGCGGCGGTGAGGATGCGTTCGATTCCGATGCCGTAGCTCCCCATGATCGGAGTGACTTCTTTGCCCTCGCGGTTCAGAACTGTGGCGCCCATCGATTTCGAGTACTTGTATCCGAGCTTGAAGATGTGGCCGATCTCGACGGCCTTGGCGACCTTCAGCGGTTTTCCACAGGTTATGTCCAGATCGCCTTCGTTAACATTGCGAATGTCCGCGACGCGCGTCCATGTGAAGTCGCGGCCCGGCACGATATTGCGGTAGTGGTAATCCATCTTGTTTGCGCCGCCAACCATGTTCTTCCGCCCTTCGAGTCCGTGGTCAACGACTACGAAAGCGGCACGTCGATCGCCCTTGTCTGCGGGAAGAACCTTCAGGCCGATTGGGCCGAGGTAGCCGGCCGGGCCTTCGAAGTAGAGAGCCAGTTCTTCCGCGACCATAGTGCGCAGCTCAGTCACATAAGCGACGGCCATCAGCTTGGTCTCGTTGACGAAGTGATCGCCGCGAAGAAAGGCGATCACGGGGACTTCAACGGTCTTGCCGGTTCCGTCTTTCTTCTTGCCCATATAAGCAACCGTCTTGATGTCCGACGCGGGAGATATCTTGAAGAACTCGGCAACGTCCGCAATCGCGGCTGTGCCTGGTGTGTAGACGAGTTCCGGCATGCCATCGCCCGTCGGCTCCATCTCTGTCACTGGCGAAAGTTGCGAGGTTGCCTTCTCGAGGTTGGCCGCGTAGCCGCTCTCGGCGCAGGAGACGATCAGATCCTCGCCCGCATCGGTGTAGACCATGAACTCCTGCGACTGCGAACCGCCCATGGCTCCGGAGTCGGCCTCAACGGCGACAAACTCGAGACCGCAGCGAGTGAAGATGCGGCGATAGACCTCGTCATGCTTGTTGTAGGAGACGTCGAGCCCCGCCTCGTCGATGTCAAAGGAGTAGGCGTCCTTCATCAGAAACTGACGGACCCGCAGCAGGCCGGCCTTTGGGCGCGGCTCATCGCGAAACTTTGTTTGGATCTGGTACCAGATCTGGGGGAGCTGTTTGTAGCTGCGTAGTTCCTTGCGGGCGATATCGGTGACAATCTCCTCGTGCGTCATGGCAAGGCACAGCTCCGCGCCTTTGCGGTCTTTCAGGCGAAACATGTTGTCGCCCATGCCGGACCAGCGGCCGCTGGCCTCCCATATCTCTTTGGGGTTCAGGGCGGGCAGGAAGAACTCCTGGCCGATCGTGTCCATCTCTTCGCGCACGATGGCCATGATCTTGTTGATCGAACGATTGCCAAGCGGAAGGTAGCTATAGATGCCGGCTCCAAGCTGGCGGATGTAACCCGCGCGGAGGAGCAGCTTGTGGCTGGCGACTTCGGCATCTGAAGGGGCTTCACGAAGGGTGGGGATAAATAGCTGGGACCAACGATGCATGCGTTCTGTATGACCTTCCGGCTCTTCTGAGCGAGGGCTTTTAGTCTTCCAGCTCTATTCTAACTTCCGCATGCTGCCGTTTTTCTCAAATGCTGAATTAATGCGAGCTCCACGTCTTATCTTTCGAATTGCAAAGCTTCTCCAGTGTGCAATCCACGCATTTAGGCTTTCGAGCCACGCAGATCTGCCGCCCATGATGAATCAGCTCGTGCGAAAACGCGATCCACCGGTCTTGCGGAATAATCTTCATCAGATCCCGCTCCACCTTTTCGGGTGTGGTCTCCTTCGTCAGTTCCAGCCGCCCGGAAAGCCGCATCACATGTGTGTCAACCACTACCCCCACCGCAATCCCATACCACGATCCCAGCACCACATTCCCGGTCTTCCTCGCCACGCCCGGCAACGTAAGAATCTCTTCCATCGTCTGTGGAATTTTCCCGCCAAACTTCTCCGTCACCACGTGTGCTGCACCCTTGATCGACTTCGCCTTATTGCGGAAAAATCCGGTAGTCCGAATCAACTCCTCAAGCTCGGGCAGGGAAGCCGTAGCCATCGCCTTCGGCGTAGGAAACGCCTTGAACAGTGCCGGAGTGACCAGGTTCACCCGCACATCCGTGCACTGCGCCGACAGAATCGTCGCAACCGTAAGTTCCCACGCATTCTTATGATTCAGCGCGCAGACTACCCCTGGGTACGTCTTCTCCAGAATCTCCAGAATTGCTGCTACACGCTCCGGCGAAGTGGGATTCTTCGTTCCACTGCGTGTTTTTCTCGAGGACGGAATTTTAGCGGCAACACTACTCGCGCTACCGCGATCTTTTTCAGGTCGCGTTGTTTTGTCAGATTTAGTTGGCACGAAGGAAAGTTTACCTCCTCCGCTCTGATCTTCCGATAAGATGGCCATGCCGCGATTGTCCCACCGAATCACGAGCCGGAGCAGACGCATGGGTCGCAGAAAACTTCTTACCAACAATTTTAGATGGGCAGCTCTCGCAACCGTCACCACTGCAGCGCTGGCACAAGCGCCACCTCAGGCGCCGTTCGTCACCCATCAGCTCAAGCCGAACATCTACTGGATTGAAGGTGGTGGCGGCAATAGTACGGTTATCGTCGGCACCAACGGAGTCATCGTCGTCGACGCAAAAACCACAAAAGCGGGTGGTCAGGAACTCCTCGACGACATCGCGAAGCTCACACCGAAACCCGTCACCACCGTCATCCTCACCCACAGTGACGGCGACCACGTCAACGGACTCGCGGCCTTCCCCACTGGTCTCAAGATCATCGCTCAGGAAAACAACAAAAAGGAACAGGAGGCCGCGCTGGCCGCAGGGGGCCGCGGAGCTCCACCAGCCGACCACCAGCCCACCCAGGTGATCACGAAACAGAAAGAAACCCTGACCATTGAAGGCGTAAAGCTCGAACTCCTCCACTGGGCTCCGGCACACACCAGCGGAGACCTTGTCATCTATCTGCCCAGCGAAAAAATTGTCGCCACCGGCGATATCATCGCCACTGCCAACCCCTATCCGCGTATCCACGACGAGAAGAACGGATCAACCGAGGGCTGGATCACTACAGCCAAAGGAATCGCCTCTCTGGACGCCGACATCTTCATCCCCGGCCATGGGAACATCCAAACCAAAGCCGACATCCAGAAGCGAATCACCGACGCAGAAGCCCGCCGCACCCAGGTCAAAGAGATGGTTGCCCAGGGAAAATCGCTCGACGAGATCAAAGCAGCCGTAGGCGACACCGACAAGCTCAACTACAAAAGCTGGACGCAAGTCTGCTACGAAGAATTTACGAAGAAGTAAATCTCTTCATTGCTCAATGAGAAAGGCGCGACGGGAATCAACGTCGCGCCTTCTGTGCTTTAGCCTGCAATCTATCCCAGCCGGTCCAGCATCTCCGCGGGGGGCACCCGAACGCAGCTAAAGATTGGGGTATCCGCCAGCGTGTACATGCTGATCTCCGTTTCTCTCAGTTGCTGCACCAGGTCAAGAAAGTCCTCGGGGAAGTTCGTCTCAAACGCCACCACGAACTCCTGGTCGTCAATCCCGAACGAGTAAGTTGTATTCAGCTTTACGCGCGGATACATCAGCCCGACACGAATGTGCTCGTCCATCAACCGCTTCCGCTCCTCCGCAGGCAGCAGATACCACTTCCGCGTCTTCCAGAACGGATAGATAAAGATGTACTTTTGTCCGCCCGGACGAATCGCTCCACGCCCTTCGCCTTCGCTCTCATCCGGCCGGTCAATCTGGTACTGCGATCGCTTCGTCATCGCCAGAAAATTATGCGGCGAATTCAAATACCCCCCCAGCGGAGTCCGCATCAACTCGCTTCGCATCTGGTTCAGTTCATCCACACCATACCCAATCGACCACACGCACATATCCACATCGCCGCGCGTGCCAATCGTCGAGTAGGTCATCGACAGAAACTCCCCCGGCTTGTTCCACTTCGTAAGCACCGCGGCAAACTCCGCTTTGTGTACAGCCTTCTCTTCCGCGGGGAGCCTCCGCCACTCCGGCATCACTTTATAGAAACTGAAGCAGACAATCTGCCGCTTCACCGGCGGCTTCGAAGGATCATGCGGAGCAGCCCCATAACTACTCGCTGGTCTGCCTGCGGCAGCGGAGGAAACTGCCGTAGCCCCAGGCGGCCCACTTTTCACTGGGGTGGTCGTGCTCTCTTTTGGAACTTCATGCGTCGGTGCAATGATCTCTGCCATCTCTTGATTCTCGCCGAACCGTCCCCGACTTGCAAAGCGACCTGTCAGTATCCGGGCTCAGGCAGCGCTGCCGGCCCGCCCGCGCACATCATCCAGCACCGGCATGGTCGCCAGAAGCAGAAGAATCGCAGCCAACGGAATGGTGAAGAAGAACCCCACATGCTTGAAACCCAAAGCACCCGTCACCCCACCCACAAAGAACAATGCAATCAACGACGACAGCAACCGCAACGTCGCCAGCTCTCCGCTGATCGCACCATCTCTTCCATTTGCCGTCGCCGAAACGATTCTCCCCAGCGCGATGCCGATATCGGTGACCATCCCAGTAACGTGCGTCGTCCGAATCACCGCATTCGACAGCTTCGTAATGATCGCGTTCTGCAGTCCCATCGTGAAGCAGAGGAGCATCACCGTACCCAGCACCCTGCCTCCAGCAAACACCTGACCCGTGAACCCAAACAGAACCAGCAGAGCAGCCTCAAACAGCAGGGGAAGCGCATACTCACTCTCCAGCCCGCGCTCTCTGGCCCAGCGCACGAACAACGTTGTGAGAAATGCTCCCAGCAAAAACGACGCCACCGCCGCAAAGCCGCTGAACACAAGCCGCAGGCTGCCAAGAGCCACATCATCCGCCATCGCCGCGACGATGCCGGACATGTGCGAGGTGTACTGACGCACTGCAAGAAAGCCGCCCGCATTGGCGGCCCCAGCCACGAACGCCAGATACCGTGCCAGATGCCGATTTGCAGACTCAGTTCGTTTGCTGCCGGTCAACCGGCGCAGATAGAAAAGGGGCATACAAATAGGATGACAGGTCAGGCGCTCCGGAACCACCCTCATCGTGCCGGGGGTGCCTCGAAATAAAGCTCCTGTCATTCCGCACCGCTATACTAACCCCTGCATGTCAGAAAAACTCATCGCCCTTCTCGTAGGCATCATCGCCAGCTGGCGGATACCTGAGCGTCGTCATCCTCATGGCCATCCAGTCCGCCTGCATTCCCATCCCCTCCGAAGTCATCATGCCGTTGGCCGGCTACGCCCTCGCCCACAACCAATGGGACCTCATTCTTTTAGCGACAGTCGCGTCCCTCGCCTCAAACCTCGGTTCCATCCCCGCCTACTGGGTCGGAGCGCGCGGCGGACGCCCCATGGTCGAGCGCTACGGCAGCTATCTCCTCCTCAGCCGCCATGACCTCGACCGCGTCGACCACTTCTTCGACCGGTTCGGATCGATCGCCGTACTCACAGGACGGATGTTGCCCATCATCCGCACCTTCATCGCCTTTCCAGCGGGCGTCGCAAAGATGAACCAGTGGAAGTTCCACATCTACACCTTCATTGGCTCCTGGCCGTGGTGCTACGCCCTCGCCTGGGTCGGCATGAAGCTAGGCGCAACCTGGAACTCCGACCCACGCTTCAAAGAAATCTTCCACCGCTTCCACCTCGCGGTCGAAGTCGTCCTCGTAGCCGGCTTCCTCTGGTTCGTCGTCTCCCACTGGAAAAACCGAATCCGCACCGAAGAGGCATAGCCCTATCACGACGAGTCCCTTCTAAACGGCGGTTGTCACATTTGTGGTCCAGAGTTTCCATACCCAGAAACCAATCACCCCTTCACCAGCGATGATGAGGACTATGAGAACGTAATTTGGCCAATGGTGCCGGTATTCCGCGTAGAGCTTCCAGTAGGAAGTTGGGTCGTCGTGAGCGCTGGTCTCGGCTGCTGTCCAAGCATCGATGTCGCTATTGTACGGAGGTTGGGATTCGGTGCCTGCTGAGTAGTTTGGGTCTGATGTTCGGAACATGCGAGTGCGAGTATCGAATGTAAAGTGACGGACTTTGGAAGTCTTCAAGTCGAATTGCGTGCCGATGAAGTAGCCGTTGGAGAGTTGCAGATCGATGATGGAGCGGACATAACCCGGGCCCGTGACTGGTACGTCCGTTTCGAAGCCTGGGGCTTTAATGTAGCCGTCATAGGTGTTATTGCTTCCGAGGACATATCCGTTCGGAAGCGTTACATACGGATCAGGACTAAAGCCGCAATCCTGGTGAGCTAGCTTGTTGGAGATTTGGACATGAATGTAGAGCACTATCAGGAGCCACAACAGCGCGAGAAATGGCGCCAGAGTGCTCACAATAATTATTCGTTTACGGTTTGGTGCTTCGTCGCTAAGAGTCCGTTTCGCGTAGAGGTAAAGACAAAGAGATAAGATTCCAGCCGCTACGAGGCCAAAGAATCCGTAGGTCAAAATCGTCATGACAATTGCGAAACCAGCCATCGGGAGATCGTAAGGCACGACGATCTGAAAATTCACCAAAAAATGTTTGGGCTGCCCTATTGAACCGATGATGTTATACTTTTATATAACCAGTAAGGGATCGCCATGCATACAACTAATCTTCGCAAAGTCGGCGGCTCGATTATGCTCGCCGTCCCGCCTGCTATTCTCGACCTCCTTCATCTTGAAGTGGGTGCCACCGTCGGGCTGGCAGTCGATGGAGACCGCCTGGTCATCGATCCCAATGTCAAGCCTCACTACACTCTTGCCGAGTTGTTGGAGTCCTCCGATTATTCCCATCCGCCAACATCAGAAGATAGGGAATGGATCGATGCTCCCGCGGCTGGCAATGAGCTGCTATGAATCGCGGCGATATCTACATGGTGTCGCTCAGACCCGAACTCACGGGCATTGAGCGCGCTGGCCATCGTACCAGCGTTGCTGGTCAGCATCCGGTTCCACCGCTGCTATTCAACTTCGCCACATTAAACTGCCTGTTGTCTTTCCGGTTCACCGGTGGCGGCTTGCCCGGCGATCGGATGCCAGTCGCGAGGACAGGTACCCGAACAGCTCTATCAAAATGGCGATTCAGCCGTTGATCAATTTATGTCTCCTTCAGAATCATCGCTGCATCGGACGATACTCGATGTTGTGATCGCGTGAAATGTCACTCTTCTTGTAGCCGGATTGCGTGCTCTTCCTAAACCGGACCTTCATTTGCCCCCACCCTTCCCCATAAGCGATACTTAAATTTCCGCCTCACGGAAAAATTGCAGCATAGAAGGGTACCGCGCAGAATGTCGACACGAGAAGCCGCAGGGAACGAAGCGGCCAGCATCAAGCCAGCCACAGGAAAACTAGGCGTCATGATCCCCGGCATGGGAGCCGTCGCCACCACATTGATCGCAGGCGTAGAAGCCATCCGCCGCGGCCTTGCTAAGCCCATCGGTTCCACCTCGCAGATGAGCACCATCCGCCTCGGCAAGCGCACCGACAACCGCACTCCGCTCATCAAAGATTTCGTCCCCATCGCCCAGCTCGACGACCTCGTCTTCACCGGATGGGATATCTTCGGCGGCAACCTCTACGACGCCGCCAAGACGGCCCAGGTCCTCGACCGCGATCAGCTCGAACAGATCAAGCCCTTCCTCCAGTCCATCGAGCCCATGCCCGCCGCCTTCGACCAGCACTTCGTGAAGCGCCTTACCGCCAAAAAGTCCAAAACCGGCAAGAACAAGTGCGACCTCGCCAACCAGATTCGCAACGACATCGCCGAATTCAAAACCAAAACCGACCGTCAGGTCATGATCTGGTGCGGCTCCACCGAAATCTACATGGAGCAGGCTCCCGTCCACCAGACGCTCGCCGCCTTCGAAAAAGGCCTTGTCGAAGACGATCCCTCCATCACGCCGTCCATGCTGTACGCCTGGGCCGCGCTCAAAGAGGGCATTCCCTTCATCAACGGAGCTCCCAACCTCACCGTCGACATCCCCGCGCTCAACGAGCTTTCCCGCAAGATGAATGCGCCAATCGCCGGCAAGGACTTCAAGACCGGCCAGACCTTCATCAAGACCGTGCTCGCCCCCGCCTTCAAGGTTCGCAACATCGGCGTCAGCGGCTGGTACTCCACGAACATCCTCGGCAACCGCGACGGCGAGGTTCTCGACGACCCCGACTCCTTCAAGACCAAAGAGGTCTCCAAGCTCGGCGTCCTCGAACACATCTTTCAACCCGAGCTGCACCCAGACCTCTACAAGGACCTTTACCACAAGGTCCGCATCAACTATTATCCGCCGCGCGGTGATAACAAAGAGGGTTGGGACAACATCGACATCTTCGGCTGGCTGGGCTATCCCATGCAACTCAAGGTCGATTTTCTCTGCCGCGATTCCATCCTCGCCGCCCCGCTCGCGCTCGACCTCGTCCTGTTCATGGACTTGGCCGCTCGCACACCAAGCCTGCGGGGCCTCGGCATCCAGGAGTGGCTCAGCTTCTATTTCAAGGATCCGGACAGCGCGCCCGGCGTCTACCCGGAGCATGATCTCTTCATCCAGCACATGAAGCTGAAAAACACCCTCCGCCACATCATGGGCGAAGGCCTCATCACTCACCTCGGCCTCGACTACTACGGCGAGTAGTTAGCTTCAACCATCTTTCCCCTTAAAAAGAATGCTCCGGAAATCTCCGGAGCATTCTTTCTTAACCCTTCTAGTAAGCCGGGTATCGACGATAAACAGCCGGTGGATAGGCATAAGGCCCCGGAGGCGGAGGATAGCCGTAAACCACCGGTGGACCTTGCACCACCATCGGAGGCTGTTGGTAAATCATAGGAGCCGGAGCCTGTTGCTGAATGATTGTAGGAGCAGCAGGTGCAGGAGCCTGTACCACCACAACCGTCGGGCTTGGTTGAGCATAAGCCTGCTGCACCGGAGCCTGCTGTACCGGTTGTTGCGCATACGCGCGTTCAATCGGTGCCGGTTGCTGCGCCGGTTGATTGTCCGCATAGTTGTACTTCGAGATCATCTCCGGCTGATGCTGCACCTCGGACTTGGTAGGAATTCCGAAGTCATCCAGCACCATCACCGTCAGCCGTGTCTCCGCCTTGAGTTCCGGATACGGCCCACGACGTGGCAGATTGATCAGGTCGATCGGCCATAGGACCGGAATCATCCACTCGATGGCGTCGCGAGTCGGATGGCCTGTCCCATGAATCTTTCCATCTTTATCGACAGGATACTTTGCCGACGTTGCAACTACTCGAGTCGCAATTGGAATCACCGTATCGTTGCCAACGATCATCCGGTCAAACTTCAGCTCCATCCAGCCCTTGCCTACGAAGTGTCCCGGATCCTTGTAATCTTCAAACCGGCCAACCAGGTAGCTGCCATACGGAAACACCGATCGTCCGTACATCTCGGAATGACCCAGTTGGCAGAGCACCGGATCGCCGACATGTTCGGTTTTAGAGGAAAGATGTGGTTGAGCCACCATGCATTGCATGACCGAACCGCCCGGTATCAACTGCTCCGCACCTGCGCCTAACCAGGCAGGCAATGCGAGCAGCAATGTAGCAAGAGCGCGTTTCATGTGGACCTCCTCGGCGTACCTAGATAAGGAACAGCGTGCCTAAGCTTTCTCGGACGGAAAGGGTCGTAAAGAAACAGCCTGAACTGGAATTGTGGCCCCGGTGCTGCCCGGAAGTATAGCTTAATTAATTGAGTGCAATCCCAGTTATCCCGCAATATCAACAAACACTTTGGTAAGACAAAAACGAAATAAACCATCGAGACTCTTACGGCTCAATCATCGGAATCGCCGCGGCCAACTGTAGATCAATCAACATCAGTAACCGGCGATCCAACTGAAAAAACAACGCCGTCTTCTTGCCGGAGAGCACACCGCTGACAATCGGCACGTACTTCAGCCGCAACTGAGCCACTTGTTGATCGACGGTCAACAGATTACGGGTCAATCCCAAAGCATGCTCGTCAGTGAGCGTGGTGTAGTTCGCCGCGTATTCCTTAATAGCGCCATACTTCGCATCATTGACCTTTACCAGTTCCGCTGTGTACTGGTCGTAGATCGGCCAGAACTTCGTCGCCTCGGCGTCCGTTAACTTGAGATTGGCAGCAATGATCTGCTTCTTCTGAGACCGGATATCTTTCCTCATCAGGTCGACATCCTGATCAATCGAGCCTTGTGCCTGAGTCGTTTGCGCCGAACTCTGGTTCCGGGCGCTGGGTGCAAACACCACGAGTGCCGCCATGCTGATCGTCAAAAGATTTTTCTTGAACACTGGTCTCTCCTCCTTGTGTGCAATACACGTGAGTGACGCTCGCATGGCCCGCGCCGGCAGGAGACGTGTTCGCACTTCACAATGAAAACCCGGCGCGCCAAACCCCGCCACTGGCAGAATTAACAGCCCGGCCCTTTTCATTCCACGTGCGAAATGATGCCCACGGAGAAAATGACGCATGGAATGGGTCGATCTAAGGACGATCAGTGGGCAAGATTCTTGTAGACCTTCCCACCCTTCATCACGAACTTCACCTTCCGCACCGCTGTGATATCCAAGAGCGGGTCACCCTCCACCGCAACGAAATCCGCCTGATATCCCGGCGCAATCGTCCCAATTTCTTTTCCCAGCCCAAGCGACTCTGCAGATACCGAAGTCGCACTCACAATCGCATCCATCGGTTTCTCCCCACCCTCTTTCACGCGATAGATAAACTCCTCCGCATTCCGTCCATGCGCTCCAGCCACCGCATCCGTCCCAAACACAATCTTCACGCCCTTAGCACGCGCCCGCTTCAACACGTCGATCGTAGGCGCAAGCCCATTTTCAATCGTCTTCAACTGCGCATCCGTAAACGTAAAGCTGTCGCGTTTATCCAGATAGTTATGCAGCACCAGCAGATTCGGATCGAAGTAAGTCCCACGCTTCACCATCATGTCCAGCGTCTCGTCCTTCAAAAACGTTCCATGCTCAATCGAAGTGCAGCCCGCCACCACCGAGGCCCGCGCCCCTGCGTCGCCAATCGCATGCACGATCGTCCGCAGCCCCACAGCCTTCGCCTCCGAGCACACCGCCTGAATCTGCTCATCCGTTGTAATCTGTCCGCCGCCTGCGCCCAGCCCCGAAGTAGCAAACAGCTTAATCAAGTCCGCACCATCGGCCTTGTTCTTCTGCACCTTCTCGCGCAGCTCGTCGACCGTAAACGTCTTCTGTTTGTCGCCTTCGCCAACCACCCCGCGAAGCTGGTTCAACGAAGTCAACACACGCGGCCCAGGCAGCACACCTTGGTTGATCCGGTCGCGCACCGGCCCATCCGGCGCCGAGCCCACGCTCTGCACCGTAGTAAATCCATCCTGCAGCTCCATCCACGCATCCGCCGCGTCATAGAGCGCACTATCTTCCGGCTTACCCGAAGCCACGGATTTGTTGTTCGAATCCATGTGCCATTCCAAATGCACATGAGTGTCGATCCACCCGGGCATAACCGTGAGCCCGGTCAAATCGTAGTCAACCTTAGCTTTCCCCGGTCCCACCGAGACAATCCGCCCATCCTTCAATCACAATCTGCTGGTTCTTCAGCACCCCGCCCTTGCCGTCAAGAATCACATTCGTCTGCAGAACAACCCTGTCCTGCGCAAGAGCTGCCACAGAAAAAAGAAAGACAAAAAGAAATCGCATGAGCGAATTGTATTGCAGGCATGTTCCAGGGACAGCGGGAAATCTACTCTGCCACTTCCATCAACTTTGCCCAAAGCGCCTTTGTCCCCGCATCCGTCTTCGCCGAAACCGGCAACACCTCGTCCACCTCATGCACCTTCTTCAGCGCAGCCACGGACTTTGCCAATTGATTATTCGACAGACGGTCCGCCTTCGTCCCCACCACCACAAAGGGCCGCTGCGTCTGCTTCAGATACGTAATCAACTGAGTGTCATTCTCCTGCGGCGGAATATTCGTATCCACCAGGCAAACGCAAAGTGCCAGCGTCTCCCGCTCCGCCAGATACGGCTCGATAAATTTGGGCCACTCCGCCGAGATCGACTTCGAGATCTTCGCATATCCATACCCAGGTAAATCAGCAAAGATCAGCGTCGGTCTCACCTTCATCTTTTCGCCTGCACCTTCATGCAGCGCAAAAAAGTTGATCGCCCGTGTCCTGCCCGGCGTGGACGACACCTTCGCCTCGCGAGACCCCAGCAGAGAATTGATTAGCGAAGACTTTCCCACATTCGATCGCCCCAGAAACGCCACTTCAGGCGCGCCAAATGTCTTCGTCTCAGCAGGGAAGTGCGCGACGTCAGTCGCTGACAATAAAAAAACCGGATTTAGCCGCATGAGATCAGTCTACCGCCCGGGAGCCCCACGTCTTCTCAGTCTCATCGCAGCAAAAAGGCACCTGCTCCTTGCACGAAGAAACAGGTGCCGCACCGCGTCGAGCTTATTGTGGGGGTGGAAGAGGGGCTTGTCCTGGCTCCCCCGTACCTTCGTGGGGCGTTACCGTAATCGTGACCGGCGCTGTCAGGTGAAAGCTAATGGTCGACTCCGACGGAATCACAACATCCTTATTTCCCGTGAATGCTGCTCCCGCCGTGCCCGCGCCCGCGCCAATCAGGCCGCCGATGAGAGCACCCTTGCCGCCGCCCGCAATGCCTCCAATGAGAGCGCCGCCGCCCGCGCCGCCTCCGATAAACCCGGCCGTGCGTTTACCCTTGCCCGATTGTTCCTTCTCATACTCAGACACACTGACGTGCATTCCAGAGATCGAAGTGACCTGAATGCCCAGCGCGCCCGATCCCTTGAATCTGCCCTGCCCCTTCGATGCGACCACCGTTCCTATAACATGGGCACCGCGAGGGAAAATTACCGCCCCGGCAGAGCTCTTTACCGGCTGGGCCAGCACTCCTGTAAATCCGTCTCCGACAGAGTTCTTGCTCGCTCTCAACTCCTCGGTAATTGTCACTACGACCGGCGTTCCCGCAGTGGCAGTCACCTTTAGCGGAGGAGGTGGTGGCATAGGTGGAGCAGGAGCGGTCGCGACCGGAGCTGCACCTGGTGCCGGAGCTGGTGCCATGGCGGGCGCCGAAGCCGGAGCCGCACTCGATGCACTAGGGGCCGCCGCAGGAGTCGCAGAACCAGCCGGCGGAGCTGCGGACGGCGCTGCCGCATCAGGGCTAGCAGCGGGTGTAGGCGCCGCGGCTGGAGCCGGTGCAGGTGCCGAGCTCTTGCATCCGCCCAAAAACATCGTTGTCGATAAGACCAAACCTGCCGCAACAGACAAGAACCCAGAGCGCATCATGTCTCTCTCCTTTTGACCCTTCAATTGCAAACAATCTACCCTCATCGCTTCGCCTTCTGCAACTCAGGCTCCCCGTCAAATCCCGCCCGATGCGAGCCTCAAGAGCGGAGGAAACAAGAATTCCACAGCGTGGAACAAAGTTGACTAACAGCCTCTTCGTTAGGATGCACAACTGCCCTGACAGGATAGTTTCGTCTCCTGTGGCTCATCCATGTCCGTAGAAGACGTTCCACCGTTCGTCAGCCAATCCTGCTTCAACAAAGGAGAATCTGTTTTTACAAAGCCGCGCGTTCCCTCCCGCGCGACAAGCCGGGAATGTCTCTGGATGCAGGGTGGTCTTCGTTACGGTAGAGCAAATTGGGATGTTGCGAATGACCCAAAAGTGTCACGAGCAATTAAGTAACAGAATCGCTAACCTCGGTTATTCTCCATCATGAGATGTTCTTTAGTTCTTCTACCAAGCTGTCTTCCAATCAAAGGGTGATTACCCTCCAACTGGATTCTGTAAGCAGGATGAATTCGATGCCCTTTCGGTCTTCTATATTCGACTTGCAATCTGGCAACTATTTTCGAGCACCGTCGAGTCTTCACGACTGCGATCTCCCCCTGGTCACTTTAACCTGTCGCACAGGCATCTACTTTTGAGTCAACCGAACCACTACCTTTCGGAGGGAACACCCATGATTGGCAATTATTCCGCCCGGCTGACGGGCTCTAAGCGAACTCTGCTAGCGGTGCTGGCTTCGAGCGTCATATTCTCCGCAGGCTGCGCGAATATGTCGACCACGGCCCCGGCAGCAAACCCATTCAGTACGTCCGCTGCGCTTAGCGGAAAGATTCACGGCGGTAATCAGCCGGTTGTCGGAGCATCCGTAACCCTTTGGTACGCCGGCCAGGGCTCGAGCAATCCGGCTGTCGCTGCAGCTACCACGACCACCGATAGCAATGGTTCGTTCAGCTTCCTGAAAGACACTACCAACGGCAACACGGACACTGGCAACGAATACTCTTGTCCCGTAAACTCCGATCCTCTTACATACGTCGTTGGACAGGGCGGCAACTCCCAGAACAACGGTGGATCACAAAGCAACACCGCCGCGGTCTTCGTCGCTGTCTACGGTGATTGCAAGGAACTCACTGCTTCCAACTTCGTTAATATGACCGAGGTCACTACGGCCGCCACCATGGCTGCGATGCAGCAGTTCTTCGATCCTGTTCACGAGACGTTTAGCGCAGACGGTACAGGTCAGCAAAAGGTCATCGTTGACGGTCTCATCAAGACCATCGCGCTTCTGGCCAGTCCTTCCACAGGCCTGTCGGTGCCTTCTACGCAGCTTGGACCTGCGACCAATGGCCTAGCCAATCACAACATCAATATCAATCCTGCCGTTACCGTTACGGCCTTCCCTGAGTCCGTCAAGCTCAACACAATCGCGAACATCATCTCCTCTTGCGTGAACGCCGCAACGTCGGCGGATCAGAACTGCTCCACACTCTTTACTGCGGCAGCTCATCCCATCCCGAATGTCACTTCTTACAATCCGAGCAGCTTCGCAACGGCCACAGACACCCTGCAGGCTCTCTACTATATGTTCACCAACCCCGGCAGCGGAAGCACCTCCAATATGACTACGCTTCTGGGGCTCGCCGGCGGCCTTGGCGCACCCTATCAGCCAACGCTCGCTTCCGCTCCTTCGGACTGGTCGATCGGAATCTACTACACCAGCACCAGCACCTGCGGAACTCCGGCGGGTGGAGTTGGCCACTTCTTCAGCTCGCCGAGCGACGTTGCGGTCGACGCCTTTGACAACGTTTGGGTTGCGAACTCAGAGACCGGCGGAAACCTGGTCGAGATCGCAGCGGGGGGCGCACCTGCTACCTGCGTGAACCTCGATCCTGGCGCCGCTCAGTCGGTTGCGCTCGACTCCAACCAGGGCGTGTGGGTTGGTGCAGGGTCGACCCTGTATCGCTACAGCCCCGGCGGACTTGCCAACGGTGCCGGTCTCGCGGCAGGTACGCTCGCCATCCCGGCAGCCGGTACGCCTCTCGACGTCGCAGCCGATGGCGTAGGCAACGTGTACTTCACCAGCGTCGCCGGCAGCATCGGCTCACTCTATCAACTGTCGGGCGCGGCTTCCGCCACCAACCCTTCCGGGGTCAACGCTCTCCAGATCTCCAACACCGTTGGAGCCAGCCCGCTTCGCATCATGCCTACCTACAAGGGCTGCACCGGATCGCCGACCTGCGTTCCTAACCCCGTTGATATCTGGGCATCCTCCGGAACAACCAGCGTCTCCCAGGTCACTCCCGGAACCGGCCCCGGCTCCCTCAACGGCTTCCTCACGAACTCCGTTACAACCTCAGGCAACTCCTACGGCATTACGACCAACCATGCAGCCAACGTATATGTTTCGGCGATCGATACCGGAGCAATTACCCAACTCACCTTCAACGGCGCGAACTATGTGCCAGTCAACGGCTGGCCGGTCTCGACTTCATCCACTGCCACCTCAATCGCAGTCGATGGCCGTGGCAACGTCTGGGTCCCGAACCTGACTAACGGCAGCGGAGTTGGCAGTCTCGTCGAAGTCAGCACCGATGCGACCCTCCTCTCCCCCTCCGGCACTGGAATTCAGAAGACTTCTAGTTATTTGAACTCCGGCCGCGCACTCGCTATCGACCAGGCAGGAAACGTCTGGATCGTTGGTGATGGCGACAGCTTCATCACGGAGCTGGTAGGCAGCTCTGTGCCGATCTTTACTCCCTACGCAGTTGGCCTGAAGAATCAACGCTTCGAGACCATCCCATAATCAATCCTCAAAAAAAGGCCCCGGAGGACATCTATCCTCCGGGGCCTTTTCTTGTCTCTCCATGTCTCAGTTGCCAATCCCAATCCTTGCTACTGCTCCTCCAGGCTGAACACCCTCTCCATCTCCATCCAGTATTGGCCCGCGGCAGCACCCGGTAACTGCTGCTGAAATCCGTGCATGATCGTCTCCCACTCCTGGACCTTCGCGTTTGCGAGATCCATCGCCGCCTTTGCCGACAACGAAAACGAGTCGTTCACATCCATGATCATGAATAACCTTGTCCCAAGCAGATAAATCTCCATCTCTTGGACACCTGCGTCGAACAGGCTCTGCTTTACCTCCGGCCATATCTTCACGTGATATCTCTTGTACTCCGCAATCGCAGTTGCATCATTCTTCAGGTCCAGAATTAAACAATGACGTGGCATCTTCTCTTCGCAACCTCCTAAGTTCACACTGCGACATGCGCGCAGGGTGTTCATCCGAAGACTATCATCGCCATCCCACTGGCCATCCGCAGACCAACTCAGCCTCGATGAATCCGATTTTTCCAACCCGGTATCGAAAGTCGCAGCCCACCAGCTGAACCCCATGAGATAAAGTTAGGAGCAGGTTCTCCAACCGCTTGGAGAACCCAGCCTCCACTTCATGGGTACGCCGAGCACTTCACCCCTCATCCGCACCACGCGCCCACTGCGCCGAACCGCGCTTCTGCTTGCTCTCGTCTCGTCACACATCGCATTCCCCCAAACCTCCATCCAGACCTCCGCTCTCGCTGTCCCCCTGCTCCTGCCCTCTGCCATCGGCTTCGATGCCGCGGGCAACCTCTACCTCGCCGAGACGGCAAATCACGTCATCCGCAAGGTCGACACCTCCGGCCACATTACAACCATCGCTGGCACTGCACTCCAGGGCTTCTCCGGAGACAATGGCCCTGCCACCGCCGCCGCCCTCGACTCCCCTCAAGGCCTGGCCCTCGACTCCATCGGCAATCTCTATCTCGCGGACACCCACAACCATCGCATCCGCCGGATCGACGTCGTCACGGGCATCATCACCACCATCGCCGGCACAGGCACCCCCGGCTACTCCGGCGACAACTCCATTGCGACCACTGCCCAAATCACCCTTCCTACCGCTCTCGCCTTCGATCGCAACAACAACCTCTACGTCGCCGATACCGGCAACCATCGAGTCCGCCGCATCGACGCCTCAACCCAGATCATCACCACCGTTGCCGGCACAGGCACACAGGGTTTCTCCGGCGACGCAGGCCCCGCCATTGCCGCCACCATCGACTCTCCAACTGGCCTGGCCTGCGACGCCTCCAGCAACCTCTACCTGGCCGACACCCACAATCACCTCATCCGCCGGATCGACATCACCACCGGCATTATCACCACAATCGCCGGCACCGGCGCCGCCGGTTACTCAGGAGACACCGCCGCCGCCACCGCAGCAAACCTGGCTCTCCCGCATGGCCTCACCATCGACCCCAACGGCAACCTCTACCTCGCCGACACCGCCAACCACCGAATCCGTCGCATCGACGCCACCACCGGCATCATCACGACGATCGCCGGCGACGGCACCCAGACCTTCGCCGGCGACAACGCTCCCGCCGCAGCCGCCTCGCTCGACTCCCCCCGCAGTACCGCACTCTCTCCGGCTGCCCTCCTCACCCTCGCCGACACCAACAACCAACGCATCCGCCAGCTCACCGCTGCGCCCGCCCCTGCCACATCTATCCAGACCATCGCCGGCATTGGTGTCACCTCTCCCGGAGCCCTCACCCTCACCGCCCCCTCCGTCATCGTCTACGGAACCGGCCAACTCACCGCCGCCTTGGCCTCGGCCACTCCCGCGACTGGCTTCGTCACCTTCTTCGACAACACCACCACACTCGGCACAGTTTTTCTGACCTCCAACACCGCCACTCTCCCCGCGGCTTCGCTCCCCGCCGGCACTCACAGCATCACCGCCACCTACGCCGGAGACCAAACCCACCTAGCCGCCCAAACCACTACCTTCACTCTCACCATCGCTCCCGAGCAACTCACCGCGAACCTCGCACCGATCACCCTCCTCTACGGCCAAACCATCCCCACCATCACCGCCACGCTCAACGGCGTCCTCCCGCAGGACACAAACAATCTCACCGCTGCCTTCACCACCACGGCCACGACGCTCTCGCCTGCCGGAACCTATCCCATCACCGGCACCCTCACCGGTCCCGCAGCAGGGAACTACGCTCTCGCGCCCATCTCCACCAGCCTCATCATCAATCCTGCGCCCACGACCGTCACCTTAACCGATAACCTCATCGCCAACGCCACCAACGGCTCTCCAGTGACATTCATCGCCACAGTCACCAGCTCCACCGCCCCAAATCCCACAGGCTCCATCACACTCCTCGACAACGGCGCTCCCATCTCCACTCAACCCCTCACCAGCGGAGCCGCAACCTTTACCATCTCCTCCATCATGCAGGGCACCCACTCCTTCACCGCCCTCTACGGCGGGGGCTCCAACTTCGCCTCCAGCACCTCCACTCCGCAACTCATCACCGTAACCAACGGCGGCCCCACACCCGACTTCACTCTGGCCCCCGCGGGCACAACCTCGCAGACCATCCTCTCCGGCGGCTCTGCGGCTTTCACTTTCACTACAGCCTTTCAGGGCAACCTTTCCAGCCCGATCACGCTCGCTGCCACAGGCCTCCCCAACCTCGCGACTGCCTCCTTAACCCGCCCATAATCCCGCCCGGCTCCGTTGCCAACACTTTCACTCTCACGATCGCCACCCCCAACACCACGGCTCAAAACGCTCCGCCGAAATCCTGGACCATCGCCTGCGCATCTCTCCTCGCCGCTCTCGCTCTTCGCAAGCGCAAACCGGTTGCATCAAAAATCCTGGCCCTCGCTCTGCTAAGCCTCACCCTCGCATTCACTGATGGCTGCGGAGACCGCATAAACTCCGCCGACGCTCTCGCTCTCTCCGCCAAGCCTTACACCATCAGCGTAACCGGCACCGCCACCACCGCAACTGGCAGCATCCTTCAACACACCGCAACCGTGACCCTGATGCTCGAACAATCTCAGTGAGTTCGCGAGGTCTACCCCGGCCCCAGCATCCGAAGCAGAAAAAACATTACTACCCCCACAAAAAACACCAAGGCCATCCGAATCCCCGGCTCGCGGTTTACCTCTGGCACAAGGTCCGTCGCAGCCACATAAATCGTCACGCCCGCCGAGACCGGCAGTCCAACCCGCACCCAGCTCGGCTCCAGATTAATCACCAACACACCCAGCACCGTCATGGCTCCCAGAAACAGCGCGGAGTTCAACGCCGCCGCACGCCCCCGTCCTCCAGCGAGCATCACGCTCGCCATCGTAAAACCCTCGGGAATCTTATGCAGAAACACAGCAAAGAACAGCACCCACCCCAGCCAATGCGACAACACAAACCCCGACCCGATCGCGACGCCATCGAAAAAAGTATGCGTAGCCAGCCCCAGCAAAACTGAGTAGCTTGTACGCGCCGAAAGAAACTCATGGTTATGCGTCTCTTCGCCAAAGTGAAAATGCGGTACCAGCGTATGCTCCAGCAGATGCACCCCGCAGTACCCTACCAGGATCAGCAGCGCCGCCCACCGCGGATTCACCTGTATCCCTTCCGGCACCATCTCCACGATCGCCGCCGCCAGCATAAAACCCGCGCCCAGGGCCACGAAATACCGTAGCGCCCTTGCCGAAGGCGACCGCTTCACCAGTAGAAATCCACCCAGAAAATCCGCCAGCCCCGCCACGAGTCCCAGCGTCAGGCTCAACCACAAAGCAGACATGGTTAGCCTCTCCGCCGCGACATCAACTCAGCGCTCGCCGTCTCACAAACACACCACTCTCCGCCGCGCGCCGAACCACTCACTTCACTCTTCATGGTCTAACGATTCTATCTGGCTTCGGCTCACCCGTCTCCGTCCACCAGCTCTCGCGCGCGAGCACAAACACCACACCCAGCCCGCACGCCAGCACAAACCCCTCCAGGCGTTCCGACAATCGATGCAGCCGTTCAAAATCCACGCGCCCCGGATTCTCCAACGAAGCCGTCTCCACCTCGCCACCCGCCAGTGCGCGGTCCACCTCCATCGCCGGCAGCACGCGAAACTGCGAGTAAGCCGTCACCACCAGCATCAGCCCCGTCAGCACCAGTTGCCGTCGAAACCCCACCCGCGCCGAATCGTCAGCCCGCATCCAAAGCCAACCGGTTCCCAAACAAAACACCACGCCGCCGATCAGTCCAATCCAGTGCAGAACCCGCAGCGTCCCACCCACCACCAGTCCCGCCTGATGCGCGCTCGCTAAGCTGCCAAACGCCACCGGCGCCACTACAAAAGCAAAGAACGCCAGTCCGCCAACCCACGCCACCATCGCATACAACCGCACAGTCCGCACAAAAGTCTGCATCCTAGACGAAGTCCCTCCCGATCAACCGTCGTATCCGTTCTTTCATCGGAGGATGCGTCGAGAAAAGGCTCGCAATCCCTCCACTCCCCAGCAGCGGAGCAACAATAAACAGATGCGCATTCGATGGCGATGCCTGCATTGGAATCCGCTTCGAATAGGCATCCAGCTTCTGCAGCGCCCGTGCCAGCGCATAAGGATTCCCAGTCGTCTTCGCGCCGGTAGCATCCGCCTCATACTCCCGTGAACGCGAGATCGCCAGTTGAATCAGCGAAGCCGCAATGGGCGCCACAATAATCATCAGCAGCGCGCTCAGCCCACCCCCACCGCGCTCGCGATCACGACCTCCGCCGCCGTATCCGCCAAACATTGAAGCCCAATACCCCATCCGCGCCACCATCGTAATCGCTCCCGCCAGCGTAGCCGCAATCGAGCTGGTCAGAATGTCGCGGTTCTTCACATGCCCCAGCTCGTGGGCCAGCACACCTTCCAATTCCTCATCATCCAGCAGCTCCAGAATCCCGCGCGTCACAGCCACCGAAGCATGCTGCGGATTCCTTCCCGTAGCAAACGCATTCGGCGACTCCGTCGGCAGCACATACATCTTCGGCATCGGCAAGCCCTGCTTCGCCGTCAACCGCTCCACTGCCGCATACGCCCGTGGCAACTGCTCCCGCGTCACCGGTTGAGCGTTGTACATCTTCAGCGCAATCTTGTCGGAGAAGAAGTAGGTCCCAAAATTAAACGCAACCGAGATGAGAAACGCCAGCACCATCCCGTTCTGCCCGCCGAAGTAATCTCCAATCAGGATCAGCAGCAGCGTCAACCCAACCAGCAGCAAAGTCGATTTGAACGTATTCATCGCTTGCCCCCTAAATGAGCACTGGTGCTTGCAGTCTCTAAGTAGCCCTCAACCAGCCCGCCCCGCAACGTTAGACGTCCCTGCCGCAGATTCGCCGCGCTGCAACGCCCGCCGCAGCACAACCTCCAGCGCAGCCTTTTGCTCAACGTACTCGCTCTCCGTCAGTCTGCCCTGCAACCTGTCTGACTCCAATGCAAACAGCTCTTCCTTCATCGCAGCCAGCAGGGAATCTCCCCGCGGTATCGCAACCGGGCCACTGGTATAACCGCCAGTCGGAGAAGCGACCGCAACCGCCACCGCCGGAGCTGGCGCATTCTTCAGCATGATCCCTGCGCCCACCGCCATCGCCAGTCCTAGACCACCCAGAATCCACCACTTATACTTCGCCCACGGATCATTGGTCCCCTCAGGGTCAATCGGATTCCCCAGGCCCCCACCCGGCCGAGTATCCGTCGCAGCCGAACCCGTCGCCTGCTGCGCCGCAGCGCCAGCCGCTCCACCCTCCCCGGCCGTGGCAGCAGCACCCGCATCCCGCGGCAACTGCCCCGCACCGGAAACCGTAAAATCCAACGCCTGCGACGGCTGCACATTCCGCGCCACATAAGTTTGCGCCGTCGTGTCCTCCGTCACCGCGTTATACGAGGACGACGGCCCCGCAGCAAACGTCATGCTCTTCGGCATCATGATCGCAATCGTGTCCGTAGTCGTCGTCAAGCGCGGAGCAAACTTCAAACTCCCGCTATAAGGCAGCCTGTAGGTAAGCTGAAACCGTGTCTCTCCTGGCCGTATCGGAAAAATAAACGCATAATGATTGGGGTCTCCCAGCGGCACCGGCGAAGCCTGCACCGGCATCCCACCAGGAGCCAGCGCCGCCGATCCCTCCACCACTGCACCCTGCGGCAGATAAAACTCAAACGGCCTGTCGCTGAACTGGGTCAATGGAGGATTCGACTCGTTCTTCACAAAAAAATTCTCAACAACATGCAGAGCCTTCCCGCTCTCATCCGTCTGCAGCCGCATCACATCGGCCTCGGTGCTCACGCCCTTCACCTTCGCCGCGGCGTTGAAGACATCAACCTCCACCGACTCCGTCCCCGGAGGCGCAGGCCGAAAATAATTCGCCTTGTCATGCGTCACCCGCACCAGGTGGAGCCCGTTATCACCCGCCGGAATCTCCAGCGTGAACCGCCCCCGCGCATCCGTCTTCGTCCGCGTCGCCTCCTGCATCCCCTGCTGCAGGCGAATCAGCACCACATCGTCTCCGCCCGCAGGCTTGTTCGTAGTCTTATTGGTAACGACGCCGGTAATCGAATCAGCAAAAGCGAAGCCGGAACAAACCACCGCCACAGCAGCAGCCAAAACAACACGTCGAAGAGAAAAAGGGAAGAGGCTCACCCTTCAAGTTTACGTCAAACCGTCGATTGGCTTTCTGCATTCAGGCTCTTGTTCGACCCACCACACCCCGAGCCTCCAGCGCCTCCATCTCCGCAATCACCCGAGCCGCTTCATCCTCCAGCCCTGCCCGCTGTTCTGCATAATCCTGCTCCGGATACTTTCCCGCCTGATACTCGAAACTCAAATCCCGCAAATTCTCATAGATGACATCCTTCCGTTCACGCAGATAATCCACCCGCGTCTTATCCGCCTGCACAAAAGGATTCCTCTCCGGCCAGAACATATAGGCGAATACCATCAACGTCAGCGCCAAACCTGCAATCATCCCCATCGTCAGTACTCCGTCTCCCGCCGAATCCGCTCACGCAACGCATCATCCTCAACATTTACTCCCGCCGCACCGGCCATCACCCGTGTTCCTGCCCGCAGCCGCCACATGCGAATCAAAAATCCCACCCCCACCGTGGCCAGCAGAAAAACCGCCACCGGAGCAATCCACGCCACATTGTCGAACCCGCCCCGAATCGGAGCCGCCAGAATCGTCGCTCCATACTTCGCTGCAAACCAGTTCAGAATCTCAGCGTCCGAGCCGCCACCCGCAATCTGCCCCCGCAACTCCCCAATCATGCGGTCCGAATCAGGACATCCCACATGATTGCACTCCAGCAGCACCTGTCCGCACCCACAGGCGCACATCATCTGATGCCCAACCTTATTGAACCGCGACGAAGGCTCCGCCCCAAGCATTACCACTGCCAGCACACAAACCAAACAAGCCTGTAACCACCGCCGCATCGAAACCCCGCTGCTTTTGTCGTTGCTTGTTTTCGCCTCTAGGTAGGCCAAGGCTTCAGCCTTGGCATTCTCAGAACCGTCAACGACCGGGGGCTCTAACCCCTGTATGCTTTCTTTCGCCCTGCCCACAAAAAAACGGCTAGGCATGATGAACCTCCGCCACTAAAACGGGCTCCGTTACCACAATCCGCACCGGAGCTCGCGTCAAACTAGGCACCAGCGCCAATCCAGTCCCGGCCACGACAATCAAAACCCCGATCCATATCCAATTCATCAGCGGATTCAGAAACACCTTGATAATCGGCTTATCCGTATCTGGATTCTTCCCCTCATAAATCACATACAGATCGCTCTCAAGCGTCGAGTGCAGCGCCACCATCGTCGATGGCGTCTGGCTCGCCACATAAAACCGCCGCTCCGGAGCAAGCTGCGTAATCTTCTTCCCGCCCTTGTAAACATCCAGCAGCGCAAACTCCGTATCGTAGTTCTTATTCGAGTCCTGCGAGTAGCTCTGGCACACCAGCCGGTACTGCCCGAGCGTTATCGCATCGCCAAATCCCATCTCCTGTTCACTCGATCGATTGAAGGCCCCACCCGCAATGCCGATAAACATCACCACAATCCCGAAGTGCACAATATACCCGCCATACCGTCGAGTATTTCGCCGCACCAGCAGCACCGTCGAACTCAGCAGATTTTTCCCCGTCTGCGTAGCCACCACCGAAGCCCCACGCAGAAACTCCGACGCAATCGCAGTAATCACACCTGCCGCCAGCGTAAATGTCACCAGCGAAAATAGCGTCGCCTGCCAATCATCGCCAGCCGCCCAAGGCCGTACACCAACCGCAACCAACACCACCAGCGCGACCCCCATCGCTATCCCCGGCAGCACAAAGTTCCGCCGAATCGCCCGCAGCGAAGTCGACCGCCAAGCTAGCAGCGGCCCAATGCCCGTCAAAAACAGCAGGAACAACCCGACCGGCAGCTCCACGCGGTTATAAAACGGAGCCCCCATCGTCACCTTTGTGCCCTGCACATACTCACTCAATATCGGAAACAGCGTCCCCCAAAGCACCGTAAAGCAAGCCGCCAGCAGAATCAGGTTATTGAATAGAAAGCTAGACTCGCGGCTCACCAACGATTCCAGCCGGTTCTCACTCTTCAAGTGATCCCGCTGCCGGAAAAACGTAAACAAACAAACCGCAAACACAATCAGGATGAACCCATAGAACCAGTCACCGATATTCGACTGCGCAAACGCATGCACCGAGCTCACAATCCCCGACCGCGTCAGCAGCGTCCCTAGAATCGTCAGCAGAAACGTCGAGAAGATAAGCCAGACATTCCAGCTCTTCATCATCCCGCGCTTCTCCTGCATCATCACCGAGTGCAGAAACGCAGTCCCCGTCAGCCACGGCATCAGCGAAGCATTCTCCACCGGATCCCAACCCCAGTACCCGCCCCATCCCAGCACGCTATAAGCCCAGTGCGCCCCCAGAAAAATACCGCAAGTCAGAAACAGCCAGGTCACCATCGTCCATCGCCGCGTAATGTGAATCCACTTCTCTCCCGGATACCGCATCATCAGGGCACCCAGCGCAAACGCAAACGGCACCGAAAACCCAACGTAGCCCAAATAAAGCATCGGCGGGTGAATCACCATCTCCGGATACTGCAGCAGCGGATTCAACCCAAATCCATCCAGCGCCACCGGCCCCGGCTGAATCGCAAACGGAGGAGCCGCAAAGTTCAGCAGCAGCAGAAAGAAAATCTGCACTCCCGCCAGTATCGTCGAAGCAAACGCCGTCAGCCGCACATCCACCTTGTGCCGCACCCGCAACACGAACCCATAAGCGCTCAGCAGCCACGCCCAAAGCAGCAGGGAACCCTCCTGCCCGCTCCACAGCGCAGAAAACTTATAAGCGGTATTCAGATCGCGGTTCGTGTGATGCAGAATGTAGGAAACCGAATAGTCATTCGTAAACGAAGCCCACACCAGCGCAAACGCCGCGCAACTCAGCGCCACAAAACTCGCGATCCCTGCCCGTCGCGCCGTCTCACCCAGCCGGCTTGCTGCGCCATCCGTCGCCCCACGTGTACGCCACAGCGCCACGCCACCCATCACCAACGTATAGACGCTCAGCGCCAGAGCAAGCAGTAGCGTAAAACTTCCAAACTCCGGCATGGGGTGCAATTGCATGAGTGAGCCTCTCCCCATTCTCTCAAGGGCAGGGCGTATCAGCAATCAAGCAGCGCTAATCGGACAACGTCCAGACAGTCAAAGTATCCGCCGCGGTCTATTAAGGCTACTTCTCTAAATCACGGGTGCCGTTTTCATTCACCAGGCCGCGCACCGTCTCCAGCAGATTCTGCGGAAGCAACGGTTTCATCCGGAACGTCACATTCAGTGCAGAATACTCCTGCTCTGCCTCCGCCAGGCCGCTGATCACCAGCACCGGAAGCGCCGGATGTGTCCTGCGCAGCCTTCGCACAAACTCCGATCCGCACATCCCCGGCATCAGGTGGTCCGTAATTACAAGTTGAATCGGGGAAGGGAACTCCTGATCGCGAAGCTGTTCCAGCGCACGCGCCGGATTCAGAGCCGCAGTCACGAAATAGCCCGCCCGTCGAAGAATCGTTTGCCGCGTCGCCGCTTGCACAGCATTATCATCAATCAAAAGAAGATTAGCTGTCATTCGGGCAACCACAGGCTCCAAAGGAGAAAGTGCAACATTATTCATGGTGAAAACCTCTACATCTCTGTCGCGAACAGGCAATCCCCGCGGATTACTTACCTACGATGCCCTATTTTTCCTACACGTTGGCAACGTGGGTAATTTCTTTCCACTATTAGTTTCATCTTGCAACACAAGAATACTGTTTCACTTCAACATGCAATCCGAATGCCACAAAATCCCTCTTTGGTGCCATCTGGACGAGCAGCCGTCAAACAAGGTACAGTTTCCCGCAGTACCATAACGATTTAGCTCATTTCCCAGGGCAACACTAAAGGTAAACGTGAACCTCTCCCTCATCGACTGGCTGATCATGCTGGTCTACTTTATCTTTGTCCTGGGCATCGGATTCGCTCTCAAGCGCTACATGCGCACCTCCAACGACTTCTTCCTCGCAGGCCGCTCCATCCCGGCATGGGTCTGCGGCCTTGCCTTCATCTCCGCCAACCTCGGAGCCCAGGAAGTCATTGGCATGGCCGCCTCCGGCGCAAAATACGGCATCATCACCAGTCACTTCTATTGGATAGGCGCGATCCCCGCCATGCTCTTCGTTGGCATCTTCATGATGCCCTTCTACTATGGCTCCAAGGCCCGCAGCGTACCTGAGTATCTCCGGCTCCGATTCGACGAGAAAACCCGTGCCGTCAACGCTTTCTCCTTCGCCTGCATGACCGTGCTCTCCTCCGGAATCTCCATGTACGCGATGGCCCTCCTCATCCAGACCCTCGGGCTCCTCCACGGCATCGTTCCAGACGCCTGGATCTTCCACGTCTCCGTCTTCCTCTCCGCCATCATCGTTCTGGGCTATATCTTCCTCGGCGGACTGACCAGCGCCATCTACAACGAAGTCCTCCAATTCTTCCTTATCGTTGCCGGTTTCGCCCCACTCGTCTGGATCGGTCTCCGCAACGTCGGCGGCTGGCAGGGAATCAAGCACACCCTCCCAGCCAACATGACCCATTCCTGGAAAGGCATGGCCCACGCATCGACGAATACGCTAGGCGTCGAGTGGTTCGGTCTGGTCATGGGCCTGGGTTTCGTCCTCTCCTTCGGCTACTGGTGCACCGACTTCCTCGTCATCCAGCGAGCCATGGCCGCCGACTCCGAGACCTCCGCCCGCAAAGTCCCCCTCATCGCCGCACTCCCGAAGATGATTTTCCCATTCCTGGTAATCCTGCCCGGCCTCATCGCCGTCAGCGTCACCTCGCACATGGCTGGAACGGGCTCAGCCAAAGAAATAAATAGTGTCATCCTGAGCGGAGCGCAGAGCGCCGAGTCGAAGGACCTGCATTTACCTGCCACCGCACCCCAACCCCTCGACGACGCCCACCCTCACGGCATCATCCCGGTCAAGATCGACCCCGTCAACGGCCAACCCGTCCTCAACGCCGACGGCACCCCCGTCTATAACTACGACCTCGCCATCCCGGTCATGCTCCTCCACTTCTTTCCCACCGGAATTCTCGGCCTCGGCCTCACCGCGCTTCTCGCCAGCTTCATGTCCGGAATGGCCGGCAACGTCACTGCCTTCAACACTGTTTGGACCTACGACATCTATCAGGCCTACATCAACAAGCGCGCCACCGACGCCCACTATCTATGGATGGGCCGTATGGCCACCATAGGAGGCGTAGCGTTATCCATCGCCGCCGCCTATCTCGTCACCAACTTCAACAACATCATGGACGCGCTCCAGCTCGTCTTCTCCATAGTCAACGCCCCACTCTTCGCCACGTTCTTACTCGGCATGTTCTGGAAGCGAACCACCGGCCACGCCGCCTTCACCGGCCTGCTCTCCGGCACAGCCGCCGCACTCCTCCACCACGGCCTCACCATTCCCGCGGACGCCACACCCGGAATCCACGGCGGCTGGATCCACATCATCCACACCTACCCCAGCGACATGGCCCAGAACTTCTGGACCGCCATCTTCGCCTTCTCCGTCAACTTCCTCGTCACCATGGCCATCAGCCTCGTCACCGCTCCACGTCCCGAACATGAACTGGTAGGCCTCGTCTACTCCCTGACCCCCAAACCGGTAGAAACGCACTTAAGCTGGTATCAAAAACCCGCCACCCTGGCCATAACCGTCCTCGCAATCCTTATCGTCCTCAACCTCGTCTTCGCCTGAAAACTACAGTTGTCAGGTGTAGCTTTTTGTTGACAGCCAACCAATAACGAACAGCCAACAACGGAGCACCATGGGACTCGACATCCGCATTCCCCTCGGCCTCATCTTCCTCCTCATCGGAGGCCTCATGAGCGTCTACGGTTTCATCACTCGGAACGCCGCCGACATCTACGAAAAATCCATGGGCATCAATCTCAATCTCGCCTGGGGCCTTATCATGTTCGTCTTCGGCCTCATCATGTTCATCGTTGGCCGCCGCCAGAAGTGGCAGGACGATCCCGTCAACCCTCGTCCCTGGCAACAAGGCAACCGCCCGAACATGCACTGAAATCAACCTCAGAGTCCCCCTTCGCGCTGTATTAGCTTGTAAGAGAAACCTTCATATGAGCCTCCCGAAAACATCATCGGTACGTGTGTCTTTCTTTGGCATAGCCCTGACATGCTTTGCGCTCATCGTCTTCCTCTGGTACATCGCAGGCTATTTCACCTCTTTACTCGGACACGATCAGATCTCCTATCTTTTCGAAGCACAGCGAATGCTCTCCGGCGCCCAGCTCTACGGCCCACATCTCGCCGAGACCAACCCTCCCATGATCATCTGGTTCTCCGCGCTTCCCGTCCTGTTGGCAAACTGGATGCACGGATCAGCCATATTCTTTATGAGGCTGCTCATCACCGCAATGCTTCTGGGAAGCGCCTTCTGGTGTGTCCGGATCTTGCGTCGCGGCACCGCAATCACCAGTCCCATCACCGTCGCCCTCGTCGGCGTCGCTCTCGTGGCGATCGAGCTCAGTATCGGACCCTACGACTTTGGCCAGCGCGAACACATTCTCTTCATCCTGCTCGTCCCTTATGTTCTCGCGGCAGCCATAGGCGTCCTCGACCGTCTCTCTTTCGCGGAGCGTTGTGCTCTTGGCGTAGCGGCGGGTTTCGCCATCTGGTTCAAGCCGCAGGATGCCGTCGTCCTCGTCATGCTTGAGTTGTTTCTCGTCTTCCGCACCCGCAGCTTTCGCCGACTGCGTTCGCCCGAGTTTCTCGCCCTCATTTTGACCAGCTCTTTTATTCTCGCGCTCGTCCCGATCTTTACTCCCCTCTATACCAGGCAGACACTTCCCCTGCTCTTCGATACCTACTGGGCCTTGGGAGCCATGACCACTCTTGCCCTTGCTCTCAGCCTCCATCACTACGTCTTCATCGTGCTTGGTCTGCTTGTTGTCTGCATTCTTCTGCGCCGGTATCAGCGCGACCCGGCAGGATCAGTTGCATTGTTCCTGTGCAGTCTTGCCGCGTCCTTCGCCTACGACATCCAGCACACACAGTGGACCTATCATCGTTATCCACACCGGTCGTTCCTCTTGCTCGCAATCGCATACCTCGTCGCTGACCTCTTCGATCCACTCATCCACACCCTTACAGCCCCTCCGTATCTTCGCTGGAGCAGGTTCGCTGCCGGCGCAATCGCCGCCGCCATCCTTTGCGCCATCGCGGTTCATCCCCATCGCTACCTCTCCGACCCGAGAGGCCTCAAAGACGTTGAGGTTGATCAACTCTTTGCGCAATACCAACCTTCCACGACCGTCTATGTCTTCACCACCAGTGTGTATCCTCTGGCCAGTGCCTACAATCACGGTCTGAACTGGGGAAGTCGCTTCGCTCATCTCTGGATGTTGCCAGCCATCATCCAGAACGAACTTGGCCCGACTGGCCCTCCAGCTCCTTTCAAACGGCTCTCTCCTCAGCGATCGGCTGAGCTCGCCGCTCTTCTGCGTGGCGAAGTTACAGATGATCTCAACTATTGGCGTCCTCCGTCGTCCTCGTCGATCGATGCACCATGGAGCAACCCTGTATCGGCCTCGAGAAGAAAAACTTCAACGCGATCCCCTGGTTTCTGCAATCTCCTCAATTCGCCGAAGTCTGGTCGCACTATAAGCGGCAAGGGGACGTCGATGGTTACGATCTATATCGACTCACGCCATAGAATTGCTGTTCGTCAGTCGCGGCTTCGCCCATAAGCCAGGTGACAAACATTGCCCAGCAGTGGGAAAGACTTTTCACTTAACCGGCCCTCAAAGCCGTTCATTCACTCCATTCCCTGCCATCCTGCACAAAAATCCTTTATTTTCCTGCAATTTCCATTTGGAACCCAAGTTGCTTCAAAGAGAGCGTACACATCAAATGCACGCTCAATTTGTAACCTTTGGAGGACTAATGTCTCTGTCGAAACTCTCTGTGCTCGCGGCAGCCGCCACATTCTGTGTGAGCGGAGTCGTGGCTCACGCCGATTCTCTCTATGTAGGTTCCTCACCGGGTAGCTTCAAAATCGAAGTGAAAACAAACGGTCATACTACCGTCGAAACCGTTGGTGGCGGCAACTATGCCGGGACTACCGACAACGGCAACGCTTTCAGCGCTGTCTTCTGTGTAGATCTCTTCGACACGATCAACCCCGGCAATACCTATAACACTACGACGATCAACAACACGGGCTCCGTCAACGGTTCCAGCGTGAACAACGCGGCGGAAATCGCATGGCTGATCCTCCATCTCAGCGCAACCGCTGACTCTTCGACATTCGGAAGCGAAGCTCTTCAGGCTGCGATCTGGGCGACGGAGTACGACGAAAATGGCTCAGGCTTTGGCTCGAATGGTGGCCCGGAGTTCAGCATCGACGGGGAGACCGGAACCTTTCTCACCGACTACAACGCTGATATCACCGCGCTGAACACTGCAATCGGCCTTGGACAGGTCAAATCCTCTCTCGTTGGCGAGCTTGACTGGATCACGCCAGATTCGTCCAAAGATCGCAATACCTATCAGGGGCTCGTCGGTCTCGATCCCCCGCCCGCAGTTCCTGAGCCCGGAACCCTCTCGCTTCTCGGCACCGGCATCCTCGGTCTCGCAGGTGTAGTTCGCCGACGCATGACCGCCTAACCCACGCAGCAGTTCTTCGACAACGACAACCTCTTTGCCCCGGCCCTTCGCGATGCAATTGCGAAAGCCGGGGCTTTCCCATTAACGCATCACATCCTCGCATCTCTCGCCGTTCGTTCACGATCCCCACACCCATCCTTGCAATAATGAATTAATGAAGCGACGTGAGATCAAGCAGTACGAGTTTGTCCGCAAGATCGGCACCGGCGGCAGCGGAGTCGTCTACCTCGCTAACGACACCCTCCTCCAGCGCCCCGTCGTCCTCAAGCTCCTCAAGCGCGGCAATCTCACCACCGAGCAGATGCGTGTCACTCAGCTTCGGGAAGCCCGCCTCGCCTCCGCCATCGACCACCCCAACGTCTGCGCCATCTACGACGTCGGCGAAGCCCCCGCAGAAGACGGTAGTGGCGAAGAAGCCTACATCGTCATGCAGTACATCCCCGGCAAATCACTCGACAAGCTCATCGCCGAAGGCCCTGCCAGCCTCCAACTCGTTCTCTCCGCCGGCACGCAAACCGCCGACGGTCTCTCCGCCGCCCACAACCTCGGCATCTTCCACCGCGACCTCAAGCCCGCCAACGTCATGCTCACCGACGGCGGTCTCATCAAGATCCTCGACTTCGGCCTCGCCCGCCGCCTCCGCCCCGACCAGGCCGACTTCGACCCCACCGGCCCCACCAGCAAGCGCAAAGTAGGCTCACCACAGGCCGTCCCCGGTCCCACCTACACCGCGCGCGGCGGCACCATCGCCTACATGGCGCCCGAGCAGTTCGTCACCGGCCAATCCTCCGTTCAATCCGACATCTTCGCCCTCGGCCTCATCCTCTACGAGCTCGCCACCGGCCGCCACCCCTTCCATCGCCCCGACGCCCCGGAATTTCAATCCATCCGCGCCATCCAGTTCGCCGACCCACCCGCCATCCGCGAAATAGCCCCTAACCTTCCCGTCGAACTCGAGTCCGTCATCCTCCGCTGCCTCGAAAAGCAACCATCCGCCCGATTCGCCTCCGCCGCCGAAGTCCGCGAGGCCCTCAAGACCATCATGATGGCCATGCAGCTCGACTCTATCCTCCTTCCCGGTGACAACATCTCCCTCCGCCCATCGCAAAACCGCCTGGCCTTCGACACTCCCGAAGAAGAGAAGCGCACCACCGGCATTCTCTCCATGCTCGCCGAGCGTTTCCGCGAGCCTGCCGCCGCCTCCAACATCAATCAGAACTCGATCGTCGTCCTTCCCTTCGTCAACTTCGGCCCTGCTGATGTCGCCCCGCTCTATGGCTACGCCCTCGCCGACGCCATCGCCACTCGCCTCACCCGCGTCACCACCCTCGTCGTCCGCCCCTCATCCTCCCTAATGACAATCCCCGCCGCGCAACTCGATCCTCTCAGCGTAGGCAAAAAACTCCTCGTCAACTTTGTCCTCGCTGGCAACTTTCTCCGCTCAGAAAAAGGCTTCGATCTCAACTGGCAGCTCCTCGATGTCCCCGGCCAGAGCGTCCGCGCGGGCGGCTCCATCAACGTAGCCTCCTTCGACCTTGTCAGCGTTCAATCCGAAATCTGCAACGAAGTCTTCTCCACCCTCCAGGGCTTCGGCGATCTCCAGACCAACCACGAAAATCACCGCACCGTCCCCGCCGCTGTCTCTCTCAACCAAGCCCTCTCCGAGGAGTACCTCCAGGCCCGAGCCGTCCTCTCCTCTTTCATGACCCGCACCGGCAGCCGCGAAGACCTCGATCGCGCCCGCCAGCTCTTCACCTCCGTCGTCAACCAGGACGAGAAGTATGCGCCCGCCTGGTCCGGCCTCGGCATCACTCATCTCCAGTACGCCCGCCATGGCCTCGGCGGCCAGATGCACGTCCTCGAAGCCCGCCGCGCCTTCGACAAAGCTCTCGCCCTCGACCCCGGCTCCGTCGAAGCCAACCTCTACCGCGTCTACATGCTTCTCTCCCGCGGCGAAAAAGAATCCGCCCGCCACGGCATCGAAAACCTCCTCCAGACTGCCGGCAACGACTGGAACGTCCGCCTCGTAGCCGGCCAGACCCTCCGCATAGACGGCATGTACGACGAGGCCCTCGAGCAGTTCAACGCCTCCCTCCGCATGAACCCCGCGAACGCGCCCATGATCTACAACCACCGCGCCCGCGTCTACCAGTACCAAAACCAGATGGAACTTGCTGCCGACGAAATAGAAAAAGGTCTCACCCTCGAACCTCGTCAGCCTCTCCTCCGAACCTCGCTCGGCTATCAGCAGATGCGCACCGGCGACCTCTCCAAAGCCATCGAAACCCTGGAAAACGTGATCCGCGACGACGCCAGCCTCCGCATCGTCTACCCCACCATCGCCCTCTGCTACGTCCAGTTAGGCGAGCGCGAAAAGGCCTCCACCTTCATCGTCGACGAAACCCTCTCAGCCGCCGAAGCCGACAGTGAGATGGCCTACCGCCTGGCGACCTACTTCGCCGTGGAGGGCGACGAATCCGAAGCTCTCCACTGGCTCCGTCGCGCCATCTATCTCGGCAACGAAAACTACCCATGGTTCAGCAAAAACCCCGCATGGCGCAACCTCCAGGGTCACGGCGACTTCGAACGCATCCTCGAAGACTTAAAAAGTCCTACCGCCGCAACCAGAAAAACTGGAAGCGCCTCCTCGCCCAAATCCGCGACTAATGCAAGAATAACTACCCCAGCAGTCGCGGTTCACACACCGATCGAACCACCAAGCGCCGTCATTTCGACCAGAGCGAAGCGAAGTGGAGAAACCCGCTTCTCCACCCATGCCGCTAAGACGAACCTATCTTCGTCTCACCCCTGAAGCCGTCATTTCGACCGGAGCGAAGCGAAGTGGAGAAACCTGCTTCTCCACCCATGCCGCTAAGACGAACCTATCTTCGTCTCACCCCTGAAGCTGTCATTTCGACCGGAGCGAAGCGAAGTGGAGAAACCTGCTTCTCTACCCATGCCCTTCAGCCAGCCACATCATCCGCATATCTATATCGTTCCACAGGCCCATCCCAAACCAACGACAAATCCTCCCACGTAGGATTCTCACGTTCGATCAAAAACACCTTCTTCTCCCTTCGCCACCTCTTAATCTGCTTCTCCCGGCTGATCGCTGCCGAAGCTGAAGTGAAACGTTCAAACCAAACCAACCGATCGCATCGATAAGCACTAGTGAATCCTCCAAACCGGCCCTCTCGATGCTGTTTGACCCGAACCTTGATATCGCTCGTGAATCCCACATACAACACGCGGCTCCGATCCGCGACAAGGTACACATAGAACCATCTCTCTTCGCTCACCGCACCCCTCACCCACAAAAAGGCCGGAGCAAAAGCCCCGGCCGGAAACCACTACAAACTAAATCTCTATTGAGCCGCGCCGTGCGTATCCAACCCACCCACCGCCGTCCCACCCAGCGGAGTCAAAATCATCGGCGTAGTCAAACTAAACACCATTGGCACATCCTTATCGAGCGTAGCCTGCCGATCCTGCTTCAACCAGATCACTGTGCTCACCCCCGCACCAATCCCCGCGCCAACCAGAGCCCCCACACCACCGCCAACCACAGCGCCGGTAACCGCACCTGCACCAGTAACGCCGCCAATCACAGCCAGCGTCTCCTTCGTATGATCCTTGCGCTTCAGCGTCCCTTCGTCCGAAACCTTAAAGTCGCCTCGCCCCAGATCAATCAGCTGAGCATGCACAATGTAATGGGTCCCATCCGGCAGCAAAACATTCCGCGTCTCCAGATGCATCGAAGCCCCGCCGGAAATCCGCCGACCGCCATGCACCTCCGTCACCTGGCCCTCAAGAATCGCACCCACCGGAATAATCACGCGTCCATTTCGCTCAATCGGCTCCGTAACCTCCGCCGTGAACCGAGTCCCCGGTAATGTCGAGCTGGTCGAAAGCGTATCCAGCATCTTCGTCTTCAGCAGAGTTCCTTCCCGCAGTTCACCCTCGCGCTCCGGCACATTTACCACAATCATCGCGTCCGCCGGATCCTCCACAGGCGCACTCGCAGCCATATGCGAACCTGGCACCGCGGGTCCCGTATAAGGAACATAAGGCCCATACACCTCTTGCGAAGGAGCAGGCGCAGCGGCTGGCACTGCCGCACTCGGCCGCGGCGTCAAAGGCTTCACCACCGGAGCCGCATCATCGCTCTGAATCTCCGCAGGATCGGGACGCGAAACCCCACTCGTCTGGGCAAACAAAGGAGCAGCAGCAAGAACAAAAACAGCGGTCGAAATCTTCAACGTCATGGGACACCTCAAATTCTGTTAGACACGCTCGCAAAATGCTGCGCCGTCTCTACAAGGTTAAGACTCGCATCTCTCGGCTCCCGCAAAATCCACGGCAGGGAACCGACCCTGCTAATAAGCCATTCAACGCCTCTTTTCGTCTCATTTTTAAGCCGTCATTTCGACCGGAGCGAAGCGGAGTGGAGAAACCTGCTTCTCTACCATCAACGGCCACCGCAAGAAAATTCCCCAAACCCTTTGCTAAAATTCTATAAGTGAGTCCCTCCGGCGCAGATTTCGTGCAATCCATCTCTCTCGTGAGCGGCCAAACCCTCCCCGTAGACCGCCGCCCAAAGTTAAACGAACGCTTGCACCATCGCGTCGTAGCCCAACATCCTGCAACACTGACCCAATCCAACTACAGGAGCAACATGACCGAGATCGTCTCTATCCACGCACGCGAAATCCTTGACTCCCGAGGCAATCCCACAGTCGAAGCCGACGTCGTCCTCGATGGCGGAGCCAAAGGCCGAGCCGCCGTTCCCAGCGGAGCCTCTACCGGAGAGCACGAGGCCGTCGAGCTTCGCGACGGAGACAAAAAATACTATCTCGGCAAGGGTGTCCTCCATGCCGTAGAAAACATCGAGTCTATCCTCGCCCCCGAGCTCACCGGCATGGACGCCTCCAACCAGCGCCTCATCGACGCCACCATGATAAACATCGACGGCAGCGAAAACAAATCCAAACTCGGGGCCAACGCTATTCTCGCCGTCTCCATGGCCGTCGCCCGCGCCTCCGCAACTGCGCTGAAGCTCCCTCTCTACCGCTACATAGGCGGCATCAATGCCTGCCTCCTTCCGACGCCCATGATGAACATCCTTAACGGGGGTTCCCACGCCGACTCCAACGTCGACTTCCAGGAGTTCATGGTCATGCCCACCGGCGCCGAAACCTTCTCCGACGCACTCCGCTGGGGTACCGAAGTCTTCCACACTCTCAAAGGCGTCCTCAAGCAGAAGGGCTACAACACCGCCGTAGGCGACGAAGGCGGATTCGCGCCCTCGCTCAAATCCAACGACGAAGCCCTCGATCTCATCATGGAAGCCATTCAGCTCGCGGGCTACACGCCCGGCGAAGACATCTCCATCGCCCTCGACCCCGCTTCCAGCGAGTTCTATGACAAGGAGAAGGGCAAATACATCTTCAAGAAATCCGACAACCGCGAACTCTCCTCTGAACAGATGTCCGCCTTCTGGGAGAACTGGGTCAACAAGTATCCCATCGTCAGCATCGAAGATGGTCTTGCCGAAGACGACTGGGCCGGCTGGAAACACCTCACCGAACTCATCGGCGACAAGGTCCAGCTGGTAGGCGACGACCTCTTCGTCACCAACACCAAGCGCCTCCAGCAGGGAATCGAGCAAAAGGTCGCCAACTCCATCCTGATTAAGGTCAACCAGATCGGCACCGTCACCGAAACCCTCGAAGCCATCGAACTAGCCCGACGTTTCGGCTACACCTCGATCATTTCGCCACCGCAGCGGCGAAACCGAAGACACCTTCATCGCCGATCTGGCAGTTGGCACCGGAGCCGGGCAAATCAAAACCGGCTCAGCCAGCCGCACCGATCGCATCGCCAAATACAACCAACTCCTCCGCATCGAAGAAGAGCTAGGCCAATCCGCCGAATTCCTCGGAATCGAATCCGTCAACTTCGGCGAATAACCGCCATCGCCACAAAACTGGGTGCCCCACGTCCGGACCTTCGGACGTGGGGTTTTTCTTTCGCGCCGCCGAGCCTGTCTCTAGCCCACGGACCCTACGCTATACTTCGTCATCCCATCCTTCTCCGGAGCCGTCCAATGAAGCGCCTCGCCGTAGCCGCGATCCTCGCCCTTTCCTGCCTCTCGCTTCACTCCCAAACCGCCAAGCCAAAAGTCCGAGCCATCACCGCATTCGTCCGCCTCGACCCTGAAAACTACGAACACCAATTAGCCGAAGCCCTCGGAGTTCTCCACAAAACCGAAGCTGAATTCAAATCCCAGGGCTACGAAGTCGAAACCATCCGCTTCACCACTCAACCCCTCGCCGATCTAACCTCCGGCCTGTCGGAGGATCAGGCCCTCGCCTTCCTCGCGAAACTCGATCAGCTTTCAGTAAAAGAGAATGTACGCGGCAACATCGGCCCCGCGATGCTCCACGACGACGACAATCCTGCCACCATGCACCTCCTCGAGCGAGCTCTCTCCACCCTCCCTCACCTCGACGCCAGCGCCATCATCGCCGACGAATCCGGCATACACTGGAAGGCCATCGCCCGCACCACCGAGCTCGTTCAATACGTCGCAGCCCACAGCCCACACGCGCAGGGCACCTTCAACTTCACCGCCACCGCGATGCTCAAACCCTACGGCCCGTTCTTCCCCGGCTCCTGGCACGACGGTCCCGGCGGCCAATTCTCCATCGGCTTCGAAGGAGCCAACGTAGTCCGCGACGTCTTCGCCAAAGACAAGGGCAACGCCGAAGCCGCCACGCGCGATCTCACCGAAGCCCTCACCATCCACGCCAAAGTAGCCGACACCATCGGCAACAAAATCGCCTCCGCTACTCACTGGGCCTACATGGGTGTCGACCCCACACCTGCCCCGCTCGGCGACGTCTCCATCGGCGCTGCCATCGAAGCCTTCACCGGAGCCCGCTTCGGCTCCAGCGGAACCCTCACCGCCTCTCGCATCATCACCGCCGCCGTCAAAGCCGTCCCCGTAAAACAAATCGGATACTCCGGCCTGATGGTCCCCGTCATGGAAGACAAACTCCTCGCGCAGCGCTGGGCCGAGTCCGCCTACAACATCGACGACCTCCTCGCCTACTCCTCCGTCTGCGGCACCGGCCTCGACACCATCCCACTCCCCGGCGACGTCACCGCCGACCAACTCAACCGCATCTTCTCCGACGTGGCTTCACTCGCGGTCAAGTGGAACAAGCCTCTCTCCGCCCGCATCCAACCCATCCCCAACAAAAAGCCCGGCGACCGCACCGACTTCGAAGACCCATTCCTCTTCAACACCATCCTGCATCCTTTGCCTTGATCCGGATCACACGAAGTCGTCGAACAATTTCGTGACAATAATTGCAGGAAAATTAACACATCAGTTAAGCCACCCGGGTGGTTCTCTCTCTACGATAGGCGACGTCGCCAATCTCAATTTTGAAGGGAACTCCCCGTGAAGAAGATCTCGATGACCTCTGCCGTCCTGGCAGGGTCCCTCACTATTCTTTCTGTTTCAACTGTCTATGCCCAGCCTGCTCTCATCGCCCATGACACCCTCACCAGTAGCCGCGCTGGCAGCTACGCCGATCTCTCCGGTCTCAAGGGCACTCTGGAAAACGGCGCCGCCGCAAACCTCCTCGGAGGCTTCGGTTCCGGCATCGCCCACATCAACGGAGATCAATTTGTCGCCGTCCCCGACCGCGGCCCCAACGCCGTCCCCTTCGACTCCGACATCGACGACACCGTCAGCTACATCAATCGCTTCCACACCATCAAGATGAACCTCAAGCCCAACAAGGGTTCCGGTCTGCCCTACACCATCGATCCAGAACTCCAGGCCACCACCCTGCTCTTCAACCTCACCCCGCTCACCTACGGCTCCGGTGTTGGTCTCGGCGTCGGCTCCGGCGAGCCCAAACAGAACAACTTCCTCCAGCACTACTTCACCGGCCGTTCCGACAACTTCGACCCCAACCGCAACTCCGGCGATGCCAACGACGCCCGTCTCGACCCTGAAAGCATCCGCCTCTCCAACGACGGCCTCAGCGTCTTCATCTCCGACGAATACGGTCCCTACGTCTATCAGTTCCTCCGCTTCAGCGGCCTCCGGATTCGCACCTTCCAACTCCCCGAAAAATTCTTCGTTAGCACCCTCTCGCCCATGGGCGCCGTGGAGATAGCCAACAACACCAGCGGCCGCGTCGCCAACAAGGGCATGGAAGGCCTCGCCATCACTCCTGACGGCCGCACGCTCGTCGGAATCGTCCAGAACGCCCTGATCCAGGACGCAAACGACGGAGCGCCTAACCTGCTCCGCATCGTCACCATCGACATCGCGTCCGGCCGCACCACCCACGAGTACGCCTACGTCCTCACCAGCTCGGGCGTCAGCGATATCGTCGCCCTCAACAACCACGAGTTCCTCGTCGACGAGCGTGACGGCAAAGGTCTTGCCGACGTTCCCGGCGAAAAAGCCAAGTTCAAGCAGATATTCAAGATTGACCTCAACGGAGCAACCGACATCAGCAACATGGCCGGTGCCGAAGCCCAGACCCACGCCGTGACCAAGTCGCTCTTCCTCGACATCGTCAAAGCCCTTACCGATCCCGCCCTTGGTTCTGCCGCCGTCACCGCGGACCTGATCCCGGCGAAGATTGAAGGCACTGCATTCGGCCCCGACGTCGTCGTCAACGGCGTTAAGATGCACACCTTCTGGATCGCCAATGACAACGACTTCCTGCAGGACTTCAACGGCGTCAAGAACAGCAATCCCAATCAGTTCTGGGTCTTCGGCGTCAAAGACTCCGATCTCGGTGGCTCAATCTACGTCCCCCAGCAAATCCCATCCTTCTAACCAAAATCCCGCAAATCTAACCCGAAGGCGCCGCAAAATCTCCTGCCGCCTTCGGGTTTTTATTGAATAACCGAAAGGTGTTGTCATTTCACCGAAGCATCGCACAGTCTTTTCGTGGATACCGAGTGGAGAAACCCCGTTTCTCTCCCATACACTGAACGAGCATTAGAAACGCCCATGCGCCTGAACCCCCAAGACCGCCTCTTCGTCCTCACCGGCGCCGGCATCTCCGCCGAAAGCGGCCTGGCCACCTTTCGCGGCAGCGGAGGCCTCTGGAACGGCCACAGCGTCGAAGAAGTCGCCACACCCGAAGCCTGGCAAGCCAACCCCGAGCTTGTCTGGCGCTTCTACTCGCAACGTCGCCGCGACGCTCTTGCCGCCCAACCCAACGCAGCCCACAAAGCCCTCGCTCAAATCGAGCAGCGTCTCGCCAACAACTTCTACCTCTGCACTCAAAACGTCGATGACCTCCACGAACGCGCCGGCTCTCGCCGCATTCATCACATGCATGGGAGCCTCTTCCAATCCCGCTGCACGCGCACCGGCGAACACTTCTCCGACCATGCTTTCTACGAAGATCCCAACGCCCTTCCGATCTGCAAAACCTGTCACGCCACCATCCGCCCGCACATCGTCTGGTTCGGCGAAATCCCCCTCGATATGGACACCATCTACCGCGAACTCGACCGCGCAACCATTCTCCTGGTCGTAGGCACCTCCGGCTCGGTCTATCCCGCAGCCGGCTTCGTCGACATTGCCAACCGCCGCGGCATCCGTACCGTCTACATCGGTCCCGAAGAGCCTCTCAACACCCACGCCTTCCACCAGGTCATCCTCCAACCCGCCACCGAAGCGCTACCATCCTTGTTCTCCTAGCTTGTGCCCATAGCCGCTCCCAACTCATTTACAGTTAACTCATGGAGAAGCAGTCGAAGGTTGACCTTGTCGGCGTAGGTCTCAACGCCACCGACACCGTCATCCCCCTCAATAATTACCCAGCCCGCGGCTCCAAGACCGAGTACTCCACCGTCACCACTCTTCCCGGCGGACAAGTCGCCACCACCGTCGTCGCATGCCAGCAATGGGGTCTCCGCACCCGCTACATCGGCAAACTCGGCGACGATCTCGCCGCCACTCTCCATCGCGAAGCCTTCTCTCATGCCGGCGTCGAAGCCCACATCATCACCGCGCACGGAGTTCCCAGTGCCCAATCCCTCATCCTCGTCGACGCACAGGGGGAGCGTACCGTCCTCTGCCGTCGCGACGAGCGCATCGTGCTCCACCCCGGCGATCTCCAACGCGAATGGATCACCAACGCGCGCGCCCTTCACGTCGACGGCCACGACACCGAAGCCGCCATCCAGGCCACCACCTGGGCTCGCGCCGCTGACATTCCCGTCGTCGCTGACCTCGACGAACTCTACCCGAACATCGAATCCCTGATCGACAACGTCGACTACTTGATCGTCAGCCGTGACTTTCCCACTCGCCTCACAGCCGAACCCACCCTCGAGCAAGCTCTCCGCAAGATGCAACGCCGTTACGACACATGTCTTGCTGCCGCCACCCTTGGCGCAGAAGGCGTTCTCGCCTTCGATGGCAACCGTCTCCTCCACATCCCCGCCTTCTGTGTTCCCGTAGTCGACACCACAGGAGCCGGCGACATCTTCCACGCCGGCTTCATCTTTGCTCTGCTTCAGGACTGGCCCCTAAACCGTCAGCTTGAATTTGCCTGCGCCGCCGCCGCTCTCAACTGCACCGCGGTTGGCGCCCGCGGCGGCATCCATCCACTCGAAGACATCAACCACCTCATAGCCACCGGCCCCCGCTACCCTCAGCCTCACTCAGGTATATAGAAGTTCTTGCCGTTATGGGTGCCCCACGTCCGGACTTTCGGACGTGGGTTTTCGCGAGCCCGCGGCGGTCTCCGTAGAATTTCCAGCCGAAACACTCCCCTGAGCAGCGGGCGCTGGAACCTTTTTCCCAGGCAACCGTTCAAACTCATAAGTCCCGGCATCCGTCTTTAACGAAAGAAACAGGTGCCCGCCCTTCACCACATACGAAGTCACATTCTCCCACTGCGTCTCCAGGTTGCCATCCAGCTTCGCCCCGTCCTCTGGACACTCCATCATCGTCAACCCCAGCGCTCCAAACGTTACATGCCCGGGGCCATCCGAACCCCAGGTCCCATGCCCCTGATTGCAGTCCACCACCACACTCAGCCGTCCCCCATCGCCAAACACCACTGTGTACTTGTTCCTGTCCTTCGGCTTCAACACCGTATTGTCGCTGCCCTTGAACTCCACCAGTCGCCACGAAGTTCCCGTCAAATCTGAAACATGCGGCTTAGCCGCCAGCGCCACCGAAGCCATCCCAACCACCAGCCATCCCGCGCATCCCACCCGACCCATCCCCATAGAGTCCTCCCGGCAACCGCACCCGCAACTCTACAACTCCCACCGGCAACCTTCAACGCCGCAGCCGTACGCAATCCAACAGCCTCCATTCCTTACACAACTATTACCCACGCGCCCCCAATTCAACTGCCGGTAGGAGTTCAATTAGCTCATGCAGCAGCCACACTTATTTGGATCCGATCGCACCTTCACGCAGCCTATCGTCTGGCTCACGCTTCTCATCATGATCGCGTTCCACGTCGGAGCCTTCGCCGCGCTCTTCATGTTCAGTTGGAAACCCTTCCTCGTCGCCATGCTTCTCTGGTGGATTGCCGGCGGCTTCGGCATCGGCATGGGCTACCATCGGCTCCTCACCCATCGCGGCTACAAAACTCCGAGATGGATGGAATACCTCCTCACCATCTGCGCCACCCTTACCCTCGAAGGCGGCCCCATCTTCTGGGTCGCCACCCACCGCCAGCATCACCAGAACACCGACAAGGAAGGCGACCCGCACTCTCCCGGCGAAGGCGCTCTCTGGGCCCATGTCGGCTGGCTCATCACCGGCGAAACCATGCACAACAACGCCGCCGAACTCCTCCCCTACGTCCCCGATCTCCGCAAAGACAAGTTCCACGTCTGGATCAGCAAGTGGCACTGGATCCCCATCACCACCCTTGGCCTCGCGCTTCTTATCTTCGGGGGATGGCCCTATCTTTTCTGGGGCATCTTCTTCCGCACCGTTCTCGGACTCCACTCCACCTGGCTCGTCAACTCCGCCACCCACATGTGGGGCTCGCGCAGATTCCCCACCCAAGACACCTCCCGCAACAGCTTCTGGGTAGCTCTCCTCACCTTCGGCGAGGGCTGGCACAACAACCACCACGCCCACCCGCAATCCTCCCGTCACGGCCTCGCCTGGTACGAGTTCGACCCCAACTGGTACGGAATCTCCGCCCTCCGCTTCTTCGGTCTGGCCTGGGACGTAAAAGCCCGCTCCCTCCATCCAGAACCCGAACCGGTAGCCACCGCCGCCGGCCTGTGACGAGGCGTGTGCATCTGACACGCCTCTGGGTTAGCTGAAGACAAGCAGGTTTGAGGACAAGTCGCATTTTTCAAATGTCAGGATGCTGCGGGTGAAGCACTAGAACGCGACAAAAGACCTGTCGACAGGGCGTCATTGGGAAAAATTCATAGGTTTCCCTTGCATTTTTGCCAGTATCTGCATAAACGCAGACTTCCTAGACTTCCCCAAGTAGCTGATCAGGGGAGAACTCCATACTCCCCGACGACTCACCTTTCTCCGAGATTCAACCCTCTTCATGATCGCCGCGGCCCTTATGGGCCGATCTGAACGCCGGGGATTGCACCCCTGAACAGCAACGTTCGGTCACATGGGCCGAGCGGACCACGTGGCACAAATTGGATTAAGGAGAAGAACAGATGTATTTCACCGATGACTCGCTACTACCCGAAAATCAAGCCCCTTTGATGATCACCGCAGCCCCCTATGGGCCGGTGTGGATGCCGGAGGATTGCACTCCCGAACAGAAGCTCCCTGTCACCTGGGAGGAGCAGATTCAGGCCGCGGTGGATTGTTACAACGCCGGCGCCACTCTCCTGCACATCCATGTGCGCGATCCCAAAACCGGCCACATCTCCAAGAACCTTAAGGAATATGGCGAGCAGGTTGCCCGGCTGCGCAAGGCCGTGCCTAAGATGATCCTGCAGATGGGCGGCTCCATTTCTTTCGCGCCGGAGCCGGGGGAAGAGGCAAAGTTCCAGAGCTACGACTCGCGTCACAAGCTGGCCGAGATCGATCCGAAGCCGGATCAGGTCACGATTACCTGTGGCACATCCCTCTATGATCTGACGGCACTTCATCCCCCCGATGATGCCTTTCAGGGAACGCGTTTCACCAATCCGGCGATGCTCCATGCCATGGCCAACCTGGTGGCTGACTCGACTCCGGACTTCTATCTGGAAAACATCAAGCAGATGGTCCAGCACGGTATCCAGCCTTACTTCGCTCTCGGCCACGTCCATAGCCTCGAACTCGTCGAGCGTCTCATCCGCAAGGGCTACTACATGGGGCCGGTGAACGGTTTCTTCAGCATCGGTGGCGGCGGCATATGCGGCGCTAATCCATTTGACCTGATGGAGCTGATCCGTCGCACACCGCATGGCTCCTTCTTCACCTACCAGACCACCTTCCGTCTGAGCCACCCGCTTGCTGCGATCTGCATCGCGCTGGGACAACACACCCGCGCGGGCATCGAGGACAACCTCTGGAACACCACGAAGGGCGTGCGCATGTCGACGATCGAAATGATCGAGCGCCATGTCCGCATGGCCAATGAGCTGGGAAGACCGATCGCTACCCCCGAACAGGCGCGTGAAATGCTGAAGATCGGCGTCACGTACAAATCTACTGCGGAAACACTAGCCAACCTGGGCCTTCCGCCAAACCGCCGCCCGGGCAACATGGGCTTCATGGTTCATGAGACCGACGGACGGTTCCACCCGGCAGCGCAGGGAGGGTGCGGGCATATCCACGCAGGCGAGTGGGAGGAGATGGCGAAGACCATACAGGTCGTATCTACGAGTAGCTAGACGGAGAGTAGGAGGGACGATCATGGCCGACTTTATTGAGGTGGCGCGGGTCGACCAGATCCGGTCTGGATCAGGCTCGCGCTTCACCATCGCTGACAAGGACGTCGCGGTCTTCAACGTGGATGGAACTATCTGCGCGATTGCCGATACCTGTCCTCACGCTGGCGGCTCGCTGGGATTAGGAAAGCTAGACGGCACCACCGTGACCTGTCCCGTACATGGAATGAGGTTCGATGTCACCACCGGATGTTTTGCGGGGACTTCGAGCTTTGGAGTCGCCTCTTACTCGGCGAAGGTCGTGGACGGAAAGATCATGGTATCGCTTAGCCCGAACGAGAAAACAAGTTGACGTCAAGCGGCAGTTACGGGAGGAAAAGGAATGGCGATCAAGAACGAAACAACCGGAGCGGCGGCGACCGATCAGCAGGTTAATCCGTGGGGGTCGTCTTTGGACAAGCTCAAGGAATGGGACCCAAAGGGAGCAGAACTGTTGTTGCGGGTAGGCACGAACCCATGGACAAGCGGCATCCTGCCGCGCAAGGAAGTGGAACTGATCTACCTCGCGCTGAATTGCTCTTGCACGAACCTCGACGAGGCAGGCACGCGCCGTCAGATTCGCGCGTCTCTGGATGCAGGCGCGACGCGGGATGAGATTCTTCTCGTCCTCAAATGTGGTGTCGGGGTTGCCGTTCATTCCTGCAGCCTGGGCGCCCCTATCCTCCTTGAGGAGATGAAGGCGGCGGGAGTGAAGCCGGCGGGAGGCCCGAAGCCGGAGACTCCGGCGTGCGACGCGATGCGGGCGATCGGTCAGTGGAATACAGCGTGGGATCCGTTTTACGAGCTTTCTCCTGCCTGGACCGATCAGTTCTTCGCCTTCGGGGCGAACATCTACAAGAGCGGCCTCTTCACGCCGAGATTCATGGAGTTGATCAGCATCGCCTTCGACGCTTCCATCACTCACATGTACGCCCCCGGCACGCGGCGGCACATCCAGGGAGCGCTCAAGGCAGGGGCGACGCCGGAAGAGATTATGGCGGTTCTACAGATTTGCGTTTCGATGGGCGTTCAAGCCTGCGCCAAGGGCGTGCCCATCCTCGCCGAGGAATTGAAACACGCTTAGCGATGGGGAAGCTGTTTTTGTCTTCCCCACCGCAACAAAACCAATCGCTTAGGTCCTCTCACGCAAGACAAGAGCAATCCGTCCTGTCAAGCCCCTGCAACTCCGAAAACCCGAATCGGCAACAACCGCAGACTGGTATTTCTGCCACTAGTTGGCGGCGATAGCCTGTTCTACCCTCTTCACACTCCGCACTGACGCGTACAGCGACAGTTGGGGATCGTGAGCGCTCTCTGTGCCACATTCACTATCAGACGGGGGACTCTATGAAAGTCGATTCATTACAAAACCCATTCAGAAATATCAGCCGCCGGGCATTTGTTTCAACAGGCGCAGCCGCTATTGTCTCTGCCCACGTTGGAATGGCAAGCGCCGAAGAATCAGCGATCGGCCAAACCGAAGGCAATCCGCTCCCAGCCTGGAACGATGGACCGGCAAGAGATGCGGTTCTCCGCTTCGTAAGAGACACGACCGACAAATCCAGTCCCAAGTACGTTGAGCCCGCCGATCGCATCGCCACCTTCGACCAGGACGGAACACTCTGGACGGAGCATCCTTTGTATGGACAGGCCATGTTCGCGCTCGCGCGCATCGGCGAGATGGCCCCGAACCATCCCGAATGGAAACAAAAAGAGCCATTCAAATCCGTACTCGCGCGTGACAACGAAGCGATGAGCAAATTCACCGAGACCGACTGGATGCAGATCCTCGCCGTGACGCATTCAGGGATGAGCAACGAAGCGTTTCTGGGGCTGGTGAAGGACTGGATCACCACCGCAAAAGCTCCCCGCTTTGACCGGCTCTATACCGATCTCGTCTATCAACCCATGCTCGAGGTGATGCAGTATCTGCGCGCCAACGGCTTCCGCACATACATCGTCACCGGCGGCGGACAGGAGTTTGTGCGCGCCTACAGCGAGCGAGTCTATGGCGTCCCGCCCGAACACGTCGTCGGATCGAGCATCGTGACCACCTACGACGACAAAGGCGGCAAGCCGGTTCTCATGCGCGAGCCCAAGCCATTCTTCATCGACGACGGCCCCGGCAAGGCAATCGGGATCAACATGTTCATCGGCAAGCGACCCCAGGCTGCCTTTGGCAACTCCGGGAGTGCCGATCGCAAGTCAGGCGACGCCCAGATGCTCGAATGGGCCCAGGCCGGCGATGGAGCGCGGCTGATGATGCTCGTTCTCCACGACGACGCGAAGCGCGAATACGCCTACGGCCCCGCGGCAAATCTGCCCGACACTCACGTCGGCACATTCTCTCCGGAGCTCTTGACCGAAGCAACAAAGAACTCCTGGATAGTGATCAGCATGAAGAACGACTGGAAGCAGATTTATCCCTGGGAGAAGTGACAGCCTAAAAAAGTCGTAAACATTCTGCAATTCAAATGTAAAAAGTTTGCAAACCAGTCCATACAGGCATCCAGGATCAATTAATATGAACTAACGAAGCATCAGGGCCCTGGTTGAGCGAAACTGCACTGCGTTCTGCTCGAAAACCACGTACGCCAGGTTTATCGTCAGCAGCTTTGGACGCTATTTCACCAACGTCCCGTTTTATTCAAGTCCTCGCGACCGCTTCCTCAGCCGACAACCGAAGTCCCGTAACCAAGCAGGGCTCCCTCGCACCTCAGGGAACCCTGGGAAGGGTTGTTGTGTTTCTCATTACGTCAAATCCGATCCTTCCGTTTCCTGCTCCCGCCACCACGCCCGTAGACAGGCGAGAGTCGCTTCCCTCAAACCCACAAGGATTCAGGAAAAATGATGAATACCCAAAAACAGATTCGCCTCTTACGTCTCTCTCTGCTCGACATGGCAAAACTCTCCCAGCGTGCCGTAGACTACGCCGTCAAAGGCTACAAACTAGGTAGCCCTGAGTTCTGCCGCTTCGTCCACCGCGGAGAGCACCAGATTCGTGAGCTTCGCCGAAAAATCAACGATCACTGCCGCCGCCTCTTCATCGAAACCAACTCCCTTCGTCTCGAATCTCTTCGCGACGATCCCTACGCCGACACCAACCATCGTTTTGTTCTCTCCACCCTACGCATCTCCTCGGCACTCCAGGCCGCAAGCACCGCTGCCGCCGAAATCGCTCATCACACGCTCCTCTCCCTGGACAACGTCCGTTTCCCCGGCTCACCTACTCTCGACAAGTTCTGCCGGCTCGTCAATCGCCTCATGTCTCTCTGCATCGTGGCACTCTTCAAAGAAGAAGTGAGCCACGCCGAAGCCGTCCTGCTAAACCGGGAACTCGCCTGCATATTCGAAAACCCCAGCGTCCGTCACCGTCGCGACGAACTTCCCATCTCCAGCAACCTGAAACAAATCGCCGCGCAGGTCAACGAAATTGCAGAAGCCATCATCTACTGGCTCGAAGGCACCGAGTGCATTCTTGAGTCGCCAACCAGCGCCGTCTGACTTGCATCGAAAACCATCTCCCGCGAACCCAACCTTAGCGACGGTGTCATCGTCGCTAAGGTTGGCCGAGCGGGGGAAGACGTCCAGATCTCGCAGCCATCTGCTAATTCGCAATTCTGTCGCCGGTTCCAAAGCGGCGCCGATAATCTATTGGCGGCAGGCCGATAATCTTTTGAAAGGTCTTCCGAAAAAAACCAGTATCTTCGTATCCCACCTTCCACGAGATCTCTTTCATCGACAGCGTCGTAAACTCCAGAAGTTCGCGCGCTTTCTGCACCTTCAGGTGCTGTACGTACTCGGTGGGTGTAAGCCCGGTCGCCTTTTGAAATCGCCGCAGAAAAGTTCTCTCTCCAAGCTTGGCCTTGGCAGCCATCTTTTCGATAGTGATCGATTCAGCAGGAAGCTTCTGGAGCCAGACCTGAACCCTAACGATCGCTGCGTCTCCATGATGCAAGGACGGAGAGAAGTTCGCATAGAAGCGTTGCTGTCGTCCTGCCGGATCGATGAGAAAAAATTGAGCCGTCTTCATCATCACGACCGGACCAAGGTAGCGATCGACCAGCTTTAACCCCAGGTCGAGCCACGCCATGACTCCTCCTGCCGTGACAACGTCGCCAAGATCGATGATCAACTCATCCGTGTCGACGCAAATCTCCGGAAACCGGGCCGCCAAAATCTCTGAGTAGCTCCAATGTGTCGTCGCCGATCGCCCATTGAGCAGCCCCATGTGCGCGAGCATAAACGCACCACCGCATACCGAGCACAAAAGGGTACCCGAGGCATGTTGCTTACCTGCCCAATCCAATAGGGTGTGTGTTATCTCGGTCTGCGGGACGATCTCCAGCGTGGGTGGAAAAATCAGGCAATCAAGCTGCCCTCGTTGATCAGGAGACGACTCGAAGACGCACTCAAGCTGACCTGTTTCCAGATTTGCCCCCCAATGGCTGATCTGCAACTCCCGTGGATGCTCCCCGCCTTGTTCCGCGCTGAAGCTATTCGCAACGGAGAAGAGATCGGTGAGACCAAGCACCGCCGCAAGCTTCGCTCCCGAATACAGAACGATTCCGACCCTGGTTGTCTTCGCAAGCGGAAGAATGGCGGATTTGCCCTTGCCTTTGTCACTTATGACTCTGGGCATCATTGACCTTTCTCTCATCTACTGGTGGAGTCACAGTGTAACGGATAGACGCCGGCGCATTTCTCAGACCGGGCGAACCCACTTGCGTCATAAAAAGGAGAACATCGCATGAAGAGCATAACCGTCAAAGACGGCACGCAGATTTTCTACAAGGACTGGGGCACAGGCCAAACGCTTTTCTTTCACCATGGATGGCCGCTCTCCGCCGACGACTGGGATGCCCAGATGATGTTCTTCCTTGAACGCGGTTACCGCGTAATTGCCCATGATCGTCGAGGCCACGGACGTTCCACGCAGACGGCAACCGGCAACGACATGGACACCTATGCTGCCGATGTTGCCGAACTTGTCCAGGCCCTCGATCTGAAGAACGCCATCCACATCGGACACTCCACCGGCGGCGGCGAGGTGACTCGCTATGTTGCACAGCACGGCAAAGGCCGGGTAGCAAAGGCTGTCCTCATCAGCGCCATCCCCCCGACATTCATGAAGTCGGAGAGGAACCCTGATGGCGTCCCGAAGGAGGTCGTCGACGGTCTCCGCGACGGCACTGCGAATCATCGTTCCCAGTTCTACAAAGACATCACCATTCCGTTCTACGGCTTCAACCGTCCAGGCGCGGTTGTCTCCGAGGGAATCCAGGAAAACTGGTGGCGGCAGGGAATGATGGGTGGCATCAAGGCCCAATATGACTGCATCAAGGCCCTCTCCGAGAGCGAGTTCTTCGACGATCTCAAGATCATCGACGTTCCCGTGCTGGTGATGCATGGCGAGGACGACCAGATCTGTCCTTTCCCCACCACCGGGGCAAGGTCCGTCAAGCTACTGAAGCATGGCACGCTGAAGTCCTACCCCGGACTTCCTCACGGCATGCCAACCACCCACGCCGACATTATCAACGCCGATCTTCTCAAATTCATCCAATCGTAAGCTGCTTACTATCAGAGACTTAACATGAATAAACCTAAAAAACACCAGCAAAACGACTTGTCAAGCCCCCTGATTTGCGCTCGAAGGATACAACCAGCACAAAATAAATAACTTAGGCGGAAAAATAAACGCATTCAAAGTGGCAATTTAGTTACCCTCACCTTGATAAAATAGAACTAGAAAGAAAAAACAAGGCCCGGCCAAAAGCCGGGCCTTCGCATTTAACCACCGAAAGCCAAGACCTGATCCGGGAAGTCCGGACTCAGGTCTTTTCTTTTGAATACTTTGCACACTTTTCACCCAGTGGGGGAGGCAACACCATGTCCGAGACAAAACCAAAACGCTACCAGTGCCGCCACATCTTCACCGACGGCCACCGCTGCGGCAGCATCTGCCTCCGCGGCGAAGAATTCTGCTACTACCACCACACCACCCGCAAACCCACACCAAACCCACGCGGCCGCCGAAGCCGCCAGTCCACCTTCGACCTACCCATCACCGACCCCAACGACCGCACCGCCCTCCAATCCACCATCGTCGAAGTCCTCCGCCGCATCGCCGCCAACGACATCGACCCTCGCCGCGCCGGCCTGCTCCTCTACGGCCTCCAGATCGCCAGCCTAAACCTCCCCAAACCACAAACCGCACAACGAGGCCGCAAAATCGAACAACCCGAGACCATAGAAGAGATCACCACCCACCCCGAACTAGGCATCCTCGCCCCAAAAACCGACATCGACGAAATCCCCATCAACCCAAAGAGCGCCATCGGCCTCCTCATGGAAACCTTCAGTCGAAACGCGGAAAAGCCAAAACAATCATCCGGGGATGACACACATCAAGAGGCCGTCATTTCAACCGAACACACCCTCCCCACCCTCCAGGCCACCGCAGATGACTGTCGTCAATATCTCCTCCACCGTTCATCGCATCACGGGATTTCTAGGAGTCTCCCGGCTCGCTGTGCTTTCGAAGTTCAACAAGAGGGTAGAAAGTGCCGCGCCAGCGAACACCTCCGTCTCGCAGTGTTATCCAAGTCGAAGAGAGCATCGAGTAAACCATGAGGACAGCTCCAACGGGAAAGAGCAGCGCATACCAAGCCGAGACTAGCGAATGACGGCTGGAAAGAACATAAAGAATGGCGACCGCCATCAGCGTGAGAACAGCAGGAGCGCGGGTAGCCGGGAAGAACAGAAAGCCAACGGGAGCAAGACAAAAAACCGCAAACCAGAGCGCGGCGAGGAGAGCAACAAGAATTCGGAATTGAAAGACTGCGAACAGATTCTTCGCCATTCCATTAACGATCCCGCGAGCTCCGCTGGCCCAGTGCAGAGTAACCATGCCGGGGGCGATAGCAACCCGCTGACGTAAACCTGCGAGTTTGACTCTGCGGGCAAGAGTGATGTCCTCAAGAATCTGCATGCGGAGTGCGTCGAAGCCGCCGAGCTGCTGGTAGGCGGTCGTGCGGAGCAGGTTGAACGCTCCGATGCCAACAGAGTCGCGGAGGGCTTTCGGGTTGGAGACTCGCCATGGCCGGGTGGCCCAAAGTCCCATAACGCCGAGGTAGCTGAGAAGCGTGCCTTCACCGAGAGTCTTCACGAGAGGAGTGGGAAAGGTGACGAAGTGATCCGCTTGAGTCGTTACGGCCAGGGCAAGGGAGCGGCGGAGGATGGTGGGCTCGAAGAACACATCTGCATCGGTGAAGAGGAGATAGTCCGGATGATGGAGGGCGATGGCGTGCCGGGCCGCGAAGGCCAGAGCGTGAGTCTTGCCCAGCCAGCCTGAGGGAAGCTCCGCGATGTGGAGGGCTCGGAGGCGGGTAGGGTGTCCGGAGGCAATGGTGTCGATGATCGCGCCAGTCTCGTCTGTGGAACGGTCATCAACAGCGAGGATTTGGAGGTTCGGGTAGTCCTGGGCGAGAAGGGAATTGAGCGTAGCGGCAATGTTGGCGGCCTCGTCGCGCGCAGGAACTATGACAGTCAGGGACGGAGCGTTGGGAGGCAAGACGTTGAATTGCGCAAGCGTAAGGTTGGGAATGCGGCGAGAACCAAAAGCAGCGGTAATCGCCTTCCAGAGCCACGCCAGAGCGATGAACCAGGCGACAAGTTGGACGGCGAGGATCATGCTGCGGCGACGGGGTCGGGCGCGTGGAGCGGCGGCGCGTAACGAGAGCCAAAGTAGAAGATGCCCGAGGCCATCAGCATCGTGATGAGCGTAGAGCCGAGACCAATGTTCAGGGTAGAGCGGTCGCTGACGGCTCCGATGATCGGTGGCGAGATGGCATCGCCGAGAGCGTGGATCATGAAGAGCTGTCCGGCCATAGCGGTGGCGCGTATCTCGGGGCGGACGGCGTTGAGGGTTGCTGCGTTAACGGGACCCGTGCCGAGGGAGATAAAGAAGACCGCGCAGGCGAGGCCGACAAGCGTAAGAGAGTGTGGCCCGAAGAAGCAGAGCAGCGCAGGAGGGACGGCAAGGGCGGAGCTGATGGCAGGCACAAGGTACAGCGCTTTGGAGTTGGTCCGAGACCAGCGTTGTGCAATAACGCCGCCGGTAATGGTGCCCCCAAGTCCTCCGCAGAGCGTGATGACCCCCATGAGGTATGCAGCCGAGGACTCGCTGCGACCCTCGACACGCTGGAGGAAGGAGGGCATCCACCAGGAGATGCCGCCGAGCGAAAACGTCACGGCAGCGTAACCGAGGATGGAGGAGAGATAGGCCTTGTTCTTCAGGAGCGACGAGACCGTACCCTTCTCCAGTCTGGCTTTTTCGTTCTGGCTTGCGCCGCGCTCGGGCTCCTTCATGAGAAAGGCGATGAGGATTGCGATGAGGGTGCCGGGGATGGCCGAAACAATAAAAGAGCGGCGCCATCCGTAGTGTTCGCCGACGGTGCCGCCAACGAGGTAGCCAAGCGCCGCGCCGACGAAGAGGGCGATGTTGAAGATGGTGAGGACGCGGTTGCGCTGGTCTTCAGGGTAGTAGTCGGAGAGGACGGCAGGGGCGAAGATGCCGAAGCTCGCCTCGCCGACGCCGAGGGCTGCGTGCCGGATCATCAGCGAATCGTAAGAGTGGACGCTGGCCGTGAAGAAGTTAACGCCACTCCAGAAAAGAGCGGCGATGACGATCATAGGTTTGCGAGGGAAGCGGTCGCCAAGCCATCCAGTGATGGGCGAGGTGCCCATATAGGCGATCATGAACCAGAAGGTGAGCGAGCCTATCTGCTTGTCGGAGACAAGGAACTCGTGTTTGATCTGCTCCTGGACGCCCGGGAGGATGTAGCGGTCTATGTAATTGACGAAATTTAAGGCGGTGAGCAGGACAAGCGCGGTCGTGGCTCCTGCGACGGGAATGCTGCGCTGAGGTCTGGTTGCGGAGGCCATCGATGGGGAAAGAATAGCAGCGGATCGAGCTTTGCGCGATGGGCCGATGTTCTTGCGGAAATTTTTAGGGTCTAAACCTCGACAAGCACCTTGCCATACCGCTTCTCGACATACTCATCCAGAATCACCTGGAACTCCTCAACGATCCGGTCGCCTTTGAGCGTCGTAAAGAGCTTCCCATCCACATACACGGGAGCCTTGGGCTCCTCAAACGTGCCCGGAAGAGAGATCCCAATGTTGGCATGCTTCGACTCGCCCGGTCCGTTCACGATGCAGCCCATCACCGCCAGCTTCAGTTCCTCGACGCCCGGATAGACCTTCTTCCACTCCGGCATCTGGGCCACAAGATAACCCTGAATCCGCTCCGCCAACTCCTGGAAGTAAGTCGAGGTCGTCCGTCCGCACCCAGGGCAACTAGTCACCTGCGGCATGAAGCTGCGAATCCCCAGCGACTGCAGAATCTGCTGCCCGCACCGCACCTCCTCACTCCGGTCACCTCCCGGAGTAGGCGTCAAACTCACCCGGATCGTATCCCCGATCCCGGAAAGCAGCAGTGGAGAAAGCCCAGCCGTCGAAGCGACAACGCCCTTCATCCCCATGCCGGCCTCGGTCAACCCAAGATGCAGCGCATAATCGCACCGCTTAGCAAGCTCGGTGTAAACATCAATCAGATCCCGTACACCCGAAACCTTTGCCGACAAAATGATCTGGTCGCGCCGCAGACCATACCTTTCCGCCGCGGCAGCGTTATCCAGAGCCGACACCACCATCGCCTCCATCATCACATCGCGAGCAGGAAGGGGATCGGCCGCCTTCGAATTTTCATCCATCATCTTGGTCAGCAGCGCCTGATCGAGCGAGCCCCAGTTCACGCCGATGCGCACAGGCTTCTGATGCTCCACCGCAACCTCTACCATCGTCCGGAAGTTGTCATCATCCTTCCGTCCGATCGAGACATTGCCGGGATTGATCCGGTACTTCGCGAGAGCCTTCGCAGTCTCGGGATACTTCTTCAACAACAAATGTCCGTTGTAGTGAAAATCTCCAATGATCGGGGTCGTCCAACCCTTCTTCGCGATACCCTCAACGATGTACGGAACCGCCTTGGCCGCCTCATCGTTGTTCACGGTCACACGAACCATCTCCGACCCGGCTCGTGCCAGCGCTGCAACCTGCTGTACCGAGCTCTCGACGTCAGCCGTATCGGTATTGGTCATCGACTGCACCACAACCGGGGCATCGGACCCCACGCGAACCCCACCAATATTCACCGTTACTGCACGTCGACGCTGTATCTCTGGCATAAACTCTCCACTCTCAAGTTTATCATCCAGCTGTCCTCACGCCTCGCGATACACTACCCCAGAAGGCCCGGTAGCTCAGTTGCATAGAGCAGCGCACTCCTAACGCGAAGGTCGCAGGTTGGACTCCTGCCCGGGCCACCAATTACCCATCCCAACACGTCCCAACAAAGCCCAATACCCACAATTTGGCGATTATCGCCGAAAAATAGCAAATGTGGTTCCGATAAGGCCCAACCAATGCTCAGGCTAGCCTGAGCAAATATATAAAGACATATATATAGAGAGAGAATCCTGTAGTTTGATGGGCGTTCGGTCCTGCTATTTTGCTGGGGCTCAACTGCAACTCCACAAGAACTCTAGAGGTTCTCTGCGGCGCTGGAGAGCGGCCTCCGTGGCCGGTCCGTCGCAAATAGGTACTGATTTAGGACATTTCACGGAACGAGGCCGGGCGTGATGTCGCTAGGACACCTCAGAGTTACCGTCATCAGCTCAGCCGGAGACGAGCTACGGTGCCCCAGTGTCGCAGCCCTCAAGAGGAAGGTTTCGCCCGAACGCAGTTGAGGGTATTACTCCTTGGATCTTTGGATATCATCTCCGTATACTCCAACGCTCCACTGGCTGTCTCGCCAATTTGAAAGGTCCACATGCGCTTCACGCCCCACCACGCAACGCTTGGAACCATCTTCACCCTGTGCACAGCTTTCTCGGCAGTAGCTCAGGTGCCGCTCGGCGGTAATTTCGCCCGAGATCCGAAGCAGCCTATCGACCAGTCTTATACCGACCGCATTCACAAATACACCACCGAGCCGCGCTTCCTCTCGCCGCTGGTCGAGTATCTGCCCGCGTCTTCAACCGTGCCCACGCCAGAGAAAGTGCTCGGAGATGTAGCGGGCGCTCCCGACATGTTGCCGTATGCAGAGGATGTCTACAAGTATTTCCGCCTGCTCGAGAAGTCATCGAACCGGGTTAAGGTCGTTACTATCGGCCAGACCGAAGAGGGCCGGGAGATGATTGCCGTCGCCATCGCGGACCCGGAATTGCTGAAGGTGCAAAAGGAAAATGACACTCGCCTGGCACAACTAGCTGACCCGCGTACCATCGGGCTTGACGACAGCAAAGCCCAGCCGCTGATCGACCGGTCGTTCCCTGTCTATTACATCACCGGGACCATTCATTCGACTGAAACCGGTGCGCCCACGGCTTTGATGGAGATGGCTTACCGACTCGCCGTCGACGATGCACCCTACATCAAGTACATACGCTCGCACATGATCGTGCTCATCACGCCGGTAGTCGAGGTAGACGGCCGCGACCGCATGGTAGATCTCTACAAGTGGCACAAGGCGCATCCGGGCGAGACCTGGCCGCGCCTCACCTACTGGGGACACTACGTCGCGCACGATAACAACCGCGACGCCATGGGTATGACACTCGCACTGACGCGCAATGTCCTCGACACTTACCTTGGGTGGCATGCGCAAGTGCTGCACGATCTCCACGAATCCGAGCCGTTTCTTTATGACAATACGGTCGGTGACGGCCCGTATAACGCGTGGATTGATCCCACTCTGGCCGACGAGTGGGCAGAGCTTGGCTGGAACAACGTAGCGCAGATGCAGTCGCTGGGCATGCCGGGCGTTTTCACCCATGGTGACTTCGACACATGGAGCCCCGGCTATCTCATGTTCCTTGCCGGCATGCATAACGGCATTAGCCGCCTCTACGAGACCTTCGGCAACGGTGGCGCGGACACCGAGAAGCGCGTCCTTACGCCCGAACAATACTCGCGCACTTGGTACCGGCAAAATCCTCCGCCAGCCACGGTCGTGTGGTCGCAGCGCGATAATAACAACTACGAAGAGAGCGCGCTCCTTACCACGCTCTCCTACTTCTCGCACAACACGCATCACTTTCTTGAGAACTATTATGCCAAGAGCAAGCGGTCCGTGCAGAAACCCTCGTTCGAGGGTCCGGCGGCGTACGTGCTGCCAGCCAACGCCGCCGAGAACAACCGCCAGTTGCAGCTGCTGAAGGTACTCGAAGCACAGCATGTCGAGATTCAGCAGCTCACAAGCGAGGTTGAGGTCACTCTTCCTGCAGCAAAGAAAGCAGAAAAAAAGGACGACCAGAAAGAACCGGCAACGAAAGACGAGAAGGCCCCCAAGAAGGACGACAAGCCGATGACAGTTAAGTTCCCCGCGGGCAGCTATGTCATCCGCCTCGACCAGCCCTACTCCCGCGTGGCTGACGCTCTGCTGGACAAGCAATTCTGGGCGCCCGACGATCCGCAGAAGCACCCCTACGATGACACCGGCTGGTCTTACAGTCTGCTATTCAACGTCAAGGTGACACGCCTGACCGACCCCAAGTTCCTGCAGTCCAAGATGACGCCGGTGACCGATCTCGACGCCAACACCGGTAAGCTTGCGGGGAGCGGCTCGATCTATGCCATCGCCAACACCGGCCAGACATCGATCCTGGCCCTGTTGTACCAACTCAAGCAGGCCCATTTTGTGTTGGCTGAGAAGCCGTTCGACGCGCAAGGAACTCACTTCGACGCCGGATCACTCCTCATCACAGATGCCGACGAGACCACGCTCACCGCCGCACTCCACAAACTCAGGCTCGATGCCGTTCGCCTCTCAGCAATGCCCACCGTCGCATCCCATACGGTCACGGCGCCGCGCATCGCCTTCATGCATACCTGGCTGGGGACACAGACGGAAGGCTGGTGGCGCCAGGCGTTCGACCTCGCCGGCATCCCGTTCACCTACATGAGTACCCAGAAGATCGCCTCAGAATCTGACCTCAACAGCAAGTACGACGTCATTATCTTCGCCCCGGTGGGCCGCGCCTCCAGCACCGATATCCTCAATGGCGTGCCCATGTGGACCAATCCCATGCCGTGGCAGAAGACCGACCTGACGCCGAACCTCGGCAGAATCGATGAAACAGCGGATACCCGTCCTGGGCTGGGTTACGAGGGCCTCGAGAAGCTGAAGTCGTTCGTCAGTAAAGGAGGGCTGTTGATCACCTGCGAAGACACGGCACAATTCGCAATCGACACCGGTCTTGCGCCGGGAGTCAGCATCGTCCCGAAGGCAGATAGTCGCGTTGTCGGCAGTGTCCTCGCCAGCGTCTTCGTCACGAAGACCAGCCCCATCGCCTACGGCTACGACGATTCTCTCCCGGTCATCAGCGCTGACGGCATGGCCTTCAATATCAGCAACACCCTGGCTCGAAGCAGCGGACGCGTCCTGATGGATCCCTACGCCCACCGTCCCACCGGCCGCGGCGGTCCGGACGAAAGCGACATCCCGCAAGGCCGCGTCAACGTTGAGCCCGAGACGCCCCGCAAGCAACAGCCATGGGAGGCCAAAGCGCTCACCGAAGAGCAAACGCGCAATAATCCGCAGGTTCTGCCCCTGGCTGCCAGACCCCAGGTGATCCTACGCTTCGATGAGACTAAGAACCTGTTGCTCTCCGGCCTGCTTGACAAGGGAGCCACTATCGCAGAGCACGCCATCGTAGTGGATGCACATGTAGGCTCCGGCAATGTACTGCTCTTCGCGAACAACCCCATCTACCGTGGCGAAACGATCGGCAGCTACAACCTCGTCTTCAACAGCATCCTCAATCACGACCATTTGAACCTGCTGCCTAGTGACCGGACCAATGAGTGACTCGCCCTGAAGGCAACATTGTCCGGAAAGGCGACTATTCGGCAACTTGCCGCAGCACTTCTCTGACTGCCCGAGCTCCATTCCGGCTACGACGAACAACTGCCAGCGAGATGGTCGCGATCGACAGACGACCACTCGCTGACAGGATGTTCGGGTTTAGTTTCTTCCGGAACGGCTTAGAAGTTAGCCCGCACTCCTAATTGGATCTTGCGTGGACTGTTACCCTGTGCGTTGACTACGCCCCAGGCAGATGGATTTGAGATGTCGAGGTCTGGATCACCAAAGTCGTTGTGATTGAAGATATTCGTGAAAATTCCCGAGAACTCCATATTGACTGACTCCAGAATTCTGAGGTTTTTTCTAATACTCATATCCATATTCCAGTACGGAAGTCCGGTGATAGGTCCGACGCCGGGATTTTTCGTGTCGATACCAAGGATCGGTGCGCGAACCTGACCAAACACGGACACCGGATTGCTGAACATGTTAATCGCCGCGTGCCCAGTACCGGCCACGGAGGTTCCGACCGAATTTCCGTACGCGTCTGTTCCTCCCGATATGCCGCGGTGAGTAGAATTCCCCCCGTTGTATTTGCTTGTAAACACGCACTGTTCGTTGTCGAAGAAGCCCGATCCATCACCTCCGCCAAACGACTGAGCATCCGTAAAGGTGTTGCAGTACAACGGGCCGCCGCTGCCTGAGGAAAAGATCGGAGCGAACGTCCATCCGCCTGCAAGATGGCCCAGAAAGCCCTCCTGGTTTTTGTAGAAGGGCACCTGATACACCACGAAGGTGTTGAAGACGAACTTCCGGTTGAACCCTTGCACGCCGTAGGTGGCGTCCAAATTGAAAGGATCGTTTGGTGTGTATTCGCTGGTCGCCTGTACAAATGCTCCCGTCCCCAGTGCCTTGCTATAGGTGAAGTTCTCCTGCAATGTCACTCCGTGCCAGTCGGTAGCTTTGAACGTGATAAAGCCGCCGTGATAATTTCCGTAGCCTGTGGCGGTCGCGAGACTGACACCGCTGGATATCTGACCATTTGATCCATTCGCAGCACCGGGAATTGGAGTGTTCATCATGCTGCGCGGGAAGTTGAAGCCGCCGTTATCCAAGTCGGACCACATACTCCAGACGGACTGTGTAGAAAGATTGGACAACTCCTTGTTGGCGACTGCCGTGGTGCAATTCGCATACCCGGTGCAGTAACCCGTACCTGCAAGGGCTGTCTCAAAGAACGGCTGAGGCGATATCTTGGCGGCTCCATTCGCTCCGCACTGGCCCGCTGATGTCGCACAACCCATCCCTGTTTCGAGGGCGGCATAGGCATTCGCGAACGACTGTCCGCCAAGACTCATCATGTACGGCACCGTTGTGATGTTGAGCGGTTGGAATTCATGATGAATCAGGCGTCCAATGTAGCCCACCTCCACCAACGTCTTTCGGGTGAGTTGCCGCTGGATTGTGAGGTCGAAGGAATCGACGTCATTAGGACGGAAGTGTGGATCAAGTACTGAGCCCGTGGCCGTCGAGATGCCGTTGAGACCCGGATACAGTGGCTGAGGTAGAGTTGCGGAAGCCGCGGCAAGGGGAGCTGTACCCCCGTCCACGCCAATGCGAAAGGCGGTGGTATCGGTTGGCGTAGCAGGACCGCATCCGCCGGAAGCGAGCGCCAGGCGGCACTGCACCGGCTGGATGAGCCCAGCTCCCAGCAGTGGTACCAGCACAAGGTCGACGCCGTTCAGACGGCCATAGATGCGACCGTAACCGCCGCGAATTACCGTTGAATCTCCGCCCAAGACCTTACCCATGAAACCGTCCCCTGACACATGAGGGTTCCACGCCGCGCCGACGCGCGGGCTGAACGAGCCGTAAAACGGGTTGTAGGGATATTTAAGCCCACTGCCGACATTACCGACAAGAGCAAAACCCACCGTGGGGTTGTACACCTGTCCAGCCAGAGCCGCAGCTTTGCGTTGTGCAAGATAATCCAGGGCTTCGATCGGTTCATCGCTTGCGTCTACCAGAGAGACCTGTTTGCCGGTCGCCTCGGTAGGAGGCATCTCAAGGGTCCAGCCGAGACCGTAAGTTAAGGTGAACGTCGGCTTCATGTGCCACGTGTCGGTGAAATAAACGTTGTAGTAAGGAATCGTCACCTTGTCGGATGCAGGAGTCAGCGGTGCGTTAAGGGTAAGGGCATTCCCGGTCCGTGTGTAGGCCACCTGCGAGTCGGTTACAATCCCCAACGCAGCGGCTGCCACACGTCCGGGTGTGCTGCCCGTCGGGTAGCCATTCGCCTGAAGCCCCGTAAGCTTGACCAGTCCCGCTCCGGCTGAATCGCCAAGCTGGTAGGTGGTTGTGTAGTTGATGCCGCCACCATTGTCGGTGCGCTGGTGGTAGTTGAAGTTATGTTGGTACTGGCCTCCGAACTGGAACAGGTGGGTTCCCTTCAGCTTCGTCACGTCATCCCGAAGGAAATGGTCGTGCCCATCCCAGAAACGAGTACGGATATCCTGCGTGTCAACGTTCGCCGGTAAAAGTGCTCCGGTGTTGCTTTCGCCCAGCGGTTCAAGCGCACCACCCAGTCCGCTGAGTGTTGGCGCACCATTATCCGACCAGGACCATACGTTGCGCAGATAGCTGTAGTGGAAGTCGTTGGTAAGTGTCGAACTGATGTTCGTCGTAAGCCCTGCAACGTAGTACCACGGATCCTGCGGGCGGCTGGACACCGAGACCGCCTTCCCGAGCGTATCGCCCGTGAAGTACCCGCCGATATCCACCTGACTGGTGTTAAGCAGAGTCAACTTAAAGTAGCGGTAGCTCGTCATGAAGTGCCACTTTGAGCCGAAGTCATGGTCAAGGCGGAGGACGCCGAAGTTACTCTGTGTCGGAAGGTTGACATTGCTCTTAAAACCGATCTCGTTAACCCCATCGCACCTGGTGCCAAGAATTGGCCCGCAGCTTGGGTCATTACCGACCGGCTCATACTTATTCCAGAAGCTCTGGACGGTCGGGTCGATGCCTATGGCACGTGGGTCGAGGGTTTTGAGATTGTAGCTTGTACCGCTGAAAGTGGCGATGCCATTTCTCAAGTTTGCGGAAGGAACTGCCCGTTCAAACGTCTGCGAGTTTGGAAACCGGTAGCCTTCGTAGTTCCCGAAGAGATAAGTCTTGCCGCCCAGAAGAGTTGGGAGAACCGGGCCGCCGGCTGCGGCGCCAAACCGGTTGTAGTGGTAGCTTGGCTTGGGCGTCCCCGAATTGTTATTGTCCCAGGTATTCGCGTCAAAGTTATTGTCCAGGTAATACTCGTAAACCGTACCGTGCAAGTGGTTCGTTCCCCGCTTGGTGACCACTTCGACCTGGGCACCCGATGAGTTGTTGAAGTCAGCAGTCTGATTGGTTGTGTTGACTTTGAACTCCTCCACGCTATCTGCCGGCATCGGCATTACGCCGGAGGGACTCCCGGCCGCGGTTATTGCATTTACGCCGGTCGGATTGCCGGCAAAGGCGCCGGTATAAACCGTCATGCTGCCGTCCATATCGCTGCTGTTGTTACCGCCATCGAGCTGCATTGTGACCTGATCAACTACTGTGCCCGCGACACTGCCGTCCGGGGTTACGCCCGGCTGCAGAGTGGCAAAGGTACTTACGTCACGGCCAAGCGAGGGAAGCGCCATGATCGCTGTCGCGTCAACTGTGCTGCCGATGGTTGCGTTCAGCGTCTGCAGATCCGCGCTTGACGACGCCTGTACTTCAACCGTCGTCTGGGTAGCGCCGAGCATCAACTTAACATCCACCGTAGTTTGGGTTCCTACGCTCACCGTCTGATGCGCAATCTCAGAAATCGAAAAGCCTGACTTACTCACTCTAAGGGTGTAATCGCCTGGCGGCAGATTCACCATGACATATTGGCCGTTAGTACCGCTCGTCGTAGTACGCACGGACCCAGTCGCCGCGTCGGTCAAAGTAATTGTTGCGGCAGCAATCAAAGCGCCGGTCTGATCCGTTACCAAACCCACCACTGTACCGGTACTTGTGGCCTGCCCGAAAGCGGGTCCGCTATTCAAAAACACTGAAGCCAGAAGCAAGGTCACCATCATCGTCGACGTTCGCAAACGTGAAATAAGCCGTGTCATTTGGTCTCCTTTGCAATGTTTCAAAATCGGGCGGACCCGGAGTTTTTGGTTAGGCCATCTGGAAGCTCGAGGCGCTTCTTTCAGGCGTGTGAATTTGATAGAACGCGCATTTCGCCCAACACGATGGGGCAATCGGCCATCTACATTCGTCACAAAATAACGACAGCTCGTCACTGGATAGGAACTAAATCATCAGATCCCTCGTATAAAAGGGGAGGGGTGTTTGGTCAATCCAGATGCAAAAAAAGGATTGAACCTACCGCCAGGATCCAGACATTGAACTATTCTCGGAGGAACAAGATACTGAGGACAGAAGCGAAGATTCTCTGCGCTCGATATCTTTCAAGTCGCAGTAGGTCCGGACCACATCACAATTCGTAAAGCTCGTTTCAACTCTGCATCGAGAGAAAATACAAGCTACTCCAACATCATCGTGATGTGCACGATGATGCAGTGCATTGAAATGGCGCTACTTCCTTGAAGAGTGATTCAGAACTTATCACAAAATTAATTTTGTGCAACACATTTATTTTGCGGAGCGAATCCCGCCACGACTACTACTTCAGGGCAAGGTCACCCCTCCGCCATGAGCCTTTCATGCAAAGCTGACGCAAGCCTTTCATTACTTCTGATAGCCAACAAGTTAGTTGCTTGTCGTACTCCACCTGTCTCCATTAGTAGTCCAAAGACACGGTTCTTCATCTGCACCAGCAGTTACCGATACCTCAACGCGCGGCGGCGACCACTGTCACAACCCTACTTCTCCATCTCTGGATAGGGTCCGATGCCTCCGCCCTTGATCCAAGCCTCCAGGTACTCATCGAGCACCGGCAGGGGAACGCCGCCCGTCGCCAGAATCGCATCATGGAAGGCACGGAGATTGAACTTCGGCCCCAGCACCTCCTGGGCGTGCTTGCGCTCCTTCATGATCTCGGTCATCCCGAGGTAGTAGCTAAGTGCCTGCCCGGGCCACGAGATATACCGATCAACCTCTTCCTCGATGTCATGTTCACTGAGCACCGTATTGTCGCGCAGATACTGCTGGGCCTGCTCGCGCGTCCAGCCCATCGCATGCATGCCCGTATCGACGACCAGGCGCGACGCCCGCCACGACTGGAAGCTCAACATTCCGAACTTCTCATAGGGGGTGTGATACATATCCATCTCGGTGCCCAGCCGCTCGCAGTAGAGAGCCCAGCCCTCGCCAAAGGCCGAGCCTCCCCCGCGGAAGCCATCCGGATCCAGATGCTCCCGCGCGATTAAGCCTGCCCAAGAGTGCCCGGGCGCGGCCTCGTGCAGCGTGAGCGCGGGCATTCCATAGAGCGGCCGCGACGGCAGGTCGTACAGGTTGATCATGAATCCCCCCGGCCCGCCGAACCCCGCCGGCTGGTACGGTGCCATCTCAATCGGAATAGGATGAATCCCGAACCGCCCCCGCGGCATATAGCCGAAATAACGGTCCGCCTTCTCGTCAAACTCCTTCATCATGTATGAGACCTTCCCCAGCAGTTCGTCCTCCGTCTTGGGATAGAACTGCGGGTCCGTCCGCATAAACTTCAGGAACGCCGTAAAATCGCCCTCGAACTTCGCCTCGACCATCGTGTCGAGCATTTCCTGGTGAATCTTCGCCACCTCGGCCAGTCCGAAGGCGTGAATCTCCTCGGGCGTCAGATCGAGGGTCGTGTAGCGCTTGATCTGCGCCTTGTAGTAGGCCTTCCCGTCGGGCAGCGACTCCGCCGCAATCGACGTCTGCGTGTGCGGGTAGTACTCGTTGTTCCAGAATGCCAGCAGCGGTTTATACGCAGGAATCACCTGAGCCTCGATGATCTTCTTGGCCTCGGCGCGCAGCCTCGCCTGCTCCGCCGTGTTGATCGTCGACGGCATCTTCGTGAACGGTCTCCAGAATGGCGTCTCATCGGCAGACTTCGCATTTGCGATCGGTGCGATGGTCTGATCGCGCCCGGTCAAGGTTATTTTGGGCGGCGTAAACCCGCGTGCCAGGCCAGCCCTCATGTTGGCGATGTTCTCATCGTAAAACCGCGGAATATCGGTCAACCAGGTGAGATAGTTCAAGTAGTCCTGTTCAGTGCGAAAACCCCGTTGCCCAGTCCCTTGAACGCCCGACCAGAACGTTTCCAGCGAATTCACTGGCTTCTCCCACTCCTTGAACTTCTGCGAATCGATTTGCGTCTCGATCTGGTAGCGATAGATTTGCAGATTCATGCGCTCCGATTCGCTCATCTGCGGCCTGATCGAGCTTATCGACCTGCTCCTTCACGCTCTGAAAATGCTCAAGCGTCTTCTGCTGCGTGCCAGGATCAACCGCCCGCAGCATCGATGGTTGTACTCTGCCCATCTGTCGCAGCGGCTGTGCGCCTCGCTGCGACTCTCGCCACTTTGTATCCGCCTGGTGGATCGTCTTCAATTCCACGCCCGCCTTGCTAGGAGGCGCTGTCGCAAAGGGCGAAACTGCAACGGGACTGCCTTCGTCGGTCGTTGCGGCGAGCAGCGCGCCGGTTTAGTGCCGCCGGTTAGTCTGCCGGTTTGGCTGTCGTAGCAGGCTTTGTTGCCGGGGCCTGAGCTGCTGCAAGTCCCGTTGCTGACAAGATCGACACCAACACGGTCGACACCACTACCAAAGCACGTACAACGCGCATGAACTCTCCAGGGAAAGGGGTTTTTTACCAATGTAAACTACGCGCCGCGAATCCTATTAAGCGCGCTCGAAATGGAATAGAAGTTGCTGCTCGCTCGCCACCGGCTTGCCAGCCTTGGTCGCGGGCGTAAAGGTCCAGGTCTGGACTATCGCCATCACTGCCTCGTCCACTCCGTGGCCAAGGCCTTGATCGACGTGAGTGTCCACGACCTTGCCGTCTTCGTCGATCACAATGTCGATGACGACATCGCCGCGTGTGCCATGTGGGAGGACCGAGAGATCAGGCTTGGGCGTCGGGTAGAAGTTCGCCATGGCGACCGATACATCGGCCTCGCCCGACGGATCGCCGCTGCTGCTGGGCGGAGGCGGCTCAGGCTCCTTCATCGCAAGCTTCGGCTCTTCTTTAGGCGGCAGGATCTTTGGCTTCGGCGGCTGCACCACAGCCGTGCGACCGGGAGCGTAGGCCTTCAACATGCGGGCGGTCCTGTGCAGAGGAACCTTGGCAACACCACGAACTTGATACGTGAGAGCCACGAGAAAAAGAACATGCAGCACTACCGACCCCATCTTCTTAAGAGGCATCCGCCGATTATCAGGGTGCGTCGTATTAAGAGAGACCAATTCCATAAGCCATTATGGCTATCTCTCGCCTCTTTGTCGTCAAAAAAACCGTTAGACTCGAGAAGGAAGCCGCGGAGTTCCGTCGGTGAGTGCGTCGCCGATTTGGCACGAATCTCCATTCCTGGCGACTTGGCCGCCGCCAGGGGATCTCTCCGGCTACAACCGCAGCTATGCCATTCGCGGGACGAATCATTGGACAAAGCCCTTTGAGGCTGGTGCACTTCAGATGCGCTTTCGGACGGTGCCGTTGGAGACCGCTCTTATGCTCGTACTAGACGATCCTCGCGATCCGGTTCTCTCCAGATCTCTCCATCCGGAAAACTGTACTGAGACAGGGAAGCGGTCAGAATCTCGCCAGAGTAACCAGGATTGCGCGGTAACAGGTAGTGCCCTTGGCGAATCGTGACCGGGTCGACAAAATGCTCATGCAGATGGTCGACGTATTCAATCACGCGATTCTCCATGGTGCACGAGACACCGAGATAATCGAACATCGATAGATGCTGCACATACTCGCACAGGCCGACTCCGCCGGCATGCGGACATACTGGCACCTGGAACTTCGCAGCCATCAATAGTATGGCAAGGTTCTCGTTGATTCCCGCAACACGGCAGCTATCGAGTTGGCATACATCGATCGATCCGGCCTGCATCAATTGTTTGAACATCACACTGTTGTGGCAATGCTCGCCCGTTGCAATGCGTGTTGGTGTTGCCTCGCGACGAATTCGCGCATGCCCCAAAATATCATCGGGACTAGTAGGTTCCTCCATCCACCACGGACGCAGCTCAGCAAGGTGCCGAGTGCGGCGAATGGCTTCCTCCACGCCCCACTTCTGATTTGCGTCCAGCATCAGATGATTCTTCCAGCCAATCTCCTCGCGCATAATGTGACCGCGCCGCAGGTCATCGGCCGGATCGCCGCCCACCTTCAGTTTGAAACTCGTCCATCCCTGATTGATGCCTTCGCGGCAGAGCCGGCGAATCTTCTCATCGCTGAAGCCAAACCACCCAGCGGACGTGGTGTAGGCCGGATAGCCCCGAGACTCCAACTCAGCAAGCCGCCCCGCCTGTCCGTGCTTGCCGCGGCGCAGCATCTCGAGAGCTTCCTCAATTGTTAGCGCGTCGGAGATATAGCGAAAATCGATCGCCGAGACAATCTGCTCCGGCGACATATCGGCGAGCAGTTTCCACACAGGTTTGCGCTCAGTCTTTGCATAAAGATCCCACACGGCATTCAATAACGCCGCGCACGCAAGGTGGATGACGCCTTTCTCCGGACCGAGCCAGCGAAATTGAGTGTCGCCAGTCAGTTGTAGATAAAATGCGTTCAAGTCCTCCGTGATTGACTGCAAAGTGCGATCCCGGACAAAGCCAGACAGATACTCCAATGCCCGGACGACAATGTCTGTGCCACGGCCAAGAGTAAAGGTCAGGCCGTGACCCTCGAGCCCCGCATCAGTCTCAAGGATGCAATACGCTGCCGAGTAATCGGGATCCTTATTCACCGCATCCGAACCGATGTGCTCGCGTGAGGTCGGAAAGCGGAGATCAATGACACGAACGTCGGTGATGTTAATAGTGGTCAAATGACTCCTCGGCAGGCCTTCGAATCGTGTGCCCGGCATCGCATCGATATTAGGTAAAAAGAACGCATCGGCCGACTCAAAAATTGTACCGTTAGGAAAACTTTTTCGTCAATGAAAAAGCATTTGCACGTGAGAATGCTTTTTCACAAACCCCTCCGCCCTATCGGAGCACCCACAAAATCACCGTCTGGAACTAATGCGCACAAGAGAAATTACGAATCTCTTCTTTCATGATGAGGAACGCGCGTAGACCATGCAGGCATCCGGCTTGGGGAGCAGCCTCAAACCACCGAGGCCAAAGTCGTTGTGGCCTAAAGTCAATCCACCTCGTATCCTGTACTCTGTTTCACAACCAGTACCAGTGGACGGGGGAATATGGCCGTAAAGCGAAGTGGAGAATCGACGAAGAAGCGCGAAGAAGGTCTGAACTATGCAACACCTGCCCTTGAAAAGGGGCTCGACGTTTTAGAGCTGCTCGCCCATCAACCGTCCGGTCTGACCAAGAGTCAAATGGCGCGCGAACTGAACCGAACCGTATCGGAAATCTTTCGCATGCTGCTCTGCCTGGAGCGGCGGGGCTATATCGCGCAACTCTCCGACGAGCGCTATTCGCTGACACTGAAGCTCTTCAAACTGGTGCAGGAACACCCCCGTACGGAACGACTGATCGCAGATGCTCTCCCCGTAATGCACCGTTTAGCGCATGAGACGATGCAGTCATGCCACATGGGCGTGGTTGAGGGCAGCCGCCTCACGATCCTTGCGCAGGTTAATTCGCCATCGAGCATTGGCTTCTACGTAAAGCTGGGATCCACAGTAGACATAATGGAAGCCGCAAGCGGTTACGTCATTCTTTCTCATCTCGAGGAGGAGCAGCGCGAACGGGTGCTTGCAGAATGGGCTCGCGAAACGGGAAAAAAAACTCCGCGCGACCTCGATGTGCATCTCGCCCGCATTCGCAAAGCAGGCTACGAAAAACGCGCGAGCTATCAGGTTAAGGGCATCGTCAATATCAGCTATCCGATCTTCGACGATCGGGGCTCGGCCCTAGGGGCGCTCACCGTCCCTTACATTCAGTACAACGGAGCGGAGACGTCGTCGGCCGCCGTTGTCGCGGCGCTACGAAAAGCCACTACCGAAATCACCACAGCACTCGGAGGAAAACTTCCAAATCTCAAGTCAGAGAAAGAGACAGCATAGACCTGCGGAAGTCGCCCGAATTGCTCCTTCGATGCCAGTCGCGTCGTAAGCGGTACTTTCGCTGTTTCTTCGTCATACATATCTTCATGGTCAATATCGCGTGATCCCCACATCTAAAGCAATAGGTGAATCGGTGGATCGCGTATGAGATTTACTGGACGGACTTGGAACAGGATCGTTTCGGGCATTAACTAAATGGATAACCCTGGCAAAGGTTGTATGGCGAGAAAAAATTAATCGTGAAAAGTTATACGCAACGCACTGGGGTAAGAGAAGAATCAGACCGAATGAATCTCTCGACCGAGCTGGGCAAAAGCTTAGGAGACGATATGGAAGACGCCAAATTTCTCGAACAGTGCGGTATTAGCTTCGATCCTGAATGGCTGGTCGATCTAAAGGATCTGGACTCGCTCATGGACGAGAAGCCCGTGATGGAACAGGAGCCACCATCAGAAGAAGCCGCTAATTATGTGAGGGATTTGGTCAGAATCGCAAATATCCTCGCACGGGTTCAATTTCCGTAACGCGCCGAAAATACCACTTCGATCGGCAGATATAAAAGTGAAGAACCACGTCCGTCGAAGGTTGAGAACACTTCAGCGAATTCACGCCCATAGAGATGTTGTTGGAGCATCCAGTTAAGGGGATTACCGAATCATCCGTTGTCATCCCCAGGAATGAATCAAAGCAACCATCAGGAGCCATAAACCATTGATTCTTAGAGGATTTATGGCGGGGACGACGGGGCTCGAACCCGCGACCTCTGCCGTGACAGGGCAGCGCTCTAACCAACTGAGCTACGTCCCCAGGTTGTCTCGCAACAACTTGGAATCGCTGTTTTAGACTCAGACCAAGGCTTAGCGCACCTGGGAATCAAACCAACGACATAATTGAGTTTAGCAGAAGTCGGGTTCCTGGTGGGCACGTGAGCAGCCCTGTGAGGATTTTTCTTTTAGTGGAAAATTCCGCGCATCAGGGTCTGGAGCCAGACCGAACAAACACTTGAGACGCGTCATCAGAATAGACAAGCTTCCAATTCCGCATAAGCGGAAGAACGTTCGCGATGGCTGATCGGCGCTCCAGCAGGCAAAAATCAACGTTGTACTTGCTAAGAAGGATATTCGGATCCTCTTCAAGCGTCGCCCATCGTCGGAATTCCTCCAGTACCCCCGCCCACTCATAAACATCAGCTCGCCCGTCGATAAAATCCGGATGCTCGGGCAGCGCCCAGATTAGATATCCGCCATAGTCGTACGCGTTCAACATGTGACCGGAAAGTTGGCTGTCCTTGATGAATTGCACAGCCTTGACCGGATTTCCCGTATCAATTTGCTTCGCAATATCTTGGCGGTTCGGAAAGGAAAGAATCGTAATTAACGCCGCAACCAATACCAAACTCAGATTTGCCAATGGGTGATCTCGCTTCGCGTCGTATTCGTCCCACGAAGTCGAGATAAGACGCGAGAACAGGGGAGCAGCAAATATGCCAAAAAGTATTGTCATTCGCAGATGGCTGATGGCGAACACAGTACCGGCAATCAATAGCAAAAGCTCATTTAAATACAGCTTCGACCGTCGAGTGACCAAAAGAAGAAAAATACAAACGAGGATTCCGAACAGAACAAACCCCCGTGGATCGCCCATCCGGAGAGGTTGCCATTCGTCGATCTGGCTAAGACCGATAGGTTGATGTAACAGTGTATTCACCGGATACAAAACCTGCTTAAGTCCGATCGGATTCAGGAAGAGCGCCGCCGTTGAGAGAAGAATCGCTAATATCAAAATTTTTTGACGGGAAAAATCCCATCGCGAAGACACGAGCGAGCCCGCTTGCAGATCAAAAAAAGAACACAAAAGAAGTATTCCCAAAACAAGGAGCCCGAACATGAATGATCCATGGCAGTTGACCCAGAGCGCGAACAGAGGCGGCAGCGCAAAGAACCATCGGGGACTTCGGGTGCTTCCCAGGTGAACCAGCAGCAGCTCAATTGTAAGAAGGAGATAGCCCACTATCTGTGGTCTGATAGCCAGAACCGTGGTGGAAAAGAACCAGATAATCAGCGCTCCTGCAAAGGCAGTCTTGGAATTACCTGAGTACAGAGCGCAAAGAATATAGCCAACAACCACTAGCGCTGAGGTGAAGAAATAGAGCCATAGCATCAGGCCTGCGTAGCCACCCCAATGGTAAGCGCTATATATCAAAACTTGCGAGAGCCACTCGTGCGGAATCAACGGTTGATGATTCGTCGTATACGAAAACAGGTCGTTGGTGGGTATCGTATGCGTAGTCCAGATGATTTGACCAGTCTTGAGCTGCCACCACATATCCGGATCGTTAAAGCGTGCTCGAACCGTCAACGTTCCCAGCATCGTCAGAAGACTGGCCAACATCAGAGGAAATGAGAAAATTCGTCGGAAGATATTCGAATCAGTGGATTGGTATACACCGGTGCCGGCCGAAGGCAAGGAGTTCAAGCCGTCTCCAGATCGTCAAGGCTCTCATGTTCGGCGAGCGGGTCCTGTTCCGCCAGGCGCAACAGCCTATGCAAGTAGGCGCGGGAAATATTCAAGCTCCGCGCAGCCAGTGTCTTGTTGCCCTGGTTGTCTCTCACAGCTGCCTCGGCCAGCTTAATCTTGTAGCTGCGCAGTTGCCGCTCAAAAGAATTCACCGGTTGGTAGTCCCCAATGTTAACGACACTCTCGCTCTGAATATTCAGCGGCAGATCTTGTTCGCGAATCGTATCGTCAGAAGCAACAATAATCGCTCGTTGAATGACATTCTCGAGTTCGCGCACGTTCCCCGGCCACGAATAAGACTGTAGCAGAGCCATCGCTCCCGGTTGAATATCCTCGACGCGCTTTTGATAGAGCTCGGAGTATTGCCTCAGAAAATGCTGTGCAATTTGAGGAATATCTTCTGCCCGTTCCTGAAGCGGTGGCGCCGTAATCTTCATAACGTTAATTCTGTAGAAAAGATCCAGGCGGAATTTACCTTGCGCCACCAACTCCCCAAGGTCCGCGTGAGTAGCGAAGATCAAGCGGGCACGTAGCGGAATCATCCTGCTGCTTCCCAGGCGGCTGAATTCGCGCTGCTGCAGAACACGAAGCAACTTCACCTGGGTAGCTTGGCTAAGTTCACCTATCTCATCAAGAAAAAGAGTGCCCTCGCCGGCCTGTTCCAGATATCCTTCACGAACCCCGACAGTGCCCGTGAACGCCCCTTTTTCATGACCAAACAATTCAGCTTCGATCAGTGTCTCCGGAATGGCGCCGCAACAGAGTGCAACAAAAGGACGACCTGCCCGGGAACCAATATTATGAATGGCCCTTGCAATAAGCTCTTTGCCCGTACCGCTCTCGCCCGTGACTAGAACCGAGGCATTCAGGTTGGCCACACGCTGTACCAGATCATAGATGCTCTGCATCTGCAGGCTGGAGCCGATCATCTGATCGCAGGAATTAGCCTCCATCAGTTGGGATCGTGCGGAAGATCCTCGGCGAGCGGAGGAGCTTTCATTCGCCCGGTGCAGCAATGCCTTCAGATCACGAATCGATGGCGGTTTCCGACAATAGCTATGGGCTCCCAGGCGAACGAGTTCGGCGGCTGTAGCGCGAAGAGCGTCATCGGCCATAATGACGGACGAGACGCGAGACCCGACGATTCGCCGGCAGCAAGCGATTCGCTCCTGCAGAGAGTTGTGATTCGAATCCAGATCCAGGATCATCACATCGCAGCCCCCCGAAGCAAGCAGGCGGTTGATGCCGCTCTCACTCGATTCCAGGGAAACCTGAAAGTCTTTGCCTAGGACAGAGGAGAGAATTTGTTGCAACTTCTGATCTTCAGAGTACAAACCAATCCGTAACATCGTAGTGAACTCCTCAAGCCGTTCTGCCGGTAGCAGAATGAACGATCCAACAATGGGGAGGTGTCGGATAACGTGCCGGTTAGGTCTCTAGCGATCCCGGTTCCATTTCTGAGTCGGGTTGTAGTAATACCAACCCCAACCGTAAAAGTCCACGAAATTCTGGTCACTTTCGGCAGAAGGTTCATTGACTCGCGAAATAGTAACCTTATCGACTGCACAGCCTGGTTACCTGGCAGTTACCTCATTGGTCTGGTAGTAAAGTTGCACAAGGTCAATCGTGATTTCCAGGCACAAAATGTCATTGGGGCTTTTGGTAGCGGCGGTTGCAATCTCCCGTTGGGTCTTTCGCAGCCACTACTTATACGATCTCGACTCGGTGAACTTCGCTCTCGCGATGAAACGATTCGATCCGCGCGTTCACCAGCCCCACCCCCCGGGTTACTTCCTCTACATCATTCTCGGTCGCCTGCTCAACATTCTGTTTCACGACGCCAATCTATCACTCGTCATCTTAAGCATTCTCGCAAGTTGCGGGTTAGTGGCTGTTCTGTATCTGATGACATTCGAATGGTATGGCCTGACAGCTGCCCGATTTGCCGGCGTCCTCTTCCTGCTATCTCCGCTCGGCCTGGTTTCACGGCATCGTGGCGCTCACTTACATCGTCGAGGCTTTTTTTTCCGCGCTCATCGGTTATCTTTGCTGGCGAATCATCTGCGGCGACGGTCGGTTCGTTGTACCTGTGGCCGTCACTCTGGGAATTTCGGCTGGCATCAGGCCATCCTCTCTCTTGTTTCTTGCGCCCCTGTTTCTGTTTTCACTCCGCAAAGCCACATCAGGGCAGAGAAGAGTGGGCTTCGCCGCACTTGGCGTCACTGTTGTCGCATGGGCTTTGCCAATGATTCACGCAGCTGGCGGAGCGCGCGTTTATCTTGAGGGATTAACCTCTCTCTGGCGAATGGTCCCGTCGAAAACGACGGTATTCAACTCCTCTCCCGCGACCTCCATTGCGCGGGCCTTCACCATCGTCTTTATTTTCTTTCTTATCTTCGGCACAGCTTCGTTCGCGCCGATCATAGCGTTCGGCCGCAAAAATACTGTCGACCCCGCAAAGAGGAACTTCTCACTCGTCTGGATTCTTCCGGCACTCTGTTTCTTTACCTTCGGATACCTCAAATTCGTTAACAGCGGCTATCTCCTCCTGCTCTTGCCTCCTGCCTGCATCTGGCTCGGACTCTGGGTGGCAGAGTGGTACGAAAAGGCAGCCTCTCGCAGATCACTCAAGCTGGCTGTAATAGGAGCCTGCGCGGCATGCAATGTTGCAATCTTTCTTGCATCGCCGCTCTACTGCTCCTACGGGCAGGTGCGGCGGTTCGAAACCCAGCTCGAAAACATAACAACCGCCATCCCCAGGCTCGCTTCACCAGACGACACCGTCATCATTAGCATGGATTCCCATTTCAACGGATTTCGCCACGCCGGCTATTATCTGCCGGGCTACTTCACCATCGAGTACCCGGAGGCGAAACTGAAGGACGGTCCGCGCGTCTTCACCATGAACCAGCGCAACACCATATTGATGGCAGCCTTGCCGCTGGCATCCTACCATCGGTTTATCGTTTTTCCCCTTCCCAATGGCAACTCTTATCGTGAGTATCTTCAGGAAGTTACGGCCCGACTGCCAAGCCACGATCTCAGCCGGGTGACCCTGGATGGGCACGATTACGTCACCGGCCCAATCTCCGACCTTCCCTCGCTCTTTCCGAATGCCGCCAAAGCGCCATAGCGGGTGTATATGCACCGCTTCACTCCGGAATCGCCGCTGTAAACAACCGTTCACACTGAGGCTCTGACCAAGCGCCTTAGAGTCCAAGATTCAAGTCTTTCCGCATTTATTGGATTTGGATGGCCAATTGCACTCTCATAGCTGCGCCCTCAGTCACGGGAGAAAGAGTATCGTATGAATTCTGTCGCCTGGTGGCCGACTCTTATCGTTCTCGCGATTGCGACGTTCACGGATCTGCGCAGCCGGCGCATCCCCAACTGGCTGGTGCTTCCGTTCATGGTTGCGGGAATCTGTGTATCAGGTTGGCTCCACGGCTGGGCAGGCATCGTTCAGAGCCTCTCCGGATTAGCTCTCGGGGCGCTGCTTCTGGGCATTCTTTTTTGGCTCGGAGGCATGGGAATGGGCGATCTGAAGTTGTGCGCTGCTATTGGCGCGTGGATTGGCCCAATGCAGCTATTGTTTGCGCTTGTGATCACAAGCATGGCTGGTGGCATCATGGCGCTTTGCTGGGCCGCCGCAGGAGGCTTTCTGGGGGAGTTGTTTCAGGGTTCCGGCGATCTAATCTTTGGCTTTGCAAAACGTGGGCTCCGTCCAGATCCGGAACTGTCTCTCAACAATCCTCGGGCTCGAAAAATGCCATACGCTCCGGCCATTGCGATTGGCACCATCTTCTCTTTCTTCTCCCACTAAGGATTACGCAGTCACCATGGCTACATCGACAAAAATATGCCGATATCAAATCAACCCGCAGAGACGGTGCGAACACAAGGGAGCGGTGATCTCGTGATGTCAACCTTTACCCAGGGCTCGGACGCGCTTGGCGTGCACGTTTTGTCGGTTGCCCTCATCGGCCCCGAGGAACAGCGGCGTCGCGCTGTCGCCAACGCCATTGCAGGGTCGCAGGCCAAGGTCACACGAGAGTTCGTCGCCTACCCTGAACTCGACGATGTCCCGCAGGTTCTGGAATCCGGATATGAAGTCATCATCGTCGACCTGGACAGCGACCCCGAGCACGCTCTGGAACTGGTCGAGAATATCTGCGGCAGCAGCTCCGCGACGGTGATGGTGTATTCGGCGCAGACCGACCCCGAAATGCTGGTCCGCTGCATGCGCGCAGGTGCACGCGAATTTCTCACGCAGCCGATCGCTCCCGCGACCATAGCGGAGGCCCTGGTTCGCGCTTCCGTCCGCCGACCCGCTGTTCGAACCGTCAAAGAAGGCATGCGGCAAGCTAATGGTCTTCGCCGGCGCCAAGGGAGGCTCCGGAGTCAGCACGATCGCCAGCAACTTCGCCATACTCGCTCGCTCAGGAGTCGCACCAGAATACCGTATTGCTCGATCTCGGACTTCCGCTTGGAGCCGCCGCGCTTGACCTTGGACATCACGACCGAGTTTTCGACCGCCAATGCGCTTCAGAACATCAGCCGCCTCGATTCCAACTTCCTCTCCAAACTTCTCGTCAAACACAGCTCCGGACTGTCAGTGCTCGCCGCGCCCGACCGGTACACCCCGATCCAGGCATCCAACGAATCCCTCGCGAAGCTTATCTCCGTCGCCCGGCAGGACTTCGATTACGTAGTGGTCGATGCGGGGTCCAGTGTGGGTCCGACCTACAAGACACTCATCTCCGGCGCCACCATCGCCTACCTGGTCACGCAGGTCGGCATCTCCGAGCTTCGCAACTCCAATCGCATCATTTCGGAGTTCTTCACGCTGCCGACACCCAAACTGGAGATCGTGCTCAACCGCTTTACCCAGAACCCTCTGGGAATCGATGAGGAGAACATCACCAAGGCGCTCACCCGGCCGGCGAACTGGAAGATTCCGAGTGACTACGGCACGGTGCAGCGCGCGCAGAACACGGCCACTCCGCTCGCGCTTGGAGAGTCGGCCATCACCGCAGTCATTCGCCAGATGGCCAGGACAGCATGTGGTCTGCCCGCAGTCGCAGAAAAGAAGAAGCGGTTTCAGTTTATTCGGTTGAAATAGCCCATATTCGCAACGCGTAGTACGGATGGCAAAACGTGGAACAACTGAATCTCGAGCAATATCAAAGCGGAAGTACACCGAACCCTGATCCCCAAGCTGGATCTGGAGAAGCTGTCGCGTGCCGAAAGCCACCCAGGCGCGACACGCCGTTGCCAGGATGATCGGCGAGATCATCGGCAGCTCAGGGCGTTCCGCTGAGCTTGAGTGAACAGGAGAAAGTTCAGTCCGATCTGCTGGACGAAGTCTTCGGACTGGGCCCGCTGGAGCCGCTGCTGCGAAGACCCGGAAATATCCGACATCCTGGTCAACGGCAAAGATCACGTCTTCATCGAAAAGGGCGGAATCCTGCAGAAGGATCGACGCGGTCTTTCGCGATGATCGTCACCTGCATGCAGATCATCGACCGCATCGTCTCGCGCGTAGGCCGCCGAGTAGACGAATCCTCTCCAATGGTCGATGCGCGCCTGCCCGACGGCTCCCGCGTCAACGCCATCATTCCGCCGCTGGCCCTCGATGGCCCTGCGCTCTCGATCCGCCGTTTCGGCACAGGCCCGCTTGGTCGCAAATCAATTGGTGGCGCTGAAGAGCATCTCGCCGGAGATGATGGAGATGCTCGCCGCAGCGGTGCGCGCACGAATCAGCATCCTCATCTCCGGCGGAACCGGCGCCGGGAAGACCACCCTGCTCAACATCCTGTCCCAGTACATTCCAAAGCACGAGCGCCTCGTCACCATCGAAGATGCCGCCGAACTGCAACTCGCCCAGGAAAACATCGTGCGCCTCGAAACCCGGCCGCCCAACGTCGAAGGGCTAGGGCGCAATCCGCCAGCGTCAACTCCTCATCAACAGCCTCCGCATGCGTCCCGACCGCATCATCATCGGTGAGGTCCGCGGAGAAGAAGCCTTCGACATGCTCCAGGCCATGAACACCGGCCACGAGGGCTCGATGGCCACAATCCACGCCAACACCACCCGCGATGCGTTGTCCAGGCTCGAATCCATGGTCGCAATGACCAACCTGAATCTGCCGGAGAGAACCGTTCGCCAGCAGATGGCCTCTGCGATTGCCATCGTTGTACAAGTCTCCCGTTTGAGCGATGGCACTCGCAAGGTCGTCAACATCTCCGAGATCACCGGCATGGAAGAAAACATCATCAGCATGCACGAGATCTTCAACTTCGAAAAGAAAGGCATCGGCCCCGACGGCAGGGTCACAGGAGTCTTCAAGCCAAGCCGCATCCGGCCCAAGTTCCTCGAGCAACTCCGCGTATCCGGCATCCTGCTCCCCGGAAGCATGTTCGAGCAGACGCAGGAAGTCAACTGAAGGACGAGGTTCACAGATATGTTCTTAGTGCTCTTCATCGTATTTTGCGCGATATTTGTTATAACCGTTCTGCTACTGACAGCAGTTGGAGCAGACACGACTCGAATATACGGAGCGCACCGTCGCTGTCCTTCGCGCGGCCCTTTCCACTACAAAACTGGCGCCGTCCGATCAGATTGTCGATCTCCGCAAAGAAGATCTCCTCAGCGCCGTTCCCTGGCTCAATCGCTGGCTCCTCAAACTCGAGTTAGCCCCGCGCCTCCGCACTCTCCTTTATCAGGCCGATCTAAACTGGACCGCCGGCACCTTGTTGCTCATGTCCGCAGCATGTTTTGTAATCCCTGCATATCTCATTTATCTACGAACTGGAACGGCCATCTTTTCGTTATTGATCGGCATCCTGCTGGGAGCTGCCCCAATCTTCTATGTCCTCCACAAGACGTAGAAAGCGCTTCGACAAATTCGAGCAGGAGCTGCCTGAGACGCTTGATCTGATGGTCAGCGCCCTGCGCGCAGGTCACAGCCTCGTCTCCGCGCTCAATCTTGCCGCCAGTGAATCTCCCGATCCCATCGGACAGGAATTTCGCATCTGCTTCGACGAGCAGAACTATGGTCTGGAGTTGAAGACCGCAATGAGCAACCTCGCCACGCGCGTCCCCTTGCAGGATTTAAAAATTGTCATTACAGCCATCCTCATCCAAAAAGAAAGCGGTGGTAATCTCGCCGAGGTATTCGACAAAACCGCATACGTCATCCGCGAGCGCTTCCGCCTCAAGCGCCAGGTTCGTGTCCACACAGCTCAAGGCCGGCTCACTGGTTGGATTCTCTCTCTTCTTCCCATCGTTCTCGGAATAGGACTGTACCTCATTAACCCTGAAAGTATGAGTCTCTTGTGGACTCGCCCCATCGGCGTCAAACTTCTTTATCTCTCAGGCACCATGACAATCATCGGTGCTCTCATTATCCGCAAGATCGTCAACATGGACGTGTAGGTAAAACTTATGGCATTTGCGCTGCTCACATTTCTCTTTGTCTTCCTGTTGATCGCCAGCGGCGGCCTCATCCTCTTTTACCGCCAGGCCATGATCCAGCGGATCTCCGCCGTCATCACGCCTCGCGCGAAGCAGACAAGTTTTCGCGGCGCGCTGGAACACACGGGCTCCACGCTCGGCACCATGGTGGAGCAGTTCGAGCGGGTCATCCCGAAGACCAAATTGGAAATGTCAGTTGTGGAACAGCGCCTGGTCCGCGCTGGATATCGTAACGACTCGGCCATCCATGTTTTCTACGGCGCAAAATTCGTCGTCCCCATAATTCTTGCTGCCCTCGCATTCGCCACCGGAGTGTGGCGCTACAGCCCATTCTTCGTCTACATGGTCGCGTTAGGTCTCGGTTATTTGTTGCCGGACTTCTGGTTGGGGAACCGGATGGCCGCACGGCAAGCCAGCATTCGCCGCGGTCTCCCGGACGTGCTCGACCTTCTCGTCATCTGCATCGAAGCCGGATTGAGCCTCGACCAGGCCGTTGCGCGCACTGCCGAAGAATTGGCCATGGGCCAGCCCGCCATCTGCGATGAGCTAAGTATTGTCGTCCTCGAACAAAGGGCCGGTCTGCCCCGCGCCAGCGCCTGGAAAAACTTCTCCGACCGCACCAACGTTGAAAGCGTTCGCAATCTCTGTTCGGTGCTCATTCAATCTGAAAAATTTGGCACCAGTATCGCCAAGACTTTGCGAGTTCACTCCGATACCCTCAGGACCCAGCGTCGACAGAAAATCGAGGAGCAGGCAGCGAAGACAACAGTCAAACTTGTCTTCCCGCTTGTTTTCTTCATCTTCCCCTCGCTCTTTCTCGTAACGTTGGGGCCGGCGGCAATATCCGTGATGGAAAACTTTAACAAGTACCTCATTCACTAGAAGGGAGAATAGGCATGGACAATGTAACTATTATTCGAGTCGTTGCTGCTGTCCTTGCGGTCGTTGTGCTGGTCATCCTTATCCAGCGACGACGCAAGCGGGTTGAGTAGTGATCTTCACTCCTCAGGGTAGGAGTGAGATCGAACCCAGTGGCAGCGCTCAACTTGCACTTTTTACGGGCCATCCCGAAAGGGAAGCGAGACTGGCCCGGCACATCGGGTGCTTCTTTCGACCTGGAATGTACGCCCTCGCATTCCTCTAAACCGGCGGAAGCACCCCGTTCACTACCCAGCACGATATTTCCCGAAAGGAAGTGCATGGTTAATTTGATTTGCCCGCACGAAAAGCAAATCACGTTCGATAGCCATCGGCTCAATTACACAGATGAAACGACAAACCTATTGCGTATATAACCAAACGCGCGAGTGCTTTCTCAGCCTCGGTGTCCTTCCGGCCGACACGACATTCTCTCGTCTGAAAGGCCTCATCGGAAAGATCAGGCTCCGGGTCGATGAAGGACTCTGGATATTTCCGTCGTGCGGAATTCATACGTTTGGGGTACTCTTTCCTCTGGATTTGATTTACCTGGACGAGAAACACCAGGTAGTCGATGTGATCGAGCATTTTCCCAATTTTCGTATCTCCCCAATCAGGCCTCAGGCTGCGAGCGTATTAGAGCTGCCGATCCATACCATCTTTACCTCGCAAACCCAGCCGGGAGATCAATTGGTGGTATGCGCGGTCGAAGAGATGGGAAGGCGGTTAAGTAAAGCAAATTCCGTACCTGCAGAACCTCCCATCCAAAAAGTCGGAACCTGACTTCTATGGATTGAATGGCGGCCTCGTCCGCTAAGTGGGCCTTGTTTCGGCAGGAGAAGCCAACTATTTCCGGGCTATAGCCGTCGCACAAGAGAATCGGGACACCTCTCCATACCCGATCGAGACAGAAGCTGCAAAAAACTCTTGAATGACGCAATTCCTTCCAGGGTCTGCGGAGCAACGAGATGAGCTTTCTGGATAATGTCCTAAGAAAAATGAAACTATCCGACAACCGCAAAGCTCCACGGCTGGACTCGCCCACGCTCGTCGCATATTACTGGGATGGAGCAACGCCGACCGCGCACGAGATTCAAAATATAAGCTACGACGGTTTCTATATGCTTACCGATGACCGTCTACGACCGGGCACAGTAGTTACGATGACCCTGCAAAGGTCATCCGACACAAACGTGGAGTCTTCTTCGCAGCCTCACCTTACGGTCATGTCCATTGTCGTCAGGGAAGGTCCCGATGGAATTGGATTTGCTTTTGTCCCGCAGGAATCCAAGGATGCTGAGCGGTCCCAGAATGCGCGAAATAGACCTGCCGACAGACGCGCCATCAGAAAGTTTATCGAGCAAGTCCACTCAGATGGATTCCTTACATTTACGTCGATTGCGAACCGCAGCAGAACCGTCACCCGAAAGCTTGCCGACGAAGACGGCCAAACTTTGATCTTCGCTGCTCTGTGCATGACCTGTTTGTTTGGTTTTGTCGCGCTCGCAGCCGACGTCGGCATCATGATGCGCCAGAAAAGAATGGCTCAGACAGCCGCTGATGCCGCCGCCATCGCCGGCGCGCTAGCGGACTTCAAGCTACGCAACACCGGCCTTGTACAGCGGCGGGCAAAGGCTGCCTCAGCGCAGAACGGCTTTACCAATGGAAGCGGTGGAGTCACGGTTACGGTCAACCCGCCACCGTTCGTATCGGCGCTCACGCCGAAGTCAGACAGGTTATGTCGAAGCGATTGTTTCTATCCAACAGCCGACCCTCTTCATGGGCCTCTTCGGGATTTGCAGTATGACCCCTACCGCCAGGGCGGTGGCGACTACGGAGGAGGTGCGGGTACCGGCTGCGTATACGCGTTGAGTCCCACATGGGCCGAGCCATGGAGTTGCAGGGGAATTCGTTTATCGTACCGCGCCGAACTGTGGCGTGGTTGTCGACTCGACCGACCAACAGCGCCTTGTCCTTCACAGGAGAAGGCGGCAGCCTATCAGGCTGGATCAGTCGGCGTCGTCGGACCTGCACGGGACAATGTATCCGATAAGCCACCTACCGAACGCCGGTCCACAGGAATCATTCCGCAAGCGATCCTCTTGGTCATCTCTCGACGCCGGTTACCCCACCGCGAGCTGTTCATGTGCTGCGCCCAGGCAGTGAGGCACACGCGACCGGCCCGGGAGTGCTACAGCGGAGTTTGCCAAAGGGAAACCTCACTACTGACCCGGTGTAACTCTGAACGGCGGAACCTACAGTCTTTCACCGGACCGACGGTTAATCTCGGCGGCACCGTAACGACGATGGCGGCGGAGCAACTCTGGATCTAAACGGTAGCGGACCACGTCTGGCGGAACGCCTCGAATTCGAGGCGTAAACCTCCTCGCCCCTACATCGGGAATCTACAACGGGATCGCTCTTATGGCAACCTCACGGCAAATGCGAACCAGATACACCAGTTCGAAGCGGCGATGCCAGCTGGAACTATTCAAGGGATTGTCTATGCACCTGACGCTGCATTGTCCTCCAGGATAGCGGCGCTGACGAATAATAGGCGGCCTGATACTTATCACAGACTCTAATCGTGGCGGTTGCTGATTGACAAAGCGGGCCAATTCGCCGATCAGCATTCAGAGTTATTCTCAGATCAAATCCGGGCACATTACGACCACTCTCGAAAATTGCTCTTGTGGAGTGAACCAAATGACACCCATCAGCGCGACAAATTCGTTTGCAAGCTCGAGAAAGAAGTTTTCAAAATGCTTCGACACCACTTTCGTCTGGATACAGGGCCAGGCCTTTGTCGAACTCGCCCTCGTTCTTGCCAGTCTTCATGCTGTTGTTGGTCGGCGTAGTCGAAGTCGGGCGACTGGCATACGCCAGTATCGAGGTCAGCAATGCTGCGCGGGCTGGTGTTGCCTATGCCGCGCAAACCAGCACTACTGCTGCCGACTCGACAAATATAACGACTGGCCGCGACGCAGGATGCGCCGAACATTACACGTCTGATCCGTCGACAGCGATCCTAATCCTGCTCCTGCGAAAGCTCAACGGGCACCTTCACATCGTTCGACCAGCTGCGGCAAGACAGTGACAAACCTCACTACATGCCCCAGCCCCTCTCGCATCGTTAGTATTCGTTCAGGTCAATACCACTGCCCCGGTCGCGCACGTTATTCCATTTTCCTGGAATCCCAGCACGGTCATCCTCGGAGGACACGCCATCATGAGGGTTCAACAGTAATGAGCAACCCGAGCACATCCTGGCTCGCCTGAAGATCGTCCTCTGCAATGAGGCCGCACTCAACGTCGTGTCCAGGAACGAATGCGGCTCAGCGATTATGGAGACCGCCATGTCATACCGATCCTCTTCCTGACATTGCTGTTCGGCATCATTGAGACAGGCTTCGCCCTCTACACCTATTACTTCATCTCGGAGGCCGCGCGAGAAGGCGCCCGTTACGCGATAGTTCGGGGATCGACCGCGGGACGCACAATGCGCCAGTTACACCTCATCTGCATGCTCCGGCCAGCAACAGCGAAATTCAGAGCTACGTGCAGAACCTCGGATTCCCCGGAATCAATCCAAGCAAGATGACGGTAACCGTCCCGTATGGACGGCCTACCCATCAGGTTCAACTTGCCCCGCCTCCGTCCATGCAACAATCCAGGAAACCAGGTCACAGTGACGGTCCAGTACAACTTTCCCTTGACTACTCCCCTTTGCACCGAAGCTGACGTATGCGATGTCGAGCACTTCCGCCATGATCATCGCGCAGTAGGCCGGATCCTCGATCCCGATACCGAGGCGGGTAAATTTCCACAGAAATATTTCAAAAGAGTGGCAGAAAAATCCCACCAGAAAAACACCACACAAATCACCACAACTTACCATCCAAAAACCACAACTTCACCACAAAAAACCATCAAGTTTTGCCCGGAAATCGCAAAACCCCCTCCAAAAAACCACCCCAAAAAAATATGACCGCTACTCCGACTCATCGGGAATAATCAGCAGCACTTCCACCTGCGTGATCTGTCCATTTTGCGTAGCCGGCCGGAACTGCCACTGCTGCAACGCATGTAGCAGGAACTTCGCCTCAGCCAGCTCCGTGGGAAATACAACCGCCAGCCTCTCGAAATGACCCGCAGCGTTCACAAACCCATGAATAATAATGGCGTCCGCGCCCGTATCCGCATCGATACTCGGCCGTGTAATGTCATACGGCCAAGGCGCATCCGGCCGCGCGTTGCCCGCCTTCGCAATCTCCTCCGACCGCGGAACCGAATACTGCAGAATCCAGTTCTTGTGCGTACCTACATGCAAATAAACGGTATAGGCCAACCGGCCTCTCCATGTACTCGCCGCCTCCGGATAATCGTCCGCCGCCGAAGTTCCCACCACAACCACCCCAAACGCCCCATCTCTCGGCAAAGCCAAGTGCGTGACTGAACGCAATCCACCTGTATCTAGGCCCTCCGAACCAACAGTCGCCCCCGTCGTACTGTTGCTCGTTCCAACACCACTTCCTGCGTTGCCCGCCTTAGCCGATTGACCAGTCGTCTGCCCCACACCGGCTCCACTCGGTTTGTTGTCGACGACATTACCCGAGCCCGTCTGCGACGTACTCTTCTGCTGCCCCGGCGAAAGCGATCCCGTCAGGGGAGTCGGCGCAACCTGATTGACCATCGGCAAAGTCGCAGTTCCGTCCTTCAACTGAACGTCGGACATCGAGATGACGCTTGCGGGAGTCGGCTGACCCGAGTTTTTCGATGCAGTCTCCGGAACACTCTTCGCCGGAGTAGGTCCTTGGGCTGTGACCGGCGAGCTCTTGCTCGGTTCGGGCAACGGTGCCTTCGTCTCGGACGGACCGGGTGAGATTTGCAAATCAGATACATGAACAGCCTGATTGGGCGGTGTAAGCGAAGGCTGCACTTCGATCTTGGCCTCGGTCTGCTGAGAAGCCGGGACAATCGTCCTGACGGTCATGTCCCGCGAGCTCCACACCGTAACTTGAGGAAGCGGCGCCTTCTGGATGAGGAGATTGTTGGCTACGTCTGGTTGAATGAGTGTCTGCTCGACCTGTTTCTGCGCTACAAAATTGCTTGGAAGACGTGGCGCCCGCGCAGTAGGCGGAGTATTGCCCGGAGCAATATTTCTGGCCATTGACGCCTGTCCCACTTCGGCCGTTTCATGCGGGACATACTGACGGATCCTTGGCTCCGGTTGATGCAACTCCATCACCCGGACCGTATATCTCTTCGCAACGTCCGAAACCTCCACCGTCTGAGGCCGATTCAAACCAAGAAACAATAGAACGCACGCCAGACTATGCACAAAGACGGAGATTACGAAGGCGGAGGGACCTCTCCTGGGCGCCGGAGTCTCCCCAAACAGCGAAATGATAGTAGAAGACTTCATGATCGACTCGACCGTCCCCGCTACTCAGCCCGTTGATAACTGTAAAGTCCTATAGACAGTGCTCTCCCCCGAACCCGGGACTATTCGTTCGCTGCAATTTGCAGACCAATCAAATTTCTCGCTAAATCCTGATAACTAAGAGTCTGCGCACAGCTGCGTGTCTACACAGCTACATCACTTGGTCTCTTGGTATACACGTGTTCACACTTGGGGTCGAATCTGCCAGCTAAACCCATGATTCTCAATAAAAACTGGATTCTGTCTTTGGCATCCCAATTGCCACAGAACGTTAGAAGTTCGGAACCGCCTGCCCAGTCGATTCCGGGGGATTGCTGATGAACCGAAGACTACTGAACATACTTTTAATCGCCTTCGTAATTGCAGCCGGTTGCAGTTACATCGTCTTTCGTCTGATCGGCAGCCGAATCTCCGGACCGCGACTTACAACTACGCGCATGGTCGCTGCGGCCGCGGACATCAAGCTCGGAAGCGTCCTGCGCGATACCGATCTGACGACAATCGACGTCGTTGGCACTCCCCCTAAGGGCGCAATCCTGAAACCTGAAAGTGCGGTCGGCCGGGGAGTAATCTCGAACCTCTACGTCGGCGAGCCCATTCTGGAGAGCCGTCTCGCCCCTGTCGGCTCCGGAGGCGGACTCGCCGCCACGATTCCCAACGGCATGAGAGCCGCGGCAATCAAGGTCAATGAAGTTGTCGGAGTAGCTGGATTTGTCACACCAGGAATGCACGTAGATGTACTGATTTCTGGTACTCCACCTGGCGTAAACAACGGCGAAGGATCACGAGTCAAAACCCTCTTACAGAACCTTGAGGTCCTCTCTGCCGGCACCGACATCCAACGCGATGCGGAAGGAAAACCCCAGCAAGTTCAGGTGGTTAATCTGCTCGTTACCCCTGACCAGGCGGAATCCCTAAGTCTGGCAAGCAATGAAACCCATATCCAGCTCGTCCTGCGCAATCCGTTGGATAACGAAGTTGCCAAACCCACCGGCACGGCGGTAGCCACACTCTTCTCGAATGGAACTCAGCCGAAGGCGGCCCCGGTGTACCATGCCCCAACTGCGAAACCTACTCCTACCTCACATTCGTATCTCGTCGAAGTCTTCAACGGATCAAAACGAAGTGAGGCCAAATTTGCCTCTGGCGAGGAACCACAGTGAACCTTCGAACCCTGATAGCTAGTGCCCTGTCGTCCTTCATTTGCCTGCAGCCGACTCTTCAGGCGCAGGCTCCGGCTCCGCCGTCTGCGCAGGCTGAGAGTACCAGCGACGTTACCAACGATCTTTCCGTCACAGTGGGCAAATCGGCTCTGGTGGACTTCACCAAGCCAATCACACGCGTCGCCATAGGCACTGCCGAGATCGCAGAGGCCACCGCTGTCAGCCCATCCGAGGTCATGGTCAATGGGAGAGCGCCCGGAAATACAAGCCTCATCGTGTGGCAACAAGGTGGTGGTAGGCAGTTTTTCAATATTACCGTTCACCCCAGTCACGCCGCGGCCGACGACAGCATAGCGGCTGTCCGGCGAGAGCTCAAGCTTGCGATGCCGGCAGAAAATATCAATATTGCCTCGGAGAATAACCTCGTCGTCCTGCGCGGAACAGTAAAAGACCTCACCGACTCCGACCGCGCTGTCCAGATCGCTTCCACCGCTGGTAAAGTCGTCAATCTTATGTACGTGGACGTCCCTCCGACACCTCAGCAGATCCTTCTGAAAGTCCGATTCGCCAGTGTGGATCGAAGTCTCGAAAGGCAGCTTGGCATCAACATATTCAGCACCGGTGCAACCAATACCATTGGTGCAATAACCACTGGACAGTTCTCGCCGCCAACAGTTAGCCTCCCCAGCGGGTCATCAACTGGGGGCGCATTAGCAACCCTGACGAATGCACTCAATATCTTCTTCTTCCGCCCTGATCTCAACCTCGGCGCGACCATTCAGGCACTCGATACTCAGGGTGTGGTCGAAGTGCTTGCCGAGCCGAACATGCTTACCGAAGATGGCAAACAGGCCAGCTTCCTCGCCGGCGGAGAATACCCGTATCCGGTAGTGCAGGGAACCAGTGGAGGCTCAGGCACAGTCTCAATCCAGTTCAAGGAATTTGGCATTCGTCTCAATTTCATTCCGACGATCACGCCTCGAGGTACGATCCGTCTCCAGGTTGCGCCCGAAGTGAGTTCGCTGGATTTCGCGCAAGGGGTTCAGATCTCCGGATTTTCGGTTCCCGCAATCGACGTTCGCAGAGTGAAGACCGAGGTAGAACTAGGCGAGGGACAAAGCTATGTCATTGGCGGTCTCCTCGACAATCGCGAAACCCAAACATTCTCGAAAATTCCTTTCATTGGGAGCATTCCAGTCCTTGGTAGGTTTTTCCAGTCGATCACCAAGACCCGCAATAACACTGAACTTATTGTGGTCGTGACCCCCGAGATCGTTCAACCGATCGACAAGGGCCAACCTCTGCCGCAGTTGAATTACCCTGAAAAGTTCCTTCCGCCCAACTCCAAGATACCGATGTACAACCCCACCGGCATAGCCGGGGGAACACCTGCGCCTGCGGTACCTCCAATACCAGTAGAGAAGCTGATTCAAAGCATGCAGCCCGAGAAGCAACTCGTCATTGAAGGAAGTTATTCAACCGGCGGCTACGGTACCAGCGGTACCGGCGGCGGTGGTGGTGCAGGTATGTCTACTACGCCGCCGCAGTAGAAGAAGGGGTGATGCGATGAGCGTTGTGTTAGAGAAGACCGCCGAGCCTCAGATTCAGTCTCGCTCCTCGCTCAGCTTTCATCTCCTCATGGCCTACGCCTGCTCGGCTCTTGTGCTCATTGACTGGTTCGCATGCCGGCTGACTGCGATCCAGATCCACGGTGTATCGAATCTCGCCATCGGCATTGTCTTCGCAGGCGCAGTTGTGTTCACAATTGCAAGCTTTTGGCACGAGAAGGGAAGGACGGACCTTCGCGATGCCATCCTGACGATTCCGTGGATGTTCTTTCTGGCAGCGGCTCTTCCATTGCTTGTTTTGGCCGCGGCCAGGTTTAATATGCCGCTGCAGGACACTAATCTCACTCATCTTGATCGATTGTTTGGTGTCAGCGTTCCCCAAATCACGTCTTGGGCCTCTCGTCACTGGCTCGGAAGGCTCATTAACGGAACCTATCCTCTTCTTAACTCCTTATTCATAGTGTCGGCGCTGCTTCCGGCATTTATGGGCAAAGTTGAATGCGCGCAGCAGTTCGTGCTCGCCAACCTAATTGCATTTGCGGTCGGCCTTTCGTTGTTTGCGCTTTTTCCTGCGATCGGGCCCTGGTACGGGTATGGCGTCCCAGCGACTCCAGGTCAGATGCAGTGCCAGACATCAATTCTGCTCTTCCGCGGACCTGGCCACATCGTTTCTCAATTGGCCGCGATCATCTGCTTCCCTTCATTCCATGTCATGTGGGCCATCTTTTGCGCCGCCGCTTTATGGGGATTTCGCGTTCTGCGTATTCCTGTCGCCGTATTTTCAACCATGATTGTTCTTTCTACCGTCACGACCGGCTGGCATTACGTTAGCGACGTCGTTGGCGGCATAGTTATCGCAGGCCTATCTCTATTTGCAGTCGGATGCTATACGCGCAAAAACAGGTGGGCGGAGCAGCGGTTGGAGGCGCCGAGCCGATGAGAACCGAGCCGAATCTAATGAGTCCGCCCCCCAGTGCTATCAGCCGCTTAGACGGCAGTGACGGGGCCATGTCCAGTTCCTCTCTTGAGGCGTTGAGCCATTCTCTACGTACCACACTCGCCAGTCAGACCATCAGACAACATCACCAATTCTCAGGCATGAAGGTCTCGAACCTCACACGTCAGACGGTCATCGCTCAAAACATTGAGGTTGCCGACCGAGCAAGTACACGCCGTAAGGGCCTGCTGGGACGCAACAACCTGTCTGCTGGCGAAGGTCTTTGGATCATCCCCTGCGAATCAGTTCACACCTTTTTCATGAGGTTTTCCATCGATCTCGTTTACCTCGACCGCGCCCTGAAAGTAACGAAAGTCAGGAGCAATGTGCCTCCCTGGAGGCTATCCGCGTGTCTCTCAGCCCATTCCGTCATAGAGCTTGCGCCGGGCACAATCCAAACGACGGAGACCAGGGAAGGGGATCAGCTCGAATTCGCCACTAATGATGCCCATCGAGGCACACAAACCGAGGAGCCCAAACCCTAAGGCTCCAAACTACGACGCTCTATTGCCAACGCACTCTTCTTTCAATCAGCCGCAACCAGGAAATCCAAGCTGTTTGAGGTCGCATTTTTCCTGGGTATGTATACCGGCGGCATTGCCTCCCGAATTACGTGTAAACAGACGTTCACACCGTGACAACCTGACGAGAACTAAGTCGCTTATTTACGGATGGTTACCTCGCTGGGCCGATTGGCCCTTCGCTTGCCACTCTTTGAGGTAATCCCAGTCTGTAGCTGGAAATAATGCCTTGGATAGGAGAACTACCAAAATGAAAGAAAAACTGATGCAACTTTCGGTGAAACTGCAAGTGTTGATGGACGAACAGGGTCAGGACCTAATCGAGTATGCCCTCGTCGTTGCCCTGATTGCCTTTTCCGCAACAGCCGGCATGCGCGGTTTAGCCAATGCAATCAACGCGGCCTTCAACCAGGTCGGCACCACGCTCGGCACTTATATTACCTAGTGCGTTGCCGAAGACGGCAAGTGCTGAAAACAAACAGCTCTGCTGCCTTCGGTATTTCTTTCGCCATCACACTGATCTATTGCCCAGACATTTCATTGATAAGTGGGTTAGTCTTAGCTGGGAAAAACTCTAATCGGGGGAAATTCCATGAGACATCACTTGTTGAAGCTTGAGATTAGATTGCGGACCCTATTGGACGAAGAGGGGCAGGATCTTATCGAATACGCACTCGTCGTTGCTTTAATCGCCTTCTCGGCAACTGCCGGAATGTCTTCTCTGGCCACTGCCATTAACAACGCCTTCAGCAATGTCGGCACTACGCTTGGCACCTATATCACCTAGTTTGCGTTGTAAGCCTTTTGCACTGCGCGACGTCGCATTCTATGGGGAATCACGCTGCAAGGCATCCGGCCCGAAGCGTATTCCCCTATCTTCTTTCAGCAGAATTGTGCCTTGCACCCAGCAAGTGAGATTTCCATGATCGACGGAAAACGAATTGCGGTTGTCATGCCGGCCTACAACGCGGAAAAAACGCTGGAGAAGACTGTCCGTGCCCTTCCTGCCGTCGTTGATATCAAAATTCTCGTCGACGATTCAAGCAACGACGACACTGCACGTCTCTCCGAAAAACTTGGCGTTCAAACCTTCATCCACGACTCGAACTACGGATACGGTCGCAACCAGCAAACCTGCTATCGTGAGGCCCTCAGAGCCGGTGCAGACATCGTCGTCATGGTCCATCCTGACTATCAGTACAACCCTGCGCTGGTCTCGGCAATGGCCGATATGGTCGCAAGCGGCGTCTACGACGTGGTCCTCGGTTCACGAATCATCGGCGGCGGAGCCCTCAAAGGCGGCATGCCGCGGTACAAATACATCGCCAACCGCCTGCTGACCGCGTTCCAGAACCTGTTTCTCGGAGTCAAGCTCTCGGAATACCACACAGGTTTCCGAGCTTTTTCCCGGGAGGTCCTACAGACCCTTCCGCTGCTGGAGAACTCAGATGACTTCGTCTTCGACAATCAGATGCTCGCTCAATCTGTCATGTTCGGCTTCCGCATCGGCGAAATCTCCTGCCCAACGAGTTACTTCGAAGAGGCTTCCTCCATCAATTTCCGGCGCAGTGTGAAATACGGTCTTGGCGTCTTGGCCACAACTGCTTGTTTCGTCGCCCATAAAACCAACATGGTCAAGGTGCCGATCTTTGACACAACAGGCAGAAAATTGACGTTCAAGTATTACTCAGAGGTCGCCTGACATCGTGACCGCCGAAGCCGGCCAAAGTTGAAGACCCTAGAGAGGCAGATCGTTCGTATATGGTTTTGTCGTCGCCCCCGGAAAATGCCCCTTCTCTGGTCCTGATCGAAGGCAGTTTCACAGCGATCGCCATAGCCGTGGCCTTCTGCTGGCCTAAGTTGGCCTTCGCCTGGTTCTCGCGCGTCGAGCACGCTTTCTACAAGCTGGCGCGACGAAAATCTCTGTCTGTCGTGGTTATTGGCTTTACGGCATTCTTTCTTCGACTCGCGATCCTTCCGCAGTGTCCCATTCCTCTTCCGTTTCTTCCCGACGACTTCAGCTTCCTGCTGGCAGCCGACACCTTCGCATCGGGAAAGCTCACGAATCCGACCCCGGCGATGTGGGTCAACCTCCAAAGTATCCACGTCACGATGAAGCCCACCTATATGTCGATGTATTTTCCTGCCCAGGGGCTAGTCCTGGCCGCAGGCAAAGTACTGACGGGCCATCCGTGGTTAGGCAATCTCGTGATCACCGCCTTGATGTGCGCTGCGATCTGCTGGATGCTGCAGGCATGGCTCCCGCCCACCTGGGCGTTGCTCGGCGGAATGTTATCAATTCTGCGTTTGGGACTGTTCAGTTATTGGATCAACACATACTCCGGCGCTGGATCTATCGTAGCGCTCGGCGGAGCGCTCGTGCTTGGCGGACTTCCAAGATTCGTGAAATACGCTCGCTTCCGCGACGCTCTGCTGATGGCGGTCGGCGTTGTCCTCCTCGCGCTCTGTCGTCCCTACGATGGATTGCTCCTTTGCATTCCCGTAGCTTGTTATCTGATCTGGTGGATGGTCTTCGGAAAGAATCGTCCTTCCGCTTCTCTCCTGCTCCGTCGCATTGCGGTACCACTTGCCTTGGTCGCAGCTGGCCTCGCTTGGATGGGATACTACGATTACCGCGCGTTCGGAAACCCTCTTACGCTCTCCTATACGGTCAATCGCGCCCAATTCGCCACCGCGCCGTACTTTATCTGGCAATCCCAGCGTCCGGAGCCCGCCTACCCTTATCAGAAAATGCGCGAGTTTTATCAGATCGAACTCAATTCATACCAAAAAATTCACAGTCTTCGCGGCTTCCTGCCCGAGACTCTGCTGAAAGCGGCAAGAGGCATCATCTTCTACACAGGTGTCCTGTTGCTCCTTCCGCTCATTATGCTTGGGTGCGTATTCCGGGACCGGCGCACGCGCTTCCTGGTGCTTTGTTGTTGTGTCTTGGCTCTCGGCCAATTGATTGAAATATTTCTGATCCCCCACTATCTCGCTCCCTTTACCGCTGCGTTTTACGCAATCGGACTCCAGGCTATGCGTCATTTGCGGTTTTGGACGCCGGAAGGTGAACCCGTTGGCGTCACTTTACAAAGGTTGATCGTGACTCTCTGTGTTGTCATGGCAGTCGTACGCCTTTATGCAGAGCCGCTTCACCTCGCTCTTCCCGTTTGGCCGGCCGCATGGGCAGCTGAGTGGTACGGCCCCAATAATCGCTCCGGTACAGAACGCGAAAATATCGTGGCTCAACTCGACCAGCTCCCCGGAAAAAAGCTTTTGATCGTCCGATACTCTTCGGACCATAATCCGATGGTCCAGTGGGTCTACAACACCTCCGACATCGACAACTCGAAAATCGTATGGGCGTGGGATATGGATCACGCTAACAACCAGAAACTCATCCAATACTACAAAGACCGCACCGTATGGTTGGTCGAACCCGATGCGACTCCCGCTAGGATCTCGCCTTTTCCCCAACCGGTTAAGTAGCCAATAAGCCATTGACCGGCGCAACATGGGCAAGAGATCAGTGGACAAATCTCCGCAAAGACATCCCTATCACGAACAAGACGAAGAGAACTAACACCATCAAAAGGTATCTTTCGAGCTTCATCGATGGGACTCTTTCAGCGAGCATTAAAATGCCAAAATGGAAAACTCGAGCGTTCCCACCCCGGTAAACCAAAATGATGGCCCACGGTCAGATTGTTGATACATATCCGCCGCCGAATCGAGATACGACATTTCCCAACGCTTCATTCTTCCGTCACAAGTGACAAAGCCAGCGTTCGCGTTCTACCGGGCATTTTTATAGATCATGCCCAACAACTCATCGTACATCGCTTGCCTCTCCTCGTCCGATCCAGTCCGAATAGCATGGGTCGCGCAGTGTGCCAGGTGATTTCCCATCAGCGCACGTGCTACCGCTCTCAGCGCCTCCTGCGTCGAAGAGACCTGCGTCAGGATGTCGGCGCAGTAGCGGTCTTCCTCCACCATGCGCTGCAGTCCCCGAACCTGTCCTTCAATGCGTCGCAGCCGCCGCACATTCGAAGCCTTGAGCGCTGGATCCACGCTCACTGCCTTCCGCTCCGATAGACGCTTTGCGGACGAGCTCGCGTTTTCTCCAGCCGAAATAATTTTCTGTATACCGCTTTTTCGTGCCATACCTTCTCCCTGTATCTCAGGAAAGTTTCAACCGTCGCAACCGCAAACTGTTGGTTACAACACTGAAAGAGCTCAGCGCCATCGCCGCGCTCGCAACTACCGGGCTCAGCATTAACCCGAAGACCGGATACAGAACACCCGCCGCCAGCGGAATTCCGATTACGTTGTAAAGGAACGCCCAGAACAGGTTCTGCCGCATCACCCGCATCGTGCCACGTGACAGCGAAATCGCTCCCGCCACACTCGTCAGATCGCTCCGCATCAGCGTTACATCGCCTGCTTCCATCGCAATGTCAGCGCCTGTCGCCATTGTCAGGCCAATATCCGCCTGAGCAAGAGCAGGTGCATCGTTGATCCCATCTCCCACCATCGCAACCACCTGGCCCCCTTGCTGCAGCCGTTTGATGGCATCCACCTTACCAGCCGGCAGCACTCCCGCAATCACCTCATCGACGCCCACCTCACGTGCAATCGCCCTCGCGGCGTGCTCGTTGTCACCTGTCACCATCACCACTCGCAGCCCCTCGGCATGCAACCTGCGAATCGCCTCCGCCGCATTGGCTTTGATCGTGTCCGAGACCGCGATGACGCCGGCCAATTCGCCCGCAATCCCAATCCAAAGCGCGGTCATGCTGTTCTCCGCGAAGCGTCTTCCAATCTCTTCCATCGACTCGGTGGCAATGTTGTATCTCCCCATCAGCGCAGAGTTTCCGATCAGCACTACCTCGCCCTCGACGAGTCCGACAACACCTTGTCCAGTCAGCGACTCAAACTCCTGCACGTGCGGAAGATTCAGACCGCGGCCCTGCGCGTACCGCACTACGGCCTCCGCGAGCGGGTGTTCGCTCGCACGCTCCAAGGCCCCTGCCACGCGAACGATTCTGTTCTCAGCCTCTGCTACAGATTCACCCGCACGCGAAATGGCCACAACATTCTTCACTCGAGGACGGCCTACTGTAATCGTGCCCGTTTTATCCAGCACGATCGTGTCGATCTTCTCCAACCGCTGGAGTGCCTCGCCACCCTTAATGAGAATTCCGTAACTGGCTCCGCGGCCGGTAGCCACCATCACGGCCGTCGGCACAGCCAGACCCATCGCACACGGGCACGCGATCACCAGCACCGCCACTGCAGCGGCGGAGGCCTGCATCGCTCCGGCGCCCGGCGCGAAGATTCTCCATGCCGCAAATGTAATCGCCGCGATCGCCAACACCACCGGCACAAAGACTGCACTCACACGATCAGCCACTCGTTGGATCGGAGCACGCGACCCCTGCGCTTCCCGCAGCAGCCGCACAATCTGTGCCAGAGTGCCCTCCGCTCCAAGCCCGCTCGCACGATACTCGAACGCGCCACGTTGATTGAGCGTCCCTCCCGTCACCTTGTCCAGTACTGTCTTCTCAACCGGCAGCGGTTCGCCCGTAATCATCGACTCGTCCACGCTGCTTCTGCCCGAGGTCACCCTTCCATCCGTCGGAATACGCTCTCCCGGCCGCACGAGCACGACATCGTTTTCTCGAATCTGCTCAACCGGCAACTCGGCTTCGACCCCATCACGCATGACCGTCGCGGTGCGTGGTTGCAGCTGCGCCAGCTTCCGAAGCGCACTTGCTGTCCGCGCCTTCGCCCGGCTCTCCAGAGCATTTCCAGTCAGGACCAGCCCCACAATCAGTATTGCGGCTTCAAAGTAAACATCCGGAGCAACACCATGCGCGAGGAAAAAGTGGGGCGCAATGGTGCTTGCGGCCGAATAGGCAAACGCGGCCCCAGTCCCCAACGCCACCAGCGTGTTCATGTCCGCCGTTCTGTGTTTCAGCGCGGACCACGCCTTCACATAAAACCTCCGCCCAGCCCAACCCAGAATGAACCCGGCGAGGACAAACAAAAACCAGCGAATCCCATCCCCACTCAGTCGATACAACCACGGCAACGCGCTGCGCAACAGTGGATTAAGCACTCGCACCGACCAGTCCATCAGCGGATCTTTCATCCGCTCCATTCCGCGCGCCCCGTTCTCGCTCATCAGCGGCATCGAGAGTGTCATCGCAACCACGCCCGCGATCATGCTCACCCCGGCCTTCAACCGCAGCTGCCTGTACTCCTGCGTCTGCTCTTTATCGTTCTCCTCCTGCTCCGCAATTGCGGACTCCTGCAGCGCAGGCATCTCCGCGCCATATCCCGTTCCTCGAACCGCATCCACCAATCCGGAGACGGTAGCAACCGCCGGATCAAACAGCACCGTCGCGTTATTCAGCATCAGATTGACGTTCGCATCTCGCACGCCGGGCTGCCCCGCAAGCGCTCGCTGCACAAAAGACTGGCACGCCGCGCACGTCATTCCGGTCACAGGAATCGTGACCCGCTCCTCCAAAGAGGGGGGCAACCCCTTACTGGTGCCTTCTATCCTCGTAGCCTCAACCATTTTTCACGACCTCTCAATTCGCGCCGCGAACCCAATGCGATCCACCGCACCCGCAATCTCCTCCGCGTTCGTCTTGTCAGGGTCGAATCTTATTTCAGCCGACCCCACCTCCACCGGACCCACTTCAACTCCCCGCACGCCTTGAAGCGCTGCAGTCACCCTCCGAACGCATCCCCCGCAATGCATCCCCTCAATCGACAACCTGAGAGTCTCTTGTGCCATCCGCACCTCCTAACTATAAGATGCAAATACCCCCTAGGGGTATACATTTTTCAAGCTTACTCCTCGGCCTGGAAAGCTGAATACTTCGGCAAATTTCTCCGGTCCATTGCATCCCACGCACCGCTCCCATACACTAAATCTAGTTCCGTGAAATCCGAACGGGCGGTTAGCTCAGTTGGTTAGAGCGCCTGCCTTACAAGCAGGATGTCGGGGGTTCGAGTCCCTCACTGCCCACCATCTTTCTCAAAACATAATTGTTTCTGATGGTTTTAACTCCGTTCTTCTTCACGATATCTGCCGGTCGCGAATGAAATAGGGAGAGGGAATCTCCCAAGCGGTTCCTCGGGCGTTCTCATGAAATTTAGATTTAGCGAAAACAAAATCCTGCCCCATCTACCACCAACTCATGAGAACATTGGGCCATGCGCAAGCTCTACGCAGCTCTCGTGCTATCTCTCATAGCGCCGCTGTCCCAGCTGGGAGCTCAACGCCCACCTATTTTGCCACCCCGCCTTATCAGTCTTCCCACTCCGGATTGCCGGGCAGGGAAGGCGTGCCACGGAAGTCACGGCCAGGTCCGCCTCATCGTCGACGTCCTTGAAAACGGAAAGCCCGGAGACATCCGCGCCGAACTAGGTAGCGCAGTGCTCGTAGATGCCGCCACCGCGGCCGTACAGCAAGCCGAATTTACCCCCGGATACTTCTTCGGAAAACCGGTCCAGATGGACTACGTCGTCACCCTGCGCTTCTAACCGCGCACACCCTATCGTTTCGCGCATCCGTTGTGAAACACCCTCGGCTTCGTCCACTCCTCATCGGTCGCAAACACTATACAGGTTTTTCCTGTCTCAGTATCGAGTCGCCAGGTGATGTCGCCCTGCCGGTAAAGCTGGTACCTTCCCACGCCTGAGAACAAAGACCCACTCGGCGGTTTCAGATCACCGCCTGCCGCTCTGTCCTTTGCCTGTTGCGCGTTATTCTGGGCGCCCTCAGAAATCGCCGGCGTTGTCGCCACCGAAGGAACAGCCGGCAAAGAAGTCGGCGGATCCACTGCAGGTTCAGTCGCCGGCGTCGTCACCACCGGCTCCGTCTTCAACACAACCGTCGCCGGATCCTTCGAGTTAGCCTTTCCGGCGGCCGCTCCGTGTTTCGTATCGTAGGAGTTATAGCCAACAAAAAGGAACAACCCCACCACCAGCAACAAAACAAAATACAGAACGCGTCGTTCCATCTTTCCTTCCCGCCCGTCCGGACTGCGGTAGATTCGCTCCCGGAACTTCATCATATGCAACGACATTGCTGCCGTTGCCATTCTCTTTATCATCTCCCTAACCGGCCCACTGAGCGATAAAAAGCCCACTGCCAGCCGTTACTATCTCGCTACTGGGCCAACCCCGAATTCCTGTCGATCTTGCCCTGGCACGAATCTTCACCGCCCGCGTTTGCGTCCAACATTTAGCTCCAGAGGAGTATCATCGACTCGTGCCCAAATATTCCATCGTCGTTCCCTTTCACAACGAGGAGGAGAACGTCACCACCCTCTACGACCGCCTCAAGGCCGTTATGGAGCAGGTCGGCGACTCCTTTGAGTTGGTCTTCGTCGATGATGGTTCACGCGACCGCACCTACCGTCTCCTGGAAGAAATTGCTGCAGTAGACTCCCGCGTTCTCGTCATCAAGCTCCGCCGCAATTTCGGTCAGACTTCCGCGCTCGCTGCCGGCTTTGACCACTCCCAGGGAGACTTCATCCTCGCCATGGACGGAGACCTACAGCACTCGCCCAGCGAGATTCCAACTTTTCTCGCTAAGCTCGAAGAGGGCTACGACGTCGTCAGCGGCTGGCGATCCCAGCGCGCCGATAACTTTCTTCTCCGCCGCATTCCTTCACGTGCAGCCAACTGGCTTATGGCCCTCCTCAGCGGAGTCGATATCCACGACTTCGGCACCACCTTCAAAGCCTACCGCCGCGAAGTCATCCAGAATATCCCTCTTTACGGGGAGATGCATCGCTTCATTCCGGCGCTCGCCTCCTGGTTCGGAGCCAGCATCTGCGAAGTTCCCATCTCCAATCCCGCACGCCTGGCAGGAAAGTCTCACTATGGAATCTCGCGCACCATCCGCGTCTTCTTCGATCTGTTGACCATCCGTTTTCTGCTTCGCTATATGACCCGTCCGCTTCATTTCTTCGGGACATTCGGGGCTCTCAGCATGGCCACAGGAATCGGCATGGCAATATGGCTCTTCGCCTTGAAGCTCATCACCGGCCAGCACATCATGTCACTTCACGGACCCATCTTCGTCATCGCCGGGGTTCTGATCCTCGCCGGGATTCAGATGATAGGCATCGGTCTCCTGGGCGAGTTGCAGGTCCGCCACTTCTACACCGCCTCACACCGCGCACCTTACGCTATCGACAGAATCCTCCGCCTGCGCTCCGAAGAAAGTCTCCTTCAGTAAGGCTTCTGCTCGATGGGCGGTAGCACCGCATCATCAGGTTTATCGGAGTCCAGCAGTTTCTTGTCTGCCTGCCTCTGAGCCTCCTTCGCGGAATCGGTGAACGCCGAAGCATCCAGCTCTCTGAGCCTCGCATCTGCCTCAACCAGCGGATCGCTCAACGACTCCAGATGGCTGGCAAACTTCGCAATACACGCCGCCTGATCACCCGGATGCCTCCCCCCTGCAGCCTCAGCCTGCAACTCAGATTCAAGCCGCAGTGTCTCGTCCAGCGAATAGCCTATCCCTCCAAACGTCACCCGGTCCCGCAACATAAACACATCCTCATGCAGGCCTATCTCGCTTACAATCAACCCTTTTTTTGCCAGTTCGTAAGACTGCTTCCCACACTCATCCACAATCTCCGCCCGGCCCTTGTCCATAAGCTCGCGAGGACTCATGGGCATATCTTGCGGCTTTCCCGCACGCCCGTGACAACCCGCAATCAATAATAAGAGGCCCACAACGGGGAGCCCACAACACAACTGTCTCCGACTATTTCTCAAATCCCCGCTCTTCAAAGACCATCCTCGACCATCGCAGAAGAGTAACTCCGACAAAACAGATGCCCGAAATTTTGATAAGACTAACATCTCTTCGTACCATGGCAATAGGCCTGCAAATCTCAGCGCAAACTAGTTCTCCCCAGGCTGTTTCGCCAACTCCCTGCGAAAAGCCTGCTCGCGTTCCTCCACATAGCTCCTGTATCCCTCAGGATCGACAAACGGATTCGCCCCACCTTCCTTAATACGTTGAAACTTCGCTTCCATCCCGAAGTAACCTCCATGGGCTCCAAGAAACACATCGCACGGCAGAGCCTTCAACGTCCGAAACGTCTGTTCATAATCCTGCGCGATTCCCGGGTAAGCCGCATTCTTCACCAGCCGGTACCCGGTATTAACATTTGGGCTCCCCACAATCACGACATCGTAACTCTTGCCGCCGTCCGCCACCGTCATCGTCCAGGTCGTGCAGCCCTTCGTGTGCCCCGGAGTCTTATGCGCGACAAGAACTACACCGCCGAGCCGCACCTCATCGCCGTCGTGCAGCACCCTATCCACCTTCGCAGGAGGAAACTGACTGCCCGCCTCACTCCCATACTGAAAATCCGTCTTCCCTCCCGACTCAATCAAAGGAACATCCGCATCCATCACCATGTACTTCGCGCCTGTCGCCTTCACCACCGCCGCACTCCCCGCCGCATGATCCCAATGCCCATGGCTGATCAGCAAAATCTTCACATCCTTGAAGTGAAACCCGAGCGCCTCCACGCTCTTCTGAATCTGCGGCACGCTCGTCGTCAAATTGCTGTTGATCAGGATGTGTCCCTGAGGCGTCGTAATCAGATAGGAAGCCAAGTCCTTACTCCCGACGTAATAGACATTGCCCACAATGCGAAACGGCGTATGAGGAGTAGTCCAGTCCGGATTGCCCTGGGAAAAAGCGGAACCGACGAAAAGAAGCGTTAACAATAGGGCGCGAAAGAGCATGAAGAAGCATAACTCTCTTGCATAGACCCTCGTTCCACATCCAATCCAAACGATTAACCGGGGAGATTCCCGCTACTAAACCGCAGCCCCACTCCGAATAACCTGCGCCCCAAACCGCTCCATCTCCTCAGCCTGCGGGCTCGACTGCAGCAGCACCAGGTCCACCCCCACCGCCGCAAACTCCTCCAGCCGCTCCGCCACCGTCTCCGGAGTCCCCACAAACCCGCTCCGCAACCCGCGGTTCGAAACCGAATAATCCTTCAGCGAAATCTCCGTCTGCAGATTCGACCCCGTCACCCACTGCTCATAGTTCGCGTACCCACGCGCCGATTGCTTCACATCCGTAATCCGCTCCACCTCGCGCAGCGCCTCCGCATCCGAGTCCCGCACAATCGCATACCCCGCCACCCCAAACGTCATCGGCGACAGTCTCAGCTTCTCCCGCCGCTCCCGCATATCGGCAATCTTCGCCCCCACAGCCTCCGGAGCGTCCCCATGCATCAGGTAAGCGTCGCACTTCGCCGCAATCAGATTCTTCGCCGTCTCCGATTCACCACCCGCATACAAAACCGGCCGAGGCTTGCTCACCGGCTTAGGCGAAAGGACATTCTCTCGCACATCGTAATAATTGCCTTTGTACGAAAACCCTTGTTGCTTCCAGCAACCATCGACCACATCCAGCCACTCCGAGGTCCGCGCATACCGGTCGTCATGCTCATCGAAGTGCACGCCATACTTCGTGGCCTCATCCTTCCACCAGCTCGACACCACATTCAGCGTCAGCCGCCCACCCGACATCACATCAATGCTCGCCGCCTGTTTCGCCAGCAACGCCGGATTATGAAACGTAGGCCGCACCGCCACCATCAGCTCCAGCCGCTCCGTCACCGCAGCCAGTGCAGCAGCCGTCGACCAGGCATCGAGCGAAGGAGCCTCAACGCCCTTAATGTCATTCAGGTTCAGCTCCGCAATCAGCGTCAGGTCGTAGCCAATCTTCTCCGCACGCTGCGTCAGGTCGCGAACATACTCCCAGCTGGCCGCCATCCCCTCGTCATCCACATTCCGCAGCCATCCGCCGAAGACCGGCAACCAGTATCCGTATCGCATTAGCGCCCGACCCCGGCCAGTTCCTGCACACCGGCGCGCCGATCATTCACAATCTTCGCCTCCGCCTCCAGCCAGTCCGCCAGCCGAGCAAACGGATCGAACCCAACCACCTTCTGCCCGTCCGCCACGAAGTTCGAAAGCGCATTGATGTCGTAATAATTCCTCACGCCATCGCGGTCATCCACCATAAACTCCACGCCGCCCAACTCAATCCCCGCCGCAGCCATCAGCCGCTCCACCTCTTCGATCACCTCAGGCGGAGTATCGAATGCTTCTACGGTCAGTCCCGTCTTCGGAGCATCCACCGGGCAAGCCGCCCGCGTCAGTTCCTGCCCCGTAGGCATCTTGCAGATATCCGCCGGGCAAAGATCAAACGTCTCGCCCGTAATATGTATCTTAATAGCGTACAAATACTTCCCATCCAGCACTTCGACGCGAACGATGTACGATCCGCGCGCCGGCACAAACTCCTGCACCAGCCCCGTAGAATCCATCCCCAGCGTGATCCCGCCTTCAGCCGCCGAAGCCTCCGCCAGATGCTCCTTCGTCGAAAACTTCACCACGCCCGAGCCGCTCCCACCGATATTCGGCTTCACGACAACAGGGAAGCGCATCCCCTCCGAAGCTCCGATCGCCTGCGACGCCCGATGAATCACCCGAGCCTTTGGATACCCCAGCCCCAATCCCTCCAGCATCGACAACTGTGTAGCCTTCGACAACTCACTCCGAAAAGCCTTCACGCCATTTACCACGCGAACGCCGCGGTGCTCCAGGTGCTCCAGAAATCCCATCGTGTAAAAAATCTGGTCGCCATGCCCGCGATTCCACGCCGAAGGACTCATCTTGTTGAGCACCAGGGCGTACTTCTCCTCAGGCTTATCCGCCGGCCCATAGCTATGCTCCACCGCATTCAGCTTCACGTAGTTCGTCCCGCGCCGGTCCAGTTCCGCAAACAGAGGCTTGAACCAGTTCGGCTGCTCATAGTAAATCGCAATCGGCAAATCCTGACGGGACATAAACGCTCCTTAGCTACCCACAAACAATCATCTCAAAAATCTTACGGTCACGAGCCCCGCACCTGAAATCTGATATCTCAAGTTTAGACGAAATATTTGTCAGGAATCCTGGGTGTTGTGGCGTCGGCTCGGGTATCCTCTCCCCCGTCAGAAATTGTGCAAAGTATTCGAAGTAGAGATTTTAGGTCTGGACCAGGTGGGGTTAAGGTCTGGACCTGGGATTCACCGAGGTGTTTTGGAATCTGGGATGTGGGGTGGCGGTCGCGTTTTGGGAAGTGTTCTTGTCAAGCCCTACCAAGTGTCTGCAACGAGAGTTGAGGGCCACTTTTCCCATACCCTTTTTCTCCGCAATGCAAGACCTACCAGCTGCTTGTGCCCGATTGGTGGTCGACCGACCGTGTTCGCTGACGGTGGAACAGCGTTCGAGGGCGGGCCACTGACTGGGTGAGTTGATGGAAAGTCCAGGGCAAATTTGAGCCCGGAAACGTGGCCCCGGCTACTTTGAGTTGGCGGCTTCAGCCTGTTATACTTTCCCTAGTGTGCTGGAGAGAACCGCCTCCTGCATGTCCTGATTCTGGCGTTATGGTGTAACTGGTTAACACGTCGCCCTCTCAAGGCGAAGAGTCCGGGTTCGAGCCCCGGTAACGCTACCAATCCTTTCAATAAGATAGTGCGCTTCCCATCTATACTCAGAAAATCGCGGTCACGCTACGGTAACGATAAGCCGAAAACTAGCCCCATTTTCGAGCAAGTTTCCGGGTACTGCGAAAGCTCCGTCGAGAAGATTTACAGCTTCCGAAAGGAAGGCTGGGGAGAGGTGCTGGTAACGCGCGGCCATTCTGAGATCCTTGTGTCCCAAGATTTGAGCCACAGTATGAATGTCCGCCCCGTGCATCCGCATCCAGCTTGCAGCCGTGTGTCGCAGATCGTGGAATCGAAAGTCCTCGATCTTCGCATCTCGGCAGGCGCGTGCGAAAACCTGAGTTACGTAATCAGGATCATCTGACTGCCACTAAAGACACGATCGGTGGAGAGGGCTTCAGGGTTCTGCATCGCTCGAATGGCTTGCTGTGCGAGCGTGTTCAAATACACGATGCGTCCCTCACCGTTCTTCGTTTGCGGAAGCATGATGCGATTGCCAAATTGGTCTATGTCCAGCCAACGCAGTCCTAAGATTTCACCGCGTCTCATGCCGGTGCTTACCGCAAGAGCAACAATCGGTCTGATCCATTCCGGCAAGCGTCCAGGACAGTTCGCAGTTCTGTTGGCTGAAGGTACCGCACGCGTCCTGATGGCACTCGTGGACCCTTGACCCTGTATGCCGGATTAACAGAAATCAACTCCCACTCCACAGCGAGCGCCAACAGATGCTTCAGCACGTTCAACTCTTTCACGATCGAACCTGCCCCCGCATCATCGCTGCTTCGCTTCGTGATGTATCTCTGTACATCGACGCGGCGTATGTCGGCTAGTTTTGCTGTACCGAGGAAGGGTTGGAGATGGCCCGTAATGATGCCTTCTTCGCGTTTGTAGGACTGGGGTGTCAGTCTAGCCTTCTGATGCTTTAGAAATCGCTTGGAGACGGCTGTAAACGATTCTGGAGAGGGCGGGCGTAGCCGAGCGTCACAGTTTTTTCGACTCGCGCCTTCTCCGCCGAGAGAAGGGTGCGGGCTACCCCGAGCGTATGAGCTTCTAGCTTTCTCTGTCGTCGTTTCCCACTGGCATCAATCCATGATCCCCAGAAGCCCGGGCGATCCTTGCGCGTATAGATACCGTCTCGGTTCTTAGCTATTCCTCGTGGCATTATTTTCCCCTTCGATTTCGGTTTGTATTTTCACTTTGTTTTGTGTCACCCATTTGCCCGTGACGCGCTGCTCGCCTTGCTGCAGCCGTTTGTTCACTTGATTCGCAACCCATGTCGATTGCGTGCCGGATCGGTGTGACGGTTTCCACATCGGCCAAGATCGAGCGGCCAACGTGATCAACCTCTTGTTCCGCCGTTCCCGAGTACCTAATGTGCGTCTTGCCCCACCCTTGCCTTTGCAATCTCCGCAAAACGTCCCGTGCAAGATCAAGGCGTCCCTCTTCGGGGTCCGAGCGTGGACAAAATACTTCTTACATTCATCGCACTTGAACAGTCGCTCTCTAGTCGGCGCATCCAACAACGAAATGAAATCGCCGATTCCTAATTCTCGGGCTCTAAGCAGGGGGTCCGTGTGTTTGTAATACAGGTGATGAATTGAAACCATGAGCCGGCCCTCATTCAATAACTGAATCTTTCCGATCCCACCTTCGATGGCATTCGACAGAGGGACCGCGAGGGGGGTTGGATAACCCTCCCCAGTCCAAAAGATGTTTCGGGTCCAAGGGGAGTCTGCCCTGGAGCCGTCTACGTTTTTTCCTGATTCGATCCATTGATCGACCAAGCTACCAAGAGTGCTGAGGCGTGCGGATGCCGCTTGTTCTATCAGCGCCTTATCCGTTTCAGCGGGCCCTACAGCGAGACCTGCGAGGTCCACCGCCGGCAACCCTCGGTTTAGCATGCGAGCGATCATCTTCGGAATATCAGCTCTTTCGCGTTCAGACCAAATGCCGTCAATGACTCTCACGGACTCTCCCAGGCATATCGATAAACATGATGCGCATAAACTATACTCATGCGCACCCATTTCGTGCAACATTGCAGAACGTATATGAGCGAAGCTTTCTTTGTCCCGACATTTCGGGACTTGGAGAGGTTCGCAATGAAAAACAAAGTGCAGCGAAAGATTGAACCCGAATTGTTGGGCGTGGCAGATGCGGAAGCTATGACCGGCCGAAGCCGATGGACCTGGAGGCGCGATTGCTATTCCGGGGCGATTGCTTCCGTAAAAATCGGGCGACGGCTTTTTATTCCTCTTTCGGAGGTTCGCCGAGTTATCGGAGAAAATACACGCCCGCGACTGGATTCAAAACTTTAAATGAGCCGTCGCATTCCAATTGAGTCTTTGGTGGAAGCCGCAAAAGAGTCAGAGCGCGTCTTGCTGGGACTATGCCTTTTGGAGCCTCAGCGCTTCAGCGAAATTGACTTGGCCGTGGACGACTTTGGAATTAGTTCTCACCGCGAGATCTATGCAGCATTGATTACATTGCGGGCGAACGGAGAAGACTGGGATGCCTACACGTTCAGTGATTATCTCCATGACAAAGGCAAATTGGAGGCCGCCGGCGGCGCCCCTCTATATCTCGGACCTAACGACAGGAATACCTCGGAACACTGCAATTAGTAGTCATATTCAGAAAGTCCGGGAAATCGCAGCGCGTCGCAGGGTGGTGGCCGCGTTTACAGACGGTCTAGTACAAGCAAATGATGCTGCGACTCCCACTGAAGCGCTAATTGCAGAAGCTCTAGCCAAATTGAATCTCTTCGCAAGCGGTTTCGACGAACATGGAAATCTGCTGCCGTATTCGCAGAGCAGTAATGCGGTAGCACGCCATCCAGAGTTGCTTTGTGTGGAGAATGTTGAAGGCCTCAAGCCGGAATGGCTATGGGAGCCGTACCTGCCCGTAGGAACGCTTTCTATGTTGTCGGGTGATCCTGGCGGGGGAAAGACGTTTATCTCTCTTGCAATCGCTGCGGCGCTCTCCAGAGGGCTGACACCGCACACCAATGAACCTCGAGGAGCTACGGACACAATTTATCTCTCGGTTGAAAATTCTCCGGAGCATGTGATCCGTCCGCGCTTTGATTTACTCAATGGCGATCCTGCCCGATTGCATCTCCTACAGGGAATGTTCACGACCGCGGGGAAACTTAAACAGCGGAGTAGCCTCACATTAAAAGATTTGGATGTACTCGAAAAAGCATTAACCATTACGAAGGCCGCACTGCTGATAGTTGATCCCATCCAAAGTTATTTGGGTGCTGAGGTGGACGCCCACCGGAGCAATGAGACACGCCCAGTACTGGACGGGCTGGCGACGCTCGCCCGAGACAATAAATGTTGCATTCTTCTTGTACGGCATCTCTCAAAAAGCTCTGGAGGGCGTGCAATCCATCGGGGTTTAGGAAGTATCGACCTTTCGGGTGCTGTTAAGAGTGAACTCATAGCGGGCGCAACCCCCGATGATGCCGATAGACGTGCGTTGGTACAGATCAAGAGTAATTACGGAAGATTCGGGGATCCCCTCGGATACAAAATTGACGACGGCGGCTTCACTTGGACCGGCAAGAGCGATCTCACTGAAAAGGACATTTTGTCCTCGGATACCGAAGCAGAAGGTCGCACAGAAATTGCAGAGGCGTGCGACTATCTTCGGGACCAGTTGGCAAATGGTCCGAAGCTTCAAAAAGAACTAGAAGCGGGCGGCGGATTTACCGAGCGCACATTGCAGCGTGCAGCCAAAAGAGTCGGTGTAAAAAAGTCACGCGAAGGGAGAGGAGGCAGATGGTCATGGAGTCTTCAGTGACTATAGCCGACAGAAAAATATATACCCGACAACACAGTAAACTGTCGGCTATTCGAAAAACTGTCGGGTAGTCATCCGACGGCTTCATCGAACAAGCGCGGGGACTTCCAATAAACTTCATCAATTTTTGCAGTACGGCATTGACGACGGCTACTCGGGACACAAAGCCGTTGAGCTTCCATAATTGGAAAGAACTTCAACATGTCGGCCCCCGAACTTTCCGATCATCCGACTTTTCGGGCCCTTTCCGAATAAGCCGGTTATTCGGACACTTGAACTGGGGCAAATCGGTAAACAAAAGCCAACTTTCCGGGGACAAATTCGACAGATGGAGTGGCGATTTTGGCAACCGCTGACGGGGTGGAGTGGATTTTCGTCGATGATCTAGAGGTGATTTGGGTTCTATTTCCCGCCACCCCTCAAGACGATGCCCGCGCCGACACGTAACTGATTCTGACGGTCTCCCTGGACATTGCGGAGTTCGGAGTAGAAGTAATCTGCCTGGAGAGCTCGTATCCAAACGTGTTTCGAGACGGCGATATCAAGTCCTCCACCGACAGTGAACGCGAAGGAGGTGTCGTAGCTTGTGGGAAGCTTACCCACTGGGGCCGGAAAGTAGCCGTCGAAGCCGTGTACTCCACCGAAGAGTCCCTGGCCGAATGGCTGGAACTTCGTGTGGTTGGGAACCCGCATCCGCAGACCTCCCAGGCCGTAGAAGAGGCTGAGACCTGTGTTGAAGCCTGGAATGTGACCCGTAGTATTGCCGCCAGCCTCGACGACTGCGGAGAAGTTGCGCCAGACCGGGATGGAGACGCCCCCCACGCCCCCGCCCATCCAGAAGCAGCCGCAGCCTCCGACGGGAGCGTTGGCGCGCATCTCGCTGAAGGTTGCGTAGACGTCTAAAGTATTTTGTGGACGCTGCGCATGGGTTGTCGGAGAGAACGACAACAGCAATGTGAAAACGAAGATTTGTATCAGCTTGCTCATCGCTCCTCCTATTCCACAGTCAAGGTGACGGTTGTGCTGTGCAGAAGCGATCCACTCGTTCCAGTGACGGTGATGGTGTATGTCTGTTGGGGTTGTGAGAAGTAGCCGCCTACTCCACAGCCCATGACGCTGCCGAGGGCGGCAAGCGAGACCAACAGCCACATCAGAAGCCGCGGCGGCCCTGATGTCTTTCGTTTCACCCACACCCAGGGCAGCAACAGGATGGCGAGCGTAATCGGATCTATTCCTCTCATCCGCGACGCCGTAGCTGTCTGTTTCGGTACGGTCACAGTCAAGGATGATGTGGCACCCGCCGTCCCTGGGGTAACTGTGGCTGGGGAGAAGCTGTACGTCGCTCCTGCGGGAAGTCCTGTCGCCGTCAGTGTCACGGAGTTCGTGAACGGAGCAGTCACTGAGGTCACGCTGATACTGTAGCTCGTCGACGCGCCCGGCGGAATGATCTGCGAAGCTGGCGTCGCCGCGATCGCGAAGTCAGCCGGGGAGAGAACAACTTGAGACAATGCAGCCGAACTCGCTCCGTTGTCGTTCGAGTCCCCGCTGTAAACCGCGGTGATCGGATGTGTCCCAATCGCAAGTGTTCTGGTGGTCAATGACGCAGCCGTTCCTGTGATCGTCACTGTACCCAGCACCGTCGAGCCATCCATGAAGGTTATCGTTCCCGTCGCACCAGCAGACACTGTTGCAGTGAAAGTTACCGATGCGGTGTACGTCGACGGATTCAGAGAAGAGGCTACCGTCACCACGGGAGCCCCTTTGCCCACGGTCAGCGTGCCGCTCACGAAGCTGATCACATAGTTGCGTGAGCTCAGACCTCCAGCGAGTGAGATCGAATACGACCCCACCTGAGAGGTCGGCGTGGCTGAAGTTGAAAACACCGGGACACCGGTCAACGCTGTCTGATACGTATCGCCGTTGACCAGCGTGCCCGTCACCGCGAATGTGAATGCAGGGTTGCCCTTCCCGTAAGAACGGCTCACGCTGGCTACCGTCACGGTGAGAGCGGGGCCACCGCCGGGACCGGTTTTTTGCGCCACGGTTATTGTCACCGGCGAGCTCGTGCTGGCACCGAAGTTGCTGTCGCCCTCGTAGTTTGCAGTGATGATGTATGTGCCCGCATTCAACGCAGAAGTCGTCAGCGTCGTTATGCCGCCCGAAATAGCGCCGATACCGAGGACCGTAGAGCCGTCTGAGAAGATGACCGTTCCAGTGGCGCCGCTCGGTACTACCGTTGCCGTCAACGTCAGAGGATCACCGTACTGCGTCGATGTTGCACTCGCGGCGAGGGTGGTTGTCGACGGCGACGTCACAATTGTCAGCGTGCCTGGAACGAACGCGACCACATAGTTCTGGCTCACCAGGCCAATCACGCTGATCGGATAGGTCGAGCCCGCCGGCGAGCTCGGTGTATCCGTCGGTGTGTAGATTGGAACTCCGCTTATAGCAGTGGGATACGCATCCCCGTTGACCAGCGCGCCCGTTACGACATACTCAAACTCTGGATCTGCCGTTCCAAATTGACGGCTTGCATTCTGAACCGTCACCGTCAGTGCAGCGCCACCAGGTCCAGGGCCTGCCCTCTTCGCAACAATCACCGTCGCAGAAGCCTCGCTGCTCGCATACGTCGCGTCGCCGTTGTAGACGGCCGTGATCGAATGTGTGCCCGCGTTCAGCGTTGTCGTCGTCAACGTTGCTACGCCCCCAGAAACAGTCCCCTGGCCCAGATAGACTGCGCCGTCGTAGAAACTTACCGTACCCGTTGCCCCGTTCGGAGCTACGGTCGCCGTCAGCGTCACAGGATCGCCGTACTGCGGCGAAGCTGGAGATGATGACAGCGTCGTCGTCGTCGGAGTAGGCACAACCGTAAGTGTTCCCTGAAGAACGGTGATCACATAGTTCGCACTTGTCAGGCCGGTGACTGTGATCGGGAAGGTTCCCGCGGTCGAGCCAGTATTCGAGCTGTAAGCAGGTGTGCCGGTTACTGCCGTTGCATAGGTGTCCCCGTTCACTGGCGTTCCCGCGACTGTATAGCTGAACGGTGGATTCATCTGCGTTGTCGCGCGTGACGCATCGTTCACCGTCACGGTCAATGCCGCGCCTCCACTCGGTCCTGTACGCTGCGTCACCGTCAGCATGACCATGTTCGATGTGGCCGCCGCAAAGTTAGGATCGCCGTTGTAGCGCGCCGTGATGTTGTAGGTGCCGGCGCCCAGCGTGCTCTCCGGGAACACTGCTGTGCCTGTCCCATCGACCGATGCCGCCCCCAGTACGATCGCCGCACCTCCGGCAGTCGGCGTCGCACTGAATGTGACTGTGCCCGTCGCTCCCGATTGCAACACGACCGCCGTCAGCTCCGACGTGTTCCCATACATCACTGTCGTCGGGTTCAACGACAAACTCACCATCGTCGTCGCCATTGTCACAGTAAAAGCGACGGCTGTTGAGGTGCTCCCCAAGAAGTTCGTGTCTCCGCTGTACACCGCCGTCAGGCTGTTTGCACCTACGGGGAGTGTCGTTACGTTGAGAGTTGCGACGCCGGATGCGAGCGTACCGGTGCCCAATAGGGTCATTCCGGTGTAAAAGTTGACCATCTCGCCGTTGGTCCCGAGCGCACCGACGGAATGTGGGTTCAGTGTGGCCGTCAGCACGACCTGCTGCCCATACATGCTCGTGATGGGAGTCGCCGTCAAGACCAGCGCCGTCGGAATCGGAGTTCCCTCTAGTGGAATCGTCGGCGAAGTGCTGCCGCTGAAATTCGTGTCTCCGGGATAGCTTGCATCGACATCGTGCGTGCCGCCGCCGGGTATGCTCACTCCGGTCAGGGTCGCCGTTGCCGTCTGCATTATCTGAGTTAGCAAAACACTTATGGTGGCGGTGCTGTAATTTGGCACTGCCAGGTCTGTGATGCCGTCCCCATTAAAGTCCCCCACAGCCATGTAACGAGGGCTTCCCACTGTGACCGAGGACCCTGAGGACGGCGCAAAGCCGCCACTTCCGTTTCCGAGAAGAATGCTTACGGTGTTATTGCCGTTATTTGCCACCACCAGATCGGCGATGCCGTCCCCGTTAAAGTCCCCTACATTCACTCCGATAGGACTATTACCCACCGCGACCGGCGAGCCCGATGCATTTGTGAAGGTGCCGTCGCCGTTCCCGAGAAGGATCCTTACGGTACCACTGACGACGTAATTTGTTACGGCCAGGTCTGGTATGCCGTCCCCATTGAAGTCGCCTGTTGCCAGGGCAAAGGTGCTACCCACGGCGATCGGAGACGCAGATGCATTCGTGAAAGTGCCGTTCCCGTTCCCCAGCAGGATGCTTACGTTACCACTGCCGTTATTTGCCACCGCCAGATCCTGGATTCCGTCTCCGTTGAAATCGGCCACCGCCACACTGTATGGGTTAGTGCCTACCGGGACCGGCGACCCGGATGCCTGCGTGAAGGTCCCGTCCCCGTTCCCAAGAAATATTCTTACAGTGCTGCTGGTCTCATTTGTGATCACCAGATCGACGACGCCGTCTCCATTGAAGTCCCCCACTGCCACACCGTACGGGTTGGTACCCACCGCGACCGTAGGAATCAAGGTCTGCGTGAATGTGCCATCCCCGTTCCCAAGCAGGATGCTCACGGTACCGCTGCCAAAATTTGTCACCGCTAGATCGGCGATGCCGTCTCCGTTGAAGTCCCCCACCGCCACACCGTACGCAACGGTACCCACCGCGATCGGCGACCCGGGAGCATTCGTGAAGCCACCGCTGCCGTTCCCCAGCAAGATGTTTACGTTATTACTGACTTGATTTGTGACCGCCAGATCCTGGATGCCGTCCCCGTTAAAGTCGCCCACCGCCGCAAAAGACGGAAAACTGCCCGTTGCGACCGGCGATCCCGAAGCTTTCACAAAGCTCTGCGTCAGCGTCGCTGGCCCTAATGCCGCAGTCCCTAACAGATAATTGCCGTTCGTTGTATCGAGGAACGTTACGTTGCCCGTAGGGGCCACAAAGCTCCCGATACCCGACACGGTCGCCGTCAGCGTGTAATTCCCTGCGCTCCCGCTGGAACTGATGTTGGTGGTCGTCGGATTAGGAATAGGTGGCGCTACCATCACGGACTGTGACGCCGAACTGCTCGTTGTAAAGGTCGTTGTCCCAGCAAAAACCGCTTGGTAGCTATGGCTGCCAGGCCCCGGCGCAAACTTCAGAACCGCCGCCCCGGCGCCCGTCAACTGGGCCGTGCCCAGCACAGCGAACCCTATGCAATGAGGAGCTGTTGCGTCGCAGAAGGACACCAGCCCCGGATGAACAGGCGTGGCCCCGGCCATCACCATCGCGGTCAACGTTACCACCGTCTTCGGCGCTAACGGAGAACTCGCTGAACTTGCCGGAGACACCGTCAGCGTCGTCGTCGTTGCCGTCTGCGCTGCCGCATCCAAGCTGAAAAACATGCCGCTCGCCGGGATCAGTCCACCCACTGCTAAAGCCAAGACGTAACGTAACGAAGAGAAGAGTTTCATCTCTGCACACCCCTGCTTCAAGTTCTGCCTGAGGTTCAGTCATGTGGTTTAGTGTCAAATTTAGGCCCGTCTATCCATTCCACGAAAGCGGAATCAAACCGACAGTGATGCCCGGGGGAGGAGATAGCCAGTTCTACGCCACTTCCTAACTCCACGTCAACGTCCAGATGCATTGTTGTCGAGCTTTATTAAGCAGGTAAGCCGCTGAGGGAACCAGATTCGAAGAGAAGTCGGCTTGCGAGAACCAGCTCGATCGGTCGCGCCGACCCAAGATGACCTAGCCAGAAACTCAAGAAGTTCTGTTGGCGTGAGATAACCGAAAATCCGGTAACGCTACGGTAACGATAGAACTGAAAACAGTTGCAAATGCGTACAAGTTGGTACGAGTGCCGGGATAGAGAAAAACGCCCGTCAATCGCAGCGCTTGCGAGTTTTGCCTAATCCATACAAACCGTCTAGAACGGTCTTAAACGTCCTCTCAAGGCGAAGAGTCCGGGTTCGAGCCCCGGTAACGCTACCAATCCTCCCTATGAGCTTTGAGACATACCGATTTGCCGGAAACGATAAGTCAGAGCGTTGGTTAGCCAGGGGCCCTAGTAGATTTTTATTGATAAACCACGAAAGTTGCTAGTCCCACGGTTCGACGCCAGTCGGAACAATAGGCAAGTTGGGCGCAACGTAAACATGCAGGCTTGCGGAGCCCTCGATATGAGGATTCAACTATGAAAAGCTTCTTCAAGGTTATTGGTGCAGGCGGGTTGCTCTGCCTGCTGTGCGCCTTACCGGCTGCGGCGCAGATTGTGAACAGTGTGGACTTTACAACGAAGTTTCCATTTTACGCAGGCAATACGAAGCTGCCCGCAGGCAGCTATAAGATCATTCCTTCCGGATACAACGACAGTGTCCTGCAGATCCAGGACGCGTCAGGGAAATATTCCGCATTCCTTGAGTGCACTGCCAATCAATCAGCCGCCGGCCATACAACAAGCGAGGTTACATTCAAGAAGTACGGTGACACGGATTTCTTAGACATGATCTGGATCCCGGGACAATCGTCCGGAGTTCAGATAGATCCGACCAAGGTAGAAATGAAGCTCGCTGCAAGCGCTCAGCCGCAGGCACACTCTGTTCCGAGCAAAGCAAAATAGGCAAATGGCTGTTTCTCAGCTTAGAAACCTCTGGAACAAAGCTCTTTGCGTTGTAGACTCCGCACAGTAGGCTCTCTCGGGGGATAACTGTGACGAAGATCGCGGCTCGGGTTCTTTTGGTGATTCTTGGTGTGACTCTGTTGGTCTCGCCGGTGCTTGCTCACGCGACGTCTACGCAGGGTGCGCCGCAGACTAACTCGTCGAAGACGCGGAAAGCCTATTTGAAACACCAGAAGACAGAGCAGAAGAAGTTTAAAAAAGACGCGAAGAGGTCCCAAAACCAGATCAAGAAACAGCATGATGCGTGAAGCTGAACGCAGGGCGGCGAGTTTTGCGTAATGCTCCAGTTCCATCTAGAATGGTGTGAGCATCTCTTTGGGTGAAGAGTCCGGTTAAGTGTTCCGGTTTCTGCGATTGCAGACGGCTAGTTGTTGTGTGTTGGCGCCATGGTGTAACTGGTTAACACGCGGCCCTTTCAAGGCTGAGAGTCCGGGTTCGAGCCCCGGTGGCGCTACCAAATCCCCTTCTTTGGCTCCGTTTTTCGTTTAAGTTCTTCTCTTTCCGTGTTGGAAATAGGATACTTGTGAGCTACGGAGAAAACCTATGAATCGGCACTGGATTGTTACAGGTGGCTTGTTGTTTGTAAGTCTTGCTGCTTTGGGGCAGGTCCCCGGGGCTGAAGTGGAGCAGGCGCGCGGCGTACTGCGGGACGGTCTTGAAGCAAAGGACTGGACGGTGCGGGTGCAGGCTATCCAGGCTGCAGGGTTGATTGGGCCGAACGATAAACTTCGAGTGCGGCTGGAGCAGTTTCTTAGCGATGGGAATGTCAATGTGCGGGTTGCAGCGGTTAAGACGCTTACCGATCTCAAATCGACGGCGAGCATTCCCGCGCTTCAAATGAGCATGAGGGAAGACAAGGCGCCGGAGGTATCGTTTGCGGCGGCGAAGGCTCTTTATGCACTGAAGGATGCGGCAGGGAGAGACTGGCTGATTCAGGTATACGAGGGAAAAGAGAAGGGTGCTTCGAGTGCGCTGGAGAGTCAGAAGATGAAGTTTATGGGGAACTTTCACTCACTGGAGTCGACAGGGATGTTTGTGGTGAGCTCGGGGTTGGGGTATGTACCGGTACCGGGAGTGGGAGAGGGATTTTCGGCGGTAACGGGACTGTTGTCGGATCCGGATTTGTCGCCGCGCGCGGCTTCGCTGCTGCTGGTGTCCCGGGAGAAGGATCCGCAGACGACGGGGCTGTTGAAGGAGGGTTTGAAGGATAAGGACTGGTCGGTCCGGGCTTCAGCGGCCCAGGCGATTGCGTTTACGGCGCGGGTTTCGCTCCGAGATGCGCTGGTACCGCTGTTTGCAGATGGAAAAGAGAAGGTGAAGTTTCGGGCGGCCGGGGCTTATCTGCACCTGGCTTTGCTGGATGGCGGGTCTTCGACGGTTGCGACGCCCTAGAGGTGGAAACTTGATAGATTGAAACCTGGAAAGCTGTTGCGTCGTCAATGTGTGGGCCGGGCAGACGATTGGACGTGCAACTATGGGTGGAAAACGAAGCAAGGCGGCGGATGTTGTGTTTGAGGGTGTTTTGATCCCGAAAGGCACTCGGTCGGCGAAGCTGGCGTCGAAGGGGATCGAAACGATCGATGAGATAGGCGATTTTCTGACTGCGGTGTTCAGAGACACGCTGAATGGGAAGATCGTTCTGCCTTCTACCACATTGAAGGCGCCGCGGAAGACGCTGAATGGGCTGGAGCACAAGCTGAATCACGGTTTGCCTTTGAGGATGAAGGGGAAGGAGTTGGCGATTACAAGGCCTCGTCGTTCAAAGGCGGCCGGCGTGGCAACAGCAGGAACGACAGCAGGTTCCCTTCGGGATAACAGCAAGAAAGCAAGAGCGGGCGGCGATATACTGGTTGGGTGACGAAGACTTTTTACATTGAGACCTTTGGCTGCCAGATGAATGCCCATGATTCGGAAAAGGTTATTGGGACGCTGGAACAGCAGGGGTATGCGCGGGTAGAGGACGAGGGTAATGCCGGGCTGATTTTGTACAACACCTGCTCGATTCGCGATAAGGCTGAGCAGAAGGTGTTTCACCGGCTGAACGAATACAAGCGTTTGCAGGGTGAGGGCAAGAAGTTTGCCGTTCTGGGGTGTGTGGCGCAGCAGGAGGGCGAGCGGATCTTCGAGAAGGCTCCTTATGTCTCGCTGGTAGCAGGGTCGGCCAGCTACAGGAACCTGCCGGAGATGCTGGCGCGGTTGGAGGCAGGGGAGCAGAGGATTACCGGGCTCGACGACCGGCAGACGGACCTGACATTTGAGACGGAGTTTACCGCGCGGTCGAATCCGCATCGTGGGTACATCACGATTATTGAAGGGTGCGACAAGTTCTGCGCTTACTGCGTGGTTCCATATACGCGCGGCAAGGAGCGCAGCCGTACTTCGGCTTCTGTGCTGGTCGAGGCTCGGAAGATGGTGGACCTGGGATATACGGAGATTCAGTTCCTGGGACAGAATGTGAACTCGTACCGCGATCCTTCGGGGAAGATGTCGTTTGCGGAACTGCTGGTGGCGGTGGGCGAGATGCCGGGGATGAAGCGGGTGAGGTTTACGACTTCGCATCCGCGGGATTTCACGAAGGATATTGTGGAGGCGATCGATTCGACGCCTACGCTTTGCGATCATATTCATCTGCCCGTGCAGTCTGGTTCGAGTGCAGTGCTGAAGGCGATGGCGCGCGAGTATACGCGGGAGTGGTATCTCGAGCGGATGAGCTGGATTAAAGCGGCGACTCGGGATATCAGCATCACGAGCGATATGATTGTGGGATTTCCGGGCGAGACCGATGCGGATTTTGAAGAGACGATTACGCTGGTGGACGAGGTAAAGTACGACGCCGTGTTTGCTTTTAAGTTTTCGCCGCGTCCAAATACTCCGGCGGTGACGATGATCGACAGCATTACTGAAGAGGTAAAGACGGAGCGGCTAAGGATCTTGATGGACCGGCAGCGGGAGATTCAGCGCGAGCACTATGGGCGCCATCTGGGACAGGTGCAGGAGTGCATGGTGGAGGGGTACAATCCTGCGCGTGGTCAGGTGATTGGTCGTAGTTCGCAGAATAAGACGGTAAACTTTACCGCTGACGAGATTGCGCAGCCGCCGGTGGGGAGTTATGTGCCGGTAAGGATTACGAAGACGCTGCCTAATTGCCTCGTGGGTGAGGCGGCAGGAGATTTTGAAGGCGCGGCGTTTGTGCCAGCGGCAAAGGTTCCGGATTTTGTGGTGTTGAATTAAGTATGGCTACTCCTCATGTTCAATCCGCGGTGCAGACCTCTGATGAGGTAGAGATGCAGATTCGCGGCCTGATGATGGACCCGGTGACGAATATGCCGATCATCGTGCTGAAGGACGTGGGGAGCGACCTGGTGCTGCCGATCTGGGTGGGGATCTTTGAGGCTCAGGCGATTGCGCTGGAGCTGGAGAAGCAGACGCTGCCAAGGCCGATGACGCACGACTTGCTGCAGAACATGGCTCGCGGGTTGAACGCTGAGGTGCGCAAGGTGGTGGTGTCGGAGTTGAAGGACGATACGTTTTACGCGACGATCTGGCTGGATCACGCCGGGGAGACGGTGACGATGGATGCACGGCCTTCGGATGCGATCGCGCTGGCGTTGCGCTGGGACTGCCCGATTTACGTGAGCCGGAGCGTGCTGGAGAACTCGAAGCAGGCCGCGAGTGGGGCGCAGACGGTGAACGCGGAAGAGATGCGGCGTTGGCTGGAGAACCTGAACGATGACGACATGGGGCGCTACAAGATGTAATTGCGCCGCTATTGCGGGTCGCGCGGGATGCCGGTGAGCTGGTGCAGGAGCTGATCCCAGAGCTCGCCATATTGGTTCCATCCACCAAGACTCTTGACCCGCAGCAGGGCTGCTTCGCTGAGCCGCTGCTGGAGCGCGGGGTCGTCGGCGATCTGCTGCATTCTTTGGGTGAGGGTGTCGACGTTATGGTCGGGGACGATGAAGCCTTGTTCGCCGTCGGTGAACAGGTCTTCGGCACCGGTGGCTGCGGTCGCGAGAACTGGACAGCCAGAGGCCATCGCCTGTCCTTGAACGAGCGCGAGTCCTTCTTCGACGCTGGGGAGCACGAGGAGATGGCTGACGCTCATTTTCTGTGCCAGTTCTGCCTGGGGTAGTACGCCGGCGAAGGTTACATTCTCAGTGGGCAGTGTTGAGAGCAGCTCCCGCATGTGATCCTGGACGCCGCCGACGATGGTCAGGTGTTTGCCGGGATGTTTGAGGCGGGCGAAGGCCTGGAGAAGGTAAGGAATGCCTTTGCGGAGGCTGACTTGACCGGCAAAGAGGACCTGGAACGAGTCGGTTGGCGGTGGCTGGGTGCGGCTGAAGCGATCAAGACGGACACCGTAGGGAATGACGTAGACCTTTTCCGCCGGAATGCCCATTTCGATGAAAGAGCGGCGAGCGACCGTGGAGGGGACCGTTATTGCATTGGCGGTCGCGTAAATCTCCTCTTCGCGGCGAGTGATGTGCGGTTGGTCGAGGGGTTGGGGCAGCTTCCATCGGCGATATTCTTCGGCGAGGATCTGCTCCTGAAATCGTTGGTGTGTGGAACCGCGGTCGCAGATGAAGACGCCGCCGTTGGCCTGAACTTTTCGACCGGTGAGCAGACCGGAGCCGGAGATGCCGACGAAGACGTCGCAGGGGACGATGCGGGCGGCAGTCCAACGATCGAAGGCGAGAGTGTTCCACGCTGCCATCTTCGAAGACATGCGCGGGGAGTAGAACGATGTTCGCTTGAGAAGATAGTCGGGCGTGTGGAGGAACGGGAAACAGCTTACGAGCGAGTGCGGCAGGCCTTCGCGCTTGAGTCGCGCCCAGGGCCAGGTGGAGTAGATCTTCGCGAGGTGATTGCGTTTGTGGAGTTGATGCGCGAGTTCGAAATGATGGAAGACTCCAAAGACGGCCTGGGTAACTCTCATGAAGTCTGGGTGCTCTCTGAGGTCATGCTAGCAGAATGGGTGCGTGCTTGAAGCGCGAGGCGGGCTAGAGCCAGCCGCATAGAATGGCGACCTGTCTGGCCCATTCGTCTTCGGTGGGCAGGTGCGGCTGCCCGATGTTGTGGTGACGGCCTTCGAGCACGCCGTCGATTGCGGAGCGGAGTGTAGAGGTCATATTGGACTCGGTACCAGTGAGAACCGTGGCCCAGGGAGTGTCGAGGAGAATGTCGCTCACGCCTGATTCGCGATGGAGCAGGACGGGAATGCCGCGCTGGAGCGATTCGATGGCGGGGATGCCATAGCCCTGGACGGCTGGCATGAGGAAGAGGTGGGATTCGGCGAAGAGCTGCTCGAGAGTTTCGTCGGGAACGAATCCGTGGAAGAAGATGCGGTTGGCGATGCCAAGTGTTGCAGCCATTTGTTGCAGCGAGGGGATCAAAGAACCGGTTCCAGCGAGGTCCAGACGCCAGTCGATGCGCGAAGAGAGTGGTGTAGGCGCTTTTTCGAGTTCAGCCAGCGAGCGAATGATCCAGTCGATGCGCTTGTTGGCTTCAATGCGGCAGACCGAGAACATGCGCAGTTGGCTGGTGACCGGACGGGGCCGCGGTGAGGCGCCGGAGACTGGGCCGGATGCTGGGTTGAGGCCTCCCATGCGAGCGATTTGAGCTTCGGCGCGGAAATCCTTTCTACACTCGCTGCGAAGGTACTCGCTGGTGACGATGGTGTTGCCGCCGGACCGTAGACCGTATCCGATGATGCGATTGGAGACGGCGACGCGGAGTTTTGCTCTAGCGCTGCGGACATCCTGATCGCCGAAGAGGGATGGCGTGTCGTGCATGAGGACATGAAAGCCGCGAATGCCGGCGAGTGTGGCATGAAGTGCCGGTTGGTAACCGGAGAGAAGAGGTTTCGGCGAGGGATGCTGACGGAAGTGATTCCGCAGGGCGGCTATCTTGTTGCGTACGCCTGCGGCTGGCCTCAGCTCGATGACCTCCATGGGATGGGTGGCGTACTGGGCGATGTTGCAGTGGTCGATGTAGGCGACGAGGTAGTTGGGCTTGCCTTGCTCGTAGAGCCAGCGGGAGAGCGCGAGGATGCTGCGCTCGGCTCCGCCAAACTGCTCGATCTCGGTCATGACGATGGGGCGGGAGCCGGGAACTGGTGAGGGCATTGTTTTCGCGGGGAGAGCCAAATCAGATTACCAAATCGTGGTTTAACGCTGGCTGAGAGTGTCGAGGAAGGTGAAGAACTCCGGGAAGCTGATGGCTGCGGCGTCGGCTCCATGGATCTCGGTGTCGCCTTCAGCGCGGAGGGCGGCGATGGAGAAGGCCATGGCGATGCGGTGGTCGGAGCCGGAGTCGATGCGCGCGCCATGCAGGCGCTGGTTGCCGGGGATCTCGAGGCCGTCTTCGTGTTCGGTGAAGGTGGCTCCCATGGCGCGGAGGTTTTTGGCCACGAGGGCGATGCGGTCGGACTCTTTGACGCGGAGTTCTTTAGCGTCGCGAATGGTCATGCCGTCGTTGGTGTAGGGTGCGATGGCGGCGAGGACGGGAAGCTCGTCGATGATCTGCGCCGAGAGGTCTCCGCCGATGTGCATACCTCGCGGACCGGCTGCAGGAGCGTTGACCTGGATGGTGCCGATGAGTTCGCCGTTGTGTTCTTCGACGTTGAGGACCTTGATTTTGCCACCGAGAGAAGTGATGACGTCGAGCAGCGAGGCGCGGGTGGGGTTCATGCCAACGGAGTCGAGGATGAGGTTGGAGTCAGGGAAGAGCAGGGCCGCGCAGAGGAAGAATGCCGCGGAGGAGAGATCGCCGGGGATGGTGGCATCGATGGCGCTGGAGGGTCTGGCCCCCGGGGATGCTGAGTTTTGTCGCTTCGCCGTTGGCCGCGCTGCTGCGGTGGAGGGTAGCTCCAAATGCGCGGAGGGCGTGTTCGGAGTGGTCGCGGGTTCGGACGGATTCAGTGAGGCTGGTGGTTCCTTCGGCCTGGAGCCCGGCGAAGAGAACGGCAGTCTTTACCTGTGCCGAGGGAATCGGGGTGTCGAAGTCGATAGCCTGAAGCGGGCCGCCGTAGATAGTGATCGGTGCGTGGCCGTCGACGAGGTCGATCTTTGCGCCCATCTGTCTGAGGGGTTTGCGGATGCGCTCCATGGGACGCAGGGTGAGCGAGTGGTCGCCGACCAGGGTAAAGATGTGCTGGTGGGGGGCGATGAGACCCGCGAGCATGCGCATGGTTGAGCCGGAGTTGCCGCAGTCGAGTGGGCCGGCCGGTTGCTGGAAGTCGCCCGCGGTGCCGGTGATGGAGATGGTCTTGTCGTCGTTGTGTACAACCTTCGCGCCAAGGGCCTGCATGCAGGCAAGCGAGGAGTGAGGATCGGCTCCAGTGGAGAAGTTCGAGAGGCGCGTGGTGCCGGAGGCGATGCCGGCGAGCATGGCGTAGCGGTGGGAGATGGACTTGTCGCCGGGAAGTGTGAGGGAGCCTTGCAGGTTACGTGCGGGGCGGACGATCTGGGTGTTTGACGTGGAAGACATTCCTTTTAGCTTAAATGGTTTTCGGCTTATTGCGTTGCGAGGAAATTGCGAACATAGTTGTTCGCGAAGGTCAAAATTCACTTTTCTAAAAAAGCAACGCGGTGGGAGATTCCCGACCGCGTTGCTTTGTGCAGTTGTTGTGTGCAGCGAGCGGATATTACCAACCGAAGCCGAAGCCGTGGTCATTGTGGCCATGATCGTCATCTTCTTTTCCGGTGGGAGCAAAGGCAACGCCACGAAGAACTTCAGCGAAGCCGGCTTTGCGGACGATGCTGAACTTCTCTTTCGCGGCTGTCGTGGGATCGGTGTTGGACAGAGTGTCGGTGACGGCAACGAGGCGGTTGGGGTCTGCGCCTTGGTCTCCGCCCCCGCTGACGGTGGAGGTGATGCCGTAGATGGTGACTTTGCCGCCAAAGTCGACGGTGCCGGTGATGTTGCGGATGCCGTCGGTTGCGGGCGCCCAGGGAAGGTTGGTAGCGGAGTTATTTCCGGTGGGGTAGTGGTCGACGGTGTAGGGGACGCCAAGCTCGAGGCCGGTCTGGAGAGTGTAGGCGAGGCTCCAGGTCTTGGTGGAGGAGTTGAAGACCCACTTCTGGATGCCTGCGGTGGTCTGCGCGGCGGCGTGCGTGTAGAGGGTGGTGTCGCTGGTGAAGTCGTCGCCTTCGTCTGCTACGTAGAGAGTGTCAGCATTGGCGAACCAGAGGCCGAAGGGTGCAGCGGGTGTGGCGAGATTTTTCGCGAGCGTGGTGGGGAAGCCGGAGAGGATGCAGATGTTGTTGGGCAGGCCGTTTTGCGGGTTCACGCCGGAGAGGTTGAGCGGTGCGATGGGAAGCGTTGCTGCAACCGCGGGAACGCCTACGCCCTTGGGGCAGGCGGTACCGGTGGTATCGACGAAGTAGACGGTGTTGACGCCGTTGCTGCCGCTGCCTTTGGTGAAGTACACGACGTTGTTGAAGACGGTCAGGCCGCGGAAGTTGTCATCCTTGCCGACCTTGTCGGCCTTGTCGCCGAGGAGGGTGACGGAGAAGCTGCCGAGCGGAGTGGGATTGGCGGGGGTCTGGAAGCTCTCGGGTGCGGTGGAGGGATCGATGAACTGAGCGCCTGCGCCGAGGATGACGCCGTTCGGTTGGGGGTTGGAGCCGTTGCCCGCGTTGCCGACGGTATAGAAGAAGTTCGCACCGTTCGTATTGTTGAGGATGGCGGCGCGGCCGTTGTTGCCGCTGTAGGCGTTGGTTTCGGTGAAGGTGAACTTGCCGTTGCTGTCGACCGTGGCTACGGCGCGGAAGAAGTTGATGCCGACGGGATTGGTGGGGTCGATTGCACCGGGCGTGTTGGAGTTGGAGGCGTCGATGGTGTTGACGGGAGCGACGTAGCCCATGAAGGTGAGGAGCTTGCCGTCGGTGGAGAGATTGAGCGCCATCTCGGATTTGGAGCTGAAGCTGGTGACGAGCTGGTTGTTGCCGGGGCGACCGTTCCACTGGGAGCTGTTGGGCACTTCGAGGGAGTTGAGGACAAAGCCGAAGGGCGTGATCTGGTCGAGGAAGATCTTCGAGGTGATTCCGAAGGCAGGGTCGGGGATGACGTTATTGAAGACGAAGGGATAGATGCCATTGTTGGTGGCGGGGGCGCAGGGGCCAACGGTTTTGGCGCAGTTCGGGGGAAGGGCAGTGCCGACGGCGATATTACTGGCGTTGTTGTCGTAGACGCTGCGGCTGACAACGAGATTTCCGGGGAAGAATGGTATGTCGAGGCCGTCGAAGCCCTGTGCGAGGGCCGGGATGCCGGCGGCGAGAAAGGTAAGAGAGAACGCGGCGGCTCCGTTTACGAACGCGCGACGGCAGAGATTACGATTGCGGGAAAACTGTTGCATGACTGCTCCTGTACATGACTTGAGGTACAGCGAGGAGCGTAGGAGATGTTTGTTATAGGCATGTAAATCCAACGGAGATTGACAGGAATGCGACAAGATGTAGTTCGGCGTGGCGGCCGGAACTCGGGGCAATTTAGGTGCGTAGGTAACTCAGCATGTGATCTTCGGCGCTGGAGCGAATGGCGACTTTCGGTGTGGGATCGCGTCTATCACTCGCTGAATATTTGCATCTTATTCATGTGAAACACGAAGAATAATGTTGCACGCAATAGAAAGGAAAGAGAGATGACTCCTCAGGAACAGGATATGATCGGCGGTCTGATTGACCGCGTGCAGAAGACGCAGTTGGCCGAGAAGGATATGGATGCGGAGGAGATGCTGCAGGAGGGGTTGGGGCGGAATCCCGATGCGCTGTACATCCTGGCACAGACAGTGCTGGTGCAGAAGTATGCCCTGGAGCAGGCTCAAGCTCAATTGACGGCGGCGAAGGCGCAGATCGAGCAGATGCAACAGCATCCCGAGCCGAAGCATGCTTCGAGTTTTCTGGGAAATCTGCTGGGACGAAATGATGGCCCCGCGCCGCCACCACCTCCTCCTCCGCCGCAGGGGTGGACGCAGGTGCCTCCGGCATATACGCAGGGTGCGCCCGCGCCGGTGGGGTATCCGCAGTACGGGGCTCCGATGGGCGGAGGCGGTGGGTTTTTGCAGGGTGCGCTGCAGACGGCTGCGGGGGTTGCGGCCGGTGCGCTTGCGTTTGAAGGCGTGGAGTCGCTAATGCATGGCTTTGGTCATGCGGCTGGCTATGGGCAGGGGTTTGGCGGGTTCGGCGGTGACGGCGGACGTCCCACTGAGGTGATCAACAACTATTACGGGGATGATCGCGGTGATCGCAGTGGGCATGATGTTTCCAACGCAGAACACGAGATGGGCGATCAGGTGGATCGGGATTTTGGAAAAGGATCTGATTCCACCAACGATCGGGATTCGCTGTCAGGCTCCGGTGGCGATGGCGGATCGGATCGGGGTGGCGATGATTCCGGCTTCGATGACGGCGGTTCGAATTTTGACGATTCGTCATTCAGCGATGGCAGCGGGGATTTTGGAGATGACGGTTCGGGTGGTGGAGACGATAGCAGCTTTTGAGTTAGTGGGACGGGTCGGACGGTTCGAGGACACGCAGGACGACGATAGTCTCGTCGTCGAAGTGGGCGGTGCCGGCTTGAAAGTCCGTGACGGCCTGGAGAATGGCATCGACGGTGGATCGTGCGGTGGGTTGTCTCTGAGATTCAAGAAGCTGTTTGAGACGTTCGTCACCGAACATCTCGCCGTCGGCGTTCACCGCGTCGACAATGCCGTCGGAGAAGAAGACGATGAGGTCGCCGGGCTGGGTGGAGAGGGTGAACTCCTCATATTCGGCGTTGGGGAATAGGCCGAGGGGAAAGCCTTCGGCGTTGATGGTGCGAACGCCTGGAGCGCCGGTCACGCTGGGGTTGGCGGCGACGAAGAGCGGTTGGACGGAGCCAGCGTTGGCGATCTGCAGGGTCTGGTTGCTGTCGTCCCAGACGGCCATGAGCATCGTGACGTACTGGGAGTCGAGTTTGCGCTCCTGCAACTGGTCGTTGAGTGCTGCGAGCATGGCGGCGGGCGAGAGATGCTGCGGGGCGAGCGAGCGAAGGATGCCGCTGGTCAGTGCGGCGTAGAGCGCCGCAGGAGCAGCTTTGCCGCTGACGTCTCCGAGGGCGACGCCAATTCGGCCTGGGCCATAGTCGAGGTAGTCGTAGACGTCTCCGCCGATGGAGCGTGCGGCGACGAACTGCGCGGCGATCTGGGCGCGCTCGAGTTTGGGCGGCCGCGAGGGCATGAGGCGGAGCTGGACCTGGCGGGCCATCTCTAGGTCGCGCTCCATCCGCTGTTCTTCCTCGTGGATGCGCTGGTAGAGACGCGCGTTGGCGATGCTGATGGCGATCTGCGAGCCGAGGGTTGAGAGCGTGCGCTGGTGGTCATCGTTGTAGTAATTGACGCGGGTGTGTTCGAGGTCGAGCACACCGATGACTTCGCCTTTGTAGACCAACGGGACGGCGAGTTCGGAGCGAACTTCGGGGTTGGCCTCGATGTAGCGGGAGTCCTTGCGGACGTCGGGAGCGAGGACGGGCTGGCGCAGCTGGGCGGCGGTGCCGATGAGGCCTTCGCCAACGGAGATAATGCGCTCGCGGATGACGCGTTCGCCGAAGCGGGAGCTGAAGCTGTGCTCGAAGTGCTGGGTGCGGTCGTTCCAGAGGAGGATGCTGAACATCTGGAAGTCGACGACTCGCTTGAGGAGGTGTGCTATGCGCTCGAGGAGATCGTTCGGGTCGAGGATGCTGGTGATCTCGCGTGAGATGTCATTGAGAACGCCGAGAGTCTGGGCCTGGCGGGAGACGCGGGTGTAGAGACGAGCATTTTCGACCGCGACCGCCATGCGTGAGGCGGTAAGTTCGAGGAGACGCTGATGTTCGAGCGTGAAGTAGCCGACCTGCTCTGATTGGATATCGAGGACGCCGATGACCTTGTTCTTGATGATGAGCGGGACAGCGAGTTCGGACCTGACGTTGGGGTTGGCGTTGATGTAGTTGTCGTGTGCGGTAACGTCTTCGACGAGGATGGATTTGCGGTGCAGAGCGGCTTGTCCAGCGATCCCACGGCCAAGTTTGATGCGCATGCGCTCGACCTCGGTGGTGTGGCCGATCTGGAAGCGCATGCGGAGGTCTTCGGCGCGCTCGTTGATGAGGAGGATGGCGAAGATCTTATAGTCGATGACGGCGCGGACGAGGTCGGCGACGCGGTGCATCAGGGTGTTGAGGTCGAGCGTGGTATTCAGGGCGTCGGCGAGCTTGTGGAGGAAGTCGACCTGCAAGGGTTCGACACGAATTTTGGGGTCGGCGGCGTGGGGGTGGAAGAGCACCGGCGCGGTGGGGCGATAGTCGCCCTCGAAGGGATGGGCGGGCGGAGACGTTTCGGAAGAGGCAGGCGGGGCCGGTTGCGGTTTGTTGGGCGGAGACATTCTGCTTTGGGTTCGATCTTACCGGGTGGGGTAGGGTTTGGGGAGTGTTTCGTTGGGAATGGGTTGCAGGCTCTGTAATGCCGTCGATTCGCGGGTAAGGGAATGCAAAGCATTCGGTGAGGCTGCGAAGGTAGGTCCACCCAGATTTGTGGCCGGAAGGCCTAGTAGACGGGGGCTGTGGTGTGTTGCGCCGCGGTGCGGCTCCCGAGTTCGGCGACGATTTTGACGCTGGCGCTGGCTCCGATGCGCGAGGCTCCGGCTTCAAGCATCGCTCTAGCGTCGGCGAGCGAGCGGATGCCCCCGGAGGCCTTCACGCCAGCATGGCTTCCGGCTACGCCGCGGAGGAGCGCGATGTCGTCGGTCGTGGCTCCTCCGGTAGAAAAGCCGGTTGAGGTTTTGAGGAAGTCGGCTCCGGCGGAGAGAGCGATCTCGGCTGCGCGGAGTTTCTCTTCGAAGGAGAGGAGGCAGGTTTCGAGGATCACTTTGACGATGGCTCCCTGGGCATGGGCCAATTCGACTACGCCGCGGATGTCCTGGCGTACGGCTTCGTAGTCGGAGGTCTCGCCGGATTTGAGCAGGCCAATGTTGAGAACCATGTCGATGTCGTGCGCGCCGTGTTTAATGACGCGGGTGGTCTCGTCGCGTTTGGAGCTGGAAAGGGTGGCGCCCAGGGGAAAGCCAACGAGCGCGCCGACCGGGATTCCGGTGCCCTTGAGTTCGGCGGCGGCGATGGCGACCCAGGTGGGGTTGACCATGGCGCATGCGAACCGGTGCTCGGCCACCTCATGGCAGAGTTGGAGAACCTGGCTGCGGGTGGCGTCGGGTTTGATGAGGGTGTGGTCGATGACTGCGGCGAGGTTCTGGGGCGACGAGAGAGTATGAGCGGTGAAGGCTTTGGCGTCGAAGTTTTCGGGTCTATTGGGAAGGGAATTGGTAATGGCCAGCGTAGTCAAAAGCCTGCTCCTGCGGCGAGGGGAGAGAGTCGCCGCGTTACTTTCTATCATACTGGGATAAGAGCTGGTTGAAGGCCATGCCCCCACCTTGTCATTGTTGCGCAAAGTATTCATTCCTTTATGGTTAAGGTTGGACTTTTTGTTGAACAGGGGCTTGACGGCAGAAGAGTTTCATGAGGCGCCGAGGGTTGCGGATTCGTGTCTGCGGTGTCGCGGTGAGGGCGGTCTGTCAAGTTGCATCGGGATGCGTCTCCCTTGTAATAGACGATGCGGGATTTGGTCCGGATTCAGGAGCAGCACATCCAATGCCTATGACGAAGGATGAGTTGAAAGGTGGACTGAGGTTATCGGTGCTGGATCAGTCGCCGGTGCCGGCGGGGAGCACTCCGGGGGAGGCGTTGCAGAACTCGATTGAGCTGGCGCGGCTGGTGGATCGCCTGGGTTATACGCGGTTCTGGATGTCGGAGCATCACGCGATGGACACTCTGGCGTGCACGGCTCCCGAGGTGATGTTGGCGAGGATTGGCGCGGAGACGAAGCGGATACGGATTGGCTCGGGTGGGATAATGCTGCCGCATTACACTCCGCTCAAGGTGGCGGAGTGCTTTCGGATGCTGCATGCGCTATATCCCGGGCGTGTAGATCTGGGGATTGGGCGTGCGCCGGGCGGGGGCCCGGTCGAGGCACTGGCGTTGAAGCGTGAGCGGAAGACGAGGATGCTGGATGATTTTCCGGAGCAGGTGAGCGAGTTGCTGGCTTTTCTAAGTCATGGTGGGGGGCGCTCGTTTCCGGCGGGGCATCCGTTTGCGGGGATACGGGTTTCGCCGGATATGCCGGGTGGGCCGGATGTGTGGATGCTGGGTTCCAGTATGTGGAGCGCCGCTGCAGCAGTAGAATTTGGGCTGCCTTACTCGTTCGCGCACTTTTTTTCGCCCGTGCACACACGTGCGGCAATTGAGACTTATCGGCGCGGGTTTACTGCGAGCCAATATCGGAGCGAACCGGAGGCAACAGTGGCGGTGGGAGTTATCTGCGCGGAGACCGAGGAGGAGGCGGAGCTTCTGGCTTCGAGTGTGCGGCTGCTGCAGCGCAGGATTCGTCAAGGAGATCGCAGGCCGGTGGCTTCGCCCGAGGATGCGTTGCGGGAGTTGCGGCTGATGGGCGAGATGCCGATGGAGGAGGGCGAGTGGCCGCGATACTTTGTGGGGACTCCGGCGCGTGTGAAGGACCAGTTGGAGGAAATGGCTTCGCAGCTGGGGATTGGAGAGATGATTGTGAATACGATCGTTTGGGAGCAGGCGAAGCGACTGCGGAGTTATGAACTGCTGGCGGGAGTTTTTGGGCTTGGCATCTAAGTCGTGATGGAGGGGAGTTCATGAGCGAATCTGTGCCGTTGACCACGATCCGTCGCATTGAAGCCGATGGAGTGAATGTCTTTTATCGCGAAGCGGGGCGGCCGGATGCGCCAGTGGTCCTGTTGTTGCATGGATTTCCGACGTCATCGTTTCAATATCGTGAGTTGATTCCACGTTTGGCGGACAAGTATCGCGTGATTGCGCCCGATCTTCCGGGGTTTGGGTTTACGGAAGTTCCGGAGAAGCGGAAGTACAAGTACACATTCGATGCACTGGCGGAGACGATACTGGCGTTTACGGATTTGCTGGGGCTGACACGCTATGCGCTGTATGTATTCGATTACGGCGCGCCGACTGGGTTTCGCCTGGCGATGGCGCGTCCGGAGCGGGTGACGGCGATCGTCTCGCAGAATGGCAATGCGTATGAGGAAGGTCTGGGGGATGCGTGGGCTCCGATCCGGAAGTACTGGAGCGAGCCGACGGCGAAGAATCGCCTGATGCTGCGGAGGGCGCTGGGGCCGGAGGGGTTGAAGTCGCAGTACACAGACGGCGTGCCGCATCCAGAGAGGATTGCTCCGGAGGGATACACGCTGGATGCCGCGATGATCGAGCGGCCGGGGAATATGGAGATTCAGTTAGACCTGTTTCTCGATTATGCGAACAACGTGAAGCTGTATCCAAAGTTTCAAGAGTATTTTCGAGCTACGAAGCCGCCGCTGCTGGCGATCTGGGGTAAGTACGATCCGTTCTTCATTCCTCCCGGAGCCGAGGCTTTCCGACGGGACAATCCGAACGCTACGGTGCAGTTTTTAGAGACCGGGCATTTTGCGCTTGAGACGCATGTGGAGGAGATTGCCTCGGCTATGCGGGAGTTCCTTGCGAGGTCCGGGGTCTGAGAGAGAGATTTATCAAGTCGGCGCGACACTCAGAGGACGCGGGACACATGGACAGTGCGAAAGCTTCAGTCCGCGGGAGCGTCCTCGAAAAACTTGAATCCGATGTACGGTTCGTTGCGAATCATCGCCTTGACGGTAGGCAATAGATCGCTTGCAGCATCCTTCTTCACCACGAATCCGGACCCAATCTTCAGCGCCTCTTTCATCACCTCGGGAGATTGGTAGGAGCTCAGAAAGAGGATCTTCGTGGAGGGCGAAGATTCCGAGAGCCTGCGCGCCACTTCGAATCCACTCATCTTCGGCAGGTGAATATCGAGCAAAACCAGGTCTGGCTGCAGTTCTTCACACTTCTGGATAGCCTCCAGGCCATCCGAGGCTTCAGAAACGACTTCCAGGTTGGAGATAATGGAAAGGAGCGCACGAACAGAACGTCGCCATCGCTCGGAGTCATCAACAATCAAAATACGTACCCGGCCCAATTACTGAAACCTCCGCAAGACCACCGTTCAGGATCGCAGGGACTACGCTGAACCGGTCTTTTGTGAGGATGCTCCCTGGGATTCATTTCATCGTTGCTCTTGCGCAATGTTCTCGGCGAATTTTGGAGCCGGCGAACGTCAACGCCAGCCACACTTTCTGGCCAGGTCTTCGGGAGAGCGGAGTACGACTTTCCCGCGGCCTTTCACGAGCACGCCCTTCCTATGCCATTCGCTTAGCAGCCGGCTGGCCGTAAAGATTGTGACGTTCGCTTCGTTGGCAAGTTCTTCGTTGGTAACGTTGACTTCGATACCCCCGGCAACTTGCCGTCCCATTGCTTTAGCTATACTGCCGAGGACACGTGCGACTCTCTGAGATGCCGTGTGATAACTCGCTTCAAGATGTAGGTCTCTCCAGATCTCAACATAGTCCGACGCGATGATCAGCGAATTTTCAAGCAATTTTCGATATTGCTTGCTGAGAGACTCGATCTCAGGACGCTTCCATACCAATGCAAGACCATCCGTTACTGCCTCCGTACTTGCCAGATACTCAAGAGGCTCGGACACCAATGCCCTTGCGCCAGAGATATCGCCGGGTGGAATCCAGAAAAGAACGATCTTCTCGCCTTTGGGAGTCGTAACGGAAGCGCGCACGCGGCCTTCGAGAATCAAAAATAGTTTTTCTGCGCGATGTCCTTCGATGGCAAGCGCGGAATGAGCGTGAAATCGCCGCAGTTTCGCCGCCCGCAGAACAGCAGAGAGCTGGCCTGGAGAGAGTCCTTCGAAAAATTGCGGCGCCAGTTGGTTCACTCGCGCCGTGATTTCACCGATCGTTATTCCCCGCGTGGTGACCGATTCTTTTTTCATTCCGCCACCTATCCTATCTTTCAAGGCCCACAATCTTGATAGCGTCTCCAGGGATTAGTGGCCGGCGACTTCCGACGGGAAGATGCGGATGTCGTCGACTCCGCGATAACGCTCGGCGTAGTCCATGCCGTAGCCGATGACGAACTGGTTGGGAATTTTGAAGGCTACGTAGTCGGCTTCGATGGGGACGAGGCGGCGCTCCGGTTTGTCGAGGCAGGTGGCAATCTTGAGCGAGGCGGGCTTGTGCTGGAGCATGAGGCCGCGGAGGTAGCTTAGCGTTAGGCCGGTGTCGAGGATGTCTTCGACGAGGATGACGTGCTTGCCCTCGATGGGGTTGTCGATGTCCTTGATGAGCTTGACGGCGCCGGAGGAGACGCGGGCACGGCCGTAGCTGGAGACGGCGACGAAGTCGAAGGTGTTGTCGACCTGGATGGCGCGGGCGAGGTCGGCGAGGAAGATGGCTGCGCCTTTGAGCACGCCGATGAGGACGATGGATTGGCCTTTGTAGTCTGTGGTGATCTGTGCGCCGATCTCGCGGGTGCGGTCAGCGATTTGTTGCTTGGAGAAGAGGATCTCCATTCCTGCGGCGGGAGGAAAGACGGGGGTGCTTGTGGACATAAACGATAGGGTATCGCGACTAGGGGAGTAAGGGAAAGGCCGCTATACTTTAACTAGCGAGGATTATGTTTCCCTATATCGATATTGGCCCGGTGCACCTGGGTACGTTTGGGCTTTTGCTTTGGTTGGCGGCGGTGGTAGCGACGGTGGTTTTGCATAAGAATTTTGTACGCAACGGCGTGGATGCCGATGCGCTGAGCGTGGTGGCGTTTGTGGTGATCGCCGGGGTGATCGGCGCGAAGACGTGGCATGAGTTGCAGAATATTCCGGACCTGCGGCACGCTTTGAGGTCAATAACGGCGCCTGGCTGGAACCATCCATTCGACATCGCGATGGAGTTTCTGCACTGGTTTCAGGCTGGTTTTGCCTGGTTTGGCGGACTGCTGGCCGGCATTGCAATGCTGATGTGGCAGGGAAGGATTGCGCGGTTCAAGGGGCCACTCGAAGGAACCCTTGGCCAGCGTGTGGGTGCGGTGCGGATGCTGGACCTTGCGGCTCCGGCGGCGGCGATTGGTTATGGCGTGGGGCGGATCGGGTGTCTGACGTCAGGCGATGGGGACTACGGGATCAACACGACACTGCCGTGGGGCGTGCATATGGCGAAGAATGCGCTGGTGCCGCCGACTCCTCCGGATGCGCTGGTGCAGCCTACGCCGGTGTATGAGTTTTTGTTTGCGCTGGTGCTGGGGTGGTGGCTGTGGCGTCGCGGCAAGGAAAACCTTCCCATCGGCGCGATTACGGGCGAATATCTGGTGCTCAGCGGGATCGGCCGTTTCCTGGTCGAGTTTGTGCGGATCAATCCGCGACTCTACTGGGGAATGAGCAACGCGCAAGTGGCTGCGATGGGGTCGATTGTCCTGGGGGCTCTACTAATCGCTGCTGCGCGAGTGAGGAATGTGCAGTGGGCGCCGGAGTTGACCAGCGACACGAGAGCCTGATGTTTTGAGAGCTGTCGAGTTGGATAGGTTAAGGCTGGTTTATGAGGATTCGACCTCTACGAACCAGCCCCTTTTCATTAGTCCTATCTTGACATCTCTTTGCGGAGTGGCTCCTGTGGCGCTGCGAAGAATGCGGTCGAGATGAGGCCGCCGATGATAGCGCCGAGGATTGGCGCAACCCAGAAGAGCCAGAGCTGTTGTAGCGCCCAGCCTCCGGCGAAGATCGCTGGACCAGTTGATCGGGCAGGATTGACCGAGGTGTTCGTGACCGGAATGCTGATGAGGTGGATCAGCGTGAGGCAGAGGCCGATGGCGATGGGAGCGAAGCCTTTCGGAGCGCGCTCGTCAGTGGCGCCGAGGATGACGAGCAGAAAGAAGGCGGTCAGGAGAACTTCGGCAAGAAAGCACGCGACGAGAGAGTAGTGTTCAGGCGAGTGATCGCCGTAGCCGTTCGAGGCGAAGCCGCCGGCGAGAGAAAAAGTGGAGTTGCCGCTGGCGATGACGTAGAGAACTCCCGAAGCGCAGATGGCTCCGAAGAGCTGGGCGCCGATGTAGGCGGGAAGTTCGGAGGCGGGGAAGCGTTTAGCGGTAACGAGGCCGATGGAGACGGCGGGGTTCAGATGGCACCCGGAGACGTGGCCGATGGCGAAGGCCATGGTCAGGACGGTGAGACCGAACGCAAACGCTACGCCAACATAGCCGATGCCGAGATGAACGCCCGCGGCAAGGACGGCGCTGCCGCAACCGCCGAAGACAAGCCAAAAAGTGCCGAAGAACTCGGCTGCTGCACGTTTGGAGAGATGCATGGTTCACCTGCCCTTTCTCATGGGTGAGTGTTGTATGTTCGAGAATTTGTTGTTAGGGGCCCGTGAAATCAGCGAAACTTCCTGCGATCTGCAAACGAGTCGGACACGCGCGAAGCGGAGAGGCTTCCGGCTAGAGGAATCCTAGCATGGAGAGTGGGTTCGCCGAACCCGTAGAAATAACAGTTGCTGGAGGCAGCGGAAGTACTAGAGACGCTTGAGGTAGGCTTTTGCTTCTTCGAGTTGAGGGAAGAGGCGCTCTTCGGCCTGGAACTCGCGCGAGTGGACGCAGCGGCGGCCGGCTTTGACGCGGACGGGGTGTTTCAGGTGGAGCATCTCGTGATACAGCAGATATTCGATGGCGCAGCGCGGCGTATCAGCGCGGTCGAAGACGCGGCTGACGACGATGGTATTGTGGGCTGCGTCGTAGTGGCCTAACATGCGGCGGGCGTGGTGGGCGCTCCAAGTCAAAGTGGGCCGGCCGAGGAGCCCGTGGAAGAAACGCGTGTTGAGGGACTCGAATATCTCGTTGAGGTCGTAGTGATGGCCGGAGTGTGTGGAGAGACGCTTGCGACCGCGGGTCTGGCGAACGTGCTCGGCCTGCCTGGAGACGGCTTCGGAGGAGACGTGGCGGCGGTAATGGTCGGCGTGGATGCGGGCGATGGGTTTCTTGTAGAGCTTGGCGAGCAGGATGTGGGCAATGGCGTGATGAATGGACTCGGGTGCGTGCTCAAGGATGTCGGAGAGGCGCACGTGAAGGCGGCCTTCGCGTAGCCGGATCGTCGTGTTGAGCGACGTGAAGCGGCGGAAACGAATGTCGAGCGCAGGGATGGGTGCGCGAGGGCGGAGCTCGCGGTATTCGTGCTCGAAGATGGCGACGAGAGAGGCCGGCGTGGTGATCTTTTTCGCGCGAGGCCTTTTAGTCCGGGGCGCCGGTTGCGCGGGGTGATGAAGCGCGAGGGAGGGTGTCTCTTCGAAGAGAGTAGGAGGAGGCGGCGGCGCGGACGATGAAAAGAGCTGCAGGAACTGGCTCAGTGCAGAGGGGCCGGGATGCTTGGGTGTGCTCAGAGTCGTGTCCTTATCGCAGCGTCGCTGTCTTTATTAGACCAGACTCTCTTCTTCAGTTGTTATCAACAGCTTTTTCGGCGACGGGAGTTCCAAGGCTGGTTCGTCATCGCGCCGGAATGCGGACTTGTTCAGCGCGGAGCGCTTGCTGGCTGGTTTGGGTTGTCTTTGGCGGGAGGATGCGCGGCGAACCACGTCTTCTGGTCTTCGACGAGCTGCGTTGCTTCTTCACGGATGTCGCGGATGGATTCGAGTGCCAGTTTGCGCGAAAGATCGTAGGCTGGATCTTCGGGAGGCTGCTTGATGTTGGAGGCCCAGCGCTCCGTCGCTTCGAGGAGCTTAGGCAGAGCCTTGCGGATGTCGCGATGGTGGGGGCCGTAGTCGTCGAGATTGTCGTTCAACTCGTCGGCGATGGAGGTGAACTGCTCGAGCAGATCGTGGGTGTCCTGTTCGCGGCCGGGCTTGCGCGGATGGGCGAAGAGGTCCTGGATGGCCTTGTTGCGCGTGTCGAGCAGTTTGATGAAGACGAGGATGCGGTCGTTGGCGACGTAGGCGGAATCGCGGAGTTGCTCGATCTCGCCCTCAGAGAGCGCGCGGTCATCATGCTGGGCGAAGGCGGGCCAAGTGAGGGCGAGGAGAATGAGGGTGAGGGGTAGCCTGCGGAGCATCGATTCCTGTTAGGAAGTTCCTAGTGTTTCATGACCTGGGCGAGCAGCTCATCATGGATCTGATCGAGCTGTTTGAGGGTGGCGTTGAGGGTATCACGATCCTCGGAAGAGGCTTTGTGAACGTACTCCCCCAGGCGGTAGGTGGTGTGTTCCATCAACATCTCAGCATTCTTTACCCGCTTGGCATTGTCGGCCAGGCTCGTATGGATGAGTTTGGCGTAGTAGTTGACTTTCTTGAGCGTGGCGGCAGCATCATCGATGTCGCCGTTGAGCATCTGTTTGCCCGCGATCTCGGTCATGGTGTGGACGAGCTCAGTGTAGAGGAAGCACTGGTCTCGCGGGCCGGCCTGCTGGGCGCGCAACTCGAGCTGCGCCAGGGCCTGGGCGTCGGGAAGATTTTCATCGACGGAGGAGGAGCGTGCGGGGAGTGAGAACGAGAGGAGAAGAACCAGTAGGGAGAAACGAAGAAGAAATTTCATAACGCACCTCTTAGGGAGCGCTGACTATTTCATGTGTTCGAGGGTGATGAGGCGGTGGCGGGCCTCCCACTCCTCGTCCGGAAATTTGCCGTTTGCCACGGAGAGGAACTGCTTGTACAGGTCGGTCGCCTGTTTGATGTGGTGGAGCTTGTCGTTCGCTGTTGCCTCCAGGAACAGCGTACTCGGAGAATTGGCAAATACTGTAGCACGAAGTGTTAGCGCTTGCAAGGTGGTCTCAGGGTCGTTATTAGCGGAGGCGGCAAAAGCGAGGTGTCCGGCCGCGTTTCCGAGGTCCTCTTTGGTCGGGAAGGCGGCGGGGTCGGCAACGGCCCGTTTGAGGAGGGCTTCAGCCTCGGCGGAGCGCTTGAGGTGGATCAGAACGCTGGCGTAGTCGTCGAGGAGGACAGGGTCCTGCCGGGAGGAAGCGACGAGTTTGGCGTAAAGAGGAGCGGCCTGATCGTATTGCTGATTATTGGCGTAGAGACGGGCGAGGAGGCGGGTGATTGCCGGGTCGTCCGGGTGGGCGGAATGGAGCTTTTCGACGATGGGAAGCGCCTGGGCGGGCTTGTCCTGTTGCTCGTAGAGGGCGGCGAGCTGGGAATTGAGGGTGGGGTTGTCGGGATCTTTGGCGAGCGCGGCGGTCAGGAGGGCTTCGGCCTGGTCGGGCTTCTGTTGATGCAGAAGGAGATGGGTGAGGGCGGCGGTAGCGTCGTGGTTCTGCGGGTCGGCCTTGAGCAGGCGGCGGTAAGAGGCTTCGGCCGCTGCGGCATCGCCAGAGGCTTCGGCAAGCTCGCCGGCCAGGAGGATGTCGTCTGGAGTCTCGAGGGAGATTTTCAGGGCCTGGAGGAGTTCGTCGCTGGCGGCGCCGGGGTTCGAGGTCTGATCGAGGCGGGCGAGCGCTCGGTAGGCGCGGGCCTTCAGAGCAGGATTTTCGGTGGTAAGGGTCGTGGCTTTCAGGAGCTCGGCGTGGGCCTCGGTGCGACTGCCGTTGCGGGCGAGCAGCAGGCCGAGACCGAGGTGCGGATCGAAGTAATTTGGATCGGCGGCGATGGCGCGGCGGTAGGAAGCTTCGGCGGCGGGCTGATCGAGCGCGTCCTGGGTGAAGGCGAGGTTGAAGAGGATTTGGGGGTTGTTGGGGTTCTTCTCGGCTAGCGGGGTGAGCGCTTTGAGGGCGGCGGGATAGTCCCGCTTGTCGAGGGCTTCGTTGGCCTGAGTGAGAAGCGGGTCGATTTTTTGCGGCGGCGGCTGAGTGGCGTCAGAAGTGCCTGGGGGCAGTTGAGCGTAGGCTGTTCCGGCTGCGAGAGGAACGAAAAATATTAGCGGCCAAATGTAGAACAGGAGTCGCGAACGCAGGAAGGAGCGGCCGAGTTTGTGGCGCTTCGCCGATAACATCGCTGCTGCTCCCTCCCTTATCTTAAAGTCCGCAAACTCTTCCTGGGATTTAAGTCCAGCGTTAAGTGCCGAAGCCCGACCTTGAGCGGCCGGGCTTCAAGAGCTTTTCCCTGATGTAAGACTAACAGGTGTGTGAAGGACCAGCTGTGGAAAGTAAACTCGGCTTTCTGGTGTTTAGACGGTGATCCATTCGAATGAGGAGGCCTCTTCGCATGATGTTTTTTGAAGCGAGGTGACATGGCAGATGATTATTCGCTCGTCTCGCGAGAGCAGATGGAGAGCCTGTGGACTTCGGTCAGGCGGGAGACGCCCGATCCGAGGGCAGGGATCTTTGGGCCCTCGTCCATAAGCTGGAAAGTCAACCGGGAGGCTGCTTTGTTTCTTGGGGCGGGGCGAGCTGCGCTGCTGCAGTTGGCGCATCCGTGGGTGGCTGTGGCGCTCGATCAGCACTCGAATCTTCGAGAGGATCCGCTGGCGAGATTTCATAACACCTTCCGCGTTGTCTTCACGATGATCTTTGGAACGCTGGAGCAGGCGTTGGCGGCCTCCGAACATCTCCATCGCCTGCATACGTATATCCGCGGAGAACTTCCCGAGAGTGTGGCGACTTACCGGCAGGGATCGCACTATGAGGCCAACGAAGTGAAGGCGCTCTTGTGGGTCTACTCAACGCTTGTGGAGAGCGCGCTCATCGCGCACGACTGCGTGCTGCCACCAATCTCGACCGAGGAACGAGAGGTTTACTACGCCGAGAGCAGGAAGATGGCGGCACTGTTCGGCATTCCGGCACACGCCTTGCCGCGAGACTGGTCAGAGTTTGAACAATATAACCGGTCGATGTGGGACTCCGGGAGCCTTGGCGTGAGTGCGCTGTCGCGGGAGATGGCGCATGGAGTTTTGCATGGAAGCGGTTCGTGGGTGCCGGTTCCGGAGTGGTATCGCGCTCTGACTGCCGCGTGGATGCCAGAGCGGCTGCGTGTCGAGTTTGCGCTGGAGTACGGGAGCCAAAGAGCGAGATGCGGCAGCCCGGGCGATGAGTTGGCTACCGCGAATCTACCGTCGGCTGCCTGCGACGGCGCGATTTGTCGGGCCTTACAGGGACGCCTGCGCAAGGCTCGATCATCGGCACGCCGGTCCGCTGATCCGCGCGAGCAATCGCTTCTGGATGGGCCAGCCAAGGATGATGTTCTCTGAACTGGAGCGCTAGTGTTTTGCCGAACGGCACGAGAGCCGCCCAGTTTGCCGGAAGCGGTTCAGTGCGTCATCGCATAGACGACGTAGTTCACGCCGATACGGATGCCGAGGTCGGAGAATCGCTGGGGATAGCGCGGGCTGTCGAACCACTCCCATGAGTCGCCGATGTCGGAGTTCAGGGAGATCGCGACCATGATTCGGCCCTTGTCGTCGTAGATGCCGCGCCAGTGGGGGACTCTACCGTCTTTTTTGTAGCCGGTGGCGAGATGCTCGGCACCGGGAATCTGGAACCGATCATCGAGATCGAAGATGGTGTGAAAGATTGAGTCGGCATCGGGGATGTCGACGATGGTGCGTTCGGGGAAGACCTTTTTCATCGTCTTTTCGAAGAAGGCTTGCTCTTCCGATCCGTGAAAATCGTCTGCCATGAAGAAGCCGCCCCGCAGAAGATAATCGCGAAGCTTCTTCGCCTCATCGTCGGTCAGACCCCATTCACCCACCTGAACAGCATAGAGCCAGGGCCAGTTGTAGATCTCGTCGCCATCGTCGAGGCTGACGGACTCCTCGACCGACCGGGCGTCGATTCGCGTGAGGCGGCCGACGGCAGCGGCGAGGGTGCGGTCGGCGATGGGATAGTCCTGCGTCCACAACGAGAGGCCTTCACGCCAGTCGCCCTGGAAGCGAGGGTAATAGCCGTCCAGAGGACCGGGTGGATACATCAGGCGCGCAAACGTCCACTCGGCCTGTCTCTGCCAGTCGGCAGGCAATGGCATCCTGTCGTAGCCTTCAACGGAAGGGTACTGACGGAAGGGACGCTGCGCGTACAGCGCACCAAACAAGACTCCCGCGAGGGCAAAGATGCAGCCTGTTTGCCAGAGCAGTTTCATGGCACTCGCTCTCCACGTTCTGGCCTGAGGGTAGCACGGAGCCCAATGCGGTGAACTCTTGTTGCAATGGCGCCAGATAGCGATAGAATTCAAGCGAATTCCGGGCCCGGAGAGAGGTAGATGTGATGAACTGCCGCGGCTGCGGTGTCGTTCTTGATCCATCGAGCGAACAAATCAACTCCTCAGTCGATGACGTCCTGCATTCTTCGATTAAGGACGCCGCAAAGCGGGATGGTGTGTGTCCGCTCTGCGGGCACTCGCAGAAGACCCCAGTCTTCCGTCGCTGGATTGTGCGGTTCGCCCTGGTAGCGGGCTGCCTTGTTGCCGGAGCCTTTCTGTGGTTTTGGACACGTGGACAGCTGGGGACGCGGCGCTCCGGCGCCGTGGCCGATGCGGTCGCGCGCATGAACGCCAGTGCGGATGTGGTGGGACTTCTCGGTAAACCGATCGCGGCACAGTCGGAAGTGCAGGGCGAAGTGAAGGAAGACGATACGGGATGGCAGGAGGCGCGTCTCGTTGTTCCTGTTCGCGGACCTCGCGGAGATGCCATCGCGCGAGTCGCTGGCGGTAGAGTCGAGGGCCCGTGGAACTTCTCCACGTTCGAAGTGATCGTCGAGCAGCAGCGTAAGAGAGTCGACCTTATCTCAGGCGGTGTTGTGGAGTATGACCCCAATGCCTATGTTGACATCCACACGCTTCCGGCAGCGGCGCCTGAGTTTGCGGACATGACGGCGCTCCCGGCTCGGTTGAGCGGAGAGTTTCCTTGTCTCTCCGCCACGATCAGCAGCAAATGGATCATTCCAAGCTTAGGCAAATGCACCATTCCGACATCGCCGAGCGGTCCGGTCGACAACTTCGAGGTCGATCTGCGCTATGGGCGTTTCGTGCTTCGCGAGACGGATCTTTACCTCGACGACGTTTTCAAGGTGCCGCTGACCCGCACGTACAACTCGAATGATTGGACGTCCGCCAATCCAGTGCACGCCTTTGGACGAAACACAAACCATCCTTATGACATTGCGCCGCTGGGTTCACGCAATCCTTATACGTGGATGATGCTGGTCCTGGAGGACGGGGATTTTCTTTATTTCGACCGCGTCTCCAGGGGAACCGGATTTGCGAATGCCGTCTACCGGCATACGGAGACCGCAACACCGTTTTATAAAGCGATTCAGCGATGGAATGGAAATGGATGGAACCTGCAACTGGCAGACGGCTCGCAGATTATTTTCCCCGAGTCATACAACGCGAAAAATCTCGCGCAGGGGGCGCCCATCGCCATGCTGAACCCTCAGGGAGACCGGCTGGAACTCGTTCGCGATGCGCAACGAAATCTGAAGGAGATACGAACTCCCCACGGGCACTGGATTCGTTTTACATACGACGACAGCGCTCGTGTCACCCGTGCGGAGGACGATGCAGGCAACTGGGTTCAATACAAATACGATGCGAGCGGCATGTTGGCCTCGGTGGTGCGGTCGTCCGGAGTCGAGAGGCACTTTGAGTACGACGGGGCGCGGATGACCGGAATTACCGATGAGTCGAAGAACGTGCTGCTTCGCAACTGGTATGGGAATGGCGATCTTGTCTGGCAGAAATTCGACGATCGCACAGTGTACTCGTACCACTACGACAGGTCTCTCGACAGGACGTACATCAAGGAGGCCCACGTGACACTGCCGGATCAGTCGATCAAGGACGTGCCCGTCGCCGATGATCTTCCTGACTTCGTGAAAAAACCGCGTTAATCCCTGCGCTTGCCGAAGTCGTGCGGACAGAATAGCCGGTGGTTCCTCAGAACTGCCTCCTGTTGCCCTCAGCCTGCGGTGGTTTGCAACTCTTGTTCGAGTTTAGGAGGAGCGAGTTTCAAGACAGGGGCAAGCCAGTGACCGGTGTGAGAGCGTGGATTGGCAGCGATCTCTTCCGGAGTTCCCGTAGCTACAATCTGACCACCGCCGTTACCGCCTTCTGGGCCCATATCAATGACCCAGTCGGCAGATTTGATGACGTCAAGATTGTGTTCGATGACGAGGAGCGAGCCGCCGCCCTCGATGAGCTTCCGGAAGGCCGCAAGGAGTTTCGCTACATCATCGAAGTGGAGGCCCGTTGTCGGCTCATCAAGGATATACAGCGTTCGGCTGCGGGCTTTCGCCGCTGTTTCGTTAGTAGAGCGGCCGGTAATGGAGCGCGCCGTGGCCAGATGCGAAGCCAGTTTGACCCTCTGGGCTTCGCCGCCCGAGAGCGTGGTCGCCGATTGGCCGAGACGCACGTAGCCAAGTCCAACCTCGTCGAGCACATACAGCTTATCGACGATCCTGGGATGCCCAGCGAAGTAAACAAGGGCTTCCTTGACGGTCATGTTGAGAACGTCATGGATATTCCTACCCTTGTACTTGATGTCGAGGATGGAGGATTTGTAACGAGTTCCGTTACATTCTTCGCAAGGCAGCTCGATGTCCGCGAGGAATTGCATCTCGACCGTTACGGTGCCATCGCCCTCGCAGACGTCGCAGCGGCCGCCGGGAACGTTGAAGGAGAAGTGTCCGGCGGTAAGGCCCTTGCGTCTCGCGTCAGGTTGTGCGGCGAAGAGCGCGCGGATGTCGTCGAAGGCCTTAATGTAAGTAACGGGGTTCGACCGCGGGGTGCGGCCAATGGGTGACTGGTCGACCAGGATGACATCGTTGAGATGATGCGTGCCGGTAAGCTCGCGATAGAGAGGCGTGCCGGCACCTTCGATCTGGACGGGTTCCTGGCCAAGCGCCTGCATCAGCGCTCGGTAAAGAACCTGGTGAATGAGAGTCGATTTCCCCGATCCCGAGACGCCGGTGACGCACACGAGAAGCCCAAGCGGAATGTCGACATCGACACCGCGAAGGTTGTGGATGCGCGCGCCGGTGAGTTTGAGGTGCTCGCGGCCGGGCTCGCGCCGGTATTTCGGGACAGGGATAGTGAGGCGTCCCGAGAGATATTTGCCGGTGATGGAGTTCGGGTTCGCCGTAACCTCTGCAACAGTGCCGGCGGCGAGAAGCTGTCCGCCAAGCTCACCCGCTCCAGGGCCAAGATCGAGCAGATGGTCGGCGGCGCGGATCACGTCGGGATCGTGCTCGACAACAAGGATAGTATTGCCCAGGTCGCGCAGGTCCTTCATGATGTGGATGAGTTTGGCCGTGTCGCGAGTGTGCAGGCCGATGCTCGGTTCATCCAGCACATACAGGGCCCCGACGAGACGTGAGCCGAGCGAGGTCGCGAGCTGGATGCGCTGCGATTCGCCGCCCGAGAGCGTAGAGCTGAGCCGATCGAGCGTGAGGTAGTCAAGCCCGACCTGATGGAGAAAGTGAATACGCTGGCGCACCTCCTCGAGAATCTTTCCGGCAACCTCTAATTGTGCCGGTGACAGTTGCAAGTTGTCGAAGAAGGTCTGGGCGTCGGCGATCGTGAGCGCGGAGGTCTCGCAGATGTTCTGGTTGTTAATCAGGACGGCGCGAGCCTCGGCGCGGAGGCGCTGGCCTCGACAGTCGGGACAGAGCGCATAGCCGCGGTACTTGGAGAGGAATACACGCACATGCAGCTTGTACTTTTTGCGCTCCAGCGCGCGGAAAAAGCCCTGGATGCCGGGATAACTGTCGTCGCCTTCCTCGATGAAGCGTTGTTGCCATGGCGTGAGTTCGTACCACGGCACGTTCGTGGGGATGTTGGCGACTTTGGCTGCGCGAATCATCTCACCGTGATGCGGCCGGTACTTTGTAGTAGTCCAGGGCGCGATGGCGCCTTCAGCAAGCGTCTTCGATTTATCGGGAATGATGAGGTTCGGATCGAAGTCGATGGTGTTGCCAAAGCCCTGGCAGCGCGGGCAGGCCCCATAGGGATTGTTGAAGGAGAAGAGGCGCGGTTCGGGCTCGCGGTAGGCGCGGTGGCATGTCGTGCACTCGAACGCCGCGGAGAAGCGCAACTTCGAAGCCGTCTCGTTTTCTTCGCGAGGCAGTGTGTGGAACTGCACTTCGCCGGACTCACGATAACCGGTCTCAATCGCATCGACGATTCTTGCGCGAGAGTCGGGCGAGATGGCGAGGCGGTCGATAAGGACGAAGATCGGCTGCGCGAAGTCGAGTTCAAGCAGTGATTCAGGTGTAGAAAACTCAACGATTTTTCCGGCCTGATAGAGACGGTTGTATCCGCGGCGTCGAAGTTCGGTGAGGCGCTCCTTCAGGGCGTCCGTGAGATTGAAGGAAGAAGTGCCGACAGGACCCTTAACGGACTTCGCCGACTTCTTCGCAGCTTTCTTTGCCGGTTTGGGTGCGTCGGCCTGCTCTTCGACCGTTGGCATCCGCATGGGCTCGAGTTTGACTTCGGCGCGGACGATAGGGAACAACGCATAGGTGCGTGTGCCTTCCGGAAGGGCGAGCAGTGTCGTGACGATCTCGTCTACAGTGTCGTGTTTGACGATCCCACCGCAGTGCAGGCAGGTCACGGTGCCGCAGCGTGCGTAGAGCAGCCGCAGGTAGTCGTAGATCTCGGTTGCTGTGGCGACGGTCGAGCGCGGGTTACGCGTCTGGTTCTTCTGCTTGATCGCGATCGCCGGAGCCAGGCCGTCCATGTGGTCGACGTCCGGCTTTTCAATGCGCTCCAGAAACTGGCGCGCATAGGCCGAGAGGCTTTCGACATAGCGGCGTTGGCCTTCGGCGTAGACGGTATCGAAGGCAAGCGAGGATTTGCCCGAGCCCGAGACTCCGCTGACGACAGTAAGGGCGTTGTGCGGGATATCGACGTCGATGCCCTTCAGGTTATGAGTGCGGGCTCCGCGGATTGTAATCTGGTCATTCATGGCCAAACTTCTATTGTCAGGCAGAGAGGCATGGAAATGCTAGCGTGTCCCAGTCGGGCAAGTGGACGCCTGTCTCGATCGCCATCGAACTCAACAGAGTGATTATCCAAGTGTTCCGTTCCCGGGTTGCGGCCGGAAGATTTCGATCAGCAACAGGCAGGCTCCGATGACGATACAGCTGTCGGCGACGTTGAAGTCTGGCCAGTGGTAGTGGACGATGTGGACCTCAAGGAAGTCGATCACGTAGTGATAGCGGATGCGGTCGTAGAGGTTGCCGAAGGCTCCGCCAAGGATAAGCGCGAGCGCTACTGAAGTGACCGAAAGGTAGCGGCCCGTGCGCATCAGCATCGCGAACAGAACGAGCACCGCGACGGCGGAAAAGCCGATAAGAAGGTCGCGGACCATCTCGGGCGAGGCGTTTTCGGCGAACATGCTGAAGGCTGCACCGGTGTTGTGGACATCCGTGATTCGAAAGACGCCCGGGATGACAGTGTGGGCCTGTCCGAAGGGGAGCTCCTTGGCGACGAGGTGTTTGGTGACGCGGTCGATTAGGACGACGAGGGCCGAGATGGCGAAAGCGATGACCCGCTGGTCTTTTGGTTTTGCGGCATTGCCGACGATGCAGTGTTGTAGGTGGAGGACATCAGGCGCGCGGCTCCGTGTGGCTCGGTGATGCTGTGTAAGCAGGGAAGTCAATGGCTTTAAGCGCGTCGGCGCAGCGTAGGCAGACCGTGGGGTACCTGGAGTCGTTGCCGACATCTTCGGTGAAGCGCCAGCAGCGCTCGCACTTAGAGCCATTGGCCGGTTTGGCCTGAACGTAGAAGGCGCCTTTTTCTACATTGCCTTCGGTGACGACGGCGTCGGCGATCTCGACCTGCGCCACGCCCAGAAGCTCCGGCAGGATGCTCTTGTAACGCTCGAAGACGGAGTTCGGCCGGCCGGCAAGGGAGTTCAACCAGCCGATGACAACCTGCACCTCAGACGGCCGATTGCTGACTTCCTTCGCCGTGCGCGCCTCTTCGAGAACTTTCAGAACCTCATCGCGCAGCGTCAGAAGCTGCTCCCAATCTTGTTCAATCTGCTGAACGTTGCCGGGAACGATGTCGGCGATGTTCGGGAAGAGTGCAAGGTGAACGCTCGACTCGCGGCCATCGACCTTCGGCAGCAGTTGCCAGACCTCGTCAGCGGTAAAGCTGAGGATCGGAGCGATCAGGCGCGTGAGAGACTCGGCGATGCGCCAGAGAGCAGTCTGCGCGCTGCGCCTCCCGGGGTGGTTCGGTGCAAAAGTGTAGAGGCGGTCCTTGAGGATGTCGAGGTAGAGCGCCGAGAGGTCCGTGTTCACAAACTCGTTGAGCGCGTGGTAGGCGCGGTGAAACTCGAAGTCCTCGTAGGCCTCGCGAATCTTCGCGTCGAGCTCCGCGGTCTGGGTGAGAATGTACTGGTCTAAAGGCTCCATCGCAGAAAACTCGACCGCATTCTTTGAAGGATCGAAGTCGTAGAGGTTGCTCAACAGGAAGCGGAGCGTGTTGCGCAGCTTGCGGTAGTTGTCGCTGACGCGCTGCATCAGATTTTCGCTGGCGGCGACGTCTTCGCGGAAGTCGACCGAGGCAACCCAGAGGCGGATGATCTCTCCGCCCAGACGCTTAGCGACGTCAACGGGATCGACGCCGTTGCCGAGCGACTTCGAGAACGCCCGTCCCTGTTCGTCGAGCGTCCAGCCGGAGGTCGCGACCATCTTGTACGGCGCCTCATTGCGAACTCCGACCGAAAGCAGCAGGGAAGAGTGGAACCAACCGCGGTGCTGGTCGCCGCCCTCGGTGTAAAGGTCTGCGGGCGAATGCAGTTCGGGTTCCAGATCGAGTACAGCGTGCCAACTCGCTCCCGACTCAAACCAGACGTCGAGGATGTCCATCTCCTTGCGAAACTCCTTGTGCCCGCAGCCCGCGCAGGCAGTTCCCGCCGGTAGAAGCGATGCCGCATCATGCGCATACCAGGCGTCGGCGCCTTCTTTTTGAAACAGCTCAACCACGCTTTTATTGATGGCTTTATCGTTGAGCGGTTCGCCGCATTTATCGCACAGGAAGACCGCGATGGGCACACCCCAGATCCGCTGGCGCGAGATGCACCAGTCAGGGCGCGTCGCAATCATGTTGGATATGCGCTCTTCACCCCACGCCGGGTCCCATACGACCTGTTTGATCTCATCCAGCGCACGCTGGCGAAAGGTCGTTTCAGTGCCCTCGTCGGTGATCATCGGGGTCTCCATGCCGATGAACCACTGCTCGGTAGCGCGAACGATGATGGGATTATGGCAGCGCCAGCAGTGCGGGTAAGAATGCTCAAAGGTAGTGGCGCTCAGGAGTGCGCCACGCTCGCCCAGCAGCTCGATGATCGGGGCATTCGATTTGAAGACCGTGAAGTCTTCGTAGGACTGAGCAACCCCACCCCCACCGAAGGCGCCCGTGTTGCGTTGGCGGCCTGCGTTGTCGACGTACTGGATCTCCGGCAGGTTATAGCGCTTGCCGGTAGCGAAGTCGTCGACGCCGTGCGCGGGCGAGGTGTGGACCGCCCCGGTCCCCTGATCTGCCGTAACGTAGTCCGCGGTGACCCCAAGGATGCTGCGATCGAGAAACGGATGCTGAAACGTAGTGTGTTCGAGCGCACTTCCGGGAAACAGCGCAACGACATCACTCTGCGAAGCCGGCTCGCCATTATTCTTGCCGCTCATCAACCGCGCATTGACGATGACCGACGAGAGCAGAGCCTCCGCCACAATGTAGGTAGCGTCAGCACACTGCAATGCGACATACTCCAGATGCGGATTGAAGGCGACGGCCTGGGATGCGGGCAGCGTCCACGGAGTCGTCGTCCAGATGATCGTGTACACATTCTTACCGGCAAGCTCCGGGTGAATAACCGCAGGATCGCTCGTCAGCTTGTACCGCACGTACACCGAAGGCGAAGTATGCTGCTCATACTCCACCTCGGCTTCGGCCAGCGCGGTCCGGTCATGGATGCACCAGTAAACCGGTTTCAGGCCCTTGTAGATGAAGCCATTTTCAAAAAAATTGTAAAAAGTTTCGACAATCGAAGCCTCATACCCGTTCGACATGGTCAGATACGGATCATCCCAGCGCCCGAAGACTCCAATCCGCTCAAACTGGCTCCGCTGCAGGTCGACGTACTTCTGCGCGTACTCCCGGCAGGCCCTCCGGACGGCGATTGGGTCCATCTCCAGCTTTTTCCGCCCCAGCTTCTCGTCGACCTTGATCTCGATCGGCAGCCCGTGGCAGTCCCACCCCGGAACGTAGGGTGCGTCGAACCCCGCCATAGTCTTGGTCTTGACCACGAAGTCCTTGATGCATTTATTCAGGGCGTGGCCCAGGTGGATCGCTCCGTTGGCATAGGGAGGGCCGTCGTGCAGGATATACTTCGCCGCTCCGGCGCGGGCCTCGCGAATTTGGGCATACAAGTGCTGTTGTTGCCACGCGGCCAGGCGTTTCGGCTCATTCTCCGGCAGATTAGCCTTCATCGGGAAGGCCGTCTGCGGCAGATTCAAGGTCGATTTCAGCGCTTTGGCTTCGGATTTCTGTTCTTCGGGCTTTCCCTGGAGTGCGTCCGGCATTCGTTCCTCGTCTGAATGGTGGCAGAATTGCATTTGCGCCAAACTCTTATTGTAGCCGTCCCGGCAACGGAACATTCTAAAAGGAGAGCGACATTCATGAGGGGGTCGCGTCCAAGATTATGAGCAGCGGCTGGTGAAAGTTTGTAGAATGTTTCCGGAAGCCAGAAAGCGCTAGCCGCGTAGGCAGAAAACCGGCGGAAGATGAGAAGCAAGAAAGACCGGTAGGGTATTTAGAAGTACAGGCAGCGCACGATTCTTGAAAGTGGGTGGGTGGTGGCTTCCGGCTACTACTACCGAGACCAAGCAGCTTATGCCTAATTCATTTTTGACACCACGCCCAGAGAACGACCCGGAGAAGAAGTCTCCGACGCTGCATCCGGCCGACGCTCCGCATCTGAATGAAGAGACCGATGGGTCGATGTGGACGTCGCTGATCGCGAACCTCAAGGACGCCTTCAGCAAGAGCAAAGAAGAGCCGCTGCAACTGGAATCCAAGCCGATAGCGAGTGACCTGATTATCAAGGACGAAGGAGTATTCTCCTCTCTCTGGGCCAGCGTTCGGGACGTCTTCTTCCCAGTGAAGCTGCCGCCGCTGGTGCTCGAGTCGAAGCCGATCGCGGTCGTCGACAGGATGAAGACCAAGCAGAACCCTCTGGCGACCGGTTCTGCCGTTGCGATCTACGCGCTCCTTATTCTTTTCATCTTCTGGCTCGTCCAAAAGCATGTTCAGTTCGCCGCTCCGGTTAAGGCGATGCAGGTGACGGAACTGAACATTCCGCCGCAGGCTCCGCCCAAAGCTGACCGGATGGGTGGCGGAGGCGGACAGCGCGGTCCAACTCCTGTCACCAAAGGCACGCCGCCCAAATTTGCCGACACCCAGATTGTGCCGCCCAACAAACCGCCGCTCATCGAACCCAAGATCCACATCGAACCGACTATCGAGGTCCAGCAGGACGTCAAGATGGCCAGTAGCATTCCGCAGATCGGCATCGCCAGCTCGCCGCTGGTGGGCATGTCGATGGGCAATGGCTCAGGCACCGGCCTCGGCTCTGGCAATGGATCCGGACTTGGGCCCGGTTCGGGCGGCAACACAGGTGGCGGACCAAGACGAATCGGCGGCGGAGTCTCGGCGCCGGAGGTCATCTATCAGGTTGAACCGGAGTTCTCCGAGGAGGCTCGCAAGGCTAAGTTTGCCGGCAATGTGCTGGTCGCCCTGTGGGTCGGGACCGATGGACTTCCCAGCCATGTCAGGGTAATTCGCCCCGTAGGAATGGGCCTGGACGAGAAGGCGCTGGAGGCCGTGCGGCAGTACCGGTTCAAACCCGCGATGGAGAACGGTAAGCCGGTCCTGGTTGAACTGAACATCGAGGTCAACTTCCAGATTTTCTAGAAATTGTCTCCGAAGTGTAAAAAGAGCCCGCAGCTTCGCGGGCTCTTTTATTTTGCCGCACGGTTCAGGCATGTTGCAGCGTCGCATGGGAAGGGTTGCGGGGCGGCGAAGCAATCAATCTCGCATCTGGCGCCGACTTCAGGCTGAAGCGGTCGACCTGCTGCTCAAGCGTCACCGCGGTCGTCCTCAGCGACTCGATCCCTGCCGCCGTAGTGGCCATTTCGGTCAGATTCTCATGACTCAGCGAGTGGATGGAGTCGAGACTGGCGCTCGACTGATCCGCTGCCGCAGCCTGCTGTGAGGCGGCAATCGCAATCTGGGCGATCATCCGGTCTACCCGTTCCGCCATCCCGATGATGCGCTCGAGCGCCTCACCCGCCTGGTTGGTCGTAACCACGCCCTGTTCAACCGTGCCTGTGCCGCTCTGCATGCTGGCGATTGCGGTGCGCGTCCGGTCCTGAATCCCTTGAATCATAGTGGCAATCTCGCCGGTTGCCTGTGCGGTCGATTCAGCCAGTCGCCGTACCTCGCCAGCCACCACGGCAAAGCCGCGTCCCTGATCGCCCGCTCGCGCAGCCTCGATTGCGGCGTTCAGGGCGAGCAGGTTGGTCTTGCGTGCGATCTCATCGATGACCGTGACGATCTGCGAGATGCGGCGCGAATCGTCGCCGAGCAGGCTGACCGTAGCCGAGGTGTCGCTGACGGCCGTGGCGATGGAGTGCATGCTGCCCAGCACCTGCTTGACGATCGTGCCGCCCTCGCGCGCTGTCTCCGCTGCAGAGCGCGCTGTCTCCGCAGCCGACTGCGTATGCCGCGAAACCTCCGCAATCGACGCCGACATCTCCTGCATGGCAGTCGCGGCTTGCTGGGTCTGCTGGCTCTGCTGATCCATTCGCCGGTGAATCTGGTCGCCCGCCGTCTGCATGGACGCCGCGCTGCCGGTAAGCGAACTTGCCGTGTGGACCACCGTACCGATGATGCCCGACAGATTCGCCTGCATCTTTTCCATCGCGTTGGCGAGCGCGCCGGTCTGGTCGTTGGTGTGCAGATCCAGCGGCTGCCCGCTCAGGTCACCTGCGGCAATCGCATCGGCCCGCCGCATTACAAGGCCAAGCGCATAGCTCACCCGCCGCCCAAGGTAGACCGAGACTGAGATGCCAATCAAACAAGCGAAAATGGTCCCAAGCCACAGAACCATGAGCGTGTGATGGTTCGCCGCACGCAACTGCTTCCTGTTCCCGATTAGCCATCTGCGTTTGCGACTGCGCCATGTCGGTCGTCGTATCAATCAGGGTCTTGGCGAGCGGAAGAATCTGGTTCTGCAGCGTGTCGTAGGCCTGTGCGCTCCCCTGCGAGGTCTTCGATTCATTCAGCGTCTCGACCTTCTCCTCCAGCATCTTCAGCTTCGCAAGGTCGGCCTCGAGTGAGTTCAGCCGCGCGCCATCCGGGCCAAGGTCAAATCGTATGCTGTCCTGGCGCAGCTTCGCCACGGAGGCCTCCGCCTGCTCGAACTGCGTGTGGCGCGCAGTCCGGAAAGCCACCGACGTATTCGGGTCGATGCCGAAGAGCATGTACGACTCGAGCGAACGAATCGTGTCCGTGAAGTGAGAGTGCGCATCGCGGCTGGCCAGGATCACCGGAATCCGGTTCTCCGTAACCATGTTCGAAAGATTGTTGGCTTCTTCGATGTAACGGTGGGCGATGCTCGCGCTGAGCACGAGCGTGGCGACGATGGCGCCGGTTTGCAAAAACATCTTCGTTTGCAGTTGCATTGGGACCTCAAAGACGAAAGTTGGAAGATCGTGAGTGGAGGGGCCGCAAAACTACTGGCCTTCGAGCGCGAAGTTGACCTCGATTTCGGACTCCGAGACCTCAGGATTCGGGCTGAATCGCCAGTGCGTCACTGCCTCCTGCGCCGCCGGAACCAGCAGAGCATGACCAGACTCCACCTTGGTCGACGAGACCGTCCCATCCGGTTGAATCGTCACCAGCAGGACGACCTTGCCGCCAACATGCATGCGGCGCGCAAGCTCCGGGTAGGCCGGCGCAACGCGCGAGACGATGGCTCGGTGAACGTTACTCGCCGCAAACGCCGTGCTGACGCAGAGAGCAACGCTTCCGGCAAGAAAAAAGAGACGCGAAGGACGAAGTGGAATCGCCAAGGGAAACCTCCGGATACAGAGGCTCTATCGGCGCAGCGTCAGCGCCCTTTAGAGATGGAGGAAAAGTCGCCGTTTTGACGAGCCCGTCCTCTCGAAACGGATGCATTGTTTGAAGGGCGCGGCTGCGCCATCAGCTCAATCAATGGAATGCGACTTTAGCCGCTGATGGAATGCCTACCGCGGAGCGAGAACCGGAGCACTGATCTCCGCGAAGGTAAGATTCTCCGCACCACTGCCCGTCCGCTGCCTCCAGTCCAGAAAAAGCTTCCCATAGCTGTCCGTCAGGCAAACCGCGTGGCTGATGCCGAGCTGGGCGAGCGTGCGGTCGATCCAATCCGTCGGCCCTTCGAGCTCCGCATAGTTCCCGATAGGCGTTTCATCGATGACCAGATGCGCGGTCGCGCCGCCCTCCAGCGCGAAGGACCACTCCGTGCGGTACTTCTCGTAGACAAAGACTGCGTCGTAGCCCATCTGGTGGAAGATCTCAGCCAGGGCCGCGCCTTCGGCGACGATCGTCTCTGTCTCAATGCGAATCTTGTAGCGTGTGGTGTCGACGGGGTCCTGGCTGGACATACGCTTATGCGTGACCGTGCAGAGATGGCCATACTGGCGAATGCGAAGAATCTCGCGGCGTAGCCGGAGATCGCGTCCAGGAGTGTCGTACAGGGTGTTCTGCTCGAAAGTACGTGCGGTGACCAGGTGGAAGCCAAGTTGCGGAAGGCGATTCTGTAACGCGCTTACATCGGTAACGGGAAACTTTAATTCGATTTCGGCAGCTTGCATGGAGGGAAGTATACGGCGGGAAATCACGCCCTGAACGATAGGATGGAAAGATATGTTTGGTGGAAAAACGGAACAATTATCGGGCGAGGCCGGACTCTTGCGCGCCGCAGAACTGCTGCGAAGCGGCGGAACCGTCGCCTTTCCTACCGAAACCGTCTATGGCCTGGGAGCCAATGCTCTTGATCCTGCGGCAGTTGCGAAGATCTTCGAGGCCAAGCGAAGACCCTCCTGGGATCCCGTAATCGTCCACATCTGGGATCGCAGCATGCTCGACCGCGTCGCCGTACTCTCGCCAGCCATAGTCGCAAAGGCCGAAGCACTCATTGCGGCCTTCTGGCCCGGTCCTCTGACCCTGCTGTTGCCGCGAACGGACGCCGTTCCCGATTCCGTCACAGCAGGAAGGCCATTAGTCGGGTGTCCGCATGCCCGCCCACCCCCTCGCCCTCGAGCTGATCCGCCGCTCCGAAATCCCCATCGCCGCTCCCAGCGCTAACCGCTTCGGAAGAACCAGCCCAACAACGGTGGCCCATGTTTTGAGTGATTTGGAAGGAAGAATCGATGCAGTACTTGAGGGAGGCGCGGCCTTCGTAGGGGTAGAGTCGACCGTGCTCGACGTAGGAGCCATGACAATCTATCGCCCGGGCGCCGTAACTGCAGAGATGATCGCCGCAGTCGCAGGCGAAGTCCATGTCTTTCAGCAAAACGAAACGCCGGCTGCAAGCCCCGAAAGCCTGCCATCCCCCGGAGTCGGCCTCCGTCATTATGCCCCACGCGCTCGCCTGATCCTCGTCGACCTCCCGCCCGAAATCGACCTTCGCCCGACCCTCCGGAACGCCGTCGGCTCGTTGAATCTCGCGACGAGCAACCTCGGCCTCATGCTTCCCGATGGCTGGTACGCCCCTGACGCTGCCCCCACCTACCCATGGGGCCCATGGGACGACAAAGACATCCTGGCCCGACGTCTCTTCGCAGGAATGCGCGCCCTCGACGAAGCAGGAGTCGACATCATTCTCTGTCCCTTGCCGCCAGAGGAGGGCGTGGGACTAGCCCTGAGAGACCGCCTGCGCAAAGCCGCCCGCGCAAAATAAATTCTGCCGCTGCTTATCTAACGCCCCGAAGACGCCAGCTGACCCGCAAACGCATCGAGCGAAAGCGACCGCAGCAGGTTCCGCCGCATCCCGCTCTGCACCTGGTCCAGTCCTCGTGAAGCCCCCTCAATCCACGCAAAACTAAGCACCCCACCCAGCCGCTCCAGTTCCGCACGAAGGTCCGTATTCCGAACAAGCTCCGGCGTCCCCGCTCCAAGCAGCAACAAGTCCTCCAGCAACAGCGACAAACTACGCAGCAGCGCCGACGTCTTCTGCTGCCCCTCGGCTCCCGCCCGATAAGTCTCCGTCATCTTGAACAGCGCAGTATGATCCGGTTCCTGTGCGGCGTTTCGAATCATCAATAGCGCATCCGCCCGCGCGGCCGTATAAGCCGCCAAATCAAACCCCAGCGCCTTACCCGCAGCCCCCTGCGCCAGCCGCGCAATCAGCGTACGCTGCGCAGGCGGAACATCAGGCCGCCGATCCGCCAGCAGCATCTCAATCTCTTCCACCGGCAGCGCGCCCAGCCTCACCATCGCACACCGCGAGCGAATCGTAGGCAGCAACTCACCGGGATTCTCTGCCAGCAGAATCAAATGCACGGTAGCCGGAGGCTCCTCCAATACCTTCAGCAGCGAGTTCGCCGCTTCTTTCATAAAACTAGCCGCCGTGATGATGAATATCTTCTTCGGCGCCTCCGCCGGAAGATAATGCGAGCTCTGAATCACGGTCCGCACCTGTCCGAGCTTGATCAGCAGCTGCGGAGGGTCAGGCGGAATAATCAGCACATCGGGATGCGGCTGAATCAGCACCCGCGTGTCCTTCTTGTCTGTCTCGCGCAACTCTTCGCGCGCCGCCACGGCTTTATCGACCTCTTCATCCAGGTTCGCCGCTGAAGCGATGCGCGTGCAGTTTCGGCACACCCCGCAAAAGCTCGCCAGCGACTGCCCATTCGACCACAAATCCCGCGGCTGCCGCTCGCACTCCACCGCCATCGCGAGCATCAGTGCCAGCGTATATTTTCCGGCCCCGCTTGGTCCTGCAAGAATCAGCGAGTGGGGCAGCCGTCCCGCGGCAATCGCCGTGCGAAGATGCTCGATGGCGGTGCTGTTGCCGAGAAAGTCATTGAAAGTGGCGGGAAGCGCCGGCATCGAACTCAGGATCTCCATTCCTCTCGCTCGTGCGGAGCGATCGTCTAATGATACCCGCGCGCAGACGGCAAAATTATGGCTGCACGAGCGTGCTGTGGAACCTCTTCCCAGCCAGCGTAATCAGAAAGATGAAGATAACCAGAAGAAGCAGCTGAGCGATCTTGAAGGGAGCCTCAGTCCCCGTTGGGGCGAGTGCGTGGAGCGCAGGCACCTTCATGAACATTTGCGCGATCAGCACAAAGACGTTGAAGTACTGCGCAATCATGGCCGTGATGGCATAGGTCCTCCGCCAGCCGCCGCGAAGATGAAATCCATAGAGAGCGAGCAGCGCGATCGCAAGCACGATCAGCGACAGCACACCGAGGATGATGCCCGGAGTCACCTTCGTGAACGGAAAAAAGAAACCCGTAACGCTCGTCAGGATTGTCGTCACCAGAAAAAGTCCATTCCAGAAATTCACCAGATTGCCCTTAAGCAACCCGAAGAGAACGATGAATCCCGATCCTATTCCGATCAGGCTGATGGCGACGTGCACTGCAGTGAAAGTCCCAATGCTTATTCCGAGAATCATCTTTAAGTCCTCCTTTTGGAAGCCGAACTGTTCCGGCCGGTATCCTGCCAGCACTTAAAAAACAGAAGAATCCCGAGGACCTCTTTATACTTTCATTCGTTCAACGCTTCAACTGAAACGACGTTCACGCACTCTGCGGCAATCGCGCACGGGACCCACAATGCGCCTCAGATTCACTGCCCGTACGTCGCGTTCGATCCATGCTTGCGGTGGTAGTGGCGGTCGAGCAGCGCCTGCGAAACGCCCGGGCACTCAGCATTGAGCGTCAATGTCCGGTATGCCATGCGCGCCACAGCCTCCAGGACAACCGCATTGTGCGCCGCGTGGTACGGGTCGCGGCCCCAGCAAAAGGGAGCGTGTCCGCTAACCAGACAGGCAGGCACCGCGAGGGGATCGATTCCGTGTTCCTTGAAGTAACGCACGATGGCAAGCCCAGTCTCGTGGACATACCGGCCGCCGATGGCCTCATCGGTGAGTGGTGCTGTGACCGGAACAGACCCGTGGAAGTAGTCAGCGTGCGTAGTGCCAAGCGGCGGAATGTGCAGACCGGCCTGCGCAAAGCTCGTCGCAAACTCCGAGTGTGTATGAACCACCGCGCCGATGGAAGGGAACTCGCGATAGAGCAGCGTGTGCGTGTCGAGATCGGACGACGGCTTGAGCTTTCCGTCGACAACCCTGCCGAAAAGGTCGGTGACGACCATCAGCTCCGGCGACAGTTCGCCGTAGTCGACGCCGGAGGGCTTGATCACGATGAGGCCCTGCTCGCGGTCGATACCGCTGGCGTTGCCGAAGGTATAAAGCACAAGGCCGCGCTTAACCAGCTCGAGGTTGGCTGCAAGGACTGCAATGCGTAGATCTTTGACCAGCATGACGTATCTCCCTGCGGGAGCGGAAGCTCCGGGGCCGATTTAGAACGAAACCGGTATGGTTCGCCGCTCCTGGGTGCTCTGACGAGCCATCTCCAGCACCTTGATGGTGCGGTATCCGTCTTCGGCAGTGACGGCGAGCTTCGCCGTGCCATTGATCGCATCGCGCACATTAGCGTAGTAGAGCCTGTAATCGCCGAGCTCGGTCGGAACCTTCGTGCGCTCCAGATTTGCCGGATCAGCCGGAACGGGTGCAATCGTGAGAGTACCCCATTGTGCTTCAGGTTCGGCGAGCCACTCACCTTCGCCCATGCGCGGCACCTTCGCTCCGCCGACCAGCGCCGGTTCCTGCGGATCGAGGCCGTATTTTTTGTAGCTACCCTCAGTTCCGTGCAGCAAAAACCGCGGCGCTGCGTCAGCAGCCAGCATGCTTGACCTGCAATGTGCGCGCAGACGCTGGTACTCCAGCGTGATGTCAAAGGCGTCTTCAATCTCCGTGGTGTCACGATCGCGACGCACGCTGGCAGTGATCCCCTCCGGCGGTCCGAACAACGCCAGCGCCTGATCGACCAGATGCGGGCCAAGGTCCATCAACAGGCCGTTGGCCGCGTTTGCCCCTTCCTTCCACGTGTTCTCGCGCGGCAGCGGGCGGAAGCGGTCGAAGTGCGACTCATAGGTCACGAGCCGTCCCACCGCCTCTTCGGCGAGCAGCCGCTGCACCGTGCGAAAGTCGCCATCCCAGCGCCGATTATGAAACGGCGCCAGAACCACGCCTTGTCTTTCTGCGAGGTCCTTCAACTCAAGCGCCTCTTCACTCGTCGTCGCAAAAGGCTTGTCAATAACAACATGCTTGCCCGCCTGAAGAGCCATCTTCGCCAGCGCGAAGTGGGTCTCGTTCGGCGTCCCGACGACAACCATCTGGATCGCCGGGTCTCTCAATGCCTCATCGACCGTCCGCAGAATGCGCGCAGACGGATAAGCCTTCGCGGCCTGGTCGCCTTTGCGTTGAACGATTGCCTCAAGCCGCAACCCAGGCACCGCACTGACGAATGGTGCGTGAAAGACCTGCCCGGCAAGCCCGAATCCAATGACAGCAACCCCAATCTCCTTACCCATCTCAACCCCTCGCAATCTGGTGCAGCGCCGGATAGATCCGGCGGTATTTTTTGTATCCCTCGTTCATCACGGCCACGTGTTTTGGCGTGATCGTCTCGGCCACGCGCACGGTTGCCGCGCAGGCCGCTTCAACCGTCGGCCATACTCCTATGCCGGTTCCTGCAAGCAACGCCGCACCAAAGGCTCCGCCTTCTTCAGCCTCGAGCAGTTGCACCGGATGCCCGTAAACGTCGGCCTGAATCTGCCGCCAGAGCGGCCCGCGCGCTCCTCCTCCACCTAAACGGATAGCTTTTATGGGCACCCTAAGCTCCTCAAATAACGTGAATGTATCCCTAAGGCTATAAGCAACTCCTTCAAGTATCGCTCGAATAAAATGCCCCTGCGTATGCGAGGCCGTAATTCCCACAAAGGCAGCGCGCGCTTCGGGGTCAAGATGCGGAGTCCGTTCGCCGAAAAGATAAGGCGCCCACATCAGTCCATCAGAGCCGGCGGGGACCTCGGCGGCGAGTGCGTTCAACTGCTCGTAGCTGGTGCCCGGCGCAAATGTGTCGCGGAAGTAGCGCAGGCTGAGTCCCGCTCCATTCGTCACACCCATCACATGCCACACGCCGGGAGCCGCGTGGCAGAAAGTATGCAGACGGCCCAGCCGGTCTTTCGTCGGCGCGTCGGTGGCAGCAAAGACGACTCCGCTGGTCCCGATCGTCGCCGACACGGAACCCGGCGCAAGAATGCCCATGCCGACTGCGCCTGCGCCCTGATCACCCGCTCCTGCCGCTACGGGAGTTCCTGCGGCGAGACCGGTTGCTCCCGCTCCAACCGTGCTGATGCGCGCGCAGATCTCCGGACCCTCGAATAAACGCGGCAGCCACGACATGGGAATGCCCGCGGCCTCGGCCACTTCGGCCGACCAGCGCCTATGAGTGACGTCGAGAAGAAGGGTGCCGCTGGCCTCCTGCATATCCATCGCAAACTCGCCGGTCAGGCGGTAGCGAACGTAGTCCTTCGGGCAGAGGACGTGTGCGATCTTGGCGAAGATCTCGGGCTGGTGATCGCGAACCCACAGCAGCTTGGTCAGCGTAAAGTTGGGCAGCGCAGGGTTGCAGGTAAGCTCGATCAGCCGCTCGAAGCCGATCTTCTCCGTCAGCCAGTCGCACTGCGGCTGCGTCCGCTGATCGCACCAGATAAGCGCTGGACGGAGTACTTTGCCATCTGCGTCCAGCATCACGCAGCCGTGCATCTGGCCGGTCAGGCCGACAGCCTCAATCTCGGCGCCGGTAAGCTCGGTGGCAGCCATGGCTCCCGCAATGGCTTCGCGCGCCGCGCGCCACCAGTCTTCGGGATCCTGCTCCGCCCACCCGATGTGCTCAGAGTGTATGGGCGCATGTTCGCTGGCGAATGAGCCCAGCACCTTGCCGGCGCGGTCGATCAGCACCGCCCGCGTCCCGCCGGTTCCAACATCGATCCCTAAGAGCATTTTGCGTCCTCATAACGTCAATTTGCGACAGTTTCATGCGACTCTGAGTGTAACCAACACATCTTTTGAAGATTTTTTACAATCCAACGCATCAATACATCGGACAAGGCATTTATGGCAAAGCGGATACGCCTCCTTTTTGTATCGCACTTTGCATAAACTAGTCGAAGTTCTCCTCAGAATGCAGGTTAAGATTAAGACTATGAGTTATAGCAAAACAGTGCATCGTGTCCGGACGATGCTTGGGGCTGCCTGTGTGTGCCTGTTTCTTGCAGCGGGACAAACCCTCGGGTTCGGGCAGACAGCAGGCCCGACCCAGCAAAAGGAGCCCAGCGGACCCGCCACAGCCCCCTACAGCTCCCCGACGGCGAATGCGCAGCAACAGCTCTATAACGCCTCCGGGCAGAACGGCGCAACGCCCACCCAGGACTCGTTTCATGGCTCCATCGTCACCGGAAAGGCGACCGAAGGGGTGATGGACCTGTCGCTCGACGACGCGATTCAGCGTGGCCTCCGTCAGAACCTCGGGCTGATCCTGCAGACATCCTCGGTCAAGAACGCAAATGGCCAGCGGCTGGAGGAGTTGCAAGCGCTCCTCCCTACGGTAAACGCGGATGCCAGCATCGAGGTGCAGCAAATCAACCTCGCGGCCTACGGATTGAAGTTTCCCGGGTTCAATCCCATCATTGGGCCATTTCAGGTCGTGGACTTCCGCGCCTACCTGACGCAGAACCTGGTCAACGTCTCGGCGCTCAAAAACTACATCGCCGCGAAGCACAACTTTGAGGGTTCAAAACTCACTGCGGAAGACGCGCGCGACCTCGTGGTGCTGACGGTAGGAAATGCCTATCTGCTCTGCATTGCGGACGCAGCCCGGATTGAGGCAGTGAACTCCCAACTCGCCACGTCGAAGGTCTCGCTCGACCAGGCAATTGCCGGACACGATGCCGGCACCAGCCCCCGGCTCGATGTGCTCCGCGCGCAAGTGGACTATCAGAACGAGCAGCAGAGCCTGATCTCGGCGAAGAACAATCTGGAAAAAGATAAACTCGCGCTGGCCCGCACCATAGGCCTTCCGCTCGATCAGGCCTTCCGGCTGACAGACCTCGCACCGTTCAAGGCGCTCGACAACGTCGATCCCAACGTGGCCTTCCAGCAGGCGCTGAAGGCGCGCAAGGACCTTGCCGCCTACGCACAGCAGGTCGAGGGTGCGGTAGCCGAAAAGGCTTCCGCGAAGGCGTACCAGTATCCCGTGGCCAGCGCCGCCGGCGACTACGGAGACATAGGCCAGACGCCGGGCCACTCGCACGGAACCTTTTCCGCAACCGGACAGATCAGCGTGCCCGTCCTGCAGGTTGCAAAGACCAAAGGCCAGATTGAAGTGGCCGATGCGCAGCTTGAGCAGGCCAAGGACAAGCTTTCCGACCAGATCCAGCAGGTCAACCAGGACATTCGCGACAACCTGCTCGATATTCAGTCGGCCGCGAAGCTGGTCGAATCGACCCACTCGAATGTAGATCTCGCCAATGAGGCACTCAGCGAAGCGCAGCAGCGCTTCCACGAAGGCGTCTCGGACAACCTGCCCGTCTCCCAGGCGCAATCGCAGACGGAACAGGCCAACGATCAGTACATCAGCGCGCTCTATCAGCACAACGTCGCCAAGCTTGCGCTGGCACGTGCCATGGGCGTTGCCCAGACCAACTACAAAGATTATCTCGGAGGAAAGTAACTTGCCAGAGCAATCGGAACACACAGACACCCAGAGCCCAGCGACCACTACCGTTACGCAGGAAGAGGCCCCGGCGCAGAAGTCGGGCCGCAAATTTATCGTCATCGCGGTCATTCTTTTGCTTGTCATCGGCGCGGGCATCTTCTACTGGCGCTCCACCTACACCGAAAGCACGGACGATGCACAGGTGGACGGCGACCTCTACCAGGTCAGCTCTCGCGTCACCGGCCAGGTCATCAAGGTCTACGTGGAAGACAACCAGCGCATCGACGTCGGCCAACCCATCGCCGAGATCGACCCCAAGGACTACCAGGTGGCGCTCGAGCAGGCCCAGGCCAATCTCGCCAGCGCACAAGCCGCTGCTATCCAGCAGACGGTTAACGTCCCCATCACCAGCGTGAATGTTCACACCAGCGTCGACACCACCGGCTCCGACGTCCTGAACTCAACCGCCGCCGTCGATCAGGCGCGCAAGCAGGAGCAGGCTGCTGCAGCTCGCGTTACTGCCGCCAAAGCCAACGCTGTCAAATCGCACCTCGACGTAGAGCGCTACACCCCGCTCGTCCAGAAGGACGTTATCTCCAAGCAGCAGTACGATGCTGCCGTAGCCACTGATGCCTCCAATCAGGCAGCCGTGCTTGAAGCCGAGGCTAACGTCATCGCCAGTCAGGCCCAGGTGACCGAGGCCCTGCAAAGGCTCTCGCAGTCGCGCTTCCAGGCGGCCCAGTCCATCAAGAACGGCCCCGACCAGGTCCGCGCCCAGGAGGCGAAGGCCAACGCTGCCATGGCGGACGTCAAACAGGCACAGGCCAAAGTTGATCAGGCTCAGCTCAACCTCAGCTACACCCACATCACCGCCCCCACCACCGGCATCGTCAACAAAAAGAACGTCCAGGTTGGCGCGAACCTCAGCATCGGGCAGGATCTCCTGACCATCATCCCGCTCACCAATCTCTGGGTGACAGCTAACTTCAAGGAAACGCAGCTCTCGAAGATGCATCCCGGTCAGGAAGTCACCATGAAGGTCGACGCTCTCGGCGGCCGGAAGTTCCATGGCACCGTCACCCAGATTGGCGGGGCCACGGGCTCCCGTCTCTCGCTCTTCCCGCCCGAGAACGCCACCGGCAACTATGTCAAGGTCGTCCAGCGCATCCCCGTCCGCATAGACTTCACCAAGGACAGCATCGAACACGACAATCAGGACCTCGCCCTCCGTCCCGGCATGTCCGTAACCCCTGATGTCGAGGTCAAGTAAGAAAAATAACGAGGAAATTGGTTTCAGCCTAACCTAATAGGAGATACCGTCCGCCCCCTCGCTGCATCTTAAGCATGAACGGAAAAGGAGAGTGGAAAGATGGCAGTTGCAATCAAGAAGGTCACTAGTAATGCAAACGTAGCGCCACACTGGCACGCACACGCGAGGGAGATTCAGAAGTTCGGCTCAGTGATTGAGGACATGCCGCACCCGCTCAGCGCGCAAATACGCGCCGACATGGTCGCGCAGCTCAATCAGCTTCTAGCCGACTCCATCACCCTGCGTGATATGTACAAGAAACACCACTGGCAGGTCTCCGGACCCACCTTCTACCAGCTTCACCTTCTCTTCGACAAGCACTTCGACGAGCAGCTTGAGATGGTTGACACTATCGGCGAACGCGTCCAGCTCCTCGGCGGCGTAACCATCGCAATGGGCATCGATGCGGGTGAGAACACCCGCATTCCGCGTCCGCCCCGCGGCAGGGAAGAGGTTCCCGTCCAGATCTCCCGCCTCCTGGAGGCCCACAAGCTCATCATCAAGAGCTGTCTCGACATCGCCGATTTGGCCTCGAAGGCCGGCGACCAGGGCACCAACGATCTTGTCGTCAGCGATATCCTCCGCCCCAACGAACTGCAGTCCTGGTTCCTCAGCCAGCACCTCGTGGAGATGCCACTGATTCTCGAAGACGGCGGAAAATAAACAAGAAAGACCGGACAGACTCAATCTCATACCACAGTCCGGCGCATCCGGCGGCCGGGCTGTGTATCTTTAAGCCCAGACTCGCATCCAACCGCGGAGAAACATCATCCTATAAACACATAAGACTTAAAATAATCCCATGCCGATCGCGATCGTCTTCTTCATTCATTACGCGTACCTGCTCATCTTCCTCTGGGTTCTGGTGGAGCAGATCGGCATTCCCATTCCTAGTGTTCCGATTCTGCTGACTGCAGGTACCCTCAGCGCAACCCATCGCGTCAGCCTCATCTACGTCGTTCTCTCCATGCTGGTCGCATGCCTCGTCGCGGACTCCGTCTGGTACGCTCTCGGCCGCCGCTACGGCAACAGCGTCCTCAAGCTCCTCTGCCGTCTCTCGTTTGAGGCCTCCACCTGCGTCAGCAAGACTGAAGGCTACTTCACCCGTCGCGGCGCGGTCACGCTGCTCTTCGCAAAATTCATCCCCGGACTCAGCACGGTCTCCGCACCCATCGCCGGTCAGATCGGCATGTCCTACGCCCGCTTCCTGGCTTGGGATATGGGCGGTTCGCTCATCTGGGGCTCAACCTTCATCCTCGCCGGCTACTTCTTCGGCGACCTCGCAAAAAAGAGCGCGCCCTTCTTCGCATGGCTTGGACACTTCGCCATCTTCATCTTCGCCGCCATGGTCATCGGCTTCCTCGCTCATCGCATCTGGAAACAGCGCAAGTTCCTCCAGCAGGTTCGAGAGCTGCGGCTCGAACCCGAGGAGCTGAAAGAGATGCTCGACATCGCAGCGAAAAACGGAACTCCTCCACCCTTCATCGTCGACCTGCGCCACCCGCTCGACTACCTGCCTGATCCCCGCGTCCTGCCCGGCGCGCTCCGCATCGGTCCCAACGAGATCAAGCAGCACAGCGAGATCATCCCGCGCGATCGCGACGTAATCCTCTACTGCACATGTCCCAGTGAAGAAACCAGCGCCAAACTCGCCCTGCAACTCCACAAAATCGGCATCTACCGGGTCCGGCCACTCCGCGGAGGCTTCGACGGCTGGAAACAGGCCGGCTATCCGTTGGTCGACTACGTCACCGACACACCAAGCGCCGAAGTCGTCCAACAGATACTTCCCGCCAGCCCCGGCACCGCCATTCCCCTCGTTTAAAAACGGGTTCCCAGTGATCCGTTCTCAGTTCTCAGAAATGCGCCGCTCAGCAACTGAGACCTGACAACCGGGAACTGAAAACTGACAACTCCCCTCACCCTCCAATCCGAAAATTCACTGTTATGGTCGTCTGCACCTCAACCGGCACGTCATTCAACCGGTAAGGCCTGTATCTTGCCTCGCGGATCGCCTGCAGCGCCGCATTCTGCAACATCAGCGGCCCACTCACGACATGCAGGCTCTCGATAACGCCGGCCTTCGAGATCACCGCCTCGACCACCACTGTCCCCTGCACTCCCGCTGCCCGCGCTATCGGCGGATACGTCGGACGAATCGGCGCCAGCAGCATCCCCTCCGACAATCCCGACGAGATTCTCAGCGGCCCGGCTTGAGGTTTGGGCGTCACAACCGACACAGCCGGTCCAGGCCCTTCACCAATACCGAGCCCACCGATTCCAACCGGCCCGCCTTCCATTCCAACGCCAATGGGAGCGAGCATCGGCCCCTCGTTCGCTGCAGTTGTGGTTCCGGTCATGTGTGTAAATATGAGCGCTCGAGTCTCAACCGGTGGCGCAAAACTCGATGTAGAACCCGAAGGTGCCCGCTCCGTCTCCACCACTGGCAAGAGGCTTCGGAATTACCGGCATCAAAACCTTCGGTGCATCCATGTGAAAAGGCAACGCCTCCGGATGCAGCAAAGGAAGCGCAATCACCACCGCAGCCAGTGAGACCTGCACCGCAGCCGATGCCACCGCCGTCCACCGCTTCTCCGCCGAAAGAACCGCAATCCTCGACTCAACCAGACTATCCTCAAACATAGAAGCACCCTCCGAATCGAATTCGAGGTGCGCATCCAGCGAGGAACGCGTCCATCTGTTTCGTTAGACACCGCAGCCGCAGCGATGTTCCCGCTTCGTGGACTTGAAACCGAATACGATGCCAGTCACCATCCACCTCGCCGAACCCTCCGACATCCCCGCGATGGCATCTATCCGCGCCCGGCAATGGGAGACAGAGCAGTATTGGCACAATCGCATCACCCGCTACCTCGCCGGAGAGCTCTCCCCGCAGAAGGCTCTCCCAGCACGCATCGCATTCGTCGCCGTCGACAACGAAGAAGTCGTTGGCTTCATCGCCGGCCATCTAACCCGCCGTTTCGAATGCGACGGCGAGCTTGAGTGGATCGACACCATCGAACAACGCCGTCGGCAGGGAATTGCAACCGCATTGCTGCGAACCCTCGCCCAATGGTTCGAGCAACAAGGCGCCTTCAAAGTCTGTGTCGACCCCGGCAATGCCATAGCCCGTGCGTTCTACGCTCGTTACGGCGCGGAATCGCTCAACCAGCATTGGATGGTGTGGAACGATATCCGCGAAATAGCTGCGCGCACGTCCGCATTTGAGCGAAGATAGTCCCAATGCAAAGCACCATCGTTCACCCGTCCGCGACATCGGCAAGCGCCTCCACCGGCATCTCCAATCGCGTCCTCTCGATCGACGTCCTCCGCGGCCTCACCATCGCCCTCATGATCTTGGTTAACGATCCCGGCGACTGGGCCCACACCTACGCCCAACTCGACCACGCCGCCTGGAACGGATTCACCCTCACCGATCTCGTCTTCCCCAACTTCCTCTTCATGGTTGGTGCCTCCATCATCTTCTCCATGCAGGGCCGCATCCGCCGGGGAGAAGATCGCCGCACCCTGGCCTTCCATATCATCCGCCGCAGCGCCATCATCTTCGCGCTCGACCTCTTCTTCGGCCTCTATCCGCACTTCCACTACACCCACCTCCGTATCTTCGGGGTCCTCACTCGAATCGCCGTCTGTTATCTCGTGGCCGGTCTTATCTGCCTCGCCACACAACGCGCCCGAACACTCCTCGCCATCAGCGCCGGTCTCCTCATCGGTTACTGGGCGCTGATGCGCTTCGTTCCCGTACCGGGCGTCGGCATCCCAACGCACGACATGCCCATTCTCGAGCCAGACCACAACCTCGCCGCATGGCTCGACCGGCACGTCGTCGACTTCCTTCAGCGAACCATCCACGCGGGCCGCCTCTACAACCACACTCGCGATCCGGAAGGCGTTTTGAGCACCATTCCCGCTATCGCAACGACCCTTCTAGGCGCAGTCACCGCGCTCTGGCTCGGTCGTGTCGCAAACCCTGCCGCTACGCGCAATATCAACACCCCCAAAGATGCGTCATCCCGACCGGAGCGGAGCGGAGTGGAGGGACCCCGAGGCACTCGATTCACCCAAACCGCTCGAACCTTTTTGCCCAAAACCCTAACCCCAGGCCGTATTCTCACAGGCCTCCTGTTAGCCGGAATCCTCAGCCTCGCCGCAGGCCTCGTCTGGAACATCTGGTTCCCGATCAACAAAAACCTCTGGACCAGCTCCTATGTCCTCTTCGCCGCAGGGCTGGCCCTCCTCGCCCTCGCCGCCCTCTACTGGCTCATCGACATCCGCCGTTTCAACGAAACAAAAGCAGGGAAGTGGTTAACCTACCCCTGGCTCGTCTTCGGCTCCAACGCCATCGCCGCGTTCTGCGTCTCCGAGTTTCTCGTCATCAACATGATCTGGATCAAAATCCCCCACTCCATCGGCCCAAACGGCCAACCCGTGACCGCCTGGTACTGGACCTATCACAATCTCTTCGCATTCAACGGCAGCACCAACGTCACTTCGCTCGTCTTCGCCCTCGCCTTTGTCGCCGTCTGCTTCATCCCCAACTGGCTTCTCTACCGCAAACGCATCTTCCTCAAAGTCTGATCGATAACGTTTCGCGACGATGTCCTAAATCTCAACAACAACCTTACCGAGCGCCCCGGCTTCAACCAGATCGTGCGCTTCACCGATCTCCCCAGTCGAAAAGCGTCGCTCGTTCAGTAGTGGCTTCAGCTTTCCCGCCTCCGCAAGCGCCGCCGCCCTGGCAAGGATCTCGCCATGATGCGCCCGCCCCTCGCCCGTAATCAGCGGAAGCAAAGTAAACACGCCCGAATAAGTCGCTCCACGGAAAGAGAGTGGAGCCAGCGAATGCGAACCCCATCCCAGACTGCTCAGAACATGACCTGTGTACCGTTTCACCGCACCGAAGGAAGCATCCAGTGTCGCCCCACCCACCGTGTCATAAACGATATCGAATCCTCTTCCATTCGTGGCAGAGGCCACATACTCTTCCACCGAAGTCGTCTGGTAATCAATCGGCGTAGCACCGACGCCCTCCACGACCTTCTCTTTGCCCCGCGAAACCGTAGCAAAGACCTGCGCTCCAAACGCGCGGGCAATCTGAGTCGCAACATAGCCTACCCCGCCGGCCCCGGCATGGATGAGCACCGTCTGATTCGCACGCACGTTGGCCCGGTCGACGAGACCCTCCCACGCGGTAAGGATGCTCAAGGGCAAAGCTGCCGCTTCCCGCATCGAAAGATTCTTCGGTTTGTGCGCCAGCAGAGCGGCGTCCGCCGCCACATACTCGGCGAGCGTGCCCTGCAACCCGCCAACGCCTCCCACCATCCCGAAAACCTCATCGCCGCGCGCGAATCCGCTGACACTCGAACCAACCTGCTCCACCGTTCCCGCCATATCAAGACCCAGCACGGCAGGCAGCGGCTGTTTGGCGTGCGCAGCTTTGGCCGCGCGAATCTTCGTATCCAGCGGATTCACCCCGCTCGCCGAGATCCTGACCAGAACCTCGTTTTGCCCGAGCGCAGGCACAGGCCGCTCCGTCTCCCGAAACTCCCCACCCGGCACTTCCACGAGCCAAACTCTCTGCGCCATCCCTTCCTCCGGTCGACCGCTGTCGAAGATACAAGCCCTATCCTTACCTCTCCTCCAGCAACATACAAGCCCAACTGCTCCGGCTTGACAGATACACCGTGCCCACAAGGGGCTACACTAGAAAAGCACAACATCGGCAATACGGAAGTCCAGACCTAAAGTATCTCGTTCGAATACTTTGCACACTTTTTACGGGGGAGGGGGATACCCGCCCCAGGGAGCACAGAATTGGCCTACACCGATCTACGCGACTGGATCAAGACACTAGAGAAATCCGGCGAGCTCAAGCGCATTACCATCGAAGTTGACCCGAACCTCGAGATGGCCGAGATCGCCGACCGCACCGCCAAACTCCACCGCGGCACCGCAAAAGCAGGAGGCCCGGCCCTCCTCTTCGAAAACGTCAAAGGCCACCCCGGCGCGTCCGTCCTGATGAACCAGTACGGCAGCCTGCGCCGCATGCAACTGGCACTCGAAACCGACTCCCTCGACGATATAGCCAACCGTATCCGCACCCTCATCAAGCCCCAGATGCCCACCAGCTTCATGGACAAGATGAAGCTGCTCCCAATGCTCGCCGAAGTCGGCAATTTCTTCCCCAAGGTAGTCTCCTCAAAAGAAGCGCCCTGCAAGCAGGTCATCAAACGCGGCGCAGACGTCAATCTTCTCGAACTCCCCGTCCTCAAAACCTGGCCGCAGGACGGCGGCCCCTTCATCACCCTCCCCTGCGTCATCACGCGCGATCCCAAATCGGGCAAGCGCAACGTAGGCATGTATCGAATGCAGATCTACGACGCCAAAACCACCGGCATGCACTGGCAGCGCCAGAAGGTAGCCGCCGAGCACATGCGCGAACGCCTCCGCGCCACGACAGCCGACCACGTCGGAAGCGTAGACCTGATGGCCATCACCGCCGGTGGCACCACCGCCGCATCCTCACTAGCCTCTCTCAGTACTTCCACCGTCACGCGCATCCGCGAAGACCGCATGGAGGTAGCCGTAGCCATCGGCACCGACCCCGCCACCACCTTCAGCGCAATAGTCCCCGCCCCCCCCGACGTCGAAGAATATTTAATCTCCGGCTTCCTCCGCCAGAAGCCCCTCGAACTAGTCAAAGCCGAAACCGTCGACCTCGAAGTCCCCGCCAACGCCGAGTACATCCTCGAAGGCTACGTCCAACTCGGCGAACTCCGCACCGAAGGCCCCTTCGGCGACCACACCGGCTTCTACACCATGCAGGAGGACTACCCCGTCTTCCACGTCACCTGCATCACGCACCGCAAAGACCCCATCTACGCCGCAACGATAGTAGGAAAGCCCCCGATGGAAGACGCCTGGATGGGCAAAGCCGTCGAGCGCATCTTCCTCCCCCTCATGCAACTCACCCTCCCCGAGATCATCGACGTCAATCTCCCCCCGGAGGGCGTCTTCCACAACCTGATGATCGTCGCCATCAAGAAATCCTACGCAGGCCACGCCCGCAAAGTAATGAATGGCATCTGGGCAATGGGGCAAGCCATGTTCACCAAGTGCATCATCGTCGTAGACGAAGACTGCGACGTGCACGACCTCGCAGAAGTAACACTCCGCGTCACGAACAACATTGACCCCGAGCGCGACATCCAGTTCACCCTCGGCCCCATCGACTCGCTAGACCACGCCAGCCGTCTCCCCAACTACGGCAGCAAGATGGGCATCGACGCCACGCGCAAGTGGGCCGCCGAAGGCTTCACTCGCCCATGGCCCTCCATGCTAACCATGGACAAAGAAGTCAAAACAAAGATCGACGCCATCTGGAAAAAGCTAGGCATCGAATGAAATCACATAATCTATTTGAAACGACGAGCCTGTTCTAATTGACTTGAGATTTATGGGGACCGAATGAAGCCAGTTGCGTTTGCAATTCTTGCAGTCTTTCTAGCTTTTGTTTCACCAGCGCCAGCTCAAGTCCCGGACACGACTACCTTCGGCAGCAAAAACACCTTCGGCGTCTTCGTAGACTACTCTAACGACTCGAGCCACATCGTCCTCGGAAGCGCGGAAGGCCGCAAGTTCACTGAACTTGGCTTCCAGTACGAACGCCGTCTCATAGCTACGCACAACATCGTTTGGAAATACACGGGAGAATTTCGCCCGCTGATCGCAGAGAGCGACCTTACGGATACCGAAACAACCACCCAGACGTTACCTCCTCCACCAGTGACTCTTGTCACCGAACCGATTGCCACCCCACAGTGCAGACCTTCCTCAGGAAGCTATTCCTTCATAAACGGAAACGGAATCCTGGAAGCCGGTACCTTCACACTCAGCTGTGGACGGCGCTGGACTTATGTAGAAGGCGTCTCCCCACTGGGCACAAGGGTCAATCTCCTCCCCAGGAAACGATGGCAGCCCACCGGCAGCATCCTGACCGGTCTTCTGCTCTCAGCAAAAAAAATCCCCGTAGAGACCGGCGGTTCATTCAACTTCATGTTTCAGGTAGGTGCCGGTATCGAGTACTTCCGGACTTCGACCCAATCCATGCGGCTCGAGTATCAGCTACAGCATTTTTCGAATGCCTACACTGCCCCGACGAACTATGGTGTCGACAGCGGACTCTTCAAATTTACCTACACCTTTGGCCGATAACTGTTTGCTTTACTCGGCGCTCTTCACCGTAATTGCACTAAGATTCCGCACCCACCGTTGCGGTTTCTTATCCGATGTATCGATCAGCTTCAACTGCCCATCCTCGCCAAGCGGTTTGCCACTCATGCTGGTCGCGACGATTACCTGCGCATTGTGCTCCGACGCCTCAATCTCCGTCACCGAATACAAGACCCAATACTTATCCGTCCCCTCAGCGGTCAGATAGCTACGAAGCATCTTCCGATGAGTTGCCTGAGTAACAGGCAATCCATACTTCGCCAGCAAATCCCCCAGTAGAACCCCCGAATAAGTCTCATCCACCTTCGTGTGTTCATTGTGGACCGTGACAGTTGTCTGCGGCATCGCCTGCAACTCCGCGATGGTCAGGGTAGTCGCCTTACCATCCACTGTGAGCGTCAGGTTCGTCGAAGGACCCGCATGGGTATGCTCCCTCTCCTGCGGCATGCCGGCCATGGGAGCAGTCTGTGCAACTCCGTACACCGTAAATCCTGCAAACAGTAGTCCGGCGAAACACAAGAGGGAAGCAGGAAAGGTTCTCATGGGTTTCAGGCTACCTCGGCAACGTCGTATACTCAAGTTATGTCTATCGTTCGCGACGCAGCCGCCATAGCCAAGGGTATGAGCATCACCCTGAAGGAAGTCTTTCAGCCCACAGAGGTAGAGAACTATCCCGACGGCAAGGGCCCCATGCGCGGCGCCAAATTTCAGGAGCGTTTCCGCGGCAAACACCAGCTCCAGCGTGACGAGCAGGGCCTCGAAAAGTGCGTTGCCTGCTTCCTCTGCGCCGCTGCCTGTCCTTCGAACTGCATCTACATCGAAGCCGCGGAGAACACGGAAGAACAACGCATCTCCTCCGCCGAGCGTTACGCCAAGGTCTACAACATCGACTACAACCGCTGCATCTTCTGCGGCTACTGTGTCGAGGCCTGCCCCACCGACGCCATCACTCACGGTCACGGTTTCGAACTCGCCAGCCTCAACGCCACCAGCCTGGTCATGCGTAAGGAAGACCTGCTGGTGCCTATGCCCCAGCTCCCCGACGATATCCTCTCGGACAAGGACACGGCCGAAATCCTCGCCTGAAGCTTCAAGGGAAGCGTGGAAACCACCGGCGAGCCTTGATGGCTCGCCGCACTACGATGGACGCGATACTGCACCGCGCAACAGAGGAGGACATCAAATGAAAATGACGACACCCCGGCAGCATCCTCTGGAGAAGATCCTCGAGAACCGCATCGCCATCATCGATGGCGCCATGGGCACGACCATCCGCACCTACGGCAAGAAAGAAGCCGACATCCGCGGCGAGCGCTTCAAGAACTCAACCAAGGACCTGCTCAACAACGGCGATCTCTTCTCCCTCACCCAGCCGGAGATGATCTGCGACATTCATCGCCGCTTTCTCGAGGCCGGCGCAGACATTATTGAGACCAACACCTTCGGCGCCACCAGCATCACCCAGAGCGAGTTCTTCGTCGACGACCCGCGCGAGCACGGCGGCCGCAAAGACCCCGCCTTCTACCAGAAGATCATCGATGACCCGATGCTCAACGATCTCGCATGGGAGATTAACGAAAAATCCTCTCAGCAGTGCCGCGAGTGGGCCGATCGCGTCGCCAACGATACAGGTCGTCAACGCTTCGTAGCAGGAGCCATCGGGCCGCTTACCGTCTCCCTCTCAAACTCCCCCGACGCCGAGGATGCCGGTTTCCGCGTCGTCACCTTCGACCAGGTGAAGGCCGCATACGCCCATCAGGTGCGCGCCCTCATCGCTGGCGGCTCAGATCTGCTTCTGGTCGAAACCATCTTCGACTCGCTCAACGCAAAAGCAGCCACTCGTCGCGATTCGCGAAGTATTCGACGAAGACAAGAAGCAGCTTCCGGTGATGATCTCCGCAGCAGTTGGCCGCGGCGGCGAGACGCTTATCTCCGCCCAAACCACCGAGGCCTTCTGGAACGCGGTGAAACACGTCAAACCGCTGTCGGTCGGACTCAACTGCTCTCTCGGTCCCGACCTCATGTATCCCTTCCTGGAAGAGCTTTCCGAGAAGGCGAACGTCGCCATCTCCTGCTACCCCAATGCCGGCCTGCCAAACCCTCTCTCCGAGACCGGATTCGATCTCGGTCCGAGCGACATGGCGCGTTTCCTCGGGGGATTTGCAAAGGACGGTCTCATCAACATCGCCGGCGGCTGCTGCGGCAACACGCCCGAGCACATCGCGGCCATCGCAAAGGCGCTCGAAGGTCAGGCTCCCCGAAGACTCAGCCGGATCGAGGTCGCAGCGTGAGCGGAACCGAAAGCAAGGCCCCTGAGACCAAGCCGCTCCGCCTATCAGGATCGCAACCCTTCACTCAGCAGGCCGGCGTCTACATCATGATTGGTGAACGAACCAATGTCGCCGGTTCGCCAAAGTTCGCAAAGCTGGTTAAAGAAGGCAAGTTCGAGGAAGCCGTCAGCGTAGCCCGCCAGCAGGTCGAAAACGGGGCCAACGTCATCGACATCTGCATGGATGAGGGCATGATCGATGGCGTCGCCGCCATGACCCGTTACCTGCAGCTTCTCGCAAGCGAGCCCGAAGTCGCAAAGGTCCCTTTCATGGTCGACTCCTCCAAGTGGGAGGTCATCGAAGCAGGATTGAAATGCCTTCAGGGCAAAGGGATCGTCAACTCAATCTCGCTCAAAGAGGGTGAAGAAAAATTCCGTCTCAACGCCGCAACGGTGCTGAAATATGGTGCAGCCGTAGTCGTTATGGCCTTCGACGAGAAAGGCCAGGCAGCCACTTACGACGAAAAAATCCGTATATGCGAGCGCGCCTATCGCATCCTGGTCGACGAGGTCGGTTTCCCGCCGGAAGACATCATCTTCGACCCGAACATCCTCACGGTCGCCACCGGCATGGAGGAGCACAACAACTACGCGGTCGACTTCATCAACGCCACGCGCTGGATCAAGGCCAACCTCCCGCACGCGAAGGTCTCCGGCGGCGTCTCCAACATCTCCTTCAGCTTCCGCGGCAACAACAAGGTGCGTGAGGCCATGCACTCGGCCTTTCTCTATCACGCCATCTCCGCCGGTATGGACATGGGCATCGTCAACGCCGGAATGCTCGAGGTCTACGAAGAGATTGAGCCCGAACTGAAGGTGATGGTCGAGGACGTGCTCCTCAATCGCCGTCCCGATGCGACAGAGCGCCTGGTGGATTACGGCGAAACCCTGAAAGGCGCAGGCTCAGTAGCAAGCGAAAAGAAGGCCGAAGAGTGGCGCAGCGGCACCGTTGAAGAACGTCTTTCTCACGCACTGGTGAAGGGAATCGATACCTACATCGAGATCGACGCCGAAGAAGCGCGCGTCAAACTCGGCCGGCCTCTTTTGGTTATCGAAGGCCCGCTGATGGACGGCATGAGCGTCGTCGGCGATCTCTTCGGAGCCGGCAAGATGTTTTTGCCGCAGGTGGTTAAATCTGCCCGCGTGATGAAGAAGGCTGTGGCGCACCTGACGCCGTTCATGGAGGCCGAGAAGGCCGCGATGGTTGCGGCTGGAGAAGTTGTAAAGGCACAGGGAAAAATCCTGCTCGCAACGGTCAAGGGTGACGTTCACGACATCGGCAAGAACATCGTCGGTGTCGTGCTCGCATGCAACAACTACGAGGTCATTGATCTGGGCGTGATGGTCTCGTCCGAAAAAATTCTCGAGCGCGCAAAATCAGAAAAAGTAGATCTGATCGGCCTGAGCGGTCTCATCACACCTTCACTCGACGAGATGGTTCACGTCGCCAAAGAGATGGAACGTCAGGGCTTCAAACTGCCGCTCCTGATCGGCGGTGCCACCACTAGCCGTGCCCACACTGCCGTCAAAATCGCGCCGCACTATAGTGAGCCCGTCGTCCACATCCTCGATGCCAGCCGCGCCGTGCCCGTGACTACGAGCCTTCTCAGCGACGATGGCAAAACGGAGTTCGTGAGGCAGCATCGCGCCGACTACGAGCGCCTCCGCAAGGCCCACGCTGCACCGCGTCAGCAGGTCATCTCGCTCGACGCAGCCCGCGCCCGCCGCACACCGATCGAGTGGCGCGCCGAAGATATCCCCACGCCCGCCTTCACTGGCATCCGTGTGCTCGACCATTTTTCCCTCGCCACTTTGCGCGAATACATCGACTGGTCGCCCTTCTTTCATACCTGGGGCCTCAAAGGCATCTACCCCCGCATATTCGATCACGCCGAGCAAGGGGCACAGGCACGCCAAATCTTCACCGAAGCCAACGCGCTGCTTGATCGCATCATCGAAAAAAATCTCCTTACCGCCCGTGGTGTCTACGGCTTCTTCCCAGCCAACGCCGTCGGCGACGATGTGGCTCTCTACGCCGACGACACGCGCACGAAAGAGCTCACACGATTCCACTTCCTCCGCCAGCAAGCAAACAGGGAAGGCAAGGAGCCCTGCCGTTCGCTCTCCGACTTCATAGCCCCAGCCGAAACCACACTCCCCGACCACATCGGAGCCTTCGCCGTCACCAGCGGCATCGGCCTCAAGGAACTCTGCGACCGTTTCCGCGCCGAAAACGACGACTACAACGCCATCATGGCTGAGGCAATCGCCGACCGTCTCGCCGAAGCCTTCGCCGAATGCCTCCATAAGCGGGTGCGCGACGAATGGGGCTACGGCTGCGCAGAAAACTTCACACCCGAAGAGCTTATCCAGGAGAAGTATCGCGGAATCCGCCCCGCCCCCGGTTACCCAGCCTGCCCCGACCACACCGAAAAAGGCCCGCTCTGGCAACTGCTCGACGTCGAAACGAACACCGGCATGCAGATCACCGAGTCCTTCGCCATGTGGCCCGGTTCAAGTGTCAGCGGCCTCTACTTCGCTCATCCCGAGTCGCGATATTTCTCGCTCGGCAAGATCGACCGCGATCAGGTCGACGACTATCACAAACGCAAAGCCATGACCGTCGCAGAGGTCGAGCGCTGGCTCGGCCAAAATCTTAACTATGACCCCTCGGCCCAGAGCTAAGTCCCGACATATCAGCGGATAAGGTCAGACAACCGAAAGAAACAGTACAGCTGTCTAACAAAAAAGCCACAAACACATCCCAAGGCTCGCCGCCGCGACTATTCTTAGAGGCGACGCCGTCAGATGGTCTCAGGTGAAAGTTGGACTAGAAATGGAAACGCCATTGGGCAACGAGAACAAACGAACAATCCTTCACATCTGTACCCGCGAAACGATCCGACCCCTTCGCGATCGCATCCTCACCCTTCAGGGCTTTGAGGTCGACTCCACCCTCAGCTACACCGAAGGGCTCTCCATGTTCTGGGGCCGCCAGTACGACCTTGTCCTGGTCGACGTCGAAGGCGAAGCCGGCATTCACAACGCCGAGCACCTTTGCGGTGAGATCAAGACCGCCCAGCCCGAGCAAACCGTTGCCTTCGTCTGCAACTGGCGCGTCGCTCTCATGACTGACTGCCCGGACGAGATTCTGCGCACCGAGTTCGACCCCGCGGCCTTCGCCCAGGGCGTGCGCGACATTGTCATTCCACCTGCGTAGTCGCCTATTTTTCCCTACAGTTGCGGGACAGGAATCGTTCGCTTGTCCGGTCCAACCATCGTCTTCGGAGCCGTCGTTGTTCCGCTCTGATCGTGTGCGGTCGCAGCAGGCGGAGTAGTCGTAGACGTGTCGGAAGAGGGAGCCGTAGTTCCGTTGTCCGCCTGCCCAGAACTCGTCGTACCGGTCGTTGACGTGGGAGTCGTCGTATTCGTCGTCGAGCTACCGGCCTTCTTCTTCGCCTTTGGAGTCGTCGTAGTCTGTGCCGGGGCCATCGACCCCGCCACCAAAAACGCGCTCACCCAGAAGCTCGCAGCAAACTTCAAATATCTTTTCATCGATCCCTCCTGTACACGTTCAGTACACCCGCCGCCGCGCGGCGTGGTCGATACAACTTCCGAGTAAACAATCCCGACAGTTGCGGCCATCCACATGCTGTGATACAAACGAAGTATTCCAGTCTGCTTCGGCAGATTTGAATTTCATGCAGAGTGGTTGAGGGACGAGCCCTTTGACGCCACGACAACCGGACAGAACAAAGGCGTACCGGTGTCAACTCTCTCCTGCGAAACCCGCAGGGAACATGAGATTCGGAGCATCCAGCCCAAAAGGCCGCCCCGTATTTCAGATTCCCGGACGGCCAACCAAGAGAAAAGTCAAAAAGCTCATCGCTCTTCCTACTCGGAAAGAGCATCATGAATTATTCCTGTAGCCGCTATGAGCTGAAGTGCAACGAGTGCGGCAAGACCTTCGGCAACCAGCCTCTTTCCGCCTGCCCCGACTGCCTCTACCCCCTCGAGCTCGCCTACGACCTCGACTCCGTCCGAGGCATCTTCACCAAGGAAAACATCGCCGCGGGCCCCGCGAACATCTGGCGCTACGCCGCTCTCCTCCCCATCCCCGAAGGCTTCCAGCCCGATCTCCCGGTAGGCTTTACTCCGCTCGTACGCGCAACCAATCTCGGCAAGCGCGTCGGCGCAACCAATCTCTACGTAAAAAACGACGCCGTCTGTTTTCCGACCCTCAGCTTCAAAGATCGAGTCGTCTCTGTCGCTCTCGCTAACGCACGCAAATTCGGCTTCGACACCGTCGGCTGCTCCTCCACCGGGAATCTCGCCAACTCCGTAGCCGCACAAGCCGCTCGTCTCGGCCTCAAGGCAACCATCCTCGTCCCGGCCGACCTCGAACCCGCAAAGATCCTCAACACCCAGGTCTACGGAGCCCGCCTCGTCCGCATCGACGGCAACTACGACCACGTCAACCGCCTCTGCACCCAGATCGCCGACGAGTACAACTGGGGCTTCGTCAACGTAAATCTCCGCCCCTACTACGCCGAAGGCTCCAAGACCGTCGGCTACGAGATCGCCGAACAACTAGGATGGCGTCTCCCCGACAACGTCGTCGTCCCCATGGCCGGCGGATCGCTCATCCGCAAAATCCGCAAGGCCTTCAACGAGCTTATCTACCTCGGCCTTGTCGAAGACAAGCCAGTCCGCTTCTTCGGAGCACAGGCCACCGGATGCTCGCCCATCTCCACCGCCGTCAAGCAGGGAACTGACGAAGTCATTCCGCAACGCCCCAACACCATCGCCCGTTCACTCGCCATCGGCAATCCCGCCGACGGTCCCGCCGCCTCTCGCATGATCCGCGACTCAGGCGGATGGGCAGAGGACGTCTCTGACGTCGAAATTGTCTCCGGCATCCAGGAACTCGCCGAGACTGAAGGCATCTTCACCGAGACTGCAGGCGGCGTCACCACCGCAGTCACTGCGCGCCTCTATGCCGACCGCCGCATCGAGCCCGACCAGCTCACCGTCACCTGCATCACTGGCAACGGCCTCAAGACCACCGACGCCCTCACCGGCCACTACCAGCAGGAGCGCGCAGTCCGTCCGCGCCTCGCCGACTTCGGCGCATACCTCCGCGAACTCGACGGCATCGCAGAACCCGAACTTGCAGTCGCAGGAGCCAACTAATGTCCATCAAAGTCACTCTTCCCACCGCGTTCACGCGTCACACCGATGGCCGCAAACAATTCGACTCCGCCGCGGAAAATCTTCCCGGCCTGCTCACTGACATCGACCAGACCTTCCCCGCGCTCTCCACGCAAATTAGAGGCGAGGACGGCAAACTCCGCCGCTTCATCAACATCTACGTCAATGACGAAGACATCCGCTTCCTCGGCGGCGAAACCTACGCCTTCCAGGACGGCGACGAGATCATGCTCATCCCATCCATTGCCGGTGGCACAAACTAGAGGCACACTCCGGCCCCGCTTCATCCCACGCCATCTCCGGGAGGCAGAAGAAATCCCACTGAACGAAGCTTTCAATGTCGCAACGGTGTCGATGTTTCGACAGAGACCGCTTGCATCACGGCCAGATACCTGAGCAGGCACCAAACCTTGCCGAAGTGGGAAACTGAAGCCTCTTCTCAACGATCCGCGTTTTCTGTCGCAGAGATCGGCGCCGCGCTTGCCCTGGTCGAATCGGACGCCACGGGCAAGGTCGTCATCGAATTGTGACGTCATCTAAGTATTGGAGGCGCAGGCGTTGCACGAAGAAAACAATGACTCAGGCCACGAAACTCGCCAGAATTTAGACCTTCTTTTCCCAATCAGGCAACGAATCCGAAGCGCACAGGCTCCTAAGACAAGATGCTCCTCGCGCTCCGGAGCCACAAACTGTAGGAGAAAGAAGGTCACTCATGTTCCTTATCCTGGCTGTCGTATTGGTCCTTCTGTGGTTGGGCGGATTCTTCGTTTTGCATGTCAGCAGCTTTTTGATTCACCTGCTGCTTCTCTTCGCACTTATCTCAATCATCATGAACTTCGTCGGAGGCAGGAGAACAGTCTAGTTAATTTCGGGCGCATAGCAAAAGGCCGAACCCAGGCGGTTCGGCCTTTTGTCGTCTTTCAAATCGTTCTTATTGATGAGCGATAGGCTGAGGCAGGTCAATTCCCGCAACCGGCATGACAGCAGCCAGACCTTCCGGCGTCTCTTCTCGCAGTTCTGGCAGATTGCCCTCAAGCGCCAGATTCAACACCTGATCCATCTCCTCAACGAAGTAGAGCTTCATGCTCGTCTTCAATAACTCCGGCAGATCGGCGAGGTCCTTACGGTTCTCCTCCGGCACGATCGCCTCGAAGATCCCCGCCCGGTGCGCCGCCAGCAACTTCTCCTTCAGCCCGCCGATCGGGAGCACCTTGCCGCGCAACGTAATCTCACCAGTCATCGCGATATCGCGCCGCACCTTGATCTTGGTCAGCGCACTCGCGAGTCCCGTAGCCAGCGTAATGCCCGCTGAAGGCCCATCCTTAGGGATGGCGCCCTCCGGAACGTGAACGTGAATGTCAACGTTCTTATAGAAATCCTTCGCCAGCCCAAGATGGTGCGAACGCGAACGAATGTAAGTCAACGCGGCCTGTGCAGACTCCTGCATCACATCGCCCAACTGGCCGGTCGCCGTCAGCTTGCCCTTGCCGTCGAGCACCTGCACCTCAGTCTGGAGAATCGTGCCGCCCATCTCCGTCCACGCAAGGCCTGTGACGAGGCCGACCTCGCTCTTCTCATGCGCAAGGGAATCGCGGAACTTTGCCACGCCAAGAATGTTGCCGATATTCTCGCCTGTGATGACCTCTTTGTGCTCTGGGCCATTCTTCACGACGCGCCGTGCGACCTTCCGGCACACATTGCCGATCTCGCGCTCCAGGTTTCTCACTCCGGCCTCGCGCGTATAGCTCCGGATAATCTGCCGGAGCGCATCGTCCTCGAAGACGATCTGATCTTCAGTCAGCCCGGTGCCTTCACGCTGCTTCTTCACCAGATACTGCTTGGCGATCTCAAGCTTCTCCAACTCGGTATAACCGTGCAACCGAAGAATCTCCATTCGGTCCTGCAGCGGTCCCGGAATCGTGTGGAGCACATTCGCCGTCGCGACAAACAGCACCTGCGAGAGGTCATATTCCACATCGAGATAGTGGTCCTGGAACGACGTATTCTGCTCAGGATCCAGCACCTCAAGCAACGCACTGGCCGGATCGCCCCTGAAGTCCGATGCCATCTTGTCGATCTCGTCCAGCATGAACACGGGATTCTTCGTCCCGGCCTTCTTCATCGACTGGATGATCTGTCCCGGCAGTGCGCCAATATAGGTCCGCCTATGGCCGCGAATCTCAGCCTCGTCGCGCACGCCCCCAAGCGACATCCGGACGAACTTCCGCCCCGTAGCTTTGGCAATCGACATCCCCAGCGACGTTTTGCCCACGCCCGGAGGCCCTACAAAGCACAGAATCGATCCCTTCGGATTCTTGACCAACTGTCTTACAGCCAGAAACTCGAGGATGCGTTCCTTGATCTTCTCGAGCCCGTAGTGGTCCTGGTTCAGAATCTGCTCGGCATGCTCAATCGAGCGAATCTCCTTAGAACGCTTCTTCCACGGCACAGCGAGCAACCAGTCGAGATAGTTGCGCGACACTGTCGACTCAGCCGACATCGGCGGCATCGCCTCAAGCTTCTTGAGTTCCTGCAGTGACTTGTCGAGCACTTCCTTCGGCATACCCGCCGCTTCAATCTTCTTCTTCAGCTCATCGAACTCGGACTTCTCGCCGCGCCCAAGCTCCTTCTGGATCGCCTTGATCTTCTCGTTGAGGTAGTACTCTTTCTGCGCCTTCTCCATCTGCCGCTTCACCCGCGACTGGATGGTACGGTCCATGTTCAGCTTCTCGATCGCGACATCCAGCACATCGGCGACCTTCGACAACCGGTCCTCCGGATCGAACACCTCAAGCAACTGCTGCTTTTCCTCGATTGTCAACTGCAGGTTTGCCGCAATCGTGTCAGCCAGCTTGGCCGGCTCATCGGAGCGAACGCTCGCCGCCATCGTCTCGTAGTTCAAAGACTGCTGCAGCTTCACATACTGCTCAAACAGGGAATGCACCCGCTGCATCAACTGTTCCACCTGCGCCGTCATCTCAAGCTGTGTTGCGCCGGTTCGAACAGTTGCCACAAAGAACCCGTCAACGTCGTTGACCTCCGTTGCGCGAGCCCGTTCTACTCCTTCAACCAGCACCTTGATATTTCCGTCCGGCATCTTGACGCTTTGGACGATATTCCCAATCGTTCCCGTCTCGTAGATATCGTCGGCGTTCGGCTCATCGACTGATGCGTCGTGTTGGGTAGCCAGGAAAATCTTGCGGTCGGCTGACAGCGCTTCTTCCAAAGCACGCACGCTCGACTCGCGGCCCACCACAAACGGCGTCATCATATGGGGAAAGATGACCATGTCACGAATGGGCATCATCGGAAGCTTGCGAATATCGCCGCTCAGCGCTTTTTTGGGTTGGTTTGTCATTACTCTCCAATTAGACGTTTTACCGGCGATTACGATGCACCGGTCGCGGCTTCAGGTGATTGTAATGCGTCGGGCCAAGCTATGCACCAGTCAAACTGCATCATCTGTGGAATTGCCGCCCTCAATCGGGTGAAGAAAATAGCTTTCCGCCAGATTTGCTCGCCGATACACCCCCGAACTCTGAAAACGGCAAACCAATGGCTGCGAGTCTGCGCGCCAACCCGCGCATTGCCGCTTAGCCCGCCTTCTCCAGCAACATCGGCAAAGTAAGGCTGTGTTTTTTCACCATCTCCGCAGTAATCGCAAGCTCTTTCACCTTCTTGTTGCCGGGGACAAAGTACATCAGGTCCAGCATCAGTTCCTCGAGAATCATCCGCAGGCCCCGCGCTCCAACCTTCCGCTGCAAGGCCTCCCGCGCGATCTCCCGTGTGGCTTCTTCGGTGAAAGTAACTTTCACGCCTTCAAACTCAAACAACTTCGCATACTGCTTCAGAATCGCATTGCGCGGCTTGGTGAGAATCTCGATCAGTGCGGCTTCATCCAGTTCGTCCAGAATGCCAAGCACCGGCAGCCGGCCTACGAACTCCGGAATCAACCCATATTTCAGAAGGTCCTGAGGCTCTGCCTGGCGCAGCAGCTCCGCATCGCGCTGCGCACGAATCGGGGTCACATCGCCATCCTTCGCATCAGCTTCGGCGATTGCTTTGAAGCCCAGCGCCTTCTTGCCCACACGCCGACCGATGACCTTCTCCAGGCCAACAAAAGCTCCGCCGCAGATGAAGAGAATGTTCGTCGTGTCGACCGCCGTGAACTCCTGGTGCGGATGCTTGCGTCCACCCTGAGGTGGAACATTGGCCACCGTGCCTTCGAGCAGCTTCAACAATGCCTGCTGCACGCCTTCGCCCGAGACGTCGCGCGTAATCGAAGGGTTCTCATCCTTGCGCCCAATCTTGTCGATCTCATCGATGTAGATGATCCCGCTCTGCGCACGCTGCACATCACCATCGGCCGCCTGCAGCAGCTTCAGGATGATGTTCTCCACGTCCTCGCCCACGTAACCGGCCTCAGTCAACGTAGTCGCATCGACGATCGCAAACGGCACGTCAAGCATCTTCGCCATTGTCTGAGCCAGCAGTGTCTTGCCAGAGCCCGTGGGGCCTACAAGCAAAATATTCGACTTCGACAACTCCACCTCGTTGCCGCGAGTCTTGTTCATCTGAATTCGTTTGTAGTGGTTGTAGACTGCGACGGCAAGCTTCTTCTTCGTCTGGTCCTGGCCGATCACGTATTCATCCAGAAACGTCTTGACCTCTTGCGGCTTCGGCAGATGAGCCGGCGCGCCGCCTGTCTGCGCTTCACTTCGATCATCTTCGAGAATCGAGTTGCAGACTGCCACGCACTCGTCGCAGATATAGGCCCGCGGATAGTCCGATGGGGAAGAAATTAACTTGGCAACCGCATCCTGCGATTTATGGCAGAAAGAACAACGAAGTGATTCGTCTGAGCCCCGCGACGTTTTCATAAGTACTACAGCTCCTGAGGTCCAACCAACACTACTACAACTTAAATTTTACACCCGATTCATCGTGCAAAACGTGGTACAGGTACCTGCCACTGTACCTCGAAATGGTCACTACAAATGGTCACCAACGTGCTTATTGAACGCTCAGGTGTATACATCCGGATACACAAAGGCCCGAACCATACGCTCGGGCCTTCGCTCAATTGTCGATAATGCGTTTATGTCCGTGGCCTATCGATAATATCGTCGATGATGCCGTATTCCTTCGACTGCGCGGCCGTCATGATAAAGTCGCGCTCCACGTCCCGCTCAATCCGCTCCAGCGTCTGGCCTGTGCTGGCGCTCATCAGCTTGTTCGTGATCTCGCGAATCCGCAAAATCTCGCGTGCGTGGATGTCGATATCAGTTGCCTGACCGCTCAATCCGCCCATCGACGGCTGGTGGATCAGGATGCGCGAGTTCGGCAGGGCAAACCGCTTGCCCTTCTTGCCCGCCATCAACAGAAACGCTCCCATCGACGCTGCCTGACCGATACAGAACGTCACTACATCGTTCTTGATGTACTGCATCGTGTCGTAGATCGCGAGTCCCGCCGTAATCGACCCACCGGGCGAGTTGATGTACAGCTGAATATCCTTCTCCGGGTCCTCGCCACTCAGAAACAGCATCTGCGCAATGATCACATTCGCGATATTGTCGTCAATCGGCGTCCCCAGAAAAATGATGTTGTCCCGCAGCAGACGGCTGTAGATGTCGTAGGCGCGTTCGCCCCGGCTCGTCTGCTCGATCACCATCGGTACTAGTCCCATAACACTCTCTTTCTTGTCTTCGTTATCGAGCCCCGTACTTACACTCTACGAAGCCAGCTTCTCGTAGAGCACGCTTCCCGTTTTTTCGCGCCGCATCTGCTCGCGAATCCTGTCCAGCCCACCATCATGCGACAGACGCTCTCGCAGCGCCTCCAAGGGCTCACGCGACTGGATCGAAAGCATCAGCAGCTCACGATCCACGTCTTCGTCGCTCACCGTGACGCCTTCCGCCTCGGCAATACGATCCAGCAGCATCGAAGCCTTCACCTCGTTGATCGCCTGGCCGCGCTGCGCCTCGCGAAGTTGAGCGAAGTTAAGCTTGCGCATAGCATCGACCGGCATGCCCTGCTGAGCCAGCGCACGCAGCCCGCGATCCAGCCGCGCTTCAATCTGCTGCTGAACAAACGATTCGGGAACAGGGAACTGGTACCGCTCGATCAAGTCTCCAATCAACTTGTCCTTCGCCTGGCTCTCCAGCGCGTCCTTCTTTCGGCCCGCAGCATGCTCGCGCAGCTTCGTCTCGAAGTCTTCCCAGCTCTCGTAATTCCCAAGCTGCTTCGCGAACTCCGCATCCCGCTCCGGAAAGCTCTTGTGCTTGATGCCTTTCACCGTCACGTCATAGCTGACGGTCTGACCAGCAAGCCGTCTCTCGCCAAAATCAACCGGATACTCAACCTCGAACTTCAGCTCCTGGCCCGGCTTGGTTCCGCGCAGCGCTTCGTTGAACGCCGGCAGCGTATTCTTCCCGCCGATCTCAATCAACACATCCTCGCCGGTGATTGGTGGCTGTGTCGATGCGTTCTGTACACCGTCTTCGGTCACAGTCTGCGCCAGGTCTTTCACCTCGCCCCGAAACTGGATCTCTGCCCAGTCTCCATCCGCGAGCGCGCGGTCTTCTTCCACCGGCTCAACCGTCGCGTGGCTATCGAGGGCACGGGTCAACTCCGCCTCGTACTCCTCGTTCGTCAACGCGGAGTCAGGCCTCGCCGCATGAATCGTCTCGTAACCTGTAACGTCGATTGTGGGAACAACCTCAAACGCAGCCTTGAACTTGAGCGGTTGTCCGTCGAACAGTTGCAGCTCTCTCAATTGCGGTTCTGAGACCGGGCGCAGCTTCTGCGCGTCGATCGCATTGCGAAACTTCTCCGAAACCAGGCTCTCCAGAACCTCCTGGCGAACCTCCTTCGCAAACTTCGTCCGAATCAGCGACTCCGGCACCTTGCCGGCGCGGAAGCCAGGGATACGGGCCAGCTTCTGGTACTTCTTCACCACGGTGCGAAAGCTCTTCGACACTTCCTCTGCTGGAGCCTCCACCTCGATCTCACGTGTCAGCTCCGGGTTTAACGCAGGAGCGTGCTGGTGCTCATGTTCGTGCTCATGATCGTGGTGGTGCTCATCGTGCGTGTGTGCCGCATCGGGCTGCTGCTCGGCAGTCTCATTCATCTCTGTCATCTCAGTCGGGGTCAAAATCCATGCCTTCCAAAAGCGTTTGTCTTCCGAGCCCTTTTCGCTACATCGGCGGCTGCGGTCTACGTCTCTTTACTACTGTACGAGCCTTCGATAGACAGGGTCAAACCTGCACACGTTCACAATCTGACTTTCACTACCCGGCCCGCGCAAACTGTCCCGCAAGCCGCATGATTCGAGCTTCTACAGGTGCCCGGCTCGGCTCGAGCTCAGCGAAAAAATCTCCAACCGAATCTTCCACTGCGTCGACTGACCCGGCTGCAGCACAACCATCCCTGTGTCCTCCTCCCTCGCCCATTCGTGCCCGAACGGGTCATCGAAGTTGAACTGGGGGTCAATCGAGATAAACGAGCCGTCGAGTGGCGCATATACCCGCATCGCCTTGATAGTCGGGCTCAACGCAGTAATACGCAGACCATAATCATTCTCCGGATCGCGCAGCTCCGCCACCGGCCCATCATCCATTAGCCCCGTCCGCAGATGAACGAAGCTGTCATCAAGATTCAAAGCGCCCAGCTGCGCTCCTTCGCGGCCGGTGAAGTCGTACTCCGTCCCGTCGACCGGCAAAAGCCTTCCGCTCAATTGCCCGGTACGGCGGTCCTTCACCTCGACCCGCTGCGCCTGTGGCAGACGCAGCATCATCTGGTCGCGGTGCCCGTTCAGGATCGCGAATCGCGGGTGCCACCCAATCCCAATTGGCTCCGCGACATTGCCTGTATTGTGCGCGGTGATCTTGAATTCGATTGATCTTCCGCTCATGTTGATTGTCGCCATGATCTCCGTCTGCGAGGGCCAGTTCCCCCCGAAATTGCCGGGGCGAAAGACCGCCTGCGCCTCGCCACCGTCCGGCATGACGTTTGTAGTGATCGAATCCGAAGCCTGTTTCAACAGCATCCCACCCGCGGCCGTCGCTCCGTCAACTCCATAGCTATCCTTAGCACCTGTCGGCAGGAGCAGGCGCGTCCCGCGCCACATCGTCATCAGATCCTCTCCGCCGGGCGTTTTGTATCCAGAGATTCGGCTTGCCCACGGAAGTTCGATCGCCGCTCCCATCGTCAGGCTCTTCGCTCCAGTCGCATCCGCGCCGGTTCCCGTCAGTTGCTTCGCCGCTTCTTCCAGCGTCGGCGAAGCCAGCAAATTCACTTCGCCCTTCTGCGGAAGGTACGCCGTAATCTGCAGCACGTTCATCCCTCGCCCGGGCAGCAGTGTCGCCGAGAGAAACTCCGGCCCGGTCCCTCCTAACATCTGGGACCGCTCCAGCCGCACCACATCCTGGCCCCCGGGCTTCACCGAGACATCCCGCACCGGCCGCTTGCCGAGTTCCTGCTTCAATTGCGCAAATTGCCCGAGCCTATGCTCGTGCCACCCAAACGCCAGCCCCGCCAGCACAATCGCTAAGAACAATACCGTTAGTAACCCCGACCGCATAACCGCTGCACGCCACAGATTGCGGCGCCAGTTGCCGAAGCTTTGCTTCATCAGCGCCCAATACATCCTGCTAAGTCTGGGATCTTCCAACGGCCCGCCTCACCCTTCCTTCCGTCGACAATTTCATTCTACGCAAGCTCAAGCCTACGCCCTGCAGCGGCGCGCCTCACTCCTACTATCATGGGATGCAGTGAAAACATCCCGCGCACAGATTTCGTCTCTAACCCTCCAGCAGATCCACCAGTCCATCACCACCTGCGAGCGCTGCTCACGTCTCCGCACTTATTGCCGTGGTATCGCCGAGACAAAACGCCGTGCCTACCAGGATCAGACTTACTGGGGACGCCCCGTTCCCGGCTTCGGCGATCCCCGCGCACGCATCCTCATCCTTGGCCTCGCCCCCGGCGCCCATGGAGCCAACCGCACCGGCCGCCCCTTCACTGGCGACGGCTCCGGCGACTTCATGTATCCAGTCCTCCACGAGCTTGGCCTCGCCACCAGACCACTGGCCATCTCCCGCGACGACGGTCTCAAACTCCGCCACGCCTGGATCGCCTCCGTCGTCCGCTGCGCCCCGCCCGGCGACAAGCCCCTCCCACAGGAACTCCGCAACTGCGCCCCGCACCTCGCCGCCGAGATCGAGTCCCTGCCACGCATCCGTGTCGTGGTCACCCTCGGAAAGATCGCCTTCGACGGCTACCTCGCCTACCTGCTCCAAACCGGCGTCATTGCTCGCAAATCGGAATACCGTTTCACCCACGGAGCCCAGTATCTGCTCCCGAATGGTCTCCATCTCCTCGCCACCTATCACCCCTCATTGCGCAACACCAACACCGGACGCCTCAACCGCCCTATGTTCACAAAGATCTTTCTCCGGGCAAGGGAACTGGCAGGCCTCGACTCGTGAAAAGCCCTTGAAAGCCTCGTGAAAGCCCCGCGAAGTGCTGAAAATAAACCAACCAATCCTCATCCTCTGGAATCCAAACCAGCAGATAATCAAATAACGCAAAGAGGTAACGTCCAACATGAGCGCAAAAAACTATTGGCTTGCATTCGGGATTGGCGTCACAGCAGGCGCCGCCATCGCTCTTCTCTACGCTCCTCAAACCGGCGCCAAGACGCGCAAGCAGCTTCGCAAGGGAGTCGAGGATGCAGGGGACTATCTCGAAGATGCCGCCAACTACCTCAAGGAGCAGGCCGAGCGCCTCAGCAAAGAAGCCGAAAAAGCCGTCAAGCGCACAAAGGGACAAGTCAGCGACGTAGTCGACAAGGCCAGTGACGCCGTTCAAAGCGCTGTCAAGTCCGCCCAATCACTCGTGTAGAAGAGAACAGCCCAGGGAGAACCCCGCCCACGCGGGGTTTTCTTCTTAATAATTCCAGGGTCGAAAACTACTCCGTCGTGCTAACGTCAAACCCATGTCTGAAGTCGTCCTGGAGCAAGCCGCAGGCCTGAATCACCCCGCCCCAAAAGAACGTCCCTGGCTCTTCGGACTTCTCGTCGCGCCGTCAGCGGTGGTCGCGAACGGCATCGTTCAGGGAGCCCTGTCCTACCTTTTCCGTCGCCAGGGAATCAGCATCGATAGAAGCTCCGAGATCATCTCGCTGCTCATCCTGCCCACCACGATCTATTTCCTGTGGAGTCCCATCACCGATTTCTGGATTGAGCGTCGCGCCTGGCTCATCACGGGAGCAGTCGCCGCCGGTCTTATCATGGCCGCTGCCTTCCATAGCCCAAGGCTCGATACCAGGGCAGCCATCATCCTGATGTTCCTCAGCGCCTGCTGCTGCCAACTCGTTGTCGCAAGTTGCGGAGGCATGATGGGCACCCTCCACAGCGAGGTTGCCCGGCGCAAAGCCAGCAGCTTTTACCAGGCCGGCAGCCTCGCGTTCGGAGCCGTTGCGATCTTGGTCATGGCTTCGTTGGCCCAGAGAATTAGTATGGGTTCGCTTGGATGGGTAGCCGCGGCACTCATCGCTCTTCCCGCCTTCGGCGCTCTCGCTACGCCAAAACAGACGCGCGGATCAGGGCAGGAAATGGGCCGCACGCTCTCGACAATCTGGTATGAGGTCAAGGCGACCTTTTTCCGCTGGCGGGCCGTCCCGTACACCCTCCTTCTGCTCTTTCCAATGGGGTCTGGAGCCGCCATAGGCCTTCTCCCCGGCATCGCACAGGACTATCATGTCAGCGGCCAGAACATGGCTTGGATGAACGGTCTCGCCGGAGCCTTCCTCACCGCCGCCGGTGCGCTCGCTGCCACCTTGATCCCCACCCGGATCAGCGCTTCCGTAGCTTACCTCTGTGTCTGCCTCATCAATGAGGCGACCCTGTTGGTCTTATGGCTCTGCCCTGCCAGCCCGACCACCTATGTCATAGGATCCACGCTCTACCTCTTCACCATCGGCACCTGCTACGCCATGTTCACCGCTGTCGTACTCGAGTTCCTCGGTCACTCCGGCAAAAGCGGCAGTGGCCGATACTCCATCATCAACTCTCTCGGCAACGTCCCGGTCGTCTACATGACCACCGTCGATGGCCACGGCGCAAAAATCTGGGGAGCCCGCGGTCTGGCAGGCACAGACGCTGTCGTAGGAGCCATCGGCGGAGTAATCCTGCTCGCTTACTTCCTCACTCGCAAATCGAAACAAGCACCGGTCATCGCCTGAGCAACCTCTACTCCGGAGGCCCCACCGTCACCACAAAATAAGTCACCGGCTTATCGCTCGTATTCGAGATGAAGTGCTTGTCCCCGGCACAGCAAATCCCCACGTCTCCCGCGACCATCGTCCTCGCCACATCATTCGTCGTCAGTTCCGCCGTCCCCTCGCGCACCAGCCATATCTCGCTGTGCAGATGGGTCCCCACCGGTTCATGCTGCGCGCCCGGCTGAATCGTCGACTCATGCATCTCCAAACGAATATTCCCAGCCTTCAACATCCCCGCCAGGTAACGCGCCGACGAGTGTCCCGCCTGCGATCCGTCCTTCCAGGCCGAAGGCTTGTAAACTCCCGACTCAATAGTAGGCAACGCGCCGGTCTGCGCTTCGACACTCTCAGGCAACACCGCCGCAGCGGCCAGCAACCCCGGCAACAATCCCGCAAACTCACGTCGATCCATACGTCAAAAACCCTCCATACAAAAACAATACGCCCCAGCCATTCAGCCGGGGCATATTGTCTTGCTTGAAGCGATTCGCTAAACCGCAGTCAGAGCCATTCCAGCCATCTTCTCTTCGCCATCGGCCGAGACCGGACGATAGAACAGTTGGTTGTTCTCCATGTAAACCTCAAGGAACGCCGGCCGCTCAGCGATGCCGCCACCGATCAGCGCCTCCGACAAAGGATCCTCGACAAACCGTTGCAGCGCACGCCGCAGAGGCCGCGCTCCATACGTTCTGTCCGATGCCGTCTTCTCGATGATCCACTTTTTCGCGTCGTCGGTCACAGAAATCGTGATCGCCTTATGCACAAGGTTCACATTCAACTGCTGTACCAGCAGTTCGAGAATCTGCATCAGGTCCGAATCCGACAGGGAAGTGAAGATGATGATCTCGTCCAGCCGGTTCAGGAACTCAGGATTGAACGTCCGCTTCACCTCGCCGCGAACCAGTTCCTCCATCTTGTCCATCACCATGTCTTCCTTCTCGCTCTGGAAGCCCAACCCCTGCCGTTTCTGCAGGTGCTTCGCTCCAATGTTCGAAGTCATGATGATGATCGTGTTCTTGTAGTCGACCGTGTTGCCCAATCCATCCGTCAACTGCCCGTCTTCAAACACCTGCAGCAGCAGGTTGAAGACATCCGGATGCGCCTTCTCGATCTCATCCAGTAGCACCACGCAGTACGGATTGCGCTTTACACGCTCGGTAAGCTGACCGCCCTCTTCATACCCGACATATCCCGGAGGCGAACCGATCAGCTTGCTCACCGAATGCTTCTCCATGAACTCCGACATATCGAACCGGATCAACGCCTTCTCCGATCCAAACAGGAACTGCGCCAGAGTCCGCGCCATCTCCGTCTTACCAACACCGGTAGGCCCAAGGAACAGGAAGCTGCCAATCGGCCGCGCCGGATTCTTCAATCCAGCCCGTGACCGACGGATCGCCCGCGCCAGCGCGCCAATTGCCTTGTCCTGCGAGATCACGCGCTTGTGCAGTTCTTCCTCAACGCGCAGCAGCCGCTGCGTCTCCTCTTCCTTCAGCGAAGTAATCGGCACGCCCGTCCAGCGGCTCACGACATCCTCGATGTCTCCGCGCGTCACAATCCCCGCCGAAGAATCATCCAGGTGATATTTATCGCGCAATGCTCTCAGATTCTCCCGCTCCTTGCGCTCCTCGTCCGAATAGAACCGCGCCTTCTCGAACTCATGATTCGCAATCGCATTCTCCATCCGGTGCACGATGAACTTGATCCGCTTCTGAACCTCGGTCAGTTCCTCAGGCATCGAGGTCTGCCGCAGCTTCACCCGCGCACCTGCCTCATCGATCAAATCGATCGCCTTATCCGGCAGGAAGCGATCAGGAATATACCGGCTCGAGTGCGACACCGAGAAAGTAATCGCATCGTCGGTATAGCTCACCGCGTGGAACTTCTCATACTTCTCCTTGATCCCCATGATGATCTTGATCGCATCTTCCTCGCTCGGCGGAGGAACCTTCACCGCCTGGAATCTGCGCTCAAGCGAGCGGTCCTTCTCAATCGACTTCCGGTACTCCGCAGGAGTCGTCGCGCCGATGCACTGAATCTCGCCGCGGCTCAACGCCGGCTTCAAAATATTCGCAGCATCCAGCGATCCCTCAGCTGATCCCGCGCCCACCAGCGTATGCAACTCATCGATGAACACGATGGAGTTCTGATTCTCCATCAACTCCTTCATGATCGTCTTCAGCCGCTCTTCAAACTGACCGCGATACTTCGTGCCGGCAACAATCAGCGAAAGATCCAGCGCCAACACGCGCTTGTCCGCGAGAAAACTCGGCACCTCGCCATCGGCAATCTTCTGCGCCAGCCCCTCAACAATTGCCGTCTTGCCCACACCAGGCTCGCCAATCAGCACCGGATTGTTCTTCGTTCGTCGGCACAGAATCTGAATAACGCGATCAACCTCAGAATCCCGCCCAACCAGCGGATCCAACTGCTGATCCATCGCAGACTGCGTCAGGTCACGCGAAAACTCCGCCAGCATGCTCTGCTCGCCACGCTGCGCCTTGCTCGACTGCGACGATGGAGCCTTCTCCTGCGTCGTCCGCTGCAACTCCTCACGAATCGCAGGCAGCCGCAACCCACGCTCCTGCAGAATCTCCGCCGCAAAGCACTTCTCTTCGCGCAGCAGACCAAGCAGCAGGTGCTCCGTCCCAATATGCTTGTGCGAAAGCCGCTCGGCCTCCTCCGCCGCATAGGCCAGCACTCGCTTGCATTCATTCGACAGCGGCAGATCGACCGAAGTCGACACCTTCTCCCGAATCGTCGTGTGCCCTTCAATCTGCTTGCGTATCGATTCCACCGACGCATGGGACCGCAAAAAGCGGTTCGTCAACGCCTTGTCCTCACGCAACAGCCCGAGCAGCAGATGCTCAGTCTCGATGTAAGGCGACCCAAACTGACTTGCCTCATAGCGAGCAAAAAAGATTACCCGCCGCGCCTTTTCCGTATAGCGTTCGAACATGTTATCCCCTTCAAGCCAGCCACCACCCGGCCCGAAGGCCAGATAGCGCCATTGGTCCCACAACCATCTCCGCGCTTCTTCAACTCACCGGAGACAAACCAGGTCACTTCCAATCCTACAAAGTGGCCATCCCATTCATTACAGTTTAGACGCGATTTCCAATTATCCGAACATCCCTCGAAAGTTACGCCTAACTTAGCATTCTTTTAGATGCTTGCTGTGCAAAACTCGCACCAAACTAGGTGCATCCATCTCGACCTCAGATTTGGCACGGCTTAAGCTGATAGACCCAAACCAGAACCAATCGTTTGACGCCTGCAACTGAGCCCAACAAAACAAAGCCTTTAAAGCCCCGGCTATCCGCGCGGATCCGCGGTCGACGCCTCTTCCGCCAGCGTTCCCTTCCGTAGCCGTAAAACCCGGTCGCAACGCCGGGCAAACTCCAGATTATGCGTCACCAGCACACTCGTCAGCCCATGCGCCCCATGAAGCCGCTGAATCAACCCAAATACCGCCTCCGCCGTCCGGTCATCCAGATCCCCCGTAGGCTCATCCGCCAGCAAAATCTTCGGCTCCGTCACCAGGGCCCGCGCCAAACTGACCCTCTGCTGCTCCCCACCACTCAACTCGCCCGACCGGTTCGCCGTCCGATCCGCCAACCCCACCTCGCCCAACCAGAACCCCGCCTTCTCCAACGCCGTCCCTCGCCCCACTCCCCGTGCAAGCAAAGGCATAGCCACATTCTCCAAAGCAGAAAACTCCGGCAGTAAGTAGTGAAACTGCCAGACATACCCCACATCCCGATTCCTGTACTCCGCAGCCTGCTTCGCCGAAAAGCCACTCAACCGGTTCTCCCCACACCAAACCTCCCCGGCCGTAGGTGTATCCAGCGCCGCAAGCAGATGCAGCAGCGTGCTCTTACCCGCGCCGCTCTCCCCCACAATCGCGACCATCTCCCCCGCATGCACCTTCAAATCCAGCCCGCGAAAAAGCTCCAACGCTCCACGCCCCGCGCCACCCTTCTCCGCGACCGCCGGATAAATCTTCGTCAACCCCACCGCCCGCATCACCACCGTCCGCTCCCGAAACCCCGGCAGCGGTTCCAGACCTGCCTCGTCGCCAAAAGAAGCGTCATCCCGACCGGAGCCCGGGCCCCCAGACAGCTTTGCTGGCTGGGGTGGAGACCCGGCGTCTTTGCCGCCGTAGTGCAGGGACCCCCGCATTTTGCTCGCATCGTCTGCCACTTATCTCTCCACCGAAACCTTCCCGCCCCCATGTTCCGAGTGCCTCCCCAAAGCAATCGAAATCCTATTCCACGCATTGATCGTCGAAACCACCAGCGTCAGATTCACCGTCTCCACATCACTGAACTCCGCCCGAATCTCGTCATAAGCCGCATCCCCCGCGTGCCCATTCTGAATATCCGTCACCGCCTCTGCCCAGGCCAAAGCCGCCCGCTCCCGCTTCGTATAAAGCTGCGAACTCCGCCACCCCGCCACCGCAGCAATCCGCTCCTCCGACTCCCCCACCTTCTTCAACTCCATCGTATGCAGCCCCACACAATACTCACACCCATTCATCAACGAAGCCCGCAACCGCACCAACTCACGCAACGAAGCATCGAGCCCCGCTCCATTATTCAGGTAATGCTCCAACTCCCGCATATGCGCCAAACCCTCCGGCGCCAACTGCCCATACTTCAATCTCGGCTCACTCATACCGCAAAGCCTCCGCCGGCAAAACCTTCGCCGCACTCCGACTCGGATAAATCGTAGCAATCAAGCTAACGCCTAACGAAACCACCGCCACAATCACCCCATCCCAAACCCGCGGCGCGAACGGCAGATAATCAATCGAATAAACCGAAGCATCCAGCGGGAACCGATAGTGTCCACCCACCCAGCTCAACCCAAACCCCACAATCAACCCCAGCACCGTCCCAATCACCGAGATCAACAACCCCTGCATCAGAAAAATCTTCCTTACCTGGCCATCCGTCACCCCAAAACTCATCAACACCGCAATATCCCGAGTCTTCTCCATCACCATCATCGTCAGCGCAATCAAAATATTCAGCGCGGCCACACAAACAATCAGCGCCAGTACAATAAACGTCACAATCTGTTCCAGCTTCAGAGCACGAAACAGCTCACGATTCTGCTCCATCCAGTTCGTCGTCTGAAAACCCTGCCCAGCCGCCGCCTCAATCGCGCGCCCCACCTTGTCCGCCTGATAAAGATCATCCACCTTGAAGCTGATAATCGAAATCCAGTCCGGCTCACTAAACAAACTCTGCGCATCCTTCAAACGAATAAACGCATAGCTGGAGTCATACTGATAAAACCCAGACTTAAAGATCCCCACCACCATAAACTTCTGATACCGCGGCATCATCCCCAACGGCGTCAACTCGCCCTGCGGACTGATCACCTGCACCCCGTCCCCAACCTTCACCCCCAGCGTCTCCGCCATATCCTGCCCAATCACAATCGGCGGAATCGCCTGAGTTACCACAGAACCGGGTGCCCCATGTCCCGATTCTGGGACATGGGTTTCTGAATCGGGAACCGGCTCCAAAGCCTCCGCCGACCCCGCCACCAGATGCTGCAACAAATCCCCAACCGTCTTCTCATCCGCCGGAATAATCCCTTTCACCAGCGCACCCGCCGACCGCTGCGCCCGCGACACCAGCACCTGCTCATACAACCCCGGAGCCGCCGCCACCACATGCGGCACATGTCTTAGCCGCTCCAACAAAGGCCGCCAATCCTTTATCCCATCCCCCGCAATCCGCATCAGGTCCACATGCGAAGTCGACCCCACCAGCCTCTCCTGCAAATCCCGCCGCATCCCATTCGTAATGGCCAGAGCAATAATCAGCGAAGCCACACCCGCGGCCACGCCAATCACCGAAATCGCGGTAATCACACCCACCACCGCCTGCCGCCGCTTCGCCCGCAGATACCGCGCCGCCACAAAGAGTTCAAATCGCATCGAATCCAAGCTTACTATCCAACGCAATCACTAGCTCGCTAGTCCCTATTCCCTGGGCCCTAGTCCCTGCTCTTCAATGCACCATCACCTTCGGCAGATTCCAATGCTGCCAGGCCGCCACCATCCGCAACACAAAGCAAGCCGCAGCTCCCAGAGTCATCGCCGCACCGCGCTGCATCTTCAACTTCAATCCCGCAATCACAACAGCGGCCCCCGCCAGCGCAGCCGCTGCATAAACATCGGAGTGCAATACCCCCGGCACCTGCGCCAGCAGCACATCCCGCACTGTCCCCCCACCGGCGCCCGTCACCGCACCCATCATGATCGCCAGCAGCGGAGTAATCCCATACTCCAGCGCCTTGCCCACGCCAGCCACAGCAAACAACGCCAACCCTGCCGCATCCAGCGAAACCATCAAATGCACCGGAACCTTCTCAATCACAGGATGAAAGAAAAACACCGCCCCACCACCCGCAAACGCCGTCGCCCCATACCGCCAGTCCCGAATACTATTCGGCGGAATCGCCCCAATCAGCACATCGCGAATCGTCCCACCACCCAGCGCCGTAACAAACGAGAGCACCAGCAACCCAAAAACGTCCAGTCCCGCATACATCCCAGCCAGCGCACCTTCGACCGCAAAAACAAACGTTCCAATGAGGTCGATCACCAGCAGCAACAAATCCTGGCTGTACTTTGGAAATTTCGCTGTCAGCCAGTTCGGCATCAGCGAACCACCGCCTTCACAGCCGCCATATTCTCGTAGCGGTCGTAAATCCTCACTGCAACGACATGCTCCTTCGCATCTGCCACAGGAGCCGTGGCCGTCGGCACGGCAACCGTAAAGTCATACCGCTCCGTCAACGAATCGGAGACCTTACCCACCGGCTCGAGATACTGCCACGGCCCCGCATCCACCGAATACTCCGCATGAGCAATCGGCGAAGTTGCATCCCGAGCCTCAAGCGTCGCATGAATCTTCTGCGGAGTGCCCGCGACCATCGTTGCGTTCAAAACCCCAGGCACCGGAGGCGTAGTATCCATCACAAACACCTCGCTCACCCTCTCCCCGGTAAGCGCATCCGCATCCGTGTGCACAGGAGCATCGCTCGCCACAACCTTCAATTCGTAACTCCCATCCGGCAACAGCGCCGAATCGAAACTGTAGTTCTTCTCCGAAATCTGGTCCTTCAGCAAACGCCAGTTGGCCTCGCCCACTCCGCGATACCACACCGAAAACATCAGTTCATCGCCGTTGTCATCATGCGCCAGCCACCTCAGTGTAATCGCGGTCTTATCCTTCTGAGCCGTCAGCGGCTGTGAACTCGCATCCGGCGAAAATGTCACCGCAGGCGTCGCGCCCGAAGCAGCAGGGAAGTTCACCTGCATAGTCGCACCCATCACTGCCGCCGGATTCGCCGTCACCCGAGCTCCCGGCTGCACCACAATCTCATCCACCACCGGAGCCACATTCTTCTGCAGATAATTCAACCCCACCGAATCGACCGTCCCGCTCGTGCGCAGGACCGCCTTCCACTGCACATACCTTCCCGGCGGTACGCCAACAGCCCCATCGGGGCCAACCTTCACCCACTCGCTCCAACCCATCAGCGGACTCTCGACATTCCCGCTCCGCACAAACAGATCAAACCCCGCCGCCGCCCCCGCTCGAACCTCTGCCCGCCCCCACTGCGCGTAACCCTGCGCATCAAAAACATCGCTGGTGTACGTAGCATTCGCTGCAACCGCATCGCCGAGCCGAAACACCTTGCCACTATTGCTCGTAGCCACCAGCAGCCCATCCTTCACCGGAGCAAACTCCATCCCCTGCGAAGCCTCAAGGTGTGCCACGTCGCTGAATCGGCCGGGCTCATTCGCCTCCACCCGGTACACCCGCCCACGATTGCCGGTAGCCGCGAACAAACTGCCATTCCGCACCGCCAACCCGTACACCACATCATCCTTTAGCGTCACCAGCTTCACCGCAGACCCGTCCACCGCGATCCGGTAGACCTCCGACCCATCCGGCACCAGCGCATTTGACCCCGCCGCCGTCGAAGACCCAGGAGCTACAAACGTAATCGACACCCCGACATTCCCCGTCACCGGCAGCGGAGGCAAAGCCGTATGCCCCTTCGTCCCCACGCCCGCCGCATACACATTCCCCACCGGATCCATTGCCAGCGCGGTAATCTCTTTTCGGCCCGCCGAATACACGGCAAACGGTTTCGCCCCCGCCGTTCCCATCGCAGTCTTAGCGCCCGCGGCAAATTTATAGATCACACCGGCCCCATCCGACCCCGCCCACAGCGTCCCATCCGGTCCCATCAACAAACAACGGATATGCTGATCCGCCGTCTTGAAAAGAACCTCCGCCTTACCCCCACCCGAAGGAATCCGATACACCACCGCCGGAGCCCCCGCTGCCACGTAAATCTCCCCACCCTTACCCACCGCCAGATCCCAGAGATACTTCGGTTTCTCCTCCGTCCCGCTCGGATCAAACACCACCACAGGGCTCCCACCCGCAGCAGGCACCCGATAAACCTTTCCATCCGGCGAAGTAGCCACAAGCAGACTCCCATCCGCCGCCACCTTCACCGCTTGCACTGCCAACTCCTTGCCATCAAACAAAGACGAAGCCTTGCCGTCCGGCGCAACCTTCATCACCACAGCAGAGCCAGCCGACGTCCCACCCAATCCCAGATAAGCATTCCCCGCCGCATCGCTGGCCATCGACCACACATAACCCTTGCCCGTCGCATAGAGCAGGGAATTCGCCGGTCCGGCCTCCAGTTGCCCATCGCTGCGAATCGCCACACCCTCCGTCGAGCCCTTCTCCATCTCGTCGTAGCGGTCCACGCTCCAAAGCTTTGTGCCCTGCGCCCTCACCAACCCCGGCAGCAACCCCGTTGCCACCACCAAACCCATCACCAACACTCGTCGCATCATCTTGTTTTCGAGTCTAAAGCAACCACCCCACCGCTACTCCACTTCAACGGGAAAATGATTGAGGCGTAACAGTGATCAAAATGACAAAGACCGATAAAAGTAGCGTGGGATCTCACGCCGCTCTTATCAGTCTTTATCCCTTCTATCACTGTTACGCCTTTTGCCAGGCGCTGCCTAATTCGCCAGAACCGCCCGATACCGAACCTGGTTCTTCTTCACCTTCGCCACCGCATCATTCGCCTTGGCCATGGCAAATTTCTCCGTCACTGCCTTTACCCCATGCCGAGCCGCCACACTCAGCATCTCCGCAAGATCCCCTGGACTCCCGGTATTGCTCCCCGCAACCGCCTTATCCAGACCAAGAAGAGAAGCCCCCTGAATCTGCATCGGCGAAGGCGAAGCCCCCACCACGCATAGCACTCCCTTAGGCCGCAGAGCCCCAATATACCCCTGCCAATCCTGATCGGCGCTCACTGTCGACAGCAGCAGATCGAACGATCCCGCCACCTTCTTCAGCGCCCCCGTGTCCCTCGTATTCACAAAATTGTGCGCGCCCAGCGTCTTCGCCTCTTCTTCCTTATCCTTCGAAGTCGAAAACGCCGTCACCTCAGCGCCAAAAGCCTTCGCAAACTGAATTCCCAGATGCCCCAGCCCGCCAATCCCGATCACCCCCACTCGCGACGCAGGCCTCACCCCGTAATTCCGCAGCGGGCTATACACCGTAATCCCCGCGCACAGCAGCGGAGCAGCGCTCTCGCTCTCCAGATCCGCCGGGACCGCCACCGCAAACCGCGAGTTCACCCGAACCTTATCGGCGAACCCGCCATTCCGCCCAACGCACGTCGGCTGAGCCTTTGCGCACAGTTGTTCCTCACCCTTCCTGCACCACTCGCAGATCCCGCAACTATTCGCCTGCCATCCCACGCCTACACGCTCACCCATCGTGCGGTCCTTTACCGCCGAACCCACCGCAACCACCGTCCCGATAATCTCGTGCCCCGGAATAAACGGATACTTGCTGATCCCCCAGTCATTGTCGATCAGGTGCACATCGCTGTGGCAAACCCCGCAATGAGAGATCTTGATCTCAACCTCATTCGCCCCAAGCGCTCCCGGATCGTACTTGTAGGCCAACAACTGTGCACCGGCCGCGTGCACCCCAAAACCATGAATTTCACTCATTCGCAGTCGTTCCTTCAGGCGCAGACTTTGTTGCTGCGCTCCTCATGATGCTACAACACCTGGCAAACCGGAAAATCACGCATTCTGGAATCGCTTCCGCCTCGATTAGGAACAAAATTCAGTCAATTTTCAAATACCTTCGCGCCCCTGCCTACTTCACCAGAAGACTCAGCACCTGCGATCCACTCACCGCATACCCCGCATCCACCGACCCCGCCTCCACCACGCTCTCGCCCGTCAACTGCATCTTCTGTGCCTCCTTCAGCGGCTCCAGAACGTTCGCCATCGAAAGCGGAACCACCGGCAGCGCCTCACCCTCCACCACCGCCTGCGCCGCATGGTCCAGCAGCGTCACATACACCCGGTCATTCGGATGCATCCGGTTCATCGCCGCAACCGTATCTGCCAATCCCACCTGTTGCTGCGACTGCGAATGCGTCGTCAGCCGGTCCACCGTCGCGCCATCGCTCACCAGCACGCGCATCGGTCCTGAACTTAACTCCGCCGGCAGCTTCACCTTCACCCGCACCATTCGAGCATCAGCCTGGTAAGGATGCAGCATCGCTTCCACCTCAATCTCATCGCCTGGCCGCGCCTCCATACGGCTCAACCTCGCCGACTCCAGCACCGCCGTCATCCGCGCCGGCATCGCCTCCACCTTCAGGGTCACGCCCGTCACCACCGGCTGATCCAGCGCATTCTCATACACCTTGCTGAACCGGTCGTTCACCAGCAGCGCCGTATTAATCGTCCCCGGAAAAATCTCGTTCTGCGCCATGATTCCCTGCATCCGAACCGGCGCCTGCCCCTTCACGCCAATCTCTCCGGACACTCGGTAGCTCATCTCTTCGGCCGAAACATTATTCGTCTGCAGACTCTGGTACACCGAAACCAGCATCGCCGAAGGTGTCAGCTGCCGATTATCCAGAACCTCAAAGTGCAGCGTCTTCGTTGGCCCATGCGGCGGCACCACCTCCACCGCAACCGGAATCATCCGAGCCGTCGCCCCAAATCGCCCCATGATCGCCGAAGCCCGGTCCTCGGTAAACGCTCCCACCGTCTCCGTCGTATTAATAATCTTGAATGAGTTCAGGGGCGACGCCAGCGAAGCCAGCACCTCAGCCTTCGTCATCGGCATCTCTACCGGCCCATACTGCGTTATCGGATGCCCGCACGCCAGCAGGGTCTTCGGATCGACATACGTCACCGTGCATGTCCCGGCCATCGACAGATCCCCCCGCACCAGCACCGCGCTCACAGCACTCCCCGGCACCAGCGGTTCCGGCTGCACCGCCGTAGGATTCGCCCCTCCCAACCCCGCCACCGGCGTTAACCCCATCGCGCGAAACCTATCTCCAAACCGCTCCACCGCCTCCTGGCTAAACCCGCCAAACACCAACGGTGTCTCCATCGGCTGTATCTCCGAAGATCGTCGCGAAAAATCGCCGTCATCCTCACCCTGAGCTTGCAAAGAGCGCGCCGAAGGAGGAAGGCCCCCTGAATTTGTCTTTTCCGTCTCAGCCCGAGCGACGTTCTTGAACAATCCGCCGCCGTTCCCATCCCGAACCTGCAGCATCGACTCAATCGGAGTAATCCCGCAAATAGGCTCCTTCGTAAACTGCCCAATCCGGTAACTCAGCGCACCCACCAGCCGCCCATCGATATACACCGGACTCCCGCTCATCCCCGCCACGACGCCCGTATACTCCGGCTTATCCCCATGCAGCCGGCCCAGAATCATATCCTGCCCCGGACCCAGCGCATCCTTCAGCAATCCCAGAATCTCCACCTGCATCGGCTCCGGGTTCACCCCCTCGAAGACCGTATAAGCCACACCCTTCATCCCCCGCCTCACCTCAGACAAGGGAAAGAACTTTGTCTCCGCCGGAGCACTCGCAGGCATCGCAATAGGCGTCCACGGCGGCATCGCGCTCGCAACCGTCCCGTTCACCGAAGTCTGCGCCCACAGCGCACCCGTTAGCAGCCCGGCTACAGCCAGAACTCGCCCCAACCGTCGAATCTTTACCGCAGCCATCACGTCTACCAGACTACTAGAACTACTCCCATCGCCGCCCACCGTCCAATTGGCGGGCCAGGCGAAGACTTTGAGGACCGATGGATCGAAGAAAACTGATCGCCGCCGCATGGTCAGCCGTACCTTTCTATCTGACTGCAATGACCAGTGCCCAAATCAAACCAGCCGCAGGGTCTTTCACGGGCACTTCTGAAGAAAGAGAATCGCTCAAACAGACCGGAGACCGAATCCGTGCCGCGTTCGCCAAAGGCGATCTGGACGGAATCCTCGCATTTCACCATCCAGAAGTCATCAAGGCGCTTGCCTACAACCGATACCTTGTCGGTATAGACGCGCTTCGGGAGGATTTGCACGAGACCCTCCACGCATTTGCCCTTGAATTCACCGAAAACACCGTCGAAAGCACCCTCTTCCACACAGGAACCGCCGTCGAGACGAGCCTCTTCGCCATTCAAGGCACTCCGAAGACGGCAGGCACACCCTTTCTATTCAAAGGCCGTTCCATGGTCGTCTACGTCCAGTATTCCGCCAGCCCCACAGGGTGGGCCTCGATCCGGGAGATTGTGCAACCCGCCGCATAGGCAAGCAAACCCTGTCCCGCATAACCGTCAATTCTCACCCTCACCCTCGAAACCCGTCCAACACTCGGAGTAAAGTTTCAGATGATGACATTCAGCTCTCACCATCCGGCCCGCATCCTCCTTTTCGCAGTCTGCGCCTTCCTCCTCACCCCCTCGAGCGCCCACCCTCAGACCACGCCGCCCGCTGCCCCTCAACAGAAGCCCACAACCCAGGAGCCCACGCCCGACGACGCTGGTCCAGCCACCGACAACCCCAGCATCATCCTCAAGAAAAAGAAGGATGCAGCCGACGAGCCCCCACCGGCGCCTGCCGCTCCGGCCGAGCCTAAAGTCAAGAATCCCAACAACGAAACCTACTCCCTCCGTGTCGACGTCCCCATCGTCAATATCGACGCCAGCGTCATCCTCGACAAGACCCACCAGTTCGTCCCCGGCCTCAAGCCCAACAACTTCCTCGTCCTCGAAGACGGCGTCCCCCAGACCATCACCAGCGTCCGCGTCGCCCAGACCCCCATTACCGCTGTCATGCTCCTCGAGTTCGCCTCCAACAGCTACTACCTCATCAACGACATGCAGACCTCCTCGTACTACTTCTTCCGTTCTCTGCGCCCCGATGACTATATAGCTGTCATGACCTACGACCTCCGCACCCACATCCTCTGCGACTTCACCAACAACAAAGACATGGTGGCCCAGTCCCTCCAGTCCCTTATCATCCCCACCTTCTCCGACACCAACCTCTTCGACGCACTCTACGAGACCCTCGACCGCGTCTCCCGCATCGAGGGCCGCAAGTACATCATCCTCATCGGCTCAGGCCGCGACACCTTCTCCAAACTCACCCTCGACAAGATCCTCGCCAGGGTCAAGGCCAGCGAGAACACCACCATCTTCACCATCGCCACTGGCGCACTGGCAAACGAGATGAGCGGAGGAGGCGGCGGCATGGGAGCCGGCATCCGCGAAATGAATTACCTCCAGGCCCAGAACCAGCTCAAAACCTTCGCCGCCATGACTGGAGGCCTCTACTTTGCCCCCATGTTCCAGGGCGCGCTCCCTGACGTCTTCGCCCAGATCAACGACTCCATCCGCAACCAGTACATCCTCACCTACCGCCCCACCAACAACAAGAACGACGGCAGCTACCGCCACGTCAAAGTCCTCCTGGTCGACAACGAAGGCCACCCCCTCCGCATGCAGGACGAAAAGGGCAAACCGCAAAAGTACTCCATCATCGCCCGCGACGGCTACAACGCCAAACTCCCCGTCGAGTAGGGTAAAGAACCGCGTAGGGCAAAAGCCGCGTAGAGTAAAAGCCAAGTAGGGTTTAAAAGGTGTCATCCTGAGCGTAGCTACTCGCGTACTTTGCGAGTGGCGAAGTCGAAGGACCTGCGGTTGCTTTTGTCGTTGCGTTGCTTTTCGCTGTTGCAGTGTTGCTTTTTGCCGTTGCAGTTGCTTGTCATCCCGAAGGGGATCTGCTGTTGCCGTTGCCAGACCCGCGAATTGTTGTCACCGCTCCGACAAAGCCATTGCAACCAGCGCAATTCGCAACTATAGTGCGCCTATCGTCGCGACAGAAGGCTCCATGACGCTCCGTCAAATCATCCTCTGCTCACTTCTGCTCACCACAACCAACCTCGCAGCTCAACCCACTCCTCTGCACCTATGCGTCGTGCAACCCTCCGAAGGGCTCAGCAGCGGCCCAGCTGGAACGCAGCCAGGATGGGGCGGATACGAAGCAAAAGAACTGGCAAAAGAACTCTCCACCCGAAAACTTCCTGACGGCACACCCATTCAAGCCATCGCCATCGTCCGCAAACAGCGAAAGGATGCACAGGACGAAGCACAGCGCCAGGACTGCCTTTTCATCGTCGAACTCTGGGATCACAACATCGGCGACATGGCGAACAGTAACGGCGCTCCTGTCCCCGCAGGCAGTCCCACAGCCGGGATCCTCAACGCAGTCCCCTATCACGGTGACATCATCGATAACGGCATCGATTGGGCAATGACCAGAAGCGACTCTCGCAAAGTGATCGCCAGCGGTTACCTCCCGCCACAAAAACACTACAAAGGCCAGACAGTTGGTCGAACCTATCCCGCCCTCGCAACACAAATTACAGACAAGCTCAATCGAATCGACAAACGTTGACGAGTTAGATCTTCAGTTGCAAACCCATACCTGATTCCTAAAAAATCCAACTGCTACCCCCGCCCTTGCTGTACCCTTGCTTGTCAAAAAGAAACCCTAGCAACCATTTCACGACCGCAGTATCCAAACTGTGCCCGCCACCAGAGCGGCATTCCACAAGGAGTTTCGATGAAACAAAATTGAACCATCTTCTGAGCCTGGCCATCCTCAGCCTACTATTCCTCGCCCCAGCAGCTTTCTGCCAAGCCATCGCCTCCCGCACGCCGTAATCGACGGCGCAAAGCTCCACTACCTCGCCGCCGGCCACGGCCCAAATCTGATCCTCCTCCACGGCTTCGCGGAAACCTCGCAGATGTGGAAGCCCATCATCCCCCTCCTCGCCCAGCGCTTCACCGTCATCGCACCCGACCTGCCCGGCATAGGAGACTCCGACGCCCCGTCCAACGGCTCCGACATGAAAAACGCCGCCATCCGCATCCACGACCTCTCAAAATCCCTCGGAATCCAGCAGGCAGAAGTAGTAGGCCACGACATCGGTCTCATGGTCGCCTACGCCTACGCCGCAATGTATCCCTCCGAGGTCAAAAAGCTCGTCCTCATGGACGCCTTCCTCCCCGGTGTCCAAGGCTGGGAACCCATCTACGACAACCCAAACTACTGGCACTTCCGCTTCAACGGCCCCACCCCCGAAGCCCTCGTCAAAGGCCGCGAGCGAACTTACTTCGAGTACTTCTGGAACGACCTCGCCTATGACAAGACCCACTCCATCCCAGAACCAGACCGTCAGATCTACACCGCCGCTTACTCGCGCCCCGGAAAAATGCACTCCGCCTGGGCCTACTTCGCAGCGTGGCCCCAAACCGCCAAAGACTTCGCCCAACTCTCCAGGACCAGGCTGACGATGCCAGTCCTCAGCATAGGCGGCGACCACTCCCTCGGCGGACCACTCGGCGACCAAGCCAAACTCGTCGCCACAAACGTAACCGTCATCGTCATCAAAAACGCCGGCCACTGGATCCTCGAAGAACAACCCAAACAAACCACCGACGCCCTCCAGAAATTCCTCTAGAAAAATCGTTCTTACCGATGGTCAGACAAACGAGTCTCCTCCAGCGAAGCGCCAAAGGCGCGCCCCATACCAGCCTGGGGCAACGCCCCAGGTGACCGGAGGGCGAGGGAACCGAGGGCCAAAGGCCGATCTATCATCGTCTCCGAGCCCATTGACCGATGGGGACCAGGTTGACAAATCTCACCGCTGAGTCCGTCACTCAATCGAATACCCACACCGCTTCATTCACACTAACCGCAATACGAAGTCCAGACCTAAAGTATCTACTTCGAATACTTTGCGCACTTTTGACGGGGGGAGGGGGTACCCCACCGAGCGTACAATCACACCTGATGCGCATCGTCTCCCTCCAGCCCTCAATCACCCTCACTCTCGCCGCCCTCAACCGCCTCGACACCCTCTCCGCCTGCACAAAATACTGCCTCGAAGCCCTCCCCGACCTGGCCACTCGCAACCTCCAGATCGTCCATGACAGTTGGTCCGCCGACACCGAAGAAATCCGCCATACCCAACCCGATCTCGTCATAGCCAGCGTCCCCTACCGCATGGAATCCCTCGCCGCGATCCTCCAGTCCGGCCTGCCAGTCGTAGCCCTCGCCCCGCACACCCTCGCCGACATCTACAAAGACGTCCGCTTCATCGCCGCCATCGTATCCGCACAACCAGAAGCCGAAGCCCTCCTTACCCAAATGCAGTCCACCATCGAATCCACCTGCCAACGCAGCGCTCAAAGCACCCAAACTCCAGTCGTCTACTGCGAGGAATGGGGCAACCCCCTCATCCACTCGCAACCCTGGATAGCTGAGCTGGTCGAAGCTGCTGGAGGCCATTTCCTGGGCACTCCGGGCGCCAAAACCACCCCCGAAGCCATCGCCGCCGCAGACCCCGACGTCCTCCTCTTCGCCTGGTGCGGAGCAGGGAATCGAGTCCCCTTAGATCGCGTCATCACCCAACGCAACTGGCACCACCTCAAAGCCGTCCAGAACCGCCAGGTCTATTGCATCCCCGACCAATACCTCAACACCCCAGCCCCCACCCTCCTCGAAGGCCTCGCCTGCATAGCCGCAGCCGTCAACCCTACACTCCACCCACCCCACCCCCACCTAATCCAACTCCAAAGACCCCAAATCACCGAGGCCGAGGCATTGTCAGATCGAGATCACCCGCAACCTTCTGCTTAGTTACCAAAATAATCTGTCCCACATGCTGCTGCACATGCCCCACCACCTGGTAGATCGCCTCCAGCACACTCACATCGCGTCCCTGCGGATGCACCCGCTCCGTCATCCTCTCCGCCGGTACCGCAGCAATGACGCGTTTCACCTCGTCGATGGTCGACTCGAATAGCGCAATCAACTCCGCCCCGCTCATCCCGCCATCTGCACTGAACTCCTTATCCCGAACCCGCACATCCGGCGCCCCGCCCACCCCATGAATCACCCACTGCCGCGCATTCCCGCAAAGATGCAACACCAGGTTGCCCACTGCATTCTCGTACGCCCCCTGCCGCTCCCATATCTGCGCATCCGACAGCTTTTTCAGGCAAGACACTAGATACTCCGTCATCTGTCCCAGCTTGCGGCACGAAACATCTAGAAAATCTGCACTGATCTTGTTCTCTATGCTTTGCATCTCTGCATTTTAGAACGCGCACCACCGAACGTTGACGTCATCGGCGTCTCCGGTCTCTCAAAGATAAAAAGTCTAATCCGTAAAATCCTTCACCGGAGCCTTCGGCGCATTCTCTTTCACCGAAGCGATGCCATGATCGCGCGCAGCGGCCGTCGTGTACACCTGGCTCGTCCCAATCACCTCATGGTTTGCCGCTTTCAGGTTGAACATGAACTCGCCGTTGTGCGTGTCCTTTTTCTCGTAGCGGCTGTCTTCGATTGCGTTTGTCTTTACAGATGCGATCCCGTGCTCTGCCGAGACCTTCGACTTATACCGCTGACTAGCAAGGATGATTTGCTCGTTTCCCGCTCTTAGATGGAAGTAAAACTCGTCATCCTTAGCCTTTTTGATTTCGAAGTTGCCCATCATTCTTCCTCCTCGCTACTGCTAAAGTCTGGAAGTTACGGGGTCCCGTGCGGCATTTCCCGAAGTGCCGAGAATTGTAACCCAGCCCTTAATCAACACGCAGGCGCTTCACTACATTGACCGAATCTCTCCAAACCTCGTACACTCTAAAAGGCAGTCAGCGAGCCCAAAATCGCGGCTCCCTCAATCTATTGCCTCCTCGTTCAATGGTAGGACAGTCGGCTCTGAACCGATCAATCGGGGTTCGAATCCCTGGGAGGCAACCATCAGCATTACATCCGGTAGCCCCTGAAAAGGGGCTAGGTTTCCCTCAACCAAATACACTGGCCCATCTGGCGTCCTTCGACCGCTTTGGTATGTTGGAGGAACGAGGGAATGTGGAACATCTCGATTCACGCTTCCCGCAATTTGCTCCAGGTCTCCGTAGTCGTGCTCTGCGCTCTCCCGATGCATGGCCGAAGGAGGGACGATCTTCGGCAACCTGGGAAGGAATATTCTGAGGGGGCCTGATCAACAGGATTTCGATATTGCAGCAATTAAAACCACACCTCTTACGGGCCGTGTAAATCTGATCTTTCGGTGGGAGATCTTCAACGCTTTGAACAGGCCCAACTTCGCGCAGCCAGCCAACGATGTTTCGACCCCCAGCACTTTTTGGCGTGATCAGCGCCCTAACAGTGAATCCCCGAATCATGCAATATGCGCTAAAGGTGGAATTCTGGTTTGCTGCGTCAACTGCTTCGGCTCGCAAACCCGGTTGTTTCCTGGCGAGGGTTCAGCGAGCCTCTCCTGGTACTCCAGGATCTACCCTGGACTCAAAGATCAGGTCGCTCAAGATCGCTCCCCTTTTCACCAAATAGGCCCAGAACTGACGGGAAAGATCGAACTCGATGTTAACGTCCAGTGCCTTGGAAATGTCAATGCTGCCATCACTCTTCTCGGGGGTGTAGTTCAACTCACAGAGCGCTGCATGGCCGGTGCCCGCGTTGTTCCATGCGTTCGAGCTTTCCTGCGCCTCGCTACCCAGGACCTCGTAGATCTCTATCTTCACGCTGGGATCAAGTTCTTTCAGGATCACCGCCAGCGTAGCGCTCATGCTGCCCCACCGACAAGAACGACATCAGGATAGCTTGTGAATGTTGCCATAGGATTCCTCTCCCGTCGGTCAGTTGGCTGCTGCTACATACGGCGTAACCATTTTCTTCGGATCAACCACGCGGTCGAACTCTTCCTCCGTTACAAATCCCAACTTCAATGCCGCGGCCTTCAACGTGAGGTCATTGTCCATCGCGTAGTGCGCAATCTTCGATGCCTTGTCGTAGCCAATGACCGGCGAGAGCGCAGTCACCAGCATCAGGGAACGATCCACATACTCCTTAATCTTCTTTAGATTCGGCTTCGTCCCTTCGACCAGGAATCTCCGGAAGTTGATGCATCCGTCGGTCATGATTGTGATGGAGTGAGTCACGTTGAAGATGATGAGAGGCTTGTAGACGTTCATCTCCAGATAGCCGCCCGCACCGCCGAACCCCACGGCCACATCGTTGGCCATCACCTGCACAGCGATCATGGTCAGCGCCTCAGCCTGGGTTGGGTTGACTTTGCCCGGCATGATCGATGAACCCGGCTCGTTCTCAGGTATCAGCAGCTCGGCAAAGCCGGCTCGCGGGCCGCAGGACATCAGCCGGATGTCATTGGCAATCTTGTAAAGTGATACGGCCAGCGTCCGCATTGTTCCGGAAAGCTGTACCAGAGCATCGTGAGCGCCCTGCACGGTGAACTTGTTCGACGCGCTAACGAACGGCAGGCCAGTGAGCTTTGCAATCTCGGCCGCAGCGGCCTCGCCGAAGCCCGGCGCCGAATTGATTCCGGTGCCCACCGCCGTGCCGCCGAGCGCAAGGCGATAGACACCTTTCAGCGCATCCTCAATTCGCTCGAGATCGTCCGCCAGAACGCCCGCATACCCGGACCATTCTTGACCTAGAGTGAGCGGCGTTGCGTCCTGCATATGCGTGCGGCCGATCTTGACGATGTCCTTCCACTCGTTAACTTTCGCAGCAATTGCGTCGTGCAGCGCTCTCACCGCCGGGATCAATCGCTGCTTTACATTGACCGCCGCCGCAATGTTCATTGCTGAGGGAAACGTGTCGTTGGACGACTGAGCCATGTTGACGTGGTCGTTGGGGTGAACTGGTGCCTTGCTCCCGAGCGCCGTGCCCGCGATCTGACAGCAGCGGTTAGAGATCACCTCATTCATGTTCATGTTGAATTGCGTTCCACTTCCCGTCATCCAGACGTGCAGAGGAAACATGTCGTGATGCTGGCCCGCGAGAATCTCGTCGCACACTTGAACGATTAACCCTTGGCGCTGGTCGTCGAGCCGCTTATCTGCATGGTTGGCATTGGCGGCGGCCTTCTTTAAAGTCGCATACGCTGCAATCATCTCGCGCGGGATCAAATCCTGTCCTATGCTGAAGTGCTCAAGCGAGCGTTGCGTCTGAGCGCCCCACAGCCTGTCAGCAGGAACATCTACTTCACCGAGGCTGTCGGTTTCTTTGCGAATGTCAGTCATCTTGCTTCTCCTTGGCTTGCATGAACGTTACCTTTCACCACTCCGTTCTCTTACCGTGGGCTCGGCGGACGAGCATTCGCCCGCGCTACCAGACGGCCCCACGAGATGAGTTCGGGCGAGCAGTCATCGCCAGCACAAGGGCGGAGGCGATGTTGCATGCCATCTCGATATAGGCCGGCGTCTTCTTGCTAAGGGCGGGGGCGGTGGCGCCACACGCGCGAGTATAGCCCTCCGCGGCATAACCGCAATTCAATTTATTGCAGCAATAGACCCGCTGCCGTTCCTTGTTCTTCAACTGTTCATCAAGCAAAACCAGGTTAAAGTCGCCTGCAACTGTGAAGTGATGCTTCAAAACCTAACTGCGAAACGCATACGGCAAGATAACCTCCGACGGTATACATCTTGTAGACCTCCAACTTGCTGAACAACCATTACGACTACTTGCACATCACATAGGCGATTCTTCTGACATCAAAGGGTCCATTTACGAAGCGTCAGCAAGCGAGTAGGGATCCTTTTTGGACTCATCCGTGATCACTCGACCGGCGAGTCACACATTTGACTTCGTGAGTCCTGAAAGCTTGTCTCCGACATCGTAGAAGCAGGTCTGATGCCAAAATGGAAGGTAAAGCGCGAGTGACAGGAAGTGACTGAAAACGCGCGCGCTCAAGTACAACGTTGAAAATTTAGCGAGCCAGTTTCGTGCGAAGACTCTTCAAAGTACAGAATCGCATGTCGGCACCGCCACTCTTTTGACGGCGTGTCGACACAACACCTCTCTCAAACACTCCGCGTTGATTTCTCGTCGAGAGACAGCGTGGCACAGACAGTCTTCTAAGCCGCTGAGAACGCTCATATGTCCAGAAGAAGCCGTAGTCTACCGTGCCGCGTCTCCCGTGACCTCGGCCTCTCGAAGAAAGTCGAAGTTGCCGGAGGCCCCCGGCCGCACACTTGTAATTCGCAGCGTGTGCACTACCTCGTTATTCGGATACCACATCGGAATCGAAGGCAGTTCGTCAGCCAGAATTCGTTGTACCTCGACATAATCCGCTCTTCTCACCGCTCGGTCCTCAGATGCTGCTGCCTCTGCCAGCAAAGCATCCACCCGCGGGTTGGAGTAGCGGCCACGATTGCCACCTTTTGGCGGAAAACTTCCCGTCCCATAGGCATATCGAAAGATATCAGGGTCTTCATTGCTGCCGATCCATCGAAGTGCGTAAATCTGAAATGCTCCCTTCGTAACATCGGCATAGAATGTCCCAAACTCAGCCGAACGGATATCCAGGCGAATCCCAGCTGTTCTCAACTGCTGTTGCAAAACCGCCGCCATCAATCTCGTGCTCTCGTCTGTGCTGGTCTTCATCGTCAGGCGCATACGCACGCCATCCTTCCCGGGAGGAAAGCCAGCTTCATCCAGCAACCTCTGCGCCCGCGACACATTGTGGGGATACAGCGCCATCTGCGCATCGGTCGCCGCAGCCCAGTGTCCGACAGGCAGCAGGGTGTTGGCCAAGCGAGCCTGCCCCCGCCATATCGCATCCACAATTGCCTGCCGGTCGATCGCAGACGCCACAGCCTGTCGCACGCGTTTATCTCGCAGCAGCGGGTCGGTTACATTGAAGGTTAAATAAACCACCGGAGACCCAGGCCCCGACGCAACTTCGATGTTCCGCTTCATCCCCAGCGTATGCACCATGTCAAGCGTCACAACGTTGCTGGCCAAGTCCGCCGACCCCTTCTCCAACTCAAGTGCGCTCGTGATGGTATCGGGCACCACCTGGAACGTTATCCGCTCGACTCTATGCGCACCTGCCAAAACCTCCGGCATTCCTGCCCAGTAATCGTGGTTCCGTTCGACGATCACTTCTTTATCCTGAACGGCGCCCACAAAACGGAAAGGGCCCGAGCCAATCGGATGCAACCCAAAGTCTCTCCCCGATCCCCTCGGCACCACACCAAACAACCCATCGCTCATGTTGAAGAGCAACCCCGCATCCGGATGTTTTGTATGCACCACTACGGTCAGTCTGTCTCGAACTTCTACTTTGTCGACCGCGATAAAACTACCGCCCTTGGCGGATGCAAGCGATCCATCGATCAGACTTCTGATGGTATATGCCACATCCTCAGCCTCGAGCGGACGGCCGTCATGAAACCGGACTCCATCGTGCAGATGAAATACCCACGTCGATGCATCCGGTTGCTCCCAGCTTGTAGCAAGCCAGGGCTGTAGTTCATAGTGTTCATCCTTCTTCACCAGAGCATCGAAGATCAGCCCACCAACTCGCTCTGACTGAGCATCCGTCCCCTGCCGGAGATCGAGATTGTTCGGGCTGCTCTCAATAATCATTACCACCGATCCCGGCCCGCGCATTTGTGTCCGACACCCAATAGAACCTAGACAAGACAAGAAGGCAACGGCGCTCAAGATTCGCGAGCCAAGTGCAGCGCAAGCTCGCCCAGATGACTGACGCGTGCTCCTCATCCGCGGCTTATCTTTCCCAATATCGCCGGTCTCGCCGCCCCCGTAGCTGTGGGGACGTTTCCAGGCAGCCCGTGCCAACTCAGCCAGGCAAGCAGAGCAAATGCCAGCGCCTCCTTTGCTTCAGCTGGAACTCCGAGCTCCTCCATCAACCGAACTTTTACCTTTAGCGGTTCTAATGAGTTCCGCAACATACTCATTAACGCATCGTTATTCACTCCGCCTCCAGCCACCACCAGCTCCGCTCGCGTCGACGGCGCTGCAGATGCAAGATGCGGCGAAACAAAGCGCTGGTAAGCATCGAACACGGAAGCTGCTGTCAAAGCCGTAGCGGTAGCGACGATATCTTCGTCCCGGTCTTCCTGTCCGCCAGCCTGCCGGCACCTGGCAATAAACTGCGAAACAAACACATCGCCAAATTGCTCGCGCCCGCAAGATTTCGGCGGCGGGGCAGAGAAGTACTTGTCCTTCAAAATCTCGTCTACCACCGCCTGCAGAACCCGCCCGGTCTTCGCCACCGACCCGCCCCGGTCATACTCGCGCTCGTATAGCCTCCGCATGCATCCATCGATCACCATGTTGCCCGGTCCAGTATCAAATGCCATCACCTTGCCGATTAGCGCCGCAGCCGGGATCGCCGTTAGGTTCGCGATGCCTCCCAGGTTCAGTAGCACGCGGTTCACCTTCACCGATCGAAACATAATGTAATCCAACATCGGTACCAGGGGAGCTCCCTGTCCTTCCGCAGCAACATCCGCCGGTCGAAAATCGCTCACCACCGGCACGCGCAGCCGCTCTGCAATCACCGCGGCCTCACCCATCTGCCAGGTGGTCCGTAACGCCTTGCCTAAATACTTCTCCGCAGCTCCCTGGTGATAGACCGTCTGACCATGACACCCCACTAACTCAGCCTTCAGTCCTATCGTCTCTTGGGCCTTCTCGATCGCGTCCGCGTATACCTCGCCCAGGCGCCAGTTCAAACGCGCCAGATCGGCCACCGAAATAGCATTTGCATCCATTGCGCCCAACACCGCCGCTCTCACCACCTTCGGATAAGGAACCCCCACATGGCCTAGCAGTTTGATCGCAGGCGTTCCATTCTTTGCTCGTGCAGGCGATATCCGGCACACTGCAACATCCACCCCATCCGCCGAGGTTCCACTCATCACCCCGGCCACCACCATGCTCTTCGTCATCCCTTTAGCTCCCGTTGCAACTCCGCCAGCAAATTCAGTGCCTCGCGCGGAGTCAGTCCATCCACATCCGCCTCCGCCAGCCTGTCCACGATCCGCTGGGACAAAGGTGTAAACATCGTCATCTGCATCTGCTGTGCCGCAGGCGAAGCCTCACGCACCTGCTGCGTCTCGGCCCGTTCGTGCAACTTCAATACCTCGCGCGCCCGGGCGATTACCCCCGTCGGCAGTCCAGCCAGCTTGGCCACTTCAATCCCGTAGCTCTTGCTCGCGGGTCCAGGCTCTACCGTATGCAGAAACACAATCCCGCTCGAACTCTCTTTCACAGTCACACGCAGATTTGTCAGTCGCGCCAACCGATCCGCGAGCAACGTCAGCTCGTGGTAGTGCGTGGCGAACAAAGTGCGTGCTCCAATCCTGTCGTGCAAATACTCCACCGTAGCCCAGGCAAGACTCAATCCATCGTAAGTAGCTGTCCCGCGCCCCATCTCGTCCAGCAACACCAGCGACCGGCTCGTCGCCGTATTCAAAATCGCTGCCGTCTCCGTCATCTCCACCATGAACGTAGAACGCCCCCGTGCCACGTTATCGCTCGCCCCAATTCTTGTATAGATCCTGTCCACTAACCCAAGGCGCATTCTCTCCGCAGGGACGAAGCAGCCCATCTGCGCCATCACCACGAGTAGCGCCGCCATCCGCAGATACGTGCTCTTGCCTCCCATATTTGGTCCAGTAATCAACAGCACTGCCGGTCCCACATCGGCATTCAGATGGGCTGAGTTCGGCACAAAGCGCCCGCCCCCAGACTCCTCCAACCGCCTCTCGACCACTGGATGTCGCGCCTGTACAAACTCCAGCACACCAGATTCCTCCACCTGCGGCTTCACCCACCCCCGCAAAGCCGTCAGGTGAGCGAAACAAGCGAGCAGATCGATCTCCGCTACCTTGCGTGCAGTCTCCCGCATCCTTCCCGCAGCCTCAAGCAATTGCCTTCTCAGCTCCGCAAAGATTCTTCGCTCAATCTCGCCACTGCGCTCCTGAGCGGTCAAAATCTTCGTCTCATACTCCTTGAGCTCCGGCGTAGTAAACCGCTCCGCATTCACCAGCGTCTGCTTCCGCTCGTAGTCCGCCGGCACTGACTTGGCATTCGCCTTCGTCACCTCAAGGTAATATCCAAACACCGAGTTGAACCGCACCTTCAACGAGCCAATCCCCGTTCGCGCTCGTTCACGCTCTTCAATCGAGGCCAGCGCCTGCCGCCCGCTACGGCTCAACTCCCTCAACTCATCCAACTCGGCGTCGACACCTTCGCGGATAACCCCGCCATCTCCCAGAGACACCGGCGGCTCCTCCATGATCGTTCGCACAATCATCTCGTGCAGGTCCTCAAGCGGATCAACGCTCGCGCCCAGTTCATGCCACTTCGGCACCTCAAACATCCTGACCGCGTCGACCACTCCGGGTAGACAACCCAGCGTCTTAGCCAGCGCCATCACCTCGCGCGGTCCGGCGGAATCAAGCGCAACCCTTCCCAGCAATCTCTCGAGATCCAGCACCCCATCCATCGACCGTCTCAAGCCTTCGCGCCGTCGCAGATCTCCCGCAGCCTCACCAACTGCCTCAAGCCGCGACTCAATCTCCCCCACTCCGCTGAACGGCCGAAGCAGGGAAGCCCGCAGCAAGCGCTTTCCCATCGGGGTACAGCACGCATCCATCGTGTAGAACAAGGTAGTCTGCGCCGACTCGCCGGAGAAAAGAGGCTCCACCAATTCCAGATTCCGGACGCTCACTGCATCCAGTTCCAGAGAGGAAGAGCGCTCATAAAAACGCAACCCATCCACATGCTCCAGGCCGCCTTGCTTGGTCTGTCGCATGTAGTGCAATAGCGCACCCGCCGCCGTCGCCGCCAGCTCATGACCACCCAGCCCCATCCCGTCCAGCGAGTGAACCTTAAAGTGAGTGCGTACCAACGGCAATGCGTATTCAGTCGTAAAGACCCACTCCTCGAGCGCCGTCTTTGTCCGAATAGCATCCAACCCCGACGCCGATTCAGCCGAATTCTCTCCCGCCAAATTCGTACCACCCAGCAATCCATGCCCGTACAATAACTCCGCCGGTCTTACCCTTCCCAACTCATCCACGAGCAAAGCCCAGGCGTTCGCGCCCACAAACTCTGTTGCGCGAAACTCCCCGGTAGAAATATCCAACAGAGCCAACCCGCAAACAACAGCCGCCCCACTGCCAGACATCGAAACGCTAGCCAGATAGTTGCTCTGCTCGGCTCCCATCGCCGGATCGAGTGCCGTCCCCGGTGTCAGTACCCGTGTTACTTCCCGTCGCACGATCGTCTTCGTTGTCTTCGGGTCTTCCATCTGCTCGCACAGGGCGATCTTGTAACCCTTGCGCAGCAGCCTTTGCACATAGGCCTCAGCCGCGTGATACGGAACCCCGCACATCGGCTGCTTCTTCTCTCTGTCCCGAGCCGTCAGCGTAAGCTGCAACTCCCGCGACACTAGGATCGCGTCCTCATAAAACAGCTCGTAGAAGTCCCCGATCCGGCAGAACATCAGGCAATCCGGATACTGCTCCTTCGCCGCGAAGTACTGTCGCATCACCGGCGTCAGATTCGCCGAGTCCCCCGCTAAACTCACTGCCGTATCATTTGCCATCACAGAACCGCAGAATACCGTACCCGTCCCCATCCGGGTCCACCTCCTGTTCAAAACCGATGGCAACGTAGCCTGCTAAACCGCGTCTCAATAACTGGGAAGTCTGTTATTCCCGCACGCAAACCCGCGTCGAACACCCCAGGAGAACCGAATGTCCAAACAAATCAACGGCAAAAAAGTAGCAATCCTTGCCACCGACGGCTATGAGCAGGTCGAACTCACCGATCCCAGGAAGAATCTCGAGAAAGCCGGAGCCAAGGTCGACGTGATCTCCATCAAACAAGGCGAGATCAAGGGCTGGGACCATACCGATTGGGGCAAGTCCGTAAAAGTCGATCACCTCGTCAGCGAAGTCAAGCCGGCCGACTACGACGCTCTCGTCCTTCCCGGCGGCCAGATCAATCCCGACCAACTCCGCACCGACAAAAACGCGGTCGCCTTCATCAAACAGTTCGTCGAATCAGGAAAGCCAGTCGCGGCCATCTGCCACGGGCCCTGGGGCCTGGTCGAGGCAGACGTAGTCAACGGAAAAACCGTAACGTCTTGGCCCTCCATCCACACCGACCTGAAAAACGCGGGGGCTAACTGGGTTGACAAAGAAGTTGTGCAGGACGGAAACCTCATCACCAGCCGCAAACCGGAAGACATACCTGCATTCAGCGAGACCCTGATCGCAACTCTCGCCAAAGTCAGCTAGTCGAAGTCCTCACTCGAAACGGGCGCTTGGTCCTATATCGACCGCGCCCGTTAACGAGCCAATATGCAAAGTTCCGCACATCTGGTCACACCCGCCACCAGACCCGATATACTGAAGATTCGCGAGTTTAGCCGCTGGCGAAGCGCTTATCAATGTCCCTCCTCTGGCTCAAAGTCGCAGTCGTCCTCTACGGTGTCGCCGCCCTTACAGTTCTTCCCGCGGCTCTCTACGACCGCCCCCGCTGGCGTCACATTGCCATTCCCGCCACCATCGCCGCAGTCTTCTTTCACTTCGTCTCGCTCGCAGAGATGCTCAATGCCGCGCACCACCGTCTTCCGGTCGACACCCACGAGACCCAGACTCTCCTCGGACTTCTCCTTGCCTTGGCCTTCCTCTTCGTCTACTGGCGCTACAAGACAGTCTCACTCGGCATCTTCCTCCTCCCCATCTGCTTCCTGTTCGGCCTCGTCCCTGCCTTCCACCCCGGCCAGGAGAGCACCGCCTTTCCCATGATCCACATCTGGTGGATATTTCTCCACGTGGCGCTTCTTCTCGCCGCCTACGCCGCACTTCTGCTCTCGCTTCTAGCCTCGCTCCTCTATCTCATTCAGGAGCGGCGCCTCAAACAAAAATCCCCAATGCTTCCTTCGCTCCCGTCGTTGGAAACAACCGACCAGATCGCCCTCAAGGCCCTCCTCTTCGGCCTGCCCTGCATGACCGCCGGCCTGCTCATCGGCTCACTCATTGCCCAGGCCACCGTCGGCCCATCCTACTTCCGCGATCCGAAGATCCTTCTCGCCTTCGCCATGTGGCTCGTTTATGTCGTGATGATCTACATCCGCCGGAACGCCGGCTTGCGCGGACGCCGCGCCGTCTATCTCTCGAGCTTCGTCTTCCTCGTCGTACTGGCCGTCTGGGCTGCCAACCAGTTCTCTTCTGTCCATAGGTTCACCGCGCCATGAGTCCGACACCCCAGGGACGTCTCGTCCTCCTCGGCATTAACCACAACACCGCGCCGATCGAGGTTCGCGAGCGCCTCGCCATCCCCGCCTCCCGCCTCGCCGAAGCCACCCGAACGCTCCTCCACCAACCCGGAGTCCGCGAAGGCCTGATCCTCTCCACCTGCAACCGCGTCGAGCTCCTTACCCTTCAGGACGAAGCCGAAATAATCACTGAAACGGAGCAGTCGCAGACCCAAACCACTCTTCTTCGTTTCCTTTATGAATACTTCGCCGTCCCTCCCACCGACCTCCAGCCCCATCTCTACGAATTCCGCGAGCGCGAGGCTATCCGGCATCTCTTTCGTGTCGCCAGCTCTCTCGATAGTATGGTCGTAGGCGAGCCCCAGATCCTCGGCCAGGTCAAAGAGGCTTACACCATTGCCCGCGAAGCCGGCGCTGTCTCTACACACCTTGAAGCTCTCCTTCAGCGTACTTTCACCGTCGCAAAAAAAATCCGCAGCGAGACCCAGATCGGCTCAAGCTCCGTGTCCATCGCCTCCGTCGCTGTCGACCTCGCGCGAAAGATCTTCGGCTCTCTTTATGGCAAGACCGTGCTTCTCGTGGGTGCAGGCAAAATGTCCGAGCTCGCCGCGCGTCACCTAATCGAGCACGGCGCCTCCGCCATTCTCGTCACCAACCGCACTCAATCTCGCGCTGAAAAAATCGCGGCTGACTTTGCTAGTCCCACCGTTCACACCGAAGCCCTGTCCTTCGATGACCTCTACGCCGAGGCTCCGCGTGCCGACATCGTCATCACCTCTACCGGTGCACCGCAAAAGATATTCGACCGCTCCCACGGTCAGCATTTCCTTCACAGCCGGCGCAACCGCCCAATGTTTTTCATCGACATCGCCGTCCCCCGCGACGTCGACCCCCGGATGAACGAAGTCGAAGGTTGCTTCGTCTACGACATCGACGATCTTCAGCAGGTCGCCGCAGCCAACCTCGCCGATCGCAGCCGCGAAGCCCAGGCAGCCGAGTCCATCGTCAGCAGGGAAGTGGACAAATATCACGAGCGTCTCCAATCCCGCGACGCCGTGCCCGCCATCAAGGCCCTCCAGCAGCAGGCCGAAGAACTACGCAAAGCAGAACTGCAACGCTCCCAATCGAAACTCGCGGCGCTCACGCCTGAACAACGCGAAGCCGTCGAAGCCCTCACCCGCAACCTCACCGCCAAGCTCCTCCACCCGCAACTGACGGCCCTGCGCGAATCTACCCGCCCCAAAGACTCCGAATAAATCCGAAAACCCGACACCGACTAGGATGCTTTAATTCCCGCACTGTGGTTTGCTGTCTGCAACGGAGAATCGCAGAATGAGAAGCCGTGCCGGAGTCTCGTGCCTCTTTCCGATAACGCTGCCCATCTTGTTTCTTCTCGCAATTCCTGGATCTCCTCAAATCCGCGGCTCTTACTCCCCGGGATCGATCCTCACCTACGGCGGTACCGTCTCTGACCCTGGTTTTTCCTACGACAACCAGATCTGGTACATCTCCGCCGACAAACTAAAAGGCCCGCAAGGCAACGTACTTCCCATCCAGGGTTCCGTCAACTTTCTCTACGACAACAACAGCGTCATCTACGTTCCAAAGTTCAAATTACTCCACGCCAACCTTGAATTCTCAGTGGATTTTGTCCCGTCGAACGGAGCCTTCAATGCGAGCGATCCCTTGTCGGGAGTTCCCAGCCTAAGCGGCACCGCCGTCGGTCTGACCAACACCAACGTTATGCCCTTGGACCTCGGCTGGCACTTCAAATGGGCCGACCTCCAGACAGGTTATGTCGTTGCCATTCCCACGGGCCGATACGTCGTCGGCGCATCGGACAACGCCTCCACTGGCTACTGGACAAACTCCTGGCAAACAGGCGCGACTGTCTATCTCACCAAGAGCAAGAACACGCAGATAAGCGTCTTGGACTCCTACGCCTGGAATACCACTCAACGCGGCACCACCCTCCACCCAGGCCAGAACGACTCCGTCGACTACTCTCTCACCCAAACAATCTCTCTTGCGAAGGGAGATCGATGGCCGCTCCAGTTCGGCCCCGCAGGATACGGCCAGTGGCAAACCACTCAAGCCGGCGGTCAACTCCCGGCGCGTGCGCCGCTCCTGTACGGTGTCAACGGCGTAGGTTTTACGGTCAACCTCACCGCACCATTCAAGTCCCTCAACTTCGGTGCCAGTGCGCTCTGGGAGTACCACGCACGAAACACCTATCAGGGCCGCACCCTGGTCTTCGACGCCAACCTCAGCTTCTAAACCGGGTGCACACACCAAGCGTTGAAACCATCAGTTTCATCTAGTCGCCGTTCTATTCAACACAACACCGATTCGCCAAATTAGTTGCGTGGCCTCGCTCGTCTATCCTCTTTGGTTACAAGACTTTGACTTGAAACCTTTCACTCGCCTCGACATCTACTTAAACAGAGGTTTCTATGATGCCAAGGTTGAAAGCGCTCTTTCTTTCCCTGGCGACTCTGTCCGCTACCGCCTTTGGGCAGGCAGCGAACCAGGCCCGCCCGGGGACTCTCAATTACATCGAAGGACAGGCCTCGATAGAAGGCCGTCCTGTCACCCCCAACTCTGTCGGCAACACGGTCCTTGAGGCTGAGCAATATCTCTCCACGGCGAACGGCAAAGTCGAAGTCCTCCTTACTCCGGGTGTCTTTCTTCGTCTCGGAAACGACAGCACGGTTCAGATGATCTCCCCCAACCTGACGCATACCGAAGTCAGACTCGAACGTGGCACCGCCAACGTTGAGGCCGATCAACTCTATAAGCAAAACCTCATCCTGATCGACATGGACAAAGGTCAGACCCAACTTCTTCAGAATGGCCTCTACACCTTCAACGCCGACAGCTCTACCGTCAGCGTCTTCAACGGCAGAGCCGACGTCTTCCCCGGCTCGAATCTAAAGGCTGACGTCAAACCGATCGAAGTCAAGGGTGGCCGTGATCTCGTGCTCACCGGAGAACCCACAAGGCCGCAGCACTTCGACAAAGACAAGTCCCAGGACGATCTCTACCGATGGAGCAGCCTTCGTTCCGAGTATTTAGGCGAAGCCAACATCGATCTGGCCGAAGACTACGCCGGTGTCGACGACTTCTACCCTGGCTGGTATTGGGCTGGCGGACCGTACGGCTACACCTGGCTCCCCGGTGACGGTCTCTTCTGGAACCCGTTTGGCTATGGCTTCTACTCGCCCTACTACCTCTACGGTGGAGGCTTCATCTATGGTCGTTACGGTCGCGGCATCTACTCCTATCGCGGCGGCCATGTCGTCGCTGGAGGCTTCAGAGCCGGCGCCGTTCGCGGAGGCGCCGTAGGCGGTGGAGGTTTCCACGGCGGAGGTGGCGGCTTCGGTGGCGGAGGCGGTCATCGCTAATCCCGCCTGACTCAAAGACGAGTAATACGAAAAGGGGGCTGGCATGGACGCCGGCCCCTGAATCGTTAAATCACGTTCTGTGCGAAGTCTAAATACTTGATCGCAGGCTAGAACGAAAAATTAGCAGACAACAAAATGGTCCGGTTCCCCGGCGTAGGCGAGCCATAAGGCCCACCCGCCAGTGTCTGCGACTGCCCAAACAGGCTCGAATTCAACACGCCATTCTCTGGCCCGCGATTCACAATATTGAACAAGTTCAGCGCCACCACAACCACCGTCAGGCTGTACCTCCGCGGCACCGTCGCGTCGAGCTTCGGCCCCGCCGATCCTCCGCTGAGCCCACGCCCGTTGACGCTCGTATTCTGTCCCGGACTGCCCGCGCCGCTCGATCCTTCCTTCTTCGGCCCAATCCCAAACACCTTGCTCGCCCGCATGTGAAAGATCACATTCGCCGGCCCGGTTCCCAGATTGAAAGGAACGATCGTCTCGCCTTTCCCCGTCGGATCGCTGTCCAGACACCCAAACGGCGTAGACACAACGTCCACAGTTCCGCAGATCCCATAAGTAGGCCGCGCGTTGAACTGATTATTCCCCGTCAAATCGCTTCCAATCGAAATGTTGTAAGGTGTGCCCGACTGCGCTGACAGCAACGGAGCGAAGATAATTCCATGTGGAGCCGTGTAGGTCGTCAACAGAAACATGCGGTTATGAATCCCAAACGAAGCCCGCCCATAGTCGAATCCGGGATTCTGTGCCACCGAAGGAAAATAGTTCGGCCCCTGGGTATCGCTGTTGGCGTCACTGTACGTATACGAACTAGTCAGCGATAGCCGCCGAAATCGTACGTTCGCCGTAACAATCACCTGCTGTTGAGTGAAGAAACCGCCCGATTGAAACTGATAGTTGTACGTGTTTGGCACCGGGCCAGTAATCGTATAGGTCGCAGGATCGAAATCCGGAGCAGTCTCATTGTTCGACAGATACTGGTGAATTCCACGCGTAAACAAATAAGTCGCGTTGAACGTCGCCTTACCCACCTGACGGTCCACACCCACTCCACCCTGCATATTCAGCGCAGCGTGAAATGCGGATCAATACTGTAGATCGTCGGCCGCGTCGTGGAGGAGCCACCCGGTACAGGGGCCACCGGGCCATCAGGATTGTAAAAATTGGGGTTGTTCACCACATAGCTAAGTTGGTTGATCCCATTCTGATGAATCGTTTGGATAACATACGGCGTCGCACCCGGCGAGTTCAAAGAACCCGGCACATTGAACCTGTCATAAAACCACCCATATCCCGCCCGCACAACCGTCTTCGCGGGTCCCTTACCCGTGTGTCCAGGAGCCCATGCCAGCGCCAGACGCGGCCCCCAGTCCGCATGATCGTTGATCCAGTTCTGCCCCTCAAAACGAAGCCCTGCACTCAGTGTCAAATTCGGCTTCACCCGCCAGTCATCTTGAAAAAATAATGCTCCGTCGAACAGGGTCGCCCTCGCCAACGGATTATTCACAATCGTCGCGTGATACTGATCCGGCGTCTGCGCCAAATAGTGATCGATGGACTGGAAAACGTAGTTACCATTCGCTCCCGAAGTCGAGTAGTTCGCATCGCGAATCGTATGCAGCCGCACGCCAAACCGAAGCGTATGCAGTCCCGCGGTCGCTGTACTGTAGTTCTGCAATTCGAAAACGTCCTGGTGGTCCTGCACCACGCCCGAGTTGCTGCCGCCATCGATAAACGCGCCTTGAACTGTAACTGTGGGAGTCAGGAAATTCGCTGTCTGGCTATTGCGAATTCTTTGCCATTGAAACCGCGTCTCGTTGATCAAATGCGAATTGACCACCACCGTGTCGCCGATCGCAAGGCCATTCTGCGTGCCTCGGCTGTCATAGGCCTGCTCCCCAAGGCTCAATCCGCCCGGGCCATTACCCGTTGCAACCGAGCGTGAAAACGACTCGCGAATCGTCAACGTGTTGCTCTTGCCAAGCTGAAAATCCACCCGTGGATTCACATAGAGGTATGAAGAAGGATTCGGCAGCGCCTGCTCAATCAGCGCCGTCGTAGTCATTCGGATTCACCGCATTGATAATGGTCTGATTCTGCCGCTGCATGTTGAAGAAGTTAAAGAAGTAAGACGCCGTCTTCGTCAGCGGCCCATTCACGTCACCTTGCCCAGATAATAAGTAGTAGCTCGGCTGAGTCTGCACCAACGGATTCGCCGTGTTCAGAGCAGAAGTAGAGCCAAAAACACCGAGATGTCCGGAGAACTTGTCCGAGCCCGGCTTGGTAAGAATCTCAATTCGTCCATATCCAATCCTGTTGAACTCCGCCGAAAACGGGTTCTGATTGATGCGAATCTCTCGAATCGAAGACTTCGGCGGAAGTTGTCCACCCTCAAAGCCATCGATGTAAATCTGACCCCCATTCGGTCCAGCAGCTGGCCCTGCCAACGCCTGCAACTCATTCTGCAACTGATCTGGATCATCTGACAGCGCATCAAGATCGCTTCCATTCAACACAATCGCGCCCCCGTTCTCATCAGGATTCACGCTCACGCCATTGGTCTTTTCCGTCACTGTAACATCCTGCTGCTGCTCCGCGATCTTGATCGATACATCCAGCTGTCGCGTCTGCCCGGCCACGATTGAGATGTTGTTCCGCATCAAGGGAGCAAAACCATCCGCAGAGACCGTCAGCACGTAAATGCCGGAAGGAATCTCCCGAAAGTTATACGACCCATCCTGACCTGACTTCGTCGTATAGACATTCTTGCCCGCACTCAGTGCGGCGGAAGCACCCGGAACTATCGCTCCGCTGGGGTCGAGCACCTGTCCACGCAACCCACCGGTGTTCTGAGCAAATGCCTCTGCAGTGCCCGCAACGAGAAGAATCAGCAAAAGAATATATCTATGTAGCATGCGACTGTGCCTATGTAGTATTCGACTGTACCACAATCATCCCCGTTGTGGGAGCCAGAGCCCATTTGGATCAGCGTTGATAGATTGGAACGGAGAAGTTCGTTCCTTTGTTTAACGCTTTAGACAGGGAATCCATTTCACGGTTAGTATTTTTTCTCACCATTCACATTTGTCCGAAATCGAACAGCCGCTAAGCGAGCAGAGCAAATCCTGCACCCACTATCGCGATTCGTGCATCTATCTTCCAGTCTCGACAAACCTCCAACATCCGACAAAAGTGAGCGACCTATGAAAGCCATGCAGCTTCAACAAGCAGACCAGGGTCTTGTTCTTCGCTCTGCGCAAATCCCTCAGCCAACCCCTGGTTCTTTTGAAATCGTCATTGATGTCCGCGCAACAGGAGTCACCCCTACCGAACTCGGCTGGTATCCAACAACACACAAAAAAAGCGGCGAAGTCCGCCTCAACGCCGTTCCAGGCCATGAGTTCTCCGGCATCATCACCGCCATCGGCAAGGACGTGAAGGATTTCGCTATCGGACAAGAGGTCTATGGCATGAACGACTGGTTCGCCGACGGAGCTACCGCCGACTTTTGTCTCACCATTCCTTCCAGCATCGCCCGCAAACCCAACACCCTCTCTCACGAAGAATCTGCAACACTCCCGATCGGGGCACTCACTGCATGGCAGGGCCTCTTCGATCACGGCAAGCTCCTCCCCGGCCAGCGAGTGCTCGTTCATGGAGGCTCAGGCGCCGTCGGGATCTTCGCCGTTCAACTCGCGCACCGTCACGGCGCCCACGTCATCGCAACCACCTCAACTCCAAATGTCGCGTTCGTCAAAAGCCTCGGGGCAGACGAAGTCATCGACTACAAAACCGCCCGCTTCCAGGACACAGTCCGGGACATCGACATCGTCTTCGACACCGTAGGCGGCGAAACCCGCGATCTCTCCTGGTCCGTTCTCAAACCCAATGGGAGAATGATCACCATAGCCGCCGACGGCGAAAACAGCTCCGATCCTCGCATCGAAAACAACTACTTCATCGTCGAACCCAACCAGGTTCAACTCCTCGAAGTCGCAAAACTGATCGACGCTGGTTTACTCAAAACATTTGTCAACGCCACGGTCCCCTTCGACGAAGCGCCGCTCGCCTATGCCAGAAAAGTCTCCAGCAAACGAGGCTACGGCAAGGTCGTGGTGACCATCGCCCAATAACCTCAACCTCAGGAACAAACCCCTGACTCATCCCGTATCCTATACAGGACATGAGTTCAGAGCTTATCCATCCAGACCGCCCCATTCGTATCGGCAGCCGGGGCTCCCAACTCGCCCTGTGGCAAGCGAACAACATCCTCGAAGCCCTGCGCAGCGCGGGCCATCCAGCCGAGATCGAAATCATCCGCACCACCGGCGACCGCATGCAACAACCCGGCTTCGTTCCGCCGCCAGATCTCGACGGCAAGGGCATCTTCATCAAAGAAATTGAAGAAGCCCTTGAAGGGGGTCGCATCGATCTCGCCGTCCACTCCCTCAAAGATCTCCCAACCAAACTCGCTCCCCAGTTCACCCTTGCAGCCATCCCCAGGCGCGCCGATGCGCGCGATGTTTGGGTCTGCGAGCAGTACTGGGCGCTCCACACTCTCCCCACAGGGGGCCGCATTGGAACTACCAGTCCCCGCCGCCGAGCTCAGATTCTTGCCCTTCGACCAGACGTTTCCTTTGTCGAAATTCGCGGCAACATTGATACACGTCTTCGCAAACTGGAACAAGGTTATTGTGATGCCCTCATCCTCGCCGCTGCCGGGCTCGATCGCCTCGGACGCATCGAATCCGTCCACCAACGCTTCTCCCCGGAGGAAATCTGTCCCGCTCCAGGCCAGGGAGCATTAGCCCTCGAAACCCGCAGCCCCAACACCCTCGCAACCGTCTACCCCGACGAAGCGCGCGACGCGGCCATCCGCTGCGCTGTCGCCTTCCTCGATCATCCTCCTACCCGCTTCGCCACCACATCCGAACGCATCACACTGGACGCTCTCGGCGGCGGTTGCTCTCTCCCCATCGGAGTTCATTGCATCCCACCACTGGTGGAAGCGGGGCAGTGGCGCATGATTGCCCAGGTCGTCTCGCCCGATGGCGAAACCATGATCCAGATCGACACAGAAGCATCGCACTCAACGACACCCGAAGCCCTCGGTCACTGTGTAGCTGAAGACCTGATATCCAAAGGCGCTCTCGATCTCCTGCCCACTGCTGTTGCCTGATCCAACAAACTTCGGAATCCGCGATGCGGATTGGAGCCTACCGATGCCACCGCTGCGCTCAGCCGTCCTCCTCGCCATCATTGCACTTACTCAACTCGCTACCAGCCAGACTCCGGTCCAGCCCTATCCCTTCGCTCCGCCGCCCGGCCCGCAGATTTATCCGAACCCACTTGTGGACTCGAACGAAGACTTCCAGGCCATCTTCGACGGTACGCTCAAAAACTGGGACGGTGATCCGCAGTATTGGCGCGTCGAAAACGGCATTCTCGTTGGCGAAGTAACCCCAGACAATCTCCTCAAGCAGAACAGCTTCTTAATCTGGCGCGGAGGTGCGCCGAAAGACTTCGAACTCAAAGTCGAATTTCGCATCTCCGAACACGGCAACTCGGGCATCAACTACCGTAGCGTGGAAATCTCCGGCACCAGGTGGCTCCTTCGCGGCTATCAGGCAGACATCGACGGAGCCGACAAATACACAGGCCAAAACTACGAGGAGCGGGGCCGCACCTTCCTCGCCATGCGCGGCCAGGTCACCCACGTCGACCCCTCAGGTTCTACGGTCATCGCGAATCTAGGCACGGCGGACGAACTCAAAGCCTTCATCCGCCCGAACGATTGGAACCAGTACCATCTCATCGTCCGTGGCAATCTCCTTATTCATATCCTCAACGGCCACATCATGTCGGAGGTCATCGACGACGATACCGTCAATCGCAAATTTGAGGGTCTCATCGGCGTCCAGGTCCACGTGGGGCCACCCATGAAGATCGAATACCGCAGCATTCTCCTCAAACCGCTTCAATGAAGTCCATGCGCTTGACATGACTGTCCCCCCCGACGGGGGTCGAGAATCTGCTGGGCTTCGCCCTTTTGACCGTAGATGTACCTAAGTCCAGACTTAACCGCAATCTTTCGAATACTTTAGCGCTTTTCGGCGGGGAGGGGAGGCAAGGGTTGCCTTCGTCCTCTCCTCGAGCTAGGCCACAGCCAGCTCCGGTTCACGTTGCGAAGTAGCCAACACAGGCTGTTGTTTCCACTCGCCCATACACCGGCTCAACAGCGCTGCAGCGCAGCCCTCACCGCACAGCACGATAATGTCCTTGTCAAATGCAAGTTCGGTGTCCCAAGGCATAAAGCTGATTCCACGCGGCGTAAGCCTGGCAAGTACCCAATGATTGCTCGTCTTCTTTTGAACTCCGCATGTGCAGGTAAACAATGATGTTGCTGCCATATGCTGCCTCCTTTCGTTCAAATGCTGGCTTTTTACAACTGTGTGCCACATTTTGCATAGTTGCATGTAAGAGGCCACTTCAGCCTAAATCACGTAACACCCTAATTTATCAATAGCTCACTTCGAAGGCAGCGGTCTTCCAGTTGCTGCTTTGATCCGAGAAATGGAAAACTTTTTCACAGTTCCAATCGCTGCACCAAAGTTGTACTGGAAATTTACAGGCGCTACTTGACGAACGTTGATGGCGACGGGCAGACTCTTCCGTGGAAAGTAGGATCCCCGTCTTTATGATTACCAGTTTGCCCGCATCATCCTCTGCTTCAAGCTTTGCATCCCTTCCTCGTTTCAATCGGCCAACTTATCTGATGTGCCCGCCGGAGTGGTATGACGTGGACTATGTGATCAACCCGTGGATGGCGGGGAATCTGCATCAGCCTTCGCGAGATACGGCATTTTTGCAGTGGAAGGATCTCTATCAGGAACTGCGGCGGATTGCGGATGTGCGGTTGCTGCACGCGCAGAAAGGTGCGCCGGATATGGTGTTTGTGGCGCATGCAGCGCTGGTGTTGCATGGAGTTGCGGCGGCATCGAGCTTTACCCATCGCCAGCGGCAAACGGAAGAGCGGTATGTGCGTAAGTGGCTGGAGGATGCTGGTTTTCTGCTTTGGGCTACGCCGCGGGAGACTTCGTTTGAGGGTGAAGGGGATGCGTTGTTTGATGCGGATGGCTCGCATCTATGGGCGGCTCATGGAGTTAGGACCTGCAGGATCAGCCATCGGCATGTGGCGGATGCATGGCATACGCCAGTGACTTCGTTGCACCTGGTGGATCCGCGGTTTTACCATCTTGACCTTTGTTTTGCTCCACTTAGCGGAGGATTCCTCATGTACTTTCCGGGGGCTTTCGATTCGGCTTCACTCAGGGCGATTGAGGCGGCGTATCCGGCGGATAAGCGCATTGTTGTTAGTGAGTTGGAGGCGACCCAGTTTGCCTGCAATGTAATCAATTGCGGGCAGGAGATTTTGATGGGTGCTGTGGAGTCTAACCTGGCTACTCGGCTGAAAGCACGAGGGTTTGAGGTGACAGAGCTCGAGTTAGGCGAGTTTCAGCGTGGGGGTGGTTCGGCCAAGGCCCTGGCGCTTCGCCTGAGTGATATGGATGTGACCCACGGGGTGGTTGCGGAGGATTTGGGGGTTTAGTTTTGCAGATTTTTTGTTTTGTGGTGGAAGGGCGGTTTTACAGGGGGATCTAGGATTTCCACAGTGTTTTTGGGTGGTTTTTTGTGGTGAAGTTGTGGTGATTGGGTGGTGAAACGTGGTGTTTTGCACCACGTTTTTCTGCGCCTAAAAACATGCCACTTTTTTGAAGAATATTTTTGCTGAGTGAGGGCAGACCGCAAGACAAAAGACAAATTCGGGGATCCTTCCCGTTCGACTTCGCTCAGGGCAGGCTGCTCCGCTCAGGATGACGACGGGATAGACGAACGATCAGCGGATGGGTGAGTTGGTTCAGTTTGTGTGAGCCGCGCCGAGTTCGTGTTCGATCTCTTCGAGGATGGCTTCTGCTGCTGCAGCGGGGTTCGCGGCCTGAGTGATGGGGCGGCCTACTACCAGCAGCGAGGCTCCGCGGGCTATAGCCTGTGCTGGAGTGGCGATTCGTTTCTGATCTTGAGCGGCGGCTCCGGCGGGGCGGATGCCGGGGACCACGAGAAGAGTGTTGGGGTGGAGTTCTTTTCGGAGCATGGCTGTCTCTTCCGCGGAGCAGACGAGGCCGGCGATGCCAGAGGCTTCGGCGAGACGGCCCAGGCGGAGAACCTGGTCGGCTGGCGATGCGGAGACGCCGATGCCGTTGAGTTGTTCGGCGTCCATGCTGGTGAGGACGGTGACGGCGAGGAGGCGCGGGGCGTTGGGGGCCTTTGCGGCCTGTGCTGCCGCGGACATCATGGCGGCTCCGCCTGCGGCGTGGATGGTGAGGAGGGAGGCTCCGGCTTGCGTGACGGAGTGGATGGCGGAGGCTACGGTGTTGGGGATGTCGTGGAGCTTGAGGTCGAGGAAGACGTTGAAGCCGCGATTGCGGAGTTGTTCAACGATCTGGTTGCCGGCGGCGTAGTAGAGCTCCATGCCGACCTTGAACCATTGGCAGGTTTGTTCGAGCGAGTCCACGAGCCGCAGAGCCTGGGCGGCGGCCGGGTAGTCGAGGGCCACGATGAGGCGATCTTTTGGAGTTGTGGGGAGCATAGGTCTAGTTTAGCGCGAGCCGACTGGGCATTCGTGGCCAAGAATAGGAACAGGCAACAGCAAAGGCGATGATTCCAGTTGCCGCCCACGGGGCGTCATCCAACCGATGGGGATTTAACTCCTGAAGCAAAAACAGTCCTTCAGATGATGTTCGGATTTGCGTGCAGCGTGACAGAAACCGTCAGGTGTCAGGGCTGCCCGTTTGCGGATTCATCCGGGCAGGGCTACAGTGAGAGCCTGATGGTAGAGGCGGAGGGAATCTATGAAGTCAGCTTATGACAGAGATGCTCAAGCCATTGCCGCTATTGGCGAAGCGTTGGGAGCGCCGGGCCCTGCGGGTCGGCTGGGGAAGCTCCTCGCTGAGCAGGAGGCCGCTGCCCGTCCCCGGTTGCCAGACCTGAGCCCCGCTCAGCGAAAGCTCCGTGAGGAGTTTGAGCGAGACAACAAAGTGCTGGCGAATCGAGTCGTGGAGGAGTTGAAGGTCCTCGACGCCAGATTCCGCGACCAGACGATACCGTTCGCCCAAACCCCGAATTTAATCATTGATTCGACCTTCTCCCCCAACGGCCCCTTGCCCTACACGTTGTCGTGGACGCAGATTGACGGTTTCCCAGCAGCAGGGGACAGCGCCAACGCGGATATCCACTCCGGGACGTATTATGCCTCGCGCTACACAACCAGCGGCGAACTGGACGCCTACGCGGGCCTTGGTGCGTGGATTACGCCACAGTTGCCGTCATGTCGCCTTTGGGTCCGGCCGTATGTCGCTTGGTCTGGTTACGATATTCTACAAACCCGAATCTACGATCCGAACGTTAACGAGCAGCGGTGGGCTGTCGCACAGGTGCAATTGGGAATCTTCATTCAAAGCTGGGACTTATCCGGCGGCAGCTTCAACTCCGAACCGCCAACGTGGGTTCTGGCGTGGAACCGCAGTGAGCTGAACCCCAGCGGATCACGGAATTACCAGGATAACGCGTTCGCGGGCGACTATATCCAGTATGCCCCCGCTACCAGCAGTCGGCAGTACGCGATCTGGGCTGTCTGCCGCGTGACTGCGATTGCCCAGGCCGGGTTTGCGGTTGATACACGAGCTAGTGCTTCGGTGAGCTGTAAGATGCCTTTTCTGCTTGTCGGACAGATTCCTAACTAACCATTCGTGGCGAGAGTCGATCATCGCTGATGAGATACTTCCGTGTTCGGCGTACTTTTCGGGAGGTCTCAAAGTCCTCGAGAGCCTGCTGGAGGAGTCGGAAAGATAGCTCGCCTTGTGGAGTCGCTCGATCCAGCGAAATTTCAGTTCATCTCCATCTGTTGGGGCCGGTCGACAGAATTTGCGCGGACGTCGTAGCGCCCTTCCGGCAGCGGGGTCCTTCAGAACATAGCGATTTCCAAACAAGCCGAAAACGGGTGCTTCGCGCAGGATGACAGTCTGGGTATGCGGGATGAGAGAGGCAACAACGACGACAACAGCCCACAGGGATGACAAACCAGAAACGCAACTGCAACGGCAACAACTGGAGTACCGGCAACTGGTAGCGGGTCAGCTTGGAGTGAATGACGAACTTGCCGAAAACCAGGGCGGGCTCAACCGGTCGATGCAACACTGGCTTGCAGTTTACTCGCCGGCGTTTCAAAGCCCAAAGTTTGTCGCGGGCGTTGATTGAGGCGCAGAGCTACCTTGTTGAGATCGGCTTGAGTGTAACCGGACAAGTCGGTTTTCTTAGGGAAGTACTGTCTTAGCAGGCCGTTTGTATTTTCATTGGTGCCGCGCTGCCAGGGGCTCTGCGGATCGCAGAAGTAGACTTTCACCTTCGTGTCCACCGTGAAGCTCTTGTGTTTAGCCATCTCGTGCCCCCTGTCCCACGTCAACGAGCGCCGCAGAGTCGCGGGCAGTTTACGCACGTGCTTGCTCAGCGCGGCGACGACCGTCGTTGTGTCTTTGCTGGGCACTTTCACCAGCATGGTGAAACGCGAATGTCGTTCCACCAGGGTTGCGATGTGACTGTTCCTGCTGCCGCTCAGCAGGTCGCCCTCCCAATGGCCGGGAATAGCGCGGTCTTCAACCTCCGCAGGTCTTTCCCTAATAGAGATGGCATCGACGATCTGCCCGCGGGACTGCCCGTCAGCCCGAGCGTGTCGGGAGCGACGTATAAGCCGCTTGGACCTGAGGTGCTGAATCAGCTCTTTTTTCAGCACTCCCCGGGCCTGGATGAACAAGCTGCGGTAGATAGTTTCGTGGGACACACGCATGCTCTCGTTGCTGGGATAGTGGACCTTCAGCCATGCTGAAATCTGTTCCGGCGACCAGTCCAGGATCAGTTTACTGGCCACGATCGTCCGCAGCTTCTCGTCGATGGCAAGAAGGCACAGCTTGGGTCGCAGAGCCGACTCCCAGGCCTGACGATCGGCTTCACTGGCTCGATAGAGTGGACGTCCGCCATGACGCGATACCTCCCGGCTCACTGTCGACACAGCCCGCTGCAACCCGCTAGCGATCTCACGAATCGACGAACCGGAAGCAATTCCTCGTGAGATGTCTTCCCGCTCGGCCAGCGTCAGCGTTCGCGGCGAACGCCGACGAGCAGCAGCAACTATCCCGCCACGCTGCGTCAACAAGAACCGGATGGAACCATGGCCCTTACCAAAGGCGCGGCCAATCTCATGCAACGACTCTCCCGCCTTCCAACGACGCCACATGTCGATCCGCTGCTCCGTGGAAAGCCTGTCCCGTTTTCCTTGTGCCATAAACACCACCTTTAGAAAATGAATTCATATCAGATGGTGTTGCACCGACCGGTTGAGACCACCCCGTATTTCGCGCAGTTCACTTTGAACGGCTATGTCTCAGCTGCCCGGCAGAGCTGCACCCACGCCGGACGCTCGCAGTCACGACTCACTGACGATCGCATCGGATATATTCCGTGATCCCAGGAGTCGGCCACGGTTCAGCGACCAACCAGGGATTTCGGTTTGACCGCCTTCACCAGAGTCAACCGGGTATCGTGCGTTAGATCGCTCATCTGCAGGTTGTAACCATTGGGCGTGGTGGTGTGATAACTCTTGAACGCAGCCACGTGAATATCGTCGCTGGTGGATGTGTCGACACGAGCCTTGAGGCCGCGCTTCTCCAACTCCGCCTTCACCCCGTCCGTGTCCCATGGCGAGATTCCAAACGAGATGTGATCGATGCGCGCGTTGTGTGGCGCAGCGGTGCCTTTCCCGAAGTTTGGGTCGTTGGCGTTGCCTCCGCGGATGATCATATCTCCGATGTCTCCGATGAGGAGTTCTTGCTGACTCCCTTCGTCGTATGTCTCCTTCCACCCCAGGAGATTGGAGTAGAAGGATGCGGTCGCCTTGTAGTTAGGCACCTGGTAGGAAAGATGATCCAGCCAGACGGTTTTCCATCCCGTGGATTCAAAGGGCGAGGCCTCAACAGGTTTCGTGGACGTTTTTGCAGATGGGGAAGTCTGGCGGTCTTTCGCGAGACCGTTCCCGTTAGCGATCTGAATATCCAGGCCGTCGGGGTCCTTCACGTGGAAGCTTTCGAACCCTCTGCCATCGTTGTCACTGACGGGAGATAGGCCGCGGTTACGGAGTTCGGCCTGCACTGTGACCGCATTCCATGGCTCGATGACAAAGCAGAGGTTATCCACTACGGCGGTCTGCTGGCCGGGTGCCTGTTTGAAGATGACCGAACCCCAGGAGCCGATGTCCAGGATGGCCTGCTGCCCGTCATCGCTGCGGAGCCTCCAGCCCATCAACGCAATGTAAAACGCAGCCTCCTTCCGATAGTCCGCAGCCCGGAAGGTAATGTGATCCAACGCCACTGTTGTCCAGCCTGTGGGTGCAAATGCCGGGTGGATCGGGGCCGTTGCTACTTCTGCGGTGAGTGGGCATATCGGCGTGCCGTAGCCATCCCTGCACTTGCCCTGACCGAATGCGGGCGCCACAAAGGATACGACACACGCCATCATTCCGAAGGACTTCAGCAGCTTGGAGATGGGGGACGCCGCACTGCTGCACAGGTTTGATGGCTTGGCTAGCATGTTCACGTTTGGCTCCGTTTGTGGCAGCATACCATCCTCGTCGTCAAGGCGAATCGTAATTCCCGGGTTTCAAGTTATCGACCTTGCCTCCCTTGTCGTATGCCTCTTCTGCCTCTTTGGTTCCGGCTGGAGGCGATGGTTCGGCACCCCTGTGGGACTGTTATCGCTATTGCTTAGCTTCGGATACGCAATGGGCCTGTAGTGAACCTTCCGATTCGTAGGGCCCGCAAAGTCTGGTGGTCTCAACCGGTCGGTGCAACACCATCTGATATGAATTCATTTTCTAAAGGTGGTGTTTATGGCACAAGGAAAACGGGACAGGCTTTCCACGGAGCAGCGGATCGACATGTGGCGCCGTTGGAAGGCGGGAGAGTCGTTGCATGAGATTGGCCGCGCCTTCGGTAAGGGCCATGGTTCCATCCGGTTCTTGTTGACGCAGCGCGGCGGGATAGTTCCTGCTGCTCGTCGGCGTTCACCGCGAACGCTGACGCTGGCCGAGCGGGAAGACATCTCACGAGGAATTGCTTCCGGTTCGTCGATTCGTGAGATCGCTAGCGGGTTGCAGCGGGCTGTGTCGACAGTGAGCCGGGAGGTGTCGCGTCACGGCGGGCGGCCACTGTATCGAGCCAGTGAAGCCGATCGTCAGGCCTGGGAGTCGGCTCTGCGACCCAAGGTGTGCCTTCTTGCCATCGACCAGAAGCTGCGGACGATCGTGGCCAGTAAACTGATCCTGGACTGGTCGCCGGAACAGATTTCAGCATGGTTGAAGGTCCACTATCCCAGCAACGAGAGCATGCGTGTGTCCCACGAAACCATCTACCGCAGCTTATTCATCCAGGCCCGGGGAGTGCTGAAAAAAGAGCTGATTCAGCACCTCAGGTCCAAGCGGCTTATACGTCGCTCACGACACGCTCGGGCTGACGGGACAGTCCCGCGGGCAGATCGTCGATGCCATCTCTATTAGGGAAAGACCTGCGGAGGTTGAAGACCGCGCTATTCCCGGCCATTGGGAGGGCGACCTGCTCAGCGGCAGCAGGAACAGTCACATCGCAACCCTGGTGGAACGACATTCGCGTTTCACCATGCTGGTGAAAGTGCCCAGCAAAGACACAACGACGGTCGTCGCCGCGCTGAGCAAGCACGTGCGTAAACTGCCCGCGACTCTGCGGCGCTCGTTGACGTGGGACAGGGGGCACGAGATGGCTAAACACAAGAGCTTCACGGTGGACACGAATGTGAAAGTCTACTTCTGTGATCCGCAGAGCCCCTGGCAGCGCGGCACCAATGAAAATACCAACGGCCTGCTAAGACAGTACTTCCCTAAGAAAACCGACTTGTCCGGTTACACTCAAGCCGATCTCAACAAGGTAGCTCTGCGCCTCAATCAACGCCCGCGAAAAACTTTGGGCTTTGAAACGCCGGCGAGTAAACTGCAAGCCAGTGTTGCATCGACCGGTTGAGCCCGCCGGCGTTTTCGGCAACTTGGTTGCCCCGAAGTTCAAACTAGCCCACAACCGGCAACGAGGCTCCTTGCATTGCTGCAGGTTTCGGGGCAGAATCGAGTTTTCCATGGTGCAAACAGGCCCGGTTCTTCCGTCGAGACTGCTTCGAGGAGCTAGCTTATGAGTGGTGCAGCGGTCGCCGTCCCTTCGGTCGCTCCGGCTTTGGCACAGCATGTGGGCATGGGTGCGATTCCTTATACGGGTGGGGTGACTTTTCGCGTCTGGTCGATGTTTGCTGACGCAGTGTTTGTGGCTGGGGATTTTAATGGGTGGTCAGCGACGGCCACTCCGCTCGCCAGGGACGGGACGAGCAACTACTGGTCGGTGGATGTGCCGGGAGCGGCGGTGGGGCAGGCTTATAAGTTTGTTCTGCCTTATGCGGCGAAGCCTGGGCGCAATCCGTTCCGGATGGATCCGTATGCGCGGTCGATCAAGCCGGATGCGAACAACATTCTGAACGGAGTCGTTGCCAGCAGGGATACGCCTTACGAGGGCGGCACTTATACGACTCCGCTGTGGAATGAAGCGGTGTTGTATGAGCTGCATATTCCGACGTTCAATGGGACTGCGGGCTCGCCTGGGACGTTCGATACGGCGATGGTGCGGCTGCCGGATATAGCGCAGTTGGGCGTGAATGCGATTGAGATTATGCCGCTGGGACAGTACTCCGGGAGCGCGAGCACAGGATATAACCCTGGATATATTTTCGCGGTGGAGTATGAGGCAGGTGGGCCGGATGGATTTCGCATTTATGTGAATGCAGCGCACTCGCTGGGGATCGCGATGATTCTGGATGTTGTCTACAACCATGTGGATGGGTTGGATCTGTGGCAGTTCGACGGTTGGTCGATTGATGGGATTGAGTGTTCGTGGTGTTATCCCAACGCAACGAATTATGTGAATGGAGGGATTTATTTTTTTGAGGATAGCCGCGCGCACACGCCGTTTTCGCATGCACGATTCGATGTTGGGAGGCCTGAGGTTTGCCAGTATTTGTTCGACAATGTGACGGGGTGTCTGGAAAACCGATTTCTCGATGGCCTGCGCTTCGACTCTATTGTGAGCATTCGCAATATTCAGGACCAGTTTGACAATTGGAAGCTGGCGCAGGCTGTGCCGGAGGGGATTGCGCTGCTGCAGAGTTTCAATCAGCATGTGCAGCAGACCCAGCCTTGGAAGATCATGATTGCGGAAGATCTGCAAGGCGATGCTTCGATTACGGCTCCATTGAGTGCAGGTGGTTATGGATTCAATGCGCAGTGGGATAACAACTTTTGCGGGAAGCTGCGGTGGGCGGCTACGGCTCCGAATGATGGCCAGCGCAATATCGGCGATTTGGCTGGTGTGATCGCGGCGATGAATGGGGCGAATGCGTTTCAATCGATCTTGTATAGCGAGAATCATGACCAGGATGATCCGAACCAGCATGGCGGGAGACTGCCTGCGATTATCGGCAATGGGAATGCGGGTAGCTGGTTTGCGAAGAAGCAGTCGACGCTGGCAGCTTGTGTGGCGTTGTCGGCCCCGGGGATTCCGATGCTGTTTATGGGGCAGGAGTTTCTGGAGTACAGGCCGTTTCCGAATTATGGTGCGAACCCTGATCCGATTGACTGGGGGTTCAAGGATACTTACAGCGGCATCTGGAATTTGTATCGCGACATGATTGCGCTGCGTCGGAATGATGCAGGGAAGACTCGTGGGTTATGTGGGCGGAATGTTCATGTGCTGCCGGTGACGGGTGACAACGTGCTGGTGTATCACCGGTGGGACCAGGGTGGGCCGGGAGATGATGTGGTGGTGGTTTGTAACTTTGCGAATCAGAAGTATGCGAATTATCAGATTGGGGTGCCGCGGAGTGGGATGTGGCGGGTGAGGTCTAATAGCGATTCGAACTTCTACGATGCGGGGTTTGAGAATTGGCCTTGCTTTGATACGGATGCGAGTGGGGCTGGGTTGAATGGGATGCCGTTTAGTGCGAGTGTGGGGTTGGGGGCTTATACGTGTTTGGTTTTGTCGCAGGATTGAGGGTTTTTTTGGATGAGCGGGTGGCGCTCTTTTTGGGGATTCGCGAGAAAATGCGGTCGAGCAATCGCTCGATAACCCAGCCTTTGCTAAGACTCGCAAAGGATGGGCCATCGGGTTGGTCGATGACAAAGAGACTCGTCTATTCGGTGCGGAGGGCTTCCATGGGTTCGATCTTTGCGGCTCGGCGGCAGGGTAGGGCAGTGGCCGCTACGGCGGCGACGGCGAAGAGGAGGACTACTGGAAGCATGACGGAGAGATCGGTGGGTGAGGTGTTGTAGAGGAGGGCGCGGAGGCCTCGGCCTATTGCCTGGCTGGCGATGCATCCTAGCGCGAGGCCTAGAACAACGGGGGCGACGATGGTTTCGAGCATGAGGGTGTAGACGCTTTCGCGAGTGGCGCCGAGAGCCATGCGGATGCCTACCTCCTTAGTGCGGGCTTCGACGGAGTAGCTGAGCGTGCCGTAGATTCCCAGGAGAGCGAGGAGGAGAGCGGCTGCTCCGAAGGCGATGAAGATTCCGGTTTCGAGATGTTCGGGGGCGAGCGAGTCTGAGAGCTGGTCATCGAGCGTGTGGACGCGGGCGATGGTGACATTGGGATTGTAGCTCCAGATGGTGCTGCGAACGGATTCGATGAGTTGCGTGGGCTCCTGCTGGCTGCGGATGAGGAAGTAGGTGGCGTAGGGTGGGTTATCCCAGTAGGGGAGATAGACCATGTTGGCGGGCTCGGCGCGGAGGGAGTTGTTGTGGGCGTCCGCGGCGATGCCGACGATGGTGTAGTGGTGTCCGCGACGGTTGAACTGACGGCCCAATGCGCTTTGGCCGGGCCAGACGGCCTTGGCGGTGGCCTCGGATATGACTGCGTTGGTCTGGGTGCGGTCATGCTCGTCGATGGCGCGGCCTTCGAGGATGTGCTGCTGGATAGCGGTGAAATAATCGGGGCCTATCCAACGGAAGTTGGCGAGAACGTTGTCGCCGGGATGATCGACGGGGTTGACTCCATCGATCCAGTTTTCTCCGGTGAGCAACATACGGCTGACGAGGGAGACGGATTGGACCCCAGGGAGGGAGCGGAGTTTCTGGAGGACGCCATCGTCGAAGGTGGCGCGGTCCTTGTCCTCGGAGAAGGATTTGCCTTGGAGATTAACATCCGCGGCAACGACGTGGTCGGTGGAGAAGCCGCGGTCGAAGGTGGAGAGATGGATGAGGCTCTTGGCGAGAAGTCCGGCGACGAGCAGGAGCGTGGTGCAAGCGAAGACCTGGGCTCCAACGAGCGAGCGGCTGAGAAGATTGCTGCGACGCGAGCCGGAGGAGCGGCTGCCACTGTGAAGGGCCTGCTGCGGGCGGATGTGCAAGATGCGAAGAGCGGGTAAGACTCCGAAGAGACCACATGCACCAACCGTGAGGAGAACGGAGAGAGCGAGGACGGTCGGGTTGATGGTGACCGTGGCGGTGCGCGGAATGGCGAGCGCGGCGTATCCGGCAAAGCGATGAACGGCAAAGTAGGCGAGAGCGACGCCGAGGGCTCCGCCGGTGAAGGAGAGGATGAGGACTTCGGCGAGGGCGCTTTGAAGGAGGTGGGCGGTGGAGGCTCCGAGGGCGGAACGGACGGCGGCCTCGCGGTCGCGATGAACGAAGCGGGCGAGTTGCGCGTTAGCGAGGTTGATGCAAGAGATGAGAAGGACGCTAAAGACGGCAGCCATGAGAAGCCAGAGGCGCGCGGAGGTGCGGCCGACGAGGACTTCCTTCATGGGTTGAATGTAGGCTGCGAGCGCACCCTTGAGGGGGCCGTTGAGTTGATCCTGGGGGAATCTGATGCGCGATGTAGTCGTCGATGGTGTTGAGATTTTCGGTGGCCTGGGCGATGGTGACACCGGGCTTGAGGCGGCCGAGTGCGACGTAATTGCCGTAGTCACTGTTCCACCCGAAGCTTTTGGTGGGGTCGATGGCGAGAGGGGTAATGATCTCGTTGTCAGGGGACTGCAGGGAGAGCGGGGAGGGTGAGAGCTCATTGGACTTGGGGAAATAGAAGTCTTCGGGGAGGACACCTACGACCTGATAGGGAGTTCCTGCGATGAGGATGGATTTTCCGGTGACAGAGGTATCGCTTTTGAAGAGAGATTGCCAGAGACTGTAGCTGATGATGGCGACCTTCTCGCGGCCCTCGACTGCCTCCTCGGGGAGGAAGTTGCGCCCGATGGCGGGCTGGGTGCCAAGGATGTCGAGGAGGTTGGGCTGGGCGACGATCCTGCCGACGAGACGCGGGTGGTCATTGTTGTTGAGGCTGACTCCGATGTAACCCTGCTGGAGAAGGGTCATGTCGGAGAAGGCGGTGGATTGTCTGCGCCAGATGTCTTCGTGGCGGGCGTTGGCGCCAGCGAGGGGAAATAGCTTTTCGAGGTAGTGGACTTTTTCCCAGATGACAACGAGGCGGCCGCTGTCACGGTAGGCGAGGGGCTTGAGGAGGACGGCGTCGACGACGGAGAAGAGGGTCGTGGTGGCTCCGATGCCGAGCGCGAGAGTGAGGACCGCGGTGATTGTGAACGTAGGAGATTTCCGGAGTTGGCGGAGGCCGTAACGGAGATCCTGCAGGATCGAGTGCATCGGTTCACCTCGGGGCTTTGCTTTTGTTTGTAGCATCTGCGGGGCCATTGCTGGGCTGCTTTATTTGTTGGAATTTGAGGGCCTTTCTGCGGGAGAGACTTGGGCTGCGTGTCCAGAATTGTGGTTGGGTGTCCGGAGATGGACGGTAGCGCGCTCGTCTAGCGGTAGACTCACTGGATGAAATGCTTTGCCATGACGTTTTTGCTGTTTGTTGTTTCTCTCTCGGGTTTGGCTCAAGTCGCTCATGATGAGGAGGCGATTCGGAGTATTCGTGCTGCGTCTAATAAGGCGATCGCAGCGAGCGATATCTCTGGTTTTGCCGCGAGCCTGGGGCCCGGGTTTGTCGTGGTGACCGGGAATGGTTCGTTTCTTTCGCGCGAAGCCTATATTGCGGCCTTCGCGAAGGACTTCGAGGATCCACATTCGGTCCGGTTTGAACGCATTGTGGATTCGGTTGAGCTATCGAGCTCGGTTCCACTGGCCGCAGAACACGGACATTGGGTGGGGCGTCTTGCTGGCGGCCCCGTCATCTTTAGCGGAACGTATCTGGCAATGTGGCGGCGATCGGAGAACGGGTGGAAGCTGAGGTCGGAGCTATTTGTTTCGCTTGCATGCAGCGATGCGGATGCCTGCGAGAGCTATCGGAAGAAGTATGGGGCGGTGGAGCCGAACCCAGGGCGGCAACAACGCTAGTTGGTGGTGACCGTGAGATTGAGGGTAACGGTCTGGGTAAGTTGAACCCCGGTGGTGGAGCTGGCGGTGACTTGATATTGGTAGGTGCCGGGTGGTGTGGTGCGGATGTTGGGGTCGCCTCCGCTGCCGCAGCTGGTGGAGGAGAGGGTGATGAGGGTCACGAGGAGTGAATAGAGGGTTGTTCGCGTCGGATGCGTGCGTTTGCGTCGGAGCGCATTCCAAAGGAAGACAGAGGCGGGGAGCAGGCAGAGGAAGGTTCGGTTGAGGGCGCGGGTGTGGGTGTTGCGTGCGGCGGTGTTGCCGGGGTTGAGGGTAGTGATGGTGTTGATGGTGGCGGTGGCGTTTTGTGCAGCGCCGTTGAGGGTGATGCTCGAGGGGAGGAGCGAGCAGGTGGCGTATTGGCCGGGGTTGACGGGCGTGCAGTTGAGAACTACGGTGCCGGCGTAGTTGTTCTGCGGGGTGAGTTGGAGATTGTAGGTTGCGGGGCGTTCGCTGACCACGGTTGCGGAGGCGGAGGACCCGCCGCTGACGGTGAGGAGGAAGGTTCCGTTGGAGACTCCGTCGCCGGTGAGTGGGATCTTGACGGGGTTGGTGGAGCTGGTGATGGTGAGGTCGCCGTTGCGGAAGCCGAGGGCTGTCGGAGTGAAGGTCAGGGTGATCTGACAGGTCGAGTTGGGGGTGAGGGTGTCGGTGGTGCAGGGAGTGGTGACGGCGTAGTCGCCTGTGGGAGTGAGGGTGAGGTTGGTGATGGCGGCGGTGCCGGTGTTGGCGAGAGTGAGCGTGAGATTAGCGGAGGCTCCCAAGGCGATGCTGCCGAAGTTGAGCGTAGTGGGAGTGACGGTGAGGTGGGATTGTGTTCCGATGCCGGTGAGCGGGGCGTTGATGGGCAGCGTGGAGAGTGAGGTGGAGATCGCGAGGGTTCCAGTGCGTGTGCCGGTTTGCGTGGGAGTGAAGGTGATCTGTTCGGTGCAGGAGGTGTCGGCGGCCAGGGTGTTGTTCGGTGTCGGGCAGGTGCCTGTGGCAGTGTAGTCGCCTGAGGTAGTGATGCCGTTGAAGGTTGCGGCGGTGGGGCTGGTGTTGGTGATCTGGAGTGGGAGGGTGGCGGAGGCGCCTAGTTGTACGGAGCCGAAGTCGAGCGAGAGCGGAGCGAGCGTGAGGGCGGAGGGTGTTGCGTAGCCGAGGAGACTGATGAAGTCGAGCGCGGAGCTTGCATCCGAGGTGATCTCGAGCGCGCTGATGCGCGTGGGGCTGGGGTTGGCGCTTAGTTGCGGGGTGAATGTGACGATGAGGAGACAGCTTGCTGAGGGGAGGATGGTGTCGCAGTTGCTTTGGAACGTGAAGTCAGGGTTGGTGAGGAGGCTGGTGATGTGGATGGGGACGGTGCCGGTGTTGGCCAGAGTGATGGTTTGGGATTGGGCGGCGTCGCCTACCTGGGTGGTGGCGAAGGTGAGGGAACTGGCCGAGGCGGTGTAGGAGACCAGCGGAGCGGTGTTGCTGGGCGCGCCGGTGGAGATGGCGGTGGAGGAGCCGGTGAGGTCGAGGATGTCGGGGCTGGTGAGGGCATCGCTTTCGATGATGAGGGCGCCCGTATCGGTGTTGGCCGCGGAAGCTGGTGAGCCGGTGGCCGACTGGTTGAGCGGGGTATAGGTGAGGGTGAGGTTGCAGGATTGGGTTTCGCCAAGGGTGCTTCCGCAGGTGGTGTTGGTGATGAGGAAGGGCCACTCGCTGGTGAGGCGGCGGATTGTGAGTGGCGTTGAGGCTTGATTGGTGAGGGTGAGGGTTTGCGTGGTGGATTGGCCGGAGGGTGTCTGGGGAAAGTTGAGGACGGACTGGCCGGGGATGAGGTTGCCGGTGATTGTGAGTGTGGCTGAGCCCTGGCCGTAGCCTTCAACGTAGCCGAGACCGTTGAGAGTGGCCGAGCCGTCGGTGGGAGTGGCCTGGGCGAAGAGAGTTCCGGTGATGTCGCCGTTGGTGAGGGGGAGAAAGGTGACGGAGAAGTTGCAACTCGCATTAGGGGCGAGTGCGGCGCAGGGAGGGCCAGAGAGGACGAACTGGCGCGGGAGGGCGATGTCGAGAGTGAGGGATTTGTTGGTGAGGTTGTTGATGGTGAACTGGCGCGTGCCGCCGAGGGTGCCGGTGGGAGTTGGGGTGTAGCTGGCTTGCGCGGGGAGAATCTGGAGGCCGGAGTCTTCGGTCGTGTAGGCGCCGGTGAGGGGAATGGTGTAGGTGGTGAGTCCGGTGTTGGGGTTGGTGACTGGGAGTTGGAGGGTGTCGGTGGTGAGGGCGCTGGTTGGAGTAAAGGTTACGGTGATGGTGCAGGTTGCCGCGGGAGCGAGGCTCGTGCAGTTGGTGCTGGAGGCGAAGTAGGGCGTGGTGTTGGTAGGTGCAGCGATCTGGAGATTGGTCGTGCTGGTGTTGGTAACTGTGATGGTTTGTTGCGTTGCGGTTGGGCCGGGGACGTTATTGAAGATGAGAGTGGTTGGGTTCAGGGCGAGGCCAGGGTCTGGGCTGCCAAAGCCTGTGAGAATTGCAGTGACGGGTGTTGAGCTGGTGGGGATGGTGAGGGTTCCAGTGATGGAGCCTGCGGTTGCGGGAGAAAACTGGAGGTTGAGGAAGCAGGAGACATTGGGAGCGAGTGCTCCGGTGCAGGGTTGGCCTCCGGTGGGGTAGAGAGTGGGATCGGCTATGGCGAAGTTGCCTGTTGTGGTCGGGGATGAGAGGGTGACTGATGATGTTGTGAGGTTGGTGAGAGTGAAGAGGGTGGGGGCGCTGGTGCTGTTGATGGGGACGGGACCGAAGTCCTGCGTGGCGGGGGTGAGGATTAGACCGGTCAGGGGAAGGCCGGTTCCGGTGAGGGTCAGGGGTGCGGGTGAGCCGGAGGTGGAGGCGAGGGTGAGGGTTGCAGTTTGAGAGCCGGTAGTGGAGGGGGTGAACTGAACTCCGAGCCAGCAGTTGGTGCAGGGGCCAGTGAAGCTGCTGGTGAAAGCGGAAGCGGGTGGGTTGCCGTGGCCGTAGCCGATGTCCTCGACGAGGATGGCTGTGAAGTCAGTGGCGCCGCTGGTGGCAGTTAGTGTGGGGAAGGGTGAGGTGATTTTTTGCCAGAGGACGCTGGGTTGGCCGAGAAGGATATTGCCGAAGGCGAGAGTTCCGTTGGGGGTGGTCGTGATGGCGGTGCCGGTCCCGGTGAGTGAGACGTAGGCGGGTGAGGTTCCGCTGCCCGCGGTGATGGAGAGCAGGCCCTGGCGGGTTCCTGCCTGGGAGGGCGCGAAGGTGAGGAGGACGGTGCAGGTTGCGTTGGCGGGAAGAGTGGCGGGACAGTTGGTGGTGTCGGTGAAGTCTCCGGTGACGGCGAGGGTGAGGGCGAAGGGATTCGTGCCGGTGTTGCCGATGGTGACGGATTGCGTGGATGCAGAGGTGGTGGCGACGGTGACCGGCGTTGAGAAGGTGATGGTGGTGGGGGTGACGGTGAGGTTGGGGTTGACGGATTGTCCGGTGCCGGTGGAAAGAGGGAGCGTGGAGCCAGTGATGAGAGCGGTTAGGCCTTGATCGAGGGTGAGGATGGTCGAGTCGGCCGAGGGAGCGATGGAGGAGTTGTAGGTGATCTGGAGTTGGCAGACGGTGTGGGGCGGGAGGGTGGCTGGGCAGCGGTCGGTTAGCGTGAAGGGCGCGGGGAGGGTGACGGGGGTGTGGAGGATGGAGGTGGCTGAGTTGTTTGAAAGGTAGAGGTAGCGGGGAAGGCGTGGGGCGAAGGGGTTGGTGCTGGATGCTGTGCCGAATTGGGTGCCGAAGTCGATCTCTGGTGCGGAGAGGGTCAGGGAGGCGGCCTGGGTGTAGGCGGTAAGGGCGATGGATTGAGTTCCGATGAGCCAGTTGGATTGAATGAAGCCATCGTCGGTGGAATTTGGCGATGCGGTGAAGCTGAAGAGCGAGATGGCAGGTGGAGTTTGGGGCGAGAGTGTAGGTGCTCTGGGCCGTCAGGGGGCAGTCCGGTGAGGATGCGGCGAAGGTATATCCCGTTGATTTGGTTGCCGAGGATCTTTGAAGTAATGGTTTGATCCTGGGCGGTGAGGTTGGTGAGGGTTAGGGTGCGGGTTGCGGCGGCGCTTGTGGAGGTGACGATGCCGAAGTCGAGTTCTTTGGGGGTGAAGGCGACTGGGTTGGGTTGGGTTGTGGTCGCGGGGATAGTGGCGGTTTGGGTGGTGGCGTTGTCGGCTTGAGCGGTGAGGGTGCCGGGGCTTGCGGAGATGCTTGTTAGGGCTATGTTGCACTCTGCTCCTGCGGGGAGGGTTGCGGGACAGTCATGAGCGAGGGAGAAGTTGGTCGCGGTCAGTTGGAGGTTGGTGGCGGCCGTGCTTCCGAGATTGCGGAGGGTCAGGTTTGGATTCGCGTCGGCGGATAGAGCCAGGCTGGGCGCGGCTGCGGCGGGGTTGAGTTTTGTGAGGTAGGCGGCGGATCCTGCACAGAGGCTGCCGCTGCAGGTGCCGGGGGAGAGGAGCGGCGTCGCGAAGAGTGTTGGGGAGTGCGGGGGTTGGGGAGTTGTAGAGGGCGAGGTCGTAGGTTTCGGTGGCGAGGAGGCTGGCGCTCGCAGTGGGGGCGGCGCTGCCGGCGAAGATGGGGTTGCCGTTGGGGTCGGTGGTGAGGGAGGTGAGGGTGATGGGGGCGCTGGCGAAGGTTGGGTTGGTCGTCGGCAGGCCTCCGAGGCGGAGGGTCTGGTCGATAGTGTTTTGCGCGGTGACGCGGAGAGCGTAGCTGTTGCCGATTTCGGAGAGTGGGGTGAGTGGGAGGAGTGAGGCTGGAGTGGTTAGGGTCCCGGCGATCCATACAGCGCTGCCGGGTGCCGGGGTGAGAGTGGATTGAGTTCCGGGGGTGAGGAGGGTGGAGCTGAGGACGGTTGAGCCATCGAGCGGAAGGCGGAGGAGGGTTTGGTAGGTGGTGTTGACGAGGGGAGTGGAGACGTTGGCGATGGGGAATTGGCCGAGGGCGATGGATCCGGATGCGAGGAGGGTTTGGGTGGAGGTGTCGATTGCTAACGATGTGAGACCGGCGCCGGGGATGAAGGTAGAGAAGGTGATGCCGTCGCCGGCGGGAGTGAGTTTCGTGAGGAATCCGGAGGTGGTGTTGGGTGTGTCGGGGATGATGTCGGGGATGAGGGCGTTGAGCGTGGGGTAGCCGGAGCTGGTGGTGTAGCCGGCGATGTAGGCGTTGTCTCCGGTGTCGACGGTGAGGGCGGCGGGTGCGGTGTTGCCGTTTTGTCCGCTTAGGTAGGTGGCATAGATGAGGGTGGTGCCTGCGGCGTTGAAGCGTTCGACGAAGCCGTTTTGCAGGCTGCCTGAAGTTGGGGATTGGACAATGGCGGAAGGGGTGACGGGAAGTCCGGAGCCGAATATGCTTCCGGTGACGAAGACGGCGTCGTTGGTGGCGGCGACCCCTGTGACGGAGATGCGGGTGGCGCCGGTATAGGTGATGAAGATGGGATTTAAGTTCTGGTCGAATTTGCCGATGAAACCGTTAGTTGTGGTGTCGGTTGGGCTGGGGAAGGCTGCGCCTGAGGTTGCGACGATGTTGCCGGAGGTTGTGGTGCCGGCGACGACGATGTTGCCTGCGGGATCGAGCGCCATTACAAGGCCGATGTCTCCGGCTGCGCCGATTTGCGTTTGAGCGAGGATGTTGGTTGCTGTTGGGTCGGTCTTGAGGAGGCGGACGCCGTCTTTTTGGTCGAGCAGGAGGTAGAGGTTGCCGTTGGCGTCGGATTGGACTGCGTTGAACTGCGCGGTTTGTGAGGATGGGTTGGTGGAGGCGCGCAGGCCGGCGAAGACGAGTTGTTGCGGGCCGGTGGTTTGCGCGTTGAGGCGGCTGGCGGCCAAGGCCAGAGCCATGAAGACGCAGAGACGGCTAATGAATCTTTGGGGAGAGAACGGATTCTTCATGGGTTGTTGGCTGCGGGCGGAGCGCTGGTGCAGCCTGACCTTAACTATCCATGGGTGATGTAGCGGTTGTGGTGGAAGAGATTGCGAAAGACGTTACGGAGGTACTATAGCTTCCCGTTTTGGGACGCCGTATGACTCTCTAGTTGTAGCAGATGGTCGAGATTGCGACGTCGCATCTCTTGTTCGAAAGCGTTATGAGTTGTGTACTGGATGGCTTGCATGCCAAGAGCTTCGGCTGCGGCGATGTTTTCGTGTCTGTCGTCGAGGAAGAGGATGTTTTCAGGCGGCGTGTGCAGGCCTTGAATGGCGTGCCGGTAGATGGCGGGTTCTGGCTTTGCCAGGTTGAGAGCGTGGGACCAGGTGTGGTGCGGGAAGTCGTCGATCCAGGTGTGGCGGGTGCGGAGGCCGGTCTCCATGGGGCCGGGCATGTTGGAGAGGATGCCGGTTGGGATGTGGGATCGCTGCAGGCTACGGGCCCAGGCAATCATGGGCGGGTTGAGGGTGGACCAGTAGTCGACGTCGGCCGCGATGAGGGCGGCGAGTTGGTCATGTGTAATGAAGGCGTGTGTAGGTGCGGCGGCTCGGGTCCAGAATGATTCGGCGGTGAGATCGCCGCGATCGTAGGCATGGCGATGGTTCCAATAACCATTGTGAAACTGCTCTTCGTTCAGGTTGGCAATGCTGCGCATACGCGCCCAGGCGGCGGGATCGGGTGGGCCGGAGAGGACCATGCCGTAATCGAAGAGAACTGCTTGGATCGGAGCCATGGGCATATTCGATTGTAGGGCAGGCTTTAGATCGATGGTGGGGTAGCGGCAGTTTCGAGGGGGGCGTGATGCTCGGCGTTCATGTAGATGGACTGCATTCTGTAGTGCAGGCGCAGGAACTCTTTTCCCCACAGGCGGAGAACGTGATCGGCACGCGTGACGGCTGGCTCGGCGGGATAGACATGGATGGTTTCTTTCATGGCGGCAAGATAACGCGCCCATATCGTCCCGTCGTGGGCGTGGACCGTGAAATAAAAGCCCGGATCGCCAAAGGACCGGCCGGCTGATGTAAGGATGAGCGACCCGTCGTCGAGGACCCTGGGGTGCATGACGACGATGGCGTTACCGTTGGGGAGCGGAAAGACCACCTTGACGCAGGGGGTCGGGTGGCCGGGAATATTGCAGATCGAGTAGCTTCCTGCGTAGAGAACGTTGCGGGTCGCTTTCAACTGCCGGACCCATGCGGTTTGTACGAGTGTGCCGGAGTGCGGGTCGCGCATCTGAATAACGTCGCTGGTCATTCCATAGGCGCTGTCGAGTGGAGACAAGGGAATGTTCAATTGCTGGAGACGGCGGCTGAAGAGGATGGCGAGAGCGTGTCCGAAGGGTCGAAAGAGACCATGCCATTGCGACCAGGCGTCGAGCGAGTAGGCAGAGGTGCACTCGTAGAAGTTGCGGACTGGTTCGGCGATGAGGCTGAAGTCGCAGTTCGGTCCGGAGAGGCGGGTGAGGTCTTCGACGAGACCTCGCGTGCCGGTTTGCACGATTTGAAGGTTGCGGGTGCTGGCGTAGTCGAGAAAGAAGTCTTTGCCGATCTCCCGCGTGTTGCCGATGGGGCCGTCGAGCCAGAGGGTTTCGCTAAGAAGACAACGGCGTCCGGTGATCTGGACCCATCGCTGTGTTACCCAATCGGTTAAGAAGCCGCGCCGGTCTCCGAGCCAGATCACGTTGGAATTATGGCACGGCCGTCTCGGGAGATCGGCGCTTTAATTCTTTTCGTACTGGAAAACCTGTTGCGTTTGCGCGCTCTTATGATCATCCGCAGACAAGTTGCGCGAGACGGCATGTTGCTTGTTTGCACGGATGCCTTCTCGCGACAGGAGCGAACCATGTTTGCGGATAGCTGTGGGCGGGTTGGGGAAAGAGCGATTCGGTTGGGTCTGATTTCATTTGGGACCTTTGTGTTTTTTGTTTTTGCCCACGGCCGGACCGGGTGGGCTCAGAGTTCTGCTGCATCGCGAGTGACGATTTCGGGCGCAGTAACGATTGTGGAGAGTGCAGACGAGCCGGGGCCGGTGCATCGGGCGACAGAGGATCTGGCGCGGGATTTTGAAAAGGTGTTTGGGCGGGCTCCGAAGATTGTGAGCCGGACCGAGGATGCGGGGTCGGTCGCGATTTTGATTGCGGATGGTTCGCGTGTGCCAACCGGTCTCGGCTGTACTACGACCAAAGAGCGGGAGGCGTTCGCGCTTTCGGTGGCAACTGGCGCGGGTGGTAAGAAGGTGGTGTGTCTGACGGGCGCGGATATGCGGGGGACGATCTTTGCGGTGTATGAGTTTTCGCAGAGCGTTCTGGGGACCGACCCGATGTATCTGTGGACGGATAAGGAGCCGGCGAAGCGGGCTTCCATTGTGCTCCCGGAGAATTTTGCGAAGACGTATCCGTCGCCGGTTTTTAAGTATCGTGGATTTTTTCCGAACGATGAGGATCTGTTGACGGGATGGATTGTTCCGGCGAAGGGCGAACAGACCGGGATTTCGCCGAAGGTATGGGACATGGTGTACGAGACGACTCTGCGGCTGAAAGGAGATATGGTTGTGCCGGGAACGTGGATATTTCCGGACGATCTGCAGGTAAGGCTGGCTGCGGAGCGCGGGCTGATTATCAACCAGCATCACGCGATTCCGTTGGGAGTGAATGTGGCACGGTGGCCGAGAGATGTTCCTTATGATTTGTCGGCGCATCCGGAGATTTTGAAGCGGGCCTGGACGAATGCAGTGGATTTGTATAAGCCGGATGAGGAGATTTTGTGGAGCGTGGGACTGCGCGGGTTGTCGGACTCGAGTTATGCGTCGCTGGATCCAACCGTGCGGAATAACGATCCGCTGCTGGGGCAGAGGGTGAGCGAAGCGATTGCGACTCAGATGGAGATTGTGAGGGCTAAGTATCCGAAGGCTGAGTTTGTAACGGACCTCTGGCAGGAGGGTGCTCGGCTGATGCAACAGGGTTATCTGAAGATTCCTCCAGAGGTGTCGCTGGTGTGGGCCGATACCGGATACGGCGATATGCAGGACGGCGGTAAGGTGGCGGCGGGGCAGGGCGCATATTTTCATGTGGCGATGATGAATGGCCAGGCGAATCAGTTGTCGGAGATGGTGCCGGTGTCGACGATTCAGTGGGAGTTGGGGAGGTACATTCATGCCGGGGCTACTTCGTATGTGCTGGTGAATACGAGCGATATTCGTCCGGTAGCGATGACGACTCGAGCGCTGATGGAGGTGGCATGGGGTGGTGTGCCGAAAGATGGAGCCGACGACGGTTATTACAAGAAATGGGCTGCGGAGGAGTTCGGTGCGAAGGCAGCGGATGAAGTGACTGCGATTTATAAGGACTACTTTGCTGCTCCGGGTTCGCGGAATCCGTTTGCTGGATTAGCTCCGCCACGGCCGGCGGGCGCGCCGCCTGCTCCACCGCCGCTTTCGACGGTGAAGCGGGAGTATGGGGATCAGCACTACCACTCCGAGATTCGGCGGCTGATTCTGGATTTGCTGAGCCAGCACCAGGTGATTGCGGTGCCGAGCCAGTCGCCGAAGTGGACGCAGCCGCGAGTCCAGCCCAGTCCTTCAGACGAGATGACCAAGGCGGCGTTGAAGCGGGATGTTGAAGAGTGCGAGGAGGCTCAACCGCGATGGGATGCCGTTTGGAAGCGGGCTGTGGCGGCGGAGAGCCTGGTGGATCCGGCTCGGAGGCAGTACTACGGGGCGGAGATGCTGACGATGATTACGATCAATCGTGAGAGCAACCGGGCGTTGGGACTGGTCGCGAGGGCTATGCAGGATTCGGATGCGGGGAAGGATGCCGAGGCGCAGAAAGAGGTTGCAGAAGCGTTGACCGCGCTCGATGCGATTCAGCGGTCCATGAAGTCGGCGGAGTATGGGAAGTGGGTGAACTGGTATCGCGGGGACTGGCTGACGGGGGTTTACCGCACGCGGGAACTGGTTGCAGCCTATGAGGATCATCTGAAAGACCCGATGGCGAAGCTACCGCCGCCAGTGGGATGGACCGGGTGGGAGGCTTACTTCCACATCATGGAGTATGAGGGCGACCGCAGCGTAGATGTCCACTGACCCGATGAACAGAGTGCTTGTTCAGGTGGAGAGGGGACTGGGCCGGGCAGTGCTCGTGCGGAGCCGGTGGGCGAGGGTTTTTCCCGCGGCGTGAGCGGGCTCTTCGACCCAAATGCAGAAGAGGTGAGAGACGAGAAGGGTCGCAGCCCCGCATAGGATCGCTATGCCAACAAGAGGCACCTTGGGAAAAGTGAGATCGAAGACGGCGAAGAGGACGGTGTAGTGGACGAGATACATGCTGTAGGAGATTCGTCCGAGGTATTGCGGAACGGAGGAGTTGAGGCCGAGCGTGAGGCGAGGGTCCTGTATGAGGAGGATCATCGCGGCTGCTCCTAAGGTGGTGAAGAGGTCGCTGGCGGGAACTGTGGAATGCCCGAACATCGTGTTGCAGTAGGAACAGAGTGCCGCGAGAAAAAGAATCCAGAGTATCGGCCGGGGGATGTGCGAGAGCAGACGTGCGAGAGTGGTGCGTTCCCGCGCCAGAGTTGCGCCGATGATGAAAAAGATGGAGTAGTAGAGGAATCTTGCAAAGTTCGTTACAGCGATGTTCGCTGCGTAATGGTTGTGGACGAGGAGAAACTCTCCTGCGCGAAGCCCGATGGTGAGAACGAGCCAGGACCATCGGCCTGTTCGAAGCAGAAAGAGACAGAGGAATGGAAAAAGGATGGAGAGCTCCATCTCGTAGCGTAGCGACCAGATGGCTCCGTTGAGAACAGAGTGGGTGGGCATCAGGAGTTCGCGTGCGAAGAGGGCGGCGCTAAGCGGAGTCTGCCAGGTGGTGTAGTAGAACGACGCGAGCGGAAGCTGGCGCCCGTAGAAGACCAGGCAACCGAGCGCCGAGAAAACAAGCGCGAAGACGAACGGGACGTAGATGCGGAAGATGCGCCGAAGGAGATATTCGGGGTATGGGGCCTGACGGTTGTTCCAGATGGGGAGAGAGAGGACGAATCCGCTGAGGACGAAGAAGAGGATGACAGCTTCGCGGCCGGCGACCAGTGGGCGGAAGATCCAGGGCGGAGGCGCGCTTCGATAGATGGCCCACCAGTGATGACAGACGACAGTGACTGCAGCTATGCCTCGAAGGGCGTCGAGCTGCGGGATGCGGCTGGTTCCGGCACCCGGATTCTTGGCAGTTTGGATGTCGGGCCGGGGATGCTGCATGCTCTCACCATACTATTCGCAGCACGAGAGCATGCGCGGTCACTTGCTCGGTGGCGCGACGAGCGGAAGCTGTTTTGTCGCGGTTGTGGATGCCTGCTGCTGAGACTGAGCGGTCATGTGTTCGGCGATGAGCTCGGTTTGGAAGCGGACGATGGTGTCGGGGTCGGTGATGATGGCCTGGGTGTTGTTCTGGGCGACGTAACCGGGGCCGCCGGGTTTGCCGTTGACGACGAAGGTGCCTTCGCCGGATGTGGACCAGTTGGTCGAGCCTTCGGCGGCAACGCGACCGTCGGCGACGAATCCCTTGGTGTGGGTTATCTGGTGGGTGGCGGATTCACCGATAACGAAGTGGGTATTGTAGGCGGCGAGGTTGTATTTCTGGTCGGCGGCGAGAAGAGCTTTTTCGTGAACGCCCTTGGCCTGGCTGCTGTCGAGCGTGATGAGCATGGTGACGGCCGGGTTGAGGGCCTTCTGCATGAGGATGTTGTTGAGCTCGGAGTCGTCGAAGCCGAACATGTTGAGGTAAAGCGAGATGGTGACGCGAGAGAGGATGTATTTGAGGATGTCGTGGACATCGTCGCGGCCGACGTAGAAGAGATGGACGTCTTTGCTGGCAATGGTGGAGTAGGCGGCCTCTTTGGTGTACTGGGCGAGGTCGGGGAGGGTAAAGGTCTGGAGGCTTTGGGTGGGGTCGCCGAGGACGTTGCTGGGGCTCTGCTTGGCGGGCTTGGCGTAGCTTCGCTGAACGTCCCGGATGGTGGCCGGGCCCTTGGAGACGACTTTGGGGTCTGCTCTGCGAGTGAGGATGTGAGGGTCGAGAAACGGGCGTGCAGGTTCCCGTGGAGCGAAGGGGAGGGTTGCGTTTTTCAGGTCCGGGGCGGATTTGGCAGGAGTTTTTGTTTTGGTGGGCATGCCGTTCCTTTCTCTGCTGGCAGATGAAGCGATGGAGACTGGCCTTGCATGCTTGGGGCTATTCAGCCTTTAACAAAGGGCCGATGGATGGAAGGATACTCGAACCCCGGATGAGGGCAGCGTTAATTTCGGGCCCCGAGGCGTCGAGCTTGAGTGGCCTGGATTTTTCCTTCGGCGAGTTGAGGGCAGAATGACGGCAAAAAACCGACGGCCACAATGCTTGAGCGTGACTTCCGCCACGAGGAGATGGGTGTTGAGAAATTGCGCTCTTTCAGTGGCTTAGCTGTTTAGGCTCAAATGACTTGCGGTATCGATGTCAGCGCGGTAAGGTTTCCCTGTACTTCGGCCATGCTTTCATCTTCTTTGAAAAAAACAGGAGACTTATGCGCCTAAGCATGCAGTTTTGCGAGTCCAATTCCCGCCTGATTTCTTCTCTCAACCTGAAGTCTCATTCAAGCAACTCAGAGGCGACCGCAGCCCATTCTTTCGGGACTCTGACGCGCGGTCGGGGTTTGCGCTTTGGCGCGGCTCTGTTGATCGCCTTGATTGCGGCTGTAGCTAACGCGCAGCAGTACACCTCTATTGTGGTCTTTGGCGATTCGCTTTCGGATACCGGCAATGATGCCCATCTCACGCAGCTTTATTACCATTTCCGGCTCCCTGGCCCGCTGTTTGATTACACGGATGGCCGCTTTACTGACGGCACGGATACAGTGCCCGCTGCGCGTAACTACTTCGGGGTGTGGATTGAACAACTCGCTGCTACGTTCCCCGCGAAGCCTCCCGTCAAGGCTTCACTCGATGGGGGACAAGATTACGCTTACGGGTTTGCCTTTACCGGAAGTGGCACGACGGATTTCGTCTTTGACGAGACCGATGGGTTATCGATCACCATCAACAACGTTGGGCAGCAGATTAGCGACTACCTGGCGACCCATCCCAAGATTGACGACAAGACACTGTTTGTCGTGTGGGCCGGGGCCAACGATGTCATTAACGCCACCGGGCCGAAGGTCGTTATCGATGCGGCTGTCAATCAGGCGACCAATGTTCAGCGTCTTGCTGAAGCGGGTGCGACGCATATCATCGTCCCTAACCTTCCGAATCTGGGCGCGATTCCCCGGTTTAATGGCTCTCCGACGACGTCCGTTCCTGCGACACAGGCGACGGTGCTTTACAACACTGTCCTGAAGGCTGGTGTTGATCTTGTGACTCTCTTCAATCCAGGAAAGAAGATCGTCCAGTTCGATGTCTATGGACTGATCACTAAAGTCCTGGCTTCACCCGCGCAGTATGGGTTGGTGGACGTCACAGATAGTTCGCAGGGCAATTACCTGATCAACCCGGATACGTACCTGTTCTGGGATGATCTTCATCCGACGACCAAAGGGCATAACATTCTCGCTCAAGGCGCCGCCAGCCTTCTTGCACCTTGCAAGAGCTGGAATCCTGTAGAGTGCGAATTGTTTGCTGTGGCAGCAGTACAGAAATAACGTATTGCCGGTCATGCGGCGCTGGTTAGTGTGGCGCTACGTTGTAGATCGTGCTGTGGGAGGGAAGCAGGACACCGACAACTGCGCCTCCCACTCCGCCGACCACTGCACCGATACCGGTTGGCAGGGCTCTGCCTCCGGGATCAATACAGAAAGATTGAGACGAGCAGGATTTGTAGGTCGCCGCGCCGATTGCGGCTCCCACGCCAGCACCTACCGCAGCCACGATTACCGTGTTGCGCAGGCGGTGTTTGTTTTCCATGATGGTTACTGTGCGGATTTCTTGCTTCTCGATGCTGTGTTCGCCGACAGTGTCGCGGTACGAAATCGATGTGTCCGAGCCGCTGACGAAGGTGCCGGAGTGCTTCTTTGACTGCGTGTCGACGATCTGAATCTTCTGTCCGGCGCGCAGGCTGGTGAGGCTTGACCAGTCGGTTTTGCTCTGGGCCAGCGAGACACAGGACAGCCCCAAGACACAGACGAGGAACAGTATCTTTCTCATGAGTGCTCCAATCATTGTTTTTTCGGGGAGGCGGCTAGCTTACCATTGCTTCGCTCCGTTGCAACGGGTTTCTTAGGCAAAGCGGAAGCGACCGCGCTTGGTTGAGGGCGGCTGTGACGGTTAGCATGGTTGGGTGAGCGCACGGTTTTCGACGCGGACGGGTTGGGATGTACGCGAGAGCGATTTTGCGGCTGCGATTCGCGAGGCGCGAGCAGCGGGTCGGAAGCTGATTGACCTGACGGTTTCGAACCCTACGGTGTGTGGGTTTGTCTATGACGAGCAGGCGGTTTTGCGGCCGCTGGCGGATGCTCAGGCGTTGGTGTACGACCCCGATCCGCGGGGTATGCGGCGGGCGCGGGAGGCAGTGGCTCGGTACTACAGCGACCATGGGGCGGTCGTTAATCCTGATGCGCTGGTGCTGACAACGAGCACGAGCGAAGGGTACGGGTTTCTGTTTCGGCTGCTGTGCGACGCGGGGGACGAAGTGCTGGTCGCGCAGCCGAGCTACCCGCTCTTTGATTTTTTGGCAGATCTGGAAGATGTGCGGCTGAAGAGCTATCCGCTGTTCTATGACCACGGATGGTGGATCGATTTTGCGGAGTTGGAGAGCCGGATTGGACCCCGAACGAAGGCAGTGGTCGTGGTGCATCCCAATAACCCGACGGGGCACGCTACGGGGTTGAGAGAGCGGGAACGGCTGGAGGGTATTTGCGCGCGGCGAGGTCTGGCTCTGATCGTGGATGAAGTGTTCCTGGATTATCCGTTGGAGGAGAACACTCGGTTGACGAGTTTTGCAGTGCGGCCACATCCGGTGCTGACGTTCGTGCTGAGCGGGATGAGCAAGATTGCCGGGTTGCCGCAGATGAAGGTGGGGTGGATTGCCGGGTTTGGACCTGAGGCCTCGCGACGGGAGGCGCTGGAGCGGCTCGAGGTGATTGCCGACACGTTTCTCTCCATGAATGCCCCGGCGCAGGGGGCGCTGGCGGGTTGGCTAACTGGACGCGGACGGATTCAGGGGCAGATTCTGGAACGGGTGCGGCGGAATCTTCGGGAGGCGATCGCAAACGGGGTAGAGGTACTGAAAGTGGAGGCAGGGTGGAGTGCCATTCTGCGGCTTCCGCAACGGGGAGGGTATGGGGAGCCGGCTGAGCGGTTGTTGCGGGAGGCGGGGGTGTTGGTGCACCCGGGAAGCTTCTATGGGATCGGCGAGGCGAGCCGGGTTGTGGTCAGTTTGCTTGGACCGGAGGCTGATTTCCGGGCGGGAGTGAAGGAGATCGACCGGGTAGTGGGCGTACCACGTTAGTTACTAGTTCATGTGATGCTTGTAAAGTCACAGTTTTAGTTAATTACATAACTGCTTGATTCTACATTTTTTATAAAAATGGATTATCGAGACGTTCGTCACCTATCGTCGTTGCGGGGCCATGTCCGGGGATGACTTTGACCTCGTCGGGAAGGGTCAGGAGACGGTCGTGGATGGAGCGGAGGAGTTGGTTGGTGTTGCCTCCGGGCAGATCCGTGCGGCCGACTGAGCCAGCGAAGAGGGTGTCTCCAGCCAGCAGGAGGGATTGGGTGGGGAGGTAAAGGCAGACGGAGCCCTGGGTGTGGCCGGGAGTGTGGAGGATGGAGCCGGTGAGGGCCGTTTCGCCGGAGCCGATGGTGATGAGTTTGCCATCATCGAGTGTGTCGTCGGGATTGTCGACGGTGGGGCTGGGGATGCCTAGCCACTTGGCCTGCTCGTCCATCATTTTGATCTGCGAGAGGTCGTTCTTGGTTCACGAGGATGGGTGCTCCGGTGACCTGCTTGAGGCGGTGGGCTCCGGCGATGTGGTCGATGTGGGCGTGGGTGATGACGATCTGCTTGACGGTGAGGTTGTGTTTGGCCAGGAGGGCCAGGATGCGGGGGATGTCGTCGCCGGGATCGACGACGATGGCCTCACGGGAGCGCTCGTCGCCGAGAATGGAACAGTTGCACTGGAGGGGTCCAACGGGGAGGATTTCGTGGATCATCGAGGCCTTTCAACAGAAGTCTAGGGTTGCTGGAGGTTGTTGATGCGATCGTATTCGGCCTGGGTGATCTTGAGGAAGGAGCCGTGGCGAAGTTGGGCGGGGAAGGCGATACGGTCGGTGGCGTCTGTCCAGGTCTTCAGGTCGGACGAGAAGAGCGCGCCGTAGTGCTGAGGGTTTCGGTAGTGGTCGTAGTAGGCGAGGTAGCCGCCGGGGACGGGAATGATAGCGGCTCCCTCGGACCAGGGCTCGGAGATGGGTGGGCTGACGTTCGACCATGGGCCTTCCATGCTGGGGCCTGAGGCGGTCTGGAGCACTTTTTTGAGTGGGGTCTTGCGCTCGTCTTTGAAGATGAGAGTGTAGGTCGATCCGGTCTTGAGCAGGGTGGCGTCTATGACGCTGTAGCCGGGGTCGAAGAAGAGTTTGGCGGGCGTGAGGGTTTTGAAGTCGGTGGTGGTGGTGGAGAAGATGCGGTGGTTGAGGTTGTTGTCGCCGGAGGTGTCGCCCGGAAAGCGGCCGGGGATGGTGGAGGACCAGAAGATGAGCCAGTGTTGTTTGGCGGAGTCGTAATAGAGGGCGGGAGCCCAGGCGTTGATGGCGGCGGGTTCGTTGGCGAGGACGTTGAGTTGCTGATGATCGCTCCAGTGAATGAGATCGGTGGAGGTGGCGTGGCCGATGACGGTGGGGCTGTTCCATGACCAGGTCCAAACGAGGTGGAAGGTGCCGTCGGGGCCCCGCTGGAGAAAGGGATCGCGCATGAGTTCGTTGGCCTGGGTCTGATGGAAGACGGGACGGTCCTGATTGGCGATGGTCCAGTGGTAGCCGTCGAGGCTGATGGCGTAGTAGACCCCTTGCTCGCCGTTGGCTTTGAAGCCGGCGAAGAGCCAGGGGGAACCGGCTTCTCGATTTTGAGGGACTGCCGGCGTGGCGAGCGCGAGAAAGAGGGCAAAGGCGGCGAGCTTCAGCATGGAAGAATTATCACCTCCAGGAGGGACCAGGGCCTAGAGGCCAGGGACTAGTCAAATGCAAATGCGCAAGCCCTTTGGCCTGCGCATTGGGATGAAGCTTGAATTTGGCTACTTCTTCGCGGGGGTGGTTTGCGTCGTCTTGGTGCCCGAGAGGACTGAGGTGTTTGCGGACGATCGCGAGAGCGCCACCGTGAGGCCGATGGAGGTGAGCATGAAGATGATCGCGGACCAGGTCGTGAGCTTGGTAAGGAGGTTGGCTGCGCCGCGCGGACCGAAGGCTGTCTGCGAACCCTGGCCGCCGAAGGCTCCGGCGAGATCTGCGGATTTGCCCTGCTGGAGGAGAACGACGCCTACGAGAAATAGGCAAACAACTACATGCAGAATGACGAGAAGAGTGACCATCGGAGCGGCTTAGAACCTCTTTGCCGGAAAAACGATCCGGAGAATGTGTGGATTGGTGCGGAGGAGGGGACTTGAACCCCTATGCCTTGCGGCGCAAGCACCTCAAGCTTGTGCGTCTGCCAATTTCGCCACCTCCGCGCTGTGTCTCGACGCTTGGTGGGGCGCGAGTTGCGGTGAGCAATCCGAGATTCAGTATACCATCCCGTGCGGGTTGGCTGGGTTGGGATGGTTGCGGTTTGGGATACGGGGGCGACGTATACTTTCGCGATGAACCGGATCATGAAAAACAGACGTTCTGTGGGTGTCGATTGGATCGGATGTGTGGTCGCGGCGCTGCTTTCAATAGCGGTGCAGGTGAGTGCGCAGAGTCCGCAGAGCTATGCGTTTGGGCCGGACTCGCAGGCGCAGGAGGGTGTGCCGAAGGGGACAGTGACGAAGCACGTGCTGCCGCCGGGCGTTTTCTATCCCGGGACTCCGCACAATTATGCGGTGTATGTTCCGGCACAGTATGACGCGTCGAAGCCGACCGCGTTTATGGTGTTTCTCGATGGCAGCGGATACCTGGGCGACGGGATTCGAATCCCGGTGGTCTTCGACAATCTGATTGCGAAGCATGAGCTGCCGCCGATGATCGGGATCTTTGTCGATCCGGGCGTGCTGCCTGCGTTGTCGGATTCAGCGCAGAGCCGGTATGAGCGGATCTTCGAGTATGACTCGCTGAGCGACAGATTCTCGCGGTTTCTGCTGGAGGAGCTGATTCCTGCGGTGGCGAAAGATTACAACCTCTCGAAGAGTCCCGATGACCACGGGATTGCGGGGACGAGCACGGGGGCGGTGGGCGCGTTCATGGCGGCGTGGAACCGGCCGGATCAGTTTCATCGCGTGCTGAGCTTTATCGGAACCTATGTGGCAATGAAAGGCGCGGACGAACTGCCTGCCCTGGTGCGGAAGACGGAGCCAAAGCCGATACGGATCTTCATGCAGGATGGGACGGGCGATCATATTGTTCCCGGGGAAACGTATGGGACTTCGTTTGCTGGAAGCTGGCCGATCAATAACTGGGTGATGTATCAGGCGCTGGAGTACTCCGGCTACGATGCGCGGCTGGAGATGGGATCCGAAGCACATAACATGAAACAAGGCGGCGCGATTATGCCGGATGCGCTGCGATGGCTGTGGCGCGGCTATCCGGCGCCGGTGGTGGTGCATGAGCCTCCTCAGATGAAGCAGGAGGGATGGGATCCGCGGATGAAGGTGTACTCGACCGTGTGGGCCGACAAGCCGTGGGAGCAGGTCGGCGAGAGTTATGGTGAAGTCGCCAGCCCGACGGGAGACGATCTGGGCGATCTGTTCTTTGCGGATGTGAAGGCGGACCGGATCTACAAGGCCGACGCCGAGGGAAAGGTTTCGGTCTATAAAGAAAAGCCGGGTGGGGCGAAGATTCTGCGCGAAGGACCGGGGAGCGTTTTGTTTGTATATCTCGCCGAGCGGCGGCAGATTGTGGCGTATGGGCCGGGTGGAGATATGCGGGTGGTGGCACGCGGCGTCGACCTGAGCGATATGGCGCTAACAGCGAAGTCGGAGATTTATTTTCTGGATCCGGTGAAGAGGTCGATCGGGTTGGTGGATGCTTCGGGGAAGGTGCGGGTGGTTTACGCAGGTGGGGAGATTGCCGCGCCAAGTGGGGCGGCGCTGTCGGGCGATCAGGCGATGCTGGTGGTGAGCGATGCGCAGTCGCGATTTAGCTGGTCGTTTCAGATTGCGAAGGATGGAGGTCTGCAGAATGGCGAGCCTTTTTATCGACTGCAGGCTCCCGAGGCGGGATGGATGAGCGGAGTTCGAGGCGTGGCCGAGGATTCGACCGGGCTGGTTTACTTTGCTACGCCAATGGGAATCCAGGTGTGCGAGGCGAACGGAAGAATGGCTGAGGTGCTGAACTCGCCGGAGATTGGCGGGGTATCGAGCTTTGTGTTTGCGGGGAAGAACCTGGACTGGATGGTTGTGACGCAGAACGGCAAGGTTTTTCGCAGACCGGTAAAGGTCACCGGCGTTGCCGCGGGAATTGGAGTGAAGTTACCTAAGCCACCTTTGTAGCGGCCATGCGAGAAGCCAAAAAAGTGAGGCGGAGGTCGTCTGCCTGAAGATGCCTCCCTCCGCCTCAGATGCGTTCTAGCCGTTGCTCCACTTTGGCGATCTCTGGGTCAGGACGTGAATCAGGGGCATCCCGGCCGGCGTGGCCTTGACGGCTCCCTCGCGTACGATCGCGGTTGCGGTGATGTCTTTGCCGTAGACCTGCTTGTTAGCGTCGTCATCGGTGTCGAGACTCGCGCTTGCCAGGGAAGCTCCAGCGAAGAGGCCGCCCTTGGCTCGGGAGTAGGTGAGGACGTCGACATTGGTATCGTTGGCGCCAACGGCTTTCGCTCCGGTCGGTCCGGCAACGGCGCTTGCATCAGCACCCAGCTTCATTTTGCCGGAGAGGATCTTCTCTGCGCCGGTTTTGGTTTCGACGAGCAGGACATAGTCTACCGACGTGCTGCCGAGTTGGACTCCGAGGGTGCCGACATCCATCTTGTACATCGCTGGTGCGGACCACGGGCCCTTCATGTCGACTCCGCCGCGACAGAGGATGACGCCGCGGCCGTAGGTTCCGCCGATGCCGACTGCTACCTTCTTGACGGCAGGGAAGACGAGGACGCAGACGGCGCGGTTGAGCAAGGACTGGGGTATTTCATCCGGCTTGGCGAGGATCTGTTTGAGAACTTCCGCCGAGTTGCCCAGACGATCGTCCATTTTGTTTTGCGCAAGGGTGGGAAGCGTGATGGCAACGCTGACTAGAGCGGCTAACGCAGTTTTCTTCATCATGAGAACCTCACTTTTATGGACTACCGGAAGTTGCTGAGAATCGTTTGCAAAGAACTCCCTTGGTCGTCTTAGTTAGGTAAAAAAATACGCGCGCCGGAGCGTGGGCGAAACTGGCAAAAATACCAGTCCGGGAGACTGGAGAACTCCGAGGACTCCGGGAACACCCAAAAAGCCGGCCACCTCCGAGGGGAAGTGGCCGGCCGGGTGCTCGCGGGCGAAGCTATCGCTCTGAGGAGAGTCCAGTTGGCGGAACCTGCGGGGTCGTGGCGGGCGTTGCGCGCTTGCGCTTCTTCACTGGCGGACCCAGGTTTGGAGGACGCTGTTTGCTGCCGTTGCCGTTCTTCTTTTTGTCCTTGTCCTGCGGCTCGACGACGGCGCGCATCCAGTAGTTGCCTTCGGCGTCGACCTCGATGCCGTGGACCTCGCGCTCAAAGCCGGGGAAGCGCTTGCCGAACTCCTCAATGGCCAGGATGAGCTTGATGACGGGGCTTTCGGCGCTACCAAGCCGTTCGCCGGGCATGCACATTGGAATGCCGGGCGGGTAGGGAACGAGCATCACGGCTCCAATTCTGCCGGGCATCTCGGTGAAGCGGATCTTTTCGGTCTCGTTGCGCAGAAGTTTCTGATAAGTCTGCGCAGGTGTGAGGATAGGGTCGAAGTCCTCGTCGCAGGCGTCGTTAACCAGGCCTGAGAGATTCAACTGAATCATCGCGGCGTGCATCTCGTCGGCGAGTTCTTTGAGGGTTGTGTTGCGATAACGTGTGGGATACTTCAGGACGAGTTCGGGGAGCGCTTCTTCGAGGGAGGCTTCGGAGTCGTAGAGGCGTTTGAACTCGAAGAGATTTTCAAGCAAAGCACCCCATTTGCCCTTCGAAGTGCCGACAGAGAAGAGAACCAGGACGGTATAGTCGCCCGTGCGGGCGATCTCGACGCGGCGGCCGTCGAGGAACTCCGTGATGATGGCGGCAGGAATGCCCCATTCCCCGACCTTGCCCTGGGCGTTCATGCCCGGAGTGAGGATGGTGACCTTTGTGGGGTCGAGCATGCAGTAATCGTCGGCGATGTCCTCGTCCTGGAAGCCGTGCCACTCCTCGCCCGGCTTGAGGGTCCAGGCGCTGGAGCGATTGGTGAGCAGGCCGTCAGCGGCTTCTTCGAGCAGGTAGGTCTGGCCGTCGAGGGGGTCAAAGACATACTCGGGCTGATAGAGCCTGAAGAACCAGCCCTGCTCGGCGGCGCGCAGGCGGTGGCCGATCGACGACATCGCTTTGCGGAAGCTGATGGCGTCCTGCAGGGTCTCGGACATCAGCGTGGGGCCGGCGGGTTCGTCCATCATGGCTGCGGCTACGTCGAGCGAGGCGATGAGAGGGTAGAAAGGCGATGTTGTTCCATGCATCATGAAGGACTCGTTGAACTGGTCGTAATCGAGCGGAGCGCGTGGGCTTAGCTTGACGTGGATCATCGAGGCCATCGAAAACGCGGCAAGCATCTTGTGCGTCGATTGCACCGCGAAGATGGTGGGACGATCCGGTGTGTCGTCAGGGACTCCCATGGCGAATCGTCCCTGGTATATCTCATGGAACTTCGCGTAGGCGTACCATGCCTCGTCGAAATGAATGCGCGGCACGGATTTTGCAAGCTCGGTCACGACGCGGTTAACGTCATAGCAGAGGCCGTCGTAGGTGGAGTTGGTGACGACCGCGTAGGTGGGGTTCTGGTTGGCGATGCCTGTAGTCAGCGGGCTCTTGTCGATGATGCCACGGATGAAGTCGGGCGCGAAGCGTTTGATGGGAACCAGGCCGATCATGCCGTATCCGTTGCGTGTTGGCTTCATGTAGACGGGGCGCGCGCCTGTAACGGTGAGGGAGTGGCAGATGGACTTATGGCAGTTGGCATCGGCGAGAACGATGTCGTCTTGCGCGATGACTCCGTGGCCGACGATCTGATTGGAGCTCGACGAGCCGCTCAGGACGTAGAAAGTCCAGTCGGCGCCGAAGATGCGGGCTGCGTTGCGCTCGGATTCGCCGGGAGGCCCGAGGTGATCGAGCCAGGAGCCGAGCGGCGAGGTGGAGATGCCGAGGTCCGAACGCATTAGATTTTCGCCGAAGAACTTGTGGAACTCCATGCCGACGGGGTGTTTCAAAAATGCGACGCCTCCCATGTGGCCGGGCGCGTCCCAGGAGTAAGCGCCCTGGTCGTTATACTTCTTCAATTCGCGGAAGTAGGGCGGAAGAAGCTGCTCGTGATAGCGCTCGACGGCGAAGTCGACACGGTTGGCGATGAAGGCCGGAGTGTCGCCGAAGAGATGGATGTACTCGTGGACCTGTTTGACGACTTCGAGCGGGAGTTCGCTGACCAGAGTGCGGTCGGCGATGAGGAAGATAGGAATCTTTTTATTGCGACGACGCACGGCGCGAAGAATGGACAGCGCTGCGCCTTCGGCGAACTGATTCTCACCCTCGAGGTCCCAATCCAGAAGGATTGCGCTATAGGACGGGTCGGAGGTAACGAGCGACAAGCCGTCCTCCGGCGTCGATGTACGGACAACCTCATAGCCCTCAAGCTTGATGGCTTCAACTAAACGCTCCATGGCTCGATCGGAGACTGAATCCGTGCCACCCACTTCACTCGCAATCAATAAAACCCAACGTCCTTCGCTCATACACCTCTCACTTCTGGTTTCGGTCCTTATAGATGTTACAGGGAAGTTTTGTGGGAGGTTGTCAGAGTGTGAATCTTTGGCAAATCCGCAACTCGCTGCTCGAAAAAGACGAAGAAACGGATTGCGCGCGGTTATTGCGGCAGGTTATTGGCGCGGCTGCTGACGGGGTTCGATTTGGACGAAGCGATGCTGAGAAATGCCTCGCGAACCGTGTCGTACGAGGGCTGACCGGTGAAGAATTTGTAGGTCGCGTGGGTCTCGGCATGCTGGCCGTCGCTTCCTGCGGTGCTGTCGGAGTAGCCATCGATCGAGAAGAGGCGGGTGCCGGCGGCCGCCTCTGTCGGATGCTGGCGGGCAAAGAGAGGCTGGTCGCTGTCGTTGCTCTCAAGAGTCAGGCGCTGGGCGAGGTGGGCGTCTTGATCATAGATCTGCGCATAGTTGTATATCTTGTAGTGGCCCCAGGGTTCAAGTGACGTGAAAATCAGGACGGTTTTGCCGTCGACGAAGACGTGCTCCAGAAGGTATTGCTGCAGGTGAGCCGGAGTGATGCCGCGCTTATGCAGCTCGACCATGTGCGTCATGCCGGCGTCGCGGTTGGTTTTGTCGCCGGATTCGGCATAGGCGCGAGTAAGAAGACCGGCTGCCTGCCAGTCGTCGGGATTGGCTTGAGCGACCGGCTTCAGATTGTTGAGCGCGTATGCCGTGTCGCCAGTGTTGAGCGCGGCTTCGCTTGAAAACTTGAGGAGAATCGGGTCGTTTGGCAGATCTTTGAGAAGAACTTTGTAGTGGACGAGTGCGTCGGCGTAGTTCTGGCCGTTGAAGTTCTGAACTGCCTCATCGTATTGCTGCTTCTGCTCGGGAGTCAGGCGGGCGATGAGTTCCGATGCGGATTCGGTATGGGTGGCCGCATCGCTGGACTGGGCGGAGCAGGGAAGCGATGCAACGAGAGGTACGAAGGCGAACAGACTGGCTGTGGCGCTGAATCTCATGGAGGGAATCTCTCCTTAAAGACCGGCGATTGGTTTTCTGCCATAGAAAGCAGTTGAGATATTGGACGCTAACTGGCGAAAAGAGTCTAAAAATGCCGCGTGAGGTCGGCAAAGGATGCCAGTTCGAGCAAATACTGGCCGTCCGGCGGCTGGTTGACGATCTCGTGCTCGAGGACCCAAGTGAAGTCGTGGGGAATAAAAATAGCGTGAAGACCGGCGGCGAGTGCGGGGTTCACGTCCGAACGGGGGCTGTTGCCGATCATCCAGGTAGTGCTGGCTTCGCAGCCGTGGCGACCGGCGAGGGCGAGGTAGGCCTCGTGATGTTTTTCCGGCAGCACCTCCACCGCGCTGAAGTACTGTTTGAGGCCAGAACGGTGAAGCTTGTCGGTCTGTTCGGTAGGGTCTCCCTTGGTGACCATAATGAGGCGGTGCCGATTCGCCAACTCGGCGAGGGTTGGCTCGACATTCGGCAGCAATTCGATCTCATGGTCCGCGATGGACTGGGCGAAGCTCTCAATGCGGCGGTGCTTCTCGTCCGTCATCGGCGCGTCGGTGAGCTGCTCGAAGCAGGTAATCAGCGAGCGGCGGAAGCTGTGCAGGCCGTAGCCGTGAGACAGGATGGTGGCGTGCTCAACGCGGTTGAGATGGCCGCGAACCTCATCGGCAGTGTGGACGCGGTGGTCGAGATAAGAGATGAAGCTGGTAATCGCCCGCTCAAAGTAGATGTTGTTCTCCCACAGCGTGTCGTCGGCGTCGATGAGGAGGGTCTGATTGGCGGGGTGGCGAAAAGCAGCGGCGGGGAGTGGGCTCGGAGAGGTCACAGGCTGATTATAAGTCGGTAAAACGCGATGTGGTTACCGGCGGGGGAAGGGCATGCCACAGTTGGGGGATGTCTCACGCACATCGCGATGTGACAGATTGAAGGCAAGATGACTGGTGAAGCTACACGACTGGAAAGGCCCGGCAGGAGAAAAGCAACTCATGACCGCAGACCCGTTGCCGATGTTGGCTATAAGGTTTGGAACCCGTTTGAAGCGGAGCTGCGAACCGGCATGGGCGGACGGCGCGACGATATATCTAAAACCCTTACTCGCACCCGCGAACTCATTGAGCGATAACCGAAACAGATAAGAACGACAGAAGGCGAATCAGCGGTATGGTTCCTGAGGTTGGCCAGAGGTTCGGGCCGTACGAGATCCTGGGAAAACTGGGCAGCGGAGGCATGGGGCTCGTCTTTCGTGCCTGGGACGAACGGCTGCATCGCCAAGTCGCCATCAAGGTGCTGCACGACGACTACACGATGCCGGGCATGCGGGAACGTTTTTTGCAGGAGGCGCGAGCGGCCTCTGCTCTGAATCATCCCAATCTCTGCATGGTCTTCGACATTGGAGAGCAGGACCGCAATCCCTACCTGGTAATGGAACTGCTTACGGGCGAGACGTTGAAGGCGCGGATCGCTCGATCGGCGTTGTCGGCTGAGGAGATCGTCCGCTACTCCCTTGAGATTACCAATGCGCTTGCGGTCGCACATGCCAGGGGGATCGTGCACCGGGACATCAAGCCGGCTAATATCTTTTTGGTCCCGATGCCAAACGGCAAGAGCCAGGCCAAGGTGCTGGACTTCGGGCTTGCAAAGATTGCGTTGGAGAAGCGTGGCGGATGGGAATGCAGAACGCTGGACATGTCCATCGCGGGGTCTACCGTGGGAACCCTTGCGTACATGTCTCCCGAGCAAGCCAGGGGCGAATCGCTCGATCTGCGGACGGACCTCTTCTCGCTGGGCGTTGTGATGTACGAGATGGCGACGCGGCAGGCGCCCTTCAAGGGAACGACCAGCGGCATGATGATGGCGGAACTGTTGCGAAGCACCCCGGAGCCGGTCACTATCTGGAACGACTCGATTCCGCGCGATCTCGAGAAAGTGATTCTTAAGCTGTTGGCAAAGGATCGCAAGGGCCGGTTCCAGACCGCGAAAGAGTTACACAACGCACTCGAAAAAATCGACGACAAGTTAGGACGGCGTGGCTGGTTGAATCGAGTCACGACCCCCAAAGCGGCGATTGTGCGGGCGGCCGACCCGGTGGCCCGCTACAAAACATCGAAGCGAATACCCGACTCCAGAAGCCGACTGGTCCTTTTTCCAGAAGTTCCGTCATATACGAACAGTATGGCAAATCGTCCCGCGCCTGCGCGAAGCAGACATCAGAGCGCCCCGCAGCGGCTCTTGCGGGAGACACGACCAGAGAGTGCGGTGGCCCTTGCAAGCGGGCCACGCGCCGGTGAGTTGCGCTCGGTCCACGGCGCAGGATATGGCGCAACGGCAGGCGCAGCCGGCGTCGCCACTACAGCGACCCCAAAAGTCGACCCTCACTACACGAAAGAGGCGTGGGAGGCTGCTCGAACTCAGGCAAAGGCACGCGGTAGCGCGGTCGAGTCTCTTTCAAATGCCGATCTCGAAAGCGCAAGGCACGAGGAGTCCATTCAGGAATTGATCGCGGCATCGTCAACAGTCGCGGCGCGCGTCCGGATTCGCATGGTGATCGCAGCCGCGATCATCGTGGCTGGAGTCGTATTGGCAGCGCTGATTCACAACGGCCTCTTTCGCCCGCTTGTGCTGGGGGCAAACGATCATCTGCTCCTGACTGTCATTCAGAACAAAACCGGAGACAAGACACTAGACGGCACTCTGATGCAGGGGCTCGAACTGGCGTTGCGACAGTCACGCTCTTTGAATCTTCTAGGGGACGAGGCCTACCTTGCCGGGCAGAGACAGATTGCAACCGAAAGCGGGGATACTGCGCCGGCATCGGAACAAGAGGTGGCGCAGAAGATTGGTGCCCGTGCCTATCTCTACGGTGAGGTCAAGGGAACAGGAACTTCCTTGGTCGTCAGCGTCGAAGTTCTAAAGTCCGACTCGAACGACAGGTTGGCGACATTTGAGGAGAAGGTTCACGGAAGGGAAGAGATTCCCGCGGCGATGGGACGCATCGCGCAGGACATTCGCGCCGAGTTCAGTGAGGACAACAAAGACGATCTGCAGAGCAGTGTTCCGCTCGAGACAGACGCCACGGCGAATGTAAAAGCACTGCATGCGTTTGCCGAAGGCGAGGCTGCTGCTCACAGTGGGCGCACGAATGAGGCGATGGCGGCGTATCAGCGTGCCGTCAGCATCGACCCCAGGTTCGTACAGGCCCAGATGGAGCTGGCGTGGTTATATCGAGCCGAAAAGGCAGAGGTCTCTGCGGCAAATGCAGCCACGCAGGCCCGCGACGCGTCGGGCAGCGCAAGCGACAAGGTGAAACTGCTCGCACAGTTCTGCTACGAGATGAACGTCAGCGCTGACTACGCTCGCGCAGCAGAGACAATTCGTGACTATACCGCACGCTACCCGCGCGACGCCGATGGAATGAAGGGGTTGGCGCGTACTTTCAACGCCCAGGGGCTGCATGCGGAGGCGCTGGCTTCGGCCCAGCAGGGTTATCGCCAACATCCATTGGATGCCGGTACGTATGCAGAAGCGCAGATCGCCATGATCGGCATGAACCGATATGAGAACGCCTTGCAATTGAAGGCTCAGGCGGAACATAACGGACTGATGATGGAAGAGAATACGCTGGCTGTGGGCTATCTGGCCGGCAGGGAAGACATCGTCACAGCGCAGAGCTCCGCCATCGAGAGTGCTGATCCCGGCTTCGCGCAGACAAGTTTCGCCGCGCTCTACGACTACGGGAACTATCTGGATAACACCGGCAGGGCCACCGCCGGGGCAGCACTTTGGAAAGCTGCTGGAGCGCGCGCAGCAGCCATTCCGGGCCTCGCCTCAACTGCAGCCGCGATGTTGGCTCAAGGAGCCTTAAATCGCGCGCTGACCGAAAACTGCACTGTCGCGCTTGAGATGGTCGATGAAGGCAAGGATCTATCGGCGGGTCCTCTCGCGAGCTTCCACGCAGGAATGGCGGCTGCTCTTTGCGGCGATCAGCTTTATGCGGAAAAGATAGCCACTGAGTTGCAGCAAGAGTACCCGCAAAGCAACGTGGTGACACAGTCTTATGTGCCGCTTCTGCAGGCAGCTGCGGAGATTGGCGTGAACGACCCGGCCAAAACGCTTCAGGTGATATCGACTCTGAGCCCGGCCAATCCAATGCCGCTGACGCCGTATCTTCGCGGAGTGGCCGAGGCGGCGCTGGGAGACCTGTCGGCCGCAGCCCTTGATTTCCAGGCTGTGCAGACCCATCGTGGCGCCGCGCTGCTTTGGGGCGGTGCTGTCTATCCGATGGCGGAGATCCAATCCGCACGCGCCTACGCAGAAGAACGCGAGAAGGTAAACAGCATCGGGGCCTATCAAAAATTCCTGGCATCGTGGAGCGGAGCCGGCTCCGAACAGCCGTTGCTGGCGGAAGCCTTGGCAAAAACCAGTCAGCGATAAGTGTGACTATCTCTACCCCACGCTAACGGCTCACGAGAATCCAAGCAAGCTTCAGAAGATCGAATAGATTGGTCAATCTGGCGAAACCAAGTGTTCGCGAATAGCTAGCCGGAGAAGTTCAAGATTATTATGCAGTTCAAAATCACGCATGATTTTGTACTTATGAAAGGCTATCGTTCGCGTTGTCAGGTTCAGGATCTCGCCCGTCTGCCTCATCGTTCGTCCCTCCGCCAAAAGCTTCAGGACCTCACGTTGCCGTTGAGTCAGTTCCTTTGACACATCGTGAGCCGGCGCAAAGGGATAACTTGTAGATGGCTTCGTCTCAGCCGTTTTATGAGGTTGCTCGTCCAGAAACTCCTGCAAAACATCAATCAGGTTTTCTCCGGTGCTTCTTCTTATGGTCAGACCCGAGGCGCGGGTCCTCGGAGAACCCGGCCCGGCGCTCGCGTCGCTCCCGACGGAGACAAGCAGAACCTTTGTTTTCGGAATAAGTTGTTCGAGCTTGCGCCTTAGATCGGGTTCGCCCCATAACGGCAACTCGAGGTCTCCCAGGATCATATTGGGCTCTGATTTCAAACCTTTAGCCAGAAGCGTGCGGTAGTCAGACGCTACCCCCACCACATCAAACTCCTGCTCCAGAAGCTTCCGGTGCGCAGCTAGGGAAGACGCGCGATTGAGAGCTAGTAGTATGCGTGCCCTCTTCATCCTATTCCGCTCCTGGCGATCCTGACCCGAAGCCTAGCGCACTACTAAGGGGGATCAAACTGTCAAAACTATCAGGGTGATTCATGCGGCGAATTGCTGTTCTGCATCTTCTGACAGTTGCGGCGCGCAGGACGGCCCCGTAGTGTCAGGACAAGACGTGCCCTGGTTCGTTCGTGTCAACCCGAGGGTATCGCCATGTTCCAGGAACATAAGGCAACGGCTGTTGTGATCGATGACCACCCCGGTGCACTCAGGGCTGCTTCTACGATCATGCAGGCGGAATTCGAAATACTTGCGGCTTCCAGCAATAGCGAGGCGGCCTGTGACATCCTCATGATGTTTCACCCGGATATTGCTGTGCTCGATATCACGATGCCAGTCAAAGATGGTTTCGAGATTGCCCGCCAGATAAAGGAGCGACATCTCCCGACCCAGATTATCTTTCTGACCTTAGAGGAAGATGACGACTACGCTTCCGCCGCCCGGGACATGGGAGCCAGCTATGTCTTGAAACGACGCATGAGTATAGACCTTGTCATCGCCGCTAAAGAGGCGATGGAGGGGAAGCTCTTCTCATCTCCTGTCTCGTCGCCGCACCTGAAGAAGATGATTTGATGAAAATGAGTAAGGGTCATTTCGTTTCATCGAATTCAGGCGTCCGTTGCTCGTCGAGCAAGATTTTGCGGAAAAATCTCTGCCCTCGCAGTAATCACGGTACCTCGACCTGGCTTTGAGGCTATGGATAGATCTCCTCGAATGATGCGCAGCCGCTCCCGCATCGTAGAAAGTCCCAGACCTGTGACGGAACCTCCCGGTTTAAAACCGCCGCCAAAATCCCTCACCTGCAATCGGAGCTTGCCCTGCTGTTCCAGGAGAATCAGCTGCGCACGATCTGTACCGCTATGTTTAATGATATTGTTCAATGCTTCTTGAGCTACCCGGTAAAAACACAGAGCTATATCTTGAGGCACCCTTACTGAACCCTGGTCTATCTGTAGATCGATCGGCAAGTCATGCCGTTCCGAGATCTGTTGACAAAGCTCCTTCAGCGCGACTCGTAGCCCTAGGTGCTCTAACTTCGAAGAATGTAGCTGATGAGACAGATTGTGCACATCAGTGATGAGTGCATCTACATCTCTGATCGAATCATTCAGTCCGGCAGGAACGCAGCCGTCCTCTGAAGGCTGGCTTGCGCACAAACCCAGTTGAATGGCAATCAACGACAACCGCTGGCCAATGTCATCGTGTAACTCGCGCGCGATACGACTTCGCTCCTCTTCGGTTCCGCTGATGACACGCCTCGTAAGCTGCCTGACGGCCTGTTCCGATCGACGGCGCCGTTTTATTTGAACCACAAGCAAAATCAGAAGACCCGTCTGAATAATAAGGAGCGCCAGCATGACTAGCAGGAACGTTCCATTGCGAAACCACGGAGAGGTATCGCCAGAGAGAATTGTGAACGATGCCGTCACATCGGCGGGCCGAAGGTTCATGCGCACCAGACTACACGCGCTTCGCGGATAGTTGAAGACATGCAGGCACCAGCTGTTCAGTCGGCAGACATTTGAGGAGCGGGACTGGCAGTTTTGTCAGTTTACAACCATGCCAGTCAAGACAATCATTCGCAGGTAACTAGCTGAGACTAGAGAAGGTTCGCCTTGAAAGAATGTCGATGTGAATTCAAATCCTCCGACAACACAAGACAACATCCAGAAGAGGTTGAGTAGCGCTTTGGACAAGATGTTTGCGAATTTTCCTCCTCGCGAAAAAGGGCTTAGTCCGATTCGCAAAAGCGGACGCAGGTTCACGACAATTCCAGATTTAGCCAAGCTCCTCCCTAAGTCGATTTTTCTTCTGGGTAGGGAGCGAAGCCATTGGGAGTAGACAAATGCTATTTTTCCGTCCCTCAGAGCGGGGCTTCTTCCCGCTGATTAGTTTCCTGGTACTGGTGCATCTTACGATTTCTCTGCACGCGCAGCGGCGCGACCTGGTCGTCATGAAAAATGGGGATCAGTTATCGGGTGAGTTGAAGAAGCTTGAAAACGGAATTCTCTATTTCAAACCTCCCTATGTCACGGACTCCATCCAGTTGGATTGGTTGCAGGTCGAGTCCGTACAGAGCTCCGCCGTTTATCAGGTTGTACTCAAGAACGGCGAGCATTTGATTGGCTCAATATCCAAGCTGCCGCAAGATCAGTCACCTGGAACCGACTTTCAGCTCAAGGAAGGGACTCGAGATGTACGTACCGCAGCGCAAGATGTAGTCGACATTAAGTCGGAAAAGCAGAACTTCTGGAGGCAACTTACCGGATCTATCGATTTTGGTTATGACTTTACCAGCGGCAACACCCAAACGTCCTTTAACTCCGATGCGAGTGCGAACTATCTGTCCAGGAACTGGGCAGCGGGCACATCATTCACTTCCTCATTCAGCGGCCAATCGGCCGGATCCGAGACAAATCTGCTCGAACTGCAAGGAGTGGGCGAACGCTATTTGGGTAAAAATTATTCGCTGCTTGGATTGTCCGATTTCCTGCATAGCTCGCAACAGGATTTGGAACTTCGAACGACTCTTGGTGGCGGTTACAGCAGGTATTTCATCCGCACCAATGAAAACAGGCTGTTTTGGGTGGCGGGAGCCGTTTACAACCGGGAAACCTTTGTATCCGCAGCGGGGCGGCCCACAGACGACAATGTGGAAGGGTTGTTAGGAGGAAACTACGTGCTAATGAAGTTCAACCTATATAACCTGCAATCGCAATTATTACTTTTTCCAGGCATCTCAGATGCAGGCCGCATCAGAGCAACAACCAAGACAACGTTTGCTGTGAAACTTTCGAATAACTTCTATACAAATGTTTCTTTTTGGGACAACTTCGATAGCAGGCCACCTATCAATGCCAAAAAGAACGAGCTAGGGATCAGCAGTGGCCTGGGGTGGTCATTCTAGATCCTAATTCGCCGCGATCAAGTGTTCCCGCATCGCCAGTTTGAGTAGCTCCGAATTACTCCGCATTCCAAAATCTTCCATGATCCGGTATTTGTGGAACGCGATGGTTCTGGTCGTCAGACTAAGAATGTCAGCAGCTTCCTTCATCGTTCGACCCTCAGCGAGGAGCTGCAAAACCTCTCTTTGTCGCAACGTCAGTAGCTTGTTGCACTGCAATTCCGGATCGCGTATGAAGTCATCAGCTATTTTGCGGGCCATGACTGGAGTCACATAGGACTTTCCCTTCAAAAGTTCCCGGAGAGCATACGTAAGTTCCGTACCCGCCGACTTCTTTAGTAAATATCCTGACGCCCAGTTCCGAAGCACTTCTCTGGCAACTGATGAATCTTCGTTAACTGTAACCACCAGGAGTCTGGTTCGCGGCAGCAGCTTCTTAATCTCGCGACCCGCATCGATTCCGTTCAAAAGCGGCAAACCAAGATCCACAATCACCAGATCCGGTTGTAGTTTAGGAGCCAACACAAGCAGGTCGCGCCCATCGGCGGCAGTTCCTACTATTTCAAATTCCGGCTCAAGCAATTTCCGAAAGGCGTCCACAAGCAAAGTGTGGTCATCGGCTAAAAATACGCGTGGCTTTGGCATCTTCGGCGCTCCTGAAATTCATTCCACAGACCTACAGGGAACCCACATACCCGATCGTTCAAGAAACGATGCTGTGATTTGAAGTCAAACTAAATAGACGCGAGCCCGAATGGAACAAACCGGATTATAGCCTCTCCGGCAGAAGACTTACCTGTTATAACTAACAGCCCATAACCTGTAACGCACCTCCGCGCAATTAACCGCTAGTATTTCATGCAAGTGGGCCTTTGGATTCATACAGATGAGGGGAAATAGCAGTTGGTATCCGGGACGTCAGCTGTGTTTTATACGGTCACAATCTCTGGTTATCACACTATAGCGAGCCTCCGAATGTTCCCTCGGGTGCAAGCGGGCCAATGTATGGCCTCATTCACGTTATCTCTTGAAAGTGCAGCACGTGATTGAATTCCGGCTGTCACTTTTGCCAGTTGCCATTGCCGCTACTGGGCATAATTCTGACTAGGATAACGAGAGATTCCGTAGTGGTGTTTCGTCGGGCCGGTTTGCCAAGTTCCTTGAGTTTGAGGGGGCAGTAGACACGCAGGCAGTTCTGAGGGCACCCCATCTCTTCCACACTATGGCATAGGAACTCTTGTTCAATTCATCGGTCGAGGGGTGACAAAGACCAACGCAGCGGTGGTGCTCGACATACAGCTCGACGGAAGGCCGTCTTTTTGCGAGCACGTCGTAGCGATTATGCAATTCGGAGGGATTTATGGATCAGGATAGGAAGCCACCAAGTCGTCCATTCCTGCTTATGGAAGGAGGCCCCCTATACAACGTTCAACAGCATATCGGGCCCCGCCTAGAAAAGGCGAAGACTACGGTAAGGCTTGCGATCATGCTTCCTTTTATCACCTGGCTGCCGCTATTGGTCTTGACCGCAATCAAGGGAACAGCACTCGGGGACACTGTCGAGTTGCCTTTTCTGCGTGATTTCAGCGCCTACACTAGATTGCTCCTGGCTATACCTCTTTTTCTGATAGCCGAGAATCTCATAGGCCCGTTTATTGCGGAAGCCGCCGAACACTTCATAACCTCCGGCGTTGTTGGAGAAGAGGAATATCCGGTCTTTGATCGCGCTATCGACGACGGGCTGCGCTTGCGAGACTCTGCCCTAGCCGAGATTCTTATGGTCCTGTTGGCTTATACCTTCGCCCTTACATTCTTCTTTACCAGGGCAGCTCATGTTTCTACCTGGTACGCCACACGCACCGACACCGGCGTCACTCCAACCCTTGCCGGCTGGTGGCTGGTCTTATTCTGCACACCGCTCCTCCAGTTCCTGCTTCTCCGCTGGATCTGGCGGATCTTTCTCTGGTTCAGATTTCTTCATCGCATCAGTAAGCTACACCTGAACCTCTATCCTACCCATCCGGATCAGGCTGCCGGCTTAGGCTTTGTAGGTGAGGCTCAACGTTTCTTCTCCATGCTGCTCTTCACTTACTCCGTTGGTGTTGCCGGCGTTTTGGCAAACGAGATTCTTTACGATCACATTCCCTTGAAGCACTACGGACCGATAATTGGCGCCTATGTTCTGCTTGCTCTCATTATTATCCTGGGTCCACTTGTGGTCTTTTCTGGGAGGCTCTTGAAGATCAAACGACACGGCCTCCACGATTATGGAACACTCGCAACGAGCTATACCGGGGCCTTCCAGAAAAAATGGATCGATGGAGTTTCACCCGACAGTGAACCACTGCTTGGCACCGCCGATATCCAATCTCTCGCCGATCTCGGCAACAGTTACACCTTTGTCGAACGCATGAATGCCATACCAGTTAATCCGCGCACTCCGCTTCTGCTGGCCATCGCGGCGCTTCTTCCGATGGTCCCTTTGCTCCTCACCGTTATGCCTGCGAAAGAAATCGTCAAGCTGTTTTTCAAGATGATCATGTAGGCAGTCGCCAATGCGCACTTGACAGACTCGACCCTCTCGATGTGAAGTAAAGGACAGATGGTTAGCGGGTGAAGGAGTTCGCCCTTAACTGCTGTCCTCCATTTTGGGGTACAGATGATGACTCCTCGCAGGGATTCCTGCTGGAGGAGTTTTCGTACCCCGGCACAATCCCTCCGCAATCGAATATCTGTTTCAGCCGTCAGCGGCCTTTGCTGCGCGGCAAGGTGCGAAGTTTTAGACCGGAGGAGCGTTGCAAATTCAATCCGCGAACAACAGGGCTCAAGGTCGAGACTCCCCAGGTTGAAGGAAACTCTTGAGCTTATCCCGAAAAAACAAGATGCTGGCTAATATCCAGCGAACAGTTGTTCCACAGACAGGAGCCTAAGCTTGCAAAGATATCTATTCATCGCCATCGGGGGAGCCTTGGGTTCCGTCGCCCGCTTCTGGGTCGGAACCACCGTAGCCGGCCGGATGGGCACGCGCTTTCCCTTCGGTACATTGCTCGTCAACATCACCGCCTGTCTCATCATCGGGTTTTCCCTCGAGCTTCTCAATCGCCACACAAATCTCAATCCGTCCTGGCGCTTTCTCGTTCCGATCGGATTCATCGGAGCCTATTCAACCTTCTCCACGTTTGAATGGGAGATCTATTCCAACCTGACTCAAGGCGCCTTCTGGATAGCGATTCTCTACGTCACCGTCAGCCTCGTCGCCGGGCTGATAGCAGTAGCGCTCGGTGTTTCCACTGCCAGGTACCTGTTTTAGGCTCACACAACCCTAACCTCGAAGAAGTAATAACCCCACGCTGGCAGATCCACATAAAGGCCGTGGCTGGCGAGGTCGTCCCCTTGGCGGTCATATACAGCATTCCCCATGCGGTCCTTCAACCGCCACGTACGCGCGGCCAACTCCAACCACGGCAGTTCGACATAGCACTGGCTCCGGTGATCGGCATAGTTCACCACCACCAGCCGTCGGCCCACCGCAGGTGTCGTCCAGCTGAACGCCACGAACGAATCCCATGTCCAGTTACCGTCCCACGCGGGATGGCAATTCAACAGCCGCCAATCTCCGTTTCTTACTGCCGTGTCACGCAACTCCCTTAACAGCGCAGCGTAGAAATCTGCAATCTCCTGGTCCACCGGCTCTATCGGTCCCCGTCCCAGATGCATCGAGATGCGCACCTTCTTCCCCTGCAACTGCCCTTCATGAAAGAATCTCAGACCCGGCGTGAGGAACGTAATCATCGCCGCAGCCTTATGAATCGCTGCTGGAAACGTCGCCGCCGCGCGCGGCTCATCGTGATTTTCAAGAAACCGCGCCAGTTTGCCCTGATAATCCAACCCCGCCATCAGGTGTTCACGAACAGGACGTGCGACTCGCTCAGTCAGACGGTCGTACAGCCGCTTGTCATACGTGTAGTCGAACCCCTGCTGCTGGAGCGTCCATTCCAACCCCCAATAGACTTCGGCCATAAACAGAAAATCCGGGTTTTTAGCGTGCACCGCCGCCGTCGCTTTAGGCCAGAATGCGTCCGCCTTCATGCCCCAGGTGCGCTGCAACACCTCCGGCAGTTCAAGCATCGCCATATCGCAACGAACCGCGTCGCACTGCGTCGCAATCCGCTGCAACTCGCCAAGCATCGCTGCCTGCAGCGCAGGATTCCCATAGTTCAATTGCAGAGTATCCGGCCATCCGGCAAAATACGGATCGCGTCCATAAGCAAGGATCTGTACTCCAGCCCCGGTCTGTATCCGAACATAGTTTTGCGGCTGACTCGAAAGCTGTTCCTCTGTCCCCGTCACATAGAAATCTGGATGTTGCATCACCCACGGATGATCGAGAGCTGTGTGATTTGGCACAAAATCAAGCAGCAATCGCATACCACGGTTCGCAAGCCGTTTCCGAACACGCGCCAGCGCCGCGTCACCGCCGAAATCCCGATTCACGTGATAATCGTTCACCGCAAAACTTGAACCGCAGATATCGCAGTCCTGGCAATTCGGCAGAGTCTCGTGATATTCCTTTATCCACTCCTGGTTCGAAAGCGACACCTTCAAACCCGCGGCTCCGGTCTGCCACACTCCAAGCAGCCACACAATGTCAAACCCTGTCTTCGCCAAACCGTCTAGTTCCGCATCCGAAAGATCATCCAGCGTAGCCGCACGCCCGAGCGTTGAAGCGATCTCCCCTAGCCGAACACGAGTATTGATCTGATACAGAGAAGGATAACGAGGAAAACTCAGAGCCATTCATCCGCCTCCACGCCTCCCGATCGAGACGCGCATGTTCTCAGATGGGCTTTAGCAAGTGACGGCAACCCACTGCAAACATTGGCGACCAGCTTACTCCAAATCTCATCTTGATTCTTCTCGAAACCCAGATCGGATCCGCACCAAAGGATGCGGCATACTGATATATAGATGCCGCACCCGGATCATTGCCCAAGCCCGCATACCGGAGTCATCCCCATGCGCAAATCCCGGGCGTATAACTCAGCTAGCCTCTCGTCGTGTTCACGGCAGATTGCGTGCCCAATCTCGTGGGACACCGCATAGTCGAGAAGACCACTGACGGTCTGACCATAATGCTGGGCAAGACCCGCTCTGCGTAAATCCGAAGTTTCAAACAACGCGTCTTGCAGCACCGTCACGTGAGCAACCAGCTCCGTGAAGGCGGGGGACTCAGGATCGCCGCCCAGAGCCCTGATGATCTGTCCCCAGTGCTCCGAGCTGGCCACAACAAATTTCCAGTCTCCCAGCCGTGTAGTTGGATAATGTTTAAGCACCTTTGCCAACCTGTTAGCGCTTGCGAGGCACAGAGCGGGATCGTAGTTGGTCGTGCACGAGATGGTTACCTGACCAGCCGGAATGGATGACAGTTCGGTCCGTTGAACGTCGGTTACTTGAATGGATACGGTCTGCGCATTGAGATGAGAAAGGCATAATATTGTCGCAACAATTACAATTTTCACGGCGGACACCTCCTGGATGCCGCCTACACTGACCCTTCCCCCCGGTTACCTCAATGCCAGACATATCCAAAGCGCCTCGCAAAAATGTCATCAGGCAAACCACATGGAAACAGATAGATAGCAGAATATGCGGATGTCGCCGAACAGCTGCTGACCGCCGAACGTATTACTCCTGGCAAGGAGGGACCGCGCAAAATGAACTCGTCTAACACGCTCACACCGCCTATTCGGTTTGGCGACTTCGAGCTTCTGCCGGAATCAGGCGAATTGAAGAAACGAGGCACTCGGATTCGCCTCTCGGGTCAGGCATTCGACACGCTCGTCCTCCTGGTCGAGGCGCGAGGTCAGATTGTCTCGCGCGAGGAGCTGCAAAAGGCGTTATGGTCCGACAGTTCCTTTGGCGATTTTGAACACGGCCTGAACGCCGCAATCAACCGCCTTCGTGGCGCCCTTGGGGACTCCGCCACCGACTCACGATACGTCGAAACAGTCCCGCGCCGGGGATACAGATTTATCCATCCGCTGATAGATCACACTTTGACGACGGCTAATGGCACGTCACCCGCGACCCCCGAGAAGCCACAAAACGCCCCGCTTATCCCTGCTGAAACGCGACCAGCCAATCGCCTCATCTGGCTCGCTGTCTCATGTGCTCTGTTGCTCGTCGCCGCTGGTATCTGGATTTACTTCGCCCATCGTCCAACCAGCGATCTCGCTGACATAAAGGAAATTCCACTCACAACCCTGCCAGGCTCCGAAATCAGCCCAACATTTTCCCCGGACGGCAGCCAGGTTGCCTTCGGTTGGGACGGCGAAAACAACGGGGCCGGTTACGATCTCTATGTTCAAACGGTAGGTTCAGAGAATCCTCACAGGCTCACCAATCATCCTGTTCCGTCATCGTTTACCGCCGCCTGGTCGCCGGACGGACGCTACATCGCCATCCGGTCAGATCAGCAAGGTTCCGCCATGATTGAACTCGTGCCTGCGACCGGTGGTCCGCCACGCCCACTTACCATCGTGCATGGTGGCCTTTGGGCAGGCTTGCTGACTTGGTCGCCCGACTCCAAAACAGTCGTATTCGCCGAAGATGCGATGCGGCCTCACGCCGAGAATATTCAATCAGGGCTCTATTTCCTGCCTCTCGACACACTCCAACCAAGGTTTGTCGAAACGCATTGCGCGATACCTCTCGTGCCCAAGTTCAATCCAAAGCAGAACTCCATCGCATTCGGCTGCGCCGACCGCATGGATAGGACGTCAATCGAAGTTTTGAATATCGATACCGGCAAAGTGGATCAACTACTCAACGTTAAGGGGACCGAAAAGGGGAAAGGCCTCGACTGGTCTGCGGACGGGCGGTTCCTTTTTTATTCCTACTTAGATTCCACAGGTGGAAGATTCATCTGGGAGATGGAAGCCGCACACCCCGAACATCGCTGGAGACTCCCTCTCGCGCACGACGCAGGCGATCTCGCTGTCAGCAGAAATGGAGATAGCCTCGCCTACGTGCAGTCCTTTGTCTCCGCGAATATATGGAAGCTCAATCTAACCGCCCAGCCGGCCGAGCAGATGTTCATTGCCTCCACGCGAATCCAGAACAATCCGAACATCTCGCCCGATGGTTCAAAGATTGCCTTCGAATCTGATCGCAGCGGCACGCACGAGGTCTGGATCTCGGATTCGGAGGGACATAACCTCCAGCAGATCACTCATTTTGGTTCACTCACAGGCACCCCATCCTGGTCACCCGACAGCAAACGCGTTGTCTTCGATTCGCGTGCCGACGGTGAAGCGAATATTTATGTCTACAACACTGCAGGAGGAGATCTTCGCAAGGTCGCAACCTCCACTCGAGCTAACAGCCTTCCATCCTGGTCGAAGGACGGCCATTTCCTCTTCTACGCCAGCGGAGAAGACATCGATACTCCTTCCATCTGGCGCGTCCCGGTCGAGGGAGGGACAGCGACGAAGATCGCTGCCGATGGCGACCTCCCAATTCCTTCTCCCGACGGATCGCATCTCTTCTTTAGAAGGCAGGGCGTCGGCTCAATGAGCATCATGCAGATTCGACTCGACGGCTCCGATCTTCAGACCATCGAAACCCTGCCAGTGGGAGATAGCTCCGTAGCCTGGTTTCCCTCCGCAGGCGGCCTGTACATCCTTAGTGCACCGGCAGGAACCAGCCAGATTGAATATCTGGATCTCGCAACCCGGAAACGGAAATTAATCTACACACTCCCCAAACGTGCGCTCGATTGGGTTGGCGGCCTCTCGGTCTCTTCCGACGGAAAGTGGCTTCTCTTCACACAGGTCGATGAGCAGAGAGCTGACCTCTACATGCTCACAGGGCTGAACTCCCAGGCCCGGCGTTAATCATGCACCGGCCACAAAATCGCACCGACACCCCTTGAGTTGCTGGTTGATTGCACAGCGTTTATCGCTTACTTGGTGAACCGCGGCACCACCATGGTGAATCGGTTCACCATTTGTTAAGCCGGGAAAAAGTGGACGGACCTCCGCGGTTGGTTGGATCTGAAGTTCAATCGAAATAATTAGGCTTGACAAAAAACATACCGGTAGCGCTTAATTGCAGGCGCAATCATATGCCCGATTAGACAAACGTTTGTCTTGATGTCGGTTAACCCTCTTTAAGGGTTAATGGGCAAGGCAAGAGGAAGACGCTGGTTTTCAACTATTTCTTTGGAGGCAACATCATGAACGGCAATCGCAGATGGCTGAAGGCGGCCCTGATAGTGACTATGTGGGCTGGGTGCGCGGGAGCTGTATTTGCTCAAAGTATGAACGCCGGCGATATACGAGGCATTGTCACGGATCCGAGCGGAGCTGCGGTGCCTGGCGTGGCGGTATCGATCGTGAATAAGAACACCGGAGTAGCAAAGGACCTCGTCACGAATTCGGATGGTTTGTACGATACGTCCTCGATCGTTACAGGAAGCTACGAGATCACCTTCTCCAAGGCTGGATTCGAGAAACTTGTGCGGTCTAATATCACGATCGATGTTGGAAACTTCACGGTCAATGCGCAGTTGAGCATTGGTGCGGTGACCGAGCAGGTGATAGTGAATACAGACCTCGCTCTGCTCCAAACCGAGAATGCAGAACAGAGCACCACACTGGAAGCCGCAAAATTGCAACAGCTTCCGGAGGTGGGGCAGGATTGGGAAAACTTTACGATCCTGATACCCGGATCGGAGGGCGCGCCTGGCGGTTCGCAGGGCGCAGCAAATCCTGGACAGGTAGCCGCAATCAATGGAAATCTGCCGTTCAGCACGGTTCTTGCGGACGGCGCTGCTGTGACGCTGCCATCCAGCGCAAACGCCGATGTGATGGTGCTGGAGACAATTCAGGAAGTTAAGGTCAGTGCCTCCGCATTCTCGGCTCAATACGGCGTTGGCGGAATCATGTTCAACCAGATCAGCAAGGGCGGCACCAACAACTTCCACGGCGCGGCCTACGAGTATTTTCAGAATAATGATCTGAACGCGGCATCCTATAGCTTCGGGACGGGAACAATTCCAGTTCTTCACTATAACAACTTCGGTGGTTCGATCGGTGGGCCCATTCTGAAGAAGAAGATGTTTTTCTATTTCAACTACGACAAGATTAATAATAAGAACGGGGGGTCCCCCTCATTTCAAACCATGCCCACAGCGGCGTTTCTGAATGGCGACTTCACGGCGCCGGGGGTTCCAACAATTTACGATCCTGCAACGACAAAGTTGACGCAGGCGACCGGTACGCGTCCCCTTCCGGGGGGGACAGGCACACAAACCTGCCCTTGCTACGACCGCACCTCGTTCGCGGCTGAATACGGAAACGGCAATAGAATTCCGACAAGCCGGTTCGATCCCTTAGCAAAAAACCTCGAGCCGTATTACATCACTCCGAATGTGAATTCCACCACATTCGTCAATGGCTATCCGACCAATAACTTTGTTTCTGCTATCCCCAACAATCAACCCTTTACGAAATACTTCGGCCGTCTGGATTGGGACCTCAAGTCCAACAACAGGCTGACACTCTCGATAGTTGACAGCGACAACCCGGCTTACTCCAACGGACAGGGCTTTTGCCCCATCAATTGCCAGTCGCAGGATGTCAGCCGGGACAATGCGCAGATCACGGATGTGTGGACGATCAGCCCGAACGTGATTAACGAAGTCAGAATGGGATACACGAACCAGCTGAATTTCTTTGTTCCGGCAACTCTCAATCAGGGCTTCCCAGCCAAACTGGGATGGCAATACGCCAAAGCCGACATATTCCCAATCATCACCGTGAACGGATTTTACCAACTTACCTCAAACATCAACGCAGTCTATAAAGAGCACGTCTACGATCCCTCGGACGTTGTGACGCTGGTCCGCGGCAAGCACATTCTCCACTTCGGCGGAGAATACCTGTTCTTCCGCGATAACTCCACTGCATGGGGCAACACGAATGGCGGCACGATGACCCACACAGGTGCCTACACGCAGGAGACCCAGGGGTTGAGCTCTACGGGCCTTTCTTTCGCGGACTTTCTGCTGGGGCAGACGCAAAGCTGGAACGCGAACGTTACGCCGGAGTTTGGTGGCCGCATTCAGCTTCCGCAACTGTTTGTTCAGGATGACATGAAGATTACGCCAAATTTGACCTTGAATCTTGGCCTGCGGTACCAAATTCAGTCCGGCTGGGGCGAGGTCAAAGGCAATATGCGGACGTTTGATCCTACAGTTGCGAATCCGACAACCAATACGCTGGGCGCCATGTGGTACGGCTCCACGCATGCAAATGGCCGTACAACTCTTCAGGCCCCTAATTACAACACCTTCCTGCCCAGGGTTGGGTTCTCCTGGTCGCCGATGCCGAATACCGTCCTGCGTGGCGGATTCGGACTCTATGCCTACAACTGGAGCCTCGACACGTATGGCAGCGGAATGGGATCGGCGTTTGGTTCACAGGGAAGTGCATCTGACCAAACAAACGGCGTTACCCCATACCTCATTCTCTCGTCATCCGGATCGAACCTTCCATACATTGCAGCTTCGACTAACCCGAGCTCGTTCAACGGCTCAGGCGTCAGCGGTAACATGTACCACACTCCGGTAGGAGGGTCGTATCAGTGGAACCTTCAAGCGGAGCGCCAGATAGGCGCCGATCTGGTCTTTGATTTGGCGTACGTTGCCAGCCATGGTCATGACCTGCCGTTCCCGGTAGACATCAACCAGATTCCGGAGAATAGGCTCGGCCCAACCGATGTGGCTCTGGGTTTCCGTCCTTATCCGCAGTATCAGGGCATCAGTGAAAGTACGAACAATGCACTCTCCAACTACAACTCGTTGCAGGCCGTCGTTACGAAGCGCATGTCACATGGGTTGGACTTCACCTTCAACTACGTGTGGTCGCACTTCCTGGACAACATCGATTCGTCGGGTTGGGGAAGCCGCGCCGGCGTGCAGGCGTACCAGAGTTCGTATAATCCCGGTGCAAACTACTCCAACTCAAACTTCGACGTGCGGAATGCGTTCAAGGGAAGTGCTGTTTACCAGTTGCCTTTCGGCAAAGGGAAGATGTTCCTGAACAACAATACGTTCCTCGATGAAATTTTCGGTGGCTGGCAGAGTACGGGTACGCTGGTCTTGCAGGGCGGCCAGCCGTTTACTGTAACGATGAAGACCAACAACTCGTATGCGCAAGCTGGGAGCTGGTACCCCAATCTGATTGGAAATCCCAAACTTGCGAATCGAGGACCCTACCACGGAACGAATCAGTGGTTCAACGAAGCTGCTTTTGCTCAACCTGCCAATGGAACCTTCGGCACCTTCAGGCGTAACACCCTGTATGGGCCTGGGCTGGAGCAGGTCAACTTCTCCCTTGGCAAGACGTTTGCCATCATGGAGAACATCGGACTGCAGATCCGAGCCGATGCGAACAATATCTTCAACCATCCGAGCTTCCAGTTGCCAACCAGCAGCCTTGCGGTTTGCGCTAACACGACCGGTACGGGTTGCGTTGGCTCTGCCGTCGGTGCGGTTCAAACTGGCACTTCGACCATTCGGTCGACCACAGTTGGCGGTCGTACGATGCAACTCGGCGCACGCCTCACGTTCTGATAAACTCCCTTGGGATGGCGGATATCCGCCATCCCAATTTCTTTTAAGAAGAGCCCCTTTGTGGGAGCATATGGTCGTGGCATGAGGGTCTCCGTTCTTTTTCTGTCTGTTCAGCCTGGGCACTGTCTGTTCCGGTGCAGGGCAGTCGAGTGGCGTTGCCGGCGAACAGGCACGAGTTCATCAGCAGAGAGCGCATCAGCTTCTGAATGAAAAGAAGCCGGAGCTTGCGGCAAAAGAGTTCGCTGCTGTGCTGGCGACCGATCCGCACAACCTGGATGCGCAAGCGAATCTGGGTGTGCTCCTTTACTTTCAAAAAAACTATGCGGCGGCGGAGCCACACCTGCGAGACGCAGTGCAGCAGAAGCCTGACCTGACGAAGATTCGTGCGCTGCTTGGTATGTGTGAGCGACGTCTCGGCAAGACCGACGCTGCGCGGGCTGATCTTGAGGCGGTCGTAGGGCAGTTGGACGAGGCGAGTGTGCGGCTCGAGGTGGGGCTAGAGCTGATTGAGATTTACACCGCTTCGCAGGAGTTGGATAAGGCCGCCGGAGTGGTCGCCATCCTGAAGCAGGGGGCGCCTACGGATCCTCAAGTGCTCTACGCGGCCTATCGTATCTATACGGATCTGGCGGGAGAGGCGATGCTGGGGTTGTCTGTCGCGGCGCCGGACTCGGGGCAGATGTATCAGGCGATGGCGCATGAGCTACAGCGTGAGCGCGATCTTCCGGGGGCTATTACCGACTTTCGCAAGGCGATAGCTGCCAATCCCAATCTCCCGGGGATTCATTTTGAGCTCGCTGAGACTCTACATGCGTCGGCTGATTTGAAGCAGCGCGCAGAGGCCGAGCAGGAGTACAAGCTGGCGATTGCGGCGAACAGTTCGGACGAGAAGGCGATCGCCAGGCTTGGCGATCTCACCGCTGACAAGGGTGATCTTGATGGCGCTGCAACTTACTACAAGCAGGCGCTGGCGTTGGTGCCGGACGATGCAGATGCTTTGCTTGGGATGGCCCGAGTGTATACAGAGAAGAATGATCCGAACGCGGCGGCGCCTCTGCTGGAGCGGGTAGTGGCTGCCGACCCAACCAACGAGACAGCTCACTACAGGCTGAGCGCGGTCTACCGAAAGCTAAATCGTCCCGAGGACGCCAAGCGCGAGCTCGCCGCCTACCAGAAGTATAAGGACCTCAAAGAGAAGATGCGAAAGATCTTCAAAGAGCTGAGGCTCGATACTCCGAGCGATGAAGAGGGCAAGGAGTAATGGAAGCCGAAGAGCACTCACGACAGAAATGTTGCGCACGGGGAGTACGCCTGGCGTTGTGTCTTGCTTATGTTTTTCTCGGTGTGAATGGGTTGAACGGCAGGTTGCTTGCCGGACAGCAGCTGCCTGCAGGTAATTCCGGGGGAGCTGTCAAACGCCCGGCTAAAACCCGGACACCGGATCCGAAGGCTCTCGGAGGCGGGCGAGTTCCGCAGCTTGTCGATATCACCGCCTCGACGGGGATTCGCTTCGAGCATCTTGCGAGCCCTGAGCAGAAGTACATCGTTGAATCGATGAGCGGCGGCGTGGCGTTGATCGACTATGACGGGGATGGCTGGCTCGACATCTATTTTACGAATGCGCCAAGCGTCGCGATGGCTCTTGCCGGCAAGCAGGCGAGAAGCGCGCTCTACCATAACAATCACGATGGCACCTTTACCGATGTGACCGAGAAGGCTGGCGTCGGCTATCCGTGCTGGGCGATGGGCGCAGCAGTGGGCGACTACAACAACGATGGGCGCCCGGACATTGTCGTGAGCTGCTTTGGCGGTGTGGTTCTTTATCGCAACAACGGCGATGGGACGTTCACGGATGTGACGAAGGCCGCGAAGCTCGACAAGGACACAGGCTGGGCGACCGGCGTGACGTTTGGGGACTACGATGGCGACGGCAACTCCGACCTCTTCGTGCCACATTACGTTGACTTCGACATGCACGATCTACCCCTGTTCGGTTCGCGCAAGACGTGCCAGTACCACGATATTGCCGTGCAGTGCGGCCCTCGCGGGCTGAAAGGATATCCTGATACGCTCTACCACAACAACGGGGACGGCACGTTTACCGAGGTCGCGAAAGATGCCGGAGTCGACGATGCGAAGCGTTTTTTTGGCTTAGGCTCGGTATGGTCCGACTTCGACAACGACGGCAAGCTCGATCTCTTTGTCGCGAACGATGGCGAGCCGAACTACTTGTATCACAACGAAGGCGACGGACGGTTTAAGGAGATGGGCTTCGATGCTGGTGTTGCGGTGAGCGAAGATGGCGTGGAGCAGGCGAACATGGGGCTTGCGCTCGGCGACTATATGCACACGGGGCGTATCAGCGTGGCCGTAACGCACTTTAGCGATGAGTATGCGACGCTGTATCGCAACGATGGTGCGATGACCTTCTCCGATGTGTCGCACGCTGCAGGGATCGCTCGAGCAACTGTGCCGTTTGTCGGCTGGGGTGATGCTTTTGTCGATCTGGACAACTCGGGCTGGCTGGATTTGATTCTCGTGAACGGCCATGTCTACCCGCAGGTGGACGATGCGAAGACCGGGACCGCGTACAAAGAGCCTAAACTTCTCTTCCAAAACCAGCAGAATGGGACGTTCAGAGATGTGAGCGCGGAGGCAGGAGCGGCACTGCGCGTGCCTCAGGTGAGCCGCGGACTTGCCGTGGGAGATCTCTTCAATCGCGGGAGGCTCGATATTGTTGTCGAGAATCTAACTGGGGCTCCGATGATTCTGGAAGCGAGGAGCCAACCGACGAACCATTGGGTGAGCTTCGATCTCGAGGGTAGTCCTGCCAACCGCCTGGCGCTCAACGCGCGCGTCTTCGTAACAACAAAGAAGTTTCAGCAGATGGGCGAGGTGAGGAGCGGAGGCAGCTATCTCTCGCAGAACGATCTGCGTCTGCACTTCGGCCTCGGGGATGCGGCGCGGATCGACAAGGTTGAAGTGCGATGGCCGAATGGTGGATCTCAAGTCTTCGAGGATGTTGCTGCAGACCGCTTCTATCACCTGAAACAAGGCGGGACGCTCGTTCCTGGCAAAGAAATGCAGCGTACGGCCGAGTCAATCGCGCACTGAGGATAGCTGTTTCTTCTTGGCGTTCGGTTTTGATGGGGTTTGTTTGGCTGGTGCTGTCGACTCGCGAACAACTAATTCCGGCTCGACTTGCACGAGGTCCAGTGTCGTCTCACCACCCAGCTTTTTTAGAAGGAGCAGGGCGGCGGTGCTGCCCATCTTTTTGAGGGGTTGCCTGATCGTGGTCAGACTGGGAACCTGGAAGGCTGAGGATTGGATGTCGTCGAAACCAAGGACCGAAACATCCTGGGGAACTCGAAGCCCGGCCTCGTGCAAGGCACGGATACTGCCCATCGCCGACACATCGTTGAAGCAGAGCACGGCGGTAAAGTGCCTGCGGCTCTGGATGAGCTTGCGAATACCCGGATAGCTGATCTCTGGAGAGTGTGAGTCTTTCGAGAGATAGATCATTAACTCCTCATGCACCTCGAGGCCGAGCTCGCGGGCCGTCGCAAGTATGGAAGCCCAGCGCGTATCGGAGTCCGAACTGAAAGGCTGCCCGTGCATGAAAGAGATTTTGCGATGGCCAAGCTGCCGCAGATGGCTGAGCGCCAGTTTTGCGGCCAGGTCATGATCGAGGATGACGTTTGACACGCCAGGGAACGCAGTATGACCCGCGACCATCACCGTTGGCAGCGAAGGGGGCGCATCGAAGTGGGTGTCGATCGCAAGGATGCCGTCTACCCCGCGTGAGCGCAGAAGGTTCGGGTAGGTTGCGATGAGATCCTTCCGATGCCTGTGGTGGGCCGTGAAGTAAAAGTAGCTTTTCTGCATGAGCAGGTCGCCAACACCGCTAAGAACCTGTGAGTGGTATCCCTCCCCCAGCTCAGGCAGCAGAATGCCGACTGTCTGCATACGCTTGCCCTGCAGGCCGCGTGCGATCATGCTGGGCTGGTAGTTGAACTTCTCAGCTGCCTCTTTGACGCGGGCACGAGTCGCCTCGGGGATGGAGCGACCGGGGGAGTTGTTTAGAACGAAGGAGATCGTCGATGGACTCAGGCCAAGATACTCTGCCAGCATCTTGAGGCTGGCATGACGAGTGGGACGTGGCGGCGACGAAGGTGGTCTTGTCATGCTTAGCGTCAGGTCTGAATACGATGAATTTGCCTCAAGAGTTTCAACAAACTCTTCGTCAATGAATTAGAAACTGTGTTTCAAGTGGCTTTGACGATAATGGCAACGGGTCTGACGGTCGGTTACGGGCGGGTAAACGGCGGTCTCATTATTGCATTTGACAGGAGACAAACGTTTGCCTAAACTCGGCACGCTATGCTCTTCAAGTACTTTCCTTTTCTGGATTCAGGTTGATGCTGCTTCACCAACCCCTTAACTCGCGCCGGTTTCCGCCAGGCATGCAGGGATTGTCGATGTTCAGACCACTGGTTGATCACGGGAATCAGGTGGTGCAGCAGCCTGTGGGTGGGCACGGATTCCATCGCCAGCGAACACGCAACATCGAAGGCTCTGCAGCAGTAGAAAAATTCTGCAACAACGAGGATTGCGCCCATGTCGTTTCGCTTGCTCCCCGCTCTTGGTTCTTTGTTACTTTGCCTTGCCCCGTTCAATCTCTCTGCACAGTACGCACATACAGAAGGCGCGGAGATCGTTGATGCGAGCGGGAAGCCGCTGCTGCTGCGCGGGACGAGCCTCGGCAACTGGATGGTACCGGAAGGCTATATGTGGCTCTTTGACGGCGGCCCTCAGTCGACACGCGAGATCGAAAATCTGGTGACGGAGCTGATTGGGCCGGACAAAGCGGAGGAGTTCTGGCACAAGTATCGCGAGAATTATGTGACGCGGCAGGATATTCATCTGCTGCGAGAGGCGGGATTCAACTCAATCCGGGTGCCGATGCACTATAAGCTCTTCGAGTCGGACAACGCCGAGGGGTTTACCTTGCTGGATCGTGTCGTCGAGTGGAGCGGCCAGGAGGGGCTCTATGTCATCCTCGATCTGCATGCGGCGCCAGGCGGGCAGACGGGCGCGAACATCGACGATAGCTACGGCTATCCATGGTTGTACGACAGCCCGAAGGAGCAGGAGCACCTGATCGCGATATGGCAGCGATTGGCGCGCCGCTACAAAGATAATCCCACGGTGCTCGGTTACGATCTGCTGAACGAGCCGATTCCGCACTATCCTGCTCTACGGCCACTGAACGTGAAGCTTGAACCGCTCTACAAGAAGCTGACGGCCGCTGTGCGCCAGGTCGATTCGCATCACATCATCTTTTTGGGCGGAGCGCAGTGGGATACGAACTTTTCGGTCTTCGGACAGCCGTTTGACAAGAACACAGCCTACAGCCTGCACAAGTACTGGATGCCAGTGGAGCAGAAGGCCGTACAGAATTATGTCGACTTCCGCGAGAAGTACAACGTTCCCATCTGGTTGGGTGAGTCGGGGGAAAACAAGGACGAGTGGATTGCGCAGTTTGTTGCGTTGCTCGAGAAGAACAATATCGGCTGGGCCTTCTGGCCGTACAAGAAGATGGAAAAAGATTCCGCGGTTGTGACGATTACGCCTCCGGAAGGATGGGACAAGATCGTGGCGTTCGCAAAGCTTCCCAGAGGACTGGGCAGTGTAGAGGAACGGCTTAAGGTGAGGCCAGATCAGGCGACGATCGACAAAGCCTTTGACGGTCTGCTCGAAAATATTCAGTTGCAACATTGCCACGCGAATGCGGGATATCTGAAGGCGCTTGGGCTCAAGCCGGTTTCGGTGCCCCAGTGATCAACCAGCATCCACCTTGGCTTCCAGACGAGGCGTCTGGGTCCACTAAAGTTCAAGAGCCCTTGCCTGACGAGGGCTTTTGGAAGTGCGCCTGATGCTTTTTGTGTTTGTGGAAGCCAACAAAGGTGGGCAGGTGGACGATCGCACTATCAGTTCAGGACGAAGACGAATGTTTTGTACACTCTCATCGTTCGCGAGTTTGCGGATAAGAAGTTCCGCCGCCGTCGCGCCCATCTCTTGCAGTGGCTGGCGAATGGTCGTCAACGCCGGGTATGCGATGCTTGCGAACTCGATGTCGTCGAAACCCATGACCGAAACGTCTTCAGGCACTTTGCGGCCGGCTTCTCGCAACGCAATCATGGCACCCAGGGCCGAGATGTCATTGAAGGCGACGAGCGCTGTGAAGGGCCTGTCGCGACGGAGTAAGTCCTCCGCAGCAATGCGACCCGCTTCGGTCTCGTGCGTGCTAAGTTCGAGTCGCTCCAACTGAATCATAAGACGGGGGTCAACTCGAACGCCAAGGGCTTTGCATGCTGAAAGGACCGCGTTCCAGCGTTCTTGCGTGTCGCCGCCTCCCTCAGGGCCTTTGATGAACGCGATATCTCTATGACCAAGGCTCGCGAGGTGATTGATGGCTTTGCGAATACCGAAGGCGTTGTCGATGGAAATCCGCGTGCTCCATATGGGGCAGCGGTCAGTGCAGATAGTCACGGTCGGGATTCCCGGCGATTCGCTCGGGGTTGAGTTGATCAGCAGCAAACCTTCGGCGCCTCGGTCGCACAGGGTTTCGACGTGTCGTCGGAGAAGATCCGGGGACCAGAGGTGGGTTGCGACTAAGGATGTGTAACTTGTGTTCAATAGACGGCGTTCGAAGCCGCTCAGTACCGCGGACTCGAAACCGTTGCCGAAATCGGGCGCAACGACTCCGATCAGGTACGTGCGCGTGCTCCCAAGCGACCGAGCGAAATAGTTGGGGCGATATCCAAGCTTTTTCGCCGATTCCACGACACGCTGCCGAGTTTCTTCGGGGAAGCGTGCCGCCTCGGGGACATCGTTGAGAATCATTGAGATCGTCGTGCGCGACAGACCGAGGTGCTCGGCCAACTTTTTCAATGTGATTCGGTGGCCCGAATCGGATCGCGACACACGATGGGACGAGGTGGCTTTCATACGCTTCCGATTGAATTCGACCTTAGCGTATCACGCCAGATCCTTTAGCCTTGACAAACGTAGTCTGCATGAGCTTGAATCTCCTGAAAATGGAGTAGTGAATCGGTTCACCAACCATAGTGTCACGGTTCGTCCAGAGCAACGCGCCTAAAATTTCGCGTGTGGAGGAGTAAGACAAGATGGAAATGACGCGCCGACAATTTGCCCTCTCAATTGCAGCTGCCAGCGGCATGGGTTCTTCCTTATTCGAACCCACGCTTTCTCCAATGGGCGTTCCCCGGGGCGTGGTTCCCGGCCGAGTCACCTGGGCACACGATCCGGCGGCAGTGACCTGGGACGGAACAGGTTCCTGGTGGACGGACGCCAACAACAACCAGGCTGTGATTGACCGCATGGTCTCTCGCTCCATCCGCGCTCTTACAAATCAAAAGAGCGATGCTCAGGCATGGAGCGCCGTCTTTCACTATTTCAATCGCACTCATGGCCGCGGCAACACTGGATACAAGGCCGGCGAGAAGATCGCCATCAAGGCGAACCTCAACAACACGACGGATCATGGCACGATCGACCGTCTTAACTCGTCTCCCCACATACTTCTTTCAATCGTCCGGCAGTTGACCGGTCCAGGAAGAGTGCCGCAATCATCGATCACCGTCTTCGATTCCAGCCGGTTCATTCCGGGCAATCTCTACGACAAGATTCACCACGAGTTTCCAGGCGTCGTGTTCGTGGATCATATCGGTGGCGACGGGCGAGTGAAGGCCGAGTTCAAACCCAATGCCATCCCCTTCTCGATTACCAGCCGCAATGCCTCGGGACTCGATACCACCGTTGTCGAGGCTGCCTACATGATCGATGCGGCTTTATTGAAAGGGCATGTGAGTTCAGGTGTGACGCTCTGCGCGAAGAATCTGTTCGGGGCCACAAGCATCAATCCCGACTGGCACAAAAATGCGCACGATGGTTTTCCGCCATAACCTCGACGGCTCGGCAAGTTACTCCGCATTCGTAGATTATTTGGGTCATAAGGATCTCGGCGAGAAAACCCTCCTATTTCTCGTCGACGGACTCTATGGAAGCGACAATGCGGATGGCCCGCCCGTCGAAAGTGGAAGATGGCTCCATTCAACGACGCCTGGCCGAGCAGCATCTTCATGTCGCTTGACGGTGTGGCCATCGATTCAGTGGGCTTCGATTTTCTGACTTCGGAATGGCCTGATCTCGTGGATATTACGAATGCAGACAACTATCTGCGCGAGGCCGCTCTCGCAAACGATCCGCCTTCCAAGACGTTCTACGATCCGGAACGCGATGGAATCCGATGCCGCAGCCTTGGCGTACATGAGCATTGGAACAATGGAACGGAGAAGAAGTACTCCGGCAATCTCGGAAATGCGAACGGGATCGAACTTTTCAAGGTTAGTTGATCGGTACTAACGGGAGTTGGAGAATGAACCGGAAAGTTCTCGTCTCATGTTTTCTCGCCGCGTCGATGTTAGCGACGACTGCGTTTTCTCAATCATTTTTGAGCCAGTATAAGGGCGTTCCCTATCACGACAGCCGCTATCAAGCCGGCCCACAGAAAATACCGGGTCGGGTGTTGTGCGCCTATTACGATCTGGGCGGCGAAGGAGCGGCATATCACGATACCGACCCGAAAAATCATGGCAGTGGAGAGTTAAATCCGGCCGATGGTACCTACCTCAACGAATTTCGTATCCATGAGGGGGTCGATACTTCCTACACAAAGTTCGACCGGAAGCCAGACCCAATTGACGACAACCCCTACGACAAGATTGTTCCTCCGCGAGACTTGCCCTATGTCGGCTGGACCGAGCCCGGCGAGTGGTTCAACATCACTGTAGATGCGGCATACGAAGGAGCATACACGGCCGATTTTCTTTACACATCGAATCGTGGCGGAACAATATCAATCGATGTGAATGGTAAGGACGCGACGGGACCACTGAAGATCACATCAACCTACGACCCAGCTGACCCCGTGGCTTGGCGTCAGTGGCATCATTGGAACTTGGCGTCGAATCTCTTCAAGATTCGCCTCAACAAGGGAAGGAATGTTCTCACCGTTCACATCTTGACCGGTGGCAACATGAATCTGGCCTATTTTGACTTCAAACAGGATCACTGACGAAATGGGATGCGAATCCCCGCGAGCTAAACGTGTCCGACAGAGCGCCTGGAATCCAGCTTTAGCGCATATTGCATGATCCGGGGATTTCACCGTGAGCCCGCTGATGACGCCGAATGAGCTCGGTGTAGAACGTCGTTGGAAGGGTTGGTCATCCGCCTCGTTCAATGCAGCCTCCCAAACTCTTCTATCTATATATATGGTCGCGCCTCAATCGGCGGACTCGCGATTGAATCGTTTGATCGCGCGACCATACACACCACAGGAAGCATCGCTGCTGGTGCGACACTTTCCGATGTCCGCACGAGTAAGCATCAGCAGCAGTGTGAATGAATTCTTCAAAACGAGCGCTTTTTCTTCCGTGTTAGAACACCAAACGCAGCGCGAGCTGAACCTCTCTGGCAATTCCGGCAGAAGTAATTTTCCCAAAGACGGGCGACGAGTTTGCGGTTGTTGGGTTATTAAGAGGCACGTTATTGAAAAGATTGAAGAAATCAGCGCGAAATTGAACGCTGGATTTTTCACGAGGCAAGAAAGGAAAATTCTTCGCAAGGCTCAGGTCGGTATCGAAATATGAGGGACCGACAAGGCTATTGCGTCCGCTGTTGCCGAACGTTCCGGATGGAGGCGTTACGTAGGCCGTGGGGTCAAAATATCCACCGGCCGCGCCTATTTGGGTCCACTGTGTCCGGTTCCCGCATCCGGCACAAGCACCATGCACTTGATTCAGACGCAGGTTTCCAAGGGTCTTGCTGGTTCCGATCCACGTCGCTGGGGCGCCAGTAGTCACGGAGAAGGGAATACCGCTGCTATAGTTCACGATTCCTGAAATCTCCCATCCACCTACGGCATATTGCAGAAGGCCCAGGCTCTTAAACTGTGGGAGATACCATACCCCATTGAGACGAAATAGCTGCGTCTGATTAAAGTCAGATCTGGCATATTCGCCTGTAAGGAGGTTGTTAGGATTTTGATCGGTAGTGCCGTCTGAATCAGAATAGGAACCCGTATCGAGGGACTTCGAGAACGTGTACGCCATTTGCACGGTATAACCCGCCGAAAAGCGCTTTCGTGCGGAGACCTGCAGGGAGTTGTAATTCGAGTAACCAATATCGGACGTACTCGTGATTCCGGCGAAATATTGATTCTCGAAGGGGCGCCGCGACTGTGCATTTTGTGCGCTACCACCTGCGGAGTACGGGGCGCCATTGGTTTCGTGTGCATACCATAACCGGCCTCCCAAGGTTCCCACATAGCCGACCTGCACCATGTAATCCTTCGGAAATTCATGCTGCACGTTGAGATTGAATTGTTGCACGAACGCATTCTTGATATTCGGAGCCGGGGAGTAGGCCTGCGTGGGAAACGTCCATAGCGGTTTGCTTGGATTCAGAGTGAATGGGAATGGATTCGTGTACGTGGTCCCGTATGGATTGGAGAATCTATTCGGAAAGAAAGTCAGTTCCGCGGAGAAAGGCGGCGGCTCGATTGAGTTGGCCAGGGTGATCGCTCCGGGCGCGTTATAGAAGATGCCATACCCGCCGCGCACCGCAGTCTTACCATCGCCGAAAACGTCGTAAGCAAATCCAAGTCGCGGTGCGAAGTCGGCTTTGTCCGCGAACATGAGTCCATCCGCAATTCCAGGATCTCCAGGAAATGCGAAGCCGGGAGGGGCGGTCGGGAATCGAGTCGATTGAAAATTGGTGTTGAAAGTTACGGTAGAAGATTGAAGACCGGCTTCCTGCCAGGGAAGCATAAGATCATATCGGATGCCAAGATTCAGGGTCAGGCGAGAAGTTACTTTAAGGTTGTCTTGGGCATACATGCCGTAGCTCATCGTTGTCTCTGAATTGTTAAACACCGACCTCTGCAGGAAGGAAATAGGACGCCCAATAAGATAGTCCGCGAAACTGTTTCCCGTAATCGCGCCGGTAAATGTGTCCCAGCCGGAAGTCCAGAACTGCGCATTCAGGCGCTCCGCTTCATGAAGGCCCAAAAAGCCGAACTGCCATAGGTTCCGCCCTTTGACCCACGACAGCTTCGCGTCGATCTGTTTCAATGCTGAATTCTCGCGCCACGGGTAAGATCCTGACCAGGTTCCGGCTCCGGCCACCGTCGCCCATGGGGATACAGCCACGCTTCCGTCGATCGCATAGGTTCCGCCCATAGCTTGCGGTCCTTCGAGTTTCCCTTCCGCCTCGTACTGCGTCGTAAGGTTCGTGTCTGAGTACCCAAAGTCGCCGATCAGATTCGAGGTGAATGTGTGCGTGTCCCTGACAGTAATACCCTGATTCGTTTGCGAGGAGTCATTGTAGGACACATTGTTACCCGCATAAGAGGGGCTGGTTATATTCGTGCGGAAGAAGCGGACATATGCCAGATCGTCCTTTGTTACTCGATAGTCGGCTCTGCCCGTGAACTGATCGCCAGTGATAGGGGTTGGATATTGGCCCGTAAAAAGTCCAGTAGCTGCATTCGCAACGGGCATGTAGTAATTCATGAAACCCACCGAAAGCGGATCCCATTCGCTGGAAGGTATTTGATTGTTCTTGTAAGGCAGACCAGTCGACGGGTCTGTGAGTGGCTTGGAAATGGCGCTAAAGTCTCCAGTGCGCTCAGCAGCGGTCAAGGAAGCAAAATTCTCAAGTATGACCTGGTGAATTCGCAGTCCTTCGTAAGTAGCGAAGAAAAAGGCCTTATCCCTCAAAATATGTCCGCCGAAAGCAACACCGAATTGGTTCTGCTTCAGTATGGGCTTTGGCTGCGGCGCTGGCGCGAACCAGTTTCTCGCATTGAGGGCGTCGTTACGAAGAAATTCCCATGCCGCCCCATGGAAAGTGTTGGTTCCCGACTTACTGATTGCTGCGAAAGCTCCTCCTGATGCGTGTCCATACTCCGCGCCGTAACTGTTCGTCAGGAGCGAGAACTCTCCGATTGAGTCGGGATTCGGAAGATTTGCGGGGCGGTTATATAACGCCGTTACAAGAATGGCGCCATCGAGAGATATTGCACTGCCGTTTACGCGGCTTCCGTTCACGTTGAGTAGCGGGCCGCTGCGCTGATTGGTGACGGTAAGAGGCAGACTACTGGTGGCTGCACCTGTTGCGGGTTGACCTGCCCCGGTGGCGTCTCCCGCGGCGGCGTTCCCCACCCCGGGCTCAAGCGTCACGAGTTGTAGTGTATTGCGCGTATTGAGGGGCAGCTCTTGAATCTGGATCGAATCAACCTCGGTACGGATACTCGCTGAGCTGGTATCTACTTGCGCTGCCGATGCTGAGACCTGAACAGTTTCAGTTAGGCTGCCGATTTGCAGGCGTACGTCGACGCGGGCGCTCTGGCCGCCTTCCAATCCAATCCCTGATTGGGAGAACGTTTTAAAGCCTTGAACCACTACTTTCACGGTGTATGTGCCGAGAGGAAGCGAGGGTATGACGTAATCGCCCTCGGCTGAACTGGCAGCATGGCGCTTCAAGCCGGTTCCAGTATTTTCTACGTCAATCGCCGCGTGAGGAACTGCCGCACCGGTTTGCTCTGTAATTCTGCCTACGATCTGCGCTGTCGGAGCCTGCGCCTCCATGATGCTTCCCAGGCAAGCAGCGACTAAGGTGACAAGCAGTAGTATCCCAAGATGGATCGGGGACGACAGCGGCCGATTGCGCAAGTTGTTCATGCTTCCCCCTTATAGCGATCGCCCAGGGTTGCGGTGTCAGATGAGCCCCAAAATGCTATTTGCGCGCTAAGGAGGACATTTTTTCCAGCACGTAACAAATCCAAAAAACAATCGGCTATCGTCGAATCCTGGCGGCTTGTCTCCGGCAAGGAGAGGCAGGTCTGATGCCAAAATAGTAGGTAAAGCGCGAGCTACAGGAAGTAATTGAAAACACCGCGATTAAGTACAAGTGACTGAAAATTAGCGGTCCAGTTTCGTGCCGGAGGGCTTCAAAGTACAGAATCGCGTGTCAGCATACCGCCACTTGTCGGTATGTCGACACAACACCTCCCTCAAACGCCCCGTGCACAAATCGGCGAAGCGTGACGTTGAAGCACTGGATGTTCGTCGGACTCGAAAGTCGTATCGGCTGCGCCCCAGACGGAGTTGTTTTGGCGAGGCATAAGATGTTTTGTCGAGAGAGTCCGGTCAACAATAATGAGGTCAAAAGCCAGATGACAGGAGGGGGAATCTACGAAACAGGGGGACAAACCGCACCTGGCACCCCAGAAGCAGTTCGTCTCTGGTTCGTCGGGTCTGTCATCAAACCAATTGCGGAGGGTACGGTTCGGTCGCGAGCACGGCGATTGAGGCGCGATCATATTTAGAAAGAAGAGTTCTGGGAGGCTGCATTGAACGAGGCGAATGACCAGAATGAAGTCGTCCTGGCGAATCTACCCGCTGGACCAACGGAACGTCGAATCGCGCTTGCGGTCAGCCTTGTGCTGCTAGGCATCGGGGTTGCTGTTGTCCCATTTGGGAGAGTGCGGTTACCAGCGGCCAACGCCTGGGTGCCGCTCACAACTTCGCTCATGATCGCAGCTGATCTCTTTACCTGGCTTCTTCTGATTTCTCAATTCAAAATTGTCCGTTCGCGTGCGCTCCTGGTCCTGGCGAACGGCTACCTTTTCGCCGCGGCGATCAATATTCCGATTCTTCTTACCTTTCCGGGCGCGTTTTCGCCGGCCGGCCTTCTCAACGCCGGTTTGCATAGCACTTTCTGGCTTAGCCTTTCGAGGTTTGCCGGGTATTCCATCGCAGTCATCTTCTACGCGGCGATGAAGAAAGAGCCGCGAACCCCCAAACTGCAGGGCTCTTCGGGAACCGCGGTCGCCGCGAGCGCCGCCATCGTGATCTCGGCTGTTCTCGCGTGGACCTGGATCACCACCTCTGGCGAATCGCATCTACCGAATATTCTTCTGGCTCCAGGGCAACCATCAGCCGGTTTCAAATATGTTGCCACGCTCATATCGCTGCTGACGGCAACCTCCCTCCTCTTGCTTTGGTTTCAACGGCGGACAGTTCTCAATCTATGGCTAATGGTGGCGACGTCCGCGTGGCTGGGACAACAGATCGCTAAGTTCATTCACTTTTCTGGCTCATTTACCTTCTCGTTTTATGCGAGCACCGCGCTCCTTTTCATCTCATCGGTAGTGTTGCTTGTCGTGTTACTGAGGGAGACGATGACCCTTTATGGTCGCCTGGCGGTCTCTCTTGTCACTGTGCGCCGGCTAAGCGCCGAGAAACTGCTGCGGAGCGAGGCATACTTGTCTGAAGCACAGCGATTAAGCCACACCGGCAGTTTCGGGCGCAGTCCATTAAGCGGAGAAATCCACTGGTCGGACGAGACCTACAGGATCTTTGAACTCGACCGATCCACTGAGCCAACGCTGGAGTCGGTTATTGAGCGAATTCATCCTGAAGATCGAGATCAAGTGCGGGAGACAATTGATCGCGCGACCGATGAAAGGACAGGATTTGATATCGAATATCGATTTCTGAGGCAGGACGATTCGGTCAAATACCTGCATGTTGTAGCTCAAGCGTTCGAGCATGCCTCGGGCGAATTGGAATTTGTGGGAGCCGTCACCGACATCACCGAGCGCAAGCAATCCGAAGAGAGGCTGCGCCAGGCGCACGCCGATCTTGCACACGCCAATCGGGTGACAACCATGGGAGAGTTGGCAGCTTCCCTGGCACATGAAGTGAAACAACCGATTGCCGCCGCCGTCACCAACGCAAGCGCCTGCCTGCGCTGGCTCCAGCGCGATGAACCCGATCTGTCCGAAGCATGCGCGGCTGCCACGAGAATACTAAGAGACGGAAAGCTTGCCGGCGAGATCATCGGCAGAATCCGTGCTCAGTTCGAGAAGGGCGACTTGAAACGGGAGTTGGTTGATGTAAACGAAATCATCCGAGAGATGATTGTCCTGCTGCGGGGTGAGGCGACGCGATACAACATATCAATCCAGGTGGAGTTGGCCGGCGATCTTCCTCAGATCATCGGAGATCGCGTCCAATTGCAGCAGGTTACGATGAACCTGATCGTCAACAGCATTGATGCGATGAAGGATGTAGATGGAAAACGCGATATCGCCATCAAGTCGCGGCGGACGGAAAACGACCAACTTCTTGTGTCCGTCAGCGATACCGGCATAGGGATTCCCCCGCAGCAGGCAGATCAGATATTCAATGCATTTTTTACCACCAAGCCTCACGGTACCGGCATGGGGCTTAGCATCAGCCGATCCATCATCGAGTCCCATGGGGGGCGCTTGTGGGCTGCCGACAACTCTCCGCGCGGCGCAACGTTTCAATTCACTCTGCCTGCTTCCGGCGCGGCGAACCGAAATGGGAGACTGCATTGAACGAGGCGAATGACCAGAATGAAGTCGTCCTGGCGAATCTACCTGCTGGACCAACGGAACGTCGAATAGCGCTTGTGGTCGGCCTGGTCCTGCTAGCCATCGGGGTCCTCGTTGTCCCATTCGGGAGAATGCAATTACCGGCGAGTACAGCCGGGGCGGCGGTCGGATTTTCACTCGTCTTTCTCGCTGATCTTATTACGTGGTTTCTTCTGATCTCTCAATTCAAAATTGTCCGCTCGCGTGGGCTCCTGGTCTTGTCGAGCGGTTACCTATTCACTGCGACGATGAATATTCCGGTTCTTCTTACCATGTGGGGCCCGTTTTCGCCGACCGGCCTTCTCGGCGCCGGTTTGCAGACCAGTCTCTGGCTTGCCCTTGCGGGTTTTACCGGATATCCTCTCGCCGTATTCTTCTATGCGGTGATGAAGAAAGAGCCGCGAGCCCCCACACTGCACCGCACTTCTAGTACGGCAATCGCAGCGAGCGTCGCAATCGTGATCGCAATCGTTCTCGCGTTGACCTGGATCGCCACCGCCGGAGAATCGCATCTACCGAAGATTGTTTGGACTGGAGGCCAACCGCCAGCCAATCTCAAACATATTGGCATGCTCTTATTGCTTTTTGCCGCCACCGCCCTCCTCTTGCTTTGGTCGCGACGGCGGTCAGTTCTCGATCTATGGCTTTCGGTGGCGATGTGCGCGTGGTTGGCACAAGGTATCGCCAAGTGGATTAATACTTCGGGCAGATTCAGTCTCTCGTTTTATGTGGGCGCCTGGCTCTTTGTTATCTCATCGACAGTGCTGCTTATCGTGTTACTGAAGGAGACAATGACCCTGTACGGTCGTCTGGCGGTCTCTCTCGTTGCCTTGCGCCGGCTCAGCGCAGAAAAGTTGCAGCGAAGCGAAGCATACTTATCGGATGCGCAGCGATTAAGCCACACCGGCAGTTTCGGGAGAAATCTTTCAAGCGGAGAAATCCACTGGTCGGAGGAAACTTATAAGATCTTTGAACTTGATCGCTCCGTTAAGCCAAAGTTGGAGTTGATATTTGAGCGAATTCATCCCGACGATAGGCATCATGTGCAGCAGATTATCGACCGCGCGACGAACGAGAGGACAGACTCTGATATTGAATGTCGTTTTCTGAGGCCGGACGGCTCGGTCAAGTACCTCCACGTTTTGGCTCGCGCTTTCGAGACTTCCTCTGGCAATGTCGAATATATTGGTGCCGTTCGCGATATCACCGAACGGACGCTGGCCGAAGAGGCGTTGCGCCAGGCGAAGGCGGATCTCGCACACATTAACCGGGTCACCACCGTGGGAGAGTTGGCTGCTTCCATAGGGCACGAAGTGAAGCAACCGATTGCCGCTGCTGTCACCGACGCCAATACCTGCGTGCGATGGCTTACGCGCGATCACCCCGACCTGGAAGAGGCGCGCGCGGCTGCCATGAGAGTCGTGAAAGATGCAACGCGCGCGTCGGAAATCATCAGCCGGATCCGCCTGCTCTTCAAGAAGGGTGCTCCGGAATGGGAGTTGGTTAATGTAAACGAAGTTATCGGAGAGATGATCGTTCTCCTGCACAGCGAGGCCAATCGATACAACATATCAGTCCGGACGGAACTGGCCGCAGATCTTCCCCAGATCATGGGGGATCGTTTGCAATTGCAGCAGGTGTTGATGAACCTCATGATCAATGGCATCGATGCGATGAAGGACGTGGAGGGGGCGCGCGAACTGGTCATCGCATCGCAGCGAGCGGAAGACGGGCAGCTTCAGGTGTCCATTAGCGACAGCGGTGTCGGACTGCCCGCGCAGCAGGCGGACCAGATCTTCAATGCGTTTTTCACCACTAAGCCCCATGGCACCGGCATGGGACTTCGCATCAGCCGGTCAATCATTGAATCCCATGGCGGACGCCTGTGGGCTGCCGACAACTCCCCGCGCGGCGCAACGTTTCAGTTCAGCCTGCCCGCCATGCCGCAGAAATGAACATGATATCTTTCCCATCGGTCAGTAAGTCATCACAAGTCATCGGCACGAAAGGAACTACGAAATGCGGCGGACCGTAGGCATCTTCCTTCTCACGGCTGTCTCCAGCGCGCACCTCTGCGCTCAGGACACACATGCCGCTCCGAGTGGACAACAAATTCCTCCCCCGCCATGCCTCACGATACCTCGCGCATGGGAGGGCGGACACGTTCCTTGCACTGCATTCAGTCATCGCGAGTGGCTCGCCGATATTACGCACTGGCGTGCCGAACGTCGCATCCGCATCGGCTATGATCCGTCCCGGTACGATCTGCCACAGCTTCAATGGGCTCAACACAGCTTCATACAGCCACAGATGATGGTGCATGACCGATATTTCTACGATCCGGTCGCGGGCAAATACACAGTGGACCGGTATCTCGGCGATCTTGACAAGCGCTACGGCGGCATCGATGCCGTACTCATCTGGGCGACTTATCCCAATATGGGTATTGACGACCGAAATCAGCAAGACATGGTCCGCTCCATGCCCGGCGGCCTTAGCGGGATTAAACAGATGGTTGCGGACTTTCATCGTCGCGGCGTGAAAGTTCTCTTCCCAATGATGATGTGGGATCAGGGAACGAGAGATCCGGGAACAGACTGGCCTACGGCGGTTGCAGAATTTATGAAAGAGATCGATGCTGACGGAGTCAATGGGGATACCCAGGATGGCGTGCCGCTGGCCTTTTCCCTCGCTGCCGAAAAGGTCGGCCACCCGCTCGCGTTTGAGCCGGAGCTCGGCCCCAGCGACGAGGGTCTTGCCTGGAATGTGCTCACCTGGGGGCAGTATCAATATACGTTCGTTCCTTCGGTGGATAAGTATCGCTGGCTTGAACCCCGTCACCAGGTGAATATTCAGGGCCGCTGGGATCGCGACAAAACGGACGCTCTGCAATACGCCTTCTTCAATGGCGAAGGATGGGAAAGCTGGGAGAACATTTGGGGCATCTGGAACGGTATCACCCCGAGCGACAGCGAAGCGACGCGGCGTGTCGCCACAATCGAGCGTGCACTCGCCCCATTTCTCGTCAGCCAGGATTGGGAACCACTCTACCCAATGCACATGTATGGTGTTTTCGCCAGCCGCTGGCCGCTCGGAGACCAGACTCTGTGGACGATCGTGAACCGCAATGAATACGACGTCGATGGGTTTCAGATGACAGTGCCCTTCAAACAGGGAATGCGCTATTTCGACGTCTACCATGGGGTCGAGTTGCACGCGACTCCGGAAGGCGATCACTCTGTCCTGTCGTTCCAGACAGAGGCTCATGGCTTCGGCGCTATCCTCGCTATGAGCGCTTCCCCGGATGCGAAGACTATGCAGCTCCTCGAAACAATGAGGGCCATGACGGTCAAGCCTCTCTCTGATTTCTCGTCCGTGTGGCAGAAGGCAAATCAAAAAGTCGTCGAAATTCCTGCGACGAAGCCCGTGTCGGCGACCCCGAAGGGCATGGTTCGGATCGATGGCGGCAGTTATCTCTTCATTGTCCGAGGTATCGAGATTGAAGGAAGCAAGGACATCGGTGTGGATGTTCAGTATCCCTGGGAAGACAGTCCCAGGCGCTATCACGAGCATCTGATCCAAATCAGACCCTTCTACATCGACAAATTCCCGGTCACCAATGCCGAGTTCAAGAAATTCCTCGACGCCACACACTATCGCCCCCAGGACGATTTGAACTTCCTGAAAGATTGGGCGCGTGGAACGTTTCCTGAAGGAGCCGCCAACAAGCCTGTCACCTGGGTTTCGCTTGAAGACGCGCGGGCATACGCGCAGTGGGCGGGCGAGAGGCTGCCACACGAATGGGAATGGCAGTACGCTGCACAAGGGAACGACGGGCGGGAGTATCCATGGGGTAACTGCGACTGGCAAATGTCGGATACGGCCAATGTGCCGCCTGCGTGTGCATCGCTCGTTGACCGCAGAGACACACTGGCCCCGGTGCCCGACAAAGGTCGCACCATGCTGGCAGCCAGCGACGTGGATTCACACCCGAATGGTGCAAGCCCGTTCGGAGTGATGGACATGGTAGGGAATGTGTGGCAGTGGACCGATGAGTACACAGACGACCATACACGTGCGGCCATCTTGCGTGGTGGCAGCCACTACCAGCCGCAAGGATCAATGTGGTATTTTCCGCAGGCATATGGAAATGACCAGCACGGCAAACTGTTGCTTATGGCGCCAAGCTACGACCGCTCGGGTGCTGTCGGCTTTCGCTGCGTGAAAGACGCAGAGTAGACTCGATTTGCTGTATCGAACAAAATAGCCGCGCAGGGTTTCAGCCGAATCCGACAACGTCTTAGTTCAAGAACAACTGGTCGCGAGCTTTGTGACGTTGCGCCCGGTTCGTTGAAAACGGAGTTTTCGGAAAATCCGGGCTTAGTTGCCGAAAGGGCAACTTTGCGGGCACTACGGAATAATGTCCGGTTTGCCCGTCACTCCGGACAATCGCCAGACGCCAGAAAATGCCTTCGTCTCCGGTCTTGCAGAACACCAGGGTAACGTAAGATTCCCCAGGAGAGGGTCGCTCACCTGCAACCACCATGACTAAAGATGACATTCAGCTGCTCTACGAATACGACCGTTGGGCCAACACCCGGGTCTTGCAAGCGGTCTCCGTGCTCACCACCGAACAGTTCACGCGAGATCTGGGGGGCAGCTTCCGTTCCGTGCGAGACACGCTTCTGCACATCATCGGAGGCGCATGGATTTGGCTTGCGTATTGGAAGGCGCCGTCCCCTGGTCCCGCATTCTTGACTGATTTGAGAACAAGACGGGGCGTCCTATTCGAACCGGATGCATTTCCCAATGTCGCTGCGGTGCAGTTAAAGTGGGCGGAAGTCGAGGAAGAACAAACCGAGTTCGTGAATCGAATAACAACCGAATACTTGGAAACAATGCTGCCTTTTCGCAAAACACAAGTCAGATTGGCGCACTTGATGCAACATCTCGCGAACCATTCCACCTACCATCGAGGTCAAATCGCACTGATGATGCGGCAACTCAACGCTGAGCCTGTGGCCACGGATTTTCATGTGTTTCTGGTGGAAGGCCGCCGCGAGACTGCAGGTGCCCCGGAAAATCAGGACAATTTGCCCACATGATGCCGTAGGAGGTCCCACACCAGATTCGAGCCACGATGCGATATTTCCCGAGCGGTCTTACGACTCAGTAACGGTAGAGTAGGCGGTGATTCTCCCGGAACGATGTATTGTGCGAAATATCGACTTGGTGAACGGCTCGGGATTTGTCAAAACAATTCTGCTGGCTGGGAGACTTTTACGAAGGGCTCAGTCTTCGCCCACCGCAACTCTGTCTTCTGAATCATCCGCAACCACAAAGAATTCGGATCGGAATTGAATATTGTGGCGGTGTCTGCCGGAAAAACGAACCACGCGCCCAATTGCACTTCGGTCCGCAATTGATCTTGCGTCCATCCGGCATATCCCAGGTAAACGTGAAAAACGTTAGGGTCAGGCCGAGTTGAAATTGTTTTTTCGAAGAGGCCTTTGTCGGAGATCAAATAAACACCACCGAAGATGTTCTCAGCTTTTTCAATCTTGGCCGAGGACAGAATCGGGTCTTCACCGATGCCGACGTGGAGAAGATCGCAGAGACGACGTATCTCTGGCGGCAGGGGGACGAAGATATCGACATCGCAGGCGAGTACGCGGACGTGGCGGGATTCTGTCGTTCGGTGAAGTTGGAAGAGATTCGCGAGCATGGCTATGTGCTGACGCCGGGGCGATATGTTGGGGCGGAGACGGTGGAGGATGACGACGAGGCTTTCGCGGAGAAGATGGACCGGCTGACGGCGCTGCTGGCGGAACAGATGGCGAAGGGCGCGGAGCTTGATGCGGTAATCCGTGAGAAGTTGGGAGCGCTGGGTTATGGCGTCTGATAATAACCTCTACTTGGGCGCCAGTGCAGGGATGAGCATTATGCAACGCTGTACTGCGCGAGGAACTCCTCCAGGCTCAGACTCCGTGTCGAGGTGGACTGGTTCGCTTGTTCATTGACTCGTCGCATTGCCTCGTCATAGTTGCGGCGAGCATTGGCTTCATTGTTCTTGGTGTAAATCATCATCGAAGACACCGACTTCCATCCACCGGCGCCCATGATGGTAGTCATGGACGCTCCACCCGATGCAAGGTTGCTTGCCATCGTATGGCGCAGACGATGCGTCGACCACTCGTCGAGACCTTCTGAGTGAATTTCTTTGCCTGCATACATCCGGCAGAACGTTCGACAACACTCGCGGTGTAACGTCTCTGGGAGAAGTTGGCCGCCGAGCGAGTTGTGGAAGAGGAAGTCATGCCCGCAATCCTCGTCTCGCTCCAACAACCATTCAGCGATATATGCAGCGGACTTGTCTGAAAACAAAGCCCAACGCTCGCAGTTGGTCTTATTCGGCAGCCTCACGAACAACCTGCGTTCCTCCAAATAGACATCCTCTCTCCTCAGGCGGCAAATCTCACCCAGACGGAGCCCGGCTTCTTCCCCAATCGCCAATGCCGCCTGCACACGCTTGCTTCCACGTGCCGCAGCTAAGCTCCAGATGAAGGCCATCTCCTCGGCGTTGTAGGGTCGGGGTAAATAGTGTGGGCGCTTCTGACTGTGCCATTTCGTAACGACCGGGCAGCTGGACCGGCGATAGCCGTGGCGACTTGCCCATTTGAAGAAGGTAGAGAGCATTGAGATATTGTGGGCCGCGTTCTTGTACTCAACTTCTTCCGACCAGGAGATGAACTGCGTAATCGTCTTGGGAGTCACCCGTTCCAGATCGACGATGTTGCGTTCGTTCAAAAACAGGATAAAGGGGCACACTGAAGCGCGAATGGTTCCGAGGCTCTTGTAGTGCTGGCTCGCGAAACCATCCAGGTACTCGTTCACTGTCCCGAGAAACGGGCCGCACATCTCCTCAAGGTAGGTCCGAGTCTTGTGAGCGCCAGCATGCTGGAGTGAAATGTAATTCCGTCCACTCGCATTCACCTCGGTCTTACGACGTTGAAATTCAGTCCCGCATTCGCAACTGCACACTAGCGTGACTTTCACGCCGCGGCCCAGGCTGCCTCTCGAAACTGAACTGACTATGGGGTCTGCCATCATGCCCTCCTTTGGGCGGTTTTCTTGTATTCATCGACAAGCAGGTCGAGGTCACGCGAGTCGAAGCGATCCTCTCCTTTCATGCGGATAGCCACGATCTGGCCCGTACTGATAAGCGACTGAACCTGGTCCCATGAGAGAGAGAGGTATTGCTCAACCTCGCTCCTGGTCATCAGGCGCTTCGCTCTGACCCACGCATTCGTTGCCGCGCAACTCGGACAGAGGGTTGAGGACCCTACGAGTTCAGGGTGGACAACGCTAAAGTCGAGGCCAGTCCAGGGAAAATGGCTCATGCCGCACCCCGGCCACGGTTGGTGGTACGTGTCGCCAACCAATCTGCCAAGTGACGAGGGTCGAATAGATAAGCGTTTCCAGTGCGAATGGCAGTGATCCGACCCGACCGCACCCATTCGCACAACGTCCCTCGCGTCACCTGGAGGAGACTCATCACCTCAACGGTGCTGAGGAAGTTCTGTTTTACCTTTAGTTCTTCGATCAAACTCATCTCCCGGGCCTCTTCCGGGGCCTCTGCACAGCGGCCCTTGAGGGTAGATACCCAAGGCATAGTTCGTTCGCCGTTTATCGAGGACGAAATCTTTCGACTTGTCCTCGACGTGGGCTTCTTGAGGCAGATCGGAGTGAACGTCCCATCTTCTGGTGATGAGATTGGCTGGTACCGTAAACCCATGATGACCTTCCTTTCGCAGGCCATCACGCAAGCGGCCCTTAGGTGTAATACCCATGGGGGTCGGGACTATTGCTTTATCGTGGGTGTCTCTTTTTGAAACACTGAAGTAGCCCGGGGACGGATGCGGCAGAGGAAGTATCAGCAACGAACGCACTGTGAGCTGCATCATGTCGAGACAACAGTCTCTAGAGAAAAGGCACGAGAGAATCGCGAAGTTCATGCGGCACCTCCGGAGCTCAAGATTGCGAAGCTGGAATTGACTTGGCTTCGCGTGCGCTCCGAACGAAGGTTCGCTGCAGCCAGGTACCGCAAGGTTGTAGTCAGATCGGAATGGCCAAGCCAGAGACGCAGGGTCGAGACCGGAATTCCAGCTTCATTGTGGAATGTAGCGAACGTCTTTCGGAACTTGTGCAGCCCCCACTCCCCGCAGATCGGTTTTACGGTGCAGCTCTGACCCTTTTTGTTGACGCACTCTCCACAGTTGAGTCCGGCACGGAGGGCCAGATTTTGCAGCACGCGAAGAAAATGGCCATTGGGCTTGCCATTCGGTCCCGGAAAGACCAGCATGGAGGTGCTCCGCTTCTTCCTCTTGAGGAGGGAATCGATTAGGGTATCAGGGACCGGAACCGACCTCTCTTCCTTGTCCTTGATCCGAAAGCCCATCTCGGGCTTCGAACGGACCTTCACAACCTTGCCCTGAAAGTCGACATTCTTCCACGTCGTGTACATCACTTCCTGTTCTCGTAACCCGGTACCGACGAAGAACTGGAACAGTTCGAGTTCTTCCAAATCCGCCGCCGCAAAGGGAGCTGCAAGCTGATTGGGCGCGTACGCCTCGACCTCTTTCTGGTCATACTTGGGTTTGTCGGCGGTGCCAAGTAATCCAACGACGCCGTGCGATTTCAAGAGGGTACCGATTCGCATGACGTGGTTGTAGATCGTCCGATCACCGAGGCCCTCCTCTTTAAGGAAGGACATGTGATCCAGGAGATCTTTCCTCGTGATGTCTTAATCCGCTTGCCCGTGAAGCGTGCTCCGAAGAGTGTCAACATGCGCTCGCAGGCAGCGATCGTCTTCGGAGACTTGAACCGGCGTACTTCAGCTAAGTATGTGTCGATCGATTCGATCAAGGAGATCGACTCTTGCGTATCGCAGTTGTTCGCCGCTACGGTCACCACCCTGGGGGTCGGGATTCCAAGACCGATGGCCTGGAGGTCGTGTTCCGTGTTGCGGAGAGCGACGATCGCAGCATCCGCGTTTGGGCCCACCGCATGCCAGCGCGCTTGCCATCCCGAAGAAAGCGGAGGTAGTAGGATCGCCTCAGGATGGGACTCCTGAGGCCGTCGACTAGGGCGTAGCCTGCCCGAAGCGTCCGGTTCCGATTCCAGACTGGATCGGCGAAGCATCAGGGCCATCAGGGCGACGAACGCGGATGTATAACCGAACTTTAGGCGCACTCAAAACGAACCCCTCCAAGGTGAATACCGCGAAGTGGAGGGGGTCTAATTGTTTATTTCGGAGGAGCCCAGCGGGAAAGTGTCACAAAAAGTGTCACACGCCGGTTCCAGTGTTGATTCTAAAGGGCTTGGAAGTCGAATGGCGGAGAGACAGGGATTCGAACCCTGGATACCTTGCGGTATACACGCTTTCCAAGCGTGCGCCTTCAGCCACTCGGCCATCTCTCCGCGGTATTGCGGGCCTTTTTGAATCTAACACAAATCAGCCCTCACCCGAAGGCCGCGAGCCTCAAGGACGCTCTGCCGAAACATTCTGTTTCACCACCGCAGACGACTTCAGCTCCAGCGGAACCCCCTGCATCAGATACTGCCGCAGTGTCGACGCATCTCCCCAGTTGACCCCCCACCCATGATCGATCGCCACCAGAATGTACTGCCCCGGAATAACATTCGCAATCTCAAAGCTCCCATCCGTATTCGTCTGATCTTGTCGCAGCATCGTAATCGAGTTCGGATCCTCAATCGTCACCGGAACAAGCAGCACCATCGCCCCCACTGAGGGTTTCCCATCCAGCGTCGCAATGCCGCTCACTGTCGCGCGCCCGCTGGCCGTATGCACCGTCAGCGTCGACTCGCCAGCTCCCACCGTCACATACCGTCCAGCCGTCTCCGCGCCCTTCGCCGCCAGCCCCGTAAGAAAAACATTCCCACGCCCCTGCAGCACCACCTCATACCGTCCCGGGGGAGCCTCAATCACGCGATCCGCATTCCGATCTCGCTGCCCCCCCCGACCCCCATTCATCATCGGCCCCTGATTCATCGTAGAAAAGGTCTGATGTGTCTCCAGGTCGATCAAATAAACCTGCGCGCCGAAATTGCGGCCCGGCCTGTCTACCTGTCCCTCCTCCGCATCCGAGTCCGCAGCCGAACCATCCACATGCACCGCAATCCGCGCCATATCCCGCGACGGCGAATTCAAATCCACCGTGCGCGCCGAATTCTCACCCACCTCAACCAGAGCCGTGCGCCCGTCCTGGTTCGGCCCCATCAGCCTCACTTGGTAAACCCCCGGTGTCAGCCCGCCCACATCCACTTCGCCCTGCGAGTCGAAACGCATACTAGTCTGAACGAACCCGCCCCCAAACCCTGAATTCACCTTCTGAATCATCGGCACTGGCTGTGGAGCAGGTGGTGGAGGCGGACCATTTGCTCCCGACTGCGAACCAGGAGGAATATTCACTACCGTCTGCACTCGCGGCGGCACCAGAATCCGCAGATGAATTGACGGAATCGGAATCAAATTAAAATCCGCTTGCCGCGTATCCCCCGCGCGAAGCTTAATCACCTCAGCCCGCGCCGAATCCTCCGCCCCCGGAAACCAGGTCTGCGCATAAGCAACGTCCAGCGAAGGATCCAACCCGGACGTATCGTTCGTAGCGCCACGCTGAACCTGCGGTCGCGCCGCATACCAAGGCTGCGCGGTTACGCTTAGCCGATAGTCTCCCGGAGCCAGATTCGCGAGCTCATATCTCCCACGGTCATCCGTACCCGTCCCCCCACGCATTGCGGCCGCGGGCTCAGGTCCTCCCGGAGTTCGCGGCGGCACGCTCTGCAGCATGATCTGCGCATTCCGCACCGGCTCTCCCGCCTCGTCCAGCACCACTCCCGTAATCGCTGCCTCCGGACTCAACCGGAACTCAAGCTCTTTCGTTGGAGAATCCGCCGTCAGAACAATCGCCGACGAGAACTGTTCATGCTGGTCATAAGCCGCGCTCACAAACCCACGCGCATTCGCCGTCAACCGCCACGCTCCCGCCGAAGGCACCGTCACCACAAACCTGCCATGCGCATCGCAATCAAAACCACTGTTCGCCGGGGCAGGGAACTGGCGATTCCCAGGCCTAGGTCCCATCGATTCCATCACCAAACCGCTTACCATCCCACCCCGCCCCGTAGCAGGATTCACCGACATATGGCACTTCGCCACCGGATTCCCATCCACACTATTCACCACCACACCCGTAATCTCATACCGCACACCAGACGCCGGCTTCACCTCACGTTTCTGCGCAGGCTGAGCCAATCCAACCCCGCAACAAACCACCACCACCCAACTAAGAATGCCCCGAAGAGATTGCACTGGTCTCTGGAGGGCCGAAGAGGGCATTGAAAAGATCTTGTTTTGAAAAGGCGCGGCTTCAGCCGCGCCGCAAATGTATTGCTCGCGTTGGGGCTTTAGCCCCTGAGGGAATCTTTCTACGTCGAAACAGAATCTTTCAGCACCATCTTTAGCCCTGCGAAAAATCAATGCTTTGAATGGGGCTTTAGCCCCGGGCTCTTCTCCATTCAGCCACAGAAGCACTTTTTCACCAATCTCAAGCCCTCCCATCACGGCGCCACCTCCGCCACCGGCACAGCATCCAGATTCACCGTAGGTTTATCCCCCGCATTCACCGTCACCGAATGAACATAGCTGCTGTAAGGAGCAAGACTAGCCGCATCTCGATAGTTCACCGAGTGCCGCCGCTCAAAAGCAATCACCTGGTAACTCCCCGGCGGCACATGCGCAGCCGTATACGCACCCGAGCTACCCGCATGCAGAGAAATCACTGACTGCGCGCTCGGCCCCGTCGGAATCAGATAAATCCACGCAGCCCCAGGGTTCCCATTCAGATTCACCGCACCCGTCAAACTCCCCGTAGCATTGCTTACCGTCACACGGATCGGAGTCCCCGCAGCCCCCGGCACCACCACCAGCGCATCCCGCAGCAAGTCCGAATCCCCGTACGACACCCCCTTAATGAACCACGTTCCCGTATCCCGCCCTTCCAAACGATAGGTCCCCGGCGGTGCCTGAAACGCATAGCTCTGGTCCTTCCGCGGCATCAGCCGTATCTGCCCATTCATTTGCTGCGAGTCATCCTGCTCGCTCTGCAAAAAAAGCCCGAACTGTGTCACCGTGGGGTTCGGCGAGGCTGTCTGCGAGTTATCAGACGTAACGGAACTGTCCACCACCAGCTCCACCGGAATCTGCGGCACAGGAGCAAACTGCAGTACTACCCCCGAAATATCGTGGTCCGGTACCGTCACACGAGTCTCCGCTTCTTCCGAAGTCTCCTGGTTACCCCGCGTCGCAGTAAGCAGAAACGTTCCCTGGGGAAGCTGTATCTTCGTCTCTCCCGTCTCCCCATTTCGCTGCGAAGCCACCTGCAGCACGCTGCCATCACTCGCACGCGCCCCCAGCCTCACAAAATCACCGCCGCCCCCACCCCCTCCGCCGAACCCACCACTAACGATCGTCACGGTATGGGTCGGGCTCACCGCCGGCCGCAGCTCAAAATGCCGCTCCTCGCCGCTTCGCACTCGGATAGCCTCTGAAGCTCCAGGTGAACCATCGCTCGTAATCGTCACAGGCAAAACAGCTTCTCCGGTCGTACGGTCGAGCGGAGTATACCGTGTGGCAACCCTGAAATCCCCAGCCTGCACCGGAATCCGAAAGATCCCATGCGAGTCCGTCTGTTTTTGACCAACCATCATCCACCGATGGCCCGTATCGTCGAAGTACCTCCGCTCCGCAACCACCGAAATCCGCGCCAGCGGAACTCCATCCGGTCCCACCACAGTCCCCGTCAGAATCGCCTCAGGATAGAGCCGAAGCTCCACCGGCGTCCCCAACTGGGCCCCCGTCAGATAGACATTCTCCGTATCCTGCATCTCAATCCCGGCATAATAGCCTGGCTTAGTCACCATCAAATTCGCGTTCGAGCTCGTATTTCCATCAAACCGGAACTTCCCATCATGGTCGGTCAGCACCGCCCGGTCATTCATCCGAACCAATGCCCGGGCAACCGGAGCCCCAGTAACCCCATTTCGCACCTCACCCGTCACCGTACTAGGCGGAGGCGCCGAAGTCGTCGAGGAGGTCCCAGGCGATCCGGCCCCGCTCATACTCATCGAGGAAGACTGAATACTCTGCGCCTCCACGAATCCGCCACCAGACGCGACAGCCAGGGAAAAAAACAACGCAAAGATCCGAAAGGGAACCGGAAACCCCGAACACCGAACGCAGCGAACTAACCAGGCTCCCAACACCGAACAAACCTCAAAGTGACTTTGTTAGACCATAAACCTGACTTGTCAGAGCATAAGACGACTCGCACCCATATTAGTGAGATAAAAGCATCTCAGCCTCAATCCCCGCCAAATATCAAACGTCCGATAACACATATTATGTATAGTTGAAACCAACCGCGCACCTGCCTTTCCAGGCAAGCCTTCCCTCGAGGTCTTGCTGTGGCGGCTGCAGTTGCGGTTGCGGTTCCAGTTGCAGTCGTCCTTGCACTTTGTCTCTCTTGCTTGTCATCCCCGAAGGGGATCTGCTTTTGCTGTTGCAGTTGCATTGTTGCATTTGCAGTTGCACTTGCTTTTCTTGTTGTCATCCCCGAAAAGGATCTGCTGTTGCTGTTGCAGTTGTCTTTGCACTTGCTTTTCTTGTTGTCATCCCCGAAGGGGATCTGCTGTTGTTCTTATCCATGTGCTGAGCGCAATCAGAGAGGCTGAACATTTCACGAACAACATAAAGAATTGCCTGCAACCTAAACACACAGCAAGCCTAAACCCCGCCCCCAACAAAATGCACCACCTCAAGCCGATCCCCCTCACCCACCATAGTCCCGGCCCAAAGAGCACGCGGAACGATCTCCCCATTCCGTTCCACAGCCACCCGGTCGCCCTTCACCCCAAGCTCACCCAAAAGCCGTTCCAGGCTGGCCATCCCAGCCGCCAATCCCTCAAACTCCCGCATCTGCCCATTCAAAACCACACTCAAAGCCATAATCCAAGCCTAGCAGCTACCCCTCTCCGCAGTTGTCAAGCCCATTATCGGACGTGGTCAGCCACCGTCTCTACCGCCCGAACCACTCGTTCCATCAGCCAATCCTCTAACCCCCGCCTCACCGACCGCTGCTCCGCATATTCCTCGAACACTGCCCGGCTAGCCCCCATCAAAATGTGAATAGCCTCAACCTCCGCCGCATCCAGCTTCCGCGACCAATACGGCCGGTCCGCCAGATACTCCGCCGCATGCCCCAGCTTCAACAGCGTCCTCCCATGATGAGTTCTCGTAATCCGATGAATGGTCAGGTCGCCAACGCTTGAAACCGCCCTCCCCGCCGAAAAGCTGGGAGACGCCTTCTTCGCTCGCGCCGGAACCAGAACGGGCCGGGGAGCCTGAGGAACACCGGGAAACACTGCGGTAGCCATGGACAATAAATCCTCCGTCCACTTCCCTATCGGCTACCTCATCGAATCCATCACCCAAAAGTCGCACACCCATCCGCCGCATTCCGAATCCAAACTACTCCTTGTGCAGAGGCCAGAGATAATTCAACGGCCCAAAACCCTCTCCCACGGCCTCCGCCGTCCGAATCGCCTCCGTCACATACTGCTTCGCCCGCCTCGCCGCATCCATCCCCGCATCCCCCAGCACCAGCCGGCTCAGCAGCGCGCTTGAAAATGCACATCCCGTCCCATGAGTCGCCCGGCTCTCAATCCTCTCGCCTGACAGCCAGACCGCCTCGCTCCCCACTACCACCAGATCATCCGGCTGTTCCAGGTCCCCACCCGTAGCCACCACATTCAATCCCGTACCAGCCCCCATCCCGGCAAGCACCCGAGCCGCCTCCCAAACATCCCCCCTCTGCCTCACCCCGCGCCCAGTCAGCACCCCTAGCTCCTCCACATTCGGAGTCACCCAGTCCACCACCGGCAGCAGTCTCTCCCGCAAAACCTCCACCCCCGCCGCATCCAGCAATTCCCTACCCGAGCTCGACCGCAACACCGGATCCAGCACCACCGGAACCCCCCGCCCACCCGCACGCAATCGCTCCAAAAACTCCGCCACCACCTCCACCGTAGCCCCCATTCCCAGCATCCCGATCTTCACCCCGACAGGCGGCAGATCGCTCACCAAACACTCCAGCGTCTCCTGCACCAACTCCGGCACAACCGGTACTGACAGACGCACTCCGACCGTAGACTGCACCGTCAACCCCGTAATACACGAAGTCCCGAACAGTCCATGCGCTGCAAACACCATCAGGTCGGCAGTCACCCCCGCCCCCGAAGAAGGATCAAACCCCGCAATCGTCAATACTGTTGGCAATCGTCCCGTCCTCACTCCGGATGCGCCGCAAGAAATGTCTTGAACGCCCCATCAAGCCCCTCGATCTTCGACTGTAGATACATCATCTGCGCCTGAAGCACCTCAAAATTGTTTTTGATCCGAACCGACTCTTCCGCTCCTGGATTCACTGCACCCTTCTTCAAATCTATGATCGGAGCGACCGCCACCACTGTATCTCGCACCGCCTGTTGTTCCGCCACGTAAATCTCGTCCTGCTGACTATAAAGATTCGCATACTCATGCGCCTGCTCATAGGGCATATATCCCAGCGCTCCCGTCGACTGCGCCGTCTTCCAGCTCACATCCTCAAACGTCCGCACCCGCAGCCCCACCGTGAAATTCTCATAGTTCTTCACCTTAGGATTCGCAATAATCCGCTGCAATATCTCAATATCTCCCTTCAACGAAGCCTGCTCCTTCCGCACATCATCCAGCGCCCCTGCAATATTCCCCGCGTTCGTCTTGATCTCTCCCTGCAGACTAGCCTCCGCCTCCCGCACCAGATGCCGATGATGCTGCCACTCCACGCAACCCTCCAGGCTCAGCGCAATCACCAATCCGATCGTGATCGTAATCAGATGAACAAGAAAATCCCGCCATCCGCGCACGGGTTCCGAAGGAGGATGCACATCGATCACGCCGTTCCGCTCCTCTCATCAACATCGCTAGCCTACCAAAGCCCACTGAAGGAATCTGCTTGTACTAAGCAAACCCCGTAGTATCGTGAAGAACAAAGTCAGCGGCAACCACACCCATGAAGCCGTTCCTCTCCATTCTCGCCATCCTCACCCTCACCGCCATACCCCTCCGCGCCCAAACCACCCCAACGCCAATCCCAACTCCAATCCCAAGTCCAATCCCAGACACATCCACCGACCCCGTCGCCATCCAGCTCACCGCCCTCCGCGACGCCTTCGCAAAAAAGTTAGCCGACACCGGAACCGTCTGTCCCATCGCCCCACCCAAACTCCTCCTTCAGAACGTCAACACCTGGGCACACTACGACGCCGAAGCCAACACCCTCACCACACCACTCTGGCAACAACTAACCCGCCAGGACCAATCCGCCTTCTACCGCCTCGCCGGGGCCAATCCCACCCTCGAAGACGCGCACCGCGAGTTCGAAATCGGCATCCACCACTGGGTCTTCATTCACGAGATGAGTCACTGGGCCCAGGCCTGCCTCCATCAGGACGAAGACCGCATGCCCTATGACTACGAGTACGGAGCCAATCGCATCGCCATCGCCTTCTGGCGCGAGACCGACAACAAACTCCTCGAGCACGTCGTCCAGCACTTCGAGGACGTCGTCAAATACCAGACATCCCCCGTACCCCTGGATCAGGAAGTCGAAGAATACTTCAACAACAACTTCGACAAAATCTCCCCCACACCAGCCAACGCCTGGTTCCAATCCCAGATGATCACCGAACTCTACGAAAAGCGCCCCAAACCCACCTTCAAAGAATCCCTTCAACTCCCGCTCTACCCTGGGCCCTGACCTCACCCTCGCGCGCCATTCCTGTTTATTCGTTCAACTCACGCCACCTGTTGTTCACTGTCGGCCTCCCGGCGCGGCGTATCCTCTCGAGACATCTCATCTTCACTGACTAAGGGTACGACTGCAACGATTCTTGTCCCCTTGCCGGGCTTCGATTCGACAGAAAAACTTCCATGAACCAGATTGATCCGTTCCTGCATACTCACCAGGCCTAGCCCTCGACTCTTCCTTGCTTCGTCAAAGTCAAAGCCCGCGCCGGCATCCTGCACGACAAGTTGAATCTCTTTCCCTGTAGCGCTCAAGGCCACGGAGAATTGTTTGACCCCGCTATACTTCACCGCATTATGCAGAGCTTCCTGGGCGATTCGGAAAAAACACAGCGAGATATCCTTCGGCAGATGCGCAGGCACATTCCTGTCGGTGAACTCGACGCTTACCTGGTGTTGTTTCGAGAACTCGTTGCAAAAGGCTCTTATCGCCGCCACAACGCCCAGATATTCAAGTGTCGAAGAGTGCAGCTTGTGCGAAAGAGATTGAACATCATTCGCAATCTCCGAGCAGTGTTTCCGTATATCGTCCAGACTTTGTTTTGTCGTCGCAGGTGACCCGACCGAACTACGATTTGCCCGTTCAATCTCCATCGACAGAAGCGCCAGCCGCTGGCAAATATCATCGTGCAGATCTCTCGCAATCCGGCTGCGTTCCTGCTCCTGCGCTTCGATTAGTTGACCGCTCACTTTTTCAAGCGCCTGCTGGGCAAGCTTATGATCCGTTGTGTCGATCGCCGAACCGATAAATCCGCCAAACGAACCATCACCATTCACCCGCGGAGACGCAACATCGAACATCCACCGGTAAGCTCCATCCCTTCGACGCAGTCGGTACTCTTGCGAGAACGATTGTTTGGTCTTCAGAGCCTCATAGAGTGTGCCTAGCACACGCTCTACATCGTCGGGATGGACGTACTTGATCCAATTGTCTCCAAGCCCTGAGTTCTGATCCGGGCCTGTAAACGCAAGTCGACGGCCATTCAGGTAGGTAATCCGGCCCTGTTCGTCGCACATCCAGACAAGCGATGGCGTGGAATCGGCCATCACTCGGAAACGCTCTTCACTCTCTCCCAGAACCGCCTCGGCCTTCCGTTTGCGCGCTCGCTGCAACAGCAAACCCGCAATCAACAACGTCTCGGCGACGATCAGGATGAGCGTAATAACGATGTAGTTGCGGTCGCGCTGCCAAAAGTTAAGCCGCCGGTACTCGACCACCGTCCCCGCAGGCAACGCAGATTCAGGGATATGCCAGTGCTGAAGCGCCCGCCAGTCCACATGGACTCGTAGATCAGAATCGTGCGCGATGGGGATGTTTTCCATCTTCTCCCCTGACAGCACTCGGGCTGCGATCTCCCCATCCCACACAGCCTCTTTCGGAACGTCACGGTACGCTCCTCCAACCCCCCCATGATTCATGGCAAGACCTGGCCAAGCCGAATAGGTTGGCACGCGTTGTGCGACCGCATCGAGTATCTCAGCCGGTTCGAGCGCCGGTTGAGTCTTATCATCTGGTCTCAGTTGAAACAAGACCACAGTCTGGGGAGGAAGTTCATCGACTTTCTGAAGGATCTCGCGGCCCGGAGGTCCGATAATGTCAATCTCCCTCACCCTGTCCTGACGACGAAGCAGTTCGGAGTGTGCCACTGCCCACCAGTACTTATCCCAATCAGTTACGCCGGTGATAATTGCAACCGCCTTAGTATCTGGATGAAGACGAAGCGCAAGATCGATGGTCTCCCGCACCCCCACACTATTCCACACCCCGGTGACGGCAGGCCACATCTTCTCCACCTCGGGCCGGGCCACGTCGGTAAAGATGATCGGCACCCCCGGAAACATCTGGTCACGGTGTTGCACCGCGAATTGGAGCACCGGATAGCTGGCCGCAACCAGAAGGTCAAGCTTTACCCCACCGTACCCGCGGCGTAGAGTCTCTGCCAGGCTCTCCCGATACTCTTCCTTATCGAATTGCGGATTTTCCACGGAAGCCGTGTAAAAGTTGATCTGCCCCGGAACATGAGCGCGCACGGTCGATTCCATCAGGTCCCAGGTCTGAGGGAGATTGGCCCAGTTGTGCAGGATGAGTACGTTCTTTACAGGCACCGGCGCCCCGGACGCGGCTGGACGCGCCAGAACGCACATAAGAATCGCAAGCACGACAAACCATCCAAACGCAGAATGCCTCTTGGAGTAATTGCATGACGAAACAGATGATAGATCTCTCAGGTTATTTTCCGGCACGGGAACATGCTTGTGGCTGGAGTTGGCTTTGCGCGATATTCCGGCTGCATCTCGAGTCAACATTTCGATCCGCGCTTTTCATCGCCATGGTAGGCCAGTGGGAAGTACGTAAGTACTTCGTCGAAGTTCGTTAAGCGGGGCCCTGATAATTGTGGCGACAGTATAGCTCTGGTGTCGGCTTTCAGATATATTGTCGCTCCGAGCGAACAGTATTCGCTACTGTCAGAAGTGACAGATTCTAAGACCCAATCGTTTATAAGCCTTCCTGAATTTGGGACTCGCACCAAAAAACATGTAACTGTAACCGTTCTCTTACAAACTGTTGAAGAAACATGTTCTGCGCACGATCTGATCACAAGAACTACAGTCTTCCTGTTCGGCGAGCTGTCTCTCGTTGTTACCAAATAGCACGGTCACTTATTGCAACCTGCAAATAATCGAAAGTCGGTTTGTCTATCCGCCAATCGCAAAAGACTCAAACAAGCCGGACGCGTGTTTGTTCCTAAACCATCCATCACCCGATTCCCTCTTTAGTAAAGGAAATATCAAGCCAAGGGAGCACAATGCAGATTCTTCGAACAACAGCAGTTCTTCTCGCCTTTGCGTTAGTTGTGGCGGTCACAACCACCAGCGCCGAACCCCGCAGAGCATGCACCCCATCCAAACCCAGCGGCGGAAGCTCAACGACGAAACCGACAGACAAGACCCCGGCCACAACAACCTCCGCAACAACTTCAAAGACCAATACGAAGACTGACGCAAAGTCCCCCGCGACAAAAAGCGATTCAAAGATCCCCGCCAAAACTCCCGCGAAGACTCCCAAATAAAACCCGATACCCGATGTCCACCAGCAAGCAACGAGGGGAGCAGTCGAAGCGCTCCCCTCCACTGCCCCCACTCGCTACCCAACCACAAAAATAAATTTCAAAAAGTGGCATGAAATTAGCCGCCGAAAACAGACCACCCAAAAACCACATCGTCACCACAAAACCACCACAACTTCACCACAAAAAACCATCACAAAAAACACACTTGTCCAAAAACCCCCCTGAAAAACACAGGAAATCTCACCAATTTCCCGCCCCACCGCACGCAGGAAAAATCTCGGAAAACTACCGCCGAACCATCCCCGTAGAGACCGGCACCTGCTCCACAATCTCAATCCCAAACCCTTGCAAAGCAGGCACATGCGTAGGAGTATTCGTCAGCAGCCTGATCTTGTGAATCCCCAGATCCGAAAGAATCTGACCACCCAACCCCACCTGCCGCAGCGTCCGATGAGCCCGCTCCTCACACCCTTCTTTAGCCCGCTGCTCCCGGTGAAACACCACCCGGGCCGGTGTAACCCCTTTATCTACACCAAATCCAGCCGACCCATTGTGCAGATAAACCAGCGCCCCGCGCCCCGCCGCAGCAATCATCCGCAACGACTCCCCCACCACCGGCCTGCAATCGCAAAGCGTAGTTCCAAACACATCTCCCGCCAGGCAATGCGTATGTACCCTCACCGTAACCGGTTCATTTCCAGTCACATCCCCCAATACTAGGGCGACATGCGACTCCCCGCCCTCCACCTCGCTCTCATAGGCGATCATCCGGAAATCCCCATGCGGCGTAGGCATCACCGACTCCGCAACCCGATGGATATATCGCTCATTCTGCAGACGATAACGAATCAGATCCGCCACCGTAACCATCTTCAATCCATGCAACTCACAGAACTTGACCAGGTCGGGCACTCGCGCCATCGTTCCATCATCGTTCATGATCTCGCAGATCACGCCCGCCGGGATAAGTCCTCCCATACGAGCAAGATCCACCGATGCCTCCGTCTGCCCTGCCCTCACCAGCACCCCGCCCTTACGCGCCCGCAGCGGAAAAACATGCCCAGGACGCGCCAGATCGTTCGCCGTCGACTGCGGATCGATCGCCACCTTGATCGTATGTGCTCTATCTGCAGCAGATATCCCCGTGGTCACCCCCTCGCGAGCCTCAATCGACTCCGTAAACGCCGTCCCAAACCGCGAAGTATTCTCCTGCGTCATCGGCCCCAGCCGCAGGTAATCCGCCCGTTCTTCCGTAAGCGTCAGGCAGATCAATCCACGGCCATACTTCGCCATAAAGTTGATCGCCTCCGGCGTAACAAACTCCGCAGCCAACGTCAGATCCCCTTCATTTTCGCGGTCTTCATCGTCAACGACGACTACCATCCGCCCCGCTTTGATCTCTGCCACTGCTTCGGTCACATCAGCAAACATAATTCCACCTTCCACCCGCATCTCTTTCGACACATTTCATCCTACGCCGGTCGCAAAAACTAACATCGGCACCAAAAAGAAACGCCGCCCTCAAAGGCGGCGTCTTCGGTCCGGTCATAAAAATCTCTACAGTGTGGACTCTATCTCAAAGCCCCAGGCCTCAAGCAGCGCCTCAGGAATATACTTCGAATTCTTGTTTCGTCTTGCCCACTCACGAAGGCGGGTTGAACGAATGTACTGATCAGGTGTCAGCTTGAACTCCTTTACTACCTGCTCGAACGATGTGACCGTCGGAACAACCGGTCCTATCGGCTCAGGCTTGCCCCAATTGGGGTTTCCGCGACGCTTTGCCATAGGCTTTTCCGTACCTCTTTTTGGATTAACTTCTTACTTTCGTTCACGACCACTGGGAAAACACAGCAACCCTCATTCTAAGGCATTTACATGGAAAACACAAGTCTGCGGCCGGTCAAAAGTAACCCCGGCCGCTCCTCGTATCTTCCCTTCGTCTAGCGCTGTTCGGCTGTGGCATAGAACTTCGCCATATCCGCCTTCAGCTCCTTCAGCGCTTCCACATTCAGATAGACCATGTGCCCAGCCGGATAGTAACCAAACTGCACATTCCCCACCAGATTCGCCGGCAGGTCCATGTGGCTCAAGTCATACTCCGTCAGGAAAAACGGCGTCGCCAGGTCAAAGTACCCATTCGCCGAAAAAACCTTCAAATGTGGATTCTTTCGCATCGCGTCCGACAGGTCGAGAGCGACGTCTGGCGCAGTCTCCTCGCCGCCGCGGCCGCCGGCGTTTCTCGGTACACCGGAAGGCCGGTGGTGGAAGTCCCAATTCAACCCTGCTCCGTGGAGATCGTACGTGTCCTGGCTCGTATACTTCAGCTCCTTCACCAGGTAATCGTGGAACGCGCCCACATACGCTCCGCTGATCCCCGTATCCGAAGGATCGTAGCCAGGATTCTCGCCGACAGATTCCGGGTCCCAGCCCTCGAATCGAGCATCGTAGCGGCCCAGGATCCGATCGTCGCCACGCAGCAACTCTTTGCGGAACCGCGTAGCCGAGATCTGCAGCTTCGACTCCTTCACATACTGCACGCTAAGACCTGTGAATCCGGCCACCTTTGTCGCGATTGCATCGAACTCCGCTGGAGGCAGCTTATCTCCCTGGAACAACGCCTCGGCGTAGGGGCCGCTTGCAAACTTCCTTGCCTGCTCCACCCAGTCAGCCATACTTCCGGTCGCTTTCACCTTCTTGTGGTAATACGCAATCGCAGCATACGAAGGCAGATATCCAATCGATTGAATATCGATTCCCGGCACCTGGCGGTTGTAGTTCAAAATCGACGACAACAGCGTAACGCCGTTGAACTCGATGCCATCATTCTGCAGCGCCGCCGCCAGACCGGCAGAACGCGTCGTCCCATAAGACTCACCGAACAGGAACTTCGGCGAATTCCACCGCTGGTTCACGGTGATGTACCGTTCGATGAACTTGAGGAACGCCTGAATGTCCTGGTCGACTCCGGCGACATCCTTCGCAGTTCCCTTGCCCGCGGCACGCGAGAAGCCCGTCATCGGCGCGTCGATAAATACCAGGTCGCTCCGATCGATCAGGCTGTACTCATTCGGCACAATCGTGAAAGGTCCCGGACCCGTTGCCTCGGGGCTTGACGTAACCACACGCACCGGTCCCAGCGACCCCATGTGCAGCCAGATCGTCGCTGACCCGGGACCGCCGTTATAAAAGAAGGTCACCGGCCGCGTCTTCGCTTCAACCCCGTCCTCGGTGTAAGCCACATAGAACATGCTCGCGTAAGGTTTGTTCTCATCGTTGCGGATCAGCAGATTTCCCGCAGTCGCGGTGTAGTGCACCGTCCGTCCCCCGGCGGACCAGTCATGCTTCGTCACCGAGTTAGTCTCTGGAGGAATCGGAAGCCCTTGATCTTCTTTCGCCGCCGCCCCTTCGCCGGTTCCACGCTGCTGCCGTCCCTCCGGAGCCTGCGCGAAACCCATCGATACTGCCAGCCCAGCCACCAATCCAACGGTTGATATGCGAGATATCAACGGATACTTGAACACCATAGACAGACCCATTCCCTCTCCTCAAATTCCTTGTTAAAGTTTGGAAAACTTGTTTGCGGATGCGACCATCATATCCCCGAAAACGCCTGTATTTATCTACATTTTTGTGTGCGTCTTTTCGCTCTGTGTGTTCGTCAGCATATACTTGCCCGGTACGATTTCTCTCTCGCATCATCAACGCGTTTTGAGGTTCGACCATGACCTTCCCCGCCTGTACCGACATCGAAAATCCCCTCGAAGATATCTCCTCCACCAGCCAATCGGAACAGCCAGACTCACACAACGATTCAGTCGTCGACACTGAGTTCTCCCGTCGCAGCTTCGTGAAGACCGCGGGCATGCTCAGCGCCGCTCTAGCCGCCGGTCTTCCGCAACTAGCCACTGCACAGGATGGGCACGCCGCCGCCGCAAGCACCCCACACACCATGAGCCTCACCCTCAAGGTCAACGGCACGTCCCACGCCCTCACCCTTGACACCCGCACCACCCTCCTCGACGCGCTGCGCGAGACCCTCGCAGCTCACCGGCAGCAAGAAGGGCTGCGACCACGGCCAATGCGGAGCCTGCACCGTGCTCGTTGACGGCCGCCGCATCAACTCCTGCCTCACCCTTGCCGTCACCGCCGACGGGGCCGAGATCACCACCATCGAAGGCCTCGCCAAAGGCGATACCCTTCACCCCGTCCAGGCAGCCTTCTTCGATCATGACGCCTTCCAGTGCGGCTACTGCACACCCGGCCAGATCTGCTCCGCCGTCGCTCTCCTCAATGAGCACAAACACGGCGCGCTCAGCGCCGTCTCCTTCGAGACCGGCAGCACAACCAAACCCGAACTCACCGACAACGAGATCCGCGAGCGCATGAGCGGCAACATCTGTCGCTGCGCCGCCTATCCCAATATCGTCGCCGCCGTCCGCGCCGCATCGAAAGGAGCCACGGCATGAATCCCTTCAACTACCAGCGCGCCACCGCTCCCGATCAAGCCGTCAAGGCCGTCTCCGCCAGCGGAGCAAAATTCCTCGGCGGAGGCACCAACCTCGTCGACCTCATGAAGTACAACGTCGAGCACCCCACCACCCTGATCGACGTAACCCACATCCCTTTCGACCAGATCGCAGTCAATGGCACCAACGCCGTCATCGGCGCCGGAGTCCGCAACAGCGACCTCGCCAATCACGAAGGCATCCGCACCAACTACCCGCTTCTCTCCCACGCCCTTCTCAGCGGAGCATCCGCACAACTTCGCAACATGGCCACCACCGGCGGCAACCTCATGCAGCGCACCCGCTGCTACTACTTCATGGACACCGCATTCCCCGCCTGCAACAAGCGCACTCCGGGTAGCGGTTGTGCTGCCATCCACGGCTTCAACCGCATCCACGCCATCCTGGGCGCAAGCAGCGAGTGCATCGCCGTCAATCCCTCAGACATGAGCGTTGCCCTCGCCGCGCTCAACGCCACCGTTCACGTCACCGGCCCCAGCGGCAAGCGCAGCATCCCCATAGGCGACTTTCACCGTCTCCCCGGCACCACGCCGCAACTCGATACAAACCTCAAGCCCGACGAACTCATCACCGCCGTCGAACTCCCAGCACCCAAATTCGCCAAACACTCCTACTACCTCAAAGTTCGCGACCGCCAGAGCTACGCCTTCGCCCTCGTCTCTGTCGCCGCAGGCCTCGAGATGGACGGCAACACCATCCAGTCCGCCGGCCTCGCACTCGGCGGTGTCGCCCACAAACCCTGGCGCTCGCCCGAAGCTGAAAAGTTTCTCGTCGGCACAATCGTCAGTCCCGACGCCTTCAGGAAAGCGGCCGACCTTGCCGTAGTCGGAGCCGTGCCCCGCTCGGACAACGCCTTCAAGATCGAACTCGCCAAACAGAGCATCGTGCGCGCCCTCACCCTCGCCGCACAAGGAGTCCAGGCATGATCGACACCATGGATCATCAACCGCTCGCCAGCACTCGCCAACTCGACCACCGCTACGAAGGCTTCCTCAAAGTGACAGGTCGCGCCAAATACGCCGCCGAGTTCCCCGTCGAAAAAGTAGCCTACGCCTACGTCGTTCAGGCCACCATCCCCTCCGGCGCCATCGCCTCCATCGACGATGACGCCGCAAGCCATGCCTCGGGCGTCCACTGCGTCATCACGCCCTTCAATGCCCCCAAACTCTCCGTTCCCGGCAACGTCAACATTCTCCAGGACACCAACGTCTTCTTCAATGGCCAACCCATCGCCGTTGTAGTCGCCAGTTCCCTTCCCGAAGCCGAGATGGCCGCCAGGCTCCTCCACATCGAGTACAAAGAGCAACCCGCCAGGCTTGATTTCAAAGCGCTCCTCAAAGACGCCCGCCCACCCAAACGCGGAGACCGTCCCACGCGCCGCGGCGACCCCGAAGCCTCCCTCGCCAAAGCCGCCGTCGTCATCGACCAGATCTACTCGACACCCATCCAGAACCACAATCCCATGGAGCCGCACGCCACCATCGCCTCTTGGTCCACAGGTGCGGACGGCGACAAACTCACCGTCCACGACGCCACCCAAGGCATCTCCGGCGTCCAGGGATCGCTCGCCCGTGCCTTCTCCATCCCGCCCGCCAACGTCCACGTCGAATGTCCCTACACCGGCGGAGGCTTCGGTACCAAGGGCTACGTCTGGTCACAGACCATCCTCGCCGCCATGGCCGCAAAGGTCGCAAAGCGTCCAGTCAAACTCGTCCTCGGCCGCGAACAGATGTTCGGCCCCGTAGGCTCGCGCCCCAACACCTACCAGCACATCAAGCTCGCCGCGTCCGCCGACGGCAAGCTCCTGCTTCAACAGCACGACTCCACCTGCTACACCTCGCTCATCTCCGACTGGGTCGAGAGCGCCGCGGCCTCCACGGAGATTCTCTACGACAGCGAATCACTAACCACCGCGCACAACGTAGTCGAGATGAACCTCGGCATGGGCACCTGGATGCGAGCCCCCGGCGAAGCCACCGGCAGCGTAGGCCTCGAGATCGCCCTCGACGAACTCGCCGAAAAACTCAACATCGATCCCGTTCAGCTCCGCCTCATCAACTACGCCGAAAAAGATCCACGCCAGGGCCACCCCTGGTCCAGCAAGCATCTCCGCGAGTGCTACTCCCAGGCCGCCGACCGCTTCGGCTGGTCAAAACGCACGCCAAAACCCGGCCAGGTGCGCGAGGGCAACCAGTTCATCGGCTACGGCATGGCCACCGCCAACTACGGCGCAGGTCGTCGCCCCTCCGCGGCAGTCGTCCGCATCCTCCCCAACGGTCGTGTCTTCGTCGGAGTCGGCACACAGGACCTCGGCACCGGAACCTACACCATCCTTGCCCAGACCGCAGCCGACACGCTCAACATGGATCCCACACTCGTCGATGTCAAACTCGGCGACACCACCCTCCCACCCTCCGGAGGCTCCGGCGGCTCAACCACCGCAGCCTCGGTCTGCCCGGGAGTCTACGACGCAGCCATGCAAGCCAGGCTCAAACTAGCGCAGCTAGCCGCAGGCGACGCCAAATCCCCGCTCCACGGAGCCACAGCCGAAGACCTCGCCACCAAAGACGGAAATATCTTCCTCAAATCCGACCCAACGAAATCCGAAACCATCACCGCTCTCATCGCCCGCAACGGCAACACCCCAGTCGAGGCCACCGCAACCTCCGAGATGCCAAAAGACCGGGACACCTTCAGCTCGCACTCCTGGGGAGCCATCTTCGCTGAAGTCGCCGTCGACGCCGACACCTACATGGTGCAGGTCCGCCGCATGGTCGGCACGTACGACATCGGCACCCTCATCAACAACACCACCGGCACAAACCAGCTCATCGGCGGAGTCGTCTGGGGAATCAGCATGGCCCTGCACGAAGAAACCGTCATCGACCCAACCTACGGCCGCACCGTCAACGAGAACTTCGCCGAGTACCACGTCCCCGTCAACGCCGATGTCCACCAGATCGACGTCACCGCCGTCGGCATCCCCGACTACAAGTTCAACCCCCTCGGCGCCCGCGGCATCGGCGAAATCGGCATCACGGGAGCCGCCGCCGCCATCGCCAACGCAATCTACAACGCCACAGGCAAGCGTGTCCGCGACCTTCCCATCACCCTCGACAAAATTATGAGCGCCTGACTTGCTTATCCATTCCCTTCGCTATATGCTCCCATCCAACCACGGGACAACATAGCGGAGGGCACGATGAGCAACATACGCCTCAACTGGGTAGCCATCCTTGTTGCAGCCATAGCCTCGTTTCTCTTCGAAGCACTCTGGTTCAGCGTCTTCATGAACGAGTGGCTCACCGGCATCGGCCGCACCAAAGAATGGCTGGTGGCGACAGGCCTCAACCCAGCCGTTCAATACGCCGTCGCGATCCTCTGCTCAGTCATCGTCGCTACCGTACTCAGTATCTGCATCCAGGCCTCAGGCGAGCAGACCGCCCGTCGCGGCGTCATCGTCGCCGCCGTCATCTGGTTTGGATTTATCGCCACAAGCTGGGCCAAGGAGTATATCTTCGAGGTCCGCACCCTCCAGATCTACGCGGTCAACGCCGGCTACGCACTCTTCGACCTCATGCTCATCGGAGCCATCGTCGGAGCATGGAAGAAAAAACATTACCCAACCGCCGGACCGCCCTAAACCGCAGTGTCCAGATGGAACGGCTTATCGTACCGCTCCACCGGATATCCCTTTTCCTTCCACGCCGCCAGCCCGCCCCTAAGAAACTTAATCCGCGTGAACTGCAACCGCAGCGCGTTCTCCAGCACCATCCGGCTCGTCTTCTCGCTGACACACGTGCAATAAAGCACCGAGTCCTTGTCCTTCGGAATCAACGTTGCCTGTTCCATCACATCCTTCGGCGGAACTCTTATTGCCCCCGGAATAATCTCCGAGTGCGCCAGTAAATCCAGCGGCTGCCGAACATCCAGCACCACGATGTCCTTATTCGATTCAAGCAGCGTATGAAGTTCATCGGCGTCGATGCTGTATTTCTCGCACTCCCGCCTGTGCCGCAACTGCCGCATCCTCACCAGGCCAAAGATCAGGACGCAAGCCGCAACCACGAAAATCGCAACCAGGTACATAGCCCCTCCAATCTCCACCCTATCTGATTGACCACACCATCATAAAGATTCCGGCCGCCGAAACCGCTGGTTGCAATCGCTTTTTTCTTGTCATCCTTCGCCGGAGGCGGAGGATCTGCTTTTGTCTCTGTCGTTGTTGTTGCCTGTACTTCGTTTGACCCTGAGTGAAGCTCAAAGGGAGAAATCCACGGTTCGTTCCCAGCGCGGAAAACGCATGCCAACATGCTAATCTCTCTTCGTGAGATCGCAGATGACCAATGGCACATCTCGAAAAAATAGCTCCGCAGCGCTGTTGATCGCCATTTTAACTTTCCTTACAGTGATTCTGGCCAACCCGCTCCCAGCGGGCGCGCAACAGGAAACAACTCCGACACCGCAATCCGCAACTCCTCCACAAACAAAGGCCACGCATCGCCCCAATCCCGATGCCTCGGGTATATATCATGTCGGCGATGGCGTCACCCCGCCAAAACTCATCTACTCCGTCGAACCAGAGTTGTCTGAAAAAGCCCGCAAAGCAAAATTAGCTGGCGCTACTCGTCTCATATTGATTGTCGAGGCGGATGGCCACGTTCGCGACATACGCGTCCTCCAGTCATCCGCCAACGCCTCCATGAACAAAAAGGACCGTGAAGCGGCTCTAACGATGGACCAGCAGGCCATCAAGGCGGCCAGTCAATACAGATTCGAACCCGCGCAATACAACGGAAAACCAGTCCCGGTCGTGTTGTCGATCATCATGAATTTCCAGACATTCTGACCCGTATCTCTCTCTATTCCTCATCGTTTCCCCTTCGCCGGAGACGAACATTATGCGAGCCTCAAGATGCTGATGAACTTCGAAATCCTCCTGTATTCTGACTCATCGCAGCGCTACAGATTCTATCCCCATCGGAAATTTGCGTGGTAGCCTCTCCTTAGGCATCGGGAGAACAGCGCCGTGATCACTCTCTCCATGGTTCGCACAGCAATACTCCTCATCGGATGGACAGCCGCGCCCATTGCCCCTCAACAGCAGTCCACCCTCCCATCGGCCCCAGCCCCGCAAATAGTGGTCGAGACAAATCCGGACTCAGAAGGCATCTATCATGTAAGCAAAGAAGTCACGCTTCCTAAGCTCATATTCTCCGTCCAGCCCGAATTCAGCGAGCAGGCGAGAAAACGGAAGCTCTCCGGAGTCACAACAGTAAAGTTCATTGTCAACGCTAACGGCACCGTCCGTGATCCCCAAGTCACGAAGTCGGCTGCCGAGCGCTTTACCAACTATAAAGATCGCGCCGCTGCGGCTGGCCTCGACGAAAAAGCACTCCAGGCCGTCAGCCAATACCGCTTCGAGCCGGCCAGATTTCAAGGCAAACCTGTTGCCTGCTGGCTGACAACCGAAGTTGACTTCCAGATTTTCTAAGTCCACCAAGTACCTCTTCTTATTCCTCCAAGCCCTCCCACTCATCCTGAGGCAAAGAATATGCGAAGATGAGCGCAGGCCTCATGAACTCCGCTGACCTCACCTCCCTCCTCCACCAGACCTTCGGCTTCAAAGAATTCCGAGCCAACCAACAAGCCGTCTGCCGAGCCGCAACCGACGGCCGCGACGTCCTGCTCGTCATGCCCACCGGAGCAGGAAAATCCCTCTGCTACCAACTCCCCGCCATCGCTCGTGGAGGCACCGCTCTTGTCATCTCTCCCCTCATCGCCCTCATGGACGACCAGGCCACCAAGCTCACCGCCCTCGGCCTCCGCGTAGCCCGCATCCACTCCGGCCTCTCCCGCGACGAGGCCCGCCAGGCCTGCCGCGACTACCTCGACGGCACCCTCCAGTTCCTCTTCATCGCACCCGAACGCATGCGCGTCCCCAACTTTCCCGCGATGCTAGCCCGCCGCAAGCCCTCGCTCATCGCCATCGATGAGGCCCACTGCATCTCCGCCTGGGGCCACGACTTTCGCCCCGACTACCGCACCCTCGGCGACTTCCTTCCCGCCCTCCGCCCCGCGCCAGTTATAGCTCTCACCGCAACAGCCACGCCAACAGTCCAAAAAGACATCATCACCCAACTCCAACTCGAACAACCCAAACTTTTCATCCACGGATTCCGTCGCCACAACCTCGCCATCGAAGTCGTCGAGCTCTCCAAACCCCGCCGCAACGAGTTCACCACCAATCTCCTCAAAGAAAAATCCAATCGCCCCGCAATCGTCTACGCCCCATCGCGCAAATCCGCCGAGGAACTCGCCTCCACGTTAGGCAGCAGCGGCGCGGCCTACCACGCGGGCCTCGACCCCGCCACACGAGAGCGCGTCCAACGCCAATTCCTCACTGGAAAACTCGAGGTAGTCGTCGCAACAATCGCCTTCGGGATGGGCATCGACAAAGCCGACGTCCGCACCGTGGTCCACACCGCACTTCCCGGCTCCGTCGAGCAGTACTACCAGGAGATCGGACGCGCCGGACGCGATGGCCAGCCCTCCCGCACCGTTCTCCTCCACTCCTTCGCCGACCGAAAGATGCACGACTTCTTCCTCGAGCGCGACTACCCCGCCATCACCGAGCTCACGCGAGTCGCAGCACTCTTAACCAGCGACTATCAAATGCCCGACCTGCTCCGTCAACGCCTCAAGATGGACACCGAGACCTTCGAAAAGGCCGTAGAAAAACTTATCGCCCAGGGCGCCGCCACCATCGACATGGCAGGCAACGTTCGCGCCACCGAAGACGCACCCACACGCGCCGCGTGGCGCAAAGGCTACGACGATCAACTCGCCTTCCGCCGCGATCAGATCGACCGCATGGTGCAATTCGCCGAAACCCAGCAATGCCGAATGGCCGCCCTCATCCAGCACTTCGGAGACACCGCCGACGGCCTCCGCCCCTGCGGCCACTGCGATTTCTGTGCCCCACACCAAGCAACAGCCCAAACCTTCCGCGCCCCCACCGAAGAAGAAGACCGCCAACTCCGTGCCATCCTCCGCACCCTCGAAAACTCTCCCGGTCAATCGCGCTCAACCGGCAAACTCCACACCGAACTCTCCACCTCCGCCCTGCGCAACACTCCCGCCGCCGATCGCAAAATCTTCGACACCCTCCTGGACTCCCTCACCCGCGCCGGCCTGATCACGTTGAACCCGGAACAATGGACCAACCCCGAAGGCAACCTCATCACCTTCAAAAAAGCCTCTCTCACCCACGAAGGCCGCAACTTCGCCGGCCCTCTCCCACCCGATCTCCTCCTCAAAGACATCTCAGCAAACACATCCGCTTCATCCGCGCGCAAAAACTCACGCAACTCCCAAGGTGCAAGACCCTCCAAAGCCTCCCTAAAAGCCGAGCGCGAACAAACAACAGCAACCTACACTCCCGATCAAAAAATCCTCGAGGCCAACCTCCGAGCATGGCGCAAAGCCGAAGCCGCAAAAACCGGCAAGCCGGCCTTCATCGTCTTCGGCGACACCGTCCTGCAAAACCTGGTCATCGCCGCACCCAAAACCCTATCCGAACTCCGCACCATCTCCGGCATAGGCCCCGACAAAGCGGACCGCTACGGCGCCGACATCATCGCCATCTTTCGTGGCAATCAACCCACACCAAAGCAAGAGACACAACCTCGTCTCAATTTGAAACCACAATCTTCGACGGTCAGCACGAAAACCAAATCACGGGTAGATCGCGCCCGAATGGAAGAGCACGAACCAGAACCTGCACCATTCGCATCATCTCCCCGCTCGTTTCGAAGCAGTCCCGGAGAAGGAGCCGCGAAACACATCACCATCGACGCCGCCGTCCCGGATATACGCCCGCGTCCCACAGCCCCACCCAATGAATCCCTGACCCCGGACCAACAAACCCTGGACCAACGCCTCCGCGCCTGGCGACAAGCCGAATCCGAAAAACTCAACCTTCCTCTCTTCTTCGTTCTCGCCTCGACAACCCTCCGCAACATCGTCCTCACTCGTCCACAAACCCTGTCGGAACTAAAGTCCATCCACGGCCTCGGTCACGACAAAATAGAAAAATTCGGCCCCGGAATCCTCGAAATCTGCATCGATTAGTCCGCCAACTACTTCACTGCGTCCGTCACCGGCAGTCCTGCCTGCTTCTCCTCCGCATTCCAATCCAGCCCAAGATACTGCGCCAACGTAGCCGCCACCTGGCTCTGCGTCACCGGTTCCACATGCTCGCGCAGCCCCAGAGCAGGAACCCCGCGCCCCATGAATCCCATAAAGATGTACTTCGACTCCGAAATCTTCTTCCCATGCCCATTCCAATCTTCAGGCGTCGACCCTCTGCCGTGGTCCACAAGAAAGATCATCGTGGTCTTGCCCTTGTACTCCGGCATAGACTGCAGTTCATCCCACAACTGCTCCATGTACCCATCCACACGATGCGCCGAATCCAGATACTCCCCATAATTCCCCGCATGTGCCCAGTCGTCCGTCTCACCAAGCGACAGAAAGACCACCCGCGGCTTCTTCACGCGTATATATTCCATCGCTGTATAGAACGTCGGAGCATCAAACGACTCATCCTCCCACTGTCGCGGCGAATTCGCTTTCAGATCATTCAACAACTGCATCCGGTCCGTCATCGGCGTCATCGCCAACGGCGCATAAGCCGAGTTCACCACGCACCCGCACCGCTCAGCATTCACAATCGACGAGATCGTCTCCCACGCCCCAAACGCCGCGACTTCGCCCTGAAATCCCGGCTGCTTATTCAACCACTCCAGCACCGTCACATTCGGATTCGGCTTCGCATCGTTCGAATCTACCCTTGGGTCGCCATGTCCTGTCAGCGTCTCGTTGTACCCCGGATACGAGAAATTGAACCCATTCGTCACCGAAGCATCCGACCCCGCATCCCGGTCTCCATAAATCTGGCCTTGCGGCACAAACGTCTCCCAGAGAAAAGGCATCAACCTCCTCCGCCGCTCCTCAGGGGTAGCCGCCAGATACCTCGCCTTCAACCCACTCACATCGCGCTTGTTGTAATACCGCTCCGGAACCAACAGCGAGGCATCCGCTCCGCGAAAGACCTCCTGCCAACGCAATCCGTCCGTCATGACCAGTACCACCCGCGCATCCGTTGGGCTTTGCGCCCAAACGCCCACCACCGCCAACAAACCCAGCACCCCGACACGTGCAACGTTCCTCATCCACATGCGGATAATTCTCCTTTCAAATTCATGCCGACATGCTCTCACATACCTCTCCAACGAACCACGCCCATGACTGAATGACTATTCATTCCACCTCGCATTGTGCTAACGTGCAATCCAGAAGCCATGCCGACACCCGACACCACCCGACACACCCCAGCCTCCATGGACGCTCCCACAATCGACGAGCGCGCCAACCACTGTTTCGGCTGTGGCCCCGCCAATCCGCAGGGCCTCCACCTCGTCTTCACCACCGACACCTCCAACCCGGAAGCCATCACCGCCACCGCGCAAGTCCAACTCGACCGCATGCACGAAGGCCCTCCCGGCCACATCCACGGCGGCATCGTAGCCGCGCTCCTAGACGAAGCCATGAGCAAACTCAACCGCCCCCTCAACGTCCTCGCCATGACCCGCCACATGGAGGTCGACTACCTCAGACCCGCGCCCCTCTACCAGCCACTAGTCCTCATAGCCCGCCACCTTAACCGCGCCACCAAACCCGACGGCACCCCCGACCGCAAGCTCTTCCACCAGGCTGAACTCCAACGCCCGGACGGCACCGTCCTCGCCCGCAGCAAAGGCCTCTTCATCGCCCTCGACGAGCGCATCCTGGCCGCCGCCGGCTTCACCGCCCCCCAACCATAAGCGCAGTTGCTAGCTAGTCCCTAGTCCCTCGGCCTTAGTCCCTGCTTCACCCAGCCTCACCCCAGTACCCCTGGTCCTCCAGAAAATACTCCTCATCCCACGTATGCAGCATCGTCTTGAAGAACATCCAGACCATGCGCCAATGCCCCAGCTTCTGAAACCGCCGGTTCGTCGTCAGCACCCGCCCACGCACAATCCGAAACCGTATCCGTGCCACACCCTTCGACAGCAGGTAATCCTCTGCAAACAGCGCCTGCTCATTGAACCCACCCAACTCCCAAAAAACCTCGCGGTCGAACAGCATAAACATCCCCGTAGCAAACGGCTTCGTCACCGACCCTACCCGCTGCATTAAATTGCTCCCCGCATACAACACATCGTCAAAAAAACTCCCCTCCCGGCAAGCAATATTCGTAGTGACCAGATGCAGTCTCCGCCGTCTCATCCGCCACATCGCCCGTCGCAGCAGAGTAGGCTCCGGCAACTCCACATCCGCATCCAGAAACAGCAAATACTTCGTCGCCGCCAGTCGAGCCCCCGCATTTCGCCCCACCGAAGGCAGCCCACCCGGCACCACCTCCACCTTCAGCCGATCACAAAATCCCAGCGCAATCTCCCCAGTCCCATCGCTCGACCCCGCATCCGCCACCAGTACCCGCGTCTCCGCCATCCCCTCATAATCCTGCTGGCACAAAGATTCCAACAACCTCGGCAACATCTTCGCCTCATTCTTCGCGGGAATCACAATCGTCAGTTCAGCGCCCATTATCCCTCGCAGTCTTCCGGGGCAGACACACCACCCTCTACGCGAAGCATGAACCCTCAACCCGGCACCACAAGTCAATTCAAGTTGAATTTCCAACAAATTCTGTCCCCACGACCCAACCTGATCAACAACCGGCTCGAAAGAGTATTAAATCCGTTTTTACCCGCGCAATCCGCGGTCCGCGTTTCGTCTCGCCCAAAACTGCTAAACTTAAAAGTCTCGCGGAACTCAAGCAGCCCCGTGCGCCCACCGCCGCGCACCACACAGAAATTAGGAGAACCCATGGCAGACCACACCCAGAACGGCAACTTTGGCACTCCGTCCCTCCGCCTCAAACTCGGCCTCGCCGAGATGCTCAAAGGCGGAGTCATCATGGACGTCATGAACGTCGAGCAGGCCCGCATCGCCGAAGAAGCCGGAGCCATCTCCGTCATGGCGCTCGAGCGCGTCCCCGCCATGATCCGCGCCGAAGGCGGCGTAGCCCGCATGGCCAGCCCAAAGCTCATCAAAGAGATCATGGCCACCGTCACCATCCCCGTCATGGCCAAAGCCCGCATCGGCCACTTCGCCGAAGCACAAGTCCTGCAGGAGATCGGCGTCGACTTCATCGACGAGTCCGAAGTCCTCACACCCGCCGACGAGACCTACCACATCGACAAGCACGCCTTCACTACGCCCTTCGTCTGCGGAGCCCGCAACCTCGGCGAAGCCCTTCGCCGCATCGCCGAAGGCGCAGCCATGATCCGCACCAAAGGCGAGCCGGGCACAGGCGACGTAGTCCACGCCGTCCAGCACATGCGCCAGATCGTCCGCGAAATAAAAGCCCTCACCGTTCTCGGCGACGAAGAGCTCTACAACGCAGCCAAGGTCCACGGCGCACCCTACGAACTAGTCAAACTAGTCGCAAAATCCGGCAAGCTTCCCGTCCCGAACTTCAGTGCAGGCGGCATCGCAACGCCAGCAGACGCCGCTCTCATGATGCAGCTAGGCGCCGAGACCGTCTTCGTAGGCTCCGGCATATTCATGAAGGAGCGCGCCACCCCGCTCGACGTCGAACTCTGGACCAAGGACGACGCAGCCGTAGGCCTATGCGCCCCGCAGGACATCGGCACACACCGCAATCCCGAAGAACGCGCCGAAGCCGTCTCCCGAGCCCGCGCCATCGTCATCGCAACCACCCATTTCAACGACCCCAAAATCGTCGCCGAAGCCAGCGAGTCCATCACGGGAACCATGAAAGGCCTCGCAGCCGCAGCCATCGAAGAGCAGAACCTTATGCAAACCCGCGGCTGGTAGAAACCAGTTCAAAACGGAAGCACGTGCAGTCAAGTCATCTTCCCATTCGTGTGCCCTCATAGACCGCTTCGCTTTCCCGCTCGCCCTGACGATGCCTTCCGGCACGCCAAAGCACACGTGTGGTCACCCACAAGCACCTCGATCGCCCGATAGACCAGCTGATAGAAAACATGATGCTCCGGACGCCAACCACGAAGGAAGCAATATGAAGACTGCAGTCTCTATCATCGGCGCCGGACTTGGCGGTCTAACGCTTGCGCGCGTTCTCCACGTTCACGGTATTGCAGCGACGGTCTACGAAGCGGAATCCTCGGCGAACGAGCGAGCACAGGGCGGTATGCTCGATATCCACGAAAACAACGGCCAACTTGCGCTCAAGGCAGCGGAGGTCTTCGAAGAATTTCTAGCGATCATCCACCCTGGCGGTCAGGCAACACGAGTACTAGACAAGGGTGGAAACGTCTTACTGGATGAGCCCGACGATGGCACTGGCGGTCGACCGGAGGTGCCCCGAGGGGAGCTTCGTCGGATTCTGCTCGACTCGCTTCCCGCCGGCACAGTCCGCTGGGGACACAAACTCACTAGGGTTTCTCCGCTCGGGGGCGGGCGGCACATGTTGACCTTCGCGGACGGCTCGACTGTGGCGACCGACGTCCTCGTGGGTGCCGATGGCGCATGGTCGAAAGTTCGCCCACTTCTTTCCGAGGCGAACCCGGCGTATGTCGGCGCGTCATTCATTGAGACGTACCTGTACGACAGCGACACCCGTCACAAGGCGAGCGCAGAAGCGGTTGGCGGTGGCGCGCTATTTGCAGTAGCGCCGGGAAAAGGCATTCTCGCGCACCGCGAGCCCAACGGCGCGCTGCACACCTACGCGGAGTTGAAGAAGCCAAAGGCCTGGATAGACAGCATCGATTTCTTCGACCCGGTGACTGCTTTGGCCCGCGTCGCAGAGGAGTTCAACGGCTGGGCTCCCGAGTTGATAGCGCTCATCACCGACGGCGAAACTGTCCCTGTGCCTCGCCCTATTCATGCGCTCCCCGTCGAACACAGATGGGCCCGCGTGCCCGGCGTGACACTACTCGGCGATGCGGCGCACCTGATGATCCCGTCCGGCGAAGGAGCCAACCTCGCCATGTACGACGGCGCTGAACTCGGCAAGGCCATCGCCGCCAACCCCGGTGACGTTGAAGCCGCGTTCCTCGCCTACGAGAAGGATCTCTTTCCCCGTAGCGCGGCCGAGGCCGCTGAGGCGGAAAAGGTTCTCGAGGTATGTCTCGGCCCCCACGCGCCCCAAAGCCTGCTTGATTTCTTCACCAGCCACCAGCCCGAAAAGCAATGAGGTGGGGACGAGAAGGATCTTCATCTCGCACCCGCGCTAACCCAATTTGTCGATTTCGTTCCTGACGCTCGCAGCGATCTCACGATACTTGCGTTGCAACTCTCTCAGCTTAAGGAGTTCACCCGAGGTGTCCGGCGGGTTGCAGCAGATGTAATCGCTGATCGTCTCGATGTCCGCTTCAACATCTTTGAGTTGTTGGGTGAGGAAGACCCGCAAAGATTCCGTGGCATCTGTGCTCATACCTATAGACCTCAAGAGGCTGCTTACATCGGATGCAGTCAAGCCCGTTTCCGCTTCCCGCGTAAATCCTCCAGCATCACCCGCCGCAAAACCGCATTCAGTCTCGACTGATATCCCTCCTGCCCCTGTTGCTTTAGCCACGCAAGGATATCCGCATCAATTCGAAGCGTGACCTGCTTCTTGACAGGCCGATAGAACGGATTCGGCACAGCGTTCTGCCAGAACTTCTCCGTCAGCTCAGGAATATCGGATAGGTCGATCTCGCTATCCGGTCTCTTCGCCAGTGCAGCCAGCTCGCGTTTCCGCCCTTCGCTGATTCTGGACTCGCCCCAGGCCTTTCTAACAATTTTACTCATAACGTTTTCTCTCCCTTCGAGTGGCCCGCCGGGCGGAGATAATCCGAATCACTTCATCCCGCCCCTGTTCGTCGACCGTGTGCAATACCTGCAGGACAACGACGTCACCAACCATGCCGATCGACTGCCATCGGACCTCGCCATCTACAACCCGATCCGGTTCGATCAACGCGTTGGGATCGTAAAAGACCTCCATCGCATCATCGAAATCGATGCCATGCTTACGCTGGTTCGTCTTGGCCTTTGCCTCGGCCCACTCAAACAGAATCATGCCCGTCGTGATCGTACCACATAAATGTAGTTACATAATTGTAACCCGCTCCGATAAGCGCATACTCGCGGCAGGACACATTCGAGTCGTGCGCACGAAGACCGGCACATCGCGGCAGCACCGGCGTTTGAGCAGATGCCGAAGGGCACGGCGCGACAATACCCGCTATCAGATATTTGCTTATGTGTGTCTTGTCAGGCGCCCTTGCGAACGCCCCCATCCCCGCCTCTACTTGCTCGCCGCAATCAATCTAGGCACGCTCCCGCTCAAATCAACCCTGCTCACTACATGAAGCTCTCGCGCATTCAACACCTCAAGCTCAGCAGGAATCTCCAAAGTCGCCACACGCTCGCCAGCCTCTGCAACGAACCCAAACGAATGCCGTGCCTGCGACTGGTCCTCGGGAAGATGCATCATCGCAATGATCCGACCGCCATCGTCAAACAAAACATGAGCCTTCATACGCCTCCTTAGTGATGGCTCGGAGAAGCCATAACCGTCAGGACAAACACAACCGCGCCTTCATCGGCAACATCGTCGCCCGAAGTGTTCTTGATCTTGATGTAGGCCTTGTTTATCCCATTCTCATCCACAAAGGTCCCTTCCGAGACGATCTCCAGGCGCCATCCCACCTGCCCCCTATAGCCTTTGGGAAACGACGGCGCAATTCGATACCATTGCTCCTGGGCAACATCGTCCTTCCACGAGATCCAGTGAGTCGCCGTCTTTCCCCTGCCAAGAGAGATCTGCCCCGTGGTCCAAATCTCAACGGTGTGGCTCATGCGGCCCTCCCTTTCCGGACAGATTGTACTCGTCGCCGGGTGAGCGGTTGGCGACAATCATCATCCTCGCTTGACAAAACCTATAATGGAAAACAGGCGGCAAACTCAGAACGCACCGTCCCCCCGCAGTCGAATAAAACAACGACTCTGGCATACTCAAACACGAAGTCCGGGCTTAACATTTCCATTATGAATACTTTGCACAAAATCGAGGGGGAGGGGGGCATCACCCAGTCAGAACCCCTGACCATAGGAGTCCTCGCCCTCCAGGGAGCATTCGAAGCCCACGCCAAGGCGCTCGCGACCCTCGGTGTCACCGCCAAACTCATCCGCACCCCTGCCGAACTCAAAGGTCTCGACGGCCTCATCATCCCCGGCGGAGAATCCACCACCTTCCTCAAATTCCTCGAGCGCGGAGGCTTCCTCGACACCCTGCAGACCTTCGTCGAGACCACCCCCACCTTCGGCACCTGCGCCGGAGCCATCCTCCTCGCCAAAGACGTCCAGAACCCCAGCCAGAAATCCCTCGCCGTCCTGGATATCACCGTGGAGCGCAACGCCTATGGCCGCCAGATCGACTCAACCATCCTCTCCGCCCCCACCAAACTTCCCGGCGGCCCATTAGAGATGGTCTTCATCCGCGCCCCCCGCATCACCCACACCGGCCCCAACGTCGAGACCCTTGCCACCCGTGACGGCTTCCCCGTCCTCGTCCGCGAAGGCCACCTCCTGGCCGCCACCTTCCACCCCGAACTCAGCAACGACCCCCGGGTCCACCAGCTCTTCCTCGACCTCATCCGCCAAAACGTCCGCCAAAACCATGGCCGCTAATCTCCCCGCGCAACTGGCGATCCTCTCCTGGCCCCTCCCCACCGACGCCAGTGCTCACGGCCCCGCGCTCGACCACCATCTCCTACTCAATCTCTGGATAGCCCTCGCACTCGCCTCCGTAGCTCACCTCATCCTCCTCATCGGGCTAATCCTCCGCCGTCGCACCGAAGCCACCAACCTCCTCCGCGTCGAGTACATCCCCCTCACCTTCCTGGCCCTCCTCTTCGCCACCCTCACCATCAAAGCCGAACGTCTATGGGCCGCGACCCGCTACACCGGGCCCTCCCCCACCGCCCTCCAGGTCGAGATCACCGGAGTCCAGTTCGCCTGGTACTTCCGCTATCCCGGCCCCGACGCCACCTTCGGCATCACCCGCCCCCAACTCGTAGCCCCTGGCGAAGGCAACCCCCTCGGCCTTGACCCCGCAGACCCCCACTCCCCTGACGACATCGTCTCCTCCGAACTGGTTCTGCCCGCAAACCGGGAAGTAGACCTCCGCCTGAACGCCCAGGACGTCATCCACGGCCTTTTCATCCCCGAACTCCGCCTCAAGCAGAACGCCGTCCCCGGCCAAATCATCCACGTCCACTTCACTCCCACCACCCCCGGCACCTACGCCATCCTCTGCACACAACTCTGTGGTCTCGGCCACTACCGCATGAACGCCACCCTCCGCGTTGTTCCCCCAAACGAATTCGCAACCTGGCTAGGCGCACACCAAAAGGAGTCGCCCCAATGACTCCGCGCCGTAAGGAACTCCCGCAACCATCCTCTGAGCACGCGAGGCCCTATTCCCTCGTCCCTAGACCCCTTCTCTTTAGCACCGACCACCGCATCATCGGAATCCAGTACCTCATCCTCGCACTTACTTCCGTAGCCATCGGCACCCTCCTGTCGCTGCTGATGCGAATCCACCTTGTCTGGCCCAACTGGCCGCTCCCGCTCCACGGCGCTATCCTGCCCGAAGATTACCTCGCTCTCGTCACCCTCCATGGCACCATCATGCTCTTCTTCGTCCTGACGACTGCCCCGCAGGCCGGCTTCAGCAACTTAATCCTCCCGGCCCAGATCGGCGCAAGTCGCATGGCATTCCCCATCCTCAACGCCGCCAGTTTCTGGCTGACAGCACTGGCACTCCTCATCCTCCTGAGCTCCACGTTCGTCCCCGGAGGCGCCGCAATCTCCGGCTGGACCGCCTACCCTCCATTGAGCGCAGTAGCCAACTCCGGTCCAGGACAAGCCGCAGGCATGGACCTCTGGCTCACCTCCATCGCACTCTTCGCCATTGCCTCCACCGCCAGTTCCATCAATACCCTCACCACAATCATCCGCCTCCGCTGCTCAGGAATGACCTGGGAGCGCCTGCCACTCACCGTCTGGGGATGGTTCACCGCAGCTCTTCTCAGTATCCTCGCCTTCTCAGTCCTTCTCGCCGCCATTCTGCTCCTACTCTGCGACCGACACGCTGGAACCAGCTTCTTCCTGCCAACCGGCGACCTCGTCAATGGAGTCCTCCACCGCGGCGGAGACGGCAGCCCCCTCCTCTGGCTCCATCTCTTCTGGTTCTTCGGACACCCCGAGGTCTACATCGCCATCCTCCCCGGCATGGGGCTCACCTCCATGCTCCTCGCGAACTTCAGCCACCGCAAAGTCTTCGCCTACCGCACCATGATCGCCACCACCCTCCTCATCGGCTTCCTCGGAATCCTTCTCTGGGGCCACCACATGTTCGTCGCCGGTCTCAACCCCTTCGCCAGCTCCGCCTTCTCCATCTCCACCATGGCGATCGCCCTTCCCGCCTCCGCCAAAGTCCTCAGCTGGCTAGCCACGATCTGGCGCTCCAGGCCCCAATACACCACAGCCATGCTCTTCGCCCTCGGCTTCGTCTCCCTCTTCATTACTGGAGGCCTCACCGGCCCCATCCTCGCCCAACCAATTCTGGACGAGTACCTCCACAACACACTCTTCGTCGTAGCCCACTTCCACCTCATCATGGCCATGGCTGGAATCTTTGGACTCTACGCCGCAACCTACTACTGGTTCCCCTTCATCACCGCAACCCATGCCGGCCCCGGTCGTCTCCTATCCGAAACCCTCGGCCGCTGGCACTTCTGGCTAACCCTCCTCGGTGCCTACGCCGTCTTCCTCCCCATGCACCTCACGGGCCTGGCCGCCGAACCCCGCCACTACTCTCAACTCACCGGCATTCCCGGCCCCGCAGGTCACCTAAGCCCCGCCGGCCAACTTCTCTCCCAGACCATCCCCCTCAACCTCCACATCACCTACGCCGCTTTCTTCCTCGCCTCCGCCCAACTCCTCTTCCTCGTCAATCTCATTCAATCCCTCCGTCACGGCAAACCCGCCCCGCCGAACCCCTGGCAGGCCACCACCCTCGAGTGGCATCCAGCTTTCAATCCTTTTACCTCCCAGCCGCAACCCGACCCCACACCGATCACCGTCCACCGCCCCCCGTGTCAATACTCCGTCTCTTCCGAAGAATTTCTGACCCAATGGGCCCCAGAAAGCGTCCAACCAGCAGTCGATAACACGCCAAACACAAAACCGGAGTAAGCTGTCCACAGCGCGTGCTTCCTGAGTGAACCCTATGCCGGCCACCATCACGCCAAATAAGTCCGACCTGGATCGTAAACGCCGTCTCGAAGATCACGACAACGGTTCAGGCCGCCGTCCGCCCACCGACAAGCGAACCGGAGGAGGAGGCGATGGCGACAACTGGAACGAGCGCTCCCACGGCCGCCGCGGCCCATACGAACGCCTCCATCGTTATCGCCTCGGCATCTTCTTCGCCCTCGCCAGCGACCTGATGTTTTTCGTTGCCATCGTTAGCACCTTCTTCGTCAACCAGTCCTCTGGCCATATCAACGCCTACAACCACTACGTCAACGAGTGGGTTCCCACCGCCATCCCTCGTATCCTCTGGCTCAACACCGCCGTCCTTCTTCTCTCCACCGCAACCATGGAGTTCGCCCGCCGCACTATGTTTCGCGAAACCGACGTCATGGATGAATGGCTAGGCATCGGCAAGCCGATCACCCGCCGCGCTCTCCCCTGGCTCTCGGCCACCATCGCCCTCGGCTTTGTCTTCCTTGCCGGCCAGTGGATCGCCTGGCGCAAACTGGCCGCCCAGCACATCTTCTTCGGCACCAACCAGAGCAGCCATTTCTTCTACCTCATCACTGGGATCCACGCCTTCCATCTCTTCTTCGGCATCGCTGCTCTCATCGCCGCATTCATTGGCTTCTACGTCTCCCGCCAACTTGAATCCCGGCAGATCCTCGTCGATGGCGTCGCCTGGTATTGGCACGCCATGGGCATCCTCTGGGTTTTTCTCTTCGCGATGCTAGCCTTCTTCCAATGAGCAAGCTGCGTCTCACGCAACTAGTACTGCTCACCTCGCTCCTCACATCGCCTTTCCCACTTCGCGCGCAAGGCTGCACTCAGTGCCAGGACAACACCGCCGCCACATCCCCTGCCACCCAACGAGCCTACCGGCACGCCATCATCCTGATGACGGTAACCGCAGGAGGTCTCTTCGTGGGCACTCTCTTCCTCTTTCGCCGCCCCCGCTAGCTCTCCTCGGAAATATCTGCTGCAGATATATTCACGATGCGCACCGCCCCGCTATCCCAGCCGAAGCCCTCCCGTCACTCCTCAACAAACCGCCGAAGCCGCTCCAATGCCCGGTCCCACTGCTCCGAAACAGACTCCAGGTATTTCTTCATCTCCTCGATAGGTCGCGGATCGAGCTCAAACAAACTCTCCCGCCCCGAGCGAACGCAACGCACAATCCCCACCTTCTCCAGCACGCGAAGATGCTTCGTCATCGCCTGCCGAGTCAACTTAGAACCCGCAGTCAGATCCGTGATCGACCGCGCCTCTCCGCCGCAAAGCTTCCTCACCAGCGACAGCCGCGTCTCATCTCCCAGCGCCGCAAACACTGGAGCCCGCGCCAGCCGTCCGCTCTTACGCGCCGACATGGCTTTCGATGTTCTTCATCTGCTGCGCCCATCCACCATCATTCATACGGAACGCCTCAGCTCGCCGCCCACTCGGAAGCTTGTCAAAGCCAGACTCGGTCACCGTCAGGAACGTACCCTTCGGCGTCGGCTCCAGTCGAAACTCAACCAGCGTAGGCGTCTCCGTCGAATAATCTACCTTCGGATCGATGGCATACGGATGCCACGTAAACGAGAACAGCCGTTCAGGTTCAATCTTCTGCACTACGACCTCCATTTGCAGATGCTCATACCCGGGATGCGTAATATTTCCTCGCGGAAACCTGCCCCGCGACAAAGGCTCCATCCAGCTTTACCTTGAACCACTCACCAAACTCACGATGATCCGCAATCGCCCGCCAAGGGCACTGGAGCCTTCAACTCAATCCGCTTCTCAACTCGATCACTCATTTACGCAACCTCTAGGTTGCATAATATATTAGATCAAACTTGCCAATCATGAAAACGGAGGTGATATTGCAAGTGCGACCTTCTGATGCGGGGTCGCGTTACATGGAATGGTCTATTCAGGGCTTGGTTCGATCGATCAAAAAAAGAGCGTGAATTGACCCCCCTTAGTGCTCAGCGTAGAATTTGCCCGTCGCACTAGTGATCCTTCCCCCTGCGACGTTCGTAGGTCCTGATCTCTCCGGAAAATCTATCCCCCTGGGCCTCCCGGGAAATACCTCCGGCTATCTGATCCATTCCAACTAAACCGGCGCATCATCGAAAGTCCTAGTTCGCTAGCGAAAAGCCATGTGGCGCACGACGCAGCCGGGTTAAACGGGCTCTGAAACAAAACTACGTCATCCATTGTGCCCTCGATTCTCTCCCTAAATGGGTTGCTATGTCGGCTCCGGGCCTGTCGAGAAATCACTCTCAGCAGCAACGGATTTCATCATTATTGGAGAATAGACAATGAAACGCAGAGACTTCCTGAAAACCACCGCTGTCGCCGCCGCGGGCACCACTATCGCAAGTCGCCTTGGTTTCTCTCAAAACATCACCGAACCAGGAGCGAAACCCAACATCCTCTTTATCCTCGTCGACGAACTGCGTTGGCCCAGCGTCTTCCCCGCCGGCGTCAACAGCGCCGAAGAATACTTCAGGCGCTTTATGCCCAACCTCTACAAATACGTCTGGAAGGGCGGTGTAAAATTCTCAAACTATCACACTGCTGCTTGCGCTTGCACACCAGCTCGCGGCACCATCCTCACCGGCCTCTACTCACATCAAAGCTGGCTCATCAGCACCATCCTCTCCAATCCCAATCTGCCGGTTCTCAATCCAGCATTTCCAACCTTCGGCAAGCTCCTTTGCGCAGCCGGCTATACCACGCCGTACTACGGCAAGTGGCACGTCTCCATCCCCAGCGGTCCCAGCGACACTGCCCCCTACGGATTCGCCTGGAACAGTCCCCCGGACGTAGTCGGATTCAACCTCCAGGGCACTTACGGCGACCCCATTCCCCCTCCGCCTCCCCCAAACCCAACGGAACCTCCTCCATACCACAACGACGCCTACACCACCAGCCAGGTCATCTCCTACCTGCAAAACGTCAAGACCACAGATGCCCCATGGTGTCTGACCGTCGGGTACGTCAACCCGCACGACCGCGAATTCTATCCCGCTGGCACCGAATTCCTCACCTACACCAACGTCTTCGCGAACTACAACCAGAATAAGCCCCCAAGTGCCCAGCTCAAGCAGTTCACGGACTACACAACCACTCCACCCATCGTTAACTGGAACATCAACAAGCTCAAATCGCCTCCTCCTCAGGGCTACCCATTCCTTCCCCCCAACTGGCAGAATCCCACTAACTACGCGGCATTCAACAAACCCACCACGCACACCTACATTCAGCAGTTTTCAGCCGCCATTTGGGGAGGCATTGCTCCTGACCTATTTCAGTTCGGCTTCAAGGTCAATCCTTATGGCAACGGTAACCTCACCTTCGGCGTCGGCAACTCGCCCTTCTACTACTGGCAACGCGGGCTTGACAGCTACACCCAGGTCACCCAGATCGTTGATCAACAGATCGGCGCCGTCCTCGATCAACTCCACAAGCTGCCGCAGAGCGTCATCGACAACACCGTCATCATCTTCGCCTCCGACCACGGCGAATACAGTGGGGCGCACGGCTTCGTTCAGGGCAAGATCGGCACCGTCTACGAGGAATGCACCCACATCCCGCTCATCGTCATGGATCCCAGCGGCCGATTCACCGGCGACACCAACACCATCCGCACAGGCCTCTGCTCCTCCGTCGACCTGCTTAACATGTTCGTCACCCTCGGCAACAAGGGCGACACAACTTGGCTGACGCAGTACCCTTACAACCAGATCTACACCAACCGGCACGACATGTACTCCATGTTGAAGTCCCGCTGGGCCCCGGGCAGGGATCACCTCCTCTTCGCCACCGACGAGATCGCTCCCGACTTCTACAACTTCAACGGATCCCCGACCAACATCCTCGCCCTCCGCACTGAAGACGCCAAGGTGGGTGTCTATGCCGACTGGAAACCGCTCTCCGTCACCATCGACCCCACCACCGTGCAACTGGAGTTCTACGACTACGGGACCAAAGCCGGTCAGCTCGAGCTCTTCAGCAACCCCAACGACCCCCGCGCTCAGCAGGGGTACGATGCGCTCATCAACAACTACCTGCCTAACGAGCTCGCTGCCCCTCTACCCGGCGATCCCCTCGATCCCAACTCGCTACGCTTCCAGCAGATCAAGGCGGAGATCGCTCACGTCACTTTCCGCGATTTCATCAAGAACCAGCCCGATTCCACATGGGAGACAGGCAACGGCTTGCGTCAGTTGCTCGGTTACGGTGGGCAATTCTAGAATTCGCTGAGCCGCAAAAAAATAAGGGAGGCGCTCATTCCGCGCCTCCCTCTTTCTCCTCTGCACACGAGGCCTGATAGGCAACCTCTGAATAGCTGGTAAGTTTCACGAAGCCTGGATCAAGACCTATCGCTTCTTCTTCCCAGCACTCCTCGCCGGCTTGGCCTTCTTGGCAGGAGCCGCCTTCTTCACGGCTTTCTTCACAACCTTCTTCGGTGGAGCCGGCTTCTTCACCGAAGCTTTCTTAGCCACCGCCACTTTCTTGGCAGCCGTCTTAGTCGGCGCAACTTTCTTAGCCACAGCCTTCTTCGCCGCAACCTTTACCGGAACTTTCTTCGAGGCATTCTTGACCGGAGGTGCCTTCTTCGCAGGAGCCTTAGCCGCAACCATGCCTTTCGCTGGAGCGGTTGCTTTCACCGGAACTGCGGCTTTCTTCGCCTCAACCTTGGAAGGCGTTGCCTTGGCCGCGGCTCCCGTGGTTTGGATAGCGCCCTTGGTCGGCTTCTCTGGCACGACAGTCGAAACCTGTGCCCCTGCCGAAGCCACTGCCTCCGTTGCTTCACCTTCGACCGCAGCCACTGCCTTCTTCCGGCTCTTTGGCGGTTTGGCGTCTTTCTTCGCCGCGCGCGGACGGCGCAGATGCACCGGCGGAGGAGGAGCCGGAGGCGAATAAGGCTCGAGATAAGCCTTCATCTCCTCAGGCGTCGACAACTTTCCATCCATCAGTTCGAAGAACAGCTTATCCAGCAGCTCGTTATAAACCGGCAACTCCGGAGTAATCCGCATCTCCTGCATCATGACGTACGGAATCTTCTGCTTCGCTTGCGCCCACTCGCTGAAGAAGCCCTTGAACTTAGCCTGAATCCCTGCATTCTTCGAGGTATGTGCTACCCACAGGATAGCCTCCGGCTTGGCCGAGTGCAGCATCTTCCACGCCTGCGAGGGAGTCGCAGCGCCCTTACCCGAAAACTCCGCCGCAAATGCCTTGGCCTCCCCCTCAAGCGCCGCGATCTCGTGAACGAACCCCTGTCGCGCAAAGCTCTTTTTCAACGCAGCCACATCCTTCGGAGCCATCTTCGCAGTCAGAAACGGGAAGTTCGCTGCCGAAGTCTCGGGACGAATGCCCTGCACCTCCAACTGCATCTGGCTCTCCCGCAGCCGCTCCAACTCCGCCACATTCGCCTTCGACGAGGAGAGCGCCGGAAACAGGTACTTGATCCAACCCTCAGCCTCCAACCGCTTCAGAACCCGCAAAGGATCTTCTTCGTGGAAGATCTCTTCCGTCTCATAACCTCGCTGAAACGAGTCCAGCACCGAGATGTATCCTTCCTTCTTACCCGTCTCGTATCGCTCCTGGGTCTTCGCATCCATCTGCCAGCCCAGCCGCGCCATCAGTCTCGCCGCCCGGATCATCCGCACAGGATCTTCGATAAATCCGTAGTTGCTGACCAGCCGAAGCTCCCGGTTCTCGATATCGGCAACCCCGTTCAACGGGTCCATCAATAGCCCATACGATCCATCGTTGAGCGATAGCGCCATCGCGTTCGCCGTAAAGTCCCTTCGCCGCAGGTCGTCAAGGATGTTAGCTGCCTTCGCCACCGGCTTGCCGGGCTTCGGAAAACTGACAGACAAAGTGCTGCCAATTGCCATCCGAACACCGCCAGGAAACCGCACAAATACCACCTGGAACGCTTCACTCTCGCCCGAGATTTCCCCGTGGGCTTTCTCTATATCTTTCTTCAACTTGATGGCATTTCCCTGAACCACTACATCCAGATCCCGTACCGGAGAACCGCTCGTCATATCGCGCACCGCCCCCCCCACCAGGAACACGGTAAGCCCTTTAGTACGAGCAATTTGACGCACAGCCGCCAAGGCAGCCTGCTGCGCCTTCGACAGTCGATTTTCCAGCAAATAGATATAATCTGCCATACAGGTAGGTTTACTCCAACCCGCTCAAAACCGAACCTAAGCTCCGGCGAATCAAGCGTTTATAAAGATCATGACACGTAGGCACAAAACGTAAGTCTAACATGACATTGGCGTATTGACTACCAAATCCGCACGTTTTTCGTATTTGGTCCACCGCACTCATGCGACAATCCCAAAACCTATGTCCTCTTCACACAAGAAGGTTCTAGTGCGACGATTCACCGGAGAAACGCTACCGGGCTACCTGTCGTCCTCAAATTTCGTCCGCAACCGCGCCATTGACCTCTTGGATCTTTCGGGGCGTGTAGCCTCTCTTCCTCTCGATGACATCAAGCACATTTGCTATATCCGCGACTTCAACCTGAATGACAACATCAACCCTGAACGGCTCACCCGTCGTACCTTTCTAGCCAAGCCGCGCACGGAGGGCCTCTGGCTGCGCATGACCTTCCGTACCGGCGATCTGCTCGAGGGTCTTGCACCGCTCGACATCACATTGACCGACGATCTTATCGGCGATCAGGGCCTGCACATAACCCCACCCGATGTCCGTTCCAATACCCAGCGCATCTACATTCCCCGGACTTCTCTCAGCGATCTCCAACTCCTCGCCGTTATCACCACCCCCTCTCGCCGCAAGCCCCTTCCCGCCTCCTCAGTTCCCTCCATACAGGAAGACCTCTTCAGCAACCTGGTTCCCCCCAACACCCGCCCAAACTAAGGGATCGGGTGTAGGGAGGTGAGAGCATGAGTCCGAACTTCTCGCCTGCTACTCTCTTCCGTTTACCTACTACTCCCTATCCCGGTCTCTATAATCCCTGCATGCAATCGATGAAACTTGCTACGTTGGCTGAATACCTCGACGCCACCCTCCTCGGCGATCCCACCGCCGAAATCACCCGGGTTGCCGGCATCGAAACCGCCGAACCCGGCGACCTCACCTTCGTCTCAAACCCCAGGTACGCCTCCCTCGCCCGCACCACGAAAGCCACCGCTATCCTCGTAGAACCCAGCTTCCCCGAACTCCCCACCGCCACTCTCCGCGTCGAAAATCCCTACCTTGCCTTTGCCTTTGCAATCGAGCTCTTCTACCAGCCTCCCATCTATCCACCGGGCATCCACCCGACTGCCGCCGTCGCCCCCACCGCCCACGTTGGAGCCAACGCCCACATCGGCGCCTATGCCGTCATCGGCGATAACGTCACCATCGGGGACAACGCCACTATCCTGCCCCACGTCGTCTTCTACCCCCACGCCCGGGCCGGAAATAACCTCTTCGCTCATGCACACGCCGTCGTCCGCGAACACTGTCGTCTCGGCAACAACGTTATCCTGCAGAACGGCGTAATTGTCGGCGCAGACGGCTTCGGCTTCGCCCGCCAATCCGACGGCACCTGGTACAAGATCCTCCAATCCGGACCCGCGGTCATCGAAGACAACGTCGAGATCCAGGCCAATGCCTGCATCGACCGCGCCTCCATCGGCGAAACCCGCATTCACGCCGGCGCGAAGATAGATAACCTCGTTCAAGTGGGTCATGGGTCAACCGTTGGACCCGACACCCTCCTTTGCGCTCAGGTCGGCCTTGCCGGGTCGACCGTTATTGGCAAGAACGTCATCTTGGCCGGTCAGGTCGGCGTTGCCGGCCACTGCACTGTCGGTGACGGGGTTATAGCGACAGCACAAAGTGGTATTCCGGGCGATGTAGATCCCGGAAAGGTCGTTAGCGGTTACCCCGCCATCGATAACCGACAGTGGCTACGCTCGGCCGCTCTCTTCAATCGGCTTCCCGAATTGCTTCGAGACATAAAATCGAGGCTAAAATAACCATCTAGATGCGTTGTCTTCTTGTTCCCGCCACAATCGCTTGCCTTCTCACTGCCGCGGGCTGCCACTCCCCTTATATCTCCGCGACTGTTAGCAACCGGACAACACAGCGCATCGAACTGCTCGAGGTGGACTATCCCAGTGCCAGCTTCGGGACGCAGGACCTTGCTCCGGGTTCCGACTTTCACTACCGTTTCAAAGTTCTCGGCTCCGGCAGAATGAAGCTCCTCTACACGGACGGTGCCCATCAGGATCACAAGTCGGACGGTCCCTTACTTGGAGAAGGAGCCGAGGGGTTGCTCAGCATTACGATCACGCCAGGCGGTGTGCAGTGGCAGCCGGGACCTGGTGTTGCCAGCGGCAAATAGCTTTTATCCAATCGCCTTACGCACGGTAAACTGGAGCCATGCCGCGCGGATATTTCATTACTTTTGAGGGCCTTGACGGGTCCGGCAAGACCACCCAAATACGTCGTCTGGCGGCTGCATTGGAGGCAGAAGGGCGAAAGGTTGTTGTCCTTCGACAGCCCGGCGGGACGGCTCTTGGGGACCGAATCCGCTCTATTCTTCTGGACTCCAAATCCGAAGCTACGCTCGGCCCCATCGCTCCAGCCGCAGAGATGGCACTGATGTTCGCGGACCGGGCCCAGTCCATTGCGGAGATTATTCTTCCGGCGCTGGAGGAAGGTTCGGTCGTGCTTTGCGACCGCTATACCGACTCTTCTGAGGCCTACCAGGGGGGTGGCCGTCAGCTTGGGAGCGAACGTATCCTCGCGATGCATGCTGCCGCCTGTGACAACCTCCAGCCTGATCTGACGATTCTGCTCCTTCCACCACTAGAAACCTCTCTTCGCCGGGCCCGGCTACGCAATCGGCGCGCTGTCCAGAGACAAGGCACGGACGAAAACCGGTTCGAGCGAGAGTCCGATGAGTTTTACCGGCGCATCTACGAAAAGTATGAGGAGATTGCGGCCCGTGAACCCCAGCGCGTTATCCCCATTCGCGATGACGCGACGCTTGATGAGATCCAGGGCTGCATTTGGAACATTGTCTCCTCTCACCTCACTGTTCCAACCCTATAGACCGTAGACCGGGATACCCTCTCCCCCTTCATCACGCGCAAAGTATTGATAAATCTAGGCTTAGGTATGTACTTTGGTTGCAAAGTATTGATAATAAATAAGTTTACTCCAAAGTATTATAAACATTTGGGTTACGCTTCGATTGCTGGTTAAAGGCCCGGTTCATTGATGGATCTCCCCCTACTTTAAGTATAACTATTGGAACTAACTAAAATGCCACACTTATGTTGTTGGATAATAATGGTTTAGATTGCTCATGGGCTTGACACGCGATTTCTGGGCTGAAAACGGGCAAACTAATTTTCTGGCGAGATAAGATTTGTAGAATCCGTCGTTTGCCGGACTCATCCCGGAGGAAAAGCAGATCCCGCGCTACGCGGAAGGATGACAACTAAGAAACGGGCCGAGTTTTGTAAGACGGGCGGAGATATTTCGACAGGAGAGGAATCGGTTTCTTCGACAGGACTCGCGTCGTTCTCACGCCTTGAGTCAAACTGGGGGAATGGCTACCTCTCATCCAGCCCGCGACGTTTTGCCGGAGGAGGAGATTCCTGTTGGCGGTCGTGATGAGTGGCATATGCCGCCTGGCTTAAAGCGCTCGCTTCCCTTCTACGCATTTAAGCCTTGGGTCAGACTCGGCCATCCGATTCTCCTGTTCGAGCACCTGCTCAAGACCTACGGCAACATCGCCTGCTACAGGTTCATGGGAACTCCCATCGTCTTCCTCAACGATCCCGCATATATACGCGAGGTGCTCGTCAATCAGGCCTCTGCCTTCGTCAAGGAGCGAACCGTCCGGCGGATGAAGATTCTGCTAGGGGAAGGCCTGATCACTTCGGACGATCCGATCCACATGCGCCAGCGCAAGATCGTCGCACCGGCCTTTCATCGACAGCGCATCAACGCGTACGCGGACCAGATTGTTGCCTGTGCTGCCACTCTTCGCGAGACCTGGCAGCCTGATCAGGAGATCGATATTGCTGCCGCGTCCATGCAGCTTTCGCTCGAGATTGTCGCACGCACTCTCTTCAATACCGAGGTAACCCCGGAGATTCGCAGCATCAACGATGAGGTTAATACGATCATGGGGATCTATAACTTCATTGTTGCGTTCCCAAGACTAAATGACTTCCTTCACCTTCCCATTCCCGGCATCATCAAGTTCCGCAAAGCGAAGGCCCATCTCGACGCAATCGTTGGCCGTCTTATCAAAGAGCACCGCGAAGCCGGTGAGGACAAGGGCGACCTCCTTTCCATGCTCCTTGCGAGCACGTATGAACAGGCCAGTGATTCCGCCGCTCCCGCAGGAATGTCTGACGAGCAGGTACGCGACGAGGTCCTTACGATCTTTTTGGCCGGTTACGAAACCGTAGCCAATGGACTGACGTGGACCTGGTATCTTCTCTCCCAGCACACGGAGATTGAAGCCAGACTTCACGCCGAACTTGACGCGGTCCTGGGCACAGGCTGCCAGCGTCGTCTCCCCACTCTCGCCGACTATTCCAATCTCCGCTACACCGAGCAGGTCTTCGCCGAGTCCATGCGACTCTATCCGCCTGCGTGGGCGATGGGCCGGATGTCGACCGGGCCGATAACTCTGGGGCCCTATCGCATTCCTCCAGGCGCACACTTCTTCTTCAGCCAATACATTATTGGCCGAGATCCGCAGTATTTTCCGGACCCGCTGCGGTTCGATCCGGAACGTTTTTCGCCTGAGGCCAAGGCGGCTCGTCCCAAATTCGTCTATTTCCCATTTGGCGGGGGCAACCGTCAGTGCATCGGCGAGAGTTTTGCCTGGATGGAGGGAGTTCTCTCGATCGCCACGATTGCCCAGCGATGGCGCATGAACTATCTCGGCACCTCCGCGCCAGTTCCACAGGCGAAGGTCACCCTGCGTCCGCGCGATCCAATGATGATGCAACTCGTCCTTCGCTAAATTCTCTGACTTTTTTATCGACTTGATTCGTCCCTTTCGGTACCCTTCACCGAACAAAGGGGTAACGGCACCGTCGCCGCTGCGTGCCTTGACGTCACTTAGGTTCCCAAAGGAGAGAACTGCATGATCGATACGAAAGCATGTTGTCCCGGATTCCTCGCTTGTGAGGTACCACGATGAGTACTGGCGTTCCCCTTCCGCCTAATCCGGCTTATCAGAACATTCCGCCTGCGCCTGCAAGCTCCGGCAATACCGTTCTCAAGATCGTTCTGATCGTGATCGGCGTCATTGCACTGCTTGGTGTCCTCGCTGCCGGTATCATCGGCTTTGGCGTCTACAAAGTGTCGAAGTCCGTGCAGATCTCCACTGGACATTCGAGCATGAGCGCCGCCGAACTCGGCACAGCCCCGTACCCTGGAGCGAGTACAAGTGACGGATCCATGAACATGAAGCTGCCCAACGGCTCCATGGTCACATCAGTCTTCACCAGTTCCGATTCCTCCGACAAGATCGTCGCCTTCTACAAAGAGAAGCTCGGCGATCAGGCCTCTGTCGTTCAGACTGGCAACGGAACCATGCTGTCGGCTGGAGAGAAGGACAAGAACAGCGTGATGGTCACGGTCACTCCCGAGGGCAATAGCTCGAAGATCGTCATCATCCACGTCACCGAGACCAAACCCTAGAAGGCGGTAGATATGTGGACCGGCCTACCCGCCGGTCCACATCTTTCTCGCAAGCTATGCTTCGTTACGGTACGCGAAACACCAGTCCTGCGCTGATGCTGAATAATCTTGACGCGGGAAGTGAGACCGTTCCGTTGAAGTTTCCGCTGTTAATCGTCGAAACCGCACCGTAGCCAAGTTCAAATGCCCGGAAATCCACGTGTTTGGCCAGCGTGTAGTCGAGCCCGCCATAGATACCGTACTGAAGGCGAGTTATTTTAATCGGGCTAGTGGGGGCTTTCGACGAGCCGGCTCCGATGGAGAGTTGCAGATATGGCTTGAACGACTCGGCCAGCGGCTTTGCGATCACTCGCGCTCCCACCATAAAGCTGTTGAGACGGGCGTTATTGGCACTCACAATCCCATCTCGAATGTCGATACCCGCGTCGAACCCGTGAGCATGAAAGAAATTAACGTAGCCTCCAAAGTTGGCGCCCCAGAATTCTCGCGAGGTTGTGTTGTCGCCGAGGAAGGCGAACGGGCCTGTATCCGTCATGGAGTTCGTAATATGAATAGCTACTGGATTGACATAGAGTCCTACGTCCCCCGGCCCGACCCCTGTGGTGCTGGCGTTCGATGGGTTGACGGGCGACGGATTGTCCTGGGCTTGGGCGGCAAAGGTTGAAAGAGCCAACGCGAGACATGGAACGAGGAACCGCAACTTCATAGATAAAAATCCTTTTGACTTTCGAAACGACAAATTAATGGGAGCCGGATGCAGGCACACCTGTAAGTCTATCTTGCTTGTCTTCTTTTCAGTCTATCGGAACCGGCTGGGAAAACGCGGGAAACCAACCTTAGGCTGCTCGCCGGAGACTCACGTTGCTCACGGTCTGAGGTCGCTTGATAGAGTAGGACTATGCAGAGTGACCCAACAATCGTATCGGACGCGCTTCCGCGGGGCTTTCAGTGGGGCGCGGTGAAGGCAGGAATTAAGGCAAGCGGCAAGCTGGATTTGGCGGCTGTGGTAACAGCAAAAGGCACGAATGGGGTGGCGATGTTTACCCGCAACCAGGTGGTGGCAGCGCCTGTGACCGTAGGACGCAGACATTTGTCGGCTACCGGAGGACGGGTGGGGGCCGTTCTGGTGAATGCAGGAAATGCAAACTGCGCTACGGGCCAACCGGGCATCGATGCTTGCGTTCGTACTTGTGCGGTCGCGGCAGAAATCTTCGGCTGCATCTTTGATGAGGTATTCCCTTCCTCGACCGGGATTATTGGAGTGCCATTTCCTGAGGGGAAGGTTATTGGGGCTTTGCTTGCACTGAAGGCAACGCTGGGTGACACTTCGGCGCATGCGGAGATGTTTGCACGGGCGATTATGACGACCGATACGAGGATGAAGATCGCGCAGGTTGCAATGGATATCGATGGAGCGGAGATGCGGATCTTCGGAGTGGCGAAGGGTGCCGGGATGATTTACCCGCAGTTGGGACCGCCGCACGCAACGATGCTTGTGTATTTGTTTACGGATGTTATTGCGGATAGCGACGAGTTGAGCGATCTTCTGGAACCGGCAGTGGAGAGGAGTTTCAATTCGATCTCTATCGACGGCGATACATCGACAAACGATACGGTGCTGCTGCTGGCGAGCGGTGCGAGCGGGATAAAGCTGAATGAACGGAACGGCGAGGCGTTCTCCGAAGCGCTAAGCGAGGTATGCAGTTCGCTGGCGTATCAGATTGTGGACGACGGCGAGGGGGTGGGGCATGTTGTCACGCTGCATGTGACCGGCGCGCGAACGGAGGCTGAGGCGAAGCAAATCGCCAAGTCGATTGCGCATTCGCCGTTGTGTAAGACGGCCTGGTCGAGCGCTGATCCGAACTGGGGTCGGCTACTGGCTGCGGCGGGATACAGCGGCGTGGCGTTTGATCCGTCGCTGGTAAGGATTACGATTGAGGATCAGCCCGTTTTCGAGCTGGGAGTGCGTTCGCCCTTGTTTGATGAGGCTGCGGCGCATGCTGCGATGCTGAAGCGGGAGTATACGATACGGCTGGATCTGGGCATCGGGAGAGCGGAGTGCCGCTTTCTAACCTGCGACCTTACTGAAGAGTACGTGCGAATCAATGCTGATTATTCGAGCTAGGAATGGAAGCTGAGAGGCTCGCTGGACCTTCCTAGATGACGTTTTTGCGTAAGCCTTATATCGTTATAAGTGTGACCGATTGCGCGTCCCCGTGGTGATGTCGCAGCAATCTCTTTGACTGGAGTGTTCCCGAAGACTATGACGACGAAATTGGAAGAAGCCGCAAAACAGGATTTTCGTGCTGAGGTTGCGGAGTGGATTGAGGCGTTTGACGACGTCGTAGCGCAGGACTGGGAGCAGGGTGCGGAGCTACTTGGTGCGTTGCGGCAACGCGCTCGCGAGGCGGGGGTGCCGACGCCGAGCGAGATGACGACGCCGTACCGGAACACGATTCCGAAGCATGATGAAGTGCCATACCCGGGCGACAGGAAGCTGGAAAAGAGGGTGGAGTCGCTGCTTCGCTGGAATGCGATGGCGATGGTGCATGGGCAGAACAAAAAGGATCCGGGGATTGGCGGCCATATTTCGACGTACTCGTCTCTGGCCACGCTGCTGGAGGTTGGATTCAATCACTTTTTCCGCGCGAAGTATGGAGATCAACCGGGGGATTTCATTTATTTTCAGGGGCACGCTTCGCCGGGAGTGTATGCGCGGGCTTATCTGGAGGGACGCTTTGATGAGGCTCGGCTTAAGAACTTTCGGCACGAACTGAGAGATACGCCGGGATTGTCGTCGTATCCGCACCCGTGGCTGATGCCTGATTTCTGGAACTTTCCGACGGTGTCGATGGGGATCGGGCCACTGAATGCGATCTATCAGGCGAGGTTTATGCGGTATCTGGAGAACCGCAAGCTGATCGAGCCGACAGAGCGCAAGGTGTGGGCGTTCCTCGGAGATGGTGAAACGGATGAGGTCGATTCGCTGGGCGCGATCTCGCTGGGCGCGCGCGAAAAGCTGGATAACCTCATCTTTGTAGTGAACTGCAACTTGCAGCGGCTCGACGGGCCAGTGCGCGGGAACAAACGGATCATCGATGAACTGGAGGGCGTGTTCCGTGGGGCGGGATGGAACGTCATCAAGGTGATCTGGGGTTCGGATTGGGACGCGTTGTTTGAACGTGACCATACCGGGCTTTTGCTGCGACGCATGGAAGAGTGCGTCGATGGAGACTTCCAGACCTTTAAGGCGAAAGATGGCGCGTTTCTTCGGAGTCACTTCTTCGGGAAGTATCCTGAGCTGCTGGAGCTGGTGAAGGATTACACCGACGATCAATTGCTGAGGCTGCATCGCGGAGGCCATGATCCCGCGAAGATTTACAACGCGTACAAGTGGGCGATGGAGCACAAGGGTGGCCCGACAGTGATCCTCGCCAAGACGGTGAAGGGTTATGGAATGGGAACGTCGCAGTCCCGCAACGCGACTCACAACGAAAAGAAGCTGACGGACGAAGGTCTGGCGGCATTTGTGAAGCAGTTCGATATTCCGATTCCGCAGCAGTCAGCGAAGGACGGGTCGTTCTACCGGCCGGCTCCTGATTCACCAGAGCTTCAGTACATGCAGTCGCGCCGCAAAGAGCTGGGCGGTTATCTGCCGGTACGTGAAGTGCGGAAGACTGAGTTCAAAGCCCCTGGTCTGGAAGTGTTCCGCGAATGGACGGCTGGCTCGAACAACCGCGCTGTCTCGACGACGATGGGATTTGTGAGCATCCTGCGCCACCTGATGAAAGATCCAGCGATCGGCAAGCTGATTGTCCCAATTGTTCCGGATGAAGGAAGGACCTTCGGGTTGGAGTCGGCGATCAAGCAGGTCGGCATATACGCTCCGGAGGGTCAGAAGTATGAGCCTCATGACAAAGACATGCTGCTGAGCTATCGCGAAGAGAAGGACGGCCAGATCCTCGAAGAAGGGATCACCGAGGCTGGATCGATGGCCTCGTTCACCGCAGCAGGGACGGCCTATGCAAACTATGGTGTCTCCTCAATTCCCTTCTACATGTATTACTCGATGTTCGGATTTCAGCGCATCGGAGACATGGTGTGGGCGTTTGCGGATTCCCGCGGCAAGGGCTTCCTCATGGGCGGAACAGCCGGACGTTCCACCATGCTTGGGGAAGGACTGCAGCATCAGGATGGGCACAGCATTGTGTTGGCGAGCACTGTACCGACATGCATCACCTACGATTCCGCTTATGTCTATGAGATGGCGGTCATCATTCAGGATGGAATTCGCAGAATGTACGAAAAGGGCGAAGACTGCTTCTACTACCTGATGATGTACAACGAAGACTATGCCATGCCGGCGATGCCGGAGGGTGCGGCTGAAGGCATTCTGCGCGGAATGTATAAGCTGAAGCCTGCTGCTGGCGAAGCAGTGGCGCAGTTATTCGGCAGCGGTCCGATTTTGAATGAAGTCCTCCGTGCCCAGGAGATTCTGGCTTCGAAGTACGGCGTGCATGCCGACGTTTGGAGCCTGACGAGCTACACGGAGTTGCGGCGCGATGCATTAGCGGTCGAGCGCTGGAACCGGCTGCATCCAGCGGAACCGGAGCGGAAGCCCTATTTGCTGACAGCCCTCGGAGATGCAAAGGGACCGGTCATTGCCGCGAGCGACTACATGAAGTCGGTACCGGATATGCTCTCTCCCTGGCTGCCGTCACGCCTTGTCACTTTGGGGACCGACGGTTTTGGACGGAGCGACAATCGTGAACATCTCAGGCAGCACTTCGAGATAAACGCCGCATCGATTGTGGGCGCTACGCTCTCAAAGCTGGCACGAGACGGCCAGTTCAACGGGAAGGCTGCGCAGGACGCCATGAAAGAGCTGGGCTTGAATGTGGAAGCATCGGACCCGGTCAAGGCGTAGAAAGATTTCGGATTGCACTGCAGAGGGTTCTTCGGAACCCTCTGTTTTTGGACGGAGGGTTGGTTGAGCGAAGCAGAACTGCATGAGAATCCGCTGGTGCCGAACAAGAAACTACGGCAGCTTTATTCGGCGATGGCCGAAGCGAGGATCCTGGACGACCATATCGTGAAGTTGCAGAGAGCCTCTAAGAAGCTACGCGGGCTCGATTCAGAGAGGGGGCAGGAGGCGTGCCGCGTAAGCACGGCAATTGATCTGCTGCCCGGGGATCTCGTTAGCGACTCCCAACCAGGGTTTGTCATGGATCTGCTGACTGGGTCGAAGATCAGTTCCCTTCTGGAGCGTATCGTTGCGCTTAGCTCTGGGAAAAAGGTGAAAAAAGCCAGAACATCCGGAGTTCCTGGACGCCTGCTGCCATGGATTGACGATGCTGGTGAGCGGTTGAGATTGTCAATGGGCGCAGCGCTGTCCTTCAAGGCGTTGAAGCAGCCTCATGTCGTGGTTGCGTACGTAGGTCGCGGCAGCGTCTCCAAAGGAGATTGGAGTCGGATACTTTCGCTCGCTTCAAAGCTGGAGTTGCCTGTGATTTTTGTTGTTCTTCCATCGGCGAAGAGGCAAAAGACGGGCGACCACGAAAATCTGAGTAACGAGGCGCGGCGATTGGGAGTTCCTGGAATCCCAGTGGATGCTGCAGATGCAGTGGCTCTGTATCGGGTGGCTCAGGAGTCTCTTGGGAGAAGTCGTGGTGGCGATGGCCCCGTTTTGATCGAGTGCCTGGAGTTCTCAAAGATGGTCAAAGGGCGTAAGACGGCGTCGGATCCTCTGGTTCTGTTGGCGGATTCTTTGGTTCGTCGCAATATCAGCAGTAAAGCGTGGATCGAAAAGACAGAGACCGGCCTTCGCCGGCGCATCGAAGCAAGAGGACGCTAAAACATTGGATTCAGGGGGCGTCTCGTCGCAAGCGCGAGCGAGACGCGGCGACGTTTACACTGGATGCTACAGTTTAGCAACTGGTATTGAGGTGCGAGTGCGGACCACGGGCTTTCTTGTTTTTGCAACGCTGACATTGTGTTTTGTATCAACGGCTCTTGCGCAGACACCACCGTCGAATCCTGCTCCTCAATCTGCACCTGCTCCAACTCCCGCACCTAGTCCGGTCCCGGGTGCTCCAGCGTATGGGGCACAACAACCACAGCAAACTCCTTCTGTGCCGGCTCCGGAGCAGAAGGGACCTCCGGTCGCGCCCCCCGAGACACCTAGTCCGCAATCTCCCTTTACGGGTTATGCCCCCTATGCCCCAGTACCGGAAAAGCCACCGCCGGACCGGCTTGGGTCCGCCTACATTCCCATGGACAACTGGGTCTATCCGGAATTGACGCGCCTGTATGGGATGGGCTTTGTCGACACAATGTACCTGAGCATGCGTCCCTACACACGTCGAAGCGTGCTGCACATCCTACTGGCATCGAAGGATGCCATCATGGACAGTGACAACGAACAAGCCCAGGACATTTTTGTAAAGATCCTCAGCTATCTAAGTGCAGAGGTCCCGGATGGCAGGGCCGAGCGAGGCCTCGTCTATGGCGTGGAGTCTTCCTATACGCGATTCCTCGGGATTGATGGTCCGATACTCCGCGACAGCTACCACCTGGGCCAGACGATAAACAACGACTATGGTCGGCCGTACCAATCAGGGTTCAATGCGATAGCGGGCGCTTCCACGCTGGAAGAGTGGGGACCCTTTTCTTTATATGTCAGAGGGGAGTACCAGCACTCGCCTTCCGCGGAGGGCTACACGCCTCAATTTGCGAGGCAACTCTCCCTCATCGACGAGATCCAATATGCGGGACCGCAAGACACGATACCGCAAGGCCCGATCCTTGAGGAGAATCCCTTTCGACTGGTCGAAGCGTATGCCTCGGTTCACATACTTGGGCACGAGATCTCCGGTGGCAAGACCGATTCGTGGATGGGCCCGGCTGCGGGAAGTGCGATGGCATGGTCAAATAACGCGGAAGACGGCTACTCCTTTCGGGTTAACCGGGTAGAGCCACTGAACATTAAGTACCTTTCGAAACTGCTTGGGCCCGTTCGATACGACTTTTTTGTAGGTAGCCTTAAGGGACACATGGTTCCGCGATCGCCATGGGTGCATTCCGAAATGTTTTCCTTTCGACCGACAGATAACTTCGAGTTTGCATTCCAGAGGACCGTCATCTGGGGAGGCGAGGGACACGCCCCGGTCACGCTGGGCACATTTTGGCATAGCTTCTACGACACGAACGATACCGCCGGAGCTGAAAAGATCTCGCGTAACGATCCAGGCGCGCGATTCAGCGACTTCAGCGCTTCTTACCGGCTGCCGCTTATGCGCAAATACGTTTCGTTTTACGTGGATTCGATCTCACACGACGACGTGACGCCGATCAGTGCTCCGCGACGGGCATCGTACCGGACCGGCCTGTACGTCTCCCAGATTCCGAAGCTGAACAAGTTCGATTTCAGAGTAGAAGCAGTGTCAACCGATCCAGGCGTTTCGCCGGCTGCTGCAGGGCAGTTTGCCTATTGGGAGGTTATTCAGCTGCAGGGATATACCAACAAGGGATTCATTATGGGTGACTGGATTGGGCGAGAGGCCAAGGGTGGGCAGGCATGGCTGACTTATCACCTCTCTGGAAATGAATGGGTGCAGTTTGAGTATCTCAACAAGAAGACACCATTCAACTTCATTCCCGGCGGCACAACGCAGAACCAGTTCAAGGCAAGCATCGTGAAGCGACTGGGAAAGGAAGTGGAGTTGAATTCCTGGGTGCAATACGAAGGATGGAAGGCGCCGGCGTACAAACCGGGACTACAAAAAAATACTTCCATCGCATTCGAGCTGACCTGGTACCCGAAGCTCCGCAACAAGCCTGAGGTACCTTAGCCGTAGATCTGCTTTTCTACGCGTGCGGCACGAATGACTTGAAGTATTCGAGTGACTTTTCCAGTCCTTCTCGCAATTTGATCGTCGGTTCCCAACCCAACAGAGCTCTGGCTCGTGTGATGTCGGGTCGACGGCGCGCCGGATCGTCTTCCGGAAGAGGATGGAAGAAGATTTCGGATTTGGAGCCGGTGACCGCAAGAACTTCGCGAGCACACTCAAGGATGGTCCATTCATCGGGATTACCAATATTGACAGGAAGATGCTCCTGCGAACGCGATAGAAGCAAGATGCCATCGATGAGATCAGAGACATAACAAAAGCTGCGCGTCTGGGAACCATCACCATAGATTGTCAGAGGCTCACCCTGCAACGCCTGCACCATGAAGTTCGAGATAACCCGGCCGTCATTGGGCTGGAGCCTCGGGCCGTAGGTATTAAATATCCGGACAAGATGGGTATCTACGCCATGGTAGCGGTGATAAGCCATGACGGCGGCCTCAGAGAAGCGCTTGGCTTCATCGTAGACGGAGCGCGGGCCAATCGGGTTGACGTGCCCCCAATAGGATTCAACCTGGGGATGCACTTCAGGGTCGCCGTAACACTCAGATGTAGAGGCATGGAGGTAGCCGGCGCCGAATTTGCGGGCGAGGTCGAGCGTGTTGATGGTGCCGGCCGATCCAACCTGGAGCGTTTCGATTCCCAAGCGAGTGTAGTCGATGGGGCTGGCCGGGGATGCGAGGTTGAAGATGAAATCGACCCGGCCAACGTCAAATGGCTTACAAATATCATGTTCAATGAAACTGAACCGGCTTTCCCGCCGAAGATGCTCGAGATTAGCCAGGTTGCCCGTGCTGAGATTGTCGATACCAATTACCGAGTGCCCTGCCGCGAGCAGTGCGTCAGATAGATGGGAGCCGAGGAAACCCGCCGCTCCGGTGACCAGAAATGTTTCAGACGTCATCTACTGCCTTTCTTCAGCCAAAAATCTCAACCACGGCCCTCACTTCATTTCTACGAAGAAGGCCTGCGTCGCAGGAGTCGCCGGGGGCCCCTGAATGTTCTAAGGCGCAGCTTTTAGATGCTGGCGGTGGACGATGTGAGGTCTCGCACTGGGTGAACCGCCGGCCGGCCGACACTAATGTATGTAAAGCCGTATTTGCCCATGATATCCGGATCGTAAAGATTCCGACCGTCAATGATGATTGGATAACGGAGGCTCTCGTTCAGACGGCCGAGATCCAGAGTCGCAAATTCGGCCCAGTCCGTAAGAATGAGGAGAGCATCAGCGTCCTGTGCGGCAGCATAAGCATTGGCGACGTAGCTGAGATTGGGCGTGGCCGGAAGAACATCCTGCGTCCGCTTGATTGCCGCTGGGTCATAAGCGGTGACCGAGCAACCTTCCGCAAGGAGCATCTCGATAATCTCAATCGCCGGCGATTCCCGAATATCGTCGGTTTCTCCCTTGAACGCCAGGCCCAGAACACCAATTCGTTTCCTGCGGAGGGTCCACAAAGTAGCACGAACCTTGTTTAGGAAGCGCTTCTTCTGTTGGTCATTGATCTTCTCAACTTCGACGAGGAGGCTGAAGTCGATACCCAACTGCTCTGCAACCGAACGAAAAGCGGCTACGTCCTTGGGGAAACAGGAGCCGCCGTAGCCGACCCCGGGACGGAGAAATTTTGGCCCGATGCGGCTGTCAAGACCTATCCCTCGAGCCACCTGCTCGACGTTCGCATTTGTGGCTTCGCAAAGGTTGGAGACCGCGTTGATGAACGAAATTTTCATAGCGAGGAACGCGTTGGAAGCATGCTTGATGATTTCGGCGCTCTTGGTGGAGGTTAGGACGAGCGGCGGCGGCGATCCTGCGCTGCGGGCCCCGCCAAGCGAACCCGGCTGCACATAGTAGCTTCCGCTCGTGAGAGGCCGGTAGATTCGGTCCAGCACCTCCGCGGCACGGTCGCAATCCGCTCCGACTACGATGCGATCGGGGTGAAGAAAATCGGAGATGGCAGTTCCCTCACGGAGAAACTCCGGGTTGGAGACCACATCAAACAGGTCGCGGGCAGCACCGTTACGCTCCATCGAACGAATGATCCACTCATTCGTGTAGACCGGAACAGTGCTCTTTTCGACGATGACCTTATAACAGGTGAGCGAACGGGCGATTTCGCAAGCCACAGCTTCGACGAATGACAGATCGGCATCCCCAGCCTCATTCTGGGGTGTTCCTACGGCAATGAAAATGGCTTCGCTTTCGTGTGTAGCGTCCGCCAGGTCCGTCGTGAACCGTACCTTCGTGTTCCCGAACTTCCCCAGAAGCTCAGGAAGGCCACTTTCGTGAATGAGCGAATCGCCCGCCTGAAGAGCGGCAACTTTGCGCTCGTCATTATCGACGCAAATGACGTCATGGCCCATTTCCGCGAAGCAAACGGCAGCAACGAGACCCACATACCCCGATCCGACTACGGCAATTTTGACCTTTTCGTTCATAGTGTTGCGGTGCAATACCTCACCAAAGAGAATATCCGATGTTGGATGGATTTCCGAGCCAGGGATGACCTTGCCATCGTTTTTACCCCCATGTTGGCATTGAGGATACGTTCTTCCTCCTCCATGGCACACTCGGGTAGACTAGGGGCAATGGGTTCCCAAAATACGCCACCGCCGGTCACGGGTGTACCGGAGACTAACCAGAGCGGGTTTAGTACGACGGTTACAGATACGACGCTGTCTGAAGCGCTGATTGTGCTGCGAAAACGACGGTGGGTTCTGATTATTGCCGTGCTCCTGGGTTTGGCGTACGGGGTTTTCAAGGCAGAGTCTCAGCCGAAACTTTACGATGCTTACGGCCGGATTCAGGTACGGTCGGGCTCGTCGAATGAATATAAAGTCAGCGCGGTACAAGGTTACGCCGGGGACTCCAGTTCGAAGATGTTGACAGAGATTGAGATTCTCAAAAGCGACTCGCTGATGCTTAAAGTTTGCCGCGAGTTGGACCTGTCAAACAATGCCGACTTCCTCGAACGAAAGGGCCCGGTACCGCACACCAACCTCGATGACGGGGTGATCAGGCAAGATACGGTTCACCGGCTGCAGAGCAACCTGCACGTCGCTCTCGTTCCAAAGACCGACATCATTCGCATCAGCTACAGCAGCTTGAATCCGAAACTGTCCGCAGACATCGTCAACAAGGTTATTTCCGATTACATCCAGCGCAGCTATCAGACGCGCTTTGACTCGTCGCAACGAGTGTCTGAGTGGCTCTCCGGTAAACTCGACGACCTCAAGCAGCAGGTGGAGACATCGCAAGAACAGATGATGGACCTGCAGCGCCGTTTGGGTATCCTGGGCTTCGATCCAACCCACAACCAAATCAGCAGTTCCCTCGATGATCTTGCCAGAGCGGCAGCAGCAGCTAAATTGGCTCGCATTATTGCCGAGGCGCGCTATCGCGTCGTCAGCGGAATGGATCCGGACTCGATCGAAAGTGCACTCGAGTTGACGCCCGGGACCGCGCCTGCAGAGCTGAATCAGCTTAGGGGACAGTTGGCCACTGCAAGGTCGAATTACGCGCAGTTGGAATCGTCGCTCGGGCCAAACCATCCCCAGTCAAAAGCTCTGAAAGCGCAGATCGACGAACTGAACAAAGAGATTGATGCCGAGCAGAACCGTCTTCTGCTGCAGGCCAAACAAAACTACGTTGTTGCCCGTGCCAATGAAGACCAGACTACTGCTGCTCTGGAAGCCCAGAAAACGGACGCTTATAAATTGCGCGACCAACTTGTTGAGTACACCCTGCGGCAGCGGGAATTCGAAGCGAATCGCACCCTGTACGACAGTCTGCAGCAGCGTCTGCGGACGGCTAGCGTTCAGTCTGGACTGGAGTCTCTAGAGATCGACGTCGTCGACCCAGCCTTGCCGCCGGCAAATCCCCTGTTGCGGCCGCAGTCGACTGTCATCCTTACTGCGCTCGTCTTTAGCATTCTGGCTGGAATCGTAGTGGCGTTCCTGATGGAAAGCCTGGACACTGGACTGCGGAGCATCGCGGAGATCGAAAGCATCACGGAATTGCCATCGCTGGCAATTATTCCGCGTGCCCGTCGCTCCTCTGTCGATCAGGCCGGCACACTGACCACCGCACAGCGTAACATCGGAATCCTGACGCAACCGAAGTCGCAGTTCGCCGAGGCCTTCCGCTCTCTGCGCACCTCTCTGCTCCTTTCAACTGCCGGACATCCTCCGAAGATCATCGTCTTAACGAGTGCAACGCCGTCAGAAGGAAAGACGACTGCAGCAAGCAATCTCGCGGCAATCCTCGCTCAAAGAGACACCCGCGTTCTCCTGATCGACGGCGACCTGCGGCGACCCAATATTCATCATCGTTTTGGGTTGAATGGAAAGGTTGGCCTTACGACAGTTCTCACCGGAGCAACCAGCCTGGAAGAGACGGTACAAGGTGTGCCGGAGATTCCAAATCTCGATATTCTGCCCAGCGGGCCCGTTCCTCCCTTCCCGACAGAGATGTTGAGTTCCGGGGCAATGGAGGCAATTCTGAAGCGATGTGCGGAACTTTATGACTACATCGTCATCGACTCTCCTCCCATCCTTTCCGTTACCGATGGCGTCATCCTCGCGCGGCAGGCAGATGCTGTTGTCCTTGTAGTGCGCCACGGTAAATCCAGCAAACATGTGGTGCGGAGAGCCAGGGACATCCTGTTCCGGTCGGGCGCGGGTATTACCGGCATTGTCTTGAATGCTGTCGATTTGAATTCGCCAGAGTACTACGGATACTACGGATACTCGGGGTATTCGTACGCAAGCGTGGATTCCGATAGCTGGGAGTCTCACAAGACCACCGGAGAAGAAACCCACGAAGTAGAAGGGACAAAGCGATGAGCAAAATGCGCAATGCTCTTCAACCCAGCCGATTTGCCGCGAGTTCAGCAGCGGGATTGTTGCTGTTTTTATGGAGTCTTACAGCCAGCGCTCAGTTCAGCGGGCCAGCGCTCGGAATCTCCACGCCGGTCAACCCGCCCATAGTAATAACGACGGATCCAGCGATTCTTTTTCCGCCGAACCGGGATGCCTACCTGGGGCGCGGAGATCTCATTGCAGTGCATATCTTCGAGAGTCTGGACTACACTCCGACAGTACGCGTAGCCGAGGATGGCACAATTCAACTGCCATTGATTGGCGCCATCCAAGTGGACGGCCTTACCGTGCACCAGGCCCAACAACTTATTGCCCAAAAGCTGATGAGTGCCGGGATGTATCGCGACCCCCAGGTGTCCATTCAGATTACCGACTCGCCAAATCAGATCGCGACTATCGTCGGGGAACTACATGGGATTGTTCCTGTTATCGGAGAGAGGCGACTGTACGATGTTCTAGCGGCGGCTGGCGGAGGAGGCGGAGGATCGGGCGTGACTACGACTGTTGTGGTCGGAGGAGGAATAGGTGGATTGCCTTCAACTGCGAGTCACGTCATTACCATTAATCGGTACGGTTTGAAAGAACCCATCGTTGTGGATCTCGGTACGGATCCATCCAAGAGCGCGCTCGCCGATATTCCGATATTCCCTCGGGACACGATCATAGTGCCGCGGGTTGGCGTGGTTTATTTGCTAGGCGCCTTCAAGGTTCAAGGCGCGATTCCGCTTCAACAAAACTCACCTTTGACCTTGATGAAAGTAGCTGCTCTTGCCGGTGGAGCAGGTTTTGAGGGCCAGGAAAACGACCTTCGGATCATTCGCTCGGTTGGGCTCGATCGGCAGGTAGTTCACGTCGACCTAAAGAAAGTTATTCAAGGGCGAGCGCCCGATCCTGTATTACAGGCGGAGGATATCATTTTCCTGCCCACCAATCAGATGAAGGCGGCGATTAAGTCCGGTGGCATCTCTACCCTATTAGGAATTGCATCAATCCTTATCCTCGCGATTAACCAGTAGCGAGAACTTGTCAACGATGAAGGTAATAGCCGGCAGATTTGGACGAAGCCTCACGAGATATGGTTTTAGCTGCTTCAGACATGGGCAACGGTTCGAAAAAGAAGGTAAGGCTGGCTTATCTGGTAAGCCATCCGATCCAATATCAGGCGCCGCTATTGCGGCGAATTGCGCAAGAGCCTGACATCGATCTGACAGTGCTCTTCGGCTCTGATTTTTCTCTGCGAAGCTACTCGGATGAAGGTTTCGGCGTTTCCGTGAAGTGGGACGTGCCACTCCTGGATGGATATCACCATCAGTTTCTGCCTGTGTTGCGAGACAATGGCACACAGACCGTCACAACTCCCCTGAACCATGGCATCTTCGGCGCTCTTCGCGGAAACAAGATGGAGCCGGAATTTGATGTCCTCTGGGTGCATGGATACGCCATGGTCAACGCCTTGCACGGCATGTTAGCTGCGAAGGCTCTCGGTATTCCTGTGCTGTTGCGTGGCGATATGTGGTTGCGAGACCGCCCACGGAGTGGCCCCAAACTTTTGCTGAAGCAACTTTTTTTTGAAGTGCTGAAGAACCTGGTGACAGCGGTTTTGCCGGTTGGCACACTTAATCAGGAATACTGGGCGCACTATTTCGGGTCGGCTGTCCCGTTTTTCCTGATGCCCTACGCTGTTGATAACGAATACTTCCGTCAACGAAGCCTCGAAGCAGCAGCGACGCGGGAAGAGTTGCAACTGGAACTTGGACTTGATGACGGCAGACCTGTCATTTTGTTCGCGTCGAAGTTGCAGCGCCGTAAACACTGCGCGGATCTCCTGGATGCCTATCGCAGCTTAATCGAGAGTGAGGACTGCGCCGCCCGACCCTATCTATTGATTGTGGGGGATGGAGAAGAAAGAGTTGCTCTCGAAGAAAAGGCGCGGGCAGAGAGGTTGACGGACGTTCGATTCTGCGGCTTTCGAAACCAATCTGAACTGCCGCGATTTTTCGATATCGCAAGTGTATTTGTTCTACCAGCGCGTCATGAACCCTGGGGGCTGGTAGTCAATGAAGTAATGAACTCCGCGCGCGCAATCATCGTTTCCGACGACGTCGGCTGTCATCCCGACTTAATTACTGACGGCGTAGAGGGATGCGTCTTCCCGGTGGGTGATGTTCAGGCGTTGACTCAAGCCCTGCGTCGCGTTTTGGCCCAACCGGAGACGGCCGGGAAGATGGGCCAGAACGCGCTGAAACGAATTCAATCGTGGAGCTTCGAAGAAGACGTCTTAGCGCTACGCAAGGCCATAGCCCAACTAACCCGCAAGATTGTTGCGTAGAGAGCGACCAGTCACCTTCATTATGGCCAACTCCAGGAAGAACAAAGACGGTAGCGTACCGAAAAGAAAGGTTAGAGTCGCTTATCTGGTAAGTCATCCGATCCAATATCAGGCTCCATTGCTTCGCCGGATATCGCAGGAACCGGATATTGAGCTAACAGTCCTCTTCGCATCGAACTTTTCTGTTCATCAATATGCCGATAAAGGCTTCGGAGTCGATGTGAAGTGGGACGTTCCGCTGGTCGACGGATACGATCACGAGTTCCTGCCCGTAATTTGGGATAAGCGAAGGACAGGTCGGGCAACTCAGTTCAACTACGGAATCTTTAGCCGGCTGTTGCGCAACAAAAGACAAGCAGGTTTTGACGTGCTGTGGGTGCATGGGTATTCGACTCTGAACGCACTCCAGGGAATGCTGGTGGCGAAGATGCTGGGAATACCCGTTCTGCTTCGCGCGGAGTCGCGGCTGACCTTGACAGAGGAAACTGGCTTGAAGAGCGATGCGAAAACATTATTCTTCGACCTATTACGGCATTTCGTTGACGGAGTGTTGCCTATAGGTAGCTCAAATGCCGCATATTGGCGGCATTTTCTGGGAGAGGGCGTCCCGCAGTTCCTGATGCCCTATGCCGTTGACAATGATTATTTTCAGAAACAATGCCGGGCAGCCTCGAGCAAACGCAACGACCTGTTGAAGCAGCTAAATCTTGATGAATCTCGTCCCATTATTCTGTTCGCTTCAAAGTTACAAAACCGGAAGCGTTGCGGCGATCTGCTCGAGGCCTACTTAGAACTGTCGCCCGGCAAAGGATTGGAACCAGAGCCCTATTTAGTGATTGTCGGGGATGGAGAAGAACGGAACGCGTTGGAGAAACGTGCGATGGAGAGCGGTTTTAGCAGCGTGCGATTCTGCGGCTTCCGCAACCAGTCGGAGTTGCCTGCGTTCTTCAATATCGCTACAGTCTTTGTGCTTCCCTCGTTGAATGAACCATGGGGCTTGATCGTGAATGAGGTTATGAATGCGGGGAAGGCCGTAATTGTTTCGGACGATGTAGGGTGTCAACCCGACTTAATCTCAGATGGAGTTGAAGGCTGCGTTTTCCCTGCTGGCAATATCGCCGCTCTAACCGATGCATTGCGAAGAGTGCTGGGACAGCGTTCGACCGCAGATACCATGGGGAAACGCGCGCTGGAACGGATCAACCAATGGAATTATGAAGAGGATGTCCGTGGCCTTCGGCGAGGAATTGCTTTTGTTACCCGAAGAGTGAAGACATGAAAAGGGCCCGCGCTGCGATGTTGCGACAACCACAAATTCTGCTGCTATGCTCGAAAGTGATGGCAGGAAACTGATGCGAATTCTTCACATCATCGGAACGTTGAACCCGGAAGCCGGCGGCCCCACCGAATCCGTGAGGGTGTTGCTCAGTTATGGCCCCATCGGCTACACGGGCGAGGTCGTAACGCTGGATGATCCGTCAGCGCCCTATCTCAACGATATCGGGTTTCCAGTGCACGCCCTGGGACCGACGAACACCAAGTACGGGTTCAACTCCAGACTGCTGCCGTGGCTAAGAGACAACCGTCATCGCTTTGATGGTGTTGTGGTCAATGGCTTGTGGCAGTACTGCGGATTTGCCGCCTGGCGTACACTTGCCGGAAATACTCCCTATGTTGTGTTTACGCATGGCATGCTCGATCCTTACTTCAAACACGCGTTCCCGCTTAAGCATGTGAAGAAGTGGCTCTATTGGGTTCCGGCAGAGTATTGGATTCTGCGCGGCGCCTACCGTGTGCTATTTACATCCAAAGCGGAAAAGAGGCTCGCGGAAGAAAGCTTTTGGCTGCATCGTTGGAATCCCTATGTCGTACCGTACGGCGCCAGCGGGCCAACAGGTGACCCCGAGGTGCAGAAGCGTGCATTCTTTGCGAAGTGTCCCGAGGCCGTCGGCAAGCGGTACCTTCTCTTTCTCGGCCGCATTCATCGTAAGAAAGGATGCGATCTACTGATCGACGCGTTCGCAAAGGCGGCAGCAGATGACCCGGAGCTTTATCTCGTCATGGCCGGTCCGGATCAGCAGCAGTGGAGTGCAAAACTAAGAGCGGCAGCAGCCAACGCAGGGATTGATCATCGCGTCTTTTGGCCCGGTATGTTGATTGGCGACGCTAAATGGGGGGCCTTCTATGCGTCTGAAGCCTTTATTCTGCCGTCGCACCAGGAGAACTTCGGAATCGCTGTAGCAGAAGCCCTCGCTTGCGGGAAACCAGTGCTCCTGGCGGACAAGGTAAACATAGCCGAGGACATAGCCGAGGATGGCGCAGGCCTGATGGAGCTGGATACTGCTGAAGGAACGCTGCGGCTGCTCCAGAGGTGGATCGGCATGACCATTTCAGAGCGAAAGCGCATGGCGGAACTCGCCTATCAATGCTTTCAACACAGGTATGACATGCGAGAGAATGCAAAAGCAATTATTCGGCTCTTCGGAACGGCTACGGTCATGACTCCGACCGCAGTCGATTCGGAATAGGTGCCGCGCCCCCAATGCCAAAGCCGATTCACTACAACGCGGCAGAACACATCAAGGCCGATGCCGCTGCCGATCCTTATCTGCGCCCGGCGTTCACGCTAAGCGACCGCCTCCGGCGGCTTTGCTGGAATGTATGCTGGCTCTTGCTTTATAGAACTTCACCGAGACCGTTACACTCCTGGAGATCCTTTCTTCTGCGTCTTTTTGGAGCAACGATGGGAACGAACTGCCACTTCTATCCAGCATCGAAAGTTTGGGCCCCCTGGAACCTGTTTTGTGCCGATCAAGTGACAGCGGGCGACGGTGCGGAAATCTACAATCCTGCGCCGGTAAGTCTCGGATCACATGCGATTCTGTCACAAGAGGCTTATATTTGCGCAGCCACTCATGACTATGACGACCCAGCGTTTCCGCTCATCGCCTATGCGATGACCATCGGTGCCTATGCCTGGGTGTGCGCTCGCGCGTCAGTTGCCCCTGGCGTCAATATAGGTGAGGGTGCGGTGCTTGGGTTGGGATCGGTAGCAACACGAAACCTGGATTCATGGACCGTCTATGCGGGAGTTCCCGCAGTCAAAGTGAAGGAAAGACAACAATTTGACGTGGGCTCATCCAGCAGCAGCTAGCCGCGTAACTTGGCGAGAAGGTCAGTTGGATGAACCGGCTTAGCAAGAATCTCGAACTCATGACCCTGCGCCCGCGCCTTTTCCAGTAAATCGGCCGTTGCGGCCTGACCCGAAAAAAGAAGAATCTTGCACTTTGGCAATCTGCTGCGGGTTATGATCGCCGCCTCGATGCCCGTCATGCCGGTCATGATGACGTCGCTGATCAACATGTCCGGCTGGAAGCTCTCGAGCGACTCGACGGCTTTTTCTCCGCTAAACACGGCGCGCGCATCAAAGCCCGCTTGATTCAGGATGATTGCCAGCGTATTTGCGATTACTTGTTCGTCATCTGCTACGAGTACCCGTGGTTTTGCCGGAGTGGCGATTGTTGTATCTGCCATGCTAAATTTTCCCCAAATCTTGAAGGTAAATTAAATCAGTCTAAATACCACTTCCGCAAGCATCAGGTTAACCCTATCGCCCACATACTAATGATACGCTGAGCGAAGAAGCGTTTGGCACAAACCATCACAAATTCTCCAAAGAGCGCACGCTTTACTACCAACTATGCAGCCAGCCATCATACGCGCAGAACGTGTCGAGAAATACTACGCACAACCAAGCGAGAACCGCATTCAGGTCATCTCTCCGACCGATCTGTCCATCACGGCAGGTGAAATCGTTGCTTTGCTGGGGCCGTCCGGCTCAGGAAAATCCACGCTGCTCCGCATGTTGACTGGGTTGTCCGTACCCTCAGCCGGAGAAGTGTACTGGCACGAACAGCCAATTGCAACAGCGAACGTCAATGTGTCCATCGTGTTTCAGAGTTTTGCGCTATTCCCATGGCTAACCGTTTTGGAGAACGTTGAAGCACCACTAAAAGCGCGAGGGATGGAGCCTGCGGAGCGACGAAGACGTAGCCTGAAGATACTCGACACGGTGGGTTTGGACGGCTTTCAAGCCGCGTATCCAAAGGAACTGTCGGGCGGAATGCGGCAGCGCGTTGGCTTTGCACGAGCCCTCGTCGTCGAACCAGAGGTTCTGTTTATGGACGAGCCATTCTCTGCACTCGATGTGCTGACGGCGGAGAACCTACGCAGCGAACTTCTGGAGCTATGGCAGAACAAGACGATCCCAACGCAGGCGATCTTTCTCGTCACCCACAATATTGAAGAGGCGGTTCTGCTAGCGGACCGCATCATCGTGCTCGGCCGCAACCCGGGACACGTCCGGACCGACTTCAGGGTGGCGATCCCGCATCCCAGGGACCGCAAAGCAACTGCCTTCACCCAGTTGGTCGACTACATCTATAAGGTACTCACTCAGCCGGATGCGAAGCCGCCGGACTTGCCTCAGACCCCAACCGGAAAACCGGTCCGCGATCAGCGTCAGATGCACTACCAGATGCTGCCTCACGCGCGCCCTGGCGGGATTGCAGGACTCCTGGAATTATTGCTGGATCATAACGGTAAAGACGATATTTACCGGTTGGCGGACGATCTGGCCTTTGAGATCGATGACCTGTTGCCGATTGTTGACGCCGCGCAGTTGCTTGGCTTCCTGAAGGTGACGGAAGGTGATGCGGAGATTACGCCGACCGGTGCGGAATACGCCAACTCTGAGATTCTTCGCCAAAAGGAGTTGTTTCGCAGCGCGGCCGTGGAGAATGTTCTGCTTCTTCGTCAGATTGTTCGAGCTATCGAATCCAAGAGCGACCGCAGCGTGCCGGAAGACTTTTTTCACGACGTACTGGATGAACAATTCAGTGAAGAAGAGACGCTGCGTCAATTGGAAACCGCGATCAACTGGGGCAGGTATGCCGAGCTTTTCGATTTCGACGCTTCGCGACGCCGGTTTATCCAATCGGAGAAACTGCACCATGAGGCAGAAAAGAAACCGGACGCGGAGATCGGTGCATGATGAAATTTCCGCACAGCTTCAGTAACATTCCGGGACGGGAGACTCTGGCACGTTCGCAGGTTCTACAGCGCAGCTGGCCATTTGTACTGGACCTATGCGTGGCAGGAATCGGGCTGGCCTGCTTTTACGGAGTTGTCGTCATCGCGAAGTACTGGTCCGGACATCCGGAACCCGAAATTCCTATCTCTCAAAGCCCGCGCGCGCTCCCCTTGTATGCGTTTTATTCGGTTGTGCGGATCGGCCTGGCCTATCTGTTGAGCCTGGTGTTTGCCGTCGGCTATGGATATGTGGCGGCCTACAACAAGCGGATCGAGGCCTTTATGATCGCCGGACTGGATATTTTGCAATCCATTCCAGTGCTCAGTTTTCTGCCCGGCGTGATGCTGGCGATGGTGGCGCTCTTTCCCACACGGCAAATCGGCGTGGAGATGGGAGCGATTGTCCTCATCTTTACTGGCCAGGTGTGGAACATGGCCTTCAGTTTCTATTCATCGATCAAGAGCATTCCGCGAGAGCTCTCCGAAGCAGCGAGTATCTATCACTTTTCCCGGCTTCAGCGCCTAATACAACTCGAGCTTCCCTACTCCGCAATCGGGCTGGTGTGGAACTCGATGGTGTCGGTGGCAGGGGGATGGTTCTTCCTCATGGCGTGCGAGATGTTTGTCCTGGGGACGCGAGATTTTCGGCTTCCAGGGCTGGGCTCTTTCCTGCAAACTGCCGCCGGGACTGAAAATTATGGCGCCATCACGTGGGGATTGCTGACGATGATTGCGATTATCGTAGCAACCGATCAGTTGATCTGGCGGCCAATCATTGCGTGGAGTGACAAGTTCAAGTTCGAACAGGTAGAGAGTGCAACCCGAGTAAGTTCCCCACTGCTGCATCTCCTGAGACATTCACGCGGCCTTCAGACACTGCGCCGACATACGATAGTGCCGGTTGGGGAAGGCATATACAGGCGGTTGGCGAAAGAAGGTAAAGGCGCGGATCCGCAGGCCGCAGGGCCAGGTAAGAGTCCGAAGGTCGGAAGTGACCGAGGAATCACCTTCCTCAGGGGCGCGCTTTTGGTTGTAATCGCGGCGGCTGTAATCTACGCTGCGTGGAATGCCCTTGTGCTGTTGCGCCAGGTGCATTGGCCGGAATTTGTTGAGATTATGAAGGGCGCGATGGCGACGTTTTTGCGCGTCAATGTATCGCTCGTGCTCGCTTCAGTCTGGACAATTCCAGTGGGCGTTGCGATCGGCTTTCATCCTCGACTGGCGCGGATTGCCCAACCAATTGCACAGATTGCAGCGTCAGTTCCTGCAACGGCTCTGTTCCCGGTTATTTTGATCGCACTGGTGCGGATAGGCGGCGGAATGGGCATCGGATCGATTGCTTTGATGCTTCTGGGAACGCAGTGGTACATCCTGTTCAACGTCATTGCTGGTGCGATGGCGATTCCATCCGATCTGAAGGAAGTCGCAACGCTGTTTCACTTCACGACCGTACAGAAATGGAAGACTGTTATCCTGCCTGGAATCTTTCCGTTCTTAATTACTGGGCTAGTGACTGCGTCGGGTGGCGCCTGGAACGCGAGCATTATCGCGGAGTACTACCACTTGAAAAACGAGACGCTGCAGACGACCGGCCTTGGAGCAGTGATCAGCGCGGCGACCGACCACGGACAATTTCAGATTCTGCTGCTGGCGACGATTGTCATGGCGATGATGGTAGTGACAATCAACCGGTTGGTATGGCGGCCGCTCTATCGGCTGGCGGAGACGCGGTACAAACTTGGGTAAGCTTACTGCGGCTTCGGTCCCGCCGGCCTGCGGAAGGCAAAGATAACCGCCAACAGAGGCGGTGCCAGTAAAACTCCCCAGAACGGGATGAGGATGCCGAGCACGATAGGGCCGAAAAATGCAGCCCACCACGGAATCCTTGTCGTGCGATGCAGCACGTACGGGCCAATGACAAGGCCTTCAAGAATGACGATCAAACCATAGAGACCGAGGACGAGACCGAGTCGCCATTCGTCGTGTCCGCTGAAGGCCACGGCAAGCACCGGACCAATCAGAGCAACCATGCCTCCAAAGGTAGGAATGATTTGGAGCAGGCCGCCAAGAATCGCCCAGAATGGCGCCCAGGGAACGCGGATCAACTCAAGCCCGATTAGCCACAGGACGCCTACGATGAGCGCGTCCAGAGTGGCGGCTCGCCACCATGCAACAAGCGCACTGCCCGCGGTCTTAAGGTGTGTCGTCGCGTTGCTGTTTCGGATGTCCATTCCAACCTGACTTCACTGATCGGCATCAGACCTGCTGAAGAACTATACCGTAAAGCTTCCCGTTCGATGCCAATCCGGCACGATAAGGCTGGCTTCACGAATGGAGATCAGCGACATGGCTGTAATGATGCAGGCTTTCTATTGGGATGCGCCGATTAAGGAGCAAAAAGAGGGCGAATGGTGGAACCTCCTCGCTCAAAAAGCACCGGAGTTGGAGGCCGCCGGCTTCAATGCGCTGTGGCTACCACCAATCTGCAAGGGCGCTGAGGCGCGCTCGCCTGGCTATGACCCCTATGACTACTTCGACCTGGGCGACTTTGATCAAAAGGGTGGCGCGAAAACGCTGTATGGCAATCGCAAAGAATTAGAAAACCTGATCCGCACCCTTCACGAACACAAGATCGCTGCGTACGCCGATATGGTGATCAATCACAACTCCGGCGCGGATGAGGAAGAGGTCAATCCGATCGACGGGCAAAAACGTTGGACGAAGTTCAATCCGAAGTCAGGCAAGTTTCCTCGCGATTGGAACTGCTTTCATCCTTCGCGCTACGAGCGGGTCATGATCGAGGGCGAGAACTTTGCCGGGTTTCCCCATCTCTGTCATCGCAATCCGCGCGTCTACGAGGCCATGTTCGAATATGCGCGCATGGTCATCGAGGAACTGCGCTTCGACGGCTTCCGATTCGACTTTGCCAAGGGCTACGGGGCATGGATGATTGGCCTGCTGGCCAAGTATCGTTACGAACGCGATGGCAAGGAGTTCTCACCATTCGTCGTCGGCGAATATTGGTCCGGGCACGAGGACATTGAGGGTTGGCTCGATGGTGTTAAAGCCGTAACCGACAATCAGATCGCCGCCTTCGATTTTCCTTTGCGTTACAAGCTGAAGGATGTCTGCGACACGCTGAACTACGACCTCAGGAACCTGACAGCAGATGGTTCTGTGGTGGCGAAGCGGCCTTTTAACGCCGTAACGTTCGTCGACAACCACGATATGAGGGGCAATGAAATCATCAACGACAAGAACCTTGCTTACTCCTTCATTCTGATGAACGAGGGGTATCCCTGCGTCTGGTGGTACGACTATTTCAATCTTGGTTTGGCACGTCCCGGCACGCCCAATGGCATCGACGCGCTGATCGCCGCGCATCATAAGTACGCTGATGGCGAAGCCTGCATCCTGCACGCAGATCCGGATCTGTACATCCTTTCGCGCAGCGGCCTGGAGAATCAGCCAGGTTGCATCTACGTGCTTAACAACCTCGGAGACAAATGGTCCGGCACCTCTGTGAAGACCAAATGGCCGAACCAGAAGTTCACTCCAGTAGCGTGGGACGGACACGACATTGCCCATCCGGACGAGCGCACCACCGACGCGGAAGGCCACGCCGAGTTCCCTGCCCCGCCACGCGGCTACGCGGTCTACGCGCCCATCTAGGTTCCGATGCCTTATCAGCTCTTCTGCCCCTCATTTTCGAGTGCTATCCTTAAGGTATGAAGTTCGGCGTTCTGGTCTTTCCCGGATCTAACTGCGATCACGACACCTACAACGTAATCGACGCGCTGGTAGGCCAGCCGGTCACGTATCTGTGGCACGCCTCGGAGGACTTGCAGGGATGCGACGCGATCCTAGTACCCGGAGGATTTGCTTATGGCGATTATCTGCGCACGGGCGCCATTGCGAAGTTTGCTCCTGTCATGCAATCTGTCGCAAAGTTTGCGAAGACCGGCGGACTCGTCATGGGCATCTGCAACGGCTTCCAGATCCTCTGCGAAGCTGGCCTGTTGCCTGGCGCACTGATGCGGAATGCCAGCCAGCACTACATCTGCAAACAGACCTTTCTGCGAACCGAAACGGTCGATTCACCCTTCACTCATCGGCTTGCCAAGGGCCAGGTCCTCCAGATGCCGATCGGCCATATGGAAGGCAACTACTTCTGCGACGCAGACACGCTCGCGACCCTGGAGAAGGAGCAGCGTATCGCGTTCCGTTACGCAACTCCGACTGGCGAGGTGACCGCAGCGGCCAATCCAAACGGCTCGCTCGAGAACATCGCCGGAGTCCTGAGCGAGGGGCGCAATGTACTCGGGCTGATGCCCCACCCGGACCGCTCCAGTGAATCGCTTCTCGGTTCGACAGACGGTCTGATGCTCTTCCGGGCGATGGCCGAGTCCCTCGCGGCGGCCCGATAAGCTGGTGGTACCCTTGACTCCTCATGATTGACATTCACCATCACCTGCTATGGGGCCTGGACGATGGTGCATCGACTGTAGAGACCTCGATTGCGATGGCGCGGGCCGCCGCAGAGGAAGGGATCACCCACATCGTCTGTTCCCCGCACGCGAATGGTACCTACGCCTACCAACCTTATTTAGTCTTCGAGAAGATCGACGAGCTTCAGCGGCTGCTCGATCGCGAGGGTATCGCGGTCAAGCTCGGCCGTGGATGCGACTTTCATATGTCTTACGAGAACATTCAGGAGGCGAAGCTCGATCCGCCAAAATTCAGCATCAACGGACTCGGCTACCTCCTCGTCGAGATTCCCGACTACGGCATCTCGCGCGGCCTGACCGAAATCTTCTATCAACTCCAGCTTGCCGGGCTCACTCCCATCCTCACCCATCCCGAGCGGAACCCGACTCTGCAGAGCGATCCCGAGCGGCTCGAAGACTGGCTCCGTGGGGGCGTGCTGATCCAGATAACCGCGGGCTCGGTTCTGGGCCGGATGGGAAAGCGGGCCGAACGAATGTCTCACGACCTGCTGAGCAAACGGTGGGTTCACTTTCTGGCAACCGATGCTCACAATACGACTTCACGGCCTCCAAAGATGAAGCAGGCCTACGATCTCGTAGCTGAAAAATACGGCCCGGACTATGCACACCTGCTGTGCACATCGAATCCGCTGGCGGCCTTCATGGGCAAACCACTACAGCCGCAGTTTGAACCACTTAATCTATACGAAAATCCGGAAAAGAAGAGCTGGTGGCAGAAACTGACGGGACGGTAGTCCGCAGAGTCAGAGGCCAAGCCCACCATCGACCGCGAGTATCTGCCCGGTGATGAAGTGCGGCGCGGTGGCGAAGAAAACAGCAGCAGAGGCGACATCGTGCGAGGTGCCATTGCGCTGCATCGGCGTCTTGCGCGCGAAGTGCTCGTATCCGTCCTCCACTTCGCCCTGGACGATCATGCCGGGGGCGATGCAGTTCACGCTGATCTCCGGCGCCCAGGCCTTGGCCATGGTCTGCGAAAGCATGTGCAGGGCCGCCTTCGACGTGCAGTAGTGTCCGTGAGTCGCCCATGGATGCATTCCACCGAGAGATCCGATATTCAATATGCGCCCCTTTGCCGCGCGAAGATGAGGATGCGCGGCTTTGGCCATCAGGAAGGGTGCGCGAGTGTTGGTAGCGAACATCCCGTCCCACTGTTCGACGGAGATATTCTCCAGGGCCACTGACTCGAACATGCCGGCGTTGTTGACGAGGAGGTCGATCCGGCCGAATTCGTCCATCACCGACGCGACCGTCTCCTCGATGCTCTCCGGGTCGCGCAGATCGCAGCGGATGGCCGATGCATCGACCTCGTGTGCCGCCAGCGCCCGCACAGTCTCCACCGCTTCAGGCTGTGAGGCAAGGTAGGTGATGGCTACATCGGCTCCGCGCTCTGCCAATGCCAGAGCGATCGCGCGGCCGATTCGCTGAGCTGCTCCAGTCACAAGCACGGTCTTTCCCTTGAGGGGCTTGTCCATTTCTTGAATCGTGCTCCGGTTTATTGCTTAGGCGTGGTGGCTGAAGCGTTGGGTGTCTGCGGCTGCGGCGCCGGAGTGGGCTTGGCCGGGGTGGCAGACGGATTCGTTGGGCGGATGGGCTCCTGCACGCCAGGCTTTACCGTCGAAGCCTTTCCTTCGTTATCCACATAGGACGAGATCTGTTCCTGTGGGCGAAGCATGGCGACGGATATCTGCCGACTGGGCTCGCTGACGAGGTATTCCTCGGCATAGGTCGCGAAGCCTGTCGCGATCACCTGCACTCGAACCGTGCTACCCGTGGGAATGACGTCAATCTTCGCCTTGCCGTCCGGGTCGGTTTTGACCTCCAGATTTCCCTGGTCCTTGCCATCCAGGGTCGATTGGAAGACGACGGCCGCATTGCTGATGGGTTTGCCGTTGTACTTCTTCACCACGGTGACCTCAATGTGAGAGGTAGCGGGCGGCGCTTTATACTTGCGGCCACGCTTCGCCGTCGTATCCTGCGCGAGGGCGGAGTTGGAAGATGCCAAGGGAAGACCGAACGCCAGCAGGAGACAGAGACCGATAAGACGAATGCAACGCATGCCCTATTTTACGACGATCATTGCCCAAAGATACGGATGGTTTTAGTTGTGTGGGGTGTGCCGGGGTCTCCTCGGCAAGTTCAGGGATATCCTCGGTGGCCTGGAGGGTGGGGAGGGTCGCGGGTTGGGGTGGTGCGGTTTCTTGGTTGGAGCTTTTCATCATCTGCTCCATGAGGAGGCCGATGGCGCTCTTTGGGTTGATGGGGATTTCGTCGATGTCGGTTTTTGGGGCGAGGATGCCTAGTTCGGGGTGGGTGGTGATTTCTTCTACGGTCTCGGGTTGTTCGATTTTGCGGCCTCGTTGTGCGGTTTGTGGTTTGGGGAGGTTTAGGCTGGCGATCTGGAGGCCGTAGAGGAGCAGGCCGGCGCGGCGAGGGTCGATGTCGTTGGCGGCGATGCGGCGGAGGACTTCGACGATGGTGGATTGGAGGCCGGTGCGGTCGTTGGGGTCGGTGATGGGTAGGTCGAAGGTGGACTGGCGGCTTCGGCGGGCTCGTGGGTTTTGGGCGGGTTTGCGGGTGGTGTGGTGGTAGTAGCAGAATTCTTCGCCGCGGAGGCAGATGCTGCCGCAGCGGTGGCCGTCGGTGAAGATGTGGCGGCACTGGTAGCGTTTTGGTTTTGTCTCGGACATGGTGTTGCCTCCCCCACTGGGTGAAAAGTGTGCAAAGTATTCAAAAGAAAAGACCTGAGTCGGCGTAAATATACTTGCCTAACCCAAGGCGGACTGTTAGGGTCTGAGCAAAGGGGGCATCTGTATGATCTTGTGTGGATTATGAACCGCTTCGACCTAACTGCCCTCACAGCATTATTCGGCAGACTCCATCAGCTTCAATCCGTTTGTGCATTAGTGCGGGATACGTCTCTCACCCTAGAATGTAAGGACTTTATCGCGATTTGCGAACAAGCGGCACTCTTTTGTCATCGGGTGGGATTTGACCACTCTTCTCGCGCTGCATATGTGCTAAAGAAACGATTTGAAGCTAAGGGTGCCTCTTGTGACCCCAAAACTGCACAAGCTGAGCTTGGATCACTTGAGAGAGGAATCCTCATTGATATGGGGAAGCATAATTTCGTACAAGTAGATGCCGTTGTATCAAAATACTTCGAAGCGGAAGACTTGTACGGAGCGAAGGTATCTAAGGCGTTCCCCAACGCTCTTACCGATATCAACGATGCGGGTAATTGCATTGCTTTGGGTCTGGGAACGGCTGCGGTCTTTCATTTAATGCGAGTTGTTGAGTGGGGCTTACGGGCCCTTTGTCGCAATCTAAAAGTGACTGAAATCAAAGAAAAGCCTATCGCATATGCCACATGGGATGATGTCATAAAGAAGCTGCCGGAAGTTGTCGAGACAAAGATCAACGGCATGAGTCGCGGGCCTAAGAAGCAAAAGGCACAGGAGTTTTACTTTCCAGCCCTGAAGGAATTAACCGGGTTCAAAGATGCGTGGCGCAATCACGTTATGCATGTGCGCAGGGAATACACAGTTAAAGATGCTGAAGCTGTGTCCTCACACGTGGATAGTTTTATGAACCTGCTCGCGGATTATGGAATACACGAACTCGCCCGAAAGAAGGGTAAAAAGTAAAATGACAGTGACATCGCGCCGTCGGAGGTATTAAAGTGCCGAAATGGGAATACCACGTCATCACAATAAACACGGAGTATGAAATTCCGTGGAAGGGAGAGATTGAGGATTCTCCCCCAAGCAATGAAGTCATTCAAGCCCATTTAAATGAATTGGGCGAGGATGGTTGGGAACTGGTCTCGTTCCTTCCCGCCCTTCCAACGGCGCAGAGTTGGAAAAAGACGATAGCGAATCCGTGGATGTATCACGCGATCTTCAAGCGGCGCGAAGGTGAATTAAAATAAAAAGACCGCGCTCGTAACGCGGTCTCGGTTCGATGCCATCAAGCGAATCTTCGCATGGAGTGTGTCCAAATGCCAATCAATGATTCAGAGGCTCGGTCGGAGGTGCGATCTCTTTTGTCGCTGCTCGAAGAGCGTCTAGAACGTCTTTACCTTCTTCGAGCGCGTCAAAGACAGGCTTCAAACCCTCATCGGCCACCTTCTCAGTCCACTCCGTCAATTCGTCCAAATCCACATCAGGATTGTGCGAAAGAGCGTCAAGAATCTTGTAGCGCACCCACATCCGTCGATATAGAACAAGCATTTCTGTAAAGGCTATAGAGTCGTTGTGTTCCATTTTTTTTTAGCTCTCTTAGAGGATTTTGGGGAGGGGAGTATCATACCGCCATGAAGCCCTCTTCCACGGCAGAAATGACACGCTTCAACGATGCTCTTCGCCAGATCATGACGGTGACGAAGCCTGAACTAACGGCCTTACTGCATAACCAGGATGCGATTGAATCGGTACGCCAGCCCAAAGGCCCGAAACCTAAGACTTTGGCTTCGGGCCACGTTTCACGCTCCAAGGCTTAGAATGGCGTCGTACCCACCTTGCCAGTGAGTTCGGCATAGGTGAGACGCTTGTTTGCGACCTGCGAGAGCGCGATATAGAAGCGGTCGGCATCGTTCAATGGGTTATCGCGGGTAGCGCGATTGTTGAACCGAAAGACCTGCTCATCCACATAGCGGTCAAGGTGGAATGGTTCGACGCAGACGTAGGTTCCTCTCAGGGTGCGCTTGGTGAGGCTCCAGAAGTTCTCTAAGCAGTTGGTGTGCACCTGCCCTCTCACGTAAGCGTCTACGTGGCTCACGGTCTCATGAACGTACTTATCTCGCAGCGCGTTATACGAGACGGCTTGGTCGGAGTAGATAGTCGAACCGTGTTCGATGTTATTCAGAATCTCATTCTGCAAGGTCTCACGCTTCACATTGGGCACTACGGTAGCGCGTACCTGCCTTGCCTCACGGTCATACATGCCCATGATGGCAGCTTTGCCAGCGCGTCCATACTCATTCGCCTTGCGCGACTGCTGGCCTTGAATACGGGCGATTCTCAGCTTCCGCTCTTTGTGCATGTTGAATGGCTTGCCGCCTACGAAAGTCTCGTCAATCTCAACTGCTCCACCTTCGCCGCTACCCATCTTGAAGCTGAAATCTCTCGCCCTGAGAGCCAGCCGCAGCCGCTGAAGCATGAACCATGCCGACTTCTGAGTAACGCCTAAATCCTTGGCGATCTCGTAGCTGGAAATGCCATTCTTGCAATTCACCAAGAGCCACAGCGCGGGGAGCCACTTCTTGAGCGAGATGGGGGAATCCTCAAAGATGGAATTGACCTTGACCGAGAACTGCTTGCGGCAAGAGCGGCACTTCCACCGCTTCTGAGTCTTCAGGTAATAGGGTTTATCGGCATCGCAGTAGCCGCAGCGCACTCCCTGAGGCCAGCGCATCATCGCAACCGCGTCAATGCATACCTGCTCGTCGCTAAAGTGTTGGATTGCTTCGATTAGTGTCTTTGGGCTTTCCATATTCAAGACTCTACGCGAATTGGTCGGGTTAGTCAAGTATATTTATACCCCTGAGTCCGGACTTCCCGGATCAGGTCTTTCTTTCGGTGGTTAAATGCGAAGGCCCGGCTTTTGGCCGGGCCTTGTTTTTTCTTTCTGGTTCTATTTTATCAAGGTGAGGGTAACTAAATTGCCACTTTGGGTGACTTTATTTTTTGCTTGCAGGTTATTGATTTTGGGTTAGTTGCTGAATGTTTAGGGGTCGATTTTGTGGTCTGGGGGCTTGACATGCTGGTTTGCTGTTGTTTTTGCAGGATTGTGCGCTTAAGTCATTGAATTTATGTATTTTTTAGTTCAAGAAAAGCGACGGCAAAAAGCAAAGGCAACAGCAGATCCCCTTCGGGGATGACAAACAAGAGAGACAAAAGCAAGAACAACCACGCAACAGCAACAGCAGATCCCCTTCGGGGATGACAAGCAAGAGAGGCAAGAGCAACCGCAACAGCAACAGCAGATCCCCTTCGGGGATGACAAGCAAGAGAGGCAAAAGCAAGGACAACCGCAACAGCAACAGCAGATCCCCTTCGGGGATGACAAACAAGAAAAGCAAGGACAAAAGCAAATTCAGCAGCTGCAGCAAATTCAATAGCTGCGGCAGAGTCAATCGAAATAGCAAACGCAAGGCGGGATAAAGCTAACCCTGCGCGAGATTCACTCACATTTAACCTGGGTCATTTGACATCTTCGTTGTGGCTGACTATCGTTAGCAATCGGGAGGCTTGAGTGCTAATGGCGATCCCGGGCCTTGGATCGTGGCACTCGAGTCTATTACCCCTTTTATTTTGCGGCATTAGCCAGGTTGATGGCTGGGTCGCGCAATACAACGCGGACGGGAGTTCCGTCTGCCCAAAATCGCAACAGCACTTCGAAACAAGGAGATGTAAAGCAATGGCAAAGACATCGTTTACACCGCTGCACGACCGCATTCTGGTCCGGCGCATTGAAGAAGGCGAGAGCAAAGTTGGCGGGATCATCATCCCGGATTCGGCGAAGGAAAAGCCGCAACAGGGTGAAGTGATCTCGGTTGGCAAAGGCAAGTCGAACGACGAGGGCAAGGTATTCCCTCTCGACGTGAAGTCCGGCGACACCATTCTGTTTGGCAAGTACTCGGGCACCGAGATCAAGCTGGATGGCGAAGAGTATCTGATCATGCGCGAGGAAGAAGTCCTCGGCATCCTCAAGAAGTAGCGACTGCCGTATACCGCGGCTTCGCCGCATAATCGGCGCTTCGGGCGCCTTATTCAAACAAATCTGATCGGTTGATAGACCGAGAAACAGGAGCAACACAATGGCAAAGCAGATTCTGCACGGAGAAGATTCGCGACAGGCGATTCTTCGCGGCGTCAACATTCTGGCTGACGCAGTGAAGGTGACGCTGGGACCGAAGGGTCGCAACGTCGTTATCGAGAAGAAGTTTGGTTCGCCGACGATCACCAAGGACGGTGTGACGGTGGCCAAGGAGATCGAGCTGTCGAATGCGCTGGAGAATATGGGCGCGCAGATGGTTCGCGAAGTTGCCTCGAAGACCAGCGACGTGGCCGGTGACGGCACCACGACTGCTACGGTTCTCGCCCAGGCGATCTATCGCGAGGGCGTGAAGACGGTGGCCGCGGGTGCAAACCCGATGGCGCTGAAGCGCGGCATCGACAAGGCTGTTGAGGCCATCGTCGGCAAGCGTGATGAGAATGGCGTTGCCCAGGGCGGCGCGCTGAGCAAGTTCTCGAAGCCGGTTTCGGGCGACATGATTGCCCAGGTCGGAACGATCTCGGCCAACTCGGACTCGCAGATTGGGACCATCATTGCGGAAGCGATGAAGAAGGTCGGCAAGGACGGCGTGATCACCGTCGAAGAGTCGCGCACGATGGAGACGCAGCTGGATGTGGTCGAGGGTATGCAGTTCGACCGCGGCTATCTGTCGCCTTACTTCGTGACCGATGCCGAGCGCATGGAAGTTGCTCTTGAGAATCCTTACATCCTGATCTACGAGAAGAAGATCTCGTCGATGAAGGACCTGCTTCCCTTGCTCGAGTCGATTGCACGGACGGCGAAGCCGCTCGTGATCATCGCTGAGGATGTGGATGGTGAGGCGCTGGCGACTCTGGTCGTCAACAAGCTGCGCGGCACGTTGAATGTTGCTGCAGTGAAGGCTCCTGGCTTCGGCGATCGTCGCAAGGCGATGCTGCAGGATATCGCGATTCTGACCGGCGGCAAGGCGATCACGGAAGACCTCGGCATCAAGCTCGAGGGCGTGAAGATCGAGGACCTTGGCACTGCGAAGCGCGTGACGATCGACAAGGACAACACGACGATCGTTGACGGCGGCGGCAAGGATGGCGACGTCGAAGGCCGCGTGAAGGAGATTCGCGCGCAGATCGAAAAGACCACGTCTGACTACGACCGCGAGAAGCTGCAGGAGCGTTTGGCCAAGCTGGTTGGCGGCGTTGCTGTGATCAAGGTTGGCGCTGCAACCGAGACCGAGATGAAGGAAAAGAAGGCTCGTGTTGAGGATGCGATGCATGCGACGCGCGCTGCTGTTGAGGAAGGCATTGTTCCTGGCGGCGGTGTTGCTCTGGTGCGTTGCGCGGCTGCCGTGGAAGATGTGATCAAGGGCCTTGAGGGCGATGAGAAGATCGGTGCAAACATCATCCGTCGCGCACTTGAGGAGCCGTTGCGCATGATCGTCTCGAATGCGGGCGAAGAGGGCGCAGTGGTTATCGGCAAGATCCACGACTCGAAGGACAACAACTACGGCTACAACGCCGGAACGAATGTCTATGAGGACCTGGTGAAGGCTGGCGTCATCGATCCGACGAAGGTGACGCGGACTGCTCTGCAGAATGCGGCTTCGATCGCTGGGTTGATGCTGACGACGGAGGCTATGATCTCGGAGATTCCGGAGAAGAAGGAAGCTCCGGCCGGTGGTCATCAGCATGGCGGCGGCATGGACGGCATGTACTAAGCTGTCTTGCAGAAAACAATGGGAACCCCGGAGCGAGGCAACTTGCTCCGGGGTTTTTCGCTGTGGAAAGCTATAGGGCGGGCCTTCAGCAACAGTCCGGGTTGGACCTATCTGCTCGAACACATACTCAGATCGCAAGTGTGGCTCTTGTCACAATCGCGAACGGCGGCGACAACATCGGAACTTATCTTCCTGTGTTTGCAATTCGCTCTCGGGTTGAGATCGTTGCCTGCGTTGTGATCTTCGCTTTCCTGACTGCCTTGTGGTGTTTTCTTGCGCATCGGCTTGTTCACCACCCCAGAATAGGCAAATCGATCCGTCGCTACGGAGCTGTCTGCACTCCCGTTGTCTTAATCGGGATTGGCGTGTCCATCTTGTACGAGGCTGGCAGCTTCGGATTAGTCGCTCACGCCTTTTCGGCGTTGTTTCTTCGTTTTTCTTAGAGGTTTCGGTCTTGCGGATGTTAGAGTCGCGCACATGATGATAGACAAGCCGACTCGCCGCGAACTCCTTTTGGGAATTGCGGGCGCGTCTCTCTTTCCAGCCGCCTCTCTCGAAGCCGAGTCCGCGACTTCCCCGCTCTGTTTCACCAGCGCAGTTGAGATGGCTCAACTGATTCGGGCGAAGAAATTGTCTGCCCGCGAAGCGCTTGCTGCGCACCTGAAGCAGATTGACCGCGTTAATCCTAAGGTCAATGCGATTGTCACTCTCGTTGCGGAGATGGCTGCGGAAGCTGCGGCCAAGGCCGATGAGATGCAGGCGCGGGGCGAGAAACTTGGGCCGCTGCATGGGCTCCCGGTGGCTCACAAGGACCTTATCGATACGCGGGGTATTCGCACCACTTACGGATCGCCGCTCTTCAAGGACAACGTTCCTGCGCAGGACAACCTGCTGGTCGAACGCATGCGGATTGCCGGCGCCATCATTGTCGGCAAGACCAATACGCCTGAGTTCGGTGCGGGCTCGCAGACTTTCAATACTGTCTTCGGCGCGACCCGCAACCCGTACGACCTGACGAAGACCTGCGGCGGATCGTCGGGTGGCGCTGCTGTTGCGCTGGCTTGCGGGATGGTGCCTGTCGCCTCCGGGTCGGATACGGGCGGCTCGTTGCGTAATCCTGCTGCGTTCTGTAACGTCGTTGGGTTTCGTCCCTCGATCGGCCGCGTCCCTAATCCCAAGGTTGCGTCCGGGTGGTCTACCCTTAGCACCAACGGATGTCTTGGACGGTCGGTTGCTGACCTTGCGCTGGCGCTGAGCACAATCGCAGGCCCCGATCGCGACACGCCACTCTCTATTCCTGAGCCCGGTGAGATCTTCGCTCGGCCTCTGGATCGCAGCTTTAAAGGGGTGCGCGTGGCATGGTTCAAAGACCTCGGTGGCGTGCCTTTCGATCCTCGTGTCCGCACGGTTGTCGATGCGCATCGCGCTACGTTTGAGTCTCTGGGCTGCATCGTCGAGCAGGCTGAGCCTGACTTTTCGCCTGCTGAGATATCCTTCCGCACGCTGCGTTCGTGGGCCTCCGCCAACAACTATGGCACGATGCTGCAGCAACACCCGGACGCATTCAAAGACACACTCAAGGGGGAGATTCAGACAGGCATGAAGCTCACCGGGCAAGACATCGCCCACGCCGAGGTCGCCCATACCCAGATGTGGCGCCGGTTCCAGGCTTTCCTTGAGAAGTATGAATACTTCATCCTGCCTACGACGCAGTTGCCGCCGTTCGACGTGACGACGCCCTATCCGACTGAGATTGCGGGAGTGCACTTCGGCGACTACATCGACTGGATGAAGGCCTGCTGGTACATCTCTGCGACCGGGAATCCCGCGGCGTCAGTACCGGCGGGTTTTACGGCTGAAGGCCTGCCTGTCGGTTTGCAGATTGTTGGCCGCGACAAGCAGGATTTCAGCGTGCTGCAACTGGCGTACGCGTTTGAACAAGCTACTGGATTTGGAAAGAGGCGTCCGGCCATCGCTTAGGCTCGGCGGCGGATTCTTTCGGACAGGGGCGTTGGCGGATTAGGATGGCTTGAGTTCTGGAGGTGAGGGATGAGGGTTACGCGGCGGGAGTTTGGGCGGTTGGGCGCTATCGGGTTGGCGGCGCGGATGGTGCCTTCGGTGGGGCTCGCGGCTCAGGGTGGCGGGCGAAAGATCGGGTATGCGGTGATTGGGCTGGGGACGATTGCGGATCACTTCATGCGTGGCGTGCAGACTAGTCCGAACTCGCAGATTACCGGGTTGGTAAGCGGGCATCGAGATAAAGCGGAGAGAATTGCTGCGCAGTATGGGGTGCCGAAGGATTCGATCTACAGCTACGAAGATATGGATCGCTTCAAGGAGAACAAGTCGATCGACGCGGTGTATGTTGCGTTGCCGAACTCGATGCACGCGGAGTATACGATCCGGTCGGCGAAGGCGGGCAAGCATGTGTTGTGCGAGAAGCCGATGTCGACCACGGTGAAAGAGGCCGAGGACATGATTGCGGCGTGCAAGGCGGCGAATGTGAAGCTGATGATTGCGTACCGGCTGCACTATGAGCCGCTGCATTTGAAGGCAGTGCAGCTGCTTCGCGATGGCGCGTTAGGCAAGGTGGGGACGATCAATGGAGCGTTTGGATTTAATGCGCAAGCGGGAGCATGGAGATTGAACAAGGCTCTGGCGGGCGGGGGATCTGTATTCGATGTGGGGATTTATGTGTTGAATGCAAGCCGGTATCTGACTGGAGAGGAGCCGGTGGGATTTACGGCAGTCGCTTCGACGATGGATCAGGATGGGCGATTCACCACGGTGGAGGAGAATGTTTCGTGGACAACGAAGTTTCCTTCGGGTGTCCTGGCTACGGGCAGTTGCACGTACGGGACGCAGATGCCGGGGTACTTCAAGGTGTTTACGACGAAGGGATGGATGACGATGGAGCCGGCATTCAACTATGACGGCCCGCGGCTGCGGGCACAGGCTCCGGGGTTGAATATTGATGAGTCGGATACTGAGAAGGATCCTGCGCAGTTCACGCGGGAGGCAAATCATTTTTCGCAGTGCGTGATTGAGGGGAAGACGCCTAAGAGTTCCGGCGAAGAGGGATTGCGGGATATGCGGTATATTTTTGAGATTTATGGGGCGGCTGGGGTGCAGTTGTAGGGTTGTGGGCGCTCGAACCGCAAAAGCAAATACAACAGCAGATCCCCTACGGGGATGACAAGCAAGAAAACAAGGACAACGGCAACCCACCCTTTTCGATGAAGCCGAAAAGGATGGGCCACCCGCTAGAACGACAGGTTATTGGGAGACGACCACCGTTCCGGGGCGGACTTGGTCGGGGCCGCGGAGTTTGGTTTTGGCCAGCGTCGTGGAGAGTTTGAGACTGACCATTTTTTTGTTTTCCTCCACGGGGAAGGTGGCGACGTAGGTCTCAGCGAGGGCTCCTTTGAACTGATTCAAGAACGGGGCGAGCGAGACCGGGTTGCCGGTACCGAGATAGAATGCGATGCCTCCGGTGCCCTGAGCGAGTTGGGAGAGGTAGCTTTGGCCGCTGAAGCTGCTGCGGCCTCCGCGGAATCCGGCGTCGGTGAAATAGATGGAGTAGACGGGGACTCCGGCGCGCTGGGCGTCTGTGACGGCAGCGCTGACGTAGGGGCTGTCCTGGTTAAGGATGCTCGTGCTGCCGTTGTAGGGATCGACGCCATTGGTAATCATGAGGACGATGCGGGCTTTGTGGCTGGGCTGCTGCTGCGCGACGGATGCGCCTTCCGCATCGCCGGGCCAGTTCTTGACGAAGTCAGAAAGGCAGAAATAAGGGCTGGCGCTGATTCCGGGAACTCCGGCGGGGATATGGAGGCCTTGTGCGGCGGCAGCGTGGTCGGTGGTGAAGCCGTCGAGATTGCCGGCGGGAACGACGCGGCCGTTCTGCATATAGCCGATGAAGATCTCTGTGCCCTGCGGGAGACTGGTCACGAAGGCGCGAAGGTTGTTGAGCTCGCGACCGACACTGGTGCGGAGGCCATCGTCAATCAAGAGAGCGACCTGCGTTCCACCCGCGCGAATTGGAGCGAGATTGGCAATCGTGGTGTTGCGGTTGTCGACCTTGAGGCCGACGTTGGCCGCGGTCAGGGTGGCCGGTGTTTTGGAGTCGTAGGCGATGAGTGCCTGTGTAGGAGTTCCACCCTCCTGCTGTGCGTGTGCTTGTATACCGGGGAGGGTCAGCGCGCAAAGTGTAAGTGTAAGGATGTGTTTCATCATTTGTTGTCTTACCTGCCTTCTAGACAATTAGACGCGGACAGACATGGCCACGGTTCAGGCAAGTCACAGGAAAGAAACATACTTTCGTATGCTGACGATTGCCTGCAGGTTAAACACGGATTCTTTCTTTTTGATGCGGAATCGGTCCTGTTGCCCGGTTTCCGTACGCCTAACTCATAGTAATCAGTCGCCAAAGAGCCGAACCTTCAAGCCGGCGCGGATGGTGAAAGGCAGACCGGGGTAGCCGATGGGGCCGATGTGTTGATCGTTGAGGAGATTATCGAGTTGGGTGAAGATTTTTACGCGGCTGGTGGCGGTGTAGATGACGTTGAGATCGAGTTTGGCGTAAGCGAAGTCGAGGTTGCGGTTGGGAAGGAGGAGCGAGTTGCCATGGTTGCGATCGTTGTTGAGCTGAAAGGTGGAGTCGTCGCTGCGGGTGGCGAGCGCTCCTTTGATAGCGGCGGAGAATTTCTTTGCGTTGTACTCGACGGCGAAGAAACCGAACTGCGGTGGCAGGCGGAAGGGGCGTTGGCCGACGAGTGGTGAGAGCGCTCCGATGGGGATGGCTGGAAAGTTCGGGTTGATGGCGGGCCTGACATTGTCGGATGTGAACGACTGCTGGACGGAGGAGTCGAGGTAGGTGTAGCCGCCGCGGAGAAAGAGACGCGAGAGCGGTTGGTACTGAAGCTCGGCTTCGACGCCCTGCGTGGCGTAAGCGAGAGAGTTGACGGAAGAAGCGGGGATTTCGAGAGCGATCGAGGTGGGGATGTTGAAGTAGTGGATGAGCCCGTTGGAAGAGATGAATTCGAGCTGATGGTTGAACTCGTTGTGAAAGTAGGCGGCTTTGAGGACAAGCTTCTGATTGAGGATGTTCTGATCGATGCCGAGATCGTAGGTGCGCGAGCGCTCGGCGGTGATGGGCGTGGTCGAGTAGGTGTTTCCGGCGACTTGCTGGAGCAGAGTGTAGAGGCTGGCGAGTTGGTCGAGCGTGGATGGTTCCTGCAGACCGGTAGCGGCATTGGCTCGGAGGAGAGTGCCGTGGAAGGGTTGGGCGCCGGGGTGGATGATGTCCCACGTTAATCCGACGCGGGGGTTGCCGTAGGTGCCGACGAGCTCGTTGCGTGTAATGGAGCCACCGAAGGAATATGTGACGCGGTGGAGGATGTCGCCCTGGAGTTGCAGGGTGTAGAGATAGTTGGCGCGCTTCACGATGCCGCCAGACGGATAGGCGGAGTCGAGGAGACGGCCGCGCTCGTTATCGTAGTGGAAGGAGAAGAGCGCCGCGATGCGGTAGGGAAAGGTGTAGTTGGATTGGTAGTAGAGCTCGTCGCGATTCGAGACGGTGTCGTATGTGGGGAGAAGAAATGCGGCTTGACCGGACGCAGTGTAGCCGTTGGCTCCGCGGAGGTTGATGGGGTTGCCGTAGTAGGTAGTTTGCGCGACGCCATTCACGATGGTCGCAACGGGTTGACCGGTCGGTGAGAATTGCTGGACCTGTTCGCGGTTGCGAGCTATGCCATAGCGGACGAGGTTGTGCCAGTTCCCTGCCCAAGTATTTTCCAGCGTGAGACCGGAATAAAGATTCTGGTCGGATTGCTTGCCATCGGCGGAGAGACCGTAGATGTCGTGCGCGCCGGGCAGGCCAGTCGCAGTAGTAGTGTTGCGGAGGGTGAAGCGGGCGGTGGTATTGGTGAAGATGCTGAAGCCGACGTTGGCGGCTTCGTTGGTCGCATGGTAGCGGTCCAGCTCGAGCGCGTTCGAGGTGTCGTAGCGGCTGAAGGCGCCAAGGTAGTCCAGGGGATTGAATGATCCGGAGAGGATGGCCTCGTTCTGGTAGGAGGTGAAGTTACCGCCGTCGCCGGTGTAGTTGACGGTCGGGTTGATAGTAGTGGTGCTGCGCGTGGTGGCGAGGGCGAGCGTGGAGGCTTCGGCGCCGGCGCCCTGGAGGGCGGAGTTGGCGCCGCGATAGAGCTCGGGGCCCTGCAGTGCAGTCGTCGAGACGTGCGAAAGATCGAAGTAGCCGCCGATGTCCTCGGAGGAGATGGAGTCGGTGAGGATTTTGTTGGTGGTGGGTGCGCCGCCACGCACGTAGAGAGCGATGGGGCCGCCGGTTTGTCCAGTCTGAATGGTGTTGGTACCGGGAATCTGACGGAGATCGTTGAGCAGGTTTATTTCGGTCGCAAGGGCGGATTGGGGAATGAGACTAATTGCGGCCGGGACTTGCTGGAGAGGCGTAGGGATGGCGCTGGAGGTAGTCGCCAGTTGCTGCGTGACGGTTGTGGGCTGCATCACGATATTGCGGGTGATGATGGCGCTAGCCGAGGCGTAGAAGTCCTGACCAATGCTTGGCGTATAAGGGGCGGCGGCGGTGAGGAGGACGAAACGACCGTTGGAGGTGCTGCGAATCTCGTAGCTGCCATCGGGCTGACTGATGGCGTAGGCTATGGCTTTCTTGCCCTCGATGAGCTCGACTCGGGCGTTGCCGAGAGGGACTCCGAAGGGCGTCGTGACGGTGCCCCGGACGATGACGGCGTGTGCGGGCAGGGTCAGGAGGATCGCGGCGACGAGGGTTAGCGTCGCTTGGCGGTGTGACGGAGTGAGCATGAGTTCGATTGTAAGTTGCTGCTTCGGACAAGGTGGCCGCAACCGACTTCCGTGCACTCCACGGAGCGGGAAAGGATGAGCGGTCTTTGATCCTCGTTCGCCGGATCCCTGAGGGGTTATGGTTTGGGGATACTAGAGAAAATTAGCCGGCACTATCCAGAACTTCGTGGCTGCGTTGATATCGCTGATGTCGGTGGAATACTCTCCCTCGGCGCTACCGCCATAGGTGCGTTTTCCGAGAAAGTACCCGCTGACGGTTTGGATGCAGTAGGTGCTGTCGCCTCGATCGACGAAGGTGAACTGCTCCCACGCCTTGGCCACGGTGGCGTCGGTGTGGATATTGTCAGTTTGGGTGGTGCCGTAATCGAGTCCTCCGCCATTCACCGCGGTGAGGTAGTTCCCGTTGACGGTCTGGATGGCGTGCGAACCGTTGGGTTGCAGGATAAGGTTGAATCGCGCCCAGCTAAGGTGAACGCCGTTTTGTCCGTAAAGTTGGAGGGTGTTTTGGGTCAGGCCTCCTCCGTTTTTTGCGGCGATGGCTTGTTGGGTGTCGATGGGGACGATGAAGTATTGGAAGCCCGATCCCAGGTCGCCAGCTTTTCTGAGGAAAAATATCTCCCAGTCCTGAACTTTCGTTGCATCGGAGTGGATGGCGTTGGTTGTTTTGCCTCCCTCACCAACGGCGGTGAGGAAGTTGTTGTTGTTGGTTTGAATCGATATGGGAAACGGTCCAGGCTGGCCGCCGACCAAAGCTATCCGGAACTCTTCCCAGACTGCGATGTCAGGGGCGTTGGTATTGAGTACGTCTGTGGTGAGGCCTCCGCCATCCACAGCTCTGATGAAGTTTCCGCTGTAGGTCTGGAAGGCAAAGCGACCGGTGGTGTCGCGCCACAGGGTGAACTGCAGGTAGGGTCCGACGACCAGGCCGGCCGAATATTTAATCTCAGTCTGGATGGCGTCATTGGTGTCCAGGCCACCCCCATTGGCCGCACTGAGGTAATAGCCGCCTTTGGTCAGGATGTAGATCTGACCTGGATACGCGACGAAAGCGGGGTTGATTGGAGGAGGTGTGAGTGGTTGGCGAAGAGTGGGCTCAGGCATTTAAGTGGCTCCTTGATGCTCAGATTGAGGACAAAAGGACCCTGATGCTTTGGCCTAACGGGAGAGCCATTGTCGCATTGATTTGACTGGTTTCGCAATTTTGGCGCGTGATCTGTTTTTGCCGTACAAACCACGATTGAAATCGGTTCTGACGATCAGGGGATGAGAAGGAGTTTCCCTGTAGTTTTGCGCCCTTCTAGGTCGCGGTGAGCCTGGGCGGCTTCGGCGAGGGGGTAGATGTGCTCGGCGCGGAGCTTGAGCGTGCCGTTAGCAATGCCGTCGAAGATGTCCCTGGTGCGAGCGCGGAGATCCTCGGTGGTTGCAATGTAGTCCTTCATGGTTGGGCGGGTTACGTAAAGCGAGCCCATCGTGGAGAGGCGGATAAGGTCGAAGGGCGGGACGGGGCCGCTCGACCCGCCGAAGAGAACCATGAGACCGCGGGGACGGAGGCATTGGAGCGACTGCTCGAACGTGGTCTTACCCACGGAATCGTAGACGACGGGGAGGCCGCGGCCGTTGGTGAGTTGCTTGACCCGCGCGGCGAAGTCTTCCCTGGTGTAGAGGATGATCTCGTCAGCTCCGGCGCCGCGGGCGAGAGCGGCTTTTTCCTCTGTGGAAACGGTCGTGATGACGCGGGCGCCGAGGGATTTCGCCATCTGGATGAAGAGCAGACCGGTGCCGCCCGCTCCGGCATGAATGAGCACCTCGTCTCCATGTTGGATGGCGTAGGTGGAGTGGGTGAGGTAGTGGGCGGTGATGCCCTGGGTGAGGGCTGCGGCTGCGTCGTTGAACGAGACGCCGTCAGGGATCGGGACGATCCGTGAGACGGGAGCTACGGCAAATTGAGCGTAGGTACCGGGAGTGCCGCACCAGGCAACGCGGTCACCCGGTTTAACCTCAGTGACATCGGGGGCGACGGATTCGACAATGCCAGATGCTTCCTGGCCGAGAGTGTAGGGGAGTTTCGCCGGGTAGCGCCCTTCGCGGAAGTAGGTGTCGATGAAGTTGACGCCGGAGGCTTCGATACGGATGAGCGCTTCTCCCGGACCGGGCGTTGGTGTGGGAAGATCGCGGAGGGTGAGGACGTCGGCGGAGCCAGTGGTGAGTATCTGAACGGCTTGCATGGTTTTCAGGGTACAACAAGCCTTTGGATGGGTCGTTGCGAAGTTCACAACTTGACAGACAGCTCATCTAAAACCACTCAAGCCTGCTCGACGGACACACAAAAGCGGCAAGCTGAATCGCAAGTCCGGACTCAACTCGCTTTTTTCGACTACTTTGCATACTTTCGAGAGGGAGGGGGGTTACCCGAGCCCGCAGCCGCTAAAGCCCCAGCTTCTTGACCTCATCGTTGTAATACTTCCGGTAAAGGATGTCCCACTCCTGCGACCCTTCCACAATGATCTTCCGCTGCGAAGCAATCTTCTGCCGCGCTGCCGCATCGATCTTCGTCTCTTCGGTCAGCAGCTTCTCGAGAGCCTTGCGAGCCTCCTGCCGGATCGTATTGCGATCCTCCAGAAAGTCGACTTCGTTGATCTCTGCCAGTGTGTCGGCCACCGTATGGGCCAGCTTGTTCAGCTTGTCGCGCGATATCCTCACAGCACCGCCTTGTACTTGCGGGCCAGCTCGTTCTTCACCTTCTTGAACATCTCCGGATAGCTCGCACCCGTCTTGCGCATATCGTCCTGGAAGGCCTCCAGAATCACCCGGACCTCATCGTTGATCCGGTCTTCCAGCGACAATTCCTCCACCATGGCCGCCGCCACCCGCTCATTTGCCAGCGCCGGTTTGTCGGTGTGGATCATCTTCTCAGCCGTCAGATGTTTAACCGTCTGGCGCGCCAGGTACCCAACATAATCTTTAGAGAAAATCATTTGACTTTCCTTCGACTATATCACGCAAATCCAAGCGTCTTCATCCGGCCAAACACCCCCGTCAATTCCCTGTGCACCCCACCACGGTTTCTGCGACAATAACCTCATCCATGCAACCCGACAATCTCATCTCGCTCAAAGACGACATGGTGGCGTTTATCGCCGGCCACGGCATGCGCCGTCTCAATGCCTACATCGGCGAAGAGGTCCCCACCGTCATCTTCGAAGAGGACAATCCCGACGGCTGGAAGGACTTCGTCGAGCACGCCAAAGCCGCCGGCTCTCCGTTCGTCACCATGAGTGAAGTCGTCCTCGAAAAGCCCGACGTGGCCCTCCTCCTCGACCAGCTTCGCGACGAAACCTTCCCTGATGACAACTCCGAAGAGATCGACGACGCCGAATACCTCGTCAATCACGTCGGCAAGATCGGCTACCTCCAGCTCGGCTTCCCCACCAGGGAGTCATGTTCATCTTCGAGATCGCCACCGACTGGTACGACAGCTTCCAGAGCCTCCTCGAGAGCGTCTCCGACCTCGGCGGCATCATAGTCGACAACCGCGACATCGACGAGTAGACCCAGATGCCCTCCGCACCCGCGGGGCCGCGGCAATGGACCATCGCCCCCGCTGACCCCACCGCTACAGCATCCCTCGCCGCACATCTCAGCTGCCCACCCCCCATCGCCCACCTTCTGGTCGCCCGCGGCCTGACTGATCCCACAGCCGCCGACGCTTTTTTCAATCCCTCCATCAAAGATCTCCTCGACCCGCGCCTGATGCTCGGCATGGACATCGCCGTGGCCCGCATCCAGCAGGCCGTCCGCGCAAGCGAGCCCATCCTCATCTACGGCGACTACGACGTCGACGGCACGACAGCCACCGTCCTCCTCAAAACAGCCATCGAGCGCATAGCCCCGCAAAGAATCCCCGGCCCGCGTCACCTACCACGTCCCCCACCGCCTCCGCGAAGGCTACGGCATGCAGACCAGCGTGCTCGGCGCAGCACGCAGCCGCCGGAGTCCGCCTCGTCATCAGCGTAGACACCGGCATCCGCGCCTTCGCCGCCGCAGCCGAAGCAAAATCCCTCGGCCTCGACCTCATCGTCACCGACCACCACCTCCCCGACGACGCTCAAGGCATCCCCGAAGCGCTCGCCGTCATCAATCCCGCACAGCCCGGCTGCCCCTACCCTTTCAAATATCTCTGCGGAGCCGCCGTAGCCTTCAAACTGGCCCACGCCCTCCTGCTCGCAGCCGCAGAGGCCGCCCCCGATGCCGAAATCCAGCGCCTGCGTCTCAACCGCGGCCTCATTCCCTCCTTCCTCAAGCTCGTCGCCATCGCCACCATCGCCGACTCCGTGCCTCTCGACGGGGAAAACCGCGTCATCGCTGCACTCGGTCTGCGCGAACTCTGCAACCCCGTCCAGCCCGGCCTCCGCGCCCTCATGCAGGTCGCGCAGATTCCACCGAACCGCGCCCCCACCGCCACCGAAGTAGGCTTCCGCATCGGCCCCCGCATCAACGCCGCCGGCCGAATGGACATCGCCGGCGATGTCGTCGAGCTCTTCCTCACAAGAGATCCCGCCCGCGCAACCGAGCTGGCAGAAAAACTGAACCGCCTCAATGACGAGCGCCGCGCCACCGAAGCTACTGCGCTCCAGGCCATCGAAGCCCAGCTCGAAAACTGCCGCAGACTCTCTGCCCGGGTGCTTCATCCTCGACGATCCCAACTGGCACCGTGGCGTCCTCGGCATCCTCGCCTCACGCGTGGTCGACCGCACCGGCCTTCCCGCTCTCGTCCTCACTCACGAAGAAGGCCAGGCCCACGGCTCCGGCCGCTCCATCGAAGGCTTCCATCTGCTCGACGCCCTCACCGCTGTCCACGGGGAGGTCGATACCCCCGACGCACTCTTCACTCGCTTCGGTGGCCACGCTCACGCCGTAGGATTCTCTCTGCCAACGTCTCGCATCGAACTTCTCCGCGAGCGAATGCGACTCTACGGATCGACGCGCTTGACCCCAACCATGCTGGCGCCGCCGCTTCAATGCGAAGCTGAACTCCGCTTCAGCGATCTCACGCCGGAGTTCTTCAAGTGGCTTACGCGCTGCGAACCTTTTGGTGTTGGAAATCGTGAGCCCCTCTTTGTCACACGCAACCTGACGTTGGCCGCGCCGGTTCGCATCATCAAAGAGAAACATATCTGCCTGGAACTCGAACAAAATGGCGAATCCCGCCGTTTCAGTGCACTCGGTTGGAGCCGCATCATTGACTGGCCCGCCCGCTGCACGCAGATGGCTCTCGATAAAGGCTCAATCATCGATGCTGCCTACCGCATCAAAGCTAAGACCAACCCGCAATTCCCGGGTCTCGAGATGGAGCTTGTAGACATACGCACGGCATGAGCACGAATGCACCGCCAACATTCACGCGGAGTTAACCACCTCGCCGCACCCAAACTTTCTGCTCCGTTTTTGGTGCTCCGGCGTCTTATATACTGAACTTTCTGACTGATGCCGACAACCGAGACAAGACGACTCACTCCCCTTACGCTTTGGGCCATCTTTCTCACCGTCATCGTTCTCGGTTACATTATCTTCCGTTCCACCAGGCGCGATCTTATTGAAGTCCGCGCCTCCACGGTCGATCACCAAAACATGGTCAGTGCCATCTCGACCAACGGGAAGGTTGAGCCCATCGGCGAGTTTCAGGCCTACGCGCCCGCCCCGGGAATTATCGCCAAGGTCTACGTCGAGGTTCTGCAGAAGGTCAAAGCCGGTGATCTTCTTATCAAGATGGACGACTCCGATGCGGTGGCCAAGCTTGCCTCGGCCAACGCAGCCCTTCGCACCGCCGAGGCAACTCTCCACGACATGGAGCAGGGCGGCTCGCAGGAGGAACGTGTCGCTCTTAGTGGCGATCTGAGCCGCGCACAGCTCCAGCAGCAGCAGGCACAGAGAGATATCGTGGCTCTCCAGCAACTCCAGCGGACTGGCGCAGCCTCAGCCAGCGAAGTAGCCGCAGCGCAAGAACGCCTTCAGGTGGCCAACACCTCTCTACAGAACATTCAGAACCGCACGACGCAGCGTTACAGTCCAACCGACAAGGCCCGCATCGAAGCTCAGGTCGCAGACGCACGCGCATCTCTCCAGGCCGCCCAGAGCACTTACAACTCCTACAACATTCGCACCCCCCAGGCCGGCACCGTCTACTCCATTCCCGTCTCGACCTACGACTTCGTCCCCGCGGGCGAAAATCTCGTTGACGTCGCCGACCTGAACAAGATCCAGGTCCACGCCTACTTCGATGAGCCCGAGATCGGCAAGCTCGGTGTGGGTCAGGCCGTCAAAATCACATGGGATGCCAAGCCAACACAGACCTGGCACGGTCACATCACCGTCGCACCCACCACCGTCGTTACCTACGGAACCCGCAACGTCGGTGAGTGTCTCATCACCGTCGACGACGCACGCGGCGACCTGCTCCCGAACACCAACGTTGTCGTCACGGTGACCGTCGCCCAGCGATTCAACACGCTCACCATCCCCCGTGAGGCCCTCCATTCTGACAGCGGCGACTTCGTCTACCGCATCGTCAATAACAAGCTCGTCCGCACACCGGTTCAGGTTGGTCTACTCAATCTCGTTCGCGCTGAGATTACCGGCGGCCTCTCCGAGAAGGACATCGTCGCTCGAAACGCCATCAACAACCGTGAACTCACCAATGGCCTGCCGGTCAAAATCGTCGACTAATGATGTTCTTTTCCAAGCCTCCGATTCAGTTTCGCATTGTTATCTCTCTGCTCCTGTTCTTGGGCGTCAGGCTTGCACTGGCCGACACTGCCCAGGCCAACGCGCTGCTGCTGCAGGGCCGCGTCGACGAGGCTGCCACCAATCTCCACCAGATTCTCGCAGAACAACCCAGCGACGCCCTCGCGCATCAGCTTCTCTGCCGCACCTTTTACGCACAGCAGATCGCTGACAGCGCCATCCACGAGTGCGAACTCGCGGTCGCCGACGCACCCGCCAGCAGCGACAACCAGATGTGGCTCGCACGCGCCTACGGGTACAAGGCCGAGCACGCCAACCCGATCGCCGCTCTCAGCCTCGCCATCAAGGTCCGCACGGCCTTCGAAAAGGCGGTACAGCTCGACCAAGAAAATGTTCAGGCCATGAGCGACCTCGGCCAGTTCTACATCGCGGCGCCGTCTCTTATCGGCGGCGGTCTCGACAAGGCCCAGGCCCTCGCCAACCGCATGGCACCACATTTTCCCTCGCAGTCCCACCGTCTGCTCGCGCTCATCGCAGAAAAGAAGAACGACGAAGGTCTCGCCGAGATCGAATTCCGCAACGCCGTAACGGCGGGAAAGACACCCGAAGCCTGGATTGATCTCGGCTACTTTTATCAGCGCCACCATCAAGCAGCAAGAATGATCGATGCCCTGCAGTCCGCCGTCGACGGCGATCGCCGCAAAGGGCCACCCCTGGTGGATGCTGCCAGCATCCTTACCGAGGCGAAGACTTCGCCCGAACTCGCCGAAAACCTCCTTCGCACCTACCTTGCCTCGAGCGGAAAGACCGATGACGCCCCGGCGTTTAAAGTCCACGTCCAACTCGGCGGACTACTCGCCCATCGCGGCGACACCGTCGGCGCGCATCGCGAATACGCTGCCGCTCTCGCCCTGGCATCGAACTATGCACCTGCCCGCAAAGCAATGCAGGGCTCGTGAAGGAAAAGCGATACCATGATCTCAAGCTACTAACGAGGACTATTCCACGCCGTATGATTCGCATTCTTCGTCCCGGCATCACGTGCTTTGCGTTAGCTTGTGCGGCCGTCGCCGCCCCTGCGCAAATCTCGTTGATCACCGCTGTCGATCTCGCCATTAAGAGCAACCCTAAAGTCCTCACGGCTCAGGCCGACGTCGACAAAGCGCTGGCGAGCATGCAACAACTCCGCGACGCATACATTCCGAACATCGTCGGCGGCTCCGGCATCGGTCCACCCTCCTACGGCTTCCCTCTCGGCCAGCCATCGATCTTCAACATCACCTCTACCTCGCTCGTCTTCAGCTACTCGCAGCGCGACTACATGCGCTCCGCCAAGGCCGCCTACGACGCAGCGAATCTCAGCCTCAAAGATGCTCGCGAGGCTGTGGCAGAGGACACAGCCGTCACCTACCTTGCTCTCAACCGGGACCTCCAGCGCGAAGCCGCTCTCCGCGACCAGCAAGGCTATGCCGATCATCTTGTAAACATCGTGCAGCAGCGTCTCGACGCCGGCCAGGACACTCCAATCGACCTCACTACCTCACGTCTTACCGCGGCGCAGATCAAACTCGCCCGCCTGCGCGCCGAAGACGAGACTGCATTCGACAAGGCCCACCTCGCGCGGCTCATCGGTCTGCCAATGCAAGGGATCACCACCACGAGCGAGAGCGTTCCTCCGTTTCCACTCGCATCCAATCTCAACGGCCCCACCCCCTTCACCAGTCCCGCAGTCGATTCCGCCTACGCCGTCGCTCGCTCCAAACTCGAAACCGCCTTCGGCGATGCTCGTTATCTCTGGAGACCCCAGATCTACTTCGAGGGACAGTACAGCCGCTTCGCCAAGTACACCAACATCCAGGACTACTACTTCCGCTTCCAGCAGAACAACGCCGCCGTCGGCGTCCAGATCACAATTCCTGTCTATGACATGGTCCATCGTGCGAAGCAGCGGGAGTCGATGGCCGAAGCCTCCCACGCCCTGCACGAAGCCGACATGATTCGCGACCAGTTTCTCGACACCCGGCTCCGAGCCGACCACACAGCGGCCGAGCTCTCAGTCCGCGCCGAAGTCGCCAATCTCGACCAGCAACTCGCCAGGCAAAATCTTGACGTTCTCATGGTTCAGTTGAATACCGGCAGCGGCAACCTCTCCGGCCTGCAGATGACCCCCAAAGACGAGCAGACCGCCCGCATCTCGGAACGCGATAAATATATCGCCGTTATCAACGCCAACTTCGAAGCCCAGCAGGCCCAGGTCAATCTCCTCCGCTCCACGGGTCAACTGGAAAACTGGCTGGCGCCATCAGCCAAAGCCCAGCCGGTCACATCACCACAGACTCCATAAAAGTTCAATGGACTATCCTTCGAAATATCAAATGATTACATCGTGTTGACGTATTTGACTGAGAACCACGGACGCAACACATAAAAGCCCCCGAACCCCGTTACTGAATGGTAAAATTGGACATAACTATGCCGCTCAAAACGCTCTTTCTGAACCCGCCCTCCTTTGAAAACTTTGATGGTGGCGCCAGCTCCCGTTGGCCCGCAACCCGCGAGATCGAGTCCTACTGGTACCCCGTCTGGCTCGCCTACCCCGCCGGCATGCTCGAGGGCTCAAAGCTTCTGGACGCGCCGCCGCACCACGTCTCCGCAGACGAAACCATCGAGATCGCCAAGGGCTATGGGTTCCTCGTCCTCTTCACCTCTACCGTAGGTTGGAGCGGCGACCACGCCCTCGCCCGCGCCATCAAGAAGGCCAATCCTTCCATCAAGATCGCCTTCGTTGGCCCTCCTGTCACTACCGATCCCGACCGCGCCCTCAACGAGTGCGAGGTCATTGACTTCGTCTGCCGCCGCGAGTTCGACTTCTCCACAGTCGAGTTCGCCAACGGCAAGCCCCTCAACGAAATCCTCGGCATCAGTTACAAAGACTCCAACGGCGTCATCCAGCACAACCCTGACCGTCCGCAGGTCGAAGACCTCGACGCCATGCCCTGGGCCACCAAGATCTACAAGCGCGATATGGACGTCACCCGCTACAACGTCCCCTTTCTGCTTCATCCCTACATCGCGCTCTACTCCACTCGCGGCTGTCCCGCGCAGTGCACCTTCTGCCTCTGGCCCCAGACGCTCTCCGGCCACGCATGGCGCAAGCGGTCTTCGGATGATGTGGCGGCCGAGATGAAATGGGCGAAGGAAAACTTCCCTAACGTCAAAGAGTTCTTCTTCGACGACGACACCTTCAACATCCAGAAGGCCCGCACCATCGAGCTTTGCTCCAAGCTCAAGCCCCTCGGCATCACCTGGTCCTGCACCTCGCGCGTCACCACCGATCGCGACACCCTCAAGGCCATGAAAGACGCCGGCTGCCGTCTCCTCATCGTCGGCTTCGAGTCTGGCGACCCGCAGATTCTCAAGAACATCAAGAAGGGCGCCACCGTTGAGCGCGCGCGCGACTTCGTCAAGGACTGCCACGACCTCGGCCTCATCATCCACGCCGACTTCATCCTCGGCCTACCCGGCGAGACCAAAGAGTCGATCCGCAACACCATCAACTTCGCCAAGACTCTCGACTGCGAGACCATTCAGGTCTCCGTCGCCCACGCTTACCCCGGCACCGAGTTCTACGACTTCGCCGCAAAGAACAACTTCATCACCAACGAAAAGATGGAAGACGGCGGCGGCCACCAGATGGCTCACATCGAGTATCCCGGCCTGCCCACCGAGTACGTCATGGAGATGGTCCACAAGTTCTACGACGAGTACTACTTCCGCCCGAAGGCCGCCTTCCGAGTAGTCTGGAAGGCGATCGTCAACCGCGACGTTCCCCGCCTCTACGTTGAAGCCAAGGCATTCATGAAGCTCCGCAGTCAGCGCAACAAGGCTTCTCGCCTCAAGAAGGAAGAGAACGCGCTCAAGGCACAGGAATCCGTCAGCATGAACGCGTAACCAGAATCCTCAAACTCAAAAGCGGCCGGCATCGAATGATGCCGGCCGTTTTACTTTGCTTAACATCTCACGATTTCTACGCAACTTTACGGCGGCCCACCCGTTCTCACAGATGTAGGCCGACAGTCCTTCTGTTCCGTCTAACTGAACAGCTCTCACTCGTTTGCCTTCGGCCCCCTTGTTGTATTGCGATTGGCCTAGTCAGGCCAATCCAGTGCAGACTGCCTAATCGCTCCAGCGATTTGGCAAGATAATTGCTTTGTATTCGCCCCGGGCCCCTCGTTACAACGACCCAGCTGGGTCGGGAGGCAATTAAAGTGGCAATCCACAGGGTCATCGCTGCAATCTTTTGCATAGTCCTCTCTTTCTCAGCAACGGAACGTCAGGTTGCCGCCCAAAATTCACCGACACCTCGCTCCTTCTCGACAACACCCAAATGGCAGGCCTCCGACGAGATCACCTTCGGCGGAGCCATCGGCGATGCCGTCTCCGGAAGGCCCACTGGTGCTCCAGCCGGCCTCAACCTCCTGATGAGCGGCACAAGGTCTGACCTGTACGTCAACCTCGGGCCGAACCTCCACGGCGCCATAAGACAATCCCTCAGCTCCGGCCAGGCCATTCAGGTAACGGGCATCGTCCGATCCATCGGCGGCCATAACTATCTGCTCGCCCGCCAGCTCGTCATCGGCAACCAGACAATCGATATCCGAAACTCCAATGGAGCCCTGGTCCACACCCTGCCACCAGGAACGCCTGCCTCCGCGAAGACCCGAAGCGGGCGAATCGGAGGTGTGCAATGAAACTCCGCCAGAGCATCCTCCTCGTCACGCTGACCGCCTTTGCCATCACACTTACCGGCTGCGGTGGAGGTGGGGGTTCCACACCACCGCCCGCAACCGTCACCGTCACCCTGAGCGGTCAGCCCGCATCTCTCACCACCGGCGCAAACTCCTCACCCATCACAGCCACCGTCAGCAACGGTGCCGGCGTCACGTGGACCGTCACCTGCGCCACTTCTCCTTGCGGCTCCTTCAATCCCAGTTCCACAGCCAGCGGAGCCGCCACGGTCTACACCGCTCCCTCCACCGTAGAAAGCGTCATCATCACCGCAACCACCTCCTCCGGCACCGCAGCATCCATGTCCGCTACCATCTCCATCACGGCTCCCGCCATTACCGTAGCCTTCAGCCCCACACCGCCCACTTCGCTCGTTACCGGCACAAGCAGCCCTCTCACGGCTGTCACCAACGACAGCAAAGGCGTTACCTGGTCCGTCACCTGCGGCAGCGCGGGGGCCTGCGGATCCTTCACTGCCGCCTCCACCCTTAGCGGAGTGGCCACGACCTACACAGCACCCGCCGCGATCCCAACTGGCAACACCGTGATGGTCACTGCGACGTCCGTCAGCGACACCACAAAGTCCCAATCCGCCACAATCACCATCACGACACCCGCTGTCACTGTGATCTTCAATCCAGCGCCGCCAACCTCGCTCATCGTTGGCGCAACCAGCGGCCTCACTGCTGTCGTGGCCAATGACGCCAAGAACGGCGGAGTCACCTGGACAGCCACTTGCGGCACTCCGCCCAGTTCCACTAATCCGTGCGGCTCCTTCAGTTCATCTTCAACCGCAAGCGGAACCGCCACAGTCTACACAGCGCCCACAACGGTCCCAAGTCCAAACACAGTCACCGTCACAGCTACTTCCGTAACCGACACCACCAAGTTTGCATCCGCAACCATCACGATTGCTCCTGTCCTGGCCGATGGCACTTACGTCTTTCACTCCTCCGGATGGGACAGCACGGGTCCAGCCTTCTTCGCAGGAGCCTTTAGCGTCGCCGGCGGGGTTATCACCGGGGGCGAGGTGGACTTCACCGATGCAGTCGGTACCTTCATCCAGGATCCATTGGTCCCGGCTAACTGCAGCCTGTCCAGCGCAGGAAATAACATCCAGGTCGTCCTCGGAACAACGCCCACGCCCGTCGGCATCCCGCCGCTCGGCGTAAACGGCGTCGTAACTCTTCGCGGCGCGCTTGTATCAAGCACCCGCGTCCTCATCTCCGAGTTTGATGCCTTCGCCACCGCCACCGGCTCCATCGACCTTCAGACAACTCCCGTAACCGCCCCATCTGGTGGATACGCCTTCGTCGTCTCCGGCTGGGATATCAACAATAGTACGAGTCCATCAACCGTCACTCCGTTGGCCATTGGAGGCATCCTCAATTTCACCGGAACCTCGCTCTCCATAGGCAATAGCGTCTTCGACTACAACCTTGGGGCCTACGGCACCACCAATGGGCCACAGATCGGACTAGCGCAACTGTTCAGCTCCGGGACCGTCAACGGACCTGACAGCTTCGGTAGAGTCTCGATCAGTCTGGTACCGACTACGTCTTCAGGAGTACCGAGCTTCATTCTCACTGGCTATATTGTGAGCCCAGGCCAGATTCAGCTCGTCGAGAGCCAGAACGACGTGCTCCTCGACGATCTTGGTGGAGTGGCTTTAGGTCAAGCCGCCAATGCTCAGTTCAGCCTGTCCTCTCTTTCCGGGACAACCTATGTCTTTGCTTCTTCGGGAGAAGACGTTGTCAGCCTGGCAACCTTCGGCGGAAATCTCTCCTTTAGCTCGTCTGGAGCGATCTCTGGCACTCTCGCGGTCAACGATGGCACCAATATCGCGGCGGGAACCAGCATCACCGGCGGCAGCTATGTCGTAGACGCCACTGGCCGCGCCACCTTGTCCACTATTTCTACCTCGCAGTTTGGAAGCAGCGCTTTCGCCTTCCAGTTATACCTCGACGGAAATGGCAATGCTCTGCAGATGGGCGCCGACGTCCTCGAAGAGACCACAGGACCGGCCTACCTGAAGACCTCCGCCGCATCGAATGACTTCGAAGGCCCCTACGCTCTATCGGGAAGTGGAATCTTAAATGACACAAACCTCGACGCCTGGGGAGCTGTTGGGCCAGTCACGCTCACCTCCGACAAACTCACCGGCGCGGCCGACTACAACGCACAAGGCCTCACACCTGTCTCCGCAACCCCAGTCACGGCCACGGAAAATAGCACTAATGCAAGTACTCTCACTGTCACAGGCCTCGATTCCACTTCCTTCACTACTGGCAGGCTCTACACTTACTTCCCCATCGACGGCAAGAGAGTATTCGCCATCGAAACCGACGGCGCTCAACTGGGAATCCTGGCACTGGAAAGCACCAGTCACTAGGAACGGCGATAACACAAAGCGGCCGGCGTCGAACGATGACGGCCGCTTTTCTGTAGATCGCAACCATCCTCGATTGACACCTCAGGTATCCCGGAGGTCAATCACTTGATATTCTTAAACATGGGCGCAAGTCGTCCCTTTCATTCATGAAGCACGCCCTCAAACCCTCCCAATACGCCATCCTCATAGCCGTCATGCTCACCGCCTCCGTAGGCGACACTTTGCTCTCACGCGGCATGGCCCAGGTCGGTCCGGTCGATCTCCACCATCTCCCTCTTCTCTTTCACGCCCTCGCCAACCCCTACATCATCTCCGGAATCGTGCTTCTCATCGGCTTCTTCGCCAGCTACATGACTGCGCTCTCCTGGGCCGATCTCACCTTCGTGATGCCCGCCACCGCCTTCGGGTATGTCGTTGTCGCGCTCCTTAGCCGCTTCTGGCTGCATGAACACCTGAGCCTCTCCCGCTGGTCCGGCATCCTTCTCATCGTCTGCGCCGTAGGCTTCGTCGCCGCCGGCCCCTCCCGCACCGAACACCCTTCCGAACATCACGAGCTCGACCTGATGGACTCAGGAGCCGGCCGCTGATGACCGCAGTCCCCACCGCAACATCGCTGGTTCGCACATGGATCTGCATTCTCGGCGTCGCCGCTCTCGCCATCTCCGGCGAATGTTTCATCGCAGCCGCCATGCGCAGCCTCGGAGACCTCGACCACCTCCGCACCGGGCCCGGCCTCCGCGGCTATCTCGGCCCCATCCGCGCCGTCCTCTCCAGCCCCCTCTTTCTCATCGGAGCCCTCTGCATGGCGCTCAACTTCTTCGCCCTGCTCTTCACCCTCTCCGTAGTCGATCTCTCGCTCGCCGCACCCGCCACCGCCTCGCTCACCTACATCGGCAACGCTGCCGCAGCCAAGGTCTTCCTCAAAGAAAACGTAGATCGCCGCCGTTGGCTCGCAGTCCTCTTCGTAGCCATAGGCGTCGTCCTGCTCGCTAAATAGCAAAATTGAAGGTTCTGAGAAGCCTGTTTGAGATCTACCCACTTGACAAACAGAAGCTCAAAACGAACACGCCCTGCAAGAATTAACTTTAACTTCCAGAGCTAAGTCATTGATATAGGCTAATTTGACCGCAACCTATTTATTATGACGATTTTACAGGGAAAGGTGCGCCGTAAGATGCTGAATACAAGCTATTTACGCGCAGGTAGTATGGGGGGGGTACCCCTCCAGGAATCACCCAAACAACCCCATCAACCCACTCGCAGCAATCTCCGGCGCCATGAATCGGCTCCTGTCCCCCACCAGAGCACCGGCGGCAAGCCGCCCGCTTCGCACTGCCCCCTCCATCGTGGCAGGCCACTCCGTAGCCGTCCAATCCCCGGCCAGATAAAATCCCGGCCAATCCGTCTGATTTCCCGGCCGAAAACGATCGAGCCCAGGCAACACTGAAAACGTAGCCCGCGCCTCCTTCAGCACCCCACTCTTCACCAGATTTGCACGCGCAACTTCAGGAAAAAACATCGCCAACTCGCGAACCGCCGAGGACAGAATCTCCTCGCGCGTCATACTCAACTGCGCCCGCGATCCCGCAATCACCACCTCGACGTAACTTCCCTTCTCTGGCGCATATCGCCGAATCCGCGACTTATGAAAGAACCACTCAATCGTGGAATCCAGCAGCCAGGCATGATCGAGATCCGTAATCTCCCGGTCAAACCAGAGCAGAATCGACGTATACGGCGAATGAATCTGCCGCGCCAGCTTCAACTCCAACTGATCCCGAGTATTCAACGCCGGATTTGCGTAGCGGTCGTTCAGCCGAACAGCGGGCAGCAGCCTCTGCGTCTGCTCAAACGGCAGCGCAAGCACGATTGCATCGGCAACATAATCTCGATCCGCGATGCTCACTCGCCAGCGCCCATCCGCTCCTGCGTAATGGCCTCAACGCTAGCCCGAAGCTGAATCGCTCCGCCTTGCTTATGAATCAGGCCGGCAATCGCCGCATAAAACTCGCTCAGCGGAACCGTAGGAATCCCGAGTCGCCCGCCCGTTGAGGACTTGATGAAGAGCTCATGAAACACCTTTCCCGCATAACGTGTCGAACAATGCGCCGCATTGTCGTTCAGCGTAGCCATCAGGATCGGGTTCCAGAAGTGTCGAATGGATCGCTCCGTTTGCCGAGTCCTCTTGAGCCACTGCTCCACGCTCTCGTTATCCTCTGCCGGATAACCGCGGAAGAACTCCATCAAGCCGCGAGCCAGCCCCATCTTGTCCTTCCACCCCAAAGTCGACATCGCCGCAAAGCTCGGAGCAAAGTGCAGCGGCGCCGGCAGATCGCTCGTCTCGATTGTGCTCGCGTTCCCATTCGGCTCAAGAAACGTCTGTTTGTCATACCAGCGAACCTTGTCCGCGCTTCCCGCCTGTTCGCAGAGATCGATGAGATTCGTGCAACACCCAAGCAACACATGCTGCGAATCCACGACCTCGCCGAGCGCCGGATGCTCATACGAATAAGCCCGTCCGCCAACATAGGGCTTCCGCTCCAGCACCGTCACGCGCTTCCCCGCCCCAGTCAGCGCCGCTGAAGCCGACAGGCCCGCCGCCCCTGCCCCTACAACAATGACGTCCGACACCTCGCGGCTCACGACACCACCCGATTCCGCAGCGTCATCGCTGCGCCTTGCGCCAGAATCGTCAACTTCGCCGGCGTCGATACGCTGATCCGCCTGGTAAACACGTCACCGTGCGCCCGCAGAATCTTATGTAGCAGCCCATGATAGATGGTGACGAGAACCCAAAGCGCCGCACGGCTATCTGCATCGATCAATGGCAACAATCGGTCCGCCGAGCGATAATATCCCTCCGCCTGCGACCCCAGTGACTGCAGCATAGCCCGCTCGTTAGGCAGCATCATCGCCGCACCGCTGGCCAGCATCTTCACCCGGTCGACGCTCACACCAAACTCATCGAGCAGATCGAGCGGAAGATAGATGCGCCCGCGCTCCGCATCCTCCTTCACATCGCGCAGGATATTCGTCAGCTGGAAGGCAACGCCCGTCTCCTCCGCAAGTTTCTCGGCCTGCGGGTCGGTGTAGCCGAATATCCTGATGCAGACCAGCCCAACGACCGATGCGACAAGATAGCAGTATTGATAAAGATCGTTGAAGGTGGCATAGGTCTGCAGTTCGCCCTCTGCCTCAGCGCGAGGCTCAAGATCCATCGTGGTCCCGCGAACCAGATCTTCCAGCAAAGCGTCGGGAATCGCAAACCGCTTCTGCGTGTCATTCAGGGCAAAAAAAACAGGATCATCGGAGACACCGCTCTTCCTCGCCTCACGCCAGGCTCCCAACCACGCCGCCATTACCTCGCGCCGCTCCGTTACAGGCAGCGACTCGTCGTCGGAGATGTCGTCGGCACGCCGCATAAACGCATACACCGCGCACATCGCATTTCGTTTATGCTCCGGCAGCACCCGAAAGGCATAGTAAAAGTTCTTCGCCTCCCGCTGTGCGATCGTCCGGCAAACTGCATATGCCTCACCAATGGTCACGCAGCCATCCCCGCCCGCAGTTTGCCGACAAGCGCTTCCAACAGCAGGCCCAGTTTCCTGGTTTTTGTCACGACTGGCCTTCCCCGCAACACATCGTAGTCTTCCGCGACTATTCCGTTGAGAATCGCCTCTCCGCCCTTGCGGAACAGGTCGAGCGTCACTGCCAACTCTTTATCGACCTGCGAGCTGATCGCCCCGCCTTCCAGCAGCATGGCGCGCGTCCGCACCACCAGGCTCTCTACCATCGCGCGAAACTCCGGCGTGAAAACCCTGCCTTCAATCTGGCCTTCCTCCACGCCAAACTCGCGCATCGCATCGCCCGGCAGATAGCGCCTGCCACGCTCGGCATCTTCCACAACGTCCTGCCAGAAGTTCGCAAGTTGCAGCGCCGTGCAAACCTTGTCCGACAGCAGCCCAAGCGACTCCTGCTGATACCCGCAGACCCAAAGCACCAGCCGTCCCACTGGGTTCGCCGAATAATGCGAGTACTCCAGCAACTCCCCCCAGCTCTCATACTTCGTCTTGATCTGGTCCATGCGAAATGCGTGCAGCAGGTCGAGAAAGAGCTGCCGCGGCGGATTGCACACGCGAATCGTTTCGCTGAGAGCTACAAAAACAGGATGGACTGACCGCTCGGGCGAGTCGTAGCACTCCTCAAGCATCGTCCCCCAGGTATCGAGCAGCCGGGTCGCAACCACGGGATCCGCAACCTCATCTCCCAGATCATCCGCGACTCTGCAGTACCCGTAGATGCTCTCGAAGTGCGGCCTGACGCGGCGCGGCAGGAAAAATGTCGCGACATGGAAGTTCTCGTAATGGGAGGAGGCAAGATTCCGGCACCACGCCTGCGCCTCGGCAAGTGACGGCCGCTCCAGCGGAGTCAGGTACTCCGGCGGAGCACCAAGAAGCGCATGCTGTGTCACGATCCCGTCGCTCACCGTGGAACCCCACCCGGAAACACCGCCGTCTTGATATCGCGTGAACCACCATTGCGATTCATCATCTTCGCAAACAGCGCCGGCACATCTTCAAGACTCGCGCGACCGGTAATGTACTCCGCACACTTGAACCGTCCGCTGGTCACCAGACCGAACGCCGTACGGCACGTCGCCGGAGTGTGATGAAAGCTGGCCTTCAGCGTGATATCGCCATAGTGCAGCCGGTTTGTGTCCAACTGCACCTTCGTCCCGCTGGGAGGGCCGCCAAAGAAGTTCACGACACCCCCCTTACGAACCATATCGACCGCCCACTCCCAGGTGGCTGGCGTTGCCACCGCTTCGATGACTACATCTGCGCCTCGGCCATCCGGTGTCAGGGCGCGAGTTGCCTCTACTACGTTCTCGACATTCCCCACCTGCACCACTTCACTCGCGCCGAAGACCCGAGCTGCCTCGATCTGGTCCTCGCGTTTCACCACGGCAATCACCTTCACACCAGCCAACTCGGCCACATGCATGAACATCAGCCCAATCGGCCCGGCACCGATCACGACCATGGTGTCGCCGGCGGTTGCGCCGCTCTCCTCCAGCCCGCGCACTACGCACGCCAGCGGTTCGGTCAGCGCGGCGTTCTCCAGCGGCACTCCATCCGGCACCAGCAGAGTATTTTTCTCCACAATCCGGGCCGGAACCCGAAGATACTCCGCGTAAGCGCCGTTATTGAATAGAAGGTCCTCGCACAGATTCTGCTGACCATGCCTGCAGAAAAAACAAGCATCGCAGGGAGCCGAGTTCAACGCCACCACCCGGTCGCCCTCCCGAAATCCAGTCACCCCGGTCCCCACGTCGGCGACCACTCCAGCAACTTCATGTCCAAACGGGATCGGCGGCTTCAGCATCATGGCATGGTATCCCCGACGGTAGACCTTCAAGTCAGTCCCGCAGGTCAGCGCTGCTCCCACGCGAACGACAAGCTCTCCCGGGCCCGCCTGAGGCACAGCCACCCGCTCCAGGCGAAGGTCCTCTTTGCCGTAAAGTACCGCCGCGTTCATCTCAGCTATCATCTCCTCTATCTTCTCATTCAGCACCACTCCAATGCACCCCCGGCGACTCGGCAAAGCCTCAAAAAACAACAATCTCCGAGATGCGCATCCTCATCTGATAACCTGAGCCAACTAACAAAATGCCCCTTGTCTCTCCAGAGAGTTTCGCCAAACAAACTATTGCCGCCGTCCAGGACTATTCCATCCTGTCCTGGCGCGCTGTGGCCAATCTGTTTTCACGCCCGAGGTATTGGGCCGATATCTACACCCAGATGGACTACATCGGGGTTGGTTCCATGCCTATCGTCGTTCTCACCGGCTTCTTCACGGGGTGCGTGCTGGCCCTGCAGTCGGCGACCTCGCTCCAGCAGTTCGGCTCCGTCAACCTCACCGGCAACCTCGTCGCCTTATCCATGGTCAAGGAGCTTGGCCCGGTACTCACCGGCCTTATGGTCTCGGGCCGGAACGCCTCCGGCATGGCCTCTGAGCTTGGTTCCATGAAGGTGACGGAGCAGATCGACGCAATGCGCGCCCTCGGCACTGATCCGGTTCGCAAGCTCGTCACGCCGCGCCTCTACGCCACCATCTTCATGCTCTTCTTTCTCACCATCCTGTCGGACGCCTTCGGTATCGCCGGGGGCGCCCTGGTCAGCATTACCCTGATGGGGCTCAACGCCTCGTCCTACTTTCACAACTCCTACCGCGCCCTCCAATACGGCGACGTGGTCCAGGGTCTCACCAAGCCCCTCTTCTCGGCATTCATCATCGCCACCGTAGGCTGCTACTTCGGCATGAACACCAAGGGCGGCACCCAGGGCGTCGGCAAATCTACCACCCAGGCCGTCGTCGTCTCCTCTGTCTTTATCATCATCGTCGACTTGCTCGTCACGCGGGCGATGATCGGCATCTTCGGCAGGTAACCATCCATGCCCAGTGACCTCGCCACAGTCAATCCGTCGCTAAGCGAGCAATCCCCCGGCTCATCGGATCCCGTAGTCGTCTTCAAAGACGTCTCCATCAAGTTCGAAGTCAAACCCGTCCTCAAAGACATCAACTTCACCGTCGAGCCCGGCGAAACCCGCATCATTCTCGGCCCTGCTGGGGGTGGGAAATCCGTTCTGATGAAACTCGTCGATGGCCTCATCCGGCCGGACACCGGCTCTATCCATGTCTTCGGCGAAGACATCACTCGCATGCGCGAGACCGACCTGTTCAAACTTCGCGGGCGCATTGGCATGGTCTTCCAGGAGTCCGCCCTCTTCGACTCCCTCTCCGTCGAAGACAACGTGGCTTTCCGGCTCCACGAGGAGCACGTCCCCGAGGAAGAGGCCCACAAGCGCGTGATCGAAGCCCTTCGCTTCGTCGAGCTAGAGCAAACCATCGCGAAGTTCCCACCCGAACTCTCCGGAGGTATGCGCCGCCGCGTCTCCATCGCCCGCGCCATCATCTCCAATCCGGACCTTATCCTTTACGATTCGCCCACCGGCGGCCTTGACCCCATCACTTCGACCACCATCGTCGAGCTGCTCATCAAACAGCGCGACGCAAGCCACACGACATCGCTTGTCATCACGCATCGCCTCCAGGACGCCTTCCTGCTGGCCACCCACCGCTTCAACCAGCAGACCAGCAAGGTCGAGCCCATCCCAAACAACGGCATCGACGACAGCACAAAGTTTCTCGTCCTCAACGAGGGACAGATTATCTTCGACGGCACAACCGAAGAGCTCGTCCACTCCACCGACCCCTGGTTGAAGGAATATCTCTCTTAAGCCGCTAGCGCTTCCCCTGCTTCCACTCCTCATGCGATATGCGCGGAATCGTGAGGAACGCGTCGCGCGTCTTCACGTAGGAACCAAGCCCATTCATCCTGCCAATCGCGTGCAGATCCTCTGCACGCACATACGGCCCTGCAGGATCGACAAACTGGTCCTCGATATACATCGCAACCACTCGGCCCAGAACGATCCGCGAGCGGCCAATCTCCATCGTCACGTATTCCTTGCATTCGAGCGCCGCGTGCGCCTCGGCAATCCGCGGCACTTTAACAAATTGCGAAGGGGTCGTCGTAAACCCAGCCATTTCGAGCTCGTTCACCTCGGACGGAAAATCGGTCGCCGTGATGTTCATCTTGTGCGCCAGGTCTTCGGTCACTACATTCACCACAAACTCACCTGTCCGGCGGATGTTTCTCGCCGTATCCTTCGGCACAAACTTCTCCGCAGGTCTGTCCATCACTCCCATACCGATAATTGGCGGATCGGTGCAGAGATAGTTGTAAGAACTAAACGGAGCAGCATTCAAAACCCCGTGCTCATTCATGCTCGTCACCAACGCAATCGGCCTCGGAGCAACCAACCCGATTAACAGGTTGTAGATCTGCCGAGGCGGTGTCTTTTCCATGTCAAAATTCATTCCACGTACCTTCCTTTATGCAGCCTACCGCAACCATAAGCCGACTGCCCGCCGGATGGCGCCAGGGACAGACTTGTGAAATTGAAGGGTACTTGCTAACTGAATATGGGAAATGACCTCAGCGAAGAGACGCGGTGGCGTTAGTGCTTCGCGTCTCCGCCCTGTACTCCAGTACTCTTCAAAGAAGGCTCCGCAGGCAGCGTGTAGATCACCTCGCCCGGCCGCGTGTAGTGCAGCTCCTCCCGAGCCTGATGCTCGATGGCATTCGGATCGTTCTGCAGCCGTTCAACATGCCCCTTCAGGAGATCGTTCTCCCGCTGCAGACTATGCAGTTGACGATCAAGACTCTGCGCATCCTGCCGCTTCTGCTGATAGGCGGTAATCCCATTCTGTCCGAAGATGACGTGGTATCCCAACCCAATCGCAAGCAGCGCCGCAGCACCCGTAGCGACTTTTCTCCACCCCGATTGACCTCGCTCATACAAACGCGCGAATCTGCCGGGCCCCTTCTCCGCTCGCGTTGTCGTGGAACGAGTCATCTCCAACTTAGTACAAAGCTCCGCACTGTAGACGGTCAAGTGGAAAACCCCTTTACTCACCAACGGGAACCAAGTTCATACTCGCCGTCAATTCCTCCGCAGGAGCCGCGCGAATATGCTGCACGAAGCCATCCAGCTTGATATCCTGCTTATGTCGCATGCAACTCCTCTTCGCCATCTCGCTTCTCTGTTTCCTTGCGCTCGTCCTCGCGTCTGTCGCCATCGCACGCCATATACGCTCCGGCCGTTTTTCGAAGCCCTTCTGATCAGAAAGGACCTGCTCCATGCAATCCGCCATTCCCTCCCAGCTCAGCCTCGCTCATCGCGCCGGATCGCTTCAGGACACCCTCGCCGGTAAGACGTTCCTCGTCATCGGAGCCTCCGCCTTCGTCGCCGTCTGTGCACATATCTCGTTGCCGCTTCCATTCACGCCGGTGCCGCTGATTCTCTCCAACTTTGCAGTGCTGCTCGTTGGTCTTGCGCTCGGTCCCGTGGCAGCCTTCTCTGCGCTGGCCCTCTATCTCGCCGAAGGAGCCGTCGGCCTGCCTGTCTTTGCTCCGAACGCCGCTGGCGGCATCGCTCACCTCTTCGGCCCCACCGGCGGCTATCTCTTCGCCTACCCGTTCGCTGCGGCCTTGGCTGGATGGCTGGTCCGCCGCCTCGATTCCCTTACCTCTCGTTTTCGCAGCGCTCTCGTCGCCTCCATCGCCGCCACGCTGCCCATCTTTATCTTCGGCGCGGTATGGCTCGCCCGATTCGCCCATCTCAATCTGGCGGCAACATGGGCATTGGCAGTCGCCCCGTTTATCCCCGGCGAGATCATCAAGATAACGGCCGCTGCCGGCATCTACAGCAGTTTCCAGCGCTGGCGACGGTCGTAAATCATCAAACGGGACTCCAAATTTTTCCTCCCCGCGCCGAGCGCCCTGTTCGCTCAACGCATCTAACTTTCTATCAACACGACTAAGGATCAATCGCACCATGACTGCAACAAGTACTGCCATTCAAGAGATCAGCATCGCCCACAGCCCCGACTCCGACGACGCCTTCATGTTCTACGGCCTCGCCACCAACAAGGTCCGAGTCCCCGGCTACAAGTTCACCCATACCCTCACCGACATCGAGACCCTCAACCACCGCGCCATCAACGAGGCCTTCTACGACGTCACCGCCATCAGCTTCCACGCCTACCCCTACCTGCAGGACAACTACACCCTGATGGCCTGCGGCGGCAGCGTTGGCGAGGGCTACGGCCCCATGATCGTCTCCTCCCGCAAGCTGACGCTGCCTCAGCTCAAGAAGACACGCATCGCCGTCCCCGGCACCCTCACCACCGCCTACCTCACGCTCAAGCTCTTCGCACCTGAGATCGAAACCGTGGTGGTCCCCTTCGACAAGATCATCCCCGCCGTCGTCTCCGGCGAATATCGACGCCGGCCTCATCATCCACGAGGGCCAGCTCACCTACGCGAATGACGGCTTGCTCAAGCTCCTCGACCTCGGCCAGTGGTGGCGCGAACAAACCAGCCTGCCGCTCCCTCTCGGTGGCAACGCCATCCGCCGCTCCCTCGGCGCCGACACCCTCCTCACCACCACCAACGCCCTGCGCGACAGCATCCAGCACGCCCTCGACCATCGCGAAGAGGCGCTCGAGTACGCGATGCAGTTCGCCCGCGACCTCGACCCCACGCTCGCCAACCGCTTCGTCGGCATGTACGTCAACGAGCGCACACTCAACTACGGCCCAGACGGCCGCGAAGCCATCCGCAAACTCCTCGAGATGGGCTACGACCGCGGCATCATCCCACACCGCGCGAAGGTCGACTTCGTCGGCTAATCACGCTCATTTTTCTCACACATAAACACAGCTTGCCGCAGAACTCTAACGCGTCAAGCTGTGTTATCTTTAATAAGTCGAGTGATTGCAGTCTTGCGCGAAAGACTCACGCAGCGACTCTCACCGATCTCCTCCCTCAGGAGCAAAACCCAAAGGACGCGTAGCTCAGCTGGTAGAGCATTCGACTCTTAATCGACTGGTCGTAGGTTCGATCCCTACCGCGTCCACCATTTCAGAAGCTCATTCTAAATAAGTTATCAATTATCTTTGAGGACCTGTGCCGGACGCTCAAAGCCCCCGATCATTGCGGTTATAGGGCAGAATCGAGGTCATGCAATTTCGTGCACGTTAGAACCGTACAGCGTGTTATCCCTCCAACGCAGTACGACTGTATTGTTCCAAGACCTCCGCAACTGTCTTGAAGAGAAGATCCGGGCCTCCAATTTTGCTTACAAATCGGTCGGCGTACTTCGCGTCCGCAGGAATCTCGTTTACTCCCGAAATTAAAATCACTGGCATTGTGGGCCGCATCGCCTTCACCGATTTTGTGAGTTCAGTACCAGTCATCCCAGGCATCATTTGATCGGAGAGGACGAGATTGATGCTGATCCTGTCAAGGATCTCCAATGCTTCGGCGCCTGAAGCTGCGGTTATGACCTGATAACCCTGTTTTTGCAAAATCAATTTCCGAAGAGTTCTGGGTGTTTCCTCATCGTCAACGCATAGGATCGTGATATCAGGAGCCGCCATTGGACGCCTCCGCTTTTTCGGCTACTTCCCTTGAGCCTACGATTGGATCGATCACTCCCTGAAAATCCGACTCAGGCAGCCGAACCTGGAAACAAGTAACGTTTCGGCCGGCAAGGGATATATTGCGGAAGCGAATTGTTCCTCCATATTTTTGGACAATACCTCTGCTGATCCAAAGACCTAAGCCGGTTCCCTTCGTCTCTTTCGTCGTGAAAAAAGGTTCGAAAAGATGCTTTGCGTGTTCCGGATCGATACCTGTTCCTGTGTCAAAGACCGAAACGCAAACCTCTGCGCGCCGATCACATCCCCGCGAAGATTTGAAGACGCGCAAGCTCAAAGTTCCCCCGTCCGGCATGGCTTGAACCGCATTCCCAATGAGATTGAGAAACACTTGCCGTAACTCGACCGGAAAACCCCAAATGGTCCCTTTGCTTCGGAATTGCTTTCTGAGGACTATATTGCTGAATTCCATCTGTCGCGCTTGTAATTCAAGGATTTCATCGAGAATTGCAGAGATCGAAACTTCGACCGAATGCTCTGATTCTCGATAGAAACCAAGTGTTTGCCTTGTGATATGAGAGACGCGAAGGAGTTCTTCGTCGCCAAGCTTCGCCAGATAACGGGCCTCTTCGTCGAGAGAGGGATGGTCGCGAAGTAAATAAAACGTGTTGGTGATGGCCTCCAGAGGATTATTTATCTCGTGCGCTATGATCCCCGCCATCCTTCCCATAGCCGCTAATCTCTCCGCTTTGCGGAGAGCATCCTCAGCTTTCAGTTGGGCACTGATGTCCCGGTTGATCTCGAGTACTGCGTTGCCGTCAGCCTTCAGCGCTTTACGACAAGCGACAGTCATTTCGTGGCCATCACGTGTGAATTGTGTGAGATTCCCATTCCATTTACCGGTTTGTGCAAGCGCATTCTCTACATCACTAAAGCCCTTTGGAAACCTCGTTTTCAGAACCTGGTGAATGGATTTGCCCAACACCTCCTCGCGTTTCCAACCGTAGAGTGCCTCTGCCCCCGAATTCCAGAATAGGAGAACCCCGTGCATGTCTCGCACAATGATCGCCTCTGTTGCCAGTTCGAGTAGATCCGCTCTTTCACGAAGAAGATCTTCAAGATGTTTTCTGTCCGTTACGTTGATGAACGCGCCAACTGCCCCCCTAACGTTACCGAACTGGTCGAAGAGGGGGCTTGCGCTTGACTGAAGAAAAATGGGCTTTCCATCAGGACCACGGACCTCAAGCTCCAGGCTACCTAACTGCTCACCTGTTTTTGCGGTTCTTTTCAGGGGATGATCTCCGCTCGCCAGCCGATCACCGTTCCTATAAAGATCCGACGAACCAGCGGCCGCGACATCGATGCGCGTAGCAATGTTCTCGCCGGGCTTTACGCCGAGTAACTGACTGAGTGCCAGATTGGCGGTAACAACGCTACTTTCCGGATCGTGCGAAACGGCAACACCCACTGGCAAAACCTTCATGATCGCTTCAAGCTCTGCCACCCGCTCCTGAAGTTGGCCATTCAGATTACGAATCTGCTCTTCTGCGGAAATCTGGGTACTAATATCCGTACTTGTACCGAACCACCGCACCAGGATTCCTTGAGAGTCGAAAATTGGAACTGCCCGAGAGAGAAACCAACGGTAGTTTCCGTCTTCACCCAATAAAGGGAAGGTATCTTCCCATGGCTCACAGGCCTGCCGCGACTTTTCGAGCAATTGGAGCACTCGGTCTGCATGATCCGGATGTTGAACACCGCGCCATCCCCATGTCGGCATCTCACCTGGCGATGTACCGATGAAGTCGTACCAGCGCTGGTTGTACCAAAAGATGGAACCCTGCGCATCTGCCATCCAGGCCAACTGTGGGATGGAGTTTGCCAAAGTACGGAATTGGTGTTCACTCTGATGTAGCTGTTCGGTGCGCTCAGCCACGCGCTGTTCCAATTCTCGATTGAGACGCTCTAGTTGGCGATTTTTGCGATGCAATTCAGCGAATACGCTCACCTTGGCTCGAAGCAATTCCGGAATGACCGGAACAGAGATGTAGTCGACAGCCCCACTCCTATATCCCCTGATGCGATCGAGGTCGGTCAAGTGAACAGCGGAGATAAAGATAATGGCTGTTTTCTGGAATCTGGGATGTTGACGCATCATGTCGGCGAGTTCAAATCCATCAATTTCGGGCATGCTGACGTCCATCAGCACAACCGCGACGTCCTGGCGCAAAAGGTGGTCAAGCGCTTCCCTGGCGGATCTTGCCTGAATTAGGTTCTCTCCCAACTCCTTAAGGATGACCTCGTAGCTCATCAGCTTGCCTGGCTGATCGTCTACCATGAGTATGTTTGCCTGATCGTTGTCGTTCATTTTCCTTTTCTATCCGCCGAGAATTGCATCCGAGGCTCCCGCCTTCGTTCATGACCACAACATCGTTGCAATCACCGATGAAGCCACATCCGACAAGCTGACAAAAGTTGCTCAGTATTCACCGGCTTAGCCAGATATTCTGAAGCACCGGCCTCCAAGCACTTTTCGCGATCACCTTTCATAGCCTTTGCTGTCAAGGCAATGATTGGCAGACGCCGGAATTGCGGATTCTTGCGAATGACCTGCATCGTTTCGTATCCGTCCATCTCGGGCATCATAATGTCCATCAGAACCATAGACAGGTCACTTGTCGATTCGACCGTGGCAATTGCTTCTCGCCCCGTCCCTGCTGTGAGCACGCTCATACCGCGACGCTCCAAAACACTGCTCAGAGCAAAGATATTGCGCACATCGTCGTCAACAATCAAGACTTTTCTTCCGATCAGCGCTTCATCGGACCGATGCAACCGTTCGAGCATATTCCGCTTTTCTTCCGGCAGGTCGGAAACAACTCGATGAAGGAAGAGGGCAGTTTCGTCCAGCAGGCGCTCAGGCGATTCCACATCTTTTACGATGACACTGCGCGCCAACATATGCAGCCGTGCGTCTTCTTCGGGAGACAGATCCTTTCCGGTAAAGACAACTACAGGTAACTCACTTCCAGATTTTGATTGGCTCAACTGTTCCAGGAGGTCGAAGCCAGTCATATCCGGCAAACGGAGATCGAGGACGACACAGTCAAATTGCTCCTTGCCCACGGCCATGAGTGCGTCGGAGCCGGTGGCGACTATGGTGACATCGATATCATCATGGCCAAGCAGGGCTTGAATGCTCATCTGCTGCGCTGGATCATCCTCGACTACGAGGAGGCGTTTGCGGCGGGGGCTAGAGTAGTCCCGTATCCGAGTAATTGCAGCACTCAGGCCTTCGCTCGTGGTCGGTTTGGTTATAAAAGAGAATGCCCCGTGAGACAATCCGTGATGCCAGTCCTCATCCATAGTCAACATCTGGACTGGAATATGGCGCATCGCAGGATCCTGCTTCAGGTGGTTCAACACCGTCCATCCGAGCATGTCGGGAAGCGAGACATCGAGAGAAACCGCAGTGGGATGGAACTCCCGCGCAAGTGCCAGCGCCTCCGCACCTCGGAGTGCCACCAAAACTTTAAAGCCCTTTTCCCTTGATAAGTCACAAAGGATACGAGCATAGTGAACATCGTCCTCAACAATCAGTAGAACAGCATCGTCAGGCTGAATATTGTTGCGGTCATCATGGATCGTCTCGCTCGGGGCCTCCATGGCGGTGATGGCTGAGACCGGAAGTTCGTGGCGCGGCCCGTGCTGTGGGAGGCTGTGCGCGTTGCTAATCGGCGTTGAAGGTCCGACGTAGGTTTGCGGCAAATATAAGGTGAACCTGCTACCTTTGCCGGGCGTACTTCTGAGCTGGATTTCCCCGCCCAGCAGGCTTGCCAATTCGCGGCTGATTGCGAGTCCGAGGCCTGTGCCGCCGTACTTACGGCTGGTACCAGCATCCGCTTGCTGAAAAGCCTCAAAGATAATTCTTTGCTTCTCCGCCGGTATGCCAATGCCAGTGTCCGAGACTTCAAACGCTATCACGGAGGCCGCCCCGCTAAGGATTGGATGGCGAGCCGTCCATCCGCTGCTGACGGCCGAAACTGAAAGGCGCACACCTCCTTGCTCTGTGAACTTGAATGCGTTGGACAAGAGATTCTTTAAAACCTGCTGGAGGCGCTTAGAGTCCGTCACAAGGCTACGTGCGAGTTGAGCATCCGTATTCACCTCAAAGGCAAGCTTGCGATTCTCTGCCTCGTGACGAAAAGGACGCGCTACCATTTCGATAAGACTACCGAAAAATACTTCTTCCGCTTCTACCGAGACTGTCCCAGACTCAATCTTTGAAAGGTCCAGGATATCGCTGATGAGGTTGAGAAGATCCGTTCCAGCACCATGGATAGTACGAGCAAACTCAACCTGCTTCGGAGTGAGGTTGGTATCGGGATTGTCGGCGAGTTGCTGGCCAAGAACGAGGATGCTGTTGAGCGGCGTCCGAAGTTCGTGTGACATGTTTGCCAGAAATTCGGACTTGTACTTCGAAGTGAGGGCGAGTTCTTTTGCCTTCTCTTCCAGAGCTCCGCGAGCCTGCTCAATCTCCTGATTCTTGCGTTCGACCTCTGCATTTTGTTCAGCAAGCTGTTTGGCCTTCTGAGCAAGTTGTTCGTTGGTTTGCTGCAACTCTTTTTGCTGCGTCTGCAGCTCGACCGCGAGTTGTTGCGACTGCTTCAATAGCCCTTCAGTTTGCATCGTAGCTTCAATGCTATTCAGCACAATACCAATGCTGGACGTCAACTGCTCAAGGAAGGCGAGATGCGAGGTTGTAAAGACATTCAGGCTGGCCAACTCGATAACAGCCTTGACGCGATCTTCGAAAAGAATAGGCAGCACAATGACGTTTTTGGGAACGGCCCTAAACAAGCCAGAACGAACCGGAATTGTGTTCGCCGGCAAATCCGAGATCAACATGCGTCGCTTTTCCAAAGCACACTGACCCACCAGGCCTTCACCAATCTTCACGGTCTCTTCGTGTCCCTCCGTCGAATCCGCGAATGACGATAGAAGAATCATGCTGCCGGTCTTATCAGCTTCCATTTGATAAAGAACGCCCTGCTGGGCGTTGACCAAAGGCGCAAGCTCGGATAGCAAAAGGCGTCCCACCGTAGTCAATTCACGCTGCCCCTGCAACATGCCTGTAAATCGGGCTAAGTTTGTCTTTAGCCAATCCTGTTCGGTGTTGCGGTCAGTGGTAAGCCGCAGATTATCGATCATGGTATTGATATTGTCTTTTAGCTCCGCGACTTCCCCGCTGGCGTCCACCTGAATCGAGCGGGTCAAATCGCCCTTGGTGACAGCAGTGGCCACTTCAGCGATGGCACGCACCTGATTCGTCAGATTGTCCGCGAGAAGATTCACGTTGCCCGTCAGATCTTTCCATGTACCAGCCGCGCCGGGCACATTCGCTTGACCGCCGAGGCGCCCTTCTACACCGACTTCGCGAGCAACTGTTGTCACCTGGTCGGCAAATGTAGCCAAAGTATTGGTCATGTTGTTGATGGTCTCAGCCAGAGCAGCAACTTCGCCCTTCGCATTCACTGTCAGCTTCTGCGTGAGTTCGCCATTGGCAACAGCGGTCACCACTTTGACGATGCCGCGCACCTGCTCCGTCAAATTCACCGCCATTACGTTGACGTTATCGGTGAGGTCCTTCCAGGTACCGGCAACGTCGGGCACCTGCGCCTGACCGCCCAGTTTTCCCTCGGTACCTACTTCGCGGGCTACACGGGTTACTTCCGCGGCAAAGGCGTTCAGCTGATCCACCATCGTGTTGATAGTGTTCTTCAACTCAAGAATCTCGCCCTTCACGTCGACGGTGATCTTACGCGACAGGTCGCCGCGGGCCACAGCCGTTGTGACTTCGGCGATGTTGCGAACCTGACCGGTCAAATTTCCTGCCATGGAATTAACAGAATCAGTAAGGTCCTTCCATGTACCGGCGACACCCGGGACGTTTGCTTGTCCTCCAAGTCTGCCCTCGGTTCCAACCTCGCGGGCTACGCGCGTTACTTCGCCGGCGAATGCGTTGAGTTGATCGACCATCGTATTAATGGTGTCCTTGAGCAAGAGAATTTCGCCGCTCACGTTCACCGTTATTTTTTTCGATAGATCTCCACTCGCGATGGCAGTCGCAACTTCAGCTATATTGCGAACCTGCGCGGTCAGGTTACCAGCCATAAAGTTCACATTGTCGGTAAGGTCTTTCCAGGTTCCCGCAACGCCGGGGACCTGGGCCTGGCCGCCAAGTTTGCCATCGGTTCCGACCTCGCGGGCGACGCGTGTCACCTCTCCAGCGAACGAACGGAGTTGATCCACCATCGTATTGAGAGTGTCTTTTAGTTCTAATATTTCGCCACGAACATCGACAGTAATTTTGCGAGACAAGTCTCCGCGTGCCACAGCCGTTGCGACCTCCGCGATATTGCGGACTTGTGCCGTCAGGTTGCCGGCCATGAAATTGACCGAATCGGTTAAGTCTTTCCACGTTCCCGCAACGCCCGAGACCTGAGCCTGACCACCCAGCTTACCTTCGGTTCCTACTTCGCGAGCGACACGCGTTACTTCGCCGGCAAAGGCGTTGAGTTGATCGACCATCGTATTGATGGTGTTCTTCAGCTCAAGAATTTCGCCCTTCACGTCGACCGTAATCTTTCGCGAAAGATCGCCACGCGCCACAGCCGTGGTGACCTCGGCGATATTACGCACTTGTCCTGTAAGATTTCCGGCCATTGAGTTGACCGAGTCCGTCAAATCCTTCCAGGTACCGGCCACGCCAGGCACGTTAGCCTGCCCTCCCAGACGACCTTCTGTTCCAACCTCGCGGGCGACACGTGTGACTTCGCCTGCGAAACGGTTGAGCTGATCGACCATCGTGTTTAGCGTCTCTTTTAGCTGAAGAATCTCACCGCGCACATCAACTGTGATCTTGCGGGAAAGGTCGCCATTCGCGATCGCGGTTGCCACCTCCGCGATGTTGCGAACCTGACCAGTGAGATTACTGGCCATGAAGTTTACATTTTCAGTCAGGTCTTTCCACGTGCCACCAACGCCGAGTACCTGAGCCTGGCCTCCTAATTTTCCTTCAGTGCCCACTTCGCGTGCGACGCGAGTGACCTCACCAGCGAACGCGTTCAATTGATCCACCATTGTATTAATGGTGTCTTTCAATTCGAGAATTTCGCCTTTGACGTCCACGGTGATCTTGCGCGATAGATCGCCACGGGCCACCGCTGTCGTAACCTCTGCAATATTGCGCACCTGCGCAGTCAGATTTCCCGCCATTGCGTTCACAGAGTCGGTAAGATCCTTCCACGTGCCAGCAACTCCAGGAACCACGGCCTGTCCACCAAGCTTGCCATCCGTGCCCACTTCCCGAGCGACGCGCGTTACCTCGGAAGCAAACGACCGTAACTGATCGACCATCGTGTTGATGGCTTCTTTGAGCTGAAGAATCTCGCCACGGACATCGACGGTGATCTTGCGCGAAAGGTCGCCGCTCGCTACGGCTGTCGCAACCTCCGCGATATTGCGAACCTGGCCGGTCAGGTTGCTCGCCATGGAGTTGACTGAATCGGTAAGGTCTTTCCAGGTGCCAGCTACGCCCGGTACCTGAGCCTGACCTCCCAACTTGCCATCGGTGCCGACCTCACGTGCAACTCGGGTGACCTCGGCGGTGAAGACACCGAGCTGCTGAATCATCGTGTTGACGATCTTGGCGGAACGCAGGAACTCACCCTCGAGGGGTCTTCCGTTAACATCAAGCCGCACCGTCTGAGCCAAATTTCCTTGTGCGACGGCTGCGATCGCTCGAGTTATTTCGGTTGTCGGTCTTAACAGGTCCTCGACTAAGGTATTGACGGAGCCTTCCATCGCGCCCCAGGAGCCTCGGGATTGTTGAAAGCGAGTCCGCTCTCGGGTCTTTCCCTCTTTTCCCACGGCTTGACCGACACGATTGAGTTCGGCGGCCATCTGTTCATTCGCTGCAACAATATCGTTAAAGATGTCAGCAATCTTGCCTTCCACACCCACCCACGCAACCGGAAGACGAACAGAAAAGTCACCGTCTCGCATTGTCTGAAGGCTCGCGAGAATAAGTGCCAGATTGTCAAATTGAGAAGCTGACTGGACGTTTGGTGGCTTACTACCCTGGCCTTTTTTGGAAAACATTGCTTTCTTACTTTGTCCCGATGTCGCTGTGGCGTTAGTCGCCATAAAATCAGAATCTCCCGTTCAGAGTAATCTCAAACCACACATTTCCCAGCACTTCATCCATTCCGGCCATTCAACGAAGTCAAGTTTAGAAAAACCCCTCCGTCGAATCAAGAAAATTGACCAAGCAGGCCATGGGTGACCAATGATGAGTGGTAGCGCAACATCTGATGCCCGTCACCAAAATGAAGATGCCCGACCCGAACTTAAACAATCGCAAGAGGAACCTTGAACCGCCAACTTGAACTTGATTAGCCCGGCGGCCTGCTCGGACCGACCAGTGGCCGATCCGAATAAGCAGTATCCGAGGAGTTGCTGGAGCAAATTGTGAATTGGGCACGGCAATCCTTTAATAACTTCGATGCGATTATTCAGAGGACAATCGCCTAGAAAGTGACCCTAATGACTAGCCCCTCTGAACCTCGCAGCCCGATAAAGTTGGTGACTCGGTCTGTGTCACGACGAGCTCCGCCCGTGTCATGTCGGCACGGGCACTGGTTCGCGGCGTCGATGTTTGAACAGAGATGGAAGAGGCCGGCTTCTGCTAAGCAAGGGCAGCAGTGGAGCTGCGATATCCCTGTTCCTGCCATCTTTTTCCGACTGATCGCTCAACTGAAAGGCTTCCATAGCTGAATCCGAAATGCCTTGGGATCTGATGGGTGCACTACGTGTGCGGGCTTTACCGGCTTCCCAACGAAGTCTATTTCGGCGCCATAAAAATTAACCGCTGTCGCTAGGCAGATAACACAATAAGTATTGTAGTTTCATAATGATAGATAAATAACAGTCGGGTTTAGCGTTAGCGGTAAACTTTTCTGTTGACACCCGTATTAGAGCCCAAGTACTGTTCGCCAATCCCGAAGTCTTCGGTCTGGTTTTCAGCCAGGTCATCCTCGCGCCTCTTCGAATGAGGAGGCGGCCGAACGCTAAGTTTTGGAGATGTGGCCATGAACAATAGAAGCTCATTTACCTCGATTCTCGGAGTGCTGGTGGTAGTCGCGGGTTTGCTGTTCAGCGTGGACAGCGCCTACGCTCAATTTGGCTCGGCTTCGGTGCTGGGCTACGTTCGCGATAACTCTGACGCAGTCGTTCCGAACGCCATCGTCAAGCTGAACAACATTGCTACTAACGTCTCTCAGACGGCGAAAACAGACAACGAAGGGAGGTACGAGTTCAACTCGGTGCCCATCGGGAACTATCAGATAGTGACTGAGGCCACGGGCTTTCAAGGAGCCAAGACTGAAACTTTCAACCTCTCCACCGACTCGCGCCAACGTGTTGACATTAAACTCAGGCCAGGCGAGGTCAATCAGGTAGTTGAGGTTGCTGCCACAGCCCAACTTCTGGAGACTGAGACCAGTTCGCGCAGCCAGATCATCGGCGAGAAAGAAGTCGAGAATCTACCGCTCAATGGACGTTCCTATGCGGATCTGGTGCTGCTCACGCCAGGCGTTCGTAAATCGATGCTAGAGAACCAGACCGCGTCCAGCCGCGAAGCCTCCTTCAATATCAATGGTCAGCGCTCGGCCTTCAACGAGTTTCTTATCGACGGCTTGGAAAACAGTAACTACGGCACATCGAACCAAGGCTTTGGCAATGAGAACATCCCTCCTTCGCCCGACGCAGTCAGCGAGTTTCGTGTCGAGTCGAATAACTACTCGGCGGAGTACGGCCGCATGCCGGGAGCGGTAATCAATGTATCCACCCGCAGCGGAACAAACTCGTATCATGGCGCCGCGTGGGATTACATCCGCAACACCGATCTGAACGCCTTCGGTCCTCTCCAGACGGCCACTGGCCGCAAGCCTGGGCTAATTCGCAATCAGTTCGGAGGCACAACGGGCGGCCCTATCTTTCGCAACAAGACATTCTTTTTTGTCGATTACGAAGGCGTGCGCCAGATCTTCACCTATCAGCAAGCCGCGGTAACACTGCCAGATTCCGAGCAGCGCGCCGGCGTGTTTCTCCTGCACAGGGTCGACGGAACAACCGCGCCGATCCCTCTCTATAATCCCCTCACGGGTACCACCTACACCTCCGGAAATATTGCGTCCGCATCAACGCCGTTCGCTCTCGGCGTTCTTGCAACACTTCCGGCCAATAATGTCACCGGTACAAACGGCAGCCTCGCACCCTCCTACAACAACATCACGAACAATTACAGCAACGCACCCCGCGGAACCATCAACGACGATAAGGGCGATGCCCGGATTGACCAGAGTTTCGCGAAATGGAAACTCTTCGGCCGCTACAGTGACCATCAGGCGGAGATCTTCGATCCTCCGACAGTCGGCGGCCCCGCTGGTGGTAATGCCAACTCGAACGTCAACATTCAGAATCGCCAGATCGCTGGCGGCGCTACCTGGATCATCAGCCAGAACAAGCTATTGGACATTCGCTTCGCCTGGACGCGCAACATCGGCGCCAAGACGCCGTATACGCAGGGTCAGCCCTCGCTCCTTGCCAAGTACGGCATCACGGACGGACTGCCCACCGATCCGAGCCTGGTCCGCACTTTGAATGCACAATCGATCACCGGTTTCACTCAGCTTGGAAACCAGCCGTCCAGTCCGCAATTCCAGAATCCCACCATCTACAATCCGAAGATCAATTTCACCTGGGTACGCGGCCGCCACTCGATGAAGTTCGGCTATGAACAGCAACTGATCCACACAGTCGTGAACGACTTCAATCCCAGTTATGGCCAGGACAACTATTCAAGCCGTTATGCAGCAGGCCCCACTGTTGGCGGTGTGCCATTTTTCCCGAACTGCTCTGCCACAGTAACGACCGCATGCAATCCGGTAGACACCGCCTCGGGCAACACGACTACCACGCAGATTCAGCAGGCCCAGGCTGTAGCCGACTTTCTCTTCGGCAATCGCTCTTCCTACTCGCTCACCAACTACACCGTCGTCAACCTGCGACAGCGCTACTTCGCGGGATATTTCCAGGATGACATGAAAGTTACGCCGTCCCTGACGCTGAACGCGGGTCTGCGTTACGAGATCATGACGCCGCAGTTTGAGCGTGATAACCGTCTGGCGAACTTCAGCCCCTCGACGAGCACACTCATCCAGGCTTCGAATGGCAGCCTTTACAATCGAGCGTTGGTACATACGCCGACCAACAACGTCGCACCACGCTTTGGATTCTCTGACAGCATCGATCCAAAGACCGTTCTCCGTGGAGGCTATGGCATTGTCTATGTGCAATTCAACCGCGCAGGCGGAGAGAACAACCTCACATACAACGGTCCTGACGTCGTCAACGCGACGGTCAACAACAACAACTCGATCTATCCGACAGCTGGCAGCCTCTGCGCCAACGACACGCAGGTCCAGACACTCTGCTTCCGTCAGACACAGCAGGGTTACTCGAACATCCTTACCAGTCCTGCATATTTCAATCCTCTCAACGTTACCTCCCGCTACATCGATCCCAACTTCAAAACCGGTTATGTCCAGAGTTTCTTCTTCGGCATCCAAAGACAACTTCCCCGTGGCATTCTGTTTGACATCGCTTACGTCGGCAACAAAGCCACGCACTTGCAGATACTGGCGGACTACAACCAGGCGGCGCCCTGCCTCACCACGACACCGGCTGGCTGTGCAACTTATCAAAACCGGCGTGCCGTACCGACCTTCGGCGACATTGAAATCGCCTACGGTGGTGGGCCGGCAAATTTCAACTCGCTGCAGATCAAAGGCGAGAAGCGAACAGGTCCGCTCTATTTGCTAAACTCTTTCACTTACAGCCGGGCGTTCGATGAAGCCTCCGGGCATCTGGAGCAGAACAACGGAGACACTTCGCGCGTTAACTTCGCCAACCCCCGTGGCGATTACGGCCCCTCGAGCTACGACCAGCCGATCGCCAATATCACTTCAATTGTTTACGACCTGCCCTACGGCCATGGCCTCCGCTACGGAGCTCAGTCGAACGGCTTTATGAATGCCGTTCTCGGCGGATGGCAGCTGACTGTCATCAATACGATCACAAGCGGTCTGCCTTTCAACATCATCTACTCGAGCTCTTCCAGCAGCACCACCACGGCGCTCCTCAACGGCAGCGGTGGTTCCACCATCGGCCAGTTGTTCAGTACTGATCTGGTCAATCTGCGGCCGCAGCACATCGCAGGCTCTCCTCTGAAAGGCACCAACATCACCGTACTCCCGACGAGCAATATCAACGGTGTCACGAAGAGCCGCGGGCTCAATGGCTATCTGCCCGGTGGTGGCACCTACACGAGCTACGATTACCCGTCCTTTACGCGCTACGGGAACACCTCCGCATTTGGCAACGTATCGCGTAACAGCCTGCGTGGCTATGCGTACTACAACACAGACCTTGGCCTGCATAAGCAGTTTCCCCTCGTTACGGAGCGGGTAAAGCTGGATCTGCGCGCCGAAGCCTTCAACATACTCAACCACACTAACTGGCAGGTTCCCGACAGCAACATCTCCGACGGCACATCGTTTGGAACGATCACCACAGCTTTCCCGTCACGTCAGCTTCAATTCGCCGCGAAGATCCTGTTCTAAAATTTGTAGAAGTCAGGCGAGGGACAACATACATCCTCGCCTGGCCTTCAAAACTATCTGATTGCATGCAAAGAGGAGTTTCGATTGCAAAAAAGTGTGAGCATCGCCGTGCTGTTCGTCTTCAGCGGTGCAAGTATGTTGGCGGCCCAGACGATGTCCGATCAGGACGCTAAAGTTCACCTGAACCAGATCCAGGTAATCGGTTCGCATAACAGCTACAACCTCGGCTTTGCGCCGAGCGAGGAAAACTTCGCCCGTAGTCACAATCCTCGCGAATACGACGCCCTGGAGTATCGCCACGCCACGCTCACTGCGCAATTGGATGGCGGGGTACGGCAGTTGGAGATCGATATCGTCCAGGACCCCCACGGCGGCCGATTCGCTCATCCGAAGATCGTCGAGCTGACGAAACAAGCTGGACTTCCGCCTGACCCTAATTTTGATCCGAATCACGAGATGGATAAACCCGGCTTCAAAGTTATCCATATCCCGGATCTCAATCAGCGCAGCTCCTGTCTCTTGTTTACCGATTGCCTCAAAGAAATTCGCGCCTGGTCAAAGTCTCATCCCGAACATGTTCCGCTGTTCCTCTTGATTGAAACTAAACACGGTCGCACGGCATCGATCCCCGACAGCGTCGAGGCGGAGACCTTCACCAGCGAAACATTCGATGCGCTCGACAAGGAAATTCGTTCTGTCTTTGCCGAGAACGAAATGATCTTGCCGGACAAGGTGCGTGGCAACTACCCAACGCTCGAAGCTGCCGTGCGTGCAGGTCACTGGCCCACTTTGGCGGAGTCGCGCGGCAAGGTAATTTTTCTCATGGATCAAAAAAATGCCGGCCCCATCTACACTGCCGGCCACCCGCTGCTGCAAGGCCGCGTGCTCTTCACAAACTCCGACCCGGGAAAGCCCGACGCCGCTTTTGTGGAAGAGAACGAAGGCACCCCGCAGCTGATCGATCAACTCGTGCGCCAGGGTTACATCGTTCGTGCTCGCGCCGACGAGAGCACAATCGCCGCCCGCACCAACGACACCACGCGTCGCGACGCGCTCTTGCATTCCGGTGCGCAGATGATCAGCACAGATTATCCCTTGTCCGAACCTTCGAAGTGGACTGGCTACAGCGTCGGTTTTGCAGACGGTCTACCCGCGCGCTGCAACATCATCAACGCACCACCAGCCTGCAAGAGCAGCTTGCTCGAACCAAAGGCGAAGAGTGGCGGAGTGCCCTCACCGGAAAATCACCCGGCTGTTTCGCAGCATTCGGAGATAAACCAACGCGCTCCCGAAGCCGGAGAACGCATCGCAAGCCAGTCGCGAGATGAAGTTTCTTGTAGCGAACAATATGCCCGTGTAAGCTACAGCAGCAGCGTCAATAATTCCGAGCGCAAGACTCTCGCCACACCATAGATTCTGTTGCCGGAAGGGGCCACCTTGGCAATACGTCTCAAAGATATTGCGCGCGATCTCGGAATCTCGACGGTAACAGTCTCCAAGGTACTGCGCGGGAATCAGGACATAAGCGAGAAAACACGCGCTCGCGTCCTCAAGCGGATGCAGGAACTCGACTACAAGCCCAACATGCTCGCTCGCGGCCTGGCGAGCGGACGAACCTACACGATGGGTCTCGTGGTGCCCGATCTCGTGCATCCCTTCTTCGCGGAGTTTGCCAAGGCCCTTGCCGGAGTTCTTCGCGAATCGCACATGGCGCTTTTGCTTGCCTCCTCGGAAGAAAATCCAGAGCTTGAACAGCAGGAGATTCGAACGCTTCTCGGTCGAGGCGTGGATGCGCTGCTGATTGCTTCCAGTCAGGCACGTCTCAAAAACTTCTATGAACTTGGAGACGAGAAGACGCCATTTCTCCTTGTCGATCGAAACTTCCCTTATCTCTCGGCCCACTTTGTCGGCTCGGACGATTACAAAATCGGACGCATCGCAACTGAGCACCTGATCTCGATCGGCAAAAAGCGCATCGCTCACATCGGCGGCCGCGAGATGAGCCCTTCGCTCGAGCGCCTCAGGGGATATCGCGATACGCTCCAGGAGCAGCGGATGGAGACGCGTGAAGAACTCATCGTCACGCGCGACCGGTTCGAAGAGTTGGGTGACGAGGCAGGCTACCAGGCCATGCAGGATCTGCTGAAGCTGCGGAAACGGCCAGACGCCGTCTTCTGCTACAACGACCTCACCGCGATTGGCGCAATGCAGGCTGCACGCGAAGCCGGTTTGAGGACGCCGGAAGATATCGCCTTTGTCGGCTCTGGCAATCTTCGCTATACCAAATATCTACGCACCCCGCTGACGAGCGTCGATCAACAGCCAGAATTGCTGGGGGTTCGTGCCGGAGAGCTCGCTCTCGAATTAACGAAGAATCCTGATCTGCCTGCGAAGACAATCCTGCTGGAACCAAGATTGATCGTGCGTCAGTCCACGGTGGCGGATCAGACATCCTGATTGTCGTGTGACAGACCGGGGGCGACGCCTAGGAGAATCCCGTCTGCTTATAAAGACGGTAGCCGCACCAAAACAAACTCACCAGCAGCAACACCCCAAGCACACCAATCCACTTGAAATTCATCGCCAGCGGAGGCACAACAGCCTTGGCTCCCAGCCAGATAAAGACACCGACCGCGGCCAGGATAATCGCGTAATCCCACCACCGGCGGCCTTCCGAACGATGTCCAAACTCTTCTCCGCTCTGCGCCAGCAACACTTCGTTATAGTTCAGTCCGTAGCGGTCACATTCACGTTCCAGCACTTCATTTCTGGAGGAGTGCTCCGCAGCAGACGCCTTGGCTGTGCTGATGAAGAGCGCGCCAACAATCATCACCGCCGAACCAGCCACCACCAGCAATTTATGTTTCGTATCCGCAGTTGCGAGTTCGCCAAATACGAGCGCTCCCCATGCGAGTCCCCAAAGCTGATTGGTATTCGACAACGGAATGCCACGACCAATCCCCAGGTACTTCGCGGCGAACTGTTGAAACATGTCACCGATCACCCAGACAAAACCGCCCAGGAAGAGCCAGAACAGAAACTGTCCGCCGCGCACAAGTTGAAAGACCGACGAGTGACGCCCACCATCCAGCGTCCACGTGAGGATAAACATGGTCAGCAACTCACCAACGGTGAACACAGTCACAAACGAAAGCGGATTCATGCCACTCAGGTAAGCTTTGCGATAAGGAACATACATCGTTCCCCACATCAGGCTGGCGCCTATCGCCGCCAGCACTCCTCCCAGCGCGTTATGCCCATTCGGGCTTGTTCCTCCGTGCACCGTGCTGAATCCGAGCATAATTGCCGCTGCAACAATGCAAAGCGATCCGACAACTACTTTCGTAATCGTCTTACCATCAGCGCCATCCAGTTCGCGGAACAGCACGCGGCCCCAGAACAGCCCCACCAGTGCATTCGTGTTCCACATCGGAAAGGCGATTGCCAGCCCCACATCGCGTATCGCAAAAACTGTCAGCGTATTCGCCACCGCCCAGAGCGCACCCGCCAGAACCGCCCATACCAGCAGATGCTTGCGGCTCATCAGGTCCGAGAAGACGTAGGCCGTCCCTTTCAGCAAAGTTGGAAAACTCCATCGCGCCGTGAACACGCCGGCCACCATGCACAACGAAATAGCAAAAGGAGAAAAGCCCGCGTTGACCAGCTTGGTCGGCGCTTCCGCAGCTCCCAGCCAAACCCCTGCGGTTACACCGCAAAGCACTCCCAGCGTATGCAGGGAGCCTGTTCCCGCACGTCGGCTCGAAGTTTTTTCAATCTGTGTCGCCATGGTGTTGTCGTTCCCCGATCCGTTCAATGCAGCCAGATAAGCAAGCCTAGTCCGAACGCCAACACACCCACCGGAATCCAAAAATGCACATCCGTCAGGATTCCCTTCGCTGTTTGCAATGCTCGCAAGTTCAATCTCTCCGCGGCGTCATATATAGTTACCGATAACGTTGTCCTGAGACGTTACGCGTTGCGCACCTCAAATGTCAATCGATCTTCGGTGTCCATGAATTCACCTCACGTGGTGCTGGTACCGCCTGAATTGCAAGCGCACAGCTATCTCAATCGGCGTCACGAAATCGGTTCTATCAATCCTAGAATGAATAGGAGCGTCGCATCTGGTGAGGAGCCACTCCGCATGAAGAAATTAGGCCAACTGTCTCTTGTCTTAGCAATACTGTTCTCCTGCATCTCCACAGCATATGCTGACGCATACGACGCTCGGCCGAAGCTGGTCATTATTCTTGTGTTCGATCAGTTCCGCGGAGATTACCTCGATCGGTATCGCGCCGAGTTCAAGGCAAAGAACGGCTGGAACCTGTTTCTCAAACAGGGAGCCCACTTCACAGACTGTTACTACGATTACGCCAACCTCGTAACGGCGGCAGGTCACGCCACCATCGGCACTGGAGCCTACACCGACGGCCATCAGATTCCGTTGAACGAATGGTACGAGCGCTCGCCCGATGGCACGCTGCGACAGGTAAGCTCTGTCGCCGACGATCGCTTCAAGCTCGTCGGCGCACCAACCGGCACAAAGGATCTTACCGGCGCCTCTGCCCATCGCGAGATGGCCACAACGATTGGAGATGAGCTCGTCCTCGCAACCCAGGGACACGCCCGCGTCTACGGTGTCTCCATGAAGGACCGAGCCGCGATTCTTACCAGCGGCCACGCCACCAATGGCGCGTTTTGGGTCGACCACGAGACCGGCCAATGGGTTACTTCAACCTACTGGATGAAGGAGCTTCCCCAGTGGGCGAAAGATTTCAACGCCGGGAATCACGTCGCAGACGCTCGCGCAAAAGGTCATGCCCCTCAGGGAAGTTTCTACGAAATCGTGGGCAGAACCGCTGCCAGTGTCCAATACCAACTCGACTTTGCACAGACCCTCATCGATGCGGAAAAACTCGGCGCCAACCCCGCCGGTGTAACCGACATGATCACAATCTCCGTCTCTTCGACCGATATTAATGGACATGCCTTCGGGCCAGACGATCCGTCGCAGGAGGCGCTCATCGTTCAGTCAGATGCATTGCTCGACGCCTTCTTCACGCACCTCGACCAAACCATCGGCCTCAAAAATATCCTTATCGCAGTCACCGGAGATCACGGTGTTGCAACGAGCCAGAAAGCCGGGGATGCCGATCATATGCCGGTCCTCGACTTCTCCCCTGCAATGTTCACGCAGCCGCTCGAAGCAATGCTCGAAGCGAAGTACCCGCTCAAAGATAAGGGCGCGTACATCCTGCAAATGGATAATCCTTACCTGTTGCTCAATCGGGAAGCATTCGAAGCTGCCGGTCTCTCGGAAGAGACTGCAGAGAATACAACAGCAGCCTTGCTCAGGCAGGTGTTCGCGACCTTCAGCGATTCAACGGACATGGACGGCCATCGAGAACCGCCAGTCCTGACGCACGTTTACACGAGCAAACAGATGCGCGAAGGCCCTTTGCCCGACACCCAGTACAGCCGTTTGATCGCCCATAGTTATTCGCCCAATGTTGGCTGGGCGTTGCACATCAATTTTGCTCCCTACCAGTTTCCGTGGAAAGGAAGCGGCACCACGCACTTCACAGCCAATAGCTACGATCGCCACGTTCCGCTGGAGTTCTTCGGGGAACCGTTCGTTCCCGGCACTTATCACACCATGGTTGCGCCAGTGGATATCGCGGCCACCTTTGCGTCGCTCTTACGCATCAACCGACCCAGCGCGGCGGTCGGCCGCTCGGTGACAGAGGCTCTCAAAAAAGAGGGGCCAGACTCCACGTGGGTGCCCAACTCCGAAGAGGCTAAGCCCAAAAAACATTAATCGATCACACGCGTCGATCCCAACAAAAAGCTATGCGCTCGATCCTGGCGCATCCGTAAGGTGGAACACCAGCGTTCCACCCTTCATCAGTTGTGCATGCTCGACCGAAAGTCCATTCACAACGGTTCCGTTCCACTCTGCCGACTGGATATAGATCGCCTTTGGCGATTCGCGTTTCGCTTCAATCACCAGCTTGCTTCCACCTGCGAGATCCACTTCAACCCGATCGAACAACGGAGTTCCGAAGTCGTACCGAGTGCTCACAGGGTCGACTGCATACAAGCCCAGTGCGCTGATAACAAACCAGGCTGACATCTGCCCGCAGTCTTCGTTACCGGCCATGCCATCCGGCTGGTTGTTGTACATGGTCTCCAGCAGGCTGCGAACACGCTGCTGCGTCTTATGCGGCGCACCCGCGTAGTTGTAGAGATACGCGATGTGATGGCTAGGCTCGTTCCCGTGCGCATATTGCCCCACCATCCCGGTAACATCAGGAGGCATGTCCGGCGGCAGTTCCGAGCTCTGGTTGAAGAGCTGGTCCAGCTTTTCAACAAAAAGCTTATCGCCACCAAGGGTCTGAACCAGGAGCGCTGGATTATGCTGCACCCCAAAAGTCGTCTGCCACGCATTCGCTTCCGTGTAATCCCGCCACTTCGTAATCTTGATTGACTTCGGATTGAAAGGCGCTGCCCAGCGGCCATCTGTATATCGTGGTCTGATGAAGCCGCTTTCCTTGTCGAATAAATTTACGTATGAGCCCGAGCGCTTCATCAGCGCGGCTGCGTCTTCCTGTTGTCCAGCTGCTTTCGCTATCACTGCAACCGCGCTGTCATCGTAGCAATAGTCCACCGTCTTGCTCGCAGATTCATCCTGCTGGTCGCAGGGAACATAGCCCAGCTTCCTGTAAGCTGCAAGTCCGCGATAGTCATCTGCCTCGGCGCGCTTTTTGAACACGGCATATGCAGCCTTCGTATCGATACCCGGAAACCCTTTCGCAATCGCTTCTGCTACGACCGGCGCAGAGTGATAGCCAACCATGCAGCCCGTCTCGCTCCCCTGCAGAGGCCATACCGGAACACCTCGCGGGCTCTCCTCCGCCATGCGAATCAGGCAGTTCACAAAGTCCGGCACGCGCTCCGGAAGAAACAACGTATACATCGGATGCAACGCGCGATACGTATCCCACAGCGAAAACGTGCTGTAGTTATGGGCTCCATTCTGCAGAGTATGAACGTTGCCATCCATGCCACGGTAGCGTCCGTCCACATCATCGAAGAGGTTCGGCGCAACCATCATGTGATACAGGCCGGTATAAAAGATCTCAAGATACTTCCTGTCGTCCGAGCTCACCCGAATTCGTCCAAGCTCGCTTCGCCACGCCGCATGCGCTGCTCTGCGAGCGCCATCAAAATCCCAACCCGGAACCTCTGCCGCCATGTTCCTGGACGCACCGGCAACATCGACGCCCGAGATACCTGTCTTAACAAGAATCACTTCGTCCGCAGTCGTTTTGAACTTCAACACGCACCGCAAAGACGTACTCTTGGCTTCGCTTGTCTTGCCGGCAAGAAGTTTTCCATCGGAGTAAACGTCCACGCTCTCGAAAGGCTTCGAAAACTTCATTGCAAAATAAACCTGACGTCCTTTTGCCCAGATATCAGTACATCGGCCGCCAACGATCGTGTCATTGCCAACGATCTTGAGCGATGCCCACCGCACAGAAGGAGTTGGCGGAAGTTCAGGATGCTCCGTATCCGTTCCGGCATCGCCGGCATGTGCGAGATCCAGCAGAAAGCGCGCATTGTCCGACTCCGGAAAGGTGTAGCGATGGATCCCAACGCGTTCCGTCGCCGTAAGCTCAGCCTTCACCTTCGAGTCCTGCAAAAGGACACGATAGTAACCGGGAGTAGCTTCTTCGTCGCTGTGAGAGAAACGAGATCTGTAGCAGGCAGCTGAGCCGGGCGCGGCCGTAGGGTCGAACTTGAAGTCATCCGTCGCCGGCATCAGCAGAACATCCAGCAGATCGATACATCCCGTTCCGCTCAAATGGGTGTGGCTGAAGCCCAGAATGCTGCTGTCGCTGTAGTGGTAACCGGAGCAATGATCCCAGTCTTTGATCCCCGTGTCGGGGCTCAGCTGCACAGCGCCGAATGGCATAGTCGCACCCGGGAAGCAGTGGCCATGGCCGCCCGTCCCAATTGCGATCTTTACCAGCTTCGTGTTGTCGAGCGCGTCTGTCCCGTCACCGAACTCCGGAAGAAACGGATTGACGTGAGAGGACAGCCCAAACCCATCACGAACAAAGTGAGCAAGCGATACCGCAGAGGCTGCGCCCAGAAATCTTCTTCTTGAAACCATCTCCTCGACAACCTTTCTTCCTTGCAAACTGGCACACCGAAAAACCCAGAAGTTTACCGCTAACGATTCAACCATAACGAGGGTCCGTCTGCACAACTCCCCACTTGCGATCGACCACTTCGCGGTGTGCCGCCATGATCCAGACGAAGTTCAGAGTCGAGCCGGGAATCGAAACATTGGGATGGTAGCCCGCGGGCAGCAAAACCGCGTCACCTTCACGAACGACCTCGACCGATGCTGGACTGATCTCATCCGTATAAACAAGCTGCAGGCCGAAAGCCGGCGAAGGCATATCGACGTAGACGTAAATCTCCTCGAGCATTGCGGCGTGTTCATGCGGCGGCCAACTCGTCCAGTTGCCGGGCAGAGACCGTGTAACTCCAGCGATCAGCCTGCCAGCCTGAATATTGCTGCCCAGCAGAATATTAATCTCCCGTCGTGCGCCATCCGTCCCGGCGACGAATCGCAACTTCTCATCAGCTGCCAAACTCTCACTCGCGACAAATTGAAGCGGATACTGGCCATCCACCGGAGCCGAACATTCCAGCAGATCGACATCCGAATCTGTCTTGACTACCATCGCCAAACCCTTGGGAACATACAAAGCATCGTCGCGTTTCATCGCGAAGGACTCGCCATCCACGTCGACGACACAGATGCCGCTCAGGCAGATCAGCCCTGTCTCTTGCCCATCGTTCGAAAAACAAATCTCTGGCTCGTCTTTGCCCAGCCGGATTCGCCCATAGCTCACCAGTTTCATCGATCCGTCCGCGGGTTGAACAAAGATCTTGCGTCCGCGTTCGTTTGCCGTTCCTGTGACCAACCGCTTTGTCATCGCGCTAACCTTTCTACTCTAGAAATGCCGCCAGGAGATATCCTTTCCCCCTGAGTGCGGCGGAGGGCCTTTGCCGGAAAAAAATCCCTCTCAGCCGCGAATTTATCTTGCCAAACGATCTTTCGATTGTCTATAGTTACCGGTAACGTAGATGCGGCCGATCCGCCATCGAGGAGAGCAAAATGAGCACAACAACGCCAATCTCAGAGGTTGATCAGAATCCACTATCGCCCGACATGGACGAATGGGAGGAGTTCCTCGAAGGCCGCTACAAAGAAGGCAAGTCCCAGGAAGAGTTTCGCCAATACGACGCCGAAGCTAATCCCGGAGTCGCCGAATTCTACCGCCTCAACCACACCTACCAGACGCACGCTTACGTCCTGGGCAAGGAAAGCCAGTACTTCGGGCTCAAGCGCGGCGAAAAAAGCATCTGGGAAGCAGCTGAATTCCTCAATACCCTCGTCGACGACAGCGACCCCGACACCGATCTCACGCAACTTGAGCATCTTCTTCAAACCTCCGAGGCAATTCGGAGAGACGGTCATCCGCGCTGGATGGTGGCCACCGGATTCGTGCATGATCTCGGCAAGTGCCTTTGCCTCTACGGCGAACCGCAGTGGGGCGTCGTAGGCGACACCTTCCCGACTGGATGCGCATATTCCGAAGCAGTCGTTTTCCCAGAGTTTTTCCGCGCCAACCCGGACTCCCGGAACCCGCTCTACCAGACAAAATTCGGCATCTACGAAGAGAACTGCGGCCTCGACAAAGTGAAGATGTCCTTCGGACACGACGGCTACATCTATGAGGTCATGAAGAATTACCTCCCGGTGGAGAGCCTGTACATGCTGCGCTTTCACTCGTTCTACGCATGGCATCGGCACGGGGCCTATGACTATCTTTGCAACGAGCAGGATCGCGCGATGTTGCCGTGGGTCCTGAAGTTCAATCCATACGACCTCTATTCGAAGGGTCACACCAAGCCGGACTTCAAACAACTCAAGCCCTACTACGACGACCTGTTCGCAGAGTTCTTCCCGGAAAAGATCGCCTGGTAAATCGCCTTGAAGCATCGCTTGCTCGGTGCAGAATACCTCCGGAAAGCAACATGGGGTAGAGTGGCTCGCATGAATCGCCGGCATCTTCCCGCGTTGCTCCTGACAATCTTCACGCTGGCTCCACGTGCGCGAGGCCAGCAATCGGGTCAGGCACCGGGCCACGCGTCAATCGATGCAGCTCGCGCGGTAATCATGCGCGAAATGCCGCATCTGGCGCCGCAGATTCATCTTTCCCTTGTGCCCGGGCCGTATGCCGGCAAATCAGACGGCTTTCGCATCAGCGGCAATCGCGGCGACATCCACGTCGAAGCCGCCACCGTTCCGACGCTGTTATTTGGCGTCAACTGGTACCTGAAATATGTAGCCCTGATGGATGTCTCAACCAACGGAAGCCAGCTAGGACATACCGGTACCGTATTACCGGCCGTAAATCCCACCATCACGCGGCCTGCTCTTTATAGCTTTCGCTACGCGCTCAACGAAAACACGGACGGCTACACCACGCCATACTGGGACTTCGATCGCTGGCAACATGAGATCGACATCCTGGCCCTCTCCGGCTTCAACGCGATCCTCATCCAGCGAGGCAACGATCTTGCAGTTTACGAAGCGTTCCGCGACGTCGGTTACTCGGATAGCGAAATCCGCCAGTGGATCACCGCACCAGCACACCAGAACTGGCAGTGGATGGGCAACATGTGTTGTTTCATCGAGCCAATCACACTCGATCTCCTGAAGAAGCGCGCCGCCTCAGCCCGTCGCATCATGGACCTGCTGCGCACCTTGGGCATCACACCGGTGCTCCCCGGATTCTGGGGTGTAGTGCCCGCTGACTTTGAGAAACACGCTCCCGGCTCTCACGTCGTCGTCCAGACAGAACCATGGAACGGCTTTCAACGCCCAGGCTGGCTCGACCCGCGCACCGCTGCATTCACACGCGTAGCCGCTGCCTTCTACAAGCATCAGGCCAAGCTCTTCGGCAACAGCACCATCTACGACATGGAGACCTTTCAGGAAGGCGGGGTCAGCGGCGATGTCCCCGTCGGCGACGGAGCAATCGCCATCCAGCGCGCCCTCGAGTCCGCTCATCCGGGAGCGCTGTGGTTCATGATGGCATGGCAGGACAACCCTCGCCCGCAGCTCATCGATGCAGTCGATCGAAGCCGCATCCTCATCGCGGATATCGAGCAAGGTCGCATCCCGCGCGAGTCTCGTGACAGCGACTTTAAGGGAGCGCGCTGGCTCTTTGGCGGTCTATGGGAGTTCGGCGGACGAACCACCATGGGGGCGCCGCTCTACGACTACGCACAACGAATGCCCCGAGCAGCCGCAAAGCCCGGAAACCGCCTCTCCGGTATCGCCCTCTTTACCGAAGGCCTCGACACGAATCCCTTCGCCTATGAGCTCTACACCGAGATGGCGTGGCACAGCGAACCCGTCGACCTCGGCGAATGGACCAATGCCTACGCCCTGCGCCGCTACGGCAAACAAGATGCCCACGCGTCCAAAGCTTGGAGCATCATTGCGCAGACAGCTTACGGATATCGCGCCGACGGCGTGAAGAATCATGGCGAGCGCGACGCCGCACACGAATCGTTGTTCAACGCACAACCGTCACTCACGGCTACACGAAACGGAACCTGGTCTCCGGACGTCATGCGCTACGATCCCGAAGCCTTGAAGCCCGCTCTTACCGAGCTGCTGCAGGTGGCTCCGCCACTGCGAACGGCGGCGAGTTATCGCTACGATCTCACAGACCTGACCAGGCAGTTGCTTGCGAATGAATCGCGCCGCCTGCTACCCCTGATACGCTCTGCCTATGAATCGAAAGACCACGCCGCATTCAAAAAGCAGACAGACCAGTGGATGACCGCAATGACATGGGAAGACAGGCTGCTCAGCACAAACGAGTATTTTCTTCTCGGTCGCTGGCTCAGCTACGTGCCAGAGTGGTCCAGCTCTCCCGCAGACCTGGCGCAGATCGAATACGACGCGCACTCAATTCTTACAACCTGGGGCGACCGGACCGCGAGCAATGAGTTGCACGAATACGCCAACCGTGACTGGGCCGGCCTCGTCAGCGATTATTACGCCCCGCGTTGGAAGCTCTACTTCGATTCACTGGAACAGGCTCTCAATACTGGTGCGCCTCCAAAGCCCATCGATTGGTTCGCATTCGGCGACGCCTGGAATCGTTCCACAAAACATTATTCAAGCGAGCCCGTCGGCGATACTTACAGCGTGAGTGAATCGATTGCAGAGTCCCTGAATCTGCTGCCGAAAGGGAAACGATGAAAGCGATAAAAACATCAGATCCGGATGTCGCCGCAACCATTGACTCCGACATCATCCGCCAACCCACGACGCGAAAACCGGAGCGGCTGCTGTCGATCGATCTTCTGCGAGGCTTGACCATCGCCTTCATGATCCTCGTCAACGATCAGACCGGGCCCGCGCCATTTTCGCAGTTGGTGCATGCAAATTGGAACGGCTTCACGGCAACGGACCTTGTCTTTCCCACCTTCGTCCTGCTGGTTGGCCTGTCGACCGTGCTTTCCGCGGCAGCCCGAACGGCGCGAGGCGTCAGTCGAGGCGAACTCTTTCTGCACACGTTGAGACGCACACTCTTGCTGATCCTCTTTGGGTTTGTCGTAAACAACTTCCCGTTTTTCCATATGGCGACAGCGCGTTACTACGGTGTGCTCCCAAGAATTGCGCTTTGTTATTTTGTCGTTGCCACGCTCTACCTGCTATCCAACGGATGGAAAGACAAGGTAATCCTCGCCGTATTATGTCTTGCTGGATACTGGGCGCTCATGCGCTTCGTTGCTGTCCCGGGGTTCGGCGTACCAACCCACGCAATCCCGATTAACGATCACGACGCAAATCTAACGGCATGGATCGACCGGCAGATATTCACCGCTCCGCATCTCTACGAACACACACGCGACCCCGAAGGACTCCTGTCAACGATCCCTGCAATCGCAACCGCCCTGTTCGGCTTGCTTGCGGGCATGTGGTTGCGAACCCGGCATTCAAAATCCCGCAAGGCATTGATGCTCGCCCTCGCTGGCACGCTCCTCGTATCCGCAGGTCTGCTCTGGAACTTCTGGTTTCCCATCAACAAGAAGTTGTGGACCAGTTCGTTCACTCTCTTCGCTGGCGGCTTAAGTCTGCTCTTGCTCGCCGCATCAATCTATATCGTCGACGAGCGTCGTCTCGGCCTCAGAAAAATAAATGAAGACCCCGCTAATTTCAGTTCGCATCCGATCGTCTACAAGATACTGCTCGTCTTCGGCACAAACGCAATTCTCGCCTACATGATCTCCGAGTTGGGCGACAACCTCATGGGGTCTATCCACACAGCCAGCGGAATAAAGCTCAAGGCGGCGACATTTGTCGCCATTCATCGAGCGTTACCGCACCCTGCCTGGGCCTCGCTAGTCTACTCCGTCATCTTCGTGTCACTCTGTTGGCTTGCAGTGCTCCCCTTCTATCGCAAGCGTATCTTCCTGCGAATCTGATGAGCATCCGAAGCGACTATCCCTACCGCGTCCACCATTTCTTCAATCACAACCTGTCCCATAAGATGGATTGCGGCACTGTCGCATCGGTTACCACCGTCCGCCAGTGCTCATGGAGAAAATGAATGGCAATTGTAGCCGGAGTCGACTACGGAACCCTCAGCGTGCGTGTCACGCTCCTCGACAGCGCCCGGGGCAGGCTGAGCACCGCCTCTGCCGAGTACCCGCTCCACCGCAAGCGCGAAGATCCCGACTACGCCACTCAATCCCACGCCGACCATATGCGCGCCCTCACCATCGCCATGCGCCAGGCCATCGCCGAAGCCCGCATCGACGGCTCTACAATCGAAGCCCTCGCCATCGACACCACCGGCTCCAGCGTCATCTTCGTCGATGAACACCTTCAGCCTCTGGACGACTACTATCTTTGGTGCGACCATCGAGCCAAGCAGGAAGCTCAGCAGATCACGGCGCTCGCCCACGCCGAAAACCTTGAAGCCATCCAGTGGTGCGGCGGCACCTACTCCCACGAGTGGGGATTCGCCAAGCTGCTCCACTGGCTCCGCCACAATTCCGACAAGCGATCCCGCCTCGCCACCGCGCTTGAACATTGCGACATGGCCGCCGCAACCCTCTGCGGCATCCACGACCCACACGCCGTCAAGCGCAGCGTCTGTGCCATGGGCCACAAGTGGCTCTGGAACCCCAAATGGGGCGGCTTCCCTCCGCAGAGCTTCCTCTCCAAACTCGATCCACTCCTCGACGGTATCCGCGAGAAACTCTCCGGCGACACCCTCACCTCCGACCATCTCGCCGGCCATCTCTCCCCGGAATGGGCCGAAAAACTAGGTCTCCGGCCCGGCATCCCCATCCCCGTAGGCGCGTTCGACGCCCATTGGGACGCCCTCGGCGCCGGTTGCCGCGAAGGCGATGTCGTCAATGTCGTCGGCACCTCCACCTGCATCATCGCCATGCAGCAAAACACTACCCTCATCCCCGGCGTCTGCGGAGTCGTCCCCGGAAGCGTCCATCCCGCCTACGCAGGCGTTGAAGCCGGCCTCTCGGCCACAGGCGACATCTTCGAGGCCATCGCCCGCCGCGCCAACACAAGACTCACGGACCTCGCCGAGGGCCTCGAACACTACCGCGCCTGCCAGACCGGACTCCTCCGCCTCACCTGGGACAACGGCGACCGCACCGTTCTCGTCAACTCCCACCTCGGCGGAGTCACCTTCGGCTGGAACCTCCTCCACACCGCGCAGGATGAACTCTATGCCGCTATCGAAGGCACTGCCCTCCACACCCGCATCATTCTCGACCGCATGGCCGGGCATGGCGTCCCCATCGAAAGAGTGATCAACGCCGGCGGAATCCCTCAGCGCAATGACGTTCTGAATCAGATCTACGCAGACGCCCTCAACAAACCCGTCCTCGTCCCCAACGGAACCCCCACCAGCCTTGGCTCCGGCATCATGGCCCTGATGGCCGCTGGAGCCTTCAAAACGATCGAAGAGGCGCAAAGAGCAATGTGCCTCGACTACCGCATCTTCACGCCAAATGAGGAAGCCGCAGCCGTCTACGAGCGTCTCTACGCCCTCTACCGCAAGGCTTACTTCGCCCTGGGCACCAAAGACGCACGGCCCGTCTCACTGGGAGACATCCTGCCCGAACTGCAAGCCATCGCCGAAAAACAGCGCAGCGCTGTGCCGCTCAAGAAGCAGTAAGCTCAAAAATCAATCTAGAAGGTAAGAGAAAGGCCAGCCTGCACGGTACGCGGCGACTGCGCCAGGAACAACGTCTGGCCATCCGCTGAAAGGAACGGCCGATACCCCTGCGCCAACAGGTTCGTCACATCCACCGTAGCGTCCAGCCCCGCCGGCAGAAGATTTCCCAGCCGCAACGCCTGCCGCAGATAGCAGCTGAAGTAAGCCTGGTCGCCAAACGAAGCATAAGGATCTACCGCCGTTACCAGCCGCGTCGGCTGCCAGCGGTAAGAAGCCCGAATCCGCGTCCCCGTATGCAACACCCGGCCACGCAAAGCGATCGTCGCACTTTGAGCAGCCTGCGGCGCCAGGTCCATCGAAACGTCAGGAAGGCTCAGCACTGCCCCATTCTTCACTCCCAGGCCCTCGCCCGTGGAGTACTCCATAGCCACCCACATAGCCGGAGTTATCGGCTGCGTCAGCGTCACATTCACGCCTTGGGTCTTGTATCCGCCACTCAGCAAGCGGAAATTGCCGGTCGTCGAATCGGCAATAATGCCGTTTCCGGAAATATTGGTCTGCTTGATGTCTGCGGCTCCCAGAGCGCCTCCACCCGCAACCACCACCCGATCCAGCGAATCGCGGTAATAGGAGATCTGCACCAGCCCCTGGCCCATCTTGCGGCTGGCCGTAAACTCCTGGTGAAGTCCCTGCGCCGTCTGTATCCGGCCTTGGTACATCGCAGCGACGGGCAGTTCCTGTTGCAGCGAATCGAGTCCGGCAAACGACTGCAGGTTCTGCGACGTCGCCATGCGATATCCAACCGTCCAGTCCTTCACTGGATGCGCCGTAATCTTCACGAACGGCCGCGAACCCGAGGCATATCCCGCCGCACTGACAACGTACAGAGTCCCCCCGGCCTCGACATCAGCCAAATCCCCAAGCTTCATCAGCTGCGCACTGGAGATCTGCATCGCTTCCAGCCCCGGCGTGCCGCCGGAACTGATCAGCTCAGGATGCATCTGGTAACTCACCACCGCCCGGCCCGCGCCCGCAAAGCCAAGCCGCGTCCCATACCCGGTCGCAACCTCTGTCGATGGACCAATCGCGCTGGGTCCGGGCTGCTTTCCAATATCGGCACGCATTGCCAGACCGGCTCCATCATCCAGCGTCCGGTCCAGAACAAACACGTTATGAACCCCGCTGCTGCCAAATCCCCCATCGCCTGCCGTCATCTCGGCCCGCGCCCTGTCGGCGTGCTTCGACTTCGCTTCTGTAACACTGGACGAGACCATAATCACATCGCCGTCCTCGGTCAGTCTCAGGATCGGTCGGTTGGCCGCCGAGCGCAATGTCCACTTCCAGTCGTCGGTCGGCTCGTCGGCCTTGCGGCGCTCCGCCGGAATCCACGTCGTCGACTCGAACAACGTATTCAATGTGAGATTCACCACAGCTTGCGCCCCCGCACGAAGCTGAAGGTTGTCGCGCAGTGCCGGAACGTACAGCGCGGCACTCGCCCGCACGTCGTATTTTCCGGGAAGCAGATGAGGAATCAGGTAGTGCCCATGAAGATCGGTGAACGCAGTGCCAAGGACGGCAGAGTTCGCCGCGACCACTTCAACCAGCGCACCCAGCTGGGCCACACCCTGCGCATCGCGAACCACGCCGGTGACAGTGGCGCCGCCCTGAGCTGCAGCAGTCTGCACCGCCACGGTCAGCAGCACCAACGAGACAATCGCGATCTTCACCTGGGGTCGTTGCACAGTAAAAGCCGTCCTGCGCGTCGATGGCTGTTCCAAATAGGCCGTTCCCGGTAAATGGGGGAACAGCATTACAGAATGCGTTGCCGCTGGTTATTGTCTTTACGAATCCGCATAACCATCCAGCCGGTTTCTCGTCGCATCTGCCTAATCTACGATAAATGCCGCAGATTCTGCGATCTGCTGCTTTGTAATTCCATCATTCACTTTAATGTTGACCTGGTACTTGCCGGGCTGAAGAGACGCCAGCGGTAAGCTCTTTTCAATCGTAACCTGGTCGGAATTCGGGTTCATCTTCGAGGTCAGTTCCTGCGTCTCAAGAATCGCTTTGTTCGTCGCCAGATCCAGAATCTGGTACTCAATCGTCGCGCCGTTCTGTTTGCTCTTCTCGTCGATGCCCAGGTTATACACCTGCATCCAGAAGTTCAAATTCTGCCCCCGGTGGAACGTCACCGGAGTTGCGACCCCGCCGCCGCTGGCAACGCGCGGAACAATGTGGGTATCGCCAATCACAAAATTTCCCGCTCCGATATCCCGTGAAGGAACACGCTCCATCTGCCCCGCCAGAATCAGCGAAGACGAAGCAAGCCGGTCGTCGTCATATCGAGGAACATTCAAGCTCCGCTGCCACCGTCCGATGTGATCGGGATTATTGACGTCCTTGATCACAATATCGATCTTGTACAGACCCGGGCGAAGCGGCAACGACTTCCAGTACACCGACAAATCGTTCTTCTTGCGCGCCAGCAACTCACTCGGCACCTGGATGCTCACCGGGTCCTCAAACGTCTGGATCGCCTTGTGGTTCAGGTTCGACACCCGGCCCAGAATATTCACCGTCCCGGTAGCCACTCCGTCCTTATTGACGAATGTGATGTCGCTGTTCTTGATCTGCAGCGTCACCGGCACCAGAACCGTATCGTTGGTCACCTTCACGTAGTCCGTCCGGACATCAAACAGGAAAGGCGGCCCGGTCAGGATCTTGGAGGTCGTCATAAACGCCTCCATGTCCTTGAACTTGATCTCCGGCGCGGCCATCACCTTCGCATATTGGCTGATACGGTCGAACTGCTTGCTCTGGTTCTGCTCCGACATCGGCCCCTTGCCAAGCTGCTCCAGACCGCCATTCATGCGATCCGACTGCTTCGCCATTCCCATCTGCTCATACAGCGTCTGGCCTGCTCCCGGCACGTACTTCAGCGCATCTTTTTCTGACCGGTCGATCGTCATGTGATAGTCGCCGCACATGCACGTATCGACAAACTCGAGATCGATGTTGTCGCCAATCCCCTCAAGATAACGGTAGTGCCAGATCTCGAACGGGAAGGTCGAAGTATTGCCTCCGCCTTCTTCCATCGGCCGCTCGTAGCTTCCGCCGCTCGGGTGCGAATCGATGCTGTCCGGCTTGCCATACGCAATATAGATGTGGCCGCGATCGGTTCTCCAGCCCGGCTTGCCAGCCGCAAAATGCTCGTTCGCATATGCAATGCGTGCGTAGTGCTCTTCGCGGTACTCATTCTCCGGCGAGTCCGGATTCGGATTCCGGCGCAGCCAGAAGCTCTCGATAAACTGGTCGCGCTCTTCGTCGTTGCTCAGGCTCTTGAACGCCTGCCAGCTCCTCATCCGTGATGATCCAGCGCACATCTTCGTTCACCCACTTCTCGTACTCGCCCTTCAACTCCTTCTTGAGCGCCTTCTGCTGGGCAATCTTCTCCTTGTCGGTCAACGGGCGCTGCAAAGGATCTGGCTTCTCGGTCGTCACCGGCCCCTTCGTCACGCCGTCGGACTGCGCAGGGCTGCGCTGTTCCCTGGGCGGATAGAACCTGCACGCCCGTCAAGCAGGAAGAATAAAGCCGTGCCGCGAACCACGCGCCGAAAAGTCGTCATATTAGGGGGTGTACTCCTGTAACCAACCTGTATTGTAGAGCGGTTACATCATTGCTTACAAGGGGTAGACGCACGAGCCGGCCTGTTATCATCATCAGAATCTCAAGGAATCAGGAAAGTTTCCCCGCGCCGGTGAATTTGGCTACGCCGAGTCCTCGCGCGAAGACGCTAAGTCCAGTTTCTTGAGAGAATACGGAACATAAGGGCCCCCATCTCCGTATTCCCTCATCGGAAGGCATTCACCCTACCAAAGCTCCTCCGGCTGGTCGCAGAGGAGCTTGAGAAAGCAGCAATGAGCGCTAAGAAGATCATCATCATCGCTTCGGTTGTCCTGGTCCTCGCCGGTGTCGTCATCGGCAGCATTCTTCACAGCCAGGCCAACGTCACCAAGGTCGCAACCGGCAAGGCCGTCCATCAGGAACTCGATCTCCATCGTCAGCGGCACCGGACAGATCAAGCCGAAGACCTACGTCAACATCGGCGCCACTGCCTTCGGGCGCATCACCCACCTCTACGTCAAAGAGGGCGACCACGTTAAAGCCGGCGCCACTCTCGCCACCGTCGAGAGCGTACAGCCCCAGGCCACCGTCGCCGCCCAGGAGGCCAGCATCGCCGCCTCCAAGACCGACATCACCAGCTATCTCGCCGCCGAGAAGACCGCCGAAGCCAACATCGAGCAGGGCAAGGCTGACCTCGAGCAGAAGAAGCTCGACTACAACCGCGCCCAGGCACTCTACAACAGAAGCTCATCGCCAAGCAGGACTACGACGCGAAAAAGGCCGCCTATGACATGTCCGTCGCCACGCTCGCCCAGCGGCAGGCCGCTCTTGCCCAGGCCCTCGCCCAGACCGAGTCCCAGCGCGGCCACATGAATCAGGCCGTCGCCAGCCAGCGAGCCAACTTCGACGCCCTCGACAAGACCATCAGCCGCGCTCCCTTCGACGGCCTCGTCACCAACGTTCCCGTCCGCGAAGGCGAGACCGTCGTCCTTGGCATCCAGAACGCCGAAGGTTCGACCCTCATGACTCTCGCCGACATGTCCGTCATCACCGCCGAGGTCAAGGTCGACGAAACCGACATCGTCAACGTCCGCATGAACCAGCCTGTTGACGTCACCGTCGATGCCCTGCCCGGCCGTGTCTTCAAAGGCCACGTCACCGAAGTCGGCGACCAGGCCCTCCTGCGCACCACCGGCATCGCCACCAGCCAGTCCACCACCGGCACCGAAGAGGCCAAGGACTTCAAAGTCGTCGTCACCCTCGATCCCACCCCCGGCGTCAATCTCGACGAGCTCCGGCCCGGCCTCTCCGCCACCGCCAAAATCACCACGGCCCACAAGCCCGACGCCCTCACCATTCCCATCCAGGCCCTCGTCCAGCGCGACCCCGCCGCCGAAAAGGTTCTCGCCGCCAATGCCGGCAAACCACCCGCCGGCCTCGCCGCTACGCCCGCGGGGGCCGCCACCAAATCCCAAGCTCACCCAGGGCGTCTACCTGCTCCACAATGACCACAAGAAACTGCGTGCAGAGTTCGTCCCCGTCACCACCGGAATCACCGGTTCTACCGACATCGAAGTTCTCGGTGGCCTCAAGGAAGGCGACCAGATTGTCACCGGCCGCTACCGGATTTTGCGTGCCCTCAAGAGCGGCACCGCCGTTAAAATAGACAACGCCGTCGAAACCAATCCTGACGAAAAGAGCTAACCGTCGTCCAAAGGCCAGCAGCACTCCCCCGGAAGCCGGAAGACGGTTCATTAACCCCCACGGAACCATCGTCCCGGCCTAAACGTACTATCCTGAAACAGGCAACCTAACCGGAGAACCGGATGGCCATCGAAACCGCAGTCGAATCCCCGCTCTCAACCACCAACACCGCCGGCCCAAGCTCCGGCGAGGTCATCGTCACCGACAATCTCTGGAAGACCTATGAGATGGGCGACCAGCAGGTCAACGCTCTCCGCGGCGTCAATCTCCGCATCCGCCACAACGAGTACGTCGCCATCATGGGCCCCTCAGGCTCCGGCAAATCCACATTGATGAACCTCATCGGCTGCCTCGACTCGCCCTCGCAGGGCCGCTACTGGCTCAACGGTCACGACGTCTCCGAGCTCAACGATGACGAACTCGCCCGCATTCGCAACAAGGAGATCGGCTTCGTCTTCCAGACCTTCAATCTCCTCGCTCGAGCCACCTCTCTCCACAACGTCGAGCTGCCCCTCATCTACAACGGCACACCCGCTGCCGAGCGCACCGAACGAGCCAAATCCGTCCTCGAATCCGTAGGCCTCGGCTCCCGCATGATGCACAAGCCCAACGAGCTCTCCGGCGGTCAGCGCCAGCGCGTCGCCATCGCACGCGCCCTCGTCAACAGTCCCTCCATCATCCTCGCCGACGAGCCCACCGGAAACCTCGACTCCAAAACCGGCGACGAGATCATGGCGCTCTTCGACGAGCTCCACGCCAACGGAAACACCATCGTCGTCGTCACCCACGAGCCTGACATCGCCGAATACGCTCACCGCATCATCACTATCCGCGACGGCGTCGTCGCCGGAGACAACGCCTCCAGCCGCATCCGCAATCAACAGTAGGCTTTGTTATTGGGCTAACGTCGGACCTTAGACACCGCTGAAAAACTCCTCTTTTGTCTTTGAGGAGCGCAGACCTTTAGGCCCAGGCGTTTTGTCAACCCCAAACCAGAACTTTTTCAGTCGTGTTGCAAGACAAGCTTCCAGCCAGCCCCGAAGCCGGCTCCCACCCGTCTAAAATGGAATGATGGCATCGGCTCCCCTTAGTTCTCGCCTCATCGGAACTCTCGCCACTCTTCTCCTCTGCACCACCCTCCACGCCGACCCCGCGCGCTTCGACCTCGCTGGCCCCAAAGTCGACGTTCACGTCACCCGCGATGGCCGCACCCTCCCCATCGCCCAGGTGCCCAATCTCCTCGCCGGCGACAAGATCTGGCTCCGCGCCGACCTCCCGCCCACCCAGTCCGTCCACTACCTCCTCGTTGCCGCCTTCCTCCGCGGCACCACCAACCCGCCCCCCGACAACTGGTTCTTCAACATCCAGACCTGGAACAAAAAAGTCCGCGAAGAGGGCGTCACTATCACCGTCCCCGACGAGGCCCAGCAGGTCATCCTCTTCCTCGCACCCGAAACCGGAGGAGACTTCTCCACCCTCCGCTCCGCCGTCCGCGGCCGCCCCGGCGTCTTCGTCCGCGCCTCGCAGGATCTGCTCGAAGCAGGATTCGAGCAGGCCCGCATCGAAACCTACCTCGCCAACATCCGTCGCGTCCCTCCAGACAACGCCAAGGCCCTCGCCGAGCACTCTGACCTCCTCTCCCGCACCCTCAACCTCAAGCCCAACGGCGACTGCTTCAAAAAACCCGTCGACGCCCAGGCCACCTGCCTCACCCAGGCCGGAACCCAGACCCTCCTCGACGACGGCCACGGCACCACCGTCGCCGCAGCAATCGCTAACGGCCCCGGTTCCGACCTCATCAACCAGGCCAGCTACACCCAGATGATGGGTGCCGGCATGTACTCCGCCTACGTCGGCGCCATCGTCGACCTCGTCCGCCTCATGAGCGGTCTCCACACCGCCAAATACCAGTACATCCCCGCCATCGCCTTCCCCACCGGAGACGCCCTCAACCTGCGCCTCAACACCCCGCCCTCCTTCCACGACCCCAAATCCGTCATCGTCATCGGCCTCCCCGCCATCCAGGCCGCCGTCCCGCCGCCCCTCCGTCCCGCCGACCCCACCGCCATCTCCTGCCTCCTCAAACCCGGCGTCACCCTTCCAGTTGAAGGCGCGCCCCTGGTCTTCTCCACCGCCTTCGCCCACGACCTCGTCCTCCACCTCGACGGCCCAGGACCCGGCACTGACATTCCTGTCACGGCGGACGCCTATCAGGGAGGCCTCGTCCTCGCCCACACGCCCGACCGCAAGCCCCTCCCGCTTGATGCCGTAGCCGAAGCCCAGCCCGGCGGGGCCCAGCCGGCAGCGGACCATCCCGCCGTCACCCCGCAGTCCACCCCACACACGGTTCCCGGCACCAACGCCATCACCGGCATCGTCAAAGGCTATTGGGGATTCGACACCTTCACCGGCCCAGTCGTCAATCTCCAGGACACCCCCGGCAAAGACTGGAAGGTCGTCACCGGAGACACCCTCATCGCCGGCCAGGAGAACCATCTCTCCCTCACCTCCACCGGCACCGCCTGCATCGAGAAGATCACGCGTCGACGCCGCCGGCAAGCCAGTCGAAGCCCACTGGAAACCCGAGGCCAAGCCAGCGTCCGTCGAAGTCTCCGCCTCCCTCAAATCCGTCGATCCCGGAGCCCTTCACCTCTCCATCCACCAGTACGGCGAATCCAATCCCGACACCGTAGCCGCCAAAACCTACTCCGAGCCCGCCAGCCTCAAATCCCTCGACTTCCATGCCGGAGATACCTACGCCGAGCTCAAAGGAACCAGCCTCGATCAGGTCCAGCAGCTCACTCTGGCCAACCTCACGTTCACCCCAGCCCCCGATACCACCGACGCCACCGCAACCACACCCGCCCCTGCTCCCTCCAGCAACTCTCTCCGCCTCACTTTGCCACCCAACACCCCTGCCCCTAAACTTCGCCCCGGCGAGCGCCTCACAGCCAGCTTCTCCCTCAAGGACGGGCGCACCCTCACCCTCCCGGTAACCGTCGCGGCGGCCCGCCCTTCCGTAACCCTCCTCAGCAAAAATATCGTCCAATCAGGCGACAATTCCATCCATCTCGCCGACCAGAACGATCTCCCCGTGAACGAGCAGCTCGTCTTCTCCCTCAAGTCGGCCGAACCCTTCCCCCGCACAGGCAAACTTGAGATCGCCAACGCCGACGAGACCCTTCACACCAGCCTCACCGTCGCCTCCGGCAACCTCATCCTGCAAAACCCACATACTCTGCTCGTCACCCTCGATCCCCTTTCAGCCTTCGGCACCTCCGCCTTCGGACCCCTTCGCCTGCGTCCCGTCGCCCCGGACGGAACCCCCGGCGACTGGCTCCCACTCGTCACCCTCGTCCGTCTCCCCACCCTCAAAGACCTCCACTGCCCATCGGACACCACTCAATCCTGCACCATCTCCGGCTCCAGCCTCTACCTGATCGACTCCATCTCCACCGACCCCGCCTTCACCGACCCCACCACCGTCCCCGAGGGCTTCGTAGGAGACACCCTCACGCTGCCCCGCCCCGCCAAAACCGGCTTCTACCTTCGCCTCCGCGACGACCCCACCGCAACCAACTCCGTCACCCTCCCCATCCTCCCCCAGCAGCCCGTCACCGCCGCCCAAACCACCCCCACCAAACCCTGACCCAGTCCCCTTGCTTTTGCCTTTGCCTTCGCTTTTTAGTTGTCATCCTTCGCCGAAGGCGGAGGACCTGCTTTTGCGGTTGCTTTTGGTCGTCATACCATCAGATCAAAAGGAAAGCCCCGGACACCCTCCGGGGCTTATTTATTTTTAATCACAGACTAATTTGAAGCGGCCCTCGTTATTAACGAATCACGCGCGGACTATCGGGGGAGTGGAGCACCCTCTCCCCCCGCCTCCTGCAAAGCAATCTGCACCTTGCTGTGTTTCACGCTGTAAGTGAAGTAGATCAGCAACCCAAACAGCAGCCAACCCACGACCACAACCTTCGTCAGCGTCGGCAGCGACAGGATCAGGTACAGAGCACTCACAATCCCCAGAATCGGAACCACCGGCACCCACGGAGTCTTGAAATGGCCGATGCAGATCAGGATTGCGCCGCCGCAAAATCCAAACGCCAGCGCAAACAATCGCAAACGCCAGCAGCGTCCCCATATTCACCAGTTCGCTCAGCTTATCGATCGGCAGCAGCGCCGGCATGAACGCCACAATCGCCCCGACCACCAGGTTCGATATCCAAGGCGTCCGGAACCTGGGATGAATCACGCCGGCCCACTTCCACAACAAACCATCGCGCGACATCGAGTAGAACACCCGCGACTGGCCCAGCAACATCACCAGCATCACCGTGCCCAGCCCGAACACCGCACCAATCTTCACCAGGATCGAACCCCAGCGAATACCCGTCGCATCAATCCCGACCGCAACAGGATCGCTCACATTCAGCGCCCGGAAGTTCACCAGCCCGGTCAGCGTACCCGATACGAGAATGTAGAGCACCGTGCACACCACCAACGAACCAAGAATTCCGATCGGCATATCCCGCCGCGGATTCTTAGCCTCCTGCGCCGCCGTCGACACCGCATCGAATCCGATATACGCAAAAAAGATCGACGCCGCACCCGCCGTAATGCCGCTGATGCCAAACCGCCCCGATCCCTCATTCGGAGGAATGAACGGAGTCCAGTTCGCATGCGCCTGCGCCGGATGCTTCAGAAGGTAACCAATACCCAGCACCAGAAAGATCCCGACAACGCCAAGCTTCACAATCACGATCGCGGTATTCAGATTCGCCGACTCCTGAATCCCGATGATCAGCACCGCCGTCACGATCGCAATCGCCACAAACGCAACCAGGTTGAACGCACCCGTCACATGCGGCAGAACAGAAGCATCCACACCGGCCGGCAACGCAGCCAACTGCATCCAGCGATCGTGGAAAAAGTACAGCACTGTGCCCGGAGTAGTCGTCAACTGCGGCGGCAGATGAATCCCAAAGTCCGCCAGCAACCCCACAAAGTACCCACTCCACCCCGAAGCCACCGTAGCCGCGCCAAACGCATACTCCAGCACCAGGTCCCACCCGATAATCCACGCCACAAACTCGCCCAGCGTCGCATACCCATACGTATAAGCCGAACCCGCAATCGGAATCAGTGAAGCGAACTCCGCATAGCAAAGCCCCGCGAAAGCGCATGTGATGCCGGCCACCACAAAGCTCAACACCACCGCCGGCCCCGCATGTTTCGCCGCAGCCTGCCCGGTCAAAACAAAGATTCCCGCCCCAATGATCGCCCCGATTCCCAGCGTAATCAGGTTCAATGGGCCCAGCGTTCGTTTGAGTCCGCTTTCACCCTCGTTCTCCGCCTCTTTCAACAGACGGGAGAGTGGTTTAACTGCCAGCAGCTTCGCCATCGATTCGTGTTCTCTACTTTCTTCAGACTCTTTCCTGCTCGTGTGTTGTGAGCGGCCATCCGCGTCCACACCAGGTACACAGGAATCCCCAGCAGAACGATCATCAGGCCCGGCCAGGTGTATTGAGGTTTGTACCGCAATAGTACCCCACAAATCCATAAAGCCATCACGATATAAAGCCCCGGCAGCACCGGATACCCAAACGCCCGGTAAGGCCGCGCCGCATCCGGCCGCGTCCGCCGCAGCACAAACAACCCTGCAATCGTCAGGATATAAAACACCAGCACCGCAAAGATCACATAATCCAGCAAGCTGCCCATAGCTCCCCGACAGGCACAGCAGACAAGTCCACCCCCACTGCACCCAGAGCGAGTTCACCGGAGTCTTCGACCTCTCACTCAGCTTCCCGACCGACTTGAAGAACAACCCATCCCGGCTCATCGCGTAATAAACCCGAGCCCCCGCCATCAGCAGCCCATTCACGCACCCAAACGTCGAAATCAAAATCACCGCAGCCATCAGCTTCGCGCCATATCCCGCAAACGCCTGCTCCATCACCGCCGTCGCAACCCGATCCTCAGAAGCAAACTGAATCCCGCGCCCCGCAATCGTCGTCGCCGCCGCATCCCCGCCATCGGCAGCACGCTCAGATAGACAAAATTGCAAAGCACATAAAGCAACAGCACAACACCAGTCCCAATCACCAGCGACAGCGGAATATTCCGCTTCGGATCCCGAATCTCCCCCGCCGTAAACGTAACGTTGTTCCACGAGTCCGAGCTGAACAACGACCCCACCTGCACCACCGCCACCATCGTCAACAACCCAACATAAGCCGTCGGCCCACCCACCCCAACCTGAACCGCATGAAGAGTCCCCCAGCCCGCACCCGCCCAGAAATTATGCCAGCCCTCTCCAAAATTCGCCGCAATCGCAGTCGAATTCTTCGCCACCAACCCCACCAGCACAACCGCCGCCAGCGCCAGCACCTTCGCAGAAGTAAAAACATTCTGCACCGCCGCGCCCATCTTCACGCCCATCGTATTCAGCAGCGTCAGCAGCGTAATCACGACAATCGCCGACAGATTAGCCGTATTCAACCCGATGTCCATGTTGCCCAGCACCATCGGCCCCACATGCCACGCCGGCACATGCCCGATATGCCAGATCCAGTTCGACGCACTCACACTCGGAAAGAACACCCCAAGAAACTTCCCAAACGCAACGCCTACCGCCGCAATCGTTCCCGTCTGAATCACCAGAAACAGCGTCCACCCATAAAGAAATCCCCAAAGCGGCCCCAACGCCTCACGAAGATAGACATACTGCCCGCCTGCCTTCGGCATCATCGCCGCCAGTTCGCCATAGCTCAGAGCGCCGATGATCGTCATCACCGCCGTCACCAGCCACGCCGCAATCAGCAGTGCCGGCGACCCCAGCCCACGCGACATCTCCGCCGAGACGATAAAGATGCCCGACCCAATCATCGAGCCCATCACAATCGCCGTCGCCGAAAACAGCCCCAGTCCCCTGCACAAACTGAGGAGCGGCCGCCCCCTGTTGATTGTCCTCTAGCAAAGCGGTGGAGTTACCCGACATCGTTCGTTTCGAAAAATTCACGTTCCGTCTGTTCTACCGTAAAATTTCGAGAAAGTCTCCCACCACTTTCTCAACCGTCTCGCCCTCAACGAACAACCCACTGATAACCGCCACCGAATCAGCCCCCGCCTCCATCACACTCCGCGCATTCTCCCGCGTAATCCCGCCAATCGCCACGATGGGTTTCCCCGTCAACGCCCGCGCCCGCCGCACCCCCTCCAACCCAATCACCGGCTCCGGATTCAACTTCGTCCCCGTAGCAAACACCGGCCCAACAGCGATGTAATCGGCGCTCGTCTCACTCGCGATCCGCACCTGCTCGTCGTTATGCGTCGAAACCCCAACCCACCTGTTCGCACCAACCACCCGCCGCGCATCCTCCGGCGACAAGTCTCCCTGCCCCACATGCACTCCGCCAAATCCTGCTGACCCAACCAGGTCCGCGTGATCGTTCATCATCAAACGACACCCGCTTCCATCAAATACTTCCCACATCACCGACGCATGCCGCAAAATCGAGTCCGGCTCACCCACCTTATTGCGATACTGCACCAGCATCACCCCAGCCGCCTTCAACTCCTCAGCAACTCGCCCCAACGCAATCCCGCGCGACTCAATCAACCCCTGATCAACAATCGGATACAGGCGCGGAAACTGCGGATTCACTGAATCGCCCACTAGCTTTCCCTCTGCCGCTCCAAAAACCGCTCCATGAACTTCGTATCGAACTGCCCCGCGCGAAATTCCCCATCCTCAAAAATCTTCTGATGAAGCGGAATCGTAGTATGAATCCCATGAATCACAAACTGGCTCAACGCGCGCTGCATCTTGTCCATCGCCTCCACGCGGTCGGCCCCGTGGCAGATCAGCTTCGCAATCATCGAGTCATAGTAAGGAGGCACAACACCCTCCGCATACTGTGCCGTATCTACGCGAACTCCATTGCCTCCCGGCACATTAAACGCCGTAATCTTGCCAGCAGACGGCGTGAATTTCTCAGGATGCTCCGCATTGATCCTGCACTCAATCGCATGTCCGCGAATCTCCACTGGCTTCGTAATAATCGAAGTCAGCTTCTCTCCCGCGGCAATCCGCAACTGGGCCTTCACCAGGTCGATGCCTGTAACCATCTCGGTTACACAATGTTCCACCTGAATGCGCGTATTCATCTCGATGAAGTAGATCTTCCCATCCTCATCCATCAAAAACTCAATCGTCCCGGCGTTCCAATAACCGATGTTCTCAAGCGCCTTCTTGATCGTCTTGCCCAGCTCCTCGCGCAGCTTCGGGGTCACCATCAAACTCGGAGCCTCTTCAATCAGCTTCTGGTGCCGCCGCTGAATCGAGCACTCGCGCTCACCCAGACTCATCACATTGCCATGCTCATCCGCAAGCACCTGGAACTCGATATGCCGTGGCCGCTCGATGAACTTCTCCATGTACATGTCGCCATTACCGAAAGCGTTAGCGGCTTCCGTCGAGGCCTGCTGAAACATCGATGGCAACTCCTCCGCATTCCTGCAAATCCGCATCCCGCGCCCACCGCCGCCCGCGACAGCCTTCAGAATCACCGGATACCCAACCTCTTTCGCCCACTCCAGCGCCTCTTTTTCATCGGCGATCACCCCATCCGACCCCGGCAGAATCGGCACCTTCGCCTTCTTCATCGTCTGGCGCGCCGTGGACTTCTCGCCCATCATCCGCGTCACCTCCGGCGGAGGCCCGATGAACTTGATGTTCGACGCCCGACACACCTCGGCAAAATTCGCATTCTCGCTCAGCAGTCCATATCCCGGATGAATCGCGTCCACATCCGCGATCTCCGCAGCCGAGATCACCGCCGGAACATTCAGGTAACTATCCGCAGACCGTGGAGGCCCAATGCAAATCGCCTCATCCGCAAACCGTACATGCAGCGAATTCCTATCCGCCTCGCTATACACCGCAACCGTGCGAATCCCCATCTCTTTACACGCGCTGATCACCCGCAGCGCGATCTCCCCACGATTTGCAATCAAAACCTTACGAAACATGTAACTCCCTGACTCTCCGAAACACCATCAGATAACTGAGAACTGAAAACGGACAACTAGCCTCTATCGCGCCCTGATGGCGAACAGCGGTTGTCCGTACTCCACCGGCTGTCCGCTGGTAGCAATCCGCTTCACCACTTCGCCGGCGACATCAGACTCGATCTCGTTCATCAGCTTCATCGCCTCGACGATACAGAGCACCTGGCCTACCTCCACCTGGTCCCCAACCTTCACAAACGGTGGCGCACCCGGAGAAGGCGATTCATAAAACGTTCCCACAATCGGCGACTTCACCTCATGCAGCTTTTCCTCCAGCTCCGACGCCAGCTCTGCCGCCGCACTCGGAGCCGCAGTTCCACCCGCGCTCGCCACATGAGCCGCTGCGGGTGCCGAAGCCATCAACCTGCTCAACTGACTCAGATCCAGTCCGCCAGCCGCAGCAGGTGCGCCGGCAAACTTAATCCGGACCTTCACATCATCCTGCTCCATGTCGAACTCGGCGATCCCATTCGCCTTCAAAAATTCGACCAGTTCGCGAAGCTCTTCAATCTTTTTACCGTCCATCATTCATCTCTTCCCGGTGCTCAAAACACCTGTTGTTCTAACCGACTAATACCCGGGCTCAAGCCTCAGGCACCAGTCCTTATCCAATTCCCTCACAGTTCGATCCAGGCCTTTACGCTCGGCGTCAAAATCTCACCGCCCCTGGCCGTAACCAGAACCATGTCCTCAATGCGCAACCCGAACCGACCCGGCATATAGACTCCCGGTTCAATCGTGATCACCATGCCCTGCTCTAAAACCTGCTTCTGCTTCGCTGCAAGCCTTGGTCCTTCGTGAATCTCCAGCCCAACTCCGTGCCCCGTCGAGTGGCTGAAGTACTTATCCAGCTTCACCTTCCGCAACACACTTCGCGCCGCCTCGTCCACCTCTCCGGCAGTCACTCCCGGTGCGACGGCAGCAACCGCGGCTTCCTGCGCTTCCAGCACAAAATCATACACGTCCCGTTCGCCCGGCATCGCTTTGCCCATGTGCACGGTACGTGTCATATCGCTCAAATATCCGTCGAGAATAACACCGAAGTCCAGCGTCACGAACCCGCGCTTCGGCACCTTTGCCTTCGTCGCTCGCCCATGCGGCAGGGCCGATCGCTCCCCGCTCGCTACAATCGTCTCAAAACTCATCCCCTCGGCCCCGGCTAGCCGCGCCGCATACTCGAGCGTCGCTGCAACCCCCGTCTCCGTCAGCCCAGGCTCCAGGTAAGTCAGCATCCCCTCAAACAGTTCACACCCCAACGCAGCCGCTGCTCTCAGCTTCCCAATCTCGTCGGCATCCTTCACCTCCCGCAACCGCCCCACCAGCGACCCCACCGGCACAAACATCCCACGCCGCACCTTACCGGACACGGCCTTCCGCATCGACTCCAGCCCTGCGACCGTCGTATGCGCCGAATCAAACCCGCACCGCCGGATCTTCGCCGCCTCCATCCACTCACATGCCGCCGCCACGGCATTCTTTGCGGCAATCACCACCCGCGTCCCTACCGCCTCCGCACGCGCCTGCCCCGTGTAGCGCCCATCTGTAAACAGCACCGCTCGCCCGCCGGTCAGCACCAGCGCGGCATTTGACCCTGTAAATCCAGAGAGATACCGGACATCCGGAAGATGAGTCACCAGCAACCCATCCACCCCGGCACCTTGGGCCGCTTCCGCTGCCCTTTTCTTGCGTAAACGAAAATTCATCTTCTTGATTCTAACTAAATTGTTGTCGAGGTTTAGCCCACCGCGTTGGCTCGCGTGATTCCAACCCGGTATCATGACCTATGCCCGTTGAAACCATGTCACCGACGCAACGAATCACCCGGCGACACTTCCTCGTCGGGGCAGGTGCGACCGCGGCTGCCTTGGCACTCTATTCTGGCGAAATCGGCCGCCACGAGCTCGACATCGTCAATCGCACCTTCTACTTGGCCAATCTCCCCACTGCCTTCCACGGCTACCGCATCGCCCAGCTAAGCGACATCCATCTCGAGGAATTCACCGAACCCTTCTTCCTCGAACACATCATCAAAAAAATTAACGAACTGGCCCCCGATCTCGTCCTGCTCACCGGCGATTTCATCACCCACGGTGCCTTCACATTTATGGCGGGCGGGAACCCCATCCACCGCTGTGCTGAAATCCTCACCACGCTCAAGGCTCCCCAACGCTACGCCATTCTCGGCAACCACGACGTTGCTTTCAACGGTCCGCTGGTCACCCAGGCCCTCGTCACCCGCGGCACTCCCGTTCTCATCAACCAATACGTCCCGATCGAGCGCAACGGCGACCGTCTCTGGCTCGCTGGAGTAGACGACCCCGGCACAAGCCGCCCGGACCTGAATCTCGCCATCCCGGCCAAACCCGACGGTCCCGTAATCCTCATGGCTCACGAACCCGACTTCGCCGACCACGTCACCATCCATCCCCAGGGCCACCTTGTCGACCTGATGCTTGCCGGCCACTCGCACGGCGGACAGATCCAGCTTCCCTTCCTCGGACCGCTCGTCCTCCCGCCGATGGGAAGAATCTATCCCGAAGGCTTCTACCAGTTGAAACGTATGCAGCTCTACGTCAATCGCGGAATCGGTACCGTGGGCCTGCCCTTCCGCCTCAACTGCCCCCCCGAAATCACGCTCCTCACCCTGCAACCTGCCTGAAAGTTGGTTGTCAGTTGTCAGTTGTCAGTTGCTAGGAGCCGCTACCAGCAACCAGCAACGAACAACCAACAACCGCCCTTCACGCCCCAAACGCGGTGAAAAAGATCATCACAAACCCCACCCCAAACAGCGCCAGCGCCACGGCCAGTCTCCACGCCACGCTGTACCACCGCTTCCCCACCGCCGACCAGCAAAGTTGAATGGCAAACCAGAACGCCGCGACAGCGCCCAGGCCAAACATCACTACAGAAAGATCAAGATGAGCTAGAAACCGCCTGAACAAATCCGTCTACCGCGCCCGCGCTACCGGCTTCCGTTGTTTCGGCATCACCACCAGGGGCGCCGTGGGTTTTACCCCGGACTTCTCATCCATCCAGGCATCCAGCAACGCCTTCTTAAAGCGCCACCGATTCCCCAATTTGAACGCAGGAATGAACCCCTCGGACGCATAACGGTACAACGTATCACCACTGATGCCCAGATAATCCGAGGCCTGCCGGATATCCATCACCTCGCGCGCCAATGTCTGTGCCGATCCCGCCATTACGAGGTCTCCATTTCCTTACGTCAGAGCTGCCGAACCGTGAATCATCCGGCACCCTCTTTATATCCCCTTCGTTCCCGCCCGCACAACAAAAATCTCAACTATTGCCAACTAACTAACTGATACATAAGTGTTAACCAAAGCAAAAAGCCCGGCATCAGCGCCGGGCTTCTCACAAAATCTCAAAGCTTTACTTTTTAGGCGGCTGCAGACTCGTCATTACCGCAAGCAGGTCCTCGCCCACAGTCCGCGTCTTCGCAATTGCATCCGCCAGCGGAATGTCCGTGATCTCCGTCCCCTTCAGCACCACCAGCCGGCCAAACTTGCCCGCATGCACCAGATCGATCGCCGCCACGCCGTACCGCGTCGCCAGCATTCGGTCGAAAGCCGAAGGCGTCCCACCCCGCTGCGTGTGCCCCAGGTTCACGCTCCGGGTCTCGTAGCCCGTCCGCTTCTCAATCTCTTCCGCCAGAGCCTGCCCAATCCCGCTCAGCCGCACATGCCCAAACGAGTCGACCTTCTCTCCATGAGTCGCCTGTCCGGTCTCAGGGAACTTCGCCCCCTCGGCCGCTACGACAATCCCAAACTTCTTCCCATGGTCATGCCGATACTTCAACAACCGGCACACCTCCTCGATATCGATCGGCACTTCAGGCACCAGAATCGCGTCAGCGCCGCCCGCAATCCCCGAAGTAATCGCAATCCAGCCCGCATCGCGTCCCATCACCTCACACACCAACACGCGGTTGTGCGCCTCCGCAGTCGAGTGCAGCCGATCCACAGCCTCCGTCGCAATCGTCACCGCCGTATCGAACCCGAAACAAGCATCCGTGCCCGACAAATCGTTATCGATGGTCTTCGGCACCCCAACGCACTTCACGCCCTTCTCGCTCAGTGCCAGCGAGATCGACTGCGTATCATCTCCACCCAGCGCAATCAGAGCATCAATCTTGTTCTTCTTCAGCGTCTCCAGGCACTTCTCAAACCCGCCCGGAATCTTCTTCACATTCGTCCGCGAAGACCGCAGAATCGTCCCGCCCTTCTGCAAAATTCCCGAAGTCGTCTCCAGGTTCAGCGGCATTGTCACATCGTCGATAACGCCTCGCCACCCCTCCATGAACCCGACAAACTCATCTCCATAGTGCAAAATTCCCTTACGAACCGCCGCCCGAATCACAGCGTTCAATCCAGGGCAGTCTCCGCCCCCAGTCAACATCCCAATCCGCATCATCTTCTCCTTTGAACTTTTAAACTTCAGAAAAAATCATACGCCAGCGGCAGCCATTTCTTTGGCCGAAAGAGGATCCTGAAAAGCCGTCGTCTTTGTTTTTCAGAGGGAGCGCACGATTCCGCTAGCGATGCAAGTTGAAATCCACACTCACCGTCGTCGCGACGTCAACCGGCACCCCATTCATCTTATATGGCCTGTATCGCCAGTTCCGCACTGCGCTCTTTGCCGCACCCCGCAACAGACGATGACCCTGAATCACCTGCACACGTTCGACACTCCCATCCCTGGAAATCACCGCCCGCATCACAACACTTCCGTGAGTGCGGGTAAGGCTGGCAAGTGCTGGGTAAGAAGGTTTCGGCGCTGATACAAGGTTCGCCGCCATGACTCCTGAAGATACGTCCACAGGTTGACTCAGATAGGAAATACGATCAGCCCCTCCGCTGACATCCGAAGTATCCGTCGCCATCCCAGGCGCCGTCTCCGAATCGTCGGCGACAGACGGAGACTTAAGAGCAATCTGCGCAAGCTTCTTTGCAGATCGTGGGGAACTATCAGTTGAACGGTCCGCTCTCCGATAAGGGGAACTGTACCTCGATGCCGAACCGCCTATCCGCGCTCCTTGGGTAAGAATGGCAGAAGGTTTATTAACCGCAGGAGCAACACTGGAACCTCCAGCATTGACTCCTTCTCCCTCCAACGCAGGCTCCGCGGAACGTACGACTGCGTAGCTCGTGTCACGACCAGACACCCAGAAGAAAAAAGTAGCTGCGAGCATGAGAGTACAAGCGCCAATGAGAATCGGAAGAGTAAACGATGTTCTTAAAAAATAAGACCTGAAGTCTCTCCAAACTCCAGTCGCAGCTCTGTACCATTCGTTCGACTTGAACGGATGGTTTTGCACTCGGAAATTGGTCTCTGAAGGAACTGTCTCGAAAAATCCTGCTCTGGCACGATCGGTCGAGTCGTCGGGCGAAACGGGCGCCCGAACGATCTTTAGCCCAGGCTCTATCCTGTCGATTTGCCGATCGATTGAATCGAGGTAGATCTTGAGTTGTAAGTTGCTCAGTTCCAATCGAGTCAAAGATTCCGTCAGTGTGTCCAAACTGCCGAACTCCATACCTGTATCTCCTGGCGCGGCGCGGGAGTAAATCGGCTCCGGATGATTCACCATCAGATTCGAGCGGAGACTATCGGCATCATCGGAGTGCAGCGGCCTGCAGACTCCCTCTCTAATCAAAGAATCCGCGACACGATCGATTGGAACGCTCATCTCCCGATCGGACGTGGCGATCTCAGCCCCGCCGCTGGCCACCGCAATGATCGTGATAATCGTGCGAAGCGAGACGTTAGTTTCTTTCTCTGTTACGGCTTTCGCCACGCGTGCAACGTCACGACAAAGGCCACCGTGCTTTTTCATTGTTCGGGCAAACGCAAAAAAATCCTCGGGCGAACCGAAATCAACACCATTGCAGCGGAAAACATCGCGAAGGTCATCGATGTAATCGCTGAAACGCGAGGCAATCCCCTGCGTGTCAGAAAGAAGATTCATGGCATCCTCTTTGATGCTTGTTTGCCCCGGGCAGTAACCTGCTCCCAAACTCCACCGGCATCGCAGGCAACCTCCAGCCCGCAATCGTTTGCCATTATCATCTCAAAACGACAACCGGATCAAGCAGCTATGAACTTCGGCGCCACCAATCCGACCTCATCTCCACCCCCACCACCACCTCCGTAGGCCGCCCCGGCTCAGGAGCCCACAACAAAATCCCCTTCTCCCCCGCCAACTCCACCAACCGTTCAATCGGCTGCCGCCACGAGTGCAGCGCCAGATCAAACAGTCCCCAATGAATCGGCATCATCAATCCACGCCTCTGCGCGTCCGCCCCACCGAGCGCCTCAAAAGCCCGAGCCGCGCCATCCGGCCCCAGATGAATCCCTGCCCACAACTCATCAAACGCCCCAATCTCCAGCATTGTCAGATCGAACGGCCCATAAGCAGCCCCGATCTCCGCAAAACCCTCCCACCACCCCGAGTCCGCCCCAAAGTAAACCGTATGCTTCGCGCCCTTCAGCACAAACGCCGACCATAACGTCTCAAAGCGATTAAACATTCCGCGCCCGGAGAAGTGCCGCGAAGGAACCGCCGTGACCTTGAGCCCACCCACCTCAACGCTCTCAGTCCAATCCAACTCAGAGATAGCCGCCCCGTCCACGCCAAACTCACGCAGCGTTCCACCCACTCCCAGCGAAGTCACCCACCGCACTCCCCGCATCGACTCCATCCCCGCCAGCCGGCGAATCGTCTCTTCACCAAGATGGTCATAGTGGTCATGCGAAACCAGCACCACATCCACGCGCGGCAACTCCTCCAGTCCCATCGGAGCCGCAAAAAATCTCTTCGGCCCCGCCCATTTGCTCGGCGAAGCCCTTTCATCCCAAACCGGGTCAATCAGCACCCGCACCCCATCCACCTCCAGCAGCATCGTCGAATGCCCCATCCACGTCACCCGCAGCCCACTCGCCGGCCCCGTCCCATACACCGAAGCATCGGTCCGGAAAGGCCCCAGCGGACGCTTCGGCACCTTCTCCTCTTTGCTACTCAGAAACCGCGGCAGCACTTTGAAGATCGTGCTAAATCCGCCAATCGTCGTCGGAACCGGATTCAAAAACTTCCGTCCCTCTTTTCTGGCCCGCGCCAACATCGTCATATCTCTCGATCCTACAACCGCAGCTCCCTAAGCCAACTCGTCGGGCCTCAAGGAATGTAATAAAAGGGATTAGGCAGCTTCACACTAATCTCCGCCTTCGGCTCGCCGTTCAGGTCGCTCCATTGATCCCCCACGCTCATCACGATCCGGTATCCCGCATCCACAATCTTCCTGCGTTCCTCGCTCTTATACTCCACCGTCGACATCGTCTTCTGCGCACCCACCCGTAGACTCAGCCCTTTCGCCCCCTTATAACCAGCCGCCTCCAGATTTCGCATCGTAGCTTCTCTTTGCTCGTTGGCCCTCCCCGTAATGAAAAACACATCCACTCCCGCGGCCATTGCTTTATTGAACAGCCTCAACGTTCCCGGCACAGCAATATCAGCTGCAGGGGACACCTCCCACTTATTGAACATCGCCGCCAGAAACCCATAGTCCTCCCGCTTCATCTCGCAATAGTTCGACAGCGAAGTCTCGTCGACGTCCAGCACCATCGCCAGCTTTTCTCCCGCCTTCCGTGTCGCAACCACTTTCTCCAGGGCAAAATCCGCCCGTCGCGCCTGTGCATCGACATCGGCCCAATAGCACCCACCGTTCCCCAGGCAATCGGCATAGTCCTCCAGCCGATACCGTGCCACGCCAAAGTTCTCCATTGGCTCAGCCGCCACCAACACCGACGGATCCGCAGCCCCCGCCTCCGCCGTAGCCAAAGTCGCTGCCACCGAAGGCCTCGCCGCCACTCGCGAAGTCGCACCGGCAGCCACAGAACAAACCGGCGGTCCCAGCTGCGCCCCGGCAACGCTGCAAACCAACACCACTACTCCCATCACTTGCAGAAATCTCCGCATCGCACCCTCCGTTGCGCAAAGACCAATCTCACGCAGAAAATATTCTAGAACTCCTTGCCGGTCTCGCTCTTTCCCCTGTCGCCTCAGCTAAACTGACGCTCTCTCAGATTCCTTTGCCACCCATGAGCAATTCAATCACGCTCGCCAATCTCCTCGATCAACTCGAATCCTTCTACGGCCCACAGCAAATCTCCTGGCCCACCGATCCCCACCTCTTTCTCGTCTGGTGGCACTGCGGCTATCCCGCCTCCGACACCGCCTGCGCCAAGGGCTGGACCTCCCTCACCAAATCCATCGGCACCAGTACCGAAGTTCTTCTGGCCGCATCGCCTAAAAAACTGGCAACCGCCCTGAAACCCGGCGGCATGGTGCCCGAACTGCGCGCCCTGCGCCTCAAGGAAATCGCCGCACGCGTCAAAGACCAGTTCGACGGCGACCTCCGCACCGCGCTCCTCGGCCCGCTCGATCAAGCTCGCAAGGAACTAAAAAAGTTTCCCAACATAGCCGACCCCGGCGTCGATCGCATCCTCCTCTTCGCCCACATCGCGCCCGTCGCAGCCATTCCATCCAACTGTCCGCACGTGCTCGTACGCATCCTCCATGGTATGGAGCGCGAAAACTACGGCGTCAACTATCGCGAAGCCCAGCAAGCAATCGAATCGCAGGTCCCACCCACCTTCGACGCCCGCGCCCGAGCCTACCTGCTACTCAAACACCACGGCCAAGCCATCTGCAAACGCAACAACCCGAAATGCGACCAATGTCCGGTCAGCGCCAACTGCGCCTACTTCGCCGGAAAAACTCGCGGCCGCGCCCCAGCCTCAAACTAAATTGCTCACTTGGTGGCCGTCGCCTCATCGGCATAGAACGCGCCAATCTCCTTCGCATAGCGCTGTTCCACCACCCGCCGTTTCAGCTTCATACTCGGCGTCAGAGTCCCATCCTCCACGCTCCATTCCTGCGGAACCACGTTCACCCGCTTCATGCTCTCGTAGTTCGCCAGCCCCATATTCACCCTGTCGACGATCTCCTGGTAAGCCTTCACTACCTTCGCATCCTTTACTAGCGCGCCACGGTCGCCCGTCGCAATCCCCTGCCCCTTTGCCCAACCCTCAAGCGCGGCAAAGTTCGGCGAGATCAACACACATGCAAACTTGTGCTTGTCGCCCACCAGAGCCGCATTTCCAACCAGCACATTCGCCTTCAACTTATTCTCAATCGGTTGCGGAGCGATCATCTTCCCCCCGCTCGTCTTCAACAACTCCTTCTTCCGATCCGTAATTGAAATAAACCCGTCCTTATCGACGTTCCCAATATCCCCCGTCTTGAACCACCCGTCCGCAGTAAACACCTCGGCCGTCTCTTTCTCCTTCATCCAGTAGCCCTCGAAGATCGATGGCCCCTTCACCTCCAACTCGCCATCCTCCGCAAACCTGCATTGCACATTCTCGAGAGCCTTCCCAACCGTGCCAATCCTGTGCGCATTCGGATAATTCAGCGCAATTACCGGCGAAGTCTCCGTCAACCCATAGCCTTCAAAAATCCGGATCCCCACATCGGCAAACCATCCCGCCGTATCCATCCCCAGCGGAGCGCCGCCCGAAATAAACACGTCCACGCATCCCCCGAACGCCTCGCGAATCTTGCCGTACACCAGCTTATTCGCCAGCTTCCACCCCAAACCGCCCGGCGTCTTCCCCGCCAAAACCTGATTGCGATGCGTCTTCCCAACCCCAAGTGCCCAGTGCATAATCTTCAGCTTCACCGGCGACAACGCCGACTTCCCCTCCACCGCCTGGCGAATCTTCTCGTACACCCGAGGCACCGCAACAAAGACCGTCGGCTTCACTCCCTTCATCGCCGCCGCCAGATTGTCAAACTTAGGACAATAAGCCAGCCGGGCCCCATGACACATCATCGCGTAGTCCAGATGCCGCGCCGTTACATGCGACAGCGGCAAAAACGAGATACAGCTATCCCGTTCGCCAAAACCCATCGGCCCGGTCGAGTAGTTGATATTGCTCGCCAGGTTCCCATGCGTCAGCATCACGCCCTTCGGCTCACCCGTCGTCCCCGACGTATAGATAATCGTCGCCAGATCCTCTGGCTTCGCCTCCTTCACCATCGCATCGAACGCCGTATCCCGTGCCTGCTTCGCCTTTGCTCCCTCTATCAGCGCACCAAGACTCTCCGCGCCGCTGAACTCACCCGCATCCATCACCACCACATGCTCAAGATCCGGCAACTCCCCCGCGGCCACCACCTTGTCATACTGGGCCTGCGAAGACACCACCGCCACCTTCGCCCGCGAGTCCCGCAACATATACCCGATCTGCTCCGGAGTCAGCGTCGGATACAACGGCACATCCACTCCGCCAACTGCCAGCACTGCAAAATCCGTCACCGCCCACTCCCAGCGGTTCTCACTCAGCAACGCCACCCGGTCGCCCTTCTCCACGCCCCAGCCACGCAGCACATCCGCCAGAGCCCGTGTCCGGCCATAGACCTCATTCGAAGTAATCGGCTTCCACGCACCATCCCCATCCTGCCAAAGCATCACGACAGCATCACCACGCCCCGTCACCAGCCCCAAAACGTCATTCACCGTCTTCAAATCAAACATGCAAGTCTCCACGTCGAATTCGCTGCCAGAGCATTATTGCAGCAATTGGTCTCAAACCATATCCACTTCTTGGTTGGCATCCGGCAGGGATCAGCAGGTAGGGGGTCAATTTGAAACAATCATCGTTACCGAAAGCCCCTTGTAAACCGTACGGCGTCTTCCCGCACTCGGACATCTACCACGTGGCCGCACCTGCAGTCCCCCTTGGGCCGACTGTACTCAAGTCGATCTGATGAAAGCCCATCTGCAGAGCCGGCGATTGCGGTCGCAGCCGAAAGTCGAATTTCTTTGCATTGACGAAAAGGGGATCTGCAATGCGGGATCCCTCATCCTGTCCCGAGGCCTTCCACTCCGCAAAAGACCTGTCCACAAAGTGGATATCCTGGCCGCGCGTGTCATAGTAGAGATTCTCCCGCGTCATGAAGGTCCCGTTCGCCCAATTGGCCCCGAGAAGAGCGCCCTGATCGTAGTAAACGATATTGTTTTCGAGCGTGAAAGAGACGGGGCCTTCTGACCGTGTGCGCATCAGTTGGTATTCGCGATTGAATGCGAAGATATTGTTGCGCAAAATGTTCCCTCGGCCATAGTGCTGATGAAAACCCGCGCTCTTGCAGTTGTAAACGACGTTATCTTCAGCCACAATATCGCTCGACCCTTCGTCCAGATAGATTCCCCACCCTCCATACGTAAACGACGAGACATCGTGGATCAGATTATTTTGGATAACTGTCCCCGGTTGCACACCGAGAGTATAAATTCCGCCCATGTCGCTCAGCATGTTCTTTCCGATTGAGTGCAGATGATTGAACGCGATCAGATTGCCGCTCGACTGATTTTTCGCATACCCCCAGGTCCAGCCCACAGAGATGGCAGTGTAATAAAGATCGTGCACATCGTTATGAACGATCTGATTGCGTCCGCTTTGCAATACCCAGATACCGACACCCGCCGCATACACCTGGCCAAGATCGTGGATCTCATTGTCGGAGATCACATTGTCATAGTTCTGTTCCGCGCGATTCCAATTAAAGTCCGGTCCCCCAACTTTCACCCCACCGGCTCCCATATCGTAGAACTCGTTCGCCACCACCTGATTATGTTTCGAACCCCGACCCAGTTCGAGCGCATATCCACCGGAGTGAGCGATCGTACATCTTTCAACGCGGAAATTGACGGCTCCAACCGCTCCTACCGCTGATGACGCAGGTATGCCGGCCTGAAGGTCAAAGTAGCCTTGCGGTCCCACATTCCAATCCGCATACTCGAACGTCAGACCACGAAAAACAACATTCCGCACAAGCTCCCCTGCTTCCGGTCGCCCCTGCAAAACGACGAGCCGCTCCAGTCCCGCAGCAATTGCCTCGGCTTGCTCCATATTCTCGCCAGGAAGGGGAATGTAGGAGACCTTTTGCGTCGACCGGTCAAGGTACCACTCACCCGGAGCGTCCAGGGCGCCGGGCGTGTTCTCAATAAAATAGCGTGCATTCTCTTCGTTGGCAGAGGTCTGTGTAGGACCTAGCTCTACCAGATGGGCTCGTGGATCGACTGCTGTGATGGGAGAACGAAAATCGCTCCAGGCCATAAAGCCCACAATCTCTGTATCCGGCTGCTTGGCCCATTCTTCCTTGATGTCCTTCCCGTGAAAGTGCATTTGAAGTGGTTTGCCGGGGGAGCCGCTTCCCTCAAAGCGAAAGAAACCATCGTTGGGCGTCCGTGCACGAATTGCACGCCTGCCATTGATAAAAAGTTGATGGAAGTAGGGGCCGGAAGCGTCCGCCGTCCAGGCCGCGCCCGAACTCTTAGTCCAACCGGAGATGATTCGGCCGCCGCTGATGACAGGATGCTCGCCGTGAGCTGCCTCCCAAACGGTATCGCTATCCTCCGGGCCGAGTATCAGCGTCTCCGAAAGAAAATATGTTCCTGCGCGAATCGTAATAGTGATGGGACCTGTGATGCCCGAGCGACGCTGTGCACGCGCTGCATCGCGGGCCTCAACCAGCGTCCTGATCGGGCCTGCGGGAGAAACGATGATGTCCTCAGCAGGCGCAGCAGCGACAACAATGAATAGAGCCATGGCCAGACGTATGAGCATCACAAATCTAGCCATAAAGAAACAGAAGAGTTAGCTATCTCCACCACTCACCTTCATTGAGCAAATCTCCGGGCAAACGACATCATCAATTAGACGACGAACTCGGCCAAACGTGCCCACACGGATATGCGGGTCCCAGGTCGATTTCAAAACAACAATCGTTACCGAAAACGATTCTTAGGATACTTCTGAATTGCCCGTCATTCGGGAGCGGCGAAATCACTCCAGGAGCGAACCGATGGATCACACCCGCTATGCCGATTTATGAGGGCTAATTTCAAACGTCGCGCCTAACGCTTAGCCTTGGGACTATGCAAACCTTTAGCCAGCAGTTATCGTTGCAAACGAGCGCCATGGTCTCAGGAGTCGAGCTGTCGTGACATTTTTTCCAATGAAACAGAACCCGCCTCGGCGCGCAGGAACGTGGATCACAGCCCTTCTCGCAGCAATAGTCGTCCTCTCTCTCTTTGCCAGTTGCGTACACACGGCGAAAACCGATTCGGTGAGTTGGGACGAATCGCAACATCTCTATTCAGGCTGGCTTTCCTGGGAACATGGAGACTTCGGTTACAACCCGGAGGTTCCCCCACTGGTAAAGATGTGGGACGCTATTCCCCTCTTGCACAGAGACATCAAGCAACCGGCATACACGGGCGATCCGTTCAAGAAGGAGGGCTTCGTTCTTGGGCAGCGTTTCCTGGTTGCCAATGGCATCGAGCGAACCCTGATACCCGCACGTATCATGGCCTCGCTGCTCACCGTTCTCCTCGCCATTACGCTCTTCTTTTGCGCTAAGGAGATGTTTGGCAACAGAGCGGCTCTGTTCGCCCTCTTCTTGTTCAGCTTCGATCCAAACTTCCTCGCTCACGGTGCCTACGTGACCACAGACATCGGGGCGTCTCTCACAATGCTCGCGTCGATATACGCGTTCTACAGATACGTTATGTTTCCCTCGATTCCCAGAATGATCGTCGTTGGGATTGCGGTCGGCCTGACCATGACGGCTAAATTTACGGGGGTCTTCATTGTTCCTATTCTGTGCCTGATTGCAGCGATCGACTACTGGCAATCAAAGAATGCGGTGCCAAGTGTCGAGACTGCATCGGCTCGGAAAATGGTCACAGCAATCGCAGTCGCACTGCTGATCGGTGTGGGATGCGTTTGGACAATCTACCACTTCCGCTATGCCGCTCGACCTGATTCACTCCAACTAAACCCCACGAGCGAGCAGTATTTGCAGAAGCTCAATTCGCCGTTGAGTCGCTCGGTATTGACGACAATGAGCAGGCTTCACGTCCTACCCGAGGCCTACATCTACGGGTTGGCAGACACGAAGATCTCAGCTGGCAGTCTCCCGAGCTATTTCTTTGGACGAACCTACCCGGGCGCTTCGCACTGGTATTTCCCGGCTGCCTTCCTCATCAAGAGCACGCTTCCATTCCTGATTCTTCTCGGCGTAACGATCATTGTTGTGTTTCGTGGTGGCTGGAGGATGCGCCGGGAGATAGTCTTTTTGACGATTCCTCCGATCTTCCTTTTCCTGTTGTCGTCTTCGTCTGATCTCGGCATCGGTTACAGACACCTGTTTCCGATGTTCCCGATGCTTTACATCCTGATCGGCGGCTGCGCCGATTATCTCGTCTCCAAAAATCCGAAGTACAGCTACGGATTTGCTGCGCTGCTGCTCTGGCAGTTGATCACAACCATAGCCGCGCGCCCAGGACTGTTGGCCTACGCGAATGAGGCGTGGGGAGGACCGTCCAAGACGCATCTGTACCTTTCCGACTCCAACACGGACTGGGGACAGCAACTCAAAGCCGTCAAATATTACCTTGAAACACACCCGTCTAAACCCTGCTACTTCGCGTACTTTGCACAAGGTCCCGTCGATTTCAGGGATTATGGAATCAACTGCCAAGTGCTGCCGACAGGATCGGCATTTTGGACGGGGCTCGATACGATGCGCTTCGGCGATGACCCGAACGTATCGGGTACCGTTTTAATAAGTGATGGAGTAGTGGCTGGAGCCGATATACCTGGAAACGGGAATCCCTATGCCAAATTCGGCTCGATGCCACCCGCGGCAGTAATCGACCGAGGCGTGTACGTCTATAACGGGCAATTCGATTTGGGGGCGGCGGCTGCTCTCGAACATATCCGTGCCGCTCAAGAATTCGCAGCTCGGCACGATCCCTCCAACGCCATGCGCGAAGCGCGTATCGGGGTGAAGCTCGACCCGAACAATCCAGAGACGCACTTGATTCTGGGTGACGCACTCGCCGCCACAGGTGACCTGGCAGCCGCGCAAACTGAATACTCTGACGCGCTCCATTCGTCAGAACTCGATCCCACCTTCCAGAAGGACTTGCTGAGTCAGATTCAAGCAAAGACAAAACGCTGAACCCAATGATTGCTTTTCATAAGTGCTGCTAAACGCACTTCATGATCACGAAACTCCCGGATGGTCGGCAAACGGGAATAATTCGGTCGTTAAGTCGATTTCGTATTCAATTAAAGCTCACGATACATCACATACGCATCGACATACCCCAGATGCGGATGCAAAAACGCCCGCCGCAGAGTACCGACAATCGCAAAACCAAAACTCTCCCAGAGCCGAACCGCACGGTCATTGCTGCTGACAACAAAATTAAACTGCATCGCTCGGAATCCCCGGCTGCGAGCACGTTCCAGCGAGTGTTCGCACATCGTCCGTGCCACTCCACGCCCCATCGCCGCAGATCCAGTCACATATCCACAGTTCGCCACATGCGACCCGCCGCCCTTCTGATTCGCCCGAAGATAATACGTCCCAAGAACCGCGCCATCTTCCTCCGCGACGAAGACCTCGTGCCCATCGGAGAACCAATAAGCAAGCGCCTCCTCCCTGCTGAGGTCTCTCGGCAGCGTATACGTCTCCCCCGCTCGAATCATCGGCTCCAGAATCGACCAGATCGCATCAAAATCGCTCGGCACCCACGAACGAACCGTCAACATGCCGCCAATTCCCTAACGATTTGCATTGATCCCATTCAGCAGCACATCCATCACCTGCGCCGCCGTAGCCTTCGAATCATAAACACGTCCGGTAAACACAGCCGAGCTCAATAACTCATCGATAGCCCCGAACATGCAGTGCGCCACCACGCCATCCGACACATCTTGCCTGAAGATCCCCTCCTGCTGCCCCCGCCGCACCACCTCTCTCACCACCTGGATGTACTTCACCAGGTGATGATGCGAGAACTCCGCAATAAACTTCGCGCTCTGCCGCACCTCGGTCTGCATCAGGATCGCCATGCTCCGATTCACCGAATGGCTCTCGAGATGCACCTGCGCGATGTACTCCAGTTGCTCCCGCGGCCCCTTCAGCGTCTCGAACTCTTCCTCCACCTGCCGATGAAACTTGTTGAACGTCTCATCGATCGCCGTCCGCAGCACATCGTCCTTGCTCTTGAAGTAGAGATAGACCGTCCCGTCGGCCACCCCGGCACGCTTGGCAATCGCGCTCACCGGCGAGCTGAAATACCCTCGCTCCGCGATCACCTCCACCGCAGCGTCCAGAATCCGCTGATACTTATCGCTTCCCGGTCCCGCCATCGCCGGCGCTGTCTTGGTCGATCCCACCGTCTCCACCACCTTCACACGCCGCTTCAGTCCACGCCTCACCCGGAAAACTCCAGTGTCGCCACTCTAATGAATCAAGCAGCCTTTGCCAAGAATGAATTCTCATTCACCACCCTAATGCATCTTTATACAAATAAGCGCTCGCAACCTCGAAAAAACAGCCACCCAAACCTCAAGTCCCAGCTCGGCATTCCCGCAAAGGAGCAATCGTTCGCGTGGCCCCGAACTTGACAATCACCCCACCCTAAAAAAATGGACCAAGCGTACTCTCTCCAACTCTCTCCAAAGCCAAGTCCAGACTTAAAGTATCTGTTTGGAATACTTTGCACACTTTTTGGCGGGTCGGGGTATCCGAAAGCCTGACCCAGAAAGCCATCTCGCTCGCCGCGAACTTCCCTAAGCCTGAGGCTTAGGATTCAACCGCACAAAAGCCCCCGCCTTGGTCGGCCAATCCGCCAACATTCCCCGAGCCAACGAACTCCCAGACTGTTCGGCGTGCCGCTCAATCAAACCGCGCAGACCCTCCTGCGCCTCAGCATCGACACCAGCAAACGCCTCCGCGCTCAAAAACTCCGAATGATACCGCCTCTCCTGCACAAAAGACCCATCTGCGTCATAAACCCACGCCAATCCGCCCGTCATTCCAGCACCAAAGTTCATCCCCACCCGCCCCAGCACAGCGACCACTCCCCCAGTCATGTACTCGCACCCATGGTCCCCCACACCCTCAACCACAGCCACAGCACCCGAGTTCCTCACCGCAAAGCGCTCGCCGGCTCGCCCAGCAGCAAACAAACTCCCAGCCGTAGCCCCATACAGCGCCACATTACCCAGAATCACATGCTGCCCGCTATCTTTCGCCGCAAGCCCACAGGCCCGAATCACGATCTCCCCACCCGACAGGCCCTTCCCGACAAAATCATTCGCCTGCCCCTCAAGCTCCAGCTTCATCCCCTCCACGGTGAACGCCCCCAGCGACTGCCCCGCCGTGCCCTTCAGCTTGAACGTCACATCCGCCGGCAGTTCACCTTGAGCACGTCGCACTGCCAGTTCACCCGCCATTCGAGCACCCACCGCCCTATCCTTGTTCGCAATCACCGACTCCATTACAAACGGCAGCCCAGCCTCCACCGCCGCCATTGCAGGCGCAACCCAGGCCTCATCCAAAGGAGCCGCAGGCAGCGGCTGGTTATTCCGCGCCCCCATCCACCGCACCGGCCCATCCGCAACCTTTGCCAGCATCGGCTGCAGATCCAGATTGCCGTCAAACTTCACTTGCTCCAGCAAATCCGAGCGCCCTACCGCTGCCTCAATCGAAGGCAGCCCATACCGAGCCAGCAGGTGCCGCAAATCCCCCGCCAGTTGCTCAAAGAACCGCACCACATGCTCCGGCTTGCCTCTGAACTTCGCCCGCAACTCCGGCTTCTGCGTAGCAATCCCCGTAGGACAAGTATTCAAATGACACTGCCGAGCCATATCGCACCCCAGCGTCACCAGCACCGCCGTTCCGAACGCATACTCATCCGCGCCCAGCAAAGCCGCAATCAAAATATCCCGAGCCGTAGCCAGCCCGCCATCCGTGCGCAGTCTCACTCGCCCCCGCATCCCGCTCTGCATTAGCACCTGCTGAGCCTCAGCCAACCCAAGCTCCCACGGATTGCCCGCATACTTGATGCTCGAAAGCGCTGCGGCCCCCGTCCCGCCCGTATTTCCAGCAATCACGACATAATCCGCATAAGCCTTCGCAACACCTGCCGCGACAGTGCCTACGCCACAACCAGACACAAGCTTCACACCAATAGCAGCCCGCGGATTCACCCGCTTCAAGTCGTAAATCAGCTGAGCCAAATCCTCGATCGAGTAAATATCATGATGCGGCGGAGGCGAGATTAGCGATACCCCAGGCTGCGCATGACGCAAACGAGCGATCAGCCCGCTCACCTTGTGCCCAGGAAGCTGCCCACCCTCACCCGGCTTCGCTCCCTGCGCCACCTTAATCTCGATCTCCTCCGCATGCGACAGGTACTCCGCCGTCACGCCAAACCGTCCCGAAGCCACCTGCTTGATTTTGTTGTTCAGCGACACATGCACCGCCGGAGCCTCCACCGGTATCTCCGCAACAGCCGTGCCTCCACCCGAGCTGGCCTGCATTCGCACGCCGCCGTCTACACTCGACGGAGCCGCATCCACAGCCGGCACGCGGTAAGCTGCAGGATCCTCCCCGCCCTCACCCGTATTCGAACGCCCGCCCAGCATATTCATCGCCGCAGTAATCGTCTGGTGAGCCTCCGGGCTAAGCGACCCCAGCGACATCGCACTAGCCACAAACCGCTTGTACAAATTCGCCTGCGGTTCCACCTCAGTCAACGAAAGCTCCGCGCCTGCCGGACGAATCTCCAGCAGATCCCGCAACACTGCGGGATCCCGAGCAATCACATCCTTCGTATAAATCGCAAACGCCCCGGCCGGATCCGCGGGCTGCGGAACATTCCGCGCACTCCCAACCACCGACTGCAGCGCCTTCACGGTAGGCGGCTGCCACGCATGCGGCTCCGAAACATCTGCCTTCCTGAACCGAACCCACCCATAATCCGGCAATTCGTTCGAAGCAGCAGCATCGCCAGCCCAGGTCTGCCGCAACTGCCGCTCAAGTTCTGCAAATCCAATCCCTGAAAGCGGCGCCGGAGTATCGACAAAACACCGCGCCACCACACTCGAATGCAGCCCCAGGATGTCGAACAGATGCGCCCCCCGGTAGCTATCCACCACCGAAATTCCCATCTTCGACATCACTTTCGCCAACCCGGCATCGAGCGACTTCAGCATCTTCTTCTCAGCATCGTCCGCAGTCGTACCCTCAGGTGCCAAACTCCTGCCCGTCTCCAACGCCAGCCACGGACAAACCGCACCCGCACCATACCCAATCAGCACCGCAGCATGGTGAATATCCCGGCAATCCCCTGCCTCTACCGCCAACCCTGCAAGCGTGCGCAACCCAGCATCCACCAGTGCCTGATGTACTGCGCCCGTGGCCATCGCCATAGGCACCGGCAGCATCTCCGCACTCGCGGCACGGTCCGTCAGCAGCAAAATTCGCGCGCCGTTCCGCACCAACTTGATCGCCTGCATGCAAAGCTCATCCAGCCCCTGCGCCAACGTCTTCTCTTTCGCAAACACCGCAGGCAGCTCCGCCAGGTTCAACTCCCCACTAAGCGGATACTCCCCGCACCGTAACGCCTCCACCTCTCCCAGCGACAAAAACGGCGAGTGTAGCGAAATCCCCGGAAGCGGAGCATTCTTATCCAGCAGATGAGGCCACGGTCCAAGCCGTGTATGCAACGAAACCACACAAGCCTCACGCAACGAATCGATCGGTGGATTCGTCACCTGCGCAAACCGCTGCCGAAAATACGCATACACCGGTCTCGGCGACCGTGCCAGAAACGCAAGCGGCGTATCATCGCCCATCGACCACACCGCGTCCTTGCCCTCCACAGCCATTGGCTGCAGAATCATCTTCACGTCTTCGCGCGTGTAGCCAAACCCGCGTTGCGCTGCAACCACTGCCGCCGCATCCACCTCCGGCGCATCGGCCGCCACCAGCGGCGCGTCCTCAGCCAACTGGTCGTACGCGGTCCCCGCATCCAACAACTCGAGCAGGGCTTCATCCTCATAAACCTTGTGCTGCCCGAGATCGACCACCAGCATCTGCCCCGGCCCAAGCCGTCCGCTGTGCGTCACCTCATCCGGATCGAGATCCACCAACCCCGCCTCCGACCCCGCAACAACCAAACCATCTTTCGTGATTGCGAATCGACAAGGCCGCAGGCCATTCCGGTCCAGCGCAGCACCCACCACATTGCCATCGCTGAACGCAATCGCCGCAGGCCCATCCCAAGGCTCCGCGCAGTCTGTGTTGTACTGCAAAAATGAAGACTTTCTCCGTCCATCATTCGCCGGAGGCAAAAGCATCCGGATCGCCTCCGCCAGCGTCCTCCCATTCTGCGAAAGCAACTCCACCGCCTCATCCAGACTCGTCGAGTCGGTCCCGCCAACAGTAAGCACCGGTTTGCACTCCACCGGCAGCGTGGAATCCCGGGCCGTCATCCGCGCCCGGTTCCCCCACACAGTATTGATCTCACCGTTATGCCCCAGCTTCCGTCCCGGCTGCGCACGGTGCCACGTCGGCAAAGTGTTCGTCGCATACCGCTGATGGAACACCGCAAAAGGAGTCACATAATCGTCAGCCGCAAGATCGGAATAAAAGTTATGCAGAAACTCCCCGGTGCACATCGCCTTATAAACGATCGTTTGCGACGACAGCGAACAGATATACCCGGTCACATCTCCCTGCGCATGCGCGCGCTCAAATTGCTTCCGCGCCAGATACAACCGCCGTTCCATCGTTCCCGGCTCACCCGCCGCCCCGTCCACCACCAGCACCTGGCGAAGCCGCGGCATCGTCCCCAGCGCCGTCTCGCCCAGCCACTCCGTACATGTCGGTACTTCGCGCCAGCCCAGCACCACCAAATCCTGCGACTGCAGACAACGCTCAAGCAGACCCTCGGCGCGCACCTCTCCCGCCGGCACCATCACCATCCCCACACCAAGCAACTGCTTTTCATCAATCGAAAGATTCGCGGCCCGCACCAGCAGAGCGCGCGGAATCGCAGTCATCACCCCAACGCCGTCGCTCGTCTTGCCATCGGCGGCCGTGGCCCCGCGATGAGCCAGTCTGCTCAACGCAGTCAGCGCCTTCTTCAAAATGTCATGCGAAGCCACGGCATCCACCGACGCGACAAACCCAACGCCGCAGGAGTCATGATCGAAGCGCTCGTCAATTAATGAGGGCGCAGCTCCCGTCGACACAAAACCGCCACCCAAAGCCTGGGAGTGAACAGATGCCAGAAACCGTTCCATGCTTCACTATACGTCGCTCCGAGAGCAAATACTCTACCTGCGACACCTTCCCTTTAAAAGTGTTCTATCCTTCCATTGGGACTTGACCTGAAGGATTGTATAAATATACATAATTATTGTATATTTATACATGACGAACTTTTAATGCCGTTTCAGGCACCATTGAAGACGGCAGTACAGCGAAACAGGTACAACCGAACCCAATGAAACAACAACGCCACGCCGTCATTCAGGAACTACTGGTCAAGACCTCGGTCGCCAGCCAGGATGAACTGCGCAAGAAACTTGCAGGGCGAGGCTTTCACGTCACTCAGGCCACACTCTCCCGTGACATTCACGAGCTCCGCCTCAACAAAGGCCCCGCCGGTTATTCTCTTCCGTCCAATGGTGAATCCGACGCCGACTCCCTGCCCGGAATCCACGAGCTCCTCCAAAGCTTCGGCCTTGAAGTCCGCCAGGCCATGAACCTCCTCGTCCTCGTCACGACCACCGGCAGTGCCCAACCCATCGCCGCCGGCATCGACTACGAAGACTGGCCCGAAGTTGTGGGCACCATCGCCGGAGACGACAACGTCCTCATCATCTGCCCCGACGAAAAACAAGCAACTGCTCTCAAAAACCGATTGGAAGGATACCTTGGCTAACGCAGCAACCATACCGGCCGAACAAACGGCCACTCTCGCGCCCAAAGCCGCTCCCCACGCAGCCATCTTGGGCGTAGGCGGCTACGCCGGCGGCGAACTGGCGCGCATTCTTCTTCACCATCCAAAATTTGCCGCGGCGTCCCCTACCTTCTTCGGCCGTCCCGACGAATCAAAATCCGGTACCGTCACCTTCCTCGAAGACCTGCACCCAAACCTGGCCACCGCAGGCCATCGGCGCGTCCACCAGATTCTCCCCTTCAGTTGGGAGCGCGCTGCCAGTTCCGGCGTCGAGATTCTCTTCCTCGCCACCCCGCACGAGCAGTCCCGCGAGTGGGTCCCCACCGCCATCGCTCACAACATCAAAGTCATCGATTTGAGTGGCGCCTGGCGCCTCCAGCACGACGCGAACCGCGCCATCTACAAGCTCCAGGACGCCGATCCCGCTCACGCGGCACGGATCCAAACCGAAGCCGTATACGGTTCCCCCGAGCTTCACCGCGACGAAATCCGCAACGCCCGCCTCGTAGCCAACCCCGGCTGCTACGCCACCTCCGTCATCCTCGCCCTCGCCCCGCTCCTCCGGGCCGGCATAGTCGACGTCGACCACGGCATCATCTCGCGACTCCAAGTCCGGAGTCAGCGGAGCCGGCAAGGCCCCCACTGCCAACACGCATTTCATGCACGCCGCCGACAATCTCTCCGCCTATGCGGTCTTCGGCCATCGTCACATCGGCGAGATGCTCGAGCAGCTCAATCTCACCACCGAGCAGATCCAGTTCACCCCGCACCTGCTTCCCATCCCGCGCGGAATCATGTCGTCCATCTATCTGCTCCTCAAGCAGAAGACCGATGCTCCAACCATCTCTAAAGTCTTCGAATCCTTCTACGCCAACAGCCCATTAATCAGGCTCCATCACACTCCGCACCTGCCGGAGATCCAACATATCGTCCGCACCAACTTCTGCGACCTCGGATTCGCCCTTGCCCCGGACGGCAGACGACTCCTCGTCGTCTCCTGCCTCGACAATCTTCTCAAAGGCGCCGCAGGACAAGCCGTGCAGAACATGAATCTCATGTGCGGATGGAATGAAGAGGAGGGTTTGCTGTGAGATTTGTAGTCAAATTAGGCGGTGTCGCTCTCGAGGATCCAAAGATCCTCCACGCCGCTGGAAAAGCCATCGCCGATCTCGTCGCAGACGGGAACCAGGTCGCTGTCGTCCACGGCGGAGGCGTGCAACTCACCCGCACTCTCGCCCAGATGGGCAAAAAGAGCGAGTTCGTCTCCGGCCTCCGCATCACCGATGCCGAGACTCGCGACGCCGCCATCATGGTGCTCGCCGGGCGCGTCAATAAGTCACTCGTAGCCGCCATCGGCTCCCACGGCCAGGCCGCAGTCGGACTCTCCGGGGGTGATGGCCACGTCTTCCGCGCGCGCAAGAAGAAGACCAACCCCGACCTCGGATTTGTAGGCGAGATCGTCGCCGCCGACCCACGCTGGCTCGAAGCCATCTGGACCATGGGCGCCGTCCCCGTCATCTCCTCTATCGCCCTCGGCTTCGACGGCGAGTACTACAATATCAACGCGGACGAGATGGCTGCGGCTTGCGCCATCTCCACCAAAGCCGACACCCTCGTCTTCCTCACCGATGTTCCGGGAGTCAAGGGCGCCGACGGAAATGTCATGCGCTGGCTAACCCTCGGACAGATCCCGGCCATGGAAAAAGCCCAGGTCGTCTCCGGCGGCATGCTCCCGAAACTTAACGCCTGCCGCGAAGCCCTCACCCACGGCGTAAAACGTGTACGCATTCTTCCCGCAGAGGCGGCCCGGCTACTGCCTGACCTTGTCTCCACCCGGGTCAACGACGGAACGGAGGTCATGGTCGCATGAACTTAGCATCGAATCAGGCAGCGGAAAAAAAGCTGCTCCTTAACACCTACGAACGCAATCCTTATCTCTTCGTCAGCGGGCACGGCGTCTACCTGCGCGATGAGGACGGCCATGACTACCTCGATCTTCTATCGGGCATCGGCGTATCTGCGCTAGGCTACGGCCACCCTGCGGTTGAGAAGACCATCCTCGAGCAAAGCCGCAAGCTTATCCACACCTCCAACCTCTTCTTCCACGAGCACACCGCTCCCCTCGCTCTGCGCCTCACTGAGATCAGCGGCCTCGACCGCGTCTTCTTCTCGAACTCCGGCACCGAAGCCTGGGAAGCGGCCCTCAAATTAGCCCGCGCCAACGCCGGACGCCTCCGCGCGCAAGGCCGCAACATCGGCACCAGGTTTCTCGCCCTCGACCACAGCTTCCACGGCCGCACCATGGGCGCCGTTGCAACCACCGCGAAGGACAAATACCGCGAGCCCTTCATGCCCGTCATGCCCGGCGTCGAATTCGTCCGCTTCAACGATGTCGCCGACCTCCGCGCCAAATTTTCCAACGAAGTCTGCGGTATCTGTCTCGAAGCTGTCCAGGGCGAAGGCGGCATTCACTCCGTCTCGCAGGAGTTCTTCCAGGTCGCACGCGACCTCTGCAACTCCACCGGCGCGCTCCTCATGGTCGATGAAATCCAGTCCGGCATGGGCCGCACCGGAAAGTGGTTCGCCTACCAGCACTACAACATCCTCCCCGACGTCACCACCCTCGCGAAGCCCGTTGCTAACGGCATCCCAATGGGAGCGATGCTGTGCACCAACGCCGCCGCCGAGTCCATCACGCCGGGCATGCACGGCACGACGTTCGGCGGAGGCCCACTGGCCTGCGCAGTCGCAATCGCCGTCATCGACACCATGAAACAGACCAACCTCCTCGACCACATTCAATCCGTCGGGGCGTACTTCCACGACCAGCTCACTAAACTCGCGTCCCGCCACGACTGCATCGTCGACGTCCGCGGCATAGGCCTCATGCTGGGCGTAGAGCTCAACTCCGCCGATCTCGCCAAACAGATCACCTCTGACCTCATGGCGCAACGCATCATCATCAATCGCACCAGCGAAACCGTGCTTCGCTTCTTGCCGCCCTTCATCCTCGAGCGCACTCACGTCGACACAGCCATTCAAGCGCTCGATCACACTCTCACATCAGCACTGGCCGGAGCCGCACCGGCAGGAGACCAATCTCATGGGTAGCAAGACAGTCATGATGAACGCCAAAACTTCCGAGACCGCCGACGAACACGGCAAGCCGCCATTAGGCATCCAGTCCGACACAGCCTTCAGCGAAGCCTCCAAACGCCTCACCGGCCGCGACCTCTGCTCCATCTCCGACCTCACCGTCCAGGAGATGGCTGCCGTCATGGAGCTAGCCCACGCCGTCAAGAACCACCCAGAAGACTTCCGCCACGCCCTCGATGCGCGCCAGATGGTGATGTTCTTCGAGAAGGCCAGCCTCCGCACACGCCTCACCTTCGAGGCCGGCATCAACACACTCGGCGGCAATGCCCTCTTCGTCGACCAGACCCAATCGCCCCTCGGCGAGCGCGAATCCCTTCCCGACATGGCTCACAACGTCGAGCGCTGGATGTCCATCATGGTCCTCCGAACCTACTCACACGACACCATCACGGAGATGGCCGCCTGCTCTCGCATTCCCGTCATCAACGCCCTCTCCGACCTCGAGCACCCCTGCCAGGCCATCGCCGACTTCTTCACCCTCGAAGAGCGCTTCGGCTCTGCCCAGGGCCTCCACTTCACCTACGTCGGCGACGGCAACAACGTCTGCCACTCCCTCATGCTCACCGCCGCGCAACTCGGCGCACACTGCACCGTAGCTTCACCCAAAGGCTTCGCGCCCAAGCTCGAGATCATCCACAAGGCCATCGAGATCGCCGAACAAACCGGCGGCAGCATTACCCTCGTCCACGACCCCATCAAAGCCGTCACCGGAGCCGACGCCGTCTACACCGACGTCTGCACCAGCATGGGATTCGAGCACGAAGCCACCAAGCGCGCGCCCATCTTCAAGCCCTACCAGGTCAACGAAGCCCTCATGGCCCACGCCCAGCCCGACGCGGTCTTCATGCACTGTCTCCCCGCGCATCGCAACGCCGAAGTCACAGACGCAGTCCTCGACGGCCCACAATCCATCGTCTTCGACCAGGCCGAAAACCGTATGCACGCCCAAAAAGCGATTTTGCTCATGCTCCTCGGAGGAGCCAAGCGCATCAACAACGCTCGCAAAGTCCAAACGCGCAAACGCACCAGCGCCTAGTCATTCAGCGCACCTGTGTTCCACCATTGAGGTCTGCATTACTATGTCCGTAATCCTTGAATCCCTGCCCCTCGGCCAAAAAGTCGGCATAGCCTTCTCCGGCGGCCTCGACACCAGCGCCGCGCTTCACTGGATGAAGCAGAAGGGCGCCATCCCCTACGCCTACACCGCCAACCTCGGCCAGCCCGACGAAGCCGACTACGACGAGATCCCCCGCAAAGCCCTCGAGTACGGCGCCGAAAAGGCCCGCCTCATCGACTGCCGCGGCCCGCTCGTTCGCGAAGGCATCGCCGCCCTCCAGTCCGGCGCCTTCCACATCACCACCGCCGGCGTCACCTACTTCAACACCACCCCCATCGGCCGCGCCGTCACCGGCACCATGCTCGTGACGGCCATGAAGGAAGACGACGTCAACATCTGGGGCGACGGCTCCACCTTCAAAGGCAACGACATCGAGCGCTTCTACCGCTACGGCCTCCTCGTCAACCCCGACCTCAAGGTCTACAAGCCCTGGCTCGACGCCGCCTTCATCGACGAGCTAGGCGGCCGCGCCGAGATGTCCGCCTTCATGACCAAGGCCGGCTTCGGCTACAAGATGTCCGCCGAAAAAGCCTACTCCACCGACTCCAACATCCTCGGCGCAACCCACGAAGCCAAGGACCTCGAACTCCTCACCACCAGCATGAAGATCGTCGCCCCCATCATGGGCACCGCCTTCTGGCGCGACGACGTCGCGATCAAACCCGAAGAGATCACCATCCGCTTCGAAGAAGGCTTCCCCGTAGCCCTCAACGGCAAAGAGCTCTCCGACCCCGTAGCCCTCATGCTCGAAGCCAACAGCATCGGTGGCCGCCACGGCCTCGGCATGAGCGACCAGATCGAAAACCGCATCATCGAAGCCAAGAGCCGCGGCATCTACGAGTCACCCGGCCTCGCTCTCCTCTTCATCGCCTACGAGCGCCTCATCACCGGCATCCACAACGAGGACACCATCGAGCAGTACCGCGAAAACGGCCGCAAGCTCGGCCGCCTCTTGTACCAGGGCCGCTGGTTCGATCCCCAGGCCATCATGCTGCGCGAAGCCGCCCAGCGCTGGGTCGCCAAACCTGTAACCGGAGAGGTTACAATCGAACTCCGCCGCGGCAACGACTACTCGATCCTCAACACCGCCTCACCCAACCTTACCTTCCACCCCGAGCGCCTCACCATGGAAAAGGGCGAATCCACCTTCTCCCCCCGCGACCGCATCGGCCAACTCACCATGCGCAATCTCGACATCACCGACACCCGCGCCAAGCTCATAACCTACGCCCAAACCGGCCTAATCACACTAAGCAAAGGCACCGAAATGCCTCAGCTCAACAACAGTAACGACAAGGAGTAGCAACGTCCCCCTTTGAAGGGGCACGGCTTCAGCCGTGCCATAACAGCAACAGACGTTTCCGGGCTTTAGCCCCTGAGGTTCGCTTTTGCGATGTCCGGCCACACTTTCCTTTGCAATGGGTTTAGCCGCCTGTGCTGCGCTCTATGGCTGTCATGCGAAACCGGATCACATTGTCTCCATACAGTCGAACGATCCAAACGTCTTTTATACGGTTGAAAGCTCCGACGGTCACGGCCCACTGGATAGCGGAGCAACAGATGTCTATGCACACATGAACGACGGGAGCGCCTCGGATCGAAAGTTGGTTTTGCATGGCCTATATCTGAACACTCGAATCACATGGATTGATCGCGACAACGTCTCTTTGTGCCTCGCGGGTGGTCTCACCAGCGAGTACTACAACGAGGTCACGCTCAACGCGGGCCAAGCCTACCGCACCATTCACAATCACCTGAAAGAGAACTGCTGATATGCACTCCTCAGAACCAACAAAGATGTGGTCCGGCCGTTTCCGCGAACCACTCAACAAGCAATTCGAAGAATGGCAGCGTTCCTTCCCCTTCGACTGGCGCCTCCTCCCCCACGAGGTAGAAGCGAGCATAGCCCACGCCCGCGCCATCCAAGCCGCAGGAATCCTCACCAGCGAAGAACTTCTCCAGATGGAGCAAGGCCTCCGCGGCGGTCGCAAAACTCAAGAACATCGCCTCCAACGAACAAGCCGAAGACATTCACCACTTCGTCGAACTCGAACTCACCAAACAAATCGGCGACCTCGCCCTCAAGCTCCACACCGGCCGAAGCCGCAACGAGCAGATCGCCACCGACATGCGTCTCTTCGTTCGCGCCTCCATCGACAACACACTCGACGGCCTCAACGAATGGCGTAGCGCCCTCATCGACCTCGCCGAAAGAGCCGGCGAAGCCGTCATGCCCGGCTACACCCATCTCCAGCGCGCCGAACCCGTCTTCGTAGCCCACTGGCTCCTCGCCTACGTCGCCATGCTCGAACGTGACCACTCCCGCTTCCTCGACGCACGCCGCCGCATGAACTTCTGCCCCCTCGGCTCCGGTGCTATCGCCGGCGCAACCCTCGGCCTCAATCGCCACCATCGCCTCCGACGCCCTGGGCTTCACCGCCCCCACCGCCAACAGCATGGACGCAACCTCCGACCGCGACTTCATGCTCGACTTCGCGCAGGCCGCCTCTACGCTCGGCCTCCACATCTCCCGCTTCGCCGAAGAGCTCACCCTCTACGCCACCGCCGAATTCGGCTTCGTCGACCTGCCCGAAGCCTTCTCCACCGGCTCCTCCGCGATGCCGCAGAAGAAAAACCCAGATCTCACCGAACTCGCCCGCGGCAAATCCGCCCGCCTGCTCGGCGCAGCCACAACACTCGCCACACTCATCAAAGGCCTCCCCCTCGCCTACAACAAAGACCTCCAGGAAGGCCAGGAGCCCGTCTTCGACGCCGCCGACACCATCGCCGGAATCCTCAGCGTCCTCCCCGCCTTCACCCGCTCCCTCAAATTCCGCTGCGGAATCGATGAAGACCGCCGCCGAAACCGGCTACCTCAACGCCATGGCCGCCGCCACCTACCTCTCAAACAAAGGCGTCCCCTTCCGCAAAGCCCACGAGCACATCGGCAACGCCGTCCGCCTCGGCCTCGAAACAAATCGCGAGCTCCAACATCTAACACTGGATGAGTTGCGCACCATCAGCCCCAGAGTTCGGCGAAGACTTCTTCGCGGCCATCACCCTCGAAGCAACCCTCGACTGCCACGATGTCATCGGCGGCACTGCCCGCACCCGTGTCCGCACTGCCCTTCAGGAGGCAAAATCCCGTGTCGCCAAATAATCGGAGCCGCAAAACACCGGGTGGCCCATCCTTTCGCGCCTCTTTGCGAAAGCGTGGGTTATTCGCGCAAAACGCGAACCGCACTGCTTAATACCGCATAGAACTTCATTATTGATTCTTCGGCTAGTCTGCGAAAATAAAGAAAGGAGCCCGCACCATTGCCCACCTCGCCCCTGTTGACGGCCAGTGAGTCCACCGCCTCCACGCGCTTGCGCGAAGGCGGAGCGGTCGTGCGCAAAGCGAAGCTCCCCGACGCCGTTAACATCTTCGATCTCGTCAACTCCCTCTCCGGCGACGGCACGCTTCTCCGCCGCAGCTACGCCGAGATCTGCGAAAACGTCCGCGACTTCGCCGTAGCCGAGTCTGAATCAGGCGTCTTTCTTGGCTGCGGAGCACTCCACCTCTACGGCCCACACCTAGCCGAGGTCCGCTCCATCGTCGTCAAACCCGAAGCCAAGGGCCAGGGCGCGGGCGGCAAGCTGCTCCGGGCGCTTCTCGAAGAAGCCGAAGAGCAATCCGTCACCGCCGTCTGCCTCTTCACCCGCATCCCCGACTTCTTCTTCCACTTCGGCTTCCGCGTCGTCGACCGCACTACCCTGCCTGACAAGATCTACAAGGACTGTCAGACATGCCCGCGGCTTTATGCATGTGATGAGGTCGCCATGGTTCGGGGGCCGCTGCCCAAGATCGCCGTCCTCGGCCCCAGCCTCATCCCGAAGCCGGAGCTGGTCAAACTACAAACTGGCACGATTTCTCCTTCGCGCTAACGCGATTTTCCTATTCGTGGTGGAATGTGCGTTTTTAGAGGGGGGTTTTCGGATTTCCACAGCAGAAAGTTGTGGTGTTTTGATGGTTTCCGGATGGTTTTTTGTGGTGAGAACGTGGTTCTTTGCACCACGTTTTCCGGCGCCGAAAAAATGTCACTTCTTCGAAGTTTATTTTTTACCAGGCGTGGACGAAGCCGTCCCGTTCCGAGATCTCGACCTCCGTTTTGAACAACTCCGTGAGCCTCGAGGCTGTCAGCAGATCCCGCTTTGGCCCGTCCGCTACAATCCGGCCGTCTTTCATCATCAGGATGCGATCGATTTCAGGAATGATGTCGGCGATGTGATGGGTGATCAGCATAATGCCGGTCCCCTGCTGCGCGAGTTTGCGAAGCAGGTTCCGCAACTCTGCCTGCGAGGCCAGGTCCAGTGCATTCGAAGGCTCGTCGAGGAGCAACATTCCCGCTGATCCAACCAATGCCCGTCCAATCATGATGCGGCGCTGCTGGCCTGCTGACATCTGCCCTACGGGCTTATCGGCGATCCCCACCGCATCGACCTGTACGAGCACTTCTTCTGCCCGTTGCCGCATCTGCTCCGTCACCGTGAGGTTCGGCCAGAGCGTACTGCTCGAAAAGAACCCGGTGATAACAGCGTCGCGGCCAGTTGTTTCGAGCGTTGGCCGTCCGGGCAACTCTGCCGAGACTACTCCGAGGCGCTTCTTCAACTCCGTCAGATCCCAGCGTTCGCGCCCGAAGATGCTGACCGTCGTTTCTGGTTGAACGATCGGATAGCACTCGCATGTGATGGTTTTGATGAGGGTGGATTTGCCGCAGCCGTTGGGACCCAGGATCGCGATATGCTCCCCGGTGTTCACTGTCAGATTGATGTCATGCAGGACGACATTATCCCCACGAGCCACGTTTACATGAGCAAGTTCTAGAAAAGGAGCCATTCTTTTCTAGGATATAGGACTGTTCCGTTGCCGCCAGTCCACCTCTTGAAAATCCACGGAACTTTATCGTCGGACTTGACGTTCTATGCATAGACCATCTATGGATAGAATCATGCCTAAGAAATCCGACTTGATGCCCGGCACTCTCGACATGATGATTCTGAAGACCCTTACCCGTGGACCGCAGCACGGCTACGGTATCGCCTCCTCGATCAAACGTGCCTCCGATGACGTCCTGACCGTCGAAGAAGGCTCGCTGTATCCCGCGCTGCAGCGACTACTGCTGCAGAGCTGGGTGAAGGCGGAGTGGCGATCCACGGAGACCAACCGCCGTGCCCGCTTCTACACGCTCACCGCAGCAGGCCGAAAGCAACTTGGCCTCGAGCAGTCACAGTTTGAAAACATGATCGCCGCTATCACGCGCGTCATGCAGGAAACATAGGAGTCTTCCCATGAACCCCCTCTCGCGCTTCTTCAAAAAACTCGGCACTCTGCTTCGCCGCGAAAGATTCAACAACGAACTGGAAGAAGAGATGTCTTTTCATCGCGAGCAGAAGGAGGAGGAGCTACGCGCTGCGGGCGTGGCTCCGGATGCCGTCCACCGAACGGCGATGCGCGAGTTTGGCAATACGACACGCCTGAAGGAGAGGAGCTACGAGGTCATGGGGTTCCGGTTCGAGACTATCTTCCAGGATCTGCACTTTGCGCTCCGCCAGCTTCGCCGCAGCCCCGGTTTTACCTTGACTGCAATTCTTATGCTTGCGCTGGGAATAGGCGCCAGCGTGGCGATCTTCGGGTTTGTGGATGCTGCGCTGATCAGGCCGCTGCCCTATCACGACCCCACGCGCCTCGTCGATGTGACGGAGTCGGCAAAGATGTTCCCGCGCGCGAATCTCTCCTATCCGGACTTCGTCGATTGGAAGAAGATGAACAAGGTCTTTAGTTCGATGGAGGCTTACACCGGAACCGGCTACCTGATGACGACGTCGTCCGGAGTCGAGCCCGTTGCTGGCGCGCGAGTCACCGCGGGATTCTTTCGTGTTCTCGGCATCACTCCTATCCTCGGCCGCGATTTCTACGATGGTGAAGACCAGCCGGGCGCTAGCGATAACGTCATCGCAACGTACCAGGCCTGGCAGGAACGGTTCGGCGGCAGAAAAGACATCATCGGCCAGACTGTGAGATTGGATGGCAAACCCAACACCATCATCGGCGTGCTGCCAGCGACCTTTCAGTTTGCCCCCAGAGGGAAGGCTGAGTTCTGGGCCACCGTCCACACCCTCACTCAGTGCGAAAAACGGCGCGGCTGCCATGACCTGTACGGTGTAGCGCGATTAAAAGACGGAGTCACGGTCCAGATGGCGCTCGCGGATATGACCTCGATCGCGAAGCAGCTTGAGGTGCAATTTCCAGGCACGAACCGCGGCCAGGGCGCGAGCGTTTTGCCACTCTCCGAAGTCATCGTTGGAGAGATCCGCCCCATTCTGCTGGTTCTGCTGGGGGAGCTGCCCTGCTGCTTGCCATTGCGTGCGTCAATGTGTCGAGCCTTCTGCTGGTGCGCTCCGAGGCTCGGAGACGTGAGATTGCAGTCCGAGGTGCGCTGGGAGCGTCGCGCGCGAGGCTCACGCGTCAGTTCACCACGGAGGCTCTCGTGCTGGTCTTTGCGGGCGGCCTGCTTGGTCTCCTCTGCGCCTATAGTGCGATGCAGGTCTTATTGCGGCTGCTCTCGAAGGACATGTTGGCGTACATGCCATATCTGGGAGGAATTCGACTGAACCTTCACGTCGTGGTGTTCGCCGCGGCGATTGCGCTGATGGCGGGAATCCTTTTTACCGCAACTCCTGTGCTGCGTCTGCCGCTGACACAGTTACGCGACGGGTTGACCGAGGGAGGGCGAAGCTCAGCAGGCACTTTCTGGCGGCGATTCGGGTCGAATCTTGTGGTCGTCGAGCTGGCCATTGCAGTTGTGCTTCTGGTCGGGGCTGGGCTACTCGGAAAGAGCTTCTACAAACTGCTTCATGTGGAACTTGGATTTCAGCCCGACCATCTGGCCACTGTACAGGTTGTGATGCCGGAATCGAATTACCCGAAGGACCCGCAGCAGGTTGCGGCGAGTCGAGAGATTCTGCGACGCGTCTCCAGTCTGCCGGGCGTGAAATCCGCAGGATTCACCACGGTGCTGCCGGTGAACGGCAACGGCAACACGAACTGGATTCGGTTTGTCGGCAAACCGTATAACGGAGAACACAACGAGGTGAATCAACGCGAGGTAAGCGCCGACTACTTCAAGACGTTGCAGACCAGGCTCATCGCGGGACGATTTTTCACGGACGATGAGGACGCATCGAAACCGAAGGTCGTCGTCATCAACAAAGCCCTGGCCAGACTCTACTTCCCGGGCGAAGACCCCGTCGGCCAAAAGATGGGTGACACGGAGCTGACGCCAAAATCCATCCGCGAGATCATCGGCGTTGTGGACGACATCAAGGAAGGAACGCTCGACTCCGAGACCTGGCCCGCGCAGTACGATCCCCTGAATCAGAACGCTGATAATTATCTGTCGATGGTCGTGCGCACGTCGCAGGATGAGAGATCGGTGCTTCCCGCTTTGATCACCGCGGTTCGTCAGTTTGACCCTGGGATGGGTGTCTTCGATGAAGCGACGATGATGCAGCGGATTAATGCTTCGCAGACTGCGTATCTGCACCGCTCGTCGGCGTGGCTCGTGGGAGGATTCGCAGCGTTGGCATTGCTCCTCGGGGTGGTCGGGCTCTATGGTGTCATCGCTTATTCGGTAAGCCAGAGAACGAGAGAGATCGGCGTGAGAATGGCGCTGGGCGCGCAACAAAGTAGTGTTTACCGAATGATTCTCAAGGAGGCCGGACGGCTGACGGGCGTCGGAATCGTCGCAGGGCTTGTCAGTTCGATCGCTGCCGCCACACTGATGCGCAAACTCCTCTTCGGAATTCACACCTGGGATATGTCGACTCTGGCGGCTGTTGCAGTTGTGCTGGGGGCATCGGCGCTGTCTGGCGAGTTATTTCCCGGCGCGCAGAGCCGCTTCGGTGAATCCTGTGGAGGCATTGCGAGCGGAATAACCAGTGCCGGCTCGCGAGAACGAATTACATTCCCTTGAGAATCGAGCCGACGATGCCGCCAACGACGCCGGCTTCCGCTGCCTGAGCTTGTCTCTCCTTCGGCAAGTACTCCTGAATCTGGTGAGCCAGCTTGGAAATCGGCAACGTCTGCAACCACACGCGGCCCGGTCCCGTGAGCCCGGCTAGAAAAATTCCATCGCCGCCGAAGATCAGATTCTTTATGCCGGGCACCCGTTGAATCTGGAATCCTACGTTGGCCTGAAAGGCGCCGACATGGCCGGGGTGAACGCGGAGCAGCTCTCCGGGAGCAAGATCCTTCACGATCAGCTCGCCGGAGAGCTCAAGCCAGGCAATTCCCTGCCCACTGACCTTCTGCAGTACAAAACCACTGCCCCCGAAGATGCCCGCGCCGAGAGATTGCTGAAACCCGAAGCCGAGCTCAATGCCTGCAGTCGCGCAGAGAAAGCCGTGGCGATGAACCATATATTCGTTCCCCGCGTTCACCTCCACTGGAACGATGTGCCCCGGAACACGTGTGGCAAAGGCGACCTCACCCGGCCCTCCGACTGCGCGATACTCCGTCATAAAAAGCGAGCCGCCGCCAGCAACCCGGCTGAGCGCGCCGAAGAATCCGCCGCCACCAGCGTGTTGCGTATGTGTGGTCATTTGAATCGACGCCGACATCCAGGAGAGTTCACCGGCTTCAGAGATCACCGCGTCATTAGGCCCGAGAGCGAACTCGAGCACAGGCATGGTCGTTCCAAGAATGCGATGCTGCATAAGGCCTCCGGAGGATGTGTCTCTTCTACTCGATGGGCAATACTCTACGCTACGTCGCGCCAATCCAGAATAACCTTGCCCGAATTGCCGGAGCGCATCGCCGCAAAGCCCTCTTCATAGTCGCGCCAGTTCATCCGGTGAGTGATGACTCCTGAGATATCCAGTCCGCTCTCGAGCATCACCGTCATCTTGTACCAGGTCTCATACATCTCGCGCCCGTAGATCCCGCGAATCGTCAGTTGATTGAAGACGACCTGGTTCCAGTTGATCGAAATATCTTCCGACGGAATCCCCAGCATGGCAATCTTCGCGCCATGGCTCATATTCGTGAGCATCTCTCGGAATGCCGAGGGGTTCCCTGACATCTCCAGTCCCACGTCGAAACCTTCCTGCATCTTGAGCTGCTTCTGAATCTCTTTGAGCGGTGTGGCCCGCGGATCGACCGCCAGCGTCACGCCAACCTTTTCCGCCAGCTTGCGCCGGTATTCATTCGGATCTGAGATCACAACGTATCGCGCACCCGCGTGTTTGGCCACGGCTGCAGCCATGATGCCGATCGGCCCCGCTCCAGTTACGAGCACATCTTCGCCAAGGACCGGAAATGCCAGTGCAGTGTGGACTGCGTTGCCAAGCGGATCGAAGATCGCCGCAATTTCGTGAGGCACGCCGGGACTGTGGATCCAGATATTCGACATCGGCAGCACGACGTATTCCGCAAACGCTCCGTTGCGGTTCACTCCGACTCCGAGAGTGTGCGCGCAGAGATGGCGCCTTCCGGCCAGGCAGTTCCGACAGCGCCCGCAGACGACATGTCCTTCACCGCTCACCAATTGCCCAATCGGAATATCGTTCACATTCGATCCGACAGCAACGACCTCGCCGACGAACTCGTGCCCAATCGTCAGCCCCTGCCGGATCGTCGAACGCGCCCATGCGTCCCAATCGTAGATATGCAGATCGGTTCCGCAGATCCCCGTCTTCAGGACGCGAATCTTCACATCGTTGATGCCCATCTCTGGTTCGGGAACGTCTTCAAGCCACAGACCGCGCTCTTCGCGGCTCTTTACCAATGCCTTCACTGGACAACCTTTCTATTTTGGGGATGGTCTTTCGACCAAAGACCCTGCTTCTTTATTTTAGCCGTTACAAATCCCGTGCGCTCGCGTGCGATAACATCGCGCTCGCAGGTTATAAGATAAAGGAGACGGAATTGCCAGGCGCGCGAAGCTGCTGCATCCTCCGGCGTCACGCAAATCATGAAAACCATGCTCTATCCAACAGATGATCTCCGAATAACCTGGACCAAAGTCGTCCTCCCGCCCGCTTTTCTTGAAGAAGAGCTGCCCATCACTGAAGCGGCCTCGGCCACCGTCTTCAAAGCCCGCAACGAGATCATTAACATCCTCAACGCCAAGGATCATCGTCTGCTGGTCGTCGTCGGCCCCTGCTCCATTCACGACACCAAGGCAGCGCGCGAGTATGCGGAACTTCTCAGAGCCGCCATTCCCGAGTATGCGAACGAGCTGTGCCTCGTCATGCGTGTCTACTTCGAAAAGCCGCGTACCACGCTCGGCTGGAAGGGCCTCATCAACGACCCGTACCTGAACGAGTCGTTTCAGATCAATGACGGCCTTCGCAAGGCGCGCCATCTGCTCCTCGACCTCGGCAACATGGGAGTCCCAGCAGGCACAGAGTTTCTCGATATGATCTCGCCGCAGTACATCTCGTCACTCGTCAGCTGGGGAGCCATCGGCGCGCGGACCACGGAGAGCCAGGTCCACCGCGAACTCGTGTCGGGCATCTCCTGCCCTGTTGGTTTCAAAAATGGAACCTCCGGCAACGTTCAGATCGCCATCGAAGCGATTCTGTCGGCCGGCCAGTCGCACAACTTCCTTGGCCACACGAAGCACGGGCAGACGGCCATCTTCGTTACCAAAGGCAACCGCGACTGCCACATTATTCTGCGAGGCGGCCGCGGCACCACTAACTACGATGCGGCCTCCGTTCAATCCACCTGCGACCAGATGGAAGCTGCGGGCCTGCGTCCGCAGGTCATGATCGACTGCAGCCACGCCAACAGCGGCAAAGACCACACCCGTCAATCTGCCGTCTGCCGCAATGTCGCTGAGCAGATCGCCGGCGGCGACAATCGCATTATCGGCGTCATGCTCGAAAGCAACCTTGTTGCGGGTGCACAGAAATTCGTCCCCGGCCAAGATCTTATCTACGGCCAGTCCATCACCGACGCCTGCATCGACTGGAACGAGACCAAGGCCGCGCTCGACACATTGGCGGCCGCCGTTCGCACTGCTCGTTTTGCTTCCGCGGAAGCCCCAACCCCCTCTGCTAGCATTTAAATTTGGCCTTTTATGACGAATAGCATCACCAGTTCCGAAGCCCCCGTACGTGTCCGCGTCGCGCCCTCACCAACAGGCGACCCCCACGTAGGCACCGCCTACATCGGCCTCATCAACTATCTCTACGCCAAACAGCGCAACGGCAAATTTGTCCTCCGCATTGAGGACACGGACCGCGCCCGCTTCGTCCCGACCTCCGAGCAGATGATCTTCGACGCGCTGCATTGGCTCGGCCTCACGTGGGACGAGGGCCCCGATGTCGGTGGCCCCTACGGACCTTATCGCCAATCTGAGCGCACGCACATCTATCGCGAACACGTCGAACTGCTTCTCAAAAACGGGACCGCCTACCGCTCTTTTGAGACGCCTGAAGAGTTGGAGGCTCTGAGGCAGCGCCAGGTCGCTGCGAAGCTCCCGCCGCGCTATGACGGAGCTCACCGCGAACTCACGCAGTCGCAGATTGACGCATACCTCGCCGAGGGACGGCCCTATGTTGTCCGTATGAAGGTCCCACCACATCCCGGCGACCAGACGGCCTCAACCACCTTCCGTGACGAGCTCCGCGGCGACATCACCTTCGAACATTCAAACGTCGACGATCAGGTGCTCATGAAGTCCGACGGCTTCCCTACTTACCATCTCGCCAACGTCGTCGACGATCACCTCATGGGTATCACCGACGTCATTCGCGCCGAGGAATGGATTTCGTCTACACCGAAGCACGTGCTGCTCTACAAGGCCTTCGGCTGGCAGTCGCCGCGCTTCTGGCACATGCCGCTCCTGCGCAATCTGGACAAATCAAAAATCTCCAAGCGAAAGAATCCTGTCTCTCTCGTCTACTACCGCGAGAGCGGCTTTCTGCCTGAAGCGGTCATCAACTTCCTCGGCCTCATGGGCGGCGGCATGCCGGAGAGCACAGGTCCCGTCGCAGAAAAATTCTCCCTCGCTGAGATGGTGGAGCGCTTCGACGTAAAAAACATTCGCCTCGGCGGCCCCGTTTTCGACCTCACGAAGCTCAAATGGCTCAACGGCGAATATCTTCGCACCATGTCTGCCCGAGGACTTCTACGCAGCTCTGCGCACCAATGTCCTGAGCGATGCCTACCTCAGTCAGATCGCTCCGCTCGTCCAGTCACGTATCGAGACACTCGCACAGTTCGGCGACCTCACCACTTTCTTCTTCCGCGACGACGTTCTCCCCACACAAGACGTCTTCCTACCGAAGAAGCGCACCATCGAAGAGACCCTCAACTTCGCTGCCGACCAACTCACCGTGCTCGAAGCGACCGACTGGACCCACGAAGCTCTCGAGCCCGCCCTCAAGAAACTAGGCGAAGAAAAATCCTGGTCCGTCAAAGAAAACTTCATGCTGCTCCGCGCCATCATCACCGGCAGCACCATGTCGCCGCCGCTGCTCGAAAGCATGATTGTCTTCGGAAAAGCCCGGTCCCTCGACCGTGTGCGCCGCTTTCTCGAAGCCCAGAAGAAACTTGCCAACACAAAAAAATAGGGGCACTCAACCTGCCGTTCTGAACGGACTCGCTTGTCTTCCAGAATGACCTGAGTGGTTGCTTCGGTGTTCACCTGGCTTCGTAGCAATTTCATTGACACTCCCGCTCCCGAGGTCGACAATTGCCTTCCAAAGACAAGGAAACCGGGCCCCCTCAGGAGAACCCATCGTGCGAAGACTTACCTTCCCGCTGCTTACGCTTGCTGCGTTCCTATGCGCCCACTCCCTCGACGCGCAATCGATGCTGACCCACCACGTGCGCGAAGCGGTTCGCAACGGCCAGGCTCGCTCCATCGGCCAACTTCCCGCCGATCAGATCATGAATCTCAACATCGTCCTGCCGCTGCGCGATCCCGCAGGCCTCGATAACTTCCTTGCCGCGCTGTACGACCCCCACAGCGCCTCCTATCGGCACTTCCTCACTGTCTCCGAATTCACCGAGCGATTCGGCCCTACGCAGTCTCAATATGACGCCGTCGTCAACTTCGCAAAACTCAACGGATTCACCGTCATCGGTGGCACCCGCGACGGCATGAACGTCGAGATCCGCGGGCCGGTCTCCGCCGTCGAAATCGCCTTTCGCATCCACATGCGTACCTTCCAGCACCCGACCGAGGGCCGCACTTTCTACGCACCCGACAGCGAGCCGACCACCGATCTGCCCTTCGATCTATGGCACGTCTCCGGCCTCGACAATTATTCGATCCCACGCCCCAGGCTCGTAAAAAAGAGCGACTACGCCGAGGCCAACGGCATCGATGCGAATAAAGTCGTCTCCCACGCCACCACCGGCTCTGGCCCATCCGCATCGTTCCTCGGCAGCGACATGCGCGCCGCTTACTACGGCGGCGGCCCCCTCACCGGTGCCGGTCAGAACCTCGGCCTGCTCGAATATCTCGGCACCGATCTGGCCGACCTCACTACTTACTTCAAGAACACCGGTCAGACGAACAACGTCCCCATCACACTCCTCTCCACCGACGGCACCAGCACCTCCTGCGTCGACACCAAAGCCGGCGGCAACTGCGACGATACCGAGCAAACGCTCGATATGACTCAGGCCATCGGCATGGCGCCCGGCCTGGCGAGCCTCGTGATGTACATCGGATCTACCGATACTGCCATCATCAGCGCCATGACCACCCACAATCCCCTGCCAACCACCATCGGTTGCTCGTGGGGATGGACGCCTGCGGACCCCACCACACTCGATCCCTACTTCAAAAAGATGTCCGCTCAAGGTCAGAACTTCTTCGCAGCCTCCGGCGACAGCTCCACCTGGTCGCAAACGAAATGAAGCATGGCCAGCCGACGATGCCAACGTCGTCTCCGTAGGCGGCACCGACCTCGTCACCGCCAGCGCTGCCGGCCCATGGGAATCCGAAACCGCTTGGGTCGATAGCGGCGGCGGCATCTCGCCCGACAGCATTGCGATTCCCTCGTGGCAACAGCTCTCCGGCGTCATCAATTCCAGCAACAAGGGCTCCACCACGCTGCGCAACGGCCCCGATGTCTCCGCCAACGCCAACTTCACCTTCTACACCTGCGCGGACCAGACCTCCTGCCTGGCCAACGAGTACGGCGGCACCAGCTTCGCCGCACCCATGTGGGCCGGCTACATCGCTCTCGTCAACCAGCAACTCGCCACTAACGGCCAGCCTCCTGTCGGTTTCCTCAACCCCACTATTTACGCGCAGAATGTAACGTCGGCCTACACGACTGACTTCCACGACATCACCAGCGGCACCTCCGGCAGCTACTCGGCCGTCGCCGGCTACGACCTCGTCACCGGATGGGGCAGCCCCAACTCAGGTCTACTAGCCGCCCTCACCGGTTCCACCACACAAACACCGGCCTTTACCATCTCCGCGTCGCCCTCATCGCTCTCCGTTAAAGCGGGTTCGGGTGGATCCTCAAACATTACGACTGCGATCTCCGGCGGCTTTAACTCCGCCGTCGCTCTCTCCGCATCCGGCGCTCCATCCGGAGTCACTATCACCTTCAGTCCAACGTCCATCGCCGCGCCGGGTTCGGGCTCATCCACCGCAACCATCACCGTCGCGTCGACCGTCGCACCTGGCACCTATCCCATCACCGTAACCGGGACTGGCGGCGGACTCATGCAATCCACCACCCTCTCCCTTACCGTGACAGCGGCCGTCCAGCCTGCCTTCACGGTCTCCGCCTCACCCACCTCTATCACGGTAGCCAGAAGGGCCTCCGGTTCATCGACCATCACCACGACCGTCTCGGGCGGCTTCAGCTCGGCCATCTCTCTCTCTGCCTCCGGACAAGGCAGCGGCCAGACCGTAACCTTCAGTCCCGCATCTATCGGCGCTCCGGGGTCGGGCTCCTCGAGCATGAACGTTACCGTCGGCAGGAACTCTGCCCTCGGCACCCACACCATCACCGTCACCGCGACTGGCGGAGGCATCACCCATACCACCACCGTCACCCTAACCATCACCCGCTAAACCAGGCCGCCCCATTCGATCCGCCTTCCGATCATCGACTGGGGCGTTCCTTTTTTTATTCCGATAGGCCTACGCTTTTGCAAGCACTTACAAGATTAATGCCCAAAAACATCTGCAAACTCTCTTGTCAAGTCCCTAAACCACCTAACCCAAACAAAATGAGAATGATAGAGATGGCACTTTAGTTAGCTTCAATCCCATATAATTGAAATAGTAGGAAAAAGGAAATCCCCGGACTCAGTTCCGGGGATTTCCTTTTTTATAAACCTTTTATTTCTAATACTTTGCAAGGACGGTCCCAATGAAACCAGTAGTTCGCGCAGTCAGTCCGAATCTAAGCCTTTATTTTGGAATACTTTGCGCAAATTAAGTCAGGGAGGGGGATCCTCATCCATTGCGGAACATCTGCTTAATCCCACGCAGAGCCTGCCGTGTCCGTTCCTCATTCTCGATCAGCGAGAACCGCACATACCCATCCCCATGTTCTCCAAACCCCACCCCGGGGCTAACCGCAACCTTAGCCTCCAGCAGCAGCCGCTTCGAAAACTCAACCGATCCCAGCGTCCGATACTGCTCCGGAATCTTCGCCCAGGCAAACATCGTCGCCTTAGGAAGATCCACGGGCCAACCCAGCTTGTTCAACCCCGGCACCAACACATCCCGCCGGCACTTGTAGTTCTCCACAATTTCGCGGACACACTCCTGCGGCCCTTCGAGCGCGGCGATCGCCGCCACCTGGATGGGCGTAAACGTCCCGTAGTCGAAGTAACTCTTGATCCGCCCCAGCGCCGACACAAGCTTCTTGTTCCCCACCATAAAACCCACCCGCCACCCCGGCATGTTGTAGCTCTTCGAAAGAGTAAAAAACTCGACCGCAACGTCCTTCGCACCCGGAACCTCCAGCACGCTGGGAGCCCGATAGCCATCGAACACAAGATCGGCATAAGCCAGATCGTGAATCAGGTAAATTCCAAGCTCTCTGCACAGAGCCACCACACGCTCAAAGAACAAAAGCGTCACGCACTGTGTTGTAGGATTTGCCGGAAAGTTCAGGATCAGCAGCTTCGGACGCGGATTCATGCGCGGCAGATCGTGTTCGAGCTTCTCAATCAGCGACGCCTCATCGGTTCCTTCGAGCGCGATGCTCTGCACCTTTGAACCCGCAATTACCGGCCCGAATATATGGATCGGGTAGCTGGGATTCGGCACTGCAACCGTGTCTTCGTCGTCCAGCACCGCCAGGCAGAGATGGGCAATCCCCTCTTTCGATCCGATAGTGACGATCGCTTCCGTTTCGGAATCGAGGTCCACGTTATATCGAGTCTTGTACCAGTTGCAGATCGCTTTCCGCAGTCGAGGAACGCCTTTAGACAACGAATAACGGTGCGTCGTCGTTCTCTGTGCCGCTTCAATCAGCTTGTCGACAATGTGCTTCGGCGTGGCTCCATCAGGATTCCCCATCCCGAAGTCCACGATGTCCTCGCCACGCTTACGTGCCGCTGCCTTCAACTCACTCGTGATGTTGAATACATATGCCGGCAGGCGCGTCAGTCTGCGAAACTCTTCCATCCACCCACTCCTGTCTCAAGCTCTCTCTTCATGATGCCACTACCCGAACCGAATCGAGAACAGGAGTACCGAACCAACTAACAGCAATCTCTCGAGGCAAAGAACTTGGGAACTACTTCGCCGTAAAGAGAAGCTCAACCGGGAGGCTCTTTGGTGGATAACACGCAGCATGGTCGCAAGCCTGATACCGCAACGAGCCGTCAATCGTATGAGTTCCCGCCTCCGCTACCACAGGCACCTTCACCGTAAATGCACCCGAGTAAACATCCAGTTTTTCCGAAGGATCGAAGCTGAAGCTGTACGAAGTGCCCACGGGATACTCAAGTGCCTCAGCCTTCACCCCGCTCGCGGGCTGCAGCACGATCTGCGTCGGAATCAGCAGCTCCGATTTCGGCGTATGCGAGTTCACGTGGAAGCCATCTACGACGCGAAAGTGCAGTTCCAGCACGCTTCGCTTCCCGGCCGTCACAACCTGCTGCTCCGCTGAATAGACCACATACGACTTCGGCTTCGCAGCAGGCGCATCGAGGCTTCCCATCTGCCCGCCCGGGACCGCCATCAACAAACCAGCCAACGCAATCCCAATCCGTATCACTGTCCACCCGTCCCCGGCGTCGCACCCGAGGCGATCGCCTTCTTGATGTGCGCCTCAATCTCGTCTTTGCTGCCGAGCCCTGCGGTCTCTTCCACCACTACACCATTGCGGTCAACATAGAAAGACACCGGCAGATAATCCAACCCACCGTAGGCCTTCTGCACCTTCCCGTCTGTCAACAAAATCGGATAGGTGACCCCGGTTTTCTTTACGACCTTCGCAATCGCATCCTTGCCGGCATCCACGTCATCGGTCATGCCGAGAATTTCAAAACCCTGAGCCGAGTACTGCTTCTGAAACTCCTCAAACCACGGCATCTCGATCTTGCACGGAGCGCACCACGTCGCCCAGAAATTCACCAGCACCGGCCGTCCCTTGTAGTCGCTCAGGGATACCTTCTTGCCATCCAGCGTCTCCAGCGTGAATCCGGGCGCCACCTTGCCCAACATATGCGGCGTGCCAACGTCGTCCGGAACCGCGTCTCCCGCGGCGGTATCTCCAGGCTTGGCGGGTGTCAGGACGACGTGGCTGGCCTCAGCCTCCTGCATCGCCTTCCGCCGTTCGCGGAGATTATGCCAACCCGCCCACAGCAGCAGCGCAATCCCCAGCACCATCACCCCAAAAACCAATACGTTTCGCTTCACGCTCAACATCCTTCCGGCGCACTCCGCCTTGTCAATTCTATCTGGATTAGATAGCCGGAACCATCGGTTGGATACAGGGAAGCTTCCGACAGAAGACCTTGTCGCGCGCCTCTGCTAGCATCGACATGGTTCGCATGGCCAAAGAAACTGTCAGCCCGCCAAACCCACTCCGTCCCTCAGAGTTCGTGCGCATCGAAGCAGCCGCGCTCAACGAGCTTGCTCTTCGACTTGACGGACTTATGCTCGCTCCATTTACGAAAGCAGTGGACGTGCTGTTTCTGTCGATCGAAACCCCGGCGCACATTATTGTCACCGGTATCGGCAAGAGCGGCATCATCGCCCGCAAAATCGCTGCCACACTCCGTTCGACTGGCACGCAGGCGCACTTCCTCCACGCAGCCGAAGCAATCCATGGCGACCTCGGCATGCTCACCTCTGGGGACGTCGTCCTCGCTCTGTCCTACAGCGGCGAAACCGAAGAACTCCTTCGTCTCCTGCCCACTCTTCAGCGGCTGAAGACGACTCTTATCTCCATCGGCGGCTGCCCCGACTCAACCCTCGCCCAGGCAAGCGACATTTTCCTTGACACCAGCGTCTCCAGCGAGGCCTGTCCGCTCAATCTCGCTCCCACTGCCTCGACCACGGTGATGCTCGCGCTCGGCGACGCTCTCGCGCTCGAAGTGAGCAGGCGTCGCGGTTGGAAAGCCGAAGACTTCGCCGATCTTCACCCTGGCGGCCGAATCGGCAAGCGCCTGGCGCGCGTCCGCGAACTGATGCACTCTGGCGAAGCACTGCCCCACGTCGCGCCTTCAACCCCCATGACGCAGGTCATCTACGAGATGTCGCGTAAAAAACTGGGCATGACCGCCGTCCTGAGCGCTGAGAACAAGCTCGCCGGGATGATCTCCGACGGCGATCTCCGCCGCCTGCTCGAGCGCGACGGCTCTCATGCCCTGGAACACACCGCAGGCGAGATCATGAACCCGAAGCCCTTGACCATTGACGGCGGCGCATTCGCCTCATCGGCTCTCGCTCTGATGGAAGAGCGCAAGATCACGTCGCTCATCGTCGTTGCACCCGGCGGTCAGGTCGAAGGCGTCGTCCATCTTCACGATCTCTGGACTTTGCAACTCGGCTAAGGGTAGTCTGCGCGATTGAGTCTGACAGGCTAAGCGCGGGCGAAGTGGTTACTCAATGACTCAACGAGAGCGGGGATGGTGGGCTCGGCGGCCTCTACGGTCGGCGGATAGCCCAGATCGAGGAGAGCTTCGGTAGTAATCGGGCCGATGGAGGCCAGCGTGATATCGGGTGGCAGGATGAGGTTTGCGGCTCCAAGCAGAGCAAACAGATTGCGAGCGGTGGAGGCGCTGGTGAAGGTGACCGCGTCAGGATAATTTGCCGGTGAGGCGAAGAGATTTCCGATGGCAGCGATCGAGTCGGGCGGAAGCTGGTTGCGATAGGCTTCTGCAATCGTGATGGCTGCACCGGCGCCGCGGAGGGTCTCGGGAAGGACGTCGCGCGCGTCGGCGCCGCGGACAAGAAGGAAGGATTTGCCCTCGGCCTCAGGGACAAGCGCGGCAGCCAGCGACTCGGAAACGTATTGAGGGGGAACAAGGTCGACGGTCAGGCCAATGGCGTTGGCTGCGCGGAGCGTTGCGGGACCGACCACTGCGACCTTTTTGGGGAGTTGGGTGAGGTGGTGAAGTTGGGCGCGACGATGGAACGCTTCTACGCCGTTAGCGCTCGTAAAGACAAGCCAGTCGTAGGTTCTTAGACAGGTCAGTGCCGCGTCCAGAGCGTTAAAGGAAGCCGGAGCGACAATCTCAATAGTCGGAATAAAGATTGGGATAGCCCCCAGGGCCTGGAGTTGGGTCGCAAGCTCGGAGGTCTGATGGCGGGCCCTGGTAACGAGGATGTGCTTCCGGTAGAGGGACATCACCGCTGATTGTACTTACCCAAGGCAGGTGAAGGGTTCCGGGTCTGGCAACCGGCTAGGAAAGGCCACCCCACGTCGACCGGCGCCCGCCAAAAAAAATGGTTACACGATATTAATTGTGTGATACGTTCTGATAATTCAACGGTGAAAAAAATTTGAGCCAACCTGCAATTTGCGGCAGCAACTGGTTCTCCAAATGTTCTCGTATGCGCGACATGCCGAGTTACTACGAGAGTTAATAGCTTAGAGTTTCTGCGACCCCAGAGGGATCTCAGGCTCGATTGACTTGCAGCATCTAGAACTGCGTCTTGCACGATCCGTTTTGAACTTCAAATATGTAGATTTGTCCCGCAAAGTTGTGGAACACCTGTAGTTCTTGAATCGTCGCACCGATCGGGAACTCCCCTCCTCTTTTTACGCTGGGGATCGCAAATCAGTTCCCTCATTGTGACGATCTATCGCATCTTTGTGATGAAACGCTTGTTTTTATCCATGAATAGAGAGTCAACCGAAGAGTTGAATTCCTGGGTTGTTCCGAGACTGCCACAGTATCGAAGTGCAAGCGCCGCCAGAGCGCTCAGTGAGAGACCGCTAACGGAAACATTTGCAAAAGGAGACCACATGGCACGGCTATTTTCACGCAAACATACGTTGATGACAGTGATCATCATGCTTCTTGCAACGGTGTTTTTGTACACGGCGCCAGCCTTCGGGCAAGCCACCAGTACAGGCACAGTCGTAGGGACGATTACAGACCCCACCGGAGCTGTAGTTGCAGGCGCAACGGTGACAATGACTCAGGCTGCAACCAGCACAGTGCGTACAGCAACGACAACCGCCACCGGTCAATACGTCCTCGTGAATGTCCCCACGGGTGATTACACGATTCGGGTAACCAAAGCCGGCTTTTCGACCTCAGAGATTCAGCACCAGACGGTGTCAGTAGGCACACAGATGACGGCCGATCTGGAACTGACGGTCGGTGGCACGCAGACGGTGGTCGAAGTCAGCGCGCAGTCGTCAAAGGCTGATCTGCAAACCATGAACGCGTCGATCGGCGACACGGTGAATCCGTTGGAGATCACCTCGCTTCCCTCGGTTGCACGCGATGTCAGCACCTTTGCAACCTTGCAGCCCGGCGTGACCCCAGGCGGTAGCGTCGCCGGTACCGTCACGGACCAGGCTGTCTTCCAGCTCGACGGCGGCAACAACTCGAGCGACATGGACGGCAGCATGCTGAACTACACAGGCGCGTTTGGCGGTAACACATCGGGTGTTTCGTCGATCGGCGCCGGATCGTCGGGCGTCATGCCCATGCCTCAGGACAGTATCGAAGAGTTCAAGGTTGCTACCGTCGGCCAGACCGCCGACTTCAACAACTCGTCGGGAATGCAGGCGCAGGTGGTCACCAAAGCGCGGCACAAACGTCTGGCATGGAACGGTGTACGAGTACTACCTGGACAGCAACATCGGTGCGAACACCTGGCAGAACAACTTCCCCACCGTCAAAGGGTCCACTACTTATACGCCGAAGCCGAGCAATCACTACAACCGTTTCGGTGCTGCTGCGGGGGGTCCGGTTCTGCCGAGCTATCTCGGCGGAAAGACCTACTTCTTCGCCAATTACGAGGGCTTCCGCTTCCCGAACTCCGCAACTTATGAGCGCTCCGTTCCATCGCCGAACATGATTGCCGGAATCGTTAGTTTCGCCAACTCGGCTGGTGTTCTAACGCCATACAACCTCAACACCCTGGATCCCCGCGGCATCGGAGTCAACCCCACGGTAGCGAAGATGTGGAGCACGCAGATGCCCGCTGGCAATGATCCTGGCTGCACCTTGATCGCCGGTGCCCGATGCGACGGAGTGAACACCATTGGGTACAAGGCCAACATCGCCATCGCGCAGAAGAGCGACTTCGGCGTAGCTCGTCTTGACCACGATTTCGGATCGAAGTGGCACTTCATGACCAGCTATCGCTACTTCAAACTGACGAAGGCGGTCACCAACCAGGTAGATATTGGTGGCGTTCTTGCGGGCAAGCTCGGAACTCCCACTTCTACCGCTTCTCGTCCGCAGGACCCGTGGTATTTCGTGGCGGGCTTGACGACCAACATCAATTCGACCTGGACGAACGACTTTCACTATAGCTACCTGCGGAACGTCTGGTCGTGGAACGACGCGAACGCTCCTGCACAACTCTCCGGTCTTGGTGGAGTGCTTGAGCCGTTCGGAGAATATTCAACTACGGTGCTCTCTCCTTACAACGTCGATACCCAGGACATCAGAACCCGCTTCTGGGACGGCCATGACCACTTCCTTCGCGATGACGTTACTAAGCTGAAGGGGAACCATCTCGTTCAGTTTGGCGGTCAGTATCAGCACAACTACAACTTCCACCAGCGCACCGATAACGGGGGCGGCATCAACTTCACCACAACGTATCAACTCGGCGATTCGAGCGGAGGCGGCTTGGTCAGCCTTCCAGGTCTCGCTGCCGCGGGTGTCCCGACCAGCAGTACCACAAACGCCCGGATCATCGACGCCGCGCTGGGCATCGTCACCGATTCGCAGGTAGCCTACACTCGATCGGGCCCTAGTCTGTCCCTGAATGCACCGCTTACTCCGGCCCAGGACAAAGCCACCATCCCGTACTACAACCTGTATGCCAGCGACACTTGGCATATCAAGCCGACCTTGACGATCAATTACGGTCTGGGCTGGGCGCTTGAGATGCCGCCAGTAGAAAAAACCGGTAAACAGGTCGTTCTGGTTGATTCAGCCGATGAGCCGATCAAGACAGCGGACTTTCTCGCAGCCCGCAAGGCGGCGGCTCTTCAAGGCCAGGTCTACAACCCGCAGGTTGGCTTTGCGCTAGTCGGCAACGTGGGCAGCGGACTCAAGTACCCCTACAACCCCTACTACGGCTCCTTCAGTCCACGAATCTCCGCTGCTTGGAATCCCCATTTTGCGAATGACACCGTCCTTGGCCACGTTTTCGGTCCAGACGCCACTGTCATCCGCGGAGGATATGGTCGCGTCTATGGCCGTCTCAACGGTGTCGGCCTGGTGCTTACGCCGCTGCTCGGACCTGGTCTCATCCAGGCGGTGCAATGCCGTACCGCAACGAAGGACGGGACCTGCAGTTCTTCTAATCCAACAGACAGTACGGCGTTCCGGATTGGCGTCGATGGCAATATGGCCCCGCTCGCAACAGCTACACAGACATTGCCACAGCCGCTCTATCCGGGCTACAACGGGGCGGCAACGGCCAGTTCGGCGACCCTCGATCCAGATTTTCGCCCCAACGTCGCTGACACCTTTAACGTTACGGTCCAGCGCCAACTCACCCGCAAGATGCTGATAGAAGTTGGTTATATCGGTCGCATCATCCATCATGAGTTTCAGCCTTATAACCTCAATACCGTCCCCTACATGATGAGCCTGGGAGGTCAGTCATTTGCCAGTGCTTATGCGGCAGTTGAAACCGCCTTTGGCTGCGCAACATCGGCAGGGCAATGCTCGACGACGACCGCTGCCGCAACGGCTAAGACTCCGGTCTATCCGACTGTAGCTGCGCAGCCGTTCTTCGAGACCTCGCTGGCAGGGACCGGCTACTGCAGCGGTTACGCCAATTGCACTACAGCCGTTGTCCACAAGGAAGCAGGCCATCTGGGTCAGCAGCAGGTCTTCAATCTCTGGTCCGATCTCGACAACGGGGGATTCAACTTTGCCCGCAGCATGCAAGGCACTGTGATTCCCGGTCAGGCCCAGGGCGTGAACGGGCAACTTGGCAGTGGTGCTGGCCTGTCGGCGTCCACTGGGTACGGCAACTATAACGCTGGATTCGTGTCCTTCAAGACGACAGATTTCTATGGTCTAACCTTGCAGGAAAACTTCACCTATAGCAAAGCTCTGGGAACCGGTGCGGAAGCGCAGGCAACCAGTGAATACACGCCAAACGATGCCTTCGATCTGGGCAAGAGCTATGGCGTCCAACAGTTCAACCAGAAGTTCATCTTCAACACCTTCCTCGTCTATCAGACACCGTGGTACCAAAGTCAGTCCGGCTTCGTTGGCCGCCTGGCGGGGGGTTGGACGTTCTCTCCGATCTTTACCGCTGGTACCGGTCAGCCTCTGAACTGCACCACTTTCTCTGGCGCTCAGGCCTTTGGTGGCGCCGACGATCTTAACTATGCAGCCACTGAGCAATGCATCTTTACCAGCCCGTACGGGGGTGGCTATCACACTCACCGCGGCATTAGTGGTAGCGCCGACCCGAGTGGTGTTCAGGTCGGAACAGCCGTAGCCGTAAAGGGTTCTAGTTCTGGCTCCATCAACATGTTCTCAAATCCAGGTGCGGTTTATGGCCAGGTTCGCCCGGCCATTCTCGGCATCGACAACCGGGATTCGGGCAACGGTCCGATCTCCGGCTTGCCGTACTGGAATATGGATATGGGCATCCACAAGAACGTCAAGATCTTCGAGCGCACCAGCCTCCAGTTCTCGGGCGTTATAACCAATATCTTCAACCACAACGTATTCGCCAACCCCGGCTTCAGTCTGGCGACACCAGCCAGCTTTGGAGTCGTAACCGCCCAGGGCAGTGCTCCTCGCTCGATCGAGATGGGGGTGCGCGCAAGCTTCTAATCGTTGTTCGATACACGAAAAAGAGCCCCGAATCCGGGGCTCTTTTTCATGCGCTTTGAAACAATTGATCGGACTAGAGTTTTTCGAAGACTAGAGCTTCTCGAAGAAGTCGCATGCCGAGCAGGAGATATAGACTCCGCCCGGAGTGCCACGCTCACGGTCTTTCACGCGCTTGACGATACGGGTGGGTTTGGAGCACTTCGGACAATCGGTGCTCTTGTTGGTATCCATGACCTTCTTACGGTCGCCGGTCTTGGCAATCTTAGCCATAATGCTTGTTCTCCCTGGTACAGATATTTCGGCTCACGCGCCGGATGTTCTGATCGACTGCTTCCCCGTGGGCAGGCAGCGGCGAATCATCCTGTACTTCTCGTAAAGATTGTCCGGGGCTGGCCACGGGGGAAATCGGCTTGAGAAGAACTGCGATCGAGGCTCTTCTATAAGTTTACACGACTACGCTAGGGAACGAACTGCGGCTCGGTCGTGGGATTTGGAACTGAAGGGTTTCTCCCCTGGGGCACAGTTGTGGGCGATTGGGGAAGAGGCTGGGGTGCGGATGGCGGTGGCGGAATGGGCGCGACCTTTGTCTTCTGATCCTTATCGTCCGGGAACTGGACTTTGTTGGGGCCACCGTCGGGGGCTTGCTCGCCGGGCAGACGAAGCGAAGGAGGCGGTGGCGTCTTTTCTGTCCCGTCTGTCGGTTGTTGATCGCCCATCGCGACCTGACGGGTCTCCGGGCCACCGTTGAATCCACCCATTTCGTCCTTGTCGTGAATCACGAGGGGTTTACCAAGTTCAGCTATCTCGACTACGGCGACGCGATCGCCAACGAAGCGAACAAAGCGGATTGTCTGCGGCACGTGACCGTAAATCCACTCCTCGTATTTGCTGCCGTTGGGATCACCGCTCTGTTGCTCACGCATCTTGTTTTCAGGCGCTCCCAGAGCGGCTAAAACCATACGGTGATTCATGCCGACGAGGACCTCGTGGGCGGCGATAGCCTCTTTCAGCACGGGCGGAAGCGTGTCTGCGTAAGCCTGCTCTGAGCGTCTTAACACCGAAGTTGACGAGAGGCTCAAGCAGCGCTTTAACCTCGGGCCCGGAGACCTCGGGTATACCGCCTTCAAAGACGAGCGTGATGCGAGAGCCGGTTGGGACGGCCGCGGGATCGCCGGCTACCGGCGTAGAAGAGCCGTTGAGGCTGATGTGACTCAGGAAGCGGTGTTTCGCGTAGGGGCCGCCGTTGAAGTCGAGGACGATGCGGTCGCCTTTGATCTCCATGGATGTGATGATGACGCGATCGCCCGGACCGGCGGCCTGGCCCTTTTCGTAGAGCATCTTCTTGTAGGCGTCGGGATTGGGACTTACATGGCCGTTCGCGATGAGGGTGAGGCCGGCGCCCATTGGCAGGGCGCGGTGCGCAAACCCTTGCTCTGCTTCGAGATTGCGGATCAGTTCGCGGCGGCCGCGTTCGTCGAGTTTGTCCTTGGGCAGTTCGACTTTGGTGGGGGTGAAGTCGGTGGCTATGTCAGCCGTGGCGGATTTTTCGCCTACGACGAAGACCTGGGCGCTGGTCGCAGCGACGGGCAGCACAAGGAGGGTTGTCAGGAGGGCCGATCTGTAGGGAGCCAGGGTCATGGAAGCACCTCAGATGTAACAACAGCTTGCGCTTTCTCTTTGCTTTTGACAAGAGGGTGGGGTGAAAGGTGACACTGATTTTTTGTCACTTTTTTGTTGTGTGGTGAAACGTGGGTTTTTCAAGGGGGTTTTGCGAAAACACGCGTTTTTTTGATGGTTTTTTGTGGTGAAGTTGTGGTGTTTTCGTGGTGCGAACGTGGTTTTTGGATGGTGGCTTTTCACCGTCGAAAATTTGCCACTTTTCAGAGTTTTATTTTTCGGGCGGAGGAGGGGGCGGGGTCGCGGGCAGGATTTGGACCAAGGGGGGAGGGGGTGGCGGGGCCAGGGGGCGGGCTTGTTGCTCCATGGCTACGTGGGCTGCGGGGGGTGGGGCGTCCATGGGGTACCCGGCGGCGACGATGGGGACGTAAGTGTAGTGCCAGGCGTAGTCGCGGGTGATGCGGATGAGCAGGGCGATGCCGATGAGGAGGACGATTACGGTGAAGGCGGCGCCTTCGGGCCCGTAGTCTCCGCCAGTGAGCCAACGATGGCCGAAGGTGTGTGTCTGGACGACGGCGGCGAAGTCGGTGATGCCGCTGATGGGGAGGCCGAAGAGAACGGCGATGGAGGCGTTCCAGGCGAAGTGGAATCCCCAGCCCAGCCAGAGACCGTGTGTGCGAAGCCATGCGAGGGAGAGGAGCAGGCCGGCGAGCATGGTGATGAGCGTGCTGGTCCAGGTGGCTCCGGGGTTGAACATGTGAGCGATGCCGAAGAGGAGCGAGAGTGCGATGGTTGCAGCGGTGGGACCAATGGCCTCGATGAGCCGGCGATAGGGGTAGCCGCGAAAGACAACCTCTTCGGCGATGGCGGCGACGAAGAGAGTCAGAAGATTGAGGATTAGAAAAGTAAAAGCTCGGGGTTGGGTCCAGAGTTGGATGCTAAAACTTCGGGCCAGCGCCATGGGCAGAATAGCGAGGACGACGAGGCCCCAGCCCAGCGCTGCGCCGAGACTCCACTCGCGAACTGCAGTAGGACGCCGGGGCAGGCCGAGAACATGGCGGAGGGGCAGCCGGCGGTTGGTGAGGGTTTGCAGGACGGAGAAGCCGAGCGCCAGCAAAAAGAGAAGAAAGATGGAGGTGAGGAGCGGACGGATGGGCTCCATGTGGAAGCGCAGGGCGAGCCCGCGAGAAGCGCGTCCGGCAACAGTGTCAGCGGCGAGGAACCAGAAGACAGAGGTAAGGAAGAGGGCTAGCTGCAGGGCGCGCTCGGAGCGGCGTGAGGTTGTCGAATCGAACGCGTGCAACGGTAGGGACTCCAGTGTGACTTATGCCGTTAGATGCTACGGAAAACTGGTTTTGGCAGGGAATATTCCCTCGGCGGCTAAAGCCGTGTTCCTTAGATTAAGTTTACGGCGCGACTGAAGTCGCGCCCCTTCAAGAATGCAACTTTTCAGCGGCTGAGCCGGGACCCTTCAAGACGGTACTTCTCTGCAGTCTCCTAAACGGTGGTGTAGAACTGGGCGATGTTGCGGAACTTGGTGTAGCGCTGCTCGAGCATGACGTCGAGTGGGAGCGCACGGAGTTCCGCGAGGTGGTAGCGAAGCTTTTCGCTGACCATGGCCATGCTTGCTTCGGGATCGTTCTGGGTTCCTCCGCGGGGTTCGAGGAGGACGTCATCGACGCAGCCGAGCATCTTGACGTCACCGGCGGTGTAGCGAAGAGCAGCCGCAGCCTGCTGCTTTTTGCTGGCGTCTTTCCACATGATGGACGCGCAGCCCTCGGGAGAAATCACGGAGTAGATGGCGTTCTCGAGCATGAGGACGCGATCAGCAACCGCAAGCGCCAATGCCCCTCCCGATCCGCCTTCACCGGTGATGGTAGCGATGGTGGGAACGCGGAGGCGGGACATCTCGATGAGGTTTCTGGCAATGGCTTCGCCCTGGCCGCGCTCTTCGGCGCCGATGCCGGGGTTGGCTCCTGCGAGATCGATGAAAGTGAAGATGGGGCGGCCGAATTTTTCGGCGATCTTCATGCAGCGGAGAGCCTTGCGATAGCCTTCGGGGTCGGGCGAACCGAACTTCCGGGCCATGCGCTCTTTTGTGTTGCGGCCTTTGAGGTTTCCGATGGCCATGACGGATTCGCCGTGGAAGAAGGCCATGCCGCAGGCCATCGCGCTGTCGTCGCCGAAGGCTCGGTCGCCGTGGATTTCGCTGAAATCGGTGAAGATTGACTGGATGAAGTCCATCGGATAGGGGCGCTGCGGGTGCCGTGCCAACTCCGTCTTGACCCAGGCTTCTGGGGGTGGAGACGGTGCCGGATGAGAATGCGCTGATCTGCCTGCTTCGTGTTCGGCCATTGTATTTATTGTAGCGGACGGCGGTGGAGGAGAAGGTTCGGAGTACGGTACCGGGTCAGTTTCGCGTGAATGGCCGTTTCGGCACAACTCGACTTCATAGGCACAAGGTTAGTTAGCTGGAGCGATCAATGAGTGACTCGGCGATTTGGCACTCGTCCAGACGCATTCCCCCCGAGAAGTGCGTTAGAGTTACTTGCCAAGAATCAGGGGCACATAGCTTCGGGCGTCTTGCAGCAATTGCTCGCGCGCAATACCAGCCTTAGCGCGAAGCTGCAAACCCTGCAGCAAGTCAACGAGCACACGGCCTCGCACCTTGGCAGAGGGTGTGCGCGTTAGGCGCCCCGCCTTCATCTCCTTTTCGAAACGTTTCGCGAAAATATCAGCGGCTTCGGCAAGGCGCTGGGCGAGATAGGAGCGGATCTCCGTTACTCGCTCCGACTGTCCCAGCGCAGCGGCGGCCATCATGCAGCCGCCGCAAGCGTCGCCGGTAGCGGTGTTGACGGTAGCCTCGCAAAAGCCGGTCACGGCCTTGTGGATGTCCGGCTCCGCCTGAAAAGCTGCCATTTTGGGAGCCCCATACGTCATCGCATAGCGCTCGACCGCCTTGAGCAGCAGTGTGGACTTGTCGCCGAAGGCTCGGTATAGCGCGGGCTTGGTGACGTTCACGGCCCGTGCGATCCGATCAACGTCGACTCCTTCATACCCATGCTCCCAAAACATCTCAACGGCACGGTCGAGTGCTTCGTCGGGGATAAAGCCTTTTGGACGTCCTGGGGGGCGCTTCGCAATATTAGTTACCATCGCGTACGAAACTCCTTGCATTGTCGCTGTTCTTATCGTACTCTCCCGTATGTAATGCTTCAAGACAGATAAACACAGGACACAACATGGGTAGGTTCAACGGAGAAACAGCACGATCTTTACCCATAACCACGGAGACGCCCATGGAACATTCGATCGCGCTTGTCACCGGCGCCACCTCCGGGCTCGGTTATGCGGCAGCCCGCACACTTGCCGGAGAGGGCTGGCGCGAGATCATCGTCACGGGCCGCAGCCTGGCCCGGATTCAGGAAACGGCCGCTCAGCTCGCGGCTGAGACCAAGACACAGGTCTTCACGCCGCTGGAATTGGATCTGGACGCGCCGACCAGCGTTCAGGCCGCGCTCGCCGAGCTGGTCAAGCGAGGTCGGCCGGTCGATTTCCTACTGCTCAATGCCGGATTGGTCCCAACCAAGAAGCGCGTGATCACTGCGGCGGGCGTTGAGGCTTCTCAGGCCCCCCTGATCGGCCATCATCAACTGACTGTCGGGTTGCTTCGCGCCAGCCTTCTTAGCCCCAACGCGCGGATTGTTATCGCCGGCGCGGAGCCTGCCCGCGGGGGCGTACCCATGTTCAAGTACACCGACGTGCCAGCCTTCGCGGCCAAATACTACCGGGGCGACCAAACCGCGGCTGTTGAAGCCCTGCTGCGCAACGGGCCGAACGTGAAGTACGTGCCCAACAATGCGTATGCCGACGCGAAGCTCATCATCGCTTGGTGGGCCGCGTCGCTGGCCCGCCGGCTACCCTCCGGCATGGCCGTGTACGCCGTATCGCCTGGTGGGGCGACCGACACCAAGGTGGTGCGAAACGCTGGCCCGCTGTTGAAGTATCTGTTTATCCCAATCGTGAACCTCATCCCCGGCATGAATCAGACGCCGGAGACCGCGGCCCGTCGGTACCTCCAGGCGTCGGAGTTCGGAACCGACGTCTCAGGGCAATTCTTCGCCTCGGCTCAAGGGAAGTTCTCAGGCCCAATTGAGGCGCAGCGCCACCCACACCTCCACGATCGCGCTAGCCAGGAAGCCGCTTGGCAGGCCGTCGTCAAGGTCTCCAGCGTCGATTTCTCTTCCCAGCAACTCCCACGGTAAAAGGAGGAGTAACAAGATGCATAACTTGGTAGTAAGCTGTTTGGTCGTTGCTTATCTCTCGGCGAACGTATACGCCATCGTGAAGGTGCGGATATTTGAGTTAGCCCGTTCGCGCAAGCATCTCCTACTCTATGGCGTTCCCTTCATATTGTGGGGCTCTGTCATTCTGATGGGATGCAAGCTCATGGAGATTATGCGCCGATTCGATGAATGGGCGGCCTGATGGCCCATTGAGATGACTCTTTTGCGGATAACGCTCCGAACAAGTTAGTTGAGAACCGGAGTGCCTTGTCAACTCCGGATACGAGCAGCGTGGCCAAGTGTTCTCGGCTGACGACTTCAGGGCGATTCACTCATTGAGCTAAACCTCCCGCAAAACGTGGTGATAGTGGCTCTGGTTGCCCCGGAGTTCAAACTGGCCACTACACGGAGTCCTCAGATTTCGGTTGTCATTTTTCGGTAGTCCGGCGGAGTGCGTTGTCCAACGAAAGTTGGTTGTGTTCGAGAAGGAAGAGGAGGAGGAAGAAGACTAGGCTGTAGAGGAGTTGCTGGCTGGCGAGGTCCCATTGCTGATTGGAGGTAACGCCGATGGTGAGGGCCATCATGAAGAGGGCTCCGGCGATGAGGGAGACGCGGGTGAAGACGCCGAGGATGAGGGTGAGGCCGAGGATGGCTTCGATGAAGGGTATAGCGTAGCTGAAGGCGTAGATGAGGGATTGCGGGAGTGGGGATTTTGCGAGATGCTCGGCGGTGGTCTGGGCGAAGGCGGCGGCCCCGTTGTGGATGCGGATGAGACCGTGGCCGGCGAAGTTGACGCCGAGAGCGATGCGGAGGAGAGCGTAGGCGAGTTGACGGTTGTTGAGCTTCATAAGGATTTGGACGCGGCGAAGAGACTTCGAGTTACGGGTGGTGAGGAGGATACTCAACAGCGGGCATAGAATTGTAGGTGGAGGATGGAGATGCTTTATCGGAAGATCGAGTTGGAATTGATTGTCGTCGAGGATGAGGCTGAGGCAGTGGTTGAGGAGTTGAACGCAGCGCTCGACCGGCTTGAAGTAGAGCACGAGATTTTCGGTGGGGAGATCGAGACGGTTGCTGTCGAAGAACCGGGACGGCGAAGGAAGTCGGCGCTTACGCATACGACCGATGCGGTTGAGACGGCGGTGGACGCGGTCAAAGCTGCCGGCGGGAAGGTCGCCAACGCATTTCGGAAGGTGATCTGAACACGCCTGTGTTTGGAATTTTTTGCGGCTGCGGCCGCTGCGTTATCCGGACAGATGCGCGGCGCTTGATCGCAGCAATTAATTCGTCACTTATTCGAGCACGCGGACGCTGCCTCGGCCTACCAGTTCTTCAATGTGGTCGATGAATAGGCGGTCGGCGGCTACGGTGATGTTGTGAGGCTCAAGGACGGCGCAGAACTCGCCAGGCTCTTCGAGATCCAGGAGGACCTTGCCTTTGCCGGGGGCGTTGACGAGGACAGCGTGGATTTTTTCGAGTAGCGCGGTGTCCGGGTTGTGGAGGGGAACCTTGATGCGGAGCGAGTCGGGGAGTTTGATCTTTACGTCTTCGAGGGCCTGAATAGCGGAGAGGGAGAGCTTGGGTGCAGAGTCTTCTTCGCCGCGCAGGACGCCGCGAACGACTACGGGGACGTCGATTTTTAGTTTGTCTTTGAGTTTTTCGTAGCTGGTGGAGAAGGCGATGAGTTCGATCTTGCCTACGGTGTCTTCGAGGGTGGCCTGGGCGTAGAGTTCGCCGGAGCGCTTGGATTTCGCGACCTTGAGTCCGGTGATGACTCCGGCGATCTGGATCTCGTTTTGCGGTTCTTCGCCGCGGCGGCGGAAGACCTGCGGTTCGGGCTTCATCTCGCAGGCGGCGGCGGTGTCGACGACCTTCATGTTGCGGAGCTTTTCTCGGTACTTGTCCATGGGGTGGCCGGAGACGAAGAAGCCGAGGACTTCTTTTTCGTTTTGCAGGCGTGTGTGTTCGTCCCATTCGGCTACTGAGGGGAGCGCGTCTTCGCCGTTGTGATTGGTGGAGGCGTGAATGTCAGCGTCGAAGATGCCGAAGAGACCGTGCTGGCCGGCGGCTTCGTCGCGTTGAGCCTTCTGGGCTCGCTCCATGGCTTTGTCGAGGGCGCCGGTGAGCGCGGCGCGAGGGCCGAAGGCGTCCATGGCTCCGGCTTTGATGAGGGACTCGAGGACTCGCTTGTTGAGGAGACGGAGGTCTACTTTTTCGCAGAACTCCCACAGAGACGAGAAGCCCTGCTTCCCTGCTTTCTGAAGTTCGGTACGGGCTGCCAGGATGGATTCGATGGCGTTGTGGCCTACGTTTTTGATGGCGGCGAGACCGAAGCCGATGGATTTGCCGTTGGGGGTGACGATGGGTGTGAAGTTGGCGTCGGAGACCTGGACGTTGGGCGGGACGACGGGGATGTTCATCTCGCGGCACTCGGAGATGTACTTGACGACGCTGTCGGGCTTCGAGGTTTCGCTGGTGAGGAGCGCGGCCATGAACTCGACCGGGTAGTGGGTCTTGAGCCAGGCGGTGTGGTAGGCGAGGAGCGCGTAGGCGGCGGAGTGGGACTTGTTGAAGCCGTATCCGGCGAACTGCTCCATGAGGTCAAAGAGCTGGCCGGCTCTGTCTTTGTGGAACTTGTGCTGGGCGGCTCCGGCCATGAAGATGTCGCGCTGCTTCGCCATCTCGGCGGGATCTTTTTTGCCCATGGCGCGGCGGAGGAGGTCGGCGCCACCGAGCGAGTAACCGCCGATGACGGAGCTGATCTGCATGACCTGCTCCTGATAGACGATGACGCCGAGGGTTTCGCGGAGGATGGGTTCGAGTTCGGGGAACATGTACTCGACGGCGCGGCGGCCCCATTTGCGCTCGATGAAGTCGTCGATCATGCCGCCCTGGATTGGGCCGGGGCGGTAGAGGGCGTTGAGCGCGGTGAGGTCTTCGACGGTGGTGGGCTTGTAGCGGCGAAGCACGTCGCGCATGCCGCCAGATTCGAACTGGAAGACACCGGAGGTCAGGGCCCGGTGGAAGACTTTTTCGTAGGTCTCGTGGTCGTCGAGGGGGATGGTGTCGAGGTCCAGGTCGATGCCGGAGGACTTGATGAGCTTGAGGGCATCGTCGATGACGGTGAGGGTCGTCAGACCGAGGAAGTCCATCTTAAGGAGGCCCATTTTTTCGACGGCCTTCATGTCGTAGGCGGTGACGATGTCGTCGTTTTTTGCGCGGGTGACTGGGACTAGTTCGGTGAGGGGTTTGGGGGCGATGACGACGCCGGCGGCGTGGACTCCGGCTCCACGGACAAGGCCTTCGAGACGAAGTGCAGCGTCGATGAGCTCTTTTATTTTTGGATCTTCGTAGGCGGTGGCGAGATGTGGCGAGTCTTCGAGTGCCTGTTCGATGGTGATGCCGATGGTGGTCGGGATCATCTTGGCGATGCGGTCGACCTCGCCGTAGGGCATGTCGAGGGCGCGGCCTACGTCTTTAATGGCGGCTTTCGCGGCCATGGTGTTGAAGGTGATGATCTGGGCGACCTGGTCGCGGCCGTATTTGCGGGTGACGTAGTCGATGACCTCGCCGCGGCGGTTCATGCAGAAGTCGATATCGATATCGGGCATGGAGATGCGCTCGGGGTTGAGGAAGCGCTCGAAGAGCAGCTCGTTCTGGAGCGGATCGATGTCAGTGATCTGCATGACATAGGCGACGAGCGAACCTGCAGCGGAGCCACGGCCGGGGCCTACAGGGATGTTTTGTTCGCGGGCGTAGCGGATGAAGTCCCAGACGATCATGAAGTAGCCTGGGAATTTCATCTGCTTGATGACGGCGAGCTCTAGTTCGAGACGAGCGTGGTATTCCGGGATGGTCTTTTTGAGGATGCCGCGCTGTCGCAGGTGGGCGACGGCGGTGTTGAGACGCATCTCAAGGCCTTCGCGGCAGACGCGCTCGAAGTAGGTGTCGAGGGTTTCGCCTTCGGGGACGGCGAAGTCGGGGAACGGGTTGTCGACCTTGACCATCTTGAGGTTGCAGCGGTCGATGAACTGCATGGTGCGGGTGCAGACCTCGGGGGTTTGCGAGAAGGTGCGGAGCATTTCTTCCGCGCTCTTGATGTAGAACTCCTGCGTGTCGAACTTGAAGCGCTTGGGGTCGTTCATGCTGCCGGCGGTCTGGACGCAGAGCAGAATCTCGTGGGCGCGTGAGTCGTCGGATGCTACGTAGTGGCTGTCGTTAGTGGCGATGAGTGGGATGTCGAGCTCACGCTCCATCTTGAAGAGCGCTTCGCAGACCGCCTTGTCGGGGGCCAGGTTGTGATCCTGGATTTCGAGGAAGTAGTTTCCTTTGCCGAAGAGATCCTGATAGAAGCCGGCGGTGCGTTTCGCGTCGTCGTACTTCCCTGCCATCAGGTGCTGGTTGACTTCGCCGGCGAGACAGCCGGAGAAGCCAATGAGTCCTTCGCTGTGTTTGGCGAGGAAATTTTTGCTGACGCGTGGCTTGCGGTAGAAGCCGTGGAGAGCCGCCTCGCTGGTGAGGCGGACGAGGTTGCGGTAACCCGCTTCGTTTTCGGCGAGGACGAGGAGATGGTTGTAGGTGTCGCCTTCGGGAGCGCCACGGTGGTCTTCGTTTTTGCAGATGTACAGCTCGCAGCCGAGGATGGGCTTGAGGCCCTTCTTGTGCATGGCATCGAAGAAGTGGACCGCACCGTAGATGTTGCCGTGGTCGGTCATGGCGGCGGCGGTTTGACCGATTTTGCTGAGGTGTCCGGCGAGTTTGTCTACGTCACAGGCGCCATCGAGGAGGGAGTAATCGGTGTGAAGATGAAGGTGGGTAAACTCTGCCGCCATGTCTCTATTCTATGGCGTTTGGGAAGAGGGTTTTGCTGAGGATAAGTAGGGTCGGAATTCGTCTAGGTTCCCCGCGGCATCTTTCTTGCGTCGCATATTAGAATCGTAGGCCAAATGGCCGGGAACTTTCTCATTGATGGGGTACGGCGGTCGCTGCGGCGGAGCAGACGCGAGAAGAAAATTGCGCTGGCGAAGAACTGGCCTATGGTCGAGGCGGAGATCAACCACTGGCAGGTGTTGAACGCCGATGATGACGTGGCTACTACGGGCACGCCCTTTCAGATTGAGGCGGGGTTTCACTTCAAGGTGAATGGGGAGTATTACGGCGGGTATCTGCGCAGCGTGGCGATGACGCACCATGAGGCGGAGATGAAGTCGAAGGGTGAGCCGAAGGTGAATGTGCGGTATAACCCGGCGAATCCGGATGAGTCGGCGGTGCTGGCTGGGGATAATTCGGGGAATCTGCCGTTTGGGGTGGTTTCGGGCTAGACGGTCAGAAACTGATCTGAAAGTCTTAGGCCAGACCGAGGAAGATGGCGAGAGCAGAATCAACCTGATCCATTATTTCAATGCTCACTTTGCCTACGACGACTCCAATCTTGCGCCGCGAGAAGGTCTGAATATTGTCGATAGCTATTTCGGAATCCTTCTTCAGGCCATTCGTTGGCGTTGGCTTGACCGGGACACGAACGTTTGGCACTCGGAGGATATCGCTTGTAATCAGTGCGACGGTTATGAGTTCGGGATTTCTTGGGAAATACCCCTGAATCACCAGCGCTGGACGTGGTTTTCCGAACTCTCCGGGGGCTGCGACGGTGACGACCGCCCCCCTGGCGATTTCGGCTTTGGGCAATTCAACCACCTTCTCTCTCGTCACTCAATCCAGCCTGCTAAATCTTCTTCTGTGAGCGGCAAAAGACCTGCGTCTGGAAGTGAACGGGCATGAGTCGATATTTTTTCCAGCTGAGCGCGATAGCGTGAGAGGAACTGAGGTCGCCGGGTGTCGGGAACCCATATCTGAATGGGGCGCAGTCCTCGTGCTCGCAACGCGGCTCGATGCTTGCGTACACGCTCTTTTGCGGCGGCTTTCTTTTCCGAAGCGCCGGACGTTTTTCCGCGAGTAGTCGAGGACTTCATTTAAAAATAGTGTTACATGTAACGCGCACTATGTCGAGCTTTATGGCGCGTGGGGGAGGAAGCGCGATTTGGGGAAACCGAGGAGCCGGAGTTTGAGGCAGTATTCGGCTTCCACGGCATAATGAGCGGTTCGTTGCCAGATGGTGTATTCGGGCGGCCATGGAGCGGCATGGGTGGACCACTGGATGGGATAGTGCTCGAGGATGAGTGCGGCTCGGGGGAGGTGGCTGGGTGAGCTAACTATTTCGGCGGAGTTCCAGCCGGAGTTGGACATGATTTGGCGGCTGTAGAAGATATTTTGAATTGTGTTCTGCGCGTGGTCTTCTTCGATGATGGCGGCGGGCGGGACTCCCTTGGATAACGCGAGCATGGCCATGACGTGAGCTTCGACGAACTGGTTGTGTGCGGGGCCTCCGGTAAAGATGAGCGTGGGCGCAACTCCTGCTTTGTACTCGCGGACGCCTTCGAGAGTGCGCTCGCGCTGCTCTGGCGATGGGGTGCCGTCGGCCTTGGCAGGTGTGCCGAGAACGATGATGGTGTCGAAGTGGGTGAGGCTGGTGTTGGCGGTGGGAATGGATTTAACGACGAAGGTGGCTGCGATGAAGGTGACTGCGAAAAGCGCGAGGAGGATGAGAAGAAGCTTGCGAAGGGGCCGCATTCGGATTCCAGATTAACTTTTTTTGACGAGACTGGTAGCGATTTCCTCGTAGAGATCGACGGCTTCAAGGAGTTCTTTTTTGGCGATGCGCTCGTGCGGAGTGTGAGCTACGTGAATGGAACCGGGACCGAGAAGGAGCGGCTCGCCCCAGTTGGTGAGGGCGGGAATGTCGGTGGTGAAGTTGGCGATCATCGTCGAGATTGGGGTAGAAAGACCGTCGACTTTGCGCATGCGGACGAACGGGAGGTCGAGCGAGAAGTTTACGTCGGCGCGGTCGCCTACAGCGGCGAGGATGGATTTTTTGGTCTCGTCGGAGGGGCCTACCAGACGGACGAGGATGTGGGCTTCGGCTTTGTCAGAGATCACGTTAGGCGCATAGCCTCCATTGATGAGGCCGATGTTAAGGGTGGATGGGCCGATCTCGGGTTCGACGGGAAGCGGAAGGGCGAGGACGTCGTGAAGAGCTTCGACGAGTTTGTGGATCGCGGAATCGCCAAGTTCGGGATAGGCGGAGTGAGCCATGCGGCCTTTGGCGCGGAGTTCGACGCGGAGGGCGCCCTTGGATGCGAGGGCGAGGCGGTTGTCTGTGGGCTCGCCGTTGATGAGGAACTTTGAACCTTTGGGAGATTTGTTGGCCTCAATGGCGCCGGCTGAGTCGCGTTCTTCGCCGACGAGGAAGAGGACGCCGATTTTGATTCCGGCTTCGCGGAGGCGCTCGGCGGCGGCGATCTGGGCGGCAATGATGCCCTTGGCGTCGCAGACCCCGCGGCCATAGAGAAACTCATCGTCTTCGGTGCAGGGGATGTAGGGGGGGACGGTGTCCATGTGGGTGGAAAGGACGACGTCGGGGGTGACGCCGGGCATGGCGGCGTAGACGTTGAAGCGCTCGCCTGTGCCTGCTCCAGGTGTGGTGGAACGGTCAGCCTGGGGGACGGGCATCTTCTCGACGGTGTAGCGCTCGGCGGTGAGAAATTCGTGGAGAAAGTGGCCGGCGGGCGCCTCGTGATAGGTGGTGGACTCGATGTTGACTAGCTGCCTGGTGAGTTGAATCGGGTCGATCGCCATAGTTCCAGCATACGTGATGGGCTGTGAACTGCGGATGATCTGCACACCCGATAAACTAGTAACGATGACACAGACTTTTTCTTCGCAGCCTCTCTCTTCGCAGTCTTTCTCTTCACAGCCTTTCTCTTCGCAGATACGCTCGATTGAAGATTTGCGCGGCCCCGCGGGTCGGCTGGAGGCGCTGCTGAATACCGGGCGCGAGGATGCTCCCTATGCCGCGCTGGTTTGCCATCCGCATCCTGCTGGTGGTGGGACGATGCACAACAAGGTGGTGTATCACGCGATGAAGGCGTTCTCTTCGTTCGGGCTGCCGGTGCTGCGGTTCAACTTTCGCAGCGTGGGGTTGAGCGAGGGCGAGCATGATGCTGGGCTCGGCGAACTGGAGGATGTGAGGGCGGCGTTGGACTGGCTGGAGAACAGCTTTCATCTGCCCATGATCTTCGCGGGATTTTCGTTTGGGTCGAACGTGGGGCTGCGGGCTTGTTGCGGGGATGCTCGGGTGAAGGGATTGGTCGGGCTTGGTTTGCCGGTGCATGCGGAGGGGCGCGATTACAGCTATGGGTTTCTGCCGAAGTGCTCGGTGCCAAAATTGTTTGTGAGCGGCGACCACGATCAGTATGGGCCACGCGAGATGGTGGAGAGCGTCTTCGAGCGGGCGCCGGAGCCAAAGCGGCTGGCCTGGATTGCCGGCGCAGATCATTTTTTTCAGGGGACGGCGGATTCGCCGGGCGCAAAACTGGGCCTGATGCAGGAAGAGATTCGTTCGTGGCTGCGGAGTGAGTTTGGGTTGAGCTAGGCAGCGCCACTGACTTCGGGAGCGTGGGCGCGGTCCATCGCCCGGGCGCGGTGAGCGGAGGCGACGGGTTGGCGGGGCTCAGCGAGCGAAGGGGCGAGAACCCAATCGCGCATGGCCTGGTTGCAGATTTCGGGCATCTCCTCGAAGGGGATGTGGCCGACTCCGGGCAGGACCAGCAGGCGGGAGTCACGGAGTTTGTGCTGCAACACCTCTGCAGAGTCGAGGCTGACCGCACGGTCGCGGTCGCCCCAGACCAGGAGTGTTGGCTTCGCAACGAGTTCCGAGAGAGCCGAACGGAGCAACTTCATGTCGGCGGCCCAGCGCCGGACGATCTCAAGAACGTGGTCGACTGTGCCGGGAATCTCAAGGCCTTCGATGTATCCCTCGAGGGCTTCCATGGTCACGCGGGAGGGGTCTCCGTACATCCGGCCTAGAGCCACGGCTTTCAGCTTTGTGGGCAGCCAGGGAATCTGACGAGCTACCCACTTGCCAAAGCGCGTCTTGTAGAAACGGATGAGCGGCTCTCCGAGGTTGCAGTAGGGATTGGCCGGAGCGAAGAGCACGAGTCTGCGGACACGGCCGGGATGACGAGCGGCAAACATCATGGCCACGGCTCCGCCATGCGAGTGCGCGGCGATGTCAGCTTGATCGAGGTTGAGAGCGTCCATAGAAGCGGCCAGGCGGTCGGCGGTCGCGGCAAGCCCTGCGTCAAGCCCGGGGATGCGCTCCGATTGGCCCATGTTGAAGAGATCAATCGCGTATACGCTCGCGTCCTGGGCGAGAGAGCCGATGTTTCTGTTCCAGTTCTTCGCAGAACCCACCAGTCCATGAAGCAGAAGCAGGGGCCTTCCGGTACCCGCGTGCTGGTAGTGGATCTTGGCTCCCTCCACCAGGACAAAGGCCTCTTCGATTGTGATATCTTCCGGTGTCACTGCAGCAATCGCCTCGAAAGTAAGAAAATAAGAACCCAAAAAGGGGCCAGTTGATAAATTCGCCAACGCTCATGTTACAGCAACGTTAATTCTTTGATGGCTCTCGTTTGAGATTTTGTCGGAATTTTGCAAAAAGATTGCAAAGAACGTGATCTGAAAAGAAACTAGCGGTCGGGTGCTATTTTTTCGGTTTATTCATGTGAACGATGCGTCAAAGGATACGATACGATATCGCAGACTCGGTTATGTGAATTACAGAATCGGTTATGGTTTTTTGTATAATAGAATAGACTCAAAGACTTAACCCACTGTATTCTCAGTGCTTACTGCTTTGGTTATCGATGTGCTAAGTGTGATATCGAGCTTTCATGAAGAATGCCGCTCAAACCCGGGTTCTGGCTGTCCTGCTGGCTCTGGCGACAATCGCTGCATGCGCCCTGGCGGCGATGAACTTCCAGCACGAAAGCGGTTTGGGTGTTCCAACTGACGGAATCTGGTGGGTTGAGGCTACTGGCGGCCTGCGGGCAGAACGGGTGCCAGCGGATTCGCCGGGAAACCGCGCCGGCATCCGGACCGGAGACATCCTGGTCAGCGTCGATGACCAGCCGACACCACGGGTAGCGGCGCTTGGCCGCGAAATGTATCGCAGCGGCATTTGGGGTCATGCGACCTACTCGATTCTGCGGCCGGTTCCACAATCGATCGACCTGAACGGCGCTACGCGGCTGGATATCCAAGTGATCCTCGGAGAGAAGGACCGCTCGATCAATCAGGGTCTGCGGTTTATTGCGCTGGTTTATCTTTCCATCGGCATCTACGTGTTGTTCCGGCGATGGACCGCGCCCAAATCCATTCATTTTTACGTCTTCTGCCTGGCGTCGTTTGTGCTGTACAGCTTCAAACCGACGGGTGAGCTCGGCATCTACGACTGGGGCAATATCGTGGCGCTGGCGTTGCAGCCGGCGCTGTTCCTGCACTTTGCTGTCAGTTTCTCGGACAACTTTGCCTCGGCGCATCGGGACCGGTTCCGGCGAACGCTGCTCTGTCTGCTCCTGTACGTTCCAGGGATCTTTCTGATCGCCCTGCAATACACGGCGATCCGGTTCTGGTCGGCGACGGAGTTGCTGCTGCACCGGCTGGATCAGATTTCGATTGGCTATCTTGCGCTGTACTACGTCATCGCGGCCGTGATCTTCTGGTATCAGTATCGCCATGCGGAGTCGCCACTGGAGCGCCAGCAGTTGAAGTGGCTGACGCGCGGGACACTGCTGGCGGTGACTCCCTTTACGCTGCTGTATGTCATTCCCTATCTTTCCGACTGGTCTGTTCCCGCTTCGCTCACCAAACTGGCAGGCCTCTCGCTGGTGATTCTGCCGCTGACGTTCAGCTGGGCGATTGTGCGCTACCGCCTGATGGACGTCGACCTGATCTTTAAGCGCGGCGTGACGTACACGCTGGCCACAGCTTCGCTCGTCGGCCTTTACTTCGGCGTCATTGCATTGATGGCCGAGTTGATTCACACCCGCCTGCAGAGCCTGGGCGTCTGGGGCCTGATGGCAGCGGTCATTGTCGCCGGAATCGCATTCGATCCGCTGAAGCGCGCAATTCAGGCGCGCGTGGACCGCGTCTTCGACCAGAAGCGATTCGACTACCGGGAGACGCTGGTTGAGTTTGGCCGTGGTTTGAATGCCCAGACGGATCTGCGGGCCCTGCTCGATTCGATCGTAGAGCGGCTGCCGCAGACGCTGCTGGTCACGCGCGTTGCGGTCTTCCTTGCGTCAGAGAGCGAGGGCTCGGGCCCACGTCACTTTGACCTGGCGGCTTCGCACGGCCTTACGAATCTACCCGCCGCCGAGCTCAATGCACTCGATGTTCGCTTCCTCGACTTCGACCGGCCGGGCGCGAACAACCATATCTTCCTCGACAATCCGCAGCACATCCTTCGCCTGCCTGAGGCCCAGCGCCGCAGCGCCGGCAGGCTCGACCTGAACTACTATCTTCCCTGCCGCGTCGCCAATCGCGATGGCGGTGGCACACGCACCGTTGCTGTAATCGGCCTCGGCCGCACCGACGATGGCGACTTTCTGTCGAGCGAAGACATGGAGTTGCTGGAGTCGCTGGCGGGTTATATCGGCATCGCCATCCAGAACGCACAGCTTTATCGCCGGTTGGAGCAGAAGATTACCGAGTTCGAGAGCCTCAAAGAGTTCCACGAGAACATCGTCGAATCGATCAACATCGGCGTCTTTGCCGTCGATCTCGAAGACCGCATCGAGAGCTGGAACACGCAGATGGAGGAGCTGTCAGGAAAGGGGCGGGTCGAAGTCCTTCATCAGCCCATCTCAGCCGTGCTGCCTCCGGAGTTTGTTGCGCGGTTCAACAGTGTGCGAGAGGAACACGGCACGCATACGCTCTACAAGTTCCGCCTGGCGCTGCCCAATAGAAGCGAGCGAATTGCAAATATCGCCATTGCGCCGCTGGTAACGCGGAACTTCATTGCCGTGGGCCGCATCATTCTGGTCGACGACATTACCGACCGCATTCAGCTGGAGGCGCAGCTTACGCAGTCAGAGAAGCTCTCGTCGATTGGCCTGCTGGCCGCCGGTGTCGCGCACGAGGTCAACACCCCGCTGGCCGTGATCTCCAGCTACACGCAGATGCTGACCAAGCACATGCGCGATGATGAGCGGCTCGCTCCTGTGCTCGAAAAGATTACGCAGCAGACCTTCCGCGCGTCAGAGATTGTGAATGGGCTCCTGAACTTCTCACGCACAAGCGGTACCGAGTTCACGAGCGTGAACCTGAACGATCTGTTGAGCGATACGGTGACGCTGCTCGAGCATCAGTTCAAGACCTCGCAGATTCGCGTGGAGACCAACCTCGACCCGCATCTGGCGCGCATCCACGGCAACCAGGGCAAGCTGCAACAGGTGATCCTCAACCTGATGCTGAACGCAAAGGACGCGATGTTTGGAACCGCAAATGCCACGTTGAAGATTGCTACTTTCAACGGATCCGGCCGCGTGTTTGTGCGAATTCAGGACTCCGGCGGCGGCATCGAAAAGGAACATCTCCACCGCATCTACGATCCGTTCTTTACGACCAAGTCCAAACCGCAGGACGGCCAGCATAAAGGCACAGGACTCGGGCTGGCGGTGAGTTACGGGATTATGCAGGAGCACGCAGGCAAGATTCACGTGGAGAGCGAACCCGGCGTAGGCACTGCCTTCCAGCTGGAGTTCCCCTCCTCCGGCGCGCGCCCTGCAAGTACCGCGGAGACGCCGAAGAGCAGCGTAGCGTCCGATGACAGAAAGGCGATCCATGCCTGAGACGACTGAGCTTGCTGTCGAATCTGCAAATCTTCAACGAATCGCCCGCATCGTCGGCGAACCGCGCATTCTGATCATCGACGATGAACAAGCGATCCGCGAGTCGCTCGATACGCTGCTAACGCTGGAGGGATTCGCGGTCGACCCGGCTGTTGATGGTGCTGCGGGCCTGGATCTGCTCGCGCGCAACGAATACGATCTGCTGCTGCTTGATCTTGCTTTGCCCGGACAAACCGGCATCGAACTGCTGCCGCGCATCCTGGAGACGCAGCCTGGGCTTCCAGTCATCATGATTACGGCGTTCGGTACAGTGGGCAACGTCGTCGACGCCATTCGCGCGGGTGCGGAGAACTTCGTCCAGAAGCCGTGGGACAACGAGAAGCTGCTGGCCGACATTCGCGCCGCAATCGGACGCCACCGCGCTGAAGAAGAGGTGGTGCAGCTGAAGCGGACGCTGAAGCAGCGCTACAACTTTGAAAATATTGTGGGCAAGAGCGAACCGATGCTTCGCCTCTTCGATCTCGTCTCGCAGGTTGCGCCCAGCCGCTCGACGGTGCTGATTCAGGGCGAGAGCGGCACAGGCAAGGAACTGATCGCGAAGGCGATTCATGCGAATTCGCCGCGGCGGGACCGGCCGTTTGTGCCAGTGAACACCGGCGCTGTGCCTTCGGAGCTGCTGGAGTCGACGCTCTTCGGCCACGTCAAAGGCGCGTTCACCTCGGCCGTCTCGGCGAAGAAGGGTCTCTTCGAAGTTGCCAATGGTGGCACGCTGTTTCTCGATGAGATCGGCACGATGGGGATCGATATGCAGGCGAAGATCCTGCGGGTTCTGCAGGACCGGCGCTTCATGCACCTCGGAGGCACGCAGGAGATCCAGGTCGACGTGCGCATCATTGCCGCAACCAACGTGAATCTGCAGGACGCGGTGCGCGAAGGCCGGTTCCGCGAAGATCTCTTCTACCGGCTCAACGTCATCTCGCTGGAACTGCCGCCACTGCGCTCGCGGCGCGAAGATATTCCTTTGCTCGCGGCGCACTTCCTGAAATTCTACGCAGAGGAGAACGGGACCGAGCTCCGCTCTCTCTCGCCTGAGGCAATGCGCATCATCATGGATTACGAGTGGCCGGGCAATGTGCGCGAGCTTGAGAATGCGATGGAGCGTGGCGTCGTGCTGTCGACCTCACGAATCATCAATGCTGAGCTACTACCGTCGCAGTTGACCGGCAGCACTTACTCGGCGAGTCTGCTCGATCATCAGCCCAACGCCAGCCTCTTCGACCTGATGGAGGAGATTGAGCGGCGCATCATCTCCGACCGGTTGGAGCGTTGCCACTGGAACCAGACAGAGGCCGCAGAGTACTTCAAGATTCCGCTGTCGACGCTGAACCAGAAGATCAAGCGCCTTAACGTCGAAGTGAAGAAGCGCGCGCGCGACTAGCGAGCGACCGCGGATTACACGGATAAGAGCGGATTAAAGACGAATGGAATCGACCATTCGTCAATTTTGCCTGCCGCATTTTTATGTTCTTAATATCCGTACTTATCCGCGCAATCCGCGGTCGCGTCTTTTAGGGCTGGATCACAATCTTCATCGAGTCGGCCTGAGGGTGCGAGGCAAGATCGATGGCCGTGACAGCCTCTTCGAGCGAGAAACGGTGCGAGATGAGCTCGGTGAGATCGAGCCCTTTACGGTAGCCCTCAAAGACAAGCCGATTCACGTCTTCGTTCAACGCCACTGACGAGCTATACGAGCCCATCAGGGTCTTCTCATCCATGCAGACGGCCGCAGGATCGAAGGGCGCCTCGCCGTGCTGCGTCTGCGCGAAGAGAACGACGCGGCCTCCAGGACGAATCGCCTCCATTGCAACCTTGATGAGCGCATCGCCACCTACGGCGAGCAGGGCGACGTCGGCTCCGCGGCCTTCTGTAGCTGCCTTCGCTGCGGCTGCGACATCGCTTCGAGCATCGAGGGGATGGTCAAGGCCAAACTTTGCTGCGATGGCGTGGCGTTCCGGGTAGAGGTCGCTGGTGAGGACGGTTGCGCCGGTCTTCTTTGCAAGCGCGGCCAGCAGAATGCCTATGGGCCCCTGGCCGATGACCAGCACGGTCTCGTCGGCCTGCAGGTTGAGAAGCTCAACCGCTTTGTAGCAGGTGTTGACGGGCTCGATGAACGCGGCCTGTTCGAAGGGAACGCCGTCGGGAATTTTGACGAGTCCGCCTCGCACGATCCAGTCCATAACGCGGATGTACTCGGCGAAGCCTCCGCCGGACGGTGTGAAGCCCGCGGTGCAGCCTACTTTTTTGTAGGTCTCGCACTGCGCGAAGGTCTGTTTGCGGCAGTAGTAGCACTCGCCGCAGGGGATGTGGTGGTAGGCCATGACGCGGTCGCCGACCACGAAGCCTTCGACGCCCTCGCCGACGCGCACGATCGTGCCGGACATCTCGTGCCCGAAGATGCGTGGGGCGGAGTGTGAGCCGGTGTGGATCTTCTTGAGGTCGGTGCCGCAGATTCCGCAGGTGTGAATCTTGACAAGGACTTCGCCAGGGCCGATCTCGGGGACGGGAACGGTTTCTACACGTACGTCGTTGACTCCACGATAGACGGCGGCACGCATCGTCGTGGGCACATCTGGGGCCGATTTAGATACTTCCGGTGCGAATGAGCTTTTCGACATCTTTCTCTTTCATGAACTCCACTATTAAGTCTCGCATGGCGTCCGCTGCACGCGCACTATTTCTGCCAAGGTGTACGAGAGACGGCCACACGCGTGGGCGAAGGGCAATGTGGGCAAGGAAGGGCAACATTCGCATTTGTCCCGCATGCGTCGATGAAGGGGTTGAGGTCGGGCAGGTCTGCGCCGGCCTCGTCGGAGACTCCCTTGATGCAGAGCACGGGGATTCCCTGCATGGCCGCGAGCCTGGCAACCGTTGCCGCCTCCATGTCCACCAGTGCGGCGCCCGGATAGGTTGCGGCGAGGCGCTCTTTCTCGATTGCATCAGCCACGCGCGCAGTTGTCACAAGCCGAAGTTGCCGTTCAGCGGAGAATCTAAAGTGCTCGCCAGTCTGGGCGTCGATTATTTCGGTAGCAACGTAGACGGCTGAGGGTTGAATCTCCGCCGCAAGCGCGCCTGCCCAGCCGACTGACAGCAACATGTCCACCGGCCCGTCCGAGACGGCAGCAGCGTAGGCCCGCCGCACAGCGTCAGCTCCCATGCCGGCGCAGACTGCGATCCAGGTATCGTCGCCTTGAGTCGACCACCCACTTTGACGTGCCGCGCGAGCCTGTGCGAACCCGCTGCCAGTCTGGCCACCAGAGGCTTCAGTTCCCCCGGCAGCGCTGCGATGATCGCGATTCTCATGGTGCAGGCGCGTATCCATGCGCGATAAACCAGTCGATGGCCGAGCGAAGTGCGTTGTAGATGGGGAGGACCTTGAAGCCGAGGTCGCGCTCTGCTTTGGCGGAAGAGGCAAACATCATCTTCTTGCCCATGCGAACGGCTTCGACGGTGGCGCGTGGTTCTTTGCCGCGCAGCTTGCCGGTGACGGTCTCGTCGAAGAACGCGAAGGCCATAGCGACCGCGTGCGGGACCTTCATGGTCGGCGATGGCAGCCCGGTGATTGCGGACATGCGGTCGAGGATCTGCTTGAGCGTGAGATTTTCCCCACCAAGGATGTAGCGTTCCCCCGGCGTGCCGCGATCAAGTGCGACGAGGTGCATACGCGCGACCTCGGTGACGTCGACGAGGTTAAGGCCGGTATCGACGTAGGCTGGGAATTTTCTGTTGAGGAAGTCGACGATGATGCAGCCGGTAGGCGTAGGCTTGGCGTCGTCCGGGCCAATCGGCGTGGTCGGGTTGAGAATCATCACATGCTGGCCTGCGCGGGCGGCTTTGATGGCCTCTTGTTCGCCGAGGAACTTTGAGCGCTTGTAGTGGCCGATCATGTCGGCGAGGCTGACCGGGGTGCCTTCATCGACGATGGTTCCGTCGGATTTGAAGCCCATTGTGGCGACGCTTGAGGTGTAGACGACACGCTGGACCCCGGTCTCGCGCGCCAGTTTCAGAAGTTCGCGCGTTCCATCGACGTTAGCGGCATACATCTGTTTGGGATCGCGAACCCACAGGCGATAGTCCGCGGCAACGTGAACAAGAGCGTCGCAGCCCGACAGTGCGGAGCGAAGTTTTTCCGGTTGAAGCAGGTCGCCTTTGACGATCTCGGCGTCGATTCCTTCGAGCGCATCCATGCGGCTGGTTTGACGGGTCAGCAATCTAAGGCTCGCGCCCTCTGTGGCATATTGGCGTGCCACATGGCTGCCGACGAAGCCCGTCGCTCCCGTGATGAATACGCGCACTTGCTGATCTTTCCCTGGTCGAGCCTAGTCGAGTTTCTCCGGTTCGATCTGGATGTTCTTCTCGCCGGCGGCCTTCTTCTCCCAGTACTTCTTCACCCAAGCCTCGAACGTCTTACCCGCGGCCGTATCGCGGCCCGTAAAGGCGAGCGCAGCGATGTCGGAGTAGGCAACATTCACCCTGGTGGGGGAGTTTGAGGGGATGATACGAACGAAGGAGTCGGCGAGTGACGATCCGGTGCGGCGGTCGAAGAGATAGCCTACGATCTGTGTGCCGTCCTTGCGCGTGATCGTCACATCGCCACGATAGTCGAAGGCCTTCTCGAGGGCTTCGCGGATCTCGGCGTCACTGGCCAGTGTCGGAATCCAGCCCTCGAGATTTTCCTTCTCGCGGCCTTCGATGTGTTCCAGCTCGTCGGCGCTATGCTGCCTCAGCTGTTCGATCTTCAGATGTTCCTGCTGCTCTGTCGCCATGCTATTAATCTCCCGAGACCGATTGCAGCTCATTGCCGACAGTGTTTGCAGATGCCTGAATCTGGACCAGCGGACCAGCGTGTTCCGGCCGCCACTCGTTAAGCAACTGCAGTGCGCCCTCATCGGGGTAGGTCGACGGGAACATGTACTTCTTAGCGGTTACGAGAAAGCCCTTCAACGATCCGAAGTTGTAATCGACGGCACTGGCCTCATGACCGGAGTGCACCATGCAATTCGCACACTGCGGATTGCCGCTCTTGGCGCCGTAGTTCTCCCATTGGGTCGTCGTCATCAGCTCTTCGAAGGTGTCCGCGTAACCGTCCTGCAGGAGATAGCAGGGCTTCTGCCAGCCGAAGATGGAGAACGTCGGCATGCCCCAGGGGGTGCACTCGAAGTTCTGCTTGCCCATCAGGAATTCGGAGAAGAGGGGATGCGTGTTGAACTTCCAGGTCTTCTTGCGGTTGGAAAGAATTGCGCGGAACATCCTGCGCGACTTCGCCTTGCCGAGGAAGTGGTTCTGATCGGGAGCCTTGTCGTACGTATAGCCGGGCGAGACCATCATACTCTCAACGCCAGCCGCCATCAGCTCATCGAAGTGAGCGCGCACACTGTTGGGATCCGCGCCGTCAAACAGCGTCGTGTTGGTAGTGACGCGGAAACCTGCGGCTACCGCGGCTCGCACGCCTTCCATCGCAATGTCGTAGCCACCTTCGCGGCAGACAGAGAAGTCGTGGTGCTCACGCTGGCCGTCGACGTGAACGGAGAACGAGAGATACTTGCTCGGCGTAAAGAGGTGCAGCTTCTCTTTGAGAAGAAGAGCATTGGTGCACATGTAGACGTACTTCTTGCGCGCAACGAGGCCGGCCACGATCTCCGGCATCTTCGGATGCAGCAGCGGCTCACCGCCTGGGATCGAGACCATCGGTGCACCGCACTCTTCAACTGCCTTGAAGCATTCCTCGGGCGAGAGCTCGGCCTTGAGGATGTGCGCGGGATACTGAATCTTTCCGCAGCCGGCACAGGCCAGGTTGCAGCGGAACAACGGCTCGAGCATCAGCACGAGCGGATATCGCTTGCGCCCGCTGAGCTTCTGCTTCAAAACATAACTTGCAACCGTCCAGGCTTGCGAGACTGGGACTGCCATCCGGTGTCTCCTCCATCAAATTTGGTGATGCCCCGGCTTACTCTGCCGGACTCTGCATGGCCCGCTCATAAGTCGTCAGCGCGAGTAGCGGGAAGTACTGCTTATACAAGTGATACCCAAGATAAAAGACGCGCGGGAAGCCCGTTCCGGTGTAATAACTTTCGCCATTTCGTCCCGGCATGAGTTCGTCCCAGCTTCCGTCCTTGTGCTGGCGCTCGATCAGCCAGCGAACGCCCTTCGCGACCGAGTCAGAGCGCGTATCGCCGGCCGCAAGCAACCCAAGGACAGCCCAGGCGGTCTGCGAAGGCGTGCTTGGCCCGATGCCGCGCTGGTTGGGGTCGTCGTAAGTGCCGCAGGTCTCGCCCCAGCCGCCGTCGGAGTTCTGAACCATGCGAATCCACTCGGCAGCCTGCTGCACGGCGGGCTCGTGGTTCCAGAAACCCATCGCTTCCAGCCCCCGGAGAACGAGGAAGGTGCCGTACAGATAGTTCACGCCCCAGCGGCCGAACCAGCTTCCATCCGACTCCTGCTCTTTGAGGATGAACTGAATGGCCTTTTCGACACGAGGATCCTTGCGCGTAAACCCATACTGCCCGAGCATCTCGAGCATACGGCCCGTGATGTCGACCGTCGGCGGATCGAGCATCGCGTTGTGGTCGGCGAACGGGATGTACTGGAAGATGCTCTTCGTATTGTCCTTGTCGAAGGCAGCCCAGCCACCGTTCTTGCATTGCATCGCCCAGATCCAGTTCAGGGCGCGCTGGCAGACCTCGTACTGATAACGCTCGCGAGGATTATCAACAAAGTTCAGCGCGAGCAGAACCTGCCCGGTATCATCGACATCCGGATAAAACTCATTGTTAAACTCGAAGTACCATCCACCGGGTTCAACATTCTTGACCTTCTCGGCCCAGTCGCCCTTCTGGCGCACTTCTTTGGAGAGAATCCAGTCCGCAGCTTTGAGCATGCGCGGATCATCGCGGCGCACGCCGGCATCGCCTAGCGCGAACATGGCCTGCGCGGTATCCCACACGGGCGGGAAGCAGGGTTGCATCCTGAAGGTGGGGACGGGGTAGTCCGGCGTGCCTTCGGGGCAATCGATCCCGAGCTTCTCGAACTCATCCATCGCGCGGATCATCTGCGGGTCGTCGAGAGAGTAGTCGAGACAGCGCAGCGCGACGATTGAGTTCAGCATGGCTGGATAGATTGCACCCAGGCCATCGGATTTCTCGAAGCGCTCGAGCATCCACTCCTTCGCACGATTGATCGCCATCTTCCGCAGGGGGCGAATGTGCACGCGCTCAAACCAGTGGATCATGCGGTCGGTGAAGAGAAAGAAGTTGCGCCAGCTGACGGGGCGCTTCTTGTCCCAGCGGAGGTGCAGGTTGGAGCCTTGGCGACCACCTACGAAGAGTTCGTCGATTCCCTGCTCCGGCGCGAGTTTCTTGAACGGCTTCTTCGCGTAGATGATCGAGAGCGGAACGAGAATGCCGCGCGACCACGAGGAGATCTCGTACAGGTTGAAGTAGAACCAGTTGGGGAACAGAACAATCTCGGGCGGAATGGCGGGGACGGCGTCGTAGTCGTACTGGCCCAGCGCACAGAGATAAATCTTGGTGAAGGTGTTGCACTCCACCACGCCGCCGTTGGCCAGAACCCACTCGCGCGCCTTGACCATGACGGGATGGTCCTTCGACCAGCCCATAAGCTTCAGCGCAAGATACGCCTTCACGCCATAGCTGATATTCGAGGGGCCGCCGGGATAGAGGCTCCATCCGCCGTCTTCGTTCTGGTGGCGGAGAATCTCGTTAACCGCACGCTCCATCTTTCCGGGGTCGCCCGTGCCCAGCAGCGTGTGCATGAAGATGTAGTCGGACTCGAGCATGCTGTCGGCCTCGAGTTCGCCGCACCAGTAGCCGTCTTCGTGCTGCTGGCCGAGGAGCCAGTCGCGAGCCCGCTCGATGCCATCTCGAATGGGTTCGAGGCCAAGATCAATCCGACCAAAGCGCGGTTGCGCCGGTTGTTTTGTAGCCTTCGGATTGCTTGAAGATGTCCCCATGAAATACAACTCTCTACGTACAGATGCTTTTGTTCAGCTTAGGCTGCGGGTGGTGCGGGATCGATTCCACGGACAAGTCCCGGCGGCAGACCAAAGCGCACATTCTCCGGCATCACTTCCACTTCATCGACCGAACCAAAACCCTTGCTCTGCAGATAGCCGACCACGTCCTTCACCAGCACTTCAGGCGCTGACGCTCCCGCGGTCACTGCGACAGAAGCAGCCCCATCCAGCCATTCCGGCTTGAATGTCTTCGGCTTTGTCGATCAGGTAGGAGTTCGTCCCCAGATTGCGCGAGACCTCAACCAGACGGTTCGAGTTCGAGCTGTTGCGCGAGCCGACAACAAGCACCAAATCCGCGCCATGCGCGACATTCTTCACTGCCGTCTGACGGTTCTCCGTGGCATAGCAGATATCCTGCGCGTGCGGGCCGACGATGTTCGGGAACTTCTTCTTGAGCGCCTCGATCATGTAACGCGCCTCGTCGAGCGAGAGCGTCGTCTGGGTAAGATACGCCACCTTATTCGGGTCGGGGACGACGAGCGCAGCTACCTCCGCAACGGTCGAGACGACCTGGGTCACATCCGGGGCCTCGCCCTGCGTCCCTTCCACCTCTTCGTGGTCGCGATGCCCGACGAGCACAAGCGAATAACCCTGCTTGGCAAACTTGATCGCCTCAACGTGGACCTTGGTCACCAGCGGGCAGGTCGCGTCGATGACCTTCAGGCCGCGCTCCTTGGCCCGGTCGCGAACCGCCGGCGAAACGCCATGGGCGGAGTAGATAACCCGCGCGCCCGGAGGAACTTCGTCGAGTTCGTTGACGAAAATTGCGCCTTTTTTCGCCAGGTCATTCACAACATAGCTGTTATGGACGATCTCTTTGCGAACATAGATGGGTGCCCCAAAGGTGTCGAGCGCGATCTGGACAATGTCGATGGCGCGAACGACTCCGGCACAGAAGCCGCGAGGCTTGAGGAGAAGTACCCGCTTGGTTTTCGTTTGGCTGCCCGATTTGTCTTCGGTTACGTGCTCAAGGGTGGATGTGGTCACGCCTTCCAGTATACCGCGTCAGACCCGGCGAGAACACTCGTTTTTGAACCAAATTAGGTGCAGTTTTGTGAAAGATAAAGTTAGACTTAGCCCAGAAAAGGTGGAGTCTTTTCCGGCTCCGCGTGCATCCCCACATGCCGCACGTTTTCTAAAGCTTTTGAGCGGCGCAGGCAGGGTGCCCGCAGTCGCACTGCAGCTTGATGGAGCCCTTCGCGGCTTCACAGTAGTTCGAACAATACTTTGTCCCGGAGGAGCCATACACAGACACCCATCCATCGCACACTTCTTAGCGTCGGCCGCCATAAACCCCTCCTTGTAAACCTCGTGTGTGGTGGGATGCGGTCCGGTCTTCCCAAGATGCCGCGGCCGTCGATTACCTGCTGGTTTCAAGCAGATGCGCCGCATGCTTCAGGCTGGTCTCGGTCAGCTTGGCCCCGCTAAGCATGCGGGCGATCTCCTGCGTGCGCTCGGAGTCCTCCATGCGGCGAACCTCGGTCTGGGTGCGCCCGCGTTTTTCGGTCTTTTCAATCAGGAAGTGCTGGTCCCCAAACGCCGCAATCTGAGGCAGATGAGTGATGCACAACACTTGCTGGCCCTTCGCCAGTGTTTTCAGCTTTTTCCCGACTGCCTCGGCCGCCCGTCCGCCGATGCCGATATCGATCTCGTCGAAGACCAGGGTGCGCGGCAGAACCGTCTTCTTCTTTCGTCCCGAAGGACCCGACGCAGCCTCTTCCACCGTGACCTTCAGAGCGAGCATCACGCGGGACATTTCACCGCCCGAAGCAATCTCGTGCAGAGGCTTCAGCGGCTCGCCTGCGTTGGTTGCAATCAGGCACTCGACCTTGTCCCAGCCGTGCGCGGTCCAGTTTTCAGTGGATTTTTCAGCTGCCACCTGCAACATGAAAGCGCGTGTTCATTGCTAGATCGTTAATCTGCGCCTCAGCCAGCTTCTCCAGGCGCTTGGCGGCTTCGCTGCGTGACGTGGTGAGTTGCGCGGCAGCCTTCTGATATGCCGCAGCCATCCTGCTCCTGCTTCGCTTTGAGTTCGACCAGCAGCGCATCGCGGTTCTCCACCTCGGACAGACGCAGGGCTGCCTCGGCGCCGAATGCGATGACCTCCTTCAGGCTGTGCCCATACTTTCGTTTCAGCCGGTCGAGCGCCGCCAACCGGTCTTCAATCTCCTCGAGGCGCCCCGGAGCCGCGTTGATATTGTCGGCAAAATCGCGCACCTCGGCGTCGACATCCTCGACGATCGCCTTCGCCGCCGCCAACTGCTGCGCCGGCTCCTGAAACCGCGTGTCGTACCGCGCCAACTCCTCCAGATGCTTCAACGCCGCGCCCAACGCGCCCTCGGCCGACCCCTCCGACTCATACAACAACTCATGCGCACTCATCGCCGCGGTGTAGAGCTTCTCCGCGTTCGCCAGCACACGCTTCTCCGCCTCAAGCTGAGCGTCTTCATCCTCTGCAGTCAGATCCAGCCTGCTCGATCTCTTTGCTCTGAAAACGCCAGAGGTCTGCCATGCGCAACCTGTCCTGCTCGGCAGACTGCAGCTCGTTCAATTTGTCGGTAGTCGCTCGCCACGCGGCGAATGCCTCCGCCAACAGCATCCGTATTGATCGCGCCAAAGCGATCGAGCAGACTCCGCTGCTGCGCCTGGTCGAAGGAGTTCAGCGTCTCGCCCTGCGAATGCACCAGCGCAAGCTCCGGAGCAAGCTGCCGCAGAACCCCAACAGTCGCTGGCTGATTATTGACGAAGACGCGGCCCTTCCCGTTCGCCACAATCTCGCGCCGCAGCAGAATATGATCGGACTCCGAGTCGATCCCGTTCGCTTCGAGGATCGCCTCCGCTCCCGGCGTCAGCTCGAAGACGCAACTGACCACGGCCTTCTCTTCTCCATGCCGAACCACATCCGGCGAGGCCTTGCCGCCCAGCAGCAGCGCCAGCGCATCGATCAGGATCGACTTCCCCGCCCCGGTCTCACCCGTTAACAGGTTCAGTCCAAGCCCAAACGTAGCGACCGCACGGTCGATGACAGCATAGTTTTCCGCGCGCAACTCCAGCAGCATAGATTCCCCATCTAACTTCCAGTCCAGCGATGTATCGCGAGAATAGCAAACTCATTGAAATCGCGTCATGAACCATCCTGTGCACGGCAAAAGCCTGCACCACGGCGGGTGCGCCGCCGAAATTTCCCGCAATCCCGATTTACACTAAACACTGGTGGACAACAACTATGGTCTGGCTCCTCGCTCTGCTAATTCTTCAGGATGACTCCACTGCCGCAGCACCCGCGGCAGCCAACAGCAGCGCCATTCTGGAGATGGTTCACAACAGCGGCCCCATCGCCTTCGCTGTGCTCATCATTCTTCTGCTGGCGAGCATCTTTTCCTGGACCATCATGATCTCCAAGTGGTCCCGCTTCGGCAAAGCCCAGACGCAGAGCCAGCGCTTCCTCCGCGCCTTTCGTAAATCGACCCGGCTGAGCGAGATCTCCGCAGTCGCCGATCAGTTCAAGCCCAGCCCACTCGTCGCCGTCTTCAACGAGATCCACGACGAATACCAGCGGCAGAACGGCGGACGCGGCCTTCCGCGCAACCCCGTCGCGCTCGAACGCGCCGCCCAGACCGCATCGAGCGAGGCCCTGACCGCGATGGAGAGCCACATGACCTGGCTCGCTACCATCGGAAATATCGCAGTCTTCATCGGACTCTTCGGCACTGTCATGGGCATCATCGATGCCTTCCACGGACTCGGCACCGCAGGCGCGGCGACACTTCGCGCAGTGGCGCCGGGCATCTCTGAAGCCCTCATCACCACAGCCGCCGGCCTCGTCGTCGCCATCCCGGCGGTCATCGGCTATAACCAGCTCACGGCGCGGCTTCGCGAGTTCGCCGCACGCATGGACGACTTCGGCCGCGAGTTGCTGAACGCAATCGAAAATGCCGCCATGATGGCCCCCACGGCGCCTCCGCAGCCAGAAGAGGCGCGAAGGAGGACCTTCTAACCATGGCCTTCTCTGCAAAGGGACACACGCAAACCTCGCTGGCAGAGATCAACGTCACGCCGCTGGTCGACGTCGTCCTCGTGCTCCTGCTTATCTTCATGCTCACTGCGCCTGTGCTGCAGTCGGGCGTCGAAGTCGCAATCCCCAAGACCCGCACAGTCAATCAGCTCACCGAAGAGCGAATGGTCGTCACCATCGACCGCGACCAGAATGTCTTCCTTCAGGACAAGCCAGTCAACATCCACCAACTTCCCTCTCTGCTGAAGACCACCGGCAAGCCCGACGCCAAGCGCATCATCTATCTGCGCGCCGATGAGCGCGTGCCCTTCGGCGCATTCGCCTCGGTGATGGATGCGGTCAAGCAGGCTGGCATCACCAACATCAGCATCGTCACCCAGCCGCTCGAGAAGTAAGGAGGGTGCCATAGCCGCTCAGCTCCAATACGCACGTGACGAAGCCCCGGACAGCGACCGGCTCGGCGTAAACTTCGCCGGCTCTCTGCTCCTGCACGGACTCGTCGCCGCCTTCATCGTTGGCTGGGCATTTTTCTTTCACCATCGCGGCAGCAACTGGGGCGAAAATGCCTCGAACGTCGGAGCCATCCAGGCCACCATGGTCGCGTCCATCCCTCTGCCGCCGACCCAGCGCACGCTCGACACCGGAGTCCTGACCTCCGAGGCGCCAAGCCCCGCCCCCGTCACTGAAAAGGAGAAGACGGAAGCAGCGCCAACCCCGGACTCACTCGCCATCCCGGAAAAAATCAAGCCTCCCAAAGTAGCCGACAAGCCAACGCCCGCCCCGCCGAAACACATTCAGCCCGTCACGCCACCGCCGACGAAGGCAGTGACCGGAGAAACGGCCGGTATTCGCATCGCGCAATCCACGGTAGAGCTAAAGAACGGTACGTCGAGCGTTTCGGTGCAGGACCGCAGCTTCGGCGAGCGTTACGCCTACTACGTCAACATCGTCAACAACAAGGTTTCGCAGAACTGGTACAAGGCAGAGGCCGATCCAGCCGCTTCCATGGACAAGAGCACGACCATCCTTTTTGACATCGAACGCGATGGAACTCCGTCGAATCCCCGCGTTGAGACCCGCAGCGGCTCTCCGTCGCTCGACATGTCGGCCTTGCGAGCGGTCCAGCGAGTCGACGGCTTCGGTCCTGTACCTTCGGGGAACCGCGTTACCGTAGAATTCACCTTCCACTTCCATCCGCAGTAATTTGCCACGCGCAGTACTCTTTTGATTACCTTTATCGATTTTCCTCAGGTGACCCGCCGTGCCTTTTTTGCGTCTAACATTAGACAGAATGCCTAGTCCGCAACGAACGCCCTTGATGCGAATCGCCAATGATTCGAAACTCCTGGTCCTGATCCTTCTGCTCGTCTGCACTTTGACAGTGCGAGCACAGGAAGGTTTTCACACCGAGACCTCCACTGGCGTCACGAATGTCCGCATCGCCGTGGCCGACTTCAAACCCGGCTCCTCCGACCCCCAAACAGACAGCCTGAAGCGCACCTTCGACACCACCCTCTACTCCGACCTTGCTAACGCAGGTATCTTCGACATCGTCTCCAAGAGTCTTCTTCCCCAAACCATCCCCGGCGTGCCCGCCGAGATGAACGTGCAGCAATGGTCCGCCGCGCCCGCCTCCGCAGCCATGGTGGCGTTTGGCAACTTCGGCGTTCAGGGAGGCAAGATTCTCTGCAACGGCTTCCTCTTCGACGCGAAGAACACGCAGTACCCGCAGGTTCTCGCTAAGCAGTACAACGAGGACGCCAGCGATGACTCGGCCCGCCAGATCGCACACCGCTTCGCCGACGAGATCATCTTCCGGCTCAGCGGAGGCAGCCAGGGCATCGCCGAATCGAAGATCGTTTACGTGAAGATTAACGGCGGCAACAAAGAGATATGGGAGATGGACTACGACGGCGAGAATCAGCATGCCATCACAAATCTTGGCTCCATCTCGCTGTCGCCGCGCATCTCACCGGACAGCAGCCGGGTAGCCTTTGCTTCGCTTGGCAAAGAGGGCTTTCAGATTCGGATGTACTCCCTCCTCCTCGGTCGCATGGTGACGTTCACGGGCTCTGGTGGAACAAACATCACTCCGGCATGGGCGCCGAACGGAAAAGACATCGCCTATTCCTCCTCGCGCTCGGGCGATCCCGAGATATGGGTCTCCGACGCCAACGGCTCGTTGGCCCGCCGCATCACCAGCTTCCGCGGCCCCGATGTCTCCCCAACCTACAACCCGCGCACCGGCTCGCAGATCGCATGGATCAGCGGACGCACCGGCCTGCCCCAGCTCTACATCATGGACACCGATGGCTCAGCCATCCAGCGCATGACCGATGGAGGCTACGCCACGTCCGTCTCGTGGTCGCCCAACGGCCAGTTTCTCGCCTTTGCATGGGATCGCAAATACGGTCCTGGCGCGCCCGGCGGGCAGGATATCTACATCATGGAGATCGCCACCAAACGCTGGATTCAGCTGACCCACGATGGCGGCCGTTGCGATTTTCCCTCGTGGTCTCCCGATGGGAGGCACATCGTCTACGCCAATACCCCCGACGGCAAGGCTGGCCACATGAGAATTATGACGATGCTCGCCGACGGGACGCAGAAACGCGCACTAACCGGCTCCGGCGCAGACATGCCAAATTGGAGTTGGAAGTAGGTTTCTCTGCGAGACATTTCGCAGGCAACAGTGGTTTTTGACATACTTGAACACAGGGAGATATCCGATGAGCGCGATGCAGAACCGATTGACAAAAACACTGGCCCTGGCCTCAACCCTCGCCATACTCGGCGCAGTCACGGGCTGCCATAAGAAGGCCAGCGGGGTCAATCCGAGTGCTCTCGGCCCCACCCCAGCAGCTGCCCCCGCTCCTACCGCCAGTATCACAGCCGACCCGCTGGCGATTGATCAGGGCCAGTCCGTGGTGCTGAACTGGCGCACCCAGAACGCCACGTCCGCTGCCATCGAGGGTATCGGCGAAGTGAACGTGAACGGCACCCAAACCGTGTCGCCCGCCAACTCCACCAACTTTAAACTCACCGCGAAGGGCGACGGCGGCACCATCGAGGCCAACGTTCGCGTGACCGTTCGCGTTCCCGTCGCTCCTTCTGCACCCGCCCCCGAAAATGTCGATATGGGCAGCGAAGCCGCCTTCCACCAGAACGTCCAGGACATCTTCTTCGACTACGACAGCTTCGATCTGCGACCGGACGCCGCCACTTCCACGGCGAAGGCAGCCGAGTACCTCACCGCGCATCCCTCCATCAAAGTCGTGATCGGTGGCTACTGCGATGACCGCGGTTCGGCCGAATACAACCTCGCGCTCGGCGAAAACCGCGCCAACGCCGCCCGCACCGCGCTGATCTCAGCAGGCGTCGCCTCCAACCGCCTCCGCGTCATCAGCTACGGCAAAGAGAAGCAGTTCTGCACTGAAGAGGAAGAGAGCTGCTGGCAGCAGAACCGGCGAGCCCAGTTCTCTCTCGATCGCTAATCCTCACCGTCATACTCCGGCCCGGCCCTCAGGCAGCTCACAACGCGAGGGCTGAGCCGGAAGACAGAAAGCCAGGCGTGCTCCTGCCATGAACACCAATCAGCCCATCCAGCCAAACCAACGCAAAAAGCGCCCTTTCGTCGCGGCAGTTCTCTTTGGCGCTGCTCTCTGCTGCGCCTCGCCCGCCTTTGCCGTCAGCAAGGACATGGTGCAGCTGCAGACCCAGATCCAGCAGCTTCAGGACGCCGTCGCCCGCCTGCAACAGTCCAACGACGAGCGCATGGGTGTCATGAAGGATCTCATCCAGCAGAGCGCCGACTCCATCAATAAGATGAGCGCAGTCGTCGAAAGCCTGCAAAAACAGATGCAGGCTCAGCAGGAGGCCCAATCCGGCAAAACCGACCAGATCTCCGGCCAGATTCAGTCACTGAACGACTCCGTAGACGAGATCAAGGCCCGCATCGGCTCCCTCCAGAAGCTCGTGCAGGATGTCCAGAGCCAGCAACAATCGATGAGCGCCAACATGCAGAACCAGCCGGGTGGCGGCTCGGCTCTGTCTTCTCCGCCTGTAAACTCCGTTCCGGATAATCCCCCGCCGCCCGCTCCCAGCGGCCGTCGAGGCAAACCTTCCGCCAACATTCCGCCCGCCGATGTACCGGTAGCGCCCGCGCCAGTAGCGCCTGCATCCCTATCCGGAGGCGCACCACCAGCCGACGAACTCTACAAGACCGCCCTCGGCGACTATATGGCAGCAAAATACGCCCTCGCAGCCTCCGAGTTCGGCGATGTCGTCAAGAACTACCCCGACAATCCGCTCTCCGGAAACGCCTACTACTACCAAGCCGAAATTGCCTACCGCGGCGGGAAATATGCCGCCGCCATCAAAGCCTACGACGCCGTCATCGACCAGTACCCGGACAGCAACAAGGTGCCCGTGGCTCACCTGCACAAAGGCATGGCTCTGGTCGCGCAGAATCAGAAGGACGCCGGCATCCGGGAGTTCCGCAACCTCATCCAGCGCTATCCGAACTCTCCAGAGGCCATGCAGGCGCGCAGCAAACTCAGCGGCATGGGTGTCACGGTAACTCCGAAGTAGCACTCATCGCGGGATCTCCGGCCAACTTCAGTTACGCAACCCCTGCATCAGGGCCTCAACCTCCGCGCGCTCGTCGCCCGTAAGCGGCAGCAACGGGAGACGAGGCATCCCGCCGAAGTACCCATTCAGGTCGCATCCAAACCTGATCCCGGCAACGCCCAGCTCTTCTTCCACTCGCTGCGCCACCTGCTCAAGCCGGGCCTGCTTCTCTTCCGCCAACCCCTGGTCGCCATCCTTCCACGCCGCGAGCACCTCATAACAAGCCTGCGGAGCCGAAGCCGCAAACCCCGGCATCGCCCCAACAGCCCCGGCACGCAGACCGTCCAACACCCCCGACGTCCTGCCCGACAAAATCTGAAACCCGACAAGTTTCGTCCGCGTCTTCGCAATCGTCCTCGCCGGAGCAACCGCCGCCGCTGCACCGCCGCCAGCCAAACTACCGGGCGCAATCAACCCGCTCGCCGTTTCTTCATCGCGAACCCGCATGCGTCCAGTCACAGCGGCAAACACCGCCGTCACCGCCACCTGCCTCTTCACGCCGGTCGTCCCCGCACTAAGAGCCTCGAATCGCTCTCGCGCGCCAACACCTTCCACCAGGCCAAGAATCTGCGGATGCCCAGCCAGTTCGATCACCACGTCGACCGGCAATAGTTCCTCATGGCCCGCGTCATAAAGCACCACAGGAAGCGCAGAGCGATCCGCGACCGCCTGAAAGTACGTCAGCAGCTCCTTCCCCTCTTTGCCATGACGACCCGAAGACAACGAAGGCCGCTTCACCAGCACCGCATCATAACCAAACTTCGCCGCACTGTCAGCCAGCTCAAGCGTGCCGACAACACTGTCACGCGAGACTCCAGCCACCAGCACCTTCTCAGCTGCAGCCACGCCCGCAACACTCTTCAAGGATCTGGCGCGTCTCGTCATCCGACAACATCGCCGGATCGCCAAATCCACTCAACGCCACCAGTCCGGCAACGGGAGTCTTTGAGTAGCGCGCCACATTATGTTCCAGCTTGAGAAGATTGATGCGGCCGTCAGGATAAAACGGCGTCGTCAGAGGTAATTGAAGCCCATCGAGCAGCATGTTTCTATTCTAACCAGCGCCAGCGCGCGAAATCCGCAACCGCGCGAGTGTTAACTAATACGCACATTCCCCGAAAGACGTAACCAAAACAGGCCGCCGACGAATTCGATCCGCGATAACCTTTTTCAGGACGCCATGGTGAACCAAAGAGACATCTCGCACGACAAATCTCTGAGCGACCTGAACCGCGAGGCCGCATGGTTCCTCATCCACACCGCCATTGCCTGCCTGCTGCTCATCCTCGTCATCGGTCTCATGTCCATCAAACACCCCGATCCCGATTCTTCCTCGCCCAAGATAATCGGCACTGTTCTCGCGTTTCTGGTTCCGATGTTTGGAGCCTTCGTCCTAGCTCGCATGTATCACAACGACATCGCCACCTATATCTGGATCTCAGGCGTCGTGATCTTCTCCATCACCTGCGTCTGGGTGCTCGATCTTCCCACGGGCAACGGCCTGTGCGAGAACTGCGGCGCAGTCGAAAAACTATGGCGCACGTTCTTCACCCTGCGTCACGGCAGCGGACTGTTGGCTGGCGACGGCCTGCTCGTCGGCACATGGATTCCGCTCTCCATGATCGGCTATGCCGCCGGTGCAAAGTTCGCCCTCAAATCCTGAGCCTCGCACCCCGTCAGCAGCTAGACCTCAGCAACCGCCTTCGTCTCACCAGCAAACCGGTCCAGGTGCAACGTCTGCAGCGCAACCACGCTCAGCGTGCCTCTCTGCAGCGCCGCAATCCCCTCAGCCGCAGCCTGCGCCGCCGCCAGAGTCGTAATCGTCGGAATCCGCGCCAGTACTGCAGCCCGCCGAATCGCCTTCTCATCGAAGAACGTATCCTGCCCGCGCGGCGTGTTGATGATTAGTTGAATCCGGTCGCCCTTTGATCAGGTCGACAACGTTCGGCCGGCCCTCTTTGACCTTATGCACCCGCTCCGGCTGCAGCCCCGCATGCTCCAGCACGACTGCCGTTCCATGTGTCGCCACAAGATGGAAGCCCATCTCCACAAACTGCCGCGCCAACGCAACGGTCCGATCCTTGTCATGATCGTTCACGCTGAGAAACACCGTCCCTTTGAGCGGAAGCACCTGTCCAGCCGCAATCTGCGCCTTGGCAAACGCCTCGCCGAAGTTATCCGCAACGCCCATTACCTCGCCGGTCGACTTCATCTCCGGCCCCAGAACCGTATCCACGCCCTGGAACTTGCCCCACGGAAACACCGGCGATTTCACATAGAAGTGCGAACCCGTATCGAGATCTTTTCCATTCGCCACCTGCTCCGGCAACAACTCCTTCAGCTTCCGGCCAACCATGATGCGCGAAGCAACCTTCGCCAGGGGAATCCCCGTCGCCTTCGAAACATAAGGCACCGTCCGCGACGCGCGAGGATTCACCTCAATCACATAGACCTTGCCACGCTGAATCGCGAACTGAATGTTCACCAGGCCACGCACGCTCAGCGCAATCGCCAGCTTCCGCGTGTACTGGCGTATCGTCTCCAGCACATCATCGCTCAGATCGACCGACGGCAACACGCAGGACGAATCTCCAGAGTGAATGCCTGCCTCTTCAATATGCTGCATGATCCCTGCGATCAAAACGTCGTCGCCATCGCACAACGCATCCACGTCGCACTCAATCGCATCTTCGAGGAAGTGGTCGATCAATACCGGCCGCTCCTGCGAATACTCAATCGCAGTCGACATATACTGCACCACAGCGGCGTCGTCATACGCGATCACCATCGCTCGCCCACCCAGCACATACGAAGGCCGCACCAGCACCGGATACCCAACACGATTCGCCCCAGCCACCGCCTCTTCCACGCTGGTCGCCATCGCGCCCTCGGGCTGCGGAATCTTCAGTTCTTCAATCAACTTTCCAAAACGCTTCCGGTCTTCCGCCAGGTCAATCGACTCCGGCGAAGTCCCGATGATTGGCACGCCGGCCTTCTTCAGCGGCAGCGAAAGATTCAACGGAGTCTGTCCGCCAAACTGCACGATCATCCCGATCTCTGCGCCACTCGAAGCCTCATGCTCATACACGCCAAGCACGTCTTCGAGCGTCAGCGGCTCAAAATACAACCGGTCGCTAGTGTCGTAGTCGGTCGACACTGTCTCCGGATTGCAGTTCACCATGATGGTCTCGTAGCCATCCTCGCGCAGCGCAAACGCAGCATGGCAGCAGCAGTAATCAAACTCAATTCCCTGCCCAATCCGGTTCGGCCCACTGCCAAGAATCAGGATCTTCTTCTTGTCCGTCGGCGCCGCCTCATCCTCTTCGTCATAGCAGCTGTAGAGATAAGGCGTGTAGCTCTCAAACTCCGCCGCGCAAGTATCCACCAGCTTGTACACCGGCATCACGTTCAGCTTCTTACGCAGCGCACGAACCGCCGCCGTCCCCTCAGCGCCGGTCAGTCCCCAAACAGCCGCCAGCCGCTCATCGGAGATTCCCATCCGCTTCGCCGTCCGCAGTTGCTCCGCCGTGACCTCCGCCATCGCCACGCCGCCAATCGCCTTGATCTCATCGGTGATCTGCTTGATCTGGTACAGAAACCAAGGGTCCATCGAAGTCATTCGAGCCACTTCGCGCACCGTCATCCCGCGCTCAAACGCATAGCGAATATAAGCGAGCCTATCCGGATGCGGAGTCACCAGCCGTTGCGTCAGCCGCCGAGGCTCGATGTCATCGGCCGTTGCCTTCCTGCCCGTCTCGAGCGACCGCACCGCCTTCATCATCGCTTCCTTGAAGGTCCGGCCGATCGCCATCACTTCTCCGACCGACTTCATCTGCGGCCCAAGCACATCATCCGCGCCGGGAAACTTTTCAAACTGCCACTTCGGAATCTTCACGACAACATAATCAATGGTCGGCTCGAAACAGGCAGGCGTCGCCTTCGTAATATCGTTCTGAATCTCATCCAGCGTGTACCCAACCGCAAGCCGAGCCGCAATCTTCGCAATCGGAAATCCCGTCGCCTTCGAAGCCAACGCAGAAGACCGCGACACACGCGGATTCATCTCGATCACCGTCATCCGCCCGTTCAGCGGATTCACCGCAAACTGCACATTGCTTCCGCCCGTCTCAACACCAATCTCGCGAATCACCGCAATCGCAGCATCGCGCATCGCCTGGTACTCGCGATCCGTCAGCGTCTGTGCAGGAGCCACAGTAATCGAATCGCCCGTATGCACACCCATCGGATCAAAATTCTCAATCGAGCAGATGATGATGACGTTGTCCTTCAGATCACGCACCACCTCCAACTCATACTCCTTCCACCCGAGCACACTCTCCTCAAGCAGACACTCATGCACCGGCGAAAGATCGAGCCCACGCGCAAGAATCTCCATCAATTCTTCGCGGTTGTAGGCAATTCCGCCGCCAGAACCACCCAGCGTAAACGAAGGCCGGATAACCACCGGAAAACCAATCTTGCCGGCAAACTCCAGACCATCGCGAATGTTGTTAATAAGCGCAGACCGCGGCATATCGAGCCCGATCTTCGTCATCGCATCCTTGAAAAGCAGTCGGTCCTCTGCCTTCTTGATCGCCTCCAGCTTCGCACCAATCAATTCCACGCCGAGCTTGTCCAGCACACCCGAATCAGCAAGATCCACCGCAAGATTCAGCGCCGTCTGCCCGCCCACCGTAGGCAGCAGAGCAAACTTCCCATTCCCCGCTCTCCCGCCCGAGTCAAGCATCTCCGCTTCCACACGGAGAATCTCCTCAACATACGCAGCCGTCAGCGGCTCAATATAAGTGCGGTCGGCAACCTCAGGATCGGTCATGATCGACGCCGGGTTCGAGTTCACCAGCACCACCTCATACCCCTCGGCCTTCAGCGCCTTACACGCCTGCGTACCGGAGTAGTCGAACTCCGCCGACTGCCCAATCACAATCGGCCCCGAGCCGATCACCAGAATCTTTGCAATGTCATTCCTGCGTGGCATTTAAATCTCTCTCAATCAAGTCGTGAAACGGGCGTACACCGCCGTCGTTGCTTTGAAAGGGCGTGGCTTTAGCCACGCCGCCTGCTTCAGTTACGAAATTGGGCTTTAGCCCCTGAGGGAATACATCCAATTCGAACCGCCCGTTGTTCGAGCAATACGCATATTCATCTTCCCGCTCAACCAATCCTGCCTTGACAGCATTCCGTCCTATATACCGCTGGTGAATCTCAAAATCCTCGGCATCCCGGATTCTATGATCGGAAAATCCCGGTCCCCAGATATCGCCTTTCCAGGCGAACTCTCTCCTGGCTCGAAACGAAAATCCGCCTTTCAAACATTGAACCGCCGACTCCAGACTCGCCGTTGGTGTCAGCAGACAATGAAAGTGATCCGGCATCACCGTAAAACCATGCAAAAGATACCGCTCGGGTCTGTAGCTGTAGAGCGTTTCAACAAATAACCGAGACCATCGCTCATGACGGAAGAACGGAGTGCGCGCCGTCGTATTCGATGTAACAAAATAGGTCTGTCGATTGTTCGTCGCTATCTCTCTCTTTGGCCTCATCCATTCCCTCGGGGGCTAAAGCCCCGAACCACTCGCTACACGCAACGGCGGGACTAAAGTCCCGCCCTTTCAAAACCCAAAATCACTCAATGAGCTAATGCCCGCGCATCTCACTTCTTCCACTCTTCCATCATCTTCCGAAAGTCCTTGAAGAGATAATGCGAGTCATGCGGCCCCGGACTAGCCTCCGGATGGTACTGCACGCTGAACATCGGGTCCGTCTTGTGCCGCAACCCCGCCAGCGTCTGATCATTCAAATTCGTATGCGTCTTCTCCACATCCGCCGGCAGCGAATCCGGATCGACATTGAAGTTATGGTTCTGCGCCGTAATCTCCACCTTGCCCGTCTGGTGGTTCATGATCGGATGATTCCCGCCATGATGCCCAAACTTCAGCTTGTAGGTCTTCCCGCCCAGCGCGAGCCCGAAGATCTGATGCCCCAGGCAAATCCCGAAGATCGGTTTCTTCCCCTGCAACTCCTTCACATTCTCAACCGCATACTCCAGCGGCTCCGGATCGCCCGGCCCATTCGAGAAGAACACTCCATCCGGCTCCATCGCCAGCACATCTTCCGCCGAAGTAGTCGCCGGAACCACCGTCACGCGGCAGTTCTCGCGCGTCAGCATCCGCAGAATGTTTTCCTTGATGCCGAAGTCATACGCAACCACATGCATCTGCTCAGCGCCGCCCTCAGCCTTGCTCAAGAACGCATCGCCCGTCTGGTTCTTCGGCTCATTGGCATCCCACTCATACGCAACCTTCGTCGTCACGACGCTAGCGAGATCGGTCCCTTCCATCTTGGGAATCGCCCGCGCCTTCGCAACCAGCGCATCGGCATCGAGATTCTCACCCGAAGCGATCACGCCGCGCATCACACCATTGGCCCGCAGATGCCGCACCACCGCCCGCGTATCAATCTCGGCGATGACCGGCACGCCATAGCGCTCCAGGTACTCATCGGCTACCTGCGTCGAGCGCCAGTTCGAGCTCATCGGCGAAAACTCGCGCGTCACCAGCCCTTCAATGTAAGGCTTCTTCGACTCCGCATCACTCGGAGTCGTTCCATAATTTCCAATGTGGGGATTTGTGAGAACGACAATCTGGCCCGCGTACGAAGGATCAGTAAAGATCTCCTGGTAGCCGGTCAATGATGTATTGAAGACCACTTCGCCGGACCGTTCCGCCCGTGCGCCAAAACTCTTGCCGCGAAAAATGCGCCCGTCTTCCAGCGCCAGTATTGCCTGCATTGCCTCTCCTGTTTGGAGTGGATTTAATAGATTCTATCAGCATCCACGCAGGAAAGCATTGCTCGCGCTTGAATTCCCTTTACGCAAAATCAGAAAAAAGACCCGGCCAAAGGGAGCCGGGCCATCTTGTCAATTGTTGCAACCTATTTGTGATGATGGTGACGGTGATGGCGATGATGGGAGGCGGCATTGGCAGGAACCACAGAACCAGCCAGAACCACAACTGCGATAACGGCAAGGAACAATACGCGCAATTTCATGGTGAATACTCCTTCGAACCAACCGCCTTCATGCATGCGGCTGTTTAGACGCAGCCTATCGCAGCCACCCGTATCCGCACCACATATCTTTTCAACAATCTGCGGATGACCCAAGCTGGATTCCCCTCCGCGCACACTCAATATCCACCAGCACATCCTCCCCCTCCACCCTTAGCGGAAAGACATCCACACGCTCATCACCGGATACTCCGACAGACCCGTCCGCGTGCTGAACGTCCACGAGTGCCACGGACAGACGACCGACTCCCCCTCCAACCAACCTTGTCCCAGCGGACCCTGCCGGTGCGGACAAACATTATCCAGCGCCGATAACACTCCATTCACATTCGCCAGGCACACCGCGACACCTTCCACCTCAGCCTCTGCAACCTGTCCCACCGCCGGCGCCTCAGCCAACCCGCATAACCTCACCCACTTCGCCACGAAAATCTCCTTACCTCCATGTTAAATCCCCGGCCCGCTCCAACGCCTCCCTCGCCGCCGGCGCCAGAGCCCAATGCTAAAGTCGATACAGAACCTCTCCATGCCCCGCCCCACACCCAAGCCAGACAAGCGTCCCGCACCTCAGCGCAATCACCAGGAAGACGTCAGCCCCGTCTGGCTCATCAAAGCCATCGGCTTCACCATTCTCGCCGCGCTTTTCTGCGGCTACCTCACCCTCTGCCTGCTCTTCTACCAGGGCCAGTGGCAACTGGTCCTTCACCCAATCCGAACCTCAGCGCCCCCCGCATCCATCGCAGGCGTTTCCTACGAACTAGTCCGCTTCGATCCCGGCGACTCCGCCACTCCGCAACTAACCGGCTGGTGGATCCCGTCAGACCCCGGCGGCCGCTACGCCCACCTGACCATCCTCTTTCTCCCCGACGGCAACGGCTCGCTCGCCAACTCCATCCCCACCCTCGCCGCCCTCCACAACCTCGGCATCAACGTCTTCGCCATCGACTACCGAGGCTACGGCCAAAGCGCCGCCCTCCGACCCAGCCAGCAGACCATGACGCACGACACCGACTCCGCCCTCCAATACCTCACCAACTCCCGCTCCATCCCCGCAGCAAGAATCATCCCCTACGGCACCGGCACCGGCGCCTCCCTCGCAACGCACCTGGCCGCAACTCAAACAGCGATCCCCGCCGTTATTCTCGACAACCCCCGAACCGACCTCCTCGACACAGTTCTCCGCGACCCACGCGCCTCCATCCTCCCCGTCCGTCTCCTCTTTCACGACCGTTTCCCGCTGGCACAACCACTCTCCACCCTCCGCACTCCAAAACTCCTTATCTCTCGCAGCACCCAACTCGAGCAAGCCTTCACCACCGCCGCCGATCCCAGGCTCACCGTAGAGCTCACCACTCCATCAGCATTAGCATTCAACCAAAGCCTCACCCGATTTCTAGACCAATATCTCCCCGCCGCACCGATCCCCGCCCTCGTACCTTCCCCGACACCCGCCCGCTAGACTCCATCCCAAATCCTCAAGCCTCGCGGCTACGCTGGAACCATGATCAAGTGGCTCAACAGCCTGCAACCCTTCGGCGCGCTTCTCCTGCGCCTCGTCCTCGGCGCGGCGATGATCTATCACGGCTACCCTAAAGTCGTGCCCCACGGCGCGCTGGACCATCACGCCCACTTCGTGGCCACCCTTGGCTTCCCCGCATGGCTCGGTTACGTCTCAGCTTTCACAGAGTTCATAGGCGGCATCCTTCTTATCCTCGGACTCCTCACGCGCCTCGCTGCCTTCATGGTCACGATCAACATGCTCGTCGCGCTGATCATGGTCAACCGTCACCACGGCTACGCAGGCTCCGAATATTCTCTTGCCCTCTTCGTCATAGCCGTCATGTTGACCTTCTACGGACCCGGCGCGATAGCCCTCGACCGGCGTCTCAACCTCGCCTGAGCCACACTAAAGCCTTAAGGAGAGAAGGCCCCCGATACACTGGAGGCCTCACATTTGGTGGGGAGTTTTTGTTGCGGATATTGGAAGCCGCACCGTGGGAACTGCTAGTCCGGCGTTTGCTTGGTACACCCAATAAGACGCGGGTTCGAGCAAAAAGTTGTCCCTATTTTTCCACTATTCGGTATATCGAAAGAATTTACATTCCATAAACAGAATCCGGACAAGCTCATTACTTCCGCAGAATCAACAAAAGCCGTCTTCAACCCTGGCTGAAGTTCAAAAACTGGCCCGAATCAACCTGGGCTCCCGGAAATACCAGATCCATGTTCCTGGACCCCAACGTCCGGTAAGCCGCTTCGCCCAGCACGCGGCGAAAGTCCGTTGTCACCGCCAAATCGCGGCCCTCGTTCAGTTGCTCGTTCGCCAGCCCCGGCCACCTGCCGTAAACCTTACCGCCCTTTACCTGTCCGCCGAGCACGAACATCGCGTTCGCATGACCATGATCCGTCCCGCCTGTCCCGTTTTGCCGAGCCGTCCGGCCAAACTCCGACATCGTCACCAAAGTCACATTCTCCGCGTCGTCGCCCATATCCCTCCAGAACGCCGCAATCGTCTCGGAGAACTCCTTCAACCGGTTTGCTAACTGCCCATTCACATTCCCCTGGTTCTGGTGGGTATCCCATCCGCCAATATCAGAGAACGCCGCCTCCACCCCAAGATTCGCCTTCAACAACTGAGCCACTTGCTTCAGGCTGTTTCCAAACGGAGTGTTCGGATAAACTACACCAGCCGCGGGCTGATAGTGCGCAGGATCAGCCGCCTTCAGCATCTTCACCGCTTCAAACGTCTCCTGCCCCGTTCCATGCAGCATCGCATCTGTGCTCTCGTCATACATCGCCTGAAACGCATTGCTGATTGGCGAAGTGTTTGGCCCTTTTCCGCCAACCGAAAAATCCGCAAGATTGCTCACCGCAATCGCCGGCAGCTTTCCCTGCAGCGTCCGCGGAACCTGCGTCCCCAGCGCCACGGCACGAAACGCCGACTGCTTGCCTGTCACCGCCTCCGCCTGCAGTGCGCGGTTCAGCCAGCCATCCTCTGTCGACTTCACGCCCGGCGTCCCGCTCTCCATGTAGTCCTGCGCATCGAAGTGCGACCGCGTTGTATCCGGCGAACCCGCCGCATGAATCACCGCCAGATGCCCCTGGTCATACAGAGGCTTCATAGCCGCCATCGAAGGATGCAGCCCGAAAAATCCATTCAGGTCCAGAACATCCTTCTCCTGAATCGCAATCGAAGGCCGCATCGAGTAGTAGTTCTTCTCCTTATAAGGAACCACCACATTCAGCCCATCCACCGCCCCGCGCTGAAACAGCACCACCAGCTTCTTCTTGTTCGCCGCCGCCGTCGTCACCTCGGCCAGAACGCTCCGCGACAAAAACGCCGGAATAGCCGACGTGCCCACCAGCGCCAAAGCCCCACCCTTCATGAAGCCGCGCCGGCTCACCACCCGCTGCGCATCGTCCCGCCCATGAATATCGCAACCCCAATCGCTGCAGTCCGAAAAATATCGCCTGTTGATCATCGCTTGCTCCTGTCCCGGCGTGCCTGCGTTCTAGCCCCTGCCCGTACTAACGCACATCCATCCCGGAAGTTGCCATCTCCCAACATTCTCCGGCAAAATCCAACGGTCTCCGCCGATTCCCAAAACGCCGAGTCTCCTCAGTCACTTGCACTATACAGGCTGCGAAAAAGTCGGCAGTTCGTAATGCAGAGCTTCAGATGGTCATGAAAAAGTCATCGTTCTTGCCTTTCGGAGGAAGCACAGGGCTTTAGCCATGCGAAAAAGCCAGCGGATACAGGGCTTTAGCCCCGGGCCTTTTCTGCGCAGACCACAATCAGCCTATTGAGCCGTCGCAGCTACCGCCGCTGAAACTCCGGAGACCCCAGCAACAGCCCAGCCATCGTCGCAGCCTCGCGATCCAGCGGCGGTCGAGCCTGCTGCCCCGGCCTCGCAGGATTCAATATCTGGGCCATCGGCTCCAGGTCCCTCGGCCGAATAGAGAAATTCTTCTCCGCCTGCAGTTGAATATCCTGATCCTGGAACTGCTGCAGCACTGTCGACCTCGTTCGGTCGCTCACCTTCAGGCCCAGCAACGCAAACTCCAGCTTCTCTTCCTTCACTGCCGCCGCATCCGAATCGGCCGTCAAAGCCACCGGCTGTATCCCCGAGCCCGTCTGCCCCAAAATCCGTCCCCAATCGGTCTGAACCCCCGGAATCCTGTCGCTGCTCAGCCCCAGCGCAAAGTTCATCCGGTTCACCAGATCGCCCGTATTCACCCACTTCTCCGCCGTCCAGCTATATCCATTCGGCGTCTGCATACCGTACAGCGGCATCCCCAATTTATCCAGCGCCTGCACCAGCGGAATCGCATTCTTCACATCCGCCCCGCTCGCCCGCACCGCCGAGATCACAAACTCCTCCGGCGTCTTCACCTTCGCGCGGTAAGCCTCCGGCGACCAGAACTCCGGCGAATCGAACATCGTCCGCAGCACCGTCTTGATGTCGCCATTGCTCGCCAGAAACGCCTTCGACATCCGGTCCACCAGCGCCGGCGGAGGCGTATCGCTCACAAACCGCACCGCCAGCTTGGTCGAAATAAACTTCGCTGTAGCCGGACTCGTCGCCAGCATGTGCAGCACGCGCAAACCCTCCTGCATGCCTGCCTGATTGCCATGGAAAGTCTCAGCCCCACAAGCCCCACCACCAAACGCTCCACCCCGCCACCACCAAATCGCCGCCCGCCAAATCCCATCCCACGCGGCTCAATGTAATCGCTTCCCTGAATCACCTGGCCCATCACCGTCTTGTTGCCCGGCTCATGCCTCCGCTCCTCAAAATCAAATCCACCCCCGCAATAAGGCCGGTCGATCGTCCATCCCGTCAGCACCTTCGCAACCTGCGTCACATCCTGCTGCGTATAGCCCTTGCCACACGCCGGATCCAGCGCACTCACCGGATGATCCTGGCTCACCTCGCACTGCACCCCCAGCGTATGCAATTCCATCAACTCGCGAGCATAGTTTTCGTTCAACCCACGATCCTTCAGCGCTGCCTTTACCTGCGGATTCTGCGCAAACGCCGCAGCCTTCGGAGCATTTCGCGCCGCAAGCGAATCCGGTCCGATGCTCTGCCAGTTATCCAGATACATCAGCATCGCCGGACTCTTCGCCGTCGCCACCAGCAGATCCTCAAACTTACCCAGCGCACGAGCCCGTATCACCTCGCGCTCATACTCCGGCAGCATGTAAGGCTCGTTCTGATTCTTCCGGACATACACATTGAAGTGGTTCAGCCAGAAGTCCGTCATCACTGCTTCCAACTGCCGCTCGCTATACACATCGCGCAGCATCCGCGAAGCCAGCAGCTCTGCGCCAATCATCTTCGGCGAACCCTGCAGCGCCGCCAGCGTCTCCCGCTCGATCGGCGTCAAACCCTCCGCCGCATCCGCAAGCTCCCTCTGGCTCAAACTCCTGCGAAACGCAACCAGTTCGGCCGGCGGCATCGCCAGAATCCTGCGTATCCTCTCATCAGGCGGCAGATTGATAATCTTCACCGCCTCCAGCCCCGAATAAAACTGCTCCTCATGCGTCGCCATCGCCGGAACCGACGGATCGACGCCATCTCCCGGCAGCGCGCTCTTCTCCTTCGCCGCGCCCGCCATCTGCGAGCGACATCATCTCCCCATCACCCTTCGCAGCGTCTGCCTTCTTCTCCTCCTGCTTCGCCTTCTGAGCCTTATAGAAAGCAATCTGATCCGCATAGACCGCATGCTCCACCGGGTCCGACGGCAACGGCAGATCCTTCGCAATAATCTGCCGCAGCACCTGCGGGCTCGGATACCGCTTTATCATCTCCGCCTGCGACATCCTCATCGCAGGAAACGCCTCCAGCCGCGCCTCCAACGCCGAGTCATCAATACTCGCAGGATTCAACTGCTGCTCAAACCACCGCTTCAACCCCATCGCCTGAACCGCCGCAATATCCCCCGGACGCGGTCCAAACGTAAATCGGTTCAGCGCATGAAGGACCCTCTGCTCGCCCTGAATCTCCTTTGTCGAAGCCGCAGTCGCAGGCTTCGTCACCGCAGCCGAAGCCACCATCGGCTGCTCCACCATCAGCACACACAAAACGCCGGCCATCAAGGCCCGCGCCGAAACCACCAGCACCGCAGTCGTCTCCCGCCTGAGCCGCATAGCTACTCCTTCCAAGCCCCAGCTCAACTCAACCGCAAACAGCCAGAGAAATACTCCTGCCCAGTAGGAAACCCAGCTACCGGCTGTCAGTTGCGGACAAATTCACCAGTAAAACACTGCTAGAACGCCGCCAGCTCCTGCATCGCCCGGTAAAGGTCTTCCGGCTGCGGCAGAATCGCATCCTCCAGCACCGGCTGATATGCCACAAAGGTATCCATCGCCGCCACCCGCCGCACCGGTGCATCCAGATCATGGAACAGCTCATCCCCAATCCGCGCCGCCAGCTCCGCGCCATACCCCCAGCTCAACATATCCTCATGCGCGACGATCACGCGGTTCGTCTTCTTCACGCTCTCCGCAATCGCCTCCCAGTCATAAGGAGTCAGGCTCCGCAGATCGATCAGCTCCACATCGATCCCCGTCTCCCGGTGCAGCTTCTGCGCCGCCTGCAACGCCCGCGGCACCACCGCGCCATACGTCACCACGGTCAAATCCTTGCCCGGCCGCACAATCTTCGCCTTCCCAAACGGAATGCAATACTCCAGCCCCGGATAAGGCGCGCGCCCAAACGTCTCGCGATAAAGCCGCTTGTGCTCAAGAAACATCACCGGATCATCGCAGCGAATCGCCGTCCGCAACAGCCCCATCGCATCCAGCGCATTCGAAGGCATCACAATCCGCACGCCCGGCGTATGCGTAAAAATACTCTCGCCCGACTGCGAGTGATAGATCGACCCGCCCGTCAGATACCCGCCAATCGGAACCCGAACCACCAGCGGGCAACTGAACTCTCCATTCGACCGCCACCGCACCAGCGGCAGCTCATTCCGCAACTGGTGCATCGCCGGCCAGATATAGTCGAAGAACTGAATCTCCACCACCGGCTTCATCCCGCGCACAGCCATCCCAATCGCGCGGCCAACAATATTTGCCTCCGCCAGCGGCGAATTGAAGCAGCGCTCATTGCCAAACTCCGCCTGCAACCCCGCAGTCAGCTTGAACACGCCGCCCTTGCCCTTCACCTTGCCGGCACGCAAAGCTGCATCGCGACTAGCATCGGCAACATCTTCGCCAAACACCACAATCCGCTCATCCCGCCGCATCTCGTCTTTCAGGCAGCAGTTGATCAGGTCCGCCATCGTTCGTTCCGTCGGATCCGCAGTCGCCGCAGGCTGCGTATCGAACCGCGCATCCATCGGCGTCAAATCCTCCGAATAAACAAACTTCGTAATCGAACTCACCGACGGCAGCGTAGCCATCACCGCGCGATCCGAAGCCCGCTGCACCTCCTCATCCACCTGCTTCTCCAACCGATTGATCGCCATCCGCATCCAGAATCCCTTCGCGCAACAGCCACATCTGCATCCGCGAGATCGGATCCTTCGCCGCATCCGCCTCCAACTCCTCCGCTGACCGGTACAGCCGCTCATCATCGCTCAGCGAGTGCGAATAAGGTCGAATCACATGCCCATGCACCAGCGCGGGTCCATTACCAGCGCGGCAATAAGCCACCGCCTCCACCATCGCCTTGTAACTCGCAACCGGATCCGTCCCATCCACCTCGGCAAAGTGGAAGTTCGGAAAGTTCGCCACCAGCTTCGAGATATTTCCCCCCGGAGTATTCACCTCCACCGGAGTCGAGATCGCATACCCGTTGTCCTCCACCACAAACACAACCGGCAGCTTCCCATTCGAAGCCGAGTTCAGCGACTCCCAGAACTCGCCCTGGCTAGTCGACCCCTCGCCAATCGACACATACACCACCTCATCGCCATGAAACGTGACGTCCTTGAACTCCCTGTAATCCCCTTCATGCTTCTTGGCCGATTCAGGATGCCGGGAAAAGTATCGTCCAGCCTCCGCACAACCCACCGCTTGCAGGCACTGCGTAGCCGTCGACGAAGAAGACGTCACAATATTCAACTTCTTGCTCGACCAGTGCGAAGGCATCTGCCGGCCGCCGCTCGCAATGTCATCCGCCGCACCCACCGCCTGCAGCAACTGCTCCTCCACCGTATTTCCCAGCGCCAGGCATATCGCGCGATCGCGATAGTAAGGAAAGAACCAGTCATATCCCGGCTTCATCGCCATCCCGGCAGCCACCAGCAAAGCCTCATGCCCCGCACAAGATACCTGGAAGAAGATCTTCTGCTGCCGCTTCAGAACGATCTCGCGATCGTCCGTCCGCCGCGACAGATACATCAGCCGGTAAAACTCCACCAACTGTTCACGCGACAACAGGCTCTCCTCCGCCTTCACCGTCGTCTTCCTCTCCTGCACACTGGAACCTGACTGTCTGGCCATGCACCTTATCCTTTACTTCAAAACACGGCTAATGCAGCCGCAAACAAGATTGTACCGGGACGCACCTACCTTTGACTCGCCAGAAAGAGGTTCATCCACTCCGCATTCACTCTGGAAATCCCAAGAAAAATGGGCAACCCGAAGGCCGCCCATTCTTCACGACATTCCATCTAAACAAACAGCGGAGCCAGCACCAGCGTAATCGTAGCCAGCAGCTTGATCAGCACATGCAAACTCGGCCCCGCCGTGTCCTTGAACGGATCGCCGACCGTATCGCCCACCACCGCCGCCTTATGCGCCTCCGACTTCTTGCCGCCATACTGCCCGGTCTCGATATACTTCTTCGCGTTATCCCAGGCACCGCCGCCGTTGTTCATCAGCATCGCCAGCAGCACGCCAGCAATCGTTCCAACCATCAGCAATCCCGCGACAGCCTCCGCTCCAGCGAGATTCACTGCCTTCCCGGCAATCGCAGGTACCGGCAAAATCGAGCCCGGAGCATAGATCGCAGCGCTAGCCTGGTAGCTCCCGCTGAAGTGCCGGAAGATCAGCCCAACCGCAACCGGCAAAGCAACCACCAGCGCGCCCGGCAGCACCATCTCCTTCAACGCAGCTCCCGTCACAATGCGAACGCAGCGCCCATAGTCAGGCTTCGAAGTCCCCGCCATAATCCCGGGATTCTCCTTGAACTGATTCCGCACATCCTGCACAACCATCTGCGCCGTCCGCCCCACCGCTTTGATTGCCATCGAGCTGAACAGAAACGTAAGCATCGCCCCCAGCAGCGCTCCCACAAACACCGGAACCTGCGCAAGATTAACGTTCGTGAAGCTCCATCCCACTGGCATATAACCACCAGCCGCCGCGACCTTAGCTGTCACAATCACCTTGATCTCTTCGAGATAAGCCGAGAACAGCAGAAACGCCGCCAGCGAAGCCGATCCAACCGCATATCCCTTCGTCAGAGCCTTCGTCGTATTGCCAGCCGAATCCAGCTTGTCCGTCCGCTCGCGAACCGAGTGCGGCTGGTTCGACATCTCGATGATCCCACCCGCATTATCCGTAATCGGCCCGAACGTATCCATCGCCAGAATGTAAGCCGCGCAGCTCAACATTCCCATCGTCGCAATCGCCGTGCCGTAGATGCCCTTGGCATAATCGCTAATGCCCGCAACGCCAGCCAGCCCCTGCACACCAAAGTAATAACTCAGCAGCAGCGCCGCCGAAATCACGATCACCGGCATCGCTGGCGTCTCCATTCCCACTGCAAGCCCGCTGATGATGTTCGTCGCCGGCCCTGTCAGAGAAGCCTCCGCAATCGATTGCACCGGCCTATATCGCGACTCCGTGTAGTACTCCGTAATCCACACAAACAGGAACGAAGTAATCAACCCGATCACGCCACACCCGAGCAGCCACAGCCACTGCACTTGCGGCCCGTTCAGCATCAAATACACAGCACCCGCAAATCCCAGCAACGCCAGACCCGACGTCACATAAAATCCCCGGTTCAGCGCATGCATCGGGTCTTCTTCTTCCGATGAATGCACCACGAACACACCCACCACACTCGCAATCAAATTGATGGCAAGCACAATCAGCGGAAACAAAATTCCCTTCACACCAAACACCGGATACAGCGCCGCGCCCAGAATCATCGCGCCCACATTCTCCGCCGCCGTCGACTCAAAAATGTCCGCACCGCGCCCAGCGCAGTCGCCAACGTTATCGCCCACCAGGTCCGCAATCACCGCCGGGTTCCGCGGATCGTCCTCCGGAATCCCCGCCTCAACCTTACCTACCAGGTCCGCGCCCACGTCCGCGGCCTTCGTATAGATTCCTCCGCCCAGCTGCGCAAACAGCGCCACCAGCGAAGCTCCAAACCCAAACCCAACCAACTGGTACGGCACCGCAGCCGGATTCTCCAACCCGCCAAAGAACAAAAACAGCGACCCCACTCCCAGCAGCGACAGCGCCACCACCACCAACCCCGTCACCGCGCCACCACGCAGCGCCATCTGCAGCGCCTTATTCAAACTCGTCCGCGCCGCCGAAGCCGTCCGGATATTCGCCCGAATCGAGCAATACATCCCCGTATACCCTGCCAGCCCCGAGCACGTCGCACCCACCAGGAAACTCACCACCGTCTTCAACGCATACGGCGCCGTCCTCGCCGACATGTGGTATCCCACAAACACCACAACCGCCAGCGCCACCGCAATTCCGCCAATCGTCGTGTACTGCCGCCGCAAAAACGCCTCAGCCCCCTCCCGAATCGCGTCAGAAATCGCCCGCATCTCCGCCGTCCCGGTATCCGAAGCGATAACCGCACGAGCCATCATCAGCGCCGCTGCCAGCGCCAGCACCCCCACCCCCAACGCAACCCACAGATACAACCGGCCGTCATTGGTCCCCACGTAAGCAGTTGATTCCGAAACCTGCGCCTGTAACGGCCAATGCCAAAACGCTAACAACAACGTGCATGCAGAAGATCTCCTTGAAAATTAGAACGCTAAATTTGTCTTTGTTTCACAAAGGCGGCAATTAGAGCATGCGCAATCCAACAGGGTCAATCATCCCTCAAAACACCTCAGAACCCTCAAAAACCTCTACGCCACCGATCTCATCCGTCCAGCGAAGCACTCTTGCGCGAACGTGAGTCTTTCCCAAATCGATAAATCAAAGTAATAGCACACAACCCGCCTCCCTCATGCAAACTCCTCCGCCGCCGATGGACACCTCAGCCCAATCACTGAGGTGCAGCCGTGTTCCAACGCAGCAATCCGAATCTCCGCGCGCCCCGTCCCCACCGCCCCGCTGCGCCTCTCTTCTGCCGCTATCTTCTCAGCCGTCTTATCCTCTTGACTCTGCTCCTCGCCCGCATCTCCGGAGCCCAAATCGACACCAGCAGCATCGCTCCACACCGCTACCTCGTCCTCTACCACAACGCCACCATCCCCGCCGATGCCGAAACCCACGTCGCCGCCGCCGGCGCCCGCCTCACCCAACGCAACGAGCACCTCGGAATCGCCGCCGTCCAATCCGCCGCCTCCGAAGACGACGCAACCACCCTCCGCCGCCTGGCCGCCCAGCCCAACGTCGACTACGTCCTCCACGACCGCATCGTCTCCGCCCATCGCCTTCGCGTCCAAACCCTCCCAGCAACCACCTATACCCAAACCACCACCACCGGCCGCCTGCCCACTCACGGCCCCATCAACACCCAACCAGCCACCACCCCGCCGCCCCCCTCCCAGCCTACGACGCCTACTACAACACCCCGCAGAGCTGGGCCGTCCAGCAGGTGGGCGGCTACGGCAACAATGTCCCCGGAGGCCCCGTGCACGGCCCCTGGGACACCACCATGGGCAAGGGCGTCCGCATCGCAATCATCGACAGCGGCGTCGACCAGGCTCATCCCGACATAGCCCCCAACCTCGCCCTCAACCTCTCTGAAATCGACCAATCCGCCTTCCCGACCCCCTGCGATGACGGCACTCCGCAGGACCAGACCGGCCACGGCACCTGGACTGCATCCCTTGCCGCCGCCGCCCTCGGTCCCGGCACCGGAGAACTCATCGGCGTTGCCCCTCAGGCCACTATCCTCAACATCAAAGTCCTCCAGCGCATGCCCGCCGTCATCACCGGAGACACCACCCCGGCCGACCAGTGCGAAGCCGGCGAAGCCAGCGGCCTCCTCAGCTGGGTCATGCAGGGCATCGAAGACGCCATCACCAACCGCGCCGACGTCATCTCCCTCTCCGTCGGGGCCACAGCCGACCTCACCACCGGAGACGGCGCCGGCCTCCTCGCCGCCTTCAACCAGGTCACCTACGCCGCCGACCAGGCAAACATCGTCCTCGTCGCCTCCGCAGGCAACGACGCCTTCGACCTCTCCAACCCCCGCTACGTCGAACTCCCCGCCCAGTCCCGCAGCGTCCTCGCCGTCGTCGCCTCCACAAACCCCGCCTGCGACGAAGATCTCGTCCCCGGCGACACCTGCGCCCCCGGCCCCGTCACCCTCGCCTACTACAGCAACTACGGCAGCACCCTCAACGCCCTCGCCGCCCCCGGCGGCAGCTACCCCGCAGGCGACGACACCGGAGTCAGCGGCTGGATCCGCGGCGCATGCAGCTCAGGCAAACCCAACACAGTAGACGGTCTCCCCTCCGACCAAAACCACTCCTACGGTTGCTTCAATCTCGGCCACACCCAGTACGTCCAGGCCATGGGAACCAGCGCCTCCGCACCACTCGCCGCCGGAGTCGCCGCCCTCCTCCGCGCCGCTCATCCGGACTGGACCGCAGACCAGATCGTCACAGCTATGCGCAACTCAGCTGTCCCCGCCCCCGGCCTGCCCGTACCTCAGGTTAACGCAATGACAGCATTAACCCAATCCGCGTCAACGCAATAACCACCCACCATAAAGCACTACTCGAAGTCGTTGACGCTGCTTTTCGGAGTAAGCCCGGGGCCTCAGTGCTGCGAAAAAGCCACAAATAAACGGGCTTTATAGGATGCTGAAAAAGTCGTTGTTTTGAAAGGGCGCGGCTTCAGCCGCGTCGTAAGGTTCGAATGAATGCGGCTTTAGCCGCCGAGGGAATTTTTCCACGTCAAAGCAGATTTTTCAGCACCCACTTTAGCCCCGGGGCCTTTCTCGATTTGGTCAAAAAAGAGGTAGCTTTTCAGCGCCCTAGGGCTTCAGCCTCGGGTTTCCTTGGCCTTCTAACCCTTCATCCGTTCCTTCACGCTATGGGCCAGCTTTTCGATCTCATCCGCCTTCTTAATCACATCCACCGAAAGCGTATCCTTGGTCGATTTACCCACCTGCTCCTTTAGGTCGGTCGCCAACTCCAGCAATTTATCCGTATCCGCCACTAAACGCTTCTGCCGGTCCACATTTCTCATCTCTGCTTGTTTCTGCTCCCGGTGCGGAGCCATCGGATCGGGCTCATCCGGGTCGAGCGCCCCCGTCTTCGGCTGCTGAATCCCGGGAACCCGATTCGATTGGCCCGTCGCAGGCTGAATCTGACCCCCACTCACACTCCCCGGAATGCCTGCCAACAAAACCAACCCAACAACCACCACGCCAAGCGTCTTCATCGCGATCTCCAATCCCCGCCCCTTGGCGGTCCATCCGTCTCGCTCGCCTGCAACAATTGCATCTTATCAATCACCTGAAGCATTCTGTTCTAGAATCCTCCTCCGAAAGCGAGACGCAGTTATCATGCTCTTCCAGCCCAACGTCCCGCAAGACGAACGCATTCTCCAGGTCGTCGAACGCGACTGGCACAACGACATCATCGCCTTCCTCCAGACCAAGCTCCCGAAGATCGTCGTCGTCTTCGTCATGCTGTTTATCGTCCAGCGCATTGTGCTCTTCTTCGTCAAGAAGATGCGCACCCGCGCCGACAAGCAGGCCCACAACTTCCACCGCGCCGCCCAGCTCCGCACCATGGCCTCCATCCTCCGCGCCACCTCTATCGGAGTCCTCGGATTCATCGGCTTCCTACAGATCCTCAACATCTTCGACATCCCCTATCAGCCCATCCTCGCCTCAGCCGGAGTCTTAGGCATCGGCATCGGCCTCGGCGCGCAATCCCTCTTCAAAGACATGCTCACCGGCTTTTTCATCCTCATAGAAGATCAGTACAACGTAGGCGAGATCGTCATCCTCGCCGGCCTCAAGGGCACCGTCGAAGACCTCTCCCTCCGCCGAACCACCATCCGCGACGCCGATGGCACCCTCTACATCATCCCCAACAGTCAGATCGCCACTGTCTCCAACCTCTCTCGCGACTACGCCGTCGCCACCCTCCAGGTCTCTGTCGACGCCAGCGCGAACCCCGACAAAGTCATCGCAATCCTTACCAAGGTCGCACGCGATCTTCGCGACGATCCCGCCTTCAAGGACATAACCATCGCCGACCCCAACGTCCTGGGAGTAGACAAGATCGAAGGCCGCTCCGTCACCTATCCCGTCCAGCTCCGCACCCGCACCAACCAGCGCGACCCCGTCCTCCGCGAGCTCCGTCGCCGCATCATCCTCGCCTTCGAAAAAGACGGCATCCCCCTCGGAAACGACCCCGCCAACATGCTCCTCCTCCGCGCCCTCAATCAGACCCCCAACCCCACCGCCCCGCCGTCCCAACAACCGCTCACAGGCTGAACCCGTCCGCAATTTCGAGCCCTCCCGCTGGATCACAGATGAATGTAAGTGTCGACTGGCTGCCACGGACTGTCGGCATTCGGACTCCAAAGATATTGAGCGTGTAAAAACCACTCATTCCAGGCGCACGAAACTGTTTGGCACTTCGAGTGCCTTGTTGATACCTGGAGGCATTGTGTCGGCCGCCTGTATCGATCCGCACGGCGCCCAACAGGAGAATCAAAAAATGAATTTCACTGGAATGAAGTCGTCACGTTTTGCTGCGTCTGGACCTTCGTCAGTGTTACGGGCAGCAACGGACGCAGAACCGTCTTCGGCATCTTCACGCGCTCGGCAAGACCCGTGGACCTCGAGTCAAGCGGGACAAACCCGCACAGGAGAAGCTATGTACTCGATGGAACGATATGCCATGGTCGCAGCTCGCATACTCGTTGCGCTGATTTTCATGATGACTGCTCTCAACATCATCAGCAGCACTCTTGCGGAACACGCAATGGCCGCTAACGGCGTTCCTGCAAGCCTTATCCCCGCGATGATCATCGCAGCACGAGCTCTGCAACTCATCGCGGGTCTAGGCCTGATCCTGGGAATCTACCCTCGCATCTCTGCTCTCGCTCTACTTGTGTTCCTGATACCGGCGACCCTCATGGGACATGCATTCTGGCAGGTCGTCGGCACACCTCTTTTTCCGATTCAGTTGATCAACTGCTCCAAGAATGTATGCATGGCTGGCGGCCTGATTTTCATCATGGCGACAAGAAATCAACCCGTTCTGCTGCCACGCCCAGCACGTGCCAACTGACATCCAATGATGTTGGGACGTGTTTAGAGAGAATGAGAGCTATGAGTTCCAGAGTAATGAAAGCGTTGCGTTTTGCCGAGTTTGGACCGCCGTCGGTGTTGCGAATCGAAGAAGTCGCAATTCCGGAGCCGGGCGATGGTGAAGCGATTGTTCACGTAAAGGCTGCAGCGATCAATCCCAGCGACATCGGGAACGTCGCGGGACGCTTCAAGAACACAACTCTTCCGCGAACCCCCGGTCGTGACTTTGCCGGCGTTGTCGTGAAGGGTGGTCAGCACGAAGACGAAGAGGTCTGGGGCAGCGCTCCGAACCTCGGCATCGTCCGTGACGGATCCCACGCGGAATATGTTGTGGTCCCAGCGGAAACCCTCTCGCCCAAACCGAAGCCGTTGAGTATGGCGCAAGCGGCATCAATCGGGATTCCGTACATCACAGCCTGGGCATCCGTGGTAAGTGCAGCTCAAATTCAACCCGGAGAGACCATCCTCATTCTCGGGGCGGCAGGCGCAGTTGGACAAGCAGCCACACAGATTGCAAATTGGAAGCAGGCGCACGTTATTGGCGCGGACACCAGATCCGATCCGATCCCGGGTGCTCAGTCTGTCATCAACACTAAGACCGAAGATCTTCGTGAGAGCGTCCTCAAGCTCACCGGGGGAAGAGGAATCAATGCAGTCTTCGACACTGTCGGTGGCCCAATGTTCGAGCCGGCGCTGCGATCTCTCGCGTTGCACGGCCGGCATGTGGTGATCTCAAGCGCCGGAGAGCCGCGCGTCAGTTTCAACCTCGTCGACTTCTATCACAATTCCTCCCGACTGCTTGGAGTGGACAGCTATGGACTCACGCCGCGACAGATAGCCGAGATAGAAGACCAACTCCTTCCCGGTTTTGAAACCGGCGTTTTGAAACCGCCGCCGATTGAGATCGTTCCGTTTGAAAAAGCTGTAGACGCGTACAGCCGGGTGGCTTCCAGACAGGCGAAAGCGAAGCAGGTACTCAGTTTCGACTGGCGAGATTGAGAATGAAAGCACTGCTCATCTCATTCCTGGTAGGCATGCTCGTGGGTCTCGCATATGGGGTCATTCGTGTAAAGAGTCCTGCGCCACCCATCGTTGCTCTGCTCGGACTGTTGGGAATGGTCTTAGGCGAGCAGGCGGGATCGTGGCTTCTCACAAAGAACATCCAAGCTAAAAACGTAGCTTCCTCTCACGTAGTCAGCGAACACAAAGATCAGCAGCAGCATCCGGACGCAAAATCTGTAATTTCGTCCGTGCCTCTCACGAGTCGCCGATGATCATCGGAGACGCATGTTCCGAATTGAGATTTGTTTGGATCGCTCTTCTCCTCGCTCTCTCGGCCTTCACCGTGGGTGCGCAGACTCCGAATCCTCAGCCACCTGGCCCGCCTCCAGACCCGGAGCGTCCTCCGTTAAATCCATTCCCTGCAGAGCAGAATTGGAGTTTTCTCGCGGACCATTCGAAGCGCACGGACTTTTTCGACCCGGTCAAGTACATCCCGTTAGGCGAAAACCCGCAACAGTACCTCTCGCTCGGATTCGAATACCGGATCGAATACGAATACTTCGACAACTGGATGTTTGGCGCTCCGCCCCAGGACCACAACGGATACGTCATGAACCGGGTGATGCCCCATTTCGATCTCCACGCCGGCAAAGACCTCCGGCTGTTTTCCGAATTCGAGTTCGACTTCATCGCCAATAGAAATGGCGGCCCACGACCCGGCATCGACGAAGATCCCGGCGACGTTCATCAGGCCTTCCTTGAGATCGGACCTCATGTCAGCAGTCCGCACGGGATGAGCCTGCGCGTAGGACGCCAGGAAGTGGTGTTCGGTTCGGGCCGCTTATTCGACAACAACGAAGGCCCCAATGTGAAGCTGAGTTTCGACGGGTTTCGCATGATCGCCGAAGGCGCGCATGCAAGGCTGGATCTATTCGCCCTGAAACCAGTCACGGATGGTCAGGGTTCCTTCGACGATATACCGAATCCCCATCAAAGCGCGTGGGGAAGTTATCTCACTGTTCCGGCCCCAATCGTAAGTCGCGGGCAAGCCGATCTCTATTACACAGGGCTGGACACGAAGCCGGCCACCTACAATCGAGGCACTGCCGATGAGCTTCGCCACACCGTCGGAACCAGACTGTTCCGCCCAATAGGGAAAGGCCTGGACTACAACTGGGAACCGAATTATCAGTGGGGAACTTTCGGCAGCGCCTCGATTCGCGCATGGAGCGCATCAACCGAAACCGGATTTACTTTTGATCGCCTACGCTTTCATCCTCGACCATTGCTACGGGCGGACGTATACAGTGGCGACGGCAATTCTGCGACTCAACCTCTAGGAACCTTCAACTCTCTCTTCCCCCGTGGCGCATACTTTTCCCCAAAGTTGGTTCCCATGCTGGGACCGCAAAACCTAATCGATGTGCACCCGGTGATCCAATTCCAACTTAAGCAGAACATCACCGGAGCCTTTGCCTGGGACTGGTACTGGAGGGAATCGACGCACGACGGAATATATGCCTTTGGAAGCGGAGCCCTCATTGATCAGGCCGGCACCAGCCATGCTCGCTATCTCGGCAATCAAGGAGATCTTGAGATTCGGTGGGCTCCAAAACCACACATCATCCTTGCATTCAACCTTGCCGGCTTTAAGCCCGGAACATTCTTCAAGACCGTAACCTATAACCGAGCACCCATCGAAGGGAATGTCGGTTTTACGTATCGTTTCTAGCGGTCAAAAAATCGCGCAGGACGCAGTAATCTCCTCCCGCCGGCGACCGGAACCCGTTCTATCGAAAACTCTCAGCAATCCAACCGCTTATAATGCCGGGATGCCCCGTTGAGTTGCGCGGGTTGTAATTTTCGCCGGAGCTTGCCTGTTAGCTGAAAAGCTGCACGTTATCGCGCCGGCTATGCAGCGATTGTGTTCGGGAGGACAGAAACGTGTGGTGGATTAGTTACCGGGGAGAATCAAGGCACGGCATCGACAATATCGGTGTCTTCGAAGATGATGGTTCTCCGCGCGAGAAGCATCCGCTGCTCCTCGATCCATCGCCAGCCGCGCATCCGTTGCACATTGCGCGAGGCTTCGCATTGGTGGGCGACGACCTTTTCATCGCGAATGCATGGCGCAAGGATAGCCACATTGCGCGCTACCGCCGGCACGGCGATATCTTCCATTTCGAGGAGGTTCTCGTGAAGACCGAGCAGGTGGCGGCGATGGTACACCCCTTCGACGTGGAACTGGGGGACGATGGTCGCATCTACGTCTCATGCCAGGACACCAACACCGTGGTGTGCCTTGCTCCAAAGACACGCGAACCAGCACCAGTCGCCGCGCACCTACGCAAGCAATATCCCCACGGGGAGTTTCTCCCCGGTACGCTCGTCGCCTCCAGCCACGGAAAGCTTCCCGAGTACGGTAAGCTTACGCCGCCGGATGTGCCCGCGCCTCTCGGCCTCAGGGTAGTGCTCGACAAGCACGGAATGCCAAGACACTCAGTCCGCGGCATCGTTGTGCGCCGGAAGCATCTGTATGTAGCGGACGAAGCCGGCGATTCAGTAAAAGTCTTCGATGTGCAATCCGGAGAGTTGATGGCCCGCATCACCGGACCGGAACTCGTGGCGCCCGTGCACCTGATTCTGCACGGCGAGACACTCTACATCGGCGCCTCGGGCACCGGCAGCATCCTGGCGCTGGACCTGTCCACTCCGCTGAGCGGCGAGCTGAAGGCGCGCGTGGTGATCGACGGAAAGCTCGACACTCCCTCCGGCTTCGCCATCGGGCCCGACGGCGATCTTTATGTGGCCGAACGAAAGAAGCAGCGGGTGCGGCGCTTTTCCCCCGAGGGAAAGAAAAAAGGAACTTTCATTGATGGCCTTCCGGACATGCCGGAGTTCCTCGTCTATGTTCGCTGACCCGAGTAGGGGCTCACCTCCACACACCCATCACAAAGCCGTATTCATCGCCGCAATCAAATCATCCACCGTGCTTACCGGCGGCAGGCAACCCTTCCCATTGCAAACCACCGCAAAACTCCCTCGGCTCCTTCAACCCCGGAAGATGCGGCAAGCGTCTCCGCCAGCGCCTGCGGCAAGGCTCCCAAGCTGATCACGCCGCAAACGAATCACGCTTTTATTCACGGCATACCGAGCCAGCGCCACCGCCTCCAACCTCCTGGCCGCAGCATCATCCCCAATCACACAAACCTGTACCGCCCGCTGCACCATCCGCTGCAACGCCAAGCCATAACTTGCCGCAAACAACCCAAAGTGCTCCACAATCCCCGCAAACGTCTCCAGCGTCTCCGCAGCCTTCACCGCATAGTCCTCGCGCCCGTTCAAAGCCTCCAGTCGCAACAGCAAAGCCGCCGCCATAGGATTCCCCGCCGGTGTAGGCGAATCCTGCAAAGGCTTCCTCCGCGTCACCAAAGCCCCCAGCCGCACCTCACCCTCCGCCGCAGCCTCCGTATCAAAAAAAGCGCATCCCACCGGATCATAGAACCGCTTGATCGCCGCCTCCGCCAACGCCTCAGCCGCGTCGTAGTACTTCATCTCGCCCGTCAGTTCCCACGCATCGAGCGCCGCGTGCCCCAAAAACACATAATCATCCAGCACTCCTGCCACGCGAGCCCCGCCCCCACCCGCTTCACCATAAGCCACCACATGCGCCAGCCCATTCTTCGCATCCCACGCCTCAGCCAGCACACGATCCAGCGACTTCAGCGCAAAATCCCGAACCTCCGGCAAATCCAAAACCCTCCCGGCTTCGATGTAAGCCGAGATCATCATCCCGTTCCATCCCACATACACCGTCTTATCCACATAAGGAGTAGGCCGCCTCAGCCGAGCCGCATACAGCTTCTCCTTAGCCGACAAAAGCCTCGCCTTCGCCTCATCGAGCGTAATCTTATTCGCCTTCGCCACTCCCTCCAGCGTCCCCCGTATATGCAGAACATTCTTCGCCGGGTCGTGATGCATATCCCCGATCTCGCCGATGTCGTAATAAGCGCTGGCCACCGCCATCTCTTCCGCCGTCAGTACCGCAGCCGCCTCATCCAGAGTCCAGGTAAAGTAGTCGCCATCGTCATCCAGCGAAAAATCCGCGTCCTGCGACGCATAAAACCCACCGCGCTCCCGGTCGCTAAGCCACTCATCGATCCACAGGATCATCTCCTTTGCAACCCGCGACGCCTCCGGTTCCACCAGCGTCTGGAACGCGTGCACATAATTCTTCAGCAGTTCGCTGTTGTCATACGACATCTTCTCGAAGTGCGGCACCACCCATCGGTCATCTACCGAATACCGATGAAACCCACCCGCCAGATGATCGTAAATCCCACCGCGCGACATCTTCTGCAGCGTCACCATCGCCGCATTCTTCGCCGCCTCCCCCACACCTTCAGTCCCACCAACAGAAACCCGCGAAGCCGCATCCAGCAGCAGATCAATCGCCCCCGAATGCGGAAACTTCGGTTGCGATCCAAACCCTCCCGACCGCGCATCGAACTGCTTCAACGCCGACTCCACCAGCTTCGCCACCAGCTCCGGCCCAGGATTCCCCGACCTCCCCATGAACGACTCGTTATGCTCGATCGCCGCCATCACACTGCCGGCCGACTCATTCACCTCATCCCGCCGCTTCTGAAAAGCCTCCGCCATCGTCAGCAGCACTCGCGGAAATCCTGGCCGCCCATGCTGATCACTCGGAGGAAAATATGTCCCGCCAAAATAAGGCTTCCCCTCCGGAGTCAGAAACGCCGTCAGCGGCCACCCGCCCTGCCCACTGATAGCCGACACCGCAGCCTGATACCGCGTATCCACATCCGGCCGCTCATCGCGATCCACCTTCACGGCAACAAACTGATCATTAATAATCCTCGCCGTCTCCGCATTCTCATACGACTCGCGATCCATCACATGGCACCAGTGGCACCACACCGCGCCGATATCCAGCAGTATCGGTTTATCCTCTTCCTTCGCCTTCGCGAACGCCGCCTCGCCCCACTCCATCCACTCCACCGGCTGATGCATCGCAGACCGTAAATACGCAGAAGACGCCTTAGCCAGAGAGTTCAAATTCTCTCCAACCTGTTCCTTATTCTGTTCTGTACTCATAGAGTTTCAGTGTAGTCCACACCATCCCCATCTCACGCCCCCGAACACACCGGCGTCATGACCATCGTCACAGCCAAAAACAAAGGGTCCGAGCCAAAGCCCGGACCCTCTCACCACCTGTCACTACTGTTGCGGAGGAGTCGTCGGAGGAGTCGCCGAGATCGGCTTCGGTGCCTCCGGCGGCTTCGGAGCGGTCAACCCCGGAATCACCGGAGCCTTACCAAGATCCCCTACCGCCGCGCCCTGAATGCTGATCCCGTAAGTATCCAGAGTAGTCGCCAGAAGTTGCCGTAACAGCGACCGGTCCTTCGCGTACGCAGCTGTCGCGGAAATCAGCGTATTCTCCGCAATCGCCAGGTTCCTTCCCTGCTGCAACACATTTGCCGTCGTCGACGCTCCCAGCCTGTACTTCTTCTGCTCAGCATCCAGGCTCTGCGCTGCATAATCCCGCGCCGCCCGTGACGCCTCCACTTGGGCCCTGTCGTTGGTCAGCGCATACTGCTGGTTGGTTACCTGGATGCGAATCTGATCGTACAGCTGTTGAATTCGCATCTCCGTCTGCCGGTACTCCATCTGCGACCGCGCCTGGTCCGCCTGCGCAGTCCGGTTCCGCAGCGTGACGTTGATATTCACACCAACGCCCTTATCCGGAGCGCTGCTGTTGAACAGATTGCCGAACGCCGTTCCGTAATCCACCGTCGGAAAAGTTCCCGGAGGATAAGGGGCGTTGTTCTCGAAATTGACAGCGGCCGGATTCTGGTGACCACCTAGCGCATTCGCTCCGTAAAACGCATACGCATTGACGATCGGCAACAAGTCGTTCTTGAATGCCTTGATCGTGATCTCGTTATTCTTGAGAGCCAGAACTGCCTGCTCGATCTGAGGATTGTTCACATACGCTTCCTTCACCAGATCCTCGGTTGGCATGTCCTCTTCCGCCAACCGCTCCAGACTTATACGATCGGTCGGAACCACCGGAGCATTCGCAAGCTGCGGATCGTTCAGGTTCCGCGCTATCGCCTGCTTCATGATGAGTTGCTGATACTCCAGGTTCGTCTTCGAAGCCACCAGCGCCTGTTGGTCCGTCGCTACCGCGCTGTCCGAGTTCACCACGTCCAGCGGTGCCAGCGTTCCAATCTCCAGTTGCCTCCGGTTATCTTTAGCCAGCTGGGTCGACTGGGCGAGAGCGCGTTCCTTCGCCTGTTCGTCCTCGTATGCGCTCACCAGCGCCCAGTAGATTGCCTCTACCTGATTCACCGTGTACAGCAGTTGCTGACGGAACGACGAGTCCGTAATCCGTCGGTCGTTCTTAGCCTGCAGAATAAACCGGCCATTAATCCCCGGCCCAAAACCCTGAAGCAGTTGCTGTGTCGCAGTCGCCCGGAAACCGGTCGTGTAAGACGGACTGTAGTCGCTGAACGGATTGTTCGTCGTCACGCGCGTGTTGTTGAATCCAACCGTAAGCGCTGTGCCGGTGATGAAGCCCTGGCTGTAATTGAAGTTGTAGGTCGAAGTATCGGTATTCAACACCGTCAAGCCGCCGCTGAACAGCGTGTTAATCTGCGGCGCGCTCGCCGCTTCATACGACATTTGTCCTGTCACCACCGGATCCAGTGCCTCAGGCGCCGGCCCTCCGCCGTTCGTGCTCGTTACCAGTCCGCCCGCGCCAGCGCCGCCGCCGCCTGTTCCGGCCGAGGTCGCCCCCGGACCACCGCCGGTCAAAATCGTCGTTGTCGATCCGCCCAGCGTATTTTGCACCAGGCCACTCGAAACGCCTCGTAGGAACGACCCCGCCTTTGCACGAAGAATATCCGTGTCAGCAATATCCAGATTGATCCGCGAAATCGCTATGTCGTAGTTATTTTCAATAGCCAGCATCACCGCATCCGGCAGGCTCAAATAAATCTTCCCATCACGAAGCAGTTGGTCCAGCTTCGGAGTATTCCCCAGGCTCGGAGCCGGATAATTCAGCGCCGTATACGGAGCAATCGGATTCCAGAAGTGGCTCTTCGGCTTCGTGTAGTCATATCCCGTGCCACGCAGGTACAACGGCTCCGTCAGCTTCGGCGCAGGAGCCTGAGGTAAACCCGGCTGCCCCGTCGTATCGTTCTGAATCGGCTGCGGCGGCGCCGGCTGCGTCGCGCTGGGCGTCGTCTGGTTCGGTGTCCCCGGAGCCGGTTGCTGCTGCGCCAATCCGCTCTGCTGACACACACTCATCAACATCAGGGCAACGCTCGCTGCCGCCTGCAAATCTTTTAATCTCACGATGCGTTCTCCAACTCTTCCTACGCTTGGCCGGCCAGTGGCTCAGATCGATCTGGGCTCTGCCGGGCATCTCAATTCAATGCTTCCAAAATTCATGGTTCTGCCCTGCCCCGCGCAACCGCGCGCGGCCTGGACCGCAAAATCAATGTGCAATGCTTGATATGACGCGCAGCACCTTTCCGACGACTCTTAAAGAATGTATCCAGCCTTCACACTCCCGCCGTGCAGAAATGCCTTGGTTGACCACATATACGCACCCCTCCGCCGGTTCGTTCCCTGACCATCCTCTAAAAAATTATCGATTGGGTGCGACGCTGTAAGTATAGCAACGCCCTCCTGTAGACCGAGTTCCACGAAGCCGCGCCAGCACCTATCTAGATTCCACCCCGAAGAAGCAGTTGCCTGTTCTTAAATCGGTGTCATCGGTGCTCATCCGTGTTAAGCATTCCGTCGTGATACCGTCCAAATCAGGTCCATGCCCCACTGGAAGCTCACTCTCGCCTACGACGGAACCCCATACAACGGCTGGCAGATTCAGCCCAATCTCCCCACCGTACAGGGCACGCTCGCCCAGGCCATCCACCACATCACCGGCGAAACAACCCTCCCGCAGGGCTCAGGCCGCACCGACACCGGAGTCCACGCGCTGGCCCAGGTAGCCACCGTCACTCTCACCACCCCCATCCCCGGCCCCAACCTTCATCGAGCCCTCAATCGACATCCTCCCGCCAAGCATCCGCGTCCTCTCCATCGACCGAAGTCCCCGAAGACTTCCACGCCCGCCACAGCGCCCGCCGCAAAACCTACGAGTACCGCATCCTCCCCGGCAACCAGATCTGCTCCCCGATGCTCGCCCCCTACGTCTGGGCCTTCCAACGCCCACTCGATCTAGCCACCCTCCAACGAGCCGCAACCCACGTCATCGGCACCCACGACTTCACCTCCTTCGCCGCCACCGACCCCGACCTCACCAGCCGCGATCACTCAGAAAACGACGCGCCACCAGACGAGATCGAAATTCGACCCAATCCAGAAGCCATCATTTCGACCGGAGGCGGCGTACTTGCCTCCGCAGTGGAGAAACCTGCTTCTCTACCACTACGCCCCACAACCAACACCCGAACCATCCACCACTCCGCCTGGCATCAGCAAGAAGACCTCTACATCTACCGAGTCACCGGCTCAGGCTTCCTGCACCACATGGTCCGCAACCTGGTAGGCACCTTTGTCCAAACCGCAACAGGCCACATTCCCGTCGACGACATCCCAAAAATCCTCGCCGCCCACAACCGCAGCGCCGCCGGCTACACCGCTCCAGCCCGAGGCCTCTTCTTAGTCGAGGTCGAATACAAATGATCGCCTCACCAAATCGGGTGGCCCATCCTTTTCGGCCTCATCGAAAAGGATGGGTTGCTGTTGCCGTCGATTTTGACCTCACAGTTGCACTTGCTTGTCATCCCCGAAGGGGATCTGCTGTCGTCATCGTTAACAGCCGGGTGGCCCATCCTTTTCGGCCTCATCGAAAAGGGTGGGTTATCGAGCGAAGCTCGACCGTTCTCCCCAACCCCACCTCGAAACCCGAGGCCAACTGATGTCCGCCACAGCCACCGCCCAACGCCGCATCACCCGCCTGGCCACCCTCACCGCCGTCCACCGAGCCTTTCACTGGCTCCATCTCCACCAGCCCCAACTCCGCCAGTGGCAACTCGAAATCGTCAGCATCCCCGCCCCACCCTTCGGCGAATCCGCCCGCGCCAACTGGTTCCTCGAGCGCTTCCACCAACTAGGCCTGACCAACATCCACCTCGACGACGAAGGCAACGCCCTCGCTGAACTATCTCCTGAACCGTCCGAGAGAGGTCGTCATCCTGAGCGGAGCGAAGGATCCCCGCATTTCGCTTTTAATCCGTCCCAATCCGAACCATCCGTGGTCGCCCAAGTCGTCCTCCTCTCCGCCCATCTCGACACCGTCTTCTCCATCGAAACCCAAATCAACCCTATCGAACAAAAAGACTCCCCGGTCATCCAGGCCCCCGGCATCTGCGACAACGCCGCCGGCCTGACCGGACTCCTCGCCATAGCCGCTGCCCTGCGCTACGCCAACATCACTCCACCCATCCCCATCCTCTTCGCCGCCAACGTAGGCGAAGAAGGCGAAGGCGACCTCCGCGGCATGCGTCACCTCTTCGAGCGCGGCCCCTACCGCAACCGCATCGCCGCCGCTATCGCCCTCGATGGCAGCGGCAACTCCGCCGTCGTCACCCGAGCCCTCGGCAGCCTCCGCTTCCGCGTCACCATCACCGGCCCCGGCGGCCACTCCTGGTCCGACGCAGGAACCCCTAACCCAATCTTTCTCCTCAGCCGAGCCCTGGCCCAGATCGCCGCCCTCAAAATCCCCGACTGATCCGCTCACCACGATCAATGTGGGCCATATCTCCGGCGGCACCTCCATCAACTCCATCCCCGAATCCGCCACCGCCCTGCTCGACATCCGCTCCACCGAACCCACCCAGCTCATCGCCACCGCCACTCACGTCCACCAGATCCTCGACGAACATCATCGCACAAAAACCACAACTCACCAGCAAAACTCCACATCGAGACCATCGGAAACCGCCCCGCCGCCGCCCTGCCCGACGACTCCCCGCTCCTCCATACCCTCCGCGCCGTAGATCGTCACCTCACCCTCCGAACCGAACCCCGCCTCGGCTCAACCGACGCCAACATCCCTCTCTCCCGCAACATCCCCGCCATCGCCATAGGAGCAGGCGGCATCAGGAGGAGGCATCCACACCCTCCAGGAATGGTACGACCCCACCCACCGCGAAACCGCCCTCCGCCGCATCCTCCTGACCCTCCTGGACACCCTCCAACTCACCGCCGATGAAGCCCTTCACTAAGTCCCATTTCTTCATCTGCTAACCCTCCAGAAGAAGTGTCATCCTGAGCGGAGCGAAGGACCCCCGAAGAATTCAACCCACCAAAATCCTTCGAACCTTTCAATCCATACATCCCGCCGTTCGTTTCTGTCCGCCTCTACCCATGCTTTCGCCTTCGCCGTTGACGTTGCTCTTCGTTTGCCTTTGCCTTTTTAGTTGTCATCCTTCGCCGAAGGCGGAGGACCTGCTGTTTTCCTGCCTCCCACCCCGAGGCCCAAAGACCAGCCACTGCACTTGACAAATTAGCCTCGCCCTCGACGCCATACAACAAGTAACGGGAGCGAATAAGCACACTTTCTCTCATCAAATCAATACTTTGCACAACACCGGCCCACAAAAATCAACACTTTACACAGCAAGTCCAACACCTAACCTATTTATTTCTAATACTTTGCACAAATATGTATGGGGTAGGGGATACCCTCTGTTACACTCCGCACGTGAAACCCATCACGTTAGCCGCCATCCTCTTATTAGCCGTCAGTGCCCCCGCGCAGCAGCCCGCCGACACCATCCTGATCCACGGCAACATCCTCACCGGCACCCACCTCCGCCCCAACGATCCCTCCACCACCCCAGCAAAAGTCACCGCCCTCGCCATCGCCAACGGAAAAATCCTCGCCGCAGGCACCGATGCCGACCATCCTCAAACTCAAGGGCCCGAAAACCCAGGTCATCGACCTCCACGGCGCCTTCGCGATGCCCGGCTTCAACGACGCCCACACCCACATCGGCGAAGCCGGCCGCCAGCAAACTCTCCGTCAACCTCGTCGGCGCCCGCTCCCTCGCCGAAATGCAGCAGCGCATCCGCACCTACGTCGCCACCGCCAAACCCGGCACATGGATACAAGGCGGCGGCTGGGACCACACCCTCTGGGCCGACAACAACCTCCCCTCCCGCACCGACCTCGACGCGGTCACAGGCGGCCACCCCGCCATCTTCCGCCGCGTAGACGGCCACATGGCCGTAGCCAACTCCGCCGCCCTCGCCGCCGCCAACATCACCCCAGCCACCCCCGACCCCGCCGGCGCCAAAATCGACCGCGACCCCTCCGGCAATCCCACGGGAATCCTCCGCGAAGCCGCCGCTAGTGCCCTCGTCTTCAGCAAAATTCCGCCGCCAACCCTCGAAGAACGTCGCCAGGCCCTCGCCGTCGCCATCGCAGACGCACTCGCCAACGGAGTCACCAGCGTCCAGGACAACTCCGACTGGGAAGACTTCCTCGCCCTCGAAGAGCTCGAGCACACCAACAAACTCCCGCTCCGCATAGGCGAGTGGATGGACTTCAACCAGCCCGTCGAAGTCCTCAAACAGCGCCGAGCCAGCCACCCAGCCGACGATCTCCGCCTCCATCTCACCCAGCTCAAGGGCTTCATGGACGGCTCCCTCGGCTCCCGCACCGCCGCCATGGAAGAGCCCTACTCCGACGACCCCGGCAACTCCGGCCTCCCCCGCTACGACCAGGACAAGCTCAACCAGATGGCCGCCGAACGTGCCATGGCAGGCTTTCAGCTAGGCTTCCACGCCATCGGCGACCGCGCCAACGCACATGGCCCTCAACGCCTTCGGAGTAGCCGACCAGGTAGCCAACCTCCCGCCCCCATCCGCACCGGCTCAACCTCACATCGTCACGCCCGATCGACACCCCACCCCCGCCGCCCTCCGTTTCCGCATAGAACACGCCCAGGTCCTTCTCCCCGGCGACTTCGACCGCTTCGAAAAAGAAGGCGTCATCGCCTCCATGCAGCCCTCGCATCTCCTCACCGACATGAAGTGGGCCACCGATCGCCTCGGCCCCGAGCGCATCAAATACGCCTACGCCTGGAAGAGCTTCCTCGATCACAACGTAGTCCTCGCCTTCGGCACCGACTACCCCGTCGAGTTCATCAATCCCTTCCGCGGCCTCTACTCCGCCATCACCCGCCAGAACGAAGCCGGCACCCAGACCTTCCAGCCCCAGGAAAAGATCTCCCTCAACGAAGCCATCTACGCCTACACCCAGGCCTCCGCCTTCGGCGAATTCCGCGAAAAAGTAAAAGGCCGCCTCGAACCCGGCTATCTCGCCGACATCGTCGTCCTCGACCGCGACATCACCACCGCAACGCCGCAGCAACTCCTCCACACCAAAGTCCTCCGCACCATCGTCAACGGCGAAACCGTCTTCACCAGCACGGAGCCCAACGAAGTAGTTGCCCAAGCGACTCAGTCCCACAACACTCGCCCATCTGCTTCTCCTGGCAGTCGTCTTCGTCTGGGGCGCAACCTTCGTCCTCGTCAAGGACGCCCTTCAGGACGCATCTCCTCTTCTCTTCAATCTTCTCCGCATGTCCCTGGCCTTCATCGCGCTTGCCATCGTGAACCACCGCCAACTTCGCCACATCAGCCGCAGCGCCTTCATCTCCGGCCTCATCGTCGGCCTCTTCCTCGCAGCCGGCTATCAGTTCCAGACCGCAGGACTCGCTCTCACAACGCCCGCGAAATCCGCCTTCATCACCGGCCTGGTCGTCGTCTTCGTCCCACTCTTCACCATCGTCCCGGCCTTCGCTCAGCCAACACTCCGCCTCCCCGCTGGACCACCGCCGTCGGCGCACTCCTCGCCTTCTCCGGCCTTCTCCTTCTCACCACCCCCGCCGGAACCTCCTTCGGCAAACCTCTTCGTCAGCATCGGCCTCGGCGACCTCCTCACCCTCGCCTGCGCCATCGCCTTCGCCGGCCACCTCCTCGCCCTCGCCCACACCTCGCACCGGGTCCCCACCGGCTCAACTCGCCACCCTCCAGATCGGCGCAGCAGCCCTCTTCATGGCCATCACCCTTCCCTTGGGCGGAAGACCTCACCTATCCATAACCCCCCGCCTTCTCATAGCTCTCGCGATCACCAGCCTCCTAGCCACTGCCGCCGCCTTCACCATCCAAAGCTGGGCCCAGCAACATCTTCCGCCCACCCACACAGCGATCCTCCTCACCCTCGAACCCGTCTTCGCCTGCCTAACCTCCTTCCTCATCCTGCACGAACATCTTGGCCGTCGCTCTCTTCTGGGGCAGCCCTCATCCTCGCCGGAATCGCCGCGATCGAACTGCTTTCCGCCGCACTCCGGTCCCCATCCACCCCGATTGAAGAAACGGAAGACTTTTGCCCTACTTCGCGTCTAAAACAGATTAGAATTCGCTCTCCTCCCCGAAGAAACGATGGCAGCGAACAACGACTATACTTAAAGTTCATGCCGCGAACACAGTCCGGCGCACAGCAACACCCATCAAAGAGGCTAAGACTGACTCATGGACACACCAACGAACACTCCGTCAATACGCTGCTCTCTCGCATCCGCAGACACCGCCTCACTACGACGTTTGTTCTCCTCGCGACCCTCTCGGTAGGCATCCTTGCCGGCTCGGTTCTCACGCGCAACGTCAGCGGCAAAGAGCAGATCGGCGTCGACTCCTCCGATGCCAAGCCTCTCGTCATTCCCTCGCCCGTAGCCCTCTCGAACGGCTTCTCGCAGATCGTCAAGCAGGTCGGTCCCGCAGTCGTCAACATCAACACGGAAGAGTTGCCCAAGCCCGCCAGCAACAAGCGCAAGACGGGGCGGCCAGCGTCTCCAGCCCAACAATCCTGATGGTGACGACGACAGCCAGCAGACGCCCGGCGACATGCAGGATTTCTTCAACCGCTTCTTCGGCGGCCAGGGCGGTGACGATGGCGATGGAGCCGGTGGAGAACGTCGCGCGCTTGGTTCCGGCTTCATCGTTGACCCCCGCGGCTACATCATCACCAACAATCACGTCGTCGATAAAGCCGACAAGATCTACGTCAAGCTCTCCAGCGACCCCGATGACGCCGTTGACCCAGGCCGCCCCGCCACAGTCGTCGGGGTCGACAAAGACACCGACATCGCCGTCATCAAGATCGATACCAAAGAGCCTCTGCCCACCATCAAGCTCGGCAACTCCGACGGCGCTCAGGTAGGAGACTGGGTTCTCGCCATCGGCAGCCCGTTCTCGCTATCAAAGACCGTCACCGCCGGCATCATCTCGGCCAAGAACCGCAGCATCGAGGAGGCCAGCCCCAGCGGCGTCTCTCAGACCCAGTTTCAGCGCTTCATCCAGACCGACGCCGCCATCAATCCCGGCAACTCCGGTGGCCCGCTCGTCGATATGGCCGGCCAGGTCGTCGGCATGAACACCGCAATCTATACCCAGTCCATGGGTTCGCAGGGTGTCGGCTTCGCCATGCCGTCCAACATCATCGCCAACATCTACAACATGCTCATCGGGCCGGAACATAAGGTCGTTCGCGGCTCCATCGGAATTCAGTTCCAGACGGCACAATCGTCCGCTGTCGGCCGTGTCTACGGGTTCACCAGCGGCGTCATCGTTGGCGTCGTCACCCCGAACGGCGGAGCCGCCAAGGCCGGCATTCAGGCTGGCGACGTCATCGTCTCGGTCGACGGACGCAACATCAAGGATGGCGACGATCTGGTCAACGACATCTCCGCCCGCCATGTCGGCTCGACCGTCAAGCTCGGCTACCTGCGAGACGGCAAACAGAACACCGCCAACGTCGTCATCGGCGACCGCGCCAAGACCTACGCCGACATCACCGGCCAGCAGGACGAGACCTGCCGCCCCTCAGCAAGAGGACGCAGGTGAGGGCAAGCTCGGCATCACCGTGTCGGCAATTCCGCCGGCGATCGCGGCAAAGACCGGTATCAAGAGCGGCGTAATCATCACCAGCGTTCGTCCCGGCTCTTTTGCCGACGAGATCGGCCTCGGCAAGACGCCAGATCATCACCGCAATCAATCGCAAACCAGTCACCGACGAGGCCAGTTATCGCGCCATCGTCTCAACCCTCAAGTCCAAAGATGATGTCGTCTTCGTCATTCAGGTCCCTGGTCAGAAAAACCTCAACTCCTACGTTGGCGGAACACTCCCGTAGGCTCAATCGGGCAGAAGACAGGAGGGAGCTACTCTTCTCTCTGTCCACCCCACCCGTGGGCAGCTAAAGTAGTGCCCCACAAAAGATGCAGACAAAATGGTCAACCTTTTTGTTGTCTTAATCATTACTCTCGGGATACTCTAGCCACGTAGGCGTCAGCTCGGCAAGAGGATTTCTGGTACATACTCGATTCAAGGTGCTGTCCGACCATGCGATTTCATAAGACTCTTCCGATCTCGGCCCTGTTATTTTCAGTCGTTTTGCCATGCTCGGCTCGACCCATTCCCGACGCGGTCCAACCTCTCCTAAGCTAGTCAACAAACACACCAAAGTCGTCCCCAAAACCGGCGGGGCAGCGCGGCATTGACGACAACCGCGCCAGCCAGATTCAGGCATCTTTGATCAAATCTGGCTATCTGTCGGGAGAAGAAGCATCTGGCCACTGGGATGCTCAGACCCAGGCTGCTATGCAGAAGTTTCAGGAAGACAATGGTTGGCAGACCAAGCTGATTCCCGACTCCCGGGCGATCATAAAGCTGGGCCTCGGGCCTTCTCAGGACGCCTCAGCGGCATCCCCCGGCCGCAACACCCAAATAAGATGATCTGATTGACCAAAAAAGAGAGAGCCTATTGGCTCTCTTCTCTTTTGCACGATCTAGTTCAAACTTTAAGGGATCGAACAGTAAAGACATGGTCCATCACGTCTTCGCTCGTCGCCGGTAACCTTCCCGCTCCGCCGAAAGCCCCTCTCTCTAGCCAAATCCTCAGCCAATAATACTGATGCAGCCGGACCACCCGCGACGCAATCGGCTGTTTCTGCTCGAGGATCGCAGTCATCCTCGCCGCCATCGCATCCTTATCATCGACGATCTCCAGTTTCGCTTCGACTCCTTCGCAGGCGAACAATCTGTCACGTGCCGATTCGTAAAGTGCTCCCTCCACGACGCCGCTCTCCACCTTCAGCTCTGACATCTGCTTCAAGCCCAAGCGCCGCCGACGCATCCAGCATACTCGCCGAGCCCAGATACAGAATATCGCGACCCCGCCACACGCAGAGGCAGTACCTCAAACTCCTCGACAAATATCTTAGGCATCACTAACGCCATCAGCTCAGGAGAGAACCCGTCCGGAGTCAGCACCGGACATCCCCACTGCATGCTCAACCCACGGGTTATCTGATCCGCTGCCACGCCGCACTCGCTCATCAGCCAGTCGCCGATCCGGCCGGTCCCGCTCTCTCGCTGTGCCGCCAGCGCCTTTTGCAATTGAGGATGAGTAATCCATCCCTGCGCCAGCATCAACAGGCCCAGCGGTACTCGATGTCTGTGAGGAACAGCGGACGCGGACGCGGCTCCGTCACCTCGTTCCCGCCGAACAGCCGCCCGCACCATTGCCAGCACACAACGCCCGCTGCATCCCCACTGGCCTTCAAAGATCGGCCTCCGGCGGTTTCTCCACGGCTTCGTCCATCCGCTCGCACACTCCGGATTGCCGCAAAGTCTACCCTGCGGCCGCGGTGTCCCAGGCGATGCAGGGAGTCCAAGACCATCCAGGCCCGCGTTCTTCGACGGTGTGTACTCGTCCCCCTCCCACGACAGCCCATCGTTCCCTCGCTGAGCCGCCTGTATCGGTGCATAGTGCTCAGCGGATTCCATCTTCCTCGTTAGAAAAGGCATCGTATGCTCTCCAGTCTCAGTTGTGGTGTCGCCACCTCGGTGATTCGCAGAGCGAAGTTGCCGCTTACGACGACAACTTCACCTCGCGCCACAATCCTGTCCCCGACCACGAGATCGACCGGCTCCGACACATGCCGGTCCAACTCAACCACGTCGCCTGGCCCCAGTTCCAGCACTTCGCGAAGAGGCATCTCGCGCGAACCAAATTGCAACGTCGCATCGAGTTCAATGTCACACAGCAAACCGACATTCGGATCGATACGCGCGGTAGTTCCCAAAGCATCCCCTGAAGCTATTACCTTTTCCATTCCTGCTCCCTCTCAATTCACGCTCGTCATTGCGGCAATACTCTCGTTCTCCAAAGCGCCTTTCATTCCGTCAAAGTCGCATCCCGCTTCAAGCTGCGCCCCACGATGTTCTCCCATGCGCACAGGATGCGCACGCCCAAACAGCAATCCAGCCACACGCAACTCCGAGGCGGCGTGCTTCGCCATGGGAAGACGCAACACCGCTCCGGGCACCAGGGCCGCCAGTTCCCGCGCAGGTAAACGCATCGAGGGAAACTGCAGAACCGCGTCCAAGTTTGGCTTCTCCTACCAGCTCGCGTACTCTCGCCTGTGCCTCTTTCGATCGACGCTTCGGACGATCGCCTTCCGAGATGAGCCGCCGCAGAATCGCATTCAACACCACGGCCGGCAGGCAAAGATTCATCGCGCCCTGAGCCTCGGGCATTCGCGCCTCGAAGCTCACGCACAAAGTCTTCTCTCCGGCAGTCATCATCCGCGTAATCGCAGGCTCGGCTTCCCGCTTCTCAAAAACGAACTCCAGCCCCACGGACTGCCAGGCCAGGTTCAATTCGCCCACAGCCATCTGCACCACCGACGTCAGAATCGCCTCCTCGATATCGGTCAACTCGCGCGTCGGCCAGGCCCGCCCAACGCCACCAAGCAGAACATCGACCATGGGCGATGCCAGCGCAAGTTCCAGTTCCAGCAACCCAACTGCACCCAGAGGTTCCAACCGAATCGAGCAAATATAGCTCGGGGATGAGAGACGTTCGAGAAACTCGCTGAACGGAAGCTGCTCTCCGGCCACCAACTTCATCTTGAACGGAGTCCTCAGCCACGCTCCCAGCGTGTGCATCAGGTTGCGCGCGAAGAGATCGTTTACAGAACTAATTGCCCTCATCTGGTCATTACTGATCTGACCTGCCCGGCTGAAGTCGAAACGTTCCAGCAGCGGCTCGGTTGCCGGTGTTGTTGCATCTGCCAAGGCGTTCGCCCCCGCAGCGGCAAACAACGCATCAATATCTCCCTGCCCAAGCTGCTTTCCCATGCTTTCCCTTCTCTTCCTTCTTAGATATCTCTCATCGTTCCATCGAGCGGCTTGCGGACTGACGTTTCGAATTGCCTCTCTTCGTCTCGGACGCATCCCCATCGCGCAAGTTGGCAAGAGCCGTACGCAGCCTCAATACAGCTGAAGAGTGAATCTGCGAAACCCTCGATTCCACCACGCCCAAAGTCAGCCCAATCTCCTTCATCGTGAGCTCTTCGTAGTAGTAGAGCGTCAGTACCAAACGTTCCTTCTCCGGCAACTCATCGATAGCGTCCGCAAGCCGCTGCTTCATCTCACCCTTCAGGCAGCGAAACAGAGGATCGTCGTCGGGTGAGCCGGGAATATAAGCCAATTCCTCATCCCCGGAGTCTTCCGACCGCTCCATGTGCAGGCTCCCAATCTCAAGCCCCTTCAGTTCGCCAAGCAACAGCTGGTACTCCGCCAGGGTCAGGTCCATCTCTTTCGCGATCTCCTGCTCAGAAGGCGCCCGTCCTACCTTTTGCGTCACGGATCGAATCGCTTCCTCAACAGCTCTGCCCTTGCGCCGCAACTCCCGCGGGCTCCAATCCAGCGTTCTCAACGAATCAAGAATCGCCCCACGAATCCGAAACTGAGCATAGCTCTTGAACTGCACTTTCTTGGTGTGGTCGAACTTCGAGAAGGCATCGATCAAGCCGACAACACCAGCCGATACCAGATCATCCAGTTCCACATGCTGCGGCAGACGCTCATGAATTCTCCGCGCCAGATAGCGCACGGTGGGCAGATGCTCCATCAACAGCAGATCGCGCTCCGACGCACTACCGTCCTGCACCGTTCCAGTCGCCTCCAGCCCATCTCCGGTAAAGGCAGCAAAGACTCCCGCCCCTACTCCCGTTGCCGTATCATTCAAAGTCCCCCGTAGCTCACCTGCATTAATTTCCCCCGCATTATTGTTCTTTGTTAGGCCCTGCAGCACCTGTACTGGAATCGAACTTCCTGTGCTCATCATCGTCTCCCCGTCTCCTCGTTTGTTCCTACGCCCGCCGCTAAGCCATTCCCATTTCAACCAAGTGTTCCGATGCTGCGAACCCGAATCTCCGGGGGAATCTCCGCTGGCGCCAACACCGTCACCTTAGGCAGAAAAGGCTCCAGCCATCGCCTCAAGTGATATCTCGCTGGACTCGGACATAGAAGCACGGGCAATGCCGTAGCAGACGCTCCCCCGGTTAGGCGTTTCACAGATTCCACCAGCCGCTTCAAAAAGTCCGAAGGCATCCCCGCCGGACGCGATCCATCCTCGAGCAACAAACCTGCGCCCTGGGGATCGAACGTATGCAGCAACTCACCTTCAAGTCCCTGCTCCAACACCAGAACCTTCAAACCTCCCTCGCTATCCAGCAGGGGATGCACCAACCCGCGCCCGAGCGACCGCCGCACACTCTCCACCAGGTGCACCACGTTCTTCGATTGCTGCGCAGCTTCCACCAGAATCTCGAGGATCGTCCCAATATCCCGGATCGACACCTGTTCCCGCAGCAACTGCTGTAGCACACGCTGTACCTCGCCAAGCGTCATCAGCTTCGGAACCAGCTCTTCTACCAGCTTCGGGTGCGACTCGTTCAGACTGTCTAACAATCGCTTAACCTCCTGCCGCCCAAGCAGCTCATGCGCATGCCTGCGAATCAGTTCGCCCAGATGTGTCCCAATCACCGTCGTCTGATCCACAACCGAATAGCCTGCCGCCAGCGCCTGCTCCTCCAGCCCAGGCTGGATCCAGCGAGCCTGCACCCCGAACGCCGGCTCTCTCGTCTCCAGACCCGGAAGCACTCTCGCCTTCGGGTCCGAGTTCACAGCGAGCAGGCAGTTTTGCTCCGTCTGCCACCGCGCAATCTCAACCCCGCGCAGGCTGACCACATACTCCCGCGGCCTCAGATCGCAGATTGTCCGTGATATGAACCGGCGGAACGATAAAACCCAGTTCCGTCGCCAGATGCCGTCGCAATGCGCGAACGCGATTCAGCATCTGGCCACCCTGTTTCTCATCGACAATCGGAATGAGTTGAAATCCGATCTCTAGCGTGAGTTCATCCATCTTCAATAGCGAAGCCAGATTTTCACCCTTCACTGCGTCCGCGGCCTTTGCCTTACCGCCCGTCGCTGCGGCATCAGAAGCGTCCTCCGTCACCATCAACGAAGCCTCTTGCACTGCAGGCAATCTGCGCGCGATCAATCCAATGCCGACAGCCATGAGCACAAACGACAACTTCGGCAAGCCGGGAATCAAAGCCAGTCCCAGCAGCACTCCGCAAGCAATCCAGAGCGTATTCCGCCCTCGAAGAAGTTGCGTTCCAAGCTCATCATCCAACGATCCCGCCGAGGACGCCCTCGTTAGCACCATCCCACCCGCAATCGACACCAACAGACTGGGAATCATCGTCACCAGTCCGTCCCCCACCGTCAGAATCGTGTAAGTCTTTACTGCTGTGGCAAGATCCGTGCCATGCTGCAACACTCCGATCAACAATCCCGCGACAATGTTGATCGCGGTAATCAGAATCGTTGCCAGCGCGTCCCGCTGATTGAACTTTGCTGCACCATCCATCGCGCCATAGAACTCAGCCTCACGCGCAATCGCCTGCCGGCGTTTTCTCGCGCCCCGCTCATCGATCAATCCCGCATTCATATCGGCATCGATCGCCATCTGCTTGCCTGGCAAAGCATCGAGCGTGAACCGGGCCGTCACCTCGGCCGTCCTCACAGCACCATGGCTGACAACAAGAAATTGGATCGCAATCAGCGCAAGAAAGAGCACCAGTCCAACGACATAATTCCCGCCAACAACAAACTGACCAAACGACTCAATCACAGATCCTGCAGCGTGCGTGCCTTCCTGCCCATGCAGCAGAATCCTGCGGCTCGAGGCCAGATTGAGCGACAACCGAAACAGTGTCAGCAGAAGCAGCAGTGTAGGAAACACTGAAAAATCCACGGCACGGCGCACCTGCACTGCCGTGAGAAACACAATGACCGACGCCGTAATCGAGGCCGCCAGCAAAATATCCAGCACCACGCCAGGCACTGGAATGATCATCACAAAAACCATGCTGATCGCGGCCACCGGCAAAAGCACTGTCTGCAAATTCGCCAACCGGAATCCATCACTCTTCTTCATCACCAACTCACTCACATCCCACCTCCAAAGCCACGCATCCCGGCAATCTGCATCGCTGTAGCACCGTGTTTCGTCTTCTGTTCCTTTTCCTTCGCACGCCGATCTCTTCGCACTCGTTCCTCAACCTTTTGCCGGTACAGATAGGCCAGAATCCCCGCCACTGCCGCATACAACTCGAATGGAATCGACTGCCCCGGCTCGACCATCTTGTACAAACTCCGCGCCAGCGGCGGGTTTTCGATGATCGGAATGCCTGCCCACCGAGCCTCTTCTCGTATCTCCGCCGCCAACAAATCGCGCCCCTTGGCAAGCACCGTCGGTGCCGACATCGTCTCGAAGCTGAACTCAAGAGCTACCGCATAATGCGTCGGGTTCGTGATCACCACGCTCGCCCGAGACATGTCCGCCTTCACCTTGCGCTTCCGCATGGCACGTTGGATCTGCCTCACCTTCGCCTTGATCTGCGGATTTCCCATCGCGTCCCTTATCTCTTCCCGCATCTCCTGCTTGCTCATCTTCAGGCGTTGGTTCCAGCTCCTTCGTTCCATCGCGTAGTCCAAGCCAGACCACGCAAGAGTGACCCAGGCTGCATCGAGCGCCAGCCCATAAGCGCTCGAAAACGTTCCGGGCAAACGCATCACACTCATGACTGGCATCGGTAGCATCAATGCCTTCAGCGCACGCCATCCCAGCACCACCATCACCGTCGCCGGAACCAGCGACTTGGCAACACGAACGGCCGAACGCAGGCTGAATAAATTCCCCAGGTTCGTAACCGGGTTCAACCTCTCAAATTTGAGCCCCAGCGTAGCCGGATGAATCTGCAACCCTCCGCTCTGGGCCACCCCAGACACGAGCGCTCCGGAAAAACTCGCCGCGAGAATCAATCCCACTGGTAACAACGCCGGCAAAAGTATCTGCGTCACCGCGCCAACAAGAAGTAGCTCCCCATCCGCACCGCTCAAACCTGGCACCGCCAACCGCACACTCGCCGAATACGCGTTGCACCAGTTTGAGACGACGCCATTCGCCAGAACGCCCAGCATCATCACGCCACCCAACATAGCCATCGCCGACAGAAGTTCGCGGCTACGCGCCCTGTCGCCTCGCTCTTGAGCCTTCTTCTTTCGTAACGGAGTAGCCTGCTCGGTCCCCTTATTGGCCATCGCACCCGCTCTTCATTCGTGCACCAGCATCTTCGCCGCCGCATCCAGCAAAGCCGTAAAATGCCGCTCGATCCATCCCGGCCACACCGCGAGACTGGCGATCAAAACCGCATAGGAAACCATCGTCTTCAGGGGTATGCTCACCACCATCGCCGGCAGTTGCGGCGATAACCGAGCGACCAGCGCAATCGTCACCTCGACAAGCAGCGCCGCCGCGATGACAGGGGCCGCCAGCTGTAGTCCCGCAAGAAAAATTCCGCCGGCCATCATCGCCAATGCCACGCCCGTCTTCGCCTGGACAACTGCCTGCCCAACAGGAACCGCTGAAAAACTCCGCACCACCGCAGCCAGCAAGGTCCTGTCCAATCCCGAGCCAATGATGACAAGGACACCGAGCCAGCCCAGCATCTGCCCCAGAACAGCCGTTTCAATCATCGAGTTAGGATCCAGCAGATTCACCAGAGAAAAGCTGAACTGCAAGCCAAGAAGCGTCCCCGCGAATGTGAGCGCTTCATTCAGCAACATCAGCGAAAGCCCAAACACTAGCCCCACACCTAGTTCTCCCAGCAGCGCCCGGACATCGAGCACGGCCCTGGCTCCGGGAACCGCAGCGATCGCTGGTGCAAGCAGGATCGTCATCGCAAACACAAACCCAACCTTGATCCGCGGAGCAATCGCGGGTGACGAGAAGACGGGAGCGAATACCATCAGGCCGCTCAGCCGCACCATCACCAGCATCGCTGCCGCCAGATACTGCGGCCAGTTCTCGATCAGTCCACTCACTTCCCTGCTCATGTCGTTTTCTATCCCAGGTACTTATGGAAACCAGTAAGTAAATGCACGGTGAAACCAACCAGGCGATGAACCATCCATGGGAGCACCGCTAGCGTAACGACGAACACCACTACCAATCTCGGAACCGCCGTCAACGTCTGCTCCTGAACACCGGTCAGCGTCTGCACCAAACTCACAACAAGACTCACCGCGCATGCAGTCACCAGCAGCGGAGCGGCCAACATCATCGCTTCAATCAACAGCCGCCGCATAATCTCCACCGACTGGTCCGGCCCCATCACATGCTCCTGATCCGCAATTCTTAAAAACTCTTGATCAATTGGTCGGCAAGCAGATTCCAACCATCTACCATCACAAACAGAAGAATCTTCAAAGGCGTAGAGATCACCACAGGTGGCAGTTGCATCATGCCGATCGACGTCGTCACACTCGCAACCACAAGATCCACCAGCAAAAACGGAAGAAACAAAATCGCGCCGATCTGAAACCCCGCCTTCAACTCGCTCAAAATATAAGCTGGCACCACCACTTGAATCGGCAAATCCTCTTTCCGTTGTGGACGCACCGCCATTCCCGCCGACGCAAAGACTGCAAGGTCTTTCTCCCGCGCATATCGCAGCATGTATTTCTTCACTGGCGCTGCACCCAAATCCATGGCCTGCTCCCCGGTAATTGTCCCTGCACTATACGGAGCGACTGCAGTCCGCTCCACTTCCAGCAGGACCGGTTGCATTAGAAACCAGGTCATCATCAAAGCCAGCCCCATCAACACCTGGTTCGAAGGAGCAGTCTGCGTGCCCAACGCCTGTCGCAGGAAATGAAAGACCACCAGTAGACGTACCAGAGGGGTCATCGACAACAAAAGCGCCGGCAGCAAAGTCAGCAGGGTAAGCCCAACAACGATCGCCCACGGAACACTCTTGCTACCAGCCAGTTCAGAGGCGATCGATTCGTTCGTCTTCTGCCCATCCCCGCCTGGGGGAGGACCCGCGACTGTTCTCGAGGCACGTGACTTCGCACCCTCTTTCGCGACCGCCGCGGCTGTTCTCTGGTGCCTGACTCCTGCGCCCTTCGGCTGCTGACCGACCCAAAACGAGTCCGCCGTGGTTCTCCCCGCAACTCTCGTAAGCATTGCGGTCTGCGCATGCATCACTGGCTGATGCAACACCAGGCAAACCATAAGCCCCGCGAAACACATCATGCATCGAGTCATCGGCACGGCTCGCTGGGAATCTTCGCCCCATCATCCACAAAGGTTTCACCATTCAGTCTCACAATCGTCTCCACGCTCTCCGGGCCGCCTCCAACCAGAAAACTCTCCCCTCCGCACATCACCAACATCAACTGTCTCTTCCCTCCCAGCGCCAGTGTCTCTACCAACTTCAACTGCTTCCGTTGCGCCACCTGTTTTCCGCGCCATTCACTCAATAGACCCAGCAGCCAACTCACGAGCCCGCCGGTCTCACGAGTTGTAGCCGGTAATTCATTCAATCGGTGCTGTCCAACCTGCATCTCATCTCCTCAATCTGTCAGCTACGCGCCTTATTACGTTGAGTCACTCGCAGATTCGCATCGCCTGGGGTCGTTCGCTATCCCAATCGAGTCAACCTCAAGGCCATCTTCTGTTCCAGAACTTCAAACTCACTCCAACCCAGATGAACCTCGCCTATCTTGACTGGCACATCCTCGGTTGCCGGCGACATGCTCTCAAAAACCTGCCCCGCCTTCAACGCCAGCAGATCACGCACTCGGAACTGATACAGCTCTACGCCGGCCCGAATCGTTACCTGCAGTTGCTTCAACGTTGCCCAGGATGGGTGCTCTTCAATGCGCATCATCCACGGTGTCATTGGAGTCGAGCGCACAAGATCAACACCGGCCGCCCTCACAATCTCTGAATCACGTGTTGCCAGTTCCATACCTGTCATCGATCACTCCATCTCCTGAAAAAACATCAACCAGTGCGCTAGCGCTGCACTAGAAAATCCGTGAAAAACACATCCGTCACCTTCAAATGAGGATTGTGTTCGACTAAAGCCGCCTTCACCGCTGTCTTCAGATGCTCCTTACCATCCACCGCCAGGAGCTCGTCGGCATTTTGGCGTCCAAGCACGGCCAGCACCGTGTCCCTTATCGCAGCTTCACTTTCATCCGAGCTCTTGTCGCTCTCACTCTTCTCGTCCTTTGCCTTTGCGTCCTTCTTCTCGCCGGCATCTGCTACACGAAGGGTCAAAGACAGTCGAAGATAGGAGCTGCCCCCCGATGTCGCTAGATTCACAAGGAATGGCTCGAGCACAACCGCTTGAGTAGGCGCCGAAACCGCAGCTTCTGCCTTCTTCTCCATGCTCGACTTGATCGGTAGCCTGCCGGTATGGAGGAGGTAATACATCACCGCCGACACGCCGATAGTCGCAATGACCACGCCTGCGACGACAGCGGCTAAAAGCGGAACCAGAGGAATCTTCGCCGTCGCAGACGAAGCCGGGATCCCGGCAGGAGTAAGCGAATGAGAGCTATCAGCCAGAACTGTAGGAGAGGTAGCCATGATGGCTAGACAAAGTGCAAATCACCGGCCACAAATGCAGAGCCATACATTAGCGAATCTTTAGAAGATGAGCGTACGTCGCTTTCAATTCGCGAAAAGCTGTCGAGGCGGCCAGCCGGTGGAACCTTTCTCTGGTTCCTCACCCGCTATGCCGCCTCTCGCCGCTTCATCTCGCCTACCGAATCATCGAAATCACATCCTGCGAGATCGTGTCGAACGTCGTCACTGTCTTCGAGTTGGCCTCGAACGCCCGTTGCGCCACGATCAGATTAGAAAATTCTGTTGAGATATTCACATTGGACTGCTCTAGCGCGCCATCATCGACAGTTCCCCGGCCACCCGCGCCGGCCACGCCCGCAACCGCCTGACCGGAAGCTGCCGTCGTCTGGAAGTTGTTTCCGCCAACCGCCACCAGGCCCTGTTCATTCGCCACCGTAGCCACAGCAACCTGGCCAATCGTCTGCGTATTGCCGTTGCTGAACTGAGCCTGAATGACACCACTCGGATCCACCGTGAAACCCGTATAGTTTCCGCTGGTAAATCCATCCTGGTTCACGGAGCCGTTCGTATTAGCCGATGCCAACTGCGTAATCGTTGGCGTCGAACCGCCGCCGTTCAGGTTCCAGTTGAAGGTAAGGTCGCTTGCCCCATCCGCCATCCCCGGAAAGGTGATCCCGCTCACAACGCCGGCAGGAGATGTCAGATTGCCATTCGAATCGAAGGCCAGCGTTCCCGTGTTATTCACCGGAGTTCCACTTGCATCGCCAGCGGGTAACGATACCGAATAGCTCCAGGTGTTCGTTCCCGTCTTGGCATAAGTAATCGTTGCCTGGTGGCTCTGGCCAAGTGAATCGAAGATCTGCACAGGCGTCGTAAACGAAGTACCCATCGGCGCGTTCGAGTTCAAATTCACCGTTGCCGAGATGTTCTGTGTTGCCTGCGCGCCCTGCGTCGAACCAACTGGAAGCGTGATCGCCTGTGGATTCACATTCGTATTCACAACTTTATTTACGACCGGATAGCCCAACACGCTAGCGCCATCTTGCGTGATCAGACTGCCGCTGCTGGATACTTGGAAGTTACCCGCGCGCGTTAGTGACTGTTGGCCATTCTGTGCCACAAGAAAAAAGCCGTTGCCGTCCAAGGCCATATCGCTGGAGTTCGTATTCGTGTCCGGAAGAATTGTCCCTTCGCTGAAGTCCGAACTCGTCCCCGAAACCTTTGTCCCAGCCCCAATCTGAATTGGATCGCCCGATCCAGCCTGCCCAATCTGCTGGTAGAAAAGATCCTCAAATGAAGTTGTCTGCCCCTTGTAAGCTGTTGTGTTGAGGTTAGCCAGATTATTACCGATTGTGTTCAACGCCACCGTGTCGGCTTCCAATCCAGACAGTGCTATCGAAAAATTTCCCATCCTCGTTCTCCTTAATCGTTCTGGTTGCAGTTCTGTTGGTTGTTATGTCTGACCGAAGATCGAATCAGGAACCCGAGGTTGATGGCGCACTTGTTCCAGTGACCGAGCTATCGAGCGTCCCAATGCCCTGGTTGATCGAGACCAGTTGCTCAAGGCTGTTCACCTGTGCCAACTGGGTAATGTACTGGTTCGGATCCGTCGGCTGCGTCGGATCCTGGTTTTGGAGTTCGCTCACCAGCAGGGTAAGAAAGTCATTCGCCGTAATATCCGACGAACTACTCGCCGCAGCGCTTGCGCTGCTGGATGATTGTGGACTCCCCGACGTGTCCCTCGGCGCCTGCACCGCGCGCCGCGAAGACAGCGAAGACGCTACCGTCTGTGCTGCCGATGTTCCCGATGTTGCAACCGAATTAAGTTGTGACAAATCCATCATTCTTTCTCCTTATTTCAATTCGCTTTCCTTGTTCCTATTCACGCCCGTACGCTCAACCAGCTTCCGCCAGCTAAATACGTTCCATGCTGCAACGTTCTCTCTTCCTCAAGCCCCAGCAAACTCCCATGCGTCACTGCCTCGTCCGGCCCTCCCGATACAGTCTTGCTGGCGTATTGTCTGCGCTCCTCGCCTTCGCTCCCACTCTGCGCAGCCTGCCCGCCTGCACCGTCCGCTCCCGCGAAACTTCGTTGCTCAACTACAGATGAAACTGGAGCATGAACCACAACCGTATTGACCGCAACCTTCTCTTCCTGGAGATACGCAGTCAACGAGGGCAGCTCGCGGTGCAGCATCTCCCCCGCCGCAGGAGATGTTACCGAGACCGATGCGTTCACTGGCCCACCATCGGTCATCTCCGCGCGAACCCGCAACCAGCCATGCGTTCCGTCTTGAATCCCCACCTCAAGCGCAGTCGGTGTGGCCGTCAAAGTTTGAGGAAGCCCATCTGACGGCATCGCCAGGATCGACTGCGCATCCCGTTCTCCTAAACCGCCTGCCGGCGCAGCCTCATGAACCAACGTCGGCGCAACCGTCGATTTCGCCCCAGACAAATCTCCCACGGCAATGGTTGGCAGAACTACTCCAGTCGCGACCGCAACGGTCCCGGTCGCCGTAATGGTATGAATAACATTCGCAACCGGCTCCGTTCCACCTTGGGGTTTTCGTTCTATATCGATAACTGACGCCGGCGACGACGTTGCCGCAGTCTCATGTCCCTTGGGTAAGGAATCCAAATCATCCCCTTGTGCGGATGCCACCGCCCGTGGATCGACATCGTCGCCTTTCGCACTCCCAACCTGTTTACGAACCACCACCGGTGTCGCACTGCTGGCCACTCCGAGGGAAGACCCACCAGCTACCCGCTTCACGTCAGAATCCCAATTTGTCACATTGTCGCCTTTGGATTGCGGTGTAATAACACCGCAAGCGGCCTGAACCGAAACAGCATTGATGTCGGCGGCTGTGTCTCGCATGGCAATTGCCGGTTCTGCGGCGTGTGAAGCCCTGCCAGTATCATGTGTCTTCGATGAGCTCTTAGCGCCGCCCGTCTGTGCAACCTGAATCCTTGCACTCCCAAGAGGCGAAGAGATTTCTTCCGCCTTCCCACTCGTCTTCATAACCTGACGATCAACACCCACGTCGGCCACGCTCGAGACCGGAAACAGATCACTCTCCGCAACACGCGCCGAAGCGATACCAACCTGTGCCGTCCCAGTAACCGAATCAACGTGCGAAGGCGCATCACCAATCGCCGAATGATCGACATCCCCCAAACACACTTCAGGCGAATCATCGATCTCCGCGGAGGCCTGGTTCTCTTGCGTCTTCGCAGATTGCGCACCGGTTGAACTCAACTGCGGTGTAACAACGTTTTTTACTCCAGAACTCTTCGAAAAGCTATCGGCAGAAGATCCAGGAACCACAAGAGGCTCCTTGCCTGATCCCGCCTCCAATCCCGCGAGCAAATTCATTACTCCATCGGGTTTCTTTGCCGGCAGCACACTCTCAGAACCCGGTAGAATAAGCGAGCCAGCAACGGAGAGACTCTTGCCCTGACCTGTCGTCGTATCGTCAATTCGCGCGCTCAAGCTGCTCGCAAACGAATCACCTTCCGGCCCTCCCTGCTCGGCAGATACGGTGCGCACATTCCCCTGCTCACCCACTGCCGTCAATAAAATCGCCGCGCTCATCATCTCGGTCCCTCGCACATCGTCCGCAACAGGAACATCTGCATTCCATCATCCAAACCCATCGCCACACCCATTAGGAAGTCTTTATCTTCTGGACTTCCCGCTTCTGTTCGCGGGAACCCATCCAGCGCCTTCGCGCCAGGAAGCGGTCATCGGAGACCGCTTGCTCACGCCGTTCCTTCTCAATCTCCATTCGCTTTGCGATATCGTCGAAGACTCGCTGAATCTGCTCTCGCTTCAACCGGCTCGCCACATACTGCTGTCGCGCCACATCCTTCAACTCCGTGCGCCGCAGACGAATCTCCTCGAGCGTCTGCCTCCTCCACGCCGAACTCTCCTGTTGGGTCTGGGACATCATCCAGTTCACCTGGTCCCCCGCCACGAGAGCTTCCTGCCCATCGAGCCTTGCCGATCGCATCGCCTGCTGCTCACTCCCAATCGCATTCCTCACCTGAAGGACCGCAGCGGACAACCTCTGAAGCTCCACCGAATGCATCTCTTCGACCGCAACATATAAGAACCCCAGCCGCCGCAGCGTCTCCAATCGGGATTGCATCGTCTAGAGTTCCATCGCTTCCAGCCGCGCAATGCTCTCGCGCATCGAGACCCGTTCGTCGCTGCGTTGCTCAAGAAACTCTCGTAAAACAGGCATCGCACGCATAGCACGATCAAGATCTTCGTCTGTCCCCGCCTTATAGGCTCCAATGCGAATCAGGTCTTCCGATCGAGCATAAGCCGCGAGCAACTTCCTTACGGTAGAAGCCTGGACTCTGTGCTCTCGCCTCGTTACCGCAGGCATCAACCGGCTCAGCGAATCCAGCACATTCACCGGCGGATACCAGCCTCCCGCCGCCATCGACCGCGACAACACCACATGCCCATCCAACAGCGAGCGCACCGTATCCACCACAGGATCCTGCTGATCGTCTCCCTCCATCAACACCGTATAAAAAGCGGTAATACTCCCATTCCTGAAATTCCCTGCTCGCTCCACCAATCTCGCGAGTCCTGCAAAAACCGACGGAGTGTACCCTTTGCTCGCCGGAGGTTCCCCAGCGGACAAACCAACCTCGCGGGCAGCCATCGCATACCTCGTCAACGAATCGAGCACCAACAGAACATGCTTTCCGCGTGCTGCATAAAACTCCGCGACTGCCGTGGCCGCCATCGCTGCACGCATCCGCAGCAAAGGGCTCTGGTCGGACGTGGACACCAACACCACAGACCGCTTGCGCCCCTCTTCGCCCAGCGAATCCTCCACGAACTCACGCACCTCGCGGCCGCGTTCGCCAACAAGTCCCACGACCGTCAGGTCCGCCGCAGTATTCCGAGTCATCATTCCAATCAACGTGCTCTTGCCCACGCCCGACCCACCAAAGATGCCCACCCGTTGCCCACGCCCCACCGTCAAAATCCCATCCAGCACACGAACTCCGGTCTGCAGCGGCTCCGTGATGGGCTCGCGTTCCATCGGATGAGGCAACACTCCATTGAGAGGCCACTCCTCCGTCAAACGTGGCGCAGGCAAACCATCCAGCGGCGAACCCAATGCGTCAAACATCCGCCCTTCCATGAATGTTCCAACCGCCATTCTCGGGGTCACTCCCATCGCCAGCACAGCGTCTCCGTACCGAATCCCTTGCGTAGCCTGCAGCGGCATCGACACCACATGTCTTCCACGAAATCCAATAACCTCCGCCGGATATCTCCGGCCATCACTATCAACGATCTCGAAACACTCTCCCACCGAGCAAAGCGGCCCCTCCGACTCCACCGTCTGCGCATTCGCCTCCACCACCCGCCCACTCCATCGCCACGCAGGCCGCGAGTTCAATCTAGCTATAAAGGGAGTCAGCAGGCTGAATTCCGGCTCAAGCAATTCCTTCGCCTCATTCATTCCTTTGGCCTCTGTTGCAGCAGGTCAAAAAAACCTCTCTCAATCTCCTCAAGTTGTGCGCTCACACCCAGCTCCACACTTCCAACACTGGCATCGATGACGCATTCTCCTTGTTGCAGCTTCACATCTCCCAGCAACTGCACCCAAGACCTCGGCTCCCGCGCAAAAATCTTTCGCCAATCCTCAACCTCATCCGCTGGAACCCGCAACACCACTGTGCTTTCCTCCGTCAGCTTATCGAGCGCAACCCGAACAACGCCCGAAAGCAGCAATGGATCCAATTGCGCCTCTCGATGGAGCACCCGCGCGGCGATCGCCAACGCAAGCCTCACCACCTCAGACTCAACTCTGGCAAAGTACCGTGCCCGTTCCCGTCGAAACTCCTCACACGTCTCCAACACCACGGAGCGCTCGTTCTCAATCTTCGCCGCCAACTCCTCTTCCCACTCCCTCCTAGCCTCTTTTCTGCTCTCGGTTCGCGTCTCGTCAATCGCCGCCGCCATCTGCTCTGCCTGCGATCGCAGCTTTCCCTCAAGAGCCAGCACTTCTCCTTTTAGAATCTCTTCGCGCCCGTCAGAGCGAACATCTGCTACTGCGGGCCCCGGCCGGTCCAGCGAATGAAACTCAAGCCGAGAAACGCCGCGGCCGTCCTCAGTCAATAACCCCGCAGGAATTCTGCCCACATCGCGATAAAGGTTCGAGTCCAACTCTGCGTTCTCACACGGTGAGGTCATCATCGACCTCCATCTTCAGAATCATCTTTCCTTCACTCTCAAGCTGTCGTGCCAACGTCAGCAGTTCCTGCTGCGCCAGCCCGACATCTCGCATCCGCACAGGCCCCATCGCCTCCATGTCTTCCTTCAACATCTCGACGGCGCGCGAGCTCATCGCCTTGAACAAATGCGCCCTTACATTTTCTTTGCCGCCTTTAAGCGCTAACGCAAGCGTCTTCTTGTCCGCCGCACTCACAAACTCCCGAATGCTCTCCGCGGGAACCGTCACCAGATCTTCAAAGACAAACATTAATTCGCGTATTCCGATCGCAACCGTCGGTTCGCTCTGCTCGATCTCCTCCAGAATCCCCCGGCTCTCCGTTTGATTCAGCCGGTTCAGCAACTCGGCCACTGCCTTGAAGCCCGAGTACGACTTTCTTCCGCTCGAACCCATCTTCTCCATCCGTTTATGCAGCGCCATCGCCACAGTCTGCGCCATCTCAGGAGAGAATTGCCTCATCTCCGCAAGTCTTCGCACCACATCGACCCGCATCGCACCCTGCAGATTCATCAGCACAACCGAGGCACGTTTCGCGTCCAGGTGTGCCAGCACCAGCGCAACAGTCTGAGAGTGCTCGTGCTCTAGAAACTTGCTCAAATGCTGCGGATCTATATCCTGCAACTTCGCCATATCTCCACTGCTGCGCTCGCGAATCTTCTTCACCTGTTGCAGCAGTTCTTCGGCGCGTGCGGCGCCAAATGCCTCTGTCAACAACTTCATCGCATAATCCGGACCGCCCCGCACCATATATTGCTGCGTCTCCAGCAACCCGTAAAACTCGGTCAGCACCTGCGTCAACTGCGCTGCCGGAACATCCCCAAGCCGCGTAATCTCGTCCGTAACTCGCTGCACATCTCGCTCTGACAGACTCTGAAACAGAGTCTTCGCAAGCTCATCTCCAATCGCGACCATCAAGATCGCCGCCTTCCGCAATCCCGGCATATCTGCCGGAACGAATCCTGCCTCCGGCGTCAGCAGCAACGGATTCTGCCGCATCGCTTCAACTCCTGAAAATTGCGCCATCGCTCCCATTAGCTCTTCTCCTCCGGCGATCCGATCCACGCCTCAAGCAGCCGTGTGCTCTGCGCAGGCTCCCGTCGAATGTGTTCCGAGACGTGTTCAAATATCCCCTGCTGCAACTGCTGAACCTTGTTCTTTGGCCGCGGCAGAGCCTCAGCATCTTCAGTTGGCTGTACCTCTGCCGGTTCAATGACGTCGGCACCCCTCGTCCCAGCCGGCAACATCAGCGGCTCCCTCAGCGTTGCCGTAACCTGGCTGGCCACCGGGCGCAGCACAAAGAGCACCAGCAACATGCCGCAGACTCCAATCATCATCGTTCGCATAAACTCCGGCTGCGCATGCAACAACGCGCGCACCTCCTCCATCATCCTGTCCATCATCGGAGGCTTGATCTCTGGAGCATTTGTGCTGAAGCTCACGTTCTGCATGACCACCTGGTCTCCCCGCCGCGCATCGTACCCAACCGCGGCCTGCGCAAGCTCTTCCAGCCTGTGCATCTCGTCAGCACTACGCGGCTTCCATACAACGTGTTCTTGCCGGCCAACTCCCTCTGTCACGCTGCGGTCATTCACAACCACCGCCGCCGACACCCGTCGAACCCGCCCCGGTCCCTCTTCCCTGTGCACTAGATGTTTTGTAACTCCGTAGGTATCATTTTCCTGGCGCAGACTCTGCCCGCCACCTGCACTTTGCGGCGGATACACTGGCAACCCAGGCTTCTGCAGCAATGGTGGAGTCCCCGGAGCAGCAGCCACCTGCGATCCAGCCACCGCCCCCGCCGCAGATCCCGCTGGCGAATTACTAGCCGTCCCCGGAACCCCGGAAGGCTGACCACGCTGCGCCGAAGTCTGTTCGCTCTTCTGCATCGTCAACGTCGCCACCTGCGCCGGATCGTAGACCTCATCCGTCCGCTCCTCGCTGCCCTCGTCATAAGTCACATTCACCGTAGCTCGAACATTGTCGCGACCCGCCAAAGGCTCCAGCATCGCCACCAGCTTCGTTTCCATGGCCTCTTCCGCATCTGCCTCGGCCGCATTACTCGATCGCTGTTTGAAATTCACTCGCCCATCGGCATCCACCAGCGTCACCTGGTCCACACTGAGGTTCTCAACCGACCCCGCCACGAGACTCCGAATCGCATCCGCCTGTTCTGGATCCACCGAAGCGCGCTTCAACTTCAACACCACCGACGCCTTCGCCACCTTCTCCTCAGAAGAGAACAGCGAAGGTTGAGGCAACACCAGATGCACCCGCGCCGATTTCACGACCCCCAGCGTCCCAATCGTGTGCTCCAACTCGCCCTCGAGCGCCCGCTGGTAGTTCACCTTCTCATCAAACTCACTCCCCACCCAATTCGGTTTGTCGAACAACTCAAAGCCAAGCCGCCCCGTCTGCGGCATCCCCTTCGCCGCAACCTCCATGCGTGCCTTGTCAAGCATCTCCGCCGGCACTTGAATTCCCCCACCGTCAACTGTCGTCTCATACGGGATCCCCGCAGCTGCTAACTCCTGCGAAACCTGCTGCACATCCTTGCCATCCAGCCCGCTGAACAACACTCGCCAATCCGGCCGCCCGGCAAACCAGATCGCCCCAGCACACATCGCAGCCAGAAACGCGACCGAAGCCAACAGCCAGGTCCGCTTCCCAGCCGGCATCGCCATCACCCGCTCGCGTATTGTCGAAACAATCGCCAATGCCTTCGTCGCCGGATTTCCGCCCGCTACAATCGCGCCGGTCTGCCCCGCCCGCTGCATCCCCGGCCTCCCAACCTGTTCTGTCTCTGCCATCTCGCCTCAATGCGTTCTCTAACAAATCTGAATATTTCTAAAACTGCATGCCCATCATCTGCTGATAAGCCCCGACCGCCTTATTGCGCACCTGCAGCGCCAGCTCAAACGCCATGTCCGCCTTCTGCGTCGCAATCATCGCGTCGTGAATCTCGACACCCGAGCCATTCAACAATCCCGTCACTGCCTGCGACGCCTTTTGATCCAGTGCACTCGTCTGTTCCACCATCGACTGCAGCACCCCCGCAAACGGCACGCCCGCCGAACCACCAGAACTCGTTGCGACAACTCCGGCATCATTCAGAAAGCCGTCACTGACAGCTCCCACATTCACTCCGCCCAACATTCCCGCTCCACTCATCGTTGTTTCCTCAAAACTCCGTCAAATGTCACGCCCAAATTCGCAAGCGCTACTTCAAAAGATCAAGCGAAGTAGAAACCATTCCCTTCTCCGCCTGGATCGCCGAAGCATTCATCCCGTAAGACCGCGTGGCGCCCATCAAATCCACCATCTCCGTCAGAGGATTGATGTCCGGATACGCCACAAATCCATCCGGTCCCGCATCAGGATGCGCCGGGTCGTACCGTTTCAGCGGCGCACTCGCATCGCTGATCACGCCAGCAACAGCAACGCCTCCCGGTGCTCCATTCGCCTCCATCGGATCATCGCCAAACCCCACGCTTAATCCTCCAGCCGACTTCGCAACTCCACTCCCCATAAAACCACTCACACCGCCACTCATCTGGTTCATCAGCGAATCCTGAAAGCTCCCTCCGCCCTCAGCCTCAAACACCACATGGTGCCGCTGATATGGTCCACCCTCCGGGGTCCGTGTCGTCTCCGCATTCGCCATGTTCGAAGCCACGACCTCAGCCCGCACTCGCTCTGCCCGCAAAGCAGAAGCACTCACATCCATCACGCCAAAAAGGTTCATCGTTATTTCGCATCCATGTGGATTGCACTCATCACGCCCGAAAACTCGTGCTTCAAAAGCTCCGCGCCAAGCTTGAACTGCAACTGCGCCTTCGCCAGTTGCACTCCCTCGCGGTCGATCGAAACGTTGTTCCCATCGGGCCGCGCCACCAGACCATCGACATCCTGCGCGCCAACCTGCACACCCTCAAGAGCAGCAGCGCCGCCTGCATCGTTCAACTGCCGCGCAAACTCCTGCTCAAAATCGAATCCTTGTGTCTTGTAGCCAGGAGTATCGACATTGGCCATGTTGCTGGCCGTCAATTGCAACTGCCTGCTGGTCAGATCCAGATACTGTCCCAATGCGTCGCTCAGTGCCGTCGTCGTCTGCATCTCGTCACCTCCACGCAATCACTCATGCAGTCCGTCGACCAAAGAAAAGCGCCCTCAGATGAGAGCGCTCTTATCAACACCACTTTCCAACTTCAATTCGGCTCAGCGTGTGACTCTCCGAAACCGTATCTCCTCCACGCCAATCTCCATCCGCTCTGCAGCCAGGATCGCGCCACGTTCCAGCACATGCATCAGCTCGCGCACATTTCCCGGCCACGAATGGTCATGCAGCTTCGCCATCGCCTCCGCAGTCAGCTTCTTTCGCGGCATCTCCTGCCCCATCTGTTCCAGAAAATACTCCGCCAGCAGACTCAAATCCTCCATCCGCTCTCGCAACGCTGGCACCTCCACCGGAAATACGGCCAGCCGGTGATAAAGGTCCAATCGAAACGTTCTCTCGGCCCCTATGCTTGTAGCCAGCTTCTCCAAAGGCTGATGCGTCGCCGCAATAACGCGCACATCCACGCGCATCGTCTCGTTATCGCCGACCCTCTGCAACTCTCCGCACTCCAGAAACCGAAGCATCTTCGCCTGCAACGCCATCGGCATCTCACCAATCTCGTCCAGAAACAGCGTTCCTCCATGCGCCGCTTCAATTCGCCCCGTGCGCGACTGCACCGCCCCCGTAAACGCCCCGCGCGTATGCCCAAACAACTCCGCTTCCAACAGAGCCTCAGGAATCGCGGCGCAGTTCAACACCGCAAAAGGTTTGCCTGCCCGCGTGCTCAACCGGTGTAGAGCCTTGGCAACGACCTCTTTGCCCGTCCCAGTCTCCCCTTCAATCAACACCGTCGCCGAGCGCGGAGCCACCAACCGGATCAACCGCGTCAACTCGCGCATCGGTGCGCTCGCGCCCACCATCTCCGGCAGCATGCTCTCCTTTGGCAGCGCGGCTCTCGTCGGCTCGCTCTTTCCCATCAACACCGACAAAGCCTGCCGAGCCGAATCCAATCGAGCCTCCTCGTCGTGACTACGCGACTCTCCCTGATCCACAATCTGCCGCGCAACCGAAAAGACCATCTCTGGCGCCCGCAATCCTACCCGCGAAACGCCTTCCACCGCGGGCACGCTCTCTGGAGCAGCCGCCCAGGACGCAGTGTCATTCAAAGGAGAGCTCTGTGCCTCTCTCAGCGCATGCAACAACTCATTCCGCCGCGGACTCCGCGCTCCACCATCCACACCGCCATCCACCCGCAACAGCTCCATCGACGGATAAAGCATCCGTATCACCGTCGCAAACTCCCCCACCTCAAGATCGGGCAGCCAGCTATCCACCAGAAGCGCCTCCGACCGCGAGTCCTCCAGTTGCGCCATCGCCTCTGCGCCACCCGACGCCTCTCTCACCTGCCAACGCAGACCAGTCAGCGAAACGCGCAGCCTCTGCCGCAACCCCGCATCCGCACTCGCCAGCACAACCGTCCGCAACCCCGCCGCCTCCGAAGCATCGGCACCAAAAACCGCTTCCCGCTTCCCGTTCGCCACGCCATTCGTCGCCGAGTTCGACGAGTTCGTAGTCCCGTTCTTCACACCATTCATATCGTCACCTCAAACTCTCGCCCTCTACATCCGCAATCATCTCTTGCAACATCGTTCGCATCGTCCCAACCGTCTTATTCAGTCGCGCGCACTCCTGCAAACCCTCGCGAATCGCCTCACGCATCGCCTCTGGTTCACCGATCAACTCACCCAGCGCCAATCGGCACTGCAGCACCGTCAACGGCTGGCAAAGCCCGTGGAGCGCCACATCCATCCGTTCCACCAGCTCCGTTTGTCCCGCGTATTGAATCACCTCACGCACCGGCAAACGCCGCACCCGCGTTGTACTCACTGCTACGAGCCGGAATCTTGCCCATACCCATGCGATAGCCTTCGCCCCGCACCGTCTCGATCACCGAGCCGCACCCATCGCCCTCCGCGCTCGCCGCTCCCAGTTTCTTCCGCAAATAGTTCACATACACATCCACCACATTCGTCCCCGCATCTGGAGACATATGCCAAACCTCGCGCAGTAGTTCGCTCCTGCTGCAGCACCGCCCGCGCCGCATCAGCAAAAACTCAAGCAGCGAGAACTCCTTCACCGTTAGCTCCACCGGCCGCCCGTTCCGCCTCACCCTGCGCTCCATCCGGTTCAGCTCAACATCGCCATGCCGCAACACCGGATCCGCAAACTGCTCCCGCCGCCGCAGCAACGCCCGGCAGCGAGCCGTCAGTTCATGAAAACTAAATGGTTTCAGCAGGCAATCGTCCGCCCCCAGGTTCAGGCACTTCACCCGCTCTTCAACCTGGCTCCGCCCCGTCAGCACCAGCACCGCCGTTTCATCGAACCGCCCGCGCATCTCCGCCAGGACCTCCGTACCGTCCTTCCGAGGCAGACTCAAATCAAGCACGATCAGGTCCGGCCGATGCTCGGCAGCGTGAACCAGCGCCGCTTCCCCGTCCCCCACCCAGGTAACTTCATGTCCCTCCAGCTTCAACCCTTTTTGCAGAAAAATCCCAAGTGCCACATCGTCTTCAACAATCAAAACTCTCATCCCGTTACTCTCCAAAGCAGGAAGTACTTCAGCACCGCAGTCACGTTACCGATTCGGCCGCGTCTCATTACCTTGGTTGATTACCTCGCATCTGACAAGAGTTCTTTGCGGAATTTTGCGGAGCGAATTTCAAAATGGGAATTCTCCACGGTTGCGACTGAAATCCTTCTGTGGGTTGACCCATAAGGTTGAAGTTGCCCCCTCGGTTCTTCAACAACTTACCGGACACGTGTCCCCATAACGCCGAAGAAATCGTCCTCATAAGTCTGAAGTTCCGCTGGATTTTTACCCATAAGACTGAAGTTTCCACCAAGCTGTAGGGCGTCGACGAACTAATTAGGCCATAAATGACTGAAAACAGACCTGAGGAGGGCGATGGCGAAGATAGGGCACCCAAGTTTTTAGATCTGGGCCACCCGCCCTGGCTGGAGCGGCGCTTGGGTTGTTTGGGGCGCCGCTGTTGGTGTCGCCGAAGAGCGTGGTCAGGGCTCACAAGGCTGGGCTGCAAAAGACGACGGTCGTGGTTGAGTTCGATACACGATGGAAACAATTACCAGCGCAATGAAAGACGCGGAGGATCGCAGGCACGAGGCGGCGATGGACAAACTGGGCGCGAAACTGGCGAAGGAGATGGGGCCGGTGCGGGTGGTGGGCGGAGACAGCCCAGCGGCGAAGGAGTTCAATGAGGTGAAGCAGAGGAAGCGGCGCCGAAAGATAAACTAGCACCCAGCCGTATCTAAAAAACGTCTTTGCCACCACCTGACTTATTGGACGCTGTTTCGATTGGGTTGATCGTGGGTTGTTCATCTAGCAGCGGTCTTGGTGGAAGTCGTCGGGACTAAGCGCCGATTATCGAACCCGTCAAGCGATTTCTGAATCCGCAACCAGGTTTTTTGCTCTGCTCCAATTAAAAGTGCTTGCTGTGTGAGCATCGTGCGCCTGTCAAAGCTACAAGCCTTCGGTTAACAGGGCAGTCGTAAGGGCTGGAGAGCGTTTGTTATCAATGGAGTAGAGGGGAGCCCAAAGGACGATTTGGAGCCTTTTCGGCGCGCAATTCGGCGAAGAATTCAGCGAAGTTTTTCTATGAGATGAGCATTCGGTTGCTGGCCGAAGACTCGTTTCCATAACCGCTTCTGGAAACCTGGTCGTGGACAGAACGCAATGCGCAACAGACTCACAACCTGAACGTCGGGGGTGCCAATAATAGCATGCGATTTTAGAACGGTGTCCTTGCTCTGCTGGCGCCGGCCACATACCCTGATTTCAGGAGCCTCCCATGAGCAATCAAGAAATCGTCGCACGCACAGACGAACTCACTGAGACCGTGCAGGTGGTTACGGAATCCTTCCTCAATCTGAAAGCCGACCATCGCCCGAACGGAGAGGATTGGTATCGCTGGCTGATCTATGATGACCTGACATCAAAGGTCATTGGGATTGTCGCCTTGGGTGAACCGTCCGAAAATCGTTGTCGTTGCCCGAGACAAAAGTGCTTCTGCGGAAACGCACGCTGAGCCTCGCACTCCAAGCGGCTTGATTCGACTTCGTCTGCTAAAGGTTTCGACGACGCCCCGCGAATCCACTTGACCCTGTCAGAACAGATTTCATGTCATCTATTTTCCCGCAAACTAGTTCCCTGCTCTGTCGAAGGTGGAGGATTGCATCAAATCGACGACGAACAGTCGAAGACGAGCAAGACACAACGGATTTTAAGTCCGTTTTTCCACGATTTGCTCCGCGCCGCAAGAGCTCGCCGAGTACTTGGCACCTCATTGAGTCGCGCAGCGCGTCGCACGAAATTGGACCAAACTTCGGTACAAACCGGCACCAAAACCGGCACTCAACGATCACACCAGTTGGAATGAAATTCGAAGAAAAGATCTCGCGGGGTCGTCTATCCCTTTATGCGCTGGAGCGCGAATTCTTGAGCCTCGGTCCTGATAAGTCATTCGAACAAAATCGTTGCCGCTTTACGCCAACACCCGTTCTGTCACGTTTTCAAATCAATAAAGGGAAATCGGCTTGTCGGTACCAATCTCTCAGCGGTCGCCGACTGGGTCCCGCTACCTTCTCTGCGGAATGTCGAATCACGCGGTCTCCCCCGGAGGGTTTGTTTCCGCGGGAGCCGCAGGCAAGGTGAAGTGGAACGTCGCGCCATGCCCGCGGGCGCCGTCGGCCCAGATCCTTCCGCCATGCGATTCTACGATCGACTTGCAGATTGCTAGGCCCATTCCGCTGCCTTGCGGTTTCGTGGTAAAGAACGCATCAAATATCTGGTCGACCTTCCCAAGGGGCAGCCCAGGTCCTGTGTCGTTTATAGAGATCTCGATCTTTCTGTCTCCGCCCAAACGCGACTTCACGGTTACAACGCCGCCCGTGTCCTTTATCCCCTCAACGGCATTTAGCATCAAGTTCATGAGCACCTGTTGGAGTTGCACTCGATCCGCCACGGTCATTGGAAGATCATCTTTGATGTCGGTGCGGATTGATACTCCGTGTCTTCTGGCTTCACTTCTCAGCATCCCGACCATTTCGACGATGACCTCATTGATCGCCACCAACTCTCGTTTGGGCGGGGCCTTTTTGTACAACGATCGCAGACGGTTGATGATTTCCGAGGCAAGGGTGCCCGCTTCTACTATTCTTTCTGTCCCTTTGCGCACCTCCGTCAAATCGGGCGGGTCGCGCTCAAGCCATCGCAAAGATGCCTTGGCATGAGCGGTTGTCACCGTAATGGGCTGGGCGAGTTCATGCGAGATGGAGGCGACCAGTTCTCCCATCGTGCTGACACGATTGGTGTGGGCAAGGTCCGCTTGTAGCTGTTCCGCACGTTTGCGATCCTGAATGTCGGTCGCCGTACCGTACCATTTCACGACCTTTCCTCGCTTATCCCGCACCGGCACGACGCGGCTCAAAAACCATCGATACTCCCCGTCGATGCGGCGGAAGCGCAGCTCCTCCTCTACCGGTTCACCACTGGCGATGTTCGCCGCCAGTCGACGCTCAATTCGATCCAGATCGTCGGGATGAATAGCAACTTTCCTGATTTCCTTCGGTTTTTCCAACTGCGACAACCCGGTATATTCAACCCAGCGTCGATTCAAAAATTGAATGGTATCATCGGGTCCAGCGATCCACGCCATCGCCGGGATGGTCTCAAAAGCTTCGCGAAATTTTCTTTCCTCTCCTCGCAATCGTTGCACTCGGAGTTGGTACAGCCCCCAAAGGAATGCCAGAAACGCAGCCACGCACAACAACCGGAACCAAATCGTCTGGTAGTAGGCTGGCAGTACAACAAAATCCAGCGATGCGCCGGTTTGATTCCATACGCCACTGCTGTTGCATGCAGTCACTCGAAAACGGTAGTGTCGGGGTTTAAGGTCGGTATAGAAGGCTTGGCGCCGCGTCCCAGCATCCTGCCATTCCCGGTCTCGGCCCTCCAGCATGTAGCGGAAGCGAACCTTCTGCGGGACCGAAAAACTGGGGGCGGTGTAATCAATTTCGAGGTCGCGACTCAGGGCAGGGACTTTGACAAATGATGTTGCGTCGAACCGTTTGAGGTCCGCCACAACGCCTTCTACATAGACCGGCGGCGGCACCGCGTTCTCGTAGAGGCGGTCCGGATCCAGCACTTGTACTGAGACGCCGGTTTGGAACCACAATCGACCGTCCGGCGCCTTAGAGGACCTCGGCTGGTAAGAATCTCCAGTCCCAGCTTGTGCTCCGTCCAGAGCGTCCAGAATCATGACGGACACCGCAACGTGGGGACTCTTGATCCACTTCGCCCATTCGGGTTCTGCGATCCTGACCAATCCGCATCGCGTATAAATCCAAAGAGCGCCGTGATTATCTCTGATCGCGTTGAAGGTCTCAGGGCAGGGCAAGCCATTGTCGCTACTGAAGAGGGTCAGCTGCCCATGGTTCAGCCTGTAGAGACCCAGCGAACTTGGGACGAGCAGAGAGCTGTCAGAGTCCAGGAACGGCGCACGAATGCCGGGCCGGGCCCTGGGGAGAACTCAGCGACGTAGTCTGCAAACGTCCATCGCGGAAGTAAGAAATGGTACCTGCAGCGCCGAGCCAAAGACCGCCGTTCGGGTCTGCCACCAGATATCTCAGGCGGGCGGGTCCGTCATTTGGCAAGGCTTGCTTAGTCGTGTCCCCGACAATGCTGAATAACTGCCCCGTAGCAGTGAGAACCCAAATCGTTCCTCCCGAGTCTTCGGCAATAGCTGACACCCCGCCGACGCTCGTGAAAGGCTGCCCCTCAGGCGCCTTGATCTCTCGAAAACGGCCATTCTGAAACTGCATGAGGGCCAAATCCACTCCAAGCCAAACCACGCCATTGTGGTCCTCCAGCATTGGCCCAATCCCTTGGCCCGACACTTTTCGATTCAAAATTCCGGTTTTGCCGTCTTGCTTTCGCAAAATGTTAAGGGCGCCACTCGTACCGATCAACACCGCTCCGTTGTGTAACGCCATAACGGAATGGAACTCGGAGTCCGAAACTCCCTGCCGTGTCGTGTAACTAATCAGGGCCGTGTCGTGAAACATATCGAGTCCCCCATCGGTGACCACCCAGATGTTTCCTTCTCGATCCTCAAAAAGGGGTCCGACGTCGTTGCCTGACAGCCCATCAGACACGCCATAGTGGTCGGCGACACCGCCGTAGATGCGGTAGACTCCATCATTCTTCGTGGCAACCCAGAGTGCCCCCCGGTGATCGACCAGCAGGGCACCAGGACGGACTCTCGCCGGGTCGAATCCCGGAACAGCATAGCTCGTCCACTTACCTTCGGAGTAATATCGGAGGCCAAGTTGCGGTCCCGTGCCATCTAAGCTCGCCCATGCCGTGCCTGACGGACCAAGCGCGACATTGATTACTCCATCGCTTTTTGCAAGTTCAGCAATCTCACCGAAATACGTTGTAGCAGGAGTGCCGGGCCGCCAGCGAACGAGCACTTTGGACCCGAACCAAATATTGCCCTCGCTATCGCGAGTCAGCCCGAGGCCGTAGCCGACGGGGATACCGTCCTTTTTCCCGAAACAGCGCAGCGTCTCTCCGGAGATGCTGCACAGCGGTGCTTCGCGTGCATTAGACCCATAGCGAGTCGCCCATATTGTCCCGGAATCGTCCTCCATAATTTCGAATATGCCGGCGGGATGCTTCAAGTCCGTGTACGTTCGCAGCTGGCCGTTCTTCCAACGAGCCAAACCACGTGTGGTACCGATCCAAAGGCTGCCGTCGCGAGAGCCGAATATAGCCGAGAAATGTGTGCCGGGCAGATTCTGTCCCTGGGGAGGCTGCCACGGCATGAACCGGACTCCATCGAATCGCATCAACCCCTGAGCTGTTGTTATCCAGAGGAACCCGTCGGTGGTTTGAGCAATATTGGTAGGGGGAGAGATGGCGCCGTCCTGGATGCGCCACACAGTGTGACCATACTGGGAGATCCGCCGATCCGGATCAAGCCCGAGCGCACGGGGAAGCGCTCCGAGCGACAGGATCGCGAACAAGGTGCCCAACACGAAAACGCGTCGTGCCCGTATTCGGAGGACCATCGCCTTGCACCACATTGTTCGTAGGGCCGTCATAACACGCCTACTCCCAGGCGATTAAACTCGCTTGCCCAATAATCCCTACAGGCGGGCGTTGCCTTTTTGCCGTCAGTACCACGGCATTAATAAGCCTCTTTTTCAATATAGAGCGACTAGTTCGGGTCTGGCACGGTCTATCGTATGGTGGTAAAAGACAAACCGCTATTACATGTTCCTAGTAGCACAAGGTCAGGCTATTCGCATCTGGCAGTGTGCTTGAGGCAGCAGAGGCGTTTGTGAAGAAACTTGTTGAGAAATATGGTGAAAAGAATATGAGCATTGACCAAATCAAATCAGTGGCTTTGGAGCAGCATGCAGATCCACTAAACGATTTCCCGCTAAAATGTAGGGCTGAACTTCGCGAGGTCTACGAAGGAGCGACTTGGCGACGCCGATAAATCCCGGAGTTCATCCCTTACAAACTCCCTTGAGAAGGTCCAACAGAGCGTCGCCGTCAACCGGTTTACGGAAGAAACCGATCGCTCCCTTTTCAAGATAGAACGATTCCGCCTTCTCTGAAGGCTTTCCAGTGATGATAACGACCGGCAATGAACTCGCCGAAGTGTTGATGTGGTGAAGCAACCCCAGGCCACTCATCTGCCGCATCTCCACATCAGTGATGACGCAAGAGCTCTTCTCCAGACCACCTGACTCGAGAAACTCCTCCGCTGAACGATAGCCTTGAGCTCTATATCCGCAGGAAGCTAGCAAGTTTATCAGCGACTCGAGAACTCGTAGATCATCATCAACGACCGCGATCGTGCGGGCCTGCATGCCCATTGAAACCTCCGCGCCTCTGGTACGATCGATAGAAGATCATTCGGTGCAACCTAGGATGCTTTAGAAGGTCCAAGATTTAGTTTGCTTGCGAGCTTAACCAGAGTTGCGAAAGAATCGGCTTCCATTTTGCGCATGATATGCCCCCGGTGAATCTGCACGGTATACTCCGTGATTCCTAATTCCCAAGCCGCTTGTTTGTTCAAAAGACCGCCTACCAACAGAGGTAAAACCTGTTGTTCCCTCGGAGTCAATGATCGGTAACGTGCGAGTAGTTCTTTCTGTTCTAATGTAGATAATCGCTGCTTCCGATCCTGTTCGAGTGCCTTATCGATACAGGCAAGTAGTGCTGTCTCGTCAATAGGCTTAGTAAGGAAGTCAATCGCTCCTCCCTTCATCGCCGAAACGGTGGACGGGATATCGCCGCGCCCAGTAATGAAAATGACTGGAATTGTCGTTTGGGCCGCTATCGACTCTTGCACCTGCAATCCATTCAATCCCGGCATCCTCAAATCGAGAATGAGACACGCACACGAGTCCCGGCGTTCGAAGTCGAGGAAGTCTTTTCCTGAAGTGAACATTTGAACCTGCTTGCCATTGGCCCGCAGGAGCGATGAGAGAGCGTCTACAACACTGGCATCATCATCGACGATGTATACCATTTCGCTTAACGGTATTTTCGACTCCCGGCGTGAGCTGCTGATAGCTGTCCGCGTCATTGTCCACAAGCCTCGAAAATGCTCGGCGCACCGATTCTGAGCGCACCTTTGTGAGAGATTATATTGGGAAGGCATGACGAAGTCACCGATGTACCTTCGAATCAGGCATTACATGAATATGTAATTGCGAAAGCTCCACTGTCCCCTGACGAGGGCCTGGGACGGGAATGTTCATTCACTTTTCCATCACAGCCAAGAGGGACCCCTGCTGTTCATCTTTCCGCTCCCGTAACCATGCATCATTATTCGCATCCACTAGCTGCGGAAGGGCCGGTCTAAACAGTGCTAGGCGGAGAGCCAGCAACACGGTCACCCCAATATCGATCCACATCATGGCCTTCACCTATGGTTTGTGCACTTGCTATCGCTGCCCGCGCCACAGTGAAAACTTAGCATGGCATAAATTCCGACAGAATGTCTGGCTATCATAGGGATGGTAGGGTTCAGAATTCCATTACATATTTGTGTATTGGTCCAGGCAATTACATAACTGCTCAAAGGACTCGCTATACGGCTCCGAGGGATTAGTTGTCCGACGGTCGTCCCAGAAGATTGGGATTAAGTCCGCAACGGGTCTGATGCCTACGCTCTGTTACCAAGGTTCCTCAGTACGAAAGTCCGATAGAACGATTAATAGCTGCCCCGATTTCCGATCCATCATAATCGTTGTTGTAGAAGGGTTCAGGCCGTCGGTTTCCATATTAGTTTTAGCTGCGGTGGCGTGACTACGAAACTCTAACCGATCGTAAGGGTGCGCTTACGGTGAGGTGACGCGAGGTAGCTCGATGCGAACACATGTCACTTCTCCTTCTCGTCGAATAGCTTCGAGGGTGCCCCCTTGCGCTGAGATGATGGAACGACTGATTGCGAGGGCCAAGACTGTTCCCCGTGATTCATCCGCAACGACCGCCTCAAGCAGATGCTCCACAGTGATGACACAACCACCGTTGATATCGACTTCGAGGCTAACGTGATCGTCGGTGAAGTCGGTCCTCAGGGTTAACTTCTTCGGCTCCTCTGATCGAGGCATAGCTTCGTAGGCGTCGACTAGCAAATTGAAGAGCACTTGCTGAATCTGGGCTGCATCTGCGAAGGCGACCGGCAAGTCCGGATTCAGTTCGCAATCGATTGCCACTCCCTTGTCACGAACTTCTGGGGCCTGAAGGCTTATCACCTGCTCAATCAAAATATTCAGGTCGACTGCCCGAGGATTGGGCCGATGGCAATCGAAGAGTTGGCGGATCTCATGAACGATATTGCCGGCAATCATTCCATCTCGGACCACGCCTTCGAGTGCAGTATTTGCCTGTGAGATGTCAAGGTTGTCAGAGGAAAGCCAATTGAGAGCTGCTTGCGCGTTGGCGACGACAGCTGCCAATGGCTGCACAATCCTGTTAGAGAAAGACGCAGAGAGTTCGGCAATTGCTGCGGACTGTGTAGCACGACCGATTCGCTCCCGCGCGTCATCGAGAGCCTCGCTGGCTCGTTTCTTGTCATCGATATCGATGTTCACGCCAACCCAATAACTAATTTGACCATCCGAATCCCTCAGGGGCTCCGCTCGCGTGACAAACCAACGGTATTTTCCATCGGCTCCCAATATGCGGAACTGGTCATCTCGCGGGCGTCCCGTTTGAATTTGTTCTGCCCAATTTCTGCTCGAGGTGGGCTGGTCCTCTGGATGCAGGAAGGCCAAATGGGTGTCCCATCGTGCTTCGAAATCTGCAGCATACCGAAGCGGGTGATCTGATGGAAGGCCCAGGTAATCCGCCGTAGGCCCGTTGACGAACGCCAGAGCTCCCGACGCACGGGCGTACCAAGCTTGAGTGGGAAGAGCATTAAGGATCACTTGAAGATTCGCTTCTGCAGGCGTAAGCGCTTTGCAACATGCTGATGGGATGACGGCGGAAAACAGCCACACTTCTGAGCCGTCAGGGGCGATATGTCCCATTCCGACAGCATCTACCGCACTTCCCGGTGCAGAATCTCCTACACAGAGAGAGAAACGAGCGCGATAGGGCTGATGATGAATCCGCGCTTCCTGCCATAGAGTGGAAGACATTTGCCTATCTCCTTCCGCTACAAGTTCCAGCCAGTTCAAGTCCCCGAGCTGAGCCGCGCTCAGGGCTGTGACTCCTCTCAACTCTTGATTTGCGTAGATACACCGGCCGTCGGAATCTGCCAACCAAGTGGGATTCGGAGAGTACTCAAGTAGGGCAGCCAGAACAGTCGTATCGATCATTTCCGCCATGCGTCGGGTTAATCCACCAGGAAGAATTTCAGGACAAGAATCGTCAAGCCGGTTTGCCTGTGTATCTTCCGTTTTGTTGTTGTGTTGAGCGTATTACGGAAGGGAATATTACGGGCATTACATCTTTATCGTAGCGGTCGGATTTCTATATGGTTTGCGAACGCCACAGCTTTACCTGCGCCATAGCTCTACTGTTTCTTGGCAATGCAACCCGTACAAATCCGTTCGATAACGCATCATGTTTCCTCGTATCACTTCTAGCAGGAACATGTAATTTCGATGCCTTTACCTGGTTGCTACTATCAGGCTGTCAGACGCCGCGCTTCGACAGACCAACGCTCGGGGGCAAAGATGAATTCGTACATGTCGAGACTTGTGTTGCGGAGGAGGTGATCAAAGATGCATAGCGGCCACGCTCGATGTCTGATTCGTCGTAGCAGTGCCTCAGTGTGGTTCCTTGTCACGAGCTCCACGTTGTTTGCACAAGGGACAACTCCGTCTACCCTTACTCCAGCTTCAACACCCGCGCATCAGATATTTGATTTGTCGGTCTTTGTCATCGCAGTTACCGGAGGGATATTCCTTGTAGTTGGAGGATTGCTCGCAGTTGTGTTGTATCGATTCCGGGCAAAGAAGACCGATCCCGCGGGCGAGCCGGCTCAAATCTACGGCAGCACACAAATTGAATTGGCGTGGACTGTGATTCCTATCCTGATCGTGGTGGTTCTCTTCCTCACGACGGCGCGCATCATCTTCGCGATTCAGGACGCGCCAAAGCCAAAAACGGCTCTCGATGTCACAGTGATCGGGCATCAGTTCTGGTGGGAGTTTCGATACCCGAAGTATGGCGTGGTTACCGCGAACGAGCTTCACATTCCAGCCAGCACCGACGTTGTGTCGGAAGCTACCTTTCTCAAGTTGACTTCCGCAGATGTCAACCATAGTTTCTGGATCCCACAGTTGGCTGGAAAGACGGACCTGATTGCGAATCATGTGAACACGATGTGGATGGATCCCCGGACACCGGGGCTCTACCTCGGCCAATGCGCCCAGTTCTGCGGATCGCAGCACGCGATGATGTTGCTCCGCGTGTATGTCGACACGCCGGAGGAATTTGATACCTGGATCAGGAATCAACGGCTGCCGGCACAACAGGACCCGGCTGTGGTGGCGGGCAGAAGGGTCTTCGAGAGGCAAGCATGCATGAACTGCCACACGGTCTCAGGCACAGCGGCGACCGGACGTTTCGGACCTGACCTCTCACATCTCGCGAGTAGGGCGACGCTCGCCTCCGGCGCTATGGACAACAACCCAGCGAATCTCCGCCAGTGGATCAAGTCCCCAGACATGTTCAAGCGTGGGGCGTTGATGCCGGCGATGCAGCTAACTGATGAGCAGTTGGATCAGGTCACTGCCTATCTCGAAACCTTGAGGTGACAACAGGATTCTGATATGAGCGATTACCTACTACCAATCAGCCAAGTGATCGACCCGAGTACTTCCGCATCGGAGCGAGGCACCTTCCTCGAGAAACTTCACGGGTGGGTGGTGACGGTCGACCATAAACGCCTTGGGATTCTTTACATTCTCTACTCGACCTTCTTCCTGCTTGTCGCCGGGGCCGAGGCCCTGATGATTCGCATTCAGCTCGCCTATCCCCACAATCACGTTTTGAGCGCGCAGGTCTATAACCGCTTCTTCACGATGCATGGCACGACTATGGTGTTCATGGTCGGAATGCCTTTTCTCTTTGGATTCGCAAATTACATCGTGCCGCTCCAGATTGGCGCTCGTGATATGGCCTTTCCCAGACTGAATGCCTTTAGCTTCTGGCTGACGGCTTTCGGTGGATTCTTGCTGTACTACAGCTTTCTTGGCGGAGCTGGACTTTACGGAGTCGGAAACGCCCCAGACGTCGGTTGGTTCGCCTACGCTCCCCTGACCTCGCGCGCTTTCTCTCCTGGTCATGCGACCGACTATTGGGCACTCGCATTGATTGTTAGTGGATTCGGGACGCTCGGCACTGCAATAAACATTATTGCAACGATCATCTCAATGCGCTGCAAAGGAATGACTCTCATGAGAATGCCTCTGTTCGCCTGGTTGCTTCTCGTGGTGAGCATGCTGACGTTGGTTACGATCACGCCGCTTACCGCAGCTCAATTCATGTTGCTCATCGATCGGTATCTAGGTGGCCACTTCTTCGATACCCAAGCTGGCGGTTCATCGTTGATCTGGATCCATTTCTTCTGGATCTTCGGTCATCCTGAAGTCTATGTCCTGGTGCTCCCGGCATTCGCGATTGCAAACGAGATTATCCCAGTGTTTTGCCGCAAGGCGATCTTCGGCTACCCAGCGATGGTTGCGGCTTCGATATGCATCATGTTCGTCAGTCTGAGCGTGTGGGCGCACCACATGTTCACTGTCGGCATGACCTCGGTCTCAAATGCTTTTTTCACACTTTCGACGATGCTTGTCGGTGTCCCAACCGGAATCAAGATATTCAATTGGATCGCTACTTTATGGGGTGGCCGAATACGGTTCACAACAGCCATGCTGTTCTGCATTGGCTTTCTCTTTCAATTCCTGATCGCGGGATTGACTGGGATCATGCTCTCGGTGTCGCCATGGGACTGGCAGCTCCATAACTCCTATTTTGTGATCGCGCATTTTCACTATGTGCTTGTCGGCGCTATCGTGTTCTGCATCTTCGCAGGTATCTACTACTGGTACCCCAAAGCTACTGGACGACTGATGAGCGAGACGCTCGGCAAATGGCATTTTTGGCTGTTTGCCATTGGCTTTCACATCACATTCGACACGATGCACCTTCTCGGACTCTTGGGGATGCCGCGGTCGATCTACACCTATCAGCCTGACCGTGGATGGAACTTTCTCAATCTGATGGTGTCCGTCGGCGGGCTGATCCAAGGAATTGCGGTCATTGTATTTGCATACAACTTCATTGCTTCTTACTGGCGCGGAGATGTCGCAGGGGATGATCCCTGGGACGCTTGGACCCTGGAATGGACCACATCCTCGCCGCCTCCTATTTACAACTTTGAAGAAGAACCGGAAGTGCACAGCCGCCGGCCTCTGTGGGATCTGAAGCATCCAGACGATCCAGATTGGGAGTACGAGTCATGAGTTCTATCCCCGGCGGGCATCCAGGACGTACTGTCGAGTGGCATCTTCCCAGTAGAAGCCGAGTAGGCATGACGGCGCTGATTGTTGCGGAGAGCGCCATCTTTACCATCTTCGTTGTCGCGTATGTCTTCTATCTGGGCAAGAGCCTCTCGGGGCCGACACCCGCGCAGGTATTGAAGGTTCCGATTCTTGCCACGATCTGTCTGCTTTCCAGCAGCCTTACGATCTGGCGCGCAGAAAAAGCTATCGAGGATGACCGAATGGGAAACTTCATCCTCTGGCTGGGTGCCACAATCGCACTTGCGGCGGCTTTCTTGATAAATACAGCGCTTGAATGGAAGAAGCTGATCTATCAGGACGGACTGACCATCAGCACAAACCTCTTTGGCACGACCTTTTACTCCCTGGTCGGACTACATGCAACCCATGTCGTGGTCGGGCTGTTTCTTCTTTCCTCTGTATTCATCTTCTCTCTATTCGGCTGGGTTGACTCCCGGCAAAGTGCACGCTTCGGAGTTGTCGCCCTCTATTGGCACTTCGTGGATGCGGTGTGGATCGTGGTGTTTGCAGTCGTGTACCTGATCGGACGGTGACTTGTGATGGATGACGGCAGAGCGGAACAAATTCAAGGAGCACTTATCGCGATGCCAGCGAGTACGGCGTGGCCGATTCTTCTCGCGTTCGGCATCACACTATTCTTCGCGAGCCTTGTGACGAACGCTGGAGTAGGTATTGCAGGTTTCATCCTTATCAGCTGTGGCGTTGCCGGGTGGGCGAAGCAGGTCCTTCCCGAGGAACACCACGAGATGGTCCCGGTAAAGGCCAGACAGTTCACGCCTTCGAGCGTGAGGAGCCAAGTGGAGCATATCCAGGTCAGCGAAGTTCACAGGGCGTTCCTTCCAATTGAAAGTTATGCCGTAACCTCCGGACTCCGCGGAGGAATCGCAGGGGGAATCGTCATGATCTTCCCTGCCCTCCTTTACGGATATCTGGCACAACACAGTATTTGGTACGCGGTGAATCTGCTTGGCGGTGCGGGCGTTGCGCACTGGACGAACGCTACGACTGCCGACATCGCGGCCTTTCACTGGGATGGTTTGATTACGGCAACGATCATCCATGCCGCAACCAGCACTCTCATCGGCCTGCTCTACGGAGCGATGCTGCCAATGTGGCCCCGTCGGCCGATCCTTCTCGGCGGGATAATAGCTCCACTCCTGTGGACAGGTCTCCTTCACTCGATCCTCGGATTTGCGAATCCGGCGTTCAACGCCAGAATCGCCTGGGGCTGGTTCACTCTCTCCGAGATTGTCTTCGGCATCGTAGCTGGCCTCGTCGTTATGAGATCGGGGAAAATAAAAACTCATCAGACCTTGCCGTTCATTCTTCGTATGGGAATCGAGGCCAAAGAGTTCGAAGGTCCGAAGGGAGATGGACGATGAAGCTTGTGCCAAGCGCAATGCCGTCGCTTATTCTGCTCGCCCTGCTTGTAGGGTGCTTGGGATGCGATCGAAAAATCGGCCCACCAAACGATCAGGAAGAGCTGATGCGTCCCGAGAATGTAACGTCGTTTGACCGCTTGTACAAACAGAACTGCTCGGCTTGTCACGGAGAAAGCGGTTCTGGGGGACCGGCTTTGGATCTGGCCAATCCGAGGTATCAGACACTTGTCGATGACGCCTCATTGAGACGCTGGATCACGTTCGGCATGCCGGGAACCCAAATGCCCGCCTTTGGCGAAACGGCCGGTGGCTTCCTTACTCCGCAACAGATTGACGTGCTCGTTGTAGGCATGCGCGCTCGGTGGAATCAAAAGGATCACTACGCCGCAGCCGACATGCCTCCCTATTCTTCAGACGTGGTAGGCAATCCCGACCATGGACAAGACGTCGTCCGAGAAAGTTGCGCTTCCTGCCATCAACAAGGGCCGCGAAAGATTACCGACGCCAGCTATTTGTCGCTCGTAAGCGATCAGAGTCTGCGAACCATCGTCATCGCGGGGCGTCCAGATCTTGGTCATCCGGATTGGAAACAAGTCCGGCATGGCCAACCCTTGACGGATCAGGACGTGAGCGACGTCATTGCGTATCTCCATTCGCTGCGAAGCGATACTCCGGGCCAGCCATATCCCGAGACAAGTATCAAGAGGTGATTTGTGAGTGACGAGAAACTGCCTATCCGACAAAACGAAGAAGAACAGTCGCCGGTTGAACCGTTGATGGTGTCAAGGCGGTGGTTATTGCTGAAAGTCGGTGCCCTCTTTAATGCTGTAGTCGGCGTTGCTGTCGCTGTGCCTGTAGTCAAATACCTCCTTTCACCTGTCAAATCCGACGACGCGTACAAGTCGTGGGTGTCACTGGGGACTCTCGATACGTTTCCTGTCGGTGAGACGCGCCTGACGAAGTTCACGAATCCGGTTAGCCATGCGTGGGATGGCGAAACCGATCGAATCGCCTGCTGGGTGCGTCGTATCTCCGAAAAAGAGTTCCAGGTGTTCGCGATCAATTGTGCCCACCTTGGGTGCCCGGTTCGGTGGTTTCCACAATCGGGCTTGTTCATGTGCCCTTGCCATGGCGGCGCTTACTATGCGGACGGAAGCCGAGCTTCAGGTCCACCAGAGCGAGGGTTATTCACCTACGACACCAAGGTCGTTGATGGAGCCCTCCAGATCAACGCTGGTCAGATGCCCACCCTGTCAAACACAGCCAAGCTGGTTCAGATTGAGAACTCTCAGGGAGGATCGCCATGCACCGGTTGAAGGCTCTCTACACCTGGTTTGATAGCCGCCTGCAACTTGGTGAGCCCATCAAAGAGATGGCTTTTCACCCTGTCCCGAACAAGACCGCCAGTTGGTGGTACGTCTTTGGGAGTGCCGCCTTTGTTCTGCTGATGCTTCAGATTGTGACCGGGGTTCTGCTTGCGCTGGTCTATGTGCCGTCCGCCGGGCAGGCTTGGAACAGCTTGAATGTTCTGAACCACCAGTTAACTCTGGGATGGTTTCTGCGTGCGATGCACGGCTGGGGATCGAACTTCATGGTTGCCGTCGTGTTGATTCACATGGCCCAGGTCTTCCTCTTCGGCGCATATAAATTCCCTAGAGAACTGACCTGGGTTCTCGGAGTATTCCTGCTGCTCTTGACGCTCGGGATGGCGTTCACAGGCCAGGTGTTACGTTTCGATCAGGACGCCTACTGGGGTCTCGGCATTGGTGCATCCATTGCGAGTCGAGTGCCATTCATCGGTAGTACAGCGGTCCATATGATGTTAGGCGGTCCTATCATTGCCGGAGCAACGCTCTCCCGATTCTTTGCACTTCATGTCTTCGTTATTCCAGGAATGCTGTTGGCCTTCGCTTGTCTTCACGTGTGGATGGTCGTCAAGCTCGGCATCAATGAATGGCCGATGCCTGGTCGTATCGTTCGTCGTTCTACCTATCTCACCGAATACCACGAACTAACGAAGAAGGACGGACGGCCGTTCGTTCCGGGAGCCGTTTGGAAGGACGCCTTCTTCTCGGCAGCAATCCTCGCGGCAGTCGCCGTTTGCGCTGGCGTCCTCGGACCTTACGGACCCGGAGGACAACCGGATCCCACCATCATTCAGACTGCGCCAAAACCCGATTTCTTCTTCCTGTGGCTTTATGCCGTATTGTCTTATCTTCCTCCCAGCCTGGAGACACCATTTCTCCTGATTGCCCCTGTGTTCGGAATCGCAGGACTTGTAGCCCTTCCGTTTTACGCCGGTGAAGGCGAAAAGAGCTGGCATAAACGCCCGATAGCAATCCTAATGTTGACAACCGTAGCCGTCGGATGGGGTGTACTCACGCATCTCGGGACGTTCACCCCCTGGAGCCCCAAGATGAACGCATGGAGCGGCGGTCCATCAATCCCCGTCCGTTACACGCACGATGCAAGCCCACTCCAACGCCAGGGCGCTATCGTCTTTCAGTCGAAGCAATGCCGCAACTGCCATGCGATTGCTGGAGTCGGCGGAGAGCGTGGCCCGGCTCTGGACCTTGTGGCAACTCGTCTCACGGAGGATCAACTGATTCGGCAGGTGCTACAGGGCGGCGGCAATATGCCGGCGTATGGCAAGAATCTGAGCCCGTCCGAGACCACGGCACTTGTTCAGTTCCTCGAAACCCTACATCCCCTCAATCAACCAGCGGCCGCAGATGCATCTCGTCAGGCGGCTGTAGCAGACCCAGCTTCCAAACCGTGAAGGAGACTAGTTGGAGACCTCTTGGCTGAGTCTCATTACCGATTGGGACATACCTCCCGCAGTCACAGGAACCCTCGTGGCTGTGGGCTTCATTTATGTGCGAGGTTGGCTTGGCCTTAGGTCTACTCGACCAAAGCAGATCCCTGAGTGGCGGCTCTTCTCCTTCCTTACGGGACTATTCGCCATTTTCTTGGCGGTTTCTTCGTCGCTCGACACCTACAGCGAGACATTGCTCTTCATGCACATGACACAGCACTTCGTGCTGATGTCGGTGGCTCCTCCCCTCATTGTGTTAGGGCATCCGTTCGTCCCGATGCTGCGTGGACTCCCGCGACCAATCGTTCGCTGGATCGGCGGCCCTATCTTTCGATCTTCGGTCGCACATTGCGCTCAGAACCTTTTTTCCCGCCTACCATTTGCGTGGCTCGCGATGAACCTCACATATGTTGGCTGGCACATTCCGAAGGCTTACGAATTCGCACTGTCCTCGGAAAACTGGCACAACTTCGAGCATTTCTGCTTTTTTGCGACGAGCCTCATCTATTGGTGGCCCATCGTGCAGCCCTGGCCGACACGACGCCGATTGAACTCCTGGATGATCATTCCATACCTGCTGACATCGGATTTCGTAAACACGGGTCTGTCGGCATTTCTGTGTTTTTCAGGGCGATTGCTCTACCCGAGCTATGGACTTGTCCAACGACCCTTCGGAATCGACGCATTGAAGGACCAGATCGCAGCGGGGGCCTTCATGTGGGTATTCGGATCTTTGGTGTTTCTTGTTCCCACCATCTACCTGACGACTCGATTCTTGGCGAACGGTCGACTCGTGAAGAACGAGACGGGACTGGAGAGGTCACGTGCGCTGGCTCAGTAAATTATTTGAGTTCGTTGGGAAGGTGGGGTTGTTTAGCCTGCGGGCCGTCGCTGACGGCCTCAGACCTCCGTACGAATTTGCCCAGCTTGCCCGCCAGCTCGCAGAAGTGGGAAACAAATCACTCGCGCTCATCCTCGTGTCGGGCTTTGCCCTGGGAGCCGTGATGACTCTCCACACAAGAAACACCCTTGTGACGTTCGGCGCTACGGCGATGATACCAGCCGTGCAAGCAGTATCGTTCTTCGTCGAAATTGGGCCATTGGTTGCGGGATTGCTGCTTGCGGGTCGAGTCGGCTCGGGAATCGGTGCGGTCCTTGCCAACATGAGGGCCTCTGAGCAGATTGACGCGATCGAGTCGTTATCAATTGATTCGTTCAAGTTTCTGGTGGTGCCTCGAGTCCTGGCCTGTGTGATCGCTCTTCCCTTTCTGACACTTTTCATGGATTTCGCAGGCCTGCTCGGAGGTTTCCTCTCAGAGGAACTGTCCTCACATATAGCGCCGACACTCTACATTAATCGCGCCTTTGATTATCTTCAGTGGGCGAACTTCATCGCGCCTACTCTGAAAACCGCTGTATTCGGTTTCATTATCGGCTCCATCTCTTCCTACTTTGGTTATACGACAGACAAGGGGGCGCAAGGCGTCGGCGAAGCTGCTACCAACAGTGTTGTCCTCTCTTCTCTGCTGATCATTGTTGCTGACGTATTGCTGATCAAGTGCATCTTCTTCCTCTTCCCGGAGACGGCCATATGAGCGAGCCCCAGACCATCGCGGTAGAGTTTAAGAGTGTGATGAAGTCGTTCGGTGCAAAACGTGTGCTGAATGACGTGTCATTCCATATCGACCAAGGTCAGGCGCTATGTCTGCTCGGGCGCAGCGGTACTGGCAAGAGCGTCACCCTCAAACTAATCATGGCGCTCATGCAGCCCGATTCGGGAGAGGTCTGGGTTGATCAGGACAATGTCGTCGGCATGAGCGAGCACAGTCTGTCTCTCGTTCGCCGAAAGCTCGGATATCTGTTTCAGGATGCAGCTCTCTTCGATTCCCTAACCCTCTACGAAAACCTTGCACTACCACTCACTAGACTGACCAAGAAATCCAAGGACGAGATCGACGACGTCGTCCACCGTGGTCTTACCGATGTCGGCCTGGGAGCCGACGGGGCGAAATATCCGTCCGCACTCTCGGGAGGTATGAAGAAGAGGGCCGGCCTCGCCAGAGCGTTAGTACTTGAGCCGAAGATTCTACTGGCCGATGAGCCCAGCAGTGGGCTGGATCGTATCACCGCCTCTGAGATCGATGAGTTGCTAATGCGGCGTAAGACCGAACGCGGAACAGCTCTGATCATCGTGACACACGATGTGCACGGGGCTCGCAGGGTAGCTGACCGGATCGCCGTGCTCGACAAAGGAAATCTTGTTGCCTTCGGCTCGGCAAACGAGGTAAGCCAGAGCGAAAACGAAGTCGCTCGCAGACTCATTACGGAGTGAAGGAATGCCTAGACGATATCTCGCAGTAGGAATTTTCATCATCGCCAGCCTAACCTTGTTCGCTCTCGGAATCTTCCTCGTTGGGAGTCGTCATGAGGCTTTTTCGCGTCACGTGCTGCTGTATACCGAGTTCGCCGATCTTGATGGTGTCGCTAAGGGCTCGAAGGTCCAGGTTGCAGGCATGGACGCGGGCCAGGTGACCAGAATCGAAGTCCCTCGCTCGCCAAGTGGTCATTTTCGTGTCCAAATGAAGGTCGACGAGCAGCTTCACGGCCTAGTTCGAACCGATTCCGTCGTAACGATTGATACAGAAGGCGTCGTAGGTGACACCTTCCTGACGATCCATTCTGGTTCCCCCGAGGCAGCAATTGCGCAAGCCGATTCGGAGCTGCAAAGCAAACCTCCCGTAACCATGTCCGACCTGCTGACTCATGGTCTCGGAATCATGAACGATGCGGACGCAACAATAAAACAAGTTGGAGGCAAGCTGAACATTGTACTTGACGGAGCCAATGGCGCAGTGGGTAACGCAAACGATCTACTCGTAGGTCTCAAAGAGGGTCGCGGGACGGCGGGCATGCTTCTCCGAGATGAGAAGATGGCAGGTCAGATTCGAGAAACCATGTCAAACGTGCAGTCGACAACCTCGAATCTCAACGAGGCCTCGGGCCGAGTGAATGTCCTTGTTGCAGATTTTCAGCAGCGTGACCTTCCTCAGAAGCTTGATGACACAATGACGCAAATTCGTTCTGCATCGACTCGCGCCGATGCGACCATCCAGCAAGTCCAACAAACCCTGACCCAAGCTTTAGGGCCCGATGTAAATGGCGTCACTGCAGGTCAGAACGTCAGTGAATCGCTGACCAACGTCAACGTTGCGACAGGTAACATGGCAGAGGATACCGAGGCGCTCAAACACAACTTCTTCTTTAGGGGCTTCTTCAATCATCGCGGCTACTACTCACTTGGCAGTCTATCTCCAGACCAATATAGACACAGTAAGTTCTTCGGCAGTACGCAAAGCCCACGCGCCTGGCTGCAGGCCGACGCATTATTTCAGCACGGGGCACATGGTACGGAGGAATTGAGCCCGGACGGGAAGCATGCGATCGATGCAGCTGTTGCGTCACTCGGGGATACGATCTTCACGCATCCAATTGTGATCGAGGGATATTCAGACGCCGCGACGTCAGCCGATGCTCTTTCTCGGTCCTACGCACGCGCACAGCTCGTTCGAAATTACATCGAGGCGCGGTATCCATTCACCACGAAGAATGTAGGCGTTATGCCCCTGAGCGCGACCTCCCCGCCAGGGCTGGGGCATGACCATTGGTCCGGTGTATGCATCCTGATCGCCGAGAAGAAGTAGTCTCTTCGGCCTGATACACGGCGAGTTGGGACGTCATTTAGACCCGGACCAAGGCAAAAATAGTCTGGTGGAGACAGCCAGGCGGTACGCAAGGCTATCAACTAACACCGGGCGGAGATCACGATGACCGCGCGCTACTCAGAAAAGTGACGGGTCTTAGGCGGCTTCGCCTAACCTAATAGGATGATGGAATCTATCGAGTTCCTACCAGGCTCGCTCGCTTTCGATGGCTCAGTAGTGTCCTGAACTCTCTCCAATCGGACTCTACCTTGTCCGCGTAGGAACGTGCGAATCTCAGGACAGCGGCGTCGAACCGTCCTGAAGTTCCGAGGTAACCAGCGATCTCCGCAGAGTCTCCGGAACGGGCATGACCACGAGCGAGAAGCTCCCCACAAATACCAGCGTACGAAAGAAGTTGGCCCCCAGAGAGTTGGCTGACATCGAGAGCTGCCTTGTGATCATTCAGCTGACGGACTAAGTAGTGTCGTTTCTTCATCTGCGTGTAGCCAAGTAAGGGGTCGGAAGTCAGTTGCATGGCCCTCTGGCCATCGACAACGCGGTGAGCCTGGTTGGTATAACAGGATGCCACATCAGACAAATAAGGAGCGTAGGCAGAGGTCGGCTCTTCCTTTAACTGTATGAACAGAGGGTCTCTACCCGCCTCTCGTGCAAGACCCTCGAAATAGAGGCAGTAATTGCGTAAACCGATCGAGCCAGTTCCAACCACTTTGAACGCGGCGTCGATCAGCCGATATTGAGTGAGAAAATGCTTCCGTTCTGGTTGCAGCCTACCTTCGTAGTCGGTAAGCGCGCGAAGGAGATTGTCTACCTGAGATTGCCCTACACGTTCCAACAAAGGCGGCCTCGACTTGAAGCGTCGTTGGCCGTTGTTGATTTCAGTCAGTTTTTCAAGCAACCGGATCGGGGTGGATCGCTCTGCGGCTTTGAAGATTTTCCTGACCGGCGATCGCCCTTCGAGCCGGTGGATTTGGTAGCGTGCCAGTTGCAACATTGGCATGGTGGCAAACCTGTGAATGGATTCCCGGTAGGAGCCCACAAATCGCGCCACTGCTGATTCGCGGATCGAATGCCCGATCCCCGCAGTCCGGCCTGCCAAGAGTAGGCTTGTCGCCATCCGCTTTAGGTCCCACTCGAAGGGACCTCTGATCGTCTCATCGAAGTCGTTGATGTCGAAGACTAAGCGTCCGTCGAAACTGGCGTACGCCCCGAGATTCAAAACGTGCGCATCACCGCAGATCTGAACGTGTATACCAGTGTTGGGATGAGATGCCAGATCAGCTGCCATGATCGCCACAGCCCCACGGAAGAATGCGAACGACGACGTGACCATTCGCTCGTGTCTGACATGAATGAGTTGAGATATGCGACCTACTTCGGCCTTGTGCAGAAGTTCCAGCGCAGGCGTGAGGTTGGCCCGAGGATTGAAGTGACCATGGGAACTCCGGGGAGCCTTCTTCCGTGCCTTCACGCCTTGAGCATGGCGTTCAGAATGATTTGCGAAGTGATTCGTCATAAGGTGGATGCCTGTTTCACACGGACGCTTGTTCAGAACCATAGAAGTGGAAAACGCCCTCCGTCGAACAAACCGCTGGCGCACTCCTCCAGTCAGCGTAGTATGCGACGAGAGCTGAGCATATTACATATTTCAACTGGGCATGATCGTTGGTCCGGTATTTGCATTCTGGTCGCGAAGAAGAACTAGCCTGTTCGGCTGCGCGATCACGAACGCTCGATGTCGACTGGCTTTTTGAACTCGTAGAGGACGGCTGCATCCTTGCCAATATGTCTGATCACCAGTTCCTCCGTTGATATCTGCAAGTCGGTAAATCCTAACGCACGAAGACCCCATGGTCCTCGCTCCTTAGGCTGTGTTGTCCAGCCGACGAGCTCCGCCCCTCCTCCACCGGAGATAACAAATGATGTGGGATGGCCCTTGAACTCAAGATGCTGCAGATCGTGATCATGGCCGGAGAGGTATAGATCGACGTTGTGGCGCTGCAATAGAGAATCCCATTGGGCAATCAACTTTGGATTATCGCGATGCTGTCCATTGCTGTACAGGGGATGATGCGCCGCAACCGCTAAGAACGGAGTGGTACGGGGCTTCGCGAGCTCTGCCTCGAACCATTGTTGCTGTTCATCCTGTTGCTGCCTGGTAAGCACAAAACTCCATGGCCAAGGGTCATACCCCTTACTTCCCGGCATGTTCGAATCCAGGCAGATGAGCGTGAGAAGAGGGTTCTCCTTCGGAAGCTTCACGCTGTACCAGCGTTGTGGCATTGTCCATCGACTGCTCTGCCTCGTATACGCAAGTTGAGCTTCAACTTTGTTCCCTCGGAAAGTCTCGTAATCATGGTTGCCAAGCACAGCGTATGCCGGGCCAGGAAACAACGATGACGGATACATCTGTTCGAATTGCGAGATCCATCGACGGGAATTCACTCCATCGGGCATCTCACCATAAAAGTTATCGCCCAGCATCAAGAGTGCGTCCGGACGGATGCTGTTGCCACAGGCCCATCTCTTCATCGCATTGGCGACGGCCATCTGTTGCCCAGGCTCCGTCACCGTCCCCCAGTCACCGAGTATCAGGATGTGGTTCGACTCTGGGTCCGGGGGTGTTGTAGAGATTGGCAGGTCTGCCAGAGCAAGAGGAGATTGGAGTACTGCGAGAGCGGAGAACTTCGCTGTCTGGAGGAGGAATCGTCTTCGACTCCACTCTTCCCCACCACCCGCCTTCACCCAGTCATCCATTCTGGCTCCTTCGCATCATGTTGTCTCTTGGTTTTGCTATAGGAACGTTCTCTCGATCCCTACAGGTTTCCACTGATCCCCATCTCTTCTGAACACAACTGTTACCGTCCGATTCGTTTGTTTCGTATCGGTCAACGTGCACCCCATGTAACTGCCTTCGCTTGAGGATGCCAGAGCTGCGGGAACCGCGTCGGACGAAACACCTTCAACTGGCGACTTTCGGCCCGACTGATTATCGAATGAAAACCAGGAGTGGCTGTAAATGGAGGCTGAAAGAATCCCATACTTTTGTCCTAGGTCGGTGAAGCGCAGTTTTCCATCTGCGACGACGAAGTCCTCAAGAGGTGCCACCAGTGAAAACCATGCCTTCCCAACGAGATCACGACGAGCGATGAGAACCTTCGTGATGTAATCCGTTACTGCGGGATTGGAGAACTGCCCCTGTTTCACGATCGCTCGAATGTCTTCATCACTGAAGGACATCACCCGTTTGGCTCCCCAATAGGCGTCTTGCGGGGTCATTTCGAGGAATGCAGGGTTCGGATAGTTTGGCTTCCAGGTCAGCGGGTCGAAACCTGTCGTTGTGAAGTTTCCTGCAGCCGGCAGGTGGTGCGGATACTTCGCTTTCTCCCAGGAAGTCGGGACGAGTCCAAGCGTCATTGCGCGGTTAGTTTGTTCTCGGCTCGTGGGCAGCCAGAACTCCTGCCCATGCCGAGGATCCTTAGCGATATCGCTATCGCTTCCGAAGGAGTCTCCAAAGTCGAGAAGATGGTGCACGATTCTGGCGTCGGATCCCTTCCCGTCAACGGAATCGAGGCTGTTGTCTCCTTTGGCATCCGTGTGATTGAGCCACGCAAACAGAACCTCGAGTCCGCGAAGATCGCGGCGGCGGTCGTGCGGAATCAAGTCATTTGGATCATCGTCGCGCACGAACTCGTATCGGAAAGGTCCGATGATGCGGCCCGATACCGAAAGACTGGCCATCAGCCGTATGCGTCCATCTAACTCTACCGGCACCGCATCCAGAATCTTCTCGAGTTGAGAACGACTCATCGGATGCTTCTTGCCAGAAAGCGCGGTAAACGTCGCGTTCTCCGCCAAGCGGAAGTCTTCGCGGTGCGCGAGCAGGATGTAATTTTCGGGGACATTATAACCAGCGGCATAGAGGAAGAGCGCGCCCATCACATCCGCCGAGGTCGCCATCTCGGGATTTGTCGTAGGATCAACTTTTATAAAGTATGTAAGACCGCGACCGTCCTTGATGCGAAAACCAGGAGTAACCCCTTCGGTTTTCGCAGCGACGACAGTATAGGGCGGCTGCGGGCTACCATGAGCCCGTGCCCCTTTCTGGAGTTCCTCTGTCGTCAGCGGTGAACGATTCGTGAACCAGCTGGAGTCGGGAACCTCTCCGAGAGTATTGATGCCCAGGCTGGGGGTCGCAGGAGGCGTCTTGTATTTGGCGGAGTGGTATATGAAATCGTAGATCGCATTGATGCTCTGCACACCGGCGTTTTGTGCAGATCCGACCTCGGGTACTTTCTGGATGGGGTCGTCCGAACGATACTGCTGAGCGATGACTGCTAGGGCCTGGCAAGCCATACCCACTAGAACGAACGATAGAGTTTTCCGAACGCATTGTTGAAGACGAACCATACCTTGACTCCTTCTGGCGAAAAGCCGACGTCGAACCGCATAATTTCTTGCTGCTTGTTTTTGAACCTGACACCGAAACCGCCGTCGCCGCGCAACTCACGAAGCCCGATCAGGCCGGGGCGACTGTAGACATTCCCGCCATCACCGAACACGGCCATCTCGACGCTTCCTGCGACCGACCACTTGTACTCACCGCTGAGAACAGAGGAACCATTGCCGTAATATCGGTAACGCTCGTAGCCGCGAAGGTCATTAGGACCGCCAAGCGTTGGCTGGAGATAGAACGGTACCTGCTGTCCGTCAGCGTGAAACGTTGTTTCGTTGCGCGCCCGAAATGCAAGAGTTCTCATCCCATTGATGAAAGGAACGTAATACGTCGCCTGGGTTTGCAGCAAATGAAAGGACGAGTTGGTGCTCCTTTGATCCCAGAACTGCGTATCCTGGGCCTCCAGAATCAGCCCTTTGGGATTGCTGAAGCTAGGGGTCGTAAGATTAGCACTGATCGAAGCGGTCCCGGTGATGAAATTCGACTGCTTCTCCAGACCCGGCGTGTTTGCCTCGTTGAAAATCTGGTCTGTTGACCGCCAGCCACCGCGGTCCCCAGGTCCGACGTTCACGAGGAGACCACCCACAGAGTAACCAGCTGACAGCTTGTGATCGAGAAAATTGAACTGGCCGCCGAAGTGCGCACTGGTGAACTCGCTGCGGTAGTCACTCTGGTTGTCCTTGCTGGAATTTGGTCCTTCTCCGTAATACGGCATGGAGGCTGCATTTTGGTATGCACCGCCTGCAGTAAGTTGTAGATGGTTATCCATCAACCCGACGAAATTGAGAGTGGACTGCCCCTTGTACCACTTCTCTGTTGAGCCAACGAGATAGCTGTCGCTGATCAGATGTTCGTGTAGCCAGTCACGTCGGATGTAACGAGGGCCAAGAGAGAATCCCCCACCGGTAGGCAAGCCCCCGAGTTGTGAAGTCAGACCATTGGGATTCATGATCGAATCGATCTTCTCTTGGAATCGATCGAACTCCTGCTCCCCGTGCGATGGCGCGACAGGGCTCAATGACCTCGCCTTGGCCTTCTCGGCGTCGATGATTCCTGAGGTCGTATCTCCCGAAGACGGTACCATTGTTTCCTGCGCCAAGCTGGACAGGCAGCCTAAGCAAGTTAGTGTGAGAGCTGCGTACACCGCTATCCTTCGAAAAACATTTCTTTTCATAATCGTTTTCCTCCTGCAGCAATCTGCCTTTCGTCAAGCGAGAACGGCTCCCTCTCGAGCAAGCTTTTGAAGAGGCAATTCAGTTTCGTTGTCTCTTTCCGCAGCAGCTTTCATGTGATCCGCGCGTCGCAAGAGCCACTCACTAGAGATCCAGAGAGCGGTTCCGAGCGACGCAACGACGAGCAGGGTGTATTTGAAATTCACACCAGTGGCCTCCGAGAGAAGCAGATGCAACATGCCGGAGGCAGACATATCGCCCAGACGCTCGCCGACCACATCCACGAGCGGACGCACCTCGACTCGCAACCTGTCCGGCAACGCTGCATAGATCATCTCGATACCGCAACGCGATGCTGAATTCCGCAGGGAGTACTCCCCAATTCGAAGGAACCCAAACACCTGGAAGACAGGCATAGTCACGCTTGCCAGTGCGGCTGCAGTCAGGATGGCTGGGTAGAGGGTGAGACAGCGCTTTGCCCATGGACCGCCTGTAAGCCGCCGGACCGCGAACTGCGAGAGCAATGCGCCGAGGCACAGAAAACCTTGCAACGATCCCATGAAGTGGATCCGCTGGGCCTGGGAGGTATAGTGTTCCGCGACTCTCACCCGGAAAACAAGATCGAGGAGTGTAGATGCCGAGGCTCCAAGGACAGTGACGATCGTTAGCATTCGGACTACCGCGCTGGTCCAGTTCCGACGCACCTGGTTAAGTTCTTCAAACTTCTTCGTGCCGGCAGAGAGGCAACTTCCGTCCCGGTGAAAGAGAAGCAGCGAGGAGACACAGACGTCCATCACGGCGAGCATGATCAGCGAGGATCGAAGATCGCTTGACGAAGGCAGATGCACCAACCCGAAGCCAGCAAACATTCCCGCAGCTGTGCCGGAGATCAGAACGGAGGGAACCCTATTCGTATTACCGTGGTTGCAGTTACTCGTCCAGTCTCCAATCAATACCCAAATCAAGGAGAGCCCGATCGCAGTCGAAGCCGACACTTCGATGTAATACGCTCTCAGCATCCAGTTATGGGTCTGGTACTGGAAAGCAATGATGATCTCGGCAACTGCGTTTAACGCGTAGAAGAACCGAATCACATGAATTCTGGCATCCGATCGCAGGAACAAGGAACAGATCAGACTCAGGGTGATTGCGAGCAATGTTCCAAGGAAGGTGAGACCCGGCAGTTCGGACACCGATAGTCCAGATCCCAGCAACGAGTCTCTGAACGCCCTACTGAAGACGTAGTGCATCATGAGAATCGAGTAGGACAGGACAAGAATGGGAAATGAGCTGTCGCTAAGCCGAGTTGGGAAGCTCTTGATCATAGGCGGCTGCGGTGAGCTAGTGAAACTCCGGCACCTTTCGCTTGTGTTCCTGATAAAGCTTGAATGCGACGAAGAGCCACAGCAGTGTGATCGCCAAGGTCATTCCTGCAAATGCCTGCACCCCGAAGTTGAGTGACGTGCCGAGAAAGATGACCCCGGCCTGCAACACATCACCTAAACGAACACAGAAGGTTTCAATTGCCGCTTTTGCCTTGTACTTCGCTTCTCTTGATGTAGGGAGCAAGAGGGCCGCCCGAACGGTATTCTGAAGCGAGTAATTCGTAGAGTTTTCAGCGATCTTCAGAACACGCACGACTTGAAGAACAGGATTTGCGAGAATTGTCGCGAAGGTGGCAAGTGAAAGTACCGGAAGGACGAACAAAGACCCTCTCACGCCAAACTTCTTGTAGATGCGGGAGACAAGGAATGTCTGGATGATTAAGCTGACAGCGTTCGTCCACTCGTAGTAGGTGGCATAGTAGGATCCGATATAGGCCTTGCGTGCCTTCATAAGTGAGGTCGCGGTACCGACCACATGGTTGGTCTGGTCAACGAGTAACTTGCCAAAGATAAAGTCGCCGGAAAGACTCACGATATTGAGCAGAACTGTGAGAATCGCGATCAACATCAGATAGCGATCGCGCATCAGAAGCTGAAAACCGCCTTCGCTGTTAAGCGTCTCCTGGTCTTTCTTCTTCTCGAGCGCTCCGGCGCGCTTCGTGATGATGTAGCCCGCCAGCCGAGTCAGAGCAGCGCAAACGCATAATGCAGCGACAGCGATGAGCATGATTTTGTAAGGGCCGAGTGGTCTGATCAATCGCCCTGCAACCCAAGCCCCTGCGACAGCTCCAGCCGACGCTCCAGCACCGAGCAACGGGAACAATCTTTTGCCTTGCTCCAGAGAAAAGAGGTCTGTCGCAAAGGCCCAAAGTTGAGCCACGGTAAAAACATTGAAGATCCCAACCCAGATGTAGTACACGACACCGATTCGAGCACCGGCCTGGCCAGCGAAATAAAAGATGAGCAGGTTCGATGCAAAGAACAGTGTTGTCCAACGCAAAAGCCGATTCCGGTTTAGCTGAGTTGCAATCCAGCCATACAAAGGCACCACTCCGAGCAAAATGATCGCCTGCGCAGCAGACGAGTACGCTTTAACCTCTGCTCCCCCTCCGCGAGTATCAGGGACTCTCTAACGGTCTTGAGAAGGTAATACGCCCCGAGCAGGGTGAAGAGGTTGATCGTAAGAATCAACGCGCCCAGACCTTCTCCAGGGCAAACATCACATATGACCGAAAGAATCCTCTCCAAAAGGTTCTTCCTTTGGGATTGCAACTCGACTCCAACTAATGTCGCATTCGTTACCGATGGCGCAGCGAATGCGACTTTGTCAGGCCTTATATCGAATGCTCCCATGAACCCTCGCTGCAGCATCGCGACCTCTCGTATCGATGCATCGTAACGAGGTTCATGGGTCGATTCCAATTACATCTTCCTAGTAATCCGCCGAATTCCACATTCCTCCTTTGACGGAAGAGCCTCGATACTACGGCTGCTGTGCGATGCGTAATAGGAACATGTAATTTTCAGATTAATCATTCGGCAATAGTATTGGGCCAACTCTGAACTTAGCTGGCTAGGCTCTTTCCGGGTGATTGCGGCAACGATAGTCGCGGTCACGGACAAAGAGAAAAATTCTCCGTGAGGCTGATTCAAATCACGTCGATTGGTCCTGAAGTTCTTGGATCGGACTACGTAGGAATACGTGAGATGCTACAGCCGCCATGGACGCCGTCTTCGAGATGCATTAAGACCTGGAAGTTTTATCAGACCTGCATGGCTCTCAAGGACGCCGCGAAAAGGCCACAGAGATCTCGAGAGTTGTAGGTTGGAAAGCTTGTGCTTTTTGTCGGGGGATGAAAATGAAACTAGAGAGAACCAGGACGCGAACTCGACCTGAACCCCGGAGATTCAAAACTGTCCCACTCGTAATGGAGCCGCCTCGTTGCAGCCATCATGAGCCATCCGTCATTGCTCTGCGCACGGACGATGATCTTGTTCAGGCAGCTCAGTCAGGTGACCACGAGGCATTTAATGAACTCTGCCGGCGGCATGCTCAGACCGCCAGACAAAGGATTTTTGCCATTCTCCGTCACCAAGAGGATACCGAAGATGCCATGCAGGAGACCTTGCTTCACGCTTACCAGAACTTGCCAAAGATTTCGTCGGTCCTGCAAGTTCTCCACGTGGATCACCGCCATCGGTATCAATGCTGCGCTGACCGTGATTCGAAAGAAGAAGTCTCGAAGAGAATCAGATACCGAACTGTATAGCCCTGACGAACCGGTCTGGCACGTCACTGATCAGGCGCCAGATCCTGAGCGCCGCTTAGTGAAGGCACAGATTATTCTTCTCCTTCGGAAGGAACTTCTTAGCCTCCCACCGAAAATGCTGGAGGTAGTGACCAACTATTATGGCGACGACTCTTCTCAGCAAGACGCTGCGGACAGGCTAGGAATATCCCTTGCGGCGGTTAAGTCTCGCCTCTTACGTGGACGACGCAGTCTCAGGTTGTCGCTTGAGGAAAAGGGCCTTCTAGATGCACATGTCTAATGACTTGCGATAGGAGCCTCCCCGGATGTGGCTCTTCCCTCCAACTACTCTCGGAGTTTCGATCAAACAAGCTGCGTAGCCTGCGACTAAAGTTGTTCCGGGTTTGGTTCCAATCCCTTACTGTCCATTTCGACAGAATGATCAGCTTTAGATTAATTTGTCCGGCATCCTTTCGCGGTACCAACCGGTCCGGCCATCGCCTTTGCACGAGCCGTTAGCTTGCCTTATCGGTGCGTTTTGGAAACCCATTCGACTTGTAGCTCGGTTTGAATCAATTGCCCGGCCGCGGCCGGACGATCAGCCGAGCACCGCGCCTGCCACTCAAATAGGTCCACGCCCATTGCAGAAAGACGCTGAATCTCAGGCTATTCTCTGATAGGAATTGAATGTGGATCAGAGCCCACACGAGCCAGGCCATAAAACCGCTGAACTGAACTCCAGCGCTCTGCAGCACCGCGAAATTCTTGCCAACCACTGCAAGGTTGCCCTTATCAAAATAACGGAATGGTGGCGAGGGAGGGTGGCCAATCTCCTTGCGGAAGATGGACAAGGCTGCATACTTGCCCTGCTGCATCGCAACTTGTGCGACCCCAGGGAGTGGCCGGCCGTCCTGATCGAGCGATGCCGTATCTCCAACAACAAAGACGTCCGGATGGTCCGGAACGGTTAGGTCAGGCCGAATTCTAACGCGGCCCGCGCGATCGACTCCACATCCGAGCCATTTACCCGCCGGCGAAGGAGCAACGCCGGCCGTCCATACCACCGTCTTTGCTTGAATGCGCTCATCTCCAATCACTACACCGTCTTCGTCGATTGCCTGAACCGGCTTTCCAAGACGGACATCGACACCAAGGGACACCAAGCGCTGCCTCGCGGCCTCGGATAGCTTCTCGGAAAACGTGGCGAGTGGACGGAGCCCCATATCGGCCAGAACAATGTGAGCTGACTCCGGATCGATTCGACGAAAGTCTTTTCGTAATGTGGTTTGGGTCATAACCGCAATTGCACTCGCCATCTCGACACCGGTCGGTCCTGCGCCAACCATCACAAAGGTCATCAAAGCCTGACGTCGACCCAGATCGTCTTCGATCTCAGCTTTCTCGAAGACTTCCAGTAAATGGTTCCGAAGAGATTCAGCATCCGCCAGGTTCTTCAGTCCCGGTGCGAACGCGGCGAATTCGTCATGGCCGAAGTAACTGTGTGTCGCCCCAGTCGCAAGAATCAGATAGTCATAGTTGACCCTGATTCCGACCTTGTCGTCGCCATCCACGATGACCTGTTTTGAGGCTGCATCAATCCCGGTCACGCTGCCCAGCATTACCGATGCGTTTGCCTGCTTAGCCAGGAGACTGCGGATGGGCGATGCAATCTGACCGGGAGCCAAGACAGAGGTTGCCACCTGATATAGAAGGGGCTGGAACACATGGTGATTGGAACGATCGATGAGCAGCACGTCGACTGGAGAGGACTTTAGTCCCTTAGCGGCAGCTAGTCCGCCAAAGCCACCGCCAACAATTACTACGAGAGGAGGTTTCGTCGTCATTCTGTTCGCTCTCAGATCTTGAATTTTGACACAGGACTCGCTTTGAAACGTACAGAATCCATGTGCGCTTGAACTGTCTTCCATTCGCTCCCGAGTTCATAGGGGCAGGAGTGCAATCTTTCAGCCAGAGAGTAGCAGTCAGAGGGGACTGAAACAATTACATGTTCCTGTAACTGCCGAACGAAAGGACGCGAGCGATTGGCCGCCGTTATATGGTCCTGTTGGAATTCAATCGAGGTGGTCGTTTCTCGATGAAAGCAGTAAGCGCCTCACGAGCGTCGGACGAACGCACTCTTTCTTCAAACTCAACCATTTCGTCGTGAGTAGCAAGTTCGACGCGAGATCGAACTTGGCGGCGCAGGAGTTGTTTAGATGCTTTGAGTGCAGCTAATGGCTTCTGTACTAACTCTTGTGCGGTTTTTTCCGCAGTCGCAAGGACTTCGGCATCGGGAAGGACCTTGGTGACCAGCCCCATGGTGAGGGCGCTAGATGCGTCGAAAGGATGTCCGAGGAGCACGATCTCTGCCGCCCGCAGATAACCAACCTGATCGGGCAACGAGAAGCTGGTTCCGAATTCCGGCACTAGAGCTAGGTTAACGAACGGGTACTGGAACCTCGCATTTTGACTGGCGTAGACGAAGTCGAAGTAGGTGAGCATGGTAGCTCCCGAGCCAACGGCAGCGCCTCGAACCGCGCCGACGAGCGGCTTGTCCAACACGCGGAGAGCATCGATCATCTGCTTTTGCGGGCTATCTCCGCTTCCGGGAGGATGGTCCAGAAAGTCCTGAAGATCATTTCCCGCGGAGTAGTTGTCTCCCGCTGCCGACATCAGCACCACCCGAATCTCGGGCTTTGTTTGGGCTGAATTCAACAGCTCAGCGAACTCTATATACATGTCTAACGTGAGGGCATTCCGCTTTTCCGGGCGATTCAACTTGATCTTGAGAATGCCCTCGTCCAGACTGTTGAGAATGTATCCCATACCACTTGTCCTAATTCCGCAACGCGCTCCGGCACAAGAGTGCGATTAGAAGTGCGTAGCTTTGGTTATCGGCTTTCTGAGATCAGAAGTGGTTGTTTGAACCCCACTCACTTACCTTGGAATTGTGGAGCGCGCTTCTGGACGAAGGCGGAAGTTCCTTCCTTCCTGTCCTCGGTGGCGGCAGAAAGCGCAAAGTACTTTGCCTCCAGCTTCAGCCCTGAACTCAGGTCTGTATCAACTCCCTCGTAGACCGCATCGATCGCGTAGCGTATGGCGAGTGGTGCATTCGCAGTAATCTGCTTGAGAATGGCCTCACAACGCGATATCAGATTGGTCGCGGGAACGACTTCATTTACTAACCCGATGCGATGGGCTTCGGGAGCATCGATCAGATCGCCAGTCAGGATCAGTTGGAGAGCTCGGCCTCTGCCAACGAGCCGCGGTAGCCTCTGTGTGCCGCCGTAGCCAGGAATGATCCCGAGCTTGACTTCAGGCTGACCGAACTTCGCATTTTCCGCGGCGATACGGATCGTGCACGCCATCGCCGTTTCGCACCCGCCTCCCAGGGCGAAGCCATTCACGGCTGCGATGACAGGCTTTCCAAGCGTCTCTATGAACAAGAGCACCTCCTGCCCTTTCCTAGAGAATTCGCCTGCCTGTTCCCCGTCGATTGCCGAAAGCTCCGCGATATCAGCGCCCGCAATGAAGGCCTTCTCTCCAGTTCCAGTGAGGATAACGCCTCCGACAGTCGCATCCTCTTTCGCCGCATGAAACGCAGCGTTGAGTTCTTCAACGGTCCGCCGGTTGAGTGCATTCATTACCTTTGGGCGATTCATGGTGATGTAAGCGATCAATCCTTTGACCTCATACGTGATGTTTTCGAAGCTGGTGGATACTTCTGTAGCGCTCATGAAAGTTCTCCTCTCTCCTAAATGGGTTTCCCTGGAACGTGCGCTGGTACCTCAGCACGCGCCGCCTGTGGTGCTGCTCCGCTGGCACGTAGGCCTGCGATCTCGTCACTTGTGAATCCAAGCTCCTTCAGCACTTCATCGTTGTGCTCCCCAATTCCCGGCGCACGCCTGGCAGGCACCTTAGTAACACCGTGCACTTGAATCGGACTGCTGATGGTTGAGGTCAACTTCTCGCCGGCTCCTTCGAGCGGGACGACGATGTCATTCGCTCGCAGTTGCGGATCATTAACGACTTCCTGCGGCTCACGCACGGCGCCGAAGGGGACGTGAACGCCGTTGAAGACCTCGTACCAATGCGACATTGGCTGCGAACCAAAGATCTCATCGAGGATTGCCGTCAGTTGCGGCCGGTTCTGCGCCAGCTTGGCGGGATCCGAGAATCGCGGATCCGTCAGGATATCCTCACGACCTAGCGCCTTTAGAACCGCTGGTACCTTGTCCGGAGTAGCTACCACAACGAACCAGGTGCCATCGGAAGAACGATACGTGTTTAAACCTGCATTTGCGGGATGTGTCCGATCGTGCAGCCCGTAGAAACTCGCACCGCATAGAGCGGCCTGGATAAATACGCTGGCCGACCAGACACCTGCCGCGAGGAGAGAAGTCGTAACGTAAGATCCTTTGCCGGTGCGTTCGCGACGATAAAGAGCGGTCACGATTGCGCCATAAATGGCGACGGCAGTCGCATTATCACCGCTACCGGCCACGGGCCATGTCGGCGGCTCTCCGGCATCGCGCGTCATAAATAACAAACCGCTTCGCGCCCAGAAGGCCGTGAGATCGAATCCCGGAAGAGCGGCGTCCGGACCATTTTCCCCGAAGCCGGTGATATCCGCATAGATCAGAAGCGGATTCAACTGCGCGACATCGTCATATTCGAGTCTCAATTTTTTTCGCGCAGCATGCGGCGTGTTGACGATGAACACGTCAGCCCACTTGGCTAACCGCTCGAGAACCTGCTGCGCGCTCGCAGCTTTCAGATTGAGCGCGACGCCACGTTTGTTTCGATTAGCCAATTCGAAGGGATAAGGCTCTTCCGAATGCGGCTGCGGGGGGATCTTATGCCCGTTTCTCCACATCTCTCCGTCGGGCGGCTCGACTTTGATCACATCCGCGCCGAAGTCAGACAGGATTGTCGCTGCTGCGGGACCCGCGATGAAGCTCGCAAGGTCAACTACCTTAAGTCCTGAAAAGATTTTGTCTTCGCTCATAAGATCTCCAACATCTCCATTTGTTCGTCATCTCGAAGAGCGAAGCTCATCACAATGCTTTTGGTTCCGCTTCGTGCTTCAATACCCTGTTCCGGCGGCTCGCGCATTACACCCGCCTGGATTGCCCAGTCCAGTATTTCTCCCGCAAAACTCGTTTCAGAATCTTGCCCGACCCGGACTTGGGGAGTTCTTCTGTCATGAACTCGATATGGCGGGGTACCTTGTATGAGGCAATCCGCGTTTTGCAGTACTGTTTGAGCTCTTCTGCAGACAAGTTAGTCCCCGGTCGTAGAACAACTGCGGCAGCCACCAGTTCTCCCCATTTCTCATCCGGAATGCCGAATACTGCAGCCTCTTTCACTTCCGGAATCTCGTAAATGGCGGCCTCAACTTCGCCGGAGTAGACATTCTCCCCGCCGCTGACGATCATCTCTTTTGCTCGATCGACGATGTAGAAGTAGCCGTCCTTGTCCTGGCGTCCAATATCTCCGGTGTGGAAGAACCCGCCACGCAATGCTTCTGCGGTTTCGTCCACCGAGGACTCATCCCCTGGCAGGTCTTCTTCGATGTCGTGCCAGTAGCCCCGCATGATACCCGGCCCGCGTGCTACCAGGTTTCCGAGTTCGTCGGAAGCCACGGGTTTGCCAGCTTCATCGACAACTCGCAGATCGATACCGGGGCATGTGCGTCCACACGACTGAAGTCTGTCGTCGGTGTGTTCGGCATCTGTCAAACCAGTCAGGAAACCGGCTTCGCTTAAACCGTAAACCTGCAGCAACTTTGCTTTCGGCAAAGCTCTGCGTACTTCCCGTACAAGTGCGGGAGCGATTGGCGAGCCTCCATACGCCAGCACATCCAGAGAATCCAGATTGAAGGCAGCAAGCTCCTGGAACTGGCAGAGGGCGTTGATCATCGATGGAACGAGCACGGTGTGCGTCACCCCGTTCGTCTGAACGGAGGCGCAGAACGATGGCGGGTCAAAGCGCCCCAGCGTCATCTGCGCTGCGCCGAAGACCGGGGCCGCGAACATCGCCGGGAAATCGGCAATATGGAACATCGGCGACGCATGAAGAAAGATGGCCTTCTCTCGGTACGTCAGCCAGTAATTGAGGTCGTGAATGTTGGAGAAGATGTTCGCGTGTGTAAGCGCAGCCCCTTTGGGATCTCCGGTTGTTCCGCTCGTGTACAGAAGCACGAGGATCGCTTCAGGATCGTAAAACTCTCCGGCGTATAGCTCTTCTTCGGCGTCATCAAGAGGAGCGAGGTCGATCACATGTTCCCAATCCAGACTCACCGTAGGTGCCGGAAACTTCGAATGCCGGATCAGGCCACGCGGTTGTGCATCCTCCAGGAGCCGATCAATCTCAGCACCGGCATAACGCGTGTTGATCGGAACTGCGATGACTCCCAGCAGGCTGCAGGCATAGACCAACTCGATGTAGTCCGGACCATTCGGCATCAGGAAAGCCAATCGATCTCCACTCAGGAAGCCGCGACGTTGAAGCGTCGCGGCTATCCTCCTCACCCGGATATCCAGTTCCAGAAAGGATACGGCCCGGTCACCCCGCAGCAGAGCTGTGTGCTGCGGGAAGTATTGCAGGGCGCGACCAACGGAATGGGTGTAAATCATCTAAGCCTCTCACTGGTAACGGCAGACGCTGGCTGACTAAACAAATGCGCTAAAGCCCGAGACGGCGCGGCCAACGATGAGGGTGTTCATCTCACGCGTTCCCTCGTAGGAATAGATCGCCTCGGAGTCCGCAACAAAGCGGCCTACGTTGTAGTCAAGAAGAATTCCATTCGCTCCAAGGATCTCTCGCGCAAAACCGACAGTCTCGCGCATCTTGACAGTGCAGAACGCCTTGGCAAGAGATGCATGTTCGTCAGCAAGCTTGCCTTGGTCCTGCAGTTGCGACAGACGGATGACCATGCACTGGCACGCGGTGATGTTGCCGATCATCTTCACCAGGAGGTCCTGAACGAGTTGGAACGAAGCAATTGGTTTCCCAAACTGTTCGCGACTCTGGGCGTATGCCAATGCATTCTCATAAGCGCCCATTTGGCATCCAACAGCCTCCCACGCTACGAAGCCGCGGGTCATGCGAAGTACGCGGGCGGTATCCTTAAAAGAAGTGTCGTTCTGCAAGCGGTTCTCTTCAGCCACCTTGCAGTCTTCGAGAGTGATCAGCCCATTCTGCACAACCCGCAGCGCCATCTTGTGCTGGATCTTCTCAACCTTGAAGCCGGGGATCTTGTTCTCGACGATGAAGCCCTTCACCTGGCTGTCGGCAACATCCCTCGCCCAAATGATGGTGAGGTCTCCAAATGTAGAGTTACCGATCCACTTCTTCTGACCATTCAGAATCCACGTGTCTCCCTCACGCCGCGCGGTGGTTCCAAGGCCACGTGACGCACCAGAGCCGACCAGAGGCTCAGTCAAGCCGAAGGATCCGATCTTCTCCAGTCGCGCCATCGGCGGCAACCATTTTTTCTTCTGCTCTTCCGAACCGCAAAGGAAGATCGATCCCATCGCAAGGCCGCTATGCACACCGAAGAAGGTGGCGAAGGAGCAGTCGATCCGAGCTATCTCCATGGCGATATAGCAAGCTAGAAGATTGCTGCCACCGGCACATCCATAACCCTCGTATCCTGCTCCCATAACTTGGAGATCCCGGAACCCGGGCAAAACGTCAAACGGGAAGGAGTCCTTCTCCCAGAAATCGTTGATGACCGGTGCGACCGATTTTTCCATGAATGCCCGAACCTTCGAGATCGTCTGTTGTTCGGCTTCAGACAGCATCTGAAAGGTCTGGTAAAAATCGCTGTTCGGCTTTGGTAGTACCTTGGGCTTCTTTGTTTCCTGACTTTGTACTTCGGGCATAACTTCCTCCGGATTTCGTTCGTTTCGTTGTGCCAACCAGAACGCCACTGCGAAATGCGCCGGGTGCTATAGATCAGTCGACGTAAGCGCTCCCGGTCAGATTTCCCTGAGCACCGAGCAGCGCCTTGTGCGCTGCACCATCCAGACTCGCGGTATACAGCGAGCCTCCCAGATCGTCCTTGAACATCCGATTACTGGAGACATCGAGCGCGCGTCCAATTCCTACCACTAAATTGCGTGAACACGATCTCGGGTTCAACCGGATGGTTTTGTCGGCAGACATGGGCGTCTCCTCACTCTTTCGGGGCAAATCCAATCGATGACGTTCTCAAGCCAGCCCGCGGAATCGTAACGTCTGTCGAGAACCCATTAACTGATGGGAGCCTACAAACTCGTTACAACCCAACGAGCCCATCTTCCAAGGCACGAGGCCATCCTATGCAAGTCTGACGCGCGAAAGATATTGCATATTCCTAGTAGTCGGAAAGCGGGGTCCGCTTCGTATCTTGCTGCATCGCTCCGACTCATAACATCGCTACTGAAGGAGCGGATCCTCTATCGCGCTCGATCAAGGGACCCTTGCGAATCTGGTTACGGTGGTCAGTTCATCACCCTACGCAACCGTGACGTTGGCAGTGCATCCCGCGTGTTCTTCGCGGGCAAGCGGATCCAGTGTTGCTTCTCTCAGCGCTTGATCGGCGAAGTGATGGTATTCCGCCGACAGCCTCGGATTGACATCAGGGTGTCAACAGTGTCGACCGCAATGTCTGAGGGGATGACAAACTGCTCACGCGGTCCGTTACGGGGATGCTGTCATAGTTTCGTGGCGGATGCGCTTTGCTGCAAACTTGTAGAGCTGTTCGATCTGGACATCGCTCAGATCGAGGAGAAGGCCGATCTCTTCGCAAGAATAATGAAGAATTCCGTGCAGAAAATATACTGCCCGCTCGGGCCATGGAAGCCTAGCAATTTGAGATATTCCGGGGACTCTCAATTTGATGAGAGGAGGTGTTTCTGCTTGGGTGGGAGTGTTGGCAATCTCCCGATTGTGTTCAAGGGTGGCATCGATGACGGCACAGATTGCCTGTTCAAAGTTCACCTCGCAAGGCGAGCTTTCCACACCTGACAATGCCTTGCGCAAGATCCTTTCAGGGGACAGATGGCAACGTAAAAGCATCTCAGCAACGATGACGAGATCTGCGTGATTGTCGTCGAAGAATGTTCTCCACATCTCTTGTTCTGTGCTAAGTTCCGTAGCTGTCATGAGAAAGCCTTTCCATTACGGCAGGCGGTGAACACTCGTAATCCGCCCTCGCAAACCTCACGAATCGTGGTGTGCACCTTCCAATGCCATCGCCGTCTTAGTCAATATCTGTTCGGGAGATAGATGGCAACGCAAAAGCATCTCAACCGCGAGTGTGAGGGTAGTTCGTTGTTCGAAGACCAACGTTCTCCACATGTCTTCCTGATTGATTTGAAGGTCAGTGCGTGTCATATGTTTGTCCTCCTGGTGCATGCTCGGGCCGCTATATAAATGAAGGGCAGCCTGTCATTTGCAACGTATCGAAAACAAACTGGTCATCCTTGCAATTTCCGCGGCATTCTCAGAAAAGGGACGAATGTGCAGCAGACTTGACAAGGAAGTGTCGATCGCACTCGGTAATTCTCCTCATTTAAGCTCGAGGTCGATTTGAGAGTCCGATGGAGTGCTTGATCCATCTAGCCCATCTAATAGCTAGCGCGATGCTAGCAATCACGACCGCGATAAACAATTACATCTTCCTCGTAGTCGTCGAGCTGAACGCACCTCGGCTGACGACGGCCTTCTTCTGTCGTATTCGACTTCAGTTGAATTGATCTATCCCTTTTCCCAACGCCGAACCTAAATGGAAAAGTTGCAGATGTGGTCCACCGCTCCATGATCCGCAATCCTGCATAAATGCGCTGTCGGACCTGGATCTGAGGGTGATAAATTCCCAAGACACCTTACAGGAACATGTAATTTATCTCGCTCCCAAGCGTTGCTAGTATCGCCGTGTCATTGCGACTTTGGGTCGCGAGCGTCGTTGTTAATGCCATGGGATTACCAGCGAATACAAGAAGCGATTTTTGAAAGTGCGACTATACCAAACCAACGGAGAAATGAATATGGGTCAAAATAACGGAACCTCGAAGCGTAGCGAAAAGGGACTTCTCACGCCAGACAACTGCGTCGTTGCGCTGATCGATCACCAACCGCAAATGCTATTCGGAACAAGTAACTTTGATCGCGAGGCAATCATCAACTGTACTGTCGCGCTAGGGAAAGCAGCGCGGGTATTCGACGTGCCGGTGGTGCTGACGACGGTCGAGACGAAGAGCTTCAGCGGGAACCTGTGGCCACAGATCCGATCCGTGTTCCCGGGCCAGGAACCGATCGAGCGTTCGTCCATGAATTCCTGGGACGACAAGAACTTCGTTGCGGCAATCGAGAAGACGGGGCGCAAGAAGATTGTACTGGCCGGGCTTTGGACGGAGACCTGTGTTGCTCTTCCGACCGTGCAGGCGATCCACGATGGCTACGAGGTTTACGTGGTCGAAGACTGCTGCGGCGACGTTAGCCAACTCGCACACGTCAATGCGATGCATCGTGTTATACAGGCGGGTGCAAAACCGGTAACGGCCCTCTCTGTGACCCTTGAATGGCAACGCGACTGGGCAAACCGGGATACGTACGACGCGGTAATGGACCTCGCGAAGACGCACTATGGCGCTTATGGCATCGGCGTTGAATATGCCTACACGATGGTTCACGGCGCTCCCGCCACGAAGTTTCCGGAATACGTGGTCCCCACGGCGGAACTCGCACACAAATAGGGCCTGTGGAGGGCAGGCGACCCCTGCCCTCTGAACAACAGCGCTTTGCTACCAAGGAGAACCCCTGTGGCAGTTGACACAATACTTCATAACGCCAGAATCGCGACAAATCGAGTGCCAGCGTTTGTCGAAGCAGTTGCCATTACCGCAGGAAAAATCAGCGCTACCGGGACAGACAAGGAGATCCTTCCACTGCGCGGTCCAATGACAACGGTTATTGATGCCAACCGAAGAACGGTCATCCCCGGTCTCAACGACTCTCACATGCATCCGATCCGCGGCGGGCTCAATTTTAACTTGGAGTTGCGTTGGGATGGGGTGCCGTCGCTCGCCGATGCGCTGCGAATGCTGAAGGAACAAGCTGCCCGGACGCCCGCGCCCCAGTGGGTACGGGTTGTCGGCGGGTGGACAGAGTTTCAGTTTGCCGAGCGCCGGATGCCGACGTTGGATGAAATAAACTCCGTGTCCCCGGACACCCCGGTTTTCGTCATGCACTTATACGACCGGGTGTTACTTAACCGGGCAGCGCTTCGTGCAGTGGGCTACACAAAAGACACCCCGGATCCCCCAGGCGGGGAGATCCAACGCGACAAACAGGGGAATCCCACGGGTCTTCTGTTAGCCAAGCCGAACGCAAACATTCTGTACTCCACGTTGGCGAAGGGGCCCAAGCTGAGGCGGGAAGACCAGCTCAACTCGTCGCGTCTCTTCTTCAGAGAATTGAACCGTTTCGGCATCACCAGTGCAATCGATGCGGGCGGTGGCTTCCAGAACTACCCCGACGATTATGGGGTTGTGAACGAACTGCATAAGAAGGGTGAACTCTCGATTCGCTTGGCCTACAACCTTTTCACCCAGAAACCAAAGCAGGAACTTGCCGACTTCCAGAATTGGACAAAAATGACCAAGCCTGGCGATGGCGATGACGTCTATCGTGTGAACGGTGCTGGCGAGATGCTTGTTTTCTCCGCCGCCGACTTCGAGGACATCCTTCAACCTCGACCCGATATGGCGCCTGTCATGGAGAGCGAGTTGAAAGCAGTGATTCATCACCTCGCGGAGAACCAATGGCCGTTCCGCATGCATGCCACATACGACGAGACAATCTCTCGGGCGTTGAATGTGTATGAGGAGGTTAACCGCGAGATTCCGTTTGAAGGACTGCACTGGTTTTTTGATCACTGCGAGACGATCTCCGACCGGAATATTGAGCGAATCAAATCACTTGGTGGCGGGATTGCCGTTCAGAACCGAATGGCTTTTCAGGGCGAATATTTTGTCGAGCGTTATGGCACGCAACAGGCGAAGCGCACACCTCCAATCGGAAAAATGTTAGAGATGGGAGTTCCGGTAGGAGCGGGCACAGACGCCACGCGGGTCTCGAGCTATAACCCCTTCCTTTCTCTCTACTGGCTGGTGACGGGGAAGACCATCGGCGGGTTGAGCTTATATCCGGAGAAAAACCGCCTCGATCGCGCGAAAGCTCTCGAGCTCTATACCGTTGGAAGCAGCTGGTTTTCTACGGAGGACGGCAAGAAAGGATCGCTAGCCCAAGGGCAACTCGCTGACTTGGCGATCCTCTCTTCGGACTACTTCTCAATTCCTGAAGAGGAGATTAAGAACCTGGAGTCGCTACTGACCATTGTCGGGGGCAAGGTAGTTTACGCGGCAGGCGAATTCTCACGCATGGCGCCTCCGGAACTGCCCGTGAGTCCGGACTGGTCCCCTGTCAAGGAATACGGCGGATATGCGCAGAGCGAGGAAGAATTGACGGTCGGGGCTACAGCGAGCCACGCGATGTCGTTGCACGATGGCAAGCATTCCACTGCTCATAAGACGCACCAATGGATCTTGAGCGACAAGGGACTTTGGAATCTCGGCTGCGATTGCTTCGCTTTCTAACTCCAGATTGAAAGGCTAAGCGATTGGATCAATCTCTAGTACTGCTCGACAATACGGGACGCGGAAGCTTTAGTCGACTGGCGCGAGACAGCGTGTTTGAACTGATCCTCACCTCCGTTTTGCTATTCGGCGTGGTCAGTATCGTGAGATGGGTAATTGGGCCGTCGCCCATCTCACGGACGATCCCGGGAATCCATGCGGAACTCTGGATCGTGGGTACTGCTGTCGCCTTTTTGCTTGCCGGGCTAATCCTCAGTCCGCTGGGGAGGGCCTCCGGGGGGCACATGAATCCGGCCATCTCGCTGGCGATGTGGCGCTTCGGAGTCTTCCCCGGAGCAGGAGTTCTCCCCTACACCATCATGCAATTACTCGGTTCCGTACTTGGGGTCGTCGCTGGTCGCAGGGTGTGGGGCCATGTTGTAGCGGACCCGCCGATAGTATATGGCGCGCTCCAGCCAGGTCCGGGTTGGTCCACCTTGGAACTATTCGTAACCGAGGCCTTCGGAATGGCTGTCATAGTTTTTCTCGTAGGGCTCAGCCTCACAGTACAACGATTGGCGCCGTTCGTGCCTTGGATCGTTGGGGCTCTCGTGGGCATCGGGATCGCAGTGCTTGGGACAGCGACCGGAGGCAGTTTGAACCCAGCCCGCCAGTTTGGGCCGGCTGTCGTTTCGGGGCATACGCAATTCTTGTGGGTGTACCTAGTGGCCCCAATGATGGGAGCAGCAGTCGAGGCGAGCCCCGACATTCTTACTTTACGCCGAAAGGTATTGACCCATAGGCTATGCGGCGCCATTGGTCATCCGGCAGGAGATCAGACCTAGAATACCGGCCCGCAGTGAAGGAGATTTCAATGCGTACTACCAGATACTTTACCGTAACCACCGTCGTTGCCCTCCTGATCTATGCCGGCGCGGGTCTTTCGTGGTTGTCAGAAGCTGCGCCTCCGGTCGTCCTCGCTTCTGCGTCAACGCGCAACCCCGGAGTGTCACCGCAATACGATACAACTCACGTTTATGTCTCGTCAGAGGACTTCGATCGCTTCGTGACCAGTCTTCTTGCAACCTTTGGGGGGACGACCACGAAACAAGGTGTCTTTACTGTGACGCCAACTCCGAGCAGCACGATGTCGCAACTGGTCTTGACACCGGTGGGAACCGTGTCAGTGTTTGGTTTCAAGACGCCAATACCCTATCCATTCGGCGCAGAGCGGACAGGTTACCTGGTGACAGACCTGGATGAAGCGACCCGAACAGCGGTCGAAGATGGAGCAGACGTTCTCGTCAGCCCATTTAACGACCCAATCGGACGCGATGTCGTCATCCAGTGGCCGGGTGGCGTGAATATGCAACTGTACTGGCATACCACGGCTCCGTCCTACAAGGCGCTCCAGACGATTCCGGAAAACCGGGTCTATGTGTCCACCAACAGGGTGGAGGCGTTTCTTCGCGGCTTCCTGGCCTTCTCTCACGGCAAGGTCGTCTCCGATGATCCGCATGCGCCCGGCGTCGAGATCGGACGGCCAATGGACATCTATCGCAGAATCCGGATCGAATCGTCCTTCGGCAAGTTGACGCTGCTCGTAACAGATGGTCACCTTCCGTATCCCTATGGGCGCGAGACGACTGGCTATGAGGTCGCAAACCTTGTGGATACCCTTGCCAAGGCCAAGATAGCCGGCGTAGAAATTCTGGTCCCTCCCTACATTGCCGATCGAAGGGACGCGACCTTCGTTCGATTTCCTGGCGGCTATATTGCCGAGCTTCACTCGGCCGTCAGCAATTAGCGCGAGTCCGTGTGAGATCGACAGAGTGAGCTATGTCGAAGAAATTAGCTGTTGAAGAAATGAATTCGACGCGAATCTTCTTGATTGTCGCAGCGGCGTTCTTCCTTACTGGGTTGACCGCGGACGCCCAGTCAGATAATGCCGGCGACCCCGCAATCCCGGATCGCAGTTACAAACTGCTGCGTGAAGACGAGAACTGGGCCTTCCTGCGAGATCGACCTCTCCGGCAGGACTTCTGGGACCCGATCAAGTACATCCCTCTGCGAAACCGCGCGGACGACTGGTATCTGACGATCGGAGGAGAGGTCCGAGAGGTCTGGGAACAAATCGGGAATGACAACTGGGGTCAGCAACCATATATGAACGGCTATTTCAATGAACGATACATGCCTTACTTCGACATCCACTATGGCAGACACTTTCGCACTTTTGTGGAACTCAAGAGTGGAATCAATTCATTCCGTATCGGTGGTCCCAGACCCATCGACGAAAAGAAGCTCGACTTCCAGGCCGGATTTCTCGAACTTTCAACTTCCAAAGGTACGAAATCCGTCGCACTTCGTGTTGGCAGGCAGGAACTCGAGTACGGCTCCGGGCGCTTGATAGATGTACGCGAAGGTCCGAACGTCCGCCTGAGTTTTGACGGCTTCATGGTCAAAAGTAAGATCGACTCTTGGCAAATCGACGGATTTGCTTTTCGTCCTGACTTGGACAATTTCGGGTTTTTTGACAACGCACCGAATCACGCCGTTGGTTTCTGGGGCGTGTACGCCATTCGGCCCTTGCCCAGCAAAATGTCCATGGACGTCTATTACTTGGGTCTGGACCGCAGCCAGGCGACTTTCGAACGTGGCACTGCTCAGGAGTTGCGCCACTCCTTGGGTACGAGGATTTCGCGCCCCGTTGCAACGGAATCGCCCGGACTGGATTTTGATTACGAAGGAGTATGGCAGTTCGGTACGTTCGGATCCGGGAACATCCGGGCATGGACGGTTGCTTCCGAAACGGGCTATCGATTTCCGACGGTTCGGCTGAAACCACGTTTCAGCGCAAAGGCAGACATCTCGAGCGGAGATAATCCAAGATCAACAGCCTTGGGGACCTTCAATCCCCTTTTTCCGAAGGGGAACTACTTTGGAGTCCTGGCCACAACGGGACCCGGTCCGCTCAACTTCATCGACGTGCATCCGCATCTTGAAACAACATTTCCGCACAATGTGTCTGCATCGTTCGACTGGATTATTCAGTGGCGGGAAAATGTTCTCGACGGAGTCTACTCAGTTCCCGGATCTCTGATCCGGCCCGCAGGCAACAGCGAAGCGCGATTTGTCGGACATAGGCCGGGCACGGAGTTGCACTGGCAGGCTGACCGACATCTCTGGTTTCAGGCTGACTATGGAATTTTCTACGCCGGTAAGTTCTTGAAGGAGACGCAACCTGGCCGCGACCTGAACTATTGGGCATTGTGGGCCGGCTATAAGTTTTAGGGACGGCAATCAGGATGCGGAGTTAGCGCTCGCGAAACGACGGATGATGAATTGATTGCTTGTGCATCAAGTGACCACTCCGAGCGCCGCTCGGGCCACGCTGCGACGCGACTTCGGTTTCAATCCTGTTCCTCCATGCCAATCTCCCTCCGAATTGATGGCCGTGATTTCGTTCGTCATTAAAGGCACTCATGATCGGAAGGCGGATCTTCACTACGAGGAATATGTAATTTATCCGGGACAGTCAGGCTTGCTACTATCACTCAGTTGAAGAGACCATTTGATCCTCTAAGGAGCATAAGCATGAGGTCTGAATTCGCGGTTAAGGAAGAAATCGCCGCTCCAGATCGTCTCACTGAGACAATCGCGGACAAGTTAAGCAATCCTTCCACATCCTCAGATTTCGATTTCTACCAAGGTGTTAATCAAGTCCTGGCAGAAGCTGGAATGTCAGCCGCCGACAGCGGTGGCCAACTAAGTTTCTACGGCCAAGATCCGATCATTCCGAGCCGGATCCGATTTGCAACGATGGCAGGAATAGGGCTTGCCGCCAAAACTATTGCGGCTGCAGCGGTTTGGAGAGACCGAACCGGACAGGGACAGGACGTTCATATTGATGTTCGCAAAGCATATCGACGTTTCTGCGGATTTTTCGAGGGCATCTGGGAGACCGTGAATGGGCGTTCCCCGGCAATGGGGGCATTTGAAAACAACCCCTTTCTCAAGATGCCGTTCTTTCGTGAGACCCGCGACGGCCGGCATATCGTAACGCTAAACTTCTACCCTGAGTCGCATCAGCGTGCCCTCAATTTCTTTCGATGCAGCGATAGTGTCGAAGCTCTTCAAAATTCAATTCTGCAGTGGCAGGCAGACGACCTGGAGATGGCAGCGGCGGAAGAGGGATTAGTTCTTGCCAAAGTTCGTAGTTTTGAGGAGTTGTGCAAGGAGCAGCAATACATCGACGTGCTCGCAAGGATGCCGCTGATATCCGTTGAGAAGATCGGAGAGAGTGAACCCGTGCCTTTCACGCCGGACGCCAAAGCGCCCCTTGACGGGATCCGAGCTCTCGGAATGGGGCATGTGATCGCCGGTGCTGCAATCGGGAGAGACTTAGCGTTCTATGGCGCTGACGTTCTGAATGTCTGGAGACCCAACAACACGGAACTACAGTCTTTCTATTGGGACGTTCAGGTTGGCATGCGTTCAACCATTCTGGATACCTCGAAAGAGGATCGAGCCAAGTTCGACATCTTACTCAGAGACGCTGATATCTTCTTCGCAAACAAGCGCCCTGGTTACCTTAAGTCCCACGGACTTGAGGCGGAAGAATTGTGTACGAAGAAGCCTGGGCTGATCCACGTCACGGTTGTTCTTCATGGAGAAAAAGGACCGTGGTCGAACCGTCCAGGATTTGATGAGATCGGCGCAACGGTGTCAGGCGTCTTCGCCCTCGAAGGATCTCTTACGAGCCCGAAGCAGCCGCCCATCGTACCCATCTGCGACAACGTTGTGGGTTGGCTCGGCACAGTTGGCGTTCTCGCAGCGCTACGTCGGCGGGCGGTTGAGGGAGGAAGCTACAAGGTTGTCGTATCCCTCACTCGCACAGTGCTCTGGCAGCTTTCGCTCGGTATCTTCGACAAGGACTATGCTCATGCGGCGGCCGGCTCATCTGAAGAGCACAAAAATGTCGCTCCGGATCTGTTTACCGCAGAGACGCCGCTCGGCACATACCAGGGCCTCGACGAACAAGCCTACCTGCCCAAGTCCCCCGGATCGTATCGAACCGTGCTCGTTCCGCAAGGATCGAATAAGCCTGAGTGGCTGAGTTGATTGGGTATTTTAAGCCCCGCTTGAACGGCATCAATTGCACTTTGAAGAAGAGAGGACAACATGAATTCTGGAAAACTTTACATTCTCCAGTACCGCCCAGGCGGCGAAATTATCGAGATGGATCCCGATGGAGGCAATCGTCACACCCTGCTTGGGAATTTGCTCGATAACGTTGATGGAGTTGTTATCGACATCAAAAACAAGGTGCTCTACTGGACAAACATGGGGCCGGCGCTCGGTCCTGGTGCAGGCGAATTCTTCCAGGCGGACGGTTCCATCGAATGCATCGGGCTAGACGGTGCAAATCGTCGCATGTTGGTCGGTCATGGTCTCACCGTGACGCCCAAACAGCTGACCGCCGACTTCGATGCGGGATTCTTGTATTGGTGTGATCGAGAGGGCATGCGTGTGATGCGCGCAAACCTCGACGGTTCCAACGTGACTGTTCTCGTGCGCAACGGTGTGTTCCCTGCCGAATCGCGGGATGTTATGCGTCACTGCGTTGGCATAGCCGTTGATCCAGTCAACCGCTACATCTACTGGACGCAAAAGGGGCCACCAGATGGTGGCAAAGGGCGCATCTTCCGAGCCGGGCTTGAAATTCCAGCGGGTCAGCAGCCTGAGAACCGCGCAGATATCGAACTGCTGATCGACCACTTACCTGAGCCAATCGATCTGGAACTAGACATTGAGAACAACATTCTCTACTGGACTGACCGGGGGAACCTCGATGGCGGCAACTCGCTCAACCGGGCCCATATCGGTATCAAAGAACTGGAAAATCACGAGCTGCTCGCAACCGGATTGCAGGAAGGTATAGGGCTTGCCATCGACCACGCCAACCAGCGTGCGTTTACGACGGAACTCGGTGGAGAGGTACGTGTCGCTCCGCTCGAAGCCAACGCGCAGTTCACTACGGTTGCAAAGTTAGGGGTTCTCACTGGAATTGCCTACGTTGCCTAAGCGGCGAGATACGTCGTCTCGGTCTTGCTAAACCCACTTCGAACCGGAATCATCCGGCCGAAGCACACGAAATGAACGCAATCGAGGAAAAACATGAAAAATGATCTCAACGTAAGAACGGTCGGTATCGTGGGCTGCGGGCTCATCGGGATGAGTTGGGCAGCCTTCTATCTCGCAAAAGGGTTTGCAGTACGTGCAACCGATCCTGTGGCCGGCGCCGAGGAGAAATTGCGGGCGTATATCGACAACGCATGGACGCTGTTGGAAGAGATGGGTCTTGATCCAGGCGCGAATAAGAACAACCTGACTTTTTCTATAAATCTAAAGGAGTCTCTGAGAGGCGTCGATTTCGTCCAAGAGAATGGTCCAGAGCGGCTCGATCTCAAGCTCAAACTCTTCAAAGACATCTCTGACGCGGTTGGCCCCGATGTCATCATTGCAAGTAGTTCTTCGGGCATTCCTGTTTCAAATTTCCAAACAGAGGCGACCAACCCAGCGCGTATCCTGCTTGGGCATCCTTTCAACCCACCCCATGTCATCCCGCTGGTCGAAGTTGTCGGAGGCAAACTAACATCCGCAGAGAATGTGAGACGCACTGTCAATTTCTATGCACAGATCGGCAAGAAACCGATTCGCATGAAGAAAGAAATGAAGGGTCATATCGCGAATCGCATTCAAGCCGCGGTGTTCCGTGAAGTACTGTATTTGCTCGATCAAGACGCGGCCAGTCTGGCTGACATCGACATTGCTATGGCACATGGTCCTGGGCTCCGGTGGGCCATACTCGGCCAGTTCATGAACGCGAATTTGGGCGGTGGCGAAGGTGGGATGAAACATCTCCTCGAGCATCTCGGTCCAGCGATGGAAGATTGGTGGGCAGACCTAGGTCGCATTGAGCATGTAACTCCCCAAATGGCTGAGAAAGCCGAAGCTGGAGTCAATGAAATCCTCAAGGCGCATCCAACCGGCGACATCGTAGCAGCGCGTGACAACGTTCTGTTACAAACACTCAAGGCAAAGATTGCCGACGAGAGACTGCCGTACTAAGTACAGTTCTCCTCTACAAATGAGACGATCTGGAGTCAAACACCACCACAGCACCTCAAATCTCGGTTGTGAGGGTGCGCGTCAGTCTTTTGATTGAAATAGCCAGGTTTCATTCAAAGGATCCAACGTTGCCACGGAGGACCGAGTGATACGAATCGCTCTGACACAATTTACTGAGCCAAGAATCATTCAGCTTTGAGGGTCTAGTCGGTCTTAGCATTAAGGAAACGTCCTGGGTAGCCACCGATGCCGACGTAGAATTTCTTTCTATCAGAAGATCAGCTCGCCGCGTTTCACAAAAAGATACATGCAGCAGAATTCTCGGCGATAGCAGTCATCGCTTGTCTTGGAAATAGTGCTAAAGCGTGCCAATCCCGGAACGGCTAAACGTTGCGGCTTCATAGCCGATCTCTGCGAAGAGTTCCGCTGCAGCATCCAGAAAATTCGCGAGCCGCAGTGTTGCCCGCTCCTGCTGCGGCTTCACCCGGTCATAGGGTTCCAAATGTGTTGATAACTTGAAATCAGCCTCTTCCGCACGAGCACCTTGCTTGCTGCGCCAAGCGCCACTAGGTGCAACTCATCTTGTCCAATCGAGCCGACCTAGTTTATCTACATCGCCGAGTCGATGTGTCCTGTTCAACCTCTATCACAGGAACATGTGATTGTTTCGGTGATGCGCGACTGCTACTCTCACGCTGTTGCATGAAATTAGGGTCGTATCCTCCAGAGCGACCACGTGTAGATCGCCCCGTGCATAAGATTAGAAGCCTTAGTGCTGTATCTGGAGCGCGTGAGAGGTGGGTTTCGCCAGCTGTCTTCACCACTAGCAATTACTTCCAGGCAACTTGTGTGAACAACAAGAACAGGGAACGCAGGGGGAACAGTGAGAACCAGCCATCGGAAAACAAAGATTTCAGACGGCGGCAATATCCTCATGTTTGATAAGGGCGTTGGTCTGGATCTGCGAAACGAATCGCAACGGCGTGCACCACGCCGACTGATAGAAGCAGAGAGAATATCGGCAATCGGCAGGATGGCATGCTCGATATCTCACGATATGCGCCACTCGCTCACTGCGATTTATGCGAACGCCGAGTTCCTCGAGCGCGACGATATATGTGCGAGCGAGCGGGCTGATCTGCTGCTCGGAATTCAAGAAGCAGTGCTCGCGATGACGGAGCGCATTAATTCATTATTGCAATTCGGTAGTAGCGGACGGAAAAGTCCGCTTGTCCGTGCGCGCGTTTCCTCAGTTATCGAGAAAGCCGTTGGGGCAGTGAAGTTTCATCCAGACGGGCAGAACGTGGCCATCACAGTCGGCAAGTTCCCGCCGGCGGACGCAGATATCGATGCGAGGAATCTTGAAAGTGCCATATATAACTTGCTGCTCAATGCCTGCCAAGCTGGAAGACGCTCAACTCACGTGCCTGAGGTTCAGGTCAACCTTACTGAGGTCGATGAATGGATCTACGTAACAATCTCGGACAATGGTCCCGGTATACCAGCCTATATTCGGAGGACCTTATTCGATCCGTTCATGACCGCCGGAAAACCAAACGGAATAGGCCTCGGGCTGACCCTGGCTCGTCGAATAGCTGAAGAGCACGGTGGCAGCGTCTACCTCGAGAAATCGAATCAAGAGAGGACGGTATTCACGCTGAGTCTGAGGAAAAGGGGCAGAGCAGCTTCGAAGCCTGCAGAAGAGCCGCAAACTGAGATGGGCATTCATGGAGATGAAGGCACGAGGGAAATGAAGGCCCCAAGGTATAAGACATCAGCGGCAACCACTAGATGAGATCCTCTCCGACAGTGACGGTTCTTAGTCTTTGGAGTGCGCTGCAGAACTCAACAAAAAAGAACGCTCGAGACAGGATGTTCAATCGATTCGCTGTAATTCACCACGAGAATCTCCTGAAATAACCAGCCAAAACTGAGCAGTTCAAACAGTTGTTAGATTGTTCAGCCTTTTGCTATACCTAGTGGCGCTCTCTGACTTACATCCAAACAATCCGCCCCGAAATCCCAGCTTGCGCGCACTGTGTTGTCTTCCGCGACTAGCACGATGATTCAGCGAATCTCACCTGAAATCGAGGTCTATTACACTCGAGGTATCGACCCCATGCAAGAAGCGGCGACAAATCTACTCCTGGTTCTCGTGACGCTCTTCCCCATCGTCGACCCGCTCGGAGGCAGCCCTTTCTTTCTTGCGCTGACCAGCGAATACTCACCGGAAGCGCGAAAAGCATTGTCCTGGCGCATTGCCGTCAACAGTTTTTTCTTGCTGGTTGCGACGTATTTTGTCGGGACTTACGTGCTCGCCTTTTTTGGGATTTCGCTGCCAGTGGTGCAGGTCGGCGGAGGTCTGATCGTCATTGCGACGGGATGGACACTGCTGAAGCAGCGAGACGACGAAAAACCGGACGTTCAGAAGACTATCCAGCCACAGGACACAATCCGCCGGGCATTCTATCCCTTGACATTGCCACTGACCGTAGGCCCCGGAACAATCTCCGCGGCGATCACGCTGGGCGCGAACGCAGCTCGCCACCACGCGTACCATCCTTTGACAATCTTGGCGGCACTCATTGGATTGGCGCTGATCGCGATCAGCATTTTGCTCTGCTATGGATTTGCCGACCGGTTGGCGCGAATCCTGGGAGCAACGGGGATGACAGTGATCACACAATTGTCCTCCTTTTTCCTGGTTTGTATTGGGGTACAGATCGCTTGGAACGGAATTAAAGGATTGCTGGAGTCACTGACGCTGCATATTGGCTGACCAAAGGGAGGCACTAGCTCTCGCCTCCGCCAGAATTTCCCGTTATCTGATCAATACCGGATTGCGAACGGATAACGGGCGACTCGGAAGTTGCGCCCATGATGAGTTGTGCCCGAGCATGGAGTTCGTAACAGCCTCGTTCGTAATAGCCTCGAACAGGCCCGCCGAGAAGGGTTGGCGGAAGATGCCCAACGGCTGTAGACAGACGATCTATCACCTGTCGAAGTCCGATACTCCGACGGTACAAACGGCAGTTTTGGTGGCTCTCAAACCGTTCGAATGACAAGTCCAGAGCGTGTTCCAGCGGCTCCTGGGCGGTTCGCCGGTCGCCTCAATTATTCTGACCATTGGGCGATGTGCAAGGTGCCCTAGAGATAAGGGTTCCGACCCAAAAGCCGATAGAAACCACGCCGATGGCCAAAAATCGTACCATACGAACATGAGCTCGGACCGGCGCCCTTCGGTGGATGATCAGACTCTGCGTCTTCGGCAGATTCTCGATTCATCCCCTGCGCTGATTCACACAGGGAGGCCAGACGGCTACCTCGATTTCTTCAATCGCACCTGGTGCAAATTTGTTGGAAAACCTGTGGAAGAACTCTACGGGTGGGAATGGACCTCCTGCGTTCATCCGGACGATATCGGAGTGCTTCTCGAGAAATGGCGAGAATCAATCGCCACGGGAAATCCATTAGAGACAGAAGCTAGAGTACGTCGGGCTGACGGTGAGTTTTGTTGGATGCTTCATCAGAAAATCGCTCAACGCGATGCGGACGGAACGATCATTCAGTGGCACGGCACAAGCCTTAATATTGAGGGCCGAAAACAGGCGGAAGACAGTCTTCGGAAAAACTTCGAAGAACTGCAAACAAATAAATACCTCTTGGCGGAAGCGCAGCGTCTGGGACAAATGGGCAGTTGGTCCTTCGACCCAGCGAAAGGTTTTGATCATTGGTCACCCGAACTTTTTCAGATCCACGGCCTTGAACCCACTCGGGAGGCTCTAACCTCCGAAGTATATTTGGCGCTCGTCCACCCCGAAGATCGTGCATTCATGGCTTCGACCATGGATCAAATGCTTAGAGAAGCTTTCGGGTTTGACGTCACGAAACGTATCGTACGTCCTGACGGCCAACTGCGATACGTGCGTTGTGTGGGGTCGGCAGCCTCTAAAACGGGTAGTCTGAAGCGAATTGGCGTAGGCGTCGATGTTACAGAGCACGAGTTGCTGACACAGGAGCTCCGGCGTCGCGAAGCCTATTTGGCGGAAGCCCAAAGGTTGAGTCATACGGGAAGTTTTGGTTGGCGACCGGGGCAGCGAAAGCATGTCTGGTCGGACGAGACCTACCGTATCTTCGAATACGATCCGGCGACTACGGTCACGCTTGACATGGTCATGGAACGCGTTCATCCTGAGGACCGTCATTTGGTGCTGGATCTCATAGAACGGGCTTCTACCAGCGGCGGCGCCATCGATTGCGAATATCGTTTGCTTTTTCCCGACGATCGCGTCAAATATGTTCGAGTTTTGGCGAGGCCGCTTGGAACCGCTTCCGATGACCTCGAACTCGCTGGAGCGGTCATCGATATCACCGAGGTAAAACGGGCAGAAGAGCAAATCCGACTCAGCGAAAGAGAGCTTCGGACTCTCGTTGAGGCGATCCCCGCCTATGTGGGGACTGCCCTGCCTGACGGAACAGTTGATTTTCTGAGCCAGAGTTGGTTGGACTACTCCGGCCAGACCCGAGAAGAGGCGATGGGGTGGGGCTGGGCAGGTGCGATTCACCCCGACGACGTCGACAGACAAATGGCTAACTGGCGCACGGCACTGGCCGCCCGTGAGCCTTTAGAGCAAGAGGGGCGATTCAGGAACGTTGATGGAATCTACCGTTGGTTTTTGAACCGCAACATACCTCTTCGGGATGAAGATGGAAGCGTCATCAAGTGGTACGGGATTTTATTCGACATCAACGCATTGAAGGAGACTGAAAGCGCCCTTCAAACGAGGGAGCATCAGCTCATTGGCATTATCGAAACCATTCCTTCAATGCTTTGGTCATTGTGGCCGAGCGGAGAACCAAATCATCTCTCTCAAAGACTCCTTGACTATCTTGGGGTTTCCTCCGAAGAATTAGCTAATCGCGGATGGCCGAGCCTCATACATCCCGATGATCGAGACGAGATCACGAAAGTATTCGGCCATGCAATCCACACTGGAGAATCATTCAGCGCAATTCACCGCTTGCGACGCGCAGATGGAGAGTACCGCTGGCATCATGCGATGGCTGAACCTCTGCGTGATCCCCAGGGGAAGATCATTGAGTGGTATGGCCTCTCGATTGACATTGATGGACGGAAACGGGCAGAAGACCACCTTCGGGATACGCGCATCAAGCTCGCCAGAGCATCGAGAATCGCAACGGTGGCTGAGTTATCAGCATCGATCGCTCATGAACTCAATCAGCCCCTTATGGCTGTGCTTGGAAATGCTCAAGCAGCCAAGCGTTGGTTGGCTGCCAATCCGCCCGATCTAATCGAAACAAACGCCTCGATTGAGCGAATATTGAGAGATATTCGTTTAGCTGATGAGACCATGCAGCGCATTCGTGCTCTTTTCAAGAGCGAACCATACGAGAAGAATGACGAGAATGTTCTGGACATCCTTCGGGAGTCCTTACGTTTCGTCCATGAAGACCCTAAAAAGCGCCAGGTTCGAATTGAATGGTCCATCGAAGGTAGCCTACCCCCAATTTGTGTCGACCGCATTCAAACCCAGCAAGTATTTATCAACCTGATTTCGAATGCAATTGAAGCGACCGACGGGAGTGCAAATACAGCCAAGATTCTGCTGAGAGCTTTTGTTACACGGGAGCACGAGGTAATCGTCCAGGTGATCGATAATGGCACGGGACTCGAAGATGCCGAAAAGATATTCGATGCCTTTATGACAACCAAGGAAAAGGGCATGGGCATTGGTCTGGCCGTCTCAAGATCTATCGTAGAAGCCCATGGCGGACGGCTCTGGGCGGAGAACAATCCTGACCACGGCGCCACTTTAAATGTCGCCTTGCCCGCATCGTCAAAAACGTGAGGTTTGCTAACTTTTCGCTAAACGATCTTCGCCCTTTGAACCCACAATAAAATCCCGGCGAGCCATGATGCTCTCGCCGGGTTGCTAGCGATCAAACCTTTCACTACTTGTTAACCGCATCCTTAACGCCATCGCCGGTCTTTTCTGTACCGGTCTTGACACCTTTTCCGGCGTCTTTGGCCGTGACCTCGGCTCCGTGACCAACTTCTTTGGCGCCAGTCTTCGTGGCGTTGCCGACTTTCTTAGTCGCATGCTTGACGGCATGACCGGTCTTGGTTGCAGCTTTGTCCACGCCGTGTGCAGCATCCTGGCCAATCGCCATACCCACGCAGAGAACCAGCAATGCGGGAATCACTGCAATCGTTGGTACCTTCATCATTTCTCCTTTTCATTACAGGCATCAGTTTGAGCAACCTCTATTCGCGTCCGACCGCTTGCATGATCTGGCCCATCTCCATGGCATTGCTCGATGGAATTTCCTGAAGCGATAGGGCGAGCTGATCGGTAGCAATCCCGGTCAGTCCCTGAAACATCGTCCAAAGCTGCTGCAGCATGTCTGTCTTCTCTTCCGCGGTATGCCCGCTTCGCAACACACAATTGAGCGCGGCGGTAGGAGCTTTTTCTCCACCGGTAAATCCAGACCCCTTCGGATACGAGAGGAAGACAACGCGCACAAAATTCTTTGGCACCTTCATCACAGAAGTGTGGATTCGGGTGATCTCTTCTGCAATTTTCTCCTTGGTCTCAACAGAAACAATACCCTCTTGAGTAATCGCGGTGTAGAGCGGCATTTGTATGACTCCTATCGGCTCTGCCATGGGAATGAAAGAGGGTTCCTCCAATCACGAAGATCGGCAATTTCACACCACGTGCAAAGTTGTCGTGATATTAGTTATCGGCTTACAAACGGCCTATCACATGAATCTGGCAGTTTGGGTTTCTATAAGCTCGTGGTTTTATGCAGGAATGTTGGGGACAAGGACGAGCTTTTTGTTCACAAACTCCTCAAGCCCCAAATTGGAGAGTTCCTTCCCATATCCGGACCTCTTGATACCGCCGAACGGAAGATCAGGCCAGCTCACATCCGGATAGTTGATGAAGACCATTCCTGTCTCGACACGGCTGGCGACACGCTTGGCCCTGTCGATATCTTTCGAGTAGACCGACCCTCCAAGTCCAAAGGGTGAATCGTTTGCAATTGCGATAGCTTCAGCTTCATCTTTGGCTGGAAAGATAAGCGCAACAGGACCAAAGAATTCCTGCCTATACGCTGGATTGTCAGGCGTGAGATCTGTGAGGATAGTTGGTTCCAGAAACGCTCCAACGGTTCCTGCACGATGTCCGCCAAGCAGAACTTTCGCGCCATGGCTTGTTGCGTCGTTGATCTGACGAAGAATCAGCTGCAATGCTGCGTCAGATGACAGCGGTCCGAGCGTCACGCTCTCGTCGAGAGGGTCTCCGAGCTTCAATTCCTTAGCGGCAGCGACAAACCGCGGAAGAAATTTGTCGAGGATCGATTCGACTACGATGAACCGCTTCGCGCCAATGCAGGTTTGCCCGTTGTTACCGAATCGACCGAGAATGGCCATGGCAACGGTATGGTCGAGGTCGGCGTCATCGAGAACGATAAACGCGTCACTTCCACCCAATTCCATCGTGGACTTCTTGAGATTTTTGCCAGCCCTGGACGCCAAGGCTGTCCCAGCTCGCTCCGAGCCAGTGAGCGCAATTGCTTTGACTCGTGGATCATCGATCAACGCGCCGCTTTGATCGTTGCTAAGAAATAGATTGGTGTAGACACCAACTGGTAGCCCGGCGTCCTTCAGCGCTTTTTCAAACGCTACTGCGCATTGGGGCACACCCGGCGCGTGCTTCAACAGCATTACGTTGCCCGACATGAGGTGCGGGCCGACGAAGCGGGCCAACTGGTAATAAGGATAGTTCCACGGCTGAATGCTCAACAGAACTCCCAAGGGAGAAAACTCAAGATGCGCGTCTCCCATCGCGGACTTGAAGGGCTTCGGTGCAAGGAACCCTGCGGCGTGGTCTGCGAAATATTGAAGGATCGCGGCGCTCAACTCGACTTCGCCGTGGCTTTCTGCAATTCGCTTCCCCATTTCAAGGGTGGCAAGCTTAGCCAGCTCGCTCTTCCGTTCGAGCAGAAGCTGGGCAGCGCGGGAAATAACTTTTGCGCGTTCTTCGACTGGACGTGCCGCCCAGGACACAAAAGCCTTGTCCGCGGTAGCCAGGGCATCCATCATTTCCTGATCGGTGTGCTCGATGAAGGTCTTAAGGACTTCTCCAGTAGCTGGGTTTACGCTGCTATATGACACGTTGAGCTCCTCTGCAGTTGGCGTAAAAGTGGACCACAATACCGCATCTCGCGGCATGCCGTCGTCAAGAACGTTGAGTTTCACGCACCGGAATGAAACATTCCAGCAGGTGAACAGCGATAATAGCAATCCAGCAGAGTTCGATAAATTACATATTCCTTGTAGGCGATGGCCGCGCGGCACGGATCGCACGTGTTCTCTTAGCGAGGGTCGAACGGGTATTCTTTGCCAGGGAAGACTGAGATTGAATCGCGTGCCGAATCGCATCGAATGAGGTGCGGTATGGCTACCAAAGTCAAGTACATGAATATGTATAGCGGGGCGCTCTCATTCCAGTCTCGCCTTCTTTATCCTCATTAGATGGCAATCCATAGAAACATTTCCCCTGAAGAAGCTGCCGATCGGCTGGCGCTTAGAGAGTTAGTAGATGCGTATGCCCATTGCGCCGACCGTAGAGACGCAAAAGGCCAAATGGCTCTTTTCACCGACGACGCGCGTTTCGTTGTGTACATGGATGCGAAGAGCGATGTTCCATCCCAGGAATTACAGGGCCGCGATGCACTCGCACCGGTCTTCGATAATCTCAACCAATACCAGGCCACAACTCACTTCAACGGCCAGAGCACGATCGTATTAGAGGGAACTAAAGCGACTGGAGTCAGCTACTGTCTAGCGCATCATGTATCAGTACATGGAAGTGTGCGTAGTCTCATGATCGCTTCCATACGTTACCTTGATACGTTCACGAAGATCGATGGCGCCTGGTATTTCGCACAAAGAAGACTTCTCGTGGACTGGATAGAGACGCGGGAGACTGTCGCACCGAAGGTCTAACATTTAACATGCAATCCACTCTGGGTGCCGTCTGAGCTCGGCTGAATCAAACTGCTATAGCGGAAATCAGACGCCAGCCAGGTTCGGAGTAGATTGATGGGGCGCCACTGCTTTTAGGCAACAGTCAGTAGTACGTCAATATTGCCTCGGGTCGCATTCGAATACGGGCATACCTGGTGGGCGTGATGCACTAGTTCCTCTGCAGTGGCTCTTTCAATGCCAGGTAGATGAATCGTCATAGCCACGGCAATACCAAATCCTTCAACTTCTCCCTTCAAAGGGCCAAAGGAGACCGCTGAGTCAATTGCCACATCCTCCGGTATCCGGATGTGGCGCTTTCCCGCAACAACTCTCAGAGCGCCGATGAAACAGGCTGCATAGCCCACAGCAAATAGTTGCTCCGGGTTCGTACCATTCCCTTTACCGCTCATTTCAACTGGACGATCAAGTTTCAGGTCAATTTGTCCATCATCTGATTTCGCGGTTCCAACCCGCCCGCCCATTGCCTTTGCCCTGGCGGTGTAAATTACCTTCTCAATTGACATAGAATTTCCTTTTTAATCGGTGGTAAAACTTGACTCGCCTGCCCCACCCGCTGACGGATACTCAGCCGACGACCGCTTGCCCCTCAGATAAGTCCACACCATTACAGGACGACGCTGAACCTCTGGCTTCGCAGCAGGAATCGTGAACGCTGGAGCAGCAAGCTTTAAGCCAGAGCTTAGCAAGCGCTTCACTTTGAAACAATCACATGTTCCCGTAATATGCGGCATCCCTTCGCGCACAGCAGAGCCGCTTTGATAACTTTCGCTACGTGTTCAACAACGAGCGCCTCGCAGTATTCTGTCTAGCGGTCGAGGGCTGAGAAGTCTTTGTCCTGGCCATGGGTGCACTAAAGCAGCGAAGCATTTCAGAAACTTTCTACTCTGACAAATTGGACGGTTCGCTTAGTGCCTACCCCAGAAACATGTAATTGTTCGCTTCAATTTCAGTTGCTACTCTCAGCCTGTCTTACTTCGAAGCAATTCAATTGAAGACGAGCAAGTCCACCCCGCAAGGATAAACACACCATGATTTGCAATGTTCGATTTGTTTCTACTTCTGATTGGATCGGGTCACGTAGTAGAGTTCGCGCTGGGATCGTCTCGATCGTGGCTGGGATGGTTGCTATATTCGGAGGCGGAAGCTCACCAACATTCGCTCAGAATTCGGATATCGCTAAGCAAGCTCAGAATCCGATCGCGCGCTTAATTTCAGTGCCGTTCGAGAATGATTTCAACCCTCAAACAGGGATCAAGAAGGACGATAGCTACGTCCTGCAGATGAAGCCTGTCGTGCCCTTCAAGTTGTCGAATGATTGGAATCTAATTACCCGAACTATTGTTCCGGTAATCCAGGTGCCCGACCTTACCGCTCACATAGGCGGTGTGAGCGGGATAGGAGATGTCAGCCTGTCGTTGTTTCTGTCCCCGACAAAGGCCAGCCACATCATTTGGGGTGTAGGACCAATAGTTTCCGTTCCTACAGCCTCGGAAAACATACTCGGAACAAAGAAACTCAGCGTAGGCCCCACTGCTGTTGTTCTCAGAAGCCAGGGACACTGGTTGTTTGGAACGCTGGTGAACAACGTATTCTCCGTGGCGGGACCATCGGCACGACCGGACGTCAATCAGATGGTGATGCAGCCATTCGTAAATTACAACTTTCGTCACGGGTGGTATCTCACATCCTCACCGGTTGTCACCGCAGACTGGGAGAAACAACGAGCACAACGATGGCTAGTTCCTGTGGGCGGCGGAGTTGGGAAGATCGTGAAGGATAGGTGATCTGCCCGTGAACATGTACACACAATTCTTTAGCAATGTCGAGCGTCCGCAGGGCACCACAAACTGGTCGGCAAGGTTTCAGGTGCAGCTCCTTTTCCCAAAGAAGGGGTAAGGGATGAAAACGGTCCAGGTTCGAATCAGTAAGGGGGACCTGAGATCCTCGAATGATGCCCACTTCCTAACCCTGTGCCGTCAGCGGCGACTAGCTCTTCTGTTGAAAGAACGCACCTTTTGGGGAGAACACAATTCATGAAGAAACCGGTCTTGGTAGTGACGTCGCATTTCATCAAGCCAGTTGAGACGCGGATCAATAGCGAATACGAAGTCCGGCGCAAAGGGGATGGAACATCCTTTACCCGGGAAGAGATCCTTACCGCAGCAGATGGCGCAGACGCAATTCTGATCACGCCATTCGACAGGCTCGATGCGGATTTCTTCAGACGAGTCTCACCCTCCGTCAAGGTGATCTCAACGCATTCCGTCGGCGTAGACCAAATCGATATGCATGCCGCGGCAGAACGAAATATCGCAATTGGATATACCCCCGCCGAAGTAACCGACGCAACGGCGGACATAGCGATATTGTTGCTGCTTGGCGCTAGTCGCAGAGCATTCGAGGCACAGGATCTGATTAGGACCGGTGAATGGACGGTTTCTCGCGCGGCCGCACTTTTAGGCTGGCAGGTAACAGGAAAGACCCTCGGAATTCTGGGTATGGGACGAATTGGTCAGGCTGTTGCGAAACGCGCCCGGGCATTCGGCATGAAGATTCATTACTCAAATCCGCAACCGCTTCCAGGGGAAAAGGCGGGCGAGGCTGTCTTTCATTCCGATCCATCGGAGCTTCTCGGTGTGAGTCAGTTCCTCAGCCTGAATGCCCCCGAGACGGAGGAGACCCATCACTTCCTCAATGCAAGAACGATCGCCCTTCTTCCGCAGGGTGCAATTGTAGTGAACACTGCCCGGGGTGGCTTGATCGTCGATGAAGATTTGATTGCTGCTCTCAAGAGCGGCCACCTAGCTGCGGCCGGTCTCGATGTGTTTGAGGGAGAACCAAAGCTCAATCCCGGCTATGTCGACCTCAAGAATGTCTTTTTGCTGCCGCATATCGGCACTGCGACCATCGAGAGCAGAACGAACATGGGCATGCTTGCACTCGACAACATTGATGCTGTGCTGAATGGCAGGCCAGCGCCATCATTGGCAAAGGTCTAGGCATCACCGAGTTGCCAGGCCCGCCGTCGGCGAGCCTTTCCTTTTTGTGCCCACGCTTCGCGATCGCAATGAACTCAAAGCATCGAGGGTGAGAGCTACTAGGTTTATGTAATTTCGCCTGACTAGCAAACGTGGGATGCTTCCGACATATGGTGACGAGTCCAATGCGCAGACCAACGACATTGTGAGGCCCGTCACCATGAACTACCCATTGCGCAGGTTCTCAAGATTTCGGGAACTTGTCACCATTTGTTCAGGACTACAGTAGCACTTCGTGACGATCCAACGCCGAAGAGCCGGACACCGCATTAGGAGATTTGGAAATGAGCAGAAACAGCCAAACCGCAGTCCTGGAGGCGCTCAAAGATGAGCGACGCGAAACTCAGCCGACAGTCTGGGATGTTACGTACGACCTCTTACGGAAGCTAGGATTGACAACGTTTTTCGGAAACCCGGGGTCGACAGAGCAACCGTTTCTGAAGAACTTCCCGAAGGACTTCGAATATGTACTTTGTCTGCAGGAGGCGACGGCGGTGGCTATGGCAGACGGCTTTGCTCAAGCTACTGGAAAGCCAGCGCTGCTGAATCTGCATACGTCTGCGGGAACCGGGCACGGCATGGGCAACATCATGACGGCCTTTCAGAACAAAACGCCCCTCATCATCACGGCGGGTCAACAGACACGCGAGATGATCCTTTGCGATCCATATCTTACGAACCGCGAAGAGACGAACCTACCGAAGCCATGGGTTAAGTGGGCATATCAACCAGTAAGGGCACAAGACGTCCCCGGAGCAATCATGAGGGCCTATACGGTTGCTCTGCAACCGCCTGCAGGCCCGGTATTCCTATCGATTCCGCTCGACGACTGGGATCAGCCAGCTCTGGGAGAGGCGGTCGTTCGAACTGCGAGCTCGCGGTACTCTCCAGACCCCGAGCGGCTTGCTCATTTCGCCGAAAAGATTCGGAAGAGTAAGAATCCAGTATTGCTTTACGGGCCTGAGATCGAGCGCGCGGGCGGTTGGGATGCCGGCATCAAGTTTGCGGAGCGCTTGAGAGCTCCGGTGTATATGTCGCCGCTATCTGATAAAGCGTCCTTCCCTCAAACTCACCCGCAGTTTCGAGGTATGGCCCCGTTTGCGATTGGGCCACTGAGCAAAAAGCTTCGCGGCCATGACCTCATCATCGTTGTTGGAGCCCAGGTCTTCCGGTATTACCCCTACGTTGCAGGCGACTACCTTCCCGAAGGTGCTGAACTCCTGCAGATCACCAGTGACCCTTACGATGCGGCCGCCGCAATCGTCGGGGACAGCCTGTTGGCAGACGCAAAGCTGGCTCTGGAGGCATTGAACGAGGCAATCCCGGAAGTGACGTCGCGGCCCGCTCCTGCGGCACCACACATCGAACGAAAACTTCCAGCGCCACCGAATAGCCCTTTAACGGCCCTTGAGGCATTCGCCGCATTGAGCGAGTTGCGGCCAGAAAATGCCATTCTGGTGAACGAAACAGCTTCTAATTTCGGGGATCTCGCGCAGTATTGGCCAATCAACGAGCCCGGTTCCTACTACACCTTTGCGAGTGGTGGACTTGGATGGGGAGAACCGGCGGCGGTGGGCGTTGCGATTGCCCAGAAAAAGCTGGGGACCGGACGCCCGGTCATCGCTGCCATTGGGGATGGAGCTCTCCAGTATTCGATCCAGAGCCTCTATACCGCGGCTCAACAGAAACTCAAGCTCATCTACATCGTCCCCTGCAACGACGAGTACGCGATTCTCAAAGAGTTTGCGTTGCTTGAAAAAACTCCCAACGTGCCCGCGCTTGATCTGCCCGGACTCAATATTGTCGCAACGGCCAAGGCCTTTGGCTGTATCGGAGTGGCCGCCAATACTACGGAAGAGATCAAGGAGGCTTTCAAAACAGCTCTCGCTGCCGACGGGCCAACCGTAATCGCCATTCGCGTCGCGCATCAACTCCGGCCGCTGGTACCCGACGTGGACTAGCTTCAACTCAATAGGAACAAACGATGTCTATCAAGATGTTTAAAAACGGCGCCGGAAGAACTGTGCTTTTCACAGTCGCACTTCTGGCGCCGTGCGCCCAAAACAAGCTGTTTGGTCAAGCCCCTAACATAGACGGCCAGTCAGGTAATTTCTTCCAACCATCGGCGGATGTCGTACCCTCACCACACAATAGGTTCGGCGCGCCCATGACGCCAGATGCGGATGTAGATCAGAACGAGGTCACCAACCCAACTCATGACAATGATCCGATCAAAGAAAAAACTACTCCTTCACGCGCGAATGCAGCTGACTCCTGGGGCCCAGTTCCAACAAAAAAAGCTTCTGTTGCTAATTTGGCACCCTACCTCCTGCCATACCTCAACAATGGACCCGTGTTCGGGTTGCCAGGAACCGACTCGAAAGATTTCCGCTATCGCACTCAATTGAGTGGCGATTGGGGCGGGCTGCGAACAGATCTAGCGCGTCATGGATTCTTCTTTGATCTTTACTCAATTAGTGCATATCAAGATGTAGCGTCAGGTGGCCTCAAAACCGGGGGCTCCTTCATTCAAAACACCCAGCTTTCGATGAATCTGGATACCGGGCGCGCCGGACTCTGGCCGGGCGGCATAGTCCACATCACTTTGGAAGCCAGGAATGGAAGCTCTTCAGCGCAAAATACTTTTACCGTGGGCGCCACCGTGCCTCAGTACACCGGGCTGGCCTTCCCAGGTCCCTTCTTCGTCCATGATGTCCTCCCCACGGAGTATCTCTTATTGCAGTCTCTGACACCGAAATTCTCCGTCATCCTGGGAAAGGTCAACGTGCTCACCCACGCCGACCAAACCCTTTTCGGCAACAGCTACAAGTACGACTTCGCAAACCTGAACTTCAACAAAAATCCGATGGCTCTCAATTTTTACAACACCACTTCGTGGGTAGGGATTGGGGTGTGGACGCCGTCAAAATGGCTAACCGCTTCTGCCGGCGTGTACGATCCGAATAGCGAGGCAAATAATTTCGCCACGAACGCTTTCAATCGGGTAAACATCTACGGCATCACAATCTTTTCCTATAAGATCCGCAACTTGCCGGGACAATACTGGGGCCAGGCCAACTGGACGAACAAGCCGAAGATCGATTTGACGTCACCATTTGGGCAGTTGTCACCGTCGGAGGTTCCGCAGGCTGTCGGAGTTCTTTTGGGGACTCCTTCGACTCAGGCTTTGCCCACCAACTATAAGAGTAAGAGTTGGGTTACGATCGGAAACTTTTCGCAGTATCTCTTTGTGAAAGATCGCCCTGAGGCGGTCGCTGCGAAACTCGGGACCGGCCAGTCACTCAGAGGAATTGGTCTGATAGGACGCATCGGATATGCCCCAGAGGACACCAACACCATCACGCGTGATGGGAGCGTAGCGTTGTTTGCCTATGGCCTCTCTGATCACCGGCCCAATGACAGTTTTGGATTGGGAATCTATCACAATGGAATCAGTCAGCCTTTGAAAGACGACTTCAAGCAACTCACCGCAGCCCCAGCCAATGTGAAAAACGAGAATGGGCTCGAGGTCTCCTACGATTTCGCGATCATTCCGGCGATCAGGCTGATCCCAAGTTATCAGCACATTTGGAACCCGATGGCCGCTGGGGTGGCGAACAATGAACACCACGCCGACGTATTTCTCCTTCGCACGAGTTTGACATGGTGAGGAAGGTCGTTCGGTTGTGAGTGGTATCTGCTGCGCAGAGAGGATCAAATTTTGAAACAATCGCCAACGTTTTCGACAATACGTACACCTTCCTCCTATCCGGCATCGCACAAGCGTTACCTTCAAGGCAATTGCGGGGATTTGCGTGTACCTTACCGGGAGATCGCTCTGTCCCCCACGAGCCATCGTGATCGCATAGAAGAGAACCCTCCATTACCGGTTTACGACACTTCCGGGCCATACACCGACGGCGACGTGCGGATCGACCTGTCTCGCGGACTGCCCGGTCTTCGCACCGACTGGATCGAGCAGCGTGACAATACCGAGATTCTTGCCGCGCCCAGCTCTGAGTATGCGCGCGAGCGCGAAAGGGATCTACTGACATACAACTTGCGCTTCCCTTCTCCGCCCATCTCTCGGCGTGCGCGAAAGGGTCAAAACCTCAGCCAGATGCACTATGCGCGTAAGGGGATCATAACGCCGGAGATGGAATTCGTTGCCCTGCGTGAATCGATGCACTTGCATGAGTTGTCAGAAGACCCGGCTTACCGCGCGCTTCTCTCGCAACATCGCGGTCAGTCTTTCGGCGCGCATCTTCCCCTTCGGATCACGCCCGAATTTGTCCGCGAAGAGGTGGCCGCCGGCCGCGCAATCATTCCCGCCAATATTAACCATCTCGAACTGGAACCGATGATTATAGGCAGGAATTTCAGAGTCAAAATCAACGCCAACATCGGCAACTCCGCAGTCACGTCTTCGCCCGCGGAGGAGGTGGACAAGATGATCTGGGCTGCCTATTGGGGCGCCGACACCATCATGGATCTGTCCACCGGGGAACATATTCACGAACTCCGGGAATGGATTCTTCGCAACTCGCCGGTCCCGATCGGCACCGTTCCCATCTATCAAGCTCTTGAAAAAGTGGGCGGGCGCGCCGAAGAACTCACCTGGGAGTTGATGCGGGACACACTCATCGAGCAAGCCGAGCAGGGTGTCGACTATTTCACGCTGCACGCTGGTGTTCGGCTGCCGTGGATTCCGCTTACGGCGAAGCGCCTGACGGGAATCGTGTCGCGCGGCGGCTCCATCATGGCGAAGTGGTGCCTCGCACACCATCAGGAGAATTTTCTGTACACGCATTTCGATGAGATCTGCGAAATCATGAAGGCTTACGACGTGTCCTTCAGTTTGGGGGATGGCCTTCGTCCCGGGTCTATTTACGACGCCAACGATGAAGCGCAGTTCGCGGAATTGCGAACGCTCGGAGAACTGACAGAACGTGCGTGGAAGCACGACGTTCAGGTGATGATCGAGGGCCCCGGTCACGTACCGATGCAGCGCATTCGCGAAAACATGGACGAAGAGTTGCGGCAATGCTTCGAAGCACCTTTCTACACGCTGGGGCCGCTCGTGACCGACATCGCACCTGGTTACGATCACATCACCAGCGCGATTGGCGCGGCACAGATCGGCTGGTACGGGACTGCGATGCTCTGCTACGTAACTCCCAAAGAACACCTCGGTCTTCCAAATAGAGAGGATGTCCGTACAGGCATCATCAGCTACAAACTCGCTGCGCATGCAGCAGACTTAGCCAAGGGATGGCCCGGAGCACAAATTCGGGACAATGCCCTCTCCAAGGCACGCTTCGAGTTCCGTTGGGAGGATCAGTTCAACCTGAGCCTTGACCCCGACCGTGCTCGTGAGTTTCACGATGAAACCTTGCCCCACGACGGCGCCAAAACCGCGCATTTCTGCTCGATGTGTGGGCCGAAGTTCTGCTCGATGAAGATTTCCGAGGAGATTCGCGAGAAATATCAAGGAGACGCAGAAGCCGGCATGGCGGAAAAGTCGCGGGAGTTTGCCGAACTCGGTGGCGAGGTCTACCGGTGAATCGACCGGACGTAGCAATCGTGGGGGGCGGCCTGGTTGGACGTTGTTTGGCCTGGCGTGCGTCCCTCTCTGGTGCGCGTGTCGTCCTCTATGATTCAGCCAACAGCCGAGGGATAAACTCAGCAGCCTGGGTAGCAGCAGGTATGATCGCTCCGACTACAGAAGCCATCGAGGGCGATATACAAATCGCCTCGATTGGGAATAACAGTCTCAAACTATGGCCGCAATGGTTAGCTGAGCTGCCTATCCCTGTCTTCTATCGTGATGCTGGAACTCTCATGCTTTGGCGCCGCGAGGACGCAGGTGAAGCCACCCGTGCTCAGAGTATGCTCGCCACCCGCCAAGCGCAGTCGTGCGTCCAATGCCTCGAAAGTTCGCAAATCGCTCAAGTAGAACCAGAACTAGGAACACGATTTTCCCAGGCACTGTACGTTCCCGGCGAAGCGCAGATCGACAATCGTGATCTATTGAAAGCGGTTGGCCTCGCGCTTGAAGAGGCGGGGGTTGAGTGTCACTGGGAGGCTGCCATTGAAGATGGCAACCTTCCCGACTCGGGAGTTGTTGTGGATTGCCGTGGCATGGGTGCCAAAGGCGATTTCCGCAATCTTCGGGGTGTGCGCGGCGAGATAGTGCGTCTGCACGCACCCGAGATCGAACTCAATCACATGTTGCGGCTCTTGCACCCGCGCTACCCCGTATACATCGTTCCGCGGGCAGACGGAAAACTAGTTGTCGGTGCCACCGCCATTGAGTCCGAAGATCGCTCGCCCGCCTCCGTCCGCGGGGTTCTCGAGCTTCTGACGTCTGCTTATTCGATCCTCCCGGCTCTGGCAGAGGCGCGCATCCTCGAATTCAACACCCAGGTCCGGCCTGCCCTGCCAAACAATCTACCGGCGATTCAGTTCGATCGTGAGCGAAAGGTCCTGCGTATCAACGGGCTTTATCGTCATGGTTTCCTATTAACCCCTACTATCGTCGAGGAAGTATTGGCCCTATTGTCCGGCCGGCCAAGCGGACGCTGGAGCTGTCTGGATGCGGTCTGCCCTGCGGCCGTGTTTGGATCTTCGAATAATTCACATGAGATGCAGACATGTTTGTCATCGTAAACGGCAAAACCTGCCTTTTGCCTGAACTTCGAACCCTCGATGCGTTACTGAGGTTTCTCTCGCCAGCCGTTCCGTTCGCTGTAGCGCGCAATGAAGAGCTTGTTCCGCGAGGAACCTACGCACAGTGCGTTATCTCCACGGGAGACAGGATCGATATCGTTCACCCTACAGCAGGAGGTTGAAATGAATGGACAACAAATGGAAGATCGGCTGAACTTGTATGGACAGAGTTTTTCGAGCCGTCTCCTTCTAGGGACGGCCCGATATGATTCTCCCTCGCTGTTGGCCGATGCAATCTCAGCCGCCGACCCAGCGATGCTCACAATGTCTCTCCGTCGCCAAATCTCCGGCGCGAAGGAGTCTGGTCAATCATTTTGGAACTTGCTTCAGGAGAGCAAGCGGGCAATTCTGCCAAATACTGCAGGGTGTTTCAGCGCTCGCGAGGCCGTAAAGACCGCCTGCATGGCACGCGAGTTGTTTGAGACCAACTTTATTAAACTCGAGGTGATTGGAGACGAACTCAACCTGCAGCCAGACCCATTCGGTTTGGTCGAGGCTGCGGACGAACTTGTAAAACTTGGCTTCTACGTTCTGCCCTACTGCACCGAAGATTGGGTTCTTTGCAGACGCCTCATTGACGCTGGATGTATGGTGCTCATGCCCTGGGCCGCTCCTATCGGGACCGGTCAAGGACCACGCAATCCGCGCGCTTTACGGGAGTTGCGTGAACGCGCCCCACAAATCACACTTATCGTAGACGCGGGTATCGGCCTTCCGTCTCACGCGTGTCAGGTGATGGAGTGGGGATTTGACGGCGTACTGCTAAACACAGCTGTATCGCGCGCTCTTGATCCGGTTCGAATGGCGAGTGCCTTTGCCACAGCTATCAGGGGCGGAAGAGGCGCCTTCCTCGCAGGGCCAATGAGCGTGCAGGAACTCGCTGTTGCGAGCACGCCCGAAATAGGTCGTCCTTTCACCTTCGATTCACCCCACTTTACAGTCCCCGCACGCTAGAGAACCCTAGATCCAATGGCAGCGGATCACTGAGAACTCTTGAGGTCTCGGAGAAGCGATCTTGATCTTGTGGGGAACGACGGCTCGACCGACAGCCATCACAGCGGCCCAGATTGCATTGCCGGCAACACCTTGCGTCTTCGAGTCCATAAGGATCGATTACATCACAGCCATAGACCAGCTTCTCAAGCGGTCTTGGCTTCGCGTTCATCGGCCTTCGCGGCAGCCTTACCGACCGGCTTCTTGGGAGCGGCCTTAGCCATCCCCTGCGAGACGGCTTTCCCTACCGCGACTTCAGTAAGACCCTTCTCGACAGCTTTCCTGACCGCTTTTTCAACTTTTTCAGCCGCTTTCTTCCTCGCTTTATCGTTCGCCATTTTCCCTCACAGTTTTTACCGTCGTCGGGCAGACTTCTTTGCAGCCTTCTTTACGGATTTCTTCGCAGCTTTCTTAGCCGGAGCTTTCTTGACTGCAACCTTTTTGGCAACCTTCTTCGCAGGCGCCTTTTTCAGAGCTTTCTTTGCCACGGTTTTCTTGGCGGCGTTTGTCGGAGATGCCTTCTTGGCCGCATTTTTCGTCACGGCTTTCACTGCTTTCTTGGCAGGTGCTTTGTGGGCTGACTTGTTTGCCACGACGCTCTTGGCAGGTTCCGTCTTCAAAACCTCTGTCACCGTGGTTACGGCTGCACCGACTGCGGTTTTGACCGCGCCTGCCAGATCTTCTGCCATCGCAATTCCGAAACCAACAGCCTCGCCGGCCTTCTCCGCTATTGTCTTTTCAGCCATTTTCAGATCCCTCAATCTTTATGTTCATACGCAGTCACGAATTGTACATGTGGGCCTCCTTTCTGCTATTTCCCCCACTTTGTCTAGCAGGCGCGCGCCGCTGATGCCGCAGATCTGCCCACCCGCTTTTCCTACGCTGCAGCCGTTCCCTGCGAACTCCTGGTGCGGCCGCGCCCCGAGCTGATGGATTGCACGGTAACCCTAGCGAAGAGCTTGGGAGTAAGGCCCGCCTCGGTTACAAACCGGCTTTCATACTGACGAAGGCTCAATCCGTTCAAATTCCGCGGGACGGCGATTTTTCTGGATGCTTCAGCGCGGAACTCTTAGCGAGATCGGCTATGAAGCCGCAACAAGGACTGCTATCGTCGATCCAAGGAGATCTCGGCTCTCAACTACTGGTCAGCTCTCGAGGCGTTCACTCGCCGCGCGCCGCAGGGAATCTTAACGCTGAACTTAGCTCCATAGTCTGGGTTGTTCTCAGCCCATAATTGTCCATCGTGCGCTTCAATAATAGACCGGGAAACGGCGAGACCTATCCCCATACCTTTTTCTTTGGTCGTTACGAAGGCGTCAAAAATACTCTGAGTGTCCTTCAGGCCTGGTCCATTGTCTATAACTTCAATTAGAAGGTCGCTCTCATAAACGAAAGTGGCCCTGATCATGAGACGAGGCGGCCGAGCATTGCCTTCCATCGCCTCGATTCCGTTCGAGATCAGGTTGATCAATACTTCCTGAATTTGAATTTGCTCAACTACGATTGGCGGAAGATCACCCGCAATTTGTACCTCAATGGGAATTTCATCTCTCTTTGCGTCTTCATGAACAAATCGTATCGCTTCGCGGATGATCTGCGACGGCCACGCGTGCTTCTTCCTGAGCGGTTGCTGTTGGAACAACGCCCGAATGTGCTGCATCCTCTCGTCGGCAACGCGCCCGGCGCGCAACACTCGTTCTATGGAAGCCATCGCTTCGGGGAAATTCGGTGGACCGTTTGATAGCCACCGCCAAGCTGCCTGCGCATTTGCTACTACAGCAGTAAGAGGTTGGTTTAGTTCGTGCGCGATGGATGCGGACAACTCAGCTACAGTGGCGATCCGCGATGCGCGCGCCAGTTTGACACGGGTTTCCCGTAGATGATCCTCCGCTCGTCTTCGCTCGTCGATATCGATGGCGACCCCAAACCACTGTACGATCTGTCCGTCTTCGTCTCGCAGAGGCTCTGCGCGGCTCAGATGCCAACGATAAATCCCGTCTGCTCGTCGGATTCGATGTTCGTTGATATAGGAACTCCCGGTCGCAAGAGCCTGCTTGAATTCTTTGACGACGTATTCCTGCTCTTCGGGGTGAGTGGCTTCAACCCATCCCCAACCCTGGATCTGATCCAGGGTCATTCCAAGATAGTCACGTGCCTTCTTGTTGACGAACGTATACATTCCATCAAGAGCCGTCGAATACAAGCTCGAAGGAACGGTGTCCATCATTCTCTGCATCTGATGCTCAGATTGTTGGAGAGCGTGTTCCGCAGCCTTCTGGGTAGTTGTATCGAGCATGATTCCGTGAAACGCGATGGTCTTTCCGGTGTCATCGCGGTAAGGGGCAACGTTGGTGTGAAACCATCGGTATTGCCCGTCAGCGCACATAAAGCGATTGACGGTGTCATATCCGACGCTTTCTCTGAGCAACCGATTCCAATGGTTTGAGGTTTCCTCGAAATCATCTGGGTGAATCATATCGATCCAACCCTTCTGCTGTAGATCCTCAGCTGTTCTTCCGCTGTACTCGATCCCTTTTTGATTGATGTAGACGATCGATCCATCTGGTGCAGCTTTGAACAAGACCGCGGGAAGATTTTCGGTAAGAAGATTCAGCTGCAGCTCTCTCTCCCTGAGCAACTCTCTGGAGCGGTAGAGCTCATCGATGTCTGTCGCGACACCATACCAGCAATAAGACCTTCCATCTACGCTCGGATATGGCTCTGCGATCGTTCGGAACCAGCGATACGCCCCATCCGCTCCACGAAGTCGGAACAGGTGATCCATGGGTTCAATTTGTTCTGTCGACCGTACCTGATTTGCCAATGCACGTTTTTGATCTTCAGGATGGATATATTTCTGCCAGCCCCCACCGTGTAATTCTTGCTGTTCGACACCGACGTAGTTGTGAATCCGTTGATTTGTATAAGTAATACCCGCCACGGTTCGAAGGGAAATCATTGCAGGCACACGTTCCAGCAATTCTCGCGCCTCATGCTCCGCAACTCGCAAAGCCTCTTCGGCCCGTTTGCGATCTTCGATGTCGGTGCCGATGCCGTACCACTTCAGGATCCGTCCCTGATCATCCCGGAACGGCTCGGCAGCAACAACAAACCAGCGGAATTCCCCGTCCGCGCGACGGAGCCGCACCTCATCCTCAAAGGGCACGCCTGCTACCGAGCACTTGCGGAAAGCCTCTAAATGCCGCTCGAGATCATCGGGGTGAACTGCGGCCTGCCAGCCCAAACCGGTCGGGGAGAGACCCGCATACTCGATCCAACGTCTGGTTATAGATACAACCGAACCGTCGGGCAGCGCGATGCACACCATTGCCGGAATGGTGTCCATTACCTCGCGCAGCTCTTTCTCGCTCCGGCGAATGGCCTCTTCGTCACTGTTGCGGTTACTTGCGACAGCAATGGTGATCCAGACACAAGCGATGCACAGGGCAGTTTCCAGGAGCCCTCCACCGACTTTGAACTGAGGGTGAGGTGCGAGTGCGAAGAGAGCTGACACAACTGTAAAGGCAGTAGCTGCTAGCTGCGCTTCGAATTTGCCGAAACGCTTGACAAGAACCACGATGAAGACAACACCAACTACTCCGATCGCCGGGGCAAACCAGCCGAGCGTTGCTGCCACGAGCATGATCAGTAGCGGTGCACCGAAATGTCTCAGTTTCCGGGGATTTGTGTTCATAACGTCCGCCCTACTTCCTATCCAGTTTCCGAGTGGCGTTGGCGGATTCGCTTCAGGGAAGAACCACTAGCGCGGCGGAGGCATTTTGGGTCGCTCGTTGAATGCGTTGTGGTTTTCTTCGGCTCGAGATCCAATGAATTTAATGTGCTCCACGAGGCGAGGACATCCTCGACGTTATGAACATAAACAATATGTCACTTGACGACCCTCGATCTATTACATATTTATGTCACGCTTGCCCCTTCTTTATTTGGGTAGTTCACTATAGAGCCGGCAATCGCGGGCGATATCGCGGAAGCTTATGGGATACCCCTTGCGCCGCACGATCGGGCTCACCCCTGAGCGTACTTAGCACTTGCGTTACAAAACAGACCGGAGACATGGTTTACAGCGAAGCGCGACGGCGATGGTTACTCGGTATTTGGGCACGTACGACGATGTTGTATGCCCTGGAAAGAGAGTCGGATCATGGATCAACATCTGCAGTTTTTGTCGAGTTATCAGAAGGAAGAGATGCCGGTGGCGGACCTATGTCGCGCGTACGGGATCTCGCGTCCAACAGCCTATCGCTGGATCAATCGCTACAACTAGACAGGGCCAGAGGGACTCGTGGATCGCAGCCGCCGTCCGCATAGCTGCTCCCACGCAACGCTCGAACCAATCGAGAACACCATTCTAGTGCTTCGGGCAAAGCATCCGTCCTGGGGCGCGCGCAAGCTCAAGGCACGATTGGAGATGTTACAGCCGGACGTGGTGTGGCCTGCAGCTAGTACATTCGGCACTATCCTGAGCCGTGCGGGCTTGACCAGTCCGCAAAGGAAGAGAAAACGCACCACGCCATGTTCAGAACCGTTCTCTTTGGTCACGGGTCCCAATCAACTATGGTGCATGGATTTCAAAGGCTACTTCGTCACCGGCGACGGCAAGCGCTGCGATCCGTTCACCATCACCGACGCGCATAGCCGCTTCTTGATTCGGTGCCAGATCGTCTCGCGCATGGACCTTAGCCAAGTCCGAGCGATCTGCGAAGCAGCCATGCGAGAGTATGGAGTGCCAGCACGGATCAGGACTGACAACGGCGCACCGTTTGCGGGGACGGGGTTACTGGGGCTGTCGAAGCTCTCGCTCGGCTGGATGAAGCTCGGGATCGTGCATGAGCGCATTCAAGCAGGCCGACCGCAACAAAACGGTCGCCACGAGCGGATGCATCGGACGCTGAAGGAAGATACAACGAAGCCGCCTGCGGCATCCCTTCGCGCACAGCAGAGCCGCTTTGATAACTTTCGCTACGTGTTCAATAATGAGCGCCCGCATGAGGGCCTGAACAACCGGGTCCCAGCGAGTCTATACATCCCGAGCTCCGTCCGACTACCCGCAAGTTGCCGGAGTTCACGTACCCGAAAGGTCTACTTCTGCGACGGGTGAACAATAGCGGCGACATCAGCTGGCACAAAAACAGAGTCTTCGTCAGCGAAGTATTCCGCTTCGAAGAGTTGGGATTCGAGTTGATCACACCAGGGTTTTACAGAGTCTTCTTTCGAGATATGGAGATCGGAGAATTCAATGCGGACGAGCTTCGTTTTAGAGCTGCACGGCTGGTTTGAGCTCACCGCGCGAAGTGCACGCCTAGTTTATGCATGGTCTGATACTGGTAAACGCTCAACACGGAAGAGAGCCAAGGCAGCAAGCGTCACTTCCCATAAGCCGACCTATCGTCCAAGTGGTTCAGACACGGGATGCTGGGTTTAAAACCGAAAGCGTGCCAGAAACGTAATCTGCCGCATTGGTTGAAAGGCATCCACTTGACCGACGGTGGTCGAGTCAAACTGTGTATTCACTCCTGCATATTGGACGTTGTTAAAAGCGTTATTAGCGGTTAACCGAATTTCTAGACTCCGTGTTTCGCCAAGGGGCATGATCTTCGAAATTGATAAATTGACATTCTCTACGCCAGGACCGGGAATTGAATTTCTGCTAGCTGTACCGAATCTCCGGTTTGGCCTGAAGTCTGTGGAGAAGGCGGATGTATTGAACTAGTGATCGATGTGCCCTCCGTCTGAATGGATGGATGTTCCACGAACTCGGCTCGGTCGCACCGATCCGTGTGTACCTCGCTCGACCTCTCCAACCGAAGCCTGAATAAAGGGTGTCAAAGGCACCCCTGTAGCCAGTGTGAAATAACCCGAGATCGTCCAGTCGCCAAGTACTCGGGATACCCAATTGTCATAGCGCAAATACTTCTTTTTCGGACCAAAGGGTAACTGGTATAAGAAACTTCCGATAAGTTGCTGGCGAATGTCGAAACTGGAATTTCCCCTCTCCGCGAGAGGATCACGCCAGTTCTGGACAATCGTTGGCGAACCAGCGTTCGTTGAAGAAGCGTTATCGATCGAATGGGAATAGGAGTAGATGGCCTGCAGGGCGATGCCATTCTCCAGGCGTTTGTTAGCACGGACAATGAGGGCGTTGAAGTTCGAGAACGCAGTTGAATCCTCAAAATCGAAAAATGCGCTGGCAAAGGGCAACTTGTTGTTGATGTATCCGGGTGAGTTGATGATATCGAGTCGGGTCCCTTTGGCCCCGCTATATCCGACGTCCAGTACGATATCGAGCGGCAGCATCTGTTCGGTGTCCGCATACCAGACCTGCACATACGGCAGCCGATAGTTTCTATTGACTGCGTAGTTGCCGAAATCTACAGGGTTCGCGAAACCGTTCTGGAGCGTGAAAGGTATGAACGGAAAAAAATCAAGGATGTTGCCGTTTACTTCAACGTCTGCGAAGGGTGGTTGATAAGCGAGATTCTGAATAAAGGTGCCATACTGGCCCACTGCTGAGTTGATACCGTATCCTCCCCGAACGCCAGTACTCCTGGTGGCCTGCCACGCGAATCCCAGATGAGGAGAGAAACTATCGTGATCCGGATAGATCAGCGTTCGCGGATAATGGGCCCCCGATATTGGGCCCACGCTGTTTGGTTGAACGGGAGCAATCCGTGTGAAATCCGTGTTGTAGTCAAGAGTCGAGAGACGATTCTGATCTTCTACGTAGGGAGAAAAATAGTCGTAACGCACACCCGCGATAAGAGTGAGGTTTGACAGGACGCGCCAGTCGTTCCGGACGAATAGGTCCCAGTTATTTTGACGCGTGTAAGCCTTCTGATCTGGAGCTTCAATCTTTGTCTGCAGCGGATAGCCCAAAAGGAAATCGGAAAACGATGAGCCCGATGTCGCGACCGCGTTGTCATTGGAAGCTCCCGGCATCTGGGTGAACCCACCGGTGAAGACATAGGTGCCGGTAGCATCAGTGCCGCCGAACAGATCGAAGTCGACGCGGTGAAAATCTCCGCCCAAACGGACAATGTGTGACCCGTGCGACCAGCTACCTGAACCGGATACACCTATCGTTTGTGTCAGTTGGAAATTCGGCTGCGTCTGGGTCATCCCGGTGAAATTGTTAAAGACCAGATTTGGCAGACCGTAGTTGAGCGGATTCGAATTGAGCGGAACCCCAGGACCATAGAGAACGCCGACTTGGGTGGCAACATCTTCACCGTTCGTGAAGTGATTGCTTATCTTGGAATCATTACGGGTCCAGGTAATATTGAGATTGGCGCCCCATTCTCCTTTGAGAGCCGAGTATCCGGCAGTGAGTGCATAGCCGCGAACTGTTTGCTTGCCGCCAAGCTGCGGAAAAATATTGATGATGTCAGCTGCAATATCCGCCAGGTTAAAGTTAACGTCGAAACTCTGAATCAACGCGTGTTCGTCATTGACGATCCGGCCACCGGGCGCACCCAAGTTGTGTGTGTAACTGATTCCCAATGTTGTCGTGTGGTTTCCCTGCGTGGTCAAAAGGTGATAATTCAATCCTGCAGCCGGCAGATTAGGCTCAGGCAGATACTGAAGAATCGCCGTCGCCGCCGGATCGAGAGATGTGTCGATGGTGTTATTGGGGAAGGGGGCCGAATTCCTAGGGTTATAGATTGGAATGAGAGCACCGTTCGGACCTGTGAGCTGTGAGAAGTCTCCCTTCCGCTCAGCGTCAGTAGGCACAATGCCGTAATCGCTTACCAAAGAACTAGATTGCAGGCGCGAAAAGCTAGAAGGACAGAATCCTTTGCGCTTGGCTTGGTAAGTTCAGGAATATACGGCTGGCCTCCAACCGTGAGTCCGTAAATTGTTGCTGTTGTAACTCGGATTGGGAGCAGACCTCTCCAGCAAGGAGGTAGGGTTTGGCATTCAATACCGAATAGCCACCGTTCCAGAAGATTGCGCCGTGGATCTGATGGGTATTCTGGTTACTCGAGATCGGTGTTTCATCGCTGCCAGCCTGAGAATCGGTGACAAGACCACTTGACTCGGTTGCATCGAAGGACCTTGAAGTTCATGCCCGTCTTCAAAGTCCTGACGCATCTGGTCAGCCATCTGAAAATACGGAGTCATGATCGGAGGCTGACCGGTGATCGAGAAAGAATCGCCTGAAACGACCGCATCGCCGGTGAACGTGGGAAATTGAACGCCGGAATTGCCGCCAGCGTTGCTTTCGACGGGCTGCAGGCTCAGAGCATTGGCAACGACCGGCGACATGAGCGGAGTTGGCCAAAGGGACGAGAGGCTATTACCCGCGGCTGTTCCCTCGAATGAAAAATCGACCTGCTGGTTCCGGCTCGTGGCGCTGAAGACGACTTCCTTGGCGGGTGAGGTGAGCGCACGAAATACAGCGCGAATCACGTAGCTGCCACTCGCAGGAAGGTCAATAGCGTACGTGCCGGCTCCGTTGGTAATTGCAGAAAATTTTTTCCTCGATCGCGAGCTCGTGGCTATCACCCTCACTCCGCTCAAGGGTATCGTTCCCTCCTTTACCAGTCCATGAATTCGTCCATCTCAAACGTTGGATCAGAGGACATGGACTGTGGAGACTGAGGGGAGTGATGTTTGAGCGCTCGAGGCCGTATTCGATACAAATGCTACGGCAAGCAAAATCACTAGAATCTTGCGTAGCCTGTCGGAGTTTGTCGAAATGCCCAAAGACATCCGCATAAGAGTATCAATAGTCTAGCGAAGCGGTCTGAGCTCCAAGTTACATTTGGACATGCGCTTTAATTAGTGCGTTCAGCATTCCACGGAGCAGTTTGTCCGTGAACGCCATACATGCCGGACATGCCTGTTGCCGTAATCTCTCCGCGGAATGTCAGTACCTCGCGTGTGTCTGTGCTGAACTCCACATGATTGCCGTTGACCCAGCCTTGCAATTTGCCATGCTGATTTGGTCCATGGAAGGTCCCCGAAATAATATTGCCGTTCTGGCTGAGCTGGACCTGTTTCAGCGAACTACCCGGCTGGCTGGTGTTGTAGGCGTAGATGGTCCAATTGCCCGAGATGTTAGGCGGTGCGGGCGGTGGTGCACTCTGGCTGGTTGCGGAGCTCGCGAAAGACGCAGACGGTGGGTTCCCGTTAGCAACGTTGGCCGCTGCAATGATTTGATCGTTTGCCTGACGAAGCAGATCCTTGGCTCTTCCCGCATAACCACCGAGTTTGTCGTTGTTCGCGCTTTGCGCTGCGCTAATGCTATTGAAAGCCTGAATGATGGATTGCTGGGCCGCGGCAAGATTGCCATGATTTTGGGGATCAATGGTTGCAACCGGTGCCTGGGCAACGGCAAGAGTGGTTATTGTTGCGCTCGCAAGCAGGGTCAGGATCTTCATTTTGAGTTTCATCTTCGTTCTACCTTTCTAAATGGGTTTTGAAATGTTGACGGAAAGCAGTGTTTGCGAAACTAATCCCACATCGCCATCACGATTTTTTTGTTATCGTCGAGAAAAACTGTCATGCGGTTCGGATCAGAATAGAGGCTACCAACGCCGTCTGAATCACGAAGAACACGAAGGTTATGCGGCAGGTCCTCCTCGCGCACGATAGTTTCCTTGCGTGCGACCAGGCAGAAACAACTTCGCCCTTGCGCACGAAGTACTTTGCCGACGCAATTGGAACAATCGATCGGACGTGTCGCGGCTTCGGCATAACCGGGAAGAGCTTTCACCATGACACTGTTTTCTGCGCCGTGGACTCGGACGCCCAGGAACGGATGACCCGGCTCAATGGTGAAAGTGGCTTCAACGGTGGGATAGGCGATGGGTGCCGAACTATCGGTAGGAGCTTCTCCAATCAACATCAGGTCAAGGATGCCGTCCGTCGGCACGCCCTTCGACATGGGTACTAGTTCAATCGATTCCCAACCGTCGGTGCTAGCCAGGCCGCGTACCCGAATAACGTCAAGCTGTGGTGCGTGGGTGCTTCGCATTACTTCAACGCTGGTTATCCAGAGAATCGGAGCGGTGCGCGGTGTGTCGCTCTCTTGTCCACTTGCATACAGCTGAGCGTCGACGGAATTGGCAGGCGCTCCGGTTTGCGGAGAGTTGGAGGTAGATTGGTTGGTTTGTGCCGAGCCACTGCTCGTGAGCATCAGCACCGCACCAAGAACCACTGTAAGTTGTGTACGTGTGTCGCATTGGTGTTTCCTCGTTTCTTAAGGTGAAATTCGTTAGGCGGCCGAAATATGAATAAACTCTGAGAGCGGCACATGGTGTTGGCTCGCTGCGTGTGATGGTCGTCCTGGCTGCTGCTTTACCTCTCCTAGAGCTTCTTCCATCTGGCTGAGCGCGTTCAGAATAAGGTTGGTCGGCGTAATTTGGATAAGGTTGCAGAACGACGTCTTTGTGCTGTTGAAGCTACCGTTCTCTGACAATTTGTTGACGGGAGCGCCACCGCCGCAGAGCGAGAAGTAGCCGCACTCGCTGCGGCATGCATCCACGCCGGCTTGGATGTCCTTGGCCATGGATTTCATCGCGGCGCTTTCCAGCATCTGTTGGAGCGTGTGCTGATGTACATTGCCGACGATGAAGTTGTTGTAGCGTTCGTTCTTATAGCCGAGTAGCTCCGGCGAGAATGAGGACACGTTACCATTGCAGTCGATGTTCAGCATAGCCATGGGACTGACCTGCTCGTTACTGGCGGGCTGCGTGTCGGGCCGGAAGATGCGCGGAATCAGGCCGTCGATCTCACGAATGAACCGGATACCCGGTGTCGCGCGCGAAATCGTCCAGAAGCGATGCAGGAAAGCGTGAAACTTCGCCTGCATACTGTCCTGTGAGAGCGTCATGAGCTCGGAGACATGAGTGCCTTCGGACTCTTCCACATTGAAGCAAACGTCTTCGATGCCTTCTTCGAGGTAAAAAGCGTGCAGCTCTTCTGCACGCTCCAGACCCTCCTTCGAGAGCACTGAGATAACGTGGAAGGGAATACCTTCCTGCTTCAGCAGACGTGCACCACGGATGGCGCGCTCGAATGTGCCCTTGCCCTCTCGTGTGACACGGTTCGCATCGTGCATGTGGCGCGGGCCGTCGATACTGACGCCCACCCCTACATGCCAGCGCCGGATCAGATCACACCATTCTTTCGTCACTAACGTTCCGTTGGTCTGGAATGAGTGGTGGATTTGTACCGACGCGGGTCGCAGCTTTTCAATTAGCCGGAATGCTGCCTCGTAGTATGAGACTGGCATGACCAGCGGCTCTCCGGCATGCCAAATCACCGTAATCTGATCTCCTGCAAAGGGTGAATCGAAGATCTTCTCGAAGCTTGCCTGTACCGTCTCCAGCGACATTTTGGAGTTGTCGTTGCGCTGCTGCAGGTAGCAGTACTTGCAGTAGATATTGCAAAACGGCGTAGGCTGCAAAACGATGGTCTGAATGCGTGTATCTGAACCTTGCATGACATTCTCTCTTTCGCGATCGGGATCTACCAGTTGTGCCAGAAGTTATGCCAGCCGCCGTTGCCCCAGTTGGGTGCATTGTGCCAGCCACCATTACCCCAACCTCCGTTGCCCCAGTTGGGGGCATTGTGCCAGCCACCGTTTCCCCAGTTGGGGGCATTGTGCCAGCCATTGCCCCACCCGCCGTTGTGCCACCCGCCGTTACCCCACCCGCCATTACGCCAACCGAAGCCGCCATTGAGCCATTCCGCGATCATGAGATCTGGAGCGGCGCCAGGGGACGCGGTTATTTCCGATACAGCCTGGCGAATGTTCGTGAGCCGGTCGGCCACCGCCTGGGCATTGGCTGCGTGATCGGCTAAGGTCGGTTCGACTATTGCCTTCGTAGTGGCGAGCGCCGATGAGATACCGAGCACACCCGTAGGGATAAGTAGTGCTAAAACTTTCGAAGTGCGCCTTGTCGCGCTCATAGTGGGTCTCCTTGATTTCTCATCCTAGGGAGTGGGCGCGCCAAAATCTATGAGTGTTGTTACACCGTGACCCGTGTGGCACCACACGACCCAAGGAATCAGCACAGATGACCTCTGGATCAGATGGAACCTCATATCAATGGATGTTAGGGGTGCGGGGATGCTCTTTCTTACGATGTGGGTGGTCGCATGACGAGGATGTTCGCTGTCCCGGCCTGACGGGCTGATGTCGACCTGTTTCCTCCGTTGCCACCCGCCTTCTACCGCGCTACCGCGCCACCAACCTTCTCGAAGAGTACCTCCCCTCCCTCTGATCGCAGACCTCCATTGCCCACTCCGGGCAAAGTAAGGCAAACTGGAGTCGCGCGATTCTGACAGAAGGCAGTTTGGAGATGAGCGGTGCTGAAGCTGAGAACGACCGATCGCGAACCTCTAAGGAGACTGGCACGCCCCTATTTTCTTTACTTCGCCGCAGCTCTGCTCCTATGTTCTTTCTCGCCCTCCACTGCCTCGGCACAGTTTCGTTCCACTCAATGGACCGATGATGCCGGCTTGCCCCAGAATAGTGTTCGAGGCCTCACCCAGACCCCCGACGGCTATCTCTGGATCGCGACCCTCAATGGCATCGCCCGCTTTGACGGCATGCGTTTCACGGTCTTCGACAAGAGCAATACACCCGCCTTCACCTCCTCGCGCTTCACCACGATGGTGCGCGGCCAGCCCGGAGACTTTTGGGCCGTCAGTGAAGATGGCAACGTCATCTATTTTCATGAAGGTATATTTCGAGCGATAGGGCAGGCCGAGGGCATCGCCCCCTATTCGGTCACCGGCGTTTGCACAGGTCTGAGCGGTGGCATCTGGCTGCTGTCCGGCGACCGCATCCTTCGCTGGAACGCTGCCTCCGGACGTTTTGAGCCAGAAGAATCCCAGATCAATCAGATTCACTTCACACCTCTATGGTGGATAGGAACTGGTTTCTGGGGCTTGAAAGGAAATGATCTGTATTGGTTCCGCCGCGGCAAGCTGGCCTCCTATACCCTGCCGAAGACATTTCCCGTCTCGGAGATAAAAAAAGTTGCTGTAGGCGCCGATGGCATCGTTTGGATCGATCTCTCGCCAACACGATACGCACGCATCATCAAAGGCGTACTTGCCTACAGTACGGGAACGGTTGAGACGCCCTTTCAGGCCTCGCACCCTAACTGGAAGTCACAGATCGATGCCAGCCTCGAACGGCGAGTCATCTTCCCTTCAGACGGCACAGAGAAAGGAATCTCGTACAACGCCCTGATCGACGACAACGATCACAATACCTGGATCGGCTCCGAAGCGGCTGGACTGTTTAGAGTACAAAGGCAGTACATCCAGGTCTTTTCTACGGCACGCGGTCTGGCCGGCGGAAATGTCTATCCTGTCCTGAAAAGCCGCAACGGCGACATGTGGGTAGGAACATGGCCCGCAGGACTCTCGAAGATTCGTGAAGGCGCCGTGACCACCTATACCATCAAGGACGGCCTTCCTGGATTGGTCACCTCCCTTGCCGAAGATGATGCAGGCAATCTCTGGGTCGGAACGCACAGCGGCCTTACTATCTTTTCGAACGGACACTTCCGTCCCGTTAAGAATCTCCCCCCAATATGCCCGCAGTCCAGGCTATCTGTCTTGCCAAAGATGGCAGAACATTTTTGGCGACAGCCAAAGGCGTCTACATCCTGAACGGGGAAAAATCGCACTGGTTGGCCAGGAAAGATGGTCTCGCCGGCGACGATGTCCACGTCATCGTCCAAACCAGCGACGATGATATCTGGATCGGCGGATATGGAGGACTTACCCAGATGCACGGCGATACCTTGCATACTTGGACAGAACACGAAGGCCTACCCAACAACAACGTCCGCTCCATATACGGGGACAGCAATAACGATCTCTGGGTGGGAACCTACGATGGCGGCCTCGGCCGCCTGCGCCATGGACAATGGACCACATTCAACGAGAACAACGGACTTTTCAACAACGGCGTGTTTCAAATCCTCGAAGACTCACAGGCAAACTTCTGGATCAGCTCCAATAAAGGTATCTATCGCGTAAGCAAGACACAGTTGAACGAAATTGCAGCAGGCCATAGAACATACGTTGACTCCATCGGTTACGGGAGAAGTGACGGCATGTTTAGCGCAGAGTGCAATGGGGGCCTATGGCCTGCCGGAGCCAAAGACGACTCTGGCCGCCTATGGTTCCCAACCCAGAACGGAGTTGCCGTCGTTGAGCCCGAGCCCATATCGTCTGTCAAACAGCCTCCCAAGATTGCAATTGAAAAAGTCTCACTCGAGCACACGCCTCAGAACTCGATCGACCATATCGTCATCAAACCCGGCCAAACAAATCTTGAAATCCAATACACGGCAGTAAGTTTTTCAAAGCCTGAGCAGATCTCATTTCGCTACAAACTCGACGGCGTAGACCAGGGATGGGAAGATGTAGGACATCGAAGAACGGCTTTCTACACGCATCTGCCATCCGGCGAGTTCGTCTTCCGCGTGATGGCCATCAACAGCGATGGCGTTACAAGTACAGCGGACGGTACCATCAATGTAACCGTCATTCCACCTTTCTATCGCAGGTGGTGGTTCCTCCTCGCTACATGCGCACTGATCATCGGCATCATCTCCGCTCTTTGGAGTCTCAGAGTTCGGCAACTCGAGCAGACACAGGCCGCGCAGGTAGCCTTCTCGCAGCAACTCATCGCTTCCCAGGAGAGCGAGCGCAGAAGAATCGCCGCTGAACTGCACGACGGCCTCGGCCAGCGCCTGATCGTCATCAATAATCTAGCCCTCTTTCTCCTGCGACCTAAGAGCAAAGCCGACGAGGAAAGCAAGCAGCAGACGATCCGCGAAATAACCTCAGAAGCCTCGCTGGCAATCGATGAGACACGCGCTATCTCCTACGGACTACGCCCGTTTCAACTCGACCGCCTTGGACTCTCCAAGGCCATTCAAGGCCTCGTAAAAACTGCGTCCAAAGCCTCCGGTATCGAGATCACTTCCGATGTCGCGGACATCGACGAAGTCTTTCCCGAGGATCTCAGAATCAACTTTTTCAGGATCGTACAAGAAGGACTCAACAATATCATCAAGCATTCGAACGCCAGCCATGCAAACGTTCTCGTAAAAATGTCTCCGGTCTCCGTTATCCTATCAATCGAAGACAACGGCAAAGGGCTTTCGCCAGATTCGCGGCGAGTCGCATACGGCCCCGGCGGATTCGGACTAACAGGACTCAAGGAACGTGCCGCATCACTCAACGGCAGCTTCAGAATTCGAACCGAACCAGGCAGTGGTACTCTGCTGACATTCGAATTTCCACTAAGGGGCAGTACGAACCATGGATAAGACGGCTAAGAGCGACATCGCTGCGAAGTCGGATGGAATCATCACGATCCTCATAGCCGATGACCATCCGGTGGTGCGCCGCGGGCTCAAGGCGACGGTTGAGGAGGAAGAAACCTTCCAGGTAGTTGCCGAGGCGGCCGACGGCAACGAGGCGCTCGCACTGCTTGCTGCCACCAGCCCGCAAGTCGCCGTAATCGACATTGATATGCCCGGCAAGAATGGACTCGCCGTCGCGCGCGAGGCTCGCAGCCAGCAGTTAGATATAAAGATCATCTTCATGACCTTTCATGCCGATGAGGAGCTAGTGCGCGCCACCATGGAGGTTGGCGGCCAGGGATATCTGCTCAAGAACAGCGCCATGGAAGAGATCGTCTCCGCGGTACACTCCGTCGTTGCGGGCCGTACCTACCTCTGCTCCGCGATGGCGGACATCATGCTACGTCAGAAAACCGAAGCTGAAAAGACGCCGTTGCAGGACATCAATCAGCTCACCCCCGCCGAGAAACGAATCGTTCGCCTGATCGCCGAAGGAAAATCCAGCAAGGAGATTGGCGATGAACTCTCCATCCACTATCGTACGGTCGAAAACCACCGCACGAACGTCTGCCGCAAGTTAGGACTTGAGGGCGCCAATGCGCTGGTTCGTTTCGCTCTGCAGCACCGCACCTCGCTCCAGGAGCGTTTGTACTAGCGCCGCTAGTCCGCCACTTTGCCCTGGCAGCCTCTCAACTCCTCAATGATGGACTCCAGTAACAGCAGGTTATGCTTCAACGCATAACCGCACGCCCCGGCCTCCTTCGCAGCTGCGCGAAGATCGTCCTCATCGTAGTCCGTAAGCATGAGGACTTTTGCCTCTGGAAACTGCTTCTTGAGCTGGCGGGTGGCTGTCAGGCCATCCATCCGAGGCATTCGAATATCCATCAGCACCAGATCAGGCCGGTGCGTGGCAAATGCCTCTGCTGCATCAGCCCCATCAGTGCACTCCACAATGCTTGCGTCCGCTTCAATTAGAGCCTGCCGTATCAACTTACGGACCGTCGCATTGTCTTCTACTAAAAGAATCTTCATCTAATTTGAACCCCAACCACAGACCTTGAAAGGATAATAGCTGCGTGATTTCTTTATTAGAATCCGTATCAATACACGGCAATCCATGTGGTGCTACACGGCCAATCTATGTGGCTCCACACGGTCTTACCTCCACGAACGTGGATCTGGGACCGCAACCTGTACCGTGATTATCTGCAGCGGAATCCATATCGGCCCGGAGCTCCCATTCACTCCGCTCTTCCTGACCCATCGCTATGTCTCCCCGAGGACCATGCTACCGACCTCGCGGACCTCGCCAAACAAATGGGCCACTGCTCCCCCGGCGACGAAGACAGCGCCATCTACCGTTACTCAGGCCGTAAATAGCATCCTTCAAGCCTACCCTTGTGTGGAACCGCACGGATTTCGCACGTACATCCACACAGCCTCTTGTGTAGCGACCTCTATATTTTTCATTCGCGTCCTCCCCTACTCTTTTCTTCGGGTCAGCAATCAGCTTAAAAATTTCCCGCTTGACCCGGAAGAGGAATTCGAAATGATCACCAAACTTATCTCGCGGACTGGTATCGCCTCGCAGCTCATCGCCTCCGCGTTCCTCGTCCTGCTCTGCGGTTTCGGTAGCCTCAACGCCAACGCACAGGACGCTGCCTCAACATCCTCCAACACCTTCGTCGGTCCGCGCAGCGACGCCGCAACTAGCCATGAGACTACCTTCACAGGCACTATCCAGCAGATCATCTCTACCGGAAGTACCAGTCTCCGCGTTAGCCTGCTGACACCCTTTGGACTCCTCACTACGGACCTCGGCCCCTCCCTCCGCAAGGACGTTAAGGATGCCCTCACGACCGGTCAGCAGATCCAGATCACCGGCACCATCGAGGCCATCAACGGCCAAACCGTCCTCTTCACGCGCCTGCTCACTTTCAACGATCGACTCGTCATCGTCCGCAACGAGCATGCCTTCCCGGTCCGCACCACAGCAGCCACACTGGCCGCCGCACAGGCAATCCAGAACGGAGACGGAAAATGAATTTACGCACCTTGACCAACCTCGTCGCCGCCACGGCGATCGCGCTCCTAGTCACTGCCTGTAACAGTGGCACTTCCTCCGGCCCCAATCCACCCAACAACCCCATCTCTATCGCTTTCGCCACGCAGCCGGTTACCTCGCTCACAGCAGGCAAGACGACCAGCATTACTGCCATCGTCTCCAATGACAACAGCAATGCCGGCGTCAAGTGGTCCGTATCCTGCTCTGGCACAGGCTCTGCCTGCGGCAGTCTCAACTCCGCAACCAGCGCCAGCGGTACCGCAGTCACCTACATTGCTCCCACCACTGTTCCATCGGGTGGAGGCATCGTCAACGTCGTCGCGACCGCCGCAGCTGATAGCACTCAATCCGTCACCGGAACCATCACAGTCACCGCAGTCCCGCAGGCCGTTCTCAACGACGGCACCTACGTCTACCACGCAACAGGCTGGGACGCTAATGGTCCCGTTTACGTTGCGGGTGCCTTCATTGTCAAAAATACTGTCATCACCGGTGGTGAGCAGGACTTTACAGACTCGAACGGAGTGGGTCACACCGACCAAGTCAACGCCTCTGGCTCTACGCTCAGTGCCGCCGGCGGCAATATCCAGGTTACGCTCGCAACCTCCAACCCCAACATCGGCGTCAGCGGCGCTGAGGTCTTCCGCGGCAACAAGGTCTCCAACTCCCGCGTCCTGATCAGCGAGTTCGATACTTCCGCCGCAATCTCTGGTTCAATCGATCTCCAGACCAGCGCTGCCACGCCCACAGGTGGCTACGCCTTCGGACTCAACGGCCAGGATAATGCTGGCAATCCGCTTGTCATCGGCGGCATCCTCAACTTCAACGGCAGCTCGCTTGTCGCCGCCAACAGCGTCTTCGACTACAACGACGGGGGAGCAGTAGGCCAGGCCCAGACCTTCGCCTCTGGCTCCATCTCTGCGCCCGACTCCTTCGGTCGCTGCACCATTAGCCTCACACCCACCAGCGTCCCCAACGGCGCAATATCTCAGTTCTCACTCGCAGCATACGTCATTGGTAACGGCCAGCTCCAGGTCGTAGAAAGTGGTTCCGACATCCTCCAAGCGACACTCGGCGGACTCGCCCTCAGCCAGGGCAGCAATGCCGGCCACTTCACGGCTGCCGGGATCACTGGCGCCAGCTATGCTTACTACGCAAGCGGCTTCAGCACCAAGAACTACCTTGTCATCGGCGGCGGTTTCGGTTTCAACTCGGACGGCACTATCTCCGGTGCCATGGTTTACAACGACTTCGAGAGCCCCGTCGGCAACCAGATCACCGCTGGCACCTATACCATCTCACCGCTCGGCCGCGTCACCATCACCGGTGCTGCGCCGCAGCCGCTCAACCTCACCCTCAACTTCCAGTTCTACCTGGATGGAAACGGCAATGCCATCGAGCTTGGCGTCGACGGCAACCAGGTCAGCGAAGGTCCGTCGTTCCTTCAACAGGCTCCCGGCAGCACCTACAACGGCACCTACGCCATAGCTCCTCAGGGCGTCCTGGATGTTCAAGGCAATCCCGCTCCCTGGGGTTCCGTTGGTCCTATGACGGTTACCCTTGGCAACATCAGCGGATACACTGACTACAATGCCGCGGGCACACTCACATCCAACGTTGCTTTCGGCGGCACTGAGGACTCGACCAACGGTCTATTCCACATCAGCGGTCTCAACATTAGCGACATCAACTATCTCACCGGCTGGGGCTACTATCCTGTCGATGCCAACCGCGTCATCCTAATCGAAACCGATAAGAATGCCGTAAGCACGATGATGCTCGAATCCAACGGCACCATCGCAAATTTAAACGCCGGCCACTAATCATCTCGTGGAGCAAATAGCCACGGCGGAATGGAAGATGCATCTTGCGGAACCAGGGTTCGCGTTCAAAGAAGGACCCAAGGTCGTCTTTCAACAGGGACGTGATACTCGGGTCGAGAACGAGCTGATCCCAACCGTAGGGCGAGACGGGCTGTGCCGCGCCGTTGAGGGTGTGCAGCTTGGGTTGACCGTCGGACTTGTTAAGCCTTGCCAGTAGCTCAAGAACCTGCTTGGCGTCGTCGCGTCGGAATATGAGGACTTGGGCAGTGTTTTCGCAGATACTCGTCGGCCCCGCATGATAGGAGAGGGTCAATGCAATCAAAGGTGACATAATCCCCCGCACCCTAAACGCCACCGGACCATCGTCCCAAGCTAAGAGCCTGCGATTGGCGAGACTCCCGGCCGGGGAGCAAGGTTTCAAGGTCAACCGATCGACTCACGGCGTCGAATTGAAGCAAGGGCGCAGCTCAAGGGCGGGATCTCGACGGACTGTACGACCTCCATGAAGAGACGCGTGGCATTCTCGTTGGAACCGCGGGAACCGATACTCCCCAACAATTGGGTTATGGCTCCATTAGCAAGAGAAAAATCGCAATTCAAGATGACACCCTCGGCCAGCGGAATTCCGAGGCTCTGTTCGATCCAAACCTGGTACTGGTCGATCGCTCGCTGAATGAGTGCGGGTCGCGCTGCGAATTCATGGGTCAGCATATCCATCGGGGTTCCACCGGGGAGATCCAGCATCAAGTAGAGACTCGATTCCTATCGCTCTCATTCGGAACCTACAGCCCTCAAGGCTCCTGGGGGACGTTTGTGCCAAAAAACATTCACCATTCGCCTGCTGGGAGTGGATGTACTTTCCAAGCCAGAATGATGATCCTGCGCGTTGCTCTTCGTGTCATTCGCGTTTACGTTTCCCCTGCTTAGAAACTACCGAGCGAGTCGATAACCCGGGGAACTTGGTCCGTTTTCTTCGATTCAGCAGCAGGCTTCATTTTCGCTATTCGGTCCATCGGACCGAGGATCGCGAAAGCGAGGAAGCGGGACTGAAGGTCATGAAACCCAACGCGAGCGTAACCTGGTCGTTATTGGTGGAGCTTTAAGAAGTGATTGCAGCGAGGTGTGACTACGACAACCATGCGCTTTGCCCCCACTGGAACGTAAAACGCTTCCGTCAGCTAATGCGGCTGGTGCCCCCTTCATCCGAATTTCGAAACAGACAGCGTGCGAATATCGCACCGTATTTACTGGCCATATTCCAGATCTTGACCGAACGGCGGTATTAATCCCCATCAAAGTCGATCGCCCCTCAGAGCAGTTTCCTGAGGGCGTCGACGACATTGCAGGTTCGTATGCATTTTCGGACCAACTACCTGTAAGGAGCTTTACCTTGATTCAACAACAACCACCACCACCACCCAAAAAAAAGGGGCCGAAGTATCTGAATCGGCTTCGCGCGACTGAGAATCTTATCTCGGCCTATATTGACCTCCCGGAGAACGGACAGGAATATGTTGAACAGTTTTTGGCGCTCCAGGTATATGGCGATGCCGGGATGGGCCACTACACCCCGGGTCGGAACCGCCGTCGGGCGGAGTCAATCGATCAACACGTCATGTGCGAGTGCGTGAAGATGACTTTCCATGAACCTTGGTCGAAGTGGGCCAAGACGACCTCGGGGGCCAACCTGTCGGAATTCGAGCGGCGTGAAGCGGTCCGGGAGACGTTGGGCGCCCTTATCAGCCAGAAGAATAAGCGGCGCCTTAATGACTCTGAGTTGCGCGAAGTCGCAGAAAAGGCACTCGAGTGGACTCGGCTGGATGAACACAACCATGCTCGGTCGCGTTTCCGGAACTCGCCGGAGTTCAAGGGTTGCCTTGACGCGATCGCTTCGCGGGAAAATCCCAAGGAAGCTCTCAAACAGTTTGTTGCTCTGACGATTAGCAAGGAGCCCATCTGGAGGGACTAGGGTGCTTACCCCCTGAGTTTTCCATCGCTTCCAAGCGATGGGAGCTCCGGGGTACCTCTGGGCATATCAACGACCGTTGGCCGTACGGCTGACCACCGGCCACGCGCTCGGGACTTCTAGCTCATGCTGAGTGCCCCCGTCGCGACCGGCATCTCCTTGAAACACACTGTTCCCGAAAGTCGTCTATGAAACCCCTTGGTATAGGACGAGATCTTGCCACGCAGTTGATCGCGATTTCCCGTCAACAGTTCTTACTTTGAGAGGCCTTCTTGAACGAGTCACAAACGAACTCCTCGCCGACAACTGAAGCGACTCTTACCTCATCTTCATCCGGCACCGAGAACTTGGAGACGCCTCCGGCGAATAGCCCTCCGCCTAAGGAGGCCGCCACATCAGCGCTTGGCCCTCAGTCTTCACCGGCACCGCGAACCCGGAAGGCTCTCGAGATCTTCACCACCATCAAGCACACGATCAAGGCGCAGACTCACTTGTCGGACGCCGACGTCGCTGTTGCCGCCTTCTGGGTCATCTCGACTTGGTTCCAGGAGGCCCTTATCGTACTTCCCTGCCTGGTGATCACCGGCCCTGCCCACGAGGCGAACGAACTTCTGCGCGTCCTCCACGACCTTTGCTATGCGTCACTGCTCCTGGCTGGATTTCGCAGGGGGGACCTCAAGGAGGTGTCCCGCCATACGCTGCTGATCTCTGAACCCGATCTGAATAATCAGACCGCAGCCCTCCTGGGGAGCCTGACAAACCGAGGGTTCCTGATCGTGGAACAACGGTACTACGTACATTGTCATAGTTCCAAAGCGGTGTACATCGGAGACGATCCGACAATCAGGAGGATCCAGCACGCCATCTACATCGACGTGACGCCGGCGCTGTCCGCTGCGAAAGGAATTCCTCCAGAATGGGTGCAGCGGAACATAGAGTACCTCCCCGGCCACTTGGCTAAGTATCGCGAAAGCAACCTGGCTCAGGTACGTCGCCTTGAGTTCAATCCCACCGGTGTCTCGCCAGAGACCGGCGCCGTCGCAAAATCGCTCGGAAGCTGCATCGTGGATTCGCCAGATCTTCAGGCATCGCTCGTTGCAATTCTCGCGCCGCGTGACCAGCAGCAGATCTCTGAAAGGCTGGATACAGCCGAAGCCTTGGTCGTAGAAGCAGTACTCGCCCTGAGCGCGGGAGGCGCTGATCGCCTTTACGCACGGGAGATAGCGGTCGAGGTCAACCGTCTAGCGGAAGCGCGGGGCGAGCGATCCAAACTTAGCCCTGAGAAAGTGGGACATCGGCTGAGGAAGTTGGGTCTGCCCACCAGCCGGTTGAGCCAGGCCGGCAACGGCCTGGTGATGGACAAGGTGACGCTGAACCGGCTTCTGACACTCTCCGCGATGTACGTAGGGGAGGATCACCTCGCTGTCACCGAAAACCTCCACTGCTCGCAAGCAACAGAAACTATGGGAGTTGAGGAGGCTATGTAGGTTATGGAGGTTCATGACACCCATTTCGGTATATCGCACCTAAACCCCATAAAATGAATGCCTTTCACCTTATGGGGTACAACTTTCACCTTATGCGTAAACCCACACTTTCTTCGACGCAAACATGCCTCAAATCCTGTATCAAAGTGATAATCTCGGAAAACACTTGCAATTCGCCTTTTATTCGCTACAATCATCCGCATGGCAATTACGCGACGGCAAAAAGAGGTCATCGACTTCCTCTCAAGCTTCACCCAGAAGAATGGCTACTCTCCTTCCTATGAAGAGATCGCCAGCGGCCTGGGCCTCAGTTCCCTCGCGACCGTCCACAAACACGTCACGAATCTCCAGAACAAAGGCCTCCTCCAGCGAGCCCACAACCGCAGCCGCTCCATCGACGTCCTCCCACCGCGCAGCAGCAAAAAAGGCTCGGACCGCCTTCCGCTCATGGGCAGAATCGCCGCCGGCCAGCCGGTCGAGGCCATCGAATCCGCAGAAAGCATCTCCCTCTCCGATATCATCGGCAACCGCGAGGTCTTCGCCCTCGAAGTCCGCGGCGACTCCATGCGCGACGAGCACATCGTCTCCGGCGATTACGTCCTCGTCGAGCGCACCCGCACCGCCCGCGAGGGCGAGATCATCGTCGCCCTCATCGACGGCTCCGACGCCACCCTCAAGCGCTTTTACCGCGAAGGCAGCATGATCCGGCTTCAGCCCTCCAACACAGAAATGTCGCCCATCTACGCTCCCGCCGCCAGCGTCAGCATCCAGGGAAAAGTCCTTGGCGTCCTGCGTAAATACGCCTGAAATCTATCCGCCAATACTCCCCAAACTAGCTATTCCTTTCCATGGCCCGGACCGTCCAAAATAGGAGCCGGCAGCACTCCTGCATCCTTGCACCAAATTTTTCTCCCCCGTCTATGGAACCGCGCACCACTATCTTGCGTAACCACACTCCGAGACGACCCACCAACCAGAACTTATGGGAGCAACCCTTGGCTACACAGCGTAAGAACAAACGGAAATTTTGGCTATGGACAGGCCTCATCGTCCTCGTCATTGTGGCAGCGCTCGGCATCGCCGTAGCCGCCCGCGGCAACACCACCAAATTTGAGCCCTCCCAGCTCGGCAAGGCTGAACTCGCCGACATCGCTCGTTCCGTCGTCGCCACCGGCAAAGTCCAGCCCATCACCAAGGTCGAGGTCAAATCCAAGGCCTCAGGCATCGTCACCCGCCTCGACGTCGACATCAATGATCGCGTCAAACAGGGCCAGGTCCTCGCCCAGCTCGACCAGCAGGAGATCCTCGATCAGGTAGCCGCTCAGAAAGCCCAGCTCACCGCCGCAGAGTCCAACGCACGCGCCGCCGAAGCCTCCATCCAGTACGACAAGGTCAATGCCGAAGCCCCCGACCTCCCCATGTACAAGCACACCTACGAGCGTAACCTCCAGATGTCCAAAGAGGGTGTCGTCTCCCAACAGTCTCTCGACGACGCGCAGCAAAAATACCTCGCCGCCGCCAACACCCGCGACAAAGCTGTCTCCCAGATCAGTGTCGACAGCTCCAAGCTCCGCCAGGCTCAGGCCCAGGTCGCCCAGAACCAGGCCTCCCTCAAGCAGCTTGAAGAGCAGCTCAGCTATACCACCATTACCTCGCCCATGGATGGCGTCATCCTCTCCCGCGACGTAGAAAACGGCGACGCCGTCAGCTCCATCCTCGTCCTGGGTTCCACCGCTACCCTCGTCATGACCGTCGGCGACACCACCCAGGTCTACGTGCAGGGCAAGGTCGACGAGTCAGACATCGGCCGCGTCTATCTCGGCCAGGCCGCCCGCATCAAGGTCGAATCCTTCAAAGACAAAACCTTCCAGGGCAAAGTCACCAAAATCGCCCCCCTCGGCGTCGAGAAAGATAACGTCACAACCTTCGAAGTCCGCGTCTCCATCGACAATCCTGGCGGCGAGCTCAAAACCAACATGACCGCCAACGCCGAAATCCTCCTCGAAGAGCACAAAAACGTCCTCACGGTCCCCGAGCAGGCCGTCCTCTACGACAAAGACCGCAACGCCTCCGTTGAAGTCCCCGACCCCAAGCAAAAGAACGGCCGCCGCAAGGTCGACATCAAGGCCGGCATCTCCAACGGCACCAAAACCGAAGTCCTCGCCGGCCTGAGATCCGGCGACACCGTCCTTCTTCAACAATAACCAGCAGGGCCAGTGATCACTTTTCGCAGTTCGCCATCAGAGCCAACGCATAACGCATCAAATCGCATAAGAGTCGACTAAAGGAAACGCCCATGACAATAAAAGTCCTCGCCTCTACCGCCGCACTACTCACCTTCGCCGCTGCCACCGCCTTCGCCGCCGATGCCAGCTTCGACCGCACCCTCAACGTAAGCGGCGCTCCCAACGTCTCGGTCTCCACCGGCTCCGGAACCGTTCACCTTCATCCCGGCTCCGCCAACCAGGTCCACATCGTCGCCCATCTCCACTCCAGCCATAACGGATGGATGAGTGGAGGCAACGACGTCGACAGCCGTATCCAGCAGATCGCCAACAACCCGCCCATCATTCAAAGCGGCAACGACATCACCATAGGCGAGCGTCACAACAACGACCTATACCGCAATATCAGCATCGACTACGACATCACCCTTCCCGCCTCCTCCAACATCACCGCAGCCAGCGGTTCCGGCAACGTCGAAATTGAGAACGTCGGCGCAACCCTCAAAGCCCAGACCGGCTCCGGCAACGTCAACGCCACCGGTATTCAGGGCGCAGCCACACTAGGCACCGGCTCTGGAGACATCACTCTTCACCAGACCGGCCCCGGCGACGTCAAAGCCGAAACCGGCAGCGGCAACATCCATCTGCAAGGCCTCTCAGGAGCCCTCAAAGCCAGCACCGGCAGCGGCGACATCGAAGCCGGCGGCCAGCCCACCTCCGACTGGCGCCTCTCCACCGGCAGCGGCTCTGTCCGCCTCATCGTCGGCAACGCCCACTTCAACTTCGACGCCGAAACCGGCTCCGGCAGCATCAACGTCTCCCAACCCATCACCATGCAGGGCAGCCTCAACCGCCATCACGTCAGCGGCGTCGTCAACGGCGGAGGCCCCACCATCAAAGTCGGCACAGGCTCCGGCGACATTCAGGTCAAATAACCTCAACCGAAACACAGCGACGGTGGCCGAACTCTAAGCCACCGTCTTTTTTTCTCTTCTTTGAGGCCGTCATCCTGAGCGCAGCGAAGGACCCCTGTATTTCGTCTTTCTTCTTCTTCTTTTGCCGGCAACAAGGGACACAATTTAAATTCGCCTAGCTAACTTTAGTCACCCGCCCGGTACCCAGGTCATAGACCCCTGCAGCAACCTTCACCTTATTCTCTTTAATAGCCTTCGCAATCACAGTAGAGCTCTCCCGCAACAACCGCGCCTGAAACGCCGCATTCAACGTCACCGCCTTGGCCACATCCCCATTCGCATCCCGAGTCCCCGGCATCAGGTGCTGATACAGAACACTAATCTGTCCCGGCACCTCCTTCGCCTGCACCGCTGCACTAATCGCCCCACAGTTCGTATGCCCCAGCACCAGAATCGCCTTAACCCCCAGCACTGCGACACCATACTCCAGGCTAGCCATAATCTCCGGCGTCACCACATTGCCAGCAACCCGGCAAACAAAGACATGGTTGATGCTCTGATCGAAGAGAATCTCAACGGGCACACGAGAATCAGCACAAGAAAGCACCGCGGCAAAGGGCTCCTGCTTATTCACCGTCTTCGCCTTCAATATCTCCAGATCTTCCGCAAACGACGTAATCTTCCCTGCAACAAATCTCTCATTGCCTATCAGCAGCTCGCGCATCGCACCATCAGGCGTCATTCCGCTCTGCGCAAACGCCGAAGTCCCGCTCCATCCCAGGCCGCCAGCCAGTCCCGCTGCGCTCAGCCCCGCAACAAACTGCCGCCGGCTCCACTCTCCCGCCAACACTTTGCACATAGCGTTCTCCTGTGCCAAGAAGCATATACCAACCGTATCGATTACCCTTAAACGATGTCCGCACCGCCACCACCACGCCTCCTCGTCTTCGACTTAGACGGCACACTAATCGACTCGCGCATCGACCTCTGCAACTCCGTCAACGCTACCCTCACCCACTTCGGAAAACCCGAGCTCCCCGAAGCCGTCATCTCCAGCTACATCGGCGACGGCGCCTCCCTCCTCGTGCGCCGGGCCTTCGGCGACCCCGAAGGCGACATCCACGACGAAGAGTACGTCAACGAAGCCCTCACCTTCTTCCTCGACTACTACCGCATCCACAAGCTCGACTACACCTACGTCTACCCCGGCGTTATCGAATCCCTCGAAGCCATTCGCACCACCCGCCCGCAAACCCTCATGGCCGTCCTCACCAACAAACCCGTCAAACCCTCACGCGACATCTGCGACCACTTCGGCCTCTCGCGCTTCTTCTTCCAGAACTACGGCGGTAACAGCTTCCACACCAAGAAACCCGACCCTCACGGCCTCGAATCCCTGATCGACGAAGCCGGCCGCATCGCCGGCCACACCATCCACCCCGCAGAAACCGTCATGATCGGCGACACCGACATCGACGTACTCACCGCCCGCAACTGCGGAGCCCGCAGCATCGGCTGCACCTTCGGCCTGAAACCCCACTCCCTCACCGACGCCCCACCCGACCACCTCGCCCACACCCCCACCGACTGGCTCCAAATCCTCAACATCAATCAGCCAGCCCGAGATTGAGAACTGACAACTGACAACCTACTGCCCCACCTCAAACCTCCTAAAGAAACTCGAATCCAAATAATGCGGCCGAGCCGGATCATCCGCCACAGCCCTGGCCAGATCCGCAAAGAAGTCATTGAACTGAGCCGCCGCCACCAGATCCACCGGCTGCGTCAAATCGTCATCCGTCGAGTGATACCGCTGAGCCAGCCAGGCCCTCCAAGCCTTGTACTCCGGCGACCCCATCGTCCATCCAAACTTCATCGCCAGCGCCGGCACACCCGCCTGCACAAAACTGTACTGGTCCGTCCGGATAAACGAATTCCGGTCAGGCTCCGGATCGCTCGCAATCACAATCCCATGCGCCGCGCCCACCTTCTTCGCATCATCCCCCAGAGTCGACTCATCCAGCCCCTGCACATGCAGCTTCTTCAGCGCAAACAGCGGCATAAACATATCCAGGTTTAAATCCGCGACAATCTTGCTCTCCGGAACCGTAGGATGTCCCGCAAAATATCGCGATCCAAGCAGTCCTTTTTCCTCGGCAGTAAAAATCACAAACAGCACAGACCGCTTCGGCCTGGTCTTCGCCGCACTGAATTTCTTCGCCGTCTCCAGCACCGTCGCCACACCCGAAGCATCGTCCATCGCTCCGCTATAAATCGTCTTCCCATTGATCGGCGCACCCACACCCAGATGATCCAGATGCGCCGACACCAGCACATACTCCTTCGCTAGCGTCGGGTCCGACCCCCTCAGCTCTCCCACAATATTCGGCGACACCACATGCGAAGTCTCCCCCACAACCGTCGCCATCAAGCTCTTGCCCAGCGCAAACCGCGGCAGCGGCTTCTGCGCATCCGCCAGCGCCAGCAACTCCGCAAACGGATGTCCCGTCCCCGCAAACAACTTTTCCGCCTGCGCCGGATTGAACGTAGCCGAAAACATCGTGCTATGAACATCCGCCAGCGCCGGATGCTTCGCCGCCACCGCGTCCGCATCCGGAGCAACCGCCAACCTCATCCCCGGCTGAGAAGCGCTACTCGCCACTCTCTGCCAACCAAAGTCCATCGACTTCGGAGTAGGAATCGAAATCGACCCCACAGCACCCGCCTCTAAAAGTGCCTTAGCAAACGGAGCCGTCCGCGCATAAGACTTCAACGGCCCCGGCAAGTCCGCTGGCCCTCCATTGATATAAACAACAATCTTCCCCTTCAGCGCCGACAACGGCACCTCAGCCGAGTTGAAGTCGTCATGCTTCGACTCCGGCAGATGCAATCCATACCCGATAAACACCAGCGGCGCATCTACGTTCTTCAACTGCGCCGAACGCGACCCCAGAATCGCATCCTCCCCCAATACCAGCGGCGTCACCTTCCCATCCACCACCAGCTTCATCGAAGACTTGCTCGCATCCACACGCTGAACATCAAACTTCACCGGCTGATAAAACCCGCCATCCACACCCGCCGGCGCCAGCCCATAAGCTTTGAACTGCTCGACCACATAGGCAGCAGCCCTCAAATAATCTTCACTCCCAGTCAGCCGCCCATTCATCGAAGGATCAGCCAGCTTCTGCACATGCGCCCACCAAACTTTGCCCTGGGCCTCGTCACTCGCCGCCGATTGCCCTTCCACCGCAACACAACTCAACATCGAACCCAAAACACACATCGTACAAAGCAAACGCATAATCGCTCTCCGAAAAATGAGGATGCGTAAAATCTAGCACGCTCCCAATCCAAACCTCGCATGCCAAACACCTCAGGCGCTATCCCGTGTTCATTTGCGCAATTCTGACCGAATTTACCGCCAGCAATTTGCCGTCATTCTGAGCGAAGCGAAGAACCCTGTATTTTGCTTTTACTTTTTTGGTTGTCATCCCACCAATATCTGTTTCTGTTGCCGCCACGGGGGCGAAGAACGACCACCTTTTGACCTCCCATCCCACCCTTGCTACCCTCATCCCACCTATGCCGATCCCTAAAACCACCTGCTGCATCGTAGGCGGAGGCCCAGCCGGCATGATGCTCGGCTATCTCCTCGCCCGCGACGGCCACGACGTCGCCGTCCTCGAAAAGCACAAAGATTTCTTTCGCGACTTCCGGGGCGACACCATCCACCCCTCCACCCTCGACCTGATGTACGAGCTAGGCATCCTCGACGCCTTCCTCGCCCTTCCCCACCAGCGAATCTCCGAGTTCGTCCTCGCCATCGGCGGCGAATACTTTCCCATCGCCGATCTCACCCATCTCCCCACCCACGAAAAGTTCGTCGCTCTCATGCCTCAATGGGACTTCCTCAACTTCCTCGCCGCCCAGGCCGCAAAATACCCCAACTTCCACCTCCTCATGGAACACGAGGTCATCGGCCTCATTGAAGACGCCAGCCATCGCGTCATCGGCGTACGCGCCAACACGCCCTCCGGCTCAGTCGATATCGAAGCAACCCTGGTCGTAGGCTGCGACGGCCGCAACTCCACCACACGCGCCGATGCCGATCTCCCAGTCGTCGAAACCGGAGTCCCCATCGACGTCCTCTGGTTCCGCCTAACCCGCCGCGAAAGCGACCCTTCGAACGTCCTCGGCAACATCAACTACGGCAAGCTCGCAGTCCTCATCAGTCGCGCCGACTACTTCCAGTGCGCCTTCATCATCGCCAAAGACACCTTCGCCACCACCATCCAACCCGCTGGCCTGCCCGCATTCCGCGCCTCCATAGCCCAACTCGTCCCGTTCCTCGCGGACAGAGTTGACGAGCTCACCGACTGGGACCAGGTCAAGCTCCTCTCCGTTCAGGTCAACCGCCTCACGCGCTGGCACCGCCCCGGCCTCCTCTGCATCGGCGACGCCGCCCACGCTATGTCCCCCGTAGGAGGCATCGGCATCAACCTCGCCATCCAGGACGCCGTAGCCGCCGCCCGCATCCTCTCCCCCGTCCTCTCCACCGGAGTCGTAACCGCCCTAACCCTCGACCACATCCAACACCACCGCGAGTTCCCCACCCGCGTCACCCAATCCTTCCAGGTCATGGTGCACGGCTTCCTCTCAAAATTCCTCGGCAACCCAGCCCCCATCAAACCACCCTTCCTCCTCCGTCTACTCTCCCCCCATCCATTCTTCCGTCGCCTCACCGCCCGCTTCATAGGAGTAGGAGTCCGCCCCGAACACATCCACCCCCACTAGCACTTCAGCGTCGCTGCACTGCCTTTGCTGTTCTTGGCTGTTGCTCTCGCTGTTGCTTTCGCAGTTGCCTTTCTTGCTTGTCATCCCCGAAGGGGATCTGCTTTTGCTGTTGCTGTTACTTTTGCTGTTGCTGTTGCTGTTGCAGTTGTCCTTGCACTTGCCTTTCTTGCTTGTCATCCCCGAAGGGGATCTGCTTTTGCGCGATCTGAGCAAACCCGCAGTCCAGACGTAACTAACCAAATCGAATACTTTATCCCTCAAACCACCCCACCGCCCTACCCCTCAAACCCACGATTCCAGCTCTGAATCACCCGAGTCTCCCGCTCCCAACCCAGCACGCTCACACTCCCCGTCCCCAGAGCCAGCACGCTCCCCTCCTCCGCCGCCAACCCAACCCAACGCGCCCCCAGAATCCGCAAAATATGAGCATGCGCAAACAGCGCCACCTTCCCCCCATCCGGAGCAGCCGCCAGAGCCTGCGCAATCACCCCATCCGCCCGCTCCCCAACATGCTCCACCGTCTCCCCACCCACAATCTCATTCTTCCAAACCGACCACCCAGGAATCTCAGCCTGAATCTCCCGCGTAGTCTTCCCCTCATAGACCCCGTAGTCCCACTCCTTCAATCCATCCGTCACCACCGCAACATCACCAAACCCCGCAATCGCACAAGTCTCCCTAGCCCGCTTCATCGGACTCACAAAAACCGCATCAAACTTCGTCCCCTTCAAATAATCCCGCAACTCGACCGCCCGTTTTTTCCCATGCTCTGTAAGCGGAATATCCGTCCGGCTAGTGTGCTTCCCACTCAAACTCCACTCCGTCTCTCCATGCCTCACCAGCCACAACTCCACCCCTGTCTTCATTGATCTCTCCCTGTAACCGCCATTCTATTCACCGCTGCACTCCTTCCAGTAACCGTCAGTTACAGGTTCGCCGGTTTTCCATTCAGCCCTCTACTTGGCCCCGCGAAAAAACCATCCGACGCCGTATCGATCTGTCAGATGCCCGTAAACTCCGAATGGCATATCGCGCAGCTCAACAAGAAACTCCCTGTCCGCTCCGTCCAACAGCTTGTCGAAGATCGGTTTGAGATCATCGAAGGAATCTCCGCTTACATACATCCCCGCCATATTCCCTAGCTTCGGTTTTTGAATCGGATGCAGCCAGTCGGTAGCTGAAAACTCAATTGCTGCGCTTTTGAGGTGCGCGTAAGTGATCCTTTGATGCTTCTCCACTGGCATCTGATCCTTCATAGGCGTATCCCCGAGTCTGATCAGAACCAAATCCCCTCCTAAGCACGAGCGATAAAACTCCATCGCCTCAGCACAGTTTCCGTCAAACAACAAGAACGGCGTCAGATGAACCATGAAAACCCTCCAGTCAAAGCAGTCAGGTAAGTCTCTTCCATAGTAGCCACATGAGAAACGCACTCACATCATCGCCTCAAGTTCTGCAGGACACTCTTCTCCTTCCATTCGCCGCGTGCCGTATCCTGTATTAATGGACTTCCAGCTCGCGACCACCTACAAACCCCAGGGCGACCAACCCCGAGCCATCTCCGAGCTGGTCTCCGGCATCCACGCCGGCGAAAAAGACCAGGTCCTCCTCGGCGTCACCGGCTCCGGCAAAACCTTCACCATGGCCAAGGTCATCGAGGAGCTCCAGCGCCCCGCCCTCGTCCTCGCGCACAACAAGACCCTAGCCGCCCAGCTCTACCACGAGTTCAAATCCTTCTTCCCCAACAACGCCGTCGAATACTTCGTCTCCTACTACGACTACTACCAACCCGAAGCCTACATCCCCGCCGGCGACCTCTTCATCGAAAAAGAATCCACCATCAATGAAGAATTAGACAAGCTCCGCCTCGCCGCCACCCGCAGCCTCTTCGAGCGCCGCGACGCCATCATCGTCAGCTCCGTCTCCTGCATCTACGGCCTCGGCTCGCCCGAAGCCTACTACGGCATGCTCCTCCTCCTCGAAAAAGGTCAGCGCCTCAAGCGCGAAGACATCACCCGCCGCCTCGTAGAAATCCTCTACGACCGCAACGACGTCGACTTCCGCCGCGGCACCTTCCGCGTCCGCGGCGACATCATCGAAATCTACCCAACCTACGACGAAAACGCCTACCGCATCGAGCTCTTCGGCGACGAGATCGACTCCCTCTCCCAGATCGACCCCCTCTTCGGCACCGTCAAGCAAAAATACTCCCGCCTCCCCATCTACCCCAAGTCCCACTACGTAGTCCAACCCGAGCGCAAGACCACCGCCATCGGCCACCATCCTCGAAGAGATGGAGTGGTGGGAAAAAGAACTCGAAACCCAGGGCCGCCTCGTCGAATCCCAACGCATCCACCAGCGCACCCGCTTCGACCTCGAGATGATCAAATCCGTAGGCTACTGCCACGGCATCGAAAACTACTCCCGCCACTTCTCCGGCCGTCTCCCCGGCGAGCCCCCACCCACCCTCCTCGACTACTTCCCCCAGGACTACCTCCTCTTCATCGACGAGTCCCACGTCACCGTCCCCCAACTCCACGGCATGTGGCACGGCGACCGCTCCCGCAAACAAAATCTAGTCGACTACGGCTTCCGCCTCCCCAGCGCCATGGACAACCGCCCCCTCCGCTTCGAAGAGTTCGAGTCCCGCACCGGCCAGATCATCTACGTCTCTGCCACCCCCGGCCCCTACGAGCTCACCAAATCCGCCGGCGTAGTCGTCGAACAAATCATCCGCCCCACCGGCCTCATCGACCCCATCGTAGAAATCCGCCCCGTCAAAGGCCAGATCGACGACCTCCTCGCCGAGATCCGCGACCGAGCGCAAAAAAACCAACGCGTCCTCGTCACCACCCTAACCAAGCGCATGTCCGAAGACCTCGCCAGCTACTACACCGAAGTAGGCGTCCGCTGCCGCTACATGCACTCCGAGATCGAAACCCTCGAACGCATCAAACTCCTCCGCGACCTACGCAAAGGCGAGTACGACGTCCTCATCGGCATCAACCTCCTCCGCGAAGGCCTCGATCTTCCGGAGGTGTCGTTGGTAGCAATATTAGATGCCGACAAAGAAGGCTTCCTCCGCTCCCAGGGCTCCCTCATCCAGACCATAGGCCGAGCCGCCCGTCACATCGAAGGCCGAGCCATCCTCTACGCCGACAAGATGACCGACTCCATGCAACGCGCCATCGACGAAACCAACCGCCGCCGCGAAAAGCAGGAAGCCTTCAACGAAGAAAACGGCATCACCCCACAATCCATCATCCGCCCACTAGAAATGGGCCTGGCAGGCATCATCAACGCCGACTACGCCGACCTCACCGACGAAGCCGAAGGCATGCCCGACTTCAACACCCAGCAGGAACTAGACAACTACATCAACAAACTAGAATCCGACATGCGCGAAGCCGCGAAAAAATTCGAATTCGAAAAAGCCGCCAAACTACGCGACACCGTAAAAGAACTTCGCACCAAAGAGTTTCTCTTCAGCTAAAGCTAATCGCTTTTGCTTTTCTTCAACACCACCCAAACCCGTCATCCTGAGCGGAGCGGTAGCGCAGTCGAAGGACCCCGATACCTCCCGCTCCACCATAACCGCCCAGACCTTTTCAACGATAATGATCTTGCCTTTGCTTTTGTCGTAATACTCACCAAAAACTCCAACCCTTTCCACTACCGAGCTCAAAGGGCCAGAATGAAACCCGGCTACACCTACATCATGGGCAGCACCACCGGCACCCTCTACATCGGCGTAACCAGCGAAATCTACATCCGCGTCCAGAAACACAAAAACGGCACCTACGAAGGCTTCGCAAAAAAGTACGGCTGCACTCGCCTCCTCTACTACGAATCTCACGAAGACATCAACCAATCCATCGCCCGCGAGAAACAACTAAAAGGCTGGCGCCGCGAAAAGAAGTTAAACCTAATCCGCACCCAAAACCCAAACTTCAAAGACCTCGCCGAAACCTGGGGCTGGAAGCTCATCACCGCCAATGAAAAGATGAACGCCTAAAAAGCTCATCACCCGACCGGTACCTTTGTCTCCACTAAACCCATCCCAAAGCCCGTCATCCTGAGCGAAGCAGATCACAGCATCATCGTGATCTGCGCAGTCGAAGGACCCCAATACCGCCCGTACCAACGACTCCGCTCGTACCTTTCAACCTATAAAGCTGGCGTTTTTGCCGTTGCCTTGTCTTGCCCACCCACCCAAAAGCCCAATCACCCAAACCGCCGCTTCGACTTCTTTCCTACCCGCCCCAAAACTCCGTCATCCTGAGCGAAGCAGATCACAGCATCATCGTGATCTGCGCAGTCGAAGGACCCCAATACCGCCCGTACCAACGACTCCGGTCGTACCTTCAACCGATAAAGCTGGCGTTTTTGCCGTTGCCTTATCTTGCCCACCACCCAAAAGCCCAATCACCCAACCCGCCGCCCTCGACTTCTTTCCTGCCCGCCCCAAAACTCCGTCATCCTGAGCGAAGCAGCTTGCGCTCCTTGCAAGCTGGGAAGTCGAAGGACCCCGAGGGTCTATACTCACCGCCAACCGCTCAAGCATTTTCAACCGACCATGCAGGCCTAACGCAGCCGCCGCCAAACTACGCAACACCACAAAGAACTCCGCACCAAAGAATCTCCTTAAGCTGATGTCATTGCCTTTTCTGTTATCTCTAATCATTCTCACGATACCCCAGAGCCCGTCATCCTGAGCGAAGCAGCTTGCGCTCCTTGCAAGCTGCGCAGTCGAAGGACCCCGAAGGCTATACGCAGCACAAACCGCTCAAACCTTTTCAAACACGATGCGGGGCCCCACGCAGCTGCCGCCAAACCACGCGACACAGTAAAAGAACTCCGCACCAAAGAGTTCTTATTCAGCTAAATATCGAAAGGCATATTTCTAACGAGTAGTACCGACTATCGCTCGGGCCAAGCATTCAGCTTTGGCACGAATCGTTCTCCCGCGTGCGCTTGGATGGGCGACAGCGACATGTTTTATACCGTGCCGGCAACATGCTCGGTCTGCATCACCGCCAAGCGAGATAACGCGGCGATCTGCCAATTCATGTCGAGTCACCGCATCAAAACTGATATCAACATCGTTAGCGGAAATTTTCGCTGATCTCTTTGTAGGCAATAGATGGAAGCCTGCGTTACATAAATATCTGAGCGGTTCATGCTGGCAATCTGTAAGGCGCTGTCTATCACGCTCGTTAAAGTAAACGGATACGAAAGACATGTCATCCAAGTCTGATTTTTAGAACATTGGGTTCGCTCATATGACCACGAAGATCAAATCAGTCTGAAATCCACTGGGATCCTGCTGAGGACCAATTCGTCCGATTCCCCACTCCTCGGCTATAACATTGCCATGCTCATTCATACCAACGGCGAAGAATCTATAGGGGGTTACCCAACCGCATGGAAACATGAAAATCAGACATCAGCTAATAACGGTTGCATAGTCACCGATCACTCAGCGGTCGTCTTCGCTCAAAATCGTGCTGATAGGTCAAATTTCCTCCTGAATAAGCCGTTTGGATAGGCAGAAGGCTCCCACCTACGGGAACAAGAGTGACTAGCCAACCGCGAGCGAGCATTGCGGCAGGCGGGGCCAACCCGTCAAACTCCCACTCTTTTCCCGGTAAGACATTCGGGTGGCGAGTGGCCCCACTCATGATCTTGGGTGCCCCATTCATGCCCTCGCACTTGGGGCATGAGTAATCGCAAAAAATATCAGCTCCAAAAATATGAGCGCGCCCCCACAAACCCATCACCCCCCCAAACTCCTCCCAAGACGCTTCTACTCCCGCTCCCCCGAGATCGTAGCCCGAGCCCTCCTCGGCAAGCTCCTCATCCGCGATCTCCACGGCGAGCGCCTCACCGGCCGCATCATCGAGGTCGAGGCCTACCTCGGCCTCACCGACCCCGCCTCCCACGCCTACCGCGGCCTCACCCCCAACAACTTCCCCCTCTTCGGCCCACCCGGCCGCACCCACGTCTACTTCATCTACGGCATGTACTACTGCCTCAACGCCTCCGCCCACCTCCCCGGCGAAGCCGGCGGAGTCCTCATCCGCGCCATCGCCCCCATCGACGGCATCGAGACCATGGCCCACCTCCGCCGCCTCTCCCCCAACGCCAAACCCAAGCTCCTCACCGGAGGCCCCGGCCGCCTCTGCCAGGCCCTCGACATCACCCGCAAAAACTCGAACGACCTCGACCTAACCTCCCACGACTCCCCCATCCAGATCGCCGACGACGGCCACCATCCCACCAACATCCAAACCACCCCACGCATCGGCCTCTCAAAAGCCGCCGATCGCCCCCTCCGCTTCCTCATCGGCGAAATCACTAAAGTCAAAGCTCCTGCCGATACAATCGAGTCGTAGTCGCAACAATTTAACCGCCACCTCCGATCCACCAGAATCCTCCAGCCCACAACGCTCCAAAACCACAACTTCCCAGCCAAATTCACGTTTATATAATCAGCAGCAGGAGAAGATTCGTACAAATGACCGGAATCACTAAAGCCTTTTGCACCATTGCGTTGACCACTCTCATCAGCACCGCATTCGCCCAGGCCCCCATCGTCCGCCAGCCGGAGACGCCCGACCAGCAACAGGCCGACCCACAATATCAGCCACCACCACCGCCTCCGCCGCCCCCCTCAGGTGACGCACAGGCGCAGCCCCAGGACCAGGCTGCCCCACCCCCTCCAGTCGCACCCCAGCAGCTCGACCAGCTGGTCCAGCGCATCGCCCTCTATCCCGATCCGCTCCTAGCCCAGGTCCTCACCGCCTCAACCTTCTGGCAGCAGATTCCAGACGCCGCAACCTGGGCCCAGCACCACTCCAACCTCACCAACGACGCCCTTGCCCAGGCCATTCAGGCCGACAATCTCCCCTGGGATCCCAGCGTCCTCTCCTTGCTGCCATTTCCCACCGTGCTCGACATGATGGCGCGCGATCCCCAGTGGACCGGCACTCTCGGCAACGCCGTCCTCGTTCAACGCAACGACGTCATGGACGCCGTCCAACGCCAGCGCCAGGCCGCCCACAACTACGGCTATCTCACATCAACGCCATACAACAACGTAGCCGACAACGGCGGCTACATCGAGATCCAGCCCGTCAACCCCGCTTACGTATACGTTCCCGTCTATAGCCCGGCAATCGTCTTCTATGCACCCCGCCCCGGCTTCGTCATCACCACCGGAGTCCGCTTCGGCCCAGCGATCGTCATCGCTCCGGCCTTCGGTGTCTACGGCTGGTTCGGCGCCGGATTCGGCTGGAGAGGCCACACCATCCTCATCGACCATCGCCCCTGGACGCGCACCTATTACAACCGCGCCGTCTACGCGCATCCCTACGAACATCCCTACGTCCACCCCGCCGCCCCGAGATCCGAAAATCACCCACCCGCATCACACTCGGAGCACCACGAACCCCCGCCCCACAACGACCACCACTAATGCTCGTTCTCAGAAGCGGCCTCTGCATAAAGCAGAGGCCGCTTCTCGATTAAGAGGATTCATAACTCAGAGCTGGAAAAATCTAAGCATCGGGCCGCTTGACATCACCGCACCTCAAACAACCCCAACGAGGGTGCTCACCCTAAGGATCGAACCGTGAAGTCCGGACTTAAAGTATCTATTTGGAATACTTTGCACACTTTTCATGAGGAGGGGGGAGTCAGCGATCACTACCGCCAGCTAACCGCCAGATGCCACCGCATCTTCCGGTCCGCCGTCTTCTCCAGCACATGCGCATACTCCAACAACTCCGACAGCACCAATTCCCCCTCTGACCCAAGTTGCTGAGGATCGGAATCCAACGCCATCAGCAAAGCCCGCACCGTCCTAAGCCCATCCTCCGGCGAGTACCACTGCGGAGGGGGCAGCCTTCGCATCAGCTCCTGATTCCCCGCCCCCTCTTCAATCAACAGCGACATAGAATTCTCATCCGCCGAGAAAAACTCAATCAGCGGACGCACCCCCAACCGTAGCGCCAGTCGCTCCAGCGCATCTTCATGCCGCGCAAGCGAGCGCCCATTCACAAAAATATCGAACCCGGGGTCCTCACCCTCGACCACGATGTACATCGAAGCAGCCATTCATTGCAGTGTAAACCGCCCAGGACCCGCCGGAAAGTATCAGCGAAGCGACAACACAGCCTCCTCGTCTCCCGCTTTCCAGAACAAAAGCGCCCCGGCACCGACCGCGAGCAAAGCCGTCCCGCAAACAATTCTCACCGTCACATCAGGCCGTTCCACAACAAAACTCTCGAGAACAGTCAACAGTGGAATCACCAGGTACCGCGCCGAAAATCTAACCGGTGTCATCCCTCGCAGCAGCCAAACAATCAACAACACCTCAATCCCATCCACCAGGAAAGCAATCGACCCCACCGATCTCAAATCCATCCAACGCCAAACCATCCCCTCAAGAAACGCGCTGCAAGCCAATAAAAACAATCCATTCGTCAGCCCTGACAGAGCAATCCCTTCCACCCATCCAATCTCACCCAACAACCGATAAAGCCAAACACTCGTCACACCAACCAGGACAACTGCCACGCTGACCAACCCCACCATCAATCGCCCGCGCAGCGAACCCGAGATCTCCAACGGCAGCAGCAGTAGCAATCCACCCGCTCCAATCAACGCCGGCACAAGAAGCCTTCTAGCCCCTAGCTCCTCCGCAGTCATACCTCTCGCGGCAACTACGATCACCACAACCACAGGCGTCAGAGCAAACAGAGCGGACCGCGTAATCGTCGGCACACTACCACCCGCATACTCCGCAACCACCAGTGGCACCCCAAAAAATCCCACGCTTCCGACCGCGACCCGCCAATATTCCGAAAGCCTCTGCCTCCGCCACCCTCTACGTAACAAAATCAGCAACGCAACGAACCCAATCAAGAAGAAAAGAATCCCCTGCTCCTCCAACGAGGGCAGTACGCTCGGTGAGTTCTGCGGAATTACCCACGAACTCGCAGCCAAAACGCACAACACCGCAAAACCGATCCACCGAACAGACCGCATAGAGCTCATCATTTCCACACATGAGGCAAAGAACCCGCCGGAGCCCCCGAAGTCAACTCAAGGTACACGGTCTCAATATCCTGCTGCAATCCATCCGGTCGATTCGGAACCCAATTGCTATCACTCTCCGGCAGCTTGATATGCATCTCCGCCGGCGTCTTCCCAGCATCTTTCTCCACTTTCACCGCCGCATACAAATCCCGGAGGAACAGCGCCTGCCCCGACAAAATCTCCGGCCCACCCGCCTCACCATGCCCAGGCAACACATGCACCGGCTTCAACTCCATCGCCCGATCCAGCACCTTCGGCCAATTCGCAATATTCGCGTCCAGCAGCTTGTTCCTCGGCCCATTCACCGCCGCATCGCCTGTACAAAGCACCCTCTCCTTCGGCAACCACACATATCCATCGCCAGGAGTATGCCCCCACCCCAGAAAAAGGAAATCCACCTCACGCCGCCCATCATTCAACACAAATTTGTCCCCATCGATCACCTTCAGCGGCCGCTGAACGTCATCCTCACCAGTCGCCCGTACATCCTCCCGCTTCGCCAGCGCAGCCTGCCACCGCGCCGGCTCCCACCTATCCATCTCCTTCAACACCCCGCGAAAAGCCATCGTCGTCGCTCCCGCCTTGGTCCAAACCGAATTCCCATACGAGTGATCCCCATGCGCATGCGTGTCGAACACATACCTCACCGGCTTCGTCGACAACCCCTTCACCACTTCCAGCAACTCCTTCGCCCGCCCCGGATAGTTCGCATCGACCACGATCAGATAGTCCTTCATCTCGATAACCGCAGTATTGCTGTAACCCTTACTCGCATCTCCCAACAAAAACCAAACCCCAGCCGCAATCTTCTGAGCACCACCACTCTGTGCCAACCCAAATCGCAAACTTCCAAACAGCAGCGCTACAAATAACAGCCACCGTGCATTCATTCCGCAAACACGAAGACCGCGCACACGCGCGGTCTTCATGGTTGGCAATGAAAAAGTATTAGCGATTACCGCCACCCTGAGGCGCGCCTCCGGAACCCGGTCTCCGCCCGCCGCGACGCCGACGACCACCACCTGGCCGCCTCTGGCCGCCCGGTCCACTTGGCCGCTGACCGGCAACCGCCGGAACAGCCGGTGCACCGTCAGCGCGATTGAAGTTAGGCTCCTCATCCGACTCTTCACCTTCCTCGTCGAATTCCTCACCATCCTCCTCCGCAACGTCCGCAACATCGGCAGCATGCTGATTCGAGCGGGGCTCAGCAGCCGCGTCAATCCCAACCTGTCCCGGCTCAGGCAGACCAAGCTTCGCGCGCTGTTCCCGAAGAACCGCCTTCCTCGAAAGCTTAATACGGTTCCCTTCAATCGCCAGCACCTTCACAAGAATCTGATCACCCTCGCGAAGTTCGTCCTTCACTTCCTTCACGCGATGCTCAGCAATCTCCGAAACATGCAGCAATCCATCCGTTCCAGGGAAGATCTCGACGAACGCGCCAAACTCCGCGAGCCGGACCACCTTACCCAGATAAGTCTTGCCGACCTCCGGCACCGCCGTCAGGTCGCTGATCATCTGGATCGCCCGCGCCAGTCCATCGGCGTCGCTCGAAGCCACATTCACGCGTCCCGAATCATCCACATCGATCTTCACGCCCGTAGCATCGATGATCCCGCGAATCACCTTGCCTCCCGGCCCGATCAGATCGCGAATCTTGTCCGTCGGAATCTGCAGCGTATGAATGCGCGGAGCAAACTTCGACTTCTCCTCGCTCGCACTCGCAATCACGCCATCCATCGTATCCAGCAGGAACAACCGTCCCCGCCGAGCCTGCTCCAGCGCCTCCCGCATAATCTGCGGAGTAATCCCCATGATCTTGATGTCCATCTGCAGCGCCGTAATTCCCTTGCGTGTGCCGGCCACCTTGAAGTCCATATCGCCGTAGTGATCTTCCGCGCCGGCAATATCAGTCAGAATCGCGTAGTTATCGCCTTCCTTCACCAGGCCCATCGCAACACCGGCAACCGATCCCTTGATCGGAATACCAGCCTGCATCAGAGCCAGCGAAGCGCCGCAAACCGTCGCCATGGAGGACGAACCATTCGACTCCAGAATGTCCGACACCACGCGCAGGGTATACGGAGACTCATCCTCCGCCGGTAGCACTGCCTCAATCGCACGCGAAGCCAGCGCGCCATGACCAATCTCACGCCGCCCGACGCCGCTCATACGCCCAACCTCACCAACCGAGAACGGTGGGAAGTTATAGTGCATCATGAAGCGCCGTTTCTGTTCGCCCTCGTAGCTCTCCAACCTCTGCGCGTCGTCCGTCGTGCCCAGCGTCGCGCTCACCAGAGCCTGCGTCTCACCACGCGTAAACAGAGCCGAACCATGCACCCGCGGCAGCACTCCAACTTCGATCGTCAGGTCGCGAATCTTATCAAATGCACGATGATCCGGACGAATTCGGTCATGGAGAACCTGGTCGCGGAAGATCTTCTCGCGCAAAATCTCGTAGTACTTGCTCAGCTTTTTCGCAGCATCGGCGTCGCCCTCGGGGAGCTCCTTCTTCAGCTCATCCTTGATCGCCTTCACCTGAGCATAGCTCTCGAACTTCGGATTCTTCTGCGTATCCAGCGCATCCTTCAGACGTGCGCCAATCTTCGCCGAAAGAGCGTTCAGATACTCCTGATCGATCTCAACCGCACTCACCAGGCGCTTCGTCTTCCCCGCGCGGCTCACCAGGTCTTCGATCGCCGCACAGATCTTCTTGATCTGCTCATGCGCAAATTCAATCGCATCGACAACGCGCTCTTCCGCAATCTCCTGCGCGCCCGACTCAATCATCACGATGCCGTCCTTCGTGCCGACGACCATGATGTTCAGCAAGCTCTTCGCACGTTCCGCATACGTGGGATTCACAACAAACTGATCGTCCACAATGCCAATCCGCACCGCGCCTACTGGCCCGTGAAACGGAATATCGCTCAGCGCCAGCGCACAACTCGCGCCGTTGATCCCCAACACATCCGGATCATTTTCCTTATCCGCGGAGTAAACAAACGCCACAACCTGCGTCTCATTCCGGAAGGTCTCGGGAAACAGAGGCCGGATCGGACGATCGATCTGCCGGCTCGTCAAAATCTCCTTCTCGCTCGGCCGTCCCTCACGCTTAATAAATCCGCCGGGAATCCGTCCACCTGCGTACGTAAACTCGCGATACTCCACAGTCAGCGGGAAAAAGTCGATTCCCTCTTTCGGGTCTGGCGAAGCCACAGCCGTTGCTAAAACCACGTTGTCGCCGCTTGAAGTCAGCGCTGCGCCTGAGGCCTGCTTGGCCATGCGCCCCGTCTCAAATTTAATCTGCTTGCCGCCTGCAAGCTCTACTGTCACGTCTTGTTTCATGTTTTCTCTCTTTTCTCTCGTCTTCTTCTTTAAGCTTTGAATCGCGCCATCCGTAGTACGGGCGCGAAAAAGTGCAGCTTCCCTGTGCGGCTAACACGCCGCCGGGAAACTGCACTCGTATAAGTCGTTGAGGGGTACCCGCTCGCCGGAGCAAAAACCCGCGAAGACAACGCCTGACTCTGCCATCGTCAGTAACTCCCGCCACAAGGTCTTGCCTGACCTTGCACGAATGTTGCAGCCGACAGAGAACGGGCCGTTCGTACTTCCATAGTTTTTACGGTTTCTCCGGGAAGGTGCGCTTACTTGCGGATTCCGAGTTTGCTGATGACCTCGCGATAACGGTCTGCATCGCACTTCTTCAGGTAGTCCAGCAAGCGGCGACGCTTGCTCACCAGCATCAAAAGTCCGCGGCGCGAACCGTGATCCTTCTTATGCTCCTTGAAGTGTTCCGTCAACTCGCCAATACGCTCGCTCAAAATCGCGATCTGTACCTCTGGACTCCCGGTGTCGGAGTCATGCGTCCGAAACTTTGCAATAATGTCTGTCTTTTTAGCAGATGCCAACACAGCTTTTTCTACTCCTGATTTCTTCTAGTCCACTCTTAGTGTCCCAATTAGGATAGCATCGCCAGCGAAACGCGGCAATCTAGCCAACCCTAAATCACTCAATCTATTCGAGACAAAACGCACACCACTTACGCAATATGGCTCTTCAGAAACGCCAGGCTACGCTCCCGCGCCAGTTTCGCGGCGGCGGCGTCATAATGAGCCGGATCCACATCGCGGTTGAACGCATGACCCGCACCCTCATAAACAAAGATCTCCACCTCAGGATGCGCCTCGCGAACCGCGTCAATCTGGTCCTTCCCAATGTGATCGTCCTTCGCCCCAAAGTGCAGCATCACCGGGCAACTGGGATCCTCTTTGGCCACCTTCCCGATACCGCCGGCGTAATAACCCACGCAGCAGGAGGGCTGCATCTTCAGGTTCTCTCCTCGAGTCGCCGTCAGCCACGACACCAGCCCGCCATAGCAGAACCCGATAATACCAATCCCCTTGCCGGCCTCTTTCGCCGCACCATATGCAGCCGCCACATCCAGCAAGGAATCCTCCACCTTCAGCTTCTGATAAAACGCAAAAGCCTTCGCCTGGTCCGATCCGTCATACTTCAACTCAACGCCCCGTTCAAACCGGTCAAACAGCGCAGGCGCTATCACCACGAAACCATCCTTCGCATACCCATCCGCAACGCTGCGAATATGCGAATTGATGCCATAAATCTCCTGCACCAGAACCAGCGCGCCAATCGCCTCACCCTTGGGCCGGGCAACATACGCGCTCAGCTCATGACCATCCTCTGCCTTCAACTTGATCCATTCACTCATAGCTTTCCATCATAACCAGAACGGCCGCGGCTTAGTGTCACCGGCTCGTCAAAATGAGACGTGCCGAAATTAGAAAATAGCCTCATAAAAAACGCCGTCATTTGAATCGAAGCGACGAAGACCAGAGTCACCCATTCTTCTCAGAATCCGCATACCCCTTCATCTCACGAGTCCACCGCAGAAACCGGAAAAACTGCCTCTTCTCATTCCAGAAAAGATTCCAGAAATCTCGCGCCTGAACCGTCTCAGCCCGCTGCCCTGTAAACGTCTCCAACCGCCACCGAAGATAGGCGCTCCGCCACGGCCGGAACCGGTTACCGCGCGTCGCATTCCAAAGAAATCGAACTTCCTCAACCATCGCCGACCGCCCTTCATCAAGTATAGGCAACACAAGACAACGGCTCCCCCACGTACGCCTCTTGACGAAGAAAAGCATCCGCAGATATCCGGCGCCCGAATACCTATGTAGAATACTATCGTCGAGAGGCCGTGTGATGAATCGACCGCCAACAACTTCCGGATGGAACGCTGAGCCCATTGCCGCCATCAGGAAAGCCGCACTCTCCCGATGCCGAACACGTTCGAGAGTCCGTTCCCGAAGGTAACTCAGACATAGTCTTGCTCGTCATCACCGGTTTCGTCACAGCGAATCTCGTTCCAACCCTGGTCTGCCGACTGCCGCAATCCCACACGCTCACATGGCTGCAGATCTTCTCTCTCGCTGTTAGATACATCGCCCTCACTGCCGTCTTTGGTGCAGCGGGCATCGCGCTTCCCTGGCTCTTCCTCAAAGCAAAACCTTCGTTCGGCCTCGCCTTCTTATCCAAAAAGGTGGGAATCGGCTGGCTGTTTCTCCCCTGCATCACCCTGCTCTATCGGCAACATTCACCTTGGATATTTCTCGCAGTCGCTCTCGCCACACTAGCCATCGCATTAAGTCTGCGGCCTGTCTTCCCTGTCCCTGCTGAAACAGATCAGGCAAAGTTCGCGGCATGGAAAGCCAGCACTTTGCCAACACTCTACGGTCTGCCAATCGCCGACTTCCGCCCGTTGCGCGCTCTTGTCATCGCACTGGGCATTCAAGGGGCATTGGTGTTTGCAGTCAGGGAATCTCTCCACTACGCAAGCATTCTCTTGGCGGCCTCCCTGTTTCTGCTGGCATGGCGTTGGAGCGCCTTTGATCGCAGCGCAGTCAAAACCCTCGCACGCAAAGGCCCACGCATTCTGCTCAGTGGGGTCGCACTCGTTCTCACCATGCTCGCGTTGCTTCCCTGGGTCGCAGAAAAATCGCAGGGGTCGAACAAGCCATCTCACAAGCCGGCCTTGATTACTCACGACTCAAAAGAAGCGGACCAGCCGGGCTCCGAATATGTCGGCATCATCTTATGGCCACCGCCAGTAAAAAAGACCGAAATCGTGCCGCCGCCACCGCATACCGCTTCGCCCGCCACAGGCAAAGCTCCCAAACCGATAGTCATTCCATTCGACGGGCAATACTGGTACTTCAAAGCACCCAGCACAAGGCCCGGCCCGCACGCTCACATCGCTCACGGACGAGCCACCTACGCCAATGTCCGCTCGACCAACGCCGCGCCTCTGTTGATGGAGGCCTATCAGAATCTCGGCACCTCCATCGACCTGAAATGTTGCAGCGAGATCGACGTCGCCATCACCAACGCTGACGTCCGCCCCGGAACAATTGCTATTGGCATTCGTCTCGCGGACTCAGATTCCGTCGGAGAGCCCTCCCAGAACCTTGCCGAGCGAACCATCGCATCCAGCAAAGCCGCTCAGATTCCCTTGAACCGCCCACCGGTAGAAGAAGTGCTGCGATTCCCCATCCCACAATCAACAGCTCTCCACCGATTTAATGAAATCACCGTCGTCTACCTGCCCGCTCCCCAACGCGCTCATGCTGGCGCAAAAGTCTCCATCGAAAGCTTCACCCTAATCCCCAGATAAACCCAATAGCCAAAGGACATAACGTACTTGACCCCTAGGGCGAAGAGGGGGAGAATAAACCAGAAAGACGATCAAATCGTTCAAAATGCAACAAAATCTCTACAAACTTGGGCGGCGATAATGATCTCCCTTGGCGGTTGTGGAGTATCCCTACTCATACAAGTTTTTGCTCTGCATCATCGGGCACTTCTCGCATTAGGAGCGATGCTTTGTTTCGGTTTTGCGTGGTGGCTTATGGGTTCAGATAAGGAAGAAAGGTTAGTTCTAATATCTCGGAGTCGGCGCACAGCAAGGCCTTCTCTTTCAGGTTCGACGATGATCGGATCGAGCGTTGACGCATCAGTCAAGACGACTCACAACTACAACTATTCAAAAAATAGCTCCAACAGCGTCCTTATAGTAATAGTCCTGTTCGGCGTTGTTTTTGCGGGATACTTGGTCTATCTCTTCCGACAAGACCATGCGGCTTCGCCACCCGCCACGAGTCAACCAACAAGCCAAACGAATGCTGTCTCTAGTACGTCTCCTAAAGAGGCCACAGAAACCGTAGTCGAATCCGAAAAATCCCACCCAGCTAAGAAAAAATCGCCCACTCCCGCGATGTCCATTCCTCCAGCAATGACTCAATCTGCAGATCACGGGATTATCAACAATGGCTCAAATAGGGGCACTCAAATTGTTACAGATGATAGGCAATGGAATTATGGTGTTCGCACGGGTGCTCCAGCCGCGCTATGGAAAGCCACAACCGAAGAATCGACGGATAAGGTTGATAGATTCAAAGTGACAATCAAACTTCAAGGACCGTTCGACAGGCCGAAGTTCGCTGTTATGTGCCGATATTCTCATTGTTCATTTGACGGTCTTGGAACACCAGGCACGGTCTCGAGCGGCGGGGAACAAGGGCTTGTTACCGTCGAGTTTATTCAACCTCTACAGATGCAAAGCAAAACTGAGGTCGTCATCTTCGTAAAATCCCCAAAGTATTTTCATAACCAAATAGAAGATGCGGTTCCATATGCAGAGGATTTGAAGTAGTAAGACGAAACACGAATACCATGAAGGCCCGGAAGTTCTGGACGGTTTGAGAAGGAAATGGCCAAACTCTCCCGCCCCCCGTCAACTGTTCGGGGAGATTCTCGATGGTAGAAGTATCAGCCTAAAATTTTTGTGTGCTATTACCGGGACAAACAACTCATTCTATTTACGTTATCGTCTCCATCATTTTTCTTTTGCCGTTTTCCGCCCAAAAATCGCTTGTCAAGCCCAAAATCGCCTAACTCCAACAAACAACAATAGATCCAAGTGGCATTTTAGTTACACTCAACCCGATATAATTAACTTATAGATCAGAGAAAAGAGAAGCCCCGGCCACCCGCCGGGGCTAACTTATTGATACAGGCGAATTTAGCCGCAACCCCTTTGTTATGACGTATTTGCAGACGAACCCGACCCGTAAGTCAATGAATCAAAAAGATTTACGCCAAGGTAATGGGGGAGGGGGGGTACCCCTCTTTAGAAGGCCAGTACCACCCCAAAGACATTCCCCTGAAAGGAGTAATTCCGGCTGAACTTAGTCCCAAACTGTGTCCTGTATCCATCCAACCCCTCGCGAGTCACGGCAGGAGTCGAGATCGAGCAATTCGAATCCGGAGACGCCAGCTTGCTCTTCCAGCCACCCGCGATCATGTTGCAGAGCTCCCCAATCGCATCGTCGACCATAGGATCGTGCGGCTCCGACGGAGTTCCCAGCAGCGCCTCCGCCGTAACCGAAGCCGTCGCCTGGCTCGCATACAGCAGGCATTCGCCATCGACCGCGCCCGTAAACTGGATCCTCGCCACGATCTTTCCTTCAACCGTGTCCACCTCGCCCTCCATCGGGTCGCAGCTTCGCTCCAGCATCGTCTCAAACACCTCCGAGACCGCCGAATCAAGCCGGTTCACTGCCTCATCCTGCACGTTGGTCACGTCTAACCTCTTCCCGCTTCAAATTTGAAATCCAGCAATGCAATCGCAATCCAGCTAAGCCGCCCGCAGCAACGGCAACACACGAACCTTCACCTGCTCCGCAGTAAACGGCTTGCAAATATATCCTTGAGCGCCCGCAGCAATCGCCCGCAGCACAAACGACTCATTGCCCTCAGTCGTAATCATCACCACAGGAACTCCCTGCGCAAGGTTCTCCTGCCGCCTCGTCTCCAGAAACTGCAATCCATCCATCACCGGCATATTGATATCACTCAGAATCAGTGCCAGCGGAGCAGAACCACTCTGACTCTCCCGAAGCAGCTGCAGCGCCTCCTCGCCATTCGAAGCCTGCAATACTTCACTCAGCTCGAGTCCCGCCTGTCGCAGCGCGCGCTCGATCACCTTCCTCATCACCGCCGAATCATCCACTATAAGAGCTCGCAACCGATCCTCCCCAACTCAGCATCCCGACTGCATCCGGTCTGAGATCACTATCGGCCACGCTCCTCCCAACCTTGAGCCATCCCGCCTTAGCATCCTCTAACCCGCACCTCACCAACTTCGGCCACCCAACTGCATAAGCCTCAGGCATGGACAGCGGAATCTACGCAGCATATACAGGACTCCTGTCGCGCACTCAGGCGCTCGACACCGCAGCCAACAACCTCGCCAACGCCGGAACCGCAGGCTTCCGCGCCCAGCGTGACTACTTCAGCGGAGTTCTCGCAGGAGGCGTCGATCAGGATCCCGAAACCGCCTCTCAGGTAGGACAGTCCGTCAACGGCTTCGGCGTCCTCGGCGGCAACCGCCTCGACCTCGGACAAGGAGAGCTCAAGTCCACCGGCAATCCCCTCGACCTCGCCCTGCAAGGCCAGGGATTCTTCGCCATCCAGACCGCGAACGGCATCCGCTACACCCGCGACGGAGCCTTCTCCCGCTCCTCCACCGGAGTCCTCCAGACGGCTCAGGGCGAGCCCGTCCTCGACCCCAACCAGAAGCCCATCACCATCCCCACCGGCTCCGTATACGTCTCGCCAGACGGCAACATCTCCGTCTCTACGGCCGATGGCAGCGCCATCGTAGGCCGGGTAGGCACCTTCGACTTCCCCGAAAAATCAGTTCTCACCGCAGAAGGCGCAAATCGCTTCTCCGCAAACGGAGCAAATCCAGTTCCCGCAAACGCCGCCATAGAACAAGGCTCAGTCGAAGGCGCCAACGAAGACGCTATTCACGGAACGATGCAATTAGTCCTCGTTCAACGCCAAGCCGAGATGATGCAGAAAGCGCTCAGCGTATTCAACAACGACTTCGACAAGACAGCATCCGAAGACATTCCCAGAGTCTGATGCGAACCATGTCTCAGCTCTCGCACTTCCACCTGAAAAGGAGCACCAAATGATCCGAGCGTTATACACAGCAGCAAGCGGAATGAGCGCACAGCAGACCAATCTCGACACCATCGCGAACAACCTCGCCAACTCAGCAACCGCAGGTTTCCGTCAGCGCCAGGTTCAGTTCGAGGACATGATCTACCAGAACCTGATCACTCCTGGTTCGGCCCAGACGCAACAGACTCTCTCCGCTGGCCTTCAGGTCGGCCTCGGAACCAAGTCAGCAGCCAGCGAAGTCATCATGACGCAAGGCGACTTCAACCAGACCGGAAATACTCTCGACATCGCCATCCAAGGCGCAGGCTTCTTCCAGGTATCCAAACCAGACGGCACAATCGCCTACACGCGAGCGGGCAACTTCCACATGAACAACCAGGGAACAATCGTCACTGCCGACGGCGACACAGTTCTCCCGGCGATCACCGTCCCCTCAAACGCAACCTCAATCACCATCTCTCAATACGGAGTCGTCACAGCGACACTTCCAGGCCAGACGAACCCAGCCCAACTCGGCACAATGCAGCTCGCCACATTCGCCAACCCCGGAGGATTGAACTCCGTCGGCAGCAACCTCCTCGAACAGACAGCATCATCCGGCAATCCCATCACCGACGCTCCAGGAGGGACCAGCGGAATGGGAACACTGCAACAAGGCTATCTGGAGAACTCGAACGTAGACGTCACCGCCGAGTTCGTGCAGATGATCCTCGCCCAGCGCGCCTACGAGAGCAACTCCAAGGTGATCCACGTAGCCGACGATATGTACTCCCAGATCAACGGCCTGGTGCGGTAAAGCCTCATGAGCAATATCTCCAGATCCGTCGCCGCATTCCCCTTACTCCTGCTCTGGTGCGGCGCAGTCAGTTCGGCGCAAACGAGCTGCTACAACACGGCACAGTTGGCACTCGATCCGGCCACCGCAAGCTCTTCGTCCCCACTCTCGAAGAGCGGTTATCGCCTATCGAGAATACAGTCAGACCCGGCGCTCGGAAAGAGATGGGCGATGATCGTCAGCTGCGATCATCCCGAATGGCCAGCTTTCGCTCTTCCCCTGGAAACCAACAGCCCACTCAAAGCGCCGCAGCGGATATCCACGCAGGAAATTCCAAGCACTCCAGTCGTACATGCCGGCGACGTTGTGCAGCTTTGGAAGAATGACAGACTTCTGCGGATCGAGGTTACTGGAATCTCTGAGCAGAGCGGCAGCTTAGGTAAGAAGATACGAGTCCGGCTAGTGCAGACAGACTCGGGAGTTCCACAACAGCTCTTGGGAATAGTTCGAGGACCATCAAATGTGGAGATAGAACCATGAAGGAATTCACACACTCTGGTTTGCCGATAAGCGGAGGCGAGGCGACGAATCGTCACGCAGATCCTGCATCAGGATCAAAACGGACCGCGCACATCAGAAGCAGTTTTCCCATTGTGTTTCCCGTTGTCACGTTCGCACTACTCGTCAATGCTTCAACTCTGCTGCTAGCCCAATCCAACCCGATTCACAAACTAATTGAACCAAAGCCCAGCGTTGCCGCCGCATCTCTCTCCTCTTATCTGGAACGAGTGCGGGCGGAAAACTCCAACGTTCAAGCCTTGGCCGGATCAATCTGGACTGACAGTGGGCGGCTCACGCGCATGACTACCGACGTACGCGCGATGCGACCACACGACCTCATCTCAGTCGTTGTCTCCGAGAACCTGGCAGCATCCACTGATGGAACCGTCAAAAATTCACGCGCGTCCAATGCCAGTTCCTCCGTATCGGCTCTTATCGGTACTCTGCACGCAGGGAATGCCCTGCAGAACTTGGTCAATCAAACCTCTACCGCAGGACTGAATGCCCAAGGGACGAGCGCCACTAACTCGAGTTTGAGCACAACGTTCGGAGGGCAAGTAATCGAAGTATTGCCAAATGGAATGTTGGTGATTGAAGCCGCTAGGCAGGTTGAATTCAGCCAGCAGACACAAACCATCATTCTTCGCGGCCTGGTTCGCCCTGAAGACATCTCGCAACAAAATCAGGTTCTATCAACGGCGATCTCCAGCCTTGAGCTTGAAGTACGGGGTAAAGGAATCATCAACGACTATACCCATCGTCAAAACGTCCTTGTTCGGCTTCTGCAAAAGATTTTGATCTTCTAGTGGAGAGTTATGTACTTTGGAAAAAATGAATCCTCGCAGTCGAGAACAGGAAGAGACACCAGAAATTCTCACGTTCGCTCGATACTCATCTGCGCAACGATCCTCGCTGTTAGTGTTAGTTCTTTCGCGTCGGAGCCAGTTCCACCCAGGCAGGCACGTATTAAGGATTTATCCTCCATCGAAGGCATTCGAGATAATCAGCTCGTTGGTTATGGAATCGTTGTGGGATTGCAGGGCACAGGCGATAGCCAACAAACCACGTTCCCAATACAAACACTTGCAGCAACTCTGTTGCGAATGGGAGTGAGTGTCCCTGCATCTTCGATCAGAGTACAAAACCTGGCCGCGGTCTTTGTGTCCGCGACATTGCCTCCTTTCGCTCGGTCCGGCACGAAGTTGGACATCACAGTGTCATCGGCGGGCGACGCCAGAAGCCTTGAGGGCGGTCTCCTCTTAATGACTCCGTTGTATGGGGCGGACGGCAATATCTATGCTCAGGCACAGGGTTCCCTTGTCGTGGGTGGCTACTCGGTTACAGCAAACGGGAATGTGAAGCAGTTCAATCACCCCAACACAGCTAGAGTACCGTTCGGAGCAATGGTAGAACGTGGAGTTCCTTTGGAACTGGAAGGCAAAAACCAGTTCTCTCTGTTGCTCAACGACGCTGACTTTCGGAGCGCGGAGGCTGTGGCGCTTGCGGTCGATAAGGTGCTGGGGCGAAAAGTTGCACACGTTATGGATAGCCGGCGCATAGAGCTGTCAGTTGCGAACGGCGAGGATATTCCAGCTTTCCTGGCCGAGGTTGAGTCGATTGAAGTTCCTGTCTTTCCTCGGGCGAAGGTTGTGGTCAATGAGCGGACTGGGACGGTTGTCATCGGGGGAACTGTAGTCCTTCAGCCGGTGTCGATCCTGCATGGAGGGCTTGCGGTCAATGTGGTGAGTGAGTTCCAGGTCTCACAGCCCGCATTCTCGTCCGGAGGAACGACCCAGGTTGTCCAGCAAACGAGGATTGAGGCGCAGGATAAGCCAGTCAACAGGATCGAGCTGAAGCAAGGTGCAACGGTGGATGATCTCGTCCGCAGTCTGCAGACAATCGGGGCTTCGGCTCGAGACGTCATCTCGATTCTTCAGGCTATGAAGTCTGCCGGTGCGCTGGAAGCTGAGATCGAGGTGCTATGAGGGTCAACTCGGATATTGCAGGTAATACATCGACTCCTCTGGATGGAGCGAAGCAGGCCAAGCTGGTCGACGCGGCTCAGCAGTTCGAGGCGACGATGTTGCAGGAGTTGTTGAAACCTTTGCAGCACGGCCAGAGCAGCTGGGGCGACGATGAGAAGAGCGATGACTCTTCGACGGATTCGATAAGCAGCTTTGGCACAGAAGCGATTGCGAAGGCTATCTCAAAGGGAGGCGGTTTTGGGATTGCGAAGCAGGTTGTCTCGAAGGTAACGTTGGAACATCAAAGAAATTCCGAAAAGACAAGGTCTTAGTACTAAAGTTTGTTGATTCGAGGCCGATAGAGTCAAGTAGACGGAGGCGCACCATGAGTTACGCAAGCGGAATCGGCAGTCTGCAGCAGGCGATCAATCCGATCTCCTCAGCGGAGACGAAGCCAGCGACAACTGCAATCACCCCGAACGGCGATGAGTTGGTCGCGAGCGTGAAACATACCGACGAAACGAACCTTAGTTCCGCCGGCGGTATCGTCGCCCAGGCTCTCGGGGGTTCGGATGTGAGGACTGCCAAGGTTGCGGCTTTGCAGCAAGCAATCGCTGACGGCAGCTACAACGTTTCATCGTCCGACGTGGCGGAAAAGATGATCCAGTCGCTTCTGGATTGAACACTTCTGTTTAGTACTCGCGCATTTTGAAATCGTCTTTCGAACGGCCAAGCCGATCGTGATGCCTTTCTACGTCTTCTTTCGATACTTTTGAGGAATCAATGGGAACAATTACGTCGTTGATGGATATTGCCAGGCAGGCTCTGATGGCCGACCAAGAAGCACTGAATGTTACCTCTAATAATGTGGCGAATCAGAACACCGCCGGGTATACACGCGAGGTCGTGAGTTTTCAGGCGGTTGACGAAGTGACGCTTAGCGGCGGCAGCTTCGGGGACGGTGTAACGGCGACGGCCACTTCGCAGAGGGACCGGGTACTGGAGCAACAGGTACAGCAACAGACACAGGTGCAGGCCCAATCCAGTGCGCTTGAATCGGCCTTGCAACAGATCCAGAACGTCTTTGGTCTGAGTTCTACAGCGACATCGGCCAGCTCAACCGATCTTGGAACGGCTCTCAACTCCTTCTTGAGTTCACTGACCTCTCTGACCAGCAATCCCTCGGATACTTCTACCCGCCAGAATGTCCTGTCGGCGGCGAATACTCTGGCCAGCGCCTTCAATTCAGCGTCGAGTCAGCTGGCGCAGGTGTCTTCGGATCTCAATCAACAGGCCTCCGGGGACGTCAGTCAGGTGAACTCACTTACAGCCACGATTGCCTCTCTCAACGCGCAGATCACGAGCCTGAGCCCGAACTCAGATGCGGGCACGCTGGAGGACCAGCGACAGTTGGCGATCTCCCAGTTGTCTCAGCTGGTCGGACTGGATCAGATTTCGAACCAGCAGAACGGTATCACCCTGACTACGACCGGGGGCGCAGTACTGGTGAGCGGTGGTCAGTCGTTTGCGCTTGGCACGACGCAGGTGGGCGGAGTTACACACATCATGGCCGGTGGCCAGGATATTACTTCTACGACGTCGGGCGGCGACCTTGGCGGGGCGTTGCAGGCTCGGGATCAGATGTTGCCGGGATATCAGAGCTCCCTTGATAGCCTCGCTTATGACATCGGGACTCAGGTGAACCAACAGAATGCCCTGGGGCTCGACGGCAGCGGTAATCCTGGTGGTGCGCTGTTTAGCCTTTCTCCCACCTCGACTGGCGCTGCGGCGCAGATCCAGGTCGCGACGACGAATCCGGCGGCAGTTGCTGCTGCGGGTCCGGGCGAAGGTTCTGCGGGGAATACAAATGCTCTGGCGCTCGCGAACCTGGGGACCGCGACGATTGCGGGCGGACAGACAGCGGCGGGTTTTCTTGCCTCCTTTCTTGGCCAGATCGGCAGTGACACCGCGGCGGCCGCGAGCGATAACACTGCGCAGCAGGCGACTCTGACCCAACTGACCACGCAACGTGACTCACTCTCGAGCGTGTCGCTCGACGAGGAGGCGTCGAACTTGACCGAATATCAGAGGGCGTACCAAGCAGCGGCGCAGGTGTTCAATATTGGGAACTCCATAATGGCCAGCGCTCTGAATCTTGGCGTAGAGACGACTGTGACCTAAGCCGCGATGCAACCTCACCGAATTCCAAGACTGAAGCTCAGGAGCACGATCATGCGAGTTGATCCGAACTACATTACGAATTTGACAGCTGCCGTCGATCAATCGGCCAGTGAGGAAGCTACGCTGACATCGGAGTTGTCGAGCGGCTTGCGGGTTGCGACGCTCCAGGACGACCCGGTGGCCGTAGCGCAGAGCACCTTGCTGGGTAGTTCGATTGCCGCGGACGATACGTTCGTCCAGACATCGTCGGGCGAGATCTCACGCATGCAGGCTGCCGACTCGACGCTGGGCGAGGTCGTGACGCAGGTGACGACGGCGTTGTCGGTTGCAGTCTCGGGCAACAACGGAGCGGCTTTGAATGCGAGCGATATTGCCAGCATCGCGCAGCAGCTTGGTGGGATACGCGACCAGGTGCTTTCGCTTGCCAATACGAGCTACCAGGGGCAGTACCTTTTCGGCGGGAGCGTAGGATCCACTCCTCCGTTTACCTTAGACAACGCGACCAATCCTGCGACGGCGGCTTATAACGGGGACAACAGTCTCCAGTATGTGGAGACGCCCACGGGGCAAAAGATTCAGGTGAATCTTCCTGGGTCGGCTGTCTTTGGCACGGCCGGCGGTGGAGTGTTGGGCGCTCTCAACCAACTCATCTCCGATTATTCCGGCGGCGCAACTTCAACCACGCTTACTGCGGATACTTCTGCGTTGACTACCGCGCTGGGACAACTCTCGTCGCAACGCAGCACGCTTGATACCGCTCTCAGCAGACTGCAATCGACCAGTTCGTACGCCCAGACGGAGGAGGGCCAGTTGCAAGTGGCCCAAGGAAATCTTGTCTCTGCTGATCCAGCGGCGGTGGCGACTCAGCTTTCGCAGGCAGAGACTCAGCATCAGGCCCTGCTGAGCGTCATCAATGCGTTGGGAAGCTCCGATCTGTTCAGTCTCATGAGGTAAGTGGTCTTTTCCGAGGGGTACCCCCCTCCCCATTACCTACGCGTAATTCCTTTTGATTCAGAGGTTTACGCGTTATGTTGACTTCGCAAATATGTCATAACAAAGGGGTTGCGGGTAAATTAGCCTATATCAATAAGTTAGCCCCGGCGATTGGCCGGGGCTCTCCTTTTCTCTACTCTATAAGTTAATTATATTGGATTGGGCGAAACTAAAATGCCACTTACATCTCATGTCTTTTGTTTGAGTTATGTGGTTTTCGGGCTTGACAAACGGTTTTTGGGTTGTTTTTGAAGAAAAAAGTTGTATGTGATTGATGCTGTTTGAGTTTTTCGGGTCGATTTTGGTCTGATGATCTGGCAAAGCTACGGCAAATGCAGGTTCCTCGACTTCCCCGCGCTTCCCTTAGGATGACACCTCTTTTGATAAATGCAACCGCAGGTCCTTCGACTCCGGCTTCGCCTTCGCTCAGGATGACAGACCTTTTTGGCTGACGTGGAGGAATCGAATGGCGAAGGCAACGGCGACCCACCCTTCACGGTGAGACTGTGAAGGATGGGCCACCCGCCGCTGATGCCGGAATCAGTTGGTGATGCTGTTGAAGAAGAGTTTGAAGGTTCCATAGGTCTGGGCTCGGTGCTGGGCGCGGAAGCCTATGAGGATGACTTTGCCTTTGCCTACCTCGGCGGAGATCATGGCTGCTTTGCCGGTGATGTTGCCTTCGCCGACCAGCCAACCGCTCTGTAGGATGTCACGATTTTCGTAGCTGACGATGATGGAGTAGCGCTCGTTGGAGGAGCTGGGAGTGATCTGGAAGACGGGGTCGCCCTGGAGGTAGAGCGCGAGGCTCTGTTTGGGCATTCCGTAGCCGAGTGGGTTGGTGGGGTCGACTGAGACCTTGAGGGTGGAGCCTGGGCACCAGAACTGCTTCGTGGGCAGGTCGCCGACTATATTGCGTGCATGGACGCCGAGTTTTTCGATGGCGAAGTCGCTGGCGGTGCCGAGGGTGACGATGGTGCCGCCCTTCTGGACGAAGGACCTGAGCGCGGCTACACCTTCTTCACCGAATCCGCTGCGATACTCGGGAGCGAAGTCCGTAGGGGTGCGTCCAAAGCCCTCGCCGCCGCCACCACCGCCGCGTCGTCCGCCGGCGGCAGCGGCTTCACCGGTGAGAGTGGAGGTGGAGTCGTCGGGGATGATGATGACGTCGAATTTTGCGTTGAGGTCGCCCTTCTTGAGTTCGGGATCGAGGAGGCTGGTGGGGTTATAGCCCCACTGTTCGAGGAGCCAACGGGTCCAGCCTTCATCGACGTTTCCGCCGTAGTAGTGCTGGTAGAGGCCGACGCGTTTTGATTTGATTGCAACGATGCTGTCGGCGGGGATGGCTGGGGCGGGTGTGAAGTCGACGCCGACGGTCTTGGCTATCGAGGTTAGATCGGCCTCCGAACCTTTGGCTACGACGAAGTCGCCGAGGGTGGCTCCGTCGACCGGCTTGACGACTCGGCTAATGGCGACGCCTTTGGCCTGGAGGAGGTTGACGGCTTTGTATGAGGCGTCCAGTTTGCCGCTGAGGAGATAGCCGGACGAACCTGCTGCTACTTTGCCAGGCATGACCGGAGCTTCGGTGATGAGTTTGGCTTCTACGTTGAGCGGGCCGGCGACGTGATCGACGCGGACGCCCATGAACTCGGCTACGTTGTCGGTGGAGAGATCGTAGGGACGGATGGGATCGCCGTTTTTGTCGCGGGTCCAGTCATTGTCGGGGAAGAAGTTGCGATCGAGGAGATTGCGGATGAGGCCCATCTTGGGCTGGGCGAGGGAGATGATGTAGGAGCCCGCGTCATAGGCGTGTCCGTCGGCTGTGGTGAAGGGTTTGGTGGCTTTCTGGATGTCGATGCCCTGAACTAGGAGCTTCTGGATGAGGAAATTTGCTGTGATGGGATCGTCCTGGATCGTTGGGATGACGTAGTTGGGAGTGTCGGCCGCTGCTCCGCGAGCGGTTTGGTTCCTGGCCTTCTGGTAGGCGTTCCAGAGGACGGTTTCGCGGTTGCGGGCGGAGATGTCGAGTGCGGCCCAGGCTGCGGTCTTCTGCATGTTGACGATGTCACGGAGATGCCACCAGCCGCCGGGCCAGGGGTCGGGGAAGATGGTCTCGGCTTCGTATTTCGGAAGGTTGCGGGCGCCGCCGCTGAGCTGCTCGGGGAGGATGTACATGGGAGAGGCGAGTTTTGCGCTGGCGGATTCGGTGAGCATGCCGTCGATGTTGTGGAAGGGCGTGATCCAGTGGAAGCCGAAGTGTCCCCAGCCGGAGTAGATGGCGTTGTTGATGGCTCCGGTGTAGCCGTTTTCGGTTTCCTTGTAAGCCATCTGTGCGCCGTACCAGGCTACCTCGCGCCAGATGAGTGGGTCGGCGTAGGGGCGGGTGGGTTCGGCGTAGGGCGGGAGCGAGATGCGCGCGCCGTAGCTGCCCATGTGGTGGTGGTCGACGTAGACCTCGGGGCGCCAGCCGGTGAAGAGAAGGCTGGCCATGTACTGACTCTCGTTCATGGAGGTGAGGAGAGCGTCGCGGTTGTCGTCGTGGCCGATGTATTTGGCGTAGAGGGAGGGATAGTTGGAGCCCTCGTAGGGGGTGCCGAGGGTGGAGTTGTAGTAGTCGGTGACCATGATCTCGCCGTCGGGGTTGAAGCAGGGGACCTCGATGAGGACGACGTTGTCGAGGATGCGCTGCGCGTCTTCGTCGGTGCGGGAGATGAGGTCGTAGGCTAGCTCGGGGGCCATCTGAGTGCCACCGATCTCGGTGGCGTGCATGCTCATGGATTGGACCTGGATGACCTTGCCGGTGGCGACGAGCTTTTTGATCTCGGCTTCAGGTGTGCTGTGCGGATTGACGATGGTGAGGTTGTTCTTCTTGATGGTGTCGATGTTCGCCATGTTTTTGGCAGAGGTGATGATGACCATGAGGAAGGGATTGCCGTTCATGGTTGGCCCCATGTTGATGACCTTCATCTTGCCGCCGCTTTGCTTCTCGATGAGGTTGTAGTACTCGACGATCTTGTCCCAACGGGCCATCTTGCGGTCGGCGCCAAGCTGGAAGCCGAAGAATTTATCCGGGGGTGTGACGGTGGATTGCGCGATGAGGGTGGGGGCGAGAGTCAAAGTAAGAGCGAGTAACGAACAACCGGAACGGAAACAGCGCATGCGGCAAGGCCTCCAGATCGGTGAGAGTTCATGTGTTGATGCAGAATGCAGGTTTTATGTCTCAGAAAAGGCAAGACGGCCTTTTTTTGAAACATGATCTTGATAGAGAAAGGCCGAAAGACGCGGTAGTGGCGCGTGGTCCGTATCTACCGTATGACGGAGTGCTCAAAGTTGTGTGGGTACGCGGCAAGTGTAACCGCGGTGTGAATGAAAGTCCAGATACAAGTTTCAGGGGAAAACAACAAGACGCCCGATTCTTCGCTTTAACTGCGGAGAATCGGGCGTCGATTTGAGAATTTATCTGTGGTAGTTACTTGACTACGGACTGGAAGAGCGGTGAGGTTAGCAGGCTGGCGAACTGGCTGTCCGAGGAAGAGTAGGAGACCGTGAGCGTGCCTGCGTTTGAGTCGATGGTGGTCTGATCGAGAGCGGACTTTTCAAGCGGCTGAGCCCGAGGTCTTGCGCATGATGGAGACGCCCTTCATCAGGGTCGCAGCGGTGGCGGCGGTGATGGTGTCGGACATGACGACGGCCATGTCGAACTTGACGCCGTTCTGGAAGTCCATGGTGTAGCGGCTGCTCTTCATGCGGTTCTTGACGGTGTCGTAGTCGGCGAGTTGGGCGGCGTCGCCGAGGACGCCCTTCATCATGGTCTGGGTGCCGCTTGGCGTCGAGCAGGCTCCAGACAGCCTTGGTGTCGACCTGGCCCATCTCGTTGACCATGTCGCCGTTGGAGAGGAAGTCGGGAGCGAGGCCGTCGCGGGCATCCATGCTGCTTCGACTGCAGCTTCGCGGTCGCCGAAGACCATGGTGGTCTGGTTGAGGAAGACGACGCTCATGCCGCTGGAGCCCATGGGGTAGATGCTGTAGTTGCGGAGCGTGGTGGGCTTGGTCTTGTTCTTGGTGAAGTTGGCCATGATGTCGCGGGTGTGGAACTGGCCCTGGGCGATGCCGACGATGCGGGTTCCCTGCCCTTTGGGGTCGCGGAAGGCGGCGAAGGCAGAGGACGTCAGCGTCCTGGTCGACCTTGAGGCCGGAGCTCTTGAGGGCGGTCTCGAGGCGCTTGAGCTCAGGGGGAAGGACGCGGTCCTTGAGCTCCATGGCTGCGGTGGAGTTCTGCATGGCGCGGTAGTCGACGACGATGAGCTGCTGAATGTCTTTGGGGATCGACGACTTGGCGTCGCTCGAGAGCTGAGCGGCGGTGGCGAAGTGTGGGCGCCATGATGGTCGTGATAGCGACGGCCGCGGCGAAGATGTTTTGCTTGATGGTGGTCATTGTTTCCTTTTGCTCCTTGAGCTACTGCCTACTGTAGTCTCAGCTACCTTATTGTTCCGTGAATGGGCTGCAGTTGCAAGACGAAGCCAGGGCAGGTTCTGTTAGCGATACTGCTACCTTTGTGGTAGGCGAAATTGGTTCGGGATTAGGGTTCGGGCCATGCGATGGGGGCGTGGAGTCTGCGCTCGAGCACCTTGGCGTCGGGATCGAAGCCAGTTATTTGACGAACCCAATCGGAATCGGGCTCATAGGCGGCCTGGGGGATGAGGCCGATGAGTTCTGCGTCGTCGATGAGGACGCCGTGGCGCTGGGCGAGATGCTGGACGGTGGCGTGGACGTGGCGCATGGGGGTGAGGTTGAAGTCGGTGATGTTCATGCTGACCTGGGCGCGGCCGTTGGCGAGGACACCGATGGCTTTGACGCCGTGGAGGCCACCGTTGGCGGCGCGGATGTCGCGGGCGATGGCGCGGGCGGCGGTGACGTCGGGCTGCTTGAGGTGGACGTTGTAGGCGATGAGGAAGCTGCGCGCTCCGACGGCACTGGCACCGGCGGTTTCGTGGAGTTCGGGGCCGCCGATGTCGGGGCGGCGGGCGGCATCGCGGCGGGCGGCATCGCGCAGGCCTTCGAACTGGCCCTTGCGGACGTCTTCGAGGTTGGACGCGGTCGGGGCGGGCGGCGGCGGCTCCGTAGAAGTAGACGGGGACTCCGTAGCGGCGCCAGATGAGGAGGCCGGCCTGGCGGGCGAGAACGGCGCAGTCGGCGAGGGAGGCTCCGCTGACGGGGATGAAGGGGATGACGTCGGCGGCTCCGATGCGGGGGTGGACGCCGTTCTGGCTGGGTGAGGTCGATGAGTTCGGCGGCTTTGCCTGCGGCGCGGACCGCGGCTTCGACGATGCCGGCGGGAGTGCCTGCGATGGTGACGACGGAGCGATTGTGCGCGGTGTCGAGCGACCAGTCGAGGAGGCGGACGCCTTCAACCTGCATGGCGGCGACGATCTGCTGGACCTTGGCTGCGTCGGTTCCTTCAGAGAAGTTGGGGACGCATTCGATGATGGCTTCAGGATTCATTTTGAAACAAGATCTTCCACTAGTTTACGAGCGTTTTATTTCCACCAGGTGTATCCGAGGGAGAACTGGACGCTGGCGTTGACGCCTGGGTTGCGGTCTCCGAGTGAGGCGCTGGAGATGTGGATGGCGTTGGCGCCGAAGTCGATGGAGCGGCGGGGACGGAGGAAGTAGTGGACGCCTACTCCGCCTTGCGGGGTGAAGTTCCAGACGCTGGCGTCGGCGTTGGGGCCGTCGTTTTGGTCGTTGTAGGGCGGGCCACCGAAGGCCGGGTATTTGTGATTGGTCCAGAGGACACCGCCTGCGCCCTGTCCCCAGAAGGAGAAGTGACGTGTGCCGGCGAAGTTCCAGCGAAGGATGATGGGGGTGATGGAGGCTCCGGTGAAGGTGCCGCCTACGGTGTAGAAGGGGGTGCAGGCGGGTGGAGCTGCCGGGCGGGTTGGTGCAGAAGGCGCGCTGGAACTTCGGGGTGTAGGACTGCCAGAAGGGGAAGACCTCGACGGCGTACTCGAAGTTGCTGCGGAAGGCGCCGTGGCCGTGACGTTGTGGCGAGGACTTTGCCGGCGTGAACGCCCGCCATGAAGAACTTGAAGTCGTCGCGGTCTTCGGTGATGCCGAAGCCGCCCTGAGTGAGGACGCCGATCTCGCAGGGGAGAGTGGTCGGAGTCCTCGTGGAAGGGGGTTGACGTCGCTGGTGGCGATGGCCTGCGCGGAGGCGATGCGGGCCAGGAGCAGGAGAGCGAGGGCCCAGAGATGAGTCGTTCTGGTGTGCGTTGCGGGTTTTGGTCAAGCTTGACTCCGTTTGGCTGGCAGAAGAAGGCCGCCGGTGAACGGCGGCCGATTGGATTCAGCTACCGTTTGGATTACTGTGCGGCTACTGCGGCTTCATCGAAGTCGAAGTTGGAGTAGACGTTTTGCGTGTCGTCGAGGTCTTCGATGGCTTCGAGGAGGCGGATCATGGCGTTGGCCTGAGTGCCCTCGAGTTTGGTGTAGGTGGAGGCGATCTTGGTGACCTCGGCGTGTCTCGGGGGTGATCTTTGCGGCCTTGAGGGCTTCGGTTACGGCTTCGAAGTCCTTGGGGTCGGTGAGGACCTCCCAGTTTTCGCCTTCGTCGGAGAGGTCTTCGGCTCCGGCGTCGAGGACGATCTCGGTGAGCTTGTCTTCGCTGGCTGCGGATTTGGCGATGGTGATGACGCCCTTCTTGGTGAACATCCAGGCGACTGCACCTTCGGCGCCGAGGTTGCCGCCGTTTTTGGAGAAGGCGTGGCGGACTTCGCTGACGGCGCGATTTTTGTTGTCGGTGAGGACTTCGACGATGATGGCTACGCCGCCGGGGCCGTAGCCCTCGTAGGTGATCTCCTCGTAGGAGACGCCTTCGAGTTCGCCGGTGCCGCGCTGGATGGCGCGCTTGATGTTTTCGGCGGGCATGTTTTCAGCCTTGGCGGCGGCGATGGCTCCGCGGAGGCGGGGGTTGCCGTCGGGGTCTCCTCCGCCCTGTCTTGGCGGCGATGGTGATTTCTTTGATGAGGCGGGTGAAGATCTTGCCGCGCTTGGCGTCAAGCGCGCCCTTTTTGTGCTTGATTGTCGCCCATTTTGAGTGGCCGGACATGAATTACCTCGGTACATGATTTTTCAGGTTTGCGACGTGCGCAACCTTGTGAGTTTAGCACGTTTGAGGGTGGTTGCGCATGTCCCGCGGTTCCCTCCCCCTCACCGCCAAAAGTGCGCAAAGTATTCGAAACAGGTAGGATAAGCGGGGACTTCGAGATGCAGCGGGGCGCGCCTGCTCTATTTGCGTATCTCTTTCGGGTGAACTCTGTTGTCAAGGATCGCGTTCGATGCTTCCGTTTGCCAGATGAAGGACAAGGTACGAGCGAGAAGCAGATCCCCTTCGGGGATGACAACCAGAAAGGCAAAGGCAAAGACGAAATTCGGGGGTCTCTCCACTCCACAACAGACGATGAGACTGTCTGTTGCTCCGGTCGAGATGACGCCTTTCTTCGTGGACGTCGAGGAAAGGCAGAACAACTGCAAAGAGCAATAGCAAAAGCAACGGCAACTCACCCTTTGCGGTGAGACAGCAAAGGATGGGCCACCTGCAGAGAGGAAGGCCGCCCTGCAAAGTGGTTTAGGTGAGGAGTTCGGGGGCTAAGAGGTCTTTGAGGGTTTCGCGGCGGCGGATTAGTTTTGCGGATTTGCCTTCGATGAGGACTTCGGCGGGGCGGGGTCGGGTGTTGTAGTTGGAGGTTTGGGACATGCCGTAGGCTCCGGCGTCGAGGAGGACGACGAGGTCGTTGGGTTTGACGGTGGGGAGGGCGCGGTCGCGGGCGAAGAAGTCGCCGGACTCGCAGACGGGGCCTACTACGTCGGCTATCGAAGGGAGACTTCCCTGCTTTTGTTGCTGGTTGCTTTACTGGGATGATCTCGTGATGGGCGTGGTAGAGCGCGGGGCGGATGAGGTCGTTCATGGCGGCGTCGGTGATGACGAAGGTTTTGCTGCCGTTTTTCTTGACGTAGAGGACTCGGGTGAGGAGGGCTCCGGCCTGGGCGACGATGAAGCGGCCGGGTTCGAGGAGGAGATGGGCGGGTTCGTTGGCGAGACCTTCGGCTAAGGCGGCGGCGTACTTTTCTACTTGTTTGGCGGGATCGAAGTGCGTGGGCGCCGTAGTCGATGCCGAGGCCTCCGCCGGCGTCGACGTAGCGGATGTTGTGGCCGTCTTTGCGCAGGTCGGCGATGAGGGCGGTGACGCGGGTGAGGGCGGCGGCGAAGGGATCGACTTTGCGGATCTGGGAGCCGATGTGGACGGAGACTCCGGCGGGGTCGAGCCACTTGGATTTTTTTGCGGCGCGGTAGATGGCGCGAGCGGCTTTGATGTCGATGCCGAATTTGTGTTCGCTGAGGCCGGTGGAGATGTAGGGATGGGTTTCGGCGAAGACGTCGGGGTTGACGCGGAGGGCGAAGCGGGCGATTTTGCCGAGGGCTGTTGGCGCGCGCGGCGAGGAGATGGAGTTCGGCTTCGGATTCGACGTTGAAGAGGAGGATGTTGGCGCGGAGGGCGAGCGTCGATCTCCCAGGTTTGTTTGCCTACTCCGGAGAAGACTACTTTTTTGAGAGCGGGTGGGTGGGCTTTGCGGACGCGCTCGAGTTCGCCGCCGGAGACGATGTCGAAGCCTGCTCCCTGCTTGGCTAAAAGGCGGAGGATGGCGAGGGAGGAGTTGGCTTTGACGGCGTAGCAGATGGTGTGGGGGCGGGTGGCGAAGGCTTGCTGGAAGAGTTGGAAGCGGTGGGTGATTTGATCTGCGGAGTAGACGTAGAGCGGGGTGCCGTATTTTTCGGCGAGGGCGGTGAGGCTGGCTCCGTCGCAGTGCAGGGTGCGGTTGCGGTAGGCGAACGGGCGTGGGTTTGTCTGTTGAGGGGTAGTCTGGTTTGGCATGCTTTATTTTATTGTCCCATTGTTCTCTATGAGACTGCGAAGGATGGGACTCACGAAGTTTGGGCCAGTGGAGTAGAACCGACAACAACAATGGCAACCCACCCTTCACGGTCAGACTGTGAAGGATGGGCCACCCGAAGTCTGTTCGCTCGAAAGATTGTTAGAGGGTCTTTACGGGGAGTGGGTAGGGGGCTTCGGGGATGATGACCCAGGCGACCAGATAGGCGACGGCGCCTACGCCGGTGAAGAGAGCGAGGAGCGCGGTGAGGACTCGGACGAGGGTCAGGTCCCATCCGTAGTGAAGAGCGAGGCCGGCACAGACTCCGGCGATGACGCGATTTTCGCGTGAGCGAGTTAGCTGGCCGGGAGCAGGATAGGCGGAGTAGGGTGGCGGAGGCGCGGCGGACACGGTGGCTCCGCAGCCCGGGCAGAAGCGGGAGGTTGGGTCGACTTGCTTGCCGCATTGGGTGCAGTACATAACGGGATCTCCGGGACGATTCTATTTTGCCACAGGGATGTACGTACCGTTTGTGTTGTTCGTTCCGCGTGAAGCAGGGACGAGCGGCAGCACCAGTGGGACAAAGACGAATGCGGGGGACCCATTCGACTGCGGGCGGACTATGATCAGAGCGCTGTGGATGCGCGCTGAGTCAGTGGCGGTGGAAGCCGTTTTTGTTGAATGGCGAGCCGATTGAGGTGAAGACTACGGTGACGATCAACTACACTCTGGCAGATTAGAGGGCGTGAGGCCTTGCGGCAGTGCGATGATTGCTGCCGCAAGGTCCCGTCCGCAGCGAAAAGGCATACCCCAGGGGCTGAAGCCCTTGCTTCTGTGCGCCGTCTAAGAGACCCAAGGCTAAAGCCTTGGGGCACCTAGAGGCGAGGACACCATACTTAATGTGTCGCTCCTTTGTGGCGTAGTTATTCGTGGCGGAGGGCTTCCATGGGTTCTACGCGCGAGGCTCGGAGGGCGGGGACCCAGGCTGCGAAGAGAGCTATGGCGAGCAGGAGACTGCCTGCGGCGGCGAAGGATGCGGGGTCGGAGGCTTTGAGGCCGTAGAGCATGGACTTGACTAGCTGGGCGAGGCCGAAGGCTGCGAGCGAGTCCTGCGGCGACGCCGAGGATCGCGAGACGGCTGGCTTCGCGGAGGATCATGCTGCGGACCTGAGCGCGTTCGGCGCCGAGGGCCAGGCGGATGCCGATCTCGTTGGTGCGCTGCGAGACGGTGTAGGCCATGATGCCGTAGATGCCGACGCAGGCGAGGGCGAGAGCGAGGAGGCCGAAGCCGGCGGTGAGGGTGGCGAAGACGCGCTCCTGCTGGGTGGTGGCGTCGATTTGTTGTTGCTGGGTGCGGATGTCCATCAGCGGGAGATCGCGGTCGATGTGCTGAACGGCGGCGCGGAGGGATGGGGTGATGGCTTCGGGCGGCATCTGGGTGCGAACGGTGTAGGTGACGCCGCCGATCTCGGGAAGCTGGTTGTAGAGATCGAAGTGGATGGGCGGCGGCTCTTCTTTGAGGGTGGAGTAGCGGGTATCGCCGACGATGCCGACGATCTCGATCCACTGCTGCTTTTCGGGTGCGGTCGTCGTCAGGGAGAAGCGCTTGCCGATGGGATTCTGGCCGTTGAAGAACTGGCGGACGAGCGCTTGATTGACGACGGCGACCCGCTGCGTAGAGTTGATGTCCTGCGGGGTGAATCCGCGGCCAGCGACGATGGGGATACCCATGACGGAGAGGAAGTCGTGGCCGACGTTGAGCCATGTCTGCGATCTCCGCTGTTGTCTCCGCGTTTGTGCTCGACCTTCGGAGCCCCCTCGATGATGAAGTCGGCGTTCGACATGTCGTTGGCGACGAGGGGATTGTCGATGAGGGTGACGGACTGGACGCCGGGAACGCTGCGGAGGGCTGCTTCGAAGCTGGGCGTGGAGGGCGACGTCTTTCGGCGCGGGATATTGCTTGCTGGGCGGGTTGATGTCGAAGAGGAGAAGGTGGTCGGTGCGGAAGCCGGGGTCGATGGAGCTGAGATTGATGAGCGTGCGGATGAAGAGCGCCGATCCGACGACGAGCATGGTGGAGAGGGCAACCTGGAAGGCGACGATGGCCTTGCCGCTCCAGGCTTTGCGATGTTGGGTTGCGGTTTTGCCGGCTTCCTTGAGGGCGGTGCCGATTTCGGCTTTGGTGGAGGACCAGGCGGGAGCGAGACCGAAGAGGATTCCGGTGAGCATGGTGACCGCAGCGGTGAAGGCGTAGACGCGCCAGTGGAAGGGCAGGATGAGATCGGGCTGCTCCCATGCGTTGATGAAGAGCTTCGGGATGGAAGAGCGGCCCATGAAGTAGAGGAATACTCCGAAGAAGCCTCCCATGGCGGAGATCATGAGGCTTTCGGTGAGGACCTGGCGAAGGATTCTGGAGCGACCGGCGCCGAGGGCGAGGCGGACGCTCATCTCGCGCTGACGGGCGGATGCTCGGGCGAGCATGAGGTTCGCGATGTTGGCACAGGCGAGGAGGAGAACGAAGCCGACAAGGGCGAGCAGGACGTAGAGGGGCTTCGCGAATTCACGTGTGGTGAAGTTGAGCCCCCGGCTGCCATCGCTAAGGTTTAGCTCCGGCATGGTGTCGTCTTTTTTGACTGTCATCGTGGCGCGGATGGCTGCTGTTACGGCGAGGTTGAGGGCGACCTGGGCCTGGGCGACGGGAATTTCAGGCTTAGTGCGGGCCATCAACTGGACCCAGAACATCTTTGTGCTCGACAGAATGGGGCCATCGCGGCCGATATCGGCATGAAGCAGCGGGATCATTGAGAGAGGCATGAAGAGTTCGGGTGAACTCTGGACACTTTTGGCTCCGGTGAAGCCGCGGGGATTGACGCCGATGATGGTGACGGGGATGGTATTGACGTTGATGACTTTGCCGATCACGTTGGGGGAGCGTCCAAAGCTGCGCTGCCAGAATCCTTCGCTGATGACGGCGACTGCTCCAGTCCCGGGCGCGCCGTCATCGGAGGCGAGGATTGCGCGACCGAGAGTGGGGATCACCTGCATTTGCTCGTAGAAGTTTCCCGAGACGAGTTCGAGTTGGACAGCCTGGGCGTTGTCGTCGACGGTGACGTTGGCGCGACCGATGTCTTTGAAGGCGAAGATGTCCTGGAGGACGCGATTGTCTTTTCTGAGCTGCTGGTAGATGGGATAAGTAAAAGAGTCGAAGCGGATTCTTCCGCCGGGCAGGTGATCCCAGTCTCCCCAGGAGGAGTGGACGGCGACGTTGTTGTCACCGACGAGGGTGAAGAGGCGGAGTTGCTCGGGATGGGGGACGCCGAGGCGCTCGTAGAGCATCTCGTTGGCGATGGAGAAGATGGTGGTGTTGGCTCCGATGGCGAGGGCAAGCGAGCCTACGGCGATGGCGGTGAAACCGGGGCTCTTGCGGAGGATTCGCGCGGCGTAGCGCAGGTCGCACCAGAGGTCGTCTGCCCAGCGAAGGCCGAGCGAGGTGCGCATGCCGTCTTTGTGGGATGCGATGGCGCCGAATTCGAGGCGGGCCTTACGCTTTGCTTCTTCGGGGGCGAGGCCGCTGCGGATGAGGTCGGCGGCGCGGGCGTCGATGTGAAACTGGACTTCGTCGTCCATTCTCTCTTCGAGGAGGCGGCGGTTGAGGGTGGAGCGCAGCCAGGACTTCAGACGGGTGATCATGATTGAACCTCGGTCAGGTCGAGGATGTTGCCGATGATTCCGGCCATGCGGTTCCACTTTTCGGTTTCGGCTGCCAGTTGTTTGCGGCCTGCGGGGGTGAGTGAGTAGTACTTCGCGCGGCGGTTGTTCTCGCTCTCGCCCCATTCGCTTTTGATCGCGCCTTCGTGTTCGAGGCGGTATAGCGCGGGGTAGAGAGAGCCCTGCTGGATGACGAGCTGCTCGCCGCTGATCTGCTGGATGCGGAGGAGGACTCCGTAGCCGTGGAGTTTGCCGAGGGAGACGGCTTTGAGGATGAGCATCTCGAGGGTTCCCTGCATGAGGTCTACTTGTTTGGGCAAAGGTGTCTCCTTGGCTGTCTAGGAGAATTTTGGAGTGGCTCTCCTAGTTTGTCAAGGAGAAGGGTGCAGGTGGGATCGGCCAAAAGACCACGGCAACAACAACAACAACCGCAGATCCTTCGACTGCGCAGTTCGCAAAACGCGCGAACTGCTTCGCTCAGGATGACACTTTTGTTGTTGAGTAGACGAGGGACAAGCAACGGCAAGAACAAGAACAAAAGCCAAAGCAGATCCCCTTCGGGGATGACAAGCAAGAAATGCAAGAACAACTGCAACTGCAAAGCAAGTGCAAAGACAGCCCACCCTTCAAAAGCAACAGCAACGGCAACCCACCCTTCACGATGAGGCTGTGAAGGATGGGCCACCCGATTTTGTTGCCGAATGAGACCTAGTGGCACCTCACGAGAGGCCGGGAAGATGGGCCACCGGTTTCGTTGCCGAATGACAGCTAGTGGCCGGTGTAGGGGGTTTTGAGGTAGCGGTGGGCGGCGTCGGATTGGGATTGGTCGCCTCCTCCGGCGGAGGCGAGTTGGTATTGCTGGACGGCTTTGTCGCGCTGGTGGAGGAGGTCGAACATCTGGCCGGCGTTGAGCTGGGCGCGGCGGCGGAGCCAGTCGGAGCAGGTGGGTTGGGCGGCGGCGTTGAGGTAGTTTTGTGCGGCTTCGGCGATCTGGTTCTGTCCGCGCTGGGTGTCGGCGAGGCCCCAGTAGGCCATGTGAAGGCGGGGTTCGACGAAGTAGCCCGGCTTTTGCGCGTCGGCGATGACCTGCTGGTAGAGAGCGATGGCTCCCGGGCCATTGCCGGAGTCTTTGGTTAGGTTGGCGACTTCAAGGCGGAAGAGATAGTCGTGGGGGTACTGGTCGGCGAGGCCTCTTCTGGACGACGATGGCTTCGGGATAGCGGCCGTCGTGGCGGAGGAAGAGTGAGAGCGCGGTGCGGGATTCGATGGGAGTGACGATGCCGTGGGCGGCGGATTCGCGGAGGAGGTTGAGGCCTTTTTCCTTGTTACCACCGACGCCGGCGATGCCGACCACCATGCGGACGAAGCGGGGCAGACTGGCGACGGCGAACTGCTGGATGCCGACGGCCATCTTGGCGTCGTCGTAGTTGGGGTCGATGCGGAGTGCCTGCTCGCTGTCGTTGCGGGCGGCGAGGCCCTGGCGGGCGGCGGCGACGTAACTGTGTTCGGCGAGGGTGATGAAGGCGGCATGCATGCCGCGGGCGTATCCGCGGGCGAAGTATGCGTTGGCGTTGTTGGGATTGGCTTTGATCTGCTGGTCGGCGAGGGCGATGGCGGAGTTGGTGAGAGATTCGATGCGGTCGCGTGCGGCCTGGGGAACGTTGACGGGTCGTTTGTTGGTGAGGAAGGAGTCGTGGGCGTAGTAGGTGGTGTCGAGGAGGTCTTGATTGTAAAGCTCGCGGAAGACGAGCGTCTGGAGGATGAAGCCGGTGACGATGGGGCTTTGGGGATTGGCTTTCTGGATGGCCTCGAAGCGGGTGAGGGCTCCGTCGTAGTCGAGGATGTAGAAGTGGTCGTGGGCTTCGCGGACCTGGGGAGTGAGGTTGATGGGGTCGGTGTGGGCGGCGGCATCGTAGGTCTGGGCGCTGGTTGGAGCAGCCGGGGCGGCAGCGGCCAGGACTACGAGGGCGGCGAAGACGAGGGGGAGGAATTTTACGCTGCGTTTTATGGTTCTTCTCCGTGGGCCGCAAAGAATTTATGTTCGATGGGAGGATAGGGCTCTAAGGAAATGATACTTCTTGGTATCTGAACGTAATCATTGGACGCACGCGGCAGTTGACTATAACCTTTTGTGACGGGGAATCGGGGTTGCTCCATTTTCCTGCGGCAGGAACGGGGCCATATGACACGGGTTGAACTGCTTCTACTTTTGATTGGCCAAGCGCGTAGTAACGGGTTTGAGTTTCGTAAGTGGTACGTGAGCAAACTGGCGTTGCCGTGGGAGAACGCACGGCAGGCGGTGGAGACGCTGGCGGTGCAGAGACGGTACTACGCTTTGCTGTTCTCGCATGAGTTCGCTTCGAGCTTCTGGAAGCCGGGCGAGGTGATGACGTTTCAGGTACCGACGCAGACGTTTACGCGCAGGATGAAGGATGGGACGATCGGCACGGTGAAGCGAAAGGGATACACGCGACGCAGTGCACGGGAAGACGCGTGGTTGTATCACCTGAAGGAGATGGCGGCAAACGAGGAGCCCCTGCGATATATGCGCCGGTATCTGCGGGTGGAGGACGATCTGGTGGACGAGGATGCGACGGTGATTGAAGCTCAGCGAATGAGTCGCGAGGCTGATCGTTAGACGTTGTGGGCTTTGCGAATGGCGGCGATCTGTTTGAGATGGTGGCGGCCGTGAATGAGCTGGAAACGACGCCACTGGTGTGACGCTGAGAGGGCCAAGGACGTTGTGGGCGGCGAACTGGGTCTTGCCGAAGAGATGTTCGCACTCGTTGCAGAGAAGGTCGAGGCGGGATAAGTGGTCTTCGATTGCTGCGATGAGCTCGGCCCCTGAAAGCTGGTGGGTTGTTGGCGCTGGTGTGACCATCTCCGGTGCGCTACGGCCGTGGGGAAAGTATCCAAAGTTGCAGACGGCGAACTGCTGGATGCGCTGGTGGACGGTGGGTTTGGCGAGGGTGGGGCGACGCTTGGCGAGGCGGGCGTTGAGGGCGATCTCGGCACCGGAGTAGGTGAGGAGGAGATGTTCGATGATCTGCTGGGTGCTCCACTTGCTGGGGGTGGAGGGGCGGAGTTGAGTTTGTTCGGCATTTAGCCCGTGGAGCGAGGATGCGATCTCGCGCCGGAGTTGATTGAGGACGGTATTCATAGCTGCAGGATGACGTTATACCGGTTTCGGATCAGGGGCCAGCTATGGCGAGGACTTCTCTTTGGGTTAATGAAGTTCGGTGAGGGCTTTCTTTGCGTCTTTCGCCTTTTCACCGTCGGGGTCGAGCTTGAGATAGAGCTGGTATTCGGCGATGGCCTCGTCTTTTTTCTTCATCTTCTGCAGAACCTGCGCGAGAGTGAAGTGTGCGAGGGAGTAATCGGGCTGGACGGTGACGGCGTCTTTGGCTCGGAGAAGGGCGCCCTGGTAGTTCTCGTCGTTCATGTAGAACTTTGCGACGTAGATGTCTTCATCGACGCGCTCGTCGTCGGTCTGGACCTTTTTGACCTTGGGGAGTTTGCGGCGGGAGGGATGAAGTGTGTCGTCACTACTGGGCGGCTTGGGTGCGGTATCAGGATCGTCGTTGCTGGAGCTGCTGCTGCTGCTGGAGTCGGGGTCTGCGGGATTTGGAGGCGGGGTGCTGGGGAATGGGTGTTGCGTGGCGGCATTGGATGGTGTGGGTGAAGGGGCTGGAGTATCAGGTGGAGCGGCGGGTTTTACGTCGCCAGGGAATGGATGGTCTTCGGCGGCGGATTTTGCGGGCACTGGGGTTTGCGGGGTGCAGGGTTTAGCGGTTTGATCCTGCTTCTGGCTGGGTGCTGGGTTCGAGGCCGGACAAGGTGCGGCAGGAGGGTTTTGCGGAGGGGTGGTTTGGGCGAAGCTTGCGGTGGAGAGGAGGAAAGTGCCCAGGATTGCTCGTGTTGTGGAGTGGATTGGCACCGGTGGTTGGACGTTTTCCTAAGGCGGTTTGTTATAGTCTGCAGACTCGGGCGGTTTCCCTGCGGCGTTTGGCTAGGGATACCCTGCACCTATTTTATTGGATGGAAGTTTTTTGACTATGGTTGATGGACTGGTGATTCGCTCTTCGTCGATTCATGCGGCGGGATGTTATACAACGAGGCCGATCAAAAAGGGCACGCGGGTGGTGGAGTATGACGGGCCGCGGTTCACGAAAGCTGAGGCAGATGAACGGTATGCGGACCGTGACATCACCTATCTATTCAGCACGGGCCAGAACGGGACCGTGATTGATGGCTTTGGGACGGCGATGTTTATCAATCACTCGTGCGATCCGAACTGCGAGTCGGACAATATTGACGAGCGCGTGTTTATTGTGGCGATTCGAGATATTGCGGCGGGTGAGGAGTTGACCTATGAGTACAACCTGCATGACAGCGATGATGAAGAGGCGGATTGCTATTGCGGTGCGGGGAAGTGCCGGGGGACGATGTTCAGTGAGGATGAGGTCAAGCGGCGGGCTCGGCGGGCGAAGCGGGCTGCAACGAATAAGCCAAAAAACTAAGGCGTGCTGCGCGCACGGCGCGATCTGCCATCGAGGCTGACGCGCCTTCGGCGCCTAGAAACGATGCCTCGCGCTGGGCGATACAATAGGACTGCGGTCCCGCTCGATTGAGTAAATCGTAATGGGACGCTTTTCTTTTATCTTCTTATGGCATATCAGGTTCTTGCACGGAAATACCGGCCACAGCGCTTCGCGGATGTTGCGGGGCAGGACCATGTGACCGTGACTTTGATGAATGCGCTGACGCAGGGGCGGATTGCGCATGGGTACATCTTCAGCGGGCATCGCGGGATTGGGAAGACGACGATTGCGCGCATTCTGGCGATGGCGCTGAACTGCAGGAATGCGATTGGGTCTGCGGTGCGGCCTACGGCTGAGCCTTGCGAGGTTTGCGAGAGCTGCACGGAGATTCGCGCGGGCAATGCGGTGGATGTGATCGAGATCGACGCGGCGACGAATCGCGGGATCGATGAGATTCGTGAGCTGCGGGATGCGGCGCGGTATCGGCCTGCGCGGGACAAGTACAAGATTTACATTCTGGATGAGGCGCACCAGATTACGGATGCGGCGTTCAATGCGCTGCTGAAGACGCTGGAGGAGCCGCCGGAACATATCGTGTTCATGATGGCGACGACGCAGCCGGAGGATATTCCGCAGACGGTGCGGTCGCGGTGCCAGCACTTCAGCTTTCATGCGGTGAAGCTGGTGGACATTCTGGGCGAGTTGCGTGGGATTGCCGAGCGCGAAGGTGTGGATGCGGATGATGCGGCGCTGAGTCTGCTGGCGGAGGCTGGCGATGGGTCGATGCGGGATGCGCTGTCGATCATGGACCAGGCGATTGCGAGCGCGCCGGTGGAGGATGGGCGGGCGCGGCTGGATGCGGGGCAGATTCGCGAGCTGATGGGGACGGTTCCGAATGCGGTGTTTGAGACGGATTCTTGAGGCGGTGGATGGGAATCGCAGCGCCGAGGTGATTACGGTTGCGAATGAGCTGCTGGATGCGGGGAATTCTCCGGCGCAGTTGGCGCGGCAGTTTGTGCGGTATCTGCGGAACTGTGTGATTGCGAAGATTGTGGGTGTCGGGGCGGATGGCGTCGGGGCTGGATGGGGCGGCGGCGGAGTTGTTGCAGATTTCGGCGGATGAGCAGAGGCGCGCGGGGCGGTCGGCGGCTCTGTTTAGCGAGGAAGAGCTGACGCGGTTTTTGCAGGTGATGCTGCGGACGTTTGATGAGCTGGGTTATCGGCAGGAGCAGCGATTTCACTTTGAGCTGGGGCTGTTGAAGCTGGTGCATCTGCGGCGGCTGTTGCCGGTGGAAGAGGTGTTGAGCCAGTTCCCTGCTGGTGCGGGTTCGGTACAGGGGCGTGTGGCGGGTAGTGCTGCGAAGGCTGCGGGCTCTGGAGCAGTTGCGGCGACTGGAGCGACGAAGATTTCGGCGGTGAGTACGCCTGCTGTAGCGAGCAAGCCGACGTTTTCTCCGTTTGAGCAGGATCGGAAGCGGTTTGAGGAGAAGGGATCGTTGGGTTCGCCTGTGGTGCGGATGGAGATAGCGGCTGCTCCTGTGGCGGTGGTTCCCCCGGTGAAGGCTCCGGTTTCTGTGAGCGTGCCTGAGGGGAGGTTGTCGACGGAGGGGAATGCGCTGAGGGTGGAGTTGCCGATGGCCGAGGGCGTGGTGGAGATCTCCGCTGTCGCGATGCCCGCGGTTGGTTTGCAACCAACACCGTTACATTCTGCTGACGGGTTGCAGAAGGCTGCGGTTGCGGCTTTGATTTCGGCGCAAGAGCCAGGAGACGGCTGCGGATGCGATGGCGGATGCGGAGTGGGTCGTGGCTGAGGGTGAGGTTCGGGTGCAGACTGAGATTTCGAAGACGATGCTGCCGATGGTGATCAATGCTGAGGCGGAGAAGCTGATCAGGGCTGCTCTGCGGGATGCCGGGGCAGGGGCTTTGAAGCTGGTGCTGCTGCCGGGAGTGAAGAAGGCGGACGGGGAGAAGAAGGTGCGGGCTCCGAAGAGCGGGAGCGCGCAGGCCAAGGCGATGGAGCATCCGATTGTGCAGCGGGCGCAGACGCTGTTCAATGCGGAGATTCGAACTGTGATCGATCTGCGAGAGAACGATTGAGGAAGACGGCCGGTAGAGCGGTTGGCGAGGTGTAGCGATGGATTTTTCCGATCTGGGCAAGATGAAAGAGATGATGGGGCAGGCGAAGCAGATGCAGGAGCAGATGGAGAAGAAGCTCGCTGCGACGGTGGTGGAGGCTTCGAGCGGTGGCGGGGTGGTGACGGTGAGGATGAATGGGAAGAAGGAAGTGCTGCGCATCAAGATTGAGCCGACGGCGATGGGGAGTTCTGCGAGCGACCTGGAGTTGCTGGAGGATTTGATTGCGGCGGCGGTGAATGAGGCCGGGCGGCGGGCGGATGAGGCGATGAAGTCGAGCATGGCGGGGATGATGAGCGGGCTGGGGCTGCCTGATCTTCCGGGGTTGCGATAGGTGGCTTTTACTTCGAGCTCGAGCCGGTTTGCGGAGCCGATGGCGCGGTTGATTGAGGAGTTGCGGAAGCTGCCGGGGATTGGGACGAAGAGCGCGCAGCGGCTGGCGTTTCATGTGCTGCGGTCTTCGAGCGAGGATGCGGAGGCGCTGTCGGCGGCGATTCGCGAGGTGAAGCTGCATCTGCGGCTGTGTTCGGTTTGCAACAACATTACGGATGTCGATCCTTGTGTGTACTGCACGAATCCGGTGCGGAATCAGCGGGTGGTTTGCGTGGTGGAAGAGCCCACGAATATTGCGACGATAGAGAAGACGCGAAGCTATAACGGGGTTTATCACGTGCTGCATGGGACGCTTTCGCCGATTGGCGGGGTGGGGCCGGAGCAGTTGCGGATTGCGAATCTGCTGACTCGGTTGGCCGGAGGTGGATGAGGTGATTCTGGCTACTTCGCCGACGACGGAGGGCGAGGCTACGGCGGCTTATCTGGCGCATGAGTTGCATAGGGTCGAAGGCAGATCTGAAGGTGACTCGGATTGCTACGGGGGTTCCGGCGGGGAGCGATATCGAGTATGCGGATGAGGTGACGATGACTCGGGCGATGGAAGGGCGGCGGGAGTTTTAACATTTTGCGCTGCGGCTTTGGATCGATTGGGTTCGTCAATTGGTTTGGAAAGTTTGAGGACGATCGATGAGTATGAATGATGTTGTTTCACGGCGGCGGTTTTTGCGGCAGAGTTTTGCTTTTAGTGCTCTGGCAGGATTGGGCGGGTTGCCTGCGTTGGCTGGTGGCAAGGCAGCGGAGCCGACTGCTTCGCGATTGTTGATGATTGGGGATTGGGGTGCGAGGATGCTGCCGCGCAGAGCCGCGTGGCGCGGGCGATGCGCACTTACGTGAAGGAACAAGGCTTCAACACTGATGCGCTGTTCATGCTGGGGGACAACTGGTATGGGCCGCTGCCCGGTGGGGTGAAGGATAAGCGGTGGCAGACTCAGTTTGAGGAGATGTATCCGAAGAGCGTGTTCGATTGCCCGGCGTATGCGATTCCGGGGAACCATGATTATCAGCGGATGCCTGAGAGCAAGGTTGCGGCGGAACTGGAGTATGCGAAGGCGGGTGGGACGCGGTGGACGATGCCTTCGCTTTGGTACAGCTTTCAGTTCCCTGCTAAGAAGCCTCTGGTGACGGTGATTGCGCTGGATAGCAATATGCCTTCTGCCGAAGGTAAGTGGGATCGAGGGACGAATTTCACTTTGAAGCCGGAGCAGGCATGCGGAGCAGGTGGCATGGCTGAAGGCTGAGTTGGAGAAGCCGCGGACAACTCCTTTCACGATTGCGATGGGGCATCATCCGATCTTTTCGAATGGGCCGCATGGGGATCATAAGATGCTGATTCGGGATTGGGAGCCTTTGCTGCGGGAGCATAAGGTTCACCTGTATCTCGCGGGGCATGATCATGACATGCAGCATCTGGAGTTTGACGGGCATCCGACTTCGTTTGTGCTATCGGGTGGGGGTGGGGCGGATCTGTATAACCTGAAGATCGCTCAGGCTCAGCGGGGGCCTATGGCGGAGAAGGTTTATGGGTTTAGTGAGTTGGTGGTGGTTCCGGAGATGCTGACTTTGCGGCATATGGATGAGCACGGGCGGGTGATTCATTCGTTTACGAAGAGGCCGGATGGGACGGTGAGTTTGTAGATGGCAGACTTAGAAGAAGCGGATACTCCGCCTTCGGCGAAGGATGACAACTGAAGGCAACCTAGTGCACCATCAAAGAAAATGCAGGTCCTTCGACTACGCCTCTTGCGGTGAGACTGCAAGAGGCTTCGCTCAGGATGACACTTCATGGGTAGTCGGGTGCGTTCTTGCGGCTAACTAACTTGTACGGAGGTTGCCGCCGGTCATCTGGTTGGGCTGGTCGAGGTTCAGGAGAGACAAGATGGTGGGGGAGATGTCGCGTAGGCTGCCGCCTTCGCGGAGGGTGGGTTTGTTGCCCTCTTCGGTGATGTAGAGGAAAGGGACGGGGTTGGTGGTGTGGGCGGTGTGGGGGCCTCCGGTGGCGGGGTCGATGAGCATCTCGGCGTTGCCGTGGTCGGCGGTGATGAGCAGCTTCCGCCGCGCTGCTTGATGGCCTGGTAGATGCGGCCTAGCTGGGTGTCTACGGTTTCTACGGCTCGGATGGTGGGTTCCATCTTGCCGGAGTGGCCGACCATGTCGGCGTTGGCGAAGTTGACGATGATGACGTCGAAGGCGGTGTCGCTGACGGCCTTGATGACGGCGTCGGCGATGCCTGCGGCGGACATCTCGGGGGCGAGGTCGTAGGTGGCTACTTTTTGCGAGGGGACGAGGGAGCGGTCTTCGCCGGGGAAGGGTTTTTCGATGCCGCCGTTGAAGAAGTAGGTGACGTGAGCGTACTTTTCGGTCTCGGCTACGCGGAGGTTGCGGAGGTTGGCCTGGGCCATGAGGTTGGCGAGGAGGTTGTCCATCGATTCGGGTGGGATGACGATGGGGAGCGCGAAGTTTTTGTCGTACTGGGTCATGCAGACGTAGTGGAGGTTGGCGGGAACGTCCGCGATGGGGATTTCGGCGTCGAGCTCGGCGGATTTGGGGAGACTGAGGCCCTGGCTGCCTACGGGATCGTTGGTGAGGCCGGAGCGGCGGGTGAGGACGCGGGTGATCTGGCGGACGCGGTCGGCGCGGTAGTTGAAGTTGATGACGACGTCGTGATCGCGGATGGGGCCGATGGGGTCGCCTTGCGGGTTGACGCAGGTGAAGGGCGGGATGAACTCGTCGGTGATGCCGTTGTTGTAGAGCTCTTTGATGCGGGCGATGGGGATCGGGATAGCGTCCGCCCTCAGGGGTGGCCGGTGACCATGGCGTCAAAGGCCTGTTTTTCTTTTTCCCAGCGGAGGTCGCGGTCCATGGCGTAGTAGCGGCCGCTGACGCTGGCGATCTGGCCGACTCCGGCTTCGCGGAGGGTGTGCTGGAGTTGCTCGAGGTAGCCTAGGCCGCTGGTGGGGAGGGTGTCGCGGCCATCCATGAAGGCGTGGACGAAGACGTGGGTGAGGTGGCGCTGGGCGGCCATGCGGATGAGGGCGTCGAGATGGCGCTGGTGGGAGTGGACTCCGCCGTCGGAGAGGAGGCCGATGAGGTGGAGGGCTCTTCCCTTCTGGGCGGCGAGGTCGTAGGCGCGTACGAGGGTGGGATCGGTGTAGAGGGAGCCGTCGAGGATGGCGGTGTCGATGCGGGTCATGTCCATGCGGACGATGCGGCCGGCGCCAAGGTTGAGATGGCCGACTTCGCTGTTGCCCATCTGGCCGTCGGGGAGGCCGACGAAGTGCTCGCGAGGCGCGCAGGAGGGTGTTGGGGTACTCGCGGAGGAGCTTGTCGTAGATGGGTTTGCGGGCTTGAGCGATGGCGTTGCCGTGGGTCTCGGGGCGGTAACCCCAGCCGTCGAGGATGGTAAGAACGATCGGTTTTGACATGCTTCTTCAGCATACCAAGTGGCGCGAAGGTTTGACCCGTCGTCGGCGCGACCAAGACAACGGCATAGAAGCAGGTTTCTCTACTCCGCTGCGCTTCGGTCGAAATGACGGCCTTTGGGGTGGGCCCAGGTCAGGAGCGTGAGGGTGTGGAGTTTTTGGGGCGGGGATAGGTGGCTTCGACGATGGTCGAGATGCCTCCGCGGGGGCGGAAGTCTCCGATGACCTTGGCCCAGATGGGGTTGGCGGCTTTGACGACGTCGTCGAGGACCTGGTTGACGATGTTTTCCTGAAAGATGCCGAGGTTGCGATAGGTGAAGAGGTATTCCTTGAGGGATTTGAGTTCGAGGCACTTTTCGCGGGGCATGTAGCGGATGAGGAGACGGCCGAAGTCGGGCAGGCCGGTCTTGGGGCAGACGCTGGTGAACTCGGGATCGTCTACGAGGATTTCGTAGGCCTGAAATTGGTTACGCCATGTTTCGATTTCGGGGAATTTAATATCGAGGCCGGCCTTGGCGTGGTCGTCGGTGTAGCCGGTGGTGTGCTTTTTGTTCTTTTTGGGCATGGGGATAGTTTACCGGGTTTGGGCAAGGGAAGGCTGACCGCGGATTAGGGCGGAAATTGCGGATTAAAGAGCGACGACCGCGGATTTTCGGGACCGGCACGGATTAGGACTCTATCCGTTTGGTCCGTCTTATCCGCGGTCCGATCTGTAGTTTCGGAGGGCTAGTTGCGGCGGCCGAGGGTCGGAGGGCCGTCGGTACTGTTGGATGGATTGTTGGGGTTGTTGGGATCGTTGTTGCCGCTGCCGCTGCTGGCGCGACGGAGAGTGGGCTTGTTGCCTCCCTTGCCGTCGTTGATCTTGCGCTTGTTTTCGAGGCGGGCGAGGCGGGCCTTGACGTCGTCGAACTCGCTGGTTGTGACCATGTAGTCGGGACGCGCCGGCATGATGGTTGCGATCTCCTCCTCAGAGTGGAGGATGCGGTCGGGGGTCTGGGGGTGGTCAGCGAAGACCTTGGCGAGGGTGCCGGGTTTGTGTTTCTCGAGCGCGTCGAGCTTTTCAAAGAATTGAATGAAGGCTTGCGGATCGTAGCCGGCCTTGTACATGTACTGGAGTCCCAGCCAGTCGGCCTCGGCTTCGAAGCTGCGGGAGAACTGCAGGAAGGTAATCGGAATGGCGAGTTGGACGGCTTCGTAGATGCCGTAGCCGGTCCAGCTTCCCGAGGTGAAGATGATGAGCGGGATAGAGCCGATCTGCGCGTAGTTCATGCGGGTCATCTCGCGGGCGGCGTGGTGGGCGCAGACGTGGGCGGTCTCGTGGGCCATAACGCCGGCGAGTTCTGCCTCTTCATCGGCAGCGAGGATGAGGCCGGAGTTGACGTAGAAGAAGCCGCCGGGAAGTGCCATGGCGTTGATCTCGTCCGAGTCGATGACTTTGATGGTGAAGGGGACTTTGCAGTCTGAGTTTTTGACGATGTTCTGGCCGACACGGTTGACGTACTCGACGATGACGGGATCGGTAACCATGTGGGCGGATTTTTCGATCTCCATGGAGTACTGCTTGCCCATGCGGATCTCTGAGTCGATTGAGTACCAGTTGCCGACGCCGCGTCCGCCGATGTTGCGGGTGCCTACGGCGTTGACGTCGTCTTCGCTGCCGGGCTTGATATGAGGATCAAGGGCTTCACCGGGCGATGGGAGCGAGTCGGTCTTGGTTTCCGAAGCGCCCTGTTTATTGGCTTCTTTGAGCTGTTTCCTCGTAGCCTTTGGGTCGGCGGTGGTGGGCTTGTCGCCGGGCGCGTCGGAACTGACCTGGGCGTTGACTGGAGTGGCCTGATCGTCGGACGTCGCGGGAGGTTGCGCCTGAGTCGATGCCGGAGCGGGAGTTTGGGTTGACGCGGTTGGAGTTTGAGGCTGAGGAGTCGTCTGGGTCGGGGCTGGGGTCTGAGCAATGGCTGCGACGGAGAGCGTGAAGGCGGCGGCTAGGCCGAGGTGCGTAAAGGAACGCATAGTAGTTCTCCTGCGGGCCGCTTCCCTGCTGGATGGACGCAGCTCGACGTTGTCTTAGACGCTAGTATGCGCCTTTTTGTTAGCAGTGGCGAGTGGGAAAGGCCGTCCCCGGTACCGGTTCTCAGTTGTCAGTCACCAGGTGGAGTAGGAGGTGCCGTCGGAGCCGGTTAGCTGGGAGCCGCTGTGGACGTCGTTGATACCAGATTCGGTCTGGTCAAGGGTTTGGAGGGTGTCGTCCTGGGCGGGCATCCAGGTGTCGGTGCGATGGGTGAAGGGGTCCGTGGGAATGGTTTTGAGGTAGCCGCCCTGGACGAGGTCGTCGAGGGACTGAGGGGCCTTTTGTTTATCGACGGTGTAGGAATCGATAGCCTGGCGCATCACGTGCAAATCCTCTTTGAGGACGGCTTCACGGGCGTTGCGGATGTTGCTGGTGTAGGCGGGGATGGCAATGGCCGCGAGCAGGCTGATGACGACCATGACGATCATGAGCTCGAGGAGGGTGAAGCCTTGGTCTGAGTCGGAAGGACGAGTTGGAGGCATTCTTACCATGTGGAGTATTTTGTGCCGTCGAGGGCAGTTCCCTGGCTCTTTGAGTGGACATCAAAGACGTTCTGGCCGCCGAAGGAGTCGGAGTCGGCGTCGTCCTGGTTGGAGCGGAGACCCCATTCGGTGTTGCCGGTCATGGGGTCGGTGGGGATTTTGCGTAGGAACTTCACTTTTTTGTCCTGGATGTCGACTCCGTTGACCAGGGTTTCGAGATCAGGGGGATAGCCTAGGCTGTCGGCTTTGACTTGCATGGCACCCTTGTCGGCGGCGTCCTTGTAGCGGTCGATTGCGTCGCGCATCTCCCAGAGGTCGCGGCGGAGTTCTCGCTCCTTTTCCCGTTTGACTTGGAAACGGGCAATGGGGAGAGCAGCAGAGGCCAGAACGGCGACGATGGTGATGCAAATGATGAGTTCGACGAGGGTTAGGCCGGATTCGGGGTTGGGTTTAGACCCATCTGGCGGCAGTGCAACCCATGTCCCAGAATCGGGACCCTTCGGCAAGCTAAGGGCAGGCCATGGGGTGCCCGGGTTGATGCGGATACTCACTTGACATGCACCACGGCCTGCGAACCGACGGCCGGAAGATTGGCCTGCGTGCTGTTATGGGCCCCGACTTTGACAAGGGTCAGGTCGGAGTCGCCGGGGGCGATCGCCTTGAAGGTGAGGGTGCAGAGGCTTCCCTGCCCGCTGACCCCGGCTGTGTTGGGTGGCCGCTCGGTGGCTATGGCCACGAGGCCCTTGCCATCGTCGCGATGAGTGATGGAGACGACCTGGCCGTCCCGGCCGAGGAAGTCGCCGGAGTCAACGTTGACGAGTTGAAGCACGGCTGAGTTGAACTGCAGTTGGAGCGGTACGGAGAAGACGTCGCGGCCATTGCCGAGCATGACGGCTACCTGGAAGGTGCTGCCGACGCCCTGGTTGGAAGCCGGGGGAACGACGGTGAAGCTTATGGGCGGCCCTCCGAACTGTGGGCTGGGTTGCGGGCTGAGCTGCCGGCTGGTTGGGAACGGGCGGCTTGGGCGGCTCGGCCTGCTGGCCGAGTTGCTGAGCCATGGCGGAGGCGGCGTTTGCGGCGGAGGTAGGCTGCGCGGGGTGCGGACGAGGGGCGGAGCCGACGGCTTGCGAGTCGTTGAGGCCGGCGGAAGCGTCGTGGCGGAGTTCGAAGGAGCCGCCGGTGCCGGTGTCGATGGGGCGGAGGTTGGCGCGGGTGAGGACGGACTCGCGGACGATGTGAGGGACGACGATGAAGACGATCTCTGTCTTATCGTTGACTTTGTCGCGCGAGGTGAAGAAGTACTTGAAGAACGGTAACTCGCCGATGCCGGGAGTGCCGTTGATGTTGAGCTGGTCGCTCTTGGTGATGATTCCGGAGAGGAGGCTGGGTTCGCCGTCCTGGAGGGTGATCACCTGCTCAGAGGAACGCTGCCCGATGACGGGCTCCTGAACGCCGCTGATGGTGACGGTGGTGACCTGGGAGAGCACCTCAATCTTCATCTTGAGGGTGACCTCGCGGTCATAGTGGACCGTGGGGGTCATGTCGATGTTAACGCCGATGTCGATGTAGGTGAACTGGGTCTGCACGCCGATGCTGGCGACACCGGTGGAGACGCCGGCGTTATAGGAGCCGGTGGCTATGGGGATCTTCTCTCCGATCTTCATGATCGCGTGCTGGCCGTCGGTGGCGCGGATGCTGGGGTTTTGAAGGATGCGGGTGTCGGCGTCGGTGAGAAGCGCGTTAACGGTTGCGGGGCCGATGCCGACGGCGAAGTTGTTGGCATTGAGGTGCGCGAGGGTGTTGAGGGTGAAGTTGGAGGAGGTATTTGTCGTGCCGGTGGTTGAGGTACTGGTGCTGGTGGTGGTCGTCGTGCCTGGGGCGGCCTGCGGGGTGATGGTCACCTGACTGGGGCAGAGTGATGCCGAGATTGCGCTCAACATTCTTGTTGACTTCGAGGACTGCTACGTCGACGACGACTTCAGGGTGGGCGCGATCGAGGTCGTTGAGGACCTTCTGGGCGAAGAGGAGCTCGTCAGGAGTGGCGCGCATGACGATGGCGTTCTGGCTGGGGACGAGGTAGATCTTGACGCTGGGATCGAGCAGGTTGCGGATGGCTACGACGACTTCGTTGGCGTCGTTCTGCTGGCTGGCGTTGGTGAGATAGAAGGTCTGGACGGCCTGCTCGTCGAGGTCGGTGCGCTTCTGGCGGGTGTTCTGGGCGACGAAGATGGTGTTGGAGGTGACGGGCTTGTAGAAGGTACCTGCGAGAGAGCCGACGATGCGGAGGGCGTCGGACCAGCTGACGTTGTTGAGATCGACGGGGATGCGCTTGGAGGTGTAGTCGGGGTCGAAGAGGACGTTGAACCCGGCTGCTTTACCGATGGCCTGGTAGATGACCTTGACGTCTTCGGTCATGTGGATTGCAGGGATGGGTTCGTTGGACAGGGGCTTCAGTTCGACGGGGCCGGAGAGGCTGCCGACGCTCGAAAGAACCTCGTTCTGGCGGGACATCTGCTCGCTGAGGGGTGGCGGAGCGCCGCCCTGCGGAGTGCCGGGCTGAGACTGCATTTCCTTCTGGATCTGATTGATTTCCTGCTGGGCGACCTCGTAGCCGGGATTGATCTGGAGGGCGCGGGTGAACTCGGCGAGGGCGCCGTTCAGGTCGCCGCTCTGGCGGAGGACGCGGCCACGGTCCACGAGTTGGGCTGCGGCGAGAAATCGTGTGCGGTCGAAGCGCGTCTTATAGCGGAGGTCGGTGGGTTTGAGTTTGAGGGCGTTCTGATAGTCCGTAAAGGCGGTCTCGTAGTCCTGGCGCGCCTCGGCTGCCTGTCCACGTTGGTCCCAGGTTTTGGCTGATTGGGCATGCGCCGTGTGCGAACCAAAGGCGGCGAGGCAGCCCAGGATCAGCAGGGGAAGCGTACGAAGAGGGAGTGCCGTTAATTTGCCGATTGATTTGTACCCGCGACCCATGCTGCTTCCGTTTTCGTCCTTTACACCGTAAAGATTGTGGTGCTCGCCGGAGTACGCGCCTGCCGGGAAGATGATGTTGTTGTGCGAGGCTATGCCTGGCAGGCTGTTGCGCTCGGGTGAGTATAGCATTCGGCGAACGTTCGACCTCATGGAAAGGTTGGTCTTTGCTGGTCCGCGGACGCTGAAGAGTTACCGCTCGCGGCCGGAGGTTGGAGTGCTTTGGGAGATATTGAAATATGTCCCGAGGTTTATGGTTAGACGTGCCGCGAGTTGGCGGGTGAGTGAGGCGCGTGAGACTTAAGTTGCATACGTGTTAAAGTAAAAGGTTCGTGGCACGCTCATTGTCCAATCCGACGGTCGCTCACCAGCCGAAGCCAGTGGTGAAACAGAAGGAACGGGACCCGGTGGCGGCGGGTAAGCGCGATGCTGCGTTCAACCGGTCGGCCAGCTTCAATTATTTTCTTTCGGATAAATTTGAGGCCGGGGTTGCGCTGCGCGGGACCGAGGTAAAGTCAATCCGCGAGGGTAAGGCTAACCTGAAGGATGCTTATGGGTTGCTGAAGGATGGCGAGGCGTTTCTGCTGAATGCGCATATTGGCCCGTTTTCGCATGGGAACGCGATGAACCATGATTCGCTGAGGACGCGGAAGCTGTTGCTGCATAAGAGCGAGGTGCGGAAGCTCGAGGGGATGACGAAGCAGAAGGGCTACACGCTGATTCCTACGCGGCTCTATTTTCGCAATGGCCGGGTGAAGTGCGAGTTGGCCCTCGCGAAGGGCAAGCAGGAGTGGGACAAGCGCGCGACGGAGCGGAAGCGCGAGGCCGATAACGAGGCCAAAGCAGCCGTGGCACGGAGTCAGCGGCAGTAACGGTTTCTCACCGGGCAGCAATTTGGTGGAACTGTGGGGGTTGCACTCGCGCTACGATAGTGGTTATGGATACGAAGCTTCTGTTTCAGGATGCCGCCGGATTTCCTACGCCTATGCTGGCCGTCTTTGCTGTGGACATTGCGACGGCTAAGGATGCGGAGCCTTTGCCTGCGCTGCTCGTAACCTCGGATGCTGTGACGGATGCCGCGGCAAGAACACTGGCTTCCGGGGATTTCAAGGCAGGATCGGGTGAGACGCTGCTGCTGCATGGCCCGAGCGGGTTGAAGGCGGAGCGGCTGCTGGTGGTGGGACTGGGCAAGGCGAAGTCATTGTCGGTCGATGAGGTGAGGAAGGGCGCGGGCACGGCGGTGCGTGCGGCGAAGCCACTGGGTGTGCGGGAGATGGCGATTGCGTTTCCGGAGGACCATGCGCTGGATGACGAGCACCTGGATACGCTGCCCTGCAAGCTGATGTCTCGAGCGCTGGTGGAGGGCGCTGAACTGGGGGAGATGGACTGGGATACGTACCGAAGCGACAGGAAAGACCGGTCGGTACGGTCGCTGACGGTGGTAGCACATGATGCGGAGAAGATCACGAGGGATGAGATCCAGGAGGGGTTTGAAGAGGGGCTGGTTGTTGCGGAGGCGCAGAATTTTACGCGGTCTCTGGTGAATGAGCCGGGCAATGTGCTGACTCCGACGGAGTTGGGAAAGCGCGCGGCGGCGATGTGCGCAGAGGTGGGATTGAAATGCGAGGTGCATTCAACCGCGAAGCTGCACGAGTTGAAGATGGGTGCGTTCTGGGCGGTGGCGCAGGGGTCGGAACAGCCGCCGGCCCTGATTGTAATGACGTATGAGCCGGCGTTGGCGCGGGGTGAGGTCGCGGCGAAGGATGCTCCTGTCATGGGGCTGGTGGGGAAAGGGATTACGTTCGACACGGGCGGGATTTCTATTAAACCGGCAGACGGCATGGAGAAGATGAAGTACGACATGGCCGGCGCGGGGGCGATGATTGGGGCGATGCGGGCCATTGCGAAGCTGAAGCCGATGGTGAAGGTGATCGGAGTGGTGTGCTCGGCGGAGAATATGCCGGACGGTGCGGCTTACAAACCGGGCGATGTGGTGACGGCGATGTCCGGCAAGACGATTGAGGTGGTGAATACGGATGCAGAGGGACGGCTGGTGCTGGCGGATGGACTGCACTACGCGAAGACGCTGGGGTGCACGCATCTGATCAATGCCGCTACGTTGACGGGGGCTTGTGTCGTGGCGCTGGGGATGATTAATGCGGGCGTTTTCTCAAACGATGAGGCGGCATGGCAGAAATTTATGGATGGGACAAAGACTTCGGGAGAGAAGTTCTGGCGGCTTCCCTGCACCGATGACTATCGGGATCACATCAAGAGCCAGATCGCGGACATGATGAATACGGGAAAGAACCGTTATGGCGGGGCAATCTCGGGGGCGATGTTTTTGAAGGAGTTTGTGGGAGAGACTCCGTGGGTGCATCTGGATATTGCGGGGTGTGCGTGGAATGAGGAAGCGAAGCCGTGGATGGCTTATGGACCTAGTGGGATTGCTGTGCGATCGATTGTGGAGTGGGTGCGGGGTTATGCAGGTTAGCCTCTTTGACGGCTCGAAACGAAGGCTTAACACGGATTTGCACCGATAGCACCGAAAAGCGGATTAGAAATCATGGCGTTGATCCGTATCTGGATTTTCTTGTAACTTTTTTGTTACATAACCGGCGGGGTTTCGATGCCGAGGTAGGCGAGGGCGCGTGTCATCTCGCGTTGGGCTACGGCGGCGGTGGCTAACAGGAAGGCTTTGCGGGTGGGGTTTGTCTCGTTCAGGATGTGGTGGCGGTGGTAGAAATTGTTGAATTGCTGCGCGAGTTGGAAGGCGTACTTGGCGAGATAGGCGGGTTCGGCGGTGTTGAGGCACTGGTCGATGAGCAGGGTGAGTTTGGAGGCGAGGAGCCACGTTTCCCATAGGCTGGCGCCGTCTTCGGTGTCAAGAATTTCGGCGAGAGCATCGTTGGAGAGAGTGGCAAAGTTTGCGAGTGCGGCTTCCGGGTTGGTTTCGGCTTTGCGGAAGATGTTGGCGGCGCGGACGATGGCGTATTGGACGTAAGGGCCGGTTTCGCCTTCGAAGCTGAGGGCGTCTTTGAAGTCGAACGCTATGACGGTGTTGCGGGTGTAGCGGAGCATGAAATAGCGGAGGGCTCCGACGGCGATCTGTTTGGCGATGGTTTCGCGCTCGGTGTCGGTGAGGTCGGGGTGGCGGGTGTCGACTTCGGATTTTGCGGCGGCGGTGAGGCGGTCGATGAGGTCATCGGCTTTGACACCGAAGCCTTTGCGGCCGCTGACTTCGATGTAAGGGCGCTTCTGGTCTTCTCCGCTGATGGGGTAGCCGAGGTCGATGGCGCAGCGTGGGGTGAGGGCGACCATCTCGTAGCTGAAGTGGGTGTAGTTGTCGGCGGCTTCGGTGTAGCCCATGCCGCGAAGGGCGGCGATTACGTTGTTTTGCGGGTCGTTCTGGCGGGAGTCGATGACGTTGTAGATATGGTCGGCGTGGCCGAAGGATGGGTGGCCGGGCTCGCTGGGGGCTGAGGTGGAGATCCAGCAGGTGTGGGTTTTTGGTTGCTGGTTTTTGGTTGCTGGTTGCTGGTTGTTGGCTGCAAACAGGCGTGGGTACTCGAAGAAGCGTTTGTAGCCGAAGTCTTTGCCGGGGAGGAGCCCGAACTTCCAGAGGTGGTAGGCGATGTCTTTGCCTACGTAGGTGACGGTGCCGTTCGAGCGGACGATGACTTTGGCGTCTTCGTCTGGTTGATCGGGGTCGGTGCCTTCGTGGGCGATGAGGTTTTCGGTGCCTGCACGGCGCATGACGTAGCAGCCTTTGTTTTTGCCGGCGGTTTCGAGGTAGAGGACGCCTTTTTCGAGCATGAGGGTGCGGGCTGCGTCCCAGAAGTGGAGGTTTAGAATTTCGCTCTCGCGGGGGAGGAAGTCGTACTCGATGTTGAGGCGCTGCATGGTCTCGAGATGACGGCGTAGGACAGCGGTTGCGATGAGGTCGGCGATCTCTGCGGTGTCGTTGTTACCGGTTTCGAGAGCATGGAGGGTGTCGAGACGGATTTGTTTGCGTGCGGCGATCTGGTCGGGGTCGGCGGCGTACCACTGGGAGACGCGAGCGTAGAGATCCCAACAGTAGAAATCAATGCGCTGGTTGGTTTCGAGGAGCTGGGTGAGGAGTTCGCGTGTGCTGCTGAGATTCTTTCCTTCAAGGTGGACGAGGCCTACGACCACGTCGGCGACTTGCACGCCGGTGTTGTCGATGTAGTTCTGAACGCCTACGGGGAAGCCGGTTTTGTAAGTGTCGGGCCGTAGGAGGCGCTGGAAGGTGTCACCGAGGATGGCGTTGCGGAGATGGCCGATATGAGCGGCTTTGTTGGGATTGATGCTGGTGTGTTCGACGAGACGGAAGCCGGGACCGCCGATGTTGGCGTGCTGGTCTGCCGCGATCTGGCGGGCGATGGCGGTGCGGTTGAGACGGATGTTGAGGTAGCCCGCTCCGGCTACTTCGACGCTGGCGACGTCCTCGGGTAGCTGGGTAGAAAGCTCGGTGGCGAGTTCGGTGGCGATGGCTCGGGGGGCTTTGCGGAGGCGCTTGGCCAGCTCGAAGGCTACGGGGAGAGCGAGTTCGCCCAGGGCGATGGTGGGGGGCTGCTCCACGACGAGATTCGTGAGCGTGATGTCGTATTTGGATTGCAGGATGGCCTGGATGCGGACCAATAAGGACTGCTGGATTGTGCGATACATGCTTTTGGGTTCACCGGGGGTGGAGCGGGTTCAGTTTACTAGAGGGGTGAGGGTAAGGCGTAACAGTGATAAGAGAGATAAAAACTGATAAGAGAAGGTTCTTTGAGGGTATTTCGTTTGTGGGAGTTTGCTGGGCGGATCAGTCTTTATCTTTTTGATCGCTGTTACGCCCTTGGATTATGGGAGTTCGGTGGGGAGTTGTTCGATCTCTACGAAGAGCGGCTTGTGGTTGTGGATGCGGATGCGATGGATCAGGAAGATGATGCCACCGACTCCGGTGACAGAGATGAGCATCCATGCGTGGAGGGCGAGGCCGAAGATGGCTGCCTGGGTGACAGGGGCTCCATGAGCGGCGAGTGAGGTTTTGACGGCTAACTCGAAGGGTCCGATCGCTCCCGGAGAGCTGGGGATGAGGTAAGAGAGATTGGCGAAGGAGACGGCAAGCCATGGAGCGATGCGATCGACAGACATACCGAGCAGATGGATGGCAGAGACGTAGATCATACCCTCGCAGGTCCAGATAATGACGGATTGCAAGAGGAGGAGAAGCGACTCGGCCACGCCGAGACGGCCGGTTGCTTCGAGAGCAAGGTTGATCCAATGCTCGACCTTTACTAGTTTGGGGTTGTTGGGCAGGCGAGTGAAGAGTCGCTGGATGGGGCCTTGAAGGCGGCGGGCAAAGACCAGGAGGACGATGAGGCCGACGGCCGAGATGGCGAGAGAGATCTCTGCAATGAGGCGAAGATGTGGAGTGACGACGCGGCCAACGGTTGAGACGAAGAGAAGAACCAGGACGAAGATGTCGAGGAGTTTTTCGAGGATGACGGTGCTGAGAATGGTGGAGGGGGATGCGTTGAGGTCGTCAGAGTAGGTGAAAACACGCATGATGTCGCCGATGCGGAGGGGGAGAATATTGTTGGCGGCGAGCGAGGTCATGAGGACGCGGGCGCAGACCTTGAAGTGGTCCCTGATGGATCGTCCGCCGCGAGGCATCATCTGGCTCCAACGGACACAGCGGAGACCGTGACTGGCGAAGGTGAAGCCGACGACACCAAGAATCCATGCGGGTTGGACGAGACGGAGAGCAAGGATCTGGTTGAAGGAGATTCCGCGGAAGGTGTACCAAAGGAAGAAAGCGCTGACGAGCAGGCCGGGAACAGTCTTGTAAAGATTGCGGCTTTTGGGTGGAGCTGCGGCTACAGTATTCATCGAGACACCGAGCCCAGAGCGCTTTTGAGGAAGCGCGACAGAGATACGTTGAGATAAGGGTGGTGCCGGAAACAAGACAACATGCCTATTGGATTGTATCGTCTGGGCCTTTCGTTGCCACCATTGAAATGGTTGTATGGGTGCAGGATGATGGATGCAGCATTACGGAGCGGCAACATTCGAACCGGGGGATGGTCTAACTGAAGGCAGGATTGCTGTAGGGTTGGAAGAGCTTTGTTTGCAGTGGCAGTGATTCTATTCACGGCGGGAGAAACGGGTATTTGGCGACTTCGTTAGCATCACCCATCTCATCTGAACAACTTAGACGAGAGGATGACCGGCGAGAACGTGGCTTCGCCCTGGCATTGGTGACCGCATTGACGTTTTTTGCGGTTCTCGTGCACGGCTACCATCCTTATGCGGAGGATGGGGGGGTGTATCTTCCGGAGATCAAGCGGTTGCTTGATCCTGCGTTGTATCCGCATGGGAGCGAGTTTGTGGTGGGGCATCTGCGCTACTCGCTGTTTGCGCCGGCGATGGCTGGGCTGGTGAGGGAGTCGCATCTGAGCGTTGCGCTGGTGATGTTGCTGGTGCATCTGGCGGCTTATTGGCTGACATTGTTTGCGGCCTGGCTGCTGGCGGCGCGGTGCTATTCGTCCCGTGTGGCGCGGAGTGGCGCGGTAACGCTGCTGGCGGTTTGGATGACGTTGCCTATTGCCGGGACTTCGTTGATGCTGATGGATCCGTATGTGACGGCGCGGAGTTTGTCGACTCCTTGTGCTTTGCTGGCGCTGGTGGGGATGATGGAGCTTCTGCGGCCCCGGTTTGAGGTGGAGGATGGGGAGGCACGGTGGGGCGCGGCTATGCTTTGTGTCGTATCGCTGGCGGGAGCGTGTGTGATGCATCCTTTGATGGGTGCTTATGCTGTGGGATCGGCGATGGTGCTGGGGGTGCTGCTGTTGGAGAACAGGGTGGTGCGGGTGTGGGGGACGGCAGGGCTCGCGTTGACCGCGGTGGCGATGGCCGCGGGCTTGCAATTAGCGGCAGCTCCGGAGAGCGAGATTTACCAGAGAATCATGCTGACGCGGGATTACTGGTTTTTGAGCCAGTGGCATTGGTATGAGTTGGTTGGATTGGCGGCTCCGCTGATGATTCTGTCGGCGGTCGCATGGGTGTGGAGACGAGAGGACGATTTGGCGCGGGCGAGCCTGGCGCGCATGGCAGTAGTGTGTGGAGTGACTGCGACGGTCGTGGCTGGGCTGTTTGCACGGATGGAATCAGGTACACATCTGGTGGCGAGGATGCAGCCGCTGCGGATCTTTCAGGTTGTATATATCGTGATGACGCTGGTGCTTGGAGCGGAGCTTGGACAACGAGTGTTGCAGCGACGGGTGGTGCGGTGGGTGGTGGTGTTCACAGTGCTTGCCGGTGTGATGGTAGTCGCAGAACGAGAGACGTTTCCTGCTTCGCGGCATCTTGAGTTGCCGGGAGTGGACGGCGGGGGCAATGCCTGGGAGCGGGCGTTTGCGTGGATCAGCAAAAGTACGCCAAAAGATGCGGTGGTTGCTCTGGATGCGGAGTACATCACGGGGCCGGGCGAGGACGCGCAGGGATTCCGGGCGATTGCGGAGCGTAGCACACTGCCGGATTATTCGAAGGATGGCGGCGTGGTGACAAACAGGCCTGAGTTGGCGGCGGCCTGGCTGGAGGGCCAGGTGGCGCAGGCTGGATTGAATGTGGAAGAGGATGCGCGCCGAGTGGCGAGATTGCGGCCTCTGGGAGTTTCCTGGGTGGTTTTGGAGCGGGGGGCGGTAACTAAATTTGTTTGCGATTACGCGAATGAAGCGGTGAAGGTTTGCCGCCTGCCTTGAGGGGCGAAGAATGCGGTCCGAGCTTCAGTTCCCTACCGGCTTAGCAACGGATGCAGCAGTGGTGAGAACTACGCTCTCATGGTCCCTGGTCTCGATTTTTGTGTAAAAGGATCGGAGCTCCGGGTATTGTGCAGGACTGTAGAAGATCTCCCCGAGAATGTAGTCGCGGCGGATGGTCAAGGAGTTCGCCGTGGACTCGCTGGATAGGCTATGGGCGATGGATTTCTCGAAAGTACTGTTATCGGCTGCGGGAACGGATTCGACTGAGAGAGTCGGGGAAAAGTTGATATGAACAGCGTCGCGGATTAGATGCGGGTAGTCGAAGTAAACAGAAACTTCGCGCTTTGCGTGGGGGAAGGTGGGTTTGGAGTTTGCCTCGAAGATGTCGCCGGGGATTAGGAGCCGCTTTCCGGTCGAAGAACCGAGGGTTCCCTTGACCTCAAGGGTGGCGACGAGAGGCTGCTCGTAGTCTTCGGTTTTGTCGATGGCGGTCACCTTCACTTCAACCCCCGGGGGAACGAGTTGTTCGACACTGGAACGGATTCCCCGTTCGAGACTGGCGGAATCTCCTTCGAGGAGATGGTGGCGCCAACGGATTGCGGGGTCACCCAGGTAGGTCATGGTGAGCTTGCCGGAAAGGGTGCCGTCGGGGTTGATATTCAAGTTGGCGACACGCAGGGTGCGGGAGAAAGAGTAAGGCTCTGAGGGAGTATTGAATAAGCCGCTGCCATCTTCAGTCTGGCGGATGCCTCCCGTAAGGGTATGCTGCCATGCAAGGTGTCCGTAAGGGCAGTAACGTGTTCCGGGGTCAAAGAACTGATCTTTGCCGTCGATGTTGAGGATGGCAATCGTGTCATCCAGCTGTGAAAGGTTGAGGTAGTTCTTGACGAAGACATCGTGGTCCCGGTTGGTAACAGCGCCTATGTAGGCTTTGAAGCCCGCCGCGCGGGCCATGGCGACAAAGAGCCCAGTGATCTGGTCGTCGCTGCCGCGCTTGCGGGTCCAAATGTCGTCGGCGTTGCGAATCTCTTTCAGGCCGTTGGCTTTTTCCTCCGTGGTGGTGTGCTCGCGAGTGTAGCGGGTGTTTTCGAGCTTCATAACTGCGGCATAGATTTTGCGAAGCTTTTGTTCGGACGTGTCGGAAGGCGCGACGATGTCCTTGACTGCTGTCTCGACGAGTGGGCCGGGGCCGATAAACTTGTCCTGCTTCTTCGTCCAGAACTTGCCTTCGTTCTTCCAGAACTCGTCAGGCGAGCGATAGGCGGTGTAGTAGAAGAGCACGCGATAGGTCAAGCTACGGATGGGTGGCATGAAGTCTTCGTTCGGAGCCGGAGGGACGTCCTGGACGTTGAGCTCGAGTTTTTCGCCTTGGATGGTACGGGTCTGTACGATCTGGGAGCCGTGGGGCAGGACGCTCGACCAGGCGATTTTGTCAGCGGCTTCATCGCGAGAATTAACAAGCATTATCGATTTGAGATCGATAGGCATCCAGGTGTAGTGGGCCTTTCGGGTAAAGAGTTCCGATTGAAGGAACCATGACGGCGAGTCGAAGAATTCGTCGTCGTAGTGCAGTTTGTAGCGGTACTCGAGAATGCTGCCGGTGGTGACGTCGGGCATGGTGAAGACCTTGGCCATGACCTTAGCGCCGTGGGTTTTTTCAATGAGTTTTTCGAAGGGCTTTCCAGTGAAAGGAATGACGGTTCCGTCGGGATGGATGGTCCTTCCCTGAATGTCTTCGATAGAGTATCCGCTAAATCCAGTGTCGTCATGGAAACGGGCGTAGCGAAGTTCAACGTTGCCGAAGTCCTTACCAGTGTCGTTGAGGACTTTGAGGCGGACGTAGATGCTGAACTTGTGCGACCGGTCTTCGGTAGTCTCCTCACGATAGAGGTAGACTGCAGCTGCGCCGGGAACCTGCGGCTGCAATGTCATAGAGAGTTCTTCCGGGGTCGGTGGCGTCCACTGACCATCAGCGTCACACGGCGTGAGCCAAGAGAGAAGGCAAAGGAAGGAGATACAAAAGAAACGACGAGTAGACGATGTCATCTAAGGTTAGTTCCCCGTTGTACCTGGTTTGGAAGCGGTGGTGAGGACTACGTTTTCCTGATCCTTGGCTTCTATTTTGGAGTAGAAGCTGCGCAGGTCCGGATACTGCTTCACGTCGAAGAGGATATCTCCGAGACCGAACGTGCGGTGTATGGTGAAGGTGTGGGGGGTGGACTCGGTGGTGAGGCTGTAGGCGATTGATTTCTGAAAGCTATCTTGGTTGGTTGCCGGCAGCGACTCGACGGAGAGGTTGGCGGGGAAGGCGATGCGAACAGCGTCCTGAGTGATACGAGTGTACTCAAAGTAGACAGGAATCTCGCGCTTCTCGTGCGGGAAGGCGGGTTTGGCATTGGCCTCGAAGATGTCGCCTGGGAGGAGGACTCGTTTGCCGGTTGAAGAGCCAAGAGAGCCCTTGACCTGGAGGTTAGCGACGATCGGCTGCTCGTAGTCTTCGAGTTTTTCGATGGAGACAACCTTGACCTCGACTCCGGGGGGGACGAGACGCTCGACACTGGTGCGTATCTCGCGCTCGAGGCTGGCGGAGTCGCCTTCGAGGGAACGGTGACGCCAGCGAATGGCGGGGTCGCCAGCATAAGTCATCTTGATGGTGCCGGAGAGGACGCCTTCTGAACTGAGGGTGAGGTCGGCGATACGCTGCACCCGGGAGAAGGTGTAGGGCTCGCCGTTGGTTGTAAAGAAATCGCTGCCGCTGTCTGTCTGGCGAATTCCCCCCGCGACGGAGTGCTGCCAGGAGAGGTGACCGTAAGGGCAGAAGCGGGTTCCGGGGTCGAAGAACTGGTCTTTGCCATCAACATTGACGATGGCAACCGAGTCGTCGAGCTGAGAGAGGCTGACAAAGTTCTTGCTGAAGATGCTGCGTTCGCGATTGGTTACGGTGCCGAGGTAGGCCTTGAATCCGGCAGCGCGGGCCATGGCGACAAAGAGGCCGGCGATCTGGTCATCGGTTCCCCGCTTACGCGTCCAGACGTCGTCGGTGGTGCGGACCTCCTTGAAGCCCTGCGCCTTCTCTTCAGCGCCGGAGTGCTGGCGGGTGTAGCGGGTGTTTTCAAGCTGCATGACGGCGGCGTAGAGCTTGCGAAGCTTTTGATCGGGGGTGTCGGAGGAGGAGACGATGTCTTTGACCGCGGCGCTAACGGCGGGGCCAGGTCCGATGAATTTATCGCGCAGTTTGGCCCAGTGCTTGCCTTCGTTCTTCCAGAACTCGTCGCCTGTGTGATAGGGGGTGTAGTAGAAGAGAACACGGAAAGTGAAACTTGAAACCGGCGCCATGTGGTCCTCATTAGGCGCAGGTGGGATGTTTTGCATGTTCAGGTCAAAGACGATCTGACCATCATGCCCAGGTTCCGTAGGCGGAAGCCGCGTCTGTTTAACCTCGGAGCCCACGGGCAGAATCGGAGTCCAGGCAATGGCGTTGGTAAGCTGGCCGCGGTCGTCGCTGGTAACGAGCTGATGGTCCGTCGGTCTCCATGAGTAGTGAGCCTTGCGAGTGAAGAGGTTCGACTGAATGTACCACTGGGGCGCCATGAACCAGTTGTCATCGAGCCGCAGCTTGTAACGGTATTCGAGGATGCTCCCGACTTCCACATCGGGCAGAGTGAAGACCTTTGCCATGAACTTGACGCCCTGTGTCTTTTCAATGAGCTTGTCGTATGGCTTTCCGGTGAACGGGATGATGGTTCCATCGGGGTGGATGGTTCTGCCCTGGATGTCCTCAACGGTGATGGAAGTACCTTCGCTTGCGTGTGCGTATTGAAGCTCGACGTTGGCATGCTCCTTGCCGGCCTCGTTAAGGACCTTTAGACGAACGTAAATGCTGAACATGTGCAGCTTGTCGTCGGTGGTCTCTTCGCGGTTGAGATAGACAGCTGAGGCTCCGGGCACCTGAGGCTGCGAGGTCATGGAGAGTTCTTCGGGGGTGGGTGGAGTCCATTGGTCCGCGTGCGCGATGGCGCCGGTGAGAGAGAGTAAGACAGAGAAAAGAGACAGGCGGACGAAGCCGCGGCGGAAGTGGTTCATGATTGCTTCGTTCCTTTAGTACGCGTTCGGGAAGACGTTTCTGTTTGCGAGACGGGCCGGATTGATAGCTTATTGTTTTTTGAGAACTGCGCTTCTTTGTTCGTCGGCGGAGATGACGCCGGCGAGTTTCTGGACGTCAGGGTATTTGTCGGCGGGGAGGGTGACCTCGCGGACGGTGTAGGTGCGGGTGTAGTGAAGGACGTTGTCTTTGACTGTGCTGGAGCTTTCGTATGAAGCGAATCCGAGGTCAAGTTTGATTGGGTCGGGGATCTCATCGACTATGTAGCCTGGGGGGAGCTCGATGGCGTAGTCGTCGTGTTCCTGCATGGTCTGGTTGAGGTTGACGGGGACTTCGTGACGCTTTTTGTGATCGATGTAGAGGTCTTCTGAACCCAGGACACGGGGGCGGATCATGAGCAGCGGACCCATGGGCTTGCCAAAACGGTCTGCGGTGAGTGAGAAAGTCGTAGTGAGGTCTTTGTTGAGGGCTTCGACGTTCTCGACTTTGACGTCTGAGACAGTGAAGCTGCTGAAGTCCTGGCCGAGGACGTGGTCGCGATACTCGCTTTGCTGTTTGGCATCGGCCATGGTGTAGAGGTAGCGGTTCCCTTCGGAGATATCGCCGAAGCGCATTTCGGTGACGGTGCCTTTGAGGGAGCCGTCGGCCTGGAGTTGGAAGGTAGCGGTGCGGCGGATGGTGTTGAGTTCGGGGGCGAGGACAGGAAACTGAATGGCCTGGCTATCGGAGCCCTCCATCAGAACTCCATAGCCTCCCTGGAGGTTGTGCTCGAGCTGGCCGAAGGCGGTTTTTTCCCAGGTGGGGTCGAAGATGAGATATTGACGGCCGGTTTTGGCAGTAACGACGCTGCGGAGTTTCGGCGAGGTGTAGCCTTTGGGAATTTCGATGGCTGCGATGGCGTGATTGCCGACGATGGAAGGTGCATCGGGGTCGACGACGCCGCGGCTGGTATCGACGATCACGAGCGTCGCGTGAATACCAGCGGCAGAGAGCATCGCGGTGAGGAGTGTCGCCTTGTCCTTGCAGTCGCCGTAGCGGTTGCGGAAGGTGTCGGCGGCGTAGTGGGGCTGGTAACCGCCGATGCCTAGCTCGATGGCAAAATAACGGACCTGTTTCTGAACAAATTCGGCGATGGCTTCAGTTTTGTCGTAGAAGTCGGACTTGCCGGCGGTGAGTTCGTTTGCTTTTGCGGTGATCTCGGGCGTGGCGACGATGCGGTCCTTGTAGAGGACCTGGTACCACTCGCCGATGCTCTTCCATGTGCCTTCGGTTGAAGTGGGGAGGCCTGGGCCGGTGTAGTGGACGGTCATGCGGCCTTCGAGGGAATCGATAGCGGGGCGAAGGCGGACGTCTTTGAGGTCGATAGCCGGGGTGTCGTTCATGACCCAGCGCCAATGCTGGTGTTCGAGGTCGATTGGAGGCGTCTGCCTGGCATGAGCCCAGACGGTGCCGTAGGTGAAGTTGGGAGGCAGTTCGAGGGTAAAGGTCTGGTTGAGGTGAGGGATGGTGTCCTGGAAGAACCAGGTCTTCTCCGTTAGGTAGGGATGGCACCGCTGCTCGTACTCGTAGGCGACGACGCCGCCTGGGTCGCGGCCGGGAGCCTGGGCTACGCGGACCATGTCGTCGGCAAAGAGATTTCCTTCGCCGTAGCCGTGGTCGGTCATCTCGTTGTCTTTGACGGCGTACTCGTGGCCGTCGGGACCGATGCTCCAGACGTGCATGGAGAGGATTTTGGTGTCTTTGTCGAAGGGGACTTCGACGATGGCTTGTCTACGGCCTTGCGGACGCAGGATCTTAAGGACCTGGCGGCGATGCTCTACGGCGCTGCCGTCGGGGGCGACGGTGTAGGTTGTGTCGTCGAGGAGGACAACAGCGTTCGTCTCGGAGGAGTATTCGGGAAGTTTCTGCTGGGCGGCAGTGCGGACCCAGTCAGGGACAGAGTCGGACTTGAAGGCGAATGCGGGAATTGCGGCAAACAAAAAGAAGATCGCTGCAGCGGTAAGGCAGCGTAGTTGCTCGGCTGGCTGAGTCGGTCGTTCTGTCATAAGGCCCTTGAGACACCTCTCGAACGCTCGTAAATTACGAAGCAAACGCGTGAGTTCGAGGGAAGGTGTACCGCCAAGTTATACGTGCGAGGCGGATGCAATTCAAGGGAATTCAGTCAGGGAAATTGTTACCCAAATGGGTGATTTATGAATGTTGGTTTTCGTTGCGAGTATGCGGGGGGCGATGGGGCGATTACCGCCCCCCGACGAGCTATGGGACGCGGAGGGGGCGCATGCCTGTGGCCGGGAACATACCGGTAGGGTAGTCATCGATCGTGTATTGGGACTTGAAGAGATAACGGACGAAGAAGCCGCCGGAGAAGTTGTTGTAGTTGTTGGTATTGTTGGCGGAGAGAGACGCCCCGACAAACCAGTGCTGGTTGAAGAGATAAGCGCCCTCGGAATTGAGCGAGTAGTTGACGCCGAGGTTGCTGGTTGCAGGAGTGAAGGGATTCTTGAAGTCGGTTTGGATAGGCACGTCGAGAGGAAAGTAGGGTGCCTTGGCTTGCTGAAAGCTCTGCACCCCGGCGGCTCCGGCGATGCTGTAGTGGAAATTGTTCTTGGAGTAACCGCTGTAGGTGACGGGAACGGAGCCCAGGAAGTAGACGTTAGGGCTGAAGTAGCCGCCCTGACCGTAGGTCATGCCCTGCTCGTTGTGTTCGTAGTGCATGCCAATGAAGTTGCCGCCGACGTTGAGGGTGCCGTGACCGGGCCAGTGGTGGACTCTGAAGGATGCACCCATCTGGCCGCCGTAACGGGTGTTTTCAAGGACGTGGGTACCTGTCAGATCGGCAGCCTCACCGGAGACGTAGAGGCGGGCTCTGGGTCCGCCGATGTCGAGGCGGACACCGCCGCCTGTTGAGACGACGCCGCCCCAGATGTTGCCGGGGGAGAATGGAGTCGCAGAGCCGGGGTCGCGCATACCGGCATAGGAGAGTTGGGTGTCTTTGACGGAGTCGCGCTCGCCATAGAAGGTGAGGCGTCCTTTGAAGGTACGGAATTGACCGCGGCCGATGACGTTGCCGACGAGGAAATTGTAAGGGGTAAAGCCGAGAGCCAAGGCGTAGTTTCTGGAGGTTAGTTGGAGTTCGCCGCCGATGCCGCTGGCGTTCTGTTGCTGCGGCGCCACGAGAACATTGGCAGGAAGGGTGCCGAGGACAGGGATGGTTCCGGTGGAGTTCTGGAAGTAGGTGTTGTTGAGGGCGCCGTTGTTGAGCAAGATGGGCCTTGTGACGATGGTGGCGCGAACGGTTTTGCCCAGGACTGCGGAGACCTCAAAGGGAGACTCCAGATCGGTGAGGCGATCGAAGCCGGAGGTGCCGGTGCGGTAATGAGCGTAGCCGGTGCCGCCGAGCCAGCCGCTGTAGGCGCCTTCGATAGAGTTGAGCTCCGTCTGCGCGCGGGTGCGTAGCGAGAGAGGGGGCAAGCCGCCGACGGGCGCGTTGGGATCGTACAAGCCTCGCAGTGCCGGTTCACCCCTGGCGATAACTTCGGCGTCGCTAGGTGGCTCGCCGTGGGGAGCGGGAGAACCAACGAAGCGAGAACCTACGGCGGAGGTCGGTTGAGCTACGTTGGGCTGAGCTATGTTCGGTTGATTTGTGTTGGGCTGATTTGTGTTGGGCTGGGCAGCGTCAGGAGAACTCATTGACGCGGAAGATGGAGTGGATGAGGACTCGGTGGTGCCAGGCTGGTCGGCGAAAGGCTGCGTGTTGGAAGATTGGGTGGGGGCTGTGATTGTCGGCGAATTGCGATGGTGAAGAGTTGAGCCCGACATTACTTCAGGCCGGGTTTCAGGCTGGGGATACTGCTGGCCGTGACTGATCCCAGAGGATTCTGAGGCGCGATGTCCGGAGGTGTATTCGGCATTCCGTGTGGGGCGGGAGTCGTCCTCTAAAAGTGCGCTGTTCTGACTAGCGAGGGGAGCGCTGGAGGGATCGAGATGGGCGACGTCGGGGGCAGCCTGCGCGTTCGGCGTGTAGCGTGCCGTGGGCAGGGTTTCGGATTGTGGGGGGAGCTTTCTGGCGCTGTTGTCGCTGATCTGTGTTGGGGCTACGTAGGGGACGTAAGTACCGTAGACTCCCAGCGGCTGGTTGGTGAGCGGTTGGGAGCTGTCGGACTGTTGAGGAGTTTGTAACTGAGCCTGAGCGCCTGCAGAATTGCCGTAGCTGGGTTGGGAGAGCTGTGCAGACTGGGCGAGCTGAGATTTGCCGTCCGCTGAGTCCGGAGTGCTAAGGAGCGTAGCGAGTTCCTTCTGCTGGGCCGGAGTCGCCAGATGGTCTGCAGGGTGCGGCTGACTGAGTTCGGCGACCACCTCGGCGACGGGATCTCCAGCAGGGAGCGCGGCGAGCGTGGCGCGGAAGTAGCCGGCGGCACGGCTGTCGTTGTCTCGAGTCCGTTCGAACTTTCCGGCGAGAAAGAGCATCTCGGGGTCTTTCGGATACTTCTCGAGGCCGGAATGAAGCCAGGTTTCGGCGTCCTCGTCGTCGTCGGCAGCGAGAGCCGCGCCGACGGCGGATCTGTAGTCGGCGACGGTTGCGGTGGTCATGTCCTGCGACTTGAAGAGAGTGACGGCCTGTACAGGAAGCTCGGCGCGTGCGTATCCGGAGGCGAGAGCACGAATAACGACGGTATCTTCGGGGGTGCAGCGGGCAGCCGCGGTGAGGATGGCGAGTGAACGCTTCTTATCGCCAGATGCCGCAGCCTGGTTGGCGCGACGCAGGGCCCAATTGGTCCAGATAGTTTGAATGGCGCCGCGCTGCTCGCCGTTGAGGTCCGAGCGGCCGCCGAGGAGTGTGAGTTGCTGATAGAGGCCGGCGTCGTCGCCTGTGTTGAAGAGGATTGAGGCGTTTTGAATGTCGGTAGCGGCTGGGGCAGCGGTCAGCTGGGCAACCTGCGGTCGGGGGGCCTTGACGAGCGTGGTGTTTAGACCTTTGAGAGCCTCCGAGCTGTCGCTGCGGATGGCAAGGGCAGCGCGATATCTCTGCTCCGCTGTGGAGAGATCGTTCTCTTTGAGAGCATCTGACCCCTGGCTCATAAGCTGGTTGAAGTGAGCACTCTCGAGGGCAGAGTCGAGGGCGGAGTCGCGTGCGCCGTTATCTTTCGCTGTTTCGAAGAAGCTGATGGCTCCATCGTAGTTGGATTGCTGCATGCGGATGTAACCCATGCCGGCGAGCGCCTGCGCGTTCTTGGGATCCGCGGCGAGGATTGCCTTGAAACGGGTCTCGGCTCCGGGGAGGTTTCTGGCGTTGAGGGCCTTATATGCCTCTTGCTCCAGTGCCGGGTGGACGACCGTGTGTGTGGCGGTGACGGGTTGTTTGGGGAGGGCCTCGGTGACGCGTGCGAGGTTTGTGTTGGGATTGATGGAGCGGAGACGCTCGAGGTAGATGTTGGCGAGGGCCGGGTTGCCGCTGAGTTTGGCGGAACGGGCTAGACCCGCGAGGGCATCTGCGTTTTTGGGGTCAGTGAGAAGCACTTGCTGCCACGTTTGAGCGGCTACGTCGCGATGACCGTGAACTTCGAGGTCGTGGGCCTTGTCGAGAAGAGCTTGTGTCGTCGTATCTGCCGGTTCGGCGCGCAGTGTCTGGGCGCACGGAACAAAGCAAGCCGCTACGAGTAAGAGCGCCGTGGTGCATGGCCGGACTGAGGAATGATTTTTCATGGCACTCGTAATGCCCATGCTTTCTGGTACAGAGGCCAGCAGGTAAAACACAGTCGACACCTCTGCATCCTCCGAGAGCTTACCTGTCTTTTCCGGTTTTTGTACCTGAATAAAGGTGGTATTTACTGGTTTGTTACTGACGACTTCGCGTACCCCAAATGGGTGATATTGCAGCATTTCTCACAAAAACCAGCCCTAGTTATGACGTAAAGATTCTCGTCGTCTCGTTGCCCTGGAGACGGGCTCGCGCCTTCCTGCGCAGCATGGAGCGGATGACGATGGCCATGAGGAAGCAGGCGACGAGAGTCGAGACGACCATCAGCCACTGGTAGTCCTGAAAGAGGATGCTGAGCCAGATCCACCAGGAAAGCGAGCCGACGTGGTAGACGTCGTTGCCGATGCGGTAGGAGCTGAAGCGCGAGCCGTGGAGGACGCTGACGGATTGCGAGATGTCAGAGGACTGCGAGGTCTTGAGAAAGACAGAGAGAAATTCGGGGATGACGCTCTTGTCGCGAAGGGCGATGACCACGACGGATCTGCTCGAGTCGCGTGGCCACTCGATGCCTTCGATGAGGGCGTCGGGGATGCCTCCGGCAGTTTCGAGCTGACCGGACTGGACGCGGTCGGAGCTGCGCACCTTCCACCATGCATGCTCGAGCTGTGCGAAGAACCCCTGGGTGTCCTGGATATGGAGGCCGCTGCCGTCCACGCCGACCGGAAGCGACGGGTTGAGCGTGCCGAGAGCGGATTGATCGTCGACGGTGCCGAGGACGAGGTAGTCCTTGCCGCGATCGGACTTCATACCGTCGGCGTTGGTGACGGTGACGTTGAGATCAGGGTAGCCGGTCTGAGCGCCGAAGTGTCCCATGAGGGTGAGGTAGAGCTCGATCTCCTCGGCGGCGGGGGTGTCGGGCAGAACGACGGCGGTGTCTGCGAGGTCTGCGAGCCGGGTGAAGGGATAGCCCGCGTTGGCGAAGATTTCGAGATTAGGAAGCGCCGTCCAGTGAGGGATTCCCCGGATGTCGAGATAGGAGTCTTTGAGGATGGCTCCCGCGAGGTTGTTGGGAGCGGTGTCCTGGCACTCGCCTTTGTTGGCGAGGAGAAAGGCGAAGCGCATGAGGAGCGAGTTGGAGAAGGGGCGCAGGCCGGAGATTGGTACGGGGACTACTCTTTCGAGGTGGGCGGAGGCGTTGTCAGAGTGCGGCAATGGTGTCGAGCTGATGAAGGAGCCGTTCAGCAGGACCTGGAGGGTGCTCTCGTTGGAGATGGGGATGCCGTTGTAGCGATAGCTGAGGTGGAGGCCGAGGTTCTGCTGGGCACGGGACAGGTAGAGGTCGGGCGGCAGGCGCAGGGAGACGGCTACAGGAGCACCGCCGTCAGTGTCGAAGTTGCTGGCCTGTTGGATGTCGCCGATGCGGGTGATTTTTTCGGTGCTGAGCCAGCGCGGAGCATCGTCGGGCTGACGGGCGGCCGGCATCTTGATTGATGGAATGCGGACAGAGGAGCCGGCGATGAGGTCGCGCTGTAATGCAAAGACGAGCGCGTCGGTGAGAACGTCGTCGGCTGTGTCGCCGGTGAGGACGAGGACTTTGGAGTAGGGGTCGGATGGGTTCGGCCGCATGGCGATGGCCGGGCCGGAGGCGCTGTCCATCTGGAGCGATGCGGGAAGGCTGGCTCGGCCTTCGCCGATCACGATAGCGTTGCCGGTGGGTATCGTGCCAATGGAGACGGGAAAGCGGACGGGGCGGGAGTCGGCGAGGATGCCGAACCATGAAGCGAGGATGCCGGCCGCTTGCAGGGCCTTGGATGAGGGTTGGGTGAGGAAGACGATGGGGACGACGGGGCGCAGGTCAACCGCGCTGTCGTAGAAGGGCGCGGGGAGGAGTTTGAGTTCGTCTTGCAAAGGGCTGAGGGAGCCGGAGAACTCGAGGGTGGAATTGTTGTCGACGTGGCCCCAGAGGGTGGAGTTCGAGGGATCTTCGCATTTGAGGGCGTAGTGGCCGACGAACTCGAAGGTGAGCTGGTTCTCGTGGACGAGCTTGTCGGCGGGAAGGATGAGGGTGGACTCGAGGAGTTCGCTGTTTTCGTTGCGGGCGATGGCTAGGTGCGCGTTCGCGGGCTGATCAACGGCGGTTGGTTGCGTAGTGAATGGAAGGGTGGCCAAAAGCGTGCCATTAAGGCTGACTTTGAGCTGGCTCAGCAACGGGAGGAGGCCGGGAGAGAAGTGATAACGCAGGTGCAGGGTCGCAGCCTTGACGACCTGGGTTTGTGGCAGGGAGAAGCGGACGGTGTTGGAGGAGTCGGTGCCGCGGAGGACGATAGTTTCGGCTACTCCTAGGTCTGAGAGGGTGAGAACCGAATTAAACGTGCCGGGGGCGGGGGTGGTTGCTCCAATGGCGGGAAGCGTCGCGGCGACCTGCCGCGGCAATAGGCTGGAGAGAGTCTGGTTAATCTGAGCCGAGATGGGTGCTGCGGAGAAAAGGATGGTCAGAAGAATAACCGGCACGATGCTGGTGGCGAGTTTTCCTTCTGGGGTGGACTTTTTTTGCTTCGCCATGGCTCGCACGGTCTGCTCAAAGCCGGTGAACGCGAGCTTGACGATGCGGGCGAGACTGGTGAGGGGTTTGTCGGGCTCGCGGGTTTCGCCCCAGCCGAGCCATGTATCGGCGCGGGAGTAGAGGACCATGGTGAGGGCCTCCTCTTCCTGCATCGTGAGCGGATCGAACTGCGCGCGGAGAACGTTCCCGTCGACTCCAACGAGAGTGGCGGGGAGAGTTGCGTTGCCGTCGAGGACGGGCAGGGTGAGTTTGACCGAGTCGCCTGCGGCTGCGATGAAATCGCGCTCCATGCGGATCATGAGTCCACCGCCTGAGACGTCGGTGGTTACGCCATGAACGATGCTGCCGTTGGCGAGTTGGACGTCAGCGGGGATGGTCATGGGGACGCGGACAGAGTGACGGCGCTGGCGGCTCTCCCAGGCGACGGATGTGGCGACGCCGAGGATGATGAGGTTGAAGCTCGCCCAGGCGAGGTTCATGACGATGGTGCCGGCATGGCCGCCGTCGTGCATGCGGGCGAGGGTGTTGAGGGGCCAGACTGCGCCGGCGCCGGGAAACTGGATGAAGCGCGGAATGGCACAAAGGATGCCAAAGACGTTCATCGCGATCATTAGGAGAAAGGGGCGAGCGATGCGGTGGTCGAAGAAACTGCGGTCGACGACTCCACCCTTCGCGGTCACGTTGAAGCTGCCGAATTTGGGGTTGATGAGGGCAAGAAGGGTGGGGATGAAGATGTACGGCGCAAGGACCGTCTCGTAGATCTCGTTCCAAAAGGAGTGTCGATGCTGGCCCTGGATGCGCGAGTTGGTGACGTTGGAAAGAACAAGATGCGGAAACGCGTAGGCCAGTATGGCGGCCCAGTAGCCGGGGATACTGACGTGCCCAAAGATGAGATAGATGAGCGGCGCGGTGAGAAAGATAAGACGCGGAAGAGCGTAGAGAAAGTGCGTCATCGAGTTGAAGTAGCAAAGACGCTGCGCGAAGGAGAGTCCGCGGGCGAAGAGCGGGTTGTCCGTGCGCATGACCTGGACCATGCCGCGGGCCCAGCGAATGCGCTGCCTCACGTGGCCGCTGAGACGCTCGGTGGCGAGGCCCGCAGCTTGCGGAATGTTGATGTAGGCGGTGTTCCAGCCGTTCATCTGCATGCGGAGCGAGGTGTGAGCGTCTTCGGTGACCGTTTCTTCGGCGATGCCACCGATCTCATCGAGCGCGGAGCGCCGGAGGATAGCGCAGGAACCGCAGAAGAAGGTCGAGTTCCAGAAATCGTTACCGTCCTGGACTATGCCGTAGAAGAGTTCCCGCTCGTTCGGGATCATGCGGAACTGGTTAAGATTGCGCTCGAAGGGATCGGGTGAGTAAAAGTGATGCGGCGTCTGCAGCATGCCGAGTTTTGAGTCGCGAAGGAACCAGCCGAGCGTGACCTGCATGAAGCTGCGCGTCGGAACATGATCGCAGTCGAAGATTGCAACGTAAGGTGAGTCAACACGGGCGAGAGCTCGATTGATGTTCCCGGCCTTGGCATGGTCGTTGTTGTCGCGCGTCATGTAGCCGATGCCGGCCTCTTCGGCGAACTTGCGGAACTCGTCACGCTTGCCGTCGTCGAGGATGTAGACGTTGAGCTTGTCGGAGGGCCAGTCGATGTTCATCGCGGCGAGCGCGGTGTATTTCACTACGCTGAGTGGCTCGTTGTAGGTGGGGATGAGGAGATCGACTGCGGGCCACTGGGCGGGATCGTCGGGTAGGGGCACGGGTGTGCGGCGGAGAGGCCAAAGGGTCTGGAGATAGCCGAGGAAGAGCGTGACAAAAGCGTAGGTCTCGGCGAAGAGGAGCAGCGCAATGAAGAAGGCGTCGAGGAATGTCCAGACAGAACCTGGGTCGAGGAAGAATTTGGTCGTGGTGGCGAATCTCCAATAGCCGTAACGGAAGGTAGAGAACAAGGAGACCAGCAGGAGGGTGAGCGTTACGAGATAGGAGTTCGAGCTGCGATCCAGCCAGACGACCAGGGCAACGGTGAGAATGCCGAGGACGATCTGTTGGGGCCAGGTGAGGGCCAGGATTCCGGTGAAACCAAGCAGGGCGATGCCGCAGATCAGAACGATGAATCGAAGTAGCTTGAAGAAGAGACCGTCACCCGATTCAAACTCCCTGAAGAGAGGCGAACCCATCATCGTTCGCTCCACCTAACGTTTCTGAACCCCGCGGTGGCGGGTGCAGCAACGGTGCGGAGCCAGGTGGCGAGATTGAGATAGTCCTCGGCGACTGCCGCGTCCGGCGCGTAGTCGACTACGGTCATGCCTTCAGCGAGGGCTTCGCTGACGGCCGGTGCGCGCCTTACAACAAATGGCAGAAGACGATCGCCGAGCTGGCGGCGCAAGACTTCGCGGACATCGAGATGCAGAGGCAGCGACGTGTCGAACTGGTTGAGGATGTAGTAGGGCTGCATCGGCCGGCCATCGCCGTCGTTGACTCCGGCGAAGAACTTTTCGACCATCTGGAGACTGATCACGGAGTTCATGTCGGGCGCGACCGGAACGAGGATGGTCGGGTTCATGCTTGACATCCGACGGACGAGCCAGCCGGACGCCGAGGTGAGATCGAGCAGGATGCGATGCATGCCGCGGCTGTTGGTAACGATTTCATTGGCGAGCTGTTCGCGCGCGACTTCATCGCTTCCCGTCTGGTCGATGTCGTAGCTGACGAGATAGATGGGTGCGTCGGTGCTGCCGCTGGGCGGTGAAAATGTGCGGACGGTGCCTTGCCGGAGTTCACTGGCGCCGAAGTAGAACGGCAGGAGGCCGTGCGAGGTGGTGTCGGTGAGAAGAACTTTTTCTCCCATCGAGGAGAGCGCGCGGCCGACGGTTGCCACCAGGCTGGTTTTGCCTACACCGCCGGCGAGCGAGAAGACGGCGAGTACGGGTGTGCGGGTCTCCTTCTGGCGGACAGGTGCGGATTCGGATTGATCCTGGCCGGGCTGCTCGAAAACGCCTTTGAGGGCGAACCAGCGGGCCGCTACGCGCTCGCGCGAGTGCTGCAGTGTGTCGGCAACGGAGGACTGGACGGGGGACGGGGGCGGAGCAACCGGTTTCTGCTGCGTCTGAGGGGCGGATGGCGGAGCGTAGAGCCAGGCCGGGCCTGAGGGCTCTGCCTGGTATACCGGCCTTTGCGAAGAAAGTGTGGAGGGATCTTCTGCCGCGGTGCGGCGCTCGGGAAAGCCCTGGGACTGCTGGTAGTCGAAGTCGTCCTGGGCGCGGCGACCGCGAGTGGAATCAGATGGAACGAGTGCCTGAGAGAAGGGAGACACGGGACGCGGTGTGGCGGGCGTGGGCGATACGCGTGACGACACCGCTGGCCTTATGGCCGAGGGCCTGGAAGATGGCAGGCCAGAGTGAGTCTCGCGGTTGGAGTTTGGAGAGGGATCGGCAGAGGACTGGGAGCGCTCGGATGCGCTTGGCGGCCATGTCCCACTCTGGGCGGGCGTCGAAGTTGTTGCCGGCTCGAGTTCAAAGGAGCGAGCGGCGGAGTTTTGCGGATCGTCGTGACGTTGACCCATGAGCGGAGCCTGACTTTCGATGACGCTGGGAGATAGTGGTGCGGGAAGAATGGATCGCGTTGGGGAGTCCACCTCGCGGAAGCCAGGAACCGCGGACATGGCGCGGCTCTCGGAGCGTGCGGAGTGGCGAACCGAACTGTTCGATGTGTATTCGGCGTGGAGGGTGTTGTGGTCGGGGCCGCGGTAGATCTGGCGGACTCCGGATGCGTCGTCGGGGTGGTAGCCCTGGGGGCGGCGTGCGGCCGACGGAGTCTCGGAGGTGCGCCGATCGGGTTGAGTTGTGTATGCGCGCCTGTCGCGGTCGCTGCGCGACTCGGATTGCGGAGCTTGGGGAGCGTTCTCCTCGACTGGACGCAAGACTGATTGAGAATGAACCGGAGGTGGAGTGGTGGAGTGAACGGTGTACTGGTCGTCGATCTTGCCTGGAACCCCGGTGGTTGCTTGTTGTGCAGTGGAGGTATTGTTGCGAGCCTCGGAGTTAGCATACCGCGCGGCCTGCCGCTGGGCGGAGGCGTGAGCTTCGGCGATCTCGCGCTCTTCACGGCGTGCGGCAGCTTCGGCTACGGCTGCTGCTTCGGCGCGGCGTGCGGCTTCTACACGCTCAGCGGCAGCGGTGCGAGCGGCTTCTTCCGCCTCGAGCAGAGCGCGGCGCATGGCGGAGTCGGCATCTTCTGCCTGATGGGTGCGGGCGGCATCGGCTGCGTGACGTGCGGCCGAGTCAGCAGCGGCGGCGGCCGCCTCTGCTTCGGCCTGGGCAAGGAGGGCCTGCTCGCGGACCTGCTCGGCTGCGCGATGCCTCAGCTGAGCGCGATACTCACGACGCGATGCGGAGAAATCGCGATACTTTGCTCCGTGAAGATTGGCCCAGGAGTACAGGACTGCTACATCTTCGGGGGTCTCGTTTGCCACAGGATCATCGATCCTGTCCGTCTTGCGTGAATCCATAATTCTGGTCCCTGTGCTTCAGCGTGCGGTGTTGGGTTTTCTGTATTGTGCCCGTTTTCTGCCAGTTGAAAACGCGGCTTGTACCCGTTCCCATGCAATAGCCTGAGGCTAATGTGGGCGCTACCTCAAGTCAATGAAACCGTTGTGCGACTTAAGTGTGACCAGGAAAGGGGTTTGGGTGATTTTTTCTGCGCCATAGCTGGTCAAAGCCAGCTATGCATGGGAGAGCTGATGAAAGGCTGAAGATGTGATTGCAGAAGGGTTCGCGCCCGCGTCGCAGACCCCAATTCCCTCACCTGAATGTGCTAAGTTGGTAGTAGTGGTTTGAGAGCGTAGCTCAGTTGGTAGAGCATCGCCCTTTTAAGGCGTTGGTCCTGGGTTCGAGCCCCAGCGCTCTCACCATAAACACCCAATAAAGACGCGGGTTTTAGAGATCCACCCCAAAAGATAACGGAAGCAAAACCCCGCCAAAGTGATACAAAAGTGATACTTTTTTCGGGTATCTCCTGCGACTCCTTGCAAGGGGGGACCTGTTGGCGTCAGTTGACCGCGGTCGACGTGCTGACGACCCATCTGCACTATTTTCCGAGTTGTTCGAATGCAGCGCGCATTGGAGTGGCGGGTATCTTCAGGATCCCTTTAAACGGGTTATTCATCTGGACGATCAGAAAGATCGCTGTTGACACTGCGAGGGCGGAGATCAAGAACGTAGAAAAGACGGTGGGGTTGCGCGGGGCGAAGAGTCCAAAGCTAACAAAAATTGCAGTTAGCCAAGACGTCACAATGACCAGCAACGGTGTCGACATGGAATCGGGCCGGGACCCGATTAATAGCAGCCAACGCGTTCGCATCACTTCCATCGCTAATGAGATTGCGTCGGTTTTCGCGAGACCCTGTTCCGTGGTCTTCGGTGAAAGTGCGAGCACTTTGTCGTAAAAGCCCTCAATCTTTTGCGATGGTGTCAATTCGGCCCGCACGGACGATGAGTCTCCCCACACGCGCTCGAGGCTCGATTGGACCACAGACCGCAGTTCAGACCGCGCGTCTTGCGCTTCAGGGCCATAGTTCGCGAGAAGACGGTCCAGCATGAGGATGTCTGCAGAAGTCGTGACCAGTTGGTCGTATCGGGCATTGTAGGAGTTCCTTGCGGAATTAACGAGCATGCCCAGGACGATCCCTGTCATCGTGACGACCAGTCCTATTGCGAGCTTGATGGTCGTGCTCGAATCTGTGTTGAGATACTCCTTCGGCAAAACTCCTCGAAGAAAAATTCCGATAAGCGCTCCTCCGAAGATGCATGCAAACGCCGTTACGCTTATCTGTATAGCACTCATATTCTCGGATTATTTCGGCTGCATGTACTTGACCTGTGTCTTTTTAATGGCGCCGTTGAAGGCGAACGGCGCCTCATCAAAGTACTCAAGGGAGACGGGAGAGCCGGTGTCAGAGCCGATATCAAAGCAGTCGTTTGCGGTGAAAAAGAGGGGAGCAGTGATGGGAACGGTGCCCTGCACCGCTGCGCGTCCGTTGACCTTCATCGTGATCGCGGCCGGTGCGCCGGGTTTGAGAACGGGAAAGTCTGTAGTGACTTCGATAGTTGCTTTGCCTGCAGGGAGTTTCTCCGATGAGCGGAAGCGGGTGCGCTGAATCTCAAAGAGGTTGTACTCATAACAGAGGATGTTGTCTTTGATGTACGCGGCGAGACCACCACTGAAGCCTCCGAGAGCGTAGAGAACGCCGTTGGCGTTTGCGGGAATTTCGACTTCCATGGTGATGACGTTTGGCCGGTTGGCGATGGATGGCGCGCAGAACTCAGGCATACGTGTCATCGGGCCGGCGAAGTTCCACTCTTTGTAGGGCGGCGCAATTCTGAGGTCAGGACGGAAGATGGGTATGAAGAGGCCGGCGCCGATGGGGAGGACGTTGTTCCTGGTCGCTTCGACGAGGAACAGATCTTTCATCTCCTTTACTTTGTCAGGCATCCTGGCGGCCAGATCGTTCGCCTGGGACCAGTCATCCTGCAGGTTGTAGAGTTCCCATTGATCGTCCTCCGGATCCCATTTCTCGATGCCGGCGGGAAGTCCGGGAACCCAGGGAAGACGCGGACCGATGGCGCCGGCGATCCATCCATCGTGATAGACGGCGCGGCTGCCCATTACTTCGAAGTACTGAGTGCGTTTGTGCTCCGGAGCCTTGACGTCGGTGAAGGTGGATTGGAAGCTGGCGCCGTCGAAGGAATCCTGTTCGATGCCATTGACAACATGAGGCGGAGTAATGCCGATGATGTCGTAGATGGTCGGGACGATGTCGTTGACGTGGGAGAACTGTGGCCGGGGCGCGGAGTCGTGTTTTATCCTGGCAGGCCACGAGACCGCCGTGGGATTGCGCGTTCCACCGAAGTGAGAGGCGAGAAGCTTCGTTCCCTTGTAAGGAGAGCTTCCGGCCCAGCCCCAGCCAGCGTGGTACATGTTGTCAGTTTTGGACGACCCAAGAACATCGAGTCCACCCAACTCGTCGAGTGCCTTGATGTGCTGCGCTATCGTAGACGGAATTCCGTTCTGCGCTATCAGTTCGCTGATGGTTCCGTTTTGGCCTTCGGCGGATGAGCCGTTGTCTCCCCAGATGTAGAAGATGAGAGTGTTGTCGCCGTAGCCGAGGGAATCGACTTCATCAAAGAGGCGGTTGATTTGAACGTCGACGTGCTCGGTGAATCCGGCGCAGACTTCCATGAGGCGGCGCTGGAAGGGCTTTTCGCCTTCGGGAATGCTGTCCCAGGAGGCCATGGTTTCATGCCGCGGAGTGAGTTGAGTGTTTGCAGGTATCCAGCCCAGCTTTTTGGCTCGTTCGAAGGTACGCTCGCGGTAGGCGTCCCAGCCGTCATCGAACTTGCCCTTGTACTTGTCGGCCCACTCTTTGGGGACGTGGTGGGGACCATGAATGGCGCCGGAGGCCCAGTACATGAAGAAGGGCTTGTCGGGTTGGAAGGCCTTGTGCTCGCGGAGCCACTTCATGGCATCGTCGGCGAGATCTTCGGAGAGATGATAGTAATCATGGCCTCCGGATGTGTGTGGGTGGTCGACGATGGTGGTGTTGCGAACAAGGTTGGGCTCGTACTGCGAGGCTTCCCCGGCCAGGAAGCCGTAGAAGTACTCGAAACCGTAGCCGGTGGGCCAGCGTTCGAAGGGGCCCTGGGAGGTGGTCTCCAGGGTTGGGGTGTTGTGCCATTTGCCGAAGGCGGCTGTGCTGTAGCCGTAGTCCTTGAGAACCTCGGCGACCATAGCGCTGCTCTTGGGCACCTCTCCGGAGTAACCATCCCAGTCATTCGCGAGTTCGGCGATCTGTCCGCTTTCGACGCGATGGCAATTCCGGCCGGTAAGAAGAGAAGCCCGCGTCGGAGAGCACATGGCTGTGGTGTGGAAGCGATTGTAGGAGATGCCCTGATTGGCGACGCGGGAGAGCGCAGGAGTGTGAATCTCGCCGCCATAGGTGTCGGGCAACGCGGGGCCTGCGTCATCGATAAGGACGATGATGATGTTGGGCGCGTCGGGAGGAAGATAGCGGGGCGGAGGGAGGGGATAGTATTTAGATTGCTGAATTGTGATCCCGGCAGTGCTGCCTGACGGTTTTGGTCTGGGAGGTAAGGATTCCAGCGCTAAAGACGGACGTGGGGTGGGCGGCATGTGAGCCTCCGTCGTAATGAATGAATGATGCTTTCTTCGGAAGACTCGGACAACTGATAAAACTGATAGGTGGCGCTTCCTCTTTCAATCTCGGTTGGTGCTATATCGCCGTAGCACTCTTTGAACCGTGCGATCTGTTCGGCTTTTGATCCGCCGTCAGCTTGAACCGCCACTACCTGCCGATCACGCTTATTTTGTACACCAGTAGAACCAGTACGGTCGCTATCGCTATCCAGGCGGTCAGAGTGTAGCGTCGGAAGAAGTACAAGGTAACGCCAACCCAGCAAGAGCAGGTAGCGATCAAAGCGCCGGCAACATAAGGCATAGCAACTGCCACAGAAAAACTCATGCCAAGTATATGCCTAAGCCGGAAGATCTCACCCAGCGTCCTCACGGCGATGAGGAATTGAACCGTGATTCCTATCTGAGCCCAACGCTCTCTAGTCACGACAATAATTGTAGCTGGATGGGCAGCGGATGGAGAATCGCCTGTGCACTCGCCGACAATTCTTGGCTGACCAGGCGGCAAGCGCGGAACGTACCCTTCCAAACATGCTAGCGGCGTGGAGGCCGCTCGTATGCGCAAGAAGAATAAGAAGTCGCTTCGCCGCAAGATCGTCCTTCGCCTGCCTGATCTGGATCATGCAAAGAACTCCGTGCTTAGCAGCCTGAGTTCACCAAACTCGAGACGAAACTATAAGTTCGCAATGGAGCAATTCATCACCTGGTATTGTTCTGAACCGCGTCTGGCTCTGAACCGAGTCGTGGTGCTGAGATTTCGGCTGTATCTCGAATCTCTGGGTCTCGCAGCGGGAACTATCAACCAAAGGCTCGCCGCGGTCAGGCGTCTCGCCGATGAAGCGGCTGATTCCGGATTATTGAGCCCAGAACTGGCGGCCGGAATTAGGAGAGTCAAGGGCGTGAAGCAGCTGGGCTCTCGGGCCGGCAACTGGCTCAACCGCGATCAGGCTCGATTGCTCCTTGAGAAATCAGATGGCGAGAGCCTCCGTTGCACCCGTGATGTAGCCATGATCTCCATCCTGCTCGGATGCGGGCTCCGACGAGCAGAACTGGTATCACTTAGGAAGGAAGAGGTTCAAAGCCGTCAGGGACACTGGGCAATCGTGGACCTTGTCGGAAAGGGCGGCCATGTCCGCACGGTCCCGGTGCCGGTCTGGGTAAAAAGCGCTGTCGACAGATGGATGGCAGCAGCGAATGTCACGGACGGTCGAATCTTCAGGGCAGTGAGCCGGCACGGAACAGCATGGGGCAAAGGAGTCTCTGAAAACGTGGTCTGGTATGTGGTGCGGAATTGTGCTCAGCGGATACAGCTTGACCATCTCGCGCCGCACGATCTGCGGAGGACATGTGCAAGGCTGTGTCATGTCAACGGAGGCGAGTTGGAGCAGATTCAGTTCCTCCTCGGCCACGCCTCAGTTCTGACTACCGAGCGTTATCTGGGATGCAAGCAGAATCTCGAGGAGCCGGTGAACGACCGGTTTGGATGTCTCTTCGCCAGAACACTCGATTTACGCTAAGGCCTGTTGGCATCGGTTGAAATCAGGATTGGTAACCACTAGCCAACTTGAACTTAATAAACTGGACATTTTATGTGCTACGAAAGCCGGACGTTAATTGGCTACGAACAGCGAAGCTTTTTGGAGCCGCTCAAAAGGCTGGTCGACGAAAAGCGGTGCACGGACAGCACATCTATCGCATCACTCCAGCGATAAGCATGCTGTCCCGGCATCTCTTCCGCAGAAGGCAACCTGCTACGGAATCGGAATCCCAACCGTAGCCGAGCTGACCCGGGTCAACAACCACTTCCCGTTGATTTTTTTGGCTTCACCGCTGAGGTCTACGTGGCTCTTGGCCGTCCAAAACGGCTGTCCAGTGGCCGGATTCAATGACACGTCGAAGTAATGGCATTCGAAATACACCGATGATTTCCATTGGCTGTCACCGTCCTTTACAGGAACATACTTCGTTTTGTACACCGGGGAAAGCGACACAAACTTATTGGCTGGCTGCAACCCGCCGGCAACATACTTGAAGAACGTGCACAGCGTGCCTTGTTTCCCGGCGGCGGAGGTGTCGCCCGAGGGTGTAGGGCAGGTTGCGGGATCCTCCGGATCGCCGTTGCCGATATAATTTCCCGCCGTGGCAGTAGTGTTGATAACCGTGAGTTCGGCGTCTTTGGACCAGATCGCGAGTATGTCGCGGGTTCGCTGAGTTATCACTGCAGGCGAATCGCCGTTCACGGGATCGTGCACGCTGATTGACGCATGAAAGGTTGCGTGAAGCTGTTCCAGTTCAGTCTTTTGTGCAAGTTGTTCGTAATTGTCCCACCAATCATCTGCATGGGCGACTCCTATCGCCGCGATAGTTCCGACAGCGAACAGTACCAAAAGACGTGCGTACTTCTTCCTGAATGTCGATTTCATGTCCGTCTCCCTCTGATTTTGGGGCGCAGTTGTCGTTCTCACCGCGCCTGTTTGTTTGTCTTCACTCCATTTGCGAAAATCGCAGCCGGAACCTGTAAGTGGGCGGTTTTCCTCTTTGGCGGTTGTTCTCTTTTTTCTGGTACGTGACCTTGTGGTTCCGTTTGTTGGAATAGTCCCGTTTTCAAGCGCTGCCGTCGTGCCTGAAGATGCGGCTTTACTTACTAACGCGACACCTGCAGGAAAAAGGGATCATCAGGAAGTGAGAAAGTGCAAAGATCGTGAATTGCAGATAAAATCCTGACCATCAAGATTGCAATAACTGCTGTTTTTTGAACGGGGTTGCGATTGGAGAGTGGCGACTTGGTCCAGGAACCCGACGTGACGGCCCTGCTAATCGAAGTAGCGAACGGGAATCAGGCCGCTCAGGAAAAGCTTGTTCCTTTGGTCTATGACCAGCTTAAAAAGCTGGCCCGCCGGTACATGCGGCGCGAGCGATCGGAGCATACCCTGCAGACCACTGCTCTGGTTCATGAAGCTTATCTCAAACTGGTTGGCCAGCATTCTCCCCACTGGCAGAACCGCGCCCAGTTCTATGGGACTGCTGCCCAACTGATGAGGCGCATTCTGATCGACCATGCCCGCCGCCACCTGCGGGCGAAACGTGGCGGAACCCAGGTGATTCTGCCCCTGGAAGAAGCATTGGCTTTTACCCCGGAACACTCCGAAGATCTGTTGAGATTGGACGAAGCTCTCGACCGTCTATCGAAGCTCGATCCGCGCCAAAGCCGCATCGTTGAATTGCGCTTCTTTGGAGGCCTGAGCGTCGAGGAAACCTCCAGCTTTCTGAACGTCTCCCCGATCACGGTCAAACGGGATTGGGCTGTAGCGAAGGTCTGGCTGTACGGCGAATTGAGGCCTGACAATGGGGATGACGGTAAAACAGTGGGAACTCGTTAAAGACCTGTACCAGAGTGCGCTGGAATGCAGCCCCGCGCAGCGGGCCTCTTTTCTCGAACAAAACGAGCGCGACGAAGTGGTCCGCGACGAAGTGCACCGGCTGCTTGGCATGCACCCTCGTTTGGGAAGCTTCTTATCCAGTCCGGCCTTTGTTGACCCTCGGCGCGCCGCCGAAAATCCCCTGGAACGACTCACACCCGGTGAAGTGTTAGCTAAGCGGTTCCGCATTGTCAGCTTCATCGCTGCCGGAGGTATGGGTGAGGTCTACAAAGCCGAAGATTTGCTGCTCGACCGAATGGTTGCGCTGAAACTGTTGCCAAAGGAACTAGCGGAAGATAGGGACTCACTGCAGCAATTTCTGCGCGAAGCGAAAACTGCTTCTGCTTTGAATCACGCAAGCATCTGCAGGGTGTATGACTTTGGCGAAGATGCCGCGAGAGCATTCATCGCGATGGAGTACCTGGAGGGCGAGACACTTTCAGCGCGCATCCAGAGGGGCAGGCTCTCGACGGTCGAGGCCCTGAAGATCGCAATCGCGGTTGCGGATGCACTCGCCACGGCACACCGTAAAGGCATCGTCCATCGCGACCTTAAACCGGGCAACGTCATGCTCACCGAAAGCGGGGCAATTTTGCTCGATTTCGGGCTGGCAAAGTACGAACGACCCATCTTGTTTGCGGAAGAGAACCTGGCAGGCCTTACCGCTGACGTCCAGGTAGTTGGCACGCTGCCGTACATGTCTCCTGAGCAGTTGCACGGTCAACCGGTGGACGCCCGTAGCGACATATTTGCGTTTGGCGCGGTTCTCTACGAGATGTTCACGGGAAAGAAAGCATTCCCGCGCAAGCTCACGAGTGAAACATCGATAGCAGTCGAGCGGGAGGAGCCCAGCCCGCTGGACCAATTCGTAGAAGATGCCCCGAATGAAGATGTCCCGAATGCACTGGACCGAATCATTCGTTGCTGTTTACGCAAGCGCCCCGAAGATCGCTATCCAAGCATGACGGAGGTTGAGCAAGAGCTCAAGAATTGCGCCGAACTGATTTCAGCGCCTGCCATTGGTCTTAACCCGAGAGTGCTGTTCCGGCAAAGCAGGCAGCCCCGCGTCGCAATCCCCGCGCTGATTGTCCTCATAGCCTTCATGAGCTTCATTGGCTGGGGGATTCACCACAGTTTCAAAGTCAGATGGGCCAGGGAGCAGGCCTTACCGCAGATCGGCAAACTCATCGAACGGGGCGAACCTGGCAAAGCCTATGCACTTGCTGTTCAGGCCGAGCGATACATTCCGGCCGACCCCACCTTGGCCAGATTCTGGCCCGATATTTCCTGGTCCGATTCCATCATCACCAGCCCTCCGGGGGCGTCGGTCTATCGCAGGAACTACAACTCGCCGAACGCCCAATGGGAATTTGCCGGCCTCTCGCCCATCCTGAAAGGGAGGTTTCCCGCTGTGGATTCGAGTTGGAAATTCCAATTGCAAGGCTATACGACGCTCGAACGCGCTACCTTCCCGTCCGGCCCCTTCCCGCCCGGCCCGATCGTAATGACACTGCATAAAGACGGGAAGGCTCCCAGCGGAATGGTTCCTGTTGAGTTTGACCAGAGCGACCCTGTCACCCTGTGGGGGATGACTGCAGGCTTTGAGGCCTTGCCTACGGTCCGGGTTGGGAAATACTGGATCGATAAGTTCGAGGTCACCAATCGCGAGTTCAAACGCTTTGTGGACCAGGGCGGTTACAAGAAGCAGGAGTATTGGAAACACGAATTCCGAAAGGATGGACGCGTGCTTCCGTGGGCCGACGCGATGAAACTCTTTGTCGATGAAACGAACAGGCCAGGACCTTCCACCTGGATACAAGGTGAATATCCGCAGGGTGAGGGCGAATATCCTGTCACCGGTGTGAGCTGGTTCGAAGCTGAAGCTTATGCTGAGTTTGTAGGCAAGTCGCTTCCGACCATTTATCACTGGGTGGCTGCTGCATCCCCGAAGGACAGCTCCAGCCTGATACCCGCCAGCAACTTCAGTGGCAAGGGACCTTCGCCGGTCGGGGCTTACTACGGCATGAGCTGGTGTGGTGCTTACGATATGGCAGGCAACGCCAAGGAGTGGTGCGCAAACGAAGCGACCTCCGGCAAGCGCTATATCATGGGAGGCGCATGGGACGAACCGAGTTATATGTTCAACATTCCCGACGCTCGTTCACCCTTCGAGCGGTCCCTTGGATTTGGTTTTCGTTGCGCTGAATATGTGTCGACTGGTAAGGAAGCCGAAGCAGCAGGCGCTCCGGTCACGGTTCAATTACGCAATTACAGCTCCGAAAAACCTGTTTCCGATCAACTTTTCCGGGCATACAAGAACCAATACTCTTATGACAAGACGCCGTTGCAATGCGAGGGTGGAATCCGTCGAACAGACCAAGGATTGGAGGCTGGAAAAGGTCTCCTTCGACGCGGCTTACGGCGGCGAGCGAGTCACCGCGTATCTGTTCCTGCCCAAAGGAGCGTCGCCGCCTTTTCAAGTCGTCGTGTACTTTCCCGACGGTAATGCCGCTCACATGCGATCGAGCGCAGAAGGGATCCCGATGTTTCTTCCGGGCTTCGATTTCATTATAAAAAGTGGACGAGCGGTCTTATTCCCTATCTACAAGGGAACGTTTGAACGTGGCGGCGGACCGAAGCCGATCTACTGGCCAAACACCAGCAGTACTTATCGAGACAATGTAATTTTTTGGTCTAAGGATCTTAGCCGGTCGATCGACTACCTTGAGACACGCCAGGATATCAATCCCAACGAGTTGGCCTACGAGGGTGACAGTTGGGGGGCGGCGATGGGGGGGCTTCTCCCGGCTGTTGAAACTCGCTTCAAGGCATTAATTCTCATATCACCAGGATTCTTTTTACAAGAGCGATTGCCGGAGGTGGATCAACTCAACTTCGCTCCACATGTGAAGGCTCCTGTTTTAATGCTCAATGGCCGTTACGATTTCCTTTGGCCGCCCAAAATCTCTCAAGAGCCCATGTTCCGTCTGCTAGGAACACCCGCAGAGCACAAGCGCCGCGTGGTTTACGATACGGGACACGACGTACCCCGAACCGAGATGATAAAGGAATCGCTCAACTGGCTCGACAAATATCTGGGACCCGTGAGATAGGACAGGGAGTTTCGGGACACCCTTAATCGGTACAGTGACGGGGAAAACATGGGGTTTCCCTTGAGGGGAGGGAGGTTCAGGTTGTTCCTGTTTTCTTGCCAAGTGCGCCGGCGTCAGGCTGCGTGTGCTCCAGCCTTCTAATCGTCGCGAAGGGCGACAACTGAATCTGTGGATGAGCCCGGCGTTTCCTCAAGGCAATGCCTACCACGCGCCGCGTCCGCTGCCGTGGAGCGCAAGATGGCCTTCTGCGACCAACTGGAGGAAGTGTTGCTTCAATGTGTCTCGGCTCGTACCCGTGAGTCGTACGATGTCGCTGATGGTGACTCTTCCGTGTTCGCGGACGTGCTCGATGATGCGCACTGACAGTTCCGGCAACGCCGCAATGATGATCTTTTCCCGTTCGATTTTCTTAGCTAGCCGCTTCATTTGTTGTTGCAACGCGCGAAGGAAAAACATCACCCATGGCTGCCAGTTTGGTGCATCCGTCCTCACACGCACCTAGGTCTGGCGAAGGGCCAGATAATAGCCTTCTTTGCTTTGGTCGATCACGCTTTCTAGTGAGCTGTACGGCAGGTAGGAATAGCCTGCGCTGAGCAACAGAAGAGTCATCAAGATTCGGCTCAATCGACCGTTGCCGTCCTGAAATGGATGGATTTCGAGAAGCACGACCGTGAAGATTGCAGTGACCAGAAGAGGCGTTTTGGCGTAACCGGCCGTGGAGGTGTCTATCACAAGAGAGGGGTCTACGGCAGACGAAGCGGATTTGCAACTACGAAACGAGCGAAGAACAGTGATTTAGCCAGAGCGTTCCTAGATTTAAGCTAAATCGCCAAGTCACTCGTTGACGGCGGCATTTCAGATGGACTCGCACGCGCTGCGCATGGGCTCGCCGAAGCGGTTGTGGGTGATATCGCAGAGGCCGTCGAAGTTGCCGTTGATAAACAGCACGGGCTGACGCAGCCGTCCGCCATCCGGAGCCGCGTGAGCGTAGGCGATGTTGGCGCTATCGTTCAGGTACCAGGAATTGCCTGGTCGGAATCCGGTGGCGCGGAACGCTTCGACAAGGGCGTCAAAGTCAGCAGTCGGCCAGAGTGCGGGATCAGGTTGCACCGCTGGCGCGTGGTGCTCCGAACCAAACCAGCCGCCATTGCGCGTGACGAGCGCGGAGCGGTAGACCTTGCCTACTGATTCGGGATTCCCACTCCGGTATATCGCCGCGAGGCTCGCCGCGATATCCGCATCGAAATCGGTGACCGTCTGGTCGAAGTTGGTCAGGTAGAAGCGGTAGTAGTCCCATTGTCCGTCGGGATACTGGTCGGCCGGATAGAGCTTGCGGTCAATGAGCGGCAGGAGGCTGGGCAACGCGAAGGCCTGCGGCGCATAAGGGACAGAGATAAACACGACGGCGCGGCTGCGGTTCGCGTGATGCGCGGCCAGCGCCCCGACAACAGGGCTTCCGAGGTCATGTCCCGACCCAGATGGCCGGGCTCGGCGCCGAGATGATCATGCAACTCAACCATGTCGTCAACGATCTCTTTTAGGGCATAGGCCTCCGAGGCGGACGGCGCAGATGAACCGCCATAGCCGCGCATGTCGGGCGCGATGCAGTGCCAGCCTTCAGACGCGAAGGCCTCAATCTGCGCGCGCCATACCAGGCCGATCTCGGGCCAACCGTGAAGGAAGATCATCAAAGGTCCGCTGACAGGTCCGGCACTCCCAGTAGTGCGTCGTATGACGTGGCGAGCTGAAAGTGGCGCCGGTGAGGGGAAAGGATGTTGCCATCGATCAGCTCCTAGGCAGGGTTTACCGTGCGCAGGAACTTCACAAGCTGTTCGCTGACTTCGGCAGAGGCTTCGTGTTGTATCCAGTGGCCTACATTGTCGAGTTCGAGATTCCCCACGAGACCGGGAAGACCGGCGCGAAGCTTTTCAAGAGGGGGATAAAGCGCCCCCAGGCCATCAGCTTTACCCGAGATGTAAAACGAAGGTTGAGTGATCTTCGCGCCTTTCCAGGCGGCGGACAGATAGAAATACGGTTCGGCGGCGCGGTAGTAATTCAAGGCGCCATGGAAACCGGTGCGCTGTGAATTCCGCCACGTTGTGAGCGACGTAATCTGGCTCCGCCCATGACGGCAACGGCCCGGGAGCGGGACGATGAAGACTTCGTGCAGGGTCCAGAGGGCTCCATCGCGTGTCGGCCGGAGCAGAACCCGATGCCCAATACAAAACCCCCGGAATAGTTACCGCAGCATCAGCCCAAATTTGATCGGCTTCCGGTTTGATCTGTTCGAACATATAGAAATCGTTTTCATGTCCAGATTCCGCATGCGCTCGAAGACGCTGACATCACCGCGCGGAAAGTAAGGCACGCTCAGGCAGAACACCGCTTTGAATCGATCAGGGCGCATCATGGCGGCATTCCATGCATGGGTTGCACCCCAGTCGTGACCCACAATCACGGCGCTGGGAATATTCAGCGCATCGAGGAGTCCGACCAGGTCACCCGCCGTCTGCAGCGGCGTGTACAAGGTTGAGTCGGATGGAGCTGAGCTGCGCCCGTATCCGCGCATGTCCGGAGCAATCGCGCGAAAGCCGGCTGACGCGACGGCTTTCATCTGTTGTCGCCACGTATAAGAGGTGTCCGGAAACCCGTGACAGAAAAGAACGACCGGCCCGGCCCCAACCTCAGTTACATGCAAAGAGATGCCATTCGCAGCGATCTCGTACTCCTTGAGTTCCATCTTTCCTCCACCTTCATCATAGAAGACGGGCCTCGTCCTGTAGCCCGCAAGGATAAGTAACGACAACCGCTCTTCACGTCACTTGGCCGTGTAGTCGGCAAGTCGTCCAGTTGTTTATGAGTGTGCGAGGTTGGAGGAAAGCAGGTTATACGGCAACTTGCCAGAGGCATAGCCGATCCGACCGGGTGAATGAGTGACTTGACCTTCATATCGCCAACCGAGAGAGCAAACTTCGTGACAACTTGTCACGCGCCTAGTATCTGGAAGCGTGGCCTTGTTAAGGCCGTTGATCAGAGGCTTAGTGCCATTCCGCAATTGGTCGGATGCGTCGTCCAGGCTCAGGAGGGCACAACTTCTGGAGAGACTTGTGCGGTCTCGCCTTGAGCATAGCTTGACCGCACAATCACTGGACCGCATGACACGAATGGAGTGTCGTTCTCAAGCTGATCAATCACTTATCATCCCGGTCATCCCAGCCATCATCGTGCACAGCACGCAGGTTGATCTTGTAGACTGTTGTGCCTACAGCCCGGCCCAAACGAGCTCCTGCGTCCTGGTCGGTTCGAAAATGAATCCCGCCGTAAACGCGAGCGTCGGAGATGTCGTCGGTAATCTGCTTGAATGATCCGTAGTGCAACACAATGGTGGGTACTGCCGGGTTTGACAACGTGATCGCATGTCCAGCTTCGCCGTAAAGACGTCTCATGACCTCGGCTCCCGCACCGGATAAGGTGCCGTGGGCTGAGGGATAGCTCGGGAAACATGGGGCCGGGATGAATGGGACCCAGTTCGGATCGGGGTCGGTTTTCGGGTTGCCGTCCGTGTCACCTGCATGGATCGCGGTTTCGGGGCGCCAGAAGTTGTAGTGGTACTTGTTGAAGAATGTAGTGACCGCGCCGTCGCTGAGCGCCATGTTGATCAGAGCGAAAGCCCGTGCGTTCTCGGACAGCGAACGCCGCCCTTCTTGCGCGACGACCTGCCTTGCAGCCTGATTGAATACCTGGGTTGGCGAGGAGGCCGCGTAGTAGAGCACGACATTAGCCCGATCTGGTGGCCGCTCTGTGCTGTTGGCGCTCGCGCTCCCTACCTCCTTCACCTCGTTGTACGTTTTCGCGTATTGGTTGCTTCAAAGCGCTGGCGGCGGATCGAGGAGAAACTCACTGACACCCGGGATGCCGAACGGGGTTACGTTTTGCCATTGAAAGAGGGTTCCGACCTTGATTCCATTCACGATTGGACAACTCGGCGTGGCCTGATAGTCGCCAGGAACGGCCGGCCCGGGTATCTTGAATTGCGCCGGCGACGAGCCGTCGTTAGCACGAAGAGCGATCATCGCAAGAGCTGCGGCGTCGCCCGTCGCTATGCCGTCATTCTTGGCTTGACCGTCGGGTATCAAAGCCAGCGAGTTTGCGCGAGCAGTGAGGAGGGTGGACGCGCTGGCCGGGAAATAAGTACTGAGCACCCGATAGGCAGCCTGGATGGCTGCTGCGTCGGCTGAAGCGCCATGGGGGGCGACGATGTTCCCAAGATACGGTCGATAGTCCCCGGTGATGGCATTGACGGCTTCAAAAACAGCGAGTTGGACAATCGCTGCATATCGGGCCTGGGCGAACGGGTTCTGGCCGTTCGCAATAGCTGTGTTTACCGCAATCAGGTTCCAGTCCAGAACCGCATCGGCCTTTGCGACCGCAGGCCCGAACAGTAGAGTCGCCATCAACATGCATATGCTAAAAGTTCTCTTCGTTGCGCCACCATGCATCGTTTTCATTGTGCTTCCTCCAATTCTCTGCTTCCGTCAGTTTACCGATTTCAGTGCGGGAACGATCAGGCCTGGATCGCCGGGCGTGTCGAAAGTGACAGTTCCGGTGATTTCAAAGCTCGTGTCAAGCTCGATCAGCGGTCATCGAGGTTTATAAACTTCGGCGCTGGACGTCGGATTCGGCCAAACGCTAAAGCCGCCAGTGATCAGAACTGTGTCATCGGGGAGCGGAGTGGCTGTGTGCGAATGGCGGCCTGCGGTCATCTCACCCGCAAACTCGAACGTGCCGCTAGCAGGTACATAAAGCTCGGCGTAGCCGCTCCCATCCCCCCCGGGCAACTGGCCACCGGCAATCAAGACCGTTCCATCGGTAAGGCGGGAAGCAGGGGCGAATTCTTGACTGACCGCGCCTCCAATGGAAGCGAATGTCCCAGCCGCCGGGTCGTAGACCTCAGCATCGGCGGGGAGGCCAATCGTTACTGCCTAGAAACAAGACTCTGCCGTCCGTGAGCAACGTCGCGGTGTACCCATAGTCCGGAAAGTACTTAACCATCATCGGGCCGGTCACGCCGAACGTCCCGCTCTGCGGATCGAAGAGCTCGGTCACCCCAACGCTACAAGTCCGGGCGGCGCACCCGGTGACCAGGACCTTGCCGTTGGTGAGCAAAGTGACGGTGGTTCCATACACGAGACTCGGATCCGCATATGGGCCTGTGGGGGTGAAAGTGCCGCTATGGGGATCATAGATTTCCGCATTGTTGGACGCCGCGACAAAGACCCTCCCGTCCGGAAGCAAGGTCGTCACGCCCCCAGGGATGGCATATACTTCTCCGCCAATCGAGGTCAAATCACCCGTAGCGGTGAAAGCTCCCGTAGAAGGATCGTAGATCTCCGCGGTAAAGACGGAAGTGCCGCGGGTTCCGTCTTGAGTACCGCCAGCGATCAAGACGCGGCCGTCAGCCAGCAGCGTTGCCGAGTGTGCATAGCGAGGCGTGATCATGCTGCCGGTGGGGGCGAACGTGCGGGTGGAAGGGTCGTAGAGCTCGGCGCTGGCAAGGGCTTGGAAACCGTCGCCTACTCCCCCGGCGATCAAGACCTTGCCGTTAGGAAGCAGTGTTGCTGTGTGGTCGGCTCGCACTGTGGTCATGTTGCCAACGGCCGTGAAGTTGCCAGCGGCCGCGGAAGTCGGAAGCTCTACCGTGACGACTGCGGATGCGCTCGCTGTCGTGTCGGCGACGCTTGTGGCTACCACGTGGTAAGTTCCCAACGTGTTCGGGGCGGTGTATACCCCGAAGCTCGTGATCGAGCCTCCGGTCGTGCCCTCTTGAACTGACCACGTGACCGTGGTAGTGGCCACCCCTTTTACCGTGGCGACAAAGGAGAGGTACCCACCCTCCTGTACCGTCGCCGTCGAGGGAACTAATGGCGACAGACACCGAAGACGGGGCAGGGGAGACGAGGCAGAGGGTGCGGCCGATGGTGAGGGGTTCCCGCACCCAGTTGGCAGAAACAGCAGGCCCAGTGAAAGGGCGAACACCATCCTTGAAAACCAAAGATGCTTTCGCAATTGTGATTTCATGGCAAGGTCTCCTAATAAGCTAGTTGCTTACGCTCGCATGCTTACTGCCATCGCGAATTCTGCCTTAAAGTCTGACGCCTCAGCATGTTTCTGGTCGTGTCGTCGCAATTTAAGCGAGCAAATCCGTGGTGGAGACACGAGAGTTCATTCTGGATTTGTCCGGAGAGGCGCACCTTG
>CAVVBT010000002.1:0-1386423 GCA_963746625.1 uncultured Acidobacteriaceae bacterium
GATGCGGATGATCTTGCCGAACTGGCTGATGACCATGAGCTCGCTGGTCTCGTCGACGAGGTTGATGCCGGTGACCTTGCCGATCTTGCGAGCGGTCTTCAAGACCGAATTCCCAAAATGGGAATCCCTCAAAAATAAATCCGGAAAAAGTGGCATGTTTTTCGAGCCCGAATCCTGACCATCAACTCACCAGCTTTCACCAGCAATCCACCACAACTTCACCACAAAAAAACCACGTCCAACCACCCGTTTTCGCCAAAACCCCCAGCAAAAACAAGGCCCCACCACACCCCAAAAAAATTAGCCGGCTAGAAGAGGATCTTCGCAGCCCACTCGGTGTTGAAGGGCTCGCCGGGACCGATGGTGGGGTTGCCTAGATATGGTCCAATTGTGGAACCGATTGTCCCGCCTTCGCCAGTCGACGGAAGACCAACGGGAGCAAGATTCGTGTGGTTGAAGAGGTTGTACATATTTGCCTTGATTTGAATCTTCACCCGCTCCGTGATTGCTGTGGTCTTGATGACAGCGAGGTCAAATGCTTCATAACCGGGGTTATAGTTCTGCCCACGACGTGTCGGAAAGTAGGTTCCCGGTGCAGGATCGACAAATGCGTTCGGACTGAACCACTGAACCGATCCGTCGATGATGGCATGGGAGACGCCAAATGTGGGGTTCTGAAGGACTTGCACGGCTCGGTCTGCATTGTCGCCGTTGCCGCTGACATTCGAACTGGCAACGACCGTGTATGGCGTTCCACCGTGGAACGAAAATCCAGAGTTCAATTCCCAGCCATGGGTGAGCCGCTTTGGCCCGTGGAAGGCTGGTATCGCGTAATTGAAGTATCCGGTGAAGGTATTGCGAACGTCGTAGTCGGAGTTGCCATACTCTGCCTTCTCGTTAAGCGGATTCTGCGGAGCATAGGGCAGGAAGCCGGTCTCGTAGTCGAGTGCGTGCGACCAGGTGTAGGCCAACTGCGAGGAGAGACCGTGCCAGCTAGAGAGGCGCAGGGTTGATTGGAGTGAGTTGTAGATGGAGCCGAGGTTTCTTCGAGCCTGAGCGATCACGCCGAATCGAGGAAACTGCTTGTAGTATGGGCGGGTTGTGGTATCGGGCGACTCGGAGGGGTTGGGTGCCGCGGGATTGATGTCAAACAGACCCATCAGATGAGTTCCTTTTGAGCCTACAAAGGCGATTTCGAAAATAACTGAGTTGGTGACGCTGTGCTGGATGTTGAGGTTCCATAATTGGACATTGCCGGGCTTGAAGTTCTTGTCGAAGGTGGAGATATTGATGCTGCCCGGTGCAGCGGCGCCGCCGCTCGCCTGCGCAAAGGTGGGGTAGATATCGACACCCGACCTGATCACTTGGTTGAGTCCTTGGGCGTTCACGACTTGATCGCTTCCCGCGGGATTCAAGCCTAGTCCGAAGACCGAGATGATCTGGGATCCATTGTTCTGCAGGATCGACTTCATATAGACGGTGTCGCAGTAATAGCCGTATCCACCGCGAAGAACCGTGGTGCCGGTGTTATCGATTTGATAGCTAAATCCGATTCGAGGGCTTACTCCTCCCCAGAACTTTGGATAGATATTTGCGACGCCTTGTCCTGCTACGGCGAGGCCGGATGGGGTGGTTGGGTCAAAGATCGAGAGATTCGGATAGTCCGAATGAACCGGACCTGCATAGTCGTAGCGCAGACCATAGTTCAAGTTGAACCGACGAGTGAGTTGCCAGTTGTCCTGCCCATAGGGGGCAAACCCGCCTCAACATCGGAGAGATTGGCCGCGCCAGGACTGGGCTTTTCTCTCTCAGATGTCTCTCTCTCACTATGTCTCCAGAGAGAGAGAGAGAGAGAAGGGATTTGCCAAATTATGCCCCGATTCAGGCCATAATCATGTTCATAAGTTGTTTATTTTGAATAGCTTACAACGATCTGGCCGGGCGGAAAGTCACTCGAACCCTCAATAGAACTTTTTGGCATCGTTCGCACTATCTGACCGCTACCCGAGCGAGATTCGAATTCTCCGTCCGGCTTTTCACTTCGAAAATCAGATTCGACTCGGGTCCCGCAGAGAGAGAAAGGGACAGCTGAGCACGGCTCAACTCTTACGCGATTCTATGATCACAGAGAGACTCGCTATTTGCCGGCACGTTAGAGAACCTTTATCGATATAAGCTGTACATTATCAATAGCTTATATTGGATGATGCAGATTAGTATCAGTTGGTTATAGTAAAAGTTCAATAAAGTGTAGCCGATGCTATACCAATGGAGTATAGAGCATATGAGAACATTACCCGCTTCGGGAGTCTCTAGGTTCGGTTAACACCCGAGTTAGGGCGTATGCGCGATTGGCTTCTGCGAATTCACTCTCGGTTTCATACAACTCTGCAATGCGATTGAGATGCAACCATGGAGTTTCGCCAGAGCGTCAATAGATTGTCTCTCCGCCTTGGGGTAGCATTTCACAGCAAGGGGCGCATCAATGCAACACTCGCGATCCGTCACCAATCAGACTTCCGCTCGGGACGATGGACTGCGGGACGAACAGTCGCTTCCACCGGAATCCCTTGCGATCCAAAGGACAATGAAATTCCCTCATCGCAGGTGATGAATACGATTCCGGGATTTGTCTGGAGTGCTCTTCCCGATGGCGACGTTGAATTCTGCAACCAGCGATGGCTTGACTACACGGGGATGTCTTTCAATGAGATCAAGGGCTGGGGATGGGCGGCCGCAATTCATCCCCAGGACGTAAACGAATTGCGAGAGCGATGGCGAGGGTCTTTGATGCAGTCGATCTCCTTTGTGGCCGAAGCGCGCATGCGCCGCGGCGACGGATGCTATCGGCGGTTCTTGATTCAAGCGCTGCCTCTACGCCGCACCGGCGGAGGAATCATTCGGTGGTATGGCACTTACACGGATATCGAAGACCTGAAGCGAGCAGAAGAGGAAGCCCAGAAACAAAGCTCTCGCTGGGAAGAGTTGTTCGAACAGGCTCCTGAGGCGATCGCTGTCCTCAGCACGGACGACCGTATCGTTCGCGTGAATAAGGAATTCACCCGCATGTTCGGATACGAACCGGATGAACTTCCAAATTGCCCCATTATTGATCTCATCGTTCCTGATGAACTTCTCGAGAGTGCACAAAAATTAAAGCACCAACTCATGGACGGTCGACGTGTAGAGGTCGAAACAGTTCGCAGGCGCAAGGACGGGAGTCAGGTTCACGTATCTCTTCTCGCCGTTCCCGTCACTAAGGCTTCCGGCGAACATTTTGCGAACTATGCCATATACCGCGACATCACGGAACGGAAGTACGCTGAAGAACGCTTGCGTGAGAGCGAGGCCCGGTTCCAGGCGATGGCTGACACTGCACCCGTCCTGATCTGGATGACAGGCACCGACGGTCTTTGCAACTATTTCAGCAAACCATGGCTCGAGTTTACAGGCAGAACCATGGAGCAGGAGGTAGGCCTGGGGTGGACACAGGGTGTGCATCCGGACGATTTGCAAGGGTGCTTCGATGGCTTTCTGCCGGCCTTCCACGCGCGAACACCTTTTGCCATGGAATACCGGCTCAAGCGAGCCGATGGGGAGTACCGCTGGGTGATTGAAAGTGGCATTCCGAGATACACACCTGGGGGAGAATTTGCGGGCTATATCGGTTCAAACATTGACATTACAGACCGCAAGCGCGCAGAAGAGGAGCGAGAAAGATTACGCCAGCTACAAACGGAACTCGCGCATGTAAACCGCGTGACAACAATGGGTGAGTTGACCGCTTCTTTGGCGCACGAGATTAAGCAGCCGATCGCTGCGGCGGTCACAGACGCACGGACGTGCTTGAGATGGCTGGCGCGCGATGAGCCTGACATCGAAGAGGCCCGCGAGGCCGTGTCGAGAATCATCAAGGATGTAACCCGTGCATCTGAAATCACCGGCCGGATTCGCTCACTGTTCAAGAAGGGGGAATCGCTACGAGAGTTGGTGGTCGTGAATGAGATCATCCGCGAAATGATCGCCCTTCTGCACGGCGAGGCTGCTCGATATTCGATTTCGATCCATACCGAACTCGCGACTGACCTGCCCAATATCAGAGGGGATCGGGTGCAATTGCAGCAGGTCTTCTTGAACCTCATGCTGAATGCTATCGATGCCATGAAGGAGATAAACACCCCAAGGGAGCTTACGATTAAGTCTCAACGGAACCCCGACGATCAGCTGTTGGTCTCGGTCAGTGATAACGGTGCCGGACTGCCTCTTCAGGCGGACAAGATATTTGATGCATTTTTCACCACCAAATCCGAGGGCACCGGCATGGGTTTGCCGATCAGCCTTTCGATCATTGAGTCGCATGGCGGCAGCTTATGGGCCAGCAGCAACTCTGAGCGTGGCGCGACCTTCCAGTTCACCCTGCCGAGCGCCATCAAAGCGGCTTGAAGGTTTCTGCAGAACCCCAACGGCGAGCGATTTCAGGCGGGTAGCCGCAACGTCATGGAGTCCAGGTATTCCCCATAATATTGGGTGACTTGCCGAGACACGCTTTCGAGTGGCCGCGCTTCCAGGTCTCTCTCCAAAACAGTGGCAAGCGCATCCATTGCGGGCGCCCCAAACCTATACCATTTGTTCACCCATCCCTGGAGAACTCTCGCATTCACTGGATTGTCCTCAATTGCCATCCGAACCAGAGCCTGGCTCCATCGCCTGTGCCACTGACAGTCTTCGTTAAGCGAGTAAAAAATCTGGCCGAGAAGATAGTCGCCCCGTTCCAGCGCTAGATCGCTCAAATGCTTCATGAACAGTTCGTCTATCAGCGGCTTCAGCACCAGGTTAAGTCCGGCAAATGACTCTCCCCAGTCATATGCGGTAAGCAATCTCTCGATCCCTTCCCGGAGGGGCTGCCAAATCGGGTCATCTTGCCATACGGCTTTGCTGTCCTCGGCGAATCCCGGAAAAGCCAACTGGAGCTGCCTGACGCGATAGGCAATTCGTTGGACGCGGCGCATTTCGTCGCCCGCCTGTAGGGCCGCGGCGATCGAGATTCGCCCGCTCGGGGCAGTGTGGCCCACGTACGCTGCCAACATCTGAAAGCCGTGGCACGGGTACCGCAAAGGCGCAACGAACCGCGAGAGTACGGGCAACCAGCTTGGTGATATTTCCTTGTCGTAACCGGTCACCTCAATCTCATCCAGGATCGCGTCGACGAAGACCTCTTTCTCTCTTTGGATCTCGGTATATTTCGTGTAGGTGGTCTCCCGAGGATCCCGAAATTTCTCCCACGAACTGCAGGAAAAGGGAGACTCCTGCTGGTACTCCCGATACCATTCCTGCAAGGGAACATCGAGTTCAAACCGCTTCCCAGTAAAACCCTCCCCCGTGTAGCAGAGGAGCTTGGAAGTTACGATCTCATATTCACTCGGCATGCGCTTTTGAGAAAGTAGATGCCAGTACGTCTTCTGCTGTGCCATAGTTTCCTCGCCCGAACTCTCACTTCTTGCCAGTGTCGGCAAATTGCCAGACCGCCTCTTCCTGACTGAGTTGGAGTGCTCCTTTAAATGCAGACATAACGGTTTCCAGTTCTCCTGGGAAACGAAACGCGCGTCCAAGGTGCTTCTCGATTGCGGCGCGAGTCACGAAACATCGGCGCGGAACCATGACACGCAGGTAGGCTCCACGATCCAACACCATCACGTCGGAATTCAGATCTTTGATTGCAGCTACGATGGCTGCGCCTACGGCCCCTGTCTGCAGGACCGGCCCGACGCGGTCATAAAGGTCTCCGGCTTGTTCGTTCATCGTTCTCCTTGGCAACGCTCTGAGCCCGAAAATTCCTTGGCTTCACCGACATCGACCAGAATTTCGTCCTCGACAATCCTTACTTCAATCGGGGTCAGGAAAGCATCCTTCGGATTGATACCCCGGCCCGTAGCGGCATCGAACTGCCAGTGATGGCTGGCGCAGGTGAGCACGCGGTCCTCCAACGATCCCGCACTCAAAGGACTTCTGAGATGGGGACACCAATCCGCATAGGCGCGAATCTCGCCTTCGATATTAACGAGCAGGACGGGTTGCCCATCGATCGAGAGTCCCACCATCTCTCCGCTCCACAACTCCTCCATCGTGATTGCTTTTTGAAAGGGCATGCGGTCTAACTCCGCACCACGTCGAATCGCTGCAGAGAAGCCAGGCCCGCTTCACGGAGCGTGAGTTCAGGGGCAAGGACATTTCCGTTATAGATGACGCGTACGTTCTGCCTATGAGCGACGCGGACGCTGGCCGCTTCCTGGAGCCGCTCTGAAAGGGCATGCACGGTCTCATGTTCCTCGGCCAAAATGAGCAAGCCTAAAACGTCGCCCTGCAAGAACCCATAAAGAGGAATCGTCATAAAGTCTCCGTTCCCTGCAAGCCTTCCTACTTTGCGGCCTGAGCCTCTCTGGCAGCAAGCCAATCGTAGGCTCCGCTGTAAGCATCTTTACCCCAAGTCTCTGGAGTTAACTGGAAATACTTCGTCAGGAGATCTGGCAGACTGGACGGAGCCTCGCCAGATAAAACTCGCTTCACCAATTCTCTATGGCCGGCATAACGCTCCGGCTCGCGCAGGAAGATCCAGCGGCACGGCTCCGAGCAGAAAATATATTTCTGATTCTCATACAAAAGAACAGTCGCGGCATTCTTCTGCGGAGTTCCAGCACACAGCGGTAACTGGCAAAGGTCGCAAAACGTTGGCAACACTGCTCCGTGCACCAACAGTTCGTTCTCACTCCCCGGACCCACGGCGGCCCAGCGCGTAGCGACTGTTTCCCATACTGCGTCCAGGTCATCCCAGTGCCTGGGATATTTCTGGCGCAGCCACTTGCGCTCATCCGGGCTAGGCAGCACGACGTTGAACCACAGAGTAGCGCGGTACGTGTAGGCGCTGGTATAGATCATGTGATGGTAGGTTTCGAGCTCTTCGAGGACGGTCTGCCAGTACCATGGTCTCTTGAGTCCAAATTCGTCCAATGTGCGGAGGAACTGGTCCAATATCCATTCCTCCATAAATTCCTTGAACGAATATGCGCGTTGCTCCATTGCCGTCAGATAGTCCATGCTGACTCCGGTGAGAATGGAAAACATCCGCCAGTTACGCCAAAACCATTTATCCATCAGGTACTGGGCATATTCCGGATCGTGTTTCATCACCGTGGCGAGGACGGAAGGACCGATTTGAGCGTGACGCGCCTCATCAGTCTGAATGCTGGTTACCATCTTTTCGAACAAATGATCTTTGGCCCCGTGGGCAAGAGAGGCTAGTCCGACGAATTGCAAGTTGGTGAACCCGGTTTCGAAAACGCAGTTGGTGGCGATGTGAAACTCGATCGCGTTTTGCCCGACGGTCAGCTCGTCGATGAAATGTCGTGCGGCGATAGCGAACCAGTTGTTGGTGTGATAGAACTTGTGGGCCCAGTCGAATTGCGGATCCCATCGTACCAATTGGTGGAACAATAAGAGAGGGATTTGCGTGTGGCGGAACTCATCCAGTGCGCCAAAAACCGCCATAGTGCGCCATGCGCTGTCGCGACCGAAACGGGCTCCCCGCAAGTTGCCGATCACTCCCGTGAACTCTGCCAATGGCAATGCCGCGGCATGGACCTTCAAACTGTTCATCCACGGTGTAGCCAGTTTCTGGATGTTTTCCAGACGTCCCACGGCATCGCGCACCGCGTACACCGCCATGTCCTTGTCGTATTGGTTTTCGACGTACTCGCGGTAGGAGGTCTTGAAGGATTCTTCCCAATCCTTCCACTCGGAATGCGGTAGATAGGGGCGTCCGCTGATCACCTCGGGGAAAATATCTTCTTCTCGGGCGTAGGAGTACTGCCAATCCAGCTTATGGGCCAAATGTAGCCACTCTTCTCTGTTGAGCACGTGCCCCCCATCGAATAGAATTCAAAGCTTAAATGTACTTCCCCGCGAATTCCGCACCGAGAAACCCCAAAGGGGGTGCCGAAGATTGTATACCGCTTGAGTTCCGTAATCATCCCGCGTTAAGTTAACGGGATCTCACGCAGGTTTTAGAACACAACACGCCGAAAAAGTCACTTATCGACTTATAGCAACATCCAGGCGATAAGTTATCCTGGGGGAGGGTGCATTGCGTTTTATGAGATCCGATATTTTGGGGGATTTTGCAAGGTTTTGCGGGTAATGCCACCGGCTCAAACTCCGGGATCGCAGAGAGAAAAAAGCACGGCCTAACCCTTCTCGCGCGTTCTCTAATCACTAAAAGGACTCGCTATTTGCGGGTAAAATCGGAGAGAATGGCCGCGCCAGGACTGGGCTTTTCTCTTCTCAAATGTCTCTCTCACTATCTCTCCGGAGAGAAGGGATTTGCCAAATTACGCCCGGATTCAGGCCGTAGCCTTGTTTATAAGTTGTCTATTTTGAATAACTTACAAGGATATGGCGGAGAGTGAGGGATTCGAACCCTCGATAGAGTTTTAAAGCCCTATAACGGTTTAGCAAACCGCCGCCTTCAGCCTCTCGGCCAACTCTCCGCAACCTGTTTCTTCCGGCTTTTGAGATTATACCGTGAGGACAGACGAGATTCGGCCGCGCTCAGATAGATTTGTGTCTGACCGGACCAATGGTGTCAGGAGGTGGGGTGGCGAAGGCGTTGGGTGGTTCGAAGAAGATGAGCCTGCTGCCGCTGATAGCGGCAACGTATTTCATGGTCTCGGGTGGGCCCTATGGGCTCGAGGACATTATTGGCAAGGCAGGTTACGGGCGCGCGCTGCTGCTGCTTGCGCTCGTGCCATTGGTGTGGAGCCTGCCGACGAGTTTGATGGTGGGGGAACTGGCTTCCGCTCTACCCGAGGAAGGTGGGTATTACTGCTGGGTACGGCGAGCGTTGGGTGAGTTCTGGGGGTTCCAGGAAGCTTGGCTCAGTCTGGCCGCGAGCATCTTCGATATGGCCATCTACCCGGTCATCTTTGTGCTTTATCTGGGGAGGATCGAGCCGACCTGGACCGCTGGAGGACGCGGGACGCTTTGGGCACTGGCGGTGGTGATACTGTGCGCGGCATGGAATCTGCGCGGAGCTAAATCTGTTGGCGAGGGATCGGTTGGGCTTTTCTGTTTGCTTCTATCTCCGTTCGTGGTTTTGACGGCGGCGGGACTGTGGAAGGGGCTGGTCGCTCATTCCGGACTCGCGTCGTTTCGTTCTTTACCGACAGCTGGAAATGACTTGGCTGGCGCGGTGTCGGTGACGCTTTGGAATTACATGGGATGGGACAATGCTTCAACGGTGGCGCAGGAAGTCGTGGCGCCGCAACGGAACTATCCGCGGGCGATGCTTGCAGCGGCGGGCCTTGTTGCGTTGACGTATATTCTGCCGCTGGCAGCTGTTGGGCTGGCCGGAATTCCAGCAGACAGATTCTCCACTGGCGCGTGGGCCGATGCGGCGCGGGAGGTAGTAGGGCCGTGGTTAGCGTTGTGCGTCGTGCTAGGCGGGACGATCAATGGATTTGGAATGTTTAATGCGCTGATGATGAGCTATACGCGCGTTCCGTATGCCTTGGCTGAGGAGGGATTGCTGCCAAAAGTCGTGACGCGGAAGACGGTGGCAGGAGTTCCGTGGGTGAGTGTGGTGTTGTGTTCCGTAACATGGGCGCTGGCGCTTAATCTTTCCTTTGAGCGGCTGATCTCGATCGATTTAGTGTTGTATGGAGCTGCATTGGTATTGGAGTTTGTCGCGCTGGTCGTGCTACGGGTGAAAGAACCAGGGCTGCTGAGGCCGTTTCGGGTGCCGGGTGGATTGTGGGGCGCGGTGATCGTCGGTGTCGGGCCAACACTACTGATCGGGTTTGCGTTGTGGGCGGCCCGGGGCGAGCGGCTGGCTGGGTTGCCGGCGCTGGGATTTGCGGCGATTGTGGCGACTGCGGGACCCCTGGTTTACCTGGTTGCTCGCATGATGTTGCGAAACAGGGCCGCCTAATCTGAAACCCTTCTCTTCTGCTCTGCAGTCTGTTCCGTTTTGTGAGGGACAGGTTTCGGTTTGGGGTTGATCTTGTTTTCGATGAAGTTCTGCTGAGCTTCGGAGATTTTGGTGCGGGCAAAGGCTGCGTCGCGCCAGCCTTTGACTTCAACACGCTTGCCCTCAAGGTCTTTGTAGATGGAGAAGAAGTGAGTAATCTCCTTGAGCATGTGGGGGTAGATCTCGGAGAAGTTCCAGACGTCCTTGTAGCGGGGATTTCCCTTCCCTACACAGAGAATCTTCTCATCGCCAAGACCCTGATCCAGCATCTCTAGAACGCCAATGGGGCGGACCTCCATCACACAACCCGAGAAACTGGGGGCGTCGACAAGAACGAGGCAGTCGATAGGATCGCCGTCGTCGGCTAAAGTGCTGGGGATGAACCCGTAGTCGCCAGGGTAATGGACGGGGGAGTAGAGGTTGCGGTCGAGACGGAAGACATTCAGTTCCTTGTCGTACTCGTATTTGTTGCTGCCTTCATAAGGGATCTCGATGACAGCGTTGATAACCTCGGGGCTGTTGGGCCCTATAGGCAGTTCCAGATAATTCGTCATAAATCGGGCTTCTCTTCTCTCTTATGCGGAAAAAAATCGCGGTTGCGAATGTGATGCCGGTCATGGCCTCAGGATACCTTGGGTATCGCCATCGAGGCCGCGAGATGGCAAAAACTGCGCCTTGTCTATAATCAGACAGGATGAAGGCTCATGTCTATGTCACGCTGAAACGAACGGTGCTGGATGCCCAGGGGCAGACAGTTGCAGACGCATTGCGTCGGATGGAATATCGCGGAGTTGCCGACGTGCGGCAAGGGAAGTATTTCCAGCTGACGCTGGATGATGGATTGGAACAGAGCGCCGCGCAGGCAGAGGTGGAGCGGATTGCGCGTGAGGTGCTGACAAACCCTGTCATTGAGGAGTTTACGTTCCGGCTCGAGGCTTGAGATCGCTTCTATTCGACAGTTTGGGATCTGGTTTTGGTGAACCCATTGTCATTCGCCGCATCGTCACGACTGGTGCGGGAGATGCACGCCCAAGGGTGCGAGTGCTAGGCTCGAAACAGGGATTAATTTGAGCGACGCAATTGCAGATGAGAAGACAGCGCGACAGGCTGTCGATAAAGCAGCGGGCGAAAGCCGGTTTGTGCGGGCATGTCTGCGGCTTCCGGTAGATAGAACGCCTGTATGGTTTTTGCGGCAGGCTGGACGTTACATGCCCGAGTACATGGCTGTGCGGAAACACCATACGCTGCTGGAGATATGCAGGACGCCGGAGATTGCAGCGGAGGTGACGATTACCGCTGCGGAACGACTCGGTGTGGATGCTGCCATCATATTTGCCGATCTATTGCTGCCGCTGACGCCAATGGGACTGGACTTTGAGTTTGTGGCAGGCGAGGGGCCGGTAGTGCATACGCCTGTGCGTACGCTGGAGCAGGTAAAGGCGCTCAGAACGGACCGAGTCGAGGAACTGGCTTATGTCGCGCAGGCGATTGAGCAGGTTGCCTCTCACTTCTCCCGGCCGAGGGCCGACGGAGATGTTTTGGGAATCATTGGGTTCTGCGGCGCTCCTTGGACACTGGCGGGTTACATGATCGAAGGCGGCAAGCAGAGCGGTGGAGACCGCAACTACGTCGCGACCAAGAAAATAATGTACTCAGATGGAGCGGCATGGTCGCTGCTGATGGAAAAAATTGTGACCGTGCTGGTTGCGTATGCCCGCCAGCAGGTGGAAGCCGGGGCGGACGTTATCCAGGTCTTCGACAGCTGGGTGGGTAAACTGAGCGTGGGCGACTATGTCCAGTACTGTCTGGAGTGGACGACTGAGTTAGTACAGCGGATTAAAGCGATGGGTGTGCCCGTAATTTATTTTGGCGTGGAGACTGCGTCCCTGCTGCCCGCGATGAGCGAAACCGGCGCGGACGTTATTGGTCTGGACTGGCGGGTTCCACTGGAGACTGGCTGGAAGGCTGTGGGTGCAGGCTGCGCTGTACAGGGCAATCTGGATCCGATCGCTCTGTTTGCGCCGGAGGAAGTGTTAAGGGAACGCGTACGTGAAGTGCTAACTGCCGCGGCTGGGAGGCCTGGACACATCTTCAATCTTGGACATGGGATTGTGCCCGGAACCCCAGTGGATAGTGTGATTCGCGTCGTGGAATGGGTGAAGGAGTTCAGCGCGTCGTGAACACAGAGACGGCGAGCATCGGAGGCAAGAAAAGCGCGATCTTGCTGCTCGCGCATGGAACGCCGGATGTGCTCGGCGAGATGGCCGAGTACCTCAGTAAGGTGACGGGTGGCCGGCCCCTTCCGCAAGAAGTGGTCGAGGAGTTGCAGCACCGCTATGCGCAGATTGGCCTCCGCGAAACACCCGGTATTGAAGCGCCGCCACTTACGAAGTGGACGATGATACAAGGCCACCTGCTCGGGAAGGATCTGGGAGGTGAACGGGTTTATGTAGGAATGCGGAACTGGCATCCCTATATCGCCGATGTAATCGACGAGATGCGAAGGGATGGCGTGACGCACTTCAAGGCGGTGTGTCTTGCACCCCAGAACTCGCGGACCAGCGTTGGACTTTATCGGCGTGCAGTACTGGCGGCCGCGGCAGGCATGGAGGTAGAGTTCGTCGCGGGTTGGGCTGAAAATCCGACGCTGGCTGCAGCGTTTGCCGAGAAATTGCGACCAGTCTGGAAGAAAGCCTGCGCGGAATCCGGACGCAGAGTTCCTGTGCTCTTTACCGCCCATAGCGTGCCGTGCCGGACGATTATGACGGGAGAGGCCTCCGTCGCCGGAACACGTCCGGGAACATCAATGCAGATCTCTCCAGATCCCTATCCAGTGGAAGCAAAACGCACGGCACAGATGGTGGCAGAGAGGATGGCTGCGGTTGGGTTCGGTGAACAGGACTGGTACTTTGCCTTTCAGAGCCAGGGGGTGAGTGGTGGTCCATGGATAGGGCCAACAGTCGAGGAAAGCTTGAAAGCAATTCGCGACGAAGGACATGCGGGAGTCGTAATCCAGCCAGTGGGTTTCCTCTGCGATCACGTGGAGATTCTCTACGACATCGATATTGCCTTCCGCAAATTTGCAGACGAGTTGGGATTGAAATTGTGGCGCGCCGAAAGTCTGAATGATTCTGAGTTGCTCGTGAAGGCACTGGCCGAGGTTGTATCGGGGGAGTATAAAGCAACCGTCGATGAGATCACGGTCCCTGCAGGAGTCTAGGCTGCTAAGAAATGCAGGGCGCGGCGGCTGCGGCTTCCGCTTTTTCATTGTCGTGGTGGAGAGAAAATGAAGCGAGTTGCGGTCATCGGCGGAGGAGTAGCAGGTCTGGCGGCCGCGTATGAACTGGCTCGGCTGGCCCGAGGCGGCGCGGCGGTGCAATCTGTGTTGTTTGAAGCCTCGACTCGTTTGGGTGGGATTGTCGAAACGGTGCGCGAAGGCGGGTTTGTGATTGAATGTGGTCCCGATGCATGGGTAAGCGAAAAGCCCTGGGCATGCGAGTTGGCAGAGGAGTTGAATCTGGGCGATGAGGTGATGACTTCGAACGACGCCGGGCGAAAGACATACGTGTTGATCGATGGGAAGCTGCAATCGATGCCGGACGGGATGCGGATGATGGTACCGGGAAATCTTGATGCTCTCGATGCTTCACAGATATTTAGCGCTGAGGCGAAGCAGGCTTATCACGACGAGATTTCGCACGCGGTAATGTTGCGGGCATGCGCACCTGAAAGAGATGAGAGCGTCGCGACGTTTGTGCAGCGACACTTTGGCGAGGAGGTGCTCGAAAAGGTCGGGGCTCCGCTGTTGAGCGGAGTCTTCGGTGGAGACGTGGCGAAGCTGAGCGTCCGGGCGGTGATGGCTCCGTTCGTAGCGATGGAGCGTGAACACGGCAGTCTGATTGCTGCTCTGCAGACGCGGAGTTCGGGTACGAAGACTGATTCGATTTTTGCTACGCTGCGTAGCGGGATGGGTACGCTCGTTGACCGTATGATTGCCGCAATTCCAGAAGATTGGGTGCGATTGGCGGCAGAGGTCCAGTTCGTCGCTTGTGACGAGGAAGGATGGCTGGTAGGCACCGCGAGAGGAGTCGAACGTTTTGATGCAGTCATGATGGCGCCCCCGGTCGATGTGGCTCGCACGCTGATACAGCCCTTGGATCCGCGAGCGGCGGAGTTGATGGAGATGGAAGCCAGCTCTGCGGTCGTTGTAGGGTTTGGGTTTCAAGATGCCTCAAAGCTGCACTTACCTCCGGGGTTCGGATTCCTGGTGCCAAAGGGGTCAGACAGCCTTTTGCTGGCATGCACTTTCGTCGACCAGAAATTCGAGGACCGAGTTCCGCAAGGCGGGCGTCTGCTGCGGGCATTCTTTGGCGGTAGAGCGGCGGATCGCCTGATGGCCTGCGGTAATGACGAGACCGCAGCTGTAGCCCGGATGGAGCTTGCACGGATTCTCGGACCGCTGCCGGAACCGCAAATCACGGTGATTCGCCGTTGGCCGCGCAGTCTTCCGCAGTACGCAGTCGGCCATCTGGAGCGCATGGCTGAACTTCAGGACCGGGTGCAAAGGTTGGATCGATTGTGGCTTCTAGGTAATGGTTATCGGGGTGTGGGGCTTCCCGACCTAATCAGGGATGCGCGGGCGGCTGCGCGGCAGTTCATCAAAGTGGCGTAGGTTTCTCCTCGCCGTTAGAACTCTCTCTCCGGATTTGACCCAATGTTGCAGGCAAGATAGTCTCATTTCATCCGGTGTTGGGAAGACGGTGCGAATCCGTCGCTACCCCGTAACTGTAAGCGTCGAGAGCTCTGACAATTTTTCTAAGCCACTGGGATGCGTCCTGGGAAGGTGAGTCAAAGCTCGATGAAGCGCAAGTCAGGAGACCCGCCGGAGACTTACCGGGCTTGATTCAGCTTCGCTGGGAGAGCTGAAAAGCATTCTTCGCAGACCCATCCAAAAAGAGGTCTGCACGAGCGCTGCCTAAATTCATTCCCGCTCTGCTCCACGTGTGTTCGCGCACTCAGGGGTAAGGAGCTGACCATGCAGGAGACGCGCCAGGGTTCGGTAACGCTCGTCCTAGGTGGTGCACGCAGTGGCAAAAGCCGCTACGCCCAACAACTGGCCGAGCAGTCGGGTCGTGTTGTCTTCGTCGCGACGGCGAAGATTTCAGATGACGAGATGCGCGCCAAGATCGAACGGCACCGGGCGGATCGCCCTAAGGAATGGCTGACGGTGGAAGAACCTCTGGAACTGCCGCAAGTGCTCTCGAGCTATGAACTCAGCTGCGACATGATCGTTGTAGATTGCCTCACGCTCTATGCGGCGAATCTCCTCGAAGCAGAAGACGAGAACCAATCCGCCATCGACCGCCGTATCGCGGCGCTGTGTGAAGCGTTGCAACGGACGCAATGCGCGGTGGTGCTGGTGTCTAACGAGGTTGGCAGCGGCATAGTTCCTACACACCCGCTGGGCCGCCGGTACCGCGATCTGCTTGGAGAACTCAACCAAAAGATCGCAACGCTCGCGGACGATGCAGTACTGATGATTGCCGGATTACCACTCGCGCTGAAGGGACACTTGGAGGTAATGCCGTGAGAGGGGTTCGTATCGGGCATCGCTGCCATGCTGGAGGTGACTGCATCAAGCGGCTTCTCTCGGCTCTGGTCCTCGCCACGCTGTTGGCGGCTCCCTGTTTTGCAAGTCGTACACTGACCGACGAGATGGGTCGCAAAGTAGTGGTTCCGGATCACCCGCATCGTGTGATCTGCCTGATGCCGAGCGTCACCGATACTGTCTACGCACTGGGTGCAGGAGACGATGTGGTCGGAATCAGCGATTTCACAAAATACCCTGCAGAGGCCCTTTCAAAGCCAAGCATCGGCAACCTGATCAACCCGTCGATAGAGACGATTCTGTCTCTCCACCCGGATCTCGTCATCGGAGTGCAGCCCATGGGACCAATGGAAGCGACCGATCAACTTGAACGGGTTGGGATTCCCGTATTTCTGGTAAGCCCGCATGGCATCGCCGGAATCTTTCACTCTATAGAGACCATCGGAGAGGCATTGAATCGCCCGCAGCAGGCCGATGCGCTGGTTCACAGTCTGCGGCAGCGCGTTGAGGCAGTGAAAGCTCGCACCAAACATCTTTCAGCGCCAACAGTCTTTATGCCGGTCTGGTACGACCCCATCACAACGATCGGGAAACATGCCTTCATCACGGAAATTATCGACGCGGCAGGGGGACATTCCATCACGGATGATCTAAGCACCGAATGGCCGGAGGTCAGCTTGGAAGTTGTGTTGTCACGCCCGCCCGATGCATTGCTGCTCGTCCGCGGCGGAAAAACCACATTGGAGGTATTAGAGAGCCGCCCAGGCTGGAGCAATATGGCGGCGATTAAAACACATCGGGTGTATTACGTCGATGACAGGATCAACTTCCCGAGCCCGGTAGCCATCGACGCACTGGAGGACCTCGCAAAACAGTTTCATCCTTTGAGCTGAGCCGTTCAGCTTGTAACCATTCATCAACAGCAAGGTGTCGGGAAGCGCGGTGCGAATCCGCCACTACCCCGTAACTGTAAGCGCAGAGAACCAAGGCATGGATGTGCAACGCCACTGGAGAAGTCTCCGGGAAGGCAGCCGAGGTTCAGAGAAGCGTAAGTCAGGAGACCGGCCTTGTTTCAGAACCCGAGGGGGAAAATTCATGAATCGAGCACTTGGTAAATCGCCAGCCGTCTTTTGGACAACCTTACTGTTTATCACCTCGCTTTTTTTGTCACCCATCAGTGGGCTTGCTGCTGAGCAAGGCTCTCTGCGCGGAACGGTTAGAGATCCGCTTGGAGCGATCGTCGTAGGCGCCAAAGTCGATCTCCTGGATGGAACGACCGCCTTGAGGACAGCTATCACCGATGCGGCCGGCAACTATTCCTTTGCCATCTCCCAGAACACGCTCTACCGCGTTCGCGCTTCTGCTCCTACATTTCAAAGCACCACAAGCGAGCCAGTTTATCTGACACAATCGGACCGGGCAGAGTTAGATCTCACACTAAGCACGCAGACTCTGACGCAACAGGTCTCCGTTACTGCGACCGCGACTCCCACGCCAATCGCGCAGCTTGGTGCGTCCGTAACCGTGCTGACTCAAAATGATTTTCGCCAATACACTGAGGTACCAGATCCCTTACCCCAAATCCCCGGCCTGCAGGTCACGCAAGTCGGACAGCTCGGTGGCATTACCGGATTATCGATTCGGGGTGGTAATACCGATGCGAATAAGGTGCTGATTGATGATGTACCAGCAAATGACATCGGAGGAGCCGTCGACTTTTCGAACTTCTCAACCGTCGGTCTTCAGCAAATTGAAGTTCTGCGCGAGCCCAACAGTGCCCTCTATGGCTCGGACGCGCTGGCAGGCGTCGTTAGTATGACAACCGCACGCGGCACAACCAGATTGCCACTGCTTACCTACGCAGGCGACGCCGGAAACTTCAGCACCTATCACAATGAGGCGACAGCCAGTGGCGTCGCGAAGCAATTCGACTATTACGGCGCCTTTGGGCGTCTGGACAGCAGAAACAATCTGCCGAACGACTCATTTCACAACGCTACCTACGCGGGCAACTTTGGATGGGACCCCAACCCAGCGAATGATCTTCGCTTCACCTTGCGTCATCTCTCCGTGTCCGCGGGGCAACCTAATGCCATACTCTTGTATGGCATTCCCGATGACGCTGCCGAAAAGGCGCAGAACACCTATTTGAACGGTACTTGGAACAACCAGGCAACTGAAAAATGGCACAATGAAATTCGTTACGGCGGCCTTCGCCTGCGATCCCAGTACGACGACTTTGCGCCCACAGGAATTCCCGACGGGTTCGGTAATTATCTCGGCGCTCCTATCACTATCAACGGCGCAAACGGCTACAGCGTTACAGGGCAGGCGATCTTTCAATTTGCTGGCGCCACCTATCCGAATCAGTTTGCTACTATAACAAACCGCGACTTTGTCTATGCGCAGACTGATTACCGCGTCAATTCTCACATCGTCGCCCTCGGAGCCTTCAGGTATGAGGCTGAGCGCGGTTCGACACAGTACACTGCGTCGCCGGCAAGTTCGATCAGCCGAGGCAACTACAGTTACACCGTCCAGGTCTCAGGCGACCTTCGCAATCGCCTCTACTACACCCTTGGAAGCGGCATTGAAGACAATGGCCTCTTCGGACTTGCCGGAACGCCGCGTGCTTCGATCGCCTACTATCTTGCTCGACCTTCGGCATCAGGCTGGTTGAGTGGGACGAAGCTCCACGCAAACTTCGGCAAAGGTATCAAGGAACCGAACATCGGCGAGCAAACAAGTTCTCTCTACGATACCCTTGCGTCAGATCCAACTACCATCCATTTGATCGACCAATATCATGTCGGGCAAATCGGTCCAGAGAATTCACGTACCTACGACGCAGGTATCGATCAGCAACTTTCAAATGGCCGGGCGCGGATCGGAATAACCTACTTCCACAATCAGTTCACGAACGGAATTGAATTCGTTCCCCAAAGCGGGCTGGCCGAACTGGGAGTTCCGACGGACGAACTGGCAGCCCTTCAGTTCGGCGCCTATGTCAACTCCGAAGCATTCCGTACACAAGGCGTTGAGTTCGAAGCCGAATACAAGATCAATAGCCGTCTCTTCGTTCGCGGAGGCTACACTTATACAGATGCCGTTGTGCAACACTCCTTCTCAAGTGATCAGGGCGCGGGCGCATCGAGCAATCCGAATTTCCCGGGAAATCCGATAGGAGCGTTTTCCCCCCTCGTGGGTGCGAGACCATTTCGAGTCGCTCCCAGCTCCGGCTACTTCGGCTTGAACTATGCGCATTCCAAGTTCTATAGCTCGCTGAATGGCACACTGGTCAGTCGTCGAGACGATAGCGATTTCCTTTCTCTCGATGCAAATTTCGAACAGACTATGTTGCTGCCGAATCGCAACTTGGACGGGGCGTATCAACGGCTGGATCTCAGTGGCGGATACCAAATCACTCCTCGCGTTACGGTTTACACCAATATCCAGAATCTGTTGAGCGAGCACTATATCCAGGCGTTTGGTTACCCCGCCCTGCCGTTCACGTTTCGCTCGGGACTCAAATTCAACTTTGGAGGCGAATCCTGGGCACTGAAATAACTTCCGAAAAAAGCCGGTGCTCGCCGTCCCCTCCGTCGTCTGCTTCTGAGTCCAAACAGAAGCAGACGAACAAGGCGCCCTCTTACAACGAGGTCTCGGCAAAGAGCACTGCCGCCTTCGTGACCCTGCTTGCGTTCCTCGTCATTGCGTTGGTGATAGTATTTCTCTTCTCGGTCGCGACGGGCGCGGTTCGCATCGCTCCCCGAGCCATCCTTGCGGCCGTGCTCGGCCACCAATCACTCACCCCAACGGAGCAGATCATCCTGCTCCAGATTCGTCTTCCGCGGGTTTTGGCGGCTGGACTCGTGGGCTCTGCGCTCGCGGTCTCAGGTCTGATATTTCAAGGACTATTTCGCAATCCAATGGCAGACCCCTACGTCATTGGATCGTCAGGCGGAGCCATGCTCGGGGCCTGTATTGGAATCTTCTTCTTCTCGCAACTCTCAGTCTACGGCTTCAGTGCAACGGCGATTCTCGCCTTTGCCGGATCAGTCATCACCATGATTCTCGTCTACTTCCTGGCGCGCTCCAAAGGTGGAACAAATGTCGTCACCTTACTGCTCGCTGGCTTCGCGGTCAGCACAATGCTGGGCTACTCCAGCTATTTTTTCGAGGCGCTCGATACCAGCGGCAGTTCGAATCACGGAATCCTGCTCTCATGGCTGCACGGCGTCATCGGTGTTCCACGATGGACGCAACTGGTAATTAGCGGCATGCTCTTTCTATTCGCGACGATGATTGCTACTCCTCTTATGCGTCGGCTGAACACGCTGGCGCTAGGCGATGAGTACGCTCACCAACTCGGAATCAAGGTCGAACACACGCGTCTCGGCATCATTCTGATTGGATCTTTGCTGACCGCTATTGCCGTATCGCTCGGGGGCCTCATCAGCTTTGCGGGTTTGATCGTGCCTCACGTCGCACGCCTGGTTCTCGGACCAGATCACGTTCGCCTACTGCCGGTAACTGCCTTGGCCGGCGCGATCTTTCTAGTGTTTGCAGACACTCTCGCTCGCTCCGTACTGGCGCCCACAGAGCTCCCCGTCGGCATCTTGATGGCGTTTCTAGGTGGCCCATTTTTCCTATACCTTCTTCGTAAATCGAAACGGAGCTATGCACTATGAACTCGCTCCTGAGCTTCCATGAAGTCAGTTTCGGATACGATGAGCTCGCCATAATACGCTCTGCAAACTTCGACCTGCGTTCCGGAACCTGCACAGCTCTGATCGGGCCAAACGGTGTGGGTAAGTCAACGCTCCTGCGTCTGGCTGCAGGTACCCTGCGGGCAAAGTCCGGCACGATACTTCTAAACGGGACGTCTTTGGGCAGTCTTCCCCTTAGAAATGTCGCCCGCACCGTCGCACTCGTTCCCCAGCAGCTTGACGTACCTTTCCAGTTCACCGTGCGACAGGTCGTCGAGCAAGGACGCACCCCGTACCTTGGCCTACTGCGCGGACCGATGAAAGCGGATCGTATGGCGGTCGATCGCGCTCTCGAACTCGCGGATGTGACCGGACTCCAGCAGCGGGTCTTCAATGAGTTGAGCGGCGGAGAGCGCCAGCGTGTCAAGATAGCGCTCGGTCTCGCACAACAGCCGAAGCTGCTACTTTTGGACGAGCCGACACAAAACCTTGATATCGGGCGACAGGTCGAACTGATTGATCTGCTTCATTTTCTTGGCAAAGAAGGCATCACCATCTTTGCCTCAATCCACGACCTTCAGTTATTGGAAGGAAATTTCTCATCGGTGCTATTGCTGAGCCCCGACATGCCGTTGATGGAAGGCACTCCGTCGGAGATTCTCAATCCATCAATTCTTGAAAAGGCATTTAATTGCCCGCCGCGACGTCATCCTTTACTTCTTGAACGAAGCCAACAACGCACAAAGAGAGCTGGATGAAGACATTAAGCTGGTCGACCGTCTCTGAAATCGCTTCGACAATCAAACCGCCCAGCGAGCAATGGCGTGCGGCTGCGCGCAGACGTCTTGATTCCCTTACCAAACCGCCAGGCAGTCTTGGCATGCTCGAAGATATCGCTGCGCAGATGGTCTCGATTCGCCGGGAACGATCTGCTCATCCTTTGCGAAAGGCCGTATACATCTTTGCCGCCGATCATGGAATTACTGCTGAACGAGTCAGCGCTTACCCCAGTGAAGTGACCCGTCAGATGGTGCTCAATTTCCTCGCTGGGGGAGCCGCGATCAACGTACTCGCGAGGCTCCATCATGTTGAGATGAAGGTCGTCGACGTTGGCGTCAATGCTGACTTTCACGCCGGGGACGGCATACTGAGCTGCAAAGTGCGCAAGGGAACCCGCAATATGCTCTTTGAAGCGGCAATGAGCGGGGAAGAGCTCACCCAAGCCCTCAACGTGGGACTTGCGCTGGCGGCTCAAGCAAAAGCAAGCGACGAAACCCTGTTGGCAGTAGGCGAAATGGGGATTGGCAACACGACTGCGGCAAGCGCGATTACCTCTGCTCTAACCAACACTCCAGCCGCCCTCGTCACCGGCAATGGCACAGGTCTTACACCCCATGCAAAAGCCCATAAACAGCAGGTTATCGAAGCAGTCCTCCAGAAGCATTTCGCCGCGCGCGGACCGAATGCCAAAGCCGAACCGCTCGAGATTTTGCAGTGTGTTGGTGGCCTGGAGATCGCAGCGCTAGCGGGCCTGATACTAGGCGCCGCGCAACAAGAGATTCCAGTGGTCGCTGACGGGTTCATCTCGACTGCCGCTGCGGCAATCGCATTTGCAATTGCGCCCCAGGTGCGCTCCTATCTCTTTGCGGGCCACCAATCCGAGGAGCCAGGACATCGGGTACTGCTCGAATACATCGGCCTGAGGCCGATTCTCTCCCTGAATATGAGGTTGGGAGAAGGAACCGGCGCCGTATTGGCAATGCCGATCATCGAGTCTGCGATGCTTCTGTACAACGAGATGGCAACGTTCGCATCGGCCGGTATCAGCGAGGCTAAGGAGTGATCGCAGTGCAACCAATCCGCAGGTTTGGCCAGGAAATGGTGATCGCTTTCCAGTTCCTCACACGAATTCCTATGCCGTCGGTCAGGTTTGAAGCCGATTCGCTCTCTCGTGCAATCAAGTTTTTTCCCCTGGTAGGCCTCGTTATTGGCTCGGGCGCTGTGCTACTGCAACGACTCGCACTGCACCACCTCAGCCGCCCCTTGGTTGCGTTGGTTGTTCTGATTTATTTCGTGTTGATTACCGGCTGCTTTCACGAAGATGGTCTAGCTGATTCGGCCGATGGGTTCGGTGGTGGTTGGAATAGAGATCAGATTCTAATCATCATGAAGGACAGCCGAATTGGAAGCTATGGTGCGACCGCTCTTGTCTTGTCTTTGCTCGCACGTTATCTGCTTCTGGAATCGCTACCCATGGAGCACTTCGCCGCGTATATCATTTCATCGCAGGTACTATGTCGCTGGAGTTCCCTACCGCTAAGTTATCTTCTTCCGCCGGCCCGCGAACAGGACGGACAGGGCGCAAAGATTGCGCGACTCACCTCACGCTCTTCCTTGATAACTGCGACGCTCATCAGCTTCGCCGTCGCTGCATTCCTTCTCCGATGGTCGGCAATAGCTCCGATCTTGATTGCCCTTCTCACCATCGGCTTGAGCGGCTGGTTCTACTTTAGAAAAATTGGCGGAGTCACTGGAGACTGCTTCGGCGCAACCAATCAACTGACCGAGATCGGGATCTACGTTTGCGGAGTGTGGATTGCATGAGCGGCCTTCTCTTCATCCGGCACGCGGAGACTGATATGGTAGGCACCTTCTGCGGCCACCTGGACCCTCAACTCAACGCGCGAGGTCTTCTTCAACTCGAAGAACTGCTTCGCCGGATTCGCGTGGAAGACATAGGGGCGGTGTATACCAGCGATCTGCTTCGAGCTCGCACAACTGCAAGAACAATCGCCGAAGCCTTTGCTGTCGAATGTCATGTGTCTCCCGCATTACGTGAGATCGGTTTCGGCGAATGGGAAGGGCTCACATGGGAGCAGATAGAGCAGAGAGATTCGACCTATTCGCGCCGCTGGGTAATGGAATATCCTGATCTTCCCGCGCCGGGCGGCGAAAATTTTTATGACTTTGAGCAGCGGGTGCTCGCGGAAGTGAAATATCTCTCAGCGGAGGCAGATACGAAACGCCGCTCCATCGCAGTGGTTACTCACGCCGGAGTCCTTCGAACTGTTTTGACGAAGGTCCACGGATATTCCCAGGAACTTGCATGGGAACACACGAAATCGTATTGCTCCTTGGTTCGGCTGTCCAACTCGGACGCACTTCTTACGAGCCAGTGAGATGGAAAGGGGAAAGAGTATGAGCATCGCAACAACCCATGGCGATAAAGGCCAGACGGGACTGATCGGCGGCGTCCGCGTCTCCAAGGCGGACCTCCGCGTTGAGGCCTATGGAGCGGTCGATGAGCTGAACAGTTCGCTCGGCTTCGCGCGCAGCATCTGCACCAACCAGGAGATCCGAAGCTGGACTGAAGAGATTCAACGCACATTATTCCGTGTCGGTTCGGCCCTGGCGACTCCACCTGAAAGCAGAAAGGGAGAACAATCGATCACGCAACAAGATGTCGAAAAGCTAACCCGTCTAGTCCACCAGATCGAAAGAACCGAAGGTGTTCTTTCGGATTGGTCGCTACCGGGCGCCCATACCGAGTCAGCAGCCTACGAAATAGCCCGAACCGTCTGCCGCCGCGCGGAACGCGACACAGTTCGACTCGCGTCAAACGGCGGCGACGTCAGTCCCGAACTCCTCGCGTATCTTAATCGTCTCTCAGACCTGATCTGGCTTCTCGGGCGATTGATTGAAGTCAACGCCGGTGTAGACGCACGCCTGCGCAGCGAGGAAACGGCGGGACCAAAGTGGTCAAAGGCTTGGAAATGACGAAGGCCCCAGGCTTCAATGAGGCTGCGACACGCGCGGTCTATCGCGTCATTCGCGAACGCAGAGATGTACGCCGTGGTTTTCTGCCGGATCCAATGCCCGACGACCTGCTTTATCGTCTCTTGGAGGCAGCGCACAACGCGCCATCCGTTGGCCTCATGCAACCGTGGCGTTTTATCGTCGTCAGAAGTCTCGCGGTCCGCCAGGCAGTCCACAATATCTTCCTCGAAGCAAACCAACAGGCACTCGCAGGCTACGACGAGGGTCGGAAACAGATCTATACCGCTATGAAGCTCGAGGGAATTCTCGAAGCGCCACAGAATCTTTGCGTCGTTTGCGACTCCGAAAGCCCACAGGGTCACCGGCTCGGACGCCGGACAATGCCGGAGACACCTGTCTATTCCGCAGTCTGCGCAGTACAAAACCTCTGGCTTGCCGCACGTGCGGAAGGCATCGGTGTCGGGTGGGTAAGCATTCTCGAACCGGAACGGCTGCGCTCTGTCTTGAGCATCCCAAGACATATCACGCCCGTCGCCTACCTCTGCCTCGGTTACGTCGACAAGTTCGCTTCAGAGCCTGATCTTGAGCGCACAGGCTGGGAGAGGCGCACGCCACTCAAGAGTGTATTGTCCTACGACAGTTACGACAGCCAGTGGGATAAAGAGAAACCCAAACAGGGAGTACATGATCGGGGCGTAGGAACTTAGGACTAGCCTCCTGGTCAGCCACGTTCTGAATTCAAGGTAGTTCATTGCGCAACTTGCATGTGGCTGAAGTCCAAAATGGGCTGCCCAGCATGCGCGAGTCCGATCGAGGACAGTCCTATTGCAGCAGCGAGGCCGGCTCCACTGGTGCTGGCACCGTCACATCTCGGCAGGGTTGGAGGAAGGGCCGGGAGATCCCAAGCCTCTGCATCTTGCAGATCAAAGTCGTACGCTTCAAGCCAAGTTTGGCTGCTGCGCCTCTAGTTCCGCCGATGACCCATCCAACCGCTTCAAGCGTGTTCATAATCAAAGCGCGTTCGGAGTCCCTCAGAGTCCTTGCGCCGGAAGATATCACGGCATTCTTAGGCGTTTCGGTTGGCAGTGTATTGGGCAGCACTCCAGAATTAGAAAGGATCACGGCACGTTCGATCAGATTCTGCAACTCGCGGATGTTCCCCGGCCATGGGTACGAGCAGAGCGCAAACATTGTCTCCGCAGGAATGTGCTCGATTTGCTTGCCCATCCGACGGCAAAACATCTCGACAAAATGCGTTACCAAAGCCGGGATGTCTTCGCGGCGCTCCCGCAATGGGGGAAGCAGGATCGGAAACACATTCAGACGGTAATATAAGTCGCTGCGAAATTCGCCACGTCTCACCATCTCAGCCAGATCACGGTTCGTTGCAGCCACCAGCCGAACGTCCACGTGTTGAGTCTGAGTGCTGCCCAGGCGCTCGAACTCCTGTTCCTGCAGCACGCGCAGTAGCTTTGGTTGCAAAGCCAACGGAATATCGCCCACTTCGTCCAGGAAGAGCGTGCCTTTGTCGGCCAATTCGAATCGGCCAATCCTTTGCGCTATTGCTCCGGTGAAGGCGCCTTTTTCATGGCCAAAAAGCTCGCTTTCCAGTAGATCCAGCGGAATGGCCGCGCAATTCATTCTTGTGAATGAACGGCCACACCGCAAACTGATATTGTGAACCGCGCGGGCAATCAGCTCTTTGCCGGTGCCTGTTTCCCCTTGGATAAGAACAGTAGAGTCCGTATGGGCGACGCGTTCGACTTGTTCGAGCACTGCCTCCAAAGAAGAACTATTGCCGATGAGCTGCTCAAACCTGCGCTTAGAAGAAACTTGATCGCGACTTCCGATATTTTCGAAAGGTCCCATAGTAACCTCCTGGTGCCGGGTGCGTGCTTCTTAGTCGGATCAACTCTCGAGAGCCGCTCGAACAGTCTCGAGGAGAGCTTCATCGTCGAACGGCTTTGCCAAAAACTCCACCGCTCCTGCTCTCAGGGCTCGCATCCGCATTTGTTCGTCGCCATGTGCTGTGATGAAGATGGTTGGAATCCTGCAATGATCAGCGTTCAGCCTTGCCTGCAATTCCAGACCGGAGATACCCGGCATACGGATATCCGTGATCAGACATGCAGTCTGATGTTGCCGACCGGATCTGAGGAATTCCTCCGCTGACGCGAATGCTTGCGACGGCAATCCTCCTGCTTTCAAGAGACCCTGCAACGCGTCACGCATAGAACTATCATCATCAACAATCGCCACGAGCTTCGTCTCACTCTGCATATCCATAATGGAAGCCTAATAGCCCCCCAACGATAGCGCAATTATGCTTTGGTATAGGGGCACCAAAACCGCCGTGAACACAGAACCACTAAAAACTCGCGATTAAACCTTCTTGCCGGGTGGAAGTTCGAGCTTGGCCGCCATTCTGACCAATTCCGCGAGCGATTCAGCCTTCATCTTTTGCATCACTTTCCCGCGATGGATCTTCACGGTGATTTCGCTGGTCCCGAGCTCAAACGCTATTTGTTTATTGAGCATTCCCGAAACCACCAGACCCATGACCTCGCGCTGACGTGCGGTCATAGATTCGTAGCGCTTTCGTAGTTCCGCAAAGTCACTCTGCTGCAGGCGCATCATCCGGTCGCGATCCAAAGCCTGGTAGACCGCATCCAGCAAGTCCTGGTCCCGGAAGGGCTTGGTAAGGAACTCCACTGCACCGGATTTCATGGCCTTCACAGTCATCGGGATATCCGCATGACCGGTGATGAAAATGATGGGGATGAGAATGTCCGCGTCAGCCAACTCCCGCTGAAAATCCAGCCCATTGATTCCAGGAAGCCTCACGTCCAGGATCAGGCAGCTTGGTCCGTCCGGTCGCTTGCTATGCAGGAACTCCCGCGCCGTCGCGAAGGCCTCCGACCGCAGGCTCACCGACTTCAACAGCCCTTGGATCGACGCACGTACAAGGCTGTCGTCATCAATGACGAACACCGTGGGAGCGCCTGGGGCCGTCATTCGTGCGCCTCGACCGAGGTGGGCCGGAATGGATAAAAGCTCGCGCCTCGCACTGAATCATCGACAATCCATAAGCGGTCGCCTTGTGCCTTAGCGATAGAGCGGCTGATGCGAAGTCCCATGCCGGCAAGACTCCAGAATCCACGCAAGGTCTGAGAGGGCCCTAATGCCGGCAAATTCGTCCAGAAGACTATTCCTAAACGTGTGATGGCTTACTCCTGCGTCACGCTCAGCTTCTCGCAGCCCAATCCCGTCACATTTATTCTGCCACATGCCGCTATCTCTACTGCTCTAGAGGTCTGACCTTCCAATAGATCAGAATTCTACTCCGATTCCCTTGCCGTGCTTCCAACTCCGGTCGGTGGTCGAGTCGAAATGCGGACGTTGTGTCAGGTCCGCGACACCTGCCTGAACTGGAATGAGATCAGTCTCAACCCGCCAACGGACTCATGCCGCTGAAAATACGCAGTCAAGCTTTCTGGCGATCGATTGGCAAGAAGCGTGCATCTTGCGTTGGCACCGGGAGGCACAAACATGCAAAAGACTGAGTTCAGCGCCGAAAGCGAGCAGCACCGCGATGTCGGCATCTTCGAAAAAGAATCTAAAGAATCTGAAGAGTTACAGGACATTTTCACGCGGAGCATGCCCTCACTCTACAGGAGGGCTTATCGATACCTGGGCAACGCTGCCGACGCTGAGGATGCTGTCCAGGATGCGCTCCTATCCGCTTGCCGGCATTTAGACCAGTTCAAAGGGCAGTCGAAAATGTCGACATGGTTGACCACCATAGTCATCAATTCCGCCCTCACGCAATTGCGCCGACGGCCACGCCATATCCACATGTCTCTTGATGAGCAATTTGGGGACGAGCCGGGTTATTGCGTGTCAGAACGGTTGGCAGACCACAGACCAAGTCCTGAAGATGAGTGCATAGAGTCGGAACTGCATGGACATCTTATGCAGTTCGTAGAGGAACTCCCGCCTTCGTTGGCCAGGGCATTCCGCCTGCGTGACTTGGATGGGATGACCACAAGCGAGGCAGCAAACGCTCTAGGAGTGGCAAACGTAACCGTGAAGGCCCAGGTATCACGAGCGCGCACGAGACTCAGGCGGTTGGTAGGCCAGGCAGCCACTTCAAAGCGGAATTCAACTTCGACATCGGTAATTGAGTCCGGGAATGAGATCCTATGTGGATCGTACGACTAGCCTTACGACGACCCTACACATTTGTGGTGATGGCCATACTCATCGTGCTGATGGGGATGCTGGCTATCGCCCGCACTCCAACGGACATTTTCCCGAACATCGACATTCCAGTTGTCAGCATCATCTGGAACTATAACGGCCTCGTCCCTGAGGACATGAGCAACCGCATCGTCAGCGTCACCGAGCGAAGCCTTACGACAACCGTTGATAACATCGAGCACATCGAATCGCAGTCTCTGTATGGAGTTGCTGTTGTTAAAGTATTCCTGCAGCCGACTGCGAACATTCAGCAAGGTATTGCGCAAATTACGGCGATTTCTCAGACCCAGCTCAGGCAGTTGCCCGCGGGAACGACGCCGCCACTCATTCTTGCCTATAGTGCATCCAGTGTGTCCGTCCTCCAGTTGGCCCTCTCGGGACAAAATCTGTCGGAGCAGGAGCTAAACGACTATGGCCTGAATTTCATTCGGACCCAACTCATCACAGTGCCAGGGGCCTCTGTGCCATATCCCTACGGTGGAAAACAACGTCAGGTGCAGGTGGATCTGAACACAACAGCGTTGCAGTCCAAGGGATTGTCCGCGCTCGATGTAGTCAATGCGATCACCATGCAGAATCTGATTCTGCCGACAGGAACATCCAAGATCGGTTCAAGGGAATACGATGTTTCCATTCCCAACGCAGCGCCGCAGACGATAGCGGAGCTAAATCGAATCCCGATTAAGACGATCGGCGGTACTACGATCTACATCAAAGATGTGGCATGGGTGCGCGATGGTTTTCCCCCGCAGACCAACATCGTCCGAGTGAATGGACAGCGCTCCGTATTACTAACGATCCAGAAGGCCGGGAATGCGTCAACGCTGGATGTGATCGCAGGCATCAAGGCCATTCTGCCTCAGATAAAGACTACTGTTCCACCCCAGTTGCAGATAGGATTGTTGGGCGACCAATCGATATTTGTTCGTGGTGCGATCAGCGGGGTGGTCAGGGAGACACTGATTGCCGCGTGCCTGACTGCTTTCATGATTCTCACATTCCTGGGCAGCTGGCGTAGCACCTTGATTATTGCGACCTCGATTCCTTTAGCGATTCTGACGTCCATCCTTGTGTTCAGTGCGATCGGAGAAACGATCAACATCATGACGCTTGGTGGACTCGCTCTGGCGGTCGGCATCCTGGTGGACGATGCCACAGTCGAAGTCGAGAACATTAATCGCAACCGGGAGGAGGAGCCAGAAAAGGACATGGACGAGGTTGTCCTTGATAGCGCGGCGCAAATCGCGACTCCCGCCTTTGTGGCCACGCTTTCAATCTGCATTGTGTTTGCTCCGATGTTCCTTCTCTCGGGAGTGGCCCGCTACCTTTTTGTCCCGCTTGCCGAAGCCGTGGTTTTTGCGATGTTGGCCTCTTATTTCCTTTCCCGAACTATCGTTCCGACAATGGCCAAATATTTACTGCGTGGAGAAAAAAAAGAGGCTAGGGATGCCGTCGCCCGCAATCCGCTGGTCCGGCTTCAGAAGCGCTTTGAACAGGCCTTCGAGAGATTTCATGGCAGCTATCGCAAACTTCTGGAGATTTGTCTCCATCACCGGCGCGTCTTCCTGATTGTGTTCTTCGTGGGATGCCTTGGCTCTCTCGCAATTCTGATTCCCTGGTTGGGCCAGGATTTCTTCCCCAGCGTGGACAGTGGAACCTTTAAGCTTCATATGCGTGCTCCGACCGGAATGCGCATTGAAGAAACGGCCAATCTCTGCGATCTCGTCGAGGGGTCCATCCGGCAGCAGATACCGGCAGAAGAAGTCCAGAGCGTCATTGACAACATTGGCCTGCCCTACAGCGGAATCAATCTTTCCTACAGTAATTCGGCCCCGGTCGGGACGTCGGATGCCGACATCATGGTGTCTCTTTCACCCAAACACCATCCCACGGACAACTACATTCATCAACTTCGCCTGACACTCCCCAAACAGTTTCCAGGGGTGTCCTTCGCCTTCTTGCCGGCAGACATGGTTGCCCAGATTCTCAATTTTGGACTCCCCGCTCCCATTGACATTCAGATCGTTGGAAACGATCTCGAAGGAAACCGACGCTACGCGAATGATTTGCTCGCGAAGATGAGAAATGTTTCAGGAACCGCAGATCTGCGAATTCAGCAACCCTTCGATGAACCGTACCTGCGATACCGAGTCGAACGTACCAAGGCTGAAGAGCTTGGTTTCAGTGCCCAGGATATAGCGCAAAATCTCCTGGTCTCCTTAAGTGGAAGCTTCCAGACCTCACCCACGTTTTGGGTCGATCCCAAAAACCGCGTCAGTTACCAAATCGCGACTCAGACCCCGCAATATCGCACTGACACGTTGCAGGACTTGGAGAACATTCCAATCACAGGCACCGATCAGGCTGCTCCTCCATCCCTCATGGCCAGTTTGGTCTCCATGCAGCGGGGAGCGGGCATGGCGGTGGTCTCAGATTACAATGTCGCGCCGGTAATTGACATCTTTGGCGCCACCACGGGACGCGACCTGGGTGGCGTGGCCCGCGACATCAACAAGATCCTTGACGCCACACGGCACCAATTGCCACGCGGTTCTCGAGTCGTCGTCCGTGGGCAGGTTCAGACGATGCGAGCCTCCTACATTGGTCTCCTGAGCGGGTTGGCGTTCTCAATCATACTTGTGTACCTGCTGATCGTAGTCAATTTCCAGTCCTGGCTGGATCCATTCATCATGATTTCAGCGTTGCCGGCAGCTCTCGCCGGAATTGCCTGGTTCCTGTTCATAACGCACACAAATTTGAGCGTACCCGCTCTCATGGGAGCCATCATGTGCATGGGTGTCGCAACCTCAAACAGCATCCTGGTCGTGAGTTTTGCTACCGAGCAAATGGAGGCCGGAAAAGATTCCATTAGCGCCGCGCTGGAAGCAGGCTTCACGCGTTTTCGCCCCGTACTGATGACCGCTCTGGCCATGATCATCGGCATGATCCCAATGGCTCTCGGGCTGGGAGACGGCGGTGAACAAAATGCTCCCCTGGGACGGGCCGTCATTGGGGGATTGCTCTTCGCTACCTGTTCGACACTGTTCTTTGTGCCGGCATTTTTCAGCGTACTGCAGAGTTCAAGCCGGAAGCCATCCCAGGCGGGACAAGAAAAGTAGACATCAAGTTTTGTGGAGTCATCATGTTGCCTCAAAGTGAAGGTACAAGACAAATCGGCGGGCAATCGCTTCCAACGAATGACGTGGCAGATGCGACGAGCTCGCATAAGCCGTGGCTCGTTCTGACGATTGCGCTGATCACAGTTGCCGCCGTGTTTCTTTGGGGCGTCTGGTCCCGCGTCAGAGCCCGCAACGCTCTAAAAGCCGAAACGGCACAAGTCGCACGACAAGCGGTGTCGGTCGTATCACCAAAGCGAACGGCTCCTGCTCAGGAGATTATCCTCCCCGGAAATGTACAACCGTTCATCACTTCGCCAATCTATTCTCGCACCAATGGATATCTGAAGAAGTGGTACTTCGACATCGGAGCCCACGTCAAGCAAGGACAACTGCTAGCTGTGATTGAAACTCCCGAAGTCGATCAACAACTGGAGCAATCGATCAGCAACCTGAATACTGCAAAAGCCAACCTCGCCCTTGCTGAAATCACCATGAATCGATACCAAGGGCTAGTGAAGGACAATGCCGTCGCGCAGCAACTCGTGGATAACGCTGTTGGCACCTTTAATGCAAACAAGGCCACCGTCGCCGCGAATGAGGCGAATGTGAAGCAACTCCAGGCTCTGCAGTCTTTCGAGAAAATATACGCTCCGTTCGACGGAGTAATCACCGCGCGCAACATTGACATCGGCGACCTCATCGATTCCGGTAGCAGCGGAGGAGTGAAGACCGATCTCTTTCACATGGCGCAACCGGGAACGCTGCGTGTTTATGTAAACGTTCCTGAGGAATACTCGCAGGGCCTAAAAACTGGCATGACCGCGGACCTTAGTCTGGCGGAGTTTCCCGGGCGCAAGATTCAAGGAAAGCTGGTACGCACAGCCGATGCCATCAACATGACAACCCGCACATTGCTGATTGAAGTCGACGTGAACAATCCTTCAGGCACGCTGCTCAGCGGCTCTTATGCAGAGGTCCACATTGCCGTCCCGTCACGGGCGTCCACCTTCCTCCTTCCAGTCAACACTCTGATATTCCGTTCGGAAGGCTTACGCGTCGGCGTCGTGAGAGATGGGAAAGTCGTGCTCACTACCGTGACTCCGGGCCACGACTTTGGCAATGAGATAGAGATCGTCTCCGGTCTCAAGCCAGACGATCAGGTCATCATCAACCCGCCGGACTCTATCGTTTCAGGGCAGGATGTCCAGGTTGTTCAGGCAACGCTGCCGGGAGATATCAAGTGAAAGGCATTCGACGACAGACAATTTCAGTCGAACACTCCCAGCAAGCAGCTTGGTCGACCTTGTTGCTCGCATTAGCAGTGTTCCATCTGACCGGATGCGAAGTCGGACCAAACTATCACCCTCCGGCAGTCCAGGCTCCTCCCGCCTATAAGGAGATAGGTGACTGGAAACCTGCTCAACCCAATGACCAGAATCTTGGCGGCACGTGGTGGACAATGTTTCAGGATCCGCAGCTTGATGCCCTGGAACTGCAGGTCAACGTCTCGAATCAAAATCTAAAGGCCGCGGAGGCGCAGTATCGACAGTCGCGAGCCGCTTTGCGCTACTCTCGGGCCGACCTTTACCCCACAGTGACAGTCGGGCCATCGGCGACGCGCGAGCGTATATCTTCAAACCGTCCGCCTCCATCTGCGATATTCGATGGCATCACCTATAACGATTACATCTTGCCGTTCGACTTTTCTTACCAGCTCGACGTCTGGGGACGAGTTCGTCGTATGGTGGAGTCTAGTCGAGAACAAGCGCAGGCGAGCGCAGCCGACCTCGCTACCGTCAATCTAAGCATGCATGCGGATCTAGCCCTTGAATACTTTCAGGCCCGCAGCCTCGACGCCGAGGAGCAGCTTCTGAAGTCTACGGTTACGCAATACCAGCAGGCTCTGCAACTGATCCAGACCCAGTTCAAAGGAGGGATTGCCTCAGAAGTGGAAGTGGAGCAGGCGAAGACACAGCTGAAAACCGTTCAGGCAGAAGAGATTGACGTCGGAGTGATGCGAGCGCAGTACGAACACGCGGTTGCAATTCTCATTGGGAAACCTCCGGCGGAGTTCAGCCTCCCCTCACTGCCGCTCACGACACCACCTCCTCCCATTCCTATCGGCCTTCCCTCGGAACTGCTCGAAAGACGCCCGGATATCGCAGCCGCGGAACGGAGGGTGGCCTCAGCCAACGCCCAGATCGGAGTTGCAAAGGCGGCTTACTATCCATCGATCAATTTGGGCGCGACAGGAGGGTTCGAGAGCTCCAGCATTACGACCTTGCTCAGTGGACCGAGCGGCCTTTGGTCTTTTGGGGGAACCGCTTTGATGACCGTCTTCGACGTCGGAAGACGACGCGCTCTCACAGATCAGGCGATCGCGGCCTATGACTATCAAGTCGCTGCCTACCGGGAGAGCGTGCTCACAGGATTCCAGCAGGTAGAAGATAATCTGGCTGCAGTGCGAATTCTGGAAAGCGAGGCCAGGGTTCAGGATGAAGCCGTCGTGGCGGCCGAACGTTCGTTAGAACTTTCCATTAAGCGCTACAACGGAGGGGTCACAAGCTATCTTGAGGTAATCGTAGCTCAAAATGCTGCTCTCTCGGATGAGGTCACCGCGGTTAATATTCTCGGGAGGCGAATGGCGAACACGGTCTTACTGATCCAGGCTCTCGGTGGCGGATGGGACCGGACAAGTCTGCCGGTGCGACCGGAATGCTGCGGCAAGCTAGTCAGCAACAATACCAACTGAATGTCGCCCCTCACGATAACGTTTCAAGGTCATGTACAAATGCCTCTACTGGGATGACCTTGAAAAGGAACGACTCACGGTACTCCTGAGGCAAACATCACCGGCCTTCTAATGGCAGGACCCGCTTCTTCTCGCTTTGATTGATTCAGATCTTTCGAGTTCCTCAGGCCGCAAGACTTCACCGCCGTCTGCCTGTCCGGATGATTAGCAAGCGCAATGATTTGGAAACATTGTTCGCCAGGTCCCCACCGCTTCAAGAGGTGGATCATACGTGCTGTAGGTGTTTGACAACTGTTCGAGCGCCAGCGCGCGGGCCATGATGACATCCCGCCGCGAGCATCTCAAGAGAGCCGAGCAATCGCCGTCGGACCGTTTTTCGAGAACCGACATCACATAGACAAACCGTTCGAACGCATTGAGTCTGACAATTGCGTCCAACAGATTGCTCCCTCCTGATGTCACCCATCCATTGCGATGGGCGACCGTAAAGTCATCCGGGCGCTCCGGCGCAGGCATGATCATCCGGACCGCACGCTCGATAATCATGCGCCGAGCCTGTGCTTGCGTCCGCGCCATAAAAACACCGATCTCTTCCTCGCACTCTCCCATCCCGCTGACAAAACACTGATCGGCTTTACCGAGGTCGGCAGTTAGTGCGAACGCCAACTGATACAGACCGAGCATCTCGTCAGTCAAGACACTCCAGAAGTCGGTGCCAATTGCATCGGTTGTGTTTCTCTCGTCAAGGATGTGCGTAGGTTCCAACATAAAGACCTCTTTTCAGCTTGCGCGACGCAACGGAATGATTGCCGGCTCTGAGATAGACCGCACCTTCGATATTGGGCTGGACCGGCCGAAGCGCTCGAGCACTTCGTTCGTCGTTTCCTGGATGCGAGTATTAGGTCTGTGAAATTTGCGGGTTGCCTTCGAGGCAAGTTTGGTAAGCAGAAAACGATTTGAAACCTGTGCCATTGCGCCAAAAACCAGTTCAGAACGCATTGTGCCTCCAAGTGATGAAGACTTATTTAGCTCTTCAATACTCTTGATTGCATTTGCATTGCCAGAACTCATGCAAAAGCAACAGCTGCGATGTACCTGAATTCAGGAGAGTTGTTCTGCAGAGGTTTTTGTCCGTTTGAAAAGTGTCAGGATCGTCGTCGAAATCTCGACAGAATCCCAATGTTTTCGACAACGCTCTTCTTGTCGCTCTATGTGACATCAAGAAGCTGGCCCGCACGTGAAGGCAGGCCATCGCATCACCGGCGACCGCGCGACGAAACCCGCGGTGCAGGATGGGAGTCCTCTATGTTGCCGTCGACGACCACCCAGGCTGGCATACGGCCATGTATCCGAACGAAAAAGCGGTGTCTCGATCGACTTCCTCGAACGCGCCACGGCGTGGTTCCAGTGCTTCGGCATCCAGGTCCGAGGGGTCCTCACCGATAATGGGCCATGCTTCTACCGGGGGCAGTTCGGTGGCGCCTGCACAGCCCTCAACATCCGCCACCGTCGCACAAGACCCTATCGACCCCACCAATGGAAAGGCAGAACGCTTCATCCAGACTGCTCTCAGAGAATGGGCTTATGCTCGGCGCTCGAAACCTCAGCCCAACGCCTCCAACACCTGCACCCTGGACACACCAGTACAACTGGCACCGCCCTCATGCTAGCCTCAACCAAGCTCCACCTATCAGCGGCCCGCGCCCGCTCAGGCCCGGCATCGTCGCCGAAGAATTGTCTTTGGATTCAAGGCCGCATCCCATGAAAATCAATGACCAACACCGTAATATCGTCTTCCTGACCTCCTTGCGCTCCATCACGCGACCATGAGAGCACTTCGCTTAGCAAAAGATCCGCGAATTGCTCGGTTCCGAGGTTTTGATTTTCCTGGATAAAGCCAGGCAGCACCTCATCTCCGAACGACTGCTCCCGGGCATTCTCCGCTTCTAAGAGACCATCCGTGTAAAGCAGTAGTCGGTCCCCCATCTCAAAAGAGAACTTGGTCTCTTCGTATGGCTCATTCGGCCGCACTCCGAGGAGAAGCCCTCCCCCTTCGAGCTTCTCCAACACTTGTCCGCCACGTCGCCACAATAACGGTGGCGGATGTGCTGCGGCGGAATACCGGCCGGTTCTATTCACTTCATCTACGTTCAAGTAAACGGCTGTTACGTACTGCTCGTGAACCTCGCGACATAGCACTGTGTTCAGGCCAGCAATAATGCTGGCCGGCTCGCCATTGCGCTCGAGCTGCGAGGACACCGCTACCTTCACCATGGATGCAACGAGTGCTGCCGGCACCCCATGCCCCTTTACATCAGCTACCAGCACACCTATGCAATTTGGTCCAACCGTGGGAAAGTCGTAGAGATCGCCAGCCACTGCCGTCATAGGCGCATACCGCACAGCAATCTGGACATTCTTAAGGGAAGGGACAGTATGAGGGAGAATGGCCTCCTGAATTTTTGTAGCGGCGCGCATCTCGTCGGTAAGCGATAGCAGTCGTCTCTCATCCGCAATCACCCGTTGAGAGGTGACATACCCGAGGCAGACCACAAGGATCAGGAATCCATATGGTTCAATACCCGGATGCCAATTACCGAATCCAGGATGGCGCAGACGGTCGAACGAAAAAGCACAGAAGAACGCAAGCAGTCCCGCAAATAGGACTCGACTATTTGGCAACAAAGGCGGCCTGTACCCTGCCAGACGCCCCAATGCCAATACAAGAGGCACCAGGATTGCCAGGACAGCTCCAGGAGATGGAATTGTCTCGAGGGAATTCTTATACACCACATCAGCTACCGCGGCGGCCGCCGCTACGCAATAGATACCAATTAGCCATCGAATGGAGGAGCGCCATCCGCGACCATAGAACTCCTCAAAAAGCAGAAGTCCTGGCACGTTTGTTGATAAGTTTATGAGCCGTTCAACAGAAAGTTCGACACCTTCCGGTTGCCCGTATCCCAGACGAAAAGCGGCATTTCTGACGACAAGGACAAGTCCGTAGAGGATGGAAAAGAGACCGAACCAGAGGAGGAATCTTTCGTGGGCCCTGCGCCGAAATACATACACGGTGACAGCGGCGGTGCCGAGAGTTACGACTACAACACCGACAATCAAGAGAGTTATCGCGCTGCGCACGCGTGATTCCTTCGGGATCTTCGTGAAACGGAGGTGTTCTGATCCTGTCTCAACAGAGCTTCCGAGTTTGTTGACATGAATTGAGACCGGACTTGTGGGCTCGTGCCTCTACATTGGTCTTTACTCGTAACCCTCGGAAAATGAGGTGGGCAAATCCTATAACTGCCGTCATCTCGGTAATGGCTAACAGGTCGTTCCAGCATTGGGATTGGGAAATGTATCTTCATTCTCTTCGTCACTCCGATCAAGACAGGCAAAATCCTTTTCAATCAGCACCTCGAGAACTCCAAAACTCCCCGTACTGAGGCTTTCGGCCATTCCAATCTGCTCGCTGACACACCAGGCGTTTGCCAGGTCGGCCGGTATCAGAACCGTGACGTTGTTCTGTGCGTACTGTATCGACAGCGCGCTCATCGATGCAGTCTGCTCCAATGCGTAGGTGAACTTCGCGTTCGCCTGTGGCGCAAAATGTATCGTCTCCTCCAGACGATCTCCCTTCAGAAGGTTCGCAACTTCGGAGCGCGATATTCTCAGCCGCAATGAATTTCCCTTAATGCGCAGTTTCATTCATCTGGTCCTATCGAGGTTGAAATGTAGCCATGTATGTGCTCCCGCCCGTGGTAGATGTTGAAATGGTTCTCTCGTAAAAATCCGATCAGGATAATGTCGAACTCCCTCGCCACCTGTACTGCAAGACTCGATGGAGCTCCCACGGATGCCACCATCGAGAGCCCACCCATCAGTGCCTTCTGAAGCAGCTCGAAGCTTGCGCGGCCTGACAGCAGAAGAAGGCTATTACGCAGTGGCGTTCGATCGGCAAGAAATTCAGAACCGATGAGCTTGTCGACCGCATTGTGGCGTCCCACATCTTCGCGAACGGCGAATAGATGACCGCTGGAGTCAAAAAGACCGACTCCATGTAAACCGCCTGTGCGATCAAATACTCCCTGAGCTTCGCGAAGGGAGCCAGGTAGTCTGTAGAGCACATCCGCGCCTATGCTGAAGTTGTTTTCCACTCGCGGCGGACAGACTGTTTGCAAGGCGAGGAGAGAGGCCTTGCCGCATATGCCGCAGCTCGACGTCGTATAAAAATTGCGTTGAATATTCGCGATACTCACCGGAATACCTGGCGCCAACTCCACTCGCACGGCGTTCTGCCTGGAACTTATCGAAGCGACAGTCGCTATCTCAGTGCTCTGTCCAGATGCATAGGCAATCTGCTCGATGTCATTTGCATCGTGAACAACTCCTTCTGTCATTAAGAAGCCCGCTGCAAGTTCGAAATCATTGCCCGGAGTGCGCATCGTAACCGAGATTGATTTGGTTTGCCGCGAATCAGCCGAACCATAGGCAAGTTGAATCTCGAGAGGTTCTTCTACCGCGATGCTATCTTGCATTTCTCGCGCTGTCAGACCGGTAATCTTCTCGACAGTCGTCTCGAGGACGGCGCCTTGGGACACGGGTACAGAGATGTCGTCGTCCATTTTGCGCTCTGAAGCTCCTTATGCATTTGATGCCGCGGTTTCCAGGTTTGAGGCTTCTTTTTACAAACCGTCAATCACCAATGATGACTTGGAGCAGACTGACAATGCCACCTCCGGGATCTCAGGACAATTTTCGGGATCGGGTCAATCTCCCGCGCCCCTCACAAACCTGGATCTTTATTTGCGATCGACGATGAAAGGCGTTATTGCAGAAAAGTCCTGATCGCCGTTTGAAGATCGACTGGAGGCGAGCACCGATTGCGCCGCGCTGGCCGCACCCAAATCCGCACCCGAAGTCCTTGCCGCATCCATAACCAGATCCATGTCCTTGCTCATCAGCCGCAGCGGAAATTCCGGCGAGTAGTCGTTGTCTTTGATCTTTCGAATTTTCCCTCCAAGCGCAGGGGGTATCAGAGTCGTCTTGGATAACACGGCCAGCAGAACGTTCCTATCGATTCCTAGATGCTTACCTAGCGAAACAGCCTCAGCAATCGCTAACATATCGACTCCAAGAAGAAGATTGACAACCAGCTTCATCTGAATGCCAGATGAACCAGGCCCCATCAGGAACCACTGTTTAGCGATGGATTCGTAGATGGGCGTGCATCTCTCGAAGATATTCTGGTCACCGCCCGCAAGCAGGGTGATAGTCCCTGCCTCAACTGCTGGGGTTGAACCGGAGATAGCCACATCCAGTAAATCAACGCTTCGAACGGAGGCCTCCCGATGTAGAAGACGGGATAGTTCTGGCGATATCGTGCTCATTTCAAGAATGATGGTTCCGGGTTTTGCAGATGAGAAAGCGCCGCCACTATCGAAATACACCGAGCGAACGGCCGCATCATTGGCCAAGGAGGAAATGACTAGATCCGAATCGGCGACAAGTCTCTCAACCGACGATGAGATCGTCACTCCATCCCGAGCCAGCGATTTTGCCGGATCTGGGCTCCGATTCCATGCTTGCACATTCCAGCCAGAAGTGTGGAGGCGGCGTGCCAACCGGCTCCCCATAAGACCCAGGCCGATGAATCCAACTCTGGTTGTTCGCTTATTAATTATGTTCTGTGGCATGGCAACTACGTTCTTCCTCGCTGTGGATTTCTCATCGCAACTCTTAGCGATTCGGTCCCTCTCTAAATTTGTGCTGGAATTAGCCGAGCGAATCCAGGACGTTGACTTCAAACGCGCCTTCTAGCAAATCGCAAACATTTTGTTCCATCTGCTTATAGTGCGGCGTCTCGGTATGCAGATCGAGTGCACCTTGACTTGCCCACTTCTCGTAAAAATAAAAGAGTCCCTTGCGGTTGGACTCATAAAGCTCATAGAGCCTGCATCCTTGCTCAGCGCGTGTGGGTGTCAGCATCTCTCGTAATGTATTTCGAAGGAGTTCTTCTTTCCCCGCTCGCGCTATTGCTCTTGCTATCACTCGTATTTCAGCCATAACGATGCCCTCTCTGTGCTCATTGAAATCTCGCGCCAACGTGAAATCGGCTTTGTCACTTCATTGTCGGATCGATCAGTGTTAGATCTGTCTCGGGATCAAAACGTTTATGCATGGCTATCGGGTCAACCGTGACCATCACCTCCAAAGTTGGAAATACGTGTGCATCAAGAACATGGCCGCCCTTCGTAGTCCCATCGGGTAGCCCTACCACCATGTGCGTATGCACTGTAGGCTTTCCTTGATAAAGCGCAATATCGCCGATCATTGAAACTACCTCGAACTGACCGGTTACAGGAATCTTCCGATACATCTTCCGCTTTGGATCGAACCAAGCCAAGGTAGCTCCATTGATTGCGCCTATAGCGACGAAATGGGCGCTTTGTATTTGGTATTTCTCGGCAAACTCCTGCAGTCCAGAAAACGCCTCGTCCCCTTTCGCAAAAATGACGGCATACTCCTTATTCTCCATTCCGCCCTTCAGCAATTGGACCTTCATGCCTGGAGCTAGGCCTCGTGGCACTGGATGCACCGGAGCTACATATTGGTTATCGAGGCTCTGTGAATACCCATAATTCGCGATAAGACAAACGGCCAAGATGGGAATAAGTCGCTTCGCATTGATCATGGCCTTTACCCCTCTTCATGCAGGCTGAAAAATTCTGAGTCCTGTTAAGCGAAGAAGATCTCCGCTTCGATCTTCTTACGTCATTGGATTCTTCCAGAAGGAAGTGAGACTTCATTCCAGAAGGTGTCGGGAAGATTCACGACGATAGGTTCGGGAGTGCTGCGAACGACAATCCACTGGAAGGGACGGTCGCTCGATGGATTGATCTCCTGGTGCGGAAGCCACGCTGGAACATAGAGAAAGTCGCCCGCGCTCAGGGTCGCATCGAACTCCCCCCGCTCACCCCAGCGAACATAGGAAGAACCACTGAGCACGTATGCGATCGTGTGTTGCTTGCCGTGATGGTGGATTGCCGTGCGGGCCGCAGGTTCGACGGTGAAGACACCACCCCACATCGGCGAGTCCATGCCAGCCCCAGGATGCACAGCCGCAAGACGCAGTGATCCAGGAGTCTGGGCCGTTGAGGAATCGAACTGACCGGGATGGACTACACGAATTGATTCATATTGCATCGCGTCTCCTTGGCTGAGGGGAATCTCTGCAGGCATGCCTCCTCAGTGTCCTGAGAAGCATTTGCAATGCCAGAATTGGTGCACACGATCTAAGCTGGCAAGACCATTGGATATAAGACTGTTAGAGGACGACCAGCCAAACGCCTGATACACGCCGGGAGTCGTGTGAGTCGAATTCTCGACAGGTCACGAAGGATCGCCGACACAGATCGACACCCGGTTAGAGCGAGTTGCATAAGCGCTCGCCTTCGGGATGCACGCGACGTTTCCGGATGGGTGAAGGTGAGGTAAGCGAGCAAACTGGTCCACTTCTGAAAGCTTTATGCAACCTGTCGCTTTTAGCTTTGTCTAAGGCAGGGAGGAGACCTGGTCCATGAACCATTTGAAAGCTCTCACCCTCCCTACAACCCTGACTGCTGCTCTGCTATGCGTCCCACGCTCTGCACCGTCCCAGGTCTCTATCAATATCGGGGCAGGTTGCCGCCTGGCTGGCCACGACCCACTGTCCGAGGAACCCAACAACCAAAGAGCTCGCTCTCGGAAATACACAAGAGGAAGGAGATTCCACAAATGAGTTATGAACCCGATGCAAAGCGGTACGACGGCGCGCAGTTTCGGAGGTGTGGGCACTCGGGAATCGTATTGCCGCCGGTATCTCTCGGACTGTGGCAGAACTTCGGTGGCGTCAATATTTTCGAGACCGGCAGGGCGGTAGTTCGGCGAGCATTCGATCGGGGCGTGACTCACTTTGACCTGGCAAACAACTACGGGCCACCGTACGGTTCTGCCGAGGAGAACTTCGGGGAGATTCTGCGAAAGGATCTTCTCGACTACCGGGATGAACTCATCATCTCGTACGAAAGCAGGATGGGACATGTGGCCCGGACCCTATGGCGTAGGCGGCTCACGCAAGTATCTTCTCGCGTCGTTGGACGCAAGCTTGCGACGCATGGGCCTAGACTATGTCGACATTTTCTACTCCCACCGACCGACGATGGACGTGCCGCTCGAAGAAACAATGGGCGCGCTCGCACAGGCAGTCCGGCAAGGAAAGGCTCTATACGCAGGCATCTCATCATACAGTCCAGAGCGGACGCGCGAAGCAGCACAGATTTTGAAGAGCGAAGGAGTTCCACTGCTGATTCATCAGCCGTCATACTCGATGCTGAACCGCTGGGTGGAAAAGGAATTGCTCGATACGCTGGAAGAACTGGGCGTAGGCTGCATTGCGTTCTCCCCTCTGGCCCAGGGACTTCTTACGAACAAGTATCTTAGCGGGGTGCCGGAGAATTCGCGCGCGAAGGGCGGCCTCTGGTTTCAGATGGACTTCCTCAACGAGGACAATCTCAAACGTGTGCGGGCGCTGAACGAAATCGCTAACGGACGCGGGCAGACGTTGGCGCAGATGGCAATTGCATGGGTACTTCGTGATAAACGGATCACCTCGGCACTCATCGGAGCTCGGAATGTGGAGCAGCTCGACAACTCACTCGATGCGGTCAAGAAACTCCAGTTCACCGATGCGGAGCTAAATGAGATTGATCGCTATGCGCAAGATGGAGCGATCGACCTTTGGAAGGACGCCCGCGAGGGTGCGGCGTAGCCAACATGAGGTCACGGGTCAAACCGCGTTACCGGAAGAGCAGAAAGGAGACGAGTCCTTTCACAGACGAGGCCGAAACGGAAAGGGCTCGTTTAAAGGTCGGTCAAGTATGTCGGCAGATGGGCGCGAGCGGCGTGTGATGGTGCAGAAATACTTGCGGTTCCACACCATCACCCGTCGTGCGGTATAACTTTACCCGCCTGGATAAAAACCTAAGGGAGAGTTGTTCTCGGTCGAAGGCTGGCGGATAGTGAATGGTCCACGGCGTTAGCGTTCGCAGCTGCCTTCAATTCGGCCTTGGGAGGATCAACCTTCATTCCAAATTGCTGACCTTCGACCCAAATCCGGTCTAGGTACTCAGTGTCTCCGTATTTGTGGAAAGTGACATCGGACTGAGCATGAGGCTCCGTCGATTGCGTGGGTATGATGTCAAGGAACGCCGAATGCACGCTATCGATACTTTGGATCTCCAATATATTTGTGTCGACTCCGGACTGGGTAATTCTGTAGGAACCCGCCGGCATCTTTACGTTGCCTGCGTAAAACGGGAATGAGGTTGTGAAATCCACGCCGTTATCGATCTGCGCGACGAGCGGCATCACGGACAGCAGTGATAGCAATCCCATCCTTACAACTAGTTTGCTTACGTTCTTCATTACGATCTCCTCGATTAAATTCGCGTTGCTTTCGCATGCATGTCCCTTCTAAGAGCATCCGGTATGCCATTCTTCGCGCTTCTCATTGGTCAGCCACACAAATTGACCTAACTGACCTTTCCTCAATATCTTTCACAGGCAGGATTTTTCCTTGAGGTTCTTGTGCGTGCAGATCGATTGCACTGCCGCGTGACGGCTATGCGGCATTCGGTGCCGAAATTTCGACTGTCGCACCGGCAGAGGAAGCGCGGTATATGGCAGCGGCGGGGGAACTCATGGCGGACATTGCGACCGTGCTGATCGATACCGGTATGCGACCGGAAGAGAACTCGCGCCTTCGCTGGGAGTCAATAAGCTGGACAAATGGACAATACGGAACGCTACAGGTAACGCACGGCAAGACGGCGGCGGCGCGACGGATGCTTCCCCTGAGTCCGCGTGTACGGGCGCTGCTAGAGCGGCGCTGGGAAGCAGCAAAGATGCCGTCCGAGGGTTGGGTATGGGCAACGGCAACGGCTAGCGGACACATAGAGCCTTCCACCGTGAAAAAACAGCACCAGCGGGCGCTAAGGCTCAGTGGAGTGCGTCCCTTTGTGCTCTACGCTCTCCGTCATACCTTCCTCACGCGACTTGGGGAAGCGGGATGCGATGCTTGGACGCTGGCGCGTATCGCGGGTCACTCTTCGATTGCCATGTCCGCCCGGTACGTTCACCCCAGCCAAGATGCCGTGATGAACATTTTTTCGCGTCTCCAGGTGCCGAAAGAGCTTCCCGGCAGTACGCAATAGGCTGATTGCATGGCGGCTGGATTCGTCGCCAAAGACAGCCACCCGCTACAGTATTCGCTACAGTGCATATTCGACGAGATGCGCGAACGCGCTAAATGATTGATTCAATGGTCGGGGCGGAGGGATTCGAACCCCCGACCCTCTGCTCCCAAAGCAGATGCGCTACCAGACTGCGCTACGCCCCGACTTCTTCTAGTCTATCGCATCGACTTCGCATCAGTCCTCAGATTGAGCCGAACAAACCATGCGATCCCGGGCCGAACAGCGCATGGAAGAGCCCATCAAACACCCACGTCAACAGAAGCAACGGCAGCAGAACCAGTGCCATCAGGATGATGCACAGACCACCGAGAAAAAACCAGCTCTGTATGTATGTTTTCGCGGCTCATCCACGCTTCCAACCAGCAGGGCGTAGTTCCGGCGGTTGGCCCGCCAGGCAATATCGAACATATCGCCAAGGATCGGAATCCGCCCCCACCACAACCTCGATCGCCACATTGGCCACCATTCGCGCGACCGTGACATACGACACCCCGCGAACCCACGCCGCCACAATGATGATGCAGGAAGCGATGCCCCCAATCAGATCGCCGATGCCCGGAACAAACCCCACAATGCCGTCAAGGCCGAACCGGATCGACGTACCCGGAATCTTGATAAAGTCGTCCAGCAGATGCGACAGCAGATCGAGGTTCTCGTCGTCGAACGCCTTTCCGCCGCGTTTCAGGCGGGGCGACAGTACCTCAGGTTTCGCGGTAAACGGCCATCACACTCCCCAACGGTGCCTCCGAATTGCCCACTGAGGCGCCAGTGCTATAATTCCAGTATACGGCGGCTATAGTTCAGTGGCAGAACGCCGCTCTGTGGCAGCGGATGTCGTGGGTTCGAAACCCACTAGCCGCCCCAAAACATCCTCAATCCTTCCACATTGCGGCCCAACCTTGCCCCGCGCTTCCCAACCAACGCCTGCACCCGTCGTAAGCGAACCCTCAGTCCGCCTGTATGCCGGGACCTCGGGTTGGGCTTACCCCACCTGGAAGCCGGACTTCTACCCCGAAGGCACTACCGGCAAAACGCTTCCTCGAGTTCTACGCCACGCAACTCACCTCCGTCGAGGTCAACTACACCTTCCGCGCCCTTCCTACTGCGAAGATGCTCGAAGGCTGGCTGGCCGCAACGCCGACAAAGCTTCCGCTTCAGCTTCAAAGCGCCCCAGCGCATCACACACTTCAAGCGACTGCAGGATTGCAGCGCCGACGTTGCTCAATTCGTTGCCGCCCTGGAACCAACGCGCCAGTCGCAGCAAACTCGGTCTGCTCCTCTTCCAGCTTCCTCCTAATTTCAAAGCAGATTCGGATCGCCTCAAAGACTTCCTCTCGACCCCTGCACTCCAAACAGAAAGCGCCCCTCCAATCGCCTTCGAATTTCGTCACGAATCCTGGTTCACCGAGGAGACCTACTCCATCCTTCGCGATCACAACGCCGCGCTCTGCATCGCTGAAAGCGACGACCTCCTCACGCCGGAGGTCCATACCGCCAAAACCTACACCTGCTACAGGCTGCGCCGAAACGGCGGCTACTCCGCGTTGGAACTCGAAGCCTTCGCCAAACGCTTCACCGCCCTCGCCGAACAGCGCGATGTCTACGTGTACTTCAAACACGAGGACGAGCCCACCGGCGCTCTCAACGCAACCGCATTCCTTCAGTACGCTCAGCCGGGTCAGCGTTGATGTCGACAGCAGAGACCCTATCCCTCGTCGAACACGCCGCGGACTTCATCCCCCGCCGCTTCCTGAGCAACGGCCACCTGCAAACCATCGCCGGCAACTACCTTTCGCGCGTCGATATTCTTCCTCCACCCGAAGACCAGCTGGTCGAGGTCTCTCCCGCAACAGCCAACCAGATCGCAAGCCGGGTCCTCTGCCACTGCCATTGGCAGCCGGAGGATGTCCGCGCCACCCGTCCAACCGCCATCATCGTCCACGGTCTCGAGGGGTCGTCGAACTCACAGTACGTCGTCGGCAACTCCAACAAACTCTGGCGTGCCGGCTGCAATGTCGTCCGCATGAACATGCGCAACTGCGGCGGTACCGAGGCTCTTTCACCCACCCTCTACCACTCCGGCCTCTCCAGCGACGTGCTCACCGTGATGAACTTCTTCGTCGCTCAATACGGATTGCAGTCCGTCTCCCTAATCGGCTACTCGATGGGAGGAAATCTCGTCCTCAAACTCGCCGGCGACCTCGGCTCTGCCGCTCCGCCGGTTCTCCATTCCGTAATCGGAATTTCGCCCGCCGTCGATCTCGGCCCCTCCGCCGACGCGATGCATCTCCCGCAAAACCGTCTCTACGAGATGAAGTTCCTCCACAACCTGCTGCGCCGTTTCCGCCGCAAAGGCCATGCTCTTCCCCCGGGCTTACGACAGAAACCGCGCCGCAGGAATCCATTCTCTTCGCGAGTTCGACGATCGCATCACCGCGCTTTATTCCGGCTTTTCCAGTGCCGACGATTACTACCACCGCGCCGCTGCCGCACGTGTCCTCCATCGCATCACCGTGCCCACGCTGATCCTGCACGCCCTCGACGATCCCTTCATCCGCCTCACCTCCGAGTCCCGCGAGGCCATCGCCGCCAATCCCCACATCACCTTGATCGAGACAAAACACGGCGGACACTGCGCTTTTCTCGCAGAACCCAACCCTGCCAGTGGCTACGACGGTTATTGGGCCGAGCATGCACTTTTGCGCTTCCTCCTCGCCCACGCATGACCGCCATCGTCCGGAACTTCGCACTCCTGACGCTAAGATAGAGAAGAATGCTCTCCGAATGGTCCGCCGAATGTTCCGCTGACGATCCCGTGTTGGTCGTGCCCTGGTCCGATCCCTCCGACGCCAGTCGAAAATTTGTCGACCTGCGCGAGAACCCCTACGATCTCGACCACCTTCCCGAAGCCGAGCGATATCCTCCCCTGATGCACGCTCTCCGAGCCCTCAACGCAGCAAGATCGCCGGTCTTCACCGCAAAATCCGACGCATGGCCCCTCGATCCCGACGAACTCGAAGCCCTCCACATCCACATCGGCGTCGAAGCCAATGAGGCCCCCGCAGGATTCGCCAGCTACATCGATCTCCTGGCCCGCGACCGCTCCCTCTTCGCTTCCTTTCATCTTCAGGAGCAGCTGCTGCGCCGCCTCACCCGCCACGCCGAATCACTCCATCATCCCTACGCCATGCTCGACTGCATCATCCGTCCAGCCATGATCGACCTCAACGGACCGCAGGAAGGCTTCGCCCTTAGCCTCTACATCAAGGCCCTCGGCCATGACACTGCAACCGCGGACCAGAACTGGGCCTCAGCCCTCGACGCTGTCGTCTCTCTCCTGAGAAGCAAAGAGTTGACCTTCTCCTGATGCAACAGGCGCGGTCCCAGCCACGCCACTCCCCATCCCCACACGCTCCGCTACAATAAGTAAAGGCGTTGTTGCGGGCGAGTAGCTCAATTGGATAGAGCATCAGCCTTCTAAGCTGACGGTTGCAGGTTCGAGCCCTGCCTCGCTCACCACTCTTTTGGTCACCGGCAGCGGTATTTCTTGCGCGACGGCTGGTACGCTCGGTACTACTCACCGAAACGTGGTACGCCGGTCGGCTTGCGTGGTAGTGCGCCCCCCTTTCATACGAGGTAGCATCCTGCTGAAGAAGACCGGCAGCAGGCAATTTGTCTCTTTCGTTCAGGTAGCGGGTGAACCCATTCAAGCAAAATGGGGGACTCCGCGCGAAAATTCCCCCGCTCCTTTCGTACATGCCTGAGGTCTTCTCGCGAGGCAACTCAATGCTTATTCTTGCAGGTTGGATTTTGATTTCCGTTATGATTCTTGCCTTTGTAGGCTTCATGCTCACGGTGTCGGCAAACTGGATCTTCAAAGCCCCGAAGGATGGAACGGACCACCAGACGGCGAAGCCGTCTCTTCGTAAGAACTACCCGTAATCAACTCGAGCGCATCTTTGCTCAGGCTTCCATCAAGACATCTTCGCGCGTCACCTTGGAGTGGTCTCCGACGCCGCGATGCCCCGTCACATGCCACAGTGCCGCCAGCCCGATCAACCCTAGCGCCAGCACACATACACCGTTCCACTGCCAATGAACCCACGCGAGCGTCGCCAGCGCCGAACCCGCCGCCGCCCCAGTGAAGTACACCGTCATATAAACCGTATTCAGTCGGCTGCGCGCCGAAGGCACCAGACCAAAGATCCGCGTCTGGTTCGCCACCTGCGTCATCTGCGCGCCCACATCCAGAATCACAACGCCAATCGCCAACACCACGAGATGAAATGCAGTAGAACGATGCGCTGCCTCCTCTGCCCAGAGCAAAACATACGACGAAGCCAGCAAGCCCATCCCCACCGAGATCACCCACCGCGAACCATGCTTATCCGCCAGTCGCCCAGCCAGCGGAGCCACCATCGCTCCTGCAGCGCCCACCACGCCAAACGTTCCCGCAACGCCAGCGCCAAGGCCATAATGGCTTTGCAGCAGAAAAGCAAGCGTCGTCCAGAAGCAACTGAACGACGCAAACACCAGCGCCCCAATCACCGACGACTCCCGCAACAGCGGCTGCGTCCGAAACAGCGTCCACAGCGACCGCATAGCATCGGAATACCGCAGCTTCTGTTTAGGCGGAAGCACCGGCATCACCTTCCACAGCAAAGGAACAAACGCCGCATTCATTACGGCCGCCACCACAAAAACCCACCGCCAGCCATGAATTCCGCTAACCCAGCCAGCAAATGTACGAGCCAGCAGAATACCCAGCAACAACCCGGTCATAACAATGCCAATCGCCCGCCCACGCTGCTCATGGGAAACCAGGTCCGGAGCAATCGGTAGGGCCACATGAGTCACCGAAGCCAGCATCCCAATCAGCACGCTCCCCGCAATCAACAGGTTCAGAGTTGGCGAAAACGCAACCAGCAACAGAGCAATAGCCACCGCGCCATACATCTTCATCATCAAGGCACGGCGTTCCAGCACATCTCCCAGCGGAACGAACCCTAGCAGTCCCAACGCATAGCCAACCTGGGTCGCCACGGCGACAAAGCCAGTCCGCCCGGCCGTGGCTCCGTAAGTCCGGCCCATTTCCATCAGCAAAGGCTGGTTGTAATACATCGTCGACACACCAACAGCACACGCCAACCCCAGAAAGGGCAACGGAGCACGCGGAATAGTCTTCGTCGAAGTGGTCATACCAAGCCTGTTTCCAGTGTAAGCCCGCACGACCGGTTCGCGAGCCCGTCAGCGCAGAGCGGCGGAAGGTGCTAAATCTTCCCCAGCGTCAACTTCGCGATCGTCGCCAGTTGCATAAACGAAGTCCCCTCGTAGATCTTTCCGATCTTCGCGTCCCGGTAGAGCTTCTCCACTGGATAGTCCTTAACAAAGCCCGATCCACCAAAAACCTCCACCGCAAGACTTGCCACCCGCTCAGCCACGTGCGACGCAAAGTACTTGCACATCGCCGCCTCTTTCAGATATTCCAGCTTCGAATCCTTCAACCGAGCCGCGTTATAGACCATCAAGCGAGCCGCTTCAATCTCAGTCGCCATCTCGGCCAGTTGGAACTGCATCGCTTGAAACTCCACCAGCGCCTTCCCAAACTGCTTCCGCTCCTTCGCCCACTTGGCCGCATGCTCCCAGGCCCCCGCCGCCAGCCCCAACATCTGCGCGCCAATCCCAATCCGCCCTTCGTTCAGCGTCTCAATCGCAATCTTGTACCCCTTTCCAGGCTCGCCCAGCACCTGCGACGCCGGAACAACGCAATCCTGAAACACGAGGGCGCATGTGCTCGACGCGCGAATACCCAGCTTGTCTTCCTTCTTGCCCAGCGTAAAGCCCCGCAATCCCTTCTCGACCAGAAACGCAGTAATCCCCTTGTATCCCGCCGAAGGATCGAGCGTTGCAAACACGATAAACAGCCCGGCCTCCTTCGCATTCGTGATCCACAGCTTCTGCCCATTCAGCACATAGTCGTCCCCGCGCTTCGTCGCGCGAGTCTGCAGCGCAAACGCATCCGAGCCAGACCCCGCCTCACTCAGCGCATACGACCCAATCGTGTCCGCCGCCAGTCGCGGCAGATATTTCTTTTTCTGCTCCTCATTCGCCCATCGAACCAATGCATTGATACACAACGTATTCTGCACATCCACCATCACGCCCACCGAAGGATCCACCGCCGAAATCTCCTCCACCGCAAGAATCGCATTGAAGAACGACCCGCCCGACCCGCCGTACTCCTCAGGAATCTCGATCCCCATCAACCCCAGCTCAAACAGCTTTTTGATCAAGCCCGCATCCATCTGCTGCGACTCATCCATCCCACGCACCAGCGGCCCAATCTGTTCCACAGCAAAACGCCGCACAGAATCGCGAAACATCTGCTCCTCTTCACCCAACTGCGTCAACGCCATCGGCACTTCATCCTGCGACATCCACTCACCTCGAACGGTATTCAAGAAAAGGTGAGTCTAGCACTTCACAACCACTACTGAATAGTCATTCAGTCGGTAGTCGAAGCTTTGTGGATTAGCTTGACGCTACTGAGCATTTTCGGAGGAAACCTTGCCCTACCCGGCCGCCTTCACCGGCCGCCCACGCCGGCTCACAATCGAAAGCTTCTCCGTATTCAGAATCTTCCGTGCCTGCTCCTTCGCATGCTTCGCCCACGGACCCACCGGGTCGAGCCGCACATAAGCCAGCCAATGCTGCAACGCCCGCCGTCTCTGCCCCTGCCGTTCGTACGCCAACGCCAGGTTGTAGTGCGCATCGGCATACTGCGGAACCAACGCAACTGCCTTTTGATAAGCAACCGTCGCTTCACGCAGCCGTTGCATCTCATCCAGCACATTGCCCAGATCAAAGAAAGCAAGCGCATACTCAGGATCCGCCACCGTCGCCTTGCGGTAGTGGTCCTCGGCGATCTCAAATCGCCGCTGGTTGTAATGAATCGTCCCCAGATTAATCAACGTAGGAGCATGACCAGGTCGAATCGCCAGTAGCGCCTCATACATCTCCATCGCCTGCGGAATCGTCGCCGGATTCTCCTCCAGCTGCACCGCCTGCACGAACATATCCTGCACATCGGCCGTCCGCCGCACAGGATCCGCAGCAGCCGCACCCACCACGCTCAGCTGTCGCGCCGGAGAAGTTTCAAAGTCGAACGCAAGCTGCTGGCTCAGCGGATCAACCAGCGCCCCGCCATGCCGAAAGCTCAGCCGCGACCCCCGCCGCACAAAACTCGCCTCCATCAGCGGATTCCGCATCCCCGCCACGCGCTGCATCGCATCCACTGAAGCCCGAATACTCTTTGCAGAAATACGCGCCGTCGCCTGCAGGTCGCGCAACTTCCGCAACTGGCTCAGGGCCTCAAACGAATAATGCTCTTGAGAGGTGATGAGTCCCGCTCGCTCCCACCCCTGCAGCTGGCGAGTATGCAAGTGCAGGATCCGGATTACATCTTGACGGCTATATCGGGTCACCATGCGTCTCGGTTGCACCGTCTTCGAGCTCCATACGGAAAACTCTTCCGTGAGTATGCCTTCAGAAGCCGCGCCAATCAAGACCATTTCACCCCTAACCCGCGAAATAACCGTGGATAACACGTACCAAACATGGTTCCGTGCAACGCCGCGAAGCAAACCGCTAATCGTCCACAGCGCAGACGTGCGAGGGCAAAAACATACCCCTGCCACAAAACTTTGGAGAAATTGTAAAGAGAGAATGGAGCCGATGAGCGGAGTTGAACCGCTGACCTACTGATTACGAATCAGTTGCTCTACCAACTGAGCTACATCGGCCTTCCTTCATATTCTAGCGGCTCAGCGGCCATCCGCCAAATCACCCGAAGGGTCCCTTCGCCTCCACCTGGTTTTTCGCGCGCGCACCCGCCAATGGCACGGCAACCTCACCCTCTCTCCGTCCAAGACCATACCGTTCGCGGAGCTGCTGATTCGCCACAAGCAACTCCGCCACCAGGCGCCGCAGCCCTGCATTTTCCAGCCGCAGCTCCTCTAACATCCGGCTCGCATCCGAGCCCGCAGCCGCCAAAGAAACCACTGACGAAGACTCGATCTGCCCATAACGCCCCGACTCTGTTCTTGCTCTCTCTTCCGATGCCATACGACAGATCCTCCTCGTCAATCTCAGGGGCCCGAAGCATCCACTTCCAAAATCAAAACTGCTCATCCGCCGACGGCCCATAGATCGCCGGCACGCTCGCCTCATTCAACCGCAGATAAACCGTCAGCTGCCCGCGATGATGTGCCAGATGACTGAACAGCGACTCGCTCAGCACCACGTACCGCGGCTTATTGGTGATCTCATATCCGCCAAAGCTGAGCTTCCACGGCTTCATCAAATGCGCCTCCGTCGTCCCCTTCAGAACCGTCCTCGCTTGCGCTAGTCCGGCATCCAGAGACTTCAGCAACTCATCCCGACCCGCCAGCGGCTTCGTCCTGAACTTCTCGTTCGCCGGATCGTCCATATTCAACTCGTCCCGCTCGACCATCAACGTTGCCCACCCGGGCATAGTCGCCACCAGCGCCGCCAGCTGCCCCAAAGCCATCGACTTGTCGTGAGGCTTCCAGTCGTTCCGGCCCTCCGGAACCCGCTCCAGTACCTTCCGTGATGCCTCTGACTCTTGCTCCAGCTTTTCCAGAAAGAAATCCTTGAGTTCCATAACCAGTTCTCCTTTGGACGGGTGACATCCCGCGCCGATACTCCAAAGCATAAAATTCCATATATGACATCAGCTGTCATAATTAATCCGGCAAAGTAAAAAAAGTGACGAAAGGGGCATAATTCACCTCCCGTGAAGGCCGACCGACTCCTCTCCGCGCTGCTCCTCCTCCAGGCCAAGGGCCGCGTCACCAGCCGCGAGCTCTCCGACCGCCTCGAGGTCTCCCAGCGCACCGTCCATCGCGACATGGAGGCCCTCAGCGCCGCCAACGTTCCCATCTCCGCGCTCCGCGGCTCACAAGGAGGCTGGCAGCTCGAACCCGGCTGGCGCACCCAGGTCCCCGGCCTCGACGAAGCCGAACTCCGCGCCCTCCTCATGACCCAGCCCCGAGCCCTCGGCGACCCCGCCATGCGCGCCGCCTCCGAACGAGCCTTCGGCAAACTCATGGCCGCCCTCCCGAGCCGCCTCCGCGAACAAGCCGCCGCCATCAGCGAGCGCCTCCTCATCGACCCCACCGGCTGGCACGCCTCCACCGAAGACCTCTCCATGCTCCCCATCGTCCAGGACGCCGTAGCCCGCGACTGCCGCCTCACCTTCGACTACACCCGCGCCGACGGACAAACCGGCCCCCGCACCGTCGACCCGCTAGGCCTCGTCTCTAAAGGAATCGCCTGGTATCTCGTAGCCCGAGCCCCCAACGGCTTTCGCACCTACCGCGTCTCCCGCATGCGAGCCGCGACTCCCCTCGCCCAAACCTTCGAGCGCCCGGCTAACTTCAAACTCTCCGCCTACTGGGAGACCTCCACCGCCGCCTTCCAGGAGAACCGCGCCCCCTTCGAAGCCACCATCGCCGCCGCGCCCCAGGCCGCCCGTTCCCTCCAGGGCTGGTGCGCAACCTCACCATCGCAAACCCCACCCACCCAAAATCTCCCCGAAGATTGGCAGATCCTGGACATCCGCTTCGAAGGCGAAGAACACGCCCGCTTCCTCATCCTCGGCTTCGGCCCCCGCGTCCGAGTCCTCGAACCCGCCACCCTCCGCGAAAAAATCCAAGCCGAAGCCACCGCCCTGCTCAATTCTTAGGCCGATACAAGCTGTCATTTCGACCGGAGCGTAGCGGAGTGGAGAAACCTGCTTCTCTGCCAATACGTCTCCACGTCCCGATTAAAATCCGCAGCCTCAGCCCCTTCGCTGCGATACGCTAACGAACAACCACGCATATCCATGGAGAAAAGTTGATGACGACTCGGCTTTCGAAGTGTGCCCTTTTAGCTGCAATTGCTTTCTTCTACTCGCTGGTAGTCTTCAACAACCTCACCGACTATGAATCCAACCATCAGTTCGTCCAGCACGTCCTCAACATGGACACCACCTTCCCCGGCAATCACGGAATGTGGCGCGCCATCCCCTCCGAACGCGTTCAGACTCTCTTCTATGTCTCCATCATTACCTGGGAATTCATCACCGCAACTCTCTGCTGGTGGGGAGTCACACGTCTGTTGCAAGCGCGCAAAGGCTCAGCAGCCTTCTTTCAAAAATCCAAGTCCCTCGCGATCGGCGCCCTCACCTTCGGGTGCCTGATGTGGTTTGTCGCCTTCATGAGCGTAGGCGCAGAATGGTTTCTCATGTGGCAATCGAGAACATGGAACGGCCAGGAAGCCGCCTTCCGTATGTTCGCCATTCTCGGCATAGTCCTCATCTACCTCGCCATGCCGGATCCGGATCTCGAATCCACCTAAATGGCGCCTACTGCATAGGCACAAACTTCTCGTCACAACTAAACGCCACCGGCGCAATCGCCGCATCCGAAGTACTCGGAGCCGGCCCAGCCTTCGCAGGGACCGTCTTGATCTCAGTCCCGCTAAAATCCAGATTCGTCCCCAGCGGTCCCAGCGTCACCGTAGCAAACCGCCCATGCACCTGCGCCGGAGTAATCCCCACCACCCGAACTCCATCCAGCGTAACCTCCGTCCGATGGTCGTCATTCAATCCCGCAATCAGCACATCTCCCGGAGTCGTATCGATCACGTTCTGAATCGTGATCGCCTTGTAATCCGGAATCCGGTCGCCCGTATACTTCGGATCCTCAAACCCCTCCGTCGTCTGGTTCGTGTAATAAGGGCTAATCGCAATCGGATTCTTCACCCCGCGCATGCAGATGTTCTTGTACGTCAGATCATGCACCGCCCCGCCCCGCGTCACATTGCTCTTGATCCGAATCCCGCTCGTCGTATGGTCCTCCGTCAACCCATCCACCAGCAGGTAGCTCTCGCCCGGTATACGTCTCGCTCCCAATCGACATCCCATGCCCCGAATAAAAGTGGTTGTCGATCACGCTCATATGCGTCATGCCCGTCTTGATCGCGATATTGTCGTCGCCGTTATCGATCCAGCTATGCGCCACCGTCACATTCGTCGACGACCCCGGATCGATCCCATCCGTATTCCGCGCATCCACCCCCTTCGTCGTCGGAGTCAGCAGATGCACTCCCCACGCCGTAAACCCATCCGTCTGATTCACACTCACATGAAAGTTCGTCGAGTTGTGCAGCGTAATCCGGTACAGCACCAGCCCATCCGCATGGCTCGCCACAATCATCCGCGGCGTGAAGTACCGCTCATTCTTCGGCTCCGCCTTCCGAGCCATCTCCCACCAGCTATAGTCCTTGCCCAGAATCTTCGCGTAACCACGCCCATCGATCACCCCATCGCCCATGATCCCGACATTCTTCGCATCCATAATGCTGATCAACGGCCTGCATCCCCCGCGCGGCGCCGGCCGCTGCGGAGCAGGAAACACCGCCGGAGCAGCACCCGCGGCAATCGTCCCGCAAAGTCCCGGCGTTACACCCTCTCCCTTCATCTCATACACCGCCGCATCACGCGACCCAAACAGCGTCACGCCCTCATCGATCAGCAGCGTCACTCCCGTCCGCATCTCCAGCGGCCCGGAAAGAAACGCATTATTCCCATTCGCGGGCTTCAACTCCACCGCCATCCCAGCCTTGCACTTATCCAGTGCCCCCTGAATCCGAGTCGTATCCAGCTTGTGCTCATCTGCCTCCGCCAGCTTGTCGCTCACCGAGCGAAGCTGCGCCGGTAGACTGCACACACGAAGCAGGAATCGTCGGCTCACTCACCTGCCGAGTGTCCTGCGCCTTCGTGGCCACAGTCCCCAGCAGCATCGCGGCCACAACACACCACCGCGCTCCATCAACTCGCCCGCACCATCCCGATCATCTGGTCCTACCTCCACAAGCCGCTCAGCCCAAACTAGCACATGCGGCAGACGAAGGTCACTCCATTCAAACGATGCGACGCCCACGATCCTCTCTGTCCGAATCCACTTGGTTCGCCACTGAACCAGGCCATATCAATATCCCCAGACAAGTGAGAGCGATCATCACCTCCAAAGCAGTGTGCAGTGCGTGAGACATAAAAAAACCTCTTCGAAGAATCCACTAGAACTCTTCTTCTTTCTTCCATCGGCAAATCTCGGCTCAAGCTTCAAATCCCAAAGCCAAAATTCTTAATGGCCATCTTCATCACCGGAAACCCCACTCTCAATCACCCGAAAGTTGCACCCGAAAACGCGAAGAGGCCGCCCGGCAACAGGGCGGCCTCTTCTTTAGGGAGAATAGTTCCAACGGAGGCAAAGCCATCAGAACTTTCTGGCGAAATACTAAGTTTGGCAAAATAGCGTGTCAAGGCTAAATCTGGCAAAATGTAAGTGATTGATCAGATTACAGTTACGAGGTTAACTGAATCGTCAACACCACCCTGTTTATTCGCCTTACATTCGCTTTTATCGCCCAGCTAGATTACCAAAGGGCCATCAATTCAGCCGCTTAGCCCCATCCTTGCACCGTTCCCAGTGCATAACTCGAGTCCATCCTATTGTTTAGCCCGTTGACCCTTCCGGCTGAATCTGCGCCGATCGGCCGCTCAGGTCGATCCGCAGAAACTCCGGCTCCGTCGCCGCAGGCTTACCCTGCAGCACTCGAATCGCAGCTCTCGCTCCTCCAAAGAACAGTGCAAGCACCACTGCAGCAAGTGCACCCAACCCACAGAAAATCAAAATGCTCGTCAGCAGGCTGACCGTCTTGCGCACCTCAGAGTGAAACTCCAGCGGCATCGACTTGTTCCACGTCACCTCGTTGCGCAGATGGATTCCCTCCACCAAAGCCTTCGCCTCCGCACCACTCCACGCACCAGAACGTCATCAGCACTAGCGGACCTTCACGTCGCAGCATCACCGTACCCGCCTGCGGACCCTGCTTCTTCATCTCCTCCTCGATCTGCCGTCCATGATCTCCCGCAATCTGCGGAGTCGGATACAGCAACAGCGTCAGCGTGCCTTTGCCCTCATACTTCGCCGTCACCACCTCAGCGGCTTTATCAAACCCGACAATCCCCGCGCGGCAACAGACCACCCATCGCCTGGTATCCCACCGGCCCCAACGCATACCGCACCGAATCCTTCTGCAATCCCTTCGCCGGCAGATACGTCGGCAGCAGAGGAGCCAAACCCTTCGTTCCGCCAATCTTAGGCAGCCCAACCTGCACCGTCTTCAGCAACGCAGCCGACGACTCCGGATACATCTTCAAATCCGACACCACCACCGACACTCCACTCTGCGTCACATGGTCCCCGCCACTTCTTCGCAGATACGTGTACGCCGAATAAGCTCCCGTCGCATCGTCAAACTGATAAACCGTAACCGTCCCACCAGGCGCTGCACCACGCGCCGTTGGACTCGTCACCGTCCCACGTTCATACCGTTTGATCCCATCCTCCACCAGCACCGGCCCATCCGCACCACTCCACGATGGAGCCCCATTCCCCTCCTCATGCTCTGGCCCCGCACGCAAAGCTACTGGCAGCAGCGGAGTCGGCGGTAATGCCAACGTCGTCTTCGTCTCTTGCCCATGCAACTGCAAGACAGCTGGCCCACCAACCAGCATCACCCCCAAAACCACACGCGACACCATCCGAAATCCCGAAAAAACGCCCATACGAGGTCAGACTACACCAGCACGGGAACGTAAGCCTAGACCCGCCCCCGGTCGCGGTCAGTCTCCAGATTCATTTCGACGGGTCAACCAAGGCTTGGTAAACCACAGAACGGCTCGTGTATTCGAGTGTGGGACTCATGGCGTCAAGCATGCGCTGAATCATCCCTACGAAGACGATGTCGTTCGTAGGATCGATCCAGAACCAGGTCCCCGCAGCACCGTCCCAGAAGAATGTGCCCTTGCCTTCGGGAAGATTAGCTTCGGGCGGATCGAACACGACGGCACAGTTGTAGCCGTATCCAAAGCCCGGACGCATAATCTGACTTCCAATGCCAAACTTGCCCGTTATCAGACTGGTCGGGAGATGGTTCGTACTCATAAGCTGGACCGTAGATGGAGCAAGAATTCGCACACCATTCAACTCGCCGCGGTTCGCCAGCATCTGGGCAAAACGATAGTAGTCCTCAGCCGTTGAAACCATACCGCCGCCACCAGAAGCCATCCCCGGCTCCCTTCCGTAGTCGTTTGGAATCCCATCCGCCGTGGGATCGGCGACCAGTTCGCCTCCCGGCCCCGTCCGGTATAGCGTCGAAAAACGCCTGCGCTTATCCATCGGCACATAGAAACCGGCATCCTTCATCCCAAGTTGCGAAAAGACATTCTCCCGCATGAACTCCGGCAACGGCTTACCCGACAGCTTTTCAACGATGTACCCCTCGATGTCCATCGAGACGCTATAGGTCCAACCCTTGCCGGGTTGATACAGCAGTGGAATCTTCGACAGCTTGTCGATCATCTCCTGAAGGTTCTTCGACTCGAGGATCTTCGCATCGCGATACATCACATCAACCGTCGTATTGCCAAAGAAGCCGTAGGTGAAACCCGCCGTATGCGTCATCAGCTCCCCCATCGTAGGGGAATGGTCAGGTTCGACAAGGATCATCTTGCCGTCAGCGTCGACACCTTGGAGGACCTTGAGATGGGCAAACTCCGGAATGTATTTCTTGATTGGATCGGACGGGAGCCACTTGCCCTCCTCATAAAGAATCATCATCGCAACACCGGTGACCGGCTTCGTCATCGAGAAGTCGCGAAAAATGACGTCCCGCGTCATGGGGGACTTGGTCGCCATATCGCGCTGGCCATATGTGCGGTAGTCCACCACCTTGCCATGGCGCGCGAGGATGGTCACTACGCCGGCGATCTGCTTCTGGTCCACCGCCTGTTGCATCAGCGCATGAAGCCGCTCCATGCGCTCGGATGAAAAACCAACCGTCTCTGGCCTGACAACCGTGAGGTTCGAAGCATCGCTGCCCGGCTCCTGCGCCACCGATGGGAATATACACAAAACAAGACCGATACCCATCAGCACCGCGCGAGTAAGATTTACACACCGATTCGTAAACATCCGCTTCCCTCACAGTCCAACGCAGCCACCATCGCCTCTTCAATCGAGGGACCGCACTTCTCGTCGGGCAAAAAAGTAACTTGATTTGCGAACTCTTTATACCAGACGGCTCACAGCAGTACAGTCAGCGTTTACTTCGTGCTCGCCCGCTCGGTAGCCGTCCTTGTCCCGCTCAACCCACCCGCATACTTCGCCACACCTTTATACAAACTCTCCGCCACCCGCTCCCGGTACTCCGGCTCCCGCAACTGCCGCGCATCTTTCTCATTCGTCACAAACGAGATCTCCGCCAGGATCGACGGCATATTCGCCCCAATCAACACCACAAACGGAGCCTTCTTCACCCCACGATCCTTCAGCCCCGCATTCCCCTTCTGCAGCCCACCATAAAGACTCGCCTCCACATCCCCAGCAAACTCACGCGACTCCTCGATCTTGTCCTTCAGCGCAATCTTCTTCACCAGATCACTCAGTTGATGGATCGACTGATCCGAAACCGCATTCTCCCGCGCCGCCGTCTCCAGCGCATCGGGCGAAGAAGTAAAGTTCAGATAATAAGTCTCCACCCCCCGAGCACTCGCATCCGGCGAAGAGTTCGCATGGATCGACAAAAACAGGTCCGCCTGCGCCTTATTCGCAATCGCCGTCCGCGTCTCCAGCGGAATAAACGTATCATCCGACCGCGTATAAATAATCTCCGCACCTAACCGGTCATGCAGCAACTGCCCCACTCGCAGAGCCACATCCAGCACAACATCCTTCTCCAGAATCCCATCCGCGCCAATCGTCCCCGTGTCATGCCCACCATGCCCGGCATCAATCACGATCCGCCCAATTTTCAACCCCAGCGCCCTCACCAGCGAAGTCTCTCCATCCGCTGTAGGAACCGCCGCCCGAGCCGGCCCTGCATCCGGATCCTTGCCCTTCTTACTCTTCTTCGACGCGCTCACAGGCGCAGCACTCGAAGCCACCACACCAGCAGCGCCACTCGTTCCCGCATCCTTCACCACCGCCGAAATCGGCTGCGAAGTAGGCTGCGTCGTAGCCTCTACTCTCCCCGGCTGAGCGCTCAGCGCAGCCACATCAAACGAGCTCCCCGCCTTCACCGGCGTAGTATTCGGAACCGTAGGCGCCGCACTCGCCGCCCGCTGCATCGGCACCTGCACCACCGGAGCACCCACCCCCGCCTTCCCCCCATGAATATCGATAATGAGCCGATAAGGATTCGGCAGCAGAAACGCCGAATACTCCGTCACATCATTCACATCCAGCACCACGCGCGTCATGTCATTCGAAAACTGCGCGGCGCGAATCTTCTTCAAAAACCCATCATCCGTCACTGCAAAACTCTTCCCAACCAAATCCGAAGCCAGCCGCGTCCCGTGCAAATCAAAATAGATCCGGTCCGGCCCTGGCACCCTCGCCGCCTCATACGTCACGTCATCCCCCAGATCGATTGCCACTCGCGTATAAGTAGGCGTCGACCAGTGCCGAATCCCCGTAACCTGCGCCAACCCATGCCGCTTCCCCGCGTCCTTCGCCACATGCAAAGCTACCGGAGCAGCCCCTGGTGTCTCCACACTCTGCCCAACGGCAGAAGCCGTAGAAGCAGCCAATTCCGCATCGACCGGCACCGAAACTCCACGTCTATCCGCATCATCGTTCGTCGGCGAAGTCGCAGTGACAGGAGCCTTCCCCGTCACCGGCATAGGAGCAAACGAACTCCCACCACCATCCGCAACCACCCCACTCTTCGCCCCGACCAAAGAAGACCCATCCCCACGAGTTAGAGCCCCGCGCAGGCTAGTCCCTGGGCCCTCGGCCCTAGTCCCTTGTCTATCAGACCCTGCACTCAAAGATGCGATCCCCGCCTTCGCCTCCTCGACCAGCCCACTCTTCGGATACTCTTTCAAAAACAGTACGTATCGTTCCTTCGCAGACGCCCCATCATGCAGATCGTTCTCATAAATCTGCCCTTCCGCCAGCAGTGCCTGCACCCGCAGCGAGCTCCCCGGATACTGCGTCCTCAAAAACTCATACTGCCCCACCGCTGCCTTCGACGACTTCGCATCATGCAGCACTCTCCCCTGCTCCGCCAGCAACTCTGCCACAGCATTCACGCTATCCGGTGCGTGCACATCCCCGGGAGCATCGTGATACACCGCGCGAAACCCATCCATCGCCCGCTGATAATCTGCCTTCGTCCGCGACCCCTCAGGAATCGCTTGCAGCACCTCCAGCTCCTGCTCCGCCTGCTGCCAGGCCGTCAATCCCGTCTTCCGTACCGACGAACTCGCGCTCTGAACGCCGCCCTTCACCGCCCAGGCATTCTCAGTCGAGTACAACACCGCCGCACACAAAACCGCACAAACCCCACCCGACCACCCGCTCCGCATTGTCATCCTCAGGCCCATAGACAACCCTAAGTTTAAGAGAATCTACCCCTCCACCCCCGCCCGAATGCGCCCACGGTTACACCCCGCGATACTCCCCCACCCCTGGCAGAATCGGCCCTCCACGACCACACCGTATAGTTGCCCACACTTGCACCCAACCAAACGATTTCCTCTATACTGGCTCGCATGAACGACATCGACATCGATCTCATCGTCGACGCGCTCCGCAAAAACGGTCACACCGTCGAGCATGTCTTCTCCGTCCCCGACAACGCCGGCCTCTACGAGTTCGTCGTAGACGGCAACACCCTCAACCTCGAAGAAACCCGCCATCTCCTCGAACAGGACGCCGCAAAATAACCATCTTCTGATCTCTGCGATTGCCTTTGCAGTTGCAGCTACTCGTTTTTAGTTGTCATCCTTCGCCAAAGGCGGAGGACCTGCTTTTGCTTTGAGCCACACCCAACCAAAAATCGTGTCATCCTGAGCGGAGCAGTTCGCGCCTTTTGCGAACTGCGCAGTCGAAGGACCTGCATTTGCCGTTGTCGTGGCCTTTTGCCTTTGCTCTTGCCTTTGCCTCTAGGTAACCCAAGGCTTTAGCCTTGGGCCTCTCAGTCCGCAAAGGAAGCAAGGGGTTTTAGCCCCTTGGGCATGCCTTCCCATCCCAGCCACGAACGCCTACAACAGTCCTCCCACCACTTCGCTCGCCCCACTTAGAGCCCCATCCAAAGCCCCAACATCACTCCCACCAGCCTCCGCCAGATCCGGCCGCCCACCACCCTTGCCTCCAACCTTAGCCGCGATCAGCCCAACCACCTTTCCCGCCTGCACACGCGAAGTCAGATCCTTCGTCACCCCAACAATCAAAGAAACCTTCCCATCAACCGCCGCGCCCAACACAACCACACCTGACCCCAGCTTTCCACGAAGCGAATCAACCAACTCCCGCATCTGCGCCTTCTCCAACCCATCCACCCGCTGAGCCAGTACCTTCACACCCTTCACCTCGACAGCCGAAGCACCAGCATCCGCTAACGAAGCCGCGGCCGACTTCATCCGAGCCGCATCCAACTCTCTCCTTAGCGCTCTAATCTCTTCATCCTTCTTCAAGATCGTTTCTTCCAAAGCCATATCCATTGGTTGATCAAAAGTGACTTCGGGATGAGTAATCTGACCACTGGTCGTTTCATATCGCATAGTTCCTGCGCGTTGAGCCGTGGTATGAAGATATTTTTTGGCTGTCCGCATTACATCAAAATCCCTTCGGAACTCATGCAGCGCGCCGGTCCCGCTCACCGCCTCCACCCTCCGCACGCCCGAAGACACCGACCCCTCCCCCACAATCTTGATCAGCCCAATCTCTCCCGTCGCCGCCGTATGCGTCCCTCCGCAAAGCTCCGTCGAGAAGTCACCAATCTTCACCACCCTCACCCGCTCGCCATACTTCTCGCCAAACAGCGCCATCGCCCCCAGCTCATTCACCGCCACATCGATCGGCACATCCACCAGCGTCTCCACCTTCGTATTCCCCATCACCTGCTGGTTCACAATGTCCTCGACCTCGCGCAGCTCCTCCTCCGCCACACCCGCAAAGTGCGAAAAATCAAACCGCAGCCGAGTCGCATCGTTCAGCGACCCCGCCTGCTTCACATGCTTGCCCAGCACCTCGCGCAGCGCCGCATGCAGCAGATGCGTCCCCGTATGGTTCCGCATCCGTCGCCGACCGCGTCGCCGCATCGACCACCGTATCCACCGTATCGCCCACCGCAATCGTCTGGTTCGCCCTCACCTTATGCGCAAACACCCCCTGCACCGGCTTCGTCGCGCCACTCACCTCAGCCACAACTGCGTTGTGATCCCCCGAATACAACCACCCCACATCCCCAACCTGCCCGCCCGAGTCCGCATAAAAACTCGTAGCATCCAGCACAACCTCGCCGGTCTCGCCACCCTTCAACTCCGGCACACCAATCCCATCCTTCACCAGCGCCAACACCCGCGCCCCATCCACCCGCAGCGCCGAATACCCTTCAAACTCCGTCTTCGGCAACTCCCGATAAACCGGCGCCGCCGACTTCTGCGACCCACCCTTCCAACGAAGCCCGCGCCCGCGCCTGCTCCTCTTCCTTCGCGCGTTCAAAGCCCTCATCATCGAACGCGATCCCGCATCCCGCGCAGCATCCACCATGAAATCCAGCGGCAGACCAAAGGTCTCATACAAGTCGAAAGCATCGCTACCTCAATACGGGCTCTCGCAAAGTAGTCTGTCCACGCTCGACAGTGCCGGATTCGCGTAAAGTCTGCGATACTAGGTTCATCTTTCGAGTACGTACCATCTTCCTCATCAGCCTTCGGAGCTGTCATGACAACACTTGATCGCTCGATTCAGTCTTCTTGACTCGCATCTTGTCAGATCAACCATGCTTTCAGAGCTCTATCCAGCTCAGACTGCCGAGTCACCCGAGCAAACTGCTCCTCCTCCGCCAGCACCACCTTACTAACCCGCTCCGCCGACTCCTTCAACTCCGGATAAGCCACCTGCATCTCATCCCGAACCGCAAACACCATCTCATGCATAAACGGCTTCTCCTGCCCCAGCAGCCGTCCATGCCGAATCCCGCGCCGCAGAATCTTCCGCAGCACATACCCACGCCCATCATTCGAAGGAGCACCCCATCCGAGATCAGAAACGTAGCCGCACCGAGCATGATCCGCAATAATCCGCAGACTACGCCCGCGACCGCTCATCCACCTCGTGCTCCGGTTCCACCTTATGCCCGGTCAACTCCTCCGCCCGCTTAATCAGCGGAGTAAACAAATCCGTCTCAAAGTTCGACACCACCCCCTGCAGCACCGCCGAAACCCGCTCCAACCCCATCCCCGTATCGATCGAAGGCTTAGGCAGCGGAGTCAGCGTAGCCACACCCGTCTTCACATCCAGGCCGCGATCAAACTGCATAAAAACCAGATTCCAAATCTCGACATACCGCTGCTCATCCAGCGGAAACGGCTTATCAACCCCCGGCTCCTCCGCCGCCTCAATCCCCATGTCGTAAAAGATCTCCGAACAAGGCCCGCAAGGCCCCGTCTCCCCCATCTGCCAGAAATTATCCTTGGCCGACATCCCGAAGATCCGTCTCCTTCGGCACGCCCGTCTCAATCCAGAACCGCTCCGCCTCATCATCCCGCGGAACCTTCGCATCCCCCTCAAACACCGTGCAGTACAACTTCGATCGGATCGATCCCAAACCACTCCTTCGAAGTCAGCAGCTCCCACGCATAAGCAATCGCATCCTTCTTGAAGTAGTCCCCAAACGAAAAATTCCCCAGCATCTCAAAGAACGTATGGTGCCGCCGCGTAAACCCGACGTTCTCCAGATCGTTATGCTTCCCCCCCGCCCTCACACACTTCTGGCTCGAAGCCGCCCGCGTATAGTCCCGCTTCTCGTTCCCAAGAAAAACATCCTTAAACTGATTCATCCCCGCATTGGTAAACAGCAGCGTAGGATCATTCGCCGGCACCAGCGAAGAAGAGTGCACGCGCCTATGCCCCTTGCCCTCAAAAAACCGCAAAAAATCTTCCCGAATCTGATTCCCCGACCTATAGTTCATAAGTTAAGTCTACCAGCGCGGGTTCAAATGTAGTACATAGTACAATCAGCTCAGGAGCCATTCCAATGCGTCGCGTCTCTCTCCGGGAAGCCAACCAGAACTTCTCCTCCTGCGTCGCCGAGGTCGAAGCCGGCGAAAGCCTCATTCTCCTGCGCCGTGGAAAGCCCGTCGCACGCATCGTCCCTTTTGACAAAGAAGAGCCTCGCGATCCCAAGCACGAAGCAGCCGTCAAAAAGTTAGCCACGTTCCTCAAGCAAGGCCACAACCTTGGCGGTATCAAGGTCAATCGCGAGGAGCTGTATGACCGCGGCCAGTAAGGTCACTCTCGATACGAACATCCTGATCTACGCAATCGATTCGAGTGAAGGCGACAAGCATGTAGTCGCAAGCAAAATCCTTCTGCGTGCAGCAATTAGCAGGCAACCGTTGATGCTTCAGTCCCTCAACGAGTTCTCTGCCGTCGTGCGGAAAAAGCGGTTGATGCCTCTGACTACTCTGAAGAAAATCATCGAGTATCATCGCAGCACCTTCGTCCTCGAACCTCCGGCCGTCGAAGATCTGCTCGATGCCATTCAAGCGAACGAAGACCACAAACTGCCGATTTGGGATGCCTTACTTTGGGCGACAGCTCGCCGTGCAGGTTGCCAGATCATCTTTTCTGAAGATTTTCAGGACGGTCGAGAATTGGGCGGAGTCCGTTTCGTCAACCCGTTCAAACTCTCACGCCGAGAGCTACGGGAGTTCTCCCTCTAAATCGCAAGTTGGTTTTTGCCGCATCCACACCCCAACACCTGCAACCCAATCAACATCCACGAAATCTCCCTCCGCGCCGCACTCATCCCACCAACCCCGGCACCCAGGTCCGCCCCTCCATCCGAAAAACCTCATCCTCCGTCTGCCGCAGCTTCGCAAACTCCGCACGATGCTCCACCATCACCAACGCCGTCACCAGGGCATCAAAAGCATCCTCACTCCCCCGAGCCTTAGCCAACACCCCACGCGACAACCCCGCATACAACCCACTCTCCCGCCGCTTCTTCGACAAATAAACCGTCCGAGCACTCTCCGAGCTCTTAGTCACCGCCCCCGTCATCAGCCGCGTATAAATCTCCACCACCAGCGGCTCCTTCACCGAAGGAGCATCGTACGGCCAAACCCGAAATCCCGCCTCCCTCAATCGCAACAACCCAGCCATCCCCCGCAGCGAAGCCGTCCCCACAGCCCCCGCCCCACCAATCTGAAACACGCTCTTCGGAGCAATCCCCGAGACCCTCGCCGCCGCCAGAGGATCCGCAATCTCCGCCCTAACCTTCAGCGCTGTCTCCGCCCGCCGCAACATCCTGTGCGCATGCTCCCCACAAAACTCCGCCGGCTTCTTCCCATGCCGCCGCGACCCCGCCCTCCCCCAAAACCGCCCATCCTCACAATCCTTATGCAGCCACTTCTCCCCCTGCCCATCCGCCACCAACTGCCAAAACTCCGGAGCCGACCCAATCCCCAACTCCCGCAAAAACCAGGCCGGGTAGCTAAACGAAAAATCAAACCCCACCACCATCCGCGGAGTCTCCCGCGCCATCTCCACCAGCCATTCCACCAACTCCACCCGAGACCGCCCGCTCTCGAGGTTCATCCGACCAGAAGAAGCCGTCCAAACCCCAGCCCAGATCTTCCGCCGCTGCCCCGGCCCCTGGTCTCCCGACCAATCCACACCCACCACCCGTTGCAACCCGCCATCCGCCATCCTTCTATCATCCACCCAACGGAACTTTTCCCCTCCAACCAGCGTTTATCCCTAGCGAGAGAACAATCCGATGCTCAACTTCTTGCTCTTCCTGATCCTCGCCTTCTTCTGCTGGCCACTCGCGCTCGCCGCCCTGATCCTCTATCCATTCATCTGGCTCATCCTGCTCCCCTTCCGCCTCGTAGGCATCGTCGTCGGAGGCACCTTCGCCCTTATCGCCGCAATCTTCTACCTACCCGTCCGCGCGCTCCGAGCGATTTAGCCCCCAAAAAATCGGCGACAATCAAACCATGACCGGCACCCGCATCGACAAGTGGCTCTGGGCCGCCCGCTTCTTCAAAACCCGCGAGCAGGCCTCCAAAGCCTGCGATCTCCAGCGAGTCCTTTCCAACCGCCAGCCCGCAAAACCCGCGCGCGAAGTCCACATCGGCGACACGCTCCAAATCAAAAACGAAGGTGGCGAGTTCACCGTAGAAGTTCTCGCCCTAAGCCAGCAGCGAGCCTCCGCCGCCATAGCCCAAACGCTCTACCGCGAAACCGAAGCCAGCAAAGAAGCTCGCCTCAAAGCCGCCGAAGAGCGCAAACTCCTCGGCCCCATCGCCTGGACCGCACCCTCCCCCACCAAACGCCCCAGCAAACGCGACCGCCGCCTCATCCACAGCTTCCGCGGCGATTACTAACCACTTCCACCCGACCAACGGGAGGAGCAAGAAGAACGAACCTGCAAGACCAGTTAAAAAGGCGTGCGAACGCCCGCCCCACGCGTAGTGGGCCCGTCCGGCAGGACAACTTCATTCCTTTTCATTCTGCTTCGCATACCCATCCGAATCCCCACCCCGCCCCTCATCCAACACCTCAACCTCACTCATCCCCTCCATCAAATCCTCAGACACATTCCAATCCCGCAGCACCTTAAAAACCGCCCGCGAAGAAAACCCAGCCCGCAACAGCCGATTCATCGCCCGCACCGTCTCCTTCTGAGTATTCTCCCCGCTAGGCTGTTTCATCCGCTTCCGCGCAATGTATTGTCGAGCCAACGCCACCTCATCGACATCCGCATACGCGGCCTCGAGTGTCGCGGCCACCAACTGTTTCCCCACACCCTTCATCATCAAATCCTGCTGCACCCGCCGCCGCCCTAGCTTCTCCGATTCCTTCCGCACCCGCGCATACCCCTCCGCAAACCGCTCATCACTCAAATAACCCAATTCCTTCAGCCGCACGACCACCGCATCCACGGCCCGAGCGCCCGCCTCACCCTCCTCGGCACGCTCCCTCATCAACCGCCGCAAATCCCGCTCCGTCCGCATCCGCCGAGCCAGTGCTCCCACCGCATACTCAAACAACCCAGCCTCACCCACCGGCTCCCGCTTCTTAGCCCTCACAAAAGCCACGTCCCCATCCCCTCATCAAGCCCAACACAAGCCTATCGCTGAGACAACTAACAACTAACAACCGCCCTAAGGCACCACATCCACCGCAATCTCATTCGACTCCACCACCATCCCGCTAGTCGGATCCTTCCTCGAAACCTTCACCCGATACTCACCCGGCTTCTTCAAATTCACCAGCTTCCCAAGATGCGCCGTCAGCACCACACTTCCTCCTGGCTGCACATACTCCACCGTCCGTCCTTCAGCACCCTGTCTCTCCTGAGCCTCGCGGCCATAAGGAGTCAGATCAACCGCCTTCCCCGCCGCATTCCGCACCACAATCTTGTACGAAAACTCCGGACTGTCCGCCCCCGGCCGATGTGGAAACCGAATCTCGTGCTCCGCCAGATTCCTCAGCGTAATCACAATCCGCGCATCCCCACCCATCGAAACCTCATCACTCGGAGCGCTGATCGCAATCAAAAATGGCGCACCACTCTTCACTGCCGGTGAAGGAACATCCGCCCTGGCCGCAGGCGGAACATCCGGCCTGGACCCAGATGAAACAAAAGAAACCTCAGAAGGCGGAGGCGCACCCTCCGGGGAAGAATGGGGTTCCGCAGTCGTTCCGGGCTTCTTTCGATTCGCCGGCGCCGGCTTACTCGGCGAAGGCGCAGTCGGCGCAGTTGCAGGCGCAGGCGTCTCACCCGAAGGCTGAGCCTCATTCATCTCCGCAGGCCGCGAAACACCCATCCTTGTATCCGGCGCACTCCGCCGAGAACCCCCAGACTTCACCGAACTCTCCGGCCCACCCTCCGCATATAGATTCGTCTTCGTCCACCGGTCGCACCAGTCGCCCACCGTCTCATACCAGAGCCGCGAGTTCTGCGGCTTCAACACCCAATGCCCTTCATCCGGAAAATACAAAAACTTGCTCGGCACATTCAGCAGCTGCAGCGCCGTAAACAGTTGCAACCCCTCCGAAACATCCAGCCGGTAGTCCCGCTGCGAATGAATCACCAGCGTCGGCGTCTTCGCATTCTTAATCGCCAGCATCGGCGACCACTTCCTGAAAGGGTCCAGCGCCGCCGCCTTATCAAAGTTGTTCCAGGGCTGCCCCGATCCCTTCACACCCGGTGTCCGAAACTCCCACTCGTTAAACCAAAGCTCCTCCGTCGTCCCAAACGCGCTCTGCGGATTGAACATCCCATCATGCGTCACAATGCAGGCAAACCGGTTCGTGTGCGTAAGAATCCAGTCCGCCATGTACCCGCCATAGCTCGCCCCCAACGCGCACTCCCGCGACTTATCAATAAATCCATAGTGCCGTTCCGCATAGTCGAGCCCGTCCATCAAATCGACATAAGCCTTCCCGCCCCAGTCCCCATTCACTCCATCAATAAAGGCCTGCCCATATCCCGTCGAACCTCGCGGATTCACCATCACCACCACATAGCCGCTCGCCGCCATCAGCTGCGGATTCCACCGGTAGCTCCACGCATCGCCCCACGCCCCCTGCGGCCCTCCGTGAATCAAAAACTTCACTGGATACTTCTGCGTCTCATCGAACTTCGGCGGACGAACAATGAAACCCTGCACCTTCGCATTCAGTGCCCCCGTAAACCAGAACGATTCCATCTGCGGCAGATCCAGCGTCCGCAAAAGCGCCTCGTTCATCGACGTCAATTGACTTTCCGAGACAAACGTCCGCGTCGCGCCATCCGGAGGCGGCGGAATCTCCTCGCCACGCTTCGGCGCAAGATTTGCCTCATCGACCAACACCTCCGGCTTATCCGGCAACAAAAGATAAACCTCTGCAGGAGCGTCCACCTTCATCCGCGTCGCCACCAGCTTGTGGCCGTCGCGAGAGATTGAAAGCGAACCATACTCGCCGAGCTCTGTAATCTGCGCAAACGCCGGCTGCGTCATCTGCAACTGATAGATCGGTTCCTCACCCGAATCCGCCCCAGTCAAATAAATCGTCTCCGAATCCGGCCCCCAAATGAACTCATCCACCCAACGATCGAATGTCGGCATCAATGCCAGAAGTCCCCCTTCATCTTGCCGACGAGCCGGCCTCACACGCTTCGCCGCCGCCCCTCCAGCCCGCTGCTCCACCGGCTCACTGACCGGATCGCCCCCTCCATCAGTCCCCGCCGGGCGCGCCCCTCCCGTCCTGTCATACAGCATCAGCCGGAACCTGTCGCTCTCGTATCCCGCCCGCGCCTGAGAACGAAACGCCAGGTACTTCCCATCCGGTGAGTAGGCCGGCCCATCATCGCTCCCCAGCGACGTCGAAATCTTCACCGGCTTCGCCCCCGTCTCATCCAGCCGAAGCGTAAACACATCGTTATTAGTGCTTACCGCCGGAATAAGATCAAGATTGGTTACATAAGCAATCTCTTGCGAGTCCGGAGCCCACGCATACCCCACCGGCCCGTCCAGCGAAAATGTAGGGGCCTCCGCATCGCCGATATCCTGAGTCGGCGTAAGGTCGCGCACCGCATTCCCATCCGTGGACGACACCACCAGCACGTGGCTTCGCTTCAACCCCACATAGTGGTCCCAGTGCCTGTACAGCAGACGGTCCCAGATCTGTGCTTTCACCGGACTCGCCGCCGCCTCCGCATCCCTGCGCTTATCGCAGTTGTCCTCCTCGATCCATGAAGACCCTTCGCTGCACTCCGGATAGACCCGCGAAGTAAACAAAATCCGCCGCGAATCCGGCGACCAGACCCCTCCATCTGCCTCCGTACTCACATTGGTCAAACGTGTCGGAGTACCAAGCGTTCCCGCGCCATCATTCCAGTTCGCCACAAATATCTGCGACAGGCCCGTCTTGGTGTCTGTCCCGGTAAACAAAACACGCCGTCCATCTGGCGAAAACCGTCCCCCCGACTCCCCCTCCTTCCAGAACGTAATCTGCCGCTCGTTCCCGTTCTCCACCCCCACCACCCACAGATGGTTGGTCTTCGTATTCTTCTCAAGATCGACATCCGTGACCGTATACATCACCCACTCGCCCGAAGGCGAGATCTGCGGATCGCTCACCCGTTTGATCCGCTGCAGATCCGCGAATGTCATCGGCCGACCGCCAGACCCGTCCACCAGATCCGCTCGGCCATACCGTTCCGGCCGGTCCACACCCTGGTCCTGCGCCCATCCCACTGCCCAAGCACCGGCCGCCAGCGCCGCCAGAGCACGCATCCGTACCGTTCGCTTTCTCATACGGCGAGTCTACCGCTACAAGCCGCCATTCGAGCAACCTACCCCGCACCCTCGAAGGTTCCCCGCCGCCTCAAAAATGGTTTTCAAAAAGGTAAAGATTCGAGACAGCTAAAATCGCTAAACCAAACTTCCCGAAATCGCGTCTATTCTTAGTAGCGTGCCGGGGCAAAACCTCAAGGCCGCGCCCAATCGCACTTGGAGTCAGACCGATGAAGCCGCTCTCTCGCATCTATGTCTCTGTCCCCATTGGTCTTCTTGCCCTATCCCTTCTTCAGCCGGTCTTCATCACGGCGCAGGAGCCGGCTGGCTTCGGACCGCTCGATTCCACGCCTCCCGCCGGCATCTCCGTGGACGAGATCATCAAGAAATTCGGCGAGCGCGAGTCGCTCTTCGCCAAAGCCCGCGAAAACTACACCTACCGCCAGTCCGTCAAAGTCGACACCATCGCCGAAGACACCAACCGCGTCGACGGCGAGTACCAGCAGGTCACAGACATCACCTTCACCGACGCCGGCAAGCGAGAGGAACACGTCGTCTTCGCCCCGCAAAACACCCTCGAACGCGTCCTCATGACTCCCACCGACTTCGACGAAATCGAGCATCGCCTCCCCTTCATCCTCACCACCGAAGATCAGCCCAAATACAGCATCAACTACCTCGGCCGCCAGCGCGTCGACGAACTCGACACCTACGTCTTCGCCGTCGCGCCCAAAACCTTCGTCAAAGGACAGCACTACTTCCAGGGAAAAGTATGGGTTGAGCAACAGGACCTGCAGATTGTCCTCATCAACGGCCAAACGGTACCGCAGGACACGCGTCCCGGCCATGAAGACCTGCAACCGCCCTTCACCACCTACTACGAGCAGGTCGACGGAAAATACTGGTTCCCCACCTACACCAAGGCCGAAGGCAACCTCCACTTCAAGGCGCAGAGCGGAGCACTCTCCGAAGACATCCACATGCGCAACATCGTGAAATTCACGGATTACAAGCAGTTCCACGCCACGTCGCGCATCATCTACAACGGCCAGGACATCACCAACAACAAAGCCCCCGACGACAAAAACAAGACCGCGCCGCCCCCAACCACTCCACCCAAATAACCGCCAGGCTCGTTTTGAAGGGGCGCGGCTTTAGCTGTGGTGTCTCAACAGGTTGTTGTCATCGAGTCCTGACCGGCTGATGGGTGGAGCTTGGTTGAGGCTAGCATGAGGGCGGTGCCAGTTGTACTGGTGTGTCCAGGGCTGCAGGTGTTGGAGGCGTTGGGCTGAGGTTTCGTAGCGCCGAGCATAAGCCCATTCTCTGAGAGCAGTCTGGATGAAGCGTTCTGCCTTTCCATTGGTTTGGGGTCGATAGGGTCTTGTGCGACGGTGGCGGATGTTGAGGGCTGTGCAGGCGCCACCGAACTGCCCCCGGTAGAAGCATGGCCCATTATCGGTGAGGACCCCTCGGACCTGGAGGCCGAAGCACTGGAACCACGCCGTGGCGCGTTCGAGGAAGTCGATCGAGGACACCGCTTTTTCGTTCGGATACATGGCCGTATAGGCCAGCCTGGAGTGGTCGTCGACGGCAACATAGAGGAACTCCCATCCTGCACCGCGGGTTTCGTCGCGCGGGTCGCCGGTGATGCGATGGCCTGCCTTCACGATGCGGGCCAGCTTCTTGATGTCGATATGCAGCATATCGCCGGGTTTCTGGTGTTCGTAGCGCACGATGGGCGCGGCGGGTTCCAGCATGCGCATCTTGTTCAGCTTCAGCCGAGTCAGGATGCGGCTCACCGTGGCCCGGCTCAGGCCAGTGGCTTGCGCGATCCGTACGCCCGTCCAGCGTTCGCGACGAAGAGCTTCCACACGTGCAACCTGCTCGGGCAGCGTCGGCTGACGCAGACGGACGGGCCGCGAACTGCGGTCGCGCAAGCCCGACACCCCACTCTCGCGATAACGGCGTACCCACTTGCCCGCGCTCTGTCGGCTGAGCCCGTGCGAGGCGGCCGCCTCGCACAGGCTCAGCCGGCCTTCCATAACGCTCCTGCAAAGTGTCTCTCGACCATGCACCGTCAAACGGGCATGATGGTGATAGTCCATCTGACCTCCGAAGAAAACTGCTTGCTCGACACAATCAGCTTCTTCGTTCTCGGCCAGATGGACAACAACCTATTGAAACTTCACATTTAGCCGCGCCATAATCGCAATCTATGGCATGCGGCTTTAGCCGCCGAGGGATATCTCGGGCGGCAACAAGAATTCTCCAGCGCATTTCTTCAGCAGTAGCCTTCAATTCGTCTCGCAATGCGCATCCGGATCGGCATGCTGCTGCGTCATCCACCGATCCATCAGCGTACCTGCACATCGCGCACCACAAAGATGCTTCACATTCGCCGACCGCGCATGGCTGATCTGCCAGCGAGTCAGCTTAATCAGCGGCTGATCCTCCTCCGGCTTCTCTCCCTGGAAACAATCCACCCATGCCAGCCACCAATCCCCGCCTTCACCTTTCTTATCTCCACAAACATCACACTGGTAGCTCTCGATATAAGCCATCGCCCTCTTTCTCCTGCCGCTGACACTACCATATCCAACGTTCAGCTTTCCTTACTTCCCAGCACTGATCGGCGCAGCACCAGGCCCTACTCCATCCGCAAAGGGCTCACCCCAGATGTAGTGCCCAAACCAGTGCAGATTCTCCTCCATCACGGCCCTCTGCTCTTTCGGCTTATCGATCGGATGCCCAAACCCGTGATATAGCACCATCTTTACCGGAACTCCCTTGTCTTCCAGCGCCTGCCGCAACTCAAAACTATCCGGCACAGGAACCCGCTTGTCCCGATCACCCTGTTGAATCAAAGTAGGCGTCTTCGCCTTCGCAATATAAGTTATCGGCGAAGTCTTCTTGTAAACCTCCGGGTCATCCCAAGGCGTCGCCTTCAGATACTGCCGCGTAAATGGCGTGATGTCCGTGTTCACGTAATACGTCATCCAGTCCGAAATTCCAGCCCCAACCGACACCGCCTTGAACCGGTCGCTCGAAGCCGTAATGAATGCCGAGATATACCCGCCTTCGCTCCAACCCATGGAACCAACGCGATCCTTATCGACAAATCCCTGCGAGATCAGATAATCGACACCGGAAATAACGTCCGCATAATCCCCCACGCCAAGGTTCCGCACGTTCAAAGCACGAAATGCGGCACCATACCCCGCCGATCCGCGATAGTTCGGCCGCAGCACCAGCGCGCCCTTAGCAACAAACTGCTCCACGGGATAGTAGCGATCAGGATTGACCACCGGCTGATCGATCCCGGTAGGCCCGCCATGAATCACCACTAACAGCGGATACTTCTTCTTCGCATCGAAGTCCGCCGGCTTCAGCAAAATGCCCTCGACCGTCGCGCCGTCGCCTGACCTCCAGTGCACCACCTCGCGCCGAGCGAGCGTATAAGGTTTCATCGCATCAGTCAGATGGGTCATCTGTACAGCTGAGCCATCGCCGCTCGTTGAAGCAACATAAATCTCCCCGCCCGCGTTTGGCGCTGCGGCCCGGTACGCAACATGGCTGAAGTCCTTCGAAAACGAGAACCCATTCGCCACCACATCATCCGGACGAGTAACCTGCACAGCTGCGCCTGTAGCCGGATTCAGCAGATAAAGATGCGCCGCAGTCTTCTTCAACGCAGCAAAATAAATCCCCTTCTCGCTCCAGTCCAACAGGCGAGCATCCTCATCAAAGCTCCCGCTCACCACCTTCGGAGTACCACCTGCAACCGGCACCACCGCAATCTTCTGGTTGGCGTAGAAAAAATACTGCGCGCCATCGGCCGTCACAAACGCCACCTCGCTTCCATCCGGCGAGAAGTGCGGATCGCTGTTCGGACCCGGCGTCGTCACCAGCTTCGTCACCTTCTTGTCCGCAACCGTAACCAGATATACCGTCGTCGTCCCACCGTTCTTCAGCTGCCCATCCTTCGAAGCGGCAAACACAATCTTCCCCCCATCTTTCGACCACGAAAACCCCTGCACACTGAACCCATCCCCCTCAGTCAGCCGATGCGCTTCCGGTACGCCAAACGGCGGAGCCGGAGCCGCCGAACTCGAAGCCTTCTCCTTCGCATCCTTAGCGGGAGCCGCAACTGGAGCCGCCGTCACATCCACCGTCCACAGATGCGTCATACGCTCATCCCCGTCGATGACCGTGTAGTCCCCATAGCGCTCCGCCCGGTCCTTCTGCGCCTTCGACAACGGGTCTTTCGTCGTAAACGCAATCGTCTTCGAGTCCGGCGCCCACTCAAATCCATCCACGCCGTCGTCCAGCTTGGTCACCTGCCGCGCCTCGCCGCCCGTCGGATCGATCACATAGATCTGCCGCGAATCCGCCTTCGTCTCCGCAACCTGCCCCGGCCGGTCGGATACAAACGCAACCCAACGCCCATCCGGCGACCACTTCGCACCCGAACTGGACTTCTCCTGCATCGTCAACAGATGCGTATTTCCCGCACGATCCGCAATCCAAAGATCCCGCTCAAACGCATTCGACTTCCAGTTCGTTCGCGAGACCTCGTACACGACACGCTGCCCATCCGGAGACAACGCCGCACCCGAAGCCGTCTGCGCTTCCAGCGCCTGATCGATGCTCGGCACGCTGGAAGATGTCTGTTGAGCGAACACCGCTCTTGCAGGCAACGCAAGCGTCGCAAACCCAGACACACAAGACAAGCCCGCCACAAAAATCTGTGCTTTGAACCACTGATGAGGAGTCATACGCGACAGTGTCGCATACTGCGTAACACCGCTGTCGGTTTTTCTACTTATCTAAGCCGCCGGCTCACCCTCGAAGTAGAGATACTTCCGCCAGGCAGCGTCCGCACTCCCGATCATCCGCATAATATGCCGCGAGGTATGCAGCGAAAACGGCCGCGGCTCCCTTTGCAACTTCATATCGGTCAGCTCATGCAACAGCTGGTTGCCCTTCCGCCGATTGCAGTTGTGGCAGCAGGCCACCAGATTCTCCCACGTCGAAAGCCCCCCACGTGACCGCGGAACCACATGGTCCAGCGTCAACTCTCCCGCAGTCAGCACCACACTGCAGTACTGGCACGAGTTCCTGTCACGCAACAAAATATTCTTCCGGCTCAGCGCTCGCGTCTGGTGCGGAATCCGCCTGTACTCCAGCAAACGGATCACGCTCGGCATCGCCACTTGCATCCGTGCGGCATGCAGCATCGCGCCCTGCTCTTCTTCTGTGCGCGCCACGCCCTTCAGCACCAGCACCAGCGCGCGTCGTGCCCCGCAGATATTGATCGGCTCATACGACGCATTCAGCACCAGCACCGGAGTCTGCATCGCCGGCTGCCGAAACACGCCAGCCCGCACATCCCGCTCCGAAACAACCCGCACCGCCCCATGTCCGCCATGGCCGATGTGCCGCTTCCCGCTCCTGATCTTCCCCGATTGCATCTCACCAAACCTCCGATTCCTGTTGCGTTAGCACTGCCCTCGAAAGCCCTTCAATTTCAACTCGTCCCGATCCCGCATCCCAAACCGCTGCATCCGTAGAAGAAGCCGCATTCCACAAAGCCACAGTCTCGACCTGCGCACGCGAAACCGTCGCAACCCAAACCTTCCTCACTCCAGCCCTGACCAACGCCTGCGAGCAAGCCCGAGCCGTCGCGCCCGTCGTATAAATGTCATCCACCAGCAACACTTCGCGCCCAACCACCGCCGCGGGATCCACCACCTCAAACGCATTCCGCAGATTCAACCGCCGCTGCCTCGGAGTCAGTCCAAACTGGCTCTCCGTATCCTTCACTCGCCGCAGTGCACCATGCGCCGCTCGAAACCGCCACTCCGGTCTGCTCTTCTTCAACTCCCCAAGCGCAGCATCTGCAATCAGCACCGCCTGGTTATACCCGCGCCGCCGCTCCTTAGCCGGAAACAGCGGCACTGCAACCACCATCAACTCCTTCGCCGCCTCACCCTCCAGCATCTCCACTGCCCGGGCCAGCATCCCGCCCAGCGGCCGCGCCAGTGCCGGCATGCGCTCGAACTTCAGCAGCTGCACCATCTCGCGCAGACCATCCTCATAAGCCGCATACGCGACCGCCCGTTCAAACTCCGGCGGCAGCCAGCCGGCAAGGCGAGCACAGCAATCCCTCCGCAGGAAATTGCCCCGCATACCGGACGCCTTCCATATCCAGAGCCTCGCCACAACACCGGCAAAGCGTCATCGTCTGTTCCTGCACCGCGTCAACACACGCATCGCAGACAGGAGACAGACCAGCCCTCACCAGCGGTTCTCCACAAACCCTGCAATCTCCCGGACAAAATGTCGTAACGAAATCATCCACCGCCGCCCGGACCACCCGTCCCGGCTCCCTAAACCAACGTCCTGCCGCGTGCTGCTCCGCCACCCTCCCAGGCGGCGCACCGGACTCCCTCCCGGCAACAGCTTCGAGCGCATTGTCGTTCCAGCGTTGGCTGAAGACTCACCTCACTCGCCGGCGCTCCAGGTCGGTCGGACCGCGCCATGGCTGCAGTATAAGCCCTCTGGCCCCAGTCGTCTACCCAACTCCCGTCAACAATTGCGCACCAAACAAGGTCCCTCTGTGCTACATCTGAAGTATGCTTAAGGCCGCAACATGGTGCGCCAAGTGCCTCTTTCTTTACTTCCTTGTCGCCATCCTCGCCATTCGTTACTCCTGGATCTTCACCACTCCAGTCTTCCAGATAGCCACCCGCTTCCACTGGACACAGCGCACCCAGTTCATCTTTGTCCTCAGCTACTTCCTCCAGATCTTCGCCGCCGCAGGCTTCCTCTTCGGCCTCATCCCTTTCGGCAAACTCGGCAAAGCTCTCACCGATCTCTATCACTCCTTCTTCGCTTCATCCCGCATCAAAATCCCCGCTGAACTCGACGGGCCAAACCAGGCCCCGCCCATCCTCTGGGCGTGGCTCCCCGTCACCTTCGCCTTCCTCATCCGCTTCATCACCTGGCAATCCCGCAACTCCAGCGTCCTCGATCCACACCGCTCCGTCGGCCGCGTCGAGCGCTTCTTCGGCCCCCTCTACGCCCAAACCTCTGGCCTGCTCGACAGCAAATGGATCATCGACCGCTTCCTCTTCACCGGCCCCATGCTCTTCCTCATGGCAGCCGCAATCGCCGCGTGGCTTCGCTATCGCCTCACCGCCCGCCCCACAACACCTCAAACAATCTCTGAAGTTGAACCTTGAGATCCGCATCTCTTCCTAACCTGGGTTAGCTCTCATGCCAAGACAAAGCGCAGGCTTGATCATGTATCGCCGTCTCAGCAGACTGGAGGTCTTCCTCGTTCACCCGGGAGGCCCCCACTTTGCGAAAAAGGACCGAGGGATATGGACCATCCCGAAAGGCGAATACCTCGAAGACGAACCAGCCATAGAGGCTGCGAAGCGTGAATTCCACGAGGAAACAGGGTTTCCCGTATCTGGCCCCTTTCTTGATCTCGGCTGGATCAAGCAGAAAGGCGGAAAGATCGTCACCGCATGGGCATTCGAGGGTAACTGCGATCCAGCCAAAATGATCAGCAATCTCTGCGAAGTCGAGTGGCCTCCACGATCCGGTCGCATCATCGAAATTCCTGAAGCAGACCGTGGCGCGTGGTTCACAATCGACGAAGCCAAAGAGCACATCAAGGAGACCCAGATCCCTCTCCTCGATCGCCTCTTAACCGCATTGAATCTTTAGGAACATTGCCGAGTACGAAGTAGCGTCTATCTGCTCCGGTAGACAATGCCTCCGTATAGGACTACGCTTGAGCCTAACCAAGAGAGAGGCCGCAAGATGGTTTTCACGCTTCCGCCCTTCTTCCCGCATAGACGAAATCGAGACGGTTCATTCGACTCCATTTGCCTGAAGTGCTTACTCACAATTGCCAGCTCAAGAACTGAAGCCGATCTGGCAAAGCACGACAGGTATCATGTCTGCATTCCTTCCACCTTGTCCCGACAGTCTTCTGATCGCGCTCGGACACCGCGCTGACCAATCTAGCCTCGTCCATTTCTCAACGAACCACTGTAGGCAGCTTGATGATGGTTGAAATCAAATTTACCCACCGCTACAACCCTGATGGCACGTGGGAATCAATCTGCCCCGAATGTTATAAAACGGTGGCGGAAAGCCGCGAAGAAAGAGACCTAAAGCGAGCCGAGGGGACCCACGTTTGTCTCTCGCTCAATGGGCGCTTGGTTCGAATCAACTAGTCTTTTCGCTTGTCCGGCCACGTAAAAGGCACCCATTTTCGGTCCTCTGCGCCGAGTAGCGCATCCGGTCGCTACGAAGAACCTGCATTTCACCCGCGAACTCACCAGAACTTGGTCTGAACGCCGCAAGAAACATGGAGGCTAACGTGCGCTCAGAACTAATCTTTCGTGCCAAAGAAACCGTCGATAACAAGTACAAGCTCTGTCAAACAGCCTCAAAGGCAACTCGCAGCCTTCACATCGCCGCAAAAAACACCACAGACACGATCAACGAGGCGTTTTCAAAAATAGCTGGTGGCAATGAGTCTTCGCTGACTCCGAATCCTGTTCTTGCCTCGTCGTAACAATCGGTCCATAACTTCTCGCCTTCAGCCATCATTGCTTTGCTCCAGACGAGCATCACTTAGCGAACCAAAGATTCAGCATGGGGGTTAAGGGAATGAGCTCACTGCGCTTTAGCTGGCCGGCTGGATTTCCCAGGCTGCTGGTTTCGCCTAAAGAGTGCCCGGTCTGCACCGGGATCGAGTTTACCGAGGCGGAGTTCCATTCTCTCGACCGAACCCTAGCCTGGTTCGCGTTACACCCCATTCGCTGTGTAAATTGCTGGCGAAGGTACTACGGCTTCTCGGTGACGAATAAAGCCACCACCTGACGTGCCGCATCTTTCCGTCGTCTATCAAGGCGTCTAAGAGTTCACGTTGACTGCAGACGAAAGCGGGAGCCTGAGAAGAGAGCGATATCGCTCGAAGTTTCTCGTTTCATTGCCAGGTCAGAGAGAATTTCTCCTACTACAGAGGAGAATTTGAACCCATGACCAGAGAATCCCGCAGCCAGGCCGACCTGCGGATACTCTGGATGGGCATCGACGATGAAGTGCTCGTCAGGCGTCATCGTGTACATGCACGTGGCGGCGTGAGAAACCTCTCCATTCAGCGCAGGAATTCTAGACCCGATCGCGGATCGAATTGCCATCTCATCACGCGCATGGACCACTCGGTCGATTGTGGATGGGGTGCATTCCTCACCCTCAGAATGTATCCCCACTTTTGGATCACCAGCTTCCCCCATTCGCGGAAAACCGTAGAACAAGGGGCCTTGCTCGGGCTCCCAAATGAAAATCGGAAAGACTCTCCTATCGAAAGCAGAAGGTTGGCTAGTAGGTTTAAGCCAAAACATGACTCGTCTGGAGACGATCACCGGCATCGAAACGTTGGGGACGAGCTCTGCAAACCAAGGCCCAACAGAGATCACTAGCGATCTGGCCTGGTAGGTCTGCTTTTCTGTCGTAACGCTTACACCGTCACCTGATTGAGAAGCTTTCCACGAAAGCACAGGTTCTTCGAAACGAAGATCTGCTCCCCGCTTCGAGGCACATCGCAAGTGCTGCCTGATACACTCCTCGGGCTTGAGATAGCCTGCTTTCTCTTCGTAGAAAGCGACTTCGTTATCGGTCAAGGCAAACTGGGGAAATCGCCGTCGCATCTCTTTTGCGTCCAACAGGTCATGTTCAAGCCCGTACCTCCTCGCGCTCTTCAAGCAGCCCGTTATAAGCCGCCGCCGGGGAGATCCGATTGCAACTCCGCCTGTGATGCTCAAGATGTCTTCGTTACTTTCATTTTGCAACTCATCCCAAAGCTCGTAAGCCCGCAGCACTAGCGGAACATAGGCAGGATCTTCGAAATACGCCTGCCGAATGATTCGGGACTCCCCATGTGACGATCCTTTATCGTGGGCGGGGATGAAGGCTTCCAAGCCCAGTACCTTTGTATGTTGCTTAGAAAGGTGGTACGCCGTAGCGCTTCCCATTGCGCCAAGGCCGACTACGATCACGTCAAACGCACCTCCCACAGTTGTCCTCCACAGTAGGCAACAGAACTGCCAGTCGCGAGATTTTAGAATACCGCTCCGTCGAGGGGGCAGGTGTCGTTGCTGATTGCTAGCGAGAAACGCGCTTAGCAAGAAATATCCTCCAACGGTCGTCGACGGAGACCCTAACCGTCGCACACTTCAAAACCGAACCACCTCACCGCACAATAGACTCACCCCACCTCCCCGCTGATACACTCCATCGAAGCCGAAGACATCCAGCCCAACCACCACACCCCCAAAACCCGCCTTCAAACGCTAACCGTCACCCGCAAAAAAGTAGCTGGGATTGAAGTGCCTCCATCGCTATTCGTGTTCTGCGACGTCGCCAGTTCCACAAGCTGGCTATGAAGCTCCTCCACCTTCCCGTTCTTCTCCGCAGCTTCGAAAGCGTTCATCGTTGGCCCGTAGAATCGGCGAAACAACTCGATCACCCGCGCCGGGCTTTCGTTCGGCGAGATGAAGTGGAACGTGTCCTTCCTCAGGGATATCTTCTCCTTCGCAACTCCCGCCTGTCCGAATCGTTCGATAATGTGCGAATCTACGCCCCACATCATCGGACTAACAAAGCCCTCCGGCGGCGGAGGCGTAAACGCCGAGCTTATTTTCAACACCTGCGCCACGAACGTCGGATCGTTCGGAATCCAGTTACCCATCACAATGCGCCCGCCCGGCCTCGTCACCCGGACCATCTCCTTGGCCACGTCGAAAGGCCTCGGTGCGAACATCGCGCCGAACACCGAGAGCGTCATATCAAACGAATCGTCGCCGATACCCTCCAAATTGCTGGCATCTCCCTCTTGAAATTTCAGATTGCCGAGACCCTCCTCCTTGGCTCGCCTGTTCCCGGCCTCAACCAGATTGCTCGCGATGTCGATTCCAACGACTTCAGCTCCTAAATGAGCCAGCGGAACCGCCGTAGTCCCATCTCCGCAACCGAGGTCCAGGACCCGAAGCGGCGGCTCAATCCCCAAAGACTCTACAACAGTCTCACCCGATTCACGCATCAGGGCGGCAATCGCAGTGAAGTCGCCCTTCTCCCACAAAGCTTTATTTGGATTCATAGCGACGCACCTATTTTCTCGGAAAGAAGTCGCGCAACTATAGCACGGTGCCGATTCGTCGCAACCTCAAAACCAGTCCTAATCCATCTGCCATCGAATCCTCCCCGCTGTTACACTCCATCGAAGCCGAAAACATCCAGCCCAAGTAAAGAGCTATCTCAATGTCTCGTGCGACCTTTCTCTGGTTTCTGAAATGCCTCGGCTTTTGTCTGCTCGGCACTATCCTCCTTGGATTCGTAGGCCATCGCATCACGGCTCTCATTGCGTGGGCCATCTACCACGATGACCCCACCTCGCGTCTTCGAATAACGCCCTTCACCCTTCGTTACTACTTGCCTTTCTGTCCTATCTACGGCTTTCTTCTTGGTCTTATTCCATTGCAGCGCATTCGTGAGGCCTTCCAGTCATCCCTCGGCAACTTCAATGCAAGAACCCACGACAAAACCGATAACGAACTAGACTTCACTCGCCCAATCCTATGGGCATGGGCCCCCGTCACAATCCTCTTCCTTCTACGCTTTGTCCTCTGGCGCCCGCTAAACCATAGTGTCCTGTCAACAGCTTCTTCCTCGCTGACAAGACTCAACTATTTCTTCCAGCCACCAAATTTCGCCATGCTAGCTTCGTTGCCTGATGAAAATCTCTGGATCGTTGACCGATACGCGCTCACCGGCCCAACCCTCTTTCTCCTCACCTACCCAATAGGCGTCTGGCTTCGCCATCAGTTCCCCTCACTCCCAAATCCCAATCCATCTGCCATCGAATCCTCCCCGCTGATACACTCCATCGAAGCCGAAAACATCCAGCCCAACCAAGCGGGAGACGCACCACCATGGCAACCACCACACCACCAAAGCCCACCTTCAAACCCTTCGTCCCCGCCACCGAGACCCGCCCCGAACTCACCGCCCGCGCCCTCATCCTCGGCGGCCATCTTCGGCGTCCTCTTCGGAGCCGTCACCGTCTACGTAGGCCTCCGCGCCGGCCTCACCGTAGCCGCCTCCATCCCCATCTCCGTCCTCTCCATCTCCATCCTCCGAGCCTTCGGCAAAGCCAGCATCCTCGAAAACAACATCGTCCAGTCCACCGGAAACGCCGGCCAGTCCATCGCCTCCGGAGTCATCTTCACCCTCCCCGCGCTCATCTTCCTCGGCTTCGATCTGGAAGCATCACGAATCTTCGCCCTCGCCCTCTTCGGCGGCTGGCTCGGCGTCCTCTTCATGATCCCCCTCCGCCGCCAGCTCATCGTCGAAGAGCACGGCACCCTCGTCTATCCCGAAGGCACCGCCTGCGCCGACGTCCTCATGGCCGGCGAGCGCGGCGGCTCCTTCGCCTCCCGAGTCTTCCTCGGCCTCGGCCTCGGCGGCCTCTACACCCTCTTCCAGAACGACAACCTCTTCTCCCTCTGGCCCTCCCAGCCCGACTACCAGCCCGACCTCGGCCCCCAGCACCTCCTCAAAGGCGCCGCCATCCGCGCCGACTGCACCCCCGAATACCTCGGCGTCGGCTACATCATCGGCATCCGCGTCGCCGCCATCATGCTCGCCGGAGGAGTCTTCTCCTGGCTCGTCCTCATGCCCGCCATCTACTTCTTCGGCTCGCATCTCTCCGCTCCGCTCTACCCCGGCACCGTCCTCATCACCCAGATGTCCCCCTCCGACCTCTGGCGCACCTACGTCCGCCCCATGGGAGCGGGCGCAGTCGCCGCCGCCGGACTCATCACCCTCCTCCGCACCCTCCCCACCATCGTCGGAGCCCTCACCCAGGGCTTCAAAAAAACAGGAACCGGCAAGTCCGCCGTAACCCAGCCCTCGCGCATCGAGCACGACCTGCCGCCATCAGTCGTCTTCGGCGGCTCACTCCTCCTCATCCTGCTGATGGTTCTCTTCCTCGAGTTCAAACCCATCCCCGGCGCTCAGGTCGGCCTCCTCGCCAACATCGCCGCCGCCCTCCTCGTCGTCGTCTTCGGCTTCCTCTTCGTCACCGTCAGCGCCCGCATCGTCGGCATCGTCGGCTCCTCCGCCTCACCCGTCTCCGGCATGACCATCGCCACCCTCATGGCCACCGCCGCCATCTTCCTCGTCAAAGGCTGGACCGCCCCCGCCTTCGGAGCCCTCGCCATCACCATCGGCGGAGTCGTCTGCATCGCCGCCTCCAACGCAGGCGACACCAGCCAGGACCTCAAGACCGGCTACCTCATCGGAGCCACTCCCTGGAAGCAACAGATCGCCATCATGATCGGCGTCATCGTCTCCATCTTCTCCATCGGAGCCACCCTCAACGCCATGAACAAGGGCCTCGAAACCTTCCAGCGCCTTCCCAAACCCATCGCCTTCTCCCTCGACCACCTTCCCGACGGCGTTCAGAACAACGGCAACTTCACCGCCAGCGACCGCATCACGCTTACCTCACACAACTCCGACAATCACGCCAAAGAAGAAATCAGTAACGCAAAACAATACATCCTTCTCAACGCCATCGGCTCCACCACCCTCGACGACGGCAAATACCTCTACAACCCAGCCACCGGCGAGATCGAAATCCAGTGGATTCAAGGGCATCGGCAGCGAAAAAGCCGCAGCTCCGCAAGGCCGCCTCATGGCCACCGTCATCAACGGAATCCTCAGCCGCAAACTCCCGTGGACCCTCGTTCTCCTCGGCGTCGCCATCGTCATCGTCGTTGAACTCCTCGGCGTCCGCTCCCTCACCTTCGCCGTAGGCGCCTACCTCAGCATCGCCACAACCCTCGCCATCTTCGTAGGCGGAGTCATGCGCTGGATGGTCGATCGCGCGATGGAAAAACACCGCCTCGCCAACGCCATCCCCGGAGACGAACTGGCCTCCGAAGAAATCTCCCCCGGTAGCCTCTATGCCTCGGGTCTCATCGCCGCCGGCGGCATCGTCGGCCTTCTCGGCGTCTGTATCAAACTCTACGAAGCCGCCTCCGACCGCTCCATCCCACGCTTCAGCGACCACAACCCACTCCATCACGATTGGGTCAGCGTCCTCATGTTCGCCGTTCTCGCCTACTCTCTCTACTACTTCGCCAGAAAGCCCCTCAACACAAAAGGCTGATTCCCAAAATGGGAATAACCGAAAAATAAAGTTGGGAAAAGTGACATTTTTTCAGCCACCACAAAGCGACCGTCAACTCACCACGATCTACCACCAAACCACCACAAATTCACCACGTTTTACCATCCAAAAAATCACGCATTTCACCAAAACCCCCTGAAAAAACGCCCACTCCTCCACCCCAAAACTTTTCTATAAGAAAACAGACTCGAACACCACTAGGATGGAGCAAATGAGCAATGTACTGGTTATCTTTCAAGCTGATACAGAGCGCACCGAACAGATGGCGCTCGCGGTGGGCGTAGGTGCCGTTGAGGCCGAGGCCAACATCCGGCTACGGCGACTCGCAGCTCCCGGAACGGCGGAACTGGCGCACAAGGGCTACGGCAAGCTGCAGGAGGCTGATCTTCTGTGGGCCAACACCGTAGTCGTGGGCCTGGAGTCGCCGAGGCCCAAAGCCGCAGAACTAAATGGGTTACTGTCACTCCTAAGCGCAGTCGACCCCGGCCGCCTGAGCGGAAGGCAGGCGTGGACCTTCGGGCCGGATGGCCTGTCGCAGGACCCGACGGAGGCTCAGGTCTTTGTCGAATCATCATTGCAGATTGCAGGACTCGTGGTATTGCCCTCAAATGTGCTGCACTTTGCAGCGGGAAACGACATGACGGAACAGATGAAAGAGGCTGGACGGATGTCAGGGCGGCTAAACCACACGGGCTGAGTCGGCAGGCCCAAAGGCCAAGAAGCAGGTTTCCCTACTCCTCGGTCGACTTTTCTCCGGAGAGATCTCTTATTTTCATATAGTTGCAAAGTTTTTGAATCTTATCTCGATATCGAGATATCTTATATCGTAGGATTCGGGAGGTTCGGATGACGACGAAAGAGCAAAACATCTCGGCCCCCCGACTCTGGCTGGTTCTGGCTCGCGCCCATAGGGCAGTAGTGGATTACATCGAAGGCGCCCTGACGGCGCAGGGATTGGGACTCAGCGATTTCATGGTGCTGGAGGTTTTGTTGCACAAGGGGCCGCTACCTATCTCGGCGATTGGTGAGAAGGTTTTGCTGGCGAGCGCTTCGATGACCTCGGCGATTGACCGGCTGGAGAAACGTGGACTGGTCGATCGGCGAAGCTGCAACTCGGACCGGCGGCTGCGGTACGTCGATCTTACGGATTGCGGCAAGGCTTTTATTGAAGAGATTTATGCACGGCACGAAGTTGACCTGGAGAGGGTCTCTGCAGCGCTTGGCAGTGAAGAACGCAACACGATGTACGAAGGACTGAAGAAGCTAGGACAGGCAGCGAAGACTGCAGCCCTGGAACAGAGCAGGGAGACAAAGAAGGACGCTTCGGCCTGAGCGCTCGGCCCAAGCAAGGAGAAACTATGCTGACAGTACGAAAGAGCAATGATAGAGGCCATGCCGAACACGGCTGGCTGGATTCGCACCACACGTTTTCCTTCGCCAACTACCACGACCCGGCGCACATGGGCTATCGCTCACTTCGTGTGATCAATGAGGATCGAGTAGCCGAAGGCCGCGGGTTTGGAGCCCACGCTCACCGCGACATGGAGATTCTGAGCTACGTTCTGAAAGGCAAACTGGCCCACAAGGACAGCATGGGGCACATTGAGGTGCTCGGACCGAACGAGATTCAGAAGATGTCGGCAGGCAGTGGTGTCGTGCACAGTGAGTTCAATGGATCAGAGACGGAACCAGTACATTTTTTCCAGATCTGGATTGAGCCGAAGAGCCGGGGAACAACGCCGGGCTATGAGCAGTTGAAGTTCGACGCGGCGGAGAAGCTGGATAAGTTCAAGGTGCTGGCTTCGCCGGAAAAAGTTGCGGGAGCGGCGACGATCAATCAGGATGCAAAGGTCTCTGTTGCGGAGCTTACCCCGGGCAAACAACTGACGTATCCGCTGGGCGCCAAGCGGCATGCCTGGCTGCATGTTGTCGATGGTGATGTAACCGTAAATGGCAAGGAGTTGCACACGGGAGACGCAGTGGCTGCCGACCAGGAAGAGAAATTGGACGTCGTTGCGCAGGGCAAAGGCAACAGCGAGATATTATTGTTCGATCTGGCCTGAGCTTGGTGCCGTAGAGTTTTTGGGACAAAAGCAACCTTGAATAAAGGTAACGATGACCGGCACAAATCATCTTGCGCCGGTCGTGCCCACCAGGATATTTCACTCAACGTTTTATAAGGAGACCACCCGATGAACCGTCGCACGTTTACCGCAACCCTGGCAGCCCTGCTCCTGACCGGAGCCAGCGCGCTGGCGCAACCTTCCACCTGGACGATCGACCACAACCACTCCCAGGTTAACTTCGCCGTTGCACATATGGGAGTCAGCACGGTGCGCGGCTCGATCAGCGGCGTGACCGGCACTGTGGTCTGGGACGACAAGGACCCGACCAAATCGAGCGTCGAGGCCACGATTGACGCGACCACCGTTTCGACCAACAACGACGCACGCGACAAGCACCTGAAGTCGCCAGACTTCTTCAACGTCGCACAGTATCCGACGTTGACGTTCAAGTCGACCTCTGTGAGCGGCGCGGCGGGCAAACTAACGGTGACCGGCGATCTCACACTGGCGGGCGTCACGAAGAGTGTCACGCTGGCTGTTGATGGCCCGACGGCTCCGGTGAAAGGTCAGGGCGGCAAACTGGTAACGGGCTTTTCGGCCACTGGCACCTTGAAGCGAAGCGACTTCAACTTCGGGTCGAAGTTCGGTGCCGCGATGCTGGGCGACGACGTCAAATTCACGATTGACGTCGAAGCTGGCAAGGCTGCTCAGTAAGAAATGCAAGCCCCGCTTGCTGCGGATTGCCGCAGCAGGCGGGCTTTTTTGCGTTAGACGACGTATTAACTTTTTCCCCGGCTGAGATCTTCGTTGCGCTTTTCAATAGCTGCGGAGGCCTCCGGCTTCAACGCGCGGAGCGTCTCCAAAAGTTTGGCAGGGTCGAAAGATTGAAGCTGGAAGTCCGCCTGGGGACAGTCCTCGAAACCCGGCGTTTCAATGACGATGATCGGCATAGCAGGATGAAGAGATTTCATCCGTCTGACCACGTCGGTGCAGGAGATGTCCTCGATGCCTCCGTCGAGAACAACACCACTGACCGCGGGGAATCTTGACAAGACTTCCAGTGCCTCCTGCCCGCTATACGCTGTCAGCACGTTGAACTTTGCGGTTTCGATGACGAGCTTGCGGGTGGAGATGCTGCCGGGAAATTCACGGTCGATGACGAGAAAGCAAGGCCTGTTCATGCAGAGCATTAAATACTACTTTGGCGGGGCTTGGAAACAATCGATCGGCTAACAACTGGCTAGTTGCCGTTGGTGCGCTGGATGCGGTCCTTATTTTCGCGGACCAGACGCAAAAAATCCTTCAGCACTGGACTCTCGTTGTCCGGGTTCCACGCGACCGCCAGACCCATGTGGAGTTTCTGCGGAACCAGAGGCGAAAAAACGACCCCGGCGGTCCGGAGATATCGGACGCCAGAGGGAACAAGTGCAGCTCCCTCGCCGGATTCAACCAGCGTAAGGACCCCTGCCCAATTCGCAGAGGTGTTCACGATATTCGGCGAAAAACCTGCGGCTGAACAGAGCGCAACAATGCCGTCGAAGAGCCCCGGAGTCATCTGGCGATCGCACAGGACGAAGCGTTCGGCGGTCAATGCTTCGATGGAGATAGGCTTTCCGGCGAGAGGATGGTCGCGCGGCAGAACGACGACGACGGGATCGCGATAGAGAAGCTCGGCGCGGAGGGTGCGGTCGAACGGCGGCTCCAGCGGACGGGCGAAGGCTACGTCGATCTTGCCGCTGGCTAGCGCCTCCATCTGCTCCGGCGTGCGCATTTCGTAGAGAGAGAGTTTAATGTCAGGGTGGAGCTTGCGGTACTCGCGGATGATGCGCGCAAAGAAGCCGCCGGCGCCCCACAGGAAGAAGCCGATGTTGAGCGAGCCGACCTGCCCGAGAAGCGAGCGGTTGGTGATCTCGATGGCGCGATCTGCAGCAAGCAGTGTTTTTCGGGCCTCGGCGAGGAAGAGTTGACCGTGTGGCGTAAGGCGTGCGCGGCCAGAGGCACGGTTCAGGAGAGCGCCTCCGACTTCGCGCTCGAGATCCGCAATCTGCTCGCTGATCGCGGACTGCGAGACCTGGAGCTGGCGGCCGGCTTCGCTGAAACTGCCGTGTTCGGCGACAGCGCAGAAGTAGCGCAGATGTCTGAGTTCCATAGCGTTATTGTTCCGGAACCAGTGTATCGGTATTTCCGATGTCTCTTCACGGAAATACCGGTGAAACCTTTACATGCCGTGACATGTCTTACTCTATAGAAGAGCTCCCCCAAGCAGAGAGAGGTTTGGCCGTATGTGGATCGTCAAAGTCGCGCTGAATCGCCCCTACACGTTTATCGTGCTGGCGATCCTGATTCTGATCGCAGCGCCTGTAGTGATTCTGCGTACGCCAACGGACATCTTTCCAAATATTAATATTCCGGTGGTTTCGATTGCGTGGCAGTACACGGGGTTGAATCCTGAGGAGCTTGAAGGGCGGCTAACGACGCCGTACGAGAAGGTGTTGACCACGCTGGTCGACAACATCGAGCACACTGAGTCGACCACGATCGCCGGGCAAGCGATCATCAAGGTGTATCTGCAGCCTGGAGCAAGCCTGGACACGGCAAATGCCCAGGTAAGCTCTGCATCGCAGTTCATCCTGAGGAGCCTTCCGCCAGGCATTCTTCCGCCGCAGATCATTAATTTCAGCGCGTCGACGGTGCCAATTATTCAACTTGGACTGTCAGGTAGGGGGCTCTCCGAGCAGCAACTTAACGACCTGGGGCTGAACTTCATCCGGCCACAGCTTGTGACGATTCCTGGGGCGGTCGTTCCAAACGTCTACGGTGGCAAGCAGCGGTCGATCATGCTGAATCTCGACCCGAAGCTATTGCAGGCGAAGGGACTCGCGCCGAGTGATGTGCTGACTGCGATGAGTCAGCAGAATCTCGTGCTTCCCGGCGGCACAGCCAAGATCGGCGAAGATGAGTACGACATCCACCTCAACTCGTCTCCGCTTACGCTGGCTGGAATCGCCGATCTGCCGCTGCGCCAGGTAAACGGCACAACCATCTACATGCACGACATCGGTACCGTGAGTGACGGAAGCATTCCGCAGACGAATATTGTGCGGCAGGACGGCCACCGCGGTGTGCTGCTCGTCGTTTTGAAGTCAGGCAATGCGTCGACTTTATCGGTTGTGAGCGGCATCCGTTCGATACTGCCGCGGATCAAGGCGACGCTGCCGCCTGAGTTGCAGATCAAACCGATTGGCGACCAGTCTATCTTCGTGCGCGCCTCCATCGTTGGAGTGATACGCGAGGCCATCATCGCGGCTATGCTGACCGGCTTGATGATTCTGCTGTTCCTGGGCAGCTGGCGCAGCACCATCATCATCGCCGTCTCGATTCCGCTGTCGATACTTACGTCGATCATCGTGCTGGGGTTGATTGGGCAGACGATCAACATCATGACGCTGGGCGGCCTTGCGCTGGCGGTCGGCATCCTTGTGGACGACGCCACCGTGACGATCGAAAATATCGAGCGGTATCTCGAAGAGGGCCATGCCCTGCACGACTCGATCCTCGAAGGTGCAGCGCAGATATCGGTTCCCGCACTGGTGTCGACGCTCTGTATCTGCATTGTGTTTCTGCCGATGTTCTTTTTGAGCGGTGTCTCCCGGTATCTCTTTGTGCCGCTGGCCGAAGCGGTCGTCTTTGCCATGCTGGCCTCGTACGTTCTTTCGCGAACGCTGGTGCCGACGCTGGCGATGTATCTGTTGAAGAGACACGACCACAACGCGGTGCCGTCTCGCAATATTCTCGCCCGTTTTCAGCGTGGATTTGAGCGCCTGTTCGAACAGGTGCGCAGCAGTTATGTGGGCTTGTTAAGACGGCTCGTGCATGCCCGCGTGATATTCGTACCTATGTTCCTGCTGCTCTGCCTTTGCGCGTTTTTGCTCGAACCATTCCTTGGGCGGAACTTCTTCCCCAGCAGCGACACCGGGTCCTTTATTCTGCATCTGCGTGCACCCAGCGGAACCCGTATCGAAGAGACGGCCAAACTTTGCGACCTGGTTGAACAAAACATCCGCAAGATCGTGCCTCCCGCCGAGGTTGACAATATCCTCGACAACATCGGCCTGCCCTACAGCACGCTGAACACTCAACATGCGACCTCAGGCTTGGTTGGAGCCGGCGATGCCGACATCCTCGTCTCTTTGAAAGGAGACCACCGTCCCACCGCCGAGTACATCGCGGCTATCCGGAAAGAGATGCCACGCAATTTTCCCGGAGTCATCTTTTACTTCTTGCCCTCGGACATCGTCACGCAGATTCTGAACTTCGGCCTGCCTGCGCCGATCGACATCCAGTTTGAGACAGCCGACATGGTCGGCACGCGCAAGATCGCCAACACCATGCTGGAGCAGTTACACCACGTTCCGGGTCTGGTGGACCTACGCATCCAACAGCCGGACGATTATCCGGTTCTCAATGTTGATGTCGATCGCACCAAAGCGGCGCAGGGAGGCTATACGCTTCGCGACGTTGGTAGTAGCTTGCAAAATCTTCTGAGTGGAAGCACACAGCTGAATCCGCTGTTCTTCCTTAACACTAAGAACGGCGTCAACTACAGCATTGTGGCCCAGGCGCCGCAGTATGACATTCAGTCGCTGAACGATCTTCAGAACGTGCCGCTGTCTTCGCCTACTGCGAAGCAGCCTGAGATTCTTGCCGATGTGGCCAACATCCATCGCACGACCGAGATGCAGGTCGTCAATCACTACAACATCCGCCGCACGCTCGATATCTATGGCTCCGTGCAGGGACGCGACCTCGGCTCAGTGAGCAGTGCGATCGACAAGATTGTCGCCGCCAACGAGAAGACTCTGCCGCGCGGAACCTTCGTTCGCGTGCGCGGGCAGATTGAGACGATGAAGAACTCGTATCTGGGATTGATCGCGGGTCTCGTCTTTTCGATCGTGCTGGTCTACCTGTTGATCGTGGTGAACTTTCAGTCTTGGCTCGACCCCTTCATCATCATTACGGCGCTGCCGGCGGCGCTGGCGGGCATCGTGCTCTTCCTCTTCACAACACGCACTACCCTGAGCGTGCCTGCACTGATGGGTGCGATTATGTGTATGGGCGTCGCCACCGCAAACAGTATTCTTGTCGTGTCATTTGCGAAGGAACGTCTGCTTGACCACGGAGACGCCGTCGCGGCTGCATTGGAGGCAGGCGCGATACGCTTCCGGCCAGTCTGCATGACGGCCCTTGCAATGATCATCGGCATGGTTCCGATGGCGCTCGGAGCCGGCGAGGGCGGAGAACAAAACGCTCCGCTAGGACGCGCCGTGATAGGTGGACTGATGTTGGCCACCGTTGCGACTTTGATCTTCGTTCCGGCAGTCTTCAGCCTTCTGCACGGACGACGTAACCAGACGGCAACAACAAGTGCGCCGGCCGATCATCGGATCGCAGCTGAGGTCTAACGGAAATAGAGGCCTAAAGGAATATATGAGCACGGAAGGAGCACGAATGACGAGCGTGACCGAGACGAAAGCAGCCGAGGCCCGTCCGTCCGGCGAGTATCAACCCCCTGTAGAGACTCAAGCCGCTGAACCAAAACTGACTCGCGGATCGTGGATCGGGATGGTTGTGGTCGCCGCAATTGTGGCCGCGGTCGTCATCTTTGGCATCTCGGCTCGCCATGGAAGCGAACGCACGCTGGAGAAAGAGACGGCTGCTTCCGCTATTCCCTCGGTCAACGTGGTTTATCCCGGTCCTTCGTCCCTTTCTTCGGAGATCGCATTGCCCGGCAACACGCAGGCATTCATCGACGCGCCCATCTACTCGCGGACTAGCGGCTACCTCAAGGATTGGTACTTCGACATCGGCGCGCATGTTCGCAAAGGGCAGCTAATGGCTGTCATCGAAACTCCGGAGCTGGACCAGCAATTGCAGGTCGCACAGGCCGATCTGAAGAGCGCGCAGGCTAATCTTGACCTGGCCAACACGACTTCAGTCCGTTATCAGAATCTCTTGAAGACCAACTCCGTCTCCAAACAGGAGACCGATGTGGCGGTGAGTGACGCAGCTGCGAAGAAGGCTGCCGTAGACGCCTCTATGGCGAATGTCCGCCGGCTGGAGCAATTGCAGTCGTTCGAGAAAGTGTATGCGCCGTTCGATGGCATCGTGACCGCTCGCAACACTGATATTGGAAGACTTATCTCGGCCGGCCAGAACACCACGCCACAGGAGCTGTTCCATCTCGCCGCCATCGGCAAGTTGAGAGTTTACGTTGCAGTGCCCGAAGCATACTCCTCCGCGATCAAGGACGGGAGCAAGGCGACATTGACGCTGGACGAATTTCCCGGCAAAACCTTCGAGGGCACGATCGCGCGCAACTCTAATGCTATCGATCAGTCGACCCGAACCCTCAACGTTGAGGTCGATGTCGATAACCCGAAGGCCGAGCTGCTGCCCGGCGCGTATGTCTTTGTTCACTTCAAGGTGCCGCAGCACGCCACCGGGCTGATGCTCCCCTCAAATACGCTGCTTTTCCGCTCCGAAGGCCTCCGCGTAGGCGTGGTCCGTAACGGCCGCGTGCAACTTGTTCCCGTCAAGATAAGCAAAGACGCGGGTGCGACGGTGGAGATTGCATCCGGCCTGACGCCCAGTGATCCCGTCATTCTTGACCCATCGGATTCGCTCGCGAGTGGGCAGGAGGTTCAAGTCGCGAACCGCGCTAACCAGCCAGGAACGCAGACGAGGGCGGAGCAACGATGAAGCTCTATCCCGCAGCTTGCGCCAGCGTTGGTGCGCTCCTCCTGGGCGGTTGCATGGTCGGGCCGAAGTATGTAAAACCAACTGCCATTATCGCGCCCGAGTACAAAGAAGCGACTCCCGAGATGTACAAGGAGAGCGCGAGTTGGCAAATCGCTCAGCCCGCCGACTCAGTTCAGCGCGGGGAGTGGTGGCGAATCTTCGGCGATGAGCAGTTGAACCTTCTGGAGCCACAGGTAGCAGCGAATAATCAGGATCTGAAGGTTGCCGACGCACGCTTCCGTGAAGCTCGCGCGCTCATTCGCTTCAACCATGCGTCGCTCTATCCCACGATATCGGCCGCACCGTTTGCCGGAGGCCTGCGCGAGTCTACGAACAGGCCCTACTTTAGTGTCTCGTCTGCTAAAGGCAATGGTGTCGGGGACATTTTGCTCCCAGTCGATATGAACTACGAGATCGATGTCTGGGGACGCGTACGCCACAGCGTCAATGCCGCGCGCGAAGAGGCCCAGGCCAGTGCAGGCGACAGGCAGACCGTGATGCTGAGTCTGCAGGCTGAGCTCGCCGTCGACTACTTCGAGGCCCGCACCGCGGACGCCCAGGAGAAGCTGCTGAACGACACGGTAAAGAACTACGAAGAGGCCTATCGCATCACTAACAATCGGTTCGAAGGCGGGGTTTCTCCAAAATCCGACGTGGACCAGGCGCTGACGCAGCTTGAAGCTGCGCGGGTGCAGGCGCGCGACATCACGCTGCAGCGGGCGCAGTTTGAGCACGCCATCGCCGTTCTGCTCGGCCAGCCGCCCGCTACCTTTACGCTCCCCAATGCTCCGCTCGCGGCGCGTCCGCCAATCGTTCCCCCGGGCCTCCCGTCTGAGCTTCTCGAACGCCGCCCCGACATTGCCGCAGCCGAGCGACGTGTCGCCGAGGCAAATGATCGTATCGGCATAGCGCGGGCCGCGTTCTACCCGACTATTTCTCTAAGCGGAACAGTCGGCGTAGAAGCAACCTCCTTCGCCAACCTCTTCAACCCTGCCAGTCTCGTGTGGTCGCTCGGCCCAACGCTGTCTCAGACCATCTTCGACGCTGGGCGCCGCGCTGCCGTGTCCGAAGAGGCCAACGCATCCTACGACGAAACAGTAGCGACCTACAGGCAGACGACACTGACCGCATTTCAACAGGTGGAAGACAATCTAGTCGCTCTCCGCGTTCTCCAGCAGGAGGCGAACCATCAACACCAGGCAACTCAAGCGGCGCAGTCGGCAGAGCAGATCTTCAACAACCGCTACGTCGGCGGGCTCGACACGTACCTGCAGGTCGTCACCGCGCAGACGACAGCGCTGTCCAATGAACGAAACGACATCGACATCATGCGCCGCCAGATGGATGCCAGCGTTCTTCTCATCAAGGCACTCGGCGGCGGATGGAACGTGAGCGATCTGCCGAAGATGTAGCTCTAGCGCCCCGATAACTGCAGCGGCAGATAAAACGAAAACACGGAGCCCTGCGACTGCTGGCTGGTTACTTCGATTGAACCGCCGTGCGCCTCGACGATGGCCTTCGCGATAGCCAGCCCCATTCCCGTCCCCTGCACACGATAACGCTGGCCCTGCCCGCGATAGAACTTGTCGAAGATCATCATCCGTTCGAAGTCATCGACGCCCACGCCACGGTCGGCGACGCTGGTGACAAGCTGGCCATGGGCGACTTCGGCGCTCACGAAGATTGGGCTTCCCTCCGGGGAATACTTCGCCGCGTTCTCGAGCAGGTGCTGCAGGACCTTCGCGATCCGCTCCAGATCCATCTGGACCAGAGGCAGCGTGTCGGGCAGGCGCAGCTCCACCGGGTGCGTTTTGAGCGGTCCCTGCACCGCCTCGAGCGCAAGATCGACGGCCTCGCGCATCGAATGGAGTTGCAGATCGAGCTTGATGTCCTTCGCGTCCAGCTCTGCCATCTCCATCGCCTGGCCGACCAGCCGGTCGAGCCGCGCGGCCTCCTCTTCGATCACCTGCATCATCTCCGCGCTCTGTTCTTTGTCGAGCAGCGGATCGCTTCGCAGACTCGTAATCGCAGCCGTGATCGCGGTCAGCGGAGTTCGCAGCTCATGAGCGACGGAGTCGAGCAGCGCGTTGCGCAGCCGCTCGCTCTCGCGCGAAGCCTGCACCCGCGTCAGCGTCTCAACCGCGCCCGCGCGTTCAATCGCAATCGCCGCGAGACCGCAGACAGCGTCGAGGGCCTCCGGCGAAGTCCCTGAGCCGGTAATTCCGACCGCTCCGATGGGACGGGTTCCGAGGAGGATCGGAACCAGCGTCACACTGCGCTCCTCGTCGCGGCGATGGTCGCGCGTGAAGGCGGCGTCACGCAGTTCGGCAGCAGTGACGTCCATATAGTTGGGGCTTGAGCGATAGACCCGGTCTTTCTCGCGCAGATAAACCGCCGCCCCTGCGAGGTTGAAGGTTGCGGCAATCATCTGCGGCAAAACATTGAGCAGATCAATCACGTTGCCCGTTACCAGCATCTGCTGGCTAAACTCATACAGCCGCTCCGCCTCGCGCTGCCGTCGGCGGGAGATAGCTTCGCTTCCCTGCGCGCACGCTCCGCAAGCTGGCTCGCAACAATGCCGGTCACCAGAAATGCGAGCAGTGCAACCCAGTTGCGGCTGTCGCCGATCGTGAAGGTCATCACCGGCGGCAGAAAGAAGAAGTTAAAGGCAAGCGCAGACAGGATCGACAGGTAAATCGAGTGCCGCAGCCCCCAGTTCGCAGCGACCAGACAGGATGCCGACCAGAAACGTCAGCGCAACTGTGGTCTCATTAACATGCAGCCACCGAAAGTAGACGGCTACAATGACAGCGGCGGTAGCCGTCGACACACTGTAGCGAACGATACTGCGTAACACCTTGCGCTGCACGCATCTATCTTATCCTTATGGGAACTCGCGCCAACTCGAACCCCACCGTAAAGAGCCCTGAAGAGTGGCTGGAAAAAGTCGCGCCTGAAAAGACACGCGGCACCTTCAAACTCTTCCTCGGCTATGCCCCCGGCGTCGGCAAGACATACAGCATGCTCAGCGAGGCCATTCGCCGCCATCAGCGCGGAGAGGACATCGTCATCGGCGTCGTCGAAACCCACGGCCGGCCGCGCACCGCCGAGTTGGCCGATCAGCTCGAGAAGATTCCTCGAACAAAGATCGAATACAAAGGCGTCCCCTTCGAGGAGATGGATCTCGACGGCATTCTCGCCCGCCATCCACAGATCGTCCTGATCGACGAACTCGCGCATACAAACATCGAGGGCAGCAAGCATCGCAAGCGCTACGAAGATGTGCTCGACGTGCTTGCCGCCGGTATTGACGTACTGGCGACCATGAACGTTCAGCACATCGAGAGCGTCGCGCCCACGGTGCAGAGCGTCACGGGCGTTCCCATCCGCGAGACCGTTCCCGACTGGGTGGTTCAGCGCGCTGACGAGATCGTCATGGCAGATCTCACGCCCGAGGCCCTCCAGACCCGCATGCGCCGCGGCGATATCTACGGCACAGACCGCGCCGAAAAAGCGCTCGCGAACTTCTTCCGCCGCGGCAACCTCATCGCGTTGCGCGAGCTGGCCCTTCAACACGTCACCAAGGCCGTCGACCGCACCCTCACCGCCTATATGGACGCAAAGCGGATCGAGGCCCACTGGGCTGTCCGCGAACGCGTCGCCGTCTGTATCAGCGCGAACAGCTCCGCACAGACCCTGATCGCGCGCGGCGCCCGCGTTGCCGAAGGTGTAGGCGGGGAACTCTTCGTCCTGCACATCGACACCGGCGAGGACCTCAGCGAAGAGGAAAAAAGCGCGCTCGCCGCCAATCTGCAATTCGCGCGCAATCTCAACGCCGAGGTCTTCACGATCAAAGGAAAGAGCATCGCCCACGCCGCCGCGAGCTTCGTGCGCGAAAAGCGCATCACGCATATAGTCTTTGGCCGCAGCGCAGTCCGTGGTTTCCGCAAATATCTTTACTACTGGGCGATTCAGCACTTCCTTAAAGAGGCCCCCAACGTCGACGTCCACATCGTCACGCAGCAATCGGAGCACGAATGAAACAGAACGATAACGACCAGCCGACGAAGATTCTCCTCGTCGACGACGAAGCGCAGATCACTCGCGTCCTGCGCACCGCTCTTTCCACGCAGGGTTATTCCTTGCGGATCGCAGCAAATGGAGTCGAAGGGATGCAGGCCCTCCACGAATGGAAGCCGGACCTCGTCATCACCGACATCGCAATGCCCGAGATGAACGGCGTGGAATTATGCCGGGAGATACGCGCCGTCTCGCAAGTGCCCATCATCGTCCTCTCAGTTCGCAATCAGGACCACATGAAGGTGGAAGCGCTCGACGCCGGCGCCGACGATTATGTCACCAAGCCCTTCAGCATTCAGGAGCTGCAGGCCCGGGTCCGCGCCCAACTGCGCCGCAGCAAAGCCGACAATGAGGATGCCCCGCAGATCATCACAGCCGGCGATTTTGTCATCGACATTCCACAACACCGCGTCATCGTTCGCGGGCAGGATACGCACCTGACACCCAAGCAATTCGATCTGCTGGTTTATCTGGCACAACATCCCGGCCAGGTTCTCACACACCGCGCTCTGCTTCACGCCGTGTGGGGCACCAACGCCGATCAACCCGAGTATCTGCGGGTTAACATCGGCCAGTTGCGCAAGAAGATTGAACGCTCCGAAGAACCTGCCTACATCGTCACCGAACCCTGGATCGGCTATCGTTTTCGTCCCACCGGAAACGACGATTTCTAACCGGCGTGCCGTTCGGTCGGAGTTTCCATACAGAAATTCTTTCTCACTCGTCCCTCACCTCTGCTAGCATGGCGCTGCTATGGATTCTTTCAGCTCCGCCCGACGCGAACTTCTCCGATTCGGCGGCATGGGATTTGCCGCTGCAGCCGCAACGTCAGCCCCCTATGCCCTGGCGCTCCCCAAGTCCTACTCCAATACGCCTCCGTTGGTCTTTGACGTTCGCAACTATGGAGCCAAAGGCGACGGAAAGACGCTCGATACACCGGCCATCAATCAGGCGATCGAAGCTGCGGCGGGTGCCGGCGGAGGGACCGTTAACTTCCCCGCAGGAACCTACCTTTGCTTTTCTATTCATCTTCGGAGCCATGTGCATCTGTATCTCTCGCAGGGCTGCACGATTTTGGCAGCCGACTCGCCGTTGCCCGGCCAGACCACTGGCTATAACGGCGGAACCTACGATGCAGCCGAGCCCAATGGCGAATGGGAACCGTACCAGGACTACGGGCACAATCACTGGCACAACTCGCTCATTTGGGGCGAGTCGCTCAACGACATCGGCATCAGTGGCCCCGGTCTGATCTACGGCAAAGGACTTAGCTTCGGAGCCGGCCCGGCCCGCATTGGGCCTCCCCGTGAAGGTTTCGGACCTGGACGGCCTGTCGGGGCTGACAACGCCACGGGCAATGCCGGAGCTCCGGCAGGCACCACCGCACCGGCACCGCCGCCTCTCCCGCGCAATCGCGGGAACTATCCCATGTACCAGGCCGAACAAGCTGGCGTCGGCAACAAGGCCATCGCGCTCAAGAACTGCCGAAACGTCATCTTTCGCGATTTCTCCATACTCAAAGGCGGCCATTTCGGCTTGCTTCTAACCGGAGTAGACAACCTCACCGTCGACAACCTGAAGATTGACACCGATCGCGACGGCATCGACATCGATTGCTGCAAAAACGTCCATGTCTCCAACTGCACCGTCAACTCTCCGTGGGACGACGGCATCTGCCCTAAGAGCAGCTATGCACTCGGCTACAACAGGGCAACCGAAAACGTCACCATCACGAACTGCTATGTCACAGGAAATTACGAACTGGGCACGATACTCGATGGCACGTTCAAGAAGTTCGCGGCCGATGTTCGCGTCCCGCACACCGGCCGAATCAAGTGCGGTACGGAATCCAACGGCGGCTTCAAAAATATCACCATCTCGAATTGCGTCTTCGAAGAGTGCGACGGTATCGCGCTTGAGAGCGAAGACGGTGCGCTGTGCGAAGACATCTCCATCTCTAACATCAGCATGCGTGGCATCTTCACCGCTCCTATCTTCATCCGCCTGGGCACACGATTGCGCGGCCCGAAGGACACAACAAAAGTCGGAACGATGCAGCGAATTCTCATAAACAATCTCGTGAGCCATGACGCCGGTTCGCGCCTCTGCTCCATTATTAGCGGAATTCCTGACTACCCGATTCAAGACCTGAAGATCGCCAACGTCTTCCAGCAGCATAAGGGCGGAGCGGCCCAGGACACGGTCGCCACCCGGCCGCCCGAATTCGAAAATAAATATCCTGATCCCGGCATGTTCGGGCCCATGCCATCGCAGGGTTTCTATCTGCGGCACATCCGCAATTTGGAGATGAGCCACGTTGAGATCGCGCCTATACAACCGGATCCGCGACCCAGCTTCTTCCTTAGCGGGGTCGACCGCGCCGACTTCATCGCCGTCACCGCGCCCAACGCCAACCCGGCGTTTCACCTCGACAAGGTTACCGACCTGCGCATCCTCCTGAGCCGCGCCGCAAAAGACACGCAACTTGCGAGCGCCGACGACAAGACCGTCTAGCGCGTAACCAATACTTCTGTTTCGTAAGGTTTCAGTTTGATTTGAATATCAACAGCGCCCTTTGAAGGTTTGCTATTCACGGGTGAGATCCGGCCGGTCTGCGGATCCCATAACTCCACTCGCTTGCCGTCGCCTCGCAACGTCAATATATGGGTCGAGTCTTCGGCTCCTTCGTTGAAGAGGAGATAGACATGGGCGTCCTTGAGGCGCCGGTGCATGATTCGCAGAGCGTTGTCAGGCTTATCCAGTACGACATCAGGTGACGGAACCGCCGCTCGAACTGCCTGCGCGATCGCGTCCGGAACCACTTGGGCTGTCGGCGGCGCGGCGGGAGTTTGAGCCGGCGGTGTTGGCGTTGGCGGCAGTTCGCCGGAAACGCTCGAAGCCCATGAAAAATCCGCCGAAGTTGGGGTGCGAGCGTCGAGGATTGTTCTTCCCGAGATCAGCGATGGCGTGCGCCCGAGAAACAGCACGTGACCGCCGCCACTTGCGAAGGCGTGCAGCCGATCAAGCGCAGCCTGCGAGAGAAGAGAGACGTTAGGAAGAATGACGGTCTGGTAATGGCTTCCACTTGCAGTCTCAAATGTTCCGCGCTCCGCCGTTAGATCCTTTGCCAATGCGTCGTCATTGACGATGTCGAAATCAATCTGCCGCTCCGACAACATGCGTTCTGTCGATACAAACGCCGTGTCCGCCGCAGCATCGCCCATCCACATCGAACTCGACGGAAGATACAGCGCAACCGATGCCGCAGGCCGTCCCATCGACATCAGGTACGAAACACGCTGCACGTAAGTCAGCAATGCTGGATATGCCGAGTCCTCCATGTAGGGGGATTTGTGCGCGTTCGGAGTGCTGGTTGCGGGAAAGTACATCGTCTCGACGAGATTCACGCCGCGCACAAATTGTTCATTCAGGATATAGCGCGCCATATCGACATCGGGTTCAGGACGATACGCCGCGAAGCTCTCCGTGAAGGCGCGCGGATGACCGTATACATGCGACGCAGAGGCTGCAAGACGCGGAAAATCAGAGATCGTATCCTTCCATATCTGGTGCCAGATCGAATCGATACCCGGCACCTGCACGTATTGCATGTCGCGCAGGAACTCGCCCTCAGACCGCGTAAGGTCCATCTCCATCTCTTCGTGGTTCAGGTGAACCTGGTACTCAAGATGATTGGCTGCGCACCAATCGCCCTGCGGCTTGAAGAATCCATCGCGGAACATCTGCGAGAAGACGTCATAGTAATCCGCCTTGGCGCGTAGCTGAGCGTCGGTCAGCTTCGCATCTCGCGGTTGAAGAAATGCTGCGAGGTACGGCCTCACATCGTAGCCCTTGATCTGAGTGAATCGGTCGAAAAACTTCGGCGTCCATGGCAGGCCGCTGATGGAATAGTCAGGCTCATCGCCGCGAAAGCCCATGATGGTCTTGCCAAACTCGTCGCCTACAGCCTTCTTGTACTCCTCGTGGGTGAACGCAAGGTACTGTGCCGTGGCAACAGGATCAAGGTAATCCTCAAGCGACTGCGTTCCGTCCTTCACACGCTTGGGGTTGGTGTCCGAACGCGTTGGCGACGTCCGGAACTGGTGCTCCACAACCACTACAGTCCAATGGCCGGAGGGTGCGGACCAATCAATCGACCCTCCTGTAACTGGTACGGTTACAGTGGCCCCGTCATCCGCATTCATCGCCGTGACAGCAACAGCCGCTGGTCCCACAGTTGCCCACACCGGTTCTCCTGGCATCGCCGGAATTCTCTGCGCTGCCACCAGAGCCTGCATCCGCATCTCCGGTTTAAGTTCGGTAAACTTCCCGCCCGCAAATCCGCTAGGATAGCCTGCGTCGTCGACAATCCAGACCCGCATATTGCGCCTCTTCGCCTCTTCGACGAAAGTCCGAAAGAATTTGAAGTAATCCGGCGAGAGATAGGCAAACGGCATCCCGTACCCAGCCTGCACGGTCACAGCCCGGTACCCGAGAGACTTCATTGTGTCGAGATCGCGACGAATCACCGTCTCATCCACCGCGCCATTCAAACCGTAGTACGGTTCCGGCCCGTACTCCGGCGGAGGCGTCGCCCACCTCTCCGCAACCTCTGCTGCCGTCAGCATCTGAATCTTTTGCCAGGGCTGCTGCGCCGTCGCGCAAGCCGAAAGCATTGCCACAATTCCCGCGATAAATCTCTTCATCAGTGACTCCCAGGTCTGACGTGCAGCAGAGAACCCCTTCCCGTTTTGCGCTTAAAGCCGGCAACCAGTTTTATACAGGGCTTCATGCTCAATTGAAAACTATTTCCTAATAGAAATTATTACCTCGCCAAGCAACCATGAAGCCGCCTCTGATGATTGGATTTGTGCCAAACCGCCGGTCCGTGGTCTCATCGGGTTTACACGAAAGAAGATCGCCACGGGAGCTCTGCATGACCTATCAAGTCTCACGCAACGGACAGATCTACGGCCCCTACACCCTCGAAGACCTTCAACGCTACGTCTCTTCAGGAAACGTACTTCCAACCGACATGGCAAAGGGCGAGGACATGCCGGAATGGGTTCCGGTTGCCCAGATTCTTGGCGCTCCTGTGGCGACGGCCCCTGTCTCTGTCGTCACCCCGGCTTACCCACTACCACCCGCAACGGCGTACCCTGATCCGCCGAATCTGCACTGGGGCCTCGAACTGCTGCTCGGCTTCGTCACCTGCTATGTCTTTGTCATGGTCTGGAACCTGGTCATCGCCTCATGGGCCAACCGTGTTCAGCCTGCAAGCAAAGCCCTGATGTTCTACATCATCGCGACCGTGCTCATCGTCATTTACTACGGTAGCTCTTGGGGAACGGTCGTCGCCATCTCTCACAACCCCGGACAGCCGCCACCACCGCATCTCCTCGCAAGCCTCGTCGGCCTGGCAACGTGGGTCATGCGCCTCGTCGCACGCTTCTCCCTGCGCGACACGCTCGAACAACACTTCAACAGCGTCGAGCCGATCGGCCTCCGCCTTAGCGCCGTCATGACCTTCTTCTTTGGCGGCATCTACTTCCAGTACAAACTTAACGAGATCAACCAACTCAAACAGGCCCTGCGTTATCGCTCGATGGCGCAATGACACATTCGACCCGCAGCCGTGTCGCGAGTGCTCTCCGCGCGGCTGCGCCACCGGCAGTCGTCGCGCTGGCCGTCATGCTGCTTCTACGTTTTCCTCCAGAAAGCTGCCGCTTCTATCCTCAGTGTCCGTTCCACCAACTCCTGGATCTGAAATGTCCGGGCTGTGGAGCCACACGCGCACTCGCCGATCTGCTTCACGGACATCTCGCAGCGGCAATCCATTTCAACGCGCTCGCCACGCTGCTGTTCCCGGTTGTCGCTGTCTACGGCATCTTCGTCTACGCACAATTCCTTAGACGCAAGCCCATCTGCTGGCCGAATCTTCCACCGGCCACTATCTATACCGCGTTATCTGTGACCGCACTCTTCGGAGTTGCGCGAAACCTTTCCTCGTTCTAGCAAACATAAAACGGCTCCGGCGCAAGCCGGAGCCGTCCTCTTCGAGAAGAGTTGTTTCGCGACTGTCTAGGCTTCCACAGCAACGGGCTCGACAACAGGAGTTGCCGTACCGCCCTTCAGGTCCGTTCCGCCTGGCTTGCGAATGTCGATACCGCCCTTGAAGAACGCGCCATCTTCAATGGAGATACGCGCCGCAATCACATCGCCAGTCAGCGAGCCTTCGCTGCGAATGTCCACACGATCGCTCGCCTGGCAGTTGCCACGAACCTTGCCCAGCACCACGATCTCGCGCGCCACAATGTTCGCCGCCACCTGTCCGTTACGTCCAACCGTCACACGATTGCCCGGCAGATTGATCGCACCCTCTACCTTGCCGTCGATGTACAGTGATTCGGAGCCCGTCAGCTCGCCCTTGACGATGAGCGATTTGCCAATCGTCGCCTGCTCGCCGGTCGGAACGGCGCCGGCAGCGTTGCCTGCTCCCACCGTTGGACGTGCGGGGCTCGCCTCGAAGTTCGACACAGGCGTCGACGGACGTACCGGTTCAGGAGTTGAGGGGGTGTTGCTTCCAGTCTGGTTCGGTTTCCACATAATTTGATCCTTGTCCTTTCGTACTGCTTCAAATGGTCTCGCCGCGGTCAGCTTACACGCGCCACCACGACGGCAGCACGTCTTCTTTCCACGATACTACTCTGCGCGAGCCAGCGCATCGCCGCGAATTCACAATCTATTTCACAGTTTTCGTACCTTTCTCAATACCTCCGCACAACTTTCCTTTTACCGTGAATTTTCTTCCGCTCGCCCTCCCATTTCTTCCACTCCTCAAAAGTGTTACGGCCCCTCGAGCAATGTTTTCGTCAAGAAAACAAGCCTCTTCGCGTAGCATGGCAGCAAACAAATTTCCTCTGCGAGCCCTACCTCTTGAGCCTGACTCCGCGTACCGCACCTCTTCGCCTCCCTGCCGCTTCCACGCTCTTTCTACTGACGTTATCCACGTTTTCCTCACCGCGAAGCCTCCTCGCCGCCGCGCCCAAGGTTCACACCGTCACCCTCGGGGCGTTCCGAAAAGTCCCCTACACCCAACCCGACGCCACGCCCGAAACCAAAACCGACGAGACCACTTCCCTCAAAATCCGCCCACTCTTCGTCGACGACCACCAAAAGGAGTGGACCACGGGAGATGTCCACGACATCACCGACCGCACCTTCACCGTCCGCCGCGCCCTCCGCCTGAACGACGCTCTGCCTACCGATGCCGCGCCGCACTGGATCTGGCAGCCCGGCCCCTGGCTCTCAGTCGATCGCGTCACCGGCCACATCACCGCGCTGCATCTGCCGGATTTCGACGCCGCCGTCTCCGACGTTGTCTGGTTCCGCGACTACGCCGCCTACTGCGGCATCGCCACCACAGCCAAAGGAGGCCTTTCGCCATCGTCGCGCAGCTCGGCGCACGGCAGCCGGTCGTGCAGAAGCAGATCGGCCCCTGGCCTCAGTCGAATCACTTCATTCCCGTCTGCCAGCCCGCGCAATGGCAACGCCTGCCCACGCGCGTCACCATGAAACCCACAGGCGGCGAACCTTCCACCTACGACGTCGTCGGCACCGCCTCCATCGTCGAAGAGGGCGACTCCGAACCGAACTGACCGCGAAGCATTCTCCAAAAATTCCTGCAGATTTGATTTAGCATCAACCTCGATTCGTATTACGGAAAGCGCTGCCCCGCTCGCCGTCGAGGAGCTTGTGATTTGCTGACTCTGTTTCAGGGTATCCGGCCTTTCCGGCGAGCGACCGCCATGCGCGATGCACTCTCCGGCGTCGTCTTCGCCGCCATGGATATCCCGCAGGTGCTCGGATACTCCCGCATCGCCGGCATGCCGATCGAAACTGGCCTTTATTCTCTGCTGTTTCCGCTGCTGGCCTTCGCCGCCTTCGGCTCCTCCCGCTATCTCATCGTCGCCGCCGACTCCGCCACAGCGGCCATCCTTCGCAGCGGACTCGCCGACATGGCTCCCGCCGCCAGCGCGCGCTACGTCGCTCTCGCCGGAGCAGTCGCGTTGCTTACCGCCGTATGTCTGCTGCTAGCGCGACTACTGAAACTCGGTTTCATCTCCGACTTCTTGGCGCAGACCGTGCTTGCTGGCTTCCTCACTGGAATCGGCCTGCAGGTTGGCATCACGGTTCTCGGCCAGATGCTCGGAATCGAAACTCAATCCCGTAAGACCATCGTCCAGCTCTACGAGATATGCCGTGGACTCCCCCACGTCCATCTGCCAACTCTGCTTGTCACCGTCACTGTACTTGCATCAGTACTCGCGTTGCAGCACTTCGCTCCCAGGCTGCCGGGTTCCATGCTTGCCGTCATCGTCGCGACATCCGCAAGCGCCATTTGGAACTTCGCCGGACACGGTATCAGTACAATCGGCCCCGTAACCGGAGGCCTGCCGCATCTCGGCGTCCCCGATGTCCATTGGAGCGACCTTCCACCCTTAATCCCAATCGCCGCCTCATGCGCGGTCATGATCCTTACTCAGAGTTCCGCAACCGCTCGCATCTACGCCGCGCACCATCAGCAGCGGCTCGATGCAGATCAGGATCTCGTTGGGCTCTCCGCTGCAAATGCCGCCGCAGCGTTCAGCGGAGGTTTCGTCGTCAACGGGAGCCCCACCCAGACCGCCATGGTTGAGAGCTCCGGCAGCCGAAGCCAGATCGCGCAGATCGCCACTGCTGCCGTCGTAGCGCTTGTCCTGCTTTTTTTCACAAAGCCGCTCGAGTATCTTCCCCATTGCGTCCTCGGCACGCTGGTCTTTCTCGTGGCTATCCGGCTTATCAAGCTCCGCACCCTCGAAGAGATTCGCAAAGAGAGTCCGCAAGAATATGCCATCGCCCTTTTCACCGCTCTTTGTGTCGTCATCGCCGGCGTCGAAGAGGGAATCATCATTGCGATGATCCTGTCATTGCTCCGCATCGTGCATCACAGCTATCATCCGCGCAGCGGTGTCATGATCCCAGACAGCGAAGGCACTTGGATGCTGTCGCCGCCAGCCGCAGGGACCTTCACCGAGCCCGGCCTGGTCCTATATCGCTTCGGAGCTGCTCTCTTTTACGCGAATGCCAACCGCTTCGCCGATGAGATTCTGGCGATCATCGGACCTGCTCCCACCGCTGTCCGCTGGCTCATCGTCGACGCCGAAGCCATCATCAACGTCGACTACACCGCCGCGCGAGTCGTCATCGAGTTGAAGAAAACTCTGACGGCTGCAGGCGTCACCTTCGGCTTCGCTCGAGTTCCATGGAACACCCGCTTCGACTTTCGCCGCCACCATCTCAGCGAAGCCATCGGAGCCACGCTTATCTTCAACCACCTGCACGACGCCATCGAAGCTTACAGAAAAGCCTATCCGCAAGCCCCCAACGGCAAAATCGAGGCAACCGAATCTAAACCGTAGCCGAGCCGGAGATATACGCCTCGAGGTGCCGGATCGTCCGCTCCTGCTCCGAGATCACCGAGTTCACCAGGTCGCCGATTGACACAACGCCAACCACCGCTCCAGCCTCAACAACCGGAAGATGCCGTATGTGGTGATCCGTGATGATCCGCATGCACTCACCCACCGTATTCTGCCGCGTAACTGTGATCACCGGGCTCGACATAATCTCGCTCACGGGCGTCTCTTTCGACAACCGGCCCTGCAGAATCACCTTGCGCGCATAGTCGCGCTCCGAAATAATCCCAATCAGCACGCCCGACTCCATCACCAGCAGCGCGCCCACCTGCCGCGCCGCCATCATCTCAATCGCCTCATAGACCGACGCGTCTGGCCGTATGGAAGCAATCGTTCCGCCCTTTTGCTTCAACACCATGGCAATCGTCGTCTCGAAATCACTCATAGACCACCTCGGGCATCGAATATTACCTCCCCCACACAACCCCGCGCAACGTCTTATTTTCAGAAGATTGGCGGCCCGAGCTTCCCTTTCATCCTCGGAGCGGGCTCATCCAAACCTGGCGAGTCCGCGAGCAGTATCATCAAGCCATGCAGACCTTCGACGCCCTCCTCCGCGAAGCCGAAGCCGCCCACGGCCATCTCTGCGCAGGCCAGATTCTCGGCGTCCGCCTGGCGATGCTGGGCTGCCAGCGCCTTGGCATCGATGACCCCAGGGGCCTCGTGAATCCAATAGACCGCAAACGCCTCGTCACCTTCATCGAGATCGATCGTTGCGCCACCGACGCCATCGGAGTCGTGACCGGCTGCCGCCTCGGCAAGCGAGCCATCAAGTTCCGCGACTGGGGCAAGATGGCCGCCACCTTCGTCGATTTGGCAGCACCTCTCTCGCTGCAGGGCGACACACCCGTCTACAAAGCCATCCGCATCGCCGCGCTCGAGTCATCCAAACAGCGCGCTCGCGAACTCTACCCCCAAATCGAAAACAAGAATCAGCAGCAGATGCTCGCCTACCGCGAGATGCCCGATACCGATCTCTTCAGCGAAGAGTGGGTCGCCGTCCCCATCCACCCGCGCGAGATGCCCGGCTACAAATCCGCCCGCATCACCTGCGAACTCTGCGGCGAAGGCATCAACTACGACCGCGAAATTCGTCGCGACGGAAAAACTCTCTGCGAAGCCTGCGCCGCTCCCGACACCCGTTACTACCAGCCTCTCAGTCCGAAGAACCTCGCCGCAAACAGCAAGGCCGGCGCGGAATCCTCTCCGCCGCCGGCCTGCGAACATTGCTAATTGTTATGCGCGCTCCAACTACCAACGCCCGCGATATCCATAGTGAAAGCGATCATGCGCCCGCACCCACTCCGCATGCCGCCGCGCCTCTTCCATGCGCAACCGGGCATAATAGTCGGGTCCATAGTAGTAGCCCGTGTGCGGATAACCGACGCCGACTCCAACCACAACTTGCGCGTCTGCCTTAGCCGGAACCGCCAGCGCAATCGCGCCCGCCACCAGACCAACCGTTGCAACCTTTGTGAACATCGCCTTTACGTTTGTGAACTTCATAACAACCTCCTGCTTACATCTCACTGAACCCCCCTTCACCACCACCGTTGCGCGCAACTATTTTTCAACCGCAGTGTAGTGGCCCCAAACCATTGGAAACTCGATAGAATGGCAACTCTTACTGGAAGTAGATCGTTATGCCACAGCCTGTCGCCACTCTCCTCCAGCAATCGCTGACCCTCAAATCTGCGATCGCCGCTTGCCTGAAGAAGCCCTCACCAAAACCTGTCCACAAACTCCGCACCTCCACCCGCCGCATCGAGGCCACACTCGAACTCCTCGCCGTCGTCTCCACCATCCACATCGACCGCGAATCGAAGTCTCTCCGCAAAGCCCTCCGCAAACTCCGCCGCGCCGCCGGCGCCGTTCGCGACCTCGACGTCCACCGCGATCTCCTCAAGGCCTGCAAAAAGAACGCCGATACTGCGCGACTCGACCACGAACTTTCCGCCGCCCGGGAGAAAACAGCCGCCAAACTTACCCAGACGCTCGAAAAAAATCGCAGAAAAATCAGCAAGTCTCTCGACGATCTCGAAATCGCCCTGAAACCGGCAATCGAACTCGACCTGAGCAGCAAAGAACTCATCCACCTCACGCGTGGCTGGTTCGCAAAGAGCGCCTGCGCCCTCGATCCCGGAAACGACGACCAACTTCACTCCATCCGTAAAGCGGGCAAGACCGCCCGATACATCGCCGAAACTGGTGCCGAAACCTCCAAGGCCGCCGCAGCCCTAGCCTCGCGTTTCGAACGCGCCCAGAAGACCCTCGGCTCATGGCACGACCATCTCCTGCTCCTCGACGAAGCTCAAGCAAGTCTCTCCAAGCAAAGCCCGACCACCGAACAGATTCGCCAAAAGGCCACTGACCTCCGCCGGAAAGCCGATTCCGCCGCAAATCATCTTCTCGTCACAATCTGCGCCGTCCCCACCCAGGCTGGTGTACACTAAATTCCAACATGACGGTCTTCCGCCAATCCGCGACCCTGCACCTCATGCCCACTCGCTGTTGTTGTAGCTAGTCCCACCCGCTCCACACCCCTGCATTAAAAATCCAAGCAGTCGAATCCCACACATTTTTTCGTGTGCACAGCGCTATCCAAGGAGACTCCACCATGTCCACCCTTCGCACCCGCCTCTCCACCGACGCCTGGGCCATCCTCCTCGCTGCCGCCCTCGGCCTCATCATCCGCTTCGGCCTGCTCCGAAGCATCGCCTGGTAGCCGCTAACTCAGCAAATCGCACCCAAGGAGAACCCATGGCCGCCTCAACGCATCTGCCCGACCTGCGCACCGAGTACCCTCCACACGCTCCCGGCCGCGTCCCCGCCGAGCGCTCCACCCTCCTCGGCCTCCTCCCCGGCATCGCGCTGCTCTTCGTCGTCGGCTACGCAGGCAAGTTCGTCGAGCACTTCCTCAACACCTGGACCAAGGCCCACCACATCACCTTCCCCAATATCGAGTACGTCCTCTGGGCCATCCTCTTCGGCATCATCATCGCCAACACCGTCGGCGTCGCCCGCATCTTCCGCCCCGGCGTCGCCACCTACGAGTTCTGGCTCAAGACCGGCATCATCCTGCTCGGCGCACGCTTCATCCTCGGCGACGTCCTCAAACTCGGCGGCATCTCCCTCATTCTCGTCTTCGTCGCCTTCGCCTTCTCACTCACCTTCATGACATGGCTGGGTCGCACCTTCAACCTCGGCCCGAAACTCACCACCCTCCTCGCCGTCGGCTCCTCGCGTCTGCGGAGTCTCCGCCATCATCGCCACTCAGGGCGCCATCGACGCCGACGAAGAGGACTCCTCCACCGCCATCGCCGCCATCCTTGCCCTCGGAGCACTCTCGCTCTTCACCTTCCCGCTCATCGGCCATGCCCTGCACATGAGCGACCACGCCTACGGCCTCTGGGCCGGCCTCGCCGTCGACAACACCGCCGAAGCCACCGCCGCCGGAGCCCTCTACTCCGACGCCGCCGGCAAATACGCCGTCCTCGCCAAAACCTGCCGCAACGCCCTCATCGGCTTCGTCGTCCTCGCCTACGCCATCCAGTGGGTCCGCAAAGGTCTGGCCAGCCGCGCGGCCACCAAGCAACTCGACAACAAGGCCGCCTTCCTCTGGAAGAAATTCCCCAAGTTCGTCCTGGGCTTCCTCGCCATCTCGCTCCTCGCCACACTAGGCGCTTCAACCAACCCAACCATCGCCGCGCTAGGCTTCACCAAGCCCCAACTCCTTGCCCTCGGCAACCTGAGCCGCTGGGCCTTCCTCTTAACCTTCGCCGGAGTAGGCCTGCGCACCAACCTCAAAGACCTTTTCAAGCAAGGTGCCCGCCCCTTCATCGTAGGAGCGGTAGGCGAAGTCGCCATAGCCGCCATCACCCTCCTTCTGGTCCTCACCGCCAATCACTTCTACCGCCTCTAACCAACCGCCTGCAATCACCACCAATGCCCGACATTCGGCTTCTGGGCAGCCGTTTCAAAGAAGATGGGAGGTGCCGAACGCGCATCCGCAACCAGGTTCGTTCCAAATCCGAAAGGCCAGCTATGGTAGCCTCCCCTTAGGGGGTGCGGTCCGCTGTAACCCGAACCTGCCGATGCCTGTGACTCACCCCAGACGAAGATCCTTCTTCTCCCTCACGGCCAGCTTCCTCCTCTCTTCAAATCTCCTCTGCGCCGCGCAAAGTACCATCTCCGCACCGGCAGCTACCAACGTCAAGCCCGCAGATCCCGCCTCCCTGCCAGACGCTCCCCAACCCCAGAACACCGTCGCCTCCTCACTCTCGGCCCCCTCCGCCGCCGAGCCCATCACCCTCGCCGGAACACCAAAAAGAATTCTCCTCGACCAGAAGGCCATCTGGACAAGCCCGCTCCACATTCGCCCCATCGACGCCACCTGGCTTCTACCTCTGGCCGCTGTCACCGGAACCATGATCGGCAGCGACCAGCACACCATGAACGATCTGATCCACATCAGCCTTAACGATCAGAATCACTTCCAGACCCTCTCCAACGCAGGTGTCGGCGCGCTCGCCGTCATGCCCGCCTCCATGTACCTATGGAGCCTCAGCCGCGACGCCCCGCAGGCCCATGAAACCGGCATCCTCAGCGGTGAAGCGCTTGTCGACAGCCTCGCCGTCAGCGGAGCGCTCCAGCTCGTCTTCCGTCGCGAACGCCCGAACGTCGATGACGCCACGAGGCAACTTCTTCACCTCCAACCCGCTCGACGGCGGCTTCCCCTCGAATCACGCAGCTGCAGCCTGGTCCATGGCCTCGGTCATGGGCGACGAATACCCAGGCTGGCTAACCCGCACTGCCTTCTATGGTCTCGCCACCGGGGTCAGCGTCAGCCGCGTGCTCGCCGAACAACACTTCCCCTCCGACGTCCTCGTCGGCAGTGCTGCCGGATGGCTGATCGGCCACTACGTCTACCGCGCCCACCACAACTTCAACCTCAACCCCTTCGACGCCAGACCCCTGCCGTCTGACTTCGGCAAACCCCGCCCCCAACCCACGCAATCTACCGCCGCTCCCGCACCCGGTGTCACCCCCCAGGCCGTCACAAATCTCTCCCCCGCCCCCGCTCAACCCGCCCCCAGCATCCACCCGCGAAGCCCCAAAGCCGCTACCCGAAGACACTGACCCAGACACCATCGGCTCCACCAACGTCCCCATGAACAGCTGGATCTACCCAGCCCTCGAGCGGCTTGGCGCAATGGGCTTCATCCCCGGCCAGAGCTCCGCGATCCGCCCTTGGACCCGTCAGGAGTGCCTGCGCCAACTGCGCATAGCCGAAAATCTGGTTGGCCTGCGCGAAGCCTACAGCCCAGGCCTCATCCGCCAGGCCAACCTCCTCATCGCCGATCTCCATATCGAGCTCGAAGCAGATCCGGAATACTACGAGTCGCTCAGCTTCGAATCTGTCTACGCGCGATACGGAACCATAGCCGGACCCGCCCTGGCAGACAGCTTCCACTTCGGCCAGACCTGGTGGAACGACTACGGCCGCCCGCTCGGCCGAGGCAGCAGCGCCATCGCCGGCTTCTCCTTCCGCGCCCACAACGGACGCCTCTTCTTCTACGACTGGCAGGAACTCCAGCACAGTCCAGGCAATCCGGCAGGAACCCCAGCCATCAATCAACTGATCAACAAACTGGATCGGCTACAACCAGAATCGGATCCAATGATCTTACCGATTCCCGTTCAATCAGCCTTTGAACGCCAGGGTGCGATGCAACTGTACGGGGGAGTCGCCTTCGCAGGCAATGAACTCTCAATCGGCAAACAGGAACTCTACTGGGGACCAACAACCATGGGGCCTCTCGCCTTCTCAAGCAACGCCGAGCCAACCTACAACCTGCACTTCGTCTCCACTCGTCCACACCCGCTACCGTTTTGGCCGTCGCTCGGAACCTACCGCTTCGACCTCGTGCTGGGTAAGCTCTCCGGACATGATTACCCGGCACGCCCCTGGTACAACGGCCAGAAAGGGGCCTTCAACTTCGGGGACAACCTCGAAATCAGCTTTACCCGCTGGTCCATCTTCTGGGGCGTCGGACACCCCATCACTCCCCGTAGCTTCAAAGACAACGTGTTCAGCTTCAATTCCACAGGGGATATCTCGTCGGGCTTCGGCGGAAGTGCCGGTTACGGCGACCGGAAGGATCCCGGCGACCGAAAGAGCAACTTTGACTTCACCTGGAGGCTTCCTTACCTTAGCCAACTCGTCACTCTCTACGCAGATGCATACTCCGACGATGACCCTAGTCCCATAGATGCTCCCCGTAGGGCAGTTTGGAACCCGGGAATCTATTTCGCACGCCTACCCTTCCTGCAGCACATGGATCTTCGCGTCGAAGCAGTAAGTTCCGAGGGTCTCGCGCATGATTACGGCGGAGGCCATTTCTTCATCAATGGTCAATATCTGGATGGAAATACAAACAAGCGTTTTCTGGTTGGAAACGCTATCGGTCGCGACGCCCGCGCCATCGAAGGCCGTACAAGTTACTGGTTCTCCGCCCGCACACGCCTTGAAGCGGGCTACCGCCAGAACAAAGGTGGGACGCTCTTTCTGCCCGGCGGCGCCACAATCACAGACGGCTTCGTAAATGGATCGTTCGCTCTCAGCAAACAGTGGACGGCCCAGGTCTTCACCCAATATGAACGGTTTCTTATCCCGTCCTACATGCCCGGCTCTCATCACAACACCAGCGGCTGGATCCAACTAACCTGGGAACCGGATCTGCACCTTCACCGATAGCGAATCCATCTACTGATGGATGATCCGTCACGATGCCTTTGGAAAGACAATCCGGGGTGGCGCTGGGAGTCCACTCGCTTTCGCTTCTAGCAAGCTATCCATTTCACGAAGAACCGTCTCAGGAGTTATTTGACGCATGCAACCGTTGTGTTTACACGGAGCAAAGTCTCTGCCGTCGTAACATGGCCTGCAGGCAAAATTCACTCCTCCCCAAATCCCCGTCACATACTCCCTGCGCGGCAAAAAATTACCGGGGTCCGTAGGTCCAAATAAACCAACGACGGCTGCATCGCTCAGTCCGGCAAGATGCAGAGGGCCCGTATCATGAGACACCACAACGTCGCATTCACTGCACGCTGAAATAACTTGCGGCAAGGTCAACGTACCCAGGCAATCCGTCACAGCCATTTGCCCAAAGTAGGGCCGAACCCACGTATCGTCTGACCCGCCAAACAACAACACTTCGTAGCCCCTCATCTGCAACTCTTTCGCCAGGGCAACATAGTTCTCAACCGGCCACCTTCGCAGCGTTTGCTGCCGGAATGTATTGCTGGCTCCGGCAGGGACAAGACCAATCTTCGTTCCCTTGGTCCGAGCCACAACAGGCAGATCACCGACTTTGTCCGGATACACTGGAGAAAGGCTGAGCTCATTGCATGTGTCTTCCCTGTCAAGTAAGAGCCGAGCATACTCATCCGCATGGTTTCTACCCGGAATCAAAAATCTCTCCCGAGAACTGCGCGAAAGTATCAGCCTTCTTTTTGCTCTCACAGGCATCGTCAGCACTTTGTAACGCGGCTCGTAGTAGAGAGTTGCACAAAGGTCGTACGGTCTCCATCCAATCATGCGCCAGAGTGACGAAATACTTCTGGCCCTTTCAACGACATTCCCGCCCAAAATGGCCTGGTCGTCGCACTCTATCGGGTGCAGCCACGAATAGCAACTGAGCAAAGGAAATACTGTTCGTCCGCACACCCAGTCAATTTGCATTCCCGCTTCGTTTAACAACCGCACAGCGGGTAGCGCCATAACAACATCCCCGATGGCGCCGAGTTTTACGATCAGTGCTCTTTGTGACATTCAAACCTTATATCCCCCGCATATCTGTCAATCTAATTCGGGAGAAATCAACATCGAGGCGGCAGCCCAAAACCGGACGGCATGACCGGAAAACTCCACTTCTTTGTTCCCAGTCACACTTGCCTTCGAAAGCTATTCAATAGTTTCACATAAACTGGCACGAAGAAAGTAGCGCAACAGCCGCGATCGGGCCTCTCAGATGAACTCTTTTGCTGATCCATTGATAACTAGAGTTTCCCAAGGACAACTTGCGATCGCAGCCGTCAAACCCTATGCTCTAACCAGGGCTGGGCACCGATGGCAAACCGTAGCTGGACCAAAGTACACCTCAATAAAATTCCAGAGCGGAACTTTTGGGTTGGGCTGTGGATCGCAACCCTGTATCTTTCCTATCGCTATCCACTTCAGATCAACAACTCGGGAACAAGCCCGTCGTACGCAGATACCCCTACCTCTCTTCAAGCAGGAAAATACGTCCTCACATTTTTCGTCTGCTGCATCTCCGCGCCGTTTATCTTTAAGAGGCAACTCAGTCGGTTTCAGGTGGCCATTGTTGTCCTGACCATTGCCATATTCGGCTTTCCCCTGTTCAAGCTGCTGGGGGGCTTTGATGGCACATATGTAGATATTTCGTTTTGGCCTCTTGCCGCGCTCGTTCTGGTGATTCCACTAAAGAGCATCCGCCTCGGCGCGATCGACAGATATTTCAAAGTTGTCTTTTGGCTGGCACTCATGAGTGATCTCATTCAGATAGCCCTCTTTGTGCTATTTGGAAGACTCCCGGCTCTGGCCTTTAAAGAATCCCTATCTGTAAGATTCGGTGGATTCCTCGACGACCCAAATGGATTTGGCGCGATCTTGTTTTTATTGATGGGGTGGAGCTTTTATCGATTCAATGGCAAAAAGCGCATCTTTATGCAACTTGCGCTTGTCATTTTGCTTCTGATGACCCAGTCTCTGACCTCTATAGGATTCTTAGGACTCCTCATCTTCGTAATGACCTGCCGCCAGATCGTCAAGAAGCCCCTGTCGATCTTCTGGATTCTAATTCTAAGCGCGGCCATCTTCGCACTCTTAGAGATTTCACATGCCTTCGAGATCATCAGCTTGGTCCTCGCAAACAAATCAGGAAGCGCAGCTGATCACCTCTCTATCCCCTGGGGCAATCTGATTGAGGGATGGAAGAAATGGTTTCTCCTTGGCGGCCCAGCTTACCAACAATATGAATCGTGGTGGGCAAGTTCACTCATTGATTTCGGCGTCGTCTGGTATGTTGGGAATCTAGTACTCACATTTGTTCTGACATATCGGGTGTGGCGTACCTTCCAGTCATTTCCACCGGGTAAAGAGAAATCGGTTCTCGCTGGCATCCTCCTCTTTTGCACGTTCTTCGTAGTAGGCTCCGCGAACCTACCGTTTTTCACGATATTTCCGATTAATTTTCTCTTCTACTTGTTTTGTTTCGTTTTCTCTCTTAAAAAAACCACTAAGCGAAGCACTCTGCATCAAACAAGTCAACCTTCACTTGCCGGTGAGATGCCCCCCGCACTAATCTGACATCAACGGGTTATTTCGATAGGCCGATTTGTGGACTTCGACCAAGGTAGTTCCGAACTCGTCTCGTCATTGAATCAAATCTGCCCGCACCCAGAACATACCCTATCACGCAGTACACATAAAACATAGGGTATTTGTAAAATCCCATTTTCCCGTAGCGAGCACACAGTTTGAGATATTCATTCAGAGGAAACTTCAATTGATCCTTAATATATGGATAGAAGTAGTTGGCGTAGTCCCGCATCACTTCTCCTACTAAGTCCAGACCAGTCGTCCTTTTTAGATCCTTGATGATGGACAAAGCCCCGCCCACCATATTCAGTCGCGCCTGCGGAGTATATCGACCCGGGACATATTTCCCCTTTTCCTTTTCGCTATTGCCAAATTCCGGAGCCTCAGTGTTCCGCACAAGACCAACACCTTCGGCGTAGCAACCGCATTCATCGTTGAGAGCACACAAGCGGTCAAATGCATCTGGTAATAAAGAGTTCCGTCAAATCTGTTCGTTGCCGCCGCATGAGCAGCATCCCGATGCACGATATATCCCGAAATGACTCCCGATCGGCGGAAGCAGACCGTAATAGCTTCTCTGCCCGCCCCAAACATACGCTCCTCCCCGAAGTATCTGATCTCCTGATTGATCACCTCAGGAACCGCGTCAAACCATGCATAACTCTTAAGCACCAGTCCAACATTCTGATGCCGTTCAAGAATATCGGCAACATTTTCCAGCGCCCCGGCACACAGTAAATCGTCATTACCCATAAAAAAGCAGTATTGACCAGTAGCTTTTTCGACTAGGTTGCGCACATTGGCGTCGTAGCCAAGATTCGTTTCGTTTTCATAATAGGAAAGGGTTCCTGGGAAGCGTTCAGCATACTCCTGCGCGACTGCCGCGATCTCAGCCGCTTCCCTGGAACGATCTTCGCAAATCACAACATTGAAGTCTTTGTAACTTTGACTGTAAATCGACTCCAGCAGAGGGGCGAGAAACCTGGCACGATTGTATGCAGGAATACAGATGGAAAATAATGGACGACGCTCGGTCATACTCTCTCCCGGCAATAGACGACACGTTAAATTGCCCGGTCACCTTGCCTGCTCACCCTCTACTAATATTCCGAATAACAGTCATCTCCGTCTGAACTGAGGACCGCACTCTGCGCTCTTCGTTCAACTGGATTTGTGAAATCCACTCTGCCTCCGCACTCCCTCACGTAAAACCACCCAGATCGCCCCTATCATCCCTCCAAGGATAAATGCGAGGATTGTCAATAAAGTTCGCGCGGGCCCTGATTTTGTATCAGGAACGACCGCGTAGTCCACCACTTGCATCAGGGGAGCGGACCTGGCCTCGTCGAGCTTCGCCGACTCATATTGCCGCAGCAATAGTTCATACAAAGCTTCGTGATACTTCACATCACGCGCCTTACGGATGTAGGTCAGCGTCAGTTCAGGAACCTTCGACGTTGGGATCTCCACATTTCCACCACCTGTTTTCCCTCTCGCATTCTCCAGTTTATTGAGCTGCTCCTTCAATCCGTCGATCTCCGAGTGCAGACGAATCACATCCGGGTTCTGGCTTGTTGCCGCCTGGCTCATCGCTGCCAGTTGCACCTCTCGGCTCGAAATCTCCGCCTGCGTCTGCGCGATCGTTTCGATTTGTAGCTGCGCCTGTCCCCCAGGTTGAATCATCCCGCTCTTCTGCTGCGTCTCAGTCAACGCAACCTCTGCATCCGCCAGGGAATTCTTTTCCTTCTCCAGCTGTTGCTCAAAAAAAAGCCTCTTTTGGCCGGCCTCAGTCAAAGCGATCCGGTCGTTTTGCTTATGCAGGGCAGCGAGGTACCCATTCGCAATGTCTGCGGCGCGCTTCGGATCATGGTCCTCAACCGTAATGACAACGATAGAGTCCTTTCCCGAAAGTATCTTCGTATGCGCCTTCAGAACCTTCTCCGTCTGACTCAGCTTCTTGGTCTTGTATACCTTCTGCAGGTCGAACTGCTTGATAAGATCGTCGGCAACCGATCGACTTCCCAATATCCCTACGTAAATCTGAGCGGGATCCTTCAAGCCGCCTAGCGCACTGCCCGCCATGCCAATGGCTCCCAGCTGCCCCATCAATCCAGAGCCTCCGCTGGACATCGAATTCGGAGGCAAAAAGGTCGCCTCACCAGTGTAGTAAGGGCTCATGATCAGAACAGTAATCGCGGTAAGCACAGCTGCCACCACTGCAAACTTCAGAATCACAAGCTTGTTTCTCAGCACCACTCTGCCGAGCTCCAACAGGTCCATCTCTTCGTCGTCCGGATTCTCCCGTTGCGCGACCGCCGGCAGTTCAGTGCGGGATCTTTCAGTCTTGTTAATCACTGTCTCTTGCAACATAACCTGTCTTCCTAGAACACCGTGTTGCCGGCTGCTATCGCAATCCCCAACTGGCCCACGATCTGCGCTACGCTAACGATCGTTTTAAGAGTCTGGCCTTTCGTCAGGTTCAGGGGCACCACAACCGTATCGCCCGGATAGATATGTAACGAGTCAAAGCTGTTTCCGCGCAGCGAAGAACTGTATTGTTTGCTGAGAACAGAACCGCTTGCCCTGATGACGTAAGCTCGACTGGTGTCGGCATCGCGGTTGGCCCCGCCAGCCAGGCGGATATAACTTCCAACACGTCGAGTCGGATCGAATACAAATGAGTTTTGATTGTAGACCGCTCCTTCGACATTCACCGTTGCCGGGATTCGGGGCACAATCAATCGATCCCCATCCTCCAATGGCAAATCCGGAAGCTGCGATACATTATTCGCGTCCACCGGAAGCTCCAGTACGATCCGGCCTGTCGCTCGAATTTGGCGCAGACTGTTGATGACACTTTGGTTCTGCTGTTGCGCGGCGGTCGCAGCGGTAGTATCTGACGCGTTGAGCGCTCGACCGAAGTTATTGGTAGTGTTGGCAGTGATCTGGAGGGTAATTTGGTCGATATATTCGTTCAAACGCGCCTGCTGAACCCGACGCGTCGACTCTCGAGTAAACTCCGAGCCATACAAATATGCCTCCGGTGTCACGCCTCCAGCCCTTTCGACCAGATGCCGCAGTGTTTCGCCAGGCAGCACACTGTACACGCCGGCAGAGGCAACCTCACCCTCCAGCCGCACAAACCGAGTCTGTTGTGCCTGTGGCACCCGGATGTCCGCCTTCGAAAAGATCGTGATAACGTCGCCCGGAAGAAGTTCAAGATTTTGCGATTGGTCCCCTTCCAGAACCAGCTTGCCCAGATTGAATGGCAACAACGATGTCGTCAGATTCTCCTTGCTCTGCCGCTCGATGACCGCGTAGCTCCAATCAATGTCCGGCTCACTCAGCTTCACGTCATTAAGCGGCTTGAACTGGCCGGCCGAAGTATTGACCACAGCGGTCGAGCCCAAACTGGCGCTCGTCGCGCTCAACTGGTTCGTTGTGGACCCATTGCCGTATGCCGGTTGGGTTGCATTTTGAAAGGCTGCCGTGTTGGACGGAGTCTGCAGGTTCGCCGAAGCCGTCGAGGAAACGGTGGGAGGGGTCGCCGGAGTATACACATCGTTAAACCCTCTTGCAGCCGTCTGGGACTCCGGAACAGTTCCGCAATCCAGGCTGCCGTCGGACATTCCGTCTGCCGACTTATTGCCATTTCCCTCCTCGTCCCCAAACACCAACCCAATCAGGCTTGGGTTTCTCGTCGAAGAATATCGCCAATTCGGATTCTGCCCCTCTTCACCAACAGGAATCCCATAACGCAGACTCGGTATCCCAAAAGGGGTAGCCGGAAGGCAGGTTGGAATATAGGTCAGAAGCGGTTGACCCAGTTGGCTCCGCTTCAACCAGTACTCGCGAGTGATGAGCGAATCCTTGTCCGGCAGAAGATCACGCACGCGCATCCCCGCCCTCCACGTATAACGCCCAGGATTTGCCACATTCCCGCGAAGGGTGATCGCATCTTTGTACTGGCCCACAACAGCCACCAACTCCAGCAGATCGCCGTCATGCAACACCGTCCCGCGCCCCTGTTGATCAAGGCCGATCTGCGTAATACTGCGCATTCGATGTTCATCCACCCGCTCTAGCCGAACTATATCCTTCGAGGCAACGTTCGTCTGCCCCGCGGCAACCGCCAATATCTCTCCAACCGTCGTGTTGTCTGCCGATTTCAGTTCGTAAATCGCCGGAACATTCACGCTGCCCGCCACAGCCACCTGCGGCCCCACCGGCGGAATGTAGATCACATCGCCAGGCAGCAACTGGACATCCTTCGATTTGTCCCCACGCTGCAACAAATCGTATAGATCGAAGTCAACGACAACGTTCCCGCCGCGTTTCAACTGGATGTGACGCAAACTGCCCTGGGGAGTCGGCCCACCTGTCGCAAACAGCGCATTCACGATCGTGCTCAACGAGCTGATCGTGTAGCTTCCCGGCCGTCGGGCCTGCCCAACGACAAACACCTGGATCGAACGGAGCTCGCCCATATTCACGTTCAGATCAAAGTTCCGAAACACCCGTCCCATCTGAGATTTCAGAAAATCACGCACCTGCCCGAACGACAGACCCGCAACGTGCATCGAACCAGCCTGCGGAATGTAGATGCTCCCTGATCGGTCAACAATAAATCTGCTGTTCAGAGTCACCTGTCCCCACGCCTGGATCAACAGCTCATCTCCGGGCCCAATCACATAGTCCGGAGTCACCGGAACCAGATTCAGCGGAGCAAAAGTCGAAGGCGGGTTGCGGAACAGATTCACCCCATAGATCGGCAGCTGTTTTCCGATCGAGTTCGCAACCAGCTGTTGAAACTCAGTAGGGGAATCCAGGGGCTGAGGAAGCTCAGGCCTAATCTGCCCCTGTTGTTGTTGTTGCGTCTGCGAACTGCTGTTTTGGCCTGGTTGATTCTGGCCAGGCAATACGATCCCGCCCTGCGGGTTGGTCGGCTCCACGCCCGCAGCCGGCAGACGCCTCTGAAGATTCCCTTGGTCACCCGTAGTCTGTGCAGCCTGGCACGACAGGTCAGCCGGGTTGCAGGACGCCTGTTGCCCCGAACTCCCGAGTGCCTGCCCATAGTTCGTGTACTGGGCAAAAGCCACCCCCACCCCAAACAAACCAAATAAAACTACAGACCCAAACATCCGAGTTCGAGACGAACTGCCAAACTGCATCTGCCGCACTCCTCGCAACTTTCTACCTCTGATTCGATCCTCTGAAATGCCCGGAGCTGATAACGTCCATCCGAGCGCCATCCAAAGGCTCTCGCTGTTTTCAGAATACCGGAACGCGTTTGGACTCAGCAGAAAAACAAACAGGTATAACCCTGATTGCTAGCTCCCGTCACTGCCCGCATCGGCAGTCAGCACCCTTTACAGACTACGCTCGCTGCCCCGCCTCCACAGCCTGCGCCACGCGAAGCATCGTAGCCTCATCAAAGTGCTTACCCATAATCTGCACCCCGATCGGAAGACCGTCCATTGTCGTCCCGCACGGCACGGAAACACCACAGACTCCCGCCAGGCTCGCCGCCACAGAGTAGATATCCTCCAGATACATCTTCACTGGATCGTCCGTCTTCTCACCCAGCCGGAACGCCGGGGTAGGCGTCACCGGAGCCACCAGCACATCCACATCCGCAAATGCTGCCAGGAAGTCCCGCGTCAACAGCGTCCGTACCTGCTGCGCCTTGCGATAGTAGGCATCATAATACCCCGCGCTCAACGCATAGGTGCCCAGCAGGATTCGCCGCTTCACCTCGGCGCCAAACCCCTCATCCCGCGTCTTCCGGTACATCGCCGAGAGCGTCTTCGCCTCCTCAGCCCTGAACCCGAACCTCACCCCATCGAACCGTGAAAGGTTCGCTGATGCCTCCGCTGTCGCAATCACGTAGTAGGTCGGAATCGCGTATTTTGTGTGCGGCAATTTCACCGGTTTCACCACGCATCCCACCATCTTTAAGCCAGCTAAAACACCATCAATTGCCGCACGAATCTCCGCATCGAGCCCTTCACCAAAATACTCTTCCGGAACCCCAACCCTAATCCCTTCAACAGGTTGCTCTAAGCCACCCACATAATCCCCTACCGGCCGGTCTGACGACGTGGCATCCAGATCGTCTTTCCCTGCAATCACTTGCAGCACCGTCGCCGTATCCCTCACGCTCCTCGCAAATGGCCCAACCCGATCCAAAGAAGAAGCAAACGCAATCAACCCATATCTGCTTACCCTGCCATAAGTTGGCAGCACACCCACCACTCCGCAGAACGCCGCCGGCTGCCGGATCGAACCGCCCGTATCCGTCCCCAGCGTTGCCACCGCAAAGTCCGCGGCAACCGCCGCCGCTGAACCGCCGCTCGAACCCCCTGGAACCCGATCTAAGGCCCGTGGATTCAACACCGGCCCATACGCCGAGTTCTCATTCGACGAACCCATCGCAAACTCATCGCAGTTAAGTTTTCCCAGCAGAACCGCTCCCGCAGCCTCCAGCTTCGTCACAGCAGTAGCATCGTAGGGAGGCCGATACCCCTTCAAAATCCGCGACCCAGCTGTAGCCGGTGCGCCCTGCATCACCAGCACGTCCTTGATTCCGACAGGCACCCCAGCCAGCGGAGGAAGTTCCTCGCCCTTCGCAGCCATTTCGTCAATCTTCGCCGCCTGCCTCAACGCCCGTTCGCGGCTCAAAGACAAAAAGCTATTTATAGTGCCGTCCTGCGCATCAATCCGCGCATAGTGCCGCTCGGCCAGATCCGTGGCCGTAATCTGCCTGGACGCGATCGCCGCCCGCGCCCCTTCGATAGTCAAATCCTCAAGCTCCATGCCCTTACAGTCACCGTTTCTTTCTCTTCAATTGCGTTTCGGGGCCAACTGAAAACTAACGCTCAATAACCTTCGGCACTTTGAAGAACCTTCCGTCGCTCTCCGGCGCAGCAGCCATCACCGCAACACGGTCCAACGAGGGGCGCACGACATCAGTCCGCAACGACCCACCTTCCGAATCCACAACTCCACCCAACATCTCGCCGACCTGGGCCATCGCCGGCACACCACTCGTATCCAGCTCATTCAACTGGGCAATATGCCCCAGAATAGCGTTCAGGTCGCGGCGCATCCTGGGTTCCTCCTCAGCCGTCAACTCCAGGTTCGCCAACTCTGCAACTCGACGCACATCTTCAATCGATACCCCAGCCTGTCCGCTCATCGCCTGTCATTCCTCTTCATCTCAAAGTGTATCTCGGTCACCCTCACCCCTGCGATCCGCGCCATCTCACCCGCAAGCTGTCCACGCATGCTCATCAACTGCCGCAACCAGGCCGCGTCTTCAACCTCTATCAAAACAACGCCATCCTCGTAGCCAGCCACGGTTCCGCGTGCGGCCATCGCGTTGCCGCAAGCCACCGGCCACGCTGCAGCAAGGCGGTCTGCCTCACGCAGTCCGCTCAGGCTCCGCCCCAGCGCACCCTTCAACAGATCCCTCATGCCTTCCATCACTCAACCTCGCACCAACGGTGCTCATAACGCGATCATTACCGTGAAAAACGGATCCTGCTCAGATCACAGGAACGCTCGCCTCGGGAACCATTGCAGCCGCCGCTTCTGGAACCCTCTCGAGCACAAAATCCCGCAGCCGCCGCAGAAACACCGGTGTACCAAACTCAGCCGCCCACCGCTGAATCGTGGCCGGGTCGAACCGGCCGCGAGCCTCTGCAGCCTCAAACTGCAAAATCCCCTCCATCACAGACTCCACCGTCTGCTCCCCGAAGTAAACTCCCGTCCGCAAATCCCCGGCTCCCCGCACTGTTTCCAGTGAACCGCCAACCCCATACGCCACGACAGGCCGCCCGCAAGCTTGCGCCTCGAGAGGTACCATCCCAAAATCCTCATCGGCAGAAAACAACAGTGCTCGACACTCCGCATACTCCTGCCACAAAGCCTCTGTCGACAGTTCGCCAAGGAATCTCACATCAGCTGATCCCGCCAAAGCCTTCAATCCTGCTTCTTCAGGACCCGTCCCGGCAACCCGAAGCTTTCGGCCCAGCCGCAGACAGGCCCCGATCATCAGTTCAGTTCGCTTATATCCGACCAGGCGTCCCGCACAAAGATAATGTCCACCGGGTGCATCCACCCGTCGTGCCCGATCCAGATCGATTGGCGGATGAATCACTGTGCTCTCGCGCTCATAGAATCGTCGGATGCGCCCCGCCACATATTGCGAGTTCGCTATGAAATAGCTCACCTTCGCGGCCGCCTTCTTGTCCCACCTCCGCAATCGCCCCGCAGCCGCGGAAAAAGCCGCGCGCGTCAACGGCCCCATCTGATCCCGATAACTCTCATATCCGTCGTAGAGATAGCGCATCGGCGAATGGCAATAGCAGATATGTACCGCATTCTCATCCACACGGACGCCCTTGACTGGCCCGCTATCGGACGAGATCACCAAGTCGAAGCCTTGCAGATCGAGTCCTTCGGTCGCCACCGGATACAGCGGCATCATGTGGCGGTGGTGACTCTTCGCCATCGGAATCGTCTGTAGAAAGGAGGTGTGAATGCGCCGCCCTTGCAGAGGCTCAGGAATCCCGGGAGCATCTTTCAGCAGCGTAAAAATCTCCGCCTCTGGGAACAGCGAAGCGATGCACTCGGCGACGCGCTCTCCGCCACCCCGGGTCACAAACCAGTGATGAACTATTGCAACCCTCACTCCACACAGCCTTCAGAAACCTTTACTTAGAACGCGCCATCCTGATTCACCACCGACGAAAACGTCCTCAAAAGGATCAGGAAATCCTTCGTCAACGACCAGTGCTTCACATATTCGCAGTCCAGCGCAACCCGCGTATCATAACTCAGTTCGCTGCGACCCGAGACTTGCCACAAACCGGTCAACCCCGGCTTGGCCCTGCAGTAACAATCGAAGCAGTCGCCGTATTTCTCTACCTCGGCCGCAACAATCGGACGGGGGCCGACCAGGCTCATCTGGCCCATCAGCACATTCCAAAGCTGCGGCAGCTCATCCAGACTGTATCGGCGCAGAAACACTCCCAACCGGGTGATTCGAGGATCATTCCGCAGTTTATGGGTCTTATTCCATTCAGCACGCGCCTCCGGATGCTGCGCAAGATAATCTTCCAGCACTTCAGCAGAGTTCACGCACATTGTGCGGAACTTCCACATCGAAAAGAACGCGCCGCCCTTCCGGATCCGCCGGTGAGAATAAAAAACGGGTCCCGGCGAACTTAACTTCACAACCACCGACACCGCCCCGACTACCAACACGATGATCGGCATCGAAATCAGAATCAGAAAGATGTCAAAGCAGCGCTTAACAACCCTGTAACGGAAAAAATCTGACGGCGCACCATTTGCCCGCTGCAGCCTTTCCAGCGAGCGCCCCGCCAACTCCGTGTACGAATAAGAACCCTCAATAGCCGCTGCCTGCGACTCGGGAGATTGATATTCAGCCTGCATTCGAATCCTGTGTCTGTACAGTCCGTTCGCACGCACTCTTTTGCAGCACGATGACCATACCGGTTGCTCACGCGTACACTCGTATCGCGGCCAACAGCTCTAACCCGTCTTCACGCCGTTATGGCAACGTGGAGACGACCGCGCATCCTGATTTTCGATCTTCTTGCTTGTATGGAGCCCTTGAAGCCACGTTCTTTTTTTTACTATTCTTGTCGAGGACTTATACCCGGGAAAAGTGCAGCGCAGATAACCAACTCCGTCATTCTACTAGGATGTCCCGCGAATACCAGAGGGGGGTCGCATTTTTCGCCTTTCATTCGTTCTACCTTCGGACTACACCATGTCCTGCCAATAACACAAGGTTCCAGAAGCTAGACTAATCAAATGCAATTACTGGACACTTCACTGCCCGACGTCAAGATTATTCAACCCCAACGCTATGGAGATTGTCGCGGTTGGTTTGCAGAAGTATTCAATCAGTCAACGTTTTTCGCCGCCGGGCTAACCGGCCAGTTCGTTCAGGATAACCAGTCCTTCTCCGTCAAGGGCGTCCTTCGCGGCCTACACTACCAGCTAGACAAGCCCCAAGGCAAACTCGTCCGCGTCCTCTCCGGCCACATCTGGGACGTCGCCGTCGATCTTCGGCGCGGTTCGCCTCGACTTCGGCAAATGGGCCGGCTTCCACCTCAAAAACCAGTTCCCGGACGATCCCCTACAGCTCCTCTGGATCCCCGAAGGCTTCGCCCACGGCTTCCTCGTCCTCTCCGACACGGCCGAAGTCCTCTACAAAACCACCAACTTCTATCATCCGGCCGGTGAACGCACCATCCTTTGGAACGATCCCACCCTCAACATCTCCTGGCCACTTGAAGCTCTCAACGGAACCTCGCCTTCCGTCAGCCTCAAAGACGAACGCGGCACCCTCTTCACCGCCGCCGACCTGCCACCTGCGGAATAGCTGCGGACAACGTTAGGTTAGCCCTACCCGCGCTCCAACAGCCACCGTTCCACCTCCGCCAACCTCTTCACCCTCACATACTCCCCGCCACATTCACCGGCTTCCGTTCCGTTCATCAGAAACGCCTGCCGCAGCCCAGCCGCATTTGCCGCCGCCACATCCGAGCATCGGTCTCCCACCAGCACGACTCTCACTCAAATCCACCCCAAACTCCCGAGCCCCTCGCCGCAACATCCCTGTCCCTGGCTTTCTGTCTTCATGCTCCCGCTTGTACTCACCCACCCCATGCTCCGGATGAAACGGACAGTAGTACACCGCATCCAACTCCACTCCTTCGGCACGCAGTTCTGCCCCCATAAACTCCATCAGCGCCTCAAAGTCCGCTTCTGTGTAATACCCCCGCGCAATCCCTGCCTGATTCGTCACCACAATCAGCTTGTAACCCAACCGCGCCGCCGTCCTGCAAAGCGAAAAGATCCCATCAACAAATCGCACCTCTTCCGGTCGATGGAGGTACCCCACCTCCTCGTTCACCACCCCATCCCGATCGAGAAATAACGCTCGTGCCTTCATCGCTCCGCCATCACCTGCCGCAATGAATCCTTCCAATCCATCATCCTCCACCCAAACCGCTCCGCGAGCCTCTCGCAGTTCATCCGCGAATTCGCCGGCCGTTTCGCCGGCGTGGGATACTCGGCCGTCGTAATCGCCTCAATCTCCGCAAACCGCACTCCTGGCTCTTGCTCCCGCAGCTAACTGCACCGCTTCCGTCGCAAATCCATGCCATGTGGTCTCGCCCGATCCCGCAGCATGATAGACACCCCCAAAATCCCTTAGCACTGCTCCAGTCGCGCACCCCTGAGCCCCATCTTCGCATTGCCCGATCACCGCAGCCGTCATCCTCGCCAGATCACGGCTCCACGTCGGCGCGCCATACTGATCCGCCACCACCCGCAGCGTCTCGCGCTCCCGCGCCAGCTTCAGAATCGTCAGCAGAAAATTCTTCCCCCGCGCCCCATATACCCAACTCGTCCGAAAGATCAGATGTTCCGCCCCACTCTCCCTAAGCGCGTTCTCACCCGCCAACTTGCTCGCCCCATAAACACTCACCGGCCCGGTCGCATCCGTCTCTAGGTAAGGCGTACTTGCACAACCATCAAAGACATAATCTGTCGAAAAGTGAAGCACCCCAGCCCCCAGCCTCTTCGCCTCTTCTCCGATCGCCCTCACAGCCTCAGCATTGATCGCATACGCCAACTCCGGCTCAGCTCTCCGCCTTATCCACCGCCGTGTAAGCAGCTGGATTCACAATCCACCGCGGCCGAACCACGCGAATCATCTCTCGCACCGACACCGCATCCGCCAGGTCCATCTGAGCTCGCGCCGGAGCAACCACCTCACCTAACGGCTTCAGCGTCTCCAGCAACTCCCCGCCAACCTGCCCCGAAGCCCCCGTCAACAAAATCCGCCCACCCACCGGCCCAACCGAACTCCATCAGTACACCGTCTCTTCCAGCACGCGCAGCAGATACTGCCCATAGCTACTCTTCGCAATCTTCGCTGCCAGCGCCCTCAGTTCATCCGCACCGATATACCCCAGCCGGTACACAATCTCCTCCGGACAAGCCACCTTCAACCCCTGCCGCTTCTCAATCGTCTGAATGAACATCGAAGCCTCCAGCAGCGAGTCGTGCGTCCCTGTATCCAGCCACGCTGTCCCTCGCCCCAGCAACTCCGTCCGCAGCTGCCCCCGCTCCAGATACCACCGGTTCACATCCGTAATCTCCAGCTCACCGCGCGGCGAAGGCTTCAGCCCCTCCGCCACGCCCACCACCTGCGCGTCATAAAAATAAATTCCTGTCACTGCGTACCGCGACTTCGGCTTCAAGCGGCTTCTCTTCAATTGAAATCGCGCGCCGCTCCGAATCGAACTCCACAACTCCATATCGCTCCGGATCAAGCACTGGATACGCAAACACCGTCGCGCCCGCGCCGCCCGCCGCGGCCTTTCGCAGCGCCTTCGCAAAATCCTGTCCATAGAAGATGTTGTCCCCCAGCACCAGGCAACAACCTTCGCCCGCAAGAAACTCCTTGCCGATCAGAAACGCCTGCGCCAATCCATCCGGAGACGGCTGCACCGCATACTCCAACTTGATTCCCCACTGCTTCCCATCCCCCAGCAACTGGCGAAATCGCGGCGTATCCTCCGGCGTCGAGATCACCAGAATCTCGCGAATTCCCGCCAGCAACAGCGCCGACAGTGGATAGTAGATCATCGGCTTGTCATACACCGGCAGCAATTGCTTCGACACCGCCTGTGTCACCGGATGCAACCTCGTCCCCGACCCGCCCGCGAGAATAATCCCCTTCACCGAGGCCCCTCCGCTGCACCAACGGTCGGCCGCGTTCCAACCTCACGCCTGCCATAGTTCTCCGTCATCCAGTGCTGATACGCTCCGCTCGTCACACCCTCCACCCACGCCGAATTCGCCAGATACCACTCCACCGTCTTCCGCAATCCAGTCTCAAAACTCTCCTTCGCCTGCCATCCCAGCTCCGCCTCCAGCTTTCGCGCATCAATCGCATACCGACGGTCATGTCCTGGCCGGTCCGTCACATACTTCACCAGCTGCGCGTGTGGTCTGAACTTCGACTGCGGCACCAACTCATCCAGCAGCGCACACAGCGTCGTCACCACTTCAAGATTCGTCCGCTGGTTTCCGCCGCCAACGTTGTACGTCTCGCCCACCCTCCCACGCTCCAGCACTGCTCGAATCGCCCGGCAATGGTCCCGCACATAAAGCCAGTCCCTTACCTGCTGCCCATCGCCATACACCGGCAGAGCTTTCCCCGCCAGCGCATTCGCAATCATCAGCGGAATCAGCTTCTCCGGAAACTGATACGGCCCATAGTTATTCGAGCAGTTCGTCACCATCGCGGGCAGCCCATACGTATGCACCCAGGCCCGCACCAGATGATCCGACGCCGCCTTCGACGCCGCATACGGAGAGTTCGGCGCATACGGAGTCTCCTCATGAAACGCCGCAGCCTCCGGCGTCAGCGTCCCATACACCTCATCGGTCGAAACATGCAGAAACCGGAATCTCTCCCGTTCCTCTGCCCGCCAGCGATTCGTAAAATTCCCGTGCCGCACGCAGCAAAGTAAATGTCCCATCGATATTCGTCCGCAGAAACGCCTCCGGCCCAAGAATCGACCGGTCTACATGGCTCTCCGCAGCAAAATGAACCACCGCCCGCGGCCTGTACTTCCGCAGCAACCCTGCCACCAGTTCTCGCATCGCAGATGTCTCCATGCACAAACGTATAAGCCGGATCACTCGCAACCGAAGCCAGATTCTCCGGATTCCCCGCATACGTCAGCTTATCCAGATTGACCACCGGCCCCGCACCCGAACCCAGCCAGTCCAGCACAAAATTCGAGCCAATAAACCCTGCGCCACCCGTTACCAGGATCGAACCCGCGCCCGCGCGCCGCTCTGCTCTTTCGTCAATTCCCATTCGCCAACCAATCCCTCCGCAAGCCACTTTCCCAAGCCTGCGCCAACCAGCCGGAGACGAAAATCTCCTTGCACTCTATGAACTCTACAACAGTTTCGTCGCAGCCAGATGCCATAACCTCTTCGGCAACCAGACAACTGCCAACCCGACCTCGGTCTCCAATCAGAGAAGAACGAAAGAGGTCAGGATATGTCTTCTCACAACCAGCAAACACCAAATCAGTCTTTAAAAGATCAGCCGCTCAACCAACGCACCTATCAGCCCCCGAAAGACTCTCCCCACGCCGTAGAGCCCTCCGGCCCCAGAGGCGACAACCCCGCCACGGCAGGCCCCGGCCCTACAAACGTCCACTCCACGACCCCAGAAAACCGCCTCGGCCACATTAACCCATCCGCTTCCGAAGACGCCAACACAACCCCTGGGACAACAAGCGAAAAGTAGATGCCGTTCGAGGGGTCCTCTGCGTCAAACCGCAGCGGTTTACTCACGCCCCACCGCGTGGTGGGGAAAATGTAGTTGCGTCACCGCAAGAGTTGGCATTTCAGTCGGGATTAGTTCACTTAGCATTCCCATATGCAGTATCGTGAGCATCATCGTGGACACGACGTCGTCACAACCCGGTGATCTCGTTTTGTCGCTGACGTCCGCGCAGCGAGCCACAGTGGCTGACGATGAAATTCCAGTCCTCCACGGCCCTCCTTCAGAGCTGATTCAGGAACTCTGGCAAACAGCGGAAGGTCAACCCTGCGGCATCACCCAGGAGGAGTTCGGCATTGCCCTGGCCGCCATAGGTGCAAAGTTCAACCACGGCTTGCCACCCGGCACCCATCCAAACTCTGCTCAACAGGCTGCGTTCTTCCGTTCCCTCCGTCTCTCTGATTTGGCACTCGCCCACGCTTGCGCGCTCGGCTACGAGACAGCATGGCAGCGCTTTCTGGATCTCTATCGAACCCCACTTGTTCAGGCTGCAATCGCCATCACGGGTTCAGCTACTCTCGGCCACGATCTCGCCGATTCCCTCTACCCCGAACTCTACGGTCTTCGTCAGATTGAGGGAAAGCGCAACTCCCCTCTTGCCTCCTACTCTGGTCGCGGCTCCCTACTTGGGTGGCTTCGCACCACACTTGCCCAGCGTCACGTCGATCACCACCGCCGCACTCACCGCGAAACCTCCCTCGAAGCCCTGGACGTTCCCGCGCCAGCATCTCAACCATCGTCCGCTCCGACAGATCTCACTCGCGTCACCCACGCAGTCAGCCGAACCCTCGCAGCTTTGCCACCCGAGGATAGGCTTCTGCTCTCCTCCTACTTCCTTGATCGCCAAACACTTCTACAGATCGCACGTGTCCTTCACGTCCACGAAGCTACCATCAGCCGCAGGCTTAAGCGCCTCGTAAACGATCTCCGCAAGCAACTCCTAAACAACCTGCAGTCGGGCGGTCTAAGCCGGCGTGCTGCCGAAGAGGCTCTCGGCACCGACCCGCGCGACATCGAAATAAACCTTCGCTCACTGCTGCAAACTTCTCAAATCGATTCGTTCTCCAATAAGACGGCATCAGCCCCAATCAATGCATCCGGTCAACTATGAGCGAACTCCTCCAATCCGGGCACCATCCAGACGCGGACCAGCTCAACGCCTTCGTCGAACACACGCTGCCTCCTCACGAACTCGAGCAGACTCTCGCCCACCTCGCCGTCTGCCCGGGCTGCCGGGAGATTGTCGCACTCTCGTTTCCGCCAGTTGACGATCCCCTGCCCAGGACTGTTCACAAACCATGGTTCTTCCGCGGGAACCTCGTATGGTCCGCCGCCGCGGCAGTAACTGCGATCGTATTCATCATCGCCCTTGTCCGTAATGGCATTACGACGCGAAACAGTGCAGGAGCACCGACTCAGGTTGCTGCCTCCAAACCGCCAGTTCCCCTTCAGCCGCCCACCGAACCCCAAATGTCCAACCCCAATCCACCGGCACCTCCGGACAACCGGTCACAGGCCCGCCGCCACAGCGCAATCCCCTCAGACACCGCCGTTGCAAACCCGGCAAAAGACAAAGCTGCGATCAACCCAAGGAGCGTCGGAGGGCCGTTACTGCAAAACGGTCTACCGCAACCCGCACCCACCTCCGGAACCCAGGCCATACACGGCCAGCTGCGCCCCTCAGTCAACAACGCCGACGGTTTCACTATGGCGCCACCTCAAAAGGCGCCCGCATTTCCTACAGACCATTTCCAACAAAGTCCTACCGGCTCCAGCGACGCAATCGCCGCTAACGCATCGGACCGCCTGAGACAAGCTCCCATTGTCGCTCCTGTCCCCCAGGCCCCGAATCGACCTGAACCGCCCATAACCGCTCCAAACGCTCCAGCCCCTACCAATCAAACCGTCGAGGTCATAGATGGTGCTTCCAACTTGACCCTTCCCTCAACAACCAGTGAAATCCAACTCAACCAAGCCAGGAACATCGTCACCCATCCTCTACCCAGCGATCTCCCTGTTCTCTCAATTGTCTCCAACGCCCACCAGGTGCTGGCCATCGACACCCAGCACTCCCTTTTCTTGAGCGATGACGCCGGCAACCACTGGAAGGCAGTCCCGGCACAATGGAAAGGCCAAGCCGTCAAAGTCGAACTCGCCTCTTCTACCGCATTGAAACAATTAAGCGCTGGAACCGCCACTGCTGAAGCCCCCAGCGCAAACTTTGGCGCAACTGGTGGTCTCGTCACCACAAGAACGCCAATCACAAGCGCAATCCTCACAGGCTCAGTTACCGACGGAAGTGGTGCAGCCATCTCCAACGCATCGGTTGTCGTCGGCAACGCAACAACCCCAAATGCCGGCACGGTAAAAACCGATCGCGCTGGCCACTATCTCATCGACGGCCTCATTCCCGGCAGCTATTGGGTAGCGGCCGAAGCGCCCGGCTTTAACAAGCAACAGGTCGACATCACCGTCACCGCCTCGCAGCAGAATTCCGCCAATCTCACCCTATCCGTAGGTCAGGCCACCCAAACCGTCTCCGTCAGCGCGGCCCCCGAAGTCCTCGACATCAACGGATCAACGGAAACCGCCGCGACTCTATCCGTCGCCAGAAAAAATAAGACAGAGCGGTCGCCTGCCAGCCAATCCCCAGTCTTCGAGATCACCACCGACACAGGAGAGCACTGGACGAGCACCGACGGCCATACCTGGAAACACAACTAGCGCCTCCCGAAAAAAATCTTCACTCTTCCTGCAAGTTCCAGGAAACACCCCGTTCTCCATTCAGCAAGCCCAGCCGGCACCCTTCGATCGGCGCGGCCCAAGGAGAACCGCATGTACTCCAGCCCCGTCCAGCGTTCTTTTCGTCTCTTCCTGCCTTTCGTGCTTCTCCTTCTTTTTGCCGCTGTCGCTTGCTCCCTAAGACACGCGCGGGCCCAACAACTCGCTGCCACCTATACACGCGGCAACCTGGCCGTCACCATCCCCTATCACTCCACGCGAGAAGGATCAGGCAAACTCACAGTCGAAATTCTCGACCCCGAAGACAACGTCCTCGGCCGAGTGGAACACTCCGTCGATATCGCCAAAGGAGAAGGCTTCTGGCGAAAAACTATTACCCCGGAAAAGCCACTCCTATTTGAAGATCTCGTCTGGCAGCGTATCCGCTATCGTTTCGAGTACAACGGCAACGCACTCCCCGCCATAGAGGGCCTGGAGCCCATCTCGCAAGTTCTCCGGCGCCCCGTAGTCCACGTTCTCGGCCAAACCCAATACCTCGCGGGCAGCCAGGCCGCCATCCGGGTCATCGTCTCCGACGCCAACAACAACGACGTCACCGAAACCGGAACCCTTCGTATCGAACTCCTCATCCCTGACCAGAAGCCTCGTCCCCTCTTTTCCGGTCGCCTCAACCGTCGCGGCACCGTCGAGGCCCAGTTCCGTTTCCCGGTCGGTCTCACCGGCAAATGCGAGATACGCTACATCGCAGACACCCCCATCGGCTCGACCGAATTCACCCGGGACGTCCAACTGGACGACAAAGCATCGATCCTCCTGACCACCGAAAAGCCCATCTACCAACCCGGACAGACCATCCACGTCCGCGCGCTTGCCCTCGACCGCGCCCACTCAAGGGCCTACGCCGATCGCAAGCTCACCTTCGAGCTTGAAGACTCCCGCGGCAACAAGGTCTTCAAGAAGTCGACCGCAACCGATAAATTCGGCGTCGCCTCTGCCGAGTTCGCCCTCGCCGACGAGGTCAACCTCGGCACCTACCATCTCCGCGCCCTCATGGGCGACGCATCCTCTCCATCGAACACCGCCGAAGTCGCCCTCAACGTCGAACGCTACGTCCTGCCCAAGTTCAAGGTCGCCGTCGAGTTCACCGAAAAAGACAACAAACCCAAACGCGATTACCGCCCCGGAGACCACGTCACCGGCACCGTCCGGGCCAACTACTTCTTCGGCAAGCCCGTCGACCACGCCGAGATCACCGTCAAAGCATCCAGCATGGACGTCGCCATCTTCGAAGCAGCCTCCACCACCGGAAAAACCGACAGCGACGGCGCATATCGCTTCGATCTCAAGCTGCCCGCCTACTTCGCCGGACGCCCACTCAGTCAGGGTGCCGCTCGCGCTCTCGTCGAGGCCAGCGTCAAGGACTCGGCCGCCCACACAGAGACTCGCGGGGAACCCATCACCATCAGCCAATCCTCACTGCTCATCACGGCAGTTCCAGAAGGTGGCGTCCTTATCCCACATCTCGACAACCAGGTCTTTATCCTCAGTTCCTACCCCGACGGCACTCCCGCCAACACCACACTCACGGTTCATCTTCCCGGTAATAACGTCCAGCAGGTATCCACTGATCACCGGCGGCGTGGCCATCATTCATTTCAACCCCGGCTCCAGTGTCGAATCACTCCAGGTTGAGGCCGACGACCACCACGGCAACCGCGCCTCCAGTGCCGTCCCCTTGCAAACCCGCGTCGGAACCGACCAGATTCTCCTCCGCAGCAATCGCGCCATCATCAAGGCAGGCGACCGTATCCAACTCAAAATCCTCTCCACTCGCACCAGCGGTTCCGCCTACGTCGACATCGTCAAAAACGGTCAGACGATCCTGACTCGCGACCTCGACATCCAGAACGGACAGGCCGACCTTACCTTGAACGCAACGCCGGAAATGGCCGGCACTCTCAACATCAACGCTTACCTCTTTGGACGCGACGCGCAACCTGTCGCCGATCATCGACTCATCTTCGTCCAGCCTGCCGATGAGTTGAAGATCGAAACCACGACCGACTCCACCGTTTACAAACCCGGCTCGGAAGCTCGCATTCACTTCCACGTCACAAACGGTCACGGCGAAGGCGTCAGCGCAGCCCTCGGCCTCCAGGTTGTCGACGAGGCGGTCTTCGCCCTCGCCGAGAAGCGTCCTGGCTTCGCCAAAGTTTTTTTCTATCTCGAAGAGGAGGTCATGAAACCCCGCTACGAGATCCACTCGCTCTCCATGTCGGATATCGTTGAACCCACCGACCTATCCGCTAACGATCGTCAAGACCTTGCCGCCCGCGCGCTCTTTGCAGCGACCGAAATAGTCTCTCCGGCAAAGCTCGACACAGAGTTCGGCCGCAGCCTGCCACAGGACAGATACGCCGACTACCAGCAACGCTACCGTTCAGCTTTCCTCGATTTGGTCCGCAAAATCATAGCAAAGCTTGATGAAGAGTCCGACAGAGGGCACTCGCAACAGGACTTCATCACTGCCTTCAAAAGCATCACGCTCGATAATGGTTCCCAACCTCGCGACGCATGGAACAATCCACTCCGTGTCGAACCTACAAGTTGGAGCCGGGGCCGAGAAATCTTCTACCGCGTCCGCAGCGCAGGCCCGGATCACCGCTTCGACAGCGCCGACGATCTCACCGTCTACATCGAAAACTCCGGCAGCGTCGTAAACCAACCCGGTCGAGGCGGCTCACTCGATCTAAAAATTGAACACGATCGCGGCCCCCTCAACGAACTTGCAGAGGTCACCGGCACAGTCGTCGATGTAACCGGAGCAGTCATTCCGGGAGCCACCATTACGCTCCACGAGTTCCTCACCCGCAAAAGCCGCACCGCACACACCAACGCCGCCGGGCAGTTCTCCTTGAATGCCCTCCCCGCTGCCCGGTATCAGGTTCAGATCTCGGCTCCCGGCTTCGAAGTCCTCTCGCGCGACTTCGCTCTGCAGACACGCGATCGCGCGGTTCTCTCGATCGCCCTCGCCGTTGGCTCCGCAAGCCAAACCGTCACCGTAGAAGCAGGGGTGATGGGCGGCCCAATGGCAACTCACGGCGTAGTTATGGATAGGCTCGTCGAAGCCCCGCCACCGCCAATGGCCCAGAATTTCGTCGTAGACGGCGCCGCCTCTGCCGCACCCCTCCCCGTTCAAGGCCGGTCCTTTGCCGTAGCTCGCAAAACACCGCCACCTGAAGCTCCGCACGTTCGTTCCTATTTCCCCGAAGCCCTCTACATAAATCCCGAGATCATCACCGACGCCAAAGGCAATGCGAACATCTCCATCCCCATCGCCGACTCCATCACAACCTGGCGCATGGCGATGCTCGCCTCCACACCCTCCGGCGCATTAGGCACCGGCACCTCCAGCCTCAAGGTCTTTCAGGACTTCTTCGTCGATCTCGACCTCCCCGTCACCCTCACCCAGGGCGACCGCGTCTCCATTCCCGTCGCCATCTACAACTACTCCGGTGCCCCCGGACAGGTCAGCCTCAAGCTTCAACCCGAAGCCTGGTTCTCACTCGACAACGACACTTCCGAAAAGAACGTCCCCGTTGAATCAGGCCGCGTCGGCGCCTCGCAGTTCACCCTCAATGCAAACCGCATCGGCAAATTCAAGCTCACCCTCAACGCCCACATGAACGGTACAGCAGGCCGCGACGACATCGTCGTCCGCGAGATCGAAGTCGTCCCCAACGGACGCGAGCAGAACCTGGTCTTCAACGGAAGACTCGAAAACAGCGCCCAGCACGATCTACACTTTCCAGCTGCCTCCATCCCCGACGCCACCAACATCTTCGTGCGTCTTTATCCCGGCCCGCTCAGCCAGGTCATCGAAGGCATGGACAGCATTCTCCGCATGCCCGGGGGTTGCTTCGAGCAGACCTCTTCCAGCACCTACCCCAACGTCCTCGCGCTCGACTACATGAAGCGCACAAAAAAACTCACACCCGAGGTTCACGCCAAGGCGGAGGGATACATCGCCAACGGCTACCAGCGGCTTCTCACCTTCGAGGTCCCCGGCGGCGGCTTCTCATGGTTCGGCCAGGCTCCCGCCAACAAAATCCTCACAGCCTACGGCCTGATGGAGTTCAACGACATGTCCAAGGTCTCGGACGTCGACCCGAAACTCATCGAGCGCACCCACGACTGGCTCGCTCGCCAGCAACAACCCAACGGTAGTTGGAAACCCGACACATCCTTCATCAACGAGGGCGCAACCAATCGATATAACTCCGACGAGCTCCGTATTACTGCCTACATCGCATGGTCGCTAGTCAATACTGGCTATCAGGGACCTGCCATCGAGAAAGCCAGGCACTTCATCGAATCCAACTCCACGTCAAAGCCCGACACCTACACCCTCGCCATCATCGCCAACTTCGCCGCCGACTACGGCAAAGACCGCGATTTCACCCGCCGCTCCATGCAAGCCCTCATCGACGCTCGCACCGAAAAGGACGATCAGATCTCTTGGAATTTTGAAAAGGCCGTCGAAGAAACCGGCGTCCACTCCACTGGCTCCAGCGCAGCCATCGAAACCACCGGCCTCGCCACCCAGGCGCTCCTCAAGTGGGGGCAGGCCTCCGACACGGTCCGCAAAGCCCTCAACTTCATCTCATCCAAGAAACAGGCCTCCGGCAACTGGGGCACAACTCAGGCCACGATCATGGCGCTCCGCTCTCTGCTCCTCGCATCGCAGCTCAGCGCGTCCGACGTCCGCGGCTCTCTCGAAGTCCTTCTCGATGGCAAGCCCGTCGAAACCCTGCAGCTGACACCCGAGAACAATGACCTTCTCCACCAATTCGTCTTCAAAGCCATCGATGCCGAAAAGACCACCAGCGTACAGCTCAAATTCGAAGGCACTGGCGGCCTCGCCTATCAGATCGTAGGCCGCTACTTCACCCCATGGGACGAAAGGCCGGCCGCCGAACCTCTCTTAATCGACGTCGCCTACGATCGCACCAAACTATCTCAGAACGACATCGCGACAGCCACGGTGACGGTCCGAAACAATCTCCCCAAGGCCGCCAACATGATCATGGTCGATCTCGGCATCCCTCCCGGCTTCGACCTGCTCAGCGAAGACCTGCAGTCAATGCAGGAGAAGACCGCCGGCGCCAAAACCGGGCGTCTCGAGAAGTTCAGCCTCACCGCAACTCAGGCGATTCTCTACTTCAATGCGCTCGCACCAAACCAAACCGTGACTCTTTCCTTCCGGCTTCACGCCAAATATCCAATTCGCGCACACACCTTCCAATCCCGGGTCTACGAGTACTACAATCCCGATGTAAATTCGACAGCAAGACCTGTTCGTTTGGAAGTCACTGAACGCTGAGCAGCATTTCGTCGTCAGCGCTGCGCGCGGAACGGTATTTTGCATAGTCCCGGCCAGGAAACCAATTTATTATTCGCGAATAGAGGTCAATTCAGAGACAATCTCCCATAGCCAGAACAATTCTGCTTACAGGAGACAGTGCAGATGAGCCAAGTAACGCGCAGCATCACTAGAAGGAGAACAGTGCTCCGCTTCGGGATGTTTCTCTTCGCGACCACATTCTCCCTGACGGCTCAGCTAGTCTCGCAGACTAGCTCCGAAGCACACCATGCGCTCGAAGTAACGTCCGGCCTCGGCAGAAAGCTCTACGCGCTGCCCGACGATCAGAGCGTAATCGACGCGCGCAAGAACCTCGCAGCCGATCCCAAAAACGTCGACCGAATCCTGCAACTCTCAAAAACTGAGGCCGCACGGCGACAGTATCGCGAAGCCGTAGCAACGTCGACGCAAGGATTAGCCTTCGCTCCAAAGAACGCAGATCTCTATCTCGAGCGAGGCCACCGCGAACTGGGACTGCGAGAGTTCAAGCCAGCCTTGAAGGACCTTCAGCAGGCGACACTTCTCGCTCCGGAGAATCTCGACGCTCATTATCACCTCGGCCTGGCACACTACTTCCTCGGCGAATTCGACGAGGCCGCAGCTTCGTTCGCCAGCGCCCGAGCCTTAGCGAAAACCAACGACAGCCTCATCGATTGTTCGAACTGGCTCTACGTTTCGCTGCAGCGCGCCGGCAAACCGGAACAGGCAGCGCAGGTATTGACGCGCATCACTCCCGAAGTGAAGAACACTGAGCCGCACCTGTATTTTTATCTGCGTCTTCTGCACTTCTACCAGGGCCAAATCACGGCAGAGGCCGTATTGCCTCCTTCTCCCGCAGGCCCGCAGGACCTCGAAGGCGAGCTGTCATTCAACACCGTAAGCTACGGCGTCGGAAACTGGCGTATCTATCATCACGACCGCTCCGATGCTGTAGGCCTGTTCAGAAACGTGGTGAAGGGCGAGGCATGGAACTCGTGGGGCTTCATCGGCTCCGAGATGGAACTCATCCACGGGGAAAAATAGTCTTCCATCCCGAAGACTTCACGCATCGCAGAAGACTTTAGAGCGCCGACCGCCGCTGCATTTACAATCAGGAGATGGCTGGAACCACTCGAGCGTGACTGTCAGTCAACGGTAGTGTCATCCCACGCCTGAACCCATGGAGCACGGAATCGGTCGAGTCCCCACAAGACTCCCCAAACCTGCCTGCGGTTGTAAGGAATCAAAGGGCCTGTAGCTCAACGGTTAGAGCAGGGGACTCATAATCCCTTGGCTGGGGGTTCAAATCCCTCCGGGCCCACCATAAACACCCTGTTTGGGATAGCGATAGCCGCTGCCAACACTGTGTTAGAACAATAGCTATGTTGCAGGAGACAGTGATCGAGAGCGTGAGAGCCATCCTGATACAGGATCCAAAAGCTGACTTGTAGTGGAGAATTTGGTAATGAAGGCAGTTATCCTCGCGGGAGGACTAGGTACTCGAATTAGTGAAGAGACTTCGGTTCGACCAAAACCAATGGTCGAAATCGGCGGTAAACCTATCTTGTGGCACATCCTAAAAATCTACTCTCATTTCGGCATCAATGATTTTGTCGTTTGCCTGGGGTACAAGGGCTACGTAATCAAAGAATTCTTCGCTAACTACTTTCTCCATACTGCAGATGTCACCTTCCATATGGAAGAGAATCGGATGGAAGTGCATGACAGCACGACCGAACCGTGGCGGGTTACCTTGGTGGACACAGGGGATACCACACAGACTGGTGGCCGGCTAAAACGCGTGGGCAAATATCTGGCTGGGGAAGATGCTTTTTGTCTCACATACGGAGACGGGCTTGCAGATATTGATGTGGCAAAGTCTGTCGAGTTTCACAGACTCCACGGCAAGTTAGCAACTGTAAGTGCAGTACAGCCCAGCGGTCGTTTTGGCTCACTTGTCATTGATGGCGACCAGGTTACTGCATTCCGTGAGAAACCAGCTGGCGACGGAGCCTCAATCAATGGTGGATTCTTTGTTCTTTCTCCCAAGGTGATTGAGTATATCGAAGGCGATCAGACTCTGTGGGAAAAAGAGCCGCTCGAACGCTTGGCGCAAGAAGGGAATCTAAAGGCGTATCCACACACGGGCTTTTGGCAGCCGATGGATACCCTTCGCGAGAAAACCTACCTAGAGGAGCTGTGGCAAAGTGGTGCAGCGCCATGGAGGAAGTGGTGAGTCTCGGGCTTGATTCCCCCTGGAGAGGGCGCCGGGTATTTCTTACAGGGCATACAGGGTTCAAGGGCGGCTGGATGGCGCTGTGGCTGACGCAGATGGGAGCCACCGTTTGTGGGTATTCGCTGGCACCGCCGAGTGAGCCCAGCCTCTTTGAGGTCGCCCGTATCGGCGAGCGCGTTCACCATATAGAGGCCGACATCTGTGAGCTGCCACGCCTGCGAGCGGCTATGCAGGACTTCGCGCCTGAGGTGGTTTTTCATCTTGCCGCGCAGTCGTTGGTGCGACGCTCTTATGCTGAGCCGGTATTGACATATCGCGACGAATGTGATGGGTACAGTGAATGTACTCGACAGCATCCGGCATACAGCATCTGTGAAGGCGGCAGTTTTGATAACGACGGACAAGTGTTACGAGAATCGTGAATGGCAGTGGGGCTACCGTGAGAATGACCGGTTGGGTGGGCATGATCCGTACAGCAACAGTAAAGCTTGCGCCGAATTGGTGAGTGCGGCTTATCGCGATTCGTTCTTTCCGTCGGACAAGCTTGGCACGCACGGAGTTGCTGTTGCCACCGCTCGCGCGGGCAACGTAATTGGCGGGGGAGACTGGGCGGTGGATCGGCTGATTCCCGACCTGATACGCGGTTTCGCCGCAGGCGAACAGGTTACGATTCGCAATCCTGATGCGATCCGCCCGTGGCAGCACGTACTGGAGCCTATTCGTGGCTATATTCAGCTTGCGGAGCGACTTCTTGCGCACGATGCAAGCTTTGCATCCGCGTGGAATTTTGGCCCAAATGAGGAGGACGCCCGGCCGGTAGAATGGATTGTGCGTGCGTTAGCGAAGCAGTGGTCTCCTGATGCGTCCTGGGTTATTGATAAGGGTGTTCATCCGTATGAGGCCACCTATTTGAAATTGGACTGTGCACGCGCACATAATCTGCTTGGCTGGCGACCGGCGCTGACCCTCTCCAGTGCGCTGCAGTTCATCGTAGAATGGTTTAGGCAATGGCAAGCCGGAAGAGACATGCAGCAGGTCACCCTTGATCAAATTGCTGCCTATCAACGGCTCTTTCAAATATGATGGGCGCCCGGCCGAATAGGAGCTAATGATGGAATCGATCGCTGAAAATCGAGCGAGTGAACTTAGCCTCGCTGAAGAAGATAGCGCGATCGCCGAGCATAAACCACAGGTTGAGATTTTGCGTGATCAAATTCGCAACCTGGTGGCGAAGTACTACGATGAAGCGTTTCCATGCCGCGAGTTCACTCCGGGCACGTCCGTCGTTCCTGTGTCTGGGAAGGTGTTCGATGCCGAAGACATCCAGTACGCGGTGGATGCGTCGCTGGACTTCTGGTTGACGACGGGCCGCTTTGCGGAGCAATTTGAACGCCAATTCGCGCGAGTAATGGGTGTCCGCGATGCTCGCCTGGTCAACTCCGGTTCGTCGGCGAATCTAGTGGCGCTGTCTGCGCTCACTTCAGCTACTTTGGGTGATCGAGCGCTCCGGGCCGGTGACGAGGTTATTACCGTTGCCGCAGGTTTTCCTACGACTATCAATCCGGCGATTCAGAACAACTTGATTCCTGTATTCGTTGACGTTCAGCTGGATACGTATGACATTGACTGCTCTCAGCTTGAAGCAGCTGTGTCTGATCGAAGCCGCGCAGTGATGATTGCGCACACGCTTGGCAATCCCTTTGACCTTGATGCAGTGACGGCTTTCTGCAAGAAGCACGGTCTCTGGCTGGTGGAAGACTGTTGCGATGCGGTGGGTGCTACTTACAAAGGTCAGGGTGTGGGGACGTTTGGCGATATTTCTACTGCGAGCTTTTATCCTGCGCACCACATTACGATGGGCGAGGGTGGTGCGGTGATGACGCAGAAGCCCGCATTGACCAAGCTGATCGAGTCCTTCCGGGACTGGGGCCGCGACTGCTGGTGCGCTCCGGGAAAGGACAACACCTGCGGCAAGCGATTCGAGTGGCAACTCGGCGAACTACCATGCGGGTACGATCACAAGTACATCTATTCGCACATTGGCTACAACCTAAAGCTTTCTGACATGCAGGCAGCGGTAGGTGTGTCTCAGTTGAAGAAGTTGCCGGGCTTTATCGCGGCGCGAAGGGCGAACTTCAAACGTCTTTATGATGGCCTTGCAGATCTTCAGGAGTTCTTCTCCTTGCCTCAAGCCACGTCGGGTTCTGATCCCAGTTGGTTTGGCTTCCCCATTGCCGTGAAGCCTGAAGGGGGGCTCAAACGTGACCGTGTCGTGCAAGCATTGGATCAACGGAAGATCGGAACACGGCTACTGTTCGGTGGCAACCTTTTGCGTCAGCCGGCTTATCTGAATTCGAAGTATCGGAAGATTGGGGAGTTACCCAATACTGATTATGTGATGAACAATGTGTTTTGGATCGGTGTTTATCCTGGTTTAACGGAAGACATGATCGGCTATATTATCGATTCTTTCCATGCGATAGTGAGGGATGACCTTATTGTTCTCTAAGGCATGCTCCTAAGACAGTTGACCTCTTTTCCACCGACAGTCCCATACCCTATAGTAGATTTCGTCGCTACTAGAATTGATCATATTTCTATAAGCCTCATTAAGGAAAGTGAATGAATATCAAAGAACGCAAGATGCTGGACCTCCTAAAAAAGGGCGCAGAAGAATTCGGCTATGTGGCCGTCAAAGCGGAATTTGAGGCTGAAGGAACCCGCATCGATGAACTACTCCGGCTGGTTGAAATATGCCGCAAAGCTGATCTCAGATTCGCGCTGAAGATTGGTGGTTGTGAGGCAATGCGGGACCTCATCGAAAGTAAGCAGATCGGTGTCGACTACATCATCGCGCCGATGATTGAAAGCACTTACGCTCTTTCTAAATTCGCCGAGGCGGTCGACAAGGTTTACTCCAAAGAAGAGCAGGAGGAGACCGACTTTCTTTTCAATCTTGAGACAATCTCGGCCTACGCTCAGCTTGACGCCATGGCCGATGCGACTAAAAAAGCCACCGAACTGGCCGGGATAGTCTTCGGTCGCGTCGATTTTTCACTCTCCGCCGGTCTCGATCGAGACGCGATTAACGGCACAGAGGTCACCGACTGCGTTCTGAAGACGGCCGCCGCGTGCAAAGCGCGTGGCCTCGATCTTGTGGTAGGGGGGGGCGTCTCCAGTGACTCTATACCCGTTCTGCGTGAGATGGTCGACGTCCATCTCACCCGCTTCGAGACGCGAAAAGTCATCTTCGACGCGAACGCCGCCAAAGAAAAACACATTGATCAAGGTCTTCTGAACGCGGTTCATTTTGAGCTCCTCTGGCTGCTCAACAAGCGAGATTATTATGGCCAGATTCAGCAAGAGGACTCCAAGCGAATTGACATGCTTGAGAAGCGCTGGTCGGTTCTTAATCGCTAATGAGAGTGCGCCAGAACCTATGCATGTGAGAGCAGTCAAACCGAATACTTCTCTTATATTCGACCTTGACGGAACGCTTATTGATTCCTGCCCCGGCATTGGCAGTTCGCTTTCTGCGGCGTTCCGTTCCGTTGGCAGAAAGATGCCGGCGGCGGATCTGCGTGCGGCCGTTGGGCCGCCCATCCGTGTGATCGCAGCTCGCATCGAGCCCACACTTTCCGAGGCTGAGCTCGTTCAAATCGAACTCACGTACCGCACACGATATGACAATGACGGTTGGCGCGAGACCGTCTTGTTCGACGGTGTTGCTGAAACGCTGCAAGCGCTCCATATTGCCGGTGCTAGCATGTTCATCGTTACCAACAAGCCTCGAATTCCAACCGAAAAGATTCTTACCCAGCTGGATCTGATACATCTGTTCCGGGAAGTCTCAACGCGGGACAGCCGCACTCCAGCGTACGATAGCAAGACCGAGATGCTCTCCGACCTGCTCCAGCGCTACTCCCTCGACTCCGAATCTACAATGATGATCGGGGACACTCTGGAAGACGAAAAAGCGGCAGCAGCCAATGGACTCCGCTTTCTCTACGCTACCTACGGCTACGGCTCAATCAAGAACCCGCGTTTTCCGATCTCGGAATTTTCTGAAATCTCGACACTCTTCGCCACGCGAAACTCAAGCAGAAGGACATAACAAGACCCGGATGAAATATAGTGATCAACTTGCAATCTGGCTAGCAGAACTCGGCTATACTCACTGTTTTTTTGTCGCCGGTGGAAACATCATGCATCTGCTGGAAAGTTGCAGTCATAGATTCACCTGCATTCCAGTTGTCCACGAGGTAGCGGCTGGTATCGCCGCGGAATATTTCAATGAGGCCTCCATAAGCGGTAGGGCCTTTGCGTTGGTTACCGCGGGCCCAGGCCTCACCAACATCATTACAGCCATGGCGGGTGCCTATCTTGAGAGCCGGGAGCTGCTGGTTATCGGCGGTCAGGTCAAAGTTGCGGACCTTGCCCGCGGTCAAGTGAGGCAGCGCGGAATCCAGGAGATTGATGGAGTCAGCCTTGCGCGTCCGGTTACTATCACGTCGTTGCTCCTAGAGAAGGTTGTCGATCACTACGAGTTCTCCCGCATAGCAGAATCAGGAAGTCAGGGCCGGAAGGGTCCCGTTTTCCTAGAGATTCCACTGGATGTTCAGGGTTCAATCGTCGACCCGAAAGAGCTCAACGTCACTCCCCCTTACTTCTCCGACGTAGTCCAACCTGTCTCACAAGCCATTTTGCAAGATATTGTATCCGGCCTCCGCGATGCCAAGCGCCCGGTTCTTCTTCTCGGAGGGGGGATCGACCGTGCTACCAGCGAACGAGTTCTTGATCGTCTCGCCAGCATTGGTATCCCGGTCATGGTTACCTGGAACGGAATTGATCGTGTTCATGAGGACCATCCACTCTTCTTCGGCCGGCCGAACACCTGGGGACAACGCTCAGCCAACATTCTCATGCAGCAATCCGATTTCCTGGTCGCTCTTGGCACCCGTCTCGGCCTCCAACAAACAGGTTTTTGCTGGCAACAATTCATTCCAGTCGGTAAGGTCATTCAGGTCGACTGCGATCCAGCTGAACTGACGAAAGGCCATCCCAAAGTTGACTTCCCGGTGTGCGGAGATGCAAATGGAGTCCTTGAGTACATAGCAGCTCAGGACAAGTATAGTGACTACAGCGGCTGGATCGAGTTTTGTCAGACGGTCCGCCAAGCTATCCCGCTCAACGATCCAGCTAATCACACCGGTGATGGTTTCGTCTCACCCTACGATTTCTGCCTTAAGTTGTCCGCCCTTTGTACGCCTCAAGACGTCATTATTCCCTGCTCTAGCGGCAGCGCCAACACGGTCATGATGCAGACGTTCCTTACCAAACGCGGTCAGCGTGTCTTCAACGACAAGGGTCTCGCTTCGATGGGCTACGGCCTCTCGGGGGCCATTGGCGCCGCTTTCGCAGCGAGCGGTCGCAGAACTTTCCTCGTCGAAGGCGACGGCGGCTTCCTCCAAAACCTCCAGGAGCTCGGCACGGTCTTTGTCAATAGGCTAAACCTCAAGATCTTCATCTTCGACGACAACGGCTACGCCTCAATCCGCATGACCCAGAAGAACTATTTCGGCGGCCGCTACGTCGGTTGCGATACCAGCACTGGCCTGGGCATTCCCGTTTGGTCCAAACTCTTTGAAGCGTATGGCATTCCGTTGCAGGAGCTTCGTCCTGGCTTCGAGCAAGACGTTGCTTTTCTCGAAGCGATCAATGCCCCTGGCCCCGCAGCCTTTACAGTGAAGATCGATCCCGAGCAGACCTATTTTCCCAAGATCAGCAGCCGCGTCACGGCCTCCGGCAGTATGGAGTCCAACCCTCTCCACTTCATGACACCCAGCCTGGAAGAAGACATGGCTGTCAAAGTATTCCGCTTTCTCTCCCCCGCTTAAAGCTACTGATCCACAGGCACAGTCCGTCGCAGGTAACCTGCGCTATGCCCGACAAACGATGTAGCCCAGGGCCCTTGATCCATCTGAAGACCGGAGCAAGGGCACTGACAGCCTTCTATTGGAAGGGTTGGACTTACTTCGAAAGAATGGCAGTCCCAGCGAAATCAGGCAACTGTACCAAAGTCGCTCCGGTGGCATCCGTAAACTCGTCAACGGCTTTTCGGACTCCCCTGAACCTACGGTTGTTGTAGTCATGTATGAAGATGTATCCGCCCGCGGAAAGACGGGGGTAGAAATACTCCAGCCCCGCGAGCGTAGGTTTGTACAGATCGACGTCAAGACTCACCAGGGCGAAGCGTCCCTCTAGACCTTCTGTCGTGGCTGGGAAATACCCTTTCAGCACAATCACCTTCTCTGGGTGAGCCATGCGCGACATAACGAGCTCGACGTTCGTATTCTCAAAGTCCCCAACAGCAGCTTGAGAGTGTTTCCCTTCCTCGCCGTCTAAAAGATCGTTTCCTGAAAATCCTTCGAACGTATCGAAGAGATAAAGTGTCCGATCCGAGAACAGCTGATTGAGAACAGCTGCAAACTCTCCACGGTAGACACCAACCTCAGCGATGGCGCCAGGTATGTTTTTTACCGCGATACGTTCTGCTGCAAGCTGCAGTGACATCATGCGGCAAAAATCGTCTTCGGAAGACATCGTCACCTGTTTACTATTCGGCCAAAGCTGCATCGTGCACAAAGAGAGCGGATGCAGGCCAAGTCTCAAATGCCGATTGAGTGCCTCCATATCCTGGTTCAATATTGTTCGAAGGGAGCTGTCGAAGCTGGAATAGAACAACAGGATCTGCGGCCGCTTCAACCCTAAATCCAACAGTTGGCTGCGTATTGCCTCTCCCGCACGGGCAGTCACAACCACAAAGTCAAAGTCCAGCTCTCCGATCGAACTGGGAGGATGTACACGATGCCCCGATATTAACTTGCCATGCTTGACTGGGTTGTTGTCACATAGTCCCACAATCTCTACTTCTTCTGGGAGAACGCTTAATAAATCGCTCAGGCCGCTGCCCGTGCCGAAAAGCAAAACTCGCATCACGAAATCTCTCGATTAGTTTTCGAATCTCTTATAGCGCTGCAATAGTGCAGTACATGCTGCCGATTAATGCTCCATCGTCACATGCCACGCTCTGCAAAATGGAAACGGAAGCCGACTTCACTAGCCAATTTATCCTTCCTTCTGTATCGCTGTGCCATCCGTAAGGGCCGAGCCGAGCGCATCCTCCTAGGCATACTACACTCAATCTGCCAAAATAGTCAGAAGTACCTATGGCAGATAAGCATTTATCCACCACCGATCTCGAGCTCATCCATAACGAGACAAGATCGCTTTGGGAGGGGATGCGCGATCAGCGTATCTTCCTAACCGGGTGCACTGGCTTTTTCGGCTGCTGGCTGGTCGAGAGCTTTGTCCATATCAACCGTACCCTCAACCTTAACGCTCACGCCACCGTCCTCACTCGCAACCCCGTCACCTTTACCGCGAAGTGCCCCCACCTCGTTGCTGATCCCGCCATCACCCTCCTTGTCGGCGACGTTCGCAACTTCTCCTTCCCCGATGGCGATTTTTCCTTCGTAATTCACGCCGCAAACGAGGCCAGCGCACGGCAGGCCGCCGAAGCTCCCGTTGATATGTTGACGACCATCCTGGCTGGCACGCAACGCACTCTTGAGTTCGCCGCCAGCCATGGCACCTCTCGATTTCTTCTCACAAGCTCCGGGGCAATCTATGGCAAGCAGCCTTCTGCCATCACGCATCTGCCCGAGTCCTACGTCGGCGCTCCCGATCCGCTCGATCCGGCCAGCGTCTATTCCGAAGGCAAGCGCGCTTCCGAACTCATGTGCGCTCTCTTTCACAAGACTTTCGGGCTCGAATGTGCTATCGCCCGATGCTGGGCCTTCTGTGGACCGCATCTTCCTCTCGATACTCACTTCGCGATCGGCAACTTCATCGGAGATGCGCTAGCCGACCGCTCCATTCATATTAAAGGCGACGGTACATCCAGACGCTCTTATCTCTATGGTGCTGACCTCGCAATTTGGCTTTGGACGATACTCTTTCGCGCCCCGTCCCTAGTCCCCATCAACGTCGGCTCGGCGCGTGAAGTTAGCATTCTGGAACTCGCGCAAGTAGTCGCCAAAATCCTCAATCCTCATGCTGCCATTCATGTGGCATGTCAGCCATCGCCCGGCTCCGCTCCCTCGCGCTACGTTCCTTCAGTCGACCGTGCAAAGCAGCTGCTTGGCCTCGAAGAACGCGTAAATTTGGAAGAATCCATTCGCCGTACGGCCGCTTGGTATCGCAATCCCCGGGAGGGATGATGAAGCGCATCAGCATCGTAAGTCCTGATACAACCGAGAAGGTAACCTGGAGGATTTGACAACCGCTGCCGGTCACTTTGCTCAAACGACCAGTACCGCTACGGGCACATCATTATCGAGATAACCAGAGAAGATTGCCTGTACAACATATTGCTCTGCCTGCGACAAGACCGTGGCACGACGTATCGACGTCAATGCGCTCGAATGCGTTGTTGGGCTCGGAATCTATGATCACAGTTCATAGACATCCTCAACCGCGTCGTCGGAACTCCTATCTCATCTAGGCCAGATCGCCGGAATAAGTTTACGCGAAGAGTCATCCGCTACACTGTTAGGCTAAACTAATAGTTTGCTGCTAGAAAGATCGGACAGTCCAAGGTGCGACTCATAGCGCAACCTGATTGAACTTAGACCCCCTGATGAATCCGTTCCAAATCGACACGCTTACCTCTAAATCCTCTGCTATTTCGCGGCTGCGAAAATTATTGGGTCTAGATCGAGCCGTTATTCTTACGGTGCTTGCGCGAGGATGGTCCAGCCTGGCTGGCCTTGTAACAATTGTGCTTATCGCGCACTCTCTCACCGGTGCTGAGCAGGGTTACTATTACACCTTCGGAAGCCTCGTTGCCCTTCAGATGGTTTTCGAATTGGGCTTTTCTTTTGTTATCTTGCAGATGGCAAGCCATGAGTGTGCCCATCTGGCCATTTCTAACGATGACGAAATTACTGGAGACCCTGTAGCTCATGCAAGATTGGCATCGGTACTGCAAAAGTCAGTGCGCTGGTATTCAATCGCCGCATTCTTGATGCCGTGCATACTTATTCCCGTGGGGCTCCATTTTTTTGCCAGTAATTCGCACTCTGGACATGAGGTGGCATGGCGTCTGCCGTGGTGGTTGGTCGTTCTGGCCGCAAGTTTTGCTTTTCAGATTGATCCTCTTTTCTCCTTTCTTGAGGGTTGTGGTTACGTGCCACAAGTAGCACGTACCCGCCTCTGGCAGGCTGTGCTTGGGAGCGTGCTTGCCTGGGGCGCAATGCTGACACGCCATGGCCTTTTTGCGCCAGCAATGATGATTGCGGGTCAGGTATTGGCTGGGGGTGTCTGGCTCTACACACGGCGTCGGCTTCTGTTACCGTTGTTTTTCTATCACGCAGGTCAAGATCGCATCCATTGGTGGCAAGAGGTGTGGCCTTTTCAGTGGCGTATCGCGATCAGCTGGATATGCGGATATTTTATTTTTCAACTATTCAATCCAATTCTTTTCGCATATTGGGGACCTATCGCCGCAGGTCAGATGGGCATGTCCTTGAATATCAGCAATGCTCTGATGGCAGTAAGCATTGCATGGGTCAACACCAAAGCCGCGCCGTTTGGCGCGATGATCGCGCGCAAGGAATACGTAAAACTGGATCATATTTTCTTTCGGACGCTGACGCAGTCTTTGGTCGTCTGTATTTTAGGCTCTGCAGCAGTCTGGAGCAGTGTGATCTATCTCAATGCGGAGCAGAGCCGATTTGCTCATCGCGTGCTTGGCCCCCTTCCCTTTGGAATGCTTTTGTTGACTATGATTTTCAATCATATTGTGACCTCAGAGGCCATATATCTACGAGCGCATAAACAGGAAAAGTTCTTACTTATCTCTGTTTTTGGTGCATTATTTATGCTCTTTTCATCCTATGCATTAGGAAAAAGATTTGGCGCTATTGGAATGATCAGCGGGTATTTGGGTGGCACTATCTTTATTGGTCTGGGACTTGGAACTTTTACTTTTCTTAAATATCGGAGAATCTGGCATGCAGAATAACCGGCCCCTTCTCACGATTTCAATTTGATCAGTGTGTCTTATCAATGTAATCCAAAAATAGAGTAGCTCGTATCTGACAATGACTCGTCTGACGAGACGCCCAGCATCGTCAAAGCATATATAGACCGTGGGTTGGAAATTCGCTACTTACGCAATACCGCTAATATCGGAGCAGACAGGAATTTCCTACAATGCTTCGAAAAGGCGCAGGGGTAAGTATGTGTGGATTATTGGTGACGACGATGTTGTCACACCGGGCGCTCGATGCGTCTCTTGCCTGCCGCACCTCTAAATTTACGAAGATCACCCGCACGTTTTGAGAAAGAACAAACACCAGAAACGATTTGGACCGCCTGTATTTCGCAGCAACTTCTGTTACTGGCTCTTTGTTTTTCCCATTCTGACAATGCCGTATGTTCTTGCGAGCGTTTGGCTCGTCCCCTAAGGTAAAATACCTCATAAACTTGATATGTGCCCCATGACTGCTGTAGCGGACAGTTGCATCTTCCAGTCACAGTTCAAGGGGGAATCAGAGTTAGGGATAGGGCTCGACCACCCCTCCGATTTTTATCGAAGCTAGGCCCGAACTCGCCGAGATATACGGTACCCCGTTCGCCATCACCGCATCGGGGAATTCCCAACCTGTTGTCAGCGCGCCGGCACCAGAAACGGACCCGACCTTCGAGAATCCACCAATTGCCACGGGAGTGCGGATGTTGTCGCTGTCCACGGAGTCGAGAACTAGTTGTCCGAGTGACCCCCACCCTATGTGAAACAACTCTTGCACTAAATCGTATGATCCGGCGTCCTTCACTTCAAACCCATTGAACGCTAGATTGTCGATCATCGAGTTGCCTTCGAGAATCACTGCGGCGACATTCGCACCCGAATCCCGGTAAATCACACAATTACTAAAGGAGAGACTCGAGCCAAAGCAAGTTGCCTCTCCATAGAGCGGGGAGGGCCGCAGAAAGGCGCAAACGCGGTTTGTTTGGGACGAGACCCAAACAACGTGAGATTTGGATGGGACAAACGTAACGTTTTGGAGTCCGATAGTCCCGAAGTTTTCTGCAACTCCGAGTACAGTCGGGGCTGTTAGGTTGCAATCAGCGATGGTCAAGGATGCAACAGAGTTCGGACTGCTACCATTGCCCACTCCGATCAGGAAAGCGGCCTCCGCCAATGTGCCGCTGCAATTGCTTACACTTACTGTGTCGATGCTATATGGGCTAGAACCCCCGAATGACGTATAGAGTCGCATCAGCGACCAACTATTGAACTTGCAGTTGGTCACTGTGACTCGCGAGATGTTGCCGGAGTAGCCTTCCGGGCAGTTGAGCGCGATCGAGTCGTCGTCCGTCATGAAGGAGCAGTTTGAAATCATGATGTCGTTAGCCGGGCCATCGAAATGCAGCCCGTCGGTGCTTGGGCCCTGGCTCTGCATCACGCATCCGGATACCATAACCTGTCCGACATTAGAGAGTCGTATGTGATACGCAGGAGTATTCACCACCACCACTTTATCGAGAACAATGTTGTCCAGATTCATCAGGTTGATTCCGAAATACCAAGTTGTTTTGGTGCCCTGCTGCATTCCGCTCGTCGAATTTCCGTCAGTCCCGTTTCCCTGGTTGCCGTTCAGCGTAAAGTTGCTAAGCGAGACGTTCCTACCACGTGGAGGGGCTGGCGGTCCCGGATCGGACGGCACACCCGCATTGCTTGGTCCGTTGTGGATGCCGTCGTTATTGGTGCCCGTCTTCACGAAGAAACCCGTACCACAGCCAAGTCCCGCGATGTTCCAATAGCCCCCGGCCGGAAGAAACAGGCCAGAAATCAATGCGCTTCCGTCGATGATCAGCGTGATCGGATTTTCCGCGGTCGCGCCGGCCATCGCGGCATTTATACGCGGACCATCGTCAGTGGCATGCCCGCCGGTGTACTTGTTGCGCCCTGTTTCCAGTTTACAATCAAGCGCACACCCGATCTCCGAAGCGCGAATGTAAGTCATCCCCGGGATAGGTGTCGGCGCCGGAGCTGGGCCTAGGCACGGTATAACCAATCCGCTACCGCAGCCTAACAGTTGGGAGCCAGAGGCTGATCCCGCCGCAATTAAAACCGCGGTTTGAATAAAGCTGCGTCTATCAATCACGAGTGCCTAAATCCTGATCTCTCGGCATGATTTCTTTGCTTGTATTATGGCCACGATCGCTTACATAATGCTACTCAAGCTGAGGGCTGCATCCACCGTCGATGCATTTTTACGGGATCGTTTCGCAGAATAGCTTGTCGTCAGTCAAATCGCAACCGGGTTTCGAACCCAAGATCACCAGCCAAGTAACGGATACCCTAAGGCTCTGTCTATCCTATTTACAACCCGAACCATTTGGAGCCATACCCATGCCGGTCCTTCTGGAAGAACAATAAGGGGATAGTCGCAAACCCAGTATCTTATATTTTTGCCGAACGCCTTAGAGAGAATTGCGTGCGCATCCTCTCTAAGAAATGGATGACCGGTCTGTCGCTTGGCCTCGAATAGGTGAGGTGGAATATGGCGCTGAAGAGCGCCATTGGAAATCAGCTTGCTTAGTCTTGGAACGTCCAGCCACTGCTTCGCCACTTCGGATAGAGTCGGTCCGAATACTCGACAATAACCAAATCCGCCTCCGTTTTCGCATCGATATCCCAAAAGCTTTTCATCCACCAGCAGGCTCTTCCGGTGCCCTCGCAGCGCCGTGAATATCCAGCCCAAGTGAATCAAGTTTGAGCCAACCAGCTTTGAAAAAGACTCATGGCCAATCGACTCCACGCGGTCTTTATTGATAATGTTGGCGCTGATCATTGAAAAGAAGATGTGGACCCTCCTTACGAAGGGCTCGGGATCATCGAAGATGCGGACGTTCCGTTGGGCTGGGGATGGCTTCCCTGGCGGGGCATAAGAACCCTCGAAACCGAATGGAGTCAGGTACACCAGATCGAACTCATCGCCGGACAGGCATTCCACGATTCGCTTCAACGCATACGGAGATAGAACGTCATCATCCCCCACAACCCAGACGTACTTGCCGCTGGCCCGCTCATAGCACTGAAGGAAGTTGGCATCCGAGCCGATGTTTTCCGGATTGCGGATATAGGTCAGGCGAGTCCCTCTCTGCAATTCCTCACGCATGATCTTGGGGGTCTCGTCGGTTGAGGCATTGTCCGAGACAATCACCTCCACCTCCGAATTTGACCGCAGTTGATCCCTGACCGAGGCGAGAAACTGGCGCAGAAACACGCCCCGATTGTAGGTGGGAATGGCGAGCGTAAGCAGAGGCCTTTGCCCTGTCATTGAATGGTTCGTCTGCATGCAGTCTCGTCTCCCCAGTTCAATGCCGGTCAGCTCCATCGTCCCAAGCTCTTGCCGAGAAAGCAGGTGACGATTAAAAATTCAATCCAGGATCATTATACGTCTGCCGCAAGAAAGGCCGGGTACAGGCGATCACACTCGCCGCGTTCGGCCGCGGACGCACACTTTTTAACTTTCCCTACCGTCCCCAACTCATTTGTCACCCTACCAGGCCACATATTAGGCCAGATATAATGGTGCTCATGAATTGCGCAATCTGCGGCAGTACAACCGGGACAAAGCACGTTTTCCGCGAGATGAAGTACGGGACACGCGATAAGTTCGATTATTGGGAGTGCCTTGGCTGCGGCTGTGTGCAGGTTGTCGAGATTCCCGATAACATGGCTGCCTACTACCCGGATGACTTTTACACCTCTTCTCTGCGTTTCGGCGCTCTGGAACCGTGGCTCTACCGTGCCTATCACAAAGCGCCGGGTCTCGGACGCCTGATCCGGCCCGCCCCCGAGGCCTTTCAGGCCTTCATCGAAGTCCAGCCCAAGGCGGGCGCGCGGATACTCGACGTAGGATGCGGTGGCGGCAAACTTGTCAATATCCTTCGTACTCTTGGATATGACGCGCATGGAATTGATCCGTTTGTTAAGGCCGAGAACGCATATGTACGCCGGGCCTACTTGCAGGACACCACCGCGAAGGAGTGGGATTTAATCATGTTTCATCATTCGCTCGAACACATGAGCCATCACATCGATGTGCTTCGTTTGGCGAGGGAAAAGCTGGCACCCGGAGGGACTTGCCTTGTGCGAATCCCAGTCGCTAACTGGGCGTGGAAAAACTATAAGGAGAATTGGGCGCAACTCGATGCGCCGCGACATTTTATTATTCATACGCCACAGAGCTTCCGTTTAACCTTTGAAGCAGCGGGCTTCCGGGCTTCACACATAACGTTTGACTCCGGCCCATTTCAATTCTATGCAAGCGAGTTATATGAACGGGATATTCCGCTGACGCAAGTGCGTGCCCAAATTGCGCAACTCGGCGGCGCCGCGATGCGACAGATGATGAAGCGTTCCGCTGAACTCAATCGGCAACAGCTTGGCGATCAAGCCGCCTTCGTGCTGAAAGCTTAGCTATAGGATCAATGCCGGCCAACTCCATCGTTCCAAAACCTCCATTTTACTGAGAGAACAGGCGACTGTTAAATTCAATACTGACCTGCCCTCTTTTTCTCAACCATTCATAACTGGAGATTCTCAGTTGTGTTTCTGGTTGTGGTTGGCGAAGGAAGGAGGGCCATGGCTCCGACGCAACTTGTGAATTCAATTCCTCGATCATTCAGCACTTCGACCCAGTTTTGCAGCGACGGTAAGTGAACCTGTCCGCCGTGTCTCGGCCAGTATCTTGAAAAGTGCTACGATGTGCCTGTATCCGATACCAGGCAGTTTCTTCAGACGGTAAATCTGGGTCACGCCGGCAGCGCGATCTCGATGATGCACCGGCAATTCATGGAGCGAATACCCGAGGCGCTGAGCACGCGCAGTAAACTCCCACCAGAAGCCTTCTTGCATCGCCCCCATTCGGGGACACAGCTCTTCAACAACCTCACGCCGGGTCAACATGAAGGGACAGCTTGGATCATGAATGGGACATCGGTATAAGCTCTTCCAGACGCGATAGAAAGTTCGGGACATTGTTTTACGCATCCAGGTATCCGCTCGATCGACGCGCCAGCCAATCAGTATCTCTGCGCTGTCTCTTCCGTCCCAAAATTTCCTGAAATCTTTCGGATCGCATTGTCCGTCTGAATCGAGACACAGAAGATACGGAGCCTCTAGTTCCATCATGCCGTCACGAACCGCCCGCGAGTAACCCTTTCGGCCTTCACTCAAAAACAGCTTGGCAGGAACTTCGTTTGCAATCGCTCTTAGTACCTGCTTTGTATTGTCTTTGCTTCCGTCTTCGCAGAGCATGAATCGCACCCGCACAAATGGCTTAAGCTCTTCGTAGATTTCTACGACAGTTCTCGCAATGCTTTCGGCTTCGTTGTGCACTGGAAGCAGAACTTCGAGTTCTGGTGATAGGGGTGAAGACATCGCCGAGACTCCTCGCTTTAGAGCTAGCTTGGCATCTGCGCCAACGTGCGTAATGATGCGAGATACGTCGCTGATTTAGGTTCAAACAGCGAACGAGCCGAATGTTATCGCAGGCAACCCCAACACAAATTGCAATTGTCAGACCAAACGCCGGAGTGGCCTCGAATTGGCAAAGTTTCATGGATCGAGCTCTTCTAAAGGAGTTGAATTTCGATTTTGAAATGAAATTCAGACGATCAGAGCCAGTTTCGAGCGCTGGCCGCAAAACATTGCAGTGCCCAACTGTAAACAGCAGTTGACGCATGATTTTCCCGGTTTACAAGCCGCGACGTCCCGAACCCTCCGGACCCCACAAAAAAACTTTACCCTTCGCTCAGCTCACCCTTTGCACTCCCGCAGGCCGCAATAGCCTCTGCCTGGCTCGTGTACACGCCGAACAAGTTGAGAATCCCCACCATCTTAAACGTCTTCGAAGCGAACGAAGACGGATTCACCAGCTTGACGTCTCCGCCCAACTTCGTCGCGTTCCGAAGCGCGTCCACAATCGCCCCAATACCGCTCGAATCAAGATAAGGCATTGCCTCGAGATCGAGGACCAGAAAAATATGGCCGCTCGAAAGAGCGGATTGCACGGCAGCGTCAAATTGAATGACGGGGTCACCGCTCTTCAGGTGGCCCTTCACTTTCAGCGTGCAGATCTTGCCTTCCTGCTTGATGTCGAGATCCAAAGTAGTCTCCAATTCCCCGCGTTCAGAAATAACTTTACATCGTACAAGACGCTTGTTAACCTCCATCTACTCAGAATCCCCGGAAAGTTGTCTGCGTCAGGAAGTTGCGCGACGTACGACCCTTTGTTGCCAGATGATGTCGTACTCAAAAGATTCCTTGCCCGATCTCGCCGCATCGCTTCTCGCTGCGCCTGACTCCCCGGCACGTGCGACCCTCCTCGCCTCTGCTGTTGTTCAGTTGATTCCAGACTCAGCCTGTGTCGTCCATCGAATGTTTTCCGGCCACCCGTCATCGCCTTGGACAGCGATCGGCAAAGCAGGCGACATCTCAGTCAGACAGATTGCGCAGGCAACACCCAGTCGCCTCCTTGCGCCGCTGCTCTCCCAGGCGCCTCAGCCCCATATCTATCCGGCCTCCGACATTCGGCGCGAGGACTACGCGCACCTCAATGTCAGCCGCTCCATAGCCTCCATCGCTTATCTCCCCCTGCTCGGTAAGAACCAGATCATCGGGGCCATCGAGATCCTCACCTTCTCGTCCGAGCTTCGACCTCAAAACATCGAGAAGCTCTCTCCGCTTCTCGAGTTGGCGTCACCCGCTCTGTTGTCCGCTGAAGATTTTGAGCAGCAGCGTCAAAATCTCCTCGACTCCGTCCATCGGATGACGCAGCTCTACGACCTCGAGAAATCTCTCAACGCCACCCTCGATCTCGATGCTGTGATCGCTCTCATCCCGGTCAAAGTTGGGGCGATGATCGCCTGCCAGGCAGTCCATCTCTGGCTCTTCGATGGAGGAACCCTTCGCCTCGTCTCCAGCCGCGGCTACGATCCCACAGTCCACTCCGGCATGATGCAGCAGCCAGGCGAGGGATACGTGGCAGACATGGCCGAGGAAGGCGAGCCGCTCCTCATCGCAGACTCCGACGACCAGCGACTGCACCAGCGCAACTCCCACGCCGATCAAAACGATCAATCCAACAGCAACTCGCTCATCAAAAACGCCTTGCTCGTGCCTCTTCTTCAGGATGAATCCGAAGTCGGCGTCCTCGAAGCAATCAACAAAGACGGCGGCCCGTTCGACGAGGACGACCTCTTCTTCATGTCGACGATCGCAGAAACCGTAAGCAGCGCCCTCAAAAATGCAAGCCTGATGTTTGCAGAGCGCAAGCTGGAGATCCTCGAAGCGCTCGTTCGCGTCAGTTCGGAGATCACCTCGACTCTGCGTCTCGACCGCCTGCTGCAAATCATCGTCAACAGTCCACAGAACGTTCTCCCCTTCGAACTCTGCGCAATAGCCCTCGACAATCGCGGCCGCCTCCAGCTCAAAGCTGTGTCAGGAATGTCGAGTCTGCCGTTCGGCGACGCCCGCGTCGAACAACTCCACGAACTCATTCGCTGGCTTTCGTCTTACGACGACGCACAACACCTCCGGCAACGCAGTCAATCAGCCGACGACACACAAGAGGAACTTCCGCCAGAGGTCGTAAGCCACTTCGAAGCGACCGGCTACCACGCCCTCTATTCACTACCGCTGGTCGACGACCAGGGTCGCGTCGGCCTTCTGCTCTACGAAAGCAGCGACCCTGATTTTCTTGATCTCCCCCACACCGAGATGATCAAAATTCTTGCTGGACAGGCCACCGTCGCGATCCGCAATGCTCTGCTCTACCGCGAAGTCCCGCTCATCAGCCTTCTCGAACCACTCGTCCAGCGAAAGCGGGCTCTCCTGCGCACCAACCGCAGCCGGCGACTCGGCCTGAGCGGGGGAATCATTGCCGCCGCATTCTTCTTTGCCTTTTGTCCTCTGCCGATGCGCATCTCAGGAGACGCAATTGTCGCTCCGCAGCATATCGTTACCGTCGCCGCTCCGGTTGACGGCAACGTAACCCAGGTCTTCGCTCACGAAGGCCAGCGAGTCGCGTCAGGTGAGGCCCTCGGAGCCATGAATGACTGGCAGTGGCGAACGGACCTCGCGTCATCCGAAGCCAGATATCAGGAAGCCATGTTAGTCATGCAGGCCGACCTCGCACACGGCGCTCCGCAGGCCGGAGCCGACCGCTCTCAAACCGAGTATCTTCGCTCCGAGGTCGCCCGCGCCCGCGCCCGTCTTGAAAGTGCGCAGCTGCGATCTCCCATCACCGGCATCGTCATCACACCCGCCCTTCAAAACGCGGCCGGAGGCCATCTCGACGCGGGCGCCCCGTTCGCCCAGGTGCTCGATCTCTCCTCCGCAGTCGTGAACATCGCCGTCCCCCAACGCGATGCCGCGCTAGTGCTCTCAGGTCAATCCGCTGCGATCAAACTCGACAGCTATCCGCAACGCTCATGGCACAGCTCCATCGCTATCATTAGCCCTGAGGCCCAGCATGCCGACGGCGACGAGACCTTCGCAGCCCGCGTCCCTCTGCCCAACGCAGATGGCATTCTTCGCTCCGGCATGACTGGTCGCGCAAAAATCTTCATTGGTTTCCGGCCCGCAGGCTACGTTCTCTTCCGGCGCCCGGCCCTCTGGATCTGGCAAACTCTGTGGTATTGGATTGGCTGGTGAAATACATGAATCGCGCACACCGTAGCTCGATCGGGCTCTCCGCTGTTGCAACCCTGATCCTCCTTGGCACTGGGTGCGACTCCCAGCCTCAGGCCCAGGCCGCCGGAGTCTCCGCCCCCACAACACCGGCGCCCGCCGCTATCCATACGCCTGCGCCCGTCTCTCCCCCCATCTCTCCCCTCGTCTCTCCCATTGATACCGCCGACGCCAGACACTTCACCACAACCGGCCCCCTCGTCGCCGAGCAGCAGGCTGACGTCGCCGCCGAGCGCGACGGCCGCATCGCACAAATCGCCGTCGAAATCGGTGACCACGTCCACAAGGGTCAACTGCTTGCTCTGCTGGACGACCGTACCCTGCGTGCCGCCTGCGACTCGCAGAAAGCCCGCGTGGCATCCCTCCACGCGCAGGTCGCCGAGTGGGAAGCCGAACAAAAAAGCGGTGAATCCGATCTGCGACGCGCTGACATCATGCGTTCGGAAAAAATTCGCAGCGAAGAAGACTGGGAGCACGTCAAATATAAACTCGACGAAACCATCGCCGAAGTGGCACGCTACCGCGCCGAAGAAACCGCAGCCCAGGCCGATCTCGAGTTGGCCAAACTCCAACTCGAACAATCCCGTATCGTCGCTCCCTTCGCGGGAGTAGTAGGCCGCAGCTCCGTCCGCTCCGCACAAGAGGTCAAAAAGGGAGACGTCCTCTTCTGGATCACTGCCGTGGCTCCATTGCACATTCTCTTCACCGTCCCCGAGTCTGCGATGGGGGGCTTTCGCGCTGGCGCTCCCCTCGAACTCACCACCGCCGACTACCCCAATCTGCGCCAGCCTGCGCGAATCCTCCGCGTCAGCCCCGTCGTTGATCCGGCCAGCGGCAGCGTCCAGGTCATAGGCCTCGTCAACCACGCCTCACCACTCCTCAAACCCGGCATGTCCATGCAGGTCCGGCTCGCGCAATGAATCTCAGCGAAGCCCTCGACGCCGCGTTACCCGAGATCCCCAAAGCGCGTTTCGCGCGCAACGCCTGTCCGCGCCTCGATCCCGATCTCATCGTCCGCGAAGACATCCTCGATGGCGAACCCGTCTTTGGCGTCCTGCAGCGCGGCAGAGCAAATTATTTTCGCTTCCAGCCCGCTCAATGGAAGCTCGCTCAGCTCTTCGACGGAGTCCGCTCATTCGATGAAATCTCCGATCTCTACACCGCGGAAACCGGAACCTACGTCGCGCCCGAAGACGTCCGGTTCTTCGCCGAAAACATGGAAGAGAACGACTTCTGGTACCGAACACCACAGGAGAAGAACCTCGCCCTCAGCGAAAAACTTATGGCCCAGCGCGGCCGCCGAGCTCAACGAAAATCCAAAATCAACATCGCGCACATCACGTTCTCTGCCTGGGATCCGGACCGCTATCTCACATGGCTCGACCGCTGTACCGGACGATTCATCTATAGCCGTTGGAGCGTCATCGCCGCCGTTCTGCTCTTCCTGTTCGAAGCGGCCGTCTTCATCGCCAAATGGAAATTCCTCGGCCCCGACATCAAGCTCTATTACACCTTCACCCACAAAACTGTTCTCGACATCGTTGAATTCTGGGTCCTCCTTCTCGCCCTGGGCTTCATTCACGAGTCCGCCCACGGACTAACCTGCAAACACTACGGCGGAGAAGTCCACAGCATGGGTCTCATGTTCCTCTATCTCACTCCCGCCTTTTATGTCGATGTAACCGAAACCTGGATCTCCGCCACCAAAATCCAGCGTCTCGCCACAATCATCGCCGGCATCTGGGTTGAAATGGTCGTCTGCGGCATCGCGATGATCGTCTGGACCAATACCCAACCCGGCCCCTGGATCCACGACTTCACCTACAAGATCATCCTCATCACTGGAGTCGCGGTGATCGTCATGAATCTCAACCCGCTCATCAAACTCGACGGCTACTATTTCTTTGCAGAATTCATCGGCATCCCCGACCTGAAAGAACGCTCCACCGCCTTCGTCTCTGCATGGTGTCAAAGCCGCATCCTGCGATTGCCCATCGAAACTCCTGTCATTCACAAAAAACGAATTCCGCTCTTTGTCCTCTACGCTCTCGTCTCCGGCGCCTACAGTTATCTGCTGCTCTTCGTCGTCGTCCGTCTCTCGTACAACATCGCGTCGCACTGGCTCGCCGAATTCGCCCTTATCCCCGCCGGCGTACTCGCCTTCGTCCTGTTCCGCTCTCGATTACGCTCCCTCCGAGATCTTGCCGCGCGCACATGGAAAAATAGCCTGGCAGAACGTCGCTGGCGGCCGCTGCACATCGCAGCCGCCGCAGTCATTCTTACCCTCTTCTTCCTGCCCCTCTGGCGCGATCGCGAAGACGCAGTATTCCTCGTCGAACCATCCCACGCCGCCACCCTCCACGCAGCCCTCACCGGGCGCGTCACCGCCATATTCGTAAAAGAAGGGGATCACGTCGCAGCAGGCCAGCCACTCCTCGCCATGAGCAGTCCCTCCGCCGCCTCCATGCGCTCTGCCTCCGACAGCCAAACCAGCAGCGCAAAATTCCAAACCTTCTCGGCAGAGTTAGGCGGCACCAGCATCGGCGTGGGGGCCGCAAGACAAGCCGCCGCCGTCCACTCGGGCAGCCTCGCCGATGAAGCACAAAACTCCCTCATCCTCACCGCGCCCGTCAACGGAATCGTCCTCACCGAAAACCCCGGCGCACTCCTCGATCAGGACGCCGCCTCCGGTCAGAGCCTGCTTCGTATCGCCGAATCCGGCCCACCTATGGCCCGCATCTTCGTTCCTGTCTCCGCCCTCGACCGTATCCCTACATACGCCGAAGTAGCCCTGATGCCCCCCGGCCAATTTTCACCAATTCGCATGACGCTCCCGCCTCTCGAAGGCGAAGCAGTCAATCTACCCCCAGGCCTCGTAGCCAGGCAGGACTATAAGGGCATCGAATTACCCACTTTTTATTCCACGCGAATAGAACTGCCGCCCGCCGACAACCTGCCCTTAGGAACCGCCGGCACAGCAAGAATCTTCGGCGCCCGCCGCAGCCTCTTCGGAAGGTTCGCCACCATCACCCTCAATCTGGTCCGCGCTCACGTCTGGTAAACCAAAAACGGCTATCGCATGAGCGGTAGCCGTCTTTGCTAACCAAGAGAAGCCGGCAGTATTAGACCAAAACCCTCATTCCGGTTTGCATACCGGTCTTCGAGGTTTGCAAATTTGCTTTCCCAAGCCGCATCGCAGGGACCATCTTGCCCGGCGTAACCGGACCGGCCGCCTTCGCCGTCGCAGTCTTCTTCTTAGAGGAATTCTTTGCAGATGCTTTGCCGACGATCGATTTCTTTGCGATTGCCATTGTGCCTCTCCCTTGATTTTGAATTTAGACTTTCAGAATTCGATTTGAATTAGGAACCCGAACATACCCATTGCGAATCCAGAACTCAGGCAGCCTCTAGAAATACACCCGTCCGGTCTTCAAACCGGACATCTTTGTTGTCTCCAAACTTGCCTTCGCCAGCCGCATCGCAGGAACCATCTTGCCCGGCGTCACAGGGCCAGTCGCAGCGGCAGGAGCAGCAGTCTTATTCTTCGAAGAATTGTTTATGGAGGTTTTGCCGATGAGCGATTTCTTCGTGATTGCCATTGTGACTCTCCCTGGAACTTCTGTTTTTTTGAATTCCGTTCTACATCCCTACCTAATGCATTTGGTGTGCCAAAGAATAACAAATCCTGATGCTCCCGCAAACCATTGATTTCTAAGCTTTCTCCGAAACCAGCTGTTGCGCCAACATCCCGGCTACATCCAAAATAGGTGAAAAAATAAACCATCGTGGGTGAAAAAATAAACCATACAACCTCACAACAAATACTTCCGGCAAAGATATTTGATCCGTTGACCATCCAGCCGCAGCAGCCGCGCAGCCGCCGCTTTGCTCCCCTCCGTCCGGCGAAGTGCAGCCGTCAGCAGCGCCTTCTCGACACGTTGAATCTCTGCGTCGAAATCCGTTCCCTCCTGCGGCAGCATCACCGCCTCCTGCGCGGCAAGACTGCTGGCAAGCAGACGAGGCGGAAGATTCTGGGCACGAATCTCCTCGCCGCGAACCGTGATCACCAGCCGCTGGATAAGGTTTTCTAACTCGCGAACATTCCCCGGCCAGGAGTGTTCTTCAAACACCGATAGAGCGTCCGCAGCTAGTCGCTTCACCGGCAGACCGTTCGCGACACAATGCATCTGCAGAAAGTACTCACAAAGCAGCGGAATGTCCCCCGCCCGCTCGCGCAGCGGAGGTAGATGAATCGGCACCACATGAATCCGGTAATAGAGATCCTCGCGGAACCGTCCTGTGCGAGCCATCTCCTCCAACGGCTCGTTCGTCGCGCATATCAGCCTGAAATCAATCTTCCGCAACGTCCGTCCGCCAAGCCGCTGCACCTGGTGATCCTCCAGCACCCGCAGAAGCTTGGTCTGCAGCGGCAGAGTAAGCGTCGCAATCTCATCCAGAAAAAGCGTGCCTCCATCGGCCAGCTCAATCTGACCCGGCCTCGCCTCCGTAGCCCCGGTAAAAGCCCCGCGCTCACTCCCGAACAACTCCGACTCAATCAGATTCTCCGGCAGCGCAGCGCAATTTAGCCGAATGTAGGGCTTATTCGCTCTCCGGCTCAGTGCAACAATCGCCCGCGCCGCCAGTTCCTTACCCGTCCCGCTCTCGCCGCGGATCAGGATGTTAATATTGCTGTCAGCAACCTGCTGGATCGCATCGTAGACAAACCTCATTGGCCCGCTCGCACCCACGAAGTCCTGAAAGCGACTCGTCTCAAGCGCCTGACGCAACATCTGCTCGCGCGCCGCCTCTTCCGTTCGGCGCCGTAAAGTCTCCGCAAGAGTCACCCGAAGCTCAGAAAGATCAACCGGGCTGCGGAAATGTGCATCCGCTCCCGCCGCGAGCGCCTCCTTCTCCACCAGCCGCGTTCGCGACCGGCTCAGCGAAATAAGCGCAAACCTTTCGTTCAGCTCACGCAACTCCCGCAAAACCTTCCGACCGCCATGCTGATCTTCACCCTCAGTATCGATATCAAGCAGGACTGCCACGACATTCTCTTCACGGGTCCATCGCGCAAGATCGACATAATCATCCCGCACGACGACTTGAAACCACGGAATCAGTTCAGGTACGAGGGTATTGAGGAACTCATCATCCGCCGTGACCAGGCACACAACCGGAAGCGTCGAATGAAGCAGCGGAGAAGACTTTAGCTCCGCCTTGATCTGTCGCGAAGGCATTGTCGAATTCTACCGACGGAACGGCCGACGGTCTCCAGAATTTATCTAGTCACCACCATCCCAGCTACTCAATACTGCAAAATATGTGGTGCCGGATAAGTTAGCGTCCCGTCTTTCTTCTCATACCACATAAAAATCTTGTGATCGCCGTTCACCCGCACAGCGACGATGATGCCGGTCCCAAACGCACCTTTGCCATCTGTCTTCGAGATATCGACTTCATGCGAGGTGATCGGCCCATTCACCGGGCTATAAGTTGTCCAGTCTTCCGTGAACCGCTGCAGCGAGTAGTCGTACTTCTGCGGATGCTGCTGCCATTCCGGATCGTTCATCCAGATGGCATACGCGGTGTTGTAGTCCTTCGCCTCCAGAGCCTTGAAGAAGTGGTCCACCTTATGCTCCGCCGGCAGATTCGTATAGAACCACCCATGGCCCATCGCAAACCCGGCAAACGCCGTCACGATCAACACCACCACCAGCAATCCCGCGCCTATCCACAAATTCCGGATCCGGTTGTCACGGCGGCTGTCATACTCCGGAGCATTCATCAGCGTCATTGTTCTCTATCCTCGCCACACCAGATTCAGCCACACCAGATTCATTAGACACCAGCCCCAACCTCTTCGGTTGCTAACCGCGCGACCCAGCCTCAATTCCCAGCCACAACCGCATCGCCCGAAAATGATGCTCCATGTGCGCCACATAATCCGCAATCAAAAAAACCAGCGTGACCCTCTCTCCCTCAACCACACCCTCATTCGCCAGCCGAGCCGTGTCTACATGAGCAATCGTCCACGCCACATGTTCATTCAGCGCAAACCACAACCCCAGCACCTGCGACCACTCGCGCTCCCCATAGTGCTGTAGGCTCACCCACTCCATCTGCGCATATCCCGACAGCTTCTGCCCCGGCTCAATCTCCAGCAGCACAATCCTTCTCAGGTTGTTCACCGCCGAATCCGTCAGGTGTCCAATCACCTGTTTCGCACTCCACTTCCCTTCGCGCTCCGGCACGCTCGCCTCTGCCTCGGAGATCGTCAGCAACCACGGCATCGCCCCGCGCAACACCCTCTCTAGCCGCTCGCTCAACTCCGCTGGCCCGAGCGAAACCGCATCCGCTTCCGTCGTGTACTTCACCATCCAAACGCCTCCCGATACAGCTCGCACTCCACCCCGGTTGGCAGCAAGTATACCGACACCACATCGAACCGCACCGGCACCTCCGCGCGCAACTTCCCCGGAAAACCCTTCAGATAGGCCCGAGCCATCCGCCGCAACATAACCTGTTTCTCTTCATCCACCGCCAGTTCTGCCGGACCCGCATCCCGCCCTCCGCGCGTCTTCACCTCAACAAAGCATAGCCGCGCCCCGTCCCATCCAATCAAATCCACATCGCCCCTCAACCGCGAGCTCTTCCATCGCCGCGCCACCACCGTATAGCCTATCCGCCTCAGGTAAAACAGCGCCTCCAACTCTCCCCGTTCACCCGTCACTAGGTGCTCCGCCCTTACACCGCCTGCCCGTCGCGCATCCATCCACCTGATCGCCCGAGCCTGAACATCGATCCACACCCCGCCCACTGTCTGTACCGTCCTATTCGATTTAGCCTCGACGCCTCGCACTCACTCAAAAACTCTATCAGGCCACCCGCAAGAGCACAGAATCCGAAAACCAATTCGAGCGATTCCTCCTACTGTTTACCTTTGTCCTGCGGGTCTGTCGGCGCCGCGCCCGATCCCAACTCTTCTTCGTCCTGGCGCTCTTTCCGGCGAAGCTCCACTACCTCGGCACGCTCGGCATTGCGGAAACCCTCTTCCCTACTACGTTCACCCTTCCAGATTTTGAGTCTCTGGAAGACTGAGGCTCCCGAATACTGCGCCTTGGTCTTCTCTCGATCCAACCGTTCAAGGTTTGTTTCCGTTTTCCTGGCATCCCACTCTTCTTTTCGCAAGGTAAAGCGCATCTCCATTTCACGTTCGCGCTCATCCTCCAGCTGTTCGAGGAGTCGACCGTTCGAGGCCACTACGTCCACCAGCGCGCTGGTTGTCCAGGCGAAGGTAAACAAGCCAGAGATCGCAATGATGGGGCTGATGTTTCGCCAATTTCTGTCGATATCAAGACTCCCCATTCCCAGAGTCGTGTAAGCGTTGGCACAGTAGTAGATCGCATCATATGCATGCTTAACAAAACCCGCGTGAATAATGACAAACGCCCACATCATGATCTCGACGACATGCAAAGCGAGCATCAGGAAAACAGACTGACCAAACAGAAGCGCACCTGCTGCAAGCCTGGGCGGTCCCAAACGCAATTGCCGCTGTCTGCGCTTTTGCTGGATCGAAATGATGTGCAAACCGGCGCCGTGGAATAGTGCGAGACCCACCAGCATCAAAGAACCGATGCCCAAAGCTACCATCGGTTTGTATTCGTCCGGAATCTTTTCCAGCAGTGTCGACACATCAAACATACAGTCGCCCTCTGGCATTCATTACGGGTCAAGATCTTGTTTGCCCGAAGCAGACTTACGTCCGGCTTGAGTATCGGACCTTCATCGGGGCTCTGGATTTCTGAATCGAACTGGCGCTGCAATCTCAAACCCGATCGTGTAACGAACTGACAACTACACGGCAATCCTTGCACGCTCGGCCAACTTCAGGTAACTGCAAATTTGCCAGATATTCCTTCGAAAACCGTTTACTCCCGCAACTCCGCAACGCTTCGACAGCGGCGCTCATCACCCCCAAACATTCTCCGCAACCAGCACAGAACACGCGGGTCGCCAAAAAAGGATGCTGGTCAGCGCGACCAAACAATGTTGTACTAGGGACAAATTCCTCAACAGTGAGCGTGACATGTCCTGGAAACTTGGTCTGGTCGTCGTCGTTGCCTGTTTTGCCTCAACTCTCACACCCGCTTCAGCCCAGAGCTTCTCCCTTAAGCAGATCATGAGCGGAACCTTCAACTCAGAACTACAAGCCTCCCCCAAAGGTTCCCGCGTCGTCTGGATGGCGAACCAGGAAGGCAAGCGCAACGTCTGGATCGCGGACCTCTCAACGGGAAACTTCGCCGCGCGACAGTTGACCGCCTACACCGCCGACGACGGCCAGGACATCGGCGACATCACTTGGACACCCGACGGACAGTCAGTCGTGTACGTGCACGGCGGCGACTTCGAATTTCCCGGCCGTCCCGATCCCAACCCCGCCCTCCTCACCGAAGGCGTCGAGCAGACGATCTATATCGTGCCCGTCGAAGGTGGCAACCCCCGCAAGCTGGCCGCAGGGCGCTCCCCGGCAGTCTCCCCCGACGGCAAAACCGTCGCCTTCCTTAGCAAAGATGCCATCTGGGCCATCTCTCTCGCAGACGCCGCAGCCAAACCAGCCCTCATGTTCTACGCACGCGGAACTCCGGGCCCGCCGCTGTGGTCGCCCGACGGAAAGTACGTCGCCTTCGCCAGCAACCGCGGCGATCACGGCTTCATCGGGGTCTATTCCATCGCTGAAAAGACCGTCACCTACATGGACCCATCCACCCAAACCGACCGCTATCCCGAGTGGTCACCCGACAGCCACCAGATCGCCTTCATCCGCTCATCGGGAAGCGGAGGAGGAGGTGCCGGAGCCCACCGCGTCGGCGAACCATGGTCGATACACGTCGCCGATGCCACAACCGGTACGGGACACGAAATCTGGCACGCAGCAAAAGGCCAGGGCAGCGTCTTCCATCCCCTGGCAACCGACCAGCAGTTGTTCTGGACACCCGGCAACCACCTCATCTTCCCCTCAGAGCTCGACGGCTGGGAACACCTCTACTCCGTCCCCATCACCGGCGGAGCAGCAACCCTGCTCACACCCGGCGAATTCGAAGTCGAACACGTAGCCGTCAGCCCCGACCGCGCCAATCTCGTCTTCAGCTCCAACCAGGGAGACATCGATCGCCGCCACGTCTGGCAGCTTGCCGCCGAAGGCAAAGCCCCGATTAAGCAGATCACCACAGGAGACGGCATCGAAGTCTTCCCTGTGATCACCGCCACCGGAAGCGTGGCAGTCCTCCGCGCAGACGCCCGCATCCCCATCCGTCCTGCGCTCGTCGCAACCAACGGAGAACTCCGCGACCTCGCCCCCCACCTCGTCCCCGCAGATTACCCCGCAAACAAACTCGTCATCCCACAACAAGTCATCCTCTCCGCGGCGGACGGAATGAAGATTCACGGCCAGCTCTTCCTTCCCGCAACCGCGAACGACGGCAAGCGCCATCCTGCACTCGTCTTCTTCCACGGCGGCTCTAGGCGAGAGATGCTGCTGGGCTACCACTACATGGACTACTACTCCAACGCCTACGCGATGAACCAGTACCTTGCCAGCCTCGGCTACATCGTCCTCTCGGTCAACTATCGCAGCGGCATCGGATACGGCCTGAACTTCCGTGAGGCCATCAACTACGGAGCCAGTGGCGCAAGTGAGTACAACGATGTTCAGGGCGCCGGACTCTACATGCGGGACCGTCCCGACGTCGATCCCGCAAAGATCGGAGCCTGGGGCGGCAGCTACGGCGGCTACCTCACAGCCTTGGCCCTCGCACGCTCATCCGATCTCTTCGCCGCCGGAGTCGACTTCCACGGAGTCCACGACTGGTCCGCCCGCCTCAACCAGCAACCAAACTCCAACAACACCACTCCCGACCCCACCATCTCCCGCATCGCCTTCGAATCCTCACCCCTCGCCTCCATCAAAACCTGGAAATCCCCAGTCCTCCTTATCCAGGGCGACGACGACCGCAACGTAGCCTTCTCCCAAACCGTCCGCATGGCCGCTGCCCTGCGCATCCAGGGAGTCGAGTTCGAAGAACACGTCTTCCCCGACGAAATTCACGGCTTCCTCATGCACCGCAGTTGGGTCACAGCGTACGGGCTCACTGCCGACTTCTTCGGCCGCCACTTCGGCGTCGCAACGACAGCACCTCGGCCGCAGTAGCAGTCTCTTGGGCAAGCCGCTTACAGCTTAGAACCGCCATCAACCGGAATACTCGCACCGGTGATCCAACGCGCTCCATCGGACGCCACAAAAGCCACAACATCGGCGACATCCTCAGGCTTGCCGAGCCGCTTCAACGCCTGCATTCCCATCGCAACCTCGCGCCCGGCCTCTGTCTTCGTAAAATTCGACATATCCGTATCGATCACTCCGGGTGCAACGGCATTGACGCGTATACCGCGCGCCCCCAGAATCGCAGCCCAGTTCTTAATCAGAGTCTCAAGCGCGCCCTTCGTAGAGGCGTAAGCAAGAATCGAAGGATTCTCTAACCCCGGATTGCCCACCACCTCGCGCGCGACGACCGAGGTGATCACAACAATGTTGGATCCCTCCCCAAGAGCGGGCAGCAACTGCTGCACCAGGAAAAACGGCCCTCGCACATTTGTCGCAAAGAGGTTGTCAAAATCCTCAAGCGTGTAATCTGCAATACGCGCCGCCTTGCTGATTCCGGCGTTCAGCACCAGCACATCCAGCCGATCTCCCACGATGGAGCGCACCCGTTCAGCAAGCTGCGCAGCGCCATCAGGAGATCCCAGGTCTGCTGAAATTGCCTTGGCGCGTCCGCCTTTGCCTTCGATCTCAGAGACAACCGCTTTCGCCTCCTCCGCCGAGCGGCCATAGTGAACCAGAACGTGCGCCCCGGCCGAAGCAAGCGCAAGCGCCGTAGCGCGGCCAATCCCTCTCGATGCGCCCGTCACAAGCGCTGTTTTATTTTGAAGTGTAGCCATCGTCTCCTCTATGAGTACTTGGCAAACAGATGTAACCACCGCACCACCCGGCGTCAAACGAGAGCCGGCTCCACGAAATCGCCGGCTCCCAATGACATTGCGCACTGCGGTCTCTTCATCAAAGACCGTGCGCCGAGTAGGCAACTGGCTCAGGCATTTGTCCCGCCATCAACCGTCAGATTCGCCCCCGTGATGTACGAGGCCTCCGGACTGGCGACAAACGCCACCAACGCGGCGACTTCGTCGACGGTACCGTAGCGGTTGAGTGCTGTGTTGGCTTTCTGCGGTGCCGCCCAATCGCCTGAGGCGGGATTGAGGTCAGTGTCGATGGGTCCCGGCTGGACGTTATTCACGGTAATGCCGCGGCTCCCAACCTCTCGCGACAACCCCTGGGTAAACATCTTTACAGCTCCCTTCGTCGCCGCGTAGGCAACCAGCCCAGGCGTCAGGTTGCGCTCGCCCACGCACGAGCCGATCATGATGATCCGCCCGCCATCGTTCATTTGCTTGAGTCCCGCCTGCGTCGCGACCAGCAAGCCGCGGAAGTTCAGGTCGATCATCTGATCAATCTCCTCGAGCGTGGTCTGCTCGAACAACTTCGGGATGGCCGTACCAGCATTGTTCACAAGTACATCGAGCTTGCCCAAAGTCGCGACAGTCTTTTCGACGGCAGCGTTGATAGCCTTAGGATCGGCAGCATCCGCCTGAATGGCAATTGCCTTTCCGCCCTTGCTTTCAATCGCTTTGACAACAGACGCGGCAGCGTCCGCGCCCTTCGAATAAGTAATGGCCACTTTAGCCCCATCCGCAGCCAGACGCTTCGCGATCGCCGCCCCAATTCCCCGTGAGCCGCCAGTAACCAGTGCAACCTTATTGCTTAACTTAGACATAAAATCTCCTTTAACCGTCTGTAAACACTACAGCAGTTCAACTCATTGCAATTCTCGTTTTGGAAAATGTCACCGCTATCTGATGCGCCATTCTTGCAATCAGATTTAAAAATCTGAGGAATGCCAGCTATTCCCGATGGGAAATATAGCCTCGAAGAGATCGTTACGGCAGCGATCAACCGTAAGCTCGCAACTCCTTACCAGAATTCATCTCAAAACGGCTAGCCGTAGAGGAATAGTTCCCGGATGTAGCATGAACCCATGAACGTAATCCTCTTCGGAGCAACCGGCATGGTCGGCCAGGGCGTTCTGCGCGAATGCCTCCTCGACCCCGATGTCCATCAAATCCTCTCCATCGTTCGCACTCCCACCAACCCGCAAAACCAAAAACTCCGCGAGCTAGTCCACACCAACTTCTTCGACTACTCAGGCATCGAACCCCAGCTCACCGGCTACGACACCTGCATCTTCACCCTCGGCGTCAGCTCCGCAGGCATGGACGAAGCAAAATACACCCACCTCACCCACGACCTCACCCTCGCCGCCGCCTCCGCCCTCGCCCGTCTCAATCCCCAAATGACCTTCCTCTACGTCTCCGGAGCCGGCACCGACTCTACCGAGCGCGGCCGCACCATGTGGGCTCGCGTCAAAGGCCGAACCGAAAATGATCTCCTCAAACTCCCCTTCCGCGCCGCCTACATGTTTCGCCCCGGCGTCATCCAGCCCCTCCACGGCATCCGCTCCAAGACCCGCCTCTACCAGTTCTTCTACAACATCTTCAATCCCATCCTCCCCCTCCTCAAATCCGCCTTCCCCCAGGCCATCACCATACCGAGCAGCTAGGCCAAGCCATGCTCAAGGTCGCAAAAAACGGCTACCCCAAACCTATCCTCGAATCCAGGGACATCAACTCTCTGTAGCTGAAATCAAGGCGGACCGAATACCCGATACCCGATCACCCGACTTGAAAAAATTGCCAGCCCCGGTCTAATACTTTTCCAGTGAGGCCTCGGCCCGGCCACAACGTCTATATCCTTAGCAGCGCCACGTCGCGAAATTGCACCCTTGGGTGATTGTTTCTCCTAAACCGGCCATCCAAGATAGAACAGATCGTTCGCGAAATCGAATCTTCCTGAACGCTAATGTGGCAGCCGTTGTTGAGTTGTTGAACCGGAACATATTAGTTATGACAAGCTTGCGCTTTTCGGGCCTCCTGATCCTGACCGCCCTGCTGACCTCCCAGCACGGTCTGCCCGCGCACGCCCAGGCATCCGGCATTCACGAAGTCGCCATCCCAGACGCTCCAGCCGCCAACATCCCCGTCCCGCCAACCTCCGATCCGCAATCCGGAGGCACCATCGTCGGCGTCGTCGAGGACGCCAACGGCGCCGATATCCCCGACGCCACCGTTACTCTCGAAAACACCTCTTCCCACGTCGACCGCACCATCACCACCGACGCCACCGGCTCTTTCAGATTCGACGCCGTCGAACCCGGCAGTTTCACCCTCGTCATCAGCTCTAAGGGCTTTGAATCCTGGACCGGATCCGATCTCTCGCTCCACACCGGCCAAATCTACGAAGTCCCCGCGGTCGAACTCAAGGTCGCCGCAGCCGTTACCAGCGTCCAGGTCACTTACACCCAACATGACCTCGCCGAAGACCAGATGCACTTCGAAGAAAAACAGCGCGTCCTCGGCATCTTCCCCAACTTCTACGCCTCCTACATCTGGAACGCCGCCCCCCTTAGCGCCGGACAAAAATTCCGCCTCGCCCTCCGCACCTCCATCGACCCCGTCTCCATCGCGGTCCCGGCCGTTATCGCCGGCACCGAGCAATCCGAGGACACCTTCAACGGCTACGGCCAGGGAGCTCAGGGCTTCGCCAAACGCTTCGGCGCCTCCTACGCCGACTCAGTCAGCAGCGCCTTCTTCGCCGGAGCCATCCTTCCCTCCATCCTCCACCAGGACCCCCGCTACTTCTACAAAGGCGTCGGCAGCATCACCTCCCGAGCCCTCTACGCAATCTCCACCGTCGTCATCTGCAGAGGCGACAACGGCCGCTGGCAGCCCAACTACTCCAACGTCTTCGGCAACCTCGCCTCCGCCAGCCTCTCCAACGCCTACTACCCCGCCAACAACCGGGGCGTCCAACTCACCATCGACAACTGGCTCGTTGGCACCGCCTCCGGAGCCATCGGTGCCCTATTCCAGGAGTTCCTCGTCAAGAAAATCTCCCGCGGCATCCACTCCGAACCCGGCCTCGAAACCCTTCTCGAAGTCTCGAAATCTCCCCGCACCTCCCACTAAGATTTCCCAGAAAGAGCCGTTGTTTTGAAGGGGCGCGGCTTTAGCCGCGCCGAAAGATCAACCGCTTTGAAGTGCAGCTTTAGCCGCCGAGGGAATCTTCGCCCTACGACATGACTCTTCCACAAAGCCCTCGCTCCCTGCCTCAAAAATCAACCCGCAGAGCAACCTGGCCAGTCCGATTCCCGGCATTCTCCGCCGTCTGCGGAGCACTCAGCACCCCAAACGTAGAAGGACTATCCACCACCGTAGCTGGCGGAGCCAGATTCGTATGGTTCAGCACGTTCGTAAAAGTCGTCTCAAACCGCACCTTTACTCTCTCCGTCACCGCATAAGACTTCGCCACGCCCAAACTCACCGCAGCCGTCCCCGGCCCCTGCAGAATCCCCACTCCCGCATTGCCAAACCGCCCCGCTCCCGCCGGAGTCGGCGCAAACGCCGCCAAATTGAAGTACTGCGCCCGCGACTGCCCACGATAGAAATTCCGCGACACCGCATCCGGCCTCAACACCGCGCTCCGGTTCGCAACATTCGTGTTCGACTGGTCATTCACCACCGAACAGCTCCCATCAGCATTCAACGCCACCTGGCACCCACCCGCACTGATGCTAGGCGTCAGCCAAGGGCCCGTCTCGAGCAGCGTCACATTCGTCACATCCCATCCACCCAGCAGAGCATTCTTCCAACCGCCGCCCGTCATAAACGCCCGCCCGCTTCCAAACGGAAGCTGATACACCCCAGTCAGCAGCATCCTGTGGTGCCGCGTCCCCTCAACATTCCCATAATCGCTGCTCACATGAAAGCGATCCGCGATCGGAAACCCATAGTTCACCTCGCCCGCGAACGCACTCGGAGCATCACCCTGGTTGTCCGCCTCATTATTCGCATACGTGTAGTTCGCGTCGAAGTACAACCCACTCTTCAGCCGCCGCGTAGCTTCCAGTTCTACCGCATGGTAGTTTGCCGTGCCCGCATTCAGCGTGCTCAGCAGCGAAAACCAGTTATGATACGGAGCCCGCGGATCCACATAAGGACTCGCCGCCGTCGTCGTATAGGAGGTCGCACTCGCCGGAATCTGGTTAAGGTCCTCGGTAACGCTCAGCCTGTAAGTATGCATCCCCACATAGCTCGCCCGCACCGAAGTAGCATCGTTCAACTGACGCTCCACTGTCACGCTCCACTGGTTCGACTGCGGATCGCGATACCTCGGATCAACTCCCTGGTCTAAACTTCCTCCGCCATACTGCACTCCCACCGTCGGCGGAGCCGTCTGCGGAAACATAATCTGCGGAGTGTTCGCCCCCGCCGTATTCACGTTCGAGTAGGTATGGAGATTCGAAGTAGGATTGCCGCTGTTATTGAACGACAAAGGCCCAAGGTTCGTCATCGTATAGATTCCAAACCCAGCCCGCACCACCGTCTTCGTATCGTTGAACGGCCGGTAAGCCACCGACACGCGCGGCTGGAAGTTCCCCTTGTAAGTCTTACGCAGACTCTGCGGCAAACCATCCGCACTCGCCGTCACATAGTTCGTGCAGGGCAGCGTCGTCACATTCAGATTGCACGCATTGAACGACTGCTGAAACGCCAGATTCGAACTCTCAATATTCTGCTGCGCCAGATAACCCGCCAGCGCATTCGGCACCACAATCGAGTTCGTCCGCGGATCGAAGTTCGCCAGGTTGCCGCCATCCTCCTGGAACCCCGGCAGAATCTGCCACCGCAGCCCATAGCTCAGCGTCAATCGGCTGTTCACCTGGTATTCATCCTGCCCAAAGAGGCTGTACTGTGTCGCCGTCCCGCCCACATCCGGGCTCGATACCGCAAACGCCAGCGTAGTCGGCGCACCCTCAAGAAAATCCCCAAACGCATTGCCTGTAAATACACCCGACATCCCATCGGCGTCAGTGTGAGCCGGCTGGAACGTGAAGCTGCCAAAATCATCCGAAGCAAACGCAGGCGCAAAGCTCTCCAGATCGAAGTACCGCACACGCCGCACATCGATCCCGCCCTTGAACGTATGCCTTCCGCGCGTATAGGTCAGGTTGTCGCTGAACTGCAGCGTCTTCGACTGCGTCACACCCGTCTTATCCCTCCCAATCGGCGTCAAACCTGTCCCCGCGCCGAAGTTGAACGTCGGAAACGCATGCGTCGTTGGATGCTGACTGATATCGACACCCTGAAGGTCCAACTGCTGTAGCGCAGCCGCTCCCTCAATCGCAAATCCCACACTCGTGGTCACATTCGTAAACCCAAACCGGAACTCGTTCAGCAGCTTCGGCGTGATCGTATACGTATGCGAAACCAGCAAGCTCCGGTTGTGAATGTCATCCACATCGTTCGGCAAGAAAGGGTTCGCAAAGTCAGACGTAATGTTCTTCCTGCTGAAACGCGCATAAGCCGACTGCTTGCTCGAAATCGTCTGATCGATCCGCACATCCGCGCCATCCGTATTCGCCGGCGTCGCCGCAAAGTTCTCATAATTGACGTTCGACTGCCCCGAAACATTCGGCAGCGGATAGTACGTCAGCAGCGCCTTCGCCGTCGGACTGATGCTGCTCTGCGGAATCACCATGTTCGTTCCCAATCCAGTCAGATCCCCATTCCGCTCAGCTTGCGTCGGCACCAAAAACTGCTGCGCCACCGCAGTCCTCCGCCTGTTCCCCTCATAGTCCGCAAAAAAGAACGTGCGATTCTTCCCGTCATAAAGATGCGGTATCGTAACCGGCCCGCCCAGCGATCCGCCAAACGTATTGAACCGCTTCGGAGCCTTCGTGCTGAACCCATAAGGACTCGCATCCAGCGCATTGTTCTGCAGATACTCAAACAAGCTGCCGTGAAAAGTATTCCCACCGTTCTTCGTAGTGAACGTCACATCCCCAACCTGCGAAAACTCCGCACTGTTGTTGAACGACGTCACCTTCACCGCCGTAATCCCCTCCTGCGACGGATACGCATCCTGCAACGCGCCATTCTGCCTCACATTCGCCGTCGATATCCCATCCACAGAAAAATTCACCATCGACGAGCTAGCCCCGCCAAGCGCAATATTCCCCGAGCTGTCCGTCTGCACATTCGGCGACAAACCCAGCGCCCCCAGCGGACTAGTCGTCGTAGCCCGGTTATTCAACGGCAACTGCGTCATCTGCAAATTATTCTTCGAATCCCCAATCGCCGCGTTCTCGCTATTAATCTGGTCCGCCGCAGCCGATACCTCCACCGTCGTCGACTGCGACGCAATCAACATCGTCACCGTCTCCCGCACATCCTGCCGAGCCTCCACCGAGATGCCCTTCATCACGGTCTCCGAAAATCCCGAAAGATCCGTCCGCAGCAAGTACTCGCCCGGCTTCACATTCTCAATCGTGAAATCGCCGCTCGCATCCGCCTTCACCGAGCGATCCGTATTCTCCCCCACGCTATGCAGAGTCACCTGCGCATCCGGCAGCGCCGCACCGGACTCATCCTGCACCACTCCGCGAACGCTGCCAAACGTAGACTGCGCCTGCCCCCGAACCCCAAACACTGTCAGAACAACCAGCAACCCCGCAACCCGAAACACACTCTTCCTCAAATTCGCGACGTTCATAAACCCTCTCAAGACCAAGTGAGCCAAGAACACCAGCTTTCCCATAAAGAAGAACGCCGTTTTCCATAAAGAATCCGTAGTAAATCCATAAGGAAACCGCAAAGACCGCACCGTCTGATCTATTGCCAATCGTCGTGCAAAATCCCAGCCAATTCCTTCCGGGATTCCCCCCAAAAGTCAACCCATTGCCTCCGCACCCCAACCCTGCGATACTTAATCGTGCACACCACGCACAAACTTCCAATCCATCCAAAGAGGTCGCGGAAATGTCTGCCAAGTACATCTTCGTAACGGGCGGCGTTGTGTCTTCGTTAGGAAAAGGTCTCGCCGCAGCCTCCATCGGTTGCCTGCTCGAGGCCCGCGGACTCCGCGTCAACCTCATGAAGTTCGACCCCTACCTAAACGTCGACCCCGGCACCATGAGCCCCTTCCAGCACGGCGAAGTCTTCGTCACTGACGACGGCGCCGAGACTGACCTCGATCTCGGCCACTACGAGCGCTTCACCCACGCCCGCCTCACCCGCGACAACAACCTCACCACCGGCCGCATCTACGAACAGATCATCACCAAGGAGCGTCGCGGCGACTACCTCGGCAAAACCGTCCAGGTCATCCCCCACGTCACCAACGAAATCAAGAACGCCATGCGCAAAGTCGCAGCCGACACCGACGTAGCCATCGTCGAAATCGGAGGCACAGTAGGCGACATCGAATCCCTACCGTTCCTCGAAGCCATCCGCCAGATGCGTCAGGACCTCGGCCGCGAAAACACCTGCTTCGTCCACGTCACCTTAATCCCGTGGATCGCCGCCGCCCAGGAGCTCAAAACCAAACCCACCCAGCACTCCGTAAAAGAGATGCTCTCCATCGGCATCCAGCCCGACATCCTCCTCTGCCGCTCCGACCGCGCCGTTCCCCGCGAGATGCGCCAAAAAATCGCCCTCTTCTGCAACGTCGAAGAGCCCGCCGTCATCGCCGCCCGCGACGTCGCCAGCATCTACGAGGTCCCTCTCACCTTCGCCGCCGAAGGCGTGGACACCCTTGCTCTCAAGTACTTACGCATTGAAGCCAAGGCGCCCGACCTCTCTAAGTGGCAGGACATCGTCTACCGCGCCTACAACCCCAAAGACGAAGTTTCCATCGCCATTGTCGGCAAGTACGTCGAGTACGAAGACTCGTATAAGTCTCTTAAGGAAGCACTTGTGCATGGAGCTTTGGCCCACAACCTCAAGCTCCGCGTCACCTGGATCGAAGCCGAAGGCCTCGAGACCCGCGACCTCGAAGGCCGCCCGACCAACGACTATGTTGCTCAGCTCCAAGGCTTTGACGGCATCCTCGTCCCCGGAGGCTTCGGCAAGCGCGGCATCGAGGGCATGCTCAACGCCATCCGCTACGCCCGCGAATCTCTCACGCCCTACTTCGGCATCTGCCTTGGCATGCAGACGGCCTGCATTGAGTACGCGCGCAATGTTTGTGGGTTGCACGATGCTAATTCCGGCGAGTTCGACCCGGCTACGCCTTACCGCATCATATACAAACTGCGTGAGTTAACCGGCGTTGAGGAGATGGGCGGGACAATGCGTCTCGGCGCCTGGGATTGCGTTCTCGAACCGGGGTCTCTTGCTGCGCAGGCCTACGGGACGACAGAAATATCTGAGCGCCACCGTCATCGCTATGAGTTCAACCGTGAGTACGAAGCGATTCTCACGGGCGGAGGGCTGCGCATCACCGGCACTACTCCGGACGCCACCTACGTCGAAATCGTTGAAATTCCAACACATCCCTTCTTCCTGGGCTGCCAGTTCCACCCCGAATTCAAGTCCAAGCCGCTTGAGCCGCACCCGATCTTCCGTGACTTCATTGCTGCCAGCTACCAAAACCACCTCAGACTCGCCCCGGAGTTTGCCGCCGAAGATGCTCAGACTTCTAATCAATAGTGCTTTTTTATTGAGGGGATTTTTGCGTTTTTGCAGGGGGTTTTTGAAAAAACGGGTGGTAGAACGTGGTTTTTTTGTGGTGAAGTTGTGGTGGAATCGTGGTGAGTTGTGGTGAGTTGCATGGTGCGTTTCCGCTCTCGAAAAAATGCCACTGATTCCGGATTTATTTTTGAGCGATTCCCATTTCGGGAATGGTGACGGCGTATCTCTCGTCAGCGCTACGGCGACCGCAACCATCCAGATGACGCCCAGGTATCTGGTAACCGGGATGAAAAAGTTTGCCGGGAACGCGATGAGGCTGAATGAGGAGAGCTCTCCTGCTATGGCAACAATCATTCCAAGCACTACCATCCATCGCGGAAGAAGCCGCATGAAGTAGCTTGTGACGGACACTCCCGCAGCCAGCAGGCCGAATCCGACTGCGAAGACTACTCCGCCGAACAGGAAGTTGAGAAAGACGAACGCCTTCACGACTGGCGCTGACGCCGATACGTCGGGCACGGACAAGATCCAGCCCGCGCTGCCGGAAATAAACAGCGCGATCGTGGCGATCAAGCCGCCGAGCAGAGCGATGTTCGTACCTGCAGCGCGGACGCCCAGGAAGCGCAGCCGGCTGACGGCTGTCACTGCGAAAATCCCCAAAGGCACTGCAGAGGCAAACAGGAAGAAGTTGCTCACGCGTACAGCCGTGGGGCTTAGCTCAAGAAACGCGCGCAATTTCTCGGCTGTCGCGAACGGGGTTACATAAGGCGCCCCATGTCGGAGCGTCGCTGCTGCCACGAGACCGGCCACGAAGAGCAGGATGTGAACGGTCGCGAGCAGAATCAGGGAGGGACCACGGAATCGAGGTTCAGAATTCGATTTCATAATGAAATGATTTATATCATAAACGAATATTCCCTGCAATAATTGGCCATAAGATGAATTCCAACGACATGAATCCCAAAGACATGGGAAGAGGACAAGCAGCGTTCCTGCTTGCCCAGCTTGGGGCGCATGCTGCGTCGCAATTTGCTGAAAGACTGGGGGTTCTCGAACTTGCACCTGCGGATGCGGGAATCCTGCGGCTGCTGCGCGTTGCCGCGGGGCTGAGCCAGCAGGAGCTCGCGTCGAAGCTACAGATTCATCCCAGCCGCCTGGTGGCGATTCTGGACAATCTCGAGAAGCGGGGGTTCGTTGAGCGGAGAGCAAACCCGGAGGACCGGCGCTTGTACTCCCTCTATCTGACGAAGGATGGTGGGGAGGTCCTGGAGAGGATCGGCAAGGTGGCACGAGAGCATCAGGACGCTCTACTCTCCGTTCTCAATCAAGAGGAGCGCGACGAGCTCGCCAATCTATTGCTCAAAATCGCCGACCAGCAGGGACTGGTTCGAGGGGTCCACCCGGGATATCAGCGAATGGGGAAACCCAAGGCACCCTGAAGCTAATACATCGCCGTGAGGGAAGACGATTCTCCGCTACGAACTATGAGTTTTGACAGTGGCTGATGCTGCCATGATGCGTATAGTTCCAGATGATCAGACGTGCGAGATGTCCGGAGGATGACCGTGACCAGCAAACCACCGAGCGAAATCCAGACCCTTATCGAGGACCACATCAAGGGTTTCAACACCCAGGATACCGAGCTTTACCACCGTGTTTTTGGGGACACCGCGATCATCATTGATGGCATCGCACCCTATCTCTGGCCGAACCCAAATGCTCCGGCCAATTGGCTTGCTGACGTAGAGAAGTGGCGTGAGAAGTTTGAGGTTTCGCACGAACATCTCTCATACGAGATGGGGTTCTGGAACGTGGAGGGCTCCTATGCCTACGCTGTCATAGCGGGGACTCTTTCGGTAACGATTAAGGGGCAAACGGCCGTTCGGACTGGCACCCTCGCATATACATTTTCAAAGCATGGCCAGGAGTGGAAGATAGATGCGCAGGCGTGGGGGCGCACGTCGTAGAACTCGCCAATCTATTGCTCAAAATCGCCGACCAGCAGGGACTGGTTCGAGGGGTCCACCCGGGATATCAGCGAATGGGGAAACCCAAGGCGCCCTGAGGCCAATGATGCACCAATCGATGGCCGTGAGTTGGATGGCACTATTCCCGCCTTCGAAAAAAGGTCACGGATTCCGGATTTATTTTTGAGTGATTCCCGTTTTGGAAACGGTTTCGGCAGGGATGGCTCATTCCTCTCGTTCTTTGCTCCCGCGACTTCATAGCGCCAGCCCCAAAAACTACCTAAGACACACACACCCCCACCATCGACGCCGGATCTCAATTCGAGCGCAATCTGTAAGCGCAATAATCCCTTTGGGTTATCTTGCCCTTAAACGAAAGATCGCTTGCCAACTGGCCAACTGTGAAATACTGTTATTGCGTCTGAACAAGGAGTGTTCAGGATGAAATAAAGTTCGAAGAAGGGCGAACTTTAGGACTGCCAAAACGTAAATCAGTTAGGGCAACGCACGCACGCCAACGGCAATCGGCAGGAAGGCGGCCAAAATATGAAAATGATCGAAATTGTAAATCCCTCTCTCGATGAGTACATGACTCGTGTCCGCTCCTTTGGTTCACAGTATCTGGGAGATGCAGATTTGTGGTTTAAATTGACACCGTCAGATATCAACGAAGAGGATGACAGGGATGAATTTAGTTTCATTCGCATGGCTCTATGGGACAAACTAATTGAGCAAGAGTTTTTTACGTACTCTAGTCCGCCAGGTCAAGTAAACTTATTTAGCCAATGTGGTACACCAGAGCCCGGGGCAAACCCGGGTTCTTCTATTTTGGATGGTGACGGTTGGGAGCTTATCAATATGCAGAGATTATCGAGCGCGTCCTCAATAGCTGTGAGTTTCTAGACCCTCGTCCGATTACGCAATCGAGGGTTCAAATTCCGGCAGACAATCCAAACGCCTTTTATTGGAAAGAGAGTTTTTCCTTCAAAGACGACAAAATTTTAAAGGTCACAGACATTGCTACATTCGACGCCGACGGAAACATGGTCGAGAGATCGTTCTCTTATGACTTTCGAGACAAAGGAAGCCATGATCCGTTGTTCCGAGTCTGCAACCACAACACCAAACAATCAGTAAACGATCCCTGTCATGTACATGTCGGGCACGACGACAATGTAGTTAATTGCTTTCCGGATTCCATCGGGAAAGACTTTACCTACGTTATCCACTGCATTAAGAACTTCTATCTTCAGAAAGAGCAAGATTGGGAGAAGGGGGGCGAGGATGAATCGGGGATATAAGATACAAACATTTGACCGTGAAGGTCGAGAGAACCTTGCAAGCGTTGTCAAAAACGTTAAAAACTATTTGCGTGGGCTGCTTACGAGCGGTATTCCATACCCAACCAAAATTGTTTTTTTTACGCTCAAAGGCGAGGGACCGATGTTGGCCTACAGCCAACTAAGTGGACTTGAAGTAACCATTATTGCTGTCACGTTTCCTTCTACATATAGCGTCCTGCTTCAGGATAAGACGACGTATTGCCCTGAAATCCCGGATAAAGTTCGGAAGTTTTTCGCCGGGGTAGAGATTCCAGTAGTCAGGGCGCGTTTACCGTTCGATGAAATCATTGGGGCCGATAACCATAACAAAGAAATGGCAATGCTTAAGAGCGCCCTTGCTGTCTTCGGTGGAAGTATGCCCTTGGCGATCCAGGCTGTACTACAGGCCACAGATAGCGGTCTAATACCACCCGGAGAAGAAGTCGTGGCTGTTACGTCCGACACCGCGCTGCTCGTGACAGCATCAACAACTCGAGACTTCTTAAGCCCAACCTGTGGACTTATCGTTAATGAAATTATTTGCAAACCTCGAAACTTTACGATATCCCGCCCAACACCGAAACTCGAAGAGGCGCTTCCGGTCACAACCCCGCCCCTAAAATCTGGAATACAACTTGAGGGACGAAAATTTCGTGAAGCAGATTCGGAAGAAATTAATCCAAAAGGACGGGTGGCCCACATCTGACCGAACCACTAGAACCGGGTGCGGTCATTTTCGCAGCATCGAAAATCCCGATACTCTAGGACTTGCTCAGGCAGCTAAGGTTTGAACGAATAGATCAGTGCCCACCCACCGAGGCATCCGTCCCATCCGACCACTTGCCAACCGGAACCATAAACAAGGTGAACCGGTCCAGAGTGTCCTTGAATCCGATAACCGGAGAGCCGGCCAACCCTGCACCCCACGCTTCAGGGTCCGTGTCTGGAACGAAAAACATCAGGTGAGGATGCCAGTTTCCGCCCTGGTCGTTCAAGACTCCCTGCTTGGACAGCATGTAGCACATGGCACCAGGCCCCATCGCCGGCAACTCCTTCTTGTCGAAGGCGGTCTTGATAGCCTCGGCCATCTGCTCTTTGGATCGCCCAGCCAGGACCAACTCGGTCTTCTTGACCGTGATGGGAACATTGAATCGCGCGGCCGGTGGGTTGAAGCAGATCGGACCGCGGATTTTGGGATTCCAAAAGACGGGATCGTCAACCCCGGCGGTCCACCCACGCTCGACCATGCAGACGAAACCGTTCTTGCCCTTCACCGCGACCTCATACCCATGCGGCCCCATCACCATCACCTCGGCATCTGCTGAGATGGATGGGGGAGCAGCACTCTGGGCCATGGCAATCTCGGCGCTGCGCTCCATCATGTATTGGTCGACTGGCGCCATCTTCGGATACGGTGTCTTTGCGTCCTCCGCTCGCGCCCCCGAAGCCGCGCCCGCCAGGACAAACACTGCGAAGCTTACTAATGCAATCCTTCTGAGAGCCTTGTGTTTCATTTGATTTTCTCCTGAGGGGATTTTTCTCCTGACAACACCAGATGGGCCCGCCATGCTGCTTTCCACGACAGTTTGGCGATATAGGTTGATATCAATATAATTCAACCCATGTCAACTGTTGCGAACCCTTCTTTTGAGACCACACTCCGGGTTCGCGACACTTGCCTCTGTCTTCATATGCAGCGAGCCGCAAGGGCGCTGGCTCGGCGCTTCGACGACGCGCTTCGCCCGCTGGGCCTGACAAACGGGCAATTCTCGCTGATGATGTCGTTGAACCGCCCGGAACCACCCGGTATGGCGGCGGTGGCATCGCTGCTCGCAATGGATCGCACCACCTTGACGGCTGCGCTCAAGCCGCTTGCAGCGCCGCGGTCTGGTCAAAATTACAGCGAACCCGGCCGACCGCCGCGCCCGCCAGATGACGCTGACGGCAAAGGGACGAAAACTGCTCGTACAAGCCGTTCCGATCTGGGAGAGTACCCATCTCGCGGTGGAGGGTCTGCTCTCCGACCGCGACCCCGAGGGCCTCCGGAACAATCTGCGCGCACTCTCGTGATCGTCGAAAGAGTATCCGTTCACCCATCCATCGAATCGGAATAGCGCCAACGATGCCCAAACATGGGTGCACTGTAACTTATGCCAGTTTTCCTCCACATAAAAACAGTGTGAAATGGCTTTGTAAGACGGACGGGGCAATACCGGATGGTTGCAGTAGAAAGTCATTCTCACTTTCGATCGCCCGGAGAACCACGGCATGCAGAGGACAAGTCAGTTCATCCGTCAATGGACCGGCTCAGCCTTGGTGGCCCTGCTCATAGGTGCCGCCTGGATCGCGCCAGCTTCCGCGCAAGAGCAGCCCGCGCCTGATCCAATCCCGAACGCGCCAGGGTACGAGTTCATAGGCAACGATGTCGCGAAAAATCCTGCTCTGCCGGTGCTTTCCGCTGCTTTCGGGCAAACCACTGTCGGTAACACAAGCCAGAATTTCAGCGAGCTTCCCGACAGCCCTGGCGGCGTCTCTGCCGACTCAAGCACAAGCGCCGTGATTCGGGTCATCCAGCCGCCGCCCCCGGAAACTAAAGTTCAGTGGAAGATCGCCGTCCAGGAGTCCCTTCTTTACACCGGCGTCATGCACACCTTCAATCTCTGGACCGAGGCCGGAACCCGGGACGCCCTGTACGGACCGTGGCTCAACAACTACCTCCACTCTGTGGGCGAACTCCGCGGCTGGAGCGACAGCGACCGCTTCATGGCCCCTTATGCGGGCCACACCATCGAAGGCTCCGTCTTCGGATACATCGAGCGTCAAAACGATCCCCGCTACAAACATGTCCAGTTCGGCGATGGCCGCACCTACTACATGAGCCTTCTGCATTCGATGGTCTATTCGGCAATCTGGCACACCCAGTGGAAGATCGGCCCCATCAGCGAGGCATCCATCGGAAACGTGATGCTGCACGCATCTCCCGGCTTCATTACCCTCGCGCTCACTCCAGCCCTGGGCACTATCGACATGCTCGCCGAAGACGCAGCCGATCGATACGCGATCATGGGGCTCGAGAATCGTAGCACCAATCGCCCACTCATCATCCTCGCCCGGTCATTCCTGAATCCCGGCCGCTCATTCGCCAACATCATGGCCTTTCACCATCCTTGGAGCCGCGACTACCGCCTTGGCCTCTTTGGCGAGAACTACGTTCTCCGCAAGGAACTCGTCGCCGATTACAAACACGGCGGCGAGAAACCCTTCCAATACGTCCATCCCCCCAAGCCGGATTTTGAGCGCGAATATCCAAAGGAAGCCGACATCGAGCTCTCCGCCTTTCCCGTCTATGAACACTTCCTGCACGCCAATCAGAACTGCATCGGCGGCGGCGGTTCGGGAGCCTCCCGCGTCAATCCCTACCTGCAGCTCGTCGGCGAACTCAGCGGATGCCTGGTCATGAACATGCCCGCTCCCAGTGAGAGCGGTGACTTGCTCTTCTTCGGTGGAGGAGTGCGCTGGACTCCGCTGGCCGCCCACCACGTCTCCCCGTTCCTGCAGCTCATGTTCGGAGGCCAAAGAGTCACTCACGATATCACCGATATCGCTCTGCGGACGAAGTTACTGGACGAATGGGGCGACGGCAGCGGGACCCTCCCGCATTACCCTATGCGCAGCGATTGGTCCTCCGAACTCTCGAGATACGGCCCTACCCTGAGCGTCGGCAGCGGCTTCGACCTGGTGCTGACACGCGCCTTCGCCTGGCGTCTCGTCAACGTTGAGTACTCCCACGCATGGATGGGGGACGCGGACATGATTCAAGCTCAAGACGCGATCCGCATTACCACCGGCGCTGTCCTCCGCATTGGCACGTGGTGAAGCAGGCACTCTCAATCGTCGATATTGTAGCGACGACGTCGAGACTTTAGCGTCGATATGACGACACTCAGAGATCGCTTCGCCGATTCCCGCGTCGCCCTTTCCGCAAGACAAATCACTGGAACCCCCATCGATAAAGCTAAAGATTTCTTGCGAATGGCCAATCCAGGCCTTCCATTTTCTCGGTCTTCCCAAATCGGCACCGAACTTGCCTTTAGAAGACAAGACAGCCGTAAAGGCGTCTGATCTTGTCGGTCATCGACGGGGCAGTAAATTCTTCACCACGAAAGGTAATGATGATGAGCGATCCCACAAAGGAAAGATCTCTGATGGAGCATCCATCGCGCAGAAGCTTCCTCGGATTGAGTTCGGTGGCTTTGGCCACTGCAGCATTTGCAGGACTGAATGCGAATGCTCAAGACAAGGCAAGCACGCAAAAGGCTGAGCACGACTTTCCGGTCGCCAAGAAAGTTGCCGGGGCCCTGCTCATCATCAAGCCTGGACACATGCGTGAGCTGCATTGGCACCCGAACGCCGCCGAGTGGCAGTACTGGATCTCCGGCAAGGGCCGCATGACGGTATTCTTTCCCGTCGATAACGCCAAAACCATGGACTTCAACACCAACGATGTCGGATACGTTCCCAACAACGCACCTCACTACATCGAAAACACAGGAGACACCGACCTGGTGGTCCTCGAGCTGTTCGCAGCTGACGAGTTCCAGGATGTTTCGATGAACCAGTGGCTCAGGCGTGTCCCCAGCGAAATGCTTAAGGCACACCTGAACATCGATAAGCAGACGGCCAGCAAGATCCCAGCAGAGAAGTTGTTTCTCGTTTAGGGATGGCTCATCGCAACAGAACTTTTGGTTAGCGGGTGCACAGAACTCTTCCATGACGAAGTCTGGGCGCCCCCATCTTCTCCGGTAGTCACCCTTTCCTGGTCGTCATTCTGAGCGCAGCGAAGAACCCCTGTATTTGTTCTTGCATGATTGCCCAGATAGCCCACTTTGACATAAATAAGACTTATGCCAAAACACCAAATTACGGCTTGGAAATGTAGCACCACGACACTGTGAAAATCCAGAAAACCTGTTATAATGGACTCACCGCCCGAGAAAAGATCACTTCGCGGCCGAAAGGCTCTCCGACAATCCCATGCGTAAATTTCTGCTAGGTCTATCCCTGGTTCTGTGTATTGCTGCGCCCGTAGCCGCCCACGCCGACACCTTCACGATCACCTACACCTTCGACCTCGTCCAGCAAAGCGGCCAAGGCGCCTTCGCCTCCGACAATGGCCAGATCGTCGGCTCTGGTACCTTCACCCTGGTCAGCACCACTGCGGCCCCCGTTCCCGGCGAGACCTACAAGGCCATCGACCAGAACAACAAGACCGCGACCAACTACGTCCAGTCCATCGATTTCAAGATCGACAACCTCGACTTCAATCTCCCCGATGCCGGCTCCAATCAGGGCAATCCTCTGACCCAACAGACCAACGCCACCAACGTCCAGTTCGACAACACCGGCAACCTCTCCCAGATCCTCTACACCAGCAACCTGAGCGCCCTCAACCTCACCTTCAACGGCAACGGCGGATTCGGCTACACCTTCTCCGACAGCGCCAACAAAGGTTCCGATGGTTCGAACGGTCAGCTTGCCGATATTCGGATCGCACCAACCCCCGAGCCCTCCAGCCTCTTCCTCTTCGGAACCGGCGCTTTTGCTCTCGCGTTCTTCTCGCGCAAGGCCTTCGCGTAACGAAAACAATTCAGATTTTTTAATTCTGTAAGGGAAGGAGCCATGCTCCTTCCCTTTTTTCGCGTTTTTGGCCCAAAAATCGCGTGTCAAGCCCCAAAACCACCTAACCCATTGAACTCCAACAACATCCGATTGGCATTTTAGTTAGCTCCAATCGCTATACTTAAAATAGGAGAACTAAAATGTCTCAAGACAGGGGCCGCAGCATCAAGAGCTGCACCCTAATCCGTTTGTTATGAATACTTTGATACTTAATGCGTTTATTATGAATACTTTGCAGCGACATACCACCGGTAAGCGTACTATTTAGAATACTTTAGGTGAACATATCGGGGGTAACCCCCCTCCAAAGCCAGGCACCGAGGGAGCATCGAACCAGCATGACGACTCAGTACAACACGCGCCGAGGCTCCGGAACCCTCATCCTCATTCTCCTGTCCCTCATCCTCGGAGCCGTCGCCGTCGTCGTCTTCCTCCGCCAGGCCACCTCCGGCATCATGGCCCGCGTGGCCACTGCCATCACCGGCCGCACCACCACCTTCGACACCTCCGTCCCAGCCATCGTCCAGAAGATCCAGCGCCTCGCGCGATTGGAAACAGTCGTCTACTCGATCGACACCGTCGTCGAAGGCTCCAAATCCTCCGCCGTCCTCCCAGACCTCCTCGCCGGAGACCGCATCCTCCTCGTCGTCCACGGCCAGTCCATCGCCGGAATCGACCTCTCCCAACTCAAGCCCGAGGACGTCCGGATCGACAATAACGGCCAGACCATCCACGTCGCTCTCCCACCGTCCCAGATCTTCCTCACTTCGATCGACAACCAACATACCCGCGTCTATATGCGCTCCACCGGAGTCCTCGTCCCCGCTGATCCCAATCTGGAAACCGAGACTCGCGTCAAAGCCGAGCAGCAGCTCCAGGCCTCCGCCCTCACCGACGGAATTCTCGACACCGCCAGCAAAAACGCCCGCGCCACCGTCACCACTCTCCTCTACTCCCTCGGCTTCCACGAGGTCGACGTAAAGTAACGCACCAGTCTTCCACACCATAAAAGGTGCAACCTTTCCTAACGCTTTGCGTCAAAAAGCCGATGACCCAAAAGCGGCACCGCATCGAACAGCAGGTTCATCCAATCAACGAGCACCTGAGCTATCATCCAGACATGAAGTTCCGCTCCCCATCCTCGACCACTGAAAACACCGAGGAAACCTCTGCCTCCGCACCAATCCCCTTTCCGACCAACGGCAACAACGGCCAGGACTGCGCCGAAGAAGAGGAATCCACCCTCATCAAAACAGTGGGCTGGATCTCTGCCGGCCTCGGTGCCGTAGCTCTGGGCCTCTTCATCGGCCGCGAGCTCCGCCAGCGCTACCAGTTCAACCGCCGCACCCCGTACGATATGTACGCCCACTCCGGCGACGAACAAGACGTAGACTTCGGCCTCGGAATCTAGACCGACCGCGGATCACACTGATACGCACGGATCAAAAACAAAAGAAAATTCGCCATTATCCGAATTAAGGCCTCTATCCGGATTTGAAGCTTTATCTGTATTGATCCGCGCAATCCGCGGTCGCATCGTCTCGTTTACGATAATTACGATGACAAAACCAGCCTTCCTCTTTCCCGGCCAGGGTTCCCAGACCGTCGGAATGGGCCGCGATCTCTACACCAACTTCCCCGTCGCTCGCGCCACCTTCGACGAGGCCGACGAAGCTCTCGGCTTCCCCATCTCGAAGCTCATCTTCGAGGGTCCCGAAGATCAGCTCAAGCTCACCGAGCACACACAACCCGCAATCCTCATCGTCTCCGTCGCCGCCGCACGCGTGCTCGCCGAGCGCAACATCCAGCCAATCGTCGCCGCAGGTCATTCCCTCGGCGAATACTCCGCGCACGTCGCCGCAGGAACCCTCACCTTCGCCGACGCTGTTCGCACCGTCCGCTCCCGCGGCCAATATATGCAGCAAGCAGTCCCCGCAGGCGAAGGCGCCATGGCTGCAATCCTCGGCCTCGACGCAACACTCATCGGCGAGATCTGCTCACAGGTCACCGACCAGCTCACGCCGCTTCCAACCACGCCCGAAGCCAAAGCCTTCAACCCCAACCTGGCCGTCGTCTCACCCGCCAACTTGAACTCCCCCGACCAGACTGTCATCTCCGGCGCAGCAGCAGCCGTCGAACGCGCCGCCGACCTCTGCAAGCAAGCCGGAGCTAAACGCACCGTCATGCTTCCCGTCAGCGCCCCGTTCCACTGCGCCCTCATGCAACCCGCACAAGATGCCCTGGCCCTCGACCTGGCCCGCCTAACCTTCCACGACCCGCAATTCCCCGTAGCCGCCAACGTCGACGCGCGTCTTCTCACCCGTGCCACCGAAGTCCCGGACTGCCTCGTCCGCCAGGTCACCGGCCCGGTGCGCTGGGTCGAATGTATCAAGCTCCTCATCGCCCAAGGCGCAACCCACTTCATCGAGGTCGGCCCCGGCAAGGTTCTCTCCGGCCTCATGCGCCAGATCGACCGCAGCCAGAAGTCCCTCAACGTAGAGGACTCCGCCTCCCTGGACAAGACTCTCAACGCTCTGACCGCAGAGTAATCCCCCGAGGTAAAGCAACTATCCCCCGATGTTGACCGTCACCTGAGCCGTCTGCATCACTGCGCCACTCTGCACCGTGACCGTCACCACCTGGCTCCCACTCGGGGCCGGAGGCTTGCTCGGACCCGAGCCACCACCACAACCGGCGACCCCAATCGCACCAAGGCTCAAGCACATCACCCAAACAAGCATTCCCGCACGGGATCTGCGTCCCGCCCGCCCCAGGCCAAGCAGCGAGAAGGCACCCACTGGTAACAACAAGCCGTAGACAATCCGTCCCGTCCCGTTCTCCCGGACCGACTGACTCACCGTTGCCGCTACATTCACAGTGAGAGTGCTCTGAAGGGCCGCTGTACCGCTGATGGTCTGCGACGACGGAGAGAGACTGCACGACACATATGCCACCGGACTCGAGCACGAAAAAGCGACAGTCCCGGAAAACCCGATAGCCGGCGTTGCACTGATAGTGGTGGTCCCCGATGCTCCCGGAGCGATCGTGACGCTGGCCGGGTTGAGTGCCAGCGTCAGCGGAGTCACAACCGCGAGCGTCAACGCCACGCTATTTGAGGAGGCAAAGTTACCCGAAGCGTTATACGCCGCCGTAATAGTTTGAGATCCAATTGTGTTGAAGGCGGTCGACAAGGTCGCAGTTCCGTTGGCCAGATTTGCCGTGCCAAGCGAAACAGTTCCGTTTGAGAACGTGACAGTACCACTCGGAACACCAGCCGCAGAGGTTACCGTCGCACTTAGAACTTCACTCGCGCCCACCGCTATAGAGGAAGAAGCAAGGGTGAGAGTCGTCGTCGTAGGAATTGCAGTCACGGTCACTGCCACAGGAGCACTGGTGGAAGCACCGTTATTAGAGTCCCCCATGTACTGCACCGTGAGGCTGTGCATGCCCGGCCCGTTCAGCGTCACAGATGACGTAGCGCTTGCCGTCGCACTGGAAGAGGCCGCAGCCACTGCGCCCGAAGCAATCACGGTCGTTCCATCGAGGAAGCTAATAGCCCCGGTGGGAACGGCGTTGTTCTGCGCTCCAGTAATCGTCGCGGTCAACGTCGCAGTTGAGCCCGCCTGAACCGGCGAGGGAGAGACAGCGAGCACGGCAGTGGTGGCCGACGAATAGGGCGAGACCGTCACGCTTATGCTTCCAAACGAATAAGCAGCATAGTTCGAGTCGCCGGGATACTGCGCCGTATAGGTATGGGTTCCAGCTGCTACGCCTGTCAAGGTAAGGCTTGCGATCGTTCCGTTTCCGCCCAGCGTTGCCGTCCCGACCATGTTGCTGCCTTCATAGAATTGAACGGGCGCGGTGAGCGCAGCAGTTCCGGTCGAGTTCGTATAGGTCACCTGCGACATTGCAGGCTGCAGCATTGCGTTCAGCGTCACGGTTCCCGGCCCTGGCACAGTCACGGTAGAGAGATTCGTACTTGTCGCCGTCGAAAGATAGAGCTCGCCCACAAGAAACGTGAAGGTTGACGCGGAACACGGATAAGGAGCTGTACTCGGCGTTGTGACGCTTCCGTTATAGGACACTCCCGTCCCCGTCAGGCTTTGAAGAAACGCAGGGGATACCGGCCCGGGTCCAAGCGTAATCGTGTCGTACGCAAATGCCGGCGACAGATTGGCCTGGGTCAGAGTATCGAAGACAAAATTGTTCAGGGTGAGTGTCGTCAGATGATTTACATCGTAACCAACGATGCTCATCAGACCATTCGTGAGGCCATGAACATTTTGAAAGGTAATATTTGCGAACTGTGGAATCGACGTACCAGTGCTCGAGTTGTATTGCGGCGTAATTGAGATCAGGGTCCGATGGTTCTGCATGCAGATGTTCTGATACGTAACATTCTGCAGCAGCCCGCCATTGCTCGGTGTGGCTTTCAGGCGCAGCGCAATCCCATTGCTATCTGCCGCCGTCCCAGCCTGGTTGATGTTAGTCACCAGCATGTTCGTCAGGCCACCCTTCGTAATGCTCCCGACGGAGATCCCGTGCCCACTGTAGGTGTTGTCATTCGAGACTGTAATGTTCGACGCAGCGCTCGAAGCGCTCACTGCCACATTGTCGTCTCCATCGCTGATCGAAGAGTGCGTAATCGTAATATTCGAGCCGGACGGGTCAATGCCATCGGAGTTGCGCGCAGAAAACGGCGTAATAATCTTCACGCCCCACGCCGTAAACCCGGTCGCATTCTTCCACGTCACATGAAACATCGCCGAGTTCTTCAGCGTGATCTTATAAAGCGTGAAGTTCGACGCCTTGCTCGCCGCCAGCAGCACAAAATTATTCTGCGCGCCCCCGCTTACCTGCTGCGCCTGACTCGCAATATCCCACCACGAGTTCGCAGACGCCGTCCCATTGACCAGCAACTTATCCTCGCCGCGTCCATCGATCACGCCGTAGCCCATGATTCCGGCGCCGCTCGACGAAGCATTCCCCGCAATATTGAACAACGGGTTGCAACCATTGCCCGCAGTTCCCACAGTCCCGCAGGTCTCCGCTCCGGTTATCTGATAGTCCGCAGGGTTACGCGACGCGAACACCGTAACGCCGCCATCCACCAGTAGCGTGACGCCAGTCGGAATCGTAATCGGCTGGATCAGAAACGCATTGTTGGTGCCCGAAATCTGCAACTCAACCGCCTGCCCCGTGGTGCAGGCGTTAAGGGCACTCTGCAACCGCGACGTATCGAAGCTGGTCTCCGATGCCGGTTCGCCACTTACGATTGCCTGCTGCGCCTGCAGCGTAGAACACGTTGCGGGAAAGACCGGCTCCGTCACAGTTCGCGCATCCTGAGCGTTCGCTGTAAACCCACAAATCGCAACGAGTACCACCGCCGCACCTTCACTCCAGCAACGAAAACGCATTCTCTGCCCTCGAATGTCCGTCCGCTCGTTCTTTCGAACAATCGCAGCCCCGGTTTGGTCGGACCAATAGAATGTACTCGATAGGACAAACAGCAGGCCAGTAAAAATTTGGTCACGGAAATTGGTAGTAACCCACCAGGCAGACAACATGTTAAAACCTAATGGTCAAACCAATTTTCTCAAATGGAATCAGGCACATCGATTCCTTCACGATCACCTCAGCGATCACACCACTTGATAAAGTCACAATAGGCAGTTTCGACTCACACGTCGTGCTCGAACGCCATAAGGAGCTTTCATGAAAGTCGGCGATAAAGTAGAAAACTTCACCCTGCAGAACCAGGACGGCAAAGACGTCTCCCTCACCGACTTCAAAGGCAAGCCCGTCGTCCTGTTCTTCTATCCCCGCGCCGACACCCCCGGCTGCACGATCGAGTCTTGCGGTTTCCGCGACGCCTTCGAAAAATTTCAGAAGGCCGGCATCGTCGTCCTCGGCATCTCCCGCGACACCGTCAAAGATCAGAAGAAGTTCAAAGACAAATACGACCTGCCCTACGATCTGCTCGCCGACCCCGACATGGTCCTCATCAACCGCTACGACCTCATCAAGCCCAAGAACATGTACGGCAAGCTGGTTAAAGGCGTAAAGCGAACCACGTATCTCATCGGACCCGACCAGCGCCTCATCCACATCTTCGAAGAGGTCACTCCTAAAGGCCACGCCGAAGAGGTTCTCGCTCTCCTCAAACAACACGCCGGCAAACACTGACGCGACACACGACATAATAGACTCGAACGAATCAATGAACGTTGCCACCATCACGACCGCGGCGGCCGCTATCACTACCGTCGGTCTCGCCGGGCTCTGCACCTACGCCGCTCTCTCCGCGCAGTCCCAGCTCTTTGGCAAAGTCCTCATCGCCGCCCGCAACCCCAACGAAATCGCGCTTACCTACGACGACGGCCCCAACGACATCGTCACCGAGCGCCTTCTCGACGTCCTCGCCAGTCACAACGCCCGCGCAACCTTCTTCCTCATCGGTAACTACGCCCGTCAGCGTCCGCAGATCGTCCGCGCCATCGCCGCATCAGGACACCTCATCGGCAACCACACCATGACCCACCCGTGGCTCGCGTGGCAGTCCTCCACCCGCATCCGCGAAGAACTCGCCGCCTGCAACGCCGTTCTCGAAGACACAATAGGCACCCCCGTCCGCTTTTTCCGCCCGCCTCACGGAGCTCGCCGCCCGGCTGTCTTCCACATCGCCCGCGAACTAAATCTCACGCCCGTCCACTGGAATGTTCTCCCCAAAGACTGGGAACCTGACATCCCGCAAAACATCGCGGACCGCGCCATCCGCGGCATCACCCGAAACCAGCAGCAGAAACGCTCCTCCAACATCGTCCTCCACGACGGCGGACAAGCCGGTCTCGGCCAACCCCGCCTCCCCACCGTCGAAGCCACCAATCTTCTCCTGCAAAAATACAGCCGCGATACCGCAATAAAATTCGTCACCATTGATTCTTGGGTACAGTGAATCGATCGACAATCGATCAAGGAGATAGCCGTGAAACGCTTTGCTCTCGTTCTTACCCTCTGTCTGGCAGCACCCTCTTCTCTCTTCGCCCAGAGCCCGGCCGTCCCTGAGATTCCCTTCGACTCCGTCCCCGATTTTCTCAAGCTCCCGTCCGACATCTACCTCGGCGAAACCGCCGGAGTCGCAGTCAACTCCAAAGGCCACGTCTTCGTCTTCTCGCGCGGCAACTCCACCGGCCCAGCCTACGGCGCTGCCGCCGCACAGCTCCTCGAGTTTGCTCCCGACGGCACCTACCTTCGCGAGATCGGACACAACCTCTACGCATGGTCCTTCGCCCACGCCGTCCGAATCGACCCGCAGGACAACATCTGGGTCACCGACAAAGGCTCCGACATGGTCATCAAGTTCAACCCGGCTGGACGCGTCACCATGGTCTTCGGGCGCAAGCAGGAAGCCTCCGACGAAGGCACCGCCCCGCTAAAACACGTCCATCCACCGCTCCCGCCCATCGACGGACAGTTCCGTCAAGTCACAGACATCGCATGGGATCCTGCTGGCAATACCTTCATCAGCGACGGGTACATCAACTCGCGCGTCGCCAAGGTCGACAAGAACGGCAAATGGCTTAAATCCTTCGGAGAACCCGGCGACAAACCCGGCCAATTCAATACGCCTCACAGCATCGCCGCCGACGCCAAGGGAAATATCTATGTAGCCGACCGTGGCAATCGCCGTATCCAAGTCTTCGACGGCGAAGGCAAATTCCTCCGCCAGATAACAATCGACGTCCCGTTCGATTACGCGAGTGCAACGCCCGCCATCGGCAAAAAACCCGCACCTGATGCCACGGGAGCACAAGCTCCCGGTTCACCGTGGGCGCTCTGCATTACGCCCGGCCCCAACCAAGTGCTCTACGCGTCAGATGCCTTCCCTGGCCGCATCTACAAGCTAAGCCTCGACGGCCAGGTGCTCGGAGTCCTCGGCGAATCCGGCAAACAGCTCAAGCAATTCGGCTGGATCCACGAAATCGCCTGCCCCTCCGAGAACGTCCTCTTCGTCGCGGAACTACTGAACTGGCGCGTTCAGAAACTCGTCCTGCATCCGAAAAAATGACCGGCGCAGTCGCAACTTGACTTTACTTGCCCTCGTCGGAAGGCTTCGCATCCGTCTTTGAGTCAGGTTTAGCGTCCGGTTTCCCTTCGATAATCGGCGGCACCGGAGTATCCGCCGTCAACGGAGGCTGCCGCTTATGCCAATCTGTAGCCTGCTGATACGCATAAGCCAGTGCCAGCACCTTACCCTCGGTAAAATGCGGCCCCGCGATCATCAACCCAATCGGCATCCCAGCCGACGTAAACCCGCACGGCACCGAGATCGCCGGAATCCCATACGCATCGAACGGTGAGGTGTTTAGGCAGCCTCCGCCCGGCGCGAACCAATCGTAGACCTTGTTGTCCCCGCCCGCTGGTTCTCCAGCCGGCCCAGCCTTTGCTTCCCGGGCGAGTGAGTCGTTGATCTTAGCGGCATTCAGGCGCGTAGTGGGAACGACAACCAAGTCGAAGCCGTCGAAGTGCGAGTCAATCATGCGGCGTGTATTGGCCAGAAGCTGGTGGTCGCGCGCCGCATCAGCCGCCGTCGCAGGCTTGCTTCCCGCAGGTGGATTGTCGATCCGGGCAAAACGGGCGCGGTCGATCGGCATGTAGTTGAGGCCGTACTTCTCGATGAGGTCGTGATGATAAAAGTCCGTATCCCCGACACCATTGCCGGGAAGTCCATCCCAAAGCGGCGCATTCGACGTAACCCCAGCGGTGAGGCTGGTGAGAACTTCGAGCGCGGCTTTGACCGCCTTCTCGATATCCGGCTCGACGTGATCGTAGAAGCTCACCGGAGTGCCCAGCCGAAAGCCCTTCACCGGCTGATGCATCTCCTTCACGTAATCAACCGGAGTGCTCTGCACGCTGAAGATATCCTGCGGGTCGTAGCCAGCCATCTGGCCGAGCATCAGAGCGACGTCTTCGACGGTCCGCGCCATCGGGCCGCAGTGATCGAGCGATGCCCGGCAGGGAATAATCCCCCTAATCGACACCAGCCCCACCGTTGGCTTCAGCCCAACCGTCCCGCACCAGGCCGAAGGACACCGAATGCTCCCACCTGTATCCGTCCCCAGCGCGCCAAACACCAGATTTGCCGACAACGCCGCCGCCGATCCCGCCGACGACCCACCTGTCACATGATCCAGCGCCCATGGATTCCGCGATGGCCCAAAGTAAGAGATATCCCCGGTGCATCCCAGCGCAAACTCATGCAGATTCAGCTTGCCAATAATGATCGCGCCGCTTTTCTTCAGCCGCACCACGATATCCGCGTCCTCAGTCGGCACGCGATCCTTGAACATCGGGCTAGCCGCCGTTGTCCGCGTCCCCGCCGTATCGATGTTGTCCTTCAACCCAATCGGAATTCCATGCAGCGGCCCGCGAAACTTCCCTGCCTTCTGCTCCGCGTCAAGCACCTCGGCCTGCGCCAGCGCCTCCTTGCCCATCACCGTGATGTAGCAATTCACCTTCGGGTTATAGACATTGATCCGGTCCAGCAGCGCCTTCACAAGCTGCGTCGAAGTCACTGTCCGCGCATGAATCCTCTCCGAAACCTCGGTCAGACTCAAAGCAGCCAGTTGGTCGCTCTCCCCCGAGGCCGCCGGAACCGCACCCATTGCCGCTCTGCTCAAAGCCGGCCAAGCCGCGGCAAACGTCTCCGCCACCAAAGCCGTTCCCATCAATCCGTTGAACCCACGCCGCGTCAGCTTCATCGTTCGTCCTCATCGTTCAAAATTGTCCAACCACAACAAAGTCAGAGACACCCAGGCGCTCGCCAATAAGCGAGTCCAACTACCAGGCAAACCACTTTCGTTCCTGCGGCTTGCTTCGAAGAAAAAAATAGAAGGATTGGCCGGATCATATCATCGCTTCCAGCAATGGAGAACAGCAATATTCTCCTCAAAATCCACCGGCGAGCGAATCTCTCGCAAATCCCTAGTCTTAAGATTTGTTAAGCTCGCACACCGCAATTTTCTATTTATGCGAGACTTAAGTATCGCCGCAACGAGACAGAACGTTCGGCGGATTCTAGGGCAGTAGGTGATGGAAAGCGCGGAAAAGCCGGTCCAGTTGTCTTTGTTGCTCGTCGACGACGACAAGGAACTGTGCACCATGATGAAAGAATTCTTCGCCGAAGCCGGTCACCGACTCGATTGCGAGCACGACGGTCGCCGGGGCCTCGTCGCTGCAGCCGGCGGGACCTACGATCTCGCCGTCCTCGATGTGATGCTTCCTGTCTTCGACGGCTTCACGGTGCTCCAACATTTGCGCCGCCGCAGCGACCTCCCCATCATCATCCTCACCGCACGTGTCCAGCATCGCGACAGGATTCTCGGGCTCAACGCAGGTGCGGACGACTATCTTCTCAAACCCTTCGATCCCGATGAACTCCTCGCCCGAATTCACGCCGTCTTGCGCCGTACTGAAACGACCGGCTGGAAAGCAAACACCGACGTCACCATCGGGGATATCCGAATCAATGCCGTTACTCGCGAAGTCTGGATCGCAGACTCGCCCGCCGAACTGACCGCAATGGAGTTCAGTCTGCTGGAGATGCTGATGCGCTCCGCAGGACGCGTCGTCTCGCGAGACGAAATCACCTTGGCTCTGCTGGAGCGCGACGCCGCGCCCTATGATCGCATTCTCGATGTCCACATCAGCCATCTGCGCAAGAAGCTGAAAGGCAGTCGAAGTCTGATTCGCACGATTCGGGGAGTCGGCTATGTCTTTGCTGCAGCAGCTTAAATTCCCGCGCATCAAGTCACTCTACTTCGCGGTCTTTCTCGCGATGGTGACCACCCTGTCTCTTTCGTTCCTCGTATTTCGAACTATCTCGGATCGTCTGCAAAGGAAACATTTCGATCCCGTCTATGACCGCCTCGACGAACTCCAGTTGGAGACTGCGGCCAGAATTTTCAACACTGAAGGACCAAAAGCGCTGTCGAACTACCTGACTGGCCTCGACCACCTCGGAGCAGCCCGCCATTATCTCCTCGACGCCCACGGCATCGATCTAGTTTCCGGGGACAACAGGGCAGCCTTGCTCCCACCTCCACCATCCACCATCTGGCGTATTCGCATCAAGGGCCACTCGGTCGCCGCGCAACGGTCCGATGATGGCCACTACTGGTTTGCTGCCGAGGGCCAGGCCGGCCGGCCTCAGATCTGGACCTTTCTTCCCTACTATTTTCTCGTCATCGGTGCCACCGGTCTCTTGTGCTGGCTGGCGTCCGTCGCGGTCGTGTCCCCTATTCACCGCATAGCAGCCTCGATCGCCCTCTTTGGACAAGGCAATCTAGCTGTTCGCGTGAACACAAAACGGCAGGACGAGATCGGGCAACTCAGCAACTCCTTTAATCAAATGGCGGAGCGCCTGCAAAGGATGATCGCCAGTGAGCGAAGGCTACTGGCCGACATCTCCCATGAGCTGAGATCCCCCTTGGCCCGGCTCAAATTCGCCGTCAAGCTGGCAAGAACCTCACCCGACCCCGACACCGCATTGGATCGCATTAGCCGCGACGTCGACCGAATCGCAGCCCTCGTCGCCGGCATCGTGGAGATCACCCTCGCCGAAGGCGACCCTGAGGTTCAGGGTGCGGAAAGCATCCGCCTCACCGAAGTCCTTGATGAAGTTATCCGCGACTGCGCCTTCGAAGCCCAGGTTCGAGGCTGTGGAATTGCCATTAGCGGGTTCTCCGCCGGAGAGATTCTCGGAAACCGAGAGTTGTTGCGCCGCGCCATCGAAAATGTGCTGCGCAATGCAATCCGATACTCCCCCGAGCGATCTACCATCGACGTCTACCTCAACGACGACACCGATTCCGCGAACATTGCCATCCGCGACTGCGGCCCAGGCGTTCCCGAAGATATGCTCACCAGGATCTTCGATCCCTTCTTCCGCGTCGAAGAGGCTCGTGACGCATTGGGCGGAGGCTCAGGAATTGGTTTGTCGATCGCAAAACGAGCAGTACAGGTGCATCACGGCGCCATCTCTGCTGAGAACGCCTTGCCCGGCCTGCGCGTGCGTATAAGAATTCCGATCTTCCAGACAGCAACGGCCCCGCCTGTTCAACGGCCATCACCCTTGCCGTCTCATCAGCTTAGCGGACTTAAGAACTTAAGATTCACAGCCAACCCACCATGGTGTACTTAATCCAATGCCTCACCCAAAAAGGGGTTTTTCGGAGCATTGGAGGATACACAAATGAAACGTCTCTTTGCTGTCGCAACCATGCTCGCTGCGCTCTCGCTCCCCGCCCTCGCCGCTAAGAACTCCGAGACCGTGAGCATCCCGTCGCCCGTGAAAGCCGGAGCTACCCAGCTTGCACCCGGCGACTACAACGTGACCTGGACAGGTACTGGAGCAGACGTTCAAGTTACCGTCACGAAAAATAAGAAGGTCATCACCACGTTCCCGGCAAAGCTGGTCCAGGAGACCAACAAGAACGTGGGCCTGGAAACCGATAGCCAGACTGGGACTGACGTCCTGCATGCAATCCGCATGCGCAACATGACCTTGGTTGTCGGAACTGCGCCATCCTCTGGACAATAAAGCGATAACCATTCGTCCGAGCAGACCGCCGGCACGTTTCAGCTCAATCGTGCCGGCGATCGCCCTGCTCTTATCATTTTGATTTTCGAAATTTGCTCCGGTTTTTGCATATTCCTGAGTGAATTTAGCTCAGCGGTCGAGTACCATGAACTCACCGCACATGAGCACAACCTCCCCCAACCCGGCCCCTGCCGAGTCGATACCTGAGCCAGTCATCGACCCCGAGCTTCCCGCGCCGCTCTCCATGGGCGACGTCATGCGCATACCCATGTTGCGCAAGCTCTGGTACGCCCAGGTCGTCTCGGTCTTTGGCGACTTCCTCGCCCTCTTCGCCGTCATCTCCATCCTCACCTTCAAGCTTCACGCAACCGCCCAGCAGGTCACCGGCGTCCAGATCGCCTACATGCTGCCCATCGCCATTCTTGGCGTTCTGGCTGGAGTCTTCGTCGACCGCTGGCCGCTCAAACCAACAATGGTCTCGAGCGACAGTATCCGCGCCGCCCTCTGTCTGCTGCTGCTCTTCGCCACGCAGATCTGGCACTTCTATGCAATCCTCGCCGCCATCAGCGTCGTCTCCAGCTTCTTCAGCCCCGCCCAGGGCGTCGCCATCCGTTCGGCCGTACCGCTGCACGGACTGCGCTCCGCGAACGCGTTGATGCAGCAGGTCATGTTCGGTATGCGTATCGTCGGCCCCGCCATCGCGGCCTTCATGGTGTCCTATCTCGGACCCGCAAGCTGTTACATCTTCGACGCGGTGAGCTTCGTCGCTTCAGCATGTCTCATAGCGTCCGTGGTCTTTCTCAAGCCCGAGAAAGCCGCGACAACACCCGCTGCGCAGGCCGCGCAGAACGTTTCGTCCATCGGCAAAATCTGGCTCGACATGAAGCAGGGCTTCAGTTTCATCGTCCATCACGCCGCGCTGCTGTTCGTCATCCTCGCCATGGCAGCAGGAATGTTCGTGATTGGCTGCTTTGGTCCGCTCATCGCGATCTACGTGCGCGATTCACTGCATGCATCGACGAAGATGTTTGGCATCGTCTCACCGATGATCGGCCTCGGCATGCTGCTTGGAATCAATGGGTTGAATACGCTCGGCAAGAAGCTCAGTAATACGCTTCTGGTTTACTGCGGTCTCTCCGGAATTGCGGTTGGCCTGGTGATTCTTACGCTGCTTCCGCATGTCTGGTCCACTCTGGTTGGCAACTTCATTATCGGCTGCTCCGTTGCTGCGATCATCGTTCCCGCGCAGACGCTGTTCCAGCAGGCAACGCCGCCGGCGCTGATGGGAAGGGTGGGGTCCACCTTCATGTCCATCATCTTCACCGCGCAGATTCTGGGACTGGTGCTGTCCGGCTTGCTTACTCAACACATTGGAGTCCGGCAGGTCTTCGCTCTTTGCGCCGCGATGCTGGTGGTCCTGATTTTGATAGGAAAACTCTGGATGGAACCCGAGAAGACCGCTCCGGCTCCGGCTTAAAAAATTGAAAATCTATCACTTTTCTTTCCGGCTGGTACCGGGCGGCAAAGTGTGCGTCTTTGCTGGTGTTTTTGAGGGGGGTTTTGGGAATTTGTGGTGAAACAGGATGGTTTTTTGTGGTGAAGTTGTGGTGATTTGCTGGTGAGTTGTGGTGTTTTGTATGGTGGTTTTTGCGCGCTGATTTTATGCCACTTTTTTGAACTTTATTTTTGGGGGGTTCCCATTTTGGGAATGTGGGTGAATGACACTAAGCCTTCCTGCTTGCGGAGATCTCACCCATGGCGCCTACGAATTTATCGAGATCCGCGATTGTGGTGTAGACGTGCGGGGTGACGCGGATGCAGTGAATCTGTTCGTAGTCGATACTGACGGTGTGGATCTTGTAGCGGTCGAACAGGGTCGTCATTAGCTGGTGGGGGGTGACGCCTTCGATGCTGACTCCGCAGATGGCGCAGGAGAAGCGCGGGTCGAGGGAAGTGTGCAGTTTCACTCCGGGGATATCTTTTACCCGCGTTGCCCAGTAGTTCTTCAGGTAGAAGATGCGCTGCTGCTTGCGCTGGGAACCTATGGCTTCGTGGAAGTTGATCGCTTCGCCGATGCCCTGCTCGATGGGGAAGCTGCGTGTTCCGAGCGCTTCAAACTTGCGAATATCGCTGCTGTGCGGATCTCCGTAGCAGGTAAGAGGCCAGATCTTTTCGATCTTTTCCTTCTTGACCCACATCATGCCTGAGCCTATGGGCGCGGACAGGAATTTGTGCAGGCTGGTTCCGAAGTAGTCGCAGTGCAGGTCGGGAATTTTGAAGTCCATCAGGCCGAAGGAGTGGGCGCCGTCGACGATCACTTCAATGCCCCGGGCATGCGCCATGTCGGCGATCTGCTGGACCGGCATCAGTTGGCCCGTCCAGTTGACCATGTGGGTGATGTGGACCAGCCGTGTGCGTGGCGTGATGGCCTGCTCATAGGCCTTCACAATGGTGTTGACGTCCTCGATGGGAAAGTTGAAGTTGATCTGGTTGTAGACGATGCCGTCGCGTGCGGCCCTTTGCCGGTACGCGTTCATCATGTTCGGATAGTCCTGCTTTGTGCCGACCACCTCGTCGCCAGCCTTGAGGGGAAGGCCGTAGATGATGGTGTTCAGGGCCTCGGTCGAGTTGCGATTGATGGCGATCTCTTCGGGCGATGTGCCTGCGAGGCGGGCCAGCTTCTGGCGCAGAGGCTCGCGGCCCTCGTCGAGGATCTGCCACATGAAATACGAGGGGCCCTCGTTGGTCATCTGGTTGTAGCGCTCGACCGCCTGCTGGACAACGATGGGGGCCGGCGATACTCCGCCGTTGTTGAGATTGATGATCTGGGTGCTCACGGAGTACCCGCGCTGAATCACGCTCCAGTAGTCCTCGTTCTGAACGACCTCTGCGGCATCGAGATGGCTTACGGAGCGGGCCGCGGCGTTCCACTCTGCCGCATGGGCCTGGCGAAACAGACTGTTCGACGAAAATGCCCCGGCGAGGGCCGTCATCTTCAAGAAGGAGCGACGATCATTCAGTGCCATGTAAGCAATTTACGCCTGTGGTAACGAGGTTTGGAAAATTCTTGATCTTTGCGAGAGTGGCGATTACTTCCCACAAGCCGACTTATGAGGACTGATCCGGTCAGCCCGCCAGCTCTCTCGATTAAGGGACCTTGGGCTTCTGGTTTTGTGGAACCGTCCTTACGCAAAGCGCGTACATGGTATCGCCTTCCGCCCAATCCTCAAATCCAGCCATCGTCTTCCCCTCTCGATAGTCGAGTGCTGAGTATTTGCTTGCTGAAAGTTGCGTGCTGCTCCAATGTCGATCACCATTAAGCAGAAGGCCTCCGCTGACATGCAGGTCGCCGTTCCAGTGCAGGATGTCGCTGCTACCCACGTATTCAGTAGCGTATGCCTGCATGTTCACAAGGCTCATCAATTCCGCAATGCTCGGCAGTCTCCAGTCCGAGTAGCCTTGACTCCTCAATTTATGGCAATAATTGACGGCTTTGTGCCACCCCATGCGCTTTTCGCTGTCTTTGGCGGCCCACATAAGCCCATCTGATGAATCGACCCAGTACCCGCGTGCCTGAGTCTCTTGGGCTACATCTGGAGCTGTCTTTGAGAACTGATCCGGCACCGTCCGCTTCGGCCGTAGCGGCACCTCACCTTGACTGATGCAAAGATCGGCTGACTCTGCGGTTCGCAAGACCATACTCTTATCCACGCACCACACCGTTCCTACGCCTCCGGATACAGGAACGGCCATGACCTGATAGTCGTTAGGCGTGCAGCTCAAGCGAATTTGATAGCCCGCGAAATGCCCAGAGGCGAGCTCCTGGCTAATTAACCCTGCTGCCTGAGCAGAAGACTTCTCACCATTCTTTGGCGGCCCGAGTTGTTCCAGCCGACACGCGAAACCTCTGCCATAGACCTGGTAATGAACTTGCGCCTTATTGAAATTGCGGAGAGCGCGACCAATCTGTTGGCTGGAGTCATCGTCTGTCTGCGAGTGTGCCGCCCCGCAGGCTGCAATCACGAAATACCCAATCCACCGCCGCATGCACCGGATCCCTCACCTATAAGGTAACTCGAACCTATAAGGATGGCCCAGCGGTGTCGACACGTTGATCCGTCCCTATAAACGCCGTAGTGTTGACTGATTGGATAAGCCGCGAAATTGGATCCTGCTTCGAACGGTGCCAAATACGGGGATTCTTCGCTGCGCTCAGAATGACGACGAAAGATGTTGGCGAATGACGACGAAGGATGATGGCGACGTTCAACGCGGCACGTTGGTGTTTGGAGGCGATGAGGCTTCTGAAGGTTTGGATGAAACTCTAAGAATCCTTGGCGGGAAGGGGTTGCCAGGGAGGATTGACTTCGACTCCCAGGCGGTTGAGTTCGGCTTCGGTGTCGGCGAATTCTGCGCTCAGGGGGAGATTAAGAGCTTTCCACGCTTCGAGACCGCCATCGAGTATTTGAACTCTGCGAATTCCGTGCTTGCGCATGGCTACGGCAACTCGCGCGCTTACGAAACTATCTCTCGATCGGGAATAGATCACTAACGAGACATCGTCGGGTACATGAATTTGTTTCTTTCGGCGGATCTCGAGAGGATCGAGCCGAATCGCTCCGGGTATTCCGGGCACGTTCTCCGGGTCTTCCTCGAAGCGCAGCAGATCGATGATGCCGATTTTTTCTCCAGCGTCCAATCTGGATTTGAGTTGCTCGGGGGCGAGTTGAAATGGACGAAGCAATCGAATCATGCGCACAAGGACCAGAAGTTTCCAGACGAAGAACACGAGGAGAGGAACGCCAAGGATCAGGATGACGGCGTTGGCGAAGGAAGAGATGTTTCGAGACACCCTATCCAGTTCTTCAGCGAATAGAAAGCCGCAGCCGATGTAGGCTCCGGCCCAAAGAGACGATCCGATGGCGTCGTAGAAGAGAAAGGTGGTTGTGGGTGTGCCCAGCATTCCCGCCAATGGCGGAGTGATAGCGTCGAGCCCCGGGACAAATTTGGCGACGACGAGAAGCCGCACACCTCTCTTCTGGAAGGTGGTCTGGCCTCGACGGATGCAATAACTGGGATCTGCGGTGAAGGTGCAGAGCAATCGCAGGACTCGCTTTCCGCCAATTCGCCCAGCTTGAAACCAGATGTAATCCGCCAGGACGCTTCCTGCGATTGCGGCGATAAGGATTCCGCTGAAGCTGAGTTTGCCTGAACCGGCTAACGCTCCGGCAGAGAGCAGAAAGAGGATGGCAGGGACAGGAAGGCATAGCTGACGCGCGAGGACGGCGACGAAGAGGATGGGGTAGGTGATGTGAGCGAGGTAGTAGCCCATGGTTTGCTCAGGCGAGGGCCACGCGAGCGGCTTCGAGTAGGAAGCCTACTTCGGCTGGGCTGTGGGCGGTGGAGACGAAGGCGGCTTCGAACTGGCTGGGAGGGAGCCAGACGCCGGCTTCGAGCATTGCGCGGTGGAAGCGTCCGAAGGATTCGGTGTCTGAGGTCGCTGCGGTGGCGAAGTTGGTGACGGGTTGGTCGGTGAAGAACCAGGTGAACATGGAGCCTACGCGGTTGGTGGTGAGCGGGACGCCGTTCTCGTGTGCGATGCGGGCTACTCCGCTGGCGATAGATTCTGTGGTTTGTTCGAGGGTGTTGTAGACGTCTTCCTGGTGATCGATGAGGTGGCGGAGGGTGGCGATGCCGGCGGCCATGGCGAGTGGGTTTCCGCTAAGGGTTCCGGCCTGGTAGACAGGGCCTAATGGCGCGAGGTGCTGCATGATGTCGGCGCGTCCGCCGAAGGCTCCGCAGGGGAGTCCGCCGCCGATGATCTTGCCGAGGGTGGTGAGGTCGGGGGTGATGTTGTAGAGTTGCTGGGCTCCGCCGAGGGAGACGCGGAAGCCGGTCATGACCTCGTCGAAGAGGAGGAGAGCACCGTGGGCTGCGGTGATTTCGCGAAGGCCTTCGAGGTAGCCAGGGTTAGGCGGGATGGTGCCGGCGTTTCCGACGACGGGTTCGACGATGACGCAGGCGATGTCGTGTGGACGGGCAGCGAAGACTGCGGCGACGGCGTTGAGGTCGTTGAAGGGCAAGGCGAGGGTGTGCATGGCAGTCTCGGCGGGGACGCCTGCGGAGCCGGGGATGCCGAGAGTGGCGACTCCGCTGCCGGCTTTGACGAGCATCGCGTCGGAGTGGCCGTGGTAGCAGCCCTCGAACTTGATGACGAAGTTGCGGCCGGTGAATCCGCGGGCGAGGCGGATGGCGGACATGCAGGCTTCGGTGCCGGAGGAGACGAAGCGGAGCTTTTGGATGGAGGGAAAGCAGTGGGTGACGAATTCCGCCAGATTGGCTTCGGCGGCGATGGAGGCTCCGAAGCTGGCGCCCTTGGCGGCGGCCTGCTGGATGGCTTCGACGACGGGCGGAAAGGCATGGCCAAGGATCATCGGCCCCCAGGAGCCGAAGAGGTCGAGGTAGCGGTTGCCATCTTCGTCGTATAGGTATGCGCCTTCGGCGTGGGTGAGGAAGGGTGGGTCTCCGCCTACGGCGCGGAAGGCGCGGACGGGCGAGTCGACGCCTCCTGGGAGGAATTTTTCAGCACGCTGCTGCAGGTGACGAGAACGGGGGAGGCTACGAGTCATGCTTTCAGTATAGGAGGGCGGCGTTTTTGAGATTTGGCGAGTTGAAAGTCTGGGTTGGCTTTCACGTTTGGGTTCGTTGTGGAATAAAACCCGGGACGCCAGTCTTGACCACTTGATTGAGCCTCTGCCTGGTCTGGATGCGATTGATTTCGTTAAACGCGTCTTCCGGCAGGGGAGAGATGTCAAAATTCTCTCGCGCGCGCGTCGCTGATTTGGGCGTGGTCAGCAAAGCCGTGCCGCGCTGCACCGCCCACGCCAGCAGTACCTGTGCCGTCGTCTTACCCACTCGTGCGGCGACTGCCGAAATGACTGGATCTTCGAGCAGCCCCGGCTTCATTCCGTGACCCAATGGCGCGAAGGCCAAAAACACAATGCCCTTCTCCTTGCAGAATTGCAGAAGCTCCGTCTCCGGCAGATACGGATGGGATTCGACCTGAACCACGGCTGGCTTGATTCTCGCCGCTTCGTAGATGGGCAACAGTTCGTCAAAGCTGATGTCCGACAGTCCGATTGCCCGGCACTTGCCGTGGTCCACGAGACCTTCCATTGCTCTCCAGGTATCGAGCAAAGTTATTCCTTTGTCGTAGATGACATTGCCGTTTTTATCCCGCGGATCCTGCTCGTCTCCCGGTTGAAATGCATACGGAGTGTGAATGAGATACAGATCCGCATAGTTGAGCCGGAGTCTTTTCAGACTCGCCTCGAATGCCGGTTCGACGCGCTCGGGCCGATGATTGGAGTTCCACAACTTCGTGGTGACGAAGATTTCTTCGCGCGCAATACCTCCAGCGGCAAGTCCCGTCTGCAAGGCCTCGCCGACCTCGCTCTCGTTTCGGTATCGTTCCGCACAATCGAAGTGTCGAAATCCAGCTTCCAGCGCGTCTCTGGTAGCACTTATCGTCACGGCAGGATCGGGAATCAGGGTGCCAAACCCGAGCGCGGGCATATCGCCGCTTCCGTTGTTGAGCGGTATTTTCGCAGTCCGAAAATCGGAAGATACGATCATGGTGGCACCTCGTCATGATCTCGCGCCCAGCATTACCTCGGGATACGCGGATGTCCTGATCTTTTGTGATCACTTGTAATATTTTGGGCCCTCGACCGCTCCGGCTGTCGGTGTTCGAAGTGATCGGCACACTGTTTTGAGCGTGTGCTGTTGAAATGGCGAAGAGCAGCGGCGCTGCGGCTATGGACGCGATATTGCGCTCTCAAAATGCCTAGGCCGACCATCGTAGCACGCTTCGTTCTGCGGGAATGTTTCGTCCGTTATTGCGGTGTGAGCCGAATGAACAAGCAGCAGGACATCGTGAACTTCTATTTCAAAGGAAGGCAGAGTGACGAAGATCAAGAGAGTATTTCTGACTATGCTTGCGGCCTCGGTGGCAACCAGTTTTGCGATGAGCCGGGCGGCCTTCGCGGGCGTTCGTATTGGGGGTTCGTCCTTACGGGCCAATGGACAGGTTGCCCAAAACTACGAGTACAGCGGGCCTTGTCCGGTGGAGCTGAAGTTCGGCTGGGGTGTGATCGCGTCGTCGCCCTCATCGGTGACGTATACGTTCACGCGTAGCGATGGCGGGCACTCCTCCACGCCGCAGACAGTCGATCTGTCGCAGCCGAACCGATCGACGCCAATCTACGACGAGTGGCACCTTGGGGCGAACAGGGCGCAGTTCGCGAACTATCACGGGTGGGTAGAGATCAACATCATCTCGCCGAATCCTGTTACGCAGAGGATTCCGTTCACGATTCACTGCCGGTAGTTCACGGAGGGTGGGGGGACGCAATTGGTCCCCCCATCGTGAGAGCGGTTTTCTTCCGCAGGTGTCCGGTTTCGGACGGCGTAAATCGCGAGTGGACAGCGTAATTGTGAAGTAAGCCGCTAAGTTACTGATAAATCGCGCGGCCGTTTGGTTGGTCGTGTGCTCCTCCGCTAGTGGAGTTTTCGGAAAGTCGAGTAGTCGCGAGGAGAGCGAACCATGACCACGCTCATGCAGGATGTGCAGTATGCGCTGCGGCAGTTGCGGAAGACGCCGGGGTTCACGGTTACCGTTCTGCTGACGCTGGCTTTGGGGATTGGGGCGAATGCGGCGATCTTCACGCTGGTGAATGCCGTGCTGCTGAAGAAGCTGCCGGTTGCCGATCCGAAGATGCTGGTGCGGCTAGGCGACAACGATGATTGTTGCGTGACCGGCGGGACGAAGGATGATGGGAACTATGGGATGTTCTCGACGGATAGCTATCAGCAACTGAAGAAGAATCTGCCGGAGTTTGAAGAGCTGGCGGGGATTCAGGCGGGGTTTCATTATCGGCCGGTGACGGTGCGGCGGGATGGGACTGGGGTTGAGCCGAAGAGTGTGATGGGAGAGTTTGTCTCGGGCAACTACTTCAGAACGTTCGGGCTGAAGCCGGACAGGGGACGGCTGCTTGGAGATGCGGATGATGCGCAGGGCGCTCCGAATGACTGCGGTGATGAGCTACGACACTTGGCAGCGCGAGTATGCGGGCGACCCTTCGGTGATTGGGAGCACGTTCTGGGTGAATACAAAGGCGGTGACGGTGGTGGGGATTGCGCCGCAGGGATTTTACGGCGACCGGATGTCGAACACGCCGCCGGACTATTATCTGCCGATCGAGTCGATGCCGGTGGTGGCAGGCGTGGCGTATGTTCACGAGCCGAACTCGAATTGGCTGTACCTTGTGGGGCGGTTGAAGCCTGGCGTGGCGATGGCTCCGCTGCAGGAGAAGGTGAATGCACTGCTGAAGCAGATTTATGCGCACAGGTTTACTCAGTCGAAACGCGATCAGGAGATCCTGGCGAAGACGCATACGCCGCTGACGCCGGCCGGTGCGGGGATTCAGGCGCTGCAGGATGAGTATGCGTCGCATTTGCGGCTGCTGATGTGGGTTGCGGGGCTGGTCCTGCTGATTGCATGCGCGAATATTGCGAATCTGCTGCTGGTTCGGGGCATGGCACGGCGTACGGAGATGTCGGTGCGAACGGCGCTTGGGGCGATGAGAGGAAGAATCGTTCGCCAGTTGTTGACGGAGAGTCTCGTGCTTTCGGTGCTGGGCGGCCTGGCAGGGTTGGCCGTGGCGTATGCGGGCACAAGGATGCTCCTGCTGATGGCGTTTCCCGGTGACAACAATGTTCCGATTCATGCCAGTCCTTCGCTGGAGGTAATCGGGTTTGCTTTTGCCCTATCGTTAGTGACGGGGATTCTATTTGGCGTTGCACCTGCGTGGATTACTGCGAGTGCGAATCCTGCGGATGCCTTGCGCAGCGGGACACGCGCGACGGCGACGGGAGCTTCCCTGCTGCAGCGGGGGCTGGTGATACTGCAGGCAGCGCTGTCGCTGGTGCTACTGGTGGGTGCGGGTTTGTTTGCGCAGAGCCTGAACAAGCTCCAGAGCAAGGATATGAAGCTGGACGCGAGGAATCGGTACATCGTCCATATCAACCCGCAGGCTGCGGGTTATTCGCAGACACAGGTCGAAGCGCTTTACCGGACGATTGAGGAGCGATTCCACACGCTGCCCGGAGTGACGAAGGTTGGGATCGCAACTTATACGCCGATGGAGGACAATAACTGGGGAACCGGTGTTGTCGTCCAGGGCCAGCCACCCGTTGGTGGGTTCGGGGCCTCGTTTGTGAAGGCAAACGCGGAGTTCTTCGATTCGGTGGGGACCCGTGTGGTGACGGGCCGCGGGATTGGTGTGCAGGATACTTCGACGGCTCCGGTCGTGGCCGTGGTCAACCAAGCGTTTGCGAATCACTACCTGAAGGGCCTTAATCCGATTGGGCAACACTTCGGCGGAGGTGGGCCGAACTCAGCCGGAGATTATGAGGTTGTGGGCGTTGTCGAGGATACCGCCTACGAGAGCGTGAGATGGAATAACCATTACATGTACTTTGTGCCGATGATGCAGCGTCCGGCGAGCGATAAGGATCCGATCGAGAAGGACGAGGGACTGTACGCCGGCGCAATTTCGATTGCCACCGATCGGCCGATGAACGATATGGAGACGCTGGCACGAAGGACGCTGGCAGGGATCAATCCTAACCTTGCGGTGGCGAAGTTCCAGACGTTCTCCGAACAGATCAGCGACCGGTTCAGTGAGGAGAAGATGATCTCGCGGTTGACGATGCTGTTTGGGGGACTGGCGTTGTTGCTGGCTACGATTGGGCTGTACGGCGTGACTTCCTATACCGTTGCCGGACGAACCTCAGAGATTGGCATCCGCATGGCGCTTGGGGCGGAACGCAGCAGCGTAGTGGCAATGATCATGCGCGGGGCGACGATCCAGACCGTGCTGGGGTTGGCAATTGGGATCCCGGTGGCTCTGCTGTGCGTGCGGTTTGTGAAGGCGCAGTTGTATGAGATCACCAAGGCGGATACTACGGTGATGGCGGGTGCGATTGTGACCCTGGCTGTGGCGGCTTGCTCGCAGGGCTTATTCCGGCGCGGCAGGGCGGCATCCGTCGACCCGGCCAAGGCTTTGAGGATGGAATAAGAGCGGGTACGCCGTCCGGAGCCTATCATTGAAGCATGACGGACGCTGAACGGAGCGCGATCGAGGGGCGGGCGTTGCTGCTGTATGACGGCGTCTGCGCGCTTTGCAATGGGGTGGTGAAGTTTTTGATGAAGCGGGACCAGAGGGATCGGTTTCGCTATGCTCCGCTGCAGAGTGAATTGGGGCGCGAGATGCTGGCGCGGTTCGGGATTCTGGAGCTTCCCGACGGCGTCATCCTGATCGTGAACGCTTTGACCGCCGAGGAGCGGTTGTATCAGCGGTCGGATGCGGTTGCGGGGTGTTTGCATCTGCTGGATGGGCCCTGGCGGGCGCGTGGAACGCGCGCTGAGGCTGATTCCGCGGTGGTTGCGCGAATGGGGATATGGGGTGGTGGCGCGGTTTCGTTACCGGGTGTTCGGCCGGTATGATGCTTGTCCGGTTCCTACGCCGGAAGAGCGTGGCAGGTTGCTGGGCGTGTACGAATAACCTCTGGTTTATCAGGCCCGAACGGTGACCCTGCTAGACTTAAGTTCTTCGATTCAAAGCTACCCCGAGATATGGAGCACTACCTTGCCGGACGAGACCTCCTCTACTCCTGATACAACCGCTGGACAGGCGGGAGTAACTCCAGAACCATCGCTGCGGACGGCAACAATGCAGAAGAAGCCCGCAGGGCTGAAACCAGCCGTGAAGAATGATGGATCGGCGCGGAAGAGCATCAGCTACGCGGATGCGGGCGTCGACATCACTTCGGGCGACCGCAGCAAGCAGCGCATCAAGATGCTGGCGCGCAAGACGTTCAATAAGCAAGTGCTGAGCGAGATTGGCGGCTTCGGCGGGTTGTTCGCACTGGATCTTGAGAAGTTTCCGAACCCGGTGCTGGTGTCTTCGGCCGATGGCGTGGGGACGAAGCTGAAGGTGGCGTTTGAGTTGGGGATTCATCATACGGTCGGTGCGGACCTGGTGAATCATTGCGTGAATGACATTGCTGTGCAGGGTGCTACTCCGCTGTTTTTTCTGGATTATCTGGCGACGGGGAAGCTGGAGAATGAAGTGGTGGAGACGGTGGTGCAGGGCTTGAGTGAAGCCTGCCGGGCAAATGGTTGCGCGCTGATCGGCGGCGAGACGGCGCAGATGCCGGGGTTCTATGGCGACGGAGAATATGACCTCGCAGGCACGATTATCGGCGCGGTGAACCGGGACAAGATTATTACGGGCGAGCATATTCAGGTCGGCGATGTTCTGGTGGGGTTGCCTTCGAACGGGCTGCATACGAATGGCTACTCGCTGGCGCGGAAGCTGCTGTTTGAAGTCGCGAAGTATGGGCCGGAACAGTATGTCAACGAGCTGAAGGACAAGACGGGCGCAGCGTCTGATGCGGACCCACCGCAGCTATCTTTCGGTGATCAAGAAGCTGACTGGCGCAGAAGTCGTCAGCGGCATGGCGCACATTACAGGTGGTGGAATTACCGAAAACCTGCCGCGAATTCTGCCGAAGGGGATGGGCGCTGTGGTGGACCGGGCTTCATGGACGGTGCCTCCCTTGTTCGCACATCTGCAGCAGCTTGGGAACGTGGAAGAGGACGAGATGCTGCGGACGTTCAACATGGGGATTGGACTGATTGCCGTGATTCCGGCGGAGAAGATCAAGAAGGCTAAGGCGATTTTGAATCGCGCGAATGAACGGCACTGTCTGATCGGGCGCGTCGTGCGTGGGGAGCGCAAGGTCAGCTACGCCTGATGTTTCGCGACTACCGTTGGTGATTTGTATGGAGCGTAGTTAAAAGCGCTCCGAGGAGTAGTGCGCCCGCAGCGTCCGTAGCTGTGTTCTTATAGGGACAATCGCTTAACCTGAAGGGTGATATGAAGATACGGGTATTTGCCGCATGTTTTCTTGCCGCGTTTGCTATTGGTTGCGGGGACTCTGGGCGCCCAGACAAAGGCTGCGCCTGCAGCAAATAGCGCTGCGATGGATCGCGACCTGACGGAGGTTACGGTTCCGCGGCTGGAGGCGCTGTACAAGAGCCACAAATACACAGTGACCCAGGTCGTGCAGTGGTATCTGGCACGGATCGATAAATACAACGGCATCTATCGCGCCGTGCAGTATGTCGATGCGAAGGGCGCGCTGGAGACGGCGGCGCGGGAGGATGCGGAGGCTAAGGCCGGTGGGCCGAACTTTCATCGCGGTGCGTTGTGGGGTGTGCCGATTGTGACGAAGGAGAATACGAGCGTGAAGGGGTTGATCACCTCGGATGGGTGGAAGGGCTACATGATTCCGGGCAAGGAACTGGTGGCCCCGAAGGACGCGACGATTGTGGCGAAGCTGCGCGCGGCGGGGGCAGTCATCATCGGGCAGACGAACATGCCGGACTTTGCGGCGAGCGATACGAATCGCAGCACCGCGTATGGGCGCACAGGAAATGCGTATGACGTGCGGTTCAGCCCGGGAGGGTCTTCGGGCGGGACCGTTACGGTGGTGACGGCGAATATGGCGGTTCTGGGGAACGGCACGGATACGGGAAACTCGATTCGGATGCCATCGTCGACAAGTTCGGTGGTGGGCGTGTTTCCGACGCGCGGGCTGGTGAGCATTGCGGGGATTGCTCCGCTGGACTGGCTGCTGGATAACACCGGGCCGATTGCGCGGAATGTGACCGATGCGACGATTGCGCTGGATGTGATGGCGGGCGAGGACGCTGACGATCCGCGGACAGCGGGTTCGGCGGCGAAGGCGGAGGCTGGACCGTACACGAAATACCTGAAGGCCGATGCGCTGAAGGGGAAGCGGTTCGGCGTGCCTGCGATAGTGCTGTCGGGTGCGGGGATTCCGTTTCAAGGGATTCCAGCTTCGGCTACGCCTTCGGAGGTAAAGGCGGCAATCGAGGACTCGGTAATGCGGTTGCTCCCGGAGACGCGTGAGGCCTTCATGAAAGCGATCGAAGGGCTCGAGGCAGCAGGAGCTACGGTGGTGTTCGATGATTCGATTCTGCCGGACAGCTTTGCAATGACAATCTCGCACGTGGGAACGACGCCATACATTCGGGAAGGCACAGAGAAGTTTCTCGCGGAGTACGGGCCTCCGCAGTACCACTCTGCCGCGGAGTACGAGAAGGCCGTTGGGTCGCCTTTGCCGGCAACCATCATCAGCAGCGGAGACACGAACGGGCGCACGGAGGTGCCGAAGGTGAAGCAGGCGCTGATTGAGTCCGACCCGCAGGCGGAGGCGAATGTATTCGGACCGCGGAAGAAGGCGATGGAGATGTACATGGAGACGCTGGACCGGCTGCACTTGGATGGGTATGTGTATCCGGCGGCACAGATGCCCCCACCGGACGAGACGATGCCGCAGGATGGAGGCATCAGCGGCGGCCCGCACTCGGCCACGGGATGGGTGAACATGATCGGCGTGCCGGCGGTGGTGGTGCCGGGAGGCTTTTATCCGGGCGGGCTCCCGTTTGGGCTGGAGATCTCGACACGGCCTTGGCACGACGGCGAATTGATGGGGTGGGCCTATGCGTACGAACAGGCGACGAAGCACCGTCGGCCTCCGGTGCTGGTAGAGCAGGGGCTGTTGCCGAATGCTCGATAGAATTGCTTAAGGGATTTTTGGTGATGAAGCGACTTGGTGTTCTCCTGTCGGGCAGAGGCTCGAACTTTCTTGCGATCGCGAAGGCGATTCGCGAACACCGGCTCGACCATGCGGAGATTGCTGTCGTGTTGTCGAACATCGAGGACGCTCCGGGGCTGGCGGTTGCGCGAGAGTTGAATCTGCCTGCGTTTGCGATTCCCTCAGCAGGCAGAAAACGCGCAGAGCACGATGCGGAGATGATCGCGCGGCTGCATCAGCACAAGGTCGATCTGGTTTGCCTCGCCGGTTATATGAGAATTATCTCGCCGGCTTTTGTTGCGGCGTTTCCAAACAGAATTTTGAATGTGCATCCTTCGCTGCTGCCTGCTTTCCCCGGGCTCGATGCGCAACGGCAGGCGCTGGAGTATGGCGCGAAAGTGGCGGGGTGCACAGTCCACTTTGTCGATGAGGCCGTAGATCATGGCGTAATTATTCTGCAGAAGACGGTGCCCGTGAACGATGACGATACCGTAGAGACTCTTTCGGCGCGGATTCTGGTGCAGGAGCATGCGGCTTATCCGGAGGCGATTGCCCGGGTGTTGGGCGAAGAGTATGCCGTGCAGGGGCGGCGGTATTTGCGATGCAATAAGTAACTTAGTTAGTTACATGAAAGACTTGTCCTGCCGGACGGGCCTCCTGCGCGGAGGGCGGCCACTTCGTGGCGTGTGTACCGGTCTCGGTGGGCGAGATGCTTAGGGCCTCGCTTTGCCCGGCGCTAGCCTACGTGGCCTTGTTCCTCGGTTGCATCGTTTAGCTTCACCTTGAAGTCCATCTTGCGCTGACCGCGGAAGACAGTGAGGGTCACTTCGTCCCCAGCTTTGTGCGAGTTCATCGCGGCGGCAAGATCCTGCGGCTCCGCAATCTCCTGGCCGTCCATTGCGACGATGAGGTCGCCACCCAGCATCACGGGGGTGTTTCCCTGATAGGCGCGCTGAGTTCCCCCATGAAGGCCGGCTTTTTCGGCGGCTCCGCCAGGAAGGACACGCTCGATAAGGAGGCCGTAGTCGGCTGGAAGGCCGATCTGTTCTGCGATGTCGGGGCCGATGGCCAGAGTGGCGATGTCGAGCGAGGGCCGACGGACTCGGCCGTAGTGAGCGAAGTCGGCGATGACTGCCTTGGCGGTGTTGACCGGAATGGCGAAGCCGATGCCGGACGATTGATCCGCGCCATTGTTGGCGATGAGCGTGGTGATGCCGATGACCTCGCCGCGGGAGTTAAGCAGCGGACCGCCGGAGTTGCCGGGGTTAACGGCGGCGTCGGTCTGGATGGCGTCCTCGATCGGGTTGTTGTTGGGACCGTGGATGGAGCGAATGGCGGAGATGATGCCGCGCGTCATTGTGCCGGAAAGACCAAAGGGGTTGCCGATGGCGTAGACGCGTTGGCCGACGATGAGGCCCTGTGATTCGGCCAGCGTCGCGGGTTGGAGATTCGGCGCGTCGATCAGCAGCAGCGCCAGATCGTGGCCCTTGTCGACACCGACGACCTTAGCCTTGTACTTGTGCTTGTCGTAGAGCGTGACTTCGACCCGTTGTGCGTTGTCGATGACGTGGTTGTTGGTGAGGATGTGGCCCTGCTTATCGAGGATGAAGCCGGAGCCCTGGCCCTGCTGGGGAACGGGACCGTAGAAGAAGTCAAACGCGACGGCGGTAGAGGTGATATTGACGACGGAGGGCAGGGCCTTCTTATAGACGGCGATGTTCTGCTGCTCTTCGATGTCATAAGCGGGCGCGGCGGAGGCCTGGGTGAGCTCGAAGTTGCCGAGAGGACCGCTGACGGCAGCGGTACTAGTGCTGGTGCCGGCAGGCGAGGGGTCTGCGTGGTGGAACCAGGGCGCAGACGCGTTCGTTGTTCCGACGTGAGTGGTCACGTAGTAAAAAGCCGAGAGAATAAGGACTACAAGAAGAACGGGACGCAATTTCATCGTGGGCACGACCTGATCATTCGAATCGCAGACTGTTGTCTGCCGACAATACGATTGTATCGAGCCTTCCGTTCCGGAGTCTGCCACAGAACCGTAAGTCTTGCTGGATCAATGATCTTTGGTTGGAGCTGGAGTCTGTGCCGCGGCTGCCAGCAGGATTGGCCAGAGCTGGTCGACCTGCCATTCCAGCTCGGTGAGTGGACCGGCATTCGTAAGGACGTAATCCACCACCGCGCTTTTCTGGTCGTCGGGGAGCTGTTGCGCGAGGCGTCGGCGTGCGTCGGCCTCGAACTCTGCGCGACGGGCTTCTGTCAGCTCGCAGCCCGCTGAGGCACGCGCGATGAAGCGGGCGATTTTGATCTCTTCTGGAGCGGTGACAAGGATAGTGCGGTCGAAGCGGCTGTGCCAGCGTGTTTTGTCGCCGGGTTGGCCGGAGAAGTTTGTTTCGAAGATCAGTGCGGATTCGATGATGACCACCCCGCTCGGATCGAGCTGGAAGACGTCGTCCGCATAGGCGGCTTGCCGGGCGATGACCGCGGGATGGACGATCGCGTTCAACTCTTCGACACGGCCGTCGGTGAAGGCGATTTTGGCGAGCGCACCGCGATCCAGTTGGCCGTCCCGCATAACGACGTCATCGCCGAAATGCTGGACGATGGCTGCATAAACGGCCTGGCCGGGCTGCATGAGCTCGCGGCCGATGACGTCGGATTGCAAAGTGTGGGCTCCGTGCGAGGCAAAGAGCCTCGCGGCGGTAGATTTGCCGCTGCCCAGGCTGCCGGTAAGGCCGACGCGCAGCATCGGTTATTTTTTCTCCGTGGCGAGACCGCGCCGCAGCCTCGCCGCACGGACGGTGTTCTGCATCAGCATGGCGATGGTGAGGGCGCCGACGCCTCCGGGAACGGGCGTGTAGGCTCCGGAGTGCGCGAAGGCCGCAGGGTGAATGTCGCCGACGACGACAGAGCCGCGCTTGGCGAAGGTTGCGGCGCGGTCGGGCATATTGGGAAAGAATTCTTCCAGCTCAGCGGGTTCGGTAATGCGGTTGATGCCGACATCGATCAGGGTAGCGCCGGGCTTAACCATCCCGGGAGTAACGTAGCCTGCGCGCCCGATGGCGGCGACGAGAATGTCGGCTTCGCGGGTAAACCTTGCCAGGTCGCGGGTCTTGCTGTGGCAGACGGTTACGGTGGCGGATGCGTTCAACAGCATCATGGCCGCCGGTTTGCCAACGATGTCGGAGCGGCCGATGACGACCGCATTCTGTCCCGCGATGGGGAGATCGCTGCGGCGCAGGATCTCCATGATGCCTGCGGGGGTGCAGGGTGCGAGAGCCGGTTGACCGCTCTGCAGGCGGCCCGCGTTGACGGGATGGAAGCCATCGACGTCCTTTTCCGGAGCGACGGCCTCGAGGAGTCGCTTGGTATCGACGTGGCGGGGCAGGGGAAGTTGAACCAGGATGCCGTCGATGTCGTCGCGCTCGTTGAGGTCGTCGATCAGATCGAGCATCTCGTCGGTCGTGATGCTTTCGGGCGGGGTAATCAGCTCGCTGAAGATACCGAGCTCGCCGCATGTTTTCACCTTGCTGCGAACGTAGATCTGCGAGGCAGGAACTTCGCCGACCAGAACGACCGCGAGGCCCGGGGTGATTCCCTCTGCCTTGAGCGCCTGGACTTCGGCTGCAACCTCGGCCTTGATCTGCGAAGCAATTGCAATGCCATCTAGAATTCGGGGTGTTGTCGTCATCTTCTTTATGGTATCGCGCCCCGGACGGACGGCCGTGGTCGTCGTCGATTTCGCTAAGGCCGATTTCGCTAAGATAGACGCATGAGCGCACATGCTACGATGGCGGAGGATTTGCGCTGGGTCGTGTGCCCGGTGTGCCGCCAATCCGTTCGGTTGGAGGGCGAAACAATACACTGTCAGGGATGTGGCCGCCACTATCCTATCGTCGACGGGATTCCAGTTCTGCTGCCGGATCGCGCTACGTAGTTCCAATTGGGCTTGAAACTTCCACCTTCTCTGTTTTGTAAAGATTTTTTTGCGAGAACGTCCATGGGCCAAGTAACACTTTCCGGTGATGGGTTCATCACCGTGATCCTGTTCTTGGCACGTCTAATCTGATGGAGATGCGTTTCGAGCAGGAGCAGCAGATGAAAACCAGGACCGCCACTATCGAAAAATTCTCCGACGCCGATCTCAGCGGCCTCCGCCAGGATCTGATGAAGTCGGGGCTCGATTCATGGCAGGCTGCTGACCTGATCAGCAGCTTCCTTGCTGCCCGTGGCTACGGCGTCTCGATGCAGGACGCTCGCTCTGCAGCGTTCCGGATGGAGGCCTTCAGCTGCTCGCTGCGCTGTCTGCAGGAAGAGTTGGAGAAGATCGCACAAGTGATGTGAGGGTTCCACTATCTCCGTGGCCCGTCAGAAAACACTTCCCGTCGAAGCGGGCGATTCGGCTACGCTATACCCATGCCGGCCAGCCCGTTGTTTGCCATCAGTCTTTCGGCTCTTCAGGTACTGCTGTGCGCCTCTGGCCTCGCGGCTCGGCAGGCAGACTCGCCGCAACCCGAGAAGACTACCTTCGCGAACGGAGTCGATCGTCTTGCCGGAATGGAGGCCGCTTCGAAGATCCAGTACGTCCGCCTGATTCTCTCTGGTTCCCTGCACGGCGCGGCGTCCGACGACCCGCCTGTACCACCGCCGACGCTGATCGCCCAATGCACTCTGCGACCGAACGGGAAGTCGTACTTCGAGCTTTTCGCCAACTTCGGCCACGCCACAGACCTTGCGTACTATCCACCGTGGACCCCGGCGTCAAAGAATGATTTATTCCCGCCCATCACCCAGAAGACAACTATCGTGATGGATTTCATCGGCTACAAACCGGTGAAACCGGTTCGGCGCCAGTGGGAGATACCCGTGCAGACGCCGGGACAGTACCGCTATAACCCTCCCGGCGGCGGGTCTTCGAACATGGAAGAGATTACGTATTACCTGCGCTACCTGCTGGCTCTTCCCACCCTCCGCCTTACGCTGGGCGACCGCTCGGCGGAGTACATGACGACGCCTTTGCTGGACGCGATTCGCAAAGAGCCGCTCTGCCGTGCCTCTCTTCTCTGAGAGGGCCTGCCAAAGAAATTATTTGGCAACCGGGGCGTCCAATTCTCAGCCTTGAACGTCTTATGGTGCGGGTGGCCTCCACCGGAAAAGGTTGAGGCTGCCGGCTGTGGTTCTCGCGTCGTCGAGGTGCCGCGGAAAAGCAACTTCGCGAATCGCGAGGACGTTTGCCCCGATCGGAGGGCGTTATGTGCCTTGCACGCTGCTGTTCTCTGTCACTCGTTTTCTTCTCCTTCTCTCTTCACGTAACACGCATGCTGGGTTCAACCCCTGAAACGCCCCCACCGCAGACGTACGATCAGATTGTGCGGCTCAGCCTCGTTGAAGGCGATGTGCGCGTCCTGCGCGGTAAAGACGCCAAACAAGCCACCGATGGCAGCGAGTGGGGACAGGCCACGGCGAACCTTCCGCTGGAGACCGGCTTCAGCCTGGTGACAGGCAAGGGCCGCGCCGAGATTGAGTTGGAAGATGCTTCGACGGTCTATCTCGGCGAAAATTCCGTGCTCACTTTGAACGAACTGACCTCCACGGCGGGCGTTCCGCGAACGGACATGACGCTCGTCAGCGGCACAGGGACCATCCACGTAAAACCTGAAACGCTGGGTGAATCGTTCGTCTTCCGAACTCCCACGGACATGCTCACGATTCGATATCCCGAAAAAGCAACCATGCGCGTCAGCAGCTATCTGGACGCCATGGCGGTGACTCCGCAAGCCCACGCGGAGCTGCTGCTGGGACCTGAGACCCTGCGGCCGAACGAAGGACAGACCATAACGTTTCGTAATGGGAGACGCATCAGTTCTGAGAATCCCGCTCCCTCTAGCGACTTGGCGGAATGGGATGCGTGGACTGCAGATCGAATCGCCGCGAGAACTGCTGCGATGCAGGCCACGATGAAAGAGGCTGGATTGACCGCGCCAATTCCCGGCCTGGCCGAGATGAAAGATCAAGGGACCTTTTTTGCCTGTGCTCCTTATGGCACCTGCTGGGAGCCAAAAGATGGCTGGGTCAGTCAGGAGGCTGGCCAGCAGCCGTCCGATCCGCACACAGTGTCGGTCGAGGCGCTGCGACAAGAGAAGGGTTCTGGAAAGTCCGCACAAAGTTCCACAAACATGGCCTCTTCCTCTGCGATCGTGCGCACTGAGGATGATTATTTTCCATGTTCACCAGACCTGATTCGTCGAACCATTGCACTGGATCCTTTGACAGGCCGGAAGAGAGTGCTGGGCACGGCGCTGTACCCCAATGCAGCCCCGTACGACTGGGCAGTGTGCCACTCCGGAAGCTGGATCCAGCACAATCGGCACTATGTCTGGGTGGCTGGGACGAAGAGGCACCATCATTGCCCGGTGCGTTGGGTGAAGTATGACGGGAAAAAAGGATATGTCCCCCTGCATCCTCACGACGTGGCAGGCAAGCCGCCGCTCAATCTAAAGCATGGCGTCTTCGAGACAGGAAAAAAGAATGAGCCTGCGCACCAGGTGGCTTTCAACGCGGCCACAAACGTGAAGGTTCTCAGCGGCACTCCGAAGGAGTTCCTGAAACCGTACTATCCATCTATTGCGCGCGCGGAAGCTCCCCAGCTTGAGGCGCATCTGGTGAAGGATCACCCGGGTGTCGCCGGTGACAACACTAAATCGACGGGAACTCCCATTCGCTTCGATCACAAGTCAGACAGCTTCGTTTTGGCTACGCAAGTTGCCCAGGGCGGCAAAACCGCGATGGTGACGGAACATTTTGGGGGGCGCAGTGACGGTTCCTCGATGCGTGGAGGCGGTGGCTTCTCGTCAGCCGGATCCTCATCTCACTCAGGCGGTGGAGGCTTCTCCGGAGGAGCTTCGCACCCCTCATCATCAGGTGGAGGCGGTGGCGGGTTCCACGGTGGCGGAGGCAGTTCTTCAGGCGGTGGCGGTGGCGGAGGGTCTCATGGTGGAGGGGGTGGAGGTGCTTCTTCCGGAGGAGGCGGTGGCGGCGCTTCGAGCGGCGGAGGGTCGCACAAGTAGGCGGCCCGTTCGGCTCGCTCTTCGCGCCTCGGCGAGAATGCCATAATCGGTTATGCCGTCTCTCTGGTCTCCAACCGACTGGCCCCATCGCCTTGCCGAACTCCAGGCCTCGACCGGTGAGCTGAAAGAGGCTCCCCTGCGGCGCGATGTGCGCTCGCTGGGCATGCTGCTGGGTGAAGTTCTTCGCGAGCAGGCCGGGGACGCGCTGTACGAGGCCGTCGAATCGCTGCGGCGGGGAGCAATCGCCAGGCGAGAGACTGAGGCAGCGCAGAGCGACCCGTCCGAAGCCTCTAAGGGAGTGCATCTACAACAAGCACTCGCCCGCGTCCGGAGCTTCGAGCTTCCCGCTGCGTATCAGCTCGCACGGGCCTTCAGCTTCTACTTCGAACTCATCAACCTCGCCGAAACCAATCATCGCAAGCGCCGGCGTCTCTCGCATCAGCTCGAAGAGAGTGGCTCATCGACTGCCGGCGTCCAGCGCGGCGACCTGCGCGGCACGCTCCGGCGTCTGCGCGAGGCCGGCGTCTCCGCCGAAGATGCGTTTGCTCTTCTGAGTCGCGTCTGCGTCTATCCCGTATTCACGGCACACCCCACAGAGGTGGCAAGACGAAGCGTAATGTTCAAACGCCGCCGCATCTCCGATCTCCTGGAGCGCCTCGACCGAATCCCGGTTCCCGAATCTGGGTTGAGGGCGATGGAGCACGATCTGTTGGCCGAGATTACGGCGCTGTGGCAGACCGACGAGGTTCGCAGCGTGCGGCCCACGGTGCAGGATGAGATCCGCATGGCGCTCGATTACTACGAGGCCAGCCTCTTCGATACGATTCCGGTTCTCTACGCCGAAGTGGCCTCCGCTCTCGCAGCCGAGTACCCGCCATCTTCGGACACACAAGCCTCCATCGATGACCTGCCCCGACTCGTCAGTTTCGGTTCATGGATCGGAGGTGATCGCGATGGCAATCCATTCGTCACCTCGCAGGCCACCCGTGATGCCCTGGGCATGGCCCGCAGCCTCTTGCTCGCCCACTACAGCCGCCGCCTGCAGAACATCTTCGAGCAGCTCGCCAGCTCCACCAAACAGGTTTCAGTTTCCGCGGATCTCACCGAACTGCTGAACCGCTATCTGAGCCAGCTTCGCACCGCCGGCCAGACCGCCCTCGAAGAGCGCTTTCCACACGAATCCGTTCGTCTCCTCATCGCGTGCATCATGATGCGTCTGGGAGCGACACCGCAATCCGCGGTTCCTCTTCCGCCGGAACCCGCTCTCGCTCCGTACACACGCGCCACCGAACTCCTGAGAGACCTCTCCACTCTCCGCGGCAACCTCATCGACCATCACGGCAAGCGCCTTTCCGAGATGCTCATCGATCCGCTCTTAATGGAGGTCCGCACTTACGGCCTGCATCTCCAGACGCTGGATATCCGCCAGCATGCCCGTGTTCACGCCTCGGCCATTGCCGAAATCTCCGCAAGGCAGCCAGCGAATTCGTCGGAAGCACTGATGCTTCCTCCAGCTTTAAGCGACCAGACCGCGGAGGTCCTCGACTCTTTCCGTACCATCGCCGAGCTGAAGAAGAATTACGTCCCCGAGGCCATTCGCCAGTACGTGATCAGCGGAGCCACCAGCGCTGAAGACATCATGAACGTCCTTTGGCTCGCGCGTATCGGAGGCGTCCGCGTCGAAGGCCCCCACGCCAGCCCAGCCATCTACCCCGACCTTGTCATCAACGATGACTCAGATCCTGGCCTGCAACCTGTCCCTCTCTTCGAGTCGATCGAAGACCTGCAGAATGCCCCCGCCATCATGCGCCAGCTCTGGACATCCAAGGCATACGAGGCGCTCCTTGAATCATGGGGCCGGCGCCAGGAGGTCATGCTCGGTTACTCCGATTCGAACAAGGATGGCGGCATGATCACCAGCACATGGGAGATATGGAAGGCGCATCGCGCACTCCACGAAGTTGCTCGCGAATGCAACGTCGACCTGCGACTCTTCCACGGACGTGGCGGAACAGTCGGTCGTGGCGGCGGCCCGACGCATCGCGCGATCTTTGCGCAGCCGGTCGCCAGCTTCAATGGCGAGCTGCGCCTGACGGAACAGGGCGAGGTGTTGAACTGGAAGTATTCGGACGTCATTCTTGCCGAGCGCAACCTGGAGTTGATGATTGCCGCAAGCCTCGACGCATTAGCGCGGCCAGACGCAACGATGCAACGCGGTGCGAAGACGCCACACCTGACGGGCGAGATTCTGCCTGTGTGGGAGGCCGCCATGGATGAGCTCTCAACAACGTCTTACGCGTTCTACCGCAAACACATCGTCGACAACCCGGAGACATTCACTTACTTCGAGCAGGCCACGCCGGTGGCAGAGCTCGAGAACGCGCGGCTGGGATCGCGTCCCGCCAAGCGCAGCGGCAAAAAGTCGATGGCTGACCTTCGCGCGATTCCGTGGGTGTTTGGCTGGATGCAATCGCGCCAGCTTGTGCCGGCTTACTTCGGTGTCGGCCATGCACTCGACCGTTTCGTGCGCGAACACCCGGATGGCCTCGCGCAGCTTCAGACCATGGCGCGTGACTTCCCGCTCTTTCTCGACATCATCCGCAACGTGGAGATGGCTCTGGCAAAAGCGGATTTCGGAATCGCGCGGCTCTATGCAGCGCTGGTCGAAGACGAGGCGCTACGCAACCGGGTTTTCGCAACACTCGAAGCGGAGTTCCAACTGACGCACAGGATGATCCTCGAGATCACAAAGCAGAAGTCGCTACTCGAAACCAATCCTGTGCTGAATCAGTCCATCCGTCTGCGCAACCCATACGTCGATCCGATGAGCCTGATCCAGGTGGAGCTGATTCGCCGCAAACGAGCAGGTGACGATTCGCCCGAACTGAACCGCGCCATCGCCGCGACGATTAATGGAATCAGTGCCGGCCTTCGCAACACCGGCTGACTCAGGCAAGCTGGTAGAGATACTCCACAAAGGACGCCACCGCCCCATCGAGCCCGACAACCTTGGGATTCGTTGAGTCGATCAGGTAGTACTCGTCGGGTGCGTGCGCGCCTGTGCCGTTGCCTAAGCCGAAGTGTCCGGCAGGAAGATTGACTGGCGCGCCGGTGAAGACGCAACCCGGCCATGATCCCGCGCTGCGCGGCCACAACTCGGGATCGAGACCGAACTTACGGTAGGTCGCAATCTGCGCCTGGATCAACTTGCTGTCAGGGTCGGTTGAGGTTGGATCGTAGCCGCCGCTCATGTTCACCTCGATATCTCCGAATCCCTTTTTCGCGAGATGAGCCTTCAACTTGGCCAGCGTGTCCTCGGCCGTCATATCCGGGACCAGGCGCATGTCGATCTTGGCCACTGCCCGATGCGGCAGAACCGTCTTTCCGCCAGGACCCGTGTATCCCGCTACCAGTCCTTCGATATTGATCGTCGGCTTCGACTCAAGGAGCATAAGCGAGTCAACGTAACTCACGTCGTGCACCCAATGTTGTACTCCGTACAGTTTCTTGACGTCTGCTTCGTTTCCTTTTGCCGCGACGGTTTCGATCATCTTCTTCTGCGCGGCAGTCAGGGGCTTCACCTTGTCGAAAAAGCCCTCGACCGCCGGCGTATGCCCATCCTTCTCGACCAGGGTGTTGAGCGCCTGCACAAGATGCCAGGATGGCGAGTCCAGCGCAGCCTCCATGCTTGAATGAACGTCATTCTTCGATCCCCTGCCCCACCGCTCGCCGCTCGAAATCAACTCAAGCTCCACTACGCCTTTGGCGCCCAGCGAGATCTCAACGCTTCCGTCAGCGTTTTGGCTGGCCGCAGGTATGAAGACGCCTACGCACTTCTTCATCTCCGGCAACACCTCGGGATTGCGCACAATCTGGGCGAAGTGCGGTGAGCCAATCTCTTCTTCACCTTCGCAAACCAGCACCAGATTCACCGGCAGCTTCTTCCCTGCGGCCTTGAAAGCCATCAGCGCGCTTAAAAAGGAGTTCTCCGGCCCTTTCTGGTTCACGGCCCCGCGACCCATGCAGACCGTTCCCAACCCCGAACGCTGTACGAGTTTCGCTTCGAGCGGCGGCGAGCTCCACTCTTCGGGGATAAACTGCTTCACGTCGTACATGAAGTAGATCCCGACGGTCGTGCGCGCACCGGCGTCGATCTTTCCGAAGACTCCCGGCTTCCCGTCCGTCGGAATGAGCTTGACGTCGGTGAACCCAGCGTCCCGCGCCAGCTTCGCCATGTATTCCGGGCCCTGCGGAAAGTTACGGTTCTCAGCCGCGATGGAAGGGAGCGCGATCCAATCCTGCAGGCGCTTCACATTTTCGGTGTGCATCTTCGGAATCTGTTGCAGCACGGCCTGTTTGTCAGTATCGTCTGCGGCGAACGCTGCCATTGCTGATCCCGGTGCGGCGGTCAACGCCACACCCGCCACTGCTCCCTGCACAAACTCCCGCCTGTTCAGACCCATGATGCTCCCCTTCGCCATGAAGATTGGCTTGTGATGATTTGACGAAATGGTATCACCCGTCTCCATCGCGAATGGCCCGACTGGGACCTCTGATACGCTTGCATCACACACAAATCAGGGAGTCCCACGTCATGCGCCTCCGTCTCCTCGCCTTGCTTCCGCTTTGCGCCATCACACTCTCTTCCCTCGCCCAGGGTCCTCGCCAGGCGCTCACGCCCGAGGAGACGAAAGCCCTCATCGAAAAGCGAGAGTCGATCGAGAAGCAACTTGAAGACATCGCCATCATCGACCGCAAGGTGATGGTGCCCATGCGGGATGGCGCGCGCATGGCCGCCGACATCTATCGCCCCAAAGACACGAGCAAGCAATATCCGATCATCTTCAGCCGCACGCCATACAACTTCAACTACTGGGACGTTCGACTTGGCACCTACCGCGACATGTCCAACGAACTCGAAGCGGTCAAACGGGGCTACGTGCTCGTCGAGATGAACGAGCGCGGCCACTTCTTCTCCGAAGGCAACTACGATATCCTCGGCGCGCCTCTGACTGACGCCGACGATCAATTCAATTGGATGGGCTCGCAACCATGGTCGGACGGGAAGGTCGGCCTCATCGGCTGCTCTTCTACTGCAGAGTGGCAGCTCGCCGCGGCATCGCTCGGCAACAAACACCTCACGACCATCATTCCGCAGAGCTTTGGCGCGGGTGTGGGTAAAGTGGGCCCCTACAACGAGCAGGGGAACTGGTACCGCGGCGGCGCAGTGCAGATGCTCTTCATCGACTGGCTCTACGGCGAACAGAATCAGCTGCGGCCGATGTTCCCAAAGGATATGTCACAGAAGGATCGCATCCAGGCCTCGAAGATGTTCGACCTCGCTCCACAGATGCCGCCGGTCGACTGGGCCAAGGCCTTCGACCACCTGCCCGAAAAGGACATTATCTCCGCTGTCGGCGGCCCCAAAGGCATCTTTTCCGACAAGATGCCAAACACCACCGGCGGGGCAATGATCGAGCGCACGCCGAACGACCCTGCATGGCGCAAAGGCGGCATCTGGCAGTCGGACACGATGCCCATCAACGTGCCGGGCTTCTGGTTCATGACCTGGTATGACGTCTCCACCGGGCCGAACCTCGCTGCGTACAACTTTGTTCGCTCGACCGCGAAGGGCGAGGCCGCGAACGAGCAGTACGCTGTGATCGCGCCCACGCTGCACTGCGGCTACACTCGCGCGAAGGAGCACACCGTCGTCGGCGAACGCGATATGGGCGACGCCCGCCTCGACTACAACGCCCTGACCTACGCGTGGTTCGATCACTTTCTGAAGGGCGAGGACAACGGCTTCCTCCAGAAGCAACCCAAGGTCATGTATTACACGATGGGCTCGAACAAATGGCAGCACTCTGAGACCTGGCCTCCCGAAGGTGCGAAAAACGTAACGCTGGCTCTCTCAAGCGCGGGCCACGCCAATACACTTCACGGCGACGGAGCGCTTCTGCCAGCCCCAAATTCCTCATCCATCCTCACCTTCGAGGTGAGTTCCACCCCCACAAAAGTCGCGAAACTGGATTCTCCGGACACCTTCGCTTACGACCCCATGCACCCAACGCCCAGCTACGGCGGCAACGTCTGCTGCGCGGCGAACACGATTCCCGGCAACGGCGGAGCGCTCGACCAGCGCAAGATGGAGGAACGCCCAGACATCCTCGTCTACACCTCCGAGCCGCTCAAGGAAGGCGTCGAAGTCTCCGGCCCCATGACCGCCACGCTCTACGTCTCCTCCGACGTGAAGGATACCGATGTTACCGTCAAGGTGATCGACGTCCTGCCTGACGGCACTGCCTACAACCTCGACGAAACCATCCAGCGCCTCCGCTACCGTGACGGCGACAACAAGACTGTCTGGATGGAGAAGGACAAAATTTACAAAGTGACGCTCACGCCGATGAACACCAGCAACTACTTCGACGCCGGCCACCGCATCCGCATCGAAATCGCGGGCGCAAACTTCCCGCGCTTCGACCGCAACATGAACACCGGCGGCAACAACTACGACGAGACCACCGGTCCTGTCGCTCACACCGCGATCCATCACAGCGAGCAGTATCCAAGCACGCTTACCCTATCCGTGGTGAAGCACTAAAAGCCAGCAGGCCTAGCATTACCGGTAACGGCAGAACTCAATAGCCCTGGTCCGGACGGAAGGCCGTCACCTTGTTCTTCACGAATGTCACCGCCATCGGCTTACCCAGGTTGGCAAAGACGACCATGCGGTTGCCGTAGTCATTGCTGGTGCTCTTGGAGACCTGTCCCAGGGCCAATTCTACCTGCCGCTCATTCATGCCAAGGATGACCTGGTGTGCGTCGACTGCCTTCCATATCTCAGGTCCCCAATGTTTGTAGAGTTCGTGGGGATCGTCGTAGAAGAAGATTTCGTCGGTAAAAAACGTGTACTGGCCGCCCTGTCGATAGCCAACAGGAGCGGCGTATTCCTTCGGGTCGTCGGGCTTGGTAAAGACGAGCAGCACCTGCTTGTCGCCGCCGGGAATCCGGAAGGTTGCAGCCTTCGGAGCGACCTGCTCGACCGCGTCCTTCGCGACCAGCGGTTCGGCCCCCAACAGCGTTCCCGCGCTCTTGCCGTACTGCACCGCGTGTCCGACGAAAGGATAGTACTCAAGCTGCCCGCCAGCCGAGACCCACAGTGTCGAACCCTTCAGGTCCTTGATGTCCTTCAACGTATCGGGGCGCTTCTTTTTGAGGAAGACGAGATCGTCATCGGCGATCACCTCGCGTTCAGGCCCCTTGATGACCATCGGCTTGCTGCGTTCATGACGGAGGTACAGGACCTCGCCGCCTACGGCCAGCAACAAGATAACGACCCCTCCAATCGCCAGCTTTACTGCTTTTCCCATCGCAATCTTCTCCAATCGGGTCTTCGATTCCTCGCCTCTGCCAATCTAATTTACCGGTTCTGCGACGCTTAATTCCCTCTCCGGACCAAGAAGCGACTCTGCCGTTAACTGATCGGCCTTGCGAAGCTGGGGAAAGATCACTGCCGCCGTGCAGGTCACTGCCATCGAAGCAAGTCCGCCGATGACCACCGCCCGCACCGCACCCCACCACTGCGCCGTTACGCCGCTTTCAAATTCGCCGAACTCGTTGGAGGCCCCGATGAACAGCCAGTTGACTGCGCTGACTCTGCCACGCATCTCCGGCGGCGTTGCGAGTTGCAGCAGGCTCGAACGCACTACTACGCTGACCATGTCGCTTGCTCCGACGATAACGAGCGTCACCGCACTGAGCCAGATGCTCTTCGACAATCCGAAGACCACGGTCGCCGCGCCGAAGATTCCAACGCACACCAGCATAGTCGCTCCCGCACGCCGTTTGATTGGCTTCACCAGCATCGTCAGAGATACAGCCAGCGCTCCAACCGATGGCATTGCCCGCAGCAGCCCGAGTCCGCGGGGCCCGGCATGCAGGATGTCCGTCGCGAAGATCGGCAGCAGCGCAGTCGCGCCGCCCAGCAGCACCGCAAACAGATCGAGTGAGATAGACCCGAGCAGCAGCTTGGCGCGCCAGACATACTCCAGGCCAGCCAGCACCGTCTTCATGTTGAACGCCTTCTTATCTGTCGTGACCATCGGTGCGCGAATCATGCTCACGAGCACGATGAATCCCAACAGCATCAGCAGCGTGAAGGCGTAGACGATAGGCGCACCGTTCCAACGAGATACAAAACCCGCAAGCGGCAAGGTAAATAGAAGTCCTCCCACGGCCGGACCCGACATGTTCGCGATCTGAAAGACGGTTGCGCCCCACGTGACTGCGTTGACGAAGTGCTCCTTCGGCACAAGGCTGGGAAGCATCGCGCTGGCAGCAGGTCCGCTGAACGCCCTGCCCAGTCCGATTCCCACCAGCACCGCGTAGATGGGCCAGATACGGCCACCGCTCAGTGCCGTGGAGCTCATTGAAAGCCACAGGAGCACCGCGGTGCAACAGGCTTGCAGTCCATAACAGAGAAGGATGATCTTTCGCCGGTCGAAGCGGTCAGCGACATGTCCTGCCGCAAGCATGACGAACAGCCCTGGCAAAAACAACGCAAGGCCCGTGTATCCCAGATCCAGTGCAGAATGCGTGAGCGCATAAACCTGCCATGCCACCGCGACGGACTGCGCCTCCGCTCCGAGAATCACCATCAGCCGGGCGGCCTGGTACAAACGGAAATCCCGCGATTTGAACGCCGAACGGAAGTCCCTCTTCGCTTCCGATTCCAATCGTTTCGCACCATCCGCCATACGCTATGTTTTCACACTTCGGTTACGAGCATGTCACGGATTTTCCGCAAACCCGAGTGGCCTGCGCAATGCTCCGCATCCGTAACGAACCGCGCTTACTTGCCCAGGTAGGCCCTGTACTGCGTCTCAACCACGCCGGTGTTGCGCGCCAGCGTCAGCTTCGACTGGTTGTACTGATAAAGCGTCTGCACCAGCTGGCTCTGCGCCTGTGCCAGCACGGCCTGGGCCTGAACGACGGGAAGATTATCATCTACGCCGGCCTTGAATCTATCGCTCGCGTCCTGCACCTCCTCGGAGGCGAGGCTGACATTGCTGCGCGCCACCTCAACGAGTTGCTTCGACGACTCCACATCCAGCATCGCGGAACGGATCTGCCACTCGATCGAGACCTTCAGCGACTCAATCTGTTGATCCAGCGCGATCGCCTGTGCCGCGGCAACCTCATTCTCACCGCGCAACTGCCCCTCCTCGAATACAGGAACGCTGACTTTGCCGGTGGCGGAGAAGACGCCGTGGTACAGTCCACCGATCTCACCGATGACGCCGTAGTAGCCATCAAACGCGAGCGACGGCAGCCTCTCCGTCTTGACAGCCTTGTGCGCCTGGGTAGCCACCTGCAACTGCGCTTCAAGGCTCAACAAGTCTTTCCTGCGCTGAAACGCAAGGTGTTTCGCGTCCTCAAGCGACAGCTCTGCAAACTCCGCGTAGGGAGCGGTATCGGTCAGCGTAATCTCCTGGTCCGCAGGCAACCCGATTAAGCGGTTCAGCGCGATCTTGTCTTTGGCGAAGGCGTTCTCGTTGTTGATCACGGCTTGCTGTTGCGTCTGCAACTGCACCTGTGCGCGCAACACATCGAGATTGGTCCCCACGCCGGCGTCGTGCTGAGCCTTCGCCTGATCGAACGCAACCTGATCTGCTTTTTCGAGAGCGCGTGCATTTTCAATCTGCGCTGCGTCGGCCAGTGCCAACAGATATTGCGTTCCCACAGCCAACGTCACGCCACCCTGCACGTTCAGTGTGGTGTAGTTCGCCACAGAGGCAGCCTTCTGCGCCGATCGGTAAAGATAGTAAGCAGGCAGATTGAAGAGCTGCTGGTTCATGCTGATCTGGGCCGATGCCGTATTCACCTTTACGATCGTGGGAAATGTTCCTGGAGCAATTCCGAACGCTGCCAGCGACCCCGGCTTAAAACCAAGCGCTGCCAGGTCAATCTGCTGCGCCTCCAGAGCACCTTTAGCGGTCAGGCTGGGCAGCAGGCTGTTCTCAACCGTGAGCACCTGGCCATGCACCATGCGCTCGTTCTGGATAACCAGCAACATCTGCAGGTTCCGCTTCTCCCCGCGTGCAATCGCATCGTCGAGGCCCAGCGGCAGCGCTCCCGGCGCAGCCTGCGGCACTGTCACGCCATCGGGAAACTTGGGGATATTGGGTACGGGAGCCTGGGGCAGGTCCGCTGCCGTCGTCTGCGCCGCGGCCGCCACGCCGCACAGGACTAAACCGCACAGGGCCGGCACCCATACAGCACCCTGCCGCCACCTGCGTATTTTGTTTGGAAATTGCCTCAGGACCTTCATTTGCTCTTTATTAGAGTGCCATACCTGGCCGCTAGATGCAGAAATGGTTCAAAATCTGCATTCTGAGTTTCCGCAGGAGCCAGTCGGATAAAATACAAAAGATACCTTTATGCGTCTTATCTCAATGAACCGCATCGTCGCCGCCGCTACAGCCCTGCTTCTTACCATACCGGTCTCCACAGCACTCGCCCAGGTTGGCGGGTACAGGGACACGTCCATGCTCCGCGCCCCCGCCGGCGTCCCGGTCGCCATCTACGAGTTTGAAGACCTCGAGTGCCCCGCCTGCGCTCACGCCTTCCCCATCGTTCACGCAGCCGTCGAGAAGTACAAGGTGCCGCTCATTCGTCGCGACTTCCCACTCAAGATGCACATCTGGAGCTGGGACGCAGCGGTGATTGCGCGCTACATTCAGGACAAGATCTCGCCGCAGCTAGCCGAAGATTACCGGCGCGCCGTCTTCGCCAACCAGATGTCTATCGCGTCCAAGGAAGACCTCAACGCTTTCTCGCAAAAATTCTTTCAGCAACACGGCAAAGTGATGCCATTCGTCATTGACCCCAACGGCCTCTTCGCCGCCGAGGTTCGCGCCGACCAGTCCCTCGGCGAGCGAATCAATCTGCACCAGACACCCAGTATCTTCATCGTCACCCAGAAGGGCTACACCGAGGTCACGGACGTCACCCAGCTGTACGCCATGCTGGACGCAGCAATTGCGGACAATCCCGCACCGAAGGCAGCCGCAAAACCAAGGACAACGGCCCATAACTAGCGCTTTTACCGCAGGAAAAAGGCCCGGGCATCCGCTCGGGCCTTCGTCATTTTTAACCCCATATAATCGCTACTTCGCCGCAGTCTCCGTCCATAGGAACGCCATCTCATCCGCGTAGTCCTGCACGAGCTGTGTCTGCGAAACGCCCGCGCTGTGGCCACCCTTCACGCTGTAGTGCAGCAGGATTGGCCGTCCGCTCGTACTCGCCGACTGCATCAGTGGAGTCATCTTCCTTGCGTTCATCGGATCGACGCGCGTGTCGCCGTCGCCGGTAAAGAAGAAGATCGCCGGATACTTTGTGCCGGCCTTCACATTCTGGTACGGCGAATACTTCAGGATGTACGGATAGTCCTTCGCGTTCTCGGCCGATCCGTACTCGGTCGTCCAAGTCCGTCCCATCTCGAACATCTGGTAGCGCAGCATGTCCAGCAGCGGATAGCCGCACCAGATCGCGCCGAAGAGATCGGGCCGCTGCGTCATCGAAGCGCCCATCAGCAAGCCGCCGTTCGATCGCCCGCGAATCGCAAAACGCTCCGGCGTGGTGTACTTATTCTGAATCAGGTACTCAGCCGCTCCGAACCAGTCGTCAAAGACATTCTGCTTCTTATCGAACATCGCCGCCTTGTGCCACGCCTCGCCATATTCATTGCCACCGCGAAGATTCGGAAGAGCGAACCACCCGCCCTGCTGCATCCACCACGCATATTCCGGGTTCCAAACCGGAGTCTCGCTCAGCGCAAAGCCGCCATAGCCAGTCATCAATAGCCGCTCACTGCCATCGCGCTTCAGGCCCTTCTTCCCGGCGATGAACATCGGCACCTTCGTCCCGTCCTTCGACGTATAGAAGACCTGCTTCACCTCATATTGGGTCGAATCGAACGGCACCTTATCCACGTTGAAGATGTCGGATTTTCCGGTCTTCGTGTCGTAATGGAAGATCGTTGGCGGCGTAATGATCGACTGAAAGGTATAGAACCCGTCCGTATCAATTGCCCGTCCAATCAACGTAGAACCCGCGCCAATGCCGGGGAATTCAATATGTCCCTCCGGCTTGCCCTCAAGCGAGTAGATCGTTACCTCCGACTTTACGTCCTTCATTCGCAGCGCAAATATCTTGTTGCCGACGACGTTCACCGACTCCAGCACGTCCTTGCCTTCGGGAATAATCACGGGCCACTCGTCCGGTCCTTTGCCCTGAACAACCTTCAGCACCCGCCCATTCGGGGCCTTGTAGTCGGTGCGCATATAAAACGTATCGCCCACGCTGAACTCACCGAACCGGTTATCGATTCCATACACCAGCGGCACAATCGGCGAGTTAGGCACGCGAAGATCCTTGATCAGGATGTCTTCTCGCGTAGCTGGAACACCGCGTCCAATCCGGAACACCAGGTAGTGACCATTTGCGGTCGCACGCACGCTGACGCCGTCGATCTCGCCCAGTTTTTCCCCGTGGTACTGCTTGCCGAGGATCATCGCGTCCCCTTCAAGCGGCGTTCCGAACTTGTGATAGAAGACCCGATTGCCCTCATGCGGAAAAAGCTTCGAGTAATAGACGCCGGCCTTATCCGGGCTGATGTTCACACCCGAATAACGCGCCCGCGGCATCACATCGCCTGCCTCTTTTCGGGTGGCGATATCGAGAAAGTGCACCTCAACCTCATCGGCGCCGCCAACCCGCACGCCGTACGCCATCATCGAACCATCCTCGGTGAGGTTCATCGTATTCACCGACGTGTTCTGGTCCGCGCTCAGCTTCGGCCCGTCGATAATCTTCTCGTCAGCACCATGCAGTCCGACGCGCATATAGATCGACGCCTGGTTTTCATCTGCCAGCCGCTTGGAAAAGAAGTAGCGGTCGCCGCGCTTTGTCGGCACGCCAACGAAATCCGTCTTCAGCAATCTGCCCATCTGGTCAACGACCTCGGGCAGCATCTTCACCTGGGAAAAGTACTCTGCCGTGTATGCATTCTGCGCAGCGATAAACGCCCGCGTCTCCGGGCTGTGCGCGTCTTCGAGCCACCGGTAGGGGTCTGTGACCTTTGTTGGCACGTTGGGGTCCGCGCTCTTGTACTCATCGACCACAGGGTCCGTCTTTACTGAGGGAGGGTCAGGCAGGGTAATTCCATCTTTGCCATGAATCGCCGCGCCGTTCGCGGCTACACTCAACATCACTACTGCCGTCACACACAAAATCCTACCGCGCATACTGTCTCCCGTTAGGCCATCGACCTGATATCTCAAGATACAGAAGACTGAATCTGCGGCGCAAAGATTTCCTCACGATCTTCCTGCGCGTCACCTTGCCTCAAAGATCAGAAAATAATCCTCGCCGTCCGCCTTGGTAAAGTCATACGTCCCCACCAACCGATATCCTGCTTCACCCATTTCCTTCTCCACAACACCGTGGTTCACGCCATGGTTGGCGCCGTTCCCATTTTTGTCGATGATTCCTACTTTCGCGCCAGCACGCAATGCCGGTTTCAACGCCGTCATCGCAGCCACTGGATGCGCGATCTCGTGATAAACCTTCAGCAGCAGCACAGCATCCACGCTGCCCGTTGGCAGACGCGGATCATCCGCAGACCCCAGCACCGTCCGCACATTCGAGAGATCCTCCTTAATCACCCGCTTGCCGATGTACTCGACCGCCAGCCGGGTTAATGTCTTCCGCGAGGACCGCGCCCGTCGGCCCCACTCGCTTCGCCGCCCTGACCGTGAACCATCCCGAACCAGCACCAATATCCGCAACATTCTTACCTGTCGTAATCCCCAGCAGGTCCATCACGCGGTCAATCTGCAACTTCTTGTCGCGGTCCGGATATTCAAAGATTGAAAGATCGCCCGTATACGGCGGACTGGTCGGCCTCTGCGTCACCGGAGCCGACTGCTGTTGGGGAGGAGCGGCGCCCTGGCTCCGCACTGCGATACCGGCGCTCTGCGCACCCACCAGCGCAGACGGCGCCGCCAACAAGAACAGGACACACCATCTGCGAATGCTGCCTGAAATTTTCACCTTCCTACCATTCAGCATCCCACTAACGATTGGCAAGAGGCTTCACGCAATTTGTTCGCGTCGTGCATCGCGCTCTGATGGCATGAAAAAAGGGGAAGCCGCGAATCGGCTCCCCCTTTTGCTTCAAAACGACCAGTTACCGCAGTCCGCCACCAGCCCTGAGCAGTTCTCCAGTCAACCACTTGGAATCATCCGACGCGAGGAACGTCGCGACCGTTGCGATATCCTCCGGCTGTCCGATACGGCCAAGCGGGGTCTGTGCTACAGCGTTCTTCTCGAAGTCGCTGCCGATAAATCCAGCCGCATGCACACCCTCCGTCTCAACCATGCCGGGATTGATCGAGTTCACGCGAATCTTCTTCGCCCCAAGCTCCTTGGCCAGAACGCGGGTAATTGCATCCACTGCGCCCTTGGTTGCCGTATAGACGCTGGAACCGGGAGGCGTCAGCGAAGAAACCACCGACCCGATATTGATAATGCTGCCGCCCTCCGGCCCGAAGTACTTCACCGCTTCCTTGGAGGAAAGCAGCAATCCAAGGACGTTCAGATTGAAGATCCGGTGATACTCCTCTGCCGTCACCTGCTCGAGCGGAGTAAAGGTGTAGACACCTGCATTATTCACCAACGTATCCAGCCGGCCGAAGGTCTTCTTCACTTCGGCGAAGACTTTGCCGATATCCTCCTGCTTTGAAAAGTCTCCCTGTACCGCAACCGCTTTGCCGCCCTTGGCTTTGATCTCCGAAACTACTTTATCTGCGCCCTCTTTGCTCGACGAGTAGTTCACAACAACCGCGGCGCCATCGGCTGCCAACGCCTTCGCGATTCCCGCGCCAATTCCCTTAGACGCACCCGTCACCAACGCTACCTTATTCGCAAGCTTTCCCATCTCAATCTCCTTGGACTTCATTCTTATCATTTAGATATTTCGATAAGCATCTAATTGATGAGAAGCGCCGGAAGAAGGATTCAGGATTAGATTTTTGATTTCGTTTAGGACGGATGCGCTAAATCTTCGCCAGTTGATCGGTGTAAGCCTTAAGGATGTCGCGCCTTAGCGTGTAGCTCGCGAATTTTCCCTCGCGCGTCACGTGGATAAGCCCCGCGACCTCAAGCTCTTTCATGTGATGCGACAGCGTAGCCGCACTCACTGGCTGGCAGCCGCGAATATCAGCACAATCCATGGACTTTTTGCAGCTTCCAATCTGCCGCAACAGCTCCATGCGCCTGGGATCGGCCAGCGCCTTGGCGATAAGCTGAATCTGTTCTTCTGTCAGTTCAACTTTCTTGGTCGCCACGCGCCCAGGCCCCCACTTCTATTGAATCTGTACCAGCTCCGCCCCGGCCCCATGCCCCGAAGGTCCCGGCGTCACTGACGATGTTTGCGGAGCGCGCCAGTGGTCGATGTAGCTGACCTGGTGCACGCAACTGATCGTGCAGCTCGGCGAGCAGCTCTTCTCCGTCAGAAACTCCCGCTTCACATCCGCGGTCCTGTACTGAGCCAGCGGCACCGCAGGATACCCGCGCTGCTGGCTGCAGTAATGCACCAAACCGTTCTCGCAGATGTACAGATAGCGCCCGCCCGCACGGCAGCGCCAGTCGTTCGTCTTCCCGTTGGCAATCGCCTCCTGAAAGTGATTGAACCGCGAGTAGCTCCGCCGCGTCAGGCTCCGCACCTTGTCCCAGACATTGCGTTCGGCCTCGCCCAGCGGCTTCAACTGCCCACTGCCGTCGTGAATAATTCCAATCGTCGAACTGAATCCCAGCCCCAGCGCCCGCTCGCTCACCGTCAGCGCATCATTCGGATTTGCAATCCCGCCGCCGACCACCGAGTTGATGTTCACGTGAAAATCAGCATGCTCGGCCAGCATCTGCAGCTTCTTGTCCAGCACCTTCAGGCTCTTCTTCGAGACCTCATCCGGCATCACGTTGTCGATCGAGATCTGCATATGATCGAGCCCGGCTTTGTTCAGTCGCTTAATGCGATCCGGCATCAACAAATAGCCGTTCGTGATCATCCCGGCGATCGCGCCCGTCTTCCGGATGCGCGCAATAATCTGGTCGAGCTCCGGATGCAGCAGAGGCTCGCCGCCTGAGATCGTGATCACCGACGTCCCCAGCCGTCCCAGATGGTCGATCCGCCGCAGCATCTCGTCGATCGGCACCGGGTCCGAAAAATCGTCATACTCATTGCAGTAGGTACACGCCAGGTTGCACCGCCGCATAGGCACAATGTGCGCCATATACGGATGTCCGGTAGAGACGAGGGCCGAGCCAATCGAACCCAGCTCACGCAGCTTGCGTGTCACGGCCTTCAGGCGGCGCCGGGCAGGCATAGGGCGGCTGCCGTTCACGACAGCCGTTGTAGAAGCAGAAGACATATCACTTTCAAGTATATCGAACCATGGCAGCCACCGCCCTGTTATTGTCCCTTATCAGGATCGCATCAGTTCGGGGTAGGCCGGTCCGCCTTATCGACGACAAGCGCTGAAACAGGGCCTTTAGTGGCCTCCAACTTCAGGCCAAGCTGCTCCTGAATCGCAGAAAAGAGAGGGGCAGCCTGTGCATCTGCGGGCGCAGGCGGAAATGCTCCACCGAACTGGGTCTCGTCGGGGACCCACTCCAGGTCGAAATCATACCGTCCCGAAATCCCGGTACGATCCACGACCGGGCGATCAAGTATGGCCCGCTGCAGCAGCGAAACAAAGTCACCCATCGTCGCATTCTTCGCAGGCAGCAGGATGCGTTGCGGATAGACCGTACTAATCAGCGCCGCTGGGTCATCCGGAGATGCGGTACTTTCTTTTAGCTTCGGCCCATTCTTCGCAACTTCCAAAGCGTAGATCGAGAACACCTTTTCTTCACGATGGAATGTGAGTTTGAATCTGTCGGTCAGAAGGCTCCGAAGCATTGACATCTGTTGATCATGCGTAGGACGAACTTCTCCCGGCGTCACGGCAAGAATGTCGTAATGGTCGGATTCGATCCAACCCAGCCCACCGGAGATGGTTCGGGGATTGAGGTCATAAGCAGCAGCAATAAGTAACTTCAGGGTGTAGTTCTTCTCGACAAACCGGTTTGTGCCCTGCATCGTAATGTACCGGCCCGCTTTGGAGTCAGGGTCAGTCGGCTTGATAGTCGCTACTTCAAAAGCGTCAAATCGAGGGCGAGTGGCCGGGGTCTGCGCCGACATCCCCATTCCGAAGACTGAACCGATCAGCGCAACCACGACAATCTGTCGAATCATAAAACTACCTTCCCACTACCAGAATCGAAAACGTTCCCGGGACCATCGTTCCGCGTCCGGGACGCCCTCCCGGCGGCGGAGCCGGAGCCGGCGTAAACTCCGCCGTAATCAGCAACACATGGTTCGTCTTCGTATCCAGCGTCAGCGTCTTCGCTCGCGGAGCCGTCTGCAGCGTCTGCTCCACCACAAAGCTCGTCGGGCTGTTCTCCTTCACGATCGTCAGCGTCCCATCGCCCTGAGAACTAAACGCCTCCATCGTCTTCGGATTGAACACCGCTCCATCCGAGCCTGCACCAATCGGCAGCGTCTCCAGAATCTTTCCGTCGCCTGCGTTCAGAATCACCATCGTCTGCGGGCTCCTGCACGAAGCAAACAGAATATTGTTCTTCGCGTCCATCGCAAGGCCAGCGCAGGTCCCGCCTTTGCCCTGCAGATCGTATGTCGCTGTCACCTTCAGCGTCTTCGCATCCACGACCGCGATGCTACCCTTGTCCTCGAGATCGACATAGATGTGCCCCTTGCCGTCCGAGACTGCCTGCTCGGGAGCCCCACCCAGATCGATCGTTCCCACAATCGACCCATCCTTCGCATCAATCACCGTGGCGTTCGGCGCGCTGTGGCTGAAGACATACACTCTGCCGTTCCACGCATCGCCCATAATCCCATCCGGGCCGCCCTGCGCGTCGATTGTCTTGATCGTAGCCAGCGACTTCGCGTCCCACATCACCACCGGTTTGCTGCTGCCAAACCCATGCTGAGACTTCACATCGACTGCGGCGCCGTGCGCGCTGGCGTTGGCGATCTCGCCCACCGGCTTCAGCGTGTCCAGGTCGAAGACCGTAATCTTTCCTGCCGCACCGCTGCGTGGTACATAGAGTCGCCGCCCCGCATCATCCGCATACACATAGTCGAAGCCGCCCTCGCCGCCGACCTTCTCCGTCTGCAATACTTTGTACGGTCCAGCCCCTTGCGCGAGAGCGGAAAACGGCAACATTGCCACCACAGCAGCCAGCACGAACGAAACTCGCTTCATCAACATCTCCCGTATAGAGAACAAGACTCACCTGAATCAAAGCAGAAAAAAGCGGCCCGCGAAAGGCCGCAATGCTCTCATGAAGAAGATTTAATCTATAACTTCGCTAAAAGCTCACGCGTCTGCTGAGTGGTCTGTGTGAAGAATCCATCGAGACCAAAGTAAGGCCACAGGCTCGACCGCTTCTTCGCATCCGGCGTCAGCGTCAAAGTCTTCTCCTGCTTATCGCGCAGCACGACAACCGGTACAGGCTTCCCGCGATAATCATGCACTGTCTTGGTCCAATTCGTGCCGTTTGCAACTGTAACCGAGTTGATCCGCACCACCACGTCGCCCGCTTTCAGGCCAGCCTCTTCTGCGGGACTGTTCTCATCGACGCTTCGGACCAATAACCCGCCGCCATCGCTCGCGCCAAAGAACTCTGCAAGCTGCTGCCCCATCACTTCAAGCTTCGCCCCGGTAAACGACGAGCTGAGAACGATCGTCTCCGTTCCCAGCAGGTCCTTGTGTTCCTTGGGAGCCGTGTTCGCCAGCTTCGACGAGTCGATAAAGCTGTTGCCATGTACCGCGGCCGGCGCAGGCACTGAGTAGTGCTGCTCCCACGCCTGCTGCTCCACCATTCTGCGGTCTGCCGCGGTCAGAGTCAGTGTCTGCGTCTGTCCATCCCGGCTGATGACAAAGCTGACTGTACGGCCAACGGGGACGTCGCGCAGCTTCCGCCGCAGCTGATCTCCGCTATCAACGGCCTGCCCGTTCATCTGCAGAATCACATCGTGGAGCTTCATCCCCGCCTTGCATGCGGGCCCGTCATGGTCGAGAGTCGTGACCTCAGCCCCGTGCGCGTCCTTCAGCTTCAACGTACCAAGCTGTTCCTCGCTCACGTCCCGCGTCTCCATCCCGATGTACCCCTGGGCGTGATGCATTTCGCTCATCGCCGCGGCGTACATATGCTGCCATGCGACTGATGGTACCTCTGCCGCCCGCAATGCCTGTCCCCCGTCCAGAACAACCGCCCCCGCAACTAACGCTGCCACTCCGAACGACCTGCGGTGTTTCATCTCCGTAACCTCATCTCAGCTCTTTTATCAGCATGAAAACGTTTAGAGGACTTCGCATTCCGCAATTTACTGGATGTCAGCCGAACCCTGCAAGGCGTTGAACGATGCCGTACGGATAAAGGGATTTGCATCCTGCGTCGCAACTGTCCGTAGCACCTGCCGCACGCTCGAGTCGGACTGCACCGGGCTCAACAACCCAATCGCCGCGCGCCGCACCTGCGCATCCGAATCGTGGGCGACCGCCTCCAGAACCGCATCGCGCACATGCAAATCCTGGCCGACATAAGGCTCCAGACCTTCCAGCGCCTTCAGACGAACGCTCGCGTCCTCGTCGTACCGCAGCGACACCATCAGCGCATGGCGAATCCCATTGCCATCGGAAGTAGTCTGGCACTCATGCCCGGCCTTGCATTCCGCCGTCAACAGAGAAACCGTCTGCATCCGAATCCCATCGGTTGCCGCTGCGTGCGTGCCAACCAAGAGCAGATTCCGGATCTCCGGGCTGTCCAGCGATCCCTCCATCGTCTCCGGAACGACCCTGTTGTAATTCACCTGCACCAGCTCTGAATTCGGCAGCTGCTGCACGCCCGTCACATTCGCAATCACACCATCGGCCGGATGCAGCACGGTAACCGGTGGAGTCGCCGACTTAGGCGCATGCGCAACCTGGTACCGGTGCGTAAAGTTGCCGCTCAGAAATCCCACACCCAGCAACAGCGTCGCCAACGCAGGCGCGCTCTGGATATTCCCAACCCAGCGATAAAAATTTGTCCTCAGTTGAGTCAGAAATCCATGCGGCGGAATCGAATCCAGCGCATCATCCAATCGCATCCGCGACTGCGCCAGCAGATTCGGGGAAGGCTCCAGCACCGGCAGCGCCGCCAGGCGCTCATCGAACCTCTGGAACGACTCCATCTCACCCCGGCAATCTTCACATCCCAACAGGTGTTGCTCCAGCACTCCGGCCAACTCATCTGGAAGCTCGCCGTAGTTCAACAGCACAATACAATCTCTTGCGTTCTGACACTTCATTGTCCTACCTCAACCAGCCTCAAATTTTTACTTACACCTGGGGTCTTTCTCGCCCCTTTTTTCCGTTCTCACAAACCAGGGGGTCCTTCACCTTCTCAGTTCGGCCAGATTCGCCCGCAACTTTCGTGTGGCCCGAAACAACGTATTTTTAGCCGTCTCCTCTGTCGTGCTCAACATCTCGCCGATCGTTCGCAGCTTCAGGCCTTGATAGTGCTTCAGCTCGAAGACTGTTCGTTCGCGAGGCGTCAGCTTGCTCAACGCCTCGTTAATCCGTTCGCTCATCACCTTCCGGTCCAACTCGCGACCCGGGTTCGCCATCGCCCGCTCGTCGGAGATGTTGGCCATCAGGTCCATCTCATCGCCACTGGCATCCAGTACCGTCGCCGGATCTTCCCTGCGGCTCTTTCTCCGCCGCAGCTGGTCCAGACAAAGGTTCGTCACAATCCGGTAGAGCCAGGTATAAAAGCTGCACTCGAAGCGGAAGTTTCCAAGGTGCCGGTACGCCTTGATAAAGGCTTCCTGGTGAACATCCTGCGCATCCTGCTCATTGCCGAGCATATGCAGCGCCAGCCGCAACACCGACTGGTCATACCGCCGCACCAATGCATCAAACGCAGCGCGCTCGCCCTTCTGAGCCTCGCGAATCAACTCGTCGTCTTCGGTCCGTTGTTGCGCCCGGGCGTCGAGTTGCGCCTGCGTCAGTTTGCCGCTGTTCCGAGTCCCGGATTGAGCCGCAGCCTTTGCCATCGCTGGCATAGATTCTACAGCCGCAGTCCCTAACAATCCCATGGCAAACGGACTAATATGCCGCTTTTGAGCCGCTACAGCCAACGGAGCAGACAACTCTCCGCCAAGGTCAATCCCAACAGCTTCTGCACGCATCGACTGACTCCGGAGGTCAGAAAAAATCGACTTACACTCTAATAGACCAAACCTTGACAAAAAGGTGAGCGGCGGCGGACCGGAATTCCCTCCCACGATCGGGTTACACTCACCCCATGCCTTCCCGCTCGACCCCTACCCTGTTCTCCGACCCTCCTGCCGCAAGCTCCAATGCGCGCCAAACCAGCTGGATCAACGCCCATTGCGACGGAGGGGCTCGCGGCAACCCCGGTCCCGCCGGTTTCGGAGCCCTCATTCAGGACGACCAAGGTGCCGTCGTGGCAGAACTTAGCGAGTTCCTCGGCATCCGCACCAACAACTACGCCGAATACTCCGGCCTGCTCGCTTGCCTCCAGTACGCCCTCGACCACCACCACCCTCGCCTTCGCGTCGTCTCCGACTCCGAGTTGATGGTCAAGCAGATCCAGGGCAAGTACAAAGTCAACTCCCCCGACCTGAAACCTCTCTGGCAGGAGGCGCGCAATCGAATCGCAAAACTGGAAGCCTTCGAGATCTCCCACGCCCTCCGCCACAAGAACAAAGACGCCGACCGCCTCGCCAACGAAGCCATGGACCGCGGCATGAAACGCACCCCTGCCCCCGGCCAAGGCGCCCCCGCAGCCCTCAAAGCGACTCCGTACCCGAAAAAATCGGAAGCCCCACCCAACCCCTATCCCAAACCCGATACCATGCTCCGGGGTTTCACCAAAGACGGCGCCATCCACCTCCTCGGAGGAGCCACGCTCCCCGACGGCGTCTTCGTCAAGATCATCCGCGAATAAACCCCACATCCCTAGTTGGGAGTAGGTTGCTCAACCTTATCGATCACGAGTACCGGGACAGGCTCCTTGGCAGGTTCCAGTTTGAGCCCGAGCTGCTCCTGGATAGCAGTGAACAACGTCGGAGCGTCGGTATCGCTCCCGGCATCGTCGTCAGGGCTCCACCGAAGCTTGAAGTCATAGCGGCCGTCCAGGCCAGTCTTATCGACGACAACGCGGCCCGCGATCTTTGAGAGCTCCTCGGCAATCATGGTCGTAGTAAGGCCCTCGCCGTTGAAGTATCTCCGGCTGGTGCCGATGCTCTTTCCGCCGGACTGGCTAGGTTGCAGCTTCGAGCCGCCCTTAGCGAGGACGAGATCGTAGGCAGGCAGTGTACGGGTATCCTGGTGGAGCTTGAGTCGGAAGCGATCAGCAAGCAAGGCCTGAACCATGCGGCGTTTAAGCTCATTGACCTGCTCGGTGGAAAGACCCTTCATCTGATCGATATCAGTCTTCGCTTGAATATCGAATCGGGTTGAGGAGAGCCATGGGGGCCCATCGAGGATCTGCGTCTCTGGCATACCATAGGCCCACTGCATAAGCGCCGGAAGAGTGATGTTAATGGCGCTGAAGCGGTCGTCGGGAGGGTAGTTGATGTGCGTGTGGCCGTCGGAAGAAGTAACAGCGGGCTTAACTGTGGCTACCTCAAAAGCAGGAATAGGTGTTTGCGCATATGCAAGCTGAGTGGCAACGAAGATGGGGAGCAGAAGTTTGGTTAGAGTCATAACGCCGTGGTTAGTGCTGTCCGGATAGAAAAAGTAGAGCACTCGACCGCATCTTCGTCAAAATCATCCGCATGTAAAGACCCAACAGATATCCTGTCATCACTCCAGCCAAGGACTTCAAGCCTCGCCACCCCAGAGACCCGCTCCAATATGAAGACTCTTCAAGCTCATCTCCTGTTATGTCTGCTTGCCGTCCGCCCCGTAATCGCCCAATCCCCCCAAACGTCCTCCAGCACCCCTCAACCACCAACGAAGCCCGCACCCATAACCGACTCCATCACGGTCACCACCACTCTTGAGCCCCTCCCTCTCGCCGAAAGCGACCGCTCCGTCAACCTCATCTCTCCGCGCGACCAGCCCCTCGTCTCCAACTCCGTCGTCGACTATCTCCGCCAGGACTCTTCTCTCAATCTGCAGGCGCGCGCCCCCAACGGCGTACAGGCCGATCTCTCCCTCCGCGGCACCACCTTCGAGCAGTCCCTCATTCTCCTCAACGGCCTCCGCATCAACGACCCCGAGACCGGCCACCTCAATCTGGACATCCCCATCCCCCTCGACGCCGTCACCCGCATCGACATCCTTCACGGCTCGGGCAGCACCTTCTACGGCTCCGACGCCATCGGAGGAGCCGTCAATCTCCTCACCCAACCACCCGCTCCCGACCTCAACATCATCGGCAGTATCGGAGGAGGCAGTTACAACTCGATCGAGCAGCACCTCCGCGCCTCCATCTCACAAGGCCCCGTCGCCGAACAACTCACCGGCAGCCGCGACACCTCCGATGGCTTCATCCCTGACCGCAACTACAGCAGCAATGCACTAGCCTCCGAGACCTGGCTCAGTTGGAAACCGGGCGCGTTGAACTACACCACCGACATCCTCCTCGCCACGAGCGACCGCCCTTACGGAGCCAACCAGTTCTACGGCCCTTACCCCTCATGGGAGCGCACCAAAGGCTGGTTCGCCAGCATCCAGCAACAACTCGGCCCCCAAACCGCCGCGAGCTTCGGCTACCGCCGGCATACCGACCTCTTCGTGCTCTTCGTCGACCAGCCGGCCGTCTACGAAAACAACCACATCACCACCAGCTACGAAGGCGCCCTCCGCCGCGTTCAAACCCTCAGCCCCAACATAACTCTCTCCTACGGGGGCGAGGCCGACGGCGACACGATCCACAGTAACTCGCTAGGCGATCACTCCCGCAACCAGGGCGCTGCCTACGCTAACCTAAATCTGACCGCCCTCCGCAGCTTCTCGCTATCCCTTGGAGCCCGCGACGAGATCCTCACCGGCGCACCCACCGGCACCGACAACGTCTTTTCCCCAAGCATCGCAGCCGCCTACACCCTCACCCGCACCACACGCCTCCGAGCCAGCGCCGGCCACGGCTTCCGTCTCCCCACCTACGTCGACCTCTACTACGCCGACCCCACCACCATCGGCAACCCCAACCTCAAACCCGAGTCCTCCTGGAGCTACGAAGCCGGCATTGAATGGACCCCCACCAGCAGCCGCCTAACCCTCAACGCCGCCACCTTCCGCCTCCAGCAAAAAGACACCATCGACTACGCCAAAACCATCCTGGCCACCCCAGCCCTCACCTTCGCCGAGCCCTGGCAAGCCATCAATATCCAAAACCTCAACATCACCGGAGCCGAAGCCACCCTCCACCTACGCCTAACCTCCACGCAACAGCTCCAGTTCAGCTACACCGCAGCCCACGCCGCCTCACCCCCACCCAACATCCTCTCCGAATACGCCTACAACTACGCCGCCCAGAACGCCCTCTTCCGATGGACAGGAACCTTCCGCCAACTCACGGCCTACACACAAATCAACGTAGTCCAAAAGACCCAACACACCGCCTACCCGCTCTGGGACATCACCGTAACCCGCAACACCGGCCACCTCCGCCCCTACCTCCGCGCCCTCAACCTAAGCAACACCGGCTATCAGGAGATCCCCCAGGTCCCGCTACAAGGCCGCACCATCATGGCCGGCATGGAATTCAACTGGTCACGCAGGTGACAGCTTTCTACAGAAGATTCTCGAGGTCTCGAGCACCATGCACTACATCGATCACCTGAACGATCAGCTCTTCGGCGATGTACCGATAGAACACAAAATGTCGTGGAAATCCTTCCACAGCCACACGCCGCACATCATGCAGCTTTGCTGATGGAAACCCGCATCTCGCGCCACGCTCCGGCATAGAAGCCAAGGAGAGGATTGTATTTGCTACCGCGTTTTGCCACCTCTTATCAAGCCTGGAATCAGGCGACTGCTCCTGATAGAACAAAGCCTGACTCGCGATCGCCTGCGTCGCGCCGTCTCGAACCTGTAGCTTCAAACCATGTCTTGGTGCCATATTCAGCGATCACCCACGCAGAACGGGACACTTCGACTATTTCCTCTTCCTGGGACGGGCAGAGATCTTCTCCTGGAGTAAAGCAAGCAACGGGCGCTCCGTCAGTTCATGTGCCTCAACCGTGACGTAATCCGACTCCAGGGCTCGCAACAGCCTTTTCTCCAGCTTCGCGAGCTGAGTTTCTTTGTCGCGCCGTATCAACTCACGCACATATTCGCTCGGGGTCCCGTACTCCCCAAGCGAAACCTGAGATTCGACATATTTCTTCAGAGGTTGCGGCAGAGAGATGTTAAGCGATGCCATAGTCATAATCCGTCATTATATGACATTTTATGAAGGTGCCTCCGTATACATCCGGCCCGGCTCTACTTCGCCAGCTCCGACTTCACAATCTCACTCACTAGCCGCCCATCCGCCCGCAGTCCATCCGCGAAGATCCGCTGCTGCACCACCTTCATCACCGTCCCCATCTCCTTCGGCCCCGGCCGCGCGCCATCCTTCGTCAGCGTATCGATCGCACTCAGCACTACCTCACGAATCGCATCGTCCGTCGCGGCCTTCGGCAAATAACCTTCGATCATCACAATCTCTGCCTGCTCCTTCTCCGCCAGCTCCGTCCGTCCACCCTTCGTAAACGACTCCACCGACTCCCTCCGCTGCTTAATCAGCGTCGTCAAAATCTGCTGCTCTTCGGCATCGGTCAGCTTCTCCCGCTTATCAATCTCTTTATTCCTCAGCGCAGACTTCACCATCCTCAGCGTAGTCAGCTTATGTTCTTCCTTGGCCTTCATCGCCACCACAATATCCGCCTGCAACTTCTCGCCAATCGTCATCGTTCCCTCACAATCAATCCCCAATTATAAGTACCGAGCAAAGCGAGGCCCCAAGCCGCTCACATAACCAAGACCGGTACACAAGCCACGAAGTGGCCGCCCTCGCGCGCAGCGAGGCCCGTCCGGCAGGACAAAGCTAAAATAACCTCATGATCCGTAAAACTCGACTCTTCACCCCCGGCCCGACGCCTCTCCTCCCCGCCGCCCAGTTCGCCATGGCTGCGGCCGATATCCACCACCGCACCCCCGAGTTCCGCGCCCTCTTCACCCGAGTCCTCTCGCAGCTCAAAGACTTCGTCGGCACCAAAAACGATGTCATCATCCTCTCCGCCTCCGGCTCCGGAGCCATGGAAGCCTCCGTCTCCAACCTCACCTCCCCCGGAGACCGCGTCCTCGTCCTTACCGCCGGCAAATTCGGCGAGCGCTGGTCCGGCATCACCAAAGCCTTCGGCTGCCACGTCGACGTAGTCGAAGCCCCCTACGGCCAGACCTTCTCCCTCGACGAAATCAAAGCCGCACTCAAGCTCGAAACCCGCGCCGTCTTCGTCCAGGCCACCGAGTCCTCCACCGGCGTACGCCACGACATCGAAGCCATCGCCAAGCTCCTCAAATCCGAAAACTCCGAAGCCCTCCTCATCGTCGACGGCATCACCGGCCTCGGCACCACCCACCTCGACATGGACGGTTGGGGCATCGACGTCCTCATCGGTGGCTCGCAAAAAGCCGTCATGATGCCGCCCGGCCTCAGCTACCTCGCCATCAGCCAGCGCGCCTGGGATCGCATGGAGGCCACCTACAATCCGCGCTACTACTTCGACCTCCGCAAGGAGCGCAAGAACGCCGCCAAGGGCGAATCCGCTTACACTCCACCAGTCGCGCTCATCGCCGCACTAGGCGCAGCCCTCGACTACATCGCCGGACAAGCCGCCACACCCGAAAATCCCAAAGGCAACCTCGTCGAAGGCCGCAAAAAACTAGTCGACAACGCCGAAACCTGCGCCGCCATGACCCGCGCCGCAGCCACAGCCCTCGGCTTTGAAGCTCTTCGCACCCAAAGGCGCTGAAGCCGCCGCAGCCACAGCCATCGTCGCCCCCGAAGGCACCGACTCCGGCACTCTCGTCAAAGGCCTAAAATCGCAATTCGCCGCCATCGTCACCGACGGGCAGGGCGAGATGAAGGGCCAGCTCTTCCGCATCGCCCACATCGGCTTCTTCGATTACATGGACACCATCGCCATCATCGGAGCCCTCGAACAAGTCATCCACAAAACCAAAACCCCACTCCCCAACTTCGAATTCGGCAAAGGCTTAATCGCCGCCCAGAACTTCTTCGCCAACCACGCAAAATAAATTTTGGGTGCCCCACGTCCGGACTCTCGGACGTGGGTCTCAATCCCACTCGAATAGCCGGGTGGTCCATCCTTTGCAGTCTCATCGCAAAGGGTGGGTTATTCGCGAAGCGAACCGCACTCGTTTGACCCAACCACACCTCACCCGTTACAGCACCTCACAGTAACGGGTGGGTATCCCGAAACAACAACCCTACTGCACTGCCGGCAGATCGATCCGCAGAATCTGTCCCGCAGCCCCCCCCACAATGCCCAGATTCGACACATACAGCCGCTGATCCGGCCCGAAGGTCATGCCCGTCGGAAAGGACAGGCCTGTCACCACGTCCTGAAGGTCGCCTGAGCGCTTCACCCGCACAACCTTGCCCATCCCCGGCGTCGGGCCATTCGCCGCAAAATCCGAGAGCTCCAGCACATACAGCAGCCCATCCGGCCCGATCTTCATCGAAGTGATCGTCGTAAACCCTGCCTTCGAGCTGACCACGTTCCATTGTCCAAAGCCGCCAAACAGGTTGCCGAATCCCGGCAGCGGATTCGGGACATACACGTTATTCGCAATCGTCATCACCTTCGCCCACTGCGGATCGATGGGAAAGAGATTCAGATTGCCAACGTAGAGCACACCCTCCGTCATCACCAGCGACGTCGGAACGATGTGGCCCTGCGATGCGGATATATCGATCACCTGCTGCACCTGGCCCCACGGCGTCACCGAGAACACCTGACCATGGTTCGGTTCCACAGTATAGAGAGAACCCTGAGAGCTGATCATCCCGTACCACGTCCCATCCGGCTCATAGTCGTCCGAGCTCGTGTACTTCGCCGGGAAGTTCAAAAGAGCCTGGCTCAAATTCGCCACGCTCGTCCAATTCCCCGTCTTCGTATTTACTTTGAGAATCTGGTTCGGGAATGCCGTGTTTCCATGCGAACATCCTCCCCCAGCCAGTACCGCATACAGATCCCCGTTCAGAAACGTAACGTCCGCGACCCCTAAAACAGCTCCCGTAGCACCCACTGCCGAAGGCAGCCCCGAGGTCAGAGTCGTTACGTTTTGTTTCGTATCGACCTTCGAGATCCGCGCAGTCAGGCCGCCTGTGTAAGGCCCGATCGGCGGAATCACCTGCACGCAGTTGCCGACAGTCGTCCCGCCCAGGCCTGCTTCGGCAACATACAGAGTGCCGTCCGGCCCGAATGCCAATCCCCTCGGCCCTTCCAGTCCCGAGGCATACAGTGTTGCATTGGCCGGCAGTTGTGCCAGCATCCGAACTCCCGACGCGCCGCTTGCAAGAACCGCGGCACACAAAAACGACGATATGAAGGTAACTCGATTCATTGAATCTCTCCTGGGTGGAATCGCGAACAAAAGACCGTGCCAGGCCTGTTTTCAAGCCTTGGGTCTTCGAATCACAAATTAACAAGGGGGCCCGCGAAAGGGTGCAGAATGCCGCGCCCGGGCGTCTGCGCTTCGAGGCAAAACGGTCGAACTGGCCCTGAACCTGAGGCCGTCCGCCTATCAGCGAGCTAATCCTATACCTCGCCAGTGGCCCTGTCATCAAACCAACCAGCTCACCATTGCGAGCAACGTCCCGACGGTCATGGCGGCTACGTCCCCCGAATCCAAGAAGACAAGAAGCAACAGCTCAACCTTCTGCTAACGTTAGAAATCGCGCGAGGGCTCCGCATGTTTCTGACGAAAGGACAATTGCGTCTCTACCTCGGCGCTCTGCTCATCCTTCAACTCCTGACATGCGCCACGCTTTTTCAAGGTACACGCGCGGGCATGGACTGACTTCCGCACCTACTACACGGCCGGACACATGCTTCGCGACGGAAACCCGCTCTACGACTATCAGGCGGAGGTGGTCGCCCAAAGCGCCCTGGTCAGTCCAAATCCCAACGCACTGCCCTTCGTGTCTCTTCCGTACGCCGCACTTCTCTTTGTCCCATTCACATTTGGCAGCTACCTCGCGGGCTACTTCCTCTTCTCTGCCCTGAATCTTTGTCTTTGCTTTCTCGCGTTGCACATCTTGCGCCCATATACCGCTTCGCTCAATGCGAAATGGAAGCCACTCACTACTCTGCTCTTTCTCTCTTTCATGCCGCTCGGAGTTGCGCTCTCATTCGGACAGGTATCGTTCCTGCTCCTGCTTCTGTACTGCGCCTGCTTCGCCGCACTGCAAACGGACCACCCCTTCATCGCCGGAATCTTCCTCTCCCTCGCGCTGATCAAGTTCCAATACGCCCTTCCCATCGCCCTTTTGTTTTTGCTCTGGCGCCAATGGCGCTTCAGCGCAGGATTTCTCTGCGGAGCTTCTGTACTAACCTTGATCTCACTCCTCATCACCGGACCCACAGCCTTCGCCGCCTACCTGCGATCCCTCATCTCCATGTCGCGCGCCTCGTCCACCGCAGTCATCGAACCCAGATACGGAATGTTCCCTCAGCAGATGCCAAACCTCTACGGTCTCTTCCACACGATCTCCCACGGAGCAAGCTGGGGCGATGCCCTGACAATTCTTTTTTCCCTCCTGGTAATCGTCTGGGCCGCGACACGAAAACCATCCCTACCCTTGGCCCTCCTCGCAGGACTCCTCGTCAGCTACCACCTCTACCTCTACGACCTCACTCTCCTGCTCCTGCCGATGAGCCTCGTATTCAACGAGTACATCGATTCCCCCGCCTCCGGCCTCGCGAAAGGCTCCCTATACGCAAGTGCATTTATGGCGCTCGCTTCGTTTTGGAGCCGTTTCATCACTTTCGACTCCCACTACCTCGTCGCGCTCCCTGTCGCCGTTTTGTTCATATGTCTAAGACCAATACGCAGTTCCACACTGCCGCCAGGGTTCGGCTCTCTATCAACGATCCGCGCTCCATCGCAATCCTGACCCGGTCCCTGATCTCGTCCAGCAACATCGCCATACCGGAGTCCCCCAAAATCCTTTCCTTGATAATCTTGTGCAGCCCCGATTTCATTGCCTATGAAGCGCTCAACCCAGGTCTCCGCTCCACTCCTAGCCGCAACCGCCCTGTCTCTCCTCACCGGCTGCCGCCAGATGCAGCGCTGCGTCAACGAGAACAACGTCGTCGTCGATGACAGCTTCTGCAAAGACCAACCCAACCAGCCGCAGCAGCGTTCTGACGGACACGGGGGCTTCCTCCCCTTCTTCCCGTATCGCTACTACTACGGAGGCTTCGGCGGCTACAGCATCGGAACTCCGGTCGGCGGAGGCTCCTTCACCCCCAGCGCAGGCGTCAGCTACGTCACCCGCGGAGGCTTCGGCAGTTCCTTCGCCGAAGGCGGCAGCCACTCCAGCGGGAGCAGCAGCAGCCACGGAAGCAGCGGCGGCGAATAAACCCGACCAGGAGAATCATGCAGCGTATCCCCCTCACCTCTCGCAACAGCTGGCAACAGAAAGTCGAGTCCATCGGCCTCACCTTCCACACCCTCGACAACGGCACACCCTACTGGGACGAGTCCGCCGCCTACAGCTTCACCGCCGCCGAGATCGACACCCTGGAAGCCGCCGGCAACCAACTCCAGGAGATGTGCCTCGCCGCCGCCCAGCACATCATCGACGAAAAACGTTACGCCGAACTCGACATCCCCGAAGCCGCAATCCCCAAGATCGAGTGGGCCTGGAACAACGAGCCTCCCGCCATCTACGGCCGTTTCGACATCAGTTGGAGCGGATTCGAGCCCGGCGCGAAATCCGGCCCACCACCAAAGCTCCTCGAGTACAACGCCGACACCCCAACCTCACTCCTCGAAGCCGCAGTAGTCCAATGGCACTGGCTGAAAGACATGCCCGCAAGCCTCGTCTCCTCGAAGCCAGACCAGTTCAACTCCATCCACGAAAAACTCATCGCCAAGTGGAAGGACGTCGACGACTACCTCTCCAAACCCGTCTACTTCGCCGCGCTCGAAAACGCGAACAACCCGGAAGACCAGCTCACCGTGACCTACCTACGCGACACCGCCCAGCAAGCTGGCCTCGAAACCCGCCAACTCGCCATGGCCGACATCGGCTGGGACTCGCAGCACCAAACCTTCGTCGATCTCGACGACCACCCCATCTTCTCCATCTTCAAGCTCTACCCCTGGGAAGCCATGCTTCAGGAAGATTTCGGCGTCCACGCACTCGAGACCTACACGGCTGTCCGCTGGATCGAGCCCATCTGGAAGATGCTTCTCTCCAACAAAGGCATCCTCCCCATCCTCTGGCAGCTCTACCCCAACCACGACCTGCTCCTCGAAGCCCACTTCGCGGACGCAAGCGGCACCACCCCACCACACTCAAAAACTACGTCCGCAAACCCTTCATCTCCCGCGAAGGCGCCAACATCACCCTCATCCGCGACAACGCCACTGTCGCCTCCACCGAAGGTCCTTACCGGGGTCCCCAGATTATCCAGGCACTCGCGCCCGACGCCATCTTCGATCACCGCCACACCGTCCTCGGCCTATGGATGATCGATCAGGACTGCTCTGGCATGGGCGTCCGCGAATCCTTCAGCCCCATCACCGGCAACCTAAGCTCCTTCGTCCCCCACTTCTTCACCTAAGAAAGAATCCCACGGCCCGACCGAAGGGAGGACCATAGCTTATAGCCCCACCAAGACCGGTACACAAGTCACGAAGTGACCGCCTCACGCGCAGTGAGCCCGTCCGGCAGGACATGTCTTTAAATCCGCCCTAAACAGCCTTACGCTGAAACGTAGTCTTCTTAGTCCCCGCAAACGAATCCTTAGCCTTAACTGCCTGCGTCGAAACCCCGGGATTCGGCTTAGCGCCGTTCTTCCCCTGCGCAGCCGCCGCCTTCTCGCGCAGAGCCTGCAGCCGTGCCGCCTTCGGACCCAGTCCGCCAATCTTGATCGTTCCTGCCTTCGGAATAAATTCGCTCATACCAAAATCCTCTCACGCCCGCAGAGTTATGTCCTGCCAGGTGGCATCCGCCACCTCCATTATCCGCAACCTCAGCTCTCCCGTCCCGCACTTTTTTCTCCTGCCATCTCCCGCCCGCGTTAGACTTGTCGCCAAAGCGCCAACCATGTCCGAAACTCCCTCCATCTCGCAGGAGCAGCCTATCTCCGCGCCCGACGCCCCCTCCTCTATTAAGGAACCCGCCCCCATGCTCGACGTCCACCCGGCCCACCACGCCGCCAGCACCTGGCGAGACTTCTTCATCCACATCGCCACTATCGTCCTGGGCCTCCTCATCGCCATCGGCCTCGAACAAACCGTCGAGTACTTCCATCACCGTCATCTCGCGCACCAGGCTCGCGAACAACTCCTTATCGAGCGCACACAGAACGAGACTTCCAACGAGTTCAACATCTTTGCCACCCAGCGCCACCAGATGCACCTCAAACGTGATCTGGCTATCCTGCGCGCCATACGAAGTCACACCTCCGTACCTCCCGGCCCATTCATCCTGCGCCACGCCCGCTACCTCTATCTTGAGGACGAGTGGCGAAAGATCCATCAGTCGGGTACTGTCAATTACCTCAACGAAAATCTTGGGCCTGTCGACTATCGCTACAACAACCAGGATGCCTTTATGGCTCGCGCCAATCGAAGCGTGGAGGACCTCTACCGCGCTGCCGCAGTCCTTCGCACCGAAAATGACCCGGTCACCGCAACGATGGACAGTTCGCTTGACTTCACCAAATTCACCAAGGCGATCGCGGACAGCCACGAAACCCTGAGCGAGGGGGCCGTGGAGCAAGGATTTGCGGCTGTCGCCGAACACGGCGATCTGTCCAGATTGACCCCGCCCCAGATTGATGCCCTCGAACATGCCATTCAGGTTGCGCTCGTCGACGACGACGCTCTGCTGACCTACTGCTTCAACATCAAGCGAAACCTCCAAAACAACCCCGTCAAATGACAGCCGCACATTCGCAGACGATGCCGGAAAACGACCCAGTCCCGCCCCAACCCGAGACTACGCAACCCCCAGAGACTCCACCGGAGCCCGCTCCCATGCTCGACGTCCATCCCGCCCACCACGCCGCCAGCACATGGCGAGATTTCTTCATCCACATCGCCACCATCGTCCTCGGCCTCCTCATCGCCGTCGGCATCGAGCAGACGGTCGAATACTTCCACCACCGTCACCAACTTATCCAGTTCGAAGAGGACATCCGCGCCGAAGCCGAGCTCAACATCCGCATCATCGACAGCACTCTTGCCGTCAACGTTCCCGCGCACGGCTGGCTGGCCGCCATCGTCAAGGCCGCACAGCAGGCACCCACCGCCAATGGTTTTGTCACGTTGGCTGTTCCGGCCAAGGTCGTCCCCGCCCGCTATCAGTTCGATAACAGCAATTACGGAGCGGTGCCCTCCCATGGTGTGTGGGCCGTTGCCAAATCCACCGGCATCGTCGAACTCATCCCCAAAGAGCGCGCTCAAATTTACGAACGTCTCGATTACGAGGCCACCGAATGCATCCGAATCAACGGCATCAGCGATGTTGAAAGTCAGAATATGCGAGCCACACTTCGCGGCCTCGGCGTAAACCTGCAGCCGGGAGCCAATATTCGCCTCACTTCAGCCCAGCGCGATCGCCTCGTGGATGCCATCAGTAAATCCCTCGCCATCGCTCATTGGGACGATGTTCGGTACGCCATCTGGAAGGGTGCCAGCGACGCTCTCATCCACGACGTCCCCACCATGCGTGATATGTTCCCGTACATTAGCCGTGCCGCCGACCAAGTCCCCGAACCATAACCTTCCCGAACTGCCGGAGCCGCCTTCATGCTCGACGTCCACCCGCCCCACCACGCCGCCAGCACCTGGCGAGACTTCTTCATCCACATCGCCACCATCGTCATCGGCCTGCTCATCGCCATCGGCCTCGAGCAAACCGTCGAGCGCGTCCATCACAGTCATGAACGGTCTGAGCTTCGCGAAACACTACACCGCGAGTCCGAGCAGATACTGAAGGACGCGCGCGACACTGCCGCCGCCCTCAACTATCACCAGGATTGGCTAACGCACCGCATCGATCAGGCGAAGGACGCAGTCTGGCAGCGTCAGCCGCTTGCCGAACAACCCGCCTATGCAATTGCCGTCTTCGACTACCCTGACGATCCCCTCTGGCGCTCGGCAAAGATCAGCGGCCTGGTCGAACGCCTCAGCTCGGACGAACTAAACGCCTACTCTGAAGTAGAACTCCTCTCTAACAAAGTCGACATCTTCTACGACACATGGAGAGCCGCCGAAAGCAAACGGCTCCAGTTCGAACAAATGTATCCCCACTCAGCCGACAAGACAGACTTCACTAAAGCCTCCGCCGAAGACCTGCGCACCTACCTCAGCCTGCTGACGGCAGAGGCGGAAGCGACGCGAACCCTTCGCGAATGGGACCACAACCTCGTTGGCGCGGAACAAACCATCCTCAGCGGAAATCTGCGCCTGGAAGATATCTTTGCCGCGGAGAAAGCAGCCTCTCCCAGCTCCGCCACGCAACACTAGCCTTCAAGACGCCACTCAGGAGCCACGTATGCTCGACGTCCACCCACCCCACCACGCCGCCTCCACTTGGCGAGACCTCTTCATCCCAGGGCTCGAGAGCACCTCGCCGCCACCGCCGCCGACACCAAGATCGCCATCCAGGGGCTCCTCTTCCGCCTCCGCTGGTCCAAAGTCTACGAGCAAGGCATCGTCAACGGCGAAACCGCAGCCGACGTCAAGATGATGACCATCAATCAGGAGCGATTCGAAGACCCGCCCACCACCCCCTAGCCCTACAAGAACGCCACCCCGCCCGTGCCAATTCTTCATGCACGAGCGTCACGACCGTGCAGCCATCGATTAATCGCGAATCCTGCGATTAGAACAGCAACTTATATTATCCATTCGTGTTAAATACCAACTTTCATAGTTCTTGATAGCCCCGAACATGTCAGAAAATTGTCAAATTACAGAAAAAGAACAACATAATGCGCCGATTTATTTGGCCAGCCAAGTGCTTATCCACTAAACCAGAAAACAACAAGCAAATCTTTCGACAAGCAGGCTCCCCGTCTGCGAGGCCCCGGGCTCCACTTTCTACGGAGGTAGTCATGAAAGGTTTTCAGCTTCGGTTACTCGCCCTTCTTTCCCTTCTTCTTCTCCTGAGTGCCAGTGCATACCCCGCGGAAGTTACCGCCCGCATCAAGGGTACGGTGACCGATCCCACGGGAGCAGTCCTGCCCAACGTCACCGTCACGGCAACCAATCAAGATACCGGTGTGGTATCCACAACGACAACGTTGGCCAACGGTGACTACATCTTCCAGAAGCTGCCGATCGGAACATACTCGGTCAGCGCAGCCGCGACCGGCTTTAGTCGCTTCACGGCAACCGGAATCGCAGTCAACATCGACCAGGAGTACGTCCTGCCCATTAAGATGACGGTCGGCAGCTCTGCTGACATGGTCGAAGTCCACGCCAGTGGTGTACAGGTCAATACGACAGACATGCAGTTGAGCAACGTTGTCGATTCGCATCAGATCACCGAGTTGCCTTTGATCGGGCGAGCCTTCACCCAACTAGAGCTGATTCTGCCCGGCGTCCAGGCCTCGAGCGACCGTTTCACCACCGCCTTTTCGGTCAACGGATCGCAGACCCAGCAGTCGGCATACGTCATCAACGGCGCTGACACAAACGACCTCCCGCTGAACACCATCTCCTTCCAGCCAAACATCGACGCTCTGCAGGAATTCAACCTTCTCACCGGCCCTCTCAACGCCGAGTACGACCGCAACAGTGGCGCGATCATCAGTGCCTCAATCAAGACGGGCACCAACCATTTTCACGGCGATGTGTTTGAGTTCTACCGCGATACTTTCCTGAACACTCGCAACTTCTTCCAGAAGAACCCCATCACTCTGCCCACCCCGACATTCCACCAGAACATCTTCGGCGGCACCATTGGCGGACCGATCCTGAAAGATAAGCTCTTCTTCTTCTTCGGATATCAGGGCACTCGACAGGCGGTTCCCCAGACCGGCGGCAACGTCCGTGTCTTCTCCCAGGCGCAGCTTGCCGGAAACTACTCCGGAACCACCTTCTCGAGCAACGTCATTCCCGCAACCATCAGCATCCCCGGCTGCACCTCGGGAGTCACAACGTTCAAGGCCTGCTTTGCTTCTGGCCAGGTACCTGTAAGCGCGTTCAATCCTGTTGCCACCAATCTGGTGAAGACGTACGTTCCGGCAGCCAATGCAGGTACGAATACCTATACGTTCAACCCGATAGCGGCCAGCCCGACGGACCAATATCTGGGCCGGATCGACTTCAGCCCCGGACAGAAGAATCAGATCTACTTCGTCGGTCTCCATCAACAATCAGGGACGGTCGAAACCCTGCCCTTTACAGGTGCAACCATCCCGGGCTTCGGCGACTACAGCAGCACCAGTATTTATCAATTCTCCGCCGGCTGGGTAAGGCAGATCAATTCCACTGCAGTCAACGATCTTGAGGTCCACTACACCCGCTTCAACTTCGACACGGTCGAACCGCAACACGTCATTCAACCCTCCACCCTCGGATTTTCCATCTTCCCGCAGATCACAAAGGCGGCGAGTGTGCCCACAATCGCCATCACCGGTGCCAACACCAGCCAACCTCTCTTCACGCTGGGTTTCTCCACCAACGGCCCGCAGCCGCGCATCGATCAGGTGTATCAGGCCAACGACAGCTTCACAAAGGCGTTGGGCCATCACGACATTAAGTTCGGCTACGATTGGCGCAAATACCTGGTCTTTAATCCCTTCGGCGCACGCAACAATGGCTCCTTCGGATTCACAACATCCAGCAACAACTTCACTTCCGGCGACGCCGGCCTCGACTTCCTGCTCGGGATGCCCGCTACCTACTCTCAGGGTTCCGGCGCATACATCAATGCCTATGCCTTTATGAACTACATGTATGTGCAGGACACATGGAAAGCCACACCGACGCTCACCTTGTCGTACGGGCTCGGCTGGCAGATCGATACGCCCCTGCACAATCTTCAGTTCGGCGGCATCGGAGTGACCTGCTTCGTTCCCGGCCAACAGTCGAAAGTCTTCGGCACTGCGCCAAAGAACCTCAACTATCCCGGCGACCCCGGCTGCAACAACGCCAGCGGCGCAACGATCAAGTACACAGGGTTTGGTCCCCGGTTCGGCTTTGCCTGGGCTCCGGAGCTCGGCATGCTCTCTGGAGGTTCCTCAAAGAAGCTCTCCCTCCGAGGCGGTTACGGCATCTACTACAACCGCACCGAAGAGGAGAGTTCTCTCCAAAACCTCAGCGACCCGCCATTCGGCCTGAACTCGAGCGGCGCAGTCGACAACGGTGGCGTAACCAACCCCGGCTTTGCCAATCCGTTCCAGAACCTCGCCGTCGCCGGGCCCGCCGGGATATATCCAAACAAGTATCCCTTCGTTCCCCCTGTTGCCGGAGCATCACCCAATTTCACACCCTATACGCCCTTCACCCTGAGCCAGTACAACCCTGCGTTCCGCTCGCCCTACTCGGAGAATGTTCAGCTCACCATCGAACGTGAATTTCCCGGGCGCGCCGTTGCGCGCATGAGCTACGTCGGCACCTTTGGCCGCCACAACCAGGCCGTCATCGAAGGAAATCCCGAGACCCAGGCTGGACACGACGCCTGCCTCGCCACTCCGGCCTGCTCCGGCACGCTGACCACCACCGGACTTCGGAACCAGCAGAGCCGCAATTATCCCACCCATACGCTCTACGGTTATCCAAACGCCAACGGCCTGAACGACTTCACCAGCATGGGTATGATCTCCTCCATCAGCACTTCCAACTACAACTCGCTGCAACTCAGTCTCGACAAGAGCCTCACCCACGGTCTGCAGTTTCAGGCCAGCTACACCTACTCCCACGCACTCGACGACGCCTCCAGCTTTGAGGGCTCAGGATTCGGAGGCACCAATGGACGCGGCTACAACCAGTTCTTCCCACGCCTGAACTACGGAAACTCCACCTTCGACTATCGCAATCGATTCGTCATCGCTCCGATCTATGTCGTTCCTTTCAAGACGAGCGGCGGCACTTTTTCCTTTTCGAACCTGCTGCTATCGGGCTGGCAGGTCTCCGGTATCGCTACGTTCGCGACCGGCTCACCGTTCGACATCTACTCCTCCGGCACATCGAACTCTCTGTGGTGCTCGTCAAGCTCGACCTTCTACGCCTGCCCGGATATTCCGAACCAGACCGCTCCTCTGATCAGGGGCAATCTACGCCAGATGAATGTTAACTCCGCAGGCGTCAGCAACAACACCGTTACCTTCTTCCAAACCTCCACCTTCGCAGCTGAGCCGATCGGCAGCTTCGGCAATGTCGCCCGCAACCGGTACCACGGTCCCGGAATCAACAACACCAACTTCATCATCGGCAAAAACTTTGCGCTGTCGGCCGATGGCGTCCGCCAGCTGCAGATCCGCATGGAAAGCGATAACGTCTTCAACCACACGCAATTCTTGAATCCAACCGCAAACTTCACATCCGGCAACTTCGGCCTCGTCACATCCGCAGCCGCTGCTCGTCAGACACAGCTCGCAGCGAAGATCTACTTCTAAACCGCACAGACTATTTCAGTCCGGGCCCATATCTAAATCGAGACATCAAAATCGGGTGCCCCATATCTCGATTCTGAGATGTGGGCATTCGCGCGAAGGCGCGAACCGCTCCTGCCAGACTCAAACGAGCTTAACCCCTCGATCTACTGATTCGAAATCGTCGCTGTCGTGCCATCGAACTTCGTGAAGTGCACGGTGAACTTCTCGTTGAACGTCTGAGCCTTGTCCTGAAGAATGCTGATCGCCACCGCCTCACCCAGCACCAACGATGAATCGCTGTCACTGCGCCAGTGAATGCCAGACAAAATGCCGTGACCGAACGATACGTTGTGTCCGAGTTTGTTCAGCTCGCCATTTACAGTCAATTGGCCCGCATCCGCGCCGCGATAGGATTCGAGCGCAAGGCCGTCGCCCGTCGGAATCAAAGGGTTCGAGAGAACGAAACTCCCATCGAAGAAGAATTTCAGAATTGTGATACATGCACCACCAACCGTTCCATGACCTGTCGGATAGGCCGGGTGCGTGGGAGAGCCTTCGGGAAAGGCCTGCGAGAGGAAGTAGCTGCCGTATTTGCTCGCGCTCGCCTGCAGCGCCTTCGAGTTCATCACATTACTGTTCAGTTTGCCTTCAATGGTGCCGCCTTGACCCGTCGCGATCAAATGGGCAATGCCGCCGCCGGATTCGGGCCTGTGGCGCATATGCACCCACCACTTCTGGTACCAGACAACGTTGAGCGCTCGAGTCGCCACTTCTGCCAGAAGCGTCACAAAGTGTGGTTGCCCAAAGGTGCCGAATCCATTCTGTGTCTTTGATCCGACATACGGATTGCCGGGATTGAGCGGCACGCCAAGCGTGTTCAATACAAGATACGCAGTGAAGTAAGCCTGATAGAGCACGTCGACATGTGTGTAAGCGCCCAGGCTGCGTCCGTCGCACATGTACCGTGGTTGCGCATCGGTCTGGTTGAACAGTCCAGTCGGGATTCCGTTCTGCACTTGCTGAAATGTTGTGGCGTCGGTCATGTAATCGACATTCGGGAGGTAGCTCGTCATCTGCTGGCTCATCGCCTGCGCGCCACAGGTAGTGGGTGTTATGAACAACTGCGAAAGGTATGGACCAACGGTTTCACCAGGGAAGACGCCGCGGAACAGTAGGTCCGGCGTAACCTGGCCACTGCTGTTTCTTGGGCCGGCGTAACCCGGCATCGTCGAAAGCTCCTGCGCGGCGGCATTCGCAACTGAACTGCTCGCATACTCCGTGAAGGACACGTCCCGCAGCAGCGACGCCCAATAAAGCTCAACCAGTTCAGTTCCGTATGCCGCAGAGGCGAGTGCGGGCGCAGGTGGAACAACGACGCCGTCTTCCTGATTATGGTGCGAGGGCGCGCTACCGAACAAAACCGAATCGCTCCCTTCAAGGTCGTAGGTCAAGCCGCCTTGCGGTCCGTTAAGCGTCCGCGTCCCACCGATGATGATCTTTTCGAAGTCCTCGGGGTCGCCGCTGTTCAACGCGGTTTTGAGGCTCTTGTAGGCATACAGGTTGACCCTGCAAAGGCCGTCTTGCAGCAATGCTTTGGTGTAGGTCCCGGACTTGTCGGAGTAACGAGCCTCGTCGCCGTTAGTAGTGTGCGGCGGCACAGGAATTTGTGACTCGTTCATAGCCGCACCAACACGTAGCGCAAGCGACTTGTGCACGCGCGAGTTGCTAACTCCTGGAGGCGGAGCCAAATTGCCTTCACCAGCAGAACTGCTGCTGGACTGGCCAGAGGCTGTTGCGTCGCGACCTAGCATGCCTGCAGCGAAGGTGACGCCGATCTGCCCTAGAAGCTTGCGTCGGGTCGAACCCTTGGGCGTTTCGGTGGATGAATCTCCTGCACTGCCAGGGCAATCGGCGCTATGGTTCGCATCCTTCATATAAGGTTGCTCCAATCAAGTTGTTCTTGAGATGGCCCCTGTGCCCCAAAGCATTCGCCATGACAACGAGTCCATGCGATAACTAACTGCGCCTGCACGCATGCACGGGATTGTACTGGTCAATGTTTCTCAGAAGCGAGCAATAACCGCAGGCTCCTCAAACTTCAACTCGCGGGCGACCCAGATTTAAATCGATGTCTCAAAGTCGGGTGCCCCATATCTCGATTCTGAGATGTGGGCATTCGCGCGAAGGCGCGAACCGCTCCTGCCCAAACTCAACCCGACTTAACATCCCAACCTCAAAAAAACCTCCCCCACCTGATCGGCAGGCCGTCGCACACGAGTAAATCTTCCCGCAGTTGACATACCCTCCCCTCCCCATTGGCTACAATAGAGGTGCCGGAACCTAAAGCATTACGATTGACCAGGCATAACCCAAGCATTTCCAATACTTTGCTCATCACTAGCCGCGTATTTACAGGACTTCAGTGTCCCCACAGGCACCAGGTCCGGACCTAAAGCATGTAATTGGAATACTTTAGCAACCTTTACCGGGGAGGGTATCCCCAAACATTCGAGGTCAACTTTGAAGATCGTTCTCGCCGAAAAAGTCTCCCCCGCCACCCTCGCCGTCTTCCAACAGGAGCCCGGATGGCAGATAATCACCCCCGATCAGATCAAAAACGGCCTCGCCGCTGAATTAGCCGACGCCGACGCGCTCGTAGTCCGCTCCGCCGTTCAGGCCGACGCCAAACTCCTCGAATCCGCCCCCAAACTCCGCGTCATCGGCCGCGCCGGAGTAGGCGTAGATAACATCGACACCGACACCGCCACCCGCCAGGGCATCGTCGTCATGAATACCCCCGGCGCCAACGCCGTAGCCGTAGCCGAACTCACAATCGGCCTCATGATCTCCCTCGCCCGCTCCATCCCCCGCGCCAACTCCACCATGCACGCCGGAAAATGGGATAAAAAATCCCTCCAGGGCTCCGAGCTCCGAGGCAAAACCCTCGGCATCGTAGGCCTCGGCCGTATCGGCCTCGAAGTCGCCCGCCGTGCCGCCAGCTTCGGAATGGACATCATCGGCTACGACCCCTTCGTAGCCCCTGTTATCGCCCGCGAGAACGGCGTCACTCTCGTCAACATCGACGACATCTTCAAGCAGTCCGACTACCTCACCCTCCACGTAGGCCTCACCACCCAAACAGAAGGCCTCATCAATCAAACCTCGCTCCGCATCGTGAAGAAGGGCATCCGCATCATCAATTGCGCCCGCGGCGAGCTCATCGTCGAAGCCGCACTCGCCGAAGCACTCAAGTCCGGCCAGGTAGCCGGCGCCGCCCTCGACGTCTTCCACCAGGAGCCCCTCAAAGACTCCCCCTTCTACTCCCTCGACAACGTCATCCTCTCTCCCCACATCGCCGGAGCCACCGATGAAGCCCAGGAAGCCATCGGCATCCAGCTCGCCATGCAGGTCCGCGACTACCTGAAACTCGGCGTCGCCCAGAACGCCGTAAACCTCCCATCCCTCTCGCACGAGGAGTACAAAGAGCTCGCCCCGTGGATCGACCTGGCTGAGCGTCTCGGCCGCTTCCTCTCCCATGCCACCCCCGGCAACCTCGAAAACATCCAAATCGCCTACACTGGCCGCATCGCCTCCGGCAAAACCGACCTCATTCGCAACGCCGCCATCGCCGGCATCTTCAGCGCCACTGACGGTGAGGGAAGCACCGCCAATCGCATCAACGCTGCCGCCATCGCCCAGGAGCGTGGCATCCGCATTCAGGAGGACAAGAAGGAGTTCACCACCGGCGGCGTAGGGTCCGTCCTCAAGCTCGTCCTCCACTCCTCCGACGGCGACACCAGCGCCTCCGCCACCGTCCTCCACGGCAACTCCCCCCGCCTCCTCAGCTACGACGGCATCGACATCGAGGCCCCCCTCCACGGCACCCTCGTAGCCATCCGCAACCACGACGTCCCCGGCGTCATCGGCCAGATCGGCACCATTCTCGGCAAACACTCACTCAACATCGCGAACTTCGCTCTCGGTCGTTCCACCCGCTCTCAGCGAGTCCCCCAGGGACAGGCCATCGCCGTAGTCCAGATCGACGTCCCCAGCGCCTCCGCAGCCAACGCCGCCGTCGATGCCCTGCGCAAAGTCGAAGCCATAGCCAGCGTCCGCCTCATCGAGCTCGGAAAGCTCTAAGAATCTGCGCGGACGAAGCCGAATTGCATCTTCGTTGCTTCGTCCGCATCAGTAATAGGAGACACTAAGACTAGAAAACCATGCCGCTCTACGAATACGAATGCACCGCGTGCCACAAGCACACCGAAAAGATCCAGAAGTTCTCTGACCCCGAGATCACCGTCTGCCCACACTGCGGCGGCCATCTCGAGCGCGTCCTCTCCGCCCCCGCCATCTCCTTCAAAGGCGGCGGCTGGTATGCCGACGGCTACGGCAACGCCAAACCCAAAGCCACCGGTGACTCCAGTTCCTCGCCGGACAGCGCAAAACCCGCTTCCGACTCAAAACCCGCATCGAACGGAGCCCCTGCATCCGCACCCGCAGCCTCAACGCCTGCCCCTGCCTCCGCAGCCACGTCCTCCGACAAAAAATAGCCGCTTCTCCTCAAATCCATCATCAGCTATGCTCTGACTAACCCAGAGTCATTGAGCACTGCCGTCTTCAGCCAATCCACCGGCTTCGTTCATCAGCATCGCTTACCTAAATTCACTCAACTGGAGAGAGATCGCCATGGAGGAGACGCTCGCAGCCGCCGAAGCGCCCGTCTCCTCCGGCCTGCGTCCCAACACTCTCTCGCCACTCGAAACCCTCGCCCAATCCATCTCCACCATCGCCCCCACAACCTCTCCCACCATGACCGTGCCGCTGGTCTTCGCTCTCGCCGGCAACGGAACATGGCTCGCCTATCTCTTCGCCACCATCGCCATCCTCCTCATCGCGCTATGCCTCAGCCGATTCGCCCGGTACACCTCCTGCTCCGGAGCCCTCTACACCTACGCCATTTCCTCCCTCCCTCCGGTCGCCGGAAGCATCGCCGGCTGGTCTCTCTTGCTCGCCTACATCGCCACGGGAGCAGCCGTAGCCGGAGGTTTCATCAACTACGCCAACGTCTTCCTCACCCTCCTCCTCCACCGCACCGCATCCACACCGCTCCTCGGACTCCTCTGCGTAGCCATCGCCACCGCCATCGCTTACCGCGACGTCCAGATCTCCGCGCGCCTCATGCTCTGGATCGAAGCCGCCTCCGTCCTCTCCATCGCCACCGTCGTCGCGCTTGTCCTCTGGCACAACGGCCCCCGCATCGACACGCCGCAACTCCACCTCACCGGAGTCACTCCCTCCGCCATCCGCCTCGGAGTCATCATGGCCCTCTTCAGCTTCGTCGGCTTCGAGAGCGCTACCACCCTAGGCGACGAAGCCGTCGATCCCCTTCGCACCATCCCCCGCGCCGTCATCCAGTCCGCCATCTTCTGCGGACTCTTCTTCATCCTCTGCGCCTACACCGAAACCCTCGGCCTCGCCACCGCGCACCAGAACCTCGGAACCTCCACCGCGCCGCTAAGTGTCCTTGCCGACCTCGCCCGCGTCCCTGCACTCGGCCCGCTCATCGACTTCGGCGCTCTCGTCAGCATGTTCGCCTGCACCCTCGCCTGCATCACCGCCGCTGCGCGAGTCCTCATGCGCATGGCCCACAACGGACTGGCTCACCGCCGCCTCAGTATCGCGCATCACAAAAACGCCACCCCCGCCTCAGCCGTGCTCCTCTCCGGATCGATTACAGCCTTCGCCACCTGCACCCTCGCCGCACGCGGCATCTCCGGCGTCGACATCTACGGCTGGATGGGCTCCCTCTCCGTCTATGGATTCATGACCACCTACGCGCTCGCCGCCATCGGCCTGCCGCGATACCTCCGCCGCAATCACCACCCCGCCCGGGGAATCGTCGCGCTCTCCACCGCCGCAACAATCGCCACTCTGCTCGCGCTCGCCGGAAACCTCTACCCCATCCCCCCGGCCCCGCTCAACTGGCTCCCCTACCTCTTCCTCATCTACATCCTCTGCGGAGTCGCCTGGTTCTATCTCACCCGAAGAAACCGGCCCGCCACCCTCGCGCCCTAGACTCCTTCAACCACGCCCGACACCGCCTCTCCCCGTTCGTGCACCATCAACTCTGCAATCTCCTCAACTCGCTCCACCGTAATTCCGTTCCGCTGCTCAATCGCCAGCGGATGGCTCTCATCCACGACCGTAAACTGTGGACGCCGGCCCACCCTCTGCGTCTGCACGCTCACTTCCAGGTTGATCGTGTTCGCAAACAGCGGCAGCTCCGTATTCAACCATCCCGGAAACGGCGGTTCGTTCTCTCTCCCCTCCGTCGTCCACAGATCATTCGTTCTCAGAAAATTCTTCGGACTCACCTCCACCCACACTCCCCACACAAACGGTTCCTCCAATCCAATCACCGGAACCAGAATCCGCCCCCGCAAATAAAAGGCCCTGCCATCGATCACGCATTGATCCGAGGTCAGAACAACTCTGCGCTCCAACTCCTCTGCCGGAATCTCCTTCGCCGCATGCGGTACCTTCATGCTGTAGGCCATCGACAGAACATGCCGCCCGCCGCACACACTGCATCCAAATCCATTCGCTGTTTCGCTGCTCATCCTTCTATCTTTTCACATCGAAATACCGCGCAAGAGCCCGCTAATCCTCGCCAATATCCTCATTCCATATCTCCGGATGCTCCGCAATAAATCCCGTCAGCAAATCCGAGCACTCCTGCGAGTCCAGATCAACCACCTTCACCCCAAGCGACCGCAGCCACTCCACACCACCCGAAAAATTCCTGCTCTCCCCCACCACCAGCGTCTTAATCCCAAACTGCCGGATCAGCCCGCTGCAGTACCAGCACGGAGCCAGCGTCGTCACCATAATCTTGTCGCGATAAGTCCTCTGCCGTCCCGCCCGCCGAAACGCATCCGTCTCGCCATGCACCGACGGATCACCCTGCTGAACCCTGCGATTCCGTCCCGAAGCCAGCAGCATCCCCTCTGCATCGAACATCGCCGCGCCAATCGGGACGCCACCCTCGTCCCGCCCTATCCGAGCCTCTTTCAACGCGACCTCCAGCATCGCGCGGTACCGTGCCTCGTCCGTCATCCCTATCCTTTCTTAGGAGCAGGCGGAACCTTCTTCCCTTCCTTCCGAGCCTCAGACAATCCAATCGCGATCGCCTGCTTCGGATTGGTCACGGTCTTCCCGCTGCGTCCGCTCTTCAGCTTACCCTGCTTCATTGCCTTCATCTCGCGCTCGACGTCCTTACCAGCCGAGGGGCTGTATTTGCGCGTCGAGCTCGACTTCTTCGCTGTTGTTTTTTTCGCTGCTTTCTTCGTTGCCTTTTTCGTTGCCATGGTAATCCTCCCTCATCCTAGGAGCACACCATCGCACCGCGAGTTGCATCCCGCATCAACAACAACTCATGCTCTCTTCTTCTCTCGTCGCCGCCTCCACAACACCACCCCCACCAGCACCACGACAGCGGCCACCACGACTCCACGCAGGATCATCAACTCAATCCACGATCGCGTCCGCTCCAGCGAACCATCCTGCCAAGCCGAATAAACCGTCTCCAGGTCCGACAGCCATCCCGGGAATCGTCACCTCGCGAAAATTCGTCGTCGGAATCGACCCGAAAATCCTCTCCGGCGCCGGCGGAGCACCGTTCCTGTCCTTCGGAATCGCCAGTATCATCGCATTGACCTCTGCGTCGCGCGGATCGTCAAACAGCGCGCCATCCGCCGTATTCGGAAACAGCGTGTCGTGCCCGGTCATCTTCTTCTCAATCGCCGCCACGCCATCCTGGCAAACCCCCAGCGAATAGTACCCGCCAAACGGCAGATCAGGCCGCTTCATGTGCTGGTGCATAAACGCGACCACCATCTTCCCCACCAGCCGCGTCACCTCCACCGCATCCGCCCCGCGATACTCATGCGCATGCCGTCCCAGCACCCACGCCTGGTCCAGCGTGTCCATCGTGCGAAACTCCGACTTGCCATCAATCCCGAAGTACCAGCTCACATTCGCATTCACCTTCGGCCCGCGAATCTCCCACTCATACTCCGCATGGCTCACCGGAGACATCAGCGACCGCTTCGTCCCCGGAATCCCAATCTGCGAATCGATAAAGAACGGCATCATCACATCCTGGCCCTTGAAGTGAAAATGCCCGAAGTTGGCAAAGTACCGCCCATCCGCCACCACCACCGAGTGCCCCGTCGCCATCAGCGCCCCAATCAAACCCTCAGGTGTCGTCGCAGTCTTGCCGCCGATCTCCGCGGTCGCCGTCGGCGCACCGTCCACCCCATTCAGACCAAGCCGGTTCAACACATCCGCCAGCCGCTGGCTCTCCGAATGCAAAGGAGCAAGCTTAGGATTCCCCACATCCCCGCGCACCACTCCCGCACCGAGCGCCGTCACCAGCGTCGCATCATCCAACCCCGGCAGCGTCGACGGCTGATCCAGGCTCACCATCTCCGCTTTCTCCGGCGAATAGCTCCCCAGATCCAGATACTCCGTAATCACCGCAGAACCAGAAGCCGGCCACGCTTCATTCGGAGCACCCGAAGGCGCACCGACCGCCGTCTCCGGAGTCTTCTTTCCCGCCTCCCGCGTGATCACACCAACCGTTGGATTCACCGCATCCATCGTCCATCCCGGAAACCGGTCGAGCCCCTGCCAGTCCTTCCCGAGAATCAGCTCACGCAGCCTCTTCATCAGCGCCGGAGTCATCAACGCCGGCCCTTTCTTTTCGCCACTATTCAGCTTAGCCAGTAGAGCATCCGTAAATCCCGGCGTAGCCGCAAGCTCCCGCATCATCCCAGACAGCAGAATCGTATTCGGAGGCATCGGCTCCTCCGGAACAACATATGGCGCATCTCCCCTGCATCCAACCAGGCCAGCCAGAACGCCCACAAACACCCCGCGACAAACGACCTTTGACATCGAGCGACGCATTAGCATCAGCCCATTAAACTCCCCAGCATCCGTTCACGCACCAAAAGCCATAATTAATTTGGATGTCGCCGACGACACGGATAATTTGACCGGTTGTGGCTCGGATGGGGTCAGCCACGATGGCGAGGCTTGGATTTGGAGGGCTGCGTCGTGTTGTCGATCCAAGTCTGTGGGTATCCCCACGGATGGGTACAGGTAAGGTCGATTCGGAAGGGGCCAGCGGCGCGGTTGGCGGGCAGCACTTGGTTGAGGCCGTCGCCTAGCTGTGGAATGGCGGCGGCGAGAGCGTGGAGTCGGGAGAGGGAGGCCATACCAGTGAGATGAAGAGTGTAGCCGATCGTGCCAATGTGGCCGTCGAGGGTCGCGGGCTCTTTGCCGCCCAGGTCGAGCATGGTGGGGGATAGCTCGAAGCCGTTCGGAATTGGCGCGGACGCACGACGGAGTCCATGGCGGGCGTCAGGAGCTGGGGCGACGATCGACTGGAGGGTGATGTCGCCAGTGAGCAGCGAGCTAGGAGAAGGGTGGGGGTTGATGAGGCTGGCGTCCGCGAGTTGGAGTTGCCCCTGCCAGGTATTCGGCGAGTTGGGGTGATAGGAGATGGCGCCAGTGAGAGTCCCGGTAGCGCTAATGTCGGCAGGGACCCGCGGGCTGGCGATGCGTAGCCAGTCAAGAAGGGCGGAGGCGGGAAGACCGGGGGTCGCAATCTCAAATGGAGTGCCTGCTGGGTTGCGGACATCAAGGAATGCACTTGTGAGAGTAAAAGTCGGTGGGGCGGAGGTGCCGGAAGGCGGCCAGGCGCAGTGGATATCTTCGAAAGTGTGGAAGTCGGCTGTAGCTGTAGCGAGACATTGCACGTCAGCGTCGAGGGGTATGGCAGGAACAAACTCAGCGCGACGGCCGCCGATGATCTGGATGCGGGTTTGGATGGCGCTGTTGCCGATGGTTCCCTGGGCGTTGGCGGAAAGTGTGAGATCGCCTCGAAGGCCCGAGTCGCGGCCGAGCAGCAATAGGCTGGCCTGGCCGAGCGGAACATTCCGCCACACGCCTTGAAGGCTAAGGGGGACCTGGCTCAGCGATGCGGCTCGCCCAAGAGTTCCTTCGAGGGAGAAGATGCCGGTGTCGGAGGCATTGGTGTCTGTGCGAGCCGGATGAGCGCGGAGTCGAAGGTGCCACTGCTGAGGATCAGGGAGCCAGAGAGCGAAGTCGGCGTCGGTGAAGGAGATGGGCGTCTTTTCGTTGCCGAGCTTGAGATTGAGGCGGGCCCCGGTGGCTTCAATGTACGGAAAGCGTGGCGCCGGGCCGGGCTTTTTCTGGGCAGTGGGAGCAGCGTCAATGTGCGCAGCGTGGAGGAGGATGCTGTCGAGGTTCCATTTACCGTTCGAGAGATGGACGAGATTGACGCTGGGATCGGTGAAGCTGATCGTGGAAAACTCGAAGCGACGGCTCCAGAGGGAGCTGATCCGCAGGGTCGCGTTAACCGAATTGGCACGAATGACTGGCTCGTTGCCGAAGGCGGGATCTTCATCCACCACGAAGTTCTCAAGCGCGAAGCCAGGCAGCGGAAGCAAATTAAGCGAAACCTTGTCGAGATGGACGGGGCGTCCCAGGCTTTGGCCGATACTGTTGGCGATGCGGCGCTGGTAGCGGTTGAGACTGATCAGTGGCGGGAGCAGGACGAGAAGGAGAACAGCCAAGGCGGCGGCGACGATGTACAGCAGACGGCGGAGCGCGCGACGGCTGATGGTTGGCGCAACATCAGTGTCGACGAATTCGCCTGGCTCGAAGGTTGGATCCATTTCCTGCATGAACGATTGTCCGGCGCGATGAATCGCACGGGCGATGGCTCCATTATTTGATGAGATGGAGTGTGCGGCTCCAGCGGGTCTCGCTGAAGAAGTGAAGAACAATGTGGCCGATGAAACCAATACGTTCGCCGATGCTCTGCTTGTTGATCTGGTCGGCAGGAGTTTCAAAGGACCAATAGACAAACATGGGGCGGCCTACGATGTTCTCGCGCGGCACGAAGCCCCAGAAGCGGCCGTCGAGGCTCTCGGTACGGTTGTCGCCCATCGCGAAGACCTTGCCGGGAGGGACGACGAGGTCGCCATCCTGGATGTGATTGGGGAGTTCGTAGGCCCAACTCGCCGTAACTTGATCGTAAGGGCCGGGCGGGACGGCTGGAAAATCGTCGCGGTAAGGCTGGAAGGCGTGCTGCGGGTTGTCGTCGGAGACAGGCATGCCGGCGTAAGGCTCGTTCTGCGCGACGCCGTTGAGGTAGACGACGCCATTCCGAAGATGGATTTTGTCACCAGGTATTCCGATAGTGCGCTTGACGAGGAACAAGTCGGGTTCGCCGGGCTTAAAGAAGACGATGATATCTCCGCGGCGGACGTCACGATAGAACGTAAAGGGAGCCCATTTTGCCGGAGGGGCGAGGGAGATGCGATCAACCAGGACGTGATCCCCAATGAGGAGAGTCTTGACCATCGACGCCGAGGGAATCTCGAAGTTCTGGAAGATGAACGTCATAACGAAGAGACCGATGGCAAGGACAGTGCAGATTGAGGCGAGGGACTCTAGAGGAGTTTCAGCCTGGTCCTGCTGCTGGGTGGATTCCAGGTCATTCGCTTCGGTGGCTACGGTATCGGGCAAGACGCTCTCCGGTGGTGCAGTTATTAGTGTATCGCCGATGACAAGGAAACGGTCTCGCTTCTCGTGCTAGCCCGCCATTTTCGATCAGGCCGAAGGATGGGCAACGCGATTGTCGGCGCGGCTAGCGCACAACCTGGAAGGTGCGACCCCAGCGGGCAAAATCAACCAGCGAGTCGATCTTGCTGGAGTGTTGTCGCCGCTGATTTTCGGCAACAGCTTCCTGGGTCAGAGTAGGAATGTCTTCCGGCTCATGCTGTTGAAGCGAAAAGTAGATGATGAGAGGTTTGCCGACGATGGCTTCTCGCGGGACGAAGCCCCAGTAGCGGCTGTCTTCGCTGTCGTTCCGATTGTCGCCCATCACGAAATAATTGCCCGTGGGAATGATCAGTTCGCCATTGTCGATGAGCGATCGCATTCGAATCCACCAGTGGGAGTCGATCTCTGGATCCGCGGACTGGAGCCGGGGGAAGTTGTCGCGGAAGTTGTCGGGTGGGCTTTGACGGTAAACCGCGTAGGGCTCGACAAGCTCACGGCCATTAATGAAAACGCGGCCGGAGTGGAGCCTGAGGTGGTCACCCGGAAGGCCAATGACGCGCTTGACGAGATGGAGGGTCGCGTCGACAGGGTCGTGGAAGACGATAATGTCGCCGCGATGAATGGCCGCTGCGGGAAGCAGACCGGCTGACCCGTCCGCGTTGGGCGAGGCGGACTGTTTGTTGACCAGGAGGAAGTCACCCACAAGCAGCGTGGACTCCATGGACTCGGAAGGAATTCGGAAAGGCTGAACACAGAAGGTAATAATGAAGATCGCAATGACGATCAGGTGGAGGAGGGACTGCGTCGCGGAGAGGATACCGGGTTTGTGGTGAGCGTGATCTGAGTGGACTCGCTCGTGGCTCGGAGTAGGCTGCGGCGTCGAGACTAACTCGATCGCAGGCGCGGACGCCTCGGTCTGAACTTGAATCTGGCCGGATTTGGTGTCGGCGATCACTCCACCACCTCCTCGACCGTAGCCTTAGCCAGCTGGGATTCTGCGACGAGGCGTTGGAACGCGAGACGCGCGGCTTCCTGCTGCGCCTGTTTCTTGGTAGTGCCTTCCGATTCGGCCAGCGCGCGCGAGACTCCTTTTTTGTCTTCGATGCGGACTTCGACTCGAAATCGCTTTTGATGGTCGGGGCCGCTCTGAGCAGTGAGAACGTAGTGAGGCTGACCTGCGCCCGTGGCCTGAAGGCGCTCCTGCAGAGCGGATTTGTGGTCTCCAATGGCCCCGCTAAAGGTTTCGGAGGCTTTGAGAGCAAGATGGAGATTAGGGAGAGTCGGCTCAATGATTTGCTTCTCAATGAAGGCGCGGGCTGCGTCGAGCCCGCCATCGAGATAGAGAGCCGCAATGACAGCCTCGAGGGCGTTTGCGAGGAGGGCCGGCTTCCTACGGCCTCCGCTCTGCTCTTCGCCTCGGCCAAGACGGAGATGCGCGCCCAAATCGATCCGTGCGGCTACTTCGCCGAGATGACGGCGGCTGACCAGTGAGGAGCGGAGCCGGGTAAGTTCGCCTTCGCGGGAGGTTGGGAACCGACGAAAGAGAGACTCAGCGACGGCCAGACCGAGGACGGCGTCGCCGAGGAACTCCAGTTGTTCGTTGTCGGCGGCAGGATCGGGAAGAGAGTCGGGTTTGGTCTCATACGCCAGCGACCGATGGGTGAGAGCCCACGTCAACAGGTCGGGCCTCCGGAAACGATGATCGAACGGAGACACAGGAGCGCTCTTCCGCGATTGTCCGGCTTTGTTGTGCCGTGTCGTCAAGGAGAACTCCTCCGCATTCAATTTACCGGACAGGTGGCTCTGGTCCGAAGGCTTGAATCTAGTGTGGGGGTGGCGGACGATATGCGTCCTTCTCGGCTTTGCCACTGGGGTCAAATGGAGCATTGTCATCGTCCGCAGGCTGGTTATCGGCCTTGGGAGCGACGAAGGGGGTCTTTAGGCCGGCCTCAGCTGCCGCTTTTGTGTCGGGCTGCGCATCTCGAACCGTAAGCGCAGCCTGGTACTCAGCGATAGCCTTTTGCCGGTCCGGCGGGGGCATGATGTCGTAGAGCCGCCCAAGATAGATGTGCGACCAAGCGAGGGTGCGCGGGTCCTTCGAGGTATCAAGCACCTCCTGGAAATCATTGACGGCGGCGCCTGGTTGACGCTGCATCAAGTTCACCCGCGCCAGAACGTAGTGCGCCCCCGAATGGTCGCCGTTGGGGTCGGCGAGCACTCGATTGGCGATCTCCGAAGCGCCGGCGAGATCACCTTTAAGCATCTTCACTTCTGCGAGCTGCAGGCCAGTCAGCTGCGTCGATGGCCGGCGAAGAACGTCGCGGCTCCCCTGGGGCAGAAAAGCAATCTGCTCAGCCTTATGGCGTTCGTGGTCGACGTCCATGCCGTAGACCATCTGTCCCATGTCCTCCCTCAAACTAACGCCGGACCTCTCCATGCTCCCAATCTCACTGTAGAAGTAGTCGGTCAGCACCCAACCCTGGCGCATCGCAAGATCAATGGCCTTGCGCCGGACGGTCTCAGCCTGATGCTCATAAGCGCTCATATCGGCGTCGTAACGCTCGAGATCGGCGCGCGCCTTCACTCCAGGGCCGGGCTTAGCCGGCTTGGCGAGACCGACGTCCATCGTATGAATCTCGATCGACTTGATCAGGCACTCGGTGATGAGCGGAACGATCTCCGTCTTGTAGGTGTACTCCAGGGGCGCATCCTGAACTGTGCGGAGAAGCGGCGTGAGGCGCTCCATCGCCTGCGCGCGCGCGTAGACAAGCGGCTCAATTTCGTAGTGAAGATAAATGTGGCGAATGTCGTCGAAGTGAACCGCGCCGAGCGGCTCCCCGGCAGGTGAAGCGACAACGATGTAGTCGCTCGAATAAATGCGGGCATTAGTGGCAGAGGGAGCGAGCATTGGCTCCAAGAGGACCAGAAAGCGACGGCCATCGTAACTGCTCACTGGAAGCCGAAGATAGATATTGGTATCGAGGATCATCTTCGTGAGCGGCCCATGCACGCGATCCCTGAGATCTTCGTACTCAGAGCGATGCTCTGCCCAGAGGGCATTGAGATGGACATCGTCAGCGAACGTGCGGAGCAGCAGAAGGATGTTAACGACCTGCGTCGAATCAGGCGGCAACTCGGTCTCGTCGACAACAGGTGTCAGCTCAGGTGGCGGAGAAAGGTAAAGCGCGAGCGAGATGTACTGGGCGAGGTTGAGACCACTGTCGGCCAAGGTGTGGTCACGGATGTAGGTGCAGAGGGCATCACGGCTCGTGCGAGCGGTCGCAGAACCAGCCATTTCAGAGTTGATCTCCTCGCGAATCTTCCGCCGGACAGGTGCCGATGCGGCCAGATCGGCATCGTACCCGCAGGTGTTGAGCGCCACGGCAATATAAAAGAGAGGTTCGCTGGTCTCAAGGGTGATGGCAGAGCCGCCGGCCTCCGGTTGCGCAACACGAGCGGCGGGCTTTACCGGATTATCGGGCGCAGGAGTGTCGGGCGTGCTGCTGCTCGAAGAGATTGGCTTCTGGGCGTTTGCAGGAACAGAGCCGTTCAGAAACAAAGTTGTCGCAAGGCCCAGCGAAAAAAGTGCAGTGTGCCGGCGAAAGAACGGTTTAGTAAGAAAAGACACAGTAATTGGACGCTCCCATGAAGTCTAAGGGAGCAATGGGAGAGGTGGCAAACCCGCGCCCGGCGACTAGCTTAGCCGTGGACGGAGATACCGGAGAAGGTTAGAACGACGCGGCCGCGGATGGGGGCGCCAAAGACGCTGGCAGGCTGGTAGACGCTCAACAGAAGCTGGTCGGCGATCTGGTTGCGGGTCGCCTGATCTTCCGGCCCCGAGACGATGTTGTAGTCGTACACCCGGCCCTGTTCGTTAATGAGCGCCTCGACAACGATCAGGGAGTCATGATCGCTGACGACGTCAGCCGGATTGGCTATCGAGTAGAGGTAATGAGGCGCCGTCATAGCACCAAGAGGCTCGTCGTTAGCCATCACAGGCTCCGGCACCGCCACCATGCCAAGCAAAAGCCCAATGCCCCCAACAAGAATGACGGCTCCAGCGAATCCGGCAGAGACTTGGACAAGCATCGGACGAACTGCGTTCTCCCACTTCAGGCTTAGGGTGTCGCGCCAGGTAGACTTCCTGCGGGCCTGCTCATGCGAGATAGCTAGTCTCAGCCTGAGCCCGAGATCTTCAGGGGCCTTGGCAGGACCAAGGGCGGCAAGGGATCGCTGCATGGCTCGAAGGGCACCGAACTCCTCGGAGCATTCCGGGCAGGCCTCTAGATGCTGGGCGATGCGTTGCATCTGCCGTCCGCTCACGGCTCCGTCCAGGTACGCGGAGAAGGAAGACTTGAATCTTACGGCAGATCTGCGGGGTCATTGCCCAACCTCCACGGTGGATCGATCGGAGAGAGAACCCGACGCAGAGGCGGAACTAACAGAATCTGAATTGAGCAAAACGCGCAGGGCCGAGCGCCCGCGAGTGAGACGAGACTTAACTGTGCCGAGGTTCACGCTCAGAATTTCGGCAATCTCTTCGTACGCAAACCCTTCGATCTCGCGAAGAATGACCACGGTACGAAAGGTCTCCGGTACCTGCCGCAGAGCCGCTTCAACCCTTTCGCGAACCTCCGCCTGGGCAGCATGATCGAAAGGTGAATCCGAGTGGTCGGCAAGCGTCGCGCTCAGGCAAAGACCGTGGCTTTCGTCGTCAGCGCCGGACTCGTACGGTGAATCAATGGTGATCTCCTGCTTCTTATGCCGCGACCACCATCGCCTTTGGTTCGACGCCTCGCGCAGAGCGATCCGATATAGCCATGTGCGCAGACTGGCTTCGCCATGGAAGCCGCGAATGCTTCGGAAGACCTTGATGAAAACTTCCTGGGTAATGTCGGCGGCATCGGCAGGGTCGTTCAGACTGCGGGCAATCAACGAGTAGAGCGGCTGGTGGTACTGCGCAATAAGGATGGCAAACGCCTCCTCGGAACCGGCCTTGAGGTCGGCAACAAGAGCTGCGTCTTCTGTTGTAATGCCTATCGCGCTGGCTAGATTGCCCACTATCGTGCCCGCCTGCATACCGGGTACCCTCTAAGGTACGACTTGGTGAAGCGCCTTGCAACTGCGAGCCGGCGAGAACTCCGAGTGACAAAAACAACGCCCGCGCGGGCCGAGTGCTCGCTCACTCTATTCCCTTTAGACACGCAAGATACGCAATTTGTTCCCGTTAGCCACTGCATTTTAGCTTCGCCCCCTCGTTGACGAATACGCCACAGTCAGCCAGAATAGATAGAGTCCTTCCTAAGAGTGGGCCTGTGGCGCAGCTGGGAGCGCGCTTCCATGGCATGGAAGAGGTCATCGGTTCGATCCCGATCAGGTCCACCAATTCTCTGCCCAAATAAATCAATAACTTAGTGTTTGAATCTGCCTCGCGACGGCACGTGAGGAGTCTGCCGAGCAACGCCCGCGCTCACTGGTCGCATCATCGAGACTGAAGCCTATCTCGGCCTCTCCGATCCCGCCTCGCACACCTTCACCGGTCTCAGCCCTTATAACGCCGTACTCTTTGGGGCCGCCCGGCCATGCCGGCGTCTGCCTGATATACGGCAGAGACTACTGCCTCAACGTCTCCTGTTTGCCCGATGGAGAGCCTGGGGGGAACTGCTTCGCGCTCTTGAGCCGATGAAAGGTCTCTCGAAATGATGGCAAGACTCCGTGGCCTGGCACCCACTGCATCGGCCAAGTTATTGACAGGCGGTCCCGGACGCCTTTGTCAGGCCTTTGGAATAACGCGTGCCACTCATCACGACATGGATGTAACGGGCGGCGCCAGCTCAATCCTTCAAATCCTCGCCGACGGCTTCCGAACCAAAACCATCGAGATCGCGCCGCGAATCGGCATCCGTAATGCCGCCGACCTGCCTCTCCGTTTCTTGGTAGGTAAAACCACGTCAAAATTACGGACTCCATAAAGTTCGAGTCCAAGCCCGTCGCAAACTGCCCAAATGCAATAATGCGGGAATGACCGAACAGGAACGTGGACTGGACCGGCGGGGCTTTCTTGGCGTGTGCTCCATGGTGGGGCTGGGACAGACTTTGTTGCCGGGAACGTTGTTCACGCTGGCGACGCAGGCTAAGGCGCAGAGTTCTCCCATCGTTGGCAGCGGAGACGTCAAAGCCAGCACCGACGCCCTGCCGAAAATTACGCCGGAGATGATCGACGCAGCCGCCGTGATTGCCGGCATCAGCGTCACCGATGAGCAGAAGAAGATGATGCTCGAAGGCCTGGAGCAACTCCGCAAATCGTACACAGCGATTCGCGACCTCAAGCTCTCCAACAGCGTAGCTCCCGCGTTCATCTTCGACCCCGTACCGGGCGACATGACGCTCGACACCCTGAAAAAGCCCCTGAAGATCAGCGACGCTCCCGACGACGCAAAGCTCGCCGCGGCTGCATCTGCCGGAGTCGCCGGAGACTCCGACGCCTTGGCCTTCGCCTCCGTACGAGAACTGGCGCAATTCGTCAAAACCCGCAAAGTCACCTCTACCGACCTGACAAAGATGTACCTGGCGCGACTGAAAAAATACGATCCACAGCTTCACTTTGTCATCACCCTCACGGAAGAACGCGCCATGGCCCATGCGGCCGCAGCAGACAAAGAGATAGCCGCAGGAAAATACCGTGGACCTCTCCACGGCATCCCCTGGGGCGGCAAAGACCTGCTCGCAGTCAAGGGCTATCGCACCACCTGGGGCGCAGGCGGTTTCGAAGATCAGAGCTTCGACTACGACGCAACCGTTGTCACTCGCCTTGACGAGGCCGGAGCGGTCCTCATCGCGAAGCTCTCGATGGGCGCGCTTGCACAAGGCGATCTCTGGTTCGGCGCGAGAACGCGAAACCCGTGGAACATACGCCAGGGCTCGAGCGGGTCGTCTGCAGGAAGCGCCAGCGCTGTTGCTGCCGGATGCGTAGGATTCGCTCTCGGCACCGAGACCCTCGGTTCCATCTCCTCACCTTCAACACGCTGCGGTACCACCGGACTGCGCCCCACCTTCGGCTTCGTCCCGCGAACCGGAGCCATGGCACTCAGTTGGACGATGGATAAGATCGGCCCTATCTGCCGAGCGGTAGAGGACTGCGCGCTCGTCATGTCGGCCATCTACGGGCAAGACGGCCACGATCTATCAGTCCAGCCCGCGGCGTTCAACTGGGACGCAGGTTTCGACTGGAAGACCCTCCGCGTCGGCTATATCAAAAGCGCGTTTGATGTATCGCCACTTCAAGCAGGAGCGACCGACGCCCAGAAGAAGAACTTCGAGCGCCGCAGTTACGACGCGAAGTACGGCACCGCGGCTCTCGATGAGTTGCGCAACATGGGCGTGAAGCTGGTTCCCGTCGAAATGCCCGATTTCCCCTTCGCTGCAATCGTGCCAGTACTCGAGGCCGAAGCAGCCGCCGCCTTCGACGACCTCACGCGCAGCGGTCGCGACAAGCTGCTCACCGGACAATTGCCCTTCGACTGGCCCAATCAATTCCGCATCGCCCGCTTCTACTCCGCCGTCGACTACATCCAGGCGATGCGCGCGCGAACGCTGGCGATCGCCGCGATGGAAAAACTCTTCACACGGGTCGACGTCATCGTCACGCCGTCGCAGGGAATTCAGTTGCAGGCGACAAATCTAACCGGCCATCCCGCCGTCATCGTGCCGAACGGGATTCGCGGAGACGGCGCGCCGAAGAGCGACACCGACGAGGATGGGGCACTCGCAAACGCAGGTGGCGCAGGCACACCGGTGAGCCTGACCTTTTTGGGTGCGCTCTATTCGGATGCCCGGCTCGCGGCGTTCGCCAAAGCCTATCAGGATGCGACCAGCTTCCAACTGATGCATCCGAAGCTGGGTTGAGAATGCCGGAAGATGTGCTCGTCGAAGCGCGTGGGTTGGTGAAGGAGTACGGCGCAGGACGTCGCGTAGTGGATGGTGTCTCCTTCACCATCGCTCGTGGAGAGACGCTGGGCCTGGTCGGAGAATCGGGCTCCGGCAAGAGCACTGTAGCGCGGATGCTCCTACGCCTGGTTGAGCCAACGGCCGGCGAGGTATGGTATGACGGACGCGACCTCCTCGCCGCCGGCTCCGAGGAGATACGCAGGATGCGGCGGCGCATGCAGATCGTGTTTCAAGACCCTTTTGCCGCTCTGAACCCGAAAATGCGCGTGAGGGAGATTCTCGCGGAACCGTTTGCCATTCACCGAGAGAAACCTGTCGCAGGGCTGCCAGCGAGGCTGCGAGAGATGCTCCGCACAGTAGGGATGGAAGAGTCCGCGCTCGAGCGCTTCCCACACGAGTTCAGCGGCGGTCAGAGACAACGGATCAATATTGCGCGCGCATTGGCATTGCGTCCGGAGTTTGTCGTGCTGGACGAGCCGGTGAGCGCGCTCGATGTAAGCGTAGGCGCCCAGGTGGTCAATCTCTTGCGCGACCTGCAGAAGGAATTTGGGCTGACCTACCTGTTCATCTCGCACTCAATGCCGTTGGTCCGATACCTATGCGAGCACGTCGCGGTGATGCGCCGCGGACGTCTTGTCGAGTTAGGTAGGTGCGAACAAGTCTGCGAGGCGCCACTGGAGGAATACACACGCAACTTGATCGCCGTCACCCCCGAAATCCCCCAAGGCATCGACCGCGGATCGCACGAATTACCTCCTAGGTAAGGCCGCAGCCGATTTCCTTCGTCGCTCTTCGTCTTGATCGTTCTTCGTCTATTAATCCGTGACATCCGTGCGAACCGCGGTCGGTTTGGCCCGCCGTGTCGCTACAATCAAAGAGGGATGATTGCGAGTCTTAATACACATTGGCACTACATCTGGCTTGTCGTCGCCTCGTTTATTGCGGGAGTGATGAACGCAATGGCGGGCGGGGGATCGTTTATCTCGTTTCCCGCCATGCTATCGATCGGCGTCCCTCCAATCCAGGCCAACGCAACGAATACGGTGGCGCTTTGGCCAGGTCAGTTGACCTCGGTGGCTGCTCTGCGTGGAGACTTGCGGCGCGACCTGTTGCCGGTTGTATGTGCAGCTTCGATTGTCGGCGGAGTCAGCGGCGCAGTGGTGCTGCTGAATACGCAGCAGATCACCTTTCTCCATCTGGTGCCCTGGCTTCTATTGGTTGCTTCGCTGCTCTTCGGAATCAGCGGACCGGTGTCGCGATGGCTGCGGGCGCGTTCGGATCAACCGCATGTGCCGAGGACTCCCGCGGTGGTACCGTTGTTTTTTGTGTTGCTCCCCGTGTGCTTTTACATCGGTTATTTTGGCGCCGGAGCGGGCTTCCTGATCATGACGGCACTGGCGCTTTTTGGCGTGGAAGAGATGCACGTGCTTAACTCACTCAAAGTCCTGGCGGCATGCCTGTCCAATCTCTGCGCTGTTCTGACTTTTGTATTTAAAGGTGCAGTCATCTGGCACTACTGCATCATCTCAATGCTATTTGCCGGAGTCGGCGGATATGTCGGGGCACAGTACGCACGTCGCATGAGCGCAGAGGTGCTGCGAACGATCGTCGTCATCACAGGATGCGCGGTAGCCGCGTATTTTTTCTGGAAGAATGGATGAGAGATCGCCAACGTTCCAGTCTGCCTCTTTCTCACGGAGTTGCGTAATGACGCTTAGCACGCGAATAGTGGATGATATTGGATTCATCGCGGCAATCTGCACGACGACCGCTTTTATTCCGCAATTAGTGCGCGTCTTGAGACTGCGATCTGCCAGGGATATCTCCATGGGAACCTTTCTACTATTTTCCGTTGGAGTCTTTCTCTGGCTCGTCTACGGCATCTACAGCGGATCGAAGCCGGTGATCGCGTCCAATTCAGCGACTCTGGGACTTTCGGTCAGCATCTTGATCCTGAAGATCCGCTATGAACGAAGAACTGTGAAAGAGGATGTATGAGTCACGAAGGAATTCGCATTGTCGACGCCGAACAAGCGCGGCGGGAGGATTCAGAACACAAGTCTCTGCCCGGCGAGGCCGTGACTCCGAACAAAGTGCGCGTGAAAAAGACCGAGGGCACCGGCGTCGAGATCGACTGGAAGGATGGACACCATAGTTCGTGGTCGTTCGCCTGGCTGCGCAATGCCTGTCCCTGCGCAACCTGCCACGAGGAGCGGGAAAAAACAGGCAGGGCGCTCGGCACCCCGAAGCCCAAGGAGAAGACGCTTCTTGTGATGTACGAGGCGCCGGTAAAACCCGTCGAGATCACGCCAGTCGGCAAATATGCTGTGAAATTCAAGTGGAGCGACGGCCACGAGAGCGGAATCTACTCATGGGATTACCTGCGCCGCGTCTGTCAGTGCGAGACTTGCCGGACGGCAGGTTAGACCGTCTCTGCTAACAGGTGCGCCATCGCGCCCTCCACTGTGTCTGCCACAAACAGAAGCTCCCGATTCTTCGGCTTGAGCATACCTTCGGCAACGCAGTGGTCGAGAAAAACCAGAAGCTTGTCATAGAAGCCGTCAATGTTCAGTAGAACAATTGGCTTGGCATGAATTTTGAGACTGTGCCACGCTAAGACTTCGAACAGCTCCTCGAAGGTACCGAAGCCCCCCGGCAACGCAACAAAGGCATCAGCCTTTTCTCCAATGAGTGCCTTGCGCGTATGCATAGTGCTCGTGACATGCAGTTCGGTAATACCGTGATGTGCGACCTCGAGATCGACCAGCACCTCTGGAATCACGCCAATCACCCTGCCGTTCGCGGCCAGGGCAGCCTCAGCGACGGCCTTCATCAGCCCAGCGTTCGAGCCGCCATAAACGAGCCCGATATTGCGGGCAGCAAGTGCCTGTCCCAGCTCCTCGGCCGCGTCCTTATAAATCGAGTGCGAGCCGTTGGCTGAGGCGCAGAAGACAGCAACGTTACGAATCATAGACACGAGAATAACAAGAGGAGCAGTGGATCACGCAAATGAGATGGAGGGAAAAGGCCGATCGTCAGTGCACGGAACGATCGACCTCACAAAAGGGAAGGAAATGCTTGCCGCTGATATTGGTTAGCGATTTAGCGGATGACAATCGTGGCGCCGTTGTGATCTTTGACGACCTCTTCAATCAGCGAGCCCTCAGGATGAGTCGGAGTATTCGAATTCGATACGATGCGCGTGCCAACTTCAAGATTGAGGGTAATGGGCTTACCTGGTTCGAGAGTCATCACCTTATCCCCCACCTTCACATCCAGGGGCGCGGCGGATTCGTTCTTCAGGTTCAGTTTGACCGTATTCGATTTCGTCTTCCCGAACATGGCGTGGACTGGGGACGAGATGCTGGCAGGAGCGGCATAAACAGCCGGGGCTGCAAGAAGTGAAGCAGCGACAAATGCGATAGTAAGACGATTAACACGATTCATTGTTAGCTCCTCGTAGATAGATGCTGAATTGCGACGGGAGTTTCTGCCATGGTTCAGAAAAGCTCATCGTGTGAAGTTGTACGCAGCGCTTCGCAAATAGTTCCCAAGGAAAATTCAAATCGCGATTCCTTTGTGACGAACGTATGAATTGTTGTGATGAATGTCCACCACCGAACACATGTTCGCAAATGAACAATAGATACGCACCTTTTCAGCGTTTTCAAGAGAGACCGCTGACGAACAAATTTAACAAAGCTTAAAATGGACATTGGAGTATTCCCACGTTGAGTCGCCTTTTAGAAAACATGAATCCGCAGCAGCAGGAAGGCATCCAATCGGTCGATGGCCCCGTCCTTCTGCTTGCAGGCGCAGGGTCCGGAAAGACTCGCGTTATTACGCACCGCATCGCATACCTCATCGAGGAACGAGGCGTGCCCGCGGACTCCATTCTCGCAGTCACCTTCACGAACAAGGCCGCAAAGGAGATGGAAGAACGAGTCGACAAAATTCTCGGTCACTCCACTCTCACCAAACCCCTGCTCGCAACCTTCCATAGCTTCTGCGTGCGAGTCCTCCGCCGCGATATCGAAGCTCTTCGCATCAATGGAGTAGGCCTCACCCGCAGCTTCGCCATTTATGACGAGACCGATCAGCAAGCTGTAGTCAAGCAAGCACTCAAGCGGCTAGGCGTCGACGACAAGGCTCTCAAGCCCCGAGTTGCGCTGGGAAGAATCAGCTGGGCGAAGAACCACATGATTGACCCGCAGGAGTACTTCCTCGCGAGCACCAACCCCCTCGAAGAAAAAATCGCCCACATCTTCGAGATCTACAAAAAGGAGCTCTTCAAAGCCAACGCCCTCGATTTCGACGACCTCCTCCTCGAGACCGTTCGCCTCCTGAAGTCCTCCGCCGAGACCCGAGAAAGATACAACCGCCGTTACAAATACATCCTCATCGACGAGTACCAGGATACCAACCGCCCACAGTACGAACTGATGAAGTTACTCGCCGGCGAAAGCGCAAACGTCTGCGTCGTCGGCGACGAGGACCAGTCCATCTACAGCTGGCGCGGCGCCGACATCAAAAACATCCTCGAGTTCGAAAAGGACTTCCCCAAAACCAAAACCATCCGCCTCGAACAAAACTACCGCTCCACCCAGATGATTCTCGAAGGCGCCGGCGCAGTCGTCGCGCAGAACACACAGCGCAAGGGCAAAACCCTATGGACCGCCCGCGAAGGCGGCTCCCTTATTGGCCTTTACGAAGCTCCCGATGGCGAGAACGAAGCCCTCTTCGTGGCTGACCGTATCCAGAGATACATCCGCGAAGCCGGCGCCCAGGAAGATCTCCCGCGCTGCGCCGTACTCTATCGCACCAACTCGCAGTCACGCCTCGTGGAAGAAGCCCTCCGCCGCTATCAGATCCAGTACCACATGGTCGGCGGCTTCTCCTTCTACGACCGCGCCGAAGTCAAAGACATCCTCAGCTACCTCAAACTCGTGCAGAACGTGCACGACTCGATCGCACTCTCGCGCGTTATCAACTCGCCCCCGCGTGGCATCGGCAAGACCACGATGGAGACCCTCGAACGCATGGCGCTCTCCACCGGCATGAGCACCTGGGACGCCATAGCCCGCGCTATCGAAGACAAACTCCTCCCGCAACGAGCCCTTGCAGCTCTCAGCAGCTTTCGCCGCCTCATCGGAGACGCCCGCGCGATGTTAGGCGCCGGCTTCGCAGAAAAACTCGTAGGCGATCTAGCCGAAGACAACACCTCCCTCCCCGAAACTCCAGAAGCCACGGACGACGCCGATGTCTCATTCGACGTCACCGAACCAGAGCCCACAGACGAACCCGAAGACACAGGCGCGGACACCTCCTTCGACACCAGCTTCAACTTCGGCTTCGACTTCGGCCCCAGTGAGGAGATATCCACCCTCACCCCCGAAAACGCCATTGACACTGACGAAGCGCACGGCATCGCCGCCGCACACTTCAATCCTTTTGCACCCGTAGTCCTGAAAAAATCCGCAGGCACAACCATCGAACGAGCCGCCGAACTCAAAATGGAGGACGAAAAGCCAGCCTTCCGCAAACCCGGCGACCCCGCAACCCTCCCCGAGCTCATCAAATTCCTCAATGATCGCAGCGGCTACATCCGCGCACTAGAAGAAGAAGCCACACCCGAATCCTTCTCCCGCATCGAAAACCTCAAGGAACTCGCCAATGCCGCACAAGACGCGCAGGAGCGCGGCGAGTCCCTCCACGAGTTCCTCGATCACGCCGCCCTCGTCAGCGACGCCGACAGCTACAGCGCCGAAGCGAAGGTGACACTCATGACGCTCCACGCCGCCAAAGGCCTCGAGTTCCCTCTCGTCTTCCTCACCGGCATGGAAGAGGGCCTGTTCCCCCACTCGCGCACCCTCACCGATCCCACCGGCCTCGAAGAAGAGCGCCGCCTCTGCTACGTCGGCATGACGCGCGCAATGGACACGCTCGTTATGACCCGCGCGCGCTATCGCCGCCGCTATGGCAGCGACATGCCCGAGCCATCCATCCCCTCACGTTTTCTCGAAGAAGTCCCCGCGCATCTCGTCGAAGATCTCGGCAGCCCCCCCGCGCGTCCACACTTCTCTGGCTCCGACTACGGATACCGCAACGCCTACGCAACCCCATATCCCAAAGCCAACAGGTTTGGCCGTCCGCAAGCAGACGAAGGCGACCGCCACTACAGCTACGAGGACGAAGACCAAAGCGGAGAACGAGGGCGTCCCGCAAAACCCGCATACCGCAGCAGCGCATCCACCCCAAAACCATCAGGAGCAGGCCAGTCCATCGACAACATCGCCAGCTTCTTCGCCGCACGCGGACAAAAGATCACCAAGCCAAAACTCGCGGTAGAAGCCCCGGCGGGCAAGACCGGCCTGAAGCAGGGTACTCGCGTCCGCCATCCCAAGTACGGCGAAGGAACCGTCTTTCGTCGCGAAGGCGATGGGGATGACGCGAAGATTACAGTACAATTTCAACAGCACGGCGTAAAAAAGCTGGTGGAAAAGTTCGCCCAGTTGGAGCGCCTGTAAAGTTCTGAAAAATCGCACCTATAGAAAGAATTGACCGATCCATGGCAAATACCAAAACCATCACCGACAAGACCGAACGCAAGAAGGTAAAGCGCGCAGCCCGCAAGAAAGCTGCCCCCAAGGCGGCCCGCACCCACGCACGCGGCGAAAAGAAGGCCAAGGTCCGCAAGGCGTCGCGCGGTCAGAGCAAGCGGTAAGCACTCCGATTGAGTGGGGGCGCCTATAACAGCGCTCCCGCTCAACCGCGAAGCGGTCTTGCGTAGCGATTGAACATCGCACTTCGTAGTTTGAACCGCCCCGCACCAATTCTTCCGTAAGCAGGAGCGAGCGCGCTGGCCAGGCAAATCTTTCGAACTAAATCGATCGACAAGCTGATCTCAGAATCGGAGCGGCCCGAGCACGCCTTGAAGAAGACACTCGGCCCGGTCTCTCTCACTGCGCTCGGAATCGGCGCCGTCATCGGCTCAGGCATCTTCACCGTCATCGGCGTCGCCATCGGCGGCAGCCCCGCCGCCCTCGCCACCTTCGGCGACTCGCCGGTCATCGATCTCATCCTTCACCACGGCGCCGTCGCCGGCCGCCCGGGCGCAGGCCCTGCGCTGGCGATCTCGCTCATCCTCGTCGCCGTCGTCTGCGCGCTCACTGGCCTTTGCTATGCGGAGCTCGCATCCATGATCCCCATCGCGGGCTCTGCCTACACCTACACCTACGCGACCCTCGGAGAACTCGTCGCCTGGATCATCGGCTGGGACCTCATCCTCGAGTACGCCTTCAGTAATATGAGCGTCAGCGTAGGCTTCGCGGCCCACGTCGTCGCCCTGTTCGACTGGATGGGCTTGCCGTTCTCGCCAAAGTGGCTCTCGCCTGCCTATCTGCCGCAAGGATTGCAGGATCTTCAGGGCAAGGACATCTACCCGATCGGTTGGCACGCCGGATTCAACATCCCTGCCTTCCTCATCGTGCTTTTGCTCACCGTTGTGCTCGTACGCGGCATTCGCGAGTCAGCCCGCACCAACAACATCATGGTGCTCGTCAAAATCGCAGCGATCCTGCTCTTCATCTTCTTCGGTCTCAGCTTCATCCATCCAGCAAACTACCATCCCTTCTCGCCCAATGGATGGTCGGGTATTCTCGCCGGCGGTTCCATCATCTTCTTCACCTATATCGGCTTCGATTCCGTCTCCACCGCAAGCGAAGAGTGCAGGCAACCCCGTCGCGACGTGCCCATCGGCATCCTTGCCACCCTCCTGATCTGTACATTGCTCTACACTGGCGTCTCTGTAGTGCTCACCGGCCTCGTTCCCTGGCAATCGGTAGCCAACGACGCCGCTCCTGTGGTCAACGCACTGAGGAAGGTCGGCCTCGGCCCGGGCGGGGAACGGCTCCACTGGGTGCAGCTCGCCGTCCTCGTCGGAGCGCTCGTAGGAATGGTCTCGTCCATCCTTGTCTTTCAGCTCGGACAAGCGCGAGTCTGGTTCGCCATGTCACGCGACCGCCTGTTACCCGACATTTTCAGCAGAATCCATCCGCGTTTTCGCACTCCTGCCTTCGCCACCTGGGTCGCCGGCATCCTCGTCGCCATTCCGGCAGGACTCTTCGACGTAGGCACCTTTGCGACCATGTCGAACATCGGCACTCTCTTCGCCTTCGTGCTCGTCTCGCTCGGCGTCATCGTCCTGCGCTACAAAGAGCCCGAGCGGCATCGCGGCTTCCGCGTGCCCTTCGGCCCGGTCATCCCGATTCTCTCCGTCATCTTCTGCGTCCTGCTGATGGCCGGCCTCCCTGCAATCACTTGGGTGCGCTTCTTCGTGTGGCTCATCATCGGCCTCGTCGTCTACTTCTTCTACAGCCGCAAACGGAGCGAGTTCTACTCCGGCAGCTAATCTCTCCGGATCATGGCAAGCACCTTCCTCACAGCCGAGTGGCGCAAGCTGATTATGGCGAACTACGTCGTGCCTGAGGAGTCGTTGCTGCCGTATGTTCCCGCCGGCACGAAACTTGATCGCTACGAGGGACGCTGCTACGTGAGTCTGGTCGGTTTTCTCTTCCAGGATGTTCGACTGAAATCAGTCCCTATCCCCTTCCACCGCACCTTCGAAGAAGTCAACCTGCGCTTCTATGTACGGCACACCCAGCCGACCTGTGAGGCGCGGCGGGGTGTCGTCTTTATCAGTGAGTTGGTCCCTCGCCCCGCGTTAAGCATCGTCGCGAACACCATTTACGGAGAAAACTATTCGACGGTTCCAATGCGTCACCGGTGGGATCTCGATGCACAGCAGCGTTCCATAAGCTACGAATGGAAGCACAAGAACAAATGGAACCACCTGCAAGTGAATGCGGTAGTTGATCCGCAACCGATCGCAGCCAACAGCTCCGAAGAGTTTTTCACCGAACACTATTGGGGTTACACCAAACGCGGCGAATGGGCCTCCGAATATGAAGTCCAACATCCCCGCTGGATGATCTATCGCGTCCTCGAATACTCCATTGACGTCGATTTCGGCGCACTCTACGGTCGCAAATTCGCCAATCTCTCAAATCGTGAGCCCGAAAGCATCCTCCTCGCAGAAGGATCGCTCGTAGAAGTTCGCGCCGGACAGCGCACGACGGGAACCTAGCACATTTTGCTCAAGCCGCAAGCGGAGCGAGTTCTACTCCGGCAGCTAATCTCTCCGGATGGCCCAGCCAAAATAGCGCATCGGATACATCCGCCACAAAGATCACGAACTTATCGTCTTACCGATGTTCCTGATCACGCCTCGCAGCCATGCGTGCGCGGCATCGGTGTTCACTCTAGGGTGCCAGATCATCAGGTACTTGAATCCGGTCATCTCTCCCGGCGCCTTTAGGACTCTGATCTTGCGGTTTTCTGCCTCAGTTCTCGCGAATCGTTGGGGTGCTGTGAGAATCAGCTTTGTTCCAGGAATGCATCGCGTGGCGGCCCCGAAGTATGGCAGCGTGATAACAGTCCGGCGACGATGGCCATGTGCTGCGAGACGCTTCTCTGGGATATGTTGCGAACCTTCCACGACATCGACGCCAATGTGCTCAGCAGCGAGATATTGCTTGAGCGTCAGTTGACGCTGGTAGGGAGCATCTGCCGCCACAATGCAAACGAGTTCTTCTTCATAGATGACCTCGGTCAGTAAAGGCGAGGGCACATGGCCTTCATCGCCAATCAAAGCAAGGTCCAGTCGGCCGTGACTCAAATCCTCGAAAACATCTCCTCTCCAACTCGCGAAGGTGAAGCGGACCTGTTTCGCAACCGGTAGAACGTCGCGGCATAGAACGGGCGCGATGATCGAGGTCGCATTGTCCGTCGCCGCAATCCGGAAGGAGCAATGTTCCATCTCCGGGTCGAATGTCGAGCCAGAAATCAACCTGTCCAGCTTCGGCAACATAACCTCAAGCTCTCGCAGCACGCGTTCCCCTTGCGGAGTAGGCTCGTAACCTTTCGCCGTCCGTACCAGTAGATCATCGTGAAACGTATCCCGCATCCGCTGCAGGGCCCGGCTCACGGCAGGCTGGCTCAGCAGCAACCGCTTGGCGGCACGGGATACGTTGCGCTCCTCGGCAAGCACCGAGAAGACAACAAGAAGGTTCAGGTCTGCTTGACGTAACTGCGCCACACGCATAATGAATATTAGCACTATGCATTGGACGTATGGCCCCAGCAGGTTCAATCTCTTTCTTAGCGACGGACTTCAAATCGAAGAAGCCGCCCCAAAGGAGAATCACCATGAGAAAGACAGCTATCGTAACCGGCGCATCCCGCGGCATCGGACGTACCATCGCTCTTCGCCTTGCAGCGGATGGCTTCGGCGTCGTCGTCAACTTCGCTGGCAACGCAGCCAAGGCCGAAGAGGTCGTCAACGAGATCACCAGTACTGGCGGCCGCGCCCTCGCCATCCAAGCCGACGTCGCCAACCCTGAAGACGTCAAGCAGCTCTTCGAGAAGACCATCAAGGCATTCGGCCAGATCGACGTCGTCGTCAACAACGCGGGCATCATGCCCCTCTCACCCATCGCCAAAGGCGACGTCGAAACCTTCGACAAAGTCATCTCCACCAATCTGCGCGGGACATTCCTCGTCCTCTCGCAGGCAGCGCAACACGTCGCAGAGGGAGGCCGTATTATCGCCTTCTCCAGCAGTGTCCTCGCCAAAAACTTCCCCGCCTACGGCCCCTATATCGCCTCGAAGGCAGGCGTCGAAGGCCTGGTCCACGTCCTCGCCAACGAGCTTCGCGGACACAAAATTACAGTCAACGCCATTGCACCCGGCCCCGTCGGGACCGAACTCTTCCTGGACGGCAAGACCGAAGAGCAGATCAAGCAGATCAGCAACATGGCGCCACTCGAACGCCTCGGTCAGCCGGACGATATCGCAGGCGTCGTCTCCTTCCTTGCCGGACCCGATGGCGGATGGGTCAACGCGCAGGTGCTTCGCGCAAACGGGGGCTTCGCATAAGAAGCGGGCACCGCTCGCATGCAGCCACATACATCCACGCAGATCTGTAGACCTTCACAGGAGAATCCGAATGAAGAACATCATCGTCATCACAGGAGCTTCGAGCGGTTTTGGCGCCCTCGCGGCGCGCGCGCTCGCCATCGCCGGACACACTGTCTATGCCAGCATGCGCGAGACCACAGGTCGCAACGCTGGACAGGTGGAAGCAGCTCGACAGTTCGCCGCGGAGAACAACGTAGACCTCCGCACCATCGAGCTCGACGTCGCCTTGCAGGAATCCGCCGACCAGGCCGTCAAAACAATCGTTGAGAGAGACGGTCGCCTTGACGTGGTCATTCATAACGCTGGGCACATGGTCTTCGGCCCCGCGGAGGCCTTTACCGCTGAGCAGCTCGTTCAGGTCTATGACACCAATGTGCTCAGCACCCAACGAGTCAACCGCGCCGCTCTTCCCCAGCTGCGCAAACAGAAAAGGGGCCTGGTCCTTTGGGTCGGAAGTACCAGCACTCGCGGAGGCACTCCGCCTTATCTCGCACCCTACTTCGCGGCCAAGGCAGCCATGGATGCGCTCGCTGTCAGCTACGCCGCAGAGCTGAATCGTTGGGGCGTCGAGACCTCCATCATCGTTCCTGGCGCGTTCACCTCCGGCACCAATCACTTCGCCCACGCGGGCTCCCCGGCCGACAAGGCACGCCAGGCTGAATACGACAACGGCCCTTACGCCCATCTCGGAGACGACATCATGAAGGGTTTCGCGGCTACGGCGCCCGCAGACGCCGATGTGAACGAGGTCGCAAACGCCATCGTTCGTGTAGTCGACATGCCCTTCGGCAAGCGCCCCTTCCGCATCCATATCGACCCCGCGCAAGACGGAGCAGAGATCGTCAACGGAGTCGCAGACCGTGTCCGCGCTGAAATGTACCGCAACGTCGGACTATCAGATTTATTGACTCCGGTCATCTCTTAGTCCCGCTTTAGATCCGGTGGAGATGGGCAATGCGACACTCTCCACCGGATCGATTTCACAGTGAAGCGGAGCAGCGTGGCCGTCGAGCTGGGCAAGCGGTAGGACGAGTTTCGTAACAGCCTCGCAACCCTGCGATTACACTAACTGGATGGCACGCAAGCAAGGGAGCCGCGACATCGACATCGACGTGGTCGATTGGCTGCGCAAGCTGCCCAAGTGCGAGCTGCACCTTCATCTCGAAGGGACCATACAGCCCGAAACTCTCCTCAAGCTCAGCAAGCGCCACGACTCGGAACCCCTGACTCCCGAGGCGGCGAAAAAACTCTACGTCTACGAAAACTTCCTCGGCTTCATGGACTCTTTCAAAGCCGTCTCCTCGCGCCTCAAAGGCCCTGACGACTACGAACTCATAACCTATGACATGATTCGCGACCTTGCCGCCCAGGGCGTCGTCCACGCCGAGGTCTATATCTCCTTCGGGATTATCTTCTACTGGAAAAATGCCGAAGTAGAGCCTTTCGTAGAAGCCATCGAGCGGGGACGCATCCGTGGCGAAAAAGACTTCGGCACCACCATCTACTGGCTCATCGACGCCGTCCGCCACTTCGGCGCCGACGAGGCCACGAAGGTCTTTCGCAAGGCTGCAGAGCTGCGCAAGCTCTACCCCAGCATCGTCGGCATCGGCATCGGGGGCGACGAAGCCCGAGGCAGCGCCGACCTCTTCCGCGACTCGTACGCCGAAGCCAGGATCGCCGGCCTCCGTCTCACCGCCCACGCCGGAGAAACCATCGGCCCCGAGAGCATCTGGGCTGCTATCAATATCGGAGCCGAGCGCGTAGGCCACGCGCTCTCCGCCCAGAGGGATTCCGAGCTCCTTGAAGTCCTCGCGCAGAAGCAGATTCCCCTCGAACTGAACGTCACGAGCAATCTCAGAACAGGGTGCTGCCCAAGCCTCGACGACCACCCCGTGAAGCTCTACTTCGAGTCGGGACTGATGGTCACGATTAACTCGGACGATCCACCCATGTTCGGCAGCAACCTGCTTGATGAGTACGTCCTCGTGCAGGAGCGTTTCGAGTTCTCCCTCGAACAGATGCGCGAACTCGCCGCAAACTCCGTAGAAGCAAGTTTTCTTCCCCCGGAGCGAAAACTCGAACTGTTACAGCGGGTGGAGCAGTTTGTCGGGTGATGGGGGTACCCCCCTCCCCCATTACCTGCGCCTAAATTACTTTGAATCATAGATTTACGGTCTTGGTCGGCCTGCAAAATCGTCATAACAAAGGGGTTGCGGGTAAATTCGCCTATATCAACAAGTTAGCCCCGGTGGGTGACCGGGGCTTTCCCTTTCTCATATCTATAACTTAATTATATCGGTTCAAGCGTAACTAAAATGCCACTTGGATACCCTTGTTTTTTGTTGGGTTTAGGTGGTTTTTGGGCTTGACAAGCCATTTCTGGGCTGTATTTGAAGAATTATTTTATAAGCGAAAGAAAATAGATGGCTTATCGGGAAGGATTGCTGATCTCGTGCCCTAAAGGGTAGTGTCCTGAATTTGGAAACCCCTGAGAGATTTCAAATTCCGTATCAACTATTTGGGTATCAGGTTTCCTGGTTATTTGCCTGAGGGGGCGGGGACCATGACGGCGTTGGGGTCGACTTTGGGGATGCCGAAGTGGCCGCTGAGGTGGACGAGATCGAGGGGGCGGAGCTCGCAGGTGACCTGTACGACGCTCATATCGCGCGGAGAGCGTGTGAGGACGGTGACCCCCGTGATGTCCGGACCGGCGAAGCGAAGCCAGAGGTCAGTGACGGTTGAGTGCGGCTGCGCGGTGTTGGCAGGAGTCTGGTTGGCGTTGATCAGATGCTTCCAACCCGCGGCATGGTAGCCCGCAATGATGGCGGCCATGGTCTCCGGGGTGTAGAAGGCGGGATGGGGATAGCGATAGTTGTCGACGGAGATGCCGGTTAGGGCGGCAGCGGCGTGGTTGGCGTCCAAGCCTCCGGAGACGAGGAGGTTCTGCGCGATTTGCAGCTCGGTGCGGTCGAAGCTGAAGGCAGTGTGGCTGGCAGGCTGGTCGGCTAGATTCATCAGTGCGCCGTGAATATCGAAGGGCGGAGTGCCGGGCGGCATGGCCTGGGCGAAGCTCAGGGTTGCGGACAGGAGGGTGGGAAGCAGCAGGATGCGGAGACGATGGATCATTCTTGGCCTCTTTCCCGTTAGACACGGATTTTAGGCCAGAGTTATGCGGCTGGGAAGAAATCCGGAGAACGAAAGGCGAAGCCCAGTCCTCCGAACATTGCAACAGGCACGACATTCTTCGCGCCGGAACCTACTGAGCAGGCCGAGGCGCGAAATAGCCCTTCTGCGCACGGACTTTATAGCGCGGATCGATGGCCTGCAGGTAGATGGTGCGGAAGGAGCCGTCCATCTTGAGGTTGGCAGGACGGTAGACGAGGTGGTATTGGCTGCGCAACTCTTCTTCGACATTGCGGAAGCCCACGGCCACGTCCTCCAGCTTGATGGGATAGAAGGCCTGGCCGCCGGTAGCCTCGGAGATGGCGCGGAGGACGTCGTCGCCCTTGTCTTTGCTGGGACTGATGTTCGTGCTGATGGAGTAGACGATGGTGTCGGCGCGCTGGCACATCTTGATGGCGTCAGACTCTTCGACGCGGCTGTAGTTATCGTCGCCGTCAGAGACGAGGATCAAAGCGCGGCGAACAGCACCGGACTCCTGGAGAGTGAGCATCTGGTCTTTACAGGTCTTGTAGAGCGCGTCGAAGAGGGCGGTGCCGCCGCCGGGACGAAGCTTGCGGATGCCCTGGTTGAGAAGATCGACATTGTTGGTGAAGTCCTGCGCAAGATCTGTCTGGATATCGAAGCCTTCGACGAAGGCGCGGTCGTCGCGATGAAGAATCTGCAGGAGGAACTCAATGGCGGAGTCCTGCTCGAACTGAAAGCGCTGGCGGATGGAGCTGGACGTGTCCAGCATGATGCCTACGCGCAGCGGCAGATTCGTCTGCTGGGTAAAGCGAAGGACAGCCAGGGGCGGACGGCCGTCATCAAGCAGACCGAAGTTCTCGCGCTTGAGGCCGGTGATGAACTTACCCTTCTTGTCCGTAACGGTGAAGATGAGATTCACTTCGTTGACCTGGACTTTGATGGTCTCGGTCGGCTGATCCTGTTCTGGAGCCGGCGCTGCACCGGGTTGCTGCGCTGCCGGCTGCTGGGCCGCTGAAGCCGTTACTGCTGCTGCGGGGCGGCTGGCGGCTGTGGGTCGGGTGCGCTGGTTGCAGGTTGGGTGGGCGCGACGTTGGTCTGCGCGCGCAGCACGGGGACGACGACAGCCAGAGAGACCAGAAGGGCGAAGGCTTTCAGCACAGGAAGACGGTTAATTCGGGAAAGGACGATCACTGCGATGATTTTACCGAAATGCGTGTCACTTGGCGCGAATTGCTTTGAGAAACTCCTCAAGTTCGGCGGGGAGCGGTGCGGCTATCTCCATTTGCCTGTTGGTCTGGGGATGGGCGAAAGAAAGATGGGCGGCGTGGAGAAAATTCCGATCCAGTTGTTGGGTGTCCGCAAGGCCCTGAATCGCGTGGGGAGCGCCGTAGAGGGTGTCGCCGACGACCGGATGCCCGAGTGCCTGCGCGTGAACCCGGATCTGGTGGGTTCGACCGGTTTCGATCCGCACCTCAACGAGCGTAAAGGGACCATTGGAAGTGGTAAGACGCTCCACGACGTGGAAGTGGGAGACGGCGGTGCGGCCGTCGGCTCGGCGGGTCGTCATGCGGGTGCGGCGGACGACGTCGCGGGCAATGGGGAGGGTGACGGTGGTGTCGTCTTTTTTTACGTGACCGTGAAGCAGGGCGAGGTAGGTCTTGGCAACCTGGCGGCTGGAGAACATCTCACCCAGCTTGCGGTGGGTGCTGTCGTCTTTAGCCACGAGGATCAGCCCGCTGGTCTGTTTATCGAGGCGATGGACGATGCCGGGGCGGAGGTCGCCGCCGACGCCGGAGAGCTTGTTGAAGTGAAATAACAGTGCATTGACGAGGGTTCCCTGAGTGCGGGCTTCGTCGCTGGAGCCGGAGCCGGCGTGAACCATCATGCCCGCGGGTTTGTTGATGACGGCGAGGTGACGGTCCTCGTGGAGGATGTCGAGAGGAATATCTTCTGGGGTGGCATGAAGCGGCGGTGGCTGCGGCGAGCCCTCGATTTCGATGGATTCGCCACCGTGGAGCTTTTGTTTGGGTTTGGCGGGCTGGCCGTTGACGCGAACCTGCTCGTTTTCGATGAGGAGCTGGACGCGGGCGCGGGAGATGTCCGGCAACGCCTGGGCAAGATACTGGTCGAGGCGAAGATTAGCGGCGGCGGGGTCGGCTGTGAAGGTGCGAATCCCATCTTCAGCATCGTCTTCGAGCTCAATCAGAGGAACCGGCGGCGGGAGCGTCTCTTCTAGTCCCCTTGTAGCGCGGTACTCAGGTTTGACTGTGCGGCGGCGCTGGCCCTTGGGAAGCATGTTCTTAGACGGCATGGGAGACCAGCTTTCGGGGTTGGAGGAGGAGGACAGCGCCTGCAAGCACGATCATAGCCATGGCGATCCACTGAATGGGGTCCAGGAGGGTTGGGGTGGGTTCGAGGTATGGGTAGGGCTGGCGGAAAAAAGTCAGGAGGAATTGCGTGGTGCCTGTGGCGGCGAGGGCGAGGGCGAAGGTATCGCCAGGGTGACGGCGGTGGCGGAGCTGGCGGAGGAGGATGAGGGTCAGGGCGGCGGCGGCCAAGGCGGCGTAGAGGGCGACGGGGTGCAGGCGGGTTTGGCTGGGCGGAATGGCTAGGCCCCAGGGGAGCGTGGTGGGGAGGCCGGCGTCTGTGCCTTCGGCAAAGTGGCCGAGAGCGAGGAAGGCCCAGGCGAGTGTGGCGCAGGGACTCCAGGCGTCTAAGGTGGCGAGGAGAGGGAATCGCCGGATACGGAGATAGATTATGGTGGCAATAAGCGTGAGGAGAATTCCGGTAGGGTTGAGCGAAGGTTGCGTGAGGACGAGAAGGGGATAGACGAAGAAGCGGAATGGGTTGGCGAGAATGATCAAAAGGCGGGAGAGGACGAAGGCGGAAAGGAGAATGACGAGGCCAGCATTCCATAGCCTATCGGGTGAGAGACCGGCGAGGGCGGCGGTGCGGAGGCTAAGGGTTAGAGCAGCCATCAATCCCATGGCAGCCAGGACGCCGAAGGTGGGCAGCAAAAAGTGCACGGAGTGGATGAGGTAGGGGTGCACGTTCGCGGAGCGCTACGTCAGTTGAGACGTGTGCGGAAGAAGCAAGAAGACCGACCCACTGGGCCGTACTCAGAAGCGCTGGTGAACCCGTCCTAAGACGGCGGGACCTAACCGTGGCTCTTTAGGCGTTCCTGACTGGAGGACAGCTCACCAAGCCATGTATACGAGTCGGGCCCCTGTTCAATGAATGTTGGTTCAACCAGCGTTGTTCCAGTACCTGCTTTGTAGGCCGGCGTTCTTAAATTGGATGCTAAATGTGCCGGAACGGATTGGCAAATTGAGTAGGAAATGAATTTGCGTTTGGGATCCGGGTTGGAGCTGTCAAGGCCTTTGGGGCCAGTCTTATCGGGGCTGCGCGGAAGCGCTTGGTGACTCCCTGCTCAGGGCTCAATGAGTGGCTCGTCATGGGGTCTCCAGATTCTGGAGTCGCCAGATTACGGATTGCGCGCAACTCAGGTCGCGAAATAGGAAAAAGAAGTCGTGGGGCTAGTAGTTCTCTTAGTAGCTGGAGTGGGACCGAGTGGTTAGCCTGCACCTACGGAACAAAAGCAGCGTGTTCCGGGGTCGGGACGGTGAATATTGCGTCCTCAATCCTTCACCGGGCCTGTTGCCACATCAACTGAACGGAGGTTACACCCATGAAATGCCGACTTGTTCTGATTGCGGTCACAACGCTCCTTATGACCAGTGTCGCAGGAGCGTCCGCTGATGATGCCTATTGGGTTGATTACTGGGGAAAACCAAGAGTGGTTCTCTATGGTCCCGAAGAGGAAGCCTTCAACCAAAATGTGCACAAAATCACCTTTGCCCACGATGGCTTTGACCATGCTTTGGACCAGGACACCCTAAATGCCGATGTGCAATGGTTGAAGGATCATCCAAGTGCTCGCTTTTTCATTGAGGGTTACGCCTCCTCGACGGGCACCGCAGCCTACAATATGAATCTCTCATTACGACGGGCGGAGTGGGTCAAACTACTTCTAATACGCAAGGGTATTCCGGAGAATCAGATCAAGCTGGCGGTGCCATGGGGGGAGTTGTATCCAGCTTGTACCGAAGACACCGATGAGTGCCATGCCAAGAACCGGGTCGTCCGGTTTGTTTACTCTCCAAATTGAGAGAAACACCCGATCGGCGCTAATCGACACAGGTAACGATTGCTATCTCACTATCGAATGTTGAGACCGCTGACGTTGGCGGGTGTCTTCAGGGAATGGATGCGGTCTGGACTGGTGTATTACCCAATAGAGAACGGACCTTTCCCTTGATGTCGCCTTCGGTGCCAGTGGCTCGCAACTGGATCGTGCCGTTGCCATCTAGAACGATGTAGGTGGGGATGGCGGAGACGTGGAAGAGGTCGGATATGGAGTGATCCGTATCTCGGACCTGCTGGCCGATCATGCGGTTTTCTTTCATGTAGCGCTTCCACCTCTCTTCGTCCTTGTCATCACTGACGCCGAGCAGCACGAAACGGTCTTTGTCGACCGATTCGGCGATGGACTGGATGTAATCGACGTCCTTGACGCAGGCGGGGCACCAGGTGGCCCAGAAATCGATGAGGACGACCTTGCCGGCGAGCGAGTCGAGGGAGACCTTGGTGCCATCGGCTTTGGTGACAGTGAATGAAGGGGCGGGTTCGCCGCGTGCAAGCCTGACGTCGGTGGCAAAGTTTTTGGCACGCAGGCAGTCAGCAGGAGTGGCGGTAGGGTTGGTAGCGCAGGCGGTGAATTCGGTCTTTGCTTCGGCATCTTTTTTGAGGAGTGCGAGGATGCGCCCGTCCAGGAGATGGATTGCGGGGTTGGATGGATCGTCGGTGGCAGCTCGTTTCAGCACCTGATCGGCCTGGGTAAGCAGGGAGTCGCTGTGTTTCTGCTGATTCTCCTCGAGCAGCGCGATCGCCTGAAGATATTCGGCTTTGGCTTTCTCTGCTGGGGTGGCTGCTTGAGCGGCCCAGGAGCCAGCGGAGGCTGCTGCATCCCTGGGTGTCTCCATCTTCAACTGGAGGTTGGCGAGAGCTTCGAAACACTCAGGGCATCTGCCTTTCGCAAGTTTGAGCGCTTTGCGGTCGCTATCCAGCGCGGTGCCTAACTCGCGGCGATCTTCGGCTTTCCTGCCTTCGTCGAGTGCGGCGCGAACGGCCGGATCGAGAGGCGTGGGTTGCGAGAAGAGAGGACAGGAGAGAGAAACAAGAAGAAAAACGAACAGGGCCTTTTTCATACGAGGCCATCTTACTTTGTCCGGTATTTCTGTCCAGAGAAGAATCCGCGAAATCAGCCGACTCTGCGGTCTTCGAGGACCTCGTCGAGCATGTGGGCCAGTGTAGTGGCGCGGCTGCGGGCGGAGTGTTGCGAGGTCTGGAGACTGCCCGTGAGCGAGTCGAGGCGCTGGCGGGCCGTGCATAGTTCGTCAGCTATGTTCAGAGCAGCGAGGACAGCCACGCGAAGGCTGTCGACGGTGTTGCCGTGGGCGGCGACGGCGCGCATCTTGATGTCGACGATCTGGGCGAGGCGCTCGATGTACTCGGAGTCGGTGCCGCGGAGATGGTAGATCTGGTCGTAGATGTCTACAGCGACGGATTGGGAGACGGACTGACTTTCGCTTGGCTGGGTCTGGGGTTCGAGGGTCTGGTCCATGTGTCTCCCGGGGTGAGTTAGAGGAGTTCGTCGATCTGCTGCAGCATCTTTTCTACGCGAACGCGGACCTGCTCGCGCTCTTTGGTAAGTGTGGTCAGCTCGCTCTCGGCGACGCGGGCGTTGGACTTGTAGGTGTCCAACTCTTCGCGCAGAGCGGCGATTTCGGCTTCAGCGGCGGCGCGGGCTTCGCGCTCCTTCTTGACGATTTCGACGGCGCGGAGAACTTTTTGTTCGAGGGCCTGGAACTCGTCGGCGCTAACGGTGCTGATGGTTGCGGTGCTCATATCTCTTTGAGTATAGACTCTCGAAACCTGTGGGAGACATGGGTGGAATCTAGATGGGTGCAGGTTTTTTTGCCAACTATTTATTGACGTGGTGAAAGACGCGATTTTCAAGGGGGTTTTGAGAAAAGTGGTGTGAATCGTGATGGTTTTTTGTGGTGATGTTGTGGTGAATTGCTGGTGAGTTGTGGTGTTTTGCGTGGTGATTTCCTGTCTCTAAAAAAATGCCACTTTCTGAAAATATTTCTGTGGATTTCCGAGAACGCAAACCGAAGCCGCGGGGCGAGGCTCAGGCGGGGTGGTAAGAGAGCGAGAGGACGTTGCCCTCGGGGTCTCGAAACCATGCGATCTTTGCACCGCCAGGAGCGCTCCAAATGCCGTCCTGATCCTGCTCGAGGAAGTTATAGCGGTCGAAGACGACGCCTTTTGCGGCGAGGATGCGGACTGCGGAGAAGATCTCGGGCACGCGCCAGCCCAGTGTGGTGAAGGGGAAGGGCGTGAACTCTCCTACCTTGGTGATGCGGATGTGAGTGCCGTTGGATTCGACCTCGAGGGCGAAGTTGTCTTCACTGATGACCGTGAGGCCGAGGAGATCGACGTAGAAGGCACGTGCGCGAGCGAAGTCGCGTGTAGGGATGAAGCCCATGACGGCGGCGTTTTTCAGCATCAGGCACCTCGGGAGTGCAAGTTTAGCTTATTCCGTCGCTGCGCTGCGCACGGTTCCTCCGAGTCGGGTCAGGGTCTCGATGATCTGCTGTTGCCAGGTGGTGAGCTCGTCTTCGGTGAGGGTGCGGTCGAGGGATTGGAAGACGGTGCGGATGAGGAGTGAGTAGACGCCGGGGAATTTCTTCTCATTGCGCCAGACTTCTCCGGGCTTGATGGATTGGAGTTCGTTGATGGCGAGGGCGCGAATGGCGTCAACGATGGTTTGCCAGTGAATGGTGTTGGGGAAGACGACAGAGAAGTCGCGCTCGACGGCCTGGTAGCGGGAGATTTCGCGTGCGGTGACTTGCCTGAGTGGAAGTTCGTAGAGGGCGGCCAGGTCGATCTGGGCGAGGTAGATGGGCTGGCGGAGTTTGCGGGCTTCCTGCTGGGATTTTGCGAGTTCGCCGAAGTGGGCGATGGGCTGGTTGTTGAGAAGGGCGGTTGCGGAACGGCCGGGTTCGAGCCATGCGGGGGCTTCGGTGGTGAAGGAAACCGCAGGTCCCTCCACTACCCCTTCGACTCGCTTCACTCGCTCAGGGTCCGGTCGGGATGACACCTCTTTTCTTTTTGAAAGATCGAAGAGGGAGAGGAGGGATTCGATGACGCCTTTGAGTTCGAAGATGGGGGCGTCGGCGGCGGTGTGGAGGCGGGTGTCGGTGAAGTTGCCGGTGAGGCCGAGGGTTAGTTGGGGGGTCTCGATGACTTCGGAGATGAAGGAGGCGTCGGCGGGAATGATGCCGGTGAAGACCTGGCCCTGTTCGAAGAGGCGGACGGTTTTTACGTCTCTGTTTAGGTTGTGGGCGAGCATGGTGAGCATGCCGGGCGTGAGGGATGGGCGGAGGAGGGAGGCTTCTTCGGAGAGGGGGTTTTCGAGGGAGACGGTTGCTGATTTGGAGGAAGACGGTTCGCTTCGCGAATAACCCACCCTTTGCGATGAAACCGCAAAGGATGGGCCACCCGATGTGGTGCTGATGTAGAAGAGATCGGCGTCTTGTTGGCTGGCGAAGGTGCTGGAGACGGACTCGCTGTAGCCGAGGGCGAGGAGGCGGGTGCGGATGGCGGCTTCTTTTTCGGCGGTGGGGTGGGATGTGACGGGGAGTGGCGTGGGGAGGGTGTTGGCGAAGCGGTTGTAGCCGTAGACCCGGGCAACCTCTTCGATAAGGTCGATCTCTCGTTCGAGGTCGAGGCGCCAGGAGGGGAGTTGGACCTGGAAGGTTGTATCGAGTGTGGAGGAAGGCCTACCCCAGGGGCTAAAGCCCCTTTCCTTGTCTGCCACTGAGAGACCCGAGGCTGAAGCCTCGGGGTACCTAGAAGCAACCACTGATTCTCTGTTCGAGGACAGGGGAGCGGGAGAACCTAATTCGGGATCGTTGATGTGTTCCCATGGCCCGGTTTCCGAGACGAGGGTGCAGCCGAGGGCGGTTAGGTATTGGTGGATTAGCGTGGGGGTTAGGGCGGATTCTCCGGGCTTGTCGTCGAGGGTGGTGCCGAGGTGGCGCTGGACTTGATGGACGGAGAGCTGGATGGGTGGGCGGTTGGCGGTCTTTGCGGCGATTTCGGGGATCAGGACGTCTATGAGCGCGCCTTCGGCCTGGCCACCGTGTTCGAGGATTAATTTTGAGACTAATGCGTTGGCGATGGGGGCGGCGTTGATGTCGGCTCCTCGCTCGAAGCGGTGGGAGGCGTCGGTGTGGAGTCCGTGGCGGCGGGAGGAGCGGCGGACGGCTGCGGGGTCGAACCAGGCGGATTCGACGAGGATGTTTTTGGTTTCGGCGGTGATCATGGAGTCGTAGCCGCCCATGACTCCGGCCAGGGCCAGGGCTTTCTTTTCGTCGGCTACGACTAGGTCGTCGGGTTCGAGGGTGCGCTCGGTGCCGTCGAGGAGTTTTAGGCTTTTCGCCTTTGTGGGCGAGGCGGACGATGATGCCGCCTTCCAGCTTGTCGAGGTCGAAGGCGTGGGTGGGATGGCCCATGCCGAGGAGGGTGAAGTTGCTGGCGTCTACGGCGTTGGAGATTTGTTTCTGGTTGAGGAGGGTGAAGAATTCGGCGATCTGGCCGGCGCTGGGGGCTATGGTGACGTTGCGGAGGATTTGGGCGGTGAAGCGGCCGCATTGGTCTTTGGCTTCTATGGTGATGAGGTAGGCGGGAGTTTGTTGTAGAGAAGCAGGTTTCTCCACTGCGCTGCGCTCCGGTCGAAATGACACATCTGAAATAAGTGGGGCGAGTGGGAGGTTGTAGATGGTGGCGGCTTCGCGGGCTATGCCGTAGTGGTTCATGGCGTCGACGCGGTTGGTGGTGATGTCCATCTCGAAGAGGGAGCCGTTGGGCTTGCCATCGGGCGAAATGCCGAGATCGTGGACGCCTTCTACGGCGATGCCGCGGAGGGTGAGATCGTCGGCTAACTGGCGGTCGGTGACGGTGAGAGTGGGCAGGTAGTGGCGAAGCCACTTGGTGAGGATGTTCATGATGGACGGTATCCAGTCTAAATGTTTGCTTTCCTGCGCCAAAACGGATGACGAGTGGGATCGAACTTTCTTCTGTGCGATTGCGTACTGCGGTCGAAGTCGCTATTTCAGGTGAGGTGTTTATGAAAAGGTCCTCGGTATTGCTGTTGGTGGTCGTGATGTCGGGTGCGTTTTCTGTGGCGATGGCGCAGGCGGTTCCGCGGTTGGATGCGATCAAGAGTCAGGAGGAGCTTACGAAGGCGGTTACTGCGCTGGATAAGGAGCTGTTCGACGCTTACAACACGTGCAATCTCGACAAGCTGGGAACGCTGGTGGCGGACGATCTGGAGTTCTACCACGACAAGACCGGGCTTGCGGTGGGCAAGCAGCCGTTTCTCGACGCAATCAAGAACAATATCTGCGGGAAGGTGACGCGTCAGTTGGTTCCGGGAACTTTGGAGGTTTACCCGCTCCACGGATATGGCGCGGTGGAGATCGGGGTGCACAGGTTTTATCATCCGGCCTCGTCTCCGGACAAAGACGTGGTGGGTGAGGCAAAGTTTGTGACGCTGTGGCAGTACAAGGATGGGGCGTGGAAGATTACGCGGGCGATCAGCTATGACCACGAGGCGGCGAAGTAGGGTCGGGCGGCGGCGCGTAGAGAAGCGTAGCAAAGACGAACAAGGATACCTTTCTGGCGAAAGGTCGGGTATTCTCGTTGGGGCAGAGGGTGTGCCCAGATATCTGATTTGAAAAATTGTGGGCGGAAAGGAATCGCTATGCGTTTGTATTGCTGCAGTGGATTCTAAATGCAGTGGCTTTGCTGGTGGTTGCGCATTTTGTTCAGGGGTTTGAGATCAGCGGGTTTGGTTCGGCGCTGATTGCGGTGGTGGTGATTGGGTTTTGAATGCGACGCTAGGGCTGATGCTGAAGTTCGTTACGCTGCCGCTGGGGATATTGACGTTCGGGTTGTTCTTCCTGGTGATCAATGCGGTGATTCTGAAGTTTTCGAGCGAGTTTGTGCCGGGCTTCGCGGTGAACGGATTTAAGGCGGCTTTTCTTGGAGCGTTGGCATTGGCGGTGATCCAGATGCTGTTCGGGTTCCTTTGGAAGACTGCCACTAGTCGCTAATGCAGCGCGGGAGGGAGCGTGAGTAGCGCATTGAACTATCCATTCCCGATCTTCGCGATTACGTTTGTTGTGCTCTGGCTGGCAGCGTTGCTGGGCGCACGGATGCGCGACCGGCGGCATGCGCTTGATGGATGACGATCTCCGTTATGACTTCGGCGTGGTGCAGGCGGCGACACTTACTCTGCTGGGATTGATTATCGGATTCAGCTTCTCGATGGCGACGGGACGATACGACCTTAGGAAGGGCTACGAGGAATCCGAGGCGAATGCGATTGGGACGGAGTATGTGCGGGCGGATCTGCTGCCGCCGGAGGAGGGGGCGCGGATGAAGTCGCTGCTGCGGGAGTATACGGCGCAGAGGTTGCGTTTCTATTCGTCGCGGAACTGGGACGATATCGACCAGATACGGACGGACACGGGAAAGATGCAGGACGAGCTATGGACGGCTGCGTCGGCGACGGCAAATGCGACAGCCTACGCCTTTACGAGCCCTGGTGGTGTCGGGCATGAACGACGTGCTGAACTCGGAGGGATATACGCAGGCTGCGTGGTGGAATCGGATTCCGGTGGGGGCGTGGTGCCTGATGTTTGCGATTGCTCTGCTTTGTAATTGGATAGTGGGATATGGGTCGAAGAAGATGCAACCGAGAGTGTTGATGGTGCTTCCGCTAGTGGTTGCGGTAGCGTTTTTTCTAATTGCGGATATCGATAGCCCGCGGGGTGGCGTGATTCGAGTGGCGCCTCAGAATTTGATGAGGCTGCAGGCGGGGTTGAAGTAGCTGGTTAGCTGGTTGGCTGGTTAGCTTGTTGGCGGATTGGTGGGGCTGGTGTTAAGCGCTCGTAGAAAGCCGTTGATCATTTTGGCTACTACGTGGCAGTTCGATAGAAGCTGGTCTGTGGACTCTTTGTTGAAGTAGTTGAGGTCGTGACAGAGTTGGATTTGCGTCTCTAGCTCGTAGAGAGAGCCCCGGGCTTGGGCTAGAAAGACCCGTAGATACTTATCGCTTAGTCTTCCGTGACCTTCGGCGATATTGCTGGGGACGGAGACGGCTGCACGACGCATCTGGCTTTGGAGGCCGAAGATTTCGCTCTTGGGTAATGATGCCGTCTCGCGGTAGATGTCTTTTGCCAAGCCCATCGCTCGCTGCCACACAAGTAGTTCTCTGAAGTGTCGTGAGGCCATTTCTGTTTGTTAACTCCGTGACTTTGCTAACTAGCTGACTTGCAAACCAGCTGACTAGCTCGCATCAGGCGAATTGCTCGAGGAAGCGCATGTCTCCGGAGTAGAAGTGGCCTATGTCGGAGACTCCGTGGAGCATCATGGCGATGCGCTCTACTCCCATGCCGAAGGCGAAACCGGAGATGCGTTCGGGGTTGTAGGCGTCGTCGTGCGGGTCGAGCTTGCGGCGTTCTTCGGTTACTGCGGCGAAGACGGCGGGGTCGACCATGCCGCAGCCTAGGAGCTCGATCCAGCCGGAGTGTTTACACTTGCGGCAGCCTTTGCCTCCGCAGAAGATGCAACTGATTTGCACGTCGGCGCTCGGTTCGGTGAAGGGGAAGAAGCTGGGGAAGAAGCGGGTTTTGACGTCGTTGCCGAAGAGGGCCTTCATGGCGTGGTCGAGCGTGCCCTTGAGATCGGAGAAGGTGATGTTGGTGTCTACGGCGAGGCCTTCGATTTGATGGAAGATGGGGGAGTGGGTGGCGTCGGCGGCGTCGTTGCGGTGGACTTTGCCGGGGATGACTATGCGGATCGGCGGGGCCTGGGCGATCATGGTGCGGATCTGCACCGGGCTGGTGTGGGTGCGCATGAGGAGGCGGTCGCGTGAAGGACGGGTTTGTTGCGCGGCGATCTGGAGGGTGTCCTGGGTGTCGCGGGCGGGGTGGTTGGGGGGGAAGTTAAGGGCTTCGAAGTTGTAGAAGTCGGATTCGACCTGGGGGCCGAGGTTGGTGCTGTAGCCGAGATGGTGGAAGACGCGGACGATCTCGTGCATGGTTTTCAGGAGTGGGTGCGGGATGCCGAGGGTGGGGATGGCGCCGGGGAGGGTGATGTCCAGTTGGGGGATTGATGCGGTATGCGCGGTGGGGGCTGGGTTTTCGAGGGCCTGCTCGATTTGCTGCTTGAGTTGGTTGAAGCGGATGCCGAGGGCTTTTTTGGCTTCGGCGGGGGCGGATTTGAGCCAGGCTTCGCTGATGAGCTTGAGGCGCCCTTGTTTGCGGCCTAGCCAGTGGAGGCGGAAGGCCTCGACGTCGGTGCGGTCGGCGGTGCGAACTTCTTCGGCGAGGGTGGCGAAGGCGGCGTCGAGGGAGGGTTCGTCGAAGTTGTCGAGTGGTGGGATGGATTCGTTCATGGGTCAGGTTCAGGATAAATGACCCTGTGGTTCGATCAGGATTTCTTGAAGCGAGCGTTGGTGGAGTGCCACGGGCGAATCACCTACCCTTCGCGAAAATCGCTTGCGAAGGGTAGGTGCTTGCTATTGGCCGTGATGGTTTTTTTTCTGGCCCGCGGAGACGATGAGTTGTGGTCCGTTGGGCGCAGTTGGCGGCTGGATGGGGAGCGAGCCGGTTTGTTTGCGCCAGGTCCGGATCGTCTGAAGCGTTTGGGCCTGGGTGAGCTTGGAGACCGGGATGAGTTTTTCACCGGCCTTCGCATTCATGGGCCGGACGATGATTGCTTCACGTTCGCCGGGGCGGATCCTGAGAAAAACTCCGCCTACCTCTCTCGGGGTGGGAGCTGGTGGGGTGGAAGCCATTCGCAGTTCGCCGTTCGGCTTCATATTATCCAGCGCGTATACGGCGCAATTGCCGTCCTTCAGTAGTTCGCGAATCAGGTCCTTGACGAGCTCGGACTGATTGGCGTGGAACTCGATTCCATGTACATTCGGCATTTCAAAAATGCCTCCCTTCTTGTTGCTAACCAGATGCTATCTGGCAAGGCATAAGTAGTGCGTAAAGAAGGGATTGAGGCGTTTTCGGGGTTGGCTTAGTCGCGTTCGCTGAGGGCTTTGGCGTTGGTGGCTGCCTTGGATGCGTAGGAGCAAAGGCAAGAGCCAAAAGCAGATCCCCTTCGGGGATGACAACAAGAAAGGCGACGACAACGGCAACAGCAAGAACAACGGCAAAGGCAACGGCAACGGCAACAGCAACAGCAACGGCAACAGCAACAGCAGAACAAAAGCAGATCCCCTTCGGGGATGACAACAAGAGAGGCGACGACAACAGCAACAGCAACGGCAAGGGCAAAGGCGACGACAACGGCAACAGCAACGACGACGGCAACAGCAAGGACAACAGCAACCGGAAAGGCGGCCATCGGTGAGTCTGGAAGCTAGAGGGCGGAGAGGACGATGGCTACGACGACGGCTCCGAGGAGGAGGCTGCGGCGGTCAGTGATGGCGTAGACGACAGGGTCTTCGTTGAGCTGTCCGCGGGAGGCTACGAGCCAGAGGCGGCTGAGCCAGAGGAGGAGGACGGGCACTAGGAGCCAGAGGCGTTTGGTGTGCTCGTAGAGCTGGGCGGCGTCGAGGTTGGAGATGTAGAGAGTGAAGACGACGACGGAGGCGTAGCCGCTGGCTGTACCGAAGGTGCGGAGCTGCTCGAGGTCGGAGATGTGGTAACCGCGACCGCCGGCGGAGGCTCCGCCACGCTCGCGGAGATTTTCGAGTTCGGCGAAGCGTTTGACGAAGGCCAAAGAGAGGAAGAAGAAGATGCTGAATCCGCCGAGCCATGTGGAGGGAGGGATACCGGTGGCGGCTGTGCCGGCGACGATGCGGATGGTGTAGAGGCCGGAGAGAACGATGACGTCGACCAGGACCATGCGCTTGAGACGAAGAGAGTAGGCGAGCGTGGTAACGAGGTAGATGCCGAGCCAGAGCAGGAAGTGGAGGGGTTTGACGAGGGTGTATTGCGGAGAGAGCCTGGCGACGACGGCAGGAACCAGCAGAGCGAGCGCGACGGAAGCGAGGAGGAAGAGCGCGACGACGATGACTCCGGAGAGAGCGGAGAGATCGCCTGACGCGAAGGGGCGGCGGCGTTTGCGGGGGTGCTGGCGGTCGACCTCGAGGTCGAGGAGATCGTTGACGATGTAGGTGGCAGAGGCTCCGAGGCAGAAGCTGAAGAATGCGAGGACAGACCCCGCGATAAGGCCGGGGGCGAATGTGTGGGCAAGCAGCAATGGAAGAAAAATGAGGACGTTTTTTGCCCATTGGTGAATGCGGATGGCCTTGAACCAGGCTTTGAAGGGGGAGACACGTTCGTCAAAGCTGCGTATGGGGGTAATTCGGGCTTTGCGGAGACCGGCGCGGAGGCCCGGAGTGGGATTGGCGACCATGGGCTCCTTGCAATGCTCGAGGAGCGGCAGGTCGGGTGAGGCGTTGCCGATGTAGGAGAAGTTGTCGCCGAACTGGGAGTGGAAGGCAGCGAGTTTGTTCTTTCCGGCCAGGTTGAGCTGGCCGTTGGAGGCGAGGACTCCGGTGAAGAGGCCGAGGTGGGCGGCGATGCGGTTGGCAGTGTCGGCATCGGCGGCGGTAGCGAGGTAGATGGGGCGGCCAGTCGAGCTCTGCTCCTCCAGGTACTGGAGAAGTTCGCGATTGTAGGGGAGATGGGCGACGTCGAGCTGGATGGTCGAGGCGATATGGCGCTTGAGCGCGGCCTTGCCCTGGAGGAGCCAGCCGGGAAATTTAAGGAGCGTAGCGGGTTGGTGGCGGGCCACGGCGAGGGCTGAATCGTATAGAGTGTCTGATTTGACAAGGGTTCCATCCAGGTCGACGCAGAGCACTGGCAGAGAGGCGATGTCGAGTGCAGGAGGCAGGATGGTCAAAACGGGCCTTTCATACGTCTAACAAATTAGCTGGCAGAAGATCGGGCGTTTCAGAGCGTCCGCCGTAGCCCTGTGTTGGGGGCGGACAACGCCATTATCAAGTATTCTTAAGGTTCCAGGGTAGTAATCCCGCAGCACATGACTGAATTTTCCGAGAAGAGAAGAGAGCCCCTTATGCTTTCAACGCAGATGAGCGAACAGGAATCGAATGCGGCGGTAGCGGCACGCGACTCGAATGGGGGCGTGTCCTCGCCGGAGCCGAAGGGACCCAAGGGGTCGGCGGCGCGCAAATGGATTGTGTTGCTTGTGATTGTGGCGGCGGTTGGCGCGGCGGTGTGGAAGATTCGCAGCAACACCAAGGCGCAAGATTCGCTGCAGCTGATTATGGCGGCGCAGTCGGAGCGGCCTACTCCGGTGCAAGTGTCGGCGGTGCAGGAGAAGACGATGCCGATTTACCTGACTGCGCTGGGAACGGTGACGGCGTACAACACGGTAACGATCAAGAGCCGCGTGGATGGTCAGCTGATGCTGGTGCCGGTGAGCGAAGGACAGGCGGTGAAGCAGGGACAGTTGCTGGCGGAGATCGACCCGAAGCCTTACCAGGCGGCGCTGGAGCAGGCCCAGGGACAACTGGTGAAGGACCAAGCGAATGCGGTGAATGCACGCGCGGAGGCTGCGCGGTATAACGCGCTGGCGGATGCCGGGGTGGTCTCGAAGGAGAGCCAGCAGTTGCAGGTTTCGAACGCTGGACAGGCAGAGGGTTCGATTGCTGCTGACCAGGCGGCGATTCAGGCGGCGAAGGTGAACCTTGGGTATACGAAGATCGTTTCGCCGATCAATGGCGTGGTCGGGCTGCGGCAGGTTGATCCGGGAAATATAGTTCATGCTTCGGACACAAATGGATTGCTGGTGGTGACGCAGTTGCAGCCGATCTCGGTGATCTTTACTCTGCCGGAGGATCAGTTGCCGCAGGTTCTGAAGAAGGTGCGGGGAGGTGCACGGCTTGCTGTCGAGGCGTTCGATCGCGCGGCGCAGACGCACCTGGCAAGCGGAAGTCTGCTGACGGTCGACAACCAGATCGATACGGCGACGGGGACGGTGAAGGCAAAGGCCGTGTTCGGCAATCAAGATGGCGCGCTGTTTCCGAACCAGTTTGTGAATGTTCGGCTGATCCTCGAAGAGAAGCGAGATGCAGTGGTAATTCCTGCTTCGGCGCTGCAGACGGGGTCGCAGGGAAACTTTGTTTATTTGCTGAAGGAAGGACAGCCTCCTGCGGATTTGGTGGTGAAGAAGAACACCGACCAACCCTTGCCGGATTTGCCGGAGAACCAGTCGAACTACTACGTGCTGGCGCAGCCGGTGAAGGTAGAGCTGACGGAAGGAACGCAGGTGATTTTGAGCGGAGGCGTGAAGCCGGGCGACCAGGTGGTGGTGGACGGTCAGGAGAGGCTGAAGGCGGGAGCAAAGGTGTTTCCGCGGACGTCGCCGGCCAAGGATGCCGCGGTTGAGCTAAACGCCAGTGGGGATGGGGTGAGGCAAGGATCATGAGTTCGAGGATGAGCCCATCGAGGCCTTTTATTCTCAGGCCAGTGGCCACCTCGCTCCTGATGGTGGCCATTTTGCTTGCAGGATTTGTTGCGTATCAGCAGCTGCCGGTGTCGGCGCTGCCGCAGGTGGATTACCCAACGATCCAGGTGCAGACGTTTTATCCGGGGGCGAGCCCGCAGGTGATGGCGTCGTCGGTGACGGCTCCGCTGGAACGGCAGTTCGGGCAGATTCCGGGGCTGAGCCAGATGACGTCGACGAGCTCTGGCGGCGGAAGCGTGGTTACGCTGCAATTTGCGTTGGCAGAGAACATCGATGTGGCTCAGCAGGATGTGCAGGCGGCGATCAATGCGGCTTACAGCTATCTGCCAAAGGACCTGCCGAACCCTCCGATTTATAGCAAGGTGAATCCGGCGGATGCGCCGATCATGACGCTGGCGCTGACGAGCGATTCGTTGCCGCTGGATAAGGTCGAGGACCTTGCGGATACGGTGATCGCGCAGAAGATCTCGCAACTTTCGGGCGTGGGGTTGGTCTCGATCAATGGCGGACAGAAGCCGGCGGTGCGGATCCAGGCGAATCCTACGGCGCTGGCGAATTATGGACTGAGCCTGGAGGATATTCGCGCGGCGGTGGCTACGGCGAATGTGGACCAGCCTAAAGGGAGCCTGAACGGAGCTACGCAGGCTTACACGATTGGGGCGAACGACCAGGTTCCTTCGAGCAGCGGTTACAACAACCTGATTATTGCGTACAAGAATGGGTCGCCTGTGCGGCTGTCGGATGTGGCGACGGCGGTGGACAGCGCGGAGAATCTGTTTCAGGCAGCGTGGATGGGGACTTCGGCACGCGCGCCGCAGAATGGTCAGCCAGCGCAACCAGTGGTGCTCAAGCCGGCGGTCATTGTGAACATCCAGCGGCAGCCGGGAGCGAACATTATCGGCGTAGTGGATGAGGTGCAGAAGATTCTGCCGACGCTGCGGTCGTCGATGCCGGCGGCAGTGAAGTCTGCAGATTCTGACGGACAGGACGAATACGATCCGGGCTTCAGTGAAGGATGTTCAGTTTTCGCTGATCCTGACGATTGCGCTGGTCGTGATGGTGATCTTCCTGTTCCTGCGGTCATTTGCGGCTACGGTGATTCCATCGGTGGCGGTGCCGCTGTCGATTGTGGGGACGTTCGGGGTGATGTATCTGCTGGGATACAGCCTGAACAATTTGTCACTGATGGCGTTGACGATTTCGACCGGATTTGTTGTCGATGACGCGATTGTGATGATCGAGAACATTTCCCGTTATCTCGAGCAGGGGGATTCGCCGCTTGAGGCTGCGCTGAAGGGCTCGGAGCAGATTGGGTTCACGATTGTTTCGTTGACGGTGAGCCTGATTGCGGTGTTGATTCCGCTGCTGTTCATGGGCGACATTGTGGGGCGGCTGTTCCGCGAGTTTGCTGTAACTCTGGCGGTTACAATTCTGGTTTCGGCAGTGGTTTCGCTTACGCTGACGCCGATGATGTCGGCGAAGCTGCTGAAACATACTCCTCCTACGCAGCAGAGCTGGTTTTATCGCAAGAGTGAGGACTTCTTTGAGTATGTGATTGCGAAATATGCGATCGGCGTGCGGTGGGTGTTGAAGCATCAAACGCTGACTTTGCTGGTTACGCTTGGGACGTTTTTGCTGACGGTGTATCTGTTCTGGATTGTGCCGAAGGGGTTCTTTCCGGTGCAGGATACGGGGGTACTGCTGGGGATAACGGAGGCTCCGCAGACGGTTAGCTTTGGGGCGATGAGCTCGCGGCAGCAGGCTTTGGCGCGGGTTATTTTGAAGGACCCGGATGTGGAGAGCGTTTCGTCGTTCATCGGGATCGATGGAACGAACTCAACGCTGAACAGTGGGCGTATTCAGATTAATTTGAAGGATCGTGAGAAACGGAAGGCGTCGGCGCTGGAGGTGATTCAGCGGCTGGAGCCAGCGGTGGCGAAGGTGGACGGGATTCAGTGTTATCTGCAGCCGCTGCAGGACCTGACGGTGGAAGACCGCGTGAGCCGGACGCAGTACCAGTACTCGCTGGAAGACGCGAATGTTCAGGAGTTGGCGTACTGGACGGATAAGCTGGTGGCGAAGCTGAAGACGATTCCGATTTTGAGCGATGTGGCGAGCGATCAACAACTGGGCGGACTTGAGGCGAGCCTGGTGATCGATCGGGATACGGCTTCGCGGCTGGGGATTACTCCGCAGAATATCGATGACACGCTGGATGATGCGTTTGCGCAGCGGCAGGTGTCGACGATCTTTACGCAGCAGAATCAGTACCACGTGGTGCTGGAGGTTGCTCCGAAGTTTCAACGGAACCCGTCGGCGCTGGACAACATTTATGTGAAGAGCTCGAACGGGACACAGGTGCCGCTATCGGCGTTCACGCATTTTGAAGAGAAGCCTACGCCGCTGGTGATCAGCCATCAGGGGCAGTTCCCTGCTGTGACTGTGTCGTTCAATTTGGCTCCGGGCAAGTCGATTGGCGATGCAGTAGATGCGGTGAACAAGGCGAAGGCGGAGCTGAATATGCCGCCGAGCGTGAATGCGGAGTTTCAGGGATCGGCGCGGGCGTTCGAGGCATCGCTGCAGAATGAACCGGTGCTTATTCTGGCTGCGCTGATCGTGGTCTACATTGTGCTGGGTGTGTTGTACGAGAGCTATATTCACCCGATAACGATTTTGTCGACGCTGCCTTCGGCGGGTGTGGGCGCGATTCTGGCGCTGCTGCTGTTCAAGGTGGATTTGAGTGTGATCGCGCTGATCGGCATTATTTTGCTGATCGGCATTGTGAAGAAGAACGCGATTATGATGATCGACTTTGCGCTGGAGGCGGAGCGCGAGCAGGGCTTGTCGCCTACGGAGGCGATCTATCAGGCATGTTTGTTGCGGTTCCGGCCGATCATGATGACGACGATGGCGGCGCTGCTGGGCGGTTTGCCCCTGGCGCTGGGATCGGGCACTGGAAGCGAGTTGCGGCAGCCGCTGGGTATCACGATTGTGGGCGGGTTGATTGTGTCGCAGGTTTTGACGCTGTTTACTACACCGGTGGTTTATCTGTTCTTTGACCGGTTATCGCGGCGGAAGACCGAGGCGAGTGAGGAATGGCGGGAGCATGCGCTTTCGGCGGATTGATTTGGTCATGCTTGAAGGAGACAAGTGCAAAAACGAAGACAAGAGCGAAATACAGGGGTCCTTCACTTCGTTCAGGATGACGGCGACTACCACTGCTGCTGCATGGTTGAAGCCACTTCAGAGAGCTGCGTTTAGAAGATTATGAATTTTTCTGCTCCATTTATTCGGCGGCCGGTCGCGACATTTCTGATGTCGGCGGCGGTGATTCTGGCAGGTGCGGTGGCTTATACGCTGCTGCCGGTGGCCAGTCTGCCGCAGGTGGAGTTTCCGGTGATATCGGTGGGCGCGAGTCTTCCTGGGGCTGATCCGGAGACGATGGCTTCGGCAGTGGCGACTCCGCTGGAGCGGCAGTTCTCGAAGATTGCCGGAGTGAATGAGATGACGTCGTACTCGTCGACGGGAGCGACGGGGATTGTGTTGCAGTTCGATCTGACGCGAAATATCAATGGCGCGGCGCGGGATGTGCAGGCTGCGATCAATGCGGCGCGGAGCCAGTTGCCGGCGAATATGCCGAGCAATCCTGGGTATTACAAGGTGAATCCGGCCGATTCGCCAATCATGATTCTGGCGTTGACTTCGGACACCATGACAGTGCCGCAGCTCTACGATGCTTGCGACAGCATTCTGGCGCAGAAGATTGCGCAAGTGCAGGGCGTGGGACAGACGTGGTGTGGCGGAAGCGCGAAGCCGGGCGTGAGGATTGAGGCCAATCCGATGCAACTGGCGCACTACGGGCTGGGGCTGGAGGCTCTGCGGGCGGCGGTGGGCACAGTGAATGTGAACCAGCCGAAGGGATATCTGCAGGATGATGAACGGCGGTGGAGCATCAGCGCTTCGGACCAGTTATTTGGGGCGAAGGCGTACGCTCCGCTGATTGTAGCTACGGATCGCGGACCGGTGAGTTCGGCAGCAGCGAGTTCGGGTTTGCCTGCTGCAGTGGCAAGTGCGTTGACGGCTAATCAGACGGCGAATTCGGCGGCTAGCTCGGCAGCGAATGCAGCAGCGCTGGCGACTAGCTCGGCTTCGCCTCTGGCTGCGGAGCATGGGATTGTGCGGATCGAGGATGTTGCGAAGGTCACAGACAGCGTTGAGGACGTACATGCGACGGGAGTTTTCAACGGCAAGCCGGCGATTCTGGTGATTGTGTTCAAGAATTCGACAGCGAATGTGATTGAGACCGTGGACAACGTGAAGGGGATGCTGCCGATGCTGGAGGCGTCGATTCCGCCGGCGATCCAGGTGCATCTGGCGCTGGACAGGACGACCACAATCCGGGCTTCGGTGCGGGATGTGACGCGAACGCTGATGATTTCCATCGTGCTCGTGATCATGGTGGTGTTTTTGTTCCTGCGGGAGGTGCGGTCGACGCTGATTCCTACGGTGGCGGTGCCGTTGAGCCTGCTGGGAACGTTTGCGGTGATGTACATGCTGGGGTATACGCTGGACAATCTTTCGCTGATGGCCCTGACGATCTCGACGGGGTTCGTTGTTGATGATGCGATTGTGGTGATTGAAAACATCAGCCGGCATCTGGAGGCTGGATTGACACCGTTCCGTGCGGCGATGGTGGGGGCGAAGGAGATTGGATTTACCGTGCTGTCGATGAGCACTTCGCTGATTGCGGTGTTTATCCCGATTCTGCTGATGGGCGGGATTGTGGGCAGGCTCTTTCGTGAGTTCGCGGTGACGCTATCGGTGGCGATCATGATGTCGCTGGTGGTTTCGCTGACGACGACGCCGATGTTGAGCGCGAAGTTTCTGGAGGCGCATGACAGGCGGAAGCATGGATGGTTTTATCGCACAGGCGAGCGCGTGCAGCAGTGGATGGCCGCGGAGTATGAGCGGGGGCTGCGGTGGGTGCTGGACCATCAGAAGCTGATGCTATTGATTACGGTTGGGACGTTTGCACTGAATGTTTACCTGTACATTCTTGTACCCAAAGGATTTTTCCCGGAGCAGGATGCGGGGCGCATCGGCGGGCAGGTGCAGGGGCAGCAAGATGTCTCGTTTCCTGAGATGAAGAAGAAGGTGCTGGCACTGGCGGCGATTGTGGGCAAGGACCCGGGCGTGCAGGATGTAACGGCGTTCGCGGGCGGGCGTGGAAATGCGAACTCGGGGTTCATGTTCATGTCGTTGAAGCCGGATGCGGAGCGGCTGAAGAAGGGTGACACCGCGCAGGTAATTGTTGACCGGCTGCGGCCGCAGGTGAGCAATATTCCTGGCGCCACCCTTTATCTACAGGCGTTTCAGGACTTACGGATTGGCGGGCGAAATACGGCGACCGAGTACCAATACACGCTTACTGCGGACAATCTGAAGGAACTGAACGAGTGGGGCCCGAAGCTGAAGGATGCGATGGACATGCTGCCGCAGATTAAAGATGTGGCGACGGATCAGCAACAGCAGGGGCTTCGCGGGCAACTGGTGATCGACCGCGCGACTGCGAGCCGGCTTGGAGTTTCGCCGCTGGCGATCGATAACACGCTGGCGGACGCATTTGCGCAGACGCAGGTTTCGACGACGTATATGCCGCTGAATCAGTACCACGTGGTGCTGGAGGTTGCGCCGGAGTTCCAGCAGGATCCGGATGCGTTGAAGAATATTTACGTGAAGAGTACGACGGGGGCGATGGTTCCGCTGTCGGCGGTGACACATTTTGAGACGCAGAGGATTCCGCTGGCGGTGAATCATCAGGGGCTGTCTCCGGCGACGACGCTGTCGTTCAACCTTGCGCCGGGCGCCTCGTTAAGTCAGGCCACGCTGGCGATTCAACAGGCGCGGGTGACGATTGGGATGCCTACGGAGATCCACGGAGGGTTTGCGGGGACAGCTCAGGCGTTCAAGGATTCAATGAGCAGCGAGCCGTGGCTGATTCTGCTGGCGCTGGTGGCGGTTTATATCGTGCTGGGGATGCTGTACGAGAGCTTCATTCATCCGATTACGATTTTGTCGACGCTGCCTTCTGCGGGAGTCGGAGCGATTATGGCTCTTCTGCTGTTCAAGGTGGATCTGAGCGTGATCGCGATGATTGGGATCATCCTGCTGATCGGGATTGTGAAGAAGAACGCGATCATGATGATCGACTTTGCCCTTATGGCTGAGAGGCAGCATGGAAAGAGTCCGCGGGAGGCGATCTTTGAGGCTTGCCTGCTACGGTTCCGGCCAATCATGATGACAACGATGGCGGCGATGCTGGGCGGCCTGCCACTGGCGCTTGGGCGTGGCGCCGGCAGCGAGATGCGGCGGCCTCTCGGAATCACGATTGTTGGCGGATTGATTGTTTCGCAGGCTCTGACGCTGTTTACTACGCCGGTGGTTTATCTGTTCTTTGACCGGTTGCGTGGGCGGTTTGAGAAGGCTGGGATGAAGGGGCGGGGAGTGCCTCAAGTGGTGGCTGGGGATTAGGTATTACCGGGATTGGTGCAGCCAGACGAATAGGCCGGGCTTTCAGCCCTTGAGTCTTTCTCTCTTTGCTACATGGGCTTCGCCCATGCTGGTATGGGACGCGCCTTTGGCGCTGTGAGCGTTCATTCGCGGCACACGGCGACTTTGGTTCCATTTCAAGCGAGAATGAAGGAGATGCGGGAGGGGCTGGCTTTAAACGAGCGCGGGCTCGGGGGCGAAGGCGTCGCTGGAGCGGCGGCGTTCGATGGGGCTGGCGGGATGTATCCCTACTTCAGTGGGCGGGAAATAAGCGTTTTCGAAGTACTGGGCGAGCATGCGGTGGGTATTGAAGAAGCTGCCGTTGATGGCGATGCAGTGCCGCTGTAGTTCGGCCCACGCGGTGGGGTTGGCGTAGAGGGGAGCGATGGAGTTCTCGAGCTTGTCGTAGAGGCTGTCGGCTTCATCCGCTTCGGTTTCGCCGTTTTCGATGGCCCATCCGGTCGTGTTTTCGGCGCATCCCTCGATCCACCAGCCATCGAGGACGGAGAGGGAGGGAACGCCGTTGAGGGCGGCCTTCATGCCGGAGGTGCCGGAGGCCTCGTAGGGGCGGCGCGGTGTGTTGACCCAGACATCTACTCCCTGGGTGAGGAGAGCGCCGAGCTCCCAGTCGTAGTTTTCGACGTAGTAAATCTTAAGGAAGTTGGAGTTCAGCTTGACGGCTGCTGAGTAAACGTCGCGGATGAGGCCCTTGCCGGCGTTGTCGGCGGGGTGGGCTTTGCCTGCGTAGAGAATCTGCAGGCCGCCGATTTTTTCGGCGATGGCGCACAGGCGCTTGGGGTCGTGCAGAAGCAGGCTGGCCCGTTTGTAGGTGGCGACGCGGCGGGCGAAGCCGAGGGTAAGCATGCTGGGATTGAAGTAGTGGCCACTGCGCTTTGCGATTGTGGCGAAGAGTCGCAGCTTGCCCTTGTTGTGGGCGGCGGTGACGCGAGCCGGGTCGATGCCGTAGACGGAACGCAGGTAATGGTTATCTGTGCGCCAGTGGGGGATTTCGTCGTCGAGGAGTTCCTGGAAGGAGGAGGAGAGCCAAGTGGCGGCGTGGACTCCGTTGGTGATGGAGTAGACCTTGGACTCGGGGAACATCTGCTGGGAGACCTTGCCGTGCTGCATGGCGACGCCGTTGACGAAGCGCGAGAAGCGCAAGGCGATGTAGGTCATGTTCATCAGATTGTTGTGGAGACAACCGGCCCGCTCGATGAATGTGGCACGGTCGTGGCCGAGGACCTGGTACATCTGGTCGAGGCCGAACTGGTCGTGGCCTGCGGGAACTGGCGTGTGGGTGGTGAAGACGCATTGCTGGCGCACGAACTGGATGTCTTCTTCTGTGGCGTCTTTGAGAGGCTTGCCGGCGAGGTGGTCTTCGAGGAGACCGATAGCGAGAAGGGCCGCGTGGCCCTCGTTCATGTGGTAGACCTTGGGTTTACAGGCCAGGGCGTCGAGTAGAGCGACTCCGCCGAGACCAAGGATGGTCTCCTGACAGAGGCGGTAGTAGGTGTCGCCGCCGTAGAGGTGGTCGGTGAGGCGGCGGTCCCAGGGGTCGTTGCCTTCGACGTCGGTATCGAGAAGGAATACGGGGATGACGTGGCCGGTGACGCCGACGACGTCGAAGCGCCAGGCGCGCACCAGAATCTGCCGGTTCTGCATGGTGAGGGCGAGGATCTGGTTGGCGCCGGGGAGAGTGGTTTCGGGCGACCAGGGAACGTCGGCTTCGGTCTGCTGGCCAACGTCGGAGAGTTTCTGACGGAAGTATCCGCGACGATGGACGAGCGAGATGGCGACCATGGGGCGGGCGGTGTCGGCCGCGGAGCGGAGGGTGTCTCCCGCGAGCATGCCGAGGCCACCGGAGTAGGTGGGGAGTGCCGGGGAGAGGGCGATCTCCATGGAGAAGTAGGCGATGGTGCGATTGGAGAGATCGGGAGCTGAGGATGGGGTGAGATTGGATGGGAGACTCATGCAGTAATTAATCCTTTTCTCATCCGATCCACTATCGAGCTTGAAGGAGGTGTGGGGCCGACGCCGGAACTCTCCATCGTCACTTGCATAAGACGGATGGAGAGCGGTGATGGGTGTACCCGGAACATCGATTGGGCTTGATTTTAGCAAAGAGAAGGGGCCGGAAAGATAGAACCTTCGGTATCTGCGGTGATTCTATTGGGGGATTGTACGGACGCAGGCAAGGGCAGCGGCATCAAGGCGTTGCCACAACTGGTCTAACCAAAGGAGATGTTCCGGTTTCATCAAGACGGAACGCAGGCAGGTGACCATTGTTTCCGAGTCGTCCGGGAGGAGATTTTTCCAGGATTTATTTTGAAAAAAGCGCGCTGGGAGCTTCGCAAGGGCTAGATGGAGGTCTCGGCGAGCGGCTTCGTCGAAGATTTGCCGGGCTAGAGCAGAGGAGGCTTCAGGGGTTTCGGCGCGGACTGCCCAGAAGACGATGTCGAGTTGCGGGGTCGAGACTGGGGTAAGAAAATGCGGTGATTCGGCGAGACGCTGATTGAGTTTGAGGGCAGCGGTGTGGCCGGCTTCGAGGCCTTTGGCGAAGGCTCCGCCGGGGGTGTACGGGAGGAGTTGCTGGGTGGCCCAGAGGGCGACGGCAGAGGCTCCGGCGCGAGAGCACTCGAGGGAGATTTCGCCGAGGTGAAGATCTTTTGAGGAGAAGTAAGTGTATGGCGAGTCGTGTTTGTAGAGGCGGCCAACTGCGGGGTCGCGGAAGAGGATGCAGCCGCAGCCGTATGGCTGGAGACCGTGCTTGTGGGGATCGATGACGATGGAGTCGGCGTGGGGAATGGCTTCGAATGCGGCGCGGGTTTCGGGAGACAGATTGGAGGCGAGAGTGAAGTAGCCACCGTAGGCAGCATCTACGTGAATGCGAAAGGCATATTTCTTCTGGAGGGCTACGATCCGGTCGAGGGGATCGACGGAGCCGATGGCGGTGGTGCCGAGAGTTGCTACGACGGTGCCAATCTTCTCTGCGGCGAGGAGCGCTTCGAGAACTTCAAGGTCGAGGCGGCCGTCGTTGCCGGAGGGAACGGAGATAAAGGGAAGGCCGAGGACTCCGGTGATGCGGCTGTGAGTGTAGTGGGCCTGGTCGGAGGCCGCGACCGCTTTGGGTTCTCCGTCTTCGGTGTGAGCGAGTTGTCCCGCGACCCAGAGGGCTTCGAGGTTGGCGAAGGTTCCTCCACTGGAGAGGTGGCCAAGATGCTGGGGCAAGTGAAACATTTTGGCGAGGGCGTCTACAGCTTCGACCTCCATGGCGGAGCTGGCGCGGCCGCCATCGAGAGCGTGGTTGTTGGGATTCACAGACATCGCTAACGCATAGGCAGCACGAGAGATGGGATGCGGCGGCTTGAGCATCTGCCCGGCGTAGAAGGGGTGACCGTAGGGGTAGTTGTCCTGGAGACGGGTTGCCGCTTCGTCGAGGATGGCTGCTGCGCGGCTATCGAGTTCGGCCTGCGGCGCGGGAGGGAGATCGGCGAAGCCCTCGTCGAGTCGGTGCTGCGCGCGGGCAAGGAGATTGATGAATTCCGAGGTCGGCGATGGGGCTTTCGACATGGCTTACATAGAAGATATACCTGCGTTTGAACTTGCGGGTATAGCCAACCGGATTCGTTGGATGGCGAGACGAAAAGAAAGCTGTTGATGGGTAATTGGGATCGATGGCTCGGTGGCGAGCGGGACTGGCCGTCGCCACCAAGCGTGAATTTAATTTATCAATTCGCCATGTTCTGACCTAGAAATTGCTTGGCCTTGGCGATTTCGGAGTCCCACATCTTGAGTTGATCGGGGTTGAGGAAGTTCACAACGCGCTGCCGAATCTGGCTCCGATGGGACGATAGCTCTTTCACGATGTCGCCCCTGCTGACACCGGGATGATCCTTCATGTAATCACCGAGTCTTTCTCGAGCGGTCTGGAATGTTGTTTGCAGTTTCTCCTTCTGGTCGTTGCTGAGATGCAGATCCGTTGCGAACCTCTTCACTTCATCAACGACTTGAGTGCGCTGTTCCGGGGTTAATTGCATGACGTGATTCCTTTCTTTGGCGCAATTGGCATTTCTGCCAAAGGCCAAGGGGGTTCACATGACAAGCCACGATGCCCTGGCAGGAATTGCTCCCACGGCAATCGCGACAGTACGAAACGTGTTGGGAAACGGTTTTTAGGGTTTTGACTGATCGAGTTTTAATTACGCTTTAATGGAGGGCCCCGGCCATCGAACCGTTTCGTTACTTCTGATGGCGGCAGCAATATATACGGTAGGTCCCATCGTTGGCAAACCGCGCCGCTGCCAAGCTTCCGGGCGCTGAGTATCGCATTTGAATTCTGGATTTTCGAGAAATGGCCGGCCGTTCCTGGGCCGGAATGAAGGAGACCTCAGTACGCAGATCGAGTGAGGAAACCGAACTTCATCATGAAACCAAGGATGGCGGCCAGGACCAGAGCCGCCGTGGTCCAGGGGGCTGCGGTGCGAAGTCGTTTGGTCAGGGCTTCAATGGCAACGATCAGAACGTAGAGGGCGAGCATCAGAAGAAGTCCGTCAGCGACAAAGACGCGGGTGGAACCGGGTGTGGCGATGAGGACATGCTCTACGTGGAACGGCGGGAACAATGACCCGGCCAGGAAGACGAGCAGGAAGAGAACAAGCTGCAACAAAGTGACGAGGGGTTTTTTCATAAATCGATTCTCGTGATGAGTTTAGCCCCAAGGGCAGAGATTTTGGCATTCGTTTCGCCAGCGCAATCAGCGTGATTAAGGGAGTGCGGATTCGAACGTATCGAAGCGATGTTCGAGCTGCCATTGTTCGGCAGCCTTTTCGCTTGCCTGAAGAAAGCTGAGACATTTTGATGTTGGCTTGGCCGTGCCCAGGGGCTGGCCCGCGCAGGCTGGAACGGTCTGGGTGAAGGAATCGGGTTTTTGCCAGAGAGATGGTCCGGGAAGGAAGCTGTGCTCAATGCTGGTGCGAGCGGAGCTTTTCAGGTCGAGGTAAGAGAGATTGAATTCGAGCGCTGCGCGAGTGTACTCATGGGTGAGATCGATGCGGGAGACACCTTCGTCATCGGTGGAGAGGGCAAAAGGAACGCCTGCGGCTCGATAGTTGGGAAGCGGATGCCAAGGGGAGACGACTCCGAGGATTACGTCGTTGGAGGTGAGGTTGATTTCGGCCATGATGTGACGGGCAGCCATCTCCTTTAATAAGGAACTGGGTTCGTTCTCGTACATGACGTCTACGCCGTGGCCGATGCGTTCGGCGTGACCGAGTTCGACAGCTTCGCGGACGTGGAAGCGAAGGCCCTCGGGCGGAACGAGGCCGGGAGCGAGTTCGCCTGCGTGGAGGCTGATATGAACCTTGGGATAGACGCTGTGGAGGTAGTCGAGCATGAGCATCTGCCGGTGATACTCGGACATAGACAGGTAGCCATCTTCAGGCATGACGAAGTTGAGACCGACGACGCGTGGGTCTTGCGAAGCTACCTCGAAGGCCAGCAGGGTCTGGGTGAAGACTTGTTGTGGGGGAAAGCCGCGAAGAACTTGATATAGAAAGCGGATTTTGACGGAGCATCCGGTTCTGGCGCTTGGCTGACCACAGTTTTCGATCTCGTTGCGCGCGTCGAGGGCGTTGCTGAACTGCTGCCGCTCGAGAGCGACCTCTTTACTGAGGCCTGAGGCGAGCAAAACGTCGCGGAGACGGCTGAGGTCCTGGCGTGAGGTTCCGGCCGCGTCACCCGTGCGATTTTGTGCGGGATCGACGGGCGTGGAAGGCCACTCAATGTGTGTGCTGAGCTCGACAACGTTGCCGTAGAGCGGTGTCTGCATTACTTCGAGATACTGTTCATTCTGTGTGGCGGCTCGGGTTGCAACCTCGTGAAGCCATTCGCCGAGATGAGACGGACTGATCCCGTCGAAGCGGCTGAAGGTGGCGAAGAACTGGTCGTGCCCGCTGATGCCGGCGCTGGGGACAAAGCTGCGCATGGAGAACGAGTCGACAAGAGCGTCGTACAGCTTCTGGTCTTTAAAGGCGCTTTCGGCGCGGACGTTGCCTTCTCCACAGACGGGCTGCGGCGGGAGGCTTCGGGTGGTGGCAGCAGGTTTGAAAAAGCTGAGCGTATGCGGATTGACGCAAAGTCCATCGGTGGCTGCGTCTTTGATGAATGTCTCCGCGTAGACGGCGCCAGAGAGATGCATATGGAGATCTCCACCCTTGGGCATGCGAGTGAGGAACGCGTTTAATTCGAGCGGGCTTTGCCTGACAGCGTCGAAAGCGCGGATGGCGCGCTGCTCATTCGTGGTTGCGGCCGGGGAATGAGATACAGGATGAACGGGAGTTTGCGCGGCGGCAAAATTGGTGAAGCAGAGCAGGAGCAATGCGGGGGTAAAGCTTCCAATGCGTAACAGCATGAGGCGTCCTCAAAAATGAGCGTGATGAGAAAGGATAGCGCGTGGGCGTGATTTGGCGGCACGGCCCAGGGATTGCTATACTTGAAATGCGTTTGGGTTGCTGGTTCCCTGCCGGCGACAGGCTCCTCTAGACAAGGGTGGAGCGACAAATGCGGATGGTAGCGCGCGGTGGTTCTTGGCGATCCCCGACAACATGCGTTATGCCAAGGCCAGATAGCTCAGTGGTAGAGCGCGGCCCTGAAAAGGCCGGCGTCGGCGGTTCGATCCCGTCTCTGGCCACCACTCATAATAAAAGACTTGGGCGGCACGTTTCGAAAAGTGCAAGAGGATTGCAAGAGAGGGATGCTACTCTTTTGCCAAGCACCCGTTTAAGTCTGTTTCCCTCCGGCCACGACCCAAACTGTCTCCGTCTGCAGGTTCTTTAAGCTTACGACCAGGGCGGCGATGAGCTTTTCTAACGCAAGAGAGCCGAGGCAGCCCATAGGACTGGGGCCTGGCCATGAAAATCGCCGGTTCGACGCTTGCGTGCGAGATAGTACTCCAGGCTGTTCTGTTTGCCCGTTCCTTCGCAGACGCTGGTAATGTCGTTGTTCTGGTCGATGTAGCCGACGACGGCGATCCATCCTTTGCGGGCCGCGGGGCCGTAGATGTTCCGGTCAAGCCAGCCGTTTTTGACTCCGGTAATCATGGCGAAGGTGAACATCGCTGAGCTTGAGCTTTCGGGCCACGACTCTTCGTGATCGATCAGTTGCCGCCACATGCCGTCCTTCCCCTGGTACTTCAGTAGTGCATTCATCATGAGAGCGTATCCCTTGAGGATGCGAGCCCTCTGGGGGTGGTCCGGAGGGAGTTCGCGCAACATCTCTGCCATGCCGGCGGCGACCCATCCGTCACCGCGACCCCAATAAAACGGCACATCGGGAGCGTGGTAGAAGAGGCCGTTCGGCTGCTGCAGCTTGTCCAAGTACGAGACCATCTCTTTTGCGTCCCGGTCAAGATACTTTCGATCTCCGGTGGCGCGATAGGCTTCCAATTGCAGAATCGTCAGCATATACATGTCGTCGATCCAATAGCGCGTCTCGGCGGAGAGGCCATCGGGTTGGGGGTTCTCCCACTGACGGTCGGCCCATGCCTTTCCGTCTGCAAGATACTTTGGGTCCTTGGTATCGATTGCGATTTGCAGCGGCACGATGCCAAAGATCGAGTCGTCGACGTGATGGCGCTGCGGGATAAGGTTTGCTTCTGCTCCGCCGGGCATCAACGGCTCAAATTTCTGGATGAGTTTTTGTCGCAGAGCATCGTCGTGTGTCAATTGAGCAAAGGTCAACGCTCCATACCAGGTGGCTACTTCCGAATAGTGAATCGTCGGGCCGTACTGATGCGGGCTGGTAATGAAATGATCCGCGACTCGCTTGCCGAGCTCCTGGGGCGAGGTTCCTGCCGGCCAGTTGCTGAAGAAATCGTCCTGGGCGATAAGGGGGGTGGCTCCCGCTAGCAGCAGCGATCCTGTGACGACGAGCTTTGAAAGGGCATTCACGTTAATTGCTCACCTGATTCTCGGTTAAGTACTGCTATTCGCGATCAATGAACTGTCTTAATGCCTAACTTCATTGATGTCATATCGGAGTAGATGAGGTCGATTCCATCTTCCGTTGGTTCTGTGGTGAAGCCTTTTGCGTCCGAAATAACGCTGACCTGAAGTCCGGGCAATGACCACTCTTTTTCGGTGATTTTATCCGGTGCCATCTGCTTTGCGTGGAGGCGCAGGCGAATCGTTCCGGTCGCAGAGATCGTCAGGCCTTGTTTGTCGGCGCTTGCGTCGATCATGGGCGACTGGACGAGCTGTATCCAACCGATCTGGCCTGACGGAGTTCGCCATTGAACGGTGGCGGGATGAAACTGCGTCGTTGTGCCCGCATCTTTTGTCTTGTTGGTGGATTCGCCGCCGAAGATCACGTCGCGACCGATCCATGCGGTGGCTACGCGTTCCTCGGTGATCTGTTTATGGAGAAGGTGGTCGCCTTCGAACTTCTTCATTTTGGCGAGCGCGTCAGGGGGAATGCGGGTTCCGAGAATTGCGAGATGCGGCGCGAACCACACGTCGGCTACGTGGTCCGTGGTGGCCGAGATCGGTGGCAGCGGTGCCGTTTTTGCGTCGAGTGCGGTTCGCATCCAGACGCCGACCACGCTGACGTAGCTCTCCATGTCCATGCCGTAGGAGCGATCGTAGGGGCCGGAGATATTGCGGAGAAGAGGGTTATAGAAGGAAGCGATGTCTTTCCACATGGTGGATTCCATCTCGCTTCCGATGGTCTGGATACGCTTGGTCGATCCGTAGTCGCGCCACAGGGCGAGCCCGTAGAGGTCGACGCCGTAGTAAGTTGGCGAGTTGTACTCGAAGAAGGCGTCGTATTTCTTGAAGCCGGAGTAGACGGCTTCGGTCCAGGCAGCGGACTGCTTCTGCCAGTCTTGCGTTCTTATCGTGCACTGCAGCGAAGTCCCACAGGGAGCCGTACATTAGGGCGATGTTGCTATAGGAGGGAACGAGACGCCCTTCCTTCATCTCTCCTTCAATCGCATGGTCGATAGCTTCGTACATGCGATTGGAGAGATCTGGCGAGATGCGGTCAGGGAATTCGATGAGAATCATAGCCAGCGTTGTGCCGATGAAGTGACGCCAGTTGGGGTCGTAGCCGCGCCAGATGACGGGGTTTCCCGTGGGGTTGGGTTCTTCGGGTGTTCTGCGATAGGTTCCGTACCACTTTACGCCGGGAGTGAGGTACTGCTGTTTCAGGACTGCATCCAGAATGCCGGCGGCACGTTGCCGGTCGCCGGATGCATCACGGAAGAGAAGTCCCAGGGCGTACCAACTGGATTCGCGAACCATGTAGCTTCCGCCGCGCGACGGGTTGGATTGATATCCGGGGCGATGGACCAACTTGACGGTGTCGTCGTAGAGCTGATCGTCGAGATCCATCGACTCCTGGAATAGCTCGCGAGTGTTGTTGTCCAATGAAGCCGGGGTGACGTGGCGCGGAGTAACGTACGCCTCACTCCGCGCCACACACATCAGCAGAACCAGCAAGCCAATCGCATACGGTCTCTTCATTTGCTCTCCGCGCACGTGGTTTAGAAGTTGAATTTCACGGCAAACGCGACGGTGCGGGCTTCGGCAGCCGGAGATGAGCTGACAGAGGTGATCGTCCCGACGTTAGACGTGTTGGTAATTGCTGAGTTTGGAGGTGCGAAGTTGGGATGGTTGAAGATGTTGAAGGAGTCCGCGCGAAGCTGGAGTCTGTATCGCTCCTTCCATATGGTGTTTTTCTGCAGGCTCATGTCCCAGTTTTGCCAGGCAGGTCCGCGGAGCATGTTATATGCAGAGGTCCCATAGGTAGCGTAGGTGGTCGGCCCAGTGGCGCTGTAGATTGTGCCGCACGGGCCAGTCACAAGCGCGTTGTAACAGGGAGGAGCGGTAAACGCGGCCGGATTGAACCACTGCGCACGGGTCTTGTTGGCTGGGTAGAGGTTGACTCCGGGTACCCGGTTGGCGCGGCCGCTTACAAGGCCGACGGGGCTGCCGGGGGCGGTATAGGTAACGGAGAAAGGCTGTCCGGTCTGGAACGAGGTGATTCCCGAAATCTGCCAGCCTCCGATGAACTTGTTGACGAAGTTGCTGGCGCCGCCGAAGAGGGCCTGACCTGTGCCAATGGGAAGTGCATAGGAGTAGCTGACAACGAAGACCTGTGGTGTGATGCCGGCGATATTGCCGCTCGAGTCGTTGGGATTTGCACCGGAGGGGTTCTCCAGGTTTTCGGTCCCCGTGACCCTCGTCCATTGGTATTCGGCGTTAATCATGAAGCCGTGGCTGTACTGCTTATGCACGCCGACCTGAAACGCGTTCATCTGGGTGTGAAAGAGAGGATCCAGCATTAGGCTGATCGTCGAGAAGGGCTGGACCAAATTGGTATTTTGGACCGCGACGCCAACCTGCGGCGGGTTAAGAAGGTTGATGTTTGGGGCGACGGTGCCACTCCCGCTGGCATTGTTCTGTTTGAGGTTGTGCTGGCCTACGTAGCCGATGCGAATATCCAGACCTTTGTTGAATTGATGTTCGACGGCGAGGTTGTATTGCTCCGTATAGGGTGTGACGGTGGAGTGCTGAGCGGTCACCGCAGGATTGGCCGCGAACGCTCCAGTGGCCGCGAACGGAGCGTTCATGGTGATGGAAGGAACTGAGCCAGCAGGTTGTGTATATGTTTGGGAACCTACAAATGGAAGGGTCCCGAAGGCACCCCCTGCATAGGAGGCCGGGATCAGGTTGTAATAGATGCCGAAGGCGCCGCGGAGCACTGTATTGGGGAAAGCCTGATAGGCAAAGCCAAAGCGGGGAGCGACATTGTTCTTGTCCTGCCCAAGGTAGTTCCAGACATTATTCGATATGCCGATCTGGGACGACAGAATGATCGGAACCTTGAGGAAGGCCGGGATCGCGTCAGCAGGGTAGGAGTTGCCGAAGACAACGACCTTCTGCAACGAGGGGAAGTAGAGAGAGTTGTTTCCGTAGGGGTTGTCTTCAAACCACTGCAGGTCATAACGAAGACCAATATTGAGAGTCAGATTTGGCTTTAGTTTCCAGTCGTCTTGCACGTACATGCCCCACTGGCTCGACAGGTTTCTCGTGATGTAGTTGCTTGGAGTCGCGTTGCCGGTTGAGCTGGGGTATCCCAGCAGAAAATCGGCAAAGGCGATACCTGAGAGTTGGCCGGTAATGGGCTTCGGATTTGTCGTGTATCGACCGTTGAACGCGTAGGAGCCACGTTGCGGACTCTGAGCGGAGTCATTCCAGTGGTTGTCCCAGAGATAGGAGAAGCCGACTTTGATGGTATGTTGCGGAAGCACTTTGGTTACGGCCGTATTGGCCTGGATCACCTGCTCGAGGTCCTTCGATCCGGCCTCTGACACAGAGGTGATGTTAGTGATGGTGATTTGTGGCGCTCCTTCGATCAGCTGTGGACCCAGTCCTGGAATGATTGACGCGAAGTTGATGTTCGAGTTCTGCGGCGTGCGGTAGATGGGGAGATGGAAATACGATGCGTACGTATCGATGAGGAGGGTCGGGGAAAAGGTGTGGGTCCAGCCAAGGATGACGTTGCTATTGTGCTCTCCGTCGCCAGAGAACCCGCCGGCGAGGCTGGAGGTGCCAACGTCCGGGTTTGGACCGTAGAAGGCCCGGAGATACGTTGCGCGAATCTGATTGCGGTCATTGATTTTATGGTCGAGGCGTACGGAGATTCGCGAGGCTTCACTGGTGTATGGGACCAGCTGAAAGGTGTTGGTCCCTAGTCCGGCCTGGGTGGGCAGCGGATAGAGAATATTCAATAGCTGCGTATCAACAGAATTGAACCTTCCCGGCTGAATTATGTTTCCTGGAAACGGCAGCCCCGTCGAGGGGTCGTAGATGCAGGTACCGCCGCTGCCCGGTGCGCAACCGCCATTGACGAGGAACGCGGAGAAATCGCCGCCCCGTTCGGCGACGGTCGGCTGCTGACTGTTCACATTGGTGGCTTGTGACAGCCGAAATCCTTCATAGGCGAAGAAGAAGAAAGACTTGTCGCGACCGTCGTAGAGCTTGGGGATAAAGATTGGACCGGAGAGGTTGCCGCCGAATTCGTTGCGTTCGTACGGTGGCCGTGGTAGCGCGCCGCCGAAGAAGGCTTTCGCCGAGGTGCCCTTGGAGCGGTTGTACTCGAGGACGCCTCCGTGCAGCTGATTGGTCCCGCTCTTGCTAACCACGACCATCTGGGCCGGCTGGTTGAACTCGGCCGGTGCGCCTGTGGAGATGACCTTGAACTGCGCAATCGCATCGAGCGACGGGACTTCCGCCTCGCCACGCTGAAGGGTGACCTCCTGGTTGGTGACACCGTCGAGGGTGGATCCAAAACCTCCATAGGAGTTGCGTGTCCCTGTGCCGATCGATGGAGTAACGCCCCTGACGGCAAGCTGGTCCTGCGCTCCTGCACCCTGGACTCCGGGAGCAAGAGCTATGAGACCCATGAGGCTAAGGCGGCCATTCAGCGGTGTATTCAGGATGGTCTGGGTGTCGACGACCAAGCCAATCGAGGAATCTTCCGTCTGGATGACTGGAGCGGTCCCGGTGACGACGACAGTCTCCTGCTGCGAGCCGAGTCCCAACTCTGCATTGATCTGCACCAGCTGGTTGATTTGAAGCGTGATGTCATTCTGCTGAAAGGTCTTGAAACCTGTCTTATCGACCTTCACGCTGTAGGACCCTGGCGCCAGCTGCGTGACTGTGTAGCTACCGATTTCGGAGGTCGTGACGACACGGGCAGCATTGGTCTCCACTTCGCGCACCGTGACGGTCGCTCCGGGAACGCCTGCTCCACTGGAGTCGGTTACCGTACCCGCGATCGAGCCGGTGATGCCCTGGCCGAACGAACTCGGCGCCAGCCCGAGAGCAAGTGTGAGCAGCAGAACGGGAAAGAGGACGGAACACCAGATCGACCTCTTCGCTTGGGGGACCCACGTCTTAGTAGTTTGCTTTGGCGTCTCCAATAAAGTTTTCATCGATCCTCCTTTTCGGCTTTGCGGGTCGAACCAAAAACCCTGAGTCGAATTACTTAATGGGCCTGGTGATTTTCAGGGCTGATCAACTAGTTTTCGAAGTCAGCCCACGATCAATTTGGTGTCCGGCGGATGATATTTTTGGTCCCCAACACGGTGCCCGTGGCAAATAACGATCGGCAAGTGAATTTACGGTGAGACCACTGTAAAGACCTGCCTGCGGCGGTCAGAACTTAGGGGGATGGCCACGCAGGATTGGGTGTACGAGACATTTCGAAGGTAAGTTCCCCGCCCGTTACGATCTCCGCGTGCGTTAGATAACAGCGGCGTAAGGGTTTACCATTCAACGTCGCCGAGTGGATATAGAACGCGCCTGCCTCCGCGCCTCGAGCGTGGACATTAAAGGCCTTTCCTCCTTCAAACGCAATCGTCGCTTCGTCAAAATGAGGGGTACCTATCTGATAGATCGGAACACCCGGGGTCACCTGATAGAAGCCAAGCGCGCTCATCACATACCACGCGGATATCTGTCCGGCATCGTCATTGCCAGCCAGACCGTCGGGCCGGTCGGCGTAATTGGTGGTCATTATGTGGTGGACATGCTCCTGGGTCTTCCAGGCGGAGCCCGCAAAGTCATAGAGATAAGCGATCTGATGGCTCGGTTCGTTGCCATGATCGTAGTGATCTCCCTGAAAGAGAAGATCCAGTTTGCTGCTAAAGGAGTTTGGGCCACCAAGCCATGCAATCAGGCCGGGAATATCCTGGGGGACAAAGAAGGTGTATTGAAACGGGGTGGCTTCGGTGATGTAGGAGTACTTGCCGTTGGGGTCGAACGGCGAGGACCAGGAGCCGTCGGCGTGGCGGCCGCGAGCAAAGCCGACCGCTGGATCGATCACATTGCGATAGTTCATGCCGCGACGGTGAAAGAGGTCGGCGTCTGCCTGGATACCGAGGCTTTGCGCGATCTCTCCGACCAGGAAGTCATCGTAGGCGTATTCGAGGGTACGTGAGACCTGCTCGTTGCGATGAAACGAGTGGTCAACGGGGTCTTCGAGGGGAATGTAGCCAAGCTTGAGATATGACTCAAGAGCTCTTCGGCCGCGGCCATCGATGTAGAGAGCCGGATCGGAGGGTGTTTCCATGGCATTTTTACGCATCAGTTGGTAAGCCTGATGGATATCAAACCCGCTGATTCCTTTCACATAGGCGTCGGCGATAACTGCGGTTGCGTGATCGCCGATCATCTCTGATGTATAGCTGTTCCAGGCCGGATAGATGGGTAGGAAGCCGCCCTGATGGCCCATTTCGATGAGTGAGCGGACCATCTCGCCGTCACGCTTCGGCTCGATGATGGTGAAGAGGGGATGCAAGGCCCGGAATGTATCCCACAACGAAAAGTCGCAGTAGTAGGTGTAGTTGACGGCCCTTTCGATCTGCTGACCTCCGGCGAACTGCGGGTAGCTACCGGAGACGTCGCTGAAGATTCGGGGCAGGAGCATGGAGTGGTAGAGGGCGGTATAAAAGATGACGCGATCGGGAGAATTGCCGCTGATACGAATTGAGCTCAGAGCGCGGGTCCAGGCGTCTCGCGCTTGTTGGACTGTGGAGTCAAAGTCCCAACCGGGAATCTCGGTGTCGAGGTTCTTCTGCGCTTCTTCAGCGCTTGTGAAGGAAGTACCGACTTTCGCAAGAACCGCTTCACCGGGTTTGAGATCGAACAGAAGAGTCTGCTGCGGCGCAGTCGCTTGCACGGAGGTGGGATCCGCGACGCGAAAGGCATGGTCGAACCGGACCACGAAGTATCCGCTGAATCCAGTAGGTTTCCCGGCACCAGCGTATAGCCGATGGGCTGGATTACTGCCGGTCAGGAGATGATGCTCGGGATCGATTTTTATAAATCCTTCCCCTGGCTTGCCATTACTGCGAACTGTGATCCAGGATGGGCCTCCGCGGGTGAAGCGAAAACGAAGGAAGCCGCTCCGTTTGCTGCTGGTTACGGCGGCTTGGATCTGGTCATCCTGCAAGAGGACAGAGTAGAGGTAAGGGTGCCGTTGTTCGTCCTGATGGACGAAGGCAGAGGACGCCTCTGCGCGGATCTCTCCGGAGCCGGGCATCATGGTCATGCTTCCGTAGTCCTGGGTGCAGGAGCCGCTGAGGAAATGACTTCCGCGGAAGCCGTAGAGTTTTGTGTCTGCAACGTAGTACGGGGCGATGCACTTGTTCTCTCCCCGCCTTGTCTCCGGCGTCCACGCCGTCATGGCGAAGGGTTCGCCGACCCCGGGAAAGGTTTGGCCTTCCGCAGCAGTGCCAATCAGAGGATTCACCAGGTCCACCGGGCTGGTTTGGCCCCAGCTTCCAGGGGATATGGAGGAGATTACGATCGATGCGATGAGCGTGGTGAATCTCATGACACGCCATCGTTCATCGCGAACGAAAATTGCGCAAGTTATTTAGCGGTAAGAGAAACTCTTAACCGTTAGAAGTGGCGGAAAACCAGCTCTTTGCACTTTCTGATAGACTCAGGGCCTTCTTTAGGGTCGGCTATTATGCGTCTTACGGAACCTGAGATCGATCTAACCCAGGCTGAAGCCAATGAACGATTGGCGCTGCTGGATCGCGTCTCGCGAAGCCCGCAGCTTCGAAGAGCTTCCCGGCTTCGGGAGCTTCTTCTCTATATAGGGAAGCAGTCGATCGAGTTGGGGAAAACGGAACTTCACGAGCAGGAGATTGGCACCGCGGTTTTCGGGCGTCCCCCATATTACGACACCAGCCAGGACAACATCGTCCGGGTGAACGCAACAGAGCTGCGGAAGAGGCTGGAGAGCTACTTCGCGACGGATGGCACCAATGAAGTATGGGTGTTGGAGATTCCGCGCGGCGGGTATAACCCTGTCTTTTCGCGAAGGAAGGTGCCGGTTCCGGCTAGTGGCGAAAGTGAACTGCCTCAGAATGTCTCCGAATTGGTCTCAGCTTCTCCGGGGGGCCAAAATCCTGAAAAGGCTTCCCCGCAGTATCTCTCGGAGACCGCGGGCAAACGGAGATCTCTTTGGACAGCGGGCATCATTACCGTGCTCAGCGTCGTCTGCGTGATGCTGGCATTGCAGAACCGGTCGATGCGCCAGCAGATGCACGGGTGGCAGGCGACCCCGGCTCTGCGGTCTTTCTGGGGAGTCTTCTTTGGGAATGGCGCCGAGACGGATGTCATCCTTGCTGATACCTCCTTCGCCCTGGAGGAGGATATTTTGAAGACCTCGATTCCTCTGAGCGATTATCTTAACTATCGGTACGAGCATCTTCCGCAGAACGAGAGCATTAGTCCTGACACGAGGAACGCCATAGATCTCGTGGTCTCTCGGAACAACGGGAGTATTAGCGACTTCCGTGCGGCGAGAAGAATCCTTATGCTGGATCCGTTCTCTCCCTCCGCGCGGCTTCGTTTCGCACGAGACTATACTCCGGACGCGCTCAAGCGAGATAACGTGATTCTGATTGGGAGCCGCAAGTCCAATCCGTGGGTCGATTTCTTTCAGGACCAATTGGACTTCACGATTGGATACGACTCCAATCTGCACCAGACAGGTGTCCAAAATCTTCATCCAAAGGCGGGAGAGCCGCAGTTCTATCCCGAACCCGAGGATCCGAGGACGAATGTTGGCTATGGAGTCATAGCATACCTGCCCAACATCGGACAGACCGGAGATGCCCTCATCATTGAGGGAACCGATTCGCAGGCCACGGAAGCTGCCGGGGAGTTCGCGACCAACGAGGAGAGCATGGCAGCGTTGAAGAGTCGATTCAACTCGAAGACGTTCCCGTACTTTCAGGTGCTGCTGAAGACGTCGCGTCTAAGCGGAACCCCCTTCACGGCGCAGATCATCACACTGAGAACCTCTCCGGGACGAACGCGGTGATTGACTCGGCTTTTTGGAGAAGGGGAATTGGTCGTGAGATTGGCCGGCCGGATTTTCATCCGAAACCCGATCCGAAGCTCTTCACCCACCGGTGAGATGCGGCAGAGCCGCCAGTCCACCCGCTCCTTTCACCTCTCTCTCTCTCGCCTCGTTGATCCTCTGCCTCATCGTCTGTGCGCCGGCCCATGGTCAGGCACAAATCAACCAGTCGTCTCATCTGCACGACCGCGCCATTCACCGTCTTGATCGGCGGTCGCGTTCAGCTCCGCGATCGTGGCCCGGGCTGCTGTTGGTATCCGACAACAGATGCTATGGTTCGACTCCTGCGGTATCGTCCGAAGGTCTTCTGGACGTCGCCGGACGGCGTGACCATTGTGCTTTCACGGGCCCATCATGCCCGAAGATCAGAGGGACAAGTATGTAGCTCCAAGCACTCCAGTCCGCAACGGTGGAAAGCTTTATCTGTTTCCGACGAGCAATCGTCAGGTGACCCCCGTGATGATGAAGACACTGCAGGGGCCATTGCTGGACTTGACCGGCCGGCTGACGGCAACACCGCTCTCAGCTATGCCGATCACAATTGCCAAGCCGATCGACGCAGAGGTCTTTACAGACGACGATGGCGAGCGCTGCTTGTCGCGCGCATAGCGGGAGCGGCACCGCGGCGCTACCTTGATGGTCGCTCAGAAGGTAGTTGCACGCGAACGCTAAAGTTACTCCGAGGGCCCCTTCCTCTTCAAGCGTTCCGGGATTTATTACTACCTCTATACGCTCGGCGCCTATGAGAACTATGAGTACGCTTACATGATGAGTCGCGTTTCGCCGCTCGGACCGTGGACAGCGCCAGACGACGATGTTCTCATGAAGACAAACCACGCCACCCAGATTTATGGCCCGGGTCATGGATCCGTCTTTCGTGATTCGAAGACAGACAAATGGTATTTTGCTTACCTTAAGTATGGACGCGGTGGCGCCAGTCGGCAGGTCTTTGTCGAACAGATTGACTTCCATCCAGACGGCACGATCCAACCTCTGACACTCACCGGTGCAGGTGTCGGTGCGCTTCGTCCTCCACTCGTCGCAGAGAAAGGTCTAGAGCATCGGTGCCCATGCGAAAGCCTCTTCCTTCAGACCAACTGTCAGTGTCCCCGGGAAGTACGATTCTGCGTTCGCACGCACCGAATCCTTTTCTCCGGAAAATGCTGTCGATGGTTCGAACGGAAGCCGGTGGATGGCGGATGAGCAGGATCCGACCCCTGGCTGCAGGTCGATCTGGGCGCGGTGCACGCGATCACGCGGACAGAGGCCTACTTGGTCACCCCTACAGCCGGACACTCCTATCGCATCGAGTCCTCGACTGACAACACGCACAGGACCATCTACCAGCCTGTGCAGCCGCTCACCATCGAATCCCCACACACTACGCATCGGACCATGTCAGCGCGCTATCTGCGTGTCTATGTGATGAAAGGCACGCCTGGCCTTTGGGAGTTTCACGTATGGGAGTAACACCGCGGCACGTGAATCATCAGGAGAGAGATGGCTACACGTAGATCGTTCCTATTTAGTTCGCTGGCGCTCACGGGAGTAACTGCTATGCCTTCGTTTGCGCAAGCAATGTCACCCGTTGAGATCAACGTTCTATCGCTCGGTGCGGTTGGAAATGGCTTGACGTTGGATACACAACCAATACAAGAAGCCATTGATCGCGTGTCGGCTGCGGGTGGAGGTCGGGTTGTCGTTCCCGGCGGCAAGCGCTTCTTGATCGGTGGACTGATGTTGAAAAACAACGTTGAATTTCATCTTGCGGATGATGCAGTTTTCTCGCCAGCCCGGACCGTGCGCAGTACACGTCGAAGACAAACATCGGCGTGATGAACATTAATCGAGCTCAAAACGTGCGGATTACAGGCACGGGTCACGTCGACGGACAGGGGATGAAGTTCATGGGCAACTACTCTCCCGTAGATGAGCGCTGGGAGCCACTCGCGTTCAGGCCGAGGATGTTCCATCTCGTACGCTGCACGGAATTGGAGATCACCGGTATATCTTTTGGTCACTCGCCGGAGTGGGGCCTTCACACGCTCGAGATGTGACCACGCGTTGGTAGATGGTATCCGCATCCGTAACTACCTGGACGTTCCGCACTGTGGCGGCATCGATCCCGACCGCTGCAGGGACGATGGAGATCAAGAATAGCGATCTAGTTTGCGCGGATGATGGGATCGTCATAAGGATCGAGCCATCAGGCAGAAGACTTCGGCCCAGCGCACAACGTTACTGTGCGGGATTGCTCGGTAGTCTGTCGTGATAGCGGATTGAAGATCGGCACTGAGACATTTGGAGACATCAGCAAGATCCTCTTTGAGCGTTGCCGCATCGTCTCTGGTGGACGTGGCCCCACGATTACGCATCGCCAACCTGGCAACATCGACGATGTAGAGTTTCGGGACATCGAGTTCCTTGCACAACACCATGCCGCTCGTTGGTGGGGTTGGGGCGAAGCGGCGTCCATCACGGCCTGGTCTCGGAAAGAAGGCACGAAACTCGGGTCGCTGAGCAACATCCGTTTAAGAAATATCCACGGGGTCGCGGAAAACAGCTTCAGAGTCGATGCTCACCCCGACATGTTGATCAAGAATGTTCTCCTTGAAAACTGCTCAGTGACGATTGATCGTTGGACCCAGTATCCCGGTGGGGTCTTCGCCAACAGTCAGTATGGAGTGACCGGCGCCGATGCGCTGACCGTGGGTTAGGCTGTGAGTGTCCGAAGGACGCACAGTTCAGAGCCACAAGCGGAAGGGAGCCGGTCATGAAGGAGAAGTTACGATTTTTAGGTTTGGATGTCCATGCTGAGACGATCGCCGTAGCGGTCGCGGAGCCGGAAGGTGAAGTGCGGAGCCTGGGAACGATTCCGAACCGCGCTGAGTCTATCCGCAAGTTGATCAAGAAGCTTGGTCCGGCAGACAAGTTGAGAGCCTGTTACGAAGCCGGACCGACGGGCTACGTCGTGTACTGGCAGCTGGCGGAGCTGGGCGTCGAGTGCGAGGTTGTGGCACCCACGCTGGTACCGGTCAAGGCTGGCGATCGAGTCAAGACGGATCGGCGGGATGCCGAGAAGCTGGCACGTTGCTATCGATCCGGAGATCTGACGGCGGTGTGGGTTCCCGATGAGGGTTCCGAAGCGTTGCGCGATCTGGTGCGTGCCCGCGAAGCAGCCAAGCAGGATCAGACGCGAGCGCGGCATCGCTTGAGCAAGTTCCTTCTGCGCTCCGGTCAGCGTCCACCGACCGGAGTCAGGCCATGGACACGACCTTATCTGATCTGGGTCGCGCAGCTGCGTTTCACCCAGATCGCTCAAGAGTCCACGCGCCAGGATTATCTGCACGAGGTCGAGCACATGCGGGAGCGGGTAGCGCGCCTGGAGCAAGCCATCATGGAAGCGGTGAAGCTGGCATCGCCGGCGCTGCAACAGGTCATCAACGATCTACAGGCACTGCGCGGTATCGCAGATATCTCGGCTGTGACCATTGCGAGCGAGTTGGGCCAGGTATCTCGCTTCGAGAGTGCTCGCCAACTGATGGGTTACTGCGGCGTTGTACCGAGCGAGGATTCCAGTGGTAAGCGAACTAGACGCGGAGGCATCACCAAGACTGGCAACGCGCACCTGCGACGCATCGTTGTCGAAGCCGCATGGAGCTATCGTCGTCCGCCAGGTATCTGGTACGGACTGCGCAGACGACAGGAGAGCATCTCGGAAGAGACCAAGGAGATTGCATGGAAGGCGCAACACAGGCTGCACAAGCGATATATAAAGCTGGGCGCGGCCGGCAAGGACCAGAGGAAGATTGTCACAGCAGTAGCTCGAGAGCTGCTCGGCTTTATCTGGGCTATTGGAACCAGAGCAGAGACTGTCTCCAGGCAGCAAGTTGCAGCCTGACAACAACCAAGCAAAACAAAAACTTCCTAAAAAGGAAAAAGATAAGAACACCGAATCGATGAACGCTGACATCCATCTCGAACACAGAGCCGGCAGCAGCCAGGGCAAGCACGAAGGAGAACCCTCGCTCGGCCTATGCGACAGGCTCAACCGGACTCGCGATAACAGTCAGAGGCAGCTCCCGACGGATCATGATTATGCGGTTCCGACCCGCGAATATCAGACTGATCAATCGTCGCTCAAAACTGCTCCGACTGCTGCTCGCTCTGTCTTCGGGAAAGGACAAAAGCAACGACAACGACAAAAACAACCCCACAGTTGCGCCGAGTTGACACGGTCACTCCATATCAGGCCTCCAATCACAGCGCGGCCAATCGGCGCATTCTGTTCGCCGCCCTCGCCCAGAGCCAGAGCCATCGGCAACATGCCGATGATCATCGCCAGCGCCGTCATGCAGACCGGCCGCAGCCGCGTCGTGTACCGCGATTCAGAGCCGCTTGCTTCGCGTCCGTACTCAATTCGCCCTCACAAAGGGCGAGTCGCTCGCATAAGTTCAACCACCAGAATGCTAGTTTGCGGTCGCAACACCGATGGTCATCAACGCCCCCATCAGCGATGGCACGTTGAACGTCGTCTGTGTCAGGAACAACATCCATACAATCCCCGCAGAAAGCCCCCGGAAGCGCCATGAGAATGATGAAAGGAATGCTCCATGACTGAAAATTCATCGCCATCAGCAGATACACAAACACCACCGCTGCTGCGATCCCGATCTCCAGATTCGTTGAAAAGACGTGTTCATCAGTCAGCACTTGACCGCTGAGAATGAATCTGCGACCCCGGGCGGCAGGTGTTGTGAGTTCTGCTTGACGATCTTCTCTACGTCACTGCGCGAAAACACCCAAGAACGCGCAGCTCGATATTCGCAAAGATATCGTATCTCGGGGAGCGAAGTTGTAATGAGAGTACGCGATCATCGGCGAAACCTGCCGCTACGTCTCCGACACATTCGCCAGCAATATGAGTCACTGGCCCCAGTCGTCATCGCAGTTACGGGCGTCCGGTCGAGCGTATGGAGAGTTGAGCCAGGCGGTACTGCGGCACCTGCACGATGACCGGGTATTCAACGCCGTTCGCCGGGTCGAGCCAGAGAATTCGAGCGTGAAGTTTGGCCGCTGCCCGAAAGCGAGAGCAGCACGTTGTCAGAGACATCTTTCGTCGTCAGCGCGAGCTTCCTGCGCTTTCAGCCGGTCCACTCTGATGTTCAGCTTCGCGCGTTGTAGCCGCCTGCTGCATACAAGCACGTCCACCGCACCGGGAATATTCTTGATTTGCTCCTGCAGCGTTTCGGCTAGATTCGCGCCGTTGCCGCTGCGTCCTTTCCTCGAAGACCTGCACATCGATCGGCGCGGGCAGCCCGAAGTTCAGCGTTTGATTGGTGATATCCGCGGGCTCGAAGAAGAATGTCTCCTGCGGGAAACTTCTGCGCGAAGTCCTGCCGCAGGATCTTCATCCACTCTTGTGTCGGACGGTGTTTGGCCGAAAGCAGCACGAGCACATCCCCATCTGCATTGTTGATTCGTATCGCTACGCCGAGTATGCCAGGTTTACTCCCCCCGGTGGCAGCCCGATGTTATTCACCACCATCTGGAGCTGCTCCGGCGAAATGACGCGCCGAATCTCCTCGTTGACCTGCTTGGAACACCTCAGTGGCCGTTTCGATCCGCGTTCCCACCGGTGGCCGTACATGGAAACTCCATCTGCCCCGAATCCACGTACGGAAAAAAATCCCGGCCGATTACCGGGATCAATGCAAACGAGCCCATCACTACTACCGCGAACGTGGTGAGCGTGAGTGCCCGGTGCTCCAGAGCCCACTCCAGTCCGCCTTTGTACTTCTCTGCAAACCGATCAAATCCATGCTCGAACTTTTCGTGGAATCGCCAAATGAAACTTCGGCTGAGCGGCGACTCTTGTTCCGCCAGACCCTGGTACAGCGGCGCCTCCTTTGGCAGGAGGAAGTGCATCATCGTCGGCACCAGCGTCCGCGAGAGCCCATAAGACAGCAACCAGCGCGAGTACTACATTCAGTGCCAGCGGCGTGAAGATGAATTTCGCCGAGCACCGAAAGCAAGGTCACCGGAATGAACACAATGCAGATCGATATCTTCGATGATCAGCGTCGGCACCGCCACCTGGTCCGCACTGTCAAGAATCGCGGATGCCAGCGGCTTATTTTGCTCCAACCCAAGGTTTCGGTGCGTGTTCTCGATCTCCACGGTTGCGTCATCGACCAGCATGCCGACCGCCAGCGCCAAACCGCCCAGCGACATAACATTGATCGTCTCGCCAGCGCCGAGGAGACTGCGATCGCGAACAAAACAGCAAGCGGAATCGATACGCTCACAATCAGCGTGCTTCGCCAGCTCCCCAGGAACACCAGAACCATCAGGGCCGTCAGAAAGGCCGCCGTGACCGCCTCCTGCACCACGTCCTGGATCGAAGCCCGGACGAGCACCGATTGATCAAAAATCGGCGTCAGCGTCAGCGCGCTTGGTAGTCCGGCCTTGATCCTTGGAAGCGCTGCCTTCACGTGGTCTAGGATCGTCAGCGTCGATGAAGCGCCGCTCTTGATCACTGTCAGCAGTGCCGATGCCTGTCCATCCTCGCTCACATAGCTTGTTTGCGGCTGGTATCCGTTATGAATCCACGCCACATCCTTCATCCTCGTGGGCGCCACTTGAGCTTGCACGCGAGGGCACAATGACCGGTGTCGATTTGCCGACATTAGCTGGTCCTATGCGTCGGCGATTCGCCGCAGTTCGGCGCATTGCCGACACGATGGAGATCAACAACTCCCCCTCGTAGACGAACGATTGGCGAGTTCTCACCGCGAAGTATATGGAGAGAGAACCAATTGGGTGAGTGTGCGCAGCTCGCTAAAAACGCATCCGGATTGGCATTACAGATGCTTATAAGAGAGGGCAGCGCCTCTGATCGGGGTGCGATTGAAATCAAGGATCGCGTCCAGATCTCGGCGAAGACTTTTGATGTCTTTTGACAGACCGGCGAACGAGCAGCGGAATGCTACTGCAGGATCGTCGCCAGGCATGGAGAATTTATGATGACCTTATTAAGGCGGGGCATAGCGCTTTTATTGTCGGTTTCACTTGTGTTAGTGAGTGCGCCTGAAGGATTTGCTTATCAAACAGACCAGAGTGCGGTACCGCCGGCACCGCAGGCCGTGCAGCAGACGCCCGGACAGTTGCAGCAGCTTGTAGCCCCGATTGCCTTATATCCAGACGCGTTGGTCGCACAAATCCTAGCCGCCGCAACCTACCCTGCTGAAATTGTGGAAGCTGACCGATGGATGCAACAGCATACCGACCTCAAGGGAAAGAAGTTGGCTGACGAGGTGGATAAGCAGTCGTGGGATCCGAGCGTAAAAGCCCTGGCGCAATTTCCGTCGGTGCTTGCCAACATGGATAAGAACCTTTCCTGGACCTCATCGCTCGGAGATGCCTATGTCAACCAGCAGAAAGATGTGATGGATGCAGTGCAGGTCATGCGTGGTCGTGCGCAGAAATCGGGGAATCTAAAAAGCACTCCACAAGAGGACGTAGCAACACAAGGGCAAATGATCACTATCGAACCCGCCAACCCTGATGTTGTCTACGTCCCGCAATACGATCCGTGGCTCGTGTATGGCGCACCACTCGGAGTGTGGCCCGGTTGGTATCCGTATCCGGGGCTCTATCTCGCTGGACCAGGAATTGGTTTTGGCGTGGGATTCGGGCTGGGTTTCTTCGGTGGGTTTGGGTGGGGATGGGGTCACTGGGGATTCGACTGGCACAACCGGACAGTAATTTATAACCACAACACCTACGTCTCTCATAGCAGAACATTCGTAAATCACAACAATTTCGGCCACGGGTTTAGTGGCGTGAATCATGCTGCCGGCTTCCATGACGGCGCGCCCTCAAGAGGGTTCTCGGGATCGCAACATGGATTCGACGGTGGGAGCCCCGCTGGCGGATTCCATGGGGGCGTATCTCCCGGGGGATTCGCCGGAGCACACAGCCAACCGGGCATGCGTTCCGGGGCATTCAGCGGTTTTAACCATGGAGGCACCACCATGGCGAACTCCTTCCGTGGGCGATCGAGTTTCGGAGGAGGGTTCCACGGAGGCGGGTTCCATGGAGGCGGGGGGCGAAGGTAGTTCACCCTCCTTATTCACGAAGGACACTACAAAATGCATCTATGGAGGGAAACAATCATGCACGGCGCCAACAAAACCTTTGTACTAGGCGGAGGATTTCATTTGACCCAAGCAGCTACTGTCGGATTGGCTATCTTGATTGCGTGCTGCACCCCGTCGTCCTTCGCTCAGGGACCGGCACAGCAAACATTTTCCTCTGCCGAAGCAGCGAGTTATGCTCTTTTCCTCGCCGCCCAAAGTGGTAATGCGCAGGCCCTGGTGCACATCCTGGCCGGAGGCAAGGAACTCGTCTCCTCAGGTGATGAAGCCGAAGACAGGATCGACCGCCAGCAATTCGTCCGCAAATACCAACAGATGCATCGGCTGGTGCGGGAATCTGACGGGACCACGCTCGTTTACGTCGGCGCTGAAAACTGGCCCTTCCCGGTCCCAATAGTGTCAAAGGCATCAGTGTGGTATTTCGATCCCAAGGCCGGTGCCCAGGAGATTCGCTTCCGCCGGTTAGGAGCAAATGAATACACCGCGATTGACACCAGCCACGCGCTTATCCAATCGGGCAAGCAGCCGGGAAGCAACACAACGGAAGCTGACCGAGTCGTTCACTATGCCCGCTCTCTCATCAACGCCCAACCAGCGCAGACTACTGGTGCTTCCTCGAACGGAGAAGAAGTCCTGGGTCCGTTCTACGGATACTACTTCAAAATTCTGACAGCCCAGCAGAAGGGGCAAAATGGCTCCGCCAGTAACGCCGGCGGACTCATCCTCGTGGCCTATCCTGCAGATTATCGGTCGTCGGGCGTCATGACCTTCGCCGTCACTCGGAATGATGTTGTATACGAGGCGGATCTTGGGCCAAGCACCGCAGACATTGCAAGGGCGATGACCTCATGGAAGCGAACCTCAAACTGGCACGTTGTGGAATGAAGAAAGCTGGTATCGCTCAGCTTTCTGTACGACTCTTTTATGAGAAAAAATAATTGGTCAAGAGATAATCGGCGGCTTGGTGTGAAGATGGCTCTCAGCTCCAGCGTCGGCGACAGAAGAGCGACTTTGGAAGTGTTTCATCGTTACGGAAGGTTAGAACGTTATGGCTTTGGAAAGATTACTGGAAGCACCTCAGCAGTAGTGTAGACGCAACGATCATTATGGCCGCACTCTGGAATGATCATCACGTTACTCTTTGCCCCTAGTTGCTCGTTGATGTATTTGACGAACGCTTCGCCCCGCGCTCGGCGCGTTGCGCCCTGAGCCATCGCCGAGGGCGATCCATCGAAACCACCCAACGGTAGCGTATCAACCTGACTCAATAGATACGTGGTAGTTCGCGAGACTAATTGTTTCTTCAGTTGATCGTCTGTCATCTTCACGGTATATCCCGTCGTGCGATTTTCCAGACCGTATGGCCATTGATCGTAGTTGGGAGCCTTGGTCGCATCAAAGGGCCCGTAGCTGAACTTAGTATGCGGCGTCTCCGCTTTCCAGCCTGCGACCGCGTTCTCCGCCGATCCATCGTCAATCGGCAAGACCCTTGTGGCATCTGGCCACGCATAGCTCGATGGATTGGCGACAACGTAGGAGACTGCGACACCAAGATTGTCCTGGGCGTGGTTCGCCATCTCGTAACGCGATACAAACTGTCCGCCCGCGGAATGTCCAGCTATCACGATAGCTGTGAGATTAGGAAAGACCTTCTTGTCTGCCAGTCTTCGCAGGAGCTCGTCAACAAAATCGAAGGAGGTCAAATCCTTATTACTCGTTGAGGTGCCTCCGGACCGCCAGCTGTCTCCGCGGCAACTCCAACTGATCTCATCCGTTTGCAGCTTGTCCACACAACCAGGGTCCGAGGACCGGAAGCTGGGCGCGATCACGACTGTATCGTCCAATGCACCGGCAAGAAAAGCTGCACCCGTGGCTGTGCTGAAATAGTGGTCTGCGTTGCGGTTTGTACCGTGAATCATAATCAAAGCGCGGTGAACGTCCGCGTTGCGGGAGTTCAGCGAATACGTTCGATACACCATCGAACGGGCTGATCCACTGCCTAGCTTTATCCATTCGGTACACGCAACGGTGGCGCTCGTACAAGGCGTCGCTCGTACCGTCGATGTACGGTCCGCATAACCAAAAACAAATGCACCGGGTATCAGGAATGAAAGTATGCACAGGCAGCCGATATGCGGAAGATACTTTCGGAATTGAGCACAATTGCTCGATGAGACTTTTGGATCTCTCATTCTGATTGAAGGCCGAAGACTCGGATACATGCCTACCTCTAATTTTGGAATCGATGTTCTTGCCAGAGGCTATTGAAGAATTGATAAGACAATCAAAAGGGCGTTTTGAACCCCTTTATACGAATCAGTGACATCGTCGCTCTCATTGAGCGAATGGGCGCCATTGTCGATTCCGCCACCACCGATGGTAATGGCGGGGATGCCGAGATGCATTGGAACGTTCGAGTCCGAGGAACCGGCACTGAATTCTGGTTCTCCCAAAATTAAGAGCTTTGATCGATTCGGAGGCAGTATTTACGATAGCGGCGCTCATCGGAGTTTGACCCGCAGGACGCACTCCGATCTGATCGACTTTTACGCTCAGTTTTCCCTTATCTTTCCATCTGGCATTTTCTTCATCGAGACCTGCCTGCACCGCAGCCTTAAATCGTTTGTCGAGGTTGTCGAGTGAGCCGGTATCAGGAGAGCGTTCGTCGAACTCAAACCATGCCTCGAATGGAATCGAGTTGACCGATGTCCCACCACCGATCCTGCCAACGTTGAATGTGGTCTTCGGCGTTGTCGGTACCTGGAGGTCGGCAATATGAGCTACAGCGCGTCCCAAAGCATTTGCCGGATTTGCCAAGCCGAAGGCTCCATAGCTATGGCCTCCCGGGCCGGTGAATGTGACTTTATACCGATAGCTTCCGACACCGCCATTCGTAACGCGGTTCGCCTCGCCAGGTTCAATCGATATGAAATCGTCGATCTGGTCCTTCAACGTAACGCCGAAGAGCTCCTTCATACCGCGAACATCCCCTAGACCTTCCTCCCCAACATCCGCAACGAACGTAAGAGAGCCGCGAGTCTTGAGGTTCGCGTCATTCATCGCTTTGATGAGAGCTAACAACGCTGCAAGGCCGCGACAGTCATCGCCGATTCCGGGACCCTTCAGAAGATTACCCTCGCGGGTCACGTGAACATCTGTCTCAGGAGGAAAAACTGTGTCCAGGTGTGCCGCGATCACAAGATGCGGATGTGGCGCACTTCCAGGGCGATCCCCAAGTACGTTGCCGGCATGGTCAATACGAACATTTGAAAGGCCAGCCTCGCCGAAGAGGCGAGCCAACTCCGCAGCACGCTTATCTTCGTGAAATGGCGGCGATGAGATTTCGCAAATGCGAATCTGCTCATTAATGAAATGGGGTTCGTTAGTCTTAATGGCTTGCATCGCCGACTGCACATCAGGCCGAGCGAGTATCTCTGCTGGTGTTTGAGCAGAAAGCCGCAGTGCCGGACCAAAAAGTAAGGCTGCCACCGAGGCCACCGCAACAGTATGGAATAAATACAGACGGCTTGAGGTATCACCGAAAACTGGCATGGAACTCCTTTGTGAGCTTCTTGAATGAGAACTATCGGACGTTGCAAGATCACTTTTGTTGTCTGTCACTGCGCTTGTGTCATAAACAACTGCGCCGCACCAATGCCCGGAGAACAAGAACCTACTTCTTGTTGAATTGCGATGAAGCTACGTTTTTGAAGATAGTACCGCTCTTCATCACAAACTCGACTCGACGAACAGAGGTCGCATCCGTAAGGGGATTGCCGTCCATCGCGATAATGTCAGCTTGCATTCCAGGAGCAATCGTGCCGATCTGATCTCCAAGCCCCAGGGACTTGGCAGAGAGTGAGGTCGCGGAGATCAACGCTCCCATCGGGTCCTGTCCACCCTGTTGGATTCTCGCAATGAATTCCTCTCCGTTTCTTCCGTGTGCGCCGGCGACTGCGTCCGTCCCGTAGATTATCTGAAGGCCTTGGATTTTGAGAGCACGTTTGAACCCTTCGAGGACGATCGATTCCCCCTTCACCATATCGGCAAAACCTTCTTCGTTATAGTTGCCGATACCCAGGTACTTTTCCTTGTTCGCAATGTAATTTTGAAGAACGAGACCGATATTTGGATCGAAGTAAGTTCCATTCTTTACCATCAGCTCGAAGACATCATCCGTAATAAATGCACCGTGCTCGACGGAGGTGCAGCCGGCGAGACTCGCTGCTTTTGCTGCCGAAGCCGCGTGGGCGTGGACGAGAGTACGCAATCCCAGCTTCTTGGCCTCTCCGCAAGCGGCTTGCAGCTGGGCATCGCTCATCGTTTGAGCTCCTCCTTCGCGAATACTCTTCGAAGCGAATATCTTGATGAAGTCTGCACCCTCTTGTTTCCGCTGCCTCACCAACTCACGGAGCTTATCCGGATCTCCGCTGGCTTCGGTAAGCGGTTGCAGCGAGGTTAGAATTCTTGGTCCAGGGATGATGCCACGAGCGATTGCGTCTCGAAGGTACTTATCCTCGGGAGCGCCGGGGCTTTGGATGGTTGTAAAGCCTGCATTAAGAGTAACGACGGCGTTGTCCACAGCGTGAAGCATCGCCTGCAAGGGCGGCTCGCCATTACCTGCAAGGCGGCCATTATCAAAGTGCCACATGATATGGGCGTGTGTGTCGATCAAGCCAGGGGTCACTGTCAGATTGCCGAGGTTGTAGACCGACGCTCCTGGAGGGATCTGACCACCAACGCTCACAATCTTAGACCCCTGCACAACGATCGTCTGGTTGTGAAGCACCTTACCGGAGCCATCGATAATGGTTCCAGCGACAATCGCGATTGGCTGTTCCTGAGCCCGCGCTACTTGGCTGCCGTGAAACAAGGAGAGTGCGACGACCATCAATAATCTAAACCTGCTCATGTTCCTTGACCTCGATGTTTCAGTGGACATTGAATTTCAGGGTGCCCGTCCATCGAGCACTCAGTAGATCCTACAGAAGGCGTTCTTCTAAAATTCCAGTCGTCCGCCTGGCAGCGCCAGGTAGCGGACTCCATAAAGAAATAATTTAATAATCCCATCTTTATCAGATGGTTATGGAAATGGTTGCACTATTTTCACTGCATTGCCCCATTGACGCCCTAAAACCCCTAGGCGAACATTAGGCGAACATATGCCTTCTGCCGCCATCGTTCGAGATCAGATCGAAGCCTCACTCGCCCACCGAATTCCCTCTGCGCTTACAGCACCACCACGGACAATCCGCCCTGTCACGGCAACCGGAATAGTCTCCATTGACGCGATACTCGATGGCGGTCTCCCGGTGGGTGCTATCACCGAAGTTGTGGGCCCTGAGTGTTCTGGGCGGACCGCCTTTGCGCTCTCTTTTGTGGCGGGCCTGACGCAAAGCGCCAAGGTTTGCGCCTGGGTCGATGTCTCAGACTCTCTACATCCGGAATCAACTGCCGCGTCAGGTGTGGATTTGACCCGGCTTCTTTGGGTTCGTTGTGGGGTTTCCAGTCCCGCGTATGAAGAGTTGTCCCCGCAGCAATACGAATTTTCTCTCCCCCCAAAATACCTCGACCCCCCTCCGGTCAAAAAAGGGTTGCATGGCGGTGGTTTCGGGCCTCATCCTCGCAATGAAGTAAAGGGGCTCTCCGAGTCTATTAGCGATTTCATGCAGCCAGAGATGTTCGCCGCGCGCTGCGCAGAGCCGCAGCGTAGAGTTCGATCGAAGAGGAATATCTTTGAGCCAGTCCCCCAGGCACCGGTAAGACCGAACCGAAACTCAACTCCAATTCGCAAACCGTGGTCGAGAATCGAGCAGGCCCTTCGTGTGACAGATCTTCTTCTGCAGGGAGGAGGCTTCAGCGCGATTGTCCTGGATATGGGCAGCATTTCGCCCGAATATGCAGCACGTGTTCCGCTTGCGACATGGTTCCGATATCGTGCTGCAGCGGAGCGAACACGCACTAGCATCCTTTTACTAACCCAATATTTCTGCGCGAAGAGCAGCGCAGAACTGCTCCTGCGTTTCGCACCATGCAATGCGCTTCGCGAGGAGGCGACTGTCTTTACCGGTGTCGAAAATTGCGTTGAGGTCGTGCGCCAGCGATTTACACACGCTTCAGCGAATGTCATTCCATTACGAAAGCCTCCGCAAAGAGCAAATAGCGCTCATTGGAAGAGCCGAACGACCTGGGCAGGCGGCCGATGACAAGATACTCCGAACTTTATGCCTGCGTTTACGCGAAAGAATTTCCCGCGCAGGCAATGCTTCGTCTCCGACCTGATCTGCGCGATAAGCCATTCATCGTAATGGAGGGGGAACCGCCATTGCAGCACGTCTGTGCACTGAATAGAAGAGCAAGCCGGCTTGGTGTGGTCAGGGGAATGACTCGAGTCGAGGTAGATACCTTTCCTGCTGTCGAGCTTCTATCGCGCTCAAGGAAAGAAGAAGCGGCCACTAAAGCTGCCCTGCTTGAATGTGCCGGCGGATTTTCACCTCGTGTCGAGGTCCAAAGCGAAGATTATGTATTTCTCTGTGTCATTGACATTGCAGGCACTGAAAAGCTATTTGGCTCCGCAGACGTTTTGGCACGTAGCCTTTTGAATCAGATCGAGGCGTTGGGTATAACGGGCTGTATCACTGTCAGCAGCAATTTTCATTCTGCTGTCTCTCTTGCAAAAGGTCTATCTCTCGCAAGCAGGATAAAGATCATTCCACAGGGAGAGGAGTCTTCAGCCCTTGCTTCCCTGCCGCTTACGGTCCTCGACCTCACGACAGAACAAGCTGAAACTTTCTCCTTTTGGGGAATCTCCACCCTGGAAATGCTGGCAGCGCTACCAGAAAAAGAACTGATTGCTCGCATGGGACAGGATGGCCAGCGCCTTCGCCGATTGGCACGCGGAGAGCTGTCTCATTTTTTTCAACCAGTTGAGCCAGCCTTCACGCTGGAAGAACATATGGAACTCGATTCTCCAGTTGAACTACTGGACTCGCTGCTATTTGTAGTCGCTGTCATGCTGGATCAACTTATCTTACGTGCGCAGACACGCATACTTGCTCTGGCCTCCATCGCTATTACGCTTTCGCTTGAAGGAGGTATGACGCACACACGCGCCGTCCGGCCTGCATTGCCGACAAATGATAAACAACTCTGGATCAAGCTGCTTCATCTGGACCTCGAAGCCCATCCTCCATGCGCTGCCATACTCTCCTTAACTCTTCAAGCAGAGCCAGGCAGCACGAGTAAGGTTCAGCTGGGACTGTTTTCTCCACAGCTTCCCGACCCAATGCGGCTCGACGTTACACTTGCGCGCATACGCGCGATTGTCGGCGAAGATTATGTCGGTCGTGCTGTGCTCAAAGACACTCACCAACCCGACGGATTTCGCATGGAACCATTTACTGTTTCCAGGGGTTCTGTGTCTACAGCAGTTCCAACTCAACCGCGGTCTGCGTTGCGGCAGTTACGCCCGGCGGAAAGCATCTCGGTCACAATCCAGGACCAATGCCCGAGGGCCTTTGTCTTTCGCGGCCGCCATTACATTGTGGAACATATTTATGGACCCTGGCTGACAGGTGGCGACTGGTGGAATACAACCCAGTGGGGCCTGGAACAATGGGACATTGTAGCGCGCGAGAGAGACAACATCTTGCTGTATTGCTGCCTGGTACGCGATCTCAGACGAGCCTGCTGGCAAATGGCGGCGCTCTATGACTGATGGCTATGTCGAATTGCATGCCGCCAGCGCCTTTAGCTTCCTTGAAGGTGCATCGGAACCTGAGTCGCTCATTGAGCGAGCAGTAGAGTTAGAGATGCCAGCGATGGCGCTCCTGGACCGCAACGGAGTTTATGGGTCCGCTCGCTTCCATAACAGCGCAAAGAGAAACAAGGTTCGAGCACATATCGGTGCCGAAGTTGCTGTTTCAGGTTTAGGACAGCGCCTTATGCCACCTGTGTGGCTGCCACATCAACACCTTGAAGAACCGGTGCGATTGGCGCTTCTTTGTGAATCAAGAGAAGGCTATCAAAATCTCTGTCAACTAATCACGCAATTCAAAATGCGCGAAACGACGAAGAGAGAGGGTGCTGCAACTCTCGAAGATATTCAAGACTACAGTTCTGGCCTTGTATGTCTTACCGGAGGCGATGAAGGACCGCTGGCTGCCGCTCTCGTTCATGGCGGAGAGCGTGCCGGATACAAAGCAGTCGAACAACTAACTCATATCTTCGGTCGCGAAAATGTCTATATCGAATTGCAGCGTCACTATGAGCGCGAAGAGGAGTGGCGGAATCAAGCAGCTATTCGAATCGCTCGTTCCTTAAAGCTCCCTGTAATTGCCACGAATGGAGTTAGATATGCGACAGCATACGATAGGGAAATCCTTGATTTATTCACAGCGATCCGCCACCATAAAGAGCTCGATCGGGCCGGCCGGCTTCTTGCGTTGAATAGTCAACGCCATCTACGTCCGGCACGTGAGATGGTTGTTCTCTTCAGAGATGTTCCAGGGGCGGTTGAAAATACACGCGACCTATCTTCGCGTCTCAAATTCGAGTTAAGCGATCTCGGCTACGAATTTCCACGTTACCCCGTGCCCGCGGGAGAGACGATGGACAGTTATCTACGAAAGCGCGTAGCGGAGGGTGTCCAACGACGATATGGGCCTAAAAATAATCCGGAGTTACTGGAGAAGGCGAAGAAGCAGGTTAAACACGAACTTGCACTCATCGCAAAACTAGGTTTCGCGGGATACTTTCTCATCGTCTGGGATATCGTCGAATATTGTAAGAGTAACGACATTCTCATCCAGGGTCGCGGCAGCGCAGCAAATTCTGCAGTCTGTTATGCACTCGAAATTACAGTCATCGATCCTGTAGGCATGGATCTGCTCTTTGAACGATTCCTGAGTGAAAGCCGTGGAGAATGGCCTGATATCGACTTCGATCTTCCTTCTGAAGACAAACGGGAACAGGCTATTCAATACGTCTACCGGCGCTACGGTGAACTCGGTGCTGCGATGACGGCAAATGTGATCACCTATCGTGGCAAGTCCGCAGCACGCGAGGTTGGCAAAGCGCTTGGCTTCGATCACGAATCGCTCGGGAGGCTTTCGAGTCTCGTCAGTCAATGGGAGTGGCGAGGCAAGACAGACACAATGGCGCATTCGTTTCACAATGCCGGTTTTGATATCAAGCATCCACGTATTGCCAAATATCTTGAGCTTTCCATGCGGATTCAGGGCCTGCCTCGACACCTCGGACAGCATTCGGGCGGCATGGTCATCTGTCAGGGCCAGTTGAATCAGGTTGTTCCCCTTGAGCGAGCTTCGATGCCCGGTCGTACCGTAGTGCAATGGGACAAGGAGGACTGCGCCGACCTCGGCATCATCAAGGTGGACCTTCTCGGTCTTGGCATGATGGCGGTCCTAAAAGATTGCCTCGAACTGATTCCGCGACACTACGGTGACGAGGTAGATTTGGCGCAGTTGCCCGAAGATGATGAGGTCTACCGCATACTGCAAGAGGCAGACACGGTTGGCATGTTCCAGATCGAGAGTCGAGCGCAGATGGCGTCACTTCCCCGTAATAGACCTGAAAAGTTCTACGACCTTGTTGTACAGGTTGCGATCATCCGCCCAGGCCCCATCGTAGGACAAATGATGCACCCGTACATGCGTCGACGGCAGAAAAAGGAAGAGCCTACTTGCCCCCACCCTCTCCTAGAGGATGTTCTAAAGCGAACGCTGGGCGTGCCGCTATTCCAGGAGCAGTTGCTCCGAATGGCCATGGTTGTTGCCAACTTCTCCGGGGCTCAGGCCGATGAGCTACGACGTGCCGTGGGTATGCGTCGCTCCTGGGAACGCATGAAAAACCTTGAGGGCAAGCTGCGGGAAGGGATGACGTCAAAGGGAATCGATCCTGCAACGCAGGACAATATCGTTCAGAACATCAGCTCTTTTGCACTCTATGGCTTTCCCGAATCCCATGCTGCCAGCTTTGCAATGCTCGCTTACGCGTCTGCTTACTTTTAAGGTGAAGTATCTTGCTGCGTTCACCTGCGCCATACTGAACAACCAACCCATGGGTTTCTACTCTCCCGCAGTTTTAGTTAAGGATGCGCAACGGCATGGTCTACGTGTAAAACCCATTGATGTTCTGATCTCAGATTGGCCCTGTACTGTCGAACGAGAGTCAGATGGATCGCTGTCATTGCGTATGGGTCTTGGATATGCAAGGCGACTGCGGCGGCAGTCTGCCGAAGCACTCGTGCGATCTCGCTTACAGAACGGTCCCTTTCTTTCGACAGAAGACCTTACCCTGCGAGTTCCGTTACTCAACAAAAAAGAACTGACTACGCTAGCCCACATCGGCGCTTTAAATAAGATTGCCGGAATTGCCCATCGGCGCGACGCGCTATGGCAGGTTGAGCGCGCCGGGAAGCTGGAAGGGCCACTACTCAGGCAGCAAAGCAAATGGCTGCATGATGATTTGGAAACTTCGCCTCTTCACCTGATGAACATCGAAGAGCGTCTGATCGCGGACTACTCGGGAATGGGGCTAACGGTTGGAAAACACCCGATGTACTATCGGCGTGCCGAGCTGTGTCGCAGCAATATCCTATCTGCCCAGGAACTGCGAACCCGCAGGGATGGAGAATTTGTGCGAACTGCAGGCTGCGTCATCGCCCGCCAACGCCCTGGTACTGCTAAGGGGTTTATCTTTCTTTCCATGGAAGATGAGACTGGCATCGCGAATGTAATTGTCACGCCTGATGTGTATGAACAAAACCGCTTGGTAGTGACTCGTAGCAAATTTCTGATGGTTGAGGGACAACTACAGAACCAGGACGGCGTTGTCCATGTAAAAGCCGCCAAATTGGTCACACTCTCGGTGAATGTTCCTAAAATCAATTCCCACGACTTTCACTAGTTTGTACTCGTCACTTCAGTTCAACTGCACAACCCAAAATCGTACACGGACATTCAATTGCAAGAGCTATCGCTCTTACATCGATCGTTTGCATATTTGTCAGCTTCCTTCTCAAACTTATGCGCAAGTGAAAGTGCGGTCGAACTCGAAATGCTCGATCCCAGCTGTTTGACGATGACATCTGTTACGTTACCGCTAGGCCCGATCGCCTCAGCAAGCTGCGGGGTGCTTATAACGTGCTTTTGATCGGTGAGAGCCTTGCTGATGGATTGAAGCCGGTAGAAGTCACTCTTCGGCAGCCCTGGAATCGCTTTGCCACAGGCCTCATAATCCTGTTGTTCGGCGGCCTTCGCGGCAGGCGATAAGGTGGGGCCGCTCGGGGACGCGGGCTGATGAAGCGAAGGATTGTTGATACTTCCGCCTGTTCGTCCCGGAATACGCTGCTGGGCTGCCAATGATCCACAGACAAGCATGATCAGTGTCAATGACTTAAGCATATTCCTACTCCTAGTACCTCAGAATACTCGCGTAACGGGGCTTCTTGATCGGGAGATTTCCGTGGTAGCTAAAGTTCACAAAGAAGCTGGCTTTGGGCGCGTACGGCGTCAACCCGAAAGACGAACCAAAATGAACGAGCCACGAATGATTTAATCGGTCAAATGCTATGAGAAAGATGGCCGACGATGGTGCGGTTGCCGATGCTGACGCGAGATCCGTCTCCAGTTCGCCCATCCATAACTGGTCGCGAGTGAGTGGTCGCGTAAAGTTAGAGGAGAGAACCGCGTTGGTGGTATAGCCGCCTGTGGTTACACCAGATACGTTTGCGCCGGCGGTCACGAGTATATTCCCGCCCGCCAAAGACCCGGTGAATGTTGCCTTTGCGAGATGCGCAAGTTCCGTACTCTCTACGGTCGATGGGACCGGAACGGTTACGACATAATCAAATGTCAGTGCGGGCTTGGTCGCCGCTAAGCATTGTTTGGCATGGGGATCGTAACCCCCTCCCAGGAACTTCGGCGTAAAGTGCGCTTCAAAGCCCAGGTTCCCGATGCCGGTATCCCAACCAGTTGCTCCATTTGAGGTGGAAACAACGTCATCATCCACCGCCAAAGCAAGCTCGCATACTAACTGATAAGTAAAATTAGCAGGCGTATACCAGGACACAGGTACTGTAGCCTTTCGATCTCTCGTGCTGTAGTTGGCTCCATAGTTAATGAAGTAATCGCCCGGGTGTTGCGGCTGTGCCCTGGCCGGCTTTACGTAAAACGCCGGCGTGCATAGCAATAAGAAGGTGTAGCGGTAGCATTTTGTCATGCTTGCCTGCGGGCATTTCATTCGCTCTACCTCATTCCGTGCTACTCCTCCAGCGAACTAACTGCAACCATTCTGCATATCTCTGATCGCAAGCAAAAGCAGACGAGCATCGTCGTACTTAATGTCTGGCATTATCTTTCCCTCAAAAAATTTGGCAAGCGGAGGGCACAGACTTTGAACATACTTATGCGACCTATCGGGGAAGTAACGAGACTTCGTCTGCGCTACAAGCCGCTCCATTTCCATTTCGTCTATCACCTTCTCCGCTAAAGCAATCTCCAAAGCTCGCCGAATGTTCACGAGCGGCTCCGAAAGGTGTCTATAGGATTGAGAATCGTATACGAGAGCAACCTCATCGTCGCCGTCGAGAATTCCGTCTCGGAACATACAGAAAATCTCTCCAACGCCGATGGTCCCGAATTTCTGGGTCTCCACCGCTCTTAACGCTCCAATACTGGCAGCTCCAAATACTTTTATTCCTTTCTCCAACAACACCACAATCTCTTTTGGTGAGACGGCGAGACTCTGAAAAAACTCCCCATCGATGATGCCAACGGTTCTTACTTCCTCCGGCAGCTTTGCCAGATCTCCCCTGCAAATGGGAGGTAGATATTCAGCATGCAAAATAGAGTTTGCTTCCGATCGACTCATGCTCGGCCCGAGGTAGATGACTGTATCAAGCATTTTCTTTCCAAAAAGCCAGGGCTCGACGGCCCAATCGCCCATGATCAGTAGCCCACAACTCTATGCCCGGGACTATGACCCGCACAACAGAATAAGACGTGATGTGAGGGGTAAAATCCACCACTACGATTTGATCAAGACCGCACGCGACGAAGCGATCCATGAGAAACTTCATATCTTCATCAATGCTTGCGTGGGTGCTTGAGGGTATGGCGGTGAGCTTGCGCTTCCTCTTTGACTCCCCAAGACACCAACTCTCGCGGTTTATGTTGCTTATACGACGAGTATGCAATCCGAAAGCATGCGAACCCGCGCCTGGAGGAGACATGTCTTCCCTAACCCCTTGGATGTCGACACATCTGGATTGCGCGAGTTCGGTTAGAGCCCGCCGGAGCGCAACATTGACATCCGGGTGCGCTCCCAGGCCACCGTGAGCCATGGGGAAATCGGGCCGGTCATCATCAGTAACGGAAGCAAAGATGGTCGGCACTCCCAGACTGGAGGTTATGTCGCGGACGACAGGAAATAAGTGAGCTTGATGAAATTTATCGAGCAGTTCGTTCGAATGGAGATCAAGGCAAGGAAACATCTCTAAATCATCTGGTCCATCTTTGGCATTGACACCAAACGCGAGCGACCTTCTTTGTCGAGGGAGTTGGTGCGCGCCCAACTCTGCCATAGTCCACGCGTCCCGCTCGGCCAGCTCACACAACGCGTGACAGATGGCTTCCTCACGGCAGTTCCCCGAAGCCAGACCGTTTGTATCGTTCCTCTCGAAGCATGATGGATGCGGAACATCGTCCCATAGATATCCTGCAAATCTTGCCGGAACCCAGCATGTTTCTCCGGAGATAATATCCAGACCTTCAACCCAGGAGTAGATTCGCTGTTCAGAGTAATCCTCAGCGAGCCCCTGATTCACTCGATCCGGATCCAGGACATTTAGTCGCTTACTCAAATCCGAAAAGCTTCCTTCGATGTAAGGAAGCCTTGTCTTTATTGCGGTCTGCCTTTCGATCGCTTCCATCAGCGCGCCCACTTGAGCATCGACAGGCCTCGCTCCCTTTCCGTTGTAAACGGAAAGAACATCGCGGGACTTCGGAACCACCGAGGAATAGATAGGAATGCCGACTCTGTCGAGGCCTGTGATATCTGCAAGTCGAGTGACACCAAGTGCCTCAGCCGCGCGTGCGACCATGTTAATGGTCAGGGCTGCAGGCACAACTCTCTCGATGCCATCGACCTTTAGCATTTAGTCTTCGAAGAAATCAATTCCCAGGCCTCTCGGTTGTAGCGAAGTGGCAAACCATAACTGGCGGACTGTCCTCCCCGCGACCCCCTCCAAATAGTTCCCTTAGGTCATCTACAGACGCACAGGTTCCTAGCCATGCTTGCGCTTCACATAATGATGGAAGCGTACGCTTTACGACTTTGAGCTGGCGGCGGTTTAGATCATTAAGAAAATTATTTCTGAATTTGTCTAAAAGATCTGTCAATTCATCATGAGAAAGTCCCAATTTTTGTAGCAACTCTTTTCTAGATGCCATTTTTATTTTGGCCATTGGACCACTCCTTCCTTAAGAATTTTGTTGCAGATTCCTTGAGTTTCAGGAGACTTTGAAACAAATCGTGCGACACCGAGTTCGTTAGCCACGGGCGCGACCCTTTTAAGAGTTTGCGCTGTAGGCACAACTCTCTATGGCATCGACCTTGAGCAACTGGCTTCCAGAAACATCGATCTTTAACTTATCCTGTCCGTTCCAGCGAAGTGACACACCATAATAGGCTCACCGTCGGCATAGTGGCCTCCGGCACCAAATAATTCTCTTAGTTCGGCTGCAGTAGCATGAGGTCCTAACCAAGCGAGCGCTTCCCACAAGCTCGGAAGCGAACGCCTTACAACTTTGAGCTGGTCTTCGTCTAAAAGGCTAAGAAAATCCCTGAATTTCTTCAGAAGATCGTCAAGTTGTGCTTTTTCCTTAAGGTGTAGCCTCTTCACCAATTCACCCTGATCCATTGCCAACTCCTTCCATAGCAGAATTTTATTGCAGATTCATGAGCTTCAGGAGCCTTTGAAACCTGGGTTCGGATCGCAACGGCGCAATCAAAGGATCAACGTTCAGAAAAACTAAATCAGAATCCCTTTTCTGGTACGCCAGTTCTAACATATCCAGGGCCTTTTGGTGATCATTGAGCGCGGTATATAACGCAGCCGTAAAATACGGGAGGGAATATCCCTCCTGGATGGCAGTTTCAGCTATCTTCAACTTCGCGGCCGCTTTTGCCTTTTGCCCCGTTCTTGCATAGGCAATCCCCAAAGGTATCGCGCGCTGGCGCACCACCTCTTCCGGCAAGGAATCGGTTTCGAGCAAGTCTATCACCTCGTTATTCATGTTCTTAGCAAGATAGTCAGCGGCAAGAATTTGTAAGGTCGGCTCGAAAGGCGGAGACATATGGACCGTAGGTAAAACTAAACTGATGGACTGATCGTACTTGCCTGAAAAATGATCCATAGTAGCCAGGCTGGCGATCGTGACGAGTGAATCAGGATCGGAAGCCTGAGTGTAAGCCAACTGGGCCGCTGCTTCAGCACGACGACCCTGGGGGATCAGGAGCAAGAGAGCATACCAGGTGTGCGCAGGCAAATATTTCGGATTGAGTTCGATAGCTCTTTTGTAATCCTCCTCCGCGCCTTCCCACTCAAATTTCAAAAAAGTTCGGGCCATGGCGCGCGATGTGTAAGCCTCGCCTAGTGTGCTGTCTATTTCAAGCGCATGCTGAGCCGCGGCCATTGCTTTTGTGAGAAGAGGTATCGCTTCCTGCAAGCGGTAGTAGGCCGAGAGGCTGTAGCAGTCCGCAAGACCTGCATAAGCGGGAGCATATTGCGAGTCATGATCCAGTGCTCGTTGAAAATCGCCGATTGCTTCCTGCAGAGCCTCGGGCGTGCGTTGGCCCAGATGAAACCGCCCTTTCAGGTATGCATCGTAGGTCGACGAGTTAGTTGAATATTGCCGTTTGAGTCGCGCCTGGGTATCCACATCCAGCTTGATCTTGAGGCGATACGCCACGTCGGTAGATATCTCATGCTGTAAGTCTGCGATTTGAGAAAGACTGCCCTCATAGGTTTGCCCCCAGACCTGGGAGCCCGTATTCACATCAATCAGTTCGATAGGAACACGGAACGTCTCATTTGTTTTGGCGATCGATCCATCGACAACTGATTTGACCCGCAAATTTCGCCCCGCCGTTCGCGGATCGACATCATTGCCCCGATAACGACCGGCGACACTTTCCGCCGTCACTTGAAGGCCGGGCATTTGAGACAGATCGTTGGTAAGTGCTTCACTGATACCTGCTCCCAGGTAATCAAGGGTAGGATCTCCAGTGTGGTTTTGTAACGGAAGCACAGCGAGAGACGCGCCGGTCGCTCGCGCTCTGGTGGAGTACCACCATAAGCCTGCCAGAACCAGCAAAACCATGGCGGCTGCCCAAACCCATACTTGCTGAGGCCTCTGCCGCGGCGCCAATGCCGTAAGGACTTCGTCAATTTTTTTGAATCTGTCTTCCGGCCGCGTTTTTAGACATCGATGGATGACGCGCTTCCATCGGGGATCGCGAATTCCATCAGGCAGTTTTACTGAAGATCCACTCCCATCACTTCCTCTGCCAGTCCGGACTGGACGCGAGCCGGTCAATAGCTCACATATAACAACGCCGAGGGCATATTGATCTGCGAGGAATGTGACCTCTCCCGTTTCCCTTTGCTCCGGAGCCATAAAGTCCGGGGTTCCCTGTCCGCCAGGTTCTCTGAGGGTGCCGCGTGGTCCGAAGACGTTCAGTGCGAGGCCGAAGTCAGTAACTACTGCTCTTTTCCCTGTCAGTCCTGAGCCCACCAACATGACGTTGCTGGTCTTGAAATCTCGATGGATCACACCCAAAGCATGCGCAGCGGTAAGGCCGAGAACCATTTGTTTGACTAAGTCAAAAGCCGATGCAGTGTCCATTGCTCCATGGTGGTGAATGTAATCAGAGAGCGTGACGCCCTCGAGAAATTCCATACTTAGGAACCAGATCTTCGTCGTCGGATTAGGCTCGTGGCTGAAGAGCTCGTGAACGCGACACACATTGGGGTGCGAGATTGCACGCGCTTGCTTAACCTCGCGCTTGAAGCGCTCAAGTACGTCCTCGCTCAGTGCGATCTCAGGGCGAATCGCTTTGAGCGCGACCCTCTCTTTCAATTCCAGATCCCACGCCTCATAGACCTCTCCCATGCCGCCACGGTTCAGAAAGCGGAGAATCTCGAACCGGTTGGCGATGAGGCTACCCGGCGTGAAAGAGGATGGCGTACTCTGTCCGCCAAGGTGTCCCAGCAGATTCGCAGCGGGCTTCTCTAAAAAATTGTTGGTAGTCTGGTTCGCAACGACAAGCTGCATTACCTCCTGTTCAAGGCCAGCGTCGCCCTTACAGCGTTCACGAACCAGGGCTCTTCGTTCCGAATCCGGTACGTCGAGCGCTTCCTCGAAAATCTCTTGCAGTTGTTTCCATCTATCAGGAGTCACAATGGCTTATCCAGGGGCTTTGTGAGTTCAACATATAACCACGCACGGGCCATTGCCCAATCTCGCTTGACAGTCCTGGTTGAAATGTCCAGCGTATCCGCGATCTCATCAAAACCTAGCCCGGCAAAAAATCGCATCTCGACAATCTGGCTCTTTCTGGAATCCCAGGTCGTCATTTTTGCGAGCGCTTCGTCCAGAGCCAGCAAATCAACCGGCCGCTCGCCGATAGCAGCAACGTCCGAGTCAAGTTCTATCTGCCGGTGCGCTCCCGGCCGCTTTTCGGCTCGAGCCGCCCTCGCATAGTCGACCAGTACTCGTCGCATCTCCCGAGACGCAATTGCAAAAAAATGTGCTCGATTCTGCCAATCTATCTTGTCAGTTCCAGCGAGTCGCATGAACGCCTCGTGCACAAGAACCGTGGCCTGCAGTGTATGGTCCTGGCGCTCGTGACGCATATGCTTACCAGCGATGACATGCAACTCGCCGTAAATCAGCGGTACGATCTCAGATAACGCCTCTGCATCACCAACCCTGATCCGCTGGAGAAGAGTGGTCACGTCCGCCTTCTTGTGATCGTCCTTGATCCAATTCATAAACTCATCAACCCCGGAAGAGAGCGACGGCAATTCGAGCGTCGTAACTATCTGACATCATGCTGCAGAGCATTGGCGTTTGGATTCTATTGGCAACATCTACGATTCGCGGTGCGTAGCTCAATGTCGTGCCCACATTGAACCATGCTTTTTAGACCTTCGCATGACCCGCTGCGCTAGCCGTGTCATCTAAGTTATTGTTTGGGTTCCGAAGAAGTCTGTACCCGCCGGGTAGAGCCAGCCTATGCTAAAGATTCTAAGCGCTTTACTGGATTCCCTGTAACGCGTAGCTCCAGCACCTCATCCCATTCGAGAGACGTGGTGCGCTAGCCGATGATCCCGATGCTCACTTTGCACAGCACAATACCGGCGTATCCGCCTATTTCTGAACAAGCATGGCTTTAACAGCGGAGAAAAGAAACGGGACGGCCGAAGCCGTCCCAATGGATTCACCCAAGAAGGTCAGAAATTGAATTTGCCGAAGACCTGAACCACACGCCCGCCGACGCCAGCTCCCTGGAAAGAGCCGTAAGGGCTCGTCGGCGGAGCTGCGATCGAGCTGATGGTTCCAAGGCCGCCACCTGCGATGTTCGCCGCCGGCAACGCAAAGTTGGGATGGTTGAAGACGTTGAAAGCATTCGCACCGAGCTGAAAATTCAGCGTTTCACGCTGGTACACCTTCTTCGCCACCGCGAGATCGGTGTCTGCATAATGCGGTCCGTTGAACTGGTTGCGCGCTGCATTACCAAAGTCCGTCTGGGCGTTATAGGGAACAAAGTTCGAGGTCGTGAAGCAAGGCGTCGTTACTGCACCTGGACCGCAGTGGCGGGCAATGTGCGGGCTGACGAAGTCCACCAAAACGCCACTCAGGTCCGTGCCGGCTGTGTTTGCCGGAGACGCCGCGCTGTTGTAGACCGTGAACGGTTGTCCGCTGCGGTAAAAGCTCTTACCCGAGACGCTCCAGCCGCCCAGCACCTGATTCGTGATGGCCCTCTGGAAGTGAAACGGCATCTGGTAGACGAAGTCCAGCACAAAGCTATTGCGGATATCGTAGTCTGACACCGAATGGTTCAGGAGGCCCACACTGAATGGGTCGATCTGATAGTTCGAACGAGCGAAATAAGAGTTGAAATTATAAGGCTCGTTGTTGATGCCGCTGTTCGAGGCATCATCCATCGCCTTGCTGTAGGTGTAGGTTGCGTCGACCGTCAGACCCTTGTTGTCGATGTGCTTATAGGTCACAGAGCCGCCGTGGTAGCTCGAATGCGCCGCGTTGGTGTAGCCATAGACACCCGCAAAGTTCGGATCAGGTTGTGCAAACGGAAGACCGCCGAATCCGGTTAGGGAGTTCGCGTTGATAGTGCCATTCGTGATGATTTCGTCGTAGCCTACGTTCCCGGCATAGGCCACGATAATGGCATCGGACTTCGAGATCTGATGCTGTACCTGCAGGTTGAATTCGAGATAAGTCGGATTCTTGAACTCGGGCGGCCCGATTGTGAAGATCGGCGGTGCATACGAGGGGATGGTATGCCCCAGTGAGCTGGAACTGGCTCCGTTCGTGAACCCGGCCTCGACGCCGGTAAACGAGGCGAGGGAGTTGGCCATCGCAGTTCCCGGAACCTGGGCCGGGCCGACATTTCCCGAGACAATCGTCGAGTTGTAGACATTTGGAAGGTTATCGATGAAGCCGTCGATGAAGCCGGCTGGGTAGAGATCGGTGAACATACCGAAGCCGCCACGGACGACGGTATGGCCGGTCCCTGTCACATCGTAGTTAAAGCCAAAGCGCGCCTGTGGATTGACGCTCTGAACGCTCGTGAAGGGGTGCGGCTGATACGCATTCACCAGCGTGTTGTAAGGGGTCGAAGTAGTGACGCCCGAATAGGGGAATGTGCCGTTGTACAGCGAGAAGCAGTTGTTGTTGCACAGAGGATTGCCAGTGCGGTCGAAACGGATTCCGGCTGTCAACTTCAGCCTCGGTCTGATCTGCCATTCGTCTTGCGCGTAGATTCCGACATTGTAGAGAGCAAGATAGGCAGTCTTCTGGTTCGTGAGCTGCTGGGTGAACTCAGAACCATCCGTCGGGCTCAAAGCTCCGTTCGCGAAATCGCTCATGTACAAGGCATACGTTCCAGCAAAATTCTGCTGCGAGTCGTAGTCGGAGATATCGGCGCGACGGAAGTTATATCCAAACCGGAGGGTATGGTTGCCCTTCACAACCGACAGGTCGTCCGTAAACTGATATTGGGTAACGTTGCGGCCATTGATGTAGTTGTTGGGCAGGCCCAGAACCAGGTTGCCGCCATACGCTGCCGATCCATTCGAGCCGCCATCGAGCATCGAGCTCAGATAGGTTGGAAAAGCTGCCAGAGTTGCGGCCGTATTCGCAGGACCGAAGTAGGCGGTGTACCAGTTGGCCGCGAAGATGAATTGATTAATGATGTTAGGGCTGAAGGCGTAGGTGTCGTTCAGCTGGCCTTCATAGGAAGGTTGTTTGCTGAGGGTATTGAAATAGGGGCTGACAAAATTGGTGTACGTCGGTTGCGAGCCGCGATCCATCTTGTAGCGTCCGAAAAGCTTGTTCTTGTCGCTGATGTTCCAGTCGACGCGGGAGGTGAAGAGCCATTCCTCGTTCTGGTTTGAAGCAGTACCCAGAGCCGCGGCGGTGCACGGAGCGGTAGTGCCGAAAGTGCCGCCACCGCTAGAGGGAATACCGAGCGCGGCGGCCGATCCGCAGCCCAAGGTGCCGGTGCTGTCCTGCAGGAGTCCTGTACCGTTTGTGACCGGAGTCGCGTGAGCATAATTCGGCGAGGCATTGTAGAGACCGAACGCCTGCTGATAGAAGGGCACGTTGGCGAGCGGAACCCGCGCCAAAATCGCCTGCTCAAAGGCCTGCGTGGGAAACGCGACGTAGCCGGAGGCTGGCAGCACGTAGTGGAGGCCTTCGTAATCGGCGAAGAAGAACAGTTTGTCCTTAAGGATCGGGCCTCCGCCGTTCACGGCCCACTGGTTCGAGACGGCCTTCGGGCGTCCGACGCCCGCCTGATTGCGGAACCAGTCATTCGCGTTGAGAATGCTCCCGTTGTACCAGTAGTCGGCCGCTCCGTGGAAGTTGTTGCTGCCCGACTTGGTAGTCCAGTTAATGATGGCGCCTGCAGCACGACCATACTGCACGCTGTAACCGTTCTGCACCACGGCCGCTTCGGAGACTTCGCCCTGACCAAGGGTGAGGTTACTCGATCCTGAGTTGTTCAGGTTCAGAAAGGGATCTTCATCGTCATATCCATTCAGAACAAAGAGATTCGAAACACCCGGCAATCCGTCAGAGCTGAAGTTGCCGTAGGCGCCGCCGGAGTTGAGGACAACACCAGGCGCCGTATAAGCGACCGTCGTAATGTCCCCGCCAGGAGCCGGAAGATTCTGAATCTGTGTTTCGGTGAGGGTCGTGATCAAAGCGGGAGACTGCGTGTCAGTCAACTGCGCTGCCTGAGAATTTACTTCAATCGTGGTGTTGCTGCCGGAAGGCGTCAAAGTGAGGTCCAGGTTTGGTATCTGGCCAACCAGGACGGTGACGGTCGTCGACGAGCCGGATAAACCGCTTGCCGTAGCGCTGACCTGATATTTCGAGGGCTTCAGCAGAGGTGCGCTGTAACGTCCTGCACTATTCGTCTTGACATTGATGGTTGCGTTCGTTGCGGTATCGACAATCTTGACATTGGCTCCGGAAACAATCGCGCCAGTCGAGTCCGTAACCACACCCGTCAATGCGCCCGTCACGGCATTTTGAGCCTGCAGAGACCCGGGAAGCAACAAGGCCGCAAACAGCAAGCCCAAAGCGAGCAAAAACCTTTGCGGGAAATTAGGGATGAACTTGAGACCACCGCCGTTGCCTGCGAGCACGCCGACGCGGCAAGAATCATCGAACAGCAGAGTCGATTCCGTAACGCGAATGAACTCCACAATTTTGTCAGCAAATGTACTTCCAGGAACATTGCTGCCCGAGACGAGTGCTGCTTTGGAAGCCTGAGTTACTGCGGTCATGAGAGCCCTCCCGTAAATGATCCCTATAAAATCCACGCTGGTACTTGCGGTGTGCGAACGCCATGGCTTGATCACAGCGATTTTGGACATCGCAATTACAAGCCTGAGACGCGCAATTCCATTGCAGGTTGCGTTCGTACCGATCCAACCAAATGCGATTGGCATTCATAAACGGAACCTCAAGAGGTTGCTGTTGGGGTGGACCCGTAGGTGAAGATGATTGTTCGAATTGCAGATTCTTCTCGTCTGGAGAAGAATGGGGATGGTTCAGGGGCACTCAAAATTAGGCCATTGCAAGGCGGCTGGAATCCGGAGTCTACGCTCCCGCGATTTCAAGCCTGTATGGTGAGTTGCTGAGTGTGACGCTCACAAATCGACCCAGTGAGAGGTGTGATTGTGAAAGCACGCATCAGACATGTTCTTCTGGCAGCATTGGCTCTTGTGGTGGCGTTCTGTTGCTCGTTAACCTTTGCTCAAGAGGAAACTGCGGCATTGAATGGCAAGATCACGGATCATGACGGCCTTGCGGTGGTTGGAGTAAAGGTGCAGGCGCTCAATACCGGAACGAACGTTTCGTATTTGGCGGAGACAAACAATAGAGGACTCTACAATTTTCCGACCCTGCCTGCGGGAACGTATAAGGTTACTGCGACGAGAGATCGGTTCCGGCGCGAGGTAAGGCCGGGCGTCGAGCTTCACGTCTCCGAAGTCATCAGCTTGAATTTCTCGCTACAGACCGGCTTGGTGACCCAAACAATGACTGTAGAAGGTGGAGCGTCTTTAGTAGAGACGACCAGCAGCGAGATGGGTGGATTGGTAAATAGAAAACAAATCGAAGACCTGCCATTGAACGGCCGCAACTACATTGACCTCAGCCTGCTGCAGGCGGGCGTAACGAACAGCCAGAACAGCACCGGCACAAACGGACTCGGAGGAATGACAGGGACGGTTTATAGCTCTAATGGGGCGCCTGTGAATTCCAACAACTTCTTATTGGACGGGACTCAGATCGCAAATCAATCGAATTGGGGCACTGCCAGTTTCGCCGGAACAACGCTGGGGCTCGATGGCATTCAGGAATTCAAGGTGTTGACGGACACATACGACGCCTCCTATGGAATGAGCATGGGCAGCCAGATGGTGATGATCAGCAAGGGCGGCACCAACCAATACCACGGGGATGTCTTCGAATATCTCCGCAATAGCGCTCTGAACGCGCGAAATTTCTTTGATGGTCCAAAGATTCCGCAACTGGAAAAAAATAACTTCGGGGGTTCGTTTGGCGGACCAATCAGGAAGAACAAAACTTTCATCTACGCGGTCTACGAGGGACTACAGGAAAACCTGGGGTTTACCGCAAATGACCTGGTGCCTGCGGCCGGCTGCCACGGTGCGGCGGGAACAGTGATAACCCAGGCTGCTTGCCCCACACTTGGCCTCGCACCAGGCAGCTCTGTGCCAATCGCCAATGCCAACATTGCAGCAATGCTGTCGCTCTATCCGAATCCAAACAACGGCACCAATAGCTATTTATTCGGCCCATCGACAAAGGTCGGAGTGAACTATGGGCAGATTCGATTCGACCACAGCTTCTCATCATCGGATTCCTTCTTTGCCCGGTATACGATCGATTCAGCCAATATAAACGCGGCAAACAATCAAGGGACTCCGACCACCTCAGGAACAGCCTTCCCTCAATTTCGCGGTGGTGGATACGATCTCGATCAGTTCATAACTCTCTCCGAGACACACACTATCTCCCCGAGCATGTCGAACTCGGCGCGGCTTGCCTTCAGCCGGACCCATTTCGGTAGTTTTCCGATTAATGTGGGTTCTTTGCCGACAGGAATTCAACCATTTCTAACCGGACATCCATTTGGGTTTTTCTCGATCACGAACTTAGCGACAGTCGGCACCGGCAGGCTGGTGGGCCCGCCAAATTCTCTTCACCTCCAGAACATCTATTCCCTTGGCGACGATCTCTACTATCAACGGGGAAAGCACAGCTTGCGATTCGGCACGCTCTTGAACAGGTTCAATGAAGCTCTGACTTCACCTGTAAACGGGTCGGGAAGTGCTTCCTACGCCAGTTTCGCCAACTTTCTGAGAGGAGTACCTCTGACGTACGGAGGCCCTCTGACCGGATCGGACATTAACCGCTATTTCCTCTTCAACACGTTGGGGTTTTACGCGCAGGACGATTACCGAATGACCTCGCGTCTTACGCTGAACATGGGACTGCGGTATGAGTTCATGACAACTCCTCGGGAGACCCACGGACGCGAATATGCAATTCAAAATCTAAAAACCGATTCCACGGTTCTACCCGGCGGCGAATTGGCCGCATGGATTCCAGGGCCAGTCATGCAGAACGGAACATACTGGAATATCAGTCCTCGGTTCGGATTTGCCTGGGACGTCTCCGGGGATGGCAAAACAGCGGTTCGGGGCGGCGCAGGCATCTACTTCGACGTCGGCAATTTGGGCGGTACTTTCTCCAACGAAGCCAGCGCCTCTTACCCGGCGATTTTATATACAGCCACAAATCCGGCGAACGCCATCGTCACATTCCCAATAACGCCTCCCACCGTCGACTCAGTGCTCAGCAGCAATGTCGCGAACGCAGCAACCACGGTCTACTATCATGCCGGTCAGCCATACAACTACCAATACAATCTGATTGTTCAGCGTCAACTGGCCGGAAATACAGCAATTAGTGTTGCTTATGTCGGGTCGCGTGGCGTTCATTTATGGCAGCAACTTGAAGGAAATCCTACGGTCCCGACTGCCGTTGTGAACGGCGTCCAATATTGGTCTAATTCCGTTCCCCTATGCCAGACTGGCACCATCCCGACATGCCGCATCAATCCGAATTTTGGGACGGTCACTATCAACAATACCGTCGGTATTTCGCATTACGATTCATTGCAGGCCGTGGTCAACAAACGCTTGAGTAAGGGCTTGGAAGCGCAGGCGGCCTACACCTATGGGCATTCCCTCGATACACCGATCGGGCAACTCGTCGCCGCCGATTGTACCGGTGCCCCAGGAATGGATACCGGCGTGAGTTCAAATACCACGGCGTACGATTACGGACCATCCTGCTTTGACGTTCGTCATAACGTTCGCATAAGTCTTCTGTACTACTTTCCGAACCTTGAGTCGAACGGCCTGCTCTCAAAGCTTGTCAACGGCTGGTGGACGGGCAACATCGTCGCTCTCCAGACCGGGTACCCATTTACGCCAATTCTGGCTACCAACCGGTCTAATTCCGGCAACATCAATGCCATGCCGGACCGCGTAGACGTCAACGCTCAGGCGATAGCACAAGGGACAGTATTGGCGAATGCTGAAGGCGGCGCTTACGTTGCTGCCACCAACTTCATTCCTTATAATCCCCACACGGTCATCACTGGAAATCCCAATCAGTGGTTCAACCCGAACATGTTCCACATGCAGCCGATGGTGCCATGCCCGAACAATGCGGCGCTTACCTGCGGGATTTTGGGGAATGCTACGCGCGGGATTTTGCGTGGGCCAGATCTAGGGGAATGGGATTTTTCGATCGTTAAGGACACAGCAGTTCCTTTGTTGGGCAAACAAGGATCCGTTCAATTCCGCACGGAAATCTTCAATATCCTGAACCACACCAACTTCGGCATGCCGGCGTCCGCAACAGTATTCAATGGGGCCACATCGGTTCTGGGAGCGTATCAGCAAGCACCGCTCGCGGGCGTGGGGCAGATCACTACCACCGCGACGACATCGCGACAAATTCAATTCGCGCTGAAGTTGATTTTCTAGTGAAAGAAGAGATGATCGCCAGGAATTTCGCGTTTTGCATATTCGGCGACGCACAAAGGGGGACAAGTAAAACCTTCTTGCAAACCGCCCACCCAGCGGCCCAGAATCGTCGAAGCTTGTAAAGTAATTTGCAGGGTAGACCCCTTTGCATCGGAGCTGAACGTGTCCAGATTCAATCGTCTTCTGTGGTCCAAGCCGTCTTGGATTTGGAGGTACGGGGTTGCTGTCCTCTCGCTTGCGTTAACACTAATCCTTTCACAATGGATGACACCGCATTTCGGTTTTCCCGGAACCTTGTTTCTCTGCGCCGTCTTGTTGAGTGCGTGGTTCGGCGGTGTCGGGCCGGGTTTGCTCGCGGCGATGCTCTCCACTCTTGCGTTCCACTATAACTTCCTGCATTCACCGGGCCCAATTCACAGAGAAATGCCCCGGCTTTTAATGTTCTTCATTTCGAACATTCTTTTTGCATTGCTGAGCGCTGCGCAAAGGAGCGCCAAAGAATCGCTCAGGCACGCGCGTGATGATCTGAAAAGTACGGTTCAAGATCTCCAGGCAACCAACGAAGCGTTGCATGCAGAGAGCCGTGAACGCAAGCAAACCGAAGAAGCCTTACGGCGCAGCGAAGCTTATCTGGCGGAATCACAGAGGCTGTCCCATACGGGCAGTTGGGCCTCGAAAGGTGGCGTAATTACCCACTGGTCCGAGGAAAGTTTTCGAATCTGGGGATTTGATCCGCAGCAGGGCCTGCCAAATTCGGACATTACTCTTCAACGGATTCACCCGGAGGATCGCGAGAGGATCCTCGAATGCAGCCGCAAGGGAATCCTCGAACGAAGAGACTACGTTATCGAAGGGAGAATCGTGCTGCCCGACGGAACGGTCAAGCACATTCATTCGTCAGCGCATCCCGTCCTAAGTCCGAGCGGAGAGCTCCTTGAGGTGGTGGGTACCCACGTTGACATCACGGAGCGCAAGCGCGCCGAAGAAGAGCGCCAGAGGCTCCGCCAGCTTGAGGCAGACCTCGCGCATCTGAATCGCGTCAGCAGCATGGGGGAGCTGACTGCTTCCCTGGCCCACGAAGTGAATCAGCCGATAGCTGCCGCGGTCACAGACGCCAAAACTTGCCTGCGCTGGCTTGCGCGCGAGCAACCCGATCTGGACGAGGCCCGCGCAGCCGCGTCAAGAAGCATCAACGACGCAACCCGTGCGGCGGAGATCGTCAAGCGGGTCCGTCTGCTCTTCAAGAAGGATACTCTGCAGCGGGAGCCGGTCGATCTGAACGAGGTTATTCAAAACATGATGCTTCTCCTTCATAGCGAGGCAACTCAATTCGCCATACTGGCTCGGACAGAACTCACTGCAAACCTCCCTCCGGTCATCGGGGATCGCGTGCAACTGCAACAGGTGCTGATGAACCTCATGATGAACAGTATCGACGCGATGAAAGATGTGGATGGGGCCCGCGAACTCACAATCCAGTCGCAGCACGGCGAGAACGGTCAGGTGCTGATCTCGGTTAGCGATACCGGCGTCGGGCTTCCGCCGAAGCATGGGGACAAGATCTTTGATGCGTTCTTTACCACCAAGGCTGACGGCACTGGGATGGGACTGCAGATTAGCCGCTCCATTGTTGAATCGAACGGCGGCCGCTTGTGGGCTCTCGACAACCCTCCGCACGGAGCAAGATTTTGTTTCACATTACCCGTCAGCGGCGAGACACACGACTCAGCAGTGCAGGAAGAACGAACGGAACCGCTGACGACTTCACGCCAACAACCGCTCATTTGAATCTATGAACGTCAGGTTTGACACGTATCCCCCTCCATATGGAGCAAGCCGATGTCCAGGCCACCAGCCGGGCTTCGCTCTTCGGTCTCGGCCCATACTGAAGTCCGGACTTAAAGATTCTGTTTTGAATACTTTGCACACTTTTAGGTAGAGTGGGGCCCGCCTGATGTAATCTCCAGCGCAAGTTCAGGAAGCCTGGCCGTAAGGAATGTCAGATACCCTCGCAGGCCGGAACCGCTCTTTGATGAAACCGCGAACGAAGCGTTGCAGGTTCAAGCGGCATCAGAATCAAGACGCAGCCGTCCAACGTCTCAGCAAGCCACGCATCGAATTACGCTGCCGGGTAAAGTAACCCTATGCCATCTCTCAAGCAGATTCTGCTCAACGACGAAGCGGGCGATACCCGAACAAAAGTAGTTGGCATATACGGCATCTTGTTAATGTTCAATCTGGCGGTATGGCTCTGGGCTTTCGTTGCATTTCACCCGTATCCGTTGCTTCTTGGCACAGCTCTCCTCGCTTATAGTCTTGGCCTTCGCCACGCCGTTGATGCGGACCATATTGCGGCGATCGATAACGTCACCCGCAAGCTCATGCAGCAGGACAAACGTCCCGTTGCGGTGGGGCTCATGTTCTCCCTCGGCCATTCCACGATTGTCGTGCTTGGGTCTGCCGCCATCGCTGCCACAGCGCTCGCCTTACACCATCGAATCGACGCAGTCAGAGATATCGGGGGCGTGATCGGCACACTTGTCTCCACCTTCTTTCTCTTCGCAATTGCGATTGTCAATCTCGTCGTCCTCCGGTCGGTCTATCGCGCTTTCGTACGAGTCCGCCGCGGTGAGCCTTATGTGGAGGAAGACTTCGACCTGCTGCTCGGCAACCGCGGCCTGCTCGCCCGCCTCTTCCGCCCCATGTTCAACATGATCACGCGCAGCTGGCACATGTATCCGTTGGGCATCCTGTTCGGCCTTGGATTCGATACCGCCACCGAAATCGGAGTTCTGGGCATCTCGGCATCCGAGGCGTCAAAGGGCCTCTCCCTCTGGTCGATTCTCGTGTTCCCTGCACTCTTCGCCGCAGGCATGTCGCTGATCGACACGACCGATTCCATTCTGATGCTCGGCGCCTACGGCTGGGCTTTTGTAAAACCCATTCGCAAGCTTTATTACAACGTCACCATCACCCTGGTGTCGGTTGTGGTCGCCTTCGCAGTCGGCGGCATAGAAGCGCTCGGACTGATAGCTGGTCATTTTCATCTGACCGGCCGATTCTGGAGTTTTGTCGGGAGCCTCAACGGCAACTTCGGCATGCTGGGTTTTTTTATCGTCGGACTTTTTGCTATCAGTTGGATCGTTTCCATCGCGGTCTATAAGTTGCGAAAGCTTGACCGCTTCGAAGTCGGCATCGAGACGTGAGAAAGCAGCTTCTCGTCGCGCGGCGAAGCGCCTCGTCTTTTTGAGATCAGGGAAATTGAGCCATTATCTCTAACGGTTGCTGCAGTATCTTCAAGCGACACCCCGGCATATCCCGCTAACAAGCGTCATGGTCTCCTAAAAACCTTTCCTAAGAAAATTGTTGCATCAAATTATTTTAATGTTATCGTTGTGTCACCTTTCATAATTCCTGGTTGAGGCGCTACTCGAAGAGGCTTTATCTAAGCCAATTCGAGGGTACTAAGGGTATCCGTAGCTAACGTAAAACGTTAATTGCTTCAAAAATGCATTACGCATTGACCCCTACAGCAGAGCAAAACACAGTTCAATTTTGTTTCACCTTGGACGAAAGTCGGGTTGAATAACTGTCTCATCGAATTCGATGAACTTCATCGATTGGAATGGGTTGCAGACGGGATCAGTGTTTTCTTAGGCCCAGATATTAGATAGTTTCGCCGCTAGCCAACCCAAATTTTGGGCAATGACACCTTATCGCCTTCTTCCTTTTACAAGCAGGCAGCGGGAGAAGTGTATTCAAGCACGGCACTCGGCTCCACTCGTGCCGTTGTAGTCATAGCAGTTGCTTTCCCTGGATAAGAATTTCTGATTCGTAGAAAAACTGACAAACGCCTTTCAGAACGCTTTGAACGAGGAGACCTATGATGCGATTATTCCAACGATCCACCAAACTCACACTTCTTGCAGCGGTATTGATAGCGGGAGTGCTTCTGGACGCAAGGATCATGTTCGGCCAGAACACTGCGAGCGGCACCGTCGTCGGCACAGCGACAGACTCGCAGGGCGCTGTAATCGGGGGAGCGACCATCACGCTGACGGACGTCACGCTCAAGACGACGCACACGGCGCCCAGTAATGAAAGTGGTCAATACGTGTTCATGAATGTGCCGCCGGGCGAATACACGCTTAGCGCAACGATGGCTGGTTTCTCGACAACCAAGATCGAAGGACTGATCGTAAGCGTCGGCAGCCAGACTACGGCGAACTTGAAGATGGCGGTGGGCCAGACTCAGACCACCATCGAGGTGCAGGCAACGAACACCGACTTGCAGACCATGAATGCCGGCACGGGCACGACTGTCGATGCTGCCCTGGTTGAGTCCCTTCCCGCTGTTGGTCGCGACGTGGCGACCTTCACCACCATGCAACCCGGCGTCACTCCCGGCGGCAACGTCGCTGGTACTACTGCGGATCAGGCGACCTTTCAACTTGATGGCGGCAGCAACTCCAGTGATATGGACGGCACATATGGCGGCTACACGACAAGTAACGTCAACTCCACTGTCGGTGGCTTTTTTGCTGGCGCCACTGGCGCAGGCGGAGTGGTGCCGATGCCGCAGGACAGCGTAGAGGAGTTCAAGGTGGCCACCACGGGCCAGACGGCCGACTTCAACAACTCCTCGGGCTCGCAGTCACAGGTCGTCACCAAGCGCGGCCGCGATGCGTGGCACGGAACCGTCTACGAGTACTACCTGGACAGCAATATCGGCGCCAATACCTGGCAGAATAACTTCCCTACGGCCTACACAGCGAAGCCCAGCTATCACTTCAACCGCTTCGGCGCCGCTGCCGGCGGACCCGTCGCGCCAGACTTCTGGGGCGGCAAGACTTACCTGTTCGCCAACTATGAAGGTTTCCGCTACCCTGCGTCCGCTACCTACGAGCGGACAGTTCCTTCGTATCAGTTCCTGCAACTCGGTCAGATGACCTTTGGCGCTAATACTTACTCCGCTGCTCAGCTGACGGCTGCCGATCCCCGAGGCATCGGCCTGGATCCGACACTAGCGAACTTCTACAAAACACAACTGCCTCAGGCGCCTGCGAGTAATAACGGATCGGCAAATGGCCTCGTGGGCACGTTCGATCAAAGCTGCGGTGCGCTCTCGGGCTCGATCTGCGACAGTGTGAACGTCATCGGCTACAAAGCCAACATTTTAATCCCACAGAGCAGTAACTTCCTTGCCACCCGCGCGGACCATGATTTCGGCGCCAAGTGGCACCTCATGGCGAGCTACCGCTATTACAGCTTCACCAACCTCACCTCCAATCAGGTTGACATTGGCGGCGTTCTGGGCGGCACACTTGGCGTTCCCAAGGCCGTAGCGCCCCGGCCGCAGCAGCCTTGGTACTTTGTGGTCGGACTCACGACCAACATCAGCACCTCCCTCACCAACGACTTCCACTACAGCTACCTGCGTAACTTCTGGCAGTGGAAAGGGGCAAACGCTCCGGCTCAGGTCGCAGGCGCTGCTGGCGCGATTGAGCCTCTCGGCGAGAGTTCCACAATCGTCATGGCTCCGTACAACGTCAACGCACAGAACATCCGCACCCGTATCTGGAACGGCAAGGATAACTACTTCACAGATAACCTCACCAAGTTGAAGGGGGATCACCTCATCCAGTTCGGTGGCCAGTACCAGCACAACTGGAACTACCACCAGCGCACCGATAACGGAGCCAGCATCAACTTCACACCCACCTACCAGATTGGCGGCGACGCCACCGGCGGCAACATCACATACAACACGGTGAATGGAATCGGAAAGGTGGCAAGCACGGGGAACTATCGCCGCTTAGCCGATACTTACTATGGCTTTGTAACAGCAACGCAGGTAGCCAATACCTACGCCAACTCGGGAGGCACCCTCTCTCTGAATCCACCGCTAACTCCAATCGGCGCCCACACAACGATTCCTTACTACAACCTCTACGTCACCGACACATGGCACGCCAAACCCAGCCTCACCCTTAACTACGGAATCAGCTGGGCGCTCGAGATGCCGCCCTCGGAGCAGGATGGCAACCAGGTTATGTTTACCGACATAAGCGGCAATGCCATCAAGGTGCAGGACTACCTCAACAGCCGAAAAACGGCTGCTCTCGCCGGACAGGTCTACAATCCTGAGATCGGCTTCGCACTTATCAAAAATGTGCTCGGCGGACGCAAGTATCCCTACGACCCCTACTACGCCGCCTTCAGCCCCCGCCTCTCCTTTGCCTGGAACCCGAAGTTTGAGAACAAGTCGTTGGCGAAGATCTTCGGCGACGGTGCCACCGTCCTCCGCGGTGGATACGGCCGAATCTACGGCCGCATCAATGGCGACGTGCAGGTTCTCAATCCGCTGCTTAGCCCGGGCCTGATCCTCGCGACGCAGTGCAAATATGCACAGAACACCGCCAGCAGCACTATCAACCCCGCTGCCGGTTCCGGCACCTGCACCCAAACCAACTTTAATGAAACAACCGCATACCGCTTCGGTGTGGACGGCGTGGCACCAGCCTTGACCAACGCCGCATTGCCTAAGACGCTGACGCAGCCATACCATCCGGGCTTCGACGGTCCTGGTGTATCGATTGCTTCGCCCGTAGATCCCTCCATGCGTCCCAACGACGTCGACACCTTCAATCTCTCCTTCCAGAGGCAGATCAACCGCAAGATGCTGATCGAAGTCGGCTACATCGGTCGTCTCGTCCACAATGAGTACATCATGCAAAACCCCAATGTGGTTCCCTACATGATGAGCCTCGGCGGTCAGAGCTTCCAATCAGCTTACCTGGCAATCGAAGGCGCTTTCGGCTGCGCAACCTCCGCCAGCCTCTGCGCCAAGAGCGCCGTCCCAACCAACGTGCCTACTCAACCCTTCTTCGAAGCTGCTCTCGCGGGTACCGGGTATTGCAATACCTACTCGAGCTGCACCGCGGCAGTCATTGCGAAGCAGGCTTCCAACTTCCGCGCACAGAACGTCTTCACGCTCTGGCAGGCACTTGACAACAACACTGCCGCAAATGGATTCAACTTCGCTCGCAGCTTGATGGGCACACCCACCTCCAACGCAACGTACGGTGGCGCAGGCCAAATCGTAACTGGCTTGAGCATCGGAACCGCGAACGGATATAGCAACTATCACGGTGGTTACGTCTCCTTCAAGACAAGCAACTTCCACGGCGTAACGCTGCAGGAGAACCTCACCATCAGCAAAGCTCTGGGCCTGAATGCCTACAATCAGTCAACCAGCTCAATTACTGCCGTCGATAGCTTCAACCTCCGTGAACAGTACGGTCGCCAGAGCTTCGATCAAAAGGCAATCTTCAACACCTTCATCGTGTATCAGATTCCTTACTACAGCGATCAGCGCGGAATCGTAGGCCACCTTGCTGGCGGATGGACCCTCTCTCCTGTTCTTACGGCGGGTACAGGTCAGCCGCTCCAGTGCGTCACCAACAACAACGGTCAGAATTTTGGCGGTGAAGACGGCGCCACCTTTACTGACGCGAACGAGAACTGCGTCTTTACTTCGCCTCCCTCGCTCGGACGTCCCCAAACTTATCGCGGCATCACAGGAGGTACTGATTCCAACGGCGTCGCGGTCGGAACCACTCCAAAGGGCAACGTGAACTTCTTTACCAATCCGGTCGCTGTCTATGACAACGTTCGCCCGCTGCTCATGGGTCTCGATAGCCGTAGCGGCGGTGGCGGTCGGATCAGTGGTCTGGGATATCTCAACCTGGACCTGAGCGTCAACAAGAAGCTCGTGGTCTGGGAAAAGGTGAGCATGAACTTCACGGGAGTCATCACCAACGTCATGAACCATCTGGATTTCGCCAACCCCAGCATGAGCCTGCAGAGCACTACAAACTGGGGAACCACCAAGACCCAGGGCAACAATCCACGTCAGATCCAGATGGGGGTGCGTGCGAGCTTCTAAGCTACTCATCTAAAAATGCAGAAGTGATAAGTGGTTCTCTGAAATTTGGAGAACCACTTATCAATTTAAGGTTTCGATAATGATGAGCCGACTCAAACTATCCACGTCTATTAAAAGTCCAAAAAGCGTTCACGTGGTTTAATCGGATCCGCGGCCGGCGCTATAGCCAGCGCAACAATAGATTCGGCGCGCATCCGAGCAAGATCACGCTAAGCGCAATCAGGCACAAGACAATCTGCCGAAGTAATGAAACGCCAGTCGGCGCTGAGTCCGCTGGTGCGTCGGCAACATAAATACTCTTCAACACCTTCAGATAGTAGTAGAGCGATACAGCACTCATCGCGACAGCCAACACAACCAGCCAAAGCAGGCCAAGCGTTCCAGGCGTGGACGTCAGCGCAGACGAGAACAAATAGAACTTTCCGAAGAACCCCGCGAAGGGCGGAATGCCCGCAAGGGACAACATAAACACCAACATGCAAAACGACGGCACCGGCGCGCGCCGGCTGAGACCTGCAAAGTGAGAGAGCGTGTCACCACCCGTCGCCTCTTCTACGACAGACACAACTCCGAACGCTCCAAGCACAGTCAGCGCGTAGGTGATCGCGTAATACAGGAGTGCGATAAAACTTTGCTCGGTATGCGACACGATGCCCACCAGCATGTATCCCGTGTGCGCAATAGCAGAGTACGCAAGCAATCGTCGCACGCTACTCTGCGTAATCGCAACCAGGTTTCCCAGCACCATCGAAAGAGCCGACAAAATCGCAACAACCGGAACCCATCCCGATGCGTAACCATGCCAGACTGCGGCTCCTTCCGCACCCACCAGGCCAATCACCATGACCTGGTAAAGAACAAAGAAGCTCGCAACCTTGGAGCTCGAAGCAATGAATGCCGCGCTCGAAGCCGGTGCCCCTTGGTATACATCCGGCGCCCAGAAATGAAAAGGTACGGCAGCCACCTTAAACCCAAGGCCGGCCAACGTCATCACCAGAGCGACAACCAACAACGGATCAAGCATTCGCCCATGGACGCTCGCAGCAATGCCGACGAGATTTGTCGAATTCGACAAACCATATAGAAGACTGAAGCCGAACAACAGAAACGCCGCGGAAATTCCCCCAAAAAGAAAATACTTTATGGCCGCCTCTGCGGAACGCCCGCTTTGTTTGTTGAATGCCGTAAGAACGTAGAGCGACAAACTGAGCAGTTCCAGCGATAGAAAGATCAACAAAAGGTTCTGGGTGCTGACAAGAAACATTACGCTGACCGTCGCCAGCAGGATGAGAGTCAGATATTCGCAGACATGCCGAGTGAAAGTCGATCCCATGAACATCAGAATCGTGAGAATGCTCAGAAGCAGCAGCACGATCTGTATTCGTTGGACGAGCGGAGTCAGCACTACCATCCCGTCAAGGACATTCGCAGATTGCGGTGCATGGAGTATCCACGCAACGGCAGCCAAACACCCGGCAATCGACACAACCCCACCAACGAAACCCCGGACACGCGTCTCCGACGTTCGCAGAAACATGAGATCCACCGCCAGCACGCAGAGCGCAGCGAGAACAACGATCGCCTCCGGCAAAATTAGATGCAGCAGATCCAGATAGTTGACACTGATCATCGGCTGCTTCCCCTCCACAGGCCCTCAAACAGGGGCGACCGCAAGGCTGGAACAATAACGCGCAGGAGGACCTGTGGGTAAAGTCCAATCGCAACACTGGCGCCCATCAGAATTACCGCGCCTAGCCGTTCAGGAATCGTAATTGCCGGAAGCTGAGAGACCGGAGCTGCGGCTCCCCGGTCAGATGTGCCGAAGAAAGCCTTCTGCATCGCACGCCACGTATACGCAATGCCGATAACAATGCCGAGTCCGGCAACAACCGCAAAGACTGGAAAAGCACGCCACGCGCCAATCAAAACTTGCAACTCCGCCACAAAACCGCTGAAACCTGGAAGACCGATCGACGCCATGCTGCCGAGAACGAACGTCCCCGCCGCAAACGGGATCACCTTGCTGAGATGCATCCTCTCCAGTTCCGACAGATCGCGGGTGTGCGTGCGGTCATAGACCATACGCCCAACGACAGCAAACAGCAGACCCGCAAGAACGCCGTGCGAAAACATCTGCAGCACCGCACCATCCACACCGATCTGTTGCAACGTCATCAACCCAAGCAACACAAAACCCATATGGCTGATGCTCGAATAGCCAATAACAAATTTGAAATCCCGCTGCACCAACGCCACCATCGCACCGTAAACAATCCCGACAAGCGCAAGCAGCGCAAAAACATCGCGCCATGAGCCAAAACCAAGGACATGAAATCCCCACGGATCCAGCCCGCGCGGAAACAACATCATAGCCACGCGAAGACAGCCATACGCTCCCAGCTTCATCACGACCCCGGCGAGCAACATCGAAGCAGCTGTGGGTGCCGCAACGTGGCCGGTCGGTGCCCACGTATGGAACGGCCACAGTCCGGCAAGTATTCCAAAACCAACAAACATCAGCGGAAACGCCCACATTTGAAAATGAATTGGAAATGGAAACTGAGCGAGTTGCGCCAGATCCATCGTCTTCGCCCCGGCAACCACGTAGGCAGCCACCAATCCAATCAGAACCATCGCGCTGCCGACGAACGAGTAGAGCGCAAGCTTCATAGCGGCGTACTCACGCCGTGTAGAGCCCCAAATCGCAATCAAAAAATATTTAGGAACAATCGCAATCTCGTAGAAAGCGAAAAGCAGCAATAGGTCGAAGCTGAGAAATACGCCGTATACGCCACCAATCAATGCCAGGTAGAAAGCAAAGAACTCCCTTGCACGATGCTCAATGTTCCACGAAAATAAAACCCCGCAGATCGCCACGACCCCCGTGAGCAATAGCAAAGTCAGACTGATTCCATCCGCCGCAAGGTGATACTCAACGCCGAGCGATGGCACCCAAGGAGTACGCGCGACCGTAACCAGTTCCCCCGACGGATGCTCAGCAAACACCATCAGACTCACCGCAAAGCCAGCAACCGCAGCGAACAATGCAAGAACCCGTGCCCCGCGCGCGAACCTCTTCGGCAGAAACATCACCACCAGCGCGCCGAGAAACGAAATGTAAATGGTCCAGGCCAGCATAGTTAGATTTCGTTTTTATTCCTCAACATCCCCTTCTAAAATCTCAGTTGCTGCACCATCTGCATGGCCGTACTGTTAACAACACCAACCACAAGCTGCGGATAAACCCCCAACACAAACATCAGCGCAATCACGGGCAACAAAGCGAGCCGTTCCCCTGCGGTAAGATCGGGCATCTGTGACCATCTCTCCCGGAGCGGTCCTGAGAAGACACGCTGCAAAATAGTCAGAATGAAAACCGCCGTCAGCAGCAAACCAAGAACCGACACAGAGGAAGCCCAGGTCGCCAGCGGAAACGTACCCTTGAAGATTAAGAACTCTCCAACGAAGCCATTGAGGCCCGGCAATCCCAGCGACGAGAACAACGCAATTCCCATCAAGCCGCAGAACACAGGAGCGACTTTGCGCAGCCCGCCGAAGTCATTGAGGCCGCGCAGCCCGCCGCTTCGTTTCTCCAGCAGAGCCACAAACCAAAACAGTGTCGCCGCGGTAACGCCATGGTTGAACATCTGCAAAAACACGCCATTCATCGCCGCAGCCTGTTCAGTCGCGACTCCAGGCCTATGACCTGCAAACCCCAGAACAGAAAATATCCCCAGCATGCAATAGCCCAGGTGATTGATAGAGGAGTACGCGAAGATGCGCTTCAAATCAGTCTGCGCCATGGCCGCATAGGCGGACAAAACAATCGTAGCCACGGCGAGCCACAACAGCGGCGTCCGCGCCGACCGCAATTGCACGAAGAAAATCGGCAGCAATATCCGAAGAAACCCATACACCCCCATCTTCGACATCGTGCCGGTAAGCAGCATGGTGGTTCCGGTCGGAGCCTCCGCATAGGCCGCAGGCAACCAGGTATGAAAGGGCACGAGCGGCACCTTCACCGCGAACCCAAGAAACACTCCGAAGCAGAGCACCAGTGCAGCCCTCTGCACCGTAATCCCGTGCCAATCCAACGCACTGGCCAGCGAGGGAAGCAGCCCCCCGCTCCTGGCCAGTTCCGCAAGATCCATAAAGTCGAACTTGCCAGTACACAGAAAGATGGCAAGAAACGCCAACAGCAGCGCAACGCTTCCCACCATTGTATAAAGAAAAAATTGGTTCGACGCAGTAGCACGCTGAGACCCGCCCCAAAGTCGAATCAGAAAAAACGCAGGAATGAGGCTGAGCTCCCAGAACAAAAACCAATGAAAGAAATTCAACGCCGTAAACGTCCCAAATAACCCCGCTTCAAGCATCAAAATGAGCGACAAATAAAGTGCAACACTCTCCCGAATCTGCGACGACGCGGCGATCGCCATCGGAGTAACAATCGCCGAAAGCAGTAGCATCAACAAGCCCAGAGCATCGATACCCACGTGGTACTGCACGCCCAGCGTTGGAATCCACGTGTGCACTTCCTCAAACTGAAGCCCTCCCAACGCGGGATTGAACCAATGCCACAAAATCAGTACGATCGCGAGAGCGAAAAAAGTAAAGCTCAGCGCCAAACCCCGCGCCACCTTGTTATTCTTCCCCCCGATCGTCAGCACTGCCATCGAACCAACAAGGGGCACAGCGGTCAGACATGAGATAGGCGGAAAGATAGTCATCTCACTCCGCTCCAAATCAGCAACACAACCAAGCCCGCGAATGCAAGGCCGACATAACGAAGATAGTCTTGCGCTCGCCCGTCCTGAAGGCGCGAGAATAATTTCCCTCCAGCCTCCACCGACTCGCACCCTCTGTCAAAGCCCGGATTCACAACATATATATCCGCGGCCCGAGCGACCCACGAAAGACCGAGCACCACGTGAGACACGCTCCACACCGCACCGTTCCAAATCCATCGATCGATCCAGTCGCTAACACGCGACAGCCGTATCGTGGAGCGAATGAAGGTCGCTTTGTAGAACTCATCCACATAAAAATTATTCCGCAACACACGAAAGATATGCGGTTGCAACCGCTCAAGCTCATCCGGAGCAGTCGCACTCACAATAGGCTTGCGACCGTAGAACCACCAACCCATCCCGAGACCGGTAAAGACAATGACCGAAGAGATGAGCATCACCCGAAGGATGCCACTCTCAAAAAATCTTCCAACGTCTAATGTTGCCGTGTCACCATTCAGAAACGAACTGAACCACGGCCAGGCGGGCGTGCCGATGATTCCCAGAAGTACCGCAAACACCGCCAGAACACTCAATGGCATCGTCATCACACCGGGGCTCTCATGCGGCAAAGCCTGGTGCTCGCGGTGAATCCTCAGGCGGGACTCACCGAAAAACACGTAATAGACCTGGCGCGTCATATAGAAAGCCGTCAACAACGCACCCACGCACCCTAGGTAAAACGGCACACGCGATACACTCCACGTCTGCGCGGCGTCCAGAATCGCATCCTTGCTCCAAAAGCCAGAAAAGAAAAGCGGAAATCCGCAAAGCGCCAGCATCCCCACCGCATACGTCGCAAAGGTAATCGGCATGAAGCGCTTCAACCCGCCCATTCGCCGAATGTCCTGCTCCTCATGGCAACCATGAATCACCGAACCCGCACCCAGAAATAGCAGCGCTTTGAAGAAGGCATGCGTGATCAGGTGAAACATCCCAACCGCGACCCCGCCGACTCCCAGGCCCATCATCATGTAACCGAGTTGCGAAATCGTGGAGTAAGCAAGAATGCGCTTAATATCATCCTGCGCAACTGCGATCAGTGCAGCAAATACCGCCGTCACAGCCCCAACCCAGGTCACAACCTGCAGAGCCGTAGTCGACGACATCCGCCCCATCCCCGCTCCCACCGACATCAACGGATAAACTCGCGCAACGAGAAACACACCTGCCGCAACCATCGTCGCCGCATGAATCAACGCGCTCACAGGCGTCGGGCCTTCCATCGCATCCGGCAGCCAGACATGCAGCGGAACCTGGCCGGACTTCCCAACCGCACCGGCAAAGATCAACAACGCGATTCCCGTAGAAGCCGCCAGTCCGACACCAGTCGCCTGCGCAACCAGATGAGCAAGCGCAGCATTCTCTATACATCCGGCGCCATGGTCGTAGAACAGAAGCGTACCCGACTGCGAATACAGCCAGACCATCCCGAGCAGAAACGCAAGGTCACCAATGCGTGTCGTAAGAAACGCCTTCTTGGCTGCAGCAGCTGCAGCGGGCTTCTCATACCAGAAACCAATCAGCAGATACGAGGTCAGCCCAACAAGCTCCCAGCACATAAACAGCAGCAGCAGGCTGTTTGCAATCACCACCCCCAGCATCGCACCCGCGAACAACGACAGAAAGCAGAAGAAGCGTGTGAAATTTTCGTCATGAGACATGTAGCCCGTGCTGTAGATAAAGATCAGCAGGCCGACGAAGCAGACCATCACCAGCATCACTGCCGTCAGCGGGTCCAGCATCCATCCCAGCTTTACCCACTCACCTCCGTACTGCACCCACGGAAAATTGACGACCTCTCTCGCGGTTTCACCATTCCCATTCAGTGAAAGAACATGCGCGAACGCCCAAAGCGAAAGCAACAACGACAGTCCCATCGAGCCAATCGCAAGCGACGCAGCGATCCTGCGATTTCGTTGCTTCGCAACACTGCTCAATCCCGCAGCAAGTGCTGGAAGGGTCGGGATCAGCCAAAGATTTCGGACAATCCAAGTCATGTCGTCAGCAAAACAGCGCGCGGCTTACCCTCTCATGGAATTTACTTGATCAATATTCGTCGTCTTCGTGTGTCGGTAAATCGCAATGATTAAAGCCAGACCGACCGCTGCTTCTGCCGCCGCAACGCCGATCGAAAAAATGACGAACATCAATCCTGTCAGAGCTTCGGGGCTAGGACCATAGCGCCAGAACGCAATAAAATTCAGGTTCGCCGCGTTGAGCATCAGCTCGATTCCGATCAGCACGAGAATCGCATTGCGGCGCATCAGCGCACCGGCTAGACCAATGGAAAAAAGAAATGCCGACAGAAGAAGGCAATTGGCTAAGGGAGTCATCGCGTCTCCTTCTTTTCGTAAATCGCGATCGTCACAGCGCCAATCAACGCAACCGTCAACAACACGCCAATAACCTCTAAAGGCAGGGCAAATCGTTGCATAAGAACGTTGCCGATCTCCTGCATCGACGTTCCGTGAGGAAGAAATGTTGCTGCCTGCTGATAGACGGCACTATGACCAACTGACCAGGCCAGTACTCCAAAAACGCCGAGCACCACGACGACGCTCCCTCTCCATGAACTGCTGGTAGTGGACTGAGAAGTTGCGCCGGAATCCCGCGTAAGCAGGATCGCGAAGACAATGAGGATGGCGACTGCTCCGACGTAAACCAGAATCTGAGCAAGCCCGATGAATTGCGCGCCAAGCAGCAGATACACCGCAGCAAGACCAGCGAATGACACGATCAACGCCAATACGGCATGGACGAGATTGCGGAAGCTCATCGCCGCCACAGCTCCAGCCACTGTCAGTACTGCGAAGATCTTGAACAGCAAGGTAGTCCTTTCGTCCTCGTCATCCTGCAATTTCGTTGGTAGAGGTAGCCGCCCTTAGCGCCACATCAACGGCTCATTCCGCAAATCGGTACACCCGCTTTTCAAGTCTCCAGCCTCGCTTCAAAGAACGGCTCAGCAAAACATAAGGGACAACAACCAGAAGGCTGCAAACAAACCATCGCAATGCGCCATGCTCCAGGAATCGCCAGACACCCGTCGTAACAAGGTTGAGCAGCGCCATCGGCAACATAAACTTCCAGGCAAAATTCATCAGTTGGTCCATGCGCAGCCGCGGCAGTGTACCGCGAACCCAGATAAAAAAAGCGATCAGCGCAAGGAGCTTCGCGAAGAACCAAACATAGGAAGGGATCCAGGTCAGGAACGACAAGGGTGCAGCCCAACCGCCCAGAAAAAGCGTGATGCCCAATCCACTGATGGCAAACAGTCCGATGTACTCTCCCAAGAAGAACAAGGCAAACTTGAATCCGGAGTACTCCGTGTAATACCCTGCAACGATCTCCGATTCGCCTTCAGGCAGGTCGAACGGTGAGCGGTTCGACTCTGCAACCGCTGCGATCATAAAAAGAACAAACCCGGCAAACCCCCACGGCGTAAAGACGAACCAGTGCGGCAGAACTCCGCTATAGCCCGCTTGCTTCTCAACAATGGAGACGGTGGACAAAGAACCAGCCGCCATAACAACCGTGACTGACGCAAGAATCAGCGGCACCTCGTAGCTGATCATCTGCGCAATTGCCCGCATCGCTCCCAACAACGAATACTTGTTACGGCTCGACCAACCTGCCATGAAGATGGCGATCTCCATCACCGAACTGACCGCGAAAAAGAACAGCACGCCGGCGTCTAAATTGGCCAGCACCATATTTCTCCCAACGGGCAACACGGCATAAAGCGAAAACGCGGCGATCACCAGTAGCAGTGGCGCGAGAAAATGAACCGCCATGTCCGCCGCATGCGGCACCACGTCTTCTTTGGTCAGCGACTTTATCCCATCTGCCAACGGCTGCAGCAGACCAAACGGACCCACGCGATTCGGGCCGTAGCGGTTTTGAATTCGACCAAGCCCCTTCCGTTCAAGAACAGTCGTAATCGCAAACAGCGACGCGAAGACCGCGAGAATCGCGACAACAGAGACCAATGCGGAAACAACTCCCCCGAGGCCTGCCGGAACGTGGCTCACGAGCCGATGGAGTAGATTCACAAAAAACTGGTCCGCGGATTCACCCATGGCGTCGCCCCGGATTTGCAAATGAAAAAGTCATCGAGTCGACGAGGCTCCTGAACCTGCCTGCACTGCACCAGAAGAGACCGAACCCGCCATGGCCTCGGTCGCAGGCTTTGCTTTGGCTTCCGCTTTCGCCTTTTCCTCTGCGAGCAGCGCATCCGAAACCGCCGCATCTGTCGGATGAATCCTGCGGTAATGTTCGTTCGACTTGGACAACCGCGCCTTATTCCAAAGCAGCCCCCCGAAACGGTCGTCCGTGCTCAATTCAAACTCCGTATCCATCTTGATCGCCTCAAATGGACACACCTCGACGCAAATCTGGCAGCTCATGCAAACCGAGATATCAATATTAAAGACCGCCGGATAAAACTGCTGCTTGCCCACGGCGTCAGGTTTCTTGTCTTTGCTCTTTTCGATGTAGATGCACTTAGGCGGGCACTCCTTCTCGCAGATCTGACACCCAACACAACGCATCCCCGCCTGCCAATCGTCGCCGTCGTACACAAGAAATGGAAAATCCCGCGTCGCCTCGATCTGCGGCAGCCGCTCCTCCGGAAACTGTACGGTCGTCAGGCGATCTTTGCTGAGATAACTGCCAAAGAAGTTTCTGGCCGTCTCCACAAAACCCTTCGCGAGGCCTTCACCCAGCATCATCCGCACCCTTTACCTGAAATTCCAATGCAATCGTTCGCAACGCAAATACCAACGAATCTTCCGCATCGGCAGTCTACCGATCCACTTCGCCCAGCACAATATCGATTGTTCCAAAGATGACAATCGTGTCCGCGACACTCGACCCAACGCACATATCCTCCAGCACCGTCAGGTTAATCAGGCTCGGCGGCCGCACCCGGTACCGGTAAGGATTAGGCGATCCATCACTAATCAGAAAAAATCCCAACTCCCCCTTCGCCGATTCAATCCGTCCATAAGCCTCGCCCGCCTTCGGCCGAAAACCCCGAATCTTCGTCTTGCTATCCATAATCGGCCCCGCCGGAATATCCCGCAGAGCCTGCTCCAGAATCTTCACCGACTCCCGCATCTCCAGCATCCGAACCATGTACCGGTCATAAACATCCCCATGCTCCCCAATCGGCACCCTGAAATCAAACCGATCATAAATCCCATACTTATCCACCTTGCGAATGTCGTAATTGACCCCCGAAGCCCGCAGTATCGGCCCCGTCACCCCACCCTGAATCGCCAACTCCTTCGACAACACCCCGACACCCTGGGTCCGCGCCAGAAGAATCTCATTCCCCGTAAGCAAGCTCTCAAACTCATCCAGAAACCGCGGAAAATCCCCCACCACCTTCTTCGTCTGCTCCAACCATCCCGCAGGCAAATCCACGCGACACCCACCAAACCGCATGTAGTTGCACATCATCCGCGAGCCAGTCAGCGCCTCAAACAAATCCAGAATCTTCTCCCGCTCCCGAAATGAATACATCAGCGGCGACCCGCTCGCCCCCATCTCCTGCGTCAAAAACCCAATCGTCGAAGCATGATTCTGCAGCCGCGTCAGCTCCGCCGTAATCACGCGAATATACTCAGCGCGCTCCGGCACCTGAATCCCCGCCAGCTTCTCCACCGCCAGCGCATAAGCCCAGTTATTCGTCAGCGACCCAATGTAATCGAGCCGGTCGGTATACGGCATCGATGCAAGATAAGAAGCCCCCTCGGCAATCTTTTCGTGGTTCCGGTGCAGATACCCGAACACCGGTTTCAGCTTCATCACCCGCTCGCCGTCCAACACCACATCCATCCGAAACACGCCATGCGTCGAAGGATGGTGCGGCCCCAGCGACAGCTCCAGCAACGCCTCGTCGCCGCGCCCCTCCATCACCGCCAATTCCTGATCCGCTATCACTCCCGTCCCTCCATCGCCCGAGCCTGCGCCGCCTTCGCAAGCACCGAGTCATGCGGCGTCGGCTCATACTCGTAATCATTCGGCTCGACATAATCCTTCCGCATCGGATAGTCCTCAAATCCATCCCACATCAAGATCCGCCGCAAATCCGGATGCCCCTCAAACAAAATCCCGTACAGATCAAAAACCTCGCGCTCCTGAAACTCCGCACTCCTCCACACCGGAGTAAACGAAGCCACAGTCACCCCATCACCCCGATCCCCCGTACGTTGTCGCAACACCACCGGCCCATGCTTCTTCTCCATCGAATAAAGGTGGTACACCGCCTCAAGATATCCCGGAGTCCGCGTCTTCCGCACCTCCTCCACCTCCTGCTCCACCCCATCCACCAGCTTCTTCACCTTAACTTTTTCCGAAGTCTCTGCATCCAGCCAATCCACCCCCGAAACATTCGAGCAGTAATCCAGCCTCAACTCCGCATCGTCCCGCAAAAACCGCGCAACCTCCACCGCACGCTCGCGCCCTACCACCAGCGAGTGCTGACCCGAAGGACTGCTATTCACAACAATCTCCAGCCGACAACCCGGCAAAGCCGCTTCAATCCTGGATTTAATCTCTTCCAGATTCATCTTTACCTGCCGCACTCGCGCCATTCGGAGTCTTATAAATAATGTTCCAAAGCTTCTCGTTCTTCGGCGGCACCAGATCATGCGCGCCATACTCCGGAACCACAAACTCGCTCGGCTCATCCGCATGCAGATACCGCGGCCTCTCCGCGCCAGTCAGCGATTGCGCAGCAATCTTCTTCTGCAGCAGCATGAACGCATCGATCAGCGCCTCAGGCCGCGGAGGACATCCCGGAATATGCACGTCCACCGGAATATACCGGTCAATTCCCTTCAGCACGTTATAGCCCTGCTTGAACGGCCCACCTGAGATCGCACACGCACCCATCGCAATCACATACTTCGGCTCCGGCATCTGGTTATAAAGCCGCACCACCTGCGGAGCCATCTTCTTCGTCACTGTTCCCGCAACAATCATCAGATCCGCCTGCCGCGGCGAAGGCCGAAATACCTCCGCCCCAAACCGCGCCAAATCATACCGAGCCATCGTCGTCGCAATCATCTCAATCGCGCAGCACGCCAGCCCAAAGGTCAGCGGCCACACCGAACTCTTCCGCCCCCAGTTGTAAATCTCCTCAAGGGTCGTCGTAAAAATCCCCTGTCGGCTCAACTCCATCTTCAGATCAGCATCCATTTACCTTCGCTCGCGTTTCCTAAAGATTTGGACGTATTTCAAATTGTTTTTGCCGCAAACCAGGCAGCCTTCACACCCAAGTCAACACGCCCTTCCGCCACGTCCACACCAACCCTTCAACCAGTAACAGCAGGAAAATCAACATCGCAATCGACGCCCCTACCGTCAACCCGCCAAACGACACCGCAAACGGCAGCAGAAAAATCGACTCCACATCGAAGATCAAGAAAACAATGGCGTACAGGTAATACTCCGGCCTGAACGGAATCAGCGCCTCATCCTTCGCCTCAAGCCCGCACTCATAAGTAGAGTTCTTCACCGGCCCCGGCTTGCGCAGAGAAAACTTTTTAGCCCACACCCAGGCCAGCGCAAGTGGTGCGGCTGCAAATCCCGCCGCAGCAACCATCAGAATGGCAATTGGCCCGTACATCTCGACGAATCGTGAATTCATAAATTCTCGGAAGGGTCGGCGTCTGCTCTTCTTGTCTGGCAACAGCTTACGCCTCTACGCGAAAGTTGACACGCCAAATTCGCGGGTGCTGAGAAAGTCGTTGCTTTGAAAGGGCGCGGCTTCAGAGCCTGCCCTGAGCGAAGTCGAATGGGCGCCGAAAGTTGAACAACATCAACGTGGCTTTAGCCACCGAGGGAATCTCTCCGGGCGCGAGGCCGACCTTCTCAGCATCCTCTTTGCCCTGATGTACGCTTTTGCTTTGTGAGTCGCTTTGAGGCCAAAATAACGAGCCATTTCGCAAGCCCAGCCAACCCCGCGACCCACACCGCCGCTCAAACAAGTTATTCTTTTGTCCCAGATCAATCGCGGAAGAATCAGGAGAATCTCATGCCCGACACCCTAGCCACTCGTCCGGACGAAGGAATGAAAAAGGGCGCAGTAGAAGACGACGCGCAGCGCCCGGCCCCTGGGGATAACCCCACCAATAGCTCCATGTCCGGCCAGCTAGGCCACCGCGATCAGGATGAAATGCTGAAAGACGCCGACACCGACTTCCCCGAACCCGACGCCGAAGCCGAACACACCGGTCGCTAGGCCATTCCCATCAGTCTCTTCCCTGTTAGCTAGATGCACAGGGGGTAGCTTCCTTTTTGAAGCCGTCATCCTGAACGAAGTGAAGGACCCCTGTATTTCGTCTTTGTTCTTTTTTGTCAGCGGCGAGATACTCCCTCTCCAATTCGTCCTCTAACAAAAAATCAAGCCCCGAACGACTCCCGGGGCTTGATCCTTACCCGCTCTAATACCACCCACTACATCAACCGCTGCATAACCTCATCCAGCACAGCCTTACCCGGCCGCACCCGGCTCTCCGGCAAAGTCCCCAGCGGCTCATCCACCAGATTCAGCATCTCGGTAAAGCTGGGCTTCTGCGTATCGACGTAAAACACGCCCGTCAGCACTTCTTCCTTGGCATGCGCCGTCATCAACGCTGAAATCGCAGCCACCCGATCCGTCGGATCGAAATCCTCATGCAGCTTGCGCAGCCGCAGATGGCTGCCGTCATGCATCTCCACATTGATCGTCGTGCCCGGATCGTACTCCACATCGATCTCCTGAAAATGCGGCACGAAACCAACCTCAGAGATAGCCTCCTCGTGCTCCTGCATGTACTTGTAGCTCCGCGTAGACCCCTCATGATCGTTGAAGGTAACGCAAGGCGAAATCACATCCAGCACTACGGTCCCGTTATGCGCAATCGCAGCCTTCAGCATTGCGAGCAGTTGCTTCTTATCACCAGAAAACGAGCGCCCCACAAATGTCGCACCCAACTGAATCGCAAGCGCGCACGTATCAATCGGCGGCAGATCATTAATCACGCCCGTCTTCAGCGTGGACCCAAGGTCAGCCGTCGCCGAAAACTGGCCCTTCGTCAATCCATACACACCGTTGTCTTCGATGATGTAAATGATCGGCACATTCCGCCGCATCAGATGCACAAACTGCCCCACGCCAATCGAAGCAGTATCGCCATCCCCGCTCACGCCCAGCGCCTTCATCGTGCGATTCGCCAGCAAAGCGCCCGTCGCCACCGAAGGCATGCGCCCATGCACGCTATTAAACGAGTGCGACCGGTTCATGAAGTAAGCCGGACTCTTCGATGAACAGCCAATCCCCGAGAGCTTCATCAAACGCTCCGGCTGAACGCCCATCTCAAAAAACGCATCAATGATGCGTTCAGAAATTGCATTGTGGCCGCAGCCCGCGCAAAGCGTCGTCTTACCGCCGCGATAATCAAGAACCGGAAGTCCAATCCGGTTCGTCTTCACCACTGGCTTCACTGCTTCTGCAGGAGTCGTCGTAGGCGTCGTTCCCATTTAAATTCCTTCCTGCGTAACAAGATCGTCCGTAACCGAGCGCGCATCGATCGGCAGTCCATTGAAATGGCGAATGCTGCGCAGCTTCACAACATCCGCTGCCGGCAGGTCCAGCTTCAGCAGACTCAACATCTGCGCGTCGCGGTTCTGCTCAATCACATACACTCGCTCGTGCGAAGCGACAAACTCATGCACTTCGCGAGAAAACGGATAAGCCCGCAACCGCAGGTAATCCGTCTCCACGCCGTATTCCTTCTTCAGCTGATCGCGGCTCTCACGCGTCGCATAATCCGAAGTCCCAAAAGCAATCAAGCCAATCGGAGCCTTACCCGTCTGCACCACTTCGGGCCGAGGAACCAGCGATCGCGCCGTCTCAAACTTCTTCGCCAGACGCTCCATGTTGTTGAAGTAGTCGTCAGGCCGCTCCGTATACTGCGCCTTCTCGTTGTGGCCGCTGCCGCGCGTGAAGTAAGCCGCCAGCGGATGGTCCGTACCAGGCAGCGTCCGATAGCCGATACCATCGCCATCGACATCCTTGTAGCGAGCAAATCCGCCAAGCCTCGTCAGGTCCTCAGCGCTCAACACCTTGCCGCGATTCAGCGGCTTCTCAGGATAAGCAAACGGATCGGACATCCAGTTATTCATCCCCAGATCAAGATCCGACATCACAAACACCGGCGTCTGCAACTGCTCCGTGAGTTCGAACGCCTCCTGCGCCATCTCGAAGCACTCCGCTACCGACCCCGGAATCAGCATCACGTGCTTCGTATCTCCATGCGACAGGAACGCAACCGAAAGCAGATCGCCCTGCTGGTTACGTGTCGGCATTCCGGTCGAAGGCCCCGTGCGCTGAATATCGAAGATCACTCCCGGCAACTCGGCGTAATATCCAAGCCCCGCAAACTCCGCCATCAGCGAGATTCCCGGCCCCGACGTTGCCGTCATCGCGCGCGCACCCGCCCAGCCCGCTCCAAACACAGCTCCAATTGCTGCCAGTTCGTCCTCTGCCTGCACCACCGCAAACGTAGCCTTGCCGTCAGCCTCAAGACGGTAACGCTTCGCATAATCAATAAAGCTCTCCACCAGCGAAGACGACGGCGTAATCGGATACCACATCGCAACCGTGCAACCGGCAAAAATGCACCCCAGCGCCGCAGCGGCGTTGCCATCAATAATGATCTTCCCCTTGGTCTCGTCCATCGCCTCCAGCAGCAAGGTGTCCTTCTTCGTAAAGGTCGCCGCTGAGTAGTCGAAACCCGCCTGCACCGCACCCCAGTTCAGGTCCGCCGCCTTCGTCTTCTTCGCAAACTGCTTGCGCAGCGCGGCTTCGACGGCCTTCATATCCATCTTCAAAAGCTGAGCCGCCACGCCCACATAAATCATGTTCTTGACCAGCTTGCGCAGCTTCGCCTCAGGGCAAACCGCCGCAGTCAGCTTGTCAAACGGAACCGGATAACACGCAACATCGTTGCGATATTGCTCCAGATTGGCCGACTCCTCATAGATCGCCGCAGCGCCGGAGGGCAGCGAAAGCATGTCCTCCTTCATCGTCTCCGGATTCATCGCGATCAGAAGGTCAATCTCCTTCTTGCGGGCGACATAGCCATCCTTGCTCGCGCGAATCGTGTACCACGTCGGCAAACCGGCGATGTTGGAAGGAAACAGGTTTTTACCGCTGACCGGAATACCCATCCGGAAGATCGACTTAAGCAGAACCAGGTTTGCTGATTGCGATCCCGACCCATTAACTGTCGCGATCTGAATGCTGAAGTCGTTAACAATGCTTCCCGTCGGAACCCCTTGCTGCGTGTCTGACTTTGTCAGCACACTGCCGTCCGCGCCGACCGCCAGCGCGACGTTTTCTGTCGCCATGTAATGCACTCCCCGCGCAAAACCTCAAGGTTTCACGAACGAAATCACGATATCATATTCGACTCAATACAGGCTCCAACCCATGATTCCACACCACATAGCAAGGGTATCAACCTCAACACCTTTCATTCATTGTCACCCGGAGAGCGCTCTTTTAGTCGTCATCACGAGCCCCACCGCCGTCATCATGGCGCGCCCCACCGTCGTCATCATGGCCGCCCCACTGTCGTCATCATGGCGCCCAACTGTCGTCATCATGGCGCCCAACTGTCGTCATCCTGAGCGCAGCGAAGGACCCCTGTATTTGTACTTAAACCACCCTAGCTGCTCGCCGTCGAGGAATCCTCCCAACACCCGAGCTTTTTCCACAGAAATATTTTCAAAAAGTGGCATTTTTCTAAAGCCGGAAAACCCACCATCAACTCACCACGTTCCACCACAAAACCACCACAACTTCACCACAAAAAACCATCCAGAAAAATCACGTTTTCCCAAAACCCCCCTCAAAAACAAGGGAAATCAGCAGAAAAACCTCCCACCACCACCCACAAAAAAAATCGCCAAAAAATGACGCCCTAAAAAGCCGAAATCCCAGTCACACTCTGCCCAATGATCAGCGTATGAATGTCATGCGTACCTTCATAAGTCTTCACCGACTCAAGATTCATCATGTGCCGCATAATCGGGTACTCATCCGAAATCCCCGCCGCCCCCAAGATATCCCGCGCCATCCGAGCACACTCCAAAGCCATCCAAACATTGTTCTTCTTAGCCATGGAGATATGCTGAAACCCCGCCTTCCCTTGGTCCTTCAGCCTACCTACCTGCAAAGAAAGAAGTTGCGCCTTAGTAATTTCAGTCACCATCCAGGCCAGTTTCTCCTGCACCAGCTGATGACTCGCAATCGGCTGCCCTCGAAACTGCACCCGCTCCTTGGCGTATTGCAAAGCCACGTCATAGCAACTCATTGCCGCGCCAATAGCGCCCCAGCTGATGCCATAACGCGCCTGGCTAAGACACATCAAAGGAGACTTCAACCCATCCGATTTCGGCAACAAATTCGCAGCCGGAATCCGCACATCCTGCATAGAAAGCCCCGAAGTAACCGACGCCCGCAGAGACCACTTTCCATGCACATCATGAGCAGAGAACCCCGGCCTATCCGTCTCCACCAGAAACCCGCGAACTCGCCAATCCTCCGGCGAAACACCCGGTTCTTCCACCTTCGCCCAGATCACAGCAACATCGGCGATGCTGCCCGATGTAATCCACATCTTCTCCCCATTCAACACATACTCGTCGCCATCTTTGCGCGCACGTGTGCGCATCCCGCCAGGATTTGAACCAAAATCCGGTTCAGTCAATCCGAAGCAACCCAGTTTCTCTCCGGTAGCCATCTTCGGCAGCCAAAAGGACTTCTGCTCCTCCGAACCGAAGGTATAGATCGGATACATAACCAGCGCGGATTGCACGCTGACGAAGCTGCGTATGCCCGAGTCGCCACGTTCAAGTTCCTGGGTAAGCAGCCCATATTGGACGTTGTTAATCCCAGCGCAACCATATCCATCGAGCGTAGCCCCATAGAAGCCCATCTCTCCCATCGGCCGCACCAGCTCCCTGGGGAAGCGACCAGCACGGTTACATTCCTCGATAATCGGAATCAGATTGTCTTCAATAAAAGAGCGGGTAGTCGCACGGACGAGAAGTTCATCGTCCGAAAGCAGAGAATCAAACTCGAGAAAATCAACACCTTGAAACCTAAATGCCATCGCTCGAACATTTTAGTCCATGACGTTGCCGATCCTCGAAGATCGAAGGCGATCCGAACGCCTGTATCCGAGGGCGAAAGCTTCTACCGAAGCAAACCATCCAGCCAGGTTTCAACAGTTTGAGCCCACAAAAGCCCATGTGCCTTGAGGCCAAGATCGTTGAAATGCGTGCCCTTGCCATTGTTCTGTCGATAGGCGGCGGTAAGTGTATCGGTATCGGGCCCCTGAATGGCAATCCCCTTCTTCCAAAGGCTTTGCTGGGCCTCACGAATCCCATTATTCAGCGGGTCTTCGGCATTGTGGTAGCTAACTTTGGCCACAAACCATGGCATGTCCCAACCAGCCTCTTTACGACTGGAAAGGATCACGTGCTCGAGCATACTTCCATATTCCGAAGGAGATATCTCATGCTCAGCCGGCTGGTGAGAATCTGACTCGCCCTGATGCCACAAGACGGCGCGAAAACCGTGCGGCCCGAACTGCTGGATACGCCGCATCATGCCGTTGAAGAGCGTTCCATCGCTGATCAAAATGCCATCCGGACCGCGGCTCACATATTTTGTCATCGTCGGCATTACTTTTACTGGTTCGCCGGCAGGCAACCATTGGCGCACGCTCGTGGAACCATGACCCACCGAGGCAATGCCGATGGGAACATGGTATTTGCGATAAAGAACATCTCCGAAAGAAGGAACGAAACTGCCCTTTTTGCTGTCGTCCTGTGTCCCCGGCTGAGGATCATTCGCAATCCGCCATGAATCCCCACTAAACGTCGTCACCATCCCGGTTTGAGTAATCTGCAGAACCTCGCCGTAGTTGGTTGAGTTTGATTGTCCAGAAATCAAAAAGACTTCTCCGATCCCCACGTGGGGGACGGTGACGCTGCCAATCAAGTGATGTCCCCGCCGCGATTGAACTTCAACCGTGTAGAACCCGCCCGCTGCGATGTCCACACTTGCACTAAACTCCCCGCTGGAACGGTCGAGAGGAAGCTTTCTCCATTGACCTGAAAGCGGACCTGAGATCGATGCGCCCTTGATACAGACGCGCACACTATCCGCGCCGGTCAAAGCATGTCCCCGAACCAGGATTGCGCCCACGTCACGGGTCTGTCGTTGGAAGACCTGATAGTCAAGCGGCGAGGTAACGACCATGGTCTGGCCATCGACTTGCGCGCTAAAGAGGACCCAGGAAAAAAAGAATAGAAAAATACCTACGATTCTGCTTCGAGTCATTCTGAATTACATCGTAGTTCAAATCACCAACTGACCAGTCTCTGAGCACCCGCCCGCTACTCCCCGTAGGGAACCCAGATGTTTTTGATCTGCGTAGCATGCCGCATGAAGTAGCGCCCATCGCACTGCTTGTCGTCGAACCAATCGATGTCGTACTTATCGTTGGTCCACACTTGCTTCAGATTACCGATAGAAGCAGACTTCACAAGCGTCGAGTCAGCAGAGTCGCGGAAGCACCAGATTGCGTCGACATCGTCGTGCTCCGCCAAGGTCTTCGCCAATTCCGACGGCCGCCCTGCGACGATATTGACGACTCCATCCGGCAAATCACTTGTGTCGAAAACCTGATAGAGGTCGCCGATGATAGTTGCATATCTCTCGGATGGAACCGCCACGACCGTATTGCCTGCCGCAATTGCCGGCAACACAAGCGAGAGAAAACCCAGTAACGGCGCCTCGGTTGGGCAGACGATGCCCACCACTCCGATCGCCTCGTTCATCGCCAACGTAACATTGCGCATCGGTGGATTGTGCACTGAACCGTCATACTTATCAGACCAGGCCGCATAGGTAAAGATGCGGTCGATGCTGGCATCTACCTCGGCTGCCGCCTCATCTTCCCCTACCACCTGCGCGAGTCGGCCGATAATCTCTGACCGGCGCTGGATGAGGTTTTCTGCGACGTAATAGAGAATCTGCGCTCGCGTATGCGCGGGAGTCTTCCCCCACTTTTCAGCCTTATGAGCAGCCTCCACAGCATTGCGAATGTCCTTACGATTGCCAAGTGGCGCCTCGCCGATAAGTGAGCCGTCAAGCCCATAGACAGGGAAACTGTAACCCGAATCCGGCCTCGCCTGTTTGCCGCCGATGTACTGCTTCACCGTGCGGTCAATCATTTCTGAAGCATCGTGGCCCTCATCACTCCCAACCGCTTTCGCAGCCGTTTTAGCGGCATGCTTCTGTTTCGATCGCTCGTGCAACCATGTTGGCTCGAGATATTCATACATGCCCTCGCGGCCACCTTCGCGACCATAGCCACTCTCACGATAACCACCAAATCCGCACGATGCATCGAACAGATTCGTGCTGTTAACCCAAACGACGCCCGCCTTCACCTGCGATGCGACATCCAGCGCGACATTGATGCTTTCACTCCAAATAGAAGCAGCCAGGCCGTAAGTCGTATTGTTCGCAAGCTCTACTGCCTCGCTCGGAGTGCGGAAGGTCATCGCCGCCAGCACCGGGCCGAAGATCTCTTCCTGAGCCACCGTTGCCGTGGGATGAACGCCAGTCAGCAGAGTCGGAGGGAAGTAAAGTCCTTGCTGAGGCAGCGTGGACAGCGGTTGCCAGCAGGTCGCACCGTCGGCAACCCCCTGATCGACGAGGGTTCGGATGCGCTCAAGCTGTACTGGAGCAACAATGGCTCCGATGTCGATCGACTTATCCAACGGTGAGCCAACACGAAGAGTTTCCATACGCGCACGCACTTTGCCGTAAAACACCTCTGCAATGCGTTCCTGCACCAGCAGGCGCGAGCCGGCGCAACACACTTGCCCCTGGTTGAACCATATGCCATCCACCAAACCTTCCACCGCCGAATCCAGATCAGCGTCATCAAAGACGATGAACGGAGATTTGCCGCCGAGCTCCAGCGAGAGTTTTTTAGAAGAACCAGCGGTGGCCTTGCGAATAATCCGTCCAACCTCAGTCGAACCGGTGAAGGCAATCTTGTCGATGTCATCGTGTTCCACAAGAAGCGCACCTGTGCGCCCGTCGCCATTGATGACATTGAGCACGCCCGGAGGCAAGCCAATCTCATTAGCGAGTTCCGCAAATGCGAGAGCCGTCAACGGCGTGTACTCTGCCGGTTTGATGACCACAGTATTGCCAGCGGCGAGCGCAGGCGCGACCTTCCACGCAAACATCAGCAGAGGAAAGTTCCAGGGAATGATTTGTCCAACTACCCCACAGGCGGCATAACCCGGAAACTCGCTCTCCAGTAACTGCGCCCATCCCGCGTGATGATAAAAATGGCGCGCGACAAGGGGAATATCGATATCGCGGCTTTCACGAATTGGCTTTCCGTTATCGATCGTTTCAAGAACGGCGAGCCGACGCGAGTGCTTCTGCACCTGGCGTGCAAGAGCATATAGGAAACGCGCACGCTGGTGGCCACTCAGTGCCTGCCACGCCGGCAGAGCTTTGCGTGCCGCCTTCACCGCAGCGCCCACATCGGCAGCGTCCCCATAGGCCACATCGGCGATCTTGTCCCCGTTGGCAGGATTGCTGGTGGCAAAGTATTCCCCGGAGGCAGGCTTCTTCCAGGCGCCGTCGATGTAGTGGCCGAAGCTGCGCTGATGCACATCAAGCCAGCGATCCACCTCTTTCGTATCCTCCGGCGCCGGCCCGTATTCCATACTGTAGAACTCTTCGACGATAAAGTTGCTCACGGATTCTCCTTATGCGATTGGGTGACGGTAGGCGGCAGAGTAGCGGCCGGTGATGTAGTGTTCCAGCTGCCGCTCGATATCGGCCAGCATGCTGCTGGCGCCGAAGCGGAATAGGCTCGGCTCCAACCACGGGCGACCGAGCTCATCTTTCATCACGAACATCCATTCCAGCGCCTGCTTGGCCGATTTGATTCCGCCTGCAGGTTTGAAACCCACCGACATACCGGTCTTCTCGGCATAATCGCGGATGGCGCGAACCATCACCAGCGAGACAGGGATGGTTGCGTTAACTGCCTCTTTGCCAGTCGATGTCTTGATGAAGTCAGCTCCAGCCATCATCGCAACAACGCTGGCCCGAGTGACATTGCGCAAGGTCAGCAAATCACCCGTGCCAAGGATTGCCTTCATGTGAGCCGAGCCGCACGCGTCCTTGAACGCAGCCACTTCATCGTAGAGAGCCTGCCATTCGCCATTGAAAACATGCGACCGCGTGATAACGATGTCGATCTCCTGCGCGCCCGCTTCCACAGACCGGCGAATCTCCTGCACCCTTTCCGCCAGCGGCGAGAGACCGGCAGGAAAGCCAGTCGAGACCGCAGCCACCGGAATCTTCGTTCCCTCAAGCGCCTTCACGGCAGTCTCAACAAACGCGTGGTAGACGCAGACCGCTCCGGTTGTAAGTCCTAGTTCCTCGATTCCAAGCTTTTCAACGATGTGCCGCTGCAGCGGATGTCTCGCCTTGGCGCAAAGCCGCTTTACTCTCTCCGCACTATCGTCTCCGCTGAGAGTAGTGAGGTCCATGCAGGAGATGGCGCGGAGCAACCACGCGGCCTGCCATTCCTTCTTCACCGTTCGACGCGTGCCGACAGTGTTTGCGCGTCTCTCCACCGCACTCGTGTTGACGCGAATCTCCTCAACCCACTCAAGATTCAAAGGTATGCGGCGATTTGGTTCCAGTCGGCGCCCGTTGAGTTCAACCGGTACCGAAACCGTGTGGATATCATGCTGTTCCTGTTGCTTAACTGTCATAGAGCATCTCCGCCAATGCACTTGCGAGGGAAATTCCTCGGAGCCCGCGTGGCCGAATTTCAGCCGTGTTAATTGATCTTAGATCAAATAGGCCTATCGTCCCATCATGGGATGGTCAGCCTCGATCGTCACGATTTTTATGCCTTAGCGGCACTCTTCAGATAGACGGAGTAGCGCTCATCCATGATCTTGTAAAGCGGAACAAGGCTATATGGTCTTCCGGTCCCCTTCGTTTTAAAGATCAATGGATATCTGCGATCACCCTCCGCCTTCTCCAGCCAGATGTCTCCGCCATCAACTTCAGGCATCGGTATATTGACATCGCGCTCTCGCGGACCAGAGCCGCCATAGATCATGGAAGTCGTCAGCCCCTCATAGCCCATACGCGCAGCGAGAACGAGCGGGCCGTACATCGCTGCTTGAACCTGCTTATCGTCCGGTGCCGAAGCAATGTGGAGCGACATCGGTAGAGTAATCTCCACGACATCGCCGTTCACCCAGTTCCGCCTCACTTCCATATAGGTGGAAGGAGTGGCCGTCACTGGTTGGCGCTGTCCGTTGATTTTCATCATCGCACCGCTGGCGGCCCAGTAAGGAACACGGATCTTGAGCGCAGTCTTCTGGTTCGGCGCGCTTTCTATCGTGAGCGTAGTCGTCTGCTCCTCCGGGAACCTGGTCTTCTGGCTCATGCGCAATCCACGCTCCTTCCAGTTCAGCTCCGACGGAATAAACAAATTGACATACACCGCATCGTCGTCATGAAAGTAGATCGAATCGGTCAGCTTGGCAAACTCTTCCGATCCCGTACCGGTACAACACCAAAAGGCATCGAAGGGAGTCCCAAAGGTCTTGTAGAGCCCAGGCTTCAGGGAAACGTAGTACATCAGCATCCCGAATCGGTCCTGAGTGCCCAACCGGACGTTGTAAAGAAGCCGCTCGTAATAGTCGAAAAACTTTGCATCGGGATCCTGCCCGAACATGTGCCGTGTCAGCTTCATCATGTTGTAGCTGCAGCAGCATTCCTCCGCCGACCCACCTAACTCGGAAGCAATCGCACCCGGAACATGCCACGCTTCGCCATTGCTTGTGCCGCCAGTGGCGTAGATATGGTCGGAGATGATCTCCTTCCAGAAGTATTGGCTGATGTTGCGGTATCGCTCATCCCCGGTCAGCTCATAGCCGCGCGCTGCGCCAATCACCTTCGGGATGTTCGTATTCGCATGGACCTTATCCAGCTTGTCCTCGTGGGCAGCCAGGGGATCGAAAAACTTCTTATGCTCGAAGCGGTAGCCAAGATCCCTATACTTCGCATCCCCGGTAATTGCATAGAGGTTAAAGGACGCCTCGTTCATGCCGCCGTGTTCGATCAGCAGCACGTTCTGCCACTCATCGGGGGTGAACGTCTTGCTGTACCCATCAGCCCAATCCGCCATGCGGGTCGCCATCACCAGGGCCTGCTTGTTGCCGGTCAACTGATACATATCGATGAGCCCGGCCATGATCTTGTGGTACGTGTAGAACGGCGCCCACACTCTCGGGCGTTTCGGACCTGCAGGGTCGGCAGGCTTTCCGTAAAGGCGAAGGTTGTCATATGCGCCTGTGTTGTAGGCCCCAAGATAACCATCCTTCTGCTGACACGCGGCCAGAATCGTCACCAGATCATTGGCCTTGGCCAGAATCTCCGTATCGCCCGTGCTTCCATACAACAACGCGCAGGCGCTCAGATAGTGACCTACATAATGTCCACGCAGAAGCCCGTCCGGAGCCTCCCACCCACCTAAAGGAGTTGCATCCGTGGGAATGGATGCGGTCACGCGGAAGTTATACGCCAGACGGTCGTTCGGCAACGAATAAAGAAATGCGCGATTGATCTCCATTGCCTCCATAAACGGCCCGGCCGACAACCGTACATCGCCCATCGGAAATACCTGCGCCCGCCAAGGAACCTTATCTGCCACTGGATGGAACGAGATATCTGGGCTGCCTTCGCCTTCAGGTGCCGACGCATGGGCCGATTGGGAAAGGAGGGCGGTTCCACCAACCGCGGCAACACCAGATAGAAAACCCCTGCGAGTGAAGCTGTCGTGGCTCATTTCATTCTCCTGCGTCCCCTGGCCATCAAGATTACGCCCCTCGAAAGACTACCAGCCACCGTGTTCCCCAACCATATCAATCACGTAGTCCAACCGCTCCGACCAGTTTCCCTCAATGGGCTTCGTGCTCCTTAGCCGAGAGGTGAGGTCGTTAATGGTGGAACAACATGAATTACGATCAATCCATGTTGTCCAATGGCCCTGTTCAGATCATTGACTCCCACACAGAAGGGGAACCGACGCGCGTCGTTTTGACTGGTGGCCCGGATCTCGGAACCGGCGATCTCCCCGGCCGCGTAAAGCGTTTTCAGAGCAAATTCGATCACTTCCGACGCGGGGTCGTTTGTGAACCACGCGGATCGGAGGTCATCGTTGGCGCACTCCTCTGTGAACCCGTCGATCCGAAGTCCACGACAGGCGTCATCTTCTTCAACGATGTCGGCTACCTTGGGATGTGCGGGCACGGAACCATCGGCCTCGTAACCACGCTCGCCCACATGGGCCGAATCGGTCCGGGGCAGCATCAGATTGAGACGCCTGTTGGGACCGTCTCCACACGCCTCCATGAAGATGGCCGGGTCTCAGTCTCGAACGTTTCAAGCTATCGCCTTCGAGCATCCGTTCCGGTCGACGTCCCGGGTTACGGACTCTTCACAGGAGACATCGCCTGGGGTGGGAACTGGTTCTTCCTGATCGAAGATCATCCCTTCGATCTCTCACTCGCCAACCGCGCGGAGCTCATAGCCGCTTCAACCGCGATTCGTTCCGCACTGGTCGACTCCGGCATCACTGGGGAAGGCAGCGCTCTAATCGATCACATCGAATTCTTCGCCGCCCCGCAATCGCCACGAAGTTCCTCACGAAACTTCGTCCTTTGCCCTGGCGCGTCTTTCGACCGTTCCCCCTGCGGCACCGGTACAAGCGCCAAGATGGCCTGCCTTTACGCCGACGGAAAGCTTGCTCCGGGAGAAATCTGGATACAGGAGGGAATTCTCGGCACGTGCTTCGAAGGCGAGATCTCCGCCGCTCCAAAAGGTCACATCAATCCCGTAATCACTGGTCGTGCATGGATAACGGCAGAAACTAAACTGCTCTTCCAGAACACCGACCCTTTCTCAAATGGTATCGAGTTCTAAATGAAAGACTATGACGTTCTTATCGTCGGTGCCGGGATCGTAGGCTGCGCCTGCGCGCGAGAGTGCGCCCAGGAAGGTTTGCGGGTTGGCGTCATCGAGGGCAACGTTCCGGGCGGAGGCGCGACTGCCGCAGGCATGGGACACGTCGTCGTCATGGATGATTCACCTGCTCAGCTTCATTTGACCCGCTATGCCCGCGCGTTGTGGCAGCAGTTCGCTCCAAAGCTGCCCAGCTCCGTGGAATACGAAGCCCGCGGAACTCTCTGGATCGCGGCTGACGAAGAGGAGATGGCCGAGGTATACAAGAAACGGTCGACCTACGCCGAAGCAGGAATACGCGCGGAAGTTCTGAACGAAGCCGAGCTCGCAGCGGAAGAACCTGAACTCAGAACAGGATTGGCCGGTGGCCTTCTTGTGCCCGATGACGGAGTAATCTATCCCCCCGCCGCAGCCGATTGGTTTCTTCAGGAAGCCCTCGCGCTTGGCGCAACAATAGAGCAGGGCTCAACGGCCGTCTCCGTAAGCGAAGGCCGCGTGCAGCTGGCGGACGGGACAACGCTCCGCAGCGAGCGCATTGTGCTTGCAACAGGCACAGATTGCGCTCTCTTACCCACTTTGCCGATCCGGAAGCGCAAAGGCCACCTGCTCATCACCGACCGCTACCCCGGCTTCCTCCACCACCAGTTAGTAGAGCTCGGATACCTCAAGAGCGCTCACTCCGTGGAGTCGGACTCCGTCGCATTCAATATCCAGCCACGCCGCACGGGGCAGCTCCTGATTGGATCGTCACGCCAGTACGGCGACGAGAGCTCCAAATCCGACGCCGCAATTCTCACTCGGATGCTCGAACGTGCCCACGCCTATATGCCGGGACTCGCGCGTCTTTCTGGACTGCGTGTCTGGACCGGTTTCCGTGCTGCGACGCCCGACAAATTACCACTGATCGGCCCTGCCGAAGGCCTTAGCAACAACCGCACCCTTTGGCTTGCCGTAGGCTTCGAGGGCCTCGGCATCACCAACGCGCCCGCAGCCGCTCGACTGCTGGTAGACCAGGTGCTCGGCCGCGCTTCGGAGATCGATCCTGCTCCCTACCTGCCGCATCGCATGACCACACAGGCGGCCCTACATGCCTGAGACCGTAAGGATTTGGGTAAACGGAACCTCAGTCACGATGGAGCCGCAATCGATGGTCTCTGCGGCGCTTCTCAAGGCAGGCGTCCCTTGCCGTCGCTCTGTCACAGGCGAACCACGGACGGCACTCTGCGGCATGGGCATCTGTTTTGAGTGCCGCGCCACAGTGAACGGAGTACGGCATCGCCGCACCTGTCAACTCATTTGCCGCGAAGGCATGGTGGTCGAATCGGAACGATGAAACACGCTGATGTCATCGTCGTAGGCGCTGGACCGGCCGGCATCTCCGCTGCTACGCAGGCGGCGCGACATGGCCGAAGCGTGTTGCTGGTCGACGACAACCCGGCGGCCGGCGGGCAGATCTGGCGAGGTGGGGTAAAAGCTCCGAATCAGCGCGCAGACAAGCCGGAGAGCGAGATGAAGTCTCGTGCTCTCGGCGAGTTGGCCTCCTCGGGCGCAGTCCTTCTCACCGGTTATCGCGTCTTCGATGCTCCGGCCCCGAAGATTCTTCACGCACTCAACGAGAGCGAGGATCGCGCAGAAGCGGTCGCGCTCCAATATGACCGTCTGATCATTGCGACCGGTGCACGAGAGCGATTCCTGCCCTTCCCGGGCTGGACTCTTCCAGGGGTCTTCGGGGCAGGAGGGCTGCAGGCGCTGGCCAAGGGTGGATTTTCGGTCCGGGGCAAGCGGGTTGTGGTTGCTGGTTCAGGACCGCTGCTGTTGGCGGTCGCTGCGCATCTCGCCGACTACGGGGCCGAGGTGGTGTGCATTGCGGAGCAGGCTCCGCTCTCGCGGCTTGTCGCGTTCGGCGCTTTCCTTTTGTCTCGGCCGGCAAAGATCAGGCAAGGCATTCGCTACAAGGCGTCGCTAGGCGGTAGTCCGTACCGAACGAGCTGCTGGCCCGTCTCCGCCCAGGGAAATGAGACGACTGGCCTGCTCAGAAGTGTGCGCTTCACCGATGGAGTAAATTCGTGGGACGAAAGATGCGATCTGCTTGCCTGCGGCTTTCACCTCGTGCCTAACACTGAGCTGGCCGCACTGCTTGGCTGCTCGTTTCGGGGCGATTACGTTGAGGTCGATGAGCAGCAGCAGACATCGGTGGCGGACGTCTACTGCGCCGGCGAGCCAACGGGAATCGCGGGCCTCGAAGCAGCTCTTCTGCAAGGTGAGGTCGCGGGACTAGCCTGCGCAGGACGACCAACCGCTTCTCTGCGCGGCCGGACTCTCGCCGCGAAGAGATTCGCAGCAAGGCTCGAGAAGGCTTTTCAAATTCGACCCGAGCTTCGTCTCCTCGCCTCGCCCGAAACCATCGTCTGCCGCTGCGAAGACGTTCCTTTTCAAGCCCTGGTGGGTCGCCGGGGATGGACGGACGCGAAACTGCAAACGCGATGCGGCATGGGCCCATGCCAGGGCCGCATCTGCGGGCCGGCGGCCCAGACCCTGTTCGGGTGGACGCCCAACTCAGTAAGGCCTCCGTTGTCTCCGGTCCCTGTGAGCGCCCTTTGTCTTCACGATTCCAACGATGTAACCGAGGAGAATACATGATCTGGTCCGGCGTAATGCCTGCAATGACGACCCCGTTTGACGACAACCTGGCAGTCGACCACTCTTTTCTTGCGCAGCATGCCGCGTGGCTGCTCGGCAATGGATGTACCGGTCTCGTGATGCTCGGCTCACTCGGCGAAGGAGCAACCCTCGAGCACGCAGAGAAGATAGAGATTCTCCGGACTGCGGTGCGCACCGCAGGCGGCAACGCTCCGGTGGTTGCGGCGATCTCTTCTTTGTCGACCGCCAATGCGGTCCGGCTCGCAAAAGAGGCCGAACAGGCAGGCTGTCAGGCACTGATGGTCCTTCCGCCCTATGTCTATTCGACCGACTGGCGCGAGATGAAGAACCACGTCTCAGCCATCATTGCCGCGACCCCCCTCTCCTGCATGCTGTACAACAACCCCATCGCGTACAAGACCGACTTTCTGCCAGTCGAAATCGCCGAACTTGCGGCAGCGCACGCCAATCTTCAAGCCGTGAAGGAGTCGAGTGCGGATGTTCGCCGCGTCACTGCAATCCGGGAGGTGCTGGGCAATCGTCTCGAGATCTTCGTTGGCGTGGACGATGCGATTGTTGAAGGCATCAACGCCGGAGCCACGGGTTGGATTGCGGGTCTGGTCAACGCATACCCCGCGGAATCAATCGAACTCTTCAATCTGGCACGGGCCGGCAAGGAGCAGAAGGCGTTTGAGCTATATCGCTGGTTCCTGCCCTTGCTTCGGATGGACACAGTGCCAAAATTCGTACAACTGATCAAGTGGGTGCAGGAACAAGCGGGCGTCGGGTCAGCGCGGGTCCGGGCGCCGCGGATGGAGTTGGCGGGTGCGGAGCTCGAGGCGGCTCTGGCCGTATTCAAGAACGCCGCGGCCACCCGGGCCGAGGGATCGAAAGGGCAAGAGAAGCCATTCTCGAGCTTCCATGTCGCCTGAATTGCAGCCCAGCTGGCTGTCTTTTCAGGGATCCCCCCGGTCGCCATATTTCCCGTAAAGTCCTGCATTCATGTAAGTTAGGCCATGGTTCGCCTTGCAAAGTATTCATAGTAAATGGGTTACATCCAAAGTATTCTTGATAAAAGAGTTAGCCCGGCTTGGTGGCCGGGTATGGATTGTTTTCTCACCTGTCGGTGGTGATGGTCTTGTCAAATCCCGGATAGGTTTTGCAGGCAACGGCCACCACGTTTGAAAATCGGATCTCCGGGACGCCTTACTTCAGGCTAAGGATGCGTCGGGTGCTCCCCATAGAACTTCCAGTTCGTCGTAAAATCCCGGGTCAGCTTCTGCCGCTCCAGGTCTGCGCGCAGCATCTCAATCGGCATCGAGTTCTCGTGTAGCACGGCATCGGAAAACTCGCGCTCTGTCATCTTCTTCGATTCCACCAGCTCCTTGTGCATTGCGCGGAACTGTAGAGCGCCCATCAGGTACGCACTCTGATAAAGCGGCCCCACCGAGCCGTCGAACGAGCGCCGCACCTCACCCGCAGCATTGTCCGGCTCAAATCCAACGTTGTCGATGAGCGATTGCACGCACTGCTGCGTCGTCCATTTTCCGAGGTGAAAGTTCATCGTGAAGATCACACGCGCCGAACGGTGCATGCGCCACACCAGCGCGCCCACCCGCTCCTCCGGAGTCTTGTTATACCCCATATCCCAAAACAGCATCTCCCACCAGAACGCATTGCCCTCATGCCAGAACGGCGTGGAGAAGGCCCGGCGGTAGGGGTTGTAGCGCGCACCCATATAAAACTGCAGAAAATGCCCGGGAATCATCTCGTGAAACGCCGTGGCGTGCGACAGCGGCGTGCTGTTGCCGCGCATGCTCATCTCGCGCTGCTCGTAGGTCATCGTGTCCGTCGGGTACGAAACGCTCAGTTCAGTCCCGCCGGTAAAGAAGGGATTCACGAGCTGGCGTTGCGGCGTCATCATGATCATGTACCAGGTCTCATCCGCCAGCGGTGGCACCGTCACCAGGTTGTTCTTCTCGACAAAGGTGCTTCCCTCCAGCACCAGCTTGCGGATCACCTCGGGCTGCTCCCCCGGCGCCACGTGCGTCTGTTTCACCTTCTCTACCGCGGCGTGCCAATTGTCGCCAAAACCCATCTCATTCGATGCCTTCAGCATCTCGCGCATGCACCAGTCGTACTCGGTCTGCGCAATCGCTATCAGCTCTTCAGGCGTATACGGGATCATGTCGTCCGCCAATTCATTCATCAGCGCCTCGCGACCAACCGGGTCGCCGATGATTGTCGTCTTGTCGTCCGGTGCGATGCCGATCAACTTCTCTTTCACAAACGCGTTGTAACTCGCGAGCGCCTTGTCTGCGTCTTTGTATGGCTGGTCCACCCACCAGGTAAAGACTGGATCGTAGCCGTTGTACTGTCCGTACCAGTCCTTCAAAGCAGCACTTAGCTGCATCGTTGCATTTGCCGCACGATTGGCAACCACAGGATTGACCTTAGGCTTCTCCGCGCCATCGCTCCCCTCTCCCGCGCGGGATTTTGGATCCAGTTGCTTCCGCAACGCATCCAACTGCTTCACCATCTCTGTCAACGCCGCAGCGTCTTTCTCTGCGTCCGGGCGCTTCATCTCCCGCTTGCGGTCAAGAATGTCCTCAATCGTATTCGCGAAGGGGAGCAGTGACTGCATCTCCTCCACCTGCTTCTTCTGGATCGCGAGCTGATGCATGTCAGAAGTGATCCGGTTTTTCAGTAGCAGGTAGTCGATCTGATCGTCCTCGGATAACTTCTCGAAGTTCATCGCCGCAAGCATCGCCAGCTCGTCGTTGTAGAACTTCTGAAATCGCTCCATCCGCGACGGGGCGATCGCAACCGGGTATATCCTCGTCAGACTCATGCGATCGGCGGTGAACTGTTCGACCAACTGCGGCATCTTCCGCTCGCCCACTGCAGGTAGAGTCGCTGCAAAAGAGATTGCACACAGGGCCATCCCAGCCACAGCCACCCATCCAAAGCCCATTGCCCCAGTTCGTCCCTTGCTAGTCCGCATTTCTTCGGTGCCCCCAGATTAATCTGCACAGCAAATGACAACAGGAGACGCGAGGTTCCGCATTCTCTTCCGTTTCATTTCGCTTCGGCTGGAAGCAAGTTTATACAGAAAGCCAGAATGGATGGCACAAATCGGTTTCCATACAATCAGAGAGTCGCCGGAAACCTGTCGATAAAATAGGAGAGACCAACCCAAGCCCCATCGTGTCCGACAACTTCGCCCAACTCGTCAAGCAGCAGGCCGACATCGTCCGCATCATCGGCGACTACGTCAAGCTGCGCAAACCGGCGCCCAGAACTACACCGGCCTCTGCCCCTTCCACAAAGAAAAGACCGGCTCGCTTCTCCGTCAACGCCACCCACGGCTACTTCTACTGCTTCGGCTGCCACGAAAAAGGCGACGTCTTCACCTTCGTCATGAAGATGGAGAACATCAGCTTCCCCGAAGCCGTCCGCGCCGTCGCCACCAAGTGCGGCATCCCGCTGCCCAAGCGCGAGTTCAGCTCTCGCCGAAGAGGCCCGCGAAGCCGGCCTCCGCCGCCAGCTCATCGACATCCACGAAGCCGCCACCCAGTACTTCGAAGCCGCAGCTCAAATCTCCCGACGCCGCCCGCGCCCGCGAGTACCTCACCGGCCGCGGCGTCACCCCCGAAACCATCGCCAAATTCCGCATCGGCTACGCCCCCGACGACTTCAACGACATGCGCGAGCGCCTCAAGCCGCACTTCCCCGAAGAAGTCCTCCGCGCCTGCGGCCTCTTCAGCTCCAAAGAATCAACCCGACGGCACCCCGCGGCCAGCTCTACGCCCGCTTCCGCAAGCGCATCACCTTCCCCATCGCCAACGAGCAGGGCAAGACCATCGCCTTCACCGCCCGCGCCCTCGAAGCACAGGACGAAAAGGGCCGCGACATCGCCAAGTACATCAACTCCCCCGAGACCGCCGCTCTACACCAAGGGCCAGGTCCTCTTCAATCTCGACAAAGCCAAAGCCGACATCCGCGCCCACGACTTCGCCCTCCTCGTCGAAGGCCAGATGGACTGCATCTCCGTCTACATGGCCGGCATACAAAACGTCATCGCCACCTCCGGCACCGCCTTCACCGAGATGCAGGTCCGTCTCCTCAGCCGCTTCACCAAACGCGTCATCGTCAACTTCGACCCCGACACCGCCGGCAGCCAACGCCGCAGAAAAATCCATCGCCCTCCTCACCGAAGAGGACTTCGAAGTCAAAGATCGTCACCCTCGAAGGCGGCCTCGACCCCGACCGCTTCATCCGCGAGCAAGGCGTCCAGCCTACATGGCCGCCCTGCGCAACGCCAAACGCCACTCCGACTACCTCATCGACCGCGCCCGCCAGCTAGTTCCCCGGGCGCACCGCCGACGCCAAGGTCAAGGCCCTCAACTTCCTGCTCCCGCACATCCGCCGCATGCCCAACCGCATCCAGCGCGACGAGTTCGCCGCCGACGCCGCGCAGAAACTCGGCATCGACTCCGCCATCCTCCGCCAGGAGCTCAAACAAGCCGCCGCCCAGCGCATCGAAAGCGTCCGCGCCCACACCCACGACCCCGCCAGCGAGACCGAGCGCGTCCTCCTCCGCGCCCTCGTCCTTCCCGAGCACGATCCCGCCCGCACCCTCGCCGCCGACCAACTCATCCCAGCACCCCGAGTGGTACGAAAGCCTGCCCTCCGCCGCCCTCCTCGAAGCTCTCTCCCACGCCCCCGCGCCACCCAACCCGCTCGACGCCGCGCCCGACCAGCAAAGCCGCGTCCTCCTCGCCCGCGCCCTCCAACACGCCGACGACCCGACCATCGTCATCCAACGCACAATCCACTGACCGAGCAGGTCGAAAACGCCCTCCACACCCTCGCCCACCGTCACCTCGAACGCCGTCAGCGCGAACTCCGCAGCCCTCATCGCCGAAGCCGACCGCCGCGGCGACCAGGAGATGCTCACAAAGCTCACCGACAGAAAAGCTCCAGATCGACCGCAAACTTCGCGAGCACTGATGCTCAACCAATACCCTGAGAACATAATCAGCGCGGGGTTACAAACCAACAGATTCTCTCTAGGCCCGGAAAGCACCTGACTCATGAGTATGGACGGCACCACAAAACGGCGACTGCTCCTCGGTTTCATCACCAACTGGATCGGCAAGCTCGCCTCAACCCTCATTCAGTTCGTTCAGATCCCTGTCTTCCTCCACTTTTGGATCACGCCCCTCTACGGCGAGTGGATGATCGTCACCTCCATCCCCAATTACCTCAGCTTCACCAACAGCGGTTTCGGCACCGTCGCGGGCAACGAGATGACCATGCTGGTCGCCCGGGACGACCGCTCCAGCGCCCTCCGCGTCTTTCAAAGCTGCTGGTGGTTCATCACGATCATTTGCGTCATCACCATACTTCTCCTCAGTGGGGCGCTCTACTACCTTCCTGCTGCGCGCATCCTCAAGCTCACCCACATCACCGAATCCGATACCAAGTGGATCATCTTCTACCTCGGTGTCTCCGTCCTCTTCGGCCAGCTCGAGCAGCTTCTCCAATCCGCTTATCGCAGCATCGGCCGCTACCCCTACGGCTCATTTCTCAAAACCCTCTTCTCGCTCGCAGCCTTCGCCAGCACCATCATCGCTGTCATTCTGGGCTGCGGACCGCGCATCACGGCCCTGGTCTTCGCCGCCACCAACCTCATCTGCACCGTGATTCTTTGCGTCATGGTGCACCGCGACATTCCCTGGATCAAATTTGGATGGAGCCACGCCAGCTTCGCCGAGATCCGCAAACTGGCCCGTCCCGCGATCGCCTACATGGGCTTCCCCTTGGGCAACGCCCTCAGCCTTCAGGGAAGCCTGCTCGCGGTCGGGTATGCACTCGGCCCCGTCGCCGTCGTCGTCTTCAGCGTCGCCCGCACCGTCTCTCGCATTGCCCTCCAGATGGTCCAGATGGTCAACAACACCTTCGAACCCGAGATGTCCCTCGCGTACGGAGCTGGAAACTACACCCTAACTCGCACTCTCCTCCGCCGCGCTTGTCAGCTCGCCCTTATCATTGCAATTGCAATCGTCATCGTTGTGATGACTTTGGGTCCATGGTTTCTCACCCACTGGACCTCAGGCCACGTACCCCCCAGCGGCCCCCTGCTTACCATCCTTCTTCTCGCCGTCGTGTTCTACGCACTTTGGTCAACCAGCGCCACCCTGATGACCTCTACCAACCAGCACCAGCGCCTCGCCACCTACTACATCTTCGGAACCAGCCTCACCTGCGTCTCCTGCTACTTCTTCGCCCGCACCTGGGGACTCTACGGAGCCGCCGCCTCACTCCTCATCTCCGAGACGGTCATGAATCTCTATGTCGTGCCAGCCTCTCTCCGCATCGCCCACGACACCCTTCCGGCGTTCCTTTCGTCCATGCTCAACTACCCCCCCTCCCTGCGTCCCGCCGTCCTCCTCGCACGAATTCGCCGCTCGAAACCCGGCTTTGAGAGTTGATAAGTCAACTCGTTGAACCAGGCGTTGAGGGGCCGGGATTTGCCTCAGCAGTTTTGGTACTTCCAGTTGCGTTGTTTGCCTTCCGCGATCCACTCAATCGCCTGGGTGATACGTTTTTCTTTCGTCTCCGGACGCTTGGCTTCGGCGATCCAGTCCGCGTATTCGCGCTGGCAGGAGGGGCTGAAGTCGGCGAAGACCCTGGCGGCGGCCTTGTTCTTCTTGAGGGCGGCGGTGAGTTCGGCGGGGATTTGCGGGGCGGGCTTTACGGATTTTGCGGTGCGGACGAGGGATTTGGTGCGCTGGCCGGAAAGGATGAGCTCGGCCGCCTGGCGATAGTAGCCGAGCATTTTTTTATCGGGCGGAAGCTCTTTGAGGCTGGTGATCTTTCCGAGAGAGCCCATGCCGTTTTCGGAGTGCAGGCCATCAGCATTGAGGATCGCATTCATCTCCGGACCCCAGAGGCCGAGGGCACAGTGCTGTTTGAAGGCGGCCATGTGGCCTAGGATGACGCCGCGCAACATGAAGAACGGCATGCTCCACTTCATCGCTTCCTCGACTTCGGGCGAGACCTTGTGCGCGAGTTCGCGGATGTGCGTGAGAATGGGCTGCGCGAAGGGCTCAGCCTTCGCGATGTAGGCGTCGACTTTGGGGTTGAAGTCTGTGTTTTTCACGACAGCAGTTTATCGCGTAGTTTAGACGGTGTCTCCCGGTTTGGGTTTGGGGGTGGAGGGGTAGGGTTTGATGGGGTAGGGTGGACCCTTGGCGAAGACTCTCTGCATCTCGGCGTCGTAGCCGTAGATGTCGTCGAAGAAGTCGACCTGATTGTCTTCGTCGACACGTGCGGTGAGGTAGAAGATGACGATCGGGAGTGGGTTTTTGAGGCTGACGGTGCGGTTGTTGGGGCCGTTGTTCATGGCTTCCTGAACTTTGGCCAGGTCCCAGTCTCCGCCCTGGCCCTGGAGTACCCATGCGGCAAGGTCAGCGGGCTTCTGGACGCGTATGCAGCCGTGCGAGAAGTCGCGGCGGGTCTGCTCGAAGAGAGAGACGGCGGGTGTGGAGTGAAGGTAGATATCGTATTGATTGGGGAAGATAAATTTGACCAGGCCGAGGGAGTTTTTGGGTCCGGGTTTCTCGCGGACCATGACTCCGCCCTGCGCGACCTGTTTGGCGGTGTAGTCGGCAAGGACGGCACCCTTGGCGTCGGTGACTTCGAAGTTCTTGCTGGCGAGATAGCCGTGGTTAGAGGCGATGTGAGGGACTAGCTCCTTGCGGGCAATATCGACTGGGACATTCCAGTAGGGACGGAAGACCAGGTACTTCATCATGTGGGTGAAGACCGGGGTCTGGTGCTCGCCCATGACCTTGCCGACGACGACACGCATGGTGAAGTCGAGCTTGTGGTCGGGGTCGTAGCCACGAAGGACGAACTCGGGGAGATTCACCATGAGGCGGGCGTGAAGGTAGGGGTCGGGGAGCCAGCGCCAGCGCTCGAGGGAATCCTGCAACTGCGCGACGCGGTCGGAGATGGGGACGTTGAGGGACTTGATGGTCTGCGGAGTAAGTTTGCCGTCTTCGGTGTAGCCGTGGCGATGCTGGTAGTGCTTTACGGCAGCCGCGATGTCGGCGTTGTAGATGCCAGCGGTGAGAGCGGTGTCGGATGAGGCATCGTCTTCAAGCTGGAGGCGGAGGAGGAGAGCTTCGAGAGCGGGATAGGTTTGGCCGACAGTGATGGGTTTGGTGACGGTGGGGAGAGCGTCGGTGGGGTTGTCAGCTTGTTGTTTGGCCAATTTGAGGTAGTGGGAAAGGGCCCCTTCGGTTTTGCGGTAATCCTCAGAATCAGGTTCGACGCTGGTGATGAGGGCGGGGACGTCCGTAGAGTCAACTACATTGTCGGAGACGAACTCGGCGAGGTCGTATTTCTTGTCGGAGACGTTGATGTCGAAGTTGAAGTGCTGCGGGTTGACGCGGCCTATGCGAAGGTCGGAGATGTAGCGCATCACGTTGACGGTCATGGCAACGTCGAAGAGCGAGATGGCGTCGGCGGATTTGTCGTCGAGGGCCTGAATGCGCTCGGGCCAGCGGGGAGCATCGTAGTCTTCAGGGATGAGGCCTTTGGCAGCTGCGTCATTGAACTGCTGGATGAAGGCAAGTGCGGTTGGAGTGGGGGCGCCATCACGAGTCCAGGCGACTTCGTAGTTGCGGTCATCGTAGAAGGTCTGGATCCAGGACTCGTAGTCGGAGAAATCTGGCCAGCGGAGGTTTGGGACTTTGGTGGTGTCGACTTTTTCGGGTGGGAGAGCCTTCTTTTGAACGAGCTGCTGGAGGTTCGAGGAATACGCGTCTGTGTTGGGGCGGGATTTGGATTTGCGGTGGCGATGGCATCCCCAGGCGAGGACCAGAGCGGCGAGGACGCAGGCGGCAACAGCGTAGCTGAAAAGGGGAACTTTCTTCATAACGGGCGAATCATCCTTCGTGGTGCGGCTTTCCCAGCGTGGTGACGACCTATTATGCAGGAATTTGAAGTGGATTCGCGGGAAAAGAACTGCAACTACAACAAACCGCAGGTTACTTCCAAAAGCTCAGGACAGGCTCTTCGACCGGGCATTTCGCAAAGTGCGCGAACTGCTTCGCTCAGGATGACAGAGTTTCGTTTGGGTGAAATAATTCAGTGGGCTATCCGGGGCAGGGTGGTGAGGCAGAGGAGGGCCTGGGTAAGAAGGATGCCTCCGGTGAGGGTGAGGAAGAGCTTGCGCTGGCGGGTTTCGAGGGCATCGGCGAAGACTCCACCAATGAAGGTAAAGAGGAAGGGCAGTGCCCAGAGCCAGGGCTCGGAGATGGTCTGGGTGGTGACCAGCGGCAGGAGGAGCAGAGTCATGATGAGCGGGGCGGTATTGCCAAAGTAGCGGCAGGGACGCACCGCGACGTAGAGAAGAAGGGAGACGAGCGTCGCTACGACGATGGGTGCATTGGCGAGGTTGAGGAAGAAATGGCGTGCTCCGTCGAGCGAGAACCAGAAGCGGGCGCTACCCCCGGTGAAGACGTAGCTGAAGGGCTCCGGCCGGAAGGCGTAAAAAGCGAAGAGGATGCCGAGGGCGCCTAGAGCGGAGAAAATGAGGATCTGCATGACATAGCTGCGGCGGCGTTCGGCGAGGTAGAGCATCCAGATGGCGGCCATGAGAAAGCCGAGGCTTGCGGCGAGGATATGCGCCGCGGCGGTGAGGCCGAGGGCTACGGTAAGAAGGACGATGCGCGGTCTCCACTTGCGGCGCGGACCCTGCATGGCGTGCGCGACACCCATTGCCGTGTAGACGAGACCGTAGAGTCCCCACATGGCGAGAACATCGTTGTTTGGAGTGACAGCGGATTGAATGATGGCGGGGCAAAAGCAGTAGAGGCCAAGAGCGAAGAAACCGCCTTCGTTGCCGAAGAGACGGCGGGCGACCCACCAGAGACCCGCTCCGAGCCAGATGGCGAAGAAGACGAACGGCAGGTGAAGGAGGTACTTGACGCTGAAGAGTTCGTGCCGCGCCTCCCACATGGAGCCGTGAAGCGTGCCTTCGGCGTAGAGGCGGTCTTCGGGTCTGCGGAGCTTGTCGACGCTCAGCATGGCGAGCCGCTGGACGGTTAGAGGAAAGCCAGCCAGGCGATAGGCGAAGGTGCCGTCACCCTGGAGGTTGCCGCAGGTCGTGAAATAACCGGCGAGAGGTGAGGGACGCTCCCACATCTGGCGGCCGCACTCGGCGTAGCGGTAGTCCTGCTGGGAAAGTTGTTGGCGGCTGACAACCCAGAGGCACTCCGCAAAGAAGAAGAGAAGGACGAGCGCAGCGAGGCGCTGGGGCCGGCCGATCCTAATGCGTGGAAGCTTCATACGTTCGGTGGCTGGCTGCGAATTCTGGAGGAGCGGCGACCCATCTTTCGAGTGTATCGTGAGAGATATGCAGTCGCTTTCGTTTATCCCCGGCCGTGCGTTTCTCTCCTCTGATTCCACCAGGGTTCCCTGGACCGTTGTCTTTGAAGATGAGGGCGTCGCCGGTTATTTTTATGCCTGCGACCGCTCGCAGGAGAAGCATGAGCACGCCATTATGGATGCCATGCTGATCTACAACGTCGCTGCGCTGGCGAAGAGCGACGAGGAGAAACAGCGGCCGGAGCCCCAGCGCATCGCGTCGGTGGAGTGGTCACGCGATGGATGGCAGGCGGTGCTGTATCTGGATGGGACGGCGCAGGCCTTGTACGACTTTGAGAGGCGCTGCGGCTATTGCCGTATGGACTTTCCGAATTTTCGCGAGGAACCGGGGGATCGGTGGAAGAAGACGAGCCATGCGTGGTCGGAAGAGGCGTTGCAGCGGTTCGAGTCTTCGCTTTATGCCTGAGTTATGGGACTCGGCGGAAGATGCAGCTCCATGAAGACGTTGGCGCGGGCATATGGTGAAGGCTCGACCCGATCCGGTGGGAGATGACGGAAGCCGAAGGACTCGTAGAGGTGAATTGCGTTGGCTAGCTTGGAGTTGGTGACGAGCTCGAGGGTGTCGGCTCCGAGAGCTTTCGCCTGCGCGATTGTGTACTCGAGGAGCTTGCGGCCGACTCCGCGGCCCTGATAGCTCTCTGAGACGGCCATCTTTGCTACTTCGAAGACGCCGGGTTTTATGAAGACGAGAGCGCAGCAACCGATTCTGTCTTCACCGGCTACCGCCATGATGATTTGCCCGCCGGCACGGAGAATGTTTTCCGGTTGTGCGAGCTGGATGCTGTCCTGCTCCTCGAGGCGGAAGAACTTCGAGATCCAGGCTTCGTTCAAGTCGCGGAAAGAGTTCGCGTCGCCGTGCTGGAATAACCGGATCGTGATCTCTGGGATCATATGTGCCTCTTGGTCGGGGGCAGAATGCGTGGTGGATGAGTTGTTGCTTAGCCGAGAAAGAGTTGCTCGACTTCAAGCCAGTCGTTGACTCGTTTGAAGCCTTTGACATTCATGTTGTGGGGTGACGTGTAGAGGATGCCTTCACCTTGGAAGCGGCGAAGCTGGCGGGGATTGTCGTCGATGAGGTAGTCGGCGCGAAGGATGCTCTTGTCGCCGCAGTAGACGATGTGGGACGCGGGGATGAAGGGGAAGTGCTTTTCGAGCCATCGGTACTTTTGATGGAAGGAGCTGGGGACCTCCATGGCTGCGGTCGCGATGAAGACTTCGTAGTTCATCTGGAGGCGGCGCAGGACGCGCTGGGATTCGGGCATGACAGCGAGGACGTCGAAGAAGTCTTCGGAGCGGAGGGTGGCTTCGAGGACATCGTGGCGGTCCGAGGAGACAACCTCCCAGAGCCATTTGCCGTGGAGGTCTTCGGTGGTGATCTGTTCGTTGAAGTGCTGGTTGTAGCGCTGCAGATGCTCGCCGAGCGCATCGGCCATCACCTCATCCATATCTACACAGATTCGTTTCACGGATTTCCTGGTTGCGGGGATTGATTCAGAGCGAGCGGATGATGGAAGCGGCGATGCTTTCGACGGGGACCGTTTTGCGTTGCGGTGAGTCGCGGGCAGGGTCGTAGTAGAGCAGACGCCCGCAGCTTTCGCAGGTCATCATGGTCGAATCGTTGTCGCGATCGCGCAGGTCATTCCACCGTTGCGGGCGGAGCATCATCTGGCAGGCCATACATTTCTGATTCAGGGCTTCAGCGACGGCGGTTCCCTTGGCTTTGGCGATGCGATCGTACATTGAGAGAGCGGCTTCGTCGATTTCTGCGCGCTCGGCCTTGCGCTTTTCTTCGACGGCGGCGAGAAGTTGCTTGTCCTGCTCGATGGTCTCAGTGGACTGAGCGCGTTCGCGCTCAAAAGTGGCTTTGGCGTTGAGCAGGGCTTCGTCTGCAAGGGATTTTTGAGCGTCGAGGGCTTCGCTGCGCTCCATGCTTTCGAGCTCGGCGTCTTCGAGGCGGCTGATCTCGGATTGCGCGAAGGAGATTTCGTGCTCGAAGGCAGTGACCTGCACGGTGGTGGTGGCAAGGTCGAGCTGCTTGCGGATGCGGGCGATCTTCGCCTGGTGATCCTTGATGTCGGATTCCTGGCGGCGGCGCAGAACTTCTTCTTTGGCGATGAGCTCGAGCACTACGGCGCGCTGGCCATCGACAGCTTTGGCCTTGGCTTCGAGAGCGGCGACTTGTTTAGGCAGTGCGGCGATCTCGTCACGGAGACGCTTGGCTTCGACATCGTGGCCTTGCAGCACAATCAGCTTTTCAAGATCGGGATGCATTGTGATTCTCTCTTTCCACTTCTTCCGAGGAGGATTATTCCTCCAGCGCGGTGACGTCCATCATGAAACGCCGTATCCTGTTCTGCATTCCAATTCCGAAGGATGGGAATATGAGCGCAGCCAGGAAAACCGAGGCATCTCCTACTATAGAACTCTATGAGAAGCTCGTCGCCACTACGCCGGAGGTTGAGCGAAAAGGGGACAAAAACCCCTACACCTCGCTGAACGGCAACATGTTTACGCTTCTTCATCAGACGCAGGTATTGGCGATCAGGCTTCCTGAGGACAAGCGGGAGGCGTTTCTCAAAAAATATAAGACAAAGATCTTCGAAGCGTATGGTTCGCCGATGAAGGAGTATGTCGAGGTGCCTGACTCGTTGTTGAAAAAGACGAAGGAGCTTCAGCCGTACTTCAAGATGAGCTATGAGTACGCGAAGACCTTGAAACCTAAGCCTACTAAGAAAAAGTAACCGCCCGCGTGTCATAGCTTGCTGACATTGATGTAGTAGAGGTCGGTAGCTACGTCGAACTGGTCTTTGGTGAGCGGGCTCTTCATGGTCTGCCAATCGGTGGTGGGGTGGATTGTCTCCCAATGATCGCTTGAGCCTACGCGGACGGGCATAGCAAAGTCCTTCTCGTCGGCGACCCAGCGATATTGGACGGTGCCGGACGCATCGAATTTGAGCTCGAGCGTGGGGATGGCGGTGTGCCAGAGATATTGACGGAAGACGGGCGTAAGGTCCATGCCGGTCTGCTGGTTGAAGTAGCTGATGATGTCCTCGGTCATGATGTTCTGATACTTGTACTTCTGGTAATAGCCGCGGAGCATGGCCCACCATTTGGCATCGTCGTTGACGATGCTGCGGAGCGTGTTGATGAAGAGCGCGCCCTTGAAGTACTGGTCCTGCGAAGGCTCCTGGTTGGTGCCGCGAGCGGTGATGATAGGCCGGTCGTTCTTCACCTTTTTCTTGTAGGCGTTGATGTACTTCATGGCGTCATCGTGGCCGTACGTGTACTCGACATACAGGCTTTCGAGGTAGGTAGTCCAGCCCTCGTGGATCCACATGTCGGATTTATCCGCGGCCGTGATGGCGTTGCCGAACCACTCGTGGCCGCTCTCGTGGATGATGATGAAGTCGAAGCGCGGGCTGATGCCGACGCCGGTCCAGTCGCGGTCGAGATAGCCGTTGGCGAAGTGGTTGCCATAGGCGACGGCGCTCTGGTGCTCCATGCCGGCGTACGGGACTTCGACTAATTTGTAGCCGTCTTTTTTGAAGGGATACTCACCGAGGTAGTGGTAGTAGGCCTTCATCATGCCGGGAACCTGGGCGAACTGGCGCTTGGCGCCTTCGAGATGTTCGGGTAGGACGTAGTAGTCGAGCGCGAGGCCTTCAAACTTGTCGCCGAAGTGGACGTAGTTGCCGATGTTCAGCGCCACGTCGTAGTTGTTGATGGGGTAGTGGACCTGCCAGTCCCAGCGCGTGTAGCCGTCACCGAGATCTTTCTTGCCGAGGAATTTTCCGTTGGACACGTCTATTAGCCCGTTAGGGACGGCTACGGTGATGAGCATCCCCTCTTGCGGCTCGTCTCGCCACTGCTCCTTGTTGGGCCACCAGATGTAGGCGCCGTCGCCTTCGCAGGCGGTGTTGATCCAGGGGTGGCCCGAGGGATCGGTCTTGAAGGTGAAGCAACCGAACCGGCCTGTTTCCGGAGGGTTACCGGAGTAGCGAACGTCGATGGAGTAGGTCCGGCCTTTGCGGAGGGTACTCGGGAAGTCGACATAGAAGGTTCCGCCGTCGCGGTCGTACTTGAGGGTGGTCGGGCCGAGCGTGATCTTTTCGATCTGGAGGGTGGGGTACAGCTCGAGTTGAATGCGGGTGCCGTCTTCGAGCATTTTGAAGCGGATGGTGTTGGTGCCAGAGATGAATTTCTTGTCCGGGTCGACACGGAGGTCGAGGTGGTAGTAGAGCAGGTCGTTGTTGGCGCGGTAGGGGCCGTAGGAGCCGCGGAGCAAATCCTGCGGGGTGGGCTCAGTAACCGCGGGCTTTGGTTGTGGCGGGGTGGACTGCGTTGTCTGAGCAAAAAGCGCCGTGACAGAACAGGTTAGGAGGGTGAGGGTGCGGAGTTGTCTTTTGCAGAGAGCCGAAGTTGCCATTGAAGTTAGCCTACCGCGAATCCAAGCGAAATTTCCTCTTCGGGTCGAGAGAGGCTGCCTCGTCGAGGGCTCCAGATAGGTGGAATTCCCTGCGTATCCATAGCAGCGGCTGGATTTACACCTCGGAATTGATGCGCAATCTTTGAATCCCGGGCTAAACCCCTACAATCGAATTAAGAACTCATGGCAGCCAGTACACTCGAACTCCCCGGAACCCAGCTTCCCGAGGCCTCTGCAAAGCAGACCACTGTCGAACAACCGTGGCGACCCCGCATCAATCCCTGGATTGTGGCGATGACTGTTACGCTGGCGACCTTTATGGAGGTGCTGGACTCGTCGATTGCCAACGTGGCGCTACCGCATATCGCGGGCGGCCTGGGCGCGACGCAGGATGAAGCGACCTGGGTGTTGACGGCGTACCTGGTGGCGAACGCAATCATTCTGCCGGCAGGCGCCTACATGACGACATTCATTGGGCGCAAGAAGTTCTACATGATCTGCGTAGCGCTGTTCGGCATCAGCTCGGCGATGTGCGGGCTGGCGCCTACTTTGCCGCTGCTGGTGTTTTGCCGGATTTTGCAGGGGATTGGCGGCGGTGGGCTGGCGCCTTCGGAGCAGGCCATTCTGGCGGATACATTTCCGCCGGCTAAACGCGGGCAGGCGTTTGCGATGTATGGGCTGGCGGTCGTGTGCGCGCCAGCCATTGGGCCGACGCTTGGGGGCTACATTACGGACCGGTTTGATTGGCGATGGATCTTCTTCCTGAATATCCCGGTATGTCTGCTTTCGCTGTTTCTGACGTCGCGCATTGTCGAAGATCCGCCATGGGTGAAGAAGCAGGTGGCGATCTCGCAAAAGGGTGGCATCAAGCTGGACCTGCTCGGGTTCGGCCTGCTGGCTCTGACGTTCGGCTCGCTCGAGTTTGTATTGGATAAGGGCCAGGAAGACGACTGGTTCTCCTCGCACCTCATCACGTTCTTTGCCGTCGTGATGGTGGTCGCGTTTGTCGCGATGATCTGGTGGGAGTTGAGACAGCTTCGCATTGGGCATCGTCCGATCTTGAACCTCACGCTATTCAAGCGCCGTAACTTTGCGATCAGCTTCCTGCTGATGTTCGTGCTGGGCTTCGCTCTCTATGGCACAACGGTGCTGATTCCTCAGTTTGTGCAGACATTGTTGGGATACACAGCCGAGTTGGCTGGGCTGGTGCTTTCTCCTGCAGGCCTGATGATGATGTGCATGATGCCGATTGTGGGGTTTCTGGTGGGCCGCGTGGATCCGCGCAAGCTAATTGGGTACGGCTTCGTGTCGCTGACGGTTGCGTTGGTTACGATGCACACGATGGACCTGAACATCAGCTATGGACGGCTGGTGCTTTTGCGTTGCTTCCAGGCTTCCGGTCTGGCGTTCCTCTTCATCCCGATCAATACCATCTCTTACATTGGCGTGAAGCAGTCGGAGAATAACGACGTTTCGGGATTGACGAATCTTGCGCGCAACATTGGGGGCTCATGCGGCACAGCGTTTATGGCGACGGTGCTGACGCGGCGCACGGCAACGCATGAGAACAACATGATCCGGAACCTGACCACGGGCAATCCCGCATTTATGAACCAGGTGGCGAGGCTGAAGGGAATGTTCGGCGGCCACAGCAGCGGCAACCCGATGGTTGGGAAGGGTTCGCACGCGGCCCAGGCTTACATCTACAACCAGCTGCACCGGCAGGCGGCGATGCTGGGTTATCTCGACGTCATTCAGTACATGAGCATCTTCTGCGCATGCATGATCCCGCTGCTGTTCTTCATTCCGCGACCGCCGAAGCACGTCGATCCCTCTGCAGGTCACTAAACATCGCGACTCCTTCGACGAGTCTGCGGGGCGCCCAACTTTCCCGTTGACATTCGCTGTGTCTTTGGCGCAAGCTCCTCATCTATCGAGAATCAACAAGTTGCAGCGTTGAGCCCTAATCGGGTTTGAGGCTCCTCCCCCGCAGCTTTCGGCCTGTTGTGGATATCCGTTCCGGTGCTCCCATGTCTTCCGGCGTACTCGCTTTGTGTCCGTCGGCGATGTATTCCATGATGCTCGATTTTCAGCCAAGGAGGCTGCTTATGAAAAAACTGACCTTGCTCTGTCCGGGATTGTGTCTTCTCTTCCTCGGTTCTATGTTCGCGTCCGCGCAGGATGGAATGGGTGGGGCAATGCCGCCGCCAAAAGTTCTGCTGATCCAACGGGAGTATCTGAAACCGGGTCGCACCGGCAGCATGCACGAGAAGACCGAGAGCGCGTTCATTCGTGCAATGGCAGCGGCCAAATGGCCCACGCACTACTTCGGGGCGGACTCGCTTTCGGGTCCATCACGGGCACTCTTCTTTGTCGGTTATCCCTCGTTCGAGGCGATGGAGAAGGACAACCTGGCACAGGCGAAGAACACGACGCTCTCCGCGGCATGGGACCGTGCAGAAATCGCGGATGGTGATCTGCTTACCGAATTCGATTCCGGCGTATATCTCTATCGCGATGATTTGAGCCTTCGTTCTGCAGTGGACATCGCGAAATTCCGTTACTTTGAGATCCTCCACTTCAACGTAAAACCGGGCCGCACGAAAGAGTGGGAGGAGATGGTGAAGTTGTACCACGACGGCTACGAGAAGGCGGTCCCTCAGGCACAATGGGCCACCTTCGAGGGCGAATATGGAACGAACAGCGGCGGCATATTCCTTGTCTTCATTCCGATGAAGTCGCTGGCCGAGATGGACGCACGCGCGTCTGACGGCAAGAAGCTTGGCGAAGCTCTCGGCGAGGCCGGAATGAAGAAGATGGCTGAGCTGGAGGCATCTTGCATTTCATCCAGCCAAAGCAACCTGTTCCAATTCAATCCGAAGATCAGTTATCCGCCGGACGAATGGGTAAAGTCGGACTCGTTCTGGAAGCCAAAGCCTGCCGCTCCGGCTCCGGCAGCTAAACCTGCGCAGTAGCAAGTCCTGCGACGATTTCGCTGCATCCTGAAGCTCACAACTGAGATCGGTTCCGGCCCTCCTTCATCACGTGAACGGAGGGCCGCTCAGTTTAACGCGTTGGAAGTTGTAGCAAGTTCCTCTGAACCGAGCTGGTTACACTCTCCCGCCGTCCTCCGTTGCGCCTGGACGCTCAAAAAAATTCTTCGATGACCGCATCCAACTACCGTGCGCCGGTATCAAAGCCAGCAAAAGGGTGCAGGTTGAAATAGAGGGCCCGAAGGCAATCGCAGAACTCCTTTTTCGTAACCTGGTCAATCGTGATGCGGCTCTCCGTCGCCTTTACGGATTCGTTATGACTTCTTGACGAACTCGTTATAGCTCAGTAGTTAGGCTCGAAATATCAGCGTCTTCTGGCTCGGCAACTCCTTACACCAGCCTAAGAAGCTGGAGGAATGGAGAAGCAAAAGTGAAAATAATGAAGATGCATTTACGCGTTCCGAGATGCGCTGTCAGGCCGAGCGCTCTTTTCGTGGGGCTTGTGTTGTGCGCTGGTGTTTCGCGAGCACAAGGTCCATCGCCCAATCTGCAAACAGCAGTGGAAGGGACACAGACCGGCCAGGACCTGAAGATCCAGCAGTTGCAGGATAAATTGGAGGAGATCCAGAAGGAACTGATCGAACTGAAGCAGGCCAACTCCGCCCAGCCGGAGACCCATCACATCACAACGGCAAAGGCCTCAGTCGCCGCGCCGAACCTCAGTGAAACACCGCCTGAGGTTACGGATCCCTCCAGCCCGCATTCGGAGCCGTTCGCCTTTGCCGACTTCACCTGGCTCAACGGCAACCCACGCACAGTAGATACTCCGTATGCAACCAAGTTCTTCACGCCGGAGATACGTTCGGATGTGAGTTATACCTACGATTTTCGCCATCCGCAGGACGACACCATCGTCGGATCGAGCGAGGTCTTTCGGTCCAGCGAGGTTACGCTGACGGACCTTGGAATTGGCGGCGACTTCCATTGGGAAAATGTTCATGCCCGCGTTTTGAGCCAGATCGGCCTCTACGCCACAGCCACGCCGCGCAACGATGCCAGCCCCGCGCGCGGACAGTGGGACCTTGCCGACGCCTATCGTTACATAGGTGAAGCCAACGCCGGCTACCACTTCAACGTGCAGCACGGCCTCAACGTGGACGCCGGTATCTTCCTCTCCTATGTCGGCTTGTTCTCGTTTTACCAGTTCGACAACTGGGCCTATCAGCCGTCGTACGTCTCGTCGAACACACCATGGTTCTTCAACGGTGTCCGCGTGCAATGGTATCCAACGGCCAAGTTGAAGATCGAGCCCTGGTTCATCAACGGCTGGCAGTCCTACGGCAGGTTTAACAATCGGCCCGGACTCGGCGGACAGTTCCTGTGGAGGCCCACCGGCAGGCTGGAAATTCTCGGCAACCAATACGGCTATGGCGAGGACGCCCTTGGCATCCCGTCCCGCACTCGCTACCACACCGACGACAGTGTCCAGTACAAGTATTACCAAGGCACCACGCACTTTATCAGCATGGCAGCGGCCACACTCACCGGAGACATGGGTTGCGAGAGCGGCGGCGGCGTCAGCTGCCACGGCAATACCAAGGAAGGCCCGAAACAGAGCTTCCTCGGCTTCATGGTCTACAACCGTCTCTGGTTCGATCGCAACAAGTATGCTGTCACGATAGGTGGTGGACGCATCAATAACCCTGGCCGATATCTCGTACTGTTGCCGCCGATCAATGGAGCGACCGCGGCATCGGGAACACCGTACTTCACCGAGAACCCCGGTGATCCGTTCAAGGCGTGGGACACTTCGTTCACGTTTGACTACTTGCTGAGCCAGTACATCACGTACCGGATTGAATACAACCATCGCGCATCGAATGTGCCGTACTTCGCTGGACCAGGAGGCGTTACTCCGCCGGGAGGAAACACCGGCGCTCTAGGCTCTCTCGTCCCCGGCTGGAGTCCTGATCTTCGCTACAGCGAAAACCGGATGACTGGCGCTATCCTTGTGAAGTTCTGATCGACCCACAAAAAGAAAAGAGCCAGCGGGGATGACCTGCTGGCTCTTTCTTTTTGAGCGGGGGCTATACAGGCTTTGGGTTTCGTTCCTCAAACTGGCGCTGGTGCCAATAAGGGTAGACAAGCGGAACTTCGCTGGCGACGTCGAGCCTGGCGATCTGCTCTTTGGTGAGGTTCCATCCGATCGCACCGAGGTTCTGCTTCAACTGCTGCTCATTTCGTGCGCCAACAATAATGGTTGAAACGGTAGGCCGGTGAAGCAGCCAGTTGAGCGCAATCTGCGGAACCGTTTTTCCTGTCTCTTTGGCCACCTCGTCGATCGCGTCGACTACTTTGTAGAGATACTCCTCAGGAACCTGCGGGCCTTCGGCCGATGTCTTGTGCAGGCGGCTTTCAGCAGGAATTGGCGAGCCGCGGCGAATCTTTCCTGTCAGGCGTCCCCAGCCTAGCGGCGACCAAACCAGCGTGCCTACGCCCTGGTCAATCCCAAGCGGCATCAGCTCCCACTCGAAGTCGCGACCGACAAGCGAGTAGTACGCCTGATTGCCTACGTAGCGCGACCATCCGTAGCGATCGCTGACGCTGAGCGACTTCATCAGATGCCAGCCCGAGAAGTTGGAGCACGCGATGTAGCGGATTTTTCCTTCTGTAATGAGATCGTCCAATGCGCGGAGCGTCTCTTCGACAGGCGACGTCGCGTCGAACCCATGCAGATGGTAGATGTCAATGTAGTCGGTGCCGAGACGCTTGAGCGAGTTGTTCGCCGCCTGAATCAGGTGATAGCGCGAAGAACCTACGTCGTTCGGCCCCTTGCCGAGACGAAAAGTTGTCTTGGTGGAGATCAGCACATCGTCTCGTCTGAGATGTGCGATCGCCTTGCCGAGAACCTCCTCGCTCTTTCCATCGGAATAGATGTCGGCCGTGTCGAACATGTTCATGCCCGCATCCATGCAGATATCGACGATCTTTTTGGCCTCTTTGAGGTCGCTCGTGGCTCCCCATGCGTCGAAAAACTCGACGCCTCCGCCGAATGTTCCTGCTCCAAAGCACAGCTCCGGCACCTTCAAACCTGATTTACCCAATTGACGATATTCCATTGAAACTCCTTCTACATTTTTGATGCGCGACGACTGCGCATAGCTTCAACCGGACGAGTAAGAGGCTATCTTTTCGGCGGGACCGTGGTGGAGTCGCGAACGATCTTCCATCCTGTAGGCGTCTTTTCCACTACGAGCAGAAAATAGCCATCAACGTTGCCGCCTCCTGCCTCGGTTCGCTCCAGATGAAAGTTTCCGGTTACGGTTGCGAATTGCGTGTCCAGCGGCTGCACCTCAAGATTCGCAAAACTCAGCGTTCCCATTTTTTCTTTGGTGCCGTAACCCTTGCGATAGGTGTTCAGCATCTGGTCGTAGCCTCGCGAGATCTTCGAACCCATGAAGAGGATGTCGGGCGAGTTCTTGTAGCCGGTGGCGAAGGACTCGATGTCGCCGCTGTTCCAGTCGACGACTTGTTTGTCCAGTACCGCGCGAACAGCATTGGCCTCTGCGGGCGGCACGCCCTGGGCTAAGAGGATGGACGGTATGACGAAGACGATCAGAGCAAGAAGGCGTAGAGTTCGCACTGGCTGAGACTCCTTGGATTTTCGAATCTAGGGACTGTCGAATCTAGTTTGAGACTATATCTGATGGTTTGTCGACCTGCGATCGGTAGATCTTCTCAACGCGTTCTACGGTGTCGATCTCGCTGACGGGCTTGTCGGTACGGATGCGAAGGATTCGGGGAAAGCGCAAGGCGAAGCCGCTCGAGTGGCGGCCGCTGCGCATGATGTTGTTGAAGGCGACCTCCAGAACCCTTAGCGGCTCGACCGTGCGGAAGAAGCCACGATCTTCAAGAGTGTGTTCGATCATCCACGCGCTCATCTCGGCGATCTCCGCGTCGGTCAGGCCGGAATAGGCCTTTCCGACGTTCTGGAGCTCGCCGTTGTGGTCGCGTACGGCAAAGGTGTAGTCGCTGAGGATGCCCGCGCGCTTGCCGTGTCCGAATTCCGCGCCAGTAACGACGACGTCGAGCGTGGCGAGTTCTCGTTTGAGCTTCACCCATGCGATACCGCGGCGCCCTGGCTGATAGATCGAACTCGGCGGCCTTAAGCATGACACCTTCGTTGGCGCGTGCACGCGCTTCGGCGTAGGCGCGGTCAATGTCTTCGGCATTCTCAACCAGGCGCGTCGGGGAGATCATCAGTCGCTCGAGGCATTCGCTCTCGACGGCGGCGAATAACACAGTCTGAGCCTCGCGGGCACGCTCGTCGACGGTGATAGCTGAGACTGTGCGCTCAACGAGGTTCTCGACGACGGTTTCCAGCCGGTTGCGCCGCTCGCGCAGCGGCAACTCCAGCAGCAGCTCGCCGCCCGCGTACATCAGATCGAACGCCATGAAGATGACCGGCACCTGCTGGCGCCATGCGTTCGAGACGCGCTTGCGGCCGATTCGTTGACCGAGAACAGCGAAGGGCAGTGCGCGCGCATGCTCGAAGTCCCAACCGAGAATCTCTCCATCAAAAATGAGCGCACCATCCTGCTCGGGACGTACTTTCGCGAAAGCCTCTTCCAGCTCCGGGAAACTCTCGGTGACATCTTCGCGGTTGCGGGAGTAGATTGCCACGCGGCCGGGCTGACCGGCATCTCCGCAGTGCACCTGCGCGCGCATGCCATCGTACTTGTCTTCGAGGAAGGCCTCGACCGTACGTTCAGGGTCTTCCAGCGTTCTTTCCCCGTTCGCTGCGGGTCGCTTCGCAGTAAACCGCCCAACAGCCTCCTCGGGCGTGTCGACTGGAGAAGCGAGCATGAATCCGAGCGGATGAAAGAGCCGCATGTGGGCCTCAGCTAGAGTTCCTGCGAACGCGCGCCTTACCGCGCTGCCGAGATCGGCCTCCAGCATCACTGCTCTTCTTACGGCCTCAACTGGAGCGTTTGCGGCAAGAGCAATTGCCTCTTCGACGAGGCTTTGCTTCACGCCAATGCGCATGTCGCCGAGCATCAGTTTCAGCAGATACTTCGCTTCGAGGGGGGTTGCACGACGCAGGAGAGTTTCAACCAGCGATGCGCGAATCGCGGTCGTCTTCGCGACTGCCATGCTGGCGAAGATGTCGGCTACTTCAGCCAGGGCGAGCGCCGGTCCCGGGGTTGCGCCAGGCGACGCGGTCATCAGATCGAAGGCCGCAGCACCCATGTCTCCGTGCTTCCTGTAGGCGGCAGTCAGATCGATGTTGTTTGCCCCGCTGACGGCGAGCAGAGCCTTGCTGAGAAGAGCGCCGCCGGCATTCAGCTTTCGGGCGTCTCCTTCTGCGAAGGGCGTTCCTGCCAGGTAAAGTGCGAACAACCCCGCGTCATTGCCATCTGGTTCGCCGGCGTGCACACGGCAGAGCAGTTGGGCGATGGCAGAACGTTTTTTGAGCTTGCCGGTCTCTACAGCAAGCTCCTCCGCTAGCTCCGCGACTAAAGAAAACAAAGCCATTGCGCACCAAATCTCTTCGCCTGACAACCCAAGGACGTCCTAATCAGGATTCTCCACTAAAAGATGCATTCCGCATCCGCCGCGTACGCGGTAACATCAAATAAGGTATGAACGCAGCTGCAAACCCGGTGTTTTCTCCCCGTATGACCGCCTCCCCGGCGCGTCACGACTTTGCCTAGCTGCGCCCATCCTCGCTAATCCCCGTTACCCCGATCCTTTTTACCCTGCCCTCAGGAGACACGTCATGTTCGACCGCCTCGACCAACTCGAAGCCCGCTATGAAGACCTCGGCCGCCAGATGTCCGACCCGACACTGGTCCAGGACCAGAAGAAGTTTCAGGCTGTTGCCAAACAGCATCGCACCATGGAGCCGACGGTAGATAAGTTCCGCGAGTACCGCAAGGTTAAGGAAGGCATCGCCGAGGCGAAAGCCATGCTCGCCGACCCTGATCCCGATGTGAAGGCGATGGCCCAGGAGGAACTCGCTACACTGGAGCCTCGTCTCGAACCCATTGAAGAAGAACTGAAGATTCTGCTGCTGCCGAAGGATCCAAACGACGAGAAAAACGTGATCCTGGAGCTGCGGGCCGGAACGGGCGGAGACGAGGCAGCGCTGTTTGTCGCCGAGGTCTTCCGCATGTACATGCGCTTCGCGGAACAACACAAGTGGAAGGTCGAGATTCTGTCGCAGACCGAGTCCGGCATCGGACATGGACTGAAGGACGTTACGGCGATCATCGAAGGCGACAACGTCTACTCGCAGTTGAAGTACGAGTCCGGCGTGCACCGCGTGCAGCGCGTTCCCGCGACGGAAACGCAGGGACGCGTGCATACTTCAGCCATCACCGTTGCCGTCCTGCCGGAAGCGGAAGAGGTTGACATCAAGGTCGAAGCGAAGGACCTGCGCATCGACACGTTCTGTTCGTCGGGCCCTGGCGGACAGTCAGTCAACACGACTTATTCGGCCGTCCGCATCACGCATCTGCCGACGAACACCGTCGTAAGTTGCCAGGACGAGAAGTCGCAGATCAAAAACCGCGAAAAAGCGATGCGCGTGTTGCGGGCGCGGCTCTACGAGGTTGAGGCCGAACGCATCCACCAGGAGCAGGCCAAGGACCGCAAGCAGCAGATAGGCTCAGGCGACCGCTCTGAGAAGATTCGCACGTACAACTTCCCGCAGAATCGGCTTACCGATCATCGCATCGGGCTGACCAACCACCAGCTCGCGATGGTGATGGAGGGGATGCTGCAACCCACGATCGATGCGCTGATCGCCCACTACACGGCGGAGAAGTTGAAAGCTGAAACAGCAGCGGCGTGAAGTGATACAGATAGGTGGCACTTAATCGTTTAGGTACGCCGCTTTCTGCCCGTGAAAAACAGTTTCGAAAAATCAAACCAATTGCCTGATACTTTTGTGTGAGTGCTCGGTTAGAGTTCTCTAATTAAGCTCGAGGGAGTACCTCGGGGTACGGAAAGATTGCCACGATCTTGTGGCAATGGGCCATGCGTTGAGCAACTCTCTGGCAACTAGCCGCAAGCGTCCTAACCATATACCAGCGCTCGACGGTGTTCGGTTGGTTGCGGTCGGACTGGTCATTCTGCACCACCTCACCAGTGGCGCGCATACGTCGTTCTTTCTTCACCTCATCGACATGCAACATGACAACGGCATCGGCCCGCCGCTGTTCTTTGTCCTCTCCGGCACCCTGCTGACCAAAGTCATTCTTGAGGCACGCAATGCGGAGAATCGTTACCGAAACTTTCTTCTGCGGCGTGCGCTCCGCATCTTCCCGCTCTATTTCGGCTATCTCGGCCTGCTTACTTTTGCCACTTGGATTGAGACTGGAAAGCTACCGAGCTATTTGTGGGTATTCGCCCTGTTCTCGCAGAATATCTTCGTCTACTACGCCGGACATACCAGCAGTGTCTTTCACACGTACCATCTGTGGACGATAGCGGTGCAGGACCAGTTCTATCTGATATGGCCGCTTTTGCTGTGGCGATGCAATTCAAATCGCCAGATGCGCCTTCTCTGCAGTGCGGGCATCGTGCTCTCGGTCCTCTCGCACGTCGTCCTGCTTTATCCGGGATTCCCACAGGAGTATGCAATGCGCTCCCTGCCGGCAGTGGCCGGATGCATGTGCCTTGGCGGCCTGCTTGCTTTAGAAGGCCGCGAAAAAACGATCCTTACACCTATCTTTTTGAAGTCTCTGATCCCGCTTTCGCTTGTCTGTGCGCTTTGGATGTGGCACGGTCTCGTGTTCATGTCCCCGCTTGGCTCGATTGTTGGCTACCAACTCGTTGCACTGACATGTGCTGCGGTCATTGCCTGGGCGCTGCAACCCACTTCAATGATTGCCCGCGCCCTGGGCTCGAATTTCTTCGCAACCGGAGGGAAGAAGTATGCTTTCGGGATGTACATGTTACATCCTTGCCTGCTGAACTTTGTTGACCTCCTCGGTATCCATTCGCTGGCTGTTCGACTGACGCTCTTTCTCGCCAGTACCATCGTCCTTTCCGGCCTCTCTTATCGCTTCTATGAGAGCCCGTTCCTGCACATTCAGGTTGGCGGCGGCAAAAAGCGTGGTTCCGAGGCGGCTGCCCCGAAATCGATTGGCACTACTTTTGCCAACCCCTCCCTCTCCAGTTGATCGATAGCCCTTGGCAATAAAGGCCCTTGTCGGCGAGAATCCAAGTCAGCGTTCCTAAAGGGATTCACCATGATCAGGCAACCTCGCCACGGATACTGCGCCACACTTCTCTTCACTTTGCTTGCCGTTCTTCCCCTCGTTGCCAAACAAGCGGATGCGCAAACGGATGGCACTCCTCCTCCGCCCCTCAACGGGATCGCGCATGTTGCCATTCGGGTGCACGATCTCGCCGCGTCCGTCGCTTTCTACCAGAAGCTCGGCTTTGAACAGGCGTTTGATCTCCGCAAGAACGATGTGCCCTACGAGTCGTTCATCAAGATTAACGACAACCAGTTCATCGAGCTCTACCCAACGACCGACCGCGATCCTTCCGCCGGCTTTCTGCACCTGTGCTTTGAAGGCGTGGACCTGAACGCCATCCACGATAGTTACGTCACGCACGGGTTGACTCCAACAGCCGTGCGCAAGGCCGGCGCAGGTAACCTGCTCTTCACGATGGCCGGCCCCGAACAGCCCAGCGGTCCGCAGAACATCGAGTACACCCAATACATGCCTGGCTCACTGCACTCCAACGATCAGGGCAAACATCTCGGCGCCGACCGCGTTGCCGACAAGATGATCGCCGTTGCGCTCGCGATGAAGGATCCAGCCGCAGCACGTGATTTTTACATCAACCAGCTTCTCTTCAAACCGATCGCGGGCGATCCCATGGATCTGCACATGCCCGGAGAATCCGGCGAGGAGGTTGAAATTGTGCCGGCCGCGTCGCTCGGCACAAGGGCGCGCCTCACCCTGCAGTCGGCCAACCTTAGCAGAGCGGCGCGATACCTTCACAAAGAAGGCGTCGATGCGGTCAAGAATGGAGAATCTTTGACCATCAAAGACCCTGACGGCAACGTTCTCCTCCTTGAGCACCGCTAGCCAATGAATCTCCGCCAGGCTCTTACGGCTGCTGCCGCGCGACTCGCAGAAAACCCGCACCTCTACAATGCCAGACGCGACGCCGAACTTCTTCTGCTCGACCAGCTCGGCATCAGCCACGCTCAGCTTCTGGCAAATCCCGACCGCGAGTTGACGGAAGAGGAAGAGTTTTTCTTCTGGCAGAGCATCCACAGGCGGGCCGCAAACGAACCCGTTCAATACATCCTGGGCAAGCAGGAGTTCTACGGCTTGGATTTCCACACGACTCCGGCAGTCCTCATTCCGCGGCCGGAGACAGAACTTCTTGTGGAAGCAGTCTTGCATCGGCTTCCACCAAATGACTTCCTTGAGATTCTTGACGTCGGTACAGGCTCCGGCATACTTGCAGTCACACTCGCCCACCATCTGCCCCACGCCGAAATCACTGCCGTCGATATTTCGGTCGACGCCATCGCCGTAGCAAGAAGAAACGCAGAGACTCACCACGTCGGCGACCGTATACGCTTCGTCATCTCCGACCTGCTATCCACACTAGATCACAAACTAGAACGTTTCGACGCCATCGTCAGCAACCCACCTTATGTGGCCGAGACAGACCGCGCCAGTCTGGCCCCCGAGGTCCGCGACTACGAGCCCGCCACCGCGCTCTTCGCCGGCGAGACCGGGCTCGACATCTACCGCCGCCTCATCCCCGAGGCCCGCAACGCACTCAAACCAAACGGGCTGCTGGCGCTTGAGATAGGGCAGGGCCAGAGGGATGCCATTGCAAACTTCCTCAAAGATTGGCGCGACCTGTCCTTTCTCAACGACCTGCAACAGATACCGCGCGTCGCCCTGGCACGACGCCCGGCCATTCCTGCAACACGCTAAAATTCTTCTGCATTTCCGCTGAAACCCTGCAAAGGGTTGTTCGTATAACAGATGGAGCCCGAATGAAGAACCCGGAACTTCAGGACCATCTGTACTTGCTCGAGGAGCGCCTTCTCCACCCCGACCGCGAGGCCGACCGCCAAGCGCTCGTCCCTCTCTTTGCCGAAGAGTTCAAGGAGTTCTGCTCCTCCGGCCGCGTCTTCAACCGCCAGCAGACCCTCGACGTTATGCTTCGTAGCGACCCCCGCGCAGCGACCATCCATCACTTTTACGTCGAGCAACTGGCGGAAAACGTCGCGTTGGCCACCTATCGAGCCACCACCGCGCTTGCCGTCTCGCACCGCTCGTCGCTTTGGATCTTCCGCGACAATCGCTGGCAACTCTTCTTTCATCAAGGCACCATCGCAGTTTGAACTACGATGTCCGTATAGACGACAGCCCGATCCGCTGAATCTGACCCTACTGGATCGGCAAGGTAAATGAAGGGGAGCCTCGCCACTGGGCACCGCGCGAATCGCGACGTTCCGGTCTGCCATCTCGCTCCCAGGCTCGTTCGCGATCATTTGGATCGCGGCGAGGGTCTTTACGTTCTTCCTCCCACTTCCGCCGCTCCTCCTGTTCCTTGCGCTCCTCGCGTCCGTCGCTCATCGCGGGCTCCTTTCTTCTTCGCTGGATGCCCCTGCTTGCCGCGGCAATCTTGTAGCCATGCGGCTTAGGCCAAACCGCTACTTCTTTTCCTCGTGATACTCCTGCTCCGTGTTGATCTCCCACAGCGCGGCCTTATCCACATGCCCGGCAACGATGCCATCGACGACCGTCATCGCGGTCAACATACTGTGATCCTGATTGTTGTACTTGTGCATTCCATTCCTGCCCACCAGGAACAGGTTTTCAAATCCGTCCGTGAACTCGCGCAACTCGTCGAATCGGTTGTAGGTTCCGAAGTAAGCCGGGTAAGTCTTCGGCACGCGCACCACATGTCCATCTGAGACATCCGCAGCGTTAAGGATTCCAATCTTCGCGACCTCCGCAATCGCGAACTTTTTCAACTCCTCATCCGGCATCTTCCACAGATCGTCTGTGTCGTAGCAAAAGTACTCGAGTCCTATCCATACCTTAGCGGGATCAGCTACGAGATAGGGACTCCAGTTATTGAAGATTTGTAACCGCCCCAGTAGCACATCCGGTTCCTGCACGTAGATCCAAGTGTCCTTCAACAAGCCGCCGTCGGGCTCCTTCACCTTCAACCGGTCCGCCAAGAGTCCCACTGTAATAAAGTCGCGATACTGCAGCCCCGCACTCACCTCGCGCACATTCTCCGGCACCGGCGCGTCCATAGCCTCGACCAACTCGCGCATCGGCATAGTGGAGAAGAAATAGTCTCCGGCAAATGTCTGCCGCTCGCCCTTCTCACTGACCGCATCGACCGAAACGACACGTTTCGCACCACCCTCTTCCGAGCAGTGAATCCGGACGACCCTCCATCCCATGTGGATCTCTCCGCCGCGTTCACGAATCTGGTCCGCCACGTGTTCCCATAACTGCCCCGGCCCGAACTTCGGATACATGAACCGCTCGATCAGGCTCGTATCCGTGCCCTTCTGCGCGATATCGCTCGATTCCTTGGGCTTGCCGCTGAATGTCTTCTTCAGAAAATGCTTCACCGCAGTTGTAAGGCTCAAACCCTTAATTCGTTGCGCTCCCCATTCTGCTGAAATCTCGTTGCAGGGAGTTCCCCACACCTTCTCCGTGTAGCTCTTGAAAAATGTGAGATAAAGCTGCCGCCCAAACCGGTTGATCAGAAAGTCCTCAAGGCTCTTCTCCGGTGCGATCTGACTCACCTGCGATTTCAGATAGCTCATGCCGACTTTGAATGTTCTCACCAAGCCCAGATTTCTCAGTGTCGTCGCAGTCAAAGTAATTGGATAATCAAAAAACTTGCGCAGATAGTAGATTCTGCTCTTGCGCGGGCGGATCAACATCACCAGATCAGGATCATGCGGTGCTACCTCCACCAGCACGTCGGCCTGCGGATCCGGTTCCTCAGGTTCCGTCTCCTCCGCAGCATGCGGGTCGATGGGTCCGATGCCGCGGAGCACCGGCTCCTCCTGAAGGTGCGCCGGCACCGCAACCACGCGCTTCTTGCCCTGATAACTAATCTCCGGCATGTTGCCGGTCTCCGACCCCGCATCCCCGACATCCGGAGGCATCAGGTCGACCCACCACTGCATCACGCGGTCGCTTTTGGAAAAGAACCGGTGGCCACCGATATCCATCCGGTAGCCTTTGTACTTGATCGTCCTTGAGATTCCGCCAATCTCGTTACTTGCCTCCAGAATAATGGGCTGAATATCCGTGCGCCGCAGCAACTCCAAACCTGCAGTAAGGCCGGCGGGGCCTGCACCGATAATTACCGCCTTCTTTTGCATTCCATCCTGTCGAGCCGTAACGTTACGAGTCAATCCCACATTATATCGGCCAAAACCTAACGCAGCTTTAGCCCTCTTCGCCCACGAAACGCTCGCTGAACTTGAATGGTACGATCAAGAAAACAGGCCCTATGGACACGACTGCGATCAAACGGGTTGAAGGAACCGATCTGATCACGCACCTCCCTCTTCCGGAAAACAAGAAGTTCTATCCAGCCTTGGACGGCCTGCGCGCCATTGCGGTACTGCTTGTATTTCATCAGCACTATCTTGCTTATCCGCTCAGCATGCGTTGGGGATGGACCGGCGTCGATATCTTCTTCGTTCTCTCCGGCTTCCTGATCACCGGCATTCTTTACGACACGCGAAACACCGAACATCGCTTCCGCAACTTCTACGTTCGCCGGACCCTGCGTATCTTTCCCCTTTACTATGGTCTGTTTTTTCTTTTCCTGGTGACGACGCCCATCTTCCATTGGGTATGGGACAGGGCCTGGTATCTCTGGCTCTTTTATCTAGGAAACTTCGCGCAGATCCATCTGTTCGATTTTCTTCTCCGCGGACAATATCCCTATCCTTTCGACTTCCTTTACGCAAGGCGATTCCTGAGCCCCCAGGTGGGGTTCATCTTTGGGCACTTCTGGTCGCTCTGCATCGAAGAGCAGTTCTATCTGGTCTGGCCGTTCATCGTCTTTTTCATCAAGGACCGCGTCCGGCTTCGCAACTTCTGCGCAGTCGTCGTGATTCTCTCTCCCTTTCTTCGCCTGTTATGCAGCTACGTGTTGCCCGCTCGGATGCTGGAGGCTGGCTTCCTCATGCGCTTCACTCCGCTGCGAGTCGATGCTCTCCTTCTCGGAGCCCTCGTCGCACTCTGTCTTCGTGGCCCCGAAGCCGAAAGGGTCAAACGCTTCGGTCGTCCCCTCGCGCTTTCGTTGTTTGCCTTCTTCACCGCCGTCACGGTGGGCTTAATCCTTTTCACTCATTCGACCGTTCAGCCTGAAAGCCTCCCGGGAATCGAAACCTTTGGCTTGACACTCATCGACCTGCTCGCAGCAGGAATCATCCTTCTCGCGCTCAATCCGCACAGCCTTACCTATCGTCTGCTGAATATCACCTGGCTTCGCCGCCTCGGACAGATAAGCTACGGCTTCTACGTCTTCCACAAACTTCTCCATCCCTTTTACATTCGGCTTGCGGTCGACATCTTCGGAGCCAACAAGCCGCACCTCAATCTCTTCATTGCAATCTTTGGCTTAATTGGCACAACAATCATCTCTTACCTCAGTTTCCGCTTCTACGAGTCGAAGTTCCTCCTACTCAAAGACCGCTTCTCTGTTAAGTCGAAGGTCGGCGCACCGAGTTATTGAAGATTTCGCTCAGCCTCTGGGTCGTTCAGCACAAGACAAGTTCGTTTGCTTCGGCTGAACTCCTTGTCTTCCGGATAAAAGGCCATGCAGGCCGGCACCTTCTCAACCGCTATCACCGGCCCCGCCCCCTCCGCAACCAGCCTCGAATAAAGATCGTTTCGTAGAAAGAATCGCACGCCTCTTGATGCAACGATGGAATATCCATCCAGCAGACCGTCCCTGTAGATGTGCGAGTCCTGCGCCCAGAAATAGTGCGTCTCCACAAGCTCCGGACGAACCCGGCGAAAGTAGGATGCAAATCCGTCCCATCCGGTGCGGGCCAGAGTCGGGTCCGACAACAACCCCGAGTCCACCACCGCGAGCTGAGCGCAGCAAAGACTGGACGATCCAACATCGGACATCATCACCACCAGACGGTCCTGCTTCAGAGCCGCCCGAATCGCATCAGCGCCAAGGCCAACCGGTTCAATGTCCTCCATACTGACAATGTGGAAGGGTTGAATCGCATGGCGCAGCCACACCAGGCCGTGAGCAACCAGAACTACACCGAAGACCCACATCAGACTCCGCCTGTCCGGCACCGCAGCCACACACATGCCCACCACCGTCAGAATGAGAAACGGAATCATTGCAGCACCCATGCGTCCCGGATGCCCCCAGTTCTGGCCAAACATTGCGCCAAAGAGAAAACACCCCAGCGCAAGCAGCCAAAACGCCGGATGAACACGCGAGAGACCCGCCCACGAAAGTCTCTTGCGGTACAAGCCCCAGACGCATGCTCCCACTGCGATCGCCATCGGAAAGCGCATAACGCGAATGGGCTCATTCAACGCCATCAGCCGCGTCTGCAGAAACTTCGCCGGAGTTGACCAGTCTTTATAAGGGAGGAACCGTTTCGCATAAATAGTGTTCGGCATCCACTCGCCGAATACGTGGTGCCTCCACACCGCAGTAGCACCAAAAAAAACAGCAGCCACGGCGAAGATGCTCCATAGTTCACTTGGCGGAACCGTACCGGGCCGTCTCCGCCAGGCAGCATAAAGAAACCCGCAGAAAAGAAGCCCCAGCATGAACGGCATCTCAAATCGAGTCAGCAATAGCAGGCAGGCCACGACCGATGAATAGACCACCCGATGCCTGGTCTCCGGTCGCGTCAATAGATGAAAAAGCAGCAGCATGAAAAACGCTGCCATATTCATCTCCATCCCGTTGTCGATCTCCTGATGCGTCGTGAAACAAAACGCGAACAGAAGCACCGAGACCATCGCCGCCGTCTGATTCGCAAATTGCCGCAATGCAATCCGATAGATCAGCGGCAGGCAAAGCGCCGCAAACACAGCCGACAGAATCTTCATCCAGATCAGGCCCGCGTCCGGGTGATGCGTAAAGAAATAAGGCACGCTCAACAACAAGAACCACAGAGTCGAAGAGTAGCCCTCAACCGTCTCCGAGACCGGCGTCAGCGCAAATCGGCCAGACTGTGCCCACGTACGCGAGAACGCCGCGGTAATCGCCGCATCGTCCCAACTGAACTTCAGGTGATGCAACGTCAAGAGCAACTGGAAAACCAAGGGAAACACGGCCACCAGCCACCAAACCCAAAGGGTCGACCCCGCCGAGCGTTCCACGCCAACCTCGGCCACTGCAGTTCTCTCGAACATCATCCAACCATCATCGCATCCGGACTCAGTGAATCAAAGACCGCAGCCGGGGGGACCCTTAGGCCACCCCGACTTCGCGTCCTGTCACTTCGAACTCCAGATTCTTCTTGCCAGCCTTCACCACTACATGGTCACCATGCAGCACGCTACCGTCGAGAATCTTCACCGCAAGCGGATCCTGCACCAGCCGCTGGATCGCCCGCTTCAACGGTCGAGCTCCATACGCCCGGTCGTAGCCCGCCTTGAAGATCGCCTGTCGCGCACTGTCGGTCATCTCAAGCGTAATCTTCCGGTCTGCCAGCAGGATTTCGAGGTCCTTCAGCCGCAGATCCACAATGTGCGCCAACTGCTCGTCGCCCAGGGGACGGAACACCACCAGATCATCCACGCGGTTCAGAAACTCCGGCTTGAAGTGCTTGCGCAGCTCATCCATCACGCGGGCCTTTGCCTCCTCAAAGCCTTCTTCGCCCTGAGCCCACGCGGTCGACAACTGCCCCGCTCCGACATTCGAAGTCATAATCAGAACAGTATTCTTGAAGTCCACCGTCCTCCCCTTCGAGTCCGTCAGCCGCCCGTCATCCAGCACCTGCAGCAAGACATTGAACACATCCGGATGCGCCTTTTCGATCTCATCGAACAGCACCACAGCATAAGGCCGCCGCCGCACTGCCTCGGTCAACTGACCGCCCTCATCGTAGCCAACATATCCCGGAGGCGCGCCAATCAACCGCGCCACTGCGTGTTTCTCCATGTACTCACTCATGTCGATCCGCACCATCGCGGCCTCGTCATCGAACAAAAATTCAGCAAGTGCACGCGCAGTCTCCGTCTTGCCAACACCAGTAGGCCCAAGGAAGATAAACGATCCTATCGGCCGCTTCGGATCGCTCAGCCCCGCACGCGAGCGGCGAATCGCATTCGCTACTGCACTCAACGCCTCATCCTGGCCAATCACACGCTCGCGCAGGCGATCCTCCATCTGGACCAGCTTCTGCATCTCGCCTTCGAGCATCTTCGAGACAGGAATCCCCGTCCACTTCGACACGATCGCGGCAATATCCTCCTCATCAACCTCTTCTTTCAGCATCCTCGAAGGCTTGCGAGCAACACCGGTCTTCATCTCGTCCGCCGCCTCCCGTACAGCTGCATCCTGCTCAGCGGTCAAATCGCGCAGTTCAATCTCCAGCTTCGGAATCTCGCCGTACTGCAGTTCCGCAGCACGCTGCAGATTGCCCTTGCGCGTCTCTTCCTGCATCTGGAAGCGCAAGCTCTCAAGCTTTTCCTTAAGTTCCGCAATCCTGCCGATCGCGCCGCGCTCCTTCTGCCAGCGTGCCCGCAACGCCGCCGATTTCTCCTTAATCTCCGCCAGTTCGCGCTCAACAACTTCAAGCCGTTCCTTCGACCCTGCATCCTTCTCCCGCTTCAACGCGGCTCGTTCAATCTCGAGCGAGGTCGCTCGCCGATCCAAATCATCTATCTCCACAGGCACCGAGCCAATCTGAATCGCCAGCGCAGCCGCTGCTTCATCCACAAGATCGATCGCCTTGTCCGGCAGAAACCGATCGCTGATGTAACGGTGCGAGAGCGTCGCTGCCGCCACAATCGCCGAATCCTTGATCCGGACCTTGTGGTGCGCCTCATATCTTTCTTTCAACCCGCGCAGAATCGCAACCGTGTCCTCGACATTCGGCTCGCCCACATACACCATCTGGAACCGCCGCTCCAGTGCTGCGTCTTTCTCGATGTACTTCCGATACTCATTCAAAGTCGTAGCGCCAATCGCACGCAGCGCACCCCGCGCCAGCGCCGGCTTCAGCATGTTGCTCGCATCCAGCGACCCCTCGCTCGCACCCGCGCCAACGAGGGTATGTAACTCATCAATGAACAAAATAATCTCGCCGTTTGACTCCTCAATCTCCTTCAGCACCGCCTTCAAACGATCTTCAAATTCGCCGCGAAACTTCGCGCCCGCAATCATCGCTCCCAGGTCCAGCGAGCACACCCTCTTGTTCTTCAGAATCTCCGGCACATCGCCAAGAAAAATCCTCCGCGCCAATCCCTCCACAATCGCCGTCTTGCCCACACCCGGCTCGCCGATCAGCACCGGATTATTTTTCGTCCTACGCGACAACACCTGCACCACGCGGCGAATCTCATCGTCCCGTCCGATCACCGGATCAAGCTTCCCCCGCCGCGCCAGGTCCGTCAGGTCCTTCGCATATTTCTCAAGCGCCTGAAACTTGCCCTCAGGATTCTGGTCCGTCACCCGCTGCGAACCCCGCACCGCGCTCAACGCCTTTAGGATCGCCTCATGCGTCGCACCCAACGCGGCAAGCGTCGTCTGAACCGCGTCCCCCTTCGCCCGCGACAGAGCCAACAACAGGTGCTCCGTCGAGACGTAGTCATCCTTAAAGCTCTCCGCCTCTTTAAATCCCTGCTCCAAAACCTTTTGCAGCGCCGAACTCATCCCCGGCTGCCCTCCGCCCTGCACCTTCGGCAGCTTCGCAATCGCCGAGTTCACCCCCGAGAGCAGTTGCTCCACCGGCACCCCCACCTTCTCCAGCACCGGAATCACCACCCCCTCGCGGTCTTCCAGCAGCGCCGCCATCAGGTGCAGCGGCAGCACCTCGGGATTGCCATTCTCCGCAGCATGCCCGCTGGCAGCCTGAACCGCCTCCTGCGATTTCACCGTCAATTTGTCCCACTTGATCGCCATTCCGATCTCTCCTTACTGAATTGTCAGTCTTGTCTCCCATTTGACGCACTGAAGAAGCAATAAGATGCAGAAATGTGATAGCAACTCACTCACATTTACGCCAAGGGCCGTCCAATCCGCCAATCCAGACACCGCCGCAAGGAGAACCTTCCTCGCCGCCCGAGTCAAAGCCGTATCCCAAACCCACTTTCACGATACTCTCAGACGAGTTCCCCTTCTACCATGGACGCCGCCGAACCCACCGCACTTCCCAGCGCCGTGCTCCTGGCAGCCACCGGCGGCCTGCTCGACGCCATCGTCTACCTGAACCACGGGCACGTCTTCGCCAACAACATGACCGGTAATCTCATCTTTCTGGGCATCGCGGTACTCACCCGCGATGCGGACAGCATCATCCCCCACATGGTTCCTATCTTCGGCTTTTTCCTGGGAGTCCTCACCTCAAAACATCTCCGTGCCGGCCTCGGCATGCGGTGCGCCCCAATCGCCCTGGGACTCGAGATCGTCACCATCTTCGCTCTCGGCTGGCTCCCCCCATCGGTTCCCTCCATGATCTTTACCGGCTTCATCGCCTATGTCGCAGCCGTTCAGGTCGCCAGCTTTCGCCATGTCGAAGCCTTCGCCTACAACTCAACCTTTATGACCGGAAACCTTCGCGATGTCGCCGAAGGGCTCTACGAAGATGTGGCCCCCTCGTCGAACCCAGAAACTCGCACCCAGGGCCGCGCCAAAACCGTCGATTTAGGCCTCATCGTCCTCTGCTTCCTCCTCGGCGCCGTCGTCGGAGCCTGGGCCGCGCCTCGGTTCGGCAACCACTCCCTCTGGCTAGCCGAACCCCTCCTGATCGCCGTTGCCGTGCCCACCTTCCGCCATCGCTCCTGACGCAGGGCCCAGGCCTTCCTTGGCTAAAGAAAAGCCGGGGTGGCCCATCCTTCCTTTGGCTCAAGAAGGGCTCGGGTGGCCCATCCTTTCGGTCTCATCGAAAAGGTGGGTTGCCGTTGCCCTTGCCGTTGCCGCTGCTTTTGCTGTTGCTGTTGCCATTCCTGCTTGTCATCCCCGAAGAGCCTGCCCCGAGCGAAGTCGAATGGGGAACCTGCCCTTGCCCTTGCATTTCACTCATTCCCCATCCAGGAAGAGCCAGAGCTCACGAAGAAAAAGGGCCGCCCAAAGGCAGCCCCCCGTCAACTCAATACAAATCACTTACCCGAATCAGTCCCTCGAATAAACGCCGCCACATCCGCATGGAACTGCTTCAGCACATCCTCGTTCACATAAACCATGTGCCCGCTCGGATAGTAGTGGTAGCTGATATTCGCCTGCAGCTTATCCGGAATCGGCAGGTGATGCATCTCGTACATCCCCTCGAAGAACGGCGTCGCCAGGTCGTAGTACCCGCCCGCCAGCATCACCTTCATCTTCGGGTTCGACTTCATCGTGAACGCCAGGTCCGGCATCACGTTCGTTCCACCCTCCTGCTGAGCCGCCGGAGACCCTCCCGGAGCCTGGTGCCGCAGATCCCACGTGAACTCCGCGTCATCATACGCACCCGGCTTGTACGTCAGGTCGGTGCCATACTTCAGGTCCTTGCGCAGATAGTCATTGATCGCCGACGTATAAGCCGACGAGATCGCGTTGCTCTGCGGGTCATACTCCGCATCCGAGCTCAGCGGATCAAGATCCGGCCCTTTGTACCGCGAATCCAACCTGCCCGTCGTGGTCTCCTCCGCCAACTCCAGTTGTTTACTGAACGCCCCGCCGCTGACCCGGAGATTCGCCCGCAGCAGATAATCCACCGGCAGCCCCGTGTACTGATGCAGCTTCTCCGCCACCGCCTGCTTCTTCGCCACCGGCAGCTCCGATCCCTGCAACAGCGCACTCATGTAATCGCCCAGCGCGTACTGCTCCACCTCGGCCAGAAACGGCTCCAGCGCAGCCGGCTGAGTAGGCAGTTTGTGGTGATAGAACGCAGTAGCGGCAAACGTCGGCAGCCCAAGCGCATACGCCTGGTCCACCCCCGGATTCCATTTCGGCGAATCAATACTGTTATCGAAGCTCAGAATCTGCGAAAGCAAAACAATCCCGTTCAGATCGACATTGTGCAACGCTGCGCTCAGCACGGCGCTCCGTGGAGTTCCATAGCTCTCGCCAAACAGATACTTCGGCGAATTCCACCGGTCATACTTCGTCAGAAATCGCCGGATGAACCGCTCAAACGCATGCGCATCCTGGTCCACTCCCCAGAACGCCTTGTCCTTATCCTTGCCCATGACCCGACTGAACCCCGTCCCCGGAGCATCGATAAAAACCAGATCAGTCACATCCAACAAACTGAAATCGTTGTTGACGATCTTGTACGGAGCACCCTCATCATGCTGCGCATCCGTCGTCACCACCCGCCGCGGCCCAAACGACCCCATATGCAGCCACATCGTGGCCGACCCCGGGCCGCCGTTATACAAAAACATCACCGGCCGCCCCGGTCCCGCGTCTTTCTTGAAATACGCCACATAAAACATCCGCGCCGTAGCCGGAGCCTCATCCGGCTTCTCCGGATCCAGCGGCTTTTCACCCGTCCCCGGCAGCATCTTGCCATCCAGCCCGATCATCGCGTCCTGCCCATCCGTCGACCCCACCGTCAACGTCCCCGCCACCGTCCTGTACGCGATCGCCTGACCACCCACCGTCACCGAACCATCCGTCGTCGAGTCCCCCGGCAGCTCCGCCTCCGCCGCAGCAGGCGTCCCCTTCACGACCACCTTCTCATCCTTCTTCTTGTCGTCAGCCTTCTTCTCCTGCGCCCACCCCGAAGAGACCACCAAAGCCACTCCACACACACCAATCCACACGCGATTCCTCAACATCCACACACACTCCAGCCGGTTGAAAACCAGACCAACAGTATAGCTTTCCCATTGCTGAAGCCGCTCACGACATCGGGTGGCCCATCTTTTTCGGTCTCATCGAAAAGGGTGGGTTGCCGTTGCTTTTGCACTTATCTCCAGCCACTCACGAAATCTGAATCAGCACCGCACTCAAAGCCGACACATAGCAGCTCACCGAACTCCCGCTGGCCGTCAGCGTATAAGCTGCCGCCGGAGCAAACGTCCCATCCACCTGCACACTTGCCCCCTGAATCGTCACTCCCGCCGTAGCCGACAAATCCGGCGCACTCGCCCCACTCGTCAACTGAGTCATCGCCACCAGCGTCGCCGCAGACACCGTCTGCGGCAGTGCCATCGACACCTGCACATTCTGCGTCGAATCCTTATTCACCATCACCACATTCAACCCACCCGCCGCCGTCTTCACCGCATAAGCCGTCACATTCAGCGACCCCGCCGACACCGCCGTCTGATACAGCGTCCCCGTCCCCGCCAGCGTAAACAGCAACACCCCGTAGTACTCCGGCCGCGCCCCCACCACCACCCCCGAAGAGTCCGCAATCGGCGTATACCCCGCGCTATTCCCGCCGCCATGCAGATTCACTCCGACCGCCCCACCCTGCGCGCAACTAAACAAATAATCAATCACCCAGAGCGACGAAGCATACGAGTCGCTCACCCCATTCGAACCGCCGTTATAAAACGAGTTGCACTCCGACATCCGGTACGGAATCCCAATCCCCTGCGCTCCCGTCTGCAGCGTCGCCAAATCCTTCACCAGCGTCGAATCCGGCGTAATCAAAAACGCCCCCGTAGAAGTAGGCAGCTCTCCATTCGCCCGATAGTAGTGCTGCGTCAGCAGCGTGATCTCCCCCTTCACGCTCTGCCCAAACGGCACCGTCCAACTCGACTCGCTCCCCCCCGAAGCCGGCCCCGTAATCGACACTCCCGGAGCCGCCGCCAGAATCGCCGTTCGATACTGCCCCCATAGCGTCTCAAACTGCGCCAGCGACCAGTTCCCCGCATAGTAGTTCCCGCTGTTCCCATAAAGATCGCACTCATTGCCAATCTCTATCCCCAGCAGCGACGACCCGAACTGCTGCACCGCATACGCAACCTCCGCCGCAGCCAGCGCCGGCGTCTGCACACCCGTAGCCGACCCGCCGAGATTCACCCCATACAAACACTTCCACCCCACCGCCTTCACAAACGCCGCCACCGCATTCACATCGCTCGGAGCAATCTGCCCCGAAGTCTGCCCCTTCCCATTCGCCGTCCAGATATTCCTATCCACCGAGTTGCCGCCAATCCGCAACACACTCGGCCCCAGCCGCTGAAACAACCCAATCAGATTGCTATTCGTCCCCGTAAACAAAGGCTCATACAGCGTCGACTTCTCATAGCTCAACCCCGCAAACCCCGAAGCAATCGCTCCACCCGCCGTAGCCGACACCGTCACCGAAGCCTGCGTCATCGGCCCCGCCGGAACCGGCTGCGGATTCAAACTAGGCTGTATAGGAGGAGTCGGAGGAGAAATTATCGGAGCAGGTACAGTCGTCGAAGAACTGCACCCAGGCAAAAGTCCCGACGCCGCCAACGCCACACCACTCTGCAAAACCCGCCGCCGCGTCCACAAAGAAGACCTCATATTCAAGCCCATGAAAACTACTCGCCCCGGCGATCACATCGCCCTGATTCCGAAACCAAATTAAATGTCAAAAGTTGCAGAAACTCGCAACAAAGGAATAGCTGGAAATCAAATCAGGGAATTATATCCAAACTCCGAACTTAAGCCTTTTCGGTTTCTAATTCACCCACTAGTCCCCGGCAAACCAGAAGAGGAATACATCCAAAGACTCCAAAGCTGCAATCGATAAGCCGCCACGCAAATGGAATCCCACGGATAGGTCCAGCGATGAGCGCAAGCGGAATAACCCCTGCGCAAGCGATCAGTCCAAAGTTGATCACCCATTTGTTGCGCACCGGATCAAGATAAGGACCAACAAACGCAATCGCGAGAACGAGGTGAGCAAACGCAAGCCAATCGGTTCCGTACGCGAGAAACGGATACTGGGCATCCATCGCATCGAGTCCCTCGCTGACACATCGGACCCACGGAAGCAGTCCCGTGGACTCGGCAATCGGCTGCAACCAACTCACATGAAGGAGAGACACTAACCAGCCCACCTCTGTCTTCAAGGGAAAGGCTGTGATTCCACTAAGAATCAATCCCGCCATAAAAACGGCGAGCCAAATGCGAATGCGGCGAAGCTCGTCAGACTGAGGCATGAGTGTCAACAGACTAGCGAGTTCCGCCGCATCACGTCGAGGCATATTACGCAGTCTCTCCTTTTCCCAAAGGTGAAGCATTCCCTGCTCCCGGAAGCGAGCCATACCAATCGATGCTGCGCGTGAAGTACATCACAGCTGCCACTGCTACAAAGCTGACAATGGCGCCCACCAGCAGCGCATTATCTTCGAGACGCAACAGCATGTAGATCAATCCGTAAAGCATGGAGAAAACGGCGAAGGCTCTCATCCCCTGAAGCCGGCTGGCAAAGATCCATCCCGCGTTCGCCGAAAGCAGGGTCACCGTCGCCGCACCCGCAAGCAGAAAGCTGTAGTCGAAGCCAATCCGTTCAGCAAGCGACAGAAGGAGAAGATAAAAAATGATCTGGGCTACCCCCACCAGAATGTACTGTGCCGGATGAACTCGCTTGCCCGTTGTGACTTCAAAGATGAAGTACGAAAGAAAGAGCAATCCCAGGAAGAGAAGCACGTACTTTAGCGACCGGCTGACGGATTGATAGGGGTCCGCCACTTCAATGAAAGAAATACCAAGCGCGGTTGCATCGAGACCGGCGATGGAATCGATCGGCCCTTCAGCGCGAACGCCACGAGCGATAAATGGCAGCGACCAATCCGCAGTAAAACCGTGATTGGACACACTTCTATTGACCGGCAAGACGCCTCCATCAAACCCTGGGCTTGGCCAATCACCCTGCGCTGCAAAGTGAGTCGACTTGCCATAAGCAAGAACCGAAATCCGCTGGGCACCGGAAAACCGCATCTCGGACGAAACCTTGAATTGCGAGTCAGGCTTTGCGATGTCTCCAGCCTTTGCGCCGAACAGGGTCAGTTTGAGTTTCTCGTTCTTATCATCGCCGGTAAAGAGGTTCCCGGCGATCTGCGCTGGCACCAGAGTTATGGTCTTCTCGCCTGTCCTCAGCGTCGCATCTGCCAAAGCTCCGCGCGCATCACTCACTCCCACTACGATCTCAGCCCGGTTCCAGTCCAACACGGCGCCCGGCGGAGCCGCGGCAGGAACTCCCGTCAGGTCAAACGTTGCGTCGAACTTCATATCCGCCTGGAACACCGGCACTCTGAATAGCGAGCGGTGCCGCTCTTCGGTTGCAGTCTTTACCGCCGCAGATCCTTGCGCAGGAAACACCAAGTAGATGCCATGCCGTGTAACCTCCGATGAAGACTGCGGCGGAACGCTATAGGGAATCGCCAGCGTTGGTCCCAAAAACGTCTGCGGGCCGCCTACATGGCCGCTTATCTCCGTTACCACTTCCTTTTCACGGCTCGTACGCTCGTCAACCAGGCCTCCCACGAAAAACGACGGAATCGTCATCAACAAAGCCAATCCGCAGACGACGATAAGTTTTACTCCCATGGATCGCGATTTGATCCGTACCGGCAAGCTCGACGGCAACATCGAAAAATCATTCATTCTGGTCTTCCTCTCCATATCGCAAAGTACTTTGCAATGCAAAGTTAACCGACAAAAAAATTTACGCCCGCGACGGCGTCAAACCACGTACCAATGCGGTCGCCGGTTTGTCCTGCACTCCCTTCGCCGCATCCCGGACTACCTGCTCCAACGTCGAAAGATACTCCAGATAGCGTTTCCGTCCGGAAGCCGTAATGCGGCACACGGTCAGCGGTCGATTGTGCTCATGCCCCTTAACAATCTCAACCATCTTGCCTTTCTCAAGCACGCTCAAATGCCGGCTCAGGTTACCATCCGTCAGCGCGCAAAGCTGCTTCAAATCACCGAACGTCAGCCCTTTTGGGTTGGTCACAAGAGAAGTCAGAATACTGAGCCGCGCACGCTCGTGGATCACCCGGTCCAGTCCCTCATAAGCGAAGCGGCCGTCATTCGACACAGGCTTAGACTTCATCTTCACCTTCCGAAGTGCTGAGAAGCAGAATCGCGGCGACCAGGAACTGCCCCACTCCAAACGGAATCCCCATCGCCCACGGCGAAAGCGCAGCGCTACCTGCCATCGCAATGCACCCAAGCCCAGTCAGCAGATACCAAGTCCCCGCCGCAATCATCGGTCGCGGCAAAAACCGGCAAGACGAAAATATCCCCAGACTGAAAATGACTTGCCACAAGCCGGGAAGCATCCACGAAGCCGCCGGCACATAGCGCACGATCACGATCGTCAGAAGAAGCCCCGCACCAACCGATGGAAGAAACTGCTCCACCGCCATGCGGATCATCTCATCCGATAAAGCCGAATGGATTCGACGCGAACGCGTGTACATCTGCGCGCCGGACAGAGCAGCCGATAAAACAGCCGTAGAAATCCAGAGGCTCAGATAAGCCGAAACATGATGAATCGGGTCCGCCACCCAAACCCTTTGCAATACGGCTGCCGCCACCGCGAACACGCCAGTAGCAGCCAGCGTCGCGGGGCCATAACCACGAAACTCCGTAGTACTGGCCATCTGCTTCCGAATGCTGCTGATGTCGCCTAGCGCCCTATCGAGATCATCCATGAACATTTCACTTTACAATGCAAAGTATCCCAACCCCAGGTCACTTGTCAACAACCCAAAAACGACACCCCCATATCGAAGCCTCAACCCCCATGGGTGGCCCATCCTTTTCGGTCTCATCGAAAAGGGTGGGTTGCTGTTGCTCTTTGCTGTTGCTCTTGCTGCTGCTGTTGCTGTTGCTGTTGCTCTTGCCGTTGTCGTTGCTTTGGCTGTTGCCTTTGCTGTTGCTCTTTGCTGTTGCTCTTTGCTGTTGCTCTTTGCTGTTGCTCTTTGCTGTTGCTCTTGCTGTTGCTCTTGCTGTTGCTGTTGCTGTTGCTGTTGCTTTTGCCGTTGTCGTTGCTTTGGCTGTTGCCTTTGCCATAGCTTCTAGGTACCCCAAGGCTTCAGCCTTGGGTCTCTCAAGCCACGCGCAAAGCGCGCTTCCGCTCTGCCGAAGGCCGGAGCGAAGCCCGAAGGGCGAAGCGACCCGATTATTGCCTTTGCTTTTGCTGTTGTTTTTGCTTGTCCTCGTCTTCGTCTTGCCAATCACCCAACCCGGCAAACCAAGCACTTCAAATAACTAGTCTCCGGCAAAGTCAGCACCGCAGGATGATCCGGAGCCGCCCCACGCACCTCCATCAACTGCACTCGCCGCCCCGCATCCGAAGCCGCAGCCGCAACCACCTCCCTAAACTCTCCCAACCCCACATGATGCGAACAAGAACAAGTCACGAGCGTTCCACCCGCCGTGAGCATCTTCACCGCCCGCAGGTTCAACTCTTTGTATCCACGCATCGCCCCCTCAGCCGCCCGCTTCGACTTCGCAAACGCCGGCGGATCCAGCACGATCGTGTCATACCGCTCCCCACTCGCCTCATACTCCCGCAGAAGCTCAAAAGCATCCGCTTCAATCCAATCCACAGCAGCAGAAAGCCCCGCATTCAACGCCAGATTCCGATCCGCAACCTCCAGCGCACTCCGGCTCGCATCGACACCAGTTACCCGCTCACAACGCTGCGCCATATGCAGCGCAAATCCACCCTGATAAGTACAAACATCCAGAGCAGCCCCCCGCGCATACTTCGCCGCAGCCGCATAATTCAACCGCTGATCCAGAAACGCACCCGTCTTCTGCCCCGCGCTCGCGTCGTAGTTGAAGCGAAGCCCATTAATCGTGAACACGGTCTTGAGCTTCGGAGAATCCTCCTCCGAATAAATCAATCCACTCGCCGGAGGCAGACCCAACTCCTCCAACTCCCGAATCTTAGGATCAGGCCGCTCCACAATCGTCTTTGGCCCCAACCTCTCCCGAATCACCTCACCCAGAACCCGCCGAACATCATCCTGAGCCGTGCCCTGCGTCAACAATTGCAAAATCACCAGGTCGCTGTACCGATCCGCCAACAATCCCCGGCAGCCCATCCGCCTCCGAAAATACCAGCCGGCAAGCATCGTTCTCCGCCGACCGAGGCGCAACCTCATCCCGCATCGCCAGCGCCGCCAAAAGCCTCTCACGCACTTGCTCCAGATAAGCCCCACGCGTCAGCCCAACCTCCGCCGACACCATCCTCACCGCAATCTGCGAAGCCGAACTATACAGCCCAGTCCCCAGCGGAATCCCGCGGCCATCCATCACCGTCACCAGCGACCCACCCGCAATCTCCTCAGACCCCACCGGAGGCACCAGCGTCTCCACATCCGACCGGTACACCCAAAGATGACCCGCACGAAGCCGGTCCGCTGCCCGCCGCGTCACCCCCGCCGCCGGACCGAAGGGCTCCGCCGCAACCACCCGCGGTCCCCGCTCCTCAACTCTCGTCGCCATAAATCAATGGTCGCATAACCATCATGCGACCACGATTTCACCATCAACTCACCAGCATTTCACCATCAAAAAACACCATCAAGGCCGCTGGTCCAGCGCATTATTCTGCACCGCAACTGAAGCAGGAGTGACCACAGGTGCCGCCGCACCAACAATTTGCGTAATCATCCCTGTTCCAACCGTAGCCGAACCCAAATTTGCCACCCAAACATTCCCAGACCCATCAATCACAACACGAAAAGGGCTCACAAGTCCCACACTTCCATAACCCACAACGCCAGATTGCGCCCGCCCGTTGCTAAGAAACTCCGACACACTGCTGCCTCCCGGGTTCGCAAGCCACACATTATCAAGACCATCCAGCGCAATGTCGATCGGCCCACTTAACCCGGCCCCAAAATAAGGACTACCCGCAATCGGAGAACCATCAAACGCCAACCGGCTCAAACTACTCCGGTAACCCGGTTTGCAACCCACGCGCCGCCAGTTGAGTCGATCGCCAACGCGGATGGTCCGCTAATCCCCGCCCCCGAATAAGGCGAGCCAGGCAGAGGAGCACCACTGCTGCTCAGCACCGAGACGCTATCGCCGCTGCTGTTCGCAATCCATACGTTCCCAGATGTATCCAGGGCCAACGCCGGCGGCCCGCTCGGCCCACCCGTGCTGTAACCCGCCGGAGGCGACATCGCCCCTCCGTTCGGACTCAATTTACTCACTGTGGGCCCGCTGTTGACGACCCAAACGTTACCAGACCCATCGAAGGCCAGAGCACCAGGGCCCTGAACTCCTGCGCCGCTAAACGGATTTGCCGAAGCATGAATCCCGGTACTTGTGAGTTCGAGAACATTCGAACTGGCGTTGTTGGTCAGCCACGGATCGTCAAAAGGATCGAGCGCAAGATGCCCCAGCGTCACGCCAACCTGCGGAAAGGTAGACGTAATGCCGCTCGTGTTCAGAATGCTGATCGTACTCGAATTGGAACTCGTGCTCAGCACCCACGCATTCCCCTGCGAATCGATCGCAAGGTCGCTCGGGGTATTGAAGATAGGCGAAACGTAATTAATCGCCAGTGTCCAGTCGGTAGGAGCGGAAGCCAAGGTGGGCTGGTATGCGCTGCTGGAAGGAAGGCAACTGAAGAGCGCACCTGTATTGTGCCCGGGGTTGCGCGCAATATTCAGAGCAGCAGCGGCCGTGTCACCGGGCGCAACTCCTCCAGCAGGTGTGGCCGCCGCAAACAGCCGTCCGCATCCTGAAGTCGATGTAGTGGTGCCGTCGGAGTTCACACACGAAGTGAGAATGTCGGCCAGAGTGTTGATCTCCGCAGTGGGTATGCTCGCAATCGTAGGTGCGGTACCGGGAGCCGAACCAGAATGAATATCGACAAGGTTCTGCGCGGCAGTAAACGCATTCAGCAGGCCTTGGGAATTTCCGTGACTTGTTCCGATGTGCGCGTAGTCCACCATAAACGGAGCCAGCGCCCACACGGCCGCGACCGTACTGCGTTCTCCAATGTTGAAAAAGCTCGTCGACGTAAGAGTGCCACATTGGCCCAGAAGTCCCATCAAAGCAATCGCGCTGTTATTTGTTCCTGGAGCCAGCCCGGGATTGCCGCCAGTCGCAACAAGGTAGACGGGAGTTGTTGGCGACGGGCAGGAAAAATCGCCTCCGAACGAGAAGGATCCATTGGCATCAGTCGTGACCGGCTGGTTCAACAGGGGGGTCGACGCAGAACCATACCCATTGGTGCCCGGAGTATAGAGCTGAATGCTTCCGTTGCTGATTGGCTGAATTCCGCCAGAGATACGGGCCCTGAACATCTGCGCAGAGGACGGCGTAGGTGTGACCGAAGGAGAAACATTGCAGCCTTCTAATCCAACGGCGACAGCAAGCGTGATGGTTACATTAAGAATTGGGCACAGCCGTTGGCGAATGCGCATGGAAACTCTCTCCTTGATCTGCTTCTAAGGTTTAGAACTCAAAACAGTGCAGGTCTATGACACAAAAGCAGTAGTCTCCGAGCCAGAATGCAGAAATGGCATCCTAAATGCTCATTCGCCTAAACTTAGAATCATCTAATCTTTTCGAATGAAATCCCCCAAGAAGGATTAATGAGTGCCCGCGCAAAGAGTTGATGTCGTCATCCTGGGAGCCGGAGCGGCCGGAATGATCTGCGCCCTCGAAGCAGGACGTCGCGGACGGCGCGTGGTGCTCCTGGAACACGCGGAGCGAACCGGGAAAAAGATCCTCATCTCAGGAGGTGGCCGGTGCAACTTCACGAACATCCATACGCGCACAGAAAACTTTCTCTCCGAAAACCCTCACTTCGCAAAGTCGGCCCTTGCGCGCTTCACCCCTGCGGACATCGTCGCCATGGTCGAGCGCCATGGAATCCGGTATCACGAAAAGACACTTGGCCAGCTCTTCTGCGATCGCTCCGCACTCGACATTGTCAGCATGCTGGAGCGCGAATGTGCCGAGGCGCGAGTCACACTGGTAACTGGAACGAGAATCCTTTCCGTCGTGCGCGACGGCAGATTTCGCGTCGAAACCCCGCAGACCACGTTCGAAGCAGATGCCGTCGTCGTCGCCACAGGTGGCCTGTCGATTCCAAAGATGGGAGCTACCAGCTTCGGTTACAACCTCGCGAAGCAGTTCGGCCTGCGCATCATCGAATGCAGACCAGCGCTCGTGCCGCTCGTCTTCAATCCGGAAGACCGCGACCAATGGTGCGATTTGTCCGGGGTTTCAACTGAGGTGGTCGCCAAAGCCGGTGTTCAACGAAGACGCGAAAGCTTCCGCGAAAAGATGCTGGTGACGCATCGAGGCCTGAGCGGCCCCGCGATCCTCCAGATATCGTCGTACTGGCAACCCGGCCAGGAAATTGCACTCGATCTCGCGCCGGACACCGAAGTGTTGAAACCCCTATTCGCTCCCACGGCAAAACGCGACATCGCCGCTGCAATGGCAGCCTTGCGTGCGGTCCTTCCAGCCCGTTTTGCTGAGCGTTGGCTAACACTTTATCCCCCCGCAAGCTGGACGAACGTCTCTCTCACCGCCATGGAACAACAACTACACGCCTGGAAGATTACGCCTGCAGGAACCGAAGGTTACGCGAAGGCCGAGGTAACTGCCGGTGGTGTCGATACCGCGGAACTCGACGCGAAGACCATGCAAAGCCGCAAGGTCCCTGGCCTCTACTTCATCGGCGAAGTAGTCGACGTGACGGGATGGCTGGGTGGCTACAACTTTCAGTGGGCCTGGGCCTCCGGAGTCAGTGCAGGCCGAGCGGTCTGAGTCTGCAGCACACCTAACTCAATAGAGTTATTGAACAATCAGCGTAAGGTTGACGGTACGAGTCAAACCACTGCTTGCAGCCGAAGCAACGATCGTATATGTACCCGCCGGCGTTACAGTACTCGGCGGCGGATTCGCATTTGACCCACCCTCCAGAGGGATTGTGCGGCCAACTCCGCATCCCGTTGCGGTGACGAGACACGCGACCACAACGAAAGAAGCTAAATAACGCGGTTCCACCTTTCGCAGCGTGAACAAGCCTATCGGGACCAACATTGCGAGCCAGATCATGCTCGTTCGCTTCCCATGCGGCCGAAAAGCTGAAGATGTTGCCGTGACACCCGTGAGGACCGTTACCGAAACCGTGGTCGTATTGCCAAGCGTCACGGTGGAGGGCGTCACGGTGCAGGTAGCATTGGCCGGCACACCCGAACAGGAAAAGTTCGCCGTGCCGGAGACGTTCGTGGCAGAGCTGAGCAGCAAAGGATACACGGCGTTCTGGCCGCTTGTGATGGTCAGACTCGTCTCGCCATTCGGATTCAGACTGAAATCAACCCCCGTGCCTGTGAGCGCCAGCGTCTGAGGAGAGTTGGGAGCGTTATCAGTAACGGTCAACGCGCCGGTACGCGGCCCACCAACTATTGGCGCAAAAGCAACCTGCAGGGTACATGCCGCATTCATTGCAACGCTGCTACCACAGGAGTCGCTTCCAGGCAGAATTACGAAGTCCCCCGTGATTCCGATGTTTTGCACGAGAAGTGGTATGCCACCGTTGTTCGTCAGCGTCACTGTCTGCGCGCCGCTGGTGACACCCACCCCCACTGATGGAAAAGTGATTATCGAAACAGGAGAGAGAGAGACGCCGGGCGGGGCGACCCCTGTTCCGCTCAGCGCGATTGTCTGGCTGCGATATTGATCTGAAACTGTCAACACTCCCGTGATCGTTCCGACGTTCTTCGGCTGAAAGAGAACGTTTAGCGAACAAGTGGAGTGCGCGTTCAACGAATTACCACACGCATTGATCACACTGAAGTCGCCGCTCGTGATCTGCGCGGCAATCAGCGTCAAAGGTGCATCACCCGAGTTCGTCAACGTGATCTGCTGCGCCCCGCTCGAGGTATTCAACTGCTGCGCCGGCAAACGTGAGCGCTAGAGGCGCGAGAGCATCGGTAGCAGGTGAAGTCCCGATTCCGCTTAGAGAAGCAGTCTGGGTTCCGACGTCGTCCGTGATGCTGAAAGTTCCACTGCGCGCTCCGGATGTCGTTGGAGTGAAGACTATCGAGACCGTGCACCCCGTGCTGGGGCCAAGGGTCGGACCGCAGGTGTTTGCAGTGATTGCGAAATCCGCGCCGCTAACGGTGGGTTTCTGAAGCCCGACAGAGGTTCCTCCAGTGTTTGAAATGGTGATGTTTTGAGCCTGGCTGCTGGCACTGATTGTCGTAGAAGGGAAAGTCAGCGTAATTGGATTCAGAACAACAGACGCTGCAGGGCTGGCAGTGCCGGAAAGCGCGGCTGTCGCCTGACCGCCCGCGACATTTCCATAGACGGTAAGCAAGCCGTTGCGGCTCCCCGTCGTCGTCGGCAAAAAGCGGACCTGAATTGTGCAACTCGAGTTCACCGCAATCGAAGCTGCGATGCAGTCATCAGTTTCACTAAAGTCTCCCGTCGTTACAACTGAGCTGACCGACAACAAAGCGCTGCCGGTATTTGTAACCGTGATAGATTGTGGCGCGCTCGCAGTTGCAACCGCTTGAGTCGCGTAGCTCAGAGAGGCAGGACTCAGACTGATCGATGGTTGAGTCACAGGGGATGCAGTGAGAAGTGGAATCTGCCAGATGCCGCGGCCATAGGTCGCAGCGCGCAACTCACCCGCGAGACCACCCCCTGTAGGCATTGCCTGCGCCGCCATTAGTTCCACGACTGGAGCGTTTGGCAAACCGGTGCCGTAGACACTCCAACAATTAGCCGACGCACACGTCGTGATCTGAGTCGTCACATAGACCCCTGTATCCAGCGCAACGTAAACGGTATTCGCGTCATTCGGATCTACGACAACACTGTTTGCCGGGGCGTTCGGCAGGTTGCTGCTGACATTGGACCAATGCGCGCCCGCATCAATCGAACGATAGAGGTGCGCGGCATTCACGCCATTCCCCGCAAACCCCATCACAGTGGCATAGATCGTCGCGCCGGTCGAATCATGTGAGTCCGCAGCGATGGACGAGAGATCAAATCCTCCTGGATTGAATCCCGTCCCTTGACCGTTCGTCACGGGCGACATCGCGAGATCGCTCCAGATCGTTGTCCGCGTCGCTGTATTGCCTGCCGTGATGGAAAAGACGTGGCCTCCAATGCCTCCACCACCATCGAGCGATCCAGCCATACCGGCGTAAAGAACCTCAGAGCCCTCATTCTGCGCAGCTGCTGCGTTGCTAGCTGGCCCCGCCGCAGCAAGCGAGCGAACTACTGGATTCGTGCTCGCGCAAGAGGTATTTTGCGGGCCACCAAAAAGCTGGCTGATCGCGTTCGACGAGGACCATAGCGAACCATTATCCGCAGGCCCGCGCCACACGCGGCAAGTCCCGATAATTACGTCGGATGAAAGCGCTGGATCAAGCACCCACGGGGCGTCAACTAACGAATCATCTCCTGCTACCTGCGCCGACCCGATCGTGGGGACGCCCGCAAAATCGCCGGCAGTGCAGCCCGAGCCATTGCCGCACTGGCGAATGCTGACACCCGCGCCCGTTGAAATATACCAAAGCGACGGATTCGCCTGATCAATCGCCACCATCCCGCCTTCCCCGGTCGAGAGCTGCGACCACTGTGGCGCAATGAAAGATGCGCTGGAAGTGGAAGCTGTTCCATTCGCACCCAGGCCAACAAGGAGAGTGTCCGGGTCCGTGGGAGGCTGCGCAAAGCTGATAACATCGGCAAGCGAACCCAGGCCGCCGTTTAGATTTTGAAAGTGCGTCGCATCGTCTGGCGAGCACGGCGCGGCCTGCTCGTTGACCCCGTCCGTCGAACGCCATAGTCCCCCATCATTGCCAAGGTAGACAATCGGAAGCGCAGAGGTGGCCAGCGTAGCAATCGCATGCTGTGCAGGTGCAACATGTGCAGGCGCCGCGCATCCATTCGACGCATTGGTCGTATTGCGTAGCACACAACCCGCAGCCAGCGAACAGCGATAGAGATCCAACGTACCCGCATACAACAGCGTGTCCTGGGTCGAACCGCCTGTCACCGCCGGCACCGCCGCCAGCGCCAGATTGTAGTCGGCTTGCGAAACCACGCTGCTTCCATTGCCGACCTCCATCGCCAACGATGGCAACTGCGTGCTGAACGTAACGGTCGAGCTGCCGCAGTTTGCGCCGGACAATGCACACACATCCTGCCAAAGGCCCTGATCGACGTTATTGCTATCTACGGTTAGCGCGAAAAGGTCGCCTGTTACCGCTTGAACAGCAAGCGCCCCACGAAAGATCGGACAACCCGCACTTCCAATCGTTCCCGGCGCAGTCGGACACGCTGTCATCGTCAAACCCGCCCCAGGCTGATGAGCCAGCCGTGTCCACGTCGCTCCGTCTGCCGACTCGTAATATCCGTGATAGCGAATCGCAGCGTAGAAGCGCTGCCGCACCGGATTCCACACAACTGCCGTCGCCGCTCTTCCCCCCAGATCTGCACCGGAAGGCAGCGGTGCCTGCACAATCTGGCTGCCGTCCATAATGGTAGACATCTGCCAGGTAATCCCCGCATCCGTCGAGTAGTAAAGCCCCATTACGCTGTTCGTTTGGTCTACAGCATTAACCAGCGTGCCTTCCGCAGACTGCGACACCGCAGCGACAACCGTCCCTGGCGTCGAACTGCTCCACGCAAATCCCGCAAATCCAAGCCCAGTAAACGAATGATTACCCGCCACTCCATCGAGAGAGTTCTGAATTAGCGTCCAGGTGACTCCGCCATCTGCAGAACGAAGTATCCCGCTGCCGTAATACGAGTCAGTGGCGTCGTTCGGATCACCTGTGCCAGCCAGCACAACACCCGACTGCACACTGACCGCCCCAATGCTTAGCGATGGAATCGCGGCAGCTCCGGCATTTGCATTGAAAACGGGCAGCGTATCCGAAAGCGGCGCGAAGGTCACATTCGCCGCTGGACCGGCTGCATTCGTCGACTTCCAGATTCCTCCTCCGGTCGTTCCCACGTACACCGTATTGCCGCTTGCATCAGCAGGATCAATCGCAATCGATGTAACGCGTCCTGTAACGTTCCCGTAAGAGGCGCTCGCGATCTGGTTGGGTCCAACTGGCTGCCATGTCGCGTTCAGGTTAGAGAGAGGAGAAGCGGCCTGCGCGGCCTTCATCGCCGTATGCTGCAGACGCGCAGCGTTCATTGCACGTGCGGCCGAGACACCGCCGATCGGCGTACGACCGGCAAGAAATCGCCGCGTATTCATCGAACGCGCAGCGACCACAGCAGATTGAGAACGAGTCGCGCTCTCCGGGGCTACTGGAGCGTCAGCAAGTTGACCAACGACTCTCAAAGGAGCAATGAGAATGACCCACAAACCGATCACAATAAAGCGGCGCAAGCCACCACGCAGGATCGGCAGTGAAGGCAGCACGGGTTGTGGAAGTTCCATCGGGCCCATAGCGTGCAATCCGAATCGTTCGGACAGCTAACTTGATGCTCTTAGCTGCCATCGGACGAGTCAACGCTAGAGCGGGAGAAGAACGACGGATGGTTCCAGAACGGGATGAGAAAGCTCTCATCAACACTCGTGGAGAATCGTTGGTGTTACTCTGCGGCCATCTCTCAGCGTGTTCCACCAAAAAAGCGGAGGAACGTCCTCAATCTACCATCCGCCGCTGTGGCCCACAATCTTTTCGTTAGGTGTATAAGTGGCTACCGATGAGCGCCCCTTGAATCACCGTGACTCCTGCGCCGCCAGAAGCCCCATCTGTTGGATGTAGCGCTTCGAATCGAACTTTTTCCCTGTAGACGCCCTTGACATATACCGAATCTTGCCAAAGATCGGCCGCTCTCCCCATGCCCGGTCGAACTTGCCGAGAATCGCCCAAGCAATCCCTGCATACCCGTTCGGATCACGACCATCGAGAAGATACTTGTCGTTCAGATGGATCGCATACTTCAGCGCAGTCGCAACATCAGGAGTCCACTCCAGAATCTTCTTCGCCCAATACATTCGCAGGTAGTTATGCATCCACCCATGCCGAACCATCTGGATCTGTCCCGCATTCCAGAGATCGTCATGAGTCTGCGCATGTTCGAGTTGATGCAGCGTATAAATTCGTTCCCGCTCGTCGCGCGCATGTTCAGCAATTGTCGTCTTCGCCCACGCCTCGGCGCACTCTGCAGAATCGTAGTTCGGCGTATAGCGTACAAAGTTCACTGCCAGCTCGCGCCATGCGATTAATTCATTGAAATAGCTGTCTCGCGCCACTCGAAGCTTCGGATTTGCCTTCGCCGCAGCATCGACCGCTAGCGCAATCGTCAACGGCCCCACATGCCCGAAGTGCAGATAAGGCGATAGGCAGGATGTACCATCCAGCTCCGGATGATTCCGTTTAGAGTCATACGTTTCAAGCAGTGTTTCGGCAAAGTGCTTCAACCGCTTCAGCCCCGCATGCGTCCCGCCCTCCCACGCATCGACTGGACCGACGCTACGGTCAAGATCTTTCCAGCCGCGCGTTATATCTTTGTGCACAGAATCAGCCTGAAATCCACGCGGCCTCTTCCACTCATGCTCAGCCCGCAGGTTTTCGTAGTCGTGCAAATAATCCGGCAGCATCCGGTGGAGCCTCGGGCGAATCGTATAAGCCCCATATTGCGCTTTCTCGATCAGCTTCGACGGCACCACAACATCAGCGTCCACACTCCAGAACGGAATCTTGATTTGCGACGCCAATTTTCGGCGCCACCTCTCCGGTTCCCGCATCGGATTTTCATCACCGACCAGAAATGCCGCGCCAACATCCGCCAGAAACCGCTCATGCGATTCATGCGGGGCTCTTCGCATCACAAACGATATATTCCGGGCAGCCAGGTCCGTCTCAATATCCCGCGAGGCCCTGATTCAGGAAGACATAGTGCCGAAGGTTGGCATCGGGAAGGTTGGAGATGCCCGCAAAATAAGCAATGAGCGGCAGGTCCAGCAGATTGGCGATCTTTACCGCCAGGTCAACCGCATGGTTGTCGACTCCACGTTGGGCCCGCTCCATCCAGTAGACGACGCACTTCCCGTCGGAATCAGGTGCCCCATCTCGCCGCACTGTTATCCGTGCGTCCCGTGACAAGCTGTCGAGTTCATGAGGAACCCGAGCATGCGTCTTCGTCATCCACTCAGTCTACGGTGCAATTTCAGACCGGTTTGACGCCAACAAAAATGCGGCCCGCAGGCCGCACTTCTATCAAAACATATTCCTTACGACCAAAGGCCCCAGGCCCGGCTGATGTAGTCGGTCAGGGTCATCGTAATCAGAACAAGAAATGTGAAGAAACCAGCGGTCACCGTCAACTTCACCAGTTTCGACTGATACTTCACGTGCATAAAGAACAGAATCACGATGACAGCCTTCGTGCAGGCAATCCCCAAGGCCACAATCGGATTGAATATTCCGAGATTGACAAATGCGGCCGCCACTGTAATGCCCGTACCGACCAGCAGTGTCGCGAATACAATTCCATACACAACCGGGGAGATGATGTGATGGTCAGCGTGCTCCGGGTTCACTACATTCGACGGATCATGAAATTCGGACATACTCTTTTCCTTCCAGTGGATAGCGAAGCCGCAATCACGGTCTACACAGGGTGGCGGTTGATGAGGTACAGCAAAGGAAACAGGAACAGCCACACAATATCGACGAAGTGCCAGTACAAGCCAAAATTTTCAATCGGCGCGACGTAGCCGGCACTGAATTCTCCTCGGTTGGCCCTCCAAGTGAGCCAGAACAGAAGAAAGATTCCGATGATCATATGGAGCGCATGCATGCCCGTCATAGCAAAATACAGGAAGAAGAAAACTTGCGTCTTCTGCGCCATGTCCGGGGCAAGTGGTTCTTCCTTCAAACCGTACGCATGAGGGTTAATAAACTGCGAGACATCAAAGCTAGCACCGGGAATATGGTGCAGCTCCCATTTTTCCTTATACTCGAAATACTTCACCCCAAGGAACGCCAGACCGAACAGCGTCGTAAGCACAAGGAAGATCACCAGCAGACTCTTCTTCCTGACCTCAGCTGCCCACACGGCCAGCGCCATGAAGAATCCGGAGCTGATTAGGATGGCGGTATTGGCCGTACCCAGCGGAATACTCAACTGATTGGACGCCGCCACGAATGCCGGGTTATACCAGTTCCGATAAAGCAGGTACGCGAAGAACAGCCCGCCAAAGAACATGATTTCAGTCAGCAGAAAGAGCCACATGCCGAATGTGCCGGCTTCGCGCTGCTGCTCCTGCGTCTCGAAGTGATGGCGGTGCTGCGGCAGCGCGACGTGCTCGTGCTCCGCGGGAACCGCAGTCTCATGCGTGTGGGGATGCGTTGCTACGATCGCATTATCCAACGGTCGTCACCTCATGTGCGGTCTTGTGTTCGAGCCACTCGTAATCGTAAGCCTCATGGTCCACGATCGGAGTCTCAATAAAGTTTTCGGTCAGCGGCGGCGACTGGATCTGCCACTCAAGGCCCGTTGCCTGCCAGGGATTATTGCCGGCAATCGCGCCATATTTCAGCGACCATGCCAGATAAATCAGAGGGAGCATGTAGCCCACCCCCAGCACGGTGGCTCCCGCGGTCGAGAGCACATTCAGCACCTGAAACTCCGCCGGATACGCATGGTAGCGCCGCGGCATCCCGAGATAGCCAAGAATAAACTGCGGCAGAAATGTCAGATTGAACCCGATAAAGGTCGTCACTGCGGCGAGCTTCGACAACGACTCCGGATACATCCGCCCCGTCATCTTCGGCCACCAGAAGTGAATACCCGCCAGAAACGCCATCAGCATTCCGCCCACCATCACGAAGTGGAAGTGCGCGACGATGAAGTATGTCTCCGTCAGGTGAATATCCATCCCGAGCGCGCCAAGAAAGACGCCCGTCATTCCGCCGATCGTAAACAGCCCCAGAAATCCGAACGCATACAGCATCGGTGTCTCAAACGTAATCGAGCCCTTTTGCAGCGTAAACGACCAGTTGAAGATCTTGATCGCCGACGGCACAGCTACCAGCATCGTCAGCAACGAAAACACCAGCGCCGAGTAGTTTGAGACGCCCATGATGAACATATGGTGCGCCCACACAAAGAACCCGAACAGCGCAATCGCCACCGACGAGAACGCAACTGCGGTATAGCCGAAGACCCGCTTACGGCTGAACGTGCTGATGACCTCCGAGATGACACCCATCCCCGGAAGAATCATGATGTACACCGCAGGATGCGAGTAGAACCAGAAGAGATGTTGGAACAGGAGCGGATCTCCGCCTTTAGTCGGATCAAAGACGCCAATCCCGAACAACCGCTCCAGGGCCACCAACACAAGCGTAATTGCCAGAACCGGCGTTCCAAGCACCATGAGGATCGAAGCCGCATAGTGCGACCAGACGAACAGGGGCATCCGAAACCAGGTCATCCCCGGCGCCCGCATCCGATGAATCGTAACGATAAAGTTCAGTCCGGTAAAGATCGACGAGAAGCCCAGAATGAAGACCCCCATCGCTGCCGTCACTACATGAGTGTTCAGATAGTGCGTCGAGAGCGGAGTAGTGAAAGTCCAACCGGTATCCACGCCACCCAGCACCATCGCACCAAGGACAACGAGTCCGCCAAGCCAGTAGAGATACCAGCTCAGCAGATTGATCTTCGGGAAGGCCAGGTCCTTTGTTCCAATCATGATCGGAATCAAGAAGTTTCCCAGCGTTGCAGGAACCGACGGCACCAGGAACAGAAAGACCATGATGATTCCGTGCATGGAGAAGAATTTGTTGTAGGTGTCCGCCGCCACCAGATCCGGCTGGGGTGTCAGCAGTTCAAGCCTGATCAGGCCCGCGAACGCCCCTCCGATAAAGAAGAAAAATGTGATCGAGACCAGATACATCATCGCAATGCGCTTGTGGTCGCCCGTAAGCAGCCAGCTCAACAGGCCGTCTTCATTATTGATATAGGTCCGCTTCGGCATCGTCGCTGTCCGCTGATCCGGTAAATTGACGATCGTATGTGTTGCACTCATGGCTTCACCACCCCCGGCGTTGTTGGCGCCGCTTGGTTCGACTGTGACGTGGTCAGCGTCTGCTGCACACGATAGTTGGTCTTCAATCCTTTGATGTACTCCACCAGGTCAATCAGGCCATCTTCACTGATCTGTCCCTGATAGGTCGGCATAATCGGCGCGTAACCCGCCGTGATGTGCTGTGACGGATTCAGAATTGCATCCCGCAGATAAGCATCGTTCACCAATACCTCGGACCCGCTCGTCAGTTGCAGCTTCGATCCGTAAACCCCTGCCAGATTGGGCCCGCGAGCCGCCGCACTCCCGGAGTGGCAGGCATTGCAGCCCATGCTGGCAAACAAGCGCTCTCCGTTCTGTGCAAGCGACGTGCCGCTCGTCGACGTCTGCGTCCACTTCTCATAATCGTCGGGACTCATTGCCGTCACTTCGCCAATCATCACTGAGTGGTTCGTTCCGCAATACTGCGTGCAGAAAATGTGATACGTTCCCGGAGTTGTCGCGTTGAACCAAACCGTAGAGTAGCGCCCCGGAATCACTTCACGCTTCACGCGAAAGTCGGGAATCGAAAAGCTATGGAAAACATCCTGCGAGATCATCGTCAGTTGCACATTGCGACCCGTCGGAACATGGAGCGCATTGATCTCATGCTGCCCGCCCGGATGCTCCGCCTTCCACATCCACTGCTTACCGACAATATAGATATTCATCGCGTTCGTCGGCGGATTATAGATACGGAAGTACAGCAGCGCGCCCCAGACAAACACAATCAGAAACAGCGCCAGCGGAATAATCGTCCACGTCGCCTCAAGTAAGGTCGATCCTTCGACGTGCTCCGCGACCGGGTTCCTCTCTTTGCGGTACCGAATCGAGAAGCCGAATACAAGAGTGCACACCAGCGTCAGGCCAACCACCGTGAGCAGCAACAGGAAGAAGTAGAGCGCATCGGCGTAAGGTGCAATGGTCGACGCCTCGCGCGGGAATAGCGCGGAGTTGGTCAGCCACTTCATCAGAAATTGCCACATCACTGGACTGATATGCATCGTTACCCTTTATCCATCTCTTTCTTCGTCATGTCGTGCCCGCGCGTAACGTTGAAGTCTTTCCGGAACATCAGAAAGATGAATCCGCCAAGCCCCGCCACCGTGATGATTCCGCCAAGCTGCACGACCCGCGCAACCCTCAGCGACTGCTTGTTTGTCTGCGGATCGTAGTGGTAGCAGTACGTCAATATGTTCGCTACCGGCGAGCCAATCTTATTGCCCGACGCATCAATCAACCCCAGCAGCATGTCCTTCGGCGAATACTCCACCCCAAGGTAGTACTGGGCCAGCTTGCCCTCGGGCGTCACAATCTCAATGGAGCTCGCATGCGCAAACTGCGTCAGCTTCCCATCCGGCCCGGGAACCCGCACATACCCAAATCCAACTGCGTTCGTCACCGCATCGATTGCAGGCCGTTGCCCGGTCAGGAAGTGCCATCCTGCAGCCGTCTCGGGACGCCCATAGCGTTTGACATACAGCGCCTTCGACTTCGCTGCCTGCTCCGGTGTGTCGCTCGGATCGATGCTCACAATCACCACATCGAAGTCTTTACCCGGCGTCAGCTTTACCATCTCGAGCGAACTCGTTAGGCCGTCGAGTTCCTCGGAACAGAGCATCGGACAGGTGTAGTAAACCAGCGACAGAATGGCAGGCTTCTTGCCAAAATAGTCGCCCAGCTTCACCGGCTTGCCGGTCTCATCGACAAAGGCAGCATCCAGCGGCAGTTGTTGATTCAAATGCTGCGAAACCCCAACCTTCTGCAGCACCTGCGGCAGCTGGTCTCCCGCGTTTTCGCCGCTTTGCTTATCGCCATAGCTCGCGACCTGCGCCAGCAATGGAGCACTCAGCAGAGCGCAGCCAAGAATCGCCGCCTGCCAACCCCCTCGCATTGTTCGCATCTGCCTCATGCCGCCTCTTCTCTATCTTAAATCCGGTCCGTTTATCGGTTACTTCGCAGGAGCAAGCTCCGCTTTATTCTCCGCCTGGGCCTTGCCATAGTTCATCTTCTGCTCGCGAGCTTCGATCGTCTCCAGCTCATACCCCGTTCGCGCAAATCCGGAGGTCAACGGAGCCTGAACCGTAGGCTTCTCATCCCCAGTCATCGCCACCGCTGTACCTGTCGCCTGCGAATTCACCGGCAGCCCGCGTTGCGCAATAATCTCCATCGCACGAGAGATTGGAATCCGAATCGCTCCCGGCTCGGAAGGCGAACTGCTGTAGTTATTCAGCAGAAGATCCTCGCGTGCATGCAGGTCGGCCGTCGCCTGGTTGCCGTCGTCAATATCGAGACGAGGCTCTGGGAACACCGATGTCACCTGTTGCAGTTCTTTCTGCTGCATCGCGGCATTGCTCACCAGATCCTGACGCTTGCCGTCCGTCGCACCCGCAACCTGGTTCCACTTCGTCTCCGGCCCATCTTGTTTTTTGATGCCGCCGTTGATCAAAATACCGAGCCCATAGCACAAGACGAAGAAGACGCATACCGAGCCAAACAGCCCTGCCAGGAATACGACGATGCCGTTGGCATTGACGTCCGTAATCTCATACCCAGGATGCTCGTCATCGCGAACATGCGGATCGTGCGTCGGCGGCTGGTTCAAATCATGATCGTTAGTGGGCATGTTCGGGCTCCAGCATCTCTTCCACGTGAGGATCGTTCACGGCGATCAGAGGACGCGCTTGTAATTCTCCGAAGTAAAACCACGCCCATAGCGATAGCACAGCCACAGGCACAGTCAGGTAAGCAAGAATTCCGATAGTTGTTGACGATGTGAAGATTCCCCGCAGCATCCGGAAAGTTCGGCTCAATCAGCCAGAACATATCCAGGCAGCGTGCGAAAATCATGAAGCTCGTCAGCCAGATCATCTTCTCCTTGTTCCGCTTCAGGTCGCGTGACAGCAGCAAACAGAAGGGAATCAGCCAGTGGCAGATAAAGTCCGCCGAGCAGACAACCCACCAGCCGCCATGAATACGGTTCAGATACCACGGAATCTCGTCCGGAACGTTGCCCGACCAGATAATCAGGAACTCCGCAAAGCAGAGATAGATGTTCAACATCACAAACGCAAACGCCAGCTTGCCCAGATCGTGCTGCTCCGTCTTGCGCAGCATCGTCTTCATCGGCTCATACCGCGACAGCAGAATCACCGTCAGGATTCCCAGCGCCAGCACCCCATACCCCTGCCCAACCAGGAACTGCAGCCCCCAGATCGACGAGTACCACGTAACGTCCAACGACTTGATCCAGTCGATCGCGCCCGCCGTCAGCAAAATCACATAGATCAGAATTCCCGGCCCGGAGAGATTCTCGAACTTGATCCGCCAGCGGTCAAAACTCGGCTCGGTCCCGCGCTCCGGATCGGCATCTCGCTGCAGTGACCACTTGTTCAGTAGGTACTGGAACAACCAAAGAATCGCGAAGATCACGACCGTCTGCACAATCACAGCAGTCGGGTTCAGCATGGCGCGCTTGGCATTCAGCGTCATCGCCTGCTCGAGTGTTACCGCATGATTCCCAAGCGCCTGCGCGACAGCTCCTGCCGTCGGAAACGCCGCCCACTGATACAGATGCTTCCAAAAGAAGATGATCGGCACGAACATCAATCCGACCAGCCAGATGGTCCTCGTCATCGCCTCGAGTGGCCGACGCAACAGCAGACCCCACTTGCCTCCACTCACGTATTGCAGCATCAACACCACGAGCCCGCCGCCAGCGAAGCCGAAGCTGATCATGTAGCCCAGCAGGTACGCGCGAAGGATATGGTTCCGGCCCTCATGCGTGAACGCAAAGAAGACCGACAGGATCGTAGCGACTGCGAAGACGATCAATGCGCGCGTCCGCCACGCGGAGACAGCCGGCGGCGCCGCAAGCGAGGCAGGCAGCACGCGTGGCCCGTGATGGCCGTTCGCTGCGTCGTGTTGTTCGTGTCCAGATGACATTCGTTTCAAGCCTTCGTTCGGAAGCTTCCGAGGTTACTGCTTCGGTACAGTTTGTCCGGACGTCCCGGACGGAGTCGTTGAGCCCGCGTGCGCAGGTGTCGCAGCGCCATTCGTCGTTCCAGCTGCTCCTGGCGTGGGGAGAAGATAAAGCCCGCCATCGGGAGTACCCGTCACTGCGGTCGGTGGCAGTTTCCACTCTTCCGCAAACGCTGCAGGCAACCCCTGCTTCTCGGCGATTGTTGCCAGCGGTTGAACCTCCTGGCCCGCAGGCACATCCGCTTGTGTCGCCTTCTGGCTCAATTGCAGCGCCTTAATGTAGGCGACAATCGCCCAGCGATCTTCAGGCGTTATCTGTGACGCATAATCCGGCATAGCTCCATAGCCATTCGAGATCACCTGGAAGAAGTGTCCCAGCGGAGCCGTCTCCAAACGCGCCGAATGAAAACTTCCCGCCTTCATATATCCGCGTTGGACGATCATCCCAATCCCATTGCCTACTCGTGAGTGGCACGGCGTGCAGTACACGTTGTACTGTTCCTGCCCGCGCTGGAGTACCGCCATCGTCGCAGGAAACGGCAACCCGTCGCCTTCTTTTCCATTCACGAGACCAGTAGAGAAGTAGCCGTCCTCATGCAACTGGCCACGAGCGACCGTATTCTCCACCTGCGGGCGCACCGATCTCCCATCCGCATAAAAATCCGTGCCGCGCTGCGGAAAGAACTTCGGCTGGTCCTGCATATCCTGGCGGCAGCCAGCCAGCACCAAGGTAGCCGCCATCGCACCAAACGCCGCGAGTTGTTTGAACATCTTCATGCCGTTCCCTGGTCCCTCGACCCTATGCCCTGATCCCTGTCGTTCACGCATTAGTGGTCCACCTCCACTACAGAGACTGCGGTGAACTGCTCGAGGAACTTTCGAGTCTCGTCTATCGAAAACATCGGATCCGCAGCCTCAAGGCACAGAAAAAACTTGTCTGTCGTCGCGCCATTCCTGAAGTTCGGCGCATTGAACAGCGGATGATACAGCTGTGGCATCCCATTCAGAGCAATCATCCCGAAACACGCCGAGAAGCCGGCAAACAGGATCGTCCACTCATATGCCGGGATAATAAACGCCGGCCAAGAGAACAGCGGCCGCCCCGCGATATTCAGCGGATAAGCCCATACGTTAACCCATGTCTCCATCAGAAAGGCAGTCGTCACGCCCATCACGCCGCCCAGCAGGCACACCAGCGGTACGCGTGTCTTGTGAAATTCGAGCGCCTCCGCAGCCTCTTCCACCGGATAGGGCGTATAGCATTCCATCCGGCGATAACCCGCCGCACGAGCCTCCTCGGTCGCATGCACCAGCTCGCCCGGGGTATTGAACTCGGCCAGCAATCCGTAAATTCCCTCACGCGGCGGCATCAGGCACTCTCCTTGCTAACAGTCTCTGCATCCGCTCCGCCGCGAGTGACCTTCGTCTGCGGCAGCATCATGCGGATCTCCGACATCGGAATCATCGGCAGGAAGCGAACAAACAGGAAGAACAGGAACGTGAACATGCCCAGCGTTCCCACATAAATCATGTAGTCCCATTTCGTCGCCCGGTACGTGCCCCAACTAGACGGCAGGTATTCGCGGTACAGGCTGGTCACAACAATGACAAAGCGCTCAAACCACATGCCCGTATTGATGATGAACGAGAGCACAAACAGGTAGGCCACATTGACCCGCAGCTTGCGCGACCATAGTGTCGTCAGCGGAATCGCAAGATTGGTTAGGATCAGGATCCAGTACGCCCAGCCCATCGGCCCGAACATACGGTTCCACATCATGAAGAACTCCCAGTGGCTGGCCGAGTACCACGCCATGAAGACCTCCATGCCGTACCCATAGCCCACGATGAGACCCGTTCCGAGCATCACCTTCGCCATGTTGTCCAGGTGGCGCAGCGTGACGAATTCTTCCAGGTGATAGAACTTCCGAATCGGAATCGCCAGCGTGATAACCATCGCGAATCCTGAATAGATAGCGCCCGCAACGAAGTAGGGCGGGAAGATCGTCGTATGCCACCCCGCCAGAGCCGCCACCGCGAAGTCGAAGCTGATGACCGTGTGCACCGAGAGCACCAATGGCGTTGAAAGTCCGGCGAGCAGCAACGAAGCCGACTCATACCGCATCCAGTGCCGCGTCGATCCGCGCCATCCCAGGCTCAACATCCCGTAAAAGTACTTCGCCAACGGCATAGTCGCCCGGTCACGCAGCGTCCCGAAGTCGGGAATCATCCCCATATACCAGAAGATCACCGAGATCGACGCATACGTCGAAACCGCGAACACGTCCCAAGCTAGCGGGCTGCGGAACTGCGGCCATACATTCATCGTGTTCGGGTAAGGGAATAGCCAATACGCCAGCCACGGCCGGCCAACGTGAATCAGCGGGAACAGACCGGCGCAGCACACTGCGAAGATCGTCATCGCCTCCGCAAACCGGTTGATCGAGTTGCGCCACTGCTGCTTGAACAACAACAGAATCGCGGAGATCAGCGTCCCGGCATGGCCAATACCGATCCACCACACAAAGTTGATGATCGCGAAGCCCCATGCGCCCGGAATCGTGACGCCCCAGATGCCGACGCCCTTCAGGAACAGCCACGTACAGCCGATCACCAGGCCCATCGCGACGCCCGCCGCCACCACCAGGCCAAAGAACCACCCCAGCGGCGTATTCGACGTCAGTACGATGCCTGCAATCTTCTGCGTCACCGACCTGAAGTTTTGGCCCGGCGCAATCACCGCGTACTCGCCCGTGCGCGGGTCGATCATGGGATCGACGATCGGTTCGATGGGTCCTTTAGTCGCCATTATGCCAACTCCGGATGCGGATTGATGACTCCGGCCGTGTAGGTCGTGCGCGGACGGAAGTTGAGATCCGCGAGTACCTGGTAATCGCGCTCCTCAGCCTTGATCTTCGCCACCTTGCTTGCCTTGTCGTTGATGTTGCCGAACGTAATCGCGCTGGTCGGGCAGGCCTGCTGGCACGCCGTCACAATCTCGCCATCGCGAATCTCGCGGTTTTCCTTGTCCGCGACGATCTTCGCCGCTTCAATGCGCTGGATGCAGTAGCTGCACTTCTCCATCACGCCGCGCGAACGCACACTGACATCCGGATTGCGCATGAACTTCAGGCTCTCCGTGTCGTAGTCCGAGTACAGCAGGAAGTTGAACCGCCGAACCTTGTACGGGCAGTTGTTCGAGCAGTACCTCGTACCCACGCAGCGGTTATAGACCATCGTGTTGATGCCTTCCGGCGTATGCACCGTCGCGCCCACCGGGCAGACCTGTTCGCAGCCCGCATTCTCGCAGTGCTGGCATGCCATCGGCTGAAAGTGCGCCTTCGGAGCATGCAGATCGCCCTCGAAGTACGTATCGATCCGCAGCCACTGCATGATGCGCCCTACCTTCACCTGCTCGCGTCCGACCACCGGAATATTGTTCTCCGCGTAGCAGCTCACGATGCAGGCATTGCAGCCCACGCAGCTATTCAGGTCGATCGCCATGCCCCACGAGTTCTGAATCTTCAGCGTCGACGGATCCGTCTTGTCGTACTTCCACGCATCCGGAAAGAAGGAGTTGTCATGCGGCACCTTCTCACCCTGCGGCGAATAGCCAACCTTGTCGATCAGCGTCCCGCTCGCACCACCTTCATGCGCGAAGTTCGGGTTCTTCTTTACCTCTTCGACCGTGGCATAGCGGATGATCGACCGCTCCATCGCCTCATGGCCGGCCAGCGAATACACGCCCTCTTTGTCGAACTCCTGCTTCTCAAGATCATGCTGTGCGAAGCTTCCGCGATGCTCGATGTTATGCACCTTCGTGATGCAGAGGTCGTACGTCCCAGGCACCTTCACCGCAGTCACACCCGAGATCGTCAGCGGCCCATCCGATGTCCGAATCTGGTACGCATCAAAGCCAACGCCCTGAGCCACGCGCCCAGCCCAGCACTCCGCGGCCAAACCCAAGATGAACCGTAATCACGCCATCCGGATGCCCCGGCACCATCAACGCCGGCGCAATGCACTCGCGTCCATTGAACGAGAGCTTCACCGGATCGCTCTCATCCAGCTTCAAGTCGGCCATCGTATTGATGCTCATGATCGCCGCATTGTCCCAGCTCAGGTTCGTCACCTGCTTGGGCAACTCCTGCAGCCAGCCAACATTCGCAAACCGTCCGTCATAAAGAGAAGGATCAGGCCGGAACGAAACCTCAAGCCCATTCGAAGCCGCAGCACCGGGAACGAACCCACAGCACTCTTACCCGCGCCGCCAGCCTTCGCGGTAAACGCCGTTCCCTCTACCCAACCATCATGCAGCGCCTTGCGCCATCCTGCTGCAAAATCGCCCTTGATGTAGGTCTTCGCATTGGCAACGACCACGTCGTAAGCCGAGAGCTGCGCATTCTCCAACAGCGTCTGCAGCACATCATGCGCCGAAACCCCGCCGTACATCGGAGCGATCATCGGCTGAATAATCGAGATCGTCCCGTCATACGCCCGCGCATCCGACCAGCTCTCAAGATAGTGAGCTTTATTGATGTGCCAGTTCGCAATCGAACCCGTCTCATCCACATACTCAGCCCAGGTGCACCGTCACCGGAACCTTCGCGAACGCATCCTGGAAGAGCAGATCGCTCGGCGCCGAATAAATCGGATTCACGCCAAGAATCACCAGCCACTGCACCTTGCCCGCGTTCATATCGGCGACCAATGACTTCAGATCCGCCACCTGCTCGCTCGGCATCGGATTCACCGTCTCGGTATAGATGACCGTCTTGCCAACCGCACCCAGCGCAGAGTTCAGCGCATAAGCCGCAGCATGCACCGCAGGCGAAGCCTGCTCGCCCGGAATCACAACACACCTGCCGCCGCTCTGCTTCAGGTCCGCAGTCAACGCGGCAAAGAACTTCTGCGCCTCCGCACTCGCACCGGCAGGAGCCGCGCCATTCGCCAGCGCCGTAGCAAATCCCGAAATCTCACTCGGCTTCAACGCCAACCGATGATCCGCCTTGAACCCAGTCACCGTCGGCATCGTCTCGACGACGTACATCCGGTTCATCGTCTTGCCTTCTTCGTACCGGCGCCGCTCCCCATACCCAGCAGCCAACGGCAGGAACCCCGGATGCGCAATCCCGCCCAGGAAATCCGCATCAAGCGACAGAATCACATCCGCATCTTCCAGCTTGTACTGAGCATCGGTGTAGCTGCCGAACGCCGCCTTCGAAGCCGCACGCGAAGAGTCCTGATTCACCGGCTCCCACTGCACCAGCTTCGCGTTTGGATAGGCCGCCTGCACCTGCTTCCACTGCGCCGCCAGCGTAGGCGAGGTAATCGTCTCGCTCAGGAAGTAAATTCCCTGCCCGCCACTCGTCTTCTTCGCCGCAGCAATAAACTCCTGCTGAAAATCTCCCCAGGCTGCTGTCTCCCCGCGATGCAACACATGCTGCGAACGGTCCGGATCATAAAGACCCAACAGCGTAGCCTGCGTAAACGCATCCGACTTGCCCTTCGACACCGGATGCTCCGGATTTCCGTCCACCTTGATCGGCCGGAACGAATCCGACTTCACCAGCACAGGAATCGCTCCCGTCGGGAACGGATACGCCGTGGCAAAGTACATCGGCTTGCCCAGCACCAGGTTCTCAGGCTGCTTCACATAAGGAAAGATCGCCTCATCCGGCTGCTTCGTGCAGCCCGCCAGCCCGGCCAGCGTCAGCGACGCGCCCATCACCTTCAAAAAGCCGCGCCGGCTCACCGAGTCAACCCACTCATTGGCACCCGACTGCCGCGGGAATTCCTCGCGCATCAGCTCATGGAACGCCGGCGTATCGGCAAGCTCATCCAGATTCTTCCAGAAGCGCCGTCCCGTCTTGCCGTCGAGCTTCGACCGCACCTCGGCCAGCGTCATCTTTGCCGGCCCAATCTCGGTCACCACCACGGGTTGTTCTGCCTTTGTCTCAGCCATCGTCTCGTCTGTTCCAATCCCAGTCGTTGCGAATCCAGTTCTCTTGATCATCGGTGGCACGTCTCGCAGCTCGACAACTGCTCCGGATTGCGAATGTGGTACTGCGAAGTTAGATACTTGCCCAACTCCATCTGGTCCGTAAACTTCGTATAACTCGCCGGCATCGTGATCCCCATCGGAGGCACATCGCTCGACGTCGTGCCATGCGACTCAGCCGGACTCTGCATCATCGCCACCTCAGGCCCCTTGCCCGAGGGATCGGTCGTCGTGCAACTCACGTTCTGCGCCGTCGCTCCGCCTTTATCCGTGCTCGTACACCACACCGGCTTATCTGTAGAAGGCCCGGCCCACGCCATGTTGTAAATCTCGCTCGTCGGCCGCAGGTTCACCGCCGGATTGCGATGGCAATTCAAACACCACTCCATCTGCAGCGTGTTCTGCTGATACATCAAAGGCATCTCATCCACGCGCCCATGACAACTCGCGCACCCAATGCCCTTGTTCACATGAATCTCATGATTGAAATAAACATAGTCCGGAAGATCATGCACCCGGATCCACTGGATCGAAGCTCCCGTCGCCCAGCTCTGCCGCACCGGCTCCAGCAGATCGGCATTCGTCCAGATCTGCGCATGGCAATTGATACAGGTCTTCGTCGGCGGAATCCCCGCATACGCCGCCTTCTCCACCTGCGTGTGGCAATACTGGCACTGCAGGCCAAGCCCCTCCACGTGGTGCTTATGGCTGAACGGGATCGGCTGATCCGGCCGCTGTCCCTGCCGCGTCACCCACGGCGAGCGCTGCAGGTTGTCTAGCGTAACGCCGAGCGCGATGACAATTACACCCGTCAATACCAGGCTGAATCGTGCCAGCGCGTTCGAACTGCGGTCAAAAACTTGCGCCATGAGTCGGTTCCTGCTTCCTCTGCTTTGCCTTCAGCTAAGGGTTGAGAAGTTGATTCCGATGGTTGGTTCGTCCTGCATGGTTATGCCGAGCAGTTCCGTGGCCGGCGGTTGGGGCTTCCGCGTTGGGATGGGCCCAAAAATTCTCTTCTCAGAAACTACGAGTATAGCAGCGGAAAAGCCGCACGAAATCCATCCTCAACCCGTCGCAACTGATTTTTCAACTACAACATCCGATTATCGAACCGCTCACAAAAAACCTGCACAACATCTCGTGCACCGACTTCTCTATGATTCGAATCACCACAATATCTACCCTGCACGAGAGGTATCGCATTTGTAAATGCAAACCAATCTAGTCCGAATTATCCTTCTCTCGCAAGACATTCTCAAACTCCTGCGATACCGTCAAAACATATGCCGCGCTCTTCCTCAAAACTCCGCGCTCCCGGCTACAACCGCGATCTCGCCACACGCGAGCTCTCTGCAAGCGACCCAAAACTAGGCAAGCTCATCGAGCGAGCCGGCCCATGCACACTCCGCGTCGCCAGCGGCCAATCCCCCTTCGAAGCCCTCGTAGAATCCATCATCTATCAACAGCTTCACGGCAAAGCCGCCGCCACCATCCACCGCCGCATGATCGAATCCTTCGCCCCGGTGATGACCCTCGAAGCCGCAGGCACCGGAACCCATCCCACCCCGCAGCAGCTCCTCGACTGCCCCAACGAGCAGCTCCGCGCCGCCGGCCTCTCCAAAAACAAGATGCTCGCCCTCCGCGACCTCGCCGCCAAAACCATCGACGGCACCGTCCCCACCCTCGCCTCCATCCGTCGCCTATCCGACGAAGCCATCATCGAACACCTCACCCAGGTCCGAGGCATAGGCCGCTGGACCGTAGAAATGCTCCTGATCTTTCGCCTAGGCCGCCCCAACGTCCTCCCAGTCGACGACTACGGAGTTCGCAAAGGCTTCGCCCTCACCTTCGGCAAACTAAAACCCACCGACAAAGTCACCCCGATGGACCTCCCCAAACCCGACGAGATGCACCGCCGCGCAAAAAAATGGCAACCCTGGTCCTCTGTCGCAAGCTGGTACATGTGGCGAGCCTGCGACCTCGCCAAACCGACCACCCATTCAATTGATCGAGATTCGGAATGACCGCTGAGAGGATGGCCGCTCGATACCGTCGCCGCTCCGCAATCCAACCCGTGCCCCCAAAACGGCAAGTTTCAACAGCTGAGAGAGCTGCCATAAATATGGTAGCGTGAACCGATGAGAACCACCGTCGATATTCCCGACTCGAAATATCGCCTTCTAAAAGGCAAGGCAGCCTCCGAGGGGACGACCGTGAAAGCGCTCGTGATCAAGGGGGTGGAGGTTGTTCTCTCTGAGCGAAATGAGCCGCAACGTAAGCGGCTGAGGCTTCCAATTCTCAAGTCCAGCAGTCCTGGAAGCATCGATATCGACAATGAACGAATCTATGACCTTATCGGCTTTCCCTGAGGTCAATGTATGGCTGGCGCTCGCCACACCCGGCCACATTCACCATAAAGAGGCGATGCGCTGGTTTGAGAGCCTCGACGAAGCGGATTTGCTCTTCTGCCGTTTCACCCAGCTAGGCCTGCTCCGTCTGCTGACCACCGCCGCTGTGATGGGCCGCGACGTGTTGACTCAGCGCCAGGCATGGCTGGCCTACGACAAATTTCTCGCCGGTGGAGTCCGTTTCCTCGAAGAACCACGCATGCTTGACGACCACTTCCGAAAGTTGACGCGCCATGCATCATCGTCACCTAAGGAGTGGGCGGACGCGTATCTCGCCGCATTCGCAATCGAGGCCGGACTTATACTCGTTACGTTCGACAAGGCATTGGCCGCCAAAGCAAAAGATTCGATCATTCTGTAGCTCTATCCCCTGTTCCTCATGCGCCGCTCCCTAATCTCCCTGACCATCCTCCTTATCACCATCCCCATCGGCCTCGCGGTCCGCTTCCTCCCGCTCCACCTCCCATGGTTCCTCTACAAATACCTCGGCTCCACACTCTGGGCAGCCGCGCTCTACTGGTTCCTCGCCACCCTCCTCCCCAAACTCCGCCCACAAACCCTCGCAGCACTAGCTATCCTCATCGCCATTTTGGTCGAACTCACCCGCCTCATCCCCATCGCACCCATAGACGCCTTCCGCCTCACCCTCCCCGGGCGGATCCTCCTCGGCCGCTACTTCTCAATCAAAAACATCGCCGCCTATATCTTCGCCATCATCCTTTGCACTCTGCTCGATCGACGCCTCTATCCCGAACGAACCCTCGGCAACAAAGCAGAGTCAGCATAGTCTCCTTCCGAAAGCAGGACGGCACGCGCTATCCGTACAAAATCGGTGAAAATCCGTGGTCGCCCACCACACCCAACCCCTCCGCACGCGATACCCTCTAAATCAAGAGTTATGGCCAAACCTCGCGCCACAGCAAAATCCCCAAAGCCGCAACCCACAGCCGAAGCCCCCCGCTTCGTCTGCGTCCACGGCCACTTCTACCAGCCCCCCCGCGAAAACCCCTGGCTCGAAACCGTCGAGGTCCAGGACTCCGCCGCCCCCTATCACGACTGGAACGACCGCATCACCGCCGAGTGCTACGCCCCCAACGGAGCCTCCCGCATCACCAATCAGGACGACGAAATCGTCCGCATCATGAACAACTACGCCCGGATGAGCTACAACTTCGGCCCGACCCTCCTCAGTTGGCTCCAGGACAAAGCCCCCCGCACCTACCGCATGATCCTCGACGCCGACAAAGTCAGCGCCCAGCGCTACAGCGGACACGGCTCCGCCCTCGCCCAGGTCTACAACCACCTCATCATGCCTCTCGCCGACCGTCGCGACGCCCTCACCCAAATCCGCTGGGGCATCGCCGACTTCCAACACCGCTTCGGTCGCAAGCCCGAAGGCATGTGGCTCTCAGAAACCGCCGTCAATCGCACCGTCCTCGATCTCCTCGCGCAGGAGGGAATCAAATTCACCCTCCTCGCCCCATCCCAATGCGCCCGCGTCCGCCTTCTCGCCTCCAACCAGCAACCAGCAACTAACAACGAACAACCCTGGATCGAAACCCCCAACGCCACCGTCGATCCCACCCATCCCTACCTCGTCCGTCTCGACGAAGGCCGCTCCATCGCCGTCTTCTTCTACGACGGACCAGCCTCGCGAGCCGTAGCCTTCGAAGGCCTCCTCAACAGCGGCGTCGACTTCGCCAACCGTCTCCTTAACGTCTTTCACCCGCCCTCGCCCGGAGACCCCGAAACCGCCCAGCTCTCCCACATCGCCACCGACGGCGAATCCTATGGACACCACCACAAGCACGGCGAGATGGCCCTCTCCTACGCCATCCACACCATCGAAGAAGGCGAGCAGGCCAACCTCACCAACTACGCCGAGTTCCTCGAAAAATTCCCTCCAAAATGGGAGGCCGAAGTCGCCGAAGACACCTCGTGGAGCTGTCCCCACGGCGTCGAGCGCTGGCGCTCCAACTGCGGCTGCAACGGCGGCAAACCCGGCTGGAGCCAGGAGTGGCGCGCTCCTCTCCGCCAAGCCCTCGATTACCTCCGCGACGCCTCCGCCCCGCTCGCCGAACAGCTCGCCCTGCACTTCCTCAAAGACCTCTGGGCCGCCCGCGAAGACTACATCCACGTCATCCTCGATCGCTCTCCCGCCTCCATCGTCAAATTCTTCGACAAGCACGCCTCCCGCACTCTCTCCGAACTCGAGCGCGTCACCGTCCTCGAACTCATGGAGCTCGAGCGCCACACCCAGCTCATGTACACCTCATGCGGTTGGTTCTTCGACGAGATCTCCGGCATCGAAACCGTTCAGATCATCGCCTACGCCGGCCGAGTCCTCCAGCTTGCCCGCAAACTCTTCGGCGAACCCGGCCTCGCCCTCGAAGCCAACTTCCTCAATATCCTCGCTACCGCAAAAAGCAATGTCCCTGAGATGGGCGACGGCAGCGAAGTCTATCGCCGTTACATCAACAGCATGCAGATCGGCCTCGAACAGGTCGGCGCCCACTACGCCATCAGCTCCATCTTCCGCAACTACCCCGAACACGGCGAGCTCTTCTGCTTCGATGTCCACCGCGAAGGCCAGGAAACCTTCAGCTCAGGCCGTGGCCGCGTAGCCGTCGGTCGAGCCCTCATCTACTCCCGCATCACCGAAGAAGCGGAAGACATCTGCTTCGCCGTCCTCCATCTCGGCGACCAGAACCTCTCCGCTGCAGTCAAGCGCTACAACGCCCAGGACCCCGCCCAGGTCGAAGCCTTCAACCACTTCACCACCGAGATCGGCACCGCCATCCGCCGCGCCAATCTCCCCGAAGTCATCCGTCTCATCGACCGCTTCTTCGGCGACATGTCCTATTCCCTCACCTCACTCTTCGCCGACGAGCAGCACCGCATCCTCAACACCATCCTCAACCAGACCATCACCGAGATGGAAGAATCCCTCCGCAAAATCTACGAAGACCACGCCTCGCTCCTCCACTTCCTCACCGAAACCGGCATGGCCGCACCGCCCGCCCTCGCCTCGGCCGCACGCTTCGCCATCAACGCCGCTCTCCGCCGAGCCATCGAAGCCGATTCCTTCGACCCCAATGCCATCGAAACCCTCCTTCAGCGCGCCGAAGCCGACCAAGTCTCACTCGACACCCAACTCCTCGGCTACACCGCCGGCCAGCGCATGAAGCGAGCCATGGTCCGCCTCGAAGCCTCCGCCGCAGGCGACCCCTCCGCCGCGGGAGCCCTCACCATGGCGCTCCTCATCGCCGAAACCATCCACGCCATGCCCTTCGAAGTAAATCTCTGGCAGGCCCAGAACATCTGGAACGACCTCCTCCGCCGCAGCGACACCAACTATTGGGCCACCGAATGGAAAGAAGACTTCAAAAAACTAGGCAAAGCCATGAACATCTCGGTCGACCAGATAGTCATTGAAGAGGGCGTCTCCGCCTTCTGACTTTCAACATCCACCCTGCTAGTATTGCTAGCTTCGCGAAACCTCCTGACGGCCCATAATCCAAGACAACGATGCACGAGGTGACGCTTGTCCGTCGCCAGTTGCCTTCTGGCCCCCAACAGCACACGTCATCAGGAGCCCTTCTATGAATCGAACCAGCGCCATGTCTTCGAAGCCCGTCGCTAGCCCATCTCCTCGCATCGGCGGAAAAGCAGCCCTCCTCACCGCCACCGCGATTCTGGCTTCCACCCTTTCTTTCAACGCCACCGCGATCGCCCAACCCAGCCCCGAACTGCAACAAAAACTCGCGGCGATTAAGCAATCCGTTGCCGAAAACCAGCAGAAGCTTCACAAGTACCAATGGACCGAAACCAGGCAGCTCACGCTCAACGGTGACGCGAAGCCTCCATCGCAATTCCTGTGCCAATACGGCCCTGACGGAACCGTGCAGAAGACTCCCATGAGTCCGCCGCCGCCACCGCCCAGCGGCGGCAGAATGAAACAAAGAATCATCGAAAAAAAGACAACTGAAATGAAGGATTACATGGGACAGGTCCAGACCCTGCTCGCCCTGTACGTCCCGCCCAATCCCCAGAAGATGCAACAGGCCTTCGGGGCTGGCAAAGTCTCCCTTAACCCCTCCCCGAACTCTGGCACCACAAATATGGTCTTCAAGGACTACGCCCAGCCCGGCGACCAGATGACCCTCACCTTCAGTAGCGCCACGAAAAAGATTGTCAACATAAACGTAAACACTTACATGGACAATCCCCAGGACACCGTCACCCTTGCGGTCCAGTTCGCCAGCCTGCCCGACTCCACTAACTACGTCGCGCAATCCGTCCTCAACGCCACAGCCAAAAAGCTCGTAGTCACAACCACCAACTCCAACTATCAGCCGGTCATGGGTCAGTAAAACAGCGCCGCGGCCTTCGGTGATTTCACAACCGAAGAGTCGCGGTCGTTCATTGGTCTTTGATCATCTGGCTCAGCGCTGCGCGGGCCGAAACAGGAGAGATCTTCAAGACTCCGCTGAAGGGAGAGTACATCGACGAGATAATGAAGATCGCGGCGGAAGCCGCCAGCGCACAAACGATCAGCGTCACAATCACCGTATAGTTGCGCGGCGCGAAGAGACCAAAACTAACGAAAATTGCAACCAGCCACGAGATCACGACCGCCAGGAGCGGTCTCGGCATTGATGTTTGTACCGACTGCAGATACATCAACCAATAAGTCTCCCTCATCGTGATGGCCGTTGACAGAAGCTCGCCCTTAACGATCCGCTGCATGTCATTCTTCGGCGTAAGCTGTTGCACTTGCGTGTAAAAATCAGTGGTGGCGCTCTCCGGTCTCAGTTGACTTACTCGCGAACTCTCTTTTGGCCAAACCCGGTCGATACCATCCTCGACAAATTTGAGCGCCTCAATACGAGCTGGATTAGTCTCCGGACCGTAAGCGACCATCAGATCACTCAGGAGCACGATCTGCGAGCCCAACTGGGCCACTTGGTTTTTTTCCCCGTCGTAGAAAGTCTTCGCCGATGAGACAAGCATCCCCAGCACAAGACCAGTCATAGTAACCACAAGGCCAATCGCCAATCTCACCGTATCCTTTGCCTCCGGCACCAAATGGTCAGGGGGCACCCTCCCCCGAATCGCCATACCAGCCAGCGCACCGGAGAAGACAAGCGCAAATGCCAGAAAACCCACCTCCAAAGCATGCATAAACGTTCAACTCCCTCAACAGCGTCAGCCCATTCTGAACATCGGCGCTGCCTTTCACCGCACGCTCTTAGGCGCTGCACGGAGGTTACCCCCGCAGCAAAGTGCGCGGAACTCCCAGAAATACTAGCCCACGGCTTAAACATGGTCATCCGGGAAAGCGAGTCGGCCTTCAATAGCTCCCACAAATCGAACCATCACGGAAAATCTGACACAGGACACGCCGTCGGAAGATCCGTCGAAGACATCCACGCCAATACATTCGCGTACAGAGTCGAGATCCTCAACGGCCTCCAACACCCGCTAACCAATCATCGATTCACGTCCTTTGGCACATAGATCAGCGCGTCTTTAGTGCTCAAAATAACTACGTAATTCTCTTCAACCGCCTCGAGAATCGCCGGATTGAACCGCGTTAAGCGAGTGTCTTCATGGAACGGTTCCTCGAACTGTACCGCTCCGTATTCATGGTTTCGCAAGCTGGTAACCATCTCCTCACGGTCCAGTTTTCCGAACGCAATCAGTCGCGTCGCATTGAATGGATCGTAACGATACGGCTTGTCCGCAAAATAGCACCTCAATAAGCTCTCACACAGCGCAGGCCCCGGAGTCCCGTGCAGAAACGCAACCTCCTCGTCAAATCGTCTCTGTTTATCGCGTGCCTCTCTGAGTCGCGTAGCCGGGTCCCAGTTGCCCGAGTGAACCAGCGGAAAGATGAGCCACCCAAACAAAATCAAGGGAGCATACGCCGCAAAGCGCCATCCCTTCTCTGCGGCCCGCTCCCAGAAAAGCCCCATCAGAATGGCAATCGCCATCACTGCACTGAAGAGGGAATTGATGGCTACCCCTTGCCCCCCTCCGAAGTACCCGCCTATAACAATCGCGGCCACGAACAGGATCGAAATGATCCTCCGCGACTCGTCCTTAAACATCGCAAGCGCCGTATAAATTGCTACACAGATCGGAAGCTGCATCCGCCCAAACAAATCCGTGAACTGCACCTGCACCCTCTCAATAAGATAAATGCGAGGCGCGAACAGCTCATGAAGAAACTCCGGCCCGCCGTAGTGTAGTTGAAGCGCCACGGCAATCGCCCCAAAGCAAATCCCACAAATGCTGAACCACACCGCCCGGAAACGGGAGATCAAGGCAAGGTCGATAAGAACTGCCAATGGGAAGTCGATCGGATTGTGCTTGATACTCCCACCAACAACAAAGAGCAGTGCCGACCCCGCAATCGCCCACGGACTTCGCCGGTTCCACAGATAGACCAGCAGGCCGGCCAGAAAAAACACCAGGGCCAATATCTGTGGATCATCCATGCCAACATAATTGGCCGCAATCGCGCAGAACATCGCCACGCAAAACATCCCGCCCAACACCGAAAATCGTATCGAGCCGCCCAGCTTGCGAACAATCGCACCCACCAGCACTCCTGATGCAATCAGGCTTAACAGCGAGACAACCCTCGCCGTAAACAGATAATCATGTGTCAACCTGTGCAACTGCGCCATCAAAACAAACGACAGCATCGGATAGTTCACCGTCGTCCAGCCATACTTCGCGGGATACAGCAACTGGTGGCTGTTCACCGTGACGGCGTTGTAAACATTCCAGCCTTCGTTGTAATTCAACTCAAACCGGTAAAAAGCCCGCCCAAACGGCACAATCGCCGCCCACACCAGGACGAACAAGCACAACAGAATCGAGTGCCGCTTCACAAGGTCCATCAATCGATCGATCGAACTCAAGGAATAATTTCCAATCCAGAAACCTTCTCCCGCTGCGATTGGACAGGTGTGCGAGACCGCGGCATCTGCCATGTAAACAGATTGGTGATCGAGTAGTTCCAGACTGAGCTCACCACTACACCCGCCAGCCCGGCGAAATACCACCTCGCACCGGAGTAAAGCAGAGACCGCGCGAAGATCACATTCGCCCAGGCTCCAAAAGAACACGCAACATAAAACGAAAGCAGCCCCGAGACCAACCGCACCCCATGCAGCATTCGATCACGATAAGTAATCGCGTTATTCAGAAAGAAGTTCACCGTCATCGCAGTAAGCGTTGCGCAAATTTGCGCGAAGACAAAGTCACAGTGAAACACTCCGATCAATATCGTCAGACAGGCAAGATGTGCGCACACGCCAAACGCCCCGACCAGTGAAAATATCGCGAACCGTATTGGAATCGTTCTGCCCATCAACTTGTTCATGACAAGGAACAGGTACTCCACGGCTGTATTCACATCCAGCTTGCTCTCCCCATGCCTCCTGTTGCGAAAAGAATAGCCAACCTCGCAGATCCTGACCTCGCGTCGGCTCGAAGCCAGTATGTCCACAAGAATCTTGAAGCCGGTGCCTTGCAGGTCGTGCACGACTTCCATAAAAAAACTGCGATCGACCAGAAAAAATCCACTCATCGGATCGCTTAACTCGCAGTGGCACACCGCGTCGCTGATCTTCCTGCCTAGGCTGCTCAGCAAGACTCTCCTGGATGAGAACTCACCCATGCTCCCGCCGTCCGCATTGCGGGTCCCCACTGCCACATCCAGATGTTCGTCGCGAAGCCGCTCGAGCAGCCTCGGCAGAATCGTCTCGTCATGCTGCAAGTCGCCGTCCATCACTGCAATCGCGTCCGCAGAGCTGGCAAGAATTCCCTCGATACACGCCGAGGAAAGCCCGCGACGCCCAACACGATGCAGCAATCGAATCCGAGGGTCCCGTCGAGCATGCTCCAGCACGAGCGCCGCCGTTCCATCCGGCGAATCGTCATCCACGAAGATAGCCTCCCACCGAAGCCCCTTCAGGGCTTCCTTCAGGCGCTGAATCACCTCGTCAACGTTGTCTCGTTCCTTGAAAGTAGGGATCACCACCGCTATGTCAACACGAGGATCCGTCGACATCGGTCTTCCATGCCCGGTGGATGCGATTACAGACTCGTCTGACAAATTACCTCTTGTGAACACGATCAACGACCATGTCGCTGCTGAATTCTATAAACGAGAGGATTATGCTTGGTATTACAAACACAAAACAATTCGAGGCGTTATGCAGGTCGTTCCAAAAAGGTGCGCCGTTCGCCAAGCTTCGAACAGATTCCTGGCACCCTCTTCACAACTCGTTGATAAGCTCCGCTCAGTCAACCAGCGGTAGTCTAAAGACTAACAAATGCTCCTGCGACATACGATCGACGGCGAAGTTTACAACTTTCAGGACATCAAAACCCTCCTCGCCAAAGCCACCCCGGCCCGCTCCGGAGACGAACTCGCTGGCATCGCAGCCCGCTCCGCCGTCGAGCGAGTAGCCGCGCAGATGGCCCTGGCCGACCTTCCGCTCACCGCCTTCCTCGAAGAGCCCCTCATACCCTATGAAACCGATGAAGTCACGCGCGTCATCTTCGACACCCATAACCCCAGCGCTTTCGCCCCGATAGCCTCTCTAACCGTCGGCGGCCTCCGCGACTATCTCCTCTCCTATGATGCAACCACAGAATCCCTCGCTGCCTTAGCCCCCGGCATCACCCCCGAAATGGCCGCCGCGGTCTCCAAAATCATGCGCGTGCAAGACCTCATCGCCGCATCGCGAAAAATCCAGGTAGTCACCCGCTTCCGCACCACCGTTGGTCTCCCTGGCCGCCTCTCCACACGCCTCCAGCCCAACCACCCCACCGACGACCCCGCAGGCATTGCTGCCGCCATCATCGACGGTCTCCTCCTCGGCTCGGGTGACGCCGTCATCGGAATCAACCCTGCCTCCGACAACGTCTCCTCCACGACCACCCTGCTCCGTCTCATCGACAACATCCGCCAGCGCTACTCCATCCCCACGCAAAGCTGCGTCCTCGCCCACATCACAACTCAGCTCGCCGCCCTGAACCAGGGCGCACCCATCGACCTCGTCTTCCAATCCATCGCTGGCACCGAGCAAGCCAACACCTCCTTCGGCATCAACCTCTCTCTTCTCGCAGAAGCCCACCAGGCCGCCACCGAGCTTCACCGCGGCACCATCGGCAACAACGTCATGTACTTCGAGACCGGCCAGGGCAGCGCTCTCTCCGCCAACGCCCATCACGGAGTCGACCAGCAAACCTGCGAAGCCCGCGCCTACGCCGTCGCCCGGCAATTCTCTCCCATGCTCGTCAACACCGTCGTCGGCTTCATCGGCCCCGAATACCTCGCCGACGGCAAACAAATCCTCCGCGCCGGCCTCGAAGACCACTTCTGCGGAAAACTTCTCGGCCTCCCCATGGGCTGCGACGTCTGCTACACCAACCACACCGACGCCGACCAGGACGACATGGACACCCTCCTCACCCTCCTCGGAGCCGCCGGCGTCAACTACATCATGGGAGTACCCGGAGCCGACGACGTCATGCTTCAGTACCAGAGCACCTCCTTCCACGACGCACTCTACCTCCGCTCCACCCTCAATCTCCGCCCCGCCCCCGAGTTCGAAGCCTGGCTCCAAACCAACAACCGCGAACAACTAACCCTCCCCTCACAGTTTCTGCTGTCGAACACAAGTTGATGCTTATGTGGCTTGGAGAGAAGTTCGATGTGGAAGAAGGTGTGTCATCCTGAGCGGAGGTTGACGAGCTTTTGCGTCAACCGCAGTCGAAGGACCTGCGGTTTCTCTTCCAAGCAGAAATGAGGCTAACTCAGAATGCCTAACCGCCTCGACCTCCGCAACCACACGCCCGCCCGCGTCTCCCTCCCCACCACCGGCCACAGCATCGCCACCGCCGAAGTCCTCAACTTCCAGCTAGCCCACGCCCAGGCACGCGACGCTGTCCACGCCACTCTCGATCTCCCGTCCTTCACCCACCGCCTCCAAAGCGAACTCCCCATCCTCGCCGAAGCCACACATGCCCATCCTGCAACTCCGCACCAACGCCCCCAATCGCGCCGCGTACCTCCGCCACCCCAACCTCGGCCGGACCCTCCACTCCGAATCCCTCGCTCAACTCCACCCAACCAACAGCGATCTGGCCATCGTCATCGCCGACGGCCTTTCCGCTCTCGCCGTCGAGCGCAACGCCATCCCCGTCCTCACCCATCTCCTCCCCAAACTCCTCGCCGCCAACTGGACCCTCGCCCCCATCACCCTCGTCCAGCAAGCCCGAGTAGCCATCGCCGACCAAATCGGCTCCGCTCTCAACACCAGATGCAGCCTGATCCTCATCGGCGAACGCCCAGGCCTCTCCTCACCCGACAGTCTCGGCGCCTACCTCACCTGGTCCCCGCATCCCAACCGCACCGACGCCGACCGTAACTGCCTCTCCAACATCCGCACCGGAGGCCTCACCCCCGAATCCGCCGCCGCCCGCCTCTTCTGGTATCTCCAAAGCGCCCGAGCCCTCCAACAAACCGGCATCGCCCTCAAAGAAGGCTCGCCCCAACCCGAACTCGAAGCCGCCCCACAAACAAAAACGCTCCGCCCGTAACACTCAAGGCACTTCGCCTAAGAACCAAAGTTCGACAAACACGCGGCAAATCTCAAGCTGCCTTCTTGACCGGAGGCGGATTCCACTTGCCTGTCAACGCGTCGCTCTGCGGAGCGTAAAGTCGCATAGTCAGATTGAACGCACCCTTCGGCGCCGGAAGCCAATTCGCTTCCTTGTCCTTCCCCGGGCTGTCGCTCTGAAAATAGATGTCGAGCGAACCGTCGGCATTCTTCACAAACGGCATCCAACTGCTCACCGCAAAACGATTCAGCGCATTCCCAACCTGAAAGCCATCCGAGTCGTAAAGCGTAATCGACCAGAAAGCATCAACCGGCGGTGTAGCGCCCTTCTCAAAGTGAATCGTGTACTTATTGGCTCCCTCCAGCGGCTTGCCCTCCGCATCCCCAAGATTGATGGGATAGATGGCATCCTCAGGCAGATTCGCACCAAGCCCCAACTGCGAAACGATGGCGCGCTTCAGGTAGTAATTCCCATACACCCCCATCGTGTCCGTGTTCATCGACCAGTAGTTCGCAACCCTCGCAATAGTTGGGACCTTCCAAGCCATAAGCTTCTGCGCATCCGCCGGCGCTCCCTCCAAACCTTTCCTGACCCCCGGGTCCAGCTTCGACAGGTCGAAACTCTCGCCGGGCGTGATACCGATCCGCTTCATCTGCGCGATGATGGGCTGGTCGGTCAGGTGAGGAGGATGGAACTTAAGCAGCTCCGCAGCATACGCAAAGTAAGCCCCTGCGCTCATGGTGTCCGCTTGCACCATGGGCGGCGTTTTCATGTCAACGGTTGGATCAGTTTTCACCGTCACCGGCACGGGGGCTTTACCCCAACCCGACAGCGGTGTGATCTTGTAGCCTGCCTGGATCTTGTGGACGGCGTCGTAGTCCGGTGGCCCGTCCGTCTTGGTGCGGCCGATAGTCCAGACATACGAAGTCGGCGCGGCGAGCCGAGCGAATCCATCAGGAACCTTTCCACTCCAGCCCGGCGGCGTCACAAGGAAATTCGCCGCCTCCGTGCCTGTGGTCCGCGATCCGGGCGACGCGAAAACGTCCGTCCACATGTCGAGCATCGGCAGAAGATAATAACGTCCCGCCGTATCCGGCGCAGAGACCACCAGCGGCTCCTTCGTCAGATCCAGCCACGCAATCGAATAGAGCGTGTCGAAGTTAGAGCGCACCACCCCCTTGAAGTCCGCAGGCGGATAAGCCGGAACATTCACAAACGTATTCATGGGACCCTTGCCAGTCTCTCTCTGGTCGATGTTCGTCAATTGCTTCCGGGTCAGATCCATCAAGACAAGTGAGTAGAAATAGACATACGCATCCACCGCAATCGCATGCGCCTGTTCTTCGGTCAAAGCCGGGCTTTTCTCTACCAACGCTTCCATAAATTTCTCCTTCGAATTTCGTCAGACACGCCGAGCGCGCCGCGTGGCCCACAGCCAACATCGTGAACCGGAGACAGGCTCACAAGGAGCCGCCTATACCCACGGAGACTACCCCCGCCGCAAAACCCACGAAACTCCCAGAACTGCTAGCCAAGCCGATTAAACTTGGCTAGAGAGGGGACAAGCCATGGCTTCCAGGAGTCCGCGCTCGCGCGCCTAAACCCATAACATCCACCCCACTCCCCAACAAGCCGTCATTTCGACCGGAGGCGGCGCTTTTGCCGCCGCAGTGGAGAAACCTGCTTCTCTACCTCAACTTCCGAACCACCCCAAACCCGCTTTTCCTTCCGGCACCCTTGCACAACTCATGGAGCAACCCACACGCGAAGTCCAGACTTAACCCAAATCTTCCGAATACTTTGCACACATCCACCGGGGAGGGGCACCCTACCCTCAACTCCGCCAGTGCAACTCCACCGGCCCACTCAAAGGATGCTCCCCAGTCCCCTTCAACCGCGCCTGCTTCAAAGCGAAATACCACTTCGCCGGCTTATCCGCATCATCAATCAGCATCAGCCCCGGATTGAACCGCAACCCCTGAGCCTGCTCCACCATCGTCTCCTGATCCTGCCTCACAAACCGAGCCCCAAAAAAAGTAGCAATCGGAGTTACAAATGGCACCCAGTAAAAAACATTCCACGCCGCGCAAACATCGATCCTGCAAGTAGAAGCCGTCACCGGAGTCACCGTAGTCAAACTGGCAAACCACTTCTCTCCCGCGCGAATCGTCTCGTACCGCCTATTCGGCAGAACAAAATCAATCGTCGTCGTAATCGGCTCGCCATAAACCCCCAGCAACTTATAAGGCGCTGAGTTCGCACTAGGAGCATGCGACGACATCCGAAACCCCGCATTCCGCCCCTTATTCTCGCCATCCTCAATCGGCTCAAAGTGCTTCGTCTTCTCATGAATACTAGCCGCCGACCGCCACCACCAAGCCTGATGCACAAACGGCCCATGCGCCGGATCCATCAACCCGATAATCCCGTGGTCCACATTGCAAGGCAGCTCCGCCGTAAGATGCGCCGTCCGAAACCGCCCCGAAAACTTAGGCACCTCCGGCACCGGCGGCAACTCCCCCATCACCCGCCCAGTCCCCGCCTCCGGCAGATAAACCCACGCATACCCATCCCGCTCCTCGCACGGATAAGCCCCCGCATAAATCTTTCCCGGCTCCAGCGTCTCATGGCTTGTCAGCGAAGGAATCTCCACACACTGTCCCGAACAAGGCTCAAACCGCCACCCGTGGTACTTACAAGTCACCGTCTCCCCATCGAACCACCCCGCCGACAGCGGTATCCCCCGATGCGGACACAAATCCCGCATAGCAAACAGCCTCCCATCCTTCTTCCGCCCCACCAGCAACGGCACACCCAGCAACAAAGCCGTAGCCGTCTTCCCCGCACGCAGCTCCCCCGACCGCAAAGCCGGATACCAATCCCCAAAGATCAGCTCCGTAGGAGGACCGCTAGCCCCACTCACTTGAACAAGATCACGCACATCCATCAGCCTACGACAAACCACCACAAAGTCGACCAAGGATCACACGGAGGCACGGATAAAAACAAAACCTAACACACCGATCACACCGATGACACAGATCAAAGACAAACAACAACATCAATCCTGTGAACTCCGACAAAAGCCCTTCCTCTTCTGTTCTGTCGTTGTTCTTTCCCTCTTAGTTTTTGTCTTTGTTCTATCCGTCTTTATCGGTGTCATCGGTGTAAATCCGTGTTAAGCCTTTCTCCGTCCAGATCCACGCCAATCCGAGGTCGTCTCATACACTGTTCCCGTGACCCTTCCATCCGACCAGACACGCCGCAACCGCCTCATCCTCTTCGCTCTATGGCTCGCACTCTACGCCAGCTTCACCCTCCTCACCCCACCCCTCCTCGACGACGCCGACTCCGTCCACGCCGAAGTCTCCCGCGAAATGCTCCTCCGCCACGACTGGGTCACCCTCTACGCCAACGGCATTCGCTACCTCGAAAAAGCCCCACTCCTCTACTGGTCCATGGCCGCCAGCTTCCGCATCTTCGGCATCCACACCGCCGCAGCACGCCTCCCGCTCGCCCTCACCGTCCTGGCCCTCACCCTCCTCCTCGAAGCCTTCGCCCGCCGAGCCTTCAACAGCCCTGAGCAGCCGAGTTCAGGCCCAAGAGCCGGTCTCTACGCCGGACTCCTCCTCCTCTCCAGCTTCGGCATCTTCATCTTCACCCGAATCATCATCCCCGACGCCATCGTCTGCCTCTGGCTAACCGTAGCCCTCTTCGCCTACTGGCTAACCGAACACCCACAAATCCGGGTGCCCGGGATTCTCGGACGTGGGTTCTCCCCCACGAAATCTCTCTCGGAGCCACAATCCCGGGTGGCCCATCCTTCACGGTCTCATCGTGAAGGGTGGGTTATTCGCGAAGCGAACCGCACTCCTTCACCATCCACGGAATCAAACCCAGACCCAATCCTCTGCTACACCTTCGCCGCCGCCTGCGCCCTCAACGTCCTCACCAAGGGCCTCATCGGCCTCCTCTTCCCCATCCTCATAGTCCTCGCCCATCTATCTCTAACCCGCCGCAACCCAAGAGCAGTCCTAACCCGCCTCAAACAGCTCCATCCAATCTCCAGCACCGCAGTCTTCCTATTAATAGCCGCCCCATGGCACATCCTCATCGCCCTCGCCAACCCGACCCAGGGCCATCCCGGCAACCTCACCTTCACCCAGGGCCACTGGGCTGTACCACTCCCCACCGACGGCAACGTCCACGGCTGGCTCTGGTTCTACTTCGTCAACGAGCACTCCTCCGCTACCTCAACCTCCGAGTCCCCCGCGACTACGACACCGTCCCCCTCATCCTCTTCTGGGGACTCCTCCTCATCTGGCTCCTCCCCTTCAGCGCCTATCTCCTCCAGGCCATCCGCACCATCCCCTTCCGCAAATCCGTACGCCCACTGGTCTCCATCCGCACTCTCACCGCGCAGGAAAACACCCGCCTGCTCCTGGGCCTATGGGCCGCAATCCCACTCCTCTTCTTCTCCCTATCCACACGCCAGGAGTACTACGTCCTCCCCGCCATCCCCCCGCTCATCCTCCTCATCGCCGCATGGCTCAACGACGAAGCAAATGAAGCCGAATCCTTCACGGTCCCCAACCCCCTCACCCGCTCAGGCCAGCGAATCTCCGTCATCCTTCTCATCCTCGGCTCCATCGCAGCACTCCTCGCCGCATTCCTCGCCCTCCACGCACCTCCGCCCACACCCAACACCGACCTCGCCACCCTCCTCCACCAGAACCCCAGCGACTACGCCCTCTCCTTCGGCCACTTCCTCGACCTCAACGCCCGCGCCATGTCCGCCTTCCGTGACCCTCTCATCCTCACCGCCATCGCGAGCTTCACCGGAACCCTCGCCAACTGGCTCCTCCGCCGCAACTACAAACCCCACGCCGCCAATCTCTGGCTCATCGCCGCCACCTTCGCCTTCCTCATCGCCGCGCACCTCGGCCTGCAAATCTTCTCCCCCGTCTTAACCTCACGCCAACTCGCACAGGCCATCGCGCCCGAACTCAAACCCTCCGACCTGATCATCATCCACGGCGAATACGAAGCCGCCAGCACCCTCGGCTTCTATCTCCACCGGCCCAACGCCGAATCCGAACCCATCCACATCTTCGAAGGCCGCAGCTCCAATCTCTGGTACGGCAGCTTCTTCCCCGACGCCCCCCGCATCTTCGAAGACTCCGTCTCTCTCAACCTCAAATGGACCCAGCCCCGCCGCATCTTCCTCTGGCAAGACCTAAGCCAACCCACCCCCACACTCCCAGGCAGCGTCTACCTCATCACCCAAAGCGGAGGCAAAGAGATCCTGAGCAACCAACCCAACCCCTATTAGCTGCGACTCTTTACGAAGTAATCTTGTAACCCAGGCGTACCGCGTATTCGTCGGAAAGCGCAGCCTGAAAGTGCATCGATCCTCTTTTCTCTACTGTTCCAAGGATCGAATCCAGCCCGGCATTCTCAGTCTCAGGCAAGCAATCAATCAGTGTTTGCTTGAGATCCCCTATCGTCTCGTAGCTTGTAGTTCCGTCTTGATCCTGCGGATCGAGCGTTACGCTAAACGTCTCTCGTCCGTCCGTCGCCAAGTGAGAGGCGATTGCGATCGTAAAATTTCTCATTCCCCACCCCTCACCCGGAGTTTCCTCTAAGGCCGAAGCTTGTCCCGCATAGTGTTGATAAGCTGTTTCAGCGCTCCCGCATCGATCTCAACCTTATTCTGACCGACACGCGCCGAAACCGGTGCCTTATCCGCGACCAACTCGTCGTCGCGTTTTTCACGCATCTCGAACGGCTCGTCCTCTCTAATAAGAGTCATCATCGTATCCTGCCCTTCTTCAGTCCATCAGGTAGGAGGATTCGATGGTCACACGCGTTGCCCACAGCCGAAAAAAAGCCCCCGCTAGACCTGAGCGAAGTCGAGCGGGGGATCTGCCATTACTAGGGCTCATCCCTTTCAGCCTCACCGAAAGGGTAGGTTGCTGGGTGGCCCATCCTTTTCGGCCTTATCGAAAAGGGTGGGTTGCCGTTGTTGTTGAAGTTGCAGTTGCTTTTCTAGTTCTCAACCCCAAAGAGCCTGCCCTGAGCGAAGTCACGGGGGACAAGCCGCCCACCCTCACCACCTCGCCGATCCCACCCTACTTATCCGTCTTCCACACGTACAGAAACTCCTCATTACTCGACGTCGCCAGACTGATGCCCTTCTGGGTCGCTGCCCGACTCAAAGCCGATCGAACGTTCTGCTTCGTATCCGGAAGCTTATCCAGAGGAATCTTCAGCGCCTGCCCGGCGCTAAGTTGTGCGATATCGCTCAGCAATTGAGTAATGATCTGCTTGTGCTTTCCGTCCCGCCCCTTGGGAACATTAGCCTGGAGAACGGATTCAAACTTCATCGGCACATCGATTTCATTCTCTCCCACGTCGAACCTCCATCTAACCTGACCTAACGCTAACGTGACGCTAACGCAATAATAATCCGATACAATCGGAATTTGTCAAGATGTTAAGCGCAAAAATAACTAAGCCTTTCTTCGGCAGGAACTAAACCTGTCCATAACTAACAGATTTAAAAGAGTTAACCCGTATCTTCCGAATGGGGCTACTGTGCAAATAGAGGTTGCCCAAATGACTCCCAAGATCAAGTTCGACGTAGTTCCTCTCGCTGAAGTTCCGAAAACCGACATCACCTCACTGAAGAACCGTCCTGTAATTCTCATCGTCGATGACGAGAAGGTCATCGCGGACACCCTCTCCATCATTCTCTCGAAGAGCGGTTTCGAAACCCACGCCGCCTACGACGGCCCCAGCGCACTCGCACTCGCCCTCAAAATCGCTCCCCAACTCCTCATCTCGGACGTAGTCATGCCCGGAATGACCGGCATCGATCTCGCCATCTCGTTATGCAAAGCTCTCCCGCAATGCAAGATCCTGCTCTTCTCCGGCCAGGCCGCCACCGTCGACCTGCTCGAAGAAGCACGCCGCTCCGGTCACGACTTCACGACCCTCACCAAGCCCATCCACCCAACCGACATGCTCAAGCGCATCTCCGAGTGCCTCGCCCTCCAAACCTCCGTTGAGAACGAGAGCGTCATCGCCGTCGCGAACTGACGCACGAACGCAGTCGCGCGCCCACCTCAACTCCGCGTCGATCACCCAACCGGTGTAATCCGGCCATCCTTCAGCCGGAACAGCTCCCCGCGCCACACCACCGTGTCTCCGGCAAAGCTCCACGCCCAGAACCACAGCCCAAAAAAATCCCGCAGCGGCAGCAGCCACAGATCCCGCAGCACCTGCCCATCTCCCAGCACTCCCACCCCAACCGACAACGCCACCGCCACCCGAGCCAGCGCCACCACACTCAGCAGCGAAAAACTCCAAAGCGCAAACCCGCTCGCCACACAAGTCATCACCGCCCAGGGCAGCGCATACGTAATCCCCAACCCCACATATCCCAGCTTGCGCGAATCCCGAGTCGATCGCGCCCATCGCAATTGATGATCCCGAAACCCGCCAAACTTATAAGCCGGCACCGTAGTCTCCACCACCTCAGCGCAAAGCTCCACACGATAGCCAGCCTTCCAGATCCGGGCGCCCATCTCGTAATCATCTGCCAGGTACTCCACCAGCGGCTCGAGCCCGCCAGCCTTAGCCAGCGCCGTCTTCGTCATCGCAAGCGTCGACCCCAGCCCAAACCGAATCCCACCCTCCAGCCACCTCGCCGCCAGCACTCCCGGCAGAAAATCCGTAGAAATCCCCAAAGCCTCCAGCCGAGCCCAAATTGTCATCCCCGGCTGCCGCTCCGCCGTCTTCCCCACATAGGGACAAGTCACCATCCCCACCGTCTCATCCGAAAAACATCTCATCACCCGCGTCAGATACCTCGGCGAAACATAAATATCGCTGTCATTGATAATCACGTGCTCATACTTCGCCTCGCGCAGCATCTGCACCAGGTTGCTCACCTTGCCCGAAGTCCCCAGCCGCTCGCGGCACTCCACCAGCCGGATCGCGCACTCAGGAAACTCGGCCCGCAGCCGCTCAATCTCTCCGACCGCCGGATCATCCAGGCTGCTAACCCCAAACACAATCTCAAACTTCCCCGCATACTCCTGCCGGCAATGGCTCTCAAATCCCGCAAACATCCGAGGATCCACGCCCTTCACCGGCTTCAGCAAAGTGACATCCGGCGCAAACTCACCCTCCTGCTTCTTCGCGCGCCAGTAATGTGCGAAGCTGCGCGCCCCCCAAAGCGCCAGCACCAGGTAAGCCAATCCAGCAAGGGTCAACAGCGCAGTTATCATCTCAATCGCTGTGGCCATCCCTCAAGTCTACCAACCGCAATTCTTACTTGCCGGAAAGCTCGGTCGGGACTAGTTGGCCACACTAAACGCTATATGCTCAGTTGACGCGAAGGCGATTTTTACCCTTCGACTCTGGCGTTGCCAAAAAAGTGTTCTCCCCCGAAAATCGGTAATCTTCCAAGATTGACGTGCCTGGACGTCTAGGACTAGCCTAGTGCAGCAGAGACGTCTAGGTATAGAAAAGCATGGCAAGGAATGATTTGCAGGGAACGCTGGATCTGCTGGTTCTGAAGACTCTTGCTCAAATGGGCGCGTTGCATGGATACGGGATTGTGCTCCACATCCAGCGTGCTTCCGAGGAGCTCTTGCACGTGGAGGAAGGGTCGCTCTATCCGGCCTTGCATCGCATGGAACAGAGCGGATGGATTGCGTCGCAGTGGTCGCACACTGAGACGAATCGCAAAGCCAAATACTACAAGCTGACGCCGCAAGGCCGGCGCCAGTTGCAGCAGGCCGAGGAGAGTTTCAATCAATTGGTGAGAGGCGTGCGCACCGTGTTGCGCTACGTGTGAAGGGGACGCGCGATGTCCGTTTTCCGCCGCATAGCTAATCTGTTGCACCGCTCGCGCATCGACCGCGACCTCGATGCGGAACTTCAGGCCCACATCGCGCTGCGCACGGAAGACAATCTCACTGCTGGTATGTCACCTGAGCAGGCCCGGCGCGATGCGCTGATGAGGTTCGGCAACCAAACCGTGACGAAGGAACGTGTCGCTGCCGTAGATACAGCTCTTCTGTTCAGCAGTATTGGATCGGACACTCGTTACGCCATCAGGCAGTTGATCAAAAACCCAGGATTCGCTCTAGCTGCGATCGTCTCCCTGGCGCTGGGTATCGGAGCCACCGTTTCGATCTTTAGCGTTATCTACGGAGTACTTCTCCATCCGTTTCCGTACGCGGACGTCGACCGGTTGGCCAATCTCAGCCTCAGTGATCCACGCGGCAATATCTTCGACGCTGAATTCACAGGACAGCAGTTTCGCGAGTTGCGGAACGTACACGGCTTCGAGGGCATCGCCACTTGGGACGCACGGCATCTGACGGTCACCGGTCACGACGTTCCTGAGAACGCCATCGCTTTCTTTGGAATCGGCGAAACGTTTGTCACCCTGGGTGTCCCGCCCTTGCTGGGCCGCAATCTCGGTCCTTCCGACTCCCCAGAAGGGCAAGAGCCGCTGCCGGTCGTGATGCTGCATTACCGCTTCTGGCAACGTCACTTCAACGGCGACCCGGCCGTCATCGGCAAAACTCTTGAGCTGAATCATCGGCTGTACACGATCGTAGGCGTGACCCGTCCACACTTTACCTGGGGCTGGGGCGCTGACGTTTATCTGCCCGAGGAGGCCACACAGGGAGGCGGCGTGGTTGTCAGGCTGCGTCCCGGGGTAAGCCTCGCCTCAGCCGATGCTGAGTTGCAGCCGCTGCTGGAACGCTTCGCGCAGGAAAGGCCGCACAGCTTCCCGCCCAAGTTCAAGGTGGACATCCGCCCGCTGACCTATGAGACCACGCGCAACATGGGTGGCACTCTGTATCTGCTGTTTGCGGCGGTTGCGATGCTCCTGGCGATCGGGTGCAGCAATGTCTCCATCCTGTTGTTGGCTAGAGGCACGGCGCGGAGACATGAGTTTGCTCTGCGATCCGCTGTAGGCGCCAGCAGCTCGAGAATTGTGCGCCAGTTGCTCACTGAGTCACTTCTGTTGGCGTTTACCGGGACAGCGCTCGGTATCCTGATGGCCTATCAGCTTGTGCGATTACTTGTGGAATGGATGCCGCAAGGCATGTTCCCGCCGGATGTGGCCATTCGCATCAATGTGCCGGTGTTGCTCTTCACGGCAGGGCTGGCGTTGCTCAGCTCCGTGCTCATCGGCCTGGTTCCTGCTTTGCAGATGATAAAGCCCGAAATCGGCCAAGTCATGCAATCGAGTACCAACAGGACCGCTGGCAGCGTGCACGGCAGACGCCTGCATAGCACGCTCATCGCCGCGCAGATTGCACTCACGCTCGTGTTGCTCACGGCTGCCGGTGCGGCTGTCCATGCATTTCTACATCTGCTGAACGTGCCGCTCGGCTACGATCCTTACAATGTAGTCTCGGTCGGCATTCCTTTGCAGGACAATACCTATACGACGTGGGAGGCGCGGGTCAATTACTTCGAGCAATTGCGCGCCAGCGTTGCCGCGTTGCCGGACGTTGTCTCCGCCAGCATCGCAACCAACGCGACTCCGCCCCATAGCGGTTGGGAACAGCGCTTTCAGTTGCGGGACAAACCCTCCTCATCTCCTGAAGCGCAGACCGCCAGGATCCATTTCGTCGATCCGGGCTACTTCACCACTTTGCAGGTGCCTCTCCTGCAGGGACGAACCTGGAGCGTGGCGGAGGTCACGCGCGGAGCGTCGCTGGCAGTCGTCAATCAGACGCTCGCCAGACGCTACTACCCGAATGGCGACATCGTAGGACACGCCATCAAGCTCTCCGCGCTTCAGAGCGGCGGCTCGCCCAACGCATTGACAGCTCCCGGCGCCGGCGACTGGATGCAGGTCATCGGCGTCGTTGGCGACTCGTTGAACGACGGCTTGGATAACCCCGTCAGACCGGCCATCTTTGCCCCTTACAGCACAGTCATGCGAATGGGCACGCAGATTCTCATCCGCACGCGCGCGGCGCCGGAACCCATTCTCCACAGCATCCGGAAACAGTTGGCAACGGTAAGTCCCGACCAGCAGACTTATGGGGTCATCGCGGATCTCGAAACATGGATCAGGAATGAACCGGAGTGGGCAAGAGGCAGACTGATCTCAGCCTTGTTTGCCGGATTCTCGATTGTGGCTCTCTTCCTTTCGGGGGTTGGACTGTACAGCGTCCTCTCGTACTCAGTAGCGCAGCGGACCAACGAGTTCGGAATTCGCATGGCTTTGGGTGCAACACGCCCACATGTTCTTAGGATTGCGACGGCTTCCGCGGGGGTCAGCGTCGCCACCGGAATCGCTGTCGGACTAGCACTGAGCCTCGGTTTGAATCATGTCGTCTCCGCATGGGTGGGAATCACAACCAATCATCCACTCATCGTGCTCAGCGTTTCATCGCTGCTGCTCGTCGTCGCGGGCATCGCGTGCTTTGTACCGGCGCGCAAGGTCCTGTCAATTGATCCCATCGTTGCGCTACGATCCGAATGAAAGTTGAGAAACTGATGTGCACCGAATGCGGCCAAATTAGTTGGCCCGTTCTGAACAGGGCCCGATTCTCCCCGCGTTTGACGGGACAACATGCAAACCAAAGTAGAGTTTCAGTTTGGTGATAAAAAGTTTTTTCCGCTCACTTTAGAGTTCAGACTAATTTGTCCGCAAACGGCCCAACTCCCGATCGTCGGCTATCCTGAAACAATCCGCGTTACAAAATCTCGATTAGCGCAAAATCGCCGAGTCACTCATAGCGCAACGCATCGATCGGATTCAGATTCGCTGCCTTCCATGCCGGATAGATCCCAAACACCAATCCAATCCCGCAAGAACTGGCAAACGCCAGGGCAATCCACATCGCAGATAGCAGTGAAGGGAATATCAACCGTATAAGAAGCGCAACAATGCTCCCGAACGTCACCCCCATCACCCCTCCCACCGCACACAACGTAATCGCCTCCAGTGTGAACTGCGACAGAATCACCTGTTTCGACGCGCCTATCGCCTTCCTCACCCCTATCTCCCGAGTCCTCTCCGTCACACTCACCAGCATGATGTTCATCACGCCCACTCCACCCACCAGCAGCCCCACCGCAGACAGCGAAAGCATCAGCGCAAAAAGGCCAAAGGTAATCTGATCCCAAAGCCGCGTCAGCGAATCGGTGCCGAAGATGGCAAAGTTGTCCGGCTTTTCATTCGCCACCTTCCTTCGCCGCCGCAGCAGCTCCGTCAACTCATCCTGCACCAGCTGCTTGTTCTTCTGATCATCGAACTTCAGGCTGATCCAGTAATCCAGCACCTCCGGATGGATCTTGTGAAACGTCGTCACCGGAAACATCGCTTTGTTATCGTCCGGATTCTTCCCTCCGCCGAAAGCCTGTTTCTGCTTCTCCATCACTCCCACCACGGTAAACACCATGCCTGCGATCGTCACATCCTGGCCTACCGCGTTCGCCGTGCCGAACAGCCCTTCCGCCGTGTCGCTTCCCAGCACCACAACATTTGCCGCCCGCTCCACGTCTCCGTCAGAGAAGAACCGGCCATCCCTGATGTTGAGGTCGTAGACATCCTTCACGCCCGACGCGTCTCCCTCGAGCATCGTGCCTTCCATCTTCTTGGTCTCATACTTCACCGATACCGCGCCCGGCTGCCCGCTGTTGTCCCGCCACTGCAATCCCGGAGTCACCGCCACGACATGCGGCAGTTCTTTCATCGCCATCGCGTCATCGTAGGTCAGCTGCTTCCGCGTCAGCATCTCCGTCGTCGGCCGCACCCCGATCACAGGAAACCGGAACACCCAGATCACATTGGTTCCCAGTGACTCAACCAGGCTCGAGACGTTGCTATTCAATCCGTTCACGACTGACGAAATGATGATCACCGTCATCACGCCGATCACAATCCCGAGAATCGTCAACCCGCTGCGCAGCTTATTCGTCCGCAGCGTGTCCAGCGCCATCTTGATGGTCTCTTTTGTATCGGCGATCCGCATAAACAACCTTCCTTAACCTTCACTCCCTGCTCTTGATGACTCCTCGTAGTTCTAGTCCGACCTCAAAGCCTCAATCGGATCCAGCATCGCAGCCTTGCGCGCCGGATAAACACCGAAGAACACGCCCGTCGAAGTCGCCATCAACAATCCCAAAAGCACACTCCAGAAAGCGACAGTCGATGGGAAACCAGCCACAAGCGTCACCACTTGAGCCACGATGATTCCGCCCAGAACACCAAAGAACCCGCCCACCAAAGCCATCGTTCCCGACTCGATCAGAAATTGCAACAGAATATCCTTTGGCCGCGCGCCTAGAGCCTTGCGTATGCCGATCTCACGCGTACGCTCCGTCACGCTCACCAGCATGATGTTCATGATGACAATTCCCCCGACAATCAGGGAGATCAACGCAATCCCGCCCGCCACAGCTCCGAAATATCCAGTGATCGTGCTGAAAAATCCAACCAGTGTGTTGTTCTCATCCAGTTCGAAGGAATCGGGTGATCCCGGCGCATCGTGCCGCCGCGACCGCACCAATACCCGCACCTCATCGGCAGCATTGTCCAGTACCTTGCCCGCCGATCCAGCCTTAACGTAAATCGTCACGCTCTTCGCCGTGCCGTACGTCTTCTGGTAAGCCGTCAGTGGAACCGCGACCCAGTTATCCTGGCTCTGGCCAAACGTACTGCCCTGCTTCTCACTGATTCCAATGACGGTGTAAGGCATCCCGTCAACCCGCAGCTCCTGCCCAAGCGGGTTAATCCCCGCGAATAAGTGGTCCTGAATATCCGTTCCAATGATCGCCACACGCGAGGCATGTTCCTCATCATTGTCAGTAAACCCACGGCCCTGCTCGATATTCAGATTTTGCAGCGCAGGCATATCTGACGTGTAGCCACGAATGCTCGTATCGGTAGTCGACTCCGTTCCGCGCACAACCTTCGAAGTCGTAGCCTGCTGCGCGCCAATTCCCACGCAGAGCTTGCAGTTCTCTTTTACGTACTGATAGTCCGGGAACAGGATGTTCTTGCGCCTCTGAAATCGCTGGTAATCTTCAGAGCTGGTGATGATCTGCGGCATCCTCGAAACTGTGAACACATCCGCGCCATATCTCGAGAACTTCGTCGTGACATAGTTGTTCGCGCCGTTGACCAGCGTCACTACCGCAATCACGCTCGTGACGCCAATAACGACGCCCAGCAGCGTCAGTACGGAGCGCAGCTTGTTCGCCCATAGCGATTGCAGCGCGATCTTGACCGCCTCTTTAAACTCCATTGGTCTCTTCCCAAACCACGGTGCCAAACCACTTTTTCCGGATACGCTTGAGACTACCAGTCTCAGGCCTCGAAGGCGAGGCTCAACCTCTTGCTCTTCTACGCAATTAGACGGGTTTTTGTTCCTCCGGGTGGGATACACTTGAACCTGCAGGCGGCCGGATGATCGCTGCCGCGTCAGCCGCAAGGCCAACGCGGGGGAGGAAAGTCCGAACTCCGCAGGGCAGTGTGCCGGATAACGTCCGGGACGGCCGCTTCAAGGCGGCTGGACGGCCAGTGCAACAGAGAATATACCGCCTCAAGTTATTGATTTGCTTCGGCAAATCTGCAAGTTCTTGAGGTAAGGGTGAAAAGGTGCGGTAAGAGCGCACCGCGCCGGCAGTAATGACGGCGGCACGGTAAACCCCACACGGAGCAAGACCAAATAGGCAGGAATCCCGCCGCATCTCTCCACGCGGCAGGAGCGTACCGGCCCGGTGCGCCAAGGCGGAGAGCAAGGCTGCGCGAAAGTGCAGCAGCCGAAACTTGCGGGTAGGTTGCTAAAGCGCCGCAGTAATGCGTCGCGTAGAGGAATGATCATCTAAAACAGAATTCGGCTTACGGGCCGCCCGCAGACCAACGGCCCCGAAATCGCAAAACGGTTTCGGGGCCTTCTCTTCGTTCCGGTCTTCCCTTTTATTGTTATGCCCGAGGCATCGCGGCAACACGGGCATTTACGCGAGTGTACGAAACGGAGGGTCAGGCTTAGTGATCCATCACCTTGATCTCTTTCGGTAAAGCCGCCTCAAATGTGCGGAGCCGCGCGTCGAGTCGTTTTGCTTCTTCCGGCGTCAATCCGTAAAAGCTGACAGTGTCGTCACCGAGCTGCTCCTTGTGCGGGACTTGCCAGCGTCTCACGCGAATCCATGATGAGGGAATGGGAGGCCCTCCGTAGGGTGAGCGCGGATGCAGGGAGAACCACGAATCGTAGATGGCCGCAATCTCAATTCCACGCTTTTTGGCCTCCTCGTCGATAAGTTGCGTGGAATAAATTCCAGCGCGTTTCTCTGCGAAGATGTCGGCGTTCGCCAGCCCTTCGAGGTCGAGGAGATGCAGATCGGTCCTGTAGTCGATGGCTCCGATGTCGTTGGCGGCGACGGCTGCGTCCCGATAATAGGCGCTGAGAAAGTTTGCCGTCTGCCATTGCTGCAGGTAGATTGCGCGGGAGTATTTCGGCAGCGACCACCCCGCCATCATGGAGCGCCCCGTGAGCAATACGCCGGCAAGAATAAGAATGTAGGAGACCTCGCGAACAAACCGCTGATCGCATGCTCTCCGAACCTCAGGCAAGGCGCAAGCGATGACCAAAACCCCGCCGGCTACCAGGTAATCCTCGTAGCGGAAGACCCATCCCACGTCTGCGAAGACCAGGTGAAAACAAGCGGCGCCTCCTACAAGCCCAACCCTGTTTGCCAGCTTCGGATGGAATTTCCGAATGGAAAGGGCGATCACAACTAATGCTGCGGCAAGACAAGGCAAGTGCGGTGCAAGCACAAGATTTTTGATGCTATTCACTAATGCTGATTCGACCGTCGTGGTGATTGCACCGTGCGCCTGGGCCCCTTTTAGAGCGACGGAGTTCGGCAGCCAGTAGCCGTGGTGATGGATAGAAAAAAATGCGAAGAGGAGGACTGGAAGCCACGCAAAGACCGTAACTGTGGCGGCCCGGCCCCATTTTCTCTGAACTGCGAGAAGGAGAAAGCCAACCGCTGCCACGAAGAGACCTTCATAACGGGTTGCCGTCATGGCGAAGGTGACAATCGCAAGCGGCAAGATCGAGTTGTCGTCCGCGTCAAAGTGCTTCAGGAAAAGCAGGGTCAGGAACAAGTGGAGGGAGTGCTCCATCCCCAGAGTGCCAACCACGAAGAGCGGCGCGAACAGGACAACTGCGACTAAGGCGACCGTCTGCCAGAGGATGGTGAGAGATTCAGTAACGATCTGCCACGCCACATAAATCGAGCACAGGCCAAATACCCATGAAAGGGCGAGTGGAACAAATTGGTCGGGACCGGTCAGACGATAGATGAGCGACAGCAGCAACATGAAGAATGGCGTCGAAGTCGAGGAGCTGAATTCGTAAGGTGAAACGCCCCACACCCCATGCAATGCGAGGTTCTTCGCCATCGCCATGTTGATGTAGGGGTCGTCCAGCGTATAGACGAAGTGCCCTGATGCCATGCGGTAGGAGGCGAACAGGATTGCAGCGGTCGTTGCCGTATACGTCGCAATCGCAATGAGGAGCGGCAGGTACCCTCGCCGCTCGTTTCTCAGCGACAGATCCTGACCGGCGATTGCGGGGGATACCGCTACGTTCATTGCCCTTCCTCGCCCATTCTCTAGGGAGCGTGACCACGCTACCATGGAGAACCAAACAGACCAAAGGACTTTTTGGCCGGGCGGCTCGGATCTCTGTACCGTGTCCTTCGCGAACTCGGTTCACCGCGGTAGCGGGTCGGCGGTGTCGAGGCCCAACGTCACCTTAGCGTTCTCCAGCACCGAGACCCACTGCGGGTTGAGCGAGACCTCAGCGGCGTATTCGTCATGCCAGTTCCACCACTCGTATGGTTTAGTTTGAGGATAGCCCGCAGGCGAGTCCTCCCACTCCTCCTGGCGTCCGAGCGCGGTCATATCAAGGTAGCTCCAGACACTCCCCATCGCTTCATCGCCGCGGCTGTCGATGAAGTAAGTGCGGTACACCTCATCGCCATCACGAATGAAAGCGTTATGCCCATGCCATTCGTCCACGCCGAAGTCGGCGTCGAAGCTGTCCGTGATGGTGCACCAGGGCATCTCCCAGCCCATACGCGCTTTCAAGCGCTTTATATCCGCCTGCGGCGCCCGCGAGGCATAAACAAGAGTAGTATCGCGGGCGTTCAGATGCGAGAGATGCGAGACCTGGTCAGCCCCCAGCGAGCAGCCGCGGCACGCATGCTCGGGCCAGCCGAAGACACCCGGTTCGAAGAACGCGCGATAGACAATCAGCTGACGCCGGCCCTCGAACAGATCGAGCAGGCTCAATTTGCCATTGGGTCCGTCGAACCAGTACTGCTTCTCCACGGCCATCCACGGCATCCGCCGGCGCTCAGCCGCCAACGCATCGCGCTGCCGAGTGAGCTCTTTTTCCTTGCCCAACAGGTTAGTGCGAGCCGCCAGCCATTCCTCTCGCGACACGATTTGCGGTTTCTCCATGCTCGTTGACATATCGACTTCTCCTTGGACGAAGTTAGGAACGGCCTTCTACTTCTCCGTTCCTTTGTCGCAACAGCCCCGATCAGAGCCCAGATCAGGCCCAGATCAGGGCCCCGATCAGTTTCAGCAGAGCTGTCCACGGCGTTCTTACCGCCGAATTTCTTCATTGCGATTGCGGCGAGTCCGCCCGCAGAAGTGACTTTGCCGGCAATCAGAGCTGCAGTCGCTAAGCAAACTGGACACATGGGCTCCTCCTCACTCCAGGCCGCCAAACTCCAGGCCACCAAAGCCGCTATTTACGCGAGTCCTCGGCATGCCTGCGAACGCGCTCGTGCATCGACGCCCAGCCCTTATTCATCCCTGCCTTGTGCTCTTCGGGAACGAAGCCAAGCGCCGTGTGCCGAAAGACGATCAGCGTTCCGCCATCAACTTCACTCAGCCGATACTGCACATTTGAGACGAACGGGAACGACGCGAACAACGGACCGACAAACTCAAGCAGCGTAGGCCGCATGATGGCCTTCACATTGGCCCAGAAATGTCCGTTGCCATCGCCCATATCGCGGTACCATCTCCCACCGGGCCACGGTTCGATCTTCATGTTGAGAGACTTGCCGTCAGGTGTCTCATTGCCCGGCCCCAGTTGCTCGAGCAGCGCCGCGAAGGTTACATCGAGAGGCGCCTGGACGTGGATCTCCTGGCTGATTGTGAGAGTTAGATTTTCAAGCGTCTGTTCGGTTGCGATCATCATTTCTTCTCCTTGGGATTCGCGTCGGGAAACTTCAAATCGTTTGAGCCATGGCGGACCATCGCCTCTGCGCGTTCCTTCACTCGATTCAACTGATGCTGCCAGTAACGCTCGAAGGTGCCCGCCCACTCATGAAGCGGGCGTATCGCTTCCGCATTGGTCCGATACAGCTTTTGACGGCCCTGGCAGCGCATCCGAACCAGCCCCACATCGTGCAGCACACGCAGATGCTTGGAGATGGAAGGCTGCGGAACGCCGAGCGCTGCCACAATCTCTCCAACGGGCCGCTCCGTCCCGGCAAGATAACTCAAAATCTCCCGCCGCCGGGGCTCAGCAACCGCGTTGAAAGCATCGGAAGTGGTGCTCGCCCTTGCCATGACGGCAAATATAACATGCCGATATGGGAATATGTCAAGCGACGCAGAGATGTTTTACTCAGTTCTTTTCCTTGAAGCCGTCATCCTGAACGCAGTGACATTGATGCCGTCATCCGGAACGCAGCAACCTTTGAAGCCGTCATCTTGAACCAGTAACCATTTGAAGCCGTCATCCTGAACGCAGTGAAGGACCCCTGTATTTCGTCTTTGTTCTTTTTAGTGGCGGGGTACACCCAATCTGATCTCGCCCAGCAGATGCTCATTCACGCGAATGCGCATTCAGCAGACCACCCAGAAACTCAACAGACTCCATCACCGTCAAACAGGCACAAACCAAAACAAGCAGGAGAAGAAATGACCCTCAGTAACCGGAAAGTTCAAGCGCGTTCACTGGCCCTTGCGCGGATGCTGGTTATGATCGCCGCTCTCCCCTGCATAGCCGCAGCCCAACCACCCTCGCACGGCCCGGCCAAAGGATATCTCCTCATCACCGGCGGCGCGACGCAGCCACCCGACTTCCAGCGCTTCATCGAGATGGCCGGCGGCAAAAACGCCCGCATCGTCGTCATCCCCACAGCCTCCGTCACCAAGCCAACCGGCCAGGCCCAACTGCAGGAAGAGTTCTGCGGCCCCAAAAGCCCCTTCGCCGCAGTGCCCTGCACAGTCCTCCACACCACCGACCGCACGGTCGCCGACTCACTCGGCTTCGTCGCACCCCTCACCACCGCCACCGGAGTATGGATCGAAGGCGGCCGCCACTGGCGCCTCACCGACGCCTACCTCGACACCCGCACCCTCAAGGAGATGTTCAACGTCCTCGATCGCGGAGGCGTCATCGGCGGAGGCTCCGCCGGCGCAACCGTTCAGGGCTCCTACATGGTGCGAGGCTCCTCCAATCCAGACGACAACACCATCATGATGGCCCCCGGCCACGAGATCGGCTTCGGCTTCTTCACCAACGTCACCATCGATCAGCATGTCGACGTTCGCCATCGCGAGAACGATCTAGCCGCCGTCATCAAAGCCCACCCGGATCTACTATGCCTTGGCCTCGATCAAAGCACCTCCATCACAGTTCACGGAGACACCCTGACCGTAAACGGACCAAAGCGCATGGCAGTCTGGGACGGAAAAGACCACGACGGCAAGGGCTACTACTACCTGCAGACGGGCGACCAATTGAACACGGCAACCCGAGTCGCAACACTCGTGCCCCACCCCGCAGACACCGCCACCAAATAAACGGGTGGACGAGCCGCCCATATCGAACCCGTACACAAGAACTGGGTGCCCCATCTTCGCGACGGTCTCATCGTCGCTAAGGTGGGCCATTTTCGCGCAGCGAAAATCCCGATACAAACAGAATCGGCTTATGGGCCGCCCGCAGACCAGCGGCTCTTTTGCCCCACCCACACCTGTGACCTGCGTCACCGACTTCTCCCGCCAGAATCCACTTCAATCAATCCATGAGGTGCCGCATGCCGCTCATCGAAAATCCCGTTTCCGTGAACCTGGAGAAGATCCTCTTCGCAACCGACTTCTCCGCCCCCTCCGAGAAAGCCGCCGCCTATGCTAAGGCTCTCGCGAAGCGCTTCAACTCCACCATCGAAGTCGCACATATCTTCGATCCCTCCGTCGTCTCCTCCTACGACGAAGCCATCGTCGGATTCCCCGCTCCCATCAAACGCGAGTTCAGCATCGAGGCCCTGCAAACAGTCAGAGACAGCATTGCCGCGTCCGGAGTCAAAGTCACAGCCTTCACCCTGGACGGACACTCCCCCGCCAGAGACCTCATCGACATCGCCAAAAAAGACAAAGTCGATCTCATCATCGCTGGAACCGCATCGCACACTGGCTTCGGACGCGTAATCCTCGGTTCCACCGCTGAAGGACTCATCCGCAACGCCCCCTGTCCCGTCATGACCATCGGCCCGAACGCGACCCCACCCGAAGACAAGCCGCTCTTCTTCCAGAAAATCATCTACGCAACCGACTTCTCAGCCACTGCCGCCAAAGCCGCGATCTTTGCACTCTCATTCGCCGAAGACAGCGGCGCGCGCCTCTTTCTCTGCTTCGTCCAGGGCGCTGCACCCGCCTTCACTGCGAAGCAACTCGCCGAGGGACGCTTTCAGGAAGCCCTCCGCCAACTCGTTCCCGAGACCTCCTACGACTGGTGCAACCCGGAGTTCATCGTCGAACACGGCGACGCGGCCACCGCAATCCTCGGACTTGCCGAAAGGGTAAAGGCCGATCTAATCGTCCTCGGCGCGCAAAAAGCCTCCTTCTGGCTGCCCCACCTTGAAGGCGGTGTCGCACCAGACCTCATCGCCCAGGCGCATTGCCCCGTCATGACCATCTGCTGAACGCGCCTCGAACCCAACATTGTTGTGCTGCGCTATACTCGAGCCACATTGAGCGCCTTGCCAGGCAGGGATGCCGGCACAACAATGTCACTTTCTTCCAAACTCAGTAGCCAGCGCGATTGTCTGCACTGCGAACTTCGCCCGCTGCGAATGTTCTGCAATCTCAGCGACCACGCCCTCAGGGACTTCAGTGCTCTCGGCATTCAGGCTGAAGTCCCCACCAGCTCAACGCTGTTTCGCGAAGATGACCCCAGCGACAGCGTCATCGTCGTCTGCACCGGCCAGGTCAAGCTCTCCTGCACCTCAAAGGAGGGAAAGACCCTCATCCTCAAAATCGCCATGCCCGGCGACGTCCTGGGCCTCAGTGCAACCATCTCAGGGTCGCGCCACGAAGTCACCGCCGAGACCATCGAACCCACGCAGATTAAAACCATCCCTCGCGCCGAATTCCTCGCCTTCCTCGAAAAACACGGTGAAGCCAGCCTCCATTCCGCAAGAGCCCTCTCCGAAGAATACAAAACCGCATTCGTCGATGCTCGCCGCCTCGCCCTTTCCACCTCCGCTCCCGGCCGCCTTGCCGGCGTCATGCTCGAATGGGCCCGTGCCGCCTCCTGCGGAGGTCCTCAACTCAAGTTCAACATGCGCCTCACCCACGACGAACTCGCCAGCATGATCGGCGCCTCTCGCGAAACCGTCACGCGCGCGCTCAATCGCTTCAAAAAAGAAAAGCTCATCGAAATTCGCGGTGTCTCGATCCTCATCCTCGCACCGGAAAAACTTGAATCACTCGTCGCATAAGCCCGCCACACCCGTGACCTGCGTCACATCCAAATCTCTCCAGACCAAATAGATTCAAACTCCAGAGGCGATATCCAGGCCTCGGAGGTGCCACAATGATCACCTGCTGCGCGAATCCAGCCTGTTCCACAAGCCGTCGGTCCGGAGCCTGCGGAGAACTCATCGCCGTCAATCGCCCCTCAGGGATGGAGTTCTTCTGGTTGTGTTCCCCTTGCGCACGGCACTACGAGCTGTCTTGCAATCTCCACGGCCAGATCTGCATTTGCCCCCGGCAAACCGTATCCCGCATGCACGATCAAGCACCCGCAACCACGCCCCCGGGCGCACTCATCCCCGCCATTTGCCAGAAATCAACCCCCCTAGCCTGTTGAGACAACGGCAGCCCAAGGCAGTTACAAGGAGCCACCACAATGCAAGCCCCCACTAATTTCTCCACTCCCTCTTTCAAGACAGTGCTCCTCGCAACCGACTTCTCTGAAGCCTCAGAGACAGCCTTTGAAACGGCCATCGATCTCTGCAAGACCCTCGCCGCCAGCCTCTCCATCCTTCACGTCTTCGAGTACAACGAAACCGTCCCTCCCCAGCAGACCGGACAGCCCCTCGGGTTCGAGGCCTTGTATCAGGAGGCCGAACGCTCCCTCAACCAACTCCTCCAGACCGCCCGCCAGAGCGGCATCCCTTGCGATGTCGAGATCGCCGGAGGCCTCGCCGTCGCCACTATCCTCGAAACCGCCGAGAAACAGAAGACCGACCTGCTCGTCCTCGGAACCAACGCCGCCCGCGGCCTCGAGCGCCTCGTCTTCGGATCCACTGCCGAGGCCGTCCTCCGAAAAGCCTCTTGCCCAGTCATCACCGTTGGCCCCAGGGTGCGCAAGTCCGGCAACGACGCCTCTCGGCCCGTCATCTTCGCCACCGACTTCCACCCCACCACCATTCACGCCGTGCGCTACGCCGCATCGGTATGCAGCGCCACTCAATCGCCGCTCCACTGCCTCACCGTCCTGCCCATGACGGCGGATGCTGGAGCCCAAAGCCAGATCGTCCCGCAGGTCATGACCGAAGCCCTCCGTCACGTCGCCGTCTCCAGCGGAACAGTCATCTCCCCGCCTGTCTGCCGAACCATCTACGGAGCTGACTTCCCCGACACCGTCATCCAGTACGCAAAGAAGGAGTGCGCCCGAATGATCGTGCTCGGAGTCCACCACGCTCCAGCCTTCGTCTCGCACGGCCCCCGCGACGCCACCTACCGCCTGATCGTCGAGGCCCCGTGTCCCGTTCTCACCATAGCCACCCCGCCAAAACAATCCGAAGGCGCCGACAACCACGAGTCCGAACCCAGCAGCCATCAAAACCTGCAAGCCGCCTGGCTGAAACGCCGCACCCGCGTCGCATAGCCACGGCCCCCTCACATGAACCGAGTGCAGTTCCTTTGAACTGCCGTCATCCTGAACGCAGTGAAGGATCCCCGCGTTTCGTCTTTGTACTTTTGTGGCGGCGTGACCCACAGATTTCACACAGATTTATTTTCAAAAAGTGGCACAAAATTAGCCGCTAAAAACAACCACCCAAAAACCACGATCCGACCACAAACTCACCACAAATTACCATCCAAAAACCACGATTTTCTGACAGAAAATCGCAAAACCCCCTGCAAAAACGCCCCCTCCACCACAAACAAAAAAACTCACCGGATCGCCGCCAAAGCCGCCCGGAAAAGTGTCTCAAAATCCGTCCCCACCTCAGGATTCTTGGCAACCGCAGTCTCAATCGCCTTCTGCGCGACCGGCCGCGGATACCCCAAATTCACCAGCGCCGAAAGCGCATCATCCCCCGCAGCGCCATGCACTTGCACGCCTCCGCCTCCAGTCGGAATCGCCGTCGCCAGATCATCCAGCTTGTCCTTAAGCTCCAAAACCACCCGCTCCGCAGTCTTCTTCCCAATCCCCGGAATCCGCGTCAGCGTGGCATGATCCCCTGCACGAATCGCACTCACAAGTCGTCCGGAATCAATACCGCTCAGCACCGTAATCGCCAGCTTAGGCCCTATCCCCGAAATCGTAAGCAGCTTCTCAAACAACCGCTTCTCCTGCCGGTCAGCAAACCCAAACAGAGCCAGCTGATCCTCCCGCACATGTGTATGGATATAAAGGCCTACTTCGGCACCCTCCGGCACAAGCGCAGAGAACGTAGCCACGCTAATGGTCACGTCATACCCAACACCACCACATTCAACAATGGCTTGATTAGGGCTTTTAGAAAGAAGGCGTCCGCGCAGGTGAGCAATCATGCTGCTCGTGATTGTAGCCTGTCGTGCTTAGTCATCAATAAGTTGAGCAGCCGCTCGGACACCGCAGAGAATCTCATAAGAGATCGTCCCTGCAAGACGAGCATGATCGTCAGCAGTAATGCCGTCGCCAAGCACCGTAACCTCGTCCCCCAGGCTGGCCGCCGGTAAATCGGTTACATCAACAGTAGTGAGATTCATAGAGATCCGCCCAACAATGGGCGCGCGCTGCCCATGGACCATGACCCATCCTCCAGGACGCGCATTGGTGGAGGAAAGCTCGCGGCGCAGGCCATCGGCATAACCGACAGGAAGCAGAGCCAGCCGCATAGGCCGAGCCGCCGTGAAGCCGGCGTTGTACCCAACGGTGTCGCCGGCAGCGATCTCGCGAAGGTCGCGGATTCGGGCCTTCCAGGTCATGACTGACTGAAGACTCGGCTGTGCCGCGGGTTTCACCGGAGCCTGTGCTGTTTCGCACTGCCCGATTGACAGACAGTAGCCATAGAGCGCTATGCCCGTCCGAACCATCGGACGCGCCCCAGTTTCGGCGGCGAGTCGTGCCAGCCACTCGAGATTTTGTTCCTTGCCTTGGTTATCAATGGTGGAAGACCCGCCGGCATGCAGCCACGCCGGAGAGAGGCCTGCGGATCGAACCGCGGCGATAGCCTGCTCGAAGCGTATCCGCTGTAATTGGGTCTGAGGTGAGCCAACAACCTCAGACGACGAAAAGTGTGTCATGACCCCTTCGAGACGAACCCGGGGGTTATTCGCGATTGAGACAAGGAGAGCATCGAGCGCCGGACCGGGCACAATGCCTTGCCGCGCCATGCCAGTGTCGATCTCAACGTGAATGGCAAATGGGGGGCTGCTCTTCGTTGCGGCGACGGTGAGCGAATCGAGATGTTGCTGCGACCAGAGCACAGGGGTGAGGTTGTGCTCGAGCATCAGCGCCGTCTCTTCGCGATGTGGAGCGGACATCACAAGAATACGAGGCTGCTGGCCAAGGCCTGCGGCGGTCAGCGCTTCACGAAGAGTAGCCCCTTCTTCCGCATCAGCGACTCCGAGCCAGGGTGCTCCGGTGCGGGCCAGGCTAAGGGCGCAGAGGCAACCCGTGTGACCGTAGGCGTTGGCTTTGACTACGGCAAGGAGAGTCGTCTCGGCACCTGCGGCTTGCTGGAGCAGCTCATAGTTTGCAACGAGGCGCCGCCTCGAGATCTCCACCCAGGTCTTCACCCGTTCTATCCTAACTGGTCGCAGTCTGGAAACCTGCATGCTCGTTGGTTTCGCTGAAACGTGAAAGTATTGAAAAGATGGCGCATGTGAGACCATTAAATGCGCAGGGGGCGTATGAGTACAGCGCGCACCAAGGTTACGGTTGGGGTTTGCGGAGGGATCGCGGCTTACAAGTCGGTGGAGCTGGTGCGTCTGTTGCAGGATGCCGGGTACGACCCTCACGTCGTGATGACGCGCGCAGCCGAGGAGTTTGTAGGACCGCTGACGTTTGCGGCAATCTCTGGCCATAAAGTGATTACTTCGCTCTGGGGAGCGGATGCGGGAGCAGTCTCAGAGGGCGGGGAGTCTTCCATCGAACATATCTATGAGGCACAGACGACCAGGCTCCTGATTGTCGCTCCGGCAACGGCGGATATGCTGGCAAAGCTGGCCCATGGCCTGGCGGACGATTTTCTCTCAACGATGGCGCTGGCGACGACGGCTCCAGTCGTGGTGGCTCCAGCGATGAATGTAAATATGTGGACCCATCCGGCCACGCAAGCCAACGTTGAAACGCTGAGAGTGCGTGGGGTGAAGGTGATTGAGCCCGGAAGCGGTTATCTGGCTTGCGGGATGGTCGGAGGCGGAAGGCTGGCAGAACCAGTGGCCATTGCAGCAGCTGTGGACGAAATCTTGCGCGGAGTTGCCCCGCAGAGCAGCACCTCCGAGCAGGCGATCAATCAGGACTACGCTGGGGAGGTCATGCTCGTAACGGCGGGCGGAACGCGCGAGGCGATAGACCCGGTGAGGTTTATTGGAAACCGGTCCAGCGGGCGGATGGGATATGCCGTCGCCGAGGCCGCGCGATGCAGAGGGGCGAGGGTTATTCTTGTCAGCGCCCCCACGAGCCTGGAGACCCCCGCAGGCGTGGAGATAGTTCGCGTAGTAACGGCAGACGAGATGCGCACAGCCGTGATGCAAAGGCTGCGCGAGGCAACGGTTGTTGTGATGGCCGCGGCGGTGAGCGATTTTCGCGTTAGAAGCGTCGCCGCGCAAAAGATCAAACGCGAGGCGGCACGCGCCGTGTTGCTCGAGCTCGAAGCAACAGAGGATATTCTGCGCGAGGTTGTAGAAAAGCGCGTAGCGGGCACGATGGTCGTCGGGTTTGCTGCCGAGACGGAAGACGCACTGGCGAACGGGCGGCTGAAGCTTGCCCGCAAAGGTGTCGATGCGGTGGTGGTCAATGATGTCAGCATCGATGGATTAGGTTTTGACGCGGAGCAGAATGCCGGGCATTTCCTGACACGGGGCGGAGCGGCGGAGATCCCCGTGATGAGCAAGTCGGCGATGGCAAACCGCATTCTGGATGAGATGAGCAAGCTGCGCGGATAAGCGCCAATCGCAAATCCGGCATACGGAAACACCTTGAAAGCGTCTGAACTAGTAAACTAAACTCACATGAATTTCCGCAAAGCAGTTTTCTTTCTTGCCGCCATTGCCCTTATCAGTTGTGTCTCAGCTTTCGCTCAGGTCGGCGTTTACGGGATGTTTACCGCCGATCAGTTAAGCAACATCGCTTCGTCGCCGCTGCCACCGATATCGAGTGCGCCGAGTGATCAGCGATCGAACTCGGTGAATCCACTCGGGGGCACGGGAGGCGTTTACTACGACTTCAAGACATGGGGCCCGGTGAGGCTGGGGGTCGATGCACGCGGCAGCATCCTGACCACCAAGCGCGGCGCTTATGTGAATTTTGATGCTTCAGGTGCGCGAATTTACTCAGTCCTGGGGGGAGTGCGTGCTGCATTCCATACTCCGATTGCGCCGTTGAAGCCCTATCTTCAGGTCTCAGCGGGGTTGGGACGCAGCGACTACGGGCTGCAAAGCAGCGGCGGAGCGGTGACGGTTTACAGTAACTTCGAGTACGAAGGGCTGGCCGGACTGGATATCAAGCTATTGCCGGTGCTGGATTTCCGCCTGGTTGAATTTGGATACGGTGGCCTCGACCCGTTCGGAACCTATAGCCACAACTACCCAATCAAACAGGTCAGCTCAGGCTTCGTCATCCACTTTAAATAGCCCATGGCCCAGAGCGGCGAGAGAAAGCCCATGCGCGTAGCTCTCTTTGGCGGCAGCTTCGATCCTCCGCATCACGGGCACATCGCAATCGCCAGGGCCGCCGCGGATGCTTTCGCGCTCGACCGCGTGCTCTTCGCCCCGGTCGGGCATCAACCACTGAAATCTGACGCAACTCCCGCGCCTTTCGCCGACCGGCTCGCCATGGTCGAACTTGCATGCAAAGCAGACCCGCGTTTCTTCCCCGTGGAAGTGGACGCTCCAAAACCGGATGGATCGCCGAATTACACCGTCAATGCGCTCGCTGCGCTCAGTGAGAGCATGCCCGAGGCGCAGCTGTTTAATCTCGTTGGCGCGGATAGCTTTCTCAATCTCCGGCTATGGCATGAACCGGAACGCTTGCTGGAGCTGGCGGAGTGGATTGTGGTCAGCCGGCCCGGCTTTTCGCTGGCCGATCTGTCGGCGCTGGAACTGACTGCGCGGCAGCGCAAGCGAGTCCATCTACTCCAGACGGTCCACGAAGATGTCGCGGCAACAGATCTGCGGCAGCGGCTGGAGCGTGGAGACCCGTGCTCTGATGTGCTGGAACCGGCAGTTGCTGCCTACATCGAGGCGCATCGCCTATATCGCTGACTTGGAAATGGAATCTCCCACTTCCTCCACCAAGTGCCCCTGATGGAGATTTTGTTCGCGTCCCGAAACTTTTCCCCGCCAACCCGTGTCCCTATCTCAGCAGCCCTATACGACTACCCTCCCCGTCTCCCCACTGGTGAAGCAACAGCAGCGCAACTCAACCGGATTCGCGACATCGAAAGGCTTATGCCGGAGCTATTGACCATGCCGTCGCTGCCAACTTTTCGCGATCCCGCCGGGAGCGTCGAAATTCGCAGAGATGGCGTTTACCGGACCGTCCGTGCGCCATTCGACGCGGACATCCTGGAGTTTCTGGCGCTGCCAATGGCATCGGAGATGGTTGCACAGGGACGCCTTGTGGGAAGCGAAGTGGTGTCCACGACAGACGGCGAGGTGCTGGTGCTGCGACATCCCCGGGTCTCCTTTCAGTCGTATCCATGGGAGTGGGCGCCAGGCCTATGGCTGGCTGCGGCAGAGCTTACGCTCACCCTCTGCAGCGACCTGGTTCAGCAGGGATGGTTGCTGAAGGATGCAACTCCGCTGAATGTGCTGTTCCAGGGGACTAAGCCAATCTTCGTCGATGTCCTTTCGATCGAAAAGATGGATCCGCGGCGTCCCATCTGGCTCGCATACGGGCAGTTTGTGCGGATGTTTCTGCTGCCGATGCTCGCATACTCACGACTCGGTTGGCCGTTGCAGGCTCTGCTGACGAAGCGCGATGGATATGAGCCGGAAGAGGTGTACGCGGCCCTTTCGTGGCACGGAAGATTGCAGCAGCCTGCACTTTCGCTGGTCACGCTGCCCTCGCTGCTGGCGAAAAACAAAAGGCTCCAGGTGGAAGGCGTCGCTTCGCGTCCGGTTGGCGATCCGGAGCTTGCGAAACACATTCTTCTGAAGACGCTGAAGGGCCTGCTGTCGCAGATGCGCGCCGTGACTCCGGCGCACCACTCATCCGTTTGGTCGGATTATGCCGAGACCGCGACCCACTACAACGAAGAAGACCATGCGCGCAAGCGTGCCTTCGTAACGCACGCGCTTGAAACAGCCCGGCCTGCGCGTGTGCTCGACGTCGGATGCAATACAGGAGTCTATTCGCGGCTGGCGGCGGATGCAGGCGCGGAAGTAGTCTCCATCGACACCGACCTACAGGCCGTGGACAGGCTGTGCGCGAGCCTGAAAGGCAGCGGGACAAACATTCTTCCTCTGTGCGTCGATCTCGCGCATCCCACTCCGGCGACAGGCTGGGAGAACCGGGAGTACTCCTCGTTTTTGAACCGCTGTGCCGGGCACTTCGACACCGTAATGATGCTCGCAGTGCTGCACCACCTCCTGCTTCGGAGTCAGATACCGCTGGACCGCGTCGCAGCGCTCGCGAGCGGACTGACAACGCGAAACCTCATCCTCGAATGGGTCCCGCCGGCAGACCCGAAGTTCCGCGAGCTATTGCGTGGCCGCGACTCGATCTATTCCCACATTACCGAGAGATCTTTTCGCGAAGCCTTTGCAGAATATTTCATTACGGTGGATGAGCTGACGCTTTCAAATGGACGGTTGATGCTCCATCTGGAAAAGAAGTGACCGCGGCATTTCCTTTGTCACCGCCGGCAACCGCGGATTTATCCACTGGTCAGCCGATAACAAATAAATTGACCCACAAAGAAATCGCTGTCGGCTGGCTTCGAACGGCACAACCCGCTACCATGGAGCTTCAAGGAGGCGCATGCCGTCGATTGAAAGCAACCAACTCCTGCTCGCCGCCGCTGCAGCGGCCGAAGACAAAAAAGCGGAAGACATTCGCATCCTCGCGCTCGACCCAGCCGAGAGCGGCCTCACCGATTACTTTCTGATCTGTAACGGAACTAATGAAAGGCAGAACGTCGCCATCACCGACGAGATAGAGCTCCGCCTAAAGCGCGAGTTTGGGGTTTATCCCAACTCGGTCGAAGGGCGCCGTCAGGCAGAGTGGATTCTGATGGACTACGTGGACTTCATCGTCCACGTGTTTTCGCCGGAGAAGCGCGCGTTCTATGGGCTGGAGAGGCTGCGCAAATCGGCGACGAGCCTTAGTGTCGAGGATCTGAATGCCGAGCTGAAGGCGGCGATCGCTTCGACCCGCGCGAAGAAAGCAGCGAAGAAGGCTCCAGCCAAGGTGGCTACGACGACCGCAGCGACAAAGCCTGCGGTGAAGAAGGCGGCGAAGGTGGCGAGAAAGAAAGCTCCGGCGCGCAAAGCTGTCCCGGTGAAGAAAACCAGGAAAAAGGAATAGAACCGGCGATTCGTACCGTTTGCGGATGGAAAGCAAAGAAGCGGAGAGCATGAGCTCTCCGCTTCTTGTTATTTTGATCCAAGGTTAGAAGTAGATCTTCGCGGCCAACTGGGTCTGGCGAGCAGCAGTGTTGGAGTTGATGCCCGAGACCTGACCAAAAGTACCTGTTGGGAGACCAGTGGACGAACTGAAGCCAGTGACCTCTCCGTTGGGAAGCGCGAACTGGGTGTGGTTGAAGACGTTGTCGGTCTCCATACGGAGCTGGAGACGACGGACGCCATCAGCAGAGAGGGCGAAGTTCTTGGCCAGGATAATGTTGGTGTTGTTGAATCCCCCGCCGTGGTACGGGTTGCGGTGGACGTCTCCAAAGGAACCAACAACCTCAGGTGCGAAGCTCGCACCTGAGAACCAGCCAGTCCGGCTGGTGCCAGGGATGAAGGTTCTTGGGCTGGTGCGAACCAGCGGCGCGATCTGATTCGGGACGTCGGGGCAGGCGTAGTAGGAGAAGTCCGCCGAGCACCACAGGGAGTTAGACGAGGTTCCGCCGTAGGAGATGTCGTACGGGAAGCCTGAGGCAAACGTCATAATGCCGCTAACCTGCCATCCGGAGACGAGGAGGTTCATAGGTGAAAAGGTTCCGCCAGTTGAATGGAAGGGAACCATGTAGATAGGAGCGAAGACGAAGCGGTTACGAGCGTCATACTGGGAGTCACCGTAGTTGAGGGATGGCTGGTACTGGTTATAGCCGCGATTTGCACCGCCATAACCGGCGTTCTCATAACTTGAGGCGGTGTCCATCGCGTGGGAGTAGGTGTAGCTGGCCTGGAAGGCGAGGCCGTGCGACATGGACTTGTTCGCACTGATCTGCAGTGAGTTGTAATTGGAGGATGATCCGGAAGAGACATAGCCAACGCTGGTGAAGCCGGTTATGCCTGTGATTGGATCGATGGCTCCGTACTGGGTGTGTGATGGGTAGAAGTAGCTTTGCAGCGGACGGTTGGCGGAGGAGGAGCAGGTTGTACTTGCCAGACAGGCTGCATGACCAGCAGCGGTGATTGGGCTGCCTTCATAGGTCATCTGGTTGTGACGCCCCAGGGAAGCTATGTATCCGATGGAGAGCACGGTCTTGGACACCAGTTCGCGCTGGATCGTGACCTGGAAGTTCTCAGAATACGGCGACTGGAATCCAGGAGCGTAGGTGCTGATGCTCATCGGCTCGTAGACGGAGTAGTCGATGGTTTGGCCGGGCGTGGGGAAGTTATAGGGGAATTTGTTCTTGTAGACGGTTCCTGCATCGATGTCCAGATAAGGATTTACGAATGACGGTTGACCGCCGAAGTCGATTGCGCCTGATGAGGAAAGACCAAACGGGGGATTCTGCAGGTTGTTGAGGGACGTTTCCTCTTCCGAGCGGTTGTAGTAGATACCGAAGCCGCCAAAGATGGAGAGTTTTTTGGAGTCGCCGTCAGAGAGCCGGCCGAGATTCGGAGACCAGGCGAAGCCGAAGCGTGGGCCGAGGTTTCCGTAGCGAGTGTAGGCCTGAGCGGAGTTCGTGCAACCGGGATCGCCGGGATAGTTGAAGCCAAGCGGCGCTGTTGTGAAGACCTTCGACTGCTGGTTTGGAACGAGGCAGATCATGGCCTTGCCGCCATACTGAATGTTATGGAGGACGGTATCAATCTGATAGCCGAGTCCGTAGTTCAGGGTGAAATTGTTGCTCACCTTCCAGGAGTCCTGACCATATATGTAGTTCAAGTAGGCGTAGGCCTGAATGGTAGCGCCGGAGCCCTGACTGTAGGTTCCGGGGACACCTAACAGGAAGTCGAGCGAGGGGTCGCCGGTGCTGAAGGGGCTGCTGCCGGAGTTGGTAAAGGCATAGTTTCCGTTGTTGTTGGCCCCGAACGGGTTGGAGACCTGAAACTTGCGCCCGTCATAACCCAATTTGAAGGTGTGGTGGCCCATGACACGGCTGAAGTTGTCATCCAGCTGGTAGGTCTGATCGATGCGGGGCTGAGGGCCGTTGTTGCTGAATCCAAGTGTGAAGAAGCCGCTGACTGTCATTAGCGGAACGCTTTGGGCAGCGGTGTTCTGGGGATTGATGTCGAAGCCGAGGCTTGAAGGAGCAACGACGTTTTGAGGTTCAACGGCGAGGTAGTTGAACCGGGTATAGTGAACCGCAAAGTCGTTCACTGTCGACGTGTTGATGGTGCGAGTGTAGTCGAGGGTAATCTGATTAATGCCCGTGTTGTTGAAGTCACCAAAGCCTGGAAGGGTACCGCCCGTAAAAGGAAGGGTGTCGGACACGCTCGACGTCTGACGAATGTAGACGCCGTAGATCAGGTTCTTCGAGGTGGGAACCCAGTCACCGCGATAGATCTGCTGGTTGGTCGTGGTCGTGGTGATGGGATTGAAGGTATAGCCATAGGTTCCAACCGTAGCCGCGGGAACATACTTCTTGATGAGGTTTACGGAGACCGGACTGAAGGTGCTACTTGGGAAGACGCCGCCCAGCTTCTTAGCGCAGGCGGCCCAGGTGGTGGTGTCGGAGGGACAACCCGGGATGGTGATGGTTCCGGGAATTGGATTGGTGCTGAAGGAGTAACCCAGATCGCCCCCGGCAGCATTCAGATCGGTGGAGTAGTTCCCATTGAGATTGGCCGGGGAGTAGACGTTGATGCCAGTGCCGCCGGTCTGAGGAACGCGCTGGTGAATTCCCTGATAGGCACCGAAGAAGAAGAGCTTGTCCTTGATGGCAGGACCGCCGATGGTTCCTCCGAAGATATTTTGATGGTAGGGAGAGACGGCCTTCTGGAAGAAGTTGCGGGTGTTGAGGAAGGTGTCGCGGTAGAACTCGAAGACGTCGCCGTGGAAGTGGTTAGTGCCGTTCTTGATGGTCGCGCTAACGATGCCGCCGGAGTTACGGTCGTATTCGGCGTTGAGCGGGCCGGTGATGAGGTTGAACTGGTCGAGGGCGTCAATGTTCGGCTGGAAGGTGATGGTGTTGAGGGCGAGGTCGTTGGTATCGGCGCCATTGATGAGGTAGCTTGACTGCTGGGTCTGGGCGCCATTGGCAGAGTAGCTGCCGAAACGGTCACTGGAGGACTGGATGCCGGGCTCAATCTGCTCAAGCTGGGTGAAGGCACGTCCGATCAGAGGCAGCTCGACTATCTGCGCTGAGGTGACGACGTTGCTAAGCTGCATTTCGGTAGTGTTGACCTGAACTCCTTCGGCTTCGACGGATACCATATCGGAGGAGCTACCAACACTAAGATGGATGGGCTGGACATATTCCTGGTCGATGTTCAGGATGATGCCTTTTGCTGTGAATCCTTTGAAACCCGTGGTATTAGCTGAGACCGTGTAGGTGCCGATCGGGAGTGCCTGAAAGGAATAGTCGCCGCTAGAGGTGGTGACCGTATTGAAGACAACACCAGTTGCCTCGTTGGTTGCGGTCACGGTGACATTAGGAACAACCGCTCCGGAGGGGTCGGTCACGGTTCCCTTGATTCGGCCGAAAACGTCCGCTGCATGCGCGAAGGTTGAAAGTGAAATAAAGAGGAGGATGGCCCCTAGGGCGATTCCGGGCCAGGCGGAGAGCTTTTTCATGGCAAACTCCTTCGGTCGGTTGGGAAAATTTCGGAGAAGGGATCTGCAAACTGATTGCCAAACACAGAACACTCGTGGCGTCAATCACTTTCAATCTCATGAAAAACGTTTTTCTACGAATTTTTGGATATCCTCTCAGTATTGGGAAACAGAACTACAAAAATGAAGATTACCCTTGCAGCGGTAGCTCCTCGGCGAACACGAACCAAGACGGAAGCCACCGACCGCCTTGTAGATGACTATGTGGAGCGGACGGCGCACTATGTCGCTTGCGAGACCTACTTGTCGGAATCGGAGTCAGCGTTGCTCGAGTGGCTGGAACGGCAGCCGGGTCGGGCGCCAGCCTACGCGATTCTCCTGGACAGCCGCGGAAAGCAGTTGAGTTCGGAGGAGTTTGCTGCGCTCCTGGGACGGGTTCGGGACGACGGCGCGCAACGCGTGGTGCTGGTGGTGGGACCTGCCGATGGATGGTCGAAAGCGGGACGGGAGCGCGGAAATTTTCTGCTCTCACTAGGGCGGATGACGCTGCCGCACCAACTGGCTCGGGTAGTGTTGGCGGAGCAGGTCTACCGTGCAATGACGATTCTCGCTGGGCACCCGTATCATTGCGGGCATTGAGTTCGACATTGAATTGGGGCGTGAACGGGATCGAATCTCTCTTGCGCCTGTGACTGCAACACGATATCGTTCTTTATTTCAATTGGAGAATAATTTTCATAATGCCAGTGAATGAGACCTCGCGACGTTCTTTTCTAAAAACCTCCACTCTTGCAGCCTCGGCTCTCTCGCTTCGCGGCAGCAAACTGCTTGCGCAGAGCACTCAGGCGGATGCGCGGATCGACATTCTTCCAGCCGAGACCATTGGAACCATCTCGCCCGAGATCTACGGCCACTTCATCGAGCACCTTGGCGGAGTAATCTACGACGGCGTCTGGGTTGGCGAAGAATCGCCGATTCCCAACGAGGGTGGAATTCGCAAAGCGTTCATCGACACAATGCGCGCCGTGCAGGCTCCGTTGCTGCGTTGGCCCGGAGGCTGCTTTGCCGACAGCTACGACTGGCGCGACGGCATCGGCCCTGCGCCGAAGCGGCCCGCGCGGACGGGATTCTGGGGTCAGCAGGACTCGAACCGTTACGGACTGCACGAATTCATGCGGACGTGCCGGGCGATCGGATGCAAACCCTATCTTGCCGCGGATCTGCGGTCTCTGCCTGCGCGCGATTTTTACCAGGAGATTGAGTATTGCAATGCACCGGCCGGAGACGTGCCTTCGAACTCAGCTGCCAAGGCTGTGCCGAACACATTGGCTGCCGAACGTGCTGCGAACGGCGATCCTGCGCCCTTTGATGTGGACCTTTGGGGAGTAGGAAATGAGAGCTGGGGCTGTGGCGGCAACATGAGCCCGGAGGAATACGCAACCGAGTTTCGCCGCTACACGGCCTGGACACCGAGCTACAGCAAGACGCCGCTGCGCTTTGTCGCAGTCGGCCCAAATGGCGATGATGTGGACTGGACGACACGGCTCTTCAAGGCACTCTACGCAAATCCGGAGCGGCGTCATCTATGGGGCCTCTCGGTGCACTACTACACGTCGGGCAGCGCGACGAAGTTTGCGCAGGGCGATGCGCTGAACTTCACCAACGACGAGTTCTACGATCTCCTGACACGTGGCAGCATTATGGAACGCGTCGTCACCGATCACTGGCGCGCGATGCGAATCGAGGAGGGCCAACCACGCGTGAAGCTGGTCGTCGATGAGTGGGGTGCGTGGTATGGCAAGGGAACAGAGATTGGACCGGAGTATAACCTGTCGCAACAGTCCACAATGCGGGATGCGCTGCTCACCGGCATCACTCTCGACATCTTTCAGCGCCATGCGGACAAAGTAGCCGTCGCGAATGTAGCGCAGTCGATTAACTGCATTCACTCGCTCATGCTCGCCAAGGGAGACAAGTTCACGGTCACTCCGACGTTCCACGTGTTTCAGATGTATCTCCCGCACCGCGGAGCCGAGGCAGTACGCGCAGAGTTTACCGCTCCCGTCATTCGCAACCAAATCGCGAATGCGTCGACCCCTGCGGGTGGAAACAGCTACCGCGGTTCGCTGGACGCTTCAAGAACGCTCGCAGGTCTCAGTGGTTCCGCGTCCGTTGCAACCACGGGCAATGGCAAGGAGATTACGCTGACGGTCGTAAACCCGCATCTCGACCAGGTTTTAACGACTGAGATAGTGATTCATGGATCAGCAATCGCCAACGCCACCGGAACAGTTCTGAGCGAGACCGACGTTCACGCTCACAACGACTTCGACCATCCCGACGCGGTGCATCCGCGGCCAGCCGCGACGAAGCAGCCTGCGGGAGGCCGTCTCCTGCATACGTTCCCGGCGGCGAGCGTGACCACACTTCGGCTGACGCTCACATAAGCAGCTTGGGCTATTGCCCCGGGGTAAAGTTCATCGTGATGGTTGTGACGACATCCACCGGAACTCCGTTCACAACGTAAGGCCGATACCGCTGGCGATAGATGGCGTCAATAGCCGAAGTCCGCAGACGCGTGTCACCCTGAACGACGTGAACTCGGCTTACGGCGCCTGTCTTCGTAATCAGTGCCTGCACGATGACAGATCCTTGCACCCGCGAGGCCTTCGCAATCTCAGGGTAGGTAGGCACGCGCGATACGATGAGATTCTTCTCCATGACGGCGGCCGGAACCCTGACTGCAGACGAGTTCGAAGTTGTAAAAGGATCCTGAGTGGCGTTAGCCGTCGCACGGTCCGGCGCAGTTTTGCGCGGCTGCTCTGCCGCAGGCGCCGGTTGCGGAGCGGAGGGCGTCGCGGCCGGAGCAGTGGTTTGCTCGACAGGTGGTTGTGCAGTCTGGCTCGCGGTTTCGTCCGAAGCGGCGTCAGCAGGTTCGGCCGGACTTTGCGTCGCGGCGGGTGGCGTCTCCCTCGGATGAATGCGTTGGATCAGGCCTGCCGTCACCTGGCGGATCTGTGTGTTGTAGCGCGTCCACGCAAAGCCCGATCCGGCAAGAAGCAACACAATCGCGAAACCCACGGCAACTTTCTTGCCGTTGCCTCTGGGCTCGGGGGAATACAGCTCAAACAATGGCCCGGAGTGGCTTTTGTTTGACATCGGCGAAGCAGTCGCTTCCACGGGTGCTGCGATGGGCTCAAGCACCAGCCGCGGCTTTGCGTCCTGAACGTGTAGGAGATCTCCTGGCTCTTCGTGCAATGGCGCTTCAGCTGCCCGACGTCGCTCCGGGTGAACAATCAGGTGCTCTTCGACCGGAGCGGTTTGGGAGGCTTGGTGCAAATCTGCCTGATCAGGTGAGGGTGAGACGCCCGGGTGCTCGATCTGCGGGAGACTCTCCTCTACTTGCTCCGGCGTTGTGACAAGAGATTGATAAGACACACTGGCCGGCGGGGGCGATAGCTCAAATTGCGCCTCGAGCCGGCGAAACCGCTCGTCCAGATAGGACAGACTCTGGAGCAGTTGTTGATTAACCTGCTCAAGCCGCTGAATCGTCTGTTCGAGCCGCTGCTGGAGAGCACCCGCTTGACCTGCGGCGTCGTTGGAAGGCCCATGGGAAACACTCGAAGGAGTAAGAGAAGACCATCTGGGACGCAGATGATCGCGCTGCATGGAGGAAACGGCGCGTGCCGTGGCAAGGGGCTCCATCTGATGGAGATCCACTCCTGATAGCAGCGCGCGCAGCTCATACAGAGCATCTCTGAATCTCGTATCGTTTGAATCTAGCGTCTCGTCGCCAGTGATTCCTGCAACGACGACAAACACCATCTGTTCGTCGGAAAGCTCGCCCCCTTCGCGATCGCTAAGCTTGCCGGCAAGACCCCAGAAATCCATGCTGAAGCGACGGTTTTCTTCGAGCCCTTGCAGAAAGCCGTAGAGATTATCGCGTGATCCCGTTCCGATGCCGTGCATGTCGCAAATGGAGCGGAGTTTTTCGACATAAACATCGAAACGTTCCGGTTTTTGTAGGCTGCTCGCAGTTGCCAATATCATTTCCTCTTTGATGCCAACCGGAGCGTCTGCGGCCACCGGGTCTTGGTGCGGGGATTCGGGATGCCTCGTAACTCGCGATTTCTTATCGAGGGAAATGGCAGTCTCCAAACCCGTCAGGGGAGTGCAGACCAACGGGCAATCGAAAGATGCACCTGAAACAGCGAATTAAGTTTAGTACTTCGGCTGAGCCAGAGCGTGCAACTAATGGGTCACGCATCTCTTCCGTCATCTCCCTCGCCACAGACTTTCGCCTGCGCCAGGGGTCGGAATCCGCTATCCATTGAGCTTGAAGTTGATCGTCACAGTGGTGGAAACCTCTACCGGAGTTCCATCAAGCAGATACGGCCTGTAGTGACGCTGATACAGGGACTGCGTGGCCGCACTCAGCAGCCTCGGATCTCCCGAAATCACGTGCACGCGAGCTACCGTGCCACCCTTCGAGATAAGGACTTCAGCAACTACCCTTCCCTCCACCCCCTCACGCCTCGCATCCGCGGGATAAATAGGAACACGAGAGGCGACGAGGCGCCTTTCCATCTCGGCGGCAGCCACCCTGATCGCACCGGCTGAATTGATAGAAGACTCTTCATTCCTTGCCAGGGCATGAACGGACGGCTCCTTCGGGACGGGCGCCGGTTTTGAAACTGCCACCGGCGCGGTCACGAGCGATTGAGGGGATTGAGACGGCGTCGACCCCGTCGAAGATCGTGCCGGCGGCGGCAAGAGAGCCGGGGGGCGAGTGTCTTGGTCCCAAATGGAGCCGGCCGGTGTTTCGAGGTCCTCTCGCACAATTGCATGAAATTTCTGACGGATGACGGGACTGTAGTAATTCAAGCAAAAAACTACCGCCAAACCGGAGAGAAAAACCACTCCAAGATTGACATTTTTTCTCCAGTTGGTGTCGCGCCCCGAGGGCACCGTCTCATAGATGCGACGTTCCTCTGTCGCCAGTACGGCGGGATGCAGCGAAAGCTGCGGTCTCTCCACTGGCTTAGCGATTGGATCCCGCACTATGGGAACTGGCAGTTCTGCGCGCGCAGCTTGTTTCTTGACCTTGACTTCGAGCCCGGACAACCGCTGGTCAATCTTATGCAGGTGGCTGCCGAGATCTCGGCTGACGAGTTCTAGGCTTTGCAGTGCAAGCTGCAGTTGCGACGGCAACGGAGCTGGGATCGGTTCAGGCTCGGCAGGCTGCGGCACCGAGGCGAGTCCAGCGGAGAACCGTTTCCGCTGCTCCTCCGTCGACGCAATCCGGGATCTGGCTGCATCTATCGGCTCAACCGGAGCGGTCCGCACCGGAGCGGAAGGGGTAGGCGCAGGCCGTTGGATATCGACGCCCGCGACCATCGCGCGCAGCAGGGAGAGAGTCGGGTCCAAATCCGCGTCGCTCCCGGTGGGCAACGGCTTGCCCGTGACGCCTTCGACGACGAGAGCAAGCATCTGTTCATCGGAGAATTCGCCGCCTTCGCGTGCACTCAGTTTTCCCGCCAGGCCCCAGAAATCCATCGCAAAGTGCCTGTCCGATTCGAGCTTCTCAAGAAAGCCTTCGAGATCCTCGCGAGTTCCCGTCTTAATGCTATGCATCTCGCAAATCGCCCCGAACTTCCTCGAGTACAGATCGAAGCGTTCCGGTTTCTGCGGGGGGCCAGGAGATGGGCTTGGAGACGTAGACATCATTTCCTCTTGGATGCCAACCAGTAAATAGGGGTAACGACGCCTCAGGCCGGCTCCTTCGTGACGGAGCAAGCTGCTGTGCTGAGGTGACTTATTTTTCAGGAGACAAATCGGGCCCGGACTCACACAAGCTCATGGCGACTAAAATTTACTAATGGCAGAGGAAGAAGTCGCCGAACACGCCAGTAACACAGGATTAGTATGACGCGCAAAGCCTTTGCGCGCAATCTTCCAGCACCATCTCTATGCAAACAGATAGGTTTCCGTCGTCTCCCGTCGTCTGCCGCTACAATGGTCAAGGCACCTTGGGAAGGTTGAGCAGGCATGAGTTGGTTCAAACGAGAAGACCATGAGATCGTCAACGACTCGGAGAAAACCGTCCGCACTGAGGGACTGTGGATCCGCTGTCCTGACTGCGGGAAGATCCTCTTCAAGGCCGAGCTGGAAACCAATCAACAGGTGTGCCCTCACTGCGGCCACCACTTCCGCATCGACGCGCGTACGCGAATCGAAAACCTGCTCGAGCCCGGCTACGAGCTGGTCGACCTCGACCTTCGTTCCACCGATCCCCTGCAGTTCACCGACCTGAAACCGTACAAAAAGCGCCTAGCCGAGGCCCAGCGCAAAACCGGCCTGAACGACGCAATCATCAATGCCCTGGGAAAAATCGGGCCGCACAACGTCGTCCTCAGCGTGATGGAGTACAACTTCATCGGCGGCAGCATGGGTGCCGTGGTGGGCGAGACGATCGCCCGTGCTCTCGATCGTTCGCTGGCAAGCCGAAATCCGCTGATCATCGTCTCCGCTTCGGGTGGCGCCCGCATGATGGAAGGCATTGCATCCCTCATGCAACTGGCGAAGATCTCCGCCGGGCTCGCGCGCATGGACGACGCAAAGATTCCATATATCTCCGTAATGACGGACCCCACCACAGGCGGCGTCACCGCAAGCTTCGCGATGCTTGGAGACCTGAACATCGCAGAACCAAACGCCCTCATCGGCTTTGCCGGCCCTCGCGTGATCGAGCAGACCATCCGACAGAAACTCCCCGAGGGATTTCAGCGCTCCGAGTTTCTCCTGGAGCACGGCTTCCTCGACGCCATCGTACCTCGCAAGGAAATGAAGCAGTACCTCACACAGACTCTTACCTGGATGACAGCCTGACAACGCATGCAGGCCGCTAGTCCCTCCCAAACCGCACTCCGCGTAGCCCTGCGTCGCGCCGCTCACCAGCTCTACGACGCCCCGCCGCTGGTTCTCGACGACCCCATCGCGGTTCCCATCCTTGGCCAAGCCTACGCCGAAGAGTTGCGCCGCACGCCCACTCGCCCAGACCGTCCCTTCTCGGTTGGACTCCGCGCCTTTCTCGTCGCCCGCAGCCGCTATGCCGAAGACACGCTGGCACGCGCGGTCGCCCAGGGCGTCACCCAGTACGTTCTCTTGGGAGCGGGTCTCGACACCTTCGCCCACCGTAATCCTTACCCACAGCTGCGCGTCTTCGAAGTCGACCATCCCGCAACGCAGCAATGGAAGCGTGAATTACTTGCCGCAGGAACTCTGCCGTCTCCGAAAAACCTTATCTACGCTCCTGTCGACTTCGAAAGTCAGAAGCTCCCCGATCGACTCCAGGCTTCCGGCTTCGATTCCGCAAGTCCCACCTTCTTCGCCTGGCTCGGAGTCGTCCCCTACCTCACACGCGAGGCCTTCCGCTCGACTCTCGGCTTCATCGCCTCGCAGCCCGCCGGCTCCGGGGTAGTCCTCGACTACGGCCAACCGCGCTCCGCGCTCCCATTCCTTGAAAAGCTCGCCCACGACTCCCTTGCCGCGCGCGTTCAGCTCGCCGGTGAACCCTTCCAGCTCTTCTTCACGCCGCCGGAGATCGCCGCAGAACTTACAGCTTTCAACAAGATCGAAGACCTCGGCTCACCCGAGATCAACGCCCGCTACTTCGCCAATCGCACCGACAACCTGAAACTCCTCGGCTCAGCCGGTCGCTTCCTGAGCGCCTGGCTGTAATCGCATCGCGGTCTGTGCCCACCGGCGAGCCGATCCGCAAATCCCTTGCCTTCAATCGATTGGGCCTTTACTCTGGTGGCACCATCGGAGCCGGCTATGTCCCTCGTTCGACTTTCGCGAGCCCTTCTCGTTGCGCCCGCCCTGCTTCTGACTGTTCCGCGTCTCTCCTCCGCGCAAACTCCTCCGGTCATCAACAACGCCTCCGTCAACGAAGACGATCCCCACATCGGCCGATGGGAACGAGGCATCGAATCTGACTTGATCGCTGAGAAGTTCGACGATCTGGAACGCATGGCAAACGACTATCGCACCTCAAAGTCCCGCATTCCGGGTGGCGAATGGAGACTTCATCTCTTTTACTCTGCGCTCGACGCTCCGCAGCAAACAGATAAAGCCACCCTCGACCATCTCGCCCATCTCGAACGCTGGATGAAGGCTCATCCGGAATCAATTACACCCCGCGTCGCGCTGGCGACAAGCCTTCACCGCTGGGCATGGGTGGCGCGTGGCAATGGTATGGCCAACACCGTGACCCCAGAAGGATGGCGGCTGTTTGACGAGCGGATAAAAGAGGCGCAGGTCGTGCTCGAAGGGTCGGCCAACATTCACAACATGTGTCCACAGTGGTACTCCGAGATGATGACGGTCGGCCTCGCACAGAGTTGGGATGCCAAGCGCGTGAAGGAGAACTTCGAGCGCGGAATTCAATTCGAACCCGGCTACTTTTATCTCTACGAACAATACGCCAACTACCTTCTGCCAAAGTGGGATGGCCGTCCGGGAGAAGCCGCGGCATTCGCAAAGTCATCCGCCGACCGCATCGGTGGAGATGCCGGCGATCTCCTCTATTTCCAAATCGCAACGGTTCTCATCAGACGCGGCGACGGCGACTTCCCCATCAAGCAGATGGACTGGCCCCGCATTCAACGCGGATACCAGGCACTCGCAACGCAATTCGGCGTCGATCGCCGCACGAAAAACCAGCTTGCTTTTATGGCGTACAAGTATCGCGACGTGAATGTGCTACGGCAGCAGTTCGCACTCATCGGCGACGAATGGGCCCCCGGCGTGTGGCGCGACCGCAAGTTCTTCGATCGCGCTCGCGACTGGTCGCAGGGCAACTGACTTTCCAACAACAGCACGTTGTCTCGATTGAATCGCGACACAACCATTGACAGTGTGAGAGGTATTTGAATGTCTCGTCCACGAATCACCCTCCTCCTTTTATTCGCTGCCTCAACTGTCATTGCAGCGGCCTCGGGCCCCGCAGACCGATTACCCACCGATCCAAAGAGCGTCGTCTCCGCAACTCACGCGGCGGCAGAACCGGTCAGTGTCGCCGACCTGCTCCAGACCAGGAGGATCGGCGGCTCCACGCTTTCCCCGGATGGCGCCCACATCGCCTACATCAGCAACGCGTCTGGCCGCCTCAACCTTTGGCAGATGAATATCGACGGCAGCAGCGCGCAACAACTACTCAAGTCGAACGACCGTCAGGCATCCCCCGCGTTCACGCGCGACGGCAAAGAAATCGTCTACATGCAGGACAAGGGCGGCGACGAACTCTACGATCTATACGCCGTCCCGGCAGCAGGAGGCGAGCCGCGCAATATCACCAACACCGATCACACCAGCGAAGTCGGGCCACTCTTTTCCCCCGACGGAAAGACGCTCGCGTACGGCAGCAAGGAAAAGGTCAATCCGTACCACAACGTCGCAGTGGTGCCGTGGCCTGCCGGCGCTGCTCGCCTGCTTACACATGAAAGTGACCTGAAGGCAAGCTGGGACGTCGTCTGCTGGAGCCCGGACGGCCATTCCCTATTCGCCGTTCGCACTGTTGCCCTGGATGACTCGGACGTCTATCGGATCGACGTGGCCAGCGGCAAAGCGGAGAACCTGACCACGCACCAGGGCAAGGAACGCGTCTTCGTCAGCGACATCTCGCCCGACGGCAACACGCTCATTCTCAGCTCCGACAGGAAGGGCGGCTACGACAACGTCGCACTGTTCGATCTCAAATCGAAGAAGTGGCGCTGGGTCACCGACACGCAATGGACGGCGCGGCCAGGCGAGTTCTCCCCCGACGGCAAAACCTTCACCTATGGGATCAACGCCGATGGAAGAACAACGATCTACTTCGCCGATGCCGCATCTCTGAAGGCCAGCAATCGCCGCGTCCCTCCTGGCATCAACAACTCTTCCGCGAGCCCCACTTCGTTCACCTCCGGCGGCAGCTTTCTTCTCTCGCACGAAGACTCCACGCATCCCGCGAATCTCTACCTCCTGCATCCCGGCGGGGAGCTGAAACAGATCACTCACAACGAGAGCCCTGCTCTTGCTGCGGCAGCGCTGCCGCCATCGCAACTCGTTACCTACAAAAGCTTCGATGGCCGACTGATCTCTGCCTTCGTCTGGATTCCCTTCAACCTGAAGCGCGATGGCACTGCGGCAGCAGTCGTCATGCCGCACGGCGGCCCCACCGGCCAGACCGTGGACGCCTTCAACAGCCGCGCAATGCTGCTGGCATCGCGCGGCTTCGTGGTCATAGCGCCGAACGTGCGCGGTTCAACCGGCTACGGCATGGAGTTCCAGAAAGCTAATTACAAAGACCTCGGTGGGGCAGACCTGAAAGATGAAATTGCCGGCGTCGATTTTTTGAAAGCAACCGGTTTTATCGACGCGAAGAAGGTCGGCATCTGGGGCGGCTCCTACGGCGGCTTTATGACGTTGATGGCGATCGGCAAGACCCCCGGCGTCTGGTCCGCAGCCGTCGATGAGTACGGCATCCTCAACTGGTACACCATGCTGCAGCACGAAGACCCGCAGCTGCAGGAATATGAAAAGAGTCTCCTCGGCGATCCGGAAAAAGATCGCGCCGTTTACGAAGCGAACTCGCCGCTGAAATACATCCGCGATGAGCGCGCACCCCTGCTTGTCCTGCAGGGCGAGCGCGACATTCGCGTCCCAATCGAAGAAGCCCAACAGGTAGTCGCTATTCTCAAGAAAGAAGGACGCACCGTAGATGCCGTCTACTACCCCGAAGAGGGCCACGGCTTCATCAAGCGCGAGCACCAGATCGATGAACTGACCCGCGCGGTCGAGTGGCTGCAGAAGTATCTGCAAAACAAGCCCGCGTCGAACTGACAGCGTCCACATCTCATCGATATGACAAGGAAAACGATAGAGAAGAAGCGTTGTGCGTGGTCGGGAAGCGACCCACAGATGATCGCTTACCACGATGAAGAGTGGGGTGTGCCCGAACACGACGGCCGCACGATGTGGGAGTTGCTCATGCTGGAAGGATTTCAGGCTGGTCTGTCGTGGAGCACTATTCTCCATAAACGCGAAGCCTTCCGCAAAGCCTTTCATAACTTTGATCCAAAGAAAGTTGCACGCATGGGCGAACCCGACATCGCTCGCCTTCTGCAAAACGAAGGCATCATTCGCTCCCGCTCAAAGATCGAAGCCACAATCAACGGCGCACGAATCTATCTCACGATGGAGAAGGCAGGCGAAGACTTCTCTGCGTGGATCTGGAAGATAGCCGGTGGCAAATCAATTCAGAATCACGGCCCGCTCCCGGCAAAGACGCCGCTTTCGGAGGAGATTTCGGCTGCGCTGAAAAAACGCGGCTTCAAGTTCGTCGGCCCCGTCATCGTCTACGCATGGATGCAGGCCATCGGCATCGTCAACGACCATAGCCCCGACTGCTTCCGCCGCAATGCAGTTTCAAAGGGATAAAAAGAAAAGCGGCGAGAGCTAAACAAAACCTCTCGCCGTCTCCTTGTGTTTACCCGTCGCTATTGTTGACGACGACGCCCCGGTCCAGTCGGTTCATCCGGCGCTCCGGTTGAGTTCGGATAGATCCCCGGAATCGGTTGAGTGCTCTGGCGCTCGAGCTCTGGATGTGGAAACGGCTTGCGCGGCATCATCGCCTCACGCTCGCTGGTGTTGTAGAGAAAGATCGCTTCAAGAACCGCACCCTGCTCCAGATCGAGCGCATGCAGCCGGTCGACCGTATCCATATCGGAGTGGTGCGTCCGCGTCTCATAATCCATTGGGTCCTGGATGAACTGGAAGCCCGCCAGGCCCACCGCATCGAACGACAGATGGTCCGTACCGCCCGTGTTGCGATAGCTGATTGCCGTCACACCCAGGTCGGCCAGCGGTGCAATCCACTGCCGGAAGATCGGGGCCACTGCATAGTTTTCCTGCGTGTACACTCCGCGAACCTTGCCGGTTCCGTTATCGAGGTTATAGTAGGCGTCCAGCGTCTCCCACTCCTTCGTCGTCTTAATTGGAGGTTGAGGTGGCTGAGGCTGTCCCGGTCCACCCGTCATCGCACCGCACACCGGCAACGGCGCGCCTTCGGGTCCACCAAAGTGGTTGTGGACATACCCACGCGAACCGCAGAGCCCCTCTTCTTCCCCCGACCACAGCGCAATCCGGATCGTCCGTTTCGGCTTGAACCCAACCGCCTTCAGGATGCGCATCGCCTCCATCGCCATGATCGAGCCCGCGCCGTTATCCGTCGCGCCGGTGCCCGAAATCCAGCTATCAAGATGCCCGCCAACCATCACCACCTGGTCCTTCAACTTCGGATCGGTGCCGGGGATCTCCGCCACCGTATCGAAGCCATGCTCGTGATCGCCAGTAAACTTCGCATCAATATTAACCTCGAGCGTCACGGGCACATGGTTCTGCAACAGGCGCCCCAGCCGGTTGTAATGTTCGATCATCATCACCGCATTCGGAATCGTGACGGCATTTTCCTTCAGTTGCGCACCGCGCACAACATTCGCGCCATTGTCGTCAAAGATAATTCCAGTCCCGCCGCCATCTCTTCCATCACGGCTCGGGGTAATAATCGCCGCGACCTTCTCCTCAACCATCATCTTCAGCGCAGCAGTCCGAATTGCGGTCAGACGAGCACGGTCCGCGACAAGCCGTGCGAAGTCCGGATTCCCTCCCCGTCCTTCCCCAGTCGGATAAGTCTCCATCTCCGCCAGCTCTTCTGTCGTGTAGCGATGGAACAGCGGCTGCGTAATGTCCGGCGTCGACCGCATCGCACCCAGCAGCACAATCTTTCCTTCCAGCTTGCCCTTGAACTTGTCGAGGTCCTTCACATCCTGGAGGTCCATGTAGACTGCCTCGCCCGTCACCGGCCCATTGGTCGAAGGCGACCACGGTGCGGCCTGCATCCACAGCGGCTCCGGATCGGGCGACACCATCCTCGCCCACGTATTGATCTGCTGCCACCCCATTCCGAACTCGCCCCAGTCCTCCAGGTGTGCATTCTCCAGTCCAATCTTCGTCAGCGTGTCGCGTGTCCATTCATTCGCCTTCTTCATATTCGGCGAGCCCGTAAGCCGCGGCCCAATCCCATCCGACAGCGCTCCGCCAAACTCCATCACATGCGAGTGCTTGAACCCCTCATCCCGAATCCGCGAATACATCGAAAGGTCGATGTTCTCGGTCGCCGGTTGGGGACCATAGTACGAAGGCGTCCCTCCGTCAGCAGCAGCAGGAGCATCCTTCGACTTCTTGTCAGCGGAAAAGGCGGGAACAACAAGGCCTGCAACTGTAGCCGCACAGCAGCCCCAGCGCACAAAGGCACGAACAAGTGACATACGCGGTAATCCTCCAGAAATGGGTGGTGAATTTTGAACTATTTGATGAAAGCGAAGAATAGCAGATATCACCTGTCAGACGTCTCCACCAATCCGAAAGACGCGGGCGTCGCCCTACTCGCGGCGCAACTGCCGCTTCACCCACAAGGTTCCCAGATACCCCAGCGTCAGCACCAGCACGACAACGCCCACGGGCAGCCCCACTCGCCTGTATGTCACCGCAAAATCAACCGCATGATGCGTCGCCGTGTTGTAGATCAGCACGCCGAAGATCGCAAAAAACGTCGTCGCAAAGAACGCTGCAAACCCGATCGCAAAGCTCATCAACAAGCTGGTAAACCACCCCAAATCACCCAGTGGAACGCCAAAAAGATAGCCCGAGCCAAAGCTGCGGGCCGTGGTCGAGCTTCTTTGCTGCGATGCGTGCGCCATACCAGTAGAATACTGCTTTATGGCAGAAGGTGTTCAGAGCGAGCTCGTCCAGGCAATCCAGGTTATCCACGAAGCAGAGGTGCATTACGCGCCCAACGGCATCCGCTACGCCTCCTTCGGCGAGCACAATCTCGAACAGCGCGACCTGGAGCGCATGGTGCAAGCCGTTCCCATCGCCATCGCCGGCGCCCTCACCCGTAAGACCTACTACTTCGTCCCGCTGGCCCTCAGCGACCGCCGCGGCGGCGAAGCCACCCTCGTCGCCCCCGCCTACACGCCCGAACTCGGCGACCAGGCCATCTGCCACCGCAACGTCACCCACAATGACACCGAAGGCGTCTTCATCTCCACGCGCCTTCTTGGCGACCGCTTCGCCTTGGCCTTCGAATTCTTCATCAACATCGCTCACGCCTTCGTCGACGTCATTGGCGTCCCCGAGGCCTTCGACCAGCTAGTTTGGAGCCAGGCACTCGCTGACGTCCGCGGCGAAACCAGCCTCGACGCCTGGGAGAGCCGAAACCTCGCCCTCTCCAACAACGGCACCCAGGAAAAAATCGACGGCAAACCTGTCATCGACGAGAAGGCCCGCAACACCTTCCTCGAATCCGCCTTCTCCGACGCCGTCGCCATCTATCAACTCTCGCTCTCGGTCGACTTCGACTACTCCGAACTCCGCGAGCGCGAATACCCCCTCCTCGCCCCGCAAGCCCTGGCCGACCGTCTCCGTTTAGTCGCCCGTCTCTTCCCACCCAACCCCGGTTACGACTTCGCCATCCGCTACCGCCGCCGCGCCTGAGAACTATGCAACCAGAATCAGCAACCGCAATCTAATCGACAGGAGCCACCCCAATGCCTGCGATCCGAACCTGCAAGACCTGCGGCCAGAAAAACCGCCTCGCCGCCAACCACCTCGCCGACACCGGACGTTGCGGTGCCTGCAAAAATCCCCTCCCACCCCTCGACGAACCCATTCAGGTCGACGCCGCTGTCTTCGACGAGATCATCCAGGGCTCCCGCGTCCCCGTCCTCGTCGACTTCTGGGCCGACTGGTGCGGCCCCTGCCGAGCCGCCGCCCCCGAGGTCGCCCGCACCGCAAAAGACATGGCCGGCCAGGCCGTAGTCCTCAAGGTAGACACCGACCAGAACCAGAACCTCGCCGCCCGCTATAACGTCCGCGGCATCCCCAACTTCGCCGTCTTCCACGCCGGCAAACTCATCCGCCAACAGGCCGGAGTTGTAGGTCACGAAGTCATGGAATCATGGCTGAAATCAGTCATCCCCACAGCAACAGCCTAGAACCACCCGCCCTTGCCTACCAATCCCGCCCATGATGAGGAAGCGGCGAGCAATCCCCCTCCGTCAAATAGCACCGCAGCAGGCCGCAAGCCACCGTACACCCCGCTCCGATAATCATCATCGGAATGCCCGCCGTAATCCGGCCAGTAAAGTAGGGAAACAGAAAGACCGCAACTCCCGCATACATAAGAATCGTAAGCACAATTCGCAGAATGCTCTTAGTCACGCTCAACCTCCCGGCACATCTCCAGGCCCGAACCAGCCGCCGCGTCTTCGATGCAGGTCGCCGTTCAACGGCTTCTTCCAGGCCCCGCAGTACCGCACATCCTACTCTAGTTGGACGCAGTTAGGCCATATGTTTGTGAATTTTGGATCGAGCCTCCTCCCAGCAGACTCCGAAGACACCCTGCGCTTCTCCGAACTCACCGGCGTGCGCCCCATGATCGAAACCTACCCACTAGAAAGAGCCGGCGAAGCCTACGCCCGAATGATGAGCGGCAACGCCCAATTTCGCGTAGTCCTAACAATGTAAAAACGCCCTGAATTTACGTTTCGGCTAACCTTGGGTGCCCCACGTCCGGACTTTCGGACGTGGGTTTATCACGAGCCCATGACTCAGGACCTGGTGAGAAAACAACAAAGGGGCAATCCCCACTTCCGTAACTTCTAGTTATTTCACCGACACATTCCTCACGATTGGGTGCCCCACAGCCTGCTCTGAGCCTGCCGAAGGGTCCGGATTCTTCGGACGTGGGTTTATCCTGAGCCCATGACTCAGGGCGTGGTTTAGAAAGCAACAAAGGGGCGATCTATACTTCCATAACTTTCAGTTGTTTTAAGTGAAAACCCTTTCTCAACACTGCCACGATGCGCGCACTATTCTCACGCTAAGCAGTCCATGCTTCGGAGTTAACCCTCGTTATCTGCGACTTGGGGTGACCACCCTAAGACTTCGCCCGCGGAAACTCCTCCACATGCATCTCACCCTTTCGCCCAAAGTAAACAACCTTCTTCCCGGTCAGATAAGCCCAATACCCAATCACCCCAGCCTCCACCGCACGCCGCGCAAACTCCGGATACCGGATCGTATCCGCCTGGGCCCCGCGAATCGCCTCAACCAGACCAGCCGCAGAAAACTCCGCCGCAACAGCCCGCCGAAGAAGCGTCATCGTCTCACTCCGCGTCGTGCCGTCGGCCATATAGATCCTCTCGGTCCCCATGGCATAGTCCACGTAGTACGACTCAACTCCCGCCCCCAGCATCTTCTGAACCACCTCGGGAAAAGTCATCTCCCCAGCCTGCGTCTTCGTCATCACCTCATGAATCACGTCATGCATCACATCGTTGCTCATCATCATCTCCTCCTCCACGCAGGCAGTTGAGCCGCCCGTCCGGAACTTCCAAGCCTCGAACCTCTCAGCCTCAAACTAATCCGTCGGAACCCTGTGCAGACCATGCGCCCGCACCAGCTTCTTCAGCGTCGCCATCAGAGCCTCACGCTCCGCCCTCGTAAGCACCGAGAAGAACTCCTCATCATTCTCGTCGGCAAGCCCCGCAAGCCCCGGAACCATCCGCCGCCCGGCAACCGTAAGCCCGATATCCTGAAATCTTCGGTCATCCCTTCGCCCCTGCCGCGAAACCAGCCTCTTGCCCACCAGCCGGTCCACCAGCTTCGACGCCGCCCCGCGCGTCATCCCCGTCCTCTCCGCCAACACGCTCGGAGAGGTCGTCTCGCACCCGTACATCTCCCGCAAAACCACCCACTCCGCCACCGTCACACCACTCGCAATCAGCTTCCGCGCAAACTCCTGCGACACATGATTGGAAACAAAACGCAGCCAGAACCCGATATGACTCTCAAGTTTGCTCACAGGACCAGCCCCGTCCAATCCGTCCCGCGTGATGGCCTCATCCATTCCGGTCTGATTTGCTCCATCCACGAAAGCTACTCTACAGGGCTATAGTTTCCTAGTCAACTAATTCCCTGATAACTAACCAAAGCCAAATCATGGTAAGCCTTTACCCCACAATGCCTTACCGAGACGAGAAAAATTCTTTTGCATTTATGGCCCGAAAATCGCTTGTCAAGTCCAGACTTGACCTAAATACCTTAACAGCAACAACTTAGACTTGAATTTTAGTTACACTCGATCCGCTATAATTAACTTATAGATTGAAAAAGAGCCTCGGCACCCGCCAGCGTCCTTGCTCTAGACAACTAAGTCCTTTATTGGCACGAATTTGGCCGTAACCTCAATGGTTGCACGAATTTAGCGTGACACATACAGACTAAACCGTTGCAATCAGAGACCTTACGCGAAGGTAATGGGGGAGGGGGGTACCCCTAAGGATATACGAGGAAGGACGGGGTCTACCCCGTAATCACACCCATCGCAAAAATCGCTCCAAGGATAGCACTCGCATCCTCAACCAACGCGACCGGCCAATCCTTCCCTCCCGTCCGGTCGACAAGCTCGCGGCGAATAAGAAAACCGCCAAAGGCTCCAATCAAAGCGCCGCCGACTCCGAGAATGATCCCCTCAACATCCGACCCTTCAAGACCCGCAGCAACGATCGCACCAATGAATCCGCCAATCACTACCCTCGCCAGCAGCGGCCCGAGAGCAGTCCGGTTAGGCGTCTTCGGAAGCTTGTCCGCAATCAACTCCGCAATCGCCAGAACGGTAAAGATGATGGTTGTCGACAGCTTCCCCACCCAAGCCGCCCAGGTGTCGTCGAGCGGTAGATAGCCTGCATGCACAAACCAGCAAAGCACCGCGAGCGCAGTCATCGACCGCATTCCCGTCACCACACCGAGCAGCGGAATGGCGATCAGCCACGTCAGGATCTGCATCGCCATAGCGCGTTCTCCTCTCCGCCGGAGTCAAGGACAGGCGCGAAGGCCGCCACGCCCATCCCGTCAATGGAGAACTATACTCGCAGACCACGCGATGGCAACGGGTGGCGCACCAACATCGCTACATGAAAAATAAAAGCGGAGTCAATCGATCAAAAAATATCTTCGCTTTCCTTACAATTCTGGCTTGCGCAACCAATCGTACAAAGGAAACCGCTCGGCGAGTTCCCTTACCTGACCGCGAATCTTCGCGAGTTTCGCGGTATCTGACCGATGCTCAAGCGCCTCCACAATCCATCCAGCAATGACACGCATTTCTGATGCTTTCATCCCGCGTGTCGTCAACGCAGGCGTTCCTATGCGAATGCCGCTTGGCTTCATCGGAGGGTTTGTATCGTACGGAATCGCGTTCTTGTTTACGGTAATTCCCGCCTCTCCAAGCGCGTATTCTGCCTCGGATCCCAACATTCCCTTCTGAAAGACGTCGATCAGCATGACGTGAGTGTCGGTTCCTCCGGAGACGATGCGATAGCCTTCGGCCGCGATCGCTTCTGCCAGAACCTTCGCGTTGGTCACAACCTGCTGCGCATAAGTGGCGAACTCCGGTTGTAACGCCTCGTTGAAGGCCACTGCCTTTGCCGCGACGATATGCATCAGCGGACCACCTTGCTGACCAGGAAAGACGCTGCGATCGATGCCTGCAGCAAACTCCTGCTGACAGAGAATGAGTCCAGCTCGTGGACCACGAAGCGTTTTGTGCGTCGTGGTTGTGACGACGTGAGCGTGCGGAACGGGCGACGGATGAACGCCGCCGGCGACAAGGCCAGCGAAATGCGCCATGTCGATCATCAAGTACGCGCCGACTTCGTCGGCAATGGCGCGCATACGCGGGAAGTCGAATTGGCGCGGATATGCGCTGCCTCCGCCTACTATGACCTTGGGCTTCTCGCGCTGGGCTATGGCTTCCAGCTCGTCGTAGTCAATGGTTTCGGTGTCTTTGCGGACCTGATAGCCGACGATGCGATAGAGTTTGCCGGAGAAGTTGAGCTTGTGGCCGTGCGTAAGATGTCCGCCATGAGCAAGATCCAGGCCTAGAATCGTGTCGCCTGGGTTGAGGAGGGTCATGTAGGCGGCGGCGTTGGCCTGTGAGCCGGAGTGAGGCTGGACGTTGACGTGATCTGCGTTAAATAGGCGTTTGGCGCGGGTTCTGGCGAGGTCTTCGACGATGTCGGCGTACTCGCAGCCGCCGTAGTAGCGCTTGCCGGGATAGCCTTCGGCGTATTTGTTGGTGAATACAGTTCCGGCGGCTTCGAGGACGGCGCGGCTCACGAAGTTTTCCGAGGCGATCATCTCGAGGCCTTCGTGCTGGCGCTTGATTTCATTGGAGATCTGGGTGGCGATTTCCGGGTCGCTTGTGGCCAGTGAAGCGTTCAGGTCGATGGGCATGGAGTTATTTTATGTCACTGTTTTGGTGATTTTTTTTCGGGGGTGGCTTTTGTTGTTTTGCTGTGTTTTTCGAGGGGGTTTTGGGAAAAGTTGAATTTTCGTGATGGTTTTTTGTGGTGAGTTTGTGGTGGATTGATGGTTTTATCTGGTGGTTTGGATGGTGGTTTTTTGGCGCTGAAAATTTGCCACTTTTTTGAACTTTATTTTTGGGTTGGGTGTGGAAATTCCACATTTGGGAAAAGGCGCACAGGAAGTAACTGAGGGCGGCTCGTCCGTTGACATTGTTTTGTAGGTTCTCTCGGTATAGTCGGTTTCGGCGAGAGGAGATTTAAGATGCCGCAGTGGATGTTGGGAGTTGGAGTTGTTCTGGTTTTGATTGCGCCTTGTTTGATTGCTATGCGGACGGGAATTGAGGAGACGGAGGACTAGTTGGTGGGGAGAAAAGACAACCGCAGGTCCTTCGACTACGCGGTTCGCAAGAGCGCGAACCGCTTCGCTCAGGATGACACTTTTTTGGGAGGGTCAATAGAGGCAAGCAACGGCAAGTACCAATACAGGGGTTCTTCGCTGCGCTCAGAATGACGACTTCTGGGGCGCCGCTCTAATGGCCGGCTTGGGGTACCGATTTGCCGGCGTTGATTGTTGGGCGAGGCGTTTGAATTCTTTGTAGATGAAGTGGCCGAGGTACCAGCCGTCGAGGTATTTGAAGGGGGATTCGCCGGTGGTGTAGTGGCCGCAGGGGAGAGTCTTGGCGACATAGTCGACTTTGAGGGCGTCGAAGTTTTTGTGGACGTCGAAGGAGTAGTCGAGGGGGAAGGTGAGGTCGTAGGTGGCGTGGATGACGAGGGAGCGGCGAGGTTTTTCCGGGTTCTTTGCGGCGAAGCGGTCCATGTAGGACATGGGGCTGACGATGGAGAAGATCTCGCGGACTTGGTCCTGCGTGAGGCCGGCTTGTTCGAAGGCGGCGCGGATGTGGCGGGTGCACTGGCCGGTCCAGACGACGTCGCCGAACCAGGTGGAGGCGTGGTTGAAGGCGCAGACCTGGAGGCGGGGGTCGAAGGCTGCGGCGATGAAGGCGTAGCAACTGCCGAGCGAGGTGCCGAGGACGCCGAACTGTTCGTAGCCCTGGGATTGGAGCCAGTCGATGCAGGAGCGGATGTCGACTACGGCCTGGCGGCAGGCTTCGGTGGTGCGGCCTACGTTGGCGCTGACGGCGTAGTCGGAGCGCTCGAGCTCGGCGGGGCGGCGGATGTCGTGGTAGGGCTTGGAGAGGCGGAGGCGGAGATGCCGAAGCTGTTGAAGAGGGTGCAGAGGGCGTTGTGGGAGAAGGCGTCGGCGTTCCACTGGGGCATGACGATCATGGCCTGTTTGGGTTTGCCGCGTTGTGTTTCGGGATGGGCGGGGTACCAGCGGGCGTTGACCTGATCGTTCTCGGGGTAGCGGGTGCGGATGGGTGAGGTGAAGCGGAGGAAGTCGGCTTCTTCGAGCTCGCCGGTTTCGGCCTGGCGGCGGATTTCGGCGTCTTGCTCGAGGGTTTCGGGGCGGACGTTGGTGGGGAAGAGCTGGGGGTGGCGGCGTTCGAGGCGGAAGTCGGTGGGGGTGGTGTAGCCGTAGAACTCGTCGGCGCGGGCTACGATGTCGCGGTTGATGGCGGTCATGCGGTCGTAGTCGTCCTGGGTTGCCTGAGAGATTTGGGAGAGGGGATCAACCACGTCCGAGAGTCCAGACCCTTCGGCAGGCTCAGGGCAGGCTATGGGCGAGCAGCGGCCAAGGGGGAGAAGTCTTCGAGCCAGTCGAAGCCCCATTCGAGGGGGCGGACGATGCGGTTGGTGTCGCGTGTGGTGAGCGCGGTTTCCCACGCGTACATCCACTTTGCGTAGAGCCTGGAGAGCATTATCTACAAGTTTAGCAAGGTTAGGCGAGGAGCTTCATGGCGAGCTTCATGAGCACGCTGAATGGGATGGCGGCGATGGCTACGGGAATGCATGGGATGAGTGCGGCGATGATGAAGAGGTAGACGTTGATAAGAGAGACGGGGACGACGCGAATGTCGTCGATGTAATCGACTATGCCGAAGAGGTTGCGGGTGGGAGCGAATTCGGAAGTTGTCAGAGCATCCTCGCTGAGGTTGTCGTCGCGGTCTAGCCACTTGTGTTCAAACTTTTCTCCTACGGCACTGGCGAGGGCACCGTATTTCAGCATGCCTTTGCGCCTCATCTGGATGAGGGTCGGGACGAAGAGGAAATAGGGCGCTATCGATATGAGCAGGGCGACCGCGATGAGAACCGGCGCCAGGAATCGATAGGCAATGACCTTTTGTCCTTCGTGAAAGACACGGTTCGCGATTGCTCCGGCGAGGCCGACGCCCAGACAGAAGCTGAAGGGGAGCTGGGCGAGAAGGGAAGCTTCGAGGAAGCCGAGTCCTCCGAGGTGATCGGGATGAACGGCGATGAGACGGAGATTCAAGTGGGTGGTCGATCGCAGGAATCGTGACCAGATGATTTGCTTCCAGATCCAGTGCAGAGTGAAGTAAGCGAGGATTGGATAGCTGACAAAGATTTCCCAGGTTGCGGCTAAGGAGAAGGAGCGGAAGCCGCCTCCTCCTCTGGACCAGTCGAGAAATTCCTGTCCCTCGGGGTGAAGATATTCGCTCAGACACGAGGCTACGGCGACGGAGGCCAGAATGAGGATCGCCCGGATGATGATTGTGTCTCTGAGGGTTTCGTGGGATCTCCAATGTGAGTCGAATCTGTTCTTCTCTTCGTCGCGGATCATCGTCGTCTCGAAGTGATGCGAGACGAGTGCGTAACGAGCATGCAGGGGTTGGTCGCCGAGGACCAGTATCGGAATGATGATCAGGAAACGGGTGAGGGCTGCGTAGTCGGTGAGGAAGGACAGGAAGATATGCGGCCCGCGGAGCGCTGAGAGGACGGCCAGAGGAACCCAAGCGATTGCGGCTGCAATTGCCGCGCGGATGAGCATGGTTGAGCTGGCGTTACGAATGAGATCGAGGGATCTCCACGAATGGAGATGCGGAGTGCGAATCGAGTGGATGGAGTCATCGCCATGTGATCTGTTTTTATCGGTCATCACGCACCCCGGCCGGTCCTCTCGACGCAGTGGGGAAAAGATAGGCTATTCGCGGAGTAAATGCAGTTAGCAAAAGTGCTAGAGCGCCGGGAAATTGGACAGAGACACTATGGGGCTAACGCTCCTTGTAGCGAAGTGGATGGCGTGGCAATGGCTTTGAATGTAGAGACAACTCTGAGAGGAGCGTCTACATCTGACTTGAACGTAACTGAGACCGTGCAGAGCAGAGCAGGCCGGTCGTGATGAACCGAAGGAAGGTCCTCTTCGGAGAGGTGATTCGAGATGAGTTTATTGAGCAGGAAGAGCGCGGCTTCGGCCGCATTGGCGGCGTCGTGTCTGTGGATGAGTCTGGGTGTCGCGATGGCGCAGGCGCCGGACAATACAGCCAACAACAAGGGTGATACGCAGACGGCGGAAAAGCAGAGCAATGCGAAGGCGGACCGCGAGACTACGGCGAAGGTGCGTAAGGAGATTCTTGGTGACAAGAGCCTTTCGACGTATGGACACAACGTGAAGGTGATTACGGTCAACGGCGTGGTGACGCTGAAGGGGCCGGTGCAGTCGGAAGACGAGAAGGAGAAGGTGGCAGCGCTTACGGCGAATGTGGTTTCGGGGGACAAGATTACGAACGAGTTGACGGTTAAGTAAGAGGGCAGACCAAGTACGAGGGCTCTGTATGAAGCGTTCGTTGCAGAAGATTCCTGTGCAGTTTTTGCTGCTAGGGGCGAAGGACAATGTCGGCGCATCACAACACGAAGGGCTGCCTAGCGGTAGCGAAGGAGAAGAACCATGTCCAATAAGAACACAGCAGTGTTTGGAATCTATGCGACGGCCCGCCTTGCAGAGGGTGCGGTGGACCATTTACTTTCACGGGGCTTCAGCAACTCGGCAATCTCGGTGCTCTTGCCGGACGATGAGACCACACGGGCATTTGCACATGAAAAGCACACGAAGGCTCCTGAAGGGACGGCGACAGGAGTAGCGACGGGCGGAGTGGTTGGCGGAACTCTTGGATTGATGGCCGGGATTGGTGCGTTGGCGATTCCTGGGGTTGGGCCGCTGATTGCAGCTGGGCCGATCGTGGCTGCGCTGGCAGGCCTCGGCGTTGGAGGTGCGGTTGGCGGATTGGTTGGAGCTTTGGTTGGGATGGGGATTCCGGAGTATGAGGCAAAGCGGTATGAAGGCGCGGTGAAAGGCGGAGGCACGTTGCTTTCAGTGCATTGCGATACTTCGGAACAGATTGATTCGGCGAAGACCGCTCTGAAGGAGACGGGTGCGACGGATATTTCTTCGTCGGGCGAGGCTTCGGGGGAGAAGACGGAGCGTATGACGGCGCGGGATGTCATCGCAGATGAGAGGTTGAGAGAACCGCGTATCGAGGATCACGTTGTTGTGGATCCGGTGGATCGGGATGTCACGACGACGAGGTATTAGCGAGATTGAATGTAGCGCTCGGACTCCACGCCCGCTCTTATTGAGCGGGCATTTTTTTGTGAGCGAGTGGTAGAGTTGTCTGCTATGAAAATTGCTTTCGCACTTGTGATTGCTATTGCTGCTTTACCAGGGGTGGCGCAACAGAATCCCTCGACGATGCAAAAGATCGGTACTGTCGATCCGAGGTTCCAGTCCTACAACATTGAGATGGTTGAGGTGATCGGCGGGCGTTTCTGGAAGCCATATGGCAGTAAGGCTGTTTCGACGGAGCCGAAGAGCGGCGCGCCTGCCGGCATTGACCCTGGCTTATTTGAGCAGCTGAAACCAGTGGATTTGTCGAATCCACGACTGCGTAAACTGGCAGGTGCGCTTGGTCCGGCCTATGTGCGGGTCTCGGGGACATGGGCGAACACGGTGTATTTTCAGGATTCGGATGCTCCTGCTCCGGCGATGCCTCCGCCCGGTTTCGGTGGGGTGCTGACGCGGGCACAGTGGAAGGGTGTCGTTGATTTTTCCAAGGCGGTGGACGCCCGGATTGTGACGTCGTTTTCGACGGGCGTCGGAGTGCGCGATGCAGCCGGCGTTTGGACTCCTGCGGAGGGAAAGAAGTTTCTTGACTATACGGAATCCATCGGCGGGTCGATTGCGGCGGCCGAGTTTATGAATGAACCCACGTTCGCGGCTGCCGCGGGGGTTCCCGCAGGCTATGACGCAGCCGCATATGGGCGAGACTTTGCGGTGTTTCAACCGTTCTTCCGGAAGGCCGCACCAAAGGCGATTCTTCTTGGACCGGGGTCAATAGGCGAGGGTATCGACCTGGTTCCTGGGGGTACCGGGATGAAGCTGATTCCTTCGAAAGAGATGCTTGCGGCGATGGGTCCGAATCCTGTGGATGCGTTCTCGTACCATTTTTACGGTACGGTGTCTGAGCGATGTGGCGCGGCAATGAAGGCTGGGACGAGTCCGGATGCTGCTCTGACAGAGGATTGGCTTGGGCGGACGGCGACGGTTGAGGCGTTTTATGCGGGGCTTCGCGATACTTATGCGCCTGGGAAGACGATGTGGCTGACGGAGACAGGGCAGACAGCATGCGGAGGAGATCGGTGGGCCGCGACTTATATCGATTCGTTTCGCTATCTGGATCAGCTTGGGCGACTGGCGAAGCTCGGTGTGCAGGTGGTGATGCACAATACGCTCGATGCGAGTGACTATGGGTTGATCGATGCGAAGAGTCTGGTGCCGCGGCCTAACTACTGGGCGGCGTTGCTGTGGCATAACACGATGGGGGCGACGGTTCTGGATGCGGGTGCGGCTGCTTCGAAAGATGTCCATCTTTATGCTCAGTGCATGAAGGGACACAGCGGCGGAGTGACAATGCTTGTGCTGAATTTGAGCCGGACGGGGACTCAGACTCTCGATATTCCTGAATCTGCGAACCGCTACACGCTCACGGCGACCGATCTGATGGGCAAGAGCGTTCTGTTGAATGGGACAGATTTGTCCCTGACGGCTGGTGGCGATGTTCCTAAACTCGCTGGCGTGGAGACAAAGAGGGGTAGTCCTTACGCTGCCGGCGGCGAGCATTACTTTCCTCACATTCGACGGAGCGAAGAATCCGGCCTGCAGGTAAAGCTGACTGGGTAGAGGGCTTTTGTCATAGCGGTACTGAATGCTTCTGGAGCTGATCGATGCGGCCTTGCACCATTTCGATCTCAGACTGGCTTTTGGCCACTGGGATCACGGCTTTGAGAACACCAATCGCGTCGGAAAACTTTCGCTGCTGGCTGAGTACGGTTGCTGTATCGATGCGGTAGCTGAGGTTTGCGGGTTCGAGTTGCACGGCCTTGACGTTGAGGAGATGGGCTTCGTCGAGCTTCTGGTTGCGCGTGGCAGTAGAACATGGCGAGTGCATCGTAGGAGGGAGCAAAGGTGGGATTGAGCTTGATGGCGGTACTGAAGGCTGGATTCGATGGTTGCGTCGTGGTCGTGGTCACCGGTCTGGAGGGACATGACGGCGAAGTAGTAGTGGGCGAGATAACTTTGCGAGTCGAGTTGCACGGCTTCGCTGTACCACTTCTTCGCAGCGGACATGTCGTTTTCGCTAGAACTTGAGGTAGCCCATGGCTTCGTGAGCGAGTGCGTTGTTGGGATCGTCGCGGAGGGTGGATTCGAGAAGGGCTTGCGCCTCCTTGGGGCGGCCGGTATTGATAAGCACGTCGGCACGGATGGCGTCGGCTTCAGGCTGAGAGACTGGCCTGGCCTGAAACGAGGCGGGATCGACGGTGAGGACGGCGGGAAAGAGTGAACATCTTGAACTCGCCCTGATTGATGTAACTGTTGAGGGTAGTTCTGGAGCTGATTGAGGTCGCCGAAGACATGTTGCGCAGCGGTAACGGGATCTTCCTGCTGAGCGAGGAGTTTGACGTAGTCCTGGAGGTGGGTCGTGTTCTTCTGACGATCGGTCACCTCGATGTAGTGGGTGAGAGCCCAGGATTCGGCGTAGAAGACGGAGCCCTTTTCCTCCTCGTGGTAGTAGGGCGAGGAACAGTCGACTTTGAGAAGGGTTGGAGCGGGAGGAGGCGGTTCTGGCGGAGGTAGAGGATGTCGTTCTCGCTGGGCTGGCCCAGAGAGACTTCCTTATCGCGGATGCAGGCAATTTGCAGATTAGGGGTTGAGAGAGAACGCCGGCAACGGCAAAACGCGAAATGCAGGGATCCTTCGCTCCGCTCGGAATGGCGGCGACGGAGAAATCACAGTGATCAGAGTTCGGAGAAGAGAAAGCAGACGCGGCCTATGAGGTAGTCGGCTGGGGTTTCGTGGGTGGCAAGAGGGAGGAGTTGGATGGGGAAGTCTCGGGACCAGGGACGGAGGATGAGGCGGCCTTCGTCGAAGTCGACGAAGCGTAAGAGGAGGGCGGCTCCGCAACGGACGGCGTAGAGGTTGGGCTGGTGGGCGCGGTAGGGGGCCAAGGAGTTGTAGGCGCGATCGAGGACGGCGATGGCTCCAGGGGTGACGAGGGGCTCCATTGCGGCGGATTGCTGAGCGTCGGCGCGGATGGCGATGAAGCGCTGCCAGTTGGCGCGGGAGTTGGAGGCGCGGACGCGGTTGGTGTGATTGCTGTGGAGACGAGAGGCCGAGACGTGGATGGTCTCGATGACGGCTGCGGGGGCGATGCGGGGATCGTCCATGGCGGCGGAGGGTGAGACTACTGGGATGGTTTCGGTGGGCTCGCTGGTTTGGGGTTGGGTGGAGTGGGTGGCTTGAATTTCCAAGGGCAGAAGCTGATCGATGGTGATGTTTTGGGATGCGAGGACGCGGTCGAGGCCTTCGAGGGAGAGGGAGCGTTTGCGGTTGAGGAAGTTGGAGATGTGGGCTTGCGAACCTGCAGCAGTTGCAAGTGGTGTCAGTAACGGGGACCGCGCTGCAGGTGGATGCTGGAACGGCTCCGCCTGCGGGCGGTGGGTTTGAGGTGCGGCGGCGTGATGGGGATTTTGGGCCGGGAGTGGATCAGGACCTGGTGCTGCGGAGTCCGGTGCGGAGTTTTTCGATTCCGCGTGAGGCGCAGGTCGAGCACTACTACGTGCGGATGTATGACGGGTCGACGCCTCCGCTGTATTCGCGGTTTTCGAGTGCGGTGTTTACCGATCTGCCGGTGAGCTAACCAGGCAAAGGAGGGTGGAGTGAGATGACGGAGTTTGAAGCGCAGGCGCTGGCTGATTTGTCAGTGTTGAAGAACCAGATGAATACGCTGCTCGGGATAGGGCAGCCGGGGCGATTGGCACAGCTTGAGGAGCGGGTGGAGAGGCACGAGCGGAGTGTTCAGCGGGTGAAGGGCTTTGTCGGGGCGATGAGCGGCCTGCTGACGATCTTTCATCTGGCGATTGATTATTTTCGACGGTGAAGCGAGAGGAGCTGTGTATGAATTTTGTGAAGATATTTTTTCGGACGATCACTTTGATTCCCGGGGTGGTTCAGGGAACAGAGGCTCTGTTCGGCTCGAAGAGTGGCGAACAGAAGAAGAAAGCGGCGGTGGAGATCGTAGGAGCCGCGATCAATATTGCGGATGCGGTAACGGAGAAGCATATTGCCGATGCGGACAAGTTCGGCGAGGGACTGAGCACGGTGATCGATGGGGTAGTGATGTGCCTGAACGCAAGTTTGTGGGCGAAGCGTTCTTGAGGTAGTTTGGACGCGGCGTCCGTGGAGTAGACCGTATAATCGGGCCATGGACGCCGTGCCGCCTGGGCAGTGTTTTGGTTGGAGTTGTGATGGGGAGCCGCAATGATTATGCGGTGATGCGCGGCGCCGTCGAAGTGCTGAAGGAATTTGGGATTGCGCATGAAGTGCGGGTGGTTTCGGCGCACCGGACTCCGGATCTGCTGTTTGAGTATGCGGATCGTGCGGTAGCGCGAGGGTTGCGCGTGATCATTGCGGGTGCGGGTGGGGCGGCGCATCTGCCGGGAATGATTGCGGCGAAGACGGTGGTGCCGGTGCTAGGCGTTCCGATTCCGGCGACCGCGCTGCAGGGGATGGATTCGCTGCTGAGCATTGTGCAGATGCCGAAGGGAGTTCCGGTGGGAACGCTGGCGATTGGTGGGGCGGGCGCGATGAATGCGGGTTTGCTTGCGGTTGCGATGCTGGCGACGACCGATGCTGCGCTGCAGAAGAAGCTGGTGGCCTGGCGCGCGGCACGGCGGGATGAGGTTCTGGAGCAAGTGGTGGGCGAAGAAGAGGTTGGCGCGTGAGCTCTGGTTCTTCGCAGGCGAAGCCGATTTTGCCGGGCGCAACGATTGGAATCTTCGGCGGCGGCCAGTTGGGCCGGATGACGGCGATGGCCGCTCGCGGGATGGGATATCGAATTCTGGTGCTTGATCCTGATCCTGCTTGTCCGGCGCGGTTTGTGGTGGATGGATGTATTGAGGCCGGGTGGGATGATTCGCGGGAGGCAGCGAATCTTGCGCGTGGATGCGATGTGGTGACGCTGGAGATTGAACAGATTTCGCCCGGGAGTATGGAGGCGGCGGCGAGCTATGCGCCGGTGAGGCCAAGCGGGGCGATGCTGGCGGTGATTCAGGACCGGATTGAGCAGAAGGATTGGCTGCGGCGGCATGGGTTTCCGGTTGGGGAGTATCGAGCAGTGCGGTCGCTCGATGAGTTACGCGATGCGGTGGCGGCATTGGGTGGGCGATGCTTCTGCAAGAGCGCTACGGGTGGATACGACGGACGGGGGCAGGGTAAGGTTGGGTTTCGAAAGGGTGTTGCGGCGCCCGATGAAATTCGGGCCGCGTGGGAGGCGTTGGGGGAGCGGGCTGGCGTTGCGGAGAAGGCCATCGATTTGGAGCGCGAGATCTCGGTGCTGGTAGCGCGTGCTCCCAATGGCGAGGTGAAGGTCTATCCGCCGGCGTTGAATCATCATGAGGAACAGATTCTGGCCTGGAGTGTGATTCCGGCACCGATTTCTAACCAGATGGCGCAGGGTGCGACGGGAGATTGCCGCGGCGATTGCCGATACGTTTCAACTTGAAGGCATTTTAGCGGTTGAGATGTTCTGCACGAAGGACGGTGAACTGTTGGTGAATGAGCTGGCGCCGCGGCCGCATAACAGCTATCACGCTAGTGAGCGTGCGTGCGTGACTAGCCAGTTTGAACAGCTTGTGCGTGCGGTGTGTGATCTGCCGCTTGGCGGTGTTGAGGTTGTTCAGCCTACGGCAATCGTCAATTTGCTGGGTGAGGTGTGGCTTGATGCAGATGGTGCGGCGAAGGTACCGAACTTCGATGCGGCACTGGAAGTGCCGGGTGTGAGACTGCATCTGTATGAGAAGCATCGTCCGCGTAAGGGACGGAAGATGGGACATCTTTCGGCGGTGGGGGCTACGGCTGATGAAGCGGTGCAGCTGGTCTTGAAGGCGAAGACTCTTCTTTAGTCTGATGCCGACCTGGCAAAATAATGGCGGTCTCCGCAGAGACCGCCCATTGGTAACGACTTTCGTCGAGAGTTAGCCGATGTCTTCGTTCCAGTTTTCCAAATAGGCCTTGAAGTCGGACATGAACTTGCCCGCGTCGGCGCCGTCGACGATGCGGTGATCGAAGCCAAGAGTGAAGCGTTGGATAGAGCGGATGCCGATGAAGTCGTTGCCGTCTTTGTCTGTGATGACTTCGGCTTCCTTGTTGAGGCCGCCGATGCCGAGGATGGCGCTCTGCGGCTGGTTGATGATCGGTGTGCCGAACTGCTCGCCGAAGATGCCGGAGTTGGTGAGGGTGAAGGTGCCGCCGGAGATCTCGTCGGGGGCGAGTTTCTTGCCGCGGGCGCGCTCGGCTACGTCGACGATGGAACGGGCGATGCCGAGGAAGTTCTTCTCTTCGGCCTGCTTGATGACCGGGACGATCAGACCCCAGTCGAGCGCGACGGCAATGCCGATGTTGATGTTCTTGTTGTAGCGGATCGCGTCGCCTTCGACAGAACCGTTGACGATGGGATGCTTGCGCAGGGCGACGATGGCTGCGCGCGTGATGAACGGCATGTAGGTTAGCTTGACGCCATTACGCTGCTCGTACTTCGACTTCTCTTTCTCTCGCAGCTTTACGATGCGGGTCATATCGACCTTGAAGACGGTGTGGACGTGCGGGCTGGTCTGTTTGGACTCGACCATGCGCTTCGCAATGATGGCGCGCATCTTCGACATGGGAGCGAGTTCGCCTGGCTGCGGCTGGGGCGCTGCAGGTTTGGCTGCGACGGGTGCAGAAGTGGCGGGTGCTGACGGGGCTGGAACTGCAGGCTTCGTACCCTGTTCGAGGTGGCCGACAATGTCCGACTTTGTAATTCGGCCGGAAGCGCCTGTGCCGGGGACCTGGGAAAGATCGACGTTGTTATCTTTTGCGATCTTGCGCACCAGCGGAGAGGAACGCACGCGCTCGCCTTCCGAGGCCGCGGCAGGAGCAGTAGCAGCGGGGGCTGACGGGGCGGGGGCAGCAGCCGGAGCTGCCTTTGCGGCAGCAGGCGCGGCAGGTTTTCCTGCGGCTCCGCCGATGACGGCGACGACGGTGTTGATTTGAACGGTAGAGCCTTCTGGCACCTTGATTTCGGAGAGAATTCCGGCGACAGGCGAAGGAATTTCGGCATCGACCTTGTCGGTGGATATTTCGAAGATGGGCTCATCGCGCTGAACGGTGTCGCCGACCTTCTTGAGCCACTTGGTGATGGTGCCCTCGGTGATGGATTCGCCCATCTGTGGCATCAATACATCGGTTCCACCACTGGCTTCAATCTTCGTGCCGGCTGCGGCGGAGTCAGACTCAGCGGGATTGCCCTGGACTGCAGCGGGCTCATCCACTGCCGCAGGGGTTACGCTATCGGCTGCGGGAGTTGCTGCCGTCTCGGCTTTGGGCGGCGCGGCTGTCGGGGCAGAACCCGAGCTTGCGCCCTCGATCACGGCGACGACCGTGTTTATCTGCACGGTTGTTCCCTCGCCGATCTTGATCTCCTTGAGGGTTCCGGCGACTGGCGACGGAATTTCGGCGTCGACCTTGTCGGTGGAGATCTCAAAGAGCGGCTCGTCGCGCTGGATGTTGTCGCCTGGCTTCTTGAGCCACTTGGTGATGGTTCCTTCGGTGATGGATTCGCCCATCTGGGGCATGACTACGTCGGTCGGCATGAACTTCTTCTCCCTCAAATTTCCAGATCCGGAAGGCTAAAACCCGCTGATTCAGCCGGGTGCGCTGTGGAACCTACCCTATGGGATTATACGGCTGGCGGGCGTCTCCCCGCCCGAAGCGTCCGGTAAGCGAACGGCGCATTATCGCGTCATACGTGGGCTGCAAGCAGTTGATTCACGGATTCGCACCATAGCATTTGCCGCTCGAAGACGCGCCCGAAGTTTCGCGCTGTGGCGTTCCTCGCCGACTCCATCGTCGGCTGGCGGTCGGAGCTGGCTTCGAGTTCGAGGCTCGTTACTCCGCGGTCGGTGATGCCGCAGGGGACGATCCACTCGAAGTCGCGTAGGTCCGTCGTCACGTTCAGCGCGAATCCATGCGAGGTGACTCCCTGCGAGACGTGCACTCCGATGGCGGCGATCTTTTTTTCGCGAATGCTTCCGCCGGCCATCGTCCAGACGCCGGTGAGCTTGCAGATGCGCTGGGCCATCACGCCGAAGTCCGCGCAGGTGCGGATCAGCGCCTCTTCGAGCATGCGAACGTAATCTACCGGGCCAAGGTACGGCCCTTTTTTTCCGGGGTGATCGCCGCGCAAATCAAGAACCGGATAGCCGACGAGTTGGCCGGGGCCGTGGTAGGTGACGTCTCCGCCGCGATTAACTTCGTGTATTTCTACGCCGCGTTGTGCGAGCAACTCATCGCTCAAGAGGACGTTGGAGCGATGCGAGTTGCGGCCCAGGGTCAACACTGGCGAATGCTCCAACAGGAGCAGCGTGTCGCCAATTAGGTCCTGTTTGCGCGCAGCAACGACCTGCTGCTGGATGGCCATCGCCTCCGCGTATGGAACTCTGCCGAGATGGAGAAGGTTGATGTGCATAAATCTGTCGCGTGAAAAAGAAAGCAGCCCAGCCGTTAAGCCGGGCCGCATTCGAGGATCCCGCTGCTTAGACGTTCACCGCCATGCCTTCGACGCTCGAGAAGCCATCGAGTAGCGCTTCGGCAACGGTGGGATGCGCGTGAATCGTAAACATCATCTCTTCGATGGTCGCCTCGAGCTCAATCGCCGTCACTGCCTCCGCGATGATCTCGGTTGCGTACGGCCCGATGATGTGGACGCCGAGAATCTCGCCATACTTCGCATCAGAAACTACTTTGACGAAGCCGTCATGGGCATCGAGGATGGTCGCCTTCGAGTTACCGACGAACGGGAACTTGCCGACCTTTACCTGATAACCCTTTTCCTTCGCCTGCGCCTCCGTCAGACCAACGCTTGCAATCTGTGGATCGCAGTAAGTGCAGCCCGGAATGCGCGCGCGGTTGACTGGTTTCGCATATTTACCAGCCATCTTCGCCGCAACGACCAGACCGGCCATAGCGCCGACATGCGCCAATTGAGGCATTCCGCCGACGATGTCGCCGATTGCGTAGATTCCCGGTTCGGTCGTCTCCATCCACTCGTTCGCCATCACGAAGCCACGGTCCGGCTTGATCTTCGTCGTCTCGAGCCCGATGCCCTCGGTACGCGGCGCGCGACCAACGGCCATCAGCACCTTTTCGGCCTGTTTCGACTGCGGCTTACCGTTCGAGTCAGTCCATGTGACGAGAGCACCATCCTTGTTCTTCTCGACCTTCGTGTCCTTGATCGACAAGCTGACGTCGATTCCGCGCTTCTTGAACTGGCGCAACAGTTCCTTGCTGATCTCTTCGTCTTCCACTGGGACGACGCGCGGCAACACTTCGAGAACAGTAACGTCTGCGCCGAAGCTCTTGAAGATCGAAGCGAATTCGACTCCCACGGCACCCGAGCCAATCACAACCAGCGACTTCGGCGCCTCGGCGATCTTGAGGATCTCGTAATTCGTCAGGATTGTTTCATCCGGTTTGTAGCCGGGCAGAATACGGGCGTCGGAACCCGTCGCCAGCACAACCTTTTTCGCCTTTACTGTCGCAGCCTTTCCATCGGCCAGCTTTACATCTACGGTAAAGACGCCGTCCTTCGCGCCGCCGGTCAACTTGCCGAAGCCCTTGAAAGTAGTGATTTTGTTCTTCTTCATCAGGAAGTCGAGGCCTTTGACGTGGCGCGAGATCACGTCATCTTTGCGCGCCAGAACGCCCTTCCAATTCAACGTCGGCGTCACGCCGTCGATACCGTAGCGTTCGGCGTGCTTCAGGTGGTCCCACAGCTCGGCGGAGAACAGCATTGCCTTGGTGGGAATGCAGCCCCAGAGCAGACACGTTCCGCCCAGGCGATCGTTTGCATCAATCAGTGCAGCCTTCAGGCCATATTGCGAAGCGCGGATCGCGCAGGTATATCCGGCGGGGCCGCCGCCGACCACTACTACATCAAAAATCGTATCTGCCAAGGGAACACTCCATGTAAGGGGGACGTAAAAAGCCAGCACTTACCATCTTATTCGATTCGCCACGCAGTTTTTCGATTCCCGGGGCCTTTACCCGCTATGTGAGCCGTCCTGATTGCCCGCAACCATCGCTTGCATCAACGCGACCGCCATCTTGTTTGCAGGCGTCGGAATCCCATGCTTTTGGCCCAGGCGTACGATCACGCCGTTCCGCGCATCGATCTCGACCGGACGGCCTGCCTGCCGATCAGCCAACATCGAGTTCACCCCATCCGCCGGCGCCGCACGCTGTGCCTTCAGGATCGTCTCAGCGATCTCTTCTTCAAGTTGCGCACCTTCCGCCCGCCCCACGGCAGCACACTCGCGAATAATTTGAAGCGCAACCTCACCCATCGCCTCGTTACGCACGACGCCAGCGGGCTGCATCACCAGTGCCGAAAGAACCCCGGCTGAGTTGAAGCACAGCTTGCGCCACACGACGCTCAGAAAGTCCGGCACAACAGAAGCATCCGTCGCCGTACCCGCAAACAGCTCCACAAACTCCTCGCCCAAAGCATCGTTCGGCACCTTGAGATGCATCACCCCGCGCTGCCGAACCCTGCCTGGAGACTGCCGTTCCGCAGGACAATCAACCATGACTGGCAAAACCTTCTCCGAGGGAACGAAAGGCGTGAATCGCTGACGGTGTTCGACGCCATTCTGCAATACCGCGACAGGAGCACCGGCGGCACGGAGGGTGTCGAGCCACGCTGCAGCTCCCGCGACATCGTAAGCCTTGGTCGCTACGAGTACCCAGTCCACGGGACCCGCGGCCGCTGGGTCGGTCAATATCCTCGCGTGAATCCGCACAGCACCGTCCGGCGTTTCGACCGTCAACTCGGGCAGTGGCCGCCGAACGCACAAAACCAATTCATGCCCGGCAGACTGCAGGAGCGATGCCACCACACTCCCGATCGCACCCGCGCCTACAATCGCAATCTTCGCCATCGTCAGCCCAGCACCTTCGCCGCATCCTTCGCGAAATACGTAACGATAAAGTCCGCGCCGGCGCGGCGGATCCCCACGAGCGACTCCATCATGGCCCTCTGCGGCTCCAGCCAGCCCTTCGCAAATGCCGCCTGCAACATGGAGTATTCACCCGACACCTGGTATGCCCCCATCGGCACGTCGTATCGCTCGCGTGCGGCAAGAATCACATCGAGATATGGCATCGCCGGTTTCATCAGCATCATATCCGCGCCTTCGGCGATGTCCTGATCGATCTCCCGCATCGCCTCACGCAGGTTTGCCCCGTCCATTTGGTAGCTGCGCCGGTCGCCAAACTGCGGAGCCGAATCTGCCGCTTCACGAAATGGCCCATAAAACGCACTTGCGAACTTCGAGGCATAGCTCATCACCGGCGTCTGCTGCAGCCTTGCCTCATCGAGCGCGGTGCGAATGGCCGCGACACGCCCGTCCATCATGTCGCTCGGAGCCACAATATCCGCGCCGGCCTTCGCGAGCGACGCGGCCGTCTTCGCCAGCAGCAACACACTCGGATCGTTCTCAATCTCATAGTGATCACCATCCTGCGCCACTATGCCGCAGTGCCCATGCGAGGTGTACTCGCAAAGACAGACGTCTGCAATCATCACGAGCGAATCCAGCTTGCGATTCTTCTTCAACTCCTTGAGCGCCGTCTGGACAACTCCATAGTCGGCCCATGCGCCGGTCGCCAGCTCGTCCTTCTCCTCCGGCAACCCAAAGAGCAGCAACCCGCCGATCCCCAGCGCAGCGCAACTCTCGGCTTCCTTCACGGCCTGATCGATTGAAAGATTGAAGACCCCCGGCATTGACCCGATCTCTCGCCGGATACCTTCGCCGGGGCAGATAAACAGCGGATAGATCAGCGCTCCGGGATGCAGGTGCGTCTCACGAACCAGCGACCGAATCGCCTCCGTACGGCGCAAACGCCGCAAACGAGTTGCAGGAAAGTTCATTCCTTTAGTTTACCCAGTCCGTTGAGCCCTAGGTCCGATCCGCGATCGCGTCGTACTCCATCCCGGAGGTCGAAGGCGCCAAAACCCATAGCGTATAAATGGCGAGCGCTGTTCCAAACGGAATCTTGAGCAAGGCAAGAATCGCGGCGATGATAGCGACCGTCCTGCCCCAGGGCCTCCGCTGCAACAACCCATATCCGGCGATCAGAGCCAACGCGGCCATCGCGACTGTCGTCGTCACTATCAATGGCCAGAGGCTTCCCATCCAGGGCGAGCCCCACGGCCCTCCCCAATGCCTGCCGAACACCCAGGCATCATTGCCGAAGTTGTGCGTCGACAGCGCCCGCAAAAAGGTGATTGCAAATAGTCCGCTCGCAATGCGGTAAACACCCAACACGCACCACAAAATCCCCATAACCTGCAGATTTCGTTGTACTCGCGGAATATACATCGGTACAGGAGGCTGCGGATAACCCGCATACATCGGCGGTTGCGGCTCCTGTATCGGAGGAATCACCTGCGCGCCGCACTTTGCACAATAATGAACACTTTCGACAACCGGAGTCCCACAAGCCTGACAGACCATCTCACACCTCCAGACAACCAAAGGCGCCGGAACCTGCGCTCCAGTTGCTACGCACATTCCTCATAGGCGGTTCCCTGCGAGGGTACGATAAAAGACGTGAATGTACCAGCCTTATTGCCATCCATCCCCTTCCCGCTAGCCGAATCCAGCGCTCAGGCCCTCGAGTGGCCCCGTCTCCGCGACCACATCGCCTCCCGCACCTCATCGCCCCTCGGTCGAGCCTGGGTTCTCGGCCTCGAACCCTCCTCCGACCTCACCTGGATCGACCAGCAACAGCAACGCACCGCCGAGATCCGCACCATGCTCACCCGCGGCGGCAGCTTCAGCTTCTCTGGCCTCTTCGACCCCACCCCCCTCCTCGAAAAAGCCCGCATCGAAGGCTCCGCCCTCGAGTCCCTCGAAATCCTTCACTTGCTCGACGTAGTCGAACACGTAGCCGCCTGGAGCAATCTCCTCAATCCGCCTGCCCGGCTCCACTCGATACGATTGGCCTAGCATCGCCGAACTCTCCTCCCCACTCCTGCACCACGATCTCACCCCACTCCTTCGACTCCTGCGCGGCAAGATTGAACCCGACGGCTCCCTCAACGACGACGCCTCGCACGAACTCCGCCGCATCCGCCGCGCAATGGAACGCCAGCATCGCGCCATCGAAGAGAGCCTCCGTAAATCCCTTCGTGCGCTCACGGAAGGCGGCAGCACCCAGGATGACCTCATTACCATTCGTGGCGATCGCTTTGTCATTCCAGTCAAGGCGGAATTCAAGCGCAAGGTTCCCGGGGTCATCCACGGCTCCTCGTCTTCGGGCGCAACCGTCTTCGTCGAACCCCTCGACACCATCGAACAGAACAACGAGCTCGTCCGCCTCCTCGACGAGGAACAATCCGAGATCCACCGCATCCTCGTCGCCATGACGCGCGCCCTCGGCGAAAACGCCGAAGCGATTCACGTCGGCGCCGCCGTCCTCGCCGAAGTCGAATCGCACTTCGCCCGCGCCCGATTCGCCAACGACCTTAGCTGCGTGCGGCCGAACTTTGCACCAGAACTCGCCCTCACCGCCGCCCGCCACCCACTCCTTCAACTCCGCATGGCGGCGGAACTCCGTGCCACCAACGACTCTCCCAAAACGCCAATCCCGCTAACCATCGTCCTGCCGCCCGAAACCCGCCAGCTCATCATTAGCGGCCCCAACACCGGCGGCAAAACCGTGTCTCTAAAGACCCTCGGCCTGCTCGCAATCATGGCGCAGTCCGGCCTGCCCATCCCTGCCGAAGAAGCCACGCTCCCGCTCTTCACCACCATCTACGCCGACATCGGCGACGCGCAATCCATCGAGCGCAACCTCTCCAGCTTCTCCGCCCACGTCGTGAACCTCGACCGCATCTCCCGCGAAGCCACATCCGACTCCCTTGTCCTCCTGGATGAATTGGGGTCCGCCACCGATCCCGAAGAAGGCGCAGCCCTCGCTGTAGCCATCGCGCAACACTTCCTCGACCTCCACGCCTGGACCTGCATCACCACGCACCTCACTTCGCTCAAAGTCTATGCTGCCAACCGCGTTGGCGTCCTGAATGCCGCCGTAGGGTTCGATCAGGCCACCCTCACCCCAACGTATGAACTCCGCCTCGGCGTTCCCGGAGCCTCCGCCGGCCTCAACATTGCCGCGCGGCTGGGACTTCAACCCGAGATCATCACCGCCGCCCGCGCTCAACTCACCACGCAGGCAGCCGACATCGGAGCCTTCCTCGACCAGCTCCACGAACAGCTAACCGCTGCATCCATCGAGCGCGAAACCCTCCAGCAACGCGAACGCGAGCTCTCGCGCGAACGCGCCCGCCTTGAAGTCGAGGGCCGCGCCGAACAAAAGGCCCGCACCAAGGAGCTCGAAGGCAAGCTCAACTCCCTCATTGAAGACTTCGCCTACCAGCTTCGCGAGACCGTCAAAGCCATCGACGACAAAGCCCTGGCCAAAAAAATCGCGCGCGACTCCGACGTTCGCATCGCCGCCCTTCGCCGCGAGTTCTCCAGCCAGTTCAACTCCACCGTCCTCGCTCACACCACCGGCGCGGACAAAAACGATCCCCACGCCCAGCCTTACATCCCAAAAGGGATCAAGGTCGGCGACCTCGTCAAACTGAAGTCCCTCGGCCGCCAGGCCCGCGTCGACCGCGTCATCGATGCGAAGACCTACGAAGTCTCCATCGGCGCCATGAAGATGCGCGCTGCCATCGACGATATCGCCGAAGTCGAATCCGTCAAAGTCGTCACCCCGCTCGAAGCAGCGCGCAAGCGTGGCGGCATCACCGTCTCCACCACCAACAGTGACACCGAAAACGTCCCTTCCGAGATTAATGTCATCGGGCGAACCGCCGACGAAGCCCACGACGAAGTCGAGCGCTTTCTCGATCGGGCCTTCCTTGCCGGTCTTCCACGAATCCGCATCGTGCACGGCACAGGCATGGGAGTCCTGCGCCGCACCTTACGCGAATACCTGCGCAACCATCCTCACGTCACCGCCGTCACCGAACCCCCGCACAACCAGGGCGGACAAGGCGCCACCGAAGTCGAACTCCGGCAGTGATCGGAGATCCTCCTGCTTCAATTCGCCTGGGTACAGAGATCGAACCAGCCGCGGCTCGTACAACTCCATTCACCTCGTGGATCGGCTGCTAGGATCGCGATGCTCTCCTTCGCCTCTACTCCTACCCCATGAGGAATCACAACAAAGCGAACCTTCGACAAAACAATATCGCGAATCTCCGGCGAAGATGCCATCAGATCCCGCAGATACACCGGGCGCTCCATCGCCATATCCTCCAGCCTTGCATTTGGAAAGGACGTGGCAGCTCCAACCGGGATAATCGGGTTGTTGAGCCACGGCGAGTCGTACAACACCGCATCGTGCACCCGAAAATAGTGTGCCCCGGCCCAGAAATATGGGTCGTAGTTCAACGTCTTCACGGGTTTGTACTCGTTCAGCAGCAGACCCGGACCTGGCTGACCATTCCCTTCCGGCCCGATGGTGGCGGCTTGGGCAATCTCTCGTGCGACAGGAGAGATCCGTTCGCGAGCCAGTGTCAAAATCAAAGCATTGCAACCCAGCGAAAAGAGCACAACCGCAACACCTAACGTGCGTGTACTTCTCGGAAGCACACTCCCCGCAGCAATGCCCGCAAGCCACACAACGAGCACGAGCCGGTAAGCAAAGGAGAACGCATGATTCATCTCGAGTGGCACAAACGGCATCGCGAGAATCATTCCCAGGCTCAACGCCAGCCAGGTATCGCCTGTCTTCCAAACACCCTCGCGGATATGGCGCAGAGTCTGCCATATTGCAATCCCGAGCGGCAACACCAGAATCAGGCATATCGCAATCCGGTAGACCGTCACAGAGGCTTCATCTCCGCGGAAGACATCCAGGCTGTACTGGAACAAATACGCCATCGCATTGTCGGCAAAGTTATGGATCGTGGGCTTCGGAGTCTCGGTCTGTTGCAGCATATTTGAGACCGTGAACAGCTTCACGTACAACAACGTCCCCGCCGCCAATAGAAGATAGAGGGCATCCTGCATAAGGTGAGAGAAATAATTCTCATTCTTGTCGCTTGAGCGGATGTGACGCAGAAAACGCACAGATAACTCCGCAAAACCGAACCCGAGGATGAACAAAAGTGGGATAGGATGCGTCAGCATCGTGAGGTAGGCGAGCACGACAAACAATATTTTTCTTCGATGCCCCGCCCTCCCCGCAACACGCAACCACAACCCAACCGCCCACATCGCGAGCGCCACCGCGAGGCAGAAGTTTACGAATCCCTTTCCCAGGGGCCAGTTCAGAAGCAGTGGCGTCGCCAGCAGGGTCATGAGTTCGCCGCTCGGTCCGATCGCCGTCGCGAGATAGCGGAAGCCCGAGACGAACAACACGAAGAAGATGCAGATGACCAGCTTGTCGGCAACAAGCGCGGGAACAATCGTCGAAAGCAGGATCTCCAGGTAGTAATAGAACGAATAAGGGGGGAGGATGCTCTTGATCACGTAGTAGTTCTTGTAGACGCTGGGCCCCTTATGGAGCAGAGCGCTCAGCACATGCATGTAATACAGGTGCACGGGTCCGTCCATCGTTGGAAACAGTGGCAACGATAGCACCCAGACGCAGTAGGACAGTGTGATTGCTATCAGACAAGACCGATAGATCCTGTTTCTCAAAAGCATCGTCTGAGTGTCTGGTTTTTGATCATTGAGAATCTCTGTCTCCGGAGTCAAATCAATCATCCTTGTGCTGAGAGTTGTCCATGCCTGTCTCCTTTCTACCAAGAGATAGGTCTTTCGGTGGAATGCGATAAAGATTGCCCTTTGTTACAGGACCAAATTCGACCGTTTTCTGCTCCGCTCGGCGGCGAAAGCGGCAATGACGCGAGGCTTAGCCCAACAGGCCGCGATAGGCTACCATAGTCGCCTGACCCACTATCGGGGCAAGCCGTATCACGAAGAGAGAGCAGATATGCCTTCGCCACACACCCGCATCTCCATCATCGGCTGCGGTCACGTCGGAACTTCCTGCGCCTACGCCATCCTGCAAAACCGCTTAGCTCGCGAGATCGTCCTCATAAGCGGTACCAGGGATCACGTCGAGGGCGAAGCGATGGACCTCCAGCAAGCTGTCCCGCTCGGCTCTCCCATAAAAATCTATGCCGGCACCTACAAAGACGCCGCCGAAAGCTCCATCGTCATCGTCACCGTCGGGACTGCGGGAAAATTCCAGGGCTCGCGCCTCGACATGCTTGCCGGCAACATCGTCATCGTCCGTGCCTGCGTTCAGAACCTCTTGGCCGAGGGCTTCGACGGTGTCCTGATCCTCGCCACCAATCCCGTCGACGTCCTCACCTACATCGTCCAAAAAGAATCAGGCCTCCCGCATGGCCGCGTCATAGGCTCAGGCACCCTGCTCGACACTGAGCGCCTTCGCCATATCCTCGGCGAGCACCTTGACGTCGACCCGCGCTCCGTTCACGCAGCCGTCATTGGCGAACACGGAGACTCGTCTGTCGCTGTCTGGAGCGCCGCACAGGTCGCCGGCCTTTCCCTCGCCCACTACCCCGGCGCAGATAACCTTCCCTCTCATGAGGAACTTCTCATCGCCGTCCGCTTCGCCGGCCCGATCGTCGCGACCCTCAAAGGCAATACCTGCTTCGCCATTGCTTCCTGCGTCACGCGCATCTGCGAAGCAATCCTCCGCGACGAACGTTCCGTTCTAACCGTCTCCACCACGTTGACCGGCCAATATGGCCTGCACGACGTGGCCTTGAGCACCCCTTGCATCGTAGGTGCCCGCGGTGTGGAATCGGTGATTGAACTCCATCTCAACAGAGCGGAGCAGCAAGGCCTCGAAACATCCGCCGCCATCCTGCAACGCGCCTACGCCAACCTCGAGCCTGCCGAAAAGTAGGTTTGCACTGCTCGTTTCCTTGATCAGAAGACTCGAACGAAGCTGCGAGCCTTCCCTCCCGAACGAGTGACCGCCTCCCACAGATCCCAAAGAAACTTGATCACACAAACCGCCAGTGCAATCTTGAACGCCAGGTTGAGTGAATAGTTCACTTGAGCAAGATTCGCCAGACTAGGCAGATCGCTTCCCTCCCGCAAAGGGACAAGGTACGACCGGGCCTGTACCATTACCGCCAAAATGAGGATCCCGATCCCCTTAGTCGCCAGCTCCAAACCTCTCCGCCACTTCTCTCCCGCAAACAGAGCCGCGGCCTTCAAAGGAAGGGTAAGCAGCAATAACCCCACGATCTGCCAATAAAGTACATGCCAGGCAGGTGTCAGTCCAAACGAAAGCTTCTGCAAAGACGCGCCGGGCCCGAGCACAAGATAAGGATGATCGGGCACGGCAATCAGCCACGACAACATCAACACACTGACGATCAGATCCGCCACGCGGCTGGCGAACGATGGCCCCTTCGGCTCCGTGCGGTCCGGCAGTTCTCGCGGGTTCCACGCCTTCTCTAACTTGATCTGCTGAAAATACCTTCCCTGCCCGTATTCAAAGACTGCAAACCCCAGCGTCACTACCCCCCAGAACGTGAACGCAACATACGGAAAGTGACCAATGGCCGCCCCAATGTCCACGTTTCTCCCACCGAAGATAAAGTTGGCTGCCTGCGCGACCGCATACGCCAAGACCACCAGCGGGAAGCTCTTCACCAGCGTGTACCAGTACAGCGGAAACAGTCCCGGCCCAATCAGAAAGTGCTGTGGCAGATACCGCGAAGCGACGATCACCGGACGCCCATGCTGCTCCAGCACCGACGACACTTCGGCCTCGTTCAGCGGCCGCCCGAGTTCCTCCTCGCGGCCCTCCATCTCCGCCAGTAAATTCGCGCGCAACTCCGCCAGCGTGTCATCCTTGCCCTTCGCCGGCAAATACTGTCCAACAGCCTGTAAATAACGTTCGAGCAGGTCCATATTCCTTACCTCTCTTTCTCGTTTTTCAGAATCTTGTGCAGTGATTCGTTGATCCCGTTCCACTCCGCCAGCAGCCTGTCCAGAATTGCCCTGCCCTCAGCCGAGAGCCGGTAGAACCGCTTATTCCGCTTCTCTTCTTCCCGCCATTCGCTCGTCAGCAAACCCTGCGTCTCCAACCGCCGCAGTAGCGGATACAGCGTGCTCTCCTCGATCTCCAGCCCCTGGTCCGCCAAGGCCTTCCTCAGCGTGTAGCCGTAGTGCTCTACGCGAAGCTGCGCCAGAACCGCCAGAATCAGGCATCCCCGCCGCAACTCTATCCGGAGCGAATCGAATAAATCGGTTTGAATTTCAAGAGTCATACTGTACTCAACACACTGTATGACAAACAGTGTGTGCTGTCAAGTAGCCAATTCTCTTTTGGTGGCCACTCTTTGGCCCAAACCACTCAAATCACAAAACAGATGATGTAAAAAGGAAAGCCCGGCATTAAGCCAGGCTTTTGTATTGATATTCCCGTACCTCTAGAAGTTTGTCAGATTCGCATTGGCATGAGGATGTACCGGTACTTCACATCCTCGTTCGCATCTTCGGGCCGCATCTGCCCGGCAGACTGCGCGTCCTTGAACTCCAGCCGAACCTCACCGGTGTTTCCAATCGCCTTCAAAAAGTCGATCAGGTATGCGCTGTTGAACCCCACCACCAGCGGGTCGTAGTTATACGGCGTCTCAATTGTGTCTTCCGACTCACCCGCTTCGGTCGAGGAAGACGAAAGCTTCAGCTCGTTCTGCTCCAGGCGAATCTTGATCGCGCCCGACCGCTCATCAGCAAACTGTGCTACGCGCTGGATCGAACCCATCAGATCCTCCGAACGCACGATCACAAATTTGTTGTTGTCCCGCGGCAGCACGGCTTCGTAGTTGGGGAACTGACCCGTCAACTTGCGGCTGGTCAGCACGCGTCCACCTACGCGGAAGAACAGTGTCTGATCGTCGTCGGCAAAGTCGAGCGTCTCGGCATCGGTGTTCGACAGCAATCCTGAGAGCTCGCTCAGGGCCTTGCGTGGAATCAGCGTCTTCTTCTCGCCCGATACTCCGTCCAGCGTCTCGCCCAGCTTTTCAATGTGCGCCAGCCGGTGACCATCGGTCGCCACCATCGCCATCGACTCAGCCTTCAACACCATCAGCGCGCCGTTCAACGTATAGCGAGACTCCTCGTTCGAGATCGCAAAGATCGTCTTCGAGACCATGTTCCGCAGCGACGACACGGAAATCTTAACTGCGCCGCTTGCCGGGAACTCCGGTACCTGCGGAAAGTTCGCCCTGGCCATCCCGACCATCTTGGTGTTCGATCGACCCGCACGGATCTGCACCCAATGGTTATCCATCAGCTTGATCGAGATGTCGCCTTCCGGCAGCAGCTTGATGTAGTCGTAAAGTTTTCGCGCCGGAATCGTACATGCGCCGGGCTTCTTCACCTTCGCCGCGCAGCTTGTGCGCAGGCTCTGGTCGAGATCCGTTGCGGTGATCGTCAGCTTATCGTCACTGGCCTCAAACAAAAAGTTCGAAAGAATCGGAATCGTTGTCTTTCGCTCCACCACGCTCTGCGCGGCGGTCAGCTCCCGCAGCAACTCCGCGCGCGATACGGTGATCTCGAGGTTGCCGGTTGGGGCTGCTGCTGTCTCGGGCATCTGGGGCTCCTGGGTCGCACTCGTCACGGTCGGTTCTCTCCGGAAATCAATTCACTTCTCGCTGGCCAAACTTTACACCGAAATAACAAGCGGTGCATCCTGCGATCGGGCCGTCTGCTTGATTCTAGGGTCGAAACCACCTCCAGTGCGAGAGATTTCGCTGTGGAAAGCAGGTCCGCTGTGTGTGAGAGCGGGGCTACGCCAATCTTCTGCTGGCACCAGACGCTACTGCTTCTAAGAAGAAGATAAAAAAGAATACAAATACCAGTAGTAGTAACCGTTGTCGCTTGAAAAGTGGATATCCCTCCCATCCCCTCTGATTCCACGACTTGGCATCCCTCTCCGTTTTAGAAAACTGGGTCTGTTTACGTGAACACTTCGGAAGACTCTACCCATTCTCCGGCCGAGGTTCCCCCTTATCCGACTTCTTCACACTCCGTCCGCCTTCCCCGCCGAGAAGACTCAGTACGAACCGTGGGAATATTCACCAAATGGAACATAATGGTGAACTTACGCCAACCACTTTTCCCACATCTTTGTCTCACCCGGGAGGATAATCAGTCCCAATGCCAAAGGAACCTCAATGAACGTTGCGATCTTCGGGGCCAGCGGGGCCACTGGAAAACTCCTCACCGAACGGTGTCTCGCCGCCGGTCACCATGTCACGGCTCTTGTCCGCAGGCCGGTGAATTTCTCTCTCAGGAGCAAGGTAAAGGTAGTGCAGGGGAGTGCCTTTGATCATGCTCCTGTACTCGAGACCGTTGAAGGTGCTGACGTAGTTCTCTCGGCTGTCGGAGCCCACTCTCCCCTGCGCAACGAGAACGTTCTTCCTCGTGTGGTTCCTTTTATTGTCGACGCCATGCGACAGGCAAGTGTTCGCCGCATCATCGTCCTGGGCTCAGCCGGAGCACTCCCTGGCTCTCTCGACAAGCAGCCTGAGTGGCGCCGCTGGATGGTCGAGAACATCCTCTACAAGACCGTCCTCAAGTGGCCTGTGGCGGAACAGGTTTCGCAGTACGCAACACTGTCTCACAGCAACCTCGACTGGACGATGGTGATGCCGCCGATGCTCACCAACGGACCAGCCCGCGGGCACTTCCGTATCGATGGCGATGCTCTGCCGCGAAACGGCAGCAAAATCGCTCGAGCCGATGTTGCGGAATTCATGATGCAGCAGATCGATAATCCGCAGTGGATCAAAAAAGGCGTTTATATCAGCTGGTAGCAGACAAAGCTTGTTTCACAATGCACCGTTAGGCTTGCGGTAATGGCGATGGGGACAGAGACGGTGTGTTGCTGGCTTTGTTGCCGCGGAGTCCGGCGAGGATTTGGACGAGGAAGTCGTTGGCGGCGCCGGGGTTGTTGGGGAGGAAGATGGTGCTGGAGCTGCCCTTGGTGCCGATGTCGCGGAGGGTATCGAAGTATTGGGTGAGGAGGACGAGGGCCATGACGTCTTCGGCGGTGGCTCCGGGGACGGACTCGCGGAAGTGCTCGATGGAGGAGCGGAGACCGTCGATGATAGCTTGACGCTCGGCGGCGATGCCCTGCCCTTGGAGGGCCTTTGACTGGGCTTCGGCCTCGGCTTGCTTCACCTTGAGGATCTTGTCGGCCTCGCCGCGGGCTTGCGCTGCGACCTGCGCGCGCTGGGCGGCGTTGATGTCGTTCATCGCATCTTTGACTTTGGTGTCGGGGATGATGTCGGTGACGAGCGCGTTGAGGATGTTGTAGCCGAAGCTGGACATGGTGGAGTCGAGTTCAGTCTTGACGGCGATGGAGATGCCCGATTGCTGCTCGAAGGTTTCGTCGAGGGAGAGCTTGGGGACGTGGCCGAGGATGGAGTTGAAGACGAAGGACTCGATCTGCTTCTGCGGGGCGCTGAGTTTGTAGAAGGCGTCGTAGATCTTGTCGTCGAGGATCTGGTACTGAACGGAGACAGGGATCTGGACGAAGACGTTGTCGTGGGTCTTGGTCTCGACGGAGAACTGCGCCTGCTTGACCTGGAGGTCGACGAAGTAAACGCGCTCGGCGTAGGGGATGAGGACGTGGAGGCCCGGGCGGACGATGCGGTTGAATTTGCCGAAGCGCTCAACGACGCCGGCGGTGTAGGTCCGGACGGTGAAGAGGGTTTTGAGAATGGTGATGAGAGCTATGATGGCGATGACGAAGAGGAAGACCAGCAGGCCGATGTTCAGCGATTCCATAATGTGAGCGTACCTTTGCAAGCGAGCATACAGGAGGAGTCCGAAATCGACTATGAAGTTTCTGAGGTCTTCGATTTACGATTAGAGAATGGCGACGCACTTTTCAAACGAGGCGATTAAGTTTCTTCGGGGGTTGAAGCGCAACAATGACCGCATCTGGTTTGACGAGCGCAAGGCAGTTTACGAGTGTGAGTTGAAGGCCCCGATGCTCGCGCTGATCGGCGAAGTTAACGAGGCCATGGTTGAGTTCGCGCCGATGCACGTCAGGCCGCCGCAGAAGATCATGATGCGCATCTATCGCGACATCCGTTTCAGCAAGAACAAACAGCCTTATAAGACGCATGTTTCCGCGTGGTGGGTGAGAGATGGGCTGGAGAAGACTTCGGGGGGAGGATTTTATTTTCACGTGAGCCCGGAGGAGGTGTTTGTTGCGGCTGGAGTTTATATGCCTGAGCGCGAGCAGTTGCTTGCGATTCGACGTCATCTCGCAGAGCATCACAAGGAGTTTCGTACGTTGATGAAGGCGAAGAAGCTTCGTTCGCTCATGACGGAGTTTGATGGAGCATCGCTGACGCGCGCGCCGAAGGGGTTTCCAGAGGATCATCCGGCGATTGATCTGTTGAAGAACCGACAGTGGGGAGTTTCTGCGCGACTGCCGGGCGAGACTGCTACGAAGGCTTCGTTGGTGAAAGAAGTTGTGGAGCGGTTCAAGGCAGCGGCGCCGGTGATTGCGATGCTGAATGAGCCGCTTGGTAGGGAAGCCGAAGAAGCCCTTGTTTTAGGGAGCTTGCCCGAATTCGTCGAGCACCATCGTCAAGACGAGGACCCGGCTTGCAGTGATAGGCTGTTTACCTTGGGCCCCCAGCGGAGCGTCTATGACGATGTACTGGATCTACGATCTTCCGAATTGGTTGTCTGGCGTTCTCATAATCGGCTTTTTCGTAGCCATTGGGCTGCTCGGCCTTCGGTTGACACGTGGTTGGGTGCAGAATCTCCACACCAATCATTCGCACAACGATATTGTCGGTTTTTATCTCGCCGGGATGGCCGTTATCTTCGGGGTGGCGCTCGGTCTGCTGGCGATTGGTGCGTGGGCTACCTACGACGAAGTGCAAGGAAAGGTTAGTCATGAGGCCACCGCTCTCGGTGCGCTTTATCGCGATGTCGGCGCTTATCCTGAACCGGTGCGCAGTATCATGCAGGACGATCTGCGCAGGTACACGCGTGCCGTGATCGACGTGGGATGGCCGATGCAACAACGCGGCATCGTTCCCAATAATGCCACCGGCATACTGAATGACTTCCAGGAACACTTCATGTCGTTCGAACCCACAACCGAGAGACAGAAAATACTGGCGGCGGAGGCTTACCGCGCATTCAACGAGCTGACTGAAAGCCGAAGAGCGCGGCTCAATAGCGTGACAGACGAGATGCCCGGACCGCTGTGGTCATTGGTCATCCTGGGTACCTTGATCTGCATCGCGCTGACATGGTTCTTTCACATGCCGAGTTTCAAAATGCATGTCGCAATGACCGTCCTGTTCTCCGCTCTGCTGGGACTCATCATCTTTCAGATCGCCGTTCTGGATAATCCCTATCGCGGCAGGGTGAGTGTCTCTCCAGAGCCGCTGGAGCAGGTCTATCAACAGGTGATGATGCCGCCGAACAAGTAAGAAAACACTCAGGTCAATCGCGCAGATGCGGGCAATGCCTTGCGGATGATTGGCGCGACGCGATTGCCGAGGAGCTCTGTCGCGTGAATAAGTTTGTCATGCGCTAGGCCTGCGACGCTCATCTGGAAGCTGAGCCGGGCGATGCCGCCGAGGTCTTCATTGATGCGCAGAACTTTTTCTGCGACCTTCTCTGGATCGCTCACGATCAACGCACCGCCGGGCCTGCGCAGCGCTTCGAATTGATTGCGCGTCACCGGAGGCCATCCGCGCTCTTTGCCGATCTTCGTGAACGCCTGCGCGTAGCCGGGAAAGAAATCGTTGGCTGCTTGTTCGTCTGTGTCGGCGACGTAGCCCAGCGCATGGATGCCGACCTTGAGTGATTCGGGCGCATGGCCAGCGTGTGCTCCTGCTTCGCGATAGAGATCGATGAGCGGGCGGAAACGATGCGGTTCGCCACCGATAATCGCGACCATCAATGGAAGGCCGAGAATCCCGGCGCGGATGAAAGACTGCGGTGTGCCGCCTACGCCGAGCCAGACCGGCAGTGGGTTTTGTAACGGACGCGGATACACACCTTGTCCAGTCAGTGGCGCGCGATGCTTTCCCGACCAATGGACATGCGTGTTTTCGCGGAGAGCAAGAAGGAGGTCGAGCTTCTCTGCAAACAGGTCGTCGTAATCCTCAAGCTTGAGGCCGAATAGAGGAAATGATTCAATGAATGATCCGCGGCCCGCCACAATCTCCGCGCGTCCGCCCGAGATCAGGTCGAGCGTCGCGAATTCCTGAAAGACACGCACCGGATCGGCCGCGCTGAGCACGGTCACGGCGCTGCTCAGTCGAATCTTGGTGGTACGCGCAGCAGCAGCGGCGAGGATCACAGCCGGCGCGGAGTCGAGGTATTCGCTGCGGTGATGTTCGCCGAGGCCGAAGACGTCAAGCCCGGCTTTGTCGGCGGTCGCGATCTCGTCGAGAAGCTGCGCGATCCGCTCCTGCGGGGTTATGGTTGCGCCGGTTACCGGGTCGGGAACTGATGCGGCGAAACTATCGACTCCTATCTGCATGTTTTGTTCACCTTGGCTTACTCAAGAAGCTTAACTCTTTTGCGCGCGCGCGTTTTTTTGGTTTTATTATCGCGCTGGTGGAGTGGTGTTTTTACAGGGGGTTTTTGAGAAAAGTGGTGGTTTTGTGATGGTTTTTTGTGGTGAAGTTGTGGTGGATTGCTGGTGGGAATGTGGTTTTTGGATGGTGATTTCTTGGCGCTGAAAAAATGCCACTTTTCGGAAATAATTCTGTGGAAATTTGAAATGGCGCGGCCGAGCATTTTGGGTGGGTTAGAGCCCATGTCCCCAAATGCGAGGGACATGGGGCACCCAGACTGTCGTAAGGTTAGGATTTGATGAAGGCAGCAGGTCGGCGTTGATGACGTCGGCGTGGATGATGGGCATGCCGTGGGGAAGCCGGGGTAGGTTTTGAGTTTGGAGTTCTTGAGGAGCTTGGCGGAGGCGGGCCGGCGGCGTGCGAAGGGGACGATCTGGTCGTCCTCGCCGTGCAGGACGAAGGACGGGGACGTCGATCGTCTTGAGGTCTTCGGTGAAGTCGGTTTCGGAGAATGCCTTGACGAGTCGTAATGGCCTTGATGCGAGCCCATCATTCCCTGACGCCAGAAGTTGTCGCGAACGCCCTTGGAGATCTGTCGGCTCCGGGGCGGTTGTAGCCGTAGAAGGGCATGGTAATGTCTTTGTAGAACTGGGAGCGGTCGAAGCGACTGTTGCTGCGCGGATCTGTCGAAGGCCACATCGGGAGGCCGCCCGGGTTCTTGTCGGACTTGAGCATGAGGGCGGGACTGCGCTGATGAGCACGGCCTTGGCGACGCGCTTTGCCGTGTCGGCCGACGTAGCGGGCGACTTCGCCGCCGCCGGTGGAGTGGCCGATCGTGGATGGCATCTTTGAGGTCGAGGTGGTCGAGAGTTCGGCGAGATCGTCGGCGTAGGTGTCCATGTCGTTGCCGTCCGACGGTCTGGCTGGAGCGGCCGTTGCCGCGGCGGTCGTGAGCGATGACGCGATAGCCGTGCTGGCCGAAGAACAGCATCTGCGCGTCCCAGGCGTCTGCGGTGAGGGGCCAGCCGTGCGAGAAGGAGAGGGTCGGTCCTTTGCCCCAGTCTTTGTAGTAGATCGAAGTGCCGTCTTTCGTTGTGATGTAAGGCATAGTTTGTTCTCCTTGTTTTTCGTTGAGGCAAAAATCTTAGGGTTGTGGGATTTTGCCCGTTGCTAGGTGTTCGGATTCCGCGTTTCGTGAATCGGATGCAAGTTTTAGCGGGCGCGAAGATTAATCTTTGGGTGGGGAACGGTTTAGCTCGCTGTTGCCTGATTTGTTGGGTCGGTGTCATGAAAGCGTAACAGTGATACGAGTGATAAAGGCTGATAAGAGCGGATATTCAGAGATCGCTTTTGCGCAGGAATGATCCCTGCGAATAAGGGTGGCGAATAAGCGGGCGAATCGGGGCTCGACGCGTGAGATGATGGCTTGCGTGTTTTGGGAGGGTTCGTGATGGCGATGCTACTGAGCCGGGTTGCGGTGGTCGCGATTGCTTTGAACCTGGCGCAGGTTGCGATTTCGCAAAAGGCGCCGGAGAGTTCTGCTGAGACGCAGCAGCACATCAAGGACGTTGTGGCGGGGCTGACGCCAAGCATCGTGGTGAAGGGCGATGCGAACGCCGAACATACTTTGAGCGATCGGATGGCGACGTGGCATGTGCCGGGGGTAAGTATTGCGGTGATTCATCACGGCTCGATTGAGTGGGCGCAGGGATTTGGAGTTGCGAGCGTTGGCGGGGCTCCTGTGACTGCTGAGACTTTGTTTCAGGCGGGATCGATCAGCAAGCCGGTGGCGGCGATGGGGACGTTGCGTCTGGTGCAGGAGGGGAAGCTCTCTCTGGATACGGATGTGAATAAGACGCTGACGAGCTGGAAGTTGCCGGATGCCGCGGTTGCGGGCGGTAAGGGGGTGACGCTGCGCGAGCTGCTGACGCATACGGGCGGGACGACTGTGCATGGCTTTGGGGGTTATGCAGCCGGCGAGCCTGTGCCGACGCTGGTGCAGGTGTTGGATGGAGAGAAGCCGGCGAATAGCGCGGCGGTGCGGATTGAGGCTGCTCCGGGGACGAAGTGGAACTATTCGGGCGGTGGGTTCACGATCATGCAGTTGATGGTGGTGGATGTGACGAAGGAGCCGTATCCGAAGTTCCTGCATGACACGGTGCTAAAGCCGATTGGCATGACGCACAGCACGTATGAACAGCCGTTGCCTGCGGATTTGCGTGCGATGGCGGCTGACTCCTTATGACGGGAAAGGGAATGCTGTGGCGGGAGGAGCGCACACGTATCCCGAGATGGCTGCGGCGGGATTGTGGACGACTCCTACGGACTTGTGCCGTTATTTGATGGAGGTGCAGAGGTCGCTGAAGGGCGAGGCGAACCATGTGTTGTCGCAGGCGATGACGAAGGAGATGCTGACGCCGGGAATGGGGAAGTGGGGATTGGGGCTGCAGATCGATGGGGCTGACGCCGATCCTTACTTTGGACACGGTGGCGTGAACGCCGGGTTTGAGGCCACGATGGAGGCCTATGAGAAGGACGGCGAGGGCGCGGTGGTGATGACGAATGCGCAAGGCGGCGGGAGACTGGCCGATGAGGTGATGCGCAGCATTGCGACGGTGTATCACTGGCCGGATTTTCAGGCGAAGGTGCGGACGGCGGTGAAGGTGGACGAAAAGATTCTCGAAACGTATGTGGGGACGTATGAATTGGGGCCGAATTTCGATCTTGTGGTGACGGTGAAGGACGGTCAGTTGATCACGCAGACTATGGCCCCGGGGGCCGGTCCGATGCCAGTTCCGCTCTTGGCGGAGTCGGAGACGAAGTTTTTTCCGACACTGTTTGATGTGGAGATTGAGTTTTTCAAAGACGATCAAGGCAAAGCCTCTTACCTAGTGTTTCGGCAAAATGGGCGTGAGACGAAGGCCTTGAAGAAGTAAAAAATCCGTAATTTTCGGGGATTTTCACAGCAAATGTGACCAGATTTGGACAAAAACCGGGAAAAACCGGAAAAAACCTGTGGAAACCGAACGAATAGCATTGACAAACTTCTCAGAAAGGATGAAGGTGAAATGCGGTACGGTTCTCCGCACCCGCATGAACATTGGTGATTTCGCATATGAAACAGGATGCGAGCCCCACACAAGATTCAGGCAGGCCAGGCGAGCGGACCACGAAATCATAATTCGAACGTAGAAGGAGCAACACACATGGCAAAGGGAATGACAAAGACTGCGCTGGTTCGCCACATGGCGGAGAAGCTCGAGATCACCAACAAGCAGGCCGCTGCGGGTCTGGAACTTCTCGCCGAGACCGCAGTGAAAGAGACCAAGAAGAATGGTGAGTTCACCATTCCTGGCATCGGCAAGCTGGTGAAGGCGGAGCGCAAGGCGCGCCTGGGTCGCAACCCGCAGACCGGTGAGACGATCAAGATCAAGGCCAAGACCGTGGTGAAGTTCCGCGTGGCCAAGGTTGCAAAGGACACGATCGCTCCGCCGAAGAAGTAGTTTTTTCAGGCGATATGACTGCGGGTTGATGCAGTCTTGTTGCCTTGCGTAGGCCCTCCCCGCTCTTCGCCTCGACGCTGTCTGGTCGAGGTGCGACAAGGAAATGATGAACCCGCTTCGCCCCTGATTCGTTTGGGGTGCGGCGGGTTTGTTGTTTTTGGATCGGGTGATGAAGGCGTAACAGTGATAGGAGTGATAAAGGCTGATAAGAGCGGATTTGTGGCGAGTTGGTTTGACCTACTTGCGTGGCAGAATCGCCCGCACTACCAGGGATAGTCCTAATGAAATTAAAACTCCTTGCGCCATTAGCAGGGCGTTGTATCGCCAGCCGACGATGAGCCAGGTGAGAAAGAATCCCCAGAAGAAGGTCTCGCCCAGGAAGGCGGCGCGCCAGTCCGCCCGTGCGTCGGATGGAGGTATCCGCGGCGACAGTGCGGGAATAAGCCTTGGCACTCGCGCACGATATTCCAGATAGGATTGGCCGAGCTTTTCGGTAAGAAATGGCTCCTCGCCTGCGATGAGCGCGAGCTCGAAGAGGATGACGCAGACGATGGAGAAGATCGCTCCGCTGGGTGGCATCAGGAGCGCGAGTGAGAACGTCATTACGATGATGCCGAGATAGAGAGGGTTTCGTACGAAGCGATACGGCCCGGCCGCGACGACTCTGTCACCATGCATGGAGAGCGACTGGACAGTCGAGAATCCGATATATGCGGATCCGGCGGTTCGGAGCGAAGCAGCAATCAGCGCACAGAAAGCGCCGAAAATGAGCAGCGCAATCGTTGCCCCTGAAAACGAGAGCCAATGGTTGCGCGCCATCCAGGTCGATAGCAGAAGCCATGTGGAACCGCTAGTGTCGATGTCGAAGTGCAGCCAATAGTCCCAAGGTGTGTTGAAAGCCAAGAGAAAGATGGCGGCGTGGATGAGAAATCGGAACCGGAATACGATGGCAGAGATCTTCATTCGGTGAGTGGACCATGCACAGCGAAGGCGTAACAGTGATCAGAGCGATAAAGACTGAAAAGAACTGATAGCTTCGCTGTGCTTTCTTTCCCTGGGTTATTACTTGCTCGCTTCGTTCTTGTAGACGACGCCGGACTTCATGACGAAGGGGACGTGTTGGAGGATTTTGACGTCCTTGAGGGGGTCGCCTTCGATGGCGATGATGTCGGCCCACTTGCCGGGTTCGATGGAGCCTACGCGGTCGGTCCAGCCCATGAGGTCGGCGGCGTTGAGGGTGCCGGTCTGGATGGCGGCTAGCGGCGACATGCCGAACTGGTTGACGTAGACGTCGAGCTCATGCGCGTTGAGGCCGTGCGGGTAGACCGCGGCGTCGGTGCCCAGGGCGACTTTGACTCCGGCTTTGATGGCTTTGATGGCGTTCTGCTTTTCGACGGCGCTTACGTCCTTCATCTTCTGCGTGTAGAAGGGCGGTAGGTTGCCGTACTGCTGCATCCAGTCGATGAGGTAGGCGGTGGGGACGAAGTAGGTGCCGTTCTTCTTCATCATGGCGATGTCTTCGTCGTTGATCCAGGTGCCGTGCTCGATGGAGTCGACTCCGGCTTCGCTGGCCCAGAGGATGCCCTGCGCTCCGTGGGCGTGCGCGGCGACCTTGCGGCCTAGGCGGTGCGCGTCGGCGACGATGGCCTGCATCTCTTCGAGGGTGTACTGGGAGGCTTGCGGGTCGTCGCCTTTGGAGAGGACGCCGCCGGTGGCTCCGATCTTGATGAGGTCGGCTCCGTACTTGATGTTCTCGCGGACCTGGTGCTGGACGGCGGGGATGCCGTCGGCTACGGCCTGGCCGTGGACGTGGTACTCGTAGGGGAGAAGGTTCTCGTCCATGTGGCCGCCGGTGATGCCGAGGGCTGGGCCGGTGACCTGCATGTGCGGGCCGGGGATGTGGCCGGCGTTGATCTCGTCGCGGAGCGCTACGTCGGTGTAGTCGTTGGCGCCGACGTTGCGGACGGTGGTGAAGCCGGCTTCGAGGGTGACCTTGGCGTTTTCTACTCCGATGATGGCCTCTTTGGCGGGCGTCATGGTGAGCTCGAAGAAGGGATCGAAGTTGTTGGCCATGGTGAGGTGGGTGTGCACGTCGATTAGGCCGGGCATGACGGTGTATTTGGTGAGGTCGATTTCAACGTCGCCGGGTTGTTTCGGCGTAGAGGCTGTGGGGGCGATGGCGGTGATGCGATCGCCGGTGACGATGATGGTCTGGGCGGCGGGTTCGGAGCCGGTTTTGACATCGAGGACGTGGCCGGCGCGGAGGAGAGTGCGCGCGGGCTGTTGGGCGACGGATGAGAGGACTGCAATTTGTAACGACGCGAGGAACAAATAGAATTTCGTGCGTGTGGTGCGCATTCTGCGTTCTCCTGTGCTCTTTTGAGGGTTCGAAATCAATGTGCGAGGTTATTCGCCGCCCAAGGCGGTGAGGATGGCGTCGAAGTCTTCCAGTCCGGAGTATTCGATGATAACGCGGCCTTTGCCCTTCTTGTCCTCGATTTTGACCTTTAGACCGAGATGGCGGCGGATACGGTCCTGCGCTTCACGGACATTAGGGTCTTCGGGTTGGGTTGGCTTAACCTCTTTGGATTGTTTGGCTTCCGGGTTGATGAGGCCCTGGACGTAGTTTTCGGTCTGGCGGACGGACAGGTTGAGAGCGAGGACCTTCTGGGCAGCGGAAGTGATTGATTCTGCTGAATCTAAGGCTAGCAGGGTGCGGGCGTGGCCGAAGGTTAGATCACCGGATTCTACTTTTTGCTGCACGGATTCAGGTAAACGTAACAAACGAAGGAAGTTAGATACGCTGGCGCGCTCTTTGCCGGTGCGTTGCGCCATCTGCTCCTGGGTGAGTTTGAAGTCCTGGCTAAGTCGTTGATAGGCCCGGGCTTGCTCCATGGGGTTGAGATCGGCGCGCTGGAGATTTTCGACGATGGTCATCTCAAGTGTCTGCTCATCAGACACTTGGCGGACTATGGCGGGGATGGTGGTTTTGCCGGCTTTGCGGCTGGCTAACCAGCGACGCTCGCCGGTGATCAGCTGGTATTTGACTTCGCCTTTTGCGGGGTTGAGTGGGCGGACGACGATGGGTTGCACTACTCCAGAGGCGGAGATGGAGTGGGCTAGTTCGGTTAGCTTTTCTTCATCGAACCGGGTGCGGGTTTGGTAGGGATTTCGCTCGATTTGTTCCAGTGGGATTTCCAGTGGCTTGCCTGGTGCTTTCTGCTACTGCCGTGATAACCGGCGCTACGGCCGGTGTTGGGCGCGAGGGTAGGAGGGATTCGAGGCCTTTTCCGAGGGCTCGGCGTTTTGGGTCGGTTGCTGTGGACATGGTTCTCTTTCTTTTTTCTTTTGAAATGCTTTTGGCCTGCCGGCCGGGCCCACTGCGCGTGGGGCGGCCACTTCGTGGCTTGGATACCGGTCTTGGTAGTGCTTACTGCTTGGGTTCGGCCTTCGGCCGGCTTTTGCTCGGGTTTGCTAGGTTTCTTTGCTGGATTGCCAGAAGCGGGACTTCTTCTTCTCGGGGATTTGGAAGGACTTAAGCGCGCTGGCTGCTGCTGCGGCTGCGGCCTGGCGGCGCTTGACCTCGGGGCTTTCCAGGTTGTTGCGCTGGAGGATCTCGAGGGCTAGTTCGCGGTAGGCTTCGGCTCCGCGGGATTTGGCGTCGTAGAGCGCCACCGGTTTTCCGTGGCTGGGGGCTTCGGCTAGACGGACGTTGCGGGGGATGGAGGTCTTGAGGAGCTTGTCGTCGAAGAAGGATTTGAGGTTTTCGGTGACCTGGAGGGCGAGGTTGGTGCGGTCATCGTACATGGTGAGGAGGACGCCTTCGAGGGAAAGGCTGGGGTTGAAGGCCTGGGTGACGCGGTCGAGCGTGGACATGAGCTCGGAGATGCCTTCGAGGGCAAAGTATTCGGCCTGCATGGGAACGAGGAGGCCGTCGGCCGCGACCAGGGCGTTCAGAGTGAGGAGGTCGAGGGCCGGAGGGCAGTCGAGGAGGATGAAAGGGTAGTCGGCGCGGATGGGTGCGATGGCTTCGCGGAGCTTGAACTCGCGGCCTTCGAGGCCTATGAGCTCGATGGTGGCTCCAATGAGGTTTTTGCTGCTGGGGACGAGTTTGAGGGCGGGGATATCGGTGGGGAGGGTGGCTTCGGCGATGGTGGCGGAGCCGAGGAGGATGTCGTAGACGGTGAGGCGGGCTTCTTCTCCGTCGCGGGCGCGCGCATAACCGAGGCCTCCCGTGGAGTTAGCCTGGGGGTCGCAGTCGATGAGGAGGGTTTGGAGGCCTTCGAGGGCGAGGGCGGCGGCGAGGTTAATGGCGGTTGTGGTTTTACCGACTCCGCCCTTCTGGTTGACGACGGCGATGACCTTGGAAGATTGGGAGGGTGACGAGGGTGCGGGCTTGGGTTTATTGACGGGGTGAATGGTGATCATCGGCGTAGAAGAAGGGTATCGGGCGAGGGGATTGATGGCAATAAGGAGGGGGTTGTGCAGAAGTGGCGTCGGCTGTGGAGAACTTGTGGAATGCGCAAAATGCTGCGAGTTTCGGGAGGTTTTGGAGGTGTAGGTGTGGAAATCTTTTGTTCCACGTGGAACGTTCGTGCCTCGAAGACATGCTGAAGTTCCACGTGGAACATTGGCTTGTGAGTTTGCTGGGAGGGTTTGAGGATTAGATATCAGGTATCAAGTTTCGGGTATCAGATCCGCGATGTTCCTTGGATAATGTTCCACGTGGAACGTTGTTGGCGGGGATTGTGAGTTAAATGGTAATGGCCGGAGGATATCCGGCCGATGGCAGTAAAGCAGAAGCTGAGTTAGTGGTTGAGGCGGAGAAGAACAATAACCGCGAGCACGATGGTACTTAGAAGGATCTCGGCAACATGATAGTCGAGTACCTTCTGGTAGGCGTCCGAGGTGAATTGGTATTCGGTTTCGGGTGCCACGTTGTCGATGGAGCGGAGGTGCTCTGCTGAGGTGGAGACGTTCTTGGATGCGGACATGCTCGGTAGACTCCCTATGATCGCGACACAGAGGTTTCCCGGTGTGTAGCGGTATTGCACTGCATTGGGGGAGTTCCCCTGTCTCCAGGGGCAATGGTGTTTATAACAAAGGTTCCGCCGCGCCACAAGAGGTATTTTCAATAAAAAAATACTAGTTTTTCCAAAACGGGAATTCCGGGAACCAGCCGGCGATTCGGGCTTGGGAACAAAGGACTAGAGGTCTGCGTTCGGCTCGGTGTAGAGGATACCGCTTTGGGAGTTTGGGAGTGATGTGACGGTTCCAACAGCGGGGGCCTGGGTTGCGGTGGTGAGGAGGAGGAGCCGGCCCCCGGGTGTAATCCGTGACTTTGCGGCGGGGAGGGCGGTGGCCATGTCATCAACCGCTCGAAGGGCTACGACGTCGAATTGGCGGTTGGGAGGCATGGTTTCGACCCGGTTCGGCCAGACTTCAACATTGGACAGGGCGAGGGTTCGGACGGTTTCGCGGAGGAAGGTGGATTTTTTGTTCTGGGATTCGGCGAGGGTGACCTGGATTTGGGGGTGGAGGAGGGCGATGGGGAGGCCGGGGAATCCGGCTCCGGAGCCGAAGTCGAGGAGGGTTTTGGTTTCGGAGGGGACGTGGCGGGCGGCGAAGAGGCTTTCGCCGAAATGGCGGCGGACGATCTCTTCCGGGTCGCGGATGGCGGTGAGGTTGGTGCGGGCGTTCCATTTTAGGAGCAGGTCGAGGTAGAGGGAGAGCTGGGGGAGGATTGTGAGAGGTGGGTCGACGTAGGGCGTCAGGAGCGTTGCGATTGCGGATTCTGAGAGGGTGGGCATGTATCTGATTGAGGAGAGCATACCCCGGGGGTTGGAGCCCTTTTCTTTTTGGGGATGAGAGACCCAAGGCTAAAGCCTTGGGGTGCGTGGATGCAGACAAGGAGCAACGACAGCACACAACGACAACTGCAATGACAACAGCAACGACAACAGCAACGACAACAGCAGATCCCCTTCGGGGATGACAAGCAAGAAAAGCAGGAACAACAGCAAACGCAACAGCCCCGTGATTGCCGCGGCGGCGAGTGGGGACCTTGATAGTTAGATGGACGTCTAACTATGTAAAGTTAGCGGTCTATGGTTTTGAGGCCACCTGCGTTGTAGCGGTCGCCTGCAATCTGGTTTTGGGGGATGGCGGCTTCCAGTTCGGCGATTTCGGCGGGTGTGAGGTTGATGTTGACTGCGGCGGCGTTTTCGTCGAGGTATTTGCGGCGCTTGGTACCGGGGATGGGGACGAAATCGTCGCCTTTGGAGAGGACCCAGGCTAGGGCGAGCTGGCCAGCGGTTGCCCCCTTGCGTTGCGCGATGGCTTCGACGCGTTCGACGAGGACCATGTTGCGGTCGAAGTTTTCTCCCTGGAAGCGGGGGTAGCGGGTAGCGCGGAAGTCCTTCGAGTCGAGCTTGGTGGTGTCTTTGATCTTTCCCGTGAGGAAGCCGCGGCCGAGGGGCGAGTACGGGACGAAGCCGATGCCTAGCTCGCGGATGGTGGGGATTATCTCGGCTTCAACGTGGCGCTCCCAGAGGGAGTATTCGGTTTGGAGCGCGGTGATGGGGTGGATCTTGTGGGCGCGCCGGATGGTGGCGGGGGAGGCTTCGGAGAGGCCTAAATATTTGATTTTGCCAGCTTTAACGAGGTCCGCCATGGCGCCGACCGTGTCTTCGATGGGGGTGTTGGGGTCGACGCGGTGCTGGTAGTAGAGGTCGATGTGGTCGAGGCCCAGGCGTTTGAGGGAGGCGTCGCAGGCAGCGCGGACATACTCGGGCCGGCCGGAGACACCCCAGTAGGCAGGGTCGTCTTTTTTGCGGAGATTGGCGAACTTGGTGGCGAGGAAGACCTCGTCTCGGCGGGGCTTGATGGTCTTGCCGACGAGGATCTCGTTGTCGCCAAAGCCGTAGACGTCGGCGGTGTCCAGGAAATTGATGCCGAGATCGAGTGCGCGGAGGATGGTGGCGGCAGACTCCTGGTCGTCGCGCTCGCCGTAGAACTCGCTCATGCCCATGCAGCCGAGACCCATGCGGGAGACAACGGCACCTGCGGAACCTAGTTTTACCCTTGGTGTGCTCATGCGGAATTAGATGGTGGTTCGGGTGTGGAAGTACATCTTTGGGGGGCGTGCGGGGCCACGCGGCCGTTAAAATCTGAGGATTTTTTTTGAGTTGCGTGTCCCCTTTTGGTGGGGAAATTTCGCATTCACTAGTGCCGGCAACTCCGGCGGCCTCGGCTTGAGGCACAGGAGGATGTCATGTCAAACGACACGATTCACGTCATCATCACGATTGGAATCATCGCTCTGATGTTTTCCTGGGTGCCGTTTATCAACGTAATCTGCCCCCCGGGATGGCGTTCGGAGGAGGGATCGCCCGCGAAGAAGAAGGATAAAGAGGTGCGGGGGGACAAGGTTTCTGTCTCCTCCCTTACTTCGCGGCGTCTGGCTGAAAAATCGCGCGATTTTCTGGACGCTCTGTCGAGCCGGGACGGACGGGGAATGCCTCGTTCAGGCGATGGTGCGCGGCACGTTCCTCCGGGATCGTGTGCGGAGTGAGCAGGATGTCCCCTTCTTGTGGCGGATTACGCATTGAGAATTGCCGGAGTTTTGGGCGGAGCCTGAATTTGAAATCCCCGAAATTTGAAATCAAGGAGGATGTCATGTCTGACGCTATGTTGAGCATCGTTATTACTGTCGGGGTCCTCGCCCTGATGTGCGCCTGGGTTCCGTGTCTGGATGTTGTGTGCCGACGAAGATCCAGGCAGCGTGACCAGGCTCCCCCAGAGTGGAAGCCGGTGCCTGGTTCGTCTTCCTTGTCTTCGTTGTCTTCACGGCGTTATGCGGAGGAGTCCCGCGGCATTCTGGTTGCTCTCTCTGAGCGGAGAGAACGGGGGAATCGTGATTCCCAGGCTGAGGGTTCGTAGCGCGTGAAGTTTGGTGGTTCGTGCGGGAAGCGCGCTCAGGAGGTTGCGACAGAGGTGTGGATAGCGCGGGGTTGCCAGGCTTTCGCTTCGGCGATGAAGCGATCGAAGAGCGCTCGGGAGGCCGGGCTCAGGTCGTAACTGCGCTCGGGATGCCACTGGACACCGAGGACGAAGTGGGCGGTGGCGCCTTCGGTCGCCTGGCCGCCTTCGACTGCCTCGATGACTGCATCCTGGGGGCAGCGGGCGGAGATGCGAAGGCCATCGCCTGCGATGCCGATGGCCTGATGGTGGCTGGAGTTGATGGGGAGACGTGAGAAGTTTTCCTGCTCGGGGGCCTCTTCGGGGGTAAGGAGGGTGCCGAGGAGGGATTCTGGGGCCACGGCCGCGGTGTGGGCGATGGCGACCTGTTTGCCGGCGGAGTGATTGACGGGGAGGATGCTGAGGTCCTGCACGAGCGTGCCGCCGCGCCAGACGTTGAGCATCTGGATGCCGAAGCAGATGGCGAAGATGGGCTTGTAGAGGTTGTGCGCGTCCTGGAGGAGGAGCTCGTCGACGTTTTCGCGCGGGAGATCGGCTGCGGCGGTCTCCGGGGATGGGGTCCTGGCCGTATTTTTGAGGATTGACGTCAGCGGGGGATCCGGGAAGAAGGACGGCCTGGCAGGTGTTGATGAGGTTGGCGATCTCGACGGGTGTTGCGTTGAGGGGGATTTCTACGGGCTGGCCGCCGCTGCGCTCGACGGCCGCGGCGTACTGGGGCCAGGAACGCTGATTGTAGTCGGCGTTGGCGCTGGTGGGGAGGGGGATGGCGACGCGGGGCTTCATTACTAAGCTCTATGATATGCCGTTGGTGGATGGTTTTGAAATCTTCCACATAGGTAGCGTTCTACATAATGCGCGTTGCGATGGGTTGAGTTGTCGCGTGTCATGCTTGAGGACGAGGTTCCCGATGGAAAGTCCGACCGAATCGGTGAACGTGGTTCAGCCGTCGCTGTGGGCGTCGGTGCGGGAGTCTCTGCGCGGGTCGCACCAGGACTATACGACGGGGAGCCTGAACCGCGCGATTCTGCTGCTGGCGATTCCGATGGTGCTGGAGATGGTGCTGGAGTCGCTGTTTGCGGTGGTGGATGTGTTCTGGGTGGGGAAGCTGGGCGCGGATGCGGTGGCGACGGTGGGGCTGACGGAGTCGCTGCTGATGCTGGTGTTTGCGGTGGGGATAGGGCTGTCGATGTCGACGACGGCGATGGTCGCACGGCGAATAGGGGAAAAAGATCCTGAGGATGCGGCGATTGCGGGTGTGCAGGCGATCTTTCTTGGCGTGCTGATTTCGCTGTCGATTGGAATTCCGAGCTTTATCTTTGCGCCACGGCTGCTGGAGCTGATGGGGGCTTCGCCTGCGGTTGTGGCTACGGGATCGGGTTATGCGCGGGTTGCGTTGGGTGGATGCGGTGCGGTGGTCTTGCTGTTTTTGAACAATGCGATATTTCGTGGAGCGGGCGATGCGGCGATTGCGATGCGCCTGCTGTGGGTTTCGAACATCATCAATTTGATTCTCGATCCGTGCCTGATCTTTGGGTTGGGGCCGTTTCCGAAGTTGGGCGTGACAGGTGCGGCGGTGGCGACGCTTACGGGCCGCAGCATCGGGGTGCTCTACCAGTTTTACCGGCTGATGAAGGGCACGGAGCGGATCCATATTCTGATTCGTCATGTGAGGTTGAATCTGGGCGTGCTTTGGCGGCTGGTGCGGGTTTCGATTACGGGGATTCTGCAGTTCGCGATTGCGAATACGAGCTGGATCGCGATGGTGCGGATCATCTCGGTTTACGGTGCGGCGGCTCTGGCGGGATACACGGTCGCGGTACGGATTTTGATCTTCATCATTCTGCCTTCGTGGGGATTGAGCAATGCCGCGGCGACTTTGGTGGGGCAGAATCTGGGCGCGAAACGACCGGACCGGGCGGAGCAGGCGGTGTGGCGGACAGGCGTTTACAACATGCTGTTTCTGGGGAGCATCGGCGTCTTCTTCTTATTGTTTGCGACGCCAACCGTGCGGTTGTTTGTGAGTGATCCGGAGGTGGTGACGATTGCCGCGGCGGCTCTGCGGACGCTGAGCTATGGCAACATCGGCTATGCCTACGGAATGGTAATGCTGCAGGCCTTCAATGGTGCGGGCGATACGGTGACGCCGACGATTGTGAACTTCTTCGGCTTCTGGCTGTTTCAGATTCCGTTGGCCTGGTGGCTTGCGTTCCATGCGGGGTTAGAGGCGCATGGGGTGTTTCTGGCCATTGTGATATCGGAGTGTGCGATTGCCGGGGTTAGCATTTTGTTGTTTCGGCGGGGACGCTGGAAGACACAGAAGATTTAGATTTTTGTGCTGACCGCCATCGGTGTTGGGACTGTTGTATCTTTGGTTGGTTCGAGGAACTGTCTTGCAGGCGCTTCTGTGAGGTGTGTATGCGTTTGGACTTCCTTCGCGAACCCAACAAGTGGCTCATTTTTTTTGCGGTTGCGATCTTGCTGGCTGCCAGTGGTCGCGTGGCTCAGGCGCAGGACGATGCGAGCACGGCGGCTACGGATGGAGGCGGCCAGGAGATTCTCCAAAGTATCTTCGTGCCATTGATTGCCCATGCGCCTTTCAGCCTGACTCTTGCGACCGAATGGACGCGCCCTATGAACAATGGCGGCACGTATACCGTGGTGAACAGCAGACCGCTCAAGCGGGACAGTGTGGGGCGCATCTACGAGGAGCGCTGGCTGCTGTCGCCCAAGGGCAGCAATATTCCGTCGCAGATGAGCTGGATTCAGATTGGGGATCCGGTGACGCGTACGTTGTATCAATGCAATGTTCGCCAAAAGGTATGCGAGCTATTGACGCTGAGCACCTTCGCGGTGACCGGGCGGTTCGATCCTACGCGGCTCAAGTCCGCGCCGCTGAAAGATAACAAGGGGATTTTTACGCATGAGGATCTGGGCGGCGCGTCCTTCGCGGGACTTCCGGTGCATGAGTATCGCGATACGACGACACTGAATTCAGGGGTGATGGGAAACGATCTTCCGATGTCGACGGTGCGGCAGTATCGGTTCTCGCCTGAGTTGGGGATCAATCTAACCTCTGTGCTGGATACGCCACAGCTTGGACGGCAGATCTTCACGGCGACGGAGGTCAGCACCACGGAGCCGGACCCTGCTTTCTTTCAGCCTCCTCAGGGTTATCAGGTCGTGGATCATCGTAAGACAGCAGCTCCGGCCAAGTAGGCCGGTTCGTTTTGGGGGAGACGGCTGGTCTAGCTCGTTTACAGGATGGGGTCGGGGAGGTAGGTGTCTGTCTTTTTGTTGTCGGGCGCCTGTCCGAGGATGAGTTTTGTGCCCGCGCGCTGGAAGCTGAAGGTGCCGTTCCGGTTTTGTAGCTGGAATGTGTGGGCGCTTAGGTCCCAAGTGCCTTGAAATGAGGTGAACGGAATCCGGATGCTTTCGGTGTTGTCCGGGGAGAAGACGAGGATGGCGTTGGCCATTGCCTTTCGTTGGGCGACGGTGTCGGGATCGGTGGTGGGGGTTGTGGGAGGATTGACCTTCCATTTGCCGAGGAGGGGATCGGTCGCGGATGGCGCCGGGCCCATGCGGGTAAGGATTTGGTCGGGAGTGTTGGCCGACGTTAGGTGGAGGGTGTCACCATCGACGTGATATGTCACTGTGACGGGAGGTGAGTTCGTGGTCGGTCCGGGCGAGGTGAAGGTGTCTCCGGAGCGGGTGATGGGTGAGGTAACGATGGCGCCGACGTAAGTGGTCAAGGTGCCGTCGGAGCGGAAGTCCCACCAGGAACCAATGCCTCCCTTGGAGGGATGTTCGGCAACCCAGTGGCCTACGGGCGAGTCTGGTGGCGGCGAGACGGTTTGGGGTCGGGCAGGCTGCGCGGCGGGGAGCAGTGTAGCGGCAAGGATGCCAGTGAAGAGGTAGGGGCGCATTTGGGTGTTTTCCGGAGAGAGTGGGGGCAATTCTACCGGGTTCGTTGCGTCGTTTGCCATCCCGCGGCGGATTCGGGTAGTGGGCTGGTTTGAACTTCGAGGCAACCAATTTTCGGATAACCCGTTTTGCGGAAACTACGAATTGGCGGGATTGTTTCCGAGTTGCCGACGATACACTCAGAATGAAGAGCGCACTTGATCGCAAGCAGGGGATGCGATGTTCGACCAACTGGATGAACCGCAACAGACGCAGCCCACAGAAGGCCGTGCACTATGCGTGTGCTACGACCACGAACGCTCTACATTTGATCGGCCAGCACTATGGATACCAATCGTCATCGTCATGTTTGCCAGCTACATTTTCCTTTTGGCCATTACCGATCTCCCTTACGGCATCCAGTTAGGTTCACTTATCCCCTACACAGCCTTCGTCGCGCTCGGTACGTTTAGCTCGAGCGCGGGATGCAGCCCTATTTCTTCGAGTGCTCGATCGTCCAACAAACAATCCCTCGGTTGATCTGGCGACACTGCAATTTTCTGGTTGTCATCATCCTCCTCGAAACAATCGCACTACGCCTGACCCGATACATGCCAGCGTCTTGGCTCAGTAGAACGGGAAAAGACCCCTCGCCATTCGCTATAACTCTTTCCCTCATCTGCCTATGCCTCGCATCCGTTCAAGTGTTCACAAACCGCACTCTGCTTGAACGAGCGCACGAGAAAAGCGACGTACTCGCCTAACCCCGCCAACACTTGGCTGGTGACCTTGCCCGAGTAACCGGCAAACCGGAAATAATCCCGTTGTGCCTGCACTGCTTTTCGGAAACTTCCGTCGTTCACTCCAAACTGGCCCACTACCGCAGATTCGGACGCTTTGAGCTGGTAGGATGCTGGGCTATGAAGGCTCCGGATAACGACAAGATCAAGGGGTATATCGAGGCGACGCCGCTAGGGGAAGTTCAGCGGATGATCGGCAGCAAGGCCATCGACTGGGGCGATGATACGTGCCTCGATACGAAGGCCTACATCATGGCTTGCCTGAGCGAGATCGCTTACCTGTGTGTGCCCGGGTATGCGCTGAAGAATCGGGACCGCTATCTGATTGTTCCGAGCCGTGCACTGGCAGCGTTGAATGGGGATGATGCGAGCTTTGGCCTGGCGGAGATTGGTTGTTATCTGCTGGGAATCGGAGTGAGGCTGTGGGCGCGGCCGGGGCTGGAAGCGACAGGTCTCGTGAACGCTGGGATCGCGCATTTGGGGAACTACGTTTTTGTCGTGTTTTATCTGCCGGATTTCAACGTGATCGTTGTACGCGGGACGGCGCCCGTGCTCAACGATGTGTTGATCGATGTGGATGAGCGGATGTTAGTGGTGAAGGGTCATGGCTATCACGCGGGGTTCTACCAGGAATCGATGAAAGCACTGCCGGATCTCCTGGCGAGCGTGACGAGTGACAAACTACCGCTCTACTTTACTGGCCATTCGCTTGGCGGCGCAGTGGCGGGGATACTGCCGCAGATCTGGACGGGCACGCAGACAGTGATGACGCCTTACACGTTTGCCTCCCCGCGATTCTGCAACGAGAAGGCCGCCGATCCCGTGTCTCATCCGGTGTATGCCTATGTCCAGGCGCGCGACCCGGTACCTCATGTCCCGCTGGAGAGTTCTGGTTTTCGGAGCGCAGGCTGGCCTCCGAGGATGATTCCGCCTTCGGATGAGTGGCTTTCGGGGATTGATCTTGTGGGACTGCGGCTGTCAGCGCACAGCATTGAAGGGTATCGGACGTTGCTGGGGGATGAGATACACAGCCCGCACTTCGCGCCGCTCGTTTATTTTGAGGAGCTGAAGAGGCGGCTGACTAAGGACGATTTGGAAGGGCTGCGAAACGAGATACGCTGGCAGCCGTGACTCGACTGAAGTTTCTTTAGTCGTTGCCTGTTAAAGCTTCTTAGTTCGATAAGTTGTCCGGGTGGTGCTGCATGTAGGTGTCTGAGATGGCCTGGTAGAGACGCTGGGTGAGGGCGTCGGCGTCGCGGGTGGTGAGGCCGACGGTCGAGATGGGGTCGCCGACGACGATGGCGAGCGGGCGCGGGTGCAGGGCGTAGACGTGGATGGGAAGCAGCTCGTAGGTGCCGATGAGGGTGAGCGGAACGAGCGGGACCTGGGCCTTGATGGCCATGTAGGCGCAGCCGGACATCATGGATTGGAGTTGGCCGGTGGCGGCGCGGCCCCCTTCGGGAAACAGGACGAGCGGCATACCGTGTTTTAGTGTGGCGACGCCGCGATTGAGGCTGGCGATGAGGGAGCGGGGGCTTTTGGTATCGACTGGGACCTGGCCGGAGCGGTTAAGGTACCAGCCGATGAACGGGGCCTTCCAAAGCGATTGTTTGGCGAGAATGCGGAACTGGAAGGGCAGCCATGCGAAGAGAACCGGGGTGTCCATGTAGCTGAGGTGGTTGGAGGCGTAGACGGCGGTCTCGTGGATGTGGAGCTTTTCGCGGCCGATGACTTTGACCGGCGACATGCTGATGACCAGCAGCGTGCGAGCCCAGATGTGGGCGATGAAGTGCTGCTGGCGGCCGGACTTGTCCCACAGACCGCAGAGGAGCGAGATGCTGCCGAAGATGCCGGTGGCGAGGCCGACGAGAGGGACAAGAAGCAGGTAGGAGAGCCAGCGGAGGGCAAATGGAGGCTTTTTGGAGTGCGTGATGGACGGGGAGACGTCTGGCTCGGAGACGGAGAGGATGCCTTCCGCGGTTGGCTTGCTTGCAGAGGACGGCGGGATGCTCTCTGCTGGCTGGGTTGAGTTGTCCGCCATGGGGGAGTCGCTCATCCTTGCACTGCGAGCCGGCGAATCTCGCCGACAAGGTAGATGGATCCGGTTGCGATGATGAGACCGTTTGGTGGAGTGAGAGCGCGGGCCTGATCGAGCGCGGCGGCGATATCGGGGGCGGCTTTGGCGGGGATGTCGAGTGCGCGGGCGGCGGCGAGGAGATCGTCGACGGGCGTGGCGCGGGGGTTGTCGATGGGGGCGAAGAGGAGGTGGTCGTGGGGACGGTCGGCCGACGCGTCGAAGAGCGGGAAGAGGATCTGGGCCATCTCGGTTAGCTTCTTGTCGCGGAGGCAGCTGAAGAGGAGGGTGCGAGGCTGCGACTCGGGCAGGTGGGCGATCACGGCGCGGAGGGTCCAGGCACCCGCGGGATTATGGGCTACATCGAGGAGGATCGCGGGGCCCTGGGCCATGTGGATGAGCTCGAGGCGGCCCGGCCATTTAGTGTTGCGAATGCCTGCTTCTATTGCCGAATTGCTGATTTTGTAACTGTCATGGTTACGTGCGGGGGTATTTTTAGTTTGATTGTAACTGTGTTTGTTACGTAATGCCACTGCCGAGGCTATTGCCAGCGCGATATTTCGTTGCTGGTGGCGGCCAGAGAGGGGGGAATCGACATGGAGGGGCTCGCCGTTCAGAGTGATGGTGTAGTGGTTACCCGAGGCAGCCTCGTACTGTGGCTCCGAAACGTCCGCGGTAGAGAAGCGGGTTTCTCCACTCCGCTCCGCTCCGGTCGAAATGACGGCCCTTGACGATTGGGAGCCAGGGATGGCCGGTGGGATGTAGTCGGCGGCGTTGATGGCGGTCAGGTTCAGGGTTGCGGCGGCTTCGCCGATAGCCTGGTTGGCTTCGGGATGCTGGGGGAGGGTGATGAGAGTGCCGTTGGGGCGGAGGATGCCGGCCTTTTCGCGGGTGATCTCAGCGATGGTGTTGCCGAGGTAGTCCTGGTGGTCGAGCGCAATATCGGTGATAACGGAGAGGAGGGGATCGACGACGTTGGTGGCGTCGAGCCGCCCGCCGAGGCCTACTTCGAGGACAGCGATGTCGACAGGCTGGGCGGTGGGGGAGTTTCCCGCGAAGTAGAGGAAGGCGAGCGCGGTGAGGACCTCGAAGAAGCTGGGGGGTGGGGCAGATCGCCCACCTCGACAAGACGGCGCGCGGTGTCGTCGACCTGAAAGTAGAGGCGGGCGAAGTCGTCGTCGGAGATCTCGACGCCGTCAATCTGGATGCGCTCGTTGACGCGGATGAGGTGCGGTGAGGTGTACAGGCCGGTGCGGTAGCCGGCAGCGGTGAGGATACTCGCAAGGGTGGCTGACGTGGAGCCTTTGCCGTTGGTTCCGGCGACCAGGACGGCCGGGAAGGCGGCTTGCGGCTCGCCGAGCGCGGCGGTGAGGATGCGCATGTGAATGAGGTCGAATTTGCGGCGGGGAGCGCTGGGTTCGGCCGGGGCGAGCTCGTGGCCCAGGGCGTAGAGATGGTCGACCGCAGCGCTGTAGGACATGGGGCTATTTTAGGCGATGTGACTGGGATTCAGCCGGATGGGCCGTATTGGGCGATACGGCGGGCGAATTGGCCGGAAATGGGCGCTGAAAGGGTATCCATACCACTTCCGTTCGGGACATAACACGAAGGTGGGATGTCGAGACTGGTTCAGCGGGGGGATAGTAAGGAATCAACAGTAGCAACATGCAATGTTTTGCAGTCTGGCTGCCGGTTCAACCCTGAAGGGCGCTGTAAGACCTTGGGGAGAAAGGAGATGGTTGAATGCACATCGCGTTAGCTGTTTCGTTTGCAATGATCGCTGCTGCGCCGTTTGTCGGGCGGTGGAGGGCAAACGTCTGGCTGAAGAAGCACATGCCAGTTGAACGGGAAGTGAAGAGTATTCCTGAAATCGCATAGGTTTACCGTGCTAAGCAACAAAGCACAAGGGCCGCTGCCGGGATGGCGCGGCCTTTCTTTTTTGGGGTAAGACTTCAAACCTCTGTAATCACATTCTTAGCTCCCAGGAAGGGAACCGCGGACAGCTGTTGGCTGCCCGCGGTCTCTGTTTCGTGGCTGCGGAGGGGGATTTCCTTGCAAGTTGCGGAAAGGCTCAGTGCAGTGCCTAAACTGCGCTATCGAGCAGACTATTAAGCGAAGCGGAGGCAAGGTAGGGCTGCGCTCCTGACCAACTGGGGATGTGAAAGGTTTGTTCGGGATGGACCTTGGCTTTGTCCTGTTGAGTGTGGTGGGTGCGCAGGGCATGTTCAATGACGCGGAGGCTCAAGGTATCTTCCGACGGCGGCTTGTTCAGAGAGAAGATGAGAAAACTCTGTCCGCAGAGAGGGCAGCGAACGGTTGAAGAGATCTTTGCTTGTCGAGACAGATGCATAGAAACTTCTCCTTGCCTGTGTTCCTGCCGACATCTCTCTGCACGGCGCTAGATTGCAATCAGTATCTCGAGACGCACGCGCGAGCGGAATAGCAAGAGATGGGCGCGTGGATGCAACGAACGGGTGACGCGGATTGGTGCGGGGGAGCCAAAGGAAATATGCTGGTAGCTGACGCTATGAGTGAGCAGATCAAGATTCAGCTTCCGGACGGTTCAGTGCGCGAGGTTCCGCGCGGTACAACAGCGCACGATGTGGCGATGAGCATCTCGCCGCGCCTGGCTGCAGCAGTGGTGGTGGCGCGGATTCGTCCGCTGATTAAACCCATGTCCGAAGATCCGGACATGGGCCACCCAGAGGAGAACTCCGAGGCTGCGATGTATGGCGGCGCGGAGACGGGAGAACGGTTGGTGGACCTGGCCGCTCCGCTGAATGAAGATGTTGCGCTGGAGTTGTTGAAGGAGAGCGATGAGGCGGCGCTGAAGGTTGTGCGTCACTCCGCCGCGCACGTGATGGCGACGGCGATTCTCGAATTGTTCCCTGAGACGAAGCTCGGTCATGGCCCTGCGACGGATTCGGGATTCTTCTACGACGTCTACCGCGAGACTCCGTTTACCGAAGATGACCTGGCCGCGATAGAAAAGCGCATGGGCGAGGTTGTCGCGCGCGATGAGAATTTCATTCGCGAAGAAGAGTCGCGTGAGATGGGCCTGAAGGACTACGCCGAAAACGGCGACTTCATGAAGGTTCACTTTATTGAGAAGTTCACGCAGCCGGGCGATGAGATCTCGCTCTACCGCAACGGCAAATTCGTCGATTTCTGCCGCGGCCCGCACGTGCCTTCGACCGGGCGCGTGAAGGCGTTCAAGATCATGTCGATCGCCGGAGCGTACTGGTTAGGCGATGAGAAGAACCAGCAGTTACAGCGCATCTACGGCACGGCGTTCTTCAACGCGAAGGACCTCGATGCTCACTTCAAGCGGCTCGAAGAGATCAAGGCGCGCGATCACCGTGTTCTGGGCAAGCAGCTCGACCTGTTCTCCATCCAGGAGGTTGCGGGTGCGGGGCTGATCTTCTGGCATCCGAAGGGCGGGCTGATCCGCAAGGTAATGGAAGACTGGATGCGCGACGAATGTATCCGTCGTGGTTACCAAATGGTCTTTACCCCGCACATTATGAGGCGAGAGTTGTGGAAGATCTCCGGACACGAGGGCTTCTACTCGCAGAACATGTATCCGCCGATGGAGCTGGACGACGCGGAGTACAGGCTGAAGCCGATGAACTGCCCCGGCCACATCCTTATCTACAAGAATTCGCCGAAGAGCTATCGCGACCTGCCGCAGCGCTATGCGGAGCTCGGCAACGTCTATCGCTACGAGCGCTCGGGAACGATGCATGGACTGTTGCGCGTGCGCGGATTTACGCAGGACGACGCGCATATCTTCTGCATGCCGTCCCAGATCGAGAGTGAGATCGCGGCGTGCGTGGAGTTTGCCGAGACTGTGTTGAAGACATTTGGCTTCGCGGAGTTCAAGATCGAGCTTTCGACGTGGGATCCGAAGGACCGGAAGAGCTACGTCGGCTCGGATGAGAACTGGGAGTTTGCCGCGCGGTCGCTGAAAAAAGTCCTCAACGAGAAAGGAATTCCGTTCAAGGAGATTCCCGGCGAGGCGGCGTTCTACGGGCCGAAGATCGACATCAAGCTCGTCGATGTGCTGGGCCGGCTCTGGCAGCTCTCGACGGTGCAGTTCGACTTCAACCTGCCTGCGCGGTTCGAACTGGAGTATAAGGGCGAAGACGGCGAGTTGCATCAGCCGGTGATGGTGCACCGCGCGCTGTTCGGCAGCGTCGAGAGATTTTTTGGCGTTCTGATCGAGCACTACGCCGGCGCATTCCCATTGTGGCTGGCTCCGGTGCAGGTTGGGCTGGTGCCGATCTCGGAGAAGCATCTCGACTATGCAAACTCGGTGAAGGCGAAGCTCGAGGCGGCGGGACTGCGTGTCGAGCTTGACGCGCGCAATGAGAAGATGAACGCGAAGATCCGCGAGTTCACACTGCAGAAGGTGCCGTTCGTGCTGGTGATGGGGGATAAGGAAGCGGCGAGTGAGGCGGTGAGTGTTCGGACTCGCGGAAAGGGAGATGAAGGGAGCGTTGCGCTGGCAGCATTTATCGAGCGGGCCAAATTGCTAACCGAGACACGGTCGGCGACGCTCTGAGGCTTCCCGAATCGGCGTTTCGGAATCGGTGTTTCGAAGATTTTCACCGAAATTGACGACGGCACGCGATAGAGTAAAGTCATCTGCTGCAAGTGAAGCAGTAGCTGTGGATAAGACAGGTGTGGTAACGCCTCGCAAGTTGAGATGGCGTTCTGGTGACCAGTACAATTTGTCTACAGGGGTCCGATGTATACGATTAGCGACAGCATTTTTATCAGCGCTCCGATCGAGAGATGTTTTCTGCTCTCGACCAACGTTGAGCTGGTGGGAAGGGCGCTGGGAATGAAGCCCATCGAGGGCAAAACCAGCGGCCTGGTCGTGGAAAACGACAAACTGCTGTGGGCTGGATGGAAGTTCGGTCTCCCACAGATGCATGAGAGTCTTATCACCAAGTACGAGCGGCCCTCTTTCTTTCAGGACACGATGGAGCGTGGCCGATTCAAGAGGTTTCAGCACGATCATTACTTCTATGTGATGAATGACCGGACCGTGCTCAACGAGAAGATCCGGTTCACCATGCCTCTGGGTTTCATGGGAAAACTTGTGGCAAAGTTCGTGCTGGTGCCGTATCTCTCGAAAAGGCTGCGTCGTCGGCTGAACCTGCTGAAACGAGTCGCCGAGAACAACAAAGAGTGGCCGAAGTATCTTCCCCAAGAGCTCACCCAGGAGCCAACCCAGGAACCCAGCGCTTCCTAAGGCGTTGTGAATGCTCGCTGTGGTTTCCGCACGCAACCAACAGTCCTTTGCAGCCGTCCAACTTGCTACGCAGGCATTCGTGGGCCTGTGTGTGCCGCATCAGGATTCTGAGGGTGTCTGGATGAAGGCTGTCGTGCTTCACGAATATGGCGGACCCGACAAATTGAAATATGAGGATGTGCCTGATCCGGTCGCTGCTCCCGATCAGCTGCTGATACGGTTAGCAGCCACCAGCGTCAATCCAATTGATTACAAGCTGCGCAGCGGTGCGATGAAGAACTTCTATCCACTGGAGTTGCCGACAATTCTCGGCAGGGACATCGCCGGAATTGTGCGCGCAGTGGGGAGCAAAGTGAGCGGATTTCAACCAGGCGATAAGGTGATCGCGCTTGGCGACCACGCCTATGCGGAGCTTGTGGTGGTCTCCGCAGCCGATGTTGCGCATCTCCCGGAGAAGCTCGATCTCGTGAAGGCGGCTGCGCTGCCGCTGGTAACGACTACGGGGGAACAGCTGATTGCGCGAGGCACGAAGATTGAGTCGGGACAGACCGTGCTTATTTCAGGCGCCATAGGAAGCGTGGGCCGCTCGGCGGTACGGACGGCAAAGAAGGCTGGTGCAATGGTCATCGCCGGAGTCAGAAAGTCGCAGATGAAAGAAGCCGAGGCGATCGGAGCGGATCAGGTTCTAGCGCTCGACGACGACGCGGCGCTGGCAAAGTTGGGATTCATAGATGCAGTCGCCGATACTGTGGGCGGCGAGACGGCCCAAAAGCTGCTCAACAAGGTAAAGCAGGGTGGTGTCTTTGCCTCGGTCCTGGGCCCTCCGGCCAATGCAAAGATGCACCCCACAGTAAAGATTGAGGCCGTGCAGGTAAAGCCCGATGCCGGGACGCTCCGGACATTTGCCGAAGATGTCGCTGCGGGGCACTTTGTCATTCCGATCGACCGCATGGTTCCCCTGGCAGAGGCCGGGCAGGCGCAAGCTGCCGCCGAAAAAGGTAGTGCTGGAAAGATCTTATTACTGGCGTAATCTATTCATTAGCGCGAGCCTGGAATTCATTCCAGAAGTCGGCTATGGGCTCCTTATGGAAATGATTCGATTGGAAACCTGGATTGACGCCCCCGTTGAGCGGTGTTTCCTTTTATCGCTCAGCATCGATCTCCACATCGCATCGACCAGCGGGTCAAAGGAACAGGCAATCGAAGGCGTAACCACTGGGTTGATCGGCGAGGGCCAGACTGTAACCTTTCGCGGGCGTCACATCGGGAGATGGCGACGACACACCAGCCGAATCGAAGTCCTGCGGCCCTACAGCTACTTTCGTGATGTGATGGTCGCCGGATCCTTCCGGCGCTTCGAACACGAACATCACTTCGCCGCCATGGATGACGGCACTCGGATGCGGGATGAGATTGCGTTCTCCGCTCCCTGGGGTTCGCTTGGGCGGATTCTCGCGCGGCGACGGCTCATCGAGATTCTTCTCGAACGCAATGCCGTGATCAAACGAGTGGCCGAAACCGAAGAGTGGAAGAAGTATCTGGACGGAACTGTAGAAGCTGAGCCGAAACCACCGGCGAAAGACGCTGGCAGAAGGTGGGATCCAAACGAACTTCTCCGGAGTGCCTCTGGAATACGGAGCGCTTCAGGAATCGCCCCAGGGATCGCCGTACCCCGGCCACCTCACGCCTAACGCCGGCGGAAACTGCTGCGGATCGCCCGGGTCCGGTCTTCGGCCGAGGGTGCCTGCGGTGCGACGGGCTCGAGCCCTTCAGGATAAACAACCACAAACCGCCCGGGGCCAATGCCCGACGAAGCGGTCGGCAAACCTGACTTCGCCAGCGCCATGTGCAGGATGCGGCGTTCGCGCGAGCTCATCGGCGAAAAAGAGAACGGTCTGCCTGTGCTGCGGACCTTCTGAATCGCCATCTCGGCCATCATGTCCAGTTCCTGGTTCCGAGTCGCTTTGAAGCCCTCAGCATCGAAGCTGATGCGGTCGTGCTCCTCCGGCTCCAGCCGCAGAATTTTGGCTGCGATGTGCTCGATAGCGTGCAGTAGCTCCCCATTGCGCTCGAGCAGCAGCGGAGTATCACGTCCGGTCAGTTCAACTGTAATTTCGGGAGTAGTGTCTGGGGAGGAAGAGGTGTTTGGCGCGACCGGTCTCGCACCGGCGGAGTCGCTGGAGTCGGGTTGCACTTGGCCGTTGCAGGCAAGAATGTGAGGGGTGAGATTCAAACCGCCTGACCTGTTCAGAACGTTCAGGAAGTCTGTAATCGTTTTTGCCGCTCGGTCCTGGTCTTGCAAAACATTCGTCATCTTTGGGGCTACTGCCTTTTGTTCTGGTTTACGGCATCGAAAGTCACCAACAACCTTCGGGGATCACACTCTAATTAGACTATCTAAGCGATGTAAAAGACGCGTTTCAGGGATTTATCGCTTCCCCTGGATCGTCGGCGCAGCAACTCCCGCCTTTCGACGCGCTCGCTTGGCTGCAATCTCGCGCATCTCCCGTCCCAGGCTGGAACGGTTCATGATCTGCTGCGTGATGATGCTCAGGAAGTTACCGACCGCCCAGTAAAGACCCAGGCCGGAGGCGTAGTTCAAAACAAAGTAGCCCGTAACCGCAGGCATCATGAACGCCATCATCTTCTGCTGCTGCGGATCGACGCCCGGCGAAGGCGTGTAGAACTGCACCAGGAACTGGCTCAACACCATCACGATGGGAAGGATGTAGTACGGGTCGCGAGCCGAGAGATCCGGCAGCCAGAACCAATGCGCCTGCCGCAACTCCACCACCTTCGGCAACATGCTGAAGAACGCAATCAGCAGCGGAAACTGGATCAGCGTCGGAATACAGCCGCCGAACATGCTGACGCCGTTGTCCTTCTGCAGCTTCATGATCTCGACGTTCATCTCGTTGCGCTTCGGATCGGTCGCCTTGTACTTCTTGTACTTCTCCTTGATGGCGTTCATCTGCGGCTGAATGCGTTGCATCTTCAATCCGCTCTGCATCGTCTTGATGCGCAGAGGAAGCAGCAGCAGATTGACCAGCAGGGTGAGGATTACGATCGACCATCCCCACGCGCCTGACCAGTTTGCGATCGACGAATGGATGAACTGCAGCGCCAGAAACAGATACTTGCCAATGGGGCCGAAGAATCCGAAGTCCAACAGGGGCTCGAGTGTAATCTTGTTGCCCGTCGCAGGGATCGCGCGAAGAACATTGACTGCCTTCGGGCCGGCGAAGACGCGCGTCTTCGTGTGGCCGCTGGTATCTCCCAGCGCGAGGCCAAGGATCGGCACCTCAACCGGCTTGTCCGAGGAGCCGCTGCCAAATCCGGTGCGACGAATCGTCTTCGCCACGTCCAGCTGGTTGTGGAGCATGGCCACAGTTGCCGTCTCGGGGGAATCCGGCAGGAAGATCGCCGCGAAGTAGTTGTCGCTTGTGCCTGCCCAGTCGAACGGCCCATTCAGCGTGTCGCCGCCCGAGACCTTCTTTGCCGCCAGGTGCTCTTCCTTCGCATTGCGCGCCAGATCGACCTGCCCACTCGTATAGGCGTTTACGTTGTCCTGGTCGCCGAAGCCTCCCGGCCAGTTCAGCAGCGCACGAACCGGCGTGCCGTTGCGGATCACCTGAACGTCGGCGTGCAGCACATAGGTCTCGTCGAACGAGAACGTCTTCTGAACCTCAACGCCGCCGTCGGAGTATTTAAACGTCAACGTCGCGGGTGCAGTCAGCGTACCCGTGGCCGACGGCACATAAAGCGCCTTGTTAACCACCGGTGTCAGCGAAGAATCGTACGTGTAGAGCGACAGCGGATAGCCGAACTGATCGGCCGCCTGTGTATGCACCAGGTTGAGCGGCTTGCCATCGGCATCCTTGTACTTCTTCAGGATCCAGCTCGAAACCTGAGCGCCGCGGTTGGTAAACGTAATCTTGTAGAGCTCGTTCTCAACTGTGGTCGTCGACTCCGCCGCTGCCTGAACCGCAGGCACCTTGGAAGCCTGCGCGGCATGAGCCGGCTGGGTCGCTGCAGCAACGCTGGTGGCAGCGGGAGCCCCAGGCTGAGCGGGCGCAGTCTGCGCCGTCTTCGGAGCCGCATTGGGCGAAGACGTCGGCGGATTATTCTTTGCGCGAAAATACTGGAGGCCGAAGAAGACGGTTACAAGAACGACCATCATGACGAGCAGCGAGCGGTTGTCGCCCCCGCCTTGCTGATTTGGGTTGGTGAACTCTGCCAAAAGGGACTTCCTATTCTTGATTGAGGCTCAGGATGATGCCGCGCTGTGTTTTACGCGCTCTTCCTATGATAAATGGTCTGCCGCAAGGTAGACGAATACCCCCTAACCGGAGTTTCTGGTCGATCTTCCTATCGGTACAGGGTCAACCCCGCCTTTCGCAAAGGGATGGCACTTTGCCACTCGCCGCAACGCCAGCCAACCGCCCTTCCACACCCCGAATCGCACCAGCGCAACATACGCGTACTCCGAGCAGGTCGGAAGATAGAGGCACTGGCTCGGGCTGAAGGCATGCAGCACAGGGGAGATCACAGACTTGTAGACCCCATAGGCAACACGAACCGCCAGGCCCGGTTCAGGATCGGGTATCGCTTCAGGAGCCATCGCCTGACCTGACCGGTACAGCCGCGCTCTGCCTTTGCTGCTTCTCTGCCGCCGTCTGAATCAATCGGAAGACCTGACCAACCTCGCGCTCGAGCGCCGCAAACTCCAGCTCCATCACGCTGCGCCGCGGATGCAGCACCACGTCCACCGGGCTATGGAGCGCCGAAAGATTGCTCCGCACCGCCTCGCGCATCCTCCGCTTGATGCGGTTGCGATCCACAGCCTTGCCCATCACCTTACCCACCGTCAAACCTACACGCGGACTCTCGGCCTCGACATCGCGCAATGGCTGGCCATCCGGGCCCAATGGCGTGCGCAGCATGAAGAAGTACGCCATCTGCTTGGCGAACTGCTTACGGCTCGCCTTGTAGACGCGTTGGTAGTCGGCGTGTTTTCTAAGTCGGAAGATCGAAGCTCGCGAGGTCATACACAGGGGGCGCATCTCTTGCTTGAAGAGATCCGCGCAGCCTCAATGTTAAACCCCAGCGCGAGAAAGCTAATAAATACAGGCAAGAGGCAAACGGGCAGAAAGCCCGCGAAGTTCAGCGGGCCTTCTACGAGTCGAAACCAGTTGGTTAGTGGAGTTGACTATTTCTTGTTGGTGGACTGATCATGCTGTCCGCTGGTGCCGCTCTGTTGCGAGCCTTGACCGGGCTTATTCGGCATCGGGTTGGGCTGTCCGGGCTTGTTGCCCTGCTGCGGTTGATTCGGCTGATTTTGCTGATTCATGGTTTACATCTCCTAATGATCAGGCGCCTCATCGTTCACGGTGCTGATAGTAAGTTCGAGTCCAAGTCGACTTACGGGGTTGCCCATCTTTTTCCGCCACCAAAATAGCTTGTTTTCGGGGAAAATTGCAGATTGCACAAAGCAATCAGCTTATGTCTGAGACACTGCCTGCAGTCCAAACGAAAATTTATTTATCGTTTTTCCGCGGTCGGCGAACCGAGCTGTTCGGCAATCGAACGGGTCATCGGCGTGACTTCCGAGCCAGTATGTTGCGTCGTGACGGTTTCAATCAGCGCAAGCCAAGTCTCTTCAGCGGCTGACGTGTTATGACGCACCCCACGCGGTACCACAAAAAACTCGCCCGGCCCCACAGACACAGGTCCACCATCGGCCTCTGACCGGCCAATGCGCAGCAAACCGCGCAGCACCAGGAACATCTCGTCCTCGTGCTCGTGGCTATGCCAGGGAAACTCGCCCCGGACTTTCGCCACTTTGATGTATTGGTTGTTGACCTGCCCCACAACTCGTGGCGACCAAAGCTCTTCAAGAGAAGAACAAGCCGTTTCCAGCGAGATGGGCTCCTGCGGCGCTTCGAAATTCGATCCCGAAGCCATAGGCGCGCGAACTAGTCGCGGAAACCGGCGCTGACGGCGATCTTGTGACGGCCCTTTGCGCGGCGGCGGCTCAGCACTGCGGCGCCGGCCTTGGTCTTCATCCTCGAGAGGAAGCCGTGGGTCTTCGCGCGGTGGCGGCGGTTGGGTTGAAATGTACGCTTCGGCATGACAGAAACTCCTAAGGCAGGAGCAGACTCCCGCTCAAACTTTTAGCTATAGCAGCAATCTCTGAGTATACCTGAGTTTGCCCGGTTTTCACAGCTCCAACTCCCTGCGTCTTTTGGTGCAGGCTAACATCTGTGTTTGCAGCCGGAGGAGAAAATGAACGCAAGGATGGAGATAGACCAGTTCGCAAAAACAGCTGAAGCGGTGACGACGGCACTACGCGCCATGAGCAAAGCAGTCACCGACTCCGGCCTCGACCCCGGATTGATCGAGCTGATCAAGATCCGCGCCTCACAGCAGAACGGTTGCGCCTTCTGCACCCAGTTTCATCTCAACGCTGCTCGCAGGTTAGGTGTCGCCGAGCCGAAGCTGGGGCTGGTGGCAGTGTGGCGCGACGCAGGCATCTTCACCCCGCGCGAAAACGCCGCACTTGCCTGGACCGAAGCCCTGACCTCCCTCACACCCGCAGGAGTCAGCGACGAAGCCTACGCCGCCGCGACGAAGGAGTTCGGCACCAGCGAGCTCGCCTTTCTTACTTCGGCTGTCGCCGCCATCAACGCGTGGAACCGAATCGCGATGGCATACAGGTTCGCGCTTCCGATACCACAAGAAGGCAAACTCGAATAGAATTAAATCTTCGAAGCGCCAGTTTTTCCCATCGCAAACGCGTTAGTTTCGCTCTTTCACCGCGAATGGTGCAACTTAAATTTTTTGAAGATTGGCATGTAAAAACGTCGTCTTTTCCGTGCTACTATCGAACCCGTTTAGTAAGACGTTTTTCTTTGAGGTCCAGCTGTCCCGCACTCTGCATTTCTGTTGAACAACTCCTCTTCGCCTGATCGTCGATAGGCATCTACGAAGAGACTTCTGGCAACTCCGGAACTTTCCTCTTGCCTCTAAACCGGCAGGAAGAGACTTCTATTTGCTTCTGCTCGCGTCTCACCACGCGAATCTCTCAAGTGCGCTGTCTGGGTTGAAACAGGAAACGAGACAAGGAAACTAAAGAATGTCATTCGTTCCGACGGCTACCGCCGTATTGAACTACTGGGTCCGCATCCTTGCGGCGCTCGAAAAGAAGATCAATCGCCAGTCTTATGAGACATGGTTGAAGCCTACGCGGTTCTCTCACCTCGAAGGCAAAAAGCTCTTTGTGCGCATCCCTTCGGCCGACTTCCAGCACATCGGCGACCGCTACGCCGACCTCATTCAAGAGGCGATCGACAATCTCGGCCTCGACGTCGAGACGGTCGCCTTCACCACGCCCGAGCAGGACCCCCGCAACTCGAAGGTCCGCGAGGACGGCGGCTTCGCGCCCGTGCCCAGCCACAGCCAGAGCGCGCCCCGCCAGTCGCGTCTCGGCAACCCTTCGCAGTCCGTCGCCGCTCCTTCGCCCGAGCAAGCCCGCTTCGACTGGAGCGCCGCCAGCCAACTGAACCCCCGCTACCAGTTCGACGCCTTCGTCATCGGCAGCGGCAACCAGTTCGCCATGGCCGCCGCACAGGCAGTCGCCGAACGGCCCTCCAAGGCCTACAACCCGCTCTTCCTCTACGGCGGCGTCGGTATGGGCAAGACTCATCTGATGCACGCCATCGGCCACGACGTGAAGCGTCGCCAGCCCCACGCCTCTATCAGCTACGTCAGCGGTGAGAAGTTCACCAACGAGATGATCAACTCCGTCCGCTACGACAAGATGACCGGCTTCCGCGACAAGTTCCGCAACGTCGACGTCCTGCTCATCGACGACATCCAGTTCCTCGCCGGCAAGGAGCGCACCCAGGAGGAGTTCTTCCATACCTTCAACGCGCTCCACGAGAGCATGAAGCAGATCGTCATCGCCAGCGACCGGCCGCCCAAAGAACTTGCCGACTTCGAAGACCGCCTCCGCTCGCGCTTCGAGTGGGGACTCATCGCCGACATCCAGCCACCCGATCTCGAGACGAAGGTCGCGATCCTGCAGAAGAAGGCCGAGAGCGAGCAGACCTCCCTGCCTGTCGACGTAGCGATGTTCATCGCCTCGAACGTCCGCACCAACGTGCGCGAACTCGAAGGAGCGCTCGTCCGTCTCATCGCCTGGTGCAGCATGCACGGCGTCGAGATCACCCTCTCCGTCGCGCAGCAGTGCCTCAAGCAGTTCATCGACACCCAGGTCCGCAAGATCACCATCGAGACCATCCAGCGCACCGTAGCCGAGCAGTTCGGCATGCGCGTCGCCGAACTCAAGCAGAAGAACAACTCCCGCCAGATCGTCGTCCCGCGCCAGATCGCGATGTACCTCGCGAAGCAGCTCACCGAAGCATCGCTGCCGGAGATCGGCCGCCAGTTCGGAGGCAAGCACCACACCACGGTCATGCACTCCATCGCCAAGATCGACGAGCAGCGCCGCGCCGACAAAGACCTCAACCGCACCATCAACAAACTGATGGAGACGCTGAGCTAAGGTATGTGGGTGTAACTCACGAAGGGCCACCTTAGTCACGGGTGGCCCTTTTCATCTTCTTCAATCCACTACTTCCCTAGATACTTCGCAGGAATCGGATTATCCGGCCGCTCGCTGTCCCAGAAGACGGTGACGATGTAATACCGGTCTCCGCTCTTCAGCAATTGAATGCTGTTGATCCCGCGAGCAAACGGCTGCGGATCAGCAGGATCGTGCCGCGACTCATAGGTGCTCCACACTTGTACGATGTTGCCGAACTGCTGGGCCTCGTTATGGATCGCGCGCTCATAAAAGCCGTTCGCGCTCATCGTCGGCCCGCTGCGCTGGATGTAGCCGTCCAGAGAGAGCACGACCGTGTCCGCAGCCCCAGTCCCGCGATCGATGCGCGTTGGAATCAGTGCAGCATCCGGCGTAAACAACGAGCGCATCCGGTCCCAGTCGCGAGGCTGTCCCTTGCCGCCGGAGATCACGTTATAGAGCGACGCCAAAATTGCTTCCAACGAACGGACATCCTCGGGCTTCGCCTTGGGCCAGTCCGGACGAGACGCAATCGAGCCAATCAGCGGCTTCAGTGCTGGAGCCGGAGCAGGCGCCGCCGGTTGTTGAGCAACAGCAACACCACACACAAAAGTAAGGGCAAAGATCACTCGTTTCATCACAGGCTCCTTCAGGGGAAACTGCGAACCACTCTACAGCACCCGCTCAGCCGCGCCAACCGTGAGTTCCGTGGCAGCTTCATCACAAATCCCCGGCCAACTTCCGCGATTCTTCTTGTCTTCACCCGCAACACAGGGTAACAAGAAGCATGACGAAGAAAACTCTGCTTCCCTGCTTGCTTCTTCTCTCCCTGCTCCTCGCCTCGTTTCTTATCGTCCACGCCTCACAGGCTCAAGCCCAACCCCCCGCAAAGCTCATCGTCCGCAACGCCTATATCTTCTCCATGGCGCCTGACCAGCGCACTCCCTTCCATGGCTACCTCGTCGTCGCGAACGACGGAACCCTCCAAACCATAGCCGCAGGCGACCCACCGGCCTCCCTCCACGCAAAAACCATCTACGACGCCCACAACCACTGGATCATTCCCGGCTTCATCTCCGCGCACAGCCATCTCTGGCAGAGCGCCTACCGCGGCCTCGCCGCCGACCAGACCCTCCTCGGCTGGATCGACGCTCTCTACGGCCATGCCGTCAGTCAGGCCACCGCCGAAGACCTCTACTGGTTCACCCTCGAAGGCGCGCTCGACCACCTGCAACACGGCATCACCGCAGCTTACAGCTTCAACTACGGCGGCCACCCTCGCGACCAGAGCGTAGCCTTCAACGAGCAGGCCTTCCGCGCCGAATCCGACTCCGGCATCCGCTTCGTCCACGGCTGGGAACCCGGCCGCTCCAGCGCCACCTACACCACCGAAGTCGCCGCGCAGGAACTCGACATCTTCCTCACCTATACCCGCACTCACGCCAGCCCGCATCTCCTCTCCGTGATGATTAACGGTATGACCTCCTTCGACGGCACTCCCACGCAGGCCCCTCTCGAAGCTGCCCTCATGCAGAAATTCAACCTCGGCAACCAGAGCCACTACCTCGAGCAACCCGAAACCCAGGTCGCCGACCGCGAGCAGTTCCAGTGGTTCACCGACGGCGGCCTCATCAACGACAAGCTCATCTTCGGCCACTTCATCCACACCGACCCCGCCATCCTCGCCGCCACGGGCAAGGCTCACGCCTCCATGAGTTGGAACCCGCTCTCGAATGGCCGCCTCGCCAGCGGGACAGCCGACATCCCTCTGTACCTCAAGGCCGGCATCCGCGTCGGCATGGGCGTCGATGGCGAAGCCTCCGCGGACCTCGCCGACCCCTTCGAAAACCTCCGCACCGGCCTCTACGCCATCCGTGACAAGTACGAAAACGCCGCCATCATGAGTCCGTACGACGTTCTTCGCCTCCACACGGTGGGCAGCGCCGACGTCCTCGGCGTCGCCGACAAGCTAGGCTCGCTCGAACCCGGCAAACAAGCCGACTTCCTCGTCATCGACCCTACCCGCTTCGGCCACATCTTCGACCCCTACGCCACGCTCGTCTTCGTCACCAGCCAACCCGACCTCGAACGCGTCTACGTCGCCGGCGAATTGCAGGTCGAGCACGGAACCCTCCTCCACCACGACCTCACCAAGGTCCACAACGAAGTCGACCAGCGCGTAGCCCTCCACGCCAAGTAGAGACGCGACGCAGCAGGTTCTCAGAGCCCGCTGCGTCCCCGCGCCTTCTTGTATCGCCGCCAGATCCAAACAATCGGCGCACCCAGAATCACCGCCCAGATCAGCAGCGCCGGCCCGTACTCCTCTACAAACAACACCAACCCAAGCACGGTCTCTGCCGCATTGCGATAACCCGCGACAAACGCATTGTGCAGCCGCGCCCCAACCGAGTCCGGCGTCTCCAGCTTCGCCTTGTAGACCTCCATCAGCTGCACGTCGACCGATGCGAAGTCCACGCGATGCTCCATCGCCCGCTGCTCGGCCTCCATGGTCTCGATATCGCCGCGCACCCGCGCAATGTTCTCCTCAACCTCCAGCACGTCGGAGATCTTCCCTGTCCTCTGCTGCAGAATCGCCTGGAACCGCTCCTCCGTCTCGCGCGCCGTCTTCAGCCGAGCCACCAGGTCCTCATGCCGCTGTCCCACGTCCTCGCCAAACTGCACTTCATTCACCACACGCCCCAGCGCCCTCAGCTCACCTATCGCCGCACTCATCTCCTCCGCGGGAATCCTTAGGGAACCGGTCACGCTGCGGCCGCCAGTCTCCGGCGCATTCACGTTCAGTCTCGCCGGATATCCCTGATACCGCGCGACAATCGCATCCATCGCCGCGCGCGCCGACTCAACATTCTTCACCACAATCGTCAGCGAAGCCGTTCGCGCAATCATCGGAGCACGCAGATTCCGCGCGTCCTTCTGCGACATCGCTCCGCTCATATCCTCCACACCAGCCATTGGAGCCACACGATCGGCCAACGCTCCATTAGCCACCAGCGATTCCGACATCCCGGCCTGTTGTTTTCTCTCCTCAAGCGAATGAAACTTGTCCTTCGCTGTCGCATACTCTCGAGCCGTCGGGGGCAAAGGAACCTGAGAAGGCAGCGGAGCCATCATTTGATAGTTCGGAGCGCTCGCCTCAAAGCTCGGAGGGCTCGGCCTGCTCCTCGTCAACACAGAGACCATCAGCAGCGCGGCAATCATCGCACCACCGCCAAACCCGACAACCTTCCACGACGCCCATCTCCTTCCGATTCCAAAGATTCGCTGCGGCCATCCATTCAATCCATCGGCTTTGCTCGCAACAACGTCTTCCACCGCACGAGGCACAGCCGGAACCTCCCACCGCTCCAGCATCTCCGAGGTTTCGCGCAACTGCTCCGCCAGCAAAGCGCACTCAGCGCAATGCTCCAGATGCTCCCGCACCATGCGCCCATCGGCGACCGAAAGCTCACCATCTACGAAGGCCATCACATCTTCGGGAGCGATAGCATGTTCCAACGTATTCATACGCGCTCCTCCCGTTCCGTGAACTTCGGTGCCACGCCGCGCGCAGGAGCAGCCAGCAACTCCCTCAACGCCATTCGCGCGCGGAACAGCCGCGACCTCACCGTATTCAGCGGAAGTTTCAGCAGCTCCGCAATCTCCGCGTAACTCAACTCCTCAAACTCGCGCAACAGCAGAATCTCCCGGTCCACGCGGTCCAGCCTCCCCACCGCATCGCGCAACACCACATCCGCATCAAGACTCCCTCGCGCCACCGGTTCCTTCTCGCCTGCATTCGCACTCCAAAACATCGCGCGAAACGCAGCCTTTCTCCTGTGCGCGCGCAGCACATTGAACGCGATCGCATAAAGATAAGTTCGGAACGTAGCCGAAGGCTCATACCGACCCGCCGCGCCTAGCACCGCGAGAAACGTCTCCTGCGTCAGCTCCTCCGCTAAAGACGCATCCACTACCCGCCGCCGGAAAAACCCAAACACCGGCTGCTTGTACCGCGAAAACAGCTCTCCAAACGCCTCTTTCGAGCTGTCAGAAGAAGCCCCACGCGAAAACGCGACCATCAACAGCTCATCGCTCACGCCAGGCGGAGAGCCTTCCGAGGCCTGCGTTCCTTCCGAAGTCACCGCTGTCTCACGCAAGCCGTCATGCATAAGCTCCGCCAAACCACGTCACACACTGGTAATGACTCGATCCGCTAGAAAGTTCCTCACCCGCCCCGAAAAATATTTCTCACGCAGCCTCGGCTAAGATAATCCCCACCATGCCCGAGCCTCAAATCCCCGACGCCACCCTCCAGGGTTCCGTGCTGGTTCTGCTTCAATTCGACGTCTCCGAAGCCATTCGCCTCGATCAGCTCCGCACACTCCTCCAGGCCCGCACCGTCGAACCGCTCAAACACCCCGCACAGGGCAATATCCGCTATCAGCGCCCACCCGTCGTCGAAGCCCTTGATCCCCTCATCCTCTCGTCCGGCGAGCAGCTCCACGGCACCATCAAGTACTACGACTACGGAGTCCTCAGCGTCATCTATCAGCTCGCCTACACCGGCACCTGGGACCAGCTCATCGCCCTCGCCAGCCGATGGGTCTGGGAGATCGACTTCGCCGCCCAGGCCACCGAGATCGTCCGCACCCGCCTTGCCCGTGCCGCACCAGCTCTCATCAAGCCCTACGAAAAATGGCTCAGCGAAGACTACCTCATCTTCCACATTCGCGAGATCAACCCCGCCCGTACCATTCCCGACCTCATCCAGCAGAACGGCCTGCAAATTGCCCAGGTCGTTCGCGGCGACACCGGCAAGCTGGCCGAATCCGAGTGCCACGAAGTCCTCCAGTCGCGCATCTCCTATTACGCCGATGACCTCGCCGTCATTGGCTGGAACGCCGCCTTCCTCTACGACACCACCTCTGGTGCCGAGACCGCCATTCAGCTCCTCGAGTACGCTAACTCCCAGCTACTCGACTTCCGCCACTACGACGATCTCCTCACCCGCGAGCTCGATCGCGTCTACCCGCTGCTCGACAAGGGCACAGGCTTCTTCTCGCGCTGGCGCCTCGCCCGATCTGCCACTCAGCTTCAGGCCGTACTGCTTGACGTAGACGAGCTCACAGAGCACACCGACAACGCCATCAAATTCCTCTCGGACATGTTCGCCGCCCGCTTCTACAAACTGGCCGCCTCCAAAGTCGGCGTCCCCGACTACCGCGACCTCGTCACCCAGAAAGTCCGCACCGCCGAAGAGCTCTACCGCTTCATGGTCGACCAGTTCAACCAAAGCCGAGCCTTCCTCCTCGAGTTGACGGTAGTCATCATCCTCGTCATCGAACTCTTCTACTTCTTCCGCGGCAAAGCCATCTAGGCAGAGACGATTCCCGGGCAACTGGCAGAATTACCAGTTGTCGCACCACCATCCCCCGCCCCAAACTCATAACAAGCATCATCAAGCACCTCCATTTGCGTCGTCGAAAGGACCCAGAATGAGGCCCCTGCAGCGGCTTGCATCGATTCTCCTTAGCCTTCTCCAGAGAAATTTCCGAACAAAAATCCTGATGGCCCTTTGCTTCCTGTTGTTAGCCCCACCGTTAGCCCACGCTCAGGATCTCGACGATTACAAGGTGCGTATGTCAGGAGTCTGGTGGTATCCGCAAAACTCCGGAACCATCTATGGCAGCGGAGATCAAGGTTCCTTCGATCTCCAGAAAGACTTCGGGTTCACCTACAACTCGACGTTCAGCTATCAGCTCGACTGGCGATTCAAGAGGAAGCAGCACCTCCTCTTCGGTGCCAGCGTTCTTGACAACTCGGCAACCAGAGCCATCACCCGAACCATTACCTTCGAGGGCAAGACCTTTACCGTCGGAACGCAAACTACGGCGGACATCAAAACGTATTCCTTCTCGCCCGGCTATCAATACGATTTCATTCGCCGCAATCACGGATATCTCGCTCTCGGAGCGGTGTTCTACTTGCTCGACACGAAGGCAGGCCTCACCGGAGCCGCGAACGTAAATGGCCAGGGCGTAACCCAGACAGTCTCCGGCTCCGTCTTTTCGCCTGTGCCCGTGATTGGTCCTCGCGCCCGCTGGTATCCGCTGCACGACTCCAGCCGTCTTTCCCTCGACGGTTACCTTCAGGGAATGTACTTCTTCGGCTACGGCGACATTTGGTCCGCGCGCGCCGCTGTCAACGTCGGTATAGTCCGTCACCTCAACCTAACCGGCGGTTATTTTCTCGGATCCGCACTCTCCGTTCACGGAACCGACAACCGGATAGGCCTGCGCCTGAGACAAAAAGGCGCAATCGTGGGCCTCGAAGCATACTGGTAATTCATTCCCACAACACTTCTACTTCACACCCTCGCGCAACAAAGCATCCGCACTCCAAAGCACCGGAGCCTGCCCGTGAAAATCCCCGGTCTTCCTCTTCCGCGCGAGATAGTAAGCCAGATCATCCTTCTTATTCGTCCCCTCACACACCTGCGTCACATCGTTGTTCTGGTCTACATACCCCACAACTCCAATCCATGCCTTCCGAGCCGCCGGCCCATAAGTCGCCGCATCGAGCCACCCGCGCTTCACACCCGTAATCATCGCAAACGCAAACATCCCCGAGCTCGAGCTCTCCGGCCACGCCTCATCATGGTCGATCAGTTGTCGCCACATCCCATCCTTGCCCTGATACTTCAGCAACGCACTCATCATCAATTTGTAACCCTGCATAATCCGCGCTCGATCAGGATGATCCTCCGGCAGCGTCGACAGCATCTCCGCCATCCCCGCCGCAACCCAACCATCCCCGCGGCCCCAGAAGTACTTCACATCTGGCGCATGATAAAACAGCCCATTCGGCTGCTGCAGCTTATCCAGATAAGCCACCATCTCCTTCGCATCCCTATCCAGATACTTCCTGTCCCCCGTAGCGCGATAAGCCTCCAGCTGCAGCATCGTCAGCATATACATATCGTCAATCCAGAACCGCGTCTCATCCGACAACCCGTTCGCATCGGGACTCTTCCACTGGTCGTCGGCGAACGTCTGCCCAAACTCGACATACTTCTTATCCTTCAACTGCCGCCCCACCTCCAGCGGCACAATGCCAAAGATCGCTGCATCCACATGGTGCGCATGAGGCACCCGCTCCGGTGTCGCACCACCCGGCAGCATCGGATCCAGCCGCTCCACCAGTTTCTGTCGCAGCGCATCATCGTGCGTCAGCTCAGCAAACTGCAGCGCGCCATACCACGTCCCAGCCTCGGCATAGAAAACCGTCTTCGTGTATTGCGTCGGACTCGTCAAAAAATGCTCCGACAACTTCTTCCCCACCTCCGTCGGCGAAACCCCCGCAGGCCAGTTATCAAAATACCCACCTTGCGCCGAAGCCACACCGGCACATCCAACCAACAAACATCCCAACGCCCCAATTCTCGAAATCGAAATCATCCTCACCCCACTAGATCTTCTTCAAATGCAACGCAGCAATTCTATCCCCAAAAAAGCTCTTTTGCGGTTGTGCCAAAACGGAAATGCGGTTCTCCGCATCGCGAGAAGCCGCTGACCGGTTGTGTTTGAGACAAAGAAGAGAGAAAATCAGCAAAAGCTCGTTCCAAAACTACATTTCCTCCCTAAACTCTGGTCCACAAGGACCAGCCACCAGTGGCAGTGTGTTTCACGAAAGGGTCCCATGCAAAAGGCTCTCGGCGCTTTACTCCTCGTCCTCTCGTTTCTTAGCGTTTCGACGAACTCCTCTCTCGCGCAACCCGCGCCCGCCGCACCTCAGTTGGGCCCTCAGACATGGCGCAACATCGGACCCGATCGCGGTGGCCGTTCCCTGACAGTCTCCGGCAGTTCGTCACGCCCGAACGAATACTACTTCGGCGCAGTCGGTGGCGGCGTCTGGAAGACGGTAGACGGCGGCACGACCTGGAAGCCGGTTACCGATGGAAAGATTCATAGCTCGTCCGTGGGCGCGCTCGCAGTAGCGCCATCGAATCCCGACATCGTCTACGTTGGCATGGGCGAAAGCGAACTGCGCGGCAATGTAATGCAGGGCGATGGCGTCTACAAGACAACCGACGGCGGCAAAACCTGGACCCACATCGGATTAGAAGCGACGCAGGCAATCGCAAGAATCCGCGTCGACGCAAACGATCCCAACCTCGTCTACGTAGCCGCATTGGGCCACCCCTATGGGCCCAGCGCGGACCGCGGCGTCTACCGCTCCACCGACGGGGGCACAACCTGGAAGAAAATCCTCTACGAGAACGACCACTCCGGCGCCGAAGACATCTCCATCGACCCGCGCAACAACAAGATCATCTTTGCAACGACGTGGGATGTGCAGCGCACGCCCTGGTCGCTGTCGAGCGGCGGCCCCGGCAGCCATCTCTACAAGTCAATCGACGGCGGCGACACCTGGAAGGACATCACACGCAACCCCGGTCTGCCCGACGGCATCGTCGGCAAGATAGGCGTCGCGGTCTCTGCCGACTCCAACCGCATCTATGCGATGGTCGAGAACGAAAACGGCGGCATCTTCCGCTCCGAAGACGGTGGAGCAACATGGGCGAAGGTCAACGACGATCGCAACGTACGCCAGCGCTCCTTCTACTACACGCGCCTGACTGCCGACCCCAAGGACAAAGACGTCATCTACATCACCAACGTCCGCTTCTACCGTTCAAGCGACGGAGGCAAGACCTTCAAGTCCATCAAACAACCCCATGGCGACAATCACGACCTCTGGATCGACCCGAACAACAACAAACGCATGGTCGAAGCAAACGACGGCGGCGGCACAGTCTCGGTAGATTACGCCGAGAGCTGGACCGCGGAAAACTATCCGACAGCCCAGCTCTATCACATCGCAACAACAGCCGACGTTCCCTACCAGGTCTGCGGTGCCCAGCAGGACAACACCACCGTCTGCGTAACCAGCAAAGACGGCCGCAACTTCCATAATCCAATGCAGCCCCAGGGTGAATGGATGTACGCGGTGGGAGGCGGCGAAAGCGGCTACATTGCACCCGATCCAAAAGATCCGAACATCTTCTACGCAGGCAGCCAGGGCGCGATGCTTACGCGCTACGACCGCAGAGACGGTCAGGAACAGGACGTGCAGCCCTACCCATTCTTCTTCTCCGGCCAGTCTGCGTCCACGTTGAAAGAGCGCTGGCAGTGGACCTTCCCCATCGTCTACGACCCGCTCTCGCCCGACACCATCTACACCTCCTCCCAACATCTCTTCAAAACCGTCAACGGAGGCAAGAGTTGGGAGATCATCAGCCCCGATCTCACGCTCGCCGATCCCAAAACCCTCGGTGACTCCGGCGGTCCCATCACGAAAGATCAGAACGGCCCCGAGATCTATGGCACGATCTTCACCATCGCGCCCTCTCGCCTCGAGAAGGGAACCATCTGGACCGGTTCCGACGACGGGCTCGCCTACATCACGCGCGACGCCGGCAAGAACTGGACGAAGATCACGCCCGAGGGTCTGCCGCACTACAGCCGCATCGGCATGATCGACGCGTCGTGGCACAAGCCCGGCACCGCATATCTCGCCGCCAATCGCTATCAGATGGACGATGTCGCGCCCTACATCTACAAGACCGAAGACTACGGACAACACTGGACGAAGATCATCACCGGCATTCCCGCCAACGACTTCGTGCGTGTCGTCCGCGAAGACCGAGTGCGGCCGGGACTCCTCTACGCCGGAACCGAGCACTCCATCTACGTCTCCGACGACGACGGCGCCCACTGGACCTCGCTCGCATTCAACCTCCCCGACACACAGGTAGCCGATATTGAAGTTCAGAAAAACGACCTGCTCATCGCGACCCATGGCCGGTCGTTCTACATCCTCGATAACATCGACTGGCTCCGGCAAACAACGCCCGAGACAAAGAACGAGCCCGTGTACTTATTCAACCCGAGCCTCGCAATCCGCAACGTAGACGACGCCGTCGTCGACTACTATCTCGCCAAACCTGCCGATAAGGTCACGATCGAACTACTCGACTCCAACAAGAAAGTAATCGCAACGTTCAATAGCGCACCCGCCGGCAAGAAGCCCTCAGACAGCGATGACGATCAGGACGAGCGCCGCGGCGGACCAAAGCCGCCCACCACAACCGTAGGAATCAATCGCTTTGTATGGAATCTGCGCTACCCCGGTGCCTATGCCTTTCCGGGAATGATTCTCTGGGGCGGTAACGCAAAGATGGGTCCGATGGCAGTCCCGGGCAGCTATCATGTCCGCTTGACCGCAAATGGCGTCACCCAGGAACGCGATCTCACGGTAGACAAAGACCCGCGAGTCAACGTCTCGCAGGAGGATCTGCAGAAGCAGTTTGATCTGGCCTTGAAGCTTCAAAACCAGCTCTCTCAGGCGGACACCATCGTCAGCCAGATCCGCCAGATCAGAAACCAGGTCAACGACAGAGTCAAAGCTGACGCCCAGTTGAAACCGCAGGCGGACGCTCTCCTCACGAAGCTGACGGTGATTGAAGAGACCGTCTACCAGGTCAAAAATCGCAGCGATCAGGACCCCCTGAACTTTCCCATCCGCTTGAACAACTACATCGCCGCGCTCGGCCGCAGTGTCATGTCCGGAGACGCAGCCCCCACCGCTCAAGCCTACGTCGTCGAAACAGAACTAGCCGGCCGGCTCGACACCCAGCAGAAGGCGTTCGACGCTGTAGTCAAAGACGACCTGTCAAAGTTCAACGCATCTCTCACAAAAAAACAAGCGTCACCAATCAAAGTAGAAATCCTGCCGGATAAACCATAGCCATTCCGTTCGGCTTTCCTGGAGGCCATCCTGCAGATTGGCATTTCGCGAACATAGTGCGAGACTTGTGGAACAGTACGTCTTCTTGAGTTCGGCCCCTTGAGGTATCGCGAATGGAGACGACTACCGAGACAGGTAGGGCCGGGGGTGAAAAAGCAAGATCGAGTATTCGCCGCTCGGTTGTGTCGACGCGCACGGACCATAACCCGCTGACAGCGGCGGCGAGAGCTGTTGCCGCGGCTCGAATATGACCCCAGAACTCTGGCAGCGCTTGAAGCCGTTGTTCCATGCCGCCCTGCAGGAGAGCGCGGAGAACCGTATCGCTTTCATAAAAAATGCGTGCGGTGGCAACACGGAATTAGAGGTGCACCTCCGAGAGCTTCTGGAGTCCGAGCAGCGAGACAGCGGCTCGCTCGACGCTCCACTTGTCAACGTCAATGATTTCCTGAATAAAGGCGGCCGCTTGCAGCCAGACAAGCCTGCGTCTGGCACCTCGCCCACCGTGCGCCCAATGATCGGCCAAATCATCTCCCACTACCGAATCGTTGAAATGTTGGGTGGCGGCGGCATGGGCGTTGTCTACAAGGCCGAAGATTCCTCTCTCGGCCGGTTCGTCGCACTCAAATTTATTCCCGACCACCTCGCCCAGGATCCGCAGATTCTGGAACGGTTTCGGAGAGAGGCGCGCGCAGCGTCCGCGTTGAATCATCCCCATATCTGCACAATCCACGAAATTGGCGAGCAGGACGGCAAGGTATTCATCGCCATGGAGCTCATGGAAGGCGCGACGCTGAAGCATCGCATCGCCGGCAAGCCGCTACCACTCGAGGAAGTGCTTGAATGGGGGACCGAGATTGCGGATGCGCTCGGTGCTGCCCACGCCAAAGGAATTGTTCACCGCGACATCAAGCCCGCAAATATCTTTGTGACCCGGCGCGGCCACGTCAAGATTCTGGATTTCGGCCTGGTAAAACTGCTGCCCGCAGACGGCCTGACTTCTTCGGCGACGCCCACAGCCAGTGTGCGAGAGCAGCTTACCCAATCAGGTACTCCGATGGGCACCATCCCTTACATGTCACCCGAACAGGTGCGCGGCGAGGAGATGGATGCCCGCACCGATCTGTTTTCCTTCGGAGTCGTGCTCTACGAGATGGTGACCGGGGTCCTTCCGTTCCGCGGAGACACCCCTGTGGTGGTTGGAGAAGCCATCTTGAATCGCACCCAGATCCCGCCGGTGCGGCTCAATCCCGACGTGCCCCCAAGGCTCGAAGAGATCATCGATAAAGCCTTGGAAAAGGATCGCAAACTGCGTTACCAAAGCGCCGCCGATCTGCAAACGGACCTGCAACGCCTGGCGCGGGACACCAGCCGAAGTCACTGGGACGTATTGTCTTCAAGGCAGCAGCAAGATAAGCCAAAAGAGCTGCCGCCGCCAAAACCAAAGTCGCGGAAACCCTACTACTACGTCGCGGCCGCGGCTCTTGTTCTCGCAGTTGCGGCAGCATTTCTCCTCCGGCACTCCTCCCCTGCCGGTGTGCCGCCCACCAAAGAGTGGGAGCAGCTGACGTTCTTTACGGACTCGGTCGTGTATCCCACTCTCTCCTCAGACGGACGAATGCTCGCTTTCATTCGAGGGGGCAATTCCTTCATCACAGGTGGAGACCTCTACGTAAAGCTGTTGCCAGGAGGCGAGCCCGTCCAACTGACCCACGATCCGAGGGCAAAGCTGGCCCCGTCGTTTTCTCCGGATAATTCGCGTATCTCCTATGGTCACGGCGCCATATGGGACACCTGGGAGGTGCCTGTTCTCGGCGGCGAACCTCACATGCTGATGCCCAACGCCTCCTCGTTAACATGGATTGAAGGCGGAAAGCGGCTGCTCTTCTCTGAGATCATCGAAGGCCTGCACATGAAGATTGTGACCACGGATGATGGCAGGGGAAATAGCCGGGACGTCTATGTGCCCGCCGGCAAACGCAGCATGGCGCATCATTCCTATCTTTCGCCGGACGGCCGGTGGGTGCTCATTGTTGAGATGGACAACCGAGACGAAATTATTCCCTGCCGGATCGTTCCATTCGATGGGTCGAATGAAATTAGAGTTGTCGGCCCTCCCAACGGATCGTGTCTTTCGGGCGCGTGGTCTCCAGATGGGAAATGGATCTATCTCACAGCCAGGACGGATACCTTTCACATCTGGCGGCAGCACTTTCCAGATGGAAAACCGGAGCAACTCACCTTTGGCCCAACGTCTCAGGAAGGAATAGCGATGGCGCCTGACGGCAAGTCGTTCATTACTTCTGTTGGGACCGAGGACCGGTCCGTGTGGTTGCACGATAAGGACGGAGACCATGCGATCTCCTCCGAAGGGAGCACTTCCTTGCCGAAATTTTCTTCTGACGGGCACAGTCTCTATTTCCTCAGGGCCGTCGGACAAACCGGTAGCGACGAGTTGTGGATCAAAGACTTAAATAGCGGGAATGAGGAGAAGATCTTGACGGGATATCCGTTGCAGGAATATTCCGCAGGGCGAGACGTAAAACAGGCATACTCCGTGTCGCGAGACGGGAAGGAAGTCGCATTTTCCATGAAAGATAAGGACGGCCATACCAACCTGTGGGTTGCTCCAACCAGCCGTCGCTCAGCCCCGGTACGGATCACCTCCGCGGCTGTCGAAGATACTCCCTTTTTTCTTCCGGATGGCGATCTGATCTTCCGCGCAATAGAAGGCGGCTCGAGCTTTATCTATCGCATTAAGGCCGATGGCACTGGCCGCCGCAAGGTCATATCGGAACGCATCCTGGATATCGCTTCAGTGTCACCGGACGGCCGTTGGATTATTGCCGGGTCGCCCAACCCAGACGAAGAATACCCGGCCAGCATAAAGGCGTTTCCTGTCGATGGCGGCACATCGCTTCAGTTGTGCCTCGACTATTGCGTGATCAGTTGGGATACGGCTGGAAAATATGCTTTCTTCTCCTTCATGCCCTATGGTTCAGGCAGTTATGCATTGCCGGTAATGCATGACGGACTTCCGAAGCTGCCGGCCGGAGGTGTGCGCAAGCAGGATTTCATCGATGCGAAAACAAATATTTTCCCGGGAACCGTGCAATCAGCCGCAAGCCCATCCGTCTACGCCACTACTCGCGAGACCGTTCGCCGCAATCTCTACCGCATCCCGTTACCGTGAGTGAAAGCGTCAGCTTTCCACCATCAAGACTCACCAAACGCCAATCAGCAGACCACCACTCATCCCAATCGATTGCTGGTGACCTCTCGCAAAGCTGTAGTCGTACGCAGGTTCAAGGTACCAGCCGAAACGGTGCTTCCCGCTTGGCCAGAACATAAAGTCTCCGGCCACCTCTCCAGCTACGGAGTTGGTCACTCTCCCATTCTGCTTGAGATAAATCCATTCAGGACCAACGCCCAGCATGAACTCCGCCTTCTGCGATAGGGTCCACGGTTTCTTGAAGAGCAGGTCAGTGTCCCACTCTGTAGAGTTACGCGTGTAGAACGGTGAGACCCCTGCCTCAAGTTCCAGCCAGTTCTCGATAGGCGTAATCTCCGCCGCAAGATTCGGCGCGAACGTCGCCGCACCTCCGCTGAAATTCCAACTTGTCGCTGCGCCCAGCTCAACAATGGCCTTAGGGTCCTTATCCCCGTTAGCAATTTGTGCATTCTGCCCATAAAGGGGCAGGCACAAAAATAGAAATAGCCACCTTCCAACCCGCATGACAGGATCTTACAGTTGCCTGAATCCTTGAGCTCAGAAAGATAGTTTGAGGCCGAATTGCACAAGACGAGGATTGTTCACGGTGGAATTTACGGCACCGAATCCAGAGGCGCTAACATCATTCACCGGCAATCCAAACTGGGTGTGGTTGAAGAGGTTGAAGATCTCAGCGCGGAAATTCAAACCCATCTCTCGAGGCAGCGCGAACTGTTTGATCACGGAGAAGTCTGTGTTGACAAAATCCGGACCTGTGGCTGGGACGCGATTCGCGTTCCCCAATTGGCCGACCGGGGGGGCGACAAAGCAGGTGGGGTTGATCCACTGAAGCTGCCCGTGGTTCGCGTTGTGCGTGTTACAACCCGCGACCTGGGTAGGCCGGTTCCAATTATTTCCATTTCCGCCGTTCTGGAAGTAGGAGCCGGACTGGTTATTGCTGTCGATCAACGGAACCGGAAATCCCGAAGAGATTCTTTCGATAAGAGTCAGTTGGAAACCGCCAAGAAGGGTGTTCGTTATATTGCCCCAATTGCTGCCGAACTGCTGTCCATGACCGAATGGCAAATCGTAAATGATACTGCCCGTGAAGCTGTTATTGAGATTGATCTGCGATAAGGCCCAATCCAGGGTTTGCCAGTTGGGTAGAGGGAAAAAGGGTGCGCTCAGCAGCGAGCCTAAACCGTCGGATAATCCGTTGTCATAGGTGTGAGAGTAGGTGTAAGCAAACAGAGCGTAGAGGCCGTACTTCGGTGTCTTGGTCTCTGCCTTGATTTGAAGCGAGTCATAGTTTGTCTTGCCTACATCGCCGAACAGCGAGATGACCTGGAACGGGGTGTAAGGCGCTAAGTATGGCTGACCATTGGGAAGGCAACCGATCGTGTAGTTGGCTACCGTGCCGCACGCGGACGGACTTGAGGTGTTGAGATTATTACCGGCCACCAGGATATGCGTAGCCGCGGGAACCGGCATAGCCGGCGGTCAGTACAAGGTTGCCGACCAACTGGCGCTCGACGTTCACGTTCCATTGCTGGACTCGGCCCAGCTTGAAGTCTGTAGGCTGGGTATAGAACGAGCCCGTAAATGTGCCGGCGGTAGGCGGCGCAGGAATGGCCTGAAATCCACTGGAGAGACTAAGTCCGGTGGGGGTTTGTCCGAGATGGAGGGCGCAGTACGAGGTTGCAAAGGCGCAGCCGGCGGTGGGGAAGGCATCGGATTCGCCCAGGAAGGGAGGGTTCTGCCACAGACCCTGGGCTCCTTGGCTCCAGGCTGAGTCGTGAAAGAGCGCGTAACCGCCGCGGAGCACTGTTTTGTCGCTGCCGAAGACCTTCCAGCTGGCCCCCACGCGCGGTTCCAAGGCTGACCAGTCCATATTGACCCCAGCCGACCCACTCACGCCATTTTGATTGGCAATCAGAAGCTGTCCAGTTGCGGGAACGTAATTGGCCAGGCGTCCGTGGGCTTCCGTTATCGGCGTGGTCATATCCCAGGCCAGGCCAAGATTGAGGGTGAGAGATGGTGTGACCCGCCAGTTGTCCTCAACGAAAGGACGCCAGATTGTCCAACGGCGCCCGGTGACGGGCCCATCGAACGTCTGGTCATGAATGGCAAGGCCAGTGAGGCCGAGCAAAAAATCCGCCTGCGGATTACCCGCGACATTTGCGCTGCTGAGGCCGGAAAAGTTACCGCCGTTGCCGATGATCCAGAAGCCATCTTGGAAAGCCTCAGTCCCCACGTTCATTTGATTGCGTCGAAAATCAATGCCCATCCTGAAGTCGTGCTTATGACGAATCAGTTCGAGCGAGTCTCTGAAAGAGAAGATGTTCGTTCCGCCCTGGAACGGAGAGTAGCCGCGGTCACCGATGGCCCAATAGCCGCCAAAAACGATTGTCGAAACCAGTCCACAGCTATATGCCCCAGGCACGCAGGTAGCTGGAGTGCCGGAGCATCCGAGGTTGGCATTGGGAATACCGCCGGGCACAATGTTGGCGGACGCGCAGGTCCCCGTACCTTGCGAAGTGATGTAGTCGAAGATGCGGTTATAACCAAAGCTGGCCTGGTTGACCACGTTGGCGGAGAACACATGGGTCTCGCCAAGCGCGAGGTTGCGCGCGTGGTTGATAATGTGCTGATTAGTGCCGAAAGCGTTAGCTGAAGCAAAGGCTGGCGGAGTCGAGCCGCCCGGCACATAGGAGAACGCCTGCTCGTAGCTGAAGCGGCCGAAGAGATTGTCCTTGTCGGAAAGCGTGTAGTCCAGGCGGGTATCGAACCTGGTGTCGTTCAGTTGGCGCACGGGAGTATTCACGAAGTTGTAGCCGGCACTCGCGTTGTTGGCGTTCGGCGCCGGGTACAGGTTCATCATCGCCTGTCCAATGTTGTTGATCAGGCCGGAAGGGATCTTATTACAGGGAGTCCCATGAGCCTGGCTTCCATCAGGATTCGATGGCAGAGGATTCCCCGCGCCGTTGCACTGGAAATAGACATTTGGAAAGATGTTCGGGTTGGTGGAAGCGCCAATCATATTCGGGTTAACAATTCCGAGACCGGAAACAGGATTGCCAAAAGGATCAGCGGAGAAATCGCCGGTGCGCATCGCCAGCGAAGGCACCAGGCCCGTAAACGCAATGCCGTGGCGCTGATACTTCTGTTCGCCATCGACGAAGAAAAAGAGCTTGTTCTTGATAATGGGTCCGCCGACCGAGCCTCCAAAGTCGTTCAGATTGAACTTTTCCACGGAGCTCGAAAAGTAGCTCTTCGCATCGAGAGAGGTATTGCGCAGAAACTCGTAGAGAGTCCCGTGAAAGTTATTCGTACCGGATTTTGTCGTCACCAGCACCGCAGGCCCCGCCCGCGTACCGTACTCAGCGGAGTACGTATAAGTCAAAACCTTGAACTCCTGAATGTCATCGATCGAGGAGAAAATGCTGATACCGCCTGCAGTCAGTTCGTTATTGTCGACGCCATCCAGCAGCCAGTCCGTACTGTTGGGCCGCGAGCCACCGACCGACAGCGAGAACGCTCCGCGTGCGGCCACCTCACTGCTGGCGGCGGAGGTGAAAAAGCTGTTGGGATTCGTCTCTGCCGTAGCCCCGGCGGTGAGCGTGGCAAGTTGAACGAAGTCCCGGCCATTCAACGGTAGCTGCGCCACCTGCTGCGATGTGATCACTTGCCCGAGAGATGGATTCGCGGTCTCGACAGCTACCGCGTCTCCAGCGGAAACCGCAACCGTAGTCACCACAGTAGGAGGCACAAGCGAAAAATCAAGTTCGCGGGCTTCATCAACCTGCAGTCGCAGATCTCTGGATTCGGCGCTTTGAAAGCCCGAAGCATCCACGTGCACGGTGTAATTCCCGACAGGCAGTAGAGGGATCAGATAGTGTCCCGCAGTATCCGTCTTCACGTCTCGAGCCAGGCCGGTCCCCTGAGACGTAGCGACAACCGTAGCTCCCGCCACGCCCGATCCGGATTTATCCAACACGTTGCCCGAGAAACTTCCAGTGGCCTGCCCATACAACTCCGGCGAGATCACAAGCGCAAGAACGCCGGCAATCACCAGAAGTAGTGTTTTGTAGGATTTCGTATCGGCTGAACCTTCCACCGATCGCGAACACGTCGTGCCAACTATCGTGCGTCTCATGGTCAATCCCCTTTCGACAAAAATCGCTTAGGGTTGCACCTGCATGGCCTGCACTGCACTTGAATTATGAATAGACTGTAAGGCCCGTCGAAAGTCAACGCAACATCCTATGTTTGTTGAGCGGCTGCCATTCGTGCCACTCTGCTGGCTGCCTCCGCGGGCGCACGGGCGCGATTGATACTGCCCACGGGCGTGGTATCGGATGACGAATGATGCGTTACATCGAAGTAGACAGCCTTGGTCTCTTCAGGGTCGAGGTGGGAGCCTCTCAGGAAAGTGAGCCGCGCGACAGTGTGAAAAGGTGCTTCCGATTCCTTCCATTCGACACTGGCATTTTCAATCCAAAAGCTGGCATCGTACTTCTTGCCCCGATAGGTCATCTTGTCCGGATCCAGGAACTGCACTCCAAAGTCGAAACTGCTCATCCTGTTATCCTCCTGCACATGTCGAATGAGTTCGTCCTGAAGGCCATTCGGATTGCTCTTTTGCAGAGGCCTTGCCAGATTGGTGGGGGACGGTGTGGCCGAATACTTCACGACTTCCACCGGTCCATGACGAAACGGCACGTTACTCCCAAAGCGCATTTGTTGATAGGGTTTGATCGTCTGGTGTGACTGCACCTGCACTAACGCCAGCGTTCTGAACACTCGCAACTTGTCCTTGAACGATAGCGACCACAGGCCCGCGGCCGGGTTAGACGCGGTGAGCAACTTTATGATCGCCAGAAATGCAGGCGAGTCGTTTATAGGCAAAGTCGTTGTGTTTTGCATTGAAAAATCCTGCCGCCCATAGCCTGCGTCAGGAACAACTGCCCCACCCCGAGTGAGATCGACCGAAAAAGACAGCGATCTGACGTCTGCTTTGAAATCAGAGTTTTTCTTGGAATCCGCATTCCCAAACCGAACAGTAGCGGGATAGATGCCTGGCTTCGCGAAGATCCCTTGCGCAAGCCGCGCCGCCAACGCGGGATCGCGACCTTCGGCAACATCGAGTACTTCAAATTGTGCAAGTGCGCATACTCCCTTGGCATGAGTTCCACGCGCTAGAGCCCGATGTTGCTGAGCGGCCGCATCCGCCTGCATTAGCAGGCTCTTCTGGGTGATCTCCGCGATGTCAGCCGGTTCCCGAGCGAGATTTCTGTCCGCGTCGCTGAAGGTTACGCCGAACAATCTGGTCAAAGGCATGAGCTTACTTCATCCTTCCCTACGCTGGGGTTCCTTGTAGTCAACCCAGATTCGAAATGAATTTCAGTGCAGTAACGCTGGGCAGGAAGCAGTAGGCTGCTGCCTTCGTCTTGATGAAGGTTGAGAACCCGGTGATCTTGATCGGAGGTGCGCCATTCGCTTGAGGAATAACGAAGATGCTCTGGGTGGGGTCTTGCGTGGCTATCATTGGGTCTTTCGACTTCGGATCCAGCCTCACCGCGCCGGCGAACTCGCTGTCATTCACCCAATGCCCCAGCACGAATTCATATTGGTTCTCGATGCTTGAGTTGATGAAATAACCGAGAAGCCCGCGTTCGATGCCGTCATCTGGTTTAGCCGGATCGTAAGCTGGCCCATATGGCATGCCGCGGCGGATCAGCCGATGAGTGTTATTGGTTCCTCCGGGAACCCCTTGTCCCGTAACTGGCTGGCCCCGAGGATTGACGCGGCGCATGTGGGCGCCAACGGGACAACGCAGTCCCCTTGGATCGCCCGATCCATCGGCGTTCACGTAATTGAAGTCGTTCAGTTGCTCGGGCGGAATCCCGCCTGAAGGACTATCAGTCTCCGGCGACAACATCAGAGGAACGCCGTTGCGCCAGCGGCCGCAAATCTTGGCAGCATGCAGCTCAGGATCAATCTTGTCCTTGTTTGATTGCAGGTGGTTCTCAAATCCAGCGCAATCCGTCTCGATCATCTTGAACACGGCGAAGCTGCCGTTCAGGCCGAGTTCTCGAGGCTCCGGCAATAAGTAATTCTCTGCGGCATCCTGCAAAACGAAAAGCCACGGTTCGCACGGCTCCTGGTGATCCGGCGGATATTTCTCCGGGCCGCCGTGAATGGTTGTCATGCTGACGCCGTCGGTGTAACCAAAGTGAACCCTCGAAGTAAAGGTAGGCTTGCCATCCACCATCTCAGTCAACGCCATGCCATCAGTGCGCCAGATCTCTCGAAAGGCATTCCCTTCCGTAAACAAGGCTGACAGCCGCTCGCTGTACGCTGTCATAACCTCAGGACTCAGGGTATGCAGCGTTACCATCACGTGATCGTCGCCGGCCGTAAAAGCGCCAATCCAGTTTTGCGGATCACTCGGCCCCGTGTCGCCCACCAACCCGGCGCGCTTAGCGGCCCCATCAACGAATGCGCCGAATGACTTGAACGAGATCGCCGGGATTCGATCCTTCATCTCCAGCGCAATCATTCCCGGCCAGGTGATCCCCACGTTAAGGCAATAGTCCGGCTTATGCCGTGGGACATCGGCGGGATTGTCTCCCGGTCCCGGTGCAAACCCGACGTGCCAGTCTTCGGCAGTAGTAATTTGCGGCGCGTCGCTCTCATCTCCACTAACGAGGCGTCCGAGCAGCTTGCGCGCCGCTGCAGCGGAAGTGACCGACAGCAGGAAATGCCGCACCATCGGCATTCTGTAACCGCGCAGAATAAACCCCTGAATGTCAGGGAGGTCGAGCGCCGACTTCGTCTCGTGGTGGCCTCTGCCGAACAGACGACCAAGGATACCCGTGCCCTCTTTCACTTCTGATGCGAAGGTCTTATCGTCCGGGTTTGATGTCAAAAGCCCCACTTGATCCTCGCTGATGACTACGCGGCAGAAGCGCTGGATTGATTTGGCCCCGACTGCGATTTGCTATCCGCAATCAGCGCGTGAATGTCCTGGACACTTAGACCCGGATAGGCCTGGTAGAACCCAATCGGTGCGCGATTCGCTCCCGCAGCGAAGTCGAGAAACTCCTGCAGGTGCTTCCTGCACGGTGAGGGCGGCGCGCCCTTGGTGAACTTGAATAGAAGATCGAAGACCTGTCCAATATTCTTGGTGAAATCGGTGATGTATTTATCGAAGTCGCCGTCGTAGACAGTGAAGAAGCCAATTTGGTTATCCTCTAGCGGAACGAACTGCGCGAAGTGCGGTGTCCCGACTTTGTCAAGGTCCGTCGTTGTTCCATGTCCTCGCGCACGCAGGATTAGTTGAACCTCGATGAAGGCGAGCTTCGATTTCATGGGCAGGATTACCAGGAAGGGATTGAGCACTCCCGCGCCCACGATGCCTGCAGCCGCCGCCAATGCCTTGATCTCCTTGGCTGTTACGTCTGGATAAGCGGTGTAGAGATTCACTGGATGGAAAAGATGCTCAGCAGCCCATTCGGCGAATGCGTCTGCGTTATTTGCGACCGGCGTGGTCGGCGGATTGTCCACATGCTGGAGGATGGCATCGAACACCGGTCCTGCATGCTTGGCGAGGTCGGCCATGAGCGCGCCGAATTCGCCGTCAAAGTCTCCAAGAAATAGCAGCGTCTTATCGCTCAGCACCGTAAAGCGCGAATAGTGAACCGTGCCGATAGCATCTTCCGCCTGGAAAAGTCCGGGCATCAATGGCGGAAGTTGCTCCGCGATCGCTTTTGCGTCTGCCGGTGATTTCAGAGGAAAACTAAGAGTGAAGTGATTCTGACTCGCCATATTGATCTCCTTCGCCAGGCGCCCCAGCATGAGGCTAAGAAACGCATTTGTCTGAGTCCCTGCCGTTCCGTGCGATGTGCCTTTGCCGCCGGAACATTGTCATAGAGAAGCCCTGCGGGCAGCAGTGCCAACGCCGCATATGCAAAGGAATACCCTCATCGCGATTGCTCCGGCGCGCTCAGATTCCACAGTCAGCCTAGCTCCGCTTGGCCCACTCGGAAACTGCTAGAACTGATAGGCGGCTAACAAAAAAAGGGATGAGCTGCTCTTTCGTACCGGAGAGTCTCTCTCCCGGGCGTAGTCACTTCGGTGATGGAGCCAAGTCCCCTGCGGTGTTTACAAACGGTTAGGCGTTCCGAGGATTCAGCTGAGCGCGGCTCTCCTTCTAATCTGATGAGGTGATCTGTTTGTAGTGCCGAATAGTGAATCCGAAGATTTGCGTCTGCAGGTTCATATAGCATCTCTGAGGGAGATGGCGAATCATCGACGACTTTCAATCCGGTCCCGCGGGAACACCGTCGCGAGGCATCCAGGGAAGGCTGGATATTGCCGGAGACTGGCAAGGAACGCTTGGCGAGAAAAAGCTTCGTCTGGTCGTACGCCTGACCGCGTCCGATGACGCAGCGTGGAGAGCGACGTTGTATTCCATCGATCAGTCGATATATCCGATCCCAATCGATGCCGTTGACCTGGAAGGCCGCTCTCTCAAGTTTGCTGTCAATGCTATTCGCGGCACCTACGAGGGCACAATCAGCCCCGACGGGAACTCAATCGCGGGAACCTGGATCCAGGGGAAATCGCTGCCGCTCGAACTGCAGCGCGCCACCACGGAATCTGCGTGGTTATCCACGCCTATCCACGTGCACTTTATAGAAGTGGAAGAGGGCGTAAAGTTGGAAGTGGTTGACTGGGGCGGCACGGGACGGCCTTTAGTCCTGTTGGCGGGCCTCGGAGCCGACGCCCATGCTTACGACAAGTTTGCGGCCAGATTGACACCCTCTTATCGTGTCTACGGCATCACACGGCGCGGGTTTGGAGTTTCCAGCGTTCCACACAGTGGCTACTCGGCCGACCGGCTCGGCGACGACGTACTCGCAGTTCTTGCCGCATTAAACCTGAATCGCCCGGTTTTGGTTGGACATTCCATCGCGGGCCAGGAGCTCAGCTCTGTGGGATCTCGCCATCCCGACAAAGTAGCAGGATTGGTGTACCTGGACGCTGCCTGGTCATTCGCGTACTACGACAGCTCTCTTGGAGACCGAGCGATGGAGTTGATCGAAGTGAAGCGGAAACTGGGAGAGCTGCAATCGCAGTTCCTGCAAGATACAAGGCCGCTGATTCAGGAACTGCTGGAGACCGACATTCCAAGACTGGAAGGCGTCTTGCGGGAGTGGCAGAAAGAACTTGAGGCGACCCCCGCAACGTTCCTGGCCGCACGTGCGCAAGCCGCTACCCATATTCCTCCGGCCGTTCTCGCAATCCATGCGGGAAGACAGAAGTACACACACATTCCAGTTCCAATTCTCGCCATCTACGCGCTTCCTCCCAGGTCTGGGGATCTACCCATCGGCACCGAAGCACAGGCGAAGGCGTTCGAAGCTGGCGTGCCGTCCGCGCGCGTGGTGCGCCTGCCGCACGCCCGCCACGAAGTGTTCTCCTCCAATGAAGAAGATGTATTGCGCGAAATGAATGCCTTCATCGCAACGCTGCCATAAGGCCAACTCCGACCTATAGGCGAGCCTGGTAGATTCCCCGCGCCCTGGGCTGTATCTTCCGCTTTTACGGGTTGGTGTTCAACGACACGGGACCGCGGATAGACTGCGCACAGATCAAATGACGGAGTTACAGAATAGGTTCCATACCGAGCTAGAGGTGCATCGAGCCGGGCTTATTGATCCTTGGAAGTAACGCGACAGGCCAAGCACTCATCAAGTCCCTGTTCTTCCTCAAAAAGCTTTTCCACAGAAAAATTTTGAAAAAGTGGCATTTTTTAGCGCGTCGCAAAATGTGGTGCAACTCACCACGTTTCACCAGCAAATCACCACAACTTCACCACAAAAAACCACCCAGGAACTTACACATTTCGCCGAAACCCCCTGCAAAAACGCCCTTCCACCACACCAGAAAAAATCCCCCAAATTACATTTAAGAAAGTGCTCGACTCACAAGACACCATCGTAGCCATCTCCACCCCGCCCGGCCGCGGAGGCATCGGCATCGTCCGCCTCTCCGGCCCCGAAGCCCGAAGCATCGCCGAACCCCTTTTAAAACTGAGACATCCGCTGGTCCCCGCCCAGGCACGCTTCGCCGAAATCCTCGACAAAACCGGCCAAACTCTCGACGAAGCCGTAGTCACATACTTCCAGAAACCCCACTCTTACACCTCCGAAGACATCGTAGAAATCGCCGCCCACGGCTCTCCCGTCATCCTCGATCTCCTAGTCCGTAAATGCCTTAGCGCCGGAGCACGCCTCGCCGAACCCGGCGAATTCACCCAGCGAGCCTTTCTCTCCGGCCGCCTCGATCTCACACAAGCAGAAGCAGTTAGCGACCTCATCGACGCCACCACCCTCCATCAGGCCCGCCTCGCAGCCCAGCAGCTGGGCGGCTCGCTTTCCCGCCAAATAGCCCCAATAAAACAACAACTTACAACTCTGATAGCCACCCTCGAAGCCGGCATCGACTTCGCCGAAGACGACCTCGAAGTCATCCCCACTGCGGAAATCATCGCTCAGATCGAATCCATCCAGACTCCGCTAACTTTCTTAGAACAAACATCTTCCTACGGTCGAATCGTGCGCAACGGCTTCACCCTCGCCATAGTAGGCCGCCCCAACGCGGGCAAATCCTCCCTTTTCAACCGCTTAGTGGAACGCGACCGCGCCATCGTCACAGCCACCCCCGGCACTACCCGCGATCTCGTCACCGAGCACGTCTCCCTCGAAGGCATCCCCGTTCAACTCATTGATACCGCAGGCCTACGAGACTCCACCGACGAAGCCGAATCCATCGGCATAGCCAAATCCCGCGAAGCCATGGCCGAAGCCGACATTGTCCTGATCGTCCTCGACGCCACAGCACCCCCACACCAGGAAGACCACGCCACCATCCACGCACTCCAGGACCGCCCTAACCTGATTATCATCAACAAAACCGACCTATCCCCAACAACCCAACACCCCGACTCCGCTTTAAAAACCTCAGCAATCACCGGCTCCGGCATCCCGGAACTGCGCCAGGCCATCCTCTCCATCCTCACCAAACAAGCCCCCACCCAGGAAACCGCCCTCCTGACCAATCTCCGTCAACAGCAAGCAGTTACGGCCTCCCTAACCGCCCTCCAACGGGCAAAACAGGGAGTGGCCGCAACCATCCCCCACGAGATGATCCTCCTCGACCTATACGAAGCCCTCCACGCACTCGACGCCCTGACCGGAACCACAACCAGCAACGACATCCTAAACCTTATCTTCAGCAAGTTCTGCATAGGCAAGTAGGTTACATCCAGTATTCGTCTTACTTCGGCCCGACGAAACCTCGCGCTTGGCCCTAAATACCTTCAATCTCACCACCATCCGTGCGGACCGCCGTCATAGATCGATGACCAAGTCGCGAATCGGTTGTGAGCAGCAGACAAGAAGGTTGCCGTCGGCGGGCTTGTCAAGCGGCTCCGGTCCATAGACGACCGCCCCCGAAACCAACCCGCTCTCACAGCTGTGACAAACACCGGTCCGGCACGACCAACGCACGGGGACATCGCACGCCTCAGCCAGTTCCAAAATGCTCTGATAGGCCGAGGCCTTCCAGTGTGCGGCGACGCCACTGCGCGCGAACGATACCAGCGGGCCAGTGTTGGCGTCGTCCTTGGGAAGGTGCGGAGCTCGCGGCGCTGCGCCGACAACACCAGGGGTCATCGATTCGCTGCCGCTGAATATCTCAGCGTGAATCCGTTCCGGAGCAACGCCCAATGTTGCGAGCTCCTCTTTCATGTCGGTCATGAAGCGATTCGGCCCACAGAGGTAGACATCTGCGTCTCGTGGGACGCCTGCCTTGTCGAAGACCGATCGCGACAGGTGACCGGTCACATCAAAATCCGTGCCCATTCTGTCACCCGGGCCGGGCCTGCTGTAACAAACGTAGCTGCGGCCGTGCGCGAGCCCGAGCATGAGCCGGCGGACCTCGGCGGCGAAGGGATGATGCTCCCGATCGCGCGCTGCGTGAAGCCACACGACCTGCCGTGTCGAGCGTGCTGCCTCCAGCGCATACAGCATCGCTAGAACTGGCGTGGCCCCGATTCCCGCACTGAGCAGCACGACCGGCCGCTCTCCCTGCTGCAGAATGAAGCTGCCGCGCGGCGAGCTGAAGTCGAGAGCATCGCCCACCCGCACATGCTCCCGCAGGTAAGCCCCGGCTGCCCCATCTCGTTCGATCTTCACGCTGATACGATAACGCTCTGTCGACAACGGGCCAGAAAGTGAGTAGCTGCGAAAGAGCGGCGGGCCGTCTGGAGCCGGTTGAAGACGCACAACCACGTACTGGCCGGGCATCGCCGTCGGTAGCGGCGTACCGTTCGGGCTCTGCATCGTCAGGGAGAGAACGTCCGCAGACTCCTGATCGATCGCCGCCACCCGAAGCGGCCGAAATCCCGGTGAAGCCGGGTGCGCGGCCGCTTCCGGCACGAGCCCCGCATTGCCGCTCCCTTGACTCTGCAGCAACGCCTCAAACGACGAACGCCATCCGGGCGAAAGCGCCTCGATTTGCAAGGCGCGCTCGAGTCGATCTCGCGCATGATCGGGCGAATAAAGGAGCGCATTGATCTCTGCGACGGTCATTCGCTCCTTCCCCTCTCCCACCTTCACGATTTCGTCACCGGGGCCGACTTCGCCTTCCTGCAAAACGCGCAGGTAGAATCCGGGCCGTCCACTCGATGTCAGCAATGCCGGCATCCGGGGCTCGTTCATCCGAATGCCGACGCGATAGCAGGTTACGCGAGGTTGCGTGACCTCGAACAGAGCGCTGCCAATCCGATAACGGTCGCCGATGCACACGGCATCGTCGGGTAATCCTTCGATAGTGAAGTTTTCGCCGAATTGTCCATGGACGAAGTCGGACCGTCTTAGTTGTTCCTGCCAGTGACGATACGATTCGATCTGGTAGACAAAGACGGCGCGTTGCTCGCCCCCGTGACCGGCCAGGTCACCTTGGCCGTCTCCGTCCAGATTCAACCGGCCGGCTCGACAACGGCCACCCACTGGATACTTCCAGATTGCAGTGTGCACAATGCGGCCCTTCCACTCAATGTCGCGCGGAAGTCCGACATTCACAGATAGTAGTCGAGCCATGTCGCCCCCTTTGGTGCGGACATCCTCTATACATTAGTTTGTCGACCGCATCCCTCGGATTCCATCCGTCGGGTACTAACGCTTTTCAACATCGATCATATTGTCGTCGGGAATTCGATCGATCAACTTGTTATAAGGATCGATTCCTGCGCGCGTGGGCATCTGGTCGACCATAATCTCAAACGTCTGTTTCGCCTGCGTAATCTTTTCTTTCTTCAGATAAAGCGGCTTCTCCTGATCCTTCTTGCCAACGAAGACTCCAATGTCGATATAGTCGTTCAACGTCATCGGCATCTCGGCGCCATTTCCGTCAGCTTTCATCTTGCGCGCTTGAACCGTAAGGGTCACTTTGTATTTCTTATCGGGCGTCTGCGTTACGACAGCGCTCAGCGCCTGATTGTCGTAAAGAACGATCGACTCAAACGCATCGGTGATGTAGTACTGCAGATCGGCAGGCGTCTGCGCGCGCAACGCATCAACAAACTGACGCGTATCCGGGTAAGGCCCGCTCTGCGAATCATTAGCATTGGCATATCGATACTGCATCAGGAAGTTGTGCAGAGCCAGATCGACTTTATCTTCTCCGATATAGTCCGCGAGCGTGTACATCACCTGCCCGCCCTTCTGATACCAGACATAAGGTTCGTTCTGCACCAGAACGAGGGGGCGCTCTTTGCGAATCTCTCCTGCGCGTCCCCGAAGGTATTGGTCCAGCTCATGCTTCAAAAAGCGGTGCATATTGTCGGCGCCGTATTTTTGCTGCATCACCATAAGCGCGGAGTACTCCGCCAGCGTCTCCGACATCATGTTCGAGCCCTCAACGCGAGCGCCAATCAGTTGATGTCCCCACCACTGATGTCCCAGCTCATGCGCCGTGACGAAATAAGTAAAATCTATATCCGTTGGCTTCTCGACGCGGCCAATAAAACCAATCCCTTCAGAGAACGGAACAGTGTTAGGAAAGGACTGCGCGAATGTGCGATATCGCGGAAATTCCAGAATGCGATATTGCTTGAATTGAAACGGGCTGTAGTTCTTTTCGTAATAAGCAAGGCCTGCCTTCGAGGCAGCGATCATATCGTCCACATCGTATGCATGCGCAGGGATGTGGTACACCTCAATCGCAATCGGATTTTCAACGCCCTGGTACATCTCGCGCTTCACGTCGTACCGGGCGGACACGAAGGCATAGAAGTCCAGCGTCTTCACGTCCCCCATATCGTAGGTGAAGTAGTGTCGTCCCTTGTCATGCCACTCGCGCGTCAGATAACCCGGCGAGATTGCGATCTGCGGCTTCCCCTCCGAGTCGACATCGGATGTGCTGACGGTCGTGTGATACGTAATCCAATCCGAGGTCGCTGTAAAAAGATTCGTCACCGTCCCGGCAGGATCGCCTCGTCGCGGCAGCAGCTCTTGCTCCGGCAGCTTCTCTTCGTGGCGACGGCGCGGATCGTCAAGCTCAATACTGTTGTCGTATCCGATCGTCGGAAAGTAGCCCGAGTCGAAGAAGGTGCCAGAGTAAGCCAACTCGGGACGTTCATTGCCATCCTTAAACCCGCGGCTTGTATAACCTACATCAAAAGTCACATCAATCTTTTCACCCGGGCTCAGCGGCGTCTCCAGTTGATAGATGTCATACAAGTCGCGCGGGCTGGCGGAGACAACATGAAACGGTCGATCGAAATGAACCTTGCTGACGGACTGCATCTGATTGGTGATGTGAATCTGGCTGATGGGTTGCGATGTCTTGTTCTGTAAAACATAGTGCCCGTTCCCATCGAACGAGCGCCGCTCCGGATAGATATTGATATTGCAATCGACGGCGATGACCTTCGGCTGCGCAACGTTCTCGTACTTCTTGAAGTTGCGCTCATAGTCGGCCTGAATATGCCGCCGCTCCTTGGCAGTAAGATATTCGTTCAGAACGTGAGCGTTGTAGTAATACCAGGCCCCACTGCCAATCGCCACAAGCAACAGCAACGAGGCTGCTGGAATCAGCCGTGGCATGCGCTGCTTCGCTAGAAGCAGTCTCGCGGACCAGGCATCGTCAGAGCCACGCCGCGCCAGCGCAATCGAAACAACAGCCAGAACGCCTGTAATCGCCAGCCAGTAAAGAATCGACCAGAAGAGGGCAGGCGCAAAATGCCCATACCCATTCATGTCGGAATAGGTGTAAGGCGGTGTGCTGCCGACTAGGTAAAGCGTATTCTCCCAGCCGAAGTTGTAGAGAACTGGTGAGAGAACAAAGATGCCGATAATGATTCCGTGACCGATGAACTTGTTCGAAACCACCGTCTGCACAAAGAGCGCCAGCAGCACAAACACAAGCACCTGCGGGAACGTAACGACGTATAGCTCCTTCGCGTATTGCAGCAATTCGTAGTGGTAGTAGCCGGCAATGGTCTGCATCAAAATGCCACAAAGAGCTGTCACGGTAAGCAGAACAAACTCGACGAAGCAGAGTGCGAACAACTTCGAAAGCCAATCCGTCGTCTCGCCAATCGGCAATGCGTCGTGAATCCCGGAAAATTGAGTATCCCGTTCACGCCAAATCAACTCAGCCGCATAGAGCGTCGCAACAATATAGAAGAAGAGTGCCGCGCCGCCTTCGACAGACTGAAGCATGAGGTACGTCACCGGCCACACATTGCGATCGGCCACACGCCCGGCGAAATGTCCATTGTTGATGGCGATTCCCGCCATTAGTATCAGGATTCCCCAGAATGGGACCTCGCGCAAAATATTGGATACGCGCAGCCGTGTGAGAGAGATCAGCTGCGTAAATGTAGTCGAAGGCCCAAAAACCTGATGAATAACCGGCAGCCGCGCAGCCACAAGACTGCGTGTCGCCTTAGCCTCAGACAGCTCCTGCTGACGCGCCAGCGCCGCGCGCTTGCTACTCGAAACCGCTGTCAACGCCTCCACCGACATCGGAAACAGCTTCCACACCGCGAGGAGAGCCAGCCCACCGACAGATCCCCAAAGTAGCCGGTTGTAGAGAAAAACCCCCGAGGCCGCATGCGGCGACCAGGAAAAGAGCTGCGAGTTGCGCTCAACCACGGTCCAGTAGCGAGTAATCGCGTCGTTATAAAGAAATCCGATTGGGTCCAGAATGCCCGACCAGAAGTGCTCCAGCGAGCGTGATGCACTGAAGGCATTGACGCCGATCAAATACAGCATGAAAATCGCCGCGCCCTGCAGATACACGATGAAAATCTTGCGCGACAGCGCGGCGACAAGAAAAAAGAGTGAACCGAGGAAGAAGATCTGGAAGACAACGATGGAGAAGAACGGTTGCAGATACCAGGAGAGATGATTCGCCCCAATGCGCGAATGATCGGCCCACGGAGCGAAGGTTCCGAAGAACTCCCCAAACAGAAGTCCGGAAAAGGCAAACACGGTGGCAACAAAAGAGCCCGCCCAACGCCCCCCAAGATAGGCAAACTTCGAGACCGGCTTAGTGAACAAAATCTGAATCGTATCGCGCTGGAAATCGCGCAAAATCGATGTACCGAAGATGGCAGCGATCACGATGACGCCGAAGAAGCTGATGCCGATGTCGTTATAGATGTTCGCGTACGGACCATTCAGCAGAATCTTGCCGTTCGTATTGCCGACCGGGCCAAAGCTCTCGCTGGCAACGCAAAGAAAACTAAAAGTGAGCCAGATCAAAAAGTAGATGTAGGTGGAGATGCTCTTGAATCGAAACTTCAGCTCAAAGGTGAAAAACTCCCAGAACATGGCCATGTCATCGTCTCCTGTGCTGGGTTAGTTTTTGGCTTGATTCGCCAGGTTGAGGAAGTAGACGTCTTCAAGCCCCGACTCGACCTGACGGAAGCCTTCGCCCGGATCCGATTCGGAGTAAATGCGGACCTCGTGCAAGCCCCCGATAAGGTGAGTCGAGACCACGTTGAAGCTACCTTCCAGTTCGCGAAGCTCATCGTCCGTTGCAGCAACCTTCGACCATATCTTGCCGCGAAGCGACTCCAGCGCCTCATTCGGTGCACCTTCCAGAAGCAGTTCGCCATTAGAAATAATCGCCATGCGCGGGCAAAGCTCACGCACATCATCGACGATGTGGGTCGACAAAATCACCGTCACGTTTGACCCAATCGAGCTCAGCAAATTCAGAAAGCGATTCCGCTCCGCCGGATCGAGACCGGCCGTCGGCTCATCGACGATGATCAACTTCGGATTGGCCAGCAGCGCCTGAGCAATGCCGAATCTCTGCTTCATCCCTCCCGAATAAGTGCTCAGCGCCTTCTTGCGCGAGTTCCACAAATTCGTCTGCTGCAAAAGCGCCTCCACCATCTGAGTCCGCTCCGTCTTGTTCGTGATGCCCTTCAAGATGGCGAGGTGATGGAGCATATCCAGCGCGCTCAGCTTCGGATAAACGCCGAACTCCTGCGGCAGATATCCCAGGACTCTGCGCACTGCCTCTTTCTCCTTCAGAACATTCATGTCATCGAGCCAGACCTCACCCGAATCCGGATCCTGGAGCGTGGCAACCGTACGCATCAGCGTGCTCTTGCCCGCACCATTCGGCCCAAGCAGGCCAAACATGTTATTGCCGATCGTCAGGGTTAAATCTTTGAGTGCTCTAACGCCATTCGGGTAGGTTTTAGACAGGCCGGTAATCTTGAGTGCCAAGGAATGTGCCCTCCGGAGAGTTCAATGCCGCGCTTTTCGCAGTAAACGGCAATTTACCACATCGACGAGAGCAGCCGAGTTCAAAAGACGGCGTCCGCTCACTTAGATATGGATTACTCACCCAGATACGTAACCGGTAGGGATTAGTTCAGAGCCAATACCTCGAAGCTCAATCGAACCTGGCCCACGCGCTGGAGTCTCCACTTGCCAACTCGCGCAGCACTCGCCGCTCACTTGACGGCAGTTTTCTCTGTGCGTCCGTCAGTTCGCCCCAGCAGACCTGGTTGCGCCCTTTGGACTTGGCCTCGTACAGCGCTCTGTCTGCAGAATCCAGAAGATCCTCTTGGCAGTTGGAGTCACTCGGCCAGCATGTCGCCACACCGCAACTCACCGTAGACAAGCGAGGATGGTTTCCCGGTTCAGGCAATGCAGGTGATCCCGCAACCTCAACCAGTTTGCGGATACGTTCTGCAACAATTACCGCTCCTTCCCGTGGTGTCCCCGGCAGCAGCACGACAAACTCTTCCCCGCCAAATCGTGCCGCAAAGTCGTCCTTGCAACGAAGGCCCTGCAACAGCAACGACGCCACACGAACCAGCACACGGTCGCCATAGAGATGTCCACGACTGTCGTTCGTAGCCTTGAAGTGATCAATGTCGATCACGATCGCGGAAAGGCAACTCTCCGCCTTGGCTGCGTCACCCCACAACTTCGCAAACTGCAAGTCATAAGCGTGTCGATTGGCCAAACCGGTAAGGCTGTCGATGCAGGACATCTTCTGCAGCTCATCGTTGAGGAACGAGAGCTCCCTTGTCTGGATCTCGCTGCGCAACCGCATCAGATAACCCAGGCGTTCCTCGCGGCCGACACTATAGTTCGCGATCACCGTCATCAAGGTCGCGCAGACCGCCAACGTGAGTCCCAGCAGCTTCTCCGAAGTGTTGAGAAAGTGATCGTAGTGAAGGAATAGCAGATCGCTCGCCATCAGCGTAACCGAAGCGCACAAGGCATACATAAACTGCAGCCGCATCACAACATTGACGAAGATGACGGTCACAATCAGTCCAACCTGCGCATATGCCGACGACGTCGCATTGATATTGCTCTCAAGATAGAGATGCGTCGCCCCGATCAGGCAACTCACCACTGCAATTCCGGCTTCGCGATAGATCTTGTTCGGACTCCATCGCATGCTGACATTGATCAGCAGTGCGATCGGCGTAACGAGGCACAGTCGCACCTGCAAAGGAAACCACGAAACGCCGCCGCGAATGTAGTAGTCCGCAATGACGTAAATATTGAACAAGGCAATTGCAATCAGGCCTTCAATCCACAGTCGGGCCGCGCGTTGAACAGAGGTCGACTGTTCAAAGGCGTTCTCAAGAGATTCCGGAAGTGTTAGTCGCTGCAGGCCTGGTCGCGACAGCCGTTCTATCTCTTCGATCGCGAGTTCATGGATTGAAGTACCCGGCATTTTAATTCGTCTCTCTAACAACTGGGAGCCCGTCCGATCTCATTAGGCGGTCGGCCTTCTCCCGTAGATGCAGGAAGCGCAATCCTCGCCAGACGCCGCGCAGACCCATGTTACTAAAGGGCCAGCCCGATACACTCCCCTATTCCAGTCGACCTATAGTACTTTCGTGCCACATCCGAGTCGAGGTCTTCGGATGCCAAACAACTCCCGTGCATTCTTGTAACTTGTAATCGGCGGAAAGCGCCTGCTGGAATAGACCCGAATAAAATTTACAAGTCGCGGGAACGATCTCAGCCCACTAGAAAGTTGTCAATCAGTCGCGTGCTCCCCACATAAGTCGCCACCGCGACCAGCGCCCCCGGTTCAGCCGTTGCCATCGGCAACAGCGTCTTCGCATCGACGACCACCAGATAGTCCACTCGCACTCCCGCCGCAGCGTTGAGAACTTCCAACCCGCTCCGTATCAGTGCATTGCTATCGCGTTCCCCGTCTGCGATTCGCTCCCGTATCCGCAACAGGCACCGGTTCAAAGCCAGCGCCTGCTCCCGCTCCGCCGCACTAAGATATTTATTCCTGCTGCTCATCGCCAGACCATCCGCATCCCGCACGATCGCGCACCCTACAAGCTCCAGGTCAAAGTTCAGATCCCGCACCATCTGCCGCAGAACCGCAAGTTGCGCTGCATCCTTCTGTCCGAAGTACGCCCTGTTCGGTCCGACTACATGGAACAGCTTCGCAACAACCGTCGCCACACCAGTAAAGTGTCCAGGCCGCGAAGCACCATCCAGCCGGTCGCCGACTCCGGCCACGGTTACCTTCGTTACGGCGCCCTCCGGATACATCTCCGCTGCGTCAGGAGCAAACAACACCTCAACTCCCTCCGCCTCCAGCGATCTGCAGTCGTCCTCAAACGTCCGAGGATACCGCGCGAAATCCTCCCCCGGACCAAACTGAAGCGGGTTCACAAAAATGGACGCCGCCACGACATCGCATTCGCCCCGTGCACGCCGCACCAGCGACAAATGCCCTTCATGCAGAGCACCCATCGTCGGGACAAAGCCGAGCACACGCCCGGCCGCACGAATCTCCCTGCAGACGCGTTGCATCTCCGCAACGCTTGTTACAACTCGCATAACCGAAGACTTTCCCTCACCGCACCCCGGCCGGAACCGCCATCACCTCGCGCATCTCCCGCGAAAGGTGATAACTCTCCGCATCCGACGGAAACGTCCGCGCCTCGACCTCGCGTCTGTACTCTTCGAGCGCCCCACGCATCACGCTCCCCACATCTGCATACCGCCGCACAAATTTAGCCGGCGGCGAAAACGTCATCGTCATCATGTCGTGCAACACCAGAATCTGCCCATCGCAGTCCGGTCCCGCTCCAATCCCAATCGTAGGAATCTGCAGCTCCTCGGTCACAATCCTGGCAAGCTCGCGCGGCACTCCCTCGAGCACCACGGCAAAACATCCCGCCTCCTCTAAAGCCATCGCATCAGTGCGCAGTTCGTCGATCGCCTCCATCGTCTTGCCCTGCACCTTATATCCACCCATGCGGTGCACGCTCTGCGGAGTCAGCCCGATATGCCCCATCACCGGAATCTCCGCATCGACGATTCGTCGCACCAGGTCCTTCCGTTCGCGTCCGCCTTCCAGCTTCACCGCCTCTGCGCCCGCCTCCTTCACGAAACGGACAGCATTCCCGACGCCTTCACTATCATTCGTCTGGTAGCTCCCAAACGGCATATCGGCCACCAGCAAAGCACGCCGCACAGCCCGTCGGACACCACGCGTATACACCAGCATCTCGTCCATCGTCACGGCCAGCGTATTCTCGTGGCCCTGCATCACCATCGCGAGCGAGTCGCCAACCAGCACGACATCCAGCTCAGCCTCATCCACCAGCCGCGCACTCGCGTAGTCATAGGCCGTCACGGCAGAAATCGGCTGCCGCAATAACTTCTTTTCTAATAAAGAGGGGACTGTAACTTTGGAGGGAAGATTACCGTCACGCCCAACACACGCGACGCCTCGTTCTCGTGAGAACGTTGTCAGACTCATAGAAATCTCCAGTGCAGTTCCACCGCGTGTCAGTCAACAAGGACCGACTTTGGCCGGATACCACCTGTCCCAGCAACCTCCTGGGCCACCTTAATGCTAATAACCTGCTCAAGGAGTGTCAACCGACGAAACGGTGACGGGAACGCCTGCAGAAGATTTCCCATTTCCGGAAACGGGCTTGTCGTTTGGCACCAGCCCGTTTTGGTCGGTCCAGTGATAACCAGGATGGGCCGCCTCGAGCTGCCGGATGAACACTGCTCGCTCTGACAAGTTAAGTTGTAGCTGCTGCTGCATCAAGTTGTTTTTCAAGGCGAAGTTTTCCAGCTTAACTCGCTCTAATTCGCTTAGTTGTCCCCTTCCGTTGTCCATTCTCCTCTTTCTCCTCTTCATTCGGCGCACTGATCCCTAGCTCGGCGCACTGATTCCTACAATGATGCCTCCCCTTACCGATACCGTTTGCCCACCCGAATCCGTGAAGCTGCCGGTTACTCCCGGTTGCCCGCCCACGTAATACTGCAGCCCACACTGGAAACTGTCGGCCGACCATGCGCTGACGCTCGGGTCGAAGTAGAGATTTCCCCCGGTGAGCCATGTGAGAGTGGCAAGCATAACCGACGCGTTTGGGTCGGTGGTTGGTTGCTGAACGTAGATAATGGCGTGCGACGGAGCTCGGTCGATGCTGAACATATCGTAGAAACATCCCTCGAACGATATGGCGGTCGGCGGTTGGAGTGGGCCGCCCCAAGGGGTGTAGTAGCCCGTATTGTTCACATTGCAAGAGATGGAGACGAGGTCTACGTAGGCGACGCCGGGACCCTCCGCAGTGAATGACGCAAGGCCGCTCGCGTACCCGGTATAGGGCGGCGTCGCCTGATACTTATAAAGTAGGAAAGCCGAACCGCCGAATACCGGGTAGTGCGGATTCTCCACGATGTCTCCCGGTGCCCAATCCACACCGTTCTGCTCAAGGGTACATTCGTAGCCAGACGAAGCATTACAGACTACCTCCGCGCCAGGAAAGAGTTGGTATCCGCCTCCAACTGTTGCTGCTTCGACGTATGACTGGGGGAGCAAAACACCTCTATCCATACCCGCTACAGGAACGTAGTAAATTACATCGTTCCCGAGTAAAGAGCCAATGGCGTAATAGGAGCTTCGCATCCCGCTGAAAGCGAGATTCTGGTCGAAGCTGATGTACGTTCCCTGAATCCCGCCACGAAATAGGTATGCCCTGCTATTGGGATTGCGGAGTTTCAATTTGAGAGTTTGACTCCCATCGCCGTTGACTTCTTCTGCCGTGTGGATAATGGACTGCTCAGGGTAGTTGTCGCCACAAACCGTGACCACATCTCCTGCAGAGAAGCGTGGGAAGTCCGTGCCAAGCTGGCACAGGTCAACCGTAATTGTCATCATGACCGGATAGTTCGCCGTGCCTCCCGGGACGGGAATCGAGCCCCTTACTATGCCGATCGCCGTTGATAACGGTACGGCGTTATCCACTGTCAGGTATCGCAGAAAGGTTGACTGCACACCCGCCGCCGTGGTGAGAGTGACACCAGGGTTCCAATTCGTAACAATGTTGCCGGAGACGCTGCCTTTGCTGATGTTGAGTAAGAACGCTCCATCAGTCGTCCACGCATTTCCTTCTGTAAACGTCAGAACTGGGGCAATATCTCCCTTGCCGGTCGCGCTCGCCACGGTGCCGTGAAAATACGCGTGATACTCCCGTACCTGCATCGAAATGCCGGTGACGCCCTCGTCAGACTGCGCTGCAATGCCTCCGTCACTCCAGATGTATTGGTAGAGTCCGGCGCAATCTCCGATGGCGTGTTTGTCCATCGTCATGCTTTTAACTTGGTGAATGCCTCGCTGCGCAGTAAGGAACGTACTGTACTCGTTGACTCCCACCGACCATCCACCAGCGTTGCCAAAGTTCCATCCCGGCCCCTGCATCAAACAGCTCGATTGGGTCTGCAGATACTGCAACCCCATGCCGGGACTGGAGGGACCATCTGCAATCAGTCCTGTCGGCTCCGTGAATGTAGCCGACGACCTGCCGGTCCCCTCGAAAATCCAAAAACTGGCAGGCAACACCAGGTCGTCGTTGGAGTCCAGCCGCGGAACCTTGGCCGGATCAATCGAGGCGTCCCACTTCGACTCGCCGGAGACAGCGATACCCCTCGGAGGGTACGGAATGCTGGACTCGCTGCCATCCCTGAGACCGGTTGTGATGGTGCCGTCCGGATTAAGCAATTTGTCGGCAACGGAAGACGCGTTCTCGTACACGACCACTTCAGTTGCATCGACGGAAGCCACAACGGGTTCCGTCCCTCGGGGTGATTTTTTTGGGATTGCTCCCTCAGTGGAGTAAGACATGAGCTTCCCTCCCGCTTCTCGACTGTTTTCGGGCACCAGCCCCCACTTACCCTGGCCAGCGCCTCAAGATTACGCGCCTCCGAACCACCTAGCAAGTGACCCCTAGCGGGCCCGCCCGCGGGCATTCGGCGCAGGCGGCGGATAAGCCGGCTTGGGCTTCACAGCGGGAGGCGTCTTCAGCTCCACTTGAATCGGCCGATGTTCCGCAACCATCTCAGCAATCGCATACTTAAGAGGCTCAATCCCCTCGCCCGTCACCGCCGAGATGACAAAAAACGGCAGCTTGCGGCGTTTCGCCATCGCCTTCAGCTTCTTCAACTTCTCCGGATTCGCAACATCCGCCTTCGCAGCCACCAAAATGGTCGGCTTGGCCGCCAGCGCCGGATCAAAGCTCTTCAGCTCGTCCGTAATCACCTTGAAGTCAGCAACGGGATCGGGCCGATCACTCGCATCCGACACATCCACCAGATGAACAATCACGCTCGTCCGCTCAATGTGTTTCAGAAACTGAATCCCAAGCCCATGGCCAAGATGCGCGCCCTCAATCAGCCCCGGGAGATCGGCAACCGTAAACGACTCCGAATGCGGATAGTCTCCAACCTGCACAACACCAAGGTTCGGCTCAAGCGTAGTGAACGCGTAGTTCGCAATCTTTGGCTTAGCCGCCGACAGCCGCGAGATCAGCGTCGACTTTCCCACATTGGGATATCCCACCAACCCGGCATCAGCCAGCAGCCTTAGCTCCAGCCGGTATTGCCGCTCCTCGCCCGATCGTCCCAGCTCATGCTCTCGCGGAGCCTGGTGCGTGCTCGTCGCAAAGTGCTGGTTGCCTCGCCCTCCGCGCCCGCCCTTGGCAATGACGATCGTCTCGTTCGGCCGCGCAAAATCGTGAATCAGCTCACCCGTCTGGTCGTCATACAGCAAAGTGCCTACCGGAACCTTGAGCGTGGTATGCTCGCCGGCCTGTCCCGAGCAATTCGACCCCAGCCCATGCCCGCCGCGCTGTGCCTTGTGCTCCGGATTGAACCGAAAGTGGACCAAAGTGTTGTGGCTCAACGACGACGACATAAGGATGTCTCCGCCATGCCCACCGTCACCACCCGACGGGCCTCCTTTCGGCACAAACTTCTCCCGCCGGAAGGCCATGCAACCGTCGCCACCGTCGCCGGCCTTGATCCGAATTCGCGCTTCGTCGATAAACATTTTTCAATATCCAGTGTACTAGGATGTGCGCTAGACTGTACCCACATAGATAACCCCGAAACGCGCGTAGACCTCCGGCAACTTCGATGGCTACGACGCATTGATTTTTTTTGGGACAACTATCGATCACAACAGATTTTCCAACTGCAAGCCTAATTAACCGCTTGTTAATCGGGCTATGCCATCTTTATTGCAAGCCCACAAACGATCAGAAGCCGTGACGCCGACTTAACATGCGTCCGTGGCGCAACGAAATTTTTTAGGAGCCTTGACGATGAAAAAGACCATGACACGTTTGCTTTTAGCCGCCGCTTGCCTGATTGCAGGGCCGCTACTTGCGCAATCAACAACACAGGGCGCGATCGACGGCACGATCTTCGATTCGACCGACGCCGTGGTCTCCAAAGCGGCCGTGACAATTCATAACAATGCCACGAACGCAGAGATTCACCTCGCCGCTGATGAGAGTGGATACTTCAAGGCGCCTCTGGTCGAGCCCGGAACCTATACCGTGACCATCCTCGCCAATGGCTTCAGGGACTATCGCGCAAACAGTGTCATTGTGCAGGTCAGCCAGATCACCACGTTGATCCCGCACCTCGCCACGGGTGCAGCCAGTCAGGTCGTTGAGGTCACCGCGAGCGCCCCGGTCCTGAACTTCGATTCGCCCGACTTCTCTTCCAACCTCAATCTGTCAGCTCTCAACAACATCCCCATCAACAACCGTCGCTGGTCCTCACTCGCCATGACCACCCCCGGCGTCGTCTCGGACTCCAACGGATACGGTCTCGTCGCTGTTCGCGGCATCAGTCCGCTTCTCAACAACGTCGTCATAGACGGCGCCGACGACAATCAGGCCTTCTTCTCCGAAGAGCGTGGACGCACCCGTGAAGCCTACTCCACCGCCGGCAGCTCCGTGCGCGAGTTTGCCGTCAACACCGGCGTCTACTCCGCCCAGTACGGGCGCGCCGCCGGCGGCGTCATCAACTCCGTAACCAAGAGCGGCGGCAACAGCTTCCACGGAGATGCCTATTTCTACGACCGCGAGAGCAACTGGGCCGCCTACAATAACTTCGCCAAGATCACCACGCCGGTCTTCTCCTCCGGCTCCAGCCTGCCTACCAGCTACCTGACCACTCACCTCAAGCCAAAGGACCTCCGCAAAATCTACGGCTTCTCCGTGGGCGGCCCCATCATCAAGGACAAGCTCTTCTTCTTCTATACCTACGACCAGCACTCGCACATCTTCCCCGGCACGGCCATTCCGGCCAATGCGAGCACCTTTTTCACCATGCCTGACGCGGCAGTCCCCACGAATGCCACCTGCAATCTGACGACGGGCTATCTCTCCGGCAACGCTACCAGCAACCCTAACTACACCCTCGACGCTGAAACCTGCACACTCGCTGCCCGCCAGGGCACCAGCTACGCGACCGCTTCTACGAACTACGTGAACGGCGTGCTCAATCTCAACACTGATCTCGGTAACGTGCCGCGCACCGGCTACCAGGAGATCAACACTCCTAAGCTCGACTGGCAGGTCAACCAGAAAAACCACGTCAGCGTGCTCTACCATCGTCTGCGTTGGGACTCGCCTGGCGGCGTTCAGACTTCGCCTACAAACACCTACTCGACCGACGCCTGGGGTAACGACTTCGTCAAGCTCGACTACGGCGTGGCCAAGCTCTCCACTCTCCTCAACAACCACCTTAGCAACGAGGTGCTCTACCAGTACAGCCGCGAACTCGACTACGAGACCCAGCAGCCCTACAGCGCCTACACCAAAGCCAACCTCTTCGGTAACGGCGGCAGCAACGTTCCCTACATCAACATCAATACTTCAGTCGCCTTCAACCTCGGTTCGCCCTACTACTCCTACCGCCTCGCCTACCCCGACGAGCGCAAATGGCAGATCGGCGACATCCTCTACTACAGCCACGGTAATCACAGCTTCAAGTTCGGCGTCGACACGGTCCATAACTACGACCTCATGAACAATACCTACGAGAGCAACGGCGACTTCTCGTACAACTACATCAGCAACTATCTCAACGACCTCTTCAACAAGACGAACGGTCGCGCCAACACCTGTAACAGCAGCGCGCTCGACGCCGCAACGTCGACTACCTCGGCCGTCGGAACCTATCCCTGTTACGCAAACTTCTACCAGGGCTTCGGTAGCCCGCTCTTCGCCATATCCACCATGGACTACGGCTTCTTCGCCCAGGACAACTGGAAGATTCGGCCGCGTCTCTCGATCGAGCTAGGTGTTCGCTACGACTACCAGTCCTATCCTGCGCCGCTCTCCAACCTGACCAGCCCCGTGGGCAACTTCGTCCCCTACACCCAGATCACCAACCATCCTTCAGATAAAAACAACATCGGTCCGCGCATCGGCTTCGCATGGGATGCCTTCGGCACTGGTAAGAGCGTCGTCCGCGGCGGATACGGCATGTACTTTGGCCGCATCACCAACGGCAACATCGAAAACGTCCTGCTCAATACCGGCAGCCCCAACGGCCAGTACACCACTACCTTCAAGGCCAACACCGCTGGTGCTCCGCAGTTTGCTAACATCTTCACCGGCACCGGCGCCGCATCATCGACGCCAAACTCGTACTTCTTCGCCCCCAACCTGCAGAACCCGATGGTCCACGAGTTCGACCTTCAGATTCAGCAGGAGCTTGGCCGCGGAACCTTCTTCCAGGTCAGTTATCTCGGCTCACTCGGACGTGAGCTGCCCAACTTCCTCAACCTGAACCTGAACCCCACGACCGTCAACACCAATATCACCGTCGCCGACCCCACCGGTAAGGGGCCGCTGACGGCTGGCTCTGTCTTCTCGGTTCCGACTTACACCAGCTACGGCAACACGAACCTGTTCGGAACTGCGGCTTCACACTTCCAGTCCATCACGGAGTTCACCAGCAACATCAACTCCAGCTACAACGCGTTGGTCATGGAGGTTCAGAACAACAACCTCAAGCTCGTCCACTGGGACGCCAACTACACCTGGGCGCACGCGCTTGACTACGCGCAGAACGCCAATACTCAGGGCACGGCGCTCAACTGGTACGATCCCTACGGCAACGCCCACGTCAACTACGGAAACTCAAACTACAACATCGGCAACCGGTTCGTCGCCTGGGCAATCGTAAACATTCCCAACTCCAGCGTCGGCAACTTCACTCGCTACATCACCAACGACTGGAGCCTCTCCAACTCGTTCCAGATGGGTAACGGCCTGCCTTACTCGCTCACCGTGAGCGGCTTCGCCGGCAACGCCATCCTTAGTGACTGGAACGGCGCCTCCGGTGCAACCTTCATTCCTCAGATCGGGCGCAACACCTACACCTACCCGCGCCGTATCGTTGATGATATCCGCGTGCAGAAGCAGATTCCGATCAAAGAGGGTGTGAACCTCCAGCTCCTCGCCAATTTCTTCAACATGGCAAACCACCAGAACGTCGATAGCATCAGCAGCCTGGGCTACAAGCTGACCTCCGCCTCAGGCGCAGGCACGGCAACCTTCCAGGGCGGCCAGGCTGGTACAACAGCCTTCCAGACGGTCCAGAACTCGAACAATAGCGGCTTCCTCTACACGCCGCGGCAGATCGAAATCGCGGCCCGTCTCAACTTCTAACCCTCATCGGGTTGGCCAACGAGGGCGGTGGCTTCGGCCGCCGCCCTCTTTTCGTTAACAAACGTCCCAACGCAAATCCCGTATCATCTTCGATATCGTCTCCAGTGGGTAGCAGAGAGGTTTGCCTGAGCAGTCAGATGGAATCGGCCCGCAGTCTCTATCTTCCCGTGGTTGTCATGTAGAGCAGTTCACTTCATCGGGGAGAACGCATGCCGTTCCGTTGCAGCCGCGTCCGCGCTAACAGCGTAAAGACAAGTGCGGCCCTCACCAGAATTCTTCGTACGTCCTTGCTGTGGTGCTCCGCCCTCGCGAGCATCCACCTCTCCGCGCACGCACAAACTGCAGTCAACGGCGCCATCTCCGGCTTCGTCCTGGACACCAGCGGAGCCGCACTCGCCGGCGCGACCATCGAAGTCCACAACAACGCCGACGGCTCCGTCCGTCGCACCACCACCCAAACCAAGGGAGAGTTCCTAGTCCCCAACCTCCCCGCCGGCGACTACACCGTAGCCGTAGACTACGCCCTCTTCGCCCGCCTTATTCTCCCACCCGTCGTCGTCGAAGTCGGCGCCACTACATCCGTCGAAGCCCGCCTGCACCTGGCAACCGTCTCCACCACGGTCAACGTCTCCGCGGAACCCGCCGTCGCCATCAGCGCAGGTGAAACCTCTTCCGCCACAACAAGCGTCATCACCTTCAACGAGATCAACCTTCTTCCCACCAACGCACAACGCTGGCAATCCTTCGCACTTCTTACTCCAACCGCCAACCCCGACTCCCAATCCGGAGACTCCGAAGCCCTGCTCAGCTTTCGCGGCCTTGCCTCCACACAAAACAGCACCAGCATCGACGGCGCAAACGACGACCAGAGCTTCGCCTCCGTCCCCCGCGGTGCCGGAATCGAAAGCGGAGCCGACCTCGAAGACGCCGCCGAAACCGGCTCCTCCACTCACCTCGCCATCGGGAGCGCCGCTGGTGGAGGAGGCTACGGTCGCCACTCCGGAATGGCCTACACCTTCACCAAAGAAGCCGTGCGCGAGTTCCGCGTCAGCAGCCAGAACTACTCCGCGCTCTACGGCCACGCCGCCGGAGGCATCATCACCACGGTCTCCAAATCCGGCACCAACGACCTCCACGGCACAGCCTTCTATCTCGTCCGATCCAGTGCTTTCGGCGCCACCAACCCCTTCTCCATCGCTACCAGCTACAACAACGGTGTCGTTACCACCGGCACCGTGAAGCCCAACGATCTCCGCCAGCAGTTCGGAGGCAGCGCCGGAGGCCCCATCCTCCGCGACAAACTATTCTTCTTCTACGCCTACGACCAGCAAGCCCGCACCTTCCCTGCCGATCTCCACTCCCCAAGACCCGAACTTCTTCGCCCTGACCTCAACTCAAACCGCTCTGCTCGCCAATCGCGGAGTCACCCCGGCAAAGACCAGCGCCGCCCTCAACTACCTCAACAGCCTCACCGGCACAATCCCCCGCAGCCAGAACCAAACCATCAACTTCGCCAAATTCGACTGGCAGGCAGCGCCGCACCATCGCACCAGCCTCCAATACAACCGCGCCCGCTCCAGCGCTCCCTCCGGCTCCCGCTCCGCCTCTGTAGTCGACGTCGGCCGCGCCAGTCTCGGCAGCAGCTTCGCCACTCTCGACTCCCTCCTCGGCCGCTGGACATGGCTCGCCAAACCATCTCTCACCAACGAACTCCGCGCTCAATACGGCCGCGACCTCCAGTACGAACAAGCCCCACCACCCCTCCCGCAAGAACCCGCAATCGGCCCCGCAGGCACAGCCCCCGAAATCGCCATCGGCCCCGACGGATTCACCTTCGGCACCTCTTCCTCGCTCGGCCGCAACGCCTTCCCCGACGAAGACAAACTCGAACTAGCCGACCTCATCACCTGGACCCACGGCCGTCATCAAATCCAAACCGGCATCGACGTCAGCTTCGTCCACGACAACATCAACGCCCTCGCCAACACCCAGGGTGCCTTCCACTACGACAGCAATACCACCGCAGGCCACGCCGGAGGCCTCGTCGACTGGATCACCGACTACACCTTCAGCGTCAACGCCTACCCCAACGGCGGCTGCCCCTCCATCGTCTCGCCCATCCACGACTTCTGCTTCCGCTCCTTCACCCAAAGCTTCGGCCAGCAGTCCGCCATCTTCACCACGCAGGAGTGGGCCGGCTTCCTCCAGGACGACTGGCGCATCAAGCCAACCCTAACCATCAACGCCGGCCTGCGCTACGAGTACGAACTCCTCCCACTTCCCCAGCAACCCAACGCCGCACTCGACGCAGCCTTCGGCACAACAGGCGCAACCAGCGTCTTCCCCGAAGACCGCAACAACTTCGGCCCGCGCATCGGCGCATCGTGGCAGCCCTTCGGCGTTAGCCGCGGCCTCATCCGCATTGGCTACGGCCTCTTCTACGGTCGCCTCCCGGGAGCCACCATCCGCAGCGCCCTCGTCGACACCGCGCTCCCTTCCTCAGCAACCCACGTCCTGATTACACCCACCACGGTTACAAATTGCCCACAGGTCGCCAACCAAGGCTTCGGATACGTCTGCACCTTCATCACGACGCCTCCCGCCGCCGTTGCCGCCACAACCACCGCCACCGTCTTCGATCGCCGCTTCCGCCTACCGATGGTTCAACAGGGCAGCTTCACCATCGAGCGCGAAATCCACGCAGGCATCGTAGCCAGCGCAACTTACCTGATGAACCTCGACCGCCAGCTCCCCAACTCCGTCGACCTCAACATCGCCCCTGCAACCGCCACCAAAACCTTCCAGCTCCAGGGAGGCACCGGACCAGTCGGCGTGCAAGACACCGAAACCTTCGTCCTGCCCTTCTACAGCCAGCGCATCAACACCAGCTTCGGCCCCGTGACCGCTATCACCTCCAACGCCGACGCGACCTACAACGCGCTCGTCCTCGAAGCGCGCCGCCGTCTCCGCAGCGGCCTCGAATTCCGCGCCAGTTGGACCTGGTCCAAAGCCATCGACTTCGGCCAGGGCGGAGCCACCCCACGCACCAACGCGCAGCTCGACCCCTTCAACATCCGCTACGACCGCGGTCTCTCCGACCTAAACTTGCCTCACAAGATTCTCGCTACCGCCATCTGGCAACCCACCCTCCGCACAGAAACCCACTGGCTCCGCATCGCCGCCAACGGATGGATCATATCGCCCCTATTCACCGAATCCAGCGGCCGTCCTTACAGCCTCAACATCTTCGGTGGCACCCGCCTCACCGGAGGCCACGAGTCCATCAACGGAGCCGGCGGCGCCGTCTATCTCCCCACCGTAGGCCGCAACACCCTCCGCCTCCCCGACACCGCCCGCATCGATCTCCGCCTCATCCGAGCCATCCCCCTCACAGAAAAAATCCGCCTCCGAGCCACCGCCGAAGCCTTCAACCTCACCAACCGCGTCAACTACTCCGCCATCATGCAGCGAGCCTTCCTCGTCGGCACCGAAACCAACGGAATCACCCCACTCATCTTCCAAAATGCCGCCACCATAGCCGCCGAAGGCCTCAACGTCCAGCCCTTCGGCACCTACACCGCCGCCTCCACAGGCCAATCCCCCGAACGCCAAATCCAACTAGGCCTCCGGCTCGAGTTCTAGGTGTCTTGTGTGTCGCACTCGCAAAATTAAGGGGTCGTCATCCTGAGCGAAGCGAAGGATCCCCGCATTTTGCTCGGAAGCCGCGACTCTCACGGTTTGACCGCCCCATCCTTCCGCCGCAAATACTCCAGCATTTCCAGCACCTGCTCCGTCAAAGCAATCCTCTGGTCCGAATAAGAGTGATCCGTAGACAGATGAACCGCAGTAATCTCCTTCCCACCCGCCTTCTTCAGCGCCTCCACAAACGCATCGTTCGAAGCCGCCAACCCATCATCCGAAGTAACAACCAGCACCGACCGATCCACCAGCTTCGGCGCAAGCTTCGGCACATTCCACGCCGCCGCATTCGCCACAACCTCCTTCGCCAGGCTCTCCGGAGTACATCCCGCCAACGGAGCCATCCCCTCTGCTGCCAGGTGTGCAGCCAAACCCGCCACCGCCTGCTTCTCATACTCAGGCTTCAACCCCTGCATCTTATCGACGCCCATATCCGCCGCCGAAATCAACCCCACAGCCTTGATCCCCGCATCGTTCGCCCCCACATACCGAGCCATAAATCCACCCATACTGTGACCAATCAGCACAACATACTGAGGATCAGCCCGTAACTTCTTCGCATTCGCCGAATCCCGCACATAAGCAATCGCCGCCTGCGTGTCCTCAATCGAATGCGTAAAAGAAAAATCCCCCGGCGAACCCCACGACCCGCGATAGTCGAAATAAACCACATCCCACCCATCTCGCCGGATTGCCTGCGCCAGATCAAGATTCTTCTCATTCCCCGGAAACCCATGCAGCAAAATCACCACCGGATGCGGCCCCGCTCCCTCCGCCAAATAAGCCAGCCCATTCAGCATCGCTCCATGACTAGGAATCTGAAACGTCTCCATCGTGGCCGGATAAGCCTTGTCCGGTGGAGGATCCGTCGTCAAAGCCGCAGGCAGTTGTTGCCCATAAACAGGAAGTCGTAGCGCCGCACACAAAAGCGCGACCGAGAGTGCCAAACGAGATAAGCGCATGCGCTGATTGTTCTTGGTGCATCGCGAATTGTAAAGACTCCATCGACACGAAAAATGCGCACGAAGCCTAAAATAGAAAAAGAGATGTCCTTCACCGAACAGTTCGACGTAGTAGTAGTAGGCGCTGGCCACGCAGGATGCGAAGCCGCCATGGCCTCCGCGCGCATGGGCCTACGCACGGCCATCTTCACCCTAAACCTCGACCTCATCGCCCAGATGTCCTGCAACCCGGCCATCGGCGGCATCGCCAAAGGCCATCTAGTCCGCGAAGATCGACGCCCTCGGCGGAGTCATGGGCGAGGTAGCCGACGCCACCGGCATCCAGTTCCGCCTCCTCAACACCTCCCGCGGCCCCGCCGTCTGGTCCCCCCGCGCCCAGTGCGACAAAGCCCTCTACCGCGTAAAAATGCGCGAAGTCCTCGAAGCCCAACCCAACCTCTTCATCAAGCAAGCCGAAGTAGTCGACCTCATCTTAGAGACGCCCCCCGAAAAGTGTCATCCTGAGCGGAGCGGAGCGGAGTCGAAGGACCTGCATTTCGATTCGCCTGCCCTCAGAGTAGTCCGAGGCCTAAAACTCCGCGACGGCCGAACCATCCATGCCGCCGCCACCATCGTCACCACCGGCACCTTCCTCAACGGCTTAATCCACTGCGGCGAGCAGCAATACACCGCCGGCCGCTCCGGAGAACCCGCCTCAGTCCTTCTCGGCGAAGCCCTCAAGCGCCTCGGCCTCCGCGAGTGCCGCTTAAAAACCGGAACCCCTCCACGCCTCGACGGCCGCACCATCGACTGGTCCCGCTTCGAAGTCCAGCCAGGCGACGAAGACCCCACCCCCTTCAGCTTCCGCACCCGCGAGCTCCCCCTCCGCCAGATCAACTGCCACATCGCCCACACCACGCCAGAAACTCTCCGCCTCATCCGCGACAACGTCCACCGCTCGCCCATGTACACCGGGCAAATCGAAGCCGTGGGCCCGCGCTACTGCCCCTCCATCGAAGACAAGATCGTCCGCTTCCCCGACAAGACCCGCCACCAGTTTTTCCTCGAGCCCGAAGGCCTCAACACCCACGAGGTCTATATCAACGGCATGAGCACCAGCCTCCCTATGGAAGTTCAGGCCGCCATGGTCCACTCCATCCCCGGCCTTGAAAACGCCGAAATGCTCCGCCCCGGCTACGCCATCGAGTACGACGCCATCGACCCCACCGAGCTCGACCGAACTCTCCGCGTCAAGAAATTCGCCGGCCTCTATCTCGCCGGCCAGATCAACGGAACCAGCGGCTACGAAGAGGCTGCCTGCCAAGGCCTGATGGCAGGAATCAACGCAGCCCTAGCCGTGCAAGGTAAAGAGCCCTTCACCTTAGACCGCACCGAAGCCTACACCGGCACCCTCATCGACGACCTCATCAGCAAGGGCACCAACGAGCCCTACCGCATGTTCACCTCGCGCGCCGAGTTCCGCCTCCACCTCCGCATCGACAACGCCGACCGCCGCCTCACCCCGCACGGCCGCCGCCTCGGCCTCATCGACGACCGCGCATGGGCCGACTACGAAGCCAAGCAATCCCGCGCAGCCGCCTTCGAAACTCTCCTAACCACCACCCGCATCCGCGCCGAAGAACTCCCCGCCGAACTCCTCGCCCAACTCGACGGCGAAGCCGCCAACCTCACCGGCCAAACCATCGCGCAATTCCTCAAGCGCCCCGAAGTCTCCATCGAAGCCCTCATCCCTACGCTTCGCGAAGCCATCGCACAGCAGCCTGCCCTTGACCCCTGGTCCCAAGCTCTGCGACCCACCTCCAGCGCCGAGCCGAAGGCCGAGAACGGCACGAAGTGCCCAGCCTGGGTCCGCAACGAGATGAAGACCGTCGAAACCGAGCTCAAATACTCCGGCTACCTCGACCAGCAACGCCGATCCATCGAAAAGATGCGCAAAGCCGAACAGCGCCGAATCCCCGAATGGTTCGACTACTCCACCATCAGCGGCCTTTCTACCGAGATGAAGCAGACCCTCACCCGAGTCCGCCCCAGCACACTAGGCCAGGCCAGCCGCATCGCCGGCGTAACTCCCGCAGCCGTAAGCCTCATCCACGTCTACATCGAAATCCAGGCCAGACAACTCACCGCCTGACAACACTGTGACCAACACCCATCCAATCGCATCAAATGGTCCGTATAGTTAGCAGAACCGTCAGGAGCACCCGATGTCGTCGGCTACAAGAATCACACTCACAATCCTCAGCATCCTAATCATCGCCGTCATCTTCATGACAGGCGCAAGGAGAATGGTCATGGGAGCAGAAGCCATCCGCAAAGAACCAATCCCCGCACCAACCGTCGACGAGCAGCATCCAACCGCGCACACTGAAACCGCGGTCTTCGCCGGTGGCTGTTTCTGGGGAGTCCAGACCACCTTCCAGCGCATCAAGGGCGTCACCGCCACCACCGCAGGCTACTCCGGAGGCTCCGCCGCCACCGCCACCTACGACCAGGTCTCCTCCGAAACCACCGGCCACGCCGAGTCCGTAAAAATCGTCTTCGACCCCACCCGCATCTCCTACGGGACCCTCCTCCGCGTCTTCTTCTCCGTAGTCCACGACCCCACCCAGCTCAACCGCCAGGGCCCCGACGTCGGAACCTCCTACCGTTCCGTCATCTTCTACACAACACCCGAGCAACAAAAGATCGCCACCGACTACATCGCGCAACTAGACGCCGCCCACGCCTTCCCCAAGAAGATCGTCACCGAGGTCACCCCACTCAAAGCCTTCTACGACGGCGAAGACTACCACCAGGACTACGCAGAAAAGAACCCCAACAACCCCTACATCCAGATCTGCGATGTCCCCAAAGTAGCCGCCCTGAAAGAACAATTCCCCGAGCTATTCCAGGACTACAAACCCAAATAACCACAAACGAAACGTGAATCAACCCGGGTGGCCCATCCTTCACAGTCTCATCGTGAAGGGTGGGTTGCCGTTGCCGTTGCAGTTGCTTTTCTTGTTTGTCATCCCCGAAGGGGATCTGCTGTTGCCGTTAGCTGTTGCTTGTTCTTACTCCACCCACCCACCAACAAAGTGTCATCCTGAGCGAAGCCACTCGCGTATCTTGCGAGTGGCGGAGTCGAAGGACCCGCATTGCTGCTACGTTCGCCCACGATTCAAAGGTTTTCAGCCCCGAACCCAGCTACTGCGTAACTTCCCCCTCAGGCTCATCCGTAGGATTATCAATCTCCGCCTGAAACCCCTCCAGCAGCCGCTGCAAAAACGCCGCCTTATCCAAACCCTCATTCTGCAACTCATGCGCATGCGCCACATGCCGAGCCAGATCAGCCAGGACAATCCCCCACGCAAACGGATCCTCCCAAGCCCCGCTCCGAATGCTCACATGCTGCCCCTGCTCCGCAATCCAAACACGCAGCACCTCAAACGAGGCCTTATCCCTCTGCGCAACCGTCGGAATACTCAAACTCTTCTCTGCACCCATTTTGAGGAATCTCCAGAGATACATCTCCAGCTTATATCCACTCACCAACCCATCTCCAAACCACGTCTAAAATAAGCAAGGCGGACGCAATTTCCACACGATGCACAGTCCGCATAGTTTTCCTAACCACTCCATCCGATAACCTTCAGACTCCACCATGGCAACCCCCTACCTAGTTCGAGAAGACGACCAGCGTCCCGCATCCCTCCACGCCGAAACCACCATCCTCGGCGGCATGCTCGTCGACTCCCTCGCCATCGTCGACGCCACCATGCTCCTCCGCGCCGACGACTTCTCCCTCGACTCCCATCGCCGCATCTACACCGCGATGCTCCACCTCGCCGAAGTCGGCCACGCCGTCGACATCGTCACCGTCACCGAAGAACTCCGCAAACGCAAAGAGCTCGACTCCATCGGCGGAGTAGCCTACCTCGCCTCTCTCAGCGAAGGCCTTCCACGCAAGCTCAGCATCGAAAGCTACGTCCGCATCGTCAAGGACAAGAGCCTCATGCGCCAGCTCATGACCGTCTGCGACATCGGCCTCAACGAAGCCGGCGATCAGAGCCAGGTCGCCCTCGACGTCCTCAACAAAGTCGGCCACCTCCTCAACGAAATCTCCGACGACGCCATCACCGGCGGATTCTCCGACATCTCCGCCATCGTCAAGGACTCCTTCGGCTCCATCGACGCCCTCTACGAACAAGGCCGCGAAGTCACCGGCCTAGCCACCCACTACATCGACTTCGACCGCATGACCAGCGGCCTTCAGGACTCCGAGCTCATCATCATCGCTGCCCGCCCCTCCATGGGCAAGACCGCCTGGGCCATCAACATCGCCGAAAACGCCGCCGTCAAGGGAGACAAAGTCGTAGCCGTCTTCTCGCTCGAAATGTCCAAGGCCAGCCTCCTCCGCCGTATGCTCGCCTCGCAAGCCCTCGTCAACTCCAAGGCCATCCAGACCGGCATGCTCATGCGCGACGACCGTACCAAGCTCATCAACGGCCTCGAAAAACTCATGGAGTCCAAAATCTTCATCGACGACACTCCCGGCATCACCCTCGCCGAGATGCGCGCCAAAGCCCGCCGCCTCAAACAACAGCAGCAAGGCAAGCTCGACCTCATCGTCATCGACTATCTCCAGCTCATGACCGGCACCAACACGGGCTCCAAGTCCTTCGAAAACCGAACACAAGAAGTCTCAGCAATCTCCCGAGGCCTCAAAGCCCTCGCCAAAGAGATGAAGGTCCCCGTAGTCGCCCTCTCCCAGCTCTCCCGAGCCAGCGAGCAGCGCGGCGGCGACAAAAAACCCCTCCTCAGCGACCTCCGCGAATCAGGCTCCATCGAGCAGGATGCCGACGTAGTCTGCTTCATCCACCGCGAAGAGTACTACGACCGCGAAAACGAAGACCTAAAAGGCAAAGCCGAGATCATCATCGCCAAACAACGCAACGGCCCCACCGGCAGCGTCCACCTCGCCTACCTGGCCGACTACACCCGCTTCGAAAACCTACAACCCGGCGACCCCACCGGCTACTAAAGCACAAATTCCCCGTCGTCATTCTGAGCGCAGCGAAGAACCCCTGTATTCGCTTTTGTTTTTGCCGTTGCCTTCTTATCTTTTCCCCAGCAACAAACCCTCCACACCCTTCCCCGCACCAGCCGGTATAGTCGCCCCACGCAACCGCATGCGGAGACAGATTCGGCGGCCACAAAGGATCCGCCGCCGCCACAGCCCCCAGATTCACATCCGGAATCTTCGTCCCGATCTTAGAGTTCATCGTATCGATATACGCATTCGCCACCACCGCATACCCAGTGTTCGTAGGATGAACCCCATCCAGAGAAAAGAACCCGCCCAGAAAAGCTGTAGTCCCCGTATACCCATTGATCGTCAGCCCCGAAGCCGTCACCTGTTTGAACAGTGCATTGATATCCACCAGCGTCGCGCCCGCCGCCTGCGCCTGCGCCGCAATCACCTGGTTGAACGCCGTCACCTGCGCCTGCACAACAACCACTTCAGCAGCCGACAACACCCCCGCATCCGTAATCGGTCCCTTCTGCTGCTGCATCAGAATCGGAGAAATCTCTGCCAATCCCGTCTGGTTCACATAATCACCGGGCACAATCCCCAACGCCGCGCTCAATACCGGCGTCGGTATCCCATACTCCTGCGAAACCTCCGCCAGCACCAGAGCCGCCGGCGTCAGATAAGGCACCTGCGTCACATCCGGAATATTCCCAATCACCAGGTGCGCCGGAGTCATCGTCATCAATTGCGTCATCAGCGCCGTGTACTGCGTCGTAAAGTTCGCAACCGAAGTCATGCTCGCCGGCGAACCCGTCATGTCCGCAATCAGCGCATCATTATTCCCAATCCATAAAAAGATCGTCGTAGGCTGTGCCGCAATCGCCTGCTGCAACTGACTCTGCGCCAACCCGTACCCAAGCCCGGGATACCCAAGCACCAGCTGATTCAACTGCTGCTGTCCCGGCGCCGGATTCACCAGCGGCACCGTATTCATCACATCGTTCAGCACCGCCCCCGGCACGGCCAGATCCGTCACCTGCGTCGCATAGTTATCCCGCCCCGTCGTCGTCCCCGAAGGAGTCGTAAACGTCGGCGGCGGTCCCACCGAAACCAGTTGCATCACATTCGGCGCACCCGGATAAGCAATAAGCGGCTGAATAATATTGAAACCCGCCTGCTTCGCCACCACCGGAGCCCACCCATGCACCTGCTGCGTATCCAGCAGCGAGTCGTTCTGAAAACCCGCCGTCAGCGAGTCCCCGAGAAAAATCGTATTCGAAAAATTCCCGGCATTCGCTACCTGTGCCTTCTGGATCGACTCCAGTGGATTCGAGCTCGGACCCGAACATCCCGCCAACCACGCGCACGCGAGCCCCGCAGCAACCGCAAAACTCAACCGACCCGAACTCAAACCAAGCACTGAACGACGATTCATTTTCATGGCGAAAGCTTTCTATCACACTCAACCCACACAAGGGAACACCGCCTTTCAATCCAGGTTCTACAGTCTCCGCGAAGCCACAATCGCGGGTGGCCCATCCTTTTCGGCTTCATCGAAAAGGGTGGGTTATCGTGCGCAAGCACGACCGTCTTTTCCACCCCCCAAGTAAAATTCTCCCAACTCACCCCGAGGACCCCCCGTGTCCAACCAAACCACCCGCCGCACCTTCATCAAACTAACCGCCGCAGCCACAGCAACCACCAACCTCCCTCAAGCCTTCGCCGCCACACCCTCCATCCAGATCCTCATGGACCCAGCCCTGACCAACTCCGAACCCATCCAATGGGCCACGACCCAACTCCGCCAAACCCTAACTGCCAAATCCATCCCCACCAAAGAAGCCAACCCAACCCAAACCATCCTCGTCGCTCTCAACACAAACTCCCTCGCCACACCCTTCAAAATCCCCAATCTCAACCAACCAGAAACCATCGCCCTCATCCCCGGCACCCACAACAACATCCCCGCCATCCTCATCACCGGCATCGACACCCGCGGCCTCGTCTACGGCATCCTCGAACTCACCGACCGCATCCGCTACACCGAAGACCCGACCGCGGCGCTCCATCTCTCCTCCCCCATCATCGAAACCACCCCCAACAAAGTCCGCAGTGTAGCCCGAGCCTTCCTCTCCGAAACCGAAGACAAACCCTGGTTCTACGATCGCGCCTTCTGGACTCAATACCTCGACACCCTCGCCTTCGCCCGCTTCAATCGCTTCAACCTCGCCCTGGGCTTCGGCTACGACTTCCCCCGCGGAGTCACCGGCGACTATCTCCACTTCCCCTATCCCTACCTCGTCGAACTCCCGAACTATTCGCAAGTCCGCGTCGACCCACCCCTACAACCCGGCGAACGCCGACGCAATCTCGAAACACTTCAATTCATCGCCGCCGAAACCGCACGCCGCGGTCTCCACTTCCAACTCGGCATCTGGACCCACGCCTACGAGTGGACCGACAGCCCTCACTCCGACCACCACATCCTCGGCCTCACCCCCGAAACCCACGCCGCCTATTGCCGCGACGCCCTCGCCGCACTTCTCAAAGCCTGTCCGCAGATCTCCGGCCTCACCCTCCGCATCCACGGCGAAAGCGGCATCCCCGAAGGCAGCTATCCCTTCTGGCAAACCCTCTTCGAAGCCATCCCCGCCGCAGGCCGCCCCATCGAGATCGACATGCACGCCAAGGGCCTCAACCAGACCATGATCGACATGGCCCTCAAGACCGGAATGCCCGTCAAAGCCAGTTGCAAGTTCTGGGCCGAGCATCAGGGTCTCGGTTACCATCAGGCCGACATCCGCGAAACCGAATACCCCCGCAAAGGCGTCACCGGAACCTTCGCCGTCTCCAGCGGAGAGCGCAACTTCACCCGCTACGGCTACGGAGACTTCTACGGCCAGCACCAGATCGAAATCATCTACCGAGTCTGGCCCGGCACCCAGCGCCATCTCCTCTCGGGAGACCACGTCCTCGCCGCCGGTTACGGCGACGCCGCCCACTTCTGTGGAGCAGCAGGCATGGAGTACTGCGACCCACTCACCTTCAAAGGCCGCGAAGGCTCCGGCCACTCCGGCGGTCGCAACTCCTACGCCGACTCCGCCCTCGCCGCCGTCTACCCCGACACCAACAAATTCGCCCTCACCTATCTCCACTGGGGACGCGGCCTCTACGGCGGCGACGACGCCCTCCAATTTGATTTCCTGAATCGCGTCTTCGAGACCATTTACGGCCCCTCCGGCCCCGATCTTCGAATGGCCCTCGCCAACTCCAGCCGAATCCTCCCGCTCATCACCACCGCCTGGCTCCCCTCAGCCTCCAACCACAGCTTCTGGCCGGAGCTCTACACCCCAACCTCCATCCTGCCGCCCACAGGCCGCCCGCTCTACACCGACTCCCCCGCACCCCACAACGTGAGCGCCATCAGCCCGCTCGACCCTCAGCTCTTCTCCAGCATCGACGACTACGCCAAAAACATCGTCGCCGGAAAATTCGACGCGCGCTACAACCCAACCGAAGTCGCCTCCTGCCTCGAATTCCTCGTCTACCGATCAACTCAGTACCTCGACCAAGCCCGCACCAAGGCCGGTCCACGCGCTACCTCACCCGGCTTCCGCCAGGCCGAAGAAGACATCCTCATCCTCAACGGCCTCGGCATCTACTACGCCAATCTCTTCCGCGCCGCGCTCCTCTATTCCATCCACGAGCAAACCGCAGACCCCAACGCAGCCGCCAAATCCCTCGCAGCCTACCGCAAGGCCCGCGAAGCATGGTCAACCATGGCCAAACGCGCCTCCACCATCTACACCGCCGACATCAGCTACGGAGACATCCCCATCCGCCGAGGCCACTGGGCCGATCGCCTCCCCGCCATCGACAAAGATCTCACCGATCTCGAACAGCACTACGCATCCAGCCCCACCCAGCAATCCTCCGCAACCAAAGCCATCGAACTCGCCACTCGGAAATTACCTTTGGGCGTTCCCCCTCCAGCGCGCGCATTTCTACCCGTCAGGTTCCACCCACCCGATACCTTCCAGCCCGACAGCCCTTTGACTCTCCAGCTTGCCAGAGCCGACGTGGATAACACCGCAATCCTCTGGTACCGACACGTAAATCAGGCAGAACGCTGGCTCTCCATCCCCATGCAAAAGACGATCCCCGCCACTGAAGCTATAACCGCCTACACCGCCACCATACCCGCCGATTACACCAACTCACCCTACCCCCTCCAGTACTACTTCGAGTTCCGGACAGCCGATGACGCAACTATGTTCCCAATGTTCCGCATCGACCAGGCCGTACAACCCTACTTCGCCTGCGCGGCCAAGTCGAATTAGTAACCACCATCGTTACAGTTAAAATTGTCTGGCAACTTTCGTGCCAGAGCGAAAAGCTGCACTCACTTTGAAATCCGTCACCCCCTCTTAGGATGCCGCCTCACCTCCTTCTCAATCGCCTTCCATCTCTGCCTCGTCTCCTTCGCCAGACGCGCATCCGCCTGTCGCTCCAAAAACCGAATCTCCTTCTTCAACTTGAAATAACTCTCCAGCCGCAGCGGATCAACCTCAGCCTCCCGAACCGCACACCCCGGCTCCCCTTCATGCGAGCAATCCCTGAACCGGCACTGCCCCGCCAACTCCGCAATCTCCGCAAACGCACCCCCCAATCCCTCGTCGAGCCCGTCTCCCCACAACTGCAACTCCCGAATACCCGGCAGATCCATCAACAACCAATCGCCCGGCATCCGAATCAACTCCCGATGCGTAGTCGTATGCATCCCCTTACTATCCGACTCGCGCACCTCCGAAGTCCGTTGCCGCATCTCGCCCAGCAGAGCATTCACAATCGCCGACTTCCCCACACCCGACGACCCAATCAAGGCCGCCGTCTCCCCCGTTCCAATCTGGCTCCGAATCGCATCCAGTCCCCACTCCCGCAAAGCGCTCAGCGCAAGCACCGGAACCCCAGGCGCCCGCCTCTGCGTCAGACGAACGATATCTTCCAGATCCCCGCGCAGGTCCGCCTTGTTCAGCAAAACCACCGGCCGAGCCCCGCTCTCATGCGCAAGCACCAGGTACCGCTCCAGCCGCCTCGGGTTGTAATCCCCATCCAGTCCGCTCACCACAAACAACACATCGATATTTGCAGCCAGCACCTGTTCGCTCGCTCGCCTCCCCGGCTCTTTCCGCGAAAGCTTCGTCCGCCTGGGCAGCACCGCGGAGATCACACCACCCTCCCGCAGCATCACCCAGTCACCTATACAAGGTTGATCCTCATCGCTATGTCGAAGATGGCCACTCGTCGTAGCCGTCACATCACCGTCATCCGTCCAGACCACGAACCGGTCCCGATGAACCAGTGCAACGCGTCCGGTTAAATTGTCAGGGGTTGTCTCAGGCGCATAGCGCGCCCAGCCTGCATCCTTCAAACTCATGTCTAACTCCTCATGGTGGGAAAAACACACGTCACCCGCAGCCACGAAAACAACCGTGGCAACAGCCGAGAGGAAATTTAGACAGAGACCGTCATAGGCAATACCTGTACCCGCCGAGCATAGCGTCCCGCGCCCGCAGCGTCAATTCAGGCCGGGCAGCGTTTGACGAATCGAAATAGCTTTAAGCTGTCGCGGGAAGTGAAGCGGACTGCGATTGAGGCTTCTTACGCAGGATGGCGGCGGAGATCAGGGTGATGAGCAGGCCGACGGGGAACGGTTCGATGAAGGTGTAGAGGGCATTAACGAAGGGGTTCTCGTAGAGCTGCTGCGAGTGGCGGATGGCGGCCACTTTAGCCTCGATCGCTTCAGGGGTGCCGGGTGTGGATTGAATCTTCTGGATTTGGTGAGCGAAATAGCTGTCCATGAAGCCGTGGAGGAAGTTGAAGTAGATGATCTCCCACGTGACGACGTAGAAGACGCAGGAGATGAGCGTGATGCCAATGCCGATGGTGAAGGCGCGACCGAAGGTGATGGCGCCGTTGGCGAGGTTGTCCCGGTAGGAGCGGATGCCGAAGAAGACAAGGAGGAAAGAAAGCACGATGGCGGTGTAGCCAAGGTAATAGCCTTTGTTGCCGTGGTTGAGGTCGCGGAGGAAGGGGATGGTTCCGCACATCATGACGGACGAAAGAACGCCGGAGATCAGGCCGAAGGTGAGGATGGTCTTCTTCATTGAGAGGCTCCTGTGGGTGACTTGGAGACACTTTGCGGGGCGGAGGCGGTGTTTGTCGTCATGCTTTTGGGTGATTTTGTGGGTGGATAGGGGAAAATCATGCTTTGGGATGAGGGTTCGGAATTGCGCCATCCTACCGCAGTTGTGACGCGCCGTCGAACGCAATATAACGCAGCCCGGATAAAGCGGCGTACCATATCTGTCGGGCCGCAGAATTTCAAAATCTGGAGGCCGCGATGCGCCAGCCCGAGTATCTGATCATTGTCCTGATCTCATTCCTGATCTCGGCCCAGGTGAAAGGCTGCCCCGAGCCGAAAAATGCCGGAACCGGCAGCGCGCTCCACATAAACTTTGCTGAAGCGGCAAAGTCGCCGGACGCCAGAACATTACCGCCGAATCACGAGGTATTCGACCCTGGAACCGAGCCGACGGTGCCCTCTCGACCAACCACCGGGACCCGCAAGCAGGCTGCGACGGCCTCTCTCGCGACTCCACAGGCAGTGGGCATTCGTCCATGTGATATTGCCATCTTGCCCTGCCCATTCGATGGCGTCCCTCAAGGCAATTTCAGTTCGCCACCGGACCCAAACGCCGCTGTTGGCGCCGGCGACATCGTCGAAGTTGTCAACGACCAGATACAAGTCACAAACCGGAGGGGTGCTGTGCTGTGTAATGGCTCCATCACTCTGCAGAAACTCCTGGGGGGGACCACCGACAACCTGACCGATCCACGGGTGCAGTTTGACAACGCGAATCAGCGCTTTAGTCTGTCGGTTACCGTCAGCAATCCAGGCGCCTCAGACATCCCCGCTATGCATGTGGCGGCCACCGAGACTGCGGACCCATGTGGCAGCTGGTTCACCTACCGCCTGACGTTTCATGGAGATGCCTACCCCACGGGTGCATTTCTGGACTTTCCAATGCTTGGCCAGGACCAAAACGCTCTGCTGCTTTCGCTCCGGACCTGCCCAGCCCCTAATACGAACAACAGCTGCCCCAACCCGATCTTCACCGTTTTCGGACTGCCCAAATCCATCATCTACTCTGGCCAGCATGTGGAGTTCAATGCCTTCCAGGTAGATTCACTTACCGCGCCCGTCACGAATGCAGGGCAGCCAATCGCCAGTCCGGTCAGCTTCTTCCTGGCCGCCGTACCCGGAACCGGATACAAGCTGTACCGGCTGACGAATAGCGGCGGCGCCGGCGCAAGCTTGTCGAAGACAACCATCAAAGATTCATTCTCGAAACCATCGCGGAGGGTCAATCAGCCCCTCACCAGCGCCACAATCGATCCCTCCGACGGCAACATCACCAGCTTCCCCTACTTCGACGGCACCTTCATTTGGTTCGCCCATGACGCTGACCTTGATGGCTTTCCCACCGTGCGATACGGAAAGGTAGAACCCAGCAAAAACACCGTGGAGACGACCTTCGCGTTCCACAGCGGCAGCAGCGACGATTTCAATCCTTCTATCGCGGTAGGGTTCGTTCCGAACGGAGAGAAGGTGTTTCTCAACTGGGCGTTTACCGATACCCCTGCCGGCAAGGCGACTACAAACGTGTTCGCCGAAGGGGATGCCAGTCAGCCGCTGGTACAGATCGCTGGCCCGGGCACGGTCGACGCCACCGGAGGCGTCGTTACCCTGTGCGGTAGCAAATGCAGGTTCGGCGACTTCTCGTCGGTGTCCGTGGACCCGGGTGTCGCCGGCTGTGCTTTCGCGACGCAGCAATATTTTGATACCGCTGGAGGTTGGAAGACGCACATCACGCCCATCGGTCAGTGCGAAAATGTTGTGGTAATTGGTCAACCGCATTAATTGGTCGCCCCTTATAGGAGCGAGTAATTCATTGCGCAACCCACTACCGAAAAACGGCCAAAGCACCTGAAGCTTCGGCGTGCACCTCACAGTGAAATTGCTCTAGGGAAGCAGGCCCAGTTGTTTGCCAAGCTGGACGGCCTGCGTGCGGCGGCGGGCGCCCAGCTTGTCGAAGGCTCGGCTGCAGTGGGTTTTGACGGTGTTCTCGCTGACGAAGAGGCGGTCGGCGATCTCGCGGTTGCTGAGGCCCTGAGCGATGAGGCTGAGGATTTCAAGCTCGCGGGGAGTGATGCCGAGGATATCGAGTTGGGCCTGGTTGAGGGTGAAGGTGGCCGGCGCGGCCAGCGAGGCTGACGCGGTGGGGACGAGGACTTCGCGGAGGACGATCTTCTCGCGAGGTTTCGTGAGCTTGATGCCGAGCCAGATGCCGAAGACGACGAAGATGATGGCGACGATGGCGCCATAAATTTCGAGGGAGTGCTCGATGACGAGGAACTGGTACTCGGACCAGCGGAGGATGGCGATAAGGACGCCGCCGACGAGGCCCAGGATGAGGACATGGCCGAGGACGGGGTTGAGGACGCGGCTGAGAACGTGTCGCTTCATCTCTGTTGGGTGGATTTTACTGCGCTGCCGATGCCAGGGCTAATCCTGGGCCCTGATTTGCGCCCACACCATCGCGGCCATTAACATCACCAAAGAGAAACGAAAGGGACCCACTTCATGGAATCCATCAACGCAGCGCGCAGCAACCAGGACGTCGCGCTCGATCTGCTCAAGTTCATCGCATCCCACGCCAATGTTGGCAGCAAGGGCACAGGTTCCACCGGCTTCGGCGTTACCGCGGCCAGCAAGCCGGATGAGCACGTCACCCAACTTCTCGAGCTCTACGCCCGCTGTCGTACCGCAGTAGAAAGCCCGGTCGAAAAGAAGTAGTGCCACCCTCCCAGCCACTCCGCGTCGCCGTCATCGGAGCCGGAGCCTTCGGTCGCAACCATCTCCGCGTCTACCGCGAACTCGAGCAGAGCGGCGAGCCCATACAGCTCGCCGCCATCGTCGACAGCAACCCCAACGTCGCCCAGGAAGCCGGGCAGAAATTCGGCGTCCCCGCATTCCGCACCATCGAAGCCGCCCTCGCCGCCGCAGGGCCGCTCGACGCCGCTTCCGTCTGCGTCCCCACCATCCATCACGCCTCCGCCGCGGCGCAGCTTTTAGCGGCAGGTTTAGACCTTCTCATCGAAAAACCCCTCGCGGCCTCGCTCGCCGACGCTGACCTGATCCTCGACCTCTCGACGAAGCACAACCGCATCGTCCAGCCGGGCCACCTCGAGCGCTTCAACCCCGCCGTCACCGCCGCCCGCAAGCACCTCCACAAGCCCATGTTCTTTGAGGCCCACCGCCTCAGCGTCTTCACCCCGCGCTCACTCGATGTCGACGTCGTCCTCGACCTCATGATCCACGACCTCGACATAGTCCTCTCGTTCGTAGCCTCGCCCGTCCGCGAAGTCCGAGCCGTAGGCCTCCCCGTCCTTTCGCAAAAGGTCGACATCGCCAACGTCCGCCTCGAATTCGAAAACGGCTGCGTCGCCAACTTCACCGCCAGCCGCATCTCCACCGAGCGAGTCCGCAAGCTCCGCTTCTTCCAGCCCCACCAATACCTCTCCCTCGACTTCGCCCGCCAGGACCTGCTGATGATCGACGTCACCGCCGCCGCCGCCATGGATCCGGCAAAACTAACCGCCCTCGCCCAACTCGCCACCATGGAACAAATGCTGGCAGTCGAGGCCGCCCAATCCGGCCAACACCCGTCCGCAGGCCTCTCCCTCAAAAAAATCGCAGTAGAACAATCCGAACCCCTCCGCCTCGAAATCGCCTCGTTCCTCAACGCAGTCCGCACCCGCACCATCCCCCAGGTCACCGCGAAGGAAGGCCGCGCCGCCCTCGCTCTCGCCCTCGAGATCAACGAAGCCATAGCCGCCCACACCCAACGCGCCGGCCTCTAATCTTCCTTTTGCCTGTAATCCCGTACTTTTGCTTGTCATTCCGCAGCGCAGCGGAGGAATCTGCGGTTGCCTTTGCCTTTTAGTTGTCATCCTTCGCCAAAGGCGGAGGATCTGCTGTTGCCGTTGTCCTTGCTTTTCTTGCTTGTCATCCGGGCAGCGCAGCGGAGGATCTGCTGCTGCGGTTGTCCTTGCTTTTCTTGCTTGTCATCCCCGAAGGGGATCTGCTTCTGCCTTTGCTTTTGCTTTTGCCTTTCTTGTTTGTCATCCCCGAAGGGGATCTGCTTCTGTTTTTTAGTTGTTATCCTGCGCGAACCGGAGAATTTCGATCCGAGTTCTGCTTGGAATTGTGACGAGCCAATTCAGGCCACCTGGTCCAATAGGTGTAATCGACTGGATTTGTCAACGAAGCCAAAGCCACCCACACCCAACGCGCCCGCCTCTAATGTAAGATTCTCTTTCACTCGTGCGTCGTAAAGGAAAGGCCCTGATCAGGCCACTGTTTCGTTCTCGGACAACAGGGAGCTATCTATGTCTGTAGTGGCCTGGGGGATGATTGGAGCGGGAAGTCGCCGCCCTCGTAGCTGGACTCTTTCTAGTCCGGACGCGATTCGCCGCAGCTTCGGGTGTCGGAAAGGTTCTGGTCCTCGGCCCCGTCTTTGAAGCTGTCGCGCTGACGATCTTTGCCGCGGAACATTTTCTCGCAGCACGCGGTCTCTCAACCATTGTGCCGCGCTGGATACCGGGCCCTCTGTTTTGGACCTATTTTTTCGGCGTGGCTCTACTGGCTGCAGCTATCAGCTTCATCACCTGGCGCTGTGTGCGCTGGTCGGCGTCCCTGCTCGCGCTGTTTTTCCTGATCATCGTCGCCACAATCGACCTGCCCAACCTGCCGAAGCACATACATGAGCGGCTGTTCTGGACGCTCACGGTCCGCGAAACGGTCTTCGCCGCAGGAGCGATGGTCCTGGCGGGCGGCCTATGGCCACGCGCGACATCGGCAGGAAGATCCGCAGGCACCATCTTCACCCAGTTGGGCCGGTTCATTGTCGCCTGTACCTTCGTCTTCTACGCAATCGAGCACTTTCTCTTTCCCCGGTTCGTGCCCGGTGTGCCGTTGGAAAAGATGATCCCCTCTTGGGTGCCGGCGCCGGCACTGCTCTCCTACATCGTCGGCATAACTCTGCTCGTCGCTGGCCCAGCGCTGATGATTCCCCGCACTCGCCGCACCGCCGCCGCCATTGCGGGCTCAGTGCTTCTCCTGCTCACCCTCTTCTTCTACGTTCCGATCCTCATAACGGAGATCCACTCTCCACTCGCGGTGGAAGGGGTCAACTATGTAGGCGATACCTTATTGTTCGCAGCGACAGCCTTATTGGCGGGCTTCGACCCGGAATGACTGAGAATTTTGGACTCTGAAGTGCATTCTCAATCCAGGTCTCCCGTAAGTGGCCGAGGTTTTCTGGCTCTCCGTCCCATTTTCCACAGAAATATTTCAAAAAAGTGGCATGTTTTCAGCACCGAAAAAACAGCCGATCAAAACACCACAACCCACCAGCAATCCACCACAACTTCACCACAAAAAACCATCACGAAACCATCCGTTTTCTCAAAAACCCCCTGAAAAAACGCCCTTCCACCACACCGAAAAAAAACGCAAAAAACTACTTCATCACCTTGACGGGAATCCCTTCAGGAATCTTTATCTCGAACTGATCATCTTCCAGCGGCTGGTTCAGGGTCAGCTTAAGGATCGTAATGGTCAGGCTGTACTGATCTCGTGGCCGGTCGATCTTGATCTTCATCGGGTACGAGATATCGCCAAACTTCTGGTAGTCGCTATAAAAAGCACGCGTAACGATCGCCCCGTCAGGAGCATAGATATCCTGCTGGTAAGGCAGAAGCGTGCTCCGGCCGATATGAATGACGCGGATGGCGCGTTCAGCCTTACCCACCGGCTGAGCAAGGATCGCGATCTCGTAGTCCGGCTCCTCAATAAGATCCTTCTTGTTCTTCGGATCAGGCAGAACGCGACTGTCCTGCGTAAGCGAAACAATCTGTTCAGGCCCCAATCCCCGGATAAGCAGGGAATCGGTAATAACGGCGGGGCGCAGACTTTCGAGGCCATGCTCAGAATGCTCGGGCTGGTCACTGGTTCCCGTCATCGCCACGCTGCGGGGAGGAATCCACAAGGTCCACTTTTTCCCGTCGCTGACCAGATTTAGGGCCTGAGAACCGAGCAGAGGCACGCGAAGCAGCACGCGCAGGTCTTCCGGCTTGCGTATAAAAATGTAGCCGCTAAATGCAGGATGTTCAATGACTTTACCCTGAGGACCCTTGCCTTCCGTGGCCTGCAACTCGATCGAGGCGTTGAAAGTGTGTATGGCTTGGTAACGCTCGTCGACCTCCTGAAGCAGCTTGTCCAGGGTGGTCTCGTAGACGATTTCGGCGGGCCGGATTTTTGGGACACTTCGGACGTGGGTCAAACAACCGGTCAAGGTCGGAGTCAGGGTAAGCAACCCCGCCGCTAAGGCTTGTCGTGTCCTCGTTAGCACAAACTTCAAGTATATCTTTCCCGTTGGCCAGCGCCGGATGACGCGCCTCTTCTCAACTAATTAGATACAAAAACGATACTGTTTGGATGACCGCCAGTTCCTCCGCGGTTCCGAGAGTTTCCCGTGAACCTCAGACTTTCGAGGATCAAGGGCCACCAGCGGTGGTTACTGCCGGCTGAGGTTACCGTTTTGCTGCCTGCCGGTAGGCCTGCACCTGCTGGGCATGCTGCTTCAGATCGACTGAAAAGCGTGTGTGGCCAGCGGCATCGCTAACAAAATATAGGTAGTTGGTCTTCGCGGGGTTCATTGCTGCGCGGAGGGCTGCGATACCGGGGTTGCATATCGGGCCCGGCGGAAGCCCCGTGTGTTTGTAGGTGTTGTAAGGGCTGGGAGATTGAAGGTCGGAGGCGTAAATCGTGCCGCGCCAGCGGTTTTCGAGCAGGGCAGCGTAGATTACGGTCGGGTCGGTCGCCAGCGGAATGGAACGGGCGAGACGATTGACGAAGACGCCCGCGACAAGTGGGCGCTCCGTATCCTGACCAACCTCCTTTTCAATCAGGGAGGCCATGACAACCATCTCGGCCGTGTCTCCGCGATTGAGTCCAAGCTGCGAGCTGACCTGACGGAAGCGGTGCACCATGGCGGTGAGGATCTGAAGCGGAGTCGCGTGCCGGGAGAAGCGATAAGTATCTGGAAACAGATAGCCTTCGAGCGATTCTGGGTGTATATCGGGAGGTATCAGGTCGGCGATCAGTTCGGTGTGTTGGCGCTCGGCGTCGAGGAAGGAATCACGTTTGGCGAAGCCCGCGGCATCGACTGCGGCGGCGATGTCGAAGATGTTGTACCCCTCGGGAATGGTGAGGGCCTGGGTGAAGACGTCGCCCTGGACGAGCCGGGTGTAGACGTCGGCGGGCGGGACGGGGTGATCGAAGCGGTACTCGCCGGCCTTGAAGGTACCGCCGAGTTTGAGACGGAGGAAAGCGAAGGAGTAGCGGCTGCGGATGATGCCGTTTTTCCGCAGAAGTGTGGCAACGCCGGTAGCTCCGGTGCCTGGAGGGATGTCTACGAAGGTTTCGACGGATGGGCCGTAAGGGGCGTAGACGATGTAGCCTGCCACTCCAGCTGCGATAAGGAGGGTGAGCAACAGGATTGCGAGAAACTTCAACGTTGGCGTCTCCCCGATGGATACGATGGATACTTTGACCCGACTATTCTACGGTGCGACCGTTACACTCAAGATCGTGATGGACGAATCGTTCAATCCGGAAGGAGAGCCGGAGGAATCCCCGCAGGGGGAAGGCGCTCTCGTTCCTCGCATCCTCGGCTTCGACGTTGGAGACCGGCGTATCGGGTTGGCCATCTCCGATCCGCTGGGCTATACCGCGCAACCGCTGTTCACGCTGCATCGCGCGGGGCGGAGGGCGGATTTGAAGTCGGTGGCGCGGGTGCTGCGGAAGCACGGGGTAAAGGAGGCGGTGGTCGGGAATCCCTTGTATATGTCCGGCGATCAAAGCCCGCAAGCCGCGAAGGCGCAGGCATTTGCGGAGGAGTTACGGACAGAGTTCGGTATTACGGTGCATCTGTGGGACGAGCGGCTGACGACGACGGAGGCGCACCGGCATCTGGACGATGCAGGTCACGCGGCGATGGGACGGAAGGGAATCATCGACCAAGTGGCAGCGGTGCTGATTTTGCAGTCGTTTCTGCAGGCGAGGGCGAATGAGCGGCAACGGCAGTGACGGCGCGTCCGCTGGGGATCGCCCCCCAGGCCTCCGGTTTTTACCCCCCTGCCATCGTATAATCGTATTTTCAATAGAAATGCGTTACCCGCACGAGCATCTGTGGTGGCGCGCCAAAGTACCCCTCCGGAAGGCCCAAATGCCAGAAGAAGTAATGAAAAGGCTCGCAGAAGAGATTAAATTGCTGGAACACGAGCTTACGACCGAACTGCCTGCTGAGATTAAGAAGGCGGTCGCTCTGGGCGACCTGAGCGAAAACGCCGAGTACCACATGGCCAAGCAAAGACAGGTGTTTGTGAACGCCCGGCTGGGTCAGTTGAAGAAGCGAATGGGCGAACTCGCCATGGTGAACCTGGTGAATATCCCCAATGACAAGGTAGGTTTCGGCTCGCGCGTGACCGTGTTCGACTCGAGCAAAGATGAAGAACTCAAGTACCAGCTTGTAACCAGCGAAGAGTCGGACGTGTCGAAGGGATTGATTTCGACGACCTCGCCGATCGGCCGGTCGCTGCTGGGCAAGCAGGTAGGTGATGTGGCGACCGTGATTACGCCGAACGGCAAGCGGGAGCTGGAGATCCTGAAGCTGTTGACGATTCACGATGCTGCTGAGGATTAGCGTCACTGACTTCGGACGTGATATCAAGGTAACGGTAAAAACGGGGACGCGGTAAAAGCGGGTTTTCTCCCCGGAGGACAAGTTTTTTGACCTGGACAAGCGCATTCGGCAAAGGCAGCGGCTGGCTGCTGCAAAAGATCGTGAACGGCTTGGCGCTGACGCGGATCTCCCCGAACATGCTGACGTTTATCGGGCTGGTGATCAATATCATCGCCGCCTGTTTCTTCGGGTTTGCGCGGGCCTACAACGCCAATCGGATGTTTCTGTATGCCGGGCTGATCATTATCGGGGCGGGCGTCTTCGACATGGTCGACGGTCGCGTCGCGCGCAAGACGAACCAGGTTTCGGTCTTCGGGGCGTTCTTCGATTCGGTGATGGACCGCTACTCCGACGTGGCGATCTTCTTCGGGCTACTGGTCTACTACGCGCGTGGAAACCGGCTGTTTTATGTGGGGCTGGTGGCGTTCGTCATGACCGCATGCGTCATGGTGAGCTATACCCGGGCTCGAGCCGAGGCGCTGATCGGAACCTGCAAGGTTGGGTTTATGGAGCGGCCGGAGCGCATCGTCTGCGTGATTCTGGGGGCACTGTGCAACCGGTGGGGCGTGATGGCTCCGGCGCTGTGGGTATTGGCTCTGTTTTCGACACTCACGGTAATCACCCGCATCCGGTACACGTACCAGGAGACGGAACGGCGCAAATTGGCGACCGCGACGGCTGGATCTGCGGTGCGCCGGTAAGCGGGAGATTGCGCACTCATCCGCGAGGCTGGTGGGCAAATTCCTCCGAATGTGCGGTCAGGACAGGATCCGCTGAATCACATTTGTTTTTGCGAGGTCGATGATCTCGTCGCCGCGTCCGCTGAGCACACTTCTGGCCATGTAGAGTGAGAAGCCCTTCATCTGCTCGATGCTGATGTGCGGTGGCATGGAGAGTTCCAGGCGATTCACCATGACTTCGACCAATGCCGGGCCGGGTGTCAGCGAACGCGGATTTCAGTGCGGCTGCAACTCCATTGGGCTGCTCGACGCGAATGCCTTGAATGTCGATGGAGTTGGCCAGGGCCGCGAAGCTGGGATTATCGAGTTCGGTCGCCGTAGGTGACGATGCCAGCGGCCTTCATCTCGAGCTCAACGAATGCCAGAGCGCTGTTGTTGAAGACGACCATCTTGATTGGCAGCTTCAGCTGGCGCAGGGTGAGCAGATCGCCGAGCATCATGGCGAGACCGCCGTCGCCCGAGAGCGTCACGACCTGACGGCCGGGGAACGCCGATTGCGCCCCGATACCCTGCGGAACCGCGCATGCCATGGACCCGTGATTAGAAGGAGCCGAGGAGTCGTCGTCGGCCGTTCATAGTGAGATAGCGCGCGGCCCAGACGGTAGGTGTACCTACGTCGCAGGTAAAGATGGCGTCGTCGGCTGCAAGCTCGTCGATCAGTTTGGCGACGTATTGCGGGTGGATGGGAGTTTTGTTATCGTCGGCGCCCGCGAGCTCTGTCAATCCTTCCCGGACCTTCTCGTAGTCTTTGACCTTCGCGTCGAGATGGGTTCGATCGGTCTTGATTTCGAGGAGGGGAAGCAAGGCGGAGAGCGTGTCCTTGACGGATCCGACGAGACCGAGATCGACTTTGGTGCGCCTGCCGATCTGGTTGCCGCGGATATCGATCTGAATGACCTTGGCGCGTTTGGGGAAGAACTGCACGTAGGGAAAGTCAGTGCCGAGCATCAACAGAACGTCGCACTCCTCCATGGCGTGATAGCCGGCACTGAAGCCGATCAGGCCAGTCAGCCCGACGTCGAAGGGATTGTCGAACTCAATGAATTCCTTGCCGCGCAGGGCGTGGACGATAGGGGATTTGAGGGCTTCGGCGGTTGCGATCAGCTCGGCGTGCGCATCCTTGCAGCCGGCGCCCCCGAGGATGGTGATCTTCTTTGCTACATTCAGGAGAGCGGCGGCTTCGCGGAGCTCATTATCGTTGGGTCGGATGAGGGGCTGGGCGACCCTGATAGGTGGCCCGCTGTGATCGTCGGAGGCGTTGTGCAGCAGCACGTCGCCGGGAAGCACGATGACGGCAACGCCGGAGAGGTTGATGGCAGTGCGCATGGCGATGTCGAGGACACGCGGCATCTGCTCTGGTATGCCGACCATCTCGCAGTAGTCGCTGCACTCCTTGAATAGGTTCTGAGGATGGGTCTCCTGAAAGTAGTTGGTGCCGATTTCGGCGCTGGGAATGTGCGCGGCGATCGCGAGTACGGGTACGCGGCTGCGATGACAGTCGAACAGGCCATTGATAAGGTGGAGATTGCCTGGGCCGCAGCTTGCCGCGCAGACAGCGAGCGAGCCGGTAAGATGTGCATCGGCGCCTGCGGCAAACGCGGCGACTTCTTCGTTACGCACGTGAACCCAATCGATGGTGCCGTCTCTGCGCAGCGCATCCGTAAAGCCGTTGAGCGAGTCGCCCGGGCAGGCCATAGACGCGCTTGACTCCGGCATTTCTTCAGACTTTCCACCAATAATTCTGCGATCGTCTTTGCCATATGCTCTCCGAATTCTCGAGGTATTTGAATCGATCTCGCCCGATTGACGGGTCAGATGCAGATCCGGAACTTTTGATGCGCAGCGTGCTGCCCTTTTTGAAGATTTCGTTGAGAAGGTGCCTTTGGATAGTGCCGCGCTGCGGATGCTGGCGCTGTTTTTCACGCTGGCGGTGACTTCACCGGATCTCAATACCTACCTGAAGATAGAACGGCGCAAGCTGCGACCTTCGGGTTAGCTTTCTGTCAGAAGGAAGAATGCCGTTGACCCGTCCGCGGCAGATCTGCCGCTAAAATCGGTGGTATACAGTCAGAGGGTATTCCAAATCCCTCTCGCGGGCCTGATTTCACCAAGATCCGACTTTTCCTTAGAAGATAATTGAGAACCCCGATAATTGTTAGATTTGATGTCGCAACTAACTTATCCCGTCGGTGTTAAATGCATGAATTGCTGAAGACGCCAATTCTGGATGGAGAGCGTGCTCTCGCCGGTGCGGCCATCCACATAGTTCGTGGTTGTGATGCCATTCTGGAACTGCATAGCATGCTTGTTGAATTGAGCGAGCGCTGCGACCAGTTTGGAGCGATGGATGATCTGAAATATTTCCTGAGCAGGCCCAAATTTGCCAACAAGATCCCGGCCCTTCTTCTCTTCTGTTCCACCTATCCACCTCGGAACTCAGGTGAGATCGAAGCGGTGATCCTTCTGTACGAGTATCAAGTGGCTGGGATTGGAGGCCATGTATTCGTCGCGGACTACCACGGTGGAGATCGAACAGTGATCGCCCCGCCGCGCTTCCGCGCGCAGGTCGCTTACCGTGGCAGCGCCGCGTTGCTTTCGAAAGGCGCATTGGCAGTCCAACTGACCTATCAGACGGATATTGATAGGCCTGAGGAGTTCACTGTTCCTTCTGCGGGGGACAACTCGGGGTGGCGGTGGGCGAGCAGTGTTCGAAGAATGCACGGGTATGTTCCGCTGGAGGACAGCTACGACGCCACGCTGGCGAGCTTCGGAAAACATACGCGGCGCAATCTGAGGGCGGCCCGCCGCCATGCACAAAAGGCTGTTGGCTATACTTTCGTGGTCGACCCGGTCCTGACAAAAGAAGAGTTCCTGTCCTTCAATCGGATTTCGGCCTATCCTGTGCCGGATGAGCTCGCAGCGTGGCGTCACAAGGCGATGGATTACATCTCTGACCGTTTGTTCCTCGGTATTAGAGGCGCGAATGGCGAGTGGTTGAGCATTATCGGAGGACGTCGCCCTCGAAACGGTACGTTTGTCGAATGGCAGATGAATCGCGCCGATATGGGCACGCTCTCTTTGGGAACACTGATGCGCTCCCATCTTATCGAACACGAAGTGGAAAGAGGTAGCAAACGCCTGTACCTGGTGGGGGGCACCTCGCACTCGATGAAATACGCCTTCGGGTCCGAACATTTCGTCGACTTCGCGGCTGCGCGGGGAGTATTGCCGGCTTTTCTCCTGCGCCATTTCGCAAGGCCGCTCATGTCCGAAAACACCTTCCTGGTTCAGGCCTTTGCGGACCCCAAACTCAACTGGCAATCGTGGTAGGTGTTCGGCAGTTTGCGATCACTCACTGCCGTAAACTGATGATGCAATGCATACGCAACCTGTCCTGCTAATTCACGGAGGCGCTTGGGCCATGCCCGACGACTCCGTTGCCGCACACGAAGCCGGCATCACCAACGCTCTCGCGGCCGGATATGCGCTTCTGGAGCGAGGCGCAAGCGCGGTGGATGCGGTGGAGACCGCGGTTGCCGTAATGGAAGACGACGAGACCTTCGACGCAGGGCGAGGCTCGTTCCTCACGCAGGATGGCCGCGTGCAGATGGATGCGCTGTTGATGAACGGCGAGAATCTTCGTACAGGCGGCGTGGCTTGCGTGGAGCGGCTCAGAAACCCGATTCGCGCGGCCAGGCTGGTCCTGGACAAATCCCAACATGTGTATTTTGTGGCGACGGGAGCTGAGCGGTTTGCCCGTCAACATGGGATGGCGCTGTGCGACAACAGCGAGCTGGTGATCCCGAGGGAGCAGGAGCGGCTCTACAGGGCACAGGCAGACGAACGTGCCGGGTTGCCGGACGAGACTTTCTCCGGAGGCCTCGATTCGCACGATACGGTTGGTGCGGTGGCGCTCGATGTGCACGGCAATCTTGCTGCGGGGACAAGCACTGGCGGAACCCTGAACAAGGCGCCAGGCCGTGTCGGCGATTCATCGTTGATTGGGTGTGGGTGCTATGCGGACAATCAGACAGCTGCTGTGTCTCTGACGGGATGGGGCGAGCCCATCATGAAGCTGGTATTGGGAAAATGGGCGGTCGACCGCGTGGCTGCGGGTGCGAGTCCCGATGAAGCGGCGCATGGGGCGATCGCATATCTCTATGACCGGCTGGGCGGACACGGTGGCATCATTCTGCTGGGACCCGACGGACGCGTAGGGCTGGCACACAATACGCCGCGCATGGCGTGGGGGCTGCGGACGCTGGCGGGGACTGAGATTGGCGTGACGCGCGATTGATTACCCATACGAAATGGTAGAAAGCCTTCACCAGGCCACGAGTGGAGCCAGTGCAATCGAAAGAAGCCCGAGCAAAAAGAACAAAAACATCAGAGCGAGCAAAAGTTTTACGCGCGATGTCGCGCCCTTGAACTCTTTCCACACAAAAACTCCCCACAGAGCCGATATCATCGTGTTGCCTTCGCCCATGGCGAACGAGGTCGCGGGGCCAATCGCGGGAACATAGGACGCAACAAAGTTCGCGATCGTGCCGAGCCCCCACAGTAAGCCGCCGGCGACACCCCATGCGTGGACACGAGCCTCCCCCGAGGTGTAGTCGCGCAATGTGAGAGGCGGTCCCGCAACGGGCTTGCGCATTAACAGGTAACTCATCGGAAGCGCTGTCGTCAGTGCACCGAGTGCAAAGATAAAGTTCACGGTGTAAGGGACAAGGTGGTCCGGTCCTCTCAGCGACTTGGCAACGAACGGATAGAAGAGCCCCGCTCCGATGCCCCCGCCCACAGCAAGAAGAATCCCTTTCATACTGAATTTGCCCGCACCTTCGAGCTCCCGATAGGCCAGTGCATCAAGAGCGATCGCAACCGCGACCATGACGATGCCACCGAATAACAACACAGGGTTTCCCGTGGCCGACACAAAATAATTCAGTAGAGTTCCGAGGACCAGAGCGAGTCCCGCGCCAACAGGGAACGCCACCGACATCCCCGCCACAGAGATCGCCGCAACCAGGAGAATGTTGCCGATACTGAAGATCGTGCCGCCAAGAAACGCCTCGAAGATACTCCGCGCACTGGCCGAATGGAGATTGAGAAAGAAACTGTCGGCGGACGTGGGGTCCGTGTGACCGAATGTCAGGCCAAAAAGAACCGACGCGGCAAGAAGTCCCAAGGTGTAATCGAGATAAAAAAGCTCGAATCGCCATGCGGCGTCGATCTTCTGCGCATTGGCCCAGCTTCCCCAGCAAACCATGCTGAGAATCATCAACAACAGAGCCGTCAGATACGTGTGGGGCAGGAACATCTCTCCTCCGGCGTGCTCGGCTTGCTTGTAGCGCCAGTCTAGTTAGACTTCATTGCAAAGAACAAAGACGAGCAAGCCCCACAAAACACGACCCATGGATAGAACTCCAAAGGACTGAAACTGGGCCAGTATACCCGCGGGCAACTCATTTCCACTTGCGCACTGAATGGTCATTCATGTAGAACTTCGCGTTGTCAAAGTTATCCCTCTACCCGTCGCGGAAGTGACGCGGCGCTGCTGATTGCACAGGAGCACCATTCATGCTGACTCGTTCTTCGCGGCTCTTCGCTATCGCCGTCGCCGCAGTTTTCGTGCTCACATGCCTCTTTTCCGCGAGTCTTCGGGCCCAGAACATCTCGACGGCTGAGCTCCACGGCACGGTCCACGACCCCAGCGGTGCGGTCGTCCCCAACGCGGCCATTACGATTGACGATCCCTCCAAGGGCTTCTCCCGCGCTACGACCAGCGACGGGGAAGGCAACTACCAGCTTCTGCTTCTTCCCCCCGGAACCTATGAGGTCACGGTGACAGCGCCAGGCTTCGCCAAGCTGACCGAAAAGAATGTTGTCCTGACCGTCGGAGAGCGCGCAGAGCTGCGACCTACCCTTGCAATCAGCGGCAGCGAGACGGTCAACGTCAACGCCAGCGCCGATATCGTCGAGACACAGCGAAGCTCGCAGTCCACCACCATCGATCAGCTACGGATCGACAACCTTCCCACAAATGGCCGCAACTACATCAGCTTCACCCTGACCAACTCGCAGATTGCACGTGATGCCGCGCCTTCCATCGGAGCGATTCCGACCTCTGGGCTGAACTTCGGCGGTGTTCGCGCAAGATCCAACTCGATCAACATCGACGGCGCAGATGCAGGCGACTACATCTCCGGCGGCACGCGCACCACGGTCTCGCAGGATGCGGTGCAGGAGTTTCAGATCATCACGAATGGCTTTGCTGCCGAGTATGGCCGTGCGTCAGGCGGCGTCGTGAATATCGTAACCAGATCGGGCACCAATAAGACCCATGGCAGTGCCTATGGCTTTCTCCGCAACCGCTACATTCAGGCCACGAATCCGTTCTCGACGGTCTACCAGCCGGCATATACACGTGTGCAGGCGGGCGCGACGATCGGCGGAGCGATTATTCCCGATAAAACGTTCTACTTTTTTTCAGCTGAGATTACGCGACGTCAGGAGACGGGCTTCTCCGACATCGGCGCGAACAACTTCGGCCTGACAAGTATCGATGTCAGCCGTTTCTACGGCTATCCCACCGGCGCCCTGACGATTCAGGGAACACCCCAGCAACAGGCCTTCCTGCAGAATCCACAGCTGCCGGCAAATACTCCGGGAATCCAAAGTTACATCGCGCTGGTGGGCTCGGGATCGTCCATCGCGACCACAGGACAGAATCCGGCTTTCCTGCAGCCATTCATTGGAGCCAAAAATTTTGTGACCTCGGGGCAAACGCTGCCGGGGTCGTTCGTTCCGCTCAACAGTATCATCGGCAACTTCCCCATCTCGGAGCGAACCGAGGTCTATTCGCTTCGCATCGACCACAAGCTGACGAACAATCAGCAACTGACACTACTTGGCAGCGCCAGCCCTAGCTTCGTGAGTGGCATTGAGGAGAGCGCGGCCAATCAGAATCTCGGTGAAAACTCCTTCTCCCGCACCGCGACGCAGAGCCTGCATGACTGGGCCATCGCAGCACAATACACGTGGGCGATTGGCCCTAACAAGGTCAACGAGCTGCGCTTCCAGTTTGCGCGTCACCCGGTGCTCTTCTCCAATACGAATTCTCCAGGCGGCGCCAGCACTGCAGTCAATATTCCTGGATTTGCCTACTTCGGGAAAACGCCATTTTCCGTCGTCAATCGCATCGAAGACCAAAACCAGCTTCAGGACAACTTCACATATACGCACGGTCCGCACACGATAAAGACGGGAATCGATCTGCGTTATATCCCCATCAATATTTTGCAGGGCCAGCTGTATGGCGGCGGCGACTACAGCTTTGGCGCGCTAAACAGCACCGATGTCTCCTCAGCGCTCGTGGGCCTTCCGGGATTCTCACCGATTCAGGCATACGGACTTGGTATTCCACAATCGTTCGCGCAGGGCATTGGCAACACGCAGACGAAGTACGACCTGAAGGTGCTGGGAGCATTCCTGCAGGATAGCTGGCGCGCAACCAGCAAACTGACCATTAACGCCGGCGTGCGATATGACATCGAAGCCTACCCAACCCAACTCGGGCTCAACGCCGCCACCAACGCTGCCGAGCGTGCTTATGGAATCCGCGAAGGTATTCGACTTCAACCCACTAACTTTGCGCCCCGTATCGGCGTGGCCTACGACGTCAAAGGCGATGGCAAAACCGTGGTTCGCGCGAACTATGGCCTCTTTTACGATCGCGCGCCGGGCAACCTTGAGGCCCAGTCCATCGCGTTCAATTCGACAACCGTGCCCTTGGTGATTCTGGCAGGAGGCTCCCCCTGCGCGGTCACTTCCCCCGTCACCAGTGCGAGTCCGTTGAATCTAAATGCGACGAACACGTTTCAGGGTACGCTCGGGAATGCAAACTGCCTGGGAGCGAGCGCGGCGGGCTTCAACTATATCGCCAATCAGCAACGGTTCGATCCAAACAACTCAAACTCACTCTTCGTTAATCAGAACTTTCTAACGGCAGGCTTTCCCCTCCCCATTCTTCCTTCGGGACTTCCCGCCGATCTCAATTTCAACACGCCTTACGTGCAGCAGGTGTCTTTCGGAATTGAGCAGGATCTCGGTCACAATATGTCGTTGAACATCGCCTACAACTTGACTGGCGGTCGTCACCTCAATCGTCCGATCAACGTAAATGCGGTGAATCCGCAGCTTCTCATCGCGAACTGGCGCAACGCAGTCAATGCCGTGAATGCCGGGCTCGCACCTCCCGCGACAGCAAGCGCCACTTCGAACCCTCTGACCGTTGCGACGGCGAGCGGAGTGAATCCATGTGGTTTCGGACCGAGGGGCGCCCCTTATGTTACGCCGGCGCTGCTTAACTTCTTCCGCGTCGTCGGGGCTGAATATCTCCCTTGCGAACTTCCTCTCCAACCCGGCCGTCGGCGGCGGTCAATGCGTCGCGCTGGCCAGCCAGATTGTGGCAGCGGATGGGCTGGGCAAAGGATTGCCAGTTCCCTTTGGCGATATGACGCCCAACCTCACCAATGGAACTTCGGACTACAACGGCCTCAGCGTGAACCTGAAGAAGCGGTTCACGCAGAACTATGAGTTCCTGGTGAGCTACACATGGTCGCATGCAATCGACGACTCAACCGACGTGGTCTCGACCTCGGACGCGCCGCAGAGCAACTTCGCACCGAACGCCGAGCGTAGCTCCTCCACGTTCGATCAGCGTCATCGCTTTGTCCTCTCCGGCGTCTACAACACAGGGAACATCGGCGGATCAGGCTTTGTCCCCAAGGTGTTCTCAGGCTTCACAATCGCGCCGATCATTGAGCTCTCCTCTGGCCGTCCCTTCAACATCCTCACTGGTCAGGACACAACCTTCGACTTCAATCCCCTCACTGACCGGCCCAATGCAGTGGCTCCCAACAGCGGACCGACTGGCTGCGGCAATTTGCCTGTGCTCTCGAAGTACTCCCCGACCGGAGCCTTCAATCTGCCCTGCTACATCGACGCGCCAGCCACCGCGGGCCCCGCGAGCAGCTACTACGCCGGCAACCTGAGCCGCAACGTTGGAGTGAAGCCCTATACAGTCTTCACCGACATACGCTTCGCGCGCGCCTTCACGTTCTCGCATGAGATCGGCTTGCAGCTCACCGCAGACATCTTCAACTTGATTAACAAAAACAACACGCTGGATGTGAATCTTCTCTACACCGCAGCCGGCACGCCTACTTCTGCCTATGATCCGCGTCAGTTCCAATTTGGTGCCCGCATCAACTTCTAACCCCACGTAAATTCAATCAATCGACAACCGACACTAGTAGTTTGCATCTAAACCAAAAGTGTCGGTTGCCGTGTTCCGACCGTCGTTTTGACAGATAACTCGATTGACCGAGGAAGCGCAACATCTCGGCGGGGATAAGTGTTCTTAAAAGCTAAGTCGGCTTAGCTACACGAAGCATTGCACATTGCATGGTTGGAAAAGCATGACGAAAAAACGGCTCACGTGGACGATCTTCTTCCTGGGTTTATTGGCAACAAGCGGGCCCCGCGCGCACGCCGACGCAGCTTTGCTCATGGAGGAACCGTACGCGCAATTCGGTGCCTTCAATCCAACCGGTCACGCGGCAATCTATCTCAATCACGTCTGCGCCGAGACGCCAACGCGTCTTCGCCCTTGCCGTCCCGGCGAGCCCGGCGCAGTCATCAGCCGATACCACAAGATCGACGGCTATGACTGGCTCGCAATTCCTCTCGTCCCGTACCTCTACGCCGTGGAGCATGTCGAAGATGTTCCCACATCGGCAGACCGCGCGCTCGAAGCGAGCCTACGCGACCGCTACCGGCGCGACCACCTCGAGCTGTACGTCCCCGATGTCACGGAGGGAAAGAAGGCCGGCGAGATCCCCGACGGGGAATGGACGCAACTCATTGGCGCATCCTATGACCGCAGGATCTACGGCTTTGAGATCCAGACGACGTCCGAAGAAGACACCGAGTTCATGAACCGCTTCAACGACAGCAGGAACGTCGGCCACTTCAATCTGCTCTTTCACAACTGCGCTGATTTCTCCCGCACACTCCTGAACGTCTATTACCCCCACAGCATTCACCGAAACTTCTTCGTCGACGTCGGCATCACCACGCCGAAACAGGTCGCACGTTCTCTCACGAAATATGCGGCGCGCCATCCCGAACTCAATTTCTCCACCTTCATGATCCCGCAGGTACCCGGCAGCCTCCCGCGCAGCCACCCCATCGATGGCGTAGTCGAGTCCGTTGTGAAGTCCAAAAAGTATGTCCTCCCACTCGCGGTACTCACCCCGGAAGTCACCGCAGGGCTGGTCGTCGCTTATCTCACAGACGGTCGCTTCAAAGCCCCGAAGGACGCAACGGTCGAGATCGTCCCGGGAGAACCCGTAACAGACACATCCACCCCAGCCGCGCCCGCAGCCGATCAAACCCCAGACAACCGACACCCATTGCGCCCAGCGACGACGCCGCAGGAAGGCTCAGTCCACCCTTAGCGTCGCATCCGCGTCCATCACCAGCGACGCACCCTCCACCAGCAGCGAGTGCAGCTTCAGAGCACTCAGCGTCAGCGAGTAACCCGTCGTTTCGGCCGACCGGCTCAGCAACTGCCGCATCAGCACAGCAGCATTTACCTTCATCTGCGCCGGAAGCTTGTTCTTCAAAAAAGGTTCCAACAGAAAATTCAATTCCTTCGACTCCGTCAGCCGCTCAATGCGCGCATCTCGAAACCCGATGCTCTCTTCTTCCGCATCAGGAATCAGTGAGACATCCGTATTTGTCGTAAGCGATACCCCAATACACGTCCCATGAACCGACGTGCCCAGCTTCGCCTTCGTATGCACCCGCACGACAATTCTTTCCTGTACAAAAGTCACATGCGGCAACTCCGCATAGACGTAGCACGCCGAATTAGCATCGCCGCGCAGGTAGTAACGCCCCTGCGGCCCATTGAAGAGCTGCGTTTGAAGAGTGCGCTCGAGCGCCTCCGCCGAAACTCGCACCTCAATCGCCGAAGCATGATTTACAGCGCAGAACAGAATCACAGGCAGAACCAGCAGACGAATCAAGAGTCGAAGCATGCCTTAAGCATAATGGCAGCCTGCATTTTCTTCTCGCGGCAAATTCCCACCGGCTGCTACTCTGTCTCCATCATGCTTCGCAGATTTGCTCGATTCAGTACCCTGCTCCTCATCTGTTTTGCTGTTGCGTCCGCCGCCGCACAGCCCCGCCGCATGGTCATCATCGATCAGGACGGTTCCGGCCCAGGCGGCTCCAACCAGATGGCGATGATGGTTCTTCTGCAATCCCCGCAGGCCGAAGTTCTCGGCATCACTATGGTGAGCGGCAACGCATGGGAGCCCGAAGAGGTCCAGCACACTCTCCGCATGCTCGAACTTATCCATCGCCCTGACATCCCGGTCGTACCCGGTGCCATCTTCCCGCTCGTCCGCACCGAGCAGGAATCAAAAATCTTCCAGCAACTCTACGGAACCTTCCCCTGGTACGGCGCATGGGGAGACATCGCCAACGGAACCAGCCTCGAGCCCTATCACGGCCCCTATGTCATCCCGAAGCTCACAGAAGGCGAGCCCACCCTCAAACCCTCAACCGAAGACGCTGCACATTTTCTCATTCGCCAGGTCCGCGCTCATCCGCACCAGGTCACCATCTACGCCGCTGGTCCGCTCACCAACATCGCCCTCGCCATCTCCATCGACCCGCAATTTGCCGAACTCACCCAGGGCATCGTCATCATGGGCGGCAGCCTCAGCCCGCAGAGCACAGATCCCGAGTTCGCCAACAATCCTCGCCATGAATTCAACTTCTGGTTCGACCCCGAGGCCGCGCACATCACTCTGCGCGCGCACTGGCCTCGCATCGACCTCACCACCGTCGATATCTCCATCAAGACGCAGTTCACGAAAGCCATGCTCGACGAGATCGCACAATCTCCCAATCCCGCAGCAAAATATCTAGCCGCCTACACCAGCGAGTTCTACTACCTATGGGATGAGCTCGCCGCCGCAGCGTGGGTCGACCCGGCCATCATCATCAAAGAGCAAAAACTCTACCTCGACGTCGATATCACCCGCGGGCCCTTTTACGGAGACACTCTCTCTTGGACTGCGGCGAACAAACCAGCACTCGATATCCAACTCGTCCACGTCCAAACGGACCTCGACCTCCCGCGCTTCTACAAACTTTTCATTGAACTCATGAAAGCCCCGCCGCAAACGCCGCCGAAATAGCAGACCCGTTTCCGCATACACTGGAAGTCTGCATCAGCGGAGAAAAAAATCTTGGATCTCACTAAGCTCAACGAGCACTTTGCCATCCCCGGCATCCTCAGCTTTCACGCAACCGCCAGCGGACTCACCTACGCATCCATCACCGCACCCCACGCAACTGCCACCGTTTACCTTCAGGGCGCGCACCTCACCGCATGGCAGCCCAGCGGACAAAAGCCCGTCATCTTCGTCAGCCGCAAAAGCGATTTTCTTCCCGGCAAACCGATTCGCGGCGGCGTACCTATTGCGTTCCCATGGTTCGCGAATCGCCACGACGGCAAGCCCGGGCCATCGCACGGCTTCGCGCGCATTCAGGACTGGACGCTCGCCTTTGCCGCCATGGCCGGTGACGATCTGCACCTCACCTTCACGCTCGGACCAACGGAGATGAGCCGTAACCTCGGTTACGACAACTTCCGCCTCGCCTTTCAACTCACCATCGGGCGCACTCTTACCATGCAGCTCACTGTCGCAAACGATGCACCCACGCCGCTGATCTTTGAAGAGGCGCTCCACACCTACTACGCCGTCACAGACGTTCACGAAATCACCGTCACCGGACTCGAAGGTGTCACGTATCTCGACAAAATGGACGACTTCAAGTCGAAGGTGCAGCAAGGGCCAATCACCATTACGCAACAGACCGATCGCGTCTACCTAAACACCACGGGCACCTGCATCGTGCATGACACTGCCGGCAAACGCCGCATCAACATAGCTAAGACCGGCTCCGACACCACCGTGGTGTGGAACCCATGGGAGTCAGGCGCACAGAAGATCGCAGATCTCGACCCAACCGAGTGGCACGAATATGTCGCCGTTGAAACCGTCAACGCCGCTGCGAATGCCATCACACTCGCACCCAAAGCAACGCACGCCATGCGGGCGCACATCACGGTAGAAGACGTTACCGAATAGACCTATTTTTTCTTGATCCCAAACAATCCAGTGAGCGAATTCGAGAGCTGTTTCCCGTTGGCTTTCATCATCCCGCCCACATCCGGAGTGATGATCGGATTGGACGACGTTCCCGTGATTGTGACCGGCAGGCCAGTGGCTGCAGCCTCGCCCGCAGTTTTTCCGGCTGTACCATTCACCTTCGTGAGGAGCCCCATAGCCTTGCCGCCAACGCCGCGGCTGGTGTCCACCTTCATCTTCAACTTGAAGTTCAGAGCCCCGGATGGCGAGACAGTGCCGTCACCCACAGCTTCCCCAATCGCAGGCATAGAAAGAAAAATGTTGTTAGCGGTTATGCCGTTCTTAGCGACCTGCAACTGCACGCGCAACGCCTGAATGTTGGTGACATTGCCCGTATCTCCCGTCGCGGCCGCCACAATTCCCTTCAACTGCGAACTGGGGTTGAATCCCGCAAGCCGCGTATTACTCAACTCGACAGGCCCGGCAATCACCAGCGCATCCAGCGGACCCACGATCGTGAGGTTCGTCGTCAACGTGCCGCCCTGCAACACCGAGCCATGCGGCAACTTCACCCCCGCAGCCGGAAGCAGCGTCTGCAGGTCGTCAATCGGAATTCCCTGCCCTGCAAGCTTCAGGTTTACCGTCACCGTTCCGCCCGGCTTCATCGAATAAGTGCCATTGGTGTGTGCCGTCACCCTGCCCGTTTGGAAGGCCGCGTCCTGCACCTGCCCAGTATTGTCGCTGAGATTGTGGATGACACTGTACTTCAGGTCGATCGGTTTCGGAGCAGGCACCGCATCGGGCCGCAGCTTCAGATGCTGGGTGTGTACCGTTCCGTTGCTGGTCACTGTGGCGCTGTTCGAGACCGCGTGGGCATCGACGTCCGCCAGAACCGAAAGCCCCGAACTCTTCTCCAGAAAGCCAGCCGCCACCGGATCGAGATGCCGCAGCGTGACCTGCGCATCGAATGGCGTCTTCGCTGCATCTTGCAGGTTCACCGGACCCGACTTGCCCGTTACTTCGAGGGCGCCTTCGCCGGGCAGGTTGGCGCTGACCTTGAATGGAGACATCTTGGTAAATGAAAATCCATCCACCGTCATATTCACCTTGTCATACGCCATGGGAGCTCCTGAGGCAGGCAGGTTCTCTACGACAGCATGGCCGTCTTCAATCTTGAAGTCATCCATCGTGAAGTCCGGAACGATCGACTGCTGCTTCTGTTGCTCAGTGCGCTTCGCCGCGTTCTGGCCGATCGTGGAAAAGTTCCACGCGCCACTCGCAGCGTGCACCAGGTGAATCTGCGGTTGTTCGATCGCCAGGTTTGTCACCACGATCTTATGGTCGAAGATCAGCGGGCGCATCCGGACACCAAGGCGCAGCTCCTTCGCCGCGATAAAGGGCTGGCTGCTGTACTGCGGATCGTCGGCAATCGTCAGGTCATCCGCTGTAACCGACCCCGAGAATGGCGACAAGCTCAGTTTGCCCACCGTCGCTTTGCGTCCCAGCGCGTTTGTCAGCTGCTCTTCAATCAATGGCTTGAAGGTGTTGACGTTCACGAACAACGGTATCGCCGCAATCGCGACGATTACCGCTCCCACGACTGCGGCTACGATTTTTCCTTTGCGGCGCATCCGTTGCTCCTATTGCAGTCTGGCCCGATACCCGTTCACGCGCCTGGATGGCTTTGCCGAACGTACAGTCCTGACGCTACTCTGGAGAACGTGAAGCTCATATTGGCCTCATCCTCGCCCCGCCGCCGCGAACTTCTCGCTCAGGCGGGCCTCAAGTTTACCGTAGCCGCCGCGAATCTCAACGAAGACCGCCTTCCCGACGAGGCCGCGGCAGCCTATGTCCGGCGTTTGGCTGAAGAAAAAGCCGTAGCAGTATGGAACGCCCACAAGGCGGAGGACCTACCCGACGCCCCCCTCATCGTTCTCGGCGCAGATACCTGCGTCGTCAGCGACGGCAACATACTCGGCAAGCCGGTCGATTCGGCCGACGCGCGCCGGATGTTGGAATTGCTGAGCGGGCGTACCCACGCTGTCCTCACAGGTCTGGCCGTTGTCTCCGCCCGAAAAACCATGCGCGACGTCGAAGTCACCCAGGTGACCTTCAATCAGCTCACCGATCGCGACATCGCCCAATACATCACGACTGGTGAACCCCTCGACAAAGCCGGCGCCTATGCCATTCAGGGACGCGCTGCCCGCTGGATCCCGCGCATCGAGGGCTGCTACTTCAACGTGGTCGGCCTACCCATAGCCCGCACGGTTGCCCTGCTCGAAGAGGTTCAGACACAAACTGTCGTCAATCAACCCTAGCTACTCGACGCTGGCAATCATCGCCGCGAGAAGAGCTGTACGCGGCACCAGATGCTCGATCAGAACCGACTCATGCGGCGCATGAGCTCCTTCGCCCACGGCGCCCATGCCATCAAGAGTAGGCACTCCCAACGCAGCTGTGAAGTTGCCGTCCGATCCGCCACCCGTCGCTGCCTCCTCGAGCACAAACCCAAGTTCCGCGGCCAAGGCACGTGCCTTTTTGAACAGCGCAATCGTCCCCTGCTTCCGCTCCATCGGTGGTCGGTTGATGCCCCCGGTAATCGTGAGTTTGCAATTCGGGTCGGAGACCTTCAGGCGACGAAACAGCCGATCCACATGCGCCGCATCGCCGGCTTTGGCGATCCTGACGTCGATTTCGGCATGAGCCTCCGAAGGCACCACATTTGACCGCGTTCCACCAGCAAAAACACCACAATTTACCGTCAATTTCCGCTTCAAATTCGTGAAATTTGAGATGGTTTGGACCTGTTTTGCCAGCTCCAGAACCGCAGAATGTCCCTTCTCAAAGTCCACCCCGCTATGCGCCCCAACGCCCGTAACTTGCACATGATATTGGCCTACGCCCTTCCGGGCTGTCTTGTAAGCCAACCCCTGCGCCGGCTCCAGAACAAAAACCGCCGCCGACTCCAAAGCAAGTTTTTCCGTAATTCCACGCGAAACCGGACTCCCAACCTCCTCCTCGCTGTTCAAGAGCAGAGTAACCGGGCGCTCTAACCTAAGCTCCTGCAGCGACTTGAGTGCTGCGAGCGCCATGACAACACCCGCCTTCATGTCAAGAACTCCCGGCCCCCAGTACCGCCCATTCGCCTCTCGCCAAGGCATCTTCTGCAAGGTACCCGTCGGCCAAACCGTATCAAGATGCCCAAGCAGCAGGACGGGCTTCCTGGGCCGACTGCTGCCAAATCGAAGCTCAACTACATCACCAAACTCTTTTTGTTTGTGACGCTTAACTCGCATTCCCATCTCGGATGCCCATCGTTCCACGACCAACGACGCAGAGTTAACCCTTGACGCATCTTCACTAGGCGACTCCTGTTCGACCAATTCGCGGAGGTGGCCTCGAATCCATTCATCTTTTTTCTCGACAGAGAGGTAGAGTTCTTTGGCGTTCATAGTCGGATGTTATAGCAATGAAATGAATTAGTTGTGGAATTTCGTCGACGCAAAAAGTGGCCAAATGAGAGCATGATTGTGGCAAATTTGCCACATTGCCAGTTCGTCTTGAGATTGTACGCTTGAGGATGGTTTCACTGGAGACGTGGGTTCGTGGCCTTGGAAGCTCATTTTGAGCGGACAATTCGATCAGAGATAGAGTTCAGTGGTGTCGGCTTGCATAGTGGCGCACCTGTTTCGATGCTATTAGTGCCTGCTCCGGCTGGATCGGGTATCGTTTTTCGACGCACAGACTTAGAGAATTTTGAGATTGCGGCTGTGGGTCGCAATGTCGCTAAGGTGAGTTATGCGACGAGCCTGATGCGGCAAAGTGTTTTGATTTCAACGACTGAGCACTTGTTGTCGGCACTGATTGGGTACGGTGTTGATAACGTGATTGTTGAGGTGGATAACCTCGAAGTTCCCATTCTGGATGGGAGCTGCCTTGCCGTATGTGCAAGCATTTGAACGGGTTGGCTTGAAGCAGCAGAGGCGGAAGCGCGAGTATCTGAAGATTTTGAAGGAAGTTGAGGTTCGGGACGGATCCAAATTTATTGGGGTCTATCCAGGATCGGGATATCGAATCAGCTATACGATTGATTTTCCGCAACCTATTGGAGTGGAACGGTTTACGGGTGATCTAGCGACCGGGGATTATGTGAATCTTATTGCTCCGGCGAGGACTTTTGGGTTTAAGGAGGATGAGCCTATGTTGAGGAATATGGGGCTTATTCGGGGGGCGTCGCCTGATTGCGCGATTATTATTGGGTCGCAACGTGTTGAAAATGGGCCACTTCGTTTTGAGGATGAGTTTGTGCGGCACAAGGTTCTGGATTTGATCGGGGATCTGGCGCTGGCGGGGCGTCGGATTCAGGGCCGGGTGGTGGCCGAGAGAGCTGGGCATGCGATGCATACTGCTCTTGTGCAACGACTTATGCGCGACCGGGGGGCGTGGGAACTGGCGCATGGGTATGATGAAGTCGGCGAGCCGGAGGCTGCGGCTGGGCGTCTGCAGCCTGCGATTGCGTCGTAAATCCGGTTATTTTGCGTGGTAAAAACGTGGTTTTTGGATGGTTTTTTGTGGTGAAGTTGTGGTGATTTGCGTGGTGGAGTTCGCGGTCGCCTGGGTGGTCCGGGGGTGAGGTCGCTGGCGGCGATTGCGCTAGGGTCGAACCTGGATTCCGAGTTTGGGGATCGGGAGGCGAACCTGCGGGAGGCGGTCCGGCGGGTGGGGGAGCTGGGTGAGGTGAGGGCGGTGTCGTCGTTTTACGATACGGAGCCGGTGGGGTATCGGGAGCAGCCTCGGTTTTTGAATGGGGCGCTGGTTCTGGAGACGGAGTTGGGGCCGGTGGAGTTGATGAGGAAGCTGCTCTCGGTAGAGCGGGCTATGGGGCGGCAGCGGATGGGCGCGGTTGCCAAGGGGCCTCGTGTGATTGATCTTGATCTGTTGTTGTATGGGGATTGGGTACTTTGGTCGGATGACTTGATTCTGCCGCATCCGGCGATGGGAGAGAGGCGGTTTGTGCTGGAGCCTTTGGCGGAGATTGCTCCGGATTGGGTGCATCCGGTTTTGGGTAAGACGGTGCGGGAGATGTTGGGTGAGTTGGGTCAGTCCGATACCAACGGCACTTCGTGATGAAGACTCATTCTCCCAGGCGGAGGGGGAGAACTCTCATTCGTGTGCGATTTGGGTCGACTGTAAGCAGTGCACCTTCTTCCAACTCGGATGTCATCTGTCGCAGTGCGATAATGATTTGGCTGCCGATCACGTCTGGGCTGACATCCTCGGCACGTATCTGCACGACACTCGGTTTCTTGCCGTCGTTAGCGGCGAGAATTGCACTGAAATCCAGATCATGCGTGAGCACGACGTAGTCGTTCGCCCTCGCGCAGGCCATTATTTCCGAATCGGTGGCATTAGCCGGGCCGAGAGCGGACCAATGCACGGCCTCAATGCCCGCGTTAGCAAGAAAACCAATCCATCGAGGCGAGAGGTTCATATCGACGAGCAGCTTCATGCTGTGGCCAGAAGGACCTCGCGTTCGTCAGCTCGCCATGCGGCGTAACGAAGCGCCTGCATGATGTCTTCTCGTTGAAGATAGGGATAGTCAGCCAGGACTTCATCGACGGTGTGGCCGGCCCCGATTTGTCCCACAATCATGGCGACAGTGACGCGGATTCCCCGGATACAGGCCTTGCCGCCCATGATCCCCGGCTGCTGGGTGATGCGATCGAGTTGGCCCATGCGCACTCCTTATTTCAGCGACTTAGATTGTTCTGCAAAGTTTGTGCTCTTGATAGTAATAGCACTTGTTCGCACTGGGGAGCACACCATCACGATAGGGAGGCGGGTGCCGGGCCCGATGACCAAGGTACTCGATTTCGGGAGTGTGGTACTCCTTCGAACGATGATCCACACATCAGAATCATATGTGAGGCACTCAGCTCAGCGTGGATGGGTATAGCCGCAATTAGAGCAGGGCTTACGGCGTTGGGTGGCATTCAACGGCTCTCCGCACTTAGCGCAGGGTTTTAGTTTGATGTTTGTCACCGCAGGAGCCTTAGCACGCCGGCGGCGACCGTTCTCACTATGCCATTCCGGCTCGGGGATTGTGGTCAAATCCCAGTCGGGCGAATATTTCACCGTGAAACTCCTTATTCATCTGGTTTGTCAGGAAAGATGTTGATCGCGGTCGCGCAGGCTGGACGCAGAGCCGATTGCTCTCACACTTCTTACATCAATAATTTCATTCTTCGTTGGACAGGTTGAGTGAGAGGTTTTGGGCGGCGTCGGGGCGGGAGCGGGGGGCTTTTTTGAAGGTGACTTCGCGGACATGGAGGGGGCGCTGGAGGTGCTGGGTTCCTTCGAGCAGTCCCTTGATGGTGAGGAGTTGGAGGCGCGGGTATTTGGTGCCGTCGGAGGAGGTGTAGAAGCCTGCCTCGGCGGCTTCTTTCTGCATGGGCTTGGTGGGTTCTTCGAAGGAGATGTAGACGCCGATCTCGGCTTTTTCGCGCTGGAGGACGCCGATGAGGTCGCGGACCTCGGAGACGCCGATGTTGTGCCCGCCTTTGACGGAGAAGATGATCTGTTTGGAGTCGCCGGAGCGGTCGTCGTGGAAGTAGAGGCGGCCGTCGATGCCGCGGTCTGCGCCCTTCTTGATGCCTTCGGTGGGGCGGGCTCCGCAGAGGCCGAGCGCCCAGTATTGGAACTGGTATTTGTTCTCTTCGGCGAGTTGGGCGGCTCCCGCTACGTCGGTGGGTTCGCCGATGACCTCGTAGGTCTTGCGGACTTCGGTGGTGAAGGAGTCGTCGAGGCGGGTCTTGATGAGGCCGATGGCGAGGTGGGTGATGTCGATGCCGATCCAGCGGCGGTTGAGTTTTTGCGCGACTTGCACGGTGGTGCCGCAGCCGCAGAAGGGGTCGAGAACTACGTCGCCTTCGTTGGAGGACGGCTTTGAGGATGCGTTCGAGGAGGGCTTCGGGCTTTTGGGTGGGGTAGCCGAGGCGCTCCTGGGCTTGGGAGTTGATAGGGGGAATGATCATCCCACAGGTTTTGTACGGTGACTCCCGGCATTTCGTCCAGATATCGCTTGTACTGCGGCACTGCACCGGGGCGTAGTTTGAATCACTCGTCCCTTCTGCAATCAGTTCGTCCATCTGTTACCTCTGAGACTATCGCCAATATCTCGTCGACCCCCATTACCTCATATAGAGGAGTTTCCCTTCGCTGCTCCTCCCGGCCCTTGAAGATTATCGATTCGTATATCGTCTGCCGTCTGGATCGGTGCGGCGATAGTCTCGATCAACGTACGACTCGTCATAAGTGTCGATATAAGCGAGTTCCATATTGATTGTTCTGACTTTGCCGATAGAAGAGGAGTGTGTCGTGACTCTGCCGAAGTGCTGCGCTCCTTGTTTTCCATCGCTATGAGCATGCGTCCGCTTCCAAATGATCTCATTGCGAAAGTTCTCGGCGCCGAAGACCGCATCCATGAGGAGTTTGAGGTAGTGGCTGGCGGTGGGGTCGCAGTGGAGGTAGATGGAGCCGGTTTCTTTGAGGACGCGGCGGAGCTCGACGAGGCGTGGGGCCATCATGGCGAGGTAGGCGAGCATGTCGGAGCCGCCGAGGAGGGTTCGGAAGGCGCGCATGGCGTCGGCTACGCGGCCGCCTTGCTCGATGACCTCTTCGTAGGAGCGGGCGGCTTCTTCGTTCCACTCCCAGGTGTCCTTGAAGGCGGTGATCTGGGAGGCGGAGCGGTGGCCGTCTTTTTCGGCGAAGAGGACGTTGTAGTCCTGGCGGGAGTTGAAGGGTGGGTCGAGGTAGATGAGGTCGACGGACTGGTCGGGGATGTAGTCGCGCAGGACTTCGAGGTTGTCGCCGTAGTAGAGCTTGTTTTTTTCGTGATTCGTTGTGGGGGACATTCGAGTCGAGGTTAGCACGTTGCGGCAATGTGTAAGGCGCTCGCTTTTCGCGGATATTCGTGTTTGGTCCGAACTGGGATTCGGGGCGGAGGCGAGTTTATGGGCGAGGCAGAGGAAAGCAATTCTGTCGTTGCGCCTTCGCTTCGCTCAGGGCTTCATCCGGCCTTCGACGCTGCTCAGGGCAGAGCGGTAGCGCGCTTGGCGCGCGGCTTTTACGGCTCGACCGAAGTCGGGTCCTTCCTGGTGGAGGTTTGTGGTTTGATCAGGAATTTGATCGTTGCTTTGCGCGGGTTCTTACGGCTCGACTGAAGTCGGGCCCTTCCGGGTGGAACTTTATGGTTTGGTCAGGAATTTGATCCTTGCTTTGTACGAGGTTCTAACGGCTCGACCAAAAGTCGGGCCCTTCCGGTTCGGATTGCTTTTTCCCTGAGAGAGAAATCTGAGTCACGAAACGCAGATGAGTAAGGGTATTGGCTAGGGTGGGTAGTGAGGTTGGCGCGGACTGGGTTTTGGTGGATGTAGGTGCGGCGACTTTCGAATTCTTCTCGGGTCTTGATTTGGTGGTCGGTGTATCCTCGCTGCCAGACGTCGAGCTTCGAGGCCAGGCGATGGGAGAAACCTCCTCGGATATGTTTCATGGTGTTCGGGAGGTTGTCGGTTGTGAGGAGTAAATGGACGTGGTCTGGCATGGCGACGAAGGCATGGAGTTTGTAGAGGCCCTGGGTTCGGTAGTGCTAGAGGATTTCAAGGAAGAGATTTGCGGTCGATTCGATTTGAAAAGAGGCGGCGGCGATTGGCAGTGATCGCGGTGACGAAGAATGTGCCGCTGGTAGAGGGTCTTGGAGGCTTTGCCATAGGTGGAGTTTATTGACGGTTAGGAAGAAGGCAAAATGAGTCGGCGCGCCATTCGACTTCTCGGGCTTCAGGAAAATTTTCTAAAATACCTATTTCTAAAATAGGTATTTTAGTGCTATTGTCTCTTTCATGGCTAAGAACTCGGAATGTCGCGACCTCTTTCCCGGTGCACTGGAGATCATGATTTTGCAGTCGCTCCGGTTGCGGCCGATGCATGGCTACGCGCTTGTGAAACATATCAAGCTGGTATCCGACAATCTGCTGCAGGTGGAGGAAGGCTCACTCTACCCCGCTCTTCAACGGCTGCTGAAGGGGGGATTGCTGGAATCCGAAGCAGGGACCTCGGCAAAGGGGCGGCCTACGCGAATCTACCGCGTGACGGACGCGGGCATTCAGCATTTGGAAAGAGAAGTTTCGAGCTTCGAGAAGATGTTCACCGGGATCACGAGAGTGCTGGCAGTTGCCAAGGTCTAGGTTCCCAAGGTCCAGGTCCCAAGATCCAGGAGACGACGATGCGATGGCTATCCGAACTGTTTTCGCGCAAACGCAGGTATGACGATTTGTCGGCATCGATACGGGAACACATCGAGGAGCGCGCGGAGGAACTGATCGACGGTGGGATGCCGCGTGTTGAAGCCGAGAAGACGGCGCGACGCGAGTTCGGCAACGTGACCCTGATTGAAGAACGAAGCCGTGAGGTGTGGCAGTGGGCAACGATTGAATCGATCGCCGCGGATTTGAGGCTTGTCATGCGGCGGCTGCGACGATCGCCGGGATTTGCGGCGACTGTTCTGCTAACGCTGGCTATTGGCATTGGGGCGAATACGGCTGTGTTTAGTGTGCTCAACAGCGTGCTGATTCGGCCTCTGTCGTACCCTGAGCCGCAGCGACTGGTTGCGATGCGACTGAACGCCCCGGGCGCACCTGGGCTGACCGACTTCCGGGATGAACTGCGCGTGTCGGCCTCGATGTATCTCACCTTCGCGGCGCATAATCGCACATTCCAATCCATGGGCGTGTGGCTGCCTGGGACTGCAAGCATTACGGGGATCGCACAACCCGAGCAGGTTAATACAGCGGTGATTACGGACGGCGTTCTCCAGACGCTCGAAGTGCCTGCGGCTGTCGGGCAATGGCTAACTGCGGCTGACCAGGTCCCGCACGGAGCGCAGAGGGTGATGCTCAGCTATGGATACTGGCAGCGGAGGTTCGGCGGCGATCCGGGCGTGGTGGGTCGCACCATTAATGTTGACTCCCAGTCGCGGGTGATCGCCGGTGTGATGCCGCGAGGATTCAAGGTGGTCAGTTACGACTTCGATCTGCTGGTGCCTGCGGCCTTCGATCCGGTCAATCAGTCGCTGGCCGGATTTGCGTACCACGGTATCGGGCGGCTTCGGCCGGGCGTTACGATCTCGCAGGCCGATGCGGATGTGTCGCGTCTGCTCAACGTCTGGATGGACTCGTGGACGAACGGTCCGGGCACCGATCCGCACTGGTATGAGAATTGGAAGATCACCCCGGCGTTTCAGCCTTTGAAGGAACAAGTGGTCGGTAGTATCGGCAATGTGCTGTGGGTGGTGATGGCGACGATCGGCGTGGTGATGCTGATCGCGTGCACCAACGTGGCCAATCTGCTGCTGGTACGCGCGGATGGGCGGCAGCAGGAGCTTGCTGTGCGCTCGGCGCTCGGGGCGGGACGATGGCGGATTGCGCGCGAGCTGTTGTTGGAGAGCGTGACGCTTGGCCTGCTGGGCGGCGCAGTCGGCGTGGGAGTTGCCTATGCGGGTCTGCGGCTGCTGACGGCGATTGGACCGGAGAATCTGCCGCGTCTGAGCGAGATCCGCCTGGATGGTCTGTCGCTCGCATTCACACTGGGTCTCTCGGTGTTCTGCGGACTGTTGTTCGGCTCGGTCGCTGTGCTGCGTTATGCTCCTTCGCGGCGCGCCTTGCCGTTGCTGGGGGCGATGCGAACGGCAAGCGTGAGCCGCGAGCGGCAGCGCGGCCGCAACCTGCTGGTCGTGGCACAGGTGGCCATGGCCATGGTGCTGCTCATCAGCGCCGTGCTGATGATCCGTACCTTCCGCGCGATGCACAACGTTGATCCGGGCTTCTCCGATCCTGCATCGTTGCAGGTGATACGCATTTCGATTCCGGAGACGCTGGTTCGCGATCCTCAGACAGTTACGCGAATTCAGGGCAGCATCCAGGATAAGCTGGCCGCAATTCCTGGGGTCTCTTCAGCGGGCTTCGCCGTTTCCGTTCCTATGAGCGGGGCCGAACCGAACTGGGATGGGATCTATCTCGAAGGAAAAAACTATGAAGGCGAAGAACCTCCCTTGCGGCTGTTCAACTATGTATCGCCGGGTTATTTCCATACCGCCGGTACACGATTCGTTGCAGGGCAGGATTTTGCGTGGTCGGACATTTACAGCCTGAGACCGGTGGCGATTCTGTCTGAGAGTCTGGCCCGCGAACTTTGGGGGTCGCCCAGCGCGGCTATCGGCAAGCGCTTCCGCGAATTTCCCAGCATGCCGTGGCATGAAGTTGTCGGGGTGGTCCAGGATGTACGAGAGAACGGTGTCAATCAAAGCTCGCCCGCAACCGTTTACTGGCCTTCGATGATGCGCGATCTTTACGGTCCCGGACCTCTCGATGCAAGACGCACGGCCTACTTCGCCTTGCGGAGCAGCCGGGCCGGAACGCAGACCTTCATCAACGAGATGCAGCGCGCCGTCTGGTCGGTGAACTCGAACTTGCCGCTTGCGTCGATCCGGACGATGAAGGAGATCTATGACGAATCTCTGGCACGGACTTCGTTCACTCTGGTGATGCTGGCGATTGCCGGGAGCATGGCACTGGTGCTGGGAATCATCGGGATCTACGGCGTGATCTCATACACGGTTTCGCAGCGCACACGCGAGATCGGAATTCGTCTTGCACTGGGTGCGCAACGAAGAGAGTTGAAGTGGATGTTCGTTCGCTCGGCGCTGGTGCTGACGTCGATTGGTATCGCGATTGGTCTGGGCTCAGCGGCAGGACTGATGCAGCTGATGAAGTCGCTGCTATTTGGAACCAGTCCGCTGGATCCGCTGACCTACGTGGCGGTCCTGCTGGTTTTGGCTGTCTCGGCAGTACTGGCGAGCTATCTGCCGGCGCGCCGTGCGGCTGCAGTCGATCCGGTGAATACTCTGAGAGTCGAATAACAGAATATTGCTGATTGTTATTGGGGAGAAAGTGGCTTTGAGCGCTCCTCGGCGCGTTTTAGGAGGAGGGTGCGTTCGCGGGTATTGCGGGTGAGGGTAGCGGCTCGTTCGAACTCGGCGCGGGCTTCCTGGTGGCGGTTTAGTTTGGTGAGGAGGTCTCCTCTTACGCTGGGTAGGAGGTGGTAGTTTTTCAGCGTGGGTTCATTGAGCAGGGTGTCGACGATGTCGAGTGCGGCTTGTGGACCCTCGGCCATGGAGATGGCTACGGCCCGGTTGAGTTCAATGATGGGTGAGGGTGTGGCTTGCGCCAGTGTGCCGTAAAGAGCGGCGATGCGGGGCCAGTCGGTGGCTTCGGCTGTGGCGGCTCGTGCGTGGCATGCGGCGATGGCGGCTTGCAGGGTGTAGGGGCCGGGAAGTAGATGAAGATTTGCGGTAGAGAAGCGGGTTTCTCCACTCCGCTTCGCTTCGGTCGAAATGACAGCTTTTTCAGTGCCGACGATTTCCCCGCTCTTCCTCGACTTCACTCGGTGTTCAGTCGAAGTGACGACTTCCTTTTCAGTGTTGGTTAGTTGTTCGGCTTGGGCGAGGGCGGCGAGGCCTCGGTGGATGAGGAGTTGGTCCCATTGAGTTCGGTTCTGGTCGAGGAGGAGGATGGGTTCGCCTTCGGCGTTGACGCGGGCTTTGGCGCGGGAGGCCTGGATCTCCATGAGGGCCACGAGGCCGTGGGCTTCGGGTTCTGTGGGGACGAGGGTGGCGAGGATGCGGCCCAGGCGGAGGGCTTCTTCGCAGAGGGTGGGGCGGAGCCAGTCGTCGCCAGCGGTGGCGGAGTAGCCTTCGTTGAAGATGAGGTAGATAACTTTGAGGACGGAGGCGAGGCGGGCTTCGAGCTCGGGGCCGCGTGGGACTTCGAAGGGGACGCGGGATTCGGTGAGGGTGCGTTTGGCGCGAACGATGCGCTGGGCGATGGTGGGTTCGGGGAGGAGAAAGGCGCGGGCGATCTCGTCGGTGGTGAGGCCGCCGAGCATGCGGAGGGTGAGGGCGAGTTGGGCATCGGTGGAGAGGATGGGATGGCAAGAGATGAAGATGAGACGGAGGAGGTCGTCGCCTACGTTGTCGTCGATGGCGGTGATGTAGTCTGGGACGGACATTTCGCGGGCGGCGACTTCGGGGGCGAGTTGCGCGAGCTTTTCTTCGAGGCGAGTTTTGCGGCGGATGTGGTCGATGGCGTGGTGTTTCGCGGTCTGCATGAGCCATGCGCCGGGGTTGTCGGGGATTCCGGTGGTGGGCCACTGCACGAGTGCGGCTACGAGAGCGTCCTGGGCGAGATCTTCGGCTCGGGCGATGTCGCGGGTGAGGCGAGTGAGTGCGGCGATGAGGCGCGGGGACTCGATTCTCCAGACGGCGTCGATGGCGCGATGAGTGTCCTCAGGCATGTCGCAGTCCCGATCACAACAGCTTTTGATCGGGACTGCAACCGGTTGGAAATTACGCCAGACGCAGCTTTTGAGGCTGCTCTTGCGGCATGGGAGACGCGTCGTAGAGTTGGCGGATTTCGGTTTCGCCATCGCCTGCGATGTTCATGAAGGTTTTGGTGAACTCGATGGCTTCTTCTCGGGATTGCGTTTGGATGAGGGCGAAGCCGCCGACGAGCTCTTTGGCTTCGGCGAAGGGGCCGTCGGTGACTTTGAAGGCTCCGTTAGTCTTGCGAATGCGCGCGCCGAGCGCGCTGGGAAGGCAGCCTTCGGTGGCGAGGAGTTTGCCGGATTGGAAGGACTCCTGGATGAACTTGCCCATGGTGGCGATCTCGCCTTCGGTGGGAGGGGCGCCTTCGGCTTTGGCGGGTTTGTAGATGCATAAGAATCGCATGCGTGTTTCTCCTTGAATTGGATGGAGCGGGTAGTTGGCGTCTGGCCGAGTCCTGCTCTTATGAGTGCGTCGAGTGGAGTGGAGCGGAATCGACAACCTGAATATGGAATCTTTGATTATTTTTTAGCGACTTCGCTGCGGACGCGCTCTTCCTGTTGCTTGAGTTCGGGGGTGAGTAGCGGGCCGAAGTCCTCGGCTTCGAAGACGGGACGGATTTCGAGGACGTCTCCGGGGGAGAAGGGGCTGCGTTTGAGCCACTCGACTGCTTCTTCGATGGAGCGGACCTGCCAGAGCCAGTAGCCGCCGACGAGTTCTTTGGTCTCGGCGAAGGGGCCATCGGTTACAGTGGGTTTTTCTGCGGTGAAGGTGATGCGCTTGCCTTTGGAGGAGGGTTTCAGGCCTTCTCCTGCGAGCAGGACGCCTGCTTTGGCTAGCTCTTCGTTGAACTTGCCCATTTTGGTGAGAAGTTCGGTGCTGGGGAGCATGCCGGCTTCTGAATCTTTGGTGGCTTTGACGATGACCATGCAACGCATTTTGGAGTTCTCCTTGAAAAACTTTCCTATTTTGTACGTCGATTGGTGGGTGGGGGAATCGACATGGGGTGGGAGATTTTTTTGCCGCACGCCACCTTGGGGTGAGATGCAGAGGTCAGGTCCGTTCTGCAGGCGCTTCGACTCCGCAGTTCGCAGTTGGGGTAAAAGAAGCAAAGGCAAGAGCGAAAGCAACGGCAAAAGCAGATCCCCTACGGGGATGACAAACAAGAGAGACAAGAGCAACGGCAAAAGCAAAGGAGGGTAAGGCCTAGGAGATGCGGGCTTGGTCGGAATCTGTGGCGCGGCGCTGGGGGTTTGTGGGCAGGACGTGGACTCCGGAGGGCTGCTCGTGCCAGTGGGTGACTTGTGCGAGGGCCTGGGCAAGGGTGTTGACGACTACGTTGGGGCGGCCTTTGCCGAAGCGCTCGATGGTCTGGTCGGGGTCGTCGTTGTTGTTCCAGAAACCGATGACGATGCGATTGAGAGGAAGGTGGGAGCGAACCTTCTGGCAGATGGTGCGGGCCTGGGAGAAGGCGAACGGCGGAAGGGCGGAGATGAAGACGACGGTGGTGGGTTCCTTGGCGAGGTTTTCGAGGATCTCGTTGGAGACGAAGGAGGCGGAGAGGAGAAGGGTCTGGTGGTTGGCGCGCTCCATGAGCTGGGCGAGCATGAGGGCGGTGAGTTCATCGGCCTGATCGCTGGCGGAGATGCATACGATGGCGAAGTCAGCGGGCTCACTCAGAGAAAGGCCGTTGAACGCGTTCTGCGGGAGAGACGGGGGCTCTTTGGGTTGGTAGTCGGTGAGCTCGGCGACGAGTTCGCTGATGGCGAGGAAGAAGAAGTTGCAGCGGATGTCGTCGAGGATGCCCTGGTGGCGATCCTGTTCGACGAGAGTGAGGGAGGGGATGAGGACGGAGTCGTAGAGCTCGACGATGGGGTGGTTGTCGAGGAAGCGGTTGGCTACGGCTCGAGCCTCGCCCTGGTCCATGGCGAGGAGACGCTCGTAGAAGAGGGCTTCGGGTGAGAGTTCGGCGTCGGTGCCGAGGAGGGTGTGGAGGAACGACATCTGGGGAACGTAGCGCCCCATGACGACGATGCAGACGGTGAGTGGAGTGGAGAGGATGAGGCCGGGCCATCCCCAGAGGAGAGCCCAGAAGATGGCCATGGCGAGGAGCGCGAGCGAGGAGATGCCGGTGCGCGTGCTGAAGAGCCAGGGTTCGACGAAGTTGGTGGAGGTCAGTTCGAGGCACAGGAAGAGGAGGATGATGAGGATCGGCGGCCACCAGTCGGTAGAAGTGGCGACGGAGACAATGAGGGGAAGGACGAGGCTGGTGGCGGTTCCGACGTAGGGGATGATGCGAAGGATTCCGGCGAGGACTCCCCAGAGGGTGGCGTTGGGGACGCCGATGAGGTAGAGTCCGAGCCCGAAGAGGATGCCGTATGCGGCGTTGACGGCGACCTGGAAGAGGAGATATTGGCTGATGCGGGTGGCTGCTTCCTGGATGGCCTGAGTCATGATGCTGATGCGACCCATACCGGCGAGCAGGAGTATGCGGTGGCGTAGCTCCTCACGTTTCATGAGGAGGTAGATGGTGAAGACGATGACGACGCCGAAGGTTCCGACGGGGCGGAGAAAGCTCATGAGGAGCTCGGCGGTAGTCTGGATCTGACTGCGGTCTGGGTCGACGATGCGGACAGGCTGGGCTTCGGCGGGAGTGGGGACACCGGAGGGGATGGCGGTGCTTAAGGATTTGGCGAGGTCGCCGGCGATATCTCCGAGCGACTTGAAGGCTTTTTCGATGGCCTGCTCGGTGGGAGAGTGAACGGCGGCCATCTTGTCCTGGATGTTCTCGCGGTAGGTGGGAAGGTTGCGCGCGACGTCAAGGAGTTGATGGGCGACTACGTATCCGACACTGCAGGCGAGAATGAGGGCAACGATTCCGGTGAGGCCGACCGCTGCGACGCGGGGGAGCTTGCGGTCTTCGAGACGGCTGACGACGGGAGCGAGGAGAAAGGCGAGTGTGAGGGCGAAGGCGAGGGGGATAAGCAGCTCGCGGGCGAAGAAGAGGACCAGGACGGTGACGGCGAGCACGATGAGGGGCTCGATCCTGGAGAGTTCGGCGCTGAGTGAGCGGGACATACGACCTCGCGGGGGCTGTCTTTGTGCGGCAAGGATACATCAAGGGTGTTGGATGCGGTTGATGATTGATATTTGAGAGATGACGAGGCGTAGGCTATTGGTTTGAGTTTATTTGCGGGAGGTTGGATGGCTACGATGCGTTTACCGGATGCGAAGGAACGCTTTGCGATGGGTCAGGAGCGGCGCAAACAGATCAAACGGGCGGATCATGCGGCGTGGAACGTGAAGGACCGTCGGGAGAGTCCACTGGCGCTGCTGGATGCTGCGACGCGAGGGCGGGTGCCGGCGTTGGTCGCGCTGAAGAAGGAGTTGATGGCGGTTTCTCCGTTTGGGTATTTTCGCGGGGCGGTTCCGGTGATGGCGTATGACCTGTCGCTGACGGCGAATACCGGGATTTGTAACCAGCTTTGCGGTGACGCGCATGTGAGAAACCTGGGTGCTTATGCCGCGCCGGATGGGCGGTTGGTGTTCGACATCAACGATTTTGATGAGACAGTCGTGGCGCCGTTCGAATGGGATGTGAAGCGGATGGCGACGAGTTTGATTCTGGCAGGGCGGGCGTCCGGGGGAAAGAATGTTTCGTGCCGTCAGGCGGCGGCGCTGTTTCTGGAGCAGTACCGGTCGATGATGAGGATGTTTGCGCTGATGCCTGTGCTGGAGGTGGCGCGGTACCAGGTGCATCGGTTGCAGGATGTGGTTCCGGTGCAGGGGATCCTGCGCCTGGCAGAGAGAGCGACGCCGATGCATACGTTGCTGACGCTGACTGAGGTGAAAGGTTCGGTGGGTGCGAAGAAGGCATCGAAGGGGTTTAAGGCGAAGGAGGCCCCGCCGGAGACAGGGGAACGTGTGTTCAAGGCGAAGCCGCCGACGCTGACCCGTGTGAGGGGAGCGATGGCGGCGAAAGTCGTGGGGTCGCTGACAAAGTATACGGAGAGCCTGCTGCCAGAGAGGCGGCATTTTCTTGCGCAGTACAGGCCGGTGGATGTGGCGTTCAAGGTGGTGGGGACGGGGTCGGTGGGGCTGAGGGACTATGTGGTGCTGATGGAGGGGAATGGGCCGAAAGATCCGCTGTTCCTGCAGATCAAGGAAGAGGTGGCTTCGGGGTATGCGCCTTATGTTGCTGTGAAGGCGCGGAAGGAGCGGGAGAACCAAGGCCGGCGAGTAGTGGAGGGTGAGCGGGCGATGCAGTTGCAGTCGGATCCATTTCTGGGGTGGACGACGATGGAGGGGCGTGACTATCTGGTGCGGCAGTTGAACGATCATAAGGCTTCGATCAACCTGGCGAATCTGAAGGTGACGGCATTGCTGGAGTATGCGCAGGTGTGCGGCGAAATTCTGGCGCGAGGACATGCGAGGGCCGGGGATTCGTCGATGATTGCGGGGTATCTGGGGACGTCGACGCGATTCGACGAGGCTGTGGTGGCGTTTGCGGAAGCGTATGCGGACCAGACAGAAGTGGATTGGAAGCAGTTGGTGGGGTCCTTGAAGAAGCCGGGGAAGAAAGGAGCGGCGAGCAAGAGCTAGGTTCTGTCTGCGGTCTTCGTCCGCTGCCAGGGCGATTCTCCTGCAGGTGTCCTCTTCGAAAGATTTCTATACCTGAATTTCCTTCTAATTCGCTGAAGGTTTCTCCACGTGATCGATGGCGATTACATCGACCGGGGTCTTCTCCGGATTCAGCTTCAACCCAAGCTGCTGCTGGATCGCCTCAAAGAGGCCCGGCGAAACGTTGGTCGTCTCCGTAGCTGTCGGCAGAGGCGGCGGGTGGCCGCCGAACTCTGAGTCATCAGGCGTGAATGTGAGATGGAAGTCAAACCTGCCTGAGATTCCAGTCTTGTCCACTACTGGCCGATCCAGCACAAGCATTTGTAGAAAGCCTGCAAAATCCGCCATCGTCTCGTTCTGCGCGAGCATTGTAAGTCCCTCAGGTCCAAGCCGACGGCCGAGGCCGGGAGGCCCCTTCAGTTCGCTCGGTGTCAGCTTCTGTCCATTTTTTGTAACTGTCAGCACATAGGCCGAAAGCTCTCGGCTGTCGTGATGGAATGTCAACTTGAACCGGTCGGCCAACAACTTCCGAATCATGATCCTCAATTGCTCCGGGCTGGGCGCACCGTCGCGATCTGTCAGCGCTGCAATATCGTAGCGATCGCGGTCCATCCAGGGTGGCCCTCCCACAATTTGTTTCATCTGGACCGAATATGCAAAGGCGATCAAGTCGTTCAGAGTGGAGTTGCGCGCTGCGAAGTTACGCCCATAAGGATTCATGCTCAACTGTTGCATGCCCGTTGCTCCGGAGTTGTTGGGCTTGATGGTCGCCACCTCGAACGACGGGTCCGCATCCGCTACCATCATCGGCGTGGGCGCAAGCGGTGGAATCTCCCAGGCTGTCTCCTTGGTCGCGCGCACGAACGTAAGCGGCGCAGGATTGGGACGCACTCCGGTTAAGTTGCCCGTAATGGTTGTTCCGTCCGCGCTCAGCTCCCCTTCGTAGCTTCCTCCGATTACGTCGACCGAAGACTTAAAGTTGGAACCGCTGAGGACAATGGCAGAGACGTTGAACGGCCGCGCACCATGACTGTCAAAGAAGAACATCTTTCCAGTCCAGCCCTTCTCCGACTTCGTGATCTTCAGGACTGTCCGTGTCTCGTTGTTTCCTTGAGGCAGTGTTCCCTGCCAGTTGCCCGCGATATCTCCTTGCGCATGCGACTCACTCGCCGGCGAGTTTTGGGATGATGGCTGTTGCGCTGGTTTTTGAGCGTTCGCCGACCTTAGAGCTACGCTGAATCCAAAGAATGCTAAACAGGTCAACGTAGATATTGCTGGCAACATCGTTTTCACAGCCATTTATCGCTCCGCGTGAGGCATTGACAGTTTATAGCTGGTTGACCGAACGGGGTTCGATCCAACTGAGGTTTTAGGTTGAGTGGAAGTGAGGTGAAGCAATCTGGCTTCGATCGGAGCAGGCTTCTCAAAGGAATCGTGACGTCCGCCCCACTTGATCGAATAACTCCTCCGCATATCTAGCACTAATGCTAGCTGCGTGAGTTTTGCGGAAGGCGTATTTTTCAAGTTTAGAGCTAAAGACAGGCACCGGATTTGCGGCTGGCGACTTGCAAGAATTAACTCCAAACCAATGCGCCCGTTTCGGCGCTTGATCGCTCCGAGGAAAATTCGAGACTCTGAAATTCAGATGAGAACAAGGGCTCCGAAACCGGAAAGGACGATGAGGATGAAGACCAAATTTGCAGTGTGCGCGATGGTAATGTGCATCGCTTCCGCAGTTGCCGTTGGACAACAGGTCTCGGTCAACTACAACCACAACCAAAGTTTTTCTGGTTATCACACCTATGCGTGGGGTTCCAACAACGCTAACCAAATCCAAAATTCCATCCTGGCCCAGGTGGCGCAACAGGACATCGACACGGCAATGCAGAGCAAGGGCCTGCAAAAGGTGACGGAAGATCAGAAACCCGACCTGCTCATTACTGCCAACGGCGGCATGAAACAACAGACTTCCTATACTGCAATGGGCATGCGCGGGTGGGGCGGAGGAATGGGCACTATCAGCCCAGAGCAGAACGTGATAGGAACGATGATTGTCGACCTCTACGACGCCAAGACCCAGTCTCTGGTGTGGCGCGGGATCGCTCAGGACACGTTGAGCAATAACGGCGACAAGAACCAGAAGATCGTGCAGAGCGCTATATCGAAGATGTTCAAACAGTGGCCAAAGAGTTGAAGGATACCTGTTTGCTATTTTGCTTTTTCGAGCGCGAGCACGGCGTAGGCTGTTGCAGCATCGGTCATGAAAGGTCCTGCATCGCTGTCGGGCTCTCGGGTTTTATTGATTGAAGATGCGTGCCATGCGCCGTCGCTCTGCTGGTGATCGGTAAGCCACTTGAGCCCATGTTGTAACGTCTCGTCACTGCGGGGCGTTCCTGACTCTTCCATCGCGAGTACGACAAGTGCGGTTGCGTAGCCGTCGCTGCCGGTTGGTTCGGGGGAGTGATCGACCCGTTCGCGATTGTCCAGCGCGGAGGTTCTCCATCCGCCATCTGGTTGCTGTCGGGTACGGATAGTTTGAAGTAAAGTATCGCGTTCGGCGATGGTGAGTAATCCGGTTTCTTTTGGAGACGCCCACAGGATGTAGAGCTGGTTCAGGACCGGTTGTGCTGCGTATTGCCGCCGCAGATAGTCGTGCAACCTGTCGAGATGCCTGCGAACTTCGGGTTCTTTTGCATAGCGGTTGGGGGCGTTCATGGTCTCGACCATCAGAAGCGCTGCGCCCTGATAGCCGGACTCCGCGCCTTCCCATGGACCGAGGTGGAAGTCCTGCCACTTCCATCCGCCGGCCAGATCTCCGGTATTTTCCTGGAGCGCCCATGCATTGTCGAACGCAGTTCGGGTGACTGGACGGAGATGTCCCTGGCGAGTGTCGACGCTTGCGAGGATGATCGCGTTCAGCACGGATTCGGTCGCGTGGGCTTCGGCGGTCTTGCCTGGGCCGTTTTTTTCGTCAGAGTAAAACGGGATCATCTCGGACCAGTTGGTTACGCGCTTTTCGACGCTATCCATCATGGTTTTTTCGGGTGCGGGTATTTCGTTCTCACCTAGCTGGCGGCGAAGGCCGGGGCGCACCATCGCATAGGGCACGTTGGTGTGGCAGGAGATGCAGAGGGTGCCATGGTCTTTCTGGGCTCTTGGCCATTGCTGCCACCATTGTTCGCGGTCGTCGAGGTAGTGTGCGGCGGCCTGGCGGTTCCAGTTGAGTGAAGAATGTGCGGAGGCTCCGTGTGCGGGCAGGGCTCTCCAGAGCGCAATTGCGGGGAGGCGATACGGCCAGAAATAGATATGTCCCAGCGACTCTGCTCTTCATGAGGCAGTTCCCCTTGGCGGGAAGTACGTGTGAATGGCTTAGATGGTACTACTGCCCGAATTCGTGAGGTGGTGGTTTTGTTGGGGGGTGGGGCTCGCAAGAGAGAAAGCAGGCACCTCCCGACGGCGGCGAAGGCACCGCGTCAGGTCGAAATGACGGTTCTCTGGGGGTGAAGGGTAAACGCGGATCGTGCTTCGCACGTTGGCTCAATCATGCGCATTAAATGAGCCACCCGGCATGGCGTTGGGCAGCGATGAGGAACTTGCTAAACGGAGACGAGGAAACCCTGTCCTTTGGAGAGTTGAGATTCCCATCCGGTTTGCATCTCTTGAGAGGGGTGCAAGGTATAGAGGTACCGGAGAAGCGCAATTTTGTTGGGGAAGGGTTTTATGTCGATAAGCCGAGCATCACCATTGTCGGAAACTTCGGTCATCGTGCATCGCGGATTTTCGATCGTGACTTGATAGGTTTTGCTCATGGCTCAACTCTACGCTCAATTCAGCATCCGCGGGCTGTTGCGGTCTAGTGGACTTTGCCTGTGGAGTTTTCGAGGACGACGTTGGAGAGGATGGCGGTGTCGGATTTGTCGGGCAGGTGCGAGCAGAAGCCGATGCCGACGTAGAAGGGTTCGTCGAGGTGGAGTGTGATGGGTGGGCCGAACTGGTGCATGGGTTCGCCTTCGAGGCTGATGAAGATGGCGAAGTTGTCGCCGTGCTTTTCGAGGCCGATGCGTTTGGGGATGACGGTGACGAGCGAGTCGGGGCTGTTGCCGCCAGGACGGCCGCGGCCTCCGATGCGGAATTCCATGTCCTTGACGCGTGTGTTCTTCTCAGGACGCCAGGCGAGGTGAGTCATGCCTGCTCCGTGGATGGCGACGATAGCTTCTTTGGAGTCGTCGTCGAGGTTCTGGCGGATGATGAGGAATGCTTTGCGGTCGTTGTAGCCGTTGGGGTCGGGGAAGGCGATGTCGGCTGCGAGGGAGACGTCGCCGGACATCTTCTTCCAGAGATAGCGGAACTCGTCGCGCGTGTACCAGACGTTGTAGCCGGCGGAGTTGATGGTGTACTGCTTTGTCGCTGCGTCGTAGCTGGCGCTGCCCGGGATGAGCGGCCCACCTACATCGGATTGGCCTTCGAAGATGCCTATGGGTGCGTTGAAGGTTTTGGTGGGGCGATGGAAGTCGGGTGGTGGGGCTACCTGGGTATGGGTTGGGGAACCGGGTTGTGCCCAGTCGGGGGCAGTGGGCGGTGTAGTGGGTGCTTGTGCGATGAGGAGTGGCGATGCACAGAGTGCGTTGAGGATCACGAAGAAATTTGCGACAAACTGCCAACGTACCGAGACGATTCGCATGATTGGCGGAATTCTACGCGTTGCAGTATATCGAGCAAACAAATTGGAGAGAAATCAAAGTTGCTGCGTGTCGCCGCCCGACAAAAAAGCAAAGACAAAATACAGGGGTCCTTCACTGCGTTCAGGATGACGACTTCAAGAGGAAAGGAATCAGCTGGCCCACTAAGGTTTACACGGCCGGAGCCGGGGTTCGCGCGGCGCTTTGGGCGAGGGCGAGGGAGATGAGGAGCAGCGCGGCGGCGGTGTAGAAGGGGGTGCCGGGGATGTGGACTCCGCTGCTGATGGAGACGCTGAAGATGTAGGTGAAGAAGCCGGGGCCGAGGAGTCCGGCGACGCCGCGGAGGCTGTTGATTGCTCCCTGGAGCTGGCCTTGTTCGGAGGGGCTGGTCATGCGGGAGAGAAGGCTTTGCGCGGCGGGCCAGGTGAAGGTCATCATGTTGAGGAAGGGGATGCCCAGCCATAGGAGAAGGCCAGTTTTGGAGAGGCCGATCATGGAGTAACCGAGGGCTCCGCCGATGAGGCCGAAGGTCATGGTTCTCCGCTCGCCGAGCTTTGCGACTACGGGTTTGACGAGAAAGCCGCCGTAGACGATGGTGCAGATTCCGACGGCCGCGAGAGAGAAACCGACAGTGCGATCGCTCCATCCGTAGCGGTAGTCGGCGTAGATGACGTAGACGTTCATCAGAACCTGCTGGGCGATGTAGCCGAGCAGGAGGATCGTGGCGATGGCGATCATGCTGCCGTGACGGAGCAGGGTGAGCGAGCCGATGGGATTGGCGCGGGCCCAGGAGAAGGGGCTTCGGTTCTCTTTGGAGAGAGATTCGGGGAGGACGAAGAGGCCGTAGAGTCCGTTGACAAGCGAGAGGCCGCCTGCCGCCCAGAAGGGAAGCCGCGGATTGATGTTGCCAAGCAGGCCTCCTACGGCGGGGCCGAGGACGAAGCCGGCTCCGAAGGCTGCGTTCAACATGCCAAAGGCGGCGGCGCGGCGTTCGCGCGGGGTGACGTCGGCCATGTAGGCCATGGCGGTGGGGATGGACGACGAGGTGAGGCCGGAGATGACGCGTCCTAGAAAGAGCCAGTTGAGCGCGGGGGCCCACGCCATGAGGAGATAGTCGAGGCCGAGACCAAAGTTGGAGAGCAGGACGAGCGGGCGGCGGCCGTAGCGGTCGGAGAGCGATCCGACAATGGGCGAGAAGAAGAACTGCATGGCGGCGAAGACGGTTCCGAAGAGACCGAGCATTCTCGCTGCGGAGTAGGTGTCGCCGTGAAGGAATCCTTCGATCAGACGCGGGAGGACGGGCGCGATCATGCCCATGGCGAGCATGTCGAGGGTGACGGTAAAGAAGATAAAGGCGGCGGCGGCCCGGCGGCCTTTCGGCGGGTGCGGCGTGAGGGAGGGTGAGACGAATTCGGGCTCGGTCAGGAGGGGGTTGGTGTCCTTTACGTCGAGCGGCGCCGGGTTTGGGGTGGTGTCGGCCATGACGAGGTCTGGAGGGACGATTGAGAGTTAGTCTACGTGTGGTTTCCTGCGATTTCTTGGAGATTTCGGCGTAAATTTACTCTATGGGCCGAGTCTCTGTGGAATAGTGTGGGTCTGAAAGAACAGGCCGCTGGTGTGCCCGGTGGCGGTCTTGTTTGTGTTTGGGATGCGTCCACTCGGTAGCCAATGGCAGGAGTTGTAGATGCGTGTTGGTGGATGGCCAATGGGGTTGCTGTGCCTGATAGCGCTGGGGGCTGCGCAGGCTCAGAGCTCGAATGATGCACGAAAGATTGTGGATACGATGCTGGCGCATGAGGGTGACCCCGCGGAGCATCGCTATAAGTACATGTACACGTCCGAGGAACGGTCGGAGCGGACGGGCGGGCACCTGTGGAAGGAGCAGGTGGTAGAGACAACCCAGGGGAAGGTGCGGCTGCTGTTGGAGGTGGATGGGAAGCCGTCTGAGCCGGGAGCGGATGGCTGCGGAGAAGGCGAAACTGACGTATATAGCCGCTCATCCCGATGTGTTTCAACGGCATGAACAAGCGATGAAGAACGATGAGGATCACGCTGAGCAGATGCTGGAGTTATTGCCAAAGGCTTTCCTGTTTGATCGGCCTCGTCTCGAAGGTGCGGATCTGAAGATTTTGTACCGGCCGGATCCGGCTTACCAGCCGAAGACGATAGAGGAGAAGGTGCTCCATACGATGTCGGGATGGGTGCTGGTGGATGAGAAGACGATGGAGTTGCACCGGATTGAGGGAAAGACTCCCGTCGATGTGAGTTTGGGGTATGGAATTTTAGGGACGATTCATGCCGGAAGCAGCTTTGCGACGGCTCACGAGATGGAGCCGGGCGGCGAGTGGAAGAATGCGATGGTGAATACGGCGATCGAAGGCAAAGCGATGTTGTTTAAGGAGATCGGCAAGAACGAGCAGGTGGTGCACAGCGAGTTTAAACGGCTCGCAGACAACATCAGCGTGACGGAAGCGGTGGCTTTGTTGCTCAAGTAATTCTGTTGCGTGGAACTTTCATGGTTCATCTGCGTAGTCGATAATGCGCAAAACACGAACATAATTCCTACGTCGCAGGTGGCATGGAAACCCGACAGCCGGCAATACAGCAGACAGATTTGCGTGGGGTGCTTTGGCTTTGCCTGGGCTTCGCGGCGCTGAAGCTTGCGATTCAGATCGCGGGCAACGTTCTGGCACAGCATGCGGGGTATGGGATCTTTCGCGATGAGCTGTACTACCTGGTGTGTGGGCGACGGCTTGCGTTTGGGTATGTCGATCAGCCGCCGCTGACGGCGTTGCAGGCTCGTGTGAGCGAGATGCTCTTTGGGCATGACACGATGTGGTCGCTGCGGCTGATCTCTGGGATGGCCGGTGCGGTGAAGGTGTTTCTGACGGGAGCGCTCTGCTGGACGCTTGGCGGCGGGAGAAGACCAGCGGCTCTGGCGATGTTGGGAGTGATTGCGGGAGGGGTCTATCTGGGTATTGATGGATATCTCTCGATGAACTCATTCGATCCGGTGTTCTGGATGCTCTGTGTGCTGGCGCTGATTCGGATTGTTCAGTCGGATTCGGCAAATGGGGTGCGCAACTGGTGGATTCTGTTTGGTCTCAGCGCGGGACTGGCTTTTGAGAATAAGGATTCGGTTGCGTTTTTTCTGATCGCGATGCTGGTTGCGCTGCTGTTGACGCCGCAGCGACGTATTCTTGCGAGCCGTTGGTTTGTTGTTGCGGTGGTACTGATTGTTCTGGTCGCTCTGCCCAACCTTCTTTGGCAGATCGAGAACCACTTCCCTACACTGGAGTGGCTTCACGACGTGCAGCACTCAGATAAGGATGTGAAGCTTGGGCCTGTGCAGTTCTTTCTGGCTCAGGTCCTGACCCTTACGCCGACGAATATTTTTTTGTGGGGGACGGGCGTGCTGTGGTTGCTTTTTGCGAAGGCGGCGCGGAGCTATCGGTTTCTCGGCGTGTTTTACGTTGTCTTTCTTGTGCTGATGATGGCGCTGCATGCCAAGGACTACTACCTTGTTCCGGCATACCCGGTGTTCTTTGCGGCTGGAGCGATTGCGTTAGTTGGCTGGGCGGGGAGTGTGACGTGGCGCAAGGCGCTGCTGGGAGCCTACGCGCTTATTTTGCTGATGGGCGTTGGGCTTTTCTTTCCGTTTTCTGTCCCTGTGCTGCGGCCACAACAGTGGTTGGCCTACGCGGAGAAGCTTCACTTCAAGCCGAAGGACAGCGAAAATCATGCGGCTACTCCGTTGCCGCAGTTCTTTGCCGACCGCTTTGGCTGGGAGGATCTGGTGAAGCAGTTGTCTGTCATCTACGGCGCATTGCCTGAGGAGGAGCGTGCGCGAACTGGCATTCTGGCCTCCAACTATGGGCAGGCGGGCGCGATCGATATTCTCGGGGCGAAGTATGGGCTGCCGTCTGCCATCAGCGGTCACCAGAATTACTGGATATGGGGACCGCGGGGCTATACCGGCGAAGAGATGATCGTGATCAACAGTGCGAGCCTCGACGAGATGAATGCGGTCTACAGCTCGTGCGTCGTTGCCGGCAAACGGGATGATCCTTACACGATGCCATGGGAGCATGGCTCTATTTATCTATGCCATGACCGGAAGAAGACCTATGAGGCGGACTGGAAAGAGCTCAAACACTATATGTGATTTATTTCACGCGGCAGCGACGCGCTGGACGAGATCGTTTTGTTCTTTCTGTGATTCAGCGCCGATGGTGAAGGCGTCGAGGACTCCGGTGGAGAGAGCGTAGCGGATGGCTTCGGAGGGTTTGCCGCGGAGGTCTCCCTGGCCGAGGATCTTCATGCCTACGATGGCTTTGCCTTGAGCGCGCATTTGTTTGATGGTGGAGATGACGGTGTCGGGGTCGGCGTCCATGTGGGAGCCGATGGGATTGAGGCGGACGAGGTCGAGTTCGACCCAGGGCGAAGCCGCGGCTGCACGGAGCGCTCCAATGGTGTGGCAGGAGACGCCGTGAGCGCGGATGACTCCCTTTTGTTTGGCTTCGGAGAGGACGTCCATGACGCCACGGTAGCGTGTGGTCCAGTCGGACTCCAGTGACGCAGTGGATGAGGACGATGTCGATGTAGTCGACGCCCAGTTCTTTGCGGTAGCGGTCAAGGTCGGCGCGAACTCCAGCGGGATCGCGCGTGTCGGTTTTGGTGAGGACGGTGACCTTGTCGCGCGGAAGTTGCTTGAGGGCGGCGGCGACGTAAGGGTGGCTGCCGTAGGAGTCGCCTGAGTCGAAGAAGCGAAGACCGTTTTCGTGATAACCATCGACAAGAAGCCTCGTGAGTGGCGAGGTGCCGAGGCGGGTTTGGTTGGAGGCTCCGCCGTAGCCGATAGTGCCAGTGCCCATGGCGAGCCGGCTAGTGCGGATGCCAGTGTGGCCGAGGACGACTTCGTCACTGGCTTGAAGTTTTTTTGGCAGGGGCTCGGGGTCGATGAGCGCGGCGCGGGCTACGGGATTTGCGGCGAGGAATGCAGCGCTGAGGGTGCGGGCCGAGCGGCGAAGGAAGTCTCTCCTTAGCATGGCGCGATCTCCTTGGGGATACGCTACTCCAACTTGGATGAGAGGAAAAGCGCAGGAGATTTATCTGTGACGAATGTCAGGCAATGACTTCAAAGGGACGCATCATGTCGTTGGCCTCGTGTTCGAGGATGTGGCAGTGATAGAGGTATTTGCCGGGGTAACCGGCAGAAGTTCACGATGATGCGGGTGATGGCGCCTGGGGGACATTGGACAACGTCCTTCCAGCCCATCTCGTTGGGATCTGGGGGCACGGGGTCGCCGGTGTAGCGGATTTTATTGTGGTTGAGGAAGTAGTCGGTGGTATCGAAGTTGCGGCGGTCGAGTATCTGGAAGCGCACCAGATGCAGGTGCATGGGGTGGGTGTCTTCGGTGAGGTTGACGAACTCCCAGATCTCGGTGGTGTCGAGCCTGCGGTTTCTCGGTGGTGGGGTCGTGCCAGCGTTTTCGGTTGAGCAGCATCATCATGGAATGCTCATACTGGTCCTGATAGTCGTGGAGGGTGATGGTGCGGGTAACGATCGCGGAGGACTCAGGGGTTCGCGCAATGGGGCGAATGGTCTTCGGAACAGAGTAGGAGACGGGTGTGGTGGCACGGCCTGCGACGCGAAACTCCATGAGGTCGAGGCCGCCGTTGCTGAGATGCAGGGTCTTGCCCGCGGAGTGAGAGAAGTCGATAAGCAGATCAGCCCGTTCGCCTGGGGCGAGGACGACGTTCTGAACCTGAACTGGAGCTGCAAGGAAGCCCTGATCGCTGCCGATCTGCGTCATGGGGGAGTTGTCGGTGAGGCCGATGCGGTAGAAGCGGCTGTTGGCGACATTGAGGGCACGGAAGCGATAGAGCCGCGGCTCCACTTCGAGATAAGGGCGAATCTTTCCGTTAATCAGGAGGCCGTCTGCGCTGAACTCGGGGATCCAGGGGCGTTCGGGGTCTCCTGAGGTGGCGTAGTAGAGCTGGCCGTCGGCGGTGAAGTCGCGGTCGAAGAAGATGAGGGGGACTTCGTAGGGGCCGGTGGGCAGGTGAAGCGAGTCTTCGACCTTGTCGCGGATAAGGAGCATGCCGAATAGGCCGGCGTAGCTGTTCAACCGGTTGATGCCCATGGCGTGGTCGTGATACCAGAGCGCGGTGGCCTCCTGCTCCATGGGATAGTGGCAGGTGCGGGTCTGGCCGGGGACGTACCAGTCTTCGGGGTAACCGTCGTCCTGAGAGCGGGCCTTGGCGCCGTGGAGATGAACGATGGCACGGACGTCTGGAATGTCTTTGCCGCAACCGTGCATCGAGTGATCGATGGGCAGAAAATGTTTAGTGGGAAGACGGTTGACCCACTCGATGTCGAGAGGCTCTCCGCTGCGGGCTTCGATAACGGGGCCAACGGGACCGGATCCGTAGGTCCACATGCGCGTGAGGGGAACATCACGGTGAACTTTGAAGTGTGTCTCCTGCATGGGGATGGTGAGTTTTCGCCGGCCGTTGGCGAGGGTGGGGCGAAGCATCTGCGGGATGGGGAGTGGATCGACGAAGGGAGGCAGCTGAAACGTATGAAGCATCGGAGCATGGCTGCCCGGAGCGTTCGGCTGGGGTGCGTTCGGCTGGCCCATCTGCATGTGGGCCATATTCATCTGGGGGATGGCGCGAGAGGAACTGTAGAGCAGGCCGAGAGCAGAGGCTTGCTGGAGGAACTTTCGTCTAGACGTGGACAAGAGATGCGGCTCCGTTGCCGCAGGGGAAAGGGCGGCGAAAAAATTAGCACGCATCGATGGTTGTCGATGCGTGCTTCTGAAGGTACATCCGGTTTGTGAAGGTTGTGTGAAAGGGCTGCTAGTTACCGCTGGTGACAAGGCCGGTAGTGGGATCGAGCGTGACCTTCGCGGCGTTCGGAGCAGAGGCGCTGTTCGAGAAGTCAAACATGTTCAGCAGAGAGCCGGCGATCCCATCGAAGGAGCCGGCGATGCGGTTGCTGCTTGCGAAGATGTCCTCGATGAAGCGCAGGACCGAGGCCTGGTCGGTGAGGGTATGGTCGAGGTAGTTCTTCTTTGCCCAGGGAGAGATGACGATGAGGGGTTGACGCATGCCGTAACCGCAACGGCCCTGCGCGTTTTTCCTTCCATCCCAGCCGGGTAGTGAGGTGGTCGTCGCGGCCGTAGTGCTGATGCAGACGCCGGCGCCGTTGATCGTGTCAGCCGTGGTGGCCGAACCGTTGACGAGGCTGGAGACGTGATCGTACCAACCGTCGGAGTCGTCGTAGGCGATGATGACGACGGTGGAGGACCAAAAGGAAGAGTTTTGCAGCGCATTGATCATGTTGACGGTGAAAGTCTGCTCGTCCAGAGGATCGGAGTTGCCGGGGTGCGCATCCTGGAAGGCAGGGGCCTTCAGGAAGGAGACTGCGGGAAGATTGCCGGCAGCCAGCGCGTCGGTGAAGTCATGCGTGTCGTACTGGTGGTTGGCGGGGTCAGAGGCCGTTCCTACGGTCGCAGGCGAGGTCGGACGGGTATGAGCGAGGTTGCGGGTGGTGACGTAGTACTGGAATGGCTGGTGGTGGGGAACGTAGTCGGCGGCAACTGCCTTCGCGCTGCCGGAGGCTACGATCACCGAGGAGCGGGCGCAGCCGGTTGTGCCGTTGGCGTTAGTGACGCCGAGGTCAAAGCCGCCCTCGAACCATCCCCAGGTGACGCCGGCCTTGTTGAGCAGATCGCCGACGTTCTGGCCGCTCATGCTGGCGTTGCTGCTGGTGGAGGAGCAGACGTCGCCGGCGGGATCGGCGTCCCCGATGAGGGTCATGCCGCCGCTGCCGTCAGCCACAGCGTTGGAGCCGAGGTTGAGGGGATTGAGAACGCCGTTGGTCTGTCCGGAGATGAGGTTGATCGCTCCGGGGCTTGAGGGACCAAAGGTGCTCGACCATGAGTTGTCGTTGATGGCGTAGTGCTGCGCGTAGTTCCACAACGCCGTGACGGTGTTGCCGTCGTAGTAGGCCATGGTGAGGGCCTTCGTGGCGTTGAGGGCGCGGAACGGGCCGCCGGAGCTGAGCTCAGCGGCGCTGTCCGCAGCTCCGACCGAGAGCGGGAAGAGGTCCATGTTGCCTTGGTTAAAGGCGAGCTGCTCATTGGTGTAGTTATGGCTCTGGGACCCGGTCCATGCCTGCGCGGGGGCCTGACGATAGGGGCCGCTCGCGACGGAGGTCACGATGCCGCTGCTGTTCGTGACGTTGTTCGCCAGGTTCAACGCGTTGGGATTGTTGGACAGCAGAGAGGGGTTCGAGACGTAGTTGTTGGGAATTGGTGTGCCTGTAAGGGGCGTGAACTTTGTCTCGCCGGTGAGGTTCTGGGCGTTGGGATAGGTGCCGAAGTAATGGTCGAAGGACTCGTTCTCACCGAAGATGACGACAACGTGCTTGATGGCCGCCGCTGCGGTAGTGGGAGTGATTGCAGGTGGCGGAGGAGTGGTATTGGCGTTGCCATTGCCGGGAGGCGTGCTGACGGTGCCCTGACCGCAGCCGCTGAGAATAAGCGTCAAGGACATCGAGAGGGCGAGAAGTTTCCTGATCATTTTTTAAAGGCCTCAGAAGTTTGGAAGATGCTTTGCGCCCTATTCTTAGCCTTCGACATGAGTGGTTATGTGAACCGAAATTGAACGTCAGATGAATTAATGCGACTGCAACCATCCAACGCGTCGTTTTTGTGTGGGCGGCACCTCGGTAGCTCCTACCCATACAATTTGAAGGATGGGATTTTCGTTTGAAGTAGATGGGACGGCGGTGGGGGGTGGTCGCCGGGGACGTTTGCGACTACCGCATGGAGTGGTGGAGAGTCCGGTGTTCATGCCGGTGGGGACGGTGGCGAGTGTGAAGGCGGTGGAGCAGGGAGTGCTGGAGGAGATCGGCGCTGCTGGTAAGGGCGCGCAGATCATTCTGGCGAATACGTATCACCTGTATCTGCGGCCGGGGCATGAGCTGGTGAGGCGGATGGGTGGCGTGCACCGGTTTATGAGCTGGGAGCGGCCGATGCTGACCGACTCGGGCGGGTTTCAGGTGTTCAGCCTGAGCGGGTTGCGGAAGGTGACTTCGGAGGGAGTGGAGTTCCGGTCGCATCTGGATGGGAGCAAGCACTTCTTCTCGCCGGAGCACTCGGTGGACGTGCAGATTGCGCTGGGGGCGGACATTGCGATGGTGTTCGATGAATGCGTGGAGACTCCGGCGACCTGGGAGCGGACGCGGGAGTCGATGGGATTGACGCATGCCTGGGCGCAGCGGTCAAAAGATCATTTTGAGGCGACATAAGCACAAGGTGCCGTGGTATCGAGATGGGGAGCGTGGAGAGAGCAACCCACCCTTCACGGAGAGACTGTGAAGGATGGGCCACCCAATTCGTTGGTGGGGGCTACGCAGAGTTTGTTTGGGATTGTCCAGGGCGGGATGTATGCGGATCTGCGGAGGGAGTCGGCGGAGCGGCTGGTGGAGATGGAGTTGCCGGGGTATGCGATTGGCGGCCTCGCGGTGGGTGAGCCGCGCGAGGTGACGCGGGAGATGATTGCGCGGACGCTGGAGTTTTTGCCGAAGGATAAGCCGCGTTATGTGATGGGGGTGGGGTATCCGGATGAGATTGAAGAGTACGCGAAGATGGGGGTCGACATGATGGATTGCGTGCTGCCGACTCGGGCGGGGCGGCATGGGTTGTTGTTCATGCGCGAGGAGGCTGGTGGTCCGGTGGTGCGGATGAATATCAAGCGCAAGGAGTACGCGGAGGACCAGGGGCCGATCGATGAGAGCTGCGGGTGCATGGTGTGCCGACGGTACACGCGGGCTTATCTGCGGCATCTGTTTGTGGCGGGCGAGCCGCTGGGGTTGACGTTGAACTCGGTGCATAATCTGGCGTTCTATCTGGATACGATGGAGAGGGTAAGAGGGGACCTGGCGGGTGGGATCCCCCTCCCCATCTAACTGTGTCAAAGTATTCGAAGTAGAGACTTTAGGTCTGGACTTCGAGAGGATGTTCCGGAGACCTGGTGTGGGTTTGGTCCTTATCGTGCGTTCGCCGAGAGCGGACTTTTAGTCGGTTGAATGACTGGATTGAAAGTGCTGGAACCAGAAAGCCGGGGCGGGAAGAAGTGAATAGGGAGTAGAAGCGATGCCCCCACTCAAGGGCTTCCTTACTGCACCACCGAGAAGCTGTCGTGCAGTGTGGCTGTCGAACTGTTGCCGACCCATACGTCGAAGTCGGAAGGCTCTACAACCCATCCATTCTTCGCGGCAGCTCCAGTAGGTTCGCTCGGCGCGGCCGACCGTGAAGCTGATCTCCTGTTTTTGCCCGGGCTGCAGCGTGACACGACGGAAGCCCTTCAACTCTCGAACAGGTCTCGATGCCGAACCGAATCGCTGATGGAGATAAAGCTGCACCACTTCGTCGGCTGCTCTGGCGCCAGTATTTGTAACCGTGACGGTTGCCGTGATCGATCCGTCCAGGGGAGCGGTTTTAGTGCTCAGGCGAAGATCGGAGATGGAGAAGGTCGAATAGCTCAGCCCATAGCCGAAGGGGTAGAGAGGTGAGGTTGGAGCATCCCAATAGCGTGAAGTAAAGTCCGGCGAATCATAAGGCTTATGCGAGGTCGTATGCGCGTAATAGATTGGAATCTGGCCAGCAGTTGCGGGGCCACGTGACCGGCAGCTTGCCGCCGGGTACCGCATCACCTACCAGAAGATCGGCAACTGCATTGCCGGTCTCCGTGCCGCCGAAGTAGCAATCCATAATCGCTGGAATGTGTTCTGAAGCCCACGAAAGATCGAGCGGCCGGGTGGTGAAGAGCAGCAACACGACGGGTTTACCGAGCGTTTGTATCTTCTCGAGCAGCTCCTGCTGTTTGCCGGGAAGGCTGAGCGATGAACGCGAGGAATACTCGAAGTCCATGATGGTGAGCTCTCCAAGGGCCATGATCACCACGTCGGACTTCGCGGCCAGCTGGAGTGCGCTCTTCATCTGACGATCCGCCTCTTCTGGTGTCCAGGGCGTCTCTATCTTCGGACCAATAAGCCCATCGAATGAGGAGGGGAATGCCTTGGCTATTTGCACGCCCTCTGCATAGGCCACCTGGGAGCCGGGAAGTTTTGCGCGAATGCCTTCGAAGACGGAGACGGCATCTTCTGCTTTTGCGGTCAGGCTCCACGGCCCGTTCATATCGCCTGGGCTGTTGCCCAGCGGTCCAATCACGGCAATTCGCTTTGTTGTCTTTGCCAGTGGCAGGAGGCTGCCTTCGTTGCGCAGCAAGACGACAGAACGTGTTGCTGCGGTTCTTGCTGCCTGGCGATGCTTGGCGAGCATGTCGGCGTGGGTTTGGTCGGTGCCATCGGCATACGGATTCTCAAACAGTCCAAGCCGATACTTCGCGGCAAGTATGGGACGGACGAGATCATCGAGCTGCGCAGGTGTGAGCTGCCCCTGGTCGATTAGAGATTTCATGTGCTGCAAATAGGTGGCGCTCCCCATATCCATATTCACGCCAGCCGTAGCACCACGAAGGGCCGCGTCTGTGGCGTCGCGGGCGAAGCCTTGCGTGACCAGACTGCCGACGGCGAAGGCATCGCTCACCACGAAACCCTTGAACCCCAATTCTGTTCGCAGAATATCCCGTAGAAGGTGTACGTTGCCGCTCGCGGGGACGTCGTTCAGGTCCATGTATGCGCTCATGACGGTGTCTGCGCCCGCTTCTACTCCTGCACGAAACGGAGGGAGGTAGACGTTTTGCATCCGCTCTTCGGGAATGTAAACAGCGTCGTAGTCCCTGCCGCCTTCCGCAGCTCCGTAACCCGCGAAATGCTTCAAGGTTGCCATGAAAGGCCGCGGATTCTCGGGTGTTCCTTGAAAACCTCGTACCTGGGCGCGTGCCATTGCCGCGCCAAGATAGGGGTCTTCTCCGGCTCCCTCCGAGATGCGGCCCCATCGCGGGTCTCTTGCAATGTCCAACATTGGTGCAAAGCTCCAACGCAGCCCGGCATGGATCGCTTCTTCAGCAGCGATCCCCTGCGCTTGTTCGGCCATTGCCGGATCCCAGGAGGCAGCCATACCAAGAGGTACGGGAAATTCCGTATCAAAGCCGTGAATCACGTCGAAGCCAAAAAGGATTGGAATGTGCAAGCGCTGCTCGGTCATTGCGATCTTCTGTAAACGGTTAATCTCCTTTGGGTCGGTGAGGAAGAGAAAGGAGCCGACTTCGCCGTGGCGCACTCGGTCTTCGTAGGACACTGGATCGACCTTCATACCGGCAATGGGAAGCTTCAGGTAGAAGGGCTGGTTCAGTTGGCCAATCTTCTCCTCGGTTGTCATCTCCTTCAGAAGTGCGTTGGCACGATCTGTATCGTTGCGCGAAGTGGGGGCCTGGGCTTCTGCTTTTCCGCAGAGAAGCAGGGCAATGATGCTAAAGCAGAGACAGAGTCGTGAGTTAGCCCAAGGAATCTCGCGGGTATCGTCGATCAACAGCATGGCCGCATCCTCGGTAGAGGTGATGGCACGGCTGAAGCCGCGCCGCTTCAAGACAACGACTATAGACACCCTTAGGGGACCCAGTCGAGGGATTTGAGGGCGATGTAGTTGTCTAGTTCTTTGGCTTTTTTGAGCATCTCCTGGACGCCGGCGGTGTCGAGGTGGGGGGCGAAGGGTTGTGGGGAGTCGGCGATGGCGTAGGCGGTGGCGGCGGTGACGGCTACGGTCTGGTTGAGGTCGGCCTGGACTACGGAGTCGAAGCTGTCGGCGGCTCCGTGGTGGAGGCGGAAGTATTTGTCGGTGCCGTTCCAGAGGACGAGGGTGGGGACGCCCTGGACGTCGAAGCCGGCGTGGTCGGTCTCGAAGAGGAACTCGGTGTCGGGGCTGGTGGCTCCGGCGCCGAGGCCGTCGAGGAGGGGTTCGATGTTGGTGAGGGCTTGCTTTTCGTCTTCGCGGCCCATGAGGTACCAGCCTTTGGCGGGCTGGGCTCCCGTGTCGGAGATGAGGACGGCGTCGATGTTGGACATTTCGGCGGCGTGTTTTTTGGCGTAGGCAGTGGAGCCGATGAGGCCTTGCTCTTCGCCACCGAAGAGGATGAAGCGGAGGGTTCGGCGCGGCGGCTGGTTGAGGGCTTTGATGGCGCGGGCGACTTCGAGGACGGTGGCGACGCCGGTGCCGTTGTCCTGCGCGCCGGTGGCGGGATGCCAGGAGTCGAGATGGGCTCCGACGATGACGATGGAGTTGGGCTCTTCGCGGCCGGGGATTTCGGCGATGACGTTGCTGACCTCGAGTGGCGGGGCGGATGCGGTTTTTGAAGGCGAAGTGGACGGTGACGGGGCCTTTGTCGAGGAGGCGCTTGATGAGGAGCGAGTCTTCGAGGCCGATCTGGGCGATGGGAAAGTTGGAGAGAGCTCCACCGAAGGTGATGCTGCTGGCGTTTTCGGCTCCGTTGGCGCGGCCGGTGAAGAGAACTGCGATGGGGTTTAAAGGTGTTGAGCAGAGTAAGGGCTTTGAGGAGGTTGCCGATTTGGGGATTCTCCCCGAAGCTGGAGCTGTCGATGAGGACAATGTTGCCGGTGAGGCTTGTCTTTTGCAGAGTCGAGTTTTTCGATGGGAAGGAGCGCGGGGAGATAGACGACTTTTCCGTTGACTCCGTTGTCGGGGGTGGAGGGACTCCAGCCGTAGGCGAAGATGTGAAGATTCTGGACGCGAGGAGTGAGAATCTGTCCGCTGGCGGGGACTTCCGGCTCCCAGAGAGCAGCCATAGGGAAGGATTCGGTGTGGACGTTGGTGAGGCCCATGGAGTGGAACTGTTGCTGCGCCCATTCGACGGCGTGGTTGTAGTTGTCGGAGCCGGTGAGGCGCGGGCCGATGGTGTCGGCGAGCTGGCGGTCGTAGTCGTAGGCCTGGCCGTTGACGAGGATGTCGCCGACGAGTCGGGTGATGGCGGCGCGGGTTTCGGGGGAGACGGGACGGGGCGGTTTGGGCGAGAGTGCAGGCCGGGATGAGGACGGCTGCGAGGAGGGTAACGGTGAAACGCATGGCGGAACGGTATCACAGGGGCCGGGGACTTGGGACTACCGGCTATGGGTTCGGGAGGCGGAGGGCGGCGGGATCCAGGTTGAGGGCGAGGCAGATGGCTTCGACTACGAGGTTGTGGTCTTCGCGTTGAGGGAGGCCGGAGACGGTAACGGCGCCGATGATCCCGGCTCCAGCGACGTGGATGGGGAAGCATCCGCCGTGAGGCGGCGTAGTCGGCGTCGGGGAGTCCGTAGCGCTCGGCGAATTGGCGGCCCTGCTGTTCGAGGAGCAGGCCGATGGCGTAGGAGGGCCGGTGGAAGCGGGCGACTACGTTGATTTTGCGCTGGACCCACCGCTGGCTGTCGGGGGTGGTTCCGGCGAGCGCGGTATAGAAGAGCTGCTGGTGGGGCTGGCCGAAGCGGCGTATGTCGACGACGATGCCCTGGTGGCGGGAGAGAGCGAGGTCGCGGAGGGAGAGGCCGAGATGCCAGGCGGTGTCGTAGTCGAAGGTGGGGAAGCGGAGTTCGGCTTCCTGTCGGGCGATGAGGGCTAGGTCTTCGGCGAGGGCCATAGTTGGAAGGTTATCAGGATTGTATGGGACACCCGTTGGGTCCTTCGACAGGCTCAGGACGGGCTCTTCAACTTCGCTACGCTTCGTTCGGATGACAGTACAGCTCTTTTAGTGAGACGTCTCCCTTCGCGAGATAACCCACCCTTTTCGATGAGACCGAAAAGGATGGGCCACCCAAATGTATTGCCGATTGAATTACGCGCGGTTGGCTGGGCCGCCGAACGGGGTTCCGGTGAGGCCGCCGTCGACGAAGAGCTCGACTGCCTGAACGTAGGAGGAGTCGTCGGAGGCGAGGAAGAGGACGGCTTTGGCGATCTCGTCGGCTTCGCCCCAGCGTCCGAGCGGTATCTGCGCGGCGACCTTCTTGGCTATTTCGCCAACTTCTTCGGGAGACCTTCTACCGCCGCGTCCCCAGATGGGGGTCTTGGTTGCGCCGGGAGCTACTACGTTGACGCGAATGCCTCGGGGGGAGAGATCGGCCGCGAGAGTGCGGGCAAGGGCGCGGACTCCGGCTTTGGAGGCAGAGTAGGCGGCATAGCCGGGCTGACCGAGGGTTCCGATAACGGAGCCGTTGAGAATGACAGAGGCGTTGTCGTTCAGGAAAGGCAGTGCGTCCTGCACCGTGAAGAAGACGCTGGTGAGGTTGACGCGGATGACCTGTTCAAAGAGTTCTTCGGCGGTGCTGCCCACCGGAGTGCTGCCGGGTATGCCGGCGTTCGCAAAGACGATGTCTAGCTTGCCAAACTTTTGGCCGATCTGCTGAAAGATGGCCTTGCGTGATTTGGAGTCGGAGACGTCGCCCTGGAACGCGATGGCGTTAGGGCCGAGCTCGGCGATCGCGGCGTCGAGGGTCTCCTGATTGCGGCCGGTGATGGCGACGTGGGCGCCTTCCTTTATGAAGAGACGGGCGGTTGCCAGGCCGATGCCGCTGTTGCCTCCGGTGATAAGAGCTTTCTTTCCAGTGAGTTTCATGTGTGCTCCTTTTGGTTTCATCTTGCAACCAGAAATCAGATGAGCGAATCTAGTATAATGATGCAACTGGTTTGAGGTTTTTACCGGGAGGGGCCTGATGCAACGGAAATGTCTGGATGGGAGTATATGCCCGGTGGCGCGGTCGCTGGACAGCATCGGGGATTGGTGGACTCTGTTGATTGTGCGGGATGCAATGTTGGGAGTGCGGCGTTTCGGCGAGTTTCAGCGGAGTCTGGGGCTGGCTCGGAATGTGTTGAGTGTGCGGCTGAAGAAACTGGTGGCGGATGGAGTGATGACGCTGGGGCCGGCAGCGGATGGAACGTCGTATCAGGAGTATCTGTTGACAGAAAAGGGCGAGGCGCTGCTCCCAGTACTGGTGGCGATGCGGCAGTGGGGTGAACAGTATTTGTTTGAGCCGGGAGAGCCGCGTCAGGAGTTGGTGAATCGAGGTTCGGGTAAGAAATTGAAGCGGATTCGGGTTCGGGATGAGGATGGGCAGGAGAGCGGGGTGGCGGATTTACGGCTGGTGACGGTGGCCTGAGGGTGTGTGGCCGCCTTGACACTGCCGTTCGGTTACGCGATGCTTAGGGGCTAGGCCTCTTTTTTGCGCGGTGATGGGCGAGTGCGTCCGCAGGAGTGTTGCTGCGGTGCGGTTCTTGTTGCGAACAGCCGGGTTGGCCAGTGAAGATTTTGTGTCGTTGAACGGAGCGGATGGATGTTTGCGATGTGGTTGCAGAGCGGTGTAGGCGGGCTAGGGAATCTGGGAAGTCTGGCGCTGCCGATTTTGTTTTTTGTTGTGCTGTACTTTTTGATGATCGCTCCGAACCAGAGGAAGCAGAAAAAGTGGCAGGAGATGCTGGGTCAGTTGAAGTCCGGCGACCGCGTGACGACCAATGGCGGTATTCGTGGCACGGTGCTGAGTGTGAAGGATGACATTGTGGTTCTGCGGATTCAGCCGGACGGCGTGAAGCTGGAGTTCGTCAAGAGCGCGATTGCCGCGGTTACCACGGATGAGCAGGCCGCCTGAGAGTCTGCAACGCAGCAGGTTGTTTTTGAGTTGGATGCAATTGAGATTGGACCGTTCATTACGGATAAGGACAGAGCGGGGATGACGGCGGCGGAGTTTGAGGTTAAACGCTGCGGCTGGACCCTTCAATAGAGATCATGGGCAAGAATCTGGCCGGGAAACTGGCACTCATCGTTGGAGTATTGGTGGTCTTCTGTTTCGGCATCGTGGGGATTCCTCACGGCGGGCTGAAGGAGTCGATCAAGAGGCGCATTAATCTGGGTCTGGACCTCAAGGGCGGCACCCACCTGGTTCTGGAAGTGCACGTCGCCGAGGCGGTCGGTTCGACGACGGACCGGGATGTGCAGCGGATTGAAGACGACTTCCAGAAGGCTGGAATCACGGGCGCTACCGTCGGGAAGACGGATCAGGCTCATCCGGAGACGATTATGGTCTCGGGGGTTCCGGCTGCGAAGCTGGGCGATGCTCGTTCGATTCTGCAGGGGAACGACTACTCGAATTATGACGTGGCGACGACCGCGGATGGGGTCTCGTTGACGATGAAGCCGGGCGCGATTCGCGACCTGGAGACGCGGACGCTGAATACGTCGATCGAGACGATTCGCGATCGCGTGGACAAGCTGGGTGTAGCGGAGGCGCAGGTCGCGCCTTACGGGCTGGGAGCGAACCAGATCCTGGTGGAACTGCCGGGTGTGAGCGATCCGGGCCGCGTGGAAGACATTATTCAGTCGACGGCGAAGCTGTCGATTCATGAAGTCATCGGCGGGCCGTTTGAGAACGACCAGGCGGCGATGGCTGCGAATAACGGCGTGATTCCTGCCGACGCGATGCTGGTGCGCGGATCGGCAACGTCGGGAGCGCCAGAGTCGGTGTGGTTGTTGAAGCGCGTGAGCGAGGTCGAGGGTACGGATTTCCGCGATGCGCAGCCTTCGCAGGACCAGAACGGGCGGCCGAATATCCGCTTCAACCTGACGACGGAGGCGGGAGACCGGTTTTACAAGTACACCTCCGCCCACTCGAGCACGAGCTCGACGCCGGGTTCGATGGCGATTGTGCTGGATAACAAGGTGCGCGAGGTTGCGGGTATCCAGTCGGCGATCCGCGACTCGGGTGAGATCACTGGCGGGTTTACCCAGCAGCAGGCGAACGACCTGTCGTTGATGTTGCGGACTGGCGCATTGCCGGCGACGATCTCGTTTCTGGAGACGCGCACGGTTGGGCCAAGCCTGGGCGCGGCTTCGATTCATCAGGGAATTGTGGCGGCGATTGCGGGCATGCTGGCGGTAATGGTCTTCATGCTGGTGTACTACCGCGGCGCGGGCATCAATGCGGACCTGGCGCTGTTTCTGAACCTGGTGATTCTGCTTGGATTTATGGGATTCACGGGATCGACGCTTACGTTGCCGGGTATTGCGGGCGTCATTCTGACGATTGGTATGGGCGTGGACTCGAATGTGCTGATCTTTGAGCGCATCCGCGAAGAGCTGCGGTCGGGCAAGACTGCGGCGGCTGCAGTCGATCAGGGATTCAAGCATGCGTTGACGACGATCATCGATACGCACGTGACGACGATTGTGTCGGCACTGATCCTGTTCCTGTTCGGAACCGGTCCGGTGCGCGGATTTGCCGTGACGCTGGCGTTCGGTCTGTTTGCCAACCTGTTTACTGCGGTGTTTGTGTCGCGGCTGATCTTCGATGCGATTCTGCAGAACAAGGAACGTGGCGCGGCGCTGTCGATTTAGATTTTTTTGAGAGATTGCGGGGCCTCGGGCCGCCGCTGAGGGTTTGAAGCGTGAGTCTGGAACTGTTTCGTACAACGAATATCGATTGGCTTGGGAAGAAGTGGTACTTCCTCGGGTTTTCGCTGATTTTTTCTGTCCTCGGCGTGCTGAGCATGCTGTTCTGGCATGGCATCCCGCGTGGTGTCGACTTCAAGGGCGGCACGCAGATCCGCGTGGCCTTCGACCAGGCGCCGAATGAAGACCACCTGCGGCAGGCGATGGACAAGGCCGGGGTGAAGGACTTCACGATCCAACGGGTCAGCGATCCCAGCGGCCATGCGGCAAACAAAGTGATCATCTCGCTTCCGCAATCAACGGCGACCGACCAGTCCCACGATCAGGGGCGGCAGGGCGTGGAGAATGCGCTGACGTCGAACTATCACGACTCCGCCTTTACGATCGAACAGGTGGAGATTGTTGGACCTACGGCGGGTCTTGAGCTGCAGAAGCAGGCGGCGTGGGCGACGGTTTATTCGCTGATCGGGATGCTGGTCTATCTGTGGTTCCGCTTTGAGCTGATCTACGGCGTTGCGGCTGTTGTGGCGGTTTTCCACGACACGCTGATTACGGTTGGCGCCTTCAGTTTGACGAACCAGGAAATTACGCTTACCGTAATCGCAGCTATCCTCACATTGATTGGTTATTCGATGAACGACACCATCGTCGTCTTCGACCGTATTCGCGAGAACCTTGCGACATCGCGGCGAGAGTCATTACATGACGTGGTAAATCGGAGCATCAATCAGACGCTGAGCCGGACCGTGATTTCGTCGGGTTTGACGTTTTTGACCGTGTTGTCGCTGTATCTGTTTGGCGGTGAGGTGCTGCACGGGTTCTCGTTTGCGCTGGTAGTTGGAATTCTGATCGGGACCTACTCATCGATTGCCGTTGCGGCGCCGATGTTGGTGGCATATCAGGACTGGCGGGTGAAGCGCGGCAAGATTGCTTCTCTGCCGGCGGGAAAGCGGGCGAAGGCGTAGGATTCAGCGGTGCGGCGGGCTGGGCAGAATTGCGGGAACAACGTTACGGGAACAAAAAAAAGCATCGTGGTGTCTAAGGAAAAATAGCTCTTCTTTACCGTAGAGAGGCTCCCATGTTCGAAGATGCATTGATGGAATCCGGCGGCAGGATTAAGACCAAGTCCAAGTATTGGATGATTGCGACTTTTGCCTTCAATGGCGCGATTCTGCTCACGATGATTCTTATTCCGCTGTTGTATCCGGAGGCATTGCCGAAGACGGCGATGACCGCGATGCTGACAGCGCCGCCTCCACCGCCTCCACCCCCACCGCCACCGCCCCCACAACAGATTGTGAAGCCGATCAAGATGGTTTCGGAGATCGACCAGGGCCTGCATGCGCCTACAAAGATTCCGAAGGACATCAAGATGCTGAAGGAAGATGCTGCACCGCCGACGATGGCGGGCGTTGCCGGTATGTCCGGCATGGGTAGCGGCAGCGGCGTTCCGGGTGGCGTGATGGGCGGCATCGGTACCGCGCCTGCGCCAGTGGTGAAGGTTGCTCCACCGAAAGGCCCCCAGCGCGTCTCGAGCGGTGTTATTTCCGGTATGAAGATCTCCGGCGCGCCGCCGGTCTATCCTCCGATTGCAAAGGCTGCTCACGTGTCGGGCTCAGTGGTTCTTCACGCGATTATTTCGAAGGACGGCACGATCAAGAATCTGAGTGTGCTTAGCGGTCCAGAGATGTTGCGGACGGCGGCCACGGAAGCGGTACAGAACTGGCGGTACAAGCCATTTCTGTTGAATGGCGAGGCCACCGAGGTGGATACGCAGATTACCGTCAACTTCAACTTTGGCGGCGGCTAAACCAGGGCCCGGCGCTGCGCAACGTTTCCCGGGGTCTTTCCAGAGTGCGAACTTTTGGGGGATACCGGGGTAAGGAATCAAACAGTTAGAGTTCTACCCAGGAGGAAATATTCCAGTGATTCTCGCTCATCTAGCAACCGTTTTCGCTCACGTCCCCGCCTCGCTCGCCATGTACTTCGAGGAGGCGCAGGTCAGCTTCAGTGTGATGGGCCTCTGGTCCAACATGGGCTGGCTGGCGCGTTGCGTCGTCATTCTTCTCTTCATCATGTCGATTTGGTCGCTCGCTGTGATCATCGACCGGGCCCTTTATTTTTCGGCTGCCCGCAAGCAGTCCCGCGAGTTTGCCCCCAAGGTTGCTGGTGCCCTGAAGGATGGCCGTCTGGACGAGGCGATCAAGGTTGCTGACCGCTCCAAGAAGTCGCACCTGGCTGAGGTTGTCACCGCCGGTCTGCAGGAGTTCCGCAGCTTCGGTTCTGGCGGCAGCATCACCGAGGAGCAGATTGAGAGCTCCAAGCGTGCGCTCGAGCGCTCTGAAGCCATCGTTCACGCGAAGCTGAAGAGGGGTCTGGGCGGTTTGGCGACGATTGGTTCGACGGCTCCGTTTATCGGCCTGTTCGGCACCGTGGTCGGTATTTTGAACGCGTTCCAACAGATCGCAACCCAGAAGACTTCGGGTATCGGCGCAGTTGCCGGCGGTATCTCTGAGGCCCTGGTGACGACGGCTTTCGGCCTGCTCGTCGCGATCCCGGCTGTTATGACGTTCAACTACTTCACCGGCAAGGTGGAGGCGTTCGACGTCGAGATGGACAACAGCTCCAGCGAACTGGTGGACTACTTCATCAAGCAGAGCCACCGGTAAGGTTTCGGTGTTTCAGAAGTAAGCCAAATACCCTGCGAGAATCACCCATCTGACCGGGTTCTCCGGATGCCGCAAGCGAACGGCATCCGGAGGCCGGACAGGAAATTGCAGGGAGAGCGCAAACAAAGCAAACCGGACGGAGCATACGTTATGGGTATCAATAAGCGGGAGGAAGGCAAGAAGATCAACTCCAATATCAACGTCACGCCGATGGTGGACGTGATGCTGGTGTTGCTGATCATCTTCATGGTCATCACCCCCATGCTGAACAACAAAGTCAACGTGGACCTGCCGAAGGCCGACGCGGCTGTGGTCATGGAAGACGCGAATAAGGAAGACGCAGTCGTGGTCGCGGTAACGCGGGACGGCAGAACATTCCTGGGCGGCGATCAGGTAACACTGGATGATCTGGGACCCAAGATTTCGGCGAAGCTCGAGAACAAGCTGAGCAAAGAGGTCTTCATGCGGGCCGATCAGCGCGCCAACTACGGCAAAGTGATGGATGCGGTCGATGGAATCCGTTCGGCCGGCGTAAGCCAGCTTGGTCTTCTGACGGAGAGAACGGACGATACCGGCTCGACGGCAACGAAGAAGTAGGACATTTACAAAAGCCGAACGCAGAATTGCGGCGGCGAGTAACCAAGGAGATTTGCTATGGGAATGGGTGGAGGAAGTACAGGCGGAGCGGTTTCGGATATCAACGTAACCCCGCTAATCGACGTTCTTCTCGTGCTGTTGATCATCTTCATGGTCATTGTTCCGGTGACGCCCCGAGGCCTGGAGACCCTGGTGCCTCAGCCTCCCAAGGACCACAAAGAGGAGCCACAGAACGATCGCACGATCGTTGTACAGGTGCGGTCGAACGGTGCAGCTCCTCCTTCTTACCTGATCAACGAAACGGCCTTCGCCAAGAACGACCTCGAGTCGAAACTGTCGGAGATCTTCGCGACCCGGCAGGAGAAGGTGATGTTCGTGAAGGGCGATAAGGATCTGGACTTCAGCAAGGTTGCCGAGGTCATTGACTTCGGTCATCAGGCAGGTGTGGACAACATCGGCTTGATTACGCCGCGAGTTGAAGCAGGTCAGTAGGCGTCTCGGTAGGTGGATGGTTAGAAGCACAGAAAGTCAAACTCTCGCACGGGCGGTGTGGCCGATTGGCCTGCCGCCCGGAGCTTTTTGTGGCCCGAGGTGTCTGGATGAAGGGATGGTCGTTCACCCGATTTCCGATCGGGAGATGATGTTAGTTTGAACATCCGGGCCATCAAGTCGCCGCCGACCCCGTTTTGCGGGACCTACGTGGCAGACCTAGAATGAATCAGTTGGAGGGCTCGTCATCAGCTGGCGGAGTCGTCAATATCGGCGTCTGGGGATGGCATTGATGACCAACGCCGTGAGTGGATTATCTTAAAATCTCGTGATGCCCTCTGCACTAATGTTTCTCCTCGCTCTGCTCGCACACGACGCCCCGGCATCGCCAGCCCCTGCACGCCGTATAGTTCATGTCGGCCTCACTCCTGAGGCCCAGTTCAGCACCATTCAGCAGGCCGTAGACAGCGCCTCCGAGAGCGGCTTAGTCATACTGATTGCTCCCGGCGTCCATAAAGAGAAACTCACCATCAGTAAGGCAAACATAGCATTGGTGGGGACAGGTAACCGGCCACAGGACACGATAATCACCTTCGGCGATTCCGCGAAAAACACGGGCAGCACCTTCAAGTCCGGCACCGTCACCGTAACGGCGGACGGCTTCGAGGCCGAAAACCTGAGCATTGTAAACACCTGGTGGGATGAGCACCCCAGCCCCGACGACTCGTCCCAGGCAGTTGCGCTGCAGATCAGTTCTGACCACGCTGTCATCGATCGTGTCCGCCTGCTGAGCGGCCAGGACACGCTTTTTGCAGGAAGTCTGACCTGCCGCAGCAATTCGCCCGGGACCTCCTGCGATGCCTCACGAGAGTTCTTCAACGAGTGCTTCGTCCAGGGACATATTGACTACATCTTCGGGGACGCGAAGGCTGTCTTCAACAGTTGCGAACTGAACTCCCGTCAGCATCCACACGTAATGATCACCGCGCAGAGCAAGCATTTCCCGGAAGAAAACTCGGGATACTGGATGTTGCACTGCCGCATCACGGGTACCGACGACGGAAACAGGATCATCCTCGGCCGGCCATGGCGCGCCTATTCTACCGTCACCTTCTTCGACACCGACATGCAGGAGGAGATTGCTCAGGAGGGTTGGTCGGACTGGGACGGTCGACTAGCAACGGCAACGTACCGCGAGTATGACTCTCATGGGCCGGGAGTCAATGGAGGTCACCGAATCGTTTCCAGTCCACCACTCACTCCGACAGAACGTGCCGCAATCACACCTCAGGCGCTGCTCGCCGGCAAAGACCACTGGGACCCAGTGGAGCAGGTCCGGGAACTTCGTGTCCTGATTCATTAGCCCCGCTGCAAGTAGTCTGTTTTTCGCGCCATGGTGATATCTGGCTGGCGGACATGTTTCGCAGAATGGCAGGACGAAGAGAAGCGCAATGGTGAAGGATTTTCGGAAGCTTCAGTCGTTCCCTCCAAATTGACGCCCTACCGGGGGACGGGTGGCGCCCTATTTGTCTCGATCTAAATTAGAATTAAGTCTTGCTCAATAACTTAGTTTTAGCCAATTTAGGTCATAGGCCGGTACGGACGCTGTTGAGCGTGCTGGCCATTGCAGTCGAAGTGACGATGATCCTGACACTGGTCGGGGTCAGCTACGGCACTCTTGATGGAACCGCCGAACGTGCGCGCGGGGTGGGCGCGGATATTCTGGTTCGACCGCCGGGGTCTTCGGTGATCGGGCTGAGTTCGGCTCCGATGAGCGACAAGCTGCCGGCGATTCTGATGCAGGAACCGCACGTGACCTTTGCGATGGGCACGATGGTGCAGCCATTGCAGGGTTTCGATTCGATGACGGGCCTGAATGTGGACGAGTTCACCAAGCTGAACGGCGGCTTTAAATTTCTGCAGGGCGGTCCTCCGGTTTCCGACGACGACATGATCGTGGATGAGTTCTACGCGAAGCAGAAGGGGCTGCACGTTGGTGACACTGTGAACCTGGTGAACCACGACTGGAAGGTTTCGGGGATCTTCGAGGGTGGAAAGCTGGCGCGTATCTGCGTAAAGCTGCATGTGCTGCAGGCCTTGACGGGCAATCCCGGGCGGCTTAGCCAGATATTTCTCAAGGTGGACGATCCTAGCAAGGCGCAGGCGGTGGTGGACGCGCTGCGAGTGAAGTACAAGGGCTACCAGATTTACACGATGGAGGAGTTCACGTCGCTGCTGTCGATCAGCAGCGTCTCTCTACTGAAAAACTTCATCGGGGTAGTGATTGGGGTCTCGGTGGTTGTTGGATTCATCGTGGTGTTCATGGCGATGTACACGGCAGTGCTGGAACGAACACGGGAGATTGGCATTTTGAAGGCAGTCGGCGGCTCGTCGGGCCTGATTCTGAATCTTCTGTTTCGCGAGACGTTGCTGCTGGCGCTGATTGGCTCGGCGCTTGGAATTGCGTTGACCTATCTGACGCAGTGGATGATGAAGCATTCGGTGCCCGCGAGCCTGGTGCAGGAGACGGTCTATTCATGGTGGCCAATCGCCACCGGTATTGCGATAGCCGGAGCCCTGCTGGGGGCGATTGTTCCGGGGATGAAAGCAGTGAAGCAGGACGTTACGGAGGCTCTTTCCTATGAGTGAGCCGACGATTATTGAGATCCGTGGCCTGACGAAGACCTACGAGGTAGGCGATGTGCCGGTGCATGCTCTGCGGGGTGTGGATCTGGAGGTCCAGCAGGGCGAGTTTGTCGCGATTGTTGGGGCATCCGGTTCGGGCAAATCGACCCTGTTTCATGTTCTCGGAGGGCTGACGCCTGCGACTTCCGGGCAAGTGAAGATCAAGGGCCGCGAACTGGCGGGCATGACCAACTCGGAGAGAACCGAGTTGCGGAAGACGGCGGTCGGGTTCGTGTTTCAGAAGTACAACCTGCTGCCTACGCTGACGGCGGAAGACAATATTCGCATTGTGCAGTACATTGGCGGGCGTCCGGAGGGCTTCAGTCCGGAGTTTGAAGAGGTACTGCGGCTTCTGGGGATTGCGGACAGGATGAAGCACAAGCCCCGTGCGCTCTCCGGAGGGCAGCAGCAGCGGGTCGCGATCGCCCGCGGGATTGTGAATTCGCCCGCGATTTTGCTTGCCGATGAGCCGACCGGCAATCTGGACAGTGAGAATTCGACGGCTGTCCTGAATCTGATGAAGGACCTGAACCGGCGGCTGGGTCAGACCATTTTGATGATCACGCACGACTCGGACGCGGCCTCCTATGCGGACAGAATCGTCAGAATGCGGGATGGGCGTATTGTCTAGAGTTGCCGTATGCGAGTAAAGTAGGGCTCGGCTGAAACCTGTTCCAAGGGCCATTCGTCTACGGGGAACCGAAACTTGTTTTTTTCAAAGGCACGGAAACTAGCTGCTCTAGGCATTTGAGAACGTGTACGATTAGAATCGAAGCTAAAGCCGAGAATTCCGATTCGAAAGATTCGCCTTTCCAGAAGATAAACTCGCGCCCATTTTGAAGGAGACGATTCGCCCAATGAAATTCACCGCACGGATTCCAGTGTCGGCCGCTTTGCTGGCGCTGCTTCTAATGACTGCAACCGGGTGTAATCGCCTGAAGGCTCGCGATCAATTGACCAAGGGCGTGCAGGCATTCAAGAACGCACGGTATGAAGAGGCCGTGAACCACTTCCAGCAATCGATTGCGCTGGACCCGAACTATGAGGACGCGAAGCTTTATCTTGCGACGGCGTACTCTTACCAGGTGGTTCCCAACCTCGATACGCCGGAGAACCTTGCGATTGCGCAGAAGGCGCTCGATGGGTTCCAGGCTGTTCTGGACAAGGATCCGAACGACCTTACCGCGCTCAAGCAGATGGCTTCGATCAATCGCAATATCAAACAATTTGATAAGGCGAAGGATTACGAGAAGAAGGTCATTGCGATCGCTCCCAACGATCCAGAGGCGTATTACATCGTCGGGTTTGTGGATTGGACGCTGGCCTACAAGAATGCCATTACGATTCTCGCGGCTGACGGGCTTACGGATGTAGGCGACGGCAACCCGAAGAAGAGCAAGGGCGCTTGCCAGAAGCTGCAGGCAGCGAATACGGACCTGGTGAATGAAGGGCTGCAGTATCTGCATAAGGCAGTCGAGCTGAACCCCACGTACGACGACGCGATGCAATATCTGCAACTGATGTATCGGCGCAAGGCAGACCTGGAGTGCGGTGATGAAGCCGCTCGCAAGGCTGATATGGCGCAGGTGGATGAGTGGATCCAGAAGGCCATGGGCGCACGCAAGGCCAATGAGCTGAAGAAGGAGAAGGCAACGCAGGGCGGCGTAACGATGCAGTAGTCGGTGCCGCTTGAAAAACCAGAGGCCTCCCGCGATGGGAGGCCTCTTTCGTTGTCGGCTTAGTTTAACTTCGGGACAACCAAGTTGCCGATAACCCGCTTTGAGGAAGTTTGATTGTCTCGCGAACGCTATACCCACGCTCGGTGGCAAGTTATTCTTTTCGCATGCCGCGTGGCGCCTTAGAGTTCGTCTATAGAATTTGTATTGGCGTAGCGCTTACTACGTTTTGCGTTTCGTCCTGCACAGCCCAGGATGTACAAGCGAGCGCAGCCTTGAAGAGCGCGGACGACTACATCACGCTCCAAGCCAACAAGGGCGCTTTCCGCGGCGCCGTATTGGTGGGAATTAACGGCAAGATCGTGTTGGAAAAGGGCTATGGGTTCGCGAACGAAGAATGGGGCGTCCCTAATAGCACGAGCACCGAGTACCGCATCTTTTCGATGACTAAGCAGTTCACCGGGGCGTGCATTCTGCTGCTTGAAGAAAGGGAATTGCTGAAAGTCCAGGATCCGGTGTCGAAGTATGTGCCCGATCTGCCCGAGTCCTGGCAGGCGATCACGTTGCACCAGCTGCTGACACATACCTCGGGGATTCCAAATTACCCAGACATGACACCGCGCGCGAAGGAATACAACCGCCTAGGCGCGACACCGCGCGAGATGCTGGAGGTTGCTGCTACCAAACCTCTTGAATTCAAACCTGGAACAAAGCTGAACTATTCAAATACGGGATACATCTTGCTGGGCTTGGTGATCGAAAAGGTCTCCGGGCAGACCTACGCAGATTTTCTGAAGAAGAATATTTTTGGCCCCTTGGGGATGGAGCACTCGGGATATGACGATCAGTCGCGAATTCTAAAAAATCGGGCCGCGGGGTATTCGGTGCGCGACGGTCAAGCGATAAATGCGGATTTCGGGGACATGACGGTTCCTTTTGCTGCTGGGGGTATCTACTCGACGGTGGAGGATATATTCCGCTGGAACGAGGCGCTAACGGTTCCGGGGCGCCTTCTGACGGCACACTCCCTGGAGCAAATGTTTTCTGTTTACCCTGAGACGACTGCCTATGGCGAGCAGAACTATGGCTATGGCGTTGTTATCGCGCATCGCTTTGGAAGGTTGCTTTACTACCACGCTGGCGGATGGAACGGGTTCGGGAGCGTGCTGCAACAATACCCGGTGGAGCGGCTGTGCATTGTGGTGTTGGAAAACACGGATCATGGCAATCCGGTAGACATAGGTGATCACATTGCTGCGGCTCTATTCGGTCAAGCTGCCGCCGCCTCCAAGTGAGGCTCCGTCTGGAGGTCTCGCAGAGTGCCCGAAAAGCCGGTTTTCGGAAGTTTCAGTCTTTCACTCCAAACTGCCCCCACCGCCTCTTTCGTGTGGGGCGTTATGACTTGTTCCTGCGGTAGAATTGCCGCTTGCGACGAACGATAAAAAAAGTGTTGATTGCGAATCGCGGCGAGATTGCGCTGCGGGTTATCCGGGCTTGCCGCGAGATGGGGATGAGCACGGTTGCTGTGTACTCGGATGCGGACCGGGGGGCGTTGCATGTGCTGCATGCGGATGAGGCATACCGGTTGGGGCCTGCGCCTGCGGCGGAGAGCTATCTGCGAGGGGATTTGATCCTCGAGGTGGCGAGACGCGCAGGAGCGGATGCGGTGCATCCGGGATACGGGTTCCTGTCAGAGAATGCGGATTTCGCCGAGGCTTGTGCGGCCGTTGGAGTGACCTTTATCGGGCCTCCGGCAAGCGCGATGCGGGTGCTTGGGTCGAAGACGCGGGCTCGGCAGGCAGCGGATGCGGCGGAGATGCCGCGGGTTCCCGGGAGTGTGAGGGGGCTGGCCGATGTTGAAGAGGCGGAGCGTGTGGCCGCGGGGATTGGGTATCCAGTGATGTTGAAGGCGGCGGCAGGCGGCGGCGGAAAGGGCATGCGTGCGGTGACGGGGCCGGAGGACCTGGCTGGCGCATTTTCTGCGGCGAGCAGTGAGGCAGAGAGAAGCTTTGGCTCGGGCGAGGTGTACCTGGAGAAGTTGATCGAACGGCCGAGGCATATTGAGATTCAGTTGATGGCGGATGAGCATGGGAACTGCGTTTACCTGGGCGAGAGGGAGTGCTCGGTGCAGCGGCGGCATCAGAAGGTGATCGAAGAGGCGCCTTCAGCCGTTGTCGGGGAAGATCTGCGGCGACGGATGGGCGAGGCAGCGGTTCGGCTGGCGCTGTCTGCGGGTTACGTGAATGCGGGGACGGTTGAGTTTCTGGTGGATGCAGAGGAGAATTTCTATTTCCTGGAGATGAATACGAGGCTGCAGGTGGAGCATCCGGTGACGGAACTGGTGACGGGTTTGGACCTGGTGCATCTGCAGCTTCGCGTTGCGATGGGTGAGGAGTTGCCAATCCAGCAAAAAGACGTTCGGCTGCGGGGACATGCGATTGAGTGCAGGATCTATGCCGAGGATCCGGAGAACAATTTTTTTCCGTCGCCGGGGTTGATTACGCGGCTGGTGCAGCCGGGAGGGCCGGGGATTCGGGAGGACTGCGCGGTGTTTGCCGGGTGGAGGGTGCCGCTGGACTACGATCCGATGCTGTCAAAGCTGGTGGCGTTTGCGCCGACGCGCGAGATGGCGATTGACCGGATGTTGCGGGCGATCGGGGAGTACGTGATTGGCGGGATTAAGACGAACCTTGGGTTGTTTCGGCGGATTTTGATGGATGAGGATTTTCGCGCCGCGCGCATCGATACGGGTTATTTGGAGCGGCTGTTGGCTTCGGGTCGCACAGAGGCTCGTGACGCGGCTCCGGAGGAGATTGTGGCTGTGGCAGCGGCTTTATTTGCGGCTTCTGCGGGAAGTGAGAGCGTTTTAGCCGGTGATGCTGCGGAGGAGAGCCGGTGGGCCGCGGCGGGGCGGCGGGAGGGTTTGCGGCTGTGACGGTTTGGCTCGAGATTGGCGGCAAAAAACACAGGGTGCAGGTGCCTTCGGGTGTTGGGGCGGGGGTGACGGAGTGCGTTGTCGATGGGCGGGCGCTGCATGTCGATGTGAGGGTGCTGGAGCCGGGTGTGATGTCGCTGGTGGTGGAGGGGCGCCAATATCGGTGTGTTCTGGATGGTGATGGCGTGGTCATTGATGGTCACCGGTATGGTTTTGAGTTGGAAGATCCGCGGTCGTTGCGGGGAAGGCGTGGGGGCGGCGCGGGAGCGGAGGGTCCCCGGCCGGTGAAGGCTCCGATGCCGGGGCGGGTGGTGCGGCTGCTGGTGGAGGTTGGCGATGAGGTCGCGGAGGGTCAGGGCGTTGTCGTGATTGAGGCGATGAAGATGCAGAATGAGCTGAAGGCATCGAAGGCTGGGCGTGTGGGCAAGACTGGGGTATCGGTCGGCGATACGGTGGGGGCTGGGGATGTGCTGGTCGTGGTCGAGTAGGACGGTCGCAAATTCTCGTATATTGCTGAATTTATGCTGCTAGGTGTTGCCTGCGTCGGGTAGAATTCCCGCATTCCCACAACCTGGAGGATTCATGGCGACTGCGACGCAGCCCCAGCAACCTACGCCCGAGCGTTTCTTCAACGCCGTCAACGCTCACGAGCAGACTGAGGCTCTCAAAACGGCAATTGAACTGGAGTTGTTTACAGCCATCGCAGAAGGCAATGTTACGCCTGCTACGATAGCGCCCCGATGTGGGGCTTCCGAGCGGGGCGTCCGGATTCTATGCGATTTTCTGACGATTCACGGATTTCTGACGAAGTCGGGAACACAGTATGGGCTGGCTCCTGATTCGGCTATGTTTCTTGTTCGCAACTCCCCGGCGTACCTGGGGGGCGCCCTTGAATTCATGCTGGCGCCGAAGATGCGCGAGAGTTTTGGGAGGCTGACCGAGGCGGTAAAGCGCGGGGGCACCGCGATGGGCGAAGGGAACACCGAGACCGACAATCCGGAGTGGGTGAAGTTTGCGACGGCGATGATGCCATTGATGTTCATGCCTGCCCAGATGATGGCGGCTGACCTGAGTCAGGGTGGTGAGGCACACAAGGTTCTCGATATCGCGGCAGGTCACGGGATCTTCGGAATTATGGTGGCGAAGGCGAATCCTGCGGCACAGATTCATGCGTGCGACTGGAAGGCAGTGCTCGAGGTTGCGACGAAGAATGCGCAGGGGATGGGAGTCGGGGACCGGCATCACCTGATTCCGGGCAGCGCGTTCGATGTGGACTTCGGCAGCGGATATGATCTCGCGCTGGTTACAAATTTCCTGCACCACTTCGATGTGCCGACATGCACGGCGTTCATGAAGAAGGTGCATGACTCCCTCGCGCCCGGCGGCCGCGCGGCCATTGTGGAGTTTGTGCCTAACGCTGACCGTGTTTCGCCCCCGGGCCCGGCCGCCTTTAGCATGATTATGCTGACGACGACACCCACGGGCGACGCCTATACCTTTGGGGAGCTTGAGAAGATGTGCAAGGACGCAGGGTTTGCCCGGATCGAGGGGCCGCGTTCGATGGGAATGGATTCTTTGATCGTCGCTTATAAGTGAGGCATCGAGGCGGACAAATGGTGGGTCTTTGTCCGCTCTCCTGAGCGAAGCGTAGAATCTGTGCGATTGGCGGATGCGATTGCTGAGGAGGTTGAGATGAGTGTCCGACGGCTCAGTTTGATTGTGACGGGTCTGGTGCTGGCTGCTCCGGTGTGGGGAAAGAGCAAAGAAGAGAAGACGCTTCCGACATACGTTGCGACCGCGCGCACGGTTGCGGTGCTAGTGGATCCGCAAGCGGGGATCGATGTTGAGGATCCGCGCGCGAACCAGATTGCTCAGAAAGATGTTGAGACGGCGCTGGCGAACTGGGGACGGTTTGAGATGGTGATGCAGCCAGCGGTGGCGGACCTGGTGATTGTGATTCGCAAGGGGCACGGGCGGCTGGTGGATGACACGATCCCGGATGCGCGGCAGAACAACCGCGCCGGAGTTATCAACCCGACGGACAACGGGATTCAGGTTGGGGCGCAGCATGGGCCACCTCCGATTGCGGGTCCGGGAGATACGCAGGACGCACCGCAGAGTGCGACACCACAACCCCGGATGCCCCAGCCGGGATCACAACCACAGTTGGAAGTTGGCGGGACAGAGGATTCGTTTGTGGTGTATCAGGGGGGACGGGCTGATCCGACGGATAGTCCTTCGTTGTGGAGAAAAGACGAGAAGGATGGGCTCCACTCGCATGATGTTCCGGTGATGGCGGAGTTCCGGAAAGCGGTTGCGGCGGCGGATAAAGCGGCTGCGGCTAAGAAGCCTTAGAATTCGGGCTTGGGATGCACAGGGTGTCTCTAAGCTAGCCGTTTTCTACGCGCGCTTTTATATCCGAGTAGGCCGTCTTGATGAGTCTGTTGAGCGATACGGCATCTGTGATTGTTCCCGGTCTTAGCTTCACATGGCGCATGAACTTGCCGGCGCCTTGCAACAAGCGGGCTGGATCCGGCAGCGTCGCGCCGTGGAAGAACCCCACGTTTACGTGCGAAGTGAATACATTGACGTAGCCGAAGGGCGCGTCACCCAGACATGCAACCGGACAGCCGTCGTGCAGGATCTCCCGAACTTCGTCCCCGCATCTTCGCATCACCTCAAACCATTCATGAGCGATTGCTCCCAATTCACCTTTATGCTCTTTCATCCAGGCCTCGATGGCGGGATCGCGTTCGACAGCACCATTGAAACGAAGCAATTGCGAGCTCATCGTCGCTCCATTTTCGCTTTCGGATCTATGTTAAGCGGTGTCTCTGATAGGAGTCAGGAAGCGGCGGTCAACTCTCTGGCTCAAGCGGGATTGAATACGAGGCAAGAGGACGTCAGCCCCAGGAGTCGAGGCCCAGGAGCTTGCGGCCTAAAGGCGTAAGGACGGCTGTTTCGGTCCGACGCACCAGGCCCTCGTGTTGTGGTTTAGCGAGGCGTTTGTACAGAGTTTGATTCGGTCGCATGTGGAACTTCGACCCATCCAGATACTGCTTGATAGTTCGACCAGGGCGATCGAGTTTTCCGAAGAGGTGAGAGCGAAGGCGCGGCCAATGATCTGCGCGATGCTGAAGCAGACTGCAGAGGACAGGCTGCCGGCTTTACTGCAATTGCTCCTCCTCTTGTCGCGGGATACGAAGGCAAGACCACTTACTTCGCCTCCGGTAGATGGAACACCGAACGTAACGGAGGAGCGGATCGGGCGGGTGCTTTCCTACTTACACCAACACTACAGGGAGCAGAATCCGATTGATCAACTGAGCCGCGTTGCCGCGTTGAGTCGAAGTTCTCTGCACCGTCTCTTCCGGCGGCAGACAGGCATGACGACGACTAATTACGTGACTCGTCTGCGGATCGGCAATGCTTGCGCTTTGCTGATCAATACGGAGAGGTCGATCTCCTTGATCGCGGATGACGTTGGATATCGGAATCTTGCAAATTTCAATCGTCAGTTCAAGGAAATGAAAGGGCAGACGCCACGACAGTTTCGTTCCGCATTCACTTCTGGATACCCAGATAACCCAGTTCGAGCGGTTTGGTCCTGATATAGGCGCTTCTCGTCAGTGACCATCAGCGACGAGAGGCCGGCTCCTGAGGATTTATCCCACATTGTGTTTGCGTTGTGAATACGAATTCGATAGCTTGGTGCCATTGCAAAATTTTAAAAGCCCTCCGGACAGGCTGCTCTGCTGATGTGCGCGGTTTCCCTGCTCTCTTATAACCAGATTTCGTTTTTGAAAGCGAGAATATCTATGAATCTGCTCCGCTTCAGGCAGGCTGCCGCTACCTGCGCTGCGCTGTTACTCATCTCGACCGCACCCGCTCAGGAACAGGGTGGCGACAAAGTTGATTTGGATGCCCTGACCCAGATCAAGCGCGAGGCTTTTCAGCACTCGCAAGTGATGGAAAACCTCTACTACATGTCTGAGGTGTATGGTCCGCGAGTTAACAACAGCCGGAACCATCGCGCGGCTGCTGAGTGGGCCATGCAAGCAGATGAAGGCCTGGGGACTGCAGAACGTCCACCTGGAAAAGTGGGGACCATTCGGCTACGGATGGCAGATCAAGAAGTTTTACGGCGCGCTGGAGACTCCGGCCTATGCTTCGCTGATTGGTTTCCCGCTCGCATGGACCCCCGGAACCAACGGCCCGGTCACGGCGGAAGCCGTGCTGGCTCCGCTCCACTCTGAAGCGGACTTTGACAAGTACAGAGGCAAACTGAAGGGCAAGATCGTGCTGATCTTCGATCCGCGCGAGCTGGCGATGCATACTGAGCCGGAGGCGCACCGCCTGACCGATGCCGAGATTGAAGCGCGGACGCAGACTCCCGATCCCTCACGCAACGGTTTTGGCGGTGGCGCCCGTGCTGGCGCCGCAGCGCCGCGTCCAGGCGAGTTCACGCCTGCGACACTTTCCACCGCAGCGCCCAGCGGCCGCATTCTGCGCAACAAGGTCAACGCCTTCCTGAAGGAAGAGGGAGTGGCCGTGGCTCTGACGCCCGGTTACAACGGCGACGGCGGCACGATCTTTGCATCCTACGGCGGATCGCAGGATCCGAAGGACCCGGTCGGGCCGCCGATGGCAGCCATAACGCCAGAGCAGTACAACCGCATCTGTCGTCTGCTGCAACACGGCGCCACACCGAAGCTGACCTTCGATATCGAGACCGAATATCAGAAGGATGACGTGATGGGCTTCAACGTGGTCGGTGAGATTCCGGGCACAACCAAGCCTGATGAAGTCGTGATGGTCGGCGGTCACTTCGATAGCTGGCAGGGCGGCACCGGCGCAACCGACAATGGCACCGGCTCCGCGGTGGCTATGGAGGCCATGCGCATTCTCGCTACGCTGAAGAAGCCCATGGCCCGCACTGTTCGTGTTGCCCTGTGGGGCGGTGAGGAAGAGGGACTCTACGGTTCGCTGGCCTACGTGCAGCAGCACTTCGCTCCGCGCGACACCATGAAGAAGACTCCGGAGTACGACAAGCTGGATGTGTACTTCAATGACGACTCGGGCTCGGGTAAGTTCCGCGCCGTATCGGCGCTGGGCAATGCGCAGCTTGCGGCAATCTTCCAGTCGTGGATTGCGCCTGTTAAGGACCTCGGTATCGTGGCTGTAACCGGACTTACCGCCGGCCCCACCACGGAGCCCGGCGGAACGGACTCTACAAGCTTCTCGTGGATTGGTCTGGACGGCATCGGGTTCATGCAGGATCCGCTTGAATACGGCTCGCGTACCCACCACTCCAACATGGACCTGTATGACCGCGTGCAGAAGGGCGATGTGATGCAGGGAGCCATGCTCGAAGCATGGTTTGCCTATAACGCAGCGACTCGACCGGAGATGCTGCCTCGCATCGAAACCCCGGAACCTCTGAAGAAATAACGAAAGGAACGGTAACGGGGATGGTCCCCACTCGCATGAGTTGCCGGATGGTGAAGTTCCGCAAGCGGTTGCGGCGGCGGAAAAGGCGGGTGGGGGCTAAGAAGCCTTAGGAGACTTGTTTCTTGGTGGGCGCCCGGACGATCTTTTCCCAGCAAGTTTCTTTGCTCTAGCTTCATCCTTCGATTGGATGGTATGCGCGTTGACGATCGCCCGGAGCAGTCCCGGAAAGCGTTCCTCGATCTCCGCGCAACGTGAGGTGTTGTACATCTCCACGCCGCGCCGCTCGCCACGGATTAGCCCCGCCTCTCTCAGTGCCCTGAAGTGTTGAGAGAGCGTGGACTTCGGAATTGCCTTATCGCTAACGTTCAGAAACATCGAGCAGTTGTGCGAGCACTCCTGAGCCACGATGTCTGCATAGATCGCCACCCGTACAGGATCGGACAAGGCATGGAGAATTCCCTCTACCGTGATGTCCTCAAGCGATGGATGGAGTAAGGGGCGCACATCCATAAGAGTAGATAATTCGTGCAAAAGGTTCAATAGTTCATTATTCCAGAACTAATGAATCCTGCGGGAACGTTTCTCCATCTACTTCCCATAACTAAGCGAGGCGAGCTCAGTACAGCAGCCCCGAAGACATTCGAAGCGAACAGAGAAAAGAGAGAGAGATATGAGCAAACTCAAAGGCAAAGTCGCAGTCATCACCGCAGCCACCTCCGGCATGGCGCTCGCCACTGCCAAACTATTCGTTGAAGAAGGAGCATATGTCTTTATCACTGGACGTCGCCAGGACAAGCTCGATGAGGCTGTGAAGCTCATCGGCAAAAATGTCACGGGCGTGCAAGGCGACGCTTCAAATCTGGCCGACCTCGATCGTCTCTATGACACGGTTAAGCGCGAAAAAGGCAAGATCGACATCCTCTTCGCGAGCGCCGGTCGCGGCGAACTCGCCAAACTCGAAGAGGTTACTGAGGAACACTTCGACAAAACCTTCGATCTCAACGTGCGCGGCACACTCTTCACCGTGCAGAAGGCGCTCCCGCTCTTCAACGACAACGGCTCTATCTTCCTCAACGGCTCCATTGCCAGCATCAAGGGCATCCCGGCCTTCGGAGTCTACAGCGCCAGCAAGGCTGCGGTTCGCTCGTTTGCTCGTACCTGGCTCCTGGAGCTCAAGGAGCGCAGAATCCGAGTGAACATCCTCAGTCCCGGCACAATCGACACGCCGATCCTCGATCCTCTCGGACCCGACGCTAAGGAATCCTTCAAATCTCAGATCCCACGCGGCGAGATGGGACGCCCTGAGGAGATCGCTACCGTCGCCCTCTTCCTCGCCTCGAGCGATTCGAGTTTCGTCAACGGCATCGAGCTCTTCGTGGACGGCGGTACCGCACAGATCTAACCGCAGGACTCCCGTATCGGTGAAGTCCATGAATGGGGTTCGTCCGCAGGAGCTTTCTCAGCTTCCTGGAACGAGTCCCATTTTGCTTTGCACTAGTACTGGCCGTAGCGGCCTTTGATGGAGTCGAAGAGTTTGGCGGAGTCGTAACCGATGCCGTCTTTGAAGACGATTTCGACTTTTTCGATGTCGTTGATGTTGGCGGCGGGGTTGCCGTTGAGAATGACGAGGTCAGCGTTTTTTCCCTGCGCGATGCTGCCGATAGTCGCTTGCTTGCCCATGTACGTAGCGCCGTTGAGGGTGCAGATTTTGATGGCTTCGAGGGGAGTGAAGCCGTCGGAGTCGACGAGGAGTTCGACTTCGCGCTGATCGCCGAAGCCGGGGAGCGTACCGCCGTCGCCGGTAGGATCGAGGCCGGCGATGAGGAGACCGCCGGCGGCCACGAACTTGTGCTCGAGTGCCGCTCCGTTATGGAAGGCTTTTTCGCGGGTGGGGTTTTGCGGGCGGCTTAGCTCGAGGTTGCGGGTGTAGAGGTAGGCCTCGCGGGTGGGTGGGGACATGGCTTCGAGGACGCGGTTTTGCAGATGGAGATGCGTGGGGATGCTGCTCTCGAAGACGGGCAGAGTGCTGGTGATGGCGACATGGTGGTCGACGAGGAGCTTGATGAGCGCGGTGGCGTCGGCGCCGTCGGGATCCATCCCCGCGAGGGTTGGGTTGCCGGTGGTGCGCGGGCAGAGGTCGGGTTGTTTGCCGGGGTCGTTCTGGGTGTTCACGAAGAAACCGTGCTCCAGGTCGTCGATGCCGGCTTCGACTGCTTCAGGATAGGTGACGGCGCAGAGGTGGCCGGTGATTTTGAGACCGTGCTTGTGGGCGGCTTCTGCGGCGGCCTTCAGTTCAGCGCGGGTGATGTTCATGTAGGCCTTGTAGCTGGTGACTCCCTGGGCGGCCCAGTAGTCGACGAAGGTGCGGGCATCTTCGGGGCCAGTGAGGTTGTGCATCTGGATGAAGGGACTGTTGGGGCCTTCGAGATAGGGAGCGGTGATGTCAGTGTGAGGACCAACGAGATGGCCGGCGTCGATTTCGCGGTGGAGGTTGAGGTCGACGTAGGGCTCGACGCTGCCGGCTGTGCGTATGGTGGTGACTCCGGCAGCGAGGTACATGCGCGGGGCGCTGAAGGACATCTGGGGGACGATGAGGGGCGGTTCGGAGGAGCCGTCGGCGGCTTCGTCGGCGCGGGCGATGTAGTAGAGGTGGTCGTGCATGCCGACCAGGCCGGGGATGACGGTATGGCCGTGCAGGTCGAGGACGGTAGCGTTCGCGGGAGCTGGAATGGTCGCGGCGATGGCGGTGATCTTGCCGTTCTCGATGAGGATGGACTGGTCTTCGACGGGTGCGGCGCCGGTGCCGTCAATGATGCGGACGTGGGTGAGGAGCACTTGCGGGGCGTTGACTTTGACGTAGCGCAGAACGTCAGGGGAGAGGGTTTGGGATTGGAGTGATGTCACGGACAGGCTGAGGGTGAGGATCGCGAACGGGGCGAAGCTGGGGCGCATGCAGAGGTCTCCGGTGGGATGAGTTTACCTTGAGACTTGCTTGAAGGACAGGAGCAGAAACAGCGACTGGGCGAGGTTGGCGGACAGCAAAGGCCTGGGAAAGCACGCGTCTTCAAAATTGTTTGGAATTGACATTTGTCAATCTGCCCTATAGGGTTCGGCTTGCTATACGGGCCCTTCCTAACCCGCCGATCCCCGCGGCGGTGACCCAGTCGCCAAATCAAAAAGGAGAACTCGAATGCGCAAGCTTATTGTTTGCTGTTTTCTGGTGTCCGTCTCTGCGTCTGTCCTGGCGCAATCCTCGCCCCGGATGGTCACCGAGGTCCACATCTCCACACCCAAACCCGGCATGAGCGCCCAATGGGAGGCCGGTCGCAAACTTCATTCCGCCTTCCACGCTGCTCAGAAAGATACGTGGCCCATCTATACCTGGCAGATCATGACAGGCGAACGTAGTGGCTCGTACATGACGGCCACTCCCGGTCGTCACTGGAGCGACTTCGATGCCAGGCAGGCGTTTCTTAAAATCGACGCGCCAGACATAGCGAAAAACCTTACTCCTTATCTCGCGAATACGTCGATGAGCTATTACGTGCTTCGTGACGATCTCAGCCTCTCCAAGCCGCCGCTCACTCCCGCGATGATGCGCACCAGCACCTATTACACCGTCATCCCGGAGCGTGCGAATGACTTCATTGCCGCCGTCAAGAAGATCAATGAAGCGGTGCAGAAGGCCAATGCGTCCCCAAATCCTTCCCGCTGGTATTCGCTTGCCAATGGAGGCGAAACACCTACTTTTGTTCAGGTCGTCGACCGTGCAACCTGGGCGACTATGGAGCCGCCGGAGAAGACAACGGAATCGGTACTCAAGGAGGCTTACGGAGACAGTCAGGCGCTGGATCAGCTCCGCCGGAGCTGCTCGAAGATCGTTACCGATTTGTTGGTCTATCGCCCCGACCTGAGCTACATCCCCAAGTAACTGCAAACACATGACGTAGGCTGACGGACGGCGGGGTAGCGAAGAGCTTCAATTCTTCGCTGCCAGCCGTCATCTTTATGGGCGGCATTGATTGAGCCCGGATGACCGCCAGCCGGAGATTGTCGGGCGGGCAAAGAGGCAGCCCGAGTCCAGGGAAAATCGGGTTTTGGGCGGTAAAATAGAAAGGTTACCGAAAAACGCAAAAGGAATGGGCAGATGAGCATGGGAACGCAGGCAGTGTTGGCAGGACAGGTCGAAGCGGCGGCTACCGCGGCAGGAATGGTGGTGGTTTCGAGCGAGGTGGGGCAGGATTTTTCTGGGAACCCGACGACGCGGTTCAAGCTGGCGCTTGCGGCGGACAAGACCCGGACGCTGGTGCTGGAGTTGAGCGACAAGTTCGATTTCAGCCGGGCGGATTTGCTGGCAGAGGTCGGGACTTATTTGGCGTCGACCGCGAAGCGGCTGAAGAATCCGCGGCCGGATTGCCTGCTGACGTTGCATGGGCTGCCGCTGCGCTTTGAGAAGTTTACCTGGCCGTTTCATTCCTCGACCTCCGGGGCGGATACGTTCCTGGTCCATGGCGAGGTCTGGCTGGAGAATGGCGAGGCGAGTCCGCTGCACGCGAAGGTTGCGGCTTCGATGACGCTGACGTTTGCGGAGATTGTGAAGGCTCCCGAGCAGCCGTTTGCTGAAGGATTCATCTACAACGCGGTCCGGAAGACAATGGATCAGGGCCAGTTGGAGCTGGTGAAGAGCGGAAACCGGCAGCCGGTTCCGGTGACGACGCGGTACTACAGCCCATGGAAGAAGCGCTTCAACTTTAACGACACCACAGAGGCTCAGCGGATGGAGTACTTGACGGCGAAGGTGTTCTGGCTATCGGGCGTCCTGGGCGGTGGACAGCCGGTCTGGCTGCTCGATCCGATGGACGCGCAGTATCTGAACACGACGGTCGAGGAGTTGAAGAAGAATGCTACTGCGCTGGCATCAGAGGGGATTGTTCGGCTGGCCGCCGATACGGAGTTCGCGACGCCGACGGAGGCGCTGATGGGACATCGCTCGGAGTATTTGGCTGAAGTGGCCTCGGCGCTGGACTTCATCAAACCCACCTTCAATGAAGAGATGCGTGGCGGCCATACGAATATGTAGGTATTTCCTGCAACTTTCGGGGGTTAACCGTCTAATTGCTCGAATTTGCCAGTAATTTGGCGGTTATGGTAACTTCCGTGTGGCCTTAAAGGCGCATCTTAACCTTCAAGGTAATGAGGAATCGTGATGAAAACAACAATTCGAATTGCAACACCACTGATTGCAGTGGCACTTATGAGCGGTGCATCCTTTTTCGCACTCGCTCAGGACAAACCGGCCCCCGAGGCCCAGAGCCAGAGCTGGAACACGCCGCCCGCTGGGGAACAGGCACAGGCCTACCGCGATGGCATCGAGGCAGCCCAGCTGGATAAGGCGGTTCATCGTCCGATCGACGCGAAGCAGTCTCACCTGTATGTTCATCCACCGGTGAAGTCATCCGTTCGCGACTCGTATCGTTCGAGCTTTGTTGCCGGATACGAAGCTGCGGTGAAGCACAGCTCCACCACCAGCGACGGGACGCTCTGAGCAGGAACAGTAGAGGCAAGAAACGAGAAGGGCTCCCATGCGGAGCCCTTTTCTTACTTCGTGATAGGTGGCTTTTCGTAACTTGATTGCCGTTATGGCGGCCGATCTGTCCCTCGCCTAGGCGGTTTGAGCGGCCTGGGTGGTGAGCGCCGTGGGCGTGATGGAAGCTCCGCAATGGTTGCAGAACATAGCGGTCGGATTGGTGGAGCGGCCGCAGGCGCTGCAGCGTGAGTCGGATTTGCTGGACGTGGCGAGTATCTGGGCGGAGATGTGGGCTGCCTGCAGGGCGTTGTAACGACGGACACGGCCGGGCATGAAAAACGCATCGATCCACCCGATGAACATGGGGATGCTCGTCCAGGAGAAGAGGAGATAGAGAATGCCGAGGCCGTCGCGACGAAGGTAGAATTGATGGACGCCGAGGCCTCCCAGGACAATGGCGAGGAGGACGCCGATGACTTCGTCTTTGCGGGCAGCCTCGTATTCTGCGTAAAACCAAGTGCGCTGGTTTTCAGTCATGCCGACGGTGTAGATGGGATCGACTGGATACATAACTCGTTCCTCATGAATCAGTGAAGAGCTATACGGATTTGGGATGTCGCCGGTTCCGCAGCGTCTTTTGCTTGACGGGCTAAGGTTTACAGGGGAATTGGCCTGGGCGTATGGTTTTGGGGAACACTTGGGTGCAGGGCAACGCGGTTCCGAGGCCGGGAGTCTGAACAGAGTAAAGGTCAGGGATTAAACAGGAGGATCTTATGCAAGCAGTTCACAGCGGTCAGTGCGGACTTTGCGGGCACTTTGGCGAACATCATGCCAAGAGCCAGGTTCTGGTGTCGATTCTTTCGAGCAAGAAGGCCGACCCGGACGTGCTGGATGAGTGTGGTCATCCGAAGCATGCGCCGCTACACCTGAAGGTGTCGCCGATCAGTGGGTGCGATGGGTTTGTTGCTGCGGGGCAGGCTTAAAGACCGTTGTCAGTTACCCGTTCTCAGTTGTCAGCACGAGTCCGTGACTGGCGAGTTGCTGGCCTCTTGCCTAGCGGCGGTTCATGCCCAGCAGGCTGAGGAAGAAGCTGCCGAAGATGGCTTCCACGCCCAGCATGACCAGTGTGGCTGAGGGCAGCGTAAGGCGGAGCATGCGCTGGGGGGAAAGGTCGCCGAAACCGGTGCCCCGCCAGATGTGCAGCGCGTAGACAAGGATCGCGAGGCCTACGAGTAGGAGCGTGCCGCCAAAGAGAAGCCCTACTTCGAGATTGATGTAATCGAAGATGCGCTGGAACTTCGGATTGGGTGGCAGGAAGCCTTCCTGGGTGCCAAAGACACGTGCGCTGACAGCGAAGACCGAGATGTGGGCTCCGATCAGGACGAGGCCTAAAGAATAAGTGAGGGTGTCGACGTCGAAGGTCCAGCGTCCGACGGTTTGCGGACCGGGCAGGAGCCAGACGGAAAGAACGACTCCGGCGAAAAAGGTGAAGATACCGGGGTAGAAGAAGAGCCAGCGGGGGCTGTAGAGCAGCAGGAAGCGGAGGTGGCGCCAGCCGTCGCGCCAGGTGCGGAGGTGGGGCGGGCGGCTGCGGCCGTCTGGTGCGAGCGTGGCCGGGACCTCGGCAAGGCGGAGGCCGGCGAGCGAGGATTTAACCACCATCTCGCTGGCAAACTCCATGCCAGTGGTGCGGAGGTTGAGCCCCAGGATGGCGTCCCGGCGGAAAGCTCGGATGCCGCAGTGAAAATCGCGAGCGGGGATATCGAAGAAGAGCCGGCCGATGTAACTGAGGACGGGGTTGCCGAGATATCTGTGCAGCGGGGGCATGGCTCCGGGCTTGATCTCGCCGCTGAAGCGGTTGCCCATGACGAGATCGTTGCCGTCTTCGAGCTTGACGAGGAAGCGTGGAAGCTGGCCGAAGTCGTAGCTCGCGTCGGCGTCGGCCATAAGGATGTATTTGCCGCGTGCGGCTTCGATGCCGGCGAGCAGTGCGGCTCCGTAGCCGCGGACCGGGACGGGGACGACGCGCGCGCCTTCGTCGGTGGCGATCTGCTGGGAGCCATCGGTGCTTCCGTTGTCGGCGACGACGACTTCCCCCGCGATATTGTTGTCGCGGAGTGCGGCAACGGCCTGCCGGACGCAAAAGGCTAATGTCTCTGCTTCGTTGAGGCAGGGCATAAGAAGGGTGACCAACAGCTCGCTCATTGATTGAATGCTACCAAAGTGGATTTATGGGGCTTTCTGACGCAATGAACGAGCGTGCTTCAGGGGCGAGTTGGATCGGATGGCGCCGGGTTAGTTGTGTTGGGGAGATTGAGTGGAAGAGCGTAGAAGGGAGTTGGGCCGAGTGCTCGCCAGCCCGCGGAGACAGCGTCGTTGCCAGTCATTTTGCCTGGGTCAAGGTAGCCCACCAGAACTTTGGCGCCTTGTTGGCGGACGATGTCGTAGGCCTGGCTGCGATTGGGCATAGCAGCGAGATGCGGGTAGAGCGGCGCGTCCGGCTCGTAGATTTCAGTGATGATGCGGACGCCGGCCAGGCGGGCCCAGTAGTGGTCATAAAGGCATGCGCGCGTGCCGATGCAGGCGATGGTGTCTCCGGGGCCGACGCCGAGGTCGTTCAGAGCATGAGCGGCGAGGAACGCGTCGTGATCGTACCAGCCCGCAGGGTAGTGGACGAAGGCGAGGTTGCGGCGGAGCTCGCCAACCGTGCGCGCGGATTCGCCGACGGCGAGCAGCGCGAGCAAAGCGACCGCGGAACAGGCTGCAGTGCGCGCAGACAGGCTGTTGACCGCGGGTGCGATGCGCAACGCGGCGAAGAGCGGAAGCAGCAGGGTAAGAAACCCTACGGTGATGTAGCGGTCCTCGACGTTCACGATGGAGTAGATACCGAGGACGGCGAGGCCGAGGAAGACAGGCACGAGCCAAAAGGCGTTGGCAGAGGCGCGAAAGCGCGGGCGGAAGCGCGCACCGGCGAGGAGAAGAAGGATCAGCAGCAGCCACGCTTCGGGGTGGTTGGCAATGTAACGAAAGATGCGGATGATGCAGTCCCGGAGGATGCCGATTTCGAGACGCGGGTTCAGGTGCGGCTTAATCTGATCGTTCCAGAAAGAGGTGTCGAACCAGTCTGGGTACGTGCCGTAGGGCAACAAGGCGTAGCTGTAGATCGCCGGATTTTGAAAAAGCTGCTGTTCGGGGTGCTTGAGATGAACTTCCGAGGCGCCGAAAAGCGCGGTCTGGCGTTGCTGGAGGTGCATCTTCTCTGTGCCGCTGACGAACCACGCGTAGTTGAGTGAGCCGGAGTCGCCGAAGTCCAGTCGGCCCTTTTGCTTTGAGAGCGCCGCGATATACGGGCCTGCAACGATGCCGAAACAAATAAGAACAAGCACAGCGGCAGCGGCTATCCGCGAGGCTGCATGGCGCTGCCAGAAGAGACGGAAGCCGGCCAGCGCGAGAATACAGATAAACGTGAAGACGAAAGCGAACGACTTGCTGAGATAAGCAAAGCCAAGGGCAACGCCCATCAGCGCGGCGTATCGGAGATAACCGGTGGCAAGGTGCCGGAGCAGAGCAGCGATGCCCAAGAGCAGGAATGCCTGAAGAAGCGCGTCCGGCCGAACCTTGCCCATACTGAGTTCGCGCTGAGTAGAGATGACGAGCAGTCCCACTCCGAGATAGCGCAGCGTATAGCGGTCGAGCAGAAAAGGGAGCGGGCTGGCCGAGGGCGACGCCGCTTCACGCTGGTCGCGGAAGCGAATGATGGCGTCGGTGAAGGCGACGATGGCGAGCATCTCGAGGAGGAAGATGCCGAAGTTGACCATGTAGTAGGCGTGGAGCTCGTTGTAGCGGGTCGGGTGGAAGAGGATGTGGCCGAGCGAGAGCGCGGCGGGGTAGAGAGGGTTCCAGTAGCCGTTGATGACGCCATGCCAGTTGTGCGCGCGGATGAGGTCGCCGATGTCCATGTAGGCTACGGCGTCGCCATCAATCTGGTAGGAGTCGTAGAGAGCGTAGCCAAAGGTGACGAGCGCAGCGATGAAACAATACAAGGGCCAGAGACGACGCAGCCAATAGGAGAAAGGAGTGGGCTCCGGCGTGTTGAGAGTCATGAGGCGGGGAAGGTCCTCCGATGATGTTTGTACCATCATCGCAGACGAACCGCTGAAGCCGGATGAAAAGGTGTGGCAATAGCTTCGCGCGGCGACGATCGTTTCAGTGCCATCGGTGACGTTTCAATAGTGCGTGCGGATGAAACTCTGTGGTGTTCCGTCGGCGGGATTCACGAAATGAACGTCATCGGGTGGGCGGCGCGGAGTGTCGATGGCGAGCACTGTGAACGGTTCCTCCAGAATCCTCGGCAGCGCATGGATGGTGTTCTTCCTGAAGAAGATCAACTGACCGGGACGGACCTCCTGCGGCGCATCGGCAGCGATGGCGATCTCGGCTCTGCCGGAAAGAACGTAGAGGTACTCGTCACAACTGGTGTGGTAATGCGCAGGCACAGAGCGGTGGACGCGGAAGATGCGGCAACTCGCGGCCTGCTCGTCGGTGAGCCGGATGTCCGTGAGCATCGTCTCCGCGATTGCAGGCAGCGTGGCGGCGAGGTCGGGGATGGAGAAGACTTTGTGGTCGGTCATGATCTCTATTCGATGCTGGGTTCGGATGCGTCGTGAATGGCTATGGCCTGATTACCGGACAGGTCGCGAACCGAGGATGAGGATTTCGACCAACCGCTTTGCGCTTTGGGTCCAGTCAGGTCCCGAGGCCACGTTGGAGACGCCGATGAGAGCGCGAAGCAGATCGACCGGGTCGAGATCTGCGCGAATGTCGCCGCTCTTGATGGCGCGCTTCACAAGTGCATGAATTGCTCCCTTGACCTGCGCGCCAGTGGCTTCAAACAGCTTCGATGGCCCGCCGACGATCGTGTTCAACGCAGGAGCGATGATCTTCTTGGCCGCGATGTAATCCACGAAGAGCAGCATCCAGGTTCGCAACGCCTCGATAGGAGACATGGTCTCGGCAAATCTGCGCTCCGCAGCGGCAAGTTTTTCGACTTCGGTGCGATAGACGGCCTCAAGTAGCGCCTCGCGTGTCGGAAAATGGCGATACAGGGTGCCAGCGCCAACCCCGGCCTGCTTGGCGACTTCGTCCAGGTTGATGTCGCCGTTCGACCGGGTAAAGGCGTCTTTCGCCACTTCGAGGATGCGCTCGCGGTTTCGCTGCGCATCGGCGCGCGGCTTTCGCGGAGCGGGTTTGGAATGTTTTGTCGCCATGTTTAAAAGTTTTGCAACCGGAGGACGTCTCCGATTATCTACTATTCCGGAGACATTCTCCGTTTTATTAGAACAGCATCGGCCCGTCAATAGGTTGCGCCATCGCGCAGCCTCGAACGAGTCAATCGAAGGAGACAGAGATGGCAAACGCTATGGCAACTGTATTTGGTGCAACCTCAACGACCGAAGATGTTCTGTCGGGAGTGAACCTGAAGGGCAAACGGATTCTGGTGACAGGTGTTTCGGCCGGGCTTGGTGTGGAGACGGCGCGATCACTGGCGGCGCACGGCGCCTATATCGTTGGCGCTGCGCGTGATCTGGCGAAAGCGGAGAGCGCGACCGCGCAGGTGCGCAAGGACGCCGCGGCAAACGGCGGAGGCTTCGAGCTAATTGAACTTGATCTTGGCAACCTCAAGAGCGTGCGCGCTGCGGCGGACAAGCTTCTCGCAATGGGTGGGTTGTTCGACGTCGTTATCGCCAACGCGGGCGTTATGGCTACACCGTTTGGCCATACCGCCGACGGTTTCGAGACACAGTTCGGGACCAACCATCTGGGCCACTTTGTCTTCGTCAACCGGATTGCTCGGCTGATTCGCGACGGCGGAAGACTCGTGAATCTGTCGTCGGCGGGACATCGATACTCTAACGTCGATCTCAACGATCCCAACTTTGAGCGAACGCCTTACGAGCCCTTCGTGGCTTACGGACGCTCGAAGACTGCGAATATTCTCTTCGCTGTCGAATTCGACAAGCGCCATCGTGGGCGTGGCGTGCGCGCTGCAGCGGTGCATCCGGGGGGCATCCAGACCGAACTCGGCCGCTACTCAGATCCCGGCCGAATCGAAAAACTGATAGCTCAGATCAACGAGCAGCTCGCCGCCGAAGGAAAGGGTCCGTTCCAGTGGAAGACCATTCCTCAGGGCTCCGCCACCTCCGTGTGGGCTGCTGTCGTCGCTCCATCAGATGAGGTCGGAGGCCAGTACTGCGAAAACTGCCATGTCGGAGAGATCGTCCCTGTAGATCAGCCCATCAGCGTCATCAGCGAAGGTGTGCGTGCCTACGCGCTCGATCCGGCCAACGCCGAGGCGCTCTGGAAAAAGAGTGAAGAGATGGTTGGAGAAACCTTCTAGCAATTCGACTTTATCCGTCAAAAACAAGAAGGCCGCGATTGTTCGCGGCCTTCTTGCTCAACTAAGGGTGAATTACATGTCTTTGACGCCGTCGACGAAGGCCTTCAGCTTGCGGCTGCGGCTTGGGTGACGGAGTTTGCGAAGTGCCTTGGCCTCTATCTGGCGAATGCGCTCGCGAGTGACCTGAAAGGACTGGCCGACCTCTTCGAGGGTGTGCTCGGAGCCATCTTCGAGGCCGAAGCGCATCTTGATCACGCGCTCTTCACGCGGGGTCAGGGTGCGGAGGACCTGTGAGGTGTACTCCTTCAGGTTGACCGAGATCACGGCGTCGGACGGGCTGACAGCCATGCGGTCTTCGATGAAATCGCCAAGGTGCGAATCTTCCTCTTCGCCGATCGGAGTCTCGAGCGAGATGGGCTCCTGCGCGATCTTCAGGACCTTGCGGACCTTTGCGACCGGGATGTCCATGCGGCGAGCGATCTCTTCTGAAGAGGCTTCACGCCCAAGCTCCTGCACAAGCTGACGGCTGGTGCGGATGAGCTTGTTGATGGTCTCGATCATGTGCACCGGGATACGGATCGTGCGGGCCTGGTCCGCGATGGCGCGGGTAATGGCCTGACGAATCCACCAGGTGGCGTAGGTCGAGAATTTGTAACCGCGACGGTACTCGAACTTGTCCACCGCCTTCATCAGGCCGATGTTGCCCTCCTGAATGAGGTCGAGGAACTGGAGTCCGCGGTTGGTGTACTTCTTCGCGATGGAGACGACGAGGCGAAGGTTAGCCTCGATGAGCTCGCGCTTGGCGCGCTCGGCGTCCATGTCGCCCTGGATCATCTCGCGCTGCGTCCGCTTGAGGTCGGCGATCGTGATGCCGGCGTCGGCTTCAACGCGCTCTAGATCGATGCGGCAGTTTTTCTGCTGACGCTTGTACTCCTTGCGCAGCTCTTCCGACTTCGAGGCTTCGAACTTCGTCTCGAGTGTCTTGATCTGGCGCTCGAGAGTGCGCATGGCATCGACAGTCTTATTGACCTTGTCGAGAAGCCGCTTCTTCTCAGAGTTGGTGTACTTCAGCTCGCGAACGATGCGGTTGATGTAAACGTGCTCGCGGCCGATGAGCCAGCGGGTCTTGCGAGCATCCTTGGCTTTGGCCTTGGCGTCTTTGCCGTGCGGCGCGGCGAGCTTCTCTTCAAGCGCGTGGATTTTCTTCTGGTGCTTGAGGATGACATCGATGCGGCCGACGGTCGCCCGCACGCGCGCCTGGAGGATCTCTTCCGTGAGCTCCTCTTCGTCGAACGTGACGACTTCCTTGATGTTGCGAACACCGCGGCGGAGGTCTTCGCCGAGCCCGACGATCTCGCGGATGACGATCGGCGAGCGGGAGATGGCCTTCATGACGCGGAGCTGCCCGCGCTCGATGCGCTTGGCGATTTCAACCTCGCCCTCGCGAGTGAGGAGCGGAACCGTACCCATCTCGCGCAGGTACATGCGGACGGGGTCGTTGGTCTTCTCAAGCGTTCCCGGTGAGAGATCAAGCTCTACGTCTTCAGACTCTTCGCCGGCCTCGGGCTCGTACTTCTCGCGGTCGCCGGAGAACTTGTCACCCGACAGGACGTCGATGCCCTGTGTGTTGATGGTTGTGAGCAGGTCATCGAGGTCGTCGGGCGTGTTGATGTCCCCGGGGAGAAGGTCGTTGACCTCGCCGAAGGTGAGATACCCCTTCTCTTTCCCAGTGTCGATGAGCTTGTCTATGTCTTCTTCGTACTTGTCAATTTCTTCTGCCACGGCAGTGCGCACTCCTGCGAAAGATTCAGATGATTGGGTTGCCGCCATTTAGGCGGACTAGTCCCGGGGTTGTTCCGTAATGGGCAGGGAGCAGATTGCGGTTTAGACCGCGTTGGCCAGCCGGTTGACCTTCAGGAGGTCAGGGCATTCAAGGGCACACTTCCCCAGCGAATCATAGAATACCACATCTTTTAGACGGCTTTTGTGGTGGAAAGGATTCTTGGAGGTTGATTTACAGGGATACGGCGTGTTCTGTAAACCATGCCGCCAATTCCTCCTCGCTGAGGGATCCGTCGGCCAGGTGGAGGAAGGTGAAGTAAACGTCTTCCTTTGAAGCCTCTATGTCCCAGCCGTTTCTGTCCAGAAACGTGAGGGAAACGACGAGGGCGGTACGTTTGTTTCCGTCCACAAAAGCATGGTTTCGGGCGATTCCGAACGCATAGGAGGCCGCAAGACGGAAGATATCCGGTTGATCGGCGTAGGCAAACACGTTACGGGGCTTCGCGAGAGCCGAATCGAGTAGTGTTTCATCACGGATACCGTCGGAGCCGCCGTGCTCGGCCAATTGCGTGCTGTGAATAGCTAACGCAGCCTTCTTGGAGATCCACAGGGGCTCGTCCATTATTCAGCAAGCTTTCGCAGGACATCCCGGTGCTTTCTCATTACCCGCTTTGCCGCTTCCATTTCGCCGGCAAAGTCCTGGTCGAACGGGGTGAGCGTGATTCCGTCGGGGGTCTCGAGAACGTATAGACTGTCGCCCTTTTCGACGTGGAGGCGGTTCAGCACCTCCTTGGGCAGGACGATGCCGACAGAGTTGCCGATAGTGGTGATTTTGACAGAAGTAGCCATAGAACTCTCCCCGCCTCTATTATAACATGCGTTATAACTAGCGGTCGCCACCACGGGCGCCGACATCTCCTCAGCGACCAGCTCCGGAGCGGAGTCCTTACGCCTTGATTGGAGGCCCGACAACCACCACCTCGTACTTCCTAGAGAGAGCCGCATCCATCGGTGCTGCTCCGGGTTTGGCAGCCGCACGAAAGTACTCCTCCATCTTGCCCGCCGGAGAAAATGCGATCAGCATCTTCGCCGGTTTGTCTCCCACAGCGGTAAACGCATGCGGCACCTTGCGAGGCGCAAGCACCGACTCCCCCACTCCCAACCGCAAACGCTTGTCGCCCACCTGAAGGACAATCTCGCCTTCCATCACGTAGAACCATTCCTCCTGTGCCAGGTGATAATGCAGCGCTGGGCCGCCCGGAAGAAGATTATCGTGCTCGATGATGAAGACGTGGTCGGTCTCCCGCGTCGAAGTCTTAAACGTGATTCGGCTAAAACCCAGCGACCGAGCCTCGTCAAACATGTCCTTTCCTGCGGGTACAACGTGTGCCTCTGGAGACAAGTCGGCTGTCGATTCACTAGCCAGGACAAAGGGTTGAGAGAGCGCGATCGGAAAGGCAGATACGGCAGACTTCAAAAAGCTGCGACGCTTCATTGTGGGGTCTCCTTACGTGCTGGCCTATGTCGCCAAAGTCTATAGCAAACAAATTGTGCCGCTACGTAATTGTGGGTCGAGCATCCATTAATCCTGTATGCGCCTCTTCCTCGGCATCCCGCTATCCTCCACCGTCATCGACGAACTCACAAAGCTAACCGCCCGTCTCCATACCAAAGACGACTCGCTCCGATGGTCCCAGCCCGAAAGCTGGCACGTCACCCTCCAGTTCCTCGGCAGCACCGATCAGCAACAATACAACTGCCTGATCCCCCGCCTCCGCGAAATTCATCTCCCCCACGTCCCCATCCGTCTGGAATCCACCGGCATCTTCGATCACGCCGGCATCTTCTACGTCGATGTCCGCACCGCACCTGCACTTCTCGTCCTTCAGCAAGCCCTCATCGCCGCCACCACACCCTGCGGATTCGTTCCCGAAGCCCGCGCCTACCATCCCCACATCACCCTCGCCCGAAGCAAAGGTAACGACGCAACCGAGTCCCTCCGCCAACTCAAGGCCCGCATCGACCGCGAACCAAAGTTCACCGCTTTCATGGCTGACGAGTTCCTTCTCTACGAAAGCTTCACCGAGCCCACCGGCTCCCGCTACCAGATTCGCGAGCGTTTCCGCCTCGGCCCGCCCCTAAGCGGTTGAGTGGCTAAGCCGCCGCGCATAATCCAGAAACACCAACGCCGCCGGCGAATACCCGCTCGGATCCGCCTGCGTAAAATCCCCCGTCATTGGATCCATCTGCTGCCGGAACTCCGTGTGCCGCATGATCGCCTCGCACCACTGCTGCATCATGTGGTCCAGCTCCGCCTGCTTGCCGTAGTACGGCATCCATCGTGGAGCCCGCAGCGCAGTTAACGCCTGGCTCGCCCCGCCCCAGCTATTCCGCGGAATCGGCCGTACAAACGTCGGATCATCCATCGCCACCGAAGTCAGCGGATAAGGCGCCCAGAATGCCTTCGGGTTATGAATCTGCTTCGTCCACACTGCATCGAAGATCGCTTTATCCTTTGCGTCATACCGCTTCAACACATGCTCGCCGAGAACGCGGCTATTAACGTCCGATCGCACGCGAACAAAATTATTCTGCGCGTCCAAGTCGTAAAACGAGGCATCCTTCGGGTCATAAAGGCGCTCAACAATCAGCGCGCGAATCTTCTCCGCATCATCGTGCCACCGGCTGGCCTCATCGCCCTTCCCCAGAGCTGTAGCCATATGTGCCAGCGCCATCCGCGCACCAAAAACCGTAGCGGAAAGATCAGGACACAGCCGCGGCATCGTGGTCATCGGCGGGCATTTCCTTGCATCGGAATCCGGACAACGGTTCGGAATCCCTGTCCACCGAGGGCTGTTGTCATGCCCCGTGTCATACGTGCAGAAACCCTCCACCAGCCCCGTCTTCCGCGTATCCCGATACTCGCGCAGCCACGCATCCCACCGGCTGCATGCTTCATAAGCCGTCACCAGCAGCTCGTCATCGTCCATCAACTGCGCCAGCTCCCACGCCGTCGCAGCAATCGGCACCACCATCTGAATCTGCCCGAACCCCACATCGCTCATCTTGATCGCAGCCGGAATCTGCCCCGCGGAATCCGACCCGATCGGCTTCTGCAGCGCAAAAAAAGCCATGTGGTTATTCCGCGCGATCTCGAGCGGCGTCGGCCCGCCGTCCTTCGCCGCAACAAACTGCGCCAGAGTCCCGTAGACCAATCCCTCGTGCGGCCCGCACTCCTGCCAAATCCCTGGATAGACTGCACCCTCAAACAACACCGGCTTCTGATACCGCGGAACATTTTTCACATTTCCCGCCAGCACCGCGAGCGCCGCATCCCAAGTCTTCTGCCATCGCGCATCCCCACTAGCAAACGCTGGCGGCGCAACCGGCGCAGCCTTACCGTCGACCGGCAACAAAGCCGCACCCGCAGCCATACCTGCCAGTCGCAGAAAATCCCGCCGCCCCGTCTTTCCTCTCCACCCCGTAGATGTCTCTCGCTCACGCCACATAGTCAGCTAGAGTGTAGCCCCAAACCCCGGCATCATCCCGAGTGAGGGAGTTCAGCCGGCTGGGATACCGTTGACCCTGTCGTTGTTTGTTCTTGTCGTCATCCTGAGCGAAGCGAAGGACCCCTGTATTTGCCCTTGCTTTTTGTTTTTGCGCTTGTTCTTGCTTTTCTTGCTTGTCATCCCCGCGCGAAGTCGAATGGGGAACCTGTTGCTGTTGTTTCTGTCCTGCCTTCTAATCCCTACCCCCCTAAACACAAACCCGATAGACTTACCCCGATGCAAGCCCACCCGAAGCCAGCCGACCCGTCGGATGAAAAACTAGACCCCATCGCATTCCGGCGCAAGCTCATTGCCTGGTACAAAAGCCACGCCCGCGAACTCCCCTGGCGTAACGTCAGCGACCCCTACCGTACCTGGCTCTCCGAGGTCATGCTCCAGCAGACCCGCGTCGCCGCCGTTATCGACCACTACCAGACCTTCCTCCGCCGTTTCCCCACAATGCTCTCCCTCGCCCTCGCCACCGAAGCCGAAGTGCTTGCCACCTGGTCCGGCCTCGGCTACTACCGCCGAGCCCGCATGCTCCACAAAGCCGCACAGTTCCTGGTCCGCGAGCATAACGGCGAACTCCCCAAAACCGCCGCCGAACTCCGCGCCCTCCCCGGCATCGGCGAATACACCAGTGCCGCCATTGCCAGCATCGCCTTCGGCGAGAGCATCGCCGTCGTCGACGGCAACGTCGAGCGCGTACTCCTCCGCATCACCGGCCGCCCGGAATCAAAATCCGCCGAAGGCCGAGCCTACGTCCAGAAAAAAGCTGCAGCCCTCGTCCCCAGGCGCTCGCCCAGAAACAGTCGGGCCGAAGGCTACAACGCTCCCGGCGATCACAACCAGGCCATGATGGAGCTGGGCGCAACCATCTGCCTCCCCCGCGCGCCCTTGTGTCTGCATTGCCCCGTCTTTGCCATGTGCAAGACCCGCGGCGAACACCTCACCACCCCACGCGCTGTCCAACTCAGCCGCCAATCAGCCTATCTCCTCAGCCTCCGCAAACGCGGCACACAAACCGAGGTCCTCCTCGAGCAGCGCGCCAAAGACGCCTCTCTCATGCCCGGCATGTACGAACTCCCACCCCTGCCTCTCGACTCCGTCCAGGGCCGCGAGCCCATGCTCCGCCTCCGCCACGCCATCACGAACACCAACTACTACGTCCAGATCTTCGCCGCCCACGGCCCCCAGGACAGCGGCCTTCGCCATGCCATCCCCGCCTCCAACAAAGACCTCACCTGGGTCCTCACCACCCGCCTCCACTCGCTACCGCTCACAGGCCTCACCCGCAAAGCCCTTCAGCGGCTCGATGTCATGCCTGTCACCTTACCCAAACTTCCCGCTCCATCTCTTGATTCCGCAGCAATATAAATCTGCCAATTCGGATCAGGCCGCTACTGCATCCGCTCCGCGGTCTTCTTCGCCATCCCCGTCGGCAGCATTGGAGGAGGAATACTCCGCACCTTGCCATTTCCCGGTCCGAGCGTCCGCGACCCCGTCCCCATCTGTAGCACCAGGGGATGTTGCAGCGTCACGATTACTGCCGTCGCCGGCATCTTGCTGGTGCACACGTAGCTATGAATGGTGTTCGCGTCAAAGTAGATTGCGTCTCCCGGTTCCACCTTGTGGATCGCCTCTCCATGCCGCACATCCAGCGACCCCGACAGTAAATAGAGAAACTCGCACCCGGCATGCTGATGCGCACGCGGCACCCGTCCCTCCTTCATCGGAAGAAACTCCGCGTAGTAAGGATCCAGCTGCCGGTCCGGAACCAGGTATCCGAGGCTCTCAAAAAAGTACGCCGGGTCATCCGCTCCCGTCTGCGGCAACCGCACGCGGTCATCCCGCCGGTGCATGCGGAACAGTGTCTGCGGCTCCGGTTCAAAGAAGTAGCTGAGATCCTTGGAAAACACCATCGCAATCCGCGCGAGGTTTCTCAGCGTCGGCACCACCCGTCCCGTCTCAAGCTGCGACAGGAAGCTCGCCGACAGGCCCGTATGCCGTCCCAGCTCCACCAGCCCCATCGACTTCTTCAGCCGAAGCTGTTTGATGCGTTCGCCAATCCGCTTTTCAGCGATGAACGATTCAGCGGCCACGCCATCAACATGCAGGCCGCGGTGCCCATTCCCTCCATTGCCTGATAGAACATCTTCCGGGGAGGGAGGAAGGGAAGAGTCTAGTACGCTCGCGGAGATGATATTTTTGCTCATAGGATTGGTTGTGCTGTACCAAAAGATGTTTAAACAGGGTCAAACGGTTGTACGCTAACCCGCTTTCCGGGATTGGATGCCTGTTTTCGCCTCCGAATCAGCCTGTAGTTTGAAAATTTACATTCGCCCGCACCGCGCCCTGCTCTATGACCCTCCTCGGACAAATGCCCGTCGTATGATCAAACTATCGATGAGGTTCCTCCCCACCCTCAACCATTTGCGCGCACCGCAATGGCTTTTGGCAGCCGCCGCGATTCTCACCCTCTGCGCCATCGGCTGTGCCAGCCCAGCCCCCCCGCAAGCTCCCGCCCTCAATCTCCCCGAGCCAATAAAAGACCTCGCTGCCCAGCGCGTCGGCGACACTGTCGAGCTCCGCTGGACGACCCCCACTCAAACCACCTCGCGCGTCCCCTTCAAGGGACCCATGACGGCCCAGATCTGCCGCATCCCCTCCTCTTCTGCCGCCTGCACCCCCATCGCCACCCTCCCAGTCAAACCCGGTCCCTCCACCGCCTCCGACCCCCTCCCTGCAACTCTCTCCTCCGAAACCCGCGCCACCCTCCTCACCTACCGCATTCAGCTCCTCAACACTCACAACCGCTCCGCCGGCCCCTCCAACGACGCCTTCGCCGCCGCCGGCTCTGCCCCGCCCCCCGTCCAGCAACTCCGAACCACCCCCGCCCCCGAAGGCATCCAGCTCACCTGGACCCCCACCCAATCCCCCGCCGCCATTGAGCTCACACGCACCTCACTCAACCCCGACGGCAGCCCCATCCAACCAGCCCCACCAAAAGCCGCGAAGACCTCCGCGAACCCTCTCGCGAAAAAGCCCCCACAAAAGCCCCAGCCAGACCCCCTCCAACCCCCATCCCCAACCGAAACCAAACTCCGCACACCTGCCTCCACCACCGACCCCGGAGGCACTCTCGACCGCACCGCCCAGAAAAACTCTACCTACCGCTACACCGCCCAGCGAGTCCTCACCGTAACCCTCGACGGCCACACCCTCGAGCTCCGCAGCCCAATCTCTTCCCCAATCCAAATCACCCTCCGCGACATCTTCCCGCCACACACTCCAACCGGGCTCGAAGCAGTCCCTGGCGGCCTCACCCCTGCCGACCGTTCCATCGATCTCTCATGGGCTCCCGAACTCCGACGCCGACCTCGCCGGATATTTTGTGTATCGTCAAGATGTTGACTCCTCTGGCGCGATCGCGGCTACAGCGACCCGTCTCAACCCAACCCCGGTCGTAGGTCCTGCCTACCGCGACCAAACCGCCAAGCCAGGCCGCCGCTATGTCCTATCGTGTCTCTGCTGTCGACGCAGCAGGCAACGAGAGCCCAACCAGCGCACCCGTGCAAGAGACCCTCAGGGAGCCATAACTTAAAATGCGTTACTGCAAATACCTGTCCTTCGAAAACGGCGCCACCCTCTCCCGCTACGCCCTCGTCGAAAAGCGCAACGGCGTCCTCTGGGCCGCGCTCCCCATGCAGGCACCCCAGGAAGACCTCTCCGCCCGCATCCTCGGCGGCCTTCCCGTCCCCACCACCGCCGCAACTTCGAGCCCACTCCGCTCTCCGACCTCCAGCTCCTCCCGCCCGTCACCCCCTCCAAGATCCTCTGCGTAGGCCGCAACTACCGCGACCACGCCACCGAACTCGGCAACGAGGTCCCCAAAGAGCCGCTCCTCTTCCTCAAGCCGCCCTCCTCGCTCCTCGCCCCGCGCGGCACCATCATCATGCCCGCCCTCTCCCAGCGCGTCGACTACGAAGGCGAGCTAGGCATCGTCATCGGCCGCCGCTGCCGCAACATCGGCCCCGACGAAGACGTCCGCCCCTACATCCGCGGCTACATCATCGTCAACGACGTCACCGCCCGCGACATCCAGAAGTCCGACGGCCAATGGACCCGCGGCAAGGGCTTCGACACCTTCTGCCCCGTCGGCCCCATCGTCTCCGACGAGATCGACCCCGCCGGCGGCCAGCCCGTCACCGTCACCACCCGCCTCAACGGCGCCGTCAAGCAGCAAGGCTCCACCCGCGACTTCATCTTCCCCATCGCCGAGCTCCTCCGCTACATCACCGCAGACCATGACCCTCGAGCCCGGCGACCTCATCCCCACCGGAACCCCCGCCGGCGTAGGAGCCGTCAAGCCCGGCGACCGCATCCAAGTAGAAATAGACGGCCTCGGCATCCTCGAAAACCAATTCGCCGCCGAGTAGAAACCGACCGCGATCACACGGACAAAAACGATAAAAGTAAAACAAAACAGATAAAAACAACAAAAAAGACCAGCCTGACAAGAAAGACAAGAAAGCCTAAAAACACCGGGACTCATTCTTAATCCGCCTTTATCAGTCTTTATCCCTTTTTATCCGTGTTAAGCCTTATCCGTACCCTCCGCGAAAATCCGCGGTCGCCCCGAACTTGATAAAATCAGCCCCAACAGCGAAGGAGCAATCCCATGGCATCTTTTCTCGAACAGCTTCGCGGCATGACCACCGTCGTCTCCGACACCGGCGACATCAACGCGATCAAGCAGTTCAACCCGCAGGACGCCACCACCAACCCCTCCCTCATCGCCGCCGCCTCCGAAAAGCCCGAGTACCAGCCCATCGTCGACGGCGTCCTCAAGCAGGCCCGCAAGGAAGCAGGCCCCAACGCCTCCGAGCAGACCTCGCCAAGCAGTCCTTCAAGCATCTCGACGTAGCCTTCGGCCTCAAGATCCTCGACATCATCCCCGGCCGCGTCTCCACCGAGGTCGACGCCCGCCTCTCCTACGACACCGAAAAGTCCGTCGCGCAGGCCCGCGACATCATCGCCATGTACGACAAGGCCGGCATCTCCCGCGACCGCGTCCTCATCAAGCTCGCCTCCACATGGGAGGGCATCAAGGCCGCCGAGATCCTCGAAAAAGAGGGCATCCACTGCAACATGACCCTCCTCTTCGGCATCCACCAGGCCATCGCCGCCGCCGAAGCCAAGGCCACCCTCATCTCGCCCTTCGTAGGCCGCATTCTCGACTGGTACAAGAAGAACGAGCCCAACGGCAACAACGACGGCGCCAACGACCCCGGCGTCCAGTCCGTCACCACGATCTACAACTACTACAAGAAATTCGGCTACAAGACCGTCGTCATGGGCGCGAGCTTCCGCAACACCGGCGAGATCAAAGAACTCGCCGGCTGCGACCTCCTCACCATCGCTCCCAAGCTCCTCGAAGAGCTCGCCACCACCGAAGGCACGCTCACGCGCAAGCTCGACCCCGCCAACGCGCAGAAGCTCGACTATCGAGAAGCTCACCATCGACAAGGCCACCTTCGACAAGATGCACGCTGCCGACCGCATGGCCACCGACAAGCTCAAGGAAGGCATCGAGGGCTTCTCCAAAGCCATCGAAGACCTCGAGCAACTCCTCGCCAAGCGCCTCGCCGAAATCAGCGAACCAGCTGGCGCCGCCCGCTAATCCATCCACAAATCATCGTTGCAACTCGGCGGCCCGCAAGGCCGCCGAGTTCTTTTGGTATTAGTTTTGTCGTCGGCACAACTAATCAGCCTGGCTACCTCTCTCACTAGGCTGAGGTAATCCCATGCAAGGCATTAAGTACTTTACTTTGGCCGCTGTCGCCGGTCTCTGCTTCGCTGCAAGCGCTCCCAAAGCTCAGTCTCAGGTCAGCGTCGAAATCGGCGCAGCTCCGGAATGTCCCTACGGCTACTTTGAGGCCGCTCCCTATGGCTGTGCTCCCTACGGCTACTACGGACCAAAATGGTTCACGGGCGGCACATTCGTTGGCGCTGGCCCCTGGTTCCACGGCCCGGACAACTTCCGCGGCCAGGTAAACACCAGCTATCATCCCGACCACGGCTACAAGGGTCAAATGCCCGAGCGCGGCGAGAAAGCCACGGCAGGACACCCCATCCCACCCAAGAACTTCAAGGGAAACGAAACGCGTGACGGACGCGGCCACGTCGGCAAATAGCCTATTCGACAAACAGTCGTAGAAACAAATCAAACGAGGGACCCGGCAAGGGTCCCTCGTTCTGCGTAATCGTCGCGGTTGTCGCTGTCGCGGCCGTTGCCGTTGTCTTTGCTGTTGCAGTTGTCTTTGCTTTTCTGGTTTGTCATCCCCGAAGGGGATCTGCTTTTGCCGTTGTCGCTTTTGCTGTTTGTCGCTGTCGTTGCTTTTGCCGTTGTCGTTGCTTTTGCTTTTGCCGTTGTCGTTGTCTTTGCTTTTCTGGCTTGTCATCCCCGAAGGGGATCTGCTGTTGCCGTTGTTGTTGCTGTTGCCGTTGTCGTTGCTTTTGCCTCCCTTATTTATCGTCCCTTGAAGGAGCTGCTTTGCTCTTCAACCCTCACCACCCAAAAACGATCACAAACCCCTACACTCTCGCAAAAATCCTCCATCACCCCAAAGCAACCTTTTTCCCAAAACCCCAAATTTAACTCGCACCCCACCAAACAACGCGAGACAAATCACTCCTCTCTAAACGACACAAGAGGTGAACCCCAATGCGTAGTCTAAAAATTCTTGCAGCATCTGCAGTCGCTAGTCTGTGTTTCTTTGTAGCAACCCCTCCCCCGGCCCAGGCCCAGATCAGCGTAGGGATAGGCGTCGCTCCGGCATGCCCCTACGGCTACTACGAAGCTCCTCCATACTCCTGCGCCCCTTACGGCTACTATGGCCCTGAGTGGTTCTCCGGCGGAGTCTTCATCGGAGCAGGCCCATGGTTCCACGGTTCCTCCAACTTCCACGGCTACGTCAACAACACCTACCATCCCGAACACGGCTATCACGGCGAGTACCCACACGCCGGCGAAAAGCCCCGCGAAGGCTGGAACGGCCATCCGGAGAACTTCCATGGCAACGAACGTCGTGACGGCCGAGGCCACGTAGGCCGCTAATCTCCCCAAAGGTCCTAAGCGAAGCAGCGGGTGGCCCATCCTTCACGGTCTCATCGTGAAGGGTGGGTTGCCTTTGCCGTTGCCGTTGGCTCTTGCATTTGCCTTTGCTTCCTTCCGCCTCAACGAAAAGTGGAGTCATCTCGACCGAAGCAACGGACAGTTTATCCGTTGCGAAGTGGAGAGACCAAGCATTTTGCCGTTGCTTGTTTCTTACCTATCAACCAACAAAGGGTGTCATCATCGAGCAAGCAACTTCGCGAACTGCGCAGTCGAAGAGCCTCTCCTGAGCCTGTCCAAGGAACGCATATGCTTTTGCAGTTGTAGTGTCTTCCCTAGTCCCTAGTCCCTAGTCCCTAGTCCCTAGTCCCTAGTCCCGCCCTACTGCCCACCCGCAACAGCAATCTTCCCCGACTCCCCCACCTTCGCCTTCATATTCACTCCCACCTTCGGCAGAAACTCCGGTCGCTGTTTCAGCGCATACATCCTCTGGTCTGCCACCCGCAGCAGCTTGATCGAATCCTCCGCGTCATCCGGATAAACCGCCATACCCAGGCTCGCAGTCACCAACATCGACTGTCCCTCTACCAGCACAGGCTCCTCCAAGGCAGTCTGCACCAGCTCCATGAAATGATCCAGCGTCTGGTCCACTCCAAGGTCCGAAGCCACGATGATGAATTCGTCGCCACCCAGCCGCGCCAGCGTATCCTCCTCTCGCACACTCCTTCGCAGATGGCTCGCCACCTCGCGCAACACCTGGTCTCCCGCCTGGTGTCCCATCGTGTCGTTGATCGCCTTGAAGCCGTTCAGATCCAGAATCAGCAGTGCCAACCGCCCGCGCATCCGGTCTGCCCGCTCAATCGCGGCCGACAGCCTGTCTGCAAAAAGCCTCCGGTTCGGCAAACCTGTCAGTTCGTCATGCAACGCCAGCCACTCGTTGCTGGAAACCTGCTCCTCCAGCATCACCAGAATCATGCCGATTGAGATCAGCGACTTCTGCATGTTCCACACGTGCGAAGCAATGTCGGCATACTCGCGATACTTCACAATCCACGGATGCCCCAGCAGGCAAAGCGCCCAGATCGTGAAGCCCGTCACAATCGCCAGCTTACCCGTACTGTTGCGCGCCAGCCGACGCTGGAAATTCACCGCGGCAATTGTGTAAACCGCACATAGGCTCCAGTAAACGGCTTCGCGGAACTCTCCCCGCCGCACCAGGAATCCCATCGCCAGCCACCCACACGTATGCAGCAGGGCGTACTTCCAGCTGTGCTTGAGATAAAGCGAACTCGAAACCCCCGCGACCAGCCCTGTCGCAATGCAGACAAAGAACACCATCGGCGAGTACAGGTGCATCCCATACGCCGTCGTCAACGCCAGCACCGGTAACGAATTCACCCAGAGGTAAAGCAGTTCCGTCGTGCTCGAACCCGGGTACCCCGCCGAAGCCCACACGAACACCACCCCGGCCAGCAGATAGCAGTCCATCACAATCACGTGCAGCGTCCACGGTGGCGGCCCGCTATCCGGATAGAACGTGTGCGCCACCGCTTCCACCAGCGTGAAGAACAAACCCAGCAGCCAGATGTCCGCCCGTCCCTGAGGATGACGCCTGCGCAGAAGCAGCAGGATGATAATCAGGATCGTAAGGGCCAGCAAATCGGGCAGAAACGAATAATTCATCAGGCTCCATGCACCCGTCGCTTGGATTGGCCTCACAAACGAGGCTCGACGGTGCATCTCTCACCTGGCGGCCTGAACGTTCTGGGAGAAGCCGCCCCCATTCAACAAATCAACCGCCTGTTACGTTGATGGCCGCCTCACGCTGGCCCGCGCTCGGCAATATTCCTGCAATGTCGAAGGATACCAGTCTGCACCCCCGGCGCGCATATCTTTTCATTCGATTAACGCAATTTTCTACACGTCCTGAATTTACAAAAAAAGTGCAATCCAACGTGCTTTTCAGGGCGTACTCTATATCGTCCTCAGCGGCTTGAACCCTGATATTCGATACCTAACACCCGAAAATAAAAACAGTTTCGCTACTGAAACCCTACCCCAAAATAATCTCAAAAAAGTGGCAGAAATTGGTCGCCGGAATCGCGCCGTCCAGGAACCACATTTCCACCACAACTTCACCACAATTTACCAGCGTTTCACCGTGCATTTTCGACAGGGAATGGCAAAACCCCCTGTAAAAGCACCCCTTCGCCGGCCAGCAAAAAAACTACAAAATATACCGCGAAAGATCCTGATCCTTCACAATCGAAGCCACTTGCTGCCGCACATACTCCGGGTCCACCACAATTACCTTCTCCACCCCATTCGCCGTCTGCCGCTCAATCACCGGCAGAGGTGGCGAAGGCTTCTGTGGCTCCGACGTAAGTGGAGCAGATGCATGCACTTCCCCAACCACGCCCTCCTCGGTAATCTCCGCCCGCGGGCTCTTGAACAGATCCGGCGCCTGAAAACTAATCTCATCCAGCACCCGTTCCAGAATCGTATGCAGCCGCCGAGCCCCAATGTTTTCAGTAGTTTCGTTCACCTTGAAAGCAAACTGCGCCATCTCCGCAATCGCCTCCTTCGTAAACTCCAACTTCAACCCCTCCGTCTCCAAAAGCGCCGTAGACTGCTTCACAAGCGACGACTTCGGCTCCGTCAAAATCCTAATAAAGTCATTCTACCGTCAACGAGTTAAGCTCCACCCGAATCGGGAACCGCCCCTGCAATTCCGGAATCAAATCGCTGGGCTTCGAAACATGAAACGCCCCCGCCGCAATAAACAAAATGTGGTCGGTCGAAACCATCCCATACTTCGTGCTAACCGTAGTCCCTTCAACAATTGGCAGAATATCCCGCTGCACTCCCTCGCGCGAAACATCCGGCCCATGCCCACCTTCCCGGCCCGCAATTTTATCGATCTCATCGAGAAAAACCATCCCCGAATCTTCAACCCGCTCCACCGCCAGCCGAGTCACCTGGTCCATATCGATCAGCCGGTTCTCTTCCTCCTGCACCAGGTAGTCGAAAGCCTCTGCCACCTTCATCTTCCGCTTCTTAGTCCGCTGTCCAAACAACCCCGGCAGCATGTCTTTCAGGTTGATGTCCATCTCTTCCGAACCCTGATTGGAAATCACCTCAAAGCTGGGCTGGTTCCGATCCCGGACATCCAGCTCCACAACGCGCTCATCCAGCTTGCCCTCGCGAAACTGCTGCCGCAGCTTCTCCCGAGTCCTCTGCTCTCGCTCCCCTGCCTTTTCTTCCGAACCATCCACCGAAGTCGCAGCCGGCAACTGAATCACATTGCTCCCAGGCTCCTGAACAGGAGTCCCTGGCGAAGGTGGCAACAACAAATCGATCAGCCGGTCCTCAGCCGCCAGCTCCGCCTTATCCTCGACCTCTTCCATCTTCTCTTCGCGCACCATGTCGATCGCGATCTCCACCAGATCCCGCACAATCGACTCCACATCGCGCCCCACGTACCCGACTTCAGTAAACTTCGAGGCCTCCACCTTCAAAAACGGCGAGTTCGTCAGCTTGGCCAGCCGCCTTGCAATCTCCGTCTTGCCCACACCCGTCGGCCCAATCATGATGATGTTCTTCGGCATGATCTCTTCCGCCAACTCCGGCGAAAGCTTCTGCCGCCGCATCCGGTTCCGCAGCGCAATCGCCACCGCTCGCTTCGCCGCATGCTGTCCCACCACATACTTATCCAGCTCCGCCACAATCTCGCGCGGAGTCATCTCATCCAGTGCCAGCGCCTGATCTTCAGCCGCTCCAGGTAGAAAAATTGCCATTACGGTACTCCTTGTGTGGATCCCAGCCGCAATCCTCGCGACGAAACAATCTACGAAGATGAGATGTTATTTGTTCGCCGTGGTCTCAGACTTCAGCTCTTCCACCGTCATCTGGTCGTTCGTATAAATGCAGATCTGCCCCGCGATCTTCAAGCTCTTCACCGCAATCTCCCGGGCGTTCAAGTCGGTATTCTCGATCAGCGCCCGCGCACTCGCCAGCGCATAACTTCCCCCACTTCCGATCGCTGTAATCCCTTCATCCGGGTCAATCACGTCGCCGTTGCCCGACAGCAGAAACGTCTGCTTCGAATCGGCCACAATCAGCAGAGCCTCCAGTTGCCGCAGCATCTTGTCCGTGCGCCAATCTTTTGCCAGCTCCACCGCGGCGCGGCCCAGATTCCCCGCATACTGCTCCAGCTTCACCTCAAACCGGGCAAACAGCGAAAACGCGTCCGCCGTCGACCCTGCAAATCCCGCCAGCACCTTGTCCTGGTACAGTCGGCGAATCTTCTTCGCCGTGCCCTTCATCACCGTGTTGCCAACCGACACCTGTCCATCGGCGGCCATTACCACCAAATCGCCACGGCGTACGCAGATCACAGTAGTCGACCGAACGCGCCGCCCCTCCGCCAGATCCAGAGGGTGAGCAAATCCAGTAACTTCCGTGGCAGCAGCTTTACGAATCATCGGGGACTTGGGAGAGCGAGCGGAGGGAACCTTCATGGGCAACCTCCAGTATATCGCTTTCAGTGATTGCTCAAATGCCATTGTCGTTGTCCTTCGGAGGGAGCGCATTGCTTTAGCTCCGCGAAAATCGTCCAAAATTCGCTGGGGCTGGCCCCGGGGTCTCGTCTTTGGGAGCCACAGGAGTCGTATGCCAAACGCCTTTGTCCATCCCACCAAACTCCGGGTTACTCCTGCAACACCCCCGACTCCATAACCGCCCGCCTTCGACTATCCTTTTTGGCAGAGGCCTGTGTACTCGCTGAATCCAATTCATCTGCCGCTCTACCTTCGCTCTCCGCGCGTCATTGCCGCAGCCTGTGTCGCCGTAGCCGCATCGGCAGGTGCCGCCATCTACCTCCTTACGCGCCGCAAACCCTCCGCCGAGGAGCTCGAGCGCGAACGCCGCGACCTCCTTGCCCGCTCCGGACGCATCACTGACGGCACCATCATGGACACCATGGTCGCGCAGGCCCGCAACGAGCCCGAACAAACGTCAAACCAGACCGACGCCGCCGAACCCAACATCATCATCTACAACTACCGCATCGCCGGCGTCACCTACGAGTGCGCCCAGGACGTCAGCACCCTCGCCGAGTACGTCCACGACATCCGCACAGACCTCCCCATCCAGGTCCGCTACGCACCGCACAACCCCGGCAACAGCATCGTTGTCGCCGAATCGTGGAGTGGCCTCCGTCTCAAGGCCACACACCCCCACGAACAAGTCGACCGCGGATAATTACAGATCAAAAACGGATAAAACCCGAATCTCCGCCAAGCCATCTCTGGCCCTCCTTTTATCCCATAAATCAATCCCTGTCTTTCATCCGTGTTCTCCGCGCCAATCCGCGGTCGTAAATCCGCGGTCGCCCCGATTGAACCCCACCCCCGCGCAGACTACACTTGAGTCATGCACATGGTCGCGAGCCCGAACAGCAAGATCCAGCGGGTGCTCCAGTTCTCCATGCTGCTCACCGCCGCTTACGTCGCTGCGACCTTTATCTTTGGTCTCCGCGCCCACTCGCTGGCCCTCATCTCGGAAGCTGGACACAACCTAAGTGACCTCTTCGCCATTCTTCTCTCTTTCGTCGCCGTCTACTTTCAGGCGCGTCCGGCGACCGACGAGAAAACCTTCGGCTATCAGCGCGCCGGAGTCCTCGCAGCCTTCCTCAACGCCGTCATGCTCGTCGTCCTCTCCGCATGGATCGCTATCGAAGCCCTCCACCGGCTCGCCGCGCCCGTCGCCGTCCAGCCCCGCGTCATGATGATCGTTGCCGCCGCAGGTGTCCTCATGAACGGCACCGTGGCAACGCTTCTCTGGCGCTTCTCCCGCGACGTCAACATCCGCAGCGTCTACCTCCACATGCTGGGCGATACGCTCTCGACAGCCGCAGTCATCGCTGGTGGTGCCGCCATTCTCTTCACCGGCATCGGCTGGATCGACCCCATCCTCTCGATCCTCATCGCCGGCATGATCCTCTGGAGCTCCATCAGCATCATCCGCGAGACCCTCAACATCCTCCTCGAAGGAACGCCCCGCAACATGCGCCTCACTGAGATACGCAATGCCATGGCCTCAGTGGAAGGTGTCCTCGATGTTCACGACCTGCACGTCTGGAGCCTCGGCTCAAGCTCCCACGCACTCGCCAGCCACGTCACCATTGCCGAAATGCCCATGTCCGAGTGCGGCGAAATCCTCACCAGCATCAAGTGCGCCCTCCGCGACGGCTTTCACATCACCCACACCACCATCCAGTTCGAGATCACCGGCTGCGAAACCACCCACGGCTGCAGCGCCCCACCCGATCTGGAAGCCGTAGGCGCACACGCCCATCACCACCACGGCCACGACCACTCACACTAGTCGCCGACTGCCATTTGGCGTTTGAGACATGCTAGAATGGCAGGCATGACTGTTTCGGCTATCGCCGAAGTTCTCGGTGGCAGGAAAGTGCTCAAGAAGACCGTCGGCACCCCGGCTCAACTGGTAACGCTTATCCGTGAAGGCCTGCCCGCAGGCATCCTTCCCACCATAGCCGCCGAGCTTTCCATGGATCGCAGCGCCGTCGCCAAAGTAGTCGGAATCTCCGGCAGAACCCTCAGCCGCCGCATTGCCTCCCACTCCCGCCTCTCCGCCGAAGAGTCTGATCGTATGGTTCGTCTCGCCCGCGTCCTTGCACTGGCAAACGATACCCTGGGCGATCGAGCCAAAGCCTCCCGCTGGCTGCAGACTCCAAACACTGCCCTTGATGGCAACACACCATTCGAGCTTCTCGACACCGATGCAGGCGTGAAATCGGTCGAAACCATCCTCGGGCGCATCGCCTATGGCGTCTATAGCTGATGCAGGAAGATATTTTTCGCCGCCATATACCTGACCCTCACCCGGCGGTGGACATTTACATCCCATGACGGTAAAGAGAAGCCCACTTCACCTCTGGAGAATCTCCAAATCCCGTTTCGCCGCCTCTGCCTTTACCGGCGAAGGTGCCCGGCTCTTCTCCGGACGCTGGAATCCCGCGGCAGTCCGCATGGTCTACACCTCTCCATCGCTGTCCCTCGCAGCCATCGAGTTCTTCGTCCATCTCGACTCCAGCGTAGCCCCCGACGACCTCGTCTCCTGCAAAGCTACGCTCCCATCCGACGAAACCAGACTCGCTCGCGTCAATCTCGGAGATCTTCCCGCCAATTGGCGCGCCACCGACAACCCCGCGCTCCAGGCCATCGGAGCCCACTGGATCGCCGCGCAAACCTCGGTTGCTCTGGAAGTACCCTCCGTCGCCGTCGAAGGCGAGTGGAATGTCCTGCTAAACCCAACCCATCCAGACTTCGCGAAGATAAAGCTCGCCCCACCCGAGCCCTTCCGCTTCGACAAGCGAATGTTCAAATCGATCCCTTAAATCAGAAGGGAGCAAGCCTAAGCCTGCTCCCAACTCTCCCAGGCCAGACTTAGACCAAAGTCGCGTCCAACGTAATCTCAGCCGCCTTCAACACCCGAGACACCGGACAACCAACCTCCGCGTTGTGCGCCAGCTCATCAAACTTCGCCTTGTCGATTCCCGGAATCTTCGCCTTCGTCGTCAAATGAATCTTCGTGATCGTCGGCTTTTCGCCATGCATATCGAGCGTCAGTACCGCCGTCGTCTCCAGCGAATCCGGCGTAAAGCCCGCACTGGTAATCTGCCCGCTCAGCGCCATCGTGAAGCAGCCCGCGTGCGCCGCCGCAATCAGCTCTTCGGGATTCGTCCCGACGCCATCGGCAAACCGCGCCTTGAAGCTGTACTGCGTATCCTTCAACGTGCCACTCTGAGTCGATATCGTTCCACTGCCTTCTTTGATTGTGCCGTGCCAAACTGCAGTTGCGCTGCGATCCATCGAGGTTTCTCCTTCGGGTTGTTTTTATGTCATCCTTCCGCATCGCGAAAGGTGATTCTCTTACTCAGCAAAATCGCTACAGCTAAAGGTACCCCCTTCGATGCTCCCAGTGGGACAAAGGAGCTTGAAAAAAACGCCGAATGCGTTAGCATCCGCAAATGCCCTCAACACCCGCCACCGAACCCCAGACCGACCTCATCCCCCAGGCCTGCCCGATCACCACAGAACACCACTCCCGCTTCTGCCCCACCTGCAGCTCCCGCCTCGAAGACAGCCGTTGCAAGCTGATCTGCCGCACCTGCGGCTACTTTCTCAGTTGCGCCGACTTCTACTGAAGCTGCAGAGAGCCGTTAGCTCAAAACCGGAAGCTGCAACGTAGTCCCAATCGGAACGTTGTTGGGGTCCGCAAGATTATTCGCCTTGGCAATCTGCGGATACTTATTGGCATTGCCATAGAACAACAGGCTAATCGCCGAAAGCGTATCGCCGGACTTGATCGTGTAAGGCTGAGTCTCCCCACCGGTCGTTGCAATCTGGTGCTCCAGGTCGGAGTAGGTCGGATCGACCTTCTTGATGTGGTCCCAGACCCGGTTGGCAACCACGGTCGACGGCACAGTGCCCTTCAGCAGAAGACGGTCACCATCGAGGCTGACTTGCTGCACGGAGGCCCCGTAAGGAACAAATCGCTGGATCGCCTCAATCACGGGCGCATATTTCTGTTTCAATGCATCAAGATCTGCCATTCGACACCTCTCCTTTGCCGGCTATACCGGGCATTGTCATCGTGAGCGATTGGGGATAAACGCCAGGCCCGGGCATTCACCGGTTTGAGCCGAAAGCCGAAAGCCTCAGGCGAGTTTGCTGAGAATCTGCTGCGCCATCGCGCCCATGCCGCTCGTAGGAGTCGCCTGTCCATTGGGGGCGAAGTGCTGCACCACCATAGGAAGCACCGTAGCCAGCGCCATCGACACTACCTGAGGCGAGACCCCAACCTTCTGAGCCGTCTTTTCGATCAGGCCCGTTCCGCCAAGTCCCTGCGAAACCTGTTCTGGAGTCGCAGTCGCCGCCTGCCCCGCTCCCCATGCCCCGATATGCGATGCCATGCCATTGTTCTTGAAAGCGTCAAGAACGCCCTGGATCCCCTCGGGATGCTGGGTGAGTGCTTCGATGAACCCCCCAGCCACTTTGGCCTGATCGGTCCCGGCGGCTGCTCCCGTCTGGCCCGCGAGCGATTGAAGCGTGTCCAAAATTCCCATGGTTGTCACCTCGCCCTCATACTAGGCTCGTTTCCAGCCCCGGTGGGGCCAGGCAATATAAATTTTTGTCGATTTCAAATCGCTACAGAGGGTTTTGATGCAATGAATCTGACCTGCTGAAAGATCCGCGACGTCGAAGGGGTAACACACGGCTCAGCAGCACTTAATGCCTGTCTTTGGAACTCCATGTCACGCAGTTCCCCGCCGGACCGCCGCTATTGATGCTCTGACAGGAAGACACGGTTCCGGGCTGGACGTTCTCGCCGCCAAAGGGACTGAGCTTCGGTGGTCCGAGAAGACCGAGAGTCTGCTGATCCCATGAGGTTGCGGTTAGCGAGCCGTGCTTGAACTTCATCACCAGCGGCACCGGAGTTGGACCATCTTTGGCTGGATCTTTGGCCGGGTCATAGGTCACAGTCACCGTACTCCCGTCCTTGACCCAGCGCCCGCGCCACTCCTGCGGATCCTTCTCGTGCCACTTCTGCTGGACAATCGCGGTTCCATCCGTACCGAACTCGACGAAGACGACCCGGTGGCCCTCCTGCGATAAACCGCCGCTGCCGGAATAAAAACCCTTGAGCTTGTCCGCAACGCCGCGCGCCGGAAACAGCAGCAAGACAGAGAACACAAGAACGATTGAGGTGGGAAGTTTCGAGAACCGCATGGTAGTCCTCCGCAATGCAGAGCAAACAGTGGTGTTACCGAAGGAGCCCAGGAACTTCATTCTAATCGCGATCGGAGCATTTAGACTTAGGGACTATGAACAATCAAGCGAAGACAGCAATTTCTACCAGCGAAGCTCCAGCGGCCATCGGGCCATACAGCCAGGCCGTGCGCGTGGGAGACATGTTGTTCGCCTCGGGACAGGTAGCGCTTGACCCGGCCACCGGGCAACTGGTCTCCGGCGGCGTCACCGAGCAGACGGTTCGCGCACTGGAAAACATAAAGGCCGTCCTCGCAAAAGCCGGTCTCGACCTCGTCCACGTGGTCAAAACCACCGTATTTCTGAAGTCCATGGGCGACTTCGCCGCCATGAACGAGGTCTACGCCCGCTACCTCGCTCCCGAGGGAGTCGTGCCCCCGGCGCGGTCAACCGTGGCCGTAGCAGGACTGCCAAAAGACGCGCTGGTGGAGATCGAAGTCATCGCCAAAGACCCGTCCTGAACCCCGGCTGGCCGAATGAAGCGAAATGGCTCCTCCATCTATCTAACGAATAGAATCTATTTCGTAAAAAAAGAGGAGGCTGAATCAATGGCCGATACGACTAAAGCCGCGAAGGTACAAAAGACCGAGGCGGAGTGGCGAGCACTCCTGACCCCGGAGCAGTTCCATGTCATGCGCGAGGGTGGAACAGAGCGCGCATTCACCGGCGCCCTGGTAAATAACCACGAGGACGGAATCTATCACTGCGGGTCCTGCAACGCCCCACTCTTCACGTCGGACAAGAAGTTCGACTCAGGCAGCGGATGGCCGAGCTTCTGGAACCCGGTTTCGCCGGACGCAATCGAGGCGCTCGAGGACAACACTCACGGAATGAAACGGATCGAGGTCCGCTGCGCAACCTGTGGCGCTCATCTGGGCCACGTCTTTCCGGACGGGCCAACCCCCACCGGCCTGCGGTATTGCATCAACAGCGCATCGCTGGGTTTCGAGAAGCAGTAAGCTCACGCTGAACTCAGAAGCGAGAGTATTTCAACGCACGCAGGAAAAGCCCCAGCGGGCTACAACGCCGCTGGGGCAACCTGTTTCTGGAGCTTAGAAAACTTAACCTTTGACGATTTTTCCGGTCTTGATGCAGCTCGTGCATACGCGGATGCGCTTGCTGCCACCGTCGACCTTGGCCTTCACGGATTGAAGGTTGACGTTCCACCGGCGCCGCGTGGTGTTGTGAGCGTGCGAGATGTTGTTGCCGAACTGCGGGCCTTTGCCGCAGAGATCACATTTTTGTGCCATGACTTGCTCCCGATCTTGAGTCGCAGAAATTTCCCGGGATTGAGCGTAAATAAGCCGCAATTCGATGCCGGGAAAGAAATTGGCGGGAGGAGATTCAAAACTCCCGGCCTCTACCGCTTAACGGTAGCCTGCTGATGCTTCCATCATACCATGCAAAGCGTTTCAGCCTCAATTTGAGGAGTTTTGTAACGGTAACGATCGCGCGCGAATTCGCGGCCATTTGAGATATCGTGGAAGTGTCATCTACAGGAAGTTGAGACGGTTTCAGTTCTTCACGCGCCGCTCCGTGAAGGAAGAGGACCGATGTTGCTGAATTTTGACAGCTAAGGGCTGAGATGCTGAGTCTTTAACTACCTGCCCACTCGTCGATACAGTGACGGACGCCTTTGCGGCTCAAGTCCAAAATTCCAGAAGTGGCAAAGGGAGACGTGTTGCCAGCCGATTCAAATGAACACCCCGCCATCGGGCCGGATCATCAACTTCCGGCTCCACCTTCAGCTTCCCCACGGCACAAGATTGTCCGGGTCATCGTGTGGGTGGCTCTCCTGCTGGTCTTCGCAGCTGTATTTTTCATGGTTCTGCGGCACCACGATGACACGACCAAGAGCGCTGCAGCAGCACCGCGTCGAGGAGCAGGTGGAGGACCGGTCACCCTCACGGTCGCCACGGCGACGAAGGGCGATATCGGCGTCTATCTGGACTCGATCGGTACCGTAACGCCGGTCTACACGGCGTCGATCACCAGCCAGGCGACAGGGCCAGTGATCGCCGTGCACTTCAAGGAAGGCCAGATCGTGAAGAAGGGAGATTCGCTGGTCGATATCGATCCGAGACCCTATCAAGCGCTTCTTCTACAGGCGCAGGGAACTTTGGAGCGGGATCAGGCCATCCTTGCGCAGGCGTCGATGGATCGCGACCGTTATCGCGATGCCTGGGCGCGGAACGCCATTCCGAAGCAGACCCTCGACGATCAGGAGAAGATTGTGCTGCAGGATGCAGGCACGGTAAAGAACGATGAAGGCGTGGTTCAGACCGCCCAGGTGAACCTGAGCTATTGCCACATCACCGCGCCAATTGCGGGCAGGGTCGGTCTCCGTCTGGTCGATCCGGGCAACGTCGTACAGTCGTCAGGCACTGTGACGTTGGCGGTAATTACCCAACTGCAGCCGATTACTGTGATCTTTACCATTGCCGAAGACAGCCTCGGGCAGCTCCAGCCGCGGCTGCGCGCACAAGCGAAGCTGGCGGTGGATGCGTATGACCGTGCCGCGTTGAAGAAGATTGCCAGTGGAAGCCTGCTTACGCTGGACAACCAGATCGACACAACGACGGGAACCGTGAAGGCCAGGGCATCCTTCGAAAACAGAGACAGTTCGCTCTTCCCCAATGAGTTCGTCAACACCAGGTTGTTGGTCAATACCCTGCAGGGAGCGACGCTGATCCCCTCGTCCGCGATTCAACACAACGGGCCGGTGTCGTTTGTCTACGTCATTCAGGACAACACGGCCCACATGCGCAACATAAAACCGGGAGTTACCGAGGGCCAGAATACGGAGGTCACAGGAATCAATCCGGGAGATGTAGTAGCCGACAGCAGCTTTGACAAGCTGCAGGACAAGGCAAAGATCGTTGTCTCGAAACAGCCGATGCCTACAAGCATCACAGCTGGGAGTAGTGCCCCTTGAGTCCCTCGCGTCCATTTATTCTGCGCCCCGTGGCGACGTCATTGCTGATGGCGGCGATTTTGTTGGTTGGTATCGTCAGCTACACGCAACTGCCAGTGTCGGCGCTGCCTGAAGTTGATTACCCGACCATCCAGGTCCTGACGTTTTATCCCGGGGCCAGCCCGACCGTAATGGCGACGACGGTGACCGCGCCGCTCGAGCGTCAGTTTGGCCAGCTCCAGGGACTGAGCCAGATGACCTCGTCCAGCTCAGGCGGGACGTCGGTCGTGGTGCTCCAGTTCACTCTCAGCCTGAACATCGACGTCGCCGAAGAAGAGGTTCAGTCGGCAATTAATGCGTCGTCGAGCTTTCTGCCGGCCAATCTGCCCGCACCGCCGATCTACAGCAAGACGAATCCCGCCGATGCTCCCGTCCTGACGCTTGCAATTACGTCGAATACCACTCCGCTCTCACAAGTGGAAGACCTCGTGGACACGCGGCTTGCACCGAAGATCTCGCAGCTCTCAGGCGTAGGCTTGGTAAGCATCAGCGGCGGCCAGAAACCCGCCGTGCGCATTCAGGCGAATCCAACCGCTCTCTCGTCCTACGGGATCAACCTTGAAGATCTCCGCACCGCCGTTACGCAAAGCAGCGTGAACGCGGCAAAAGGAAACTTCGATGGGCCGCGCCAGGACTATCAGATTGATGCAAACGACCAGCTGGTTACGAGCAAGGACTACCGAAGCGTCGTAGTCGCCTATCGCAACGGCGCGCCGGTCATGCTGACGGATGTAGCAAAGATCATCGATGGCGTGGAAAACTCGACGCAGGCTGCATGGATGAACCAGACACCGGCAGTCATCCTCAATGTGCAGCGTCAGCCCGGCGGCAACACGATCAGCGTCGTCAGAAGCATCAAGCAGTTGTTGCCGCAGCTCGAGGCGAATCTTCCCAAGGGAATTGAGGTCACCACTCTCACCGACCTCACCACGCCGATCCAGGCATCCGTCGACGACGTCGAATTTGAGTTGATGCTAACCGTCGGGCTGGTTGTGCTTGTCATCTTCCTGTTCCTGCGAAACCTCTACGCCACCATCATTCCGAGCGTAGCGGTTCCGCTGTCTCTCATCGGCACCTTCGCCGCGATGTACATGCTCGGCTACAGCCTCGACAACCTCTCGCTCATGGCGCTGACGATCTCGACCGGCTTCGTCGTCGACGACGCGATCGTCATGGTGGAAAACATCTCGCGCTTCCTGGAAGAAGGCGATAGCCCCATGCAGGCAGCACTGAAGGGCGCCGAACAGATCGGTTTCACCATCGTGTCGCTGACGGTTTCACTGATCGCCGTGCTCATCCCGCTCTTGTTCATGGGCGATGTAGTCGGCCGCCTCTTCCGCGAGTTCGCCGTTACACTCGCCGTCACGATCGTCATATCCGCCGTCGTGTCACTGACGCTGACACCGATGATGGCGTCGCGAATTCTGAAACACAATCCCCACGAGCAACAAGGGCGTTTCTATCAGGCATCCGAGCGCGTCTTCGAAGGGATGATCGGCTTCTACGGCCGAACCCTCAAGGTCGTGCTCCGCTACCAGACCATCACGCTCTTGGTCGCGGTAGCGACCCTGATGCTGACGATCTACCTCTACATCATCATCCCGAAGGGCTTCTTTCCCCTGCAGGATACGGGTGTAATCCAGGGCATCACCCAGGCAACGCAGACCATCGGCTCGAAATCCATGGCCCAGAAGCAGCAGGAAGTCGCAAAGATTATCCTCCAGGACCCCGCCGTGGAGAGCCTTTCCTCCTTCATCGGAGCCGACGGCACCAACATCACTCTGAACAGCGGAAGGATGTCGATCAATCTGAAACCGCTGAATCAGCGTGATCGAAGCGCCGCGGACGTTGTGCGCCGGCTCCAGTCCAAGTTGAGGGACTTGCAGGGCATTCAGGTATTCATGCAGCCCGTTCAGAACATCACCGTGGACGACCGCGTAAGCCGCACGCAATATCAGTACACACTCGAAGATCCCGATCAGAATGAACTCAACGACTGGACAAACCGCTTCGTCGCCCGACTCAAAGAACTACCCCAACTGGAAGACGTAGCCACCGATCAGCAGACGGGCGGCCTCGCAGTATCGCTCATCATCGACCGCGCCACAGCTTCCCGGCTCGGCGTCGCGCCAACAACCATCGACAACACCCTCTACGATGCCTTCGGCCAGCGCCAGATCAACACGATGTACACGCAGCTGAACCAGTACCACGTAATCCTCGAGGCCGAACCGCAATTTCAACTCGACCCCGACAAACTGAACCATCTCTACATTCAGGCGAACTCCTCAGCCGGACAAAGCGGCGCTCCCGCGTCCTCCTCTTCCGGAAAGGGTTCCACATCAGCCGGCTCCAATGCGCTGACCGGCTCGGCATTGTTCACTCCGTCCGCGAATACGCTGGTCCCGCCGCAAAATGCCCTTACCTCAGGCACAGTCACCTCCACCTCGAGCATGGGCGCAACCTCAGCGGGCGCAACCAGCTCGTCTTACGCAAGCGCCGTGCCGCTCAGCACTTTCTCCCACTTCGAAACCACAACTCAGGCACTCTCGATCACTCACCAGGGACAGTTCCCCGCAATCACGGTCTCTTTCAATCTCGCCCCGAACGCAGCGCTGGGCGGCGCAATCACCGAGATAACCAAAATTCAGCAGGACATGCACATGCCCGCAAGCCTGCAGGCAGATTTTCAAGGCACAGCCGCCTCCTTCCGCAACTCGCTGTCCAACATGCCGCTCCTGATTCTCGCCGCTCTCGTGACGGTGTACATCGTGCTCGGTGTTCTTTACGAGAGCTTCATCCACCCCATCACCATTCTCTCCACCTTGCCTTCTGCCGGAGTCGGCGCGTTCCTTTCGCTGATCCTCTTTCACCAGGACCTGAGCGTAGTCGCCATCATCGGCCTCGTCCTGCTTATCGGCATCGTTAAGAAAAACGGCATCATGATGGTCGACTTTGCTCTCGACGCGGAACGGCATCAGGGCATGGACGCAACCGAAGCGATCTATCAGGCCTGCCTGCTTCGCTTCCGGCCAATCATGATGACGACAATGGCGGCGCTTCTCGGCGGATTGCCGCTCGCCTTCGGAAGAGGCATCGGCTCCGAACTGCGCAGGCCACTGGGTATCGCTATGGTAGGCGGCCTGCTCCTGAGCCAGATCCTGACGCTATACACAACGCCCGTCATCTACATCTTCTTTGACAACCTCGCCACGCGGTTCTCGAAGAAGAAGAGAGCGAAGGCAGAGCAACATGCAACCGAAACCGAGGCGGCGGAGCTGTCATGAATCTCTCTGCGCCATTTATCAATCGCCCAGTAGCCACCACGTTGCTGACAATGGCGATTGCGATCGCCGGCGCGATTGCCTACACCGTGCTTCCGGTTTCACCCTTGCCCCAGGTGGACTTTCCCACAATCTCAGTCAACGCCAGCCTTCCGGGAGGCAGCGCCGAGATCATGGCCTCCTCGGTTGCAACGCCGCTGGAGCGGCAGTTCGGCCACATCGCCGGCGTCTCGGAGATGACATCCTCGAGCAGTCTGGGCACCACTTCCATCACCATCCAGTTCGACCTCAGCCGCAACATCGATGGCGCGGCACGCGACGTTCAGGCAGCGATCAATGCCGCACGTACCTATCTGCCGGCAAACCTTCCAGCAAACCCCACGTATCGCAAGGTCAACCCTGCCGATGCGCCGATCATGATTCTCGGCCTTACTTCAGACAAGTACGATACTGCCAAGTTGTACGACGAAGCCTCGACGATCATTCAACAGAGGCTTTCGCAGATTCAGGGAGTGGGACAGGTCAACGCCGGTGGCGGCGCACTGCCATCGGTACGCGTAGAGGTCAATCCAAACAAGCTCGCCAGCATGGGATTGACGATGGCGAGATCTTCAGGCCTCCCTCAGCATCCAGAATGCCAATCTGGCCAAAGGGCAGATCACGAACGGAAACATCTCAGCAGACATTCTGGCCAATGACCAGATGTCACATGCCGATCGAGTATCAACCGATCATCGTTGGCTACCACAATGGCTCCGCGGTGCGGCTGTCCGATGTGGCGGATGTTGTCGACTCAACTCAGAACATTCGAGCGGCAGGATATCTGGACGGCAAGAGGGCGGTGCAACTCATCGTCTTCCGCCAGCCCGGCGCGAATATTATCGACACCGTCGACCGCATTCAGGCAGCGTTGCCCTCCGTCGAAGCCTCGATTCCCAAGGGTATCGACACCACAATCGTTCTCAACCGCACCACGACGATCCGCGCATCGGTGAATACGGTCGAAAGGACGCTGATGCTTTCGATCGTACTGGTAATCATCGTCGTCTTCGTCTTCCTGCGCAGCCCGCGCGCCACGTTGATTCCAGCGGTTGCGGTTCCGGTGTCTCTCATCGGCACCTTCGCGGTAATGTATCTCTGCGGCTACAGTCTCGACAACCTGTCGCTGATGGCCTTGACCATCTCGACCGGTTTCGTCGTCGATGACGCCATCGTGGTGATGGAGAACATCACGCGCCATATTGAAGATGGGATGGAGCCATTCGCTGCAGCGCTCAGGGGAGCGAAGGAGATTGGCTTTACAGTTTTCACCATCAGCATGTCGCTGATTGCCGTCTTCATCCCGCTTCTCCTGATGGGCGGCATCGTTGGCAGGCTGTTTCGGGAGTTTGCCGTCACGCTTTCGACTGCGATCCTGGTGTCGATGGTCATTTCTTTGACTACAACGCCCATGATGTGTGCCTACATCTTGAAAAACCCCCACGCCGAAAAACATGGCCGTCTCTATGTGGCTATGGACAGAGGCTTCGACTGGGTTCTGTCGATCTATCGCCGCAGCCTTCACTGGGTGTTGGAAAACCCTGTACTCGTCCTCACAGTCCTGCTCCTCACCATCGCGCTTAACGTCGCCATCGTCATCAAGATTCCGAAGGGCTTCTTTCCTCTGCAGGACACCGGATCTCTCGGAGGAGCCATTCGAGGACCTCAGGACACCTCGTACTACTCGATGAATGACTCCATCCAGCGTATTTTGAAAATCATCAAAAGCGATCCAGCGGTCGCACATGCGACCACGTTTACCGGCGGTGGCGGAGCCTCGAACACCGCCAACATGTTCATATCGCTGAAGCCGCTGGACGAGCGAAAGATCAGCGCCTCGGATGTAATCAACCGCCTCCGTCCTCAGTTGAACAGAGATGCCCGGCGCCTCTACTTTTCTCCAGGCGTCCCAGGACCTTCGCATCGGCGGACGCGGCAGCAATGCGCTCTATCAATACACCATCCAGGCCGATAACCTTACACGACCTTGCGACATGGGGACCGAAACTGCTTGCGGAGATGATGCATCTTCCCGGCTTTCAGGACGTGAGCTCCGACCAGCAGAATGGCGGACTCGATGAACTGCTGCACTACGATCGCGTGACCGCGGCAAAATTAGGCCAGACCGCCCAATCGCTCGATGCGTCGCTGTACGGCGCCTTCGGTCAATCCGAAGTCTCGCTGATCTATACGCAACTCAATCAGTATTACGTCATCCTCGAGGTCGCTCCGGAGTACTGGGAGAGTCCCGAAGGCTTGAAGACCATCTACTTCCATCCTCCTGGCACCAGCAGCCCAACAGCCAGTGGAAACGTTCCGCTTTCGGCGATGGCGTCATGGAAGACCAACACCACTCCGCTTGCGTTGAACCACACGGGCCTCTTCCCTTCCGTCACGGTTTCGTTCAACCTCGCGCCGGGCGTATCGCTCAGCGATGCGACGCTTGAGATCGCGCAGATGCAGCAGCGTCTGGGAACGCCGTCGACGGTGCATGGATTCTTCGCCGGCACCCTGCTCGCATATCAGCAATCTCTTGGCACGGAGCCGCTTCTGGTCGTGACAGCAATCCTTGCCATCTTTATCGTTCTCGGCGTGCTCTATGAAAGCCTCGTCCATCCCATCACGATTCTCTCCACGCTGCCGTCGGCAAGCGTCGGCGCGATGATGGCGCTGATGGTCTTCAAGGAAGACCTGAACGTCATCTCGATCATCGGTATTGTTTTGCTGATCGGCATCGTGAAGAAAAACGCGATCATGATGATCGACTTTGCGCTCCAGGCAGAGCGCGAGGGCGGCATGAACACAGAGGATGCGATCTTCCAGGCCTGCATGCTCCGCTTCCGCCCGATTCTGATGACGACGATGGCAGCCTTGTTTGGCGCATTGCCACTGGCGTTCGGGTCGGGTACGGGCTCCGAGCTGCGCCGCCCCCTTGGCATCACCATCGTCGGCGGACTCATCGTCAGCCAGATGCTTACTCTCTATACCACTCCGGTCGTTTACCTTGCGCTCGATCGGATGCGCCTGCGGGTGATGGGGCGAGAGCGTGACACATTCCATCCGGACAACGGCACAGTTGCTGCCGGTGCGGAGTAAATCATATGACCAATCTTCGATCTCAAATTTGCCGCTGGTTCCACGACAATGATGTTCCTGTTGACGGGTTGCATGGTGGGGCCGAAGTATCACGCGCCGGCGCCTTTGCCTGCGGCGGCGACCGCTCCTCCAGCCTCCTACAAGGAGTCGCCGACGCAGTTTCAGGAAACAGACGGCTGGAAGGTGGCGCAGCCGCAGGATGCCGATGCTGCACGGCAAGTGGTGGGAGATCTACAACGACTCCGAACTCAACGCTCTCGAAGAACAACTGAACATCAATAACCAGAACATCAAGCAGTTCTTTGAGAACTTCCTGGAGGCGCGGACGCTGATTGCGGAGGCGCACTCACAGCTGCTTCCTACCGTGGGAGCAAGTCCTGTCGTATCAAGCGTCGCAAACGTCGGGTAATTTGACGAACTCGTCTATCGCCAATACTGGCGAGGTAAGCTCAATAGGATCGTTGCCGTTTGACGTTTCGTGGGAGCCGGACCTGTGGGGCAAGGTTCGCAATACCATTCATGAGCAGCAGTACAACGCGCAGTTGAGCGAGGCTGACCTTGAGAATGAGAAGCTGACCGAACAGGCGAGTCTGGCCGAGTTTTTCTTCGAGATTCGCGGCCAGGATGCGCTGCAGCAAGCTGCTGAACGATACAGTGGAGGCGGATAAGAAGGCGGTGGAACTGGCCCGCGCACGGTACGAAACGGGCGTTGATACAAGCTCTCGCTGGTGGAGGCCGAGAGCACGTTACAGGCTGTGCAATCGCAGGCAATCAATATCGGCGTTGCGCGCGCGCAGTTTGAACATGCCATCGCGGTGCTGATAGGAGTGAACCCGTCGCAGTTTTCCATTCCCGTGAAGCCGATGCTGACGAACGCGCCGGCAATTCCGCTCGGAATGCCATCGACACTGCTGGAGCGGCGGCCAGATATTGCCGCAGCAGAGCGAAAGCTGGCGGCAGCGAACGCGCAGATCGGCATTGCCTATGCTGCTTACTATCCGTCGCTGACCTTGAGCGCAAATACGGTTATGAGAGCTCGAACTTCAGCCACTTCTTCAACCTTGCGAGCCAGTTCTGGTCGGTCGGGCCGATCGCTGAGCGAGACGATTTATGATGGCGGGCTGCGCCGCGCGACGGTGAATCAGTTCATCACCACCTATAACGCTGACGTCGCTACCTATCGGCAGACCGTCCTGACGGCGTTTCAACAGGTTGAGGATTCGCTCGCTGCGGTGCGCCTCCTGTCGCAGCAGATTCTGAAGCAGCAACAGGCAGTAAAGTCGTCTCAGGAGGCTTTGGATCTGGAGATGGCGCGTTACCAGACCGGGGTCGACCCCTATCTCGATGTGGTGACGCTGCAGACAACGCTGCTGGGTAATCAGCAAACGCTGGCCAGCCTGCACGTGCTGGAGATGACCAATTCGGTGACAGCTGATCGAGGCCCTTGGCGGCGGTTGGGACCGTTCGCAGTTGCCGACGCCGGCCGATGTCTCGCAGAAGCTGGGTAAGGCGGATACGACGATTCAACAGTAGGAAGATTCCTTACCTCAGCTCCGCTGCTCGTCAGTCCGCTGGTCGTCTTACTCTCGCAGCCGGCACGTCAGCGCCCTGCGAGGTTCTCTGTCTCTCGACTTTTTCATGACCTGAGCCTGTCGAGGGTATCCTTACGCGAAATTTCCACAGAAATATTTCAAAAAAGTGGCAGGAAAATCCCACCACAAAAACACCACACAAATCACCACGTTTTACCACCCAAAAACCACAACTTCACCACAAAAAACCATCAAGTTCTGCCCATATTTCCCAAAACCCCACCCAAAAACCACCTCAAAAAAAATCATTCCAGCTAGCGGCTTGCGACGGGGACAAAATTGGAGGGTACGGCCCTGCACTTATCGTCGCCGGTCGGATGCCAGGTAGTGCCATCCGTGAAGGTAATGGAAACCAGGTCCGCCCAGCTGACTGAACCAACTTCGTGCATCCACACATCCGCCTCCCGAAGGCTGTCGGCCCCGCTATCTCGCGTCAAATCAAAGGTTTTAGAGATAACGTCGTCCGTGGCTGGTGCAAGTGGCAAGACGCGAAGAGTAGGCGGAACCGCATAAACAGTGATCCGGACGCTCTGAATGGCAGGTTCAGCAAGGTGGTCGAGGATAAGGTGCAAACCCTGAGCGTTGCTAAATTTCTTTGCTTCCGCAGCGGTTGTGACCTGCGGCACACCCTGACGGCTGGCGTAAAAACCAACCGGGCAGCCAACACTGCCGCGAGGAATAACGAAGGTGGTAGGCGTCTGACCTGAAGCGCGCACGGGGCCTGACGTTTGCGCGATTGCGGCGGTAGAGGCTAAAGCAAAGAGAGCGATGACGAGGCGGCGCATGCGAACCTCCCGACGCCTACTACTCTACGCCTCCAGGGAAAGGGCATCAATCCGGATCAAGTTCAACCGACGGGGCGAGAGTCACTACGGGACCCGGCTTTTTTGTGGTGGTGATAACGATGACGCTGATGAGAACAAAAAGGGTTCCCAGGACGGTGCGGGAACCCAGAGCTTCATTGCCGAAGAGATAGCCGATGAGAACCGCCACCACAGGGTTCACGTAGGCGTAGGTGCCGACGCGGGTGGGCGATTCGTGATGAAGGAGCCAGAGATAGGCGGTGAATCCGATGATGGAGCCGAAGACGATGAGATAAAGCAGTGAGAGCCACGCGGCTCGAGAGATGTCGACGGGATGAAAGCGGTGGAACTCGCCCAATGACGCTGAAGCGACCGCAAGGAGAAGGCCTCCGGCGAGCATCTGGGCTCCGGAACTCATGACTTTCGAGGATGGCAGCGGCAGCTTGCGAGTGAGAATGGAAGCGATGGACCAGCAGATGGATGCGAAAAGGAGTGCCGCGGCGCCTATCGGCTCGATTGGTGCAGAGCCAAGGTTGAGGGAGCGGCTCATCAGGACGGCAACCCCGCCTATGCCGATGAGAAGAGCGGCCGCGAGCCGGAAGGTGAGGCGGTGCGTGTGGAGAAAGGCAATCTCCGATAGGGCCATGAAGGCGGGGATTGTAGCCATCACGACGGCGGCTATGCCGGAGGGAATTCGTTGCTCTGCCCAGAACAGAAGGCCGTAGTCGCCGACGAAGATGAGCAGCGCAAGAAGGACGATGGAGGGCCATTGCTTACGTGTTGGCGATCCCTCACCGCGGGCGATCGCCCAAAGGTAGAGGACGAGGCCAGCGATGAAGAAACGCAAGGCGGCGAAGAGAAAAGGCGGCACTTCGTGGACGCCGATGCGGATGGCGAGAAAAGTGGACCCCCAGACGAAGTAGATAATCGCGAACGCAAGGAGGGTCTTCCACGCGGGGCGATGGGACTCGGGGGGCATATGAGGGTTGTAGCAGAAAATTAGTGAGGATCGCTTTGCTAGGGCTTCCTGTTCAACGTTCGGGAGGCTGTCTGCGGGGAATGACTCGCCGGAGGATGCACCCAGGTGGTGTCGCAGAAGACCGTCCAGTGTTTGATCTGATCTTTTTCTACTTCAGCGAGCCATGCCGCGAATACCGTCCACCGATCGGGAAGGACGGCATCGTCGATTCGCCAACCACCCGAAGCTTCTCCGAAAAGGGCAACGACGTTTCCTTCGGCAAACGTTCGGTTAACGGTGATCCGGTAACCGGGATAGGCGTGAAAGAAGTGCTGCCAGCCGAATTGCATCTTCGTGGCTCCAGTGAAGCTGTTGCCGAGAGCGTCGGTGAAGGTGTGATCTTCGGTCATGAGAGTGCGCAAACGGGCAAGGTCCGCGGCGTTGATGGCGGCAACGAAGGCTTGCACGACTTCAGCGGCGGTCTTCGGCATAAATCAATGCTTATTGGGTAGTGCCGGTGAGGAAAATTTGCTCGGGGTGGGAGGCGATGACGCGGTAGAGAGCGAACTGGCGAGCGTTCTGACTGCGTAGCTCGAAAAGGAGGCTGGCGCGATTGCTCGCTTCGGCATCAACAACGTCGACGAAGTTCATGCGGGGTGTGCGGTCAAGGTGAGCGGCGTCAGTAACGTTCTGGATGGCGGGTTTGAGGTCGCCGTTGCCGTCGGCCTGGACGACGATGGTGACGTAACGGAGGGCGGCGCCGGTGCCTCCGGTGTTGGCGGTGTAGACGTAGGTTGGGGCTCCGCCATAGCTCAGCGTGTAGGCCCTCAGTGTTTCATCGAGCAGGGGTTGGGGTGGTGGGGTCGCGGGTTTTTGCGTCCGCGCGGTGGTGGCAGTTTTCTTTACGGCTGCAGCTGGAGCCTTTGGTGCGGTTGCGGACGTGTGGCCGTAGGCTGCGAGTTGGGTCTGCGCCATGGCCTGTAGCTTCTGGAGGATGGCCTGGTGCTGGGCTTCGTCATCCCACGCGAGTGTGAACGGGTGGGGGTCGCGGTTGACGGCGTCGGATACGGCTACGGTCTGGTGGATGTTGGAGGGCAGTCCGGTGAGCCGGGGAAGATCGGCCTCTGTCATCGCGCTGGTTGGTTTGCCGTGGTGAAGGTTGGGGCGGTTGGGGTCGGCGTTGAGGTCGCCTACTGCGCTGACTGAATCGGTGTTTGTGGAGGCGGAAGAGTGCTTGGCGTCTTCGGCGGAGTGACGTTTGAGAGTAGGCCGATCGGGGTCGTCAGATGGGGCTGAACCGGAGCTGGCTGTCGAGGACGTGTCGGCGGTGGTCGAGGACGTGTCGGTGGTGGTGGTGGGGCTTTTACGCGTCAGGGTAGGGCGATCCGGATCGTCGGATGGAGTCGTGCCGGTGTTGGATGTGGTGTCTGTGGGCGTCGAGGCTGGATTGCGGCGAGTGAGGGTCGGGCGGTCCGGATCGTCGGCTTGGGTTGTGCCGGTGGTCGAGGTCGGGGTTGAGTTTGAATCGGTGGATGGGGTGGTCGCTGTGCCGGAGGAGTCGCGACGCTTCATGGTTGGCCGGTCAGCGTCATCGTTGCTGGCCGTAGTGGTTGTGGTACCGGACGATGTCGCTGCGGGTTTGCTTGAGTCGTCGGACGTTGTCGCGGGCTTTGTGGTCAGGTGGGGGTGGGTTGAGTCGTTCGACGCCGTGGTGATGGTGGACAGGGTCTTGGAAGGCTTGAGTTGGGTGGTGGTTCTTCGGGGTGCAGCAAGGGGTTTTACGGTGCCGTAGCCAAACCAGCCGTCGTCGTAGGCGAGGTCGCCGGTGGCTTCAACGGCCTGAAGATGTTTAGCGTATGCGAGGTCGAGAGCGCCTTTATCAACGCCCGCGGTCTGCAGGATATAGACGTTCCCGGGTAGAAGAGCGAAGGGGATGGGGCGGGCGATGTAAACACCAGCGTCCTCGAACTTGCCTTCGATGTAGAGGGAGACTGGGATGAGCCGGCTCGCGGTTGGTTTGTTGAAGTCTCCAGTCCACTCGTAGACCCCGACGGCGCGGACGACCTGCTCTGGCTTGGCGACCTTATGCATCTGGGCGAGCGCAGAGGTGACCAGCGTTGCCGAAAGGAGGGTTGCGCAAAGGAGAAGGCGTCTCATGGTCTGCTAACGAGATTAGACGCTTTTTCGCTGCCAAAGTCCTCCTGCGAGGGAACCGGCTGGGGACTGCGGGCGACATTCGGCTAGTATTCGAAGGATGGAGAGGACGAGGTTGCTGGAAGTTCGGGATTTGAGGGTGGGGTTTGGAGAGCGGGAGGCGGTCCAGGGGATCTCATTCGCGATTGGTGCGAGGGAGACGCTAGGGCTGGTGGGGGAGTCTGGGTCGGGAAAGTCGGCAGCTTCGCTGGCAGTGATGGGTTTGCTGCCGTCGATTGCACGGGTTGGCGGCGAGATTGAGTTTGACGAGGTAGATTTGCTACGGCTTTCAGATGATGCGATGCGGCGTCGGAGGGGACGCGAGATTGCGCTGATCTTTCAGGAGCCGATGACGGCGCTGAATCCGGTGATGGCGGTGGGCGAGCAGATTGCCGAGGCGGTGCGAGCGCACCATCCGGAGATGACGCGGGCAGCGGTGAGGGCCAAGGTGCTGGAGGCGATGGAGGAGGTTGGACTGCCCGAGGTGGAACGACGGGCGAAGGATTTTCCGCACCAGTTTTCGGGTGGGCAGCGGCAGAGAATTTTGATTGCGATGGCGATTGTGAATAAGCCGCGGCTGCTGATTGCGGATGAGCCGACCACAGCGCTGGATGTGACGGTGCAGGCGCAGATTCTGGAGCTCTTGAATCGGTTGCGACAGGAGCATGGGCTGGCAATGCTGTTCATCTCGCATGATCTGGCCGTGGTGGCGCAAGTGTCGGACCGGGTGGCGGTGATGCGGCGCGGGGAGATTGTTGAGCAGGGTGCGGTGGGGGAGATTTTTGGGGCTCCCCAGCACGAGTACACGCGGAGGCTGCTGGCTTCGGTGCCTACGATGCGAACGGACAAATCGCTGCCGCTGCCTTCGGTTTGAGGCGCGTGGATTTCTCTTCGGGGGGAAATGTCTATAGACTCGGGAATTGGGCTCATGAAGCCTGAAGGGCCGTTGTGACTGCATGCGCGCGCTGATTGTTTCGGATATTCACGGGAATGTTGAAGCACTGAAGGCTGTTCTGGCTGCGGCGGAACCCTATGATGTGCTTTGGAATCTTGGGGATGTGGTGGGGTATGGAGGGAGTCCGAATGAGGTCATCGAGCTGATTCGGGCGAAGGCTGTGGTGAATGTTCGGGGGAATCATGACCGGGTTTGCGCTGGATTGACTTCGGCGCTGGGGTTCAATCCGGTGGCCCGGGCGGCGGCGATGTGGACGAATAAAGAGCTGACTCCAGATAACTTAGCCTGGTTGAAGGCGGTGCCTGCGGGGCCGATCATGACGGAGGTGGAGGGAGTCGCTTGTGTGCATGGGTCGCCGTTGAATGAGGACCAGTACATTTTGAATATGCGGGATGCGTGGGCTCCGCTGCAGCAGATGGGGACGGAGATTACGTTTTTTGGGCATACGCATCTGCAGGGTGGGTTTTCGCAAAAAGACCATGACTGGTATGAGATCAAGCCTCAGTATCCTTCTAAGAATGAGGCTGTTAGCTGGAGGATGGAGATTGCGGAGGGGACGCGGCATCTGATCAATCCGGGGTCGGTGGGGCAGCCGAGGGATTGCGATTGGCGGGCCGCGTTTGTAGTGTATGACTCAGAGGCTCGGGTGGTGGAGTATCACCGGGTTCCTTATGATTTGCAAGCGGCGCAGGGACAGATTTTGATGGCCGGGCTGCCGGACAGGCTGGCGGCTCGCTTGCGCGAAGGGCGATAATTTTTTTTGGGTGGTTTTTGGAGGGGGTTTTGCGATTTTCGGGCAAAACTTGATGGTTTTTTGTGGTGAAGTTGTGGTTTTTGGGTGGTAAAACGTGGTGAATTGTGTGGTGTTTTTGTGGTGAGTTTTTTGTGCCACTTTCTTTAAAAATTTCTGTGGAAATTCATTTTCAAGTATTGGAGCCAACCCCGTTTTGGAATCGCCCGAGATTCTGTATCACGCTACTGTTGCGTTGGGGCAGCCACGATGGTTTGGGTCTGGAGGTTCTGCTCTTTGAGGATGTAGCCCTCGGGTGGGGAGAAGAGGGCTGGGTCGGGATCGCCACGGTGGAGTTCTTCGATTTCGGCTGTGGTTCGGCCTCGCCTTGGGTCGTCGCCGATGGCCATCATGGTGAGGCTGAGGTCGCGTGAGATCCAGGACTCGTTGACGGTGATGAGGGGGAGAGCGTTGCCTTCTTCGCCGGCTGGGATGGTCTGGGTTCTGCGGGTGCCAGTGGCTGCGAAGCCTTGAATCTCGCGGATACCGAGCCTTTCTGTTTGCATTTGGGGCACGGTGGGTGGCCGGTTCTGGGCGCTGGCGCGCATGGCGGCCAGCTCGGCCGGCGATGGGGTTTGTGGTGGGGGGAAATGGACGATGGTTGCGATCTTTGATTGGTTGCCGCCTGTGACTTGCCAGGATTCGTTTGTGTACGTGGTCTGGTCAAAGACGGTGACCTGGTATCCCTGATGGCGATGTCCGTCTTCCCCGGTGAAGCAGACGCTGGGCATCTCGGTCATGGATCTGCCGGAGGCGTCGCGGGCGATGCGGTAGTGGAGGGTGCCGTGGATGGCGTTTCCGTCGGCGAGCTTTTGGTCGAATGTTTCTTTGACAGTTGCGGTGAAGGGGATTTTGGATTGGGGGTTGGGTTGGGTGATGAGGATGTTTAGTCCGGTGATGCAGGGCTCGCTGTCCTGCGCTTTGGCTAGTGGGGCTAGGAAGAGTGCTGCGAGTGCGAAGAGCGATTCGCATGGAACCCTCTGCTTGCGTGGGTTTTCTGGCGAAGATAGTGTACATGGTGGGTTTAGGGCAATAGAGAAGGCAAAGACAGAGGCACAACAACTTATCTTTTCGATGAGGCTGAAGGGATGGGCATCCGCCTGCTGTTTTAGAGGGCGATTAGGGTGAGGATTCTTACCATCTTTCACCTCTTAGCCGGAATTTATCGGGCTGCAAACTTTTCGAGAGTATAGTGAATGTTCTCTACGGAAGTCGGCCCCCCAAGAAATTTAACTTTGCGAGGAGGCAGCATGATGCTCAGTGTGATGAGACGTCTCTGCGTTCTGATTTTTCTAACTGCAGTCACGGGTGGTCCGGCTTTTGCGGATTCCATGTTTACGTTCACGTTCGATCCGTTGACTTACACCACGACCCCTAACGGAACGGTCCTGGTGACCGCGACGGTTCTGAATACCGGAACGACTACATTGGCCGATTTTGATACGGCTTCGTTCACCAATTTCGGTTCACCGTTTTACGATATCAATTTCGGCTTCCTGGAGATCCCGTTTCCCCCTGGCAGCACGTTGCTTCCGGGCGCTTCGAGAAGCTTCGAATTTGTCCATGTGACTTTTTTCAACGCTCCGGCGAACACCTACGATCCGTTCCTCGACGCCTCTTTCGAGTTGTTTGACGTGACTGGCGCGGTAGTCGAGGCATCAGCTACAACTTTTCCAACGTTCACAGTTACAGCTGCTACTCCAGAGCCGGAGACGCTGGTTTTGCTTGGCACAGGGGCGTTGGGGTTGATCGGTGCAGTTCGTCGCCGGTATCGTGGACATGCCTGACTGAAGTCTTCGGGGCCGAGGTTATCGATTGGACTGAGCGAGGACCTCGGCGAGATGTTTTGGGCGGGTGGTGGTGTTTTAGGTAATTTGTTCGCCGCAGGTCATGGGCTGTTGGCTTGCGTGGGTTTGGAGCGACGACAGTTTACATGCTGCCAATAAACGACGCGACGCCAAGACGGTAGCCGATCGTTGTGTCCGGGAATGACGAGCGGCAACTGAACGAGTGCTTAGACGTCGAGACGATTGGCTGCGGCGACGCGGGCGTACCAAAGACCTGAGTCCTTTGGTGGTGCGTTTCTGGTCGCGGTAGTCGACGTAGGTGAGGCCGTAGCGTTGGCTGTAGCCGTCGGCCCACTCGAAGTTATCGAGGAGACTCCATGCGTGGAAGGCGCGGACCCTGGCGCCGTCAGCGATGGCCCGTGCGAGCTCGGCGAGTTCTTCGCGAAAGAAATTGATTCGGCGGGTGTCGGGGACGCCGCCGTTTTCTTTGTTGTAGGGCGTGTCGAGGTAACTGCATCCGCTCTCGGTGATCTCGATGATGGGATGGTTGTATTCGCGAGTGATCTGCATGACGAGGTCGTAGATGCCGTGGGGCCATATCTCGAGGCCGGCGTCGGTGAGTGGTCCTTCGGTGGGCATGACTGCGCTGAACTGAGTGTAGGGATCGCGGCCGTTGGCGGTGTCTTCGATCTCGGTACCGAAGCTGGCTGCGCCACCGGGATGAGTCGCGCCGCTGGCGTCGGAGACGATGCGGCGGGTGTAGTAGTGGAAGCCGATCCAGTCGAGAGGCGCCTTCATGATCTGGTCGTCGCCGGATTTGAAACCCATGGCTTCGTAGGGTATTTCGCCTACGAAGGCTTTTGGATATCGGCCGTGCATTGCCGCATCGAGGAAGAAGACGTTGTTCATGGCGTGGTAGCGGGCTGCGGCGGCGCGGTCGGCTTCGGTATTGGTCTTTGGGTATGCGGGAGCCATGCCGTAGGCGCTGCCGACGGTGGCTTTGGAGGATGCGGCCTTGATGGCGCGGAAGGCTTCGCCCTGAGCGAGGCTTACGGTGTGGGCTGCTTTTAGAAAATCACTGTAGCTGGAGCGGCGCGGGGGAAAGACGCCGACTCCGTAGCCGAGATAGGTGAAGGACCAGGGCATGTTGAAGGGCGCCCAGACGGTGATGCGGTCGCCAAGGTTTTTTGCGAGGATGCCGGCGTAGTCGGCGAAGTAGTGGGCGAGGTCGCGGTTGGGCCAGCCTCCGCGGTCCTCAAGGGCCTGCGGGAGGTCCCAGTGGTAGAGGGTGCAGAAGGGACGGATGCCTGCTTCGAGCACAGTGTCGACGACTTTGCTGTAGTGATCGAGGGCTTTCTGATTGGCGGTGCCGGTGCCAAGGGGTTGGATGCGCGGCCAGGAGATCGAAAAGCGATAGCTCTTCTGATTCAGGCGCTTCATCAGGACGATGTCCTGCGGGTAGAGGTGATAGTGGTCGCAGGCGACATCGCCGGTAGCACCGCCCCTCACGTTGCCGACAGTGTGGGAGAAGCGGTCCCAGATGGATTCGCCCTTGCCGTCTTCGTTCCATGCGCCTTCGACCTGATAGGAGGCTGTGGCCATGCCCCAGAGGAAGTCTTTGGGGAAGCGCGCGTTTCGGATCGCTTCGGGTGAAATGGCTCCGGGTATTTGGTGTGATTGGGGATTAAGAGCGGTGACGATGCTGTGCGGCGGGAGTAAGGCGCCACTGGCTGTGACGAGAGAGTCGCTGATGAATTGACGACGGTTCAGAGCGTTCCTCCCGTGATGAGGTCAAGGTTAGCATCGTCAAAGTGCTCTAGTAAAACGCTTAAATGAACGACAAGGCCAGATGCATATATCGGAAATCCATCCGTCAGTGTCCTCCTCTCTGCTACCATGCCAGCCATGAACAAAGTTGCGCCATTCCTCTGGTTCAATGACAACGCCGAAGAGGCAGCCGAGTTTTACCTGAGCGTCTTTCCGCACGCACGCAGGGTCAGTGAGGTGCGTTCCAAAGGTGTCGGCCCGTGGCCTGCGGGCAAGATTGCCACGATCACGATCGAACTTGAAGGCCAGGAGATGGTCTTCCTCAACGGCGGCCCTTCGTATCAGCTCAACCCCGCCTTCTCGTTCTTCGTCAGCTGCGACTCCCAGAAAGAGATCGACAGCTACTGGGACAAGTTGATCGAAGGCGGCAAACCGATGGCGTGCGGCTGGCTGACAGACCGCTTCGGCTTATGCTGGCAGATTGTGCCACGCAATATCGGCGAGTTGATCAGCCATCCCAAAGCTATGGCAGCGATGATGGGGATGATCAAGATGGACCTGTCTGCGCTGGAAGCAGCCGCGCGCGAGAGCTGAGAGCCTTTTAGTCATTTCCAGTCAGAACCTTTGCCTGGAGTTACACCGGCGAATTGTTTTCAGGGTCTTTGTGATTGGGCTAGCAGTTCGGCGAGGTGTTTGGGGTGGGTGTGGGTGTTCTGGGTGATCTGTTCGGCGCAGCTGAAGCCGTTGGTGAGGATGGTGGCCTGCGGGTTGTTGCGGATGGCGGGTAGGAGGACGCGGTTGGCGAGGGTTTGGGAGACTTCGTATTTGTCTTCTTCGAAGCCGAAGGGGCCGGCCATGCCGCAGCAGCCGGAGTCGAGGAGTTGGACGTCGGCTCCGGTGAGGCGGAGGAGAGCGATTTCGTCGTGCATGCCCATGGTGGCGCGGTGATGGCAGTGGCCGTGGACGAGGATTTTTTCGTTGAGTTGCGGGGGCTTGTAGTTGGGGGCGAATTTGATGAGGAATTCGCTGAGGAGGTAGGTCTGGTCGCGGAGTTTGCAGGCGCGGGGGTCGTTGGGAAGGAGGTTGGTGAGCTCGTCGCGGAAGACGGAGGCGCAGGAGGGTTCGAGGACGACGATGGGGGTGCCGGCCTGGAGCTGCGGGGTGAGAGCGTTGAGGATCTTTGAGGAGGTAGTCTTTGGCGGTGTCGAGCATGCCGAAGTCGTAGAGGGGGCGGCCGCAGCAGAGATGTTCGGTGGGGAGGGTGACGCGGAAGCCGGCGGTGGTGAGGACCTGGTGGGCGGCGCGCATGGTGGAGGGGTGGAAGTAGTTGTTGAAGGTGTCGGACCAGAGGAAGACTTCGGGGGCTTCGCGTGCAAGGGGGGTGCGGCGGTCGCGATAGCGGCGGGCGTCGTGGGCGAGGCGGCGGTCGGGAGTGAAGGGTTTGGCGAAGCGAGGGAAGGTTCGGTTGGGGTGGATGTGGAGGATTTTTTTGATGAGGGTGCGCGAGGATGGGGGCGTTGTTGATGGTGTTGACGAGGCGCGGGGCGAAGGCGGCGAGGCGGGCGAAGACGTCGATGCGGCCGAAGGCGTAGTGGAAGAGGGGGCGGCTGGCGCGTTCGTAGTGGTGGGCGAGGAACTCGGCCTTGTAGGTGGCCATGTCGACGGAGACGGGGCACTCGGATTTGCAGGCTTTGCAGGAGAGGCAGAGGTCGAGGGATTCGCTGACCTGCTCGTTGGCCCATTGGTCGGGGAGGACTTCGTTCTGCATGAGCTCCCATAGGAGATGGGCGCGGCCGCGGGTGGAGTGCAGCTCTTCGCCGGTGGCCATGAAGCTGGGGCACATGGTGGCGGCGTCGGTTTTGCGGCAGGCTCCTACGCCTACGCAGCGGTGGGTGGCTTCGGCGAAGGAGCCGTTGTCTTCGGCGAAGGCGAAGTGCGTTTCGGGCTGCCAGGGTTTGTAGTCGGCGCCGAGGCGGAGGTCTTCGTGGATCTCGTGGGCGTCGATGAGCTTGTTGGGGTTCATGCGGTTGGTGGGATCGAAGATGTGTTTGAACTGGCGGAAGGCTCGCATGAGGTCTTCGCCGAACATTTTGGGGTAGAGGGCGGCGCGGGCCTGGCCGTCGCCGTGTTCTCCGGAGAGGGAGCCGCCGTGGGCGAGGGCGATGTCGGCGGCGCGGTCCATGAACTCGCGGAAGGCGAGGATGCCTTTGGCGGTTTCGAGGTCGAAGTTGATGCGCATGTGGACGCAGCCCTGGCCGAAGTGTCCGTACATGGCGCTGGAGTAGTTGAACTCGGCCATGAGGGCGGTGATGGCGCGCAGGTAGCTGCCGAGTTGTGTGGGATCGACGGCGGCGTCTTCCCAGCCCTCCCATCCGGTGGTGGGTTTTCCGTTGGGGCTGGGGATGAAGGCGGTGGCTCCGAGGCCGGATTCGCGGATGTGCCAGACGCGCTTGGCTTCGTCGGTGGTATAGACGCGGCAGGTGGGTTGTGACGCGAGGGTCTTCATGGAGGCGACGAAGACGCGGGCTTTGGCGTTGGCTTCGGGCTGGGATTGGCGCGCCGAACTCGACGATGAGGAAGCCGTCGCCGCCGGGGAGGAGTTCGAGGTCGGTAAGAAGTTTTTGTTTGCGGCGGAGGGCGTCGAGGAGGTAGTCCGTCGACGCCTTCGAGGCCGATGGGTTTGTGTTCGAGGATTTGGGGGACGTGGTCGGCGGCGAGGAAGATGTCGGGAAAGCCGACGCCGACGAGGGTGCGGCAGGGCGGGGATTCGACGAGCTGGAGGGTGGCTCCGAGGATGATGGCGCAGGTGCCTTCGCTGCCTACGAGGGCTCGGGCGAGGTTGAAGTTGTTTTCGGGGAGGAGCTCGTCGAGGTTGTAGCCGGAGACTCGGCGGGGGATCTTGGGGAATTTCCTGCGGACTTCGTTGGCGTAGGTGTCGCGAATTTCTTTGAGGGCGGCGTAGATTTCTCCGGTGCGGCCTCCGGCTTTGATGTGAGCTTCGAGTTCGGCTTCAGTGTTGGGGCCGACGGTGAGGCGGGTGCCGTCGTAGAGGAGGAGATCGAGAGCGAGGATGTTGTCGACGGTTTTTCCACCCATGAGGGCGTGGACTCCGCAGGAGTTGTTGCCGATCATGCCTCCGATGGTGCAGCGGGAGTGAGTGGCGGGATCGGGGGCGAAGGTGAGGTTGAATTTTTCTGCTGCGTCGCGCACGCGGTCGAGGACGATGCCGGGTTGGACGTGGACGGTTTGTTGGGCGGTGTTGATTTCGCCCATTTTGTTCATGTATTTCGAGAAGTCGAGGATGACGGCGAAGTTGGTGCCTTGTCCGGCGAGGGAGGTTCCGGCTCCGCGAGTGAGGATCGGCGCTTTGAATTCGCGGCAGAGAGTGAGGGTGGCGATGACGTCGTCTTCGTCGAGTGGAATGACGACGCCGATGGGGATGTGGCGGTAGTTGGAGGCGTCGGTGGCGTAGAGGGCGCGTGAGCTGGGATCGAAGCGGACTTCGCCGCGAATTTTGGCGCGGAGCTGAGAGGCGAGCTGATCAGCGCTGGGGAAGGTGTCGTGCGCGCGGGCGTGGGAGCTCGGGAGGACGACGAATTGGGAGGTTGCCATGTTGGCACTATACGGCCCAAAGGTTGATGAATTGAAGTATCAGGTGTTGGGAGTGTCAACGATGATGCGGGCCTGATGATAAGACTGGTGGCCAGTGACAGCGGGTTATACTCGGGCCGATCCCGTTGTCCAATCATTTTATCTTTTGAGGTGTTGCGCTATGTGCCGTGTTGTTTCTCTTCGCATGCTGTTGGCGAGCTTGTTTGCGGCGGGTGTCTGCCTTTCACTTCTTGGTTGCGGCGCGGGCATTTCTTCGAATGGTCCGACGGCTGGCGGCCAACTTCGCGGCAGCGTGCATGGGGGACAACAGCCGGTCTCCGGGGCGACGATTCAGCTTTACGCTGCGGGAACCAGCGGCTATGGATCGAGCGCGACGCCTTTAATACCTTCCACGGTGTTCACGGATGCTGCTGGAAGTTTTTCGATCACGGGGGACTACACATGTCCTTCCTCGACGAGCCAGCTTTATCTCGTGGCGACGGGAGGGAATCCCGGGCTTGCGGCGGGAACGAACAATGCGGCGAGTGTGCTGATGGCTGCGCTGGGGCCGTGCAGTCTCCATGGAGGGCAGCTCACGCTGGATCCGAATTTGTTCATCTCGATTGACGAGGTGACGACAGTGGCGTCTGTGTATTCGCTGGCGCCCTTTATGGGCGGCGATGCGACTCATCTAGGCACGAGCAGCGCGAATATGGTGGGGCTCGCGAACTCGTTTGCGCTGGTGAACAATCTGGTGAATACGACGACCGGACAGGCGCTGTCGGCAACTCCGTCCGGGAATGGAGTGGCCCCGCAGACGACACTCAACGCGCTGGCGAATGTTCTGGCTGCGTGCGTGAACTCGACGGGAGTGGGGAGCCCGTGCAGTGCGTTGTTTGGCACGGCGACTCCCGTGGGAGGCAACACGCCGACCGACACAGTGCAGGCAATCTATAACATCGCCCGCAATCCGGCGAATAATGTGAGTGCGCTGTATGACCTGACGACCGCCACGGCTCCATTTCAACCCACGCTGGGGGCAGCGCCGAATGACTGGACGCTGGCGGTTACGTATTCGGGCGTCGGATTGGGGCCCACCGCGATGGCGATTGATGCCCTGGGGAATGTCTGGGTCACCGGCACGGTTACCGGGTCGGCGCCTTATAGCGTGTTTGAGGTAAACAGCAACGGGACGTTAGTGTCGGGCACGAATGGATATACGGGAGGTGGGTTGAATCTGCCGAGCGGAATTGCAATCGATCCTGCAGGCAATGCCTGGGTGACCAGTACGGGCAATGTGGTGAAGTTCAGGAGTGATGGGACTATTCTTTCCGGGACCAGTGGATATACCGGAGGTGGACTGAGTCAGCCGGGCCCGATCGCGGTCGATGGGCAGGGCAATGCCTGGATCGGTGATAGTGGCAGCAAAAGCGTTATCAAGCTGGATAACAACGGGGAGATTCTTTCGGGAGCATCTGGATTCCTGCCGGGAAATGGATCGCTTCCAGTGGGGCTGGGTATCGACCAGAGTGGGGATGTGTGGGTAGGCGATGGCGCGTCGGCGCTGACGGAGTTCAATAATAGCGGAACGGTGATCTCGGGAGGCGGCTATCCGGTTACGAACTTCGGCCCGATAAGTGTGCAGTTCGATGCGAGCGGCAATGCGTGGACAAATACGAACGATTGCTGCGTGTCATCCCCGGGTGGCCTTGGTCTAAACAATATTGCGAAGTTAAGCTCGGCTGGCGCTCAGATTTCGCCGGCCGGCGGATATCCCAACTGCATATCACCCGGCATTGTCAGTGGTTTGGCCACGTACTGCATCTGGTGGAACCCCAACCCCTTTGCGCTGGACGGAGCGGGGAACGTATGGAGCGTGGAGGCGTGGCAGACGAAAGTGAATGGCCGCGTGCCTAACCCGATGTTTTCCTTTGCCGTTTCGGAGATATCGAATACGGGGACGTTGTTATCGGGAGCGACTGGATATGGGTATACCGGACTTCTCGGGTCTAATAACTTCGGCATCTCGGCACAAGCAGTTGCAGTCGACGGAGGAGGAGATGTGTGGCTGCTTTGGGGTGGGAGCTTGAAGGAGTTCGTTGGCGTGGCGACGCCGGTAGTGACTCCATCTTCGCTTGGGGTGAAGAATGGGACGCTGGGGCAGCGCCCGTGAGGCAGGAGTAAGAGAAGTGGTCGATGCTTTGGCCACGGCAATTCGCTTACAGTCTTCGAGTGGCAATAGAAACGGCCGTGTCAGAGTAAAAGCTACTCTGACACGGCCGTTGGTTAGTTGACGTTGAGGGTGAAGGCTTCGACGTGACTGGTGGCGCCGCTGGTTGCGGTGACGTTGTAGGCGTAAGCTCCGGCCGGAGTTCCTCCGGGATTGGTGGTGTTAGAGCTGCCGCCACAGCCGACGACCGGGATGCAGAAGGCGAGCAAGAGGGTGAAGAGTCCAGCGGCGCGCATACTGATTCCCAGACGACGGGCACGCGCGGCGAACAACATCAGGAGACCGGCGAGCGCGAGGGTGGAGGTTGCGATCCAGCGAGAGCGATTGATAGAGGCGAGGCTGAGGCCGCTGGTTTTGGTGCGTGAGGTGGTAGTGAAGGTCACGCTTGCCGAGACTGCGGCTGTGCTGAGTGCGACCGGGGCAGAGGTGGTGCAGGTGACTCCGGCGGGCGCTGTACCGGAGGCGATGGCGCAGGAGAGCGTCACCGTTCCGGTAAAGGTAGCGTTCGGAGTGAGGACGATGGGAGTGGAGGAGGTTCCTCCGGCGGTGACGGAGACCGACGTGGAGGTTTTGCTGTTGGCATCGGTGAGCGTGAAGTCGGGGGTTAGTGCGCCTGTTCCGCTGAGGGCTGATGTCATCGCAGTGGACGAGGCGCTGGTGACGACTGAAAGCGTACTCGTAGCCGCACCGTTGGCGGTTGGAGTGAAGACAACGTTGATGGAGCAGGTGGCACCGATTGCGAGTGAGGTGCCGCAGTTGTTGCTGGCTGCGAATGCTCCGGTGGCGGCGATGCTGGTGATGGTGAGAGGAAGCTCGCCGGTGTTGGTGAGGGTGACGACTTGTCCACTGGAGGGGACTCCAACGGTCGTGGACGGGAAGGTCAGTGTCGCGGGGGTGAGGGTCGCGGAGGGCACTGGCGCCGGGATGGCGAAGTAGCCGACGGCGGCGTCGTGGTCCGAGGTGCGTGCGGGAGTGGTTGCGTCGTTGTAGTCGACGAGGGGGAAGTCGGCGTCGAGGTGTGCGTAGACCATGTGCGCGCCGGCAGCGGCGAGGTCCTGGGTGACGACGAGGTGGTCGAGGATCTGCGAGCTGCCGTATTCGTTGTACGACGAGCGCTGATTGGCCGGAAGCAGGAGGGCGAGATCGGTGAGGCCGGGAGTTACGAGGCCGACAGCACCGGGTTGAACTACCTGTGTGGCAGGAAGGACGTTGGTGTTGGTGTAGGTGGCGAGGGTATCGGTGTATCCGTCAGAGAACTCGAAGGCGTTGAAGTCTCCACCGGAGATAACGTGCTGGCCCGCGGCCTGGAGGGTCTGGATGTACTTGGCGATGTCCTCGGCCTGGAGCTCTTTCTTCTGACGCGTGGAGGTGGAGGTGGTGCTGTTGACTCCGGTGAGGGCCTTCATGTGGTTGACGATGACGGTGACGGGATAGTCCTTGGCACCGGCGCGCTTGATGCCGGCGTTGAGGACGAGCCAGGGGCGATCGTTCAGAGTGATGGGATTTGAGGCTCCGGTTGGCGTGAAGGTTTCGCCCTGACCGTACTGGGTGAAGCCAAGCTTGTCGACGGTCGAGTTCTTGACGAGGAAGCCGACGGAGATGCCGGTGCCGTCCTGCGAGTAGTAGGTGGAGTTGTCGGTGCTGTAGGCGGTGTAAGCGACATTGCAGGTGGTGTTGATTTGAGCCGCGATGTCATTGGCGACGCTCTGGTTTTCGACCTCTTCGAGGGTAACGATGTCGGGAGCGTTGAGGACGTTGCAGATGGCGAGAGAGACCTTTGCCAACCGGCCGGTGTAGGCTGCCTGCGTGATGTCGACGGCCTCGGATGTGAAGGTCTGTCCGGTGGAGACAATGGCGGTGCTGGAGGTGCCGTTGTATCCGTTGACGCCGGCGGGGACGTAGTAGAGATCGTCGGCGGAGCTGGTGTTGTAGAAGCGCTCGATGTTGTAGGAGGCCACGGTGAATTGATTGGCCGCGGCGGCGGGAACGGGCTGGACGGTGATGCCGGGGGTGATGTTTGCGGTGTTGTAGGCGGGGTCGAGGAGGAGACGAGCGGGGACGTAGTTGTCGTCGTAGCTGTCGGTGAAGTCGAGCACGCCGGTGACGTTGGGAAGGGTGGCTCCGGTGGAGACATTGATGGGAGGTATTGCCGACGAGGAAACCGGAGTCGACGAAGATGCGCTCGGGGTTGTCATCGAACTTGGCGATGCCGGTTGGAGCGCCGGGGATGGCGGTGTCGCGGATGTCGATGCCGGGTTCGCGGAAGGGCTGCGGGGTTCCGGAGATGACGGCGTAGAAGTCTCCGTTGGAGGTCTGGGTTTCGGTGGCCTCGTTGCGAGTGAGAGCCGTCGGTGCCGGAGGTGGCGGTGAGTGAGGTGAAGGAGACGCGCATTCCTTCGTAGGGGGTGAGCTGGTAGATTCCGCCGGAGGGGCTGAGATTCGTCGTGGTGAGCGGGATGGGCGCTGGGAGAGGTTGTCCTGTGCTGAGTTGGACGATGTTGAGAGGAGCTTCGAGCTCGGTTCCTGGGATGTGGCTTGCGGTGTTGAGAGCAGGGAAGGTTGCGACCGTGCCCGTGACCTGCATGAGGTTGCCGATGGCTACGGTATTGGGGACCTTGCCGCTGCCTGTGTAGACGAAGATGCCTTCGGGGGTGAGTGGGTTGGCGTCGGATGCATTGTCCGGGGTTTGAATGATGAATCCGGTATTGGCGATGGCGGTAACGATGCCGGAGGTCTGAACGGGCTGGCCGACGTAGGGCGAGACAACTTCGGCAGTGGTGGACTTGACGCCCTGGATGACGTCGATGGCGAGAACCGGCGCGGGCTGGGTAACAGCGATCACGATGGTTGCCGATGCACTATGGCTTTGCAGGTCGGTGACCGTGATCGGCAGAGAGATGTTTCCGGCTGACGTGGTGGTGACGGTAGCGGTGTAGCTGAAGGTGCTGTTGCCGTTGTCAGTGAAGGCCTGGGTCTGGCTGCCGCCGATGAGCCTGAGGTCGCCGGTGACTGCGATGTTTGTGCTTGCGGGCGAGGTGGCAGGCGTGACGGTGACCGTTAGTGTGGAGGTTTGGCCGGCAATGACCGATGCGGGATTAGCGGCGCCAGTGGCCGAGAGAGCGCCGGTTGATCCGCCGAAGGAGGAGTTGCGGGGATTGGGCGCGGCGGTGGAGAAGTCGGTGGAGTTGTTGTTGGTGTCGGTCGACGGATTGGCGCGTACGTCGGCGAGGGTGTTGCTGGGCGCGGGAGCCACAGCGCCTTCAAAGCAATTGGCGGTGCCGAAGCCGATGAAGTCGACTATGTTGGCGTTGGGAAGCGGGCATGCTCCCGTAAGAGCGGTAGTGCTGTTGACGAGGGCGACTTTGCCGGTGGTGGCGGAGAGATTGAATGTCTGGGAGGTGGGAATGGTGGCGTCGGGTGTGGGTAGCGCGGCATCGGTGCCGGTGCCCGCGGCAGCCTGAATGAGATAGAAGTGTCCCGGAGCGATGGAACCGGCGGGGAGCGGGAACGTGTTCCAACTGGTGCCTGTCGAGCTGGCGTATTGGACGGAGAGGCCGGAGGTGGAGATGGCCGACGTGGTGGGATTGTAGAGCTCGATGAAGTCGTTGGTGTACTGGGCTCCGGAGTTGCCGCCGCCGCCGTAGATCTGCGAGATGACGAGGCCGGTCTGACTGAATGCGGAGAGAGTTCCGAAGAGAAGAAACAAAGCGGAGAGGAAGGAGAAGCGGAAGGAATTTTTCAAGATAGCCTCGGATACAGGAATTGGCCTGACTGGTTGTTTGCGATCGATGGTTGTTACAAACGGATGTTGAGACGCCGGGGCTTGCGTTGGCGGTGGAAGCGATAAGAAATTGGGAAGTCCTATTTTTAGCACGACCGGGGGAGGATGATCTTGTCCCCTCAAATTAATTTTCTTCAGGGCGTGAAGCAGCAGCCGTTGCCGGTAAACCTCGGGATGCTGAGATTTACCGGCGGCTAAGGAGGGAATCTATTGATTCGCTGGAGCTGGTTGGCGGAGGTTGGCGGGGACGAAGTTGCTGCTTAGGCTCGCGGGCGCTCCGGTGAGGTAGTAGGTGGGGATTTTGGGGAATTGTTCTTCGACCAGCTGGAGGGTGCGGAAGTCGAAGCTCTGGACTTCGGCGCGCGACTCCATGTGGTTGCGGGTGATGGCTCCACAGAGGGTGGTGACGAAGGTTTGCGGGTCGAAGGTGTGGTTGGTGGTGGGTTCGTGGTGCTCGGGGAGCGCGGGTGGCGGGCCTGCAGGGGTCGTTGGGGAATGGGGTGATTTTGGTTTCAAGGTTGAAGCGAACGGTGCGGGCGTTGGCGGCGCGGGCGGCGGCGTCGGGGTGGGATTTGCCGGGGCCGTTGGTGTAATAGTCGGCGTAGAAGGCTACGAAGTGGAAGAGTTGCTCGGCGTGGGTGGGGACGTAGGGACTGATGAGGTGTTCTTTTTTAGCGAAGGCTACAGCTACGGGTGATAGGGCGAGGTCGTTTTGCTGCTCGTCGAAACGGGCGTTGCCGTATTCGGGGCCGTGGTGGAGCTTGTCGCAGATGTAGGTGCTCTGGGCTTCGGCTAGGGAGAGCTCGCGGATGTAAACGCGCTGGTCGCGGGTGTAAGGTTTGCCGTCGACGCGGCGGCAGGACTCGGGGTTGAGGAACTGATCGTGCCAGATGAGGGAGACGTGGTCGGTGGTGACTCCGGTGTCGGTTTCGAGTTCGCGGACGAGGTGGTCGAGGCCGTTCTCAAACGACGGCAACGTGTTTTCCGGTCTTAGACCGCGGCCTCCGCGATGGGCGGAGGAGACGAAGGAGGCGAAGTAGGCCGCTTCGGCGGGGTGCGCGGCCTTTTCTTCGGCGAGGACCTGCTGAAGGCGGTCGGGGTAATCGGAGATGAGGCCGTCGACACGGAGATTGATAAGGGCACGGATCTTTTCGGGGTCGTTGGTGGTCCAGGGAATGACGCGGAAGCCGGCCTGGTGGAGTTCGGCTACGTTGACCGGGGCGTTGGGGCCGAGGACGGTGGCGTCGACAGGCGAGAGCGTGGGGGTGGGGGCGCCGTGGGCTTTGGCGTGGGTGTTGGCTGCGGTGAGGAGGCCGAGGTAGGGGTCATAATTGTTCATTGCGGGCATTGTGAACAGCAGGGTCGCGGCGAGGGCGACGGCTCGAATGGAGATTAGCATGTGGGGATGGTAGTGAGTTGTTGTTGCCTGGATGTGAACAGCGTGGTTGAACACGGATTTGGGTTGTCTGAAGGGGGTCTACTTACTCATGAAGATACGCCCTCGATGTTTCGCTTTGATAATGACGCTTCTGCTTGTTTCGAGGCTGCATGGGCAGGAGACGTGCGACGAGGAGGTGAAACTTTTGCTTTCGCCTGCGGAGGTGAAGGTCGCGATCCCCGCGCTTCAGGCGCACGGGAAGACAAGTGGCCGTGTTTATTTTTATGACACGCCTGCGCTTGATCTGCTGGCTAACGGCGTGGTGCTTCGTTTGAGGGAGGGTGCGGAGATCGATCTTACGGCGAAGCTGCGGCCGCTCTCCGGTGAGACGTTTGTCGATCCTAGCGGCGGTCGCGAACGCTATAAGTGTGAGGTGGATTTGAACGATGGCGTCGAGGTGAGGTCATTTTCGGTGCAACAGGGATATGTGGATGCCAAGGTGCCTGAGACCGGTACGGAGGTCTTCCAATTGTTGAGCGTGGGACAGAAGAAGCTGCTCGAGGATTCGAAGGTGGCGATTGATTGGAGCCGGGTTCGGCGTGTCGCGGATATCCAATCGACGAGTTGGAAGACGGACAAGAAGCCGGACCTGGGCAAGTTGAGTATCGAGCTGTGGGAGTGGCCGGGGGGAAGCATTCTTGAAGTTTCGACGAAGGTGTCGCAGGCTGCTGGACAGTCAACTTATTCCGGACTGAAGCTGCTCGCGAAGAGGCAGGGGTGGGCGCTGAGTCGTGATCAACGGTCCAAGACAGCAATTGCGCTAAGATCAATTGCCGCAGCGCATTGAACGCCGGGATACCATTGTTGCCATGCTGAGAACGCTGCGCCTTTTCACGTTGCTGTTGTTGGCGATAGGGTTGGCTCATCCCGCTTTGCCTCAGACCGTTCCTTCGAAGGTAATTTTCGACACGGATATCGGGGACGACATCGATGACGCTTATGCGCTTGGACTGCTGCTGCGAAGTCCTGAGGTGAAGGTGCTCGGTGTGACTACTGCGTTTCAGGACACCCATTTGCGTGCCCGGCTAGCCGCGCGATTTCTTGAATCGGCGGGACGCAAGGATGTTCCGGTATACGAAGGGCCGAAGACGACTGGGAAGTCCCATTTCACTCAGACAAAGTGGGCGGAAGGTTTGCCCGATCGCACCTTTCCCGATGCGATTGAGTTCGTGCTGAAGACGATTCGCAGTAACCCGGGACAGATCACGTTAGTGGCGGTCGCGCCCCTGACGAATGTGGGTGCGTTGATTGAGAAAGATCCGAACACGTTTCGCAAACTCAAGCGGGTGGTGCTGATGGGTGGATCCATCGCCCATGGATACGGCAACAAGCCGGAACCCGAGCCGGAATGGAACATCATCAACGACGTCGCGGCGGCAAAGGCGTTGTTTGGTTCGGGAGTACCCCTGTATGTGATGCCCCTGGATTCGACGCAGATTCCACTCGGCGTCGCGCGGCAGGCCCAGTTATTTGAAAAGAAGACTGGAATGACGAACGCGCTCGAGGAGTTGACTGCAGAATGGAGCCTCGCGACACATCAAAAGTCCCCGCTGCTGTTCGATGCTGTGGCAGTGGCGTATTCGGTGAAGCCGGAGATCTGTCCAACTACTGCGATGCGAATCGAGGTCGATGACAAGGGATTTACCCGCCGGGTTGATGGCGCGGCGAACGCGAATGTTTGTCTCGATTCGAAGACAGATGATTTTTTCGCGCTCTTTATGCCTCGGGTGTTTTAGGAGTGAGTTCTGGTTGCTAGTGGATGCCGAGTTTGCGCATGTAGTCGGCGTCGACTTTCAGGGATTGCATGGGTGGCATGTTGAAGCCTTCCTGTTCGACGAAGCAGTGCTTGATGTTTCCGGATTTTGCGGCCTGGGCGAAGATGGGGGCGTAGTCGATGTGGCCGGTGCCTAGTTCGGCCGGGACGGGTGGGGTCGTGCCGGGCTTGAAGTCCTTGACGTGAAGCATGGAGATGCGGGTGGGGTAGTTTTTGAGGTAGTCGATGGGGTTGCCGCCACCGACGGTGACCCAGCCGCAGTCCAGCTCGAAGGTGACCTTGGCGGGATCGGTGAGGCGGAGAAGCTCGTTGTAGGGGATAACGCCGTCGATCTCGTGGAACTCCATGGTGTGATTGTGATAGCCGAAGCGCATGCCGGCGGCGGCGACTTTTTCGGCCATCTGGTTGAACTGATCGGCGTTCCAGCGCCAGTCGTCGAGGGTGTAGGCGTGGTTGCGGTCGGGGTTCTTGGGGGTGGATGGGTCTTTGAAGCCGGGACTGGCGCAGATGAGGAAGGTGACGCCGACCGCTTTGTCGAAGGCGATGATCTCGTCGAGATTTTTGTGGAGATCGTCGGAGGAGTGGTGGGCGCTGACGAGATAAAGGTTGGCGGCGGTCATGGCCTGGTTGACTTCGGCGGCGGTGTGGTTGAAGTAGCCGGCGGATTCGACTTCGCGATAGCCGAGTGCGCCGATTTGTTTCAGGGTGTCGTCGAAGGCTTTGGGCAGTTCTTGGCGAACGGAGTAGAGCTGGAGGCCGAGCGGGACGTGGAGGGTTTGGGTTTTGGCTAAGAGGCTGCGGGTTTGGGATAGGGTAGCAAGGAGGGCGGCGGAGCTGGTTTTGAGAAAGTCTCTTCGTGTGTGATTCAAGGGAACCTCATTGCGTTCTAACCGCCTGGATTTTGTCAGGAGAAACGATAGACGTCCGCGGGAGGTTTTGTCGAGTTTAGATTTGGCGGAGGAGGGCGGAGAGGTTTCCGTGGTGGGCGGCTAGTCTGGCCTCGGCGGTGAGGCGATCCAGATTGAGCTTTTGCATGACGATGGCGGTTTTTACGCTGTTGCCTGATTGATTCAGAAGCTCGGCGGCGGTGGGTTCGTTGACTCCGGTGGCGGCGATGATGATGCGTTGGGCCCGGTCGATGAGCTTGGCGTTGGTGGGCGCGAGGTTGACCATGAGGTTGCCGTAGACCGCTCCGGTTTTGATCATGACTCCGGTGGAGATCATGTTGAGGACGAGTTTGGTGGCGGTGCCGGCCTTCATGCGCGTGCTGCCTGTGAGGACTTCGGGGCCGGTGACGGGCGCGATGGTGATGTCGGCGATGGCGGACATAGGGGAGTTGGGGACGCAGGTGAGGGCGATGGTGAGCGGCGCCGAGGGGATTGGCGTGGTCGAGTGCGCCCAGGACGTAAGGGGTGCGACCGCTGGCGGCGATGCCCACCAGCGCGTCCTGGCCGGTGAAGCCTGCGGCAGCGAGGTCGGCTGCGCCCTGTTCGGCGGAGTCTTCGGATTGCTCGCTGGATTTGCGGAGGGCGGTGTCGCCGCCGGCGATAAGGCCCTGCACGAGAGTTGCGGGGACAGAGAAGGTTGGGGGGATCTCGCTGGCATCGAGAACACCGAGGCGGCCGCTGGTGCCGGCTCCGACATAGAAGAGGCGGCCCCCGTCTTCGAGGCGGCGGGCGATCTCGTCGACGGCTTTGGCGATGTGAGGGAGTTCGGCGGCGACTGCCTGCGCAACCTTGGCGTCCTCTTCGTTGATGACGCGGAGCATCTCCAGGGTAGAGAGTTGGTCGATGTGCTCGGTGAGCGGGTTGCGCGATTCGGTTGGGAGTTGGGCTAGGTTCATTTGGTTCCATGATACGAGGGTGTTGGGTTGGTGAAGTGGTCGAGCTGCGCTCGATAACCCACCCTTCGCAAACTACGCGAAGGATGGGCCACCCGGTTGGTTGGTGCTTCGGAGAGGCTTTGTTAGGGGACGATGACCACGGGGCCGTTGGCGGTTTCGTTTTTTACGGCTTGCAGAGCTTCGTTGGCTTGGTCCAGGGGGAAGGTTTGGACTTCGGGTTTGATGCCGATTTCCGCGGCCAATTCGAGGTAGTCGCGGGCGTCGTCGCGGGTCATGTTGGCTACGCTGCGGATCTGACGCTCGCCCCAGAGGAGGGTGTCGTAGTCGAAGGCGGGCATCTGATCGAGGTGGATGGCGTTGATGGCGACGACGCCTCCTTTGCGGAGGCTGCTTAGGGCGGCCACGACTACGGCTCCGCTGGGGGCGAAGGTGATGGCTCGGTCGAGAGGGACGGGGGGCTTGTCGTTTTCGGTGCCGACCCAGGTTGCTCCGGCGGCGGTGGCTTGCTGGCGGTGGGTTTCACCGCGGGTGGAGACGTAGATCTCGCATTTCCAGCGACGGAGCACCTGTATGACCTGGCCGGCCGAGGCTCCGAAGCCGAAGAGGCCTACGCGCTCGCCAGCCTGCGCGCCGACGACACGGAGGCTGCGGAAGCCGATGATCCCGGCGCAGAGGAGCGGTGCGGCGTGGATGGTGTCTAGGGTGCGGGGGAGCGGGTAGATGAAGTCGGAGCGAACGAGTGCGTATTGGGCGTAGCCGCCGTTGGTGGAGTAGCCGGTGAAGGTGGGGTGGTCGCAGAGGTTTTCTTCTTCGCGGAGGCAGAAGGGGCAGGTGCCGTCAGTGCCGCCGATCCAGGAGACGCCTACGCGGGTGCCTTTGTTGTGGGTTTTCGACGACTTCGCCTACGATCTGATGGCCGAGGATGAGGGGTTTCTGGATGAGGGGGAGATCGCCCTCGTAGATGTGCAGGTCGGTGCGGCAGACTCCGCAGGCGAGGACGCGGAGAAGAGTGTGGCCGGGGGTGGCGGTGGGGCAAGGGACGTCTTCGATGCGGAGGGGTTGGTTGGGGGCGTGGAGGATGGCTGCTTTCACGGGGGCTCCTCTGGGTGGGTCTTGTAGTTGGATGATGTTGTGGTGGGGAAAGGATTGATGTGGACTGAGGCAGCTGTGCGAATTGCCAGTGAGGAGGCGCAGCATCTAGGCTAGGCAGGTGCCGACTATGACGCTCCAGACCGAAGTATCCGAGATTCTTGCCAAGCTTGGCGTGCGCTCACAGCCCGAAGGGCGGCTTCGTGTGAGAAGTCCGATTACGGGCGAGATCATCGCGCAACTGCCGACGACTTCGGACGCTGGCGAGGTTATTGCGCGGGCGCATAAGGCTTTTCTGGAGTGGCGCAACGTGCCGGCTCCTAAGCGCGGGGAGTTGGTTCGTCTGCTTGGCGAGGAGTTGCGCGCGAATCTTGAGCCTTTGGGACGGCTGGTGACGATTGAGGCGGGGAAGATTGTGTCGGAGGGGCTGGGCGAGGTGCAGGAGATGATCGACATCTGCACGTTTGCGGCGGGGTTGTCGCGGCAGCTTGCGGGGCTGACGGTGCCGTCGGAACGAGCGAAGCATCGCATGATGGAGACCTGGCACCCGCTTGGGGTTGTCGGGGTGATCTCAGCATTTAATTTTCCGGTTGCGGTTTGGAGTTGGAATGCCGCGCTGGCGCTGGTGTGCGGGAACTCGGTTGTGTGGAAGCCGAGTGAGAAGACTCCGCTGACGGCGCTGGCTACGCAGGCGATCTTTGAGAGTGCGGCGAAGAAGTTTGCGGCGAAGTTTGGAGTGATTCCTGAAGGCCTCTGCGGATTGCTGATTGGCGATGCTGCGTTGGGTCAGCAACTGGTCGATTCGCCTTTGGTTCCGCTGGTTTCGGCGACTGGTTCGACTGCGATGGGCCGTGCTGTGGCTCCCAAGCTGGCGGCCCGGTTTGCGCGGGCGATTCTTGAGCTTGGAGGGAATAATGCCGCTATCGTGGCGCCTACGGCTGATCTTGATCTGACGCTTCGAGCGATTGCGTTCTCGGCGATGGGGACGGCTGGACAGAGGTGCACCACGCTGCGGCGGCTGATTGTGCATGAAGAGATTTACGACAAGCTGATTCCGCAGTTGAAGAAGGTTTATGCGTCGGTGAATATTGGCGACCCGCGCGAGTCCGAGACGCTTGTGGGACCGCTGATTGATGAGCGGGCTTACACGGCGATGCAAAAGGCCTTGGAGGATGCCCGCTCCGCTGGAGCCACGATTACCGGAGGGCATCGAGCTGGGATCGAGAACCCGGAGGCCTTTTATGTTCGGCCTGCGCTGGTGGAGATTCCTACCCAGACCGACACGGTGAAGCATGAGACATTCGCGCCGATTCTTTATGTTCTGAAATACCGCACCATGGATGAAGCGCTGAGGCTCCACAACGATGTGCCGCAGGGTCTGTCGTCGAGCATCTTCACGATGAATCTGCGCGAGGCAGAGCAGTTTCTCTCGGCTACGGGCTCGGACTGCGGCATCGCCAATGTGAACATTGGGACATCAGGCGCCGAGATTGGGGGAGCGTTTGGCGGTGAGAAAGAGACTGGGGGCGGTCGTGAGTCCGGCTCCGACGCGTGGAAGCAGTACATGCGCCGTGCTACAAACACGATCAACTATGGGGCAGAGCTACCGCTCGCCCAGGGCGTGACCTTCGATATCAGCTGAGGTGGTGAAGGGTGCGGGCTATTCGCCGGCCCCCTTGCGTCCTGCGAGGCGTCCATCCATATCCGCGAGCACGTAGGTGACAACAGAGAGCATGGCCGCGTTCTTGCGGAACTCCACCGGGTCGACTTTATCTAGTGTGTCGGTCTCGGTATGGTGCCAGTCGAAGTAGTGCGCTTCGGTGGTGCGGGGACTTAGCGAGGGAACCCCATCCGCGCTTAGGGGGGAGATATCTGACCCGCCTCCTCCGGCTGAGACCGTGTCGGTTCCAATCGGTGCGAGCATCGAAACGATGTCCTGCAGTGCTGCCACGGACTGCTGCAAATCGGGCGCCATGGTGGTGAGATCGGGAGCAGTTGCCGGAGGTGCAGCTGCAGCGCCCGGAGTGCGCGGGCGACGCGGGCCACCCATCGCGCCATATCCGATTCCCAGCGGCTTCTCGGCGCCTCCGTCCATCTCGATTGCTGCTACCTGATCGTCGATCTTCGTGGCGATCTTCTCGCGATAGGCTCTGCCGCCTGCTCCGCCGTTTTCTTCGTTGACCCAGAATACGAGACGGATGGTCCGCTTCGGTTTGAGGCCCAGCTTGTGGATGAGGGCGACTGCTTCATACGCAGCCATGATTCCGGAGCCGTCATCCTGTGCGCCCTGGCCGACGTCCCATGAGTCGATGTGGCCGCCGATGGAGATAACCTGCTCGGGATGTTCGCTGCCGACAATCTCGCCCATTACGTTGCCGGCTTGAACATCAGCCTCCATGTGGGCTTCCATCTGGAGGTGGACCGTTACGGGGCCTTCCTTAGCGAGGCGCTCGATCATGAGGGCGTCTTCGACGCTGATTGCTGCGGCGGGAATCTTTGGCTGTTTGGGGTCGTAGACGAGGGTTCCGGTGTGCGGGATCTGCATCGCCAGGCCTGTGGCCGACCGCACGAGCATCGCTGCAGCGCCTTTGGCGGCGACCCGCGAGGCGCCGAAGGTTCTGTACTGCGTGTTGACGCCGTAGCCGTGCCAGCCGGGGTTGAAGACTACGATTTTGCCTTTTATCTGGTCCGCGGGTGCCGCTTCGAGCGCATCGAAGCTGGACAGAAACACAACCGGCGCGGTGATTCCCTCCTTCGGAGTGGCTACGCTCATGCCGAGGCCGAGCATGTGAAGAGGTCTCGTGATTTGTCCTGCGGCTCCGGGGTAGATCATCGCGCCCGACTCGTTTCCGCGTACCCAGCGCGGCACCATGACGGGCTGGACCGTTACGTTTTGCAAGCCTGCTTTGCGCATGAGGTCGGCGCCCCACTGAATCGCTGTGTTCAACTGCGGAGTTCCGCTGAGGCGCTTGCCTATGTGGTCGCAGAGATAGGTCAGGGCCGCATAGCCATCCTCATCCGTTTCGGCTGCTTTCAGAATCTTCGCTGCGTCTGCGCCGTATTTTGCGGAAAGAGGCCCCGCAACTCCCGGCAGCGAAGGCGTCGGCCGCGCATCGGGAGCCCCCATCTGCGCCAAACCCTGCTGCCCCGCACACAACACTGCCCCCATCCATACGACGGCAAGACCCTTCATGAAATTCTCCTTTTTCTTGAACCATAGAGGGTCGCCTCGTGAAACACAAGCTTTTGCCATCCTTACTTCGAACCCCGGGCGCCATTCCCTCGAATGGAGGCTCTCGCGTAGCATCTGAGTAACGAGAGCGATGACTCCCCACCCGTCCACCCTCCGTCGTCTTTTCACCGTGTCCCTGCTGTGCGCGTTTCTCTCGCCGGTTTGCGCCCAGACCCTTGCGCGTCCCGGATGGGAGGGATCCGGCATCAACACGGATGCCTGGTGGAAGTACCCTGTCGTCTACGAGGTCAATCCCGCCAATTTCGACCCGACGAGCGGCAGCGGACTCCACGGCGTTGCGCAACACCTCGACTACATCCAGTCCCTTGGCGTCGATGCGCTTCTGCTGACCCATATTCCGCTGGATTCCAGTCAGCCGCCGGTGATCGCGCCTGCGTATGGCACGCTCGACGATCTTGACGATCTGATTCACGAGGCCAGCCGCCGCAACGTCCGCGTCCTGCTCGATCTCAACCCGGATGTCCCAGCCGCCACTCTTGCCAACGAAGCGCGGTTCTGGCTCAACCGCGGCATCGCGGGCTTCCACGTCGTCGGCACAACACCGGAGGCCCACGCTCAGGCGGGTGCGCTCCGCAAAATTGCTTCGACGTACCTCGGTCAGCGCATTCTCATAGGAGATGTGGACCCGACGCTCTCCACTTCGCCGCAACAACGGACTTACAAGGCGCCCGATCCGCAGGCGCCGCAGCTGCTTCTCGACGCGAGCCTTGGCGCCGTGACTCCACTCACTCCTCCACCCATCCGGACGGCGATTGAATCCACTGAGAACATTCAGCTCTCCGGTCACAGCATCGCGCTGCTTGCCACGGACGGGCCATCCTATCCGCGAAGCATCACCCGCTACGGCGATGGGCAGCATAATCGTGAGATCGCTAAGGTGCTTGCGACTGTGCTCTTCACTACGCGCGCGCAAGCTCTCCTGTACTACGGCCAGGAGCTAGGTGTGCCGGCTGCGCCAGCTGACTCCGCGCCGAGCGCGCCAGTCATCGCTTGGGAGGCGCCACCGCCTCCGCCGAAAAACAAGCCAGCACCGCCACCGGCGCCCTACGATCCGAACGCTGCACCAAACGCCGCGCTCGAAGAGGCTGATCCCAATTCGCTTCTCAACTGGTACCGCAAGCTCATCGACCTTCACCACAGTAACGCCACGATCAATTCGGGCGAATACATGACCATCAACCGTGACGATCAGAATGTACTGATTACTATTCGCAAACCGAAGGTTGTTTCGCCGACCAACCCTGTTCTCGTGATTCTCTGCAATCTATCCGGGCAGCCGCAACACCTCTCCCTCAAGACGGACATTACGAAGCTTCACCTGCGCGGCAGTTTTCTCCGCACCGTTATTCGCTCCGACAACGGCATGGGCACAATGCACCTTGAGTCCATGACGCTGCCGCCGTACGCGTCCTACATCGGCGAGCTTCGCTTCTGACTGCCCAACTATCCGAAGATGTTTGTGTCGAGAAATTCGTTCCGGAACCTGCCCTTGGGATCGTACTTTGACACGAGTGCACGGTAATCGTTGAGCCGCGCATACTGGCTCTGCACTGCCGTGGGCTTTAGCGTAAACAGTTTCGCCCAGTGCGGGCGCGGTCCGAACGGCGCCAGCTTTTCTTCAATCTGCGGAAGAAGTTTCTTCACCTCCGGCCACTCGGGTTTCCACGTGAAGTGGATCGCCATGGAATCTCTCTGATAGGCAGGGCTCATCCACAAGTCGTCGGCAGCAATTGTGCGAAACTCCGTGATGAAAAGGTGCGGCGTGATCTGGTCGCGCAGTGACTCCACAGCAGAGATTGCTTCATACCCCCGCGCCCGCGGGACGAAGTACTCGGTCTGAAGTTCGGCTCCGCTGCTTGGCGTGAAGTTCATTTTGAAGTGCGGCAGCCGTTCATACCAGGGGCCGGGGACGCCCATTTGTTCTGTGCAATTCTCCGCCGAGTGGTCTGCGATGGGATGCATCTTTCGGTTCGCGGGCTTCGCGCCATAAAAATCGCTCATCGCATTGACGCTAACGCCCGGAGCTGCCTTCTGTTTGATCCAGACCTGCGTTGCGCGATGTTTCTGCCAGTCTGTAAAGAGGCTTACACTGTACCCGCTTGCGAAGATCTCTTCCAGATGATGCTCCAGCTGCGAGAACGAAAGGTCTTCGTACACGACCTGAGTCATTTGAAACGCAGGCTCTACTTCGAGTGTGATGCTTGTGATCACTCCGAAGGCTCCGAGACCAATGACTACGCCGGCAAAGCCATCTCCGAGCCTCTCTCGCGAGAGCGTCACGGTTTCACCACTCGCAGTCACCATCTCCATTGCGCGAACAGCCGTCGAGAGATTGCCATTTTTATTGCCTGACCCATGGGTTCCCGTGGCGCACGCTCCCACCACGGAGATATGGGGCAGCGACGCCATGTTATGCACCGCGAATCCGCGGCTGTCCAGATACGGCGCCAGTTGGCCGTACGTAACGCCCGCCCCTACTGTTACTGTGCGGCTCTTGGTGTCGAGTTCCATCTGGTCGAAGTGCTTCAGCGAGATTTGCTCGTCGCGACTATCTGCAATGGAATTGAACGAGTGCCGCGCGCCTAACGCTTTTGCATGCGTGTGTGCCAGAATATCTTTTCGCACTTCGTCTGGATTCGTGGGGACATCCAGATGCTCTGCGCGATAGGTGTAGTTGCCCGCCCAGTTCGTTCGTTGTTCCACGTTATTTGCTCCTGTCTGCGCGGGCGCAACCTTCGAGAGCAGCGTTTCCGCGACGACTGCGCCCGACAGTTTGAGGAATTCGCGTTTGTCCATTCGAGTGGTCCCCGCTCCCTGTCTGCGCTGGTTGAGACTCTCACCAGGCGCGATCTCCAGTAGCAAAGAAGTTAAGCAGACTCACGCCCGTTCGGCAAATCGCTCCTGTCTTCCCCGAGCCCTGAGTGCGGTTTCGTATCCCGCATAGACGCGGTCGAACACTGCATCCCAACTGTACCCCAGCGCATGCTCCCGTGCCTTCTGCCGCATCGTTTCCAAGCGTTCCGGGTCCTGGATCAATTGTGCTACTGCGCCTGCAAATTGTTCATCTGCTGTTACAAATCCTGTTTCACCATCCCGGACGATGAACTTCGGGCCGCCATCTGGCGTTACCACGGCCGGAACTCCACTGGCGAGCGCTTCCAGCACTACGTTCCCGAACGTATCGGTGTGGGAAGGGAAGACCAGCACATCCATGTTCGCGTAAGCCTCGGTGAGCGCTGCGCCTCGAAGCACTCCTGCAAACTCAGCGTTCTTTAGATTGCGGCGGAGGAAATCTTCCTCGCTTCCATGTCCCACGATCAGGAACCGTACTCCATCTCCCAGTCCCCTCATCTGCAGCTCACGCTCAACCTGCGCTAAGAGCGTGACATTCTTCTCTACCGAAAGGCGCCCAACGTATCCCAGCACGACGGTTTTATCGCCGGGTACCCGCGTTCTGTGCCTCGGATCGAACAACTCGGTATCCACGCCGCGCTGCATCAGGAAGCATGGGCGCAGGCTTGTCCTCTCCAGCATCCGGCAGAGTTCCTCATTCGGAGCGAACAAGACCTGCGCGAGACGATAGAACTGCGAGGTAGCCCACCAGGTCCCCGCCTCCACCCCATCTTCGATCGCGTCACCGCGAGACTTTAACATCCGTCCGGTCAGCCAACCCATTCTGCGTGCCGCGTACTCGTGGATGTTCGTGTGCCACGAGGCCGCGAGCGGTATCCCCATCTCCCAGGCGAAATAGGCGCCGAAGAGGCCTAGCTCGCTCGGCCCGGTGATGTGGATTATGTCTGGGCGAAACCGCTCCAGTTCGCGGCGTATCTTCTCTCCGTGCCGCCAGAAGAGCGTGTCAAACTCCAGGTCCTTTTCCATTCGAACCGAACCGCGACTGCGTTTCAGCTCGAGCGTCCGCAGCTCTTCGGACTGCGCAAATGCCTGCTCACGAGTACCCGCGCGCACACAAAGGAAGGGCAGCCCATGCCGCTCCGCGTAAGCCACAAAGTTCCGGCTGGTATGCGCGACGCCATTTACTTCGTGGAACGAATCCGGAAAGTAGGCAACACGAGGCACGCGCATCGCTTTAGACTACCCCGCGCAAACATCACCCACCAACAACCCCACACATGTCAGAGAGGTCAACTATTCCCGCGCCAACGCGGCCCTCATCTCACCGCTGTCGTTCCACGCCATTCGCAATCCACTCGAGACCGGTCCTGCCCCCATCATCCGCACCAGCGCCACTGCCGCCTGACAAACCGCCGGAGCCTTTCCCGACATCCAAAGCCGTGTCAGCGGCTGAATCACGCCCTCTGCATCGGGATGATAGACACGTTCATCCCATAGCTGTGATCCCTCCGGAAAGTCGGGATAGTTTCGTATCGCCGCCAATGTGGACTGAAGGATTCTGTGCTTCCAGGGCTCGGCGTACTGGGGCATAAAAAGTACATGGCTCTGACGTTCGCGCCGCACTTCATGAACGAATTCATTGAAGCTCTTCGCCCGCGTGAGGTTCACGTTCGCATTCGGTTCGATGCCATGCCTGTCACCGCCACTGATCACCAACTGGTTCCACTTGCCCGCCAGCGTAGAGGTTTCGCGGTTCTCTTTCCAATCCCTGAGGCCGTTCAGTTCGAGGGCGTGGACGAACTGGCCGTTAACCGCGAGGAAATCATTCACCAAGACCTCATGCTTCTCTGTCCCGACGCGGTAGAGATCCCAGAGCGGATGGTTGAACACGGTGAGCACACCCGGGATCTCATCGAGTTCCGCCAGCATCTCGGTGAGGAGCTTTGGTGGGCGCGTCTCCGCGGACATCGCCGTAAATGCGGCGAGCCGGTCCATCCAGGCTGTGCCCATGGCACTCGGCAGGTTATGGATGCCAAGATGAAATGCAGTGCAACCATACGGCACCGTCCACTCGACAGAGACCGGGATATGTCGCGACCCAGAGACCGTACGGAGCAGCATCGGCGCTTGAATGTCGTCATGGTCTGTGATGGAAACGAGCCCTGCGAGTTGGAGCTTCTCTTCGATTTGCCGCCGCTCGAGATCGAATGCCAGACTTGGCGTCAGCGGCGGAGTCCAGTAGCTTCGTGCGTAGTCGGGATTTATGCCGGTCAGCCTTTTGCACCGTCTCTCGGCCCACCGCATCACCGGCTGCAGCACGCTCCAGTCCCTGGATAGCTCGGAGATAAAATCCAGCGTTTCTTTGGATTGATTGGTATGACTATGCAGCGAAACGCCCGTCGTAAACCCTTTTACCGCCTCCGGTTCCCGCCACAGGTACGACACGCTCGACTGGCTCATGGTCTTCTCCCATGCTAACGAGGCCAGTATGACCAGCAATTGTGACAGAACGGTAACTGCACCAACAATGGAGCTTCAATATCCCTAACTTCATTTACTGCAATGATTCCCCGTAGGTTGTATGAGACACTTTCTTCCAGCTCTCCCCCGCTGCCTTTTAAATGTCGAAAAAGGAAGCCCTATGCCTGAGATCGCAACGCCACCACGTTACCTTACCCTCGACATCAACCGTACCGGCGACCAAGCCCTCGTCCTTTGCCACGGATTTCTCGTGCTGGGACTCTCCGACACCCTTGTGTCCAATGTTCGCCCTTTGGTCCCCGAGTGCAAGCGGATCATCCTCGACCTGTCGGACCTCAAACACATGGACAGCATGGGGCTGGGCACTCTGGTCTGGCTCTACACCACAGCCCGCACTTCAGGATGCGAGCTGGTGCTCCTCAATATTGGCAAGCGGGTTCGCGAACTCCTCGGGCTCACCAATCTCATGTCCGTATTCACAATCATCGGCGAGCACGGCGTAAAACTCTGATTTTCTAGCGCGTCTTCGTAATGTCCGGGCCCAGAATCTCCTGCGCACTAGGAGACGGCCCAGCTGGAACCCCACCTTCTCGCTCCAGCCGCCTCTGCTCGCGCTCGTATTCGGACTCGAGGTGATGTTCGGTCAAGCCTTGTTTCAAAATCGCAAACGCCTCTTCCGGCGTATCTGCAAACTGAAATAAGTCCAGATCCCCCGTTGCAATCGCGCCTTTGTCCACGAGCAGGTCCAGGTTGATCACCTGCTTCCAGTACTCCGACCCATAGATCACCACCGTGATCTTCTTCGCCAGCTTCCTGGTTTGCGCCAGCGTCAGGAGTTCGAACATCTCGTCCAGCGTGCCAAACCCGCCGGGAAATACCACCAGCGCCTTTGCCAGATAAGCGAACCAGTACTTGCGCATGAAGAAGTAGTGGAAGTCGAAGCTCAGTTCTGGCGTGATGTACGGATTCGGATGCTGCTCAAAGGGCAGCTTGATGTTTAACCCGATCGTCTTCGCGCCAACCTCGAATGCGCCGCGGTTGGCCGCCTCCATAATTCCTGGGCCGCCGCCTGAGGTCACGACGAACCGGTGCCTGCGACCGGGCAGCGTCTTCGCCCAGGAAGCCATCATCCCCGCCAGCGTTCGCGCATCCTCGTAGTAGCGCGCCATCTCCACCGCGGCTTCGGCACGCTTCAGCTGCAGCCTCGTTGCCTCGCCTCGCTGAATCTCCTCCATCGTCGCCGGCTGTTCGCTCTCCGGTGCGCGCTGTGCCGAACCGGTATTTGCCAGAAGTTCCAGCTCCGAGTTCGCCACATCCAGCGCGCGAAACCGCGCCGATCCAAAGAACACAACGGTGTCCTGAATTCGTTCACGCCGGAACCGCGACATCGGCTCCTGATACTCCGCCAGAATCCGCAGGACCCGTCCATCTGGCGAGTTCAGAAACTCTGAATTTTCATACGCCAGCGGAGAATCCGGAGGATATTCCGGGGTCACTGATTGTTCATCCACTTTCTTTTCACCCACGGTAGTCGCGATAGTGCACCGCCTCCGAAATGCCAATCCAAATGTCGAGGAGTCCCAGTCCAGAGATCATGCCTCGCACTGCGCCATTGTGCAGCACAGACGCCAGCCATGGCCGGGCGAGAATGAACTCGTTTCTGTCCCAGATTCGTGTCCACCACGGCAGCACCATGACCAGGACGCCCAGGTAGACACAAAAGAGTACCAGCACAAACAGGGACAGGCGCTGCAGCCAGATCGGCGCCATCCTCCTGGCCGGAGCCGAACTCTCCGCCGTCTGTTCCGCCGCCGGTTCGGGGGCCGGATAAAGTTGTGACTGTCCCGACATCAAACTCCACGCAGAACATCCTGCAAAAAATCTTCCAAGATTGACACTAGCAGAGCGCTCTTCCGTTGTCTCTCCACTAATCGCGCCACACCCGGCACCTTGCTCATTTCGGGCTATTTAGTCAGGCCCGGCGGAGCCTTCGTGTCATGCGGATAATCCAGCCGAAGATCGTACGTCGACTTCGTCCCCGTCACCTTGATCGGAATCTCCATCCCCGCGCCATCCTTTTTCAGTAGCTTGTCGAACGGCTTTACCAGCAGGCTCTTCCATCCGGTCGTCATCTCCGAAGCTGTCGCCTCGGTTCTTACTTTTCCATGGAACTCAAAGGTGCTCATCACCAGTTGCACCTGGCCATTCATCACCACCTGCGCTCCCGGCATTGCAAAATTCAGGTCACTCACGTCCAGCACCGCGTTGGTCTGCGTAAATTTCCCGCTTAGCGAAGATCCGACTACCTCTGCCTCACCCGCTTTCGCCAACTTGGGTTGGCCCTTTGCTCGTTCGCTCATTGAGTCCAACTGCTGCTGCATCTTCGGGTCGTTCAGAAACGCATCGTGGATGGCGAACGTTCCCTCCAGTCGCATCTTCCGCGAGACGCTCACCGGGCCGGGTGGAATCTCGATGTGCGTCTTCGTCGTCAGCGCGCCTCGCAACAGCGTCGGATTTGCCTTCATCGTCAACGTCATCATGTCTTCTATCCGGCCCCTCTCCATGACGACATGCAGATTTACGTCATGCCCCTGCACTCCCGAGGTCGACCGCGTCACCGCACCTGAAGCCGTCAGTTCTGACCGGCCGATCCGGGCGCTCACCTCGTTGAGGTGCGTATCTCCCGTCGTTCCATCCACGAATGCCTTGAACTCCGTATGCAGCGGCAGCGCGTGGTCGCTGATGTCGAGGCGGAAGGCCGGCACCTCTGCCGTTCCCTCCACGGCAATCTCTCCCAGTGTTCCGCCAAACTTCCCAGTCGACGAGAGAGTCCCAGCGATTCCGTGGATAGAGGAAAGGTCTGCATGGGTGAACTCGTAGTTGCCATCGAGCGGGGTATCGCGCGGCTCATCCTTCTTCCACGGACCGAAGTGCCCGGTCGAATGAATATCTCCGGCCGGCTTCGGATTCCTGAGCGTCGCGTCGTAGTTGAACGGCTTTGTCAGGCCCACGTCTCCCAGCACAACCTTGCTGATTACAAACTCCAACGGCGGCTTCGACGGATTGCTTGTCTCTATGACCACCTTTGCATCCGTGCACTCGATCGTGTCTACAGCAAGCCCAATCACTGGCTGCTTCTTATCCTTCGGATTGTCCGGCTTCTCATCCTCGCGTTGGTCCTTGGGGGGAATTCTCACCTCGACTCCCCGGACCTTCACGGAAACAACTCGTGTTGTCGGTCGCAGAAGTTCTTTCCATCCCGTCTCAAACTCGAAGTAATTCACTACCAGCATCGGCGGCGCATTTGGTCGCGCATCCGGCTTCGTAGGCCCAGCGAGGTAAAGGATTTTCAAGCCGCCGCCCGTCACGAGGACTCCCTTCCTCATTGAAACTTCCAGCCGGTCGAGTTCCACGGGCGAATGAAACCGCGCGGACAGCGTATCCACCACCTTCTGCCGCAACCTCGGCTGCAGCTGGCGCAATCCCCACTCCACCAGGCCCACCCCCGCAATCACCAACACCAAAAACACAGAACCCGTCCACAACAGCCAACGCCGTCGCCACCATCGACGTCTCTCCACCATCGTCTCCAAGCTAGTCTCGCTCAAAATGAAGCCCTCAGAACGACAACGCACCAATTCGGAGCGCTCGCCATTCTCCGTCCTAAATCGTTGTCATCGGTGTAGATCGGTGTTATTTCCTTCCGCTCCCTGTAAGACGCGCCTTTTCCGCCAAAAGCCACCTGCAGCCCAAAATTGGGCGTTTGCTACACTCCCACCACCGGAGATGTCCATGAAATCATTGTCACAACGGAATATGAAGATCGTCATTGCGGCGCAGGGCGTCCTTCTTCTTGCAGCTGCAGGCGTCATCCATTCGCAGCAGACCACGACCCAGCGCTTCCCTCAATTCGACAACGAAGACGTCAAGGTCTGGCGCTCGATTGTGCTGCCCAACCAGCCGCTCACCATGCACCGCCACGATCATCCTCGCGTCATCATCCCGCTTCGCGGAGGCACGATGAAGATCGTCGACTCCACTGGCGCCACCGAAGTCCACCAGTGGGATGCCGGAAAAGCCTACTGGCTTCCGGCCAACCCGCCCAACACGACCCACGCCGACGTCAACGGCGGAACCGACCCCATCGAGGTGATGGTCGTCGAGCTGGAGAAGGAAAAATAAAACAACAAGCGGCAGCTCTGGTCCTCCGCCGCTATGTTCCTTCGGCTCCTACTTCCCGGGCCCGTCGCCCACCAGATGGGTAGCATGCGTCACGGCCGCTCCGGCCCGCAGAGCAGCAGCCACCATCGCCGTTTCGGCAATCTCCTGTGGTGTAGCGCCCGCTTTCACCGCATTGCCTCGATGAACCTCCAGGCAATAAGGACACTGTGTTGTCAGGGCTACGGCCAGCGCAATCAATTCTTTGTACTTCTTAGGAACCACGCCATCGGCCATCGCTGCTTTATCGAACGCCCAGAAAGCATCCACTGCTGCCGGAGCTCCCTCGCCCAGAGTCTTCAACTTCTTCAGATTCGCCATGTCGTACATCAATTTTGTTCTCCTTGTTCTTGGATCTAAGTTCTCGGATCTAAGTGTCGGCGGGCCCTCCGTCCACAAGCATCCAGTCTCCACGACGAACCGCAACTTGTCGATGCCTGCAAACATCTTTTCCGGCGCTTCCTCTTCATCCTGCACGAAAAGACGCAACTCCTGAAAAGAATCCCCACCGAAACACTCATCACTCCGAATACCTGTCTAATATGGTTCCAACGCCTTCCATCGAAAGGAGTGCTTCGCTTGACCTTTGAATCTCTGCTAACGAAAGTCCAGAAGATCACCGTCCTCACCCTCGCTGGAATGCTCGTCGTTGTAATGGTTCTTTCGACCATTCATCTAGGCGCCCTCATCGGCCACGAGATGATGATGCCTCCGCGCTTCCTGATTCCCGTCCAGGGATTGCTCGATATCTTCGGCTACTTCCTCCTCGTTCTCATCGGCGTAGAGCTCATCGAAACCCTCAAGGCCTACGTCAGAAAAGATGCCATCCACGTTCGCGTCGTCCTCGAAGTCGCATTAATCGCGATGGCGCGAAAAGTAATCATCGAAGAGCCAAACGAAGTCCCCAGCCTGACGCTCTTCGGAATCGCAGCCCTGATTCTCGCCTTAGGCATAGCCTCCTACTTCGAGCGCCAATGGAGAGACGAGCCACACGACAAACAACCGAGTAAATCCAGCCCGCAAGACGCCCTCGCTGACCTCAAAACACCGAATTAAATTCAATAAACTCCACCTTTCGGTGGAAGTACGAAGATCGTTCGCTTAAAAATGGAAGCCCTGAAAACTTCCAGGGCTCCCGCGGCGTCTCGCAGAACCTCCTTACTGCGAGTTGCCCTGTACCAGTTCCGTTGTGACTGGTATCAGATAGCCAAACAGGCCGCCCGTGCCCGCAGTGGGACCGGCAGTAAAGTACAACTCCGCTGCAGGCGCCTCATCCGGGTCATAGCTACTTTGCGTAGCACTATTCGCAAAGCTCATGCTCCAGATTCCCTGGATGACGAGCGGCTTCCCGGTTGCATCCTCGACCACGCCGTCGAACTTACCCGTGTCGAGATCGTAGGCAGAGATCTGCCCTGCCGACTGAGTAGTTCCGCCCGCCGAGAAATTCGAAACCAACAGCTTGTGGCTGAAGCGTCCGAAATCCAGCGGAGCAAGCGCAACTCCCCATGGCGCATTCAGCCAGTCGCCGTGCTCCAGGCGACGCAGCAACTTGCCCTTCGACGAGTAGATGTCCACGAACCCAAGCCCAGGTCCCGGAGTCTCAAACGGATTCCCCGCAAAATGCAGCGCGTACGTGACAACCAGATCGTTTCCGATTGCCTGCACATTGAACGGCACAAAGTTGGGAGGCAGACGATTGTCCGTGAACGGCTTGCCGCCGTCATTCAAACGATCGTCGTCAAAGTCGTGATCATCACGGCCTTGATTTTCGCCCTTTAACTTAATCAGTGTGAACGTGTTGTCGTACACATCGATTCGGCCCTTCAGGAAGTTCGCCGCGAACAGATACCGATTGCCATCGACGAACGCCGTAGTAAGCGCCGTATAGCCCGAGCCATCCGTAGTATGCGCAACAGTAACGGCGTTGGTCGAGGGAGGATTTGCGCCCTGCGCCACGCCCACCGTCGGATTCCATCCCGCGATGCTTCCGTCAAGCGTCGCGAAGATAAACGCCGCCGGTTTGCCGGGAGCAACAGGGAAGTCCGTCGTGCTGTTGTTGGCAATCGCACCCGTAGGTGTCCCTTGCGGAAACGTCGGGTCCTGCGGATGGTTCTTCGGAATGGTGACCACGAGCTGTTGCTTTCCCCCCGGTCCGTTGTAGAGAGTTGCCACTCCAGTTGCTTCATCGGACACCCACCAAAAACTGCCTGAGCTTCGTGCCAAACCCCAGGCATTGACGAGTTGAGAGTCGGCCGTTTCGGCCGCCCCCGAGACATTGGAGTCAAGGTTGACCTGCGTGTAGTGTTGTGCGAAAACAGCAGACGACGTCAATAGAAAGATCGCGACATCTGCAACTATGCTCGGAAAATACTTCATTTGTGAAGCTCCTTGTGTTGTATTGCCCCGCGGGCCCAGGGAGCCGGCCGGCAGGGGATGCCGGCTTGTTACGCGGAACCAACGACAGGCGGGGAAGGCTGTCCTCGAATCCTTCGTTAGCCTATTTTTCATGCGGCCGTAATATGTCAGAACCTCGTCATCTCAGAGTCAAAAAATTTTCAGTTGTGACCGTCTGCGGTCATGCAGTGACGAAATGTAGCTTCCGTTGTGACTAAATGTGAAAGTAGAAGAGAGGCGTGCAGCGCTCTCCTGAGCATTCGCGCGAATGCTCATTTCAGGCGGTTTCATCGCAGAGTGGACATCAGCGAAGCGAAATCGACTCGCCGAAGCAGAATCGCCATGTTTCTAATCCGTATCATCGGTGTAAATCCGTGTTATGCCTTCGCCTATCCCCGTCTCAATCCGAAAATCCGCGGGTCGCCGCGCAGATGAGAAAATAGAAGGAGCATGCTCCAACTCTCCTCCGCCGGCAAACGCTTCGGCCAAAAACTCCTCTTCGAAGACGCCAACTGGCTCATAACGCCGGACGAGCGCACTGGCCTCGTCGGCGGCAACGGCACCGGCAAATCCACCCTCCTCAAGATCCTCGCGGGCATCGAAACCCTCGACTACGGCCAGCTTACCCGCGTCAAAGGCATGACCCTCGGCTATCTCCCGCAGGACGGCCTTGCCCTCCGCGGCAAAACCGTCTTCGCCGAGTGCCTCTCAGTCTTCGACCACCTCCACGCCCTCGAGCGCGAAGCCGAAGACCTTACTCACATCCTCTCGACGGTAGACCCAAAGTCGAAGGAATATCAGGCCGCAGCCGAGCGCTACTCCGACATCGCCGACCAGCTCCACGTCCATGACATCTACACCCTCGACGCCCAGGTGGGGGCGGTTTTGGGCGGCCTCGGCTTCTCCAAGGAAGACTGGGACCGGAATACTGAGGAATTCTCCGGCGGCTGGCAGATGCGCATCGCGCTTGCGAAATTGCTCTTACAAAAACCCAGCCTCCTACTACTCGACGAGCCCACCAACCACCTCGACCTGGAATCCCGCAACTGGCTCGAAAACTACCTCCACGACTACCCCAACGCCTACATACTCATCTCGCACGATCGCTACTTCCTCGACGTCACCGTCAACAAGACCATCGAGCTGTGGAATAAGCGCATGCACGTCTACCACGGCAACTACGAAAAATACGTCGCGCAAAAAGAAGAACGCCGCACCCAGCTGATGAACGCGTACAAGAACCAGCGTGACCGCATCGACGCTCTCGAAGCCTTCATCAACCGCTTCCGCTATCAAGCGACGAAAGCGAAACAGGTGCAGTCCCGCATCAAAGAACTCGAAAAAATCGAGCGCATCGAGGTCCCCGAAGAAGAAGCCACCATCCACTTCAGCATCCCGCAGCCTCCTGCATCCGGCCGCACGGTCATGGAAGTCTCCGGCCTCAAGAAAATCTACCCAACCCCAACTGGTGGCGAAAAACTCATCCTCGACGACCTCAACTTCACCATCGAACGCGGCGACCGCATCGCCCTCGTAGGCGCGAACGGCGCAGGCAAATCCACCCTCATCCGCCTTATGAGCCAGCAGGAAGCCCCAACCGCCGGCATCATCCGCGAAGGCCACAATGTCCTCACCGATTTCTTCGCCCAGGACCAGTACAAGGTCCTCGACCCCAATGCCGTCATGCTCGACGACATCAGCGGAGCCGCGCCCAAAGTCCCCGTCGTCGAACTCCGCTCCCTTCTCGGCTGCTTCATGTTCTCCGGCGATGACGTCTTCAAGAAGCTAGGCGTCCTCTCCGGCGGCGAGCGCAACCGCTACGCCATGGCCAAGATGCTCGTCTCCCCCTCCAACTTCCTACTGCTGGACGAGCCCACAAACCACCTTGACCTCCGCGCCAAAGACGTCCTCCTCGACGCCATCCGCAACTTCACCGGCACAGTCCTCTTCGTCTCGCACGACCGCTACTTCATCGACGGACTCGCCACTCGCGTCTTCGAGGTAGAAGACCGCCGCCTCCACATCTACCCCGGCAACTACGAAGACTACCTCTGGCGCAAACAGGGCGGCCCCGAAAAAGTAACCGAACAGATTACAAACTCCCTAACCGCAGCTACTACTCCGGGTGGCCCATCCTTCACGTCTTCTGTGAAGGGTGGGTTATCGAGCGAAGCTCGACCGCTTTCCTCCGAGCCGGAACCCGAACCCGCGACCCCCATCAAACGCCTCAACCCCATCAAACTAAAACAACTCGAAGACCGCCTCCAGCATGCCGAAGCTCGAGATCCCCCGCCTCGAAGAAGCCATATCCGCCATCGAAGCCCGCCTGGGCAACTTCACCTCCGCCGACCAATCCCAAAAGACGCCGCCGAACTCGACCAACTCCGTGCCCAGCGCGCAACCCTCCTGGCCGAGTGGGAAGAACTCTCACTGACCCTCGAAGAGCAGCAAACTGCCTAGCGACGTACCGCTCACCCAAAACAGTGTCATCTCGAGACCCGCGAAGTCGAAGCGCCTGTCCAGAGCGTGTCGAAGGAACCTGGGTTTTGCCTTCTTGCCGTCTCCCGCAAGCACACCTTTCTCGCGAACCCGCATCACACACCCTACAAGCACGCGACCAGATAAAAGAGGTGTAGCAATGAGCGTATCCACCATGGAAGAACTCTTCATCGACGAGTTGAAAGACATCTACTCCGCCGAAAAACAGATCACTAAATCCCTCCCCAAAATGGCTAAAGCCGCCACGTCCCCCGACCTCCGCGACGCCTTCGAATCCCATCTCGAAGAGACCAAAGGTCACGTCGAACGCCTCGAGAAAGCCTTTGAAATCCTGGGCAAGCCCGCGCGCGGCAAGATGTGCCACGGCATGGAGGGCGTCCTCGAAGAAGGCGCCGAAGTCCTCGAAGACACGGAAAAGGGAGACGTTCGCGACGCCGCACTCATCTCCGCTGCCCAGCGCGTCGAGCACTACGAGATCGCCGCCTACGGCTGCGTCCACGAATACGCCACGCTCCTCGGCCAGAAAGAAGTCGCCAAGCTCCTCGAACAAACCCTCAACGAAGAAAAGGCAGCGGACAAGAAGCTAGGAACCGTAGCCAAATCCGTCAACTCGCAGGCGCTTCAGGCCGCCTGAGACCAACACAACCGGGTGCCCCACGTCCCGCTTCTGGGACGTGGGTTTCCGATCCCAAACCTCTCGCAACAGCATCGACGACCTCAACTGGGGTCGGCGTACCCCACAAACCCACTGGCACCCTCTCCCGAGTGCTTTGACGCAATGAGCGTGAAACCGATTTAACGGTCGGAGCGACAACGCCAGTTTTTTCCACAGATTTATTTCAAAAAAGTGGCATGTTTTTCCCACCGCAAAATCACCATGCAAATCACCACGTTTTACCACGCAAAAACCACAACTTCACCACAAAAAACCATCAACTTCTGCCCATAAATCGCAGAAACCCCCTCAAAAAACCACCCAGAAAAATTTCAAACTAAATCTCAGTTCATCCACCGTTTGTCGTTGGGGTCCTTGCGGAGCTCGTCGGGGTCGACGTAGCGGCCGTCTTTGTCGAAGTGGACCTCGCGGTTCTGCTTGCGCATGTAGACCTCGAACTTGCGTGCGGCGCGACGGCGCTTCCAGCGGTAGTAGGTATTGCGCACTCCGAAGTAGCGCTCGCTCAGGCCGAACGCAAGACCGCGGCGCGGCGCGAATCTAACAAAGAGATAGCCGCAGAGGGCGCCCGAGAGTTGGAGAAGCGCGCCAAAGCTGTCCGCCTGTTTGAGCAGGAGAGCGACGGCGATGAGGATGTAGATGGCCACCATGTACTTGGCCTTGATGCGAATGAGAAACCAGAAGAGAAATTCCTGATCGCCGAAGAGCATCCCGATGGCGACGAGCAGACCGAAGATGCCAGTCCAGGCTCCTGCAGTGGCGACGTCGGGGCGAAGGCCGAAGACGTGAGTGAAGGAGACCGCCGAGGCAAGTAGGGCTCCGCCAATGACAGAGGTGAAGTAGAGTTCGCTGAGCCAGCGGCCGCCGAAGGATGGTTCGAGGAGGGCTCCCGTGAACCAGAGGGTGAGCATGCCGAAGAGCATGCTGAAAATGTACTGGTTGATGAAGGAATAGGTGACGAGTTGCCAGATCTCTCCGTGGAACACGGCGCGGGGCTCGAGCAGAAGATGGGCTCCGAGAAAGAACTCGATCTGCGGTGCGATCCAATGGAGCAGGCCAAGCGCTAAGAAGACGGCGACATTGGCGAGGATCAGCTTACGGGTGACGCCGGAAAAGGCGGGAAGGCTGAGCGTGATGGGACCGGAGCGGCGCATGGGTGCCTTGTCTTATTTCATCATAGGCGGAACTGGGGCATGGCAGAGGACAGGGCGAGCAGTTTGTAATTTCTTGCACTTATGAGAGCGGCGAGTTGAGGGGATCCACTCGCCGCTCGAAGGCTGCTAATTGCTTGCAGGCGAGGGGGCCGACCCAGCGGTTCGCGGTTGGCGTGGAGGCGGTACGGGATAGACGGCGGCGCTGCGGTGTCCGGCGGCGTCGACAGAGCGTACGCCGAAGATGACGTTGTCCTTGGAGATGGGCAGCGCGATGGTGGTATCGGTGCCGGCGGAGACGACGCTGGTCCAGTTGGGCTGATCGGTATCGCGATAGACGACCTCGAAGGTGGCTCCAGCGGGGAAGCCGGCAGGTTTCTCCCAGCGGAGGACGGTGCGGGTGTCGTAGGGAGGATTGAGGACGGCGACCTTCCGGGGCTGGCCGGGTGCGGCGGCGAGAGTGGCGAGAGTGGCGGAGTTCAGGCGGGCGACGTTGGCGATGTAGTTGAAATCGTCGAACTTGATGTCGTCAACGTACTCGACTCCGTTTTCGGTGCGTGGGGTCTGGTGCTGGTGGTTGAAGTTTTCGAGCCACTCGGTGAACCGGACGGCAGCGAAGCCCTCCTGATTGAAGCTGGTGTGGTCCCCGCCGCGGCCGAAGCGATCGCGGCGGAAGATCATGACGGGATGGAAAGCCGGAACCATGCGCATGGCCATGTTGTGGGGCTGGCCTGCCGGGGTTCCTGCGGAGAGACGCTCGGAAGTGGGGTGGAAATAGGTGTGGTCGATGTCGACGATGGCGCGGGCGAGCTCGCGGGAGGGCGAGTCGTTTTCAGCGCCGATGGTCTGAATTTCGCGGAGTTGTTCGAGCGTGGCGGGGCCGGGGACGCCCTCGGAGAAGACGCGGACGGCTGATTTGTCTGCTCCGACTGCCCCGGGAGTAGTGTCGCCGCCGACGATGTCGTTGTTGAGGACGGCTTCAAGATCCCAGCCCTCGGACTTGGCTAGCTTGGCGAAGTGGCGGCTGCCGTCGAGGCCCTGTTCTTCTCCGGCAACGGTTAGGAAGATGATGGTGCTGGGGAATTTGAGTTTCGAGAGGACGCGGGCGCTTTCGAGGGAGACGGCGGTGCCGCTGGCGTCGTCGTTCGCGCCGGGGGCGGGGTCGTGAGTGTTGAAGTTATCGGAGTTGCGTGAGTCGTAGTGGCCTGTAACGAGGACCACGCGATTGGCCTGGGCGGGATCGGTGCCGCGGAGGATGGCATAGACGTTCGTGAGCTTGGTTGGCTTGGTGATCCGCGCGGCAGGGCCGGTTCCAGGCGGTTCGATGAATTCGTCTCGCTTGACCTCCAGACATCCACCGCATGCTTCCGAGTAGCGCTTGAATTCAGACTCGAGCCAATCGGCGGCGGCATTGATGCCTGTGCCCGGGGGAAGGTCTGTGTCCATGCTGGAGAGGGTGCTGCGATTCTTGAAGGTGACGAGCTTTGTAATGATTGCCTTGATGTTGTCGGGGGAGACCTGCCGGAGCGCGCCGGCGATGGCGGGATCGGCGGGCGCGGGCGTGATGGGTTGTCCGGTGGGTGCAGTCTGTTGACCGTGAAGAAAGCTGGAGCCGAGGAGAGTCGTGGCGACGATAAGGCGGTTGAAATGAGAGAGGAAGCGGGGTCCGGCGATCACAATCGTTCTCCTTGTGGGAAACCTAAAAATTGCCAGCGTTCGCATGCTTGACGAATGGACGGGAAGACCGCTAAATAATTAGCAGGGTGTCCGCGAGTGCTGTATTCATCATCCTATAAGGAAACAAATTGTTATAGGTGGGTGGGCGAACACGAATATGCTGGAGGTTCGAAAAATGGCTGTTGTATGTCCCGAATGCGATAACCCGATTAACGTGGATGCCGACGAGGTAGAAGAAGGCGAAACGGTCCAGTGCGATGAGTGCGGGATCGATCTGGAGGTCGTCTCGGTTGATCCGGTGGAAGTCGCGGTGATCGATGCCGCCGGCTACGATGATGAAGATCCAATGCACGCAGATGACGAGGATGAGGAATAGGCAAAGGTTCTTCAAGAAGGTACTCTTATACTGAAACGATGAAGCTCATTCCTGGTTCGTTCCGCTCTTTCGTCAGTCGAGTTCTCGTTGCCGCGTGTTGCATTACCGCCTTTTCTGTCGCGGTGCGAGGCACAGGCGTGGTTGCTCAGCAGCGTGCCCCTGCGCAGCGAGTTGTTCAGGGTAAGGTGACCGATGCGGCAAATGCAGCGATCAAGGGTGCCGTGGTCTATTTGAAAGACACTCGCAGCCTGTCGGTGAAGAGCTACTTTTCCGATGACGAGGGAAATTACCGGTTTGGTCAGCTCTCGCAGAACACAGATTATGAGGTCTGGGCGGAGAATAACGGTAAGAAGAGCGCAGTGAAGACGGTCAGTTCGTTCGATAGCAAGAGCCAGTTTGTTATCAATTTGAAGATTGATAAGTAGGTTTTTGGGATTTGAGATGGGAGGGGCGCTCGATCTGGTGATCGAGCGCCCTCTTTGCGTGTCCGCTAATCGGCGATGCCGGGATTGGGCGGGTCTATGCCTAGCGCGGTGGCGAGTGCGATGAGGTGGTCCTGCTCCTGCATGAGGATCTCGCGGATAGATTCGCCGATAGCGAACTCGTTGAGTTCGTCGCACTGCTTGATGCGGCGGCGGTACTGACGGATGGTTTCGTGCTCATTGTCGAGGTCGAAACGCAGCATTTCCTCGGCTTTCTCGGAGGTTTTGACCGGCTTGGGCGTGACCGAAGGCATTCCGCCGAGATAGTCGATGTGGTTGGCGATGGCGAGGGCGTGGGCGAGCTCTTCTTTGGCGTGGACCTCGAGCTCACCCGCGATGTTCATGTAGGCGGCTCCCTTGAGGACCTGGGAGTAGTTCACATACGCGATGATGGCCTGATACTCGCGGGAGAGGTCTTCATTGAGAAGGTCGATCAGCTTCTTGCGGGTGAGTGGCGAGGGTAGGGAGCTTGCTTTTTTGGTGGCCATTTCTTCTCCAGTCGTTCCTTTTATGGGGTTCCACGGATTCAGATGCTGGAATTCTAGCTGGAGTTTGTGACAGTTGCGTCAGAGGGAGTATTCCCTGCGTTGCCGCGACTAGCTTTCGAGTGCCGGATAGTCGGTGTATCCCTCGGGGCCTGAAGCGTAGAAGGTTGCCGGGTTGGGACGATTGAGCGGGGCATTTTTCCGGAAACGGGCGGGCAGGTCGGGATTTGCGATGAAAAGCTTGCCGAAGGCCACGGCGTCGGCCTTGCCTTCGTCAAGGAGCCGCTGGCCGACGGCCTGATCGATGGCTTCGTTGGCGACAAAGACACCGCCGAAGGTCTGTTTGAGGGTCGGTCCGATGCTGTCCGGGCCAACGTGCTCGCGGGCGGCGATGAAGGCGAGGTGGCGTTTGCCGAGCTCGCGGGCGAGATAGGTGAATGTGGCCTGGGGGTTTGAGTCGGAGATGCCGTGGGCATCGCCGCGCGGGGCGAGATGCATGCCCACACGGCCAGGGCCGAAGACGGACATTGCGGCTTCTGCGCACTCAATGTGGAGGCGGGCTCGGTTTTCAATGGAGCCGCCATACTCGTCGGTGCGGTGGTTGGAGCCATCCTGCAGAAACTGATCGAGGAGGTAGCCATTGGCTCCGTGGAGCTCGACGCCATCAAAGCCGGCGAGCTGGGCGTTTTGAGCGCCGCGGCGGAAGGCCTCGATGACGCCGGGGACCTCGCTGGTTTCGAGGGCTCGAGGAGTAACGAAGGGGCGCTGCGGACGAAGGAGGCTGACGGTGCCAGAGGCCGCGATGGCGCTGGGGGCGATGGGAAGCTGACCGTTGAGGAACTCGGGGTCGGAGATGCGGCCTACATGCCAGATCTGGGCGAAGATGTGCCCGCCGGCGGCATGGACGGCGGCTGTGATGGGCTTCCAGGCCTCGGTCTGTTCGCGCGACCAGAGGCCGGGAACGTTGGCATAGCCGACCCCGAGAGGATCGATGGGAATACCTTCGCTCAGGATGAGGCCGGCGGAGGCGCGCTGAGCGTAGTACTCCGCGATGATCGGGGTCGGAAGATGGTCCGAAGTGCCGCGCAGACGCGTGAGAGGCGCCATGAAGATGCGGTTGGGGAGTTTTAGGTCGCCGATCTGGATGGGATCGAAGAGGCTAGGCTTGTTTGTCATCCCAGATTGGATGACGAAGATCCGACGTGTGATTCTGCAACTGCCGAGTTTCGGCGTGACAGACTTTTTACAGCGGAAGGTTTTTGAGCCAGTCGCGGAAGGAAGGCCCGAGGTCGTCCCGTTTGAGGGCGAACTCGACGGTGGCGCGGAGGAAGCCCTGCTTGTCGCCGGCGTCGTGGCGCTTGCCTTCATAGTGGAAGCCGTAGACCTTTTCGTACTGGAGCAGAGCTTTGATGCCGTCAGTGAGCTGGAGTTCGCCGCCGGCACCTGGAGGAATGGTCTCGAGCATTTCGAAGATGCGCGGAGTCAGGATGTAACGGCCGATGATCGCATTCTTCGACGGTGCGTCTTCGAACTTCGGTTTTTCGACCATGCTCCGGACATCGAGGAGGCGCGGATTCTTTGGGTCGGGTGTGCAGTCGAGAACGCCATAGGCGGAGATGGCGGGGCCCTCGATGGTCTCGGAGGCGAGGATGGTTGATTGGGTTTCGTTGAAGGCTTCAACCATCTGCTTCATGCACGGAACTGTGGCGTCGACGATGTCGTCGGGAAGGAGGACGGCGAAGGGTTCGTCGCCGACGATCTCTTTGGCCTGGAGGACGGCGTGGCCGAGGCCGAGGGGCTCTGCCTGCCGGGTGTAAGTGACGCGGGCGAGCTTGGCGACGGCTCGGGTGATCTCGAGCAGCGCAGTTTTGTTCTTAGCGGCGAGATTGGCTTCGAGTTCGGGGCTGCCGTCGAAGTGATCTTCCATGGTGGACTTGCCGCGGCCGGTAATGATGATGATCTCGTTGCAGCCGGCGGCGACGGCCTCTTCGACTCCGTATTGAATGAGCGGCTTGTCGACGAGGCAGAGCATCTCCTTCGGCATGGCCTTGGTGGCCGGAAGGAAGCGAGTGCCCAGTCCTGCGGCAGGGAAGACGGCTTTGCGAATTTTCTGGGGCGTCATTTGTCCGGCGAGAACTTTCTTTTGGCGCTTTTGGCGTGCAGGATCAATCGTAGCAGGGTGGTGCGAACGCATCGCAACCGGGCTACCGGTAAGGATGCGGGATGGATCAGATGGGTTTTACGCCCTTAAGGACCATACTGTTCCAGACGTAGGGGGTGCGGCCGGAGCCCGCGAATTCGATATTGGCGAAGCCGGTTTCCATGAGGGCCTGGGTCAACGTTTTGCGCGACCAGAATTTGATGTGGCCGTGATCCCAGAGGACGGTAAAGTGGCGGTCCATTTTGCCGGTAAGAGCGAGGAGAAGATTCTTGAGATAGCCGTGATAGGGGGTTGTGAGAATGATGATTCCGCCTGGCTTCAGGAGATCGTAACAGTTGCGCAGAAAACCGCGGGGGTCGTAGACGTGTTCGATGACCTCGGTGGAGAGGACGACGTCAACGGGGCCGACGGTGTTGAGGAACTCGGAGTAAAGAGATTGGCCGTCGGCGAGGAAGAAGTTGATGTTCGGAAAAGTCTTGCGAGCGATCTCGATTCCGGTGGGCGAGAGGTCGGAGCCGTGAAGCTGCCAGTTTCTATCCTGAAAGAGAGAGAGGAACGAGCCATTGCCGCAGCCGGCGTCCATGACGATCGAGCCAGGGGGAACGTTCTTGAGAAGACGCGAGACCGACGGGTAGAGATATCGGTGACTGAATTCGGCGTTGGCGGCTTTGTAGTTGTAGGAGATACCACCCATTTGGCTCATGATACCTTCAACCGGTTGTTTTCCAAACGGGCTGTTGACCCGTTTAGAGAACGGGGGAGTCGTCGTGAAGCATGGCTTTGCGGATAATTTTGATTGGAGCAAAGCCCTGCCGCATGAAGTTGTCGTGGAACTGCTGGAGGTTGAAGGCTTCGCCTTGTTTTTTCATCAGGTCGGCTCGTAGTTTCATTATTTCGAGTTTGCCGAGGGTGTAGTAGAGATAAGTCGCATCGGCGGTGCCGCGTTTCGTTTCAACGAGAGCGACGGAGGGAGATTGGTAACCTTCGGTGACGAAGAAATTGACGGCCTGATCGAACGTAAATTGTCCCGTGTGGAGCTTGATGGAGTTCACGAAACGGGCGTCGCGGAGAAGGGCATCCTGGAGCTGGCCGAGGCGGATCAATTTGGCCTCGTGCTCATCTTTTGCGCCCGCGCCGGGTTGACCGTATCCCTGATCAAGCATCATCTGCTCGGTATAGTGCGCCCAGCCTTCGATGTTGGTGTTAGCGCCGAGGACTTTGCGAATGGTTGAGGGGAACTGCGGCATCCAGAGAAACTGGACGTAGTGGCCGGGATAGGCCTCGTGGACACTGGTGCTGATGACGGTGCCGACATTGAACGCGGCCATGTGTTCTGCGATGTGCTGCGGGGTCCAGTCTTTTTCAGGCAGAGTGACGTTGAAGTAGGCCTTGGTGGAGTGGGTCTCAAAGGGGCCCGGTGGGTCCATGGATGCTTGTGTGGTGGCGCGCATGAATGGTGGAGTCTCTTCGAGGGTGGGTTCGACTTTGGAGGGGATAGTGATGATGTGGTGGGTGTCGATGAAGGAGATGAGGCTGGCGAAAGTGTCCTGAAAGGCGCTGAGGAGTTTGTCGGAAGCAGGGTGGATAATGGCTAGCCCTGCCAGGACCTCCTGCGGAGTTTTGGCGGGGTCGATCTCCTTGGCGACGCGGGCGAACTCAGCCTGGTTCTTGTGCAGGTCGTCGAAGGCGATCTGGAGGAGGCGGTCGAGGGAGATGTCGACCATCTCATCGTAGCGGAGTTTTTTGGCGAAGGTGTCGGCGCCAAGCTTGTAGTCGCCGTTCGAGCGCGGAAGGAGGTCGGATTTGAGCCATGCGCCGTAGGACTTGAGGGCATCGATGACGGCTGCGTTGGATTTTGCGAAGGCGGCTTTGGCTTCCGCATCGGTCGCGGCGTCTGGACCGGAGAAGAAGGCGGAGGGCACGTCGTTCTGGAAGAAGCTGATCTCTCCGTCGATTTGTTCGAGAGCGATCTCGGTGTAGATGCGCGGAGGATTTTTCAGGTTTTTGCGGGCTTCGAGGAGCGCTTGCGGCATCAGCTTTTCACGCTCGATGGCGGCGCGGAGCCGGGTGTTGGTGGAGGCGTAGGGTCGCTCCATGATGACGAAGACGGAGTTGGTGATGCCGGAGGAATAGATGTCGGGGTTCTTCTCCCACGGGCGAATGACTTCGAGAGTGAGGAGCTGGCTGCGGATGTTGTTGAGGAGAATCTCACGGTCGCCTGCAACGGACGCGTCAAGGGCGGAGGGATCGATGACCTCGACCTTCTTCTCGTAGGTGTGGAGAGCGGCGATCTCTTTCTGAATGGAGACGGCGGAATAGTCCTCGAGCTGGGTGTCGTACTGATGCAGGCCAGCGGCTGTGCCGGCAGTTGGTGCAAAGTGGAAGTAGACGTCGGAGAAATATTGATCGGCGATGAAGTTGAAGGTCTGGACGCCGCCATCAGCGGAGAGGTGTTGGGCTGGAGTTTTGGATGGCATAAGGGCGACGAGGGCAGCGACGGCGAGGATGTAGTGGCGCATGAGTCTAGAGCTAGTGTAAGACGCGGCGAGGCTGGCAGGAAAATGGGTGAGTTTGTGGCATTTCCGGGCCAGGGCCTTAAGCTATTCGTCTTGTGCGACAGGGACTACGCCGTAGCGGCTCATCACGGATGCGACGCCGGCAACGTTCGGGCCATCGGAGTGAAAGTGAGCGGCGATTTCGAAGTAGTACTCCGGTCCCATAATTCCCGGAGTCTGAAGACAGAGTATGCGTGCGGGCTTGTCGCTGCAGTTCGCGTAGAAATGCGGCGTTCCGCGCGGAATGAAGAGGGTGATACCACGGCGGATCTCAGTGGGTTTGTCATTGAGAGTCCAAACCATGGTGCCGTCGACGCCGAAGATGGTTTCGTCGTATTTGCGATGGATGTGGGGCATGGTGACTCGACCGAACGGCGGGATGGTGAGTTCGAAGAGATCGAACGCTCCAGCGGTTTCATGGCGCGTCTTAATGAAGGTCACACTCATCTCTCCGACGCGGATGGTTGGATGCATTTCGGTTGTCTCCTGTTGAGAGAATCATAAATGGATGATGGTTTCGCGCGCAGAAAATAAATCTCACGCAGCTTTGGCTGGGTCGAGAGAATCGAGCAACGCGCGGGTTTCGGCCAGGACGTCCTCAGCTTTGGCTGAGGGGAGGGGCCAGCGTAGCGTTCCCTGAGGAGTGAACTGGGCTCCACGTTTGGCGTTGCGGCTGACTAGTTTCATCAACATAGCGGGATTGATGGAGGCGTGAGCGAGTTCGTCAGGGCTGGCGTTAACGGCGGCAAATTTGACGTGGAGCATCTCGACGAAGGATTTAATGGGCTGCTTCTTGTTGCCGTTGGGGTTTGGAAGTTCAATCTGGGTGCGCTTGCGGTCTAGCTGGGAGATGCCTAGTTGTTCGCAATAGAGTCGAATTTCGGCTGCGGCGAGGAGGTTGAGGACGGCCTCGGGTGGAGTGCCATAACGATCTTGTAGCTCAGCGCGAACGTCGGCGAGATCGTTGTAGGTCAGGGCTCCTGCGATCCGCTTGTACATGCGGAGACGCTGGTTTTCTTCGGGGATGTAGTCGGAGTCGATGCGGACGGAGATGCCCAGGTTGATGACTGTGGCGGCGTGAGCGGGCTTTTCTTCTTCACCCTTCATCTTGCGGACAGCCTCTTCGAGCATGGAGGTGTAGAGCTCGAAGCCGATGGCCTCGATGTGGCCCGATTGTTCGCCGCCTAACATGTTGCCGGCGCCGCGAAGCTCGAGGTCGAGGGCGGCGATCTTAAAATCCCGCGCCGAGGTCGGAGAATTCTTTGAGTGCAGCAAGTCGCCGGCGGGCGATTTCAGTTAGTTCGGTTTCGGGTGGGATCAAAAGGTAGGAATACGCGCGACGGTTGCTGCGGCCTACACGCCCGCGGAGCTGGTAGAGCTCGGAGAGGCCGTGGCGATCGGCGCGATTGATGATGATGGTATTCGCGAGAGGGATGTCGAGGCCGTTTTCGATAATGGAGGTGGCGACGAGAACGTCGTACTCGTGGTTCATGAAGGCGAGCATGACGCGTTCGAGTTCGGCTTCGGGGAGTTGGCCGTGGCCGATGACGATTCTCGCCTGCGGGACGAGCTCGCGGATCTTGCTCGCGAGGTCGTAAATGGTTTCGACCCGATTGTGGACGAAGTAGACCTGTCCGCCGCGTTCGAGCTCCATCTCGACGGCGGTGCGGATGAGCTTTTCATCGAACTTTGCGACGATGGTCTGGATGGCCATGCGGTCTTTGGGAGGGGTTTCGATGACGGACATGTCGCGCAGGCCGATGAGCGACATATGCAGGGTGCGCGGGATGGGCGTGGCCGACATGCTCAGCACGTCGATGTGCGCGCGCATCTGCTTGAGGCGTTCTTTGTGGCGGACACCGAAACGTTGTTCTTCGTCGACGACAAGGAGGCCCAGGTCCTGGAACTTTAGGTCTTTCGAGAGGATGCGGTGGGTGCCGATGAGGATGTCGATCTTGCCCTGTTCGGCCTTTTCGAGGATGAGCTTTTGTTCCTTCGCAGTGCGGAAGCGGGAGATCATCTCGACGTTGACGGGGAAGTTGGCGAAGCGGCGCTTGAAAGACTCATAGTGCTGGAAGCTGAGGACGGTTGTGGGCGTGAGGACTGCGACCTGCTTGCCATCCTGAACTGCCTTGAAGGCCGCACGCATGGCGACCTCGGTTTTTCCGTAGCCGACGTCGCCGCACAGGAGACGATCCATCGGCTGGGTTGATTCCATGTCGCGTTTGATATCGGCGATGGCGGTAAGCTGGTCGTCGGTTTCGTTGAAGTCGAAGGCGTCTTCGAACTCGTGCTGCATGTTGGTGTCGGGCGAGAAGGGCGTGCCGACAGCAGCCTGGCGTTGGGCGTAGAGCTTGAGCAGCTCGGCCGTCATGTCGGCCATCGCTTTTTTTACGCGGGCCTTGGTCTTTTGCCAACCTTGCGTGCCGAGTTTGTTTAATTCTGGTGGTGGACCGGTCTCGGACGAGCGGTATTTCTGGATGAGGTCGAGGCGCGTGAGTGGGACGTAGAGTTTCGCTTCGTCGGCGAACTCGAGGATCATGAGTTCGAGCGGGATGCCGGAGTCTTCTTCGATGACCCGCAGGCCGCAGTAACGGGAGATACCGTGTTCGACGTGGACGACGTAGTCGCCGACCGCCAGATCACGGAAGTCGGAGATGAACGCGGCGGCTTTGGATTTTCCGCGGCGAGCAGGACGGGCAGAGACGTCGGCGTCGTCGGAGAGGTCCTGCGCGCCGAAGAGGATGAGCTGGCGAGCGCTCGTTTTATCGAGATCGAGGATCTGAACGCCGCTGGCGATCTGGGTTTTGACGATTACTGGCGTGCGCAGGTCAATGGTGCCCCCGGCGAGGTAGCTCGATTCCGTGTAGACGGTGGAGCTACCGGGATGCTCGCTTCGGGAGCCCAGCCGGTAGGGGATTTGGTATTCCTGCAGGAGCCCGGCGAGGCGTTCGACTTCGCCCTGGTTGGGGGCGGTGAGGAGGATACGGGCCTCCTGCTTCATGAGAGTGTTGAGAGCGTCGATGAGCGCGGGGATGGAACCGTGGAAGCGCATCGTGGGGCGTGTGGCGAAGTCGACTTCGGAGAGGTCGCTGCGGTCTGCGTCGAGGACATCGACTGCGCCGAGCTGGTCGAGCTCGATACCGGGGTATTTGTGCAGACGATCGTCGAGATCCCAGGGCGAAAGATAGATGTCTTCCGGGCGGATGAGATTGCCGATGCCGGAGCGGTCGTGCCGCTGCTCGACTTTGTTCCACCAGCGCTCGCCCTGATTCTTGACCATGGCGGGCTCTTCCATGAAGACCCGCGGAGCTGCCGGGTTGGAGGCGCTGAGGAGGTCGAGGAGGGTCAGGTTGGCCCCGGCGACAGGGGCGAAGAACTCCCAGCCGGGGAAGACGGTGGCTTCTCCGGTTCTTGCGCTGACATGAGTCAAAAGTTCGGCGGGCTCTTCGCCGCCCTCGAGGGCTGCGCCTGCGGTGCCTGCGCGGGTCAGACGGGCGTTGATGGCGGTGAGGATATTTTCCGTAACAGGAGTTTCAGTCAGGGGCAGGAGTAGAGCGTGATCCAGAGTGCTGCTGCTGCGTTGGGTTTCGGGGTCGAATTTGCGGATGGATTCGATCTCATCTCCGAAGAAGTCGATGCGGACGGGGCGGTCGATCTCCGGGGAGTAGACGTCGAGGATGCCGCCGCGAAGGGTGACCTGGCCGGGCATCTCGACTACGTCCACTTTGGTGTACCCGGCGGAGAGGAGGTGCTCGACGAGCATATCGGGCATGTACTCTTCGCCGACTTTAAGGTGGAGGGTCAGGGAGCGGTAGAAGTCACGTGGAAAGAGCTTCATGCAGGCGGCTTCAACTGGGGCGATGACGAGGCGTGCCTGTCCGGTGGCGATCTTCCAGAGTGTGGCGGCGCGGGTCTCCTGGATCTCAGGGTGGGGGGAGAGGTTTTCGAAGGGTAGGACATCGTGCGCGGGGAGCCGGAGGATGGATTCGGCGGGGAGGGCTCCGGTGAGCTCGCAGGCACTGAGCACGGCAGCCTGGAGGGCTTCAGCAGCCTTGTTGTCGGCAACGATGATGACGCAGGGGGCGTTTGCGGCTCGGACGAAGAAGGGCAGGTAAAGGGCGCGTGCGGTGAAGGTCAGACCAGAGACACGACGGCGCCCCGTGCCCCCGCTCAAATGGCGGCGTACACGCTCAAAGGCTTCGGAGTGTTCCAGGTCCGCCAGGAGCTCGCGGACGAAGGGTAGAACCATGCTGAGTTGATTTTAGTTGAGTTGTGGTTTTCAGCATCTCATTTGGAGGAGTAATCTGTGTCCCCGCAGGAAATCAAGCCTGCGTCGTTGTCTGATGGGTCGTGACGGTTCCCTTTGGACAGAATCTGGCTCGAGGAGGAGTATCGCATGCTGAGCAAACGGATTTCCTTTGCGCTTTTGACCGTGGTACTGCCCCTGCTCGGGGGATGCACTCGACACAGCAAGAGCGAGCAGTATTACTTGATCGCGACGAATACAGCTGTGCCTTACTGGAAGTCGGCTGCAGACGGATTTGCGGCGGCAGGGCTGCAATATGGCGTTTCTGTCGACACGCGCGGGCCAGCAGGATTGAATCCCCAGGCAGAAGTGGATGAGTTCAAGGCAATGGTGGCGAGGAAACCGGCTGGAATTCTGGTTTCGGTGGCAAACTCCAAGCTGATGACGCCGGAGATTGATGCGGCGATTGCGGCTGGCATTCCGGTGATTACGATGGACTCGGATGCACCGGAGAGCAAGCGGCTGTACTTTATCGGAACCAATAATCTCGAGGCAGGGCGACTCGGCGGAAGGCGCGTTTCCGCCAAACTGAATGGCAAAGGAAATGTCGTGTTCTTCACCAACCCGGGACAGCCGAATCTGGACGAGCGATTGAAGGGCTATCAGGACATCTTCGCTGCCTTTCCGGGAATCAAGACTGTGGAGGTGTTCGATATCAAAGCGGATCCAGGTTCGGCGCTGGATCAGGCGGGCATCTACCTTGCGCGGACAGGCCCGGCCAAAATTGACGCGTTCATTTGTCTGGATTCAAGGTCTGGCTCAAATGTTGCCGAGGCTTTCAAACGACGTAACGCCACGGATAGACTGCTGGTCACGATGGACGTGGACTCCGATACGCTCGCGCTGGTGGGGGACGGAACCATCGATTCGACGATCTCCCAAAAACCCTACACGATGGCTTTTCTGGGGTTGAAGGCGCTGGATGACATCCATCATTACCCGGTCAAACCGCTGGGAGGAGACTATGGGTTGGACCCGTACTCTCCGTTCCCCGCGTTTATCGATACGGGTGTAGCGCTGGTGGATAAGTCAAATCTGGATCCAATTCTACGGAGACAGACCGCGGCAAGCAGGTAGCGTTCCGGCGTTCGATGCGATCAAGATATCTGTTGAAACCGATCTCATGGTGCGTCTTTGCGCGGGAGACCCGCGTCTCCACTGCATCAGCAAAAATTGAAGATGAGGTGCGAAAGTGCGGAAGCTTATCGTTGGTGCGTTTTTTGTTGGGACGACAGTTGGATGTGCAGGCGTTCAGGCGGCGGTGGCGCAGACGGCGTTGACGTATCAGAAGCCGCCAGCGCCGATCGAGCAGCTTCTGGAGGCGCCGCCGACGCCGATGGTGCGCCTCTCGCCGGACGGCAAGACGATGCTGGTGGAACAGCCAGCGACGTTCCCGACGATTGCCGATGTGGCTCAGCCGCGGTACCGGTTGGCGGGGATCCGGTTCAATCCTTCCTCGAATGGGCCAAGCGTGGAGCGGTACGATGTTGCGCTGCAACTGCAGGTCGTTGACGCGACGAAGGAGAGTGCGCCAAAGACGATCACCGGTCTGCCAGCGAAGTTGAAGGCAGTGGACGCGATGTGGTCGCCGGATTCGAAGCATGCGGCGTTTGTGGCGCACGCGACTGCTCCGGCTACAGGGCTGGAGCTTTGGGTGATTGATGTGGCGACTTCGCATGCGCATCGGGTGGGGATGGTGAAGCTGAATGCGGTGTTGGGTTCTCCGTGCCAGTGGCTGCCGGACAGTGCGTCGCTGTTGTGCAAGACGGTGCCGGCGAACCGCGGAGCTGCGCCGAAGGTGAGCGAAACCCCTACGGGGCCGGACGTGGAGGAGAGCCTGGGCAAGGTGAGTCCTGCGCCGACCTATGAAGACATGCTGAAGACGACGACCGACGAGAACATCTTCGAGTATTACGCGTCGTCGGAGCTGGCTGTAGTTTCGCTGAGCGGAGTGGTGAAGCCTCTGCAGGCGAAGGGTTTGATCGAGCGTGCGGTGCCATCGCCCGATGGCCAGTATGCGCTGGTCGCGATCGTGCATCGGCCGTTCAGCTATACGTTTCCGTATGAGCGCTTTCCGTTGAAGACGGAAGTGGTGCCGGTGAAGGGCATGGGCGCGGTGAAGCTGTTGTCCGACCGCGGTGCCGTCGACAATCTGCCGATCTCGCGGGATGCGGTAGAGCCGGGACCGAGGGACTACCAGTGGCGCGCGGATGTTCCGGCGACGGTGGTTTGGGTTGAGGCTGCCGATGGCGGCGACCCGACGAAGCATGCCGCGATCGTCGATAAGGTGATGGCGCTGCCGGCTCCGTTCAGCGGGTCGGCGACAACGATCCTGGAGCTTCCGATGCGTCTGGCGCGGGGCTTTGGGCCGAATGCGCCGCGTGGGATCGAGTGGGGCAATGACCACCTTGCGATTGTGTCGGTGGCGCGGTTCTCGGACCGCAAGTCGATGATGCTGGCGTTCGATCCGTCGACGGGGAAGACCAAAACGATCTACTCGGGCTCTTCGCAGGATCGGTATCACAATCCTGGACGGCCGATGACGGCGATGAATGCGACGGGGCAGATGGTGTTGAAGCTGACGGCGGACGGGACGGGCGTGTACTTCATCTCGCCGGGCGCGTCGCCGAAGGGGGACCAGCCGTTTGTGGGGGTGATGCCGGTGGGCGGCGGAGAGGAGAAGATTCTCTATCGCTCGAGCGATCCTTACTACGATGAGCCGGTCGCGCTGCTGTCGGATTCGGCGGCGACTGATTCGCCGCGAGAGCCAGACGATGTCGCCGAACTACTTCTCGGCTCCGCTTACTGGTGGAGAGCCGGTGCAGTTGACGCACTTCCCCGGCCGCTACGACAACATCAAGATGCCGACGCGGCAGTTCCTCAAGTACAAACGCGCGGATGGGGTCGACCTGACCGCGATTCTGTGGCTGCCGGCGGGGTATGACAAGAGCCAGGGTCCGCTGCCGACGCTGATGGAGGCATATCCGGCGGAGTTCAAGACCCGGGATTCGGCCAGCCAGGTGAGCGGATCGCCGAATCGTTATCCGGTATTTGGCGGAGGTTCGCATCTTTATCTTGTCCAGGCGGGGTATGCAATTCTTGACAACGCGACCATTCCGATCATCGGTGAGGGTACGCAGGAACCGAACGATACGTACGTCGAGCAGCTGGTCGCTGCGGCGAAGGCTGCGATCGATAAGGGTGCGTCGCTGGGCGTGGTCGATCCCAAGCGGGTTGCGGTGATGGGTCACAGCTATGGCGCGTTCATGACGGCGAATCTGCTGGCGCATTCGGACTTGTTCCGCGCGGGCATTGCGGAGAGCGGCGCGTATAACCGCTCGCTGACTCCTTATGGATTCCAGAATGAGGAACGGACTTACTGGCAGGATCCGAAGCTGTACTTCGATATGTCGCCGTTCAGCTATGCGGACAAGATCAAGACGCCGATCCTGCTGATTCATGGCGAGGCGGACGACAATACGGGCACGTATCCGATCCAGAGCGAGCGATTTTATGCAGCGCTCAAAGGTCAGGGAGCGACGGTCCGGCTGGTGTTTCTGCCGCTGGAACCGCATGCTTATGGAGCGCTTGAGACCAAGCAGCATGTGCTGTGGGAGATCGATCGCTGGCTGGATAAATATGTGAAGCCGGAGCAGCCAGTGGTTGCGGGCGGAACAAAATAGCTGACTGCAGGTTGGTGCAAAGAGGGGCAACGCTGATTGCGCTGCCCCCTTTTCCTTTGCTGGGCATCGTGAGCTAGAGGGTTAGGACGATCTTGCCGATCTGTGCGTTTGACTCCATGTAGCGATGGGCAGCGACGATTTCGGTGAACGGGAATTTTTTGTCGATGATGACTTTAAACTTTCCGGCGGCGAGATGGTCGTAGATATACTTCCTTGCCTTTGCGTACTCTTCGGGATTAGCGGCGACCTCAAAGAGCGTATAGGCCCTGACGGTGAGGAACTTGCTGAGCGCCGTGAAGAGTGGGTAGGGAGTCGGCTCAGGGGCGAGTGCTCCGTACTCGATGATCAGGCCGCTTTTGGATGCGGCTTGCGCGAGCGCTTCGAGTATCTTGCCTCCGATGGGATCGAAGACAACGCGGGCGCCCTTGCCAGAGGTGATTTTGTTGACGCGTGCGACAAGATCTTCTTCGTCGGTGACGATCACGTGGTCGGCGCCGAGTTTGAGGAGATCAGCTTTCTTTGCCGCGGTGCGTGTAACTGCGATGCTGGTAGCTCCTTCCGCTTTAGCGATCTCGATGGCGGCGAGGCCTACGCTGCTGCTGGCAGCGGTAATGAGGATGAAGTCTCCTTTGGTGAGATGGCCGAGCATAATAAGACCACCGTAGGCAGTGAGGTACTGCATCCAGATTGATGTGCCTTCTTCATACGAGAGATTGGCCGGATATTCGGCGATGGCGGCGACTGGGACGACGGCAACTTCTCCATAGACGCCGTGGTCGTTGAGGTGGAAGAAACCGGGGACGGTGCTGGCTCGCTTTCCGATCCAACTCGGGTCGACACCCGGACCCAACGGCTTCGATAATGCCTGAGGCCTCATAGCCGTTCTTTGCGGGAAGGACTGGCGTTTCGAGGTACTGGCCGTTTCGGAACATGACCTCCGCTCGGTTGAGGCCGATGGCTTTGACACGGAGCCGGACCTCATCCTGGCCCGGTTCGGGTAACGGGAGTTCATCGAACTGGAGGACTTCGGGCCCCCCGATTTTGTGGAAGCGAACGATTTTTACGGTGTTGGACATCAATACTCCTGCAATCTCTCTTGCAATCTTTTAGATGACGAGGGAGTGTCGGAAGGTGCCAATATCCGCTGTAAGGGTTCGCTTCAACGTCGACTTTATAATCCAAACGTATGGCGCGTTCTCTTTCCCCAGACCAGCAAATTCAGGAGCTGCGCGATCAGCTTCGCCACCACGAGCATTTGTATTATGTCGAGGACTCGCCCGAACTGACCGACGCGCAGTACGACGCGCTCATGAACACCCTGAAGAAGCTTGAGGCCGAGCATCCTGAACTGGTCACGCCCGATTCGCCGTCGCAGCGTGTCGGCGGCAAACCAAAGGAGGGTTTCGCGAAGCTCGCGCACTCGCGTCCCATGTTGTCGCTCGACAATGCCTACAACGAAGAAGACCTTCGTGCATGGGACCAGCGCGTCAGGGATGCGTTGCCGAGCGCTGAGACGGTGCACTACGTCTGCGAACTGAAGCTGGACGGACTGTCGATGGCCTTGCACTACGGGCCGGGAACTCACGGTTCAGCGCACCTTGAGCGTGGACTGACGCGCGGCGATGGTTCAATTGGCGAAGATGTTACGAGCAATGTGCGGACCATCCGTTCTGTCCCGCTGAGCGTGCCGGCCGCAAAGCTGAAGGCAGCGGGCCTTCCCCAGAGCTTTGAGGTTCGGGGCGAAGTTGTTTTGCCGCAGGCTGCTTTCGTGAAGATGAATGAAGATCGGGTGGCGGCGGGGATGGCGCCGGCGGTGAATCCGCGTAATGCGGCGGCAGGAACGATCCGAACGCTCGAACCGAATATTGTGGCGCAGCGCCGGCTGGATTTTTATGCCTACCTGCTCTTGCAGGATGGCGAGGCGCTGTTGCCGTTGCAGTCGGACGCCTTGGATGCTTTGCGAACAGCGGGGTTCAGGGTCAATCGGCATGCGCGAACGGTGGAGAACATTGAGGAGGTGTTGAGGTTCATCGCCAATGCCGAGCCGCTGCGCGACACCCTGGGATACGAGATCGACGGTGTCGTCGTGAAGGTGGATGCCACTGCGCAGCAGAAGCGGTTGGGTTTTACTGGAAAGGCTCCGCGATGGGCAATCGCGTATAAGTTTGCAGCACGAGCGGGAACAACACGGCTCGAAGATGTGCTATTTCAGGTCGGGCGGACGGGCAAGGTAACTCCCGTGGCCGCGCTAGCGCCGGTGTTTATCGGCGGAACAACGGTCACACGCGCAACGCTGCACAACGCCGATGAGATTGAGCGGCTCGGGGTAAGGATCGGTGACGTTGTCGAGGTGGAGCGCGGTGGCGATGTGATTCCCAAGATCACCCGTGTTGTTGAGGAAAAGAGATCCGAGATTTCGCGCCGTCCGATCACTTTTCCGAAGCATTGTCCCCGATGCAAAACTGAACTGGTGCGCGAAGAAGGCGAGGTGGATTGGCGTTGCATCAATGCGAGTTGCCCGGCCCGTCTTGAAGAGGAATTGCGGCACTTTGCCTCACGCGGTGTGATGAATATCGAGGGACTGGGCGAGGTGATGGTTGCACAACTCCTTGGCCATACCATCGCCGAGCACGCGGTCGAGGAAGCGGTCGAGAATACCGACGACAGTGCTGCCGCTGAAGCTCCGACGCGGGGTGCGCTCGTCCACTCTCTGGCTGATATCTACCATCTGAAAAAGGAAGACCTCCTCAAACTGGAACGAATAGGTGAGAAGACAGCCGACTCGCTGCTTGAGCAGATTGAGCGCTCGAAGCAGGCGCCACTCAATCGTGTGCTCCTGGGACTGGGTATTCGACATGTCGGCGAGCGCACCGCACAGGCTCTCGCGGACGAGTTCGGCAGCATGGACTCGTTGATTGCCGCAACAGAGGAGGAGCTTACGCGGATCAACGACGTCGGCCCCAAGGTCGCGCAGGCAATTCGCGAGTTCTTCGACAACAAGCGAAATCGCGATCTCGTTGAGCGTTTGCGACAGGCTGGCCTCACCTTTAGTGCGGAGAGGCGCGTGCGTGGCTCAAAGCTCGAAGGACTCACACTCGTGCTGACGGGAACGTTGCCGAATCTCACGCGCGAAGAGGCGAAAGAGAGAATTGAAACCGCTGGCGGACGAGTTTCGGGAAGCGTAAGCAAGAAAACAGACTACGTTGTCGCAGGAGAAGAGGCGGGATCGAAACTCGATAAGGCGACATCGTTGGGCGTCAAGGTGCTCGACGAGGCTGGGCTCCTGCAGTTGCTGGAGCATGGTCCGGCTAAGGCTTAGGCGAGGCAGTCTTCGGCTCGGCGGGGCTGCTTCGTGATTTCGCTGTGGAATCCGCAGGCTTTCATGGCTGCGACGGGTTCGGGATTCCGCATGAAGGTCTCCCAGATGAAGGCGGTACGAAGGTTCTCCGCCATCAGCAGGCCAATTCCGAGGTCGATGCCAAGGACGTCGGGATCGTACCAGTGCAGTTCCGGATGGAATGCATCGCAGAATCCGTAGCGGCCCCAGGCGTCCTTGCCATATTTGTCACGCAGAGCGCGAAGAACGCGGACGCAGTCGCGAGGGAGGAAAGGTAGTGAACCGGCCGCTGCGCAGGGAACGACCGAGCCATCGACTGGGCCCAGAAGTGGCGGCCCACCCCAGGCGGTGTAGCCGTGCTGCCAGTCTGAAGAGCTGATGCCCCAGTAGTCGTCGTTGTAGCCGCGATTGAGGCTGAGGCAGAAGGCTTTGTGAGCGCGGGTGGCGGTGATGGAGTTGGTGAAGTAGTTGGCGTAGGCGTCGCGCTGGCGGGCGAAATCGAACCACGCATGCGAGTACTGATGAACGAAAAGAGGATCTTTGCCGCTGATGTAGGTGTAGGGACCAAAAGTCATCGGCGGGCGAGTGAAGGCGTTCCATGCGTCAGAGGGGACGGGATGGGTGGGAGAGCCGATTGCGAGGAGATAGAGCATCATCAGTTCGCAGTAATGGTCCCACCGAGTGGCGATGAAGCCGAACTCGGGCCGCCAACCCATGGAGAAGGCTTTGCCGCCGTTGAGCATCCACGGCCACTCGACGCGGTTGTAGAGCTGCGTGGCGAGGCTGGTGATCTTTGGATCGTTGAAGTGGGCTCGTGCAGTGAGAACGCCGCAGAGAAGAATGGCGGTGTCGATGGAAGAGACCTCGCTGTTGATAAGAGGCTTGCCTGTCTTCACATCGTTGAAGTGGTAAAAGAAACCATGCTCATGCGGCATCTTGTTGAGGTGAAAGTCGAGCGTGGTGATGACCTGTTTCTTGATGCGATCGGTTGGATAGTAGCCTCTGCGGTCCGAGATGCAGAGCGCGCTTAGACCGAAGCCAGTTGCGGCGATGCTTGATACGAAGTGTGTGTCGAAGTCGCCGGTGGAGGTCTTGTTGATCGCGCGGTCGAGGACCTGTCCGGAATCAGGATCGGCCTGCTCGGTGAAGTAGAGGCAGGCAGAGTGCTCCATTTCCTCGAGGAAGGTGATGTCGTCATCGCTGAGCAGCCGCGTAAAGCGCGTCGCTGTTGGTTGTGTCTGCCGGGCTTCTGCGAGCGGAGACGGAAGAACAGTCGAGAGGATGGCTCCCCCAAGCAACTTCGTCGCGGTTCGTCGCGAGAACTGAGGCGGAGTCGAGGAGCTTTCATTCATTCGTTATCTATCGCAAGGCCTGTGCTTCCAATGAATCTAACTTTGAGGACTGCAAAAAAATTTTAGTGACCCCGTAGTGTGAGGAGAACGAGCCCTTGTGGAGGAATAGTAATCGTAACTGAACCATTTTTGAGCGAAAGACTCTGCGGAGGAGTTGGCTGACCCGCGGCGCGAAGTTTCAGGATCTGATCTCGAGTTGGGAAAGCCGGTCGGCCCATCGCATCATAAGTCTTGATGACGTTTCCGTGATCTGCATCGAGGCGCCATAGCTGAATAGGAGCGTTGGGAGAGGTTCCTTCCAACTTCACTGTGAAGGTTCTGGCTGAACCGATGCTTGGCGGAGGGGGCGTGTAGGCCGCGCCGGTTCCGTAGGGCGGAGCGTAATTCCAAAGCGCGACAGCGATGGATCCATCGCTGCGTTCGCGTGGCGAGAGCGGAGTCGGAATCTACCTTCAGGCGGCGATCGCCGAGTTGATGCAGCATGGCGAATGCGTTGAGCGCCGGCTTGGGGATTCCGTCTTCGGCGACCAGTCCGAAGCCGCCGTAGAAGGGAGTCTTGATAACGCCCTGCTCTTCAAAGACATCGGAGAACGTCCAGTAACTCATGGCTTCGGTAAGTCCGTCGCACTGGCTGATGGTCGTGGCGAGCCAGGGACCCATGTAGACAGAGTCGGTGACGTCAGGTTCGTTGGAGTAGCTGGCGTTGTACTCGCTGAAGATGAGCGGCGCGTTGGGAAACGGCGATGCGGCAATCTCGTCGTGGACTTTGCGGACGGCGCGGCAGACCATGCGATCACGGGGGATCTGTTCGTTCGTGCCGAAGACGTCTTTCGCAGTGTCGTTGGCATAGACGTGAGTGGTGACGAAGTCCACCGGGATGTTTTTCTCCTTGCAGTGCTGCAGGAAAGCAGCAACCCAGGCGGCTTGTGCCGTGGAGGGTCCACCCACGCGAAGGCGGGAGCTCACTTTCTTGATGGCGAGTGCGGTGTGGTCGTAAAGTTCAAAGTAGGTAGGCTGCTTCGGCTGACCGGCCCAGAAGTCGAGGTTAGGCTCGTTCCACACCTCAAAGCGCCACTTGGCAACCTCATCGATGCCATACCGGTCAACAAGGTGCTGCGTGAAGACGGTGATCATCGCGTCCCACAGTGCATAGTCCTTTGGTGGCGAGACGTTCTGCTTGTACCAGAAGGCATGCAGAGCAGCGGGGTCGGAGGCCATCTTCTTCGGCATGAAGCTGAGTTCGACGAAGGGGCGAACGTGATTCGCGAGCAGGCCGTCGTAGATCTGATCGACGTAGGAGAAGTTGTACGGTGACTGTCCAGGTCCTGCGGCGACGACCGCCTGGCCGGGATTTTGCGTATGAGCGTTTGGATCGTAGAGGCCCACATCGTCCATGAAGATGCCGTGGAAGCGCACCGCGTCGAAGTCGGTGACGGTCTTCACGGTATGCAGGTCGTCGCGATAGCTCTGGCGCAGCGACAGGATGGCGCGGCCGGAGCCGAAGATCTGCTCCCAGAAATGAGGGAAGGGAGTGCCGGCGTCTCGCGTGTTGATGGTGATGGTTTGCGATTCGGAATCGGGTTGACCGTGAAGCGCAGCCGGAAGAGCAAAAAACAGCAGGGATGCGGTAAGGACGAGACAGCAAAGGGTAGTCGGCATGCGCGCACTCCGTGCGTGGGTCATAGTTCAATGCTATATGTGTGATGAAAAAGAATTCCTCTGGATGCGAGTCCCATCCAGAGGGGTCTGAAGACTCAGAAGAATCGAGCGAGGAATTCGATCTCCCTGCCTGCACCCGCCCCTGCGCGATCCCGAAGAACTGATTCTGATATTTGCGGTCGCGTTTGCATTTCCGCTTGTGACGGGGAGAAGTTGCAGCTTGTTGAAAATGTTATAGAAGTTTGCCTAAAAGCGCAGCCGCACGTGGCGATCCAGCGCGTCGAAGGCGAACTCCTTGGCAGCGCTCGTGTGTAGGTAGGGGACTATCCGGTTCTTTGGGGTTGTCTCCGACTATTTCAAGGGGTTCCCTTGTTTTCACCCTGCACACTATTTGCAGAGTCGAGGTCAAAACGAGTGGCCCTTCCAGCCGGACTTTCCTATGTTATTGAATCGGCTTATTATCCGGAAACCGGTGAGCAGGAGATGCGCGCAGGCTTCAACCAGGGATCTCTTCCGTCGTTCGATTTTTGTCGCTCGATTCCTGATTGAAACGGAAACGATTTCGTCCGGATCGAGAGCGATTGTTTTTACGAATCTTCAGCGCAAAACGCCCGAGGAGTTTGTGATAGCATCCCTGCTCCTTGAGATACGGGCTGCGGAAGGGTCCGAAATCGAAGGCCACCAACAGCAGGCTTGCTCAACTGCTGCAGTCTGGAGAGGAGTTTTTTCGGGGCCCATGAGACACCAGTCATGCTCGATTGCCAGTTGTAACCGATGGAGAGTTCAGCTCATGGTTTAGATCACGGAGGACGCTGATATGAAGGTCTACTTGGGAAGTGAGATACGCAACGTAGCTGTAGTGGGGCATGCGCATTGCGGAAAGACCACCCTGATTGCCGCTCTGCTGCATGCCGCAAAGATGACAGCAACACAAGGCCGCGTGGAGGACGGATCGGCCGTTACGGCCTACGACGAAGAAGAGGTGGCGCGGCGAACGACGATGTCGAACGCGACAGCGTTTGCTGAATGGAGCGGTATCAAGATCAACCTCATCGACACCCCGGGTTTTCACATGTTTGTGCACGAAACGCGTGCGGCAATGTTGCCCGTCGAAGTGGCTGTAGTGGTGGTGAACGCGCAAACAGGTGCAGAGACGGTCACGGATCGCGTGTGGAAGTATGCCGCTGAGGTCAACCTGCCGAGAATCGTGGCGATCAACCAGGTGGACCATGCCAAGGCCGATAGCAGAACCGGCCGTCAGCGAATGATCGAAGTTTTGCAGGAGAAGTGGGGACGGCAGGTCGTGCCGGTGCAGTTGCCAATCGTTGACCAACATGGATTTCATGGCGTGGTGGATCTCGTGACGATGAAGGCCTACCTCTACAAGCCCGACGGCGATGGCCGAGGCGAGATTGGGCCGATTCCGGAAGCTGTAAAGGCAGATGCCAAGGCAGCGCATGAGGCGCTGGTGGAGCTTGTTGCTGAAGGGAAAGACGAATTGATGGAGGAGTTCTTCCGCGAGGGCACGATTCCCGAAGTTCACCTGGTCCCGGCATTGCACGAAGCGATTCGAGAGGACCGCATCTTTCCCGTGCTCTATATAAGCGGTTTGAGAAATGTGGGGACGGATCATCTGCTGGATTTTCTGAAGGTCTACGCGCCTGCGCCGACGGAGCGGGAGCCGGTAGCTGCGCACGGGGTTCTGCACTCAGTAGCGGGGCAGCCCAATGGCGGTGGAACGTTGGAGGCTCAGGATGAAATCGTCATGCGCAAGGTCGACGATGGGGAACCCCTTGCTCTCTATGTGTATAAGACGATGAGCGATCCTTTTGCCGGCAGAATCTCGTTCTTCAAGGTAGTCAGCGGCACAATGAAGACCGACAAGGCCGTGCTGAACTTTACGCGTCAGGAGCCGGAACGGCTGGCTCACCTCTCCATCATGCAAGGACGCAAGGCGGTGGAGGTTCAGGAACTGCATGCCGGCGATCTTGGAGCCGTGGCCAAACTGCGTGTCACGCTTACCGGAGACACCCTCGGCGATAAATCTCACGAGATCTTTCTCGAGCCGGTGCGAATGCCGGAGCCGGCGATGACCTATGCAATCGAGCCGAAGACGCGAGCGGACGAAGACAAACTCGCGCCCGCATTGCACAAAGTAATGGAGGAAGATGCGATGGTAAGGTTCTTCCGCGATCCTCAGACGAATGAGTTTCTCGTGGCGGGTGCGGGACAACAGCACATCGAGACAGTCGTCGCAAAGCTGAAGCGGCGATATCACACCGACGTCACCTTGAAGGCGCCGAAGATTCCGTATCTCGAGACAGTTCGCGGCAAGGCCGAGTCTCAGGGACGATACAAGAAACAGACAGGCGGCCATGGGCAGTACGGCGACTGCAAGATTCGCATGGAGGCGTTGCCCCGCGGAGGCGGCGTGGTGTTTGAAAACGACATCTTCGGCGGCGCAATTCCGCGTCAGTACGTCCCGGCGGTTGAGAAGGGCATTCGCGAGTCGGCTGCTCGCGGATTTCTCGCCGGATATCCCGTGGTCGACATCAAGGTAACAGTCTTCGACGGCAGCTATCACGAAGTGGATTCGAGCGAGATGTCGTTCAAGATGGCGGCGCGTCTCGCCTTCCGCAAATGCATGGAGCAAGCGAGGCCGGTGCTCCTGGAGCCAGTGATGAAAGTGGAGATTGAAACGCCGGACGACTTTGCCGGTGCGCTGCTGGGAGATCTCAACTCGCGACGCGGCCGGGTGCAGGGCATGGAGAGCGGACTAACCGGAACAACACTTCGGGCCGAGGTCCCTCTGGCCGAAATGCTGAGCTACGGAACTACGTTGACGTCGATCACGCAGGGCCGCGGTAGCTTCCGCATGGAGATGGATCACTATGATGTGGTGCCTCCGCCACTTGTGGAGAAGATCCTGGCAACCGCAAAACAGCCAAATCGCGACGAACTCGAAGACTAGTTGAGTTTAGAGACGGGCCCGCAACCCTCAGCAGGTCCGGGCCTTGCTCTCTGTCAGCATTCGCTAGTGTGTCAGAAATTCATTGGAAAATAAGACATCCGTCACAAAGCCGAAGAATTTGCTTTCGCATTTTGACAACTTCGGATATTCTGATTCCCATTCCAAGTACAGCACTTAAACCTGAATCTAACTGTTTCAGATTTTGTATCTCTTTAGTTGACTGAGGTGGTTGCCGCGGTTTCGCCGTGCTGCATCGTTGCATCAGTGTCTTCCTGATTGATAGTTCCGACAAAAAACGCATTTAACGCCTGATTGCATCACTTTTCTTGGAGCCAGACCATATGATTACCCGTTCTCGCCTTCCTCTGTTCATCATCATTTTCATGTTGCTTTGTCCTCTGTTGGGGAACTCTGCTTTTGGACAGCAGACGCTCGGGGGACTCACGGGCGTGGTCACCGACACGCAGGGAGGGATTCTTCCGGGTGTCTCGGTCACGATCGTCGGCGACCAGACAGCGCTGACCCGGACGCAGGTCTCCGGCAGCAACGGCTTTTACGAGCTTGCGAACCTGCCGATCGGCACCTACACGGTGTCGTTTACAAGAGATGGGTTTGAGACGCAGAAGATGACGGGAATTCCCATTCAAAGCGACCGCACGGCCACTCTAAACGTGCAGTTGAAGGTGGGTGCAGTGAACACGGTTGTGAGCGTCGAGGCCGTGCCGCTGATGAACGCGGTGGACACCACAAATGGCTACGTGCTGGATAAACAGCAAATTCAATCGATACCGCTGCCGACGGGAAGCTTCACAGGCCTCGCGATTCTGTCGCCCGGTGTCAACGCGGAGTTGCAGGGTGGTACCGGAGCTCTCTCCGGCTTGGGGAATGCTCCCATCTGGGCCAACGGTCAGCGCGACACCAGCAACAGCTTCTCTCTGAATGGCGTCGACGCCAGCAACCTCTTCAATGGCAAGAGCACCAGCCAGGTTGCCTCCGCTCGTGTCATCAATAGCACGGGCGCATCGACAAGCACAGGTGGTGGCGGAGTCATTCAGAGCACTGCTTCCGTTTACCTCTCCATCGGCAACGCCATCCCCACCCCTGCTCCCGAGACAATTGAGGAGGTTCGCGTTAACGCCTCCATGTACGACGCGCAACAGGGCTCGACCTCCGGCGCGCACATCGATATGAGCACCTCGTCCGGGACCAACGCCTACCACGGGTCGCTCTACGGCATGCGCGCGACCAACTGGATCAATGCCGCGCCGTTCTTCTTCAAGAATGACCCGGTTATCAATAGTACGAGCCTGGTAAATCCGGAACTGCACCGTTACATGGTGGGCGGTACCTTTGGTGGCCCAATTATCAAGAACAAGCTCTTCGGCTTCGTGTCATACCAGCACCTGCAGGTCTCCGACCAGGAGATCGGCGACTCTTTCCTCGTCGTGCCTCCTGGTCTCTCCGATACCAACCGAACCGCAGGCTCCTTCGCAAACATCGTCAACAACAATTTTTGCCCTGCTGCGTCAGCCGAGGATGGGGATTGCACGCAGCTCACCTCTGGAAGTATCGATCGCACCGCACTCGCTTTGTTCAACTCGCCTTCGCTTCCCGGCGAACCGGGCAAGTGGCTCATACCCAATGACAGTGGTACCGGCCTCTCACCCAGTCACCCCTTCAACGCATTTCTTCCTGGGACTGGCCGTTTCAAGGCGGACATGGCTGTAGCCAACATCGATTACAACGCCACATCAAGAGACACCCTCTCGCTGAAGTACTACTACCAGCACGATCCCACCCTTGCCCCCTACGCCTACTCCAGCGTTCCCGGCTTCACCGAGCACCTCGACTCCGGCGCGCAGGTCTTCTCCATCATCAATACCTTCCTGGTCAAGCCAAACCTCAGCACCACGCAAACCCTCGGCTTCATTCGCGAGAAGACCTGGATGGACAATGAGCAGCCCTTCGGTCCCAGCGCGATCCCGGGCGGTTCACTCGGAACAGTCTCGATCAACCAATTCGGCTCCAATTATTTCCCCGGTGTCTCCATCGTGAATGTGCTCGGCGATGCTGCTTACAACGCAGGCCTCGAAAGCACGGGCATCCTGAACATCGGACCGAACGCTGAAGGCCAGTCTCCCAATACCGGCGCATTTCAGAACCGCTGGCAGCCCTCGGCCAACGCCATCTGGACGCTCGGCAAGCATACCGTCAGCTTCGGTTTGAACTACAGCTACACCCAGCTCAACACCATCGACAAGCGCACCGGCACCGGCACCGTCGCCACCGACGACCTTAGCGCGTATGCTCAGGGCTACGTCACTCCCGGCAGCTCCTCCACCGCCTTCTACGTCAGCTCTTTCCTGCAGGGCAACGCCAGCCGTTACTATCGCGCCAATCAGATCGGCAGCTACATTCAGGACAAGTTTCAGATCACTCCAACCCTCTCGCTCACCGCCGGCCTGCGCTATGACTGGAACGGAGGCCTGACCGAAAAAGAAGGGCGCATCTTCAACTTCGATCCCAGCCTCTACAGCTACAACCAGACCTCCGACACCATCGTCAATCCGGGCTTTATCATCGCCGGCAACAACACCAACGGCACCTCCGGCGTCAGCCCAACGACACTCACTGGTCGCCAGTGGGGCATCGGTCCCCGACTGGGAGCGGCATGGCAGCCCCAGATGTTCCATGACAAGGTCGTCGTTCGCACCGGCTTCGGCATGTACTACGATCGTGGCGAACTCTTCAGCTACTTCTCGCCCGGCTATGCCATCGGCACCGTCACCGGCGGTCCGTTCGGCGTCAACCAGCAGCTTCCCTTCGTAACTGCGCAGTCCTGTCCCACCGCTACGCTCTACTCCTACTACATTCCAACCTGCGGCGGCCTTGAGGAGGGCGGCGACCCGTTCGGACCCCCCACAATTGCACCAACCGCTGCGACCGGCAATCTGGCTAACCCCTATACCGACGTCCAGAGCGCTGCGCCGACCGACCCCAAATCCTCCGACCTCAGCAAGTATCTGCCCAATCTCGCAAGCATCGAAAATGGAGGCCAGCCCATCTCGCTCGGCGTCTATGACCGCGCCAACAAACTCCCCTATACCTACAACTACACCCTCGACATCCAGTGGCAGCCACGCAACGACCTGGTCTTCGAGCTAGGTTATGTTGGCAACCTCGGTCGCCATCAGGTTATCCCCGTTCCTTTCAACCAGCCCGGTATAGCGTCGCCCAGCCACAGCATCCACGGTGAGAATTACTCGTATGGCTACAACGTGTTGGGCGCCACCTTGCCCGAATGGCGGTGCTTACGACGAAGACTACGAGGGCGGCAATGTCGACCACCGCGTTCCCTACATTGGCTACGCGGCAGAGTCCATCGATTACAAGGCCGCAGGCGTCGATGCCTACAACGCGCTCACGGCGCACGTCGAAAAGCGTATGAGCCACGGCCTGCAGGTCGCTGCTTCCTACACCTACTCCCACGCGCTCGACGAGCAGAGCGGCCTGGGCCTCTTCTACAACGGCAACAACCCGCTCAACCTCCGCGACGGATACGCCTCTGCCGATTTCGATCGCACTCACGTCATCAACTTCAACTACGTCTACCGGCTGCCCGACTTCATCCACGACCATAGCGTTGCCAGCTACTTCACCAATGGTTGGTCTCTGGTTGGCCTGACCATCCTGCAGAGCGGTCAGCCCTACAGCGTTATCGACTTCAGCGGCGCCATTGCCAGCATCTACTACGGAGTCAGCAACGGCATCACCAACCCCATCGTGCCGCTGGCCCAGGGTTGCACAGCGAAGAACGCTTTGACGGGCCACTCTGGAGCGTTCGGAACTCCAGCACTGAAGGCGTCCTGCTTTACCGTTCCTCTGATTGGCGCTGGCGGCCTCAGCGGTGCCGTTCCCCTCTCCGACCCCTACGAAACCGACTTCACCACCGGCCAGCGCAACATCTTCCGCCAGGCCTTCCAGAAGCGCTCGGATGCCTCACTCGTGAAATTGACACGAATCACCGAACGCTACGCGCTCAAGTACTCCTTCGACGTCTTCAACCTCACCAATACCACCAGCTTCGATGTTCCCGGCAACGAGGTCTCGCAGAATCAGAACTACAACGGGTTTCCACAGGCAGGCACACCGGTTCTTCCCACCGCCTGTGATGCCACCAATCAGGGCTTTTACAACTGTCCAGCCGGCCTCGGCATCGTCACCCACACCATTGGCAGTGGACGCCAGATTCAGATGTCACTTCAGTTGACCTTCTAAATCTTTGTCCTGCAGGCTCACTCACGGTCAGGAAAGGCCCGCGGCTCAACAGCCGCGGGCCTTTTTCGTGCCCATTACTGTTCGAAAATGGACAGATTTTTCTAGTACTGGACGGTTTGGCGCAGTCTGCATTTCTAAGTAATTGAAAATGGGTGGTTCGAATTGGCTGCGCGCTTGCAATTGCATCTGCGCAATGGATATCTCAAGACCAGACATCAAGAAGAAGAAGATGCGTCGGCAGCTGGTTATAGGCGGCTGCGCAATTGTGGCATTGGCGGTTGTGGCATTTTTCGTGACCCGGCTCAAGCCTGCCGCCCCTGAGGTTGATCGGGCGACGGTCTGGACCGATGCCGTGAAGCGCGGACCGCTCCTGCGCCAGGTGCGCGGGCCGGGAACGCTGGTGGCGCGCGAAGACAAAATACGGGTTATCCCGGCAGAGACGGAGGCGACCATCTCGCGCATTCGCGTGCTTCCGGGTTCGCAGGTCAAGGCAGACACCATCATTATGGACATGGTTGACCCAACGGTGGACCAGCAGATGATGGATGCGACTCTGGCCCTGAAGGGCGCGAAGGCTGACCTGGAGAATACCCGTGCCACGGTCAACAGCAACATGATGATTTTGCGCGCCGAGTCAGCAACGTTGGACGATGATACCCGGCAGGCGCTTCTACAGGCCAAGACGGACAAGAGTCTCTACGATCTGGGCGTGATAAGCGGGCTGACCTCGAGCGCATCGGCGGGCAAGGCCGATGAGATGGGCAAACGGCAGCAGATCGAGATGCAGAAGCTGGAGATGAATCAGAGGGCCATCGTAACGATGCTTGGCGTGCAGGAGGCCAAGGTACAGCAGGCCGAGGCCGTCTTAGCGCTGAAACAGAGGCAGAAGGATGCTCTGACGGTGCGCGCCGGAATCGACGGAGTGCTCGAGGCCCCGGACGTGCCATTACAGGTCGGGCAGCATGTGGATCCCGGGACCATGCTGGCGAAGGTCGTACAGCCGGATCAGCTGAAGGCCGCGTTGAAGATTGCCGAAACGCAGGCGCGGGACATCCAGATCGGGCAGCCGGCCGAGGTCGATACCCACAACGGCGTGATCGAAGGCAAAGTAATGCGAATTGATCTCGCAGTAGTGAACGGAACGGTCACCGTTGACGTAGAGCTTTCTGGGGCCATGCCACTGGGCGCGCGCCCCGACCTGAGCGTGGATGGAACGATCGATCTGGACCGGATGGCTGACGTGCTTTATGTTGGCCGCCCGGCATTTGGAAACGAAAACAGCACGATCAGCCTGTTCAAACTCGGCCCAGACGGTCAGACGGCGGTGCGAGTCCCGGTCAAAGTGGGACGAGCATCGGTAAACAGCATTCAGGTACTCGAAGGACTTCAGCAAGGCGATACGGTCATTCTGTCCGACATGAGTCGATGGGATAACACCGATCGGATTCGACTGAACTAAACACGATTTGACGAAAAAGGGAGAGCTAACGATGCCAACAACCGAGACGATCATTCAGATCGAGGACCTGACCAAGATCTTTTACACCGATGAGATTGAGACCCATGCCCTGTCCGGCGTCCACCTGAGCATCAGCCGCGGCGAGTACGTCGCGATGTCGGGTCCGTCGGGATGCGGAAAATCGACGCTGCTCTCGATCATCGGCCTGCTCGACACTCCGACGGCAGGTCGGTACACATTGAATGGCAAAGAGGTCGCAAACCTGAACTTCGCCGACCGCTCTCGCATTCGCAATCAGGAGATCGGCTTCATTTTTCAGAGCTTCAACCTGATCGGTGACCTGACTGTCGCCGAAAACGTCGAGCTGCCGCTGACTTATCGTGCGGGAATGCCTTCGGCGGAGCGCAAGCGAAGGGTCCAGGAATCGCTCGAGCGCGTCAACATGGCGCATCGCATGCGGCACTATCCGGCACAGCTCTCCGGCGGTCAACAGCAGAGAGTCGCCGTCGCCCGAGCGCTGGCCGGTTCTCCGTCGATCCTGCTGGCGGACGAGCCCACCGGAAACCTGGATTCCAAAAACGGTGAAGCAGTGATGAAGCTGCTGCAGGAGCTCCATCAGGAAGGCGCGACCATCTGCATGGTGACGCACGATCCGCGATTTGCAGCACACGCAGAGCGGCAAATCCATCTCTTCGATGGAAAGGTTGTGGCGGAGGGCGAACTCAACAAGCTGTTAGCGGAGGTAGAGGCATGACAACCCTGTTAGAAGATCTGAGACTTGCACTACGGCAAATCTGCCGTGCCATCGGATTGGATGAAACCGCGGCTACCATCATCCCGCTGGTCGTTCTTGGACTGGCCCTGAACATCGCAGCGCTCAGTGCCGCGGAGTTCCTGCGAATTGGTGGAAAAACATGCCATACACATGCTGCCTTGCGGAATGCAGCGCGCGCGGAGATAAAGGCGATCCGGATCGTCATGCATTCGACCATTAAGAAGGTCAATGATCGCAGGCAGCAATTGTGCCAACCTCGTCAATGGGTGAAGAACCTGCAGAAACAGCCCGACCAGCATCACTTTGAGTTTGGCGCCGTTTGGACCGCTCCGGTCCCTGGCGAAGGTTGTGAACTCAAACTCGTGGGCAAGCCGGACCAGCCACGAATGATTGCGTTTGCACAGTGCTAGAAGTGCACCCATCAATTGGACAGTGGAGAAAAGCCCATGCGGGCATTGCGAACAGAATGAGGATCAGGCAATGAACCAATTGATGCAGGATGTGAGTTTTGCGGTAAGGCAGCTCCGAAAGTCGCCTGGCTTCACGCTCACGGCAATCCTGACGCTTGCTCTCGGTATCGGAGCTAATGCAGCTATCTTCACCCTCGTGCACGCCGTCCTCCTGCAGAATCTCCCAATAAGCGACCCCAAAACGCTCATTCGTGTAGGCGACAACGACGACTGCTGCGTCAACGGCGGAGTCCCCGATGAAAACGACTATTCGCTCTTCTCCTACGATCTCTACCGCCACCTCCGTGACAACACCCCTGAGTTCGAACAACTTGCAGCTATGCAGTCTGGCACAGGCTACGGCTCCATTACCGCGCGCAGCAACCAGCCCGGAGCCCTGCCTAAAGCCCTCAGCCGCGAATACGTCTCCGGCAACTACTTCCAGACTCTTGGAATAAGGCCCTACGCAGGACGCCTGCTCGCACCAACCGACGACGTCGAAGGCGCTCCCATGGCCGTCGTCATGAGCTACCAAACATGGCAGCGCGACTTCGCCGCCGACCCGAACGTCGTCGGCAGTACCTTCACCCTCAACACCAATCCCGTCACCATTATCGGCATCACTCCGCCGGCGTTCTACGGCGACCGTATGACCAGTTCTCCTCCGGACTTCTACATGCCAATGGTCATGGAACCAGTGATGGCTCCATCCAGCCTCTTGCACAAACAGGAGTTAAACTGGGTCTACCTCCTCGGCAGAGTCAGGCCTGGAACTGAACTCGCTCCTTTACAGGCAAAGATGAGCGGCTCCTTACGCGGCTTCCTCTCGCAACTCACCGTCTATAAGCGTGCGGATGAGCAGAAAAACCTCGCCCAATCTCATGTCATCCTCACTCCCGGCGGAATCGGCATCGCCAACATGCAGCAGAGATACGGCAAAAGCCTCAAGTTCCTTATGTGGACCTCCGCCCTTGTCCTGCTCATCGCCTGCGCCAACATCGCAAATCTCGTTCTCGTCCGAGGCATCTCGCGCCGCGCCGAAACCTCCATACGTATGGCGTTAGGTGCACAACGAAAGCGGCTCATCCGCCAGATGCTTACCGAAAGCGTCGTGCTCTCCAGCATCGGAGGCCTTGCAGGTCTCGCGGTCGCATATGCAGGAACCAAGCTCCTGCTCGCCATGGCGTTTCCTCGTGCGACCAATCTACCCATCCACGCCAGCCCGTCGCCCGTCGTTCTCGCCTTCGCCTTCGCGCTCTCTCTCATCACCGGCCTCATCTTCGGAATCGCCCCCGCATGGATCACCTCCCACTCAGATCCAGCCGAAGCCCTTCGCGGAGCCAACCGCTCCACCAGCGACAAGTCAGGCTGGGTCCAGCGATCGCTCGTCGTCCTTCAGGCCGCGCTCTCTCTCATCCTCCTCGTCGGCGCAGGCTTGATGGCCAAGAGCCTCAACAATCTTGAGAACCAGAATTTTGGAGTCGAAACCGAAAACCGAATCGTCGTCCACATCAATCCCGAAACCGCCGGTTACAAACCCGATCAACTCGAAGGTCTCTACCGGCAGATCGACGAAAATCTCCGTGCCGTTCCCGGAGTCCAAAAGGTCGCCCTCTCCCTCTACACGCCACTCGAAGGAAACAACTACGGCGAAGGCGTCTACATCCAGGGCCGCCCCGAACCCGGCGCCAACGCCCACATCGGTGCCTCCTGGGTGCGCGTCGGTCCGGAGTTCTTTGACATCGTCGGCCACCACGTCCTTCGCGGCCGCGGAATCGGCGACCACGACACCGCCACCTCGATCCCGGTCGCCGTCGTCAATCAATCCTTCGTCAAAAAGTTCTTCACCAAGGGAGAAGACCCCATCGGCGTCCATTTCGGCGTCTCCGGCGTAAAAAGCGCCAGCGACTTCGAAATCGTCGGCGTCGTCTCCGACGTGAAATACAACGACGTTCGCAATCCCACCCGCGCCATGTACTTCCGGCCGCTCCTCCAGGTCCAGCATACCGATCCTGCAAGTGATGTCGGAAACCTCTTTGCCGGAGCGATCATGCTCCAAACAAAAGGCCCCATCGATAGCCTTGAGTCACAAGTTCGCAGATCCCTGGCTAGTATCAATCCAAATCTGACCATCTCCCGCTACGACACCTTTTCCGATCAGATCAAAGGTCAATTCAACCAGGAGCGCCTTATAGCTCGCCTGACGTTGATGTTCAGTGTTTTGGCCCTCGTGCTGTCATCGGTCGGGCTATACGGCGTGGCAGCCTACGCCGTCGCACGGCGCACGTCTGAGATCGGCATACGCATGGCAATGGGTGCAGGCCGCGGCAGCGTCGTTCGTATGGTCTTGCGCGAAACGCTACTGCAAGCTGCGGTGGGACTGTGCATCGGCGTTCCGGTAGCTCTGCTGTGCGTCCGGTTCGTTCAGTCGCAGCTTTACAGCGTTGCTGGCCACGATGTTGGAGTTCTCGCCATTGCGATAACAACCCTGGTCGCATCCGCGTTCGCTGCCGGCTTTATACCGGCAAGGCGAGCCGCTTCCATTGATCCGGTAAAGGCACTCCGGACGGAATAGAGACCTGCGAATGACCGATTCATTTACACGGCGCGGTTATAAGAACCACTTTTGTCGTTGATACGGACCGACCAGCTTTGAAAACGGAGTAAGAAGCAATGATCGAACTGAGAAATCTCGAACGAAGTTATAAAACCGGACACACCGAAACCTGGGTCCTTCGCCGGATCAATCTCTTTATCCGGCAGGGCGAATTTGTAACTGTGATGGGTCCATCTGGAGCCGGAAAATCTTCTCTCCTCAACGTTCTTGCAATGCTGGATGACCAATGGAAAGGCGAGTTGTACTTTGCCGATCAAGCGGTGCACGCGATGAACCGCAAGCAGAGAGCTGATTTGGCGCGACGGCGGATCGGCATGGTCTTTCAGAGCTACCATCTGCTCGACGACCTGACAGTTGCCGAAAATATCGATCTCCCTCTCTCCTATAAGGACATTCCAAAGTTGGAGAGGCAAGCCCTTGTGGCCGACACGCTCGACCGCTTCAACATCGTCGGAAAAAAAGACCTTTTTCCGAATCAGCTCTCTGGCGGCCAGCAGCAACTCGTCGGCATCGCGCGTGCTGTCATCCACAAACCCGACCTTCTCTTGGCCGACGAGCCAACCGGTAACCTTCACTCCGAACAGGCAAAGGAGATCATGCAACTCTTCCGCAGGCTCAACGACGACGGAACAACCATAGTTCAGGTCACGCACTCTGAAACCAATGCTGCCTACGGCAATCGCACCATCGAGCTCCGGGACGGATGGCTCTCGCGCGACACCGCAGGTCTCGTCGCACCGGAGGTGAGGGCGTGAACCGTTCCACCTCCACCCTCCGTAGCCTCGCTGTCGTCATGTTGCTTCAGATGCCACTCCTCGCGGAAACTCAACAGCCCGCGCCCCAACAGACCACACCCCAGCAGCCCGCGGCTCCACAGGCCACTCAAACTCAGCAGGCCGCAATCTCTTCCACCCCGCCACCAGCGCCCCAGCCTGCACTGCGCCTCGACATCCCTCACTCGAACAACCCATTCCACGCCTATATGCCAACCTTCGTGCCGCAGGCGAACCTTGCCAATTCCCCGCGGCTCGACTCCCTCATCGTCAACGGGGTGCTCGAACTAAGTCTGAAAAACGCCATCGCACTCTCACTTGAAAACAATCTCGACATCGCCATCGCCCGCTACAACATCCCCATCGCAGCCGCTGACGTCCTTCGCACCCGGGCCGGCGGCACCTTCCGCGGGGTCAACACAGGCGTCGTGCAAAACACTCCCGGCGGCGGCGTCGGAGGATTTGGTACAGCGGCAAGCGGAGCTGGAGCTGGTGGAACCTCTGGCGGCGCTGGTGGAGCTGGTGCAGGCGCATCCGGACTCGTATCGTCAACGCTTGGCACGGGCACCAACGTCTCCTCCTACGACCCCGCGGTCTCCGCTCAAATCAACAACGAGCACTACACGCAGCCCCTATCGAACCTCTCTATCTACGGAGTTCCCACGCTGCAGCAGAACACGACTACCGGGAACTTCAGCTACCAGCAGGCCTTCGCAACCGGCACCTCGCTCTCCGCCATCTTCGACAACTCACGCGGCGCTACAAACAGTCCCAACAGCTTTCTCAACCCCACCCTCAATTCCTACTACCACGTCCTTCTCCAGCAACAACTTCTTGCAGGCTTTGGCTTTGGCCCCAATCTTCGTTACTTCCGCATCGCAAAAAACGACCAGAAGATCTCGGATGAAGCCTTCAAACTTCAGGTCATCTCCACCGTCACGCAGATCGCCAACATGTACTGGGACCTCGTTGCCGCCTACGACGATGAAAAGGTCAAGAGCCGCTCCCTCGACTTTGCTAACGAGACCCTCGAGAGCGATCGCAAACAGCTCGCCCTGCAAGCCATTCCGGCAATGGACGTCATGAGGGCCGAAGGCGAAGTGGCCACGCGCGAGCAGGATCTCACCATTGCCAAGACCACTCTGCAGTTTCAGGAACTCCTTATAAAAAACGCCCTCACTAAGAACCTCGATGACCCCATTCTCGAGGCGATGCCCGTGCATCCCACGGATCAGACTGGTAACCTCGATACCGGAGCCGCGCAAGGCCCCACTGAGGACATGATCGTCCGCGCCCTTCGCGACCGCATCGAACTGAGCGAGTCCGACCTCGATCTTGACAACCGCCGCATCAGCCAATCGGCCGCTCGCAACGCCGTGCTGCCCTCGGTTGCAGCAGTCGCTTATTACGGAGGCACCGGCCTTGCAGGACTTCCGAACCCAAACTCCGACATAACGTCGACCCAACCGCAGGATTGGGGAGGTGCTATCCACAACGCCTTCAACAACACTGCACCCGACTACTACATCGGCGTCGCGGTCAATATTCCTATTCGCAATCGCATCGCGAAATCCGACCAGTATCGCGCCGAACTCGAAACGCGGCAGTCTGAACTCCGCATCCAGCAGTTGAAAAAGCAGATTCGCATCGAGGTGCGCAACGCTCAATACGCTCTGGAGCAAAGCGTGGCGCGCGTTGGCTCAGCCCGCAAAGCGCGCGACCTCGCACAGAAGACGTTCGAGATTATGAAGAACGAACAGGAACTCGGCGCAGGATCTAACTATCAGACGCTGACGGCGCAACGCGATCTGTCGATAGCCGAGTCAGCATTAGTCGCGGCCATGACGGCGTATCAAAAGGCAAAGATTGAACTGGACCGCTCGGTCGGGTCAACCCTGGATGCAAACAGTATTTCGATAGAATCAGCCAAGACGGGAGTTGTCCCGGCAGGACAGTAGGCGAACGAGAGCAGATCATTATGTTGGTGGAACGAACAGAAAAAGACGCATCAGCGGCGGAAGAGACAGAGGCGCCGTACAAACTCCTCGTTGCGGATGACCAGCCGCACATTCTGGAGGCACTGCGTCTTCTGCTCAAGCCCGAAGGCTATCAGTTGGAGATGGTGCGATTGCCCGCGCTCGTGCTCGAAGCTCTGTCTCACGACAGCTTCGACGGTGTCCTGATCGATCTCAACTACACCCGTGACACCACGTCAGGCAAAGAGGGCCTGGATCTGGTAGCGCAAATCAGGGAGATGGATACCCAATTGCCCATCATCGTGATGACTGCGTGGGGCAACATCGACCTCGCGGTGGAAGCAATGCGGCGTGGCGCCGGGGATTTCATTCAGAAGCCATGGGAAAATGCACGCCTGCTCAGTATTCTGCGAACCCAGATGGAACTCCATCGCAGCCAAAAGCGAACGCAATGGCTTGAAGCGGAGAATCGCATCCTCAGGGCAGCCGGTGCTCCTGACTTTATCGCTACGGCACCCTCCATGCGCGCAGTGCTCGAAACGATGGCGCGGGTCGGTCCGTCCGACGCAAACGTTTTGATTACCGGCGAGCATGGAACTGGCAAAGAGGTGGTGGCGCAGACCCTGCATCGCCTCTCCTCCCGCGCCGGGCGAACGCTCGTCGCCGTCAACACTGGGGCCCTCCCCGAAGGCACCTTCGAAAGCGAGCTCTTCGGACACGTCAAAGGCGCCTTTACAGACGCACATGCGGATCGCATCGGCCGCTTTGAGTTGGCAAACGGAGGCACGCTGTTTCTCGATGAGATCGCGAACATCCCGACACGGCAGCAGTCAAAATTGCTGCGTGTCCTGGAGACCGGCGAACTCGAGCGCGTAGGCTCTTCGAAGACCCAAAAGGTCAACGTTCGCATGCTTTCGGCAACCAACGCAGACCTTCGGACCGAGTGTGCCGCAGGCCGCTTCCGCGAAGACCTCCTCTTCCGCCTCAATACAGTCGAGCTCAATCTCCCCCCACTTCGGGACCGGCGCGAAGACATTCCTGCGCTGGCAGCGCACTTCCTCGCTCGTTATGCCGAGCGATACCGCCGCCCGATTCAGGGTCTCGAGCCAACCGCACTGCAGGTTTTGCTGCAATATGGCTGGCCCGGCAACGTAAGAGAGCTTGACCACACCATGGAACGCTCCGTTTTGATGGCGCGTGGAGAACGGATCGAATCCGCCAACCTTGGCTTAAATACGCAACGTGCCGTATCGCAAAGCATGGATGAAATGAGCCTCGAAGCTGTGGAAGCGGTCCTGATTCGTAAAGCCCTGGCACGCGCCAATGGTAATGTGAGTCATGCCGCGGATGCTCTGGGATTGAGCCGTGGAGCGCTTTATCGCCGCATCGAAAAGTATGGGCTTTGAAGAACCAACGGCATCGACTCCCGTTAGCAGGCGGCGTACCCGTGTACCCTTGCGGGGATCCGGTCGCCGGCTTAGCTTCGAAAAACGCCTCCGCCTCTGGCTCTACCTGCTCGGCCTTCCTATGGTCCTGCTGTGCTGGTTGCTGCTTCGGCGGTATTCCGTCGAAGGGCTTGAGCAGCTTCTTGTAATCCTCGCATTGGTGCTCGGTTGGGTGTTCGTCGTCTCTCTCCTGATGGAGCAGATCATCCGGCCCCTGCAGACACTGGCAAACGTAGTCGCTGCGCTACGCGAAGACGACTACTCCTTCCGCGCCCGCGGAGGCCAACGGAACGACGCAATCGGCGACCTGGCGCTCGAGGTAAATCGTCTGGCAAGCATGCTGCAAGCGCAGCGCGCCGGCGCTCTCGAAGCCATGGCGCTCGTAGAACGCGTCATGCGATCCATGCAATCCCCTGTGCTCGCCTTCGATCCGGAAGGCAAATTGAGATTGTTGAACGCTGCTGCCGAAAGCGAATTTAGTCTGCGTGCCCAGACTGCTCTCGGCCATTCCGCCTCCCAGCTTAAGCTGCAGGATCTATTCGACGCAGAAGAAGACGGCGTGATCTCGCTCGGCAATGAGCAGCAGTCCGCGCGATGGGTCGTAAAGCGTTCGAGTTTCCGTCTCCGCGGTATTCCCCACACACTCCTCGTGCTCTCCGACGTCAGTGCAGCCCTCCGGGAAGAGGAGCGTATTGCCTGGAAGAGATTGATTCGCGTTCTCGGACACGAGATTAACAACTCATTGACGCCAATCAAATCGATCGCTGGAAGCCTGCGAGGGCGTCTCGTTGCATGGAACGAAGGGTCGGGCGAAAAGGCTGACTTCGAACGTGGGCTCGAGGTAATAGAAAATCGCTCAGAGTCTCTGAACAGATTCCTGCAGGCCTATCGACAGCTGATGGGCCTGCCTGCGCCCAGACTGGCCGCAGTTTCGCTGGCCTCCCTCGTCGAGAGAGTAGCGCAGTTGGAACGACGAGTTGCCGTTACGGTCACGACTGAGGCGGACGTAGTTCTGCAGGTCGACGCGGACCACATCGAACAGGCACTTATCAACCTGGTGCGCAATGCTGCCGACGCCACGCTAAGTCCGGATGCCACATCAGGCGAAGCTGCCCAGGTTGAGATCAACTGGCATACTTCCGGCAATGAAATCCTGATCTCCATCGTCGACAACGGCCACGGCCTGACGAATGCCGACAACCTATTTGTGCCCTTTTACACAACTAAACCCGGCGGCACCGGGATCGGTCTCGTGCTCGCGCAACAAATCGCTCAGGCGCACAGAGGATCGGTACAACTGGCAAACCGAACCGACGGCTTCGTTGGCTGTAAAGCGGACCTCAGGTTGCCGCTCACCTGAACCGTCATCAACGTCGCAATCGACCCTTTCTCTCCTTTTTCCCTTCCTCTTAAATATTCACCTCGCAACAGAGTCGAATCGCTAAGCCAGGCGCGGCTGCCTGTTCTTCAACTCAAGCAGCAGCCGCTCCACTTTTTCTTCCCGGTCCATCGCCGCGAACTTATCCTCAAGACTATCGTCCTCCAGAAGACTGTACGCCGCTACATTGCTCGCCTCCTGTTGCAGAATCGTGGACCGCAACCGGTTCAACGTGCTGGCTTTTTGCTGCAAGCCAACAACTGCTCTCGCAGAATTCGCCTTCCCAGCAACGCGAGCTCGCCGATGCTGCGCCACCAGCATCTCGCACGCCGATTGCGTCTCCGCGAGCTTCTGTTGCAACTTCGAAAAGGCATTACGCAGCGTCTCCGCCTCTGCCGTTTGATCATCAAGCTGCTGCCCGAAGCTGTTCGCCAGGTTCTGATGGCTCAAGCTACGCTCTAGAGCCGCCCGAGCCAGATCATCCTGTTGACGGCCCACAGCGACTTCCGCCTTGCGATGCCACTCCTGCACTGCGTCTTCATGCTCCTTCTTTTTCTTCTGCAGCAGATGCTGATCGGCAATCGCAATCGCCACCTGGGTCTTCACCTGGAGCAGTTGGTTCTCCATATCTAGCACCAGCTGTCTCGCCAGCTTCTCCGGGTCTTCAGCCCTCGAAATCAGGTCGTTCACATTCGCTCGCAACAAGGTCCCTACACGCTCAAGTAATGCCATGACACCCTCCTTACAGCGGTTGCTCCTGTCCGGCGCGGAGCCTCTCCGCGCCGGACAGATTCATTAGTTAGCCGATCCGTTCTCTCCATTGGCTCGCGGCTTCATCGCCTTCACGTTCGACATCAGCTCCTGCAGGTTCATCCCCGAAAGAGCCTCAAACAGCGCAGGCACCTGTGCGGCGATCTTCGTCATCTCGCCGGTGATCTTGTTCGCACCGGTCGCGCCGTCGTTGCCAGTCGAAACAATGGTGATCTTATCCACCTTGCTCAACGGTTCCGCCATCGCTCGCACTACGTCGGCCATATTGGTAATCAGTTTGTCGACCACCGCAGCCTGCGACCACTCCTGGTACGCCTCCGCCTTCACATTCATCGCCTTCGCTTCGGCATCTCCCTTTTGGAAGATGATGTTGGCTTCAGCCTCTCCCTGCAGTTTGATCGCAGCTGCACGACCTTCAGCCTCAATCATCAGCCGAGACTTTTCGGCCGCAGCAATATTCTCAATACGCTGCCGCTCTATCTCCGCGCCCTTCAGCACCGTCGCAATCAACTCCTTCTCATGGCGCAGAATCTCAGCCTCCTGCACTTTTACCTGCTGCTCTTTCTCAATCTGCTGCACCTTCACCTGTTCGGCAACGACCTTCTGCTGCATCACATTCGTCTGCAGCTCATAAGCCTTGTCAGCCTGTGCCTCTTGCCTGCGGCTCTGCTCAGTAAACTGCGCCTTCTGAATATCGAGGTCGCGTTGCGCCTCCGCCTGTTTCGCCAGCGATGCCGTCTCGGCGATCACGCGCTCCTGGTCCGCCGCAGCCTTGGCGATCGCTGCCTCGCGCAGCGCATTTGCTCTGCGTATCGCCGTATCTCGCTCGGCCTCTGCAGCCGCAATCTCGGCGTCACGCCGAATCCGCGCCACATCGGGACGGCCCATGTTCGTGATGTACTCGTTCTTATCGCGCACCTCACGAATCGTGAACGAGATCACCTCCAGCCCCATCTTGCTCATGTCATCCATGCACGTCGAGCGCATCCGCTCGGCCACCATCTCCGGCTCTTTCACAATCTGTTCGACGGTGAGTTGGCCAATAATGCCACGCAAATGGCCTTCCATCACCAGGCGGATCAAGCCCTCGCGCTGATCGGGAGACTTCGTAAGAAACTGCTCCGAAGCCGTAAGGATCGACTCCTTATCCGAGCGCACCTTTATCTGCGCAACTGCTTCCACCGTCACCGCGACACCCTGCTTCGTGTACAGGTCCTGCTGTGGAGCAACATCGAAGCTCATCAGCTCCAGCGAAAGCTGACGGCTGTTTTCTATAACGGGAAGGATGATCGCGCCGCCGCCTTTGATCACGCGAGGGCCGCGAAAGCCGTAGACGATAATCGCTTCATTAGGCCCGGCTTTGCGAAACAGGCTCGCGAGAAACATTGCCACGGCAAGGGTCGCTACCGCGACCAGACCAATAATTACAATCAGTGAATTCTGCATATCGTGCATATCGTTCCTTTTGTCGAGTGACGGGGGACGTGTTATCTGCTTGCCACAGGGGTATGAAAGGCGGTTAGCAACCCTCAGGCAAGCTGAGGCCGCCGCAGATTGAACTCATCCTGTCAACCAGGCTCTTGAAAGGGTCGCCCTCAAGCTCGGCCCATGGACGCACATAAGCAATGCCGCGTTCGTAGCGGATCACAACAACCTCCGTTCCGCGCTCGATGCTGCGGCCGTCGTCGCTGCGTGCGGCCGAACTCCGGCGGGCTCCCGTCTGCACAAAGAGAATCTCGCCGATGCCGTCGCCGCTGCGAATGCTGTCACTCACCTGCGCAAGCACTCCGGTCATCTCCGTGTCCTCTGAGCTCAACACACGCTCACGCGGAAGCAGCACCTTGAAGAGCAGCGACCACAGCAGCGCAGCCCCAACAGTCCCGCTAATCAACGCCAGGAGAAATACCACCGGAGCAAACAGAACGCTGTACCGGTGCAGCAGATAACCAGCGCCGCCAAACCAGCAGAGAAACGCGGTGATGGTAAAGCCGTTGAAGGCCGACAGACCATGAGAGCCGTGATGCCCCTGCGCGGAATGGCCTACATGGAAACGTCCAAAGTGCCCCAGGTGCAGATGTCCGAAGCCACCCAGCGCAGTGGCCAGGCTGAGTACAAGACCGGTGCCGAAGCAGACAAGATAGAAGGTGTCCATGGTCATTGGGTGCGGCGTTTCGCATGATCGCCCGCGCCGGCGGGGCTGTGAGTCGTAATGGTTGAGGTGCTCGTCTGTTTAGCCGCGCTCTCCGGGCGCAGCACCTGAAGCAGGCGCTCCACCAGCGAAGGCGTCTCCAGCACCGACTCCAGCAGCAGAAGGCAGCGGCGGGAGTCCTTGTTCTGCGCCAGCGTCAGCAACGCCTGGCAAAGCTCCGGGTCGCGCCGAAATCTCTCCGCGCCACTGATCAGCCACAGGTCCAGCTTGTCTTCGACCGTATGAATGTCGGCCATCAGTTGCGCGTTATATCCCTCGGGATCGTCCACCAGGTAACCGGGATGGACCTGAAAGAACTTCGCGAGCAACAGACGTGTCGTGTTAGTCAGGTGGGGTCGCGCACCGCTCTCGATCTGCGAAAGATAAGACTGACTGATCGTCGCTCCTCGCTTCCCGCGTCCTCCCTTGGAGTGGTTCGACTCCTGGATCGCCCGCACCAGCTCCTGCTGCGTCATTGCACGGCCCAGCCCGCGAAGGTTTCCCTCTACCTCGCGCAGATATCGGATTTTGTCGCTCAGTTTCATATTGCAGATTGCGATAACAATATCACGATTTGCAATATTTGCAAGTAATCAAAAGTAACCACTGCCAGGCAGAAATATTTGCTATGGTTGCTCCAAACTATATGTATGGAAGAATCTGCAGCCTGCCTGAATCACAAGCCGCACGTTCCATGTAGGTTAGTGAGGCTTTCTAGGATCCGTGTCGGCGCGTTGTAGAAGGAGCCTGCGCAGTCGACTCGCGAACAATCAACTCAGGATCGACCTTGATGGTATCCGGGAGCTTCTCGTGAGCCAGCTTCTTCAGCAAAGAACTGGCCGCCAACGAGCCCATATACTGCAACGGCTGCCGGATGGTCGTAAGACTGGGAACAATGTAGGAAGCCGCCTGAATGTCATCAAAACCGAGCACCGAAACATCGGTCGGAACTTTCAGCCCAGCGTCATGAAGCGCTCTGATACTTCCGATCGCCGAGACGTCATTGAAGCAAAGCACCGCGGTAAAGTCTCTGCGACGCAGCAGAAGTTGATGGACCCCCGGATATCCAAGTTCCGGAGTATTCAGATCGCGGTCCAACCGAATGATCAGGTCTGGTGACACATCAAGGGAGAGCGCGCGGGCAACCTCCATGATCGCCTGCCACCGGCTCTGCGAATCGGAACTGAAAGGCTGGCCATGCATATAAGCAATCTTCCGGTGACCAAGCCGGTATAAGTGCCCCAGCGCAAGCTCAGCCGCCCGGTGATGGTCGAGGATGACATTGGTCACGCCAGGCACCGCCGCGTGACCCGCAACATTGACTGTAGGTGCCGGCAATGCTTCCAGCAGTTCAGTGTCGATTGCCAGGATACCGTCCACGCCGCGCGCCTGCAGGAGACGTGGGTACTCGGCAACCAGATCCTTCCGGTGCCGGTGGTGTGCTGTAAAGAAAAAGTAACCCTCCTGCATCAGAACATCTGCCGCACCACTCAGAACCTGGGAGTGATATCCTTCCCCCAGTTCCGGAAGCAGTATCCCAATCGTTTGCGTCTTCAGACCCTGGAGAGACCGGGCGATCAGGCTTGGCTGGTAACCGAACTTCTTTGCCGCGGCCTTGACTCTCTCTCGCGTCGCCGGGGGGATCGATCGGCCGGGTGTGTTGTTCAGCACAAAGGAGACGGTTGCCGGACTTAGGTCCAGATGTTCTGCCAGCATCTTCAGGCTGACGCGACGCGGGGCTGCTGGGAGAGAGGGTTTCTTTCTAGGCATTGGCGTTCGATCAGCAACCAGTCTAGCTGAGACCGGGAATTAAGCACGTCCTGTTTGGGCCCAGGGTTGCAGCTCTACTGGCGAATGACCGAGATTGCGGTCGATTCTCTGTTCGAAAAAGATGTTTCCCGGGTCGATGGACCAGTTATGAGAGGGCCTGAATACGACTTCTTTACGGCATTTCTATGCATTCTTTATCTATGGATTGATTCAATAGATGAGGTCGCGATGAATAAGTCGCCGACATAGAGCAGCTACTGCGCTGGGATTTACATGCGAAGTCGGCTCTATCCGGGAGGCAGGCAATGTGGGACGTTGGGTGTATTGCGGCAAGCGTGCTGTTTTTCGTGGTCGCAATTGGATACACAATTGGCTGCGCGCGGCTAGGGGCGAAGGAGAAACAGGGATGATCGAGACAGGGTTGCTTGGCCTGGTAACTATCTTGTTGTTCATTTATCTGGTGTATGCGCTGCTGCGCCCCGAGAAGTTTTAAGAGGAAGTAGTCATCATGACAGCGAACGGCTGGTTTCAGATTTTCTTCTTTTTCGCCCTGGTGCTCGTCTGCGCAAAGCCCCTTGGCGTCTATATGGCACGCGTATTTGAGCGGGAACGAACCTGGGCAGATCGCATCTTCCGTCCGATTGAGCGGCTTATTTATCGCGTTACGGGGATCGACGAAAGCCGCGAGATGGCGTGGACTGAGTATGCCGTTGCGATGCTGGTTTTCAGCCTGGTAACCATGATCGTGACGTATCTGATCGAGCGGCTTCAGCATGTTTTGCCTCTCAATCCGCAGAATTTGTCGGCTGTGGCTCCTGATCTGGCTTTGAATACTGCCGCGTCGTTCACGACAAACACAAACTGGCAAGCCTATACGCCTGAGACGACGATGAGCTATCTGACGCAGATGCTCACTCTGGCGTACCATAACTTTTTTTCTGCGGCAGTCGGAATAGCGCTGGCAGTGGCGCTGGTTCGGGGCATCTCCCGGCGGGAATCGAAGACGCTTGGCAATTTCTGGGTAGATACCACGCGCGCCTCCCTTTGGGTTCTCTTGCCAGGCTGTCTTATCTATGCACTTCTTCTGGTGTCGCAAGGAACAGTCCAGAACTTCCGCCCCTACGACCAGGCGAAGTTGGTGCAATCCCAGACTGTCACCGCTACGGGAACAGATGGCAAGACGACGACCCAGATTGTGACGACGCAGAGCATTGCGCAGGGACCGACAGCATCGCAGGAAGCCATTAAGATGCTCGGTACCAACGGTGGTGGCTTCTTCAACGCAAACAGCGCGCATCCATTTGAGAATCCGACCCCACTCACCAATCTGATGCAGATGTTCTCAATATTCGTTATCCCGGCTGCATTGACGGTGACCTTAGGGAGAATGACGAAGTCGCCGAAACACGGTTGGGCTGTATTCGCGGCGATGGCTGCGCTCTTCTTCGTTGGCGTCTTGGTGGCTTACTATGCCGAGGCACAGCCTAACCCTCTCCTCCACTCGGTCAGCCAGCACGTTAGCCCAGTACAGGCTGGCGGCAACATGGAGGGCAAGGAAGTGCGGTTCGGCGTCGCCAACTCGGCGTTGTTTGCCACGGTTACGACTGATGCGAGTTGTGGAGCGGTTAACTCGACGCACGACTCGTTCATGCCGCTCGGCGGCATGGTTCCCCTGGTCAATATCATGCTGGGTGAAGTCGTCTTCGGTGGTGTCGGAGCGGGACTCTACGGAGTATTGATGTTCGTCGTACTCTCCGTGTTTATTGCCGGACTGATGGTTGGCCGCACCCCGGAGTATCTCGGTAAGAAGATCGAATCCTATGACGTAAAGATGGCGATGCTATATGTGCTCATCTTTCCACTCTCGATCCTCATTTTCTCGGCAGTGGCGCTAATGATGCCGAATCTCGGTCTTTCTGCCCTGACGAATATCGGGCCACATGGACTTTCCGAGATCCTGTACGCCTACACCTCAGCAACTGGGAATAATGGATCAGCTTTCGCTGGGCTAAGTGCAAATACTCACTGGTACAACCTGTCGCTGACCGCGGCGATGCTAATCGGAAGATTCATGATGATCATCCCAATGCTGGCGATTGCCGGCAGTCTCGCTAAGAAGAAGCTCGTTCCTCCATCGCCTGGAACTTTCCCGGTGCATACGCCCTTATTCACGGTGCTCCTGGTGGGTGTGATTCTCATCGTCGGATCGCTGACGTTTTTCCCCGCACTCTCGCTTGGCCCGATCCTTGAGCATCTGTTGATGCATGCCGGCAAGAGTTTCTAGTTCATCGAAGAGGATCAGAGGAGTCAATGTCAAGTACACGCAAGCGTTCCCTTTGGGATGGCAAGATCGTTCGGCGCGCATTCGTTGATGCGTTAACCAAGCTCAACCCGCGAACGATGATGAAGAATCCGGTCATGTTTGTGGTTGAGATCGGAAGCGTCATTACCTCCATCTATCTGTGGCGCGATCTGGCGACGCATCGCAGCTCGCTCAGCTTCGATCTGCAGATTACGCTCTGGCTTTGGTTCACGGTGTTGTTTGCCAACTTCGCCGAGGCAATGGCAGAGGGCCGCGGCAAGGCTCAGGCTGACGCGCTGCGGCGCGCGAAATCTGAGACAACTGCGGTTCGGCTTCGGGCGGATGGGAAGACCGATAATGTTCCCAGTTCAGATCTCCGGGCTGGCGATGTGGTCTTCGTCATCGCTGGGAGCATGATTCCGGGCGATGGTGAGGTGATCGAAGGTGTCGCTTCGGTCGATGAGTCGGCGATTACTGGCGAGTCAGCGCCGGTGATTCGTGAGGCCGGCGGCGATCGCTCGGCCGTGACTGGCGGAACGAGGGTTCTGTCGGATCAGATCAAGGTAAAGATCACATCCAATCCGGGAGAGACCTTCCTGGACCGCATGATTGCACTGGTAGAAGGCGCGGAGCGGCAGAAGACCCCCAACGAGATCGCACTCAATATCCTTCTGGCTGGATTGACGATTATCTTCCTGCTCGCAGTCGTTACGTTGCAACCGATGGCGATCTATTCGTCGGCTCCGCAGACAGTGTTTGTGCTGATCTCGCTTCTCGTTTGCCTGATTCCGACTACAATCGGCGGTTTGCTCTCGGCGATTGGGATTGCGGGAATGGATCGCCTTGTGCAGCACAACGTGCTGGCGATGTCGGGCCGGGCTGTCGAAGCTGCTGGCGACGTGAATACGCTGCTGCTGGACAAAACTGGAACGATTACGCTCGGGAATCGTCAGGCTGCGGAGTTCATTCCAGCTCCTGGAGTAAGCAAGGATCAGCTTGCGGATGCTGCGCAGTTGTCTTCTTTGCCGGATGAGACACCGGAAGGACGGAGCATCGTTGTGCTGGCGAAGGAGATGTACGGACTTCGCGGGCGCGAGTTGAGCGAGATGCAGGCCGAGTTTGTGCCGTTCAGCGCGGTGACGAGAATGTCGGGCGTGAACCTCGATGGGCGTGTAATTCGAAAGGGTTCGACAGACGCGATTGCTGGTTTTTTGAAGGAAAATGGTGGTGTTTTGCCGGACGAAGTACGGGCTGCTGTCGAAACGGTGGCTCGCAGTGGTGGCACCCCGCTGGTGGTCGCAGAGAACCGGCAGGCGCTGGGAGTGATTCACCTGAAGGACGTGGTGAAGGGTGGAATGAAGGAGCGGTTTTCGCAGCTCCGGTCAATGGGAATCCGGACGATCATGATAACCGGCGATAATCCGCTGACGGCAGCGGCGATCGCGCGCGAGGCCGGCGTGGACGACTTCCTTGCCGAGGCCAAGCCGAAGGACAAGATGGACCTGATTCGTCGCGAACAGGGCGAAGGCAAGCTGGTCGCGATGACCGGCGATGGAACCAACGACGCTCCCGCGCTGGCGCAGGCCGATGTGGGTGTTGCAATGAACACCGGTACGCAGGCAGCGAAAGAGGCCGGCAACATGGTCGACCTCGACTCGAACCCGACGAAGCTGATCGAGATCGTTGAGATCGGCAAACAGCTTCTGATGACGCGCGGCGCGTTGACCACGTTCTCGATTGCGAACGATGTTGCGAAGTACTTCGCGATCATTCCGGCGATGTTCGCGGCTACGTTTCCGGTCCTGAATGCGCTGAACATCATGCACTTGAAAACCCCGCAGTCGGCGATTCTTTCGGCGGTGATCTTCAATGCGCTGATCATCATTGCGCTGATTCCGCTGGCGTTGCGCGGCGTAGGTTACAAGGCGATGTCCGCGGAGTCGCTCCTGCGGCGCAACCTGATTCTGTATGGATTTGGCGGCATTATCGCTCCGTTTCTCGGCATCAAGCTCATCGACATGATTATTACGGCCGTTCATCTGGCCTGAAGGAACTTATGCTTCGTCATCTGATTACTGCTATTCGCTACACACTGATCACCACCGTTATCTTCGGGTTGATCTATCCTCTGGTTGTCACAGGCCTTGCGCAGGTGCTGTTTCACGACAAGGCCAACGGACAGCTTCTGTATCAAAATGGCCAATTAGTGGGCTCGCGGATTATCGGTCAGAGCTTCACGGCTCCTCAATACTTCCATTCGCGCCCCTCGGCGGCGGGCAATGGGTATGATGCTGCGAACTCCGGCGCTTCGAACTATGCCCCTACGAACAAGAAGCTGATCGACCGTGTTGCGGGCGATGTAGCAGCATTGCAGGTCGATCATCCGGGCGAGGATGTTCCCGTCGACCTGGTGACGGCTTCGGCATCGGGTCTCGATCCGAATATCACCCCGGCTGGGGCTGAGTTTCAGGTTGCGCGGGTTGCGTGGGAGCGCCATCTGCCCGAGGCCGCGGTGCGGAAGCTGGTTGTCCAACACACCGAGGGGCGGCAGCTCGGCTTTCTGGGCGAACCTCGGGTGAACGTTTTGTTGCTGAATATAGATCTGGATCAGCTGAGCGCGGCTGGTAAATAGAAGGGGGGCCTTCTATTTACTCGAGTTTAATGTTGTGCTTTGGCGAAGGCAGAGGCTTCCTGGTTCATCTGGTCTGACGTGATCGCGCTCGAAGCTATCAGGATGCGGTAGTGAAAGATTGTAGATTGGTCTTTCTCGAGGGTGTAGTTGAAGGCTGGTTGCTTGGGGTCGAAGATGCTTCTGCCGAGCGGATTGGCGGCGAAGAGGCCGTAGCCGCGAGCGTGCCAGTAGGTCGGGTAGCCGGGGTTCTGCGGGTTGTCGATGATGGCGATGGTTTCGGTGTGACCGTTGGTGTTGCCCGTAAGGAAGCACCAGGTGCCACGCGTGCTCCACACGGCGTCTCCGACTTTGCCCTCGCTCGTATGGTACACACCGGTGGCGCCTGAGGTGTCGGCGGCTTTGACCTGCGTGGGGTTGCCGTTAGCGTCGAGGAACGTGCCGCCTTTTTCAGTGGGTGACTCGAGGAAGTGGGCAACGCGAATACCGAGGACGCCTTCCTTGTCGTCGTTGAAGACAACTTTGGTGAGGGCCTTGAGAGTGACGGTCATGTCGATGGCGCGCGTGGGTTGGCCGCCAACGCTGGTGTTCGAGAAGACGTAGCGCGTGGTTTGCTTAAGGATGTCATCGCCGGCAGCGGTGGTCCAGGTGGAGTCGACGGTGAGTTCGCCGGAGTTTGCGCCGCTTTTTGCGGAGTCGATGCGGTCGTGGCGAATGGAGCCGTATTTACCTCGGTCGGCGGGTTTGATGGCGTCGGAGTTATTCCAGAAGTCGAAGTTGTTGGCATTGCCGTAGTTGAACCAGAGGCCGGCGTGGTGCGGGTGGTCGACGCGTTCGCCCTGGATGGTCTGGAAGGGAAAGCCGCGGGTGACGGTGGTGCCGTCAGGGGCGATGAGGGGATAGAGGACGGGCTTGCGCTGGTTGGTGTTCCAGAGGTAGGAGGTGAAGGGCTTGCCGTCGATGGTGATGTCGACGCGATGGGCGGCTTCGTTGACGTGTGACGTCGACGCCTTTGCCGTCTTTGGCGAGGGCTGTGGATTGTAGCGAGAGCGAGGATGATAAGGAGGAATTTGCGGAGTGACATTCGTGTACCTCGGGCGGGTTTTCTCGGATGAAAATCTACGATTGGAGCTAAGGTGCTTGGTCAGGCTGCCGACAGCGACCCCAACCGCAACAACAACTGCGGGGATCCTTCGCTGCGCTCAGGGTGACGACGAGAACAGACAACAGCAACGACAACGGCAGATCCCCTTCGGGTATGACAACAAGAAAGGCAACAGCAAAGACAACACAAAGAGCGAATTTAAGAGCGCCTCACGTTGAGTGAGGCGCTCATCGGTTTATTCGTAGACCTTGTTTCCGACCATGACTTTCTGGGTCTTGTCATCGAAGGTGACCTTCTGGCCTGTCTGGATGGCGGCGACATTCATGCAGAGTGCGATGGAGTGGCTGTAGCCAGCTTGGATGCTGGCGTTGGGTGTTTTGCGTGAGCGGACGCATTCCATCCAGTTGCGCATGTTGGCATTGGTCTGCGGGTCGCCATGCCTGCCGGTGGTATTGGCGTCGGTGGACATTGTTTCGGCCTTCTCTACGAGCGAAAAGCTGGGCAGCAGGTTAGCCTTCATCTTCATCTCGTCGGCAGATTTCTGCGTAAGGCCGCCGGTGGGAGTGACGGTCTGCTTGTCCATGTCGATCATGCCGCCGTTGGAGTAGTAGAGCTCTTTGACGCCGCCGGCGGAGTTGGTGAAGCGCGAGGTGTACTGAACCTGGAAGCCCTTCGAGAGGTCGTCAAGCGGGCCGTAGTCGAAGACTGCGGTCATGGTGTCCCAGTTTTTGCGGCCGTCTTTCCAGAGATAGATGCCGCCGTTGGCGACGACCGAGCGCGGATGCGGCAGGCCGGTGAACCAGTGGACGGTATCGATCTGGTGGACGAGCCACTGATCGGGGATGCCGGAGGAGTAAGGCCAGAAGAGGCGGAACTCAAGATATTTGCGGGCGTCGAAGGGTTCGTGCGGCAGGTTGAGGAGGTAGCGCTTCCAGTCGGTGTCCTCTTCTTTGAGTAGAGGCACGACGTCGGGACGGCGCCAGCGGCCGGGCTGGTTGACGTTCCAGCTCATCTCGACCATGACGATGTCGCCGAACTTGCCGGACTTGATGTATTCGTTCGCCGCGATGTAGCTGGGAGTGGAGCGGCGCTGCGTGCCGACGGCGATTACCTGCTTGCCCTCGTTGACTGCTTTGAGAAACGCGCGCGCATCGGGCATGGTGTGGGCGGTGGGTTTTTCGACGTAGGCGTCGCGACCTGCTTTGACGGCTTCTATGCCGTGCTGGGCGTGCTGGAAGTCGGCGGTGGCGATGATGACGGCATCGATGTCTTTGCGGGCGTAGAGCTCATCGTTGTTGCGGACAGCGTCAATCTTCTTGTTGCACTGCTTTCCGAGGTAGGCGGCGCCTTCCTCGCGGCGGAGGCTCCAGATATCGGAGACGGCGACGATCTCGAAGTTGAGCTGCTGGGCTGAGGCCATGAAGGCCGGGATATCGCCGCCCTTCATGCGATCGCCGAAGCCGATGATGCCGACGCGGACACGATCGTTGGCGCCGTTGATGGCGGCGTAGCTCTTTGCGGTGAAAGAGGTGGAGGCGAGTGCGGCGGTGGAGAGCTTGATGAAGTCGCGGCGAGTGTTTTCAGGGGACATGGCTGGTTATCTCCGGGTTTCTTTGGCGAGCTGTTTCTTCGGCAAACTATTTCTTGGGTGAACCGGGATTCTCTTTAGCGAATGCAGTTCACGACAAAAATTGGACGACCAATTTTTACTCGCTTTTTGCAAAATGCGCCAGAGTGGTCTGCTTGGGAGACGTTGGCAGGGCTATTTAGGACCCCAGATTTTGTAGTTTCCGCTGACGTGGAGCATGCTGAACATGTACAGCATGCTGTCGAAGTAGCGCTGATCGCCGACCGGAACGGGGGTGCGCCAGAGCTCCTCGACGAAGGCTTTTTCGGTCGGGCCGGGGGTGGCGGCGAGGCTGCCGACGGTGGCCGCGGCCAGCATTCCGACGGAGTGACGGGTGGAAAGCGGCTTGCCGTCGAGGGTGTAGCGGTCAACAAACATGCTTATCCCCTGACTAATGAGGAACTTCTGAATACGGTCGGAGAGGATGACTTCGCGGGAATCTTTGTGCCACCAGTTATAGTCGGCGGCCCAATTGCTGACCGAACGCCAGGAGTCGTAGCTAAAAGGAGTGGGTTGGCCATCGCGGCCGAGGATGGTAGACATGTCGAAGTTGGAGCGATCCGGGGTAAGGCCGGTCTCCGGGCCGGTGACTTTGACGAAAAGCTCGCGGCTGACGTCGGCGGCTTTGGCCCAAAACGCACGGTCTTCTTCGGGACCCCAGCGCGCCCAGAGCTCGTAGAAGGCGGGCAAGTGGTAGGACGCGTCGGTGTTGCCGTTAGGAGCGACGTCAGGGACGAAGCGGATCATGGTGTAAGTCTCGTCGACCATCGGGCCGGCCGATACGGGTCGCTGAGGCATCTGGCCGCCTTGGCGGTAGCGGGCGAAGGGATCGGGTGGCGGGGTCTTGCCTTCGCCTTTGAGTTCGATGGCGACGTTGCGTTGAGCTTGCTCACGCTCGGTGGTGTTGGGACTGGTGATCGGGGTGTATTGGAATGGTTGATCTTCAGGGTGGATCTTGAAGGGGCCGGTCTCGGTGAAGACGGGGTGGTGACGCATGCCACGGAGAATCTTGTCGGCCTGCTCTTTGTAGTTGTAGATGCCTTGGCCATTGCCCCAGCGGTTGGCGGCGAAGTAGAGCGCCATGACGTAGTACTCTTCCCCGTCGGGTGCAGGGCCAGTGGAGCGCGGAGTGCCGTCGGTGTTCATTGACCAGGCGAAGTAGCCCACGTTGGGGTTGTGCGGGTCGGTGATGAGCATGTAGGTGTTGGACCAGTTCCAAAGGGCGTCGAACTCGCGCTTGTGGTCCATCTGGACGGCGATCATCATGCCGTAGCTCATGCCTTCGGTGCGGGCGTCGTTGTTGGCCCAGTCAGTCATGTAGCCGAGTGGACCGTTTTCGTTTTTCCCGGCTTCGAAGTAGACACGCTCGGAGACGGCATCGCCGTGGAAGAGCTGCTGGAAGGCTTTTTCGAGGCGGGCTTTGGTTTCGGCGGTGGGGTGGCCTTGTTCAGCGAAGAGATCGCGGTACTTGCCGGTCTTGTAGGCGCCGTCACCGTCGCCGGGCATGCGCTTTATCTCGGCAGGTGGTGCGTTAACGTACGGAGACGGTGGAGTGAAGCCTGCCTGGGCTTGCAGAGCGAATGGAGCAAGCACAAGGAGCGCTGTGATGAGCAGGGAATGACGAGCAGTAGGCGAGCCAGAAGTCATTAAGCGAAGCTCCGTGAATTTGTACCTGTGATAGTTACCAATCAGTGAGAGTGCCGTCGAGCTTACGCGCGATGGGCAGGTAGGCGCGCTGGTACGGGTATTTCGCAGCTAGCTTTTCGTCGATTTCGACGCCGAGGCCGGGGGCGTTGCCGGGATGCATGTAGCCGGCGTTGAAGGTGTAGTGATGAGGGAAGACTTCGTCGGTGAGTTTGCGTGTGGTGCATGTGCTCCTGGATGCCGAAGTTGTGGATGGCGAGGCCGAGATGGAGCGCGGCGGCCATGGTGACGGGGGAGACGTCGGTGGGGCCGTGGTAGCCGGTGCGGACGTTGTAGAGCGCGGCGAAGTCGGCGGTCTTTTTGGCGTGGGTGATGCCGCCGCCGTGGACGATGGTCATCCGGATGTAGTCAATCAATTGGTGGCGGATGAGGTCGTGCGCGTCCCAGATGGAGTTGAAGACTTCGCCGACGGCGATGGGCGTGGTGGTGTGGCTGGCGGATGAGCTCGAAGCTTTCTTGCAGCTCGGCGGGGCAGGGGTCTTCCATCCAGAAGAGGTGGTAGGGCTCGAGGGATTTGCCGAGGCGCGCGGCTTCGATGGGGGTGAGGCGGTGGTGGACGTCGTGGAGGAGATGGACGTCGGGGCCAAGTTCGACGCGGAGTTTTTCGAAGAGCGTGGGGGCGAAGTTGAGATAGCGCTCGGTGGACCAGAGGGATTCGGAGGGGAGGCCCAGCGCTCCGCGGGCTCGTAGGGCTTGCCGGCTTTGGGGACTCCGTAGCTGGAGGCGACGCCGGGGACTCCGGCCTGAGCGCGGACGGCGAGGTAGCCTTCGTCCATGTGCTTGCGGACGGAGTCGAGAGCTTCGGCGATGTCGGCTCCGTTGGCGTGGGTGTAGACGAGGCAGCCCTGGCGGGACTGGCCGCCGAGGAGGTTGTAGACGGGAGTGTTGAGGGCCTTGCCCTTGATGTCCCAGAGGGCGACGTCAACGGCGGCGATGGCGGACATGGTGACGGGGCCGCGTCGCCAGTAGGCTCCGCGATAGAGGTACTGCCAGATGTCTTCGGTCTGGAAGGGGTCGCGGCCGATGAGGCAGGGGAGGATGTGATCTTGAGGTAAGATGGCGACGGCTAGTTCGCGGCCGTTGAGGGTGGCGTCGCCGAGGCCGTAGATGCCTTCGTCGGTGTCGATGCGGAGGGTGACGAAGTTGCGGTCGGGGGAGCAGATGATGAGTTTGGCGGCGGTGATTTTCATATTTGGGATCGTTTAGAGTCTATGTCTTCGTGATCTCAATGTAGTCGACGGGGGGCGGGTTCGGTGTTGTCAGGGAGTGCCGTGGATGGTTAGGGTGTCACCGGGTTTTAGGGTGATGTTGGGGAAGGTGATGCGGGTGCTGGTGTCGCCGTTGGGTTGGTTTTCGGCGCGCGCGGGTGGGAGGGTGTCGTCGGCGATCCAGTTGCCGATGGGTTTTCCGTTGAGGTCGAGGGTGAAGTGGGATTTGCCGGACCAGTAGTCGAAGTACTGGACGATGATGTTGTAGGTTCCGGCGGGTTTGTCGAGTGTTGTGGTGAGGGTGCAGCCGGCGGGTTGGTTGCAGACTGCGGCTTTGCTGTTGGAGGCGGTCTCCCAGGGTTTGACGTCGACGGGGGTGTACCCAGCGGCGATCATGTTTTCGGCTTCGATGCGGTCAGGGTAGTTGCCTACGCGGCCTTGTTTGTCGGGGATGCTGGATTCTTTCTGGAACCAGCGGGTGACGGCGTCGCGCCAGACGATGGCGTGTCCGGCCTGGTAGGTGAGGAGCTTCAGCGTTTCGTTGTAGCGGTCGTCGTCGATGAGGCCGTGGAGGGTTTGCCAGCGAGGCCCGTAGGTCTGCGCGGTGGCTGCGCCTTCGTAGTGGGCGTCGTAGACATACTGGACAACAGTTTTTCCGTCGTGCAGAACGTGCGTGTAGGGAACATGATGCATGAAGAGGAGAAGATCGTCGGGGCAGGTGTTGACGTCTTCGTAGACCTTTGCAAGCTCAGGCGGATACTGGCCGATGTAGCCGGTGCCCGTAGCTACGGTGCGGTCCATGCCGATGCCTGTGGCGTCGGCGCGGAACCACTGGCCCCAGCCGTTGCGCTCAGCGGACTCAATGCCCGGACCGAAGTGATAACTGAGAATGTTCGTCAGAGTTCCGATGCCAAGATTGCCGGTGTACTGCTCGTAGACGTGCCAGGAGTGGCGCTGCAGCTCGTTGATAGTGGAGACGACGGTGGGGTTGTTGCCCCAGGTGAGCCGGGTCCAGGTGTCGAGGATCTGGTCGGTGCTGAGATCGGGGTTCCAGGCAAGCCGACCGAAGCCGTAGAGATTAGCCATGGCCATAGGGTGATGCATCCAGTTAGCGTCGAGGCCAACGTTGGCTACGCCGACGAAGCCGCCGAGTGGCTGCTGAAAGGATTTGCCTTCGACGATCTCTTTGACGGGCGTGCTGCGATTCTGCGCCCGCATATCCGTATCGAGCGTTTCCTTCCACATGGGGACGAGAAAAACCATATGGCGCTGCTGCCCGAGATACTCCTGCGTGATCTGCAGTTCAATGGCTTGCGAAGTGTGCTGAAGTGCAGCAAACAGCGGTGATGCGGGTTCGCGAACCTGAAAGTCGATAGGGCCATTCTTAACCTGAATCACAACATTCGATTCGAACTTGCCGTCGAGCGCGCGAAAGTTGTCATATCCGGCGCGAGCGCGATCGGCCTTGAGATCGTTGTAGTCAAGATGGTTGTTGTAAACGAAGCCACGATAAAGGACGATGCCGCCATGAGGCTTGAGCGCACGGGCGACGGCGTTAGCGGCCTCGGCGGGAGTGCGATGGTATTGCGATGGACCCACACGACCTTCTGAATCAGCCTTGATGACGAAGCCGCCAAAGTCAGGGATGGCTCTATAGATCTCGTCGACTTTCGCTCGCCACCAGGCGATAACAGTCGGGTCGACGGGGTCGAATGTGGGGAGATGCCCGACGACTTGTGGGCTGGAGAGATCAACGGAGAGCGACATCCGCACGCCCCAGGGTCGGAGCTGGTCGGCGATGCGGGCGAACTCGAGAATCATCTCGGGTTCCAGGGTCCGGAGGTCGGAGTTGACGTTGTTGACGGTGACGCCGTTGATCCCGACGGAGCCGAGAAGGCGACCGTAGTCGGAGACGCGGCTGAGATCGTGGCGGACGTGGCCGTTGTCATAAAAGATGCTGCGGCCTGCATATCCGCGCTCGATGGTGCCGTCGAGATTGTCCCATTGATTAACCCACCGGATGGACGAGGAGGGCGATTCAGTGGCTGGTTTCGTGGGTAGGGGCTGGTCGGTGCCGACAAGCGCGAGCAGATGAAAGACGCCGTAAAGTTCACCGCGCGCGTCTGCGCCGAGGACGAGGTAGCGATGTGTTTTGCCCTCGGTTTTTTCGCCAAGGGTGTAGGACTCAGGCGGGAGTTTGTCTCCGGTCACGGTGAATGCCTTGTTGAGAACGGCGAGGTTGGCGATGACGATTGCACTCGCATCGGCGTGCGTCTCGTGGGAGACGGTGAAGGTGCGGCCCAGCATCGAGGCGAGGCCGCGCTTGAGTTCATTGGCAGCGGCCTGGTCGGTCGGCGTGTTTCCAAGGACGACGATCTGGCTCGGTAGGTTGGCGTAACGGGCAACGTCGGTGATGGGGGCGTAGCGCAGCCAGCCCTGGGAGCCGTCTTCGGCTTGCGCGAGAAGAGGAGCGAGGAGGAGAAGGCCGAGGATGCGGTAGAGTCGCATGGAGTTACAAATTGGGTATCAGCGATCTGTCTTAGTTACAAATTATTTCAGCGAGGAAGCTCCTGCGTGCCCTCAATGGTGAAGTTGGCACTCTGGGTATTGCCGGTCTCAGTGGGTTGAGCGCTTCCTACTGCGATCTTGTAGCTGCCCGGAGTAACGGCACGAACGCCTTTGCCATCGACCTGCGAAAGCGTGCGCGGGTCGAGGGTGAAGGTGATGTGCTTCGTTTCGCCGGGTGCCAGGCTGACGCGGGTGAAACCATCGAGCGCTAGTTTAGGCGAGACGCCTGTGCTCGGCGGCACGAGGTAGAGTTCTGCCACCTCTTCGCCTGCTCGCTTGCCGGTATTTTTGACATCGGCCTCCACAGTAAGCGTATCGCCCGCATGTAATGTCGGCGTGGAGAGTTTCACATTGGAGTACGCAAACGTCGTGTAGCTCAAGCCGTAGCCAAATCCGTAAAGCGGCTTGCCATCGAAGTAGCGGTAGGTACGGTGAGCCATCGAATAGTCATCGAAGGCGGGGAGCTGGTCGAGGCCGGTGTAAAAAGTGACTGGCAACCGGCCTGCAGGATTATTGGCTCCGCTAAGGGTTTCGGCGATGGCCTGAGCGCCGCCGTCCCCGGGGTACCACGCTTCGAGAATCGCATCGGCATTTTGCTGCGCCCAGTCAACCGCGAGCGCCGAGCCGTTCATCAAGATCACTACGAGCGGCTTGCCGGTAGCCTTAGCTGCTTCAAGAAGCTGCTGCTGCGCTGCGGGGAGCGTGATATCCGTGCGGTCGCCGCCAGAGAAGCCGGGGATGTGCACAGGCATCTCTTCGCCTTCGAGGTTAGGCGAGAGGCCAACGAAGGCGAGGACTACGTCAGATCGTTTGACGATGTCGATGGCCTGGTTGAGAAGCGGCTCGATGGGAGCGGTCCACTGGAGCGAAAGCCCAGCACCGAACAGCCGCGCACGGTGCGCGTAGGTGACCTCAAAAGCATGCGGCTTGGTGTCTTCGAAGTGAATCTTGACGGCCGTGGTGGTTGAGCCGTGCTGGGCCTTGTCCTCGCTGACCTGGAAGGCAAGCAGGTCCTTGCCGTCGAAGTGGACGGTGTAATGCTCGGAGTTATTGCAGGGATAGCAGTGCGCGAGGATGCCTGTGACCTCATAGTCGCCGGGCGCAGGAGCCTGGAGGGTTCCGGTCCATCGGACTGAAAAGGCCTTGGGGTCGAGCTTCGCCGGATCGGGCGAAGTAGAGTTCCAGTCGAAATCGATCTGTTTGTCGACGCGTGTGATGACGGGTGGGCCGGTCAGTGAGTCGTTATTGAAGTACTCAGCCTTCAGGCCTTCATCGTTGGAGTTCGCCGCTGCGCGGAACTGCGTGCGCGGAATAACGATCGCAGCATTCTCAGCATACGGCGAGCCCTGCGCGTAGAGAACCTTGGCGGAGTGAAACTGCTTGATAATTCCGTCGACCGGCATCGTCGGGTTCTTCGGGACAGCGTTGTAGTTGCCCTCAATTGCCGAAAGTTCAGCCGCGTTCGGGCCAATAACGGCGATGGTTTTGTACTTCGCAGCAGAGAGCGGCAGGATGTTGCTGCTGTTTTTGAGCAGCACCATCGACTCGCGCGAGGTGCGGAGGGCGAGCGCCGCGTGTTCGGGCGAATTCACTTCAGAGAACGGAACCTTCGACCAGAGCATCTTCTCCGGTGGATCGAAGAGGCCCAGTTTGAAGCGTGCGAGGTAGAGGCGCTTCAGGGAGACGTCAAGTCTGGGCTTCGGTGATGAGGCCCTTCTTTACCGCGTCGGTAAGCGCCAGGTAGGTCTTGCCGCAGTTGGTGTCGGTGCCGGCTTCGATGCCGGCGACCGCAGCAGCATCTTTATCGGGTGAGGTGTGGTGCGCGTTGGCCTCGAAGAAGTCGTCTACGGCGCCGCAGTCGGAGGTGACGAAGCCCTGAAAGTTCCAGTCGCCACGGAGAATGGTCTGCAGCAACATCTTGTTGGCGCACGCAGGGTAGTTATCGACCGCGTTATACGCGCACATGATGGAGTAGGCTTTGGCGTCGACGATCGTGGCACGAAAGGCGGGAAGATAGGTGTCCCATAGGTCGTGTGCGGTGGGGTCGATGTTGGCGGAGTGGCGCGTGGATTCCGGACCGCTGTGGACGGCGTAGTGTTTCGGCGTGGCGATAGTGCGGAAATAGTTTGGATCGTCGCCCTGGAGGCCCTTGACGAATGCGACGCCGAGGTGAGCGGTGAGGTAGGGATCTTCCCCGTAGGTCTCCTGTCCGCGGCCCCAGCGCGGATCGCGGAAGATGTTGATGTTGGGCGACCAGATGGTAAGGCCGTAATAGATGGAGTGCACGTCGTGGCGGACCGCCTCGTTGTACTTGGCGCGAGCTTCAGTCGAGATGACAGTGGAGATCTGATTGATCAGCGGAGCATCCCAGGTGGCGGCCATCCCGATGGCCTGCGGGAACATCGTGGCATAACCGGAGCGGGCGATGCCGTGGAGCCCCTCGCTCCAGTAATCGTAAGCAGGAACGCCGAGGCGCGGGATTGCGGGAGTGGTGTTGATGAGTTGCGCGACCTTTTCGTCGAGGGTCATGCGGGAGACGAGGTCGTCGACGCGCTGCTGGGTCGGGAGTGAGGGATCGAGGTAGGGGGCGGGTTTGGCCGTTTGCGCCGGGGCGGCGGAGGAGAGAAGAGCAGAGGCGAGCAGGAGAGCAGCAAATCGTTGAAGCTGCATGGTGGTAAAGTCCTCCGGAACGGCTTATTTTGGCTGAAAATATGAGGTTTACGTTTTTGCGATGCGCGGGATACGAAGGCTTTTCCTATTTTGTACGCGACGCGAACTTTATCGGATTCAGAACAGCAGTGTCAAGATGCTTGGTTAGCTCCGGTGAGGCTATCTGGTAGCGGGCGCTTTGCGGCGGCCTCGCTTGCCCGAAGGAGCGAGGTGCGTGGAGGTGTGGTAGCCGGAGTGACGCTGGAGAACAACGGCCGCGGCACCGCGCAGCCGGGAGAGCTCACCATCTTTGGTGATGCCGAGCTCGGGTGCTTTGCCTGCGAGCATCGTGCTGGCCATCTCCTTCTGGATGATGGGGCCGAACCGCGTCCACGAGGTCGTCAGGTCGCCTGTGATGAGAACGACCTCGGGCGCGAGCGCCGCAGTGACGAGGCGCAGCCCGCGGCCAAGGTAGGTGGTCTGCCTGGTGATGGCGGCAATGGCGTTTGCGTCACCCTCTTCGGCGAGACGAAGGAGATCGTGGATGGTGTGGATGCGGTGCTTGGGCACAAGTTCAGTGTAGTAACGTATGGCGGCGGTGGAGGAGGCGAAGACCTCCCAGCAGCCGCGCTGGCCGCAGCCACAGACGGGCCCGGTGGGATCGATGGGGCTGTGGCCGAACTCGCCTGCCAGACCGCTGCGGCTGGTGATGATCTGCCCGTTCGCAAGTATCGCTCCGCCGATGCCTTCGGAGACCGTGATGAGGACAGCATTGCGGATGCCGTCGAGCCGGCCGGACCAGAGTTCGGAGAGCAGGCAGGCGTTAGCGGCGTTTGCTAGCTCAACCTGGAGATGCATTTGCTGCTCCACAGCGCCTTTGATGTCGTAGTCGGACCATTTGAGATTGGGGGCGAGAATCAGGCGCTGGGTCTCCGGGTCGACGCGCCCGGGCATGCTGATCCCGATGCCTTCGAAGGAGCGGTCGCTGTGCGCGGTGCGCATGGCCTGCATGCATTGGACGATTTTGACGACGGAGCGAGCAGGATCGGAGACGAGAGGGACGGCTTCGCGCGCGAGAAATCGGCCGTTTAGATCAACGAGTGCGACGATTGCCTGGTGAGGGCGCAGATCAGCAACCAGGATGACCATGGCGTCGTTCAGCGAGAGCAGGGTGGATGGGCGGCCGCGCGGTCTGCGGGCAATAGCGCCTTCGGAGACCCACTTTTCGCTGATGAGCTGTTCGACGATGGCCGAGATGGTGCTGGGTTGAAGGCCGGAGGAGCGCGCGAGATCGGCGCGGGCGACCGGCTGTTTGGAGCGGATGATCTCGAGGACGATATCCCGGTTGATGTCGCGGGCGTTTTCGCTCGATGCGAGTTCCACGTAGGCGAGGTCGATTCGCTTGATGCCGCGTGCACCGTTTTTTGCGTGCTGATTGGACTTCATGGTTACTGGTTCACTCCACTGGCGAGGAAGCCGCCGTCGACTGCGATGATCTGCCCGGTCGTAAAGGCGCTTTCGTCGGAGGCAAGGAAGACGGCTGCGCCCACAACTTCATCCACATTACCAAAGCGGGCCAGCGGGGTTCTAAGAATAAGTTCTTTGCCACGAGGCGAATCGAGTAGATCTCGGTTAAGGTCGGTGGGGAAAATGCCCGGCGCAATCGCGTTCACGCAGAGGCCTGAGGCGGCCCATTCGACAGCGAGAGAACGGGTCAGCGCGCCGATGGCGGCCTTGCTTGCTCCGTAGGCCGCGACCTCATGAAAGGCGACGGTGGTGGCGAGCGAGGCGATGTTGATGATCCGGCCTTTGTGTTGCCGGAGCATCGTCTTGCCAAAGATCTGGCAAGCCCGCAGCGTCCCGTTCAGATTCACGTTCATGATGTTTCGCCACAACTCTTCGGAGCATTCGAGGGTCGGAATGCGTTTGGTGATGCCGGCGGAGTTGACGAGGATGTCGATGTGGCCAAACGAGGAGAGGACAGCGTCGTGAAGGTGTTCGAGAGAGGCGCGATCGATAACGTCGGAGGGGATGCGAAGGGTCTTGCGGCCAGTTGCCTCGATGTCGGAGGCCACTTCGTCGACGGACTGCTTCGAACGTGACGACGCAACAACGTCGGCGCCTTGGCAGGCAAGGCCCAGGGCGATGGCCTTTCCGATGCCGGAGGTACCGCCGACAACTACGGCGCATTTACCAGCAAGATTAAACATCGAACGCCGGCCTTCCGTACCGTTTTTCCTGTTCCTATAGAACCATTAGGAGTTTTACACCAATAAAATCGCGGTGTCACCAGATTTGGTCGGATTATGCGGTCTGGCGAAGAGATAAATGTCCATTATCTCATTTATTTTCAATATCTTATGTAGGGAGCAAGAGAGCCGGGATGTGACGGAGACTGTCGCAGTAGCTTCTCAGCCTCAGTCGCAACGAAAGGCATTTTATTCAGAGGCAAAAGAAAGCCATGTCTTTGCGGAATCGACTATGCTCGCACCCCAACCGGTAGGAGGGGGAGCGGTTCGGAATGATGAATTCGTGCGCAGGCGGTGCCTATCCCCTGACCCACGATCCGTTGATCGAACGCCACGTTTTTGGGTTCTGGATGGTGTCTTTGAGGATGGCGGGAAGTCGCTCCGGACGGACGGCGTCGTAGCAGTCGAGCCTTGCGAAGCGGTGGATGGAGGCGGGGATGCCGACCGAAGTCGTGCCGGGGTGCGAAGTGGCAGGGTAGGGCCCGCCGTGATTCATCGCAGGACTGACCGCTACGCCGGTGGGCATCTTGTCGTTGAGGAGGCGGCCGACCTTTTCGCGAAGCAGCGGCTCGATGTCGTTGTACAGCTCATCGTCGGCTCCGGATTTTGCGGAGTAGATCGTGCCGGTGAGATTGCCTTCCAGCAGACGCAGGATGGCCGCGAGCTCTTTCTCCGAAGCGACGGTGACGGCGAGAGTCGCGTTCCCGAAGACCTCGCGCTGGAGGTTCTGAGGAGAGGCGAGGAATTGCTGCGCGCTGGCCCGGAGCAGCGTGTTGGAGTAGCGATAGCCTTCGCCAGGTGCGCTGTCTCCGCCAGTGACGAGTTGTGCGCCAGCGTTGCGGAGAGCGGCGACTCCGCCAGCAAGTTGTTTGCGTCCTCCGGAGGAGAGAAGAGGTTGCGCGGGACGGTCGTTAAAGGATTTTGCGATTTGAGCAAGAAACGGTTCGGTCTGGGCAGTTTCAAAGACGAGTAGAAGATTCGGGCTCGTGCAGAACTGGCCGGAACCGGCGAGTACGCTGTCGGCAAGTTCCTGGGCGATCTGGTCAGGGCGCTCGGCGAGCGCATTGGGGAAGAAGATAACCGGGTTGACGCTCGACATCTCGAGGTAGATCGGTTTGCCTGCCTCCTCCGCGGCGCGCTTGAGAATCATCCCGGCGTTGCGGCTTCCCGTAAACGCAACTGCCCCAACTCGCGGATCACTCACAAGCTTCAAACCATCCTCATTGCCGACGTTGTAAATCAGCTGAACCGTCGCCGGGGGAAGACCCGTCGCTTCCACCGCATTAAAAGCCTGTTCCGCAAGAAGCCTCGTCGTATTGGGATGAAGCGGATGAGCCTTCGCGATCACCGGATTACCCGCAGCAATCGCAGCAGCAAAATCACCTCCGCTGACGCCGTTGAAGGCGAAGGGAAAGTTATTCGGGCCGAAGATGACGACAGGTCCGATTGGCGCATAGCAGGAACGGATGTTCTTCTCAAGATCGAGAATCGCGTTACGCCAGGATTCTTCGCGCGCGGCTGCGGCAGCCTGACGAAGCTGGTTGGTAGTGCGGGGCAGCTCCACGTCTTTGAGGCGAGGAGCGACGGGAAGCGCGGTCTCTTCGTTTGCGGCGGCGACGATGGCAGGCGCGGCGGCCTCGATGTTGGCAGCGTAGGCCTCCAGAAAGGCAGCGATCTTTTCGGGAGCGACATTGCGAAGCTCAGCGGCGGCTTTCGTAGCAGCGTTCAGAGCGGCATCGCAGTCGGACCATCGGCTGATGGGGAACGCCAGCGGCAGCAGTTCTCCTTTGGCAGGATTCTCTGCCTGAAACGTTCCTTCGGCGTCGGCCGCACGCCACTTGCCGTCGATCAGTACCTGCGCTACTTCCATTGCACTCTCCGTTGTTTTATTCGACCGTGTTCACGAGGGTTCCAATTCCTTCGATGCTGATGTGTATCTCGTCGTTGACGTGCAGCGTGAAGGAATCGGGCGGCACGATACCTGTTCCGGTGAGCAGAAAGCATCCGTGGGGGAAGGTCTGATCGCGGAAGAGGTACTCCACCAGTGTCTCAGGTTCACGTCTCAGCTCGGTTAAGGTGGTTGTGCCGGAAAAGACAGTCTGATTTGACCGTAGAATTCTGAGCCCGATTGCGGTCGTGACTGGCAGCGGCGTCTTGCTCAGCAGAATCCCGGGGCCGATTGCGCAACTGCGGTCGTAGACCTTGGCCTGAGGAAGATAAAGCGGGTTCGTGCCTTCGATGTCGCGGGAGCTCATGTCATTGCCGATGGTGTATCCGACGATCTGGCCGCGGGAGTTGATGACGAGGGTGAGTTCGGGTTCGGGCACCGACCACGTGGCATCGCGACGAATGCGAACCGGAGTCCCGGGCCCAGCCACTTTGTAACCCAGCGATTTGAAAAATAGCTCTGGCCGTTCGGCGGAATAGACGCGGTCATAGAAGTCACCGCCACCGGCGTCCTTGGATTCGGCGATGCGGGCGCGACGGCTGCTGTAGTAAGTGACGCCTGCAGCCCAGACCTCCTGATTATTGACGGGCGCGAGAGGTGCAGTGTGGAGCAGATGGTCCGCAGGCGGAGCGTGGTTGATGGTCTCGGCGATGTGCTCATGAAGATCAGGGAGTGCGAGCAGCGTATCGAGCGAGGTTTCCTGCAGAGGGTAGGCATGGTCTTCGTGATGGACGAAGAGAGCTTCTCGGGTTCGATAGAGGATCAAAGGCTTTGCCCTTTCGCTTGAGAAATGGATGTTTTCGCCAGGTCTGCGGATTCGATTCTCGCGGTGATGGCGTCGACGTCGTAGACGCAACCGCCCCAGATGCCTCCGCTGGCGTGAATGAGTGCGGCCCAGAGGCGGGTGTCGTCGGGAAGATCGGGATGAGGCGCAAGGTCAGAGCGAGGACCGCGCTCAGCCAGCAACTCGGCGGCGATCTCCGGGCTCATAGTGCCATTTGCCGTGCCGACGAAGTCGACTGTGCCGGTGAGATTTTTGCGATCGATGAAGATTTCTATTTGATCGCCATCGCGGAGTTTGCCGAGTGCCCCTCCCGCAAGGGCTTCGGGCGAGATATGGCCGATACAGGCTCCAGTGGAGACACCACTGAAGCGTCCGTCTGTAAGAACAGCAACGTGTTTGGCGAAGGGCAGGGCTTTGAGGGCGGCAGTGATCTGATAAATCTCCTGCATGCCCGCGCCGAGAGGTCCCGAGCAAGTGAGAACCATGACATCGTTTTCTTTAATATGGCCGGTCTTGATGGCGTGGATGGCAGCGGCTTCGGTGGTGAAGACTTTCGCGGGACCGAGGTGGCGGTAGCGATTGTCGGCGTCGATCAAAGCGGGGTCGATGGCGGTGCTCTTGATAACGGAGCCTTCAGGGGCGAGGTTTCCGTGAGGGAAGCAGACTGTGGAGGTGAGGCCTCGGGAGCGCGCACGATCGGGAGACATGATGACCTTGTTTGGATCGATGCCATCCTGATCGAGGAGATTTTTGCGAAGGGTCTGGCGGCGCTCGCTCTGCTCCCACCAATCGAGATTCGCGGCCAGAGTTTCGCCGGTGACGGTCTTCACGGTGGTGTCGAGCAGGCCCGCTCGTCGCAGGTGAAGCATAACTTCGGGAGTTCCTCCTGCGAGGAAGACCTGAACGGTAGCGTAGTTTTCCGGCCCATTAGGAAGAGCGTCGACGAGGCGTGGAACCTGGCGATTGATGCGGGCCCAGTCCTGCGCGGTGGGACGACGGAGGTTCGCGGCGTGAGCAATGGCGGGAACGTGGAGAAGGAGATTGGTGGAGCCTCCAAAGGCCGCGTGAACCACCATTGCGTTTTGGATGGAGGCGTTGGTGAGGATGTCGTGGGTTCCGAGGTGGAGTTCGCGCAGCCGAAGAATGGCGCGGGCGGAGCGAAGCGCGGCGTCGAGCCAGATGGGTTGGCCGGAAGGGGCGAGCGCAGAGTGTGGCAGGGCAAGGCCGAGGGCTTCGGCGACAACCTGCGAGGTCGCAGCGGTGCCGAGGAACTGGCAGCCCCCTCCGGGCGATGCGCAGGCGCGGCAGCCAAGGTCGGCCGCCTGTTCGAGAGTGATCTGGTGCTGTGCGTAGCGTGCGCCGATAGACTGGATCCGCCCGGCGTCTTCGCCGTTTTCAGGAAGGAGCGTAACGCCTCCCGGGATGAGAACGCTGGGAAGCGGGCCGGAGGAGGCGAGAGCCATCATCATGGCGGGCAGTCCTTTGTCGCACGTGGCGACGCCGAGGACTCCTGCGCGAGTGGGGAGCGATCGCATTAGACGGCGGAGGACGATCGCCGCGTCGTTGCGATAGGGCAGCGAGTCGAACATGCCGACGGTGCCCTGAGTGCGACCGTCGCAGGGATCAGTGCACGCTCCCGCGAAGGGGACGGCGTGGAGCGATTTGAGTTCGCGGGCGGCTTCGGCTACCAGCAGTCCTACTTCCCAATGTCCCGTGTGGAAGCCGAGCGCGATGGGGGTTCCGTCAGGGGCGCGAAGGCCTCCGTGAGTGCTGAGGATCAGGACTTCAGCGCCTATTAGCTCGGCAGGATTCCATCCCATGCCTGCGTTCTGGCTGAGGCCGAAAAGATTGCCGGAGGGTTGGGTGAGAAGCATCTCTGCGGTGAGCGGAAGGAAACCCGATGGGCCGGGGGCATGCGTTGCCACATCGGAAACTTTGAAGCCGGTGGTCTCGAGAACGGATTTGAGGGATATTTCCGAAATGGTGGGCTCCTGGTCAGGAAAGACGGCTGAACTTATTTTGCATCCTCGGGAAGTGTGGCGAGCGTGTCGTTAGAGGGGCCGCGCAGGCAAAGGATGATGACGCCGGAGATGAAAACCGAGACCGACATCAGCAGGAAGCTCGCGCGCGAAGAGCCGGTGCGGGTCTGAAGGATGCCGACAAGGTAGACGCCGACGAAGGAACCGAGGGCGCCGCAGCTGTTGATGAGAGCGGTGCACTGGCCGGACACGTTTCTGGGCAGCATCTCGGGCATGATCGCGAAGAACGGCCCATAGGGAGCGTACATGCAGCTTCCCGCGAGGATCAGAAGCCCGAAAGCCATCCAGAAGTTGTCTGAGACCGTGAAGTAGGAACCCAACAGAGCGAGGCCCGCGAGCATGAGGAAAGGCCACACGAACCGGCGGCGGCGAAAACTGCGGTCGGAGTAGTACGCGACAAACAGCATGAGGATGATGGCGAGCAGGTACGGCATTGCGCTTAGAAGGCCGACGATCTCGATGCCGCTGGATGCTCCCTTCCGGATGATAGTGGGAAGCCAGAGGACGAACCCGTAGACGCCCAGGCTCCACAGAAAATATTGAATGGAGAGCAGGATAACGTTGGGGCTGAGGAAGGCCGATTTGACGTTAGCGAACTGCGGAAGGAGCCATTGCTCGCGCTCGATCTGCTGATTGAGTTGTGCGCTCGCTTCGGTGCTCATCCACGTGGCCTCCTGCGGGCGGTCACGGACGAGGTAGAGCCAGCCGAACGCCCACAGAACGGCTGGAAGCCCTTCGACGATGAAGGTCATCTGCCAGCCGAAGCTGCGAATGAGGTAGCCGGTCGCGGCGGACATCCAAAGCACGGTGACCGGATTGCCGAGAAGAAGGATAGTGTTGGTGCGCGATCGCTCGGCGCGGGTGAACCAGTTGGTGAGCAGGATGAGCATCGCCGGGAAGACGAAGCTCTCGGCAACGCCAAGCAGGGTTCGGTCAAGCGCAAGCAGCCAGAAGTTGCGAATGACGCCGGTAAGCGACGCGAGGATGCCCCAGGCGATGAGTGCAACAAAAATGAGGATGCGCGTGCTGCTTCGTTTAGCGTAGGCTACACCGGGGATCTGGAAGAGAAAGTATCCGAAGAAGAAGAGAGCGCCAAGCAGTGCAGAGCGCGAGCTGCTGATGTGGAGAGTGTCGGCGAGACCAGCCGCGGCCCCGAAGCCGTAATTCGTGCGATCGATGTAGGCGAGGCTATAGGTGATGAAAACGGCGGGCAGGATGGTCAGCCACCGCTTGCGCATGTCGGACTGAACGCGAGCAGTCTGTTGGGGCGAATCATTGACAGACGGCTGCGGGACGGTTTTCATCGTGGGATGATCATAAGTGCCGTAAGGGGAGATGATCCATGCGCAGTCTGAAAGTGTTGCAAGGCGGTGTGCTGATGGCGTTGATGATTCAGAGTCTTTCGGCAGTGGATGCGGGTGCGACGGGTGGCGGGAACGCCTTTGTCGACGCGGCGGTTCCGGTGAAGATTGACCGGATGGACGCGGGGATGGACGCGATCGTGCCTGCGAATGCCACGGTGGAACGGGTTGCGACTGGATTCACTTGGGTGGAGGGCCCGGTGTGGATTCCGCAAGGGGGATACCTGCTCTTTGCCGAGATTACGAGCAATAGCATTCGCAAACTGATGCCCGATGGAACGGTCAGCATCTTCATGCAGCCGAGCGGGTATAAGGGCGCGGCTCCGTATGGAGGGAAGGAGCCCGGGTCGAACGGAATGACGCTCGACGCTAAGGGAAGGCTTACGGTTGCCGGACACGCGCAGCGCGATGTCTGGCGGCTGGAGACGATGGATTCGAAGGGACAGGTGACGGTGCTGGCGGACTCCTATCAGGGGAAGAAGCTGAGCAGCCCCAATGATCTTGTGTATGCGAAGGACGGATCGCTGTACTTTACGGATCCGCCGTATGGGTTGCCGACTCAGGGCGATAACGATCCGCTCAAAGAGCTGCAGGTGAATGGTGTTTACAGGATTCCGCATGCATTGCAGCAGAAACCGGGAGCGCCGCCTGAGCGGGATCAGCTGCAATTGGTCGCGAAAGATTTGCCGCGACCGAACGGGATTGCGTTTTCGCCCGATCAGAAATATCTGTATGTCGATAACTCGGGCCCGCAGAAGTTGTGGATGCGGTACGAGGTGCAGAAGGACGGGTCGCTGAGCAACGGGAAGGTCTTCTATGATGCAACTTCGGACAAACGGCCCGGTGGCCCGGATGGAATGAAGGTGGATCGACTCGGGAATGTGTACAGCACTGGCCCGGGAGGGATTTGGGTATTCTCACCCGAAGGCAAAGCGCTTGGAGTCATCCTCATGCCCGAGCGAACCGCAAACCTGAACTGGGCCGGCGCAGATCGGAAGACTCTCTACATCACCGCGACCAGCAGCATCTACCGCATCACCCTGAGCGTTCCGGGAATCTGATCACAACTACCGGCCCAATAAGTCCCAAATCGGGACCGCCAAGAAAATAAATATTGGAAAAGTGGCATTTTTTAGAAGCTGAAAATGTGCCATCCCGGAACCACGTCTTCACCACAACTTCACCACAAAAAACCATCCAAAAACCACGTTTTTCTCACGCAATTTCGCAAAACCCCCTTGAAAAACATGGGGTCTCGCCACCAAAGAAAAAATTGCCAAATTAAACCGCTCAAACCTCAATGTAGGGGTAGCGTTGGGGGCGTGAAAGCCGGGCGTTGGCCTCGTCGTCGTTTTGGAAGCGCTCGAGGACGGGATCCCAATGGAGGTGGCGAGGCAGCTTCATGGCAATGTGGTGAAGCAAACAGGTGGAGCAGGCGCGATGGCCGAGCTCAACGGGGGCGGTGGGCGGTTTGCGGGTGTGGATGCACTCGATCCAGTTGGCATGCTGCTCGTCTGCGGTGTAGAGGTGAATCTCATCGGGGCCGATCACAGAGGTGAGAATCTTCGGGTCGCTCGCCATGAGAGGCTCGATCTTCTGTGCAGGCGCGCCATTTGAAGTTGGTGTGGTCATCTCGTCGCGCGTAACGAAGATCCAGCCTTTGGTGCCGATCCACTTGATGCCGTTGGGAAAGTCGCCGGAGATGTCCATCGTCATGCCGTTGGCGTAACGTGCGTGGGTGAGGAATTTACCGTGAACATCCCAGAGTCCGTGGGTGGGGAACTCGGCGGTGCCCCAGATCTCGACGGGTCCGGTGTACTCGGTGTTCATGCCCCAGTGGGCGGTGTCGACGTGGTGAGCGCCCCAGCCTGTGATCATGCCGGCGCCGAACTGCTCCATGCGGAGCCAGCCGGGACGGTCGAAACCTTTGAGGGGCATGACGCGGTCGAGCGTGTAGAAGACGTCGGGGGTTGAACCGAGCCAGGCATCGTATTGGAAGCCTGCAGGCACGGGCATCGGCGTGGGGTCGCCGCCTGCGGGGTCGCCGGGGAGACCGATCTCGACGTGCTGGACTTCGCCGATACGTCCGTTGCGAACGAGTTCGCACGCGCGGTGGAACTGCTTCCAGGAGCGCTGCTGGCTGCCGATCTGGAGGATGCGTCCAGTGGATTGGACGACGTCGGAGAGGTAGCGGCCTTCGGCGATGGTAAGCGAGGCGGGCTTCTGAAGGTAGACGTCTTTACCTGCGCGGACCGCGTCGGCGCCTACGCGGGCGTGCTGGTGATCGGGAGTGGAGATGACGACGGCGTCGATGTCCTTGCTGGCGAGGAGCTCCTTGTAGTTGGCATAGCCAATCGTGCCGTCGTAGGGTTTGCCGTTTTTCTTTGTGTAGAAGTCGTTGACGTATTGCTTGCCTTGAACGACGCGGTCGCTGGAGAGATCGCAGACCGCGGTGATGCGAGCGGTGTCGACCTTGAGGATCGCCGGCATGTCGTGTCCGCGCGAGATGCGGCCTACGCCGATGGCGCCGATGTTGATCTGTTTGCTGGGAGCGAATTGGCCGAGGACGCGCGAAGGGATGATGGTAGGGAAGCCCGCGGCGGCAGCGGTGGTTGCGGCGGTTTTGAGGAATTTGCGGCGGGTGATGCGGTGTTGTTGCTTCATAGACTCCGCCTTAGCTCTGGAGGTGGATCAGTTTTGCGTTCTTCTGAGCTTTGATGACCAGCTCGGCGGCAAGCAGGCATTGGGTCTGGTCCTGAGCGATGTGGGTGCGGTTGACGATATCGGCCACGAATTGCGGGCCGAACGGAAGATCGAGGTTGTTGCAATCGATATAGCGCGACTGCTTCTGATCGACGAGGAAGAGGTTGTTGCCTTGTTTGCCGACGGCGACGTTGGTGTATTTGCGGACCTCGATGTAGCCCTGGGTTCCGAGGATGAAGAGGCGGCCGTCGCCCCAGGTGCCGAGTCCGTCGGGGGTGAACCAGTCGAGACGGACGTATCCGAAGCCGCGGTTGCCGCGGAGGACCATGTCGCCGAAGTCCTGGAAGTTGGGCCGGTTGGGGTGGTTGACGTTGGCGATTTGGGATTCGCCGACCTCAGCTTCAGTTGAACCGGTGTAGAAGAGGAACTGATCGACCTGATGGGAGCCGATGTCGCAGAGAATGCCGCCGTATTGGACGGGGTTCCAGAACCAGTCAGGGCGGCCGCCTGAGCCCCCGGCGTCTCCCCCGTGGCCTTGAATGATTTGGTGGGGGGCGATGTTGATGGTCTGGATGACGCGGCCGATGGCTCCGGCCTGGACGAGTTCGCCTGCTTTGACGGCGGCTTTAACTTCGAGCCGCTCGCTGTACATGATGGCGTAGATTTTCTTGGTTTCGGCGATGGTTTTGCGGATGGCGGCAAGGTCCTCGAGGGTAGTGACGCCGGGTTTGTCACTGAGGACGTCTTTGCCGTGCTTCATGGCGCGGATGCCGAGGGCGGCGCGCTCGTTCGCGATTTGCGAGGTGAGCATGAGCTGGGTGGAGGGATCGTTGATGATCTCATCCTGGGTAGCGACGATTTTGACGTCAGGGAATCGCTTTTTGAATGCGGCGAGTTTGTCTTCTTCGCCACCCCACGCTGAGACGAGGGTTCCCCCGCCGCGCTGGACGGCTCCGATCATGCCATAGATGTGGTCGTGGCTCATGCCGCAGACGGAGAATTTGATGGAGTATTTCGGCTTGGCGTCGGCGTCTTGCGTCGGCGCGGCGACTTCGTGAATGACTGGGCCATTACCGGTTGCCAGACCGAAGGCTGCCTCCGGGAGCGCGGCTAACATTCCGGTGGAGCTCATGGATTTGAGGAATAAACGCCGGTTGAGGCCGTCTTTCTGCATGGTGGGTACTCCCAGAGAGGATTTGTTTTGCGTGCGAACTATCTTGTTCAACAATCTAGTCAATGGCGGTCACAATTGGCAAATGCCGCGCTAGTTACCGGGCTTCGCCTCATGGCTCGCCGGAGAGCGAGAAGGCAGCCCAGAAGAGGGGATTTTCCGGGAGTTTGCTCTTTCCTTGTGGAGTGTTGATAACGACTTTGCCGTGGCGGAGATCGGCGATGAGGGAGAGTTGCGCATAGCGGAGGGCCGCGCTGCGTGATCTTCCGCTGGTCATCTGCTGGTAGAAGTGCGGCAGAAGTCTGGCTGTGGGCTGGTCGGCGACGTCCCAGAGGGTGGCAAGGACGGAGGCAGTTCCCGAGTAGAAGAAGGCGCGGCTGAGGCCGGCTACTCCATCGCCGGAGATCTTCCCGAGGCCGGTTCGACATGCGCTAAGGACAACGAGGCGGGTGTGGAGTTTGAGATTGTAGACATCGGCGGTGGTGAGTTCGCCCCCGTCCTGGTCGCGATTGAGGGCGAGGAAGGAGGCGAAGGGGTCGGCATCGTTTACAACTGCGTGAGTGGCGAAGTGGAGGACAGTCGCTTCAGGTAGCGTGGCGACGAGTTGGCTGATGCCCGCGTTGTTGCGGTCGAGCAGGATGACTTCTGCCGGGGGAAGGAAGGCCGAGACAGTTTTGACCTCGTCCTCGGTGCCGGGGAGCGGCGGGAGGCGGAGACCGTTTGGCAGCGCAGGAAAGTGAGCCGGGTTGGCGATGAAGACGTACTGCGGCGTGTGCTCGCTCGCGGCGCGGTCGTTTTCTGCGGTGTAACGCAGGAGGCCTACTGCGGGGCTGGTGTGGATCGCATACTGCTCGATAAGGTAATGTCCTTTGCGATCGATGAGCGCGGGAAAGGCGACCTGAAAGAGCGGGCCATTCGGGATGATCGTGAGCAGGCTGCCGGGTTCGGTTGGCAGATGATCCGCGACGGGGAGGATGAGGAGATCGTAAAGTCGGCGCCAGGCGAGCCGGTCTTCCGGTGAGAGAGCGAGCGGGCTGCCGCCGCGACTGGAGATGATAGCGCCACGCGATGCTTCTTCGGGGCATGGGCGAGTCTTTCGGACGAGGGCTTCGAGTTCTATCGGATTGATGGGCTGGGTGACTTCCACGATGGGCTGGCCTGGGCGCAGGACCCAGGTGTAGAGCGTATCGTTGGCGATCCAGTAGGAGAGGAGGGTGGAGTGGAGACGGTTCAGGGTGGCCAGGATTTCGCCAGGTTGAATAGGTTCGACATGCGCTTCGCTTTTGAGCAGGGAGTCTCGCGTGGTGCCGACTGCGGTTGCGCTATGAAGGGCTACAGGTACGAGACCGTGCAGTGCGGGTTTTGGTTCTGAAGAGGAGTGCGGGCTGCTGAGGAGATCAAGGAAGGCGCGAGCGCGGGCCTGCTCGGCCGTTTCGAGGGCTTCTTCTTTTCGATCCATTCGGGTGAGGATGGCGATGCTGGTATCGAAGATGTCCATGTTGCGTTGGGCGTAACCCTGTTTGTAGGCATCTTCAGGAGCAAGGCCCGAGCGTACTTCTTCGAGGAGGGATTTGGATTTGCGAATGTCGGCGAGGGCGCCGTCAAGTTCGGCGGGGTCGCCGATCTTCAGGCGGGCTTTGGCACGTACCGCATATTCTGAGGCGAGGTCATCTTTCTTAGCGGCCTTTTCGCAGGCCGCGATGGCTTGTGTTTCTTTGTCCTCTGCGTCATGGAAGCGGTCGACGGCGAGGTAAGCCTCCCCTAATTGTGAGGCGCGAATGCAGATTCCGTTTGCGGTGTTCTGGAGCGAAAGGGCGCGCTCGAGGAGTGGGATGGCCAGGCTGGGTTTGCCCATCTGGTAGTAGGCGTAACCCAGATTTGCTTCGAGGAAGTCGATGAATGGCTGGGAGTGGATCTGATGGGCTACGGCGAGGGCCTGCCTGTAGTACTCGGTTGCCCTGGGATAGTTGTGCATGGAGCCATAGGCGACGCCGATGGCGTTGATTGTCTGCGGAAGGTAGGTGAGCTCATGCGATTGCATCTGAAGACGCATGGCGAGGTGATAGTGAGGGAGCGCGGCTTCTGGGCGTCCCTGCAGCCTTTCGACGCGGCCCATGCTGGTTTGAAGATAGGAGCGGTCGCTGAGGGCGCAGTGGCAGGCGGAGAATAGTTTGTCGGCAGCTTCATAGTGCTCCATTGCGTTTGCATATTGGCCGCGGCGGTTGTCATCGTCTCCCCAGGCGTGCAGGATGACGGCCTGAGCGTAGGCGGAAGGGATTGCGGCTGCCTCGGCGAGAAGAGGCTCGTAGGCGGAGGCCGGCGGATTGTCAGAGCTTCTTTGCAGTTGTTGGAGGCGGGCAAGGATGGCGCTGACCGGATCGCCCAGTTCTTCGAGTTCGGTTGCGGCGATGCCGAATTGAGAGGCTGCTTCTTTGAGCTGACCATTCAGTGAGGCGAGGTACGCGATCTGGTAATGGACCCGGGCCACTCCGAGGCTGGAGCGCGCGGTGGTGAATGCGGTCTCGGCTTCATGAAGCCAGGTCTTCGCATCGGATAGATGGTCGTTGAGCGCAATGGCTCCCAGGGCGTAGGAGCTTAAGCCTTCGGCACAGGGATTTTTCTTTTGAAGAGAGGACCTCAGGGTTTGGTGAAGGACCAGTTCCGCTTGTTTAAACTGGTGAAACTGGAAGTTGAGCTCGTAGGCGTGGCGAATGTCTGCGGCTAGATGCGGATCGCCAAACGGGCCTTCCATAACCGGAACGAGCGCAGTCAGATGGGGATTTCGTTCGATGCTGCAATCGCGGGATTGTGCCCGGGCGAGAGAGATGCCGCAGAAAAAAACGAGGCACAGAACGACGGAACGCCAGAGTCGCAGACTTTGCAGGATCCTTTCCGGGGTCGGCATATTTTCCGAAAAGGATACCAGCGTCGAGGGGGGAGGCTCGGAATGTATTTAGGCTAGGGGGCGGGGTTCGGGTCGGATTTGGAGCTCAGAGAGCAGGCCTGTTGGGCGTAGGTCGAGTTGTTGCGGCTGCAGAGAGATTGAAGGAGGGCTGGGGCTTCGGGGGAATGAGCAAGTGTGGCCGCCGCGGCGTGATACCAGGAGGCCGCATCTTTTTGGCTCGGGTTCGGCGATGGCATCGGCCTGTGCTGAGAGACGTGAGGGCTGCGGAGTTGTCTCCCGCGAGGAGCTGGCTCACTCCGAGGTAGAGGATCGGGATATTGCTCTTTGGAAAACGTGTGGCGAGATTGGCGAAACGAGTGGCGGCGAGGGCGTAGTCGTTGTTGTTGTAGGCCGCGAAGGCTGGCGCCAATTCGGTCGCGTCCGGATCGGTGGCGGAGATGGCCCCGCGGAAGACGAGGCCGGAGCTGCTCGTGGGTGGAGGCGGAAGTTTGGTGATCTGGAGATGGAACTGAGCTGCGGCCGGAGGAGCGGAGGCAGCGATCTGTTGGGCTGGCTGTCGATGATTTCGACCGGTGTAGAGCAAAAAGGCCACGATGGCGAGTCCGGCCGCGACGGCGGAGAATATCGCCCAACGCAATCGACCTGGGGCGGATCTCTGCTCGGGTACGGGTATGCTGCTGCGGACGCGATTCTTTGCGGACTGGGTGAGGTTCTGCTCCTCAAGCGAAGACAGGTCTCTCAAAAGCATCTGGCAGAGTGCGCAAGTCGCGATGTGGGCGCCGACCCTGGCCTCAGCTTCTACAGGCAGCACAGATTGCCCGTGGGCGTGAAGCATAGCGAGCGGAGGACAAGCCGGAAGCGCTCCAATCTCGCTCACGAAGGCCTTTTCGATTTCGTCGAAGTCAGACATCGGCGGAGACTTCACCTCGTGACGGAAGTGGTATGCGGTCGGGCCCTATTGATTCTCTGAGGAGTTTAAGTGCGTATTGCAGATGGCCCTTAACCTGGAGCTCGTTCAAGCCGGTCTGAGATGCGATCTCCTCGCGGGACATGCCGTGGACGAAGCGGAGCGTTATGCAGGCGCGATGAATAGGTTTGAGACTCGAGCATTTTTCGAGAAGCGTTGTGAGAGGAAGTTCAGGTTCCTGCCATGGTTGCTCGGGCTGCGGGGTGAGAGCCCAACGATCTTCAAGATACCAACGGCGCCAGTGGTCGGCGGCTCGCCGCTTTGCCACGGTGAAGAGCCACGCAGGCAACTGGTCGGGATCGATTCGTTCCGAATTTTGATGCAGCGCCAAAAAGACCTCGCTGGTAATCTCTTCGGCAATTTCGCGGCGACCAACGGCGCGCAGCGAGACCCGGAATACCGCGTTGGCGTGTTGCCGGTAGATCTCCTCGAACTTGCCTGCATTAATCATCGGTTGACCCGGCGATGCGGAACAAACTTCAGATGAAAAAGCTCATTTTGCCGCGGGTGCACCGCTTCTATGCCTTTTCTTGCAAAGAGATTTCTCGAAATTCTCCGATTTGAATGGCACGCGGTAAGCAGAAAAGCGTTTTCGGCCAATTCTTCCGAGCGAGAGCCCCATATGAGCGTAAGAGGTGAAGCAGGTCGAGTTACGTGCCTCCAGTTCCGAATCGAAGAAAACTGAAGGAAAGCAGACCGAATGGTTGTCAGGGGCCAAGTCACGTTATGCAGAAGGTTAGCAGCTAAATCGATTTTGTCTAGGCTAGTTGTTGGCCTTAACTTCTTCGTCACCGGCGGAGCGCCGACATGTTGCTGTTTGAAGAGTATGGCCCGCGGATTTGGCGGGCCATACTCTTTTGGTGTTGCCGTGAGATAGATCAATCTACCGACTCAGCCTTTGTTGGTTTCTTGCCGGCGTCGAGGTGATCCCAGTTGAGGATAGTGTTGAAGCCCAGGGCGAAGGTTCCCTGCGTTTGCCAACGCCAGAAGGGACGCAGTGCGAACATCACAACGTGACCCTGACCCAGCGGTTGATCGAGGGCCAACGCACGATTGGTGAGAGCCTGGCCTCCAGCGAGTTCTCCGGAGAGGAGGATCTCGTCGGGCTTTGCGGGGAATTGGAGAACGACTCTTGGAGCCGCGGAGGCATCTTCCACGATTCCGAACTGCCGCATCGCCTGGCGCATTGCCGCAGCATCGCTGATCTGCGATGGGAGTCCTTTGGTGTCTGCAGTTTCTTCGGGTTCGTAGGGAGACAGGGCGACTGGCGTGGCGTTGGGAGTGATGTTGGCTCCAACGCCCGCGACCTCCGGTCCGCCGCGACCGCCACCGGGCCCGCCGCCGCGTGCGTTGAGGACGGGATCCTGGTTGAAGTAGACGGGCATCTGATCGCCGGTGTAGCCGTAGACGATTGGGCTCTTCTTGTCGGCGATGATGCCCCGCATGAGAGCACCGCGTGCATACATGGTGCCTGGGTGTTCAACGTTGACGCGGGTTGTGATGCCATAGTCAGGAAGGATGGTTGTTGTTGAGCCTTCGGTGATGAGCGTGCCTCCGGCTTCGACGAACTTGACGAGCTCGGTGAGTCCTTCGATGCCCATGCCACCGCGAATGTCCGGGCTGGAGTCTTCGACGCCGAGATTTGGAGTCAGCTTGGTCTTCTCATAGGGGATTGCATCGGGACCGGTCTTGGGGATGCCATTAACCTGCGAGACCGAGGTGCCGCCGATGCTTGGGAAGATGATGACATCGTATTTGGCGCGCAAATTTCCATCGCGAAGCTTCTGATCGGCGAAGTAGGTGTAGGGGATTTCGTAGTGGTCGAGTGCGGCGCGAACCCAGCCCTCATCCTGCGTACGCTGCCACGAGTGCACGTAGCCGATGCGCGGGATGCTAAGTGGGTGAGTCTTCACGCTCGGCGCTGAAGTGGCGTAGGCGGTCAGGCCGAGTTCCTGGATGGAGGCTCGAACCTTTGCGTCGGCTCCGTCGCGAATGACGAAGGCGCCCGCGCGGAGATGATGGCCGTCTAGATCGAAGTCATCTTCCGCGGCTTCCATCTTGACTGCGGCGTTTCTGAAGCGGAAGGTCGCGAGAACGTTGTCGGTTGTGTTTTCGACGACGAGAACGTCGCCGGTTCCATGAATTGTGCCGGGAATGACGACATCTTTGGACATGGCTGTCATTGGCTGATCGAGCAGGGTCTTGTCGGTTATCTTCTTCACGGTGATGTTGCGCATGAGCGGCATGGTCCATGCGGTGTCGTCGTATGGAATGGGGTTGGCTGCGGGATAGTTTTGCAGGCTGAAGTACATGTCGACGAGCGTGCGGTAGGGCTGGTCTGCACGGATGATGTAGTCGCCGGCGGAGACTTTGACGCTGCCAAAGGAGGCGTCTTTGTCGGCGACAACGATCTCCGCACCCTGGCGGCGCAGGTCGTTGACCATCTCAGCCGCGTTGACGCGATGGAGTTGCTGGGCTGGAATTGTCCATCCGTAGACTGGACCGTCCTTGCCTTTTTGCACGGAGCGCTTGTTCTTCATCCAGTAGTTTTCGAGGTAGAGATCCTTCTCTTTTGCCACCTTGTTGAGCGCCAGAAGGATGGCCGTTTCCTGGATGTTGGTGTTGTTGCGTGGTCCCCACTTGATGGTTGGCAGAGGCGGATTAGGACGATACCACTCGCGGCTGGTTGTCGTGGAGGGGAGTTGGAGCTTTTCAGTGACGTCGGGACCGTAGGACTGGACTTCGTAGAAACGACCGAACGAGTTGTGGGTTTCGGCGATCCAGAAGAGATAGTTGGGAACCCAGCCGTCATAGAAGCCGTAGGTCCAGACGCCGGGAACGCCGCGTTTGGCCATCTCCATGACTTCGGTTTCGGCGAGCATCCACCACTCGTCGATGGCGATTGGATCGAGCGACGGGTTGTAGGGGCCGGTTCCAGTGGAGACGTAGAGGTACGACTGCGCCTCGTGGAGATCGTGAAGGATGGTCGGATGCCACTCGAGGACCCCATTGGTGATGTTCTGGGTGAGGTGGAGATATTGACCCATGCCGTCGCGGTTGTTGTCATGCGCAACGTATTTGCCCCAGTACATTAGCGGCGGTCGAGGCTTCTTTGTGTTCTTGCCGTAATAGTATGTGTCGACTTCTTTGTCGCGACCATCGGTTTCGACAACTGGAGTGATAAAGACGATGGCGTTGTTGCGGATCTCCTGAATGAAAGGGGATTCTTCGACGATGAGGCGATAGGCGAGCTCGACTAGCATCTGGGGGCCACCGGTTTCGGGGGAGTGGATGCCGCTGGTGATCCAGTAGATGGGCTTGCTTGTATGGATGATCTTCTGGGCCTGCTCCTCGGTGGTCTTGCGCGGATCGGTGAGCGCGGCGAGGTCGGCTTTGTATTTATCGAGGTTCTTGATGGCGTCTTCGCTCGCGATTGCGAGCACAACCATGTCGCGGCCTTCTTCGGACTTGATCGGCAGCTTCCAGAATTTTGCGCGCGGCGAATCCTTTGCCAGCTCTTCGTAGTAACGGTTGATGTCAGCGGTGTAGTAGAGTTCGCCAGGCTGGCCGGGCATGGTGCCGAGGAACTTCAGAGGCGTGGGAACCTTGGTGGACGAGGGGAGATGATCGACGAGCTCTGAGGTGAATCGCGGGTCGGAGAGATATTCCTTGATCTTCTTGGTGTAGTCCTCGTCGTTTGCCTGCTTGGCTGGAGTTGTTTGAGCCAGGAGGGCAGAGGACGTGGCAAGAAGCAGGGCAGAGGTGAGCAGATGTATGGCGGCGCGTGAGAGCGGAGATTTCCTGAGGAGGGGGAGCTGAAGTGGAGGTGTTTTCATGAAAACAACCTATACCAGTCGGGCGACTATCCATAGATGTTTGTTTGGTTTGCAGTTTTGTCTGGTGCGTCAGCTGAAGTAACTGCAAGTGAATCAATCAGTTAGATTGACGAACGAGAGCCTCCCAACATGTGAAACCTACCCACCGGTCTGACCTCTCGCGCGTCTCGAGGTTCCTTTGTCAAATTTCTTTCAAATATGTTGACTATTCAGAATTGAGCCTGATACGGTTCGTTCGCTCTTCAAACAATAAGTTTTCCAGGGCCCAAAGTGTCTCTCTTTTCGGAGGTCTCACGTGCTCTTACTAAAACGTTTTAGATATATCCTTCCAGCCATCCTTGTTGTGTTGAGCTTTTCGCCCTTTCTCCACGGTCAGGCAGTGAATGCAACGCTGCTGGGTACAGTTACAGATCCTTCCGGCGCGGTTGTTAGCGGTGCGAAGATCACCGCTACTGAATCGCTAACCGGCCTGATTCATGAATCAGTTACAAACGAGAGCGGTAATTTTACTTTCCCGGATATACCGCCCGGAAAGTACAGCGTGACCGTCGAAGCGCCGGGCTTCAAAAAGGACACCCACCAGAACATCGATCTATTGAGCAACTCGTCCACTCGCGTCGACGTGAGCATGGAGACCGGCAGCATTTCAGAGAGTGTGATGGTGACAACTGCGCCGGCCTTGCTCCAGACGGACCGCGCCGATATCAGCACAAAGATCGAAGCAGCACAGATGGCGAGTCTTCCTGTCGGAACCAATCGCAACTTTCAATCATTGCTGAACCTGGTACCCGGTACCGCGCCTGCTGTCTTTCAGCACTCACAGTTCTTCAATGCAGCAAGCTCGCTCCAGACGGAGGCGAACGGCTCCCCTCGTGAAGGCAACCTGTATCAGATCGAGGGTATCGACGACGATGAGCGGACCGGCCTGCTGCAGATCATCATTCCTCCGCTGGAGGCTATTCGTTCCGTAGATATTTCCACGAACAACTTCGAAGCGGAGCTTGGCCGCGCCATCGGCGCAGTCACAAACGTCACTCTAAAGTCGGGAACGAATTCCTTTCATGGCTCGGCGTTCGAGTTTATCCAGAATAGTGCGGTCAATGCCCGATCCTACTTCGGCGGACCCCTGGGTCATTTGTCGTACAACTATTACGGCGGCAGCATCGGCGGCCCCATCATTAAAGACAAGCTGTTTTTCTTTGTCGATTACCTTGGGACTTCGGATCATGAGCGGGTTGGAAGCACTCTGGAGATTCCGGACTCGCGATATTACACGCCAAACGCTCAGGGCAATATTGATCTCAGTGCGGCACTTGTGAGTGGAGGGGGTCAGATCTATGACCCTGCGACGGGAGACGGCACTGCCGCTCATCCCCGGACACCGTTCCCGAATAATCAGATTCCCTTCAACCGGGTAAATCCGGTTTCACTCGCGATCCTGCAGGGAGTCAACGCCGCCGCTAAGACCAATGGGATCCTCAACCCGAACGCACCCCTATCCAGTCCAGCCAACAACTACACAACCAATCTTCCATTCACCAAGGGAACGAACAGTTTCGATCCGAAGATTGACTGGTCGCCGAACGAGAAAAATCACTTCAGCGTGCGCTACAGCTGGCAGCGTGTGAATACCTTTCAGGCGCCGGCTTTCGGATCGTTTTTTGGCGGACCAGCGGGCGGCGGTGGATTCGAAGCTAACGGAACCCAGACGGCCTACAGCGTTGGTGTCAACTACGACCGCGTGTTTTCGCCAACGTTATTGACGGAGGCGCGAATTGGAGTTGCTCACTTGCGTAACAACGCGCAACCGATCGACTACGGCAACAACGATGCAACCACTCTCGGCATCCCGGGCGTAAACATCGCCGGACAGCCATTCACCAGCGGACAGGTCGGCATTACCATCAATGGCGGCTTTTCCAGCCCGCTCATTGGGTATTCCGCATCGGTGCCGTGGATCAGGGGCGAATCCAACATCGACTTTGTTAACCACTGGACTAAGATCGTCCGCAACCACACACTGAAGTTTGGTGGCGACCTTCGCCGTATTCGCGATGATTTGCTTCAGGACCAGACCTTCAGTCCGCGCGGCCTGTTTACGTTCTCTGACGTGCAGACCTCGCAGTCGGGAGCCAAGACCAACTCTGCGAATGACGTGGCAAGTTTCCTTCTTGACCAGCCAAGCCAGACGGGGCGCGATCTCAATACGTTCTTTCCCGCCTATCGCCAGTGGTGGTTCTTTGTGTTTGCCAGCGATAAATGGCAGGCGAGTCCGAAGCTGACGGTCGATCTTGGTCTTCGCTGGGAGTTCTATCCGCCGGCAACGCCGAAGAGCGCAGGTGGCTTCTCTAACTACAACCCGGTTACTAACAACATCGTTCTGGCCGGTCTTGGCAACAATCCGTCCAACCTTGGCATGCAGACGCGATACAAATACTTCGCGCCTCGCACTGGACTCTCTTACCGTGTCACCGACGATACAGTTGTGCGTGCGGGGTTTGGTTTCAGCTACACACCATTCCCCGATAACACATACGCGTATAACTACCCGGTACGTGCCAACAACAGCTATCAGCCAGCCGGATCCACCTTAAGTCCAGCCGTACTAAGCGACGGAGTGACGGTAGCTACCTTCCAGGCAGGTTTCCCGGCACCGGTTCCAATCGTGATCCCTTCAAGTGGAATCATTCCCGCCAATACGCCATTGCTCACCAGCCAGGTCTACACATACATTCCCCTGAACTACAAAAATCCTTATGTGATGTCGTGGAACGTGGCGCTTCAGCAGGCCTTCCGCGGGAACCTGTCGATGCAGCTGGCGTATGTGGCAAACCATGGCGTCGATATTTCCGGCAGTCAGAATATCAATCTGCCGACGAACACCTTCGGTGGTGGCAATGCCTCGCTCCCGGAGAATATTGCATTCGGACGCACTGCAGCTACGAACCAATTTTTCCAGGCATTCTCATCTAATTATCAGTCGCTGCAGGCGCAGCTCACCAAGCGCTATTCCAATAGTCTTGCCTTCACAACTGCGTTCACCTGGGGCAAGGCTATGGGTTACATCGTCGGTGATGACGGCGCGAACCTTCTCTTCTATACCAATTTCCGTCGAAATTATGCCCCGCTGGATTTTGACCGCACCCTGAATTATGAGCAGAGCTTTACCTACGACCTGCCATTTGGCCGTGGTCACAATATGATGAGTTCGGGAATTGGAGCGGTCGTTCTTGGGGGTTGGAAGGTCTCCGGCATTATCTCCGTAGTCTCCGGCACTCCGTTTACGGTCGCTACCAATGGATCGAATCTGAATACTCCGGGAACCACTCAGACCGGACAATTGATTGGGGCGTTCCACACACTTCATACCGTTGGCACCAGCGCGAACGCTCACTGGTTTGATCCAACAGCGTTTACGACCCCGACCGGATGCCCGGCATCATGCAATGCTCAGAACGTTGGGTTGGGTAATACGGGTAGAAACCAGTTCCGCGGGCCTGGGTATATTCAGAACAACTTCTCACTGTTCAAGAGCTTCAATCTCTACAAAGAAACATCGATGGAGACCCGAATTGAGGCCTTCCAGCTGAGCAACACCCCACAGTTCGCCAACCCAACCAGCAATAATTGTTGTACTGCTGCAAGCTTTGGTCAGGTCTCGGGCACTGTGGGCAGCGGTCAGGGCAGTGTAAACGGCATCGGAGGCGGCCGCGCAGTGCAGGCGTCGGTACATTTCCTGTTCTAAGACGCAGTCGGTACCGTTCATTTCATCGGCCGGTCACCCCACACAAGGGGTGACCGGCGTCTAAACTTTCGGTGTCAACGTCCAAGAGGTTGGTAACAACGAAACAGGAGAAACATGGCAGGTGTATCAAGGCGGCACTTTATAGCAGGGGCTTCGGCAGCGGCCTGCGCAACGCATTCACTCTTCGGGATGGCAACTGCCTCCAAGTCTCCCTTCAGGATTTCCGTCATTTCGGATGAGATTTCGAGCGATTTCGACCACGCCTGTTCTGTCATCGCGAACGATTTTGGTCTGCAGTGGGTTGAGCTTCGCGAGATGTGGGGGAAGAATCTTCAGGCTCTCTCAGATGCCGAGATCGCGGAAGCGCAGAAGATTCTTGCCAGGTACAACCTGCAGGTAACGGACATCGCGAGCCCTCTATTTAAGGTGGACTGGCCAGGCGCCCCGAAGTCGCAGTATGGCTCCAAGGCGGACATGCACGGTGCGGATGACGTTGCATTCAAGAAGCAGGATGAGGTCGTAGCTCGCAGCATCGCGCTCGCAAAGCAGTTCAAGACGAACAAAATTCGGTGCTTCGATTTCTGGCGGCTTGATGATGTGGCTCCTTACCGGGCGGCAATCAACGAGAAGCTGCGCGCCACAGCGGAGATTGTTGGCAAGGAAGGGCTGCTGCTGGTGCTTGAAAACGAGTTCGCCTGTAATACGGCGACCGGCCGCGAAGCTGCGAAGGTTCTTGGCGCAGTTCAGACTCCTCATCTGGCGCTCAACTGGGATCCAGGTAACGCTGTGATGCGTGGCGAGATGGACGCTTATCCGGGGGGCTGGGATAGCCTGCCGAAGGACAGGATTCACCATTGCCACTGCAAGAACGCAGTGAAGGACGCGAGCGGCAAGATTGTCTGGTCGCCGGTCGACAAGGGCTATGTCGATTGGGTGGCGCAGTTCCGCGCTCTCAAGGCGGCTGGCTACCATGACGCTGTGAGCCTGGAGACGCACTGGAGAGGCGCAGGAACTCCAGAAGCTTCCACGCGCATCAGTTGGGCGGGTATGAAGCAGTGTCTTACGGAATCGGGAACTTTTTGAATGTGAAACTGAAACTTATCATTGGCGCAGGACGTTCAACAGCTAAACGACTTGATTGCTAATCAAAAATCGGGGCCTATGCCCAGTATTTGAGTTTGAAGGAGAGATGAAATGGTTACTCGGCGTGAGTTTCTCGACACCCTTGCGGTAGGTGCGGCTGGTTTGGCTGTAAGTTCAACCGCGAAAAGCTATGGTCAGATCATGGGCTCCAATGACCGGCTTAATTTTGCGGTCATTGGATTGAACTCGCGCGCCTACGCTCATCTTTCGGCGTTGAAGGCGAACAAGAACTGTGCGCGGATCGCCTATGTCTGTGATGTCGACAGCAACATTCTGGCGAAATTTGCGGGCAACGCTGAGAAGGAGATGGGCGAAGCTCCGAAGACCGAGAAGGACTTCCGCCACATTCTTCAGTTGAAGGACGTGGATGCGATCACCATCGCTACCCCCGATCATTGGCATGCTCCGATGGCGATTGCGGGACTGCAGGCCGGGAAGAATGTGTATGTGGAGAAGCCGTGCAGCCATAATCCTGCTGAAGGCGCGATGCTGGTGGAGGCACAGAAGAAATATGGAAAGGTGGTGCAGATGGGGACCCAGCAGCGTTCGTCTCCGCACACCATTGAGATCGTGGATAAGATTCACGGCGGGCTGATTGGAAGAGCGTACTTCGCCAAGGCCTGGTACAGCAATGTACGGAAGTCAATCGGGGTTGGGAAAGAGGCGCCGGTTCCGGCGCAGCTTGATTGGGATTTATGGCAGGGACCGGCTCCCCGCCAGGCTTACAAGGACAACGTGCAGCCTTATAACTGGCATTGGTTCAAGATCTGGGGAACGGGCGAGACGCTGAACAATGGCACGCATGAAGTTGATGTTTGCCGCTGGGCGCTGGGAGTGGACTACCCGCAACGGATTACCGCGAGTGGCGGAAGGTACCAGTTCAAGGATGATTGGCAGTTCTACGACACGCTTAATGACGAGCTTTACCTACGAGGACAGATGATCTCGTGGGAAGGCAAGTGCTGCAACGGGATGAAGTACTACGGTCGCGACCGCGGGTCGACGATTGTCGGAACGACTGGAACGGTGCTGGTCGATCGCGATGGATATGAGGTTTATGACCTGAAGGGAAACAAGACAAGCGAGTTCAAGGCGAGCAAGGAGAAGACTTCATCCTCCGATTTGACCGGACGTGATTCGATGACGGATCTTCACTTCGCAAACTTCATCGCGGCGGTCCAGAAGGGAACGAAGCTGAACGCTCCGATTGCCGTGGGCAATGTCGCGGTGACGATGCTTCAGCTCTCGAATGTCGCGTGGGAGACGAATCGCGAGCTGGAACTTGATACTACTGACGGAAAGATCAAGAACGATGCGCAGGCGATGAAATATTGGGGCCGCGAGTATGAGAAGGGCTGGGCCCCGCATGTCTAAAGGCTGTTCGTTGGCGAGATGAGTTGGGAGTTCAATTTGTAACAACTTGCGGAGCAGATCGATCTTTTATGAAAAATACGTTTTCGCGTCGTAGCTTTGTACAGTCTGGTGCGCTTCTTGCCGCCGCGGGTGTTACCTCAAAGGCTGTTCCTTCCTTTGCGCAGGCGCCCGCAGCGGCGAGCGGCAAGCCCTCGCCGGTTCATCTGGGGTTGGCCAGCTATACGTTCCGGAACTTTACCCGGGACCAGATGATCGGGTACATGAAGCAGTTGAACGTCAAGGACCTCAATTGCAAGGACGTGAAGGATCATCTGCCGATGGACCCTGCGGGTGAGGAGAAGGCGCTTGCGGACTATACTGCCGCGGGCATCAAGCTCCATGCTGCCGGAACGATTTACTTTCCGAAGGACGAGGATGACGACATCCGGAGCAAGTTTGAGTATTGCAAGAGGGCCGGCATCTCCGTGATCGTTGCGGGCGATCCCGCGCCTGAGACGCTTCCGCGAATTGAGAAGTTTGTGAAAGAGTATGACATTCGCCTCGCGATTCATAACCATGGGCCGGAGGATAAGATCTGGCACTCGCCTCTCGATGTCCTGAAGGAAGTGAAAAAGTATGATCCGCGGATTGGGTGCTGCATCGACATCGGGCATACAGTCCGTGCAGGTACCGATGTGGTGAAGGCAATCCACGAGGTGGGACCGCGGCTCTACAACATGCATGCGAAGGACCTGACCAGCTTCACGAGCAAGGAGAGCCAGGTTCCTGTCGGCGACGGGATCATGCCGATGCGCGAGATATTCCAGGCTCTGATTGCGATTAATTACAAGGGCTTCGTCGACCTCGAATATGAGGTTCATGCCGACGATCCGATGCCGGGCGTGACTGCCAGCTTCTCTTATATGCGTGGCGTCCTGGCAGGCATGGGATACCGGACGAACGAATAGCGGCAAATCCGAGCAACTGCAACCGCAAAAGCTACAACCCATCCTTCATCAGGATGGGTTGCTCGTTTAATCGAGAAGACAACATCGCCGAAGCCTAAAAATAAATCTCAAAAAAGTGGCAGAATTTAGGCTCTGAAATATCACCATCCAAAACACCACAACTTACCATCAAAAGACCACAACTTCACCACAAAAAACCATCACGAAACGCACACTTTTCCCGCAAACCCCCTTAAAAAAACCGCGCCAATCCAGCCTCAAACCATACCTGCGGTGTTTGAGAAAAAATCACTGCAAAGCGGTTATTTTACGGAAGCCTCTTCGGCTTGTTGCTGAACCTGTGTAGTCTGCAGGAGGCGGTAACCTGCGCGGGTTCGGATGTGGTACTTCTGCAGGTTTTTGCCTACTAGTTTCACGGAGATAGCTCGCCAGCCGCGGTTTGGGTTAGACGCTGGGTAGTAGCTGATGGAGTAGAGGTGGGCGAGGTCGTCGCGGATTGAGTTGAAGGCCTGTTTTTCGTCCTGCCAATCTTTTGAAAAGTAAGCCTTGCCGCCGGTGGCCTTGCTCATGCGCTCGAAGACAGCGGTTGAAACGGGCTCGGACTCGGCCTGCTGGGTGCTGATCATGTAGATGATCGTGCCGGTGGACTGGGCGAGTTCGGCTACGTCCTCCGGTGGGACGAGGCTGGCGTTGTCGGGGCCGTTAGAGAAGACGACGATGGCTTTGCGACCGGTGAGTCCGGCGGCATCCTTCACGGTGAGGAGGAGGCTGTTGTAGAGGGCGGCGTCGTCTCCGGCTACTGTGCTGCGCACACCGCGCAGAACCTGGGAGCGGTCCGGTGTGAGGGCGGAGACTCGGGAGAGGTCGCGGCTATAGGAGTAGAGTGCCACTCTGCTGACGCCTTCGAGCGAGCGGACGAAGTCGGCGATGGCGTCCTGGGCGAAGACAAAGCCGCGGTACATGTAGTTGCTGGTGTCGAAGAGGATAAATACGTTGGCGCCGGCGAAGCGCTGGGCCGCTTCCAGTGAATCCTGAGTCGAAACGGGTTTGTTGTCACTACCGCTTGCCACCGATTTGGCATCGGCTTGGCCGCGCTTCAAGCACTCTGAGGGTCGGTCCGTTTCCTTCTTCGAAGGTCGCGGGCTTCTGGGCGATTTTGTCTTCGGTGATTGAGAAGTCTTCGGGGCCGAGGCCGCTGATGTAGTTTCCCTTGTTGTCGGTGACGGCAATGTTAAGTTGAACGAGAACGACGCTCACGCGAATGCGGGAGGCATCCTCCTGGGCTGCAGCTCCGCCCCCACTGAGCGGAAGGGTGAGGAAGCAGAGAAGTAAAAGATATCTCTTCACGTTAGTTCTCCTGTTGCAGGCTTGCATCGTGGACGGCCTGCTCCTGTCGAAGTGCGGTCGTGCTGGCTGCTGGAAGCGAGGTGATCTTTCCCTGCCGGAGATCGTCTCCGGCTTCGTGCATGGCGCGCAGCATTGCTGGCCAATCTTCAAGGTCTGTCGCGAAGATTTTGGCGGTCATGCGTCGTGTGAGCTCGGGCACAAGACGGTTGAGCATCACGGGAGAGTAGCCCATCTCATCTGCTACACGGGCCCAGTAGAGATTGTTCGATTCCCAGGACTCGCCAAAGAGGCGGCTGGAGTAGCCTCCGAAGAAGGGGAACGGTTTTACGTTGAGCAACTCGCGTCCGTTCGTTCGGGCGAGAGTCGGGTGAGGAACGCCGAAGTCTTTTGAGATGCGCTCCAGGCTGACGTCGGTGGGGTTGGTGCTGAAGAGATTCTGCAGTTGTTGGCTGGCGGGTCCTGCGGATGCGGCATCTGCGGGATACTTACTCCGAAACCCGGCGGCCAGATAGAAGGTATCCGCCGGCATGAGGAGAGGCACCATTGCGGCAAGATCTTCCTGGCGTTGCAGGGCTTGTTCGACACGCTCGAGCCGCGCCGGCGTCATTCGATTGGAGAGGATGTCGAGCGCTTTGGCGCGAGTATCGGTGTTCTTGATGGAAGATGCCAGAATCTCTTCGCCCGATCGTTGATAGAGAGATACCGCATGCAGTTCGGCCGGGGTGACGTTCCACCAACGGGGAAGGGTTGCGCTGACGAGCAGATCGGGAACGAGCTCTTTCCAGATGAGGGCTTGTACATTTTCCGGGGAGATGAAGTCCTCTTCGGTGGACGCGAGGGCGTAGGAGAGGTCTGTCAGAGAGCCCATGAGGTAGGCGCCACCACCAGCGGGTGAGCCGACGCCGAGCAGCATGGGGGTTTGCCAGAATTGTTCGGTGCCGATAACAGAGATTTCGGTGAAGTCATGCGAGCGAACGAAGAGCGGATTGTTGTGGAGGATTTGTGCGCCGGGCGGTTCGTAGTAGGCGTAGTTGAGGCCGACGAGAGTGTCGCGGAGGAAGGGCGCGAGCTGGCCTCGGGCGGCTTCGAGCTGGGCTTTGTTTCCGGGTGTTTTGATGATCTTCGTGAGGTCGGTTTGTACCTGCAGTTCGGCGTGGTGAGTGGTGTAGACTCTGGGCGCCCAGTCGATTTTTTCGCTTTGAGTGAAGATGGGACGGGGCATCTCGAACTCGCGGAGTTCTCCCGCGAGGATGAGCATTCCGCTACCGGCGGGCTTTCCCTGTTCCATGTCACTGAAGCCATCGCTGAGGGAGATGAGGGTGTCGAGAGAGACGAGGTGCTGATCTACAAGCACAGCACGAATTCTTCGGGCCAGTTCCTGATGGACTCGCTGGCCGTCGGGTGTGTTCTGGGGCGGGCCTGCGAGAAGATCGACGATGGTGCCGGCGGAGGCGTTGGGCTGCCCGGCGGCGGCGAGCAGTTCTCCTAACGACTTACGGGTTGCGTCGAAGAGTTGCGTAGAAGAGGAGATTTTGACAAAAGGATCCATCATCTTTTGCCATGAGTCGTTGCGATTCGCGGCGGGAATCTCTCCCTGGCGGGCGAGAATCTGCCAGAGTCCGATGTTGGCCTGGAATGCGCCGAGGGTGTTTCCGCGCAGCGCGTCGTTCGAGAGCTTGTCGATGGACTCGGCTACGCTGACGAAGCGTGTCGCGGATTCGTCGCTGAGATCCGGAAATTCTGCGAAGACGAGGTACCAGTTGCTGAACTGAGAGTACTGGCTGGCCAGCAAAGTGACGGTTTGAGGCGAGAGACGCTTATCGGCCGCTCGTCCGCTGTCGATCTCACACATGGTGAGATAAATCTGCAGCGGGCCGATGTCGGTGACGACGCGGGAGAAGGCGACCATTGCGTCGAGCAGTTGCTCGGGGTTCTCGAGATCGCGATAGCGCTTGTTCCACTCGTGGATGGTCTTCGAGTCGGTCTTCTGGCGAAAGATATCTCTCCATATCTCGAGGTTTCCGGGGACATGGGGCTGACCGTTGGGCTCCCATTCAAGACGAGTGAAGAGTACGAGCAGATCAGGCGCTTGTCGAAAGACTCCCCTGGTGGGCGGAGGCATGCAGGTCGGTTCCGCGGAGGTCGTCGTAGAAGCGTTTCAGGCGGCCATTTTCAAGGAGATGTTCGCGCTGAGACTCGCTGACGCGAGACAACACGTCGAAGTACACGGCCAGCCAGCCGTTGTCTTTGGCGAGTAAATGCACGACGAACTCACCTGGGTTTTCGGGGCTCGCTCCGGCGAGATCCTTCCATGTGACCTGAGTCCAGGATCCGCCGGGTACGATGACGCGTCCGGAGCGAATGGAGATCTGGCTTCCGTAGAAATCAAGAGTAGCGGCGTAGGGGAGGAGTCTTCTGAGGCCCGGAGAGCGAACGAGGGATAACCGCGTTTCGGCGTCGTTTTTGGTGAGAGCCCAATAGAGACGAGCTACCTGAGGATCGTTGACGAGCAGATCTACGACGTTGGAGTAGCCTTTTTTCTGGCCGGCACTGAGGGAGATCCAGTCGGTTTCATGAAACAGGACCGTAACTCGCGAGGTGGGATAAGCATAGGTGAATGGAGTTCCCTTTTGGAGCGCCTCTTCGAGATCGGTGAGAGGGAAGCCTGAGTCGATGGTGAGGAATGCGCGCTCGGGATTTGCGGTCTCGAGGAAAAAGTTCTTCTGCTCGCAACCTTCGCGCATGCGGTAGCCGAGGATTTGAACCAGGGTGCCGGCGTCGTCGCAGTTCGTAACGTGAATTGTCTCGCTAGGTCCGGCGAGGATTTGCAGCTCTCTCGCCTGCTGGAGGTATCGTTGCACCAGAAGCAGGAACTCTGTGGGAGTGCCTCTTTGATAGCCCTGCATGAAGACGTTGCGCGCCAATAATGGCAGGACCTCATCGTTAGGAACCTTCTGGCTGATGGCAGCCATTCGCATGAAGGATCTGAGGGGGCCTGGAATGATCACGGTCTCTTCTGGCGCTGCGGCGGCGCGCGGAGCCGCGTGGAGAGCTTTGCCGGAGATGACAGGGGAACAGAGACACACAGTTGCTGCGATAAAAGTAGCGAAGGTGCGAAGAAGGCACTTCATCGGCGGACACCTCTTAAGAACCTTCCGGTTTGCGACAGCCCATGACGCGGTGTAGAGGAGGTCGGGCCTCCCAGGACCCCGCTTGAGGGAATCCAGGGACGAAAAGTCGAGCGCGGCCGTGACTTAAGCCATGCCTGGTTGTCGCTTTCCCGGTTCTTACTTTCGTCGGACGACTTTCAGAACTGCCAAATCAAGAAGACTAGGGTATCGATTTCCTGAACGGAAGCTACTTTACTCCCGTCCTGTGGAGATTTGCTAGACTCGAGACATTTAAATTACAAATGGCGCGGATTGAGGGCTTTGGGCCGTGAATCGGGGTTATCGCGCTCGCCCGTACAGAAAATTGCAGGCTCCCGAGACTTTTCTCCGGGAGCCCATATGAAAGATGCATTCACACTACATCAAAACACGAATACTGAAACCTGTTAAAAGTTCAGGTGTCCGGCAAACTGGAAGTCGCGCGAGCCCGGTGTGCTGGAGACTCCGGTGATCTGACCGAAGCCTGTGGTGCCGTAGCTTGCTCCTGGGGCTGAGAAGGTGTTCTTATTCCAGACGTTGATGCAGTCAACTTCAAAGACAAAGGTGCCGATGTCCTTTGGCAAATTGAAGCTTCTGCGCAAAGCGGCATCGAGGTCCTGGTTTCCTGGTGCCCTCAACGTGAGCGGGGCGGTACGAGGCGCATTGCCGATAAGGTAGATCGGACTGCCCGATATCTTGGAAACGTTCGTTGGGGTATTGAACTTGGTCGAATCGATGTAGCGGATCGCCGTGCAACCTGGTCCGATTGCGATGTTGCATGCGCTCGTTCCATTCGGTGAGGTACCGTAGCTTCCGTTGATGCGCGCGTTAGTTGCGCCAGGCATTAGGTCTGGCATGCATTGGCCCTGTAACGGATAGTTAGTGGAACTGCACAGGCTGTTAGTTACCGCGATGGGCACACCAGAGCCATAAGTATAGATTCCGGAGATTGTCCATCCGCCGGCAAGTGTGCGGACCAGCATGTTGTTGCCGCCAATCTGGTTCTTACCGAACGGAAGCTGATAGACGCCGAAGGCATGGACTATCTGCGGAGCCGAGACGACTGTCCATGACCGCTCGATGCGGTCCTGGTGCCAGTTCTGGCTGCCGCCTGAGATTGCCGCGCCGGGAATGTCAAAGCCGCTACGGAATGTGCCGTCGTCGCCGATGTTCTTCGAGTAGGTGTAGTTGATATTGAAGGAGAGCCCGTGTGAGGTCCGCTGAAGCACCATCAACTGGAAGGAGTGGTAGGTGACGTTGGCTGTGTTCGCGCCCCATAGATCGGTCATACCACTGTACTGCGGAAAGGCCGCGAGACCCTGAGCGATGCTCAAGGCCGAGATGTTCGGATTGGCATTTGCGGCGTTCTGGAAGAACGCGGGGATGTTGATGCCCGACATCGCCGCATTTGCTTTTGCTACGTTGGCAGTGGTGGCCGGTGCGATGAGGAGCGGCTTTTGTCCGGTTGAATCGGTCACACCGCCGAGGCCAGCGAGATAGGCCGGGTTCAACTGGTTATTCCAGTATCCGCGAGCGTTTTGTCCTGATGGGTTGATGAAGTGCGCCTGATCACCTACGTAGTTGACGGAAATCGTCATGTTATTGGTGAGGCTGCGCTGGATGCCTGCGTTCCAGAAGGTGAACTCTGGCGCGCGGCCCGACACGTAGAAGTCGGCGTACGAGACACTGGATGCGCCGACCAGAACTCCGTTATTGAGGTAATTGCCAGTCTGCAGGAGTTGCGATGCGGCGTTCTGCGTTGGGGCGGCCGGATATGCATAGCCTTTGCCAAAGAGGTCGGTGTTGGCGAGCCCCTTGGAAGTAAACGTTGCGCCATTATTCAAGTAGAAGGATGGTCCTGCATTGGGACCGGTGGTGGTTTCGGGAGTAGCGTTAGCGTTGATGTTGAAGCCGATCTGGCCGGTACCCTGATAGGCGCCGGCGCGACCGCCGACACCGCCGGCCTGTGAGAAGACCTCCGCTGCGCCGACGCTGAAGACGGTTTTGTCATCTGGGGAAAAGGCGATTCCAACGCGCGGGCCCCAGTTCTTCCAGTAGGTATGGACAGGGGTACTGCAGTTGCAGCCTGCGCTACCGTGGTTGCCTGCGAACTCAAGCATGCCCGGCGTACCCGTCGCCGTGTTGGTCAGGTTAGGGTTGAAGTAGCTCCAGCGGTTCTGCACCTCGTGATAGGGGCTGAAGTAGTCCCAGCGCAGGCCGAGGTCCAAGCTGAGCTTATTATTCACCTTCCAGTTGTCGCTGAAGTAGGGTGCGGCTAGCCGGTAGCGGCCGCCGAGTTCGCTGACGTACTGAAGCAAGACCGACGTCGGAGAACTTCCGGCGTTACCGACCGCACCGAGCATGTAGCTGGCGAAGGAGATACCAGAGCTGGAGCTAAGGACGTTTGAGTTTGCAGTGTACTGCGCCGTGGAGTTTGAGTTGAAGGGTAACTCAACGAGCCCCGAGGGGCCGGGCGGCGCGGCGACGTTGGTCTGTTGCCACTCATAAGTGAAACCGAACGTCATTGCGTGCTTGCCCTTGGTCCACTGGAGGTTATCGAGCGCCGTGTATGTCTCCGGGGTAACAGCCTGCGTGGCGCCCGCGTTCCCCTGTTGGGTCCATCCGGTCAACTGGCTCGGGGCGGCACCCGTCTGGGTGAACGAGCTGCCTGGAAAGTTGGTGCTCGCCGCACCGGCGGGAACGTTGGTGATCCCCATGGTCGCAGGTGAATATTGCGCCAGTCCGTCGGTGGCTGCGTGCTGCGGCTGGATGAAACGGGTGTAAGAATACTTGGCCTGGTTCACCATGCTGTTGTTGATGACGTAACTGTATTCGGCGTCATAGAACTTCGGGAAGATGTTCGCGACCGTGCCGGCGACATAAGGAAGCGGAAGGAGTCCATAGGTGGGCGGGTTGCCGGTCGTGGTGTAGTTCTGAAGGTAGTGAACCGCTCCCATGGCACCGACTGTAGATAGTCTCTGTTTCGAATTGATATCCCAGTCGACGCGCCAGTCCTGCACATTGTTGTCAAAACCGCTTGGATAGCCGCCGAGGTAGTTGTTGGCGAGAACGTTGGGGTTGCTCGGTGCCGGCATGAAGGAAGCCATCTTGGCGGAAATTGGAGAGATATAGCTGGACGGAATGATGTTGTAGGTCGGGATGCCGTTCTTCATCCCCTGGAACGGTGTGCGAGTGCATATATTGCCGACGCATGTGTTGCTGGTCGGGTCAAAGATCAAAGGCTTGTTATTCGCGCCGGTCCCGGTGAGACCGCCGCCACCTACGCCACCATTGAACTCGGTGAAGTCGCCCTGAATCATCAGCGGGGTTGGAATTGTGAAGAGCGAGGGATTTGCGGCACGGCGCGAGTGGAACTTGTCATAGGCGAAGAAGAAGAAGACTTTTTTGCCAGTATGGGGGACGTAGCCACCGAAGGTGAGTGAGAGTTCGCCCTGATGCTCGGCGCCCTTTGGCTGACATCCGGCCCGCGGTGCGTAGGTGGCCGTCCCCTGTGTTCCGGTAACCGTCGTTGCGACCGAACTGCAGGGATACGAGGAACCGGTCGCTGGATCGGCTCCGGGCAACGCCGCCCACTTTTGCGTGAAGCCCCATGTATCGAAGACCGTGTTGCGGAGGAAGTAAGAGGCCTGACCGTGGTATTTGTTGCCACCTGACTTCATCGTAAAGTTGAGTGCTCCGGCGCCGGAGTATTCGGCTGGGGGCGTGCTGGTGACGACCTGGAACTGGTCTACGGCGTCGAGGTCAATACCCTGCGAGACAAGGCGATTGTCACCCTGTTGGTTGATGGTCTCGGCTGGCATACCGTCGATATAGAGCTGTCCGAGGTAGTTACCTGTTCCTCCGACGATCGGCACACGGGTACCAGCCTGTGCCCCCGGGGCGAGGGAGGCGAAAGCTGTCGCGTCACGCTGGGCGTTATTCATTTGCAGAGGCAGGTTGGCGTAGGTCGTATTCTCCATCACCAGGCCGATGGTCGCGTTGGAGGTATCGAGGACGGCAGGAGCGGCCGTGACTTCAACGGTTTCAGTTGCCTCGCCGACGGTCAGAACAGGGTTGATGCTGAGTACGCCGAGGGCGTTGACGTCGAGATTGTCCTGTCTGAGTGTCCGGAACCCGGTTGCCTGAACGCTGAGGGAGTAGATACCGGGAGGCAAAGGTGCAATGCTGAAGAGGCCGGACGAGGACGAGGTTCGCTGAGACGACACATTGGTGGCGGCATTAATCGCGGTGACGGTGGCGTTGGGTACGACAGCTCCGGTGTTGTCGGTCACGGTGCCGGTGATCGTGCCTTGGCCTGCGGTCTGGGCGTTGAGGGTGAGCGGGAGACTGAGGAGCAATGCGCCAGCGATGAGGAAGATTGCTGCGCAACGGAACGCTGAGAAGCTGCCACGAAGACTGCTTTCATTCGATTGCATAAATGACCTCGTTTGAAATCGATTCAATTTCGGGCCGGTTCTGCATTTAAGGCGGCTTTCGTTGCGTGCCGTGAAGACCGGCAACGTGCAACCCCTCTGTTTTGCGTCGAGCAGCGTTCTCTGTGCGAGGAGGAGCCACCATCAAGTGGAACGGGGTGAATTATTCCCATCGCGATAGAGAGTTGTCAATAGGAAAATAATGCCAGATGGGGAATGAAGTATTACAGGCGCACCCTGTCTGTCGTCGCGTGAACATAAACGCGCCCATATACTTAGACAACATGCGAACGCAGGCAGCAGAAGGCAGAGAGGCGATCGCTGCGAAGACAGGTTCGCAAAGAGCCGGCGCTAAGGTCGTGGGTTCAGGTTAGTTGGCGAATTTCGTTGCGGTCGGGATTGGCGCGGAGAACTTCTGCCCTCGATTCGCAGCGCCACCATTCTTGTTGAGGGACTGGCTGACTTAGAGAGCGGCGAGCGCTGCTGTCTCGTCGGCGTAGAGCGATGCATATTTTGTGATTCCCACCATCGTGAAAACCTTTGTGAAGTGCGCCGTGAGACCGCAGATGGCAATAGTCTGGCCGGATTTGCTGGCCTCCATTAGTACCTGGATGACGAGAGCGATGCCAGAAGAGTTCAGGTATTCAACACCCTTGAAGTCCAGCAAGATGAATTTGTGCGTGGCTTTGTCGAGGCTATGGTAGGTGTCGACGATTGCATCCTTTGACGCCGAAGAGATGTCTCCCGTAAAGCGGAAACAGGTGACATCCCGGCCACTCGAACCCTGTAGCTGTTGCTGGGATACCTTATTGACTGATTGCACCTTATTCACTCTCCTTATTCATCCGGATCACAAGCCGCACGAAGCTCTGATCCTGAGTGGTTCCGTTTCCAGAGACCCACTCGGCCTCGTCGACGAGAGCCTGGATCAAAAACATACCCATTCCGCGCGCTTCTTCCTCTCCGGTCATCTTGCGATCGATATCGGGTGCGGGGGCGGGTTTTTCGATGCCAATACCATTATCAATTACTTTGACTTCGAGTTCATCGGACTTCATGGAAAGGACAACGCTGACCGGGATCGAGGCGTTCATCTGATTACCGTGTTCCATTGCATTGATGCATGCCTCAGCCACGGCGGTCTTCAGGTCCTCAATACGATCTTCGCTGAAGCCCATTAATTTTGCCATGCTTGCAGCAGTGCTCATGGCGACTTTCTCAAAGCCTAGGCGCGAAGGAAGCCGCACCTCGACTTTACTCCCGGTAGACGCGGTCATGCCTTCTCCTTGGACTTGCTGGTAAGGCGGCAAAGTGCAATTGCACTCATATCATCCTGCTGCGGGGCACCCCCTGTGAAGGTGTCGAGCGTGGTCCACAAGCTGGTCAGGGTGTCTTCTGCTTGGTGAGCGTTGTCGGCAACCGGCAGCGTATCGATGGATTGAAAGGCGTCCAGAAGGCGCTCCTGGCCGAACTCCTCGTCGCCGCGGAAAACCTCGGTCAATCCATCGGTGTAGAGGAGCACGCGGGTGCCGGGTTCGATGGGGAGACGTTCCACCGAATAGCGGGCGCCGGGGAGCATGCCAAGGGGCGTTCCGCTTGCTTCGATGAGGCGAACCGGAGCCGTGCCGGAAGATACCAGAAACGCAGGGTTGTGCCCGGCGTTGACGAGTTCCAACTCGCCGGAGCTTGGGTCAAGGCGCAGGAAGATGGCGGTGACATAGCGGCGTCGCGCCTCCTGGCCCTCGTCCCAATGCTGCTGCGAGAGGCGCCCCGCGAGCTCGCGCAACGTGAGAGACTGGCGGGCCAATGCTCGGAAGGCCGACCGAAAGGCCGTACCGACGAGAGCCGACGCCAGCCCTTTGCCGGCTACATCGGCGACGACCATCAGGTGGGATCCATCGGGTTCAGTTACTACATCCAGGTAATCTCCGCCGACGTGGTAGCAGGCCCTGGAGCGAGCTGCCACGGAGTAGCCAGGGATGGAAGGCATCGCCTGGGGCAGGAGGCTCTGCTGGATTGCCCGGGCGGCGTCGAGATCCTGGGCGAGGCGGGCATACTCGACATGGCGCTCGTGGTTGACGGCGTTCTCTACGGCGACGGCCGCTTGCAGAGCCAGGCCCTCGAGGAAATCCCGTTCATACAGACTGAGCGGCCGTCCCTCGGGAGTAGCAACTATCAGTTCGGACAATGCTTTGCCATCGCGGGAGAGAAGTTCGAACCGGGGACAAGTCTCGTCCTGCTCGGGGAGGCTGCCGTAACTGACCCCTTGGGGAGCGAAGAGTGCGCCATCGAGTTCTAGTTCACGTACCGCGATGCGGGCTGATTGCTGAAGCACATCGGTCAGCTCGATTGTGGAATGGACTGCCCGGGAGGCCTCGAGGAGTGCCTGAAGGCGAATCACCTGTTCGGCGAGTGGGAGACTGGAGGCATCGAGGGTATCGGGCTGTTCGGTGAGGGACATGGATCGAGTGAAACGAGTCTATCGTGTCATCGTAGTTAAAGGCACGTTCCAAATTGCGTTGCTCTTATTTTGAGCACAACAAGACAAATCGCTTGTTTCTTCGGTTCCGTGTTTACGGGAATGTAACAAGTTTCCTAAAAGACACCATTGATTCCGCCTTTTGTGAAATATTTTGCACATATAATCCTTGAAAGCTATAAGAATGTTTGATTTTGCTAGTTATCATTTGGCCAACAACGTGCAACAACAGCAAACACCAGGCTGCGAAATCTCATGTCCGTTTGCAATCGGCGGTCGGACAAATGCAGAATGTGCCACTGCGCTGATCTTTTTGGAGGAATACATAAATGAAGCATCTTCTTCGGATTCTCTTTGTTCTGGCGCTCTTTTGCGGAGTGACACGCCACGCACACGCCAACGACTTTCATATGGGCGCCACCGACCCGAATTTCTGCAGTCCTGCCGACCCTTCGTCTTGCTTTGTAGTGGATTCGGGTCCGCTCACCGGTTTTGTGTTCACAACCGACGGTTGTAGTATGTCCAATGCCCCCTCGGGCGCCTTTTGCGTTGCTCTCTTCAATGGGACCGGCCAAATCATTACCGCAATCACCCTCACGATCCTAACTGCGGATATCCCGCCCGACCAAACAGCCATCTGCGACACGACAGCCGAGTTTACTGGCAGTTGCTTCACATCAGGCGATGACTCTGTGTTCAGTTTCACTGACGGAAACTTTCAGCCCAGGGGCACTGAAGTCATCTATGTACTTCCGGATCCGGACGACACAGACTTTAACCCAAGCTTTCTAAGTGCCGCCTCGGTTACGGTCACCGAAACTCCCGAGCCGGATTCTCTTCTGCTCCTTTCGACCGGTGTGATGATGGCGGGCTTGTACCTGGCAAAACGGCGCAACCTTTTTGCGTTCGGAGCGAAGTAGCAACCAACGGCAATTTAGAGCTACCGAAGCTCACACCTCGAGGGTGTGGGCTTCACTTTTTCACGGACAGGTTCTTTCCTCTTTGCCTATGGTATCTGTCGGTTGGCCGGCTGCCTCTGGCAGGTCTGAGGGGGGCAAAAAGCGAGCTTGGTCGTGTACTCTCTAGTATCGGTAATACTTTCGCCGCGAGAGTGCTGCTTATGCGTCGCGTTCCCTTGCTCCTGCTTCTATTATGGCCGATGCTGGTCTATGCCGACCCTGGGGTTGTAAATCCTGAGAACGGTAACGCCGCGGCAACTGACCAACTCGTCCGTGTAAGGCTTGGCGATTCGACGGTGGAACTTGCTGGTCCCTGGAAATTTCATATCGGGGATGACCCCGTCTGGGCGCAGCCGGACTTCGACGATTCGGGTTGGGAAGAGGTGGATCTGACCCCCGGCAGCAGTGGGACTGCACTCGGTTGGACCTCTCGTGGACATAAGGGGTACTCCGGCTTCGCTTGGTACAGACTTCAGGTGAACGTGGAGGGGGCAAAACACTCTCTTGCTTTGAAGATGCCGGGTTATTGCGACGACGCCTACCAGCTATTCGTCAATGGACAACGAATTGGGGAGTTCGGAAAGTTCACGGACCATCACGTCACCGCCTACGCCGCAATTCCCGTCGAGTTTCGCATGCCCAAAGACGTTCGCGACGGCAAAGTGATCATTGCCATTCGCACCTGGATGGATAGCGCCACTCCCTTCAATAGTGCGGATGCGGGGGGCCTTCGAGCGCCGCCGGAGTTGGGCTATGCCTCCGCAGTCTCCGACCAACTCCGCCTCGATTGGGATGATGTCGGCCATTACTTCGGAAGCGCCTTTCTGGAGATGCTGATACTGCTCATGGCGCTGGTCATGGCGCTCGCGCTGTTCTGGCTCGACAGGAATGAAAAATCTTATCTCTGGCTGGCCCTTGTTTGTGAAGCCTCCCTGTTGATCGTCGGTCTTGATCTCCTTATCAACTTCACGACATGGATTGGGCTTACTGCGTGGATCATCCTAAGGGATATCATTGCAACTCCCGTCCGAATCGGCTTGTGGGTGATGTTCTGGGGATATTGGTTCCGATTGGAACGCATCCGAGCTTTGCATGCGGCGGTCTGGTCGTTGGTTGCCATTCTTGTGATCGGGACCGCATTGATTCGACCGCCCCTTTACGGCGAATACGTTCCGATTCAAGCCGGGACGTACGTGCATCCTTTTCTGCTCATAGTCAAACTGGGCCTCGGTGTCCTGTTACTCCTCGTCGTCTACCGCGGTTTCAGGAAGAGCAGAAAAGAAGGAGTCATCGCTGCTCCCGCTGTCGTTTTGGCTGTGATCGCTATCTATCATCACGAACTTCTACTCATCCACGTCCAAACAACTTTTACTCTTCTGGGCTTCTCAATCACGCTCGGTTCCATATCAACCATGCTGTCCCTGCTCATCATTACGGTGATGCTGTTACGGCGCTTTATCATGGCGCAGCGCACGAAGGAGCAGTGGAAACTAGAGATCGCGCAGGCTAGACAAGTGCAACAGGTTCTGATTCCCAACGAACTTCCTGAGTTGAATGGTCTAAGCCTGGAAAGCGTGTATCGCCCGGCGAGAGAAGTAGGTGGCGATTTCTTTCAGATCGTGCCCAGCGCCAAGGATGGAACTTCGCTTATCGCATTTGGCGATGTTACGGGGAAAGGAGTGCAGGCCGGAATGCTCGTCGCACTCATCATCGGCGCCATTCGTTCTTCGGCGGAGCATGACACTGACCCGCGCCACATGCTTGAGGTGCTCAATGAACAGCTCGTGGAACGGGGATCAGCCAGCGCAACTTGCATGATCCTTCGTTTCGGACGCGACGGGGCAGTCGAACTAGCCAATGCGGGGCAGCTTCCACCGTATCTCAATGGCGTTGAGATGCAGATCGAAGGGGCGCTTCCACTGGGTATTCTGGCTGGCATCGACTTTCCTGTCACCTCCTTCAAACTTGAACCCGGCGATGCCCTGCTGATGATGTCTGATGGAGTTGCTGAAGCACAGAACAAGGCCGGAGAGCTGTTCGGGTTTGGGCGCATTGAAGAGATGCTGCGCACCACGGCGACGACGGAGGAGATCGCGACCGCCGCGCAGCGATTCGGTCAGACGGACGACATTCTTGTGCTCCGCGTCCAGCGCACGGGAGCTCCTATGGCCCCGTCACTCGAACTTCAAGAGGCAAATTTATAGGTTTGAGTTAGTCAGATACGCGATGTCCCCGGCCGCCGGATTCACCGATAAGGCATCCCATAGATGGGAATCTGCTGGTGGCACTTGTGGCTCCGCGGCCTCTGCTTGCAGGGGATGTTGCTACCGCGGCACATGTAAGCGGTCGGTTGTGTGGGATTTTCGACGGATGGGTGGCCGCGCGAGAAAGGCAGCGCGATTTCATTGCGCGGGGTGTTTTGTAAGTTGTTGAAAGGGATGGTAGGCACGAGCGGATTCGAACCGCTGACCTCTACCGTGTCAAGGTAGCGCTCTAACCAACTGAGCTACGCGCCTATGCGTTACTCCAGTCTAAATGGAAGAGTGAGCTAGAGCAACTTGCGCCTGACTTGGGTTACGATTGTCTGGACTCCCAAAAAAGTGCCCCTTCTGAGCCAATTTCGCGCCGCTCCTAACCTGCTTACGCTGACGCGGTTGTTCATTATTCCCTTTCTTGTGATTGCGATTTTGGATGGGCATTATAGGACCGCGTTTGCGCTGTTTCTTCTTGCGGGAATCAGCGATGCATTGGATGGGCTGCTGGCCCGTATGTTGAGTCAAAAGACCACTTTAGGGCAATATCTCGATCCAATCGCGGATAAGCTTTTATTGAGCACGTTATTTGTGGTGCTGACTCATGTGGGCTTGATTCCGCAGTATGTCACGGTGCTGGTGTTTAGCCGTGATGTCGGTATCTTGCTGATTTCAATGTTGTTGTTCGCGACGAATGCGCTCAGGGATTTTCGGCCTAGTTTTTTTGGGAAGCTGAATACGCTGGCGCAGATCGTTACGCTGATTGTGGTTCTGTGTCAGAAGGTATTTATTTCTATAGATTTATCGGCGCTGCGGGATGGCCTGTTGCGGGCGATAGCTGTATTGGCTCCGCTTTCGGCGGCGCAGTATGCGTGGATTGTGATTCGCAGAATAAATACGCCGCCGGCGGAGACTGTGGTTTAGCGCTTCGGCTTCTCGGCGGCTTCCTCGTCGAAGGATTCTTCCTCTTCGATGGCAATGTCGCTAAACTCTGCGGAATCAAATATTTCCCCGCAGGATTGGCATTCAACAAATTCAGCGTCTTCCTCACGGGAGACGATCTTGACGATGGGATGTTTGCAAAGTGCTGTCATTTAGGGGAGGAAAACCGAATGGTAAGGATTTTGCCCGTCTCTGGCCAGCTTGTCAACTGGGATTTATGTCGTTTTTTTGTCAAAAAATGCTGGTGAATTTGTGGTGAAATCGTGGTGGATTGCTGGTAAATGCATGGTTGCAATCGCCAGTAAATCGGACGTACACTATCTAGGACTGGAATTGTCTGACTTTTGTGAATTTTCCGGTTGGAAACAGAAATGCGGCACCCTCGAAGATGCTTCGCCTGACCAAAAAAGCGGATTACGGTCTGATGGCTCTGAAGTACCTGGCAGAACAGACGGGCGGAACTGCGCATAGCGCGAAGGACATCGCAGAGGCCTATCACATACCTCCGCAACTGTTGGCGAAGATTCTGCAGACGCTGGCGAAGGCCGGGCTGCTGGTTTCCCATGCAGGGACGAACGGCGGGTATGCGCTATCGCGGCCGGCGGCGGAGATTACGGCGTTTGAGGTGATACGGGCGATCGATGGGCCGCTGTTTATTACGAGCTGCATTACGATTCACGGAGCTTGCGACCTTACGAGCACATGCACCATCAAAGAACCGTTGCGCAAAGTGAACGACAGTATCAAGGATTTGTTGAGCGGCATCCATATCGCCGACCTGGTGGAGGCGGACGCGGAGCAGGCTGGGACGGGCGCACCGGTGGGTGGCGGCCTGGTGACAATCGCGATTTAGATTCGTTCGCGCCGGAGTTTTCGTGCGCGGTTTGAGTTTGGCAACAGCAGAGTGATTGGAAATACGGAGATAAAGAGATGAGCTTGAATGGGGATGGAGTTGGAGTCGTAGTCACGGAGTCGTCGACGCCGCTGCCGGCGGGTGTGCATCTGCCGATTTACATGGACAACCATGCGACGACGCCGCTGGATCCGCGGGTTCTGGAGGCGATGATGCCTTACTTCACGTCGACGTTCGGAAATGCGGCGAGCCGCAACCACTCGTTTGGGTGGGAGGCGGAGAAGGCGACGGAGAAGGCTCGTGAGCAGATCGCGAAGCTGATTGGCGCGACGGCGAAGGAGATCATCTTTACCTCGGGCGCGACGGAGTCGAACAATCTGGCGCTGAAGGGCATTGCGGAGATGTACCGCGAGCGCGGGAACCACATCATCACGCAGGTGACTGAGCACAAGGCTGTGCTGGATACGTGCAAGAAGCTTGAGAAGCAGGGCTATCGCGTGACCTATCTGCCGGTGCAGGCGGATGGGCTGATCGATATCGATGACCTGAAGCGCGCGATGGACGACAAGACCATTCTCGTTTCGATCATGTACGCGAATAACGAGATTGGCGTGGTGCAGCCGATCGCAGAGATCGGCAAGCTCTGTCATGAGAAGGGCGTGCTGTTCCACACAGACGCGGTGCAGGCTGTCGGCAAGATTCCGGTGGACGTGCAGAAGGACAACATCGATGTGCTGTCGCTTTCGCGGACATAAGATCTATGGGCCGAAGGGCGTGGGCGCGCTGTATGTGCGTCGGCGCAATCCGCGGGTGCAGATCTCGGAGCAGATCAATGGCGGCGGCCATGAGCGCGGGATGCGGTCGGGTACGCTGAATGTTCCGGGGATTGTTGGCCTTGGCGCTGCGTGCGAGATTGCAATGAACGAGATGGCGGCCGAGGCGAAGCGGGAGACCGAGCTTCGTGACTATCTGCGGAACAAGTTTGAGAAGGCGCTGGACTATGTTCATGTGAACGGCAACATGGAGCACCATCTGCCGGGGAACCTGAACATGAGCTTTGTGTATGTCGAGGGCGAGAGCCTGCTGATGGGCATCAATGACGTTGCGGTGTCTTCGGGTTCGGCTTGCACTTCGGCTACTTTGGAGCCCAGCTATGTGCTGAAGGCACTGGGGCTTGGCGACGATGTGGCGCACAGCTCGATCCGGTTTGGATTGGGGCGGTTCAATACAAAGGCTGAAGTGGATTATGTTGCGGATAAGATCATCGACGTCGTTTCGAAGCTCCGGGAGCTTAGCCCGTTGTATGAGATGGTGAAGGAAGGGATCGACCTCTCGAAGATTGAGTGGGCGGCGCACTAAAAGCAGGGCCTAGTGCCTAGGGAATAGGGCCTGGCGAATCGTTGGCGCACCGATTGGAGCGCGCGTATCATCTAACTAGAGACGAGGAACACATCATGGCATATAGCGATAAGGTCGTAGATCATTACAACAATCCGCGGAACGTGGGCACGCTGGACAAGAGCGCGGCCGAGGTCGGAACGGGCCTGGTTGGCGCGCCGGAGTGCGGCGACGTGATGCGTCTTCAGATTCGCGTGAATCCTGAGACGAACGTGATTGAAGATGCCAAGTTCAAGACCTTCGGTTGCGGTTCGGCGATTGCTTCGAGCTCGCTTGCGACTGAGTGGGTGAAGGGCAAGACGATCGACGAGGCGATGGCAATCACGAACACGGACATTGTGAAGGAACTGGCGCTTCCTCCGGTGAAGATTCACTGCTCGGTGCTCGCAGAAGATGCGATCCGTGCGGCGATCGGTGATTGGAAGAAGAAGAACAATGTGGCCGAGGCTTCGGCGGTTGCGGCTGCTCACTAAGGATTTCAGGCGGGGCTCGTTCTTGGGTGATGCGGAACGCATACCCCAGGGGCTAAAGCCCCGCTTTATTGCATCTAGAGAGACCCAAGGCTGAAGCCTTGGGGTACCTAGAAGCAAAATGCAACTGCAAGAGCAACCGCAGGTCCTTCGACTCCGCTGCGCTTCGCTCAGGATGACACATTTTTAGATGAGTTGTCGGGATTAGATTGACGAGAGTTAGAACATTATGGCGATGGTGACATTACAAACCGCGACGGAGAGGGATGCGGCTCATGCGGCTGCTTCCGGCGAGAAGAAAGATCCGCTTGCCGGGATGACTCTGCTGACGGCGGAGGGGCAGCAGCCGCGAGCGAAAGCGGCGATTGAGATTACGAAGAGTGCGCTGAAGCGGATTCGGGTGGCGATGGCGAAGGAAGGGGTTTCGCCGGAGCAGGGTGGTTTGCGTGTGGGGATTCAGGGTGGTGGGTGTTCGGGGTTGAGCTACAACATCCGGTTTGATTCGCAGCCTCGGGAGCGGGACCGGGTGTTTGTGTTCGGCGAAGGTGTGGAGACGGTGGGCGATCCCTCGGGTGGGAAGGCGATTCGACTGTTTGTCGATCCGAAGAGCTTCTTGTACCTGGCGGGGATGGTGCTGGACTTTGAAGAGACCTTGATGCGGCAGGGATTCAACTTCATTAATCCGAATTCGACGAAGAGCTGTGGGTGTGGGTCGAGCTTTTCGGCGTAGACTACTTTCTAATTTCAAAGAAGGTGGTTGAAGCAGATGAGAGTTTCTCTGATGCTGGCTCTTGGTGTGGCTTGTTTGAGTGCGATGGCACGTGCGGCTTCGCCGATCGATTGTACAAAGGCGAATACTCCCACAGAACAGACGATCTGCTCGACGCCCGCCTTGTTGCAGGCGGATGCGCGGATGACTGCTTATTACGAGATTGCTACGCAACTGGTGGGGATGGGCGTGCGTGGCGATCTGGATGATTCGCAGCGGGCGTTTCCGGCGGTGAGGAACAAGTGCGGCACGGATAAGACTTGCATCCTGGCGGTTTATTGGAAGCAGACGGAGCCGTATGAGGCGATTATTGCGAATGTGAAGACGCATGGGCCGTTCTAGTCGCGCTCTACAATATCCCGATGGATTATTTTGAGTTTTTTGGATTGCCGCGGAAGTTGACGCTGGATGTTCCCGCGCTGGAAAAGCAGTTTTATGCGATGAGCCGAAAGCTGCATCCGGACCGGTTTGCTGGCAAGCCGGTGGAGGAGCAGGAGGCGGCGCTGGCGCAGTCTTCGCTGCTCAATGATGCCTACCGGACGCTGAAGGAACCGATTCTGCGAACGCAGTATCTGTTGAAACTTGAAGGCGTGGAGCTGGAGGAGCAGTCAAAGGCGGCGACCGATGCGGCGCGGACATCTGGGGTGGAGAAGAAGCAGGTGGTTCCTCCGGAGTTGCTTGAGGAAGTGTTTGAGCTGAATATGCAGCTGCAGGAGATGCGTGCGGCAAAGGCGATGGGTGAGGATGAGCCGGAGCTGCGGCGGGATCTGATGACCGCGAAGGATGCGTTCGACGCGAAGATGGTGGAGACGCAGGCGGAACTCGAGGGGCTTTGGGCTGGGTGGGATTTGGGGGTGGATGTTGGGGATGAGGCGGCGAAGGCTCGTGCGCGAGATGCGATGGTGGGGTTGCTGAATAAGCGGAGCTATCTGCGGAACCTGGTGCGGGATGTGAATGAGGCTTTGGGGCTGTAAGGCGACCGCGGATTAGCGCGGATTTTCGGATGGACTGCTTAACACGGATGCACACCGATTGCACCGATAAAAACGGATTTCTGAAAGATTGAAAAAGCGTTGAGCGCTAGGTTTGTGGGGTTGAGGCTATGCGCTCGATTTGTTGGAGATGGTTGATGTCGTGGCCGGCCATGGTTTCGACGATGGTCCAGAAGTTCATGGTGCCGCGCTCGGGGTGGGTGGTGCGGCGGTGTCGGTCGTCCTGGGAGACAGTGGTGAGGTAGAGCAGATTCCAGTTACGGGCGGATTGGAATAAGGCCAGTGCGGGTTCGAAGGTGTAGGCCTGATAGCGTTTGGCCCAGGCGTCCTGATCGAAGGGCTGGATGATGTGGTGAGGTTGGTGGAGCGTGGGTGCGAGGGTCTGGCGGAGACGGAAGGAGAAGACGAGTTCGCAGTCGGCGAGGTGAGAGGTGATTTCGCGGATGCTCCACTTACGCGGGGAAGGGCGGGCGTTGATGTGTGCAGTTGTGAGCGGGGCGGTGCTGGTGCGGAGGCGGGTGATGGTGGCGTTCAGGACGGTGATGGGGTCCTGAGCGCCAAGGAAGCTCGCATATGGGTTTAGCTCCATTGGGAAAAAGTAACACGGCGGCGCAAAAGTTCGATGCAGAGTTTTGCAGGCTCGGATTATTCGGGTGTTGCGGTGTCCCAGGGGTCGTAGGTGCCGATGCTCCAGAGGTGACCTTCGAGGTCTCGGCAGGTGAAGGCGCGGCCACCGTAGTCCATGTCGCGGATGTCGAGGACCATGGCGGCGCCGGCGGCTTTGGCGGTGGCGTAGATGGCGTCGGCGTCGGCGACGATGAGGTAGATGCCCTTGGTTTCGCGGAGGCCGATCTCGTCGGGCTGGACCATGAACTTGCCGGCTTCGCCGCCGTTGTCGACGGAGCCGAGCATGACCATGCCGTTGCCGAAGGTGAGTTGGGCGTGCATGACGGTTTTGTTATCGGGTCCGAGATAGACGGCTTGCTTCTCGAAGCCGAAGGCGCGGATGAGCCAGTCGATGGCGGCGAGGGCGTTGCGGTAGCGAAGGCTCGGGATGATGGTGGAGCGGCAGGATTTGGCTTGGTTTGTCATGGGGTTAAAGGTGGCATACGGATGCGTTGGGTGTATTGGAGAAATCGGGGGGTAACCCCCCTCCCCCCTTACCTTTGCATAAAGTATCTGGATTCATTGACTTACTGGTCGTGTTGGTTTGCAAAATCGTCATAACAAAGGGGTTGTGGGTAAATTCGCCTATATCAATAAGTTAGCCCCGACGGGTGGCCGGGGCTTTCCTTTCTCTTATCTATTAGTTAATTCTACCGGATTGGATGAAACTAAAATGCCACTCGGATCTCATGTTGTTTGTTGGAGTTGGGTGGTTTTGGGGCTTGACAAGCGAGTTTTGGGCTGTTTTTGAAGAAGAAAGTTGTAAGTGTTTGGATTTAGAGGAGAAAGTTGAGGGAGGGGAGGGTGGCGATGATCTTCTGGGTTTCGAGGGAGACGGTGATGACCTGGCCGATGAGGCGGAGGATATAGTGGGGTCGTCGTCGCGGTTGGGGTCGTTGACGATGCCGGAGCGGGGGTCGGTGGAGACGCGGTACTGGTCGATAACCCATTCGAGGGCGGAGCGGTTGCCGAGGCGGTAGTCGAAGGCGGCGGCTGGGATGCCGCGGAGGGTGAGGGATTCGTTGTAGCGGAGTTCGGTTTTGTCTTTGCAGAGGGACATCTTTTCGACGCGGAGGGTACCAGGGCTTTGCGGGTTGCTCGATCTCTTCGAGGGGGTATTCGGGCTGCTGCTCGTAGTCGATGTGGAGTTCCATGAGGCGCTTGCCTGCGGCGGCGAAGGCTTGGATGTCGGGCGGGAAGGGGATGCGGGGGAGTTCGCGCTTGAGGTTGGCCGCGTAGCGGGTGCGGTACTCGGGGTGGTGTAGGAGGGCGTAAGTGGAGTGGAAGATATCCCACTTGGTGATGGAGTTGTCGGCGTAGTGGGTGCGGAATTCGGCGAGTGCCCAGTTCGTAATGTTCTCTCGATGCTTCTCGCCGGATTTGTCGTATGTGAAGAATGGAAAACACTGAGTCTTCTCAAATGCAAAATCGAGCGATGGAATTCTAGGCGACCGCGAAGACTGCCGAAATCCTTGCGGTTGCCGGGGACCGGGAACGCACAACGGTGGAGTTTTCGGGGTCGCACGACATCAGTGGAAAGAAGCTGGGGCAGATTTGCCGCGTCTGTGAGTCAACAATTTATTGAAGTAGATGAATTCGGTGACAAATGGTCTGTGTGATGTGAACCGCACATCCTGCTCAATAAACTCACCTTCAATATTCTGTCTTAGATTAAGCCTTGAGACTGCTACTCCACTTGATCTTGCTCTTTGTCATTAGTCCAATTCGGAAGTTCTTCTTTTCGCGGGTCTCGACGTACCTTAGTCGATCGGCGTTGTAAGTCGCCAAAAGGCGCTTCAACGTTGTATCTAATGTCCTCACTATGAAATGACACGGTCCACCTGTCACGATTCGTATTTGCGCCCATGCTATGCGTGGCAAATATGCCGTTGGGATCTAGCACTAAGAGGGATGTAATCCCCGTAGCCTACGACCGCGCCCTTATCAAGCCAAGTGGCATCCTCTGTGGGCGTGATGCTCTCCAGTTCGACTTTACCGATCGACGAGCGTTCGTTCTAGAAATGCAAACTTCTGTTCTTTGCGCCAGTATTCGTCGACGCGAGCGTACTCCACCGAGTTGTGGCTGTGAGCGCTGGACTTGATGAGGAAAGTGATGCTGACGCCGGGCTGGATACCAAAAACGTTGTGTGTGGTTCCAGAGAGCTTTGGGATTGTCACGAACGTCCCCGCCTAAATCGAGGACAACGACACGGCTGAATTCCTCAGCCAAGCACCTTCGCATCCCGTCGAAGACCCGCTTCGAAAGAAATCCGTTGTTAGTCACAAACGCCACGACGCCATCCCCTTCTAAGCGATCAGCGGCCCAGCGGAAGGCTCTAACGTACATGTTTCCTAGCTTTGTTGTACTTGATGCTTTGGAATGAGCGCGGTATGTGTCAGCGACTCTGGCGTCGAGTATTTGATGAGACCGGTTTGGGTTTGCATCGTTCTCGTCTTCTTGGCCCACGTTATATGGCGGGTTCCCGATGATCACAGTAATTGGCGATGACTTCTGACGCTTTACGCGTGCCGTGTTCTCGGTAGTGAACAGGGGCGGCTTGTTGTGGCATCTGCAAGATCAAACGTATCTACCAAGCAGATACCTTCGAAGGGACGGTATTCGCCGAGTTCTTCTCCGTTCCCGAGACGCTCCATGTAAGCGTGTTCGATGTTCATGCTGGCGATGTAATAGGGGAGCAGCATGATTTCGTTGCAGTGGAGTTCGTTGGCGTACTTCTGTGGCAGGCGGGACTTTTTGATCTGCTGCATGATGCGGGTGATGAAGTTGCCGGTTCCGGTGAAGGGGTCGAGGATGTGGACACCTTCGTCGGAGAGGGACTTGCCGAACTCTGATTTGAGGATTTCTTCCACGCTGCGGACCATGAAGTCGACGATGGGCTGCGGGGTGTAGACGATGCCGTGGGTGTCGGCCTGATTTTTGTCGAAGGACTGGAAGAACTTTTCGTAGACGGCATTGAGGAAGTGCTGCTTTTCGGTGTATTCCTCCTGTTCTTCGGCTGCCTTTTCGATGGCGGTGTAGAAGCGGTCGAGGGGCTTGAGGAATTCGTCGCGGGAGAAGTGTTTTGCGGTGATGGAGTCGATGACTTTTTCGATCTCGGCGGCGATGACGTTGCGGCGGAGGAATTCGTTGTTGTTGAAGACCTTGCGGAAGATGCGCTCGGTGAGGAGGTGCTGGACGAGCATCTTCTGGATGGCGGGGTCGGCGAGGTCGGGGTTGATGGACTGGCGGCAGAGGTCGGCGAAGGACTTGGAACTTTTCGCGGAAGTCGGCGTTCTTCTTGTGCTCGGCTTCGAGGATTCTGGTTACGCCGCCGGCGAGGTCGGGGATTTTTTCGGAGAACTTGAGAGACGGCTTCTTCCCAATCGACTTCGTGGGGCTGGCGGTGGTCGAAGAAGAGCTTGGAGGACTTCGATGAGGTTTTCGGGTTTGGTGAGGTCGCAGTCGAGGGCGATGCGGTTGTCCTGGTAGAGGACGGCGCGGTCGGGGGACTGGAAGAGGATGTTGGTGAGGGGGTAGCCTGCGGCTACTTTTGATTTGATCTCTTTTTGCAGGTCGTCGGCGGTGTCCTTGGCCTCCCAGAGGCCGTGGACGAGGGTGAGGGAGTCGACGAGGGCTCCGTCGGCGCGGAGGGGTTGCTTGTTGGTGCCTTTGAACTGGTACTCCTCGACGAGATGCCAGTCGTAGGGGTGGGCGCATTTCTTGAGGAGATCGGCGAAGGCGGAGCGGGTGTTGCCTTCGGTTTTGTGTCCGTCCTGAATGAAACTGGGCGAGAGCGGCATAGTAGGCGAGGACTGGCTTGTGGGTGGGCTTGAGGGGGAACAGGCTCATGAGTGCACTAATGGCAAGTTAGCATGAGTCGGTTTTGGGTGGGCAGTGGCTGGACTGGGACTGGGTTCGTGCTTGCTACGCTGTGGTGTGAGTAGAGGTGGGTTTGGGATTGGTGTAGTCTGCGGAGAGTATGGCGGAGATTGTGGTTCGGGAGGCGACTGGGGATGAGGATGTTGCGCTGGTGCGGGAGCTGATGGAGGCTTATGGCGCGCATCTGGCGGCTCATCCGGCGGGCGCGGCGAATATGTGTCTTTCGGGGTTTAATCAGGAGCTCGATCGGCTGCATGGAAAATATGCGGTTCTTTTGTTGGCTACGGTGGATGGAGTCGCTGCGGGTTGCGTTGCGCTGCGTAGATTAGCGCAGGTTGAGGGTGGTTGCGAGATGAAGCGGCTTTGGGTTGAGCCTGGTTTTCGCGGTATGAGGATTGGCAGGAGGCTGGTTGAGGAGGCCGTTCAATGGGCGCGGACGGAAGGGATGACTGCGCTTTATCTTGATACGATCTCCGTGGCGATGCCGGAGGCGGTCAGGCTTTATGCCGCGATGGGGTTTGAGCGGGTTGAGCCTTATCACGGGGATTGTACGGCGGATGTTGAGTTTTTCCGGTTGGGCCTGTGAGCAAGGATTGATCAGTGAGCAGGATTGATCCGGATTTGTTGCGGTGTGATTGGAACCGCAGATTCCTCCGCTTCGCTGCGGAATGACAAACAAAGTGGATCAGTTGAAGGGGATGGGTACGTGGTTGGCCCAGCGGCGTTGGGTGGTGGAGTAGTGGGTGGGGCTGATGCCGGAGAAGGCGCGGAAGTCGTTGGCGAAGTGGGACTGGTCGTAGTAGCCGCAGGTGAGGGCTAGTTCGATCCAGTGGATGTCGGCTTGCTGGTGCATTAGCTGGACGGCTTGCTGGAAGCGCTGGATGCGGGAGTAGGTTTTGGGTGAGACGCCGACGTGCTCGTGGAACAGATGGGATAGGCGGCGGGGGCTGATGCCCATGTCGCGGGTGAGTTCGGTGACGGTGATGGTGGCGGGAGAGCGTTGGATTTTTGCGAGGGCGTAGTCGATGGTCGGGGTGCGGCGCGGGGTGTGGGATTCGGTGAGGCGATGGCGGAGGGCGAAGTCGAGGAGGTTGAATTTTTGTTCGGGGGTGGGGGCTTCGCGGAGGTCGTTGCGGAGGTTGAGGGCGGCGCGGCCCCAGAGATCTTCGAGGGAGGTTTCGCGGTTGGTGAAGATGTGGGTGGTGTCGGGGAAGAAGGGGACGGTGCCGCCGGGGTGGAAGGTGATGCCGATGAGTTCGGTGAGGTCGATGGTGTCGATGAGTTGGTGATGGGAGTAGATGCCGAGGAAGAGGGCGGCGGGTTGTGGGAGGAGGGGGTCGGTGGGGTGGTTGGCGTTGATGAGGAAGTCGCGGGCGAGTGAGATGACGAGCGTTGGGCGGCCTGTGGGGAGGACGCGCTCCTGGCGATGGATGGCGGCGGGGTCGCAGGAGTACCAGTAGTTGTGGATGAAGGGGGTGAGGGTGGGGTGGGGAACGCGCTCGAGATAGAGCATGCATCGGCCTCCTGGGGGAAGCATCTGAGTATGAGTGTATGCGCGGGTGGCGCGTTTTGCCGGGCGGGATTGTAGGAAAATAGAAGTGACACGAATTGAGGGGTTTGCGGATGGCGGATGCGCGGGTAGTTGGAATTGATTTGGGTACGACGAACTCCCTGGTGGCTTATATGGAGGGGGAGACGCCGGTGGTGATTCCGGGCGAGGATGGCGAGCGGCTGGTGCCGTCGGTGGTGGCGTGGACGGATGATGGTGTGGTGGTGGGGAATACGGCGCGCGGGACGTTGATGACAGATGCGGCGAGTGCGGTGTATTCGGCGAAGCGGCTGATGGGGCGGGATATTGAAGATGTGCAGGGGGAGCTGAAGCTGTTTCCGTTCAAGCTGGCGGAGGGTTTGAAGCCGGGTGAAGTGTTGAAGGTGAGTGTGGGTGGGTTGCTGCTGACTCCGCCGGAGATTTCGGCTTATGTGCTGCAGCAGTTGAAGAAGAATGCGGAGAGGTTTTTTGGCGGGCCGGTGACGAAGGCGGTGATTACGGTTCCTGCTTACTTCAATGATGCGCAGCGGCAGGCTACAAAGGATGCTGGTCGGATTGCGGGGCTGGAGGTTTTGCGGCTGGTGAATGAGCCTACGGCTGCTGCTCTGGCTTATGGGCTGGATAAGAACAAGGATGGGTTGATTGCGGTCTATGACTTTGGCGGAGGGACTTTTGATATTTCGATCCTGAAGCTGCATGAGGGGATCTTTGAGGTTGTGGCTACGGGTGGGGATACGCATCTGGGTGGGGATGATATCGACAACCTGATGATTGCGATTGCGCTGGATGATATTGCTGGTGATCTGGGCGAGGATGTACGAGGAAATGGCGAGGCGGTGCAGGCTGTTCGTAAGGCGGTAATTGATGCGAAGATTTTGCTTTCGACTGCTGAGACCGCGACGTTGAATGTGGAGTTGCCGAGTGGGAAGAGATATTTGCGGCAGATTTCGCGGGAGCAGTTTGAAGGGTTGATCGCGGGTGTGATTGCGCGGACGGCTGGGCCTTGTAAGCAGGCTTTGAAGGATGCGGGGCTGACGGCGGCGGCAGATTGATGAAGTGGTGCTGGTTGGGGGTTCGACGCGGATTCCTGCGGTGCGGGTGCTGGTGGATGATCTGTTTGAGCTGAAGAAGCGCGGGAAGAAGCCGCATACGGAGCTGAATCCGGATGAGGTGGTGGCGCTGGGGGCGGCGGTACAGGCGCAGATTCTTGCGGGAGGCGCTACAGCAGGATCGGGGCTCGAGGATTTGTTGCTGCTGGATGTGACGCCGTTGTCGCTGGGGATTGAGGCGCTGGGTGGCGTGGTGGCGAAGATTATTCAGAGGAACTCGACGATACCGGCTAGTGCGACGGAGCACTTTACTACGGGTGTGGATGGGCAGACGAATGTGGCGATCCATGTGGTGCAGGGCGAGCGGGAGATGGCGAAGGATTGCCGGTCGCTGGCCAGGTTTGATCTGAAGGGGATTCCGCCGATGGTTGCGGGATTGCCGCGGATCGAGGTGAAGTTCCTGATCGATGCGAATGGGATTCTGCATGTGAGCGCGCGGGAGCAGAGGAGCGGGAAAGAGGCCGAGGTCGAGGTGAAGCCGACTTACGGGCTGACGGATGAGCAGGTGGAGACGATGATTCTGGAGTCGTTTGATATGGCGGAAGAGGATATTCGCGAGCGGCAGTCGATCGAGGCGAAGAATGAGGCGGAGACGATTCTTGCGGCGGTGAAGAAGGGCAAGAAGAATGCTGCTTGGCAGATGCTTTCGGCCGATGAGATTGAGAAGATTGAAGAGGCTACGAGTTTTCTTGAGGCGGCGGTTCCGGGTGGGGACCACCGGCAGATTCGGGCGGGGATTGAACGATTGGATAAGGCTACGCGGCGGTTTGCGGAGCTGATGATGGATAGTGCGGTCTCGGGCGCGGTGCAGGGGAAGACGATGGAGGCCGCAGGTGAGAGCATAGGAGAAGGGCCTACGGCCCCGCACCCGTTTGCGAAGGCGGAGATTCGTGAGACTGCGGAGACAGATGCGGAGGCCAAGAAGATTGAGGATTCAACGAAAGATCAGGCTACGGCCGGAGAGTCGACGGAAGATTGAACGATGAGTGAGACGACGATGAGTGATGAGGTTGTTGATTTGTCCCAGCCTGCGGGCGAGGGGATGGTGCGCGTGACGTTTCTGCCGGAGGGGCGGACGGTGGAGTTTCCGTTCGACACGCTGCCGTATGAGGGGCATGGCGAGCCGATGTCGTTTTTGGATGTGGCGGAGAATTACAACATCTTTCTCGACCATGCGTGCGGCGGGGTTTGCGCTTGCACGACCTGCCATATTCATGTGAAAGAGGGCGCTTCAGGGATCAGCGAGCCGGAGGACAAGGAGCTGGACCGGATGGAGACGGCGGCGGACGTGCAGTTGAACTCGCGTCTGGGATGCCAGGCGGTGATTGAGAAGCCGGGGACGTATGTGGTGGAGATTCCGAAGTGGAACCGGAATTATGTGCAGGAAGGAAAGCCTGCTCATGGGCCGGGGAGCTAGGATTGGGGCACAGGTTTTCGGTTGACACCTGTCCGAAAAACCATTGGGCTAGGCAGTGATTGAAGATGCTTCCGAGCCAAGAGGTGTCTCGACGTTCATCGAGAGATCATAGACGGTCGTGCCAGGCATAAAGACTTGAATGGTCGTGCCGTGATTCTTCGCGTCATTTCTGCTTTCGATCTTGACGTTACCGCCGTGCCCCTCGACGAATTGTTTGGCGACGAACAGGCCGATGCCGGTTCCTACGGTAGCGCGGGTCGTGAAGAAGGCGTCGAAGACTTTAGGGAGATCGCCGGGGTCAATTCCGACACCGTTATCTTTGATTGTCAGGACAACGCCGTCTGGCTCTATCGAATCCTCGACAGAGATGGATAAGACGCCGCCTGCCGGCATGGCATAGATCGAGTTTGCAACTAAGTTTGAGATGACCTGCATGATCTCACCGAGACGCAGGACGATTTTTCTTGATGAATTGAGCGACTTCCTGATTTGGATGCGAAGCGCGGCACATCTTGGCTCGTAGATTGTTATTGCGTCGCGAACGATTTCCGCAAGCGATTTATTTCGAGGCTTGCGCGTGTTCCCGATAATAGCCGAGAGTTTGCTTGGCGATATGGGAGACGCGGGCGATTTCGTTTTCGGCGGAGTTGAGAAAGCTAACTCCCTCCATGTCGGTGACCATTGGGCGGAGAAGGTAGAGCAGGTTCGTCACCGCTTCGAGCGGGTTATTAATCTCATGCGCGATGGTGGCCGCCATGCGGCCAGTCGCAGCGATTTTCTCAGCCTGTAAGAGGGATTGCTCGATTCGCTTGCGGTCAGAGATATCGCGAAGGATCTTCGACGCTCCGATAATCTGGCCGTGATTGTCTTTGATTGGAGAGATGGTTAGAGAGACGTCGAGAGACCTGCCGTCCTTCGTGAGGCGGACGGTTTCGAAGTGCTCGATCCGCCGGCCTTCACGAATGCTTTGGAGGATCGTCTGCTCGTCGGAGTGAAGGTGTTCGGGGATGAGCTTGAGAACCGACGCGCCGATTATCTCCTCTGCGGAATATCCGAAGACCCGCGTGGCAGCGGCATTCCAGCTTGTAATGATTCCGGTTAGATCCTTGCTGATGATGACATCGTCCGAAGAGTCGACGATCGCGGCGAGTTGACCAAGATGCTTGGAGCTGTCTCTCAATGCTTCGCTAATCTTTGCGCGCTCTTCGGCCAGCTGTTGCTTAACTTCGGCAATGGTTGTCTGCTGCTGCCACTGGAGGATGTACAACCGCTCGCGATTCGTGGCCGATCGGCGAATTATCCAGGCCAGGGTGATCGAGAGCAGGAGAAAGAGAGTGAGCCGCATGCTCTGAGGAGCAGCGCCGAGGGAAAATCTCAATTCGGCCCTGGTTAGAAAATAATTGATCAGAACGGCTTCCGTGAGGCTGCAGAAGACGCCGCCCCACATGCCGAAGAACCATGCGCTCAGGATCACTGTCGGAAATCCGAGGAGCAGCGGAAACGATCGCAACGGTGGGATTGTATAGGTCAGCGCGACAGCTACGCACGCTATCCCGCAGCCCAGCAGGGCGCGGACTGCCCACGGTAATCGTTCTATAACCAAGGCGCCAGGATGCTTCATTCCGTTGATCTGGGTCATTTTGTCGCATCGGCTTTCCAGAGTCTCCGGAAGATGTGGTCGCGTGTCGGAGATGGCAACGCACCAGAATGCTTTTCCGGCCATCCTCGTGAAGATATGACGCCTGAAATCAGTCTGCCGGCTAGCTATGCCGAAGACATATTTTGGTGTTTTTTGATTGAAGTGCGGAGGACTGGCCCATGTCGTCCTCAGTTACTTTTATCGACTTCCAGTAGATTTTCGTGGTCGGGTACAACCTGGAAGCTAAATACGGAATCCTAACTACACCATCGGGCCCAGGCACTCCATCTTGAGTAACTAAGGAGATTGCACATGCGGCCTTGCTCTAGACTCGCCCTCGTCCTTCTTGCCTTCTCCATCCCGAGCTACGCCGACACGGTGCTGGTTGGAGCCGATTCTCCGAGCATAGGTGGAGCGGGAGTGTGCTTTAACAGTTCCGACTGCAGTGACTATGCACAGCAAATAACTTTCCTCGTGCCAGTGACCATCGATCAGGTCAGCATAACCCTGAGTGGGCCTTACGTGCCCGGTGCAGCCGGCGGTAGCTTCAGCGTGAGTTTGGGAAGTGTCCTGGGAGCTGGAACAGAGATCGGATCGGGTGATCTGGTTTTTGACCCAAATCAAGAACAGGGTTCAACGGTTCAGACGTTCGACTTCTCCGGTTTGGACATCCCGCTCGGTGCTGGAACATATTATCTTGAGCTCACGGGTGGAAATATTTTATGGCCCTCGGCCCAGCCGATTGCGACCTCAGCGGGAACACTTGGCCCTGAATGGGAATGCGATCCAACAGAGCATCTTGGTTGCACATCGTTTGGGTGGCAATCTTTTCCTGTTCCACACACCTTCGCACTGGAGATAGATGGCACTGTCGTCACTCCGGAACCGTCCAGTTTTGTGTTGTTCGGCACGGGTATTCTGGGCTTGGTTGGCGCTGCAAAGCGAAGATTCTTTGTTCCTCGGTAGGCGTCCACTGCTGTGAATTCGTTGTGATGACTTGATGGGATGAGGTGCCGGTGGGCGCCCACTCGGAAGACTGTCAAAAAGCACAGTTTCGAGACAGCGCACTTCGAAGTAACTTCAATGTCGTTGTCATTACGAACTAATCGATTGAATCAGGAGCGTTGTTATGACTCTGACTGGCCGGGATTTTTTGTCTGGTTCAACGTCCGTTGCGCCATTTCTGTCGTTCGCTGAGGGCGGACAAGGCGGGGCCGATGTTCGGCAGGTGGACGCACGCTTCGAGGAGGCGTGGGCCTATTCGGTTGGCGTTCAGAATTATGTTTTTGGACTGCCCCTGACAATATTTGAACGTGAGCGGAAGGTTCGACTGGACCCGGTCGCTCTTGAAAAGGCTAAGAAGTTTGCCCCAGCGGCCCCGATCAATCAGATTGGTCATAATAAGACGCTGGCGACGGCTGACGACATCATGCCGTACACGCCCAATAACGACACGGTATATAGCGGCGCGATTTTAGAGCTTGCCGGAGAACCAATGATTCTCTCGGTGCCTGACATTCATGACCGCTACTGGTCGGTCGAAGTAGCGGACACTTACTTGAACAATTTGTTTTACATCGGCACTCGTGCGACACAAGGCAAGGGCGGCAACCATGCCTTTGTCGGTCCCAACTGGAAGGGCTCACTGCCTGAAGGTGTTATTGAGCATCGTGTTCCAAACAATTCGACAATCTTTGCCATTCGCATAGGAGCTGCACCGGAAGATGCTGCTGATCTTAAGGTCGTGAATGCTCTACAGGAGAAGTTCGTGGTCACTTCCTTGAGCAATTGGGGTGACGTAAAGAAGTTTGGGCAGGCGGCAGTGCCTAAACTGGCGGTGCGTCCGAATTACACCGGCGATCTCGCTTTTTTTCAGACAGTGGCAGATTTACTTATCGAAAATCCTCCTGCGAAAGAGCATGAGGCAGCAGTGGTGTTGCTGAGCCGCGGAGGCATTGTAGCGGGGAAGCCGATGGACATAACGGTGCTGGAGGAGCCTATGCGTAAAGGGCTCGCACGTGCCGCGACCGATGGGCCGCACATCATGAAGTGGAAGGTAAAGTTTCGGGGCACACCTTATCCGACGCGTTGGAATAATCTCAGGCCCGGCACTTATGGGTTTGATTACTTCGACCGTGCTGCAGGAGCGCTGGAAGGTCTTTTCGTTCACGACCGCGAAGAGGCGGAGTACTTCAGCACGTATGAAGACGGCGACGCTCACTTGCTGGATGGCAGGAACAACTACATTCTCCATTTTAAGAAAAATGAAATTCCGCCCACTCTGAAGAATGGGTTCTGGTCGATCACGATGTATGGCACCGACTTTCAACTGGTAAAGAACCCGATTAATCGCTTCTCCATAGGCGATCGCACTAAAGGTCTTGCCTATAACAGCGATGGCTCGCTCGATATCTATATTCAGCACGCAGCGCCGAAGGGCAAGGAGAGCAACTGGCTTCCGGGTCCCGCGAGCGGGCTGTTTCGACTGAACTACCGGATCTATCTGCCTCAGGAGATCGCGAGAGATACTGCAACGCTGGGCAACTATCTGCCGCCGATCAGGAAGGTCGACTGACCGTCGAGTTTGTTATGTGGGATTATCACTTGCGCGGAGGACCCTTTCTCTGCGCGCGACAGCAGCTGTACTGCCGCGTGCAGAGAGATGAAGTTGCTGCTACTGCTTATCGTAGATCGAGACGCTGGAGACCTTTTTGCCGGCGGGGTCGGTTCCGGTCAGGTGAAGGGTGCGGGTCTTGCCGTCCTTCGATACTTCGATTTTGCCGGTGGAAGTCACTTTGTCGCCTTTCTTGTTGGTCAGCTCCAAGGTGCGTTCGTTGATCATTTTGTATGCCCGCAAATCCAAGGTGGGGTCGCCGGTGCAGGGATAATCTTTCCCGTCGAACTTGCCGGTCCACTCGGTATGTTCCGGCTTACCATCGCCGCCTGTTCCATCGGTGGTCACCTTGATGTTGTCGCCGACGGCTGTATAGATCACGGTGGAGTTTTTCACCGCGCCGGCTGGGATCTTCGATTTGGCTTCGTTGAGTTTCCAGGTTCCTATCTGTGGACTTTGAGCGAGGGCTGTTCCAGCAAGACACAGAGCTGCGGTTAAGAGGAGCATTTTTGCTTTCATGTCGTTCTCCTGTTGGATTCGATATTCGGTTGGTGCTTTGAACAGCACGAAACTATACACCCTTTGAGGACCGCTGATAATTGCGGAAATAGCTCTTTTCTGAAGGGCTTATCTGCAACGCCGGACCGTTCGTGCTAACTGCCGACCACGCTTGTTTTGCGGGAGTTATGCAGGCACGATTCCGTATTTTGCATCCAGGAATTGCTGGAGGTCGTTGGGCAGAGTGGCGGCTAGTTCCTGCCAGGTGAGGAGCTTGAGGCGAGTGGTGAAGGTGGGGTGGTGGATGGCGGAGAGAATCGAGTACCAGGTCTCGATGAGGTCGTGGCGGCGGGCGTCGGAGAGGACGCAGAAGGATGCGTCGGCGGCGTAGGCAGCCATAACGTTGCGGATGAGTTGGTAGCCGTTGATTACTGTGCGAGTGGATCCGGGCAAGGTTTGCGGGTGAGTGAGAGTTTCAGTTGGCTCTTCGAGTTGAGAGTAGTCTTCGATGGGTGGATGGGAGGCAGGCGTGTATAGGATTTTTCGCGGCAGGCGGGTGAGGTCGAAGACGGTTTCGAGGTCGCGGTAGCGTTCGATGAGGCGTGGGGCGGCGGTCTGGAAGTTGGATTCGGTGAGCTTGGCTTCGAGGAAGAGGTTTCCCAGTTGGAGATCGATCTCCGTTCGGTCAGTCAGGGTCTGGTTGATGGTTGTTTGATCATCGGTTGTCGAGGAAGATGAAGTGGCCACTTCGAGAACCCATGTCCCAGAATCGGGACATGGGGCACCCGGTTTTTTGGCTCGCGTTTTGCGGAGCGTTTTCAGGGGGACTTTGGGATTGATGCCGAAGTGCGGCCGGGTGGCGGGGTCGACGTTAAGGAGAGTGGCGACAGCGGGAGTGAGGGTTTGGCCATTGAAGACGGTGGGGTGGCAGAAGATATTCATGAGGAGGGCGTCGGAACTATTTGAAGAGTCGAGTTCCATCCAGCGCCAGTCTTTGCGGGCTCGGGAGCGGCGCGAGGCGGTGTGCGGTTTGGAGAGACGGCGTTGCCATGCGGGGTTGGCGCAGATGTTTTCGTAGGAGGCGGCGAGGAAGTTGCCGTGGCGCCCTTGCTCGTCGCGGCCGAAGATGACTACTGGTTCAGAACCTGAGGATTCTTCGTGCAGGAAGTTTTGTGTGCGGGCGAGGTGATGAGCGCGTGCGCTGAGATCGCGGCGGAGGATGGATGCGGACCACGATGCGGATTGCGATAGGGAGTTGGATGGAGGCATAGAGTTGCTAAGATTCTTGCGGTTTATTAAGTGAGGGGTCTGTGACTCTTGGACGATTTTAGTAAGGAGAACGCCATGGCGCGAGTGTGACACTTCCGATAGTGTCCCAAGCGCTGCGATTCTGGGTACTTCGCGAAGATAGGCTGCACTTCTGAGTGACTTCGGGAGGCGGCGGATGAGCAGAGTTGCAGGTTTGGGTTTGATGGTCTTGTTGGCAGCTTGTGGCGTTGCGCATGGGGCTCCAGGGGCCGGTGGCGGTCGCGACGAATGGGATGCTGTGAAAACGCTGCCTGTGAATAATTTGATCGAGGTGCTTCCGAAGAATCAGGCAGGTCCGGATTTGTGCCGGATTTCATCTGTCGACAATGATGAGTTGACGTGCGTTGCGGAGCGGTCGGTGAATGGAGCGCGGCTGGTGTTTCCACGGAGCGCGCTGCAAGATGTCTGGGTGATTGAGCCGGAGCGCGAACGGCATATCGGACGGTGGATCCGAATAGGGATCGAGGTTGCGTTGTTCGTGGATGCATGTGTTGTAGCCGGCGTGATCGGTGCAGTGATCGCTGGAAGCGTCGTGTTAGCCGCGGAAATATCGATCGCAGAGAATCCAACACCGCGCCGTCCTCTTCATTTTCATCGCAGACTGATCTATCGCGCGAGTGCTCCTGCTTCGCCGTAGACTATCGGGAAGGAGATTAACGACTATGCCGCGCGAGATTGATTGGACGGACGCCGAAGAGATTGGGATTTTGCTGCAGGAGAAGTTTCCGGAGATTGAGCCGTATTCGGTGCGGTTCACGGATCTGCATAAGTATGTGGTGGGGTTGCCGGGGTTTGTGGGGGATCCGGCTAAGTCGAATGAGGGGATTCTGGAGGCGATTCAGACGGCTTGGAATGAGGAATGGGAGGATGCTAAGTAAGTCCGTCCTGCCGGACGGGCCTCCTGCGCGGAGGGCGGCCACTTCGTGGCGTGTTTACCGGTCTTGGCAGGGATTGATTCCTTGGTCCGGCCTTTGGCCGGGCTTTTTATTTGCGCCGTAAAATTTGTTTCGGGAGTTTGGAACCGGTGGCTACGAGTGTTAGGCCCGCTGCTGTGGCCCAGATGATGGATGCTGTAACTATGGTTACAGCGTCTTTGGGGTGGGTGGAGACTGGTGGCAGGAAGCGCGTGGCGGCGGTGGTTGCGCCGTAGGCGATGAGGGCGGCTAGCAGGGAGCGGCCCAGTTCGGCGTACTCGAGGTGGGTTAGGCTGGCTAGTTTCTTGCGGTGGAGCAGGATGGCTAGCGATGCGGTCTGGGCGAAGATGCCGATGTCGGAGGCGATGGCGAGGCCCGTGAGATCGAGCGTGTGGAAGAGCGCGGCGTAGACGGGGATGGAGAGCAGGGTGACGACGGTTCCGGTGATGGCAGGGGTGCGGGTGTCGCTGGCGGCGTAGAAGGCTCGGGCGTAGATGCCTTGTACGGACCAGATGGCGAGGGTGATTGCGAGGATGACGAAGAGGTGTGTAGTGGCTGCGGCGTCGGCGTGGTTGAAGCGGCCGCCGCGGAAGAGGTCCATAAGCCAGGGGGCCAGGGCGATCATCCAGGCGGAGACGATCATGCCGACGGAGAAGAGGCGCGAGACGGAGCGGCCGACGGTGGTGGAGAAGTCGTGGAGGCGGCGCTGTTGGAAGAGTGAAGCGAAGAAGGGGAGCGAGGCTGCTCCCGCGGCGGGGCCGATGACGTTGAAGGGAGCGTTGAAGAGGTCTTTGGCGTTGCCGATAAGGGTGATGCCTCCGTTGCGGAGAGAGGCGTAGTAGTTGAGGAAGATGCCGTCGAACATGACGAGTGAGACGCCGATCATGAGGGGGAGAGAGAGCTTGAACCACTCGATGAAGGCGGGGTCGCGGAAGTTGACGATGGGATGGTAGCGGAGGCCGGTGCGGAGGGCTCCGATGGTGTTGAGGACGGCGGAGCCGATGAACATGCCGGCGAGGACGCCTACGGCGAGCGAGGTAACTCCTAGCTGGCGGTGGAGGAAGACGGCGCCGAGGATGATTCCAGCGTTGTAGATGAGCGGCGTGAAGGCCTGGTAGAGGAAGATTTTGCGGACCTGGAGGCGCGAGCTCATAACGCTGCCGATGAAGAGGAAGAGCTGCGCGGGCAGGATCAGGCGGGTCATCGTGGTGCAGAGGGCGGCTTTGAGGGGATCGTCGCGGAAGCCTTTGTTGGCGAGGAGGACGTATTGGGGGGCGAAGATTTCGGCGAGGAGAACGCCGACGCCGAGGACGACGAGCATGGTGGTGAGGATGACGGAGAGCGCGCGGTCGCCGCCTTCTTCGTCGCCGGCTTCGCGGTAACGGTTGAGGACGGTGATGAGGGAAATGGAGGCGGCTCCGCCGATGAGGAAGTAGGCGAGCAGGTCGGGGAGTTTGAAGGCGGCGCGGTAGGCGTCCTGGGCGATGCCGGCGCCGAAGAGGAAGTTGATGTATTTGATGCGGACGAGGGCCGAGGACTCCCGAGAGAACGGTCGAGAGCATGAGGAGGAGGGTGGCGGAGTAGGCGCTGTGCGTGGCGGAGGGTTTGAGGAAGGCTAAGGGGTTGCGGCGGGCAGTATGTATCAACGGGTTGGGGTCTGGGTTGGCGGGCACGGGCGGGTTGAGTTGATTTTATCGGCTGGGCTTATGCTGATGGGGTGGCTGGGGTGGTTCGTTTGATTGATGAGGAGATGGCTTGGAGAATTTTCGGCTCAGGGTGTTTCGGGCGGTGGCGGAGGAGATGAGCTTTCGCAAGGCGGCGGAGGTGCTGCATCTGAGCCAGCCGGCGGTGAGTCAGCATATTCATGCGCTTGAGGAAGAGGCTGGGGTGCGACTGTTTGATCGGGCTCGGGGTGAAGGGCATGGGAGTCAGATTTCGCTGACTGAGGCTGGGCGAGTGTTGCTGGGGTATGCGAAGTCGGCGGCGGCGACGATGGCGGAGGCGCAGCGGGCGCTCGCAGCTTTGAATGATGAGGCGCTTGGTGCGTTGCGGCTGGGCGCTTCGACTACGGTGGCGCAGTATGTTTTGCCGCGGATTCTGGGGGCGTTTTTGCGGCAGTATCCGCAGGTGAAGCTTTCGCTGGTGAGTGGCAATACGGAGAAGATCGTGGAGGCGGTGGCGGAGGAGCGCGTGGAGTTGGGGATTATTGAAGGGCCGGCGATGCGGCGGGATGTGAAGACGGAGCGGCTGGTTCAGGACGAGATGGTGCTGATTGCGAGCCCGAACCATGCGTGGGCGGCGAAGGGTGCGGGAGCGATTCGGCCGGAGGAGTTGACGGAGTCGCCGCTGTTGTTGCGGGAGAGAGGCTCGGGGTCGCGGCGAGTGGTGGAGCGGGCGTTGAAGAAGGCGGGACTGCCGCTGCGATCGCTGAAGGTGGCGATGGAGTTGGATTCGACGGAGGCGATCATTTCGGGCGTGGAGGCGGAGCTGGGAGTGGGGTTTGTCTCGCGATGTGCGGTGGGGAAGGTGTTGCGGCTGGGGTCGGTGAAGGTGGTGGGGGTGAAGGGGCTGGAGATTGTGCGGGACTTCAGCTTTGTGCGGTTGGCGGGGACGGAGGCTACCGGGGCGGCGGCGGCGTTTCAGCGGTTTGCGATGGGGAGTTCTACTTAGACGAGGTGGTGTGGGGAGAAACCCATGTCCCAGAATCGGGACCCTTCGGCAAGCTCAGGGCAGGCTATGGGGCACCCGGTTTTTTTGCTCGCTTGAAAACCAATATTATTTGGGCGATAAGAAATACTTATCGGCCATTGGAAAGTACGTCTCGACTGCAGGGAGGGAGGCGCTCATGCTTGAGGTATGTGGAAGAAGAATCTTTTTTATGCCGGGATTATCGTTGCGGGGAGCGGGCTGATTGGACCTCCGCTGGCTTTGGCAGCAGGATTGGCGTTTGGCCTGAGCATAACGCACACATTTCATAGCGAGAGCCGTACTCTGTCGAAGTTTTTGCTGCAGGCTGCGGTGGTTTGTCTTGGGTTTGGGATGAACCTGAAGGAAGTCGTGCATGCGGGCGCATCGGGGTTTGTGTATACGGCGATCAGCATTACGTTTGCGCTGACTTTGGGGATTCTGTTCGGCAAGATGCTGCAGGTGGGCAAGACGCAGTCGCTGCTGATCAGTTTTGGAACGGCGATCTGTGGCGGGAGCGCGATTGCGGCGATGGGACCTGTGCTGCAGGCGAACGATGAGGAGATGGCGGTGTCGCTGGGGACGGTGTTTGTGCTGAACTCGGTGGCGCTGCTGCTGTTTCCGACGATCGGGCATTTCATGCATTTTTCTGAGACGCAGTTTGGGCTTTGGGCTGCGCTGGCGATTCATGACACGAGCTCGGTGGTTGGGGCTTCGGCGAAGTATGGACCGACGGCGCTGGCGATTGGGACAACGGTGAAGCTGGCGCGGGCGTTGTGGATTGTGCCGCTGGTGATTGGGACGGCAATGCTGAAGAAGAGCAAGGCGAAGGTGGCGTGGCCGTGGTTTATTTTGTACTTCTGCGTGGCGGCAGTGCTGGCGAGTTATGTGCCGCACTATTTGCCGGGGGCGGTGGGGGTGTTTGCGGGATTGAACCGGCTGGGTCGGGCAGCGTTGACCGTAGTGCTGTTTCTGATTGGGACGGGGATTACGCGGAACACGTTGAAAGAGGTAGGCACGCGGCCGCTGGTGCAGGGAGTGCTGTTGTGGATCGTTGTGGCGAGTGTGTCGTTATGGGCAATCCATGTGGGGTGGATTGCGCTGTAGCTATCGCCGGGAGGGGGATTGTTCTTCGTTCTGTGCAGGGATCAGGGGGTTGGGGGCGTCGGGGTGTTTGGTGAAGTCGATCCAGCGCTTGGAGGGGTCAACGGGGCGATGGCGGCGGCGGGGTTTGACGCTGGAGGAAAGGGCGAGGCTGGCTACGGTGTAGCTAACCAACTGGCGCTGGCCGCAGCGGAGACAGCGGACGGGGTAACGCATGAACATGATCTCGCTGAAGTCTTCGGCGCGGAGCGTGGAGCGACGAAAGTCCTTGCCGGAGCAGAACTGGCACTGGATGGGGACGCCGTTGTAGGGATCCAGTCCGAGGTAAGGGGTTTTGTGTGAGGAGTGGGGTCTCTCCCTGCGTTTGCGGGTGGGCTCAAACTCGTTCTGGAATTTCATCTTCAGCGTTTGTCGTTTTCCGGTAGAAGTGGGAGATCGAAGAGCTTCTCGGCTGTGTGACGAGTCACGGATGGGTTGCGCTGTGCGCGAATGGGATGGATAGCGGCCCGTGCGGCGGCGGGTTTGGAAAGAAGAGCGTGGAGATCGCGGAGATCTTTCTGGAGTTTTCGGAGCGGCCGGGGATCAAGCGCCGGCGTAGCGCCTTCGATGGTGAGGGCGAGTTGAGGTTCTTTCTGCTTGAGCTCTGCTTTAAAGACCTGGCGGGCGCCCGGGATGGTGTACCCCTCGTTGTAGAGGAGGCTCTTGATGCGTAGGGCCATCTCGACGTCGCGTTTGCGATAGAGGCGCTGTCCGGTGCCGCCTTTGTGCGGCTTGAGTTGCGGGAACTCGCTCTCCCAGAAGCGAAGGACGTAGGCGGGGATATCGCAGAGTTTGGCGACTTCGCCGATGCGGAAGTAGAGCTTGTCCGGGATGTCGGACCCGGCGGCTTGGTTGGTTTTGCGGATTGGCTGGTGCTGCGCCATGCCTGGAACTCCGACGATGATGGGCCGGCCTCTGATTCCGGCTTGAGTCAGTATAGGCCACTGAATCCGGCGTGTATCGAATTTTTTGCTGGGGGTGAGTGCGTGGCAACGGTTGATTTTGCGCGAGGTATTGGTTGGTTTTGGGGAAATCAAAGTGCTTTTGAGAGTCTTTTGCTGCCGGGAGACGCGGGATGCCCGGCGTTGGCCGATATGGGATGGAACTGGTTGATGGAAAGCGGCGTATTCTTCTTCAGAAGATTCCGGAGGCGGACGATGCGGGCTAAGAACGTGACGGCGGTGGTGATGATTGCGGCAACGGCGCTGGTGACTGGGTGTCGGATCGAGTCGGACAAGAAGGATGGCAATGACAATGTGAAGATTGCCACTCCGTTTGGCGGCATGACGGTGAAGACGAACGACGAGGCTGTGGTGGAGGGGCTGGGGTTGCCGGTGTATCCGGGCGCGGCGCTGGTGAAGAAGGACAAGAACAATGGGGCTGCGGATGTGAATATGAGCTTCGGGAGTTTTCAGTTGCGGGTGAAGGCGGCGAGCTACCGGACGAGCGACAGCCCCGACCAGGTGTCGACGTTTTATCGCAAGGCGCTGGGACGTTATGGCGATGTGATTCAGTGCCAGGGCAACAAACCTGTAGGTTCGCCGACGCGCACGACGGAGGGGCTGACGTGCGATAACGATAAAGAGAACCATGTTTATGTGAATGATGACGAGTCGGGAAAGTCGGAGTTCAAGGCGGGCTCGAAGCAGCATCAGCATATTGTTGCGATCGATCCGGAGGGTAACGGAACGAAGTTCGGAATCGTGGCACTGGACCTGCCGGGGCGGATGTCGGGAGACAATGACGGCAAGCAGACTCAGTGAGCGTGGGTGAGATGAGCTGGGTGGCGCTTGCCGCACCCTTTGGGGTGGGATAGTTTCAAAGTATGCATAGGTTTTGTCATAGTTGCGGGGGCGAGCTGCTTTCGGGGAAGGGGTATCGCCCTTCTGCCCACATTGCGGGTCGCCGCAGATTTATCTGCAGGATCATGAGGAGCTTGTAAACGGGGCTGAGGTGGATACAACGGGTGCGGTTCCTCCGCCGCGGCCGCAGACGGTGGAGTGGAAGACGGCGATCCGGTGTGCGGCGCTGGTGGCGGCAATTGCCGCGGTGCTTACCTTGGTTTCGCAGCAGGTGCAAGTGTTATCGCTACTGAGCCTGCTGTGGACGATCAGTGGGTCGATGATCACGCTGGCGCTGTATCAAAAGCGGCGTCCGCTGGCGTGGATGGATGCCGGGGTGGGAGCGCGGATTGGGCTGGTCGTTGGGCTGGCGCTGGTGGCTTTCTTTGGAGTCGCGCTGGCGGTTGGCGGATTGGTGGCGCGGTATAGCTTGCATAGCATGGCAGGCTTTGATGCGCAGATGACGCAGATGCTGCATGACCAGCTCGATAAGGCGTCGGCGGCGGCTGCTCAACCGCCGGAGGTTCTGCGATTTATGAACTCGCTGGAGTTTCGGGCGGGAATGATTCTGTGTGGGTTTGGCATGGTGTCGGGATTTTTGCTGATGCTGTCCACGGTTGGCGGGGCGCTGGGTGGGTTGATGCGGACCCGGCGAAATGTGTCGGCGTAGGAGCTGTTTTAGATGGGTGGATGGAAATACCTCTTCTTACTTCTTGTGCAGTGGACTACTTGACAATGGTTGAGTAGATTGCTACATAGGGGTAGAGGTACTTCATGCTCGAGCTTCGTAACGTGCATAAGCTCTACTCCGGCATTCCGGCGGTAGAGGACGTGAGCTTTACAGCCAGCGCGGGCGAAATCACCGGCTATCTTGGGGCGAACGGTTCCGGAAAATCCACCACGATGAAGATAATCACCGGCTTGATCAATCCGAGCTCGGGGGAGATCTTGTTTGACGGGCGGCCCGTTCGTGAGGATCTGATGGCCTTCCGGCAACGCATGGGATATGTGCCCGAAGAGCCGCACCTATACACGCATTTGAGCGGCATGGAGTATCTGGTGATGGTTGCTCAGTTGCGCGCCATGGACAGAAGATCGGCGTCGGAGCGTATTGACGGCCTGCTCCGGCTGTTTGGTCTTCATGGCGACCGGGATGTTTCGCTCTCTTCATACTCGAAGGGGATGCGGCAGAAGATTCTGCTGTCTGCGGCTCTGATGCACAACCCTGATCTGGTTCTGCTGGATGAACCATTTTCCGGACTCGATGTTGGGTCGTCGTTGATACTGCGCAGTCTGATAAAAGAACTGGCAGCGCGGGGGAAGGTGGTCTTGTTCAGCTCCCATGAACTTGAGACCGTGGAGCGCCTCTGCTCTCACATCGTCATCCTGCATCGCGGCAGAATCGTGGCTGATGATTCGATCGAGCGGCTGAGGGCTTTGATGGCAGTGCCGACTCTTGAAGAGATTTTCTCTCAGCTTGCGGTTGAACAGGATTCCGACTCGATCTCACGAGAGATTGCGGACCTGATCCATGCATAAGCGATTGACGATGGAGAAGTGGCAGTTTCGCGTGCTGTACCGCGTATTTTTGCGCCGCACGGTCGATCTGGAGCTGATGTCGGCAAACGGTGATCCGACCCAGTTGCTTAGCCAGTTTGCGGCTATGTTCTCCAGCGTCAGTTTCCTGTTTTCTCTGCCTGGGCTTTTATATTTGACGGGACGCGGTCGCCTGGCTGCGGATTATGGATGGACGGCGGAACATTTTTTCATTGCCACAACGTTCACTGTGATTGGGATGCTCTCTGTGCTGAACTGGGATTCGGGTTTTCCGGATCGGCGTGACATTCTGGTGTTGGGGCCGTTGCCAGTGCGCACAAGTACGTTATTTCTGGCAAAGATTGCAGCCTTGTTCGCGGTGCCTGGTCTGGCGATCCTTGGGCTGAACATCTTTTCTGGGCTTGTCTGGCCGCTTCTCTTCACCTCCGGCAAGGGAGGGGTTCTGGGTCTGTTGAGAGTGTGGCCGGCCTACTGGATTACGGTATGTGCCGCTGGGGGATTTATCGTTTGCACTGTGCTGACGGTGCAGGGAGTGGCTGCCAATCTGTTGCCAAGACAGCACTTTTTGCGTCTATCTGCCTTTCTGCAGACGGGATTTTCTTGTCTTTTGCTTTGTTTGTATTTTCTCGAACCGCACCTGGAATCACCCGCAGCTTTGACTGCGCCACAAAACCAGCGTTTGCTTGCGTGGCTGCCATCGTATTGGTTTCTGGCGTTATTCCACCAGCTGAATGGATCGATGCATCCGGCGCTGGCCCCGCTCGCAAAACGAGCCTCGATCGCGTTGACGGTGTCTGTCTTCGGCGCAGGAACGGTGCTGCTGCTCTCGTATTTTCGGATGATGCCGAAGATTGTCGAGCAGCCGGACATTCTGCGTGGCCGGAGCTTGCGATGGTCCCCAAACCTCGGCAACTCACCCAGGGGCGCCATCACTGTCTTCTGCATCTATACCCTGCTTCGAAGCCGCCAGCATCGGATGATCCTCAGCTTCTACTTCGGTATCGGACTCGCGATTGTCGTGGGTTATGTGACGTTCTTTGGCGGACACGGGCCTTTGCCGGGGGGAATCAGCATGGCATTTTTGATCGCGAGCATACTGATCATGGTCTTTGTCATTCTGGGTCTGCGCGTTGTAGCGGCGATTCCAATCTCGCTTCCTGCAAATTGGATTATCCGTGCGACCCAGGTGCGGCCATCCAGCGAATACAGTGAAGCGGCTCGCTTTACATGGCTTGCGTTAGGCGTGGCGCCCGTCTGGATCTTCGTTGCGGGTCTGTTCCTTGCGATATTTCCCTGGATACCGGTTCTCGGGCATCTGGTCATTTTGCTCTTGCTGGGGACGCTGCTTGTCGAACTTTGCGTCTACACGTTCCAAAAGGTTCCTTTCGCCACTTCTTACCTGCCGGGTAGCGCAAATATTCACATCGCGTTCTGGGTTGGACTGGTGCTGTTGTTTCAACTGGTGAGTGAAGGAGCAAGGCTTGAGGGTCGCCTATTGAAACACCCGGTAGGTTACGCCGCCATGGTTCTTCTTCTGGCAATGGCGATAGCCGGTCTGCGTCGGCAAACCGCTGCTTGCGTGAAGGATAAGGAGTTGTCGCTCGAGGACGAATATCCAACCGATCTTGTCTCCCTGAACCTACGCTGACGGGAGGTCCGGGGATATTCTGCGGGAAAGTCTTCTGATAGGCTGGCTTTCTCTTCGGTGCTGGTGTCCTGATATCATCAAGCGGAATTGTTATGAGTGAGACTACGGAAGTTCGGAAGCCTAAGTTACGCGAAAAGGGTCGGCTGATGTCGGCCTCGGAGATCGAGCGCACGCTGGTCCGGCTGGCGCATGAGATCGTGGAAAAACACGACGGCAGCAAGAATGTTGGCCTGGTGGGAATCAAACGCCGGGGCGTTCCGCTGGCCCAACGGCTGGCGAAGCTGATTGAGAAGATTGAGAAGCATCCGGTGGATACAGGGGTGCTGGACATCAGTTTTTACCGGGACGACCTGTCGACGGATGGGCCGCGGCCCACGGTAGCGCCGGGAGCGCTCGGGTTCGATGTGACCGGGCGAGACATCATTCTGCTGGATGATGTGCTGTATACGGGGCGAACGATTCGCGCGGCGCTGGATGCGCTGTTCGACTATGGGCGGCCGAAGAGCGTGCGCCTGCTGGTGCTGATTGACCGTGGCCATCGTGAGCTGCCGATCGAGGCGACGTTTGTGGGGCGGACGATTCCGACTTCGAAGCGCGAGATTATCGAAGTGAAGCTGAACGAGGTGGATGGACAGGAGCAGGTGCTGCTGGTTGAGCTGGTGGATTGAGGGTTGCGGTGGATGAAATCCTCGATGGATAGCGCGGAGAAGAGCTCAGAGTACGCCGCGGGGTCGTTGTTAACGGTGACCGACCTGCCGGTTATCGAAGTGGCCGCAATTCTGGCGGAGACTGACCGGCTGGAAGGAATGCCGAGTGTGGACCGGGCGCAGATCCTCGCGGGGCGAAAGATCGCGTTGCTGTTCTATGAGTCGAGTACGCGGACCAGGACTTCGTTTGAGCTGGCGGCGAAGCAGTTGGGTGCGATGACGACGCTGGTAAGCGATAAATCTTCATCAATTGAAAAGGGCGAGAGCCTGAAGGATACGGGACTGACGCTGCGGGCGCTGGGTGCGGAGTGCATTATCCTGCGGCATCCCAACTCGGGAGCGCCGTATCTGCTGGCCAAGGTGTGCGGACTGCCGGTGCTGAATGCGGGCGATGGGATGCATGAGCATCCTTCCCAGGCGCTGCTGGATTTGCGGACGATTCTGAAACGTGTGCCTGGACTGGATGCAGGGCGTATTGGTCCGAAGACGCTGTCTGGCGTGACCGTAGTGATCACTGGAGACATCCTGCATAGCAGGGTGGCGCGATCGAATGCAATGCTGCTGCCGAAGCTGGGCGCGAGGGTGGTGTTGTGCGGGCCGAAGGAGTTGTTGCCGGAAGAGGCGCTCGGGCTCGGTCTGCCGAAAGGCAGCGGCTGTGTGGAGATCGAGCGGGACTTCGATAAGGCTCTGCGGAAGGCGCAGGTTGCGATGATGTTGCGGATTCAGCGGGAGCGGCTGGCAGGGCTGGAGATTGATCTGGTGGACTATATCTCGCGGTATCAGCTCGATGAAGAACGTTTGAAGGCCTCTGCGCCGAAGGCTGTGGTGATGCATCCGGGACCGATGATTCGCGGGATGGAGATCGCGGATGAGGTGGCGGATGGACCGAACTCGGCGATTGAAGAGCAGGTGACGCATGGATTGGCAGTAAGGACGGCGTTGCTGGTGCGGGCACTGGGTGTGGGCAGATTTGAAAGTGTAACGGTATGAGTGACATTTTAGTTTTGAATGGACGGCTGGTCGATCCTGCGAGCGGCGTGGATGCGGAGCGGGATCTGCTTTTGCGACATGGGAAGGTCGCGGCGGTCGAGAAGCCTGGCGGGTTCAATGATGTGAACGCGAAGGAAGTAATCGACGCGAGAGGAATGGTAGTCGCGCCGGGTTTGGTGGATGTGCATGTGCATCTGCGTGAGCCGGGACAGACCTACAAGGAGTCGATCAAAACCGGGACGGCTGCGGCTGCGGCCGGCGGGTTTACGACCGTGGTTGCAATGCCGAATACGGTTCCGGTGAATGATTCGGTGGCCGGGCTGGAGTGGATGCTCGATGCAGCCCGCGGGGCTTGCATCAAGCTGCTCGCGATGCCGGCGGCGACGTTTGGAAGCAGAGGCGAGGAGATTACCGATTTTCATGAGATGGCGCGTGCCGGCGCAGTTGGATTTACCGACGACGGGAAGCCGGTACTGCACGATGCCGTGATGCGCGATGCTCTTGTGGCCGCAGCGACGATTGGCGTGCCGGTGTCGCAGCACGCAGAGGATACGCGGCTGACCGGTGGATGCAGCATGAATGCGGGGACGGTGGCGTTTCGGCTGGGGTTGCGCGGGATGACGGTCGAGGCAGAAGCCCGAATTGTGGAGCGGGATATTCAGTTGCTGCGGGAGATTGAGCAGACGAACCGATTGCGGCCGCATCTGCACGTCCAGCATGTGTCGACGGCGCGGGCGATGGAGTTGATACGTAGCGCGAAGGCCGAGGGTCTGCACGTGACGTGCGAGGTGGCGCCGCATCACTTTACGCTGACGGATGAGGCGATTGGGGATTATGACACGAATGCGAAGATGAATCCGCCGCTGCGGGTGGAAGCGGATCGGCTCGCGATGATTGCCGGGTTGATGGATGGGACGGTGGACTGCATCGCGACGGATCATGCTCCGCACGCTGCGTTCGAGAAGGAGCAGGAGTTTGAGCGGGCTCCGAATGGGATTACGGGACTGGAAACCGCGCTGGGGCTGGCGCTGCGGGTTCTGCATAAGGGCCAGGGGATGACGGTTTCGCGGGTGATTGCGTTGATGAGTGCGCAGCCTGCGCGCGTGATTTCACTTGAAGGGCGTGGGACGTTGAAGGTGGGGAGCTTTGGGGATGTTGTGATCTTCGATCCGGCGCTGGAGTGGAAATACGATGCGACGAAGACACGATCGAAGTCGCGGAATACGCCCTTCGACGGTGCGCCGATGCTCGGGAGGGTTGCTTTTACGTTGAGCGAGGGGCGCGTCGTCTACAGAGGTTAGCGTGGGTAGTGTGAAGCGGTTACTTTACTTTGTGTGGAAGACGTACTTGTTGGCGGTGGGCCACCACTCTTTCCACCAGAAGTTGAAGCAGTCGATGAGGTCGCTGGTCAGCCAGCGCTGTCCGACTTTGGTCCAGGTGCGGTACTGCGAGGGGTAATAGAGGCTGCCGACGCCTGCTGCCGCTCCGGAGCCGACGACCTCGGAGAAATTGAAGGTCTCACTCCCATTGTCCCTGCGAGTGACCAGGACGCGAGTGACGGCATACCAGGAACGCTTGCCGAAGCTGCCATGGCCGAGGGTGTAGAAGCGGTTGTCCTGATGGAAGACGACTGGGCCGATGCCACCGACGAAGAAGTTTTCATCGGCTGTGTCGGCGAGCGTGTGCCAGTAATAACGCGCGTAACCTGCGGCGCCCTGATGGAACTCGGGGTAGGACTTGCTTCCCATGGAAATTCCCGACTGAATGCCGACGATAATGAAGGACGAGTAGTCGAAGCTGTTTTTGGCGGCCAGGGTGAACTTTTGTTTTACGGTTTGGGGCGGCAGTTTTACGTCGGCTGAGACCGAGCTGAAGTTCGGTACGATGCCCAGGACGCGCTTGGTCTGCTGGTTGCCATTGGGGCTGACCGCGTCGGGGTTGACGGTTGTCTTCTGGGGTGTGGCGGGTGCCGGTTGAGCCGCAGGGGTTTGTTGGGTTTGCGGATAAAGCAGTGCGCTGGGAGCGTCTGGTAGTTCTGCAGGTGCGACTGTAGCCGATTCGATTGAGGAACTCGTGGACGAACTCAAATCGAGTTGCTGCGCGCACACGATGAACGGAGCCCACAGTGTGGCGAACATGAAAGCGGCAGCGAAGGTGATGCGGGATCGACTCAAGTGGCTGGGAGAACGGAGAGGCATACAGTGGAAAAGACGCATTCTCGTAAGATTAGACTCTATTTCTTACGCAATCGACGAAAACCAGCCGGTTGAATGCGGTTATTTTTGACTTGCCGTTTGCAATCAGGCGTTTAGAATGCCGGTCTTTTTTGCAACTGTGCTGAAGATATCGAGGGCCTGATCGATTTGGGCACGAGTGTGTTCGCTGGTCATGATGGTGCGGATACGGGCTTTGCCTTCGGGGACCGTGGGGAAGGCGATTCCGGTGGCCATGACTCCGGCGTCGAAGAGGGAACGGGAGAAATCCATGGTCTTGCGCCCGTCGCCGATGATGATGGGGGTGATGGGGGTTTCGCTGGCCGGAGTGGTTCGGCCGCCTACGTCGAAGCCGGCATCGGTGAGCTGCTTTTTGAAGTAGTTGGTGTTGTCCCAGAGGCGCTGGATGCGGTCGGGTTCGTTTTCGAGGATGTCGAACGCGGCGATGCAGGTGGCTGCGACTGAGGGTGGGTGCGAGGTGGAGAAGAGGAACGGGCGGGCGCGGTGGTAGAGGTAGTCGATGAGGTCGCGGCTTCCACAAACGTAGCCGCCGAGTGCGCCGATCGCTTTGGATAGGGTGCCTACCTGCACGTCGACTTTGTCGGTCATGTGGAAGTGATCGACGGAGCCGCGGCCGTTACGGCCAAGAACGCCTGATGCGTGGGCATCGTCAACCATCATGATGGCGTTGTATTTTTCGGCGAGTGCGGCGAGCTTGTCGACGGGACCGATGTCGCCGTCCATGGAGAAGACGCCGTCGGTGATGATGAGCTTGTGGCCGGGCTCGTTCTGAACTTCGCGGAGGAGCTCTTCGCAATGCGCGGCGTCTTTGTGGCGGAAGACTTTGATCTTTGCGCGGGAGAGACGTGCGCCGTCGATGATGCTGGCGTGGTTGAGCTCGTCGGAGATGATGAAGTCTTCTTTACCGAGGATGGACGAGACGGTACCGGCGTTGGCGGCGAAGCCTGACTGGAAGACGACGCAGGCCTCGACACCTTTGAAGGCGGCGATCTTTTCCTCGAGCTCCATGTGGATGTGCATGGTGCCTGCAATGGTGCGGACGGCTCCAGAGCCTACGCCGAATTTTTTTGTGGCGGCGATGGCTGCTTCTTCGAGTTTGGGGTGGTTGCAGAGACCGAGGTAGTTGTTGGAGGCGAGGTTGATGACTCGCTTGCCGTCATAGGTGCAGACGGGGGCCTGCTGGTCGTCGAGCTCGCGCAGCTTGAAGTAGGTTCCGCGTTGGCGGAGATCATCGAGTTGGGCGGTGAGATGGGCGAGCTGAGGGCGTTTCGCGGCTGCAGTGGTCATAACAAACATCTTAAACCTTTATGCCGCAGGTAGTCTTTGACGCGGAATGAGCATCTTACGAAAGGTAGTCCTTAGTCCGATTTTCCTGACTAAGAATTCAAGTTTGAAGAATGAGGGCCGAACGATGAATGCACAATTTTCAGGTAAAGCTGCTGTTGCAATGATGGTGCTTGCGGTCGCGATGGCGACCGGTTGCAAGTCGAAGCAGGATGAGGCGATTGATCAGGCCAAGAAGCAGGCTGCGGCGACAGGGCAGGCGCAACAGGTAGTTTCGACCGACAAGAATGGAAACGTCACGACGACTACGGTGCAGCCTCCGGCTCCCGGGCAGACCACGCAGGCGGTGACGACGACGGTGACGCCGGCGAACGGTGCGGTTCCGGCGAATACGCCTGCGACGGCGGGTGGGGTTGCTCCGGTCGCGCCGGGTCAAGTGGATTCTTCGGGACAGCCTGTTGCGGGGACGGCCCCTGCGCCAGGTGCTGCGCCGATTATTCGGCCGGCGGATGTGAATATCGCGGCAGGAACGAATCTGACGATCCGGATTAATCAGCACATCAGCGTGAAGACGAGCCATGCAGGTGACCGGTTCTCTGGCGAAGTGGTGGATCCGGTAGTAGGAGACAACAATCAGGTGGTGATTCCGAAGGGCTCGCCCGTGAGCGGCGTGGTGGTTGCTTCGCATCGGCGAGGACATTTCAAAGGCAGCTCGATTCTGGAGCTGCGGTTGACTTATCTCACGCTGGACGGCACACGCTATGCTCTGGATACGAGCGACCTGACGCAAACGAAGAAGGGCAAGGGTAAGCGATCGGCTGCGTTTATCGGTGGCGGCACTGGGCTGGGCATGCTGGTTGGCGGCGTTGCCAGCGGCGGTGTTGGGCTTCTTGTCGGCGGGCTGGTTGGCGCAGGAGGAGGAACGGCTCTTGGCGGCTTGACGGGGAATCGCGACATTGAGATTCCTGCCGAGTCGATTGTCCGGTTCAAGCTGGCGGATAATCTTGTGGTTCAACCTGCCTGATGTTTTTGATATGCAATGCAAAAAGCCCATCCAGCGCGGATGGGCTTTTTTGTTGGGTGCGGAATATGGCGCTGCTGCATCAGTTAGGATGGTTTGGGTTTTCAGGAGGAAAAGGAATGTCGATTCGACTGCACTTCTGGGGTGCGGCACAGACGGTTACGGGCTCTTCGCATCACCTGGAGTGTGCGGGGCAGAATATATTGCTCGATTGCGGAATGTTTCAGGGACACAGGCAAGAGGCGCGGGACATCAATGAGCATCTTGGCACTCCCGGCGGATCAGGTGAATGCTGTCGTCCTGTCGCATGCGCACATCGATCACAGCGGCGATCTTCCGCTGCTGGTGAAGCAGGGATATCGCGGGCCGATCTACACAACACCGTCGACGGTAGACCTGTGCGAGAAGATGCTGAAGGACAGTGCGCATATTCAGGAGTCGGACGCGGAGTTCGTGAATCGCAGGATGCACAGGAGACGATCGATTGGCATTCCGCCCGGTCAGGATGCGGTGTTGCCGCTCTATACGCAGGCGGATGCGGAGCAAACGATGCAGCAGTTCAAGCCAGTGACACTGCATACTCCGCAGTTGCTGGCGGGGTCGACGGTGGATGCGGGGTTTACTTCGACGACGTTTGATGCGGGGCACATGCTGGGGTCGACGTGCGTGATGATTGAGGCTCGCGAGAAGGGGCAGGCCACGAAGCTGTTGTTCTCAGGGGACGTCGGGCGCAAGGGACTTGCCGATTATCAACGACCCGGAGAAGGCCCAGCCTGCGGATTATCTGATCATGGAGAGCACGTATGGGAACCGGCTGCACCAGCCCATCGGGCCGGTGAAGAACAAGCTGGCGAACCTGGTGAACCGGACGGCGCAGCGTGGCGGGCACATCGTGATGCCGGCGTTTGCAGTGGGGCGGACGCAGCAGGTCGTGCTCCTGCTCCATGAACTCATCGATGAGAAGGCGATTCCGGACATTCCGATCTTTGTCGACAGCCCGTTGGCGGTGAATGTGACGGATGTGTTCCGCAAGCATGAAGAGGAGTGGGATGCCGGGGCGCGTGCATTTGCAGATCTGCATGAGGATCCGTTTGGCTGGAAGCGTCTGCGCTACGTCCGCACGGTAGAGGAGAGCAAGGCGCTGAATGGGCTGAAGATGCCGTTTATTGTGATTGCTGCTTCGGGGATGTGCGAGGCGGGGCGGGTGCTCCATCACTTGAAGAACAGCGTGGAGGACCCGAAGAATCTGGTTTTGATTACCGGGTTTCAGGCAGAGCATACGCTCGGACGTGCGATTGTCAGGCGGGAGCCGGAAGTAAAAATATTTGGCGAACCAATGCGTCTGCGGGCCGAGGTGGATTCGATCGGAGAACTGAGCGGCCATGCGGATCAGCGCGAGCTTCTGGAATGGATGGAGCCGGTGGTTCCTACGTTGAAGAAGGTTTTTTTGGTGCATGGGGAGCCCGGGGCTCAGCAGGCGTTGAAGGTGGAGATTGAGAAGCTCTACAAGCTGGAGGTCATCTGCCCGAAGCGGGGAGATCGCTACGAGGTTGGGTGAACGGGCAGAGTGAAAACCTAACACCGATTAACACCGATGACACCGATTTGCTACAAGTGCGTGCGCACAAGTCGCACGGCTTCGTCGATGATGTCTTCGTCCCCGCCGCAGCCTTCGAGCCAGTGCATATCGGGTTCGCGCCGGAACCAGGTTAGCTGGCGTTTGGCGTAGTTGCGATGGCCTTGCTGGGCCTGAGCGACGGCCTGTTCTCGGGTGAGTTCGTTTTGCAGGACGGCGGTGGCTTCTGCGTAGCCTAGCGAGGTGAGGGGACGGCAGTCGGGGCCGTAACGTTCGATGAGACGTTCTGTTTCTTCGACGAGGCCACGATCGAACATCGCTGTGGCGCGCTGATTGATGCGCTCGTAGAGCCGCGCGCGAGGCGGGTTGAGGCCGATGCGCAGGATGCGATAGCCGGTGAGGGTATCGCGGCCTTTTTGCCATTGGACTGTCATTGGAGTTCGGCCGCGGGCGCTGAGCGGGCCGTCCGCGTGGAGCGAGACTTCGATGGCGCGGATGACTTTGGGGACGTCATTGGGATGAATGGCGGTTGCTGCGACGGCGTCGAGACGGGTGAGGAGACGGTGAAGGTAGGCGGACCCTCGGGTGGAGGCAAGTTTGCGGAGACGATCGCGCTGGCCTTCTTTTTGCGGTGGTGCTGGAAACAGGCCGTCGATGAGGGCGCGGAGGTAGAGGCCGGTTCCTCCGGCGACGATCGGGAGGCGTCCTCGTTCGGTGATGGCGGCAAGGGCTTCGCGGGCCTGGCGGCTGTAGTCGCCAGCGGTATAGGCTTCGTCGGGCCATGCGATGTCAATCATGTGGTGCTGGACGAGGGCTCGCTCTTCGCGGCTGGGCTTTGCCGTGCCGATCTCCATCTCGCGATAAACAGCAACTGAGTCGCAACTGATGATTTCGCCGTGGAACTCCTGGGCGAGACGAATAGCGAGGGAGGTTTTGCCACTGGCGGTAGGGCCGGCAACGACGATGAGGGGGTTGCTGTGAGGTGTCACCACAGACGCCACCAGCCCGGCGTGAAGATGTTGTGCAGGCCGGCGCGCAGCAGACTGAAGAGGAGGACCGCGAAGGCGAGCACAAGAAGACCGCGTACCTGGCGGCGGCGCTCAATTTGCCGCGGTGTTGTTGGTGGAGCAGGTGATTGAGACATTAGCTTCGAGTCGGCATCTGCCGGATGATTCGGCCTAGTACGGAAGAGGCTTGTTGGTGAGGAAATCGATACGAAGCTCGAGTTGGGGGCCTTTGAAGTTGGCTGGGAGCGGCGGAAATTGGCCGACGCCAGTGATGCCGCCCCAGCATGCGCGGTCGATTGCACTGTCCCCGCTGGGGCCTTCGAGGATCATGCCATCTGCTGTGGCCTTGATGTGTCCATCGGCCATGATCGTGAAGCGAATGAGAGTTTCGCCCTGCTTGTTGAGAGGAGGACGTGCCTCTTCGGGGATGAGGGGATACCAGGCGGCCCTGATCTCGTTAAGGATCTTGCGGATGTATGGGCCGAAGTCGACGCCTTGGGTATCGGAGAGGATCTGGACGCCACCCATCCCGATCTGAGTGCCGCCTGGACCGCCCCGGGCACCGTAGTCGCCGGAGTCACGGTTGCGTGCTGCCATCTGACCGGCCTGACGGACGACATCTCCCGGGGTTTGGTTAGGGTTGCTGAAGTTCGGACGGGTGGGAGCCGGCTTGGGCGCTTCGATTAAGGCCTGCTGGGTGGGCGGCGGTGCTGGTGGCGGCGGTTGTGGCGTCGGCGGGGTCGGTGTGGCCTGGGCGGTCGCCGGCGGAGCAGGGGCAGGCGTAGGTGCCTCGGCTTTGCGCATCGCCTGCAGCCGCTGTAAGGTCTTCTGGTCGGGGGCCTGCTGTGGCGGGTGAGCCTTCTCGGTCGTTGCCTTGGGTCTGGGAGCCAGTTTGGGAAGGTTGGTCGGATTGTCGAGGAAGGTGAGCTGTTTATCGCGCTCCTTGAGGACATCGACCGGGCTGATGAGCTTCGGCTGGTGGAACAGGACGCGTGGCCCGTAGAACAGGAACCAGACGATTCCCATGTAAATGATGACGGAGATGTAGATGGACTCGCGGAAGCGGGCCTTTGATCGCTCGTCGTCGAGCGTGTCGAGCAGGTGGATCAGCTCATGCTCTTCGAGTTCGCCATACCGGCCGGTGCGGACCTTTACGGGCTGGACGGGCGGCGCGGACTTGGGCGGTATCTCGAGGGAGGGCATGGGCTATAGGGTCTGACGGGTACTCTGGATGAAAGTTGCAAGCTAAATGAAGGGCGAGTGGCAGGTTGGGTCCCCGGATCGCGCAGACCTTTCTATTTTCTCATTTTTGAGGGCGATTCCCCAAAAAGAAGAAATCGCGATTTCTGGAACGGCGTGGCAAACCGTAGACTGGAGAAGTGACTCAGAATCTCCTTAGAAATGTTCCTGCTGTGGTGCTTACGATCAGCGATCGTTGCGCCCGGGGGGAGCAGGTAGATGTTTCAGGTCCGACGGCGGCGCAGTTGTTGGAGGATGCCGGGGCGAGAGTGGTGGCGCTGGAGGTTCTGCCCGACGAATTGGAGCTGATTGCCGGGGCTTTGCGGCATCATGCGGAGACTTCAGGGTTGATTGTGACGACAGGCGGGACGGGTTTGGCCGCGCGCGATGTGACGCCCGAGGCTACGAGACTGGTTTGTAACCGGCTGATCGATGGAATGGCCGAACGGATGCGTGCCGAAGGGTTGCGGCACACGCCGCTCGCTGCTCTGAGCCGCGCGGTGTGTGGAACTCTGGGCGCGACGCTGATTGTGAATCTGCCGGGCAGTCCGGCGGGGGCGAAGAGCTCGCTTGCGGCGATCCTGCCGCTGTTGCCGCATGCACTCGATCTGCTGGCTGGACGAACAGGGCACGACGCGGAGGTCCTCCGGTGATGATGATGCTGGCGGCCGGAGTGCCGTGGAAGAAGATTGGGATAGGGCTGGTGAAGGCCAATGCATGGCTCCTGGCCGTGCTGAAGCCTCTGGGTGCCTTTGGGATTTTCATTGTTGCCATCATCGATTCATCATCGATTCCGATGCCGCTCGATGCGATGGTGGCAGAGTATGTCGTTCGCAACCATGCGGGGTTTCTAATCTATTGCGTTACGGCTGCGTTCGGTACGGCTGTGGGCAGCCTGCTTCCTTACTATCTGGGGCGGGCAGGAGGTGAGCTGTTTCTTTTGAAGCGTATCAATCGGGCACGCTATGAACAGTTGCGCGATCGGTTCGAGAAACAGGAGTTCTTTGCCATCATGGTTCCAGCGATGATGCCGCCGCCTTTTCCGGTGAAGATCTTTGAGCTGGCTGCAGGCGTCTTCGAGATGAAGCCGCTTTGGTTTTTCTCCGCGCTAATGCTGGGCAAGTTTATCCGGTTCGTCGTGGTCTCGCTGATCATCATGGTCTATGGGCCTGCAATCTTCCATACGATGATGCGGACGGTGCATCATCAGGGATTGATGATGGTCGGGGTGGGGATCGTCGTTGTGCTGATTCTGGTGTACGTGGTGCGGAAGGTGTTCGACCGGCGGCGCGGCGCGAATTTTCCGGTGGAAGAAGAGTAGATCGTCGGTGCTTAAGAAGCCTGCAGCAATGCGTTGCGCGGAGCGCCTGCGCTTGACATACGCGACCCTCCGAAGTGGCTACGATAGAGGGTCTGAAAGCTAAAGCGCAGCTGTCAAATCAACGTAACTAGCACTTTTCCAATACTTTGCAGCGAGCACCCTCGTATTTACTGGACTTTGGCATCCTTGAGATACGTCGGTCCGGACCTAAGTATATATTTGGGAATACTTTAGCCGCTTTGATGCGGGGGGAGGGGCACTGATTCCGGTGTCCCCTCTAGTGCTGAACCCGGCCGGAAAATTCCATGCGCACAATGTGGCGGTCGGAGTTTACGTAGACGTCGCCGGTCAGTGGCATGGCGCGATTGCCTGACAACAGAGGGGTGTCCTCGATGAAGCGCAGGTCGCGGAAGGTGACGGTAGCGATACCGTCCTGGTCGATGCCGGTCTCTGTAACAACCGGCCATTGCGACCAGTCGAGGTAAATCTCGCCGAGCCAGCTCTGTTTGGCGGCGAGGGTTGCCAGGGTTGTGGGTGGCTTATAGATGGTGTCGGCTTCGCTGCTGCTTGAGATCGTGTCGCTGAACGTGTCGGCTGTGGAGACTTGGAAGAACGTTGGGGTTTCGACGACGGTCTGCCATTGGAACGGGTTGATCGGGTAGGGGTCGGCCGTTGCGCGCAGGACATACGCGCCGTTGTAGTCGTTGTTCTGGGCGAGTTGGACGGCCTTCTGGTGTTCGACGAATCGGACGGCCCAGAGAGCGCACATTGCGAGAAGGCCGAAGATAGCCCAGTTCTGTCCCCGGAAGGCGGGTTTGCGGACGCCGATCTCGCTGCCAATCAGGCCGAAGAGCGCGGGAGCAACGAGCGCGGTGACGAGGATGAGGAAGAGAACCGGTTCGACGATAAAGACAAAGGATCCCGCGTACCAGTGGGGATTGAAGGGGAAAAAGGGCCGGAGACCGTAGTTGTTGGTCCAGTCGAGCAGAAGATGGCTGAGCAAGGCGATAAGGACGAAGCCGTAGAGCAGGCCCCACCGGACGGGAGCGATTGGCGGCTTGGCAGGGGCTCTTCGGGAACGCCAGCGGTGATAGAGCCAGATGACGCCGACAACGACTGCGGCCTCAAACGGCAGGCCAAGGAAGGTGTGGGTCCAGCCGCGGTGGTGCTGGAAGGCAGCGATGGGGCCGCCGAACGCCCAGAGGGTGTCGAGGTCTGGTGCCTCGGCGGCGAGTGTCATGGCGAGGGTGGCATAGGCTGCCTTGCGGTTGAAGCCCGCGCGGGCGAGGCAGGCTCCGGTCATCAGGTGGGTGATGGGTTCCATGTCAGTGTGATGTTAGCTTGCTGAAGATAACTAGCTGGCTGTCGGCTATGCGATATAGCGGAAGCTTGTGGCGGAGTTCGGTGAGGTATTGGCTGACGCCATCGACAAACCAGGCATAGTCGTCCCAGACGATGACTCCGCTGGGCGAGAGAATCTTGAGGGCGGTCTCGGTGTCGGCCTGGATGCACTCGTAGGAGTGGCCGCCGTCGATGAAGCAGAGGTCAGTGTTTTCAAGAACAGCGGGGGGCGTGAAATTGAGCGAGTTACCGCGGAGTTGCTGGATGCGCTTCGCGGCGGGGTGGTTCTGGAACGCGAAACCGGTGGAGGTGCGGGAGAGCCGGACCCACTCGCGGTCGCCTTTGCTAAGGGTTTGAACTTCGGATTCGGTGTACTGCTCCGGCAGGTCGAGCGTGTAGATGGCGGCTTCTGGGGCGTTGAGGGCCATGGTGAGGGTGCTGACGCCGCGAAAGGTTCCGGTCTCGAAGATTTTTTGGGGTTGAAGGGCGCTGACGATGGTGGCAAGCAGGGTGTAGGGCACGACGAAGCCGAGGCCCGAGAGGCTGATGGTGTCGATAGGGGGCAGGACGATCTCGCGGGGCTCGTTGCAGCCCAGGAAGGCGGCGAGGTCGGCGTGTTCGATGACCGGGAAGGGGTCGCGGGCGTCGAAGGCGTGCTGGCGGACGTTGCGGCCGAGCTGGATGGCGTGACGGCGGGTGGATTTGTTTGCGAGGCGCACGGTGGCCAGCTCCGTCAGATCGCGAAGCATGGGGAGAATGTGCCGGGGGTCGACTGCGTAGCTACGCGTCTTTGGGGGAGGTTTTTCTTTCATCTGCAGTGATATAGCTGGTGGAGCGCTGTGCGGATTTTCTCACGAGTGGGACTTCTGTTGGGAGCAATGCTGCGCTGGTGTTTAGTGGATAGGGCGGCTGTATACTTAGCACAGTAACAGGGAGGGCGATGTGCCATATCTTGACCAAAATCGAAAACCCGCGGGCAGCGACTCTTTTGATAAAGGTGCAAAGTCAAAGCCGACCGTCCGTGTGAAGATGCCCCCTCCGGTTCGCATCCCGCCCCCGCGCACGGCTAAAGGGAATTGAAGAATGCCGACGAGCGTTATCGCTCTTCAAATTCTTCTTATCCTTCTTCCCGGTTTTGCAGCTGCATATATCGTTCAAGTGCTTGCGCTGCGAGGGTCTCAAACTGACTTCGATAAGGTGATCGAAGCTTGCCTCTATAGCTTTCTGATCTATTCTGCCTTCGTTGTTCTGACACATGGAGCATTGCCGTTCGAGTTGGCTCCCCCTCACCCGCCTGTGACAGAGACAACCGTAATCTGGCATCCAAAGAAGTTACTGGCACTCGCAGCGATCACCCTGGCCTTTTCGTTGGCAGGTGTGGCGTATATCAATCTGGATGGCAATTGGCTCTTCCGCAAGCTGAAACTCACGGAGCGCACAACGCGCCGGTCGATCTGGAATGACATCTTTCAAACGGAAGCCAAGACAATTCAGGTTGTCCAGGTAGAGTTGACTGATGGGCGAAGTATTCTGGGCCTTCTAACCTATTACTCAGATACGTCCGAAGATTGCTCGGTTTATATCGAGCAGGCCTCGTGGGTGGGGGAGAATGGGGAAGCAATTCCTATTCCCGGGCCGGGGATCTTGCTGACAAAGAACGCAAATATTCAGAGCATCAGCTTGCTGGATAATTAGATTATGTCGACGATGACCGCACTGACCCCAGAGATTCTTGCCAAGTACCAGCCTGTGATTGGGCTGGAGGTCCATGTTCAGCTTTTGACAGAGACGAAAGCGTTCTGCGGTTGCGTGAACAAGTATGGCGGTGAGCCGAATACGCACATCTGTCCGACCTGCCTGGGGCTGCCCGGGGCGCTGCCGGTGTTGAACCGCAGGGCGGTGGAGTTTGCGGTGCTGGCGGCGAAGGCGATCAACTGCGAGATTCGCGAGACGAGTATTTTTTCCCGAAAAAACTATTTTTATCCTGACTCGCCGAAGGGATACCAGATCTCGCAGTACGATAAGCCGGTTGCGGAGCATGGGTGGATTGAAGTTCCGGCGTTCGACGCGAGCGGTGCTGCGATTACGAAGCGGATTGGCGTGACTCGTCTGCACATGGAAGAGGATGCGGGAAAGAGTATTCATGATGGGTTTGCGGATTCAGTTTCGAAGACGTATATCGACCTGAATCGCTGTGGAACTCCGCTGGTGGAGATCGTGAGCGAGCCGGATCTGCGGACTGCGGATGAGGTGTTCGAGTACCTGACGAAGCTGAAGGAGATTCTGCTCTACACCGGTGTGAGCGACTGCAATATGGAAGAGGGTTCGCTTCGCTGCGACGCCAATGTGAGCGTGATGCTGAAGGGTGCGAAGGAGTTTGGGACGAAGGCTGAGGTTAAGAACGTCAACAGCTTTCGCTATATTCGCTCGGCCGTTGAGTACGAGATTGAGCGGCAGATCGGCGTGCTGGAAGAGGGTGGCCGGGTCGTGCAGGAGTCGCGTCTGTGGAACAGCTCGGAGGGCCGGACATATTCGATGCGGAGCAAGGAGCAGGCGCATGATTACCGGTACTTTCCGGAGCCGGATTTGCCGCCACTGGTGGTGGGCAAGGAGTGGCAGGCGGAGATATTCAAGATGCTGCCGGAGCTGCCGGAGGCGCGGCGGGCGCGGCTGATCGCGGAGTATGAGATCTCTGCTCAGGATGCTGCGACGCTGACGGCTACGCGGGAGTTTGCGGACAGGTTTGAGGCGGCGGCTAAGAAGGCGAAGAGTCCAAAACGTGTTGCTTCGCTGCTGACGACCGAGCTGACAATGCGGCTGCGGCTGGCGGGGCTGGAGCCGGAGGAGTCACCGGTGTCGATGGATGGCGTGGTCATGGCGGCGGACCTTGCGGAGTCTGGCGAGCTTTCGAGCAAGATGCTGAAGCAGCTGCTGGATACTGCGTTTGAGAAGAAGGAAGACTTCCCAGTGGTGTATGAACGGGAGAAGCCGCAGCAGATCTCAGACTCGTCGGCGATTGAGAAGATGATCGATGAGGTGATTGCTGCGAATCCGAAGCAGGTCGACCAGTATCGCGGCGGGAAGAAGACGGTAGCGGCGTTCTTTGTGGGGCAGGTGATGAAGCTCTCGAAGGGACAGGCGAACCCGGCACTGCTGAATGAGCTGGTGGTGAAGAAGCTCGATGGTTGACCGGGTGGTTAGGGACTCGGTCTAGCCACTGTGAACTTTGTCGAGTGTGTCGATGACACTACCTCCGGCACCGAGCCGTCGTTGACCAGCACTTCTTCCGGAGTCCCCTCGAAGACGATACGGGTGGAGGCGCTGGAGCGAGCCGGGATTCGCAACCGTTCCGTGGAGGTCAGGGTTCCGGACCGGACGGTCACCGGAACCTCCGCCGTGGCGTCGCCATCATTTTTGACTTCGACTGATACAAGCCATCCGGCGCCCTTTCCGGCGACATTATCCATCGCGCGGGGGGTTACGTTGACGATGCCGAGGTCCGGCAAGCCGCGATCATGGTAGACCCAGTCGTCGAAGAGCCAGCCGAGGTTCTGCCCGGAGGCGCGTTCGACAACCCGCTGAAACTCCTTTGGGTCGGTGTCGAGTTTGTCGTCGCGGTAGAACTTCAGAGCGCGCTTCATCGCCTCGTCTCCCACTTGTGCGCGGAGCATCCAGAGCACGGCCGCGGCCTTGGTTCGGTAGTAGACCTCATCGCTTGCCTGGATGAGACTCTGTCCTTCGCTTGTGCCAGCGTTGCGTGCGGCTGCAGGTTCGGCCAGCGCCAGGGTCTTTGCGTCCTCCTGCAGGCGCTGGATGGCAGCCTCGCGGCCGTGAGTCTGCTCGAGCCATAGCAGCGACATCCATTGGGCGACGCCCTCGTCGAGCCAAACGTGTGACGAGCGGAACCAGGCATGGGTCAGGGAGTGCGCGAGCGACTGCGCCAGGACATCGGGCGCCGCAGCGCGCACAGGCGCCACCAGCAGAGCGTCGTCTTCGAAGGGCTGGCCGTTTTGGTCGAGGATTGTCAGGACGGATAACGGGCCGACACCGAGCCAGTCTGCCAGCAAAGGCTGGACCTTCGCCGAAGCTCCCCCATAGCTCGGCAGAGCATCGTAGTGGTCTGTGACGGCGGAGACCAAGTTGTTGTCGGTGACTGTGCCTGCGCGGGGGGTGACGAAGAGGCTCATGGTGCGGAAGCCCAGTTGGGTCTCGGCGAACTCCGCCGTCGCTGTGCCGGGCGACTCCGCGACCGGGACGTCCTGGTTCTCGCTGACGACCTTGAGCTGCTCACGGCGGCCACAGAAGAAGGCGGCGTCGGGCGCATCGCCGACGTACTCGACCGTCAGGTGGAGACGGACTTTTGCCTCCGTCTGATGGAGCTTCGTCTGTCCCACGCTTTGAAAGAGTTTTGCGCCATCGCCAAGGAATACCGGTGCGGCGGCGGCGGGATACCAGATGACGTTTCCGTATCCGCGGAAACCGGTCCACTCTGGGCTGATCTGGTCCCAATCGGCACGGGCCGCCTGGTCCAAAGGCGCTCCGATGCGCTCCAGCCGCTCGGCTGACTGCGGCATTTCACCCGAGTAGAAACTGGTCAGCTCGAGGCTTGCGCCGGGATCAAGCGGTTGCGATAGGGAGACGACCGCCTCGGTTGCTTTGCCGGTGTGATCGGCGTCGGTGTCGATGGTTTGAACGGTGAAGGGCAATGGGGAAACCTGTGCCCCACTGCGTATTGCGAAACTCTCCCATTGGAGCGAGGACGAGATCTGAAAGACGAGCCTCTTCAACGGCTCCTTCCCGGAGTTGGTCACGGTGAACTCTGCGTGGACGGCAAGACGCGACTGCGCTGGCGTCAGATGAACGTCCAGATCGTAAGCTGAAAAGATGAGCGAGGAGCGCTCTGTGTCCGGGATCTCAACAACGCGTTGCTCAGCGGATGCTTTCGCGGCCTTCGGCTCGGTTGAATCTTCATTCCGATTGAAAAGGACCTTTCCCTGTGGTGCGGGCTGGTCTTGAGTGGGCGGCGGTGTGGTCTGGCCGATCGCGGTGAGACCTAAGGCGAGAATCACAGCAAGTACTGACGAACGACGGGGTACAACGAAGACAACCATACGATTCAAGATCCCAATCCCTTGCGCTCTTTTACCGGCTTACGCGGTGCGGCTTGCACGGGCTGACGCCGCTGTCTCATGGCTTCGTACATGACGACGGCGCCTGCGACGGATACGTTGAGTGAGGAGACCTGTCCGGCCATGGGAATCCTCAGGAGGTAATCGCACGTCTTTTTGACGAGATCGTGCAGGCCGGCGCCTTCACGTCCAAGCACGAGGACGCAGTCACTGCGGAAGTCATAGTCGGTGTAGTCCTGGCTGCCACGTTCGTCGAGCCCAAGCACCCAGACGTGTCCCTGCTTCATCTGTTCGAGCGCCCGGACGAGGTTCGTGACTCTTGCGATGCGGACATGTTCAGAGGCACCGGCTGAGGTTTTGGCTACCGTGGCGGTTACCGGGGCGGACCGCCGTTCGGGGAGGATGACGCCGTCGACTCCGGCGCCGTCGGCGGTTCGGAGGAGGGCCCCGAGGTTGTGAGGGTCTTCGAGGCCGTCGAGCGCGAGGAAAAAACGGTGCCGATCCACGTGATTCGACGCCAGCAGATCTTCGACGCCGAGGAACTGCCGCTCCCGGACGACGGCGAGGACCCCCTGATGGGCGTCGGTGCGAGCCAGCCGGGTAAGTTGTTCACGCGGTTCGAGCGATACCCGGACACCGGCCGTGCGGCAGAGCTCGATGAGGCGTTCGAGGCGTTCGTCCCGGCGCTCGCGGGCTACGCTGACATGGTCAAGCCGCCGCGCACCGGATCGAATGGCCTCCTCGACAGGGTGGAGGCCGTAAAGAACTTCCATCTCTAAATTTTACGTTCTTAGCTGGCAAATCGCTGGCAGGCTTTAGAATGTTTTCAGGGCCAAAACCAGCAGGGCCGACCTGGTTTAAGCCTTTTCCGGCAGGCAGATCAAATTTTTTAATGGATCGTTCTATCAAAATGCGAGACTTCTCGGGTCGAACGACCGTCTCAGATAACGTGCGTGCCGGTTCCATTTCGATTTCCGCTGCGGAGATCGCTCAGGTACAGAGCGAAAATGCGGCGATTGCCCGTGGGCTGAAGAAGCAGAATCCCGAGTTGTTGGACCAATTGATTGAGCAGTACCAGCATCGGCTGCTGCGGTATCTCCTTTTTCTGACGGGTAAACGCGAGGTTGCGGAGGATCTGTTCCAGGAGACCTGGATGCGGGTTCTGCTGCGCGGGGCGCAGTACAACGGTAAGGCGCGTTTTGATACCTGGCTCTTCACGATTGCACGGAATCTGGTAATCGACCTGTCGCGAAAGCGCACGATGGCGAGTCTGGATGAGATGAGCGAGAGCGGCGGGGATGAACGGCCCTTTGAGATCGCGATGTCCGGGCCTTCGCCACTGGAACAGTTTCAATCCCGCGAGGATTGCGCCGAGGTGGGCGAGGTTCTTCTGAAGCTTGAGCCAAGCTATCGGGAGGTTCTGGTTTTGCGGTTTTACGAGGAACTTTCTCTCGAAGAGATTGCAAACGTCACCAAGGCACCCCTGTCGACTGTGAAGTCGAGACTCTATCGCGGGCTGGCGGCGTTGAAGCCGCAGATGGAGCAGCTACGAGCTTCACGTCCATTTATGGAGGCGGGGGCATGAGCGAAACACTTGGCAAGTCCCCTGAGCAAGACCGGGACGCATTCAAGAGAGCGGGAATGGCTGGCGTAAGTACCGCAGCGCGGGCGTCGGTGGTCAATCGCACGCATCGAGTGGTGCGGGAGCGAGCCAGGACAATGGCGGCCCGACAAAGTAAGGTCCGCAGCCTCTGGATTCCGCTGGCTGTTTGTTCCTCCCTTCTGGTGATTATCTGCACAGCAGTCTGGAGTGCGCTGGATGCCTACGATGCGACACCGAATGGCGTTCCAGATGCGAGCAATCAATTCCTGGTGTTGTGTTTGTGGTTCCTGCCGGTTTCCATGGCGTTGCTGGCGGTGGTATTGTTCCAGCGTGCGCGGAAGCGTGAGGCGGCTAAATGAACAGGTTCTGGAACCAGGGATCGGATCGTTCGCGCGGTAGTTTGGCGGGGGATGAAGATCAGCTCAGCATGATTCCGACCTGGTCGGTTGTGCTGGCGATCATCGTATTCGGGGCAGTGCAGTACCTGTTCCACGGGGTTCTTCCTCACCATAAGCACGAGTTGCTGCCGATGCGGTTGCTGATGGGGTATTCGTGGGGCACTGCGTTTGCCAGCTATGTGCTGCTGGTGGGTTATGTGAGCCGGGACGTTCGGCGTCGCAAGATGCCGTCCGGCTTGTGGATGCTGATTGTGGTGGTGATGCCGGGTGGAATCGGAGCGGTGGTCTACTTCCTGCTGCGGCAGCCGATGCTGACTCCTTGTCCGCATTGCAGCACGGAACTGAATTCGAGCGTGCACTTCTGCCCTCAGTGCCAGTTTCAGCTGGCTCCGGTTTGCGGGCGGTGTTTCCGCGGGGTGCAGATAACCGATGTGTATTGTGCGCAGTGCGGACATGATCTGGCCGAGGACAATGCTCCGGCGCGGCTGCGCGTATATAGTGACTAGTTGGGATGTCACTGACTGCATTGATCATCGATGATGAACCGCTGGCACGGCAGGAGCTGCAGTTTCTCCTGGAGCGAGCAGGTGGGGTAGATGTCCTGGCGCAGGGAACCAATGGAATCGAGGCAGTAGAGCTAATTCGCACTCATCGGCCCGACCTCGTGTTTCTGGATGTGCAGATGCCGGGTCTGGATGGGTTTGGCGTGCTGAAGAAACTGCTGGACCGCAAGGTGCCGATGCCTCAAGTGGTGTTTGCGACGGCGTTCAACCAGTATGCGGTGCGGGCCTTCGAGGTGAATGCGGTTGACTACTTACTGAAGCCGTTCGATCGTAAGCGGGTGATGCAGACGATAGAGAAGGCACAGGCTCGGCTGAGCGCTCCGTCGGAGTCGGCCAGCGAAGCGAAGCTGGATGCGTTGCTGCGGCTGGTGGAAGAGCAGGCACAACCGGCGAAGGCCAATTCAGGCAAGGTGGTGGTGCGGGCGCAGAGTCGGCTGCTGCTGGTGGATCAGCGGGAGATTTGTTTTGCCTCGATCGAAGAGGGCACGATCACGGTGGTGACCCGGACGGTAGAGGGCCACTCGAATTGCAGGACGCTGGAGGAACTGATGGACCAGCTTGATCCGGAGACGTTCTGGCGCGCGCACCGCTCCTATGTGGTGAATATTCAACACATACGGGAGGTGGTTCCGTGGTTCAAATCGAGCTACCAGCTTCGGATGGATGATGCGCAGAAGACCGAGATTCCGGTCAGCCGGGCGCAGACCAAGAGATTGCGCGAGCTTTTTAATCTCTAGATGGTTTTCTTCTGGGCGCTAACCAGCATTTGTTCAATCGGTTGCAGCGACACCGGAGGATGCCTAAGCGCGGCGAAAGCGATTGAAGGTTATCTTCAGCGATTTTTTGAAGCCGAGACGTTCGTAAAGTTCGATCGCCCGAGTGTTGGCCGCGGCTACGTGCAGAAAGGAGCGGACGCCTGAGGCGGCGTGGAAGTGGAGGATGTGACGAAGGAGGTGAGCGGCGTAACCTTGGCCGGTATGGCCGGGGAGGGTGCAGACGGCGCTGATCTCGCGGTGGCCGGGTACAGCAATTCGCTCGCCAGCCATTGCCACGAGGATACCGTCGACGTGAATGCCGAAGTAGTGCCCGAGGGTGTAGGTTCGGTTGCGGAAGAAGCCGGGGAAGGCGGCGTCGGTGAGGGTGACCATGGCGGGTGAGTCTTCGGCGGAGAGCAATGTGATCGGTGGGGCCTCTATGGCGATCGGAGGAATCGGTTCGGAGAAGTGCATCTGCCAGCCGCGGAGATGCCCGAGGAGTTTGAGGCCGTGGGTCTCGGGAAGCTGGTCGCCGGTGATGTAAATCGACTCTTCGGCGGCGAGGAGGTTGCGGAGGTCCTTCATGGCCGCCTGGGTGGGCTCGCGGAGGGCGGCGAAGGGGATAACGTCGGCGGGGTAACGGCGGGCGAGGGTGGACCCTATGGCGATGGCGGATTGCTCGGTGATGAGCGCTTGCCAGAAGGGGTTGGGGAAGGGGGTATGGGTTGGGTCCATGGTTTATTTTTTCATGGGGTGCGATCTGAACGACAAAGCATTCTCGTCCCGGCTCCGATGCGGAACGACAAACAAAAGCAGAAGAATTTATTGGGATGGGGAGTGTGGGTCGGGCTACAATCCTCAAACGCCCGGAAATACTGATTTGATGACGGAGAGATTCCGCGCGAGGAGACCGTTATGAGCGATGTCGTGGCAGTGGAAGGGCAAGTTTCGGGGCCTGGATTGAGCCAGATGGAGCGCGTGGTGGATACGTTTATCGCTCCGTCCAAGACGTTCACCGATATTCTGCGTGACTCGAGCTGGTGGCTGCCGTATCTGCTTGGGGCAGTGGTGGGACTGGCGTTTGCGTTCGCGATCTTGAACAAGATCGGGCTGCCTACCCTGGTGGATGGTGTGATCCATCACTCGAAGATGCTGGAAGATCAGATAACGAATGCGACTCCTGATGTCGCGGCGAAGATTCGCGGCAGGATTGAAACGAATTTCAAGTTTTCTTACGCGGCTCCCGTGATTGGTCTGGTGCTTGGACTTATCTGTGCAGGGGTTTTGTTAGGGACGGCGAATTTTGTCTTCGGTGGAAAGGCAAAGTATAAGCAAATGCTGGCCGTATGGTTTTATGCGACGCTTCCGCTGGTGATCTTCAATCTTCTGATCATTGTTTCGGCCTATGCGGGTTTGGCCGGCGACTCGTTCGACATTAATAACGCACTGGGGACGAATATCGGGTACTACCTTGCGGGAGGCGATACGCCGTCCTGGTTGGTGGCGTTGCTGTCTTCGGTCGATGTGTTCGCGATCTGGATCGCAATCTTGATGACCATTGGCGTCTCGATTGTCGCGGGGATCAAGCGGAGCTCTGCGGCGATTGTGGTGTTTGGATGGTGGTTCATCGTCGTTCTGCTGAAGGTAGCGGGAGCCGCTATCAGCGGTTAGTCATTGCGGTGCTACGGCGCAGAGACCGGCTGGAACGAGGGGCCTTACTTGGTCAGCATTGCTGACGCGATTCTTAAGTAGGTCGCGGGCTATTCGGCCCAGCGTTTGAAGACGAGGGAGCCGTTGGTGCCCCCGAAGCCGAAGGAGTTGGAGAGCGCGTAGTCGATCTTTGCGGCCTGGGGCTTGTTGGGCACGTAGTTGAGGCGGCACTGGGGATCGAGCTCGACGATGTTCATGGTCGGAGGAACAATCTGCTCCTGCAAAGCCATGACGGTGATGCCGGCCTCGAGGCCTCCGGCGCCGCCGAGGAGATGGCCGGTCATGGATTTGGTGGAGCTGACCAGGAGCTTGTGGCTGGTGGCGTGTTCGCCGAAGAGATTTTCGATGGCCTTGGACTCGAGCGCGTCGCCGAGCGGCGTTGAGGTGGCGTGGGCGTTGAGGTAGTCGATCTGCTCGGGGGCGACGCCTGGCGACCTTGAGGGCGTTCTTCATGGAGCGGTAGCAGCCTTCGCCTTCGGGAGCCATGCCGGTCATGTGGAAGGCGTCGGCGGAGAGACCGTAGCCGACAATTTCGGCGAGGATCTTTGCCCCGCGGGCTTTGGCGAACTCGAGCTCTTCGAGGATGAGGATGCCTGCGCCTTCGCCGACGACGAAGCCGTCGCGATCCTTGTCGAAGGGGCGGGAGGCGTGGGTGGGGTCGTCATTGCGGGTGGAGAGCGCGCGCATGGAGGCGAAGCCTGCAACTCCTAGTGGAGTGATGGAGGCTTCGGTGCCGCCCGCGATCATGGCGTCGGCATCGCCGCGCTGGATGATGCGGAAGGCGTCGCCGATGGAGTGGGCGCTGGTGGTGCAGGCGGTTGCAGTGGCCTCGTTGGGTCCGCGCGCGCCGTACTTGATGGAGACGTGACCGGCGGCGAGGTTGATGATGGCGCCGGGGATGAAGAAGGGCGAGACCTTGCGGGGACCGCCGTTGAGCAGGTTGATGTGTTCGCGCTCGATGACGTCGAATCCGCCGATGCCGGAGCCGATGTGGACGCCGATGCGGTCGCTGTTCTCCGGCGTGACCTGAAGGCCGGAGTGAGCCATGGCCTCCGCCGAGGCGGCGAGGGCGAAGTGGATGAAGCGGCCCATCTTGCGGGCCTCTTTTTTGTCGACAAAGAGGAGCGGGTCGAAGTCTTTGACCTCGGCGGCGAATCGGACGGGATGACCGGTGAGATCGAAGGCTTTGATCTCGGCCATGCCGCTCTTTCCAGCCAGCAGACCGTGCCAGACCTCAGGGGTGGTTTTGCCGACCCCGCAGAGAAGCCCGAGGCCGGTTACGACGACGCGACGTTCCATTTTTTACTTTGCCGCCTTCTGGTTCTTTTCGATGTAATCGACGGCGTCTTTGACGGTTTTAATCTTCTCGGCATCTTCGTCAGGGATCTGGATGTCGAAGGCTTCTTCGAACTGCATGACTAGTTCGACGACGTCGAGGGAGTCGGCACCGAGATCTTCCTGGAAGCTTGCGCCGGGTGTGACTTCCGCTTCATCCACCTGAAGTTGCTCGACAATAATCTGCTTCACTTTTTCGTCTACTGCTGCCATTTCGTTCTCCTGTTTACGTCTGGAATCAAAGCCTGAATTTGTGCGCGGTCTCGCCCACACCATTTTCAAGCATACTGAGCGCCTAGGTGAGTGTAAAGCAAAGCGGGGCCGCGCGTGAGGTCGGGCCGAAGGGCCAATTTTACTCTTCGTCGCTGGATGCGGCGAGAAGCGGGGCTACTGAGGAGATGTCTTCAAAGCCGATGAGGTTGGAGATGGGGGCGCCGGCGTCGAGATTTGCTGGGTTGGAGACGTTTTTCAGCGCTTTGTTGATAGCGCGGGTGCGGACGCCGAGCTTCTGAATGGTGTTTTGCACGGTGCCGACCTGGTCTTCGACCTTCTGCATGAGGCCGCCGTAGGTCTCGAACTCTTTCTTTGCGCTGGAGAGGACGCGCCAGACCTCGTCGCCCTTTTTCTGGATGGCGAGGGTATGGAAGCCCATCTGGAAGCTGGTGAGGATGGCCATGAAGGTGGATGGGCCGGCGATGGTGACGCGGCACTGCTGCTGAATCTCGGACTGCAGGCCGGGGCGGCGAACGACTTCGGCGTAGAGGGCCTCGGTCGGCAGAAACATGATGGCGTGCGGCATGGTGGTGGGCGGGTCGATGTACTTGTCGCAGATGCGTTTGCCCTCGGCGCGGATGGTCTTCTCGAAGGCTTTGCCAGCGGCGGCGATCTCATCGGGGTTGCCAGTTTCGTAGGCGTGCTCGAGGCGCTCCCAGTCTTCTTTGGGGAACTTGGCGTCGATGGCGAGCAGGGTGTGACTCTGCTGCGCATCGCCGTTGGGAAACTTGAGGGCGTACTCGACGGACTCGAGCGTGTTGGGTTTGATGCGGGCGTTCTTGATGTACTGCTCGGGGGAGAACATCTGTTCGAGCTGCTGGCCGAGCTGGAATTCGCCGACGACGCCGCGGGATTTGACGTTGGAGAGGACCTTCTTCAGGTCGCCGACGCCGGTGGCGAGCTCCTTCATCTCGCCGAGGCCTTTCTGGACTTCGCCGAGATGAGTTGTGACCTGGCCGAAGGATTCAGTGAGGCGAGTCTGAAGGGTGGCGTGGAGTTTTTCGTCGACGGTGACGCGCATCTGTTCGAGCTTGGCGGCGTTGTCCTCGTTGAGTTTGGTGAGGCGGTCTTCGACGGTGAAGCGGAGTTTTTCCTGCTGGGTGTTGGCTTCGCCGGAGAGCTCGTTGAGGCGGCTGTGGAGGGCTTCGCGGGCTTCGAGCTGGTTGCGGTTGGCTTCGGCGATGAAGTAGGAGAGGCGTTGCTCGATGGATTCGAGGTTCGCTGGACGGCGGTGCGGAGGGCCTCGTCGGAGGCTTTGTTGTCGGTGCGGAAGCCGTTGAGGCCGGTGTTGAGGAGTTTGCTGAGTTCGGCGATGTTGCTGGTGATCTCGGTGCGGAGGCTGGTGAAGTCGGTTGCGGCGGATTCCCGGGTGCGGCGCGCTTCGGCGGCGTTGTCGGTGCGGAGCTGGGCGAGTTCGCTGCGCAGGTGGTGGTCGAGCGCCTCGGAGCGGGCGTCGAGGCGGGTGAGTTGCCCGGGAAGTGCTGTCGGCGAGCTGGGCGAGGCGGCGGTCCTGCTGCGGGGCGGGGGATTTGCGTGCGAGAAGGAAGACGAGGGCGCCGAGGATGACGATTTGGAGGATGAGGATGGGGGTCAGCATATTCGGCTTTCCTTCGCCCCTAAGGATAGCACCCGGACCTCGAATGCTGTGGATTTCCTGTGAATGGAGCGAAATTGTGTCGTGACCGGGATACGCGTAGAACGGAAGGAATTGTCGTTAGGCCGTTTGGGGTGGGCGTGCATCCAAGGGAATCAGGGAACCGGCTTCACTAAGGGAGGATGGTTATGGCGAAGGTTGGGAAGGATCAGGATTTCGATTCGTTTTTCAGCAAGGTTGGGCCGGATGCTACGTCGACGTTCGATAACACGGCGGGCGATTCGACGGATTTTGCGAACAGCGAGGCGACCGATGCGGCGACGTTTGTTGCGGGTGACGGTGAATCTGCTTTGGAAGAGGAAGATGATGATCTCGCCGCGGAGGAAGAGGACGACGAGGACAATGAAGAGGAGGATGTAGAGGACGACGCGGATCTGAATCGATAGAAAGGAAGAGAACGATGCCGATTGCGAACTACAGTGTCCTGGTAGGCAAGCCGACAGCAGGGAAGGTTGTCTCGGGATCAAGCACGCACTACCAGATGACAGTGCAGGCGAACGGCGGTCCGTTTACGGTTGCCGTTAATATTCAGTCGGTGGATGGGTCGGATGTTTTGTATGCGATTGAAGAGGAGTTCACGCCCCCTGATTTTGCTGTCCTGACCGCTTTGCCGACGGGAATGACTGCGCTGAAGAGTGAACCCGGTGGACTGGCGCTGGACTATGTGCGGGAGCAGATTGATGGTGAGCCGATGATTACGCGGGACCAGATGATCCTGCTGCCTAAGATTCCGGCTAGAAGTGCGAAGGGGATAAGTCCGGAAGAGTGGATGATGATGACGGCAGGGGCGAACGCGCTTCGGGAGGCGGTCGTGACGCTGCTGAAGATGGCAATCGCAGATAAGAACGGGATGATCTATGCGTTCGGCAGCGCGTACTCCGACTCCGGGAAGGTGGATGGGATCCACGACATTCATATGAACCAGGGAAATCCTGCGGGCAGTTTCAGCGGGGATAACGGGGTTTGGCAGGATGGGGGGCTGTTTATTCATCTGCCGTCGAGAGATATGTGGGTTGCGATCTTTCTTGCGTTTCAGACGGAGAGCTGGACGACGGATGGTTCTGGGGATCCGGTAAGCTGACGGTCAAAGTGCTGCGAGGATGCGGTCGGCGATGGCGGCGGCTTCGACGGCGGCGCGGACGTCGTGGACACGGAGGATGTGGGCTCCGGCGAGGATGGCGGCGACGTTGGCGGCATTGGTGGCGTGGAGACGATCGTCCTTGGTGGGTGGTTCGCCTTGAAGGACGGTCGACAAGCGCGGCCGTGTGAGTGAGGGTGTTGGCGAGGAAGCGCTTGCGGGAGGCTCCGATGAGGATGGGGAGGTTGAACTCGCGGAGGCTTTCGAGGTGCGCGAGGATGGGGTAGTTTTCGTCGAGGCGCTTGCCGAAGCCGAGGCCGGGGTCGAGGACGATTTTTTCTCGAGGGATGCCGGCCGCGATGGTGGTTGCGAGGCGTTCCTTGAGTTCGAGTGAGGATGAGAGGGATGACTTCGCCGGGTGCGAGTGGCGGAGTGTGGGCCATCCATGGGGCGGCCTCGAGTGTGCATGAGGATGGCTCCGCAACGAAGTTCGGCGCAGGTGGCGGACATGGCGGGATCCCAGAGGTGGCCGCTGACGTCGTTGACGATCTCGGCTCCGGCTTCGATGGCGAGGCGGGCGGTGGAGGAGTGGTAAGTGTCGATGGAGAGGATGGTCTGCGGGGCGTGTTTCAGGAGCGATTCGATAACAGGGAGGACACGGGATTGTTCTTCTTCGGGCGTGAGCGGAGTGGCGTTGGGGCGGGTGGATTCGCCGCCGAGGTCGAGGATATCGGCGCCTTCGTCGAGCATGCGGAGGGCTTGGGTGAGCGGCGCGTTCCGGGGCGTGGTCGGGGGAGTAGAAGAGGCCGCCGTCGGAGAAGGAGTCGGGCGTAACGTTGAGGATGCCCATGATGAGGGTTCGCTGGCCGAGCGGAAGGGTGCGGGTGCGGAGATGCCAGTCGTGATGGGTGCGGGCGGCGAAGGGCATGGAGGGATTTTAAGGCAGTTGCTGCTAGTTACTGGTTGTCAGTGCTAGGTGACTGAGGGACTAGCGACTGAGAACTCAGCTGGCAACTGCCTTGGGTGCTAGACTGCGCGGATGGTGCGGATTTTCGTTCGTGGATCGGTTGCTGGGGTCGCTTGCTGCGTCTGGTTGACAGCCGGCGTTGGCGCAGGAGAAGAACGTCGGGTGTGATGGAGCGGTGGTGTTGAAGGCCGGTCGCAGCGGGCCTTGCACGGAGTTGGCGAGGACGATTGCAGGACTGCTGAGTGGGCCGGGGGTGGCGCGGGATCATTGGGGGATTGCGGTGACGGCGATGGATGGGGCGCCGATCTATTCGTTGAATGAGGGGCAGCTATTTCAGCCGGCGAGCAATGCGAAGTTGTTTACTACGGCGGCGGCGATGGCTTTGCTGGGGCCGCGAGACTACGTTTGAGACGAAGATTGTGGCGCGCGGTGTGATGGATGGAACGACGGCGCTGAAGGGTGATCTGGTGCTGGTGGGTGGAGGTGATGCGAATCTTTCGGGGCGGGAGATTCCTTACGTGGCTCCGGCGTTGAGGCCGAAGGTGGAGAAGGGTGCTCCGCCTTTGCCGGAGGTCGATCCGCTGCGGTATCTCGCGGCAATGGCGGACCAGGTGGCGGCGACGGGTTTGAAGGTGGTGAATGGCGATGTGGTGGGGGACGACACGCTGTTTCCGTGGGAGCCGTATCCGCAGGACTGGTCGATTGATGATGCGGTGTGGGGATATGGTGCGCCGGTGTCGGCGTTGACGATCAATGACAACCAGATCAAGGTGACGGTTTCGCCGGCTGCGACTGCCGGGGCGAGCCTGCGACGGTGGTGGTGGATCCTGCGGTGCCTTCGTATTACACGCTGGATGTTTCGGTGACGACGGGAGAGAAGAAAAGCGGGAGCCACGTGCAGATGGAGCGGGCGCTGGGGTCGAAGGTGCTGCGGGTTTATGGGTCGATTGCGGTGGATTCGCAGCCGGATGAAGAGGAGGTCGCGATTCATGATCCGGCGGAGTATGCGGCGATGGCGTTGAAGGGAATGCTGGAGGCTCGTGGGATTGTGGTGACGGGGAGGGCGAGGGCGGTGCATGTGCAGACTCATCGATGCGGAAGGCTTTTTGAAGCAGGTCAGCGAGACCGATCCCGTGCGATGTCGTTTTTGATCAGCCAACTGGATGTGCTGTAGTTGCGGATGGGCCTTCGCACTGCCGATACACGGAGATAGGTGCTGGCATCGCATCGTTCGGCGCCGCTGGTGGAAGATGTCGACTGGTGACGAACAAAGTGAGCCAGAATTTGCATGCGGAGATTATTACTGCATCAGCTGGGCCGAATAGTCTCCGTTGTCGCGACAAGGGTCGACAGTCGCGAGGGAGCGCGGATGGTGCGTGCGTTCTGTGAACGTGCAGGGGATAGATAAGGATGATTTTATTTTCTTCGATGGATCGGGACTGAGCGGGCATGATCTGGTGACTCCGCGGGCTACGGCGCGGTTGTTGCAGTATGCATCCGACGCAGCCTTGGTTTGCGGATTGGAAGAAGAGTTTGCCGGTGGGTGGGGAGGATGGATCGCTGGAGGCGCGGTTTGGCAAGGCTCCGCTGAAGGACCATGTGTTTGCGAAGACGGGGACGCTGGGAGAGGCGCGGGCTTTGAGTGGGTATGTGGAATGCGCGAGTGGGCGGACGGTGATCTTTTCGATCATGGTGGGGAATCATCTGCCGGGGACTAGTGATGACCGCGAGGTGATGGACAAGATTGTGGCGGCGATTGCGGCAGCGAATTAGGGAGTGGGGGCCAGCTGCGTGTTCGAGAATGCGAGAATGGTTGAGTGAGGACGATTAGTTTTTGTTTGATGAGTCTTGGGGCTGTAGCTGTTGGCTGGGTGCAAGACGCTGCCGCCGCCTACGCCGCTGGAACAATTGAATGCTGCAGCAGATGCAGGGGCATGCGGTGTTTCAGGCGCATTGCGCGCAGTGTCACTACGACCGCGTGGATAAGCCGCTGCATGGGCCTCCGATGCTGGGTGTGTTCAAGCGGCCTGACGCTGCCGAGCGGCGCTCCGGCGAACGATGAGCGCGTGACGGCGACGATTCTGCATGGGCATGGCCTGATGCCGGCGATGGGGAATACGATGAACCAGCAGGATATCGACGATCTGCTGGCGTATCTGCACACTTTATGAGCGAGACAGACGGAACCCAAAGAGACGAAGTAAAGCGGCTTCAGGCGCGGGCGCATGGGATGCTGCCAGGCGTGGCGGGCATCTGCATGTTCATGCTGGTGCTGACGCTGATTAATGCGTTCGCTGCGTTGCAGGGGAAGTTTGGCGACGGACGCGGGAAGTATGGAGTGCTGGCTCTGTGCACACTGCTGGCGGCGGGTGTTTTTGGGTTGCTGCGGCTGCGGCGCTGGGGTTGGGCGCTGGTGCTGGCAGGGTGTCTGACGCTGTCGCTGGGGAATCTGTGTTGTGTTTCAGAAGACGCATGTCGCGCCGTTCCTGGTCCAGGGACTGTTTGCGCTGGTGTTCTTTCTGTACCTGGTGCGGACCGAGGTGAGGGACCGGCTGCGGTGAGCTTGGAGACGCTGATAGTCGGCTTGTTTTGCTAGGATGGCCCGCATGCTGAGTCGAAGGGACTTCGGAAAGCAGGTGGCCGCAGTTGTTGCTGCGCGAGCGATCATGCCCGGGCGGGCTGCTGGGACAGGTGCAGCCGGCAGCAGAGGAGACCGCGTCGCGGTTTTCTGTGATGATGTGGGCGCTGAACAAGCGCGGCAGCTTTGAGGAGAATCTGGAGCGCGTTGCGGAGGCGGGATACAGGCACGTCGAGCTGGTGGGTGAGTTTGCGAAGTGGTCCGAGGAGGATTGGCGTCGCATCCTCGCGCGGATGCGAGCGCTGAAGATCACGGTGGATGCGACGTCGGGCGTGAAGCTGGGGTTTGCTGATCCGTCGGGTGGGGACGGCTTTTTGGCGGAGCTGAAGACCTTCATTCCGACGGTGCAACGACTCGGGTGCGGGCAGATCATTCTTTTGTCGGGGAAGCGAGTGGAAGGTGCAGGGCCGGGAGTACAGCACGCTGCGTCGATCGAGACGCTGAAGCGCGCTGCGGATATTTTGGGTGGGGCGGGTCTGACGGGGGTGATTGAACCGATCGACCGACTGGAGAATCCGTCGATCTATCTTGATGGCGTGACGGAGGCGTTCGAGATTGTGCGGGCTGTGGGGAGTTCGAAGGTGAAGGTGCTGTATGACCTGTACCACGAGCAGCGCGGGCAAGGAAACCTGATTGAAAAACTGGAGAAGAACATCGATGAGGTTGGGTTGATTCATGTTGCCGATGTGCCCGGGCGGCATGAGCCCGGGACCGGCGAGGTGAATTACGTCAACATCTACCGGAAGTTGGCGGAGCTGCACTACCGGGGCGTGATTGCGATGGAGTTCTATCCGACGGGAGACGTGGTGGAGACGCTGCGGCGCGCTCGTGAAGAGGCGATACAATGGAAGAGATGACTCCGACCGCTGATCTGGTTCAGATTGATCTGACGCCGAGGAAGCCTGCGCCCAAGCCGGCGTGGCTGAAGGCGAAGGCTCCGATGGGGGAGACGTTTCACAATCTGAAGAAGATGGCTCGGGAGCTGAAGCTGCATACGGTGTGCGAGAGCGCGCAGTGCCCGAACATTGGCGAGTGCTGGAACCAGAAGGCCGCGACGTTCATGATGCTGGGGAATCTTTGCACGCGGCGGTGCGGGTTTTGCGCGGTGCCGAAGGGCAAGCCGGAGCCGATTGATCTCGATGAGCCGCGGCGGGTGGCCTATGCGGTGGCGCAGCTTGGATTGCACCATGCGGTGATTACGAGCGTGAACCGCGACGACGATAATGTTGGCGCGGCGCGGGCGTTTGTGAAGGTGGTCGAGGAGATTCGGCTGCAGGCTCCGGGGTGCAGGGTGGAGATTCTGACGCCGGACTTTCAGGGAGTGGAAGAGGCGCTGCGGCTGGTGGTGGCGGTTCGGCCGGAGATTCTGAATCACAATATCGAGACGGTGCCTCGGCTGTATCGCGTGGCGAAGAGTGGTGGGCGGTATGAGCGGTCGCTGGAGTTTTTGCGGAAGTCGAAGGAGATTGCGGCGGAGATGTTCTCGGACCGCGAGGGCGACCAGATTGTCACCAAGACCGGCATCATCGTCGGGATGGGCGAGGAGATGCACGAGCTGCTGAGCGTCTTCCGCGACCTGGCGGATCGCAAGGTGGATATTCTGACGATCGGGCAGTATCTGCGGCCTTCGCGGGACCATCTGCCGATGACGCGGTACTACACGCCGGATGAGTTTGCGTTCCTGAAGCATGAGGCGCTGGGGATGGGCTTCAAGCATGTGGAGAGCGGGCCGCTGGTGCGGAGTAGCTATCATGCGCAGGAGCAGGCGGAGTCTACTGGGCTGGCTTAGGGGGTAGTCATGGATGTTCGCTATCCCGTAATGCCTAAAGAAGAATCGCGACGGGTTCGGGTTGCAATTCGCAAAGTCTTCGTCGACGTTTGGGATCCGATTGGTGTAATGGATGATCCAACGTGGCCTCGGGATGAATACGATAGCTATATTGGCCGTGTCTTTGAGCTGTTGGTGTTAGGGGGGAGTGACAAAGAGATCGTCGAATATCTCAATTCAGTGGTGGGTCGCATAGGTATGGATGCAAGCCGAGTTTCCTTGCAGGATGTGACTGCTGCATTAAGGCAGATCCAGTGGAACGGCAAGCCGTGATCTCAACTCGGTGCGCGAGTATGGCAATGTTCGTTTTCTTGTTGAACCCATGTTGGAGTGCTGAGGCGCAGCAACTGAGTCTCAGCCGCCATGAGGCGACGGTGCTGGTGGAACCCTATGCGCCGAACGTGGTTCGAGTGAGTATGAGTCTGCGGCGAGAGGATGCGCTGGCCGGGCCGGGGTATGGGATTTCGGCGAAGGCTTCTGGCGCGGGATGGACTGCGGAGACAGGGCCGAGTGGAGATGTGTTGCGGTCGGCGCGGATGGTGGTGACGGTTTCGCCGGAGGGCAAGCCGTGGGTGCCGACGGGGACGCAGGCGGATATTGCGAAGTTCTTCAATGGGTCGACGCCGGGGGTAGGGTTGTCCATTCGGACGCCGGAGGGTGCTTCGCTGGTGGAGATGCGCGGTTGGCAGATGTCGGTGCCGAACCATAAGGATGGGAACGCGGATATTTTGTATGACCGGCGGCCGACGGATGCTCCGTTTTTTCAGGTGGGAGCGACGTTCGCTTCGCCGAAGGATGAGCATTATTACGGGCTGGGACAGAACCAGGAGGGGTATCTCGACCGGCGAGGGCATGTGGTGCGGTGTGCGCATGATTACAACGCGCCATCGGGACAAAGTGTATGTGTGCCGTTTGTAGTTACAAATAAGGGCTACGGGATTGTGTGGGACAATCCTTCGGCGACGACGGTCGCGTTCGGGTTCAACGATCGGACGCGGTGGACTTCCGATGTGGGGCAGCGGGTCTCGTTCTTTGTGATTGCGGGCAAGACGTATGACGAGATCTATGCCGGGTACAGGCTGCTGACGGGCGATGTGCCGATGCTGCCGAAGTCGGCGTATGGGTATATCCAGTGCAAGCAACGATATTCGAGTGAAGCCGAGTTGATGGCGGTGGCGAAGGGATATCGCGAGCGGCATCTGCCGATCGATGACCTGGTCATCGACTGGTTCCACTACACGAAGATGGGTGAAATGGACATGGACCCGGCGAAGTGGCCGGACCCGGCGGGGATGAACCGTGAGCTTCATGCGATGAACTTCCACACAATGATTAGCGTGTGGCCGCGCTTTGTGCCGGAGGACCGGTACTACGAGACGATCCTGAAGAATGGATGGTTTGAGGCGCTGGCCGATGGGACGCCGACGAATGGGTTGCCGTACGATCGCGCGGGTTCGGACATCGATACGACGAATCCGGAAGCTGCGAAATGGTATTGGGATGTGGTGAAGGAGAACTACGTCGACAAGGGCTTCGATGCGTTCTGGGCGGATGAGACGGAGCCCGACCTGCCTCCAAATGGAAGCTACTGGCACATCGGGCCGGGGACGCAGTTCTTCAATGTGTTTCCGCTGTTCCATACGGCGGCGTTCTATGACGGGTTTCGGCGCGACCTGAAATCGCGGGCGCTGATTCTGGCGCGCGATTCTTACCTTGGAGCGCAGCATAATGGAGCGATCTTCTGGTCTTCGGACATCAGCCCGAACTGGGACACGCTGAAGCGGCAGGTGCCGACGGGAATTAATTTTGTGGCTTCGGCGATGCCGTATTGGAGCACGGACATCGGCGGATGGCAGTATCTGCCGGAATCGCACAAACCGGAACGGCCGCCGCTGTTGGATCCATCGGATGCGCGTGAGAATGTAGGGAATTACGACGACTATCCGGAACTGTATGTGCGCTGGTTTGAGTATGGAGCGTTTCAGCCGAACTTCCGCAGTCACGGCAGCAGGAACCAGAACGAGGTGTGGTCGTATGGGAAGCAGGCGGAGCCGATTCTGGAGAAGTATCTTCGACTGCGTTACCAATTGATGCCTTACCTCTACTCGCTGGCGTACCGGACGCACTTGACTGGTGCGCCATTTATGCGCGGACTGTTTATGGACTTTGGTGATGATCCGAAGGTGGCGGATATTGGTGACGAATACATGTTTGGGCCCGCGCTTCTGGTGGCTCCGGTGACGGAGCAGGGGATGACGACGCGCGAGGTGTATCTGCCGGCGGGTGCGGACTGGTACAACTTCTGGACAAATGAGCGTGTGCACGGCGGACAGACGATTACGGTAGCTGCGCCGATCGATGTGATTCCGCTGTTCGTGCGGGCGGGTTCGGTGTTGCCGCTCGGCGAGGCCGTGGAGAGCACGAACGAGCGGCAGAGGGTTGCGACGCTGCGGGTGTATCCGGGGGCCGATGGGGACTTCGACGTTTATCGCGACGACGGAACGACGTATAACTACGAGAAGGGCGATTTTGCGCTGACGCATCTGCATTGGTCGGATGCGACGCAGAAGCTGTCGCGCTCGGGCGCCGCGCTGGAGGTTGTTTCCGAGCCGGGGCTGGTCGAGGTCGTGGGAGTAAGGCACTAGGAGATTCGCTATGGAACAGGCAGAGGTGTTGTCGAGACTGCGGCTGAGTGAGCTGGCGCCGGGTGTGGTGCAGTCGGAGATTCGTGCGATGACGCAGGAGTGCGATCGCATTGGCGGCGTGAATCTGGCGCAGGGGGTTTGCGATACCGAGGTGCCTGAGGTGGTGGCCGAAGGTGCGATTCGCGCGATTCGTAATGGGCTGAATATCTATACGCGGATGGATGGAATTGAGCGGCTGCGACGGGCGATCGCGGCGAAGGTGGAGCGGACGCTGGGGATCGTCGTCGATCCGGACCGCGAGATTCTGGTGACAAGCGGAGTGACCGGGGCGTTTCAGGCAGGAGCGATGGCGCTGCTGAATCCCGGCGATGAGGTGCTGCTGTTTGAGCCGTTCTACGGGTACCACGCGAGCACGCTGCGGTCGATTCGCGCGAAGGCGGTGCCGGTGGCGCTGGAGGCTCCCGACTGGGGGCTGGATGTCGCGGCGGTAAGGGCGGCGATTACGCCGAAGACGCGGGCGATGGTGATTAATACGCCGTCGAATCCGGCTGGGAAGGTATTCACGCGCAGCGAGCTTGAGGCGCTGGCGGGGATCGCAGAGGAGTTCGACCTGTTTGTGTTCACGGATGAGATCTATGAGCACTTTATCTATGGCGGTGCGAAACATGTGAGCGCAGCGACTATTCCGGGGATGCGCGAGCGGACGATTCTGATGTCGGGATTTTCGAAGACGTTTTCGGTGACCGGGTGGAGGGTCGGGTATCTGATCGCAGATCCGAAATGGGTTCCTTCGATCGGGTACTTTCACGATCTGACATATGTGTGTGCGCCGGCCCCGCTTCAGCAGGGATGCGCAGATGGTGTGGAGAGGCTTGGCGCGGATTTTTACGACGGCCTGGCCCGCGAGCATGAGGTGAAGCGAACGATGATCGTTGATGCCCTGCGCGATGCGGGGATGCGGCCGCATGTTCCGGATGGAGCGTACTACGTGCTGGCTTCGGCGGAGAATCTGCCGGGCGCGACGGCCGCGGAGAAGGCGCGGGCGCTGCTGGCGAAGACGGGTGTGGCGTCGGTGGCGGGTTCGGCGTTCTTCAGGCCGGGCAAGGGTGAAGACCTGTTGCGGTTTTGTTTCGCGAAGAAAGATCGGGACCTGGCGGAGGCTTGCCGGCGGCTGCGTGGGCTGAGGTCTGAAGGGTGAGCGGGTTCTCCGAGGTCAAACGGATTGAAGCCGCGATCAAGAACAAGAGCGCGAAGGAGTTGGAATGGTCGCTGTGGCACTGCCGAATGCGGCAGAGCATTGCGTCTGCGCAGCCCGGGGAGGTGAAGTATTGGCGTGGAATCGAAGCTCTGGTGAAAGAGACGATCTCCCCTCCGATGGCGGAGAAGGTGTATCCGACGCGTAAGAAGAAGCGGCCAGATCGTGGGCTGGGAATGGGTTCTTTGGATGCCAGAGATAAGAAAGAATAGAACGTTCGTAGCAGCGCGATTCTCAGTTGTAGATCGAAACGACTAGGCGCGCCCCGCAAACTCCTTGTTCTCCGTCGATACTTTGACCTTTTCGCCCTCTTTGATGAAGGGCGGAACACGGATTTCCAAGCCTGTTTCGAGCCTGGCCAGCTTCGTTCCGCCGCCGCTCGAGGAGTCGCCGCGCGCCCCTGGCTCTGCATAAACAACGTTCAGTTCAACAAAGATCGGCAATTGCAGACCTATGGGATTGCCGTTGTACTTATGCAGTTGAAGCAGGGCACCCTCGATGAGAAAGTCCAGCGCATCTCCGACCATCGCCTCGGTCAGGGTGAGGGTTTCGTAGCTTTCCTGATCCAGGAAGTGAGCCCCATCGCCGTCGCTGTAGAGATAAGATGCCGGGACCAACTGAAGGTCCGGTTCCTTGAACTTGTCATTTGCCTTGAATGTTTTTTCAAAGACTGCGCTGTTCAGAAGATTGCGCATCTTCAGGCGCACCAGCGTCTGACCGCCGCGAGCCGTTGGTGTGGTGATGTCCGAATCCAGGCATGTATACGGGGTGTTTTCGAACTCAAACAGGGTTTTGCGTTTGATGTGAATCGCTTCAATCAGTGCGGACATTCATTCCTCGAAAAAGACGTTGGCGGCAGGCCTCAGCGTAAGCCGAAACTTCTCCATTAAGTATAAGGTGCGTGGCCGACGTCGGAATTTGGTCGCCGTTCCGATTTTCTCCTGCTCGCCTCGCACGGTTGGGAGCGTCTCTGTAAAATATCGAGTGGCAGCAGAGGAGAATAAGTATGGCATCAGCGATGGCAGGGATGGAGGCGTTGAAGGGGACGCACCAGCAGTTGAAGTCGAAGATGGAGAGCTCGGTGGAGGACTTCCGCGGACACCTGCTTGCGGCGCGGACCGGCCGGGCGAACGTGCATATGCTCGACACGGTTAAGGTCGATTACTACGGCACGGATACACCAGTCGCGCAGATGGGCCAGGTGAGCACGCCGGAACCAACGCTGATCCTGGTGCAACCCTACGACCTGAGCATGATCGGCGCGATCGAGAAGGCAATCCGCACATCGCCGGCCGGACTGAACCCGATGAGCGATGGCAAGGTGATTCGCGTGCCCGTTCCCCCGATGACAGAGGAGCGGCGTAAGGAAGTGGTGAAGCAGCTGAACAAGACGGCGGAGGATCATAAGACAGCAATCCGCAACATCCGCCGCGATGGGAACGATCACATCAAAAAGGCCGCGAAAGACAAGCTGATCTCGGCCGATGATGAAAAGCGGGCGAACGAAGAGGTTCAGCAGCTGACGGATGCGGAGATCAAGCGGATCGAGGATCTCTTCAAGGCTAAAGAAAAAGAGATCATGACGGTCTGACGAACTGAGCAAGGCAAAAAGGGGTCGAGCGACGGTTGCTCGACCCTTTTGCTTTGGAATGCCGCCTTAAACGCCTTGGTAGACGTAGCCGATGAAAGTTGAGGCTCTCTGGCTGCCCCCGAACCGTTCGTCGAAGGCGGCGGTTGGTTTCGCCACGACCGTCTCTTCGAGGGATCTGCCTTCTTTTTTCAGTTTGGCGACGTTGTCCCGAATCGTGACGAGCATCTCGTGGAAGTCGGTGAGCTGCGCCTTGTTGCCGACGGCGCCGTGGCCGGGGATGATGATGGTGTCCGCTGTAGCTATGTCGAGGTTATTTTTGTTTGCCATGATCATGCCGTCGATGTTGCCGCCGGTGGAGTAATCGATGAAGGGATAGATCGGGTTCCAGAAGGTGTCGCCCGTGTGCAGCACGTTGGCTTCTGCGAAATATATCGAGATGTCAGTGTCGGTGTGGGCGGGGGCATAATGGCGGAGCGTGAGGTTGGCTCCGTTGAGCTTAAGGGCGTCATCGGTTTTGAAGACAAGTGTCGGAATGGCACCGGCTGGCGATGGTGGAAACTTGGCTTTGTAAGCGGCGATCTCCTGCGGTGTGCTGAGCCGAGTGCGGCAGTTTTCATGCGCAATGATGGTGGCGCCGGCAGCGTGAACCCACTCGTTGCCGTCGGTGTGGTCGAAGTGCCAGTGGGTGTTGATGAGGTGGGTGATCGGATCAGAGCTGATTGCGTTGAGCGCTTCGGTCAGGTGCGGCTGGGCGGTGGCGTAGCCGGAGTCGATGAGCAGCTTGCCGTCTTTTCCGGGAAGGACCGCGATGTTGCCGCCGACTCCCATGAGCACGCTGACATTGCCGCGGAGGTTTTGGCTCTTGATCGTAGCAGTGGCTCCGGCGGCGCGCCCTCGCGCGAGAACATCGGGGATCTCCTGGGCCTGGAGCGCAGAGCGACAGAAGCGGGTGGCTGCGACTGCCCCAATGGCAGTGGTGACGAAGCGGCGGCGAGAGAGCGAGAAGGCTGGTCATGAGGGTTGTCCTTTGCATGGTCGAAGATACATGGAGGAGATGAGGATGGTGAAAACTTTGTCGGATTCGCGCTGAAGTCCCCCGCAATCTGCGCCGATGACCGGATGAGGCGATTTGCCAGCAAGAAACGATCGAACACACCGGCGCGGGAGATGCGATGGACAACTACATTGGGCCTGAGAGAAGAAGTTCAGCGGTGGGATTGGTGGATCGGCGGGCGCATACGCGATATAGGGTGGATGCCTGGGCCGAGGTCATGGTTTTGGACGGGTCGATGTTGTTTCGCGGCCGGGTGCTCGATATAAGTGCGGGCGGGTGCTACGTGGAGACCGAGGCGCGGCTGCGGCTCGCTCAGGGCACTCCGGTGGAGATGGTGTTTCGAGTCGGGGAGCGTGTCTTCCGATGCGAAGCTGTCAGTAGAATGTTGCGGCCGCACGGGGCCGGTTTTCTGTTTGAAGAGATGAACGTAGCGAGGCGGGCCGATTTCAACGCACTCATCGATGAGCTTGAGCACGGCGATTCAACAGAGCAGTTGGCCTAGGTGGTGTGGTCGACGACGATCTTCCATCCGTTGTCGGTGTTCTCGAAGACGAGCGTAAAGAGGCCGTCGGCATTGCCGCCATCCTTCTTGCTGCGGTCAAGATGATACCGCCCGATGACCACGGCGAAGTTCTCGTCGAGCGGGTGGACCTCGAGGTCGGAGTAGGTGAGGGTGCCCATGGCGCCCCGGTTGGGATAGTCATGCTTGTACTCATCGACAAGGCCGGCGAATCCGCGAAAGACTTGATGAGTGACAAAGAGGGTGTCGGGCGAGTCCTTGTAGCCGCTGGCGAAGGCGGCGAGGTCGCCCTTGTTCCAGGCGTTCTCCTGGGCGACAAGGACCTTAACGATGCTGAGCTCCTGCTTGGTAGCGGTGTGGAGCGGGTTTGGTTCCTGCGCGCAGGCGAGCGCGGGCGTAAGAAGGGTTAGGCTGACGGCGGCGATGCGGAGAGCGGAACGAAGCGTCATGAGTGATCCCTGAGGAGGATGGTGATTCGGTTTCCTTGCTCAAGCAGGATTCTATCGAAAACAGAACGTTCGAGCGCTCGAGCTGAATTGATAGTAGCCAATCAGGTCGCCAATGATAATAGTCTGCGCGGTTCACTAATGAGTTGAGCCCAAGCCTAGTTGCGGTCGCGTGGCGGAAACTCTTCGCTGCGTTTGAGACCGGCCGTGGGGGTGACCCAGATAATCGTGACGAAGGCGGCGAGGCCGAGCGAGAGGCGCGGGTGTTGGAAGGCGAGCGGAATGGCAACCAGATATACGAAGAGCGAGAGCCAGTTTTTGCGTTCAATAGCCTTGTCCTCCGCCTCAAACCTGCCGGCATGGCGCAGACGGCGGCTGATAGAGAGACGCAGGAGAAGAAAGCTGAAGCCAGTCACGATCATCGAGGAAACATAGAGGGCAACCGAACACGAGTCCATCTTCTTTTCGAGCACGTACGAGGTGAAAAACGGCAAGAGCGACAGGCAGAAGAGGAATCCAAGGTTGGCGTAGAGGATCAGCTCATCGGCCTCATGAGCCCGGTGAACGAGCTGATGGTGGTTGATCCAATAGATCCCAACGAAGGCAAAAGAGATTAGATAGAGGCACAGCGTCGGCAAAACGGTGCGCAGGCCGGCGAATCCATCCTGGTGCGGGACCTTGAGCTCGAGCACCATAATGGTAATGATGACGGCGATGACTCCGTCCGAGAAGGCTTCGAGGCGGCCTGGAGTGTAGACGTCGTGAGCCATGTTGATTGCGTTCTGGCAGAAGCATACAACGTGATTAGCCGGTGCGGCCTTGGCGATTGCTCTAGAATTGGCTCATGGGCCTTCATTCCACTCTGCCGGACGCGCATTCGGGTGCGAGAAAGGTGGTTCATGCGGTTTGTTCGCATGACTGCCCGGACTCGTGCGGCGTGCTCGTCACAGTCGATGAGCTGACCGGGCGCGCGGTGAAGCTGCAAGGCGATCCGGAGCATCCCGTGACTCGCGGATTCTTATGCGGCAAGGTGGCGAAGTACCTGGACCGTGTGTATTCACCCGACAGGCTGCTGTATCCGATGAGGCGCAGGGCGGGTGTGCCAAAGGGCCCACTGGCTCAGGGACGTGAGGTCGAGGCGTTCGAGCGAATCTCGTGGGATGAGGCCCTCGAGGAGATTGCCGCGCGGCTGAAGAAGATTACAGCGGAGTTTGGGCCGGAGAGCGTCCTGCCGTACAGCTATGCCGGCACAATTGGGAAGCTGGGGTATGGGTCGATGGACCGGCGATTCTTTCATCGGCTCGGTGCCTCGCAGCTTGACCGGACAATCTGTTCTGAGGCCGGCGGAGTCGCGCTGAAGAGTGTGTATGGGGTGAAGCTGGGCACGTCCCCGCAGGACTTTGCTCATGCCGGCCTGATCGTTGCGTGGGGCGCGAATGTGCATGGGAACAACGTGCATCTGTGGCCGTTCATCGAGGAGGCTCGGCGCAAGGGCGCGAAACTGGTCGTGATCGATCCCTACCGGACGAAGACTGCCGCGCTGGCAGATGAGCATCTGGCCATCAACCCCGGAACAGACGGGGCTCTGGCGCTGGGGATGATGTACGCAATCCTGAACATGGGTCTTGAGGATCGCGAATATCTCGCGCGTTGCACGACGGGCTTTGACGAATTGAAAGCCCATGCGCTGCGGCCGGAACATTCGCCGGAGAGAGTGGCGGCAATCACCGGCATCTCTGCGGAGACGATTGTGCGGCTCGCTCGTCGGTATGCCATGGCCGGGCGCGCGGCGACTGCAAAACAATCGGAGGGAACGGGGCCGGCAGCCATCCGATTGAACTATGGGATCCAGCGCAGCGAATTCGGTGGCACCGCCGTTCGCGCGGTCTGCATGCTGCCGCTGCTCACAGGGGCGTGGAAGTACAAAGGCGGCGGTCTCCAACTCTCAACGTCAGGAGCCTTCCCATTCGACGACAAGGCGTTGCAGATGCCGGAGCTGATGCTGGCCAGCCCTCTTGGGCGTCCCGCACGCGTGGTGAATATGAGCCAGCTGGGCCAAGCGCTGACGACGCTCGGCAGCGGGAAGAACGACGGCCCTCCAGTGAAAGCGATGTTTGTATATAACTCGAATCCTGCAGCTGTGGCCCCAAACCAGAACGATGTGCTCCGCGGCATGATGCGGGACGATCTGTTCACGGTGGTCCACGAGCAATTCTTCACGGATACAACTGATTATGCGGACATCCTGCTCCCGGCGCCGACGTTCCTCGAGGTCAAGGACGTGCAGGGGGCATACGGTCATCTCTTCGCGCAAGTTAACGCACGGGCGATTGCCCCGCTGGGCGAGGCCAGGAGCAACGTGGTGATGTTCGGCGAGCTGGCCCGGAAGATAGGATTTACGGAATCCTGTTTTGACGACCGCGAGGATGCGCTGATCGACCAGGCGCTCAGGACAGACCATCCCTGGTTTGCAGGAATCACGCGTGAGCGGCTGGAGAACGAGGGTCAAGTCGCTTTACATCTTCCCGTCGACGCCACTGGCGAGATTTTGCCTTTCAGCACGCCCGAATGGTTCCAGACGCCGAGCGGACGCGGTGAGTTTTTGCCGGTTCCCGTGTTCAAGGCGCCTGCCGAATCCCGTGCCCATGCAGCGGAGGGGGCTTACCCGCTCGAGTTTTTGCCGCGCAAGGCGGACAACTACATGAACTCGACCTTTGCAAATATCCCGGTGCATCAACGAATGGAGTCGCGGACGGCGGGCGTGCTGGAGATGCATGGCACCGACGCGGCCGCCCGGTCGATTGTGAGCGGTGACGTGGTCGAGGTCTTCAACGGACGCGGAAGCCTTTCGCTCAAGGCGCTCGTGAATGCGCAGGTTTCGGCCGGAGTGGTTGCGGCCCGTCTTGATTGGAATAAGCTGTCGTCGGGCGGAGTCAACGTGAATGCGCTGACCTCGGAGACGCTGACTGACATTGGCGGGGGAGCCACGTTTTACTCGACGCTGGTCGAGGTGCGGAAAATTTCGCCGGAGCAGCGAGCCGGCTAACAACAATAGGGACAAGAGGGCGACATGGAAGGTTTGCTTCCCACTTTGAGTGAGATTGAAAGCGCAGCTGAACTGGTCTACCAGAGCATGTCCGCTACCCCGCAGTACAGTTGGCCGCTAATCAATGCACGTGCCGGCGCCGAGGTATGGGTAAAGCATGAGAACCATACTCCCGTCGGGGCATTCAAGGTTCGCGGCGGACTGGTCTACATGGACTGGTTGCGGCGCGAGCGGCCTGAGGTCACGACCGTGGTCTCGGCCACGCGCGGAAATCATGGGCAGTCGATCGCGTTTGCAGCGGCGCAGCATGGGATTCGCACGATGATCGTGGTGCCGTTCGGCAACAGCGTCGAGAAGAACCGGGCGATGCAGGCGCTGGGTGCGGAACTGATCGAGTTCGGAGAGGATTTTCAGGCAGCAAGCGAACATGCGGAGCGGCTCGAGCAGGAATTTGGCTGGCACCGCGTGCCGAATATCGACCTGCGGATTGTATCGGGCGTCTCGACTTATTCGTGGGAATTTTTCAAGGCCTGCCCGGAGCTCGAGACGGTCTACGTGCCCATCGGCATGGGATCAGGGATATGCGGGATGATTGCGGCCCGCAATGCCCTGGGGCTGGCGACGAAGGTGGTCGGCGTTGTGTCGAGCAAAGCTCCGGCGTATGCCCTGTCGTTCGCTCAGGGCAACGTCGTCGAGCATGTGGTCCGGCAGGGAATCGCCGATGGGCTGGCATGCCGGAAGCCAATCGCCGCGGCGCTGGACCTCATGAAGGCTGGGATGGACCGCGTGGTGGTGGTGGACGACGACGAGGTAGAGGATGCAATGCGAGCCTACTTCATGGACACTCACAACGTAGCCGAGGGCGCTGGCGCAGCGGGGTTGGCGGCGCTTCTGAAAGACCGTGAACAGGCAGGAGCAAGGGTGGGAACGGTGCTGACAGGCGGCAATGTAAACAGCGACTCCTTCGGCGAAGTGCTATGCGGCGGCCGCGTGGCCTCGCTCGCGTAGGCCGAGAGGTTGACGTCATGTATCCAGCGAAATTTCAATGCGCAGGGTGCGGCGAGTGGGTCGAAACCACCGTGGATGAGTCGGCCGGGTCAAAACAGCAGTATGTAGAGGACTGTCAGGTCTGCTGTCAGCCTAATGTGTTGACCATTCGGTGGGATGGATCGGCGGAGGAGTTCACAATTACCTCAGAGCTCGAAAGTTAGGTCAAGGGTTGGGTGCTTTTGCGCCGCTGAGCCGTCAAAAGGAGAACAAAACTGAATTCAGGCGCGTTAGATGCTGTCTGGTCTGACCTGAACCCGGGGGCGAACTCGCTATCGGCTCTCCGCTCCCATATAATCGAGACTTCGCTTTAGTTGATGGCGGAGTGTCATTTTTAGAGCAGTGAGGGTGTGCGTATCTTTACCGTGAATCGAGAGAGCGGAAGCTCCCTGAAATGCAAGGCCAAACCTGTGTGCACGCGCTCCAGCCGTCCCCGCATCGCTTCTGTCGCGTCCATCTTTGCCGTTTTAGCAGTTTCGGCTCCCATCCTGTCTGCGCAGCTGTCTCCCGGCGCTGCGAGCGCCCCTGTGTCTTCTCAGGGCGTGGAAACTCTGTGCCAGCCGCAGGTTATCGGGAACCGTCGAATCCCCAAGGAGTCAGTTCTGGCCCGGTTGTTCAGCCGGCAGAACGACGTCTATGACCCCGCAGTGGTGGAGCGGGACTTTAACTCGCTGTGGAACACGGGTTACTTCGAGGACCTCAGGATTGAACGCGTGGATACCCCGAAGTGCGTGCAACTCGTCATCATTGTGAGCGAGAAGCCGACCATTCGGGACATCAACTACAAGGGACTGAATGCGGTAACCCAGTCCGACGTTCTGGAGCGCTTCAAAAAGGCGAAGGTCGCGGTTTCGGTCGAGAGCCAGTATGACCCAACCAAGATCGCCCGGGCCGTCGTGGTGCTGAAGGACCTGCTCGCCGAGCATGGACACCAGTTCGCTACGGTCACTCCGGACATCAAGAAGATTCCCCCCGCCGGTGTGTCGCTTACCTTCGTCATCAAGGAAGGCCCGACCGTGAAGGTGGGCAAGATCGCATTTCAGGGCAATGAGAACCTCAGCGATCGCACCCTCCGCAACGCGATGAAGAACCTGAAGCCGATCGGTATCCCGCACTCGATCATTCTGGAGAACCTGTTTGCCCGAACCTTCGACGCAAGCAAGCTGGATGAGGATACCGAACGCGTCCGCCAGGCCTACCGTGAGCGCGGCTACTTCAAGGCCCAGACGAGTGAACCAACAACCCACGTGCGCGATGAGGGTGGGTTAAATCCGTTCACGCTGCGGCCCTCGAAGGGCAAGCGAATCGACATTCTCATGCCGGTGGAAGAGGGAGAGCGTTACAAGCTCGCTGCCATTACCTTTACCGGCAATGCGCATGCGCAGAACGTGAAGGCGCTGCGGGCGCAGTTCGTCCAGAAGGACGGTGACTGGTTCAACGCGACTCAGTTCAGCAAGGGTCTGGACCAGTTGCGCAAGGCCTACGGCTCGCTGGGTTACATCAACATGGTTGCAAACCCCGTCCCCCAGATCGACGACGCCAAGCACACCATCATCTTGAACATCGACATCGACGAGGGTAAGCCGTTCTATGTCTCGCGCATCGAGTTCACGGGCAACACGATTACGCGCGACAAGGTCATTCGTCGCGAGCTGCTGCTCGAAGAAGGGCAGATCTACAATAGCCAGCTGTGGGATCTGTCGATCCTTCGTTTGAACCAGCTGAACTACTTCGAGACTTTGCACGCAGACCAGGACTCCGAGAGCCGTCAGAACGCCGACGACGGAACGGTCGACCTGCTACTGAAGCTCAAGGAAAAGGGCAAGAACTCGATCGGCCTGAACGGCGGCATCAGCGGTCTGTCGGGAACCTTCATCGGGTTGAACTACGAGACCAACAACTTCCTCGGACTGGGCGAGACGCTCTCAGTCCAGGCCAATGTCGGCGACCTCTCGCGGCAGATCAGCTTCGGGTTTACGGAGCCGTACCTTCGCGACAAACCGATCTCGGTCGGGGCGCAGGTCTTTGCCCAGAAGTACGACTTCAACCCATCGAAGAGCCAATCGACCACCGGCGCGACGGGTAATCTGTCTGCGGCGCAGCAGTCCTTGCTGACCAACTACAACACTTCGACAACCGGCCTCACGTTAACCGCAAGCGAACCGCTGCGCCACCTGTTTGCCAAGACCGGTGTGACTCGCATTGGAATCTCTTATTCGTTGTCGCGTTCATCCGTGACGACGTTCAACCAAAACACCACGAATGTCTTCCAGTCGCTCGCGTTCCGTTCCGGCGTTGCGGGACAGAATCAACTCACCGGCATCATTACATCTGTTCTGACGCCGAGCTACACCTTCTCGAGCCTCGATCGTGCAGTCGGCCCACATAACGGCAAGGACTTCAACGTTTCGGTCCAGGTTGCCGGCATAGGTGGCAACGTGAAGTATTTCTCACCCATCGCCAGCTACCGGCAATTCTTCCCGATGAAGGGGTTGAAGGTCAATCGCGAAGGGCATAACGTGCTGGGTTACCGTCTCCAGGTGACCCACACTGAAGGATATGGCGGCGAAGTCGCACCGCCAACGCACCGCTTCTATGAAGGCGGCGAACAGGACCTTCGCGGATTCGACGTGCGCTCGATCTCCCCCTATACCTTCATCCCGAACAAGATTGAGTACACCCTGACAAATCCCGATGGCACGTCCGTTCCGCGCGATCCCACTAATCCCGCGCTTGGAAACGTGCTGATCCCGCTGCCGATCTATCGAATGGTTGCGATCGGCGGTGATACGTCCCTTGTGGCAAACCTCGAGTACCGCATTCCCATCGTCAGCCAGGTGACGTTTGCCTTCTTCACCGACTTTGGCATGAATATGGATCTGTTACCCGGGCAGTTGCGGCAAAGCACAGCCGGACAATCCCTCATCTCCGGCGCTCAGTATGGATGCCCGACCATCATCAACGGCGCCTGCTTCGGCGGCAGTTCCGTGAAGTTCCCCGATACGCTGGCAATCGTTCCGGGAACCAACTATGTTCCGCGTATGTCGAATGGTGCGGAGTTGCAGGTCATTCTGCCGATCATCAATGCTCCGTTCCGAATCTTCTACGCCTACAACTCGCTGCGGCTTTACGAAGACATCCCACAAAAACTCGCAGTGCCCAACTCTGGTCCGGACAACGTAAACACCTTCAAGGGATACTTCCCCAGCAACGGTGCCGGTCAGTTCAGCTACCAGCAGGCGCTGCAGTTTTATGGAGCGGACTACATCTTGCGGGAGCCGAGGAAGACCTTCCGCCTGACGGTCAGCACAACCTTCTAACCTCCGTGGAAGAGGCGTACGCCGGCGATGCCAGCTGCGCCTGCCGCGATGCACTCCGCGACGTTCTGAGACGTTACTCCGCCCAGCGCAATGACAGGGATTGGTATCGCTGCCCCGCAGGCTTCCCTGAGCCTGTCTGGTCCCTGACCCTGGAGATATTCGCCGCTATCGAGGGGCTTCTCGAACACCGGGGCGAAGAGGATCAAATCCGCCTCGTTCGCCCGGGCGCGTTCGACTTCGAACAGCGTGTGGCAGGAGACGCTGACGAGCAGGCGCAGGCAGTCTCGCAGAGGCATACAGTCTGCGGACTTCGCCAGGAGTTAGCGCATCCGGCGTTGCTGGAAGATGGACACCATGGGCTCGGGTCGCAACGGCGACGTCTGCCCGTGAGTTAATCAGCAACCGGGTGGGTCTTCGGGCTGCAGAGATCGCCTCAAGAATCTCACTCGCCAGTGCGGCAAGCGGCGTCGCCCGAGAGATCCTTCTCCCGCAACTGTATGAAGTCGAAGCCGTCGCGGACCCAGTGGAACGCGTGCCGAAGCAACTCGGCCTGTTTTGCCGATTCATCACCCGGGAACAGCGCGCGGCTGGTAATGGCGTAACGAAGCATGGTCTTTTTCCAGTGTATGTTCCCCAAGCCAACTGAAATCGGCTGAACGTAGAGCAGTTAACTCCGGTGTGGTAGTTTCAAAATAGCAACGCGGACGCATGGACAGTCGACCCCCGAGCCTCACTGATTCCGGCGTTCAAGCCGATAACGGAAGTGGAACCGACCATGGCGCTGGAGCCGACACCCAAGAGTATGTGCCACTATGAGTAGTGTTTACGATTTGATTGTCATCGGCTCAGGGCCAGCCGGTCAGCGGGCTGCAATCTATGCCTCCAAACTCGGCAAGAAGGTCGCGCTTGTGGAGATGCGCGAGGTAGTCGGTGGCGCGTGCATCAATACCGGCACCATCCCTTCGAAGACAATGCGCGAAGCGGTGCTTCACCTCTCCGGGTACAACTACAAGTCGATCTACGGGATGAATTACCGGGTGAAGGAGAAGATCACGATGGCGGACCTCGCCTTCCGGGTCCAGCACGTGATCAAGACCGAGGTCGACGTCACCGAGGCGCAACTCTCCCGCAACAACATCGACATGCTCGTGGGCGTTGCAAGCTTCGAAGACGCGACGCACGTTAAGGTCACTAACTCCCGCGGCTCCCAGGTCTACGAGTCGAAGAACATCCTCATCGGCACCGGCACGAAACCCGCCTGCTCGCCAAAAGTACCCATCAACGGCCGCACCATTATTAACAGCGATCTAGTGCTGGAACTCGTGAACCTGCCAAAGACGATGATCATCGTTGGCGGCGGCGTCATCGGCGTCGAATATACCTGCATGTTTTCGGCGCTTGGCGTGAGGGTAACCCTCATCGAGCGCCGTCCGAAGCTGCTGGAGTTCGCCGACCAGGAGATCGTCGAAGCCCTGAGCTACCACCTGCGCGATACTCGCGTGACGATGCGGCTCAACGAAGAAGTGGAGTCCGTCGAAGAGATGCCCGACGGTACCGTCGTCGCCAATCTCGAAAGCAAAAAGAGGGTTCAGGGCGACGCGCTCCTCTACGCCGTCGGCCGCCAGGGTAATGTCGACGAACTGAATCTCGCCGCCGTTGGCATCGAAGCAGACTCGCGCGGCCGCATCCCCGTCGACAAGGACTTCCGTACGAAGGTGCCGAATATCTTTGCCGTGGGCGACGTCATTGGGTTCCCCTCGCTGGCTTCCGTGTCGATGGAGCAGGGTCGGGTCGCAGCGGCGCGGGCCTTCGGCGATGAGAAGGTGCTATCCAATCCAGGTCTCTACCCCTACGGCATCTACACCATCCCCGAGATCAGTTTCATCGGCAAGACCGAGGAGCAGCTGACCGAAGAAGACGTCCCCTACGAGGTCGGCGTAGCCTACTATCGCGAGATCGCCCGCGGCCAGATTCGCGGCGACACCACCGGGCGGCTCAAGATCATCTTCCACCGCGTGTCGCACGCAATCCTTGGCGTGCACATCATCGGTGAAGGCGCGAGCGAGCTACTACACATCGGTCAGGCGGTTATGGCGCTGGGTGGGACGCTGGACTACTTCGTGGACACCGTGTTCAACTACCCAACGCTCGCAGAATGTTATAAAGTTGCGGCTTTCAATGGATTGAACCGCGTGAGCAAGTTCGAATAAATGGCGGTTCTCCGGGGACGAGGCGAATCAGACAATGGCAAAGGCAATCGGGGTCACGTTATCGGAGCGAATCTCCGCCGGGCTGGTGGTCGACCACAAGCTGGTGGGCGCAGTGCGGCGGTTTCCTGAGGACCACGACGATGACGACGGGCTCGTGGAGATGCACACCGAAGCCGTGGTCGAAACGGTCTGCAAGCAGATAGTCCTTGCAGCCGACGGCACAAAGGACCTGGCGGCGGTGGGTGTGGCGCTCCCCGGTCTGGTCAAGAACGGCGTTGTGGAGGAGGCCCCGAACCTGCCTCAACTAAAAGGTGCGCGCATCCAGGAGTCGGTAGCCGCCGAACTGCGCAACCACGGAATCGAAGCCCCGGTGACGGTGCTGAACGACGCCGACGGAATGGCCGCCGGGCTTGCCTCCGCGCACGGCAAGCTCGACAGCATGATCCGCGTCTGGAGTCTCGGCGTGGGCATCGGCTACGGACGCTACCCGTTTGCCCCGGGAGTGTGGGAGGGTGGACACACCGTCGTCACGCTCGACGAGAAAGAGCGCTTCTGCGGCTGCGGCGGACGCGGGCATATGGAAGGCATCATGGGCCATCGCGCGATGCGCCTGCGATTCCTGGACATGGAGCCCGAAGAGGTCTTCGAGGCCGCCAAAAGCGGCGACGCCCGCTGCCTCGAGTTCAAACGCCTCTGGCACAAGGCACTGGCCGCCGCTTCGGCCACCACAATCCACATGGCCGGCCCCGGAAAAATCTTCCTCTCAGGCTTCAACGTGCACTTCGTTGACCTACCCATGCTGAAGGACTACATCCAGCAGATGGTAAAGATGAGCCCGCTCCAGAGCTACTCCTTCGAAATCGTCGAAGACAGCCCCGAACTACGCGTCATCGGCGCAGCCGTCGCCGCTGAACAGATGGCCGCACGATAGAGCGACCACAGCGACCGCGGATTCGCACGGATTAAGACGGATAAGGCAAAGATAGCGAATTAGTACAGCTCCGGAATTCGAATGTTGGTTTTGTATTATCCGTTCTTATCCGAGTCAATCCGCGGTCAAACGTTCTACTTCTGGCACGTCGGGCAGAAGTGCGTGCTGCGGCCCCCGATCGACAACGCGCTCAATCGGTCTGCCGCAATTCCGGCAGGGCTCTCCCGTCCGCGAATAGACGTAGTGGTGCAACTGAAAAAAACCCGCCACTCCATCCGCATCCACATAGTCGGAAACCGATGACCCACCCAGCTTGATCGCCTTCTTCAAAACCTTCACCAGCGCAGAAAGCAGCCGTTTCAGCTCCTCGCGCGTCAGGCGCCCAGCCTGGCGTCGCGGGCGGATCCCCGCATGAAACAACGCCTCATCGGCATAGATGTTGCCCACTCCATGCAGAAGCTTCTGATTCAGCAGTGCAGCCTTGATAGGCGTCTTTCGGCCACGAAACAGCGCGATAAAATCCTCGAGCGAAATCGTCAACGGCTCACGCCCGGGCCCTGTGTAGGGCTGGTCCATGACCGAAAGGCGTCCAAAACGCCGCGCGTCGACAAAGCGAAGCTCCTGCCCGCCACTTAGCGTAAAGATGGCATGCGTGTGTGCCGGATGCGGCGTCTCCGGAGCAGAAACAAGCAAACGCCCCGTCATGCCCAGGTGCACAAGAAACTGCGCGGCCTTCTCCTCACGCCCGACTTTGCGTGTAAGGTCGAAAACGACAGTCTTGCCCACGCGATGCACTCTGTCGACACGAGCTCCCATCAGAGTCTCCGCGATCAAATCAGGCGGCGACTTGAAGGTCTGCGGCATATTGCTCGTCCACGCGGACCGGATCGTCTGGCCATGAATACGCGCATGAACGCCATTGGCGACGGTTTCAACTTCGGGAAGCTCAGGCATAACCTCTTCCCAGTATAGGTGTCGGCAGTAGCCCGTTGACGTATACTTCTCGCCTATGAAAAAGCTCATTCTTACGTACGTGGCGGCTGCGTGTTCGATGACTGGCGTGGTTGCGGGACTTGCCGTTGCTCATGGGCAAAAGGCAATGCAGCCTCTGCTGCTGGTGGCCAACCAGGCCAGTCGCGACCTGAGCCTCATTGATCCAACCGACGGCAAGCAGATCGCCGCCATTCCCGTCGGCGGCATCACCGGCCACGAAGTCGCGGCTTCGCCCGACGGCGCCACTGCCTACGTTCCAATCTACGGCAACGCCGGCGTAGGCCGCGCAGGCACCGACGGCAGCACGATCTCCGTCATTGATCTGGCCAGCCGCAAGGTTACCCACACCATAGACTTTGGCCACGGTGTCCGCCCACACTGCGCCATCTACGACCGCAACACCGGCATGCTCTACGTCACCACCGAGCTCGACAAATCCATCAGCATCATCGACCCGAAGACCCTCAAAATCGTCGGCAGCATCCCCACAGGCCAGGAGCAGTCGCACATGCTTGCCCTCTCGCGAGACGGTTCCCGCGGCTACACGGCAAACGTCGGTCCAGGCACGGTCTCAGTACTCGATATGAAGGCCCGCAAGACCCTCGCCATCATCCCCATCTCGACCAACACGCAACGCATCGCCGTCTCACCCGACGACACCATGGTCTTCACCGCGGACCAGTCTAAGCCGCAACTTGCAGTCATCGATACCGCAACCAACAAAGTAAAGACATGGGTGCCACTCCCGGGAGTCGGCTACGGCACCGCGCCCACTCCCGACGGCCATTGGCTTCTGGTAACGATGCGTGGATCAAAGGGAGTAGCCGTGGTCGATCTCAAGGCGATGAAGGTCACAAAAACAATCGACGTCCCCGACGGACCAGCTGAAGTCCTCATCACCCCAGATGGCAAAAACGCCTATGTCGCCTGCAACTACAAAAACCAGGTAGCCGAAATCGACCTCGCCCAGATGAAGGTCTCGCGCGTCATCGATGCAGGAAAGGACGCCGACGGCCTGGCCTGGGCCAGATAAATCCGACCGCGGATCACGCGGATTCGAAAACGACTAAAAGCTGAACCTGACAAATATTGATCGCTAGATTGTGTTTTGGTTTTTAATCCCGTTGTATTGTCTTTATCCGTGCTTATCCGGTCAATCCGCGGTCGCCTCTCAGTGGTGTGTTAGCTGCAGTATCGGCAGCAAGCTGGAGTAGTCATCGGTCCACACGCGCAGGTGTGCAATTGTAGGAGCCTCAGTCGCGGCCGCTGCGACATCAGGCTGATCGAAAAGTCCAGGACTGTCGCTTAGCAAAACCCAGGTAGACCGATACGACCCCGTCGCATCATCACCCGCGGCCTCAACCAGCCTCGAGCGCATATTGGTCGCGACGGCAAGCTGCGCTATCTCCGGGACCAGATTCAGGTACTGGTTGGACACATGAAACGCAAGAATCCCATTCGGCGCAAGATGCCGCTTGTAGATCGCGATGGCCTCGACCGTGAGCAGATGCAGCGGGATCGCGTCGCCTGAAAACGCGTCGACAGCAAGCACGTCAAAGTTCTGCGGCGCTTCACGAACCAGTGAGTTGCGGGCATCGCCATCGGCGAACGTAATAACAGCGGGCGAGTCGCGAAGGTAAGTGAACAGATTCTCCGCAATCGGCCGAACACTCGGATTGATCTCATAGAACCGGATCCGGTCGCCCGGATGACCATAAGCCGCAATAGTTCCCGTTCCCAGCCCAATCACTCCGATGCTGCGAGGACGCCCGTCACAACAGAACCGCAGCGCAAGCCCTACGCCCGAGTTGACCGCATAGTATGTCGTCGGGATGCGGCTCAGTCCATTGCCGAAGATCTGCGTGCCGTGTTGGATTGTCCCGTTCAGCAGCATGCGTTCGGGATCGGCCTGAGCAGTTGCAGTCTCCTTCACCCGCAGCGTCCCGTAGAAGTTTCGTACTTCAACCAGAGCGTCGCGGGAGTAAGCCGACCGCAACATAATGGCGAAAAACAGCAGCAGCCCCGAAGCAACCAACCAGAGCAGACGCTGTGGCCAGCCATCGCGCCAAGTCACCGCCACAGCAACAGCCGCAGTAACAAAAAAGGAGATCGCAAGGTCGTAGTTTGCAGAAAAGATCATCGGGCTGGCGACGCCGATGAAAAACGTTCCCGCCGCCCCACCCGCCGCAATCAACAGATAAAAAACTGTCGTCTCCGAGCTGCGCTGCGGCCGCAACGCGTACGCTTCCGCGTGACAGAAGAGACACGCGAGAAAACATTCTGCGAGGAAGAAGAGAATCGCCACCCCGATCGGCAGGCTCACATCGGTCTTCGAGATGGCGTAGCCAAGGCTCGCCAGCATGACGACAAGCAGCCGCACGACAATACCCCGCCGGTAAAACCCGGGAAATTCAAACGCAAGGATAAAGCTGAGAAGGTAAGCAGTAAGCGGCAGCATCCACAACAGCGGAATAGCCGCAATGTTGACCGTCAGATGTGCCGTAACCGCGCTCAATTGCATCGCAGCCGCCATCGGCAGCAAAAACCATAGCCACTTCGTGAATGCCGGTGAAGCATCCTGCTCCGGGCCAGCCATAGCTGGCGCCGCGTCTTCCGCCTTGCCCGAAGAAGCGATCACCGCGCAGAGGATCGCATACACAAGAAACCCAGCCGACCAGAGAGTCCTTTGCACTTTCAGCGTCAAATAGGGCTCAACCAGAATCGGATAAGCGATCAGCGCAAGCAGAGAGCCCGCGTTCGAAAGCGCAAACAGCCTGTACGGCACGCTGCCTCCATGCGTCCGCAAAAACCACACCTGCATCAGAGGACTAGTCGAGCCCAGCAAAAGAAACGGCAGCCCAATGCTGAGGGTCAGCAGGGTGAAGATCGTCCTCACCGGATGATCGGAACCCCCGCTCAGCTCAATCGGATGAATTCGCTGCGCCACCAGCATCAGAGCGGCGCCAATCAGCAACGCCAAATAGAAATGCCGCCGCCAGCCAAGGCACTCGCAACCCGTCAGCCAGTGCGCATACAGGTAACCGAGCAGCAGCGCGACCTGAAAGAACACCAGGCACGTAAGCCAGACCGTAGAAGACCCGCCTAGAGTTGGCAGTAGTTGCTTGGCCGCCATCGGCTCGATGAGAAAGAGCAGGAATGCGCCGAGAAATACGGTGGTGCCATACAGCAAACGGGATGCGGGCATGATTGAACCGGCTGTGAAGATCGGAGAGCGTTGCGTCTAGCAGACTAAGATGCGTCGAGCGGGATTCACATTGGAAGCATAACGATTGACTCGCATCTTTCGCCATCAAAAAACGCGATCCTCGTCCCTGTAGCCATCTCTTCTTTGTGAGGCGAGTAAAGTGAAGGAAGTTCTAAATGAGGAGCTGCTATGAATTTGCTGTACCGGGCCGGACTCATCCTTTCCTTTGCATTTCTGTTACCCCCAGCTGGCGCACAATTGAATGAGCGATCCGTCTCACCGCCCACGGCGGCCGACCGTAGGCTGCTGCTCGACGTCGTGGTGACAGATCATTCTGGCAAGCCGACACCAGGCCTCGAAGAGAAGGACTTTTCCGTCCTCGACAACGGACACGATCAAAAAATCCTCTCCTTTCGCGCCAGCGGCGGGGAAGCTGCGGCCGCCGGCAGTCAACCACCCGAGCCCCCTGTGAAGATCATTCTGCTGGTGGATGAAGTGAACTCGGACTTTCGTAGGGTTGCGTACGAGCGGGAGCAGATCAAGCAGTTTCTCCAAAAGAACGGCGGCGTTTTGAAGCACCCCCTGTCGATGGCGTTCTTTACTGACAAGGGAACTCAGGTACAGAACGCTTCATCCACCGATGGAAACGCTCTGCTGGCAGAGTTCGATGAGCACGAGACGGCGCTCAGATCGATTCGGCGAGGGGAGGGAGTCTATGGGGCAATCGAGCGATTTCAACTCTCCATGAATGCTCTGGAATCTCTCGCCCATGCCGAGGGAGAGAAGCCTGGTCGAAAGCTTGTCATATGGATCAGTGCAGGCTGGCCAATACTCTCCGGACCGGGTATCGAACTGACCTCAAAAAATCAGGCGAGCTTGTTTTCGTCCATCGTCGCTATCTCGACGGCCCTGCGCCAGGCGCGGGTCACACTATCCAGCGTCAATCCAGAAGGAGCAGGTGGTGGCGTAACTCAGGATTTCTACTACGAGACCTTTCTTAAGCCGGTCACTCGAGCGAGAGACACGCAAATCGGCAATCTCGCATTGCAAGTGATCGCGACGCAAAGCGGCGGTCTGGTTCTGCCCGCAAGCAATGACATCGCCGGACAGATAGCGCGTTGTGTGGCTGACGCCGACTCCTACTACACCCTCGTCATCGATCAGGCTCCCGCAGACGCACCAGACTCGTATCACGCGTTGACAGTCAAAGTCGCGAAGCCGGGGCTGGTGGCCCGAACGCGAGTCGGATATTACGTTCAACCCTAGAGGATCGTCCAGCAAAAGCCTCAGCCTGCGGGAACAAGATATGATGGATATTGGCGTGCGTTTGCGGGTTGACGCGCACGTCTGCCGGCCAACGCAAATCCTTGGAGAAAATTTTCATCGTGAGTCAACGCAAATCAGCGGTCATTTTGGGTGCCCAATGGGGCGATGAGGGCAAAGGCAAGATCGTCGACGTCCTTTCAGAGAAGTTCTCCGTCGTAGCGCGCTACGCGGGCGGCCACAACGCTGGCCACACTGTCATCATTCACGGCCGCAAGTTTGTCCTGCAGCTCATCCCCTGTGGCGTTCTCCGTCCCGCCTGCAAAGGCGTCATCGGGAACGGCGTCGTCCTCGACCCCATGGCCTTCCTCAATGAGGTCAAGAAGCTCAAAGACGCCGGCCTCCCGGTCGATGGCCAGCTCTTCGTCTCCAATCGCGCACAGGTCATCCTGCCCTACCACCGCATGATCGAGCTTGCTGCCGAAAACGCTCCCGGCCGCACGAAGATCGGCACCACCAGCCGCGGCATCGGCCCTGCCTACGAGGACAAGATGCATCGCAGCGGCCTCCGCGTCGTCGACCTGCTGAACTCCGCGCTCCTCCGCACGCACATCGAAAACGCCTGCCACGAGAAGAACACCATCGCCCACGCGCTCTTCGGTACTGAGCCTCTCGACCCCAAGACCATGTACGAGGAGTACTCCCGCGCCGCCGAGCAGATCGCTCCCTTCGTCACCGACACCGCAGTCATGCTGAACCAGGCCCTCGATAGCGGCGAAAAAGTCATGTTCGAAGGCGCCCAGGGAGCCCTGCTCGACATCGACCACGGAACCTACCCCTTCGTTACCTCCTCGTCCTCCACCGCAGGCGGAGCCGTCACCGGCACCGGCGTCGGCCCCACGCGCATAGGCACCGTAATTGGCGTCACCAAGGCCTATGTCACCCGCGTCGGCGAAGGCCCGTTCCCCACCGAGATTCACGACGCCACCAGCGACCTCCTCCGCGCCCGCGGCCAGGAGTACGGCGCCGTCACCGGCCGCCCGCGCCGCTGCGGCTGGCTCGACCTGCCCCTCCTCCGTTACAGCAACATGATCAACGGGACGGAATGGCTCGTGGTCACCAAGATGGACGTCATGGACGAGTGCGACGAGATCCCCGTCTGCACCGGCTACAAGATCAATGGCAAACTCACCGACGTCATCCCCGCCGACATGCCCGGCTACAACGCCATCGAGCCGGTCTACACAAAACTCAAGGGATGGAAGTCTTCCACAGAAGGAATCACGGAATTTGATAAGCTACCGCAACTGGCGCAGGACTATCTCAAGTTTCTAGAGAAGGAATCGGGGGCAAAGATCGGTATGGTTTCGACCGGGCCCGATCGCGACCAGACCATAACCCTGCAGCCATTTGACGAAGCGCTGAAGGCGTAAAGAAGGCAAATTATGTTAAGCTTCACCGTACGAATGACGTTCGACCAGGCAGACCGTGACGCGATCGATGAGACGCTTTGTCATCTGTCCGCTGCGTCGCGAAAAGAGCCCGGCTGCATTAGCTATGTTCCCCACTTTGTGGAGGGTGAGGGCTGCACTGTATTAATTTATGAGCAATATAAGGACGAAGCGGCCCTCGAGCATCACAGGGCAACCCCTCATTTTCAGCAGTATGCAATCGGTGGCCTTTATCAAAAGATGAAGGATCGGCAGGTTGAGAACCTGTCGGCCGTCTGCTGACAATCCGTTGGACTTTTGCGGCGGATTCTGCGTCTTATGGACTTAGAGGCGGATACTACTAAAGTTCTTTGACTGTAATCTGTAAATCGGTCTAGTATCCGGTACGCAATGCCGTTAAGTGGTCGTCCAATTCGTTGCGGGCTCGTCCCCACCGCTATGCTGCTGTCCGCATTGGCGTTGGGATGCCCCGTGTCGGCGTTTTGCGCCGGTTGGAACCAGCCCCTGCATGAAAAAAAACACGCTGCAAAACAGCAGGTGGAGGCCCTCGAAGAGCAGTGGAGGCAGGCCCAGCTGGGCGGCGACGTCGCCGCGATGGACAAACTCCTCTCCGACGACTACATCGGAATCACCATCACCGGCCAGGTGAACACCAAAGCCCAACAGCTCGACCGGATGCGGATGCACAAGGTCGCCCTGACCCGTCTCGACCTGGGTGATCGGCAGGTCAAGTTGATTGGTTCCATCGCAATCGTCACCTCCCGTGCCGAGGTCGAAGGAACCAACGATGGCGCTCCGATTCGAGGAACTTTCCGCTACACCCGCGTCTATCAGCGGCTGCCGTCGGGTATGTGGAAAATTACGAGCTTTGAGGCAACGCGTGTGCCGGGCCCCAGGGGTGACCGTAACCCGGTCCCAAAAGCAACCGCGAGCGTCCCACAACGGCCTGGACCTTCCTGAAACATCCATCCCTGAGGTGATTCATTAAACAAAGAGACCTTGCCCATCGGCAAGGTCTCTTTCGCTAATGTAAAAAATGACTAAGCGATCCGCTTCTAAGCGGACCGGGAATCGACAACCTTAAACCGCAGTTCGGTAACTTCGCGGGTTTCTATCAAGGCACCGGTGCGGGGAAGGTTGAGCGCTAATAGTCGGCGATAGAGGGAACGAGTCGTTCCCGTAATGCGCGCGTCCTCAGATTCGTGCGGAAAGAGCGCGTGAAACTGGCGTGCAGTTACCGCAGTTTGAGTAGCGGACGTGGCTGGTTTGCGTGGCGGACCAGTCACGAGGTAGGGACGCCGATCAGGCACAGGAATGCCGCGGCTTTCAAGGGACGTCGATGAGCCGCCGCGGTTGGAGACGGAGAGATTTTGCTGAAAGGTTGCCATGGGGAAAGTCCTCAATAGCCCGATAGGAGGACAAGGCTTGCGCCTTCTGTCTGCTATATGGGTTTGGATGGATATGGCAAGTACGTGGTTGTATTAAATTTTGAAAGGGGCCCGAAGCTTCTCCCATGATACATCCAGCGGCTCGGGAAGTACACGAGTTTCCGCCGTAACCGTCATGAAATTTGTGTCACCGAGCCAGCGCGGTAACACATGAAGATGCAGATGGTCCGCAATCCCGGCGCCCGCCGCCTCGCCAAGGTTCAGACCCATGTTGATCCCGCCAGGCCGATACACCTCTCGCAAAGCTACCTCCATGCGCTGGGCCAGCGACATCATCTCATTGGCAGCCGCAACCGGCAGATCCGCCAGCGAAGCAAGATGCTGATAAGGAACGATCATCACATGACCGGTTGAGTAGGGGTAAGCATTCAGGCAGATAAAGCAGTGTTCCCCGCGATAAACCAGGTGAATTGCCCGTTCGGCGGTGTCGCGAGCCATCCCATGAGCAACGGCATAGTCCAGGGCGGCGATCATATTGCAGAAGACGCAGTGTTTGTCGTCAGCCTCAGTCGCCGGCCACGCGCTCAGCTCGGCAGGAACCCCCGTGCGGGCCTGCGGATCAACACGAGTGATGTAGCTATAGCGCCAGGGAGTCCAGAGCCGGTCCATTCGCCGAGTATAGCGGTGCCCAATCCCCCGCTCGGCCGGTAAGTTTCTCGAACCACAAAATTAATCCTCCGGAGTGCTCCCCGAAACCTTCCCCACGCATCTAACCCTTGGTGATACCCAATTAGACAAATATTTGTTCGGATGACGCGGCGATGAAAATGCACGCGTCACAAGCGCCTTTTGTTGACGTACTGTAGGCAAAGTTCTATGCTTAATTCAACGAGCTAATGTGTGTGGGATCCAAGTGCACTAGCTCCTCTTGCAAGACCTGATTCCTTCCAGCCTGCCGAAGACGTTGCGGGGAGAAAAAGAACGACAGCGATTGCTGGTTGTTCTGCCCCACGCGCCGTTGAGACGGAAGGAATTCTTGGAACCCGGAGTCCGCATTCACCATGGTAGAAAACCATAATTCTGACAACGAGAGCAAACCCCTGACCACCGAAACGGAAGTCCTAGCGCACGAAGCGACAGCGGATCATACCGACCTGTCTTCTGAATCCACCTCCACCCAACCGCACGAGACGGCGCACATCGCCTCGAGTGAAGCCGCACCGCACGTTGCTGCCTCCGCCGCACAGACCGCCGATCACGGCACTGTCGCCACGGTTACGGCCGCAGCCGACGATGACGACCTCAACTACGACGCAGCCGACTTCGCTGCCGCCCTTGCGAACTTTGATCGCGAGCAGGCTGCAGAGTCCGCCACTGCCCAGAATCTGACCGCGGAGGAGGCAATCGTCTCCGGAACCGTCATCAAGATTACGGACAAGCATGTCGTCGTCGATATCGGACTCAAGTCCGAGGGCCTCATTCCGCTCGATCAGGTGCTGGACATCAATGGCGCGCCCAAGTTCAAGGCCGGCGATTCGGTTGAGGTTGTGGTTGAGCGCGAGGAGCCCGAAGGCGGCTACCTGGTCAGCTACGAAAAGGCTCTCCGTCACAAGGTTTGGGACAAGCTCGAGGAAGCCGCCAACACCAAGACCCCCGTCAAGGGAATGGTGCTCGGCCGCGTCAAGGGTGGTCTCACCGTCGACATCGGCATCAAGGCATTCCTGCCCGGTTCGCAGGTCGAAGTTCGCCCCGTGCGCAATCTCGACGGCTACATCGGCACCGAGATCGAAGTCCGCGTCATCAAGCTCAACAAGAAGCGCGGCAACGTCGTCATCTCCCGCAAGGAACTCCTCGAAGAAGATCAGAACGCCAAGAAGGCCGTTACTCTCTCCACTCTCGAAGAGGGCAGCATCCTCACTGGCACCGTCAAGAACCTCACCGACTACGGCGCATTCGTAGACCTCGGCGGCCTCGACGGCCTGCTCCACATCACCGACATGAGCTGGGGCCGCCTCACTCACCCCCGCGACCTCGTCAACGTAGGCGACGAGATTCAGGTGAAGGTCCTCAAGTTCGACAAGGATAAGCAGCGCGTCTCCCTCGGCTTCAAGCAGCTCACGCCTGATCCGTGGCTCGACGCAACCGAGCGCTATCCCATCGGCGCGCACGTCCGTGGCCGCGTCCTCTCCGTCACCGACTACGGCGCGTTCATCGAGCTCGAGCAGGGCATCGAAGGCCTCGTCCACGTATCTGAAATGACGTGGTCCAAGCGGATGAAGCATCCGTCGAAGATGGTCAAGCCCGGCGATGAGGTCGAAACCATCATCCTCAGCGTCAATCCGAACGACCGCCGCATCTCGCTCGGCATGAAGCAGCTCCAGGAAAACCCATGGGAGCAGCTCGAGGACAAGTACCCGACCGGCGCCATCATCGAAGGCCGCGTACGCAACCTCACCGACTTCGGCGCCTTCATCGAGATCGAAGACGGCATCGACGGTCTTGTCCACGTCTCGAACCTGAGCTGGACCAAGCGCATCAAGCACCCCTCCGAAGTCCTCAAGAAGGGTGAGAAGGTTCGCGCGATCGTCCTCGGCGTCGAACCCGAGAATCGCCGCCTCTCGCTTGGCGTCAAGCAGCTCCAGCCCGATGTCTGGGATACGTTCTTCGCCCAGCACCGCGTCGGCGACGTCATCAAGGGCAAGGTTCTGCGCACCGCGCAGTTCGGCGCCTTCGTCGAGATTGCCGAAGGAGTCGAGGGTCTCTGCCATGTCTCCGAAGCAGTCGGTCCGGACGGGAAGCCAGTGGCGCTCGATGTTGACTCGGAGCACGAGTTCAAGATCGTCAAGATGAATCAGGACGAGAAGAAGGTCGGTCTCAGCATCCGCGCCGTAGGCGAGGAAGCCAGCCGCGCCGAGGTCGAAAGCTACAAGGAACGCGAGAAGTCTCCCAAGGGTGGCAACAACTCCGGTTCCTCTTCCTCCTCTTCGAGCAACAGCAGCAGCACCACGCTGGGCGATCTCATCAACTGGAAGCGCTCCGAGTTCGAGCGCGACTAGTCCTCACCGAACAAGCATCAACGAAAGGGCCGTCCCAACCGGGACGGCCCTTTCGCTTCCCGCGACCACAAACATCGGGTAGACCATAAAACATCGGGTAGACCACAAACATCGGGTGGCCCATCCTTTGCAGTCTCACCGCAAAGGGTGGGTTGCCGTTGTCGCTGCTCTTACGAACGCTTAGTCGAAATTCGCCCGTTCCCTTCCCGCAATGGAGACGCTATTCCGCTAAAACCACCTCGATCAGCCCCTTATCGATTGATGCGCGATTGACTTGGCCCTGGGGCCTGAGCGTGCCACCATCGCGCATGCGACCAACACAGAAGAGCCATCTCGTGAAGCCTTGCTCGATTGCTCTTGCCGTCATCGCAATCTCTTCCAATCTTTTCATCACCAGCTGCGGGGGGCACAGTTCCCCATACAGCTATGTGAATGTCGGCGTCAGCATCGCCCCGCAGATAACGTCGATTCCCGTTAATGGCACCCAGACATTCACTGCGACTGTTACTAACGCAGCCCCCTACGTCGTTTGGGGAGTCATGGGCAGTCAAAACTCTTCCCCCGTCGGAACTTTCACCACTGCCACTACGGATGCGCCCACCGGCACCTATACCGCACCCGCTGCCCCACCCACCTACAGTGCTGCTCAACTGGCCGCAGGTGCTGTTCAAGGATCAGTTACTCTCTCCGCTGGTGTCACGACTACTCCGGGGTCTTTCAACCTCACGACTACAACCCTAACCTTCGTCATTGCGGGACCCATCAGTGTTAGCCTCTCTCCCACAACAGCTTCCCTCCATGTCGGCGGTACGCAGCAGTTCACTGGATCCGCCGTCGGCTCAACCAATACCTCAATCAGCTGGCAGGTTAACGGCGTACCCGGCGGCGGCACCGCAACCGGCACTATCACCACTGCGGGTCTGTACACCGCGCCGGCAACGCTGCCGATGACCGGCGACACCGTCACAATTACGGCCGTCTCTCAGGCAGACACAACTAAATCAGCCTCATCTGTTGTAACCCTCGCATCGCCATAGGCGGCTTCCATGAGACTTGTTCAACACTTCTCGAGAAGTAGATGGCTCGGAATCCTGCTGGTCATCTTCTTGTTCGCAGAATCATCCTCGTTCGCGGGCTCCAAAACCGCTCCGGACCCAAAGGATCAAGCTACGGCATTAGGCGTCCGTCACAAAGCAATTGTTACGCTCAGCGATGGGTCCGAAGTAAAAGGCAAAATCGCCGCAATCGATGCCGACAGCGTCACAATAGACAAAGGAAAATCCAAGGGAAGTAGTCAGCTTGCGTATGCCGATGTTCGTCGAATCCGCCGCGACGGCATGTCGGGAAAGGAGAAGGCAACTGTAATTACCGTCACTGCTGTCGCCGTCGTTGGCATCGGTGCACTTATAGCAGTGTCAGCTTGGTCCCGTGGTTTCTGCAATCAAGTATGCCCACCGGGGTCAAGTTCACCCTGCACTTGTACGCACTAGCTGGCCCGGCCACAACCCATTGAGGCAAGCTCTAAGTCCGTCCCCCATGCTGCGGCCTCAGCGGAGACGTCCGCTCCAGGAGCGACAACCACCGCGGATCGGAGTGCAACACTCGGAAACCGGGATCGATCGGCAGCTGCGGCATCCATCCGGACCGCTGCACAACCGCCTTCTCCAGCATCGCAAAGGCACGGTCAATCTCGGCTAGGCTCGCCAGCGCCATCGCATGATGATAGGGACTCACCGAATGAGTCGCCATCGAATCTTCAAGGGTATTCAGCCATACATGCGCTTCTTCGCGCTGGTTCATCTTCGCGTAGGCACAGACGAGGGAAGCATTCACCAGCGTGTGATTCGTAGTCAGAAATAGCTTTCGTAGAAGAGGAACTGATCGTTCGGGCTGCCCACCGTGAATATAGACATCGCCCAGCAACATGCTGGTAAACAGGTAATCGGGATTAATCGCAAGTTCCCTCTCAAGCACCGTTCTCGCATGTTTCAGATCGCCGCTTAGGTACGAAAGCCAGGCAGTCCACTGGGAAACAAAAGGAGAGAGCGGATCCAGTTTCCGAGCCATATCGATATGAGCCTGTGCCTCGCGAACAAGGTCAACCTGCAACAAACCCCAGGCATAGAGCAAAGGCGTAAAGGTAAAGTTCGGATTCAGCTCGAGCGCTTTTCTAAAGTGATATTCCGCCGTCTTCCAGTCCCAACCGAAATGAAGCTTCTGTATAGCTACCGCACAATGTGCTTCGCCGCTGCTTGGATCGAGTTCCAGGGAACGAGTGGCGAAGTGTTTCCCCTGCAATGCAAATGACGGAAGGGAAGTATTCGTAACTGTGCCGGAGTCGAACATCGCTGCAGAGGTGTAAGCGATGCCAAGAAGCGCATAAGGCTGAGCGAACTCCGGATCCTTGTCGATCGCTTGGTGAAAGCACATCGCACCCATCATGCCATCTCTCTCGCCGGCACCGGGGTAATGCTTGCATCCCTGCCGATACAACTGATACGCCTCCTCGTTCGGGTGCTGTTTGGTCACAATATGAAACAGCGGTTCTGCCGGAAATAGAAAGTTTGCCAGCGCACGTGTGATCTGGTCGGACAGTGCAATCTGTGTGTGAACTGGGTTCAAACTGTCTCCCTGCAGCGACTCTGCCCACACGTGGCTCTGATCGGAGACCCGTATCAGTTGGGCGGTCAAACGCAAAACCCCGTCCTGACTGCGAACGCTACCTTCCAAAGCGTAGTCAACGCCAATCTCTTTGCCGATCTCCGCGATGCTCTTGTTGGCGCCCTTGTAGCACATGGCAGTCGTCCGGCCGATGACGCTCATCCGCCGCGGCATGGCTTTGCTGAGTTGAGCAGTCAGCTCTTCAGTAAAGCCATCGGCAATATGGTCAAGTTGGATCTCTGAGGCGAGCCCGACGAAGGGGAGAACAATGAGAGAAGCACGCGATTCGGTTCGGGTGTTTGTTTGTGGCTTGGAGATGGGTGCGATGAACCGGTAGCCATGGCCAGGAACCGTTTCGATATACCGGGGACTCTCCGCCGTGTCGTCCAACGAGGTGCGCAGTTTATGCATCGCCACCCGCAACCCATGTTCAAAATCAACGTAGGTTCCGTCCGACCATAATTTGCGCCGAAGCTCCTCTCGATCGACCAACTGTCCCGGTGCATGGAGCAAAAGAACCAGAAGAGAAAATGGCTTGTCCTGCAAACGGAGCTTGACTCCCTTTCGCAGTACGATTCGTTCTGTCGTATTTACCTCATAAACGCCAAATCGAATCCAGTGATCTTTCTCTCCGGGACCATGCATTCTTTACCTCGGAAAAGCGGAACCTGAAACCCAATAAATGCGGGCCGAACCTATATGAACTGGTTTCGTGGATCTCTGATGGGGTCGAAGCCATAAATCTATGTAGCTTTCGGCGATATTGCAATACGTTTCTTAATCCTGTTTCTAAGAGTCGACAAACAACGATTCAGAATCGTCATCCTTACCCGTTATCGTTCGATCCCGAGTTTCGGACGATGCTCGCCAAACCTTACCGCCTGAGCTTCCCGCCAGAACCTTCACACACGGTAATGACTCGGCAGCCCAAAAAGTTCTGCGCCCTTCAAAATACTTTTCGAAAATCGGTCCGTGCAACTGCAAGGCCGCGTCGAGGAGGGATAAGAGGAGGCCATGCGAGGGGATCTTGTGGACGACGACGACCCTCCTCAGCCGGACACTCGCCGTTTTCCACAAAAATATTTTCAAAAAGTGGCAAAATTTCAGCGCCGGGAAACCACCACCCAAAACACCACAACTCACCACGAAATCACCACAACTTCACCACAAAAAACCATCCAGAAAACGCCTGCTTTTCGCCAACCCCCCTTAAAATCGCCCGTATTTACCAGCAAAAGGGCCGCCCAATTGGGCGGCCCTTTTTTCTGACAATTTCCTGCACCTAAGCGGTCAACGAGTGAATGCCGGCCTGAACTTCCAGCGCCGGAGCCATCTTCGCGGAAGCTCGACGCATGACCTCAAGTTCTGCCGGAGCAAAGAGTTCCGGCGGAATCCCCCCAACCGCTACATACCCCGGATCGTCCCCAAGTGCCATCGAAATCTGGTTCCAGCGAAGGAACGGCGACGTAGTCGGAAGAACAATAATGCGCCGTTTCGGCTCCGGAAAAGCAAAGTAGGTAGACCAGGTCACCAAAGTCAGCCCAACTGCCACCCCATTGATCACGCTGAAAAGCGAATACATGCTTGGATTGTGCGCGATCCACGCAGAGTTGATGAGGCTGATCGTAGCCAGCAAACCAAGCCCAAAGCTCACGCCGAAGATGCGGCTGCGAAACGAAAGGCCCATGGGCCGGATCGCAAAGCAAACAAACAGCAACAGGCACAGCGTAAGAATGCTCGAAGTCTGCTGCAACTGGGTAATCATCGCCGTCATAAAGCGAATGCCGGACTGGTGCGGAGTCACCGCAACACCAATGGCGACAGCGACAGAGATAGCTGCGACCCAACGGAAAACCAGCATACCAAGCGTCTGCAGACCCTTCAGCGGGGCCATGGCTAGCTTGAAAATGCTGTAGATGACGAGCAGAGAGAGTATTGCTTCCAGAGCGTAACTGGCCCAATAGACATAGAAATAGGCCTGATAGGCCACATGCATCTCAATCCCGCGCGCGCAGAAATAAAGGAGAGGCAGACAGATGAGAGAACAACCAAGCCTCACGCACAACAACGCAAAGAGATACTTGAACTGACGAACTGCTTCCGAGCGGATGAGCAAATAAATCAGCGTCCCGCAGAGGATCGGTTCCGTGTATTCAAGGACCGAGATAAAGCTTGCTAAAACGTTTCCCATGGTCGTCCGTGCCTCGTAAAAGCAAGCATAGGCTAGCTTATTTCAGGCACGGACACAACAATTTATTACGAATTTGTGCAACTTATTGCGTAACAAGTAACGTCTTAGCGACCCTGCGCCATCCCACAGGCGTTCGGATCATCCGGGGGGCAAGTTGGAACCGGCAGCATGCTGACTTTGGCCACGCTGACTTTGTCTTTGGTGGAAGCTGAAGAGGTCTGGGTGGAGGCAACTGCACCGGTGAGGACGAGGGCGACGACGAACGCGCGGACGATGTGTTTCATAGTGAGATACCCCTAAAGTTGTATTTGTAAAAAAAGTTTTTTCTGGACAACCAGATGAGGTAACAATAGGATACATAATGGAATAAGTCCAATAGAATCATATATATACACGAGTATATAATAGTGTTGATTACTAAAGTACCTAATGCCAGCTTTTTTGCAAAGATCTGGGACATTGCGGCTCGACGATTTGAGGGGTAGCTCGCCATTTGAAGTCCTTGGAGGTCTTTTATGTTGGAGCGTATAGGCCAGCGTTAGCCGCAGCCTCCGCTCACAATCAGAATCGGAACTGAAGACCTGTCTAGTTTTAGATTGATATTAGGGGTGTGACTCGAGGCGGCTGTAATTGGGTCTTAGCCTTGCACTCGGCCGCGCACTGGGCGTTAGAGGCAGGAAGTTTGAGAGAAGGTTACTAGGGACTCGATTAACCTGGCTGTGAAAGCTGTTGCACACCCATTTTGACCCCAAACTCAGGCCAAAATGGATGGTGTTTGGGAATTAAACGATCGCAGGGGCGCTGGGTGATGAAGTTTTGTTTCCTGTAGCCGCGGATATCGATTCAGCTTTCTTGGGGGCTGCCTCCGCTTTTTTTGAGGGCGCCAGGATAGCGTGCAGGGTGGTGCCTTCCATGCGGGGCATGAACTCGACTAAGCCGGCATCGCCGATGTCGAGGATCAGGCGATTGATGATTTTGTAGCCGAGGTCACGATGAGCCATCTGGCGGCCCTTGAAGCGCAGCGAGGCTTTTACTTTGTCGCCCTCGCTCAGGAATCGAACGGCCTGATTTTTCTTCGTTTGGTAGTCATGTTCGTCGACTGTGACGGAAAACTTGACCTCTTTTATGACGATGATCTTTTGTTTCTTACGGGCGGCGCGCTCGCTCTTATCTTTTTCGTAGAGGTATTTGCCGTAGTCCTGGATCTTGCATACGGGCGGGACGGCATTGGGAGAGATCTCTACGAGGTCGAGGGAACGCTCGCGGGCCATTTTGAGGGCCTCAAACGGGGGCATAACTCCAAGTTGTTCGCCGTTCTCGTCGATGACGCGAATCTCGCGGGCACGAATACGTTCGTTGGTTCGGATGAAAGACTTTGCGGAACGTTTATCAATTGGTGGAATAAGTCGCCTCCACAGCGGGTTTTGTCACTCGCTATGCATTGTGTTAGGGATTAGATGCAACTCTCAGAAAAGGTTGCGTGGCAACGTGAAGTATACCACTTTGGCCGTGCATTTCTGCGACTGGCACGGTCCGAATTTTGGCACTCTCGGTCGCGATAATGTATGTTGACTCGGAAGCTCTTTGGAGAGGAACTCGAATGAGACGCCGGATTTTGCTTGTCGATGACGAAGTCGCCGTGTTGCTGACGCTTAAGGCGGTACTGGAGATCAGCGGATTTGAAGTGGACACGGCTGCGTCCGCGCGGGAGGGTGTTTCCAAATTGCACACGCGCGAATACCAAATGCTAATCACCGACATGCGGATGGAGCATGATGTGGCCGGGATAGAGGTGATCAAGGCGGCTCGTGCGGCGGTCTATCACCCGGTGGTTGCCCTGCTGACGGCATATCCGGTTTCGGATGAGGATTGGCAGGAGATGGGTGCCGACCAGCTCCTCGTGAAGCCAATGCACACACGCATTTTGCTGCGGCAAATCGAGGATATGATCGCCGCGCACGACCGTAAGTTCGCAGAGCAAGGCAATGCGGTTAGTTCATCCGCCCCCGGGCAATCGGCATCTGCTAAGAAAGCGAAAGTTATCGCAAAGAAGACAGAGCCGAAGAAAAAAACGATCTCCCGCAAAGTGGTGGCAAGAAAATCGAAATCCTCAAAGATTCCCCTGGAGGTCGCCGAAAAAAGAACGCCGACAGGGGCACGGAAATCCTCGGCAAAGCCGAAAGCCAGAGCAGGGACCTCCGCTACGAAGACGGCGAAGACCTCCGCCAAGCGCCGCTCCTAAGATTTACCGGCAAGGCACGCTTCAATTGGAAGTGTGTTCTTTGATGTACGTGCGGAGTGCCAGATTGAGCTCCATCGCCTTTTGCACACCGTCATCGAGCATGCGCAACCAGTCTGACGCCGGTTCTTTCATCTCTGTTGTGCTAAGCAGATAGCTGGTCTGGATGATGATTTCGAGCGCGTTGCTCAGGTCGTGAGCCAACCTGCGCATTTCCACTGAGAGGTCTTCTGGAATTCTTTCAACATTTGGGGCCTGGGAGAAATCGTTTTGTTCAGTCATTTTGGGAGAAAGTGGTTCCTTCAACCAGTAGACGCTCTTTTTTTGTATAAGTCTCGTATTCTCTGAGGCAAGAGAATCTCACTGGTGCTCACAGCCGCGCCCGGAAATTGACATCGCCCGTCCGGTTTGCGAGACTAAAAGCTCGCGGTTAGCGTGTTTCGGCCCGATGGGCTGGCGCGAACACACCGTGCCGTAGTGGCGGAATTGGCAGACGCGCATGGTTCAGGTCCATGTACTCGCAAGGGTGTGGGGGTTCGAGTCCCCCCTTCGGCACCAAGGTCTTTCAGTCCTCAACTGAGTTGAGGCGGTAGTAAATTGAGCGCAAGGCGGAAACGGCTCTGGGCTCGGAGTAGCTTAGGTCGTGTCCCGGTTAGAGCAACTCCAGCGAACTATGCCTACCCAGCTTGATCAGATACTTGCCAACACCTTGCTACAGGTGCAATCCCGAAAGGCTGTGGCTGACTACGGCCTGCTGGAGCGGAGAGCTGCGGAGCACACACCGCGTGGCTTTACCGCCAGGTTGCGCAGGGCTGCTGCTGATGGTCCCGCGATTATCGCGGAGATCAAGAAGGCTTCACCTTCCAAGGGGCTTATTCGCGGCGACTTCTATCCAGCGGCGCTCGCCCGCGGCTTCGAGGCAGCCGGAGCAGCGGCGCTTTCGGTGCTCACGGATGAGGAGTTCTTCCAGGGGTCATTGACTTACCTCCACGAGGCCTCGAATGTCGTCAACATTCCGTGTCTTCGGAAGGACTTCATCGTTGATGCGTTCCAAGTGCTCGAGGCGCGAGCGGCTGGGGCTGACGCGATTCTGCTTATCGTTGCGGCTCTCACTGACGATACTCTGAGCAATCTAAGGGACGAAGCGCGGAGGATGGGGCTCGATGTGCTGTGCGAGGCCCATGATCGTGAGGAGATGGAGCGCGCCGTTGCGCTTGGCTTTGACCTCATTGGCGTCAACAGCCGCGATTTGCGTACCTTTGTCGTTCGTCCTGAACTGCTGGTGGAGCTGGCTGCGCGGCGGCCGAAGGACGTCGTGATGGTTGCCGAGAGCGGCATTCGCTCGGCGGAGACGATCTCTCAACTGCGTTCGGTTGGTTATGACGCATTTCTGGTGGGAGAGGCGTTGATGCGGCAACCCGATCCCGCCGCTGCTTTGGCACTTCTGCTGGATCGCGAATACTCTTCCGACATCTAACTACGACGGATTGTCCTTCTTCCATGTGGATCAAGATCTGTGGGAACACGAACCTCGATGATGCACAAATGGCATCTGCTCTTGGAGCAGATGCGGTTGGGTTCGTCTTTGCACCGAGTAAGCGGCAGGTGAATGCTGCGCAAGTGGCGCGGATTACGCCGCATTTGTCCGGCGTGGAGAAGGTGGGAGTTTTCCCGGCTCTGGATGCTGCGGAGATCGTCGCGATCGCAGAGGAAGCGGGTTTGGATGCGGTGCAGCTTCATGGCGGAGTCAGTTTGGCGCTGCTGAGGCAGTTGCAGGACAGCTTCAAGGACAGAGTGAAGCTGATCCAGACGGTTCATTGGCAGTTGGAAGATGCGGAGGCGAACGTGGAACTGTTCGCGCGGCAACTTCGTGGGATTTCCGAAGATGGTATTGCCGAACGAGTGTTAGTCGACTCGAAGGTGGGAGCTGCGATTGGCGGAACTGGAGTGACGTTCGACTGGGAGGCTTCGCGCGGAGTTCTCGCTGAAGCAGGAACGGGAGTGAAGCTGATTGTTGCTGGAGGATTGAAGCCGGAGAACGTGGGCGAAGCGATCCGAAGGCTCGAACCCTGGGGAGTCGATGTTGCGAGTGGAGTAGAACGGAATCCCGGGAAGAAAGACCCCGAAAAGCTTGCTGGATTCATCCGCAACGCGCGAGCAGCTGCAGAGAATCGTTGATTGGAAGCCTGAAAGTTTTATTGTTCGGAAGGCTCGGACTTTGGAAGCTGGCTGGCAGCCTTGCCTCGCGGAGATGACTGACGTACACGGGCCTTAGGGGTTTTGTCACGGAAGAGCTGGGGCCGCATGTGTGTCGATGCCGACCGCGGTTTCGCAAGCGCGAGTGCGGGAGCCAGCATAACCAGCAACGCGATGTATCCTCTCAGCTTCATGAAGCAACCTCTCTGTCGCCTTTCGCTTATAGGACGCGCAGAATGTTGGCCCAGATTCAATTTTCCCCTCCCGCAGTACACCAAAGAGGATGGCTTTGGAATACAACTAATGCGGGATGAGTAAAATTATGGACTTTAGGAAACGATTTTGCACATTAAATTGTCTATAAATCGTCTCCGGGAATCCAAATCTCCACTCGTGGCCGGAGTTTCACATTCTGGCGGTTCTATACACAATTCATATGCAATTCCTTTGCCATGAACGCAAATTGGTCGACGATTGCCTCAATGCGTTTGCTGAGGGGCATGCCTGCTCCGTGGCCGGCGCGGGTTTCGACGCGGATGAGAATAGGCTTTGGGCCGGTCTGGGCGGCCTGGAGGGCGGCTGTGTATTTGAAGCTGTGGGCGGGAAAGACGCGGTCGTCGTGATCGGCGGTGGTGATGAGGGTGGGGGGGTAACCGACTGCGGGCCGGATGTTATGGAGTGGGGAGTATTTATAGATGGCGGCGAACTCGTCGGGGTTCTCTGAGGGGGATCCGTATTCCTCTTTCCATGCCCAGCCGATGGTGAACTTGTCGAACCGGAGCATGTCCATGACTCCCACCTGGGCGACGACGGCGCCGTAGAGGTCGGGGCGCTGGAGTTCGCAGGCGGCTACGAGAAGCCCTCCGTTGCTTCCGCCGGAGATGGCGAGTTTGGCGGGGGAGGTGTATTTATTGGCGACGAGCCATTCGGCGAGGGCGATGAAGTCGTCGAAGACGTTCTGCTTGCGGACGCGGGTACCGGCATCGTGCCATGCCTCGCCGTATTCTCCGCCGCCGCGGAGACTGGCCTGGGCGTAGATGCCGCCCATCTCCATCCACATCACGTTGGCGGGAGAGAACTCGGGCATCAGCGAGATGTTGAAGCCGCCGTAGGCGTAGAGGAGAGTTGGGGCGGTACCATCGAGCGCGAGTCCCTTTTTGTGGGTGATGAACATGGGGACGCGAGTGCCGTCTTTGCTGGTGGTGAAGACTTGTCTGGTCTCGTAGAGAGCTGGGTCGAAGAGGAGTTTGGGCTGGCGGTAGAGAGTAGAGCGGCGCGTCTTCATGTCGAGCCGGTAGGTGGTGCCGGGGGTGGTGAAGTTGGTGAATTGGTAGAAGGTCTCGGTGTCTTCGCGGCGCCCGCCGAAGCCTACGGCTGTGCCGATAGCGGGGAGAGCGAGCTGCTCGATGAGGGATCCGTCGAGATGACGGAGCTCGATCTTGCTCTGCGCGTCGGCGAGATAGTTCACGATGAAGGTGTTGTCGATGATGGAGATGTCGCTGAGCTTGTTCGTGCTCTCGGGGATGATGGTCTTCCAATGCTCGCGCGCGGGCCGGCTGAGATCGATGGCGATGACTTTGCCGTTTGGCGCGTCGAGAGTGGTGAGGAGCCAGAAGAGGGTGCCTTCGTTGTCGATGGGGGCGTAGGTGGCGTCGGGTGTGTCGATGAGGCGGAGCAACGGCGCGTCAGGGTTGTCGAGGTCCTGGAGGGTGAGTTCGTTGTTGGGGCTGGTGCCTTTGCTCTGGTGCAGGACGAGGTAGCGGCCATCGTCGGTGACTTGCGCGCCTATGTTGAGCTCGCCGTCGTCGGGGCGGTGGAAGATGAGCTTGTCTTCGGATTGTGGCGTGCCGAGCTTGTGGAAGTAGACCTTGTGGAAGTAGTTGGCGGTCTTGAAGGCCTCGGCTTCGGAGGCGTTGGGCGCGGGGGCGTCGTAGCGGGCGTAGAAGAAGCCGGAGTTGTCCTTGAGCCATGAGGCTCCGCTGAACTTAGACCACTCGATGAGGTCGGGGAGGTCTTCGCCTGTGGTGACGTTGCGGACGTGCCATTTGACCCAATCGCTGCCGGCGTCGGCGATGGAGTATGCGGCGAGGGCGCCGTCGTCGGTGATGCTGATGCCGCTGATGGCTACAGTTCCGTCGGCGGAGAAGGTGTTGGGGTCGAGGAGGACGTGCGGCTCGCCGGTCGAGGCCTTCCTGCCAGAAGAGGACGTTCTGGTTCTGGAGGCCGGAGTTGTGGGAGTAGAAGTAGCGCGTGCCGCGCCGGGAGGGGGCGGTGTAGCGCTCGAAGTTGAGTAGCTCGGTGAGGCGGCGCTGCATGGTTTCGCGGAGGGGAATCTGCGCGAGATAGTTCTGTGTGAGTTCGTTTTCGGCGTCGATCCAGGTCTTGAGCTCGGGTGAGTCGACGTCTTCCATCCAGCGATAGGGATCGCTGACTTTTGTGCCGAAGTAGTCGTCGGTCTGGTCGGCTTTGCGGGCGATGGGATAGGCGAGTGTGGTTTCGGCGGATGTTGGAGTCATTTGGTGCGTTTTCCTGATTTCTTCGATGTGGGTTTCGCGGCCTTGGCGGCGATGAGTTTTTTATTCTCGGTGATGAGGCGTTTCCGTTGGGTGGGTGGCATGGCCAGAATGTCTTTCGTGCGTTTGGGGAGTTTGTCGTGGACGACGGCGTGGGCGGAGCGAAGGAGGTCTTCGAGGTCAGGTTTGCGGAGGACGTTCCAGTGCTGGAGGGCTATCCAGTGGGCTCGGGCGAGATAGGGTGCGGGGATGATGCCTTCGATCTCGAGGAGTTCGTGGAAGCGGTCTGGGTGGGTGGCGAAGGAGAAGACGGGTTTGGCGAGGCGGGTGTCAGAGAGGTCTTCGAGGTCCAGGAGGGCGAACATCTTGCCGCCGATGGCCTTATCGGCTACCCAGAAGACGAGGTTGTTACCCCATTGCCGGGTCTCGACGACGTGTGGGAGGGTTAGGAGATAGGTGCGAATTCGTTCAGCGTCCATGATGTACCCCCCTCCCCCATTACCTGCGCGTAAACCATTCTCTTTTATTGGTTTACGAGGTGTTAGTCCCGCTAAATTCGTCCAAAGAAAGGGGTTACGGCCAAATTCGTCCAAACAAAGGATTTAGGCTGACGTGACCCGGTTCGCGGACTCTGTTTTCTTTGATTTTTCCCCTATTTCTATTGTATCGAACTGAAGAGGGGAAACATGCCACTTGCATCCTGCTCATTTTGCTAGATTTAGGTGGTTTTGGGGCTTGACAAGTGATTTTGCTGTTGTTTTAGGGAGGAAATTTTGTAAGTGATTGATGCTTATTTGTTTAGTTGGGGATTTTTTTCGCTTAGGCGCAGGCGGATGGGACCTTTGGCGGTTTCAGGGTCGACCGGTCGGGCATGCTGGGTGACGACGATGCGGCGCTGGGTGGCCAGGCGGCGGGCTGCGGCACGGGCGGGTTCCATGAGGGCCTCCCAGTCTCGACGGGCGGCGTGGGATTTGGTGCGGGGATCGCCGGCGACGAGTTTGGCGGCTTCGGAGGGGCAGATGGTTTTGTTGCGGTCGCCGTCGGAGGTGCGCTCGGCGAGGAGGGTGAGAATCGCTGCTTCCAGTGCGGGGTCGTGTTGGGCTGGTTTGTAGCCGCTGCAGGCTTCGGAGCAGAAGCGGAGGATGTCCCAGTCGCGGGCGTTTTGTTCGGTCCAGCGGATAGGGCGCTTGCAGGTTTTACAGAGCTTTTCTTTGTGGGGGGTGGGGCGGTCGGGTTTGGGTTTTCGGTCTGGCACCTTATCTATTCTACGAAGCAACGGTGGGGGCATTGGCAAATGGGCTCGCGTAGTCGCAGAGGAGGATGAGTGAGGTCGTCGTTCTGGGCGCGGGACCAGTTTTCGAGTGTGGAGACGATGCGGTCGGCGGCGTCGTTTGGGTGGAGGAGCGCGCTTTCTTTTAGTAAGGCATGGAGGCGATCGGGGCCGAACTCTTCTCCGGCTGTGTTGGCGGCTTCGAGGAGGCCGTCGGTGTAGAGGAGGAGACGGTCTCCGGGCTCGATGGGGTGGGTCGGCGGTTTCGTAGGTGGAGAAGGAGAAGGCGGCGAGCATGAGGCCGTTTTCGGTGATGGGGATGATTTCTCCGTCGCGGAGGAGGAGCATGGGCGGGTGGGCTGCTGCGGAGTAGCGGAGCGTGGAGGTCGCGGCGTCGAGATAGACGTAGGCGGCGGTGACGAACTGGCTTTGGGTGTTTCCGTGGAGGACGGTATTCATGCCGGTGAGGAGCGCGGCGGGGTCGGCAGCGTTGGCTCGCTGGGAGGTGGCGGCGAGTTTGACCATGGAGGCGATGAGCGCGGCGGGGACTCCGTGGCCGGAGACGTCGGCGATGAGGAGGCCGGCTTGTTTTGGTTTGGTGATGAGGAAGTCGTAGAAGTCTCCGGCGACGGCGGTCATGGGGACGTAGCGGGCGGCGACCTGGAAGTGGTCGGAGGGGGGATAGGCGGCGGGGAGGATGTCGGTCTGGATGCGGCGGGCGATCTCGAGTTCTTTTTGGAGTTCGCTGAACTGATGATCGCGGGCCAGACTTCGTTTTGCGGCTACGTAGCCGAGGGTGGCGAGGAAGAAGGCGAAGCCGACCGGCTCGATATCGTAAAAATTCCCCAAGGCGCTGGAGAAGTTGCGGTAGAGGACAAAGGCGGCGAATACGAGTGTGGCTCTGCTGCGGACGATGACGGAGTCGCGGTCGGTTTGCTTTCGCGTGAGCGATTCGATAACCAGGGCAGTCACGCTGAGGATGACGATTGCGTTGTTGATCAGGTCGAAGCGACTGATGGTAACCGAACAAGAAGGTTGCTGCGAAGAGACACAGGAAGTGGGATGGATAGCGCGATGGCGGCTTTGCGGCCTCCGAATCGCGTGAGGAATCCCGCGGCGTCGAAATAGAAGAAGTGCTGGAATAGGCACCAGATAACTGGCCGCTGCGCGCAGGTTGTCGAAGAAGGCAGATGGAGGGAACATTAGGGCGAGGAGACGCAGATCGATCCACACGCGCTGGCCGTAAAAGATGGCGAAGAGGCCGAGCCAGAAGAGCATTGCATCGAACTTGCGGCTGAGAAAGGCGAACGCGACCGATATCAGTCCGAAGGTGGTGAAGGCGGCGCCGAGGAAGAGGTAGAGCTCGTCGTGGTGGAAGGTGCGGAGGACCTGGCTGGCCGTTAGTTGCGAGTCGGGCAGGTACATAGGAGCGAATGATACTCAGTCTTCGTGGGTGTGGGTCTTTATACTTGAAGAATATGTCGAAGTTTCCATCGCTGGAAGAGCAGCTTGATTTGATTACGAAGGGTGCGGCGGAGATTGTTCCGCTGGAGGCGCTGAAGGAGCGCATTGCGAAGTCGATTGCTTCGGGTGTGCCGATGCGGATTAAGGCGGGGTTTGATCCTACGGCTCCGGATCTGCATCTGGGGCATACGGTGTTGCTGCGGAAGCTGAGGCACTTTCAGGACCTGGGGCATACGGTCATTTTTTTGATTGGGGATTCGACGGCGCTGATTGGCGATCCGACGGGGCGGAATGTGACGCGGAAGCCGCTGACGCGCGAGGAGATTGCGGCGAATGCGGAGACTTATAAGGAGCAGGTGTTCAAGATTCTCGATCGCGGAGAAGACGGAGGTGCGGTACAACTCCGAGTGGCTGGATAAGCTGGGCTACTACGACATGGTGAAGCTGATGGCGCAGTTCACGGTGTCGCAGATGCTGGAGCGCGAGGATTTTCATAAGCGGTTCAATGAGGAGCAGCCGATTGCGCTGCATGAGCTGATCTATCCGATTGCGCAGGGGTATGACTCGGTCGCGCTGGAGTGCGATGTGGAGCTGGGTGGGACGGACCAGAAGTTCAATCTGATGCGTGGGCGCGATCTGCAGAGGCACTTTGGGCAGCCGCAGCAGATTGTGCTGATGATGCCGATCATCGAGGGGCTGGATGGCGTGCAGAAGATGTCGAAGTCGCTGGGGAATGCGATTGGCGTGCATGAGCCGGCGGGTGAGATGTATGGGAAGCTGATGTCGGTGTCGGATGAGCTGATGTGGCGGTACTGGACGCTGCTGACGGATCTGCGGGCGTCGGAGATTGCGGCGATGCAGGCGGAGGTTGCGAGCGGGGCGCTGCATCCGATGCAGGCGAAGAAGAATCTGGCGTGGACGATTACGAAGGGGTTTCACTCGGAGGCGGAGGCGGATGCTGCGGCTGAGGGTTGGGCGAAGATGTTTCAGCAGCGCGGGGTGAGCGAGGATGTGCCGGTGGTGAAGGTGTCGCTGGCGATGACGGATGGTTGCTGATGGCAGCGGCCGAGCGAGGTTCGCGGTGCCGAAGCTGCTGGTGCTGGCGGGGCTGGCGGGCTTCGGCGGGTGAGGCGACGCGGAAGCTGGCGGAGAATGCGGTGAGCTGTGAATGGAGAGAAGTTCTCGCGGGCGGAGCGATGGGAGGAGCGTTCGATGGGTGAGATGCGCCTATTTTGCGGCTTGGGAAGAAGAGTGTTCGGGTAGAGTGGGTGAGTTGATAAGGTAGAGCACAAACCTTACTGCAAAATCTGCGTCTTACGGGGTGTGGCTCTGAAGATTGAACGCTTGATGGTAGTGGTCTGTCTGCTGGCGGGGGTTGGGTGGGCTCGCACGCAGGATAGCGGAGCTGATGCCAAGGAGATTGTGAAGGCGGCGGCGGCTGCGGAGATTGCTGCGGACAAGACCGACCATTCGCGCTGGCGGTACAAGGTTACGCGGAAGGATCAGGGCGACAGTGTGTTCGATTGTGGTGGAGACCGATCATGGTCGGTGAAGCGGCTGATCGGCCGGGGTGGAAGGCCGTTGAGTGACGCGGAGGCGCGGGAAGAGGATGCGCGGGTGCAGAGCTTCATTCATGATCCGGCGCAGCTGGCGAAGCAGCACAAGGATGGAATGCAGGACGACAAGAACGCTCGAAGAGCTGACTGAAGATGCTGCCGGAGGCGTTTCTGTGGAAGGTCGTGAGCGATGATGGCGAGAGGGTGACGCTGCACTTTGAGCCGAATCCGGGATTCAGTCCGCCGGATATGCAGTCGCGGGTGCTGGGGGACGATGGCTGGCGAGATGGTGGTGGATAAGGAGCAGAACCGGATTGAGACGATCTAGCGGAAGGCTGACGCAGGATGTGACGATCGGGTGGGGACTGCTGGGGCGGCTGCACGAGGGCGGGACGTTTCGGGTGGAGCGGCGGGAGGTGGCGCCGGGGTTGTGGCAGATTACGGAGACGCACGTGCACATTCGAGGGGAAGGTGCTGTTCTTTAAGGACATCTGCGCAGCAGCAGGACGAGGTGCAGACGGAGTTTACGCAGGTGCCGAACGGGACGACGCTGGAGCAGGCGGCGGAGATGTCGAAGCCTGGATATGTTGCCACTGAGCGCGCCGGCGACAGGGACGGCGAAGTGATGATGGGTGGCTGTATGCTCGGAGACGATGGCACAGACTCCTTATCCGCAGACTGACCGCGAGCTGGTGCGGTTGATTGAGCGCTCGCCTGGGCATCGGGCTGGGTATAAGCAACTGGTTCGTGAGCTGGGCTGGGTGGTGGGCGCGAGCGGCGGTTGCTGCTGGAGCAGCTGGCGCGGATGACGGCTCGTGGGGAGCTGGTGAAGACGGCGGAGGAGCAGTGGGGTCTGCCGTCGGCTGCTCCGGAGAAGACGAAGCGGGTGAAGCGTGCGTGGCGATGGAGACGCCGGCAGGAGCATCGGGCTACGCGGGACAGGCTGGTGGCGGGGCGGCTGGATCTGCATCGCGATGGGTATGGGTTTGTGCGGCCGAATGGGAGCGTGGATCGGGAGCGACGATCTGTTTATTCCGCCGAATGAGTTGAATGGCGCGATGCAGGGCGATGAGGTGCTGGTGGATGAGGCTCCGCCGGGACGGGATGGGCGGCGGTCGGGGCGGGTGGCGCGGGTGCTGACGCGGCGGAATCCTACGGTGGTGGGGATCTTTCATTATGCGCGGGGGCATCGGCGGAGTGCGTGGGATAACGCTCCGATGATTGATGGGAATTATGTGACGCCGCTGGATGAGCGGATGACGCAGCCGATTTTGATTCCGGAGGGGGCGGAGGTTCCGGCGATGCCGAAGGCGACGCCGCATCGTGTGTTGGGCGAGGAGGCGCAGGCGTCGCAGATTCATTGGTCGGAGGAGCTGGATCCGCATCGGCCGCTGGAGGGGCTGGCGGTGGATGTGGAGATTACGGATTTTCCGACGCCGGGGAGGCCGGCGCGGGGGCGCGTGATCGAGGTGCTGGGGCCTCCGGATGCGTTTGGCGTGGATGTGGAGATTATTATTCGCAAGCATCATCTGCCGCATGTGTTTCCGGCGAATGTGCTGGCGGAGGCTACGGCTTCGGCGGCGCAGACGGTGGATACGCTGGATGCGGAGGAGATTGGGCAGCGGCGGGATTTTCGTGGGCTGCCGATTGTGACGATCGATGGGGAGACGGCGCGGGATTTTGATGATGCGGTGCTGGTGCGGCCGCTGGCGAATGGGAACTGGGAGCTGCAGGTTCATATTGCGGATGTGAGCCACTATGTGCGGCCGGGGACTGCGCTTGATCTGGAGGCGAGGCTGCGGGGGACGTCGGTTTATTTTCCGGATCGCGCGATTCCGATGCTGCCGCCGCAGCTTTCGAGCGGGATGTGCAGTCTGCGGCCGGATGAGGACCGGCTGGTGCTGAGTTGCGTGATGGAGATTGATGGGCGCGGCGAGGTGCTGGGGTATGAGGTTTGCGAGGGGATTATTCGCAGCGCGCGGCGGATGACGTATACGCAGGTGCAGGGGGTGATGGATGGGGATGCGGAGACGCGCGAGGAGTTCGCGGAGCTGGTGCCGGAGTTTGAGCGGATGCATGAGCTGGCGTTGAAGCTGAATGCGAAGCGGCATCGGCGCGGGTCGATTGATTTCGATCTGCCGGAGCCGGTGATTCAGTTTGATCCGGATGGAAATATGGAGGCGATTGTGCGGTCGCGAGCGGGGATGGTCGCACCGGCTGATTGAGGAGTTCATGCTGAGCGCGAATGAGTGCGTGGCGACATGGATTGAGTCGCAGGGTGTGCCGAGCATCTATCGGATTCATGAGATTCCTGATCCGAAGCGGATCGTTGATTTTGAGGAGACGGCGAGTCAGTTTGGATATTCGCTGGGGTTCAGCAGTCTGCCGGTGAAGCGGATTCAGACGAAGGGCGACCGGCGCGATGCGCGGGGAACGAATCGGCAGGCGAAGACGCATGAGGTGGCGGAGGCGATTCCGGTGACTCCGCAGATGTATCAGAGGCTGACGGCGAAGATTGCGGGGAAGCCGGAGGAGCGGATTCTTTCGTACCTGATGCTGCGGTCGTTGAAGCAGGCGCGGTATAGCGAGAAGAATGTGGGGCACTTTGCGCTGGCTTCGCCGAGCTATACGCACTTTACTTCGCCGATTCGGCGGTATCCGGATTTGATTGTGCATCGGCTGCTGCGGGATTTGATTCGGAGCGGAGCGGATACGCGGGGCGGGGCGATTTTGTCGGATGCTCCGCAGCCGTGGCGGGCAGAAGACCGGTTGGGAAGGCGCATGGGGAGAAGGTCGAGAGGCGGGTTTTGGAAGGGCCGATTCCGGAGGCGGAGCTGGGGGCGATTGCGACGGAGTCGAGCCAGGCGGAGCGGCGGGCAGATGATGCGGAGCGGGAGCTGATTGAGTGGAAGAAGATCAAGTTTATGCAGGACCGGGTGGGCGAGGACTTCCACGGGATTATTCTTTCCTGCACGAAGTATGGATTCTTTGTGGAGCTGGACGAGCTGTTTATTGAAGGGTTGGTGCCGCTGAGCTCGCTGCAGGATGACCGCTATTTTTTCCGCGATACGGATCGGCAGATTGTGGGGGCGCGGAACGGGCGGGTGTTCAAGATGGGGCAGCGGGTGCATGTGCTGCTGGATCGGATCGACAGGCAGCAGAGGCGGCTGCAGTTTGCTTTGTTGCCGGGCGAGGGAGACGTTGCGGCGCCGCGGTCGCTGCGGAGATCGAAGACGGCTGCAGAGCTGCGATGGGGAACGGGCTCATTCCAGTCCGAATCGATCGGGGAAAAAGGGGAAGACGAAGTCCAAGGCTCGCGAGCGGAATAAGAAGTCGAAGGGAAAGCGGCGTTAGAAGATTGTTGGTGCGGAGTCGCCGAGGAAAAGGCCTGCCAGCAGGAGGAGCAGAGCGGCGATGAGGACTTCGACTCGGATTTTGTGGAGGCGATCCCAGCGGCGACGATCTTCGAGCCAACAGTCGTAGGGGTGTTGGGGGTCCATCTTTGCGATGCGGTTGTTGATGGGCACGAGCATGGTGATGGTGAAGATGATCGTTGTGGTCCAGAGGATGGCGGACGCGAGAAGCGGTCCGAGAGCGTATGGATCGGCACGGTGCTGGTACGCGTCGCCGAGGATGAGCGCGAGGGCGGCGGCGTACCAGAAGGGCATCCATTTACCGAGGGAGTTTGCGAGCGGGACGGCTGCCTGCGCGTGGGACTCGTGTGCGAGCCTTCGAAGTTGCGGGTGGACGAAGGCTGCGACGGCGAATTCGTTGCCGACCATGGTGGCCGCAACGGCTGCGGTTGCGATGTCGTAAGCGATGGTCATGGAGATTGGATGCACGAGATTTCTCGAAGCATCGTAAAATAGAGATTCCGAAGGAGCTGATACGAATGGCACATATGGTTTTTGACACGAGATTCAAGGCTGAGATGGAAGGGTTGGATGAGCCGCCGTTCGATTCGGACTTTGGGCAGAAGATATTTAAGAACGTCTCGAAGAAGAGCTGGGGCGAGTGGGTGGAGCGGCAGAAGATGCTGCTGAATGAGTACCGACTGCAGCCCTGGACGCGGGAGGCTCAGGAGTTCCTGGTGGAGCAGATGAACGAGTTTTTCTTCGGCGAGGGCGGGCAGTTGCCGAAGGAGTATGTTGCGCCGAAGTAGGGCGCTGTATGTGGCCTTGTTCGTGTACACTTAAGGCTGTTGCATACCCCTCCGCGCCCGCCCGGGCTGACGGAAATAATAGTCGGGACGTGGCTCAGCCTGGTAGAGCGCACCCTTGGGGTGGGTGAGGTCGCTAGTTCGAATCTAGTCGTCCCGACCAGTCTTTTCAATAACTTATAGCGAAGCGCGGAGCTTTATGGGTCCAAGCGCGGGGCCATAAAGGGCCAGTAGCTTCGTTACCCGAACGACGGAACCGCAAAGCTTCACGCTTCCCGATGAATAGAGCAGCGTAGCGTCCTCAAAGTGTCGCGCGTTTATCGACTCGCATAAGTTCTCAAAGTCTGAGAATAATTGCGGTATCGGTTGAAGTCTGGTATCGTCCGTCTACTTCACAGCATCGAGCTTTGGGCCCCTTCGGAATGGCGGCGCCCCCTATGGATACTTGCCAGATTTGCAAGAATGCGATCAAGCGGGACTATTTTCGACTAGGCCGTGCCATGCTCTGCCCCGATTGCGCCGCAAAGTTCAGTGGGATCGAGTTGGCAAATAAATGGAAGCATTTTCGACGTGGATTGGTATTTGCGACGGTTGCAGCCCTAATCGGGTGCTTGGCAATGTGGGGAGTTTATGAGTTTTCCCAACTTACTAATTCCTCATCCCTATTTTCGGCTGGAGCCTACCTTCGGGGAGCGGCGATCCTGTTGCTAGGCGCAGTTATCGGCGGAGCAGCGCAAGGAGGATCAAAGAAGAGGGGAAGTCTTTCTCTTCAGATATGCGCGGTGATTCTGACATACCTCGCTTACTCGATGGCTTTCGTGCCGTTTGGTCTTAGTCGGATACCCTCATCGACGATCACAGCACCGCTGATTATGCGATTTCTTATTATTGGGCCTGCCATCCCATTTCTCGCGATTGCGAAGTCCCCTATTGCGATTTCAGGATTGGTCGTCCTTTCGATGGCTCTGTGGACGGTTTGGTCAATAACAGGAAGGGTGATCCTGCTCGACGGTCCGTACGGCGGCCAAGAACCGACAGTGGAGAAGTCACTCTTTCGAAGCCTTGGGGATTAGCGAACACTTATGCTTCGTGGACGGCGCCATAATAGACGCCTGAACCTCCTGCTCATATTCCAGAAGTGCTTGAAGAGTCTTGCTGCTAACGTGCCTTGTTTTCAGCCTTTCTCTTCGCCTGTCTTCCGACTTACGTTTGAGACTTGCGCTCGTGCAAAGAAGCTGGCTCAGAAAGCGCGTTCGTCCATTCTGTGGCGGTCTCCAGTTGCCTAACAAATCCGTGCAGGTCAGCAACGCTCCGGACTACCTGATGCACATGTGCCACACCATTCCTGAGCTCGATAAGATTTGCAATATCGTTGTCGAAATCGAATTGGCTCAGGAATGGTGAGCGAATCACCTTTGCCTTATGCGCGAAGTCCGCCAACTCAGTGGCTGAAAGCGTGAGATTCTCCTTCTCCAGCTTCCTCATCCTCTTGCTGATTGCATTTTGCTCTTCCTTGGCAAGTTCTCGAACCCACTTTTCGCTGTCTCCGTACTTAACTTGAATTGCAGCGTTCATGAGCAACTCAAGCTCGGCTATCAAGGAGTATGCAAACAAGAGGACGGGGGTCTTCAACAAGTCGCTCCACGTCACGATTCCCCCTATCACGGTTCCATCCACGACCAATCGGTACGGCTGATTCTTAAGGGTAAAGATGAACCTTGCCAGGGGCTCGTCTGCTGAGACTAGGAGTGAATCGTCTAGCGGACGCCGCCTCTGTCCTTTTCGCTCAAGGATGCCGACGATGCAATTCCCTTCGGCGATTGGGATTTGGTCGAATTCGGCCAGAGTTGGACGGCTAAGGACCTCGTCGGTGTCGTCCGTCGATTTGCACGTCATAAGACCTAGATGCGCTATGTGCCGGACTCGAAGCCCTTCGCTCAACAGGCCAGACATTCTCCGAATGCTCGGTGCGGGAGCAGCCAAGATATTCTCCACGGCGGTTCAGCCAGCAGAAATAGATAACCGATACAGTAGAGCATTAACCTGGCCGATTGACGCCTAGATCAGCCGTCAGCTTCTGGCCCGCATCTGGGAGGGTGAAGATTCAACTCAACTTAGTCAGCAGCTCCATCACGGATCTTCTACGTTTCCGGAGTCCCGACGATGACATTGCTGTAGCTGCGCTTGTCAGCGCTTCGCACGTTTTGCTCATCGACTCTGAATACTTCAGTAGTACCTCGGATTGTTAGTGCCAACGTTTCTTCATCGGTTTCCGCGACGCAGTCCATGATTCGGATTCGATCCCCACGTCCCAAACATCGGAGTGCGAACGAATCGGCGAAATGGACTGTCAACACATCCGGCTGTAGAGAGGCAGTCGTTGAAATCACGGATGTGCGCCACGTTGAATAACCAAGTTTTTCCACCAACTGAACCTCCCAGTCAGTAGGCAAGTGGTCCGTTTCCACACCTGAATAAACGCGATTTGTGGCACTCCAATAAGCGTCACACAAGTGCCGAACGTCACAGCGACTGCATGTCTCATTACTGACAATGGCGATTGGCGGTGAAGCATCCAATTGAGAACGCAAGTTCACGGCCTTCCTTTGTAATTCGGCTTCTATGGCGTTCAGAGCCTGTTCGTCAGGCGGAGCAACATTTCTTGATCCTGCGAGGTAATGCAAGAGCAGCTGCGTAGCCAACTTACCGTCCGGATTCTTGGCCTTGTCGCGTGCCCAAAGCAACGCATATATGGTCAATTGTTCTACGTCTTGTTCCTTAGCATCTCCAGTCTTGAAGTCAAGGATCGAAATGTCGCCGGAAGCGGCCATTCTGATTACATCAGCGACTCCTCTCCAGAGTATCGTCTCATGACGCAATTCCACTTCGATATATGTCCCCAAATACAAGGGACCATGCTGTGCCCTGTTCTCAGTGCGGTTTGAACGCTTTGTCGGTTCGATTTGAGTATCCCGTAGCATGACCTGCAAACTGAGCCGCATTTCGGGAATCAGTTGCTCAAGGCGCCCGCGGATCGCATCAGTCTCGCGATTCAGGCGTGGGTTCTCGCTACATTCTGTCAGCCAGTTCTCCAACTCTGAACGTATTACTGCGGAGAAGCCGCCGACCTTCTTCAACTCGGTTATTGCGTCCACCTCGCCAATGTTCGTACACCCTGCGAGCGCGAGGGCCTTCACCAAACGCTCCACACTATTGTGGACGATTGTGCCCCGTGCCACGGCCGCACTGAATCTCGGAGGATAACCAATTCTTGGCCAGACATCCTCGTACTGAGACCGCCGCAATGAGGCGCGGCGTGGGCATTGCTCAATATCTCGAGCGACGGAAAAACTCAACCACTCGGGCGCGCGCGCCCATTGTTTAGGAGGCGCGGCGATTAGAAGACTTTCTCTCTCAGTCATCATCATGCCCCCAGCCTAGCGAGGAGTTCGCTGCTAATACTTGGTAAGTTGCTTCGAACCAGCAGTTCATCGACGAGGACTACGGGCATACCTGAGAATTCCTTGACGGCATCCAACCCGCTGTCCAATGGTTCATCCAAAGTAAGTGGTCCGCTGAGGCCCACGACGCAGGAGCCTTTAGGGCCGATTGCAAGAATGGGAGCCGTAACGTCGCCGATCCCAACAATGGTGAGCGAAGCATTCCGTTCAAACGTTAAACCCTCCGGGCTCTGCCGCTGGAGATCATTGAAAAGCAGATCCGTGGAGGACTTCGTTCTCTCTAGATCCCAAGACACCGGGTCTCCTGTGAGTAGATGTCTCAACAGGGTTGCGCCAAGTTTGCGGTCCAACAGTTCGTGCTCGTACTTGTTCTTGTAGCTTCGGAGACAGCGATAGCAAGACTTATCGCATCCTGCCGGGCACGACTCCAAGAGTGAGCTTTCGCCAGTTCGAGCCTCTGATCTCAGCCGCAACCGCGGCGGAGATGTTGAACCTGCATCCGGTGACCCTGCTTCGATTAGTGCCCGCGAGCCCGAGATAGATGCGCTTCTCCCGCAGGCTCTCTTCCAAAGTCTTCATGTGGGGCCGAGGCCAGTACTTTCCATAAGGGGTCTTCTCTGCATTGAACAGTTTGCCAACGTCTTTGGCCGTAAGATGACGTCTTCCGCTTGCGTGATCGCAAAAAGACGTCTCGAGGGCGGTGAGATCGTATGTACGGCCGAATTTCTGCTGGCAGACCAGATCGAATCGTGTCACGAAACTCGAAAGGTGGAATGGCACACTGGTTACTCCGTTCAATTCAGATTTCCCTGGCAGTCTCTATCGGCGAAACTGTAAACGGGACCATGGGTCAGGTTGAAGACGTCCTTTTCGGAATTGAGGGCCGATTCAAGGGTCGTCGTCCCGCCATTTGCCTTCAATAGTTTAGGTCGGCTTCCCTGTACCTCCGCGCTTGAGGAACAAAGATCGTTCGAAGTGAGATCCAACTAAGTTTACCGAAACCTGCTTGCTTTTCCCGAATCACTAATCTAGATCACGCTATAATTTGGCCACATCGGAGCCAACCTATGCCTGGTACGCGTATAGCCGTTGGTGTCAGGGATAACTTGATTACTTCGTTGCTCGCGCAGAGCGCCGGCGATCGAGAAGTAGAGGCTCGCCTGATCCCTCGAATTTACAGGGAATCGCGCCGACTGCCCGACCTATCTTGCAGTGAAAATGCCTTGGTCCTTCACCTTTCGTATCGAACACCGAAGCGCGACTGGAGCATGGCAACAACTTGGTGGAAGCGCGAACTCTCAGTGCAACCATGACTCCAGCCCTCTGGGAACGTCTCAAACCGCTGTATCACGCTGCTCTTGAAATGCCCGAGGAAGAGCGTGGCAAGTTCATATCCAGCGCGTGCGCCCACGACGACCAAGTGAGGAAGGAACTGGAAGCGTTGTTGAAAGCAAACGATCAAGCGACAGGTTTCTTGGATTCTCCGATCTTTGGTCTAAGAGATTTGTTCCCCAAAAGACCAAATCCATTTTCTGTGGGAGCGTTAATCCTAGATCGCTTCCGTATCGTGCGTCATCTAGGCACGGGAGGAATGGGAGATGTCTATGAAGCCACCGACCTAGAACTGGGGCGAATTGCGCTGAAAACCATCCGCTCTGATATTGCCAGTAATCCGGATATGCTCTCGCGTTTTCGAAAAGAGGTTCAGATTGCGAGAAAGATCAGCGGTCCGCACGTCTGTCGTATTCATGAATTATTCGTATTGACAGGCGAGAAGAACGGGCCACATAGCGCATTTCTGACCATGGAGTTCCTTGAGGGCGTGACCCTCGCAAACAAACTAAGTAGTTCCGGTCCGCTGCCGTGGAGGGAGGCACAGTCAATATCAATCGAAATATGTGACGGGTTGCAGACTATCCATCAAGCCGGGATTATTCATCGCGACTTGAAGAGCCAAAATATCATGCTCGCCTCACGTAATGGATCCACGTGTGCAGTATTGATGGATTTCGGATTGGCGCGAGAGCTTATTACGCCTGCATCTAAAACGCTGACTGATCTCACCAAGCCAGGTGTAATTGTCGGAACGCCGAATTACATGGCGCCGGAGCAGTTCGAAGGTAAAGAGCTGACACCTGCTACTGATATATATGCCTTGGGCATTGTCCTTTATGAGCTCGTTACTGGCAAGCATCCTTTTGCTGCATCTTCGCCGATTGGAGCAGCAATCCTAAGGGGACGGCGCCCGTGCCTAGCATCGTCAATCCGGCCAGGATTGCCGCGCCGCTTCGATAAGATCATCTGTAGGTGCTTGGAGTTCGACGCTAAGCGTCGTTACCAGTCGGCCCAAGATGTAGCCGAGGATCTGCGCAGTAGCCCATTTTCTGCCGCATGGTTCATGCACAGGTGGCCTAAAATATTCGCTGGAGCCGCTGCATTGGTGCTCCTGCTGTCGACCCTACTACTGATCCCGGCTGTTCGCGAGCGTTTGCAGGGCATGCTATTTTCCAGTCGGGAAAAGCATATCGTTGTACTTCCGTTTGACATTGTCGGAGACGCTCCGGGAACCCAGGCACTCGGAGACGGTCTGATGGATTCCTTGGCAGGCAAGCTATCAAACCTGGGCGCCACGAATAAGACACTATTTGTGGTTCCACCGAGCGAAGTTCGCTCCCGCAAAGTTACGGACCCCGCCTCCGCCATGCGCGAAGTCGGAGCTACGATTGTCGTCAAGGGCAAATTTGAGCGCAACGGCGAGGCAACACAGCTGAGGCTGACACTGATCGATCCAAAGAAAATGCGAGAGATTGGCTTTGCAGATATCGAGAATCAGACCGGGGACCTGGTCGCACTCCAAGATGAAGCCGTAACACGTCTCGCGCGATTGACGAATATCTCGACAGGTAGCGAACCATCGACAACCATTGGCGAGTCAGCAAACCGGGCCGCGTATGAAGACTATCTTCTTGCCCTCGGATACATACAGAGGTTCGACAAGGCTGGAAACCTTGATCTCGCAATCAAAGCTCTCCAAAGTTCGACTTCCAGGGATCCCCATTTCGCTCTCGGGTTTGCTCGCCTCGCACAAGTCTACATAATGAAGTTCCACATGGAGCCAAAGTCACAATGGCTTGTCCAGGCCGAGACCTATGGCAAACGAGCAGCAGAGCTCGACGATCAAATTCCTCTGACCTATGTCGTGCTCGGTAAAATCCATGAGTACACCGGCAACCACGATCTTGCTATCCCTGAATTTCAACGGGCGCTGGATCTTGATCCAAGAAATGCAGAAGCGCTGTCCGGAATGGCTGATTCATATAGCAACGTCGGGCGCAATTCTGAGGCTGAAGCGGCATATATAAGAGCAGCAGCGCTGCGACCTGATAACTGGGTCGGCTATAACAGCTTAGGTAACTTTTATGAGCGAGTCGGGAAGCACGAGCAAGCAGACGCGCAATTTCAAAAAGCATTTGAGCTTACGCCCGACAATTCAGCCTTGTACCTAAACCTTGGCAATGAACTCTTGGACAAAGGTGATCCGAGTCTATTGCCTGAAGCCGAGAAAGCGTTCAGGAAATCCATTGATCTAAACCCAACATTTCAGGCCTATACCGGCCTTGGAATGCTACTTCAAATGCAGCATAAATATGGTGAGGGAGTCACCGCATGCGAAGAAGCCGCTCAGCTCGGTCCTGACAACTATGATGTCTGGAACAATCTGACCATGGCCTATGAGTGGGTTGGGGATAACGAGAATGCTGCCTCCGCAAGAAAGACGGCGATTGGACTACTTCGAGAGGCGGTCAAAACAAATCCTGAGGATGCCAGTGCCCAGGCTACTCTGGCGGCGTTGCTCGCCAAGAATGGAATGAAAAAAGAAGCCCTCGATAGAATTGGAATTTCGCTTGCTTTGTCACCAGACAGCGGCTATGTTCTCTCTGAAGCCGCGGATACCTACGAGCTAACCGGGGACCGCGCGCAAGCTATCAAGTCTCTCAAAAATGCACGGCAGCATGGCATAGCTATGGATGAGATGTATTCGGACCCAGAGATACGAAGTGTCATACCGGCTGCGGGCCTGCCAGTAGATGGGCATAGTTGAATCCGCCGAAAGGGCGGCATTTCAGACAGGGAGGACGAATAATGAGCAATCCCGTAAAGAGCAATCCCGCCAATCACCCGATTCCTATAGATTCGCTTGCTACTAAAGGACAGGCCCCTGGGCCTACATTCTGTATTCCTTGGGGTGACACAATCACCATTGGCCCATTCAGCATCGAGGCAGTCTTAGTTTACATACCGTCATTTCCCCCGGCATTCTGGCCTCCCATCCCTATGGGACATTTCTCTCCCGGTGACTTTATTGGCCCGCGTACGGCACAACAGGTTAACGCCACTGTGAAACTGCATTATACAAATACGGCAACCGGCGTCTCAAAGACCATCACTATTGAGGTGCAGCAGAAATGCCCTCCTGACCGCGCTTAGTTCCTATACTTCGGGCTCATCTAGTTTAGTACCTAAACAGTAGCGCTGCTCGCCAAGAAAGGAGAGAGAAAAGAAACCCTCGTGTCATATATCCGCTGTGGGCCTGCCAATGGATGGACATCGCCGAATCCGTCTAAGTTGCCGCATTTCTGAAATGCATTTCTGAAAGAGGACAAATGATGGCCAATCACCCGATTCCCATAGATTCGATTGCAAAAGACATTATTCCTCACCCCATAAGCCTCTGTGTTCCTTGGGGTGACACAATTACCGTGACTTTCAACATCGAGGCGGACTTAGTTTACGTAATACAGATGCCGTCATCTCCCCCGGCATTCTTGCCTCCCATACCTACGGGACATTTCCATAAAGGTGACGTTATTAGCGCACGTACGGCACAAAAGGTTGCCGCTACCACGTGCGTGGGTTATACAGATACCAAAACCGGCGTCTCGAACACGATCACAATTTATGTGAAGCAGAACTGCTCCTAGTTTCAATATTTCGACAGGTCTCATTTAGGCCTCGAGGAGGAATTGTTTTTTGGTAGCATAGGCAGTCGGGCCGGTCGCTCAGGGCTGCTGCAACGTTGGGACATTCTCCATTGGTATAACCAGACCGCTTAGTCACCCGCCAAAAAACCACCGTATCGGGAACTTGCCTTGCGGTGCAACACTTGTTACAGCGTATTTCACGATGCAACGAGACTCACTTTCAACCCCACTGGGCGCGGAATACAGCGAGTTAGTCGGAAGTTTCTTTCTGGCCTGGTTGATAGCTCCCGGATAAACGACTTCCTTTGGGAAAGGAGCAACGCAATGAAGGTCTTGACCCAAGATGACACGCACGATGTCTTTGTTATCGCCGCAGAAGTAGTTGGGGGAGCCATATTGATTCTTAGTGGAATGGTCCTTTTCAAGGTACTTGATAAGGACATCTACAGTACGGTCGTCACCCAAACTCTGATTCCGCTATTCGACACATTAGTCGCCGCAAAGGTAGGCTTTGCTGTCGGGGCAAGACTCGCTGATTCTATTCGGCAGTGAGGCTTCCGGAAGCAATCATGGATCGCTTCCAGTCGGTCTAATTAGCACGCACATCGCTTTGCTGCCTTGGTCGAGTTCAAAACGAGTCTGCCAGAAGTACTATTTGCTCAAACTGATTTTGCAGAGAAGATGGCCGAACGCGTCCGCGTCTCCAGGTTTCCCTTGGAGCCGGAACGGCTCGCTCGCATGGATCAGCTAATGTCGAAGTTTACAGAACGGTTGATCGGGTAGTTTACTGCTATCTACCCCATTGAGCTTGTAGATGCGAGGCTTCGTTGGTCGTGGGTCCAAGCGTGGGGCCATTGTGGGGCCAATAAGCGTTTTCCTGAGTTATTTGCCGCTTCCTAGAGCATTGTTATGTTACGTAAGCTATTGAAAACGTGTAACTTGTAGCTTTGGGGTGGGTGAGGTCGCTAGTTCGAATCTAGTCGTCCCGACCATTTATTTTGCCCCTTTATTTTGAGCAGCGTACAGAAGAACCCATTCTTCTATTTCGAACTCCACACGAGCGACTCATTGTTGCGTTCGCTTTGGAGGAAGGCCTGTCGGTGAGTGCCCGGCGATTTGTCGTCATCCCTCGAAAGGGGACCTGCAATCGTCCAGCATACGTGCGCTGGCCTTTCCTGATCAGGAGTCATGCACGAGCTACATCGGCACAGAATGGGTGAACCGGCGCAGTAGGCGATGGACTGCGTCCACCAGCGTGCTGGTTTCAGCAATATCCCAATGCGTATCCCATCACGACCGCAAATTACTCCATTACTTGGCCCTACCAGTATCCCCCGCGCAACAAAAAAGCATCGTATAGGTTGGGCTCTCGTTCTTTGCCAACCTCCCCGCCGTAAGGTCCGTGTGCTTCTCTCGCCCTTACGCCAATCGACGTTCACGCAGAGGACATCGCAGGCCACTCAAGACGTTCCAGCTCTGGTGAGAGCGCAATCAGTTGTTTTCACGGCTTTAGAAAGGATTCCCGCATGATCATCTATGCCAACCTTCAGAGGACCGCCAGGGGCCTTTTGGGGCGCCGGAGTTTGCTCTGCGCCATCGTCTTCGCGACAGCAGTTTTCTTCGCCTCAGCCGGGCCAGCGTTCGCACAGTTTCGCACTTCAATCCAGGGCGTTGTGACGGACCCGGACGGAGCAGTCATCCCGGGAGCAACCCTTACGCTCAAGAACTTGTCGACCAACGAGACGGTGGTAAGAACGAGTAGTGATACCGGCGTCTTCAACTTCAACGCTCTTCCTGCGGACCACTTCTCATTGACTGTTGAGAAGCCTGGTTTCCAGAAGCAGGTCCTCGACAACCTGCAGTTGATCCCTGAGCAGGCAAACGCGCTCAATGTGAAGCTAGCCCTTGGCGTGGAGTCGACGAGCGTTACAGTGGACGCCTCTCTTGCGCCGGCCCTGGATACCGAGACCGCTAACACCGGACAAACAATTTCGGATAATCAGATCCAACATATGCCGGTCTATCAACGTGACGTGACCCAACTCATTCAGTTGGCTCCTGGAGTTCTGGCCACGGGAGCGCAGTCCGCCGGGGGCGGCGGATACCAGGCTCCAGGCACGCAGACCGGGGCCTCATCGGGCGGCGGCGGCAATTTAGGACACTCGAGCAGTATCTTTGCGACGGAAAATGGTGCTTCGGCCAACGCCAACGGCGGCCAGTTTGAGACCAACGGCTACAGCATCGACGGTATCAGCACCGTGAGCGCCGTCTGGGGCGGATCGACGGTCGTCACCCCCAGTCAAGATTCCGTGGCCAACGTTAAAATCGTCACCAATGCCTACGACGCTGAAAATGGCCGTTTCTCGGGGGCGCTGACCGAAATCACCTCCAAGAGCGGAACCAACAATCTTCACGGCAGCTTTTTCATCCAGATCACTCGTCCTGGACTGAATGCTTATCAACGTTGGAACGGCCCCCAGTCGGTGCAGTCGATTAATCCAACCACCGGAGCCAAGCTGACAGCCCTCCAGCGTGGCTTGCTCCGGGACACGGACCGTTATAACCAACTGGGTGGAAGCATCGGTGGACCGATCTGGAAGAACAGGGTCTTTGCCTTCTTCGCCTATGAGGGACAAAGCCAGACCATACAAGCGACGAGCAACCAATGGTTCCCCACCGCAGCGCTTACGGCATTGGCGCCGCCAAACAGCATCGCCTCTACCTTCCTCAACTTCCCCGGAGCGGCAGTTTCTGGTACCCCGATTGCTTCGACAACCTGCACGAACGCCGGCCTCACTGAAGGCGTAAACTGCCGTACCATCGCGGGCCAAGGTTTGAACATTGGTTCGCCGCTGACCACCGGCCTGGGCAAGCAGGACCTCACCTGGGTGAGCGCCAGCTCGCCCGGCGTCGGCAGTGGACTCTCAAACACGCCGGATATCACCCAGTACAGCATAGTCAACCCGACCACCGACGATTTCAAACAGTACAACGGACGCCTCGATGCCAATATAACCAGCAAGGACCATGCCAGCTTCGCGATTTATTGGGTTCCAGCGAGCTTCACCCAGCTTCGCGGCGGACTCGGTTATCAGCTCTTCAATCACTCGCAGACTAACGATGCTTTCTCGGTTATCTGGAACCACACCTTTTCGCCGAGCTTCCTGAACGAAGCCCGCGCCAACGCGGCGGGCTGGCGCTACAACGAGGTTGAGAGCAACCCTCAGGCCCCCTTCGGCCTGCCCCAGGACCAGATACAGCAGATTGGCAGTATCACCCTGGGAAACCTCGGCGCATCGGGGCCTGCAGTTTATGACCAATGGACCTACGGCTACAAGGACGTTGCCACCAAAGTGTTGCACTCGCAAACGATGAAATTCGGATTCGATTTTACCCGGCTCTACTATCTGAATGATCCGATCGGGGTGCCGAATTACAGCTTCTACAATATCTGGGACTTCCTGAATGATGCCCCGGAGGCGGAAGGCGGTCCGTTCCAGGCAACCACCGGTTTTCCCGGCGGTTTCCGCAACGATAACCGTCAGAACTTGTTCGGCGTCTTCTTTCAGGACGACTGGAAGGCCCGTCCCAACCTTACTTTGAGCGCCGGCCTCCGCTATTCCTACTTCGGGCCGCTCACGGATAACGACAACCACATGGGCGTACTCACCTTTGGCACTGGATCGAGCCTCTTAACCGGCATCACGATCCGTACGGGAATCGGCGCGTGGAAGGCGCAAAAGCTCAACTTTGGCCCGCAGGTCGGCTTCAACTGGAGTCCGACTGCATCCGAAGGCAGGGTGGTTTTCCGCGGCGGTTTCGGCCTGAACTATAACCAGGGGCAGATCGCAAACACCAACGCGAATGACGGCAACCCGCCAGGAACCAGCTCTGTTCCGGGCAGTAGCAAAAATCCCTCTCAGATCAATCCGAATATCATTTACGCGATCTCGAGCAGTCCAACCAATATCAACGGCTTTCCGGCAAACCCATTCACGATTACCACGTTCAACTCCGCCGGTCTGCCGACCGCCGGGGGCGCAAACCTCAGCGCACTGCCCGGCCCCGGTAACTTGCCCACTGAGTACCAGTATCATTACTCACTCGACATGCAGCTGGATTTAGGTCATCAGTTGGTTATGACTCTAGGCTACATAGGCAGTTCCGGTCATCACTCTTTGTACAACTACAACGCAAACGCTCTCGGAGTCATTGAGGGGGCGCCGCTGAACCCTCTAATAAATGGCATTGGCACCTTCGGCAGCTTTGGTAAATCCAACAACAATATGATGCTCGCTGGAATGAAGCATCAGTTCTCGCACACCTTCTCCGCGGAGGCGCAGTATGCCTGGGGCCACAGCATGGATACCGACTCCGGCCCGTATTCTTTCGACCCTTACCTGTACAACACCCGCTACTCCTATGGGCGATCGGATTTCGACATCAATCAGTCTTTCAAGATCTTTGGTATCTGGCAGCCGGTTTTCTTTCACGGCAGCCATAGCTGGGTAGAGAAGGTCGTCGGTGGATGGTCGCTCAGCGGTATATTCAGCGTTCACTCAGGCTATGGGTGGACTCCGGTCTATCAGGCGCCACACCAGATCTATTGCTTTACCTGCAACTACGGGTTCCAGAACCTGCGTCCCTACCCCCTTGTAGTCGCTCGCAACAGCACCAGCAACAATGCCTTCAAAACAGGAAGCAATTTTTCCAACCCTGGAACCGCCAATACAGGTACGAACAATGATCAATTCACCAACAACTACTTCATGTTCCCCAACTATGCGAATGCGATTACCGACCTTCCTGGGCAATCCACAACGAACTTCATCCCTCCGCCGGGACTCATTCGCAACTCCTTTGGCGGCCCCGACTATCGTGATCTCGATCTAAATATCGCCAAGGCATTCGGCTTACCCAAGATGCGGGTGCTTGGCGAAGGCGCCCAGATCGAAATCAAGGCCAACATGCTTAACGCCCTCAATTTATTGAATATCAACCCCAGCACCCTTTCGACCAATATCGCAAACTCCAACCTCAGTCAGGCATCAGGCGCACTTGGATCAAGAATTATCGATTTTCAGGCCCGCTTCAGCTTCTAAAGCGCATGAACCCCATACAAGAGGAGGATGCTCCTACGAGCGTCCTCCTCTCGTGGCTCCCATCACCTTGTATTTGACAACCCCGCAGTTGACAATTTGAACAGCATCAACTGCCCCGTTCATGTTGCATATTCACGCGCCAATTTTTTTGCATCCCAAAACGACAAAAAACCGCTCCAGTCCTGACTCCGCACCACGTTAGGATGCGTCAACTTACCACGTTTCACCAGCCAAAAACCACAACTTCACCACGTTTGACCACAACGATCGCGACCGAGGTTCCCATGTCTCGACTTCGCCCATTTCAGTTCGCCCTCCTCGCCCTGATCCTCTCGTTCTCACTCCGGGCCTCCCCCCAGGAGGTCATACAGATCGACGCGAATGCGCAAACTACCCCCTTCCCCCACTTCTGGGAACAGATGTTTGGCTCAGGGCGCGCCATTCTGACTCTGCGTGAAAGCTACCGCGAAGACCTCCGTGCCGTGAAGAAAATAACGGACTTCCAATACGTTCGCTTCCACGCAATCCTGCACGATGAAGTAGGCGTCTACAACGAAGACGAGCATGGCAACCCGGTCTACAACTTCGCCTATGTCGATCAAATCTATGACGGTCTTCTCAAGAATGGCGTTCGCCCCGTCGTAGAGATCAGCTTCATGCCGAAGAAGTTAGCCTTCAACCCCGATGCACTCCATCCCTTCTGGTACAAGCCGAACGTCTCCCCTCCAAAAAGCATGGAACGGTGGGACGATCTCATGACTCACTTCGCCCAACACCTTGTAGATCGCTACGGAATCGACGAGGTCGCGCAGTGGTACTTCGAAGTATGGAACGAACCGAATATCGATTTTTGGAACGGCATTCCCCGGCAAGCCAGCTACTTCGCCCTCTACGACCACACTGCACGCGCTCTGAAAGCAGTGAGTCCGCGTCTGCGCGTCGGAGGCCCTGCAACCTCTGCTGCCCACTGGGTGGACGATTTCCTTAAACATACGACGGCAGCACACGTTCCCGTGGACTTTGTCTCGACGCACGGCTATGCCGACGATTCTGTGCAAGACATGTTGGGCATCGACGAAAACATTCCGATGGATGATCGCGTCTGCCGCGGGGTGCAAAAGGTGCACAAACAGATTCAGGCATCGACGACGCCAAACCTGCCTCTCTTTTGGACGGAATGGAATGTCCCAGGACACATGGAGGCTCGCGACACGACCTATGTAGGGCCTGCGCTCGCAAACACCATAAGAGAGTGTGACGGCATGGTGGATATGATGTCGTTCTGGACATTCTCTGATGTGTTTGAAGAGGGCGGTCCGGCTCCTCGTCCCTTCGAGGGTGCGTTCGGCCTGCGAGCAAAGGGTGGAATCAACAAACCGAGTTACTACGCCTTCGCCCTTCTTCACGAGTTAGGGGATCAACGGCTGGCAAACCCTTCCACCGACGTCATTGTGACGAAGCGACAAGACAACACCTTGGTGGTTGCCGTATGGAATCTCGTCGATCCAGAGGATCGCGGTGGACCGAAGACGATAGAGCTTCAGTTTCTCAATGTGCCCCCCGAAGCGGAGGTATCGATACAGAGGGTGGACAACGAACATGGCAATGTCTTGCCAAAGTATGCCGCGATGGGCAAACCGCTTGACCCAACCGAGGCGCAGGCAGAACAGTTGAATCGGGAGACCGCATTGGGGCCGCCCGAGCGGGTGCGGCTCAAAGGCGGGCAGCTCGAATGCAACCTGGAACGTGATGCGCTTGTCGTTGTCAAGGTAAAGATCAAGTAAATCGCTAGAGGAGCCTTCGACCGCCAGGGTTCAGGACACCGCCAGGCTCGGCCGTAGTTTCGGCATCAGCGTAATGTAACCATGTCGTCAGGCATCGAGGCCTAAAGGGAAGCCGAAAAATGAGCCGGAGGGTGCTTCGGAACCCTGGAAAGTTCGAAAATCGTCTACCAGGGCCGATTATTCTCTCACTCGCAGAGACTGATGGCTGACTCCTGTCGTTTTGCACCTTCGATCCTGCTGAATTATTTTTTTCTCGCCCGCTAACCTGTGGTCGGATAGTCTGCGCACTCGACATGAATACTAATGTTGCTGGGCTCTTGAGTTTTGTTCGCCTTGTGTCTTTTTGCCTCCTTCTTACCCTGCTCTCCGGATGCGGTGGTGCACCGGGCAATTCCGGATCGACCTCCGGCGCAGGTCCGCTTGCCATTTCATCGGTTTCTCCCAGGGATGTCTCGGTCGGATCGTCCGCCGTTACGATCGTTGTGACCGGTACGGGATTTACACCGACCACCGTGATCCAGCTTGCGGGTGTGCCCATCCAAACGACGTACGTCAGCAGCACTCAGATCCAGGCGACGATTCCAGCTTCTCAGCTACAAACGGGCACAATTCTCAAGCTTGCCGTAGTGAACGGCACGAATGTCGTTGCGGCAGATACCGGCAATGATGTGCAGGTGGATAACCCTGAACCCACGGTCTCAGCCCTCGCACCTTCAAGCGTTCTCGTAAACTCGCCCGCAGGAACCATCACCGTCACGGGCACGAATTTCGTTTCTGGCATCACGCTTACGGTCAATGGCAGCCCCCGCAACACCACGTTTGTCAGTGGGACGCAGCTTACGGCGAGCCTGACCTCAGGTGACTTCCTAAGCGCTGCGCCTCTGCTGGTGAATGCAGTGAACCCGCAGCCAGGCGGCGGAGCTTCTGGAACTATTGCTTTGGTTGTTACAAATCCTGCACCTACTGTTGCATCCATCTCGCCAAGCGCGTTGAATGCCGGATCGGCCGCGACTGTCGTCAACATTGTTGGCACCGGTTTTGTTGCCGGTACGGGTGTCCTGGTAAACGGCGCGTCGCGTCCGGCAACACTTGTCAGTGCAACGGCCATGACGGTAGCGCTGACGTCTGCTGACCTGTCAAGCGCAGGATCGCTCGGCATCACGGCGGTCAATCCGGCACCCGGTGGCGGCATCTCGTCGGCGTCGTCGATCGCGATTAATAATCCTGTTCCGGGCGCTATTACTCTTACTCCGGCTTCGGCCATCGCGGGGACCGGTACGGCTCAGATCACCGTCACTGGCTCGAGCTTCGTTCCGGCTACCGTGGTCTATGTGAATGGCCAACCACGCATGACTACCTTCGTAAACGCCACACAACTTGTTACATCACTGACCTCTGCAGATCTCGCTACGGCAGGAAGTCTCTCCATCGTCGCTACGCCGCCACGGGCAGTACGTACGCGGTGTACACGTACTCGGCCAGCGGACTAACCCAAGACACCACTGCCAGCAACGGAACCTACACCAACTACTCCCCTGCCGATTTGCAGATAACTGGGTCGCGTGCCTATACCGACGTGGGCAAAGTATACGATTCCGAATCCGGCGCTCTTCTGGGTACCTTCTACCAAAGTGGAACAAACGTCGCCGCCGGGGCAACAATTGCCGATACCACGCTTGGCAAAGCCTTCGTGCTCGACGGCGCAACCCAATACGGAAGCATCAACCAGATCCAGATATTCAACTTGTCGGACTTTAATCCCACGAGTTCTTCGGTCATCCCGATAAGTGTGGCCCAGACCAGTTCCTCTCTTGCGACCATGGTTCGTTGGGGAACGAACGGCCTTGCATTCAGGGCCTCGGACGGAATCTACAGCGTTCACTCGAACGTGGTGAAAGACGTGTCGACTTCCAATGCGGACCTTGGGATCGCGGTGACAGCACCCTCGTCTGCGACTACTGGAACTAGTACAACTTACACCGCAACGGTCACGAACAACGGGCCGTCGTCCGCAACCAACTTGACGTTGCAGGCAGCTCTGCCGGTCACAGGCTCGGTCGTGTCCGCAGCACCTTCTACGGGAAGTTGCTCGACGTCCAACGGGGTCGTCTGCAACCTCGCTGGCCTGGCCAGCGGCGCGAACGCCACCATATCGATCGTGGTTGTGCAGACAGCGGCCGGCAACGGCACCGTCACTGCTCAGGTCAGCGGATCAGAGAATGATCCGGCGGCAGGCAACAACCAAGGCAGCGCAACGGTGACAGTGACCGGATCGGCTTACTCCCTGGTTCCTTCGGTCGTTTCCATCAGCCCCAGCGCCATCCAAACGGGGGCACCCGATACAACGATCACCGTCACCGGCGCTAACTTCGTCAGCGGTTCCACGGTCAGCCTGGACGCACAGCGCTCAACACCAACTTCATCAGTAGCACGCAGTTAACTGCCACCGTTCCGACGGCCAACCTAGCCAACATGGGTTGGGGCGCCATCACGGTCTCCAATCCTGCACCCGGCGAAGGCACATCCCAGAAACTTCCGCTCACCTACTTCACTGTCATCACTGTAGGCCTCAACCACATCCTCTACGAACCATTCTCCGGCAAGCTTTACGCCAGCGTTGGCTCCGGATCCGGAACAGTGACCGGAAACTCGATCGCAGCCATCACGCCTGCTGCGGCCACCATCGGCACACCTGTTTACGTTGGAAGCCAGCCGACCAAGATGGCGATCTCGGACGACGGCAACATCATGTACGTTTTGCTCGGCGGTGCGAATAGCTTCGTCCGCTTCAACCTGATGACTCAGCAATCCGAGTTCAGCGTCACACCGACGTTCACCAACTATGGCACACCCACAACCGGATTCCGCGACGTCGCCGTCCAGACTGGTTCAGAGAACACGCTGGCCGTAGACTTTGGCTATACCAGCGGCATGGGCCTCTTCGACATCGATCCTGTCGCAAAGACCGGAACCGAACGAGGTGCCGGAACAGGGCTCTATACCGGTACCAGCCTCCACTTCTACAACCCGCAGTCGCTGTATCTGTTCAACTCTGACACATGGGACACTCTTGATCTGTATCCGATTACGGGCGCACGGTTCAGCTACAACTCAACTCATACGAGTTCGACTCTCCTGCACTTCGGCACCTTCAAGCTCGTCGGGAAAATTGGATATGCCGATGCAGGTGGAGTTGCCGACATCACCACCTCGCCCGCCACCCAACTCGGCTACTACGCTCCGCTGATGCAGTCCGCAGCAAATGCGAAGGTCGAACCGGACACGTCGTTGCAGCGTATCTTCTTCCTCGGCAACACCGCTTCTACCTCAAATTTCTACGAGCCACCGGACGGCATTGTTGTCTACGACCAGAATACGTTCCTTCCCACCAGCACTCTTCCGCTGAATATGCTCAGTATTGAAGGCAACACGAGCTTCACCGGATTTGACCTCATTCGCTGGGGGCAGGATGGTCTCGCAGCTCTCACCAGCAGCGGCCACCTTTACCTGTTGCGAGGCGCCGCGGTGGTTCCTCAGTTGATGAATCAGAACTCCGCAGCGGTCCTCTCCTCAAGCTCCGTGACGACGGTCACACACGGCTCTGGCAATACGCTCATTACGCTCACGGGAAGTAACTTCGTCCCGGGTGTCGCAGCCATGTGGAACGGAAGCTACCGTACTACGACGATCGTAGATGCCACCCATCTAGCGGTTGCCATCCCTGCCTCCGATCTTTCAACCGCCAGCACCGCATCCGTCACCGTCGTGAATCCTGGAGCTGCAACTTCCTCGGCACTCACCATCACGATTCAGTAAGCCATAGCCCTTCTGAACTTCCAGAGCTCAGAAGGGCTATTTATTTAAGCTTCCGCAACGATTATTTCCTGACACCGAAGGCTAGGCGAGTTTTGAAGCGACAACCGGAAAGGAGCCTGCTGGAAATCCCAGTTTTGACGCTACAGCGCGGCGAGTTACCAGATACGCACGCGCTGATCGGGAGGGAGATAGTACGAGTCCCCTGGCTTTACTCCGAAGGCCGCATACCAGGCGTCCACATTGCGGGTTGGGCCGATTACCCGGAACGCGCGAGGGGAGTGAGGGTCAGAGATGACTTGCTTTCGGATGTAGTCTTCCCGCGCCTTGCCCCGCCAGGCTTGCGCCCAACCGAGAAGCACGCGCTGATCGCCGCTGAAGCCATCGATCACCGGAGCAGGTCCGTTCAACGAGCGGTGATAGGCCTCAAGCGCTACGTTGATACCGCCCAGGTCAGCGATATTCTCTCCCATGGTCAGATCCCCATTGATGTGTGCACCGGGGACCGGCTCATAGCTGGAATATTGTGTCCCCAGACTCTTTGCCCTGGCCTCAAAGGCGTCTGCGTCGGCTTTGGTCCACCAGTCGCGGAGTTGCCCTGCCGCGTCAAGCTTACGTCCCTCATCGTCGAAGCCGTGCGTCAGTTCGTGCCCGATGACGGCGCCGATTGCACCGTAGTTGACCGCTGGATCCGCCGCGGGATCGAACAGAGGCGGCTGAAGAATGCCGGCGGGAAAGACGATGTCGCGTAGAGATCCGTTGTAGGCGTCGTTGGTCTGCGGAGTCATTGACCAGTCCATGCGGTCGACCGGCCCATGAAGCCGCGACGTGTAGAACCGCCAATCCGCTTCCCCGGACCGCCGCACGTCTCCTACGAGATCGTCCGCGCTTATGGCCAGCGTGGAGTAGTCCCTCGGATGATCGGGATAGCCAACCTTAATTTGATAGGTATCGAGTTTCTTCAGTGCCTCTACCTTGGTGGCCGGGCTCATCCAATCGAGCCGCTCCAACCGCGCACGCATGGCCGCTTTGACGTTGGTGACGAGCTCTTCGATCTTGATCTTGGAGGCGGGGGGAAAGTATTGCACAGTATAAAGCTGACCCAGGCCGAAGCCCATGTTACCGAAACAGTCTACGCGGTCGCCTGTGCAATCTCCGCCACCGACGGCGCGGATGGCCCGCTTCCATCGCACTTGCTCCTCAGGCTGGCCGGAGAGAACCTTGTCGCGGAATTGGAAGCGTGCTTCAGAGAACGGCTTCGCAAGATAGAAGGCTGCGTTGTCGGCAACGGTGAACGCCTCCCACGCTTGCAAGACGTTTAGCGGAGTGGATTGGTAGATGGCCGCGATACGAGGAAATGCGGACTTCTCCGACACCACCAGGCGATCGACGCCGTTAAGGTCTGCGCCTAGCAGGAATCGTTGCCACGCGAAGCCGGGGGCCAAGGCCGCAAGCTCGCTCTGCGTTTGCGGATTGTAAGTGGCCTCGACGTCGCGCTGCTGAGCTCTGGTCCAACTCGCGTCTGCTACCCGGGTTTCGAAGGCGACAACGGCGGCGGCATTGGTTTCGGGTTCGGGCCACCCGACCAGGGTTAAGAGCTTGGCGACATATGTTTGATAGGCCGCCTTCTGTGAAGCAAAGGAGGGTTTGAGGTAATAGTCCCTATCCGGAAGACCCAGCCCTCCTTGAGTTGCATATGCGGCGTAGCGGCTGGTGTCTTTGAGATCGACATCGGTTCCCAGACTGAAGATGGTGGCATAGAAATCGATATTGTTGCGGCCCATGAGCTCTGCAATGTCCTGCCGGTCCTTAGCCGCGCGGATCGCGCTTAGCTCTGGTCCGATGGGGGCTGCCCCAGCGTATTCAAGTCGCGCCTCGTCCATGAATGCTTTATAGAAGGCTCCGGCCTTTTGCTCCAGCGTTACCGGCTGCGCGGGTGCAGCGGCGGCGGCTTTTTCCAAAAGCTTATGCAGTCGGGCTTCGGTGATGTCGGACATCAGGTGGCGCAGCGAAGCCAGAGGCTGGTCGGGCGGGATTTGCGTTCGCGCAAGCCAGGCGCCTGAGGCGTACCGATTGAAATCATTGCCTGGCTTGACATTCGGGTCCATCGCGGTGAGGTCAATTCCCCAGTCGCCATATTGGGGCTTGTTCGACTCCTGGGCCTTCGTAGTGCTCCCCGCGCTCAAGCAGGCAAGTGCGAGGCAGACCGTATAGCTAAAGTTGAAACCCATCTCTTGCTCCTTAGTTACCGGTCAAGCGCAGCCGCTCGCCACAAATGGTCAACCTCGACGAGACTGCTTACGCCGAAGCCCGATGTTTCGCCGGGTTGGTTTGCCGTGTCTAAAATATACTGCCTTGTCGTTGGCGCAAAGACAGTCCCGGAAAAGCCGGCCACGTTTGTCCGGGGGACGAGCCGCGGAATCATGCCGCTTGCCCGTCAGGCTTGACGGCCCGCGAAATTTTCGAAACGTTATATTGCAGGCAGGTGCGGGAAGGTCATCGGCGTCCGCCGCTGTCGCTATTCTCCGTTCGAACGTCCTCAGACTTGCCTTTCGAGGATTGTGGTCAGAACTTCCGGCTGGTCGATCGTGGCGTTTGGGGGCAACATCGTATCCTGCTGCGTTTGACCTTCCGCCTTTCCGGAGACTATAACGTTGCCGGGCCTGCAGGGCTCTCTCAGCCTCGCGGGTTTCGCGTAAGTGGTTTTTCGTCAGCATCCAGAAACCTGGATGGGAGGGTAGACGACGATGATCCCGCCGGCCTTCGAGTATCTCAGACCGAATACCATTCCTGAAGCTATCGCCTTCTTGCAGCAGTACGGTGACGACGCCAAGATTTTGAGCGGCGGACAGAGTCTCATTCCCATGATGAAGTTCAGGTTGGCCAGGCCTGGCTACCTCATCGACATCAACCGCATCTCTGGCTTGTCCTACATCAAGGAAGAGGGCGGGTACCTGAAGATCGGTGGTCTTACACGAGAGGCCGAGTTGGAAAACTCTCTTCTCATTCATTCGAAGTATCCGATCATTTTCGACACGGCGCGCGTGATCGCTGACCCTCAGGTGCGGAACATGGCAACACTTGGCGGGCAACCTGGCGCATGGTGATCCAGCGAACGACCATCCAGCTACGATGCTGGCGCTCGGAGCGCAGGTGGTGGCGGTTGGACCGAAAGGCGAGAGAGTGCTGCCTATTGAGAGCTTTTTCGTCACCCTCTTCACAACTGAGCTTCAGCATGACGAGATCGTGAGTGAGGTTCGCATTCCTACGCCGCCGCCACGGAGTGGAGGCGCTTACGTGAAGTTGGAGAGAAAGGTTGGCGATTTTGCGACTGCGGGGGTAGCCGTGCAGTTGACTCTAGATGGCGTAGGACTCTGCCAAAAGGTGGGTATCGGCTTGACCAACGTGGGTGCGACGCCGGTGAAAGCCAGTAAGGCGGAGGAGTCCCTGCGTGGAAAGAAGCTGGATGAGGCCGCCATCGCGCAAGCGTCCCAGTTGGCCTCCGACGAAGCACAGCCGAGTTCTGACCTGCGCGGACCTGCGGAATACAAGAAGGGTTTGGTCAAGGAACTGACTCGGCGTGCTCTTGTTCGCGCATACGAACGTGCAGGCAAATAGACCTTCGGAAGGGCGACAGAGGATCCTTACATGGCGAAGAAACAATTGATTCAAGTCAAAGTGAATGGGCGTATTCGTGAGGGCCAGGTTGAACCCAGGCTGCTGCTGGTTCATTTCATCCGCGGATTTCCTGGATTGACTGGCACTCACGTCGGATGCGACACGACTCATTGCGGCGCCTGCACCGTGCTGCTCAACGGAAAGACCGTCAAATCCTGCACCATGTTCGCAGTGCAAGCCGATGGCTGCGAATTGCTTACCGTGGAAGGCTTAATGCAAAACGGAAAACTTCATCCACTGCAAGCAGGGTTCAAGGAAGAGCATGGATTGCAGTGTGGCTACTGCACGCCGGGCATGCTGATGTCGTCCTACGCCCTGCTCGAGAAGAATCCGAATCCTACCGAGGAAGAGATTCGCTGGGGGATCTCCGGGAACCTGTGCCGTTGTACCGGGTACCAGAACATCGTCAAGGCCGTGCAGTATGCCGCTGGCAAGATGGAGCAAGGAGGGAAAGATGATCTCCCGAACATCGCCTGAGATTGGTGGTATGGGCCATTCCATCAAGCGCAAAGAGGATCTGCGCTTCATCCAGGGCAAAGGCAACTATGTGGATGATGTTCAACTGCCGGACATGGTGTATGGACATATTGTGCGGAGCCCGTATGCGCATGCGCGCCTGAAGAGTGTGAACACGGAGAAGGCCAAGGCACTGCCGGGTGTTTTGGCGGTGATTACCGGAGAGGATCTGGCCAAGTCGAACCTGGCATGGATGCCTACTCTGTTCTTCGACAAGCAAATGGTGCTGGCCACAGGGAAGGTGCTTTTTCAGTCGCAGGAAGTGGCTTTTGTGGTGGCGGAAGACCAATATACCGCTGCGGATGCTGCCGAGTTGGTGGAGGTCGACTACGAAGAGCTCCCTGTGCTGATCGATCCTCATAAGGCGCTCGATCCGGGATCGCCTATTCTGCGCGAGGATCGCGAGGAGAAGAGCAATCATATCTTTCACTGGGAAGTGGGAGACAAGGTCGCTACGGACAAAGCTTTTGTGGACGCAGAGGTGAAAGCGGAGGTGCATGCGGTCTTTCAGCGCTGCCATCCCGCGCCGCTCGAGACTTGCGGGTGCGTGGCGGATTTCAACGCAGCGACCGGGCGGATCACTATCTACCTAACATCGCAGGCGCCACATGCACATCGCACACTGTTCGCGCTGGTGGGTGGAATTCCGGAAAATAATATTCGCGTTGTTTCGCCCGACATCGGTGGCGGCTTCGGGAATAAGGTTCCGATCTATCCCGGGTATGTCTGCGCGGTGGTGGCTTCATTGACGCTTGGACGGCCAGTGAAATGGATTGAGTCGCGTTCGGAGAATCTGCAATCCACCGGGTTTGCGCGGGATTATCACATGACGGCGGAGCTCGCTGCGGGAAAAGACGGGAAGATCAAGGCTATGCGGGTGAAGACGCTAGCCGATCATGGCGCTTTCAATGCCGCTGCTCAGCCTACGAAGTTTCCCGCGGGTTTGTTCAGCATCTGCACTGGTGCGTATGACTATCCCACTGCATTTTGTGAGGTCGATGGGGTCTACACGAACAAGGCGCCAGGAGGCATCGCCTATCGCTGTTCGTTCCGAGTGACGGAGGCTGCTTATCTCATCGAGAGAGCGGTGGATGTGTTGGCGCAGGAGTTGAAGACGGATCCGGTGGAGTTGCGGCGGAAGAATTTTATTCCTCCACAGAAGTTTCCCTATGCGTCACCGCTCGGTTGGTCTTATGACAGCGGAGACTACGATGCTGCGATGAAGGTGGCACTGGAGACGATTGGCTACGATGCGCTGAGGAAGGAACAGCAGGAGAAGCGCAAGAGAGGCGAGCTGATGGGTATCGGGGTTTCCAGTTTCGTTGAAGTTGTCGGCGCTGGGCCTGCCCATACCTTCGACATCGCAGGCATCAAGATGTTCGACAGCTGCGAGATTCGCGTTCATCCCACGGGCAAGGCGATGTGTCGCATGGGAACCAAGAGCCAGGGACAAGGCCATGAAACTACCTATGCGCAGATTGTCGCGCAGGAGCTGGGCATTCCGGCCGCTGATGTGACGGTGGAGGAAGGTGATACGGACACTGCTCCCTATGGGTTGGGAACTTACGCCAGCCGCAGCACTCCCGTCTCTGGTGCCGCGACAGCCATGGCTGCGCGCAAGATTCGCGAGAAAGCGAAAAAGATTGCCGCTCATCTGCTGGAGTGCAGTGAGGAGGATCTGGATTGGGAACCCGGCAAATTCTTCGTCAAAGGCGCACCTAGTAAGTCCAAGACTATTCAGGATATTGCCTTCGCTGCCTACACTAATATGCCGGCGGGCATGGAAGCCGGCCTTGAAGCGGTGGATTATTACGATCCACCGAATCTCACCTTTCCTTTCGGCACCTACATCTGCGTCGTGGATATTGACAAAGGGACAGGTGAGATCAAAGTGCGGCGCTTTGTGGCGGTAGACGACTGCGGCAACATCATCAATCCCATGATTGTGGAAGGCCAGATACACGGCGGATTGACCGAGGGGTTAGCGATCGCCTTCATGCAGGAGATTAGCTACGACGAGAGTGGCAATGTGCAGGGAGGAAGCTTTATGGACTACCTAATACCGACGGCGGTCGAGACCCCTCACTGGGAGACGGGCAAGACCTGCACGCCTTCCCCGCACCATCCGTTCGGCGCGAAAGGCGTGGGCGAATCGCCTAATGTTGGCTCTCCGGCGGCCTTTGTGAACGCCGTAGTCGATGCACTTTCCCATCTTGGCGTGAAGCACATTGATATGCCGATTGCGCCATGGAAGGTGTGGAACATTCTGAAAGAGAAAGGCGTGGTCAATTAGAGCTATGGCTATGCAAATTGAGAAGACATTTCAGGTCAAGGAACCGATCGAGCAGGTATGGAGCCTGCTGAGCGATCCCAGACGAGTCGCTACCTGCGTGCCTGGTGCGAAGATTACCGAGCAGGTGGATGAGAAGACCTACAAGGGGACGATCAGTGTAAGGGTGGGTCCGAGCGCAACTGATTACAAAGGTGAGTTGGAGATCGTTCGTCTCGACCCGACGAGCCATGAGATGGAAATCGTCGGTAAGGGACAGGACGTGAGGGGCCGCGGTAGCGCTTCGATGAAGATGACGAGCAAACTGCGTTCTCTTGAGGATGGAGGAACGGAGGTGGCCAGCGTCTCCGAGGTTAACGTAGTGGGGATACTGGCACAGATGGGATCGCGGGTGATCAGCGAAGTGTCCAACATCCTGTTTCAGGAATTTACGAAAAACTTGCAGGCACAGCTACAACAGGCGCCAGATGCAGCCGCCTCTGAAGCCAAGCCAATCAGCGCTGCATCCCTGGCGTGGGCTGCGGCAAAGGGCGCGTTTCACCGTGAATCCTGAAGCTTGCCGATTCATCAGGAGTAGAGCAAACTATCATGCCAGTCTTGCCGGAGCAGCCCGCGGAGGAGTTTGTTAGAGACCCGGACGCTGTGATGCGGAGCCTTGAAGGCCTTGGTTACATCGCAGACCGTTCGCTGGCCACCGCCGTCTATCTCATGACTAAATTGCGCAAGCCACTTTTGATCGAGGGCCATGCCGGCCTTGGAAAGACAGAGGTGGCGAAGATCCTGGCGTCGATGTTGAGGACTGAACTCATCCGGTTGCAGTGTTACGAGGGGCTGGATATCAGTTCGGCTGTCTATGAATGGAATTACCAGAAGCAATTACTGGCTATCAGGCTTCAGGAAGGCACAGAGCAAAGTGTTGAAGAGAAGGAGAAGCACATCTTTGGCCAGGAGTTTCTGCTGGAGCGACCGCTGCTCAAATCCCTCCTTGCCAAGGAGTCTTCACCCGTGCTCCTGATAGATGAAATTGATCGCGCAGACGAAGCGTTTGAGGCGTTTCTTCTCGAATTGCTCTCCGAATTTCAGATCAGCGTTCCCGAGATGGGTACGATTCGGGCGAAGCACATTCCTTATGTCATTCTCACCTCGAACCGTACACGGGAGCTGAGCGATGCCTTGAAGCGGCGATGCCTCTACCACTGGATTGATTACCCGAGCTTCGAAAAGGAGATGAGCATCGTGCGGACCCGGCTGCCCGGTATCGAGGAGGAGCTTAGCATGCAAGTGGTGCGATACGTTCAGGCAGTGCGCCAGCTTGATCTGGAGAAGCCGCCTGGAGTGGCGGAGACTTTGGATTGCGCTCAGGCCGTAATCTCTCTTGGCAGCCATCGCCTGAGTGCGGAGGTAATCGAGGGAACGATCGGCTGCGTGGCGAAGTCGATGGAGGATAGCGTGAAACTCAGGTCTGCGGAGATCGACAAGCTGCTCCCGCAGACTTTCTAGAACGGCGGCGACAGGGAGGACACGATGCGTCAAGAACAATCCGACCGCCTGGCCGCCTCTATCGTAGAGTTTGGTCGCTTTCTCAGAGTGAGTGGACTAGCCGCGGAACCGAACCAGACGATCACGGCTCTCGAAGCAGTCAAAGCAATCAATGCTAGAGACCAGCAAGCCTTTGCCTTTGCGCTGCAGGCGGCGCTGTGTTCCACCAATGAAGAATGGGAGTTATTCCCTAAGCTCTTCAATGAATTCTGGGGCGAATCGCGACCCAGACCGCGGTCTGACTCGGGCGAGTACAAGGGAAAGTCCAAGGGCAAACCCTCTGCACGGGAAGACGAATCCACTGTGTTTCTCGATCAACCAGCCAGCGGAGTTGCGGAGCAAGAGGGGCAGGGCAAAGCAGTCTATGGAGCGAGCGCGCAGCAGCGATTGAAAAGGGTGGATTTCTCTGAAGTGCCGCACGATGACCTCGTGGCTCTGGAGGAGCTCTCATTGCGTCTTTTGCGTCGAATGAGTTTGCGCCGCTCGCGGAGACTTGCTGTCTGCAATCTCGCTGATCGCGTGGATCTGCGCAGAAGCATCCGGCGAAGCATCATGCGGGGCGGTGAGCCGATCGTTTTGGCTTACAAAGGACGAAAACCGAGAAAGAACAAGCTGGTGATTTTTCTCGACATCAGCGGCTCGATGAATTTCTACAGTTTGTTTCTGGTGCGATTTGCCTACGCTCTACAATCTCGCTTTCAACAAGTGCATACGTTTCTGTTCAGCACCGATGTTATCGAGATAAGCGACCTGCTGCGTACCACCAATCTGCTGGAGGCTCTGCGGCGGCTCTCCCAACGGCCAGCCGGCTGGTCAGGCGGTACGAGGATCGGCGAGTCGCTCCAGCAGTTCAACCAACTCTACGGTAGGAAGCTGCTCTCGCGCGATACCATCTTTCTTATTCTGAGTGACGGCTGGGATACAGGAGAGCCTGACCTGCTGGCGGCGCAATTACGAGCTGTCAAGCGACGAGTGCAAAAGATCCTATGGCTTAATCCGCTGCTGGGATTGAAAGAGTATCAGCCCATTACCCGGGGCATGGCGGCTGCGCTCCCTTACGTGGATGTCTTTGCTCCGGCACATAACCTGGAGAGCCTTCTGGCGCTGGAGAGATATCTGTAGGGATAGATATGGAAGAGGCGATAAACAAATGTTCGATCAGTTCCTGAACAAGGCGAGTGAACTGCTCGCAAAAGGTGAGCCCTTCGCAGTCGCCGAGGTTGTGCGCTACCTGTCGCCGATCTCGGGCAAAGTTGGGGATAAGGCGATCGTCTTCGGCGACGGTACAGTTTGGGGCTGGATCGGCGGCGGCTGCGCACAACCAGCGGTGATCAAGGAGGCACTCAAAGCGCTCAAAGACGGTCGGCCTCGGCTAGTTCGTATCGGCCCATCATCTTCTCAGGAGGAGGGCATCGTGGCTTACAACATGACCTGCCATAGCGGTGGCACGCTGGATGTTTATATCGAGCCTGTCCTGCCGAAGCCGCATATTTTGATTCTGGGGCGCTCCCCTGTTGGTCGAACGCTGGCCGCGCTCGGCAAAGCGATCAACTATTCGGTCTCGGTCGCTGCTCCGCAGGCTGACCGGGAGAGTTATCCGAATGCGGATCGAGTCCAGGCAGATTTGGACCTGAGCAGAGTAAGGATTGGACCGCAGACCTTTATCGTCGTGTCCACCCAGGGAGAATGCGACGAAGAGGCGCTCGAACACGCACTCAAAACGAATGCTTCCTATGTGGCGTTCATCGCCAGCAAGGTGAAGGCGGCCAAGGTCCTTCAATCCGTAGGCGAACGAGGGGTCAGTGCGGAAAGACTGAACCAGGTTCGGGCCCCGGCGGGACTGAACATTCAGGCTGGCACGGAAGAGGAAATTGCCGTGAGCATCCTCGCCGAGATCGTCCAGCTGAGCAGGAAACAAGCAGTAGAACAGAACGACATCACCGCGTCGCAAGCAATTAAAGAGGAAGTGACAGATCCTATATGCGGAATGACCGTAGACGTAAGGAAAGCCAAGTACAGATCGGACTTTGACGGTAAACCGTTCTACTTCTGTTGCGGTGGCTGCAAACAGGCATTTGATAAGCAGCCGGATAAGTATGTCCCCGCCCACCTTTCGGCATAAGCTACTCCGGTGGGCGGGCCTATCGGCTGGAGCGGCCGCTCCGAAGGTTATGGCTGGTGAAATCGGTATCCAATATAGCTGTCTGTCAGGATATAAGTTGGATTCGCCGGATCGTCTTCGAGTTTCTTGCGCAGCTGACCAATGAGAACACGCAAATACGTGCGTTCATTTCCGAAGCCAGGACCACGCAGTGCGGCAATCAGGCGAGCATGCTCAGGGCGATGCGCCCACCGCATTCCAAGGCGAGACTCGTTATGGACTCGCTGATCTGAATCGTTTCGACATCAGTGCCAACCGTGGCAACGTTGTAGGAACGCGGCGGCAACGGTTTCTGGTAACGGGGACCTATGAGCTGCCATTCGGCAAGGGACGGCAGTGGTTGAACTCTTCACCCGTCGTAGGTGGAATCCTCGGTGGGTGGAATGTCAACACGATCACGTTGTTGGAAACAGGGCCATATCTGACTCCGACGGACAGCGTAACCAATGACCAGACCAATACAGATCCTCTTGGAGACGGATCGATTGTTCGGCCGGACCGGGTTGGCAATCCGATTCCTGCCAATCGTACGCCGCTCAATTACTTCAACTTCAACGCGTTCGCCCATACCCCGGCTAATGCCGGACGGGTTGGTAATGCAGGCGTCGGAATTCTCGAGGCGCCCGGTACGATCGCAGTCAGTGCGGGCCTGGCCAAGCTCATCACGGTCAGGGACAACTGGCGTCTGCGCTTCGAATCGACGTTTACCAACGTGTTGAACCGTACCAACTACGGGCCGCCGCCGACGAATATAAGCAATCAGGCATCGTTCGGTGTGCTTAACGCCGCCCAAACAGCGGAGAACGCAGGCAACCGTACGGGTCAAGTCGCATTGCGGGTTGAGTTCTAGGAATCGCCGCCGCTCCAAAAGATAGAGTTCATGTTGTGGGTCGATCCACCAAAACCAAGCGAGGTTAGCGGTGACATTGTTATGGAAAGGAGTGTGCCGGATATATTTCACGTCTTTTGAAGACAGCCCTCTGTTTTGGTCGGTCGATAACGGAGACAGTGCACCGAGATCAAGTGTCCGCGCGTAGTGATGGCTGGAAGTTTTGAGACCGTTGTGGTGCCTGAGCAGCAAGCGCAGCCGCGGGCGTGGCTTTCCTTCAAGAGGGCGAGCGTCTACAAGCAGAACGACGGAGTCGTTGTGGTGATCGACTGGACAACAGCGGCCTTGCGCAATCGGGAACTGCATGGAGCATTGCAGGGGAACCGTAGATGACAGGGATATGCCTTTTGTACAAAGGTTGTGGAAGTTCGATAATCGTCTACCAGGCCAGACCATTTATTTGTTCCTCTGTTTTGAGCAGCCTGCAGCAGAATCCATTCTTCTATTTCGAACTCCACTCGTGTCTCATTGATATGTTCACCCCGAGATTCGGACGCAGCGCTAACGTCCGGACGTACATTTGCAGGTTTCCGATCCTTCACATCAATTCTGAGGAGGATGGGTCTTTTGCTGGAGACTGAAGGTGCTCCGGGCTGCGGTTTGTTTTCGTTGGTTAAGGGACTTCGAGTCGGCAAATGCTTCGGCGGCGAGGTCTGCTTCGCCGGTTCTTTGGTAAAGCCTCGCAAGTTGATAATGCACTGATCCGTCATCGTCACTTGGCAAACCTAATTTGTATTCTGCGATGGCACGATTTGTATCTCCCTGACTGGCGTAGATCTGACCAAGGAGGGCATGAATGCGCGGAATGAGTTCCGCTCGCGTTGTGAGGCCAGCAATCAGATATGGCTCCGCTTCAGAGAATTTGTGTTCTGCAAACAGAACCTCTCCCATGATGTAATTGGCCTCGGCATCGGAAGGGTTTTGGGTAAGGGCGTTCTGGATCATCTCATGGGCAAGATCGATTCTGAGTTCCTGCAGGTAGTTCGTTGCTGCACCGACGAGCGCGGCAAATTCATGTGGATTGATACCAAGAGCGACTTTGTATTCCGCCTCCGCTTCGGCGTACTTTTCCCGGTCGCGGTAGCTCTCTGCCAAGAGCTCATGCAGGCGAACGGAGCCAGGTTCTACTTCTCCGGCATAAGCCAATGCCAAAATCGCTAAGCGTTGGTCCGCAAGGATCGACCAATAGAGCCCCTCCTCTTTGGCGAGCGGTAATAATCGAATCTTTTTTGCGGTAAGAAGAGTGGTTTCATAGTCGCCAGCAAAAAAAGAACAGGTTGCGAGGAGCGATAGTTTCTGGCTCGAAAGAGAGGCAATTGCGGGAAGTAGATTTTTCGCACATTTTTCGTACTCGCCCGCGGTCAGATATTCCTGCGCGGAATGAGGAACCGCAGATTTCCCTGGCGCCTCCTTATCAGATAGCACACTTTGCACGGACAGAGTCCGCGCTCCGCGAAGGGAGAGCCGAAGAACGGAGATTGCTTCGGGAGATAAGCCGGCTGCATCGGCAGAATTGAGAGCCGAATTGAAAGCATTGGTCTGCTCTGGAGTCATGCCGCGTGTGAGCTCAAATATGTTGGCCTTCATAAATCCAGCATCGAGCGCCCAAAGTGAGGCGAGTGATTTCAGTGCTTCCTGGGTTTCTCCCCTTTCGAGGGCGACGCGAATCAGTCCTATCCTGGCCAGCGAACATGCTCCGAATTTCAGGTCCTGCTGAAATTCGGATTGTGCTTCAGACAGCTCGTGACGTCGCAGCAATACCAGACCGAACGATGAGCGGGAACATGGCGGAGGGTTCTGAACGGAGAGCAGCTTCTGAAATGCATCTGCGGATTCCGCGACCTTGTCCTGATCGCTCAATGATTCTGCTTCAAGTCTCTGGAAGAATGGTGACCGTCGGTTCCTCGCAGCCAAATCTCCGGATGCGGCCTCCGACATTTCCAAATAAGCGATGCCCAGCCTGTACCATGCTTCTCCATTCTTTGGATTCAGCTGCGTCGCTCTTCGATACGCAACCGAAGCGTTCTCGAATTGCTTCAGGCCAAAATAGGCACGTCCGAGATTCATGTAAATTTCGGGATCATCAGGGTGTAGCTGTCGAGCCATTGACAGGTAATGGACCGCATCCGTCCTGTTATCCAGTTGGAGGTTCTCTATGCCAAGAAATAAAAGGGGCACGAATAATTTTGGCTGCAACTGATATGCGGTTTTGAAGCTGGACAGTGCGCCGGCGTAATCTCCTGTTTGATGTTGCATCAATCCCAGATTTGCCCAAACCTCCGGAACATCTCGCCGGGCGGCCAGTGCGCTTTGATATGCGGCGATTGCGCCGGAGATATCGCCTGCTGATTGAGCGTTGACTGCTTTTGCGAGACGCGTTTCATACTCGGTTTGTCCGTAGGCGTCTGCCATGGGCAGCAGCAAGGAGAAAAAATAAGCAGCGATGCAGGTGGCAATCCGGATATTTCGTTTCCTTTGCTGGTTTAGGTCGCTTGCCACCAAATTTCGGCTCGAGGACGGCTGTTCATCACGGTGCATAACAATCCTATTGGTTCCACTCAACCTGCAAGTCTTCTCCGCGGCCATTATCAGGGACAAGAAGTGTCGTCACGTGGTGAAGACTGTCGAAGGAGGGCTCAACGCCTTCGGCACTGCCAACTATAGAGGCTCTTTGCGAAGGCGTGGTCCTTCCATAAACCTCGACCTGAAGATTCGTCCACCATGGAACATAGCTGCCCTGGTGTGAGCCGATATGGACGGTAACGCCATTTGGCTTTTCTGAGCAGGTAAACTCCATTCGAAGGAACTCGCCGTGCTGATAGGCAAAGGATTGACCATCGTCCATGTAGAGAGACCCTTTACAGTCCTTTCCCGGATAAACGCGAAGAGTCAGTGGCCCCTTCGGAGTTTCGCTTGTGCTTTGCACGAGAGGTTGCAGCGGAAGAATCGACCCTTCGCGCACAAAGACCGGAAGAACATCTAATTGTGGTCTGATCGTGATCTTCCGGCCGATGAAGCCTGGGTCATTGAGCGCCGGGACACCGTCCGACAAGACTCCTCCATTCACCTTTTCGCCCGTCCAGTAGTTGTACCAATTCACAGAAGGAAGCTCGACGGTGTAAGGATCGGGCTTTTCGGGATAGATTGCCGGGGCGACCAAGAGATTGTTGCCGAACAGAAATTCGTTGCCTGCATCCAGATCGATGGGATGTTTGTCTTTCGTCGCATCTGGGAACTCGAGAAAGAGCGGACGAACGATGGGCAGCGCAGTACGCGACATCTCTTCCGCGGCGGTGTAGAGATAAGGCATCAGCTTATATCGTTCTTCGATGTAGCGTCTGCGGATAGCTTCCTGCTCAGGGCCGTGAACCCAAATCTCCTGGTTCGCCGATATGTCGCAGGCGTGATCGCGATCGATTGGTTGGAAGGCGCCTAGCTCGAACCACCGCGTCAGCAGCTCCGGGCCGGGGCTGCCAATAAAGCCACCCACATCAGCCCCGCTCATACCAAACCCGCTTAGACCGAGGTTAAGGAGCATGGGTGTCGTAAGGCGAAGGTGGTTCCAAGTGCTGCTGTTGTCGCCCGTCCATGTAGCTGCATATCGCTGGCCCCCAGCGTAACTGGCACGGGTCAAAACGAAGGGGCGCTGATTGGGCTGAAGCTTGAGCAGTCCATCATAGGTTGCCCGGGAGTTCTCCATTCCGTAAACGTTGTGAATCTCGAGGTGGGTTGTCGTACGCGGCTGGAAGCCCGGCTCGTCGATCCGATGCTTAACATCATCAGGCATGGTTCCGTTGGGTCCGTCAAAAACGGAAGGCTCATTCATATCATTCCAGAATCCGGATACTCCGTCCTGGACAAACTGTGAGTACAGCGAGCCCCACCATTCCCGTGTGCTCTTGCGTGTGAAGTCCGGAAACACCGCGGGTCCCGGCCAAACCTTGCCGACATATATAGAGTCGTCAGGCTTTTTCACAAAGTGATCGCCTGCAATGCCACTGTCGTAAGGAACATAGTTTGCGCCAGGAAGGGATGCGATATGAAGGTCTGTTATCGCGACGACGTGAAGATTCTGCTTCTTCAGGTGCGCGATCATCTTTGAGAAGTGTGGAAATTCGATCTGATCGACGGTGAAGGGCCGGTGATGGTCTTGAAAGTCAATATCCAGATAGATCGCGTCCACTGGAACCTTATCCGCGCGAAGCCGGTCGGCGACTGCCTTTACTTCCGACTCCGGATGGTAAGTAAAACGGGATTGCTGGAACCCAAAAGACCACAATGGGGGAAGAGGCGTCAGGCCGGTAAGCCACGCGTACGTTGACAACACATGCTTTGCATCGGGCCCGTAAAAGAGGTAATAGTCGAGTGGGCCACCCTCCGAGCCAAAAGAATATGCGTCTGGAGATTCCTTTCCAAAATCGAAGCTCGTCCGCCATGTGTTATCGAACAATATCCCGGTGGTAATACCTCTAAAAAAGGTCAAGAAAAAGGGAATGCTCTTATAAATGGGATCTGTCGACTCCTGAAACCCGTAGCTATCTGTATTCCAAAAGGAGTAGGCGTGGCCTCTACGGTCGAGTGGCCCCGGTCTGTCGCCTAGTCCGAAGTAGTGCTCTTCGGGGCGCATTGTTTTGTACACGCGAAAGGATGAACCGTGAAACTCGACAGGACGATCGGCTGCATCTTCCTGGACAGCGGTCCCGTTGAGATCGGTGATGCGGAGTCGCATCGTTGCCCGTTCGATCTTCACTCGCAGCACGGTCGTTTGGAAACCAACTACGTCAGGATCGTCCTCGGCGGACACTGATACGTTCTTTGAACGTGCTTCAGGAAGAACGGCCCAGGATGCGTCTTCCGGAAGACGGCCGTCAGGCCCTACCCTGACTCGCAGCACATCTTCCCGAAGCGCCGTAATTTGCATGATTGCGGTTCCGCTGCGGATCTCGATGCCATTACCGAGGTGCCTGCTGCTGCTAACGGACTGCAAGACGATGAACTGTTTCGCCGTGGAAATGGGTGCGACCGATATTGCCTGACCATTCACCTGCCCGCCGAACGCTGAAGCTCGAAAAAAAACGATCGCAAAAAGAGTGAGTGCTGAAGGGAGCGAAAGTAGCTTCATCTTGTTCGTTGATTTCCTGACGGTTTGAAGAAATAGAACAATCAAAGTGCGTTGAGCGACCAAGATCGTAGCAGGAGGGGTTCACGAAAAGCGTCTAGGAAGCCCGATATTTTACCGAAGTTTAGTCTAGGAACAGCCGAGGAAAGTGCCAAATCGATGCGAATGTTTGCAATAGAATTTGCGTTCCCACGAAATCATGGTTGCCTTCTTACTAACGTGGGTATAATCATCTCCGATTAGCAGACTCTTGGATAGAGCATTTGGCCGTTCTGGGGAAAGCCCAGGGCGCCGTGCTAAGCATTTAACATGGTGAGGTAGAGCTGGTGCAAGGGGACTTCCGCATTGATGGCTGGTTAATCCAACCCCAGATCAACTCCGTACAAAAAGAGGGTAAGACGTGGCACCTTGAACCCAAGGTCATGCAGGTTCTTTTGCAGTTGGCGTCACACCCTAATGAGGTTCTCTCCAAAGACCGTCTGCTTGAGGCTGTTTGGCACAATACCTTCGTCGGAGATGATGTCCTCGTCCGCTGCATCTCGGAGATTCGTTATGTCTTCGGAGACGATCCAAAATCCGCTCGGGTGATTCAGACCATCCCAAAGGCGGGATATCGGATGATCGCAGCTGTCACGGCTGAGGTTCCTGTAATCGAGCACGCGACGTCGGCCCCTGTAACACCCGAGGCTGTCTTTCGCTACAATCTCGAACTCGACGGCGAAAAAGAGTCTCAGATCGCGGTCATTGATGACTCTTCCGACCAGGCAGCACATTTGCCACATAGCCACGAAGAAGACCAGACCACACCTCACTTCTTCATGGCCGACGGTCCGATTCACACTCCCCCTCAAAATGCGGGCCAACGCCATCCGTCGTCGCACGGCAACTTTTGGTCGATTGTGGCCGGTGCCTCTCTTGTGGCCCTGCTCGGCTGCCTGGCCGCGATGTATGGGTGGAAGACGACACACAGATCCGCCTCTGATTTTTTCTGGGGACCCGTTTTGGGCGAAAGCGGGCCGGTATTAATCTGTATTGCCGACCAAAACCAATATGGTGCGGTTGCGCTGCGGGATTCGGCCGATCCAACCCGTCAGATCCTGCTGAAAGATAATTTGACGGCGGTCGTCATTGACGATTTGAATGCGGTCATTCAAGTTACTGGGCTTCTTAAATCTAATGAGAAACAATACAGCCTTAAAGGAGAAGGGGCCACAACGCTTACAGATCTCCGGAACGGCCCAACGGTCTTTGTTGGCGCCTTCGACAATGCCTGGACATTGCGTCTGACTAACCCTCTTCGCTATCGCTTCTCAAATAATCCAGAGATGACTCAATTTCGCATCATTGACAGTCAGTCACCCACCCAAACAGATTGGAGCATTAATCGCCTGGAACAGATGGCCACCAATAATTACCGCGACTATGCGATTGTTGCCCGATTCACAGACACGAACACAGGAAAGCTCGCCCTGGTGATCGCCGGTATCGGCAGGGGAGGGACCATCGGCGCCGGAGAGCTCGTCACGAATCCGACGTATTTGGCCCAGCTGTCGAGTGCGGCTCGCGCATCTGGAAATAAGAAAAACATGGAGATAGTTCTGAGCACGCAAATTATTGATGGTCAGCCAGGCTCTCCAAAGATAGAAGCGACCTACTTCTGGTAGGTTCGCAGAGTGCTTACGGGTCGCCCAAAGACCCCTCTGCCTAAAACTTCCAGAAGGCCGAAGCTTTGCAGGTAATTGAAACCAAGTGGTTTATTTCATCGGAAAAACCTCACCGTTTTAACCACCAAAACATCACGAAACAATCTGTGATTCTCCACGACAGAAATGTCACAGCCTCTCTAGGGTTGTCATCGCTTTAGGGCGACGCGTTGTGTCGATCTTGAAAGCGCAACAATCCACAAGGCCAAATCATTTTGAGAGAGGCACATTCAATGCATTTCAATCGAGCCACACGATCGCATATGGTTGCGACGATAGTGATATTCGCCCTGGGCCTGGTCTTCGCGGCAACCCGTCTGTCGGCCCAGTCGCAGGCGTTCACCGCGACAATCAGCGGTACCGTGACAGACAGCACAGGCAGCCTGGTCTCGGGAGCGAAAGTGACTCTCACCAGTGCCGAACGTGGTATTACCCGAACGTTTGTCACGAAGGAATCAGGTACCTACACTATTACGCTTCTCCAACCCGCGGACTACAACCTCAAGGTTGAGCAGCCGGGATTCCAGACCTACGAACAACGTGGAATCTCGCTCTCCGCCGGTGCCACGGCAACGCAGGACATCGTCATGTCGGTCGGCGGGGTCACCCAGGAAGTAGTCGTTTCCGATTCCGCCCCGCTCTTGAATACCGAGAACGCCAACATCTCCGCTGACATCTCGCAGAAGCAGGTGGTGGAACTTCCGCTGAACCTCCGCAACGTCTTCGGTCTCGCCTCTCTCAACTCCTCGGTCAACAATTCAACCCAGGCCCAGATGGTCAACTCGAACGGAATCTCTGGCAGTGCAGACCAGGACATCTCCTTCCTCAACTTCGGTGGCACGCACTTCGGCACCGCCGCCTACCTTCTCGACGGAACCTGGAATACAGCGCAGGACTGGGGTGGTGTCGTTTACGTCCCTTCGGTCGAAAGCGTTCAGGAGTTCAAGATCCAGACCAACGCCTTCACGGCGCAATACGGTTGGAGCAGCGGGAACGTGGTCAACGTTGTGACCAAATCCGGCACAAACCGATTCCACGGAGATCTCTTCGAGTTTTATCGCAACAGCGCTCTCGATGCGAACAACTACTTCAACAATTTGAATGGCGTCAAAAAGCCGGACTTCAGCCGCAATCAGTATGGAGGATCCGCGGGTGGTCCTTTGTACATTCCCGGAATTTACAAACAGACGAGCAAGACCTTCATCTTCGGCGTCTACGAAAGACTTCGCCAGTCAACTCCTGCCTCCCTTACCGGAACCGTTCCAACCTCGACCTTCATCGGCGGCGATTTCAGCGGCCTTCTAACGACCAATGTGATCGGCCACGATGCTCTCGGCCGTCCCATCTATCAGGGAGCGATCTACGATCCGTACTCCACCCGCCAGATCACTCAGGGCCAGGTCGATCCGAAGACCGGGCTCGTCTCGACATCGACGGGATACATACGCGACGCAATTCCAGGGAACAAACTCAGCAATTCCATCAAGGGTATTGATCCCACAGCAGCGAAGATCGCCGCGGGGAAGTACTGGCCCACACCCACCAATAGTGCACTCGCCAACAACTACTTCGCTTCGGTTCCGGCCAGTGCGCAGTCCGACGAATATATGATTCGCGTCGATCACAACTTCAGCGATGCGTCGCGAGCCTACGTACGTTACGCGCACAAGTCGGAGCAGAAGACCAACTCGCCGAACTTCTTTGGCGATTCCGATCCCGGCGGTCCCGGAGTCTACAATCCGAACAATCGCTGGAGCCTGGATGCCGGTTATAGCCACATCTTCAGCCAGTCACTGATGCTCAGCGCGAACGCAGGTCTCAATCGCTGGATCGAGCAGTCGGCGACTCAGGGAGATGGATTCAAACCCTCAACCCTCGGTCTTCCTTCCAGCCTTGATACGATTGCAGATCAGTTCCCGCAGATCAAGATCGACGGTTACTCTGGCCTCGGGCCCGGCGCGATCAATGGCCAGGATTCCTACGCCGTTCCTCGCAATTACTTCACCTATTCCGTCGACTTGACCAAGACTCTTAACAAACACACAATAGCCTTCGGGTACATGGGCGTCGTCAACCAGATTCTCGGCGGCCACGTCTACGGCACCAAATACAACTTCCCTATCGACTCCACCGCCGGACCTGACCCTTCGAATGAAACGCAGGGAACAGGCCAGGGTTTCGCGTCGTTCCTTCTCGGCGTTCCCGACAATAACGGATCGACAGGCGTCAACGCGCAACTTGCAACCGAGAAGAACTACATTGGCTGGTATGTGCAAGATGACTGGAAGGCAACACCTCGTCTTACGGTCAACGCCGGCATCCGTTATGAGATTCAAACTCCGCTAACCGAGCGCCACGATAAACAACAGTACTTCGACTTCACCGCATCGAATCCCATTGGCACGGGAACTGGCCTTACAACGCCTGGCGAGCTCGTGTTCAACGGGGGAGGCAACCGCAGAGGTCTTTACAACACCTCATACTCGAACTTCGGGCCCCGGGTTGGAATAAGCTACCGGCTTACCGATAAGGCGGTGATTCGCAGTGGTTACGGAATCTTCTTCATTCCTTCCTACACAGGCAACGGGCCCGCGGATGGCTACACGCAAACAACGCCAATTCGTGGAACCCAGAACTTCATTCCGTTCGATACTCTGAGCAATCCTGTTCCAGGCGGAATTCTCCAGCCCCAGGGCAGCGCTCTCGGTGCTCTGCAGGATGTGGGTCAGGGCGTACCGGCCGTCCGAAGCGCTCGCGCCTCAACCTATCTGCAACAGTGGATGCTGGGTGTCCAATATTCGCTTCGTACCAACGACCTGTTGGATATAACGTACGTAGGCAACCGCGGCATCAAGCTCTCTGCCGGTGGCTATGAAAGGGACCAGCTTAATCCCCAATATTTCTCGCTGGGATCTGCTGCTCTCAATGCGCTTGTTCCGAATCCTCTCGCTGGCAAACTCAGCTCTAGTGGTTGCCAGTTACAGAACGCCATGGTTCCCCGGCAACAACTCCTCCGTCCTTTCCCGGAGTTCTGCAGCGTCCAGGATCAGGCAGCTCCAGTAGGAGATTCCTACTACGACGCTCTTCAACTCACCTACACCCACCGCTTCCACGCCGGCTTCAGTGTTCTGGCTTCGTATACCTTCTCGAAGTTCATCGACGACGTAGAGGGCAACAACGGCTGGGCCAACTCCGGTCCGACCAGCATTCGCAACTACTACAACCTCGCGGCTGAGAAATCAGTCGACGGAGCAGACATTCCCCACAGCCTAGTCGTCAGCTATATCTATGAGCTGCCGATCGGCAGAGGAAAGGCAGTCGGTTCCCACATGCACAAGGCTGCGGACGTTGTCGTTGGCGGATGGCAGTTCACTGGTATCTCCACATTCAAGCAGGGGTTCCCACTGTCGATTGCGCCAGCGAACAATACCCTTGGTCAATACGGCGGAAACCGGCGTCCCAATGTTGTTGGAAATTTCCATGTGTCTCATCCGACTATCCACGAATGGTTCAACACAGCCGCCTTCCAGGATCCTACGGATCCGTTCGATTTCGGAAATGCTCCTCGTTACATCTCAACTCTCCGTGCGCCCGGCTATCAGAACTGGGATCTCTCGCTTCAGAAGTACTGGCACTTCGGAGACATAGCCCGGCTTCAATTCCGTGCTGAGATGTACAACGCCTTCAACCGCGCCAACTTCTATGCCCCCAATCAGTATTCAGGAGCAGGAACAGCATTCGGCACAATCGGCAACGCCTTCCCGGCCCGGGATACGCAGTTCGGATTCAAATTCCTCTGGTGACCGGCGGCAATATAGATCTCTTTACCCTCTTCGACGGGCTTCTGAGAGCTTGTATGCTCAGGAGCCCGTCGGATGGGACCGATCGAATTGCCCCGATGGTTTGCAGCCAGCGCCTCCGGTCTCAGGGGACCTGCGAAAAGGGAACCGGTGGGATTTGAACTCTAAATGTTCGAAAATTGTCTCTCGGAGTTGGCCTCTAACTTCCAATCAACTAGTTTTTCGGATGTACCTCGTAGGGCTACAAGGGGCGGTAACTACGCCGTGTTATTCTCTGCCACATCGAGATTTCTCTTCCTGCTTCAAACATTGTGAAGCCAATTTGTAGCAGTGGTGAGGGTTTCGTGTCTTAGTACGGCGACGCTCAGTCACGATGTTCTTGCGTCAGGAGGGAAGCAATTGAGACTCGGGTTGACTTGGAAGAGAATTCAGTGTGCGCTGGTGGCTGCTCTACTCGTGTTCGGCGGGTTTGCATCTGGTTTCATCGCGTGCCTGCACCTGAAGAGCGCCCCTTCCAGCGAAGCTCGCAAACAATTTCTGCAGCAGGCGGGAGACGCGCCGCCCTTGGTGCGAGAGGGAGTGCTGGTTGCGTTGCGGGCGTTTCAGGACGGATATATCAAGCGCGATCCGAAAGATCTGGACTCTTTTATGAGCAGACTGTTTCAAAAAAACGATGATGTCGTTATTTTGGGGACTGACGGCGGCGAGTGGGTACGCGGCTATCCCGCGGCGGCTAAGTTCATCAGGGCAGATTGGGTGGGCTGGGGAGATTTCCGTTTTGCGGTGGACGATTCCGTCATCCTGTCGTTGGGATCGGGAGATGTCGTTTGGATTGCGAGTGTTGGAGCCGTCCATTTCAAGGAAGGGGCTCGCCCTGTGCGCTTTTCAGCGGTCCTGACGCGCAATGGAAGTAATTGGTTCTTCAGGGAAGCGAGCTTTCAATGGGATGACACTGACCCGAGCCCAGCAGAAATCCTACACCCGAAGACATATTTAAAGCTTGTTAGATTGGCGTTTCGCCGGTAATCTTGGGCGCGCCGCAGATTATGAGGCTGCTGAAACGAAGAATCCTGCGCGAGTTAGCGACGGACCCGGACTAAAGCCCACTCGTTTGCCTGCAGGCTCGGCTACTCCGGGAGGAATCGGGAGTGATTCGTCCTGCCAATCGATACTGGACGAAATGTGTAGGACCGTAGACAATGAATTCTCTCGCCTAGCGGAGGAATACGTGGCGTTCAGCAATTCCAATATCGCGTTTTTGGAAGAACGCTCTCATACTTGCTTCGAAGGGGCGTGGGCATGAAGATCATTGGGATTAGTGGGCTGGAGAACTCTGTTCCCTTCAAGCAGGCTAAGTGGTCTGGTCTGGAAGAGCGCGAGTATCGGATCGCACAGGGGATGGATTCGGCTGCCGCACTGGTGATTGAGGGCCGGTTGATTGCGGCCGCCGAAGAAGAACGCTTCAGTGGGAAAAAGCACACTGGCGATTTTCCAATTAACGCCATCCGATTTTGTCTAGCGGAAGCGGGCATTTCGATTGACGAAGTCGACGAGATCGCCCACGGATTCGACTATGCTCCATATCGTGAGCTTTATCTGAAAGATGAAGTGTCGGCCGGGCTCTATCAGGAGGTCTTCTCCAGAGAAGCGCTCCTGGCGCAGGTGCGGCGGGATCTGCCCGGCTTTCCAGACGAGAAAGTATCCCAGGTCGGTCACCATCTGGCGCACGCTGCCAGCGCGGCCTATACGTCGGGTTGGGACGAGTGTCTGGTCGTCGTAAACGATGCGATGGGTGAGATCGAGAGCCTCAGCGTCTACGATTTTCATGACGGGGAATTTGAGAAAATCCGCACGGTAGGAGCCAATGACTCGATCGGCATCCTATATTCGCTTGTAACTCTGCATCTGGGCTTCGACTTCAATTCAGATGAATACAAGATCATGGGTTTGGCTCCTTACGGCGACCCAACTCGCTTCCGGCCGTTCTTCGAACAGACGGTAGAGCTTCGTGACGACGGCTCTATTCGGATTCCGATTCTAAAGTTGAACCGGTCCCGCGAGGAGCGGGAAAACTATACTGCCACGCGCGCATATCTCGACGAACACCTAGTCCCGCGGAGACTCCCGGTCGATCCGGTTACCTCCATCCATGAGGACGTGGCTGCGGCTCTTCAGGAGTGTCTCGACAGAGTGGTCCTCCATGTCTGCGGCCATTTCGCGGAGGAGACTGGCTTACGCCGAATTGCGCTTGCCGGTGGAGTTGCCCTCAACTGCACAACGAATGGCAAGCTGATGCGTTCCCGTCTGTTCGACGAAGTCTATGTGCAGCCCGTGGCTGGTGACGACGGCGTCGCTCTGGGAGCTGCGCTCTATCGTAGCTCGCTTGCCGACGAAGTTGCCAACCTCCGACTGCCGGCTCCGCTCTTTGGCCCTCGTTACTCAACGAGCGATATTGAAGCCGCGCTTCACCGCTTCGCCAACGAGATTAAATGTCAGCACTTCGATTCTCTTGAAGCTACCTGTGTGGCCGCGGCTGAACTTATTGCCGATGGACGGGTTATCGCATGGTATCGTGGCCGGATGGAGTACGGTCCGCGGGCACTGGGTAATCGGAGTATCCTCGCCGATCCTGGGCATCCCGAAATGCGTGACCGGATCAATGCCATGGTCAAGAAGCGCGAAGCTTTCCGTCCTTTTGCGCCTGCCTGCTCGGTGGAAGAAGCACACCGCTGGTTCGATGTAGCTCCGGGCGAGGAACATCCTTATATGATCAGCGTGGTCGATGTTCGTCCCGAAGCGCAGTCTTTACTTCCCGCTATAACCCACGTGAACGGTTCGGCTCGTCTGCAGACCGTGTCTATGAACGATAATCCGGATTTTCATTCGCTGCTTCTTGCTGTCGGAGAGACTACAGGACGCCAGATGGTGCTGAACACCAGCTTCAATGTCAAAGGGCAACCTATCGTGAATACGCCCGACGAAGCTATCGAGACATTTCTCGGAACTGGCATAGAGTTCCTATTCCTGGAGAACTGCCATGTTACCCGTTCATCTGCTTGAGTGTAATCAGACCGAAGTCGATTATCCGCGAGATAGCACCATCGCTGACCAATTCAACCAGCAGGTTGGCAAGACTCCGGACGCAATTGCCCTTGTCGCAAAGGACCGTCAGTTGAGTTATCGCGAACTGGACGAACGTTCCAATCGACTTGCCCGGCATTTGCAAAGTCTCGGCGTGAAACCAGACACACTGGTTGGAATCGCAATGGGAAGGTCGGAGACTCTCGTTGTCAGCCTGTTGGCCATTCTGAAAGCCGGGGCGGGATATGTCCCTTTGGACCCCACTCATCCGAGAGAGCGTCTCTCCTTCGTTATCGAGGACTCCGAGATGCGGATTCTCCTCACTACGTCCGACACCCATGGTCGGCTTCCATTTAACGCCAGAGGAGTTACTGTGGTCGATGTCGAGAATCCTGCTATCGCCCAGGAAAGTCCTGACGCAGTCGAAATGAATGCGGCTAGTCACAATCTTGCGTACGTGATCTACACCTCCGGTTCCACTGGGAAGCCCAAGGGTGTGATGATCGAAAACCGTAATGTGATCAACTTCCTTACTGCCATGGACCGGGCTATCGGTTGTGCACCCGGAGTGTGGCTCGCGGTCACGAGTTTTTCCTTCGATATCTCGGTGTTGGAGCTATTGTGGACCTTGACCCGCGGGTTCAAAGTAGTCGTCCACGGCGACGAGGGAACAGACACAATTGCCGATGAGATCAGACGTCACGGTGTCACTCATCTGCAAATGACCCCGTCTCTTGCGCGCATGTTGACTCTGGATGTGCGCGCGTTCGCCGCACTCGGCTTGCTCAAGCAGATGCTGTTGGGAGGAGAGGCGGTGCCTGCTTCCCTCATTCACCACATTCGCAAAGTCTTCAGTGGCGAGATCCATAATATGTACGGTCCGACAGAGACCACCATCTGGTCGACAACCTATCGCGTGGAAGAGCTGGGGAACACGGTCCCAATCGGCCGTCCCATCGCCAACACCCAGATCTTTATGCTGGACGCGGAACTACAGCCTGTTCCCGCAGGGGAGATTGGTGAGCTCTTCATTGGCGGAGATGGCGTGGCCCGCGGCTATTGGCACCGGCCCGATCTTACCGTCGAGCGCTTTCTCACCATCGCTTCACTGTCACCTCGTTGCATCTATCGCACTGGAGACCTTGCGCGCCTTCTGCCGGACGGGAACATCGAATTTCTTGGCCGCGCAGACTACCAGGTCAAGCTTCGCGGTCACCGCATAGAACCAGGCGAGATTGAAGCCATCCTGGAGCAATGCAACGGCGTGAGGCAAGCTGTGGTCGTAGTTCGAGAGGACAAGGAGGGCGACAAGCGCCTGGTTGCCTATCTAGTGGTCGAAACGACCGGAGAGGATGCGGCCGGCACGGTGCGTACTGCGCTCGAATCGAGGCTTCCCGATTACATGGTCCCTTCGGCCTTTGTCTCTCTTCCCGAATTGCCGCTCACGGATAACGGAAAAATCGATCGCAAAGCCCTGCTCAAACTTCCGCCGCCGACCAGCGCGGTGAGCGCACGCGCAGGTCTGCGCCAAATCGAATCCAGCAACCAGCCAAGAAATGAAATCGAGCGGATCGTAACAGCCGCGTGGCAAGATGCACTGGGAGTTCCCAGCGTCGGCATGAACGATAACTTCTTCGACCTCGGTGCTCACTCCCTCACGGTCGCTGAGGTGCAGGCAAAACTGCAAGAGGCGTTGGGGCGCGAAATCTCAATCGTCGATTTATTTCAGTTCTCTACGGTGACTACGCTTGCCGGACACCTTGCGGGAACTCAATCGCGCAGCGAGGCTTCCGACCGTGCTCAGCGCCGCAGATTGGCTCGACGGCATTGAAAGGGAAATGATGAAGCCCTCCACGATCGCAATGGTTGGCATGGCAGGACGTTTTCCCGGCGCCCGCAATGTTTCAGAGTTCTGGCGAAACCTGCGCGATGGAGTCGAGTCCATCCGCTCCTGCTCCGATGCTGAACTACTCGCCGCCGGCGTGACTCCGGAAGAGTTGGCCAGCCCGGACTACGTCAAGAGGGCTTCGGTGCTTGACGACGTTCCGATGTTCGATGCATCCTTCTTCGGCCTGAGTCCAAAAGACGCTTCGATCATGGATCCGCAGCATAGGCACTTCCTTGAGTGTGCATGGGAGGCACTTGAAGATGCCGGCCACCCTCCCCAACGCTTCGATGGCTCGATCGGAGTCTTTGCCGGATCTGGCATGAACACTTATCTCATCCATAACTTGCTCGCCAATCGCCGCCTGATTGAAAGCACGGGCTTATTCCAACTCAAACAGACCGGCAACGACAAAGATGTTCTGGCCACGCGCGTTTCCTACCAGTTTGACTTGCGTGGACCCAGTATTAACGTTCAGACCGCGTGCTCCACTTCCCTGGTAGCGGTTCATCTTGCCTGCCAAAGCCTGCTCAATCACGAGTGTGACCTGGCCTTAGCAGGCGGAGTTACTATAGAAATTCCGCATGGTCAGGGCTATATCTACCGCGAAGGAGAGATTCTATCTCGCGACGGCCATTGCCGTTCTTTCGATGCGACTTCGAGCGGAACTGTCTTTGGAAGTGGTTTGGGAATTGTCGTACTGCGACGCCTTGAAGACGCACTCGAAGATGGCGACCATATTCGCGCCGTAATTCTCGGATCCGCAATTAACAATGATGGCGCACGCAAGGTGGGTTATCTGGCCCCGAGCGTTGAAGGCCAAGCCGAGGTCATTGCCGAGGCCCTGGATTTCGCCGGCGTCAGCGCGGCGGACATCTCCTTCGTTGAGACCCATGGGACCGGGACGGTCGTTGGCGATCCGATCGAAGTCAGAGCCCTTACGCAAGCATTTCGCAAGTCCACATCCCGCAGCGGCTACTGCGGAATTGGATCGCTCAAAACCAACGTAGGCCATCTCGATGCGGCGGCAGGCGTCGCTGGCCTGATGAAGACTGTCCTCGCCCTCGAGCACGGCCAAATGCCCGCCAGTCTGCATTTTCATAGTCTGAATCCTCACATCGAGTTGGAAGGAAGTCCGTTTTTTGTTAACAGCCACCTCGCGGATTGGCCGTCTACCGGATCGCCGAGGCGCGCGAGTGTCACGTCGTTAGGCATCGGTGGCACCAACGCACACGTTGTGCTCGAAGAGGCTCCGCGGCCAGTTGAATCGCAACAGACGAAGCCCTATCAACTATTGGTTGTTTCCGCAAAGACCGACAGCGCTGTCGAGCTTGCGTTCACCAATCTCGCCGCTTACCTCAACGCACATCCTGAGCTAAGCCTGGCAGACGCTGCCTTCACCTGCCAGGTTGGCAGGCATGCGTTCCCCCATCGCCGCGCACTCGTCGTCGAGGACACGCGAGAGGGAGTTGCTGCGCTTGCAGAAGGAGAGCGCAAATCCTTCGACTCTGGCATCGCCGCGAAGGCCGCGCCGCCCGTTGTCTTCATGTTCTCTGGGCAAGGTTCCCAGTACGTCAATATGGGCCGTGATCTCTATGAGAACGAGCCGGTCTTTCGCGAAACTCTCGATCTCTGCGCTGAACAACTCATGCAACCTCTCGCGCTCGATTTGCGTCAGGCGCTATATCCATCGGAGGAGGAAAAAGACGTCGCGGCTGAGAGGTTGAATCAGACATGGCTCACTCAGCCCGCTCTCTTCTCGATCGAATACGCCCTTGCGCGTTGGTGGATGTCGCTTGGCGTCGAGCCTGAAGCAATGGTGGGCCATAGCATCGGGGAATACGTTGCCGCATGTCTCGCCGGGGTCTTTTCGCTCGAAGACGCACTCGCAATCGCTGCCTTCCGCGGACGTCTGATGTACGATCTTCCGCCTGGCTCGATGCTTGCTGTTCCCCTCGCCGCGAGTGACCTTCATCTGAACGGCAACCTTTGTTTGGCCGCCATCAATAATCCAGGCCTCTGCGTGGTCTCCGGGCCAACGCCTGAAATCGCGGCACTGGAAGAGAGTCTCGCAAAGGAGTCCGTCTCTTGCCGCCGCCTGTTGACCTCGCATGCATTCCACTCCGAGATGATGGACCCCATCCTCGGCGCATTCGAAGGGCGGCTCCAAAGTATCGAGTTAAAGCCTCCGCGCATCCCTTATCTCTCGAATGTCAGCGGAACCTGGATCAAGTCCGAAGAAGCTACCGATGCAGGTTATTGGGCGCGTCACCTGCGCCAAACAGTCCGCTTCTCCGACTGCCTGGGTGAGCTCTATCGTAAGCCGGATCGGATTCTCATTGAGGCCGGACCCGGTGATGCACTCAAGTCCCTTGCTCGTCAGCAGCTCGGAGCAGCGGCGAAGGCGTTTCAGTCTCTTCCCCATCCACGTGAAAAAAGCAGCAGTCTTCGCTGCGCGCTTCAGACTCTCGGCCAGGTCTGGGTTTGGGGTGTAGATGTCAATTGGAACGAACTGCATCCATCGGGTTCGGTTCATCGCGTTCCGTTGCCGACTTACCCCTTCAAGCACGAGAAATATTGGATCGCACCGGATAAAGTGCAGGTGGCGGCGGCGCCCTCCGAGACGTCGATCCCAGGGGACGACAAAGAGTTGTTGTTCTATCGTCGCGTTTGGAGACCCGCTTCGGCGACTCCTGCATCAACCGGTCCGGCAGGCGCCTGGATCGTTTTCAATGACTCGCTTGGTCTCGGCGATCAAATCGCCGCGAAGCTCAGAGCAAACAAGCAGGATGTAATTCTGATCGCCGCAGGTTCCGCTTATAAACGATCTAAAGCGGATAGATATACGATCAGGCCGGGTGTTCGCGACGACTATGACGCCCTGATCCACGACAGCATTAAGAGCGGTTACTCGCTCAGGAAAATCCTTCACCTCTGGACCGTGGAGGGTACAGAGCTGCCGCTAGCAGAAACTTTGGATCGCAGCTTTTATAGCCCTCTCTATCTCGCCCAGTCACTTGCCAATCAGGACATCGCGGACGTCGACATTGCCGTGGTCTCAAATCGAATGCAACAAATCTCCGACGAACCGATCCGCAATCCGGCTCGCGCGGTACTGCTTGGTCCGGCACGAGTTATCCCTAAGGAACTTCCTGGAATTACATGCCGCATCATCGATGTGGACCTTGAAAGCGGTGAGGTCGTCGAGTGTGCGGCGCAGATCGTCGCAGAGATGGCCTCGATCCGCGACAATGCAACCGTTGCGTTCCGCGGTGGCGAGCGGTTTGTTGAGACGCTCGATTCCCTGAATCTAACTGCTGCCCCTGAACGCCGCCGCTTGCAGCCGCGAGGCGTATACCTCATCACTGGTGGATTGGGCGGGATAGGACTGGTTGTCGCCGAGCATCTGGCGCGTGAATTCAAGGCTCGGCTCGTTCTTGTGACCCGTTCTACGCTGCCGCTCGAAGCGAGTTGGGAGGCCGCTGTGAACGACCCCCAGCAGACGGATGCCAACAAACAAAGGATTCGCAAGCTCCTTGAGATTCGAGCGATCGCGGGTGGATTGCTGGTCGCTCAAGGGGATGTTACGAATCTCGAAGAGATGCGTGATGTCGTTGTCCAGGCTCGAAAGCACTATGGAAGAATCGACGGCGTCTTTCATGCCGCCGGTGTTCTCGATGACGGTCCCTTGATGCTGAAGACGGCGGAAAGCGCAGCGAGGGTTATCGATCCAAAGGTGCGTGGAACATTAGTTCTGGAAGAAGCCCTTCGCGATGCGCCGTTGAGTTGCTTTGTCTTGTTCTCCTCTATTAGCTCTATCTTTCCTCCAGCGGGCCAGGTGGATTATGCCGCGGCTAACGCCTTTCTCGATGCTTTCGCGCTGAGCCGCAAGGATCCGGTAACTGTTATTAACTGGGGTGCCTGGCGCGAGGTTGGGATGGGTGCACGCTCCTTCTCCCCGCATCCTTTGTTGGAAGAACGGTTGTTGGCAACGCCCCGTGAGATTGTGTACTCGAGCAAACTCTCACAGCAGCAGTGGTTGCTCTCTGAACATAGATTGAAGACGGGCAAGGCGCTTTTCCCCGGAACGGGATATCTGGAAATGGCTGCCGCGGCGTTTGTGCGCGGTTCTACCCATACACCGATCGAATTTAGAGATGTGTTCTTTCTCGCCCCGCTAACTTGCGATACTTCTGAATCCCGTGACGTGCGCGTCCATCTTAAACGCGAACAGGAAGCCGGGCCGGAGAAAGGCGGTTTCCACTTCTCCGTATCTGCGCGTGCCGGCGAGTGGGTCGAACATTCTACAGGTAGCATTGAACCGTGCCTGGCGCGCCCGGCGTCGCAGATCGATCGTGCTGTCATAGCGGCACGCTGCCACGAACGTGCAGTCTTCTTTGATGAACAGCACCGAACCATTCAGGAGCGTTATGTCGATTTCGGACCCCGCTGGCACTGTCTCAAGCAGCTGCTCATCGGCAAGCACGAGGCCCTGGCGGAGTTAGGGCTGGATGATAGCTTCTCTGTAGATACTTCTGCGTATCACATGCATCCTGCACTGCTCGATCTGGCAACAGGGTGCTCACTCTACCTGACTGAGGGCTACGAGTTCTCCGACGACCTTTACCTTCCGTTTTCTTATAAGAAGCTGTGCGTCTACCGGCCATTGCCAATCAGGTTCTTCAGCCACATTCGTGCGCGTGAGGAGAACCTGCTTCACGGCGAGGTTGAAACCTTCGATATCACGCTCTTCGATCAGCAAGGCGAGGTTTTGGCGGAGATTGAAGGCTACGCGATGCGACGCATCGCCGATCCAACAAGATCCACAGAGGGGAATTTGCCAGCGCGCGGTATTGCTCTACCCGGCGGTGCCCAGACGGTTGAATCCTTCGATCTTTCTGGAATTTCTCCGCTCTATGGCGCGCGAGCTTTGACGCGCATCCTTCTGGCCAGTACTCCGCTCGCGGTAGTTGCCGTCTCCGAGCCCATTGAAGACCTCGACAGTCGTAACGGAACCCCATCGCCACAGGTGAGCGCCGCCGTTACGCCTGGTGCTGCACCGAAAAGCAAGGAATTGGAGGGTACTTTGGCCGCCTGGTGGCAAGAGCTGCTGGGCGTGGAAGAGGTTGGGCTGGATGACGACTTTTTTGCTCTCGGAGGTCATTCGCTGATCGGTGTTCGTCTGTTTGCCAAGATAAAAAAGACGTATCAGGCAGACCTCGAACTTGCTGTCCTGTTTGAAGCGCGTACAGTTCGCCTGCTCGCCGATGTAATTCGTAAGTCGAAACAGCTGGCCAACGTGGAAGAGAAGACATGGTCGACCATAGTGCCCATCCAGCCGAATGGTTCCCAGATTCCCTTCTTCTGCGTTCATGGTGTCGGAGGAGACGTGCTTAATTATGAGCCGCTGGCAAAGGCTCTGGGGCTTGACCAGCCTTTTTATGCGTTTCGCTCACTACTTCTAGCTCATGAGGATATTCGCGAAACCAGCATAGAAGAACTGGCGTCCGCATACATCGAAGAGATGCGGTCTTTTTTCCCACAAGGGCCTTACCTGATCGGCGGTGGGTCTTTTGGAGGAATTGTCGCTTTTGAGATGGCACAACAGCTTTACGCGCATGGTGGGGAGCCAGCGTTGCTCGTCTTGTTCGACACTTCCGTTCCAGGGAGCGTCCAACATGTCGGGGCCACACAGAAATTACGTGGGTTCTGGCGGAGGGTTCGAGATCAAGGGGCCACTTATGTTGTACGGAAAGTCGCACTGAAGGGCGAGCACTGGCGGCAGCAGTTTGCTAAACGGAGTCAAGATGCAGCCTATTTTTATTACCGTCTGGCGGGTCGGGACCTGCCCGTTGGCCTTCGCTACTATCAAGTGCAGAAAGCTCATTGGCGAGCCTTGATGCGTTACAAATTACAGGCATATCCAGGGAAAATCACGCTCATGCGAGCAGCGGACCGCGGTTACTTAGGTATGGAACTTCTTGGCACACATGAGGACGCGGTGCTCGGCTGGGGAGACCTTGCGGGTGGTGGATTGGAAATCCATGACGTCCCCGGCGAACATGGAAACGTGCTCAAAGAGCCTCATGTCCAGACGGTTTCTGAAGAGCTCAGGAGGGTACTGCCGAGGCCGGAAACCATGGTTCGCGGCCGACAGCCAACCATGTAGGAGGCGCTAACAAAGGCCGTGCCTCCCATACTTGCAGATGGGGAACAGTCGCCCGGTCGACCATCAATGCGATGCGGTGTCCGGCGTGTTCTACCAGGCAAAACCGCCAGAGCCGTCCAGGCTCATTGTCCAGAGCCGAGTCGAGTTCAAGGCGAATTCCCTCGACGCCTCCGAACAGGAAAGAGACTTTGTTCAAAGGCAGGGACAGTCCCACACCTCTTGCCTTGATGAAGGCCTCCTTCAGCGTCCACAACGACAAGGAGCGGTCCAATTTCTCCGGACCGCGCAAGGCTTCAAGTTGGGCCAGTTCCAACGGGGAAAGCACCTCAGTGGCAAGCTCAGCGATCTTTTCCGCACGCTCAAACGGCTCTGCATCCACGCCCACTTCCGCGCCTTGAGCAATTAAACAAACGACCAGGCCCGGGGAATTGGATAAATTGAAGCGCAAACCGCAATCCGGGGTGACGGTGGGCTTGCCGTAGGCGTTTGTTTGAAAGCGCCAGGCTTCAGGGGCATTCGGATAATAGTGGGACAGCGCGGTGCGGACGAGGACGCGGGTAGTCAGATATTCACGGCGATGCCGATCAAACCGAAAATTCTGCCAGGGTGCACGCTCATCTTCGCTCAAGAGTGGAGCGCATGCTTCAGCGACCTCTTCGCTTAGAACATCGTCCGGGTGTGCGCACCACAGGTAGAGAGTTTCTTTGTCCATGTGTGAGAACGCAGCCTCGCGACATAAATTCGCTTACCCGGTAAATATAGTTGATGCGATGTGAAAGTTCAGCCCGAAGTGACAGGACGGGTCGCTCTGGAACTGGATACGATTCCTGACGCCAAACTGTTTATCTCTGGCATGACACCGCGTCTTGCTTGTGGCTGACGTAGCGCGCGTCGATTCATGGAGAACCGCGTTGGAGAAGTCGGCCCACGAGCAGGAGAAGTCTTCTCTACTGCATCCTGACATGAAGACAGGAACGCGCTCGCAAGGCACTGGAGACGCGGATTTTCATACTGTATTGGTTGAAGCGACTTTCGCATACCACTTCGCCGAATCCTTCATGTAGCGGCGCTGGGTTGGAAAGTCGATGTATACCAGGCCGAAGCGCTGGGTATAGCCTTCCGCCCACTCAAAATTATCCAGGATCGACCAGGCGTGATAGCCGCGAACGTCGGCACCGTCATTTATTGCGTGCGCTAACTCCCGGAGATGATCACGGTAATAGTGGATGCGGCGGATGTCGGCGACTCGGCCGGTTGCGTCGGGATAATCGCCATAGGAGCAGCCATTCTCGGTAATTTCTATGGGCAGCTTGTAGTCTTTCGAGACTCGTTGGACGATGTCATACAGACCACGGGGATAGACCTCCCAACCGATTTCGGTGAGTGGTCCGTCCTTGCCCATTTCGATTGCGAAGCCCATCGAGTTGTAAGAGATTTCGCCAGGCGTCGCGTCGTTGGTGGCAGAGACGAGTCGGCGGAAGTAATAGTTGACGCCAACGTAATCGAGCGGAGCGGCCATGCGCTTTTCGTCGCCGCTCTGGAAGCCCATGGCTTTGAGAGGAGTGCCGTGAACGAAGGCCTCGGGGTAGCGGCCACGAAGCGCTGTCTCGAGGAACCAGACGTTGTTGAAAGCGTCGAAGCGTTTAGCCGCAGCTGCGTCTTCGGGCGAAGAGGTAGCCGGAGTTGCGGGAGACATGCTGAAGGCGCTGCCTACTTTTGATTTCGGGGCGATGGCCTTGATTGCCCGAAAGCCGTCTCCCTGGGCGAGATTTACGGTGTGCGAGGCTTTCAGGAAGAGATCGAAGTCGGTCTTGCCGGGTGCGTGACGGCCTTCAGCGTAGCCAACATAAGTGAAAACCCAGGGTTCGTTAAAAATTGCCCATGTGTTGATTCGATCTCCCAGAGCTTTGACGACTATCTCGACGTAATCAGCGAAGCGTGCTGCGGTGTCACGATTAGGCCAGCCACCCTGGTCTTCGAGAGGTTGAGGGAGATCCCAGTGGAAGAGCGTGACCAGAGGGCGCATTCCTGCGGCCAGAACGGCGTCGGTGAGGCGCTTGTAGTAGTCGATGCCTTTTTGGTTTGATGCTCCCGATCCGGACGGTTGAATACGCGGCCATGCTATCGAGTAGCGATAACTGCGAAGATTCATCTGCTTCATGAGGGCAAGATCTTCCGGGAAGCGATGGTAGTCATCGCAGGCGACATCTCCCGTCCAAGCGCCCTTTACATTGCCGGGGGTATGACTGAAGCGATCCCAAATGGACTCTCCCCGTCCGTCGATATTCCAAGCTCCCTCGACTTGATAAGAGGCCGTTGCGCTGCCCCAAAGAAAGCCTTTAGGGAATGTGATCTCTCCCTGTGTGGCGTCCTGTCCTAACTCCGGGCCGGGTAAGGGTGCAACAGAGGCATTAGAAAGCTTTGGCAACGCTGCTGCGGCAGCCCAGGCAGAGGTTTGAGCAAGAAAGCTTCGGCGATTCATGACTGAGTCTCTCCGTGAGATTTTAGGTGGTGCTGTGGCCTACCGTCAGGGCGGAATCGAAGCTCGCTGAGGGGACACCGACCGAAACAGCGAAGTCGGTCATCAAGACAGGAGATAGAATTCGACCTTCATCCAGGGAAGAGACCAAGGTACAGGTGAGTGTATAGAGAAAGCATGTGGTGGCGGGAATGCCGCCACCACATGAATGAAGCGTTGGGTTAGAACAGCGCTTTGAGGACGAATTGGAATTGTCGCGGATTGTAGTTTGGATCCGTTGCCGAAATGCTTCCGAAGGCAGCGTTGCCGAACTGCTGGTTCGAGCTGTTGTTGTTCGCTATGTAAAAGTTCGGCGTGTTGGAGATATTGAAGCTCTCAACCCGGAACTGAATGGTTGCGCGTTCTGTGACCGGGAAGTTCTTGAAGAGAGACAGGTCGAAGTCGCGGAAGTGGGGACCGAACATCGAGTTGCGCTGGGTGTTGCCAATCGTTCCCAGGGGTTGGGGAGCGAAGGCTGTCGTATCGAAGAATTGGCTGAGTGTATGGTGGCCCAGGCGAGGATCTTTGATTGTGTTTGGCCGATCCGCTCCGCCAGCGTTCTGTGGGACCGCACGGTTGTTGAAGCCGTGAGTTTTGCCGTCGCTTTCGATAGGATTGTCGGCACCGGCGCCGCTGCTGATGATCGAGAAGACCTTTCCACTCTGCCAACCAGCGATCATATTTGCCTGCCATCCGCCGAGAGCAAACTTCTTAATGCCGGTGAACTCCTTGCCGAACTGCAATTCATAGTTGATCGAGAAGGCGAAGCGGTTTTGGATGTCAGTGTCCGCGTTGCCGTATTCGTGGGCGGCACGAAGGTTGGTGGGAAGCGCATTGCTCCAACCTTGATCGCCCTGCTGGGAGAAGGTGCTGGTGTCAGCCAGTGCCTTCGACCAGGTGTAGTTTGCATCGAACGCCAGACCCTTGGTGAAGCGACGCTGGAAGGAGGTCTGAAGGCCGTTGTAGTTAGAGATACCCTCGGTCGCGAGATAACTGACGCCACCCAGGTTGGGAAGCGGTCCGTTGAGAGGGCGCGCCGAACCTGCCGGATTGGTGATGGGGTTGAATGGCAGGGGCTGGTTGATGCTGTTGATCGATTCCGGTATATGCTGGCCGGTGTTGCCGACGTAGCCAATGATGAAGACGTTGGCTCCAAACTGCTGTTCGACCTGCACGTTGTACTGCTGGATGAGTGCGTTCTTGAAGTTGGTCGCTTCGGCTACAAACGAAAGACCGTTGATGAGGGACAGATTACCGAGCTGGGCTGCCGAAGGAGCTGAAGGAGGGATGATTCCCTGGCTGAAATTCCCGTATTGACCCTGGAGGGCGCAGTCGCCGTTTTGGCCCGGAGGAAGAGTGCCGTTATTGACGTACGTTTCGATCTCGACGGCAAGGGTGGACTGGCAGGACGGGCTGTTGACGGAGGTGAACGGAGCGTTCTTCAAGTCGCCGTTCGAGGTGTAATTGCCGGGGTAGTAGCTGATTCCGTAGCCTGCACGGATGACAGTGGAAGGTCGCGCAGAGAATGCGAAGCCAACGCGCGGGCCTACGTTGCTGTATTGAGTTGGGATTCCCGCTGTGTCGCTGACGCCGTTGACTCCGGCAATCTTCAATGCACTCGATCGTGCTGCAGCCGGGTTGGCGACCGCCTGCAGGAAATCATAGTTCGAGATGTGATTATGTGCTTCGGTGAACGGAGTGAAGATCTCGTAGCGGGCGCCATAGATGACCGTCAGCTTCGGGGTGACCTTCCAGCTATCCTGCGCGAAGAAACTCGGCTCCCAGCTGCGGTAGTCGGGAGGAGTAATGTTGAAGTTGCGGGTCTGGTTGTTGTAGGCGCCGAGCAGAGCCGACGCGATCTGGTGGTCCTGCTGCGTCTTTTGATCCGGGTTGGAGTCGGTGGTTAGATTGAAGCCGAACGCACCGACTGCGGACGCGCTCTGGACATTGCGCGCCTGTCTACGCATCAAGCCTGCTCCGATTTTGAGGTTGTGGCTGCCCTTCGTCCAGCTAACTGTGCCTGAGTACTGGTAGGTGTTATCGATGTCCTGCAGGGGAACATACGCTCCGTCGCCGACGTCACCGAATGGCCCGACGGAAACTGGCGTCAGAGAGTCCGCATAAGGACTGAAGTTGGTCATGGCTGCAGGAAAACCGACCTTCTGGTCGACACCAATGCCGTAGTTCAGCGGCAGGGAGAGATTGTTAATGCGGGTAAAGCCCGCCCTAAGGTCCATCAGGAGGGCTGGGCTGAAGATGTGGGTGTAACCCAGTTCGTATTGTTGGGCTACATCAGCGGCAGGACCGTCGAAGTTATACCGGCCGCCGCTGACCTGGATTCCATTCTGGGTTCCGAAAGCGGGCGGGGTGAAGCTATCGACAGTGTTATAGGTGAAACGCGCAAAGATCAGGTTCTGGTCGTTGAACTTATGATCAATTCGGGCGTCGTAGGTGTTGTAGTTCTGCGTCTTGTTAGGGCTGATGGTGAAGTTGCTGGCGAGGTAGTTACCTCCGGGGCAAGCCGGCAGCGGCGCAAGTCCGCAGGTCGGCGCCGGGAGCAGCGATAGATAGTTGAGAGCGAGCGGATTGATAGGTACGGGTCCGCCCGTTGCGGGAATCAATCCGGCATGCGCCTGAGCGGTTCCGTTGGCGGTGGAGAGGAGCGTCAGAGGGCTCGCGCCGCCAATACTGTGAATGTCGTTGTACTCATCCTGAGTGAGTGTGGTCCCGGTGTCGGTGGTGCCTGAGACCTCGCGGAAGCCTTCCCAGTCGAAGTAGAAGAAGGTTTTATTGCGGAAGATTGGTCCGCCGATGCTCGCGCCATACTGGTTCTGGCGCAGTTCGGGCTTTCTCCCAGTTGTCTGGAAGAAGTTGCGGCCATCGAATATGTCGTTGCGGAAGTACTCGTAGACGGAGCCGTGGAATTGATTGGACCCGGATTTGGTGACCACATTGATGACCCCGCCAGCTGTTCTACCGGCCTCCGGCGCATAGCTGTTGGTCTGGACAGTGATTTCCTGGATACCTTCTATGTTGGGTTTCACTCCGATCGACCCGATAACACGTTCGTTATCGTCGATTCCATCGACCACCCAGTTGTTGAGGCTTTCGTCCTGTCCATTGACAGAGAGGCCTGCGGCATTGGTGCGGCGATCATCGGGGCGCCCGCCGCTGCTGAGCGAGTTGCCTGAACCCTGGTTAGCGCCGGGAACAACGGCTACGAGCTGAACGAAGTTACGACCATTCAAGGGAAGGTCCTGCACAGCCCTGGCGGTGACAGTGGAGCTGACCGTGGCGCTGTCGGCCTGGAGGAGTGGAGTGGCAGCAGTCACTTCGATGATTGTGGTTTCCGCACCGGTTTGGAGGTGGACGTCATTGCGGGCACGGTCGCCAGCCTCTACGGCGAGATCTTTTGTAACGGATTCCTGGAAGCCTTTAGCTTTGACGGAGATGGAGTAGTGCCCTACGGGTAAAAGGGTGAAGTTATAGTCTCCCGAACCGTTGGATAGGGAGCTTCGCGTTTCGTTGGTGCCGAGGTTCGTGAGCGTGATCGCCGCGTTAGGGACAACTGCGCCGGTAGCATCGGTTACGGTGCCGACGATGTCCGCAGTAGTCAGCTGGCAGTACGCTGCCGAATGAAAGAGAAAGAGCAAGGTTATGAGGAAGGTCAAGTTCCTCGTCGTTTGAAAGGTTATGTTTCCTAACTTCCTAATTACGCTCCTACGCATGCTTTCATAGCTCATGGTCTCTGTCCTCTCAGTGCTACTGTTGGAAACAATTCGGGCGTCAGTCGATTTTCAGCATTGTGTTTGTCGACGCCTTGCAAACGAGACCATCCCTGCACACGACTTCCTAAGAGGGGATGTTCGTTCGGCATACACCCTATGAACATCAATTCATATTTGCCAAGGGGCATTACGGTAAAAGTATTAATGAGATCGCAAGTTGCTCATTATCAATGGGTTCGCGGAGTATCAAAGGAGACGTATAATACGTTCGGTTTCACCGGGCCATCCCGGCCCGCTGCCAACAGCATCTGAGAGATGAGCTAATGCAAACGGCCAGAGATATACCCGCAAATGAAGACCGCACATTATTCGAAGAAGGAAGGTTCAGTCGTTCCGAGCTCCTTCATCAACTCGAGCGGATCGTCAGCAGCAAGCACTTTCGGAACAGCAAGCGCTATCCATCCTTCCTTAGGTTTGTCGTTGAACAAACCCTGGCGGGAAAGACCGAAGGTCTCAAGGAGCGCACCCTCGGCATCGATGTGTTTGCGAGGCCAAACGACTACGACACGAATGCAGATCCGGTCGTCAGGGTAACTGCAGGGGAGATAAGAAAGCGCATCGCGCAGTATTATCAGGAGCCGGGACACGAGGACGAATTGCGCATCGATCTTCCTCTGGGCTCCTACGTCCCGCATTTCCTTCCAGCTAATCATACGAATCACATCGCAGAACACGATCATCTGAGAGACCTGAATGGCGTTGCGGCCGTCCTACCGCATCAGCCAGATCATGAAGCAATGGGCACAGAAGCGCCTGCTCCGCTGGCGGCAAATCATCCAGTTGCAGGGTCGGGTGGATTAAGAAGAACGTTTCTTTCTGTTCTTCTGTTTCTTGGGGTTGGGATTGTTCTTCTGTCCGGGGTTCTTCTGCGAGATCATTGGAGGGACCAGGGGATTAGGTATTTCTGGCAACCGCTCCTTGCCTCAGGCAAACCGGCGCTCATTGTAATAGGAGTGCATTCGCTCAACGAGATGGGACAAGATGAGCCTACGCAGACACGGGCAAGCTCTCCGCGAGACAGCCAGGAAAATATGCTGTCCTCGATGGTTCGCTCCGATATGGTTCCAGTTAGCGACATTGTGAGCTATAGCGAACTCACTGACTTGTTGACGCGAAGGACCCATGTCTACCGAACCAAAGGATCGACCGACACGACACTCGAGGATCTGCGGCAGGGACCGGTAATCCTGATCGGGGGATTGGACAATATCTGGACCAAGAGACTGGTGGCTCCGCTGCGGTTCAGCTTCTTCGCGCAGAATCAATTGGAGAGTGAGATCCACGATAAAAAGGATCCTTCCCATGTCTGGAAGTTCGATAATATGCAGCTGGTGTCGGGAGACTCGCATGACTACGCGATCGTGGCAAGTTACTTCGATCCGACTATCGGCCAGCATGTTCTCATCGCAGCGGGTATCGGGAAGGCTGGCACCCAGGCAGCGGCGGAGTTCTTAACAAGCGACCAGGAATTGAAGTCATGGCTTGCGGGCGCGAAAGTGCCGCAGAGTCGGAACGTTGAACTGGTGTTATCGACGGAGATACTAGACGGGCAGCCCGGCCCTCCACATGTGGTCGCAAGTACGATCTGGTAACGATGATGTGATTAGGTTTTCGAAGATCATGCAGAAGCGTTTCCGGAACCAGTCTCTTGCATTTATGGCGTGGTCTTTCCGAGATACTTTTGAAAATAATTGACCAGTTTGCGGTAAGCGAAGCGGGTTTGAGCAAGATCTTCGGTATCCCAGCCGTGCGGCGCGTTGGGAAGAACGACGAGATCGATGTCTTTGCCCTGCAGGATGAGGCGTTGCTCAAGAGTGATGGAATCCTTGAATAGGACGACATCGTCCTTCATGCCGTGGATGATCATGAGGTGGTCCTGCAGGCCGCCGGATTTGAGGAAGGAAGAGGACTTTGCGTACTGTTGCATGTGATCCTGCGGAGCCATCATGGTGCGCATCTCACCGGTCTCCGCGTGGAAGAGACTGGTTGCAGGCGCGCCCGCAATTCCTGCCTGATAGACGCCGGGGTGGGTGAAGAGCGACATGGTCGTGAGCAAGCCTCCGTAGCTGCTACCCCAAATTCCAACGCGATGCTCATCGACGAATCCCTGGCTCACAAGATACCTGACGCCGCTATACAGGTCTTCGACGTCGACGCCGCCATAATCCATCCCGATGCGCTGGCGGAAGATCTTGCCGTATCCGGAGCTGCCACTGATGTCGACATTCAGAATGACGTATCCCTGCTGCGCGAGGTACTGGTCCAGTCCCCACGTGGGATGAAAGATGCGTCCTCCCCATTGGTTATGGACGCTGTTGCTGTAGACGGAACCGAGGATGGCCGGGTATTTCTTCTTGGGATCGAAGCCAGGCGGCAGAGTCAGGCGTGCATGCAGCATGGTGCCGTCGTTGACATTGGGGAAGTCGACGTACTTTGCGGTAACCCAGTGATATTCGTTGAACTCCGGCAAGGGGGAGTGCGTGACCTGCTCGGTGGAATGGGCTGAGCCCTGAGATGCGGAGCCTCTGATCAAATAGAGATCCGGAGGGGTGCTGTCGTTGGAGAAGATGTCGGCGAAGGATTGGCCGTCGGGCGAGGGCACAGGCGAATGGGTGCCTGGGGTCTCGGTGATGCGCTGCGGAGTGCCACCAGTAAGCGGGACGCGGAAGAGATGGCGCTCTTCTACCTTGCCCTGATTGGTAACGACAAAGAGAGCATTTGCAGCAGGCGAGACAGAAGCTGAGAAAACGGCGAATTTTCCTGTGGTAGTTGGTTTCGGCTCGCCGCCGGCGACTGACTCGTAGTAGACGTGATAGTCGTTGTCGCGATCGGAGATGAAGTAAATGCCTCGGCCGTCGGGTGCCCAGTCGGACCACCACTCCGCAGTGACATTTTTCGGGTCAACTTCGCGTAGCAGCAGTTTGGCATGGCCGTTTTCGGGATCAACAAGAAACAGGCGCCGGTCTTTGATGTAGAGATCGCTTTTGTCGACTAGGATGGTTTTGCTGTCGGGCGACCAGGAGATTCCAAAGAAGAGATCGAGAGGATCGCCGCCGAGTTCGGCCCACTGCACGGCTCCGCCTTCTGCAGAGACGATGCCGAGCCGACGGGACTCGGAGGATTCTCCGGGGAAAGGACGCTTGACGCGGGGAAGTGTTGTTTCGTCGCTGAGATAGTTGGGAATGCCGCGCGTCGGGACGCGGCCGGCATCAGCTTCGATGAAGGCCAGGTGTTTGCCATCGGTGGACCAATGAAACTCCTCGACGCCGACCTCACTTTTTCCGGGCGCGTAGATCTGCTTCGTCGTGGGTTTGTTGCCATCGAGGGTCATGACCCAGAGATTCCCGCCGGAGATGTAAGCGACGCGGTTGCTATGCGGGGATGAGGAGGCGTCATTTTGTGGCAACTCGGAGTCGATGAGCCGCTGCGGACCTTGTCCCGGAATTACCTGATAGAGTTGACCGTGAAAGTTGAAGAGAAGATGCTCGCCGTCGGGGGCCCAGATTACATCGGAGACGCCATGATCGGTTTCGGCGCGGGCCTGCTGCTCCAACTTGGCGATGTCGGTGCCTGGATCTGCCGGGCTGGCCGGTCGAGGCATGGAAGTAACGCGGATTGGCTTCTGTGTCGCTCGATCAACCAGCCAGACATCGTAGAAGTTCGTCCCCTCGTTGTTCCAGAGAAATGCAATGCGCTGACTATTCGGAGACCAATGCGGGCTCTCGGGCTTGGTGCCAATGAGCCAGGGAAGACTGTATAGGCGTTCAATCGTCAGCTTTTTCGTGGCTTGATTGGAGATGTTTTGCGGAAATGTTTTGACGGCAAGTGCAAACATGCAGAGTCCGAGAGCTTTGCAAAGGAGGGCAGATCGATTCGCGTGTTTTTTCAATTCAGTCTCGAGGCTAGTGGGTTTGGTGTAGGGTCGATCTCAAGAGATATTGCAACTTTATGAGTTACTTATTCAGTTGAGGCACTGGGATCGGTGTAGGGACTTCGGTTGCGTCGTGGAGCAGTTCCCAACGCTGCAGTGCGATAGGTACATTGCCATTGTTCCAGACAAAGTCGTTGAACCGGATCATAGAAAAGCCGGCACCCTGAGCACGACGCGCGTCAGAGAGGAGCTGGGTGATCTGAAGTTTTCCAATCTGGTAGGAGATCGCCTGGCCCGGCGTGCTGGCAAACATCGCCGCTTCTTCGAGCGCGGTGGCCTTATCCATCGGCACGGTGCGCTCGAGATAATCGGCTGCCTGCTGGAGGGTGAATTCGCCGAGCGCCAGCTTTACATCAACCTCGACGCGCAACGCACGCAGACGCATGAAGCTGTAGATGGTCTCGCGAGTGTGGGGGTTATCGTCGAAGAGTCCAGCCTGCAGCATCATCTCTTCCGCATAGAAACCGATGCCCTCATTCGCGCCGGAGTCATAGTAGTGGCCGCGGATTGGATCGGGATTGTGCCAGCCGAGGCACAACTGAAAGTAATGGCCGGGCACGCCTTCATGGACGATGATGGGTCGTGGATCGCGAGCAGTTGAGAGGTTGAAGAAGCCGAGATCAGGCCGGGGTGTCCGGATGTAGCTGGTCCCATCCTGGTCGAGGCGACTGGGTCCAGTGAGGTCATCAGTCACTCCGAGGTCCTGGTAGGGATCGAGGTACTCAGGCAGCAGCAGATTTCGGTAGTGATGAAGCCATTCTGGGACCGTGAGGATCTTCTGTTCGACAAGGAACGCCCGAATCTTCTCTTCATCGAGTTTCTCCGCCTGAATCTGTGCGTCTGCAGTGGAAAAGATTGGAGCCGGTGGAAGACCGGCCAGGCGTTCCTTCTGATACGTTTCAAAGGCAACGGAGCGGCTCCATTCCTGACGGCTCATGGCAAGCAACTGCTCCGGGGTATATGGAAGCAGCGCGACGTTTCGCAGGAAATAGAGATAGTTTTCGCGGCCAATCGCAGTATCTTTGCGGTTGTTAGGGAGTATCTTCTGGAGCCATGCACAGTAGTCGTTGAGCGCGTCGACCGCTGCGGGCGTTGCGGCCTGGAGCGCCTGATTGTTGGCAGACGTGAGTTGAGGAGCCAGGGCCTTTTCCATGCGTTGGGTGCGATCGCTCACGTGATCCAGCGCAGCGATTGCCAGTTCCGCAAAGGGTTGCCGAATGTCGGTTAGATTTTCTTTGGCTGCCCGAATTGTCGCTGGAATCTGCCTCATGCGATCTACAATTTGCTGCTGGCGCGATGAAGAAAACGGAGGGGGCTGCAGCAGCAGAGCGAAGATCGAGCCGAGAGTCTGGTCCACATAGAAATTCGGGTCCCGCCTCCAGGTTTGTTCGATCGACAACTCCCAGCGGACGCGGGCGATGGCCGAGCCAAGAAGACGATAATCAACCTGGTCATGTATAGGAGTTTCGGCAGGGGGTGTGAGACGTTGCCATCGCTGCTCAAACGAGCTGAGCTGTTCGAGCCGCTCGGAGACGGCCTTCGGCGACCAATCGCCAATGAAAGAATCCGGCCTTTCGATGCGGGGAATGTCGTCGCCAGTGAACGGCTGCTCTTGCGCTCTCCATCGCCAGAAGCTGTCACTGAGATCACCGAGGCTCTCAGCACTCGCAGATAAGCCGCTTACCAGCAGCAGAAGCAGGAAGGCAAAACTTCTAGAACGATTCAAAAAGGCTCCGCGGAAGAGATTTCTAGGTATTTAGTGTATTCGATGGCATGGAATACACGGGCAACACTGCGCATGTGCGCTCAGGGGACACGCTCTTCCTGTATACCGACGGTGTGCCCGACGCCCGGAATACAGCAGCAGACGATTTTACCGAGGAAAGCCTGATTGCCACGCTTGCCGCAAGCGCCACTCTTAGTTGTCAGGACCTAATCAGTTTCCCCTTCACCGACGGGGCCGCTCAGTCTGACGACATCACTATGATTTCTATAAGGCGCCATTAGTTAGTGGGACTCGCCGGCCTCAATGGCTTTTCGGAGATTGTTGCGCAATTTGTTGCACTTTCAAGTGGGAAAATGCGCATTATAGAATAGTTATTCGTATGGTCGTCTCCTTGTCCGCACCTCTGCTGGAGCGGGGATTATGGCTAGCCAACAAGAACTGATCGAGCAGATTTTCGAGGCCGCCTTAGACCTTGAGCCTGCCCAAAGGTCTGCTTTTCTCGCGAGCGCCTGCCGCGAGAGTCCTGAATTACGACCCGCAGTCGAAGAGCTACTTCTTCAGAATGAACGCGTTGGCAGCTTTCTCGAGAAACCATTGTTGCGCTCTCGTGGAAATGGATTCGCAAATAGTTCATCTGGTCCAGGATCGACTCACCTGGCGGAAGGCGATTCGCGTGCAAAGGCCGACCCATTTACTGGCCGATTCAAGGTTGGTGAGATTCTGGGTGACCGCTTTGTCGTCGTGCGCTTCATTGCACGAGGAGGCATGGGCGAAGTCTACGAAGTGGAAGATACCTTTCTGCAAGGCACGCGTGTTGCTTTGAAGATGATCCTTGCTCAGATTGCAACGAGCCCGGGGATGGAACGTCGGTTCGAACACGAAGTGCTGCTCGCACGAAAGATCGTTCACGCAAATCTTTGTCCGATCTATGAAATCTTTCATTGTGATAAGCCGGCACCGCCCTTTTTGTTCTTGACGATGAAGCTTCTTTCGGGTGAGACGCTGGCTACAAGATTGATGTCGAAGGATTTGCTTCCACAAGCTGACGCAGCAGCGATTTGCGGCCAGCTGATCGCTGGTGTGGCTGCGATCCATGCGGCCGGAGTCATCCATCGTGATATCAAGCCAAATAACATCATGCTTGATCGCCGCGGCTCCGACATCCACGTATGGATAACGGACTTCGGTTTGGCGCGGCTGCATGAATCTGAGGCGACCGTTACATCGCTGCACACGGTGGCTGGAACTCCCGCATATATGGCTCCCGAGCTTCTAAAGGGGCAACCGCCGTCTCAGGCAAGCGATGTCTTTGCTTTGGGCGTTGTGATGCATGAGATGTTTACTGGGGCGCGGCCGAGCACTGCGGACGCGGGTATAACACCTGTAAGTGGGTCGTTCAAGGCGAACAAGGTTCCACCCGACTATGCCCGTCTAATAACTGAATTTCTTGCGGAAGATCCGAATCGGAGATGCCTCGCGTTTCAGCAGGCTCAGAGCAAACTTGATTCGAAGAATGAAGGCGGGCGCTTCAGTTTTGTCCCTGCAGGTTTCTGGACCCGACGCCGGTTCGCAGGAGCGTCGATAGCCGCCCTCGGTGTCGCTGCCGCGGGAGTTACATGGAGGCGGTATGAACTCAGATTGCCGGCAGGTGCTCCATCTTCTTTAGCGGTGCTGCCGCTTAAGAATCGAACCGGTGACGTCAATCTCGATTATTTGGCCTCGGGCATCAGTGAAGCATTGACGAACGATCTGTCGAGGGTAATGGGCCTTCACGTAACAGCAGCCAACGTATCCAGAAGATACGGCGGTGAGACCGCAGACCCACGGGTCGCCGGGCGTGACTTGCATGTTCAGTCGATTGTTGAAGGCGCACTCGCCAGCTCGGCTGCTGTGTTTCTTGTGCCTATCGAGTTGATAGACGTCAAGACCGGGAATCAGATGTGGGGGCACACTTACAAAGGCAGTATGTCTGGAATCACGGACCTTCAGCATGAGATATCTACAGATGTTGCCTATCGACTCAAGGTTTCGCTTGATCCCACAACAAAAGCCAGATTGAGCCGTCAATATTCCACGAGCGCGTCCGCCTACACAGATTATCTGAGAGGTAGATTTCATCTCAATCAGCGGGTCCCGGAAGCTCTTCAAATGGCGATCGCGGATTTCCAGCGCGCTCTCGACCATGATTCGGGCTACGCTCCGGCCTATGCGGGGCTTGCGGACTGTTATAGCCTCATCGCTTACTACGGCCTGCAAAATCCTATTCCGCTCCTCGAAGAGGCGATCGAGTCCTCTCAACGGGCGCTGGAAATCGACAGCACGCTTGGTGAAGCGTATACCTCGCGAGCATTTGCTCGGACGTTATTACGCTTTGACTGGCAAGGAGCGGAAGAAGACTATAAACGGGCAACTGAACTCAACCCAACTTACGTCATTGCACACACCTGGTACGGGTTACTACTTCTGATGCCGCTCAATCGGCAGGCTGAAGCCTCGGCACAACTCGCGTATTCTGTGGCCTCAGATCCGGGGTCCCCAGTGACGAACATCAGCCTGGCGAGTTTGAAGTATTTGCAGGGAAGCTTTGATGAGTCAATACGATTGAGTGAGCCGAGAACCCACTCTTTGCCTGCGTTCGAGCCCGCTTACCAGATCCTGGCTCTAGGTTATCTGGGTAAGAACATGAATGAAGAGGTCATCCGGTTGCTTGACGTTAAGAATCTATCCGAAGCAATCACTCGACAACGGGCTGCACCATTGGGCATTGCGTATGCCCGACTTGGCCGTCGCGATCGCGCTCTCAAGCAACTCGAGATCGCGACCGCCAGCATAGAAGATGGCGATTTTCTCGCGTGTGAGACGGCGGGACTGTATACTGCGCTCGGAAACCACGGCAAAGCTCTCGACATGCTCGAACTGGCATACAAGCGGAGAGAGTCCAACATTGTGTTTCTTAAAGTGGATCCGCTCATCGCGCCTTTGCGCTCTGAACCACGTTTTGCGGGCCTGACAGGTCTCATGCACTTACAGTGAAATCAAAAGGAGAATTTTGATGGATCGTCCACAACTACTGAAAAAACTTGGACTCACTCAACATGAGTTGGATGAATTGCTAGTCAAGACACGACACTTCATACGATCTTTGGACAAGCCGCAGAGAAGAGTTATAGAGGCCTCTTTACCCAATATCACCACCGCAGTGGACTGTTTTGACGATGATGTTTCGGAGCAGGACCTGCGGGAACTTTTTTCTCAAGGCGATAACAGTCAGAACCCGATTTGTTTTTGCATACCTGAGGACAATGGATTTTAGCGGTGTTTTATAGAGACGGACTAGTCAGTGCTGCCTTGCATAAAGTTGATGGCATTGATCGGGTAATTCCTGCGTCTGAAACTCTGTTGAATATTTCTGGAACCGCGGAATCGCTGGGTGTGACTCGACTGGCAGATATTACCTACCTGGACAGGGTCGGTATTCCTGTTTACACGGCCGTAGTTCCAAAATCAGACGACATCATCTCGGTGTACAACGGCAAGGGTAGACGCCCAATCGACGCAAAAGTCGGGGCTCTCATGGAGGCGATCGAGCGGCAGACTGCCTTGAGGGCAAGGCTTCCAATGGTCGAGGGGAGCTTTGCCAATCTTAGCCGCTCCTGCAATGTTCTTGATCCCACAAGAGTCAATCAAGAACTCAGTGAAGATTACTCAGAGCGCTGTAGCTACCATTGGGTTCAAGGGATCGACATCGTTGCCGATGCAATCATTCTGGTCCCGGCAGATCTCGCCGGATACAGGTGGAATGCTTCTTTGCCTCAGCGTTGTTTCAACAGAAACGACGCAAATGGTTTAGCTTCCGGTAATTGTCGCGAAGAAGCCATCTGCCATGCGCTGTGTGAGTTGGTTGAAAGAGATGCGTGGACGATGGCTGAAATCGGGGCTCATCAACTACCGAGAGCAAGGCGATCATTGGCCTTCGGCCCTAACGCCCGGAATGGTTCAGATGATCTAGACCTGTTTCCCACTATTCATGCGGACGAGAATGAATTGGTTCAGAAGTTCTATGAGGCCGATCTATTTCCGGTGATTCATCTAATAACGTCGGAGATAGGAGTGCCTACAATTATTGCAGCGGTCGCGGAGGAGTGTATCCCTGGATTTCCGATGGTACACGCTGGTCTAGGTACGCATCCCGATGCTAGTGTCGCTCTGATGAGGGCGCTTACTGAACTGGCGCAATCAAGATGTGTCGACATCCAGGGTGTCAGAGAAGACCTCAAGCTATCGACGATAGCTCCAACCCGTTCTCCCACCCACACCAGGAGGGCGAGCGCGATCGACCCGACTTCGTGGCTGATAGGACAATCTGAAAAAAGGACAGCAGATGAACGAGGTTGTTTCCCACAGATTTGGGGCGATTCAAGAAGACATCACTTTCCTGATCGATCGCCTGGTGGCTAAAGGCCTCAAACAGATTATTGTGGTTGAATTTCCGTCAGGGTGTGCCGGATGTTCTGTTGTGCGTGTCATCGTGCCTGGCACTGAGTTTTGGGCTATTGGGCAGAGGCGACTTGGACCACGAGCCCTGGCATTTTGGAGAAGTCATGTGTGACGTGTGATCTATGTGGGTCCGACTTCGCGGTCAAGGCGCGCCGCTCGGCGGCTTCAGCGATCACTAGAGGCTTTTTGCCTCCGATCTCGAGAGGTGACCTCGACCGGCCGCCTGAGCATTCGAGTGATGCGGCATGGAAAAGTTGTCGATACAGAATTGGGGCGGTCCCCGGGCATTCTTTCAGGCAACTCCTCTTATAATTTTTGTGTGCAGCAGGTGTGCGCGGATCGCTTAGACTGAATGGAAAGAACGAAATCTGTTTTCAAAAGTTGCGAACTTTGAGGGTTGATACCGAACTGGATTTACGGTCGAAGGGGATTTGCGTACTGGGCGGCAGTCCAAGAGAATTGGGTGAGTACGTTCACGGCAAATATCGTCAAGTCGAATTATTTGAGTGGCCGTCCGGCTTCCTGCAGGCGCTCACCTGCGCCAATTTCGGAGTCGGAAGATGGTAGAGATGAAAAGCGGAAAAGTGGTGATAACGGGGGGTGCCGGATTAGTCGGTCAAAACCTTATACCCCGCCTAACGGCAAAGGGCTTCACCGAGATTGTGGCGATTGACAAGCATCCAACAAACGGCAAGATTCTGGAGAAGTATCACCCGACGATTCGCGTGCTCAACCAAGACTTGGCTGAGAGCGAGAGCAGGACGAATTCGTGGGAGGGGGAGCTTGGAGGGTGCCAGGCTCTCGTCATTGCGCATGCACAGATTGGTGGACTAGAGCCTGCGGAGTATGTGAGAAACAATGTCGTAGCAACAGAGCGATTGATTGAGGCGGCGCTGCGCCACAAGGTCCCTTACATTGTGAACATATCGTCGTCAGTTGTAAATTCCATGGCGATCGACAATTACACAGAGACAAAAAAGGCGCAGGAGGCTTTGATCGCAGCCAGCGGGATTAAGCAGGTAGTGCTGAGGCCGACTCTGATGTTTGGTTGGTTTGATCGAAAACACGTTGGATGGCTCGCGAGGTTTATGCAGCGAGTGCCGGTGTTTCCGATTCCGGGGTCCGGCAAGTTTTTGCGGCAACCGTTGTACGTCGCGGATTTTTGCGATGTGATTGTCTCGTCCATTCTGAACGAGACAACGGGAGCTTACAACATCACCGGACAGGAGCGAATCGACTATATAGATTTGATTCGCGCTGTAAAACGAGCTACTGGAACTAAGACGCGTATCCAGCGAGTTCCGTACGGGCTCTTCCGGGCTATGTTGAAGTTAAACGCAGTGTTTGATAAGAATCCCGCGTTTACGGTGGGACAACTGGAGGCTCTTGTGACGCCTGATGTCTTTGAAGTTATCGATTGGCCTGCGATTTTCGGGGTCCGCGCAACGCCTTTACAGCAAGCGCTGGATAGCACCTTTGGCGACCCGGTGTATTCTCATGTAGCCTTGGATTTTTAGCCATCCTATGGGGGCCCCGGGTCCTCTCAATTCGTTTTGTTGCAAGCCGTGCTGAGGTGCGTTATCGCTCGTGTTGTCGTTATTGGGTCCGGTGCAATGGGTCTTGCCACGGCGTTTCACGCCGTCAGAGCGGGACATACCGTTGAAGTTCTGGAGGCTGCTCCGGAGCCAGGAGGTATGGCCGCGCACTTTGATCTAGCGGGGCTCTCTATCGAACGCTTTTACCACTTTGTGTGTAAGACCGATACGGCGACGATGGAGTTGATGGGCGAGTTAGGCATCGGAGATCAACTTCGATGGCGAGCTACGTCTATGGGGATATTTACCGGTGGAAGAATGCACGATTGGGGGACCCCAATTGCGCTAATGAAGTTCAGCGAGATTAGTCTCATCTCGCGATTGAGATATGGGCTGTTCGCGTTTTTGTCTGTCCGCCGAAATCGATGGGACTCGCTGGAAAATGAATCGGCGCGTTCGTGGATCACACGATGGTGCGGAAATGAAGTTTATGACCGGCTTTGGAAGCCACTCTTCGATCTGAAGTTCTATCAGTATGCAAACAATGTATCCGCTGCATGGATATGGACGCGAATTAGACGTATTGGACGCTCTCGCAGATCGATGATGCAGGAAGAACTCGGGTATATCGAAGGTGGAAGCCAGACGCTGGTGGATGCGCTCTACTCAGCTATTGTCGAGCGAGGCGGTCGAATTCGTACGGGTTGCGCGGCTCAGAAGATAATTGTGAAAGCGGGCCAGGTGGCTGGTGTCAGCACGCCGGGGGGATTTGTGCAGGCGGATGCGGTGATATGCACAGTACCCACTCCTTTGATTTCAGCAATGGTGCCGGACTTGCCCGAAGAATGGAAAGCTCGATATGAGTCGATCGTAAACATGGGCATTTGCTGCATAGTTTTCAAACTAAAGAGGCCGGTAAGCGAGCACTTTTGGGTCAATATCAGTGAACCTGATGTCGCTGTTCCGGGCATAGTCGAATTTTCAAATCTGAGACCAGTTGGCGATGAAAGCGTAGTCTATGTGCCGTATTACATGCCGAACGATCATGTAAAGTTCACGTGGTCCGACAAAGAACTTCTGGACGAAGCTTTTGGATACTTGCAGAAGTTGAATCCGGAGATGATGCGCGGCGACATCGTCGCCGCACATGTGGCTCGCCTTCGATATGCTCAGCCAGTTTGTGAGCCCGGATTCGCAGCGAAGATTCCTTCGGTTGAAACACCAATTCATGGTCTACAGATTGCTGATACCTGCTTTTACTATCCGGAAGACAGGGGAATCTCGGAGAGCGTTCGTCTGGGGCGTGAGATGGCGGGTCGCCTTCCAAGCATTTGAATGCCAGTGATGTGGCTCTTGTGCTTCGAGAGAGGGAACTAAAAAGGCCTTAATTTTCTTCCACTCCTGCGAGTCATCCGAATTCCGGATTGATGCGTGCTTCTGTCAATCCTGGTGCGATAAAAAGGGCTATTGTCCTCGCCTCGCTGCCGGCGGTGATGTTGGCTGTATGTCCGGTGCTGGCTTCTCCGTTTGAGTCGGCGAAGTGCAGCGTCCTGCTCGTTTTTGGTGCTTCGGCTTGTTGGATAGTTCGGGAGGCATTGAAGGAGCGGCGGGACCTCCATCTGTCGGACGATAGTTCGCGGGATTCTGTTCTATTGGTTTGTTTGGGTGCGTGGGCGACCGTCCTGCTGGCCACTACGGTGGTTGTTCAGGGCTGGGCTGTAGGCTGGCGGCCTCTTGCGGAGATCGGTTCGGCGATTGGGGTAGCTGCCGCGGGAATGCGACTCAGCGTGAACGGTCGGTCGCTCGTGGGTTTGATTGCGACCTCCTCGCTGGTTCTCAGCTTAGTTGTGTTGGTTGGTTTTTTTGGGTTTGATATGCCTTGGCTATTTGGGTGCGCGGCGGCTCCGGGAAGGATGCGGAGTGCGGGGACGCTGGGGAACCCTTTGTTTGTCGCTTCGTTCTTGAGTTCTGCGTCTTTCGGAATTTGCGGGTGGACTCGACTTCAGGGGGTATTTCGATGGGCGGCGGTTAGTGCTGTCTTGATGGCTCTGATGGCGACGGGAGAGCGGACGGCGTTGACGGGAATTTGTGCGGGGGTGGTTTGTTGGTTGGTGTGTGCGCCATGGAGGCTGCGTCAGAGGGTTCTGGCTGCTGCGTTGTTTGCTTTTGTGATGGTGGCGCTGTCCGGAGCGGTTTATCTGTTGAATCCGCGCGGTGTGAAGGCTGCGGCCGAGGGACGCGTCTTTCTGTGGAGAACGAGCCTGCATGAGTTGAGTTTTATTGGAAAGGGGGCGGGCGGCTTCTATGGGCGATATGCCGCGAACCTTCGCGATCTTGCGCCAGGGATGCCGGAGCGGAGTTTTCGGTTCGTCGCTTACGAGGATCAGGCTCACAACGTATTAGTGCAGCAGATAGTGGAGGCAGGGGTCGCAGGGGCGGCGCTATTTCTGGGACTAATTTCTGCGTGGTTCCGGTTTGCGTGGAAGGAACGTGGGCGAATTGAGGTACGTGCGGCAATGGCTGGGGTGGCGGCCTTTGCGGGTGCGGGCATCTTTGATGATTTGCTCGGTCGCCCCGAGGGCCTCTTGTTGTTGGCTTGCTGGATGGTCTTGCCGTTGCTTCGTTTCGATCAGACTATTGGGGTTGTTGACGAACGATCGCATACAGAACAGTCTCGTGGGGGCAAATCGGCGAGACTTCTGTTGGCTGGTTGCGCGTTGGCTCTCGCCTTTGGCGCTGGGATCAGTCTTCTTTCGAGCTATGCAACCTTCGCGGGAGAGCGCACAGAAGAACTGGCGCAGTGGACGCGATCGCAACAGTGGTTGCGGGTGGCGATTGCTGTTGATCCGGCCGCTGGAGATGCCCGCTTCGACCTTGTCCGCGTCCTGTGTGAGGCCGGGGAGTACGAGTCGTGCCTGTCGGAGTCGGAGCGAGCTCTGCCATGGGTGAACGAAGCGGAGCTTCATCTGCTGCGCGTGCGCGCCTTCGAGGCGCTTGGTCACGCTGATGCTGCGGCGAAGGAGTTGGCCGCAGCCCGCGGGCAATTTCCATGGTCACGAGATTTGCGTGATGAACGAGTTTCTTTGCCTTCCAACAATTCGTTACTTATCTCTGAAAGGAATCGATAAATGCGTATTTTTTTATTTCCCGCTGCCGTGATGGTTCTGACGACAACGTGCTTTGCCCAGATAAGTTTCGGGGGCAAGCAGATTGACTTTGGTGTCAAGCGTAAGAAGCCGGGCACACCACAGGTGATGCTGGTGGGGCCTGCCAGCTACGAGTCTGGCAGCAAGTTGTCGCTGCAGTTCAAGGTGAGCAACTTCGATGAGTCGAAGGGCTTCCATGTTTACACACAGCTCCCATGCATTGCCTCAGAGATGGCGGAGAAGGTCAGTGATGAAACGTACAAGATAGACATAACAATCAATCCAGTGGAAATGGACGGAGAGTGCCAGATCACGATGCTCGGATTGGCAAAGAGCGAGAGCGTGACCACGCGGTTGGCGTACAAAGCGAAGCATATCGACACAGCGAAGATGTTGGCGTCACTCTCCGAGTTCATTCATCACAAGAGCTGGCAGGTGAAGCCGGCGAACGCCAAGGGCTACACGCTGAATTTGCAGATGGTGCAGGATGCACCCCCGGACGCGGAGGTGAGGAGTGCGATGCTGAAGGACCCACAACTTCCCGTGCCCTCGATGATGGCGGTACAGGCGCCAAACAAGGTTAGCCTTACACGGATGGGTTGCATTATGGAGGGAACGTTCAGCGGTTCGACGGCGACGCTGAAGCCGAGTGCGACGCTTCCGGCAGAGAGCTGCCCAGATGGCCCTGTGGTGTTGCAGGCAAATTAGCTAGGGCTGGAAGACCAGACGTACGCCTTCTTCTCCGGAGTTCCACAGCGCCTCGACGTCGCGCAGAGGCGCTGCTTTAGTGCGGAACTGGAACGGGTGTTTGGCGGCAGCTTCGAAGAAGCTGGTGATGGCTTGACGGATCTGATCGAAAGAAGCGCTGCCGAAGCCGCTGCCGAGAAGTTCGAGACCCGAGCTGCGCAGAATTGATGCAGAGAGCGGAATTGTCATGCCTGCGCTGTTTCCAATCTGAATGTAGCGGACGCGTGGGGCGCTCTTACTGAGACCCTTTTGCGAGATTGCCTCGAAGAAACGCTCAGCCGGATGGCCCCAGAGATAGTCGAGCACAACGTCGATCCCCGAGCCGGCAAGCTCCGCGCGCATGGCGGAGACGACCGCCGCCGGCTCCTGGTGAGTCTGGATGACGGCATCCGCGCCGAGACTCTCCAATCTTTCGAGCGAGCCACGGCCCGCGGCGATGACGCGACGCGCCCCGAGGTGCTTCGCGATCTGAATCGCCAACTTACCCGCGACTCCGGTGGCGCCGAGGATTAGAACGCTTTCGCCCGGCACAAACTTTGCCCGCGCGGTAAGCGCAACCCATGAAGACATGGCAGGGTTAGCAATGGCCGCGGCAGTAACATCGTCGAGGCCCTCGGGCAGCGGAATGCAAATCACGCCTGAGGCAAGGCTGCGCTCGGAGAAGCTCCCGAACGGTGGGTGCGCAGCGCCAAAGTAGACACGAGTGCCATCTTCGAGTCTCCCCACGCCGTCGACCCCGGGGACAAAGGGGAGCTGGCCGGTGCTGCCATAGTGCACGCCTTTAGCCAGTGATTTGACGATGGGATGCAGGCCTGCAGCGGTCACATGGACGAGGCGCTCTCCCTCCGCAGGCACCGGGGCGGCGAAGGTTGCGTAACGGGGCGGGGCGTCGAAGGACTGCACGACGGCAGCGTTCATCATGAATCGTCTCCTGTTAGATTGCTTACGTTTCTAATCATAAGAATCGGATGCCGCTGAGGTCTTCGCAGGTCCTCCAAAGTCGCGCGGCCGTCTCGGTATTCCGGGCCTGCGGAGCAATCTGAGCGTTCACGATGTTGTCGCCGCGCATCTCCTGGAAGCCGTCCGGACCGTAGTAGCCTCCATCCTGCGCGTCAGGTGACGTCGCCGCATAAAGAGTCGGGAGCGCCCCTTCGGAATCTGTGTTCAGGGCGATTCCAATGATGTGGCCCACAAGGTTGCGGACGGCTTTCTCAGCGGGATGGTAGTCGCCAGCGCGAAAGAGGTTGGTTTCGGCGACGCCAGGGTGTGCCCCGACCGACATCACCGGAATCTTTGCGGCACGGAGCCGCCGGTCGAGCTCAAAAGTGAAAAGGACATTCGCGAGCTTCGATTGCTGGTAGGCCCCCATAGGGCTATAGCTGCGAGTGGAATGCAGATCGTCGAAGTTGATTTTGCCCCGCTTGTGGGCGATTGAGGCGATGGTGACGATTCGCGACCGGTCAGGGGAGTCGGCGGCGGCGCGTTGGAGGGCGGGCAGAAGCAGAGCGGTTAGGGCGAAGTGGCCGAGGACGTTGGTGCCGAACTGCAACTCGAATCCATCGGCAGTCTCAAGGCGTCTGGGCGGAGTCATTACGCCGGCGTTATTGACGAGAATATGGATTGGCAGATTCCGGGTGAGTTCTTTCGCCGCGGCGTCTCGCACGGAGGCTAGTGAGGCGAGGTCGACGATGAGGAGTTCGGCGCGGGCACCAGGGGTGTCGGCGTGGAGGCGAGCGATGGCAGCTTCTCCCCGTTTTGGATCGCGGCAGGCAAAGACAACATGCGCTCCCTTGCGTGCGAGCTTCAATGCGGCGTGATAACCGATGCCGCTGTTCGCGCCGGTGATGAGGACTCGCTTGCCGGTGAGAGACGGGATATCGGCTGCCTGCCATTGCGGACTCATATCCGTATTGGACGCGTGGCAACGTGCCAAGAGACGCTAATTATTTTGAATTGTGCACGTTGGGTGCGGGGTCTTTGATCTGCGCGGCGAACCTGCTAACGTTAACAGAGATTTAGATTGGCTGGCCTAGATATTGTGCTGATTACACCGCTTCAACTCGTCGATGAACCGTTGGAATTCAATGAGGTCATACCTCCTGGACAACTGGAGTATGCGCCCGACATTCGCCAGACGAGTCCGCTGCCGGTGGAGGGCGTTGCGGACCTGATTGTGGAGCATCGCAGCTCGAATTCGCATGTGAACGATATCCGCCTGAGGGCACATTATTCGTCGGATTTCGAGATTTTGTGCGCACGTTGCGTGGAACCAGTTGCGGTGCCGCTGGCAGGGGATTTTGACCTGATTTTCCGGCCCGAAGCGGCGGATTCTGACGCCGGAGAGCGCGCAATTACAGCAGATGAGACCGAAATCGGGTATTATGAAGAGAGCGGTCTTTTGCTGGAGGATGTGGTGCGGGAGCAGGTGTTACTCTCCCTGCCGAGTCGCACTCTCTGCGCGGCAGACTGCAAGGGGCTTTGCCCGCGCTGTGGTCAGAACCTGAATCAAGCCAAGTGCAAATGCGATGAAGCTCCGGCTGATCCGCGATGGAATGCGCTTGCGGGTCTGGCGGATAAGCTCGAGCTGAAGCACTGAAAATTTAGTTTTTGCCTCGTCGACCGCGTGGTTCGCGTGAACGCCGCGGCCGATTGAAAGGGATACCGCAATGCCTAATCCGAAACGGCGCCACTCCAAGCAACGGACTGCCAAGCGCCGCAGCCACGACTTTCTTACCCCCGCCGGCCTCTCTGAGTGCCCGAACTGTCACGAGCGCAAGCTGCCTCATCGTGCATGCCGCAAATGCGGCGAGTACAAGGGCCGCGATGTTATCGTGACCAAAGAAGCAAGCTAAACTCTGACAAACTAGACCCCTGCTCTTCCCTGCTGATGCCGACTGACATCGTTGTAGATGCGATGGGTTCCGACAAAGCCCCCGAACCTGAGGTTCGCGGGGCTGTCCTTGCTGCGCGGCAATATGGAGTTCGGGTGCACCTGGTGGGGCCCGAGGACAGACTGCGGCCCATTCTGCGCCAGGCATTGCGGGGGCAACGGCTTCCTGTGTTTATCGTGCCGGCCAGTGAGTGGATCACCATGGACGACAAGGCTGCGCAGGCTGTCCGGTCGAAACGCGACTCGACGATGCGCGTGGGACTCAAGATGGTCCGCGAAGGGCGCGCTGCGGGGTTCTTTACGGCAGGAAACACGGGCGCGGCGATGGCTACGGCGAAGATGGTGTTGGGGATGCTTTCGGGTGTTGACCGCCCGGCGCTGGCGACGATTCTGCCGACGGTTAAGGGAGTGCCTTCATTGCTGCTCGATGTGGGAGCGAACGTGGATTGCGACCCGGATAACCTGGTCCAGTTTGCTGTGATGGGGAATATGTATGCGAAGAACGTGTTGCGGGTTCATCATCCGCGAGTAGGACTGCTCTCCATCGGGGAAGAGGACCTGAAGGGCAACTCGCTGACCCGTGATACGTTGCCTCTGTTGCGCGCTCTGAATGATATTCAATTCATCGGCAATGTCGAGGGACGCGATCTGTTCAATGGGCATGCCGATGTCGCGGTGTGCGACGGGTTTGTGGGGAATGTGGCGCTCAAGGCGATTGAAGGGACGGCGCAGCTGCTAAGTGTTTCACTGCGGCAGTCGCTGAAATCGACCGTGACGTCGCAGGTTGGAGCGCTGTTGTCACGCAAGGCGTTCCACGAGTTCAAGAAGCGGCTGGATTACTCGGAGTATGGTGGAGCAGTACTGCTTGGAGTGCGCGGGGCTTGCATCATCGGGCATGGATCGTCGAACGAGAGGGCGATTATGAACGGCGTTCGGGTCACCGCGGAGTATGCCCAGGCCGAGGTGAACTCTGGGATTGAAGCGGCGCTGCGACCGGTACCTGCGACACCGCTTCCCTGAAACTCAACCTAACGTGGTTCCAGATACTCTGCGGCGTCTGCCTGACAGGAGGTAGACGTTGGCGCGCGGTTCGAAGAGCGGATCTGCGGAGGCCTCGACGCCGTCGACCCGCGGGATCGGATCGAAGATGAGGCGCTGCTGCTCTGCCGGATTATCCGGAGTGATCGCCGTTAGGCTGATCTCTCCCAGCGGAAACACCGCACGATCCTCAGGCCAGCGAACCGTGGCGTCGTCAGTGATGTCGCCCTCTTTGGCAAGCTGGATCACGATCCGAAACTTTACCGGCCCTTTGGCAATGCGCTCTTTCAGTTCGTCGAAGAGATAATCTGGTGTCTTGGCCGCGGCCGCAGCGTCGTCCAGAAACTCATTGCCCGCCACAGGCAGTATGCGATAGCGCCCGAACTGACTCACGCCCTTCGCATTCGTAAATTTGAAGGCCGACACCGCAAAGAAGGACTCCTTCGCAAAGCTGGTAGGGAACGGCTTGGGCGCCTGCACAAACGCGAGCGCCGCCGGATGGCCGCCAAGATACTGCTCGATCGCATTGGGATGCGGCCCCTTGAAGTCCGTCGCAATCAGCGCATTCAGAAATGCCACAAACTCCTCAGCCGTGCGCGCCGGGAAAGAGTCCACCGAGTGCGCCACGATATCCGTGTGAACATGCTCATCGAGGTGGAATCGAATAGCGCAGCCGCGAGGGCTTGCATTGGGATCATTGTCCGGAATATTGGGCACGCCGGCAAAGTCCGACAACCGCACCGTCACAGGAGTGGAACTCCGCTGGATATGCGGCGCGCGGGTGAGGGAAGCGGCGTCAGACGAGGGCGTAAAGGTCCCCGTAAGCAGGATCCCCTTCGCATGAGCGGGCCGAAAGCCCGGGTGAACGCCGCCATCCACCTTATCGAAGGCTGCGATGGCGTCACGGCTGATAGCTAATGTCTTTTCGTCGGTACTCAGGGGCATGCTTGTCTCCGTTTCGCTGTCTTCGTCAGTTGCTTTACTCTACGCGGACGATCTACGCGTTCCATTGCTGGAGCAAGAATCTTTGGGATGCGGGAGGAGCAGCTTCGGATTGGCAAAAAAAAGCCCTGCCGAAGCAGGGCCTGTAGAAACCGGAAATGCTTATTTTGCGACCGAGGTCAACTCGGCTGGGTCGACGTTGACGAAGCGGCCGTGCTGGCCCTTGTCCTGGAAGCGGACGATGCCGTCGACCTTAGCGAAGAGGGTGTCGTCCTTGCCGCGGCCGACGTTGGCGCCGGGCTTCAGCGGGGTTCCGCGCTGCCGGACGATGATGCCACCGCCGAGGATGGTCTGGCCGCCAAATACCTTGACGCCAAGCCGTTGCGCGTTTGAGTCGCGGCCGTTTTTGGATGAACCTAAACCTTTTTTATGTGCCATTTCGATTGCCTCTTTTGCGCGGGCCCTGCGGTCGGCGCTGATCTTGAACTCAAAAACAAAAAACGAAACTATTTTGCTAAGAAGCTTTTTCTTTACTTCTTGTCTTCCTTGAAGGACCTGCCATTGACGAGGATCTCGTTGATCTTGACCTCGACGAAGTTCTGGCGGTGTCCCTGCATCTTCTTGTACTGCTTCTTGCGCTTGAGCTTGAAGACGAGAATCTTGTCGCCGCGGCCTTCGTTGACGACTGACGCCAGAACCTTGGCTCCGGTCAGATCGGACTCGAACTTGCCCTCTTCGGCGCTGACGGCGACGATGTCGGAGAACTCGAGCTTGCCGTCTTTGTGGGCGGTCGTTTCAATCTTCAGCTGCTCGCCGGGCGAGACCAGATATTGTTTGCCGCCGGTGCGGATGACTGCGTACATGGCTTGAAACCTCAAAGCGTGCGCCATGGGGCGCTGACCGCTTTCTTCCAATGAATTGTGCTGCATGGGGCGCGTGGACTTGTGGTTCCGGCAGCCCATGAGATGGAGACGCAATGGGCTACAGCGCCAAACTTAATGAGTGTACCGTGTTCCGGGGTTTGGGTCAATCAATCCTGGCTTGGTGGACATATTTTTCATAGGGTGTTTTGAGTGGGGGTTTTGCGAAAAATGGGCGTTTTTCGTGGTAATTGGATGGAAAAATCGTGGTTCCTTGCTGGTAAAAACGTGGTGAATTCGTGGTTGTTTTGTGGTTTGGAAAACATGCCAACTTCTTGAAATAAATCTGTGGAAATTCCCGGTTTGGGATCGGGAGTGTCCGAAAATCTGCCGTTGTCGGGAAGGTTTCCTTGTCGGATTCGAAAAGAAATCGAGGAATGCCGTTGAAGTACCCTAAAACCATGAAGATAGCGATTGTTACCGGGGCGGCGCAGGGAATTGGGCGAAAGACAGCGGAGGTATTGGCGGGAGCGGGTTATGGGCTGGTGCTGATGGACCGACAACCGTGTATGGAAACGCTGGGAGCGGTGCACAGAGCCGGCGCGGAGGCCATCGAGGTGCTCGGAGATCTCACGGATGCAACGGTCATTGACTTCGCGGTAGAGGTAACGGGTTTGCAATGGGGACGAGTGGACTGTGTTGGTGAATAATGCCGGGATCAGCCTGATTGCGCCGGCGGAGACGGTGGATGCGGCGACGTTTCGGCGGATGCTGGAGGTGAACCTGGTGGCGCCGTTTCTGCTGTCGAAGGCGTTTGGCGGGATGATGTTAGAGCAGAAGAGCGGGAGCATTGTGAATGTGGCTTCGATTGCCGGGTTGGTTGGGGTTTCGGACAGGTCTGCTTATAACGCTTCGAAGCATGGTTTGATCGGGTTGACGCGGACGCTTGCGGCGGAGTGGGGTGGGCGCGGGGTTCGGGTGAATGCGGTTTGTCCGGGATGGGTGAAGACTGAGATGGATATTGCGGACCAGGCGGCGAGTGGGACCTACAACGATGCGGATATCGAAGGCGTGAATCCGATGGGACGGTTCGCTTCGCCTGAGGATATTGCGCAGGCGATTCTGTTTCTGGCGGAGCCGGAGCGCAGCGGGTTTGTAAATGGGCATGCGCTTGTCGTGGACGGAGGATGGACGACGGACGGAAGCTGGCAAAGCTTAAGGTTGAAGAAGCGTTAGTAGGCAGTTTCCGGGTCGATATTCATTGAGTTCGCTATCCACGTGTGCCACAATTTTCACTATGAACCGTCAAAACGTTCTTCGGATACTGCGTGACCACGAACGTGAGCTTAAGGCTGACGGGATTGTGCATTTGCAGGTGTTTGGATCCGTGGCTCGCGGAGAGGAATCACTTCATTCCGATGTGGACTTGATGGCCGACTTCGATAGCTCAAAACGACTGACCCTTGTTGTTCTGGGGCGATTGCAGAGCAGGTTGAGTGAGTTGCTGGGGGCCGAGGTCGATCTTTCCTCTTCTGCATGGATGACGGAGCCGGTTCGCACAAAGGTGATGGGCGAGGCCGTCCGTGCCTTTTAGGAGCGCAAGAAACCATCTCGAAGACATCTTGCAAAGTATTGACCATATCGACGAGTTTCTTGCGAAACTCGGCTTTGAGGGGTATCAGGGGGACAGGAAGACAAGGTCCGCCGTTGAGCGAGAGTTGCAGGTCATTACCGAGGCTGCTATTCGGCTTGGAGATGAAGCAGAGACGCTATGCCCAGGGCCAGATTGGAAGGGCTTTCGCGGCATGGGCAATATTCTTCGGCACCAGTATCACCAGGTGAATGACGAGATTGTGTGGAATACGGTGAAAGATGAACTGCCGCCCATGCGGGTAGCGGTTTCGAAGGCGCTCAAGTTCATGTCGAAGAACCAGCCAGAAACATCCGAGTAAAAGCGCGATATTTTCGGTGCCATTGTTTGCGGAAAGATTCGACAAATAGACAAACGCTTGTCTAGAATGGTCGCCGTCGCAGAAGGCGATGCGCTACCGGATTGTCTGGAGACACGATGAAATCGAAGTTGGTCAGTCTTGCCTTATCTTTCTTTGTTTTGTTGTCTCCACTGGTCACCTACGCCCAGAAGGATGTGTCTCTCTGGCTGACGAATCCAGATCGGTCGGCGCTCTTTCAGTTGCAGACGCCTTCGTTGCCTTTGTCCAGTGCTCCTGCGACGAGTCAGGTTATCGATGTCGATAGCGCGAAGACCTATCAGACGATGGATGGCTTTGGGTTTGCGCTGACAGGCGGGAGTGCGCAATTGCTGATGCGCATGGATCCTGCGAAACGGGCGGACCTTCTCCGCGAGCTATTTGCGGAAGGTGGCGACGGAATTGGCGTCAGCTATTTGCGTCTCACCGTGGGTGCATCGGATATGAACGATCATGTCTTCTCGTATGACGATCTGCCTGAGGGGCAGACCGATCCGGGGATGACGAAGTTTAGTCTCGAGCCTGACAGGGCGGATGTCATTCCGGTGATGAAGCAAATTCTGGCGATCAATCCACATATCAAGATTCTTGCTTCGCCATGGTCTGCGCCGCTATGGATGAAGACGAGTGGGGTCGCGAGGGGAGGGGTGCTGAAGCCGGAGTATTTCAGCGCCTATGCCGACTATTTCGTTAAGTACATTCAGGGGATGAAGGCGGAGGGCATTCCTATCGATGCGATTACGGTTCAAAACGAACCGCTGAACGAGAAGAATACTCCGAGCATGCTGATGCTCGAATCGGAGCTGGATGTTTTTATCAAAGACGACCTCGGGCCCGCGTTCAAAAAGGCTGGTATTAAGACGAAGATTGTTTTGTACGATCACAATCTTGATCATCCTTTGTATCCGCTTTCCATTTTGAGAGATCCTGCGGCGAACAAATATATCGACGGTACGGGATTTCATCTGTACGGCGGCACGGTCGACGCTATGACCCAGGTGCATGACGAGTTTCCGAAGAAGAACCTTTATTTCACGGAGCAGTCGGTTACTGATCGCCGGGGCGGCGGAACGACGATGAACCTGAGCCGGCCGGTTTCGCGAATCATGATCGGTGTGAGCCGCAATTGGAGCAAGAACATTTTGCTCTGGAATCTTGCGGCCGACCCGAATGCAGGGCCACACACCAACGAGGGAGGGTGCACCGGTTGCTTCGGGGCTCTTACGATAGACGGCGATACGGTGACTCGCAACATTGCTTACTACACGGTTGCTCATGCTTCGAAGTTTGTTCGGCCGGGGTCGATTCGAATCGGCTCCAACAATCTCGATCCGCTGCCGAACGTTGCTTTCAAAACGCCCGATGGGAAGAAGGTATTGATTGTGGCCAACGTGAGCGATTCGACGCAGAAGTTTGATGTTCGCGACGGGGCGAAGGTGTTTACAGCGTCGCTGAATGCGGGGTCGGTTGGGACTTTTGTCTGGTAAGCAGAGTCGAGTGCGGTAGAGTTCCTGGGCAAGTTCGGCGGCGTTGCGGGATTCGCCTGCGACTCTGCTGAGTCGATTGGGTGGCCTGCGACGCGTAGGATAGATATGAGGCAATGGTTGTGTTGCAACCACTCGCATCATCCTAGTCGCTTATGAATTCGTCCAATCCGTCTGCTGTTGTTTCCCCAATGCCGCTTCCGTCGGAGGCGAGCAAGCGTCTGCTGCCGTGGCTGGTGGCGGTCGCATTTTTTATGGAGTCGCTGGATACGACCATTCTCAATACGGCGGTCCCTGCGATCTCTGCGGCCCTTCATGTCACGCCTCTCAGCATGAAGGCGGTGTTGGCGAGCTATACATTGAGCCTCGCGGTCTTTATTCCGATCAGCGGGTGGGTGGCGGATCGATTTGGAACGCGCCGAGTTTTTGCCACTGCAATTGGATTGTTTACGCTTGGGTCATTTCTTTGCGGTATTTCAAGCAGTATTGATGCGCTGGTCGCGTGCCGAGTTTTGCAGGGCATGGGCGGGTCGATGATGGTGCCGGTGGGAAGGATGACGCTGGTGCGGACATTCGCGAAGTCGGACCTGCTTCGCGCGATGAGCTTTGTTTCGATTCCTGCGCTGATCGCTCCGATGCTTGGGCCGATCGCCGGTGGTCTGATCGTGGCCTATCTTCATTGGCGGTTCATCTTTTTTGTGAATATCCCGATCGGGTTGGTTGGATTGGTCCTGGTGTATCTACACCTGCCGGATTATCGCGAAGAAGAGACGCATCCTCTGGATGTTGTGGGGCTTATTTTGTTTGGCTCGGGCATTGCACTGTTGTCGTATGTGCTGGAGGTCTTCGGCGAGCATACGTTGGGCGTGCGCGAGATTACGGGGCTGCTGGCGGTGTCGCTTGCGCTGCTTGCGGGGTATTGGGTCCATGCAAAGACGCTTGAGTTTCCGTTGCTGCAACTGAGCCTGTTCCGGATCCGCACGTTCCGCGCGGCGGTGGGCGGGGGCTTGTTTACGCGGCTGGGAATTGGAGGTGTGCCTTTTCTTCTTCCGCTTCTTTACCAGGTAGGTCTGGGCTTTACACCGATCCAGTCGGGGTTACTGCTTATGCCGCAGGCGCTGGCGGCCATCAGCGTGAATTGGGTGATACTTCGGCTTCTGGCGCGCTTCGGCTACCGTACAGTGCTGGTTACAAATACGATCATCATCGGTATGCTGCTTCTTCTGTTTGCGACGATTGGAGTCCATACGCCGATTTGGGTGATTGTTGCGCTGGCGTTTTTGTATGGGGCTTACAGTTCGCTGCAGTACACGAGTATGAATACGCTGGTCTACGCGGATACGACGGAGGAGGAGACCAGTGCGGCGAACACCATCTTCAGCACGGTGCAGCAGATGGCGATCAGCTTCGGTGTTGCGACGGCGGGGTTGGCGACGGCATTTTTCATTCCGGAGAAGTCTCAGTCGAACCCGGCTTTGATGATTGTGGGCCTGCACAAGGCGCTTTTTTCGCTGGGAATATTGACGATCCTTTCGACGACTGTCTTTGAAAGTTTAAAGCGCGAGGACGGTATGGCGGTGAGTCGACAGAAGGCTGTGCATCTCGAGGGATGATCCCTAGTGAAGCTTGTAGGGCGTGGTTGGCGTAGGGATTGGGTCGGGGAGTTTGGGCGGGTCGATAGTGGTGGCGCCGGCCAGGCCGGTTCCGGTTACGTTGGCGATGCTGAGAAAAGCGCCCTTGAAGCCGGAGACTTCGACTTTTCTGATGGCGGCGTTCTTGATGTTTGCCAGAAAGATGCCTTTGGCGCAGGTGCCGGTGACGTTTTCCAGGGTGAAGCCTTCGAGTGGTTTGTGCGGATGGATGCCTGTGCCGTCGACGAGGATGGGGACGTCGGTGACGTGGACGTTGGAGAAGCGGAAGTTTTTGATGGTGGGGATTCCTTCGTCTCCGGGGACCGGGTCTTCGCCCATGAGGCCGGAGTTGAGGATGTTGAAGCGGAGGAAGCCGCCGGTGGCGCCTGAGACTTCGAGGTTGGTGGCGGTGATGTCTTCGATGAAGGCTCCGCGGCCGGGGCGGGACTTGATGTAGATGGCGAAGGTTTTTGCGGCGGTGAATTTGCAGTCGCTGATGCGAACGTTGCGGATTCCGCCGGATGTTTCGCTGCCGATGCCGATGCAGGCGAAGATGGAGTCGGCGAAGGTGCAGTTGGAGATGGTGACGTCTTCGGTGGTGATGGCGGGGTTGATGCCGATTTGGGATGCGGCTTCGGCACCGCGGCCGGATTTGAGGGAGATGCAGTCGTCGCCGGTGGCGATGTCGCAGTGGTCGATGAGAACGTGCTGGCAGGAGTCGATGTCGATGCCGTCGCCGTTGCCGCCGGTGGAGCGGATGGTGAGGTTTTTGATGGTGACGTGTTGGCAAAGCGTTGGATGCAGGGACCACATGAGGTGGTAGCTGGTGGAGAAGTCTTCGAAGCGAAGGTTGGCGCAGTTGATGGGCTCGATTAGTGCGGGGTGACGAAGCGGGCTGTCTGGGCGCGGGCGGCCGCCGAGGGCGTCGTTGCCGATGATTTTACCGGGGCCGACGATGCCGGTGTTGGTTGCGTCGAAGGCGTAGATGAGGGCGGTGTGGCCAGGGATCCAGCGGCCCTCCCAGCGGACCTGGGTGACGGGGTAGTCGTCCATGCTGCCGGTGCCTGTGAGGATGGCGTCGGCGGCAAGGCGAAGGAGCGTGTGGGAGCGCAACTGCAGTGCGCCGGTCAGGTAGTTGCCGGCAGGGATGAGGACTTCGCCACCGCCGAGGACTGCGCAGCGATCGATCGTCTGCTGGATGGCGGTAGTGTCTTTGGTGGTGCCGTCGCCGGTCGCTCCGTAGTCGCGGACGTTGAGGGTCAATGACGACGTTTTTGGGGGTGCCTGGGGTTCGGTTTTGGGTTTCGATTGCGGCGCAGCGAGGGCCAGATCATTGAAGGCGGCGATAGCAGGGGCAGCGAGGATGGTTTGGCTGGCAGTTTTGAGGAATTTGCGACGCGGGATCGGGTTGCTCACCATGCTTTGACCTTCGATTTGCGGCGAGATGAAGTTCTGTCCCGGCAAGGATAAACGATGGACTGGAAAAGAAACCAAGAGGGTCCGAGAAGGTGAATTTCACGGTGCTTCGGCGGTACAGAACTTCTATGTGACTTCGATTAGCCAGGCCGAGCCGGACGCTCAGTTGTTCCATCCTCCTGCCGGCTACCGGATCGTGAATATGGACGCGCTACAGGGACAGGTTCGCTAGAGAACCGCTGCACCGCTGTAGAGGTCTTCGAGCCAAAGGGCCAGGTCGAGCTTGTGCGTGGTGAGGTCGCGTGAAGCGACAAGGCCCAGGACAGCATCCTGGATCTCGTCGGGGAGTTCGGCGAAGGAGTATCCGGTGCGGGTGCGGGTGATGGTATCTAACTCGTCGAGCCCGAGCTGATAGTCCACGGCGACTGGCGCAAGGGAAGAAGCATGGGCGATGCCGCGAACGAGCGATGCGTCGAGGTCCGCCGCCAGACGCTCGGGATGCCGCGGTCCAATCACCCGGCCGGCGATAGCCTGCAGCGTCGCAAACTGCGAAGCCGTGAGGTTTTGTGCGACGTAAAGAGTTCCGTTATCGATGAGCTGCTGAAGGCGGATGCCGGGTGGCGGCTCGGCTGTACGACAGGTCGGGGTTGAAAGGTCATTCTCAACACTAATAGCCACGATGCGACTCTCCTGAAGGAAGCTGGGCCCTATTGGCTTACGTTTGCTATGGTCATTGGACGACGAGAAGCAGAGGAAAAGTTTTCTCTGAGGATGATGGGTTCTACCCCAAAGGTGGGATATAAATTTTGGCTCCTCCATGCTCTGCGTCAGAATAGAGAGAGTCAGTCAAATGCGGAGACAGGATGGATTTTTCTGCGGTGGAGTCGGTTCGAATCAAAGTGATGAAGCTGGAGGGTGCAGCGCAGTTGCCTCGATATGCGCACGTGGGGCCGTATGGGGATCTGGCGGCGGATTTGTACGCGGTTGCGGGCTCGATCCTGAAGGCTGGAGAGACTGCGGCAGTTGCGACGGGTGTGGCGATGGAGTTTCCGGCGACGCATGGGGCGCTGGTTGAGGACAGGTCGGGGCTGGCGGTGCGTGGGGTGACTACGCTGGCAGGGGTGATCGATCCGGGCTATCGCGGGGAGATCAGGGTCGTGATGACGAACCTGAGTGCGGGGCGGTGGAGATAAAGGCCGGGGACAGGATCGCACAACTGCGGATTGTGCGGCGGATTGAGGCGCAGTTTGAAGAGGTTGCCGAGCTGGTGGAGGCTCCGCGGGGAGCCAAGGGCTTTGGTAGTACCGGCAGCTGACTCGTCGGCTCGGCGTATGCTCTTTGCTGAAGCGTTGAGGAGGGATTGGATGAGCGGAATCGCCGAAGAAGCGTAAGTGGCCCGCGTTGCCGTGGGAGGCGTGGGCGGCGACTGCGGATACGCTGCATATGTGGACGCAGATCGTGGGTAAGACACGGTTGGCGCTGACTCCACTGCAGAACCACTGGTGGAATGTGCCGCTGTATGTCACGGCGCAGGGGCTGGGGACTTCGGCGATGGCCTGTGGCGATGATGTGCTGGATATCGAGTTCGACTTCGTCGCGCATGCGCTGCACCTGCGCCTTGGATCTGGCGTAGAGCGATCGATAAAGCTGAGGCCGCAGACGGTGGCTGATTTTTATCAGCAGTATCTCGCCTGCCTTTCTGACCTCGGAGTTGACGTGAAGATCATGCCGATGCCCGTGGAGGTGGCGAATCCGATCCGGTTCGATCTGGATACAGTGCATAAGTCGTATGACCCGGAGTATGCGCACCGGTTCTGGCAGATTCTGGTGCAGGTGGAGAAGGTGTTTCGCGCGTTTGGGACGGGTTTTTTGGGCAAGGTGAGCCCAGTGCATTTTTTCTGGGGGAGCTTTGATCTGGCGGTGACGCGGTTTTCCGGGCGACCGGCTCCGCCGAGGCCCGGTGCGGATTCTATTCAGCGAGAGGCTTATTCGCATGAGGTGATCAGCGCGGGGTTCTGGCCGGGAAACGGAGGATATGGGGCGGCGGCTTTCTATTGCTATGCGGCTCCGGTGCCGGAGGGGCTGGCCGAGGCAAAGATTCGACCTGCTGCGGCGATGTGGGATAAGGCTTTAGGGGAGTTCATCTTCAAGTATGATGATGTGCGGGCGGAGGCTTCGCCGGAGTCGGCGCTGATGGAGTTTCTGGAGAGCGCCTATGCGGCGGCTGCGGATGCGGCGAAGTGGGACCGGGCGGCGCTGGAGCGGCATTGAGGCAAGCTGGGAGAGTCGCGGAAGACCGCTGAGCATGCGACAATCTTAAATAGCGAGCCATGCCCAACACGCAAGTTCAGCAGCCAGTTCAGACCCCCTCTCCAGCGACGATTACACCGGCGCTGCTCAAGCAGCACAGCATCACCGCGGATGAATACAAGCGCATCGAAGAGGCGCTTGGACGCACGCCCAGCCTTACGGAGCTGGGCATTTTTTCGGTGATGTGGTCGGAGCACTGCTCGTACAAGTCTTCGCGGGTGCATCTGAAGCGGCTGCCGACACGCGGCGAGCGCACGAGTGGGCCGGGAAGCGTGGTGCAGGGGCCGGGCGAGAACGCGGGCATCATCGACGTGGGCGATGGATGGGCGTGTGCGTTCAAGATTGAATCGCATAATCATCCCAGCTACATCGAGCCTTATCAGGGCGCGGCGACGGGTGTGGGCGGGATTCTGCGGGACATTTTTACGATGAATGCGCGGCCGCTGGCGGTGATGGATTCGCTGCGCTTTGGGCCGCTGGATGAAGCGGAGCCGGATGAGGCGCTGCGGCGGAAGAATCATCAGATTGCGACTGGTGTGGTGCATGGCGTCGCGGGATATGGGAACTGTTTTGGCGTGCCGAACCTTGGCGGCGAGACGCGGTTTGAGCCGTGCTACTCGGGCAATCCGCTGCTGAATGCGTTTGCGCTTGGGCTGGTGAAGATCGATGAGATTTTTTATGCGAAGGCTATTGGTGTTGGGAATCCGGTGATCTACGTCGGCGCGAAGACGGGCCGCGATGGGATTCATGGCGCGACGATGGCTTCGGAAGAGTTCACTGAGGGCTCGGAGCAGAAGCGGCCCAATGTGCAGATGGGCGATCCGTTTATGGAGAAGCTGCTGCTCGAGGCTTGTCTTGAGGCGATGGCGACGGGCGCGGTGCTGGGGATTCAGGATATGGGCGCGGCGGGGTTGACTTGCTCGACCTGCGAGATGGGCGCGCGCGGGGGCTTGGGCTGACGGTCGAGCTTGATCGCGTGCCGCAGCGCGAGACGGGGATGACGAGCTACGAGATCATGCTGTCGGAGTCGCAGGAGCGGATGCTGCTGGTGGCGGACAAAGAGCGCGCGGTCGAGGTGCTGGATGTGTTCTCGAAGTGGGGGCTGGATGCTTCGATCGTGGGCGAGGTGACTGCCGAGCCGACGGATGCGGATTACCCAGCATGGGGTGCTGGTGGCGGATATTCCGAACCAGGTCGCTGACGGATGATGCTCCGGTGTATCACCGGCCGGTGGGAGAGTGGAAGGCTCCGGTGCCGCTGGATCCTCCGGCGCATGTGCTGGAAGAGTTGAAGAAGCCGCGGGATTACACGGCCGATTTGAAGAAGCTGCTGGCGAGCGCGAATATCTGCGACAAGCGCTGGGTGTTTGAGCAGTATGACTCGATGGTGCAGACGAATACGGTGCAGGGCCCGGGCGGTGAGGCTGGCGTGATGCGCATCAAGGGCACCGGAGCCAGCCGTTCCGCACACCGGCGCGAGTCGTGGAGTTGCCTCGCCGCCTCGACACCGGAAGGCGAAGCAGCGCTCGCGATGCGATCGCTCCGACCAGCGGCGAGCGTGGGCTGGCGATGGCGCTGGCGGGCAATGGGCGTTGGACCTATCTCGATCCGAAGCTGGGCGCGATGCATGCGGTGGCCGAGGCGGCGCGGAAGGTCGCTTGTACGGGCGCGACTCCGGTTGCTGCTACGAACTGTTTGAACTTTGGGAATCCGGAGAAGCCGGAGATTATGGCGCAGCTTTCCGCGGCGATTGATGGGATTGCGGAGGCTTGTACTGCGCTGGGAACGCCGGTTACGGGTGGGAATGTTTCGCTTTACAACGAGACCAAGGGTGAGGGGATTTATCCGACTCCGGTGCTTGGGGTCGTCGGGATTATCGAGGATGTGACGAAGGCTGTGCCTGCGGCGTTTCCGGAAGGCCGGCGACGCTGTTTTCTTTCTCTCGGCGATTCAGCGGCAGAAGGCCGTAAGGCGAAACAGGACATTGGGTGCGACGGATTATGCGAAGACTGTGCTGGGTGAGCTCTGGGGAGCTCCGCCAGTCCTGGACCTGAACGAGGAGCTGTGCTTTGCACAAGGCTCTGGCGGCTTTGGCTGAGCAAGGGACTGCTTGCTTCGGCGAGCGATCTCTCGGATGGAGGATGTGCTGTTGCATCTTGCGAAGGCTTGCTTCCCGCGTGATCTCGGAGTGCGGATCGCGATGCGGCTGGATTCGGACGATCCGTTCCTCGTGACGGAGCGACTATTCAGCGAGATCGGCTCGTCGGTGATCGCGACTGCGGACCCCGCGAAGGTCAGAGGAGATTCAGGCAGTGCTCAAGCGAGCATTCTGGTGTCTGGGTGTTTCGACTCGGCGATGTTACGGATGGAAATTACACGATCGAGATCAACGGGAAGACGATCATCGATGCGCCGGTGCGGGCCTTGAAGGATCCATGGTCCGGTGCGCTGGAAGAGCAACTGGCCGCGGAGGTGGTGACGGCATGAGCGACTCCGACTCACCGACTCTCGAGAACGATGCAATCGAAGATGGACGACGAGACGCCGTTCGACAAGCTGCGCGAAGAGTGCGGGGTGATGGCGGTTTATAACCATCCGGATGCGGCGCGGATGACTTACTGGGGGCTTGTATGCGCTGCAGCATCGTGGGCAGGAGTCGGCGGGGATTGCGAGTGCGGATGGGCAGAGGTGAACGACATCAAGGGCATGGGGCTGGTGTCGGAGATATTTACCGATGAGGTGTTGGCGAAGCTGCCGGGGCATATGGCGATTGGGCATACGCGCTACTCGACTACGGGTGATTCGGCGCTGCTGAATGCGCAGCCGATCTCGGTGGAGTCGACGAAGGGGCTTATCGCGATTGCGCATAACGGCAACCTGGTGAACCTGGGGAACTCGAAGGAGCGGCTGGAGCGCGATGGCGCGGTGTTCCAGACGACGAGCGACTCGGAGATCATCATTCAGTTGATCGCGCACTCGAAGCGACTCGACGCTGGTGGACTGCATTGCGAGAGTCGCTGTCGCAGGTGGAGGGTGCGTTCTCGATTGTGATGATGACGCGCAACCGGCATCTTTGCGGCGCGCGATCCGCATGGGTTCCGGCCGCTGTCGATGGGGCGGATTGCCGGGCGTGGATGGCGGCTCCGGATACGTTTGTGTTTGCGTCGGAGACTTGCGCGTTCGATCTGCTGCATGCGAAGTATGAGCGCGATGTGAAGCCGGGAGAGTTGGTGATGGTGTCGGAGGAGGGCGTGACTAGTCGCGCTACTTCGATACGACGCAGCCGCAGGCGAGCTGCATCTTCGAGCATGTTTATTTTGCGCGGCCGGACTCGCGGATCTATCGGGCGCTGGGTGCAGAAGAGCCGCGAGGAGATGGGGCGGCAGCTGGCGCGCGAGTCGCATGTGGCGGCGGATCTTGTGGTGCCGGTGCCGGACTCGGGAGTTACGGCGGCGATTGGTTATGCGGCGGAGTCGGGGATTCCGTTCAACCTTGGGCTGATTCGTAATCACTATGTTGGGCGCACGTTTATCCAGCCGGAGCAGCGGGTGCGCGACTTTGGCGTGCGGATGAAGCTGAATCCGGTGCGGTCACTGCTTGAAGGCAAGCGCGTGATTCTGATCGACGACTCGATCATTCGCGGAACTACTTCGCGGAAGATTGTGCGAATGGTGCGGGCGGCTGGAGCGACTGAAGTGCATCTGCGCATTTCATGTCCGCCGACGATTTCGCCTTGTTTTTATGGGGTGGATACGCCGAGCAAGAAGGATCTGATTGCGGCGAATAAGTCCGTTGAAGAGATTCGCGCAGTACATCGAGGCGGATTCGCTGGCTTATCTTTCGCTGGTGGGGCTGACGCACGCCTGTACTACGGGGGAGCCGGTGCATGGATTGTCGCCGGGAAGTTTTTGTACGGCCTGCTATACCGGGGACTATCCGACGCAGTGGGTGGATGTGTCGGAGATACTGCCTGCAGTAGCAGGGACTAGGGCCTAGGGACTAGCGGCAAAGCAGCGACTTTAGAGGTCATGTGCGTTCTACTCCCATCATGAGGTAGTCGCCTAGCCAGGCGGGTTTGTAGCCGTGCTGGCGTACTAATGTGCTTAGCTGCGCGTAGTGACGGAGGCCGTGCAGGGTTGCGTGGAAGAAGATGGTCTTGAGCGAGGCTCGCATGGTTCCCTGGGAGCGCGTGACAAACTCGATGGTCTGGTTCCAGTCAGTGTCGGCGGCGAGGGTCTGTTTGAAGAGCGCTATGGCTTTGTCGTGGGTGGCGTAGAGCGTTTCGACGGAGTCGTTGGCGATTTGTTCGTAGGGTGTTTCGGGGAGATGGGCGATGCGCTCGGCGTAGCGGAGCTCGACGGCTACGATGTGCTGGAGCAGCTCGGCTACGCTTTTGGTGCTGGCGATGTCGCAGGGAATGGCGAGGATCGCGGGATTGTCGGCCACGAATTTGCGCCAGTAGTTGGAGGTGGCCTCATTCCATTTGAGGACTTCCTGTGCTGTGAGGACGGGCTCGCTCATTGGTGCTCCTTCAGTGGCTGGTTGAAGTCTGTGGTTGAGAAGCAGGTTTCTCCACTGCGCTGCGCTCGGGTCGAAATGACGACGATTTTTTGCGGTCGGTTGATCAGGTTTGGAGGGCGCGGTGGCCTATGTCGCGGCGGTATTGCATGCCATCAAATGAGATTGTTTTGAGGCGCGCATAGATTCTGTCTAGTGCGGTTTGGAGATCTTCGGCTGCGGCGGAGACTGCGAGGACGCGGCCTCCCGCGGTGACGATCTGGCCATCTTTGAGGGCGGTGCCGGAGTGGAAGACGACTACGTCATCGGGTGTTGGGGTGTCCGGACCTCCGTCTGCCAGGCCGTGGATGGGCAGGCCCGAGGAGTATTTGCCTGGGTAGCCTGCGCTGGCCGCGATGACACAGGCGCTGGCTCCGGGTTTCATGCGAACGTGCAGGCCTTGCGCGGCGCCGTCGATGCTGGCGTTGAAGAGGTCGACGATGTCGGTTTCGAGGCGGAGGAGGATGGCTTCGGTCTCGGGGTCGCCGAAGCGGGTGTTGAATTCGAGAACCATGGGGCCGCGCGGGGTCATCATTAGTCCGATGAAGAGGATTCCTTTGAAGGGAGTGCCTTCGGCGCGCATGGCGTCGACGGTCTTCTGGGCGACGTTACGGGTGATCCACTGCTGCATGGCCGGGGTGAGGAGGCCATCGGTGGAGTAGGCTCCCATGCCTCCGGTGTTGGGGCCGGTGTCGCCCTCGCCGACTCGCTTGTGGTCCTGGGCGGCGGCGATAGGGATAGCGTTATGCCCATCGCAAAGGGCGAAGAAGGAGATCTCTTCGCCCGTGAGGAACTCTTCGAGGACCAGCTCGGTTTCGGCGGTGCCGAGGAGGGCTCCGGAGAACATCTGGGCTGCGGTCTCTTCGGCTTCGAGCTGGGTGTTGCAGATGACGACGCCTTTGCCGGCGGCGAGGCCAGAGGCTTTTACGACGACGGGCACGCTGAAGCGCGGGAGTTCTTCGCGGACTTCGCTGAAGGTGGTGCAGATGGCGTGGGCAGCGGTGGGGATGTCGTTGCGCTGCATGAACTCTTTGGCGAAGGCTTTGCTGGTTTCGAGCTGGGCGGCGTCCTGGGTTGGGCCGAAGACGCGGAAGTTGCGTTTAGTGAGCTCGTCGACGAGGCCAATGGAGAGAGGGAGCTCGGGTCCGATGACGGTTAGGTCGGGCTGCTCGATGGCTACGATGTCGACGAGCTGATGGAGATTGCCTGGGTCGACGGGGATGTTGCGGGCAAGCTGGGCGGTGCCTCCGTTGCCGGGAGCGCATAGGAGCTCGGTGACCTGCGGGGACTTGCGGAGAGCCCAGAGGATAGCGTGTTCGCGGCCGCCTGCGCCTATGACGAGAACCTTCATGGTTTTGGCGCCTCGGGATGGGGGTACCCCCCCTCCCCCTTACCTTTGCGTAAAGCATCTGGATTCATGGGTTTACGCGGGTAACAACATACTTGACAAATCAAGATAGAACCCCTATATTGGGTGTATGGAAAGCCCTAAGACCCTCCAAGAAGCGATTCTTTACTTCGCCAATCCGGACAACTGCCTTGCCTACATGGTCGCGATGCGCTGGCCTGATGGCGTGGTCGTCTGCCCTTCCTGTGGCCGGAATGATGTCTCTTGGCTGGCAAATCAGAAGAAGTGGCAGTGCAAGTCCAGCCATTCCAAACGGCAGTTTTCGGCCAAGACTGGAACCATCTTTGAGGATTCCCCGCTGGGGCTGGACAAGTGGCTGATGACCGCTTGGATGCTTGCCAACTGCAAGAACGGGGTTAGTTCCTACGAGATCGCAAAGGCTATCGGCGTGACCCAGAAGAGTGCGTGGTTCATGCTGCATCGCCTTCGGGTTGCGATGAAGGAGGAGCACAAACACACCTTCGGAAGTAGCTGGAACAACCCCATCGAAGTTGACGAAACCTACATAGGTGGCAAGGCGCGTAACAAGCACCTGAGCAAGCGTTCTCAGGAAGAGAAGAAGACTATCGTGATGGGTCTGCTCAATCGCGAGACCCGTCAGGTTCGCGCCAAGGTCATTCCTCATGCGCGGCGCGAAGTTCTTCAGGGTGAGATTCTCAAGCATGTTGGTTTCAACGCTCATGTGTTTACTGACGGTCACGTGGGTTATGACGGAATCGACAAGTACAAGAACTTCACTCACCGAACCGTGAATCACATCAATGAGTATGTCAACGGTCGCGTACATACTCAGGGCATCGAAAACTTCTGGTCACTTCTCAAACGCGGTCTGACTGGAACCTATGTTGCCGTAGAACCCTTCCATCTTGACGCTTACGTTGACGAACAAGTGTTTCGTTACAACAATCGCAAAAAGCTGGACGACGGTGGGCGCTTCAAGAAACTCTTATCGCAGGTAGCGGGCAAGCGGTTGACCTATGCGGAGGTCACTGGTCAGGTGCTGGAAACGGCCTTCTGACGTGCGGAGGCAGGGACGCGGGAAGAGGCGGATTTCCTCTTCTTCTCTGCCCTCAACCGCTTTTGTAGTTCTGTCTTCGAAACGGATAGAACCTTCTTCATCACCGCATCAAATGTCTCTTTTTCCGTCATAGCATCTGTCCCCTCTTTTTCTTGATCTCACAGAACTTAAGCAAATCGGAATAAGTCCACTTCTTCGCTTCTCCGGGAACTCCAGAAAGGAGTGCCCGATGAGACGCCCTAATTTTAATCTCAGATTTGAAGGCCAATTTACGAGTTTCAAAGGCCAGCCAATCTGCGGCTTGAAAGTGAACATAGTATCGAAGGCCCGGATTATCTAAGTGGGGTTTTCCGGGTCTGACGATGGGAGCGGGCATCCCACACCTCTTGAATGTGTTGCCGATATGTCCAATCCCACTATCCCCTTCTTCAAAGAAGTGCTCCACATGGGAAAATATGTCCCCTTGTTCAACCTGCATTCTCAATGCAATGGCAGTCCCGCATAATCCGTAGGGGTTGGTAAATTTCTTTAGGCCGGGGTAAACTCCGCAAGCCTTGTCAAAATCTCCATATCTCACAATGTCCGCCCCCCATCGTTGAGCATGCGGACGAACAATCGATCCCGCATCACTGAGGTACTTGGTTACATAAGCAGTATCTTGCCAGCGTTTCTCTGAAAAATGTCCCTTACGCGCGTGAAGCAGGCTCATCTGTGAATACGGAATGCGGTATTCCTTAAGGAGTGTGCTCCAGGCAATCTCGAACTTATCCCAGCGGTCAACGCTGGCGAGAAATCCGGCCACCACACACCATGCATTTGCGCCCTCAGATGGCTTGCCAGCAGCATCATTGAAAGAGCTATATGAGGTCATGAAATTGAACCGTATGCTCTCTTTGGAAAACGATGAACCGTACAAGTGAGCGAAGATGCTACCAGCACTTCCTACCTCCACAACCCCTTCAGTCTCGAATTGGGGAATCCACCCCACTGTAAAGAACATAACCTTGATTCGTCAAGTATGTTATGTCCTTTACGCGGTACGTTAGCTTGTAAAATAGTCATAATAAATGAGTTGCAGCCAAATTTGTCCAAACAAAGGGGTTACGGCTTCTCCTTGGTTTGGGATTTCTGATTTTTCCCCTAATTTAAGTATAGCGAGTTGAGGGTAACTAAATGCCACTTGGGATGTGTTGTGTTTTGTTTGGGATAGGTGGTTTTGGGGCTTGACAAGCAATTTTTGGGGTGTTTTTAACAGAAAAACTTGTAATCCTTTGAAAACACTATCCTTGCGGGTGCAACTTTGTTAGATTTCGAAGCCGAGGGAGCGGAGTTGGCTAGTGGTGAAGTCTCCGGGCACGTCGACTTCCTGGTTTTGGGCCAGAGTGGAGATGATGCCGTGAGCAACGTCGGGGTTGGAGAGCAGTTGGGTTAACAAGTGGGGGAGTTGAACGTCGTTTTCGAGGAATAGGCCGGGGCTGAGTCCGTTTCTGGAGGCCCAGAGGGTAATGGCTTCGAGACGACCTTTTCGGTGACCATCGATTGCGATCCAAGGTTCTGCTCGAAGCTTCCAGGGCCCGTCCACTTGGATAGGATAAAGGTTTTTTCTGAAGGATATGTCTAGATTGTTGCAAGGATGAGTTGGGGGTTTATTCCCATTTTGGGAATTTTGGTTTATCGGCTGGATTTCGGCGTAAACGCAGATTGCTCGCTTCGGGTGCGGAATGAGAAGAACTGGCAACGGCGAAAGCAACAGCAGATCCTCCGCCTTCGGCGAAGGATGACAACTAAAAGACAAAGACAACAACAAAACAACAACAAGGGCAACAACAAGGACAAGGCAAGGGCAAAGGCAAGGGCAAAGGCAACAACAACCGCAGGTCCTTCGACTGCGCAGTTCGCAAAGGCGCGAACTGCTTCGCTCAGGATGACACTTTTCAGGTGGTCCTTCGCTTTTCGCTATTGGTTGTTTATGGCGGCTTTGCGGGCGGCTTCGAATTCGTCTTTGGGTTTCCAGCTGATGGGGTCGGGGGCTGTGAAGGCTTGCCAGCCGAGGTCCATGCCAAAGCGGACTAGTTTGGCGTTGCCGGCGAAGTTCCAGTCGGGGTGATAGTTGTCGGAGAAGTTGTGGTAGTCGTGGGCGGTGAAGTCTTCCATCTGTTTTTTACCCCAGGCGGCGTCGTGGCCTTCGTATAGATTGCCAGTGTCGATGGAGAAGGCCGGTATGCCTACGCGGGAGAGCGAGAAGTGATCGGAACGGTAGTAAGTGCCAGCGGAGGGCATTGGGTCGGGGACGATGGCGAGGTTGAAGCGTTTGGCGGTGGCTTCGACTGCGGGGAAGAAGGTGGTGCGTTGCGCTCCGTTGACGTTGACCTCGAGCGGGACGCCGATGGGGAGGATCATGTCGTAGTTGATGTCGAGCGCGATTTGGCCGGAGGGGATGGGTGGGTGTTGGCCGAGGTATTCGCTGCCCAGGAGGCCCTGTTCTTCGGCAGTGACGGCGGCGAAGATGACCGAGTGCGGCGGTTTGACGGCGGATTGAGGCGCGAACAGATGCGACCAGACGCGCGCGAGTTCGATGAGCATGCCGACGCCTGTGGCGTTGTCTGCGGCGCCGTTGTAGATGTTGTCGCCGGCCATGCCGGGGACGAAGCCCAGGTGGTCGAAGTGGGCGGTGTAGAGGACGGCCTGGTCAGGGCTGTGGCAAGGGAAACTAGCGCAGAATTTCAGGGCATTCAAGCCGGGCAAGATGCCGACTACGTTGGGTGACTGGAAGGGGCGGACTACGCTTTCGACGTGGGCGTGGAGGCGGACGGGAAGTTCGATGGCTTTGAAGCCGCGTTTCCCTGCTGCTGCGATCTCTTTGTCGGGGTCGAGGTTGGAGGATTTGAAGATCTGTTTGGCAACGTCTAGCTGGATCCAGCTTGCGGCTTCGAGTTGGGGGTCTTTGTTGTCGCGGAGGTAGGTTTTTTCGCTGGTGTTGGAGTTTTTGACGACGTCCCAGCCGTAGCTGGCGAGGTCGGTGCGATGGATGATTAGTGCGCCTACGGCTCCCATGCGGGCGGCTTGTTCGAATTTGTAGGTCCAGCGGCCGTAGTAGGTGAGGGCTTCGCCGCCGAAGAAGTTGGGGTCGGTGGAGGGCGGGTCGCCTACGATGCAGAGGATGACTTTGCCTTTGACGTCGATGTTGGCGTAGTCGTTCCAGTTGAACTCGGGCGCGGTGACGCCGTAGCCGACGAAGACGATGGGGGCGTCGATATCGACGGCGGGGGTAAGGGTGCGGTTGGAGACGGTGTAGTCGTCGCCGTACTTGAGGTCGTAGGAGTAGAGCATGATGCCGATCTGGCCGTCGGGACGCTTGGGCGGGATGATAGACATGGTGGTTTTTTCGGGGATGGCCTTCATGCCGACGAAGTTGATCTGCTGGAGGTAGGTGCCGTTGTCGCCTCCGGGTTTGAGTCCGTAGATGGCGAACTGGGTGGCGATGTATTTGGCGGCTAGCTCGCTGCCGCGGAGGCCGGGGCCGCGGCCTTCGAGGAGATCGTCGGAGAGAAACTTGACGTGGGCGCGGATCTTTTCGGGGTCGACGGAGGCTTCTGCGGCCTGGACGGCGGGCGGGATCGCCTGTGCGTTCGTCGGAGTTGAGGAGCTGAATACGAGGGCGAGCAGCGATGCGGAGAGGAGAGCGGCAGAACGACGGCGGGAGGTCAAGATTCGTACTCCTTGAGGGCTTGGGACCGCCTCCAGTTTAGCTGGATTTGCGTGGGCCATATAGACGTTAGGGGCGCGAGACGCATCTTTGTTGAGTAGACGCGAAATTTGAGCTGATCTCCGTGTTGGATTGCTGCCGTTTGTTTATGGAGTGATTTTGTTATGGTGGTTCGCATGGGGATGAGGCGATTTGCAGCGGCGATTGTCTTGTTGCTTGCGATGTCGGCGGCGGTTGCGGAGGAGAAGCTGGCTCCTACGCCCCCGATGGGGTGGAACAGCTGGGATGCTTATGGGCTGACGATTAATGAGAGCCAGTTTCGCGCGAACATGGAGGTAATGGCGGCTCAGCTGAAGGAGTTTGGATGGCAGTATGGTGTGATCGACGAGGGATGGTATCTGGAGAATCCTGAGATTGCTTCGATGCCCGATAAGCTTCGGTACACGTTGAATGCGCGGGGGCAGTATGAGCCGGCGCTGAACCGGTTTCCTTCGGCTAAGGGTGGGGTGGGGTTCAAGCCGCTGAGCGATGCGGTGCATGCGGATGGGTTGAAGTTTGGGATTCATATTATTCGCGGGATTCCGCGGCAGACGGTGGTGGCGAATACGCGGATTGGGCGGACGAATTATCGGGCGGCGCAGGCGGCGGATATAGATGACAAGTGTCCGTGGAATCCGGATAACTTTGGGGTGAAGGCGAATGCGGCGGGGCAGGCTTGGTATGACGCGCTGATGAAGCAATATGCGGGGTGGGGAGTTGATTACATCAAGGTGGATTGTATTTCTTCACATCCGTACAAGGGCGATGAGATTCGGATGATTCATAAGGCGATTGCGCGATCGGGCAGGGCGATGGCGCTGAGTTTGTCCCCGGGCCCTACGGCTTTGGAAAACGCGGTGGAGGTGGGGAAGAATGCGCAGATGTGGCGGATCTCGGATGATGTGTGGGACCGGTGGGACAAGGGGGATGGTAAGGATTGGCCGCAGAGTGTGAAGGGGCAGTTTGCGTTGGTTGCGAGCTGGGCGAAGTTTGCGCGGGCAGGGAACTGGCCGGATGCGGATATGTTGCCGATTGGACAGCTGCGGCCTGCTCCGGGATGGGGAAGCGCAAGGGCTTCGCGGCTGACGGAGGAGGAGCAGAGGACGATGGTTACGCTGTGGTCGATGGCGCGGTCGCCTTTGTTTATTGGGGGAAATCTGACGCAGATGGATGATGCGATGAAGTCGCTGCTGACGGATCCGGGGGTGATTGAGGTGGATCAGCACTCGATGGATGGGCATTTGCTGGGGAGGGATGGGGATGTGGTGGCGTGGGTGGCGGTGTCGGAGAACCGGGATAGGAATTATCTGGCGCTGTTCAATTTGGGGGATGGCCTGGTGCATGTGGACAAGACATTTGCGCAGTATGGGTTTGTGGATCGCGCGGAGTATAAGGTGAGGGATTTGTGGATGCGGAAGGAATTTGGGCCGCTGAATGCGGTGACGGTGGATCTGCCGGCGCATGGGGCGGTGATGTTGTCGCTGCATCAGTGAGGGAATTAGCAGATAAGGGTGTGGTTGCTTCGGGCGGGGGTTCGCCTTAGTATCGCCCTGAGTGGATACTTTCGAAGAACAAGACTAAGACGGTGGATTTGAATCGTCGGCGAAGTCGGCTGAGGCGGAGCGACTGGTTTCGGCTGGGCGGGTTGAGGATGATGCGGCGTTTGAGCTGAAGCTGCGGCCTTCGCGGCTGAATGAGTTTATCGGGCAGACGAAGGCGAAGGAGCAGTTGGCGATTGCGCTGGAGGCGGCGAAGTCGCGTGGGGAGGCTCTGGACCATGTGCTGCTGTTTGGGCCGCCCGGGTTGGGGAAGACTACGCTGGCGACGATTATTGCGAATGAGCTGGAGGTGGGGTATCAGCAGACGAGTGGGCCGGCGCTGCAGATTCAGGGGGATTTGACGGCGATTCTGACGAATCTGAAGGAGAAGCAGGTTCTGTTTCTGGATGAGATTCATCGGCTGCAGCCGGTGTTGGAGGAGAAGCTTTATACGGCGCTTGAGGACTACAAGCTGGACATCATCATCGGGCAGGGGCCGGCGGCGCGGACGCATGTGATGGAGATTCGGCCGTTTACTTTTGTGGCGGCGACGACTCGGCCGGGGTTGTTGAGTTCGCCGCTGCGGTCGCGGTTTGGGATTTTGCTGCGGCTGGAGTTTTATACGGATGATGAGCTGCGGTTTGTGGTGGAGCGGTCAGCGCGGAGGTGCTGGGGGTGCCGATCGATCGCGATGGTGCGGCGGAGATTGCGATGCGGTCGCGGGGGACGCCGAGGATTGCGAATCGCCTGTTGCGGCGGGTGCGGGACTATGCGCAGGTGCGGGCGCAGGGCGTGATCGATCGGGCTACGGCGCAGGCTGCGCTGGAGATGCTGGAGGTGGATGCGCATGGGTTCGATGAGCTGGACCGGCGGCTGTTGCGGACGATTATTGAGAAGTACGATGGGGGGCCGGTGGGGTTGAATACGCTGGCGGCGGCGCTGGCGGAGGAGCAGGATGCGCTGGAGGAGGTTTATGAGCCGTTTTTGATTCAGATTGGGTTTCTGGATCGGACTCCGCGGGGTCGGGTGGCTACCCGGCTGGCTTATGAGCATCTGGGGATCGAGATGCCGCGGAAGTTGAGTTTGTTTTAGCGGATTTTTTTGGCGTGTGGTGGAGTGGCGTTTTTGCTGGGGGTTTTGCGGATTTTTGTGTTTTCTTGATGGTTTTTTGTGGTGAAGTTGTGGTGATTTGCTGGTTAAGTTGTGGTTTTTGTATGGTGGGTTTCGAGCGCTGAAAAAATGTCACTTTTTTAAAATATTTCTGTGGATTTCTTGTGCTGGCCCGATTCGGGACTCCCGGAGATGGTGAGGTTTCGGTGAGGCCCGGGCTGCGGGTGTATCGTCTTTGAAAAAGAAGATGGACAATCGGGAGCAATCTGTAGAGGAGTTGTTTGGGGCGGCGCTGGATCTGCCGGTTGAGCGGCGGGCTGCGTTTTTGGACGAAGCGTGCCGAGAATCGCCTGAGGTTCGGCGTCTGGTCGAAGAGATGCTTGAGGAGAATGATCGGCTTGGCAGCTTTTTGAATCGGCCCGCGGTGGGAGCCAGGGCGGCGAAGGGTGGGGGCGATTCCACGGCTGTGATGGGCGATCTGATGGGGATGAAGCTTGGCCGCTATGTGATTGTGGAGCGGCTGGGTTTTGGCGGGATGGGGGTGGTGTATCGGGCTCGTGATGAGCGGCTGGAGCGGTTTGTTGCGATAAAGATTCTGGCGCCGGGGTTGTTGCTGGGGGATGAGGCGCGGCGGCGGTTTCGCAGGGAGGCGCTGGCGCTGGCGAAGCTGAATCATGCGCATATTGCGGCTGTGTATGACGTGGGTGAGCAGGACGGGATTGATTACCTGGTGATGGAGTGTGTGCCGGGCGAGTCGCTTGCGGCGAAGCTGGCGGCGGGGCCTCTGACTGTGAAGGATGCCACTTCGATTACTCAGCAGATTGCGCAGGCTTTGGAGGAGGCGCATGAGCAGGGAGTGATTCACCGCGATTTGAAGCCTTCTAATGTGATGGTGACTCCGAAGGGAACGGTAAAGGTTCTTGATTTCGGTCTTGCGAAGCTGCTGGATGTGAGCGCGACGGAGGAGACGCGGTCGGTTGAGGAGACGCAGCGGGTGATGGGCACGGTGCCGTATATGTCTCCGGAGCAAGCTTATGGAAAGACTCTCGATACGCGAACGGACCTTTGGAGTCTTGGCGTGGTGTACTACGAGACGCTGACGGCGCAGCGGCCGTTCCAAGCGGATAGCCCGGTGGGTGTACTGCGGGCGATCACGCAGGATGTGCCGAAGCCCGTGACGGAGATTCGCGTGGATGCGCCGCGAAGGCGGATGAGATTGTTGGGCACGCGCTGGAGAAAAACCTGCAGGACCGGTATCAGTCGGCGTCGGAGGTGGTGAGGGATACATCGGATCTGCTGACGCGGATGAGCGGGACTGACGCTTGCGCCTTTGAGGAGAAGCCGAGGTAGGATTTCACGCTGGCTGGCGGTGTGCTGGTGCGGTTGCGTTGCTTTTGTTGGTTGGGGTCGGAGTGTGGCTTTATCATCGCGCGTCGAACCGGCGGTGGGCGCGGGAGGATGCGGCGGGGCAGATTGCGAGCCTGATGGATTCGAATCGGCCGCTGGCTGCGTTTGGGTTGCTGGAGAAGAGCGGAGGGATATCTGCCGGGTGATCCGCAGTTGAAGAAGATTGCGGATGAGGACACGTTGCTGGTTTCGATTACGTCGTCACCTGCGGGGGCGTCGGTGGCGATACAGGATTATTCGGCTCCGGAGTCTGCGTGGCGGGCTCTGGGAGTGACGCCGCTGAAGGATGTTCGCGTGCCGAAGGGATACTTCCGGTGGAAGGTGGGTAAGGCGGGAGCGGGCGAGGTGGTGACGGCTCCGGAGACGGATGCGGCGATGAATTTTGCTTTGGATGCGGATCACACGGCGCCGGGAGGGATGGTGTATGTGCCGGGCGGCGGCTGGGGAGACTACATCGGGTTTGTGGGAATGGTTGGGCCTTATAATCTGCCGGCGTTTTATGTGGACCGGTATGAGGTGACGAATCGGGAGTATCAGGAATTTGTTGATGCCGGCGGATACGAGAAGACGGAGTATTGGACGGAGAAGTTTGCTGGCGATGGGAAAGAGCTCTCGCGGGCGGACGCGATGGCGGAGTTTCGCGATACGAGTGGGCGGCCGGGGCCTTCGACGTGGGCTGGAGGGCACTATCCGGAGGGCAAGGGCGATTATCCGGTGGGTGGGGTGAGCTGGTTTGAGGCGGCAGCGTATGCGGCGTATGCGAAGAAGGAGCTGCCGGCGTTTGCGCAGTGGTACAAGATGGCTCCGGAGGAAGTGGCGGGACACATCGTGCAGATGAGCAATATTTCGACGAATGAAGTCGCGGCGGCGGGAAAGTATGGCGGGCTGGGACCGTATGGGACATACGACACGGCGGGGAATGTGCGGGAGTGGGTGCTGAATCCGGTGGATAAGGATCTTCGGTTCATTCTTGGGGGATCGTGGAAGTCGCCATCGTATATGTACGACACGCCTGAGGCGGCTTCGCCGTTCGACCGGTCGGAGACGAATGGGTTTCGGTGTGTGCAGAATCTGGCTCCACTGGCCGCAGCGATTTCAGGAGAGGTGAAGCGCACGAAGCGGGATTTTACGACGTTCAAGCCTGCGGATGACGAGGTCTTTCATGCTTACCAGTTGCTCTATCAATATCCGAAGACGCCGTTGAATGTTCAGGAGCAGGGGCTGGTGCAGGAGACGGTGGACTGGCGGGAGGAGAAAGTCTCGTTCGATACGGGCTATCGCGGCGAGCGGATGGCGGCATATCTGTTTTTGCCGAAGAACGTGAAGCCTCCTTATCAGACAGTGTTGTTCTTTCCGAGTGCACGAGTGGAGTTGCTGCCGGGGAACGATGGAGGACGCGCGCTGGGCGATATGCAGTTCTTCGATTACATCCTGCAGAGCGGGCGGGCGGTGATGTATCCGATCTATGAGAACCTCTACGAACGGCGGGTGAAGTTCTCTATGCCGGGCGGGTCACAGAATATCGAGCTGACGACGGACTGGTACAAAGATGCGTCGCGCTCGCTGGACTATCTGGCGACGCGGCAAGATATCGATAATGGCCGACTGGCTTATCTCGGCGTGAGCATGGGTTCGGCTGACGGAGTGATTCTTGCGACGCTGATGCAGGAGAGGCTGAAGACCGCGATTTTTCTGGATGGAGGATATTTTCTTGATCCGCCGCCACCGGGTGGTGACGCGGCGGACTTTGCGGTGCGGATGAAGAAGCCGGTGCTGATGGTGAATGGACGGTATGACCACACGTTTTCGGTGGAGACTGCGCAGAACCCGCTGTTCAGGATGCTGGGGACACCGGAGGCGGATAAGAAGCATGTGCTTCTGGAGACTCCGCATGATGTGACGGAGGACCGGCCTCGGTTGAAGAAAGAGGTTCTGGATTGGCTGGATAAGTATCTTGGGCGGGTGAATTAGCGAATTTTGTCGGGGCCGTTTGTGGGAGGGGTTTCCAGGAGGTCCGCTTGAAGGCTGTTCGTGAGTTGATTGCGTTTGCGGGGTTGGTCGTTGCGATTTGGGTGGTGGGGGATTTTTATTCGCGGCTGCCGGAGAGGATTGCTACGCACTTCAATGCGGAGGGAATGGCGAATGGGTTTGGTGCGCGGTCGACGCTTTGGGTTTTGGTGGGGATTGCCTGTCTGCTCTATGCGACGCTGTCGGTGATTGATTTTTTGCCGCGCGTGGTGAATCTGCGGAAGCCGCTGGATCCGGCGCGGGAGAAGATTGTTTGGGATGAGACGACGGCGATGGTGGGGTGGGTAAAAGTAGAGGTTTGCTGGATGTTTGCTTATCTTTGCCTGGCGATGGTGCGGAATGCGATGGGGATGCAGGTGGGATTGGGACGATGGTTTTTGCCGGTGATGCTGCTGGCGGTATTTGGGACTATGGCGGTTTATCTGGGGAAGATCGTTCGGGCTGTTGCGGCGGGGTGAGAGAGCGGACCAAGGACAACGGCAAATGCCGAAACAAGTGCAAAAGCAAAATGCGGGGATGATCCTTCGCTGCGCTTAGGATGACGACTTCAAGTGGTTGGAATTTAGGTGGTGAGTTGGGAGGCGAAGGCTGCGAGGACGGCGTCGTTGTTGGGGGCGGCGAGGAGTTGCGTGCCGGTGCCGTGAGGTTTGCCGGGGATGGTGATGGCGGGCAGGCCGGCGAGGCTGGCTGGGGTGGTGTAGCGGAGGATGGCGCGGCGGGATTCGGTGTGGTCGGCTCCGGCGCGAAGTTGGTGAATGGGGGCGCAAGGGGCTAAGAGGAAGTCTTGGGCTTCGAATAGGGACTGCATTTGGGTGCGGAAGTGGGTTAGGCGTTCGCGCGTGTTTGCGAGTTCGGCGGCGGGCATGGCGGCTCCGGCGGTGAGGCGTTCGGTGAGGACGGGGTCGAAGTGTTGGTAGTGGCCCCGGTGGATGACGGCGGCTTCGCTGGCTACTATCGGCGAGTAGATTTGTGGGGCATCCTGCCAGAAGGTTGGGTGGATGGGGGTCAGGATGGCTCCGGTTTGTGTGAGGAGATTTTTGGTGGCTTCGTAGGAGGCGAGGACTTCGGGGGTGCAGTCGTGGAGGAAGGCGCCGTCGAGGTAGCCGATGCGGGGGTGCGCGGGGGCGGGGGCCAGGGGGATGTCGAAGATGGTGTGGGCCAGGAATTGGGCGTCGCGCAGGTCGTGGAAGAGGATGCCTATGGTGTCGAAGGAGGGGGCTAGGTGTGCGCCGCCTTGCCACCAGGTTTCGGTGTTGAGGGCGTGGGAGGTGCGGTAGCCGGCGAGGCCGCAGAGGGCGGCGGGGATGCGGATGGAGCCTCCGGTGTCGGTGCCTATGGCTACGAGGGCGGAGCCTTCCTGGAGGGATGCGGCGGCTCCGCTGGAGGAGCCTCCGGTGAGGAGTTCGGGGTGGAGTGGTTGGAGGCAGTCGCCGTAGTCGCGGTTCTCGCCGGTGATTCCGTAGGCGAGCTGGTGGAGGTGGGTTTTTCCGGTGATGACGGCGCCGAGATCGAGGAGGCGCTGGGCGACCCAGGAGTTTTTTTGTGGGATGGGGTTGTGGTTGGCGTAGAAGAGGGAGCCGGCGGTGGTGACGGTGCCGGTTAGGTCGAAGCAGTCTTTCAGGGAGATGGGAGAGGTTTTTCAGGGGGCCGTCGGTTTGGGATTTTTGGTGGGGGAGTGGGGTGATGTAGGTGTTTCTTGTGGTGGGTTTTGGGGTAGGGAGGGTCTGCGCAGTGATTTGAGTTTGGAGAGGGGATGGCATTTGAGGATTAGTTTACGAGGGTGTTCGTTCAGCAGATGAAAAGCGGTCGACCCGTTCGGCTGGGCTCAGGGTCCGATAACCCACCCTTTTCGATGAAACCGAAAAGGATGGGCCACCCGGGTTTGTGGTTATTGGAGGAGGTTGAGGATGCCGGCTAGGGGGATGCGGACCCAGGTGGGGCGGTTGTTGAGTTCGTAGAGGAGTTCGTAGAGGGATTTTTCGAGGAGGTAGGGGTTGAGGAGGAGTTGGAGTTGTTGGGAAGAGGGGATGAGGGTTGGATTTTGTGTGGTGATGGTGGTGGTGTAGGCCTGAAGGAATTCGTGAGCGACGGCGGATTGCCATAGGTTGGCCCAGGCTTCGAGGTTGCGAGTGTCCTGTGGGCTGTTGGGAGGATGGCGCTGGGTGTGGGCGTTGAGGGCGGCGTAGGCGGCGTAGCTGAAGGAGCGGAGCATTCCAGCTACGTCTTTGAGGGGGGATTGCTTGGCGCGGCGTTCGGCGAGGGGGCGGGCAGGTTCTCCTTCGAAGTCGAGGATGACGAAGTCTTCGCGGGATCGGAGAAGCTGGCCGAGATGGTAGTCGCCGTGGATGCGGATGCGCTGGCCGGCGTCGAAGGGTGTGGCCGAGGCGATGGCGTGAGCCCGGGCGTGGAGATCGAGGCGGCGGCTGAGAACAAAGGCTGCGTTGTCGGCTGTGGTTTCGTTCAGTTGTGGGATGTTGCGTTTGAGAGTGGCGAGAGTGGTGGTGAGTTGGGCGTCGATACGGTCGGCGTCGACGACGAGGTCGGCGGTGGTGAAGCCCTCGGCGCAGAAGGATGGGTTGTCGGTTGGGGTGGCGAGGGCGAGGTGCATCTCGGCGGTGCGGCGGCCGAGGAGAGATGCGGCGTCGAGGTAGAGGGCCGCGTGTTCGTGGATGGGGTTGGGATTGGCGGCTTGAGGCTTCTCGCGTTCGGTTTCGGGTTGCCGGGAGCGGTCGGAGTCTCGTCGAAGTGGGAATTCTTTAAGAGGGGCGGGGGTGGTGGCTACGGATTCGTAGAAGCGAGAGAGTTCGTCGAGCGTCCATTGCCAGCCGTCGCCTTCGTTTTCTACGAGAGCCTGGAGGATGGCTAGCGTGGTGGTCTTGTTGCCGACGACCTCGCCCAGGAATGGGGCGATGCGAGGGAAGTGAGCGACCTCGGTGAGGAAGCGACCGATTTCGGCGTCAGGGTTTTCTCCGGGCTGGATGCGGCGGAAGAGCTTGAGGATGAGTTTCTGGTCATAGAGGATGGAGGTGTTGGATTGCTCGGCCGAGCCAGTGCGGGCGGGGAGCGGGTTGGTGCCGCGGATTTCGGCGAAGGCGGAGCTGGTGTGGCCGTTGAGGTAGGGGCGTTTGGGTGCTGACTCGGAGGAAGGCGGTCGAGCTCCGCTCGATAACCCACCCTTCGCAGAAGACGCGAAGGATGGGCCACCCGATTCTGTGGATGGGCCACCCGGTTCTGTGGATGGGCCACCTGGTTCTGCGTTGGTTGGCAGAGTGGCTTCGAGGCGTTGTCCGGTCTCGATTAGGGTTAGGAGGGATTGGCGGAAGTCCTCGTTGGCGGTGGCGTCGTAGAGGATGGCGGGGCCGTTGTTGGTGGTGATGGTAGCGAGGATTGCGGTGGGTGCGGCGTTGCGGATGGTTTCGGTTTCGGTGTCCGGGACCAGGACTAGGGGGAGTTGGTAGGTGTCGGCTGGGCCTTCGGTGTAGGAGACTTCGAGGAAGACGAGGGCGGCGGTGGTTGCGGGGAAGTTGACCCAGTCGATTACGCGGGCGTGGTCGATGGTGCGGGATTTTGCTCCGAACCAGCGTTGCGTGGGGAGCCAGGTGGGGAGGAGTTTTTCGACGAGGGGGATTCCTGCAGGGGTGAGTATGCCTTCGACGCCCTGGGTGGCGAGGTCGAGGATGGGTTCGGCTTCGGAGGCGAGCGGGAGTTCGACGGGTTCGGGGGTTTGCGGTGCGGGTTGCAGCTCGAACCAGAGGAAAGAGTAGGGTGCGAGTGTGAGGATGTAGGGCTGGGTCGTGATGGCGGGGAAGGTGACGTAGCCGAGCATCTCGACGGGGATCATTCCGTTGAAGCGGGAGAGATCGAGGGAGACGGGTTGTGAGAAGCGCGAGAGGTTGGCGACGCAGAGGACGTTCTCGTTGATGCCGTCTTCTTCGTAGTGGCGGAGGTAGGCGAGGATTTTGCGATTGTCGGGGTTGAGGAACTCCTGCGTGCCGCGGCCGAAGACGCGGAAGAGCTTGCGCAGGGCGATCATGTTGCGGTTCCAGTGGAGGAGGGAGGATTGGTCGGCTTGCTGGGCCTCGACGTTGATGGCCTGGTATCCCCAGATGGGGTCCATGATGACTGGAAAGTAGAGGCGTGCGGGGACCGCGGTGGAGAAGCCTGCGTTGCGGTCGGGGTTCCACTGCATGGGAGTGCGGACACCGTTGCGGTCGCCGAGATAGATGTTGTCGCCCATGCCAATCTCGTCGCCGTAGTAGAGGATGGGCGTTCCGGGGAAGCTTAGTAGAAGGGAGTTGAGGAGTTCGATACGGCGGCGGTTGTTGTCCACGAGAGGGGCGAGGCGGCGGCGGATGCCTACGTTGATGCGCATGCGCGGGTCGGCCGAGTAGGCGAGATACATGTAGTCGCGCTCGTCGTTGGTGACCATCTCGAGGGTTAGCTCGTCGTGATTGCGGAGGAATAGGCCCCATTGGCAGGCGTCGGGGATGGCGGGAGTTTGCGCCATGATGTCCGTGATGGGTAGCCGGTCTTCCTGGCGGAGGGCCATGTAGATGCGCGGCATGAGGGGAAAGTGAAAGGCCATGTGGCACTCGTCGCCTTCGCCGAAGTAGGGGCGGACGTCGGCGGGCCACATGTTGGCTTCGGCGAGGATGAGGCGGTTCTCGTATTCGGCTTCAAGCGCGGCGCGGATTTCTTTGATTTTTACGTGAGTTTCGGGGACGTTCTCGCAGGAGGTGCCGTCGCGTTCGATGAGATAGGGGATGGCATCGAGTCGGAGGGCGTCGACGCCGAGGTCGAGCCAGAAGCGCATGGCTTTGAGGACCTCTTCCATGACGCGGGGGTTGTCGAAGTTGAGGTCGGGCTGGTGGGCGAAGAAGCGGTGCCAGTAGTACTGCTGGGCGACATCGTCCCATGTCCAGTTGGATTTTTCGGTGTCGGTGAAGATGATGCGGACGCCTTCGAAGAGCTTGTCGGTGTCGGACCAGACGTACATGTCGCGCTCTGGCGAGCCTTTCGGGGCTCGGCGGGCCGCCTGGAACCAAGGATGCTGGTCGGAGGTGTGGTTGATGACCAGCTCGATCATGACCTGCAGGTTGCGCTGGTGGGCGGCGGCTAAGAACTGCTTGAAATCTTCCAGCGATCCGTAAGCGGGGTTGACGCTGGTGTAGTCGGCGATGTCGTAGCCGTCGTCGCGGAGGGGGGACGGAAAGAAGGGGAGAAGCCAGAGGCAGGTTACGCCGAGGTCCTGGAGGTAATCGAGTTTCGACATGAGGCCCGGGAAGTCGCCGATGCCGTCGGCGTTCGAGTCCATGAATGCGCGGACGTGAATCTCGTAGATGATCGCGTCTTTGTACCAGAGGGGGTCGCTGGCGCTGCCGATCTTTTTCACTCTTACCTCTTACGACCGCGGATAAACACGGATTTGGACGGATTTTATAGGGCCTGATTGTTTTGATGGCGAATTGCGGGAGCGGGTGGCGAGAAAAAAAAGGATCGATCCAGCGGGGGAGAGAAAGGTAACCCACCCCTCACGATGAAACCACTAAGGATCGGCCCGGTTTTGTTGATGAGCCACGGGCTCATCCGCAGGGCCATTGTTCCGGGGGTGTTGGTGGCGAAGCCGGTTTCTCCGCAGGGGTTCGCTCGGGAGACGGTGGTGGAGTGACGATGCGAAAGATGTGGGCGGGTTGGACGTCGGGGCGGAGAGCTACGTAGTTGCTGCGGTCATGCCATTGGTAGTGGCTTCCCGTGAGGAGGTCTTCGATTTCGAAGTCCTGGTGGTAGGGGAGGGCCAGCTGTTTGAGGTCGAGGTCGATCCAGCCGGCTTGTTCCTGGGTGGGGTCGAGGTTAATGGCTACGAGGATGCGGTTGTCGCCGTGGGTTTTGCTGTAGCAAAGGATGTTTGGGTTGTCGGCTGGGTGGAATTGCAGCGAGTCGTTGCTTTGGAGGGCCGGGTTTTCGCGGCGGATGCGGTTGACCTGGGTAATGAGCGGAGCGATGGAGTGTGGGGCGGTGCGGTCCCAGTGGCGGATCTCGTATTTTTCGCTATTGAGGTACTCTTCGCTGCCGGGTTTGAAGGGAGTGTTCTCGCCTAGCTCGTAGGCGGGGCCGTAGATGCCGTAGTTGGCGCCGAGAGTAGCGGCGAGGATGAAGCGCTGCATGAAGGCGGGACGGCCTCCGTTCTGGAGGCTGGCGTGGAGGATGTCGGGCGTGTTGGGCCAGAGGTTGGGGCGGAAGAAGTCTGAGATGGGCGGCTGGGTGATCTCTTCGAAGTACTCCTCGAGCTCGGCGCCGGTGTTGCGCCAGGTGAAGTAGGTGTAGGACTGCGAGAAGCCCGCCTTGGCGAGGGAGTACATGACGTGCGGGCGGGTGAAGGCCTCGGAGAGAAAGAGGACGTCGGGATATTTTTTGTGAATCTCGGTCAGGCACCACTCCCAGAAGGGGAGGGCCTTGGTGTGAGGGTTGTCGACGCGAAAGATACGGACATCGCGCCGGATCCAGTAGACGAAGACGTCGTAGAGGGCCTGCCAGAGACTTCGCCAGCGATTGGATTCAAAGTTGAGGGGGTAGATGTCCTGGTATTTTTTTGGCGGATTTTCCGCGTACTGGATGGTGCCGTCGGGACGGGCAAGGAACCACTTGGGGTGTTCGGTGACCCAAGGGTGGTCGGGGGAGCACTGGAAGGCGATGTCGAGGGCTAGTTCGATGTTGTGGGCCCGGGCGGCAGCGACGAGTGCGTCGAAGTCGGCGAGGGTGCCGAGGTCGGGGTTGATGGCTGTGTGGCCGCCGAGTCTGGAGCCGATTGCCCAGGGGCTGCCGGGCTCGCCCGGAGTTGGGGTCATCGTGTTGTTGCGGCCTTTGCGGAAGGCGTTGCCAATCGGGTTGATCGGAGGCAGGTAGAGAACATCGAAGCCCATGGTGGCGATGGTGGGCAGGAGGGCCTGGACGTCGGCGAAGGTGCCTGGGCGGCTGGGGTCGGGCGAGGTGGAGCGGGGAAAGAGCTCGTACCAGGTGGAGTAGCGCGCGCGTTCGCGATCGACCCAGAGGTGAAGCTCGGTCGGGTAGCGAGTGGCGAAGGTGAGATCGGGGTATTGGGCAGCGAGTTCGAGGATCTCTTCGGCTAGCGGGGATTGATGGATGGACGTGTTGGAGTTGGCGAGATGGTTGAGATCGGCGGCGGTGTTGAGGAAGACCTGACTGATTGGGAAAGGTGCGCGCCGGGCGGCTTGTTCGAGGTGGATGGCTCCGGTTCGGAGGGCGAGGGGGATGTCTTGCGAGGGGGCGCCCGGAGTGGCCTGGGCTTCGAGGCGTTTTTTCAGGTCGGCGTGCCAGGTTTCGAAGTGATCGACCCAGGCTTCGATGGTGAAGAGCCAGTCTCCCAGTTGATTCACGGTGAAGGTGGCTTGCCAGAGGTCGTTGGTGAGGGCGGTGAGGGGTGTGGCGTGCCAGTCTTTTTCGGTGGAGTGGCGGTAGAGGAGGCGACCGGCGACGTGGTCGTGGCCGTCGGTGAAGACGGCGGCGGTGACGGTGACCTTGTCGTCGAGGATGCGCTTTGCGGGATAGCGGCCGCTGTCAACTTGCGGCTGGATCTCCTCGATGATGACGCGACGGCGGCCTTCGATAGGTTTCATGGGACCTGATCTTAGTCCTGTTGCTTTGATTTCCTGCGAAGCGGGGAGCGGGGCGGATTCGGTTTGGGTCACTGTATAGGGAGATGCTTGGTTTTGGCTGGCGTTTGCCCGGGGTTCGGGCGGAATAGGGCGGGCTTTCAGCCCTTTGATTCTTTTTGCGTTTAGTTACTCAGGGCGTTGCCCTGGGCTGGTATGGGGCGCGCCTTTGGCGCTCGTTTCGGTATGTGGATGTTTGTCGGTTGTCATTTGAGTTTTGCCTATATGAAGGGGTATCAGGTTTTGGGTAGGGTTTGGTGGGTGGCGGGGAGGGATTTCCATGGGTCGCGGCGGAGGCGGGGTTGCCAGTCGGCGAAGTTACTGACGGCGAAGGTGGGGCGGTCCTGGGATTTTAGTTCCGACCATGCCAGGGGCATGGAGACTTGCATGCCGGGGCGGGCTCGGGGGGAGAAGGCGGCTACGGCGGTGGCACCGCGCTCGTTGCGGAGGTAGTCGATGTAGATGCGGTCTTTGCGGGCGGATTTCGTCATGACGGTGAGGTAGAGGCTTGGGTTCTGCTTCTGCATCATGAGGGCGAAATTGTGGGCGAAGGTTTTTACGGTGGGCCAGTCGTGTTTGGGCTCGATGGGGATGACGACGTGGAGACCTTTGCCGCCGGTGCTCTTGAGGAAGGATTCGAGGTTGAGTTTTTTGAGGTTGGCGCGGACTTCGAGGGCGCTGGCAGCGAGGGTTGGCCAAGGGATGGAGGTGTCGGGATCTAGGTCGATGATGATGCGGTCGGGGTGTTCGAGGTCTTTGTTGGTGGAGCCCCAGGGGTGGATTTCGAGGACGCCGATTTGGGCGAGACCGGCGAGGGCTTGCTGGGTGGAGAGGGTGATGTAGGGTTCTACTTTGCCATTTTTGTCGGCTACGTCGACGGAGCCGATTCCGGGAGGAAGGGTGTTGGTGACGTGTTTTTGAAAGAAGCACTGGTGGCCGGTGCCGTCGGGGCAGCGTACGAGGGAGAGCGGCCGGTGGGCGATGGAGGGGAGCATGTATGGGGCGATGGCCCAGTAGTAGTCGGCTAGTTGCTGCTTGGTTAGGTGGGATTCGGTGTCGATGATCTTGTCGGGGTGGGTTAGGCGGATGGGGGCTTTGGTGGTGGATTTGGATTTAGTGGTAGAGAAGCGGGTTTCTCCACTTCGCTGCGCTTCGGTCGAAATGACGGCGTCGTTCTTTGAATTTCCTCCACTCGCTTGGGATCTGGGTGAACTGACGGCTTTTTTTGAGGCGTGGCTGGTGGTGTGAGTTTTGGCGGCGATGGAGGTTGCGGTGGTGTGGTGGGCTTCCTGTTGGGTTTCGGCTAGGGGGAGGGGTTGTTCGAGGCGGACTTCGGTGGCGGGTTTGTCTTCGCGGAGACCTTTGAAGGAGGCCTGGCGGACTAGTTTGTCGGCGGTCCAGGTGGCGAAGCGGACTTGCGCTACGAGTTTGGGTTTTACGGGGATGACGTTGCGGCGGGCTTCGTCGGGTGGGTTGTGGAAGGGGTTTTCGGTTTGGCGGAGTTTGTCTAGCTGTGTGCGGATGATCTTGTGGGTTTTCTGTGTGAAGCCGGTGCCGGTGCGGCCGGCGTAGATGAGCTTGCCGTCGCGGTAGTAGCCGAGGAGGAGTGCGCCGATGCCGTGGATTCCGGCGTGGCCTTTGGCGGGGAGGGTGAAGCCTCCGATGACGAACTCCTGCTCGCGAATGCATTTTGCTTTGAGCCAGTCGCCGGTGCGGCCTGAGATGTAGGCTCCGGCGGCGCGTTTGGAGATGATGCCTTCGGCGTCGAGTTCGCAGGCGCTCTTGAAGACAGCGGGGCCGTTGGATTCTATGTGCTCGCTTAGGTGGATAAAGTTGCCGGGGTTTTTGAGGAGGGTGGCTAGAGTGGCTTTGCGATCGATGAGGGGGAGGTTGCGGAGGTTGTGGCCGTTGAGGTGGAGGAGATCGAAGACGAAGTAGGTGAGGGGCTTGTTGGCTCCTTCCTGAAAGGCGGCCTGGAGGTCGGCGAAGCTGGTGTTGCCTTTGTCGTCGAGGACGACGACTTCGCCGTCGAGGATCGCTGATTCGCAGGGGAGGATGGAGACCTGGGTGGCGATGGTCTTCATGCGGTGGGTCCAGTCGAGGCCGGAGCGGGTGATGAGCTGGACTTGTGGGCCGGATTTGCGGGCCTGGATGCGGTAGCCGTCGAGCTTTAGCTCGTGGAGCCAGCCTTCGGTTGCTGGTGGGGTGGTGGTTTGAAGGGCTAGTTGCGGGGGGATGAAGGTGGGGAGTTTTTCTTTGGGGGTTCCGGTGGGGGGTTGGGCGGGTTTGGTTTTTGCGGCGGGGATTGGGGTGGGGGAGCGGGTTGGCGGCTGTTGTTCTTTTTCTTTGTCGATGCGTTGCCAGGCTTTGCCGGTTGCGGTGTCTTTGGAGTGCCAGACGTGGTCTTCGCTGGCGGCGATCTGGTCCATGGTGCGGTCAGTGACGACGCTGGTGGTGAACTCTTCGGTGACGGGCTGGGCAGTCTCGGGTTTTTCGAAGTCGTCGTGTTCTTTGATGAGGAGCCAGTTGGGCTTGCTCTCGTTGGCGTACTTGCCCTTCATGCGAATGAGGGCCCATTTTCCCTTCATTCGCTCGCCATGCATGATGAATTTGAGGCTGCCGATGCGGAGGCCTTCATCGACGTCGGTGTGGCCGGGCTGCGGCTCCCATGTGCCCTGGTCCCAGACCATGACGGTGCCTCCGCCATATTGGCCCTTGGGGATGACGCCTTCGAAGCCGCCGTATTCCATGGGGTGGTCTTCAACCTGAACGGCAAGGCGCTTGTCTTTGACGACGTAGCTGGGGCCTTTGGAGACGGCCCAGCTTTTAAGCACGCCGTTCCAGCCGAGGCGGAAGTCGTAGTGAAGATGCGAGGCGGCGTGTTTCTGGATGACGAAGGGGAGGGTGGTGGCTTTGGTGGATTTGGAGGCTCCGCTGGGTTCGGCGGTGACTTTGAAGTCACGCATGGAGCGGTAGCGGGCTAGCTGGTCGTCTACGGCGTTGGAGGCTTTTGTGCGGGCTGTGGTGGCGGCGGATTTTTTAGCGGGAGATTTTTTGGTGGCGATTTTTTTTGGGGTGGTCATGGGCTAATCGGTGAGATTGCGCTGACGTTGTGGGTGGGTGCCTTGGTGAGAGAGAAAAAGCATACTCCAGGGGCTGAAGCCCCTCTCTTTTCCGCCATGAGAGGCCCAAGGCTAAAGCCTTGGGGTACCTAGAAGCAAATGCAAGAGCGGCAAAAGCAGCTGCAAAGACAAAGCAAAGACAGAGGCAACGGCAAAGCAAACGCAACAGCAGATCCTCCGCCTTCGGCGAAGGATGACAACTAAAAGGCAAAAGGCAAAAGGCAAAGGCAAAGGCAAAAGACAAAGGCAAAGGCAAAAGACAAAGGCAAAGGCAAAAGACAAAGGCAAAGGCAAAAGACAAAGGCAAAGGCAAAGGCAAAAGACAAAGGCAAAGGCAAAAGGCAAAGGCAAAAGGCAAAGGCAAAAGCAAAAGGCAAAGGCAAAAGCAAAGGCAAAAGCAAAACAACGGCAGTCAGCGGCAACGCTTTAGGCGGATTTGCGTTTTTGCGCTTTCGGTTTGACCAGTGAGATGCCTTTCTTGCCGACGGAGGCGGGTGGTTTCTTTTCTGCGCCTGTGTCTTTTTCTACGCTCTTGCGAAGGGCGTCCATGAGGTTGATGACTTTGCCGGATGTGGGAGCGGGCTCTTCCTTGGGGATCGGGGCGTTGTTGACTTTGGCTTCGACCATGGCGCGGAGGGCGGTCTCGTATTCGTCCTTGAATTTTTCGGGGGCGAACTTTGCGGCTTTGCGCTTGATGAGTTCTTTGGCTAGCGAGAGCTGGTCGGCTTCGATGGTAACTTTTTTGATCTTGTCGAAGTATTCGGCGGGTTTGCGGAGCTCTTCTTCGTAGCGCATGACGTAGGCCATCATGCCGGGAAGCTTGTCGTCGTCGTTGGGCATGACGGCTACGAGGTGTTCGCGGCCACCGAAGGCAATCTTGCCTAGCGCGACCTTTTTGGTGGACTGGAGGGCTTTGCGGACGACGGCGAAGGCCTCGGCCTGAGTGTCGCTCTCGGGGGTGACGAAGTAGGGCTTTTCGAAGAAGGCGGGGGAGATGTCGTCGTAGTCGACGAACTGGGTGACTTCGAGGTTGTGGCGGGAGGGGATGCGGAGGTTTTCGATCTCCTCGGGCTCGATGGTGACGTACTCGCCTTTGCGGTACTCGAAGCCTTTGACGATGTCGCCCTTTTCGACGGGGCCTTCTTCGCCGGAGACCTTCTGATGCTTGATGCGCTCGCCGGTCTTGCGGCTGAGCTGGTGGAAGCGGATCTCGGCTTTGGACTCAGTGGCGGTGAAGAGATTGACGCCGAAGGAGACGAGGGAGATTTGGATCTGACCTGACCAGTAAGGACGTGCCATGAAGGTACCCCAAAACTAATGAGAGTTACAGGCGAGCAGTGGAGATGCCTGTTTCAGACCTAAGAATGGTACCAAATCCAGTGTTTTTTCCCTGTTTTTCGGTTAGTTTTGCCGGTTTGAATCGGCTGCCTGAATCAATGTCTCCATTAGCAGGGAAGTAAAGGCTGCCGCTTGTGTTTTCGCTTTATTTACGCTGGTGATTTCTGGAAGATTCACGCGGTTTTTGGGGGGCGCGGTAGCTCCTGTGGGGCGGGCTTTCAGCCCTCAATTCTCTGGTTCGTTGATAACCTAGGGCGTTGCCCCAGGCTGGTATAGGGCGGGCCTTTGGCCCTGATTCAGGCGGATTCAGCCGGCTTTCGTGGATTTGGTCTGGTTGGCGAGGGCTTTGAGGGTCTCTTTGCTCAGTGGTTTTTCGTGGAGGAGGAGCTCGGCGGCTCGGATGCGCGGGGTGGAGTGGAACCAGTGCTGAACTACGTTATTTTTCAGCAGATTGGTGAGGGCGAGGAGGCACATGCCCTGGTGGTGGGCCATCCAGGAGCGGACCAGTTCGGGTTGCTGGGTTTCGGTGTAGTCGGCGGACTCGTAGAAGCCGTAGTTGCCCAGCCAGTTCATGGAGGACATGCGGCGGAGGTTGGCGATGGCTTCTTTACGGAGGGTGGCGAGGGCGAGGAAGGTGGAGTAGGGACTGATGACGGGGCCGTCTTCGGCTCCGTACTTGAGGGCGAGGGCGGGGATGCCCCAGGCCTGATAGCTGTAGCGGCCTTGGGGATCTTTTTTTGCGAAGCCAGATTCGGAGATGCCCCAGGGGATATTGCGGACGTAGTTGCGCTGGATGATGGCGGCGGAGAGGAGCGAGCGGGAGATGAGGGTGTCGGGGAAGGTGCGCATCCAGAGGGAGGGCATGAGGTACTCGAACATGGTGCCGGTCCAGGAGAGGAGCGCGGGATGGTTGTCGACGAGGATGTGGGAGCGGTCGAGTCGGAACCAGGATTGTTGGGGGATGTCTCCTTTGGCTACGGCGATGAAGGAGGCGATGCGTGCTTCGGAGGCGAGGAGGTCGTAGCAGGCGGAGTGGAGCTCCTGTTTTGTGCCGTCGAAGCCGATAGAGAGGAGTTGGCGGGATTCGACGAAAAGGAAGCTATAGTGCATGGCGTCGGCGTGGCGGCCGGCTTCGGAGGCGATGGTTGCCAGGTCGGCTTTGAGTTGGGCGAGGCGTGGGCCGGCTTCGGTGAGTAGGGTGCTGAGGGTTGTGGCGGAGGTGGCGAGCGGGGAGTCCTGGGGGAGGGTTGGGATGACTGTGGCGATTCTGGCGTTGAGATAAGCGGCGTAGTCAGCGGATTGATGGACGGTTGGGATGACGTGGTCTTCGGGTTGGCTGAGCTGAGGGAGCGCGAAGAGGGCTTCGAATTGGGGAAGGGTCCAGGGGGCGTAGTCCTGCGCGAAGATGGAGAGCGCGGTGAGGCGGCGATTGATTTCGTGGGCGAGCCAGGTCTCGCGGCCGGCGTTGGCGAGGTCGTTTTCAACGGAGACGGGTTCGGCGGGCGCGGCGACTTGTTGAAGCAGAAAGCGGACGTGGGCGCGGAGGATTGCGGCGTCGGTTTCGTGCTGATCGGCTGTTGGCGGGAGGGGTTTGGCCTGCATCTCTTCGAGGCAGGCGAAGACGTCGAGGTTTAGCAGGGGGCGCTTGATGAGGTCGAGGGCTCCGGACTGGAGAGTGTAGAGGGATGCGGTGAGGTTACCGCTGTCGACGGAGGAGATGGTGAGGGGTGGAATAGCGCGGAGGGTTTCGATGTCGTACCAGTTGTAGATGTGGCCGCGTTGTTTTTCGAGGCGTTCGTAGGTGTCGAGGGTGCCGAGGGTGGCCTGGGCGAAGTCGGAGAGGGTGAGGAAGCCAAACTCGACGGCGGCCTGGCGGGCGTTGAAGAGCATGCCGAGGTTGGTTGGGGAGAGCTTGCGGATCTGAACGAGATCCTTTTCTTCGACGTTGTCGGGGATGAGCCAGTGATTTTTTTCGTCGCCGAACTCCTGGAAGTAGCGCCAGGTCTGGAGGGCTTGCTGGTGGAGGAAGAGCGAGTCCTGTGGGGTGAGCGGACCTTCTTCCTGGGTGGGAGGTGAGTTGAGCCAGTGGGCTACGAGCGGAGCGATGGCCCAGAGGAATAACACGGGCGCGGCTGCATAGAGCGAAGGGAGATGGTCGAAGGCGAGGCCGATGGCTATGACGACGGCGATGACGGGAGAGAGTTGGAGGTAGATGTCGAGAGAGTGTTTGGAGGTGCCGGATTCGGCCTGGGCTGCGGTCTCCCACTCGAGGAGACGCTTGCCGGAGACGTAGCTGCGGATGAGGGAACGGATGATGGCGTCGAGCGAGAGAAGCATGTGGTGCGGAAGGAAGGTTAGGTTGAGGATGGTGAATCCGAAGGAGGATGCGAAGGTGGTGATGCCTTCGCGGGCTCCGACGATGCTGAGTTTAAAGAATGCACGACCGAGGTTGAAGGCTAACTGGACGATGCTGGGAAGCAATAGGAGAACGAGGCCGGCGATGGTCCAGTAGAGCGCGCCGCCGGGAAGGACGAACCAGCCGAGGACGAAGAGGAGGAAGGTGACGGGCTCGACGAGGGAGCGGCGGAGATTGTCGAGGATCTTCCAGCGGGAGATGGTGTTGATGGGGTTGGAGACGAGGTTGCCTGATTCGTCGGGGACTCGGTTGAGGAGCCAGCGGGCGATCTGCCAGTCGCCGCGGACCCAGCGGTGCGTGCGGCGGGTGTGGGCGGAGTAGTGGGAGGGGTAGTCGTCGATGATTTCGATGTCGGTGACGAGGCCGGCACGTGCGTAGGAGCCTTCGATGAGGTCGTGCGACAGGAGAGCGTTGCGGGGGAAGCGTCGGTCGAGGACCTGCTGGAGGATGCTGACTTCGTAGATGCCTTTGCCGGCGAAGATGCCCTCGCCGAAGAGATCCTGATAGACGTCGGAGACGGCGCGGGTGTAGATGTCGAATCCGGTTTCGCCGGAGTAGAGCGAGGCGAGGCGTGAGCTGGCGGCGGAGGAGACGCTGACGCCTACGCGGGGTTGGAGGATGCCGTATCCGGCGGTGACGATGCGGAGTTTGGGGTTGACGATGGCCTGATTGAGCGGGTGGGCCATGGTTCCGGCCATGCGGGCGGCGGTTCCGCGGGGAAGCTGGGTGTCGGAGTCGAGGGTAATGATGTAGCGGACTTCGTTGAGGAGGTTGAGAGGGCCGGCTTTGAGGGGGAAGGCATCATGATGGCGGAGGAGAAATTGGTTGAGGTCGAGGAGCTTGCCGCGCTTGCGTTCCCAGCCCATCCATACACCCTGGCGGGCGTTGAAGATGCGATGGCGATGAAGGAGGAAGAAGCTGCCACCGTTTTGGCCGGCATATTTTTGGTTGAGTTCTTCGACGCATTGCGCGGCGAGGAGGGCGAGTGGGTGGGTGTCTTCGTCGAGTGGGCGGGTTTCGATGTCGGGGAGATCGGTGAGGAGGCCGAAGTGGATGTTGGGGTCCTGATTGGCGAGGTAGCGGGCTTCGAGTTCGTCGAAGAGTTCGTGGACTTGCTTCTCGCGCAGAAGGAGAGTGGGGACGACGACGAAGGTGGTTGCTTCGTGAGGGACGCCTTTGGAGAAGTCGATCTTGGGGAGCGAGTGAGCCTTCATTAGGGCGGTGACGGTGTTGTTGACGAGGTCGACGGCGCCTTGTGAGGCGGGGATGAGAGAGAGGAGAAGCGCTGCGATGACGGGCCAGAAGGCGTTGTGCGGAACGAGAGGCGCGATTACGGCCACGATGAGAAGACAGGTGAGAATGAAGATGCCAAGGATGTAGAAGTCCTCTTTCCAACGGCGCAGGAAGCTGCGGATGCGTTCGATTGGTGGGCCGTTGTAGTCGATGCGCTGGCTGAGGGTTGGAAGGCCCTCGGCGAAGAGGTAGTAGCCGATGTGAGCGGCGCGCCGCGCCTGGCGCGGGTCGGGGTCGGGTGTTTGGGTGGATTGACGAGCGAGGTCGAGGGCGATCTGCGCGGTTTCGACTTCGCTTGCGTCGGCGTGGCGGGCGAGCTCGGCGATGCGGAGATGGTAGATGTGGCGGGTTTCGTCTTCCATGACGGGGAAGACGCCGACGGGGTCGTGGCGGAGGATGGAGTCGAAGGCGATGATGGGCTCGAGGACGGTGCGCCACTCGAATTGATTGAGACGGCGCATGCTGTGGAGGGTGGCGGAGAAAGGAGATTGCTCGATGGGCGGAAGGTCGCCGGCTTTGAAGGCTTCTTCGGCGCGGTCGAGGATGTATTCGAGTTGGGCGAGCTTGAGGGCCTGCGGGAGGACTGTGATCTCTTCGAGGAGGAGCGGGTCGCGGGTTTGGGCTTGCTGGGTGTAAACGGTCAGGGATTCGGGGGACCAGATGCCCTGCGCAGCGGAGAGATAGCCTTCGGCGAGGTTGACGACGCGCGGGAGTTCTTTGTTGCCTTCGACGCGGACGTGCGGAAGTGAGGCGAAGGCGGCGGTGGTTTCTTCGCCGTGGAGGAGCGGAGCCTCGAGCATGCGGGTGCTCTCGAGGAGCTCGAGTTGCGGAGTGAGTTCGCTGGTGGTGGTGGTTTTGCGGCAGGCAGCGAGGATGGCGGTGAGGCGCTGCTGGAGGCGGGCGAGGCGTTCGGTGAGGCCGTCGGTTGTGGGGTGGGGGATTGCCTGCCAATGTTTGCCGAGGGCTTCGGCGTGAGCGCGGAGGTCGGCGTCGGAGACGGAGGGTTTTTCGGGCAGGCCGGTGGTGGGGACCTCCGAGGTGGGGGCGGTTGGCGGGAGTACGGGTTCTGCGGTGAAGTTTTCTGGCGGTGCCATGACATCTTTCTCGGAATCGCGTGATGCAGGTGAAGCAGGAGGTTGCTCGTGCTCTGGTGGGTAAGATGCCGGGTTGGGATTACCTGTAACTTGCGGCCTGCATCTCGAACATGCTGGCGTAGAGGCCGTTCTTTGCCATGAGTTGCTGGTGGTTGCCTTCTTCGATGAGACGGCCGCCGGAGAGGACGACGATGCGGTCGGCCATGCGGACGGTGGAGAAACGGTGCGAGATGAGGAGAGCCATCTTGCCCTGGGTGAGTTCGGCGAAGCGCTCGAAGACTTCGAGTTCGCTGCGTGCGTCGAGTGCGGCGGTGGGCTCGTCGAGGATGAGGAGTTGCGCGTCGCGGAGGTAGGCGCGGGCGAGGGCCATCTTTTGCCACTCGCCGCCGGAGAGCTCGACTCCGCCTTCGAATCGGCGTCCGAGGATCTGGTCGTAGCCGTGGGCCAGTTTGTCGACCACGGTGTCGGCGAGGCTTTTGTGGGCGGCGTCTTCGATGTCGGCTTGCTGATGAGGGTGGTCGATGCGGCCTACGGCGATGTTTTCGCGGGCAGTCATCTCGAAGCGCATGAAGTCCTGAAAGATGACGCCGATCTGGCGGTGGAGGTCTTCGATGGAGTACTCGCGGAGGTCGATGCCGTCAAGGAGGATCTGGCCTTCGGTGGGATCGTAGAGGCGAGTGATGAGTTTGACTACGGTGGTTTTGCCCTGGCCGTTTTCGCCAATGAGGGCGATGCGTTCGCCGGGAGAGAGGGTGAAGTTGAAGTTGTTGAGGACGGTGCGCTCGGTACCGGGGTAGGTAAAGGAGACGTTGCGGAATTCGAAGCCTTGCTGGATGGGACTGGGTGCGGGGAGTGCGTTCGGTTTGGACTGGACGGTCGGCTGCATCTCGAAGAAGGCGAGCAGGTCGGTGAGGAAGAGAGCCTGATCGGCGATGCCGGATGCGGTGGAGAAGACTTGTTGCAGGTTGGAGCTGGCCTGCTGGATGGCGGCGGTGAGGAAGGTGAACTGGCCGATGTCGTAGGCGCCGTGGAGGGTGCGCCAGATGACGTAGACGTAGGCTCCGTAGTAGCCTAGCGTGCCAATGATGCCGAGGAGGCCTCCAACGATGAGCTTGGAGCGGGAGAGTGTGACGTCTTCGACGTAGATTTGGTGGGCGAGGGCCTGGAAGCGCTCGGTGAAGAATTTGTTGAGGCCGAAGAGCTTCACTTCTTTTGCGCCTTCGCGGCTGCCGGCTACCTGACGGAGGTAGTCCATTTGGCGCTTGGCTGGAGTCTGGCGGAAGTTTTTGGCGTAGCCAAGGAAGGCGTAGTGAGTCTCTCCGATGAAGGATGGGAGGACGCCGAGGGCGAGAAGGAGGATGAGCCATGGGGATGCCCATGCGAGGGCTACGGAGAAGACCAGGGTGGTGATGACCTGCTGGAAGAGGCGGCCCATCTGCTGGATCATGGCGAGGCGGTCGGTGGCCTGAACGCGGGCTCGCTCGAGGCGATCGTAGAAGACGGGGATCTTCGTAGGTGGTGAGGTCGAGGCGGGCAGCCTGCTCCATGACGCGGACGCTGACGTGCTGGGTGTAGCGGTTGGCGAGGAGCGAGTCGGAGTAGTCGATGGCACGGGTGATGATGCCGAGCAGGACGTTGAAGGCGACTTCGGTGGCGACGAGGGTCCAGAAGTTTTGGGCGAGGGGTTGGCCGCGCAGGACTCCGGCGATGTCGCCGATGATCCAGGCGGCTACTTTGGCGATGCCGAAGGGGAGAACGGCGACGATGACGCGGAGGATCAGCCCCCAGGAGACGACGGAGGGGCCGGACTCCCAGAGGATATGGAGTACGGGTGGGACGTTCTGAAGCGCGCGCAGCCGCTCGCGCCATGGACTTTCGGCTTTCACCTGGGCTTTCACCTGGTTTGCGGGTCGCTCCTAACGTTGAGATGGCAGAGTGTCGCAGGGATGCAGGGAGAGTTTCTCTGTTAATGGATGCAGGAATGGAATGAGGCGTTGGGTGTTGGGGCAAGGTCGATTAGTCTATCGGGAAGCAGAAAAGTGTCTGAGTTGATGCTGGCTGTGGCGGCTGTGTGCGAGTGCGTGCGAGTAAAGGAAGTGCGATGAGAGTGCTGATTGCGGGTTTGATGGGTTGTTTGGCGGCTCCAGCGATGTTGGGCCAGGGTGTGGATGCGAAGAAGGTTAATGAGTATTTGAAGACGCTTCCGGCGGTGACGGCTCCGGTTTATGACGAAGCGAAGCGGGAGACGCTGGCGGCTTCGGCGATCAGTTGCACGGACCATCCGGATGAGGCTCCGGCGAACCGAAATAATTATTTGTGGCAGTATTCGAAGCCGGCGCAGTTGCTGGAGAACTATGACAAGAACCGGGCGTTTTATGGGTGCGCGGACTGGCATAGCGCGGTGGGGTCGGTTTGGGCGTTGATGTCGCTGAGGAAGCAGGACCCGAAGATCAGCCTGGGTTCGGCAATTAAAGATATTGCGACGAATCATTTTAAGAAGACGAATGTGGACGGCGAGCTGGCGTTCTTCAATGAGCAGAAGGGGCCGGATGCGAACTTTGAGAAGCCCTATGGCTATGCTTGGGTGTTGAAGCTGTATGGCGAAGTGAAGGGGTCGAACTCTGACGAGGATAAGAAGGTGGCGGATGCGCTGATGCCGCTGGCGAAGTGGATGTCGGAGCGGTATGTGTTTTATCTATACGACCTCAAGTTTCCTTATCGGACGGGCGTGGAGTCGAATACGGCCTGGTCGATGAGCCTGGCGCTGGATGGGGCGAATTTGTCGGAAGACACGACGCTAAAGACGGCGATTCATGGGAATGCGATGCGGCTGTTTGAGAAAGACAAGAATTGCAATACAAACTTTGAGCCGCAGAATACTGATTTGGTTTCGTCCTGCCTGACAGAGGCGGCACTGATGGGGCGGGTGATGGATCAGCAAAGTTATTTGAAGTGGCTGGATGGATTTTTGCCGCCGGTCTATTCGGATGCGTTTCAGGTGTATGCGAAGGAGATCGATACGAGTCATGTGAATACGTCAGGGGCGGATGCGCAGGTGCAGTTGGCGGCGGAGTCGCATTTGATTGGTTTGAACTTTCAACGGGCTACGGCTCTGCTGACGATCGCGCAGGCGCTGCCGAAGGATGATCCACGGATCGAAGTGTTTCGGCGATTGGCGATGATGAGTGCGACGCGTGGGTACGAGAAGATTGGGAATGCGGGGTATGAGGGACAGCATTGGCTTTCGACGTTTGCCGTGCTGTATGAGAACGCGAGGATGGGGCCTGCTCCGCTGGCACCGCCAGAGAAGCCGAAGAAGACGGATGATAGTGCGGGGAATTTGTGATGAAGGACGGCTCGATGCGGATTTTGATGAGGGTGTTGACGGTTTGGGTTGCGGGCGCGGGAAGTCTGCTGGCGCAGAATGATGCCACGAAGGTTCATGAGTATTTGAAGAGCCTGCCGAATCCGGGGCCTCCGGCGTATGGTGAGGTGCAGCGGCTGGCGCTGGCCGCAAATCCGCTGGGGTGCGAGGATCATCCGCATGCTGTGGGGATTATTCGTCCGGGGTATCTGTGGCAGCGCGATGGGAAGCCGCAGATTCTGGAGGACTATGACAAGCACCGGGCGTTCTATGGGTGCTTCGACTGGCACTCGGCGGTTAATTCGATGTGGATGATGATCTCGCTGATTAAGGCGGACCCGACGATTGCTGTGGCTCCGGCGATTCGGAATGAGCTGGTGAGTCATTTGCAGAAACAGAATATTGATGGGGAGCTGGATTTTTTTACGAAGCTGAAGGGAGTAGGCGCGGACTTTGAGAAGCCGTATGGTTATGCGTGGTTGCTGAAGTTGTATGGAGAGATGAAGACGTGGAACGATCCGGATGGGCAACGCGCCGCGACGGTACTGGAGCCGCTGGCGAAGTGGGTGTCGGAGCAATACGTGTTGTACCTGCATAGCCTGAACTATCCGGTTCGGGTGGGGGTGCATCCGAATACAGCGCTGGATATGGGGTTTGTGCTGGATTACACGAAGCAGACCGAGGACAAGACGCTGGAGACGGCGGTGCATGAGACGGCGATGCGGCTGTATGGAAACGATAAGAGTTGCGCGACAGCTTTGGAGCCGGTGTTTGGGGATTTTGCATCGCCGTGCCTGGCGGAGGCGGCGCTGATGGGGCGAGTGATGACGCCTGAAAGCTATGCGAAGTGGCTGGATGGTTTTCTGCCACCAGTGTATTCGGAGGAGTTTCAGCAGTATGGGAAGGATATCGACGCGGTGCATGGGAACAATCGCGATACGACGGGCACAGATGAGGAAGGGTTGCCGAATGCTCATTTGATTGGGTTGAATTTTCAGCGCGCTGCGGATTTTTTGACGATTGCGCAGAGTCTGCCGAAGGGCGATCCGCGGATTGCGGTGTACGAGCGGCTGGCGACGATTAATGGGAAGCAGGGATACGACAAGATTGGTGCGGCTGGATATCTTGGGACGCATTGGCTGGCGACGTATGCGCTGCTCTATGAGAATCTCGCGCAGGCGGGTGCGACGGGGAACAGCGCGCAGGCTTCTTTGACGAAGCACTGAAGCGAAGAGATGATGAGGGCTTTTGATGCGCGTTGCGATTGATACAGGCGGCACCTTTACGGACTGCGTTTATCTGCAGGACGGGAGGTTTGTTGTGCTGAAGGTTTTTTCTACTCCGCAGGATCCGGGCATGGCTGTGCTGAATGGGCTGCGGCAGATTGCGGTGGGGCGTGAGGTGGTGGTTCGTCATGGAACAACGGTGGGGACGAATGCGATGCTCGAACGCAAGGGTGGGCGCGTTGCGTTTGTGACGACGAAGGGGTTTGAGGACACGATTGCGATTGGGCGGCAGGCGCGGCCTAAGTTGTATGACTGGTTTCAGCCTGCTCCGGAGTGCCTGGTGAAGGCGGGGTTGCGATTTGGCGTGTCGGAGCGGACTAGTGCGGAGGGGGAGATCGTTCGCGGTGTCGATGCTGCGGAACTGGAAGAGTTGGTGCGTGTCGTGGGTGCCGCGGGTGTGGATGCGGTGGCGATTTCTCTGCTGTTTTCTTTTGCGAATCCGAAGAATGAGAGCGAGGTCGCGCGGGCGCTGGAGAAGCTGGGATTGCCGCTGTCGGTGTCGCACAAGATTCTGCCGGAGTTTCGTGAGTATGAGCGGGGATCGACGGTGGTGGCGAATGCTTATCTTGCGCCGAAGATGGGGGCTTATCTGACGAAGCTGGCGACGGGCGTGGAGGGAACGTATGAAGATGCTCGGCTGGAGGTGATGCAGTCTTCAGGTGGGATTATTCCGGCGAGACTGGCTGCGGCTGAGCCGGTGAGGACGGTGTTGTCGGGGCCGGCGGGTGGAGTGATTGGCGCTTATAAGCTGGCGACGCTGGCTGGGTTCGATCGCATCATTGGATTTGATATGGGTGGGACCTCGACGGATGTTTGTCTGGTGGATGCGAGTGCGGGCGGGTTGCGCATCAGCAATGAGTCGATGGTGTCGGGGATTCCGATTGGCGTGCCGATGCTGGATATTCATACGGCTGGCGCGGGTGGTGGGTCGATTGCGCGATTTGATGCAGGCGGGATGTTGCGGGTGGGGCCTGAGAGTGCGGGATCGATACCGGGGCCGATCTGTTTCGGACGCGGCGAACAGCCTACTGTGACGGATGCAAATCTGGCGTTGGGGCGGCTGGATACGGAGCGGTTTCTTGGGGGTTCGGTGAAGCTTGACCGCGAGCGAATGATGTATTGGATGGAAAGGGCGAAGGGTGAGATTGCGACGGTGGAGGATTTTGCGGCGGGGATCGTGCGGGTGATCGAGACTTCGATGGCGAAGGCGATTCGCGTGATTTCGGTTGAGAAGGGGTTTGATCCGCGGGATTTTACGCTGGTGGCTTTTGGCGGCGGGGGGCCGGTGCATGCTTGTTCGCTGGCGCGTGCGTTGAGCGTGCCTCGTGTGTTGGTGCCGGCGTTGCCTGGGGCTTTGTCGGCGGTGGGGATCTTGTTGGCAGATACGATGCGGGAGTATTCGCGCACGGTGATGTTGCCCGTGGATGCTTCGTTTGAGAAGGTTTTTTGCGAGATGGAGGATCTGGGTACGGAGGAGTTTCGCGTGGAGGGTTTGACGGGGCAGGCGTTCCGTTCGGTCGATCTGCGGTATCGGGGGCAGGGGTACGAGTTGAATGTGCCGTTCGGGCCGGAGATGGTGGCGCAGTTTCATGATCTGCATCAGCGGCGCTATGGGTTTGCGAGTGAGACGCGGGCGCTTGAGGTGGTGAATGTGCGGGTGCGGATGGTGAGCGCGGCGGAGGCGTTTGAACCGGTCGCGGAGCCGCTTGTGGAGGGCGATGGGTCGCAGGCGTTGGTGGGGATGCGGCCGGTTTATTTTGATGGGCGGTTTCATGAGACGCGGTTGTACGACCGCGATTTGTTGCGGCCGGGCGATACGTTTGCCGGGCCGGCGATTGTTTCGGAGTACAGCTCGGCTACGGTGTTGCCGATGGGCGATGTGCTGCGAGTGGATGGGCTGGGGAATCTCGTGATTGAGGTGCATGCGTGAGCAAAGAGTCGCGGAGCCCGATTGAACTGGCGATCTTTCAGAGTACGGTGCACTCGATTGCGGAGGAGATGGGTGCGGCGCTGCGCAGGACATCGATTTCTCCGAATATCAAGGAGCGAAGGGATTATTCGTGCGCGCTGTTTGATGGTCGGGAGCGCGTGATAGCGATGGGCGATCATATGCCGGTGCATCTGGGCGCGATGCCGATGTCGGTGAAGGCTGTGGTGGATGCGATGGAGCTGGAAGAGGGCGACATGGCGATTCTGAACGATCCATATGCTGGCGGGACGCATCTGCCGGACATTACGCTGGTGCTGCCGATTTTTCTTGGCGACTGGTAAGAGGCCCGCGTTTTATGCGGCTTCGCGTGCGCATCACGCGGATGTGGGTGGGATGTATGCGGGGTCGATGGGGCCGGCGCAGGAGATTTATCAGGAGGGGATTCGGATTCCTCCGGTTCGGTTGATGTCGAAGGGGGTGATGAATCGAGACATTCTGTCGCTGCTGCTGGCGAATGTGAGAACTCCCGGAGAGCGCGAGGGAGATCTGGCAGCGCAGATTGGGGCTTGCCGCGTGGGGGAACGGCGGATTAAGGAAGTCGTCGCGAAGTACGGGCTTGAGAAAGTGAATGAGCTGGTGGAGGAGTTGCTGGCTTATTCGGAGCGGTTGATGCGGGCGGAGCTTCGCAAGATGCCGGCGGGAGTTTTTGCTGCTGAGGATTTTCTCGATAGCGATGGAGTGACGGAGGAGCCGATACGGATTGCGGTGTCGATTCGGTTTGATCCGGCGGAGGGTGCGGCGGAGATTGATTTTTCGGGGTCGTCGCCGCAGGTGAAGGGAAGCGTGAATGCGGTTTATCCGATTACGTATTCTGCTTGCTTTTATATGATGCGGTGTTTGTTGAGCGATGATGCGCCGGCTACGGCGGGGCTGATGAATTCGGTGAAGGTGACGGCGCCGCTGGGAACGATTGTGAATGCGACGCTGCCTGCTCCGGTGGCCGGCGGGAACGTTGAGGCGAGTCAGCGGATCACCGATGCGCTGTTGCGGGCTTTGGCGAAAGCGGCTCCGGAGCGGGTTCCGGCGGCGAGCTATGGGACGATGAGTAACTTGACTGTAGGCGGAGTGGATCCTCGGACGAACGCCGCGTTTACGTATTACGAGACGACCGCGGGAGGGATGGGAGCGCGGCCGGGGATGGATGGGGTCGATGGGATTCACTGCCACATGACGAACTCGCTGAATACTCCGATTGAGGCGCTGGAGTACGCGTATCCGTTTCGGATGCGGCACTACGGTTATCGCAGGGGATCGGGTGGCGCTGGCGAGTTTCGGGGCGGAGATGGTCTGGTGCGTGAGATTGAGCTGCTGGCGCCTTCGCAGGTGACTTTGCTTTGCGACCGAAGAAAGTTTGCTCCGTACGGGCTCGCAGGCGGTGATGATGGAGCGACGGGGAAGGCGCAGTGGATCTCGGCTGATGGAAAGTTGACGGAACTGCCCGGCAAGTGCACGCTGCAGGTTGGCAAGAACGATGTGATTCGAGTGGAGACGCCCGGCGGTGGTGGGTGGGGATCGGCAAAGCGTTAGGTAGAGTTTGGCACGCGGTTGCGAGGGGCTCATTGCGGTTCGAAGAAAGGTTGAGCGGGATGAGTGAATCGCAGGTGCAGGACGGAGTGGCAATGGCGGGCAAGCCGTGGTTCACGCAACTGAGTGTGAGAGAGCGCTCGACCCTGGGGGCGACGTTCTCCGGCTGGATGCTGGATGGAATGGACGCGATGGCTTTCAGTTTCGTGCTGCCGACGTTGATTGTGTTGTGGCACATCAGTAAAGGTCAGGCGGGATTGCTGGGGACTTCGGCGGCGGTGGTGTCGTCGCTGGGTGGATGGCTTGCGGGATTTGCGGCGGACCGGTTTGGCCGCGTGAAGGTTCTGCAGATTACGATTCTGTGGTTTGCGGTGTTCACGTTTCTGTGCGGGTTTGCGACCAATTTTTGGCAGCTGCTGGTGTTGCGTGGCTTGCAGGGACTGGGGTTTGGTGGTGAGTGGGCGGTTGGGGCTGTGCTGATCGGCGAAACGATACGGACTGAGTATCGCGGACGGGCCGTGGGAACCGTACAGGCGGGATGGGCGATTGGGTGGGGAATGTCGGCCTTGTTCTACACGCTTTTTTTTGCGGTGCTGCCGCTGGACTTGGCGTGGCGGGCGATGTTCTGGGTGGGTCTGTTGCCGGCTCTGCTGGCGGTATGGATTCGACGCCATGTTTCGGAGTCGGAGGTCTTCGAAAGGGCTCGGGCGAGTGTGAATGCTGATGGTTCGAAGAAGTTCTTTCAGATTTTTTCGCCTGCTTTGCTGAAAACGACGGGACTTGCGTCGCTTGTTGCGCTGGGCGCGCAGGGTGGATATTACGCGATCAATACCTGGCTCCCGCTGTATTTGAATGCGCGGGGACTCTCGGCGACGCACACGGGAGGATATCTGCTGGTGGTGATTGCGGGTTCGTTCGCGGGATATCTCACGGCGGCGCAGCTATCCGACAGGATAGGCCGCAAGTGGACGTTGATTCTGTTTGCGATGTTTTCCCTGGTGACGGTTCTTCTTTATACGGTGTTGCCGATAAGCGATACGGCGACGTTGATTCTCGGGTTTCCGCTTGGATTCTTTCCATCTGGCTCGTTCAGTCCGATGGGGGCGTTTTTCGCCGAGCTTTTTCCGACCGCACTGCGCGCATCGGGGCAGGGGTTTGTCTATAACGTTGGGCGTGGGGTTGGCGCGTTTTTCCCGGCGATGGTTGGCTACGCAGGGGCGCATATGCAGCTTGGCGGGGCAATTGCTGTTTTCGCCGTAACCGCCTATCTGTTGATGGCTCTGAGTGTGTTGGTACTTCCTGAGACTTGTGGGAAAGAGCTGCCCGAATGAATTTGTCCACCTGTCTCCGCTAGCCAAATGCGGCACCGTACGCACACGGCCCCGAGGCGTTTGATGAGGCGAACAGTTGATTGATCTAGCGCAATTAATATTGACAAGACCGCTTCGTAGTAATTTACTGGGTCTTAATCTTTAAAAATCGTCGGGCGAAGATGAGCCCCAGTAATTGGGTCAGTCGAATGGTCACATTCGACGACCGCAGGCGTTCGATCACTTAGCCGACCATAGTTCGGCAAATCGTTTCAAGTTAGTTTTTCAGGAGATCAGACCAATGACCAAACAACGACTTTACACATGTACGCTGGTATGGACAGCTATCCTGGCAGTGTTCTGCGGGGTTGCATCCGCACAAGAGGTAACGGGCAGCATTAGCGGAACGATTACGGACCCGAGTGGCGCAACTATGAAAGGCGCCACGGTGACGGTGACGAATACGGACCGTGGGCAGGTCTTGCGGACAGTGACGACGAACTCTGCTGGTTTCTATACGGCGACGTCCCTGCCGATTGGGACCTACACCGTGAAGGTGACTGCGGGCGGTTTCAAGACAGAGGAGGTGACCGGGCTGGTGTTGCACGTTGATGATGCGCTGACGGTGAACCGGGCTCTGGTTGTGGGCAATGCGAGCGAGGCGGTTACCGTCACGGCCGACCAGGTTCAGCTCAATCTCGAGAATGGCATGAGCCAGGGCTTGATCAACGGCACGCAGATTCGCGAGCTGGCGCTGAACAACCGCAACTACGAGCAACTACTTATGTTGCAGCCGGGAGTTTCGTATGGCGGCGCGACGGATCAACTGTACATAGGCGTTTCTCTTCCCTCGGGCACGTCGGCGCAAGTAGCGTTTTCGATCAACGGTTCGCGTCCGACTTCGAATAACTGGACGATTGACGGCGCAGACAACGTAGATCGCGGCGCGAATCTTACGTTGCTGTCCTATCCCTCGGTAGATGCGATCGCTGAGTTCAAAACTCTGCGGGGTACCTATCTTGCAGAGTACGGGCGAAACGCTTCAGGTCAGATTGACGTGATTACGCGGTCCGGAACTAACGCATTTCATGGTTCGGCATATGAGTTTTTCCGCAACGACATCTTCAATGCGAATGCGTACTTCAACAAGATTACTTCGGTCGTGACACCTCGTCCTCCCCTGCGGTACAACGACTTCGGCTACACGATCGGCGGACCGGTCTGGATTCCAAAGGTGTATGACGGACGGGACAAGACCTTCTTCTTCTTTTCTCAGGAGTTCCGGCGCGTCATCACTTATTCGCCGGTCACTGCACTGCTTCCGACAACGGCCGAGTTGAATGGCGACTTTACGCAAGGCTACGGCTCCACGAATACGCCGGGGACAGTGGCGGTGTGTACGTCGTACACCCAGAATCAGGCGAACGGAACCTACACCTGCAACTATGGAACGAAGGTGACCTCGATTTCGCCCACAGCGCAGGCGTACATCAAGGACATCTATAGCAAGATGCCGCAGCCGAATGTGGCAGCGAATCTTGCGGCTGGCATCGATCCGCACAGCTATATGTACAACCAGCGAAACGTCTTCAATGACAACCAGGAACTCGCCCGTATCGACGAGGCGGTTGGCAAATTGGGTATTTTTTACCGTTATTTGCACGATAGCCTGCCCTCGCAGGAGCCTGGCGGACTCTTTAACGCTAGCCCTCTGCCAGGCGTTTCGACTACGAACACGACGGCTCCGGGAACGCAGCACTTGATTCACGGAACGTATACCTTTTCGCCGTCCCTGCTGATGGACGTGGGATATGCCTACAGCTATGGCGCGGTTCTGAGCAATCCGGTTGGACTGGCGGCGCAGGCAAATTCACCTGATATCAAGCCGAATCTGCCTTATCCAACCTCGGGTATACCTTCGTCAACGGCGCTGGGGATTATTCCTACTGTGACGATTGCGGGCATTACTGGCGTTACCAATGCTGGTATCTACAACGACCTTGATCACAACCAGAATGTGTATGGTTCCGTGACGAAGATAGTTGGCCGGCATACATTCAAGGCTGGTCTGACGTACAACCACTACTCGAAGCATGAGAATGCGCTTGGCAATGGAAGCCCGTACCAGCAAGGCAACTTTGGCTTCTCGAACTCGGGTGTTGCGACGCCCTCGGCGGCACAGGCTGCTGCTGCGGGTGGCGCTGTCCCGTCGACTGCTGATGCGGCGCTGGCGAATTTTCTGCTGGGTAATGTGAATAACAGCTTTACCCAAGGTTCAGCAGCTTTGACGGTGAACATTGTGCAGAACCTGTTTGAGGCCTATGGTCAGGACGATTGGAAGGTTACGCCGCGACTGACCCTGAACCTCGGTGTTCGCTATAGCTACTTTGCACAGCCGACGGACAGCAACAATCTGTTGAGCAATTTCGATCCGGCGACGTATAACCCGGCGAACGCGATGACGGTTTCTTCCTCCGGCGTCCTTTGCTTGCCTACCGTCACTGCATGCGCCAACTCAAATGGGCTGAACCTGGGTCATGCCAACCCAAACGGCGACCCTATCAACGGCATCATTCTAGGGACGCCTGGAAGCTTTGGCCATGCGTCGCCCTGGGGATCGCAGGTCGCTACAGCGCAGAAGGGTAACTTTGCTCCTCGCCTCGGCTTTGCGTACGACGTCTTCGGCGATGGAAAGACTGCCTTTCGCGGCGGATTTGGCATGGCGTACGACCAGTCGCAGGTGCATCCGTATGAGAACGATGGATTCAGCAACCTGCCGTTTGTGAATGTGCCTACGATTCCGTTGACGACGTTCGACAATCCGGGAGGTGGGACGGCTTCAGTCAGCACGGCGCTTCCAAGCGTTCAGGGCTTTTCGACGAACTACCAGACTCCATACACGATGCAGTATTCGCTCGACGTACAGCAGGCCGTTACTCCGACATGGATGGTGGATGTGGGCTACTTCGGCTCGATGAGCCGCCATCTCGAGGGTGTCGTTGACCGGAATACGCTGCGTCCTGGATCGTTTCTTTCGAAGGGGCTATCGCAGTATGCGGTTTGCACAACGGGTTTCATTGCGACAACCTGCGAACAACAGTTGAATCAGATTCGTCCCTATCCCGGCTATTTGAACGTCAATATCACTTCGACGATCTTTACTGCAAACTATAACGGGTTGCAGGTGAAGACGACGAAGAGGTTCAGCGGCGAGAGCTTCATCGACGCGAACTACACCTGGAGTCGTGCGCTGACGAACGCGATCAACGACTACAGCACTGCCCCCCAGAATGTGTACAACATCAACGGTGACTATGGGCGAGCGGTCTATGACCGAACGAACATCCTGACCTTCGATGGTGTGTATGCGCTGCCTTGGTACAAAGACCAGAAAGGCGTTGTGGGCCATCTTGTTGGCGGATGGGAGCTGACTGGGCTGTACACGATCAACAGCGGCCTTCCTCTGACGGTCACGCTGAGCTCCGGTGGCGGAACCATCTGCTACGCCTGCACAGCGACAGCAAGCCAGACCAGTGTGCTTGGACTGGCAAACGGCGGTCAGGTAAACGATTCGGCGGGACTCGGCATTATGAACTCGCCTGATCCGGCATCGCTGAGACCGAACATGCCGTTGAATCCAAACAACGGTTATGGCCAGAGGATTCACACGCGGTTGAACTGGTTTTATCGGCCGGCGTTTGTCTCTCCGCTGGCGAGCGACGTTTCGGTTGGCAACGAAAAGCGTGGCGCGATCAATGGACCGGGCTACAACCGTCTCGATATAGGTATCTTCAGGAACTTCAAAATCCATGAAGGCATCAACTTCCAGCTACGCGGCGAGGCATTCAATACCTTGAACCATACAAACTTCCAGGCAGTCGGTACGTCAGGGGCGTCGTCGGGCAGCTTCGGTCAGGTGACGAGCGCGCGCGACAACCGCATTCTTCAGGTTGCCGGAAAGTTCACCTTCTAATTCCATCGACCCTGCTGTGCCTGCTCATTGGATAGGCACAGCAGGGTTCTTTTACATTTCATCCTTGTAGAAGTGGCGCAAATTAACAGCATTCTTTTTGGAGCGTGTTGCATGGGCAGTGGAACTCTCGATCTGAAGCGATTTGGAGTCAGATTACCTGCCACGAACTTTATTTCTTCACTTACTCTCTCCCCGTTTTTATTCGTCGTTTTGTCTGCAGCAATCGCTGGAGCTCAGGATAAGCCGGTTCCGACATCACTTGATGCACAAGTTGAGGCCATCGCGGCTGAGCATCATGGAGATGTTGCGCTGTTTGCCGAGAACCTTGCGACGCATGAGACGGTGGCGATCTCTCCGGATGCGCCAGTGCAGACTGCTTCCGTCATCAAGCTGGCGATTTTGTATGAAGCGCTCGAGCAGGTTCGCGAAGGGAAGGTTCACTTCGAAGACCGGATTACGGTGACGAAAGCTGATCAGGTTCCGGGGTCTGGTGTGCTGCTGTTTTTCGATACGCCGCTTTCGGTGACTTTGAAAGATGCACTGACGATGATGATAGTGATGAGCGATAACAGCGCTTCGAACCTGGTGATGGATCATCTTGGGATTCCAAATATTGATGCGCGGATTGCGAAGCTGGGGCTGAAAGACACCTATCTCTATAAGAAGATATTTGCGCCGGTTCCGGCTGGCGTGGTGATGCCGCCCGATCAGAAACGGTTTGGCCTGGGCAAGACGACGGCGCGCGAGATGGCGACGGTGATGACGAAGATCGTGCGTTGTGATCTTGCTGAGCCTGGCAGTCCTGCGCAGCCGACCGATGCAGCACTGTGCGGCGTGGCTCTGAAGATGCTTCATGTGCAGTTTTACCGGAATGCGATACCGCGGTATCTGGATGGGATGCCGGGTGCAACGGGCGATTCGATTGCAAACAAGACAGGATCGCTGGATGCGGTGCGGAATGATGTCGCCGCTGTGTCAACGAAGAAGGGAATGGTGATCATCTCAGCGTTCACCTTCAACAACAGGGATCATTCGTGGGGGACGGAACAAGAGGGTGAGATGACGATAGCAAAGTTGGCCCGAGCGATTATTCAGAACTGGTCGCCGGATGGCCTGGCGGCGTGGCCCGCGATTGCCGGAAAAGATTCTGTCGCGGACAAGTAATACTTTTGAATATCATTGGAGGCCGCGAAGACAAGGGCACGTCGATGGCGTGGTATGGTCCATTTTGTGTCAAAAATTTTCCAATAGGGTCGAATGTCTCCGAATTGTAAGGCCTTTGTCATTTGGTGCGTTTTAGCGTTCCCGTTGCCCCGCAATAGAAATATTGCAGGTATATAAAGAGAGAGACGTCATGGTTATCTCCGGGGAAGCGAGATGAACCGAGGGGATGATATTGTGAGTACGATTTTGGTGATTGAGGATGATCCACGCATACAAAAGGCCCTGCATCGCCAGTTCACAACCGAAGGCTATGATGTCTGCCTCGCCTCCGATGGCGAGCAGGGATTGGCAAACTGCAAGAGCCTCAAGCCCGCGGGCGTGGTGTTGGATCTCATGCTGCCTGCTATGTCGGGGCGCGAGGTTTGCAAAGGAATCAAGAGCTGGTCTGCCAATACACCGGTGGTCGTGCTGAGCGCTGTGTCCGAGGTGTCTGAGAAGGTTCTCCTGCTGGAGATGGGAGCGGATGACTATGTGACGAAGCCGTTCAGTCCGCGCGAGTTGATGGCCCGCGTTCAGGCGGCAATCCGAAGATCGCAGCGTCCAGTCAATAGCAACCGGGCCAGCTTCGGTAATATCACTGCCGATTTCGCCGGGATGGAAGTGTCCAGAGATGGAGTTCCGATTGCGCTTACTGCACACGAGATAAAACTATTTCAATATTTCGTGGAGAATCCGGAGCGCGTCATCACCCGCGAAGAGCTACTGAACGATGTGTGGCACTACACCTCGTATCCGACCACGCGAACAGTCGATAACCACGTCATGAAACTGCGTCAGAAGTTGGAGCCCGATCCGACGAGGCCCGTCTACTTCCGCACCATACATGGCATCGGGTACAAGTTTGTGCGCGGCGAATAAAGGCAAAATAAAAACTGAACGACGATAGGAGAGTCTGATGGACAGGCTGCGAATGCGGACGACGCTGCTTATCCCTCTTGTTCTCCTGTCCTTCGGCTGCTGCGTTGTGAGTCTTCTGGTGATCCGCACTATTGTGCAGCGGCAGATAGAGGCTAGCCTCGCCCTGGATCTGCGGCATTCGGTGAGGACCTATCAGAATCTGCAGCGTCAGCGACGAGAGCTCCTCTCGCGTGAATCGGCTCTGCTGGCGAATCTTCCGCCTCTCAAAGCACTCATGACGACTGCGGATGCCCGCACGATCGAAGATGGTGGGGCGGAGTTCTGGCAATTAAGCCGAAGCGATCTTTTTGCACTGCTGGATCAAAGCGGCAAATTGGTCGCCCTGTATAACCGGGGAAACCCTCTCAATCGAACGAAGGTCGAGCAGGCACTGGGACGACCTCCAAGGATGCCGGACGAGCCGATGCTATTAGCGTTCGATGACCATCTTTACGAGATTGCGATGCAGCCTCTGTGGTTTGGAAGCAGAGATAGTGGAACGGAGCTTGGATCGGTTGCGGTTGGATATGCCATCGACGATCAGGTTGCACGTGAGGTGAGTGAAGCGGCGGCCGCAGAAGTCGTGTTTATCGCCGACGGCAGAATTTTTGCGAGCACGCTTCAGCCCGAGATGCAACGACAGCTGACAGAAAGGCTTCAGGGTCTTCCGCGGTCCCCTGCGGGCAATCAAAAGATCAGGCTCGGCAGCGAAGACTATCTGGTGACGTCGTCGAACCTGTCGGATTCGCGATCGAATTCGGATGCAAGTGTTGGGCCGAGACTTGTCGTGTTGAAGTCGTTTGAGCAGGCAAGCCAATTGGTGGAGGAGGTGAACCGCTGGGTTCTCACGCTTGGTTTGCTTACGCTGCTGGTCGGCACGGCCATGTTTATCTCTGTCTCGCGGACGCTCACCCGGCCACTGAAGGTGCTGGTGGAAGGCACGCGTGCCCTCGCACAGGGGAACTTTGAATACAGGCTCAGCAAAGACGGAGCAGAAGAGATTCGAGAGTTGAGCAGGGCCTTCGATCGCATGCGGGTAGAGCTTCGCACCGCCCAGGCTGAGCTGATCGACACCGAACGGCTTGCGACGATAGGGAGAATGGCAAGTTCGATCTCGCATGATCTGAGACATTATCTGTCTGCGATGTATGCAAACGCAGAGTTCATGAATGATGGGGCGATTCCTCAAGCAGAGCGTGATGATCTGCTGGAAGAGGTACGGGTCGCAGTGCAGGGCATGACGGATTTGCTGGATTCTCTGTTGCTGTTTACGCAGACAGGCCGGGCGCTCCATCCCGAATATCAATCGCTGGATTCGATCGTCGAGAATGCTGCGAACATGGTTCGCTCGCACCCGGCTTCGCGTGACGTGACGGTTGTGCTCAATGAGCTTTCTCCGCTGATGGCGTGGGTCGATGGAAAAAAGATTGGCAGGGCCGTCTATAACCTTCTGTTGAATGGCTGTCAGGCTGCGCATCGAGGCGATGGCAAGCCCCCGACCGTGACCCTCACGCTCTTTGAAGTGGACGATTCAATCCGTATTCAGATCGCGGATAACGGTCCTGGCGTGCCTGAAGCTATTCGCGAAAAGATATTTCTTCCCTTCGTAAGTGAGGGCCGTGAAAGCGGAGTGGGACTCGGTCTGACATTAGCGCAGCAGATTGCCCAGGAACACGGCGGCTCTATCGAACTGGGCGAAACGGCGGAACACCATACGTCGTTTGCCATCGTTCTGCCGAGGGCTGCGTTGCATGGCGGAGACCAGGTGAATGAGAAGACGATAGAGGGAACGCAAGCCCACACCTTCTGAAGAGGTTGAAAATGAAAGACCCTGCAGGCCGCTTACTCGTTATTCTTCTGATCGGTTCAATGCCACAAGCCTTGCGCGGCCAAAGCCAGCAGACGGCTTCCACGGATGACGCTACCACCATGCGGATGGAAGAGAAGCTGGAGAGCATCTCGGCTGCGCTGACTGCGACGCGCCAACAATTGGAGGAGTCGCAGCGGCAGATTGAGCAGTTGCACGAAGAACTCAGTCAAATGAGAAAGCAGCCCGGTGTTACGACCTCAGTCACAGCGACGGGATCTGCCGTGGCGGACTCGCAGCCCACTACCGGCGGCGATCTGAAGGAGCGGGTGGAGATATTGGAAACCCAGGTGAAGCTTCACGACCAGATCAAGGTCGAAAGCAACTCAAAGTATCCAATTCGGGTGAGCGGGCTTGTTTTGCTCAACGCTTTTATCAATCGTGGCGCAGTCGATAACGTCGATTTGCCCACCGTCGCGCTGCAGCCGCCGTTCGGTACAACCGGGAGCACAGGCGCAACAATGCGCCAGACGATTATTGGCGTCGAAGGCTTTGGGCCTCGAATCGCGGGCGCGAGGACGTCGGCTAATGTGAGCTTTGATTTTTTTGGTGGCCTTCCTTACAGCAACTACGTCACCGCGGCCGGGATTGCGAGGATGAGGACAGCCAGCATTCACATGGATTGGGAGCGAGGATTCCCTGGAAGGCGGCATGGAGACGCCGCTGATTTCGCCGCTCTCGCCAACGTCCTACGCAATGGTGGCAGAGCCTGCCATGGCATGGGCAGGAAACCTTTGGACGTGGGCTCCTCAACTGCGCTATGCGCATCGGTTTGTGAGAGCGAACGAACAGCACTTTGAAATAGAGGCGGGGCTATGGGATCCCCCTGCTCCGGGAGCTAATGTGACGGATACTTTTCGCGTTCCAAGTCCGTCCGAGCGATCGGGCCAACCGGGTTATGAGAGCCGGGTTTCTTACGGCTCCGTCGACAGTCAGGGATTTGAGCTCGGCCTAGGGGACTATTACAGCCGGCAAACCTATCCAACGACGACAGCGAGTGGGACTCCCTACACGTTCGGCAATAACTCATGGGCCGTCACCACCGATTGGCGATTGCCGATCGCGCGGCGGTTTGAGTGGAGTGGTGAAGGGTATCGCGGACAATCTCTCGGCGGCCTTGGCGGCGGCGTCTATAAGGACGTCTTATCAGGGACGAATCCCATCACAGGCGCTCCCGTGATTCGTGGTCTTAACGATACCGGGGGATGGACGCAACTGAAGTCCAGGTTCGGCAGGTCGCTTGAGGCAAACACTTCGATTGGGCAAGACAACGGCTTCGCCGGCGACTTTCATGCAGTTGTACTTCCGGCAACGTCAACTGCGCCGCAACTGCGCGCGCGAAACCGCATGCTGGATGCCAATGTGATTTACAGGCCTAAGACCTACCTCATTTTCTCTCCGGAGTATCGCAGGATCTGGACGTGGCCCATCTATGGAGCAAGAAACACGGCAAATATTTTTACCCTTTCGGTGGGATATCAGTTCTAGGAGCAACATAGTGCGCAGGATCTTTCGGTTGATGCGTCTCGGAATCTGGGTCGCCGTGTTGAATCCGGTTGCATGGGGGCAGGGAGTCGATGTGTCGATGAAAATAGCCATCCGCGGTGGCCATCATTCGGCCACCACGGGAAAGCCATCGAGCATGCCGGACATCGTGGTGTGGTTGTCGCCGGTGCAACCGTTGCCATCCAAGCCACCATCGGCACCTCACGCCCCATATAGACTCATGCAAAAAAATAAGGAGTTCGAACCGCATCTGTTAGTCGTGCCGACCGGGACCAACGTTGAGTTTCCGAATACTGATCCCTTCTTTCATAATGTCTTTTCGCTGTTCAACGGAAAGCGGTTCGATCTGGGGTTGTATGAGTCGGGGACGAGTCGCTCAGTCAGGTTCGACCGCGAGGGAGTTTCCTATATCTTTTGCAATATCCACCCGCAGATGGGCGCTGTGGTGTTGGCTCTGAGTACACCGTTTTATGCGATTGCTCATGGCACTGGAGGGGTCGTGATTCACGGGGTTCCTCCGGGAAGCTACAAGCTTCAGGTTTGGAGTGAACAAGCGAAGGCGGTCAATCCCAGCGCGTTCCCGCGAGTTGTGCAGGTTTCCACGAGCGATGCAAGCCTGGGTGAGATCGACATGGAGGAGACGTCCAGTTCGATGAATGGGCACAAGAACAAATTTGGTGAAGAGTATCATCCGGCGCCTGAGTCTCCGTATTGAACGGCAAAGCTGGAGGAGTGAAGATCTAGCGGTCTTGTATTACCGTCTCCGGCTGATGCCCGATCTGGGTGAGGCGGAAAAAAACGACCGGAGTGACGATCAGTGACAGAACCATGGATATCAGCAGGCCGCCGATGACAGAGATGGCAAGCGGCTGCAACATCTGCGAGCCGGCGCCGAGCGCAAATGCCAGAGGCAGCATCCCCGTAATTGCAGCGAGGGCTGTCATCAGAATGGGACGCAGTCGTCGCCGTCCTGCATGGACCATCGCCTCCTCTGGAGACATGCCGTTGGCGCGGAAGCGCGCCTCAGAGTCCAGCAGCAGAATGCCATTCTTGGCGACAATGCCGATTACCATGATGAGTCCCATGAAGGACGCGACACTAAAGGTGGTCTGCGTGATAAGGAGCGCGGCAATTACTCCAGCAGTGGAGAGCACGGAAGAGACGAGAATCGCAATGGGAGCGTAGAGGTTGCGAAACTCTGCCAAGAGAACCGCAAACACGAGTACGAGCGCGAAGATGAGAACCCGCGTAAGTTCCGAGAATGACTTCTGCTGCTCTTCGTAAGTGCCGCCGTAGCTGACGCGCACGGTTTTCGGCAGGTGCAGGGCGTCGACTCCGGTTTGAACGCGTTTAACGGCGGTTCCGAGATCGGAGCCTTCCAGGCGGCCGGTGACTACGACGTCGCGTTGAAGATTTTCCCGGCGGATCTCCTGTTGGCCGGGGAGTTGCTGCACCGTAGCCAGCGACCGCAGCGAAGAGAGATGAGATGTCGAGCTCGCGAAGACAGTATCTTCAATCGCATCGAGCGAAGAGCGGTTCGCTTGCGGGAGCCTGACTCGGATGTTGTACGCACGACCATTAGTGATAAGAGGAACAGTGGCTGGTACACCTTCAATGATTGCGGAGGTATCGGTCGAGAGTTCCTCCGTTGTAAAGCCAAGCCGTGCTGCAGTAGCTGGGTTGATCTGGAAACTCGTTGCCGGGCCGCTCACAGTGTTTTCAAGTCCGTCGAGCACATCAACCACTCCCTTTTGTTTCTTAATCGTGTCAGCCACTCTTGTGGCGACATCGTCAAGAACTTCGGGGTTGGGATTGAAAAGTTTGATCTGGATGGGCTCCGGAGCGTTGGACAGGTCACCGATCATATCCTGCAGGACCTGCGTGAATTCGACATCCAACTGAGGCTCGCTGGATTTGATCTCTGCGCGAACGTCCGCGATGACCTCGTCAATGCCGCGGTCGCGCTTGCTCTTGAGCTTCACGGTGATGTCGCCAGTGTTGGCTTCCGTCACCGCAGCCAAACCCATCTGCAGACCCGTGCGGCGAGAGATGCTTTCCACCTCGGGAGTTTTCTGAAGGATGCGCTCCACATGTTGCAGAACGCGATCAGTTTCTGCAAGGGAGCTGCCCGCGGGCATGATGTAGTCAAGGATGAAGCCGCCTTCGTCCATCTCGGGCAGCAGGTCCGAACCAAGCGCCGCGTATCCGCCGTAAATTCCAACGGCTAGAAGGCCGCAAGCAATAAGTAGAATGGCCGGCCGCTCCAGTGCTCTTCTCAGCCATTTTTCGTGGAAGTTGAGGATGCGGAGCATGATCCCGCTTTCCTCGTGGCGAGGGTTGTGAGCCATCTCAAGGGAATTGCCATTACCTTGAAGGACGAGGCCGCTGAGCGCGGGCGTCCATGTCAGAGCCAGCAGAAGAGAAGTCAGCAAGGCGACTGTCATGGTAACCGCGAGAGCGCGGAAAAAGCTGCCCGTCACGCCGGAGACCGATATCAGTGGAAGGAAAACGACGATAGGCGTGATGGTCGAACCTATCAGCGGTGTCGTTATCTCCTTTAAGAGCCTTGCGGATCGCATCGACCTTTCCTTCTCCTGCCTGGCGGTGCAGGACGATATTTTCGACAACCACGATGGCGTCATCGATGACGAGGCCGACAGCAGCAGCAAGGCCGCCCAGCGTCATGAGGTTGAAGCTCTCCCCAAGAAAATAGAGGAAGACGAACGTGATGGAGATAGTCGTTGGGATCACAAGGCCAGCGACGAGTGATGATCGCCAGTCGCGAAGGAAGACGATGATGATGATGGTGGCCAGAATGAGACCGATGAGGATCGCGTCGCGAACGCTGCGGATGCTGTCGCGAACCAGCTCGGACTGATCGTAGTAGGGTTTGATCGTTACTCCGGGCGGCAGGATCGCTTTCAGATTCTCGACCTCAGCCGCGACCTCGTCGGCGACCTGAACAGTATTGCTCGAGGACTGTCGTGTGATATTGAGCAGAACAGCTGGCTTTCCCTCAGCGCGAACCATCGTGTAGGAAGGCTCGATCGATTGATTGACTGTCGCAACGTCAGCGATGCGAAGCGGTACTCCGCCCGGTGAATTCTTTACGACGATCTGCGAAAGCTGGTTCGCATCATGGACCTGGGCGCCGATGAGACCGAGGACCAGCTCGTGCTGGGTTTGATAAAGCCCAGGCGAATCGACCAGGTTTGTCAGTTGGATTGCGTTCAGGATGTCTGTGATCGTGATGCCGGTGGCAACCAATTTTCCAGGGTCCGGAGTTACTTCGTAGTTCGGAATTTGCTCGCCCTGTATCGTGACGGCGCTCACGCCATTGAGCCGATTGAGCGATGGCTTCAGGTCGTAGGTGGCGATCTCCCATAGCCGTGGGAGCGGAACAGAATCCGAGGTAAGGCTGTAGCCCAGAATCGGGAAGGTCGCGAATGTCAGCCGGTTTGTGGTTATCACCGCGGTGGCAGGTAACGTCTGGCGCACCTTGGAAAGGGCGGCATCAACGAGCTGCAAGGTGCGGAACATGTCGACGTTCCAGTCGAAGAAGAGACTGATCTCGGCGGAGCCACGGCTCGTGGTCGAGCGCACCGTTTGAAGGCCCGATACGGAATTGACTGCATCTTCGATGGGCTTGGTGATCGTGATCTGCATCTGCTCAACGGGCATTACTCCGTTGTCGACGCCGATGACAACGCGCGGAAAATTGGTGTCGGGGAAGACGGAGATCGGAATTTTGCCTGCAAGGTAAATGCCCGCGATGCTGAGCATGATGATGCAGAAGAGAATAGTCGTGGCGTGGCGTACAACCCAGAAGCCTTCGGATTCTTGCGATGATTCAACGAAGCCCGGCATTACTTGCCATCCTTCACTGCCGTTGCAGACGGCTTGTCGTCCTTGCCTTCACTTGGCGCTGCATCATCGTCCGCGCCTGCGGCGGTGATCTTGACCTTGGTGCCGTCATCCATGCCGTAGGCGCCTTTGGTCACTACCTGATCGCCGGGCTGGACTCCGCTGAGAATCTCCGTGTCATGACCATCGGTGATGCCGGTCTTCACGTCCTTCTGATGAGCCACATTGTCGGCGCCGACGATCATGACGGCGGGAGTTCCGGCTTTGGTCGTAATCAATGCTTCATTCGGCACGCTGACTACATTGGCAAGAGTTCGCGAAGCAAGAGACACGTGCACTGGTGTGCCCGGTTTGTACATGCCTGCTTTATTCGCAACGCTCACCCATACTTCAAGCGTTGTCGAGCCAGGGTCCAGTGCGGGGCTGATCAAACTAATCTTTCCGTGGGCCGGCTCGTCTCGCCCGTTGATGGTGAGGGTTGCATCTCCACCTATCTTGAGCCCTACGGTTTGTTCTTGCGCCAAATGAACTTTGGCAATCAACGAGGAAGTATCCATGACAGTTACAATTGGCTGCCCCACGTTCGCCATCTCGCCGGCAAAGAGAGGCCGGTCGGTGACAACTCCATCAATGGGTGAGCGTATCTCGGAGTAGCTCAGCCCCGCCTGGGCGGCCTCGTATTTTCCTTTCGCGGACTCCAGTGCGCCCTGGGCATTGTTGATGGTGGCGGTTTGGCTGACGGACTTTAGTGAATCGAGGTGTTGATTGGCTATGTCATACGCGGCCTTGGCCTGCACCAAGGCGGCGGCGGCGGTGTCGTAATCACGGCGCGGAATCGCTCCTTGTTGCAGAAGGTTCTGTCGAGAGTCGGTGATGCTCTGCTGTAGAGCGAGGGTTGCCTTGGCCTGGGCGAGGTCGAGCTGAGCCTTCTGGAGGTCTTCAACGACCCCAGCCTTCGTCGTTGTGACGTAATTAGCGTCGGCTTGCTTCATTGCGCCCTGGGTGTCACGAACCGAAGCTTCCAGGTCGGCGTTTTCAAGCACCGCGAGGAGATCACCCTTTTTTACGTGGGCTCCGCGCTGTACGAGGAATCGTTTGATGGGCGCCGAAATCTTTGGCACGATGGCTGCCTGGGCCTGCGGCACAAGGACAGTCTCCCCAGAGACATATTCCGTCAACGACTTGCGTTCGACCTTTTCCGCCTGTACAGAGACTTCGGGCTGTGCAACCTCCTCTGTTTTCTTGCAGCCGGAGATGAGCGTGACCAGACAGGACAAAACAACGAGAGCCAGCCTATGGCTGGAAATGTTGGCGTTCCAATAGGGTTTCTGCATCATCAGGGCATGTTTCCTGTAAGAGTTTGTAGATTTGCTAATGCGATGAAGTAGCGAACAGCTCCCTCGGCGCGGCTCAATTCTGCGTTTACGAGAGAGTTTTGCGAGTCCACTACCTCGAGTACCGAACCCTCTCCGGCGGAGTAGCGAAGGTTGGTAAGGTGCAGAGACTCCGTGGCCGTCTGGACACTTTGGTCCAATAATGTCATCTGCGCCTGCGATACGGAGGCCTCCTGATAGAGCTCATCAAGAGAAGCGATGAGGCGACGTTGCGTCACGGTTAGCTCCGCGTGAGCCTGGGTGCGCCGAATCGTACTTTGTTTGACGCGATTATGAGTCGCGAACCAATCCCAGACTGGAATGTCCAACGTTGCCGACGCAGCATAGCCAAGATTGCGTGGACCCTGCGGCGTGTGAATCGCAAACTGCGGTGCGTCGATTCCGTAGGCGTAATTCAGGCTAAGGTCGGGCAGATATCCGAAGCGCGAGGCCGTGACTTCGAGGTCCGCGGAGCGCAAAGACTCGAAGGCGGCCCTCACGTCGGGATTATTTGCCTTCGCCGCAGCATCAATCTCGGCACGAGTGGGCAAGGAAGGCATGTGATCGAGCGAGGTGGCGAGGGTATACGGCGTCATAGGGTCGGGAAACAGCAGGACCCCCAGCTCGACGCGCGCCTTTTCGGCAGCCAGAACAGCGTCGTTCAGTTCACGTTTTCTCTGCTGCTCCTGGAGGTCGCCCCTGACGGTATCCGCATGGGCTACCTCGCCGCCGGCCTCGAGTTGCCTTGTGTTCGTGCTGAAATGGCTGGCCTCAGCGACAGCGCGATTTGCAACCGCAACCCTGGCGTCTGCGGCGAGAGCGCTGTAGTAATACCCGACGACCGTCGCGACAAGGCCGCGTCGGGCTACTTCGAGACGGGCCTGAGCGGCCGCGGCTTCGGCATTAATACGTCTGTAGTCCGCCACACCAGCGCCGCTGAGCGTCTCGGAGACAACACCCTGGCTGAAGTATTCGTGAACGGCATTGTTAGAGATAAATCGAACCGACGATGGATTCTGGCCACTGGAACCCGTCAGAGCAAGGGGAACGCCAAATCCCTGGGTATAGAGAAACTGGTTGTGATAGACGACTCCGGGAAGAAGAGCAGATCGCGCAATGATACGTTCGGCCTGTGCGACGCCGGCATCGGCGACGGCGGCCCCATACGTTGTTTCCACCGCTTGCGCGCGTCGAATCGCCTCATCGAGGGTGATCGAAGTTGTCGGTGATGGCGTCCCGGATTGGCCATTTGCGGAAAAACTGCCCAAACAAACCGCAATCGCAAGAGCAACGAAATTTCGAAAGAGATAGCCTTTACAAGTCAAGGTAGTAACCAGGGTCTTTTTGTTGGATCGAGTGAAGGAGTAAAAATTTGGGGACGTATAAGTTGCGATCATCGCATGGGTGAGCCGAATCTCTTACGAAATTTCCATTCATCGAAGCCAGTTCGCAAAGACTCCTGACCGATTCTAACTAGCTTGCAAGTCCCGCATGAGACTGGGCTGAAGTCAGAATGAAAAAACGTTCATTTTGCGATTCCACACGCGCTGCAGCCCACCGGCGGATGAAATGCTTTTCATAGAGCCTTCAGCTACACTTCATGGGAAAAGCAAGTAATAGTTATGGGGAAGCTGATGCGGATCCTGGTGATTGAAGACGAACAAAAAGTGTCGGCCCTCATCAAGCGCGGCCTCAGCTCAGAGCGGTATGCGGTCGATATCGCTGCGGACGGGAAGGAAGGATTGGAACTGGCCGAGGCTTACCCCTACGACCTGATGATTCTGGATCTGATGATCCCGCGCCTTGCAGGCTCCGATGTACTTCAGCGTATTAGAAGGCACAATACCTTTCTACCCGTTCTCGTGCTGACTGCCCGCGACTCGATCGATGACAAGGTAAAGCTCTTTGAACTGGGCGCAGATGACTATCTGACGAAGCCGTTTGCTTTTGCGGAATTGCTCATGCGAGTGAAAGCGCTGCTGCGTCGAGGCCCAGTGAATCGCTCCAGCACCCTCCGTGTTGGAGACCTGGAACTTGATCGTCTGACCCAGCAAGTAAGGCGAGCGGGCAAGAGAATCGACCTTACCGGAAAGGAATATGCTCTGCTTGAATATTTTATGCAGAACGAAGACCGGGTTTTGTCGCGCAACATGATCATCGAACACGTCTGGGACCAGAGCTTCGATGGCATTACGAACATCGTTGACGTGTATGTGCGTCATCTAAGGAGCAAGGTTGATGATGGAAATCTGTTCAAGATGATCAGGACCGTGCGCGGAACGGGTTACACCATTCGCAGTGGGAACGAGACGTGAATCGCCATTCCCTCCGCGTCCGGGTGACGGCGTTCTATGTAGGAATGCTTGCGATTGCGTTGCTTGTGTTCAGTCTCGCGGTCTATTTCGGAGCAAAGACGTTCCTGACGAGATCGCTGGATCGGCGGCTGAGTAATAACGCGAAGAGCATCGTAGCCGACTATCTCGTTCCCCTCGATCAGAAAGATGAGGCGTGGCTGGTGGAAGAGATGGGGGAATCCTATCCCCCTGGCTACAGCGATCCGTTTGTGAGGGTTTCGCAGGGTTCAAGGATTCTGTATCAATCGGGCGACATGCGCGACCCTTTTGTAAGCGTGTCGAAACTACCGCTTCCCGTGAATCCGAAATGGCTCAACAGGATTCGCCGCGAAACAGCGCCGAGCGGGCAGCGGGTTGTACTGTATACGATTTCGTATCAACCTCCGAAGGGCGCAGTCATCTTCGTTGAGACAGGCTCGCCGGTTGAACCCATTCGGCACGTCCTCAACACCCTCCTTCTGATTCTTTCTGTGACAATGCCAATCATTTTGATAGCAGCGGCCATTGGCGGGTATCTGATGATGGCGCGTCCTCTGCGGCCCGTGGTCATCCTCACCGAACAAGCAGAACGTGTCGGACGGGAGGCGCTTGGCGAAAGGCTGCCGATCATTCCAACTGGCGACGAGTTGGAGCGCCTCTCGCTTGCGTTGAATCGAATGATCGAGCGGCTTGAAGCGGCTCTCGCCCATAATCATCGCTTCTCGGCGGACGCATCCCATGAACTCCGGACTCCATTGACCATCATTCGCGGCGAGCTTGAATCACTGATCGAGATGCCGTCTCTTCCTGCGCCTGTTATGGAGGGCCTCGGAAGCGTGCTCGAGGAGAGTGCGCGCATGGCGAAGATCGTCAATAGCCTGATGACCATCTCCCGACTGGACTGCGGCGGCGAGCATTTTGAGCCTGTGCCTGTTGACCTCGTCGAAGTCGTCAAGGTGACGCTCGACCATATGAGCCTGCTCGCCGAGGAGAAACACATATCGCTGGGATTCACGCCCGGTCCGGCAATTTATGTCGCAGGCGATTCGATGCGGCTGAAGCAAATCGTGGTCAACCTCGTCGACAATGCAATCAAGTACACGGGCGAGGGAGGAGATATAAGCCTCTCCGTGACTGCTGAAGAAAAGAAAGCGGTGTTGAAAGTGACCGACACGGGGATCGGCATTCCGGCAGCGTCGCTCCCTCTGGTTTTCGACCGTTTCTACAGGGCAGACCAAGCGCGTTCGCGAGAATCAGGAGGCATCGGGCTTGGCCTATCCATTGTGAAAGCTATTTGCACGGTACATTCCGGAACGGCTTCCATCGGGAGTGTTGAGGGAAAAGGTACGACCGTCCGAATCGAATTGCCTTTGCTTTCTCTGGCCACGGCGAAGGCAGATCAACTGAAAGCTACTTCAAACGTTGAGGTATCGCAGCACCTTTCGCGATAGGCTTCTGTGAAGCCGAAAATTCTTCACGTGCATAATGTTTGCACCGAATCGGAACTCGCACGCTACCCAGCAGTCGTCATCACTTGCCGAGCCGCCGATAATACTCAGCCACTGAATCCTGATATCCGGCCGGCACTGCAAGCGCTTTGCTCGTCCTTACCTGCCCCGGCTGCGGATCGTCGCTGTTCCGGCGTATCTGCAACTCCAGCTTGTCGACGTCATTCAACACCTGCGTGTGTAGGTGCTCCACCATCTCCGGATTCCCGGGAAAACGACTCGGATCAAGCTGCTGCATCTCTTTCACCAGATCCTGAATCTCACGCAGCGCCGCAGGATCATTCTTCGCCAATTGACGCAATTGGTTGAGTTCCTGCATACCCTGACGAATCATCCGCTCCGAATCGGGCGGCACTCCCGAATTATCGGGACTCGCCGCACGACGCGCAGAATCGAACTGATTGTTCCCGGTATTCACGTTGTAAGTAATCGTCCCAGTTCCGCCGCCCTGCGGAGTGTAATTTCCTATATCTCCACTCTGTCCATCCTGCCGGTCGCCACCACGATAACCTCGTTGGCCAATCTGACGGCCACCCTGTGCACCACTCTGTTGGCCGCCAGCCTGCTGCCCACCCTGTTGTGCGCCGCCACCCTGTTGTCCACTTTGCGTCTGTCCGCGTTGACCTCCCTGTCCCTGCTGCTGGCCTCCAGCTTGTTGTCCACCTGGCTGACCGCTCTGCCCCTGCTGACCGTTCTGACCACGTTGTCCCTGTTGTTGTCCCGCCTGTCCCTGTTGTTGTCCATTGGGGCCAGGTTGTGTTCCTGTTCGCTGACCATTCTGTCCGCGCCCTGCTGACAAGCCTTGAATCTCATTGCGAAGGCGATCCACATGATCCAACTCAGCCGTCTGTGTTCCTTGACCGGCCTTTCCCTGCCCATCGCGCTCGGAGCCCATCCCCTGCTGAGCCTGCCTCACCTGGTCGTTGAGTTTCTTCAGGCCGGAGGCGATCCCTTCTTCCGTGCCGTTGGAGTTCGGGTTGATGCCTCGACGTAGCCAGTCCGCCGTCCGCTGCACACGATTCCCCAAGTCCGATTGGTCCATCTCGCTCAACGCATCCCGCAGCTTCGACGAGGTGCCCGGCTGGTTCGGTGCTAATTCGCGTGCCGTGTCACGCAAACCTTTTTCGAGATGCGATAAATCGTCGGAGAGTTGTTGGCGGTCGTCCGCCAGTTTGCGAACCTGTTGTGCACGTGAAGCCATCTGTGCGGGATTCTGCTCTCCCTCAGGGTCCTGCTGATTCGCCAGCGACCGTATCCGATCCGATTGGGCGCTCTGTTCCTTTGTAAGCCGCCCCGCTTCCTGCGATAACGAATCCAGCTTGGTGGACGCCTGTTGCTTCTGCGCGCCGCCAAGGAGATTCGTTGCCTCGCGAAGACGGTCGGCCGCTCGTCGCGCCTCGTCGGAACTCTGCTGTGCTCCTTGTCCCTGGTCTCCCGCTCGTCGCATCGCTTCGTTCGCCGCACGCAGACGCTCCAGCGACTGCTGTACACGCGGATCGGTATTTCCATCCTTCGATTCCGCGCCACTCTGGGAGCCCGCCCGCGCTTGCTGCGACTGGCTCTGCTTCTCCTGACCTGATGTGCTCTGTCCTGCGCCGCCGCTCGCGCTCTGCTGTCCACCCTGTTGGCCTTGCTGCCCCTGCATCTGTTCCATATCGTGCTGCAACTGCTCAGCCTCACGCCGCAACATCTCCTGCTGCCATCTCTGCTGGAAGTTCTGTGCCTTATTCTGCTGTTGTTGCGACAGTTCCTCCTGCCGCTTCGCCAAAGCGTCGAGCTTCTCCAGCGCTTCATCCACCTTCTTCGCCTGTTCCTCTGCAGGAGAACCCGTCTGCGCTGTCTCGTACTGGTTCTTCTCCGTGTCGAGTTCCAGGTCAAAGAGACTCGCAAGGTCGCGCCCCGCACTGCCGCCGCCTCCACCACCGCCACCGCCGCGTTGACCGAACGCCACCTGGATCTGCCGGAACGTAGCCTCCGCCCGCAACAATGCCTGCAGCGCCTTCTGTTCATTCGGCATCGCATCGTGCCAAGCCTGCTGCTTCAGCTTGTCGGCCGAAGGCACCATCGCTGCCGCGGCCGCCTGCATGTCTTTTTCAAAGCTATTGAACTCCTCATTCGCATCGGCAAGATCTCTGCTCTGCATCCTGCCCGAGAGTGCCAGCGCCTGCTCCCTCAGCTTCGCCTGCGCTTCCGAGAGGACCTTGCCCATGTCAGCGGCCTGCTGTGCAGTTGCGGTCTTGTCGTTCTGCTGCTTCCACGTGGCCGCAATCAGCTCCTTTTCGCGGCGCGAAATATCCGTCTGATTGCCGGCATTCTGCCCTCCACCGCCGCCTCCACCTCCACCCATCTGCTGCGACTGCGAGAACTCTCGCTCAAACGGGTCTGCCTGAATGAAGCTGATCTCCGTGCGCGACTCCGCATGAGCATCCTTCGCCGTCGCATACAGACTCACTACATCTCCCGGCACAAGCTTGAAATCCTCGAGACTGCAGAGTCGTCGTTCCCTTCGAACTTTTCGCGCCCGGCTCTTTCAGCAGATCCACCGTCTTCTCTGGTCCGCCATTCACCGAGTAGTGCAGATCCATCTGTCGCAGCCCAAACTCCGCGCCGGCCTTCACCCCAATCGTCACTTCTTCAATCGGGCTCGCGCGATAATCCCGGCCCGGCCTGTCAATCGCAATCTCCGGCGGGTTCGCCTTGCTCGTTGAGATGAAGTAATCCTCCGACAACCTCACCGGCTGCCCCTGATCCAGTCGCCGCCACATGGTAAGCGCCATCCTTCTGCATGTGGATCGTTGCCTGATACCGATTGCCCTCGCCTCCCGTCAGATGGAGCGGCTGCCCGTCGTCCATCACCAGCTCGCCATCCTTCAACGGAGCATCCATCGACACTGTCAGCGCCGCGTCTGTACCCTCCAGCGCGCGCAGATCACCGCTATGCTCCTCAGAAACCTCCTGCATCCCTGTCCACTTCGGATAGTGATACGTCACCTGGATCTGCTTCACCGCCGGCAGATCGACCACGCGGAACTTGAAGTGCTTCGACTTCACCGGCCCCGCCTCGACGTAATACTCAACGCTCTCCGGCAACCCGGCAAACAGAAACTGAAATCCCTTTCCGCCTTCTTGTCGCTGCATCGCCACCGGCTCCCACTTCGAAGTGCTCTGGTACCGCGCAAACAGATTGACCTTGTTCGCATCGAGCCCAACCACCTGCGCAGTCACAAGCTGGTCGCTGTTGCGCCGCACCGCGGCATCTCCCGGGGTCACGCGAATCTCATACAGCGGAGCAACATTTGGCTTCGGCCCGGTCCACAGCATGGAAGCTCCATAGCCCAGATAACCCGGTCCCTGCAATACCATCCAGATCAACACGCCAACACAGGCGACTCCCACTCCCATCAACACGAGCAGACGGCGCTGCGGCACCAATCGCACAGGTTGGGCATCTCCGGCAACAGCCAGCGTATCCGCGGCCAGCAACTCAATAAATGGATCGCCCTCTCGCTCCCTCTCCGAGAACGTCACCAGTCGCTGATCAAGCTCCGGAAACGCGGCCTCTGCCTCGCGAATTGACCGCCGCCGGTCCAGCCGCAACAGTGGCAATGCAAGCCCGAATCCGACCGCCGCGCACAAGATGGCAAGCAGCGCCAGCCGCGCCGGGGTCAGCGCATGCTCTGGAAACGCATAATGATTCAGGATAAGCGTCAGCAGGACGGTCGCCACAAGCGCAGTCGCAGCCACGACAGCGGCGCCCCGCACACCGGCATCCAGCCGCAGTCGTTGCTGCACCTGTTGCGATATAGCGGTTGAGCTGCTCTGCCGGCTCATGCTTCCTCCCGCTGTGTACCCAGGTAGCGGCTGGCCACCACGGACTCGGCCACCGCCGCGATCAGTATCAATAGCATAATCCACCACCAAAGACTGTAGGCGCTCTTTTTCTGCTCTGCAGCCACCACATCAGGTGTTTGTGACGAACCGACCTCGGTGCCTGCGCTTCCGCTCCAGAGCTTCAGCACATCATCGGGAATCAGATCCAGCCAGACTCCCGCCGGTCAGGATTCACCGCAATCAGCGCATCCCGTCCATTCGCAAACCGTATCTGATAGAAGCCCGCACGAGTCAGCTGAAACGACTGCGCCGTAGCCTCCTCCTGCAGCGACAAAGGCCGCCGCCCATCCGGTCCGATAACCTCGACCGTGGCGCCCGTCGCGCTTGCCTCATTTGTTACACTTCGCAGCTGTATGAACGAATCGACCACACGCGCTCCACTAAGTCTCTCCACGCCCGCCAGATATCGCGCCGACTCATCCACAAACGGCACAAACGCCGGGTTCAGCGGAAGGTCATTCGTCACATTGTCGAATCCCGAAGCAAACAGCAAGCACGTGACCCTGTCCAATCTGCTTATCCATCACCAGCGGAACGCCATCCGCCAGCCGTGCCACCACTCGCGACCGCCCTGGCATCCACCACCGTCGCGTAATAAAACTTCGCATCCGCCCAGCCTGCCGCATCTTTCATCGCCGGATGCGACGAATCCATCTGCCCAACCGTGGAGAAGCCGCCCGATCGCGAATAATAGCGCGCATCCCCGGCGTTCTCTCCAAAGACCGGAATCTTCTGGTGATGCGCCTCCGACGATCCTGCCGCAATCAGCACGCTGCCGCCATTCTCCACATACCGCAGCAGGCTGTTCTCCAGGATCGACGGAATCGACGTTACATCCGACAACACAACAAACGCATACTTCGTCGGGTCCACATCCGCAGCCTGGTCCGCAACGATCGGCTGCAGCACAAACGACGCCTGCGCCGCAGCAGCCAGCGCGGCACCAAAGTAAAGCTGCGACCGCGAATCTCCCGCCTGATGCACAAACAGCACTCGCTCCGGGTCCGCCCGTTTTACCGCGAAGCTGCTCGCATCGTCTGCCGCAAATCCATCCGCCGCGTCGATCCTGATCTCGCACCGGCTCGCACCATAGGGCACATCCAGCGACTCGAACGCAACCGTCGCACGTCCATCCGCCGGCACATCCACCTTCTTCGTCGCGGCCACCACTCCATTGATCACCAGCGAAACCGTTCGCGTTGCAGCGGGAGTTCGATGTCCCGCGATGACTGCCAGGACGCGCGCCTTCTTCGGGATCCACCAGCAATCCCGGAGCATCCACGCTCTCGACCGTCCAGTTCGGAATAGCTGTTTTCACCACCGGATGCAATACCAGCGAAACATTGCCCGGCATCACCATGTCGGCAAAGTTCACCGGCATATTCGAGGCCTGCATATCGCTGAACAGATGCAGTCGACCGGCGTATGCACCGTCTCCGCCAACGCCCGCATGCCGCGCCCCAGCTCTCCAAAATTTCCGTGCGAATCCCCCGGCTGAATATTCTCCACGGCCGCCTTGCAGTGCTGACGCATCCTGGATCGGCTGCGTCAGCACCTGCAACTCGCCGCCCAGCGCCATCACCTGCGCCCGTTGCGACGGCCTTCGCGTCGCCAGCACCGCCAGCGCCTCTCGCTTCGCATCTGCCAGCCGCGTCCCAGCACGCATGCTGAACGAGTTGTCCACCGCAATCAGCATCAACCGGTCATTCGCCGCCGCCGCCGACCGCCGCACAAACGGATTCGCAAACACCAGCGCCAGCAAAATCACCAGCAGCGCTCCGCAGCGCAAACAGCAGCAAATACCGCAGCCGCCGATGCCGCGTCGAGCTCTGCATCCCTCGCTCAAAAAACATCAGCGAACTCACCGGCCTCGGCGTCGTCGTCTGACGACGCAGCAGGTGGATATACACCGGCAGCCCAACCGCTGCCAGCGCCCGCCAGAAACCATGGAGCGAAGAACCCCATCATCTCCCTCCCGGTCGCAAAAACAGATACTCACTCAATGCCGCGTCCAGCGGCTGGTCCGTCACCAGCAGGTAATAGTCCAGCCCCGCAGCCTTAGCCTGCTCCTGCATCTGTTGCAGATGCGCGTCGATCTTCTTGCGATACTCACCCTTCACATACTCCGGAATCACTTCCAGCCGCTGATCCGTCTCCAGATCCACCAGAATCGACGGCCCCGTCAACTCCGGCCGAATCTCCTTCGGATCGAGAACATGAAACAGCACCACCTCGCTGCCATGAAACCGCAGCGGCTCAATCGTCTTCACAATCTTCTCCGGCGACTCATAAAAATCCGAGATCACCAAACACCATCCCACGCCTGCGCAGAAACTCCTGAAAGTGCATCAACGGCTTCGCAAAATCAGTCCGCGCCCGCGGCTCCGCCTGCTCCAGCCCCGCCAACAGACGATGCAGTTGCCCCTGCCGCGTCGACGGCCGGATATAGTCCCGCACCTCATCATCAAACACAATCAGCCCCGCCGGATCATGCTGATTATGCATCGCCAGATAAAACAGCGACGCCGCCGTATACCGCGCATAGTCCATCTTCGAGACGCTGTGCGAGCTGTAATTCATCGAGTTGCTCGCATCCAGCAATATCGTCAGCTGCGTATTCGTCTCACCGCGATACCGCTTCAGATAGCACCGCTCTGTCCGCGCAAACAGATTCCAGTCCACATGCCGCAGATCGTCGCCCGGCGTATACGCACGATACTCCGCAAACTCCTGGCTGAAGCCGAAGTCCGGCGAACGGTGCAGTCCCGCTACAAAGCCATCCACCACCGTCTTCGCCATCAGGTCCAGCCTGGAGATGCCGGCAAGCACCGCAGGATCAAGAAATCGTTGCACTCCTCACACCTCCTTCGGCGGAGGCATATGTGCCAGCAGCCTGCGCAGAATCTCATCCGCATCAATCCGCTCCGACTCCGCATGGAAGTTCAGCAGAATCCGATGCCGCAGCACCGGGAGCACCAGCGCCGTGATGTCGTCATACGTCACGTGATATCGCCTTCCGCGACAACGCCCGCGCCTTCGCCGCCAGCACAATAAACTGCGCCGCACGAATGCTCCCGCCATAGTTCACATACTTCTTCACAAAGTCCGGAGCATTCTCGCTCTTATGCCGCGTCGCCCGCACCAGGTCCACCACATACCGCGCCAGCGACTCGCCAATCGGCACCATGCGCACCAGTTGCTGAAACTCCAGCAACTCCTCCGCGCTGGTCACCGCTCTTCACATCCGGCACTCTTCGTTGCCGTCGTCAGATCAACCACCTTCAGCTCATCGCTCGCGCTCAGATAATCCAGCACCGTGTTGAACAGAAAGCGATCCAGCTGCGCCTCAGGCAGCGGATACGTCCCCTCAAGCTCAATCGGGTTCTGCGTCGCCAGCACAAAAAACGGCGCAGGCAGCTTGTAGATATGCCCCCGCACCGTGCAAGACCGCTCCTGCATCGCCTCCAGCAGCGCCGCCTGCGTCTTCGGCGGAGTGCGATTAATCTCGTCCGCCAGCACCATATTGCCGAAGATCGGTCCTTCGACAAACGTCCACTTCCGATGACCCGTCGTCATGTCCTCTTCGATAATGTCGGTGCCGGTAATGTCCGAAGGCATCAGGTCCGGCGTGAACTGAATCCGCTTGAAGGTAAGCCCCAGCGTCTCGCGCGATCGTCCGCACCATCAGCGTCTTCGCCGTTCCCGGCATTCCGGTAATCAGACAATGTCCGCCGACAAACAGCGCGATCAATATCTGGTCAAGCACCTCATCCTGCCCGACAATCACCTGTCGCACCTGGGCAAGAATGCCATCGCGCACCGCCTGAAAGCGTTCCACGCGCTGCTGCAGTTGTGCTGCGTCCTGGTTCAGTTCTGCAGTGATCTCCATCGATTGGCGTCCCCTTCTAATTTGGTTTGTCAGGCTTATTAGCCTCTGGCCCTTTGCCGTCTTCCGATTTAATCTGCAACAACAACTTCTGCGCCGGACGAAATCCCGGAGCCGCCTCCAGCGCCAGCAGCACGCTCTCCTCCGCCTTGTCCTTCTGTCCCGCAGCAAAGTAAGCCTGCGCCAGGTCAAACTCCGCCGATGCCTTGTCCAGCGGATTCAGCGCAAGCACCGCCGAATACTCCCGCATCGCTCCCGCGATAATTTCCCTGCGCCAGCCACAACTCGCCCAAGATGGCGATGCAGCCCCTCATCCTCCGGGTAGATATAGTTGATGCGATCCAGCGTCGCCGCGGCCTCCTTCTCTGTCTCCCAACTCCTCCTCGAGCGAGGCCAGCTTCTTCAACGTCTCCGGATCTCTCGCCGCCCATCTTCTCGTACGCAGTTCAACTCGCCGCCGCAGCCTTCTTGTCGCCCTTCGCCAATTGCGCCTCGGCCATAAACTCATACGCATTCGCATCCCCCACATACTCCGGATACAACTGAACCACCTCTCGCGCTGCCTTCACCACGGCATCGTTGTCGTGCGCCTTAGTCAACGCCGCCAGCTCTTTCAGGTTCTTCGCCCACTCATCGAAATTTGCTGCGGTCTGCCCCACGCGTTTATCCAGCCACGCCAGATACTGCTTTATCAAACTCCTCCGGCGACATCTGCAGATCCTTCTGAATCACCTCCGGCGTAGTCTTCAACTGCGCCGAACGAGTGCACCATATCCAGCAGCTTGTCATCGCCCCATCTGCTCCTTAATGTAGTCGCAGATGCTCCCCGCCTGAAAATAAGACACCAGCACCTGCTCCGGATACTCCGGAAAGATGAATCCCCGATCCAGCTCCGCCACCGGCAACAGCTTCTTATCGCGAATCGCCACCAGCACCTCCGGCGTCAGCCGGTCGCTCCACTCCGGCGAAGCCTCACCCTCCTCATGCACCGCCAGCCCTTCCGTAAACCACCGCGGCACACGATGGTTCGTCGCCGACAGAATGTACACGTGGCTCATCTCATGCCACAGCGTTGCCCCCCAGTTGAAGTCGCCCGGCTTCTCCCCGAGGGCTGATCCATCGCGACCACCTCGCCGAACGTCACTCCCAGCGCGCCCAGCCCCGGCATCCCCATCGTCCGCACCGCAAAGTCCTCATGGTCCGGATAAACCTCAACCTGCACCGGCCCCGGCAGCTTCATCTTGTACTTCTTGTCATACGTCGCAATGATCTTGTGCAGCTCTGCTTGAAAATAAGGTCGCAGCAGATCGGCCTCATTCTTCCGAAGCTTCAGAATCGTCGTGTCGTCCTGTGAACGTCACAAAGTTCTTATAACTATCCAGCAAGCTGCAGGCTATTCACCGTCGCCGCGTCGCGCTGGCCGTTGTTGTAGCTCATCTCCAGCTGCTTCAGCGGTTCCTCCTCCTCGTCCCATCCGCATCAGGTTGATTCCCAGCTGCGACCGCGCCGACCACAACCTCGGGTCCGCCTCAACCGCCTTGCGATAATATGCAATCCCATCCTCATACCGCATGTGCAGCACCAGGTGATAGCCAACCAGTGCGTACCCCTCCCCATACGCAGGATTCACCGCGTTGATCTTCGCAAACCAAGCATCCGGCGAGCGATCCGACAGCAACTTCGACCGCAGCATGCACCGCCATCGCCTCCATCGCCTCGTTCGAAATCGCAAGTGCTTTGTCCGCTTCAGCAACCGCATCCTTCGGGTCAGCATTCTCAAGCGCAAGATTCGCCATCAACTCATGCGCCTCCACCAGCTTCGGATCGAGCTCAAACGCCTTCGCCGCATACTCCGCGGCTTTGCTGTCGAATCCATCCGCACTCACCACCGCCAACCCGAGATAAGCCTGCGCATTCTTCGGATCCTGCTGCAGCGCTTCGTTGAACAGGTCCACCGCCTCCTTATTGTTGAAGCGCTCATGCAGCAACAATCCCCACCGCACCCGATAGATTGCCTTGCTTCCCGGCTGCGCAACCGCTACGCGAAACGCTTCGTTCGCCTGGTCGTACTGCTCAAGGCCCCACAACCCCTCCGCCCGGAGATAAGCATCAGGCGACTCGGCTCAACGACTCGAAGCAATTCGTAGCCTCAGTCTTCTGCCCATGCTTCTGCAACTCGCGGCAATGCTCGGGAGTTGCCAGCGGCGCAGCGCAGCAGTAACACGTTGCGGCCGCAACACACGCGGCTATCATCGCGCATTGAAGCAGGTATCTCACTTATCCAACTCCCCCTGCACCTTCGCCAACTGCAACAGAGCATCCGTCAGTTGTTTCTTGTAGTCCGCCGGATCCATCGCCGCCTTCTGGTACTTCAGTGCATCGATCTTCTGCTCCAACTCCTCCTTCTTCGCCAGCAACTCACGCTTCGCCGGATCGTTCATCGCTGCCTGGCTTGCCCCAATCCGCAGCACAGTGAAGCTCGACAGCAACGCCCCCTCTCGGCCCTGCGCTGCATTCACTCGTACCGGTTCGCCATGACCCGTGTCCTCAAACACCGCATGCTCCGTAGCCAGCCGCTTCTGCGACTCATAAAAAGCAGCCGTCTTCCGGTCGGCATACTGAAACGCCTCCATCGCGCTGATCGACTCGCTCTTGTCCACGTCCGTCGTCGGGTCCTGCAACGCCTCCACCCAGTACCGCGCAAACACAGTCGCGTTCTTCTCCGTTCCCGTCTTCGTCGCCGCAATCACTCCGCGCCCCGGCCGCTCCAACGCCGCCACCGAGCCACCACTCGCGCTCGTCGTATCCACCACAAGCTGCCGCCGCGCCGGCACCTTGTCGCACATCGCCGCCAGCTCCGCCGCCGAAACATCCGGCCCCACCAGGTTGAACTTGTACTCCACCCCATCAAACGACCCATGCCCAATCAGCGTCAGCACCAGATCATCCTCCGGCTTCGCTTCCCGCGCGACCTGAGCCATCGTCTCCGTCAACCGCGCCCGCGTAGCCTGCGTTGCCCGTCAGCGTATAGACATGCGCGCCGCTCGAAGCCCTGAACACTTTATCCAAGTCCTTCGCATTCGCCGTAAAGCGCTGCTCATAATCCGGCTCGCCGCCAAGCCCAGCCACCGTGACGTAGTACACACTCGCCCGCAAGGGCATAACCAACAACCAACAACCGACAAGCGAACAACCGGCCTCTCAAATCACACCCCACTTCCGCCGCAGCAGCCACTCTCCTCGCCATCAAACCCAGCAGCAGCAGAAACACGATCGGCATATCCCAAAGCTCCTTCGTATCCCGCACCGAGATTCCCGCCTCCGAGTACGAAATCTCCTTCGGCAGCCGCGCCAACTCATCCGCCTTCCAGTACTTCCCGCCTGTCTGCGACGAGAGCTTCTCCAGCAACTCACGGTTCTGCTCCGTGTGAAAATTCTCCGCCACGCCATCCGTTCGCTCGAACGTCACCACATCGCGTCCCAACTCATTGCGAGCCCACGCGTCGCCGTCACCTCTACCAGATAAGACCCCGGCTTCTCCGCCGTCCACTCCGCCTGAAACGATCCCGGATCATTCGGCACCGGCGCCATATCCACCATCGCCGACCCACCCTCCGGCCCGATCACATGCGCCAACTACCTTCGCATCCGGCGCAACTGTGTACTCCTTGTCACGCACCATCGCCGTCAGCCTTCACATGCCCGTCGTCCATCAACCGTCTGCACCGGCATCGACGCCACCACCGGCCCCGGAGAATCCGCCGCCACCCACCGCAGCAACTGCTGCCAGAACATGTCATGCGTGGGATCGCCCAGCGCCTGGCTCATCTGCCATCGCCAGGTCCCCGAGGTCGCCATCACCGCCGTGCGCCCCCTCCCATAGTTCTGCGTCACCAACAGCGGCAACCTCGCTCGCCCTGCATTCATCTCCGCCAGCACCGTCGCGCCCGGCTTCGGATTCCCGGCCTCCTGGTAGTCCATCATGTACGGCAGCTTCTTCCACCGTTCTACGTTCTTCGCTGGATCATCCACCAGCCGCGTTACTGCGACTCTCCGCTCCAGCCGGCGTAAGTTGCGCCGTCGCCGGATCGCGATGAAACGTATTCTTCCCATTAGGCAGAAAGGTCGGAATCAGGTCACGTCATCGCTCGATGCGCCCCACCCTCCATCCGCCAGCGAAAACCGCCCGCCCAGAAACAGCAATCCGCCGCCGCGCTTGTCCACAAACTCCCGCAGCAACTCCTGTTGTCTCGGCGTAAAGTACCCCGCCTCCACCGACCCGATAATGATCCCGTCGTACTTGAACAAATCCTCCGCCTTCACAGGAAATCCATCCGCCAGCTCCTTCGGATCGCTGATCCCCTGCCGGTAAATCTTGTTCTCCGTCGTCCGCAGCATCGACACGATCTGCACGCTATGATCGTCATCCGCCGCTCGCCGGATAAACTTGTACTCCCACCGCGGCTCCCCCTCCACATACAGAATCCGCCGCTTGTCCCCACTCACATTCACCAGCCGTGTCATCGCATTGTTCGCAATATTCTCCTCGCTCGCCAGCGGCTGCAGCAAAAACTGCACGCTCTTCACCCCCGCCGTCGCCTGCGTTGAAAAACATTGTCTCCGTCTGAACCACTCCATCCGCGTCCAGCGTCACCTCCTTCGACGCCAGCAGCCTTGTCCCCGTCCTTCACCACCAGCGTCGTCTTGCTGCCCGCATATCCTCGCTGATGAAACTCACCGTTGCCTTCATCCGCGAATCCGCCAGCGCACGTCGACGCCACACTCACTTCATCGACCTCCACATCGTGCGCAGCCTGCTCCTTGCCAAACCCGATCGTATGCACCGGCAGCCGCCGATTCCGCAGCGCCCCGATCGTCTCTACATCGATCCCGCCCGCTGTTCTCGCTGCCATCGCTCAGCAGCACCACCGCCCCCACCGGCAGGTCCGCCGTCTCCGCCGCAAACTGCTTCAGCCCGTCATTGATGTGCGTTGCTGACGCCGTCGGCCTGCATCCCGTCCACGCTTCCCAACCCGGCGTCAATCCCTCCATCCAGCCGGTACACCCGCGTCTGAAACCTCTTCTGCAATCCCGACAGCACTCCGTCCTTCAGCGTCTTAACCGCTGCCGCCTCCCGCGCCGTCTTCCCATCGCGTCCGCTATCGGCAATCGCCATGCTCCGCGAATCATCCACCAGCACGGCAATAATGTTCTGCTGCGACTTCAGCTCCGCCACCGTAATCGCCGGCTCCCACAGCAGCACCAGCACCAGCGTCACCAGCGCCGACTGCAGCGCCCAAACCACACCCGCCCGCCACGTCTGCATCTTCGGAGCAGCTTCCGGCAGACTCCTCCAAATCAACCACCCCAACCCGGCAACGCTCACCACAATCAGCAACAGCAGCACCCATCCCGGCCACGAGCCAAGCAGGACCAACTTGCCCTTGGTGAACACCGGCCACGGATACTTGAAGAAAAATTCAAACATGCAAAGAGCCCAGCACCCTACCGGTCGGAATAAAAGCAATTGGTCTTCAAAGTCGCAACTGACAAACCTGCAAACCTCTAGTGCGTCATGCCGTACATGATGTAGTTCAGCCCCACGCGAAACGCCATGGAAGCAAACTGCTCCGGATACTCCGGATCGTCCGCCCACTCCCACGCATCGCCCAGGTGCATGTTGTGGCAGATCGCAACCACGATCCGTCCGTGGTCGTCGCGAATCGCGCGCCACTTCGCCACATAGCCGTCCTTCTCATAGGTCCTTCCCGTGCGGATGTACTGCTCTCCCGGTACCTGGAACCGGTCATCCATGTCATACAGCACATGGAAGATCTCGTCGCTGTTTTGGAGGTCCTCCACCGGACGGTTCGGGAAGACCTGCCGCATGCCATTCATGAAGTTCTCCCAGTCCGCCGTCCCGTGGAAGTCGTCCACCATCAGAAATCCACCCTTCAGCAGATACTCCCGCAGCCGCTTCGCCTCTTCATCCGTAAACGACCACGTCTGCACCTGCACCGCATACACCCACGGATAGTTGAAGATGTCATCCGAATCCAGATTGACCACCTGCTCGGTCGGCCGTCCCTGGATCCGCGTCAGCCGATTCAGTGCAATCAAAAACTGCCGGTCAGCCTTTGGATAATCCCGCGACCACGTCGCCCACCGTCCATACCCATATCCCGAATATCCGAGGTTCGAGTTGTAAGCCAGCCGCGACCACGCAAACTCAGCCTTTACATTGCTCTGTTCTGGCTGATATCCCCAATCCGCCGTCCGTTGATACGCAGACACGCTCACGCAGAACGTCGCTGCAATCACGGAGAATATCGCTGCCTGCAAAAGCCTCATCGGCGAACCCCCAGGGGCGAACCCGGTTGTGGTTGTTATTTGCGCGAGACTATCAGATTTACCGTTCTCCCGCGCCGGCCTCGGCAGCGGTGTTTCTATAGACGAACGCCACCCTAACTTGTTGCATGGCCCCTCAACTGCCATCCCAACCGCAAACGCCATCTACGTGGCACGCTCCGACCTCCCAGCCAATTCCAAGGTCGCGATTCCGCACCATGGGCGAAATCGAACGGGGGAAGAATCTCTTCCTTTTCGCTGCAAGTTCTCTTGCACGCGCGATTGCAATGTGGAGGAGGGCGGCCTACTCCCGAAACCGTGTCATCCTGAGCGAAGAGCAGCGAGGTCGAAGAGCCTGTCCTGAGCTTGGCGAAGGAACCTGCATTTTGCACCTCCTGCTATCGGTAAGAAACCTGCTGGTCCAGTCATAATCAGCAGAAACTAAACCACTTCTAAAATATCTCCTCATAAACAGCCCAAAAATCGCATGTCAAGCCCAAAAACAACCTAACCCATTTGCCAACAACCACTTCCGAGTGGCACTTTAGTTACGCTCCATTCGTTACAATTAACTTATAGATCGAAAAAAAGCCCCGCCCTGGCTGGGGCTCTTGCGCTTAAGCCGCTAAGTCCTTTGCTGGCACGAATTTGGACGTAAACCCAATGCCTGCACGAATTTAGCGGAGATGACCTCGGCTAAGTTGTTGCATGCACAAGATTTACACGCAGGTAATAGGGGGGGGGGACCCCTCCCGGAAAGACCGTCTAGGAGTACCGAAACAGAGCCTTAAACCCATAGTCCATGTGCTGCTGGATGTGGCAATGGAACAAGGTGAGTCCGGGCTGATCCGCGGTAAAGTCGACTGCGGCACGGCCGTAGTAAGGAACCACAACCGTGTCCTTGAGAATTCCGGAGGTCTTCACGCCATTGATCTCCGTCAGTTCAAGCTGGTGACGGTGCAGATGCATAGGATGGGCGTCATCGGTTCGGTTTCTGAAGATTAACCGGTACCGCGCACCCTGCTGCAGGACAAATTCGTTTTCATGCGGGTAGGGCTTGCCGTTCACCAGCCAGGTGTTGAACCTGCCTGCGCCCCCGGGGATCTTCTCAAAGACCATGTCGAATGTATGGTCCGGGGTGCGGGAGAGCTGGTCCTTTTCCGGCCTGCCAAAGACGGTGTAGTCCCAGCGCAAAGTCGAGGGTTTCGTCCACTGCGGCTGGCGATGCTGGTTTGCATACTCAACCACAACACCGAGCCCGGCGGCCCGGATTGCGTCTTCGGTGGCGCCAAGGATCCAGACGCCAGGATTGTTCATCTCAACGACTGCGTCGATTCGCTCGCCGGCGCCGAGGAACAGAGTTTCAACTGCCTGAGGAGTCGGAACGGGGTTGCCATCCAGCGCGATAACCTTGAACTTGTGACCCGGCAGAGCCAAACGTCGGTTCTCAATCGCGCTCGCATTAAGAAGGTGAAAAAGAACACGCTGACCTTCCTTCACGCGAATCGGTTCGCCGAACCCGAGAGACTTGTCGTTAATCGAATACGTCATCGAGTTCACCTCGAGACCATTGGGATCGGTGTTGAGAACCGCAGGCTTCTCGAGCTGCGGGTCGCTCTGGCCCTCCTCATCCGTGTCCTCCATGTTCGAGGTGAAGAACGGCTCCCAATCCCGCAGGGCGAGAAATATCTCCTGATCGTATTGCCCCGGATCGTTCCCCGAGTCGATGTGGAGAAACCCGAACTGACCTGTGTAAGACCCGCGATGCAGATCGGAATAAGCCATTGCATGAGAGTGATACCACCGCGAACCCGCCGGCCGAGGCGTGAACTGATACCGCCGCCGACCCTGCGGAGGAACGAACGGCGTAGCCTCCTCCTCCGTGCCATCCACATCGGCTGGAATGAGCAAACCGTGCCAGTGGACGAGCTCTGGAATGTCAGTCGAGTTGATCACGTCGACTGTGATGCTCTTGCCCTCGCGCATCCGAAGCACCGGACCGGGCGAGGCACCGTTGTATCCGATCGTGCTGAGAATGCGTTCCGGGGAGAGCTCGACCGTGACCGGCGCGATTCGCAGCGTATAGTCGGCCTTGCCTTCAGGGGACGGCACGCCGTTGTGAGACTGCATCGTGGCCGGCATCTGGGCGGGCAGAACTCTAGCTGCTGCTGCCTGGGCGAGGGTGAGGCTGCCGAACCTGAGAAAGTCGCGCCGCTGCAAGAGAAGGGTTCTCCTGATGATTGGACGCACACTCTCACCGTCCGCTTAGGAGATACTCTCACGCAGAGGTGGGGCATTCAAGCTCCTGGAGAATTGGCGCGACTCGTGCCAATCCGATCGAAACGTTAGACTGCCACTATGTCGGCAACAGCAGCAGTCCTGGGAAAGATCGGCCTCCCAGCTCCAGTCAAGGAACTGGCCGCCCGCCGGTGGGATGTCATTATCGTCGGAGCCGGTCACAACGGATTGGCATGCGCCACCTATCTCGCACGAGCAGGGAAGAAGGTGCTCGTGCTCGAAAGCCGCGAGCGAATTGGCGGTGCCTGCACTATAGAAGAGCCGTTTCCCAACGTGCGGATGTCCCCCTGCGCCTACCTCGCGGGCCTTCTGCATCCGCTCGTCATTAAAGAACTCAATCTGCCTGAACGCGGCTTCGAGTGGTCTCCAGCGGTCAACGGCCTCTTCGTGCCATTCCTGGACGACAGCAGCATTCAGCTTTGGGACGATGACGCGCGATGCGAAGAAGAGGTCCGCCGCTTCGCGCCCAAGGACATTGAAGGCTGGCGAGCGATGAACGACGTGATTCGCCGTCTGCGCGATGTGATTCGGCCTGCAAACGACCACGATTGCGATGATGCGCCTAGCCCGCATGATCTATGGATCGGCGATGCGCCCACGCAGGAGCAGCTCGAAGACCTGCTCGCAGGCGACCCTGAAGCCCGCAGTCTCCTCTTCCACTGGTCGATGGCAGAGTTCGTCGAGCGTTACCTGACCGACGAACGCCTGCAGTGCGCCTATCTCGGCCAGGGCGTTATCGGCACCAATGCAAGCCCCTTCGACGCCGGAACCGCCTCCATCCGTTTTCATCATGCCTCAGGCCGCCTCGGCGGAATGCCCGGAATGTGGGGTTACGTCAAGGGGGGCATGGGGATGGTTTCCTTCTACTTCTGCGACGCCGCGCGTGAAGCAGGAGCAATCATCGCCGCAGGAGTCAACGTAGCGCGAATCCTTCCTGGCGAAGGCGTATTGCTCGAAAGCGGAGAGCGAATCGCTGCCCCAGTTGTCGTCTCCAACGCTGATCCAATCCGCACTCTGCGCATGCTCGACTCTTCCGCAGATCCAACATGGGCAGCAAAAGCTCACTCCGTACCGATCGAAGGATGCACCGTCAAGCTCAACGTGCTCCTGCGGGAACCGCCGGACTTCACAGCACGGCCCGGAGTTAACGAGCCGCATCATTACGGTCAGATCAACGCCCCGCTTACCAAGTCTGAGTGGAAGGCCGGCTTCGCGGCAGCGCGCGCAGGACGTCTTCCGGAGCAACTCTGGTGCGAGCTCTACTTCCAGAGCATGCATGATCCGACCGTAGCCCCAGCAGGCCTCCACACGATGAGCGTCTTCGCCCAATATGTGCCGTACACCTTAGCGTCCGGCACATGGGATCAACGGCGGAACGAGGTCAAGGACCTGGCGCTTGGTTCGATCGGGCGGTTCTGCAACAATCTGCCGGAAGCCGTCGTTGACGTACAGGTCCTGGGACCACCAGACATCGAACAGAAGGTGGGTCTCACCGGCGGTCATATTTTCCAAGGTGAGTGTCTCCCCTCCTATATGTGGGGCAACCGCTTCGCCGCGAGAACCCCGATGAAGGGAGTCTATCTTTGCGGAGCGTGCACGCACCCGGGTGGCAGCGTCATCGGAATCAATGGCCGTAACGCCGCGATGGCGGTCTTACGCGAGTTGCGTGGATGAATGCCAGGTGGATCAGCGGGCCAGATGACGGAGTGGCGTCTAAGCTGCGTGGTCCCGGGCCATTCCGTGGACACCTCCAGGTGGAGTGGAGGCCACGCAGAGGAATAGGCCGCGGACAGGTGTGCGATGAATAAGGCGAAAAGCGCTTATCGTTATTTATTCGATCCGGAATTTGGATCACAGAATCACTTTGTCGCGCGCTGTCTTTTTCTGCGTGCGCTGGGCCTGGTTTATTTCTCGGCATTTTTCGCGCTGCTGTTTCAGGTGCGCGGCCTCATCGGGACGCAAGGCATTCTTCCGGCGGCCGAATATTTGCATGAAGTATCCAGCCTGGGCGCTTTGCGGTTCTGGTATGCGCCTACACTTCTCTGGTTTTCAAGCGGCAATACGATGCTGATGGCAATTTGTTGGGGCGGAGTGATTGCTTCTCTTCTTCTGTTCGTTAACATCTGGCCGCGGGCGATGCTGCTTGTATGTTTCGTGTGCTTTCTCTCGTTCGTCAGCGCAGCGCAGGATTTCTCTGGGTATCAATCTGACGGCATGCTGTTGGAGGCTGGTTTCATTTCGCTGTTTCTCGCACCCTCCGGCTTCTATCCTGGCTTAGGGATTACGCAGAAGCCTGCCCGGGCTGCGATGTTTTTACTGTTGTGGGAGTGGTTTCGAATTTACTTTGAGTCGGGCGTTGTGAAACTGGCAAGCGGTGATCCGACCTGGCGAAACCTAACCGCTTTGTACGAGTATTATCAAAACGGCCCGCTGCCAACCTGGATTGGCTGGTATCTGCAGCATCTTCCGAATTGGTTCCACATCGCTACCGCGGGAGCGACGCTGTTCATGGAACTCGGTCTTGTCTGGATGGCGTTTCTTTCACGCCGGTGGAAGATCGTCTGCTTTTTCATCGTTACGGCGTGGCAGATCGGAGTCATTGCGACAGCAAATTACACCTTTCTGAACTATCTAGTTCTCGCACTCGCGATTCCGTTGCTGGATGATGCGTTTCTACAAAGATTCATCCCAAGACGCTGGCAACTTAGCCTTAGCAGCAAGGTTTCCGACCCAAGCGGTACAGGGCCGAAACGGATAGTTTCCGGCGACGAAGGTACGGTACAGAGGGAGCCCGACCTTTGGGCGAAGCTTCGCACGGCGACCTTTGCTGTGGTGTTGTCCTGGATTTTTTATGCGACTGTCGTTCCGCTCGCGCAGATGTCATGGCGTGAAGTGCCACTTCCGTTAAAACCAGTGGCGATGCTTGAGCCCTTTCGTATCGCGAATCAGTATGGATTGTTCGCGGTCATGACTCCACACCGTTATGAGATTGAGTTTCAGGGATCGAACGACGGAGAGAACTGGGTCGCTTATCCGTTTCGATATAAACCGCAGGCGTTGAAGGACCGGCCGCGTATCTATGCTCCTTACCAGCCCCGATTCGACTGGAATCTTTGGTTTGCATCGCTTGGCTCCTGGCGACAGAATCTTATTGTTCCTCGAACGGAAGAGCTTCTTCTCGAGAACGATCGTGACGTGTTGGGACTCTTTGCGGGAAATCCCTTTCCCGATGCACCGCCACGCATGGTGCGCGCGGTGCTTTGGCAATATTGGTTCAGCACTCTGGAGCAGAAGCGCAGAGAAGGTGTCTGGTGGCGACGACAACTGCTTGGAACCTACGCCCCGACACTTACCAGGCTTTCCGATGGCAGATTCGGAGTGGTGGATGAACCTAACCTCGACGAGTCCCGACGGCCGTGATGTGAAACGCTGCGTCTTAATACCCGGTTTGTTCGTATCCGGATTGGGACTCGGATGCGGAGTGGTGAGGTTAAAAGTAGGGCGGAATGACACGTCTGTCCTACAATAAGCTCGATCACGACAACGCCAGCCTTTCAACAAACACTGGAATTGGGGCGCAAGATATCCGCGATATCTGCCGCCGATCCCGCGTAAGCTCTGTTCTTTTTTCTAACCACAGCATTGAGGACCCGATGATGAGAACCGGAAGTGTACCGAAGTCAAGCTTGCTTCTTGGAGTACTTGCAACCGTGTTGCTGTGCGCAAGTTGCGCATCGCCTGTCTCCGCACAAACAACGTATCAGTCTTCGCAGTGGGCGGGTCTTCATTACCGCACGATTGGACCCTTCCGCGGCGGGCGCGTGACGGCAGTGACGGGTGTTCCTTCTGAGCCGTATACGTTTTACATGGGCACGGTCGGGGGAGGTATCTGGAAGACGACGGATGCCGGGCACACGTGGGTGCCGATGACAGATGGGCAGATTTCGGTTGGGCCGGTGGGTGCGGTGGAGGTTTCGCAGTCGAGCCCAAAGGTTATTTATGCGGGGACGGGGTCGTCGAAGATTCGGAGCAATATTTCGATTGGTCGAGGGATCTATAAGTCGGTCGATGCGGGCAAGACGTGGAGTTTTATGGGGCTGCGCGATGTCGGGCAGATTGCGACGATTCGTGTCGATCCTGGGAATGCAGATATTGTTTTTGTTGCGGCGAGCGGCAATCCGTTTGTGCCGAATAAGGAGCGTGGGGTTTACCGCTCGAACGATGGCGGCAAGACTTGGAAGCAGGTTTTGTTTTTGTCGGACAAGCTGGGGGCGGCGGATTTGGAGTTGCAGCCGGGGCATCCGAACGTGGTGTTTGCTTCGATGTGGTATGGGCAACGCAAGCCTTGGACGATCATCAGCGGCAGCATGGATGGCGGGATTTATAAGAGCACGGATGGCGGTGATACGTGGAAGAAGCTTGAGAATGGGCTGCCTCACGAACTTTTCGGGCGCAGCAATGTTGCCATTTCGGCGGCGGCTCCGGATCGGATTTATGCGCTGATTGAGGCGAAACCAGGGGCGGGGCTTTACCGGTCTGACGATGCGGGCGCGAACTGGACGCTGGTGAACGGCCAGGGGAAGCTGACTACTCGTCCGTTTTATTACGACACGCTCGGGGTCGATCCGAATAATCCGGACGTTGTGTTTGTCGGCGATGAGCAGTGGATGAAGAGTACGGATGCGGGGAAGAACTTCGCGACAATGCGGACTCCGCATGGGGATAATCACGATGTTTGGATCAGTCCGAAGAACTCGCAGTACATGATTCAGGCGAATGATGGTGGCGCGAATGTTTCGCTGGATGGAGGATTGAGTTGGAGTACGCAGGCGAACCAGCCGACTGCCGAGATCTATCAGGTTGCCATCGATGATCAGTTTCCTTATCGGGTGTATGGGGCTCAGCAGGACAATACGACGGTAATTGTGCCGAGTTTGCCGCTGGGGAATGGGCAGGAGTTCCGTGAAGGACCGGGTTGCGAGACTGGGCCAATTATTCCGAAGATTGATGACCCGAATGTGGTTTGGGGTGGGTGTAAAGGGCAGTTCAGCAGGTTGAATATTTCGACCAATAACAATGAGGAACGGTACTGGGTTGGCGCGGAATCGCTTTATGGCAATGCGCCGAGCGCGCTGACGTATCGCTTTCAGCGAGTTTCGCCGATGGAGGTTTCGCCGTACAACGCCAACGTAGTGTATTACGGGTCGCAGTATGTTCATCGGACTTCGGATGGCGGCGTGACGTGGGAGAAGATCAGTCCGGATCTGACGGCGCACCCTGATGGAACGCAGTATGCGAGTGGTGAGCCGATTACGCGCGACGCCACGGGCGAAGAGGTTTACAGCACGCTCTACTCGATTCGTGAGTCTCCCTTGCAGAAGGGGGTCATATGGGCTGGGTCGAACGATGGTCCTGTTTGGGTGACTCGCGATAACGGGAAGTCGTGGACGAATGTTACGCCTGCGGGTCTTGCTCCGGGTGGACGCGTACAGAACATTGAGCCCGGACGGTTCCATGCGGGAACGGCTTATGTGGCCATTTATCGCTACCTGCTTGGGGATTTTGCGCCTTACATCTACAAGACGGACGACTACGGAAAGACCTGGACGAAGCTTACGGATGGGCACAATGGAATTGCCGCCGATGAGCCGACGCGCGTGGTGCGGGAGGATCCTGATCGCGAGGGACTTCTGTATGCCGGGACTGAGTTTGGAATGTATGTTTCGTTCAACAACGGCGGGACGTGGCAGTCGTTCCAGTTGAATCTTCCGGTTGTGGCGATCACGGATATCAAGGTCGCGCACAAAGATTTGGTGATTTCGACGCAGGGGCGGTCGTTCTGGATACTGGATAACCTCACGGTGTTGCATCAACTGAAGCCCGGGGCCTCGAATACGCTTTTTGTGCCTCGGGTGGCGGTGCGGGTGCCGGCTAACGGAGATGCGGGGCGACGAGGTGAAGGACCGCAGTATCCGCTGATGGGGGCGCAGATTGATTATTCTCTTGCGTCGGATAGCGCTGGGCCTGTGACGATGGATATTCTCGATAAGTCGGGCAAGGTGGTTCGGAGCTTTACGAGCGTTGCTCCTCCGGCACGGCCTGCGAGGGCGGGGCAGGCGAACGATGCTGGCGGCGGCGATGAGGAGGAGGGCGGTTTCCGTCCTACCTGGCCTACTGTGCTGGAGAGTAAGGCTGGGATGCATCGCTTTACGTGGGATTTGCGCTATACGGGCGTTTCGGCGGCAGAGGGACGTCCTGCTGCGGGGAATGGTCCGGTTGCGGTTCCGGGCGACTACCAGGTTCGCGTGAAGGCCGGAGAGTGGACTGCGACTCAGCCGCTTCATGTGATCGAAGATCCACGTGTGACGAAGGATGGTGTGACGACGGCGGATCTGCAGGCGCAGTTCGATCATAACGAGCGGGTTCTGGCGCTGGTGAATGATACGAACCGTCTGGCGGCTCGACTGCGGGATGCCCAGAAGGAGATTAAGGCGAGTCATGCTGAATCTTCTGAAAAAGGCACGAAGCTGCAGGCTTTGTCGGATAAGGTGCTGACTCCGCCGATTCGTTATAGCCAGCCTGGGCTGCAGGCGCATGTGCAATATCTTTACAGCATGACCAACCGGACTGATCAGAAGATTGGGAAGGATGCGGTGGAGCGGTATCAGTATCTTCGGAAGCAGATTGATGAGGCTACCGCGGAGCTTGATAGTGCTTTGAAGATGTAATTGGTTTGTCGATCTATAGTGAGGGGCGGCCTTTTCGGGTCGCCTCTCTTCGGTTTAACGGCTCTCTTTCCTGTTCCTGCGGGGGACCCCCCTCCCCTATTACCGGCGTGTAAAGTATTTAGATTCAGGGTTTTATGGGGCAGTTGTATTCGTAAATTCGTCATGGCAAACGGGTTACGGCCAAAATCGTCTTTCTAAAAGGGTTAAGACGAACTTTGTTTTGCACTATTCGCTTTCGGGACAGGTTTCGGGGCTTTGCTTGTCAAGCGTGGAGCTACGGTGAAGGCAGAGCGCTGACAGCAAAAACAAGAGCAACAGCAGATCCCCTTCGGGGATGACAAATAAGAGATGCAAGTGCAAGAACAACGGCAACCCACCCTTTGCGAAAGAACCGCAAAGGATGGGCCACCCGGTCACCGCTGTTTAGGATGGTCGGCTCATTCGTGGATGGGCGCTCGATAGGTGAGCGTCCGTGGGTTGCGTTATGGTTCGTCGCCTAGTTCGATCTGGTCTTCTACGTCGTGGTCGATTTTGTTGGTGTTAAGGACGATCAGGGGTAGATGCAGAGTTTGGAGCTGCTGGTTGAGGGCCTTGAGGTCCGTCTTCTTTACGGCGTCCCACTGCTGCAGGAGGCCAGCGAGCGGTTGCGATGTGGTTTGTACGGCTTCAATCTGAGCGGCGGTAGGTGCGACGTCGGCGTTCTGGACGGAGTGCTCGAGGCGTGAGAGTTGGAGGCGCAGGGCGGTGAGGGTTGGCGGACCGGCCGGGCCTCCGCGACGGAAGCCGCCTTGCTCTGCTCCGGCGATGGCGTCGAGTTTGGTTTTTAGATCAGCGCTGGAGCCAGGGATTGCCGAACCCTGCGCCTTCATCTGCTCGCGAAGGACGGTGATCTCGTGAAGGGCTGCGGTTGCTTTGAGCATGTCGTCATACATGGCCTTGGAGACGGTGAACTGCTGCTCGAGTTCGGCCATGGAGGTCTTCACTCGCGGATCCATGATGACTTTGAAGGGCTGCGACTGGGTCTCGGCGCCGGCGGTGAGGCGTACGGTATAGTCGCCTGGCATGACCCAGGGTGAAGTGGGTACGGAGGGTGTGTTGTAGGGGACGGCTTCGCTGGCGTCGGGTCCGGTGGACATTCCGGGGACCGCGGGATAGCGCATGTCCCAGAGGAAACGGTGGTGTCCGGGTTCGGTGGAGACGATGCGAGGCGGGCGGGCCCAGAGGGTTGGGTCGGGATAGCGCGGATCGAGCGGGGGGACGGGGTCGGTGCTCTTGAAGGTGCTGACGACTGCGCCCTTGTTGTCGAGGATTTCGAGGGTGACGACGCCTTTGAAGTTTGGGCCGATGTAGTAGTCGAGCATGGCGCCGACTGGGGGATTTTCTCCGGTCGCCATGTCGGGTGGCCATGGCGTGGGCGGGTTCATGTTGTTGCGAATGCGGATGGCGGTTTGTGGCGCGTAGAGATGGGCATTGGCTGCTGCGATTTTTTCGGCGGCCTGGCGGAGTGGGGTTACGTTGTCGAGGATGAGGTATCCGCGGCCGTGGGTTGCGGCGATGAGGTCGTCGTCTTTGACTTCGAGGTCGCGGACGGAGCTGGCGGGCATGTTGAGGCGGAGGGATTGCCAGTGGTCGCCGTCGTCGAAGGAGACGTAGACCTGGGTTTCGGTGCCGGCGTAGAGGAGGCCTTTGCGTTTGGGGTCTTCGCGGATGGCGCTGGTGGCGGCACCGTCGGGAATGCCGTTGTTGATCTCCTTCCAGGTCTTACCGCCGTCGTGGGTGCGGAAGAGATGCGGGCGCATGTCGTCGAGGCGCAGAGTGTTGATAGCGGCGTAGTCGGTGAGGGCGTCGAAGTGGCCGGCGTCCATGTTGAAGACCTTCCAGAAGGGCTTCAGCTCGGGCGGGGTGACGTTGGTCCAGTGGGCGCCGCCGTCGGCGGTGGTCCAGATGAGGCCGTCGTCGGTGCCGGCCCAGAGACGATTGACGTTGAGCGGGGAGAGGCCGAGGGCGTAGATGACTCCCCGGCGGGTCGGCTGCGCGGCGGGTGTGTCTTTGTAGGTGCCGACGACCGGGGGTATCTCCCATGTTTCGCGGCTTAGGTCGGGGCTGATCTCGCTCCAGTTTTTGCCGCCGTCTTTGGTGAGCCAGAGGGTGTTGGTGGCGAAGTAGAGATTGTGGGGGTCGACGGGCGAGAACTGGAGCGGCTGGGTGCGGAGGACGCGGTAGGTGCGGAGAGGCTTGGGCTCGACGTCCTGAATCTGGCCGGTGCGACGGTCGTACTTGGTTACTTTGCCGCCGTAGACGATGTCGGGATTGAGCGGGTCGGGTGCGGCGTAGCCGTATTCTTCGATGCCGACGGGATGCCAGTCGTGGAAGGTGATGCGACCGTCGTCGCTGCGGCTGGGGACGCAGGCGCTGCCGCTGTCTTGCTGGCCGCCGCAGACGCGATAGGGGAAGGCGTTGTCGGTGGTGGCGTGATACATCTGCGCGGTGCCCTGGTTATACCACTGGGTCCAGGTTTCGCCGCCGTTCTGCGAGATGATGACGCCCTGATCGCTGGCGAGGGCGATGATCTTTGTGTTGTTGGGGTTGACGAAGACGTTCTGGTAGTCGTCGCCGCCGGGAGCGCCACGGATGCCAAACCAGGTGCGGCCTTTGTCGGTGGACTTCCAGGTGACGACGCTGGCTACGTAGACGGTGTCGGGATCTTTAGGGTCGACTTTGGGGACGGGCACGTCACCGCCGCCGATGCGGGCTTCGGGGCGCGGATCGTGATCGGGAGTGTGGACCCAGTTGACGCCTTCGTCGTCGGAGCGATAGATGCCGACGGTGTTGTGAGTGGTGGCGATCGCGGCGTAGATGCGCTTCGGATCGGTGGGCGAGATGGTCATCTGGACCTGGAGGATGTCGTCGGGGAGACCATTGCCGGTGAGTTTGTTCCAGGTGTCGCCGCCGTCGGTGGATTTGTAGAGACCGCCTTCGGCGCCGATCCAGGAGCCGTTCTCCCATGGGGCCTCCTGACGCTGCCACATGCCGCAGAAGACGACTTTGGGATCTTTGGGATCGATCTGGACTTCGGATGCTCCGGTGCGGTCGTTGGTGAAGAGGACGCGCTTCCAGGTTTTTCCGCCGTCGGTGGAGCGGTAGAGGCCGCGCTCGTCGTTGGGGCCGTAGGGATGGCCGGTGACGGCGACGAAGACGCGGTTGGCGTCACCGGGATCGATGGCGATCTGGCCGATCTGCTGGCCGTTGCCGAGGCCGAGGTGGGACCAGGTTTTGCCGCCGTCGGTGGATTTGTAGACGCCGTCGCCGGTGGAGAGGTCGGGGCGCTGAAGACCTTCGCCGCTGCCGACGTAGAGGGTCTCGGGGTCGCTGTCGGAGACGGCAATGGTGCCGATGGAGCCGGAGGGTTCGTTGTCCCAGACGCTGTGCCAGGTGGCTCCGGCGTCAGTGGTCTTCCAGACGCCGCCGTTGACTGCGCCAAGATAGAAGGTTGCCGGCTGGCTTGGAACTCCGGCGAGGGCGCGGGTTCTGCCGGCGCGCATGGGGCCAATCTGACGCCAGCGCATGTCGGAGAAGAGCTGGGGCGAGTAGGCGGTGTTCTGAGCCGAGGCGCTGCGACTATGAAAGCGCCGAATCCAAACAGAGCAGAGAGAAGAAGATTGCGGCCGTTCCTTGTCACGTTGACTCCTGAAAGATGCGAGATGCGGAGCGCGGGTCCACGCGGGCGGGCCGGGGCTCCTCGGTTGAGAATTTCTATGTAGTGTATGGGAAACGCGGCGGAATGGAAGAAAGTCTCACTTTGCCGCAAAGGAATGGGTTGGGCGCGTCCTGCGGGATGGCTCATTCGTCGTTACAATGACACAAATCAACAAGTAATTGTTTGATTTCCGCATCCTCCAGGAGCTAATGCCATGTCTCTGTTTCGCCGTTGGAGAACCATCGTTTCGGTGATGTTCCTGCTTCTTTCTGTTGCCGCGCTACTGCCAGCGCAGGAGGCGGACTCGGGGGGCCAGTACCCTGCAGCGCTGTTTTCCGGATTGCACTGGCGCGATGTGGGGCCTATGCGCGGGGGACGCTCGTTTGGCGTTGCAGGAAGTGCAAGCGAGCCGGACACGTTTTATTTCGGCTCGGTGGGTGGAGGCGTTTGGAAGACAATGAACGCGGGGCGGACGTGGTTTCCGATCTCGGATGAGGGGATACCGATTGGGTCGATTGGAGCGATTGCGGTGGCTCCGAGTGACGCGAGCGTGATTTATGTCGGGACGGGGGAGCCGGATATTCGCAGCCAGCACTCTTATGGGATCGGCGTGTATAAGTCCACCGACGAGGGAAAGACGTGGACGCATATCGGGCTTGAAAAGACGGAGCATATTGGGCGCATTGTGGTGGACCCGACGAATCCTAATCGCGTGTATGTAGCTGCGCTGGGGCATGTTTATGATGCGAACCCTGACCGTGGGCTGTATCGATCGACGGATGGCGGCGCGCACTGGAAGAAGATTCTGGCTCATGCGACGGATCCGAATAATGTTGGGGCGATCGATCTTGCGATTGATCCGAAGAATCCGCGCGTGTTATATGCGTCGCTATGGGCTACGCGGCGTCCGCCGTGGTCGGTTTATGCGCCTTCTTATATGCCTGGTAGTGGGCTTTATAAATCAGTTGATGGCGGGGATACGTGGAAGCAGCTTTCGGGTGGGCTGCCGAATGATGAGTTTGTCGGGAAGATTGGGATTGGAGTTTCGCCGAGCAATCCGAAGCGGCTTTGGGCGGTGGTGGATGATATCGGCACGAGTGTCGCCAAGCCGATTGGGCCGGGTGCGGCGACGAGTGGCCCGCAGCCTAAGGCTAGTGGAGGGGTTTATCTCTCGGATGATGCGGGAGCGAGTTGGCGATTGGTGAATTCGGAGACGCGGCTTTGGGGGCGCGGTTGGTACTTTGAATCGGTCACGGTTGATCCGGTGAATCCGGATAAGGCTTACGTGATCAATACGGCGACGTATATGACTGCGGATGCGGGGAAGACGTTTGTTCCGGTAAAAGGGGCTCCCGGCGGAGATGACTATCACCAGATCTGGGTGAATCCGCGGGACCCGAACCGGATGGTGTTGTCGAGTGACCAGGGAACCGTGGTGAGCGTGGACGGCGCGAAGTCGTGGAGCACCTGGTATAACCAGCCGACGGCAGAGATCTATCATGTGGCGACGGATAATCGTTTTCCGTACTGGCTCTATGGAGCGCAGCAGGATAGCGGCGGCGTGGGGGTGAGCACGTGGTCGCGTGAGGGGGTTCTGTCATTCCGGAATTGGGAGCCGATTTGTCTGGCGGGCGAGAGCGACACGGTGGTTCCCGATCCCAAGGACGGCAATATTTTGTATGGAGCGGGAGCAGGACGGTGCGATCAGGCGCTGAATATTCCAGCATCGCTCGGCGGGCAGCTTCCGGCAGCAGATCCTGATAATCCGAACCGCAAGACGTGGACGTTGCCTCAGGTTTTTTCTGAGGCGGATGAGGCTCTTTATTATGCAAATCAGTTTGTGATGCGGACGCGTGACAGGGGAAAGACCTGGCAGAAGATCAGTCCCGATTTGACTCGGCTGAACCCGGCGGTTCCTGCGAATCTTGATCTGATTACGGCAAAGGATATTGACCAGCCTATGACGACTCGCTTTGGTGTCGTCTACACCATCGGGCCGTCGCCGCTCAATGCAACGACCGTTTGGGTTGGGACTGACGATGGGCTGATTCATGTGACACGCGACGACGGAAAGAGCTGGGCTGACGTGACGCCAGCGGCGATGACGGCCTGGAGCAAGGTTTCGCAGATTGAGGCTGGGCATTTCGATGTGGGGACGGCTTATGCGTCGGTCGATCGGCATCGCCTTGCGGATAATAAGCCGTATATCTATCGCACTCATGATGGTGGCAAGAGCTGGCGGAATGTTGTTGCCGGTATACCGGAGGGAGCTTATGTGAACTCCGTCAAGGAGGATCCGAAGACGAAGGGGCTTCTGTATGCGGCTACTGAGCTCCGCGTGTATGTTTCGTTTAACGACGGAGAGCATTGGCAGGCGTTGCAGAACAACATGCCCGTTACGAGTGTGCGCGACATTGTTGTGCATGGCGATGACCTTGCTGTTGCGACGCATGGCCGCGGCTTCTGGGTGATGGACCAGATGCCGGCGTTGCGGCAGATTGCGGCGAAGGGGCAAGAGATCGCGTCCGCAAATGCATATTTGTTTCAGTCCGGGGAGACGCTTGCGATTCGCCCCGGGAGCATGAATGGAACTCCGCTGCCTCATGAGGAGCCTCAGGAGTTGAACCCGCCTGCGGGTGTTGTGGCTTACTACTGGCTGAAGAATGCGCCGAGCGAGCCTGTGAAGATTGAGCTGATCGACAGCAAAGGGAGTGTTCGGGCCTGTGCTGCGAGCGACACGCCAGTTCGCGCCGTTGATACGGAGGCGATCAATGTGCAGGCCATCTGGCAGGAACCGGCGCCTGCACCTTCAGCGCAGGCCGGTATGCATCGGGTTGCATTGAATGTGGCTGCGCCGCGATTTGGGGAAGGGTCGCGAAGTGCGCCTGCGGCTCGAGATGCTTGTTCGCCGCCGGCTGGTACGCCCGCGCCGCCTGCGGCTCCTCGGGCACGCGGACAACGGGGTCCAGGGGCTCTGCAGCCCGGAGACTACACGGTTCGGCTCACGGTTGATGGCAAGACTTACACCCAGCCAGTTACGGTGAAACCGGATCCGCGGCCGATTCCAGTCGACCATGCCAATGAGGGAGTCGGCGACCACTGATAGTCGGTGCTAGAAAGCTACGAGGCGGGCCGTGAACTGAACTTCGCGCGGGCCACCAAGATGAGCGACGTTGGGAGCGAACAGGGGCTGTCCCGCCGTGAAGATGGGTGCGCCTGGCAGGCCGAACAGGCTGACGCCTTCGGGGCCGAAGTTGCGGTTTCCTGTTCCAGTCGCGTTGAAGATGTCCATGAAGAGGTCGAGGTGGTGGCCGACGCCTTCGAGGGTGAAGTCTTTGACGATGCGCAGGTCGAGATTGGCGAATGATGGCTGCCGCATGCTGTTTCGTGCGGCCTCTGTGCCGTTGATGATGGCGCGATCGTTCCAATCATTCGCGTCGTTCTGGGTGTCGAAGCCGATAAGTGGGGTGTACGGCTGACCGGAGCGGGCCACAAGCACGGGATTGAACTTGAACCCGACAGGCAGGTTGAGCACGGCGCTCAGGTTGAAGTTGCGGCGCACATCCTGGAGCGAATCGGCGCGCTCGATCTCGAGGTCGTAGGGGTTCAGGGCGGAATCGATGCTGTAGGGGCCCAGGTTCGAGTCGTTATCGACCGTCTTCGAGAGAGTGTAGTTGGCGGTGATCGTTGTACGGCGCGAGATCTGTGAGGTCGCGGTCAGGAGCAGCCCGTCGTAGGAGGAGTGCGCGGAAGACTGGTTAATGAGCAGTCGGCCGATTGCCGGATTGGGCCTGATCTTCGGGAATACCGGAATGCCAACGCTGTTGACGGTTGGTGGAGCGAGGTTCTGGTCGATTGCACGCTGCAGGTCCCATGTGCTGTTGTGCACGTAGCCGGCTGCGAGATTCAGTTTCGCCGTGACATCACGCTCTACGTCTGCTGCGGCTTGAAAAGAGGTTGGATTTCGGAACCCTGGTGTGATTCCCACGATCAGCGCCTGAGGCGTGGTCAGCCCTGCGGGTGGTCCCGGCAGAGCGTGTGGTGTTCCTGTGAGCGCGCCTGTTAATGGAAGGATTTGCGGATCGAAATAAGTATCCGCCACGATCGTCTGCAAGCCGTTGTCTGCGGTGACTCGATGGAAGAAGGTGGCGGGAGTTGGGGCCGCGTAGAGTCCGCTGGAGGCGCGAACGATTGTCTTTGCAGTTGGGGTCCATGCAAGGCCGACGCGCGGCTGCCACTGTGAGAGATCGTTTGGAATGGCCTGCGTTTGGGTGATTGCTGGATTCGGATGGGGAGGTTGCGGATTCCATTGGCCGGCCCAGCGTAGTCCAGCAGTCAGGGTCAGTCGCGGACGAAGGGTAACTTTTGCGTTGGCGAAAAGGCCGAGTTCGCGAACCGCTCCGTTATAGAGAGTGTTGCCCGTGACGAAGGTCTGTTGAAAGCGACGGGGGTTGAAGGCGAGATAGTCGGTGAGGGAGTTGTAGTCGAAGCGGCCATTCAGATTGGCTTCCCGCTGCTCGTGTGCGGGATCGTAGGCGAAGCTGCCGCCCAACGTGAAGAGCGCGGACCCGCGGCTGATGGAGACCGAATCGCTCAGTTGCAGTTGATCGGAAGTATAGAGATGTTGCCCGAGGCTGTTGCCGCCGAGGACGCCGAAGCCATTGATGTCGATCTCGGGTGCGGTGGAGTTGGGCGTCAGGTTTCTGTGGTCCTGGGACCAGGATACGAGCGCCTCGTTAACACTGCGGCTACTGAGCACGTGGGTCCACGCTGCCTTGCCCCAACTGCTTTGACCACTGAGCGATGAAGCATTGACTAGAGTGCCGAGGCTGCGGGTCGAGGCGTCACCGACATCCGAGGAGCTGACGCGGTTCAGGGCGAGTTGCAGGTTGAGCGTGTTCGTCGAGTTCAGAACTTCGTCGATGCGTCCGAAGAATGCTGTCGGAGAGTTCTTCTCGACGATTTGACCTTGCAAGTCGGTGAGATTTCCGGGTACGACGACGCCGGGGGCTTGTGCTTCGAACTGCGACCAGTACGGAACGTGAAGAAAATCCTGCTCGATGCCAGTGTAGAAAAACGCGTGGGTGCCGTGGATGGGGCCGCCGATGGAGCCTCCGAATGTGTTTTGCACGTTATCGAGCGAGTTGCCGAAGGCGTCGGCGGAGGTCAGTGCAGAGGGGCGGCCAGTGTAGAAGGCTTCGCCGTGATATTTGCCGGTTCCTTCTTTGGTGACCACGTTGATGAAGCCGGCGTTGGTGCCACCGGTCTCGGCGCTTACGCCGGAACGGACGATCTGGAACTCGCGGACCACGGTTTGAGGGAAGAAGAACGTGCCGTCGCCGGCTCCTCTGCGGCCGCCGAGCAGAGGATCGTTGAAGTTAACGCCATCCACCTGGGTGATGAGAGCAGAAGAGCGTTGTCCTGCGACGATTACACCATTGCTGTAGGTGTCCTCCTTGACGCCGGGTGCGAGTTGACCAAACTGGCTGAAGTCGCGGTCGCGATTGGGAAGGTAGGTGACCTCCATACCGGGAAAGAAGATTTTGGCCGCGGCGGCGTCGGTATTGACCGGTGGTGCGACTGTGTTTCCCTCCGATGTGGCGCCGCGTCCAGTGACGGTGGTGCTCTGAGAGACCGCGGCGACACTTAATTTCACTGCGACCTGGGTCGTGCTCCCCAGGCTGATTGTGAGTCGTACAGGGCGTCGCGAGACGAGGCCCTTTCCTGTTGCCTCTACCGTGAAGGCGCCGGGCACGAGGTTGGAGATGACAAAGGAGCCTTCAGAGTCGGCGACGGTGGTGCGTTTGGAAGATAGATCGGTGTTGTTGACGACTACGGTTGCTCCGGCGACGGGCCGGTTTTGCGGGTCGACGACTGTACCTCGAATGGAGGCTGTATTCGCCTGCGCGAAGAGTCGGGATGCACCGGCGAGAAGAACGCTTCCTGCAAGAATGACGGGGCCCATTTTTCGCAGCATCAGAATGTAAGCCTGGCAGAGAACTGGAAGAAACGGGCCGGGAGTTGGTTGGTAATGCCTGCCAGAGGAGCGCCAAAGCCAGGTCCGGCAGTTGCGCCGTTGCCCCATGTTCCGCTGTATCCGACGAAGTTGGCGTGATTCAGCACATTGAACGCCTCGGCTCGCAGATCGAGCTGCAGCCGTTCGCGGATGATTGGGAAGTTGCGGGCGACGAAGGGGGTGACATCGTAGATGTTTCCGCCGCGGCCGGTGTTACGCCCGACTACGGCTCCGTTGATAACGGGCCGGTCGGTTGTGGCTCCTGTGTCGCCGCTGTTGGTGGTGCCCGTGACATAGTTGTACGGGAGTCCGCTGGCCAAGGTGGCAATACCGCCGATTTGGATCTTGAGTGGCGCGATGTAGGTGCCGCTCAAGACGAAGCGATTGCGCTGGTCGAAGATGGCGTTGCCGACTTCGGCCCAGCCGGGGAAGTTTGGGTCGTTGGGGTTCTGGCTTGGAACGTCGGGGTCGACGTTGTCGATGGTGTGAGACCAGGTGTAGCTGGCGAGCATCGAGAATCCGTGGCTGAAGCTGTGGGTCAGGTTGACGTCGAGCGCTTCATAGTAAGCAAAGCCATCGTTGACGTCGGACTGAATAACGCTATAGGGCGGCTGCGGATTGCTTGCCGTAGTGGTGCTGCAGGTCTTGCCGGCTTGCGCGTACCAGTAGATCCAATAGGGACGGGTGCAGTTGGCTGCCTGCGCGGTGCGCATCTGATTTGGTGCTGTACGGATGAATGGAGCAGGCAAGTCGACGTCTAGCGGACGATTGATGCGAATCGTATGCGTGCCGATGTAGTCGACCGCCAGGACCCAGCTTGGTGCGAGCTGCTGCTCGACTCCGATGGTCCACTGTTCGGAGTAAGGATTCAGGAGCTTGTTGGGATAACCGATCAGCGTTGATGTCGGGAAGAACTGGTTGAGATAGGCGCTTTGACCGGGCCGGATGTAGAGGCTGCGTAGAGGCACCTGGGCGCCGGGAGGGAAAGCTGGAAGAGGCGCCGATGCGACGGTTGTCGGGAAACCAACCTGTCCAGGCGTGGCGGTGTAATTGAAGACTCCGGTTGGGCCGGTGAGTGCGTAGTTTGCCTCGGAGTTATCGACGATCTGAGAGTAGTAGATGCCGAAACCGCCACGCACTACCATCTTGCCTGCGCCTTTGACGTCGTACACGAAGCCGACGCGTGGAGCAACGTCGCCACGTGAATCGGTGAAGGTCTGCTGCTCGTAACGAATTCCGAGATTGACAGTCAATTCGGGTGTCACATGGTAGTCGTCCTGTGCGAAGAGCGACCAAAGTGTGTCGTCTACTGTGTATGCGGCATTTCCGTAGCTTTGCTGGTAGTTTTGTACGTTGGCGATATTGCCGAGGTAGGCCTGGCTCTCGCAGAATGCTGCGCTTTGGGTGCAGGTGTTGTAGGTGAATTTGCCGAGATAGATGGGGCCGCCGAATTCTTTGCTGTTTCCGCCGTTGTGCGCGTAGATCGCGTTGCCGCCGAACTTCAATTGCTGCTTGCCCTTCGAGAGGGAGAGCGTCTCGGCGATTTCGTACTGGCGGTTCATCAGGAGAGCAGACTGCGATGTTCCGGAGGTAAAGGTTCCTCCTGAGGAGATGGGAACGACATACTGCGTGCCGTAGATGACGGGGTCGAACTCGGTGATAGGGGAAGCGAGCTGGAACTGGAGCCTGAGGCTGTTGACCATCGTCGGGCTGAGAACAGCGGAGTCTCCAAGCTCAGCGGTGTAGGTCTTGCGGCGGAAGGTGCGGGCGACGCTGGGAAGGCTGCTGCCGCCGACGATGCCGTTGGGATTGGTGTCGTAGAAACCATCTGCGCTGCCGCGAAAGAACAGATTGTTGTTTGTGGAGAGCTGGTGATCGAGCCGTGCTGTGGTAACCCAGTCGCGGTAGTGGCCGATGAAGTTTCCGGGATCGAGCGGAGAGGTGACCGGAGAGGCGCGATCCTGGCTGCTATATTCTGCTCCCACAAAAAAGTGCGTTAGCTTCTTTTGCCCGATTGGTCCGGAGATCGACCCGGCACCCTGGCCCAGCGTGTCGTTGGTGATGTCATTTCCGCTGGCCGCGTTGGTGGAGTTGAATCCGGAGAGAGCAGCTTCGGGGCCGGAAGGACGCCAGAGTCCGAAGGCCTGTCCGTGGTAGAAATTGCCACCGCTCTTGGTGACGACGCTGACTACGCTTCCTGTGCTTCCACCGTACTCTGCGGAAAAGCTGTTGGTGAGAACAGACATCTGATCGACGGCGACAACGGGAATATTGGTGAAGATTGTCTGCCGTCCCCAGCTGTCGATTGCGTTGGCGCCATCCACTTCAAACCAGGCCTGCCGGCGGCCGGCGCCGTTGGTCGTGAACAAGTCCTGATTCATGAAGATGTCTCCCTGATTGATGGCAGGGCGATTGGCAGCGCTGAGAAGAGGGAGGTAAGTGATCCTGCTGTCGTAAAGAGGAGTTTCCTGAATCTTGGCCGCATTCAGAAAGATGCCGAGCTGCGGTTGATCAGTTCTGACCTCTCCGACCGCTCCTGTTACGGTGAGTTCGGTGCTAACGCCCGACACGGTAAGCTGCATTTCGATGGTGGCGGTGGAACCACCGGACAATGCGATGTTGTCGACCTTGGCGGCAGTAAAGTCTTTCTTCGCGGCGGTCGCGTTGTAGGTACCTGCGACTGGGAGCGCGCTGAGATAGAAATCGCCGGATGCATCGGTCCTGGTGACGTGTTGAAGGCCGGTCAACTTATTGACGACCGTGATCTCCGCGTCGGGAATACCTGCGTGCGTCTGGTCAACAACGCGGCCGCGCAGAGTCGCGGTGTCTGGAGTCTGCGCAAGCAGACCCAGGGAGCCGCAGAAGAGGAGGACGGCGAGCAAAGAGGAAAACTTAAACATGGATCTCCCAATTTTTGTTCCGGCAACGGATGTGCGTTTTATCTGAGTAGCGGTGTGCTGACTCAAGTCGTTGACTGACAGGTGGATAGATATACGGATACGACATCCGGCGAAGTACTACCAGCGGTAGTAGGTGGTGTTACGGAGTGCTGACAAACTTGGAAATTAGCGCAGGAGCGATTCGAGCAGACGATAGACGCCGTGAAAGACCTGGAATTGCGGGAACACCAATACTGAGCCGACTAGAAAAAGAGAGGGCGTAAGCCAGAAGAATGTCGGGAAGCGTGTGTGCGGTTCCGCTACCGGGTCGAATCGTAAGAGGCGTTCGACTCGAACGGCAAGGCCTTCGCGTGCAGCGAAGAGTCCGCTCACTAGTGGGGGTTGCGCTTGGTTGCCGTCCAGACGAGCTAGTCTGATCAACGCTTCGGCGAGTGCGATGGAGCGGTCCGGGTTACCTCGTGTTGCGAAGTCGTCGGCGGCCAGTTCGGAATATTGGTCCCAATGATCCTCTAATACGCGGAAGCTGCGTAGAAACGGAACCAATTCGGGCGCCAGAAGAATCAGGAGCCGCTTGAGATTGTCGCCGGAGGACCGATGAGCCCGCTCGTGCTCGAGTGCTGCTTGAAATTGCTCGGGCGTGAGCGTATCCAAAACACGGGGCGAGACAACGACCTTTGGTTTGAGAAGGCCAACGAGGCCAAACGATGGAATCTCCCTGGTTTCGCTGGCGAGATGCCACGAGGTTGAGCCTTTCGCTGCGCAAAGTGTATAGCTCAGGAAAGATGACTGAATGATGGCGCGCATCGCCCTGACGAACGCGGTTAGACAGACGAGAAACCCTAGGCAGGCCGGCACGAGACACAGCAAGCCGATCTCCTCGGACGCGTGATTTTCCTCATAGCGGAGATAACTTGGAAGACACGCGGTGAGAACCAGAAGAAGCGATAGAAAAGCGGGGCCGAGTCTCAGCAGGATCAATATCCTCGAAGCCTGTTGCGGCCGCATGGATGCAGCGGCTCGCGCGACCCGGGCAAAGAGCCCGAGACTCAGCAGGCCGATTACGAGGTGAATGAGGAAGAAGGAGGCGAGACAGAGGATTGCGAGTCTTATGGAATAGGTTGCAATCATCGCTTTCCCTCCTGCTCGAACTGCTGACGTCTTGCTGCGATTTTCTTCTCCAGTTCCTGGAGAAGCGCCTCATCGTACGTTCCGACCTCGTCAAGGAGGTAGGAAACGAGAGGGACGCGAGCGACCGGACTGGATCGTGCTGCGCGATTCGCAGCGTGCTTGTCTCGATCGACTGGTTCGGCTGTCCGAGACGCGTAGCGGAACCCGCGCCCTTCCTTCTGCCGGATAAGCAGGTCCTTCTTATAGAGCCTGTCCAGGGTTGTCATGACTGTGGTGTATGCGAGCGGTCTGCTCAGGCAGTTGCTGATATCGCGCACGGTTCCGCCTCCGGTTTCGCAAACGAGAGTCAGGACCTCGCGCTCCAGCGAACCGAGGAGGAGGAGTTTGAACGGATTCCTGTGTCGGCGAGAATCTGTCATGACGAGATCGAAGTGACCGTTGAGTTAATTATGCGCTTACGTCGAATCTGGATGGAGGCCAAGGAGGCGACCAAGATCACCAGGAAACAGATTTCGACGAAGACCTTCTCTCCATCGAGAAGATCGGCGCGGCCTGTCTTCAACTCGGAGTCGGTAAACACTCCGTGGATAAACAACAGGAGAGCTGCGGGATAAACGAGAAGATGAGTCCGCTTCCACCACTTCCGTCCGATGCTTAGGCGATAGAGCGACGTTACAACAACGATCGCCAGGAGGTAGAGAGCGATAGCGCCGAGTGTATTCTGCACTGGCTGCAGAGGAGAGTGGATGGGCAGGAGGATGTCGACCACTCGAAAAGGCACGCGCCGCACTAAGAGCAGAATGAGCGGATGAATCAAGGTTAGAGTGATGGTCGCATAGGCGGTGATTCGATGGGCATAGAAGATATTGAAGCGACGGTGAGGCCAGTACTTCACTGGACTATAGCGAACCGCCATAAGTAGCCCGATGAGCAGGTTTGCCGTTGCGAGAGCAACAGCGGCAAGGCCTGCATAAGCGCTGAGGTCAACCAGATCCATCGCTTCCATCTATTTATTGGACGATCCTGCGTTCCTTGTGGAACGCAGGACCTGGTTCGGGTTTAGCTGCCTGATTTCATTCTCTATTCAGAGGATTTCATGGGAACAGCCGGTATGTTCTGATCTCGCACAACCTTGTTGAACTCGGCTATGTCGTGCGTTTCTACTTGTTTCAGCTGGTCGAGCTGGACCTGCAGCTGTGCCGAAAGCTCTTTGAAGACTTCGTAGCTCTGCGATGTCGGGGCTATGTCTGTTTCTGTAACCGTGGAAAGAAGAGCGCCTAACTTGTTGTTCAACTTGATGGGGAAGTTGAGTGCATCTTCGCTTGCTCGAAGCTTGGTCTGATAGATGGCGTTCTCAATTGTGTCCAGTTTGGCGAGGATGGCTTTCGCTGAGGCTGAGATCTTCGCATCGCTGCTCTTGCCATACTCCTCGAGTTGCCGCCGTGCGGCGCGGATATCGATCACGGCCTGATTTGCTGCCGTGACCCGGTCGCGAATCTGAAGTGCGAGTTCGAGCTGTTTGTTGAAGTCGTCAGGAGTTGTCGGCGTTCTGGGGTCTTTCTTGACGACGAACTTCTGCGTTTCGGTGTGCCCGTCCACCGTTAATTGAACGGTGTAGGTTCCAGGAACGGCCTGCGGTCCACGCACGCCGCCGGCCCAGAAGATCATGCCGGGAAAGCGAGTGGCATCTGCGTAGTGCAGATCCCAGACGAAACGATTGAGTCCTGGTTTCGTGGAGGGTTTCGGAGCGGCAGGTCTTTCATCCTCTTCCAAGCCTGCAGCCTCCTTTGGCTCAGGCTTCGACGAGATCTCCCGCACCAGCTTGCCTGAGGAGTCGGTGAACTTGAGAACGACGTCGGACGTGGGTTTGGATTTCAGGTAGTAATAGACCACTACGCCGTTCGGAGGGTTCTTTCCTGTTCCGGGTTGGGCTCTTTCGAAGCCTCCGCCGCCGGCATAGCGATAGGCGGCTTTGGGTTCGAAGAGATGCACGGAATCCTCCGGAAGTTTTCCGGGCGCCAACGCGCGCACCATGGATAGATCGTCGAGGACATAGAAGCTGCGTCCCTGAGTCGCCACAATCAGATCGTCTTCGCGCTTCTGGATGGTCAGATCAGTTATCGGCACATTCGGGATATTGAGTTGGAAGGGAATCCAGTTGTCCCCGTCGTTGTAGGAGACATAGAGATGCGCTTCGGTTCCGGCAAAGAGGAGTCCCTTCATCTTCGTGTCGGGGCGAATGGTTCTGGTGAAGTCATCGGCTGGGATTCCGTTGGTGATCTTCGTCCAGGTTTTGCCGTAGTCTTTCGTCTTATAGAGGAAGGGACGGAAGTCGTCCGAGAGGTACATCGTCGCAGCGACGTAGGCTGTGCCGGCATCGAGCGGCGAGGCGGCGATGCAGTTGACGCGGATGAAGTCGGGGAAGTCCTTCGGCGTGACGTTGGTCCAGCTTTTGCCGCCGTCGCGCGTGAGGTGAATAAGCCCGTCGTCGGAGCCTACCCAGATGACGCCCTTTTCTACCGTTGACTCATCGATGGTGAAGATGGTGTCGTAGTACTCGACCGCTGTGTTGTCTTTGGTGATGGGGCCGCCGACGGGGCCCTGCTTTGATTTGTCGTCTCGTGTCAGGTCAGGGCTGATGGCCTTCCAATGCTGGCCTTCATCCTCTGTGGCCATAAGAACATTCGCGCCCGCGTAGAGGAGCTTTGGATTCCACGGGGAGAACACGAGAGGGAAGCTCCACTGGAACCTGTACTTCATCACTTCGACGCCCGATCCCATGGGGTTATCTGGCCAGACCGTTATGTTGCGAAGGGATCCGGTTTTGTCGTCGTAGCGAGTGAGCAGGCCGTCGTAGGAACCGGCATAAACATAACGGGAGTCGGCAGGGTCAGGTGCGATCCAGCCGCTTTCGCCGCCACCTACTTCATGCCAGTCCGACTCAGTGATGGAACCGTTGTTGGATCGGCTTGAGATTTCGACGGTGGTGTTGTCCTGCTGGGCTCCATAGATGTGATACGGGAAGTCCTGATCGGTGACGACGCGGTAGAACTGAGCTGTCGGCTGGTTCATGATCGTGCTGAAGCTTTTGCCGCCGTCGAAGGTGATGTTGGCTCCGCCGTCATTCGATTCGATCATTCGGTTTGGGTCGTCGTTCGCAATCCAGAGATCGTGATTGTCTCCATGGCCAGTCGGGATGGATTTGAAGGTGCGGCCGCCGTCGATGGAGCGGTAGAAGCTGGTGTTCAGCGCATAGACGGTGTCAGCATTTTTGGGATCAGCGAAGATGCGCGAGTAGTACCAGGCACGTTGTTTGACTTCGCGCTGATCGTTCACCTTCGTCCAGGTCGCGCCGCCGTCGTCGGAGTGAAAGATGCCGCCTTCTTCGGCTTCGACGAGGGCCCAGAGGCTGCCGGCCTTTACGGGCGAGACTGCGATGCCGATTCTTCCGATTACCCCCTTCGGCAGACCGGAGTTGCGAGTGATCTCCTTCCAGGTGTCGCCGCCGTCGGTCGATTTGTAGAGCCCACTGTCGGGGCCGCCGCTCTCAAACGTCCAGGGCTTGCGAATGACCTGCCAGATGCTGGCATAGAGCACGCGGGAGTTTGTGGGGTCGATTGAGACGTCGATTGCCCCGGCGATATTGCTCTTGTAGAGGACCTTCTGCCAGGTCTTGCCGCCATCCTTCGTGCGAAAGACGCCGCGCTCTTCGTTCGGGCCGGCCATGTGGCCGAGAGCTGCGACGTAGGCGATGTCCGGATTCTTCGGGTCGATGCGCAAGGCGCCGATCTGCTGCGTGTCCGTCAGGCCGACATGCGTCCAGGTGTGACCGGCGTCGGTCGATTTGTAGACACCGTCGCCGTGGGAGGCGTTGCCGCGGATATCTCCCTCGCCCATGCCGGCGTAAACGACGTTGGGATCGGAGTCGGCTACGGCGATTGCTCCGACTGAGCCCAGCTTTAGCTGATCATCCGCTACGGGGAGCCAGTGATTGCCGCCGTCGGTTGTCTTGAAGATGCCCCCGCCGGTCGCTCCAAAATAAAAGGTAAGCGGCTCGGACTGAACTCCCGTGACCGCGCCGGAGCGTCCGCCACGAAAAGGGCCGATCTGTCGGAATTGAATTCCACTGAAGGGAGAGTCTGATTTTTTCTCCTGTTTTTCCTGCGCGCTCATGGTCAGCGGAAGGCTGGTCGCGAGCAGAAGTGCCGATAGGGAAAGGAGCGTAAATTCGAAGTTCCGCTGCGCTGAGCTCTTCTGAACGAATTGATCTGACATTGTTCCTCTAGGCCGGAGATGTGTATTTCTAAAACTCAAAGAACTTTGGCAGAACATCGCCGGATGCTCGTCCATGATCAAACGCGGACAAAATTGAGTGAATCAACGCCATGGTAGAGCAGGAGATGGGTTCGCTCAAACGATTATCTGAAGTCGAGTGCCGGTTCATTTATGGACGTCGAACCTTGCCCAGGAGTTTCGGAACGGTTTCTGGCGAGTCGTGAAAAAGTAACGGGCTTATGATCTTTAGATTCAGGCTCTGCTGGCAAAATGGGAACAGAATGCCGGCTAGTGGCTGACATATCATGTGAGAGCGATTTCTCTTCCACGAATGGAGAGGTATGAGGGCACTGCAACTCACGGACTACAAACGCCTGGAGATGGTCGACCTTCCCGTTCCGGACCCTGACGACGACGGGGTTCTGATTGCCGTGCGGGCGTGCGGCATCTGTGGCAGCGACGTTCATGGCTACGATGGGAGCACCGGCAGGAGGATTCCTCCGTTGGTGATGGGTCATGAAGCCGCCGGGACGGTTGCCGCGGTTGGAAGATCGGTGACGGCATTTCGTGAAGGAGATCGCGTTACGTTCGATTCCACCGTGTACTGCGGCAAGTGCTTTTTCTGCGAGCGTGGCGAGAGGAATCTCTGCGATGCGCGCGAGGTGGTGGGTGTTTCCACGCCACAGTTCCGGCGCATGGGCGCGTTTGCAGAGTATATCGCCGTGCCGGGGCGGATTGTGCACCGGTTACCGGACGAGATGCCCTTTGCCCATGCCGCGCTGATTGAGGCTGTTTCTGTAGCTGTGCACGCGGTGTCGCTTTCTAAGATTCAACTGGATGACACTGCGGTGATTGTCGGAGCCGGCATGATCGGATTACTGACGCTGCAGGCTGCGTTGCGTGCCGGAGCCGGAACCGCCATTGTGCTTGACCTGGATGACACCCGGCTCGCATTGGCGCAGAAGATGGGGGCGACGCGGGTTTTCAATGCAAAGAAAGATGGCGTGGCGGCAGAGATTCTGGAGCTGACGCAGGGTCGAGGCGCGGATATTGCGCTTGAGTGCGTTGGTACAGGATCGGCGGTCGCTCTTGCCATGGAGAGCGTGCGCAAGGGAGCTACCGTGACGCTGGTGGGGAACGTTGCGCCCAAGATTGAGGTGGGACTGCAATCGATCGTTACGCGGCAGCTACGATTGCAGGGATCCTGCGCCTCGGCCGGTGAGTATCCGGCGAGCATTGCCCTCATGTCGCGCGGCGCGATCCAGGTGGAAGGACTGCTGTCGGCAGTGGCTCCGCTGGAGGAAGGGGCGGCGTGGTTTGACCGGCTCTACCGGCGTGAACCGGGATTGATGAAAGTTGTGCTGCAGCCGGGGACGGCGGTTTCGTGATGGAAAATCTCTTTGATCTGACGGGAAGAGTGGCATTGGTCACAGGAGCGAGCCGTGGGCTGGGGGAAGGCTTCGCACGTGTGTTAGCGAAGGCCGGTGCGGATGTGGCGTTGACCAGCCGGCACCCTGAATCTCTGTTGCGGATAAAGAATGAGATCGAATTGATGGGACGGAGGGCTGTTGCCGTTGCGCTTGACGTGCGCAACGAGCAGAGCATCAAGGCGGCTGTATCGGAGGTGGAATCCAGCCTGGGACGCATTGACGTTCTTGTGAACAATGCTGGATGCAACGTGCGCAAGCCGGCGCTGGACGTGACATGGGAAGAGTGGAATCTCATACTTGAGACCAACCTTCGTGGACCATTTTTTGTTGCGCAGGCTGTGGCACACGGGATGATCAGCCGGAGATACGGCCGGATCATCAATATTGGGTCAGTGACGAGTGTGGCCGGATATGCGGGGCTTGGCCCGTATGGCGCGAGCCGCGGAGGAATCAAGCAGTTGACGATGAGCCTGGCCGACGACTGGGGAGTCCATGGGATTACGGTGAACTGTCTTGCGCCGGGATGGTTTCGCACCGATCAGAACGCCGTGTTGTATGAAGACAGCGAGTGGGTGAAGTATCTGTGCGACCGGATTCCGCTCAAACGGCCGGGGCGACCGGGCGACCTGGACGGTGCGCTGCTGTTTCTCGCTGCTGAATGCAGCCGCTATGTGACCGGACAGACGCTGCTGGTTGACGGCGGAATCTCCACGGGCGCGACTAAAGCGATGATTCAGCGATCAAATTAGATTTAGTGCGAAGACCAAAAAGAGAGGGACAGGTAGGTGACCAGTCCCTCTGTGTTTGCAGCCTCGGTTGGCTAGAAAAGGAACTTGAGGGACAACTGCATTGTGCGTGCGTTGTTCAGGAAGACCTTTCCGGGCAGACCGAAGAACGCATTATCGACCGTCTGGAAATTGACGTAGGTGGTTGTGTTGGACGTTTGATTGATGTTGTTTACTGTGCCCGGAGTGTATTGTGCATGGTTCAGGACGTTATAGGCCTGGGCGCCGAACTCGAAGGAATAGTGCTCGTAGAAGGTAAGGCGTTTGTAGGCAGCCAGATCGATGTTGTTGATCGGGCGGGTGGGCAGGGTATTGCGCGCGCCGTTGGGGAGGGTGCCTGCACCGGCCTGAATGTAATACGCATTCGGGTTGACGGCGATATAGCCGACTGTATTCGCCGCGCACTGCGTCGCGGGCGGGGTGCAGAGGTTGGCGAGATTGGCTGCAAACTGTGGAGTCACCGTGGTCGCGGTGCCCTTTACGCCGTTCGGGTTGATGATCGTGCGATCGATGATGGTGCTGTCGCCGTTAAGGTTGGAGTTGATGTTGGAGAGTACGGTGGCGTACTCGGGTGATTCGTAGGTGTAGATAGGAGCAATTGTCCAGTTGCCAACGACATTCCTCAGCAAGAAGGAGTTGGAGTGCTTGTAGAGTCCCAGATCGTAGACAGCTTCCAGAGTGATGCGATGGGTGCGATCGAGGGCTGAACGGCTGTAGTCGGCCGCGACGTTCTGCGAGTTCTGAGGACGGCGCGGAGTGAGGGTGGTGGCGAAGACTTCGGCGGTCGCATCATCCATCGTCTTGCTGTAGGTATAGGAGAGGTTCGCCTGCAAGCCACCAGTGAAACGGCGAGTTACGTTAGCCACGAGAGCGTTGTAGTTTGAGCTGGAGTAGGGCTGGTAGGAGGTAATCTTGCTGGTGAAACCGCCACCGGGTGCGTTTAGATAGGCCGGCACGAAGTTCGAAAGCGCCTGGATCTTACCCAGCGTGTTGGCGCCCGTGGGAGCTATTACTGTCGGAGAACCGGACAACAAGGTGGGAAGCTGGTTGGCGACAGTGGTCCTGGGTTCAATATTGAGCTGGATTTGTGTTGGCAGGTGGATGCCGCGGGTACCGACATATCCAATCTCGGCAGTGTAGTTGGTGGCGAAAGTGCGCTGCACGGTAAAAGTGTAGGTCTCGGCGTACGGGATTACCTGGTGGATGGGAACGTAGGCCGCCGTTGCTGCGCGCTGATCTATGAGTCCAGCCGGGGTGCTCGGGAAGACAGTAATGCCGGCGCCGGGGTGGAATCCGCCGTTGCTCAGGAAGTTGGGGTCGCCCGGCTGAGGACTGCCAGGATTGCCCACATCGTTCGTCGCCGAGTACTGCGGTGGGAAGGAGAGGGTGCCCAGATTGTCGAAGAGGACATCGTAGGCCATGCCGAAACCGGCACGAATGACGGTCTTGTCATTCGGAGAATAGTTAACCCCGACACGAGGAGCAAAATTCTTATAGCCTGGCTGCGGCTTGGCGAAGGTGATCAGGCCTGGAACAGAGGCGGCTGCGTTCAAGGCTTGCACGCGCTCCCCGACAGGAACGGCGGTGTACTCGTAGCGCAGCCCTGCATTGAGTGTGATGGTGGGGGTCACGCGCCACGTATCGTTGCCATAGCCATAGAACGCGGTCTGGTCGCCATAGTAGGTACGGTTGCCGGTCGAGCGCTCGCCGAAACTGGTGGGTGCCAGGTCATGCAGGAATTCCGTGAGGTTATCCCATTCATAATCGCCACGGGAGCGCTGAGTGAAGCCTTGCGGCGAAATATATTTGCGGCCGTCAAAGCCAATCGTGAAGGTGTGCCTGCCCCTGACGTAGTTGACGTTATCGGTCAATTGATAGAGATTCTGGATGGTGAACTGGGGTGCGTTTGGATCAGGGCCAAGGTTCGTGAACCCCTGATCGTCGTAGACGAGGTTGGGGAAGACATCCAGGCCGGGATATGTGAAGTTTCCTGCCGACGTTGTGTTGTAGTAGCGGTTGTACCCGATACGAAACTCGTTGGTAAGGTTGGGTGTAAAGGTGTGATATTCGCTGAGTGCGACGAGCTGAAATCGGAACGGCTGCAACGTATTGAAGATTGGGAACGGAACTGAGTTGGTGGCGTTGTCCGTATTGTCCAGGCGGTTGTAGATATACCGTCCACGGACGTTGTCCTTGCTTGAGATCGTGTAATCCATGCTCGTCGTCAGCACGTCGAAGTTAGCTGGGGTCCCCGCGGTGCTCTGGTAGTTGCCCAGCGGGATGTTGGTGGAAGATGACGCGCCGCCGAAGATCCCGCTATTGGAGTCGAATGCAGTTCCTTGATAAACAGCAAGGTATTGCGGTCCCGTCGATGAGTTGCCGCAGGACTGGTCTTGCGATGCATTGATGGGCCCGCCGTTGGGACCGGTCACGGTAGCGGCCGGCGTGAACTTCAAATATTGGGCGAGGTTATTTGCATTGAAGTTATATGAGGCGCCCAGCGAATTTAGCATGGAGAGCCCGGCAGCGGTTGGGGCGCAGGAGAAGATAGCCGGATTCTGTCCGATCGTGTTGCGCTCAAAGTTCGCAAAGAAAAATAGCTTATCGCGCAGGATCGGGCCACCGATTTGTCCGCCATAACGATTGTTGTCATAGCGCGGGTTGATGGCAGGCTTGCCGCCCTGGGTTCCGCTTTCCGCATTAAGGTTCCGGTTCTGGAAGTATTCGTAGGCGCGGCCATGGAATCTATTGGTCCCAGAGATGACGTTGGTGTTGAACTGACCGCCTGAAGAATGGCCAAACTCCGGCGAGAACTGATTTGTGATGAGGGTGAAGTTTTGCACGGAGTCGTTGGGTAAATAAACGAGCGGGCCTGTTACGGCCTTATTGTTGTTGTCGATTCCTTCAATGGTGAAATTGTTGTTGCGAGGGCGTTGTCCGCCGATAGAGGGTCCAATGCCGATGCCGATACCACCGCTTGAGGCGACCCCGGGACTCAGCAGCGATGCGTTCAAAACACCGAACCCGGTCGATCCGCCCGATGTCGTGGACGGAAGGTCGGAAAGTTCCTGATTCCCCATAACCTGCGAGAGGTTCGTTGTGGTGGTATCGAGGGCTGCTCCGGCCTCGGCAGTGACCTCCACTGTGGTAGTCGTGCCAATTGAGAGGGTTACATTCTCCGTAGATGTCTTGTTAAGTTCAATCGTGAGGCCGCGAAGCGTATAGGGCTGAAAACCCGGGGAGTTGACCGCGAGATCGTAGGTGCCCGGGAGAAGGTTGCCGGCACGAAATTCTCCGGCAGCTCCGGCGTTGATGGAAACAGCTACGCCAGTGGCCTCATTCGTGACCGTAACGGTCGCGTTGGCGATGGCAGCTCCGGAGGAGTCCTTCACCGTGCCTACCAGATCTCCGCTCGTGGTTTGAGCGAAAGTGATGCTTGCAGTGACGGCCATTGCGATGGCGGCGATGAAAACAGGTATGCGTCGCATATTGCCTCCAGGTGCCAAACGGATTGAGTTTCACGCGTCGAATCAGCCAGCGTAGGTTTGTAAGCACAGGCAATCTCGTGGCCATTGCGATTTTTGGCCTCGCGAAGGTCGCGACAAAACACCATTGCGTCATTTCATTGGAAGTTGAACCAAGACCACCGCGGAGAGTATCTCTTTGTAAGACAGAGAGAACCCGGTGTTGCTCCCTTGGATGGGTCGAATCGCACTGACCGCGAGAAGAAAGGTGCGCACTATGAGACGAAGCGAAGAGGCCAAAAAAATACTCTCTTTTGCTCCGTTAACTCATAGAATCTAAGGAGTTTACTATCGTTATACAGAACCTGTGACGGAGATGAATTTTGCAGGGATGAAGGTGCCGGGATCAGTGACCAATCGACTATTGGACATCAACAACTAACGCTCGATTGTCGAACCTGCATATTGAAATTGGAATTTGTCACTGGGTCCGTAAGGGTTCGACGGCGCTTGGCGCGGCCGCCGTGTCGAGCGGCATAGCGACGCTGACGACCACCGTGCTGACAAGACCGCCTGTTTCAACCGCTCACACATTCCTCCGCGTGGGCGAACCTGGTTAAAGGGTTAGCAGGAAACCCTGCACCACTGCGATACTGGTAGACGTCTAATTGGTAACTAATCTCGATGGCCACCGTTACCCCGTCCAAACCGACTTCCTTTGACCGCACCCTGGCCAGTGCGCGGTCAACCATGATGTTCAGCGAGGTAGTCCGGCTGGCGGTTGATAGCTTCCGCGCCAGCAAGACGCGTTTCATGTTGACCATGCTGGGCATGATCATCGGGTCGGCCTCCATCATTCTCGTTGCAACTCTGGGGTCAACGGGCAAGCAGTACGCTCTTGACGCGCTCACGAGCCTTGGCCCGAACAAGATCGAGTTGCAGTATAGTGGCGGCACCGTCATGGGGCCGGACAATACCAGCACGCCCGACTACATGACCCTCGACGACATGAACGCAGTTCTGGATCAGGTTCCCGGAATCGTCGCGGCGTCCCCCATGCTGGAATTTCACGACAACGTAAGCCTGGGTGGTGGCGTTACGCGCTCGACGATGCTGCTTGGCGTCTCCCCGCAATATCGAATCGTACGCAATCTTATCGTTTTGGCCGGCCGCTTCTTCGACGATCAGGATGCCCTTGCTCACGAAAAGGTCGCTGTCATTGTTAAGCCGTTCGCGGAAGAGCTATACGGCAGCGTTAATTCTGCGGTCGGCAAAACCATCAGCGTCAAAGGCATTCCCTTTGTCATCATCGGCGTCTTTCGCGAGAGCATCGACACCGAAGGGGAGTCGGAGATCAGCGACCATACCATGCTCGTTCCTTATCCGGTCGCACGCTACTTCACCGGAACCAACACCCTGAAGGAGATCTTCTTCACCATGCGCGCACCTGCCATGGTGGAGCCGGGCAAAGATCGCATTCTTGCAATCATCAGGTCACGTCACTATGCGAGTTCCGTCTACAACGCGATGACGCTCACAGATCTTCTCACCAAAATGGCGCAGATTGCCGACATGCTCACCATCGTTCTCACGTTAGGCGCAGGCATCACGCTGATCGTCAGCGGAGTTGGCATCATGAACAGCATGCTCGCCAACGTGCAGTCGCGTATCAAGGAGATCGGAATCCGCAAGGCACTCGGCGCAACCAGTCGTGAGGTTCGATTGCAGTTCCTTACTGAAGCAGTCTTTCTCTCGCTGAGTGGCGGAATCATCGGGACACTTCTTGGCCTCGCGATCCCCTTCACCTTAGGCATGCTGACGCCATTCAAAATCCCGATAAACCCATGGTCCCCGGTCTTCGCCCTGGGAAGCTCGGTTCTCGTCGGCGTCCTCTTCGGCACGCTTCCGGCCAACAGAGCTGCCCGGCTCGACCCTGTGCAAACACTCAAGTACGAGTAGTCGAACCTGTTGCCCATGCAAGACAAAACGCATCAACCTGAGCGGAGGACCCGCCGGGTTGATGCGTTTCAAGTTTGTCTTTGCAGAAGGGAACTAAGCGGTAGCGGCAGCCTCTTCGATCTGCTCGCCCTTCACTGTCACCTTCACATGGCTGGTAACCTCGCGGTGCAGCTTCACCGGCACATGGTATTCACCCAGGCTCTTGAGCGGCTCATCGAGCGAGATCTTGCGCCGGTCGATCGTGTAGCCCTTGGCCTCAAGCTCGTGCGCGATATCGCCCGACGTCACCGAGCCGAACAGATGCTCGTTCTCGCCAACCTTGCGCTCGAATACCAGTTCAACCTCAGAGAGTTGCGTCGCCAACTGCTCGGCGCCGGCCTTTTCCTTGGCGGACTTGCGGACGGCCGAGGCTTTCATCTGATCGATCACGGCCTTGTTCGCCGCGGTCGCCTCGATCGCGAGCTTCTCCGGGAGCAGATAGTTGCGCCCGTAGCCATCAGCGACCTTAACCACATCGCCGCGATGGCCAAGTTTATTTACGTCTTCCTTCAAAATGACTTCCATTGCAGTTCTCCGATTTTCCTGTCTGGCCATGCCTCGACCAGTCGTCTGATCTTGTAAATCCGCCTCGCAACGTCACATCGTGCGCGGCGAAAAAGTTAGAAGCGTGCCGCAAAGGCCAGCAGGGCGATGTTGCGTGACTGCTTGATCGCCAGGCTGAGCTTGCGCTGATGACGGGTGCAAACACCGGTCAAGCGGCGCGGAACAATCTTGCCACGCTCGGCGACAAAGCCCTGCAGCAGGCGGACATCGCGGTAGGAGATAGCATCGATCTTCTCGGTGCAGAATTTGCAAACTTTCTTGCGCCGGAAAAACTTACGGCCACCAGGACCACCAGCGCCAGGAGCGCCTGCGGGACGTGGTGTGCGCGGGCCGGCGTGGGCCGGGCGGGATGAGGGTGCATGTTGCTCAGTCGATTGTGTGCTGCTAATTTCGTCAGCCATGATATTTCCTCTCACTTGCGTTATGCCTTGCCACGCTCCAGACCCGCATTGGAGTCTCTGAACATCCGATCGCTCGCGATCTGATGGAAGCGAAGTACGGCGATTGTGCTACGTCATGCGAAGTGGTCGAACCCTCATCGCAAATCTCTTCGGGCAAAAACTAAACCGCCGGTGCAACCGTCTCGGCAGCCGCAGGCTCAACCGGAGCAGCCGCAGCAGGCTTCTTTTCGTCCTCAGCCTCAACTGCTGCCGCTTCGCTGGCCGGAGCAGCATGAGGCTGGGCGCTGCGCTTCACCTTGGTGTCGCGGATCGCCTTGACCTTTGCCAGGCGCTTCTCTTCTTCGTCGATGCGCACGGTAATGAACTTGATCACCTGCTCGGACACGCGCAACCGGCGCTCAATCTCGGTAATCAACGAGCCCTGCGCGGCAACCACCAGCAGAACGTAGAATCCGTCGTTGAACTTCCGCACCGTGTAGGCCAACCGGCGGCGGCCCATCTTCTCGACGCTCTTTACCTCGCCGCCACCATCGGTAACGTTCTTCTGGAAGCCTTCAATCAGCTTGTCGAGGTCTGCTTCTTCAACGTCCGGCCGGACGATAAACATAATTTCGTAGGTACGATTCATTCGATTGCTTCTTTCTGCGAAGTTCTGCTTCGCACCGTGCCGGCGTCTGTTCTGCCAGCCCGGTCTGGAAAATCACTGCGTTAATCCTGCGACTACACTCTGCGCTTACTTCTTTATTTCCCCTTTGGCTCGTCCGTCCCGTTGCCAGGATCGTCCGGCCTCCGGTTGAATCTGTTCATCGCAGCGCTGACCCCTTCGGTCAACACCACCTCAACCGCATCCTTCACTCGGTCGAGCACTTCATCCAGCACCGCAAGCTCCTGCTTGCGCATCGGCGTCAGCAGATAATCCCTGCCACCCGCCCTAATCTCTCGTCCATCCGGCAGCGTTTGCTTCCCAACGCCAATCCGGATCCGCAACCACTCTTCCGTGCCCAGCGCACCGGAGATCGACTTCACTCCGTTATGCCCATTCGCCGAGCCGCGCTCATTGATGCGCAACTTGCCCAGCGGAAACGCCAACTCGTCATAGAGAACAATCACGTCCTCCGGCGAGATGTTCAGCTCCTGAATCAAAGCGGCCACCGAAAGCCCGCTCAGATTCATAAACGTTTCAGGCTTTGCCAGCAGAACTTCCTGTCCTCCCAGCCTCGCCTTCGCCGTCAGCGCACGGCCTCTGCGATTCGAAACCACCACACCGCACTCATCCGCGATGCGATCAATCGCTAAAAACCCGGCGTTGTGCGGCGTGAACTGATACTCGATGCCAGGATTGCCAAGACCGACTATCAACTTCACGCCGCGATTCCCTCTGGCTGACCTGCTAACTCGCAAGCCAGCAGTGCTTCACTACTTCTTCTTCGCGTCCTTCGCATCAGCAGCCGGAGCAGCAGCGCCTGCAGCAGGAGCAGCAGCATCTGTCTTGCCCTTCTTGGCAACCTCAGGTTCAGCCGGAGCTGCAGCACCGAGATCCTCAACCGGAGCAACCTCTTCCTTGATGATCGTTACGTGGGCAACCGTCGCATTCTCGTCAGCCAGGAACTTGATGCTGCCAGAGTGCGGCAGGTCAGAAACGTGAATGATGCCATGCAGTTCAAGGTTCGAAACATCGACGTCCAGGTGGCCCGGAATATCGCCCGGCAAGCACTCGATCTCGACCTCACGGAGCACATGTTCCATAATTCCGCCCTGCGATTTCACGCCAATCGGAGTGCCAACCAACTGGATCGGCACCGAAACACGCATCGCCTTATCCATTGCGATTCGCTTCAGGTCAATGTGCAGCAGCTTGCCCTTGATCGGCTCATGCTGCCAATCCACGATCATCGCCTTCACCACAGCCGAACCCTCAACGTTGAGGTCGAAGATCGTGTTGTGGCCCGAATCCGAGTGCAGAATTCGCGTAATTACCTTCGGGTCGACCGCAACCGCAACCGACTCCTGTCCCGCGCCGTAAACCACAGCCGGAATCTTGCCCTGCCACGCGGACACGCCGCGCTGCATTCTTGTTGAATCTGCCCTCACGGGGAGTTGCGACGACTGCTTCTGTATTCTTCAATGCTGCCATGACTTCATCTTCCTTTCGGGCACAGAGTTGAGCTCTGCTCCCTTTGCGGCTCAGCCGCGGTTATATCCTGCTCGCTCCCAACAACTGAGCCTCAATTGAACAGCGTGCTAACGCTGGTCTCCATGTGGATACTCTCAATCGCCCGGCCCAGAAGACCTGCAATCGACAGCACCTTGATCTTGTCCACCCGCAGCGCATCGTCACGCAGCGGAATGGTATTCGTCACGATTACCTGCTCCAGCCGTGAACTCGCAATGCGCTCAACTGCCGGGCCCGAGAGCACGGCATGCGTTGCGCACGCATAAACTTTTTCTGCGCCCTGCTCCAGCAGCGCATCCGCCGTCTTCACCAGCGTTCCGGCGGTATCGATAATGTCGTCGAGGATCAGGCACGTCCGGCCTTTCACGTCGCCGATCACGTTCATCACCTCGGTCACATTAATGTCGGTCCGCCGCTTATCCACGATGGCCAACGGTACTTCCAGCTTCTTAGCGAAAAATCTCGCCCTCTCCACGCCTCCCGCATCCGGCGAAACCACCGTCAGGTTCGGCAAATTCAACTTCCGGAAGTAGTCCACCAGCACCGGGCTGGCAAACAAGTGGTCCACCGGAATGTTGAAGAATCCCTGAATCTGCGCCGCATGCAGATCGACGAGAAGCGCACGGTTTGCACCGGCAGTCGTCAGCAAATCTGCAACCAGCTTCGACGTAATGGCAACCCGCGGCCGGTCTTTTCTATCCTGCCGCGCATAGCCATAGTAGGGAATCACAACCGTGATCCGTCCGGCCGAGGCGCGCTTCAGCGCATCCATCATGATCAGCAGCTCAACAAGGTGCTGATCCACCGGGAAACACGTAGGCTGCACGAGAAACACATCCGCACCGCGAACGTTCTCGAGCAGCTGAAAATGAACCTCGCCGTCGGAGAATCTCTGCAACCGGGTCTCGCCCAGCGGCACACCGACGAACTTGCAGATCTCCTCGGCCAGAGGCTTGTTGGACGATCCGCAAAAAATCTTCATGCGCTTATTCTCACTAGGCCGTGCGGAGCGCTTTTTTTCCGCCGCCTTTTGCTGTCCGTCCTGGCTGGACAACGCGTTCGCAGGCTGAGAGCTCACTTTTGTCTCTTCAGCCTGCTCTGAAATAGGGGAAAGAACCGCAGTCGTGTTGTTGTTTTCCACGTGAAACCCTCCAGGTTGGTTGACCTTGAATTGTTCCTGCTGCACTGTCTTGCGGAGCCTTGTTGCGGCGCCGGTCTTATTGCAAATCCTTTGTTGCGAATCCTGCAAAAGCTAAAGACTTCGGTCTTTCAAACTTCTCACTTCTTTCTCCGCACTGTTTCTCGCGGAGTCCAAAACGTCATACCTCTGCGGCACATTGTTGCCGCGAAATAACCCTAAATTTTCCGTCCGCATCTGGCGCCGACTTAGTGGTTGGGCGACTAGGATTCGAACCTAGACAAAGAGATTCAAAGTCTCTTGACCTACCGTTAGTCGATCGCCCAGTAAATCGCCGGTACTAACTCGATCTTACTATCGAGCTTACCTATCGACCGGCGAGGTCACTCTGCGAACATCCGTTCCCAGTACTCGGCCCGCGGCAGGGTCTCCGTAAGAAGAGCCTCCACGCCAGAGGACTGGACGCGCAGCTGAGCCGCCTTTGCATCTGCCTCGGACCGGTAAAGTCCAAACAGAGCAGAGCCGGAACCTGAAAGCGCAGCGTAAATCGCTGGACTATCCGAATCACTACCCATCAATTGACGCTTGGTTATTCGCAAGGAGGGATACTGAGGAAACACAACGTCTTCAAAATCATTATGAAGACCGTTGGTTCCAATCCCGGTGCGGACAAGCGCGAGAAGGGTATTCTCGGCCAGATCATTCAGCGCATAGCTCTGGCTTTCACCAGATAAACCCTGTTTTTTCTCAGGATTAGGGTCGCGAACGATACCGGAGGTGCCGGGCTTCCCATCACCAGTCTTCGCAGAGAGGGATGAGTAAGCAAGACTCAACTCCTCTAGCCTATCAACTTGGGGTACGGAAGTCAATTCAGCCCTCACCTCAGTTCTCACTCCGTCGTCATCCTGAGCGGAGCGAAGGACCCCTGTATTGGGGGTTGCATCTGCAGTTGTCGGTACTTGTCTTGTTAAGGGCACGGCTTTAGCCGTGCCGTGAGGATCCCCCTCAGAATAAGGGGCTTTAGCCCCTGAGGAATGGGCCTCCACCAGCTCATCCCAGGCCTTAAAAGCCGCAGGAGTCGAAACCCCCACCTGTGGCACCGCAACCACACACCAGCTTCTCGGAAAATCCGGAACAGGCGTAACAAGCTCCCCCCGCCCAAGCCCCAAAACCGCCCCACCCAACAGAAACAAAGGCACATCCGACCCCACCTCCGCCGCCAACCTCAGCCGTTCCACTCCCGGCAAGGCCACCCCCAACTCCCGCTCCAACCCCAGCAACGCCGCCGCCGCATTCGCCGACCCAGCCCCCATCCCGCCCTGCACCGGCAGCCGCTTCTCAATATGAATCCCCACCTCCGCCGCCACCCCTAACCGCGCCAGACACCCCTCCACCATCCGCCACGCCGTATTCCGCCCATCCCGAGGCACAAACGGATGATTGGTGGTCAAAGCAATCCGCGTCTCCGCCGCCCGCTTCGCCGAAACCGTCACCAGATCATGCAGCCCAAGCGTCTGGTAAAGCGTAGTCAACCCATGAAACCCATCCGGCCGCACCGGCCCAATCGCCAACCCCAGGTTGATCTTCGAATACGAACGAACACACGTAGCCATGCGCCTCGATTCTACTGGCTCAGACACAATTCCATGGATTGCGTATCTAGGTCGAGGTCTCCAAAGTCAAAGGGCAGTGGTCACTATGACGGAGCCAGCCTGACTGATTGCCGACCTCTATTTTCATCCGTTCGCGCCAGCTCTCCGGAGCAAAAATGTAATCAAAATGGAAAGATTTATCGAGCTTCTTCTGCAGATGAAACGTGGGCAGCTCTTCTTCGCCGTGCTTCTCTTTGCGAAGCTCGTGATAAGCGCTTATCGCACCATACTTCTTAAACTCGTCAACCATAGAAGAGTGATTCCATACCCGCCGATTCTTATCGAAGATGGCATTGCTATTGAAATCTCCCGCGACGACGATCGGACCCCTTTCGAACCAATCAGGGTGCTCATTGAGCGCGCGATGGATCTGACCTACGTAACTCTCACGCCTGCTGCCTTTGACTTCGCATGCCCAGACCGCAATCAGTGTGAAGGTCTCGGGGGTACCCCGCACAAAGACCGGAAAGGAGGTCAGCAAGAGCTTTCAGAAAATCGTGAACGTCACCTCAACATTCATCTCCACGGTCACAGGCTTCCCATTCTCCATCGCGGGTTTGAACCGGTACTGTTTCACCGCCGCCACTGCCCGCTCATCCAGACCCATCCCGACCGCGTGAATCACATGAACATGCAGTGGAACTCCCTTCTCATCCACCCACAGACTCACCAGTACGTTCCCCGAGAACTTCGCCCTCCGTGCCTCCTCAGAAAACTCCGGCTCAAATCCATATACCAGGACCGGAGCACTCACCCCACCCCCGATCTGCTTCACTCCGTCACCCGTATTCCCACCCGCCCCCGGACCAATCCCCGGGCCATTTCCACGGCCGAGCCCCGTTCCAATCCCATCCCCCATCGACATCCCCACCAGAGGCGAACTCGCCACACCAATCTGTGGAAGACTGCTCGCCATCTTCACATCCTGCTGAACCTCAACCGTCGGCTCAATATGAATCTTCGGTTCCATTAAGGGCGGAGCCTTCGGCGGAACAATCTGCTGCTCTGCAAACTTCGGCGGCGTCCCCTTCGTCACCGGCGTAGGCCCACGTTGACCACCACCCCCACCCATCGCCCGTGTCTTCGACAGAAGCTCTGCGGCGGATCGGCCAGCGCCGTCGTTCGCATGATCAACAGGCGCCGCAATATGGATTCGCGTCGTAGCCGCATAACCAATCATCAGAATCGCGAAAACATGCGCAGCCACCGCCCACCCTGTCGCGCGGTAGCTTCGCCGCACTCCCATCCGGTCCACCATCGCAACCGGTCGCGATTCAAGCGCCAACGGCTGCAGCTCTGTCGGAGAAATCAACTCCTGCAATCCACTCCAGATCGAAAGGAACAGCCCCTCCTGCTTCGGACTACTCTCGAACAATGCATTCTGTGCCGTTTCATAAATTTTCGACGCCGCGGCCATCTCCATCCGCAGCGCCAACCTCCGCATCAATCCTTCCCTCGGCTCCGGATTCGCAACCTCACGCAGCACATCATCCAGCAGCATCTCGAACTCCATCGAATCTTTCATCGCTGCCCCTCCTTCATCGCCACATACCTTCGCCTCAACTCAGCTCTCGCCCGCATCACCCGCGTCCGCACCGTGCCCTCCGGAATCCCCATCGCCTCGGCAACCTCCCGCGACGTCATCTCCTCCACCGACGACAACACCAGCGGCTGCCGTAGCTCCTCAGGCAAACCATCGATCAACCGCCTCAACACCGCGCGCTCATCCTCATCCACCGCATTCTCTTCCGGCGAGCCACCCACCGCCTCCAACTGCATCTCCGACACATCCGACATCCGCTCCGAAGCCTTCGGAAGACGATCCAGAGCCACCCTCCAAACCGTCCGCGCCAGAAATCCCTTCTCGTTCTCCATCCGAAGCCACGCCTCGCCCCGGTACAACTTCAGAAAGGCCTCCTGCACCGCATCCTCGGCATCCTGTCGTGTTCCGCAGCAGCCCAAACGCAACCTGAAACATGAATCTCGCCTGCCGCGCTACCATCTCTTCAAATCGCTCGTCGCGTTGTATTGCGTCGCAAGGCAGCTCATCTCGCCTCTCCTCCACGTACTCTGTCAAGGCTCCAACCCGAACACCCATCTCGCCTCTTCCGTTCGCCGACCTGTCCTGCTATCCCTAAGACCGCGCCCAATCAAAAACCGTTCACATTTATCTTTCGCCCTCCAACCAGCTATCCTGTCCCCAGCCCACCATCCACTCTTCTCTGGAGCCCGCTTGATGCATCTCGGAACCCGTCTTGTTGCGACATCGCTTTCAATCACTCTCGCCACCACACTCGCAGCCCAGGCGTTCTCCCAGGCAACCCCCTCCGAAGAACCCACTCGCACCCAGCACGCCATGGTCGTCACCGTCCAGCACAACGCCACCGACGCCGGCGTCGAAATCCTCAAGCAGGGCGGCAACGCAGTCGATGCCGCCGTAGCCGTGCACTTCGCCCTCGCCGTCACCTATCCCTTCGCCGGAAACCTCGGCGGCGGCGGCTTCATGCTCATCCGCGACAAACATGGCAAAGCCCACTTCCTCGACTACCGCGAAAAGGCCCCCGCCGCCGCCACCCGCGACATGTATCTCGACGCCCAGGGCAACATCGTCCCCGGCATGTCACTCATCGGCTACAAAGCCAGCGGAGTCCCCGGCTCAGTAGCCGGTATCACCTATGCGCAGAAGCACTACGGCAAGCTAACCCTCGCGCAGGATATGGCCCCTGCCATCCGCCTCGCCACCGAAGGCTTCGTCCTCACCGACGCCGAAGCTCGCATGCTCCAGACCAGCCGCAGCGTTGCCCGCTTCCCCGCAGCCGCACACATCTTCCAGCGCGACGGCAATTTCTACAAAGAAGGCGACACCTTCAAGCAGCCCGAACTCGCCGCCACTCTCACCCGCATCGCCAAAGACCCCGACGAGTTCTACCACGGAGCTATGGCCCATCAGATCGCCGATGCAGAAAAGGCCGGCGGAGGCCTCATCACCGCCGAAGACCTCGCCGCCTACCAGGTAAAAGAGCGCGACCCCATCCGCGGCCACTATCGCGGCTACGACATCGTCACCGCGCCCCCGCCATCCTCCGGCGGCATCGTCCTCGTCGAAATCCTCAACATCCTCTCCGGCTACGATCTCCCGAAACTGGGTCCCGACCGCAGCACCCCCCAGGTCCACATCATCACCGAAGCCTTCCGCCGAGCCTACATGGATCGTTCGGACTACCTCGGCGACCCCGATTTCAACAATCTCCCCCTCAAGCAGATGGCGAATCCCAAATACGCCGCAGCCTGGCGCGCCTCCATCGACACCCAACAAACCCACGCCCAGCAAAGACCTCGTCCGCCCCGCCGGCTTCATGCCGCCCCCACCATCAGCAACGACCACAAAAGAGTCCAACGAGACCACACACTTCTCCATCGTCGACTCCGAAGGCAACGCCGTCTCCAGCACCACTACCCTCAACGGCGGTTTCGGCTCCGGAGTCCTCATCGAAGGCCTCGGCTTCCTCATGAACAACGAGATGGACGACTTCACCTCCAAAATCGGCGTTCCCAACATGTTCGGCCTCATCCAAAGCTCAGCCAACTCCATCGCCCCCGGCAAGCGCCCGCTCTCCGCCATGACCCCGACCATCATCACCACCCACGGCAGCTTCTTCCACCACGCAAAACTCGCCTACGTCATGGGCACCCCAGGCGGCTCCACGATCATCACCACTGTAGCTAACGACGTCATCAGCGCGATCGACAACCAGCTCAACATCCAGGCCGTCGCCGACGCCCCGCGCTTTCACCACCAGTACATCCCGGACCGCCTCGACTTCGAGAAGAAGTTCCCCGACGATATCGTCAATCAACTCCATGCCATGGGCTACGACACCAACCGCAACCAGGCCGCCGACGACAGAAACCCCGGCATCTGGGGCGACAGCGAACTCATAGCCATCGACCCCAAAACCCACGAACTGCTAGGCGGCCACGACAACCGCCGCAACTTCGGCAAAGCCGCTGGCTACTAAGTTGTACGAAGCTCTTACAAAAACTGCTACGACCTAAGCAAGCTAACTTATAAGATGTCTCGGATATGGTCGAGTCATCGTTGTGCTTCGCTCTACCTCAACCAAGGGCCAAGTTTAGTTTCTTACAGAAACTCTGGATCTCTCTCCCGGCCTTGCTGATGTTTCATCTGCTCGGTTGCGCAACTTCAACCAGCCCAAACCCAACTCCTTCCTCTTCTGCTCCCGTGATTGCGCCGGCGATCTCGGCTCAACCCACTAATCAAAGCATTCCTTTGGGGCTGTCCGCCACTTACTCCGTCGCCGCTACAGGGTCTGCATCCTTGGCATATCAGTGGAGCAAGAACGGCGCTCCCATCACGGGCGCGACAAGCAGTAGCTACATCACTCCCGCAACTGTTTTGGGCGACACGGGCTCTCTGTTCACCGTAACAATCAGCAACCCGGCTGGCTCAGTCACGAGTAGCCCGGCCTCTCTCACGATAACGGCTCGAGCTCCAAAGCCAGGCGACCTGCGCTTTCAGCAGGTAGACGCAGCCTCAACCGTAAGCGGTTATAACAATGGTCCGGTCGGGGTGCAGTCAGGCATTCCTAGCAGAGGCGGCTTTTACTTTGGTCTGAGCATCGGGACCCCACTCTATCTCAGCACGGGAAACTGCATCGCTGTATCCCCACCGCCTGGAGCCGGCTGCTCATGGATCTTTTCACAATTCTATCTACCCTCCCAATTGGCAAGCCTCGGCCTGTCCACTGGCTATGGGGGCGACTTCTTCACCAACTTTCCAGCAGAACTCCAGACCACTAATCTCGGGGGTGCCGGAAACCCTCCATCTGCTCCCAATTCTGTGATCACTTCCCTGGATCTCGAACCCGAGGCCAACCTCTTCGCAGCATCCTGGATACAGACCACTCAGGGAGGCGGGTTCGACATGTCGATGCAGACCGTCTCACCGGCCGACCTCCAGGCCGCGGCTACCCAAGAAGGCGCTCACAGTAGAGTCATCACTGCGATTAGCTACAACGCGAGTCAGGTCACTTATCTCTCCTATGGCTGGCAGTCCGACACTTCAACCGTCTATGAAACGCAGGTCGCGACCGCAACTCTCGCCACCATACCGGCAGTCGCAGCAAACCTTGCCTCGAACGGATACATCATCACTGCGACCGGAGGGTCCGGCATCAACAATAGTTTTTTTCTCGTCGGCACCCGTGTGCAGGGCGATACTATCGCTCGCCCCTTCATGTCAGCCTCGCAATTGGGGACAACATACGTAGGGATGCTGATGCAGCAGGGATACGCCATAGTTGCCACCGTTCAGGGCTCCGACGGCCTGTTGACCTGGCTCACCGAACGTTGAGCTCGAAGACCAGCCGATTCCGGCGGCGGTAAAGCCATATTTAGGCCCGCCGACAGGCATTTTTGCTAGTGTCTTTTCCGCTAATGTGCGCCTAGCATTTGTCTGAGCGTCGGAAGTTGGAATCGCTTTCTGGCGCGAATCAAGCGGCCCTCCCCACAAGACTCCGCGTCAGGAAAGGCAAAAACTATGAAGATGAGATACCTGGCACTCATGCCGCTTCTTGCCGCAGCCGCCTTTCTACCGCCCCAAGCTCAAACCCAGGTTCCCGTCTTCGCAATTACGCCGGGACAAAGCTCAGTCAAGTTCTTTGTGAAGGCCTCAGTCGCTCTCACCGGAAACTTCGACAAATGGGATGCCACACTTGTCTTTACCTCGACCGACGTCACCACCGGAGTCCTCGACATCAAGATTCAGGCGGCATCCGTCAATACCGGAAGCGGCATGAAGGACGGCAAGCTGAAAAGTAAGGATTTCTTTGATGTCGAGCAGAATCCATTGATCACCTTTCATTCCAACAAAATTGTGCAGACCGGCCCCAACACCTTTGACATACCGGGCACCTTCACCATTCGCGGAGTCTCCAAACCCGAGACCCTTTCCCTCACAGTCTCCGGCATAGGAACAGGCTCAGGCGAAATCAAAGGAACAATGGCCTTCGACCGCAAGGATTACGGAATGAACAGCGGCATTCCCTTCATCAAGATCGCCGACCGCGTTGAGGTCAACATCAGTCTCCACGCGAAACGTGTCAGCGGCCCCCCGTTGGCCCTGAAACACTAGCGATGAGCGCAGCCTGGATCAGGGAATAACTCACACCCTCGATATCACCCGCAACTCTCCTTAAACCGTCAGGTATGCTGAATTGCGTCGATTCGAGGAGGGCCATGAGTCGTGAAGTTTCGTTCCAAATAATCCATCTGAGCTGTATCGGAGCACTACTGTTCGGAACAATCCAGGCGTTCTCTCAAGACAAAGCCGCGGGCTCTCCAACCCCCGTGCTGAAAACCGAAGTTCGACTCGTCATCCTCGACGTTCTCGTCACCGACAGCCACGGAAAAGCAATCCCCAACCTCAAAGCGGAAGACTTCACCCTCACCGAGAGCGGTACTCCCCAAACCATCAAAACGCTGGAAGACCACAACGCAGCTCCCACCGGGGCTTCCGCAGGGACGATCAGCCCAGCTCGCGACAGAGAAGCCTCTGCCCGCCGGCACCTACTCGAATCGGCCGAGACTGCAAAGCAACATATGGAACGTAATCCTGGTCGATCTGCTGAACACACCAGCGCAAAACCAGATCATCGCGCGCAAGGCCTTGAAGGAGTTCGCCAGTCGCCTTCCCACAGGAGCGCCCGTAGCCCTCCTGGTGATGTCCTCTTCCTCCGTAAAAATGCTGGTGCCCTTCACTCCAAACGGAACGGAGATTAGTAAGCTGCTTGACGGCGACGCTCTATTGTCTACTCAGTCGCCGCTGCTCGATACGTACAACGCGGACGACGAAGCCCAGCTCGAAAAGGCGCTCGGTATAGCGAAAAATCCGAATATAGCCGAGTCCTATCGCGAAACCGAGATGGATCGTCTTCAGGTGCGCGTCGAGCAGACCCTTCAATCGCTCGATGGAGTAGCCGCCTGGCTCGGCCGTCTCCCGGGCAGGAAGAATCTCTACTGGCTCTCCGCCGGATTTCCACTCTCCGCCGAACCCCAGACTATGCGGAACGGAGTTAACGATCGTGCCAGCGAGAGATGGCTGCAGAGCTACGCCCTGCTTCAGCACGAAACTGATACCCGTCTGGAGGCCGCCCGAGTCGCTGTCTTTCCGCTCGATATTCGCGGCAATCAGGGCTCCTTCGAAGGAATTGATAGCGCTGATGTACAGGGTTCTCTTTATGCCAAAGCCGGCGGCGGCGTCCGTTACAGTGATGATGTGAACCAAGCCGTCCAGCGCCTCAACTCCGAACACGCGGAGATGGAGGAGATTGCCGAACAGACAGGCGGCATCGCCCACTACAACCGCAACGACCTCGACAGGCAGCTCAGCGATCAGTTCAGCCAGGCACAAAACTACTACACCCTCTCCTACTCCCCCACAGACAAAAACTGGAATGGAAAATATCGCAAGATCAACCTGAAGCTCAAGGACAGCTCCTACCACGTCTATTACCGCCGCGGCTACTTCGCCGACACTCCGCCTCCCACGCCTTTCAACGCCGCCGATGCCTTCACCCTCGCCATGAGGTACGGCGCGGCTCCCTCAACCTCCATCCTCTTCAACGCGAGGCTCGACAAGAACACTCCCGGTAAAGTCGGCATCCACTACGCGATCGACCCGCACACGCTAAAGCTCGTCGACGCTCCCGACAACCGCAAATCCGCCAAGGTCAACTGCGCCGTAGTCGAGTACGACAGTGCAGGCGCTGTCCTCGGCACTACCACGATTCAGGTTGCCGCTGCGATTCGTCCCGACCAGATGCCTCTCGTCGAGTCATCAGGATTTCCCGCCACCCAGCAGGTGCCGCTTCTTCCGAATGCAAAATGGTTAGCCATCGGCGTTCAGGACGCAAATACCGACAGTTTCGGAACCCTCCAACTCGCCGTTGATCCCCCTGCGGCCGTCACACCCGTATCGGACAAGACGAAGTAAAATCAGCTGCCGCTCGCATCGCAGGATAGACCATTCACCCAAAAACGCGACCCCAATTTTCTGCTAGGATATCCTCCCGGAGAGGTCACACAGTGACCAGCGACGAGCGCACACGATTAGCGAAATCCTGGATCGCCCTCCAGACAGCGCCGCAGCACGCTCCCGAATACAGCGCCCTCTTCTGGTCCTTCCGCCAAACCTACAACCTCATCCGCGAAGATCCAGTCGAAGCCTGGAACCTCGTACTCACCATCTGGTCTCTCGATCAATCTCTTCCCATCGGGCAAAGCCTCTCCGCCGGCCTCATCGAAGAACTCCTCTGCTACCACGGCGAAACCATCATCCCCCACATCGAGCAACAAGCCCAGGCCGATCCCTCCTTTGCACTCCTTCTCGTCGGCATAACAAAAGGCACCATGACCAGCGACGTCTGGAACCGCCTGCAGGCCGCATGGACCAACAACGCGACGATGCCCCAGCCAGAAAAGCTCCCACCCACTGAAGTCATCGCAAGCACGCTTCTCGAATTCTCCAAATTAGGAGCTCTGCTCCTCTGCATGCTCTCCGTATACGCAGTCTTTCGCACCCTCTTCCTCAACATCGAAGACCCAAACATCATCCTCCAGCCCCCGCACGTACTCACCAACCGTCTCCTCGACGCGCTCCTCCTTATCACCATCTCCGCTGCCATCTCGCTTCTCGGCGGCATTATCTTTCGCGAATCCGAACCCAAACCCCACCCCTCCCTCGCTGCCACGCTACCGCTTCGAATCTTCTCCTGGGCCACCAGCATCATGCTCACCCTTTTTGTCCTCGCCCGCTTCCTCGAAACCCACTACATCTTCACTCCCAAAGTCCACTGGTAGAGAACACATCAATATCTGGTTCTCGCATCGAACAGAGATGTCTACGATCCACATCGGTACCGCTGGCTGGAGCGTCCCGAAGCACTATGCGGTCGAATTCCCGTCAGCAGGAACCCATCTCGCGCGTTATTCGAAAAATCTCAATTGCGCCGAGATCAACTCTTCCTTCTACCGCTCTCACCGCTTCACGACTTGGGCGAAATGGGCAGATTCAGTTCCTGACGACTTCCGCTTTTCAGTCAAGGTCCCCAGGACCATTACTCACGAATCGAGCCTTGCCTGCTCTCGCGAACAGTTACAGAACTTCCTGGCAGAAGTGCAAACTCTCGCTAGCAAACTTGGCCCCATCCTCTTCCAACTGCCGCCAAAATCCGCCTTCGACCTCTCCATCGCCAAGCCCTTCCTCACCATGTTCCGCGATCAATACTCTGGATTTGCGGTCTTCGAGCCCCGCCACCCCACCTGGTTTACCGCTGAAGCAGATCATCTCCTCCAGCAATTCCAAATCGCTAGAGTTGCCGCAGACCCCGCGCCAGTCCCGGAAGCCGCCATCCCCGGCGGTTGGGGCAAGCTCATTTACTATCGCCTCCACGGATCTCCCCGCATGTACTATTCCGAATACACTGAGTCCTTCCTGCACTACACCGCAGCAACCATCGCACGACAGCAGGAGACCGCAGAAGTCTGGTGCATCTTCGACAATACCGCCTCCGGGGCGGCCCTTGGCAACGCCCAAAACCTTAAGCGTTTGCTAACTCCGAATAGCATTCAGCAAACGAACTCATCTACTTCCCGAGGGTCTTATCGATAGCCGCCTGCGCCAGAGGCCCCATAATCGCATACCCAGCCGCATTCGGATGCACGCCATCAAAACTCAAGCCAGCCTTCATCCCGCCATCCTCGCCCGCCAGTGCCGAATAGTAATCCAGATAAGTAACCGAATGCGTTACACAATATCCCTGCAGCCAGTTATTCAGCGCCCTGATCTTCCCCGCCGGAGCCAATCCCGGTCGCCACGGATAATCCGCTGCCGGAGTAATCGAAGACACAATCACCCGAATCCCATTCGCCTTCGCCAAATCGATCATCGACCGAAAGTTATCCTCCGTCATCTCAGGAGTCATCGGCCCTGTATTCCCCGCAACATCGTTCGTCCCGGCCAGAATCACCACCGCCGCCGGATGCAGGTTGATCACATCCTGCCGAAACCGCACCACCATCTGCGGAGTCGTCTGCCCGCTGATCCCGCGATTCACATAAGGCTTCCCCGGAAAAAACTCGCCGGTTCCCGGCCGCCGCCCCCACCCATCCGTAATGGAATCCCCATAAAACACCACTCGCTGTTCCCCCGCACCTACTGGCCCCAACGCAGCATTGTCAGCCCGGTACCGCTCCAACTGCGGCCAATCCGCCAGCTTTTTCTCCATCGTCGCGATCTGCTTCGCCGGATCAACCGGAGCAGTCGCAGCCGCGGCAGGTGGAGGCGCAGGAACCGGAGGCATCTGCCCCAAACCCAACCCACTCCCCACCACAACACAACCCAAACACACCATCCGCATCAGATACCTCATGTCGTCCACCTGCTTTCGCGTACCGATTCTAGCTGAGACACCCCGACACCTCACTCTGCTATACCCTAAGAGGTGATGCAACCTGCCTTCTCCACCCACGTCTTCCTCCAGCAGCGCCTCCATCCCGGCCTGCTCGACGCCCTCCGCAACGCCGGCGCCACCACCATCGAGCTCTTCGCCGCCCGCCATCACTTCGACTACACCGACCGCGCCGCCGTCCGCGACATCGCGCTCTGGTTCCGCGACAACGGCATCGCCGCCACTCTCCACCAGCCCCTCTTCCTCGGCGACCGCGCCGAAGTCTTCGCCGACGGCAACGCACAGTGGTCCCGCCACGTCGCCCCCAACCTCAACCTCATCGACGCCGACAAGTCCCACCGCATCGCCGCCATGGACGAGGTCAAACGAGCCCTCGAGTCCGCCGAGCAGATCCCCATCTCCGCCTGCGTCCTCCACCTCGGCTACAAGGACGATCCCTGGAACACCCGCGCCCTCGAAAACTCCCTCACCGCCATCGAGCACCTCAAAGCCTTCGCCCACCCCCTCGGCGTCCGCATCCTCATCGAAAACCTGCAAAACGAAATCACCACTCCCGAACACATCCTCGAAATCCTCCGCGTCGGCCACTTCGACCGCGTAGGCGTCTGCCTCGACATAGGCCACGCCCACCTCGCCAATCCAGAAAACAACATCGGCATCGACCAAGCCTTCGAACTCCTCAAACCCCGCATCGCCCAGCTTCACCTCCACGACAACCACGGCCAGAAAGACGACCACCTCTGGCCCGGCTCCATCCCCACCGATCCGGGTGCCCCACGTCCCGCTTCTGGGACGTGGGATCAGGGTGTCGACTGGGCCAATGTAGCCCGCCACATCGCCACTCTCCCTGCCGCGACTCCCGGCATCCTCGAAATCGCCTACGACCTCGAAGAAACCCCAGACTCCGTCACAAAAAAAGCCTCGCAGGCCTTCTCCGATCTACTCCGCCAGGCCGAGAGTCTCCAACAATCAAACTAATCACCTCTCCGACTTTTTCTCCCGCGCATTGAGCCACCTGCACGTATGATCGGAGTGCTTCCTCCTCCCCATACAAAAGGCAACTCAAATTTCCGAGGAGAAAACTGTCTCAAATGAACGAACTCCATCCGAACGAACCCCGCCCGGATCACATCCTGCAGGTAGGCACAGGCTTCTGGGCCTCAAAAGTCCTTCTCAGCGCCGTCGAACTGGAACTCTTCACCGAACTAGCCAAGCACCCCGAAACCCTCGCCGACCTCAGCGCCCGCCTCGGCCTCCATCCACGCTCCGCACACGACTTTCTCGATGCCCTCGTCGCCCTCAACTTCCTCGAGCGCCGCGACGGCACCTACTACAACACCCCCTCCACCGATCTCTTCCTCGACAAGCGCAAGCCCTCCTACATCGGCGGCATGCTCGAGATGGCCAACAACCGCCTCTACACTCATTGGAGCCACCTCACCACCGCGCTCCGCACCGGCGAGCCGCAAAACGAGACCCGTAACGGCGGCGACAATCCGTTCGTAGCTCTCTACGCCGACCCCGATCGCCTTCGCAGCTTCCTCCGCGCCATGACCGGCATCAGCCGCGGAGCCAACATGGCCATCGCCAAAAAATTCCCCTGGGCCAACTACAAATCCGCCGTCGACGTCGGCACCGCGCAGGGCGACCTCATCACCCAGGTCGCCCTCGCCAACCCGCACATCGCCGGCACCGGCTTCGACCTTCCCGAAGTCGGCTCCCATCTTCGAGGACTACATCGCCGGAAACGGCCTCTCCGGCCGCGTCCACTTCCACCCCGGCAGCTTCTTCGACGCCCCCATCCCCAAGGCCGACGTCGTCATGATGGGCCACATCCTCCACGACTGGGACCTCGCAACCAAAAAGATGCTCATCCGCAAAGCCTACGAAGCGCTCCCCTCCGGAGGAGCCTTCATCGTCTACGAGAGCATCATCGACGACGACCGCTCCAAAAACGCCTTCGGCCTCCTCATGAGCCTCAACATGCTCATCGAAACCCCCGGCGGCTTCGACTACACCGGCGCCGACTGCATCGGCTGGATGAAAGAAGCCGGCTTCCACTCCACCCGCGTCGAGCACCTCGTCGGCCCCGACTCCATGGTCATCGGCATCAAATAACCTCGTCGCAAAATCGGCGTTTCGGAACCGCAAAATATGGGTGGCCCATCCTTTGCAGTCTCATCGCAAAGGGTGGGTTATTCGCGCGAAAGCGCGAACCGCCTTTCGCTCCCACAAGCCCACCGCCATCAACTAGTAGACTGATAAGGTCATGTCGAACGAAGCAACCACCGCCCCCCTCGCCACAATCGCCTCCCTCTCCGCCCACGAAGGCCAGACCGTAACCCTCCGAGGCTGGCTCTACAACATCCGCTCCTCGGGCAAACTACTCTTCCCCACCTTCCGCGACGGCACCGGCACCATCCAGGGCATCGTCCCCAAAGCCGCCGTCCCCGAAGAAGTCTTCAACACCCTCAAATCCCTCACCCTCGAATCCTCCGTCATCGTCACCGGCAAAGTCCGCGCAGACTCCCGCGCCCCCTCCGGCTACGAACTCGACGTAGAAGACGTAACAGTCCTCCAGCGCATCCCCGAAGAAACTCCATTCCCCATCTCCCTCAAAGAGCACGGCGTCGACTTCCTCATGGAGCACCGCCACCTCTGGCTCCGCACCCCGCGCCAGTCCGCCATCCTCCGCGTCCGCGCCACCATCATGCGCGCCGCAGCCGAGTACTTCGACACCAACGGCTTCATCCGCACCGATCCACCCATCCTCACCCCCAACGCCTGCGAAGGCACCTCCGAGCTCTTCGAGATGGACTACTTCGACGACGACAAGGCCTACCTCACCCAATCCGGCCAGCTCTACGTCGAAGCGACAGCATTGGCGCTAGGCAAGGTCTACAGCTTCGGCCCCACCTTCCGAGCCGAAAAATCCAAAACCCGCCGTCACCTAACCGAGTTCTGGATGGTCGAACCCGAAGTAGCCCACCTCGAACTCAACGGCCTAATGGACCTAGCCGAAGCCTTCATCACCCACATCGTCACACGCCGTCCTGACCCACCACCGAGCCGACCTGAAAGTCATAGGCAAAGACATCACCAAACTAGAAGCCGTCCTCGCCCCAACCAGAATCGACAATGCAGAAAAAGGAAGTGTCATCCTGAGCGAAGGCGCAGCCGAAGTCGAAGGACCTGCATTTGGCGCTGCTACAAAACCGGGTGACCCATCCTTCGCGTCGTCTGCGAAGGGTGGGTTATCGGATCCTGAGCATAGTCGAATGGGTCGACCGCACTCTTTCCCCCGCTCTAAGCTACGACGAAGCCCACGCCATGCTCGAAAAGGCCTACGCCGAAGGCAAAATCGAAACCCCCCACAAATACGGCGACGACTTCGGCTCCCCCGACGAAACCTACATCAGCAGCCAATTCGACAAGCCCGTCATGATCCACCGCTACCCCGCCGCCATCAAGGCCTTCTACATGCAGCCCGACCCGCAGGACCCAACGAAGGCCCTATGCGTAGACGTCCTCGCCCCCGAGGGCTACGGCGAAATCATAGGCGGCAGCCAGCGCGTAGACAGCTACGACCTCCTCAAAGCCCGCATCGAAGACCACAACCTCCCGCTCGAAGCCTTCCAGTGGTACCTCGACCTACGCAAATACGGCAGCGTCCCCCACTCCGGCTTCGGCATGGGCATCGAGCGAGTAGTAGCCTGGCTCTGCGGCCTGGACCACGTCCGCGAAACCATCCCCTTCGCCCGAACCCTCAACAGGATTTATCCGTGACGTTTCAGTAAAGAGAATAGCCGGCCGATATCTAGTAGGCTATTCGCTTTTTGAAGGATTATCTTCAGGAACGGCAGCGATGGGAAGACCTGGGCGGCGCGCAGGTCGATAGTCTGGGTCTTCGCGCTCATGATAGAGATCGTGAAGTCGATTAGCAGATTTAACAGCCTTTTCTTGCAATTCCGAAGGTTCGATTTCTCGGATTATCTTTATTAGCTCAACTAGCCTTGAGTGGAATTTATCGCTTGGACCCCGACGTCTTAGAGAACTGCCTTCTCGCTCACCGCGAGAAATGGCCCATTCCAAATATCGTGGTGGCAGCAGATTTTCCGGATTGCTTATTTGACGTTGGCGGGTGGCCCAGGCACCAAGGTGGGTGCCCCATTCATCGCGTCTTTGTCTCATGCGATGAGTGGGCATTCGCGCCCCGCGCGAACCGCCCTCTCTGCCGGCATCGCCCGCCTCAGGTCAACAACGCGGGCAAATCACGCCCGCCAAAGACCACGCGCTCGATTCTGACGCAACGCTCGATGATGCGAAAAAGAATCACATAGCGGCTCACAACCGCCAGCCGCGCATCCTCCGCAATCTCAACCCGCACCTGATAGTGCAGCGGGTTGCGACTTATCCGCAGAATCGCGTCATAGATCTCCTCCACGAGATGGAGCGCACTCTCCTGGCTGTCCTGCGATACGTAATCCGCGATCTGTTGAATATCGCCTTCAACATACTCCGATAGTTCAACGCGCATTACTTCGCTGCTCGCCTCGTCTTCTTGGCACCGCTGTATCTCTTCCTAAGCCGCGAAAACACATCATCGACCGGAACACCCGGAGCCTTGCTCTCGACCGACTGGCGCCACATCCTGCGCAGCTCCTTCAGGCCTTCTTCGCGCAGGTTTCGCCGTAGCGTCCACTCCCTCAACGCATCACGCACCACCTCGCTATGCGAGGAATACTCTCCGCGCTCAACGGCCCGGCGCACCTGGTCCGCCATCTCCCGCGGAAGCGCAATACTGATCTTTTCGATGGTCGCCATCTCTCGCCTCATTGGGTAGGAATAATTCCTACCACTCAGAATACCATTCACGTCGCTGGAGAGGACGACCGAAGGCGGCCCTCCCTTCCGCAAAACCGCCCACAAATGTAATCCTTATCCCATGAACCGCACACCCTCCCTGAAGCTTCTAACCATCTCCCTCCTTCTCACCCTCCCCGTCCTCGCCCAGCAGGAAAAGGGCGAATGGCGCGCCGCCAACCAGACCGCCCGCACCATCACCGGCGACGTCCTGTTCACCGGCGACCGCATCAGCATCAACTTCGCCCGCTTCGCCATCTCCCGCACCCGCGCACTCGAGCCCTCCGAGATCAGCGCAACCTTCGACGCCGACGCCACCGCCGGCGGCTTCGGCAACCTCTACCGCGTCAACATCCCCGGCGGCCAAAAATTCCTGAACCGCAACACCCTCTGCGGCTCCGAAGAGGTCTTGTGGATGGCAACCTACGTCCAGGGCCGCGCTCTCAAACTCGCCTTCTTCTCGGGCGAAAAGCTCCCGGTCTTCACCCTCGAAGCCCTCGCCAACTCCTCCGATCTCTGCGGCACCTTCGTCTACAGCAAATAACACGCCCGCCCGCGCCAGCAACATGTACGGACTGGCCAAATGCTGCCCACAACAAAATCAGCCACAACTCCGAACTTTCAACCAGACCTAACCGTAATCATGCTCACAGGTCTAACGGGATAGAATTGCGCAACCTCGCTTCTCGAAATAATCCATGCTTCAACAAGGGAGATCGCAAGTGAAACGAACGCTACTGTGGACCGCCGCGCTCATTCTCGTCATCGGAGCGTTCGCAACATCGCTGCATGCCCAAGCCAAAGAAGAAAAAGACATCACCGGAAACTGGCAGGGCACCCTCCAGGCCGGCCAGGGCCTCCGCACGCTCCTCAAAATCTCCAAGGACGACGGCAAGTTGAAAGCCGTGATGTACAGCATCGACCAGGGTGGCCAGCCCATTCCCCTCACGGCCATCTCAGTCCAGGGATCCGCCGTCAACTTTGAAATCAAGTCCCTTGACGTAACCTACACCGGCACGCTGAACCCCGACGGCAACACCATCGCCGGCAGCGCTACTCAAAACGGCCAGACCCACACCCTCAACCTCGAGCACGTCACCGCCGAAAACTCCTGGCCCATCCCCGAGCCGCCAAAATCGATGCCCGCCGACGCCATTCCTAAATTCGACGTCATCACCATCAAGCCCAGCGACCCCAGCCGTCAGGGCAAAGGTTTCACCGTGCGTGGGCGCCACGTCATGACGTTCAACACAAACATGAACGATCTCATCACCTTCGCCTACAGCCTCCACGTCAAACAACTCGTCAACGCACCGGCATGGTTCGCCACCGATCACTTCGACCTCGATGGAGTTCCCGATGTCGAAGGCCGCCCCAGCGCCCAGCAAATGCGGCTTCTCGTCCAGTCGGCCCTCACCGATCGCTTCAAACTCACCTTCCACCACGACAAAAAAGAACTCTCCGTCTACGCCCTCGAAATCGGCAAAGGCGGCCCCAAGCTAACCGAGACCATCCACCAGCCCGCCGACCCCCGAAACTTTCTCTTCCGCAAACTCGGGGCCCTCATGGTCACCAACTCCACTATGCAGGACTTCTGCAACGGTATGCAGGGCGCAGTCATGGACAAGCCCGTCGTCGATCACACCGGCCTCACCGCCCGTTACGACTTCAACCTCAACTGGACTCCCGACGAATCGCAATTCGAAGCCATGGGTGGCTTCAAACCGCCCTCAGCCGACGATCCAAACGCACCCCCGGCACTCTCCACGGCAATGCAGGAGCAGCTAGGCCTCAAATTCGAAGCCACAAAAGCCCCCGCCGACGTGCTCGTCATCGATCACGTCGAAAAGCCATCGGCCAACTAGCAGCCCGCGTTGCCAACCCAAAATCGGAGCCATCTCATGAACGAATTGGCCCAGGCCATCATTGCCGAAAGCTACGCCGCCCCACCATCTCACATCCTCGAAGGCCTCACCGACGATCTCGTCCACCGCGAACTCCCCAACATCCCCCACACCATCTACGCCGAACTATGGCACCTGACCTTCTGGCAGCAGATCACACTCGACTGGATCGCCGGCATCGAAACCCCTTATCCCACCAAACCCTCCGACGGCTTCGCCACAAAGCCATACACCGAATCCTGGGAAAAACTCCGACAGCGTTTCCTCAGCGGGGCCGAAAAAGCCGCAGCAGCCGCGCAAGACGCCACCCGCCTCGACCAGTCCATCCGCTGCCCATCCCGCCCCGGCGCTCCCACCCGCGTCATGTCCGTGCGCGACCAGCTCATCTCCCTTGCCGCCCACAATGCCTACCACCTCGGTCGGATCGTAGTCCTGCGCCAACTCCTCCAGGCATGGCCCCCGGCTTCAGGAGGCTTCACCTGGTAGAGGATAGGCGCTCCAAAGTGGCCTTGTCCGCCTGCCCACCAAAATACTTTGTCAAAGCCTTATGAAACGCCCGCTCCGAAGGTCCCTCCACCTCCGCAAACAGCGTCATGCTCGAATGAAATTTCAAGTTATCCGGATACCCAAAGATATCCTCCACCGATTTCCCCTCTAGCCCTACCACTATCGCCGCACACTCCTTCAGTCTTGGGCCAAGCACCGGATGATCCAGGTAAGCCCGAGCTTCCTCGCGTCCCGAGATTCCAAACCACGTCGCCATCTCACTCGAACCCAGCCCGCGAATCTGCGGAAACACAAACCACATCCAGTGGCTCCGTTTCTGTCCCGCACGCAACTCCGCGCACACTTGCCCAATCACCTGGCTTTGCGCCTCCACAAACCGCTCCAGATTAAATCGATCCTCCATCACCCCTCCAGAGCATCGTCGAGCAGCCGCTAAGGCATCACTGCCGCTCGCATCCCCGTCAGATAAGATGCTCGATCCCTGGGATCTGTCCCCTCCACACTAGCCACCTTCTTCAGCGGAGATCCCTCATACCGTTGATACTCCGTCACCCCCGGTCCCGTCACCGTAACAAACTCCACCGACCGGGCCCCCTGCGGAATATTCCCACCAAACCACCGCGGATCCTCCTGCTGCGCCCACGTCACCACCTGCAATACCGCTCCCGCCGGATAATTCGCATCCGCATTCCCCCGCGCATATTTCGCCGCTACATCATTCCCAAACATCGTTGACATCGTCCGGTCCTGCTCATTGATCCAAGAAGTAATCACACCACCTGCCAGTGGATTCGAAGGCAGCTCTCCTACCAACTGCGCATCTGTATTCAACCGCGTTGCCACCCGCGGGTTCACCTGCTCTTCACATCCAACCAGCCCAACAGCCAGCAAACACCCCAACATCCAGATCCCTCTCATTGCTGGCCTCCAATCGGCTCCGTGTATACATAATCGTTCGCGCGCAGCGGTGCATGACACGTCGTGCATTCGTTCTGAAAATCCGCATCCTTCCCATACGGCTTCAAATCCGTTCCGCGCCACCGACCCCAGCCCCACCCTTCGGTCGACGCATATTTCGCCGCATCCTTGATCATCAACTCCACTTGCACAAACTTTCCTGTCCTCACTACTCCCTGTGCATCCGGAGCTGCCTGCCTCCAAGCCACCTTCGCAAACGCAGTCCCATCCGGCCACGGATTGATCTTCTTCTCTGCAATCGCCTTCACCGCCACATCATTCCCCAGAATCACCCGCATCGTATGGTTGTCGAACCGATCCGTGCTGCTGATCGCCTTCCAGTTCTTGTAATCCGGCAGAAACTCCACGCCATTGAACTCAGGCTGCACCTGCGCAGCGAGTTTAGTTCCACCTGCCTGCACCCATCCTGCATACTCCGCATCTGCCGCACTGGCATCGGCAGCAGCCTTAGCATCAGCATCCGCGACACTCGCACCACTTGGCGGAGTCGTCAGATAGTTCCGCAGCACCACCAGATCCTCCGCCGAAACCTTCGCATCCGGATGCAATTTCAAATAAGCAGGCAGAGGCATCGCCCCCATCTGAATCATGTTCACTGCTTCAAACAACGCCGCCTTCTGCTGCGCCTCCGGTAACCTCCCGATCTCTGAAAAGTTCAGATGCGCCCGCGCCGTCTTCACATCGCTCGCCACCGCCCAGTAGGCCGGAACAATCTGATCGAACCAAGCCAGCTTCGTCTCATTCGAGTGGCAGTTATAGCAGGACTTTCGTAGCACCTGCCTTACCTCCGCAGGCGCATGAATCTCCGCCGTCACCGGAGGATTTCCTATCTCCGGGCGCACAAACTGCATCCCCACAAATCCCACCGCCAGCACCACAACCACCCACCCCAGCGCTCGAAATCCGGTCCTCATCATCAAATCCTTCTCTCATGCGAGCAGCGGGGGAACCGCCGCCGACTCTCAGACGCATCGGGGCCTCTTTCGGTCGCATGAAATTTTCCGGCGCGCTACTTCACACCTTTCGCCGGATCCCATACTCCCTGCAGCTTCCGGACATAAACCATCTGCCCAATGTGATAAGCATTGTGCGTTCCCACATGGGCAATCCGCGAGGCCCACAGCGAAATCTTCGCATCGTCCGCTGCCTCGACCGCCTTCTCCCACTCCGTCATCACCGCGTCCATATCTGCAACTGTCTTCGCCCAGCTCTTCTCATCGAACTTGTCGAAAGTTTCATCATTATTTCCATCAAACTTCTCCGGTTTCCCGCCCTGGAAGCTAATCAAACTCTGCTTGTCCCAGAACCAAAGGTGGTATGCAAGCTGTCCCACCGAATGATTTCCACTCTTATCCGTCCAGTTCGCCTGCGCCGGAGTCAGCCCCGCCACCGCAGTATTCGCCGGCACAAACCACTCCGCCTTGTTATGCGTTGATCGCAGTTGCTCCAGCAAGACTTCCTTCAGCGTCATCGGTTTGCTCTGTTGCGCGCACGCTACCGCCGCCGACGCCATCACCAAACAAGCAAGCACTCGCCTCAACAAGCACGTCATAAGACACGCCTCCAAATTGTCGTTCTAAGAATTCGGAGCCCTACTTCTCGCTGCTAGGCGGAGCGATCCCCTTCAGCCGCAAATACAGCGCCAGCGTCGCATACTGCTCCGTATCATGCTGCGATGTGCCCCACGCCAACCCAATCCGCGACCGCGTGGTCTTCCCCAACTCCAGCATGTCCAGCGCATTCGCATCTGTAAGCGCCGCAAACGCCTTGTCGCACTCTGCAAACGAAGCATTCAGCGCCGTAACAATCGTCGCCTTATCCGCCGTGTCTTCCGGCGCCTTCACTATCGCATCCGGAGCAGTCTTGTTCATCGCCCCGCAACTCCGCGCCTGCGCCTCGGTCACATGGTTCAGCACTCGCGCAAATGTCCGAATATCCGGTTCCGGTTTATAGCTGTAGTCCGCCGCCGGCATCTTGTCCGCCGACTTCAAAATATTTCCCTTCGCCGCAGCATAGGCCCGTTGAACCTCCGCCGCCGGTCCCGTCGGACCCGCAGGAGCCTGCGCCGTCGCCACACCAGCCGCCATCGTCAAAACACACGCCAAGCCAACTCGTCGCATCACACTCTCCTCGAAGCATCCCCACCAGCCTAATCGCCTCCGCACGCCATCACAAGCCACTTCGTCACGCTTTCTGCTCTATTTTTCAGTGGCAGCCCAGTAGCTCGTCCTCGCCGAAACAATCATCTCAGGATGCTTCGGCAGCGAGACCCTGATCGTATGCAGCCCCGGCTCTGTCGAAGTTCGACCGAAGCTGAGAATGTAACTGTTCCGAATATGGTTGTTCAGCACGTTCAGATCCTGTTCCAACTCACCCTGACCATCGAAGCTCATCGCTTCGCCGCCTGAAAGCGAAGCCATCTCAGCCGACACATTCTTAAGCATCCCGCCAAAAATCAGGCGAAGCGGCTCATCCAGCTTCGCATATCCTTGCGTCGGTCCGCCGCCGATGTCAATCGGGGGATTCAAATGCGCCGGCTCCGTGAATGCCAGTTTCGCCTTCGTCTTCTCCCCAGAAAACGTAACGCTATAGATCGCCGTGTTCGTCTCGCCCAAGTCACGCACAATATCCTTCATCTGCGTCTTGCTGCCATCGTCATGTTCCTGGCTGATCAGCAAAATCGCCCGACGATCACTGACTGGGCGCTTCTTCAATAGCTCAAGAGCGAATGCTACTCCATCGAAGATGGCCGCCCCGCTATCTCCCACGTCCGGCTTGTCGATCGCCTCCCTCCACTGCGCAACATCCGAAGTAAACGGCGATGCTGCTTCCGGTCGGCTATCAAAATTAACAATCGACACCACATTCGGCGCCCCACCCAGTAGGGAAGCCAGCATCGTCTCAAGATTTGCATAGCTCGCAAACTGCCCCCGCGCCACTCCACCCGTCTGCATCACCACCACCAGCGACAGAGGCCGCTTCGACTCCTCTTCCAGAGTCACTTTCTGCGAAATGCCATTGTCCGTCAGCAGAAAATCCTCCGCCTTCAGCGAAAACACAGCCTGTTTTTCGGAAGTCTGCACCAGCGTAGGCACAACCACAAGCGTAGTTGTCGTTCTTAGCGTGGTCTGCGCGAGGCCCGCACTCGCAAGCACCCCAATCACAACCCCGAACCTCGCGAGAGAAAGTCGCATCATCAATTCAGGTTAGACAAAGCAGAAACGCCCAATCATTCTTTTATCAGTCTTTATCCCTCATTATCACTGTTACGCCCTTTGCCTTCCTGCTCCACGACCCTCCGACACGCCCGCCGTCATTTATTTGTCTCCGCCACCCAGTAGCTCGTCCTCGCCGACACAACCATCTCCGGATGCTTCGGCAATGAAACCCTGATCGCATGCAGCCCAGGCTCCGCCGAGGTCGGAGTAAAACTGAGAAGGTAGCTGTTGCGGATATGATTGCTCAGAATGTTGATATCGCTCTCCAGTTCACCGCGGCCGTCAAAGCTCATCGACTCCCCACCCGAAAGATCGGCCACCTCCGCCGACAGATTCTTCTGCATCGCTCCAAAAATCAATCTCAAAGGCGCATCAAGCTTGAAATATCCCTGGGTAGGCCTCGCTGGATCGTTGTAAGGCTTGTACGAACCATCGGAATTCTGGGTTTGGAGCGGCGGATTCACATGCGGATATTTGAGCGCCAGCTTTGCTTCCGTCTTCTGCGCGGAAAAAGTAACGCTATAGATCGCGGTGTTCGTCTCTCCCAAATTACGCACAATCTCCTTCATCGACGTCTTGCTCCCGTCATCATGCTCCTGGCTGATCAGTAAAATCGCCCTGCGATTACCAGCAGGCTCTTTCTTCAACAGATCGAGAGCATACGCAATCCCATCGAAGATCGCAGCTCCGCTATCTCCCTGATCTGGCTTGTCGATTGCCTCCTTCCACTGCGCGATATCCGACGTAAATGGCGAAGCTGCCTCCGGTCTGCTATCGAAGTTCACAATCGAAACTCGATTCGGCGCTCCGCCAAGCAGGGAAGCCAGCATCGTCTCCAGATGCGTGTAACTCGAAAACTGCCCCTGCGCCACTCCACCCGTCTGCATCAGCACCACCAGCGACAGCGGCCGCTTCGTCGCCTCCTCCAGCATGACCTTCTGCGGAACGCCGTTGTCCGTCACAACAAAGTCCTTCGCGGCTAACGAAAACGCACTCTGCTTGTCAGTTGTCTGTACCAGCGTCGGCACAACCACGAGCGTAGTCGTCGTCCGCAGCGTAGTCTGCGCCACACCCGCAACCGCAACCGTCGCGATCAGAATGCCGGATTGAAAAGCGGCTTTCATCCCGTTTCTAAGGTTAGACGAGCCCCCGGCCTCTTGGCCCCGAGAGCACACCCATCAAAAATTGCCTTGACCTCGCCATCAGTCATGCAGAAACTCACACTGAATCCACTCGCTTCCAGATGGCCGAGAAATGAGGATCCTTTGAAGACATGTTCGCCGCAAAAACTCGTCGGCCTTTTCCTTTTCGTCTCTCTTCTCCTGCTTCCAAAGCTCGCTCAAGCCGATAGCCTCCAGGGCTGCGTCTCCTCCGCTCCAAATTCACTCCTTCTCTTCAATGAAGGCGATCGGCAAACCTACGACCTCATCGGAGAAACGAATCCGGTGAAGGCCGGCCAGCGCGTCAAAGTATCCGGCAAAAAGAAAAAGGACACCTCCGGCAAGCGATATTTTCTAGTTGAAAAACTGTCGAAAACCTACGGCGCCTGCAAGGTTGGACCGGCAACTCCCTGACACAAAAGTCGCTCACCCAATCACCCGACTCCCCTTACCAACCGGCGCAAGGTCAGGTCAGACGAAGTAGAAACGCCCAATCATTTTTATCAGTCTTTTATCCCTCTGATCACTGTTACGCCTTCCCACCCCCGCCCCACCAAATGAACTATCCTGTTAGAGACACCCCACGAGCCAAGCAAGCCTCGTAACAAGGAATCAGCACACAATGCCATTGAACTGCGGAATCGTTGGCCTCCCCAACGTCGGAAAATCCACGATCTTCAACGCCCTCACCTCAGCCAAAGCTCAGGCGGCAAATTACCCCTTCTGCACCATCGACCCCAACACCGGCGTCGTCACCGTCCCCGACCCCCGCCTCGCCAAAATCGCCGAGCTTATCCAGCCAAAATCCCTCGTCCCCACCACCATGGAGTTCATCGACATCGCCGGCCTCGTCGAAGGCGCCTCCAAGGGCGAAGGCCTCGGCAACCAGTTCCTCGGCCACATCCGAGCCACCGACGCCATCGCACACGTCGTCCGCTGCTTCGACGACCCCGAAGTCGTCCACGTAGCCGGCGGTGTCAACCCCCTCCACGACATCGACATCATCAACACCGAGCTCCTCCTCGCCGACCTCGACACCGTAGAAAAGCGCAACACCAAGGCCGAGCGCTCCGCCAAATCCGGCGACCCCAAAGCCAAGGCCGAACTCGGCATGCTGCAAAAGCTGTTGGCCGTCCTGAACGCGGGCAAACCCGCCCGCACCGCCGACCTGACCGACGAAGAGCGCATCCTCTCCCGCGAACTCTTCCTTATCACCGCCAAACCCCAGCTCTACGTAGCCAACGTAGACGAAGCCGGCTTAACCACCGGCAACGCCTACACCGAAGCCGTAGAAAAGCGAGCCGCCGAAGAAAACTCCCAGGTAGTCCGCATCTGCGGAGCCCTCGAAGCCGAAATCGCCCAGCTCGAACCCGCCGAGCGCACCGAATTCCTCGAGTCCATCGGCCTCCACGAGCCCGGCCTCGACCGCCTCATCCACTCCGCCTACCGCCTCCTCGACCTCATCACCTACTTCACCGCCGGCGTGCAGGAGGTCCGCGCCTGGACCATCAAGCGCGGCACCAAAGCCCCCGGAGCCGCTGGCGTCATCCACTCCGACTTCGAGCGCGGCTTCATCAAAGCCGACTGCTACGCCTCCGACGACCTCTTCAAATACGGCAGCGAACAAGCCGTAAAAGAAAAAGGCCTCCTCCGCTCCGAAGGCAAAGACTACGTAGTCAAAGACGGCGACATCCTCTTCTTCAAATTCAACGTTTAGACGGAAGAACGAATGAGCGAGAAGGCCGAAACGATTGCTCAGGTTACACGTTGGTCGCTCTTCGCACTTGCCCTTCCACTCAGCGCCTTCATCTCCTTAATGGGATGGGTTGGTACTGGATTCGGGGGCTTGACGGATTCCCTTCCCTTGCTTCTCGTACTTCCGACCCAAGTCTGCGCGTTCTATTCCTTTCGTGTCGCGGCAATTGGTCTATGGACGCTCCTGGCAGTCCACCTGCTACTGCCATTTCATTTCGGATTCCATTCGTTAGCTTGGAACGACCTTGCGCCGGCGAGAATCGACCCTTATTTCTGGGCAATCGCAATCTTCATGGGAGCAGCGGCATGGATATCACGCAGGGGTTCGCTGAGCAATCAGGCCTAGGATCCGGATAGCCTTAGCTGATTATGTGATTTGTTTTGTTCCTTGACAGGTTAGCTTAGCTAAGCTAACCTAGCAGCCATGGCTAAGTCTTCCTCCATTACGGCGACGATCTTCGAGGCAAAGACCCACCTCTCCGAGCTCGTCAAAAAGGCGCAGAAGGGACAGACTGTGATCATCACTTCAGGCCGCGAGAAGAAACCCGTCGCAAAGATCGAGGCCATCAAACCAGTCGCAAACAAACGCCTCGGCTTTATGAAGGCACCCGGCTTCGAACTCACCAATGCCTTCTGGGAGCCACTTCCCGAAGAAGAGCTGGCACTTTGGAACGGCGAGGGCGAAACCTTCCCTGAATGAGAGTTCTGATCGACACTCACGCTCTCATCTGGGCCGGCCTTGCGCCAGCACGCATCGGCAGACGCGCAACGGCAATCCTTGCGAACAAATCCAACGAGGTCTTTGTCTCCGCCGCGACGGCATGGGAGATCGCAACCAAGGTCCGCCTGGGCAAACTTCCAGGAGCGGAACTGCTTGAACGCGATTTCATTGAATCTGTTGAGAATGCAGGCTACACTCTGCTTCCCATTACTGCAGCCCAGGCTCTCCGCGCAGGCCGCCTCCCCGGCGACCACCGCGATCCCTTCGACCGCATGATTGCTGCCCAGGCGCTCGCCGAAGACATTCCCATCATCAGCATGGACAACAAGCTCGACTCTTTCGGCATTACCCGCATCTGGTAGCACCCGCACGGTTGCCACTCGCGTACCATGTTGCGCATGAGTCTACCCCCCCTCACGCGTCGTGAATTTCTGCAGTCCACTACCGTCGCTGGAGCGGCCGTAGCATTTGCCCCAGGCTCATCTCTGGGCACAGGACATCCGCAACCTCCAAGCCCATCCCCACCTGGGCCTCCAAACCCCAGCGCTGGGCGCAACTCACCCTCGTCGAAGACGACCCCATCCACTTCGACCCCGCCTTCTGGTTCGACTACTTCAAGCGCACGCGCTCCGACGGCGTCTGCCTCAGCGGCGGAGGCTGCGTCGCCTACTACCCAACGCAAATCCCCTTCCACCATCGCAGCGCCTGGCTCAACAACCGCGACGTCCTCGGCGAGCTCGTCACCGGCTGCCGCAAACTCAACATGTCCGTCCTCATCCGCACCGACCCCCACGCCACCTACGACGACGCCAAAGCCGCCCACCCCGACTGGATCGCCGTCGACGCCCACGGCAACCCGCGCCGCCACTGGTCTTCGCCCGAGATGTGGGTCACCTGCGCCCTCGGCCCCTACAACTTCGACTTCATGACCGCCGTCCACAAAGAGATCATGTCCCGCTACCAACCCGACGGCCTCTTCTTCAACCGCTGGGACGGCTCCGGCGACTGCTACTGCGTCCACTGCCGCGAAAACTTTCGCAGCCGCCACCGGCCTCGATCTCCCCCGCACCACCAACCCGCAAGACCCCGCGCGCAAAGCCTACATCGCACTGGCGCTCGCAGCGTCTCATCAGCCTCATCGATCTCTGGAACACCGAGATCCGCGCAATCAACCCCGAAGCCAGCTCCATCCCCAACAACGGCAGCGGCGCACACAATCCGCTCGACACCATCGCGATGCAGCGAGCCGCACTCCCATGCTCGTCGCCGACCGTCAGGCTCGCCGCGGACTCCAGCCTCCCTGGCTCATGGGCAAAACCGCAAAAGAGTATCGCGCCACCATGGGCAACAAGCCCGTCATCGGCCTCTTCGGCGTCGGCCTCGAAGAGCCCTACCGCTGGAAAGACAGCGTCAACAGCAACCGCCGAAATCCGCATCTGGGTCCTCGACGCCATCGCCAACGGCATGCGTCCCTGGTTCAGCAAATTCTCCGCCACCCTTCACGACGAGCGCTGGCTCAGCGGCGTCGAAGAAATCTATCTCTGGACCGAAAAGAACCAGCCCTACCTGACCCACCAGCAACCGCTAGCCCACGTAGGCCTCGTCTACTCCCAGCAGACCGCCTGGTACTACGGCGGCGATCAGTATGCCACCAAAGTCGAAGACCACGCCCTCGGCTGGTATCAGGCCCTCATCGAATCCCGCATCCCCTTCGAGATGGTGCACGACCGCAATCTCGACGCCGCCCATCTCGCCCCCTACAAAACCCTCATCCTCCCCAACATCGCCGCACTCAGCGACGCGCAGTGCGACCAACTCCGCGCCTTCGTCAAAAACGGTGGCAGCCTCATCGCCACTCACGAGACCAGCCTCTACGACGAGCTCGGCGTCCCACGCAAAAACTTCGCACTCGCCGATCTCTTCGCCGTCGACTTCACCGGCCAGCGTCAGCCGAGTCCCATGCTCAACTCCTACCTCCGCCTCGAGCACGAGGCCCTCCCTCATCACGTCATCTTCACCGGCCTCGAAGACGCCCCCCGCATCATCAACGGAGTCTCACGCCTCGAAGTCACCCCACGCGAGCCCTTCGCCGAAACCCCCATCACCCTCATCCCCAGCTACCCCGACCTGCCCATGGAGAAGGTCTACCCACGCGTCGCCGAAGACCGACATCTCCTGCCTCTACCTCCGCCAGCCCGCCGGACGCGTCGCCTACTTTCCCTTCGACATCGACCGCACCTTCTGGGAAGTCCTCAGCGCCGACCACCTCAAGCTCCTGCGCAACACCATCCAATGGGCCAACAACGAAGCCCCGATCATCGAAGTCACCGGCCCCGGCGTCCTCGACGTCACCATCTGGCAGAACCCCGGCTCCATCACCATCCACCTCGTCAACCTCACCAACCCCATGGCGATGAAGGGCCCCTACCGCGACTTCTTTCCCATCGGCGCGCAAACCATCAAGCTGCGTCTGCCCTCAGCCATCCACGCAAAACGAGCCCGCCTCCTCGTCGCCGAGAAACCGACACCCATCACTCGCTCGGGAGACGACCTGATCCTCAACGTCCCCAGCATCCTCGATCACGAAGTAGTCGCAATCGACATTTGATCGCGGGCAAGTTTGAATTGAATGACTGAGGTTTCCGAAAATCGGACTTTTCAGGAACGACGGATATCGCTTCCGGTAAACCGACTTTGTCTCCTCGCCCCTCAACTTTCCCTTGCAGTCGCGCGGCGGACCATACATTCCCGTTACTAATCCGGCCTCGAATGAGTGCATTGGCGATTTACCACTCACCGCGTAGATCCTGGTGAGTCGTCTGGCAAAGATCACTTGCCCAACAGGGCGGTGAGACACCGAGAAGGTTCCAGAGACAATCCGCATTCCTCCTGCCCCTGATGCCAGCGCCATAGCCCTGCCGGCTCGCCCCTCCTGCGCAGAGTATCAATCAGCGCAGGTGTCAGGGTCAGAGATCAGGGAACAGAAATCAAGAATCGCAAAATTCACACTTGACATTGACCAGAAAATCCACAACCATATGGTTGTGGATAATCTGGGTACAACATTTGCGGCTTTGTCTGATCCAACCCGCCGGGCAATGATCGAACGACTCTCCCATGGGCCTGCCTCTGTGCATGGATTGACGGAACCGTTTGCACTCTCGCAGCAGATGATTTCAAAACATATCGCCTACCTGGTGCGGGCGCGGATTGTGATCAAGACGAAGCGTGGACGAGAGAGTGTGTGCACGCTTAGGCCAGAGGCGATCAAGACAGTCAGCGACTGGGCGATCAGCTATCGCCGATTCTGGGAAGAGAGTTTCGACAAACTGGAAGTAGTTGTAAATCAAATGAAGAAAGAGGAGGTCAGAGATGACAGAAAACACGGTTAGCGAAATTGAGCGGATGGTCGTTACAAGAGTTTTTGATGCCCCACGCGAGTTGGTTTGGAAGGCGTGGACAGACCCGAAGTACGTGATGCAGTGGTGGGGACCGAAGGGCTTTACTGCGCCCGTTTGCAAGATGGATTTTCGCGTTGGAGGAAAACTTCTCTGCTGCATGAAGGCGCCGGATGGGCAGGAGTTCTGGAATGCGGTTGAATACCACGAGATTGTTCCGTACGAGAAGATCGTTTCCTTGATGTACTTTTCCGACTCGAAGGGAAACAAGATTGACCCTGCGCAATTAGGAATAGAACATGAGGCCATAGACGGTGCGTACGACGTGACCATCTTTGAGGATCTCGGAAACGGCCAGACGAAACTTACCTTCATTGGAAATGAACCCATGGAGAGCGCGAAAAATAGCGGTCAAATGGAGGGCTGGATCCAGATACTCGATAAAGTTGCCGCGGTTGTTGCGGAGCTGGCGCAGGCGAAATAAGAAGTTGAAGTTTTGACGATCGTCATGCGCGAGATACAGCTAAGGCTGGCGGCGAAGGCTTGGTTAGAACAGGCTTCTCGCCGCTCGGCCGAATAGTCGCCCTTCCGGATAAGTGACCCTTGGCTCAACTGTTGACTTCGGGCCATTGAGCACTCGTTCAAACGGTTTGGACGAGATTAGTAACGACAAACGCACTTATAGGTTACTTTGATTGTCCCGGAGTTCAAACCGACCCATTACCCGAATCTGAGCCGGACGTTTGGAGCCAAACGAGATTCGAGCCGAACGCGGACTCCTACTCCTTAGCCTTCAACCGGCTATCATTTTCCTTCATAAACGCCTCAATCTCCGGAGCCATATCCAGAATCTTTCGCCACTGCTCTTTGTAGAGCGTCACAGGGAACCGCCCCACGCCATACAGCGACACGCCACCCTTCTCACTCACCTTCAGGCTCAGCCCCCGCACGCCCTTGTTCTTCAGCTTGTCGTTCTCTGCACGCAACCGTTCAATCTCAGCCTTCAGATCCTCATCCGACATAGGTCCATCTCTCCTTTATTCCAGAGTACGATAAGTCGCCGAAGCTCGCAGAAAAACCTTCTGTAACCAAACATGTCACAAAAAAGAAATGCCCCCTTCCATCAGGAAGAGGGCACTCGCAACTTCACTTTATTTCGGACTGCTGGAAACGCCTCCGCCGCCACGTCCAGCACTAGCGCCAGAGCCGCCACCGGCCCCAGCCGACGCTCCGCTGCCCGAAGACATACCACCGCCGCCACGGCTAGCCGAAGCCGCTGCCGGTGCCGACGACATCCCCGTATTCGCCGGTGACATCCCCTGCTGCATCGGTGACGCAAAAGAACCATTGGCCGCCGCCGCACCTTGGTTTGGCGAGGCCTGCCTGAACGTCACCGGCCCCCGGCTGGCCCCACGCGCAGTACCTTCCATTCCGCCTGGCCCGGAAGCATACACTGCCATGCTCGCCGAACCGTGTTTCGCCACGCTATTCGAGACGCCACGCAAATCGCCCAGCGATCCACGCGGCACTCCCAGCCCAGCCGAGTTTTTCTCAAACACAAAGTTCCCCGGCGTACTCTCCCGAGACATCGCCATCGGAGTCTGGTTCGCCAGCACCATCGAAGGCGAGCTCTTCCCCGCAACCAGTGCTGGAGCCGCCGGCCGCGTTGGAGCGCGCACCACACCGTTCGCCGCCGCCGTCGAAGCAAAGCTGCCCCCCGTCGGAGCAAAACCATTGCCCGCAATATTGTTCAACCCCACAAACGTTCCGCCCGGCTGCCATCCCCATCCATATCCCGGATAGAAGTTCCACGCACCCGAGTGATACGGCATCCATCCCCACGGATAAGGCGATACCCACGAGTATCCAGCGCCCGGATAAAACGCCCACAACCCATTCGAATATGGGCTCCATCCCGCGCCGACAAGATACGGCTGCCAGATTTGTCCGTATCCGCCTGCGTTAATAAAGTTGCCGTAGTAATTCAGGTCGCTCAGCCCAAACGAATTTCCGGCACCCGCAACCGTATTCGCCATCGCATACCGGGCATGGTAGTCATTCGACTCCTTATCCCACCCATCGTACGGCGAACTGGCAATCTTCTTCGCCATGCTTACCTGCTCGGCCTCAACCGTCATCGACTCCTTCTTGCCCACCACCGTCGTCTCACCGTTCCGTTCTACTTCGACGCTGCCGTTCATCACTGAAAGCACGGTCCGCGCCTCATTCGTCTCCAGCCGCAGATGCGTCGAAGGCGCCACCGTAATCTTCATCTCGCCCGTACGCAGCAGAAACTCATTCCCCTTCGTGCTCTCCGTATTCACATACACGGTCCCATGCTTCACATCCATCAACGAAGCCTTCGCCCCCGAGCTCCGCAGTGCGAGCAGTTCAAAATCCACCTGCGACTCCGGAGCCAGCCGAAGCGAAGTGCTGTCTTCGAACTCCACCTCCGCATACCCATCCGCTGTCCGCAGCCTCTCGCCCTCGACGATCGGCATATTCTGCATCGTCTGTTCAAACCCCAACCCGGTCTTTCGGTCCAGCGCCAGCTTTCCCTGAACCTCGCTCAGCCGCACAATCCGCACATGCGAGTCTCCCGGCTCCGCTCCGTTGTCCATGCGAACCACTGCACTCGTTGCAGCCGAATCCTGCACCATCCCATCCTTCGCAGGAACCAGGCCACCAACCGTTCCACTCTGCGCAATACCCGCCGTCACTCCAGACATCGACAGCGCCAACGCGACAAGCATCCCGTATCCAGGCTTCATAGACGCCTCCAAAAAGCTGCACCCGCGACGTGCTCTGATGGCCCAAAGTATACGCCTACATAACAACCCCAATCCTCCCACCAGTTGTCATTTTTCTGTTTTCTCCCAAACCACTCCAAATTCGCACCACAGACCGTGTCATCCTGAGCGAAGCAGTTCGCGCACTTTGCGAACTGATGAGTGGAAGGACCTGCGGTTGCTCTTGCCCTTGTCGTTTTCCACCCCACCCAAAAAATATTTCTCAAAAAAGTGAAAATCCACAGCCCCAAAAAACAACCACGCAAAACACCACAACTCACCATCAAAACACCACAAACTCACCACAAATAACCATCACGAAAACACACAAAATCCCCAAAACCCCTCGAAAAAATACCATCTAGCCACCCCAAATTTTTTCCCAAACCAAGCCCCAAAAACTAGTCCAAACTTGAAAGACACATGACGAAAAAGCACCCCAAAAAGAAACTACGCGTAGGCATCCTCTTCGGCGGCCGCTCCGGCGAGCACGAAGTCTCCCTCCTCTCCGCCGCCTCCATCCTCAAGTCCATCGACCGCAAAAAATACGAAGTCATCCCCATCGGCATCACCAAACAAGGCCACTGGCTCGCCCCCGCCGAAGCCCAGCACCTCCTCGCCGGCGACACAAAACCCGCGCCCATCGAACACAAATCCAAAACCCTCCAGCTCAGCGCCAGCGCCGAAATCATCCAGCAAACAAGCCCCCTCACCCAATCCCTCGACGTCATCTTCCCCGTCCTCCACGGCACCTTCGGCGAAGACGGCACCATCCAGGGCCTCCTCGAACTAGCTGATATCGCATACGTTGGCTCCGGCGTCCTCGGCTCCGCCACCGGCATGGACAAGACCGCCATGAAGCAGCTCTTCGCCGCCGCCGGCCTCCCCCAAACCCCGCACGTCAACCTCCTCCGCAGCGAATGGCGCACCGATCCCAAACGCTGCACCAAGCTCATCGAGAAAAATCTCACCTACCCAATCTTCGTAAAACCCGCGAATCTAGGCTCTTCCGTAGGCATCAGCAAAGTCCACAACCGCGGCGAGCTAGCTCCCGCAATGGACCTCGCCGCCAGCTTCGACCGCAAGCTCATCATCGAGCAGGGCGTAGGCGGCCCCGGAGCCAAGCCCCGCGAACTCGAAGTCTCCGTCCTCGGCAACGACACCCCCCAGGCCTCCGTAGTAGGCGAGATCGTCCCCGGCGCCGAGTTCTACGACTACAACGCCAAGTACCACTCCGCCGCCAGCATCCCCATCATTCCCGCCGACTTCACCGAAGCCGAATCCAAACAGATCCGCAAGATGGCCATCGCCGCCTTCCGCGCCTGCGACTGCGCCGGCCTCGCCCGCGTCGACTTCCTCATGGAACCCGCCTCCCAATCCAAAAAAGGCAAGCGCAAACCCGCCCGCATCTACCTCAACGAAATCAACACGATGCCCGGCTTCACCAGCATCAGCATGTACCCCAAACTCTGGCAGGCCACCGGCATCCCCTACAAACAACTAATCGACCGCCTCATCACCCTCGCCCTCGAACGCCACCGCGAAAAACAACAGACCACCTTCACCCGCGTCTAATCATCATCAAGCCGCCGGAAATACCAGGACAAGTTGCTATCCTTGCCTCAAGAGAGGGAAGCGCCAACATCGAAACCATCGGCAAACCCGTCGCCGCCCCCAAGCGCAGTCCCCGCTACGCTGCCGCCTCCGTCGCGCTGCACCTGCTTCTCCTCGGCATCCTCATCCATCAGCGCGCCTCCTGGATCGCCCCCATCCGCCTCCCCGGCAACGAGCACGGCACCAACCTAAGCGTCGTCTATCTGCCCGGCCGCGCCCCGGTTCAAGCCGCCACACCCAATCCAAAAGCCCTGCCCCAACAAGCCCAATCCAACACCCCGCTCCCAACTCCGCCAACGCAAAAGCAGAAGACCACCACCGCCTCACCCAACACCAACTCCCCCGCCACACCAGATCCCGACTCCACCACAGGCGCAGACTCCCTCGGCTCCGGCAACATCAACATCGCCCTCGCCAGCTACTTCCCCTCACCCAAACCCGATCTCTCCACCCTCCCCCGCGGCACCAAAGGCGACGTCATCCTCGACGTCGTCATCGACACCACAGGAAAAATCGCCGACATCAAAATGACCAGCGGCCTGGGCCACGGCATCGACGAAACCGTCATCGCCACCGTCCAGCAATGGACCTTCCACCCCGCCACCCGAGACGGCCAGCCCGTAGCCAGCGAACAGGAACTCCACTTCCACTACGAAAAATCCTGAGCAGGCGCGCTCTAAATCACCCGGCTGTGCTTATAGCCCTCAGCCGTCAGCGCCGCCAGCAACTCCTCCACCTGCTCCCGCCCGCGCGTCTCCATCGTAATGTCGATCACCGTATCGCCCAGATTCACGCCGTAGTAAGCGCGATTGTGCAGCGTATCCACAATGTTCGCCCGATGATTCGCAATCAGCCGCGTCAAATCCGCCAGCGCGCCCGGCTTATCCAGCAGATGAATCCGCAGCCGGATCAACCGCCCATCCTGCACCAGGCCGCGCTCGATAATCCTGCTCAGCAGCGTCACATCGATATTGCCGCCGCACACCATCACCGCCGTATGCGCGCCGTTCAACGAAGTCTTCTTCTGCAGCAACGCCGCCAGCGCCGCCGCACCCGCACCCTCCGCCAGCGTCTTCTCCCGCTCCAGCAGCATCAGAATCGCCGAAGCAATCTCGTCTTCATCGACCGTCACAATCTCGTCGACATACCGCTCCACCACCGGCAGCGTCACATCTCCCGCACGCCGCACCGCAATACCATCCGCAATCGTCGTCGCCGGATCCACCGTCACCGGCTGATGCATCTCCACCGCCGCCACCATCGAAGGCAGCCGCGACGTCTGCACTCCAATCACCCGAACTTCAGGTCGCGACTCCTTGATCGCGCACGCAATCCCGCCAATCAGCCCGCCGCCGCCAATCGGCACCACCACCGCCTCCAGCTGCGGAACCTGCTCCAGCAACTCCAGCCCAATCGTCCCTTGCCCCGCCATCACCGCCGCATCGTCGAACGGATGGATGAACGTCATCCCCTCCGCCGCGCACAGCCGCGTCGCCTCTTCGCAAGCCTCATCGTAGTTCGCGCCATGCAGCACCACCTCAGCGCCAAACCCGCGCGTCGCCGTCACCTTCACCAGCGGAGTCGCCAGCGGCATCACAATCAGCGCCCGAATCCCCCGCTTCGTCGCGTGATACGCCACACCCTGCGCATGATTTCCCGCGCTCGCCGCCACCACTCCCCGCGCCGCCTGCTCCGGAGTCAGCATCGCAATCCGGTTCAGCGCGCCGCGCTCCTTGAAGCGACCCCGTCATCTGCAGGTTTTCGAGCTTCAGATAAACCTGCTGCCCCGTCAGCCCGCGACAGCATCTGCGAGTGCGGACAAGGCGAATAATAGATCGCTCCACGCACCCGTTCGCGCGCAGCCAACACATCCGCAAGGCTAATCGCAAGACGATTTGTCGCAATCACTCACAGCCGCTCATTCCTTCCCGAATCCTTCACCGCCGTTGCCGAAACTTGTTCGCCAGCGCAAACTCATCCCGCAACTCCGGCGTCCGCAGATTCTCCCGCACATGCTGCAGCCTCTGCTCCAGCGCCAGCAGAGTATCCGCAATCGGCTCCGTGTTCGTCATCGCCACATCCCGCCACATGCTGTACGGACTCGCTCCCAGCCGCGTCGTCTCCCGCAACGCCCGCCCGCCAATCGCCGCAATCTCCGGCGCATCGCCAAACCTCTCCTCCAGCAGCGCCGCCAGCGCAGTCGAAAGCATCTGCGGCAGATGACTCACCCACGCGCACATCTCATCGTGCCGTGCCGCATCCATATCCAGCGTCCGCGACCCAAAGCATCCCACCCAGCCTCGCCACTCTTTCTCCATCGCCGTCATCTCCGCCTCAGTCGGCGTAAACAGCCACATCGCTCCATCGAACAGCTTCGCCTCGGCCAGCAGCGCGCCACCCGACTCCTTGCCCGCCATCGGATGTCCCGGCAGAAAAGTCGCCGTCTCTTTACCCGAAAACAACTGCTTCGCCAGCTCCACGATCTCCAGCTTCGTGCTCCCCACATCCGTCACCAGTTGCCCCTCCTTCAGTACCGGAGCCAGCACCCGCATCCAGTCCTTAATCGCAAGCACCGGAACCGCCAGCACAATCACATTCGCCCACCGCGCCAGCTCCAGAGCGTTCTCGCGGTTCGAGGCCTTCCCGTCGATCGCGCCCATCTGCACGGCCGCCGCCATCTCCAGCAAGCTCGAGTCCCACCCGTCGATGCGTCCCGCAAATCCCGCCGCGCGCAAAGCAAGCCCCGTCGAAGCGCCAATCAACCCAGTCCCGATGATGAATACCCGCTCCATCAGGCAACCGCCCTGCCGACTACAGGAGCCAGCAGCCGCAACTGCGCCATCAGCTTCTGTAACTGATCCGGATACAAACTCTGCGCCCCATCGCTCATCGCCTTATCCGGATTCGGATGCATCTCCATCAACAATCCATCCGCACCCGCCGCCACACTCGCCAGCGCCATCGCCGGCACCAGGTCACGAATTCCCACGCCATGCGAAGGATCGCCCAGCACCGGCAGATGCGTCAGCTTCTTCAACACCGGAATCGCCGAGATATCCATCGTGTTCCGCGTATACGTCTCAAACGTCCGCACGCCGCGCTCGCACAGCATCAGGTTGTAGTTGCCACCCGAAAGGATGTACTCCGCGCTCAGCAGTACCTCTTCAATCGTCGCCGCAATCCCGCGCTTCATCAGCACCGGCTTCCGCACATGTCCCAGCTCGCGCAGCAGGTTGAAGTTCTGCATATTCCGCGCTCCCACCTGGAAGCAGTCGATATACGGCAGCATCAACTCAATCTGCGAGATCTCCATCACCTCCGTGATCACCAGCAGCCCCGTCTCATCCGACACCTCACGCAGCAGCTTCAACCCATCCAGCCCCATCCCCTGAAAGCTGTACGGCGAGCTCCGCGGCTTGAACGCTCCACCCCGCAGAAACTTCCCGCCAGCCGCAGCAACCTGCTTCGCGCTCGTCAAAATCTGCTCTCGCGACTCCACCGAGCAAGGCCCGGCCATCACAACAATCTCGTTTCCACCTACCACCACGCCATTCGGAAACTTAACGACCGTTCCCTCCGGCCGAAAGCTCCGCCCCGCCAGCTTATACGGCGAAGAAATCCGGTACGCGTCATGCACGCCCGGCAGCACCTTGAACTCCGCCACCTCGAAGTGCTCCGGCGTCCCGACGCCCGCCAGAATCGTCTGCGCCGTTCCTGTCGTGCGGTGAACGTTGAAGCCGAGCTCCACCATCCGCTCGATCACCTGTTGAATATTCTCTTCCGTCGCCTGGCCATGCATCGCAACTATCATCGTGTCGTTTCCCATCTTTTTATAAGCAACTAAAACCGTTACAAAAACAAAGTCAGTCTAAATATCCCGCCGCTGCAGCGTCCGCATCACGTCGATAATCCGCTCATACACATGCAGCAACTCCGCATCAGGCAGCGGCCCCGGTTCGCCGTGCGAACGCGGTCGAAAACCTCCTGCTCCCGCTTCGGCTCATACACCGGAAGATCGCTCGCCCGCTTAATCTCACCAATCGCACGCGCAGCCTCGGCCCGCTGGTTGATAAGGCGAACAATCTCAACATCCAGCTCATCGATCTTCTTTCTCCAGTCGGAGATATCCATCCATTCGCCTCACCACGCAGCCACGCGCATTCTGTGCAACTCGCTGCGGAAATTTGTTGATTCTCAAATGATAAACGCCTGTCTCTTCCCTCGGTTCTGCATCTCACGCCCGCAATCCCGCAACAAACCGGCCCACCACATTCGCCGCTTCTTCCTTCGGAGTCTTCTCAATCAAACCAACCAGCGCACTCCCAATCACCGCCGCATCTGCAAATTCGCCCACGGCCTTCACATGCTCCGCATTCGAAATCCCAAACCCCACCGCAATCGGCAGCTTCGTAAACTTCCGCAGCCGCCCCACCAACTCCGAGGCATCTCCCGCAACCGTCTGCTGCGTCCCCGTAATCCCCACTCGCGAGATCGCATACACAAACCCCTGCGAGACCTCCGCAATCGCCTTCAGCCGCGCATCCGGACTCGTCGGCGCCGCAAGAAACACCGGAGCGAGCCCGCTCTCCCGCATCGCCTCCAGATACTCCCCCGCCTCCTCAACAATCATGTCCGTCAGCAGCACGCCATCCACACCCGCCTCTGCAGCCTTCGCACAAAACGCCTTCATCCCCATCCGCACCACAGGATTCAGATAAGAAAAAATCACCAGCCCAGCACTCGGCCGAGCCTTTCGCAACTCCGCCGCCAACCCCAGCACCTGCGTTAGCGTAGTCCCCCGAGCCACCGCCCGCTGACTAGCCCGCTCAATCACCGGCCCATCTGCCAGCGGATCGCTGAACGGCACCCCCAACTCAATCACATCCGCACCGTTATCAATCGCCGCCAGCGCAATCTCCCGCGTCGTCGCCAGATCCGGATCACCCGCCGTCAAATACGCAACAATCCCCGGCTTCTTCTGAAACTCAATCGCCACAATCCCTCCAAATCAATCAATAGCCTTTGCCCTTATCCGCGTGTCTCCGCCAAGATCCGCGGTCGGCGTAATCAGGCGCCCTTCAAATCCAGTTCCTTCGCCAGAATCCCCATATCTTTATCCCCACGCCCCGACAGATTCACCATCAACACAGCCTCCTTCGTCATCGTCGGAGCCAACCGAATCGCCTCCGCCACCGCATGCGCACTCTCCAGCGCCGGCACAATCCCCTCCGTCCGCGAAAGCGTCACCGTAGCCTTCAGCGCCGCATCATCCGAGCACGAAACATACGTCGCCCGTCCCCGAATCATGCAGCATCGCATGCTCAGGCCCAACACTCGCATAGTCCAGCCCCGCGCTCACCGAGTGCGTCAAACTCACCTGCCCTGCCTCATCCTGCAACACATACGAATAAGTCCCCTGCAACACTCCCGGAACCCCGCCGCCGTTCTTCTGGAACCGAGCCGCATGCTCTCCCAGCGCACGTCCCGCGCCCACCCGCCTCGACACCAATCAAATCGACATTCTTATCCTCAAGAAACTCATAGAACGCCCCAATCGCATTCGACCCGCCGCCCACGCAAGCAATCATCGCCGTCGGCAGCCGCCCCTCCTGCTCCAGCATCTGCACCTTCGCCTCGCGGCTGATCACGCGATGAAAGTCCCGCACCATCGTCGGATAAGGATGCGCCCCCAGCGCACTCCCCAGCACGTAATACGTCGTCCGCACATTCGTCACCCAATCCCGCATCGCCTCATTGATCGCATCCTTCAACGTAGCCGACCCACCCGAAACCCCACGCACCTCCGCACCCAGCAGCCGCATGCGGTACACATTCAACTCCTGCCGCCGCATGTCCTCCTCACCCATATAAACAACGCACTCCATCCCCAGCAGCGCACAAACCGTAGCCGTAGCCACCCCATGCTGCCCCGCGCCCGTCTCCGCAATAATTCTGTGCTTTCCCATCCGCCGAGCCAGCAGCCCCTGCCCCAGAGCATTGTTGATCTTGTGCGCGCCTGTATGCAGCAGGTCCTCACGTTTCAGATAAATCTTCGCCCCACCGCACTGCTCCGTCAGCCGCTTCGCAAAGTAAAGCGGAGTAGGCCGCCCACAGTAGTTATGCAGCAGATCATCCAACTCCGCCTGAAACGCAGCATCCTTCTGCGCCTCGCCATAGGCATGCTCCAACTCCTCCAGCGCCGCCATCAGCGTCTCCGGAACATACCGCCCGCCATAAACCCCAAACCGCCCGACCGCCGACTTCACCGGCCCTGCCGGACTAACCATTCCCGCCGTCGTTCCCATCGCCTCTCCTAGTCCCTGGGCACTCGTCCCTGTTCCCTGCAAAGACAAAAACCGCAACCTAATCAGGTCGCGGCTCGTGTGGATGTCGATTTCAACTGAACTCTTCAGCTATCTCTCAGATGAACCTACTCCGCCGATGCCGCTACCGTGCGCCAGTAGCGGTAAATAAAGGTAATTCGGCTGGAGAAAAGAGTCATCTTGAAACAAAGATACCACAACCCGTCCAGTCCGCACTCAGCCAACCGGCAACGAACCAGCCGAGGACATCGACATCACCAGCTCGCTCTCTTCTTCCTCCACCGTCTCCTCGATCAGCACCGCCGGCATCATCGTTCTCTTCAGCGAAAGTGCGCCCGCGGCCACCAGCACCACCACCTCCGGTTCAATCGGCTCGCGGTAGTCCGGAGTCGCGTGCGTCACATAGTACGTAGCAGGGAAGATCGCAAGCAGAACCAGGTACGGCAGTGCGCCTCTCGCGTCGCGCCGCCAGAACCAGCGCGCCCCCACCAGCATCAGCACCGTCATCCCCGTACAGAAAAATACATCCGGAATCTCCAGCGGCTCACGGTTCAGATAAGCCGGGCTGAAACTCCAGAAACCCGTCCAGAAACTCACCGCACGCCGCACCGAGATGCCGGCAAAAAACAAAGGATGATGTTCGATGAAGTTCGTCGCCAGCGTCTTCTTTTCAGCGATATAAGCGATCTCTCCAAGCCGCTCATACTGTTCCATCTCCACCGGGTTGCTCGCAGGGTGCGCCCACACCGCATTCGACTCAAACGTATCCCCGTTATTGCCCGCCCAGCACTCCAGCCAGAAGTTATCCCGCACTGGCCCGACAAAATGCATCGCACAATAGTTATGGATCTGCCAAGGTGTCAGCACCGCGATCAAACCAACCGTAGCGACCCCGCACCGCAAGCCCCCACCGCATCTCATCGCGCCGCATCTGGATTACGGCCAGTAGCAGAAACAGAGGAAACATCGTCAGCACCGAAGGATTGGCCAGCACGGCAACTCCATACAGCAAACCAAACCCGAGCCAGGCCAGCATCTTCTCCTGCCGGTGCAGGCGTTGCGCCACCAGGAAGCACGTCGTAAACAGCAGACCGGTCAGAGCATAATCCCACACTCGCGCGCCGGAAAAATAAATGGCATATGGATAAACCGCCCAGCCCCACCCCGCAATCGCAGCCGTCTTCTCTCCCAGCGCATAGCGCGCGCTGAAGTAAAGCGGAATAGCCGTCAGCGCGGAAAACAGGCTGTTAATCGACAGAATCGCAAACGCCGCCTTCGCCGTATACAACCCGAAGAGGTGAAAGATCCCCGCCAGCAAATAAGGAAACATCGGGGGAACCATGGCCGTCGGCCCCGTAGCGGGAAAGAACGGCGCACTGAAGCCACGCCCCACAAAAATGGACCGAGCCACCCAGCCCATCTCCCAGCCGAACGCCGCATGGTGGTCCGCAGGATCAATCTGATCGCGAAACCCGTAGACAACAACCGCCAGCCGCACAAGAAAAGCAGCCAGCACCATCAAAAAAACCTGATATCGACTACAGAATTTGCGGAAGTCACCCGCGCCAGCATTGTTCAAATGATCCAATCTCCGCTTATAAACTGAGCAATAGTATCTGAAATGCCACAACTTCCCTATATTAAACCTTTTGGATCACGTGCCTTCTAAAGCCTTCTGTACCTTCGCCCTGCGGAGAACCCGCTGGCACACACCAGCAACAGCCAGCGTCATTTAAATTAGACGTTGCCTCACGTTCTTTGTTGCCACTCCCATTTCCGAAAGGTTCGCGCAAAAATGAGCCGATTCACCCGCCGCCGTTTCCTTGGAACTACATCCGCCGCTCTCGGCTCTCTCTCGCTCCCCACCCGCCTCGCCAAGGCTCTCGATCAACCGGCCCTCAGACCTAACCCTCTGGTACGAAAAGCCCGCCGCCCAATGGATCGATGCCCTCCCCATCGGCAACGGCCGCTTAGGCGCGATGGTCTTCGGTGGCGGCGATGACGGCGCTCCTGAGAAAGAACTCCTCCAATTCAACGAAGACACCCTATGGTCCGGGCAACCACGAGACGGCAACAACACCGACGCCAAAAATCACCTGGTCGCAGTCCGCGCAGCCGTCCTGGAAAAACAGGACTACCACCTCGCCGATCAGATCTGCCACAAGATGCAAGGCCTCTTCGCCGAATCCTACCAACCCCTCGGCAATCTCCGCCTGGAGCTCACACACTCCGCCCCAACGCAAAACTATCGCCGCCAACTCGACCTCGACACCGCCATCGCCACTACGACCTACGAAGCCGCCGGCGTCCAATTCCAACGCGAAGCCTTCGTCTCCGCTCCGGCCCAGGCGATCATCCTCCGCGTCACCGCCGGCAAACCCCACCAACTCAACGCCACTCTCACCCTCGACAGCCCCCTCCAGAAATCCGTCACCATCCTTCCCAACAATCGCCTCCAACTTACCGGCAAAGCTGCAGCTCACATCGCCGGAGCAGGCCATCCCAACAGTGAACAACCCGTAACCCTCTCCGACGTGCCCGGCGAAGGCATGTACTTCGCCTCCCTCCTCCAACTCCAACTCGAAGACGGCACCGCCACCGCAGACTCCACTAGCATCAAGATCACCAACGCAACGTCCTTCACCATCTTCATCACCGCTGCCACCGGATTCCGCGGCTTCCAAACCAAACCCGACATCCCCATCGAACAAGTCATCATCGCCGCGAAAAACCAACTCGACACCGCCTCCACCAAATCCTTCACCACCCTCCGCACCGAGCACATCGCCGACCACCAACGCCTCTTTCGCCGAGTCTCCCTCAACCTCGGCACACCCAACACCGCAAAGCCAACCGACCAGCGCCTGAAAGACTTCGCCGCCGCACCTGACCCATCGCTCCTCGCCCTCTACTTTCAATACGGTCGCTACCTCCTCATCAGCAGCTCACGCCCCGGCTCGCAACCCGCGAACCTGCAAGGCATCTGGAACTACCAGGTCACGCCTCCGTGGAGCTCAAACTGGACAGCCAACATCAACATCCAGATGAACTACTGGCCCGCCGAAACCACCAACCTCACCGAGTGCACCGGCCCTCTCTTCGACCTCATCGAAGGCCTAAGCCAAACCGGAGCCATCACCGCAAAAGAAAACTACGGCCTCCCCGGCTGGTGCTCCCACCACAACATCGACATCTGGCGAGCCTCTAACCCGGTGGGCGAAGGCGTAGGTTCACCCACCTGGGCCAACTGGTGCATGAGCGGCGCCTGGCTCTGCGCGCATCTCTACGAGCACTATCTCTTCACCCGCGACCGCGAATTCCTTCGCACCCGCGCCTATCCGCTCATGAAGGGTTCTGCCGAATTCCTTCTCGCCTGGCTCATCGAAGACCCCAAAGGCCGCCTCACCACCTGCCCCTCCGAGTCCACCGAGAACAACTTCCTCGCCCCCGACGGAAAACCCGCCTTCACCAGCGCCGGCTGCACCATGGACATGGCCCTCATCCGCGAACTCTTCGCCAACTGCATCGCCGCCGCCAAAGAACTCAACCTCGACCCCGACTTCGCCACAAAACTCAACGCCGCTATCCCGCGCCTTATCCCCTATCAGATCGGCAAGTACGGCCAGCTCCAGGAGTGGTCCATCGACTTCGAAGAAGCTACGCCCGGCCAGCGCCATATGTCCCACATGTACCCGCTCTATCCCGGCAATCAGATCACTCCGCGCAAAACTCCCGAGCTGGCACAGGCAGCACGTGTCTCCCTCGAACGCCGACTCGCCAACGGAGGAGCCTACACCGGATGGAGCCGCGCCTGGGCCATCGCCTTCTGGACCCGCCTCCTCGACGGCGACAAAGCATGGGAGTCCCTCTCCATGCTCATGCAGCACAGCACCAACATCAATCTCTTCGACACCCACCCCTCCGGCAAAACTTCCATCTTCCAGATCGACGGAAACTTCGGCACCACCGCCGCCATCGCTGAACTTCTTCTCCAAAGCCACGAAGGAACCATCGACCTCCTGCCCGGCACTCCCCACCGCATGGCCCCAAGGCTCAGTCAAAGGCCTCCGCGCAAGAGGCGGCCTCGAACTCGACCTGACGTGGTCGCAAAACAAACTCAACACCTGCACCATCCGCCCCAGGATCACCGGCGAGCAAACCCTCCGCCCCCCAAAAAACCAAACCATCACCACCATCAAATCCGGAGCAAAACCCATCCCCTTCACCAACAAACCTGACGGAACCCATCGCGCCCAACTAGAAGCCGGCCAGACCTACCGCATTACCTTCTTGTGACACTCGTGGAGAAGAATCTAAATCTTCTGCACCCGCTGCACGTCCCGCACCCCCGGAACCTTCCGCAGGTTCTGCACCAGCTTATTCAAGTGCCGTACATCCACCGTCTCCACCACGAAGTCCACCACCATCGTCCCATCCGCCGACGGCTTCGTCTCCACACTGCGAATATTTGTCCCATCGTCCGCAATGATCGCCGTAAACTCCTTCAGCAGTCCCTGCCGATCATCACAAATCACCGTTAGCTTCACCGGATAAGTTTGCTGCTTCACATTTCCCGGCTCATCCGGCAGCGGAGCCCACTCCACCTGAATCCTTCTATCCGACTCATACAACAAATTCTGCACGTTCGGACAGCTGCGCGCATGTACCGCCACGCCCTTGCCCCGCGTGACATACCCCACAATCTCTTCACCACGGATAGGGTTACAACAGCGAGCCCGGTACACCAGCAGATCGTCCTGCCCCTCCACCTGCAGCGAGTCCGAGCCCCTCCCGAAGAAGACCCGTTTCACTGCATCCGACATCTGCCCAACCGTATTGCCGACTCCAGCCTCCGGCGTCGCCGCCTCGGCCGTCATCGTCGACCCCGGCTCCAGCTTATTCAGCACCTGCCGGGCCGAAAACTTCCCAAACCCCACGCCCGCCAGTAGCTCCGCCTGAGTCCCCAGCCCATACTCACTGGCGACCCTGTCATAATCCTTCTCTTCAAACTTGCCCAGCGACAGCTTGTACTTCCGCGCCTCGCGATCCAGCAGCTTCCTGCCAATCTCCATCGCCCGCTCGCGCTGATGTTCATTCAGCCAGTGCTTAATCTTGTTCCGCGCTCGCGAGCTCTTCGTAAAACTCAGCCAATCCCTGCTCGGAGCATGCCCAGTCTGCGTCGAAATCTCCACAATGTCCCCATTGCGAAGCTTCGTCCGCAGAGGAACAATCCGCCCATTCACCTTTGCACCAACCGTCGTATTCCCCACCTCGGTATGAATCGCATAAGCGAAATCAATCGGGCTCGCATCCTTCGGCAGCACCACCACCTTGCCCTTCGGAGTAAAGGTATAAACCTCCTCCGGATACAAATCGATCTTCAGCGTCGACATGAACTCGTTCGGATCGGTCATCTCCCGCTGCCATTCCATCAGCTGCCGAACCCACGCGAGCCTCTGTTCATCCTTCGCGCTCACATTATCCGAGGCCTTGTACTTCCAGTGCGCCGCAATCCCCTCCTCTGCGACGCGATGCATATCTTCAGTCCGAATCTGCACCTCAAACTGGTGCCCACCCTCCGCGATCAGCGTCGTATGCAGCGACTGGTAAAGATTCGGCCGCGGCATCGCAATAAAATCCTTGATCCTCCCAGGCACCGGCCGCCAGATCGAATGCAGCAGCCCCAGCAACGCATAACAATCCTGCACCGTATTACAAATCACCCGAATCGCCAGCAGGTCATACACCTGGTCCACCGGAATCTTCTGGTCCTGCAACTTCTGCTGAATCGAATACAGCCGCTTGATCCGCGACTCCACGCGGCCCTGAATGTTGAACTCCTTCAGCTTCGTCTCAAGCTGCGTCACAATCTTCTGCAGAAACTCCTCGCCCTTCCCACGCAAAGCATCCACTTCATTCGACACCTGCTCATACGCATAAGGATCGGTATACCGAAACGCCAGGTCCTCCAACTCGCCGCGCAGTTTGCCCATCCCCAGCCGATGCGCCAGCGGAGCGTAAATATCCAGCGTCTCTCTTGCAATCTTCTGCTGCTTCTCCGGCTTCAAATGCTCCAGCGTCCGCATGTTGTGCAGCCGGTCCGCCAGCTTGATGATCACGACCCGAACATCCGTCACCATCGCAAGCAGCATCTTGCGGATGTTCTCCGCCTGATGATCCTCGCGATTCGCAAACTTGATCTTCTCGAGCTTCGTGACGCCTTCCACAATGTGCGCCACCTGATCACCGAACTTCTTCGCAATCTCAGCCGAGGTCACATCCGTGTCTTCCACCGCATCATGCAGCAACCCCGCTGCAATCGCCGTCGAATCCATCTTCAACTCGGCAAGCACCTGCCCTACTTCAAGCGGATGAATAACGTAAGGTTCCCCACTCGCCCGCTTCTGCCCCTCATGCTGCTGCAGGCAGAACGCCCATGCCTTCCGGATAATCTCCAGATCATCGCCTGGCCGGTTCTCATGCACCGTAGCCAGCAGCTTATTGAACTTCGCATCCACCGTTTGAATATCTTCCTTCGATATCCCCAGGAGATGGCTCGCCGAAGACTCGTTCGCGATCGCCGCTTCGTCCACCCCGGCAATTACCAGCGACTCCGAAGAATTCTCCTCCGCCCTCTCTGTCGCACGAGCCCCCGCATCCGAAGTCACCGCGGAAGTCGAGACAGGAAGAGCCGCTTCCAGCTCCATCCCTGACTCCAACTCATTCTCCGCTCTACTCTTCGGCTTTTTGTTCCGCTCAGGCTGCGGGCCAGCCTGCGAAGAGGCCGGATGAGCGATTGCCATAGGTCATTATAGGCCGAACCGTCAGCACTACGCCCAACCAGGCACAACTGCCATCTTCAATCCACTATGATGACCATCGCGGCGGTCCGAGGAATCCATCGAATGAACATCTGGTATTCGCGCCCTGTTTTCTTCGTCGAAAGTGTAGAGCGGTCCATCGCGTTCTATACCGAAAAGCTCGGCTTCGCCGAATCCACCCGCTACGAAGAGGATGGGAAGATCCTCGTCGCTCAGGTCAACCGCGAGGACTGCGAAGTCCTCCTCAACTGCCAGCAGCCCCAAAAAATCGGACAAAGCCGCATCTTCATCTCGATCGATATAGAGCCGCTTCACGCGCTGAGGGCCGAATTCGAGAGCCGGGGCGCGCCGATCAGGGATGGCTGGTGGGGTTATGACACGATGATCATCGAAGACCCTGACGGCAACGAGCTGTTCTTCCCCTACCCGAAGAACCATGCGAAAGAGAAATCAGATCCCGTCCAGGCAAGCTAATTCACCGGCCTGATCAAATATCTGTTTTCCTCGAGATTCCGATGGAGCGCCGCCAGATGGAAGAGATATTGAGAAAACCCCTCCGCCATCAGGTTCATGATCTTTGCCCGCTTCCCCACGGCCGCCATCAGATAGCACTCTCTCCCCATGCTCGAATAGAACTCTATGTTGTGCCGTTCCTTGTTTTGCTTTTGAAAGAAGCCGGCGTAAAGAAGAATGTGCGCACCGGCCGACTCCATCCACATAGGATTCTTCGCGCTCGTCAGCTGCTGCATCATGAGTTCGGCAATCTGGGTCAGATCGGCGAACTGCCGGAACTCCTGATCACCCGGACTGTAATCCGAAGAAAGAATCGCCCTCCGGTCTACCGACTGCAAACAAAAATGGCCCAGGACGCTTGCAAGATAGAGCCCGGTCGAGTCGCGAATCTGAGACCAGTGATTACTTCCTATCGTTTCGTGGAGATGCGAAACCCAGAAGTTGATGGCTCCCTCCGCCGTGACTCCGTATAACTCCTCAAAAAACTCGCTCGATGGCATATTCCTTACCCCCGGCCTTAGGTTTTTTGCCAACTTAATTGCTCATTCATATCCCGTTTTCCTTTGATGCCGCAATGACTATTCGTTCACTTGTACCCACTTCGGTACACCTCTGCCATGTTCGAACCCGGTTTTAAAAGAAAATCCCGATCCAAACGTATCCGGATCGGGAAGCTTCTCTTTCAATGCGTAACCCAAAACCCCGTGAGATGGGGCAAAATCCTACTGCTTCAATGCCACTCCAATCACCATATCCATGCTCACCGGCAGCTCCACATCCTTGTTCTTCGCCGTCATCACGCCCGATTTGCTATCGCTCGCTACCGCTGCCAGCGCGACTCCCTCGATGCCGCTGACGACCTGCACGGGCGCTCCCGAAGCCGATTGCGTCACATGCACAGTGTGCTCATCCTTATCGATATTTTGGCGCATCACTGCGGTATTCATGTCATTCTGTCCCGCCCCGCGCATCCCCGCCGTCGCATCTGTCCGTTGCGCCAGCATCATGTTCTCCGAGGGCAGAATCTTGAAGATGCTTGCTCGTATGTTGATCGGATCTCCCTTCTTCGGCTTTGCCTGATCGAAGAGAATCGCAATCATGCCATCCGTCGTCTTGCTGTGCCTGGTCGCATCGACAATCTTCCCAACCAGCATTGTCCCCTTCGGCAGAACGATTGCTCCAACTGTTGCGTTATTCTCGAGCGACGCCATCACCACCTGGCCGACCTTTGAATCCTTCGAACTAATCCCGGTCTTCAGCGACGCATTCACACTGACAAGCCCCGCAAACGCTCCACTCGGGGCGTCCTGGGCCTCCACACGGACGCATAACAGGACCATCACGGCGAAAAATAGTCCTACCCTTGTCTTCATAGATCACCTCAACATGGCGAACGGGAAACTGTCGCGCGCACCAATCCTACATTGGTGCGCGCCGCCATCATCAGGAATTTCCTAAGTCTTGCCCGCCAACTGCCGCAGCACATACTGCAGAATCCCGCCATGCTGGTAGTAGAGAATCTCCTGCGGCGTATCAATTCTCACGGTCGCACAGAACTCCGTCGTCTTCCCGAGGTCCGACTCCGCAAACACCGAAATCGTCTTGCCGTCGGCAAACTTGCTATCGAGCATCGCCTTCAACTCCCCGCGCTCCCCGACCGCAAACACCTCCTCGCCCGACAAGTGCAGCGACTCCACATTCTGCCCCGGCAAAAACTGCAGCGGCAGAATCCCCATCCCCACCAGGTTCGACCGGTGAATCCGCTCATAGCTCTCGGCAATCACAAACCGGATGCCGAGCAGCCGAGGCCCCTTCGCCGCCCAGTCGCGGCTCGACCCCGACCCATATTCCTTGCCCGCCAAAATCGCCAGCGGAGTTCCACGCTTCGCATACTCAACGCTCGCGTCGTAGATCGACATCGGCTTATCCTCCGGTAGCAGCCGAGTCACACCACCCTCTGTCCCCGGAGCGAGCCTGTTCTTGAGCCGTACATTCGCGAACGTCCCCCGCACCATCACCTCATGGTTGCCGCGCCGCGAACCATAGCTGTTGAACTCCGAAGGCTTCACTCCATGTTCCGTCAGATATTTCCCCGCAGGTCCATTTAGCTTGATCGACCCCGCCGGAGAAATATGATCCGTCGTCACCGAATCCCCAAGCACCGCCAGCACCCGAGCCCCATGAATATCCTCGACCGGCGCAGGCGTAGCCGTCATGCCATCGAAGTAAGGGGCCTTGCGGATATACGTAGAATCCTTCTCCCACCCATAAGTCTCCCCACTCGGGAACTTCAGACTCTGCCAGTTGTTATCGCCATCCGTCACCGTGCTGTACTGTTTGCGGAACATCTCCGAATCAATCGAAGAATTCACCGCCGCGGCAACCTCCGCCTGCGAAGGCCAGATATCCCGCAAAAACACCGGACCACCGTTATTCCCCTTGCCCAGCGGCTCCGTCTCGAAGTCATGCGAAATATGCCCCGCCAGCGCATAAGCCACCACCAGCGGAGGACTCATCAGATAGTTCGCCCTTACCTCCGGCGAAATCCGTCCCTCAAAATTTCTGTTCCCCGAAAGCACCGACACCGCAACCAGCCCATGGTCCTCAATCGCCTTCGAAACATCCGTAGGCAGCGGTCCCGAGTTGCCAATGCAGGTCGTGCATCCATATCCGACAATCTGGAACCGCAGCGCATCCAGATAAGGCATCAGCCCGGCCTTTTCGTAGTAATCCGTCACAACGCGCGAACCAGGAGCCAGCGAAGTCTTCACCCACGGGGGCGTCCTCAATCCCTTCTCCACCGCCTTCTTCGCCAACAATCCTGCAGCCATCATCACGTAAGGATTCGAAGTATTCGTGCACGAAGTAATCGCCGCGATCACAATCGAACCATGATCCAGGTACTTATCCGGATCAACCCCAAACCGCGACCGAATCGAAACATGAGGAGCCTCAAGCTGACCATCCTCCAGCGTCACCACCGGCACCACCGGAGCCTCAACCACCGGAGCCGACTGCGCCCACGCTGCTGCTCAGATCACCCGAAGCCGAAGCCGTTCCGCCCTCACCCTCCCACCGTACCAGCTGCCGTACACTGTTCTTGTTTCCATCAGGCCCTAGCAGTGAAGGCAACTGCTCTTTGAAGCTCTCCCCCGCACGCGACAGCTTCACGCGATCCTGAGGCCGCTTCGGCCCGGCAACACTTGGCTCCACAGTCGCGAGATCCAGCGCAATCGTGGCCGAGTACACCGCCTCCTTCGCATCCGCCGTATGGAACAGCCCCTGCTCGCGATAGTAGGACTCCACCAGAGCAATCTGCTCCTCGCTTCGCCCCGTCAACGTCAGATACTTCAACGTCTCCGCATCCACCGGGAAGATCCCGCAAGTCGCCCCATACTCCGGAGCCATATTCGCAATCGTCGCCCTATCCGCCAGCGGCAGCTCCGCAATCCCCGGCCCATAGAACTCAACAAACTTGCCGACGACGCCAAGCTTCCGCAGCATCTCCGTCACGGTCAGCACCAGATCGGTCGCTGTCGTCCCTTCCTTCAACTTGCCCGTCAGCTTGAACCCAACCACCTGCGGCACCAGCATGCTCACCGGCTGCCCAAGCATCGCGGCCTCGGCTTCAATACCACCCACACCCCAACCCAGCACGCCCAAACCATTCACCATCGTCGTATGCGAATCCGTCCCCACCAGCGTGTCCGGATACGCCATCGCCTTGCCATCCGCATCCGGCTTCGTCGTAAACACCACCCGAGCCAGATACTCGAGATTCACCTGGTGACAGATCCCCATCCCCGGCGGCACGGCGGAAAAATTATCGAACGCCGTCTGCCCCCACTTCAAAAACGCATACCGCTCGCGATTCCGTTGAAACTCCAGCGCCGCGTTCAAGTCATACGCGCGCTTCATGCCAAACTCATCCACCTGCACCGAGTGGTCGATCACCAGTTCCGCAGGCTGCAGCGGATTGATCTTCTCCGGATCCCCGCCCAGCATCTTCATCGCATCGCGCATCGCCGCCAGATCTACAATCGCCGGCACACCCGTGAAGTCCTGCATCAACACTCGCGCCGGCATATAAGCAATCTCGCGCGAAGGCTCCGCATTCGGATCCCAACAAGCCAGAAACTGAATGTCATCGGCAGTAACGGTCCGCCCGTCTTCATGCCGCAGCAGATTCTCGAGCAGAATCCGCAGCGAGAAGGGAAGCCGCGTCAGATCGACGCCCTGCTTCTCCAGAGCCTTCAAACGAAAAATCTCATACGTCGTCTTGCCTGAGCTGAGTGTGGACTTGCTCTTGAACGAATCAGGATGCGATTGGGTCGCCATGGTGTGTCTTCTCCGAACTGCGCTTTTCACAAGCGCGAGGTAATGGGGCCGTCGTCAAAACTCCCGCCGCAGAAAAAGCGGTCAGGGTCAAAAAAGATCCAAATGGAGAGAAGGGAATTAGCGGCGCCCGCGGTCCGGACGGCCGTGGCGGAAGCGCTTCGTGTTAGGAGGAAGGCCTGCCATCACTCCAATTTTACCGCCATCTCTATCGCCGCAGTAAAGTCACAATCTCATAAACCTCTCATCATCATTCCTGCTTCTCGTCCACGAAGACCGGGTGGCCCATCCTTTGCAGTTTCATCGCAAAGGGTGGGTTATCGAGCGAAGCTCGACTGCACTACCTTCAGACCCGTGACAGTTGTTTACCATCGCCCAATTCCCTCCAAAATCACCGATTTACCCTAGTCTCCTCGCTCGCAAAATCGAAAAACCGCATCTCACTCCGTAACTGTGGGTTAATACACGCAGCAAGAACGAGGAGACACGAAAGCAATGCAAAATCCGGCCCCAAAATTTTTCCTAGGTCTTTCACTCGGAGTCATGACGCTCTTCGCCGGAGCCACCGGCTGCCACGAAAACGCCGCCGCCTCGGCCTCCCCCACCGATGCCGGAGCCGACCCCGCCGACGTCAACATGGCGCCCGTCGACAACACCCAGCCGGCCCCAGCTCCCGCCCCAACCCAGGCCGTAGCCTTCCGCTCCCAGCCGCAGCCCCAACAGATAGCCCAGCAAGCTCCACCACCCCCGCCAGACCAATACAGTGCACCCGCTCCCCCTCCACCCAATCAGGACCAGTCCTACCAGGATGCTCAAGCCTACGACCAGCTCGATCAGGACGGCGAAGCCCCACCCGTCGAGTACGCCGACCAGCCCCCGCCCCCACTCCCCGTCTACGAGCAGCCCATAGCCCCCGCCCCCAACTACATCTGGACTCCCGGCTACTGGTACTGGGGCCCTGCCGGCTACTACTGGATCCCAGGCGCATGGTGCGCCCCGCCCTACTACGGAGCCCTCTGGACTCCCGGTTACTGGGGCTGGTATCACAACCGCTGGGGATGGCGCCGCGGCTACTGGGGCCTCCACATCGGCTTCTACGGAGGCATCAACTACGGCTTCGGCTACACCGGCTACGGCTACTACGGCGGCTACTGGAACGGAAACAACTTCTACTACAACCGCGCCGTCAACCGGGTGAACGTCAACATCACTCACGTCTACAACCGCACCGTCGTCGTCAACAACAACACTCGCGTCGCCTATAACGGAGGCCGCGGCGGCATCAACGTCCGCCCGCAACCCACCGAAATAGCAGCCTTCCGCGGTCCGCGCACTCCGCCCATGTCCACGCAGGTCCAGATGCAGCGCACAGCCGCCCAGAACCGCGAGCAGTTATACAACGTGAATAAGGGCCGTCCCGCCATGGTCGCCGCGCCGCGTCCCATCGCCGCTCAGCCCGGGATAACCCGTCCCAACCCAACAACCCGCCCAGCGGAGCCCTCCACCCGCCCAGGCGAATTCGTCCGGCCCGGCCAGCCTGCGGTTCAACCCGGTCAACCCGGCACACGCCCCGGCGAAATCGCGCACCCCGGCCAACCCAATGAACGTCCACAGATCCAACCAGTCCAGCCGTCCGTCCGGCCGGCCGAACCCAACAACCGCCCGCAAGTTCAACCAACTCGACCGGTTCAACCCGAGGCCCGTCCCACACCGCAGCCGCGTCCTGAGCAGCCCCAAACTCGTCCTGCGCCGCAACCAACTCCGCAGCCTCGACCTGAGCAGCCGCAATACAAACCTGCGCCGCAGCCACAACCTCAGCCAAGACCGACATCGCGTCCGGCCCCGCAACCCCAGCCGCAGCCGCAATATCGTTCTCAACCTCAATCAGCCCCGCAACCGCGTCCGGAGCAACCACAATACCGTCCAGCCCCACAGCCCCAACCGAGGCCTGAGCCACAGCCTCAGTCCAGACCCGCTCCGCAGCCCCAACCCAGACCGCAGCCACAACCGCAATCCCACCCAGCCCCACAGCCTCAGTCGCGGCCTGGCCCGGAGCCAAAATCAGAACCGCATCAACGCTAGAAGTTAAATCCAATCTGACGTCAAAGACGAAAGAGACCCGCTCGCAAGCGGGTCTCTTTCTGTTCGCAACAAACCTCGCACCTTAGGGAATCGCCGAAACCGGCTCCTCAAGCCACGTATTCCCGCAATCTTCGCACCGCCATTGATTCACCGGATCGACAGACTCGAGCACCGTCTCCTCTCCATCACACGCCGGACATCGCGGCAAATCAAACTCTGCGTCTGTCTCTTCCAGAACTTGTTCCGTGAGCTTATCGGTCGACAGCCCCGACAAAATCTCTGCCGCCCGCTCCGCATCCTTCGGTTTGACCACTACTCTCGGCCCCGGTTTGGAGACCACGATCGCGTCGATCCCCGCATTCGTCAGCGCATAATAAGCCGTCGAAGCCGCCTGGTCACTCTCCATATCGAAGATGCACTCCTCCGGAGCCATTTCCGCGTAGGTCCGCATATCTGCCAGGTCGTCGTCGGTCAACACCCGCGTCTCCGCTCGCGGCGCGGCAGCAGCAATCTTCAACCCCCGCCGTCCCATCTCCCCTTTCAAAATCTCCTGCGCCATCCCCGTCAAATCGTCCATCGTCCGGCTAAGCTCAACCAGTTCTTCATCCCCATAAGTCGCATAAAGCGACATCAAATCCCGATACTGATCCGCATCCCCAACCATTCTTCTCTCCCAGTCATCAAGTGCACGACAGACCATCCGCTTCGAGCGCTCGGATGGGTTGCGCGATTCTCATTGTTTATTTTTGCTGCGTCCTACCCAACATCCATCTTCTCCGTAAAGATCCCACGGAACGCCGGCCAGTATGCCCAGATCAAAAACAACTCCAACAGCGTGCAAAACAGCCCCATCCCAATACCTCCGGGCTGCAGAGTAAGGTGAAACACGAGGATATTCACGAGAATCGGCCCAAGAATCACCAGCGCCACCGGAACATACCGCCCCACGAGTAACAGCACTCCGGCGATCACATACAAAACGCCGTGGAAGAGGAACCATCCATGCGAATACAAAAGCATGGCCAGCACTCCCGCATCTCCCGGCATAGGCTGCATCGGAATGAAGTGGAAGAAATCATTCAGACCGAAGACCAAAAACACAAGTCCAAGCAAAACACGCGCAATCAAAACGGCGATCTTCATATCCAGTCAACTCCTCATAAAAGAAATTAAGAAACCGGCGAAGCTTGCGTCCGAAAGAACGATTCGATAGCGTCGAGTATATGCCGGAGAACACTTCGAAGCTCGACCTAGGCGTCCCTCTCTCCCTCCACAACAAAGTAGCCCTCATCACCGGAGGCTCCCGCGGCATCGGAGCCGCAACCGTCCGCCTCTTCCATCAGGCCGGAGCCAAAGTAGCCTTCAGCTATCAATCCGCCGCCTCCCAAGCCAACGAACTGGCCGCAGCCTGCGGAGGCCCAGCCCAAACCCTCCCCATCCAGCACAACCTCAACACCCCCGAAGACGGCCAATCTCTCGTCGCCGCCACCATCGAAGCCTTCGGCCGCATCGACTGCCTTATCGTCAACCACGGCATCTGGCCCTCCCACGATCAGCCCATCAACACCATGCCCATCGAGCAATGGCGCAAGACCCTCAACATCAACCTCGACAGCTCCTTCGGCCTGATCCAGGCCGCAACAGCCCAGATGCTGAAGCAACCGCAAACAGGCGCAACCCGAGGCCACATCGTCCTCATCAGCTCCACCGCCGGCCAGCGCGGCGAAGCCTTGCACGCCGACTACGCCGCCAGCAAAGGAGCCCTCATCAGCCTCACCAAATCCCTCTCATCCGAACTCATCGCCCAGGGAATCTCCTGCAACTGCGTAGCCCCCGGCTGGGTCGCCACCGAGATGTCCTCCGAAGTCCTCAAACACCCCGACCGCTCCAAAGCCATCCTCTCCACCATCCCCCTCGGCCGCCCCGGACACGTCAACGAAATCGCCGGCCCGATATTATTTCTCTGCACCCCACTCGCCGGCTTCATCTCCGGCGAAATCCTCAACGTCAACGGCGGCGCAGTCCTCGCCGGCTAATCAGGAACTCGCATGAAGCGCATCACCCTCTCGCTCGCCCTCCTCATCGCCGCGCCATCGCTCCACGCGCAAGCCCGCGACATCCCCAGCGCGCAACCCACTCCGCCTGCCGGCTCTACGCCAGAGCAGCGCGGCCGCAAGCTCCTCGACGAGATGCTCGAAGACCTCGGCGGCGACGTCTGGCTCAATCGCAAGAACATGCGGGAAGAAGGTCACGTCGCGCGATTCTTTCGCGGAGCTCCCACCGGCATCGTCATCGACTTCCACGCCATCCATCAGTTCGCCACCGCCGACAACCCTGATGCCTTCCGCATCGGCTTCCTCACCGACAAGAGCATGATCCTCCCCGGCAAAAAGATCGACGTCGTCCAGATCTGGACCAACAACACCGGCCACGAGGTCACCTACAAGGGCAACACCACCCTCCCCCGCGAACAGATCGACGACTACTACCGTCGACAGGATCACTCCATCGAATCCATCTACCGCGTCTGGCTCAAAGACCCCGGAGTCATGGTCGTCGACGAGGGCAGCACCATGGTCGAGCGCCACCTCACCGAGCGCGTCACCATCCTCAGCGCCAACAACGACGCCGTAACCCTCGATATCGACACCCAGACCCACCTCCCCCGCCGCCGCACCTTCGAATGGCGCAACGAAACCTTCAAAGACCGCGACGAAGACGCCGAAGAGTACGATGACTGGCACACCATCCAGGGCCTGCCCACCAGCCTCACCATCACCCGCTACCACAACGGAGACATGGCCAGCCAAACCTTCCTCTCCAAAGTCGAGTACGACGTAGACGTAACCCCAGCCACCTTCGATCCCAACGTCCTACTGCAAAAGAAAAAGTAGCCGGACCTTCCTCGTTGTTTGTTTTTAGGTCGTCATCCTGACCCTGAGCGTAGTCGAATGGGGAAGGACCCATGTATTTGCCTTTGCTTGTTTCATACTCGAACCACCAAGGAGCCGCACCCAAATGAAATACGAAAACATCCTGGGCACCGTCGGCAATACTCCTGTAGTCCGCATCAACCACCTCGCCCCCAAAGGCATCAACCTCTACGTAAAAATCGAAGCCTTCAACCCACTAGGCTCCGTCAAAGACCGCCTCGCCCTCGGAGTCATCGAAGACGCCGAAAAGAAGGGCACCCTGAAACCCGGCCAGACCGTAGTCGAAGCCACCAGCGGCAACACCGGCATCGGTCTCGCCATGGTCTGCGCGGCCAAAGGCTACCCGCTTGTCGTCACCATGGCCGAAACCTTCTCCATAGAGCGCCGCAAGCTCATGCGCTTCCTCGGAGCAAAAGTCGTCATCACTCCAGGCCCCGCCCGCGGCACCGGCATGGTCAAAAAAGCCGAAGAGCTCGCCGCCAAAAACGGCTGGTTCCTAACCCGCCAATTCACCAACGAGGCCAACGCCGACTTCCACTCCCGCACCACCGCGCAGGAAATCCTCCGCGACTTCGAAGGCCAACCCCTCGACTACTGGGTCACCGGCTTCGGCACCGGAGGCACCCTCAAAGGCGTCTCCCGCGTCCTCGCCGACAAACGCCCCGACACCAAAATCATCCTCTGCGAACCCGACGCCGCACCCATGGTCTCAAGCGGCCTCCCGCAACCCAACAACCCCGACCACACCCCGTCCGCCAGCCATCCCTCCTGGACCCCGCACCCCCAGCAAGGCTGGAGCCCCGACTTCATCCCCAAGCTCGCCCAGGACGCCATCGACACCCACCGCGTCCATCAGATCCTCCGCATCACCAACCCCGAAGCCATGACCAATAGCCAGGCGCTCGCCAAAAAAGAAGGCATCTTCGTCGGCATCAGCTCCGGAGCCACCTTCGCCGGAGCCCTCAAGATCGCCGCCGAAGCCCCTCCCGGCTCCACCATCCTCGCCATGCTCCCCGATACCGGCGAGCGCTACCTCACCACACCGCTCTTCGCCGACATCCCCGTAGACATGACCCCTGAAGAGCTAGCCCTCTCCCAATCCACCCCCAGCGCCCAACTCCCCCCACCCGCCGCATAGGGATCGCCCTTGTCGTTGCTATTGCCTCTGTCGTTGCTTTTGCTTTTCTTGTTTGTCATCCCCGAAGGGGATCTGCTGTTGCCTTTGCTGTTGCTATTGCCTTTGCTTTTTAGTTGTCATCCCTCGACGAAGGCGGAGGATCTCCTTCCCTCACTCCACAGCAAAGATGCAGAAATCCGCCGCTATGTAAAATTCTGCCAACGGCCAGACGCAATCGGAGGCACTTGATGCCCCATATACGCCAAATCGCGTTCTTCTTCCTGCTCGTCCCCATCCCCTTCTCCTCAGCACAAGAGCACGACCACGGCACTCCGGAAAAATTAGGAAGCGTCTCCTTCCCCATCTCCTGCGCTCCCGCCGTCCAGACGCAGTTCAATCGAGGCATCGCTCTCCTTCACTCCTTCGCCTACGCCGCCGCTGAAAACGCCTTCCACCAGGTCGCGCAACAGGATCCCCACTGTGCCATGGCCCACTGGGGGGTAGCCATGGCCTACTTTCAGCCGCTTTGGGATCCGCCCATTCCCCCAGAGACCCTTTCGAGCGCGCAAAGAGAAATTCACCAGGCCACGCAGATCAAGCCCGGCAACGAGCGCGAGCGCCAGTTCATTGACGCACTCGCCTTGGTGTATCAGGACGCAGCCACCGTTCCATATCCCGTTCGCGCATCGAACTACGAGCAGGCAATGGCCAAACTCGCCGCAGCCAACAAGAGCGACCTCGAAGCGCAGGTCTTCTACGCGCTCGCTCTCCTCGCCAACGCATCTCCGTCCGACAAAACACACGCAAGGCAGAAGCGAGCCCTCGCCATCCTCGAGCCGCTCGACCGCGCCCATCCCGACCACCCCGGAATCCCTCACTACCTCATCCACGCCTGCGACAACGCAGAACTCGCTTCACAAGGTCTTCCCGCTGCAAGAGCCTACTCTCAGATAGCTCCCTCAGCACCCCATGCCTTACACATGCCATCGCACATCTTCACCCGCCTCGGCCTCTGGGACGACTCCATCGCCTCCAACCTCGCGGCCCGGCAAGCCGCCCTCGAGCAGCACGATACAGGAGAACAGCTTCACGCCATGGACTATCTCGTCTACGCCTACCTCCAGGGCGGGCGCGACAAAGAAGTTGCGCAGGTCATTCGGCAACTCAAAGACGTGCCCGGGCTGAACCCCGGCGACTTCAAGGCCTCCTACGCCTCCACCGCCATGCCGATCCGCTACATGGTGGAGCGAAACCAATGGGCCGAAGCGGCAAACGTCATCCCCTCCCCAGGAACTCCAGCTCAAGTAACCGCAATTGCAGTGTGGGCTCGTGCCGAGGGCCTCGCTCGCACCGGACACACAACCGAGGCACAAGCAGAAATTCAAAAATTGCAGCTCATCGAGAAGCAGCTTCGCACGTCAGACGACAGCTACTGGGCCACTCAGGTCGAAATCCTCGCTCAGGAAGTCATGGCATGGTTAGCCCAGGCGAACAATAAACCCGAAGAAGCCAAAACCCTGATGTGCGAAGCAGCCGATCAGGAAGACGCAATCGAGAAGCTCCCAGTGACCCCTGGCCCAATTCTCCCTGCCCGCGAGCAACTCGGCTATCTTCTCCTTCAGCAAAACCAACCCGCCAAGGCCCTTAAGGAGTTTCAGACCTCACTCGCCAACGCCCCCGGACGCCTCGCTTCCCTTAAGGGCGCCGAACAAGCCACCCAACTCTCTGCCCGGAACTGACCTCCTGAACCCCGCACAACGTAGAATGCATGCCATGACCGAGACCATCGCTCTCCTCACCCGCACCCCCGCGACTCTCAACGCGCTCCTCCGCGGCCTGCCCGACACCTGGACCCGCTGCAATGAAGGAAACGACACATGGAGCCCCTACGACGTCATCGGACACCTCGCCCAGGCCGAGCGTAACGACTGGATGCCTCGCGTCCGACACATCCTCGCACACGGCGACTCGCAGCCATTCCCACCCTTCAATCGCTTCACCCAAATGCAAGAGCCTCAACTCAAATCCCTCGAGCAAGTCCTCGACGAATTCACCTCACTGCGAAGCCAGAGCCTCGCCTCCCTTAAGTCCCTCAATCTGCACCCCAACGATCTAGCCCGCCCAGGAAAGCATCCCTCCCTCGGCGCAGTCACACTCTCGCAACTCCTCGCCACTTGGGCCGCCCACGACCTCACGCATCTGCACCAGATATCTCGTGTCATGGCATACCAATACCGCGATGTCGTAGGCCCATGGAGCGTCTACCTCGGCGTATTGCAGTGCCACGGCCACAGCGCTCCCTAAGCCCCAGACGTTTATACTCATCCATGCCATGAGCAACCTGACAACCGACATCTCCCCAGAATCCGCGCAGGCCTCCACCAGCCCCCCCAAGACGATGGACATCCTCGAGATCATGTCCCTCCTTCCCCACCGCTACCCCTTCCTCCTCATCGATCGCGTCATCGAGATGGAGCCCCGCCAGCGCATCGTCGCCCTCAAAAACGTCACCATCAACGAGCCCCACTTCACCGGCCACTTCCCCGACTACCCCATCATGCCCGGCGTCCTCATGGTCGAAGCCATCGCCCAGGCCGGCGGCGCGCTCCTGCTCGCCGAGATCCCCGACCGCGAATCCAAGCTCATGGTCTTCACCAGCATCGAAAACGCCCGTTTCCGCCGTCCCGTCACCCCCGGCGACCAGCTCCGCATCGAAGTCACCGTCCTCAACTGGCGCACCCGCGTCGTAAAGATGGGTGGCAGCATCACCGTCGACGGGAAAGTCGTCTGCGACGCCACCGTCATGTGCCAGATGGTCGACCGCGTCCCCAAAAAAGCCGAAGCAAAGGTCGAGACCGCAGAGTGAGCATCCACCCCACTGCAATCGTCGCCGAAGGCGCGCAGATCCCCCCCACCTGCACCATCGGCCCATACTGCACCATCGGCCCCAACGTCACCCTCGGCGACAACTGCGAACTCATCTCCCACGTAATCCTCGACGGCCACCTCACCATCGGCCATAACAACCGCATCTTCTCCTTCGCCTGCCTCGGAATCGCCCCACAAGACCTGAAATACGCGGGCGAACCGACAGCGCTCACCATCGGCGACAACAACTCCATCCGCGAATACGTCACCATCTCCCGCGGAACGGCAGGCGGCGGAGGCACCACCCGCATAGGCAGCGGCTGCCTCATCATGGCCTACGTCCACATCGGCCACGACACCGTCATCGGTGACGGCTGCATCCTCGCCAACGCCGCCACCCTCGCCGGCCACGTCATCGTCGAAGACTACGCCACCGTCGGAGCCCTCTGCCCCGTCCACCAGTTCTGCCGCATCGGCAAATACTCCTACATCGGCGGAGGCACAACGATCACTCAGAACGTCCTCCCGTACTCCCTCACCAGCATCGAGCGCAACAACCACGCCTACGGCCTCAACAAAGTAGGCCTCGAGCGCAAAGGCTTCACCCCCGCCCAACTCAAAGAACTCCGAGCCGCCTACAAACTCCTGCAAGCCTCCAAGCTCAACACCACCGAAGCCCTAGCCGCCATCCGCGAAAAAATCTCCTCCGGCGACTTCGGCGAACACGCCACGTACCTCGCCGACTTCATAGCCAACAGCCCCCGCGGCATCATCAAGTAACGCCGAATCGGAGAACGCCGGGTGGCCCATCCTTCACGGCCTCACCGTGAAGGGTGGGTTGCCGTTGCTGTTGTTGTGTCTTTTTCGTTGCGTTTGCTCTCACTTACGCTCACTCAACCCGAGAGGCGTCATCTCGACCGAAGCAACAGACAGTCTCATCGTCTGTTGCGCAGTGGAGAGACCCCCGCATTTTGTCATGCCCACCCATGGAATATACTTGCCCACCATGAAACCACTCCGCATCCTCTTCCTGCTTCTCCTCAGCCTCTCCATCCCCGCCCGCCCACAACAGAACGACGTCGCCAAGAAACTTCCAGGCGCTTGGAGATTAGTCTCAGTGGAAGGTATCTCCCCCGTTCGTCACATCCCTTACGACCACCCCACCGGCCTCATCATCTACGACAAATCCGGCTGGATGAGCGTCCAGATCGCAGTCAAAGGCGACCGCAAGCCCTTCGCCGCCGGATTGGGCTCAGGCACTCAGGAAGAGAAGGCCGAAGCCTTCGACAATTACTTCTCCTACTACGGTCCTTACACCATCGATCTGAAAGCGCAGACCATCACTCACCATCTGAAGGGCTACTCCTACCCAACCAGCACCGAAGTCGAAAACATTCGCTGGTTCGAATTCCAAGGCAACGACCGCTTGGTCCTCATTCCCACCGAGGACGGCAAGGGAGGCAAGATCAACCGAAAAGATGCGACCTACAAACTCATCTGGGAACGAATCAAAGATTAATCACTAGCCCCTTCACTCCTTCAGTCGCGTGAATTGGTTGATCCACTTCACCTCCCACGTCTTCCCTCCCTGGTTGTGGCTGCGACGCAGCCAGGACTCCGTCGAGAGCGTGCGTTAGTGCCCCGTGTATGCGGCAGCCTTAGAGGGGCGAGCGAGGACCGCGGGTTGAAAATCGGGGTTCCCGAAGTTCCAGAGGAAAAAGGTGAATATATCGGTCCAGTCCGAGACCTGTTGCGCGATCGTATCGGTGATTCCGTGTCCAGCATCGTAATTCACACGGAGGAGGATGGGGTTGGGTCCGGCATTGGCGGCTTGCAGGCGCGCGGCCATTTTGGCGCCCTCCCAGGGATCGACTCGGGGATCGTTGGCGCCTGCAGTGACGAGGGTTGCGGGATACCTGGTGCCTGGAACAACGTGATCGTAAGCGGACATCTCAAAGAGGGCCTTGAAACCGTCTGGATCCTTGACCGAACCGAACTCAGGAACGTTTCCTGGGCCAGTTGCACTCGTCTCCTCACGGAGCGTGTCGGAGCTAGGCACTCCGTCTACAGCGGCTGCGAAGAGGTCGGGACGCTCGGTAATGGAGCGGCCGATCAGGATTCCGCCCGCGGACTGGCTCCAGATGCCGAGGTGTGGCGTCGAGGTGGATTTCGCCTCGATCAGGTATTCGGCGGAGGCGATGAAATCGTGCCACGTGTTCGGCTTCGTGAGCTTTTTCCCGGCGAGGTGCCAGCCTTCGCCGAGTTCACCACCACCGCGCACATGCGCGATGGCAAGCACGCCGCCACGCTCCAGCCAGGCCATGTAGCGTCGGCTGAAGCCGGGCGTGAAGGCGTCTCCGTATGCGCCATAGCCGATCAGCGCCGTCGGTGCCGTGCCGTCACGGACCAGACCCTTCTTATAAACGATGGAGAGCGGAAGCGGGGTGCCGTCCAGCCCCTTGATGGTGACCTCCTCGGAGACAAGGTCGGTCGGGTCAACAGAGTTTGGAAGTCAGCTGGCGGCGGCTTCGCGAATCAGAGGTCCTGAGCATGGGGAAAGTGTAAGCCTCAGAAGTCTTCGTCCTAAAATTTCAGTAAGAACTCGCAAAAGCAAGCTTCCCGCCTCGGGGTCAATCCCGAGAAATCTTGCACACCAGGTGGCAGCATAACCCTGCAATGGGTGGCAGAATTGATTGCATTCACCACAACCCCAACGAACCACGCAAACACCACATCCCACCATCAATTCACCACATCATCACCAGCAAATTCGCACAACATTTCGAGTGGTCGAACCCAACAAAACCACCCCAGATCCCAAAGAAAACCCGGCAAAACCCAAACATCCACCACAACTCACCACAAACCCCGAACACCCATTTCTTCCACAGCCAATTGGCCCAACCACCGCTATTGACTTTCCCTCCCCTCCAGAAACACCATCCAAAAAATCCGCCTTGATCCGTTCAATCCCTTTTATCCGTGTTAAGCCTTTCGCAAGAACCACCCAAACCCAAGTAAGCTAAATCGAATGCCCAAACTAGGCCTGATCGCCGGCAACGGCCGCTTTCCCTTCCTCCTGCTCGACGCAGCCCGCGCCCACGGCCTCACCGTCGTCGTCGCCGCCATCAAAGAAGAGACCGACCCCGAGATCAACGCCCGCGCCGCCGCCGACCCCGACATCCACGTCCACTGGCTCTCCCTCGGCGAACTCTCCCGCCTCATCGAAACCTTCCAGACCGAAGGCGTCACCCGCGCCGTCATGGCCGGCCAGGTCAAACACAAGCAGATCTTCTCCTCCATCCGCCCCGACTGGCGCCTCGCCAAGCTCCTCCTCAATCTCCGCACCCGCTAACACCGACATGCTCCTCGGCGCTGTAGCCAAAGTCCTCGCGCGACGAAGGCATCGAACTCATCTCCTCCACCCAATACCTCGAGCCCCTCCTCGCCAAACCCGGCGTCCTCACCACCCGCCCCCCCGACGAAGAAGAACAAAAGGACATCGCCTACGGCCAGCACCGTAGCCCGCGCCATCGCCGCCTACGACCTCGGCCAGACCGTCGTCATCGCCGCCCAGGCCTGCGTCGCCGTCGAAGCCATGGAAGGCACCGACGCCACCATCACCCGCGCCGGCGAACTCTTCCGCACCCTCGAAGACCCCACCGAAGCACTCCCGGAGACCACCCTCCGCCGCTCCCTCACCGTCGTCAAGGTAGCCAAGCCCAACCAGGACATGCGCTTCGACGTCCCCGTCATCGGCGTCGCCACCATCCGCACCATGCAGGCTGCCGGAGCCACCTGCCTCGCCGTCGAAGCAGGGAAGACCCTCCTCTTCGATCCCGCAGCCATCCTCGCCGCCGCCAATCAGGCCAACATCGCCATCATCGCGATGTAAAGATACTGTCAACGTCACTATCTTGTCGAGAGAACTCTCATGTCCCGACGGAGTAAAATTAGCGCATCAGCCGGCATCAGATCAGCCGGTCGTACGGCTTCACGCTGGACTTTCAACGTCGTACTACTCACCACAACGATTCAACAAAAGGGGAATACACCATGCGCAAAGCAGTTTGGATCGCAGCAATCATCGCCGTCGTAGCAGCCTGCAGCTTCGGCTACAAGGCACACGCCGCGGCAGCCGCCGACATCGTCCAGGTCGGAGCCACCGCCCCCAACTTCACCCTGCCCTCGCAGGAAGACAAGCCCATCAGCCTCTCCGACTTCAAGGGCAAGTGGGTCGTCCTCTACTTCTACCCCAAGGACCAGACCCGGGCTGCACCATCGAGGCCCACAACTTCCAGCGCGACATGGACAAGTACGACGCCCTCAACGCAGTCGTCCTCGGCGTCAGCCTCGACACCGTCGAAAGCCACAAAGCCTGGTGCGCCAAGGACACCTTCAGCTTCAAACTCCTCGCCGACCCCGACCACAAAGTCGTCGACGCCTATGGTGTCCCCGTCATGACTCACGGAGACATGAAGTATCGCCGCCCGCGACACCTTCCTCATCTCGCCCGCCGGCAAGATCGTCAAGGTCTGGGAGAAGGTTGATCCCAACACCCACAGCGCAGAAGTCCTCGCCGAGATCGCAGCCGACAAAGAAGTAAATCCATCCTCACAGACGCAAAAAGGCCCGGGCTCTCAATTGAGGAGTCCGGGCCTATTTGCTTGCCTTGGGTGGAGTTAACGTCTTAGCTCATCTTCTTGGCGATTGCCTTCTTGATGATAGCCCGCTTGATTGCCTTCTTGACGATAGCCCGCTTGATTGCCTTCTTGACGATGGCCTTCTTGACGGCCTTCTTCACTGCTGCCTTCTTGACGGCCTTCTTCACTACTGCCTTTTTGACTGCTTTTTTAGTTGCCAAGGTAATACCTCTCTTCGTTGATTTTTTACTGCTGCCAGTGCCTTTGTTACCCGACGCTTTTTTAGAAGCGACCTTACCCCGCCGCGCTTAGCACTGACCTTCTTCGCGGCAGATTTCGATTTTGCTGCGGACCTTCTTCGCAGCCACTTTCTTCGCCGCAGCCTTCTTGGCAGCCGCTTTCTTCACCGCGGCCTTCTTTGACAATAGCCCGTCTTGATTGCCTTCTTCGGCGACTGCTTTCTTCGATCGCCTTCTTTGCAGGAGCTGCTTTCTTGACACGGCTGCGGCTTCGCAGCCGCGCTCTTCACTGGCAACTCCGAAGGCTTTGTTGGCGGCTCGTAGCTGGTCGCTGGCGAAGGAGGCAGCGCGAAGATCACCGCTTCTTCGACATGAGTCTCCACCGCATCGTCGTCGTCCGAGTCAAGTTCTTCGTCGTCGTCCGAGGTCATCGTCACTTCTTCTTCTTCGTCGTCTTCGAAGCGGTTGAGGTCGTTGTCGTCTTCTGTTTCATCACCGTAGTGGTTGTCATCGGCTGACGCTGCATAAAGCTTGATCGTGTCATCAAACATCATCGTCTTATTCCTCTCGCTGCTCTTGTGCTTCCACCGCTCTTGCTTCTGTCCCGCAAATACGATGCGTCGAAAACCATCATTACATCCCGGCAACAAATTCTAGCAACAGGATGCATCCAACCGCTACCGATAGCAAGCAATCTTTTTCATGGGGTAGCTCGGTCAAACAGCTTTTCATTTCGATTTGGGCGCCGGACTTTGCTTCTTTTTCGCTGGAGTTTTCTTTGTGCCGGTCGACGATGAACTGCGATTTCGCAGGAGCGTGATTCGTGCTGCTGTGCGCCGAAGCCGCATGAACAGAGGGCGCCGAAGCATGCGTGCTCTTCTTCCCTCGCGCCGCCTTGCTGCGCACATCGTGTAACCGGTGCGAGTTTCACCGGCTCCGCACGGCAAGCGAACTCCCAGGCTTCACAACATTCGATGACAAATGATTCCACCGTCGCAACTCCTCCACCGATACCCCAAAACGATCGGCTACCGTGATCAGCGTATCGCCGTGACGCACGGCATATCGCTGCGGATCCACGCCCGCCACACTCGCGACTGGAATCACAAGTTCATCGTCGGCGTCCACGCCTCCATCCGCGGGCAGCCCGTTGACGCTCGCGATATCGCTCAGCGTGGGCGCGCAGCGAGGCAGCAATGCCATCCAGCGTCTCTCCGCTCCGCACCACATGAAACGCCAGGCCGTCCGCTTATCCTCCGGAATCTCCTTGATGCGCTCTGAAAAGACATCGCGCGTTCCGACAGGAACATGCAGATCAAACGACATGTCACGCGGGGTCGTCATCCGCAGCAGGCTCGGATTCAACGCGACAATCTCAGGCAGAGAGGAATTCGTAACATCGGCCACCAGTCGAAGATCGATCGGATAGTCGACCGTCACGGTATCGGACACAACCGGAGCATCCGGCACAACTTTATCCAGCCCATACTGTTCCGGATTCTTCGCCATGATGATCGCCGCGATAATGCCCGGCACATAGTTCTTCGTCTCGCCGGGGAGAACATTGCGCCGATACAACTCCCAGAAGTCTGCATAGCCGGTACGCATCACCGCGCGCTGCACGTTGCCCGGACCCCAGTCATAGGCGGCCATCGCGAGATACCAGTCACCGAACTGGTTGTAGAGCGTCTTCATGTACTTCGCATACGCAATCGACGACTTCTCCGGATCGAACCGTTCGTCAAACCACCCATTGCGCGCAAGCCCATACGCCCCCGTTGGCATAAACTGCCACATCCCTCCAGCGCCCGATCGCGCATTCAGCGCCTGCGGTTGAAAGCCGGATTCAGCTACCGCCAGATAAATCAAATCCTGGGGAACGCCTTGCATCGCTCAGGTGCTTCGAAATCATTTCTTTATATTTACCCGCCCGTTCCAGCGACCGCAGCAGATGCGCATGACCCGCAGCCGAGTTCGAAAAATAACTGATGAAACCAGCAACATAGTCGTTCACCACCAGCGGAAAGTCCGACTGCGTAGTCTTCAGTTCTGCGGTGACCTTCGCCGTCAACGCAGCATTTGCCGGAAACGTCACCTCATTCGCCGCATCCAGTGGAGCGGCCTCCAGCGTCGGGGAAAATCCATTTCCCTGTTTCAAGCGCCGCCATCTCAAGCGAGTTCACTGCATTCAGCAGGCGATCGAACTCATCCGCCAGCTGCGGGTCCGTCTTCAGATCCATGCCGCTGGTCAGCATCACGTCGACCGCGGAGTCAAAATCCAACCGCGCGGCGTCCAGATGCCCCGCGCGGTAATTCTCCACACCGCTGCGATACGCCGCCTCTGCCTTGTTGATGAGTTCCTGATCCTTTGCAGCCTTTGCCGCGGCTGCCTGCTTCTCAGCGGCTTCGGCCTTTGCCTGTTGTGCCGCGCCCCCGGTTGGTTGTCCCGCTGCAACTGCCGGCGCAGTCGCTTGCACCGGAGCCTTTCCCGGCGCAGCTGTCTGGCTCTGCGGGCAGCCTGCAAGCAGCACCAGCGGCCCACACCCCGCTGCCAGTGCCCACCGCCGCACCATCTTCTCCAATAGTAATCCAGCCATCGTCCCTGCTCATTGTAAGACGCGCGCTCCCGGTTTACGTCCTCGATCTCAGAATCGCATCGGAGGGCGTCAGCAAAGTACCTATTGCTGGGGTGCGCGAGTTATGGCAGCTTGCGGCTGGTCTCAATGTAGGCGGGAGTATAGCCCTCCCACTCCCACGGGGTTACCGTATCTCCAAAGATCTTCTCCAGCAACGGACGAAATGCCAACTCACCGTTGTCGCTGTTTGTCAGCAGAATCATGCAAGCCTTTCGTCGCTCAAAACAGACGATGTAATTCTGCGCCCCATCTCCATGGCCTTCCTTGAAAAACGCTGGTCCAAACCGCGTCTGCGTCAACAAACCCCACCCCACCCCGTAGGCAAGGCCAACAGAGGCTGCCTCCTTACCCGTTCCTTCGTTTGCTGCAATTGGGAACTCGTGCAGCGAGCGAATGGAAATTACCGGCTTCAACATCTCCGCCACGGTCGCCGGTTTCAAAATCGAGCCATCGAACAAGGCGGTCACAAACTTCGCGAGATCATCTGCGCTGGTCGTCATCGACCCCGCACCTCGCGCCGGAAAACGCTTTGTCTGAGAGCGAAACTTTTCGTTCAGGTCATACCGGTCGGCGACATCACCCTCGAACTCGGTCCGATAGATGATCCCTGTCCGGGTCATTCCAAGCGGCGTAAACAGGGCCTCCTGCATCAGCTGATCGAGTGGCCGTCCCTTCTTCTGCTCAACGACGAACTGCACAAGGTTGATCCCTTCCCCCGAATAGAGAAATTGGGTTCCCGGTTTGAAGTGAAGATGCATCTTCTTGTCCGGCTCGATAAACGCGAAGTTCGCCAGGCCCGAGCTGTGCGACAGCAGCATCCGCGGCGTCACCGTTGGCCACGCTGGGTCGAGCACAAGTTGGGCCGCTGTCTCCTTGTACGCGTCATAACGGTCGAGCGGCTGCGGCAGTTGTTTCGCAACCGGAACATCCAGTTGAAACTCACCACGTTCGACAAGCTGCATCACGTAAGTTGCGAATACGCCCTTGGTAATTGAGGCCGCCCAGGTGGTGGTCTGCCGGTCCATCGGAAGTTCAGGTTCGCGGCGGCGGAGCCCGAATGCGCTGCTCCAGACCAGTTTGCCTGATTCGACCACTGCGATCTGCGCGCCTGTCACATGCGCCGCAGCGAGGGTCTTCTTTGCGAAATCCTCAGCTTCCGCAACCGATATCGTAGAGCCGTCCAGACGTCGTATCGACGCATTCTGCTGCGCCGGGGCCGAAAGCGTGGAAATTGCGAAACATCCAGAAAATATAATCCCGGTGGAGACCGATCGCAGTTCTCGCATCTCCGAATCATACGTCTCAAAACCGAAAAACCGGTCCCACGCTCATGCCCCAGTTCGTCGAATTGATGTAGTTGTCGTGCGAAAGAAACGAAGTCCCCAGAGGAGTCTCGCGGCCAGGCGGATCCCGCTCCGTGCTCTTGTATCGGATCAACATCTGCTCCACCGTCGTACGAAGCGCGAAGTGCGAAGAGACGCGGACATCGGCACTCAGGGCAACAACCGCGGAGAAATTGTAGTTGCGGCCAAGCGAACCATCCGGAGAAGCCTGCGCCCGAGAATAGCTCGCGAAGCCCGGAGCGAGCGAAACCTTCAACGCGAAGTGCTCGCCCGAGTAGCCCGACCGCACTCCCGCGTGTCCCGTCCACAACGTGCCCCCAATGTTCAGAGAGGAACCCGGGCTCGCTCCCGGTTGAAGACTCGTATCCACAACAAGGTCGAGGTAGCGCCGTACGGCGAACCCATACTCCATACCGGCCCCGGTCGTAGCGTGGCGGCATCCACCGCAATTCACAGCATTGATGTTTAGGCTCAGCGCCGTGTAATGAAAAAACATATCCACGTGGTCACGCGGTTCCTCATCCATCGCGTGCTCGAAGTGTTCGACCATTACAGATTCATAAACACCCGGATGCTCCTCGTCGCGAAACCATGGGAAGCGACCACGCAGAATGTTGGCAAGCGAGCGCGAAGGGTTCAACCCTGCGCGAAGGAGTTTGTACCCGGAAGCATGAGGATGCCGGTGAACCAGCGGGTCCGACACGAACCGGTCGATGGAGTCCTCCCCCAGCATCCAGAGAGTACCAACTGTCGGCGTGATAACGAAATCCACCCAGCCGGTGTTGTTGGTGGATTTTGCCGTGGCCATGCATTCAGGTTTGTTTCGGTTGCATCCCAGGGGATAGGTAAAGCCTCCTTCGTTGAAAATCGCAGCCTCTCCCATCGGACCAATCTCCGATAGCGTCGAGTAAACCGTCGACCACAACGTCGCGCGCATCACGCTCCGCCAGTAGAGCGGATTACTTGAGATGTGCAAACCGCGCGCACTCGGATCGTTCTGTACCTCGATGTATCCCGATACGGCGCCCTGCATAGGGTGGCCGATATAGTTCACCAGAAAACTGTCGCCGTCGTTCCACCGCCGCATGTTGAACTGCCCCAGCGAAGCGAGGTAATCCGACCAGTAAGGTTTGTTCAGCAGAATATGACGGTCATGCTGGTCCGCTGTCATGATCCGCACGCCATCCTCCAACGCACTGAAGGCAAAAGACTGAAGCAATAATCCCTTCCAGTGATAGGGCTCGCCCGTCTCGGTGCCCGGACGCCCGGTCCTCGACTGACTCTCAAACGTCGCGATGCTGAACGCCTCCGCCGCATCTTTCCTTGTTGCAGGAAATCCCTCGCTAGGATCGAGTCTGTAGAAGTTGAATCTCCCAGCGTTACTCGCCGAAGATGGCAACTCGTTCCACCCACGCGCTCGGAGCATCCGGCAATTCACCCCAATCATCAACACTCTCTTCTGAAGATTCCCGCACCTCCTCCTCATGGCTGAATGCCTGTGGCCACGCAAGCGGCAGCGACACGAAGAGTAAAAGAGCAACAAGAAATCGAACCATCGCACAGTCCTGGGCTTTCGAAATGCGCTCTCGTAAGAGTTGGACACGAAATACAGCCGCGCGAAACTGGTAAAAACCCCAGTCCGGAGTCAGATGCAAATCTTGCTACGCATGACTTTGCGGTTTGCCGCTTCTGCGCTCGACACCTCGCGGTGTTAACATGAAGACTGAGGCCACCCAGCTACAAAATGGATCCAAGTCACATTCGCAACTTCGCGATCATCGCGCACATTGATCATGGCAAGTCCACCCTCTCCGACAGGCTCCTGGAGCTCACCGGCTCCCTGACAGCGCGCGAGATGCATGCCCAGGTGCTTGACGCCATGGATCTTGAGCGCGAGCGCGGTATTACCATCAAAGCCCACACCGTCCGTATGATGTACAAGGCCCACGACGGCGACACTTACCAGCTCAACCTGATCGACACACCCGGTCACGTCGACTTCTCCTACGAAGTCTCGCGATCCCTGGCCTCCTGCGAAGGAGCCCTCCTCGTCGTCGACGCCTCACAAGGTGTTGAAGCCCAGACGCTTGCCAACGCTTATCTCGCCATCTCGAATGGTCTCGAGATAATCCCGATCATCAACAAAATCGATCTCCCCAGCGCCGACATCGACCGCACCAAGGAGATGATCGAAAAATCCGTAGGTCTGCCGGCAAGCGACGCCATCGCCGTCTCCGCAAAAACCGGCCTCAATGTAGAAAGTATCCTCGAGGCCGTCGTAACCCTCCTGCCGCACCCCGAAGGCGATCCCGAAGCTCCCCTTCAGGCGTTAATCTTCGACAGCTGGTTCGACCCCTACAGAGGCGTCATCGTCCTCGCCCGAATCATCAACGGCAAACTCAGTCAGGGCATGAAGATCAAGGTCATGTCGAACGGCAAGGTATTCGATGTCGAGAGCATGGGCGTGATGACGCCCAAGCCTGTCGCAATCGCCGAACTCACAGCCGGTGAAGTAGGCTTCTTCGTCGCGACGATCAAGAACGTGGCCGACACCAAAGTTGGCGACACCATCACATCGGTCGAGCGTCCTTGCGCCGAAGCCCTCCCCGGCTTCGAAGACATCAAGAGCATGGTCTTCGCCGGCCTCTACACCGTCGATTCGCACGAGCACGCGATGCTCCGCGACGCGCTCGAAAAGCTGCGCCTCAACGACGCCTCCTTTTCCTTCGAGCCGGAGTCCTCGGTCGCCCTTGGCTTCGGCTTTCGTTGCGGCTTCCTCGGCCTGCTCCATCTCGAAATCATTCAGGAGCGTCTGGAGCGCGAGTACGATCTCGACCTCATCACGACTGCCCCGGGCGTCCGTTACAAGATCACGCTGACGGACGGCTCCGTCGTCGAAGTCGACAACCCCTCCCGCTGGCCCGATCCCTCGGAGATCGAATCCATCGAAGAGCCCGTAATCACTGCCAAGATCCTCACCAACGAAGAGTACGTCGGCGGCATCCTGAAACTCGTCGAAGACAAACGCGGCCGCCAGCAGAACTTCGAATACGTCTCTGAAACCCGAGTCCTGCTCACCTACGAACTCCCGCTAAACGAGATCGTCCTCGATTTCTACGACAGGCTCAAATCCGTCTCTCGCGGATACGCCTCGCTCGACTATCACCTCGCCGGCACCTGGATCTCACCCATGGTCAAAATGGATATCCTCGTCTCGGGTGAGCCAGTCGACGCCCTCTCCATCATCGTCCATCGTGACTTCGCCTACGACAGAGGCAAGGCCCTTGTAGCAAAGATGCGCGAACTAATCCCGCGCCAGATGTTCGAGGTCGCCATACAGGCCGCCATCGGCAGCAAGATCATTGCGCGCGAAACTGTCACAGCCATCCGCAAGAACGTCATTGCGAAATGCTACGGCGGCGACATCAGCCGAAAGCGCAAACTCCTTGAAAAGCAGAAAGAAGGCAAGAAGAGGATGAAGCGTATCGGTAAGGTCGACATCCCGCAGGAGGCCTTCCTTGCAGTTCTCAAAGTGGGTGAGGAATAACCGTTTCGGAAGAGTTCTGCGGGAACGCAAACGCCTTAAATCACGGGAGCAAATTAGCCAAAAAACAATCGTTTTCGGTTACCTCTTGTCCTCGATTTCACAAACCATCATGATTAGATTCGCGAAATTGTAACTTGGTAGTAATGCCTTGCTGTGGAAACCGTTGAAACACCTATAGTTGGCGACCTATCAACGAAGATAGGCCCCAAAGTGAGTCAGCCTTCTCACCAAATTGCTCAATTCCATGCAGTTAGGCGGATAATGCCGAGTCGCCCCGCGCGGCATAATCTAATCCCGGCCTTCTCTTTCGGCTATCTATTCGCCCGTGATCCACAGGTTTTTCCACAGGGAATGCGGTTTTGAGGCGAAAATTCAGGAAAACTTAAAACGAAGAAGAGGCTCGATTAAGCCTCTTCTTCATCCATCGTCCAATCAAACCAGAACCACCTGGCAAAAGAGCTATTGTTTCGGTGCCGCCGGAGCTGCCGGTTTCGGAGTCGTAGAAGTCGTAGGTCGTGGACGAGCAGGCGAAGGCGCAGACGGAGCAGGTGCAGCGACGCCCGACGATGTGTTGTAAGCCGTCACCACAGCTTGCGTCACGTCCGTGCTCTGGTTGGCCCACATCACGTTGCTCTGCTGGCTGCTGACATCGAGCAGCAGCGTGTAACCGTTGTCGCTCACATACTTCTTCAACACGTTGGAAACCTTTGCCGCAAGCTTTCCGTAAACCTCTTGCAGGTCGGTGTTGTAGGCAGTCTGAGCATCATCGGCCTGGCGGCTCAGCTGCTTCTCCTTCGTATCGATCGTCTTCAGGCGTGTGGCGCGTTCTGCGTCCGACAGCGTAGCCGGCGCGCTCTGCAACTGCTTCTTCAACGAATCAACCTCTTGGGAGAGGGTGTCGATCTGGTCTTTCTTCGGCTTGTATTTCGCCTGAATATCCTGCACTGACTTCTGGCCTTCATTCGTGGCGAAGACAGCCTGCTCGAAGGCAACCAGCGCGATCTTTGCAGGAATCGCCTGCGGTGTTACCGGCGCCTCGGCGGCCGGTGGGGTGGCGGGGGCGGTTGCACCAGGAGCGGCGGGCGTCTGGGCCATTCCGGCTGCAGTCATCAATCCCCCGCCAAGGGCGGAGACAAGAACAAGAGTGCGATTCATGCGGTGTGTGGTACTCCTTCGAAAAATCGTTGCGTTTAATAAATAAAGATCGGTGCGATTAATGAACTTGGCTGTGCAACATTTCTGCCGTCCAGCCAGCGAAGCTCGGTGTTCAGGACCCTCGGCCGCAGCCGAGGGCATCCCATTCAGCTCTTACTGTTTCGGCGTCGTTGCCGGCGTTGTCGGCTTCGGAGTCGTCGTTGTTGGCCGTGGACGAGTAGCCGACGGCGCTGAAGGTACAGCCGGTGCCGCAACTCCCGACGAGGCGTTATAAGCGTCCACAATGGCCTGCGAAATATCGGTCGTGCCGGGCTGCGTCCAAAGCACTGCCAGGCCACCCTGCGCCCCGGTGTTATCCAGCAGCATCGTGTAGCCGTTGTCCTGTACGTACTTGATCACCACGGGTCCCAGCTTCTTCGCAATGGCCCCGAGGGTCTCTTGCATCTCGGCATTGAATTGTGCCGTAGCGTCATCGCCATCACGCTGCAGCTGCTTCTGCTTGGTATCGATCGTTCTTGCACGAGAGGCGCGTTCGTCGTCACTCATCGTAGCCGGCGCACTCTGCAACTGCTTCGTCAGCGACTCAATCTCGTTCTGCAAATTCTGCAACTGCGTCTTCTGCGGCTCATACTTCTTCTGCAGCGCCAGAAGAGCGCGCTGTCCCTCGTTCGTTGCCGCGGTCACCTGCTCGTATTCGATCACAGCAATCTTCGCTGTGACTACCTGAACGGCCGCGGGAGCGGTCGAAGCAGCAGGGGCCGTGGAACCAGCGGCAGGCGTAGTGGTAGCAGCAGTCTGCGCCACTCCAGCAGCGGACGTCATTCCCGCAGCAAGGGCGGTGACAAGTGCAAAGTTGCGATTCATGCGGTGTGTGGTACTCCTTGGGGGATTATCCTGAATTCATCCGGCCTTAGGCGCACCATCGCGTGCTTTCTCAGCCTGTCCTGCAAATCCTGTGATCGACGCGCTCTCCAAAAGCACGTCCACCATTTGCCTCGATCCACCCGACTCCCATACCAGCAAATCGGCAGCAAACGAGAGAGCTGCCGGAACAAGTCCGATTATAGGACCCAGCCCCGCACGGGTCAATTCAACGATTCGCGCTGCTCTGGTCTTCCAAAATCCGGAGCGCCCACCTCGGAGTCTCCTGTTTTCTAGACCCACAGCTGCGTCCGTCAACGATTTGGCTCGGAAAAGGCACCATTACGATTTGGCGATTGGATTGCTAATTACCAATCCAGCACGCTTTGCTGAGATCCGTCAGTGCCGATTCAGGCTCGAAAAGAGTTACGCCCAATGATGGCGTAACCCAGCCAGAGTTCGACTTCCCCAGCGGAAGTTCCTTTAGGAGGCCAGTGACTGGCCATTTGCGTAGAAGGGTCGCTTTTCACGAGCGGCCCTTCTCCCCTTTAAATGCCACTCCAAATAGAGTGACTAGGAAGTCGTAGAAGAGATCCCTTGCCAAGAATCCTCTTTGAGCGTACGCTAGGAGTTGCCTTGTGAACCGGCTGTGGGTGCCGATCACTGTGTGGCCATAATTAAAGCTTCCGGTTGTGTGGCTTTGCCGGCTGATCACAGGATTACAGTGGACCGAATTTGTCGGACTCTGTCGCAAACAGGTAGAGGGTGAAAAAACAAGGGTTCGCCGCTGTCAGGCGCTCCGGGCTGCGCGTAACCGGTAGATTACTGGTTCGAGAGTAGCCAAATTGCATAGAAGACGTCCGTTCGAGTACAACTTGAGACCGTTTCCTCCGACGCTGCAAATACCGGTTTGGTTCCTACTTCGTGGCTTACACGGAGGGAAAGAAACCGTCGCGCCGTGTGGAGAGTGAACCGCTAATTGCGATCTAAAGCAATAGGAAGTGGAAGCATGACTTCAGAGCAGAATGCACCCGAGGTGGAGTCCCACCAGGGTTTGACAACGTCACCCGGCCAACAGGACGGGGAGACGAATTTCACACCCCAAAACGTTCAGCACGGCATGGGACAATCCAAGAGCAGCCGCCGCCGCCGTCGCAAACGGAAAAATAAGGGACTCGACACGCCGCAAGGCGCTCAGAGCGGTGGCGATCAGAGCGCCAGCCAGCCTGTCGCCTCCATCCAGGGAGCGGCCGCGCCCCAGGCACCGACCCAGAACTTCCAGCCCAGAGACGGCCAGCAGAACAATTCCGGCGGCAAGCGCTGGAAGAAGAAGTTCCGCGATCGTGACCGCCAACGCTCGCCCGAGAATCCCGGCAACGTCGCCAGCGGCCAAAGCGGTGGCGGTTACAGCAACAATGGCGGCGGATTCCGCGACCGCGACACCCATCAGCCCGGCAACAACGCGTTCAAGCGCAAGGGCGGCAAACAGCAGCAGCAGCGCGGCTCGCGCGGCTTCGTTGGCCCAATGGACCATAGCTATCGCGCCGTCAACGGCAACTTCGCCGATACGCCGCCCTCCACCATCGACGCCAGTTACGGTCGCGGCAACGGCCACGGCGGCGGACGCGCATACCAGGGCGACTCCCAGCCAATCGACTACTCGCAGGGCCGCTCCATTCCCATTCCACCGGATGCGCCCACCAAAATCTTCTTCTTCATCGAAGATCTTTTCTTCATCGCGAAGATTCAGGAGACAGCCCGCAAACTCGGAGTCAAGGTCGCCTTCGTCAAGAACGAGAAGGAGGCGATCTCGGCCCTTACTGCCGGAGAGGAAGAAGACCGGCCCGGCCTGATCGTCTTCGACCTCAACAACGCAAACGCCAAACCCCTGACGCTGATTCCCAAGCTCAAGGCCAAGCTGAAACGCAGCACCTCCATCATCGGCTTCCTGTCGCATCTGCAGGGAGACCTGAAGGCCAAGGCCGTCGAAGCTGGTTGTGACACGGTGATGCCGCGCGCGGCCTTCTCGCAGAATCTTCCCAACCTCCTCCGCCGTTACGGAATTGAAGAGGAAGAAGAGCTGAACTTCAACCAGTAGCCAAAGCCGGTCTGAATTCGATCGCGCAACCGAAAATCTAAGAAAGAATGCCCGGGGAGTAACGGCCCGGGCATTCTTGTTGTTTTGAAGGGGGCACGGTTTCAGCCGCGTCGAAACTCTTTCACCACAGCCATAGCGCCAACGGCGCGTCCAATACCAGCATGGGGCGAAGCCCCATGTACGGAAGGTAAGAGGCTCGAGGGCTGAAGGCCTGCTCTATAACCATCACAGATTCCTAGCCCGGAGGCCACGTCATATGCCTGCCGCCCAGCAGGTGCAGATGCAGATGGTTCACCGTCTGGCCACCATCGTCGCCCGTATTCACAACAATCCTGTAACCCTTATCCAGCTTCTCCTTGCGAGCAATCGCAGCCGCGGTAGCCATCAGATGGCCCATCAGCGCAGTATCTTCAGCCAGCGCCTTCGCCGTCGAGCCGATGTGCTGTTTGGGGATCACGAGCACGTGCGTGGGAGCCTGGGGATTGATATCAGGGAACCCAATGCAAAGTTCGTCTTCGTAAATACGATTGGCTGGAATAGTCCCCGCAACGATTTTGCAGAACAGGCAGTCGGAACTTGGTTTGTTCCGCGTCATCTTCCTCATTGAAAATACTTCGGATGCTGGCCGTTCGTCCAGGGGTTGTAAGCCGCTGCAAACGCTGCACGGCTCGCAGTTGAAGGATGGCTGAATGTCCAGAACTCCACAAACGGATGCGGCGCAGGATCATCCAGAGAGTTCTCACCCATCAGTTGAAACCCCTGCTGCGTCGAACCCTGAGGATCAGCAACAATTCCATGGATCGCCTCCTGCCCATAGACATCCGCCGCGTGCTCAATCGATCGGCTGAACGCATTATCGATTGGTTCCGACAAAAAGCTCAGCCCATTCAGCACCAGCACAAGCACCGCAAGACAGGCCCAGTCCTCCTGCGAGCGAATCCGCCAACGTTCACCGAACCTCTTCAAGAGCCACTGCGTCGTCCGCTGTCCAACAAAAAAACCAATCAGCAGCAGCACCGCCGTAAACAGCAGCCCCAAAGCAATGTGATGCAGCGCATAGTGGCCCAGCTCGTGCCCAAAAACCCCCGCCAACTCATCAGGCGTAGCCGCAGCAATCGTCGTATCCCACAGCACCAACCGCTTCGACGGCCCAATCCCCGTCACATAAGCGTTCATGCCGGTAACCTTCTGGCTCGCACTCATGAAAAACATCCGGTTCGCCGGCAGAGTCACACCGCTCCGCGCCACCACCTTCTCCAACTGCTGCACCAGAGCAGGATCATGCTGTTCGAGCGGCTCAAATTTATTGAAGAGCGGATCAACCAGAACCGGCGTAACAAAGACACCGACTAGCACCGCCGCCATCGTCGGTATCCAGAACCAGAACCACCAGTGCCTTGGCGAACGCCGTATCACCCAGAACAGCACCATAACCAACAGCCCGGCAACCCCCCAAGTCAGCAGAAAACTCTTCGTCTGGTCCCACACCCAGCTTCCCCAACCCTGCACGGACAAGCCGTATGCCACAGCGACGTGGTGTCCATAAACCCGCAGAGGAGCATTGAGCAAAGTAATCGCCAGCAGAAAAAGAAACACAAAGACGAAGCATTGCCCCCACCGGTTCTTCGTCAGATTCTCCGCAACATTCCGCATTCGCGACGGCAAGCCCAGCGCCAGCAGCAACACCAACTGCAGAATCCCCCAGCCTTCACCCACAAAATGAAGAGTGGTGCGCTCCCGAAACAGCGCCTGCGCAGTCTGCAGCTTCGCAGGAGGCAACGTATAAGCTGGCCGGTTCTGCGCCGCCTGTCGAAACGCCAAAGCCTCAGTCGGAGTCGTCCGCTGCCCCCGCGCCAGCATCATCGCCACTGCGAAAAAGCCGACCAGCACAAGCAAGACACTACGAAAACGTATCAACGAGGGCTCCACAAACCGTGAAGCCAGTGTGCACGATTCCATGCAAGAGCGCAAAAAACAAGCAGTAGGTATTCTTGAATTTTGAGGATTCTAGTTTCCGAAAACCCGTTTTCAGGGAACCATGCAGCCGCCGACCTCCGAGAAGCCGACTTTAAGTTACTCATTCCGGCGTCAGCGATTTCCCGCTCAGCTTGAAATCTCCGTGATTGCCTACAAATCGTTCACAACGGGGGCGCAGAGGGCAGCGGTCGTGAGCGCCTCATCGAGATATGTATCATCAACTGGAATGACCTCGCCTTCACAGCTCGAGTGGAACCTGCACTTACTACGAGTGGTTATCGACGATGGTTTACCAGAACTCCACGTCGGTGACGTGTTTGATTGGGGTGCCAGCTTTTGGTCTGACGCTGAGCTGATCCGGGCTGTGGAAAGGACGAAGGCCGCAGTTCCACTTGCTGACAACTACTATCGTGTGAATGCCGAAGTTATCTACATCTCGCATGACCCCAATCAGGCTGCCTGCATTCTTGACTTCGGTATTAAGGCCATATCGGAGTTGGGAGGGCTCCTGGGAATTCCTCTTCCGCCGGGGTGTCAGGAGGGTGATTACGTGACTGGCGAAGTTCGACTGGATCTTCCCCTTTGCACCGTTGTCCACCCCCACAACCTTGAGCAGCGATGGCGTATCAATCGAGTTTCCGCCGACTTGACGGATTTCATGAACTACCCTGGCGATGTTTCTGAAATTCGCTATCAGGATATCCCCGGCACCGATTCCGTTCGAGCGGGATCGTATGTCCTGCACTGTTCCGATCTCAATCCGTGATTTGAGTTCTTCCGCCAAGAACATTCCGTGCCTAAATCCTGGGTGTTGTTATCAGGCGGGAGCACTAACGACAATCGCGCTTCTGTTGACTGATCGGTGTGTTCTCAAGTCACGCGAAGTCGGCTTTTCGGAGACTTCGCCTCATGGTGCCAAACTAACCCACTACCCGCAATCCGGCGGAAATTCAACCTGCGCCACTTACCAAAACCGTCATGCGCGCTATCGATGCGAGGAGCCACCAGGCAACTCCGCTCCAACCTCCAACCCAAAGCGGGACAACTCCCGCTTCTGCAGGTTGTAATCGATGAAGAAGCCCACACCAATCGCAAACGGAATCAGCCCCGCCGCCGCTCCTGCCAGCACATCACGCTCCTGCAAAATGTAGCTCAGGACGACAAAGAAAAGCATCAGTCCCATCCCCACCGATACCAGAACGATTGCGGTTCTCCGAGCATTGCTCAAACTCCGCAGCGGATCCTTAACCGGAGGCTTCTCCTCCCCAACCCCAATCAGCCGTTCGATCTCAGCAATAGGCACGCCCCGCGAGATCATCGCAACCCGCTCCTCGGACTTCAGCCGGCGCTTCTGCGCATCCAACCAGATACCCGAAATAATGGCGACGATACCGACCACACAACCGGCCACCGGCACAATAAACGGACTAAAAATGAAATTCATAAGATTCCTCCTCTTTCTGCCCGCGTTAGACCGGGTCGCCCTTGCAAAGTTTCACTCCCCGACGTGAAACTTTAGGCGCACTCATTGGTCTAACCGTCCTTGCAGACCGATCTCACCTTCGAGCAGGTCGTAAGCGACCATCAAGCCATGGTCTTCCGCACCCTCCTGCGCCTCACCGGCAGCAGGGAACACGTCGAAGACCTCGCCCAGGAGGTCTTCCTCCGTCTCTACCGCGCCCTCCCCAGCTTTCGCGGCGAGTCCCTCCTCACCACCTACCTCTACCGCATCACCGTCAACGTAGCTCAGGACGAGTGGAAGCGCCGCCGCCGCGACGACCGCACCCACGTCTCCATCTCAGACGACATCTCCGGCTGGGAGGACCGCCTTCCCCATCCCAGCCGCAACGCCGAGCAGCAGATCGAGGAGCGCGAGTTTCAGCAAGCCGTAGAAGAGCACCTCCAGCGCCTCAGCCAGATCGAACGTGCAATCCTCGTCCTCTATCATCAGGAGGAGCGTTCCTACGAGCAGATTGCCCACGCCCTCAGCCTGCCCATCGGCACGGTTCGAACCCATCTCCACCGCGGCCGCAAAAAGCTTCGCGAAGCCCTGCAAACACATCAAACAGAAGAAAGGAGGGTGGCATGGACTACCAACCGATGAATCAGCACCCCTCATCGCCTGCATGCGCTTGAACTGGACCAGCGCCTGACCCGCGCCCTCGAAACCGCCCCCGAGGTCCGAATCCCTGCCGACTTCGCCGCGCGCGTCGCCTCCCAGGTGCCCGCCCGCCCCGTTGTCTCACTCACCCAGACCCACTACGGCGACTATGCGATGTTTCTCGGCATCGTTGTCACCCTGGCGGCCCTGTTTATCTTCGGACTCCACACCTCCGACCGCCACACCTTCAACTCGTGGAAACCTTCCTCCTCACCGACTTCATCGCCCTCACCGTATGGCTGAGTGTCCGGCGCCATAGCCTGCGATATATTGTCAACTTTATCCGGCTGCGATTCGTCCAATGAGCAGCCTCCTGCACGGAAGCCTAAGCCGCATCGCGCGGATCGGCAATACTTCCGATACACTCGGCAACAGGTGTATTTTGCAGGCGAAACGAGTTCCCGTTCCCATGAAGAGAAAAAAAGTGGCAATCGCCGGCGCCGGTCTTGCCGGTCTGGTAGCCGTCGCGATGACCTCCATAGGCCACACCGCAGTGGCAGCAACCCCCAATCCGGTGTCGCCGGCCACCACGGTCCTCATCGACACCATGGAGTCCGAGCTGCACCGGGCGATGAACTCCCTCGGCACAGCCAACGACTCCACCCAGCAGCCGGGGTCCCACCGGCCGTGGCCGCTGGGGTGGAGCAGCCCAAGCCCTACTTCCTCAGCTACGCCGTCTCCGACGCCGACGCCATCGTCATGGCCGCCCAGTTCGGCGCCATCACCAGTTCCAACGAGAGCCGCCGCCGCATCGCCGACGTTCAGGTCCGCCTCGGCGCTCCCGCCGAAGACAACACCCACGGCGACCATCGCAACAGCGCCCTCACCACCGTCCCGCTCCCCCTCACCGACGACCGCGCCGCCCTCGCCCGCAGCCTCTGGTTCGCCACCAACCGCGGCTACGGCAAGAGCGCTCGACGGCTACCTGAAGGTCAAGACCGAGCAGCAGGTCCGCGCCAAAGAAGAAGACGCCTCCGCCGACTTCTCCAGCGAGAAAGCCAGCAACCGCGCTCCTCCCGCCCTCGCCCGCATCTCGTCGTCGACCGCGCCGCCTGGGAGAACCGCCTGCGCGAGCTCTCCGGCCTCTTCAAGCAGTACCCCGACGTCTTCTTCAACAACGTCGCGCTCGAAGCCTCCACCGAAACCGACTACTTCGTCTCCTCCGAGGGCGCCAAGGTCGCCACTCCCAGCCACGTCGCCCGCCTCGTCATCGTCGCCCGCACCCGCGCCGCCGACGGCATGGACCTCTTCCGCGCCGAGACCTTCGAAGCCGACGACGCCTCCCACCTGCCCGACCAGAAGACCCTCATCGACAAGACCACTCGCCATGGCCAAAAACCTCGAGGCCCTCCGCGAAGCTCCCATCACCGAGCCCTTCAACGGCCCCGCCATCCTCAGCGGCCGCGCCTCCGCCGTCTTCTTCCACGAAGTCCTCGGCCACCGCCTCGAAGGCCAGCGCCAGCGCGGCGACGACGAAGGCCAGACCTTCACCAAGCTCCTCGGCAAGCAGATCCTGCCCACCTTCCTCAGCGTCTCCGACGACCCCACCCTCGCCACCTTCGACGGCGTCTCCCTCAGCGGCCACTACAGCTACGACGACGAAGGCCAGCCCGCCCGCCGCGTCGACCTCATCAAGGACGGCGTCCTCGACACCTTCCTCATGTCGCGCCTCCCCATCGCCAGCTTCTCCACCTCCAACGGCCACGGCCGCGCCGAGGTCGGCCACATGCCCACCGGCCGCCAGGGCAACCTCATCGTCACCTCGTCCAAAACCGTCAGCGACAGCGAACTCCGCGAGATGCTCAACGCCGAAGCCAAAAAGCAGGGCAAAGCCCTACGGCCTCTACTTCGAAGACATCTCCTCCGGCTTCGCCGTCACCACGCGCCGCTCGCCCCAGGCCTTCCAGGTCATCCCGCTCGTCGTCTACCGCGTCTACGTCGATGGCCGCCCCGACGAACTCGTCCGCGGCGTCAGCATCGTAGGCACTCCGCAGGCCGCGCTCAACCGCATCCTCGCCACCAACGACAAGCAGGACATCTTCAACGGCATCTGCGGCGCCGAATCCGGCAGCATCCCCGTCAGCGCCGTTGCCCCCGCCATGCTCGTCAGCGAGATCGAAACCCAGCGCCAGGCCCAGGGCACAGCCCGCCCACCCATCCTGCCTCCGCCCGGGACCGCAGCAACCGCCGACGGAAAGGAGGCCAAATGAAATGAATCTCATTCCATCACAAATAAGTCCGCAACGCCACTCTCGAGCCTGCGCCTCTGCCTTCCTATTAGCACCATCACAGTTACAAATAACGCCTCCGCCGAGTCACCCAGCCAAAGTAAACGATCCGCTCCTCCGCGCCATGCAGCAGGAACTCGACCGCGAGAAGGGCCTCATGCTTCCCGGCATGCAGCGGCCCTACTTCATCGAGTACCGCCTCGACGACATCACCACCTACGAAGCCGTCGCCAACTACGGCGCACTCACGCAGGAAGCCTCCAACCACCAGCGCGTCGTCCGCGTCACCGTCCGCATCGGCGACTACGCAGCCGACAGCAGCAGCAGCCGCGGCGACGGCAGCCGTCGAACTCGCCCCCACCGACAACAACCCTCTGGCCCTCCGATACGCCCTCTGGACCGCGACCGACGACCGCCTACAAGAACGCTCTCCGCGCCTACTCCGCCAAACAGGCTGCGCTAAAGCAATTCCAATCCGCCCAGAACCAGCAGGACTTCGCCCAGGCCAAGCCCGTCGTCGAAATCGTCCCGCTCGTCTCTCTCGACCTCGATCGCAACGAATGGAAGCAGCCGCATCGTCGAAGCCAGCGGCCTCTACGCCTCCGACCCCGACGTCAAAGCCTTCGCCGAACAACGTCCAGTACTCCATCGCCAACATCCGCGGCATCGCCCTCAACCGCTACCTCGTCAACACCGAAGGCACCATCGTCCGCCAGGGCTACACCGGCTACAACGGCGCCATCAGCGTCGGCGGCCAGGCCTCCGACGGCATGCGCCTCAGCCGCGACAACGGCACCGTCGCCAGCAGCGCGAAGGACCTCGAAAGCGCATCCGCCTTCCGCAAGCGCGTCATCGACGACCTCAAGAGCTTCGACGAACTCCGCAACGCCCCCGTAGTCTCCGCCGAGGACTACCACGGCCCCGTCCTCTTCAGCGGAGACGCCGCCGCCGACGTCTTCAACCGCCTCTTCGTCCCCAACGTCGAAGCCGACCGCCCCGAGATGGGCACCACCGCCCGCACCACGGGAGCCTACTCCTCCAGCCTCCAAGTCTCGCGTGCTTCCGGACACTCATCAGCGTCACCGACGATCCCGCTCGAGACAAAGTTCAACGGCAAGAGCCTCCTCGGCGCCTACGCCATCGACGACGAAGGCGTTCCTGCGCAATCGGTCAACGTCGTCGACAATGGCAAGCTCGAAAACTTCCTCATCGGCCGCGAACCCATCAAGGACTTCTCCACCTCCAACGGCCACGGCCGCGCCGCACCTGCACAGGCCCGCACTCGCGCTCCGGCGTCCTCCTCATCAAATCCGACCAGCCCCTCTCAAAGGACGAGCTCAACAAGCGCCTGCTCGCCATGGCAAAGGAGCAGGGCAAAGACGTCTACGCCGTCGAAACTCTCGGCGGCGAACTCTCTCCCGCGCCTCCTCTACCGCGTCCACCCCGACGGCACCCGCCAACTCGTTCGCGGAGCCGTCTTCGACGAACTCGACAACCGCAGCCTCCGCTCCGGCATCATCGCCGCCGGCAACGATCCCTACATCTCCAACTCGCTCGGAGCCGTCCCCCAAACCACCATCGCCCCCAGCATCCTCTTCGACGACATCGGCGTAAAACGCGCCACCGTAGAGCAGCAGAAGCTCCCTTACTACCCACCACCCCCAGTGCCTGGAAAATAACAGCTGGGGCGAAGCCAAGGTATCCCCCAGTCTTAAGTCGTCTTCATCATCGTGAGCCGTCACCCCGAATCATTTTGAGCCGTTATCCTGAATCATCTTGAAGCCGTCATCCTGAACGCAGTGAAGGATCCCCGTATTTCGTCTTTGTCTTTCTGACATCGCCCCGCACCTGCTTCGATCGGCCCTAATCCGTCCGAATCAAATAAGGCTCAACCGCCGGATCCTTAGGATGAATGCCGTCCGCCACCTCAGTCGCCGTCCGCTTATCCGGAACCCTCGGATTAACCCGCACCCAATACCCCGTAGGCCCCGGAAACTCAATAACCTTCGCCGTCGTGTAACGCCGCATCAGGTCTGCCTTTAGCTTCACCGCATCCGACTCCCGCGCAAAAGCCCCAATCTGCACGCACCACCGCCCGCCGGGGTCCGCATTCGGCCGAACCGGCGAAGCAAACGCCTCAACTTTCACCTTCGCCACTCCAGCGCGATAGACCCCCGTAGCCTTCGCCGCCGCCAGCGAAAGGTCAATAATTCTGCCGCGAACAAATGGCCCGCGGTCCGTGATCTTCACCACCACCGATTGATTCGTGCTCAGGTTAGTCACCCGAACCATCGTTCCCATGGGCAGCGTCAGATGCGCCGCAGTCATGGCGTTCTGGTCATACACCGTGCCATCGGCGCCTTTGCGCCCGGCGTACGGAGGACCATACCAGCTCGCCAGCCCAACCTCTGTCGATATAGGTTTGCCCATGTTATTCGGAACAGGAGCAGGGGCGGGAACCGCCGTCGAAGAATCCGCCCCGCCTGGGCGTCCAGCCTGTGCAACCTTGCCGCTCTGATTCGCGCTCGCGCCTGCCGGCGGCGGTGGCGGAGGCTGATACGCGGTTGTCGTCTTCCGATGACACCCAGCCGCAATCAGCGTCACAGCCGACAGAGCTGCAGTCGAAACGTGCCTCCGAAGAGTCACGGCTTCCCTGTGTCCTTTGGTGGAGCACCCCGCGCGGCGTTCTTTCGCGCATGGTCATCCATCCGTTCCGCAAGTCGATGCAGTTCAACCGCGGCGGAGCGCAGAGCAACCGATCCATTCCGCCTCACCTCCGGCACGACTTCATCATTGATGTATTTCACGACGTTGCGCAGGTCTGTCTCCAGATGCGCTGCAGCGTCCCGCAACTGCTGTTCCCACGGCCGTTTCGGCGCTTCATCTGGCATAAATACACCTCTGCTCTTTGATTAGATGACGCGAAAAACATAGGGTCAACGTCGATCGCACACGATTCCACTCATGTTCCCACGTGGTAACGAACGATCCACCCCCGAAAATGCGGGCGAGGCAGGAGAAATGTGCGGAGAAATGCACGAATGAGCAAGAGAACAAGACAACTTGTCCCACCCCACCTGCGTCCCATAAACAATGAGGCGCTGCAATTTTCCCTTTCATCTTTATTGCGTAGCGCCAAAGGATTTGCGTGTGCCGCTTGCCTGACAGGTGCGCAACCCGCACCTTTTCCGAGGTGCCTAATTGATCTCGACACGCGATCCAAACTTTTTTGGCCCCCTCGCCACGCTTGCTCTGCTTCTCACAGTGGTTCCCTTCGCAGCCGCTCAGGCATCTCTCGCGAGCAATGCCGTCGCAGGCTTTGCCGCCACAAACCCAGAGCAGGATATTCCCGATTCACCGGGATTCCTCTTCAGCAACTCAGACAGTTCGAGCAGTTCCCCAAATCCCGATAGCGACTCATTCGACCCCGCAGCCAAACCGGTTTTCAAGCACGCATCGCATCTCCGTTTAACCGTTTACCAGGGCGAAATCGCCACTCCGATGTCGGTATCCGACAAGGTCAAGGGCGGCATTAAAAATTCGGTGTCCCTCTTCTCCATAACAGGGTGGCTCGCATCCGCTGGATATGAGCAGGTGACCAATGGCAGCCCTAACTTTGGAACCGATGCCGGGGCCTTCGGCGAACGCCTTGGTTTCGGCGCCATTCACGGCATCTCAAATGGCGTCTTCAGCAATTCTCTGTTCGCTCCGATATTTCACGAAGACCCCAGATACTACGTCATGGGCCCCGGCCATCCCTTCCTGAAGCGGCTCGTTTATGCGGGCACACGAGTTCTCATCACCCGCACTGATAGCGGCCATTCCACGCCAAACTTTGCACTCTTTGCCGGAAATGCCGGCGGCGCTGCTCTTACCGTGACCTACTACCCGGCACACAACACCACTTTCAGCGAAGTGTCTCGGACATTTGGCACCTCGCTTGCCGGTTCCGCTTTCGGATTCGTTGTCGACGAGTTCCTCATCGATGCCCTCGTAGACCTTCACTTGAAGAAGAAACAGCCACAGCCATAGCTCTTCCGAGTACTATGAAGGAAAGACATCAGGCCCTATATGACTACGTCCAATCAATCTCATGGGAAACTGTTGCAATTTATCCCGGCTGACGCTGAATCGATCGACGCTCCTCGAGAGTCTATTGATAGTACAGAGCAGTCACGCCTTACGGCGCAATCTATCCTCTATGTCTAAATTCTTTCGCGGGCGTTTTGCCTGTCTCCTTCTGGCTTCGTGCTTTTTCTACGGTATCGCTCAGGCGCAGCAAGCACCTCAAGCGTCCTTACCCGACTCGCCCGGCGCCATCATCGCCAACAACACTCACCGCGCCTCGGCGGACGACGAGACATCCTCATCGAGCGACGCCGCAGCCGACCCGACTTCGCTTCGAGCAAAGCAATCCACCCTCATCACCGAGCGGTCAGACACCGAGCGGCCAGACAGAGACTGATCAGCCGCCCAAGCAGACCAAACGCATTCTCGGCATCATTCCAAACTTCCGCGCCGTCAGCGCGAACACGAAGCTTCCTCCACAAACGCCCAAGGAAAAGCTCCTCACCGCCACCTGGGACTCCTTCGACTACTCTGCCCTCTTTATTCCGGCCTTCCTCGCAGGCTATAACCAGGCCACCAACGCAGTTCCGGAGTTCCACCAGGGCGCTGCCGGCTTTGCCCGCTACTACTGGCACAGCTACGTCGATCAGGCGATCGAGAACTACATGGTCGAAGCCATCGTCCCTATCATCACGCATCAGGATAACCGCTATTACACTTTGGGTAAGGGCGGCTTCTTCAAACGTACCGGTTACGCCCTCAGCCGCGCCGTCATCACCAGAAACGATGACGGAAACAATACCTTCAACACCAGTGAGGTCATCGGTGCCGGTGCTGCCGCTGGCATAGCGAATCTCTACTACCCGTCAAGCCAGCGCACCTTCTCCAAGACCGCCTCAAGGTGGGGCATCAACGTCGGCGTCGACGCGGGCACCTTCGTCTTCAAAGAATTCTGGCCCGACATCAACAAAGCCATCTTCCATACAAAGGACTAGAGGCATTCGCTGCCCTCCGCTACTATGGAACCAAAGCGAGAGGGCCTCTCCGAATGCGTCGGTTGCTGACTACTGGGTTGCTGCTGTCTGCAATGACTGCACTCGCCCAAACGGCACCACTCGCCACACCGGAAACGCCCTCTCCGGGGGCTGACTCCACTTCGACCGAGCTGCCGGACGCCCCCGTCCCCGCCAAAACTCAACAGGAAGACGTCGTCGCTGTCGCCGAAGCTGCCTTCAAGTCAACCAACAAAGGCTACCGCCACTGCGGCTTCTTCGGCTCAATGAAGACCGTCTATTATGACCCCAACCGCTACGATCAGGTCCCAAAACCCTGCGTCGAACTCTTCTATCCCTATCAACGTTTCCTCGGCAGCAACATCATCATCCCGATGACCTGGCAGCAGAAAGGTTATCTCGCCGTCCACAACCTCACAGACCCCTCGAACATCGGAACCATCCTCGGCATCTCCGCCATCTCCGTCGCAGTCGATCCCCACTCCGCCTATGGTCCCGGCATGAAGGGCTTCGGCAAAACAGTCGGCGTCAGTCTTCTGCAGGACGCCACCGGTCAATTCTTCGGAGTCTTCGCAATCCCTGCTCTCCTCCATCAGGACCCGCGCTACTTCCGCATGCCCAACGCCAGCATCCCCCGGCGCATCGTCTACTCCATCTCCCGCAGCTTTGTCTCGCGCAGCGACGACGGCCATTCGATACCCAACTACGCCGTGCTCTTCACTTACCCCATCGGCGCCGAGATCAGCAACCTCTACGTTCCCGGCATCCAAACCAACGGCGCCTCCACCGCAAAGCGAATCCTGACCGGCTACGCCCTCGACCCCGTCAACAACCTCCTCAGCGAGTTCCTCCCCGATATCGCCAGCCGCGTCCATGTCCGTATCATCGTCGTCCAGCGCATCCTCAACAACATCGCCAGCGGCAGCGGCACCGTTGGGGTCGCTACCCCCTAGGCAAATCCCCGGTCCCATCCAACCCCCGTTATCCCCATTCAATGCAAATTTTCGCCATTCGATTCCTGGCGCTTCGATATGACCTCCAAGGTGCGTACGCTTGAAGAGGGAATCGGAGTCCCGACTCGCCGCATCTTGTTACAAGACTGATAGATGCCTGCAGGTCGCTGTCACGAAGAATCACAAGAAACACACAGGAGAAAATTAATGCCGAAGGCCAAATTGTTCGAGAAATCTCTCACCTACGGAGCCAAAGCAGGTTGGGCAGTATTCAGCCGATTGAACTCAATCAGCCCCAACAAGAGCTTCACCCCCAAGTGGAGCGACAAGCCCCTGCTCAAGAGCTACCAGAAAGAGAAGCCGCCTCTCGGATGGCCCCGCACTACAGACTCTCTCTGCCCCAAGTGCATCCCTGAGATCCGTCAGCAGATCGTCGACGGCAAACTCCCCCACGAAATTCTCCTCAACGAAAAAGTCGGCGAGATCAAGGCCCAGATCATCGAGCGCGACGGCAAGATCCTCATGGTCAAGGACTGCCCCATCCACGGCCACTTCGAAGACGTCATGTCCATCGACCCCGCGATGATGAAGCACCTCGAAGACGTCTTCCCCGGCCGCGACATCCGCGCCCACAACGACGAAAAGCTCCACAATCACGGCACCTCCACCGTCACCCACGGCCGCGGCTCGGTCCTCACCATCGACCTCACCAACCGCTGCAACATGATGTGCGATCCCTGCTTCATGGACGCCAACCAGGTCGGCTTCGTCCACGAACTCACCTGGGACGAGATCAAGACCATGCTCGACAACGCCATCACCATCAAGCCGCGTCGTCAGATGAGCGTGCAGTTCTCCGGTGGCGAACCCACCCTCTCGCCCTACTTCCTTGACGCCGTCGCCTACTCCCGCAAACTCGGCTACGAGTCCGTGCAGGCCGCAACCAATGGCATCGAGTTCGCGAAATCCAAGGAATTCTCGAAGGCCGCCGCGGAAGCCGGTCTCCGCTACGCCTACCTCCAGTTCGACGGAATCGGCAACGCCGCCAACTCGCACCGCAAGGTCGGCAACGCGTTCGACGTGAAGCTCCAGGCCATCCACAACCTGCACGAGGCCGGCGTCGACATAGTCCCCGTTACCACCATCATCAACGGCATTAACAACGAGCAGGTCGGCAACATCATCCAGTTCGCGCTCGACAATCCCAAAAAGATCAACTTCCTCAGCTTCCAGCCTGTCTCCTTCACTGGCCGCGACGAAGAGGTCTCCGACGAGCGTCGCGCCGCGCAGCGTTACACCCTCTCGCACCTCGCACACGACGTCAAGAACCAGACCGGCATCGGCGAGCCCACACGCGACTGGTTCCCCATCAGCTTCATCAGCACCTTCTCTGACTTCGCCGACCTCGTCCACGGACCCGATCGCGACTGGGGTCAGATCTCCTGCGGCTGCCACCCCAACTGCGGCATCGGCACCGCCATCATGATCGACAAGGAGACCAAGGAAGCCGTTCCCGTCACCGCCTTCCTCGACGCCGTGCAGCTCGCCAAGGACGTCGCCAAGGTAAACGACGCCGCCCGCGGCAAGACCCTCTCGCTCATCGGCATGACGCTCGCGCTCTTGAAGAACTACAACCCCTCCAAAGCTCCGACGCACATGAAGATGAAGGACCTGTTGTTGAAGTTCGACAAGTTCTCAGGAGCCACCAAGCGCAACTACGGCTCCGTCAAGGCCGACCGCACCAAGGCCGACATCGACAAGCGCCGCGCCGACCGCTGGAACTTCCTCTTCATCGCCGGCATGTGGTTCCAGGACCTCTTCAACTACGACTTCCGCCGCACCGAGCAGTGCATCATCCCCTACGCCACACAAGAGGGTGAAATCAGCTTCTGCGCCTACAACACCGGCGTGGGCTGGCGCAACATCATCGAGAAGATGCACATGACCTCCACCCTCACCAAGTGGTACGAGGAGCACGGGCGTCACGAGATCTTCGCCGGCGGCAAGAAGGTCGGCCTCGAGAAGGAAGCCACCTACGACCTCGTCCTCAACGACGCGCACGTCAACGCCTCCGCCAACGACACCTTCGAGAAGTCCGGAGTCGCGAAGAACGCCCGCGAAGAAAAGATCCGCGCACGCGATGCGAAGATCAAGCAGGACGCCGAAAACGCCCGCATGGCCAAGCTCTACCGCAAGGAGATCCTCCAGGAGCCCGACGCTCCCGCCGGCTTCATCTCCCTCGGAGACATCAAGCCTGCAGCGCCCAAGGTCGAAGAGACCGTCTCCGGCGACTAATCCTCAACCAATCCGCAACCCAAAAAGGCCGCCAGCAATGGCGGCTTTTCTGTCGGTTACGATCGATCTTGCTTCAAGTACCTGCTATCTGAAGAAAATCTGTCTCAGTAAGAATTCGAATAGACTTTCCCTTCCGAATAAACTCCTCGGCCTTCAAATGTTTGCTGCTCTTTTCTTTTCCGGCAAGTCTCCGGATATCTTGGTCCCCGACTACGAGGAGAGTTGTGTGCTTCGTCACATTTTCCGTCACGTCACATCCGGCACCGGAAGCAATATCCGCTGCTTCGCGACGAGGGCAGGATAATGTTCCCGTGAACACGAGCACTTCTCCGTACAAAGCGCCGTCGGGATTGCCCTTCCTCAATAAAGTCTTTCCACTGTTAGGATCGATGGGCTACTGAACACGAAGTAGCCATTGCTCGATATCCAGTCCTGTCTCAGCAATCGCTTTTAGGACGATGAGACCCGCACAGCGGGCATCTTCAAAAGCGTCATGTGCTTTGTATGAAATCGAAAATTCTCTTGCGACATTGGATAGACCGTAACCCGAGCTTGCATATTGCGGCCAACTTCTCCTGACAATCCGGGCAGAATCCAGCCATCGGCATTCTGCCATTGGAGATTCCGCTCTTCTGAACGCCTTTAGTAAGGCTGATCTGTCGAAGGGTGTGTGGCTTACGACGATTTGGTCTTTGATAAAGGAGCTTATGATTTCGCTGATATCTCTCCACGTCGGCGCATCATGGATGGCCTGCTCGTCAATGCCATGTATTGACACGTTCAACAAATCGAATTCATCTTCAGGATTTACAAGCGAACCCCATCGTTGATGTAGGAGCCCGTCACGAAATATGGCGATTCCGACTTGGCAAATGCTAGCGAGGTCTGCATTTGCGGTTTCTACATCAACTACTACGAAATTCACGGCGGGTGCGCTCCTCAGTTTTCGGATTTCTAAATCTAACTCAGAACTCCACCAACTCCACACCCAGCCTTCTCAAAATGCTTCCGGTTCAGTGTAGCCACCTGCAACCCATGCACCCGAGCCGTCGCGGCAATCAGCGCATCGGCCGGGTCCAATGTATGCGCATCCTTCTTTCTCTCCGCAATCAGCCTCCCACTTAGCTCAGCGATCTCGACCGTCACCGGCAATATCCGATTGGCAAACTCACTGCGTAGACGACTCTCGAGCCACTCTTCGAGTCTGTCACGTTTGACGCCTGGCGAAAGCATCTCAATCCCAAACCGTAATTCCTGAAACACAATCGCACTCAACATCAACGAGAACTCATCCTGCCGCTTCCACCAATTCATCACCGCAACGTTAGGCTGCATCTTCGAAGTCTGAGAAACCACATTCGTATCCAGGAGGTAGGTCAAAACTCAACCTTCCGTGGCTTCCACTTCAACCGTGGAAACTCAACATCGACGCCATCCTCCGGCGGACACCGAAGCGCATCCCAAAGCCGTTTTCCGGAAGCCTCGCCCGCAACCGGCGCACTTCCCGCTGTGGAGACCCTTGTTCGCCGCGCCAACTCCTCTTCCGTCAACAACACAAACCGTTTCTTTCTCCGCTCCACCAACTGTGGCCCTTCATTCTCCGCCTTGTCCAGGACTGCGCTGAACTTTGCCTTCGCCTCAGCGACTGCCCAATTTGCCATCTCGCACCTCAATTATGACCATTCTAGTCACATTGACTACATTAGTCACTTTCTCTAGGCCAAAGCAATGATTAAAAACTCAGGCCTCGCCACAAAGGCGAGGCCTGCTGCAAAACTCAATCAGCTTACTTCCAAGCCAACCGCAACCGCCGTGTCAACATCCCCGCCGCCAGGCTGCCAAGCCCGAGCAGCCCAACCAGCGGCCACTCGCTTCCAGTCTTGGGCAATGCCGTTGGAGCAGGTTCAGCCGCTGCGGTTTGCGTCGGAGCAGGTTGGGTCGAGCTCTCCACCAGCAGCACGTCCACCGTCTCCGGAACCTGGGCCTGTGGATGAGGCTTAGGCGCAACTCCAGTCACCGACCTGTGCATCGAAGCCTCGATGACGGGCTCTTCCGTCACCACCATCGCGCTCACATTCATCCCCTTCCTTAGTTCAAAGACCGTATCCTTCTTGCCGTTGATGTTGAATACCTGCCCCTTTGGAACGTTGTACTGCTTGTTTGTTCCATCGGGCAGTGTGAGGATCACCGTGCTCGGCGCATTCACATGCCAGACCTTTCCTTCAATCGTGCGTGTCGTGACAATCGACTTCGGAGTCGTCTTGGTCGTAATCGTCTGCGTCAGGTGTGTCCCCGGCTTTAGCTCACTTATCGTCATCTGTTTGCCGTCAACCGTAAACGTCTGAGTGGGGGAAACGACGAAGTCCTCCGCCGTTCCATCGGGCATTCTCACGAGAAGCTCATTGCCCGACACATAAACCACCGTGCCGCTCCTCACCGTTGTCTCGTACGTCGACGGTCCCTTCATAACTGTTGTCGTACTGACGTCTTGTGCCCAGACGCCTGTTGATATCGCCGCGCAGGCCAACATGCACAACGCCGCGCGGGAAATGGACATCCGCTTGCTAGTCAAATTTGCAATTGCCATTCTTTCCTCCTTATGGGTTTAGCCGCGCATTTCGGCTTACGGCTGGTTGTGCATCGGCTCGCAAAGACGCGGAGACGATATATCGTTGCGGCGCACTCCCCACAAAGTAGAAGGGGAAACACGTCACCAGAGTGATCGAAGAAACAGGCCTGGGTTGAAGAACCGAAACATCCTGTGGGGTCACTACTGTTATTTGATCGATGACATACGTCGCTTCTCGTTCAGGTAAAGCAAGCTTGATCTCATCACCTGTTGTTACGTCCTTGAGCCCGCGAAAAAATCCATCCCGATGGCCCGCAATTCCAAGGTTTCCTGGCTGGCCAGGACGCGCCGTTCCCGTAATCCGCCCTACCCCCCGGTCCAGCGTCACATCATCGGTGCCTTCAAACACAGGAACTTCAAGATGAATCTTCGGAATGGACAGCACCGCCAGCGGCGCTCCAAACGCGTGGCTCAGGCTCTCGTTGTAAGCGCGTATCCGCTTATCGCTCCACAGGCTCGTATCCAGGCCTGCGGGCCTCGGCGTTGTGCCGTAATCTGCGTTGGACGAGAGAACCCCCGCAGCAGCCTTTTGCTGAAAGCTCGCAACCGCATGACGCGAAGCAATCACTCCATACAGGCGCACGCCAACAAAGGCAACGAGAAGGATCACTCCTGTCGTCAGCAGGATACGTTCCACCGAACGGATTACCCGGGCCCTTGGGGAGATCGCCTCTACGGTCATCGAAACCGTCCTCGCGCGAATTTGGCCCCCGGAAAATGACTCTGACCCCTGCTACAGTGCGAACTACTTTTAACTCTATGCCGTAGACCATACTACTTTTGATCCCGGTTTTGATACTGGTGGAACCCCTAGGTGCCTGACTGCTAAGAATCAATAGTTTGGACGATAATTAGTTCTTCTTACGCTCAGCCTTAGCCCACATCCGCATCGCCGTACGCGCCCGATTCTTCATCGCCGTCGTCCCCTCCCGCAAATACCTCCCCACCATCTCCTCCGCCTCATCCCGCAGCGAAGGCTCCCGCAGAGCCAGCAACCCCATCCCCTCCACCGCCGAGCACTTCACCACATTGCTCTCATCCTGAGCGAGCAATCCCATCGTCCGAGCCGCCCGCAACCGCTGCATCCGAGTCCGCGCCACCCGAGGCACCACCAGCCCAAGATGCCAGCGTGTCCGAGACTCCTCCACCGGCAATGTCTCCAGCAACCCAGCCAACTCGTCGGCATAGCGCTCGAGCAACCCACCATCCCGATCAGTAATCCGCCGAGCCACATCCGCCGCCCGCTTCCTCACCTCCACATCATCCCTAAAAAGCTCCCGAACCAAAGCCCGAACCCCAGCCTTATCCCCACCAATCTCCTCCGCGATCGCACGAGCCCGTCCCAACCCCCAAGCTCCGCTCCGCAGTCGCCTCCCCAAAGACTCCATGCCGCGAAGTATATTCAATCCTCTTCTCATGGACGCACTTGACAATCCTGCTAGCCAAAACCCACCCGAATTAAGAGCCCTCTGCCTCCAAAAGCAAAAGTCCGGACTCTCAAACCGAGAAGTCCGGACCTAAAGTATCTATTTCGAATACTTTGCGCGATTTTAGACGGGGGGGGGTGTACCTGAGACTACTCTCCCGAAACACCCGAGCTACGGCTGGAATGAACCCGCCGCGTCTGAGCCACGATCGCCCGCCGCTGCTTCGTCCCAAACACCCACTGCCGAACCGGGCCCACATCCACATGCACAAACTGGCTCACCGGATAATACCCAACCCCACCGGCCTGCAGCGAAAGCGCCGCATCCCGCAACTGCGCCGTCGAAACCCCGTCCACCCGAAGATCAATCGCATGCCCTTCCATATGCTGGCTATGCTCAGCAACTCCGGTCTGCGGTGCATGGTGCCGAAGCGCCGCATTCGTCTCCGGCGTCCTGTAGCCACACACAACGCTAATCACGCTGTTGAGTTTCCCCAACCGCGCCAGCATCGCATGCAGCACATCGAACTCCTTAGGATCGTAGCTGCTAACATCCTGCGTATTATGGTCGCGCAGAAAGTAATTCAGCTTATCCAGGGCCTCCGGAACATAGGTATCTCCAATCCGATAAACAATATCCAGACTCTCACCCGTATGCAGGTTCGTCATCTTCAGCTGATACGGCTTCCCCTCCGCTGACGCCACATCCGAAGAACTCTCATCAGGAGCCGCCTCAACCGGCATCACTCCCGGTACGACCGCTTCACCCGACATCACCACAGGATGCGTCTTCAGATGCATCGAACTCTTAAGTCCGGCATGCACCCGGGTCTTCACCGTCCTGGCCCACGACGACCCACTCACCCCAAACATCACAACCGTCGCCGTCGCAACCATCGCGAAGCCCTTCAAGCTGAATAAACGCATCCATACTCCTGGCCCTTCAATCTCTGCGAATGTGAATTGCCAATGCAATCCGCCGAATCTCATTCGCTGATACCAGTTTACCCAATCAATACAGAAATCGAATGTAACTTTAGCGTCATATCTTCCAGGAATCCGCCCATCGAGCTACGCAAGAACCTACAAACTGCTGTATTGTCATCATTTACACGCTCAATCTGGCTCCTTTTGACCGGTAATCTTCTCATATACCAGCCTCGCAGCCGCAATGTCTTCAATAGCGATCCCCACAGACTTAAACACCACAGGCCTATCCGTCCGATCAAACGAAGCTCCATTAAGCAACTCCCCAATCTCAGCCGTCACCTCGGCTTTCGCCAGCAGAATATCCCCCGGCTCCCTCATCGCTGCCTCGCGCGACTCCACCACCACCGCCCCCCGCATAGCCTCATCATCCAACTCCCGCCGCTCAGGAGTCACCGCTCCAACCGCGCAAACCACCGCATCCTGCTTCAGCCATTGACCTTGCAAAACCGGCACCGCCGAACTAGTCAGCGTCAACACCACATCCGCCCCCCTAACCGCATCCTCCGCCGAAGTCACCCGAGCCCCCACCTCATCCGCAAACCGCCGCGCATTCTCCTCCGACCGGCTCCAGACCCGTATCTCCTCAAATCTCCGAACCCGCAACAGAGCCTTCAAATGTGACCGCGCCTGCACTCCACTCCCCAGAATCCCAAGCACATTCACATCCCTTCGCGCCAGGTAATCCACCGCCACTGCCGAAACCGCAGCCGTCCGCATCTCCGTAATCAGCCGGCCATCCATCACCGCCAGCGGTTCTCCTGTATCCGACCGAAAGAGCTGAATCATCGCCATATGCGTATGCTTTTGCAGCTCCACGTTCCTCGGGTAGAACGTCACCATCTTCGCCCCCATCACGCCGCCATAAACTGCCGGCATCACCGCAAACCATCCCCCGTGCGAGGCCACCTTCATCACCGAACGCACAGGCTGAACCACCCGTCCCGCAGAAAACTCCATCAGCGCCTGCCGAATCGCCGGAATCAGATCGTCATAGAACAACACCGCCCGCATTTGGTCCTCTGTCAGAAATAACTGCTGGTCAGTTGACATAGATATCCCTCATTATCATCCCCGCCACATAGCTGTGGCACCCTTGTAGCTTATGCATCTCGATCCGATTCAGCTCCGCGTTCTCGGCTCCCTCATCGAAAAAGAGATCACCACGCCCGAAAATTACCCTCTCTCCCTCAACGCTCTCATCAACGCCTGCAATCAGCGCTCCAGCCGCGATCCGGTCCTCGATCTCACCGAAGACGAGGTCCGCCAGGCCCTCCACTCCCTCGAAGACCTGACTCTCGTCACCACTGTCCGCGATGCCCGCGTCCCCAAATACGAGCACCGCATCCGCACCGTCCTCAATCTTCGCCGCGACGAGACCGCCGTCCTCTGTCTCCTGATGCTCCGCGGCCCGCAAACTCCTGGCGAACTCCGCAGCCGCGCCGACCGCCTCTACACCTTCGACGACCTCGCCGCGGTCCAGTCGACTCTCGAGCGCCTGGCCAATCGCCCGCTCACCCCCGAGACGGGAGGCGAAACCCCAACCGGCCCACTCACCACCATGCTCCCCCGCCAGCCCGGCTCTCGCGAGGCTCGTTACGCTCATCTCCTTGGAGATCAACCCAGTCTTCCGTCCCCGCGCGAACCCGGCCCGGTCACCGAAGCTTCATCCGGCAGTCAAGACTCCCCGGTGAGCCAGCGCCTGGCCCGCATGGAGGCCGAGATTGCCGAACTCACAACGGCTCTGCAGGAAATTCAGTCCCGACTGGACCGGCTGGAGTCAAACCGATAATTCGTATGCTCAAATAGTTCTATCTCTTGCGTTCCGGGCCCGATTGAACTACAAAAGACCTCCCCATGTCGGAATCTCTCACTCCCGCGCATCTGTCAGCACAACGAATCGGCCATGGCCGACGCGAGGAAGACATTCGGCACGAGCGCCTTGCCCGGCTCCTGACCCAGGTCACCGAAGGAATCATCTGCATAGACAGAAACTGGCACATCACCTTCGCAAATGAAGAGGCGCGCTATCGCAGCAAGATCGCTCCCTCCGACCTGGATGGCGGAAGAACATTATGGGAGATATATCCCCATCTCGAGGGTACCGACCTCGAACACTTCTACCGCAATGTCATGCGGACCGGCGAAAAGGGGACTGTCGAGTACTACTCCGATCGCATCGATGCCTGGCTCAACGTCTCCGTTTACCCCACGGACGAAGGCATCGCACTCTACTATCACGACGTCACCGATAGAAAGGGAGCCGAACTCCTTCGAGATACCTCCGCCCGTCAGCTTGGCCAGGTGCTCGAAACCACAACCGACTCCGTCGCCAGCATCGACCGCGACTGGAATATCTCCTTCCTCAACCGCCGCGCCAAAGAACTCCTCAGCCCTAAAGGTGAACTTCTAGGCAAAAACCTCTGGCAGGAGTTCCCCGTCACTGAACAGAACGAAGAGATCCGTCGTTACCTCGAACGCGCCATGGACGAAGGCATTCCCAGTGAATTCGAAACCTTCTACCCCGACCCTCTCAACCTCTGGCTCTCGGTCCAGTGCCGCCCGTTCCGAGGAGGGAATCGTACTCTTCTTCCGCGACGTCACCGCAGAACGAGTTTCCCGCCAGATTCTCCTCGATCAGCAAGCCACCCTCGCCTTCGTTCAGCAGACCGCCCGCGTCGCCACGTGGGAGATGGATCTCGTCAACCGCACCGTCAAATTTGGCGAGGGCTCTTATCCCGTCTACGGACGTCCCTTCTCCGAACTCACCACGATTGACGATCTGGACAAGATCATCCGCCCTTCCGACCTCGTCCACGTCAAGCAGGATGCCAAAAGGGCGATCGACACAAACACCGTCAGCATCGTCGACTATGAGGTCTTCACTCCCGAGGGCGGGACCCTCTGGGTCGAATGCCGCCGCGTCCCCGTCTACAACAGCGCGGGAGTTGCCACTCACCTCCGCGGCATGACCTCCGACATCACGAGGCGCAAGCGGAACGAAGAAGCACTCGCCACCTCCGAAGAGCGTTACCGCGTCCTCGCCGACCTCAACCCCCAGGCCATCTGGATGGGAGCTCCCGACGGCAGTATCACCTACGCCAACCAGAACTTCCTCGACTACATCGGCCTCACGATCGACGAACTCGGTGGCACGGGCTGGCTCGACGCCTTTTATCCCGGCGATCGGCAACGCGTCCTCCAGGCCTGGACACACTCCGTCACAACCGGCGTCGACTACGATATCGAAGCCCGCATGATCCGCGCCCGGGATGGCCACGTGCGTTGGTGGTGGCTTCGCGCCCAGCCCGTTCGCGACGACTCCGGAAAAATTCTCCACTGGCTCGGCGTCGCCCTCGACATCGACGACCGCAAAACCTTTGCCGAAACTCTCCAGCAGCGCCAGGAGGAGACCGAGCGACAGCGCGCCGAGCTCGAAACCATCTACCAGAGCGCCCCCATCGGTCTCGCCCTCTTCGACCCCGTCGAGTTCCGCTACCTCCGCATCAACGACCGGCAGTGCGAAATCCTCGGCCTTCCCAGAGAAAGGATTCTCGGCCGCCCCATCACCGAACTCGCTCCTCTCAAAGGGCTCAGGGAGATCTTCGAGCAGGTCGCCAAGGGACATCCCATTCGAAACCTTCTCCTCGAGGGCGAACTCCCCACCCGCCCCGGCGAACACCGCTACTGGAACGTAAGCTATTCGCCCGTCTACAACTCCGATGGAGCCGTCGAGGCTATCGCCGCCGTCATCCTTGAAGTCACGACCCAGAAAAAGGCCGAAGCTGCCCTCATCCAAAGCGAAAAACTCGCTGCCGTCGGCCGCCTCGCCAGCTCCATCTCTCACGAGATCAACAACCCCCTCGAGGCCATCACCAATCTTCTCTATCTCGTCGGGTTCTCCAACGATCTCCCCGAAGGCGTTCGCAACTACGTGCAGATCGCGCAGAGCGAGCTCTCCCGCGTCTGCCAGATCGCCACGCAAACCCTTCGCTTCCATCGTCAGGCGGTTAGCGCCACAGCAAGTCACCGCAGCCGACCTCGTCGATGCCGTCCTCAACCTTTACCAGGGGCGTCTCAGCAACTCCAATATCCAGGTCGAGGCCACCTACGCACCCGATACCTCAATCCTCTGCTTCGAAAACGACATCCGTCAGGTTCTCAACAACCTCATCGCCAACGCCATCGACGCCATGCGTCAGGGCGGCCATCTCGTATCCGTGCCCACGACACCACTGGCTACTCAGAAAATTCTCATGGCTCGCGTGCCGGCCTTCGCATCACAATCGCCGATACCGGCCACGGCATGTCACCCGCAGTCCAAGCACGCCTCTTCGAACCCTTCTACACCACCAAAGATCTCAACGGCACCGGCCTCGGTCTTTGGATCTCAGCCGGTATCGTCGCCCGCCACCACGGTCGCCTCACCTATCGAACCTCCCAGCACCCTATCTACCACGGCACCGCCTTCTCCCTCTTTATCCCTAGAGCGGAAACCCGCAGCCCCATGCCGAAGCCCCATAGCTGACCTCTCGCAACGAAGCGACGACCGGCCCTGATGCGAATCACAACAGCCGCAAGGAGCGCCATGCCCAACCAATACGACGTCATCATCATCGGAACTGGAGCCGGGGGCGGCACACTCGCGCTTCATCTGGCCCAGGCAGGCAAGCGCATCCTTATCCTCGAGCGCGGCCCTTTTCTGCCTCAGGAAAAACTCAACTGGAATACCTCCGCCGTCTTCCTCGACAATCGCTATCACACCAAAGATGTCTGGATCGACAAGGAGGACCAGCCCCTGCACCCCCAGCAGGCCTACTACGTGGGCGGCCAGACCAAAGTCTACGGCGCCGCACTCTTCCGCCTCCGCGCAGAAGACTTCGGCATCATCCACCACAACGGCGGCATCTCGCCCGCCTGGCCACTCACCTATGCCGACTTCGAACCCTACTACTGCCGTGCCGAACAGCTCTTCGCCGCCCACGGTCATCTCAACGACGACCTCACCAGCCTCGACCCCACCGAACCCTTCCACTCCAAACCCTACCCGTTCCCTGCGCTCCCCAGCGAGCCTCGAATGCAGGCTATTCATGACGACGTCAAGACGCTCGGCTTCCACCCCTTTCCCGTCCCCCTCGGCCTCAAGCGCAACTCAGCCGACCCCATCGAATCCAAGTGCATCCGCTGCGACACCTGCGATGGTTACCCCTGCCTCGTCCACGCCAAATCCGACGCCGACATCAACTGCATCCGTCAGATCATGCATCTCCCCAACGTAACGTTACTGACGGAATCAAAAGCAACTAAAATAGTTACAAATGCGAACGGAACAGCTGTCACCGGCGTCGAAGTTCAACACAACGGCCCAGTCGACGCACCACCCGAACTCGCAACATACTTCGGCAACATCATCACCGTCTGCTGCGGCGCGATCAACTCCGCCGCTTTACTCCTGCAATCCGCCACCGATAAACACCCATACGGCTTGGCGAACAACGCCTCCGGCATGGTCGGCCGCAACTTCATGTACCACCAGGCCGACGCTATCCTCTCGCTTAGCTTTAATCGTAACGACGACAGTTACATGAAAACCTGGGGTACCAACGACTTCTACTTTCGCGACCCCAACGGCGAATACGACTTCCCCATGGGGTCCGTCCAACCCATCGGCAGCTTCCACCACGAAATGATGAAGGACGACGCCCCACCTCTCACTCCCGGCTTCGTCCTCGAAACCATGAAAGATCATGCAGTCCCCTGGTGGCTCATGACCGAAGACCTCCCTGACCCGGACAATCGCGTCACCCTCGATACCTGTCCCGACGGCACTCCACAAATCAAGCTCTCCTACACCGAAAACAACGTCGAATCCTTCACCCGCCTCAAAGAGCGCTGGATCGACGTCCTAAAGCAGGCCGGCCACGCCGATACCTCCGTCCCCTTCCACGCCTACTTCAAAAAACGCATTCCGCTGGAAGGTGTCGGCCACCAAAACGGCACCTGCCGATTCGGTACGGACCCACAGCAATCCGTCCTCGACATCCACTGCAAAGCCCACGACCTCGACAACCTCTACGTAGTCGACGCAAGTTTCTTCCCAAGTTGCGGTGCCGTCAACCCATCCCTCACCATCATCGCCAACGCCATCCGCGTCGCCGACCACCTCCTCGCCGATCGTCTCACTTAATCTCGTTGCCTGTTTTTATTGTCATCCTGAGCGCAGCGAAGGACCCCGAGAATTCGATCCAAGCCACAGATCTCCAAATCGTTCAGCCGAGCCCTCGCACAATGCCAGGTTTTTGCGCTCCTCACAGGCAAATTGTTCAAAGATCGAAGTATCATGTCTCCGAGCGCTTTTGCCCTTTTCACCGCATACCGAAGCGCCGATGATCACGGAGACTCTGAATGCCGCAAGCCCCAACCCGTCTACTCCTGTCCACACTTCTCCTCGTCTCGGCAGCCGCTGCAAATCTGCAAGCCCAGACCAACACCACCCTCCTCGTCGACATCGACCACCGCCCTGCCACTTCCCTCAACGGCGACTGGCACGCCATCGTCGACCAGTACGCCACAGGCCTCTACGACTTCCACCAGAATCTCCGCAAAGACGGCTTCTTCATGAATGCCCCCTTCGACCCCAACGGCCACCCGCAGGACTACAACTTCGCCAACGCCCCGACCCTCAAGGTCCCCGGTGACTGGAACACGCAGCGCCCCGACCTCCTCTACTACGAAGGCCCCATCTGGTACGAAAAAGACTTCCAATACACCACCAAACCCAACACTCGCACCTTCCTCCACATCGGCGCCGCCAACTACCGCACCTTCGTCTGGGTCAACACCAGGAAAGTCTGCGAGCACGAGGGCGGCTTCACCCCCTTCGACTGCGACCTCACCGGCGTCCTCAAAGACGGTAAGAACTTCGTCGTCATCTCCGTCGACAACACCCGCATCGCCGACGGCGTCCCCACCCTCCAAACCGACTGGTGGAACTACGGCGGCCTCACCCGCGACGTCTCCCTCGTCGAAGTCCCCACCCAACACATCGACGACTACGACCTCCACCTCAGCCGCACCGACCACTCCCTCATCGAAGGTTACGTCCACGTCGAAGGCGCACCCGCCGGAGCTGAAGTCACCGTCAGCATCCCTGAACTGCACGCCTCCGCGAAAGCCGCCGTCGACGCCAACTCCCGCGCCGCCATCGCACTACCCGCAAAATCCCTCACCCTCTGGTCGCCAGAAAATCCCAAACTCTACAACGTAGAACTCTCCTCAGGCCCCGACAAAATCGAAGACGACAATGGGCTTCCGCACCATCGAGACTCGCGGCACACAAATTCTCCTCAACGGCCAGCCCGTCTTCCTCCGCGGCATCTCCATCCACGCCGAAGCCCCGTACCGCACCGGCCGCGCCTACTCGCAAAAAGACGTCGACACCCTCCTCGGCTGGGCCAAGGAGCTAGGTTGCAACTACGTCCGCCTCGCCCACTACCCCCACGACGAGCGCATGACCCGCACCGCCGACAAACTCGGCCTCATGGTCTGGTCCGAGATTCCCGACTACTGGGCTCTCCAGTTCGACAATCCCGCCGTCCTCGCCAAATCCAAACAGCAGCTCGGCGAGATGATTCGCCGCGACCGCAACAAGGCCTCCATCATCCTCTGGTCCGTCGCCAACGAAACCCCCAACACCGAAGCTCGCACCAAATACCTCACCACCATGGTCGACCTGACCCATCAACTCGACCCAACCCGCCTCGTCACCGCCGCCCTCCTCGTCCGCACTGAGAAAAATCCCAACGGCCAAGGCACCACCAAGATCGTCGACGACCCGCTCGGCAAAGCCCTCGACGTCATCGGCACCAACGAGTACATCGGCTGGTACGAGCAGCACGCGGAAGGCGCCGACACCACCACCTGGGACATCCGCTACCAGAAACCCCTCATCATGTCCGAGTGGGGCGGAGACGCCAAAGCCGGCAACCACGCACCCGCTGGAGACACCCACCCCGCGCTCTGGACCGAGGAATATCAAGCCGAGATCTACCATCATCAGATCGCAATGCTCAACAAAATCCCCCAGCTTCGCGGCACCAGCCCCTGGGTCCTCATGGACTTCCGCTCCGCCCGCCGCGTCAACCCCGGCCTCCAGGACAACTTCAACCGCAAAGGCCTCATCTCCGATCAGGGCGAAAAAAAACAGGCCTTCTTCATCCTCCAAAAGGCGTACAAAGACAAGACACTAGGCAAACCCGAATAGAGTGCTCATGAAACTAGCCTTTTCTCTAGCTCTGCTCGCAATCGCAATTACTCCGGCAAGAGCAGCGACTCCGACGACGCCGGACTTCGGCCCCAACGTCCTGGTCTTCAGCCCCGCAACGCCCGCAGCCGACATCCAAACTCAGATCGACAAGGTCTACGCCACGCAGCGTCGCAACGAGTTCGGCCCCGAGCGCAACGCCATCCTCTTCCTCCCCGGCGACTATCACGTCGACGTCCCCATCGGCTTCTACACCCAAATCCTCGGCCTCGGCGTCTCGCCCGACAGCGTCCACATCACCGGCAACGTCCACTCCGACGCCGCCTCCCGCAACAACAACGCCACCACCACCTTCTGGCGCGCCGCAGAAAACTTCTCCGTCGCCCCCACCGGCGGCACCATGCAGTGGGCCGTCTCCCAGGCCGCGCCCTTCCGTCGCATGCACGTTCACGGCGACATCGTCCTCAATCAAAACAAAGGATGGGCCAGCGGCGGCTGGATGTCCGACACCCTCATCGATGGCAACGTCGCCTCTGGTACTCAGCAGCAATGGATCTCCCGCAACAGCGAGTGGCACAGTTGGACCGGTTCCAACTGGAACATGGTCTTCGTCGGAGTACCCAACCCACCTGAAGGCGAGTGGCCCAGTCCTCCCTACACAAAAATCGCGCAAACCCCCATCGTCCGCGAAAAACCATTCCTCCAGGTGGACTCCTCCGGCAACTACAGCATCCTCGTCCCCTCGCTTGCCACCAATAGTTCAGGCATCACATGGCACTCTGGGACGACCCCCGGAAAAGCTATCCCGATCGCACAGTTTTACCTCGCCCACCCCAACCGAGACAACGCCGCCACCATCAACGCCCAACTCGCGAAAGGCAAAAATCTCATCCTCACGCCCGGCATCTACGAACTGACAGAACCCATCCATGTCGTTCGTCCTAACACCATAGTCCTCGGCCTCGGCTTCGCCACATTGCGCCCCGTCAACAGCACCGCCGCCATCACCACCGCAGACGCCGACGGCATCATCATCTCCGGCCTCCTCCTCGACGCCGGTCCCACAGAATCTCCCGTCCTCCTCCAGGTAGGCCCGAAGCAAAACAAAGTCAGCCACGCAAAAAATCCCATCTCTCTCCACGATGTCTTCTTCCGCGTCGGCGGAGCAGGTGTAGGCCGCGCCGTAGTCAATCTCGAGATCAACAGCAACGACACCATCGTCGATCACACCTGGATATGGCGTGCCGACCACGGAGCGGGAGTCGGCTGGACCAGCAACACCAGCCAGAACGGTCTCGTCGTCAACGCCGACAACGTCACCATCTACGGCCTCTTCGTAGAACATCACCAGCAGTTCCAGGTCCTCTGGAACGGCAATGCCGGACGCACCTACTTCTACCAATCCGAAATCCCCTACGATCCGCCTGACCAGCCCAGCTACACCAGCGCTCCCAACACCAACGGCTGGGCCTCCTACAAAGTCGCTAACAGCGTGACCAGCCACGAAGCCTGGGGCCTCGGCATCTACAGCGTATTCCGCCATCCGGATGTCACCCTCACCCGAGCCATTGAGGTCCCGCTCAATCCCAACGTCCGCTTTCACGACATGATCACCGTAGCTCTCGACGACAAGGGCGAGATCAGCAACGTCATCAACGACACCGGCGGCCCCACCGCCGTTGCCCCGCACCGTGTCACGCCCAAAGTCACAAACTACCCCTGATGGGCGGAGTCATCCGGCGTGCGAACTCGAGAATCAAATCAGCCTGTCTGATTCGACTTCTCTGCGCATCGCTTCTCTTCAGCGTGAAACTCCACGCCCAGCAACCCACACCCGACCCGCGGCTCCCGGACGCACCCAGCACCTCCGTAATCTCAGGCACCGTGACCGACGCGCAGGATGCCACCATCTCCAACGCCCGCATCACACTCGAAAAGACCGATGACAAAACTTTCCGCACCACTCAATCCGACGCAAACGGAGCCTTCTCCTTCACCGCCGTCTCGCCGGAAAAATACGTCATCAGAATCATCGCTCCCGGCTTCGCCGACTGGAAGATAGAAGACATTGTCGTTCGTTTTGGCGAGAACCTCGTTCTGCCCCCCATCGTCCTCGGGGTCGAGTCCATTAAATCGACAGTCGACGCCATCACCCAGGAAGACCTGGCCGAGGAACAAATAAGCGCCGAGGTCAAGCAACGTATCATCGGCGTCCTCCCAAACTTCTACGTCAGCTACATCCCCAACGCAGCGCCGCTCACGCGCAAACAAAAATTCAAACTAGCCATCAAAGTCACCGTCGACCCCGTCACATTCCTGACAACCGGTGTCACCGCAGCCATCGAGCAATGGCAGGGAGATTTCGCGGGCTACGGACAAGGCTTCAGCGGCTATGCCCAGCGTTACGGAGCCACCTATGGCGACCGCGTCACCTCAACCTTCTTCGGTGCCGCGCTCCTGCCATCCCTCCTCCACCAGGACCCCCGCTACTTCTACAAGGGAAAAGGAAGGATCATCAACCGCGCCCTCTACGCCATCTCGACGGTAGTCATCTGCAAAGGCGACAACGGACACTGGCAGCCAAACTACTCCAACGTCTTCGGCAACCTCGCCGCCGGCGGTATCTCCAGCCTCTACTATCCCAACAGCGAGAAACACGACGCCCAGGTCACTGTCGACAACATCTTTATCGGCATAGGCACAGGCGCCATCGGAACCCTCTTCCAGGAGTTCCTCCTGAAACACCTGACCCACGGTGTACCGCCCCCAGCACCGGTCCCCGCGCCGCCGCCAACCAAACCAGCTACCGGTCAGCTATTCCCATAAACCGGCACCGCCGCCCCATGCACCACCGAGGCCGCGTCGCTGCACAAAAACAGAATCACCCGCGCAATCTCCTCAGGCTTCGGCCAAACCGCAAAATCCGCCTTCGGCATCGCAGCTCTGTTCACCGCAGTATCAATGATGCTCGGAAGAATCGAGTTCACCCTCACGCCCGAGCCCTTCAAATCTCCAGCCAACGAATCCATCATCGCCACCGCGGCCGCCTTCGATGCCGCATACGCCGCCGCACCCGCACCATGATCCACCGCAGCCTTAGCCGCCACATTCACAATCGAACCATGCCGCTGTCTCAGCATCGCCGGCAGTACTCCCCGAGCGAGCGCATAGCCCGAACGCAGATTCAGCGCCAGCATCGTATCGAAGACCTTCGTCTCCATCTCCCACAACTTCACTCCGCCTGCATAACCGCCTACCGTATTGACCAGCGCATCCACCCTTCCATGCCGCGAGACAACGCCATCAATCAATCCCTTGACAGCACCTTCATCAGTCACATCAACCACCGCACCTTCCAACGCCGCCGCCCTCGAGCCGGCAGCCTTCTTTAGATCCGCAAATTCGTCTTCCTTGCGATACGTCACCACCACCTTCGCACCTTCTTCAAGAAACGCGAGACTCACCGCGTGGCCCAATCCACCGGTCCCTCCGGCCACCAGCACAATCTTTCCCGAAAAATTAATCTCCATGATTCTCCTCATACTCTCGCGATACCCCAGATAGACCCGTCAAATCAGTACAAACCAACTCCCAAGGCTGCGATCTTCTTCTGGACTTCTGGACCCAAAGCCTCCTGCGCGTCCGGCTCCATCTTTTTCACCGCCCCCATAGCTTGCTCATAAGCCAATCGAGCCTCGTCCTTCCGCCCCGCGGCCAGCAGCGCATCGCCGAGCGCCACCTGCGGTTCGTACTCATTCGGAGCAATCGTCACGGCCTGTTGTGCCGCAACAACCGCACCCGCAAAGTCTCGCTGTTTCATCAACTGACTCGACTCCGCCACATAACTCAGCGCAGAGGCCAACGGCACCTCAAATCTCCCCTCAAAGACCTCAACACCATCCTGAATCGAGGCGACCGGCGTAAGCTTCTCGAACTCCCGATAAGGGTTCAGCGCATTCGAACCAAATTCAAACCCTGTCAGTGATCCCGCGCTGATAAACACCGGCCCATCAATCACAGTTGGAACGGGCCGTTGAGTCTTGGTGAAATCAGTATCGGGCGTAGGCAAAGACCTGCAGGGAATCCCATAATCCTGCGGACGAAGAAACGGATCCGCAAAATACGCGAACCAGCACTCCTTGATGCCGTGGGCGTCCGTGTATCGCTTCACCGCAAGCAACTGCTGCGCCCAGTCGGTATTCGAGTCCGTCAGAAATTTGTAAGTCTTCGAAGGCCCACCCCAAAGCTCATTCGAATAGGCCATGTAGTTCGGATAAGCTCTCGCCGAAGACACCACCTGAAAAATCAGCAACGCCGCAACCGCAAAAGCCCAACCCCGTCTCCACTCTTTCCCTGAAGACTCAATCCATGCCCAACTTCCGCCTGCAGCAAACACGCAGAGAAAAACATACACCGGCAAGATGTGCCGGGCGCCGATGTTCAGGCTCGAACCCATCGCAACCCAAAAGTAGATGACTGCAGGTATCAGCAAAAACAAAATCTCCCGCCACCGCCGGAACCGTCCCGACCGCCACTGCGGCAAAAGCAAGCGCCACCAACGCCAGCAGTCCGAGCGTCGATTTGATCACCAGCACAGCAGGGAAGTAGAACCAAACCCCGTGCTCATAAACCCTGCCAAAGATAAACGAAGGCATCCCATTCGCCATCGCCCGCACATCTGCCAACCCATACAGGTACGACTCAGGCAAAAGATGAAACCGTGCGAGCAGCATAATGCCTTTTGCCTCCACCGAATGCAGAGGATGCACATAATCCGCGAGCGAAGGATCAAGCCGCAATCCCAATGGCCGCGCCGCATAGCGAAACCCATAGAAAGCCCACAGCACTCCCACCGCAATCACGCCAATCGCCATCAGCGACCAGGCCATCCGCATCGCACGCCTGCCGCGCCCATCGCCATTCAGGCGGAACACCACCTCACACGCAGCCAACGCAACCAGCATCGGCAGCAAAAGAACAGCCGAGTGCTTCGTCGCCAACGCCAATCCCGCAGCAATCCCAGCCACAATCAGCTGCCCCACCGAACCCACCCTGCAGTACCGGTAAAACGCATACACCGCAGCAAAGAAGAAGCAGGAAACCCCGGTGTCAGTCGTCACAAAAGCGCCATGAGCCAGAACAGTCGGCTCAAAAGTCAGCAGCACCAGAGCCACGAAGGCTGCACCGACACCAAACATCTCCCGCGCAGCGACAAACACCAGCAACCCCAAAAGGATCGCCACCACCCCAGCCGCCAGTCGCACCCGAAAGGTCAGCGACTCTGCACTAAACTCTGGCGCATTCCCAAACAGCAGCTCGCGCCCGTCATAATATGCTTCGTCTTTGAAGAACCGATGCTGCAGCGCCGGCACCTTCAGCGGAAGATGCAGCAGCGGCATCGTCGCCAACAACTTCATCAGAGGAGGATGTTCAGGATTCAATCCAAAGTCGTGGGTCTTCCACGACATGTACCCCGCAAAGATGTGGTCGCCCTCATCCCACGTCAGCGACTCCTGCTTGACCGTAGAAGCCAGTTGCCACCCAAACAGCAGCAGCAAAAGACTCACACCAACATTGATATAGATTCGTCGCGGCTCAATCTTCATACGCCGCTCTATCGTAAATGGTCGACTACATCTCCGCCCAACGCCGCAGCAGGTTGTGATACACACCCGTCAATTGCACTCCCACCGCATTCCCCGGCGACTCCTTCGCCAGCCGTTGAATCGCCGTGTCCAGGTCGTACAGCAGTGTCCTGTCGCCATCAGCTTCGAATCATGCTCTGCACCCAGAAGAACGAAGCTACCCGCGCCCCCTTCGTCACTGGCGACACCCGATGCAGACTCGTCGCCGGATACAGCACCATATGTCCCGCCGGCAACTTCACCGAGTGCACGCCATACGTATCCTCCACGTACAACTCGCCGCCCTCATACTCCTCTGGAGCCGACAAAAACAAAGTCGCCGAAACATCCGTCCTGATCCGCTGCCCCGTCGTCGCATTCGACCGAATCGCCGTATCCACATGCGTCCCGAAATGCCCACCGCCGGTATACCGGTTGAACATCGGAGGAAAGACCCGCAGCGGCAGCGCAGCCGACATAAACAGAGGCGATCGCGCCAGCGCTCCCAGCACCATCTCGCCCAGTTTCACCGCCACAGGATGCCCCTCGGGCAATTGAAGGTTCTCCTTCACGCTCTGCGCCTGGTATCCAGCCGTGACCTTGCCATCCACCCACTCCGCCGCATCCAGTGCAGCTCTCGCCTGCGCCACTTCACCTGCCGTCAACACATCAGGAATCGTAATCAGCATCCACCACCCCTCTCATACAAAAATAAGTCGGCCGGTAACTCTCCCGGCCGACGCACTTTATTCATCGGACAACTCAAAACTTGAAATTGATCCCGATCAGCGCATTCGCTCCGGCTCCCGGAATCAAATGGCTCGGATGCGGCAGATCGATGTAGTACGGTTCAGCAGATTATTCACATTCGCCTGCAACTCAAGCCTTTCCGTAATCGGCCGCCGCAACATCGCATTGAAGATCCAATACCCCGGCACCTGCTTCATCGCAACGCTCGTCACCACAAATCCCGGCTCCATTCGGATTCGGCGCATATCCCGTAGGAACATACGGCACAGTAGAACTGGCCGTCCGGCTCGCCACATAGTTACTCCCAGCTCCCGCAGTCAACCTCCACGGCAGCCGGTGCGTGACAAACAGATTGAACGTCTGCTTCGGCACGTTCGCCAGCGGATATCCTACCGACGTCGGGAAGAACTTCGAATAGATCACCGCACTATCCAGATACGCATATCCGGCAACGATATCCATTCCCTCCGGCAGCCGCCCCACCACACTGAACTGCACGCCCTTCACCAGCTGATTTCCCGCTGCAACAATATTGTTTGAGTTCGTCGGGTCCGTCTCGCGCGCATTGTCCTTCTCGGTTCGGAACCACGCACCCTCAGTCAGCAGCCGCTCATTCAGGAAGCTCCACTTCACGCCCGCCTCGTACGATCTCGTTCTCCTCCGGAGCAGCCGAACTGTTCGCAAGCCCAATGCTCAAACTCAGCGACTCTGCTGCAGGATTGAAGCTCGTCCCATAGTCGAAGTAAACACTCCCATGGCTCGACGGCTTATACACAAACGCCGCACGATAGCTCGGCTGCTCATCCACTCTGCTGATCGGCGCCACCGGAGCCGTCACCGTTCCACCCGCAGGCGGCGTCGGCTGCCACAGGTTGTATCCCGTATCGAAACGGTCCCACCGCACACCGCCGCTCAACTCAAACAACCGCCCCAGCTTCACCGTATCCACGAAATAAAGTCCAACGCTCTCCGACTTCGTATGCACGATCGAAGTAATGTACTGAGTCCCGGCAAAACGGCTGCCGCCGTATTCGGATTCAGCAGGATAGTCGAAGGCACGGTATTGATCCTGTTGATCGTGTAGCTGGACCGGATCGGGTTCGAAATCTCCTGTCCGCCTTCGACCCCCGCGGCCAGGCTATTCGGTATGCCCAGCACTTTGAATCGTGCCGTCACCTCCGTCTGATCCCACAGATCGCCCTCGACACTCTTGGTCTGGATCTGATTCCGGTTCACCAGAATCGTGCTCGGATTGCTCGCAGCCGTAAACGTGCAAGGCAGCTTCGGATTCACCGCCAGCGTTGGCAGCGACGCCACAATCCCGCCCACCGGCACGCTCGCCGGCGCATTCGAACATATCTGCGGCTCCGTAATCTGCGCCTGCCGCGGATAATTCGCCGCCCTCGCAATCGTATGCAGATTCAGATTCGGCGAAAACTCATGTTCCGCCTTCAACGTCATAATGTCGTCGTTGGTATCAAGGTAGTTCTCGTTCGGAAATCCATAATAGTTATGCCGAATCGGTCCCGGCGCCACCGTATTGTTCAGCCACGGCACTCCATAGTCCGGAGTGTCGCAATCCTGCAAATGAACGTAGCTCAGCGTCGCCCGCGTCTTCGTGTTCAGCCCAATCGACACCGACGGCGCAACTCCAAACCGCCGAATCTCTGCAAACGGCCGTCCCGCAACTCCGCCCTCCTGACCCATCGCATTTAGCCCGAAAGCCGTCCCACCCAAAGCATCCAACTCATGACTATTCAGGTCTGCCGTAATTCTCCTCGTCCCATCCGTTCCAAACAGCGCCTCCACATGCGCGAACTGTTGCGACCGTCGGAACCTTGCTCTCCTGATTCACCACCCCACCCGTCGACCCGCGCCCAAACTGAACGCCCGCCGGCCCCTCCAGCACATCCACCTGCTCGTAATTAAACGAGTCGCGATAGTAGCTACCGAAGTCGCGAATCCCATCCAGAAAAATATCGTTCCGAGCCGTAAATCCACGAATCGTCAGATTGTCTCCCTGCGCTCCAGCCTCACCCGCCGCCAGGCTGATCCCCGGAACATTCCGCAGCGTATCCCGCAGCGTGGTCACGCCTTCATCCTTCACCACAAACGCGGAACCACCGCAATAGTCTGCGGCGTATCAATCAGCGGCTCAGTAAACTTCGTCATCGAAACCGAATCCGTCACCGAGCTCGTCACTGACACCGTATCCTTCGACTGCACCCCCACCACCATCGTCGCGGCGTCCTCCACGCGATAGTTCAGCCCCGTCCCCTCCAGCAGCAGCCGCAGCGCCTCATCCTCGCGATACAGCCCAGTCACCCCCGGAGAATTGAACCCCGCCAGCGTTCCCGCGGGCAGCACAACCTTCACCGTCAACCCGGTCGTCTTCTCATACGCCTTCACCGCCGCATCCAGCGGTCCAGCGGCAATCTCAAACTTCTTCAGCGGCAGCGTCGCCTCGGCTCCCCCAGAACCTGCCGGGTCGGCCTTGGCCGCGCTCGCCACGGCAGCCTTCGTTCCGCCTGCCATGGCATACGCCGCCAGCGTCCCCGCTGCAATCCATCCGCGCGACCCTCTAATAACCGTCAGTCCGCCCTTTTTTCTGGAGTTCGCTATCGTCCGTCGCTTCATTTACTTCACCTTTCAAAAACACAGCTCAAACTCACTCAGCCAACCCAATCCGCGCACAATCCGCGGCAGAAAAAAGGCGCACGGGGTTCTTGACCGCTAAACCCCAAAATCCAATCCAACCTGAACTCTGAAGCCTTTCGTTACCTGTTCATCGCAAGAGGTCTAGGAAGTGCATCTCGCCCTGACGAAACTCAATATACGATATGTTCGGTCCTATATCAACAATTATTTCAGACTAATTCTGTCCTATATCCCCTACAAGGATTCATATCCCCTGCACCACGTGTCCGGACCGGAGCCCACCTACTTTGAGAATTCAGTCACACGGATGCCTCGCAAATCTCGGTAGTGAATGAGTTATGCAATTGTCGAAATTCTGTAACAGGTAGATGAGTTTTCCATAAATCCATTTTTCCATATCCCCTTTGCGGGACGCCTCATGACTCTTCAGAGGTATAGGGAGCACCAGACTTTGGCCCACGGATTGCTCCAAGGAGTTCCAATGAATCTCGGAGGATCCCCCTTGAACCAGGTGTTTCGTAAGTTTTCAGCAATTTTTGCAGTCTCTATCCTCTCCGCGGGTATGGCGTTAGCCCAGATCACAAGTGGAGACATCGCAGGGACGGTCAAGGACGCAACGGGTGCTGCAATCCCCAATGCGACCGTCGTCATAACCAACGAAGCAACGGGCGTGACCACAACTCTTACTGCCAACTCCGCTGGCGAATTCCACGCTTCGAACCTGCCCGCTGGCTCGTACGACGTTGCGGTTTCGAACGCCGGATTTCAGGCCTATAAGTTGAAGGGCCTCGAGGTTGAAACCAATAGGACGGCAACCAAGGACATCGTCCTTTCCGTTGGCACCACCCAGTCCGTAGAAGTCACTGCTGACGCAGGCGTCGTTCTCGACACTACGACGACCAACCTCACCACGACCTTCTCCACCGAAGAACTTGCGAACCTGCCAACCGCCACCGTTGGCCTCGGCGTGTTGAATACATCCCTGCTTAGCCCCGGCGTCGCCTCCACCGGTGGTATCGGTATCGGCGTCGGCCCCTCGATTGGTGGACAGCGTCCCCGTAACAACAACTTCACCATTGAAGGTATCGACAACAACAACAAGGCAGTCACTGGTCCGCTCGTCTACGTGCCCAACGACTCCGTCGGTAACTTCACCCTCATCACCAACCAGTTCTCGCCAGAGTTCGGTCACTCCTCCGGCGGCCAGTTCAATACCACCGTCCTCTCCGGCACCAACAAATTCCACGGCGACAGCTTACGAGTACTTTCAGAACCGCAACCTGAACGCAGCCAGCGGAACCGCGGGCGGCAAGGTTCCCGAATCCGCGCTACGACAATAACCGCTATGGTGGCCAGGTCGGTGGGCCGATCTTCAAAGACAAGCTCTTCTTCTTCGGAAACTTCGAGCGTAAGACCATCGGTCAGTCACTGAGCTACTATCTTTGCACTCCGACCGCAGCCGGCCTCTCAACCCTCAAGTAGCCTCGCCGGCCAGTATGGCTTCAGCGCCACCAACCTTCAGCAATACCTAAAATACGTACCCGCAGCCAACTTCAATGGTGGCGCACAAGTTACCGCAGCCAACGACAACGCGTGCGGCAATCAACAGACCGGGCCTCAAACCCTGACCGTTACCAACGGCTGGATCGGGCTCCGACCAACATCCCCTTGGGCAACGTGCTGATCAACGCGCCGAACTTCTCGAACTTCGATGCGCTTACAACCAGCATGGATTGGAACATCAACTCCAAGGACAGCATCCGCGGTCGTTATATCTACAACACGCAGGGAGCCGAAGATACTGCCGCGAACCTGCCGGTCTTCTTTACAACCCAGCCCTTCAAATACCATCTCGTCGCTCTCTCGGAGTACCACACCTTCACTCCGAACCTGACCAACGAGTTCCGCGTCGGATACAACCGTTACAGCAACATTCTGGGCTCTGGCAACTTCACCTTCCCCGGCCTTGATCAGTTCCCCAACCTTCAGTTCTACGATCAGGGCTTCATCAGCATCGGTCCTGACGGCAATGCCCCCCAGTTCACCATCCAAAACATGTATCAAGCTACGGATAACGTCAGCTGGGTAAAAGGCAAGCACACCTTCAAGATCGGCTTCGACGGTCGTAAGTACATTTCCCCGCAAGGCTTCACGCAGCGCGCGCGCGGCGACTATGAATGGGCTCAGCTCGATCAGTACCTCCATGATCTCGCTCCCGACCAGAATGGGTTTGCTCAGCGTTCGACTGGTCAGCAAACTTACTACGGCGACCAGACGGCATTTTACGGATACGCCAACGACACTTGGCGCGCAACTCCGACCATCACGTTCAACTTCGGCCTCCGTTATGAGTTCACTGCCGTCCCAGTTGGCGAGCGCGCACAGCAGCTGAACATCGCAGCCTCCGTGCCCGGCCTCGTCAGCTTCCACGCGCCCCAGCCCGCAATACACCAACTTTGCTCCTCGCTTCGGCATCAACTGGGCTCCGGACGAGAAGACCTCAGTCCGCGCCGGCTTCGGCATGGCGTACGACGTTCTCTTCGACAACCTCGGAACCCTCTCCTTCCCGCCGCAGTACTCGTCCACCAACAACGTCGACGATCCCGGCCAGCCAGCCTACAGTTCCCCAAACTTCCTCAAGAACGGCGGTCTGCCTCCCGGAACGGGTTCGGGCATCACCAACTTCCCCAACACGCCCGCAGGTCTTGCGCAGCAGCGTGCGGCTACCTCAGCGCTTCTGCCGGATCAGGTTCTGCCTTACGCGGAGACCTACACCCTCACGGTGCAGCGCACGATCGGCTCCGCCTACACGGCTGAGATCGGTTATATCGGAACTCGCGGCATCCACCTTGCTACCCAAGACCAGATCAACATTCAGCCTAAGGTCACAGCCGCCAATCAGCTTGGCACTGTGGTCAACGGTTCAACGCAACTGATTGCACCCGGCAGGCTGCAACACCAACCTTGGCGAATCTCAGTGCTCTTCTCGCATCGTACCGGCATGGCAACACTGCTGGTTTCACCGGCACGATCACCTCGTACCAGCCTTATTCTCAGTCCAACTACAACGGCTTCGTGGCCAATCTGACCCGCCGCTTCCAGGGCGGCCTGCAGATGAACCTCTCCTACACCTGGTCCAAGACGATGGACGATGCGACGGCGGAGGTCTTCGCAACCACTGCTCACTCCTCGCCGTCAGCAGAACTCGCAATGCATCGCGTGCGACTACAGCCGTTCCGCACTCGATCGTACAAACCGCATCACCCTCGAGGCTCTCTGGGATCTGCCTTACTTCAAGCACTCGGACAGCTTCCTGATGCGGAACGTGGTAGGCAACTGGACCATTACTCCTATCTACACCTACGAGTCGCCTGAGTACGCAACCGTGCTCTCTGGCGTCAACTCCAACCTCAACGGCGACTCAGGAACCGCGATCGACCGCCCATCGTCAACCCCAACGGCGTCAAGGGAACAGGTTCAGGCTCGGTTGCAGTGCTCAATCCAGTCGCTTGCGACCCCGATGCAGACAGTGGTCCGCTAGCTATCACTGGCTCAGGCTTGCTCAATGCGATCGAAAGCGTCGGCTTGCCCGGCTAACATCACCTCATACTCTGCAGGTGCCTTCAATTCCAGCGGCAACTTTGTTTCTTCCAACGCATACTACGTTAGGCAGGCAACGGTACTCTTCCGAATGCCGCTCGTAACACGCTTCCCATCCGTCCGATCAACAACATTGATCTCTCGGTCTTCAAGCGCGTTACCCTCCACGAACACTACTCGGTCGAGTTCGGTGCAGGTGCCTTCAACGTCCTCAACCACGCTCAATACATCCCTGGAACCATTGACAACGTCAACGCGACCAGCTTCACCGCAAACTACAACTTCAGACGGTCAGACAACGCGTTCTTCAATCATCCTGATAAGGTCTTCACCAATAACGCTCGCACCATGCAGCTGAACCTCAAGTTCACCTTCTAACCCAACATCAACCAAACAAAAAGGGTGCTCTTCGGAGCACCCTTTTTGCTGTCTTTCAACCCTTCCCAGCTCGCCCCATCTGCACAGCCAAAACCTCTATAATAGAGCTTAGACATGGCTGACGATCTCTTCCCGCAAGACCCGAAAAACATCCCTTCCCCCCAGGACGCCAACTCCAACAACCCTCCGCCGGCCGGGAGTCCCCCGGATGGCCCTCCCGGAGACAACGTCCGTGGCCGAGGCGCCGCTTTCCTCTATCCCATCAACATTGAAGAGGAGATGCGCCGCTCCTACCTCGACTACTCCATGTCGGTCATCATCGGCCGAGCCCTGCCCGACGTCCGTGACGGCCTCAAGCCCGTCCACCGCCGCGTCCTCTATGGCATGCAGGAGATGGGCCTCCAGTTCAACAAGAAGCTCACCAAGTCCTCCAAGGTCGTCGGCCACGTCATGGGCAACTTCCACCCCCACGGCGACGCCGCCATCTACGACACCATGGTCCGCCTCGCCCAGCCCTTCAGCCTCCGCTACCCCCTCGTAGACGGCCAGGGCAACTTCGGCTCCGTCGACGGCGACCCACCCGCCGCCATGCGATACACCGAGGCCCGCCTCACCCGCATCGCCGGCGAAATGCTCGCCGACATCGACTCCGACACCGTTGACTTCGCCCCCAACTACGACGAGTCCACCACCGAGCCCACCGTCCTCCCCGCGCGCATCCCCAACCTCCTCGTCAACGGCTCTGGCGGCATCGCCGTAGGCATGGCGACCAACATCCCGCCCCACAATCTCACCGAAGTCGTCAACGCCTGCATCGCCCTCATCTCCAAAGAAAAATCCGACACCCGCTCCGACCTCGATCTCTGCCTCGAGCACGTCAAAGGCCCAGACTTCCCCACCGGCGGCTTCATCTTCGGCAAGACCGGCATCCCCAACGCCTACCGCACCGGCCGCGGCCGCTTCATCATGCGCGCCAAATGCTGCATCGAAAACATCTCCGGCGGCCGTCAGGCCATCATCGTCACCGAGATCCCCTACCAGGTCAACAAGGCCCGCCTCATCGAGCGCATCGCCGAACTGGTCAACGAGGGCGTCATCACCGACATCGCCCGCGACGAGTTCCGCGACGAGTCCGACCGCGACGGCATGCGCATCCACATCGGCCTCAAGCGCGGTGCCGAGCATCAGATCGTCCTCAACCAGCTCCACAAGCACACCCAGATGCAGGACTCCTTCTCCATGATCTTCCTGGCCGTCCACAACGGTCAGCCCAAGGAGCTCCCGCTCGACGCCGCCATCCGCGCCTTCCTCGATCACCGCGTCGAAGTCGTCCGCCGCCGCACCGCCTTCCTCCTCAACAAGGCCCGCGACCGCGAGCACACCCTCCTGGGCTACCAGATCGCCCTCGACCACCTCGACAACGTAATCCGCACCATCCGCCAATCCGGCAGCCGCGCCGAAGCCCGCGAGAACCTCTTCCAATATTTCTCCGGCAAGAAAATCAATCTCCGCGGCACCGAACTCAAGGGCGTCACCCTCGACCCAGCCAAGTACGGCGTCGACATGACCTTCAGCACTACCGGCACGCTCATCCTCTCCTACAAGCAGATCGACGCCATCCTCGAACTGCAGCTCTACCGCCTCACCCAGCTCTCCATCGACGAGACCCTCAAAGAGCTCGCCGAAGTCCGCGACAACATCACCGAGTTCGAGTCCATCCTCGCCTCGCCCGCGAAGCTCCGCAAACTCATCGTCAAGGAGCTCACCGAGATTCGCGACAAGTACGGCGACGCCCGCCGCACCCAGATCGTCGACGAGACCACCGAGCTCCAGCTCGAAGACCTCATCGCCGACGAGCAGGTCGCCGTCACCGTCTCCAACACCGGCTACCTCAAGCGCACCCCCATCTCCACCTACCGCCAGCAGCGTCGCGGAGGCACCGGCCGCCTCGGCATGAAGACCCGCGAAGAGGACTTCGTCGCCCAGCTCATCATCGACTCCACCCACTCCTATCTCCTCTGCTTCACCAACACCGGCCGCGTCTACTGGCTCAAGGTCTACGAGATCCCCGACGTCGGCGCCGCCGGCAAGGGCAAGGCCATGGCCTCGCTCATCGCCCTCCAGCCCGGAGAAAAAGTCGTCACCATCCTCCCCGTCCGCGACCTCGAAGAAGACTCCAAGTACGTCCTCTTCGCCACCCGCAACGGCACCGTCAAGAAGACCGCCCTCAAGGACTTCTCCAACGTCATGGCCCGCGGCATCATCGCCATCAACATCGAGAAGGACGACGAGCTCATCACCGCCCGCATCACCGACGGCCAGCAGGTCATCTTCCTCGCCACCCACGACGGCCAGGCCATCCGCTTCAACGAGCAGGATCTCCGCCCCATGGGCCGCCCCGCCACCGGCAACCGCGGCATCTCCCTCCGCAAGGGAGACTACGTCATCGGAGCCGCCGTCACCCCCTCCAACGAAGCCCGCAACAAGGCCCGCCTCGAGCGCGCCGCCGCCAAGGGCCTCACCTCGCAGGTCGAAGCCGCCATCGACGAGGCTGGCGTTCTCCACCGAATCGGGTGGCCCATCCTTTGCGGCCGTATCGCAAAGGGTGGGTTCCGACAACCCCGACGGTCAGGAGGCCCTCGGCACCGATCAAGCCATCGACGCAGCCGCAGCCGCCAAGCTCGCCAAACTCGACGAGAAGCTCGGCCTCACCCCCTGCCTCATCCTCTCCGTCTCCGAGAACGGCTACGGCAAGCGCACCGACGTCGACGAGTACCGCCTCCAGTCCCGCGGCGGCAAGGGCGTCATCAACATGAAGACCACCCCCAAGATCGGCAAGGTCACCGGCATCAACCTCGTCGACGACACCACCGAGCTCATGGTCATCAGCCAGTTCGGCAAGATCATCCGCATCGACACCAAATCCATCCGCGCCGCCGGCCGCAGCACCCAGGGCGTCAAGCTCCTCGACCTCGAACCCCAGGACAAAGTAGCCGCCGCCGTAGTCATCCCCCCAGAAGAAGCCAAAACCCAACCCGAAGAGGGAACGCTTCTGCAGTAGTCCTGGACTAGAATTCACTCCACAACCACACAATAGCCTTTGTCTTTGCATAGGGCACGGCTTCAGCCGTGCCGCAAACCAAAAAATAAAAAAGAGGGTGCGGATTTCAGTCCGCACCCTGCCCCATCCTGCACCTACGCTCAATCACCTACCCCCTATGGGGTATTTAATTCTAAGCGATAAGCGTAATGTGTCTCCTGAGAGTTCAGTTTTGATTGGTCATTCCTCTGCGCTATCCGGCATCGACAGCCGGGGACAGAACAGCGAAGACCAAGGGGGCAGCATGATTACGTTCGCTCTGGGAGTTCTGATTACAGTAATTATTCTCGTTGGCTTTGGTTTCCTCTCGACCGCCTCGGTAGGATGGTTCTTCAACTACCCGAAACCACACAATATCTCGCCCTCACCAGGCAAGAACAATTGATATCGCGCATCTGACGTCCCTCCAAAAGCCGGGTGTCCCATCTTCGCGACAGTCTCATCGTCGCTAAGGTGGGACATTTTCGCGGCAGCGAAAATCCCGGAACCCCTACCCAGCCATCTCCTTCAGCATCTTCTCCCGAAGCACCCGGTTCGCCCGCGTCTGATACCCCTTCCCATCCTTCTTCAGCCACGCGATCACATCCGCATCCAGCCGTAGACTCACCGCCTTCTTCACCGGACGATAGAACTTCCCCCGCACCGCCCCCTTCCAATCTCTCTGTCCACTCCGGAATATCCGATGTATCGATCGGCCGGCCTTCCAGCACCTTCAAATCGGCCCGCTCGCTTGGTCAGCGGACTTCCCGGCTTCCGCCGGTAGAGTCCCATCTTGGGCTCCTTACTCGTGTCGGTTTCATAACGTCTCCTTTCATGGGCAGTCGCTTCCCGCGCCGAAACGATCCGGTAAATCAAATCATCTGTCCTCGCCTGCATCGTGTGTACCACCAGCAATAGCATAAACTCCCTCAACCAATCCAATCGTCTGCCACCGTTCCTCGCCATCGACATCCCGATCCTGTTACATCACATAATCCGGATCTTCGAAGACTCTGATCGCCATCGTAAATATGATTCCGTGTTTCCGAAAATTGCTGCGATTCTTGTTTTCATTCCAGTCAAATCCACGCAAAAATCCGCCTATACCAATAAGTATATACAAAAACAGATATACATAATCGAAATCACGATACAATCACCCGAACACCAAAACAGAAAAAGGAATAACCAAGAACCTCATGCCAACAACTACCCACGAAGAGATCCGTTTCGGAGGCCTCACCATCCGCTACCTCGTCACCCCTCAAGCCTCCGGCGGCTCCCTCGCCATGTTCGAGTTCAGAGTCGCCCCCGGAGCCAAAGTCCCCGTCGCCCACAGCCACGACGCCTACGAGGAGACCTGCTACGGCCTCGAAGGCATCGCTCACCTACCCCGGACAACGGCCAAACCATGAAGCCGCCCCGGCGACTCAGTCTTCATCCCTCGCGGAGTCGTCCACCGCTTCGAAAACCTCCACTCCACCCCGGCAAAAGCCCTCGCCATCATCACGCCCGGCCTCCTCGGCGCCGACTTCTTCCGCGAGATCGCCGCCGTCCTCCAATCCACCCCGCCCGGCACCCCACCCAACCCCGCCGCCATCGGCGAAATCATGCGCCGCCACGGCCTCACCCCCGCCCCATGACATGCCATCAGGCTTGACAAAACAAGCCACCAACCCCATCTCTAGCTCTTCGCTCAAGCGCGTGGCCCCTTCATCGAAGGCTCCTTACTAACCTGTAATGAATACTTTACGGCGCGAAGCCCCACTCAAAGCCCAATAAATTGGGACTTTGCCCCGCTCCCCAAACACCGAAGTCCAAACCTAACCAACACCGAATGAATACTTTGCACGCATTCAGGCAGGGAGGGGCCCCTCAACCAACCCCCGCTTACACCAGCACCGAAAAATATGACTCCACAGTTGACATCTCTCTGACAACACTCCCCGTTCTCACTCGGTACTCTTCCACCCATCGGTTCCCGGGTCAATTTTCTGTCTTCCCCATCCAGAAGAGAGTGAGGCACTTCATGGCGCATACCCAAAGCCGCACCGTTCTAAACCTTCTCGCCACAGCCCTGACCCTCCCCGCCGCATCGCAAACCGCCGGCACCTACGCCGTCACGAATCTCTTCTCCGATGGCTCCGTCCCGGCCACCACAACCGACGCGCACTTCATCAACCCATGGGGCATGTCGAACAGCGCCACCGGCTGGATCAGTACCCAGGGCACCGGCCTCAACTACGTCATGTCAGCCAACCGCCGACCCGCACTGGCCATACCTTCAAAGTCACCATCCCCGCTGCCACCGGCGGCACCACCGCCACCGGTACACCCACCGGATCCGTCACCACCGCCAGTGCGCCGACAGGCTACATTCTGCCCAACGGAACCAAAGCGAGCTTCCTCTTCTGCTCTCTCGACGGCATCATCACCGGTTGGAACAACAAGCTCGGGCACTGCAGCGTGCGGTCACGCAAGTCGTCATCAATAACAACGCCGCCGGCGCCGTCTACACCGACATCGCGCTCGATGACCAACTCCAACGGAACCTATCTGCTCGCCGCCAACTTCGGCAAAGGCTCTAACGTTGAGGTCTACGACAGCACCTTCGCTCCCGCCAAACTTGCGGCACCTTCGCCGATCCCATCCCTTCCCGCTGGTTACGTCCCCTACTCGGTCCACGCCATCGGCTCTCAGGTCTTCGTCACCTACGCCCTCCGCTCCACCACCGCCACAGCTCCCGTCATCGCCCCCGGAAACGGCATCGTCAACGTCTTCGATACCACCGGCAACTTCGTCGCCCATGCAATCGCTGCCGGCGGCAACCTCAACGCTCCCTGGGGAGTCGCCGTGGCTCCCACCACCTTCGGTCCCTTCGGCGGCGATCTGCTCGTCGGCAACTTCGGTGACGGCATCATCAACGCCTACAATCCAAAACCTACGCCTATCTCGGCCAACTCACCGACGGCACCGGCAAGACCCTCTCCTACGCCAGCCTATGGGAACTCAACTTCGGCGTCGCCACTGCTAACCCGCCGCAATCCACACTGTTCTTCGCCGCTGGTCTCGCCAGCGAACAGCACGGTCTCTTCGCCGCCATCACACCCAACGCAACTGCCAGCGGTACCCCCACCTACGGCTTCAGCGCCTCTACCTCGGCACTCACCGTCACCGCCGGCTCATCCGCCACCTTCGTCATCAGTGCCATACCCACGAACAATTTCAGTGGCACCGTCGCCCTCGCTTGCACGGCGCAACCCCAGGCCTCGACCTGCACCTTCTCGCCCGCGCAACTCAGCGTGACCTCAGGCGCACCTGCCACCAGCACCGTCACAGTCACCACCGTAAAGTCCAAGATGGCAGACAGCACCAGTCAACCCAGGCAAACAACGAGGAGCGGCAACTGCAGCAATCACCGCAGCCCTCTTGCTTCCCTTCGGAGCATTCCTCACTCTTCGTCGCCGTTCCCTCAGCCAGCACTACGCCATCAAACTCTTCATGGCTTCTGGGCGTCCTCATCACCACCGCCGCATACATAGCGGGCTGCTCCAGCACCAGCGACCGTTTCGTCCCGGCAACCCCAACCGGGACCAAACCATTGCCATACCGTAGCCTCCGGCTCAATCAGCAAGCCACCTCTGGGACGATCACCCAATCCACGACCGTCCAACACTCACTGTGCAATAAATTCATCACGGCCGGCACTCATCTGTTGATGACAAGGCTTCGTCGGTGATCGCTCTTATATACAATGCGGTTGAGGCGCCGCGCCAGTTCGCAACTCCTGCAAATCACGATCGAACATCGTAGCAATATTCTGCGCCAGGCCATCCCCCTTCGAGTTCGCCGTCGACTCCGCCAGCGTTCCCTTCAACTCCACATCCGTCTTCTTCCCACCCTTCTCCAGCACACACGGAGTAGCCGTCACATACGAGGCCGTATATCCAATCGGCCTCTCCCCGTCGTCTGCGTCTGGATCACCACATGCAGCCCTCGATCTGCCTGCGCCGCCGTCTGCACCAGATCCACCGCATTCAACGCAGCCACCGCCTGCCGAACCTGCCCCGCCAGCGCCGCCATCGACGCCTCATCCCCATCCACCGTCACCAACACATGAATCCTCCCTGCCGGCTCATCCCGCTCGCCGGACAGGTCAACAGTCCCTTCCTCGGATCGATCCGCGCCGAAGTCATCAGAGCCACCAGCTGCATCTTCGTCAGCTTATTCAGACCCTCGGCATTGAAGTTCTCCGCCGACACCCCCAAAGTCTGTTGCACCTCCGGCGTCCACACCGCCATCCCCGCCTTCGACGAACTGCTCGTCGAAGGCTTCGGCTTACTCGTTCGTCTGCGCCTCCACCCCTCCGCGCAAACACGCCACACAAAACACCACAACTCACCATCAAAAAACCACGACGTCGCCACAAGAAAACCATCATTCTTCGAGCCCTCCGGCAATCTGGTCTATCTCCAACATAAGACGCCAAAATCCCAAAGCAGTACATCCCCCGCATTTAATTCGTCCTTAAATCAAGGAACTAAATGAATCCCTCTACCCCAAAGTGGTAAATCCCAAACGCAACTTTCCCGGTAAGTATCACGTCTTCTTATAGACAAGTAAGGGTGTCTATCCTAAACGCCCGTCCACAAGGAAGATACAATGGCTCATAGTTTGAAATATTTCGCGGTCACGCTGATGCTTCTTCTTGCGCTCAGCTTTGCTTTTGAAGGCCAGGCCCACGCCTATGTCGATCCAGGCTCCGGACTCCTGATCTTTCAAGGGATCAGCGCGGTTTTCTCGGGGCGCTGTTTTATTTCCGCCGTCGCCTCAAAAATCTATTCGTCAAAACTCCCAAAGGCATCCCGCAGTCCAGCCGCCCGTCCTTAGCATCGTTGACATCAGAAGAAGTGCCTTATAGCCTCTTCTTGGAATGCGTTGGCCCCCGTCTGCGCGCATCCGCATCTCTATCCTGACTCTGAAACGGCTGTACGCATGCTCGCATCCTGTTATCTCGTCTTGAAAGAAAACAGGCTGTGAAGCCGCTCACCCATCCCGTCATGGTCGCCTTTGGCTCTGGCGAACCTGTATCTGCTCGATCTCACTGGCCCTCTCATCTCCACCGATCACGATCTTATTTACCATCTCGTTGGTTCGGCCTCTTCTGTCATCCTTCCCATCATCGTCTACCTCATCGCCCTTTCTCTTCTTCTCACTGCGCTTCTGTTACTAGCCGAGCGGCCCGGCCCTCTGCGCGTCATCATCTGGTCGGCCTTTCTTCTTGCTCTGCCGTCCATCCTTCTCCACACCGTCGCCAACTTCTCCGGCATCGAGATTCCCGATTGGCTCACCTACTTCGTCGCCGCCGTCTGCCTTTCACTCTGATCGCGATCTGCCATCTTCTGGAAAAAATTTCGTTCCTCGCTTCGAAAAAATCCAGCGCGCCGCTGCCGCCATTCTGGGCTTCTTTGCTTTTACCGGTCTGCTCATCTTCGCGCAGCTTGATCTGGAACGGCTGGCAGGCCCGCAACCTCAACCCAGCTCCCACTCTCCACAAGGCTCAACTCACTCGCCATCGAAGCCCCGCCAACGAATCATCTGGATTCTGCTTGACGAACTCTCGTACCAGCAACTCTACGAGCGCCGTTTTCCCGGCCTCGAACTTCCTGCCTTCGATAAGCTCGCCGCGCAATCCACTGTCTTCACGCAGGTCGTTCCTGCGGGTGTATACACCCGCTACATCGTCCCCACCCTCTTCACCGGCATCCCCTCGAACGCTGTCGATATCTCAGCCCGCGGCCTTCTTCTCTCGCTCAAAGATCCGTCTACCGGCAAGTGGACGCCCTTCCATCAGCACCAAACCGTCTTCCAGGACGCCATCGACGCCGGCTACACCACCGGCATCGCCGGTTGGTACAACCCCTACTGCCGCATCATGCCCGAGGTCCTCGATCACTGCTTCTGGACCTACCGCGAATCCACTCCCGCGAATCTGTCGCCGAACCGCTCTCTCGCGGTCGATCTCCTCCGCCCCTTCCACTATCTCTGGCTCGACACCAAACACTCTTCGGCCACGGCCCCGGTTCACCCACCGATGAACGCCGCGACATTCGCCAGCACTCCAGCGACTATCGAAGCTTCGTTGCCGCAGGCGACGCTTTCCTCGCAGACCCCTCCATCGACTTTCTCTTCCTGCATATGCCCATCCCGCATCCCTACGGCTTCTACGACCGCAAGAAAAAAGCCTTCAGCACCAAACACACCTCCTACATCGACAACCTGGCCCTCGCCGACCGCTACCTCGCCCACATTCGTCAACTTCTCGAACAGAAGAACAGTGGGATTCTTCCACCGTCATCGTAATGGGCGACCACTCCTGGCGCACCACGCCAGATCTGGAAGGACTCCATGACGTGGACTGACGAAGACGAGGCCGCCAGCCACGGCGGCGAGTTCGATCCCCGCCCGGCCTACATCGTCAAACTTCCCAATCAGCAAAACTCCGCTCGCATCGATCAGCCTTTCTCCGCCGTCTCCACCCGCGCGCTCCTCGACGCCCTGATGCAGGACCACTTCAAACGCCAGCCGACTGCAAACCTGGGTCAGCCAGCAAAAATAACATCGTTCGCCGGTAGCTCGATGAAGCCTGTTAATCGACGAGTACACAGAACCGACCTGATCACTTACCCTCTCCACCACCGAGGTTAGTGTAGAAGATGCTCTGGCGTTCCGCGCCTCCGAAATCATGATGCGTGTAAACGCCCCAATTCCGGCCCTTCTGGCACTTGCAGCCCTGTACCTCTTTCCTGTCGACAGCCTGGCCCGCATCACTCCGCTCGCAGTCATTCCGCTCGACACAGTCGCTCCTCTCGCACCACGAAAGTCCACTCTGCCTCGACCAACGGACGCCACTACTGAGCGCCATCACCTCACTCGCTGCCATTCGCGATCAACGTCGCGAGTCTCGTCGCAATACCACAGCTTCCCCGAGAACGGTCGCAACTCCGTCATCCTGCCCAGCTCTACAACAAGCGTGGCCGTCTCATCGTTCCTCCGCCGCTCAAGGGCTCGCACGAGATTCTCGTCCACCAGAACCTGGTTGCCGACCGCGACGGCCTCGACCGCATTCAGAACGACGAAGATCTGCTCGACATGCGCAGCGAACGGCTGCTGGTCGCCTTCCCGCCAATAACGCTCTGCAGGTCGACGAGCGTCTCCCGAAATCGCCGCTACTGCCGTCCCTGGACCGCGCAGTTTCTCGCCACCTGGCCCGCGCCCACTACGCCCACTTCCACACGCCGCTGCAGGTCAACTCCGCTGTTCGCACCGTCGAATTCCAGCAGCATCTGATGCACATCAACGGCAACGCAGCTCCTGCCGAAGGCGATACCGCTTCGCCGCATCTCACCGGCCAGGCTGTCGACATCGCCAAGCATGGCCTCTCGCTCACCGAGATCGCGTGGCTGCGCGGCTATCTGCTGCCGCTTGTCCAAGAGGGCAAGATCGATGTCGAAGAGGAGTTTCAGCAGTCCTGCTTCCACATCAGCGTCTACAAGAAATATCTGCCGAGCCACCGCTCCGGGGCGCGACCTCGCACATCCCGCCACACGCGGAACGTCTGCTTTGGCCACGCGATGCGCTAGCGCTAGATCATCACCGGATTCGCGGCTGCCCGCTCCGCCAGCTCGCGTAGGCAGCATCGAGCGCGCGCATATTGTGGACTCCATCCTCACCCGACGCTGCAAAGCTTCCTGCACCACGAAACGCCGCGCAAAGCTGTCGAGCATCCGCGTATAGCCATCCCCGTTGTCGAAGGTACGGTCTCCACCAACTCACCCGCCTTTCGCGCAGACCAAGCTCCACCGGGCGGTCGACGGTCAGGCCGTTCTCGGCGATCAGCACGCCGTCGCTCCCCGTAACTTCGACCAGCGTGCGGTACGGCGCGCGCGCGCTCGCCGTCACATTGGCATAGACACCACCCGTCATCTCCAGCTGCAGCGAAGCGACCGCCTCTACCTGGCCAGAAGCTCGTCCTTTCGCGCCAGGTGCTGACGCTCATCACATCCTCGCCCAGCACAAAGCGAAGCGCATCGATGCAATGCACGCCGACATCGGCGATCGGACCGCCACACGCCAGCGTCGGATCGATAATCCATTTCCGCGGAGCCTGCGACGCCGGATAGGCAGTACTGCGCGTGCGCAAGCTGCGGCTTGCCGATGCGCCCTGCAGCGATCTGCTCCCGCATCCACTCCAGGCTGCGGTTGAAGCGAAAGTTCTGCGCCACTCCGAAGAGCACGCCGGCTGCCTTCGCGGCGGCGGTCATCTCTTCGGCCTCGGCGGCGTTCATCGCCAGCGGCTTCTCGCACAGGACCGCCTTCCCATGCTTCAGCGCCAGCAGAGTGTCGTCGCGGTGCATCGCATCCGGCGAAGTGATGAAGACGACGTCGACGTCCGGCGAGGAGCACAGCTCCTCGCGCGTGGCGAAGCAGTGGGGGATCTTGTACTCGGCGCAGTTCTTGCGCGGCTGCCGCCTGATCGCGTCCGCCACATCCCGGTCAGCGTTGCCTACTTCGCACTGCGCGAAGGCGGCATCAGTCGCCGAACCGCATGGTGGCCAAAGCCCAGAATCGCGAAACGCACCGGTGACTGCGTCATGACCTACTCCAGAACATATCAGGTTTTAGTGGGCGTCGTTCTTGAAGATCTGTTCGGCGAAGAAGTTCTCGACCTTCGCCTGATCGTGCAGCATCTCGAGATAGGCGTTCTTCAGCAGCTGCGACCGGCCATCGCGCAACTGCTGCCGGATCGCCTGCTGCACGCGCGGATCATTCAGGTCGCGCTGCCCGGCGGCTCGCGCGAGATCAGCTTGTAGATCGCATACCCGCCGGCTTCTTCGTCTGCGGATCGAGCAGCGGAAGAATCTCGGTGATCTGCCGGCCTTCAGCTTGGTGATCGCGTTGAAGATCGCCGGGTCGGCATGCAACTGCGACTCGCCGACAAAGCCCATATCGCCGCCGTTGGGAGCCGTCTCCGGCTGCTCGGAGAAGTTCATCGCCAGCGTGCCGAAGTCCTCGCCGCTATCCAGCCGGTTCTTCAGCGCCTGGATCTTCTTCTTCGCCTCGGCGTCGTTGGTCGCCTTGCTGTTCTGCAGATTGCCCGGCTGCGCCGACGGCACATCGGTCACCTGAATCTGCGCCAGATGGTACTGCGTCTCGATCAGGTTGAACTCGGCCTTGTGCTGGTTGTAGTAGTTCGTGACGTCGGCGTCGGTCACCGTGATCTTGGAGTTGATCTCTTTGTTCAGCAGCTTTTGATCGTCAGCGTCCGTCGCAGATCGTGCTTCAGATCGTCGAGCGTCTGATTGCTCGCCTTCAGCCGCTGCTCGAACTGTTCCTCGGTGATAGGGGGCCTTCATCTCGGCGAGCTTCGCGTCGACCTCTTCATTGGTCGCGGTGAGGTTCATCTTGGCGGCGCGCTGCTCGACGATCTCCTCGTCGATCAGCTCGTGCAGCACGTTCAACCGCAGGGAATCCGCCTGCTCCTGCGGATGCTGCCGCTGCTGTGGGGCATCGCCAAGCTGCGCCTGATAGCCCTTATCCAGCTCCGTCCGCATGATCGCGTGGCCGTTGACCGTGGCGACCACATCGGCGCTATGGCCGCGATTGCAGCCCGCAACCGGAAGCACTCCAGCAGCCAGAACCAGCGCGACAGGAACAGAAGCCTGGCGAAAGGAGCGCACGGTGAAAGAACGATTGGTATCGGTCAACGATGTCGGCACGTCCTGAATCTCCTGCATTCTCTTCTCGCTAATTGCCGGGCTTGGTCGCCGGCGGGGTTTGAGGCTGGGCCGCGGGGCTGCCGGCGGTGGCGGTGGCGGCGTCTGGCCGGAGGCAATCAGCGCGTTATCGATCATCCGATACACATACTCCAGCGGCAGCGCCCCCTCTATCTTTTCTCCGTTGATAAAGAGCGCCGGTGTCGAATCCACTCCCAGGGACTCGCCCAGCTTCATCGAAGCCTTGATCGCCGTATCGTCCTGCTTGGCGATGCAGGCATTCAGCGCGTCGGCATTCAGCTTCTGCCGCTTTCCCTCGTCGCGCGTCAGCGATCGAGCGTCTCGTTCGCCTTGCAAGGCTCTTCTCCGTCGCCGCCGATCTCTGCCGCGTGCGCATGGATATAGTCCACCAGGTTCCAGTAGCCGGTCGCGCTCTGTGCGCCAACGCAGTTCGTATCGATCGCCGCGCGCATCGCCCACGGATGCTGATCCAGCGGAAAGTCGCGATAGACAATATGAATCTGATCCTTGTACCGCTCCGTCAGCGCCGGAAAGAGCTGCTCATGCATCTTCGCGCAGTACGGGCACTCCAGATCGTCGAAGCCGACGATCAAAACCGGCGCGTTCGCCGGGCCGCCGCGCGCAGGCCGTCCGTCCCCGCTCACCAGCAGCTTCGGATCCTTGCTGATGTCAAATTTGCTGAACTGCGCCAGCGTCTTGCCATCGGTCGAGAGCAGAAACGTCAGCGGCTTGCTCGTCTTGCCATCCGCCGTAAAGGTCACGCTGATCTGCATCGAAGCCCGGCACATCGCTCTTCGTCCGCGGGCCGATCTGGATGTCGTAGTCCGGCGGAACCTTGGACTTCGCGCGGATCAGCACTTCGACCCGTCGCGCCAGCTCCGGAGAAAGCTTTCCGAAGCCTCCGCGGAGTCTGCGCGTGGCAGCCAAGAGCAGCCAGCGTGAGGGCAAAAATCAGGGCACGAAATGGCTTCACAACGGTCGGCACAATACCTCGATTATCTCACGCAGAGCCGATTTCACAGGCCGAACCACTCGCAACCAGCCGCTCCCAGGCTCAAAACAGGCTCGCCGCCCGCCGCAGATTGCCCGCCGTCCCGATATTCAACAGCGTGAAGTTGAACCGTTCCGACGTCTCATTGCGGACCGCGCCCAGCTCATACTTGCGAACCTCGACGCTGAACCCGCAGCAGTCCCAGTTATAGGAGCCCTGCAGCGCTCCATACTGCACCAGCCCCGAGTCTCCCGGTTCAGATCCAGCCCTACATTCGCCGCAAGCCCAGGCCCAGCCTTAGTCGGCGATCCATAGCCCAGCAGCAGCCGCAACTGGTTGAAGTCCGACACCGAAGAGGTAACCCCTCCGTATAGAACCGTCCGGGTGCATTCAGCCTGGCATAGCTCAACCCGCCAAAAATGTTGCCCTCGATGCACATCGACCAGCACATTGTTAGACGTAAATTTCTTCGCTCCGGTATCCAGATCGAAGTCCCACTCCACATCCATGTGCTCCGATGTCCGCATTCGCAGCCGCGAGACTCAGCGGCGAAATCGCCCGCGGCTCCGTCAAAAACGCAATTCCCGAAAAATTCAACGTCGTATCGAAGATGTTGCGCCGCCCATTAATCACGGCTCCGCCAAAGTTCTGGTTGAAAAATGACTTCTGTGTCAGCCGCCAGCTGATCAACTCGCGGTTGCCGCACAGCGGCCCATTCTGCTGATCGTCCGCGTCATCCTCCCGCCGTTGCACCTGGTGTTGGTCGTCGTCCAGATAAGGATTCGTCTGCTCTCCCCTCGTGGACTTTTCTCTGCACGGGACTGCCTTCACCGGTCGAAGAAACAGCCTCTGCGTCGCGCCATATTCCACTTCGTCTGTGTCGCTAACGATGTCAACTCCGTCAAAGCGAAGAACATTCAAGAAGCTATTCACGCCGCCGACGAACCGGTAAGTGACTTCTGGCTCGATCGTATGTCTCAGGTCGTGCCCAAAGAGTCTCTCCACTTTTGCAGAATCGAACGTCCGCTCTATTACAGGCGGTCGCAGCTCTACCACTGCTTCGCCATCTAAACGATTGAGCGACACCGGCAGTTCCACCGGAGGGCCCGGGACGTAAGGAGTTGTTTGTTCCGGCTGTACATCGTCTCACGCAGGCCAGCCGACATCCGCAGGTGCCATCCACTGAACGTCAGAGGATAGACGATCTCAGGATGTAGATCAAACCTCTGAGTAAGTCCGCCGGTCGAAAAATTCGGTTGTATTCGCGACAATCCCGCCTCAGATGCCTCC
>CAVVBT010000003.1:0-452265 GCA_963746625.1 uncultured Acidobacteriaceae bacterium
TAACGAGAGATATTGATGCACGAAAGCAATGGCCATGCTGCCTTCTCCTACGCTGCTGGAAACGCGCTTGATCGAGTTGTAGCGAACGTCACCTACACAGAAGAAGCCCGGAAGATTTGTTTCCAGCAGAAATGGAGCACGATCTGCCGCCCAACCTGGCTGGTCGCTCACCTCGCGGCCCGTGCGGACATAGCCGTTTTCGCGTTGGAGTTGAGGTGGCAACCAATGGGTTACTGCATCGGCGCCGATCATGACAAACAGTGCATCTGCAGCCCGCCGGATGACAGGCTCCCCCGTTTTCCGGGTTTCTATTGCTTTCAAGCAATCCGTGCCGTCTGCAGAGACCACCTGAGTTTCCGTCTCCACCCGAATGCCCGGCACGAGAGCAATCTGATCGATCAAGTATTGCGACATGCTGCACTTCAGATCTTCGCCGCGGACCAGCATGGTCACTGAACTCGCGTAATCTGCGAAGAACAGGGCAGCCTGGCCGGCAGAGTTGCCGCCGCCGATGATAAAGACGCGCTTTCCTGCCACCGTGGGGGCCTCCGTACGTGCGGCCCCATACAAGACTCCACGTCCGATGAAGCGATCGACGCCGTCCGCCTCAAGTCTGCGCCAAGCAACTCCCGTCGCCAGGATCACCGTCTTTGTGGCAACCCTATCGCTGCCATCGAGTCCAATCGTGTATGCGCCATCGGGATGCGGAATGATCTCTTGGACTTCTCGGGTGAGAACCACTTCGGCTCCGAACTTAACCGCCTGCCGGAACGCGCGTTGACTGAGGTCATCTCCTGAGATGCCATTGGGGAAGCCGAGGTAATTCTCGATGCGAGAAGATGTGCCAGCCTGACCGCCGGGAGCCTTGCGCTCGACCAACAAGACGCTGAGCCCTTCCGAGGCTCCGTAGACGGCAGCCGCCAGTCCCGCTGGGCCGCCGCCAATAATAACCACGTCATAGCTTTGGCGATGGGGAGCCGTTTGGAATCCGAGCGCTTCAGCTACCTTACGAACCGTAGGAGGATGGCTGACGCAGAACGAACCATCCACGACGACGGATAGGCCAGCAACCTCGCAAGCCTGGTCAGTCGGAGCCGGATGTGCGCTACGATCGCGGTCGGCCCACTCATAAGGGATTCGATTCATGCTCAGGAAGGTGCGAATCTCCCGGCAGTCGTCATCAAATTTCGATCCGACTATCTGTACGCGGCTGGAGGGAAGACTCAGCATGTACTTCTGCACGACTTGTACCCGCTCGTTAAGGGTCTGTAAGATCACCGCGCTGCACTCGGGCGAGCGTCGGATCAATTCCTGGAGGTGTTGCGGATCGAGCCGTGCTAAGTGGCAAGCTGTCTTCGCGCGGACGGAGGCGGGAGCTGCCGTTGCCATGAGAATGGCCAATTCGCCAAAGAAATCGCCCGGCTTGTGCTCTGAGACTTCAGTTTGACGCCCCATCACATCTTTGAGCACTTCCGTGGTTCCGTCCATCACTACAAAAAAAGGGGTGGGCTCCCCTTCGTGAATGAGATACTCACCCGGTTCCAGATGAAGATCGGCAGCCTGCTGCGAGAGCCACAGAAGGTTCGCGTCATTCAAGCAGGAAAAGATTGGTATTTTCTTCAACTCCGAGGATGTCAGCATGGCGACTGGTGTCCTTCTTTCTGTGCGGCTAGCACGGGTCCAGGGCCAAGGTTTTCAGTATGGCGCGGCATATGATGCACTGAAGCAACGAGAGCGACGAACTCCGGAAATGATTCAAATTCAGTTCTCAAATGCTCCCACTCACGCACAAATAAGGGACTGCGGAACCTCCGGTCAGCGGAACGGAACATCAACTCCCACATTCGTTTTGGTATGCGGCGTTCGCAAAATAGAAGATAGGTTAATGAAACCAGCGTGCAGAATCGCAACATTGAGATGGTTAAATCGTCCGTCCGCTCAGGAAGCTCCGTGCCAACTGGCACACTCAGCCAGAATGCCGCCGAAGAGTTCTTCAACAGTTCGTCATACTGGGCAGACATTGCCAGGAAGATCTGCGTCTTCACCTGCTCGCGGTGATTTAAGACCGCGACAACCACACCGAGACCTCCCATCAGAAGCGACAATAATGTTGCGTATTGGATGATGTGCCCAAAGTTCATATCGGTCACGCATGCACCCCCGATATTGCAGGCATCTCTGCCGGTTTCTCTGAAGCAGCCGAAGCCGTGTGCTCCGTTTGTTCCCAACGGATCAACTTCAGATCCAGCACGACGAAGGAATAGAGGACCGGAACGAGCAGAAGCGTCACGAAAGTAGCGATCGTCAGTCCCCCAATCTGCGCATAGCAAAGAGGCTCCCAAAGCGGGCCGCCGTGTGCAGCCAACGGAAACAGCGCAATCACTGTGGCCGCAACCGTGATCATCACTGGCCGCAAACGAAGGATGCCGGCATCGATCAGCGCCAACTCCAATTCCTCGCCCTCTTCTCGTCGCTCCTCGATAAATTCAAACAGCACAATGATGTGGCTCACAATTACACCGATGAGGCTGATGATCCCAAGGAATGCCATAAATCCAAAGGGCTGGCCCATAATGGCGAGTGAAAATATTGCACCGACAACGCCGTACGGAATGGCAGCAAAGACGATCAGGGGTTTGAAGGCATTCTTGAACTGTGCGAGGAGTGCCAAGTAAATGGCGCTAACGCAAATGAGCAGCACCGTAGTGAGATCAGCAAAGCCGCTGACCTGCTCTTTTTGCTCGCCTGCGAAGCGGAATATGAACCCGTCGGGAAGCTGCTTCTGGAATGCCTCCAGCTTTGGCATCGCCGCTGCGATTACCTCCGAAGGTAAATGCCCCTGCGTAGGCCAGCACTGCACGGTAATGGTCCGGTACTGATCGAAGCGTCGGATTTTAGGCGTTACCGGACTCAGGGCAGTCGTCGCCACCTGATCGAGAGGTACTGGAGGGGTGTCTTGCCGCGAGAAGACGTATAGACTGCGCAGATCGGAGAGTTGGGACCGCTCCTCCATCTGCATGCGTCCAACAATCGGAACCTGCTTGTTGCCATCTCTCAAAACTCCAGCCGTAATGCCATGAAGAGCCGCACTGACGGAATCGGAAACATCTGCGTTTGTGACGTGCGCCAGGTTTGCCCGGTCCGCATCGACCTGCACGACTTCTCTCGCACTCGGCTCGCCCCAATCGTCTCGAACTCTGGCGGCGATGGGGATGTCGCGAAAGATCTGCTTCAGCTGCTCGGCTTCCGCTCTGAGACGTGGCAGATCTTCGCCGGAGATTCTGACCTGAATCGGAATTCCAACCGGCTTGCCCGTTTCGAGAGTCCGCGTATCAATGATTGCTCCAGGAATTTGCCTGTCCAGTTCCGGCTGCAAAAGTGCAAGCAGAGGTGTCGTATCATGATTGTCTTTCGTTCGCAGAATCACCTGAGCATAGTTGGTTTGCCTGTCCTCGGGTGTGGCGCTACTCCAGAAGCGAGGACCGCCGCCGCCCACAAAAGTCGTCATCGATTGCAGAACATCCTTCGGATGTCCGTGCTCCGGATGGCTCCTGCCATACTCTTCCGCTACTCGACGGGTGATGGATTCCACCTGTTGAGCGGCGGCGCTGGTCGCGCTCGCGGGGGTGTCCTCAGGCAGCCACACGTCGATATAAGAAAAGTATTGAAGATCTTTTGGAAAGAACTGCGGTTTCAGCGTGGAGAAGACGACGCCGCCCGCTATCAGCAGGCACAAGCGATCCTGCCAGGCAGAGCTTTCCTGTGTTCAATGGCCTTCTTCGCGGTTCGGAAATACCAACCCGTGAACCCGCGCTGCCGCCTCTCCTCAATAGGAGTTTCGCTCCTGGCTTTCCAATAGAAACGAACTGATGAGCGGCACAAAGGTCATCGAGACGAGTAGGGCCGCCAGCAGCGAACAACTAATGACGATAGGCAGACTGTACAGGAATTTCCCTGTATCTCCAGGCAACAGTAGAAACGGAAGATAGGAGACGATATTCGTGAGGGTTGCAAACGCCATCGTCTTGAATAGCTTTGTCGGTCCCAGCCACGCGGCGACGGACCGTGGCTGGCCGGCACCCAGTTCGCGCACAATTGCGTCGCCGGACACCACCGGTACATCGACCAATAGTCCCAGCGCGATGATCAGCGAAGCGATTGAGACCTGTTGCAGGTCGATCCCGAGCGTGCTGATGACCCCAAACGTAATCGCGAGCGTAATCGGCATAGACACCGCAATCAGGATGGCCGTCCGCCAGCTCCAGAAGCCAATCAAAGCCACAACTACCACCAGCACCAGCGCCTCGATCAAGCTGTGGCTGAAGAGCTCAATGCTGTCGTGTACCTGCAATGGCTGATCTGAGGTCCGAGCCAGCACCAGGTCGGCCGGCAATGTTTTTCTCACGCTCGCCAGATTGGCGTCCACCTGTTTTCCAAAAGAACCGATCTGTTCTCCCTTTTTCATCTGGACCGAGAGCGTAATCGCGCGTGTCGTGATCCATCTGCCGTTTTCGTCGCGGCGCGTGTACCGGTTAAGGAACGAAGGGGGATTCTCGTATCCCCTGTCGATGTCCACGAGATCCCGCAAGTAAAGCGGCGTTCCGTTCGGTGACGTGCCTATCACTACATTCCGCAGATCGTCGATGCTCTTGAACTCGCCTGTGGTGTTGACGCTGACCGTGCGTCCGCGTGCATTGAGCGTTTGGCCGCTCTCCGGTAGATTCCGGGCAGCGAGGATATTGGAAAGATCTGCTCGGTCTTAGCTTGTATTGCGCCAGGCGCTGCTGCGAGAAATTCAGAAATACGTTCTCGTCCAGTACCCCGGAACGTTCTGCCTTCGCCACGATCGACAGCGTTTTGAGGCTTCGCTGAAGAGTATCGGTAAAGTCGTCCAAGTCGCGATAAGTGTACTTGTCACCGGCCACGGCCTGAAGCGCCGCGGTAGTGTTTGCTGGTTCGTCGATGATCGCAGGTTTCCATGCATCAGGATGAAGTTCGTCGGTTTGCAGGCTCTGATTCGCGAACTTCCTCAAGGCCGATTGCAGATCAGGAGTGCTGAGATTCGTCGCCAGGTCCACCCCGGTAAACCCTGCTCCCGAAAACGCCCGCACATCGGAACATAGATGTTGGGTTGCCATGTCTCGGGTCACCCAAGACAACTTGCGCTCGACTTCGTCGCTGTCGATAGACTTCGGAAAAACCACAACGATGGAACGTCGCGGCTGAGTATGCGTATCCAAACCATTCCGAACCTGTCGCATCTGTGCCTCAACCAGCTTGCTCACCCAGTTGAACTGAGCTGGATCGGCCGGCGGGCTCGCTACTGTAAGCATCAATGCAGACGTATCCCCGAAGTCCTTGATGTACAAAATCGGACCGGCACCCTGCGGAAGGTCGTGGATGGCGTCCAGCCTGATCTTGACGTCGTCCAGTTCCTTGTCCCTGTCGTACTTTCCCTTTTCTGCCAGCTCGAATTGAACCATCGCCGAGCCGGTTCTGGAGGCGCTCTTGATCTCCGTCACCCACTGATTCAAAGCAATAGCCTGCTCGATCTTCCTGGTCACCAGTTGCTCTACCTGTTCGGACGATGTTCCCTGCCAAGGCACGACAATCATCGCCTGGCGTACCGGAATGTCCGGGTCTTTCCGTTGCGGCATCTTCAATAATCCATAGATGCCCCAGAGGAGCGCAACCGCGAGCGAGACCCAGGCGATGTGTCGCTGTTCGAGGAAGAAGCGGGCGAGATTCTGTTTCTTGTCCGTGGACCGCTCGTTCTGTGCGTGTGTCATTGCTGCGTCTCCTTGTTGACCATCCGGATCAGGCTTCCGTTGCTTAGCTGGTTGGTACGGTTGACGACGATTAGTTCGCCGGGCGTAAGGCCTTCGTCGATGACGACCGACTTGCCGAAGGTTTCACCAATCCTCACACTCTTCAATTGCGCAAACTGCTTTCCATCGCGCTCCGTTACAGTGAAGACCGAATAGTTATTCGAACCGGATTCCGCGGTCATCAAAGCAGTCAGTGGTACTACAGGCACAGTTTGCGCATTTGCTTGCTCTATCCCGATGCGGGCGATCATGCCCACCTTGAACAAGCAATCCCGGTTCGGGAGAGTAACCTCGATGTTGAAAACCCGGGACTCACGGTTGGCGGAGGCGGAGATTCCCGTAATTTGCCCTGTGAAGGTCCGCCCCTTCAATGCATCAAGTTGCACGGGCACCGGTGCTCCTAGCTTCAGGTGTGCCAGCATGCTGTCGGGAACTCCGAAGTTCACCTTCACGACGCGCGTATCGTCGAGCGTGAACGCCCTTGTCCCTGCAGCAACCAGGCTGCCCGGTTCCACACTCTTTTCGACGATGACTCCAGGCATGGGAGCGTTCAGGCTCGTATCGCCAAGATTGATCCGCGCGGAGACAGCCTGCGCCGACGCAGCGCTCAACTGCCCGCGGCGCGCCTCGATCTGACGCACGGCGGCTTCCACACTGGCGGTCGCCGAGGTGTGCTGATCCACCGCCGCATCGTAATCCGGGCGAGTCATTGCTTTGGCGGCATAGAGCGCTTGTGCACGCTCAAAATCAAGATCCGCCTTTGCCTGGTCGGCCTTTGCTCGGTTGAGTTCCGCTTGCGAAACATCAAGCGTACCCTGCGCTGAGCGCTGCTGGCCGACCGCGGAGTTGAGCGAGGCTTCATAATCGGAGCTGCGCAGTCGGGCCAGTGTGGCGCGGGCAGGTATTTCGTCGCCTACCTGCACATCACGCATCCGACCATCGACGCCCTTCACTCGATACAGAGCGGCGATATAACCGGGTTCCTTGAAGGCCAGTTGAACCTCAGTGTCCGGACGAATCTCGCCGGAGTAAGTCCAACTGGGTTGGACCTGCTGGGTAGTCACAATCTCCGCCACAACGGGAACCGGCTCTGGCCCCGCCTTCTGCGTCTTTGCGCAGCCGGCGAGAACCGAAAACGCAGCAAAACTTAAAATTCCAATTGAGATACGCATTATTCTTCTCCTATCGCCTTTTTCAAATCGGCTCTTGCCTTCCAAAAAGCAGTGAGAGCCTGTTGTTGCTGGTTGTCCGCGGATGCCAGATCCGACTGTGCTTGATACAAATCTCTGCTTAATGCCGCTTCGCGCTTCACCTTCTCCTGCAACTCTTTGAGCTTCTGCCGGGCGGCACTTTCGCTTGCATCGCTGAGGGTCAGTTGCCGGCGGGTGTTCTCCAATTGCCGGCGCGCATTTCTCACCTCCAGAAGAACGGCGCGTTCCGTAGCGCCAACGCCAACCTTGGCCTGTTCTTCCTTCGCTCGCTTTTCCTCGTATTCCTGGTGCCTGCGTCCCCAGTCCCACGGTTCCCACCGAAGCGACAGGCCCACTGTCCCGACGTTGCTTGGAAAAACATTCTCGAAGTTCGCTGTTGTGTAGTAACTGAAGGCCAGACTCACGTCGGGGATATATTCCGCCTTCTTCGCCCGCGCGTCGTAATTGGCTTGCTGCACCTGAAGTTTCGCCTTCTTCAGATCCGGCCGGTTTTGAAGAGCGCGGGCTTCCATGGCTTCGGGTGTAGCGAGATCGGTATCTGCATCGCCGATCGCCGCAACCCGAAACTGCGTGTGTACGTCCCGGGCCATCAGATCGTTCAATCTTTCGCTCGCCGACGCGACCCTGTCGCTCGCATCGCTGATGGCATTCTGTAACTTCAAAAGCTGCGCATCGGCGTTCAGCAAATCCGATTCGAGAATCGTCTCTTTACCGCGGTTCACTAATGCCAGACGATGCGATTCCCGGTAGTAAGGGAGGGACGCCTGAAGGCTATCCAAAGCGCTCTGTGCCTCGGCGACCGTGTAGTAAGCACGTCGAACCTGGTCGACCACCTCCAGACGCGTTTTCACCTGGTCCTGGCGCGTACCTTCCAACCCCAGCTCAAGAGCTTTCAATTGCAAATGGAGCTGGTACTGCGTCGAAAGCGGCTGGGCAACCGAGACATTCACTATGCCTACGGGTTTTCGCGGGATCTCGACTTTCTGATTCGTCGCCGGGATCGGCCCGGTCGCGCTGTATACCCCAAGCGAGCCTGCGGGGTAAGTAACCGATGGCTTCGTAACCAGTTGGGCGCCGAGCGCAGTGACCTGCGTATTCGCAAAACGTCTGGTCTTATTCGCAGCCAGATCGTCGGCGGCCCGGAGTGTATCGAGGCTGGCGGTCTTCAGACTGCTGTTGTTCGCAACAGCTTGTTCAACCGCCTGTTCGAGAGTCAATTCAGGGAGGTTTGACTGTTGTCCCGCCGCCTGTTCAACCGTGGGCGGTGGGGATAGAGGTGCGGGATTCTGGCCTCGCGCCAGCAGCGCCAGTGTCCCCAGGGTGAAGGCCAAGCAGGTTGTTCGAGTGCGTCGTTTCATGAGGCAATGGTGCCTCGAACGCGGAAGCGGGGGGAGTAATGCCTCGTAAGCCCTATGTAAGTCCTACGTAAGCTAACGGCATTGCTTGCGGCACCTGTCAGTGCGACAAGTTTAGCTTTTTCAGGAGTTTGCGAAACCGGCGGTCAGCGTGAAGAGGATGAAAAAACGGCTCGATCGCAAGGAGATTCACGAAGTTTGTTTTGTGGTTGATCGCTTTATCCAGGCACCGGAACGCCAGATCGAAATCTCTCATCCCGACTGCAGCGAAACCTTCTGCCAGGGGAGTGACGTATTGCCGCCTCGCGAGTTGATGCAGTCTCTCGATACATTCTTCGGCTCGCGATAAGCTGCCTTCCTTTGCATGGGCTGCGGCAAGCAGACCGATATCCAATGGTGAGGCAGATGGCGAGAGACACTGTATCACCGCGTCGTAACGCTGCTGCTGGAAGTGCAGGAGTCCTTCATACAATCGCGCTTCAGGATAGTCTCGATCCAGTTCGAAAGACTTTCGGAGATGCTCTTCGGCTGATGGATAGTCTCCCTTGACGTAATGAAGATAAGCCATCCGCGCGCAATCGCTGGCCGAGAGCGGGTCCAGTTCAGTCGAGCGGCGAAGTCCTGACTCTGCCGCCTTGATGTCCCCCTGGCACAACAAAGCCATAGCACGAAACATGTGAGCCGGCGCGTGGCTGGGTTGTAGTTGTAGCGCGCGGTCATACAGCCTGTCCGCTTCATCCCAACGATGCTCAAACCAGGCACGAAGTGCGCCCAGCACCGTGCATGTGTCACCGGATTCAGAATCGAGCGCATAACCGCGCTCCGCGTTTGCCTTCACTTCTGGATACACATCACGGCCCGAGACCATCCCGAACTGGGCAAGAAGGCCGCTCGCCGCAGCCATGCCACTGTAAGCAAGAGCGTAATCGGGATAAGTCTCTGTGAGGCTTCGTAGCTGCTCCAGGGCGGCTTGTAACGTTTCAGGCGACTGCTGGTGAATCAGAAATCGAGCTCGCAGGTACCTTGTATATGCGTCAAGATCAGGAGGGGAGGTCCGCACTGGCCCTTGTACTTCCGGCATGTGAAGCCTGAGTAAGTCCGCAACAGATTGTGCAATCTCTTCCTGGATTGCAAACACGTCCTGGAGCTCGCGACGGAACGTCTCCGACCAGACGTGATGACCCGATTCGGTCTGAATTGCCTGGGCAGTGATCCGCAGCTGTTCGCCGGCCTTCCTCACGCTTCCTTCGATGACAAGATTCGCGCCGAGACGTTGCCCTACTTCCCGGATATCGATGTTGGCACCCTTGAAGTGAAAGGCCGATGTCCGCGCAATCACGTTCAAACCGGATACCCGCGTAAGTGAGTTCGTGATCTCTTCACTGACCCCGTCGCAAAAATAATCCTGCTCGGGTTCCGGACTCATGTTCACGAACGGCAACACGGCAACGCATATACGGCCCGGTGGCGGTGCGGCGTCAATCTCTTCGCGATGCTTTGCCGGCTGGGTGTCAAGCCGCCGGAAGACCGGGACATAACTGCCCGGCCGCAATCCAATCAGAATCGGATCAACCGTACCCTGCCCTTCCTCGTAATAGGCCTTCAACTTCGCTCTGAGACGACGAGCCTCGACCCGAACAATCGCGTCGATGTTCGGATCGTACTCCGAGGTGCGGTCGAACACCTCCATTGCAATCGAGAACTCCTTGAGGCTATCGATATCTCCATCGATTGTCCGATTCACGATGTGCGTCAGAAACCGGCATAACCGGACTGACGAAACGAAACCAGGGCTATTCACCACGCGCGCCAATTGGTCGCGAACCGCCGTCGCCGGCACCGGGTCGGCGGCAGAGTTGGCGAGAGATTTTTCGGATGACAACGGTGGAGTTGGCACGTGCTTCTCCCCCATTCATTATGCTCCACGAAACTTCGCGGTATTACGGCGAGCTTACGGCGGCTTACGGCCAATTGCAGGCCAGAGGCCTTAGCGTGGAAATCAGGCAACGTTACAGAACCTATGCAGACCTACAAACGAGCAGGAATGGTAATTTTCGTGTCCAACAGGAGCCCGGAAGCCACCATCGCGCAGGACATCGAAGCGCACGGACTGGTTACGCAGTGGGCACCCAGCATCAGTGCGGCAGTTAAATTGCTCGACTCGGCACGCGAGAAGACCGTGATTGGCCACGGAGCTCGCCTTGGCTGATGGCAATTGGAGAGATCTCGTCGAACGGATCAATTGCATCGATATCAATATCTCTACTTCAATTGTCCTTGTGACTTCTTCCAGTACGGCGGAACTCTGGTGGGACGCGCTCGAATGCGGTATCGATGACATTCTGCCCGCGTCTCTCCTGGCCTCTCGCTTATGTCAACTCCTGGAAACGCAAGGCGCATCATGAAAAGTCCAATTTCGCACCGATTCTTAGAGCCTCGGGGTGGTGTTTACAATCTCGCGAACCACGCCGAACAAGTGGCGCGAGGATGGTGTTTGCAATGTGTTACTCAAATCCGGCCCGCTAATCCGCGTCGGCGCGGATTAGCGGCTTCAATGCAGGAGGACAGGTGAGATGAACGAAAGTAATAATTCGACAAAGCATTACGACATGGTGGTTATCGGCTCGGGCGCTGCTGGACATCACGGGGCGATTCAGGCCGCCAAACTCGGCAAAAAGGTTGCGGTGATCGAACGCTCCGTAGCTCTTGGGGGAGCCAGTCTCAACACCGGCACGATTCCGAGTAAGACACTTCGGGAGGCTGTCCTGCGTTCTGCCCGATCAGGATGCACGGATCGCCGGATCTCGGTCTCAAACCTGGCACAGAGAATCGAGGAGGTCGCGTCCAACGAAGTTCGGGTCTTTGAGAATCAGTTTCGCCGCAATGATATCGATGTATTGATCGGCACTGCTACCTTTTCAGGACCCCACACAATTCGGGTGGCGAATCAGGAAGAAGAGTATTTCTGCCACGCGGATCATATATTGATCGCTGCTGGTTCGCGTCCGGCTCACAACGATGCGATTCCCGTGGACGATGTCTCCATTATCGATACAGACGCGATTCGCCGGTTACGGACGGAGCACCATGTGTTGACCATCGTCGGGGGTGGCGTGATTGGTATTGAGTATGCCTGTATTGCCGCCGCTCTGGATATTCCGGTCACTGTGATCGAACGCCGCCCTCGCATACTCGATTTCGTCGACCAGGAGATTGCTGAAGCACTGAGTTATCACATGCGCAGCCAGGGCGTCACGTTTCGTCTGGGTGAGGAGGTCGAGGAGGTCACCAAATCTTCTGAGGGCAAAGTCTGCGCGAAGCTGAAGAGCGGAAAGCAAATCTGGTCGAATGCTTTGCTCTACGCTGTAGGGCGGCAGGCCAACACAGATTCGTTGAATCTTGCGGCATGTGAACTCGCTGCCGATGCGCGCGGCCGGATTCAGGTAAATACTAACTTTCAGACCTCGCAACCGCACATCTACGCCGCGGGCGACGTGATCGGCTTCCCAAGCCTATCGTCCGTTGCGATGGAGCAGGGTCGCGTGGCCGTATGCCACGCATTCGGAGTACAGGTTGTGTCGGTACCCGAACTGTTCCCCTACGGAATCTACTCGATTCCGGAGATTTCGTTCGTTGGCAAAACAGAAGAACAACTGACCGAAGCTGGAGTCTCATACGAGATTGGAATCGCACATTATCGTGAAATAGCGCGAGGCCAGATCATAAACGACACTACCGGACTCCTGAAGATCTTGTTTCACAGGGAAACGCGCCAGCTACTGGGTGTTCACATCGTTGGCGAAGGTGCAACCGAACTAATTCACATCGGACAAGCCGTCATAGGATTCGAAGGCACGATCGACTCTTTGATAAATACGGTCTTCAATTACCCTACATTGGCCGAATGCTACAAGGTCGCCGCGCTGAACGGGCTCAACCGGCTCAATTATTCCGGCGAGCCCTCATTAAATCGCTAATAGGGTCACTATTCCAAACCTCAAAAATTGTACGCTCGGAACCCTCTCACCTTCAGCCCGCGGACACGACATTCCCCCGCCGTGTCTCCCACCAATGTTCGCCGGTATGCTGATCGTGACACCCAGACAGCGCTTGATATGTGGAAGCTCGGCGCCGCCTACGTCGCGCGCACGGTTGCGGAATCCACGCTGGAAACCGAAGCGCTGAGAGAACGAATTCGCCAACCAGCAGGCTTGGAATGAAACGTACTCAAGCAGTTTTGGCTTCAAGTTCGTCGGCCTTAGCAGCAGCTTTGCCGACAGGCTTCTTCTTGACGCCGTTAGTCATGCCCAGCGATACGGCTTTCTCTACCGCGTTCTCGGTTAGGCCCTTCTTCACGGCTTTCCGGACCGCTTTTTCGATCTTCTTCGCTGCCTTCTTCTTTGCCTTATCGTTCGCCATATTCCCTCACAGTTATCGCCGTAGCCGGCCACTCTTCTTTATGGTCTTTATGGCAGTTTTCTTCATGGCTTTCTTTGCCGAAACCTTCTTTGCGAGCTTCTTCGCTATGGCTTTCTTCACAGCCTTCTTGGCCGATGACTTCTTGGCGTGAGCTTTCTTGGTCGCAGTTTTTTTGACTACTACTTTCTTGGCGGGCTTCTTAGCAGGCGTTCTCTGGACTGCCTTCTTGGCTACGGCCTTCTTCGCAGGTGCTTTTTGGGCAGTCTTTTTGATCGTGGATTTCTTCGACGGCGACTTCGTCAGAACCTCTGTAATCGTGGTCACGGCTGTGTCTACTGCGGTTTTGACGGAGCCTGCCACATCTTCTGCCATCGCAATTCCGTACCCGACCGCCTCTGCAGCCTTTTCTAATATCGTTTTTTCAGCCATTGTCGATCCCTCAGTCATTGTGTTCGTACACAGTTACGAATTGTAGAGGCATATCGACGTATGCGCACAAAAGCTTCGTTTCCTCCTCAAATTGTTGGCTTTTAAATGTCTGGCAGACGCGTTGCGCACCCGCTGCCAATGCCTTCAACTCCTCTTCACCTCTTAAACTTAACCATCAGCCGACGAAGCCGACATATTGGTACTAGCCCTGGTGTCGGTGAGTGCATTGGCGATTATGCCCTCATCGAAGACTGTGGAGGATAGCCGCACTAAAACCCGTTTTCAAGGAGCGAGTCCGAATGAATACGAGAGATCGGGCTTCAGGGGCCACAGAGCTAACCGAAATTCACTGATCAACGAGACGCAGATAGCCGTGCGGAAAAGGGGGGCAGGCTTAGCGACGCGAATTGTAAGGGAACCTATGCGCGACGTTATTGCACCTCTATCGCGGAAACGATCGCGTCTCCTTTGGTCGGTCTGAACTCAAGAATGACCATGCCATCCCTGGCATTTACTTCGAAATGCTGTTGATACGCGGTCAGCGCACCTCCCGCGGCTGCTGCCACATCCAGATTCGCCACAACCTTCTGCCCGTTCGCGAAAACGTCGAAAATGCGGTCGCCGGGATGTAGAGACGGCTCCACAAACGTGAGGACTACGCTATGCGTACCGTCATCCACCGGAACACGATAGGTGAAAGTTCCGGTGCGGTATGTGGCAGCCACCTCTGGGCTGCTGGTCCCGGCAATTGACGCCGGTGCCGGAGCTCTGAACCCACCTCCCGGACCGGTGATAACCTGCGCCGTTCCGCCCTCGAAGAACGTATCCGATCCAAAGCGTTTGTCCGGGCTTGTGCCAGCAACCAGCGCGCCGCAATCGATGAAGGTGTTCTTCGCGGCGGCTTCGGATAGATGCCACTCCGTCCTATCCTCTACATCTCCCTTGGGGAAGGAGCCACTGGCTATGACCTTGTTTGCACCGGGCTCGAGAACGACGCTATTCCAGACACAGATGCGCTCCGGGCAGTTTGCGAGCACTCCAACCAGCTTTCCATTTACTTTCAGCGAGGTCTTCGGCGCGTTGCTGTACACCCGCACATCTGCTATCCGGTAGGCTCGCTCGGTATAGAAGCTGGAGTTGATGTGGACTGTTGGCGTCGCCGTCCAGTTGGCTTTGTAGAAGAAGTACGGATCCTTGCGATGCTTGTGGTCAAAGGTCACTATGCCCTTAGTATTGATGTCCTGGGCATTGCCCTCGCTCCGAGTAGTGCTTCCGAAGTCGAAGGAATTCCAGAGAAACGTACCCCAGAGGTACGGTTTGCTGCGCAGCGTGGACCAGTTCTGTTCGTGAATGTAGGATTCGTATTCTTCCGCCTGGGGCCGGTTGCGAGACTCCGGGCCACCCAGCGCGTTGTCAGAGTGCAGCGAGATGGCGCCCCCAGCACCGTATTCGGTGACGGCCATAGGTTGTGACGGGCGGGCGCGATGCAGCGCGTCAAGGTGTGGGGACAGGTCGGAGGGTTTGTCGTAGTACCAGCCGAAGTAGCGATTGGCGCCGGAAAGGTCTGTGACGGCGCCGGTGATGGGTACGGTGGCGCCTGGAGCGAGCGCGTGCTGCTCGCAGCAGGTGGCCAGCGTGGTGGGTCTGGTGGGGTCGAGGTTGTGGGCGAGCTGGTTCAGCTCCTTGAGCAGCGGGAGAGGGTCTGGAAGGGCGCCGCCATTGTTGCCGACGAATCCGGGGATGCCGTTGCCGAAGTCGATCTCGTTGCCGATCGACCACGTGACCACTGAAGGATGATTGAAATCCTGCGAGATCAGCTCCTGCAGTTGTTGCCTGGCGTTCTCGCGAAGCGCTTCCGTTGGCTGCAAGCTCTCGCCGACGGTCCACTGGCTCACGAGAGGTATCTCGTCCCAGAGCACGAGTCCGTCGCGGTCCGCGAGGTCGTGAATTGGCTGGCCGTGCTGGTAGTGTGTGAGGCGTACGCCGGTCACCCCCATCTCACGCATCATCGCCTCGTCCGCGGCAACGTCCTCCGGTCCCGACGCCCAACCTTTGCCTTCACGATCCTGGTGATAGCCGACGCCGTGAACGGCGACGTGTTTTCCGTTGAGGAACAGTCCTTGATCCGGATCGAAGCGAACCTGCCGGATGCCGAAGGGGAGCGAGACTCGATCGACGGGTTGGGAGGACTTGTTTGAGAGTTCAACCACCAGGCGGTACAGATAAGGACCCTCCACACCTTGCCAGAGATGCGGATGCGGCACAGCGACGTTGGCTGTGCTCTCTACGACGCTCGCTGGGGCCACGGTGACGGACTGCTCTTGTTGTGCCGCGACCTTGCCGTTCGCATCAACGAGCAGGGTTCGAAGCAGAACGGTGCTGCTTTGCTCGCTGTCGTTGCGTACGCGTGCGCGCACCTGCACCTGCGCTCCGGCAGACGCGACGGACGTCGTCTTCGCATAGACACCGGAGGAGCCGTAGTCCATCAGATCAAGGTGCGTCTTCCGGGTGAAGACGAGGCTTACTGGACGGTATAAACCGCCGTACACGAAGAAGTCTCCCGTAAGCGGCAACACGTCGGCAGTCGAGCTTCCTAGCGCGGGCTTCGTGTTGTCAACTTTAACCGTAAGCGTGTTCTCCTGGCCCAGCTTAAGTGCTGCCGTGGTGTCCAGGCGAAAGCGCGAGAAGCCTCCCCGGTGCGTGCCAAGCGCGGTTCCGTTCAACCAGACGGTTGCGATGCGGCTTGCGGCGTCAAATTGCAGAAAGCTTTCCATACCAGCCACCTTCGCTGGAGGCGTGAAAACGAGCTTGTACCAGCCAACTCCCTGCGTCGTTACCACGTTCTGCGCGGTGTTGATATGGGACGCGGGCGCGTCCTTATAGTAGCCCACCCGATTCCAGGTGTGGGGCACGCTGACGGTCGTCCATGTCGCGTCCGGTTCCGCCTGTAGCTCCGTGGCAGATTCCGGCCCTAATTTGAAGCGCCATCCATCGCGGAGTGACATCTCGACACGGGGATCGTCAACCGTGGAACGGTGGGTTCCGCTCGTTGGAGACCTCTGCGCCTGATTTTCCAAGGTGAGTGGCAAGAGGCACATCATAAGCAAACAATGAATGCGGTGCAAAGGGTAGGCTCCATGTGATCGCGTGGTTAAAGAGACAGCGTGATTATAGGCATCACATAAATCGCTGTCACCGGGGCTGAGTGGAAGCGACATTGAGGCGGACCGAGATCGTGAAGGGCTTTGAGAATCATTAGGTTCGAGAGTGCCGTGCAAACTCCGACTTTCCGGGGTCACGATGCTTGCTTCGGTGGGTCCCCGGCGCTGCTCTGTAGATTGACGACAGCAGGCCACGGCACTCATAGACAGCTCAGAGCACTCTTCGCGCTGCTCTGAAGCGCATCTCTTCGGAGCTGAATTCTCCGATTTCCATGTCTCGAAAGAAGACTCTGTAGAGCCCCGGTGTGATCAGCTCGGCACCCAACTCTTCGAAGCGGAATACTTCGCTGATGAAGACCCTGTTCTTGTGCCAGCTGATGTCGCCGCTATTGTTGACTCGTCGCAGCAGGAGACCCTTTGGGTACCTGAACTCTGGCAACTTGCGGGGCAGTCGGATCGAACTGGGGATATAGAGACTTGCGGGAACTTGATTGTTCAGGCCCTCGTGCGGACGCTCGTTATTGAACACATAGCGAAAGTTATCGAATCGGCTTTGCTGTGCGCGAAGGGATGCCGCAGGCGGTTTTGTCGTGTCCTCCTTCAGTGTGCGATGCATCCGCTCATGGCGGCCGTTTTGTTGAGGTCGACCTGCTTGAATGCGCTCATGCACGACCCCGAGCTTCATCCAGCCGAGTGAGAGCTTCGACAGTCCCAGTAGTCCTGTGCCCGCAAACGGTGCTCCGTTATCCATCCTGATCCGTGCTGGAACCCCGTGCTCCCGCATGGCGGCTTCACAAATCGCTCGGACCTGGCTTAGGTCCATTCGCGAGACAATCTGGCAACGAATCAAGTAACGCCTGTACGCATCGGTAATGGTGAACGGATCACAGCGCTTGCCGTCGCCGGTGGTGAAGTAGCCTTTGAAATCCATACACCACAACTGATTCGGCCCCGTGACCATAGCGAACGGCTCTGAACATGGCGTAGTGCGTTTTCTGTTCCTCTGCGGACTAGTTAAGCCTCCACGGCTCAAAATGTTGCCAAACGTACTAGCTGCAGGCCACACCATTTCTGGCTGTAGCACTCTCCAGCCTCGCTTTGAGCTTCCGCGCGCCCCAGGATGGATGCTTGGCCCGAAGCGCAAGGATCGCGTTTTCAACTGGCTCTCAGTCGGGAGGCCCACGAATAGGCCTCCCGACTTTTTCTGTATTCCGTGATTTCGCAGAGGCCGAATCTAAGTTAAGTGGCGACGGTCAACGCGACCGACGGGACCAACCATTTGAACAATACCGTTGCTGCGAATGCTCCAGCGAGTTGGGCCGCGATGAACCCGGCTGTATCGGCTGGCCTGATTCCTGCAAAGGTGTTTGTCATCGATCGGGCAATCGTAACGGCTGGGTTGGCGAAGGACGTAGATGCGGCAAACCAATAGGCGGCGGTGATATAAGCGCCCACGGCGAAGGGAACGGCGGAGGGCCGGTGTTTGGCGCATCCCCAGATGACAGCGAGTAGACCGAAAGTAGCGACGAACTCACTGAATATCTGGGCTGGGCCAGTGCGGACACGCGTCGAAGCACTGAATAAGGACAACCCGAACATAAGATGAGCCGTCGCGACCCCGGCGAATGCTCCGGCTATCTGTGCCCCGATATATAACGGTGTTTCGCGCCACGCGATACCACCCTGCCACGCATCGGCAAGCGTTACGGCCGGATTGAGGTGTGCCCCCGAGATGGGACCGAATGCGAGGATGATTGCGACCAGCGCAGCGCCCGTTGCGATCGTGTTGGCTAGGAGAGCGAGAGCGACATTGCCCGCCGCCAACTTTTCTCCCATGATTCCAGAGCCCACAACGGCGGCGAGTAGGAGGAGCGTTCCGGCGAACTCTGCAACGGCCCTTCGTAAGAGTGTTGGCTTCATTGTTTGCCGATGCTGTTGAGTTCCGTCTGGATGGCAAGTCCCTCCAGTGTGGAGAGAGGCAGCGATAGGAAGAGGCTGATGCGACGGTCTAAGACGCCGAAGGCATCGCAAAAGGCGCGGGCCTTCTCTTCGGGCGCGCCCTGCACTGCCGCTGGATCGGGGATACCCCAATGTGCGGTCATGGGATGTCCCGACCAGATAGGGCAGACTTCGTTGGCCGCGTTATCGCAAACGGTGAAGATGAAATCTATGTGTGGGGCGCCGGGCACTGAAAACTCGTCCCACGATTTGCTCCGCAATCCTTCGGTTGAGAGTCCGGAAGCTTCGATCTGTTGCAGCGCTTCGGGCCGGACTGCACCGGATGGATGACTGCCGGCACTGTAGGCAGTGAATACGCCTTTGCCTTTGTGTTTCAAAATTGCCTCAGCCATGATGGAGCGGGCGGAGTTGCCGGTGCAAAGAAATAGGACGTTGTAGTGGTTGGGAGTGGAAGAGGCCATGTCAGGCATTCCCGGGGACGGCTTCGGGTGTGCAGCATCCCGGCGCACAGCAGGGCGCTGCGGGCTTCGTAGCGCGAATGAACGCGCTTAGGAATTTGCCTTCGACGTGAGGCGCGATCTCGTCAACCGAAATTCCGGCCTCCGTGAGAAACACGCGGGCGTCTTCGATGTCGTACACGCGGGTTGGCTCAAGGTCTACCGACTCGAATCCGGCGGCTTGCAGCTTTGCCCGATAATCAGACTCCTCCAACGCTCCGGCAAGGCAGCCCACCCAAAGCAACATGCTTTTGCGAACGGCATCCGGCACCTCGCCGCGCACTACAACGTCAGACACGGCGAAGCGACCGCCCGGACGGAGTACGCGAAAGGCCTCCTTGAGGACGCGGGTTTTATCAGCGGACAGGTTGATAACGCAATTGGAAATGATGACATCCACGGAGTTGTCCGGGAGCGGGATGTTCTCTATCTCCCCCTTGAGAAACTCTACGTTCGTTGCTCCGGCCTGACGCTGATTCTCCCGCGCAAGCGCCAGCATGTCATCCGTCATATCCAGCCCGTAGGCTTTACCCGTTGGGCCTACACGTTTCGCTGATAGCAGGACGTCGATCCCGCCGCCCGATCCCAAATCAAGGACAGTTTCGCCCGGCTTCAGCTCTGTGAGCGCGGTAGGATTGCCGCATCCGAGAGACGCGAGTACAGCCTTCTCCGGCAAGCCTTCCGTTTGTTGGGCGCCATACAAGTCTTTCGTAATCGGATCGCAGCATCGCATCGCAGGATCGCAGCAAGCCGTTCCACCGGAGTCTGTGACGCTTCTAGCGATAGCGCCGTATTTGTCGCTGATATCGGTTTGGGTTGCCATTGTCGACGTCCTCGTATGCGTCAAGACGAATGTATGACGCAGCGAACACATCTGTCAAGGCGTATACTTTGGGCATGGGACGCGCTTCTAAATCCGATCTGGTTACTTTATTCGCTGCTCTAGCAGACCCTACGCGCTTGCGTCTGCTCAACATGATGGATGGGCGTGAGGTGTGCGTTTGCTACTTTGTGGAGATTCTGAAGCAAGGTCAGCCGAAAATATCTCGTCATCTCGCGTATTTGCGGCGTGCCGGAATCGTTGAGGCGCGGCGTGATGGTAAGTGGATGCATTACCGAATCGAGCGACCCGATGATCCCAAGGCAGCTTCGATTCTGGGTGCGACTTTGCAATCATTCAAAGCAGATAAGGACATGCAAGCTGATCTTACGAGGTTGGACAAGGCATGTTGCGAACCTCAACGGTTCATCAGTTTGCAGGGCGTACCAATGCCTATGAACGTATAGGCGAATCTGGATCACAATAGATAACGCGAAATCGGCTTGGATGAAATGATTCGACGTTGCTGATGGTGCCACTTTTCCGATAGTTAGATGTATCTACTTCAAGACTTTCCTTATCGGTATCACAAGAAAAGATCGCTGCGTAGACCTCCAAAACAATGGCTGTCGGAGGCTGTGTTCAACGCAACTCGTTTTTCTCACATGTGTGGACGCGATTCGAGTGCCTATCCGCCCCCAAGCTTACCAAGTCCTATTCCAATGACGTAGGTGACCACTCCTTCGAGAGCTCCAATCCAGGTCATCTCAAACCCACTGGCCCACCAAGAGCGAATGGTGATGAGAGACTTTGCCGCACCCACAGCAAAATGGGCAATCAGCGAGACTACTGCCGCGACAATCACAGCCGGAATGCCGGTCATAAAAAAGAATGGGAGGATCGGGATGAACGCGCCGACAGCCGTTGAAATCGCCCCGGACACTGCAGAGACCAATGGTTTGCTCAACCCTTCTTCCGTTGTGTTGAGTCGTTCTCTAGCAAGAGCTTTGATCAATTGGTTCTTGTCCTTCGCAAGGTGTTCGAAAGCTCAGCGTCTTCTTCGGAAGCGCGGATCTGATAGCTAAGGACAGGACCTCTCGTGCTCTGCCTCGTTGTCTTCGACGGCTTCCCGCTCTCGGGCGAACTCCGCTTCGTAATCTCTCGCTCGCTCTTCGCGGCAAGATATGCCCCAGAACCCATCGATAGTGCGCTCGCGACCATCCCGGCCATGCCGGCGATCAAAACAAAATGACTGTTTCCCAAGGTCGCGCCAGACACACCGGATACGATACCGAAGATCGAACCGAGTCCATCATTGATTCCGTAGATCGCGTCGCCTACCCATCCCGCAGCCTGTGAATGCCCTTTCTCGCGGGCGGCGACCAATTCGTCAAGAGCTGCCTGGGCTTGCTCAGGCGGCAATGCGGGCAGAGCACCTCGCGACCTTATCAAATTACTGAGCGTGAGGTAATGTTCCCGCTCGTCGGCGATCACCTCGTCGAGGATAGCAATGCTCGGCTCGTCACCAAGCTCTTTGATTTGCTTACCGTACTTTGCAATATCCCGTGCTTCATCGATTTCCAGCCGACGGAGCGCTAAGTCTGCTCCACCGACGCGGTTCGCCAGCGAAGCCGCTTGCCCATTCGGATTCCCTCCGAATTGTGGCTCCGTCCCACCGAGTTCCTTGATGCGTTTTACCCAAAAATCGGCGTGATGCTTCTCAGCCATCGCCAGACCTCGCAGGGCATTCCGACGATGCGGGTCCGCTTCACTATTAGAGAGAGCGGTATAGGTGTGGAAGCCCTCCATTTCCGCTTGCCAGTTCGCCTCCAAAGCATCGAGGATGTTTTTGTTGTCGAAAGCTGCCATGCTATCCTCCAGTCCGGACTGGGATTCTCGGAATCATCCTGTCTTTTCAAGACAAACCGCCCACGTCTTGGGGCTTTCCTATTCAGGGTGCCACGGGTGGACATTGAGGTTGCGTCGAGGTAATCGTCCTAGGCTCCCAGTAGGTATGATTGACGCAAAACTCAAAATTGGCTGCATAGAAAAACTTGTGATCGTGAGCGTTGGGTCGCGCGAATCTTGAAGCCGTGGATGGTCGAGCCATAGTGTGGATCATCAGATTGAATATTCCCCCGCGGCGCAGTCTCTCCGTCGTAGATCTGGATCTCGTCGGTTTGCGCAAAAGCTGGCACCGGCATTGCGACGAGACAGAGAGTGGGCAAACCAATCGCACGCATATTCATTTTTGGCGAGAATCTCCGTAGTTTGAGATCTGGCCGACGAGATTGAGATCAATCGCTACTTCATTCTCTGCCTTCCAAATCAGGAAGCTCGGGTTCTTGAGACCCCACCGCACATAGGGAACGACGAATTGCGCTTTCACCGTTGCTTTCGTTCCATCCACATGAATCTGCATCGGAATCGTTAGATCGTGAGCAGTGGCGAGCAACGTGAACAATCCGCTCACCTGAATAGTCGAGTCGCCTGAAGCACCAATTATTCCGTTGTACCTTTTAGGCGCGAAAGAGACGGTGGCGAATTGGTCCACCTTGAGAATGTCTTTGTTCATCTTCTTATCGCGGCTATCGTTTCCCGTCTTACCGCTGCCTGCTGCGACGATTACGATCCCCGATATATGGGAGGCGGTTCGGTTGAAATCGATTGATCCGGACTGTACGCGGAAGATGCCGTTGACAACCTCGTGGGTCGTGTTGAGCTTCATCTTGACCTCGCTGGCATCGGGGTTGACGGCGAAAGTCTGATGCTGGGCGAATACGGCTGGAGCGAGGACGACAGCGAGAGCCAAAACTACGAAAGATTTCATTACATTTCCCCTGGAGCGTTTTGACTACGAGCGTTGGTTCTGCCATGGCTCGATTTCAGTTAGCGAACGCCTGTGGAGCAACAGCGCCAGGCTGGGTTACTCGCGTCAGCCTAGCCGTCACGCGCATCGCTCCGGGCCACACTCTGAGACAGAACGGCAGTACAGCGCGCGCGAATGAGTTGTTCAAGGCATTCGCTGCGAACTCGGCAAGGTGCATCTGGGGCAGCATTGCGGAGCGCAATTTTGTCTGGAAGACCGGCGCCGGCTCCGCCGCAAGATAGGCGGCGGCGGCGCGGCGGGCAGTGTGCAGGGCGATGGAGATACCATCACCGGTGAACGAAGGGATTACGGCAGCCTGATCTCCGACGCAGTAAAGCCCATCCTCGGTTGTGCGGCGTATGTAACCATACGGGATATGAGTGATTGCGATCGGTTTGTCGAGCAGTGGCGCAGCACCGTCGAGCCGCATCGCGAGGTGAGGACAGTCCTGCTGCATCTTCGCAATGAGGCTCTCCCAGCGAAGACCCGCCTGTGCGAAATATCGCTGTTTCACCACACAGCAGAAATTCGCAATGCCATCTTCCACTGGTTGGATACCCCCGTAGCCTCCGGAATAGAGCGTCAACTCGGAGGCATCCTCCAAGTCAGCGGTCTGCGCAGGAGACAGTCGGTAATACATCTTGAAGGCGACCCATTGGTGAGGGTCCTTCGGACGCCCGTGTCCTCGCAGATCGTGCTTGCCCGTAGCGAGAAAGGCCGTTGGAGCCTCATAACTGGTACCGTCGTCGAGCGTAGCCCGCCAGAGGTTGGTGGTCGTGCGACTGAGCGACTGCACACCGCGACCACGCTCGACGCTGACTCCCGCAGCGATGGCCTCAGCGATGAGCGCTGTATCAAGCGCTTTGCGCGTGAGTGAGGCAGCGCGAAATGGTAAGGGAGCCTCCGCGGCCCGCCTAGCCGCGGCGAGGCGAACGTAGTCGATAGGCACCGCACCAAGCGCGGCCACGTCGATGCCAAGTGCATGAAGGTCCTCAAGAGCCTCTCCGCTTAGAAATTCTCCGCAGACTTTATGGCGCGGTGCCGGCTCGCGTTCGATCAGGGTGACGCTTCGTCCCTTTCGAGCGAGTGCGATCGAAGCCGCACAGCCTGCCACTCCACCACCGACGATCAGTACTTTGTCTTGCAAAAGCATTCCACCCGAACTCGATGCATATTCAATCAATTTGTAGAGGACTCCATAGTTCTAGTAGACGTCCAGAAAGCGGTTCGGCACGTCATTCTGTACAAATCGTCATTTTGGAGTTGGGGAAGCTGGCGGGATGGAGGCGTCTAAGGAGTTAGAGGTTATTTGATTGAGGAGAAACGATTTCCTAATAGCCGCTCTTTGCGCGATGACTTTGTGCATCGCAGCACCGGCTGAACCAATTTCAGTAAGACATATCCAACGCCCGATGCATCGGTTTATGGTGGCGCGCTCCGAGGCTGGAAAAATCATCGCCAGTGGCGAGTTTTCGCAGGTCGTGCAGGGCGATGAAGTGACGATGCGCCTGACCTATAAATTTGTGGATGGGTCGATTGACGATGAGACGACAACGTACAGGCAGCAGGGCGCGTTTCGATTAGTACGTAACCATCACATTCAACAGGGGCCGTTCTTTGTGAAGCCCGTCGACTTTACGGTGGAAGCCGCTACCGGCATAGCGACCAGCCGCACCGCGGACAAGAATGGCAACATACACGTCGAGAGCCACCACATTGACCTGCCAGACGATCTGGCGAATGGATTTGTTGGGACGTTGCTGCTGAACGTGCCGCAGAATGCGACGCCATTTCGGGTGGGGATGCTTGCGCCAGTCGGCGGCGGACGAATGATCCATCTACTGATCTCGCCAGAGGGTGAGCAGCAGTTTCACACCGAAGGACAGACGCTGAAGGCGGCCGTGTTTCGCATCCATCCGGAGTTGGGTGGCATCGTGGGCGTGATTGCGCGGCTGATCGGCCTTCAGCCGAAAGATGTATTGGTGTGGGTACTGGAGGGTGACGAGCCTGCGGTGGTGAGGATCGTTGGACAGTTAGGTGGCTACGGGCCTGTGGTGAGCTCGGATTTGGAAGGAGCCAGCTTCGGGAAATGAGACACTTCGCAGACCCACATCTCAAAGGCGAGCGATGGATCCGCCCTTCTGACGAGGCCTTGGAAATCTCGTAGCCTTCTATGACGACGAGTTGCGGCGTGTGGTGAGCTCGTGCCAGTTGAGGCCGAGGTCCACGATCAGCAACGAGGCAAGTGTGAACGCAATCACGCCGACGGCCGATAAGACGTCGCCCAGATGGCTCCAGTAACGCGGCCATAGGTTGAGCACACGGCTGGAGACGAAGGTAAAGGTAACAGCATAGGAGCGCGCCATCCATTGGCGGTGCTGTGTGATTTGGCGGTTGCGCGCGGTGATGAAGGCGGCAGTGGTGCAGACCATCCAGGCAGCGGCTTGCATGGAGGTTCCGGGAAGGCCCGGCCGGCCGGCCGCGAGAGCGATCCCCGTGAAGGAGCCCACAAAAACAGAGGTGACGTAGATCCGGCCGAGGATGCGATGGAGTTTGAGGTGACGCTCGCGGATCCGCGAGGAGAAGTTTATGGGGCCAATCAAGAGAGCGAAGATTCCCGCGAGTGTATGCGGGATGAGGAGATGACGGTCGGCAATAACCTGCAGACGGTAAGCATGGTACATCGGATAGTCGGTGATGAGAAGGAGCTCTGAGGTAATGAAGACGAAGAGTACGGTGAGACCAAGCGAGGCCCAGAGAATAGTCTTGAATCTGAAACCCGTGGAGCTGGGCGCTAGCAAGGTGGGATTTGGCATTATTCGTTTCTCAGACGGTTAGACGTGCCGAGGTGCCCCATGAAGGCGACGGGGCGAGAGCCTTCATATCTCTCAGTCTAACGGGACGCTTCAGAATCACCGACCTCATTTCCACCTCCCCACGCATAACCGCCCCGGCCGCCACTTCTCGATCGTCACAGCCTCACACGGAATCTCAGCCGCAGCTAGCAGGCGTACCCAATCCTCCTTCCGGAAGGCCCGCCGGAACGACACCGGCCCATCATGCCGCACAAGCCAGTGCCACCGCACCCACGCAAACATCCGACTACTCCATTCCGCCCGCTCCAAATCATTGATAAACCAACCTACCTGCGCGGTCGCTTCCATCCACCTCAGCATCGCGACGATCTCCTCGTCCTCCAGATGATGCGCCAGCAGCGAACTAACGACGATATCCATCGGCTTCTCCGGCCGATACGCCATAGCATCGCTGGTCACCCACTTGATTCCGAGCTGCCTTGGCGTCGACTCCGCTGCTGCACGCGCCGCATAAGGATTCAAGTCGATCCCCGTGAGCTGCACAGCAATGCTCCGTCTCCGTGACCAGCCTGCAATCTGCCGCAGAAAATCACCACCGCCGCTGCCCACGTCGACGATGTGTATGGGGTCACGCAATCCACGCGGCAACCGCTCCAGCCAAGCCAGCGTCGGCCGATAACCCAGCAGCCAGCGATTGACTGTTTCCAGACTCCGTAGACAGTCACGGAAATCCTCATAACTACAGTCACCATCCATCAGCTCCGGCAACTCACGTGGAGAGGCCCGCCGACTGAAGTCGATCTGTGCACTAGACCCCATGGAAGCGCATCGTTTCCGCTGTTAGGCCCGGCCCAAACGACATCGCACACCCACGCTGCCCCGGGCGCGCTTGCTGCATTATTCGCTGCAACACAAACATCACCGTCGCCGACGACATGTTGCCGAAGCACGACAGCACTTCGCGGGACGGTGCCAGCGCATCCACCGGCAGCTCCAGTCCCTTCTCCACTGCATCCAAAATCGACCGACCTCCGGGATGAACCGCCCACAGGTCGATGCCGTCGCGCTCCGCCATCAGTTCACCCTCATGCAGCGCGCGGCCCAGCTCCCCCGGCACCTGCCCGGAGAGCAGCATGTCGAAACCTTGCTCGCGAATCTTCCAGGTAATCAGCCCACGTGTTTCCGGCACCATCACCGTCTTGAAGCTGTCCAGCGCCAAACCCTGCTCGCGCGCAGTAATTAGGCTCGCCGCCGCGCCATCAGCAAAGACCAGGAACGACAGCACCTGCTCCAGATTCTGTGTCTCCTGGAAGTGCAGCGTACACAGTTCAAGGTTCAGCATAAGCACACCGGCCTTCGGCTCGGAGCGCACAATGTGCCGCGCCAGTCTCAGTGCATTGATCGCGGCATAGCATCCCATGAATCCGACCATCGTGCGCTCCACGCCCGCCGAAAGCCCAAGGTGGTCGACGATCTCAAAGTCGAGCCCCGGCGCGTAGAGACCCGTGCAGCAGGTCACCAGCACGTGCGTAATACCGGAGCGCTCCTTCTCATTGAGCGCAAGCCGGTCCACGGCCTTCTTCATCAGCACCGGAGCACTCTGCTCAAACAGCTCCATACGCCGCGCCGTGTTGGGAAAGTTACCTGGCCGATAAAACTCATGCGCGTCATGCGACGAGAATTGGCCGGAACCTTTCTGGGGATCGAGGAACGAATAGCGATGCGCGATGTCGGCGCGGCTCACCATGCGGCGGAAGACCGTGCGTAGCCGCGGATCGGCGAGCATCTTCTCTGCGAAGACTACGAAGGTGTCATGCACATCGTGCTCTGGTACGGCAGTGGCGATGCGGTTCAGGTAAGCCGTAATCAAGCGCAATATGTCCTTAGCCTGGATCATCGAGATTAAATGTCACGTTTGTGTGTTGGGGAAGCTGGACCACGAAGAGACGACGATCCGGCGACGGACGACTACTTGAGAGAACAGGCTCCGAATTCTTAATACAACGACTACTCGTTGAGACGAGACCTTTGTTCTTTTGATAGCACTTTGCAGGAAGGGATAGGATGACGATTTGTTCATGGAGGACGCAACCACCGGAGCGCTCTCTGAAATTTCGTCCCTCCACATGACGAACCCCATCATGCGTTGGAAGTATGCGCGCCGGAAATCGATTGTTCTGCTCCCCCTTGCGGCAGGAGTCGTTGTTACGGCTATCCTGTTCTTTGTCTAGCCTTTCCCGATTCGTCTATCGCTAAGTGGATGTAGATGACCGAATCGTCATCTTGCAGCCTCCTGGAGCATGCGAATCGTGAATCAAAATGGCTTACCATCACTCCATGCAACTCCTGCTCGTGGAGGACGAACTCGAGATCCAGCGTTTCCTCAAGCAATCGCTTACTGATGCGGGCTACGAGGTGGATGCCGCCACGGATGGGCGAGCCGCTGCGGAACTTGCATCTGGAAAGAGGTATGACGTTCTAATCGTCGACCTTGGCCTTCCGGATCAAGATGGCATTGACCTGATTCTTAAGCTTCGACAATCAGGCGTAAGCAGTCCTGTATTGATACTTTCAGCCAGAAGATCGGTTGACGACAGAGTCAAGGGATTGGAACAAGGTGGCGACGACTACCTGACCAAACCCTTTGCTCTCGCCGAATTGCTGGCTCGGCTGCGCAACCTCTTGAGACGAAATTTGGCTGCGAGCGAAGAAGCCTCACGTTTGCGTGTACTCGACCTGGAACTGGACTTCATCAGGCGTAGAGCCTCCCGTGGCGGCGAAGTCCTGAATCTAAGCCCACAGGAGTTTGTGCTCCTGGAGTACCTTTGTCGCCATGCCGGGAGAGTTGTCACTCGATCCATGCTTCTCTCCGAGGTATGGGGCATGCGAATTCAACCGGACACTAACGTTGTCGACGTGCATATCTACCGGTTACGCGGCAAGGTGGATATTGAAGGCCGCGAGCCGCTGATCAAGACTTTACGAGGTATTGGTTATGTCCTCAAAGACCGCTAATCCCATCATGCACAGTGCCGCATGGCGCATCTCCCTCTGGGCAACCCTAGCCTTTGCCATTGGAACAATGCTGGTTTTTGCGATGCTCCATCGCTTTGTAGCGAACGACATTCAGCGTCGGAGCGACGCGTGGCTCACTGGAGAGGTGGCAGTACTCGGTGATGTAGCCGGGCGAACGCCAAAGGACCGCCTCTACGGTCGGGTAGTGAGAGAAGTCGCGGAACTTGCAAGTAGAGAAGTGCCAAATAAACTCCGCTCGAATGGCAATGAGAACGACTCGGTCTTCTTTCTTCAAGCAGGAGATAGCGGATCGGTTAAACTTTGGGTCGGCTCTGGAGATGGCACCGCGAACCTCGCTGCCATCCGCTCTACTCGGGTACTACCTGACGTACCCTTCGATCTGCGGGTCCAGGGTTTCGGCAGCCCATTCAGAGTTGCCTCAGTTCGCATCGAGGATGGCAGCAACATCTATCTCGGCTTATCTGAACATGACGAACTTCATGTCCTGAGAAATCTTCGTGTACGGTTTTTCACTCTTTGGGTTGCCATTGTCTTGCTTGGCTTCGTGATCGTATTTTACGCAACGTGGAAGATGTTAGGCCGAGTCAGCGAAATTACGGAAGCAGCCTCGCGCATAGGCCAATCCGATCTGAGTAGCCGAGTTCCCGACACGAGGGGGAACGATGAGATCGGCCATCTGGCTCGCACCCTGAATCACATGCTCGACAGGATCGAGAGTACCGTCCACCAATTACACACCATTACGAACTCCCTCGCACACGACCTGAGAAGTCCCCTCACTGCAATCCGTGGCAAACTGGAGACGGTTTTGGCCAGCGATGTCAGAGAGGATCATGCCGAGTCAATCGTTTCCGCGATCGACGAACTCGACCGTCTGACTGAATTCCTTAACACTTCGCTCGACGTGGCAGAGGCGAGAGCGGATGCACTCCGGCTCTCGCGGGTCGAGGTGGATCTCGACGAGCTTGTGAGAGGCATGATCGACCTCTACGAGCCTTCCATGAATGACAAGGGGATCGGGGTTCAAATTCGAAGCGCTGGCTCAGTCAAAGTGTTGGCCGACCCGGCTCTTCTCCACCGCGTCATCGCCAACTTACTCGATAACGAACTCAAACATCTGCCCGTTTCATGCTTGGTCTGTGTCTCGCTTCGAGCAGACGATCACATGGCCACTCTTACCGTGGAAGACAACGGCCCTGGTTTCGATGCGGAGATTGGTCGTCACCTCTTCGAGCGAAGAGTCAAAGGACGCGCATCGCGGGGGCACGGGCTTGGACTTGCTTTCGTCGAGGCGGTTGTCCGTGTCCACGGAGGCAGCGTGACAGCGGTAAATCGCCATGAAGGGGGAGCGCAACTCACGGTCACGCTCCCCCTGTGCGAGGCTCAGAAGCGAGAGGAGCCTCACGCCTTCGCGTTACTGAATGGGTAGCACTTTGAACGTCTGGCATAACGTCAGCGTGACCATGGAGAGATGATCAAATGGAATTTGTAAAACTCTTTGAGGTACTGTTTGTGAAGCAGCGGCCTTCCGGCCGCAAGACGAACGTGCCACGCTCCATCATGCAACCGGAAGACAGCTTGCGCCGCCAAAGCGAGGCGGCGGTTCCCAGCGTGCCCGGGCTACCGCGTACGATTGATCGCGTACTTTACTTATATTGTTGTGGGAAATCTCGGATAAGCCATTTGTCCTCCTCCCTATCGCTGGTCGATTAGCGCCTATCTGAGTGGAGTTCCTTCTCGGATCTCATCAGAAGCCCGTTTGACTATCCCCTGGCCGACAGCAATTTGACCTCGGACGGAAACGTTCTCACCAGCGGCCGGGCCCTTCCGCACATCAACCCAGTGCGCTTTACCGTTGATAGCAGTAATAACGAAAGTTCGTTCTGTCGTCGTAACGACGCTCGTGCTGGGAACGAAGAGAAGATTCTCTCCAGCGCCGACCGGCCAATCAACGGTCGGATACATACCCGGAGCCAGACTCGCGTCTTTGTTGTACACATCTAGTTCGACCATCATTGCCCGGCTCTGCTGATCGAGTGCATTTGGGATGCGAGCTACCTTCGCTGTGTAGTTTCTTCCGGGATGAGCCGGAACATGGAACGCCACCGACACTCCCTTCACCACAGAGCCGGTGTAAGTTTCCGGAACAGGCACAATCAACCGTAGATGGGCAACTTGCTGGAGTTTGAGCATGGGGGTGTGGCCGCCGTCGATCAACATGCCCGGATTGACAAACCGATCGGTAATCATTCCATCGAACGGCGCAATCACGCGGAGATAGGATTCCGTGGCCTGGCTCGCCTGGAGACGATCTTGTGCAGTTCGTACCGCAGCCTTCCGGCTATCGACCAAAGCCTGCGCCGCATCCCGCTGCTTTTCGGCCTGCAGCAATTCGTTGCCAGCGACAGCACCCGGGGTCTTGGCTGCTTCTTGCAGCTTCGCTGCTGTGCTGTCAGCCCCAGCCGCCTGAGCCTCGGCCTGTGCGACCTCTGCTTCTGCCTGATGGAGGTTCGCTTCTGAGGCCGAAGTTTGCGAGTTGATCTCCGGCGCGGAGAGCTGAACGAGCAGTTGTCCTCGGTGAACCAAGCTACCTCGATCAACGAAGACCTTTTCCACGTAGCCAGGAGTGCGGGCTTCAATATCGGTCTGTAAGAAGGGAGCGAGCTCCGCAGTCAGAAGAATCGTTCTAGACGAGGAGCGGCTCTCCACCTTCGCCATCTCTACATGCGCGGGACTCTGGGAGAAGGCGGGCAAGCAGCACACCAGCGGAAGCAAAAAGCAGACGCGTTTATGGATGGACATAGTATCGACTCGATGGATCTTCGGGATTGAGTGAATTCGACGCAGTGGACGCTTTGCGTTGTAACAGCGCATAGACGGCCGGCAGGACGGTGAGAGTCGTCAGCGTAGAGAAGATGAGTCCACCGATCACGGCCCGACCGAGAGGGGCCGATTGTGCGCTTCCTTCTCCAAAACCAATTGCCAAGGGGATCATGCCGCAGATCATCGCCGTCGCGGTCATCAGAATCGCCCGGATGCGGCCTGTCGCCCCAGTCCGCGTCGCAGCCTCGACATCCTGATTCTGATGTCTCGCCTGTTCCGCAAAACTGACCAGCAGAATGGAATTGGCGACCGAAATGCCGACTGCCATGATCGCTCCCATGAAAGATTGGATGTTAAGTGTCGTTCCTGTGAACAGCAGCATGAGCACAACGCCACTGAGAACACCTGGAATCGTTGAAAGTATGGTGAGAGGTAGACGGAGAGACTGGAAGTTCGCCATCAGCAGCAAAAAGATCGCAGCGATGGCGAGAAGAAGTCCGGTGCGGAGCCCAGAGATTGTCTCCTCAAGAGCGGGAATTTGCCCACGTACCGCGACGACTGAGCCCTTCGGAGCCGCAGGAAGATTTTTTAGGACTGCTGCAATACGCTTCTGAGCTTCCCCGAGAGGAATTCCGTGCAGGTTTGCCGTTACGCTCACGATTCGCTGCCCGCTCAATCGTTCGATCATTTCGGGCATTGTCCCGTATTCCAGTTTGGCAACCTGATCGAGCTGGGGCTGAGTCTGTCCATCGCGCATGAGCGGCAATGTAGAGAGCGCACCGAGACCTTGCATTCGGTTTGAGGGCAGCTGAACCTGAATCTGGAATGCATTACCTGTCCTCGGATCACGCCAGTAGTTCGGTGCTGTAAATCTGGAGGAACCTGTAGCAGGCGTCAGCGAGTTCGTCACATCGGCCATCGTCAGACCGAACTGTCCCGCGTAATCGCGGTTTATTGTTACCTCGACCGTCGGATAAAGATGAGGCTGAACGATGGAAATATCGCGCAGGAACTCTAGCTTCCGTAGCTCGGCTTCAACCTTCGCCAGATAGTCATAGCCTTGGTCGATATCCACACCTTGAACATCGATCTGTATTGGTGTCGGCGACCCGAAGCTCATTACCTGCGAGATGATGTCGCCAGCTTCGAATGCCACTGTAAGCTTCGGCATTTCCTTGCGGAACGCAGCCCGAAGATCTTCTCGCAATCTTTCATCGTCCGGATGACCGTGCCGGAGTTGGACCTGCACCAGAGCCTCCTCGGGGCCACTTGTAAAAAGATGAATGAGATTGACCGGATAGCTGGACGGTTGAACACCGACATAGTCGGAGGTGATCTCCACGTTATCCTTGCCCACGGTCTTTCGGATCAACTCCAGAGCCTGCATCACCATTGGCTCTGTCTCTTCGATCCTCGTGCCGATAGGTGCTTTCAGCCGCAGTCTCAACACAGGACCATTGGAGTCCGGAAATATCTCACTCCCGATGCGAGGCGTAACGAGAATGAGAATAACTGCCGACACAACGAAGTAAACAAGGATGACAGCCCAACGGCGATCCAACACAAAGGCCAGGTAGCGCTCATAGTGTGTTCTCAACCTGCCGAAGCTGCCTTCTCTCTCTTCTCCCTTATGCGATTCCTTCATGATCCAGGTGGCAAAGACCGGAACCAAGCTGCTCGACAGAAAGTAAGACGCGACCATAGCGAAGCCGACAGCAAGAGACAGCGGAACGAAGAGCTGCCGTCCGACTCCATTCATGAAGAAAGATGGAACGAACACCGCCAGAACGCAAAGCATCGAAAGTAGACGGGCCAGCACGGTGCGGCGGCAGGCTTCGAGAACAGCTCGTGCCCGAGAGATACCTGGGAGGAGTTGCGTATGAATGTTCTCCACTTCGACAGTTGCTTCATCCACGAGAACGCCTACCGCCAATGCGAGTCCACCGAGGGTCATGATGTTGATCGTCTGGCCGGTCGCCCACAGGAGGAGTACGGCAGCGAAGAGAGCAAAGGGAATGTTCGCCACGACGATCAATGCGGCGCGCCAGTCTCTCAGAAACAACAGGACAACTAATCCCGTCAGAATTGCGCCGAGTACCGCTTCTCTGACGAGGCCATTGATTGCGTTTGATACATAACCGGATTGGTCGAACGCAAGCTGCACATCGACATCATCCGGCATCACTTTCTTAAAGCTGGGGATTGCCGCTTTTACAGCTTGAATGACCGCCAGCGTGGACGCATCCGACCGCTTCGTCACCGGAATGTAAACGGTGCGGCGGCCATCGACATGAGCATAGGCCGTCACGATATCCGTCCCATTCTCGATGGTTCCAATATCGCGCAAATAAATGTTGGCTCCAGATCGGGGATGAATGGGAGCCGCCATCAAGTCGTTCAGCTCCGGCCCGAGCGTGGAGTTCGTCCGAACGATGCGGTTCAGGGTTCCGTCATAGAGATTGCCGGAGGGCGATACGACCGTGCCGCTGGTTACCGCTGCGATTGCCTGTTCGGGCGAGACTCCGTACTGTTTGAGCTTGTCAGGATCGAGTGTGACGACAATGGTGCGTTGGTTGCCACCAAAAGGAGGAGGCGCTGACACGCCGGGAAGCGTCGCGAACAGGGGGCGCACCTGATTCAGAGCGATGTTTTGCAACTCCCCTTGCGTGTGGTTGTTGCTGGTAAACAAGAGGAGACCGACAGCAACACTCCCAGGATCGAAGCGGGTGATGAAGGGTGGGACCGTACCGGGCGGCATGAAGGCACGAGCGCGATTGACATAACCGACGGTCTCGGCCATCGCCTGCTGCATGTTCGTGCCTTCGCGGAAGGTCAACTTCATCAGAGCAGCACCCTGGACGCTCTTGCTGTCCACCGCTTGAATGCCGGTGATGTAGAGGAAGTGGTACTCGTAATAGTAGGTAAGAAACCCCTCCATCTGCGCGGGGGTCATGCCGCCATAGGGCTGAGCAACGTAGATCACAGGATTTCCCACTTCAGGAAAGATATCCATACGCATTCTCCCAATCGCCATGAAGAACCCGGCGATGATTGCGATCAACGCCACGATCACGGTGAGAGGGCGACCCAGAGCTGCGAGGACTAGACGCATGTCAAATGACCACCTGAATTACTGAGCTGCCTGAAGGAAAGGCTGAAGATCGCCACGTATAGACTGCAACTGAAGAAACGCACGCCAGACATTCAGGCGTGCGATCGAATCATCCATTTCTGCCTGCACTACAAGCCGCTGCGCCTGCGCTACATCATCGATCGAAGTGAGACCCGCCTTATAACGAGCTGTGGCCTGCGCGAGAGCGGTTCGAGCCGCCGTCGCCTGAATGGGAGTGTTCTTCGCGATGCTGCGCGTCGCACGCAAGGCGGCCCATGCCTGAGCAAACTGTTCCTGGAGTTGCCGGCCTACCAATGTCTCGCGAGACTGTTCTGCCCTTAATGTGGAAACTTGGGAAGCTTCCCGAGCATGGATGCTGGCGAAATCGAGAAAGCCAAAGGTAACGTTTAAACCGACAGCGTAGTTTCCTACGGTTGGAGCGAGACCATTTGCACCACCCAAACGCTGTCCGTCTGTCTCTGCGCCGGTGCCTCTTCCATAACCGGCTGCTTCCAGATTGAACTGCGGAACCCAGCTTCGGTCAGTGGCGTGAAGATCTGAAGCCGACTGAGAGACGACCGCATGTTGCTCCAACATGGCGGGAGTATTTTCTGGATGAAAAGCCGCATCGTCCTCTGCGCCCAAAGGAACCTCTCCAAGGAGGTGGGAGGAGTTGAGGGGTCTCGCGATTTCATCGGGCTTCGAGAGAAACTTGGAGAGCGTCGCCTGGCCCATTTCGACCGCCTCGGTCGCGAGGGCCAGTTGAGTATTCGCAGCCGCCTTCTCGGCCTCGATTCTCGATTCGTCAGCGCCGGGACGCAACTCCGACGCCGTAAGTGCATGGATACTCTTCCGCAGCGTCTCCCAGTTATCGACGGCAACCCGGGCAGCATTTTGAGCCTGACCAGCCGCAAGAACCGTCAAAAAGGCATCCGCCGCCGCACTTGAGACCTCAAGCTGGCTTCTTTGTACAGCTGCATTTGCCCGGTCACGAGCCGCCGCCGCTGATTCCACTTTGGCGTGTCGCAGGCCGAAGTCGAACGGTTGCCAATTGACCAAGAGGCCAGTGGCGCTTCCCCAAACGGACCCGGCATTATTCGTCCCGATGACCGGCCCGGACATGCTTGGCAGAATATTCTGAGGGAAGAGCGTACCGAAGACGTTGTTTCGCGTGGCTCTGTTGATCTCAACAATCCCATCGAGGCGTGGAAGATAGGAAGTTCTCGCTAACCGGATATTTGCCACAGCCGCATTGAGTTCTTCTTCGGAGACATGGATCGCCGGATAGTTATGCTGGGCATCCTGAACAACTTGATCAATCGTGAGATCAGGGGCGGGAGTAGCTGTGACCGCGGACTGGGCCAAAGCCACACCCGAAGCACTGGCTACGAGGAAGCTGATAATACCAATTCCACGAATCCAGCGGGAATCTCGAATGAATGGACTATTTGCCTTCAATCAGCTCTCCAAAAAGCTCGCGAACCCGGAGCTTCGCTGTTTTGAGCGCACGGCGGCCGGAAGATGTGATCCTGTAGAGGCGACGGATACTCTTGCCGGACCGCTCCTCCGTCGACGTCAGATAGCCGCGCTTTTCCAAGCCATGGAGGATCGGATAGAGAGTCCCAGGGCTGATCTTGTATCCGTGGCGGGCAAGCTCCTCCGCCATCCCCGCGCCAAAGATGGCTTCATGTTCCGCATGATGGAGGATGTGAAGACGAATCATGCCGGAGTAAAGATCGCGGTTATCCATATCGCCCTTCATTATCGAACCTCGCTATCGAGATACGATATCAGACGACGCATTAAACCAGCATGAAGCCCCCTTGCGGTTCTCTAAATCGAATTTAGGGTGCAACTTCTGGCGGTTGAACAACAAATCCTCATTGCTTGAGATAAGAGTCCTATCCTCGTTTGAAAGGGGATGCTCATGATCTGTAAACCCCACAGGGGCGTTAGACAAAATGACGGAAATGTCATTTTCAATCGGTCCAGGTTATGCAACCGGCGCTTCCTCCCCGCATCTGAATTTGTACGTTGAATAAGCAGGCCGAGCGTCAAATTTTGTTCTCATCATAGAAACATAACGGCACGTCATTTTGGGGTGTAACGATTTGCAGCGTTGGAACCGCGGACAAGCGCTATGCGCGTTTCAGAGGGGGCAGGCCGCGGTTCGTCATAGATTCTCGCGAAATGCTGCATCAGTTTCGCCGCACATGACGAAGTTGATTCGACCATTGATCATTTATGTTTTCGCGATTCTCGGTGTGGCCTCTATGCATCTTTCCGCGCAGAGGCTTCACTATGCGCAGCGCCCGGATGTGGAGAACGGAGCGAAGGTTTACAAGGGTGGCTGCATTGCTTGTCATGGCAGCGATGGCAAGGGCGCTCCGATGGCGAGCACGGTGTTTCTGCGGCAGGATACATTTCCGGATTTCACCGACTGCGCCGGGAACGACGCCTGAGCCGGATGGCAATTGGAAGGCGGCGATCGTGCATGGGGGTCCGTCGCGCGGGCTCTCGCAGATCATGCCAGCGTTTGGGGATCTGCTGACCGACGAGCAGATCAACGATGTGATCGCGTATATGCGGGGGTTTTGTAAGAACGTCCATCACTATCCGCTGGGCGAGCTGAACCTGCCGCGTGCGCTGGTGACGGAGAAGGCTTTTCCTGAGAACGAGATTGTGGTTTCGACGGCGGCGAGTGCCTCGGGTGCGCCGGCGTGGACTACCGATGTGATCGATGAGCGGACGATCATCGATGCGCGAACGCAGCTTGAGACCGATATTCCGGTGAACTACGCGGACCAGAATCACAACTGGACAGCAGGTTTTGGCGACATCACGCTGGGGGTGAAGCGGGAGCTGTTTTCGAGCCTGCGGGCGGGATCGATTCTGAGTGTGCAGGGAGGGTTCCTGCTTCCGACGGGGGATAGTAAACGCGGGTTCGGAGCGGGGACGGCGCAGTTCGAGCCTTTTGCGGCGTTCGATCAACTGTTCAAAGAGAATACTTTTTTACAGACGCAGTTGGGGGCGGATCTACCATTCGATACGAGCGTGGCTCCGCGGAGCATGTTCTGGCGGGCGGCGGTGGGGCAGGCGGTGGCTCAGGACCACATGCTGGGACGGCTGTGGTCGCCGATGGTGGAGTTTCTGGCGGCGCGTAACTTTGCGCCCGGGGCGAGCACGAACTGGGATGTTCTGCCTGAAATGCAGGTGACGGTGAGCCGGCGGCAGCACGTTCGCGTGGGCTTCGGCGTGAGGGAGCCGTTCACGAATACGAGCGGGCGGCCGGCGCAGGTTATGTTTTATTTGCTTTGGGACCGGGCGGATGGGAAGCTATGGAACGGTTGGCGATGAGGATTCGTTCGGGTAACTCGACTGGCGCGATTGGCGCGGTTCTTCTTGGGGTGATGTTGATGGCGGCTCCGGCGGTGTTGCGGGGCCAGACGAAGACGGAGAATGCGAAGGGAGACAGGGTACCGCCCGGGACGGTGTTTCGGACTTCGGACCGGTGCGTGGCTTGTCATAACGGATTGAAGACGAGCGAGGGCGAGGACATCTCGATCGGGTTCCAGTGGCGCTCGAGCATCATGGCGAACTCCTCGCGCGATCCTTACTGGCAGGGGAGCGTGCGGCGGGAGTCGATCGATCATCCGGAGTCGAAGCAGGCGATTGAGGATGAGTGCTCGGTGTGCCATATGCCAGCGGTGCGGATGGCGGACCGGGATAAAGGTCGGCACACGGATGTGTTTTCGCGGTTTCCGCTGGCGACGTTTCCAAAGGGGGATAAGGCTGCTGCGGATGGGGTTACTTGCTCGGTGTGCCACCAGATTGAGAAGGAGGGGCTGGGTACTGAGGCGACTTTTGTTGGGAATGTGAAGATCGCGCAGCCGGACAAGAACGGCAACCGGGCGGAGTATGGGCCGTTCGATATTGATAAAGGGCACCAGACGGTGATGCACTCCTCGACGGCTACGTACCGGCCGACGCAAGGCGATCAGGTGCGGGATTCGGGGCTTTGCGGGAGTTGCCATACTCTGATTACCTCGGCATTGGGGCCGCATGGGGAGAAGATCGCGAGGTTCCCAGAGCAGGTGCCTTACCAGGAGTGGCAGCATAGCGACTACGCGACGAAGCAGACTTGCCAAGACTGCCATATGCCGGTGGTGAAGGAGCCGGTGGCGGTGACGGCGCTGTATGGGCAGCCTCGTGATGGTATGCATCGGCACACATTTGTTGGCTCGAATTTTGTTGTGGAAGGAATGCTGCAGGATCATCGCGATGAACTAGCCACGGCGGCGCTGCCGGAGGAGATGGATGCGGCGATGAAGCGCACAACGGAGTTTTTGAAGACGCAGGCGGCGAAGGTGACGATTGGCGCGATTGATCGGACTGCGGATGGAGTTGCGGTCGAGGTGCATGTGGAGAATCTCGGCGGGCACAAACTGCCGACGGCGTATCCTTCGCGGCGGGCGTGGCTGCATGTTGTGGTGAAGGATGCCCATGGGCGCGTGGTGTTTGAGTCGGGCAAGCTGAATCCGGATGGCTCGATTGTGGGGAATGACAATGATGCAGATCCGCTGAAGTACGAGCCGCACTACCGGGAGATTACGAGCCCGGATCAGGTGGAGATCTATGAGCCGATCCTAAAGGATTCGGATGGCAAAGTGACGACGGGACTGCTGCATGCGGTGGGATACCTGAAGGACAATCGTCTGCTGCCGCATGGGTTCGACAAGGCTACGGCTATCCAGGACATTGCGGTGACAGGCGGGGCGGCGGACGATCCGAGGTTCACGGACAAGGGGAGCACGGTGCGGTATGTGGTCTCGACCGGAGGTGCGGCGGGGCCGTTCAAGGTGGAGGCGGAGCTTTGGTATCAGCCGATCGGGTTTCGCTGGGCGCATAATCTGGCGCCGTACAAAGCGAGCGAGCCGCAGCGGATGGTGCGGTACTACGAAGAAGCGGCGCGGAAATCAGCCGTTATCCTGGCACAGGCGACGGCGACCCTGACTTCTCAATGAGTGAAGCATTCAATGGTTCAGTGGATCGAGGCCCCGAGAGCGTTGGGTTCAAGGAGCATCGAGTGGCGTGGCCTTGGTCTCGATGCTTGTCATCACCGGCATCTTCGGCATAGCCGCTTATATGGTCAGCAAACGCCTCCGCGAACTCGGTATCCGCATAGCCCTCGGAGCTGGTCAACGGGAACTAGTCAGTGCAGCGCTCGGACCTACCTTCCGGCTGCTAGCCATTGGATCGATAGCTGCTGGCATGATTCTCGGAGTACCGGCAACCCGTGTCCTGTCGACTATGCTGTATCAGGTCATTCTACGCGAATGTCGACTCCAACTATTAGGTGATTTCTGAATTCGGGGCTCAAGAAGAGCATCGTCTTGAGTCACTGACGAACTGATTCCAAAATTGGAACTTAATGGCCTTGCATGAACTCTGAAAAACAACTGGTGAGTGTACATATTTGTCCCAAATGCGGACACGTTATGAATTTGGCCGAGATTGAGTTCAATGCGATCACAACCGGAATCTTATCTTGCGATTGGTCTGGCCCTATTCGCATTCAAATCGTCGATGAAAAATCGCTAGTAAAGTGAGACTTAGAGCCGCTTCAAGTTGCGAGTTCGTTGTCGATAAATCATGCCGAGATTGGCAGAGACAGCCGCTTATTGTCTTCTAAATGCGATAGCTTTCGCATAAACGCTCTTACTAACTCGCTCGCTACCTTGGAGCTGTTGTCAGCACGAGACGCCAGGAAATGTCTTCAAGACCAAAGTGTCTTCGGCAAGCGGACGGACAGTCACCCCCTTCCGAGCCACTAACAAAGCTCCCACCTTTACGAGAAAAGCGACGCATGAACCATCGGCCAGTGAAGGGAATGACTCTTCGGAGGCTGTAAGGTGCTTGATTCGGGTCGGACGCACTCCTCGACTTTCAGCGCGCCTCATAATCGTGTCATACAACGGCGGATGGAGCCGTCTTCCAAATAATACCCAGCAACGCCCAGCTAAATCCTCAAGGTTTACAGAATAGCGATATGCCAATTTGTCTCGTTCTGACATCGCTATATAAAAAGGACTTTCATCGATCTTCACTGTGAAGGGGGTCAGAAGAGAAGATTGAGGTGGGACATCCAATCGCACCTGCGGCACTCACGAGCGGATACCACCGCGAACGAGTACATGCAGGAGCTTCCAGAGAGCGTGCAGCAAATGGTGGGAACCGTCCTATGCGATGCTCACCGCGACGAAAACTCCGCAGCAGATCATGTAGGTTTGCGGAGGGAAAAACCGGCGCGATTGGTGCCAGTCTTAAAAACTTTGGCACCAAATGGCTCCAAATCGAGATGCCGGGTCTTTGTAAGTTATTGATTTTATGGTGGGCACAGCAGGATTCGAACCTACGACTTCCACCGTGTGAAGGTGGCACTCTACCGCTGAGTTATGCGCCCTGAACCGCTCGAAAGACCATCGGAGGTCCGCGGCTGGCCAGGGTCAAGAATAGCATCTCTGCAGGTGGCTATCAAACCGCTCACGAGTAACCAAACGGTAACCACAAGCCTTTCAATACCAGCTTGGTACCGTGCTTTCGTTGGCGATACAATCGGGTAGCAGGATGCCCGCTTCCCCCTCCAATCCCGGTCGTCCTGACACCGAAAACGGACCCGACGGGCCAGCCGCTCAGGCCGGCGACGACATTCCAGCGGAAATCGACGAAAAAGCGCAACCTGAAGACGAAGATGGGGTTATTGAGGATATGGCTACGCTCGCGATCAACCCGCGACTCCTCGAGAATCTGCAGGCTGCAGAAAGTCATCAGGCGGCGGGCGACTTTGGACAGATGGACGATGCAGCGATCATGCTGGAGCTCCGCAGCGGTAACATGGCGGGGTTCGATTTCCTCATTCAAAAGTATCGCAAGCCGATTATTCACTTCATGTACCGGATGGTGCATAATCAGGCCGTCGCAGAAGAGCTTGCCCAGGAGGTTTTTCTGCGGGTGTACCGGTCGCGAGAGACTTACCGCGCCGAGGCCAGGTTCAGCACGTGGCTATACCGAATCGCCACGAATCTTGGCGTCAATTATGCGCGGGACAATCGACACGAGCGGATGGCGTCAACCGTCTATCTCGATGAAACGGATGCGGAGACGGGCACGACTCCGGATGTGGCCGATACGACTCCCGACGTCGAAGCGAAGTTGCTGCGACAGGAGCGGTTCAACGCGATTCGCGGGCATGTAATGTCGCTGCCGGAGCGCCAACGCATGGCGGTATTGATGCATAAGTACGAAGGTATGGACTACAAGCAAATCGGCGATGTACTGAAGCTGAGCGAATCGGCCACAAAATCCCTTTTGTTCCGCGCCTATCAGACTTTGCGCGAGAAGTTGAAGGATTTTATTTAGTGAGGGAGAGAACGCGCAACATGGTACGAGACGCGTTGAAGTAAGAAGTGGAAGAGGTCATTATGAACTGCAAAGACTGCCAATCCGTTTTCCTCGATCTGCTGCTGGATGCTGATGCACCCGCAAATGCGGCCGCACGGAGCCATCTCGAATCCTGCACCGAGTGCCGGCGTGAGTTCAAGGCTATTGAAGCGACGTTTGCGTTGCTCGACGAGTGGAAGGCGCCGGAGCCATCGCCTTATTTCGATCAGAAGCTTGCGGTGCGCCTGCGCGAAGAGCAGGCTTTAGCGCCGGCTGGCTGGTTCGAACGGGTGAAGAGCCGCTTGCTGTTCAATACAGGGCGGCAGTTTCGGCCTGCTCTGACGGGGGCACTGGCTCTGATTCTGGTGGTCGGAGGTGGAACCTTCGCCAACCTTTCGAGCGGTACACACCGTAGCCCCGAGGTCTCCGCTACAGTGCAGGATCTGCAGATTTTGGACAAAAACGACCAGGCTCTCCAAACGATGGACCAGCTCTTGCAGGATGAAGGACCGGCGGATGATTCTTCGGGACCTCCCAGCAGCTAGTCTGTAAAAAAGATGGGAGTAGGGCGAAATGGAGGTTGGAAGGAGGACGGAACGAGGTAAGCTGCTGTAACAGAACCATTTTCAGCTAAAACGAATGGCTCCGGCCGAAACCACCATGACCTTGCAACTCCACTTCCGGCACATCTTAGGACCGACCCTCGCTGCCTTGCTTTTATCTGGCGCCACCGCGATGGTTGCGGCCCAGCCTGCGTCTGTGCACAGGGCGGCGGGGCAAGCACGGTCTTCGATGAATGCGCCTCGCCAGGGGCAGGGGCAAAAGCCGCAGGAGCATCTGGGCAAGTGGATGGAGCGCCACAGCAATATGCCACTGGCGGACCAGCAGCACGCGCTCGAAAATGAGCCCGGTTTCCGGGATCTTCCGCCGCAGACTCAACAAGCCATGCGGGATCGCCTTACTCAACTCAATAACATGTCGCCGGAACAGCGTCGCCGCATGATTGAGCATACCGAGGTGATGGAAAAACTTACCCCGCAGCAGCGGCAGCAGTTTCGCACTGCGACGGAGCAGTATCGCAGCCTTCCGGAAGACCGCCGCCGGCTAGTTGCCCGTGCCTTCCGCGACTTGAGGGAGATGCCTCTGCCGCAGCGACAGGCCCTTATGAACCAGGACCGTTTCCGTTCCCAGTTTTCCGATCAGGAACGCAACACTTTGACGAATCTGCTGGCTGTCGAGCCATACCTTCCGGTCGAACGACCGAATGACACTCCTGCGGTTGGTAAGGAATAGAGCGCGATTCGAATTAAAGAAGGTAGCCGCCCCGAGAGGCGGCTATTTTTATTGCGGGGAGGTGGTAGGGCTAGGAGGAAAGAACACCGTTTGCTTTTTGGCCCAGCTCCAGAGGATGCCCACGGGGTCAAGCGATCAAGCCAAATCGGAGGTGCGGCGAAGAGATCGCAAGATTCGAAGCGTCCGGTACATCTCCTGAACGGTCTTCCTCCCTCTTAGTGTCCGTAGTGTGCCTCTAAGTGCTGCATTTGCCTATACAACTTTTGCAGGAGGCTCCTGATTCGCTATCAAGTGACTGATCTGCTTGACCGTATTGCCGGGTCGAACTACCCTGAATCTATGCCTTCTCAGCGCACGCTTTGTTGTTGTTGCCCAACACAGACGCCCTGCTGCCGCTAATTTCAGGCATTCTTCTTCCCTTCCCTTACAATCCAAAGGAATCGAGCCTTTTATGAAGCTCCTGGTCAGTATTCTTCTGCTCGTTACACCGCTATTCGCCGAAACTCCACGTCAGCCTTCGGTCGTCGGCACCTGGGAAGGAACCGCGACCGTGCACGGCCAGCAGGTTCCGGTTGTTTTGCAGATCACCGGTACTGCCGATTCGCTGCAGGCTGCGCTGATCAATGGGCCTGAGAGCAGTGCAGCGTCGAGTGCCGAGTTATCCGGCGATCATCTTCTGCTGACGTTCAATTACTACGCGAGAACGCTCGATGCGACGCTTGTGGATGGGCATTTGAACGGGAGTTTTGGGACAGCCAAAACGCGGTATCCGGTGAGTCTGTCCTTGCGTGGCGCGGGTTCCGAGCGCTCTCAGTTAGCCGGTCAGGACATTCGCGGGGATTGGGAGATTGCGGTGAAGTCGGCTAAAGGTGAGTCGGCCTGGCAGCTTCGCGTGGAGCCGGCGAAGAGTGCTGGGGAGATTCGAGCTGTGATTCAGCGAATCGACGGGGACACCGGGTCGCTTTATGGACAGTGGACGGGCAAGGACTATCGAATCAGTCACTTCACAGCGGCTGGACCGGCCCTTTTTGCGTTGTCTCCGCAGGCGGATGGGACGCTGCTGGTGTCGAATTTGTTGCGGGCGGATGCGGGCGACCAGCAGAATCTGGTGGCGCGGCGGCCTGCGCAGGCGCGGGCGGCGAAGTTGGTTGGGCCTACGGATCCGACTGAACAGACGACGATGAAAGACCCGGCAGCGCGATTTGCCTTTAGTTTTCCTGATCTTACGGGAAAAGTGGTTTCGAATACGGATTCGCAGTTTGATGGGAAGGTAGTGATTGTGGCGATTGGCGGGTCGTGGTGCCCGAACTGCCATGATGAGGCTCCGTTCCTGGAAAACCTTTATAAACAGTTTCATAGCCGGGGGCTGGAGATTGTTAACCTGTCGTTTGAAGAGGGGGATCAGTTGAAGGATCCGGAGCGGCTGCGAGCGTTTATTGCGAAGTATGGGTTGACGTATACCGTTCTAGTGGCGGGGGATACGGACCAGTTGAATGAGAAGGTGCCGCAGGCGGTGAATTTGAATTGCTGGCCTACTTCGTTTTTCTTAGGGCGCGATGGACGGGTGCGTGAGGTTCATGCGGGGTTTGCGGGACCGGCGAATCCGCAGGCTCATGAGGCACTTATGAGGGAGACGACAGAGCTGGTCGAGCAGCTTTTGGCCGAACCGGTGCCCTCGCAGCAGGCTGATTTGCGGTGATTTTTTTCCTGTGGGCTTGTGGGTAGTTCAGGCAGGTCTGGCGCGGCTTTTTTGAGGGGGGTTGCGGGAAAAAGTGCGTGTTTCGTGATGGTTTTTCGTGGTGATTTTGTGGTGGGTTGCTGGTGAAACGTGGTGAGTTGGATGGTGGGTTTTGCGAGCCAAAAAAATGCCACTTTTTTGAGATTTATTTTTTGGGTGGCTGTGGATTGATTCGGGGTTTGATCGAAGGAAAGGGTTTGGGCTGATGGGCCTGAGAGTTTGAGTGGTGCGGGCGTGGATGCAGGTCCTTCGACTCCGCTGCGCTTCGCTCAGGATGACACTTTTTGGGTAATGGTGGACAAAGAAGAAACTACAACAGCAAGACAACCGCAGGCTCTTCGACTCCGCTGCGCTTCGCTTAGGATGACACTTTTTGGGTAATGGTGGACAAAGAAGAAACTGCAAAACAACCGCAGGTCCTTCGACTCCGCTGCGCTTCGCTCAGGATGACACTTTTTGGGGCTATCTGGGAGAGTACAACCGCTACAGATCAATCCTGGCCGGCGAAAGGAGCTAGTCGCCTTCGGCTATGGGCTTTGGATTTGTACTTGGGTTGGTTCGAAGATTGGTTCGGGCTTTGATTTGGGTTGGGGGTTGCGCAGGGCCAGCACTGTTCTTCGTCCGGCGTCGTAGGTGCCGTAGATGATGTTGGCGCGGAAGATGTCGTTGCGAAAGGTGAGGAGCTGACGCCGAATGAAACGGAAGGCGTAGTTGCCGGGCCTGTAGGCGAGGCCGCCCTTTGAGTTGGAGTCGAGTTCCGGGTTGGCGGGTTGGCAGGTTTGCAGGGCGACGACTGCGATCGAGCCGTCGGTATGCATGACATCTCCGGTGGCGTTGTGAGTCGTCGTGGGCATGTCGGGGCGCGCGACGTAGGCTACGGACTTCACACAGCCGGCGAAGTTCAGATCGCGAATGACTGTGGAGCGTTCGTCGTCGATATCGGGGGAGATGTGATGGACGAAGCCCTTGTACTTCAGCGCGAGTACTGCGCCGGTGTCGTGGGTCGATGAACTCAGCCAGATGGAATTTGCGTTGGGGTTCACGATTGGATTTGTAACTGAGTTAGTGACAGAATTCGGGGCTTCGGAGGATGGCCATTGCCAGATGCGAAGGTGGTCGCGGCGGCCGTAGCTGTTGAGGCTTTTTTGCCAGTTCATGTCCTCCGGCTTGTCATTCAGGAGGAATGTCGTCATTGGCTCCTGCTCGTAGCCGCTGTTGTTGAGCAAGGCGTACAGACCCTTCATCACCGTACGTCTGGAGACGGTGTCCGCATTGTGCCATCCCGCCTCGCGAAATGCTGCCGTGACCTGGTCCTGGGTTCCGAGAAAGATGATGTTGAGCATATCGGCGTTGACGTGCTTGCTGGTTGTCACGCGATAAGGAAGTTGCTCGACTAATTCGTCGAGCTTTTCGGACTCGGCCTGATCCGCGAGATCCGACACGGCCTTAGTGGCGGCATTTGACTCTTCCTGTGCGGGGCTGACCAATACCTGCGGGCAGGCGACCTCCTTCGTTGTGCGCAGGTGGATATCTGTGCCTGCGGGGTAATAGATTTCGGGTTCAGGAAAGATCGGGAAGACGACCTTGTAGGCGATGAGGAAGGGATCGGAGTAGGGATTCCAGGTGGGGAGATGAATCAGGCGACTGTTGATGCTTCCCTGAAAGGTGTTGGAGCTGCGTATGCCTTGAACGACTCCTTTTTTTACATGTTCGCGGGCGTTCTCCACTTCTTCCACTCGGGCGGTGAGCGCTACGTATACCCCGGGTCGTACGGTGGCGCGATCGAATTCGAGTTCGAGGGAGGCAGTTTCGTGCAGGATGCCCCATCCGACTTTGCGCTTGCTGCGGACGACGCCCTCGATGGGCGTGCCCATGGGCAGGACGATGTCGCTGTCGCAGACGAGATTCTGGGTGAGAACGGCGTGGACAAGGTCGCCGGGTTTTGCGGTGTAGGTGGAGACAGGTGCGGCGAGACGAATCCAGAGGGATTGACCTGCAGGTAGCTGGTCGCATCCGAAGGCCGTCGTTGCAGCGAAGACGATGCAGAAGAATGCGAGTTTGTGGCCCAGGTCGAGCAGGATTCTCATAGAGATGATCCCCTTCCCCGTGTTCCAACGATAGCAAACGGATCTGGCGTGGGGTTTGATGGGGTGAACCTGGATTGATTCGCGGGGTTTTAGCGTGGGATTGATGTTTGGGCTGGTGTGAGGGTTTGGGTGGTATGGGCAAAATCCGGGGATTCTTCCGCTTCGACGAACTCAGGATCAGAATGACGACGAAAACAAACAAAGACAAAAGCAACAGCAGATCCCCTCTGGGGATGACAAGCAAGAAGAACAACAGCAAAAGCAGCAACAACAGCAACGGCAACCCACCCTTTTCGATGAAGCCGAAAAGGATGGGCCACCCGGCAACAGCAGATCCCCGCCGGGGATGACAAGCAAGAAAAGCAACGGCAAAGACAAATGCAGGCTCTTCGACTTAGCTGCGCTTCGCTCAGGATGACACTTTCTTATCCCTGGACGAGGTGACACCTGCGGAGACGAGCACTGGGGCTGGTTCGCCTTCGAATGGTTTTACGTTCCAGATTTCGGTGGAGTATTCGCGGATTGCGCGGTCGGAGGAGAACTTGCCCATTCGTGCGGCGTTGTAGATCGACATCTTCGCCCAGCTGTGCTGATCGAGGAAGGCCGCGCTGACTTTGTCCTGGCAGTCGACGTAGGACTGATAGTCGGCGAAGAGAAGGTAGGGGTCGCTGTTGAGCAGGCCGTCGACGAGCGGACGAAAGAGATTACGGTCGCCGCGTGAGAAGTGACCGGAGCAGATGCTGTCCATGACTTCGTGCAGCGCGGGGTCGGACTCGTAGATGCTGTGAGGGTGATAGCCGGCGGCTTTGGTGGCTTCGACCTGTGCGGCGGTGAGGCCGAAGAGGAAGAAGTTTTCGTGTCCTACTGCGTCGCGTATCTCGATGTTGGCGCCGTCGAGCGTGCCGATGGTGAGTGCTCCGTTCATGGCAAACTTCATGTTGCCTGTGCCTGAGGCCTCTTTGCCTGCGGTTGAAATTTGTTCGCTGAGGTCAGCTGCGGGATAGACGAGCTGGCCGTAGGTGACGTTGTAGTCGGGGAGGAAGACGACGCGCAGGCGTTGGTTGACCTCGGGGTCATGGTTGATGACTTCGCCGACCGAGTTGATGAGCTTGATGATCAGCTTGGCCATGAAGTATCCGGGGCAGCTTTTCCTCCGAAGAGGAAGGTGCGCGGGGTGATGTCGAGCGTGGGATTGTTTTTGAGCCGGTGGTAGAGCGTGAGGATGTGGAGGACGTTGAGGTGCTGGCGCTTGTACTCGTGGATGCGCTTGACCTGCGCGTCGAACATGGAGCTGGGATCGACGGTGATGCCGGTCTTCTCCATGATGTATTTGGTGAGTCTTACTTTGACGTTGAACTGGACTCTTTGCCACTCCTCGCGGAAGGCTGAGTCTTCGGCATACTTTTCGAGTTTACGAAGTTCATCGAGGTCGCCGATCCAGCCTTCGCCGATTTTGCTGGTCATGAGGGCGGACTGCTCGGGGTTGCTGACGGCAAGCCAGCGGCGCGGCGTGACGCCGTTGGTGACGTTGATGAACTTCTCGGGCCAGAGCTCGTAGAAGTCGCGAAGCACGCCGGTCTTGAGCAGTTCTGTGTGCAGCTGGGCGACGCCATTGATGTGCTGACTGCCGATAGAGGCGAGGTAGGCCATGCGAACGTATTTCTCGCCGAACTCATCGATGATCGACATGCGGGCGATCCGCGCTTCATCGTTGGGAAAGCGCTGGCGCACGAGGTTGAGGAAGCGGGCGTTGATCTCGTAGATGATCTCGAGGTGACGCGGAAGCAGCGAACGGAACATGGGCAGTGGCCAGCGTTCGAGAGCCTCGGGCAGGATGGTGTGGTTGGTGTAGTTGAAGGTGTGCGAGGTGATCTCCCAGGCCTTGTCCCAGCTCAGGCCGTGGATGTCGATGAGGAGACGCATCAGTTCGGCGACGCCGATGGAGGGATGGGTGTCGTTGAGCTGGATGGCGCAGCGTTGATGAAAGATCTCGATGGAGTGGCCGTAGAAGAGGTGGCGGCGGATCATGTCCTGCAGGGAGCAGGAGGTGAAGAAGTATTGCTGCTGGAGACGAAGCTCTTTGCCGTGGATATCTTCGTCGTTGGGATAGAGGACCTTGGAGATGTTTTCAGCGAAGGTTTTAGCGCCGACGGCACCGGTGTAGTCGCCGCTGTTGAATTTTCCGAAGTAGAAGGATTCGGTGGCTTCGGATCTCCAGAGGCGCAGGGTGTTTGCGATGTTGGAACGATATCCGAGGATCGGCGTGTCGTAGGGAACGCCCTTGACGACGGTGTCGGGGATCCACTGGACTTTGTAGATGCCGAACTGATCGGTCCAGGACTGGGTGTGGCCACCGTAGCCAACTTCGACGCATGCCTGCGGGCGGCGTATCTCCCAGGGATTGCCGTAGCGGAGCCAGTAGTCGGTGAGTTCGACCTGCCAGCCGTCGTGAATCTCCTGATGGAACATGCCGAACTCGTAGCGAATGCCATAACCCATGGCGGGAATGCTGAGGGTGGCGAGGGAGTCGAGGTAGCAGGCGGCGAGACGGCCTAAACCGCCGTTGCCCAGGCCGGGCTCGGCCTCCTGCTGGATGAGGAGATCAAGGTCCTGATCGAGGTCGTGAGTGGCTTCGCGAATCTGATCCTGCAGGCCGAGGTTGAGCATGTTGTTGGCGAGATGGGGCCCCATCAGGAATTCGGCGGAGAGGTAGTAGACGCTGCGGACGTCGTACTTGATGTAGTCTTCCTTGGTTGTGAGCCAGCGGGCGAGGATGCGGTCGCGCACGGTGTAGGCGAGGGCCATGAAGTGGTCTTTGTCGGTGGCGGCGTCGGGCCACTTGCCTACTACATAGAAGAGATTTTCCAGGATCGCTCGCTTGAGGACAGGGACGGTGTTGCCTGTGCGTTCGTCGTCGGCGATAAAGATGTTTCCGTTGGAGATTGGGTCCTTCATGCGCGTCCTCGTTACTGCGGGGTTGAGGTTGGCTCGGGTGGAAGGTTTCCTGCTTGGAACGATGCTACGAGGGGTGATGCTTTGATGGCAAACGACCCGGCGAAAATTCATGGAAAAAGAACAAGTGCGGTGGTGGCAGTTTAAGAACAGCTACGGCAACCCACCCTTTTCGATGAAGCCGAAAAGGATGGGCCACCCGGTTTCGTAGAGGATGCAAGCAGCTAGTTTTTGAAGAAGTTTTTGAGGAGGAAGATTGCGTTGGCGGGGCGTTCGGCGAGGCGGCGCATGAAGTAGGGGTACCATTCGGGGCCGAAGGGGATGTAGACGCGGACTCCGTAGCCCTCGGCGGCGAGTCGGCGCTGGAGGTCGCGGCGGACGCCGTAGAGCATCTGGAACTCGAAGGCTCGCTGGTCGATCTTTTGTTTGCTGACGAAGTGGCGCATGTGGTTGACGATGACTTCGTCGTGGGTGGCGATGCCGCAGAAGACTCCGGTGTGGGTTTGCGGGTTGGAGTAGGTGGCGACGCGCTTCATGAGGTTGACGTAGTTGGCGTCGACGTCGGCTTTTGCGGGGAAGGCGATGTCGGGGCCTTCCTTGTAGGCGCCCTTGCAGAGGCGGATGCGGATTCCTTGTTGGAGGAGGCGCTCGGTGTCGGTGGCGGTGCGGTAGAGATAGGCCTGGAGTACGGTGCCGACGGCTCCGGGGTATTGTTTGGCGAGGCGCTCGGTCATGGCGATGGTGGCTTCAGTGTAAGGGGAGCCTTCCATGTCGATGCGGACGAAGCAGTGGACGCGGTGGGCGTGCGCGACCATCTCGCCGGCGATCCGCTCGGTGAGGGCTGGGTCAAAGTCCATGCCGATCTGGGAGAGTTTGACGCTGACGTTGGCGTTGAGCTTGCGCGCTTCGATGGCGTCGAGAAGCTGGTGGTAGATGTCGGCGGATTTTTGCGCTTCGGCTTCGGTGGTGACGCTCTCGCCGAGGGAATCGAGGGTGGCGGCGATGTTTTCGTGGTTGACGCGCTCGCAGACGGTGAGGACTTCTTCGACGGACATGCCGGCGACGAAGCGGCTGGACATCTTGCGGCCGATGGAGGAGCGCTCGGAGAAGGAACGCAGAGATTTGTTCTGTGAGAGAGCAATAAAGAACGAACGAAGCAAACGAAATTCCCCTTCAAAGGCCGGGATGGCGCCCTGACTATTGTTTCATGAGGGCGGCGGGATTGCATCGGGGGGAAACACTCCTCGAACGAGTGCTAAAGAAGCAGGTTTCTCCACTCCGCTGCGCTCCGGTCGAAATGACGGCTTCTTTTCAGTGCCAAGCTGTTGCTGCTCTTAGTTGAGCGGGGTTGCGTTGCTTTGATTGAGGGCCAGGGAGTTTGTGCCTGCTTTGAGTTGTATCGGCTGGCCCCATACGAGGCCTTGATTGTTGAAGCGGGCGGAGATCATCAGGTAATAGGTGCCGGGGGGAACGCCGGGGAGGGTTCCAGTGCCGTTGGCATCGGCGCGGACGGCTGATATGGCGCTGGCTTTGACGGCGTCGTTTACCTTCTGGCAGTCCGGGGTGCGGTTCATGCAGGCAGTGCCTACGTATTTGTAGGGAGACATTCCTGGCGGAACGGTGACTCCGGCTTTTGCGACTATGTTGGCGTAGCTGTCGCGCAGGATGATGTAGGGACGGCCGGCAAGCGGGTTGGGAGCGCCGGGTTGCGCGGGAAATCCGGAGGTGAGGGATAGCGTGGCGTTGCCGAGGGTGGCGCCGGGGACAGAGAGCGTGCCTCCGTTGTTGTATGCGGCTGTGCCGGGAGTGCCTGCGGGAGTCGGCTGCGGGATTCCCGGATGGGGGAGTTGCTGCGGACGCGACCATGGTTGCAGCGGTGCCGCCGCCTGATGGGATCGTTTTGCTGGGAGCGAGAACGGCTAGGTTGCAGGTCTGCTCCATTGGTGCGAAGGTGAAGTCGCCGTCGTTGTTCTGGCCGGTGACGATTCGGCCGTGGACCTGGTAGGGGCCGGTGGCGCCGGGGTCGAGCGAGCCGTCGGATTTGAAGGCGAGGGTGAGGGGGTGATCAGGTGCAGCGATTTTGATGGCTGCGCCGGTTGCTCCGGCCTCTACCGTGTAGGGGTAGGCGCGGGCGGCGTCGGGACCGCAGCCGAGGATGACGGACTCTGGGTAGAACTCGACGCTGAAGCCGGTGGAGGCGGCGTAGATGCCTTTCATGCGAATGCCGGGAGGTGTCGGCGCGCCTTTGTCACCGCCGAACATGTTTTTGAGGAGATCGGTCTGCATGGTCTGAACGCCGACGGTGGCGCCCTTGGTGGAGAGGTTGATGGCGGGGCAGGTGGCGCGCTTGGGGGCGAAGTTGGTGTAGCCGGGTGTGGATGTGCCGGGGACGTTGGTCGTGGTGGTGTGGGTGGTGGTTGCGTCGTAGGTGCCGCCGCCCGTATTTGTGAGTTGGGATTGGTTATAGCCGGGGGCCTGGTATGCGTTGATCCGTTCTGTGGAGGTGGTAGTGGAGGTTTCGGTGTGACCGGCGGTGGTGGTTCCGGGGGTGTAGCCGCCGGCGACTACGCCGTTGATGGTGACTGGGCCGGGCGGTCCGGTGATGGTGTTATCGGAGTGGAAGGTGAGGACTAGAGGCTTGGGGGTGGTGTTGATGGTTAGGACAGCGCGGCCGGTTTTGAAGTCGAGGGCGTAGGCCTCCTGATTGGGCGAGAGGAAGGAGCAGTTGACGAGGACGCCGCCGTCGATGAAATCAAGGCGCCAGTTGCCAGGGCCGACGAAAACTCCTGCCATGGTGGGGCCGGATGTGGGTCCGTCTTTGATCAAGCCTGGAGCGACCTGAGACGCTACCGAGTTCAGCATCTGACCGAAGGCTCCTAACAACTGATTGCCTGTGCAACTGGCCGGAAGCCTGCCGGAGCTGACGCAGCGGCGCATCTCGCGCTCTTCGGCGTTCTTTGGGGGTGTGATTGGGCCGGTGACTCCGGGTTGGCCGTTGGGGCCTGGCTGAGGAGCGGCCATCTGCTGATTAGCTTTGGCTACGTTGGCGTTGTATGTGTCCTGCTGTCTCTTCTGGAAGGCTTGCGCTGCGGCGATCTCCTTCGGTGAGGGTTGGGTGCAGGTTGGGAAGAGCTTCTTCAACGTGCCGCGCGTCTCGGTGGTGTATTTCATCAGGCCGTTCGGCTGGATGTGGTCGGGATGGCCGACCATGCAGGTGGAGTTGTCGGAAGTGTCGCGCATGTTGCAGTTCTCGATGAACATGCGCTCTCCGCTGCAGACGTAGGTAACGCCCGGCAGGAGGAGGTCTTTGTCCTGCGCGGCGGCGAAGGTTGTGGCGAGGACGGCCAAGAGCGTGACTAGGGTCAGCCTCAGGTCGTGGCGGGGGTTTTTGCGGCGGCGGCTGCTAATCGAACAGGATGGGCCCATGGTATCCCCCTGGTCTTCGAGGTGCGGGCGATTTGCCCTGCGGGCCTTGCCTGAGACGAGAAGAGACGCGGCTCAGGCGTTACTCTGGGAAGGAAGCTCAATAGTAGAACGGTCCAGAGCAAAAGAACAAATGACACGATGAATTGGTAGTGGGCCAGTTTGGAGTGAATGACTGAAGTTCCTAAAACCGGACTTTACAGGACGAAAACCGGACTTTACAGGAGTTGACTAGCGTCAAACAGGCCGTTGCGAAAAAAACGAAGATGCCAATGCTCCGAGCGAGTATGCACTACACGAGTAGAAGGGCGCCGTAAGCACAAGTTCGTACAGGCACTCGCTGCCGCCGCACCCACGGCCAAAGTAGGTGTCCCGCACGGAGTCATACTTGGACATGGTCAGGTGCCACGACCAGGCGCTCCAAACCAGAAACGCGAGAGGAACAAGCCAAACTACGAAGGCCGATTTGCTTGGCATTTTTGTGTAAAAGAAATATCCCGCGAACAGGCAGACAACCGCCTCCAGAATCCATGCTGGCTCACCGACCACGGCGGCCCACGGATTGGAGCTTTGTCCAAGACTTGGAATCAGCGCGCTGACGAACATGCTCGCAAGGAAGCTGGCGATGAACGCGCAGTAGAAGAGAATCAAATGGCCCACGAGTCGCATTGCGGTTCTTTATACCTGAAATCCTTCCACAAAGCTGTATTGCCATCGCTTCATGGACGGAAATCGGGATTTCGGTAATATTCGTTGCCGCGGAGTTCGATGGATTCGCATACATACGATCATTTGGGGAGCGTTGAGGGAAGATTGAAGGTGCCTTCGGCGAGTTCGACGAAGCTTCTTTCTTCGCGGAGGATGCAGCGTTTGGTCTGGGCGAAGGTGAAGTTGTCGCGCGCTTCGGGGTCTTTGCGGAGGCGGCCTCTGTAGGCTTCGTAAGAGGCGAGGGAGTCGAAGGCGATGAGCGCCCAGCCGATGTCGTTGGTTCCTTCCCAGGGGAGGAAGTAGCCGATGAGATGGCCTCCGAGGCGCGGGATGATGCGGCGCCAGGTTTCAGCGTAGTGCTGGAAGGCTTCGCGCTGGAATGGGTCGATCTGATAGCGGATGAGGCAGGCGATGGTCATGGAGTGGCTCCTGTTGGGGGTTTGGGCATGGATTGGGCTCGGGAGAGCGATGGCTGCAGTGGCGCCGGCTAAGGTGCCGATAGCTTCGCGGCGGGTGAGTGGCATGGATGGAGGATACGGATTGTTGTGCGGCGATGATTCGTCTACCATCAAAGTATGGATGTCGTGAGTGGAGCGGATGCTCGGGTGTCGGGGATTGCGGCGGCGATCGGGGAGCCGGCGCGGGCGCGGATTCTGTTCTGCCTGATGGATGGTCGGGCGCGATCGAGCACGGAGCTGGCGGCGGTGGCAGAGGTTACTCCTTCGACGACCAGCGTGCATTTGAGCCGCCTGATGACGGAGGGGCTGGTGAAGGTGACGGCGCAGGGGAAGCATCGCTATTACAGCCTTCAGGGGCCAGAAGTTGCGCGAGTGCTGGAGGGGTTGAGCGTGCTTGCGGGCGGTGTGGGCAAGAGGTTTGAGCCGACGACTCCGCGGAGTTTGCGTGCGGCGCGGAGTTGCTACGACCATATGGCGGGCGGGCTGGGCGTTGGGCTTCACGACCGGCTGCGGGCGATGGACTGGCTGCGGGTTTCGGCGCCAGACGGAGTGTATGAGGTCGCGGCGAAGGGCGAGCGGGAGTTTGGAGCGTTGGGAGTGGATGTGGCGGAGTGCAGAGGAATGAGGCGGCGATTTGCGTTTGCTTGTCTGGACTGGAGTGAGCGACGGCCGCATTTGGGTGGGGCGATTGGGGCGGCTCTCCTGGAACTTGCGCTGCGGCGGCGATGGGTTGCGAGGGAGTTGGAGTCTAGGGCGCTGTCGGTTACTCGGCGGGGTGATCGGGAGATGATGGAGGTGTTTGGGTTGGGGGTTTGAGGGTTGCGGGCTACGGCGAGAACAAAAGCAACAGCAGATCCCCCATTCGACTTCGCTCAGGGCAAGCTCTGCGGGGATGACAAACAAGAAAGGCAAGAACAAAAGCAAGAAGCAGATCCCCTTCGGGGATGGCAAACAAGAAAGGCAAAGGCAACTGCAACTGCAGCAAAGGCAACCCACCCTTCACGATGAGACTGTGAAGGATGGGCCACCCGAGGTTGTGGTTATGAGAGAGAAGTGTTTTAGCGGGTGGCTTTGACTGTGGCCTTGATTTGGGCCTTCGTGGTGGGCTCGACCGGAGGGGTGACCATGGTGCTGGTGTCCTTCATCGCGGCGATGGCCTCGTCGTAACGTCCGCGGATGGAGTTGGAGCGGATGCGGGCCATGTCTTCGAGCATCTTCATGCCGTCCTTGAGGTAGGACATGCGGCTGCGCTCGTCGTGACCCCAGGTGACGGGGACTTCGCGGACGACGTACTTGAGCTTGCGGGCGATGAAGAGAATCTCGGGATCGAAGCCCCAGCGCTCGATGGTCTGGAGGCGGAAGATGACCTGCGCGGCGGGACGCGCTTGAAGGCCTTGAAGCCGCACTGGGTGTCTTTGTATGGCAGGCCCATGATGGTGCGGGTGACCCAGTTGAAGCAGCGGCCGAAGAACTGGCGATAGAGCGGCTGGTGAATGGTCTGGCGGGTGCGGTCCATCCAGCGGGAGCCGATGGCGACGTCGGCGCCGTATTCGAGGGCGGCGATCAGGCGCTCTGCCTCTTCCATGGGGGCCGAGAGGTCGGCGTCGGTGAACATGACGATGTCGCCGGCGGCCTGCAGGAGGCCGTTGCGGACGGAGTAGCCTTTGCCCTTGTTGCCGGGATTCTGGATGAGATGGAGGCGTGGATGGACGGCCATCCAGCGCTGAACGATGGCGGCGGTGTCGTCCTTGGACCCGTCGTCGACGACGAGGACTTCGGCGTCCCAGTTGCGCTCGGCGATACAGGAGAGAACACGCTCGAGAGCGTTCTCGATGCGGGCGCTTTCGTTGTACGCGGGAATGACAATACTAAGCTGCGGATGCGCCATTAGTGATCACCAGGACCCTTCTTCCAAGCTTTTATTCGTCTTAGTAGTCAGTGGGTGCGTGGGAGGGCGCCGCAATCCATCATAACTCAAAAATTAGACGAGGGGTATGGCCTTTTTGTCGCAATTTCTTAAGATTCTTGCCCATAAATACTGTGTTTTTCACTGTGCGCAGGCATTCCGTTTGGCCGCCTGATTGCTTGAAGAGGGCTGCGCGGGATTGCAAGTGCCTGCTACACTCCACAACATGCCGGAAGACTACGGAACACCTAACCCCCCGCCTCCTCCTCCGCCTGTGCCTCCAACGATGCCTTATGGACAGGTTCCGCCCTACAGGACGCCATATGGCGCTCCGGCGGGCTACTACGGGATGCCTCCGGCACCGCGACGATCTCCGTGGTTTTATGTGGGGGTGATCGGGGGTTCGCTGGCTGCGGTGTGTCTGCTGGTGATGGCGATGGCGTGGAGTGTGGGACGGGCGATCGGGCGCGGAGGCGATGCGGATGGCTTCGGGCTGGACGGGAACCGGATTGCGGTGATCGATGTAACCGGAGTGATTCTTTCGCCGGAGACGGTCAGCGGGCAGTTGCGGAAGTTCGGCGACGATGCTTCGGTGAAGGCGATTCTGCTGCACATCAACTCGCCGGGCGGAGACGCAGCGGCTTCGCAGGAGATCTACCACGAGGTGCTGCGGGTGCGGCAGGAGAAGCACAAGAAGGTGATTGCAGATATCGAGTCGGTCGGAGCTTCCGGGGCGTACTACATCGCCAGCGCGTGCGACAAGATCTATGCGAACGACGCTTCGGTGGTGGGCTCGATCGGCGTGATCATGGAGTGGACCAACTATGGCGACCTGCTGCGGTGGGCCAAGTTGAAGAACGTGGTGATCCATGCGGGCGAGTTGAAGGATGCGGGCGATCCGAGCCGCGATCTGACGCCAAAGGAAGAGGCTTACTTCCAGTCGCTGGTGGACAACATGTACGGGCAGTTCGTGCATGACGTTGCGACAGGGCGGCATACTTCGGAGGACAAGATTCGGCCGCTGGCAACGGGGCAGGTGTGGACGGGACAGCAGTCGCTGCCGCTGGGCCTGATCGACAAGGTCGGGGGCTACCGCGTGGCGCTGATGGACACGGCGAAGGCTGTGGGAATCTCCGGGGAACCAACTGTGGTACGCCCCGCGAAGCCCAGAAAGGGGCTTCTGGCGGCACTGACGGGGGATGCGGAGGACCTCTTTCCTAACCCGAGCCAGCTGCTGAACCGTGCCCCGGGGTTCTACTTTCTCTGGAAGTAAGGCGAGGCCTTTCAGCGTTTAGCTTGTGGGAATCGGTCTGGGAATGACGGACGAAGTAGCGCGAAACAGAGCGCTTGCGGGTATGGTCTGACCTTTTTGGGGCGTTTTGCGTGTCACCGAAGTGATGTTGATGTGATGCAAACTTCACTTTCCGTGTGACTTAATGGGGCGCCATCCCGTCTATAATCAACAAGAAGGATGATTTTCAAGCGCGGCCCCAAAGTAGCCCTCCCAGCAGGAAAGGACACCCATATGACTAAAGCCGATCTGGTAGACCAAGTCACCGCAATAGGCGACCTCACCCGTCGCGATGGTGAGGTCATCGTCGATACGCTTTTTGATGCCGTGATCGGAGCCCTGAAGTCCGGGGACAAGATCGAGATTCGCGGATTCGGCAGTTTCCGGACGCGGCAGCGCAATGCGCGCACCGGACGCAACCCGAAGACCGGAGCGAAGGTGGATGTTCCGGCGAAGCGCGTTCCCTTCTTCAAGCCTTCGAAGGAGCTGCGCGATTCGGTAAACCCGAACGGCGCGGTGAAGTCGAAGCCGATTGCCAAGAAGGGCGAGCACGACGTCGATCCGCATCATCCTCCCGCGATGTAACGGAGAGGGTTACAGATACAAGCGAGCAGGGGTTTCGGCCTCTGCTTGCTTTTTTTGTGCTCCGCAACTACTCGGCTACGCCTTCGAGGACGATGGGCGAGGCGGACTCGGTGCCAAAGACTCCCTCCCACTTGGCTACGATGACGCTGGCCAGGCAGTTGCCGGCCACGTTGATTGCGGTGCGGCCCATATCGGCGACGGCGTCGATGCCGAGGATGACGAAGATGGGTTCGGTGGGAAGACGGAAGGTGGCCGCCGTGGCGAAGAGCAGGACCAGCACAGACCGGGGAACGCCGGCGACGCCTTTGCTGGTGACCATGAGGGTCAGCATCATCAGGACTTGCTCGCCGAGTGAGAGATGGATGCCCGCGGCCTGGGCGACGAAGATACTGGCGACGGCGAGGTAGAGGGTCGATCCGGTGGAGTTGAAGCTGTAACCGGCGGGGATGACGAAGGCTACGATGCGGCGCGGGACTCCGAAGGCCTCCATGGACTCCATTGCGCTGGGGAGGGCGGCCTCGCTGGAGGAGGTGGCGAAGGCGATGGTTGCGGGTTCGGTTACTGCTGACAGGAAGCGTCGCAGCGGGACGCGGAACAACATCGCTGAGGGCAGAAGGACGAGCAAAGTGAAGACGATCAGCGCGACATAGAGCGTCAGCAACAACTTGCCGAGATTGAAGAGGACGCCGATGCCCATTTGACCGACGGTGAAGGCCATCGCCGCGCCGACGCCGATAGGGGCGAAGTACATGACGAGATTGGTGAACTTGAACATGACCTCGCTGAGGCTGGAGAACCAGTTCACCATGGGAGTTCGGTTTTCGCGCGGGAGACAGGCCAGGGCAATGCCGAAGAAGATGGCGAAGACGGCGACCTGAAGGATCTGGCCCTCGGCTATGGACTTGGCGATGTTTTCGGGGAAGATGTGGGTGAGGAAGTCCTGCCAGTGAGTGGGTGCGGGGGTTGCGATGCTCTCGGCTGAGGACGTTGCTGCTGAGAGCGTGAGGCCGACGCCGGCGCGGCTGAAGTTGATGGCAATGAGACCGATGACGAGAGCGAGCGTGGTGGCGACCTCGAAGTAGATGAGGCTCTTGATGCCCATGCGGCCGACGCTTTTGAGGTCGCCGTGACCGGCGATCCCGACGATGAGGGTGGAGAGGATCAGCGGGGCAACGATGGTCTTGATGAGTCGCAGGAAGATGTCGCTGAAGACGCGGAGATTGACGGCGATGGCGGGGGCGTCGAAGCCAAGCTCGGCGCCAGCGACCATGGCGACGAAGATCCACGCGGTGAGAGAACGGCGCTGCAGGGCGAAGGCTGCAAGGAGAACGATGGCGATGCAGCGAAGAACGATTCCTGCTCCGCGTGGCATGGACCCGTGAACCAGACCGAATGCAATTCCCGCAGCGAGGAAAACCAGGGCCGCAAGCAACAATACCTGTTCGAGTTTCGTCTTATTCATCGAGTGCAAAGGATATCAGTCTTCAAAGCGAACTACCCATCCGGCCGGCCAACTCCAAGCGCTGATAGCATTATTTCCATGGCACGATACTCTGTGTTTCGTCTGTTTTTTTGCGCGTTTGCTGCCTCGCTGGTTCTTCCGCTGGCCGCACAGACCAGCCCAGGAAGCGGAAGCGGCACGTCTGGACTTGACTCCCTGACCCAGCCCACCTCCGTCGTAAGTCCACTCGCGCAGCCCACAGTGAGCCCCGGAGCGCTGTTGCTTCTGGAGCTGGAGGGACGATTTGAGAAGGCGGTCGCTGCGGGCGGAGGCAAAGCCTTCGTCGAATGGTTTGCCGACGACGCGGTGACGTTGAACAACGGAAAGGCCGCGGTACTGGGACGTACTGCAATCGCCGCGCAGGCGCAGTGGGACCCGAAGATTTATCAGTTGACGTGGACGCCGCAAGGCGCGCAGATGGGCCCATCGAATGATATGGGATTTACCTGGGGCCACTATGAAGGCCGCTCCAAAGACAAGAATGGAGAGGCTGTGGTGGCTTCAGGACGGTACTTTACAGTTTGGAAAAAGATGCCGAATGGCACATGGAAGGTGGCTCTTGACGGAGGTGCCAACGAGCCCCCTTCGGCAGGGGAATGTTGCGCTCTGCCAAAGCCGTAACTTATTGCTGACACAAAAGTAGGAGTGCGCAAAGATTTGCACATCCCTACGATTGACCCAGCTGAAATGAACTCTCTCATGGTCAAAGATGAAGCCCTGCGGATCGAAGCGCTGACCCACTACGAGGTCCTCAATGTTGCGCCCGATCCGGTCCTTGATGACTTGACGCGGCTGGCAGCGCAGATCTGCGAAACTCCGGTGGCCGCGGTCTCGTTTATCGGTGCGGACCGCATCTGGATACGCTCGCGCGTTGGCATGGAATCCAACGAGCTTTCGCTGGGCAGCCTGCCGTGCGAGACGACGATTCTGGGCGACACGGTGTACGAGATTGTGGATGCACGGCACGACCCTGAGTACACGCCGGACGGAATTCTGCTGGAAGGACGCGGCTACCGCTTCTACGCCGGGGCTCCGCTGACTACACCGGGGGGCGTGAGCATTGGCGCTCTACTGGTGCTGGACCGGCCGTCACGGGCGTTGACTGCGGCGCAGTCGTCGGCGCTGAGTGTGCTTTCGCGGCAGGTGATCAACCGGCTGGAGTTCAACGGCCGCATTCACCAGATGGACCGCGCTGCGCGGTCGCGTCAGCGGGTTGAGTCGGCGCTTACGGTGGAGCGCAACTTCGTCTCAGCCGTGCTGGATACGGTGGGCGCTCTGGTTGCAGTGTTCGATCCTGCAGGACGCATCGTCCGCTTCAACCGCGCGTGCGAGATCGCTTCGGGTTACGACTTTGCCGCGCTGGTGGGGCGTTACGCGTGGGACAAGCTGATTCCGCGGCAGGAGATTCCGGAGGCGATTGAGACGTTTGAACGGCTTCGCTCCGGACACTTCCCTGCTACGTTTGAAAACCAGTGGCTGAACCGCGATGGCACACTGCGGCGCATTGCCTGGTCGGCTACGGCGCTGACGGATGCGCAGGGGCAGGTGGCGTTCATCATCGCGACGGGTATCGACGTCACGATACAGCGCGCGGCTGAAGCTACGTTGCGCGAGAGCGAGGCGCGGTACCGGCAGTTCGTTGAAGGCTCGCTGGGTATGGTGTGTACGCACGATCTGCGCGGCAATCTGCTGACGATCAACACGCATGGAGCGGAGACGATCGGACGCACGGTGGAGGAGATGACGGGGCACAATCTCGCCGAGTTCCTCGCACCTGAGAGGCGTGACGCGCTGGCTGCTTATCTGAAGAAGATTGGCGAGACGGGCGAGGCGCAGGGAATGTTCCATCTGTCGCATGCCGATGGCGAGGTTCGCGATGTGGCGTACCGGAACAAGTTGATTGTCGTCTCCGGGCACGCGCCTTATGTACTGGGATTTGGCGTCGATATCAGCGAACAGGTTCGCGCGGAGGCGCAGCTACGCACGTTGACGCGACAGTCGGATTCGATTCTGGCTTCGGTGGGCGATGGCATCTTCGGGATCGATCTTGAGGGCAGAATTACGTTCGTCAACGCTGCGGCAACGCAGATGCTGGGCTACAAGCAGGAAGAGATGCTGGGCCAGGTGATGCACAACCTGATCCACCATACGAAGGCGGATGCGACGCCGTATGATTCTGCCGATTCGCCGATTCGCAAGAGCCTGACGAACTACGCTACGGTGCGGGTCTCGAATGAGGTCTTCTGGCGCAAGGACGGAACGAGTTTCCCGGTGGAGTATGTGGCGCGGCCGCAGATTGATTCGCAGTCTTCAGACTCGGATGGGCTGACACCGCTTGGTGTGGTGGTGGCGTTTACGGATACGACGGAGCGGCGTGCACTGGACCGGATGAAGGATGAGTTTATTTCGACGGTGTCGCATGAGCTGCGAACGCCGCTGACTTCGCTGCGCGGAGCACTGGGACTGCTTGCGGGCGGGGCGCTGGTGAACCGTCCGGAGAAGACGCAGCAGATGCTGGAGATTGCGATCAGCAACTCAGACCGGCTGGTGCGGCTGGTAAACGACATTCTGGATCTCGAGCGCATCTCGAGCGGCAAGACAGAGCTGCATTGGAGCATGTGCAGCGCTGAGGATCTACTGCGTCGCGCGGCTGGCGTGCAGCAGGCTCGCACGCCACGGCCGAATATCCGCATCTTCTTCGCGGCACATGGTGTGAATGTGTGGGCGGATTGCGAGCGGATTCTGCAGACGCTGAATAACCTGCTCTCGAACGCGATCAAGTTTTCGCCGGCAGGCAGCGAGATTCATCTGACGGCACGCAATGTGGACGAGGGCGAGGCCATCATCGAGGTTCGCGATCAGGGACGGGGCATTCCTGCCGATAAGCTGGAGCATATCTTCGACCGCTTTCAGCAAGGGGATGCCTCGGACTCGCGCGCTTCGGGCGGGACGGGGCTGGGGCTGGCGATCTGCAGGAGCATCATCAGCCAGCACGGCGGGCGCATCTGGGCAACGAGCGTGGAGGGCAAAGGGACGACGTTCCACTTCACTCTGCCGACGAAGCCGAATACGAATCTGCGCTAGCTATTCTTCGCCCTCGCGCAATTTTGCGATGACGGTGAAGTCTTCGAGGGTGGTGGTGTCGCCTTTGACTTCGCCGGTGGTCGCGAGCTCGCGGAGGAGGCGGCGCATGATTTTGCCACTGCGCGTCTTCGGGAGCGCCTGGGTGAAGGTGAGATCGTCGGGACGGGCAAGTGCTCCGATTTCCTTGGCGACCCAGTGGCGTAGCTCCTGGCGCAGCTCTTCGCTGGGTTCGTGGCCGCTTTCGAGGGTGACGAAGACGGCGATGGCCTGGCCCTTCATCTCGTGCGGACGGCCTACAGCAGCGGCTTCGGCGACTTTGGGATGGGCGACGAGAGCGGACTCGACTTCCATGGTGCCGAGGCGGTGGCCGCTGACGTTGATGACGTCGTCGACGCGGCCCATGAGCCAGTAGTAGCCGTCCGAGTCGCGGCGGGCGCCGTCACCAGTGAAGTAGCTGCCGGGAATCTCGCTCCAGTAGGTTTTTTCGTAACGCTCCTGGTCGCCGTAGATGGTTCGCGCCATGGAGGGCCAGGGCTTGCGCATGACGAGGAGGCCGCCTTGCCCGTCTGGAACCGGCTCGCCCGATCTTGTAACTACTTCAGGCACAATTCCGAAGAAGGGCCTGGTTGCCGATCCGGGTTTGGTTGCTATTGCGCCGGGCAGAGGCGAGAGCATGATGGCGCCGGTCTCGGTCTGCCAGTAGGTGTCGACGATGGGGCAGCGTTCTTTGCCGATGACGCGGTGGTACCACATCCACGCCTCGGGATTGATGGGCTCGCCGACAGTGCCGAGCAGCCGCAGAGACGCAAGCGAGTGCTTTTCAACCCAGGAGTCGCCCCATTTGGTGAAGGCGCGGATGGCGGTGGGGGCGGTGTAGAAGACCGAGACCTTGTGGGCGTCGATGATCTTCCAGAAGCGGTCGTTTTCGGGCCAGTTTGGCGCGCCCTCGTACATCATGACGGTCGCGCCGTTCTGGAGCGGGCCGTAGACGACGTAGCTGTGGCCGGTGACCCAACCGATATCGGCGGTGCACCAGTAGACGTCGTCGTCGCGGAGATCGAAGACGTATTTGCTGGTGAGGTAGGTCTGGACCGAGTAGCCGCCGGTGGTGTGGAGGAGGCCCTTGGGCTTGCCGGTGGTGCCGGAGGTGTAGAGGAGATAGAGCGGGTCCTCGGCATCCATCCATTCGGGTGGGCAGTCGGGTGCGGCTTTCTCCATGGCCTCGTGCCACCAGATGTCGCGGCCCGGCTGCATGTTGACGGGCGAGCCGGAGCGGCGGAAGACGACGACATTTTTTACGGTGGGGCATTTGGTCAGGGCTTCGTCGACGATGTCCTTCAATCGAACTTCGGAGCCGCGGCGATAGCTGGTGTCCTGTGTGATGACGGCGACGCATGCTGAGTCGTTGACGCGGTCGGAGATAGCATGCGCGGCGAAGCCTCCGAAGATGACCGAATGGACCGCGCCGATGCGGGCGCAGGCGAGAAGAGCAATGGCAAGTTCGGGCGACATGCCCATGTAGATGGCGACGCGATCGCCACGCTTAACGCCGAGACCCTTCAGGACGTTGGCGAAGCGCTGTACCTGGGCGTGGAGTTCGGCGTAGGTGAGCTTGCGGACTTCGCCGGGTTCGCCTTCCCACAGGAGGGCGACTTTGTCGCGGCGGGAGCCGAGTGCATGGCGGTCGACGCAGTTGTGCGAGAGATTTAACTTTCCGTTAACAAACCATTTGGCATGGGCGGCTTCGCCTTCGATGACCTTGGTCCACGGGGCGAACCATTCGAGTTCGCGAGCGGCCTCTGCCCAGAACTCTTCGGGTTGTTCGACGCTGCGGCGATACATGGCCTCGTATTCTGCAAGGCTCTTTATATGTGCCTTTGCGGCAAATTCAGCCGGCGGGGGAAACAGCCGATTCTCCCGCAGACTTGAATCCAGATTTGCATTGCTTTCCGCCGTCGACACGCACCAACCTCCGAGATTGAGCCTCAGTAGTCGAAGGTACCCTATACAAACACGGCTGGGCAACCGTAAGTAAAAGACAAATAAGCGACACACAAATCGCTGCGCATCATGTATGGTGTTTGGCGCATCTAGATAGTGTGTTTGGTTGTAGTTTCGGTGATTTTTTTTCAGACTGCAAACTCTTCCGAGGTCTTTTAAACTATGCCTTTTGCTTTTCTCGATCGTGACCGCTCGATTGCACCTGAGGGTTACAGCCGCTGGCTGGCCCCTCCTGCCGCCCTTGCCATCCATCTTTCGATTGGGCAGGTTTATGCGTTTTCAGTGTTCAAGAATCCGTTGCTGGCTCTTCACGGCGCCGATGGTTCTGCCTGGAACCTGAAAGAGGTTGGCTATATCTTCTCGATTGCCATCGCGTTTCTCGGCATCTCGGCTGCGCTGTTTGGGGCGTGGCTGGAGAAGGCCGGTCCGCGGCGGGCAATGTTCTACGCAGCCTGCTGTTTTGGCATGGGCTTTGTCATCGCGTCTTTTGGTGCAAGCACCCACCAGCTTTGGCTCATCTACCTGGGCTACGGCGTGATTGGCGGTGTCGGGTTGGGATTGGGTTATATCTCACCGGTGTCGACGCTGATCAAGTGGTTCCCGGACAGGCCGGGCCTGGCGACGGGGCTAGCCATTATGGGATTTGGCGGAGGCGCGATGATCGGCGGCCCGCTGGCGAGCAACCTGATGGCTTACTTCAAAGGCCAGGGGCAGCCGTCGATTCCCTACACAATGCTCACGATGGGCCTGCTGTACTTCGTGTTTATGATGTTCGGCGTGTTCACGATTCGCGTGCCGCGCGACGGATGGAAGCCGGCAGGATGGGTGCCGTCGACTAAGCACTCGGCTCTGATCTCAAGCCATAATGTAGCCGTCCACGAAGCATGGAAGACGCCACAGTTCTGGATGCTTTGGGTGATGCTGTTTGTGAACGTCACGGCGGGCATCGGAATTCTGGAGCAGGCCGCGCCGATGATTCAGGACCTGTTCAAGGGCTCCGTCGGGGCCACGGCTGCGGTTGGGTTTGTGGGGCTGCTGAGCATCTTCAATATGGCGGGAAGGTTCTTCTGGGCTTCGACGTCAGACTTCATCGGACGCAGGGCGACCTACTTCTGCTTCTTCACGCTGGGGCCGGTTCTTTACTTCATTTTGCCGCTGACCCGGCAGGACCGGCTGAATTCTGTTCCGCTGTTTGTGGGGATCGCTGTGGTGCTGCTGTCGATGTATGGCGGCGGGTTTGCGACTATTCCGGCATATTTGAAGGACCTGTTCGGCGGGTACAACGTATCGGCGATTCATGGACGGCTGCTGACGGCGTGGTCGATGGCAGGAATTATCGGGCCGCTGATCGTGAACGGCATCCTCGATCATTACGTTGAGAACCATATGAACAAAGAGGATGCTTATCCGCTGATCCTGCATATCATGTGCGGGCTGCTGGTGGTGGGATTCCTCGCCAACCTGATGGTTCGACCGGTGGCCGAGAGATATTGGCTGAAGGACAAGAACATCGTCGTGCCCGCAGGTGCCGCACACTAATTTCAACCCGGCGGAGCGAGCGTACCTCCGCCGCCTTCCGCACTCAGGAGTCTTCGCATGGCCGATTCAACCGCTGTCAAAAAATCTTCGCCGCTGCTGATTGCCGCAGCCTGGATCATCGTCATTGTTCCCACGGCGTGGGGGCTGAACTATACCGTGCGGAATGCGATGAAGCTCTTTGCGTCGTCTACTCCGGCGGCCACGGCTCCGGCGAAGTAGTAAAGGCTTTACACGGATCTACACCGATGACACGGACTTAATGACGGACATCTTTGATCGGTGTCATCGGTGGGAATCGGTGTCAGTTTTCTTACTGCAGCAGGCTGATTGCTGTGTCGGTCATGGCGGTGACGCCGGTTCGAAGAGCAGGCTCGGCCATGGGGGCGAAGACGCTGGAGTGGAGAGATGGCAGCGGGGCGCCTGAGGCGATCTTTGCGGGATCTACCGCGCCGAGCCAGAAGAGAACTGTGGGGATCTGGTGATCTTCAAGGCCGAACCGTCCGAAATCCTCGGAGACCATTACGGGATCGAGATCGACGACGTTGTCTGCACCCAGCGCGGTAACGAGCGAAGCCCTTACCTTCCTGGTCAGGTCGGGGTTGTTGTAGGTAATGGGCGTCAGATGAGACTGGACCACGTCGACTGTTGGTTTACGATCCGCAGGAACGCCGGCAACCAGAGCGATTCCGTCTGCGGTGCGTTGAATGTCGTCGAGGATATTTTTGCGAACCTTCTCATCGAGGAATCGGACGGAGAGTCCGAGTCTCACTTCATCGGGAATGATGTTCGCCTGCGTGCCGCCGTTAATCATCCCGACAGTGACCACCGCCGGGTTGGTTGGGAGAGTCTGACGACTGACAATGGTCTGAATCGCGAGGACGAACTGCGCTGCCATGACGATGGGGTCTTTGGTCGAGGCAGGCATCGCGCCGTGGCCACCGACGCCGCGGATGGTTACGAAGACGGTCATCGAACCGGCCATTGCCGGGCCTGAGGTGATTCCTACTTTCCCGGCAGCGAGACCGGCGTTGTCGTGGAGGGCGATCGCGAAGTCGGGGCGGCCGAAGCGCTGGTAGAACCCATCGGAGAGCATAGCTCGTGCACCTTCGCCTAACTCCTCGGCCGGCTGACCGACCAGCATAAGCGTTCCATGCCACTTTGCTTTTTCCGCTGCCATGACGCGAGCGACGCCGACCATATTGGTCATGTGGAGATCGTGTCCGCAGGCGTGCATCACGGAGACCTCCTGTCCGGCAGCGTTTTTCATATGGACCGTGCTCGCATAGGGCAGGCCGGTCTTCTCTTCGACCGGAAGGGCGTCCATGTCGGTGCGGATGAGCAGCGTCGGGCCGGGGCCATTTTTGAGGATTCCGACGACGCCATAGGCCGGGGAGCCATCGGCGTATTTGCCGATGTGCTCGGTGACGGTGTAGCCGGCGGCGCGGAGTTCGCCAGCGAGCCATGCGGAGGTTTTGGCTTCGAAGTGCGAAAGCTCCGGCGTGCGGTGGAGCTGCTGGTAGGTCGTCAAGAGGTCCGGAAGCTGCTTGTCGACCAGCGCGGGCACCTCCTGCGCCATTGCCACCGACGTTAACCCTGCCGTGATTCCACACACTGCCATCCACTGCCTTACGTGCATTGCTCTCTCCGTTGACTGAAAGGGTATGTACTGAAATGTACATGGATGGGCCTGTAGACTCCACTTATTGTGAGTTCCTACTGGTCCGAGATTATTGGATTCTTTTTCGGCTTTGGATTCGGCGTCGGGTGCGCCCTGGCGGTGATGTACTCCATCTATATGGGTGGGTATCGGGCGGCAGTTCGAGATTCGCAGTTGCCTGCCCCGCCAGAGCGATACCGGAAGGCACTCGAGAAGCTACTGCCTGCCGCGAAGGATTGAGGCTCCAAGCCTAATCCGGGACCGGGAACCAACGTAGTTAACGGGCTAGCGTGCGGCAAGCTCGGCCCTCATCTCCTTCACTTCGTGGGTCAGAGCTTCGATGGCACGCATCAGTTGGGCTCGCTGGGCATCGTCGCTCATGGACTTGATGCCCTCCATATAGAAGTTGCCGTTGGGCTCAAGGACACACTTCTCTACTTCTTCATAGCGGTCAAACCCCTGTTTGTGGAGGACAGAGCGCAGTTCCAGCTCAGTAAGCGCCTCTTTCTTCGTAGCTTCCCAGTCAACGACGCCGTGCCGGATTAATACTGTCGGTTGTAGCTCAAAGACCGTATTCAGTTTAGGCGCGCGGAAGAGTAACCGAGTCAGAAGCCAGTTGATTGCCAGTAGCGAGAACGCGCCGATCGCGCCTCCCGAGACCGAGTTGTCGTCGCCGATCATCGCGTTCTGCACGGTGTTCGAGAGACTCAGCAACACGACGAGGTCGAAGGGATTCAATTGCGCCAGCTCCCGCTTTCCAAACAATCGCAGGAAGCCAACGAGGAACAGATAGACGATGACCGGACGGAGAATCTTTTCGAGAATCGGGAGGGGTAAGTGAAACATGCTCTGAATCAAGGCGATTCTCCTTCTGAATTACGCGTATCGCTGCTGGTGCCACTTCCAGGCGCTGGCGATGATGGTGTCGAGTTCGCCAAATTGGGGCTTCCATCCCAACTCGGCTTTGATCTTCTCCGAGCTTGCGACCAGGACGGCAGGGTCGCCGGGGCGGCGCGGGCACTCTTCGACAGCGATGGGCCTTCCGGTGACGCGGCGAACGGACTCGATGACTTCAAGCACGGTGAATCCCTGGCCGTTCCCTATGTTGTAGATAAGCCTGCTCCTCGATTCGTTGAGAGCGGCGAGCGCCAGCAAATGGGCATCCGCGAGGTCGCGCACATGAATATAGTCGCGGATGCAGGTGCCGTCCTTGGTGGGATAGTCGCGGCCGAAGACCTTGATGCTCGCCCGGCGGCCAAGCGCAACGTCGAGGATTAAGGGAATCAAATGCGACTCGGGCTCGTGGGCTTCGCCGTAGCCTTCGATAGCGCCGGCCACGTTGAAGTAACGCAGGCTCGCGTATCGAAACCCGTGAATCTGGTTCATCCAACGGAGCATGTGCTCGACCAGCAGCTTGCTTTCGCCGTAGGCGTTGGTCGGGGCGAGCTTTGCGTCTTCGAGGATGGGGGTGGTCTCGGGCTCGCCATAACAGGCGGCGGTGGAGCTGAAGACGAGCCGATTGTGGCCGGTAGCCAGCATGGCTTCGAGCAGGGTCAGGGTTGAGGCGGTATTGTTGCGGAAATAGATCTCGGGCCGCTTCATGCTCTCGCCGGCCTCAATCAGGGCGGCGAAGTGCATGACTCCGTCGAAGCGGCCATGAGCGAGTGTCTGCTCCAGTAACGCGCGGTCGGCGAGATCTCCATCCACGAACAATGCGCTCGGAGCGACGGCCAGGCGCTTGCTGTGGCAGAGGTTGTCGTACACCGTTACTTCATGGCCCTGAGCCAGTAAGAGGCGCGTCAAAGTACCTCCGATATAGCCCGCTCCCCCTGTCACCAGAATCTTCATCAATGCGTGCTCCTCTGTACATACTTGGATACCACAAAAGTACCAGTGTCAATCACTTACGCTTACGGCAATATACTTGCAGTAAGTGATGGGCAGAGTTCCGGCAGCATGAAAAGAAGTACTCCCCGGTGCACGGTACCTGCTACAACCTTTTTCTTTTGCGTCGTGCGTCTATTTTAGACAAACCGACACAACCTCCGAATCGTTTCCTTGGTCGAACTAGAAGTTGGTCTGGATCATTTCTCCTCGATCGGAACTACGGTGTCTCAGTGCTCTTCGGAGCTGAAATCAAAACCCGTCGTGGCAGTTTGCCAGCGGCGGTTTCAATTATCCCGCCTCTCGGATAGAGGCCCTTCAAGGATTTTTTCTTATGGCTAAGCCGCTTCCGCTTCGCACCGACGATCCCAACCCGCAGAGCGTCCAGTTCGCACACTTCGGCGTGCTCAACGACGGCAGCCAAAGCAAGGGTTCGCTGTTCACCGCGGTCACGCTGAATATCCTGCTGGCGTTTTGCGCGATCGTGATAGGCGAGGCAGCAAAGAAGACGATCGACAAACATATCAAGCTTACCCACCTGGACGAGCCGATCCCGATGAAGAAGGAAGAGCCGCCACCACCACCCAAGATTAAGATCAAGCTGCCTCCGCCGCCGCAGGTCGCCAAGATCGAGCCGCCAAAGATCAAGCTTCCCGACGTTAAGCTTCCTGACGTTCCGAAACCGCCTGAAATCAAGATGGCGACGCCGGTTCCCGTGATCACTCCGGCGCCACCGAAGCTCGTTCAACCTCCTCCGGCACCGAAGGTGGTCAGCCTTGCCCAGGCGATGCCTGCTTCCGTTCCGAATAACACTCCACATCCGACCGCGGTCGCGCTTGGCTCGACAGCGAACCCAATCGCGGCCTCGAACAAGCCTTCAGCAACTGCAATCAACCTTGGCAATAAAGGAATGTCGGGCATGCCGGCGTCCAATAACGGCGCTGGAGCACCAGCCTCTGTTGTCAATCTTGGTTCAGGCTCGCCCACTGGACAAAACATGAAGGGCAACGGGCCGGTAGCCGTCGCGGGTATTCCTCATGGAGTCGTGGGGGGCACCGGGCCTCTGAATTCGAAGAGCACGGTCAATCTCGGACAGAACAACCCTCCTCCGATGCCGAAGCCTGCAGGCCCAACCACTGCCACGGCAAAGAGCGGACCCAAGGTTCTCTTCAAACCCAAGCCAGAGTACACCGAAGAGGCTAAACAGCTTCACATCGAAGGCAATGTGATGGTCCGGATTCGGGTCTCTTCCAGCGGCGCCGTCCAGGTTCTGGGCGTCACCAGTGATCTCGGCCACGGTCTGGGCGATTCTGCTGTCCGTGCCGTTCAGGCAACTCGCTTTAAACCTGCCACAGACGATTCGGGAACTCCGATCGATTGGGAAGGCGTTGTCAACGTTCAATTTCAACTCGCTGGATAAGAAACATATTTTTGTCTCGTTGTCGCTGCATGCACTAGCATCAAGTCCATAATTCAGGCTGACCTAAGGGTCGCCGCAGGAGCGGTACATCATGATTTTCGGGAAACAGTCCATCGCCGGTATGCTGCTGGCACTATCCGTCGCTACGATTCTCCCTGTCCAGGCTGAGGCAGGCCTCCTGCACAGCAAGAAGAAGAAGGACGACGACATGTCGACCACGCGTAAACCGACGGCAGCGCAGAATGCGCTGATCGATAAGGCGATCGCCCGCGAAAAGGTCGTCGTCAAAACCGTCAAAGAGAGAGCTCCGCTCGTCGAGACCTACATCCAGAACATGAAGCCTGATCCGGTTCTGGGCCAAGTGCCTGAATCCGACCAGCACTTCCTGGCGCGCGTCGAATTTAAGAACATCATCGGCGACCAGTCCTATGCGGTGAATAAAGAGACCTCGCAGGGCAGCGCCAAGGTCGGCTTCTTCAAGCAATCGCTTTCGTACATCGGCAGTCTGGGTGGCAGCCTGCATCTAACCTTCCATGAGTCAGGCTTCGTGCAGATGATACTTATGGACTCGAACGGATTCGACCGTCAGCACTATAACTTCGGCTACGTGCGCAACGACTTCCTCGGCAACACGCCGACGGCGGTCTTCGACGTGACCCCGATCTCCGGCAAGAAGGACTTCGGCCGTTTCTTCGGCCGCATCTGGATTGAGACCCGCAACGGCAACGTTGTGCGGTTCAATGGAGACTTCGCTGGTACGCAGGAAGATCAGAAGGAGTTCTACCACTTCGACAGCTGGCGCACGAACGTGCAGCCTGACCTGTGGCTCCCCACCTCGTTCTATGTTGAGGAGAGCGATCCGAAGAGCGTCTCACGCACCCTGAAGTTCAAGGCGATTAACCACATCTGGGGCTACGTGCTGAAGGTTCCTCCGCCGGAGGCTGCCGACACCTCGATGGAAGTGGTGGGCGCAACCGACGTGAGCAACGATGCGCAGGACGTCAGTCCGCTTGGTGCGCAGCGCGCGTGGGTTCAACAGGCAGAAGACAACGTCGTCGAGCGCCTCTTCCAGGCCGGTCTGCTTGACGCTCCCAGCGAGTTCGACAAGACGCTGGAGGCGCTGGCAAACAACATTCTCGCCTATAACAACATCACACTCTCCAGGCCGATTCGCTGCCGTACGCTGCTGACCGAGCCGCTGGAGTCCGTTGCAATCGGCAATACCATCGTCGTTTCGAAGAGTCTGCTCGACACCACCGGCGTCATCACGCAGGACGGCGCTCAGCAGATGGGCAACCTCAACGCGATTCTGGCCTTCCAGATCGCTCACATCATCCTCGCGCACCGGCTCGATACGAAGTACGCCTTCAACGACCGTCTGCTCTTCCCCACAACCTCGGTCTTCGACCGCATTCCCATGCACCACACCGATGCAGACAACACGGCTGCGGCTAAGAAAGCGATGGAATTGCTAAGCGCGAAGGAACTCGAAGGCGGACAGCAGTACTTCAGCCTTTACCTGCAGCAGTTGCAGCAGCGGGTGAAGAACCTGAAGGCCCTCAACGAGCCGATGATCGGTGACGCTCTCATCAAGAACGACGAAGACCCGACCTTCTGGATGCAGGCCGTGATTGCCAAGGGACCGAAGCTCGACATGAAGGATCTCAAGCAACAGGCAGCCATGCCGCTGGCCAGCTTCCTTCGCTTCGATCCGTGGACTGACCAGGTCTTCGTGATGCACTCCGCCTTCGAACCGCTTTTGACAGCAGCCGACAAGATGCCCTTCGAGGTTGAGCCCGTCTATTTGAAGCTCAGCTACTACAAGGCTTCGGAAGCCCCACCGGCGGCAGCGCCGGCAACAACGACGCCCAATCCACCGGCCGACAACACTGCTGCGCCCGCAGCCCCACCCGCAGCGGCAACGACGGCTCCTGCGACTCCACCAACGACACCACCGCAACCAAATTAGTCTTCGAAGCGCGGCAGTTCTCAAGACCGTGTGAGACTGCCGCAATTCTGCCCCGGGCCAGTTTGAGCTATAACGATGAAATGCAACACGATCTGATTTTGTAAGGAGGCACCTGATTGAAACGGCATCTTCTCGTTGGCTGTTTCGCCGGCTTCCTAAGTCTGGCCACATGGGCGCATGGTCAAGCTGTTCCGACCGCTACACGCGCCGGCTCGCTCTCGGCCGGCATAGGTGGGTTAGTCACCAGCCCCGACTATGGTCAAAGCAACATTGAGGGCCTGACATTTTGGAGTGACTTCGATTTTATGTATCACTTTGGAGTGGAGGGAGAGATTCACTACTATGTAAGAACCCCGACCGACATCAGCGAAGACACTTATTTGGCCGGCCCGCGCGCGATCTACCATTACAAGAAAATCGACGGGTACGCCAAATTGCTGTTTGGCCTTGGCCGTTTCGGAACGCAGTCGGGCAGCTTCGCCAATCCCCAGACAGGCAGCTACTTTACTTTCGCTCCCGGCGTCGGTGTGGATTGGCACGTAACGCGGCACATCAACATCCGTGCCGGAGACTTTGAAGTTCAGAAATGGCCGGGCTTCGGCGCGCATGGTCTTACACCGATGTCATACTCGGCCGGTGTCTCTTACGTCTTCCATTAACCCGTACAGAGTTTTGTACGCTCGTTTTTCACTAACTTGATTCACGTTTGACTGCTTAATCCGATTAACTCTGTAGAGGGCCCGCTGGTGTTAGCAAGAATAGTCATCCTGGTCGGTTTGTTGAGCACAGCATCCATGTTGCACGCTCAAGCCGATGCCACTGCCTCCCGCGTGGGCGACCTGAAGATTGGTGGAGGCTTTTCTACCGCCAATTCGGACTACGGGGACCGCTACAACGGTGGCGGCGCATATTTTGATTTCGACTTCCTCCCCCACATCGGCGTCGAAGGCGAGTTTCATTTCGTCAAGGACCCCAATAACCTCTACGAGAAGACTTACGAGGCCGGCGGTCGCTACTTCTTCCCCCGTCACAAAATGGCGCCCTATGCCAAAGTGATGTACGGCCGAGGAGTGTTCAACTTCCCTCCCCTTGCAGATGGTTTCCAGGCCAACCTTGCCTATAACCTGATGGCCGTCGGCATTGGCGCCGATTACAAAGTGCGGCCGTACCTCGTCGTACGGGCCGATTGGGAGTACCAGCACTGGTTCGGCTTCCAGAACTCCAGCCTCTCACCGAGCATCCTCACCGTAGGCGCGGCATACCGATTCCGTGCGCACAGCAAAGAATAAGCCCCGGCATCGCGGGGCTTTTCTGGCTTACGGTCTTGAGTTTCCCTTAGAAGTGATACGCAATACCGAGCGCCGGCGTCGAGATAACCTCGTAGCGATTGGTATTGAAGACGTTACCGGGAAGGCTGAAGTTCGGAGTCTTCACCAGAAAACCGCGATATTCCACACGAATGTCGAAGCTCGGGCTCAGTTCGTAAGCCACGCCAGCGCCAAACAGAGCGCCGATATTGGTGTTTCGTTTTGCATCGAGGGTCGCCGTTGTCCCTGCATCCTGCAACGGATCGAAGATAATCGCGCCTGGGCCGGCTTCAATGAAGGGGTTGAAGTTCCTGAAGTTCAGGTTGAAAACATAGGCTCCGCTGATCTCCTGCTGGAGCGTGTGAATGCCGCCCTGTTTCTTTCCAAATACCTGGTAGTACTGCGTGTTCTGCTGATACCCGTAGTTCAGTTCGAGTCCGCTTCGGGGTGTCAGCAGATAACGGTAGCTCGCCACAAAACCCAGGGTCATGCTGGTATTCTTTTGCACGCTGTTTCCCGTAATCTGAGGAGCAAAGGAGGCGGTGGCGCTTACGCTCACATCCTGCCGGCTCTCCTGCGCATAACCGGCCGCTGCAGACAGCATCAGCGCACCAACCAACAACATCGTCTTCTTCATTCTTCGCTGGATCCCTTCAATTTGTTCCAAACCCCTCGCTGTCCCGCAGGCAAGCAGTGGCAGGAGTTACGGAACACCGTAGTCTGTTTCTTCATTGTAACCGCAGCGGTGCCCGAAGAAGGGTAAGCCACGCAAGAAGGCCGGAGGAATCGTCTCCCTCCGGCCCCTCACCTTCCAATTTTCTGCGATTCGAAGTTGAAGTTATACCTGTGGTGTTGTAGGCGGCGGTGGAGGAGGTCCTCCGGGTCCACCCTGCCGGTTCTGCATGCGCTCACGCATCTCAGCCTGCAGTGCGTCGTACTTGGTCTTCTGATCGTCGGTCAGCAGCGCGCGAATCTTCTCTTCAGAGGCTTTGTGAATGTCCATCATCTTTGCCCGCTTATCGGGCCCGGCGATCGAGGTGTCTGATCGTACAGCCTCCGCCTGCTTCATCGTATCCGCGTCGATGGCCTTCACCTGGGTTACCTGGTCCGATGTGAGATTCAGCTTCTTGGTCAGAAACTCAACATTGTTGCCTCTCATGCCCATTCCCCCGCCATGAGGCGGACCACCCTGGCCCTGCGGCGGTGGCGGTGTATCCTGTGCCAGCGCCGGCAGAACACCCAGCGCGGTCACGCCCAGTGCGAGAACAACTCCCCGCACGATCGAACTACGAAACATAATCATCTTCATCGGATTCTCACTCCATTCATCTCGCCGGAGAGGTCGTCTCCGGTGGCCAATTTCTACACCTACAGACGCACTCCTGCATAGGAAGACTCCGCTGAGAAAAGAAAATTGCGCGAATGGTCAGATTGCCCGTTCGGCCTGAAAACAGTAGGGATCGCCGTGCAAGGCCGCATAGGACTCCACCACCTTCAGGAACGAAAGCGCAGCGTGCGAAAGACTTGCCTGCCTGCGGTAAACCAGCCGCAGCTTACGTTCAATCTGTAGCTCCGGCACCTGCACCCGAACCAACGCGCCGCTCTCGAGTTCCGGCCGAACCGTCAGGCCCGGCACCAGCGCCACGCCGTTGCCCATCTGGACAAATCGCTTAATCGCCTCGAGCGACGGGAGTTCCACCCCCATCTGCAACGGCGTTTTGTGCCGCTTGAACGTCTGGATAACCTTCTGCCGCTGCGGCGAGGGGATGTTGTGTGCAATAAAGTTCTGCGCGCCCAGCTGCCGGATCGACACCCTGGCCGCTCCTGCCAGCGGATGCCTCGGGTTCACCACAAACGCCAGTTCGTCCCGGTACACCACTGTCGATTTCACCTGCGCGTCGTCAGGCCGGAACGACAGCACACCAAACTCGACCGAATGCATCAGCACCTCGTCGGAGATCCGGCTGGCCAGCGTGCGCTGCACCGCCAGTTTGATCCGCGGATTCTGCCGCCGGAACTCGTCGAGCAGAGGCAGCAGATACAGGCAGGTGTACTCGTTCGCGGCCAGGTTCAGCTTGCCTCGGTGCAGTTGCCGCAGCTCAGTCAGCGCTCCAGACGCCTCGTTGCGAAGATTCAGCAACTTAGCTGCGTACTCCCGCAGCACCTCGCCCGCATCGGTCAACGTACCGTCGCGCGAAGAGCGCTCAAACAGCACCTCGCCCAGCTCCCCTTCGAGCTTTGCGATTGCCTGACTCACCGCTGGCTGAGTACGATGGAGTCGTGCCGCAGCGCGTGAAAAGCTCCGTTCCTCCGCTACCGCCAGAAACGTCTCCATCTGGACTAAGTCCAACATTCACCTCGCCCGGCACGCGATACATGCACCGAATACTGCAATTAGAATTTGTGATAACGCTGCCGACCATCATAAGCATGCATTATGATAAAGTCCAGATCGAAAGAGCCAGGCCCTATGTCCTCTAATGAGATCGTCTTCTTCGACACCACCCTCCGCGACGGCGAGCAATCTCCCGGCTGCACCATGCATCACGACGAAAAGCTTCGCATGGCGCACCAGCTTGCGAGCCTCGGCGTCGACGTGCTCGAGGCCGGGTTTGCCATCGCATCCGAGGGCGACTTCAACGCCGTCCGCGCCGTCGCCCGCGAAGTAAAGGGCACCCGCATCGCCTCGCTCGCCCGTTGTAAACGCGAGGACATCGAGGCCGCCGCACGCGCCGTCGAACCCGCGCCCAGCAACCGAATCCACGTCTTCCTTGCCTCGTCCGACCTCCACCTCGAAGCCAAGTTAAAGATCTCCCGCGAGCAGGCGCTCGAGCAAGTCGCAGAATCCGTCCGCCTCGCCCGCAGCTTCGTCGACGATGTTGAGTTTTCAACCGAAGACGGAACGCGAACCGACCCCGAATTTCTCCTCAAGATGATCGCCATCGCGGTTCAGGCCGGCGCCGGCACCATCAATATTCCCGACACAGTCGGCTACACCACGCCCGGTGAGTACGAGGCCATCTTCCGCATGGTCAAAGCGCGCGTGCCCGGCATCGACGACGTGATCCTGTCGACGCACTGTCACGACGACCTCGGCATGGCCGTCGCTAATTCTCTCGCCGGAATTCAAGGCGGAGCCCGACAAGTGGAGTGCGCGATCAACGGCATTGGCGAACGTGCCGGAAACGCGGCACTTGAAGAGATCGCCGCAGCACTGATGGTCCGCCGCGACCAGTTCCCTTACACCAACAACATCAAGATGAACCAGCTCTACCCGACGAGCCAGCTTCTCAGCGAGTTCATCAGCTTCGGCTGCTCGCCCAACAAGGCCATCGTCGGGGCGAACGCCTTCGCACACGAGTCCGGCATTCACCAACACGGCATGATGGCCAATCCGCTCACCTACGAGATCATGACGCCGGCGTCGGTCGGTGTCGTTGGCACGAATCTCGTCCTCGGCAAACACAGCGGCCGCCGCGCGCTTGCCGATCGTATGGAAAAACTTGGCCATCCGCTCACACGCACACAGCTCGACGAGGTCTACCACCGCTTCACTGAACTCGCCGACCGCAAGAAGAACATCTACGACCAGGATTTGCTCGGCTTGCTCCATCACGACAAATCCACGGTCGTTACGCACTAGCCTTCTATCGAAGAGGAAAATTTCTCATGCGTCTCAAAATTGCAGTCCTGGCCGGCGACGGCATCGGCCCCGAAGTCACCCGCGAAGCCACCAACATCCTTCGTGCGGTTGCCGAGCTTGGCGGCCACGACTTCACCTTTGTCGAAGGCCTGATCGGCGGCATCGCCATCACCGAAACTGGTTCGCCGCTTCCCACTGCGACGCTCGATGCAGCGCTTGAATGCGATGCCGTCCTGCTCGGTGCAGTTGGTGACAACAAATTCAATTCCCTGCCCCCCGACAAGCGTCCCGAGGCGGGCCTGTTGCAGATTCGTCAGGCCCTCGGCGGCTTCGCCAATCTTCGACCCTCCGTTGCCTACGCTTCGCTTGCTGACAGCTCTCCGCTGCGTCCTGAAGTAATTAAAGACGCCGACATTCTCTTCGTCCGCGAATTGCTCGGTGGTCTCTACTTCGGCGCGCCGCGCTCCTGGAATAAAGAGACCGGCGAAGCCATCAACACCATGCGTTACACCAAGGCCGAAGTCGTTCGCGTGGCCCGCATCGCCTTCGAGCTCGCAGGCAAGCGACGCAGCAAAGTGACCTCTGTCGACAAAGCCAACGTGCTTGAGGTCTCGCAACTGTGGCGCGCCACCGTCACCGAAGTCGCGAAGGATTATCCCGAACGTCACGCTCGAGCATCAGCTCGTCGATTCGATGGCGATGCACATCATGAACATCCCGCGCAACTTCGACGTCGTGCTGACTGAGAATCTCTTCGGCGACATTCTCTCCGACGAGGCAGGCGTTATCACTGGTTCACTCGGCATGTTGCCCTCCGCAACAATCGGCGGCCAGGTCAATCTCTACGAGCCCGTTCACGGCAGCGCGCCCGACATCGCAGGAACCGGCAAAGCCAATCCGCTCGGCGCAATTCTCACGGCTGCGATGGTACTTCGTCACTCCGCGAACCTTGAGCAGGATGCGAAGGCCGTCGAACAAGCGGTCCACAAGGTCCTCGACGCAGGCTATCGCACCGCCGACATCGCCCGCGGCCAGCAACCCGGCCAAACGCCGGTCACCACGCAGGAGATGGGCAAGCTCGTCCACCAGGCCCTGTCCGAATCCATCGACCGACGCCAGGCAATGCACGCCGTCTAATGAACATGAACCCAAGATTCAAGATGGCTTTAGCAAACCTTGCGGTCACTGCGGCGCTGGTCTATCGGTGGCTTCACGGCTCTCCGCCGATCGCGCTCCTCATCACGGCGATCATCATGTTTCCGCTGGTCAATGGTCTGATATGGCTGACCCAGAGGAAGTTCAACCAACCAAGACACTATCGCTAAACGCAACTCTATGACGCGCCGCGCCCTCCAACTCGCCGCCACTCTATTGCTCATGGCAACGACGGGCTTGTCTGTGCGAATGTCCGCGCAGATGCCCACGCCTGGGCCGCCCCCGCCGCAAACTTCGTCGCCTCAGGATCATAAAAACAAGAAGCCGCAGAAAGAGAACGTCGAGTGGCTCTGGCAGTACAGCCCACCGCCTGCCGACGGCCGCGAAAATCAACTCGTCCTCGACACGCGCTTCCAGCCATTCCTCGCGCAGTACCTCACCGCGCCGCAGACCTTCTGGGGCAATCCCAAGACGGGCTACAAAACCCTCGCCGATACTGCGCTCGACTTCCTCTCGATGCCAGATAAAGTCCTCGCCGACGACAACCGCTATCTCTCTATCACTGGCTGCGTCTTCCGCTTCTGCCCCGCGCGCGGCCTGCTCTGGGTCGACCTGAACGGCCCGCATCCGCTCGTCGTCTTCAACGCCATCGACTGGATCAAGGACAGCAAAACGCCCGACCAGCCCGGCGCCGAGTACACGCTCTGGGTCTTTCCGAACCATCCCATCGACCCCGACCACATTCCCCCAGCGCTCATCCACAGCATCGCGCGCTGGACCGCGCATCCTCCTCAGGGCAACAAAGAAATTCAGCAGATACACAACGCCATCCTGGTCGACCCCGACGGCACACCTCACGATGTTCCGCCGGCCAGCCTCGGCGCCAACACATTCACCCTCCCACCAACGGAGCAGAAGGCACAGCCATGACCGCACCACGAACCCTCTTTGAAAAAGTCTGGAACCACCACATCGTCGCCGAACCCAAGGGCGAGCCGACGATCCTCTACATCGACCTGCACCTCGTCCACGAGGTCACCAGCCCACAGGCCTTCGACGGTCTCCGCCTGGCGGGCCGCAAGATCCGCCGCCCCGACCGTCACATAGCCACCGTCGACCACAACGTCCCCACCACCAGCGCCCAGGATCGCCTTCACATCGTCGATCAGGTCTCTGCCGCACAGGTCAACGCTCTCCGCAACAACTGCGCCGAGTTCGGCATCGAGTTCTTCGACGTGCAGGACGCCTCGCAAGGCATCGTTCACATGATCGGGCCTGAGCTCGGCGCGACCAAGCCCGGCATGACCATCGTCTGCGGCGACTCGCACACTTCTACCCACGGAGCCTTCGGCGCGCTAGCGTTCGGCATCGGCACCAGCGAGGTCGAGCACGTGATGGCCACGCAGACACTGCCACAATCCAAGCCAAAGACCTTCCGCATCACCGTCGATGGCTCGCTTCCCTTCGGCGTCACCGCGAAAGACATCATCCTCCACATCATCGGCCAGATCGGCACCGACGGAGCCACCGGATACGCGGTTGAGTACGCGGGCTCCGTCATCCGCGCGCTCTCGATGGAAGGCCGCATGACCATCTGCAACATGAGTATCGAAGCCGGGGCACGCGCAGGCATGATCGCTCCCGACGAGACCACCTTCGCATATCTCAAAGGCCGCCGCTTCTCGCCAACTGGAGCCGCATGGGACGAGGCCGTCGCGCACTGGAAGACCCTCCCCACCGACGAAGGCGCAACCTTCGACCGCGAACTTCACATCGACGCCGCGACGCTCGCTCCTGCCGTCACCTGGGGAACCTCACCCGGCATGCACGCCACCATCGACGGCACGGTTCCAACCCTCGACGACGCAAAGTCCGAGGCGGACCGCAAATCCTTCGCGCGCGCCTACGAGTACATGGGCCTCAAACCCGGCACGCCGATCTCTGACATCAAGGTGGACGCCGTCTTCCTCGGCTCCTGCACCAACGCCCGCATCGAAGATCTTCGCGCCGCCGCCAAAGTCGTCAAAGGGCATCACATCGCCACAACTGTTCGCGCGATGGTCGTCCCCGGCTCACAGGCCGTCAAGCGCCAGGCGGAATCCGAGGGCCTCGACGCTGTCTTCAAGACCGCTGGCTTCGAGTGGCGCGAACCCGGCTGCAGCATGTGCCTCGGCATGAACCCCGACATCCTCGCCCCCGGCGAGCGCTGCGCCTCAACATCGAACCGCAACTTCGAAGGCCGCCAGGGCCGCGGTGGTCGCACCCACCTCGTCAGCCCCGAGATGGCCGCAGCCGCCGCCATCACCGGCCACTTCACCGACATTCGCAAATGGAAGCAGACGGAAGGAGCATCGCGCTAATGGAACCCATCAACATCCTCACCTCGAAAGCCGCCCCGCTGCCGCTGCCGAACATCGACACCGACCAAATTATCCCCAAGCAGTTTCTCAAGCGCATCGAGCGCACCGGCTACGGCGAATTCCTTTTCTACGATTGGCGCCGCATTCAGGAAGGTCCCGATGCCGGGCAGCCCAACCCTCAATTCGTCCTCAACAAGCACCATCACCACGGCGCGAAGATCCTCATCGCCGAGAAAAACTTCGGCTGCGGCAGCTCACGCGAGCACGCCGCATGGGCGATTCATCAGTACGGCTTCCGCGCCGTCATTGCGCCCAGCTTTGCCGACATCTTCTTCTCGAACGCCGGCAAAAACGGCCTCATCCTCGCCGTCCTCACCGACGACGAAGTCGCAACCCTGCTCGACCGCTGCACAAAAGACCCTGAGCACAAGCTCACCATCAACCTCGAAGCTCAAACTGTAACCGACGACCTCGGCTTCAATGCGCACTTCGACATCGACCCGTTCCGCAAATACTGCCTTCTCAACGGACTCGACGACATCGGCCTTACGCTACGCCAGGCCCACGCCATCGACCACTTCGAAAGCCACCACGACAAAGATTTCTGGTCCGCACCGAAAGCCGCAACCGCATAAATATCATGATCAACTTTGAAGAGACACGAGCCAGCTACCGCCCGAAGCGCATCACGACTCTGTTCGTGGGCGAATCGGCGCCGCATGGCGGGACATTCTTCTACAACCAGGACAGCGGACTCTTCCGCGAAATTCGCAAGGCGTTCCGCGGCAACGGACACTTCCTTGAAGACTTCAAGCAGAATGGCTTCTATCTCGACGACCTTGTCCTCGAACCCGTCAATCACCTCGCCAACAGAGATCGCCGCTCGCTCGGCCGACAGTCTGTTTCGTCCTTCGTCGACCGGCTGAAGAACTACAAACCGAAGGCAGTCGTGATCCTGCTGCACTCCATCAAGCCCATCGTCCTCGAAGCAATGCGCGAGGCCGGCATATCCTACGAGCCCTACTGCACACCTTATCCCGGCTTTGGCAATCAGCCACGTTTTCACAAAGCCATGATCGAGATCATCCCCAATCTGCCCGTAGCACGCGGCACCCAATGGAAGGAATATCACTCTTGAGCAACGTCGATCCCAAGTCCCACTCCAAAGTCCTCACCGAAGGCCCATCCCGTGCCGCGGCCCGCTCTTACTTCCGCAGCGTCGGCTTCAGCAAAGAAGACCTGCACAAACCCATCATCGGCATCGCCAACACCTGGACCGAGATCGGCCCCTGCAACTTCCATCTCCGCAAGGTCGCCGAGGCCGTCAAGCAAGGCATTCGCGAGGCCGGCGGCACGCCGATGGAGTTCAACACCATCACGATCCACGACGGCATCACCATGGGAACCCAGGGCATGAAGGCGAGCCTCGTCTCCCGCGAGGTCATCGCCGACTCCATCGAACTGGTCTCGCGGGGAAACAGTTTTGACGGCATCGTCTGCATCGCCGGCTGCGACAAGAACATGCCCGCCGCCATCATGGCTCTCGCCCGCCTCGACATCCCCGGCCTCATGCTCTACGGCGGCAGCATCGCCCCCGGCCATCTCAAGCAGCCTGACGGCACCACCAAGGAGATCACCATCCTTCAGGTCTTCGAAGGCATGGGCGCACACGCCGCCGGAAAGATCAACGACGACGAACTCGAAGCACTCGAAGCCTCCGCCTGCCCCGGCCCCGGAGCCTGCGGCGGTCAGTTCACCGCCAACACCATGGCCATGGCCGGCGAGTTCCTCGGCATCTCGCCCATGCAGATCACCGGCGTCCCCGCCATGTCGCCGGAAAAACACGAAGCCTCCCGCCAGGCTGGCCGCCTCGTCATGGACCTCGCCCGCGCCGGCCTCACCCCGCGCAAGATCATCAACCGCCAGGCAATCGAGAACGCGATCGCCGCCGTCGCTGCCTCGGGCGGAAGCACCAACGCCGTCCTTCATCTCATCGCCATCGCGCGCGAGCTCGACATCCCGCTCACCATGGAAGACTTCGATCGCATCTCCGAGCGCACGCCCTTCATCTGCGACCTCTCTCCCGGCGGCAAATACGCAGCCAAGGACTACCAGGACGCAGGCGGCAGCCGTGTTCTCGCCAAACGCCTCATCGAGAAAGGTCTGCTCAAAGGTGACAGCATCACCGTCTCCGGCAAGACCCTCACCGAAGAGGCCGCGCTCGCCGTCGAAACTCCCGGCCAGCCCGTCATCCGCACCTGGGACAAAGCCCTCAAGCCCACCGGCGGCCTCGTCATCATGCGCGGCAACCTCGCCCCCGACGGCGCCGTCATCAAGGTCGCCGGCCACGAGCGCATCCACCACACCGGCCCCGCGCGCGTCTTCGACTCCGAGGACGACTGCCACGCCGCCGTCGAAGCCGGAAAGATCAACCCCAACGACGTCCTCGTCATCCGCTACGAAGGCCCACGCGGTGGCCCCGGCATGCGCGAGATGCTCGCCGTCACCGCAGCGATCAAAGGCATCCCCGCGCTCTCCGAAACCGTGGCCCTCCTTACCGACGGCCGCTTCTCCGGAGCTACCCGCGGCCTGATGGCCGGCCACGTCGCTCCCGAAGCCCAGCTCGGCGGCCCCATCGCCGCCGTCCACGAAGGCGACACCATCACCTTCGACATCCCCAACCGCAAACTAACCCTCAACGTCCCCGAAGCCGAAATCGCCAATCGCCTAGCAGCATGGAAGGCCCCCGAACCCCGCTTCAAACGCGGCGTCTTCGCCAAATACGCAAACTCTGTAAGCAGCGCCAGCGAAGGAGCTGTAACGACTTAGCATTTCGTTTTGCTTAAGGGCACGGCTTCAGCCGTGCCGCAACAGCCCCAGCGGAAACGGGGCTTTAGCCCCTGAGGTATTAGAAATGTCGGGACCATCGACAAAACCCGTCGGAATCTTTCTCTTGTGCGTCATCGCGCTTGGAATGTTCTGGTATGTCGAAGCTGGCAATTTCGATGATGGCAAAGTGTCGGGCGAATATGTCTCGAGAAAAGATGGGATCAGTCGCCATCTCTGGATTAACGCGAATCACACCTTCGCACAAGAGGACAGTATCAATGGAACCGTACGCCGCACTTCGGGCACATGGCATGGAACCACCAGCACGGGTCATTTCTGGTTTTCAAACAACTTCATCGATGTACCCGACGGTGCGCGCGGGCAAGATTCAGCCGAGGTATACGCCACATTCGAAAATTGGTTTGGGTTTGTATCGATCACCTTCTCAAACAATGATCTTCGCCTTCACAAAAAGCTCTTCAGTTAGAGGCACACGAACATGACTAACAAAAATCAACACCCCCAACTCACCGGAGCCTATTGGCCATGCGCCATCATCACGGCGATGAGCGCACTCGTCAGCGCTTCGTTCTCCATCGCGGCGCTTCTCGGTGGAGGCAAGGGCGATCTTGCTGCAATGTATGCGTTGTCGCGCAGCATCTCCCTGCTATTGGTTGTTCCCATCACCATCTGGTTCCGCTCAAGATTTGGTCTGGCTGTCATCGCACTCACAATGGCCCTGGTCCAACTCTTTGACACCGTCGTCGGCGTTCACATCCACGATGCCGCCAAAACGTATGGGCCGCTCGCCTTTGCGTTGGCGACGTTTGCCTCCATTGCAGCTTTGCTACGTCAACCTGAAAGCGCTTCGAACCCTCTCCACTAGGAGCCTGAAGACCACGCCAATAGATTGATCGAAGGTCTGAAAGTCCCCTTGTACTGCCAGGAGGCAGCAGCTGAACACTCAAGCCCAAAGTGAACGATTGAAAGACAGTATTGAATTACATCCGACCCCTGCGAGTCGTCACAGGTTCCACTTCCTTGACGGCATGCGCGGGCTGGCGGCCATACTGGTTGTCTTCTGGCACACCCCGGCTGATCTTCATTTCCACGGTGGCCATAGTACCTATCTCGCTGTCGACTTTTTCTTTTGCCTGAGCGGTTTCGTTATCGCATTTTCCTATGAAGCCCGGCTGCGGCAGACCTTCGGCCTGAAGAGGTTTACTGTGGCGAGGGTCATCCGTCTCTATCCCGTTTACCTGCTGGGCATCGGTCTGGGCGCATTCTCTCGAATTATCCTGCACAACACGCGCGTGGGCGCCGCGCAGTTCCTTCTTGTGTTCTGTATACAGATGCTAATTCTTCCTCCACTGCGTCTATGGCCCAGCATTTCCCTGTTCCCTATGGATGACCCCGCGTGGTCGATGATGCTCGAGTTATTCGCCAATCTTGTTTATGGATGGGCCGTCGTAAAACAACTTGCTACGAGTCGGCATCTCGTGGCCGTCTACCTATTGTCGGTAATGGTGATGGCTTATCGGGTTGCTGATGGCGGCACCGTCGCCGTTGGCAGCCAGGCTACCTGGGTAAGCCTCCTCGGCTTTGTTCGCGTGGCTCTCTCGTTCGCGGCCGGAGTGCTCATGTTTCGCTTGTTTCGGAGGAGAACAATAACTCCATGGTCAGGTTATCGCGCCGGAATAACAGCAGCAGCGATCGCCTTGATTACGGTTGTGCTCATACTCCAGCCCATCAAACCGATACAGTCGGAGTTCTTATCGCTCTGCACTATCGCCCTCTTTTTTCCAGGGCTTATCTATCTTGGCGCCTTTTGTCATGTGTCGACGGGCTGGAATCGCATCTGTAGCTTCCTTGGCGACACTTCGTATCCTCTTTATCTACTCCACGTCCCACTGTTGAGCTTGCTGTATACCCAACCGGTTCTCCATGCAGCGCTGTCGAATCCGATACTCAGGGTTGCACTCCCCGTTTGTGTGCTGCCGATCGTGCTCGCCATCTCCTATATTGCATTCCGATACTGTGACGCACCCGTGCGATCCTTTCTCACCAGGAGATACAATGCATACCTCGAACGCACTGCAATTCCCAGTTGAAGCACTTCACCAAACCGAACACACTCGCCTCAAAGGGTCGTTGCCCTTGCAGCAGAAAAGGAATGAGTAACGTATGGCTAAGAATCAACACCCTCAACTCACCGGAGCCGAAATAATCTGGGCCACCCTCGCCGGCGAAGGCGTGGACAAAGTCTTCGGCTACCCTGGCGGAGCCATCCTCCCCGCCTACGACGCCCTGCGCAAGTTCCCCATCCATCACATCCTCGTCCGCCACGAACAGGGCGCCGCGCACATGGCCGACGGATACGCTCGCGCCTCGGGCAAAGTCGGCGTCTGCATCGCGACCTCCGGCCCCGGCGCCACCAACCTCGTGACCGGCATAGCCACCGCCATGCTCGATAGCATTCCCATCGTCGCCATCACCGGCCAGGTCGGCAGCAAAGTCCTCGGCTCCGACGCCTTCCAGGAGATCGACATCACCGGCATCACCCTGCCTATCACCAAGCACAACTACCTCGTCACCCGCGCCGAAGACATCGCCCCCGCCATCCGCGAGGCACTCCAGATCGCCAAGTCCGGCCGCCCCGGCCCCGTGCTCGTCGACATCACAAAAGACGCCCAGCAAGCCACGGCGCCCTTCAACTTCGAAGCCGCCGCACCCGCACCTTACCGCCCGCACCCTATGTTGCGCGCCGAATCCTCATCGATCCAGCAAGCCATCGAACTCATCAAGGCCGCAAAGAAGCCCATCATCCTCGCCGGCCACGGCGTCACGCACTCCGGAGCGGAAGCTCAGGTCCTCGCCTTCGCCGAACGCCAGCAGATCCCCGTCGCCAGCACGCTCCTCGGCCTCGGCGGCGTCCCCACACATCACCCGCTCTCGCTCGGCATGATGGGCATGCACGGTGAATCCTGGGTCAACAACGCCATCCAGCAGGCCGACCTCCTCCTAGCCTTCGGGATGCGCTTCGACGACCGCGTCACCGGCAACCTCGCCCACTACGCCCCGAACGCGAAGAAGATCCACATCGAGATCGACCCCTCCGAGATCAACAAAAACGTCCGCGCCGACGTCGCCCTCATCGGCGACCTCAAAGAGGTCCTCGAACTCCTCCTCCCGCTGCTGCCGAAGAACTCCGACACCAGTTGGCTGCGCGAGATCAACGCCAAGAAGGGCGACGCGGCCGTTCGCGACATCATCAACCTCCCCGACAACGGCCACCTCTACGCCGCCCACGTCATCAACGACATCTGGCGCGAAGCTCACGCCGCCGGCCGCGCCGACCAAACCATCATCGTCACCGACGTCGGCCAGCACCAGATGTGGGAGGCCCAGTACTACAAGCACGACACCCCGCGCTCGCTCATCACCAGCGGAGGCCTAGGCACCATGGGCTTCGCGCTGCCTGCCGCCATCGGCGCAAAGGTCGCCTGCCCGGAGAAAGACGTCTGGGTCATCGCCGGCGACGGCGGCTTCCAGATGACCGCCGCCGAGCTCTCCACCATCGTGCAGGAAAACCTCGCGATCAACATTGCCGTCATCAACAACGGCTTCCTCGGCATGGTCCGCCAGTGGCAGGAGGCCTTCTACGACAAGAACTACGCCGCCTCGCCCATCCTCTCACCTGACTTCGTCCTGCTCGCCGCCGCCCACGGCATCGACGGCGCGACGGTCAACAAACGCCAGAATGTAACCCCGACAGTCACAAAAGCTCGCACCAGCGGCAAACCCTTCCTCATCAATTTCCAGGTAGAAAAAGAAGACGGCGTCTACCCCATGATCGCCCCCGGCTCTGCATTACACGAGATGGTACGACGACCACAAAAAGACCCACTCTTAGAAACCGCGGAGGACGAATAGATGCCGCAAGCTACTCAAAAGCATCACCAATCTACCCCTCGCACAGCCTCAACAGCGCCAAGGGCGCGCCCCATACCAGCATGGGGCGAAGCCCCATGGACGGGAACTCTTGATGCACAAGGGCTGAAAGCCCGACCTATCCCTAACTCAATCCCACAAATACCGCTCATCGAATTCCACGCCGTATTTCTTGAGAAATGCACGGAACTCATCCTGAAACGATTGCTTCCGGTGATGCATCTCCTGACCATCGATGTATTCGATCAAAGCACCCAAGTCAGCCGGTCCAACAGAGAACGCACCATACCCTCGTTGCCACGCAAACTTCGACAGTTCGGGCGATTGAGTCTTAAGCCACTTAGACGAGGAAGACTTGAGCTGTTGCACCATCTCCGCGATGTTATGGGTGCGCGACAAACGAATCGCGAAATGAACGTGATCCGCGACTCCACCCACGCGAAAGCATTCGCATTCCGCCCCACGGGCAACCGTAGCAAGGTACGCGTAGAGTGCGGGGCGAATGGAAGGACTGAGGCGGGGCACACGGTCCTTTGTGCTAAAGATCACATGGACCAAAACAAACGCAAGCGATTGCGGCATCTCGTCGATTATAAATCGGGCTTACAGCCCTCTTACTCTGCGGCCAATCGTACATGGGGCTTCACCCCATGCTGGTATAAAGGCGCGCCTTTGGCGCTTTCACTGTCAGCAATGACCATGTTGCTTTGCAGCTTGGTGCTCTCATCGAGCGCCTCCGCTCAATCCCCACCGCTCCACATACGCGTCATCAACGCCCAAACCAACAAACCCGTCACCAACGAAAGATTAAACGTAGCCCTCCGCGTCGATCAGGTCGGCTCCGTCGCCATGCCCACGGACAAAAACGGCATCATCCTCGTCGACACCGGCGACGCGACCAGCATCCGCATCCTCTCGAACATGTACGCCGACTGCCGTCCGCGCGGCGAGCTCTACATCGACTACTCCATCGCCACCATTCGCAAGACTGGCATCACCACCGGAAACCTCTGCAGCAGCGCCAGCCACACCCCCAGACCCGGCGTGCTCGTCCTCTACGAGATCCCCAAAACCTACATCCCCCAATACCCAGCCCAGCCAAACAGCAATCTACCCCACTCCGACGAGAACCCTCACGCACCTCAGACCCAGCCGCAATAACTACGCACGTTCAGCCGTCGCAAGAAAGCTCTGAGAACGAAGAATTGACCCAGCCCCTCCAACTCGAAACCCCGCGTCTCACCCTCCGCCCCTGGCAGGAGGCAGACCGCGCACCCTTCGCCGAAATGAACGCCGACCCAATCGTCATGCACTACTTCGAGGCCCCCATGACACGCGAGCAAAGCGACGAAGCCATCGACCGCTACCTCGCCGCCTTCCACCGCGAAGGCTTCAGCTTCTTCGCCGCGACCCTTCGCGACATCGGCGCCTTCGCCGGAACCATCGGCCTGCAAATCATGCGTGATGCAGTCCCCAATCTTCCTCAGCCCGCAGTCGAGATCGGCTGGCGTCTCACACAATCCGCGCAGGGCAAAGGACTCGCCACCGAAGGCGCACGCACCATCGTCGACTTCGCCTTCAACCAACTCGGCCTCAACGAAGTCGTCGCCATAACCGCACTTCCCAACCAACCATCACGCCGCGTGATGGAAAAACTAGGCATGACCCACCGTCCCGAACTCGACTTCGACCACCCCCGCGTCCCCGCAGGCCACCAGTACCAGCGCCACACCCTCTACAGTCTGCGCAATCCAAATTCCAAAGAGGCCCATACAAGCGACCTCACAACCAATAGCCTTCTAGTCCCTAGGCCCTAGCCCCTATTCCCTGAGGTAGACATGCTCCACACCTTCGTAGCCCTGGTCCAGGACAAACCCGGCGTCCTCACGCGAGTCGCCTCGCTCTTCCGCCGTCTCAACATCAACATCGTCTCGCTCACCGTAGGCGAGAGCGAGCGAGCCGACGTCTCCCGCATGACCATCGTCTGCGAGGCGCCCGACACCGCCGCCCATCGCATCCGCGCCTCGCTCTACAAACTCGAGATCACCGTCGACGTCGACGAGGTCGGCCGCGCCGATGCCGTCATCCGCGAGCTCTGCCTCCTCAAGGTAGGCGCAGGCCCATCGCATCCCCTCGGCCAGCACTCCCGCTCGCAGATCTTCGAGCTCGCCACCGTCTTCAAGGCCCGCGTCGTCGACCTCGCCCCCGAGTCCATCATGCTCGAGCTCACCGGCAGCTCCTCCAAGATCGAAGGCCTCATCCAGGTCATCACCGAGAGCGGCTACACCATCCTCGAGGTCTCCCGCACCGGCCGCATGGCCATGCGCCGCGGCCACCACACCAGCCGAGTCCTCAAAGCTCTCGGCACTCCCGACCCCAACGAAAACCACCAACTAACCTTCATCGGAAAGGACGGCGCAGGCGACTCCGACGATCTCCCCGACGTCGACGAAAAGGAAGAGGACTAATCATCACTTTTATTGCCGTCATCCTGAACGAAGTGAAGGACCCCTGTATTGGCTTTTGTTTTTAGTTTTGGTCGTTCTCAGCAGCCATCAAAAAGGATTCCAGCAAAAGTGAGCGTCATCATCAAGAAAGAAAGACAAAATACAGGGGTCCTTCACTTCGTTCAGGATGACGACAGTGATGGTGAAGAGAAATGAACAGAGAAGCTTCGTGGAGGAATACGCATACGTCTATATACTGGCCAACGGCTTCAGGAAGCTCTACATCGGCATTACAACCGAACTTGAAATCAGAGTGCGGCAGCATAAGCAGAGAAGAGACCCGAAATGCCACACCGCCAGGTACAACATAAACCGTCTCGTCTATTTTGAACGCTTTACCACCGTTACTGCAGCAATCGCCCGCGAAAAGCAACTCAAAGGCTGGCTCCGCATTCGCAAACTCGAGCTGATTATCTCGCCCAATCCGACGTGGCTCGATTTGAGTTCGGACTGGGACAAGCCAATCAAGCCCTACCCGTTACAGGCGAGCATCGAGACGCACGATGCCCCGCGCTGACTCATCACGACTTGTTACCATAACGCTAAAGGAAAGAAGAACAGAAAAATGGCAAAGGCATACCACGACGCAGACGCAGACCTCTCTCTCATCCAGGCAAAGAAAGTCGCCATCATCGGCTACGGCTCGCAGGGCCACGCCCACGCTCTCAACCTCAAGGACTCCGGCGTTGACGTCCGCGTAGGCCTTCGCCCCGACTCGCCCAACGCCGACCGCGCCCGCAAAGCCGGCCTCGTTGTCGACACTGTCGCGAACGTCAGCAAATGGGCCGACGTCATCATGAACCTCACGCCCGACCAGACTGCCGCCAAGGTCTACCACGCCGAGATCGCCCCCAACATGAAGTCCAACGTCACCCTCATGTTCGCGCACGGCTTCAACATCCGCTTCCGCACCATTACGCCGCCAGCAACGGCCGACGTCTCCCTCGTCGCCCCCAAGGGCCCCGGCCACCGTGTCCGCGAGGTCTTCACCGAAGGCGGAGGCATCCCCGGCCTCGTCGCCGTCGAGCAGGACGCCAGCGGCAACGCTCTTGCGCTCGCACTCTCAGCTACGCCAAAGGCATCGGCTGCACCCGCGCTGGCGTGCTCGAAACCACCTTCACCGAAGAGACCGAAACCGACCTCTTCGGCGAACAGGCCGTGCTCTGCGGCGGCACCAGCGCCCTCGTCAAAGCAGGCTTCGAGACTCTCGTCGAAGCAGGCTACCAACCCGAGCTCGCCTACTTCGAAGTCCTGCACGAGCTCAAACTCATCGTCGACCTGATGTATCGTGGCGGCCTCGAGTACATGCGCCACTCCATCTCCGACACGGCCGAGTGGGGAGACTACGTAGCCGGCCCACGCATCGTCACCCCCGAGGTCAAAAAAGCGATGAAGTCGCTCCTCAACGACATTCAGGACGGCAGCTTCGCCAAAAAGTTCATCGCCGAAAACGAAACCGGCCGCAAGGAATTCGCGCGCATCCGCAAAGCCGAATCCGAGCTCCAGATCGAAAAGGTTGGCGCCGAACTCCGCAAATCAATGCCCTTCCTCGACCCCGTCGTCGTCAAAGACGGTCAGGTCCAGAAGGCCTAACTTAATCTTCGGAGAAGACTTATTCCGAATTTTCGCAAATCGAATGGCAGGGAGGCGGCATCTAAGTTGGGTGTCGCCTTTTTCCATCGCAGAGGAGTCCACCCCTCTCCCGCTTCATTCCAGTCCAGCATCTCTCGCCCAAAGAATCGCCTCAACACGGAACTCCTGTAACAATGGAGACGTAGATCAATTAAGCAAAGCCACGACCAGGCCCTCAAAAGGAGCTCCCCCGAGATGGCAACCTTGAACAGCTACGAAAGTCTGCTTCCCGAACAAGAGATCGTCCAGGCAGATCAGCCGGTAATGGTCGGCGCACCAGCAGAGCCTACACCCATCCCCGAAATTGTCGCCGCGCTTCGCACCGTCTCCCAACTCGACGGCCTCACCGAGGAGGAATACCTGTGGCTCGGGACTCACGGCACCGAGCGAGTCGGCCCCGACCGCGCCATCCTCTTCCGCGATAACGACCCAGCTCACAACATGAACTTCATCCTCCGCGGCGAGGTGCAGGTGCGCCGTCGCCACTCAGGCAACGTCGCGCTCTTCATCGGGCGCGCCGGCTCCATGACTGGCAAGCTCCCCTTCTCGCGCATGAAGAACTACGGCGGCGAAGGCTTCGCGGTCGGCCCCGTCTGGTCACTCGACATCCCGGACAATCTCTTCGCCGAGATGCTCGCCGCCATCCCCTCGATGGGCCAGCGTTGCGTCTCCGTGTTGCTCGACCGCGTCCGCGAGGTCACACGCATCGAGCAGCAGTCTGAAAAACTCAACGCTCTGGGCAAGCTTGCCGCCAACCTAAGCCACGAGCTCAACAACCCCGCCTCCGCCGCCCAGCGCTGCGCCGCCAGCCTCTTCGGCGAGCTGCGCGAGTACGGCGAGCAGAAGTATCGCCTTGGCAACCTCTGTCTCACCGACCAGGAGATCGAGGGCTATCGCTCCTGGGTCCAGAACGCCCGCGCCCGCATGGCCGCATACTCTCACCCCGGGCCGCAAAGCCCGCTCGCTGCCACCGATCGCGAGGCGGCCATCGTCCGCTGGCTCGCCGGCCACAACGTCCCCGAGCCCTGGAACATCGCCCCGGCGCTCTCTGAGACCAATCTCCCCCTCGACCTGCTCGACGAACTCGCAGCCGTCACCCGGCCAGAGGTCCTTCCCGTTGCCCTCGCCACGGTCTCGCGCTCCCTGCGCGTCGAACGCCTCGCCGAAACCGTCGTCGACTCCACCGTCCGCATCTTCGACCTCATCAGCGCCATCAAGGACTACTCCTACATGGACCAGGCGCCCATTCAGGAAGTCGATCTGGCGCAATCGCTTGAAAACACGCTCGTCATGTTCAACTCCCGCCTCAAGAACGTCCAGGTGGAGCTTGCCTTCGACCAGGACCTGCCCCCGATCAGCGCTTACGGCAGCGAGCTCAATCAGGTCTGGACCGCCCTGATCGAAAACGCCCTGGAGAGCATGAACGACCTCGGCACTCTCCGCCTCACCACAAAGCTCAATGGTTCCATGGCGTTGGTCGAGGTCTCGGACGACGGCCCCGGCATAGACCCCAAGATTCGTTCTCGCATCTTCGAGCCGTTCTTCACCACCAAGGCCCCCGGGCGCGGATTGGGACTCGGCCTGGACACCGTGCAGCGCATCGTCAACAAACACTCCGGCTTCGTTACGGTCGAATCGAAGCCCGGCGCGACTTGTTTCCAGGTCCGCCTGCCGCTCGATCTCGCGCAGGCCTACTAAAGACAGAAACGGGAGAGGCCAAAGCCCCTCCCGTTTCAAATCGCTGTTAACAATAGCTTTCAGCGCCTATTTGATGATTTCAACGCCCCGCCAGAACGCCACATGGTGCTTCACATTGCGGGCCGCAGGCTTCGGATCCGGGTAGTACCAGGCCGCATCAGGGTTTTCCTGACCGTCCACGATGATCGTGTAGTACCGGGCCTGCCCCTTCCAAGGGCAACTGGAGGTCGTTGAGCTGGTTTTCAGAAATTCCCGCTTCACCGTCTCCTCGGGAAAGTAGAGATTTCCCTCGATTACCTCTGTTTTTTCACTTTCGGCCAGTGTTTGGCCATTCCAAACTGCCTTCGCCATAAGTCACTACCTGCATTCTTTTCAATAAGTTACGGCGGGCTCACCCTCCAAGCGGGCCGCTGCCGCGCGGATCTCAACCCTCAAGTCTATAACAGGAGTGTAACAGAAATGATGCAATAATGGAAGGTCCTGCGCGGCAGCACCTAACCTAAGTCATTGCAGGCTTTACTTCGCCGGGCCAAAACTCTTCAAAAACATCTCGTAGTAAGCCCTAGCGGCCGGGTACTTCGCGATCAGCTGCGCTGTCTTCCCCATAAACGGATTGCCGCTCTGCTTCTCCGTGTCGGCATGCCAGTGATGGAACTTCGCATAGATCAGAATTCCTTCCGCGTTCGAATCCAGGAATAAATCCGCGTCCAGCGCTCCCCGGAGTACCAGCGAAGCCGCCATCTCCCAGAAGCTCAGCATCTGCCGCCAGCATGGGTTGGACTCCGACTTTGTATCCCGCGAGACCGCCCGCAGCTCCTCCAGCGTCTTCGGATTGAACTCGAAGACCATGAAGCGTCTCGCCTTACGCATCGTCTCTTCGCGCCGAAGCTCATATAGCTTCAGAATCAGTTCCGCATCCGCCGCAGTCGCCATCTCTGCTCCTCGCACTCGATTTTAAGCTACGCTCTCAACCACTGCCCGGGTCTTCTCCGGATCAGGCCGCTCCAACTCAGGCACCGGAGCCGGCCCCGCAATCTTCTTCTCGTACGTGCACAGTGGAGTCGTCGGTTCCACGTCCGGCGCACCCTTCTTCTTGCGCCGCTTCGGCAAAGCCTCCCGGTTATTCGGACACACCAGGTAAGTCCCCTTGTCGTTATTCACTTCAAGCAGGTACGCGCTAGTCGCACTTCGGGCACGTCTTGTCGATCAATTTCAGATTCGAAGCAAAGTCGCACTTCGGATAGTTCACGCATCCATAGAACACATCGCCGCGCTTCGTCTTGCGCACGGCAATGTCGCCGCCATCCTTCGGGCACTTCACATCGAGCAGTTCCTGCTTGATGTACTTGCACTTCGGATACCCGCTGCAACTGATGAACTCGCCATACTGTCCATTCCGAAGCAGCAGCGGCTTGCCGCACTTCGGACACGCTTCATCCAGCTGCGTCGGCGGCTTCTGCTGCACCTTCTGGTTGAGTTTCCGAATCGTCTTGCAAGGCGGATCTTCGTTATACCCCGGGCAAGCCATAAACGGCCCCCACGGCCCATTCCGCAGCACCATCGTGCGCCCGCAGTTGTCGCAAGCCTCTTCCTCAGGTGCCTCATCGGCCCCCGGAGCGCTCAGGTCAGGCTTCGCGGCAAAGTTCTCCTTCGTAAAGTCGCAGCTGAACGCCTCCGCCGTAACCTTCTTCCCCTGCTCCATCGCCTCGCCAATCGCCGCCGTCAGCTCCTTCGCGTCGTTCGTCTCCTTCGAGTACTCAACAACATCCTCGGTCGTAGCCTTCACGATGATCGGATAGTTCAGACGCCTTCGTAACCTTCTTCAGTGCCGTCTTCGGATCCTTCTTCCACGGACCAGCCGCTACCGTCACCGGCTTCGCCTTCGAGAAGTTCGAGCACGAATAAAAACTGCCAAACTTGCCCCACTTCAGGACGAGCGGAGCGCCACAGTTATCGCAGACCTCCGTGGTCGACTCCTCCATCCGCTTGATGTCTTCCATCTGCTTCTCAGCGACGTGGAGTTCCTTCTCAAAGTGCCCATAGAAGCCATTCAGCAGATCGGTCCACTTCTCGTGGCCCTCCTCCACCGCATCCAGCTCGCCCTCGAGCGTCGCAGTGTAAGCCGTATCGAAGATGTAAGGAAAATTCTTCACCAGCAGCTTAGTAACAACGATGCCAATCTCCGTCGGCACAAACCGCGACTGGATCTTCTTCACATAGTCGCGATCCTGGATCGTATTAATGATGGAGGCATACGTCGAAGGCCGCCCAATTCCCTTCTCTTCAAGCGTCTTAACCAGACTCGCTTCGTTGTACCGCGGCGGAGGCTGCGTAAACTTCTGCTGCGGATCCAGCTTCTCCAGCCGCAACGCCTCGCCATCGCCCAACTCCGGCAGCCTGCGATCCTCTTCTTCCTCTCCATCCGGTGAGTCCGAAGCAGCCTTCGCCTCCAGCCTTCGCAGCCTCACGAGCCCGCTTGTCCTCTTCCTCAAACTTCAGATGGCCATCAAACTTCAGCACGCTGCCAGTAGCGCGGAAATCATAAGCCTGCTTCGCCTGAGCAACAATATCCACCGTCGTCTGGTCGAAGACCGCAGGCGTCATCTGGCTCGAAACAAACCGCTGCCAGATCAGCTTGTACAGCCTGAACTGCTCATCGCTCAGATACTTCCGAATCGACTGTGGCGTATAAGCAACATTCGTCGGCCGAATCGCCTCGTGCGCATCCTGGGCCTGCTCTTGCTTCTTACCCGCATACTCATTCGCAGTCGCCGGCAGATACTGCCGCTCCCAGCTTGCCAATAAACTGGCGAGCCTCCGCAATCGCATCCGGGCTCACACGCGTCGAGTCGGTACGCATATACGTAATCAGACCAACCGTACCCTCCGCGCCAATCTCAACACCCTCATACAGCCGCTGCGCGACACCCATCGTCCGCCGCACATTGAATCCCAGCCGTCCCGAAGCATCCTGCTGCAGCTTGCTCGTCGTATACGGAGCCTTCGGATTATTCCTCCGCTCCTTCTTCTCCACCGAGCGCACGCTCCACTTCGCATGCTGCAGCTCGCCGACCGCCTCATCGACAGCCTCCTGGTCCGGCAGAGCGTTCGCAAGATATTGCTCTTTGCCATCTGCATCTGTTCCATTCGCTACTCGCGAAGGCACGCCATTTACGCCGACAAAGCGAGCCGTAAAGCTCTGCTTGTCCGCCGTCGGCTCCAGCAGAGCATCAATCGTCCAGTACTCCACCGGCTTGAAGTCGTTGATCTCCTGCTCGCGCTCTACGATCAGCCGCAACGCGACCGTCTGCACGCGCCCAGCCGACAATCCACGTCGCACCTTGTCCCAAAGCAGCGGAGAAACCTGGTACCCCACCAGCCGGTCCAGCACGCGCCGCGTCTGCTGCGCATCCACCAGATTCTCATCAATGTCGCGAGCATGCAGAAACGCCGCCTGCACCGCCTTCTTCGTAATCTCGTTGAACGTAACTCGCCGAACCTTCGATTTGTCCTTCACCATCGGCAGCAGCTGCATGGAAAGATGCGCAGCAATCGCCTCGCCTTCGCGATCGGGGTCCGGCGCAAGATAGACCATGTCCGCCTTCGCTGCCAGCTTCTTCAACCGCTCAACAACCTTTTCCTTGCCCGGAGACACAATCAGCGTCGGCTCAAACGTCCGCTTCTTCAGCTCCACGCCAATGTCGTTCTTCGGCAGGTCCATGATGTGGCCAATCGAGGCCTCCACCACGTAGTCGCTGCCGAGATATTTCCCGATCGTCTTCGCCTTCGCCGGCGACTCCACGATCACAAGTGACTTAGCCATTCTTTCCCTTCATGCACCAGAACGCATCTCCAAAGCCAAACGTTCCATTTCTACCTTGTGTCCCTTGCGAACCTAACACGGTTTTCCCAAACGCGTCATCTTTCCGTAATCTCTCAACTGACGAAAACCGCCTGCGAAGGTCACATTCGCATCACTACCGCGCATGTAAAAATCCACAGGTCGAACCAGCCGTCAAATCAAACGACAGCCGCAAGTTACGCGAATCCCTCGCGCTCGGTTCCCGCTGTTGAAATCAGCCGGGGTATCGCACTTCAAAATGCCCGCACATAATTTTTTCCAGGAAGCTGCCGCACCCGCCCCGCAAGCTCAAGTTCGAACAGAGCCGTAAAGATCTCCGCCGAACCCAAATTCGCCTCCAACTGCTCTATCAAATCATCCAATTGTGTCGATTCGTCATGCCGCAGCTTGTCGAAGACGATCCGCTCATGCTCAGCGAGCGGCGTATCGTTAAATAGAGATGCAGTCCCCGCAGCCTTCGATTCACTCTGCCCCGCGCCCGCCAACTCGTCCTCCAGCTCCAGCCGAATCTGCGACGGCAGATCCTCCCACACATCCTCCCACGTCGCCGTCAGCTTGGCGCCCTGTTTTATCAGCGTGTTAGGCCCCCACGCATTCTTATTCGTCACATTCCCCGGAACCGCATAGACATCCCGATTCTGCTCCATCGCACACCGAGCCGTAATCCGCGTTCCCGAGTACTCCGCCGCCTCAATCACCAGCACCCCAACGCTCATCCCGCTCAAAATCCGGTTCCGAATCGGAAAGTTCTGCGGCGCCGGAAACGTCCCCAGCGGATACTCACTCACAATCGCCCCACCAGTCGCCACAATCTGCTCCGCCAGCTTCTTGTTCTCCTTCGGATAGATCACATCGATGCCCGTCCCCCAAACCGCCACCGTCTTCCCGCCGGCGTCCAGCGCTCCCTTGTGCGCCGCGGTATCCACCCCGCGAGCCATCCCACTTAAAATCACCAGCCGCCGATGGGCCAAATCCCGCGACAACAACTCCGCCATCCCCGCTCCATAAGGCGAAGGATGCCGCGTCCCAACCACCGCAATCCCAGGCCGCGCCAGCAGTCGCACATCGCCGCGAATCCAAAGCACCGCCGGCGGATCATAGATCTCCCGCAGCCTCTCGGGGTACTCCGCATCCTCCGGCGTCAAAACACTCCCGCCAGCCTCAGCAACACGCTTCATCTCATCCTCAGCCGCAGCCCGGGCCTTCCCTTCAAACACAAACTGCGCCGCAGCCGCCGGCATTCCCAGCCCTTCAAGCTCCGTCAACGAGGCCTCAAACAATCGCTCCGCCGACTCGAGCCGATTCATCGCCCGCCAAATCCGAGTCGGCCCCATCCCCGGCGTCAGCATCAACGCCATCCACGCCATCCGTGCGCGTTCTTTTGTCTCTATTGTCATCAAGCTCTGCTGAACTAATTCCATCTATTGTCAGTCCTCTACTCGTTGCAAAATTGCATAACACCGGCGACAAGCACTAAGGAGATTCCTCACCCGCATCATCACCTCCGTCGTAAAAAATGAAAATGTAATCAACCGGCACGACCTTATCACCTTGGTATGAGACTCGGAAGCGCCACTGCTTTACCGCTTCGAGTACTGGAGCTTTCAAAATCTGGTTCTCCGATCGAAGAACCTCTTCGGAATCCACTGCTCCCGCGGCATCCACATGCACCTTCACAACAATGTTTCCGTGAAGCCCTGACTGTGGGTAATGGGGACTGACCTTGTTGAGTAACTGTCCTCGCATTAACTCCCCGGTTAGCCAGGAAGAAGCCAGATCCGCCCGATGGAACGGGATCATTTGTGCTCCCTCAGGCGATGCACCATTAAGCGTATTGAAATTCTCCGCCGCTTCAAGTACTTCGATATGCAATTTCAAATGGATCCTGCCATTGATTCCCACCTGGATCGACCTGGCGATGAACTTCTTCCCGAATGGTTGCAAATCGTTAAAACTAATCTCGACGAAGTTCGGCCGAGAAATAAGACGGAGTAAGTGGCTTCCTTTCTCCATGCAGTATGTCGTCTGTGCGAGTCGCGTATCGTCCGCAACACCAGGCAGGTCCGGCTCAGTTCCAATGCATTCCAAGGCGATGTTCTTCTTGAGGGGATCCCTGTAACTCAGTCGATTTGTCGTAGGTGACCTTAGCTGAAACGGTTTCAGAGCTGATTGAAGGCCTAAAACGACTGGATCAAAAAGCACCCACTCTCCCGTTCGCCAGAGTTGAGTTCCGCTATCGACCTCTATCAGCTTTCGAACCGGGGCCGTAAGGACCTGCCGATACTGCCCGTTTCCGTCAAGCTTCACCCTCTCTATAGCCGGTAGGGTCAGGGTCTGCCGATACCGTTTTGGCCCTTCCCAGAGTTCGTCAATCGAACCCTTACCCGCTGGTCTCCCGTCGGAATCGAATTCCTCATACGAGGCCAGCAAATGAAATGGCACCCCTCCATCTATCTCCAACTGACCGCGACGCTGCGAAGCATCCAGCATCTGTTTCATCTGATCGACGGTCGGAGATTCCTGACTAAAGAGGACTACTGGCGTAAGCAAGAGCATTAGCAAAGCAGGAAGACCGATGCGCATTGAGAAATCGTAACATCGTAATCGGAGCACTTACGATTGCCCAGTTGGGTCATGATTCAACGACTGGATCAGCCCGCGAATATACCCATAACAAAACGCGAACGACTGCAGGCCGTTCGGATCATTCTTCACAAGCGGCACATGATCCGGCATCAGCATGTACGGATACTCCACCTCGCGATAAACCTTGATCGCCTTCACCATATCCACATCGCCCTCATCCGGATACACCTCCACAAAATCATTCCGGTGCCCGCGAATATTTCTGAAGTGAACATTGAAGATCTTCTTGCGCGTCCCAAAATATCGAATCACGTCATAGATCTGCGTCCCGGGATCGGTCAGCATCTCCGACACCGTCCCCTGGCAAAAATTCAACCCGTGATACTCGCTCTCCTGAATCGCAACAAACTTCTTCAACCCATCCACCGTCCCCAACACGCGATTCACTCCCTGATACCCCTCCGGCGGCACACCCGGATCCTGCGGATGACAAGCCATCCGAATCTTGTACTCATTCGCCACCGGAATCACGCGATCCAGAAAATAAGTAATTCGCTCCCAGAACATATCCGCATCCACATGCCCCGCAATCGTCAGCGGAGTCTTCGGCTTCGCATCCGACAACTTCCACTGGCTGTACATCGCATCGCCGCGCCCAGGCGTCCTTCCCGTCCGCAGCACGCCAAGAATGCTCATGTTGTACTTGATCGACGGCAGACCCACCTGCGCACAATTCCGAATCAGCATCTGGATCGACTCAATATCCCGATCCCGCTCCGGACTCTTCGCCAGCATGATCGCCGGATGTTTTTCATTATCGATATAACTCGAAGTCAGCACCGGCGGCCCGACGCAATCGATCTCAATCCCATTCTTCACGGCCAGATCTTTCATACGGCTCAGCTCTTCAACCGTTGCCCAGCTTGGCGTATTGCCGCGGCCATCCGCAATCTCCGGATACCCGCAAATATTCTTCACCCCATACCGCGCCAGATACTTCAAATGCTCATCATTCGTCGGCTCACTCTGGCACCCAAGCTTCATCAGCACCGGCTTCGCCCCATTCGCAGCAGGAGTGGCCATCGACCCCACCGCACCCTTACCAAGAGCAATCGCAGCCACACTCGAAGACGAAATAAATTTACGTCGATCCATAAAACTCCTCTGCATTCGCTGTGAAGGCCGTCCCGAGAATCCTACTATCAACCCGCCTCTTCATCGCACCTCCTGCACTCCATCAAACTCCCGATCCGCGCGGCTCTTCCTTCTTCTGTCGTCACCCACTCCCGCATCGTCCACGGCGGATCATGCCGCACATGCTGCCCGTGTCCACACTCCAGCCGAGCAGCCCAGTGCCCCTCTTCATCCTGATAAAACCCAACCACAGCCCTCTGCATCGCTCACTCTCCCGCAACATCCAATACACTAATTCTTTGACTACTCCATCTTCACCTCGAATGCTCCGCGTAGCCGCCATCAACTTCCTCAACCCCGCACCTCTCATGTGGGACTTCGAACACCCACCCCTCGCTGCCGAACTAGCCAAGCGCTACACACTCCACTACACTCTGCCTTCACGCTGTGCCGACGAACTCCTCGCCGCGCGCGCCGACCTCGGCCTTATCCCAATCGCATCACTCACCGAAGGCCTCGCCATCGTCCCCGGCTGCACCATCGCATCCCTCAATGAAGTCCGCTCCATTCAGCTCATCGTCAAGCGTCCTCACACCCTCTCGACTATCCGCACCATAGCCGCCGACACCGCCTCGCGCAGCTCCCTCGCCTACGCCGAAATCCTCCTCCGCAAATTCGCCAACAACCAACCCACCTTCCTCCCCGCCGCAGCCAACCCCATTGCGATGCTGCAACAAGCCGACGCCGCCATCCTCATCGGCGACCCCGCCCTCCTCGCCCTCGAATCCCGCCAGCAAATCGAAGCAACCATCGGCCCTTGCGAATGGTTCGACCTCGCTCACGAGTGGCGCACCCGCACCAACGTCCCCTGGGTAGCCGCCGTCTGGGCCGTCCGGCCCGAGGCCCTCGATCAGCCCGGCGGCATCACCACCGCGCAACTCATCGACGACCTCGAAACCTCACGCAACCACGGCCTCCTCAACATCGAGCCCCTCGTCGAACAGTGGACGCCGCGCATCGCACTTCCCCCCGCCACCATCCGTCACTATCTCTCAACAAACATCCACTACGTCCTCAACACCGATTGCATCCGCGCCATCGAGCTCTTCCGCCAATACGCCGCCGAAGCAGACATTCTCCCGCCTCTTTCACCCCTGCACTTCCTCTAAATCATTCCTGCTTTTGTTTTTTGGCTGTCATCCTTCGCCGCAGTCGGAGGATCTGCTTTTGCTATTTGCTTCGCGTCTAATTCATCAATCTACGCATAATCCTGCGACTTGACCCTGCCGAGCTACGTCAAAACGATATGGCGTTCCTCGCGACAGCCCTCAGGCTCGCAAGACAAGCAGCTCAAGCTGCACCCGCCGCGGCTCCTCGTGCTCCACGCAATCCTTTCCTGCACTTCCTCTTCAGCTTCGGAATCTTCGGCATCTTCTTCGTCTCCATCGTCGACAGCTCCTTCGTCCCATTGCCCATTCCCGGCGTCACTGACATCATGCTCATCGTCATGTCGGCGCGTCATCAGAACGTCATCCTGCTCGTGCTTCTCGCGACAGCCGGCTCTGCGGTCGGCGGCTGGTTCAGCCATCACGTCGGTCAGCGCGGCGGCATGGCCTTCCTCCAAAAACACGTCCCGCCCCGTATCTTCAAGCGCGTCTGCGAATGGATGGAATCCCACGCCATCCTGTCCGTAGCATTGCCCGCCATCCTGCCGCCGCCGATGCCGTTGAGCCCCTTCGTTCTCGCCGCCGGAGCGCTCAACATGCCGCGCAAGAAATTCATGATCGCCTTCACTGCAAGCCGTTTCGCCCGCCATGCCATCGCTGCATGGCTCGGCGTGCACTACGGCCGCCACATCATCCGTCTCTGGAACGGCCTCTCCGCAAAATACGGAACGCCCATCCTCACGGTCATCTGGATCGGCATCGCCATCAGTTGCGCCTACGCCTTCTGGAAGCTCTACAAGACCTCCCGCGCCGTCAGCTCAGGTCAGCAACCCAGCAAAACCGCGGCCTGAGGAAGTGCGATTTTTGAAAGGGCGCGGCTTTAGCCCCTGAGGGAAATTCCCGGGCTACATCGGAATCGAGGATTCTCTAAACCGCAACCCTCTGCCGAGGCGCAAACTTCCTCTTGTAATACGCTGTCGTCAACGCAATCGATGGCACTCCAACCATCACCGGCCACAACCACACCCACCAGTGATTGCCAACCACCCGAGTCAACGTCACCACACTGAACGCCGACCACGCCGCAATATAACTCCCAATCATGTTCCCAAGGTGCGAATACCACCAGAACATCTTCTCCGTCGGCTTCTTCACAAATGAAAATAGCTGCACCGCCGCCCCTCGCATCCCAATCAATCCGAAGATCACACCAACCACCGGCAAAACCTCAATCGTATGCGGCCGGAACCATGACATCCACGCCAGCAGCGCGCTCGTCGAAAACGTAATCAGGCCGGCAATCCAATCGATCGGCGACGCGCTTCCACCCCGCGCAAGCTCCTTCAATCGCAGCACCCGGTACGCCGAAAACGCAAAGTAAAAACTGAACACCGCAACCAGCGCGAGAAATCGTACCGGAAAGAAAAAAGCCATCGGCACCGCAGTCGCGGCAACCACGCCCATCGACCACAGATAGACCATCCCCCAGCGCCTATGCGTCTTTCCACCCTTCGCCGTAGCCAGCGCAACCGGAGCCATCAGAAACGCGGTCGCCCCGGCAGCGATGTGAATCGTAAGAAAAACCGTCACCCACAACGGATCGGCTGAGTGCATTTCTGCCTCCTGTCCAGATTCTTACGCTCTAAATTCTCCTGCAGTTCATTTTTCTCCAAAAAACAACGAAGGCGAGCCAGAAGCCCGCCTCCGTCATCTACCCTTTGCTTCTCCTAAACCTCCCACCGCAACAAGGTAGCGCCAATCGTAAATCCAGCTCCAACGCTCGCCAGCAGAACAAGATCGCCTTTCTTCAGCCGTCCATCATCAAGCGCCGTCTGCATCGCCAAGGGAATCGTTGCCGCCGTCGTATTCCCGTAGCGGTCGATATTGATGATCACCCGATCCTCTGGCATCCCCAGCCGATGAGCAGTCGATTCAATAATCCGCTTGTTCGCCTGGTGCGGAATAAAACACCCGAGGTCCTTCCCCTCCACGCCATTGCGGTTGAGCACCATCTCGGTAGCCTCCGCCATCTTGCGCACGGCAAACTTGTAAACCGCCTGCCCATCCTGATGCACATAGTGCATCTTCTTCTCCACCGTCTCCGCAGTCGGCGGATGCAGACTCCCGCCTCCCGGCATATTCAACGCCGGAGCACCCGACCCATCCACCTCATGCCAGTAGTCAATCAATCCAATCTCGCCCTCGCCGCAAGGCTCCAGCAGCACCGCACCCGCGCCATCGCCAAAGATCACGCACGTCGCCCGGTCCGTATAGTCGATGATCGAGCTCATCACATCCGCCCCAATCACCATCACTTTTTTGTGCGCTCCGCTCTCCACCAGCTTCGCGCCCACCTGCAGCGCATAAGGAAACCCCGAGCAGGCCGCCGACAGATCGAACCCCCAAGCACCCTTCGCGCCCAGCCGGTCCTGCACCAGGCAAGCCGTCGCGGGAAAAAACATATCCGGAGTCACCGTTGCAACGATGATCACCTCAAGTTCGCTCCCGTCGATCCCACGCTTCGCCAGGCAAAGCTTCGCCGCCTCTACCGCAAGATCGCTCGTCGCCACTCCACCGTCGACAATGTGCCGCTCGCGAATTCCCGTCCGTTCCGTAATCCACTGGTCGCTCGTCGCCACCATCTTTTCCAGGTCTGCATTGGTCAACAAACGCGGCGGAACGTATGTCCCCACCGAACTGATCTTCGCGCGCACTTGTGTCCGCGGCTTCAACGTCAAACTCAAACTCGCACCTCACCTGGGTTACAAACCAAATGAACAAGCGTTCATCTGTCGCAGTTCATTCTCTCCGAGAACGGCACGCATGTCACGTACCCCGTTTCAGTTGTCCGTTATCCGTTCTCAGTTGTCAGTAGGAACAGCAAACTGAGAACGGATAACGGACAACTGACAACACGCTTGTGGAGGGGGTGAATCTGCAGGAGGGGATCTGTGCACCGGGCGACCTACTGCGCCATTGCGCGGATCAGTACATCGCTCGATCGGAGCAAAATCTGTGCACCGGGCGACCTACTGCGCCCATAATTACCCGTTACCGTTGCTTCCTTCCGGACCTGGCGGGGTTGGCGGGATTACGTCGCGTAGGACCCGGCACAGGAACCATTTTACCACTCCAAACCTGCTGCTGCTCGCCACGCGCAAACCGCAACAGTGCAAAACTTGCCCGCGCCCTGGACTCCCGCTAACCTAGCTGCCATGCGCACAACGGTCATTTTCGCCGCCGCTCTCATCACAACCCTCGCCCACGCACAAGACGTCCACATCCGCGTCGACCCTTCCGCCCCGCACGCCAACCCCGGCGACGAAAACCTCACCATCTTCCCCACCATCCAGAACGCCCTCGACCACCACCCCTGGCCTGGCCCCGGCGGACGCGTCTACATCGAGATAGCTCCCGGCACCTATCACGAGCGCGTCATCATCACCCAGAACCACCCCAACATCACCCTCATCGGCAAGGGCAAATCCCCAGAAGACGTCGTCATCACCAACTCCCTTAACGCCAAAACCGCCGGCGGCACCTTCTTCACCGAAACCGTCGAGATCAACGGCACCGGTTTCGAAGCCGACAACATCACCTTCGAAAACGCCGCCGGCAACACTGGCCAGGCGGTAGCCGTAGCCGACCGCTCCGACCGCAGCATCTTCAAACACTGCCGCTTCCTCGGCCACCAGGACACACTCTTCGCCGACTACGGCCGCCAGTACTACGTCGACTCCTACATCGAAGGCGGCGTCGATTTCATCTTCGGCAACGCCGCCGCCGTCTTCGACCACTCCGAAATCCACGCCAACGGCCCCGGCTACCTCACCGCGCAATCCCGAACCGCACCCGACCAACCCACCGGCTACGTCATCCTCAACAGCCGAGTCACCAGCAGCATCAACCAGCCGGGTGCCCCACGTCCCGACTCTGGGACGTGGGATTCCACGACCGCCGGAGCAAAATCCATCGCCGCCGCCCATAACACAACCGGCCTCGGCCGTCCCTGGCGCCCCTACTCCCGTGTCATCTATATCAACACCGAGCTACCCGCCGACCTCAACCCCGCCGGCTGGAACAACTGGAACAATCCCGCCAACGAAAAGACCGCCTACTACGCCGAATCCAACTCGACCGGTCCTGGAGCGAACCCCACCGCCCGAGTCCCCTGGTCCCACCAACTCACCCCAGACGAAGCCGCGCAATATCTCCCTGCCACCTTCCTCGCCGGCTCCGACCACTGGAACCCCGAAGCCGAAGCCGCCAAACTCCCCTGACCCCTCCTGTAAGAACTAACAGTTTCCTACCGCGATTCTGCCTCTTAGCATTGATTTGGAACCGTCATCTTCGACGAACTCCAACACAACGAGGCCGAACGAAGCCCACAAATTGGAGACTGAACATGAAAAAGTTTTCGTTCCTCAGCCTGGCGCTTTCTCTGATGATCGCGACCAGCGCGCTCTGCCAGGACGTCCGTTACAACTACGACAAGGGCACTGATTTCTCAAAGTTCAAAACCTACAAATGGGTCCTCATCAAGGGCGCCCAGATGCCGAACGATATCGTCGACAAACAGATCAAGTCCACCATCGATGCTCAACTTCTGATGAAGGGCTTGACCGCAGTCGATACTGACGACAAGGCCGATCTCTTCATCGGCTATCAGACCGCCATCGGATCAGAGAAGCAATTCACCTCCTTCAGCAGCGGAATGGGTCCAGGCTGGGGCTATGGTCCGGGCTGGTACGGAGGAGGATGGTACGGCGGTGGCGGAATGAGCACAACCACCGGTTCAACCACAACCATCTACGTCGGCCAGCTCGTCCTCGATATGTACAACACCACCGCTAAAGATCTCGTCTGGCGAGGAACCGTAAGCAAAACCCTCGACCCCAAAGCCAAGCCCGACAAGCAGCAGAAGAATCTCACGAAAGCCGTCGCCAAACTCCTCAAAAACTACCCGCCGCCTCCAGGGAAGTAGACATAACCGACGACCACAGACATTTCTTGCACACCGATTCCAGAGCCAGGTCATCAGCCTGGCTCTTCCCCCGTCTGAAACCATCAGCTCAGCCCCCCACCGCCACTCGAAACCAAGCAAAAACCCAATAAAACTGCTAAAATAGAACTCTGTGACTCCCCCAACAACAACCGAAGAAACGGCTGTTCTTGACGCTCCTGTGTCCACGAAACCCAAGGTCGGCTTCGTCTCCCTCGGCTGCCCCAAAAACCTCGTCGACTCCGAGGTCATGATGGGCCTCCTCCACCACAATGGAGCCCAACTCACCCCCAACGCCGAAGACGCCGAGATCATCGTCATCAACACCTGCAGCTTCATCGACTCCGCCAAGCAGGAGTCCGTCAACACCATCCTTGAGATGGTCCAGCACAAGCAGCAGAACGGCGGCAAAGCAAGCCGCATCGTAGTAGCGGGCTGCCTCGTTGAGCGTTACCGGGACGAAATCCAGAAGAACATCCCCGAAGTCGATGCCGTAGTAGGCACCGGAGAACTCGAAGCCATCCTCTCCGCCGCCGGACTAACCCCCACCGGCCACGCAAAATCGGACAGCCCCTTCAACATCCTCCCGCAATCCCTCGCTGCACGAGCCCCCAGCGCCGTCCACCAGCACTCCCACCCCAGCGAGGCAAGCTCGCAACTCAGAATCGAACAAGCCACAGAACCGGGTGCCCCAGGTCCCGATTCTGGGACCTGGGTTTCCACCAATTCGCCTACATCCCGCCCCGAAGGCGATCTCCGCGAACAACAAGGCCGCTTCTCCAGAGCCTCCTGGGACGGAGCCACCGCCGCCCTCCCCGAATACCTCTACTCCGACGAAACCCCGCGCATCCTCTCCACCCCACGCGCCAGCGCCTACATCAAGATCGCCGAAGGCTGCGACCACCCCTGCAGCTTCTGCATCATCCCGCAGCTCCGCGGCAAGTTCCGCTCCCGCCGCATGTCCTCCATCGTCCACGAAGCCGAAAATCTCATCGCGCAAGGCGTCCGCGAGATCACCCTCATCGGCCAGGACACCACCTGCTACGGCGAAGACCTCGGCCTCACCGACGGTCTCGCGCAACTCCTCGACGCCCTGGCCGTCCTCCCCGGCCTCCGCTGGCTCCGCTTCCTCTACACCTACCCCAACAAGGTCACCACGCGCCTGCTCGAGACGATGGCCAAACACGACACCATCGCAAAATATCTCGACGTCCCCCTCCAGCACGCCAGCCCCAGCGTCCTCAAGCGCATGAAGCGCGGCGGCAACGCCCAGATCTTCCTCGACCTCATCGCCAAGGCCCGCCGCATCGTCCCCGGTATCGTCATTCGCACCAGCTTCATCGTCGGCTTCCCCGGAGAAACCGAAGCAGACTACAAAGAGCTCGAAGCCTTCATCACCGAGGCGAAAATCGACTGGCTAGGCGTCTTCACCTACTCCGACGAAGAAGGCGCAGCCGCCTTCAACCTCGACGCCGAACTCAAAGTTCCGAAGCGCACCATCCAGTCCCGCCGCAACAAGCTGATGAAGCTCCAGCAAAAGATCAGCACCAAATCCAAAGCCGAATGGATAGGTCGCGAGATCGACCTCCTCGTCGAAGGCGAATCCGAAGAAACCGACCTCCTCTGGCAAGGCCGCAGCCCACTCCACGCCCCCGAGATCGACGGCAAAGTCCTCATCAACGACTTCGGCCCCCACGACGAACTAGTCCCCGGCACCTTCTACCGCGCCGAAATCACCGAGTCCCACGACTACGACGTAGTCGCCCGCATCCTCGAATAGCGCCACAGACCTTCCACTCAGAGAAATACCTTATAAACTTGTCATCCTTCGCCGAAGGCGGAGGACCTGCTTTTGTCGTTGCTTTTTTTGCTCCGTTGCTTTTGCCGTTGCTTTTGCTGTTGCCTTTATCTTTTGTCTTTTGCCGTTGGTTGCCGTTGTCTCACCCTACTTCCAGCAAGTACGCTACAAACCATGCGAGACCACGAGTACTTCGTCTACATTCTCTCCAGCCGCTCCCGCACCCTCTACATCGGAGTCACCAACCATCTGCTAGTCCGTCTTCGCCAGCACCGCGATGGCAAAGCCGACACTTTCACCACAAAATACAAAATCCACCGCCTTGTCTACTACGAACGCTTCCAATACATCAACAACGCCATCGCGCGCGAAAAATACCTGAAGCACTTCACCCGGCAAGAGAAGATCACCCTCATCGAATCCACCAATCCAACCTGGAAAGACCTCGCAGCCGACGCCTTTCCATCTCTCACCCAAACTCCATAAATCTAACCTTGTCATCCTTCCGCTAAAGAGAGTTGTTTTGCAGCGCTATGAGGGAGAAATCACCTCAAGCAACAGGTTGTCCCCATTCCGCAACTCAATACCTTTGCCCGGACCGGTCACAGTAACCGTCCCATCAGTTGACCGCAGCTCACAACCACCGCCAAAACCATAAAGGCCTGTAGCGGTTGTAGAGAATACGCCCAGTGCGCGGGGAAATGGTAGACCCTGATTCGATGAATCCGCCGGCAAGCTGTAGACACCGTAGTAATCTGCCCGCCCTACCTGCCCCACGCCCGGGGCGAGCACCGGCCCTTCCCAGCCTGTTCGCACAATCGAATCGCCCCCAACCTGCTTCGTGGTCCAGTTCGCCGGGCTCACAATCCCCATATCGGGCCCCCCGTTGGCGGGGAGTTTCGAGTAGCTGACCTGCATGAAGTTGGCAATCGCAATTGCCTTTACCCTGATCGGAATGGAGTGCTTGCCGTACCGCAGCCGGGTGAACCGAATCGACAGAGTGGCTCGCGTCGAACCGCTGCCATTGCCGGCGATCGATGCCACAACCTCGCCGTCCACCTCGGCGCCGGCTTTCAGATAGGAGTCCTCACTCACCGGAACCCTCTGCGTTGTCTTCACAACGATCTGTGTTCCTACCTGCAGCTTGCCGGCACGAAGCGACCGTCCCAGCTGTACCGGTAGAGTCACACCCGGAGAAAGCGCCTCCAACTCCGAGACCGCAGCTTCACGTTGCGCAACCGCACCCGCCACGAACGCAAAAACGCCAGCCAGCACGAGAACGGCACTAAGAGCCATGCGCACGGACTCGCTCTTCAGAGAACCGTTCAGCATATGAGCCTCCCCTCTGCATTCGATGCGCCCAACAAAAGAGTAAGGTAAAACCACTATGTCGAAGAAGTAGATCTCTTTGTCGTAATGTTCTGCGCCACCACCCATGCCCCGGCCGCAATCGCCCATGAAATAAGAAATGCTGTCCAGGGCAATCGTGTCTTCGGCGCAGTCACAATCGCAGGCAACCAGACGAGCAGCGCAAACAGGCTGATCATTCCCGCCTCCGCCGCAGCAGCGACCCGTGGAAGGACCGAAAACAGCACGCCCAGACTGCAGGCAATCTGTCCAAAGCCAGTCACGTAAGCCCACCCTGTTCGAAAACCAAGCCACGCCGGCACGAGAGCCGCAGTCTCCTTCACATACATGATGTGCGCCAGCCCAATCGGAAAAACCCACACTGCAAAAAAGATCCGCGCAAAACGAACCCCGCGTTCTCCAACTGCGAAGCTCAAAAATGATCCCTCCGGCAACTCCGCAAGCACAGCAAACAGAGTCCACCCACCAGCCAGCAGCACCGCAAGCTCACCGAAACCAAGCCACACACCTTCGATCTGCGGCGCAACCACCAAAGCAGGCACCTTCAGCAGAGCCCACACAATGAGATACGCAAACAGCAACCGAACCGACCACCGCACCGTAGCATCGAAAAGCAACCCAACTCCACCCACCAGCATGATGACCCCCGACAAATACGCCAGAGCAGTTCGCCCCGGAACCCACGCAGCAACCGGCTGCCAAACCAAAGCAAAATCGCCGTAAACCATCGCGAGTATCCCCAGACCAATCATTCCAACGGCAAAAAGTGTCAAACCAGGTTGCTGCCTTCGAGTCATGTCTCTTCCCTTCCTGAATAAGTGACCGAAGAATCTCACAGCGCCGCCGCCATCGCGGAATTCTCACGATAGGTATACCCTATGCCCGTGAAGACCGCCGCCAAGGACGACTCCGCCGAACTCCTCCACATCGACGATCACACCGTCCGCATCACCCATCCTGAAAAACTCTACTTCTCCCGCGAGGTCCAACTCACCAAGCTAGATCTCGTCCGCTACGCCCTCGCTATCGCCCCGGGAGCACTCCAGGGAATTCGCGACCGCCCCATCGTTCTCAAGCGTTTCGTCAACGGAGCCTGCCTTGAGAGCGGCCAGCCCGAACCCTTCTATCAAAAACGCGCACCAACCGATCTGCCCGCATTCCTCCGCACCGTCACGCTCTCCTTTCCCTCTGGCCGCACCGCCGAAGAGGTCGTCGTCGACAACCCCGCCGGCCTTGCCTGGATCGTCAACCTCGGCTGCATCGAGTTCCACCCGCACCCCGTCCGCGCCGTCGATCTCGACCACCCCGACGAGCTCCGCATCGACCTCGACCCCGGCCCCGGCGTCGAATGGCCCGACGTCCGCGCCGTCGCCCTCGAAGTCAAAGCCATCCTCGAAGAAAACAGCCTAACCGGCTGGCCCAAAACCAGCGGTTCCCGCGGCATGCACATCAACGTCCGCATCCATCCCCGCTGGACCTTCACCGAAGTCCGCCGCGCCGCCCTTGCCCTGGCACGAGCCGTCGAACGCCGCGTCCCCACTCTCGCCAGCTCCAAATGGTGGAAAGAAGAACGTCACGGCGTCTTCCTCGATTACAACCAGAACGCCAAAGACCGCACCACCGCCAGCGCCTACTCCGTCCGCCCGCTTCCCGACGCGCGCGTCTCCGCCCCACTCCACTGGCACGAGGTTCCCGACGCCAATCCAGCCGACTTCACCGTCCTCACCATGCCTAAGCTCTTCGCCGAGCGCGGCAACCCACACGAAGCCATGGACGCCGCTGCAGGTTCGCTCGAACAGCTCCTCGCCCTCGCAGCCCGCGACGAAGCCGAAGGCCTCGGCGACGCCCCATGGCCCCCACACTTCGTCAAACAGGAAGGCGAAGCCAAAAGAGTCCAACCCTCCAAAGCAAAATCCTTCTCCGCCCAAAGCGACGAAGGCTTCGGAGCCCACCGCTTCAAAAAACGCTCCAAAGCAACGACTACACCATCAGTTTCGACAGAAGACCAAACGCCAGCAGCAACGATCACATCTTCATCCCCGACTGAAGACCAAGCGCCAACGGCGCGCGCTATATCAGCCTGGGGCGAAGCCCCAGGTCTAACCGAAAAAAACCTTCAGAGGGCTGAAAGCCCGGCCTATCCAGCTTCCGCGAAACCTAAGGACACCAGGAAAACCCACAAAACACCAACCAAACGCACACCCAAACATCCCCTGATCATCGTCGCTCAAAGCACCGACAAATCCGCCGCCGAAGCGGGCCTGGACCGCTGGCGCGCCGCTCATCCAGAAGCCGCCCACCATCTCGCCATCGACGACATCCTCATCGACCGCATGCGAGGCGCCAGTTCCATCTGGTACCGCATCCGCGTCAACCTCCGTCACGTCCCCGAAGAGAGTCGCCCCACCCAGCAAACACCCAACCCCGACGACGATCCCACGCGCGCCTGGCGCGAAGAGCAACGTCATTAGGTAAGCTAGTAAATCATGTCTGAACCGGTACCCCAAAACGTTGGACGCCAACAGGCATTCTGATAGGACTCATTGCTCTTGCGTGGTGGGTCTGTCCCGTCTCGACCTTTCGTGGCTTCATGTGGTTCGTTGCTCACACTGTCGCCTTTATTTTGGCAGGGATCATCTCTGCCATTGCGAACAAGAATTCTCGTGACAGCTAAATTTCGGCAGCCTTCCCCTGCCGTTTAATATCTACTTTTGCTCCGGAAAAATCTCCATCAACTCCTGCGCCGGCACAACCTCCAACTGCGCATAAGTACAATCCTGCGGCCTCTTATCCGTCCGCCATCTCCGAAACTGCGCCATATGCCGAAACCGATCGCCCTGCATATGCTCATACGCAATCTCAACCACCAATTCCGGCCGCAACGGCTCCCACGACAAATCCTTCCCCGCCGACCACCGGCTCTGCCCACCAGGCATCCGTCCACTCACCACAGCCTCCGCCCACGCCGCCCAAGGATGCTCCTTCAACGCATTCACTCGATAAGGCTCCAAAAGCGAAACCAGCTCCTTTCGCTTCGGCATCGTAAAGCTCGCACACACGCCCACATGCTGCAAAGCACCAGCCGCATCGTATAACCCGAGCAACAACGACCCCACCGCCTCACCCTCGCCATTCTTATGCCAGCGAAACCCCGCCACCACACAGTCGCAGTCCCGCTCATGCTTCACCTTCAGCATCACCCGCTTATCCGGCTGATACGTTCCATTTACCGGCTTAGCCATCACTCCATCCAGCCCAGCCCCCTCAAATCGCTTGAACCAGTCCGCCGCCACACCCTTGTCCCGAGTCGCGGGGGTCACATGCACCGGCGCACTCGCATGGCCAAGCGTCTCTTCCAATCTCTTCCGCCGCACGTCAAACCGAACCTCGCGCAGATCCTCATCCCCCACCCAAAGCAAATCAAAAAACACCACCGAAGCCGGACTCTCCTCAGCCAGCATCTTCACCCGCGATGCCGCAGGATGAAGCCGCAACTGCAGCGCATCGAAGTCCAACCCGTCCTTCGTAGCAATCACCAGCTCACCATCCAACACGCACCGCTGCGGCAACTGCGCCAGCAGCACCTCAACCACCTCAGGAAAGTACCGGTTCAACGGCTTGCCATCCCGGCTCTGCAGCAGAATCTCATCCCCATCCCGAAACACAACACACCGAAACCCATCCCACTTCGGTTCAAAGATCCACGCATCACCCGCAGGAATCTCCGCCACCCGTTTCGCAAGCATCGGCAATATCGGCGCACTCAGCGGTAGGCTCACACAATGCATCATAGCCCGCGTCTTTGCGATTGCTATTGTCTTTTCCTTTGCTGTTGCTTTTAGTTGTCATCCTTCGCCGAAGGCGGAGGATCTGCTTTTTGTTCTTGTTGTTGCTTTTGCTTCTGCTTTCTGCTTTTTTTGCTGTTGCTGTTGCTTTTGCTTTTGCTTTTTAGTTGTCATCCTTCGCCGCAGGCGGAGGACCTGCTTTTGTCGTTGCTTTTGCTCTTGTTGTTGCCTTTGCCTTTGTCGTTCCCTTCGTCCTCATCGCCATCCCGCATGTTACCCTCGCCCCATGCGTTTCGACGACCACGAGTACTTCGTCTACATCCTGGCCAGCCGCTCTCGCACCCTCTACATCGGAGTAACCAACAACCTCCTCCACCGCATTGCCCAACACCGCACAGGCAAAGCCGGAAGCTTCACCTCCAGATACAAAACCCACCGCCTCGTCTGTTACGAGCGCTTCCAGTACATAAACAACGCCATAGCCCGCGAGAAATATCTGAAACACTTCACGCGCGAAGAAAAATTCACGCTCATCGAATCCACCAACCCAACCTGGGAAGATCTCGCCGCCGAATCTTTCCACCGGCCATCATGAAAGATGCCATGAAATCCGTCCTCCGTATCGCCGTTTCGATCACCCTCGTCGCCCTTCTCTGGGAAGCCCTTTATCCCGGCTATTACGACCCCAAAACCCTCACTATGTTGTCCTCTGCAAGGGCTAGTTCGCCCCTACAGAATCGAGATCGCCTTCGAACCTACCTCCCGACATCACCGCCCCGCAACCACCTCAAGCAGCAAATTATCCCCATTCCGAATCACCACTTGCCTCTCCGGATTAGTAATCGTGATCAATCCCCCCGGTGACTCCAGCCGATCCCCCGGATCGTATCCATAAAGTCCCGCCGCCGTCGTCGAGAACACACCCATAGCCCGCGGAACCATCAAACCCTCGGCCCCTTGCAGCTTCACCGGCAGACTGTAAACGCCGAAGTAGTCCGCGCTCCCCACCGTTCGCGTCCCAATCCCGACAACCTCTCCGACCCATCCCGACCGCGCCACCTCATCCCCTCCGACCTGCCTCGTCGTCCAACTTGCCGGACTGGGATTTCCACGATCGGCGCCTCCCTGCATCGACAGGAACGTATCGTTCACCGCCATCAGGTTCGCCATAGCAACCGCCCGCACCTGTAACGGGACTGTTCCGCCTTGATAACTCAACTGCGTAAACCGGATCGTCAGTCGCGAGGGATGCGCCGCGGTGCCATCTCCCGCATCGGACGTCACCACTTCGCCGCGAACCCTCGCTCCGTGTTTCAGGTACGCATCCGCCGAAACCGGAACCCGCTGCGTCGTCTTCATCTCAAACACCGTCCCCGGCTTAACCTTCCCCGCCCGCAGCGTCCGGCCCACCTGCACAGGCAACGTAACCCCTGCCTCCAGCGGCTTCAACTCCGAGACAGCCTGACTCTCGTTCTTCGTCTCCGCAGGGGTCGCCGAAGTAGTCCCAGAGCTAAGCACGAAGCCGACAGCCCACACCGCCCACATCGTTCTGCAAAATGTCCGCACCCGATCCATAAGACACCCCGCACTCGTTAGACGCTTCCCGTCGCATCCCATGCTTGGCCGCGCCCCGGGACAAGGATTAAAATAAGCATCGTATGACGAAACACTCAGCTTCGAAAATCAAATCGCTCCGCTGCCCCACCTGCCGCACCATCGTCCTCGCCACCGACGAAGACTTCCCCTTCTGCTCCGACCGCTGCCGCCGCATCGACCTCGGCAAATGGGCCTCCGGCGACTACAAAATCTCCTCCCCCATCCAGGATCCCGACCTCCTCGAAGAACTCGCCCGCTCCCAGGCCCACGGCCACAAAAACAACGACGAAGATTAGCGCCCGCAAAAATTAAGTGCCTCTCGTGTCAACCCAACCCACCTGAATCGAATACTTTACACACAAAATCATCCCATTTTCATCCCAAGTCCAGACCTAACCTATTTGAATCGAATACTTTGCACACTTTTCAGGGTGAGTGGGGGTACCCGGTTACACTGAAGATGGCATGCCCGATTCCACCCCAAAAAAGAAGACCCTCTGGGCCTGGCTCATCGCCACCTTCTTCGGCTCCGGCCTCCTGAAACCCGGCCCCGGCACCTGGGCCAGCGCCGCTGCGCTCATCGTCTGGTTCGCCGCCGCGCAAGTCTTTCACCCCGCCCACCTGCCCGTCCTAACCCTCATAGCTGCAATCCTCGCGACCCTCATAGGCATCCCCGCCGCGACCATCGTAGCCCGCGAATCCGGCAGCGAAGACCCCAGCCAGGTCGTTATCGACGAGGTAGCCGGCCAGCTCATCACTCTCATCCTCTGCCCCCCGGACTGGCCCCACGCCATCCTCGCCCTCCTCCTCTTCCGCCTCTTCGACATCCTCAAACCCTGGCCCATCCGCCTCCTTGAAGAGCTCCCCGAAGGCACCGGAATCATGCTCGATGACGCAGCCGCCGGCCTCTTCGCCCTCGCCGTCTTAGCCCTCATCCGCCTGCGCTTCTAGCCTGCAGGTTGCGCTTCCCCCCGCGCACGTCTACGCTAGCCATCAGGCCATGACCACCCTTCGCTCCTTCCTCACTACCGACAAGTCCGACGCCCCGCTCCTCGATCGCGTCACTCCTGTAGCCGCGATGCCCGGTGGCCAGGTCGATATCCACGGCCACCACCTCGGCGCGCTATCCACCCAAATCCCCCAGGCCACCATCGGCGACATCCCCGCCCCCGTCATCCTGAGCCGCCCCACCCATGCCACCATCCGCATCCCCGAGGGCACCATCTCCGGCGACCTCGTCATTCATCGAAATGCAGCCGGGAGCAACCCCCTCAATCTTCGCGTTGCCGTCCCCATGGCGGAAAATCTCCACCCCGTAGCCAATCCCGCGGTCGACGCCGACGGCAACGTCTACGCCACCGTGTCCGGTCAGCGCGGTGAGACCGTCCCCGTCTCCGTCTTTCAGATTCAACGCGACTTTCAGATCCGGCCATTCGTTCGCGATCTCCTCAACGCCACCGGTCTCGCCTTCGGCCCCGATGGCTTTCTCTACGCCAGTTCCCGCGCTGAAGGCACCGTCTACCGCATTTCTCCCGAGGGAGCCCTCTCCACTTATGCCGAGGGCATGGGCATAGCCACTGGCATCGCCTTCGATCGCGAGGGCAACCTCTTCGTCGGCGACCGCTCCGGCACCATATTCAAGATCGCGCCCGGCTCCGCTCCCGGCTCCAGCGGCGAAACCTTCGTCTACGCCACGCTTGAACCCTCCATCGCCGCCTACCACCTCGCCTTCAACGACGCAGGCACTCTCTTCGTCACCGGCCCCACGACATCCAGCAATCAGGCCATCCACGCCATCGATCGCGATGGCAACACCACCGTCTTCTATCAAGGTCTCGGGCGGGCCCAGGGCATGGCCTTCGACGTTCAAGGAAATCTTTATGTTGCGGCTAGTCTTCGCGGTCACCGCGGCATCATTCGCATCACACCGAACCGCGAAACCAGCCTCGCTGTCTCCGGCAACAACCTCGTTGGTCTGGCATTCCTGGAAGATGGCAATGCAGCGCTTGCCACCCGTGACGCCCTCTACCACATCGCTCTCGACATTGAGGGCCGCAGGCTCGTGTAGTCGATGATTCTAATTGCGTCAAATCTCCAATAACGTAGAATCATCTACGCTGACAGTCTTTCAGTCTGCGATAGTCCCCAATAAACACTTCACCCAGCGTGAGGAAGGCACTGTGGATTCCCGGCTTTATAGCAGATTACTGATTCGTCTTTTTGCCTTACCTGTTGCAGCGCTCACTCTACTGGCTCTCATCCTCGGATACGGTCTGCAGCGTCTGCAGGACAGCGCTGACCTTGTAGATCGCGCCGACGTCGTTACCCTCCACGCCAATCGCCTGATCAAGCTGATCATCGATGAAGAGACGAGCTTGCGCGGCTACCTTCTCGTTCGCGACCCCGTCTTTCTACAGCCACTTCACGAGGCCGACAGCCAGATCGATGTCGAATTCAACACCCTGTTCTCTTTAGTGCACCGTCCCGATCAGGTGGAGCGGCTCAAACGTCTTCAGGCCGGTCACCAGCAGTGGGAGCAATGGGCCTTTCAGGAGATCAACTCCCCTCCCGAAGACCGCGCCATCCTCACTCAGCATATGTTTGAGCGCAAACAGGAGATGGACAGCCTGCGCGTCCAGATGGATGAATTTCTCGGTATCGTAGCCGGCCGCCGAGCAGAACACTCCGCCGCTGACATCGCTTTTAACCGGAACGCCAGGATCATCATGGTGCTCCTCATCGCCCTCATCGCTGCGGTCCTCGCCCTCGAGACCAACCGCATCTTCCACAGGCTGACCACCGTTTATAACCAACAGCTCCGAGAGATCAAACTGCGCAGCGAGGAGTCCTACGCCCGCGAACAATGGTTAAATACCACTATCCGCAGCATTGGCGATGCCGTCATCGCCTGTAGCTCCGACGGCAAAGTAAACTTCATGAACCTCGTCGCCCAACAACTCACCGGCTGGAACGAAGACGAGGCCAAAGGCAAAACCCTTCACGAAGTCTTCCCCATCTTCAACGAGGAAACACGCGCCGTCGTCGAGAATCCCGTCGATAAAGTACGCCGTCTCGGCACTGTAGTCGGCCTCGCCAATCACACCTTCCTCGTCGCCCGCGACGGCACCGAGGTCTGCATCGATGACAGTGGCGCCCCCATTCGCGACAGCTCCGGCAATATGATTGGAGTCGTCCTCGTCTTCCGCGACATCACCGAGCGCCGCATGTCAGAAGGCGCCCTCATGCGCGCAGAAAAACTCGCGGCCGCCGGACGCCTCGCCGCGACCGTCGCCCACGAGGTCAACAATCCCCTCGAGGGCCTCACCAACCTCGTCTACATCGCCCGCCGCACCGACAGCATCGACGAGATCCGTCACCTTCTCTCCCAGGCTGAGAGCGAACTAAACCGAATCGCCCACATCACTCGCCAATCTTTAGGCTTCTATCGTGACACCACGGTGCCGACTTACTTCCAGCCCGCATTCATCGTCCGCGAAGTCGTCGACTTCTACTCCGCCCGCGCAAGAAACCTAGGCGTGTCTTTCGTCGTCAACGCGGAAACAGATCGAGAGGTGCTCGGCGGCTCCGGCGAATTGCGCCAGATCCTCTCCAATCTCTTGGCGAACAGCCTCGACGCCTCCACCGCAGGCTCCACAATCCGCGTTAGCGCGCGCTCCGCGACCGATCCGCGCAACTCCTCGAACCCCGGCGTGCGCATCACCATCGCCGACACCGGCTTCGGCATCCCTTCTGAACATATAGGCAACATCTTCGAACCCTTCTTCACCACGAAGAAAGACACAGGCACCGGCCTCGGCCTATGGGTCTCCCGCGAACTCGTCCAGAAACACGGCGGCACACTGCGAGTCCGTTCTCGCACCGCAAAACCGCGCTCCGGAACTCTCTTTTCCATCTTTCTACCAAACCAGGGCAGACTTCGGCCGATCGACTCCTTCTCCACACACGATCACGCTGGACCTGACGATGTCCTCTCGAGTGAGCTAAAGACCTAGTGCAATCCGTCGATGGCGAACACTCCCTGCGACGTCTGAATCGAATGGACATCGACGACAGCCTCTGCCTGCAGAATTCGATGACGTATGACATCCGCCGCTTCCATCTGCCGGGTCTCGCGCAGGAACTGCTCATATTGCTTCAGTGCGTCCAGGTAAGCCGGATGCCCCCAACCAAGCTGCCTGTTCATGGCACTCGTTCCATCCTGCAGATGCTGGCCGGCTTCAGAGATATTGCCGGACTTCCAATACGCGTAGCCCAGTAGAAAGTCGACCAGGCCAATCGGAAAATCATCCGGCCGCATCTTAGCCTTCGCGTCCTCTATGGCATCCTTCAGCAGCGGAATAGTAGATGGGCAATCTTTGAGGAAGCATATCGCCATTGAGAGGACAGAGCGAGCCACTGTCCTGTCAAAGACATCGGCTTGCTTGTTCGAAACAACTTCGGCCACCGCCTTCTGCGCTACATCTCTCGCCTTCTGAAACTTCCTTTGCGCAAGAAAAAGCTCCCCGAGATCGTTCCAGGTACGCGCTATCTGCAAAGGGTCGCCAATCTTCTCCCTCAGCTTGAGCCCCTCCAGTTCCTCCTTTTCGCACTCTCGCAGCTTTCCCATCGAGAGATGCACGCTTCCCAATTGGACGAGGGTTTCGGCCAATTCCTCGCTCGGCTCCGGAAAACGGCGAGCCAACATGACGGCATGCTCCATTGCTGCTTCTGACCGCGGCCATTGTGCCAAATTCCCGTATGACACGCCGAGCTGGGAATATCTCTTGACCAGTTCAACATCCGCAGCATGAGCAGCTTCGGCCTTTCGCACAGCTTGTTCCTGATCTGCAACCTGGCGCACAAGTGCCTGCTTGAAGGCGCTTGCGGAACTTGCCTCAACACGCGCGTGCCCTCTAACCTCATCGGCATCCGGCGGCGCTTGCTGGCCATGAGCAAAGGGAGACAACATCAAAGCAAAGATGGGAATGGCAATTAGACGAACGTTCATCATAGCCTCCTGGTTTAGAGCGCAGTGAAAACGGAAGTTCCTTTTCGCTTCCCGACGCACGAAGATTTCTTCACGCACTGGACGCGCCGCACAGAGATCGAGAAGCACTTCAAAAGGTCGACGGCAGGCAATGCATGAGAACGTCCAGCAATCTCCTGAATTTCTCGTTCAAGGACGCAGATATCGAGGCGCTGCTCGATTCCGATGTTGGACTGCGCCTCTGGCATGCTCCCCAGCCTCCCGGCCCCCACGCAGGATGCACGCCGTTTGCCAATCAACCGCTGGATAATTTAACGCGTATTTTCTATGGCATGAGTCAGCTAAATTGCCGAGGCGGGCCTCACGCAACTCCGGCAGGTGTCATGGACTTGACACAACGACTGCGGTTCGACATCTTCGACTCAATCACCCAGGAACCGGAGAGACTAATGCAGCCCATCGAATCCGTTCGCTCCAGCACGCGTCTCTAACGAGCGAACATCGACGATCGCCTCTGCCCGCCGTATCTGGCGGTCGACATCCTTCGCCGCTTCCATCTGCCGCGTCTCGTGCAAAAACTGGGAATAGTACCCAAGGACCCGCAGATAGGTGGGATGCCCCCACCCAAGCTGCTCCCTCAGCGCTGCGACTCCGTCCTCGAGGTGCCCCCTTGCTGAAGATGTATCTCCCGACTTCCAAAGAGCATAGCCCAGAAGAAACTCGCCAAATCCGATAGGAATGTGCTGCCCCTGCATCTTTGCCCTCACCTCATCGACCGCAGTCGTCAGCAAAGAAATCGCGCTCGCATAATCTTTGAGATGGCAATACGCCAGAGCAAGCGTGTACCGAGCTGAGATCGCGTCGAACAGTTCGGTTCCCTCGTTCGCGGCAAACTCCGCGACAGCCTGCCGTGCAAAGTCCCTCGCCTTTTCATACTTGTGCTGGGCCAGCGAGAGCGCCGCGAGATCATCCCAACTATGCGCAATCTGCAATTTGTCCCCCAACTCCTCTCCAAGCCGAAGGGCCTCCTGCCCCTCCTTCTCACTCTCCCGAAGCTTTCCCATCTCAACATGCAGATTTCCCAGCTGACTTAGGGCCTTCGCAAGTTCCTTCTTCGAAGCCTCCTCTCGGCGAAGCAACGCGACCGCATGTTCTACCGCAGACTCCGATCGTGCCCACTGAGCTGCGTCGTCATACAACAGTCCCAGTTGCTCATAAATCTCTCCCAGTTCAAGATCGGGCGCTCGATTCGCCTCGCTCTTTCGCGCCGTATCTTCCATTCGCCCAATGCGGCGCTCGAGCTCCTGCTTGAATACTGTGGCTGCCCCCCCAGCATCTCCCACAATCTGACTGTTCCGGCTATCCGCCATCTGTTGTCCAGACAGCACCCAAGGGTACGCCAGAGCGAAAACGACACCGATAACAGGACGAATGTTCATCACAACCTCCGGAGCTATCCTTAAGATCCGAATGCGCGGCCCACTGAAGACACAGCTTTCCCACCGCGTCATGCAGCAAAAACCGCATCACGCGGCACAACAGAAAATTCAAATCAACCGGATAACAGCAACGCGATAGAACCCTGCAGCGGCAAACGCCGAGGTCTCATTCGCAATTCCGAGCAGCGCCTTACCAATCACGCGCCGCATGCCATACAAACTCCTGGAAAGATCAAGGGCAACGTCAAACCCGACATACGCGTAAGGGGAGACCTCCCACCCTTGACCGTTTTTCTGCCGATTAGACAAGCAATTTTGCGTTCAGTTAGGAGAAACATCCGCAACAAATCCCTCCTACGAAGCTATTCGTCACATAATGGCTCAATCTCCGCAATCGCGACGAAGCCTCTATCATTGATGAGCAGAACGGTCCCAAGCCACACCGCAAAGCGGTATGCCATCAATTAACGCGAGAGAACCGTTTTTGTTCCACCGAGGCCAGGAAAAAAGGAAAGAAATGATCGCTGAAATCATTGCTGCCGGTTCCGAGATGCTCACGCCATTCCGTCAGGACACGAACTCCCTCTTCCTCACCGAGGGCCTCAACGATCTTGGCGTTCAGGTCGCCTTCAAGACCATCGTCGGCGATAACCTCGCCCACCTGACCTCGGCCGCCCGCATCGCCATCGCCCGCGCCGACATCATCCTCTTCTCCGGTGGCCTCGGTCCCACCGAAGACGACCTCACACGCGAAGCCGTCGCCGCTGCACTCGGCATCGGTCTCCATACCGACAATGCCATCCTCACTGCACTCTACAAACGTTTCGCCGCGCGCCAAATGGTCATGCCACCCAACAACTCCAAACAAGCCGACATCCTCGATAACGCCACCGTCATCGAGAACAAAAACGGCAGCGCCCCGGCACAGTATCTCGATACCGTCGTCCTCAACTCCAATGCCGTACCCATCCGCAAAATCATCGTCCTGCTTCCCGGGCCGCCCAAAGAACTCAAACCGCTCTTCGAAAACGAAGTCAAGCCACGCCTCGCGGCAACGCTTCCCCACGCCACCTCGCCAAACGCGTCCTCCGCATGGCGCTCATCCCCGAGTCGCATGTAGATGCCCGCACCGCGCCTATCTACCTCCAGTACACCGACGTCGAAACCACTATCCTTGCCGGCCCCGCCGAAATTCAACTCCACTTCCTCTGCGCCAATCCCTCACTGGCCCAGGCCCAGGCCCGCGTCGACGAACTCACCGAAAAGATCGAAGCCGAGATGGACGACGCTATCTTCTCCTCTCACGGCGAATCTCTCGAAGAGGTCGTCCTCCTGAACCTCGGCCTTCGCAACCTCACCCTTGCCACTGCCGAAAGCTGTACCGGAGGACTCCTCGCCCAACGCCTTACGGCCATCCCCGGCAGTTCACGCTATTTTCTCGGCGGAGCAGTCGTCTACAGCGACGCCCTCAAGACCACCTTCGCCGAAGTGCCAGCCGAACTCGTCGCCACCAAAGGGCCCGTCTCCGCCGAAGTAGCACGCGCGCTCGCCGAAGGCATCCGCGCCCGCACCGGCGCATCGCTCGGCATCTCCATCACCGGCATCGCTGGTCCGGGCCCCGGCGCGCCCGGCCCCGATGCCAACAAACCCATAGGCCTCGTCTACATCGCGCTCGCTAACGCCAACCATACCCAGGTCAAAGAACTCCATCTCCCCGGCGACCGCGAACGCATCCGCTGGTGGGCCAGCCAGCACGCGCTCGAACTCATTCGCCAACACCTGCTCTGACCCATGCAACAGCTCAATGTGCCCATATCTCGATTCTGAGATGTGTGCATTGTGCGAAGCATCACCGTTCCTGCTCATTTTCGTAGAGCCACCACAAGAAGCGATTCCCCCCAACATCCTCATCCCGCCCTTGCTAAACTCATCCAGACGACTATGAACCCCTGGCTCCTCTCCATCCCGCTCGCTTACCTTTTGGGTTCGATCCCCTTCGGCTATCTCCTCGTCAAAATCTTCCGCAAGCAGGACATCCGCGCCACTGGCAGCGGCAACATTGGCGCAACCAACGTCGCGCGCTCAGGAGCCAAGGGCCTCGGCATCCTCACCCTCCTCTTCGACTGCGGCAAAGCCTATCTCGCTGTCAAAATCGCCCAGCACCTCGCTCCGGATAACTTCGATCTCGCCGTAGTCGCAGCCGTAGCCGCTATCCTCGGCCACGTCTTCCCCGTCTGGCTCGGCTTTCGCGGAGGCAAAGGCGTTGCCAGCGCCCTCGGTGTCTTCCTCGCGCTCTCTCCTGCGGCTGCCGGATGCACCTTCGCCGTCTTTCTCATCGTCTTTCTCATCACTCGATACGTTTCGCTCGCCTCCATCATCGCCTCCGCGTGCTTCCCGCTTTTCGCCTTCTACTTCGTGCGGCAACGAACCCCCATCGTCATTGCAGGCCTCCTGTTCATCCCGATCCTCATCATCGTGAAGCATCACGAAAATATCCGCCGCCTTCTCGCCGGCAACGAAAGCCGCTTCGGGAAAAAGAAGGCCGCAGCATGAGCCGTATCGCCATTCTTGGTGCCGGAGCCTGGGGCACCGCCCTCGCTCTCTCCCTCGCACGCCGCGGAGGCCATCAACTCTGCCTCTGGGCCCATTCCGCAGCTCTCGCCGAGCAGCTCGCCGACGCCGGAGAAAATCTGCCGTACCTCCCCGGCTTCACCCTTCCCGCCGACATCGAAATCACCGCCGATCTTCCTCGCGCCATCTTCGAAGCCAACATCCTCCTCTGCGTCACACCCTCGCAACACCTTCGCGGAGTCATCACGCACATCGCCCCCCTGCTCACTCGGGACCAGATCATCCTCTGTGCCAGTAAGGGACTCGAAGAGCGCTCCTTCCTTCGGATGTCGCAAGTGGTCGCCTCAGCGACCGACAATCCCTTCGCCGTACTCAGCGGCCCCTCTTTCGCGCAGGAGGTCGCCGCCGGCATGCCCACGGCCATCGTCGTCGCCTCCAACTTTCCCCCTGTCGCCCAAGCCATCCAGCGCGACCTGACATCTCCCAATCTCCGCATCTACACCAACGATGACGTGCCCGGCGTAGAACTCGGCGGAGCACTAAAAAACGTCATCGCCCTCGCGGCAGGAGTAGCCAGCGGCCTCAACCTCGGTTACAACTCCTCCGCCGCTCTCATCACTCGCGGCATCGCCGAAATGACTCGCCTCGCCGTAGCCTGTGGTGGCCGCCGTCAAACCCTTGCAGGCCTCTCCGGCGTAGGAGACCTCATCCTCACCTGCACCGGCTCTCTCTCTCGCAATCGGTCCGTAGGCATCGAACTCGGCCGCGGCCGCCAACTTCCAGACATCATCGCCGGCCTCCACGGCAAGGTCGCTGAAGGCGTCCGCAGTACCGCTGCCGCTCTCGGCCTTGCCGCCCGCTACGCCGTCGAAATGCCCATCACCGAGCAGATGGACGCAATCCTCCACCGCAACAAATCTCCTCAGGAAGCCATCCGCGAACTCATGTCTCGTCCCGGGCGCGACGAATAAAAATCCACCCCATTCCCGGCCACGTTGTATCGAAGACTGGAGGCTATTCGCATGAAAATTCTCGTCGTCGGGGCAGGAGCCATCGGCGGATACTTCGGAGCAAAGCTCGCCCAGGCGGGCCGCGACGTCACCTTTCTCGTGAGACCCTCACGTGCAACTCAACTTCAGCGCGATGGTCTCCAAATCATCAGCCCTGAGGGCAACCTCACCATCCAGCCCAAAACCATCACCTCACAAGCGATCCATTCTTCGTTCGACACAATCCTGCTCAGCGTCAAAGCCCCGTCGCTGAACAGCGCCATCGACGACATGAAGCCCGCCGTCGGCCCCGACACAATCATCTGCCCCGCCCTCAATGGCCTCCAGCACATCGCCGCACTCTCTCAGGCATTCGGTCAACGAACAGTTCTCGGCGGCGTCGCCTTCATCTCCACCATGCTTGATGATCAGGGCCGCATCCTTCAACTCAACAAATCGCAAAAGCTCACCTACGGCGAACTCGACGGACAGATAACCCCACGTATTCAAGCCTTCCATCAAACCATGAGCAACGCCGGATTCGATGCCGAACTTTCGAATCACATCATGCAGGACATGTGGGACAAGTGGGTCCTGATCGCGACGCTCGGCCTCAACACCTGCCTCCTTAACGGCAACATCGGGCAGATCAACTCCGTCCTCGACGGCGACGCAGTCATCCTTCAATCCATCGACGAATGCGCCAGCATCGCCCGTGCCTCCGGATACCCTACATCAAAGGCTGTCATCGACATGCTCCAGCAGACAGGCATCGATAAAAACTCCAAACTGACCTCATCAATGTTCCGCGACATGCAACAAGGTGCAAACGTCGAAGTAGAAGCAATCCTCGGGGATCTCCTCAAACACGGCCAGGTCCATCAACTCAAAACTCCGATTCTCCAGGCAGCCTGCGTCCGCCTGCGCGTCTACCAGAAATCCCGTTCGGTCTCCTGAGGCCCCCGGTCTACTGCACTCTAAAAAGACAACTCCTCAATTCTTGATGGCCGCCGGTCGAAATCGCTATGTCGGATCCACCGCGGCCGTACGACAAAGTAAGTTATCCCAGGCCAACTCTGCCGCGGCGGCCCATCCGGCCAGGTTGCGAAATAAATTTCCTTGTAACGAGCCAGTTCCTCTCCCTCCGGCAAGAAGGCTTCCCCCTCAAACTGCACCGTCCTCTCACCCTCCCACCCAACGACAAAGCTCGCTCTGCAATTCGCCGTGAGATTTCTGTACTTGCGTGTCGTATCCAGCGTGTCGAAGATAATCTCCAGTTCCTCCGTCACTGCAATCCCCACCAGCGCCGCCTGTGAAACGCCATCGGGCGAAATACTCCCAAGAACCCCCAGTTTGCAGCTCGAGAGAAATGCAAATAGCTCCGCTTTCGTCATGCGCGATAAGATACTCTTTCTTTGCGCCACCACACACCGGAGGACTATCCAAGAGCCATGTCCGAACCCAATCACGGCCACCATCACGGCGAAGACCACATCCCTCCGCCCGATCTCCCCCAACACACCGAGAAGCGCATCCTCGGCTTTCGCCCCCTCCACGTCATCATCGGCGGCCTCGTTCTCATCGCCATCCTGCTGATCTACCTGCTCCTTATTGCTCGCATAGGCTTCTGAATCCCTGCAAAACCAGAATTCCCGCGCCAATCCGATAAACTAGACCAAGCATGGTCTTCTCCTCACTCTTCGGAAAACGCGATAAACAGGAATCCCCGGACGAACCCCAGTCGCAACAGGAATCTCCCGCGACAAGGGTAGGCCTCTTCGACCGCATGAAGCAGGCGGTCACCCGCACCCGCGAGTCCTTCACCGAGTCCATCGGCTCCATCATCGCCCTCACACGAGAGGTCGATGAAACCACCCTCCTCGACCTCGAACCTCTACTCCTCGCAGCCGATCTCGGCGCGCCCACTACCGCCATCATCATGGAAAACCTTCGCCAGCGCGCCCTTCGCACAGGAATCCACGGCGGCGACGAACTCAAGCAACTCCTCAAAGCCGAGCTCAGGCAAATCCTCGACAACGTAACCCGTCCCATCTACCACCCAGCTGCCCCACCCGAAGTCATCATGATGGTCGGAGTTAACGGCACCGGAAAAACCACCACCACCGGCAAGCTCGCAGCCTACTTCACCGCGGGAAAAGATGGGCAGGCACGCTCCGTCCTCCTCTGCGCCGCCGACACCTTCCGCGCCGCCGCTATCGAGCAGCTCGAAGTCTGGGCCCAGCGCTCCAACGTCCAGATCATCAAAACCAAACAAGGCGGTGACCCCTCCGCCGCCCTCTACGATGCCTGCGCCGCCGCCAAATCCCGCTCCACAGACATCCTCATCGTCGACACCGCCGGCCGTCTTCACACCAAGAGCGACCTCATGAAAGAGCTCGATAAGATGCGCCGCACCGCCGAAAAACTCATCCCCGGCGCCCCTCACCAAACCCTGCTCGTCATGGACGCCACCACCGGCCAGAACGGCCTCCAGCAGGCCCGGCTCTTCACCGAAGCCGCGCGCGTCACCGGCATCGTCCTCACCAAACTCGACGGCACCGCAAAGGGCGGCATCGTCCTCGCCATCGCCACCGAGCTAAAGCTTCCCGTTGTCTACGCAGGCACCGGAGAAAAACTCGAAGACATCATCCCCTTCGACAGCGACTCCTTCGTCGACTCGCTCCTCGACTAACACTGACCAGCAAATCAAGATTCAAGCTCATCCAGCCGCTCAATCATCACGTCCGTCGACTTGATAAGAGCAGCCGCGCTGTCACCCTTCTTCATCTGAAGCTCCCGAACCGCACTCGCCGTAATGATCGCCGTCACATGCGCGTCACCCACCGCAAGCACAACCTCCGCAAGCAGCCCTTCAATCCGGATACTGACGACCTTGCCCGCAAGCTGATTCCTGCCGCTTACACGGCGGTACCGCTCCCGCGACTCAGCCTCCGGCTTCAACTTGTCCTTCATCAGAAACGGCCGCAGCGTCGACTCCGGCAAACGATGATGTCCTCCCGGTGTCTGAACCGTCTTCAGTTTGCCGCTCAGGATCCACTGCTTCACGGTCGCATAGCTCACCCCCAGCAACCGTGCCGCCTCCCGCGGCGTCAACATGGCTGGTTCCGTCCGCATGGCCTAAGTTGTAGCACTTCAGCGGGCATTCCGCCAAACCCGTTATCCTCGAAGTCATGCGGTTCAGCGCGACACACATTCACGACGAAGCCTTCATGCGACAAGCCCTCAAGCTCGCCGCAGACACCACTGGCCTCGCCTCGCCCAACCCCCAGGTAGGTTGCATTCTCGTCAGCAACGGCGAAGTCATCGGCGAAGGCGCCCACCTCTACGACAACCGCGACCACGCCGAGATCGTAGCCCTCAAGCAAGCCGCCGCCCGAGGCCTGTCCCCCCGCGGAGCCACAGCCTACGTCACCCTCGAGCCCTGCAGCCACCACGGCCGCACACCACCCTGCGCCGACTCTCTCATCGCCGCCGGCATCACCCGCTGCGTTATCGCAACAAAAGACCCAAATCCGCAAGTCAGCGGTCAGGGCATTGAAAAACTGCGCGCCGCAGGCATTGAAGTCACTCTCGGCGTCCTCCAGCAGCAAGCCCGCGACCTCAACGACGCCTTCGCCCACTACATCCGCACCCGCACCCCCTTCGTCACCCTCAAAGCCGCGCTCTCCAGCGACGGCAAACTCGCGCCGCCGCCCGCATCCCGCTTCCCCAATCAAGCTCATTGGCTCACAGGCCCCGCAGCCCGCCACGAAGTTCAACTTCTCCGCCACGCCAGCGACGCCGTCCTCACTGGCATCGGCACCGTCCTCGCCGACAACCCACTCCTCACCGACCGTAGCGGACTCTTCGGCCCCGGCATGGTACCCCGCCGCCGCCCACTCCTCCGCGTCATTCTCGACACTCGCCTCCGCACCCCCCTCGACTCGCAGCTCGTCGTCACAGCCGACAACGATCTCCTTATTCTCTGCGCCGGCACCGCGCCGGCAGCCAAAATCAACGCCCTCACCGAAAAGGGCGCTCAAGTCGAGATCATCCCCAGCCACGCCGGACGCCTCAGTCTCTCCGCGGCGCTCTCCACGCTCGCCGATCGCAACATCCTCAGCCTCCTCCTCGAATGCGGCTCACACCTCAACGGCGCGTTCCTCAGCCAGAACCTCGTCGACAAAGTGGTCCTTATCCATTCCCCCACCGAATTGGGCAGCCAGGCAATCCCCTTCGCCGAGGGCATAACACCAGACCAAATCGAACAATCTCTGACTCACGTAACCCGCGCCAATTACGGCCCCGACGTATGCGTCACGGGCTATCTGCGGGACCCATGGGATGCCGGTTTTTGACCTCGTGAATATCGTTTCAACCAAAATCTCTTTGAAATTTTTCAAACGTTGTTCAAAGTGGTATCTATTCAAAATTGTCCAATCCTAAAACGGAAATTCCGTGGATAGGAGTTCCCCGTGACAAACGCTCTCCCTTCTCAATTAGATCAACCCCACAGGCGAAACTCGTCAGCCAGATTTTTCCTCGTACTCGCCCTTATCGCTCTTGGATTTAGCCAGTCCTGGAGCACCGGCGCTCACGCCCAAATCCCTCGCCGTCTTCGGGGTTTGCTCCCGGACCCGTGCCTGGAAAATCTGCCCGCGCCCACGCCAAAACCACCCGCCATCCGAGTAGTGCAATTGGTCAACTGCTCTGACCAGACGTTACTGGGGGCAGCAAACGCGGCCGGATCAGCAGGTCAGCCACTCACCGCGGTCCTGCCACGAGAAGGGACTTGGGTCATGGGCCCAGCCGGTTCCCCCAACCATGGCAACATCCTGACCATCGACATCCCTCCAGCCTGGGCGGCCACCATCGCGAAGGGCAGCATAGCTCCGAACATCTGGGCGCGAACCGGTTGCCGTTACGACATCGCCTCAGACAAGGCACAGTGCGAGACCGGCGGAGCCGGTGGCGTATACGACATCAGCAAGGCACATCTTGGACCGCCGGGAGCAACCACCATCACCGAGTGGACCTTCTATCAATCTTCGACGTCAACATCCGGTGCGACGTATTTCAAAGATAACTTCGATATCAGTGCAGTGAATGGCACAAGCCTCACCGTCGATATACAGGAGGTCGGCGGCAGCGCCGAAGACCCAGGTGCACCTCAGAACATATTCTGGCTAACGAACAACAAAGTCACACCTCCCAACTCCCCAATGTCGGTTCACGGCGATGATCCGCGAGCGGACAACCGCTGTCCCGCGGCGTTCCGTCTCAAGCGGGCTGACCTCGCGAGCAATGGTACCTTCGGCAAGATCTTTGGCTTTGTGATCCTGGGTGACAACGGGCAGCCCGAAGGTGGAAACGCTACGGTAGCCTGTTTCTCCAACTGCGGGAAGTACAAGTTCCCAACGGAACCGGCGATGGACTGCGACATCTCCGATCCCACCTGCTACAACTGGAAGACATTCTGCGCCGGCGATCCCAGCCAGTACTATCCCACCAACAAGACGGTATGCGGTACAGACGCCGACTGCCCCGTGAATGGCGCATGCTGGATCAATCCCGGCAGCGAAACCGATCATCGATGTGTCCTAAGGGGATTCGTCCATAACGCGCAGGGAAAATGTTCCACCGATGTCTGCACATTTCCTTACGACTACGTCAACCCATACACAGGTATTCAGGACAAATCGACCCAGCCTCCATTCGGCACATGCCAGCACGTCGATCCCAATAACACGGACTCCCTGTGCGTTGGCGACGATACGATTCACGTGGTCTTCCCCCACGCCTACACCTGGCCCAACGACCCCCAGGTCTACGCCGATGACGCACCGCTCTATCGAGTCATCTTCGCACCAGGCGGTACATCGGTACCGATTACACCAGCAGGCAGCATTCCTGCCTGCCAAAACCTACCCAGCATATATGACTATGCCCACGCCTTCCCCCTCTGCAGCATACCCATCAAGGACGGCGCAGTCTTCGGCATTGCACGCACGCCACCCAATCCCTGGAGCTGTGATCTCGGCGCCGGAGCCGGTAACGACGGCGTAATATGCAGTTGGTCGACAACCGGGGTAGGCCGTCCCCCACACAGATAGTTCGAGTAGTTCATGAGCTTTGGGGAGTTGTCGCTCTCTCGCTCGATGAGTACCCTATCAATATGTTCACCGGCCTCATCGAAACCACTGGCACACTCCTCGCCGTCACTCCAACCGAAGGCGCCACGCGCATCACCATCGCCTCACCCACGCTCACCGCACGCCTCAACATCGGCGACAGCATCGCGGTCAACGGAGTCTGCCTCACCGCGCTCAGCATCGAACCCAACGCCTTTCCCCCACGTTTCTCCGCCGACCTCGCTGCCGAGACTATCGCCCGCACGACGCTCTCGCATCTCCGGCCCGATGCCATCCTCAACCTCGAACTCCCCACTCCCGCCGGCTCGCCCCTCGGAGGACACGTCGTTCAGGGCCACGTCGACGGCACCGGCACCCTCCTGTCCCTCACGCCCATCACACCCTCCGCACCCAAAACCTCCGACTGGCGCCTCCGCCTCCAGATTCCCGACTCCCTCGTCCGTTACGTCGTCCCTCAGGGCTCCATCACCGTCGAAGGCATCAGCCTCACCGTCGCCTCCATCATCGGCAACGAAGTCGAGATCGCCATTATCCCCCACACCCACTCCGCCACCAGCCTCCACTCGCTGGCCCCCGGTGCCGCACTCAACATTGAAGTCGATGTCTTAGGCAAATACGCCGAACGCCAGCAGCAAAAACAAGAAACATTCACCCTCACCGAGCAATACCTCATCGCCAACGGCTACTAAGGCATCGTGGGCAAGACATCAGGCTTGCCACTGACCAGTGTGGAAACCTGGTCCATAACAGGGATCACCGGAGAATTCTTCGCCAGATCAAAGCGGCCACTTGTCAGATAAGTAACCGCAATGCCCACCATGACATAAGGCTGAAGAATCGCAATCGGAACCACGTACCCCTTCGTCTTCACAAGCGACTCGAGGACGCCACGGGGCATATGACTTCGCCGCGTTTCGCCCGGCACCTGTGGAATCACGAACTTCCTGAATTCAAGCGCTTCATGATGGTGCGCGTAGTTCGCAAACGTTTTGGCAATCTGTTTTGGCGTCGTGATTGCCACATCTGCCGTAATGCTCCGGTGCACTGCTCCCGGAAAATAGAAATTGAGAACAGAACGTGAAAAGTCAGCGCAGTTCTTCGTAAAAAGATTGAATTGGCTGTCGTTCCTACGACTGTTGAACTCGGCAATCAGGTTGTCATCTTGCTCTTCATCCGTCTCTACTTCCAAACTATAGATCTTACGGGTGTACGCAACGCCCAACAGTTGAGGCCATACTTTCTTACTATCATCCCCCTGCGTCAGGGAGGTTAGATCACCCAGATGCGCCTCCGCATATTCGTCCCGCATCCTCGTGACGTCAGTCTTTGCGGCCCACTCGGGCACATCCTCAACTCGTTCCACAGCGTAGAGATACGGCAGCAACGGTATGGCAACCCAATCAAGTTTTCGAATACCTGAGTAGCGGCTGATCACCACCCCCGTCTCGTCGGGCCCACACCGGCGCAACACGGTCGGTGATTCAGCGCACACGCGATTAAGATAAATCGCCGAATGACCCGTTGGATTGACACTGCCGAACAATCCGTACGGCTCCTCAATCAGAAGCGCTACATTGCCCTGCGCGCTTCTCGCCGCGGCCAACGCCACAACGACCCACATTGCAAAACTCAGATTGCAACGCTTCATATCGCTTACTCCCACCGTAATCGCCGAGTGTTACCAGAAAAATCTTCGACATCATGGAGGCCGCTAGCGTTCCAACAACCGTCTGTCTGTAACGCAATATAGGTGCAAGCTACCACCGCAGAAGAGCCAGCGATACTAGGGGTTTTACCAGTCAACGCCACGCTCTCAAACGTTGGGAAAATCTGTCAGATGCGCATCTCTGACAAAAAGGTTTCCCCTCTTGCCGGCCTCGAGCTTCCGCAAGGCATACATTCGACAATAAGAGGGGTGACACAAAAAAGCGCGGCCCGAAAGGGGCCGCGCTTTTCGCTCTAACAATTGTTATGGAACTAACTAGATCGAGCTCATGTTGTGCAGGAACTCCTGATTATTCCTCGTCTTCGCCAGCTTATCCGTCAACAATTCCATCGCTTCAACCGGCGACAGCGGATTCAGCACCTTGCGCAGAATCCAGGTCCGCTGCAGATCCTCCTTAGGAATCAGCAGTTCTTCCTTACGAGTGCCGGACCGCTGAATGTCGATCGCCGGAAACACACGCTTATCCACCAGCTTGCGATCCAGAATCACTTCCATATTGCCCGTTCCCTTGAACTCTTCGAAGATCACTTCATCCATCCTCGAACCAGTATCGACCAGTGCGGTGGCAATAATCGTCAGCGAGCCACCCTCTTCGATATTGCGAGCCGCACCGAAGAACCGCTTCGGCCTCTGCAGCGCATTCGAATCCACACCGCCCGAGAGCACCTTGCCGCTTGGCGGAACAATCGTGTTGTAAGCTCGCGCCAAACGTGTAATCGAGTCCAGCAGAATCACCACATCGCGCTTATGTTCCACCAGCCGCTTCGCCTTCTCGATTACCATCTCAGCAACCTGCACGTGACGGGCTGCCGGCTCATCGAACGTCGACGAAATGACTTCGCCCTTCACCGACCGCTGCATGTCCGTAACTTCTTCCGGACGCTCATCGATCAGCAGCACAATCAGCACCACCTCAGGGTGGTTCGACGTAATACTATTCGCAATCGACTGCAGCAGCATCGTCTTGCCGGTACGCGGAGGAGCCACAATCAATCCACGCTGTCCCTTGCCCACCGGAGTCAGCAGGTCCATCACGCGGCCCGAGATGTGCTCGCGCACCGTCTCCATCTTCACCCGCTCCTGCGCATACAGCGGAGTCAGGTTGTCGAACAGAATCTTGTTCCGCGTCTCTTCCGGCGACTCGAAGTTGATCGCCTCAATCTTCACCAGCGCGAAATACTTCTCGCCCTCATGCGGAGGCCGCACATTGCCGCTGATCGTATCGCCTGTCTTCAGGTCGAACTTGCGAATCTGCGAAGGCGAAACATAAATATCGTCGGGACCTGGCAGATAGTTGTAATCAGGCGAGCGCAGAAATCCATAGCCGTCCGGCAGAATCTCGAGCACGCCTTCGGCAAAGATGTGCCCTTCTTTTTCGCTCTGCGCCTGCAAAATCTTGAAGATCAGATCCTGCTTCCGCAGTCCGCTGGTTCCGGCGATGTCGAGTCCGCGTGCGAGTTTGCTCAACTCTGCGATGTTGTGTTCCTTTAATTCAGAAATTGTCATGTTTTACCTGGGATTTTTGATTTTTGGAGGGATTGTTTGAAACTGAGGCGGGATCTGCTTGACGAGGGGGTCGTGCGGAAGGCCGTGATTTGGAGAATTGTCTTGCGGGGGGTTAGGTTGCGGGTGATTGGTTAAACATCAAGGGAAGAACTGCCGCGCGTTAAGCTGCGCGGCGTTCTTGTAATTGTACCTTTTCGACGACAGCTTCGGACTCATTCATTGGAACAGTGTCCCGAAAACGATCCAATACTTCGTTGGTTGTATCCTGCAGCCGGGTGTTCGGCTTGTGCAGCTTACGAGTTGCCTTTGAAGCAAGCTGGCAAAGCTCGTAGCGGTTGTTCACGTGCGTGAGAGCTCCAAAAATAAGATCTGAGCGCATAGGTTTTCTCCTTTTCCTTTTAGAAGGCGTAAGCGTCTAGTTAGCGCTCACTCGCCTGAAAATACAGCTACCAATTTTGCTAGGGCCTGATTGCCGTTCTCCGATTCCATTTATTAGACGCAAAACAGTCCCAAGAGACTCCTGCAATCCGAATTGATTCTTGTTCGATGAAATAGCCGCCAGTTTCAGCAGACAAACCACCGTTCGCTGGCCAAGACCAGCTTTGTTCTGCAGACTGTCTCTTGCGTAGGATTCAGCGCTCTCCGCGCCCAAGGCTTGAAACAGAAAGCAAGCCAGTCTCCCGGCTAGCCCGAATTACATCGCAAATTTCCCGGCCTCGTTCACTTTTTCAGTTGGCTGAGAGCAACTCCGACATAGGCAAAAGTAAACCGTTCAGCCCTTCAGGTCAATACTTTTTTTGGGAACCCAGTTCACAAAGATATTCCAGAAACTGAATACCTCCATGGCATCTCACCGAACCACCCACTCATTCCAAACGATTTACATCGTCTACGACCAGTAACTACGGTCCAAAGTACGATATTGGATAGCCTCGGCGATGTGCTTCACCGCTATATCCCGCTCACCACCCAGATCCGCGATCGTCCGCGCCACCTTCAAGGATACGGTCATGCGCCCGCGCGCTAAGTCCCTGCTGCTGCATCGCCCGTTCCAGCAGCCGTTCCGCATCCGACGACAACTCACAATAAGCCCGAATCTGCTGCGTATTCATCTGCGCATTCGCAAAAACCTGCCGCGAAGCCGCCTTCGCCGACCCTGTTCCATTCCGCCCGGTCCGCTCGCCCGCCTGTCCAAACCGCTGATGCTGCAACTCCCGCGCCTTCAGACACCCGGTCACGAATCTGCTCCGAACCCTCCGCCGCCGCCCCGCCCCGTAACTCCTTATATTGCACCGCCGGAACCTCAATATGGATGTCGATCCGATCCAGAAGCGGCCCCGAAACCTTCGAAACATACCGCTGAATCATCGGCGGCGTACACATGCACTCCCGGGACTTGTCATTAAAGTAGCCGCAAGGACACGGATTCATCGCCGCCGCCAGCATGAACCGTGCCGGAAAGCTCAAACTCATCGCCGCCCGCGCGATCGTCACATTGCCATCCTCCAGCGGCTGCCGCAACACCTCCAGCACATTCCGCGGAAACTCCGGCAGTTCATCCAGAAACAGCAGTCCGTTATGCGCCAGCGAGACCTCTCCCGGGCGCGGCATCATCCCACCACCAATCAACCCAGCATCCGAAATAGTGTGGTGAGGCGAACGAAACGGACGATGCGCCACCAGCCCCTGCTCCGCATCCAGAACCCCCGCAACCGAATGAATCTTCGTCGTCTCCAGCGCCTCTTCAAATCGCAGCGGAGCCAGAATCGAAGGCAGCCGTTTCGCGAGCATCGTCTTGCCCGACCCCGGCGGTCCAATCATCAAGATATTGTGACCACCCGCAGCCGCCACCTCCAGCGCCCGCTTCGCCGTCTGCTGCCCCCGCACATCCTTGAAGTCAAAAGGAAAGTGCTGCATCTCATTCAGCAGATTCTGCGTCTCCACCTTCAACGGAGTCGCTCTCATCACCCCGAACGCCGCCGAATTCAACAGCTCCCTCACCTCAAGCAGAGACTGCACCGGATAAACATTCACGCCTTCAACAACCGCCGCCTCCCGAGCATTGCTAGCCGGAATAATCAGGTTCGGAATCCCATTCGCCCGAGCCGCAACAGCAATCGGCAGCATCCCCTGCACTGCCCGCAGACTCCCATCCAGCCCCAACTCCCCCACCAGCAAATAATCGCTCAGGTCCTTAATATGCAGAGCCCCATAAGCCCCCAGGATCCCAATCGCAATCGGCAGATCGAATCCCGACCCCTCTTTCTTCAAATCCGCAGGAGCCAAATTGATAGTGATCCGCGTCGTGGGAATATCAAATCCCGAGTTCTTAATCGCCGACCGCACCCGGTCACGGCTCTCCCTCACCGCCGCATCCGGCAGTCCCACCGTGCTGAAATGTTCTTTGTCTAATTTGATCCCGGAAAAATCAACTTCAACTTCAATAATGTGGGCATCAATTCCATAAACTGCAGCACTACGAGCCGTAAAAAGCATTCTGAGCCTGATGAATCCTTGGGGCGGAAGATTTTCGCGAGTATAGCATCCCACCATCTGCGACCCACGACATCGAACCCAACGAAGAACTAGAATCATCCCCACAATGGACCCACACGTCGAACTCTTCCGCCGCCTCGCCCTCCAACTCCCCGGAGCCGTCGAGAGTTCGCACATGAACCATCCCGACTTCCGCCTCAACAACCAGATCTTCGCCACCCTCTCCGGCGAGAAAAAAGGTTGCGGAGTCCTCAAACTAACCCTCGATCAGCAATCCGCCTTCGTCACCGATCAGCCTCGCATCTTCTCCCCCGTCCAGGGAGGATGGGGCCGCATGGGCATGACCTACATCCACCTCAACCAAGCCGACGAGTCCATCATGGCCGGCGCTCTCAAAACCGCGTACCAGAACCTGCAGGCAAAACAATCGCAAAAGAAATCCCCGAAGAAACCCGCAAAAAAATCCGCACCATCCGCGCGTCCAGCCAACTCCCGCCACAAAGCCTAGAATAAAAACGTGAACACCAGCCTCTTCGAACTCTTCAAAATTGGCATCGGCCCTTCCAGCTCCCACACCGTCGGCCCCATGCGCGCCGCCCTTCGATTCACCCGCGAGCTCAACTCCGCCAATCTCCTGGAAACAACCGCGAGAGTCACCGTCGATCTCTACGGCTCGCTCGCCCTCACCGGCATAGGCCACGGAACCGACCGCGCCATTCTCCTCGGCCTCCTCGGCGAAGCCCCCGACACCATCGACCCCGCCACTGTCGAATCCAAAATCGCAACCATCCGCAACACAAACTCCATCACACTCGGCGGCAAGAAGACCATCCCCTTCATCGAAACCGAAAATCTCCTTTTCCACCGCAACCAGATGTACCCCGACCCCACCATCACCTCACACCCCAACGGAATGCGCTTCACCGCCTTCGAAAATGCCGGCAAGAAGCTCACCGAAGAAGTTTTCTACTCCATAGGAGGAGGCTTCATCGTCTCCGAAGCCGAGCGCACCGCCGAAGCCCTCGCCACCACCCGCACCGTACCCTACCCGTTCCGCAGCTCAGCAGACCTCCTCACCATCGCCAGAAAAAACAACCTGACCATCGCCGAACTCATGCTGGCGAACGAAGTCGCTCTCCTCAAAGACACCAACCTCCCCATCAACCGCCCATCACAGGTGTCGGACGATGCGAGAAAGAGATTTGTTAAGGACACGGCTTTAGAGCCTGTCCTGAGCGCAGTCGAACGGATGTCGCAATCATCTCCCGCAGAAGGGGCTTTAGCTCCTGAGGTACACTCTCCCTCCCTCACCCCCGAAGAAAAAATCCGAACCAGCATCCTCGCCATCTGGCAAACCATGCAGCAATGCACCGACCGCGGCATAGCCACCGAAGGCATCCTCCCCGGAGGCCTCAACGTCCGCCGCCGCGCCCATCGTCTCGCCGAGCGCCTCAACACCATCGGCTCCAAAGACCCACTCGCCCCCATCGACTGGGTAACCGTCTACGCCATGGCCGTCAACGAAGAGAACGCCGCCGGAGGCCGCGTCGTCACCGCCCCCACGAACGGCGCCGCCGGAGTCATCCCCGCCATCGCCAACTACTACACCCACTTCATCGAAGGAACACCGGAAGAAAAGCAGGAAGGCATCATCCGCTACTTCCTCACCGCCGCCGCCATCGGCATCCTCTACAAAGAAAACGCCAGCATCTCCGGAGCCGAAGTCGGCTGCCAGGGAGAAGTCGGCGTAGCCTGCAGCATGGCCGCCGGAGGCCTCGTCGCCGCCCTCAACGGCACCAACGCCCAAGTGGAGCACGCCGCCGAAATCGCCATGGAACACAACCTCGGCATGACCTGCGACCCCATCGGCGGCCTCGTCCAGATCCCCTGCATCGAGCGCAACGGCATGGGCGCCGTCAAAGCCATCAACGCCTCCCGCATGGCCATGCACGAATCCGGAGACCACAAGCTCTCCCTCGACCAGATCATCGCCACCATGTACCAGACCGGCCTCGACATGCAATCCCGCTACAAAGAAACCTCCCTCGCTGGCCTCGCCCTCAACGTAATCGAGTGCTGACGGAAATCCGAGAAGGATGCATGCAATTTCCCTTTCGAAGCCGTCATCCTGAACGAAGTGAAGGACCCCTGTATTTCGTCTTTGTCTTTTGTCGGCAGGTACATCTTCTTGATTTTTGCTCAACCTCAGTCCCTCACCACAAACAGATCATCAGTAGACAAGAGACGCTTAAAATACTGATCTTTCCACCCAGGATTCAGCCGATCCAGCAACATCCCCTCCACCGCCCCAAACGGATAAATCGCTCCTCGCTGAGCTTTAGCCAGATCCACCTTCCGCAACTCCTCCAACGTCTCCCCCCTCGCTCTAGCGCCATAAGCACTGAACGGCTCATAATCTTCAAGCCCGGCAAACGCAGCCGTAGGCTGATACTTCGCCGCCGCCTCCGCTGCCATGATCTGCGTATACCGCGCCATACCCTCCTGCCAAAGCTGAAAGCTCAGGTACTTGTGATCATCCGCAGAAAGCTGCGCAAAAAACTTTCTGCGCATCGCAACATACTCCTCAGCATCCTTCCCAAACTTCACCGGATCAGCCTCGCTCACCGCCGCAAGCAACGCATCCCGAAGCCTCCCAAACGATTGCACAATCTCCGGCTTCTTATAAGGGAACGGATACTCAAGCATCCACATCCCACTCTCATCGCCATGACTCAATCCCAAGCCATCCACCGCTTGAAAATATCCCGGAGCAGCATCCTGCAGTTGATGAAAGTGTTCGTGCATCACCACAATCACCCACGGCGTACTCGTCTTGCTCGCCGTACTCTTCGGTTCCCCGATCACAATCACCGCAGGAGGCCCAAAAGCCGGAAACGTCGCTTCCAACCGAACCGGAAACTGGCGTGGCCGCACAAAGAATCCGTCTCCCGCAGCCTTGAACTCAGCCGGAGGACTTGGATGATGCGTCAGAAACTCATTCTCACCAGTGATCAGCAATAAAGGTGACGGCACCTCGCTCCACCCAGGCCAAATCGCATCCTCAATCGCCGGTGCCAGCCGATAGAACTCCGCAATCCTTACGCCGTCATCGGCAGGAAGCTCCTGCCCGAAGCCCGTCGTTGCAACAACGAAAACAGAAGCTCTCAAAAAGAAAAGCCAGCCACGCCACATGGCTCCGATACTAGCAAACCCACAACGCCTAAGGCGCAGCCACCGTCTCCTTCGGACTAACGCTGACCGTCATCCCCTTCGCATCCTGTCCAAAGTGCATCGTCACAATCGACTTCTTCCCGCAAGCCCTCACCGTCCACTTCTCATCCCATGGAACACCCGGCCCGCTCGGCTCCCCATTCGGCAATGCCGTCTCCAGCACATCCACTGGACACGAGCCCGCCCCCGCGCCCACCGCCGCATACTGCACCGAGCCATGCTGCAACACCGGCCCTGCAGCCGATTGCCCCGGGAACAACCCAACCACCGACGTCTTTCCATCCTGAATCGTCACCAAAGCCACATACGATCGCTTCTCCCCGCATGCCACTCCATCGGTCACCTCCTTCCAGCGAGCGTTCACAATATTGCCGTCAGCACCCGTCTGAATCGTCCCATAAACCTTCGCCTCCCCGGTGTTCATGTTGATATCGATCTTCTGGCAGTGCGTCGAAAGCCCATTCTCATAATCCTGGTACGCCCCTAGCACTGCCTGCCGATAGGAATCACTGCTCCGAATCGCATCGAACGCCCTCGGTCTGTTGTTCTCCTGCGCCACCATCGACCCGCAAAACAAACCCATAAACAAAGCAGCATGAAACCAGCGCATCACTCCTCCTCGAAACGAATCGGAAACTCACTTCGTTCCGTTAGATGCGCCACCACAGCTCGGGCTGTCTGAAATCGGCGAACCCACCCAGCAAAAAGCCGGTGCGATCCCCCGCACCGGCTCAGCACGAAGCCTTTGTCAGGCAAAGCCCTTACTTCGCAGTCACCCGCAAAGCAATCCTTCGGTTCTGCGCTCGCCCATCTTCCGTGGAGTTGTCCCCCACCGGATGGTCTTCGCCGTAACCCTCCGACTCCAGCCGCGAGGGATCAATCCCCGCAGCCACAATCGCGTTCATCACGTTCAGCGCGCGCGCCTTCGAAAGCGCCAGGTTCGAAGCTGCGTCCCCGACATTGTCCGTATAGCCGCCAATCTTCACATGAACATTGGGATAGGCCTTCAGAATCGCCGCAATGTTATTCAGTTGCTCCTGAGAAGATGGCTGCAACGTCGCCGAACCCGTATCGAACAACAGCCGGTCAAAGTTAAACCACGTCGTCGAATCCACCGGCCTCGAGGGATCATTGATGAACTTCACCAACTGATTCTCAATGCCGTTCTCCGGAACATTCAGCACCGTGCCATCCGGCAGAGTCAGCTTGAAGAAACTCGCCGCGGGCATAGCAGGAGTCTCAACCGTTTCGGGAGCCTTCGGCCGATTGAACCACCACAAAGCGGCAATCAGCAGCGCAGCAAGCAGAAGAAGCGGCCAGAGCCAGTTTCTCTTCGCCACAGGAACCACCGCCTCGGCAATTGGTGGAACGGTCTGCGTGCTCACCAGCGACCGGAAACCGCTGGGAAGATACTGTTGCCAACCCGACGCCTGCGACTTCAGTGTGTTCGCCAGGTCTCCCGCGCTCATTCCATTGTCTCGAACATGGTGCCCAAGAAATCCCAGCACCATCGGAGCCGCCATCGCCATCAGACTGCTTGCGGTGCCACCTGCAAGGCCCGACGTGCGAGCAACCGCGTCCGTAACTCCCGACATATTGGAACCGAAGATCGTTGACACGAATTTGCTGCCGAGGTCCGCAAGGCCACCGGGAGCGCCCGAACTGATACTCGAAGCAAGATTCGAAAGTGAACTTGAGGTAACCGCAGGATTGTTGATTAGTCCGAAGATCTGACTCATAAATCCAGGTTGATCCGCCTTCGCCGCAACTCCGGCAAGCATAGCGGCCGAACCGCTCTGTAAACCACGCTGTACAGCGTCAGGAGAGGCTCCCAGGCGCGTAGCCAAAGGGCCAACAACTTGAGGCCCCAGTGTGCTCATAAAACTGTCCAAGATTGAACCTGCCATAGACGCTCCTTTTTGATTTAGTTCTCTTCATCAAAATTGACTGTCTGGCCCGAACAAGCCTTGTTCGAAAGCAAACTGCGGGGATGATGTTACACCCGCTACCTCAATCCCGCGCCAACTCCATGTCAGCTGTCATTTGTAACAGCTTCAGTCTCACGTGAGTTTCATCCCGTAAATCATTGCGAATATTCATTAAGTCAGCTCAACTGCTTTACGTCCAGCTGGCTTCTCCGCAGCACTAACGTTCCACTGCCAGCGCCACCGAATTCCCGCCACCCAGGCACAACGCCGCAACGCCCTTCTTCGCATCGCGCCGCATCATCTCGTGAATCAGCGTCACCAGCACCCGAGCCCCGCTCGCGCCAATCGGATGTCCAATCGCCACAGCTCCACCATTCACGTTCACTTTCCCGGCATCCAGCCCCAACTCTTTCATCACTCCCAGCGCCTGCACGCTGAACGCCTCATTCAACTCATACAGATCCACCTCATCGCGCGTCCAACCCGCGCGCTTCAGCACCAACTGGACTCCAGTCACCGGAGCCAGCATCACCCACTTCGGAGCCACCCCGCTCGTAGCCTGCGCTCTGATCGTAACCAACGCCTCCAACCCCAACTCCTTCGCCTTCTCCGCCGACATCACCACCACCGCCGCCGCCGCATCATTCACACCTGGAGCATTTCCCGCCGTAACCGTTCCCTCTTTCTTGAACGCCGGCTTCAAACCCGCAAGAGCTTCCAGCGAAGCATCATCCCGCACACTCTCGTCGCGCGTCACCACCGTCGCAGAACCCTTCTTTCCCGGAACACTCACCGGCACAACCTCCGCATCGAACCGGCCCTCCCTCCACGCCGCGCTCGCCTTCCTATGCGACGCCAACGCATAAGCGTCCTGTTCCTCACGCGTAATCGAGTGCTTCTCCGCAACATTCTCCCCGGTCACGCCCATGTGATAGTCCTCACAAGCGCACCACAACCCATCCTTCACCATCGAATCCACCAGCACTGAATCTCCCATCCGGATTCCCCGCCGCGCCTGCGGCAACAGATGAGGCGCATTCGTCATCGACTCCATCCCGCCCGCAACCACAATCTCCGCATCCCCAGCCATCACAGCCTGCGCCGCCAGCCCCACCGCCTTCAGGCCCGAACCGCAAACCATATTGATCGTCATCGCCGACACCGTATCCGCCAGTCCACCCTGCAACGCCGCCTGCCGAGCGGGATTCTGCCCCAGTCCCGCCGGCAGCACACAACCCATCAAACACTCATCCACAGTCGACGGATCAATCCCGGCCCGCTTCACCGCCTCGCGAACCGCCACCGCACCAAGCTGAACCGCCGTTAAATCAGCGAACGCCCCTTGGAATTTTCCAACGGGCGTCCGCACTGCCGAAACAATCACAACATCCTTCATCGATTCAAACCCTCGATGAAAACTCTACTCCACTAGTTCATCTTCACACTAGCCGGAGTGGCTCCCGCCGGCACAATGTCATACTGCGGCTCAGGCATTCCCATCAAATACTTATCGAACCAGCTCATGATGTTCTCCAGCCGCTCCACGCGATGCCACGGCTGACCGCTCCGCGACAACTCATGGCTCTCGCCCGGAAACCGCACCATCACCGTATCGATATGCCGATACTTCAGCGCGCGGAAGAAATCCTCACCACCTCCGGTAGGTGGAGTCCGGTAATCCGCGTCGCCCAGAATAAACATCATCGGCGTCTTGATATTCGTCACATAAGTAATCGGCGAGTACTTTTTGAACTCGTCAACCTTTTCGAACGGCGCACCCTCAAACCAGGTCGGCTGAAACAGCGTAAAGTCCGCCGTGTACCACCAGTTCGACCAGTCCGTAATATCCCGTTGCGCAACAGCCGCCTTGAACCGATCGGTATGCGTCACCACCCAGTCCGTCAGCAACCCGCCGCCGCTTCCGCCGGTCACGCCCATCTTCGCCGGATCAACATATCCCTGCTTCACGACCGCATCCACACAATCCATCAGATCGTGGAAGTCATCCCCCGGATAGTTATGTTGAATGATGTTCGCGAAAACCTGCCCATAAGTCGTCGACCCCCGCGGATTCGGATACACCACCACATATCCCTTCGCCGCCATCCACTGCATCTCATGGTCGAACACCCACCCATAAGCCGAGTGCGGCCCGCCATGAATATTCAGAATCAGCGGATACTTCTTCGTCTTATCGAAATCCGGCGGCAGCTGCACAAACGACTCAATCTTGCTCCCCGGAATATCCTTCGGATTCGCCGTTGGGGTCACCTGCATATCCTCCGGCATCGTCAGGTTCAGCTTCGAAAACAGCTCCTTATTCACATCCGTCAACTGCGTCTGCTGCTTCGACCCGTCGGGAGCCACCGAAAACAAATCCCCCACCGCAATCGGCGTCGAGATCAGCGCCAGCATCTTCGTCCCATCCGGCTTCACCGCAAACCCGACCACTGCCTGCTTCTCCGCCGTCAACTCCTTCACCGCGCCAGTCGAAGCATCAATCGAAACCAGCAGCGCACTTCCCTGCTTCCCGACCAAATCAATGATCGACTTCCCATCCGCAGTCCAGACCGGCCCACTCCTTCCACCACCTCTCGGAGCCGTATTATCCCCACCAACTCCACCGCCCACCTCATAGTCATAGTTCGCCGTCAAATTCTTCGGCGCTCCAGCCTTACCGCCCTCAATGTCCATCACAAACATATCCGGCTGTTGATGCGACCGCGGCTTCGTCAGCGGCTGCGCGTCTCCATGAAACGCCAGCTTCTTCCCATCCGGCGAAATCGTCAGTCCCGAAGCCCCAAACTCCAGCTTCGCCACCAGCGTGCTCATCGGCGGAGGATCCTTCTCGCCCTTCGAAGCCGCATCGGCCGGAGGGTCCAGCACATAAATCTCGTTATGCGGCAGATCGTAATAAGGCTCGTCCGTATGCTCCGACGTGTAATAGATATCGGTCGACGACGGACTCCACACAAAGTCACTCACACCGAAACGCCCCGCAGTAACCTGCCACGGCGTTACCGGCTTCGACCCAACCTTCGCCGTATAGAACAAATAGAGCTGCGACACATCCTTCGTATCCAGGAACCCCGCCCCATTCATCCGATACACAGCCTTCGTAATAATCCGAACATCGCTCTTGTGCTCGTCCGCCTTCGCGCCGTCCTTCTTCTCCGCGCCATCCTTCTTCGGCTCAGGAACAATCGGCGTCTCGCTCAACGCGGCGATACAACTTCCGTTCGGAGCCCACAGCGGCGATCCCGCTCCCTTCTCCAGCGCCGACACCTGCACCGGCTCCCCTCCCGACAGCGACAGCAGATAGATCTGAGCCGGTGACGGCTTTCCATCCTTCTCCACAGCACGCGTAAAAGCAATCTGCGTCCCATCCGGAGACCACCGCGGCTGCCCGTCGTGCGGCCCGTTCGTCAACCGCCGCGGAGCAACCAGCGGTTGCGTAATATCCAGCAGGTAAAGCGCCGTGTCATACCCATCGCGCTTCGCATTCACCGTCGTCTGCACAAACACCGCCCGGCTCCCATCCGGCGAAAGCTGCGTATCGCCAATCCAGACAAAGCTGAAGATGTCTTTCTCCGTAATGTTTCGCTTCTGCGCTACCAGTGCGCTCGTAAGAACAAAACAGACCATCGTTGCGATCAGATATTTCACGCGCATTTCAGTGCTCTCCCTTGGAAAAATCGAAGCCAGTCAAAGACCAGAATCAAATCCGCTGCAAACAACAGCCGTCAGATTTTTGCTTTCCATGACTATAGTCCACACCTCGCAACGAAGGAACAAAGACATTTCGCGCTCTCCGAAATTTGGGTCGCCCATCCTTCGCAGTCTCACCGCAAAGGATGGGTTGCGTCGTTCTTGCTTCTTCTTTTTTCCTCTCACTCACCTCTTCGTAATCAAAATCGCATCCACAGAAAACCAAAATCCCGTCCCCATCCCCACTTCGACTGAAAAAGATTTTTCGTTTTCGTTCATTTTTTTCTTGACAGTTAAAACTCGTAAATCTATACCTTCGTTAGCTGCTATGCAGCGTGTTGTAAAGACGATGTCTAATCAATAGGGAGAATAGGCAAAATGGCAACTAAGAAAGCAGCAAAGAAAGCCGCAAAGAAAGCACCAGCGAAGAAGGCAGCAAAGAAGTCAACCAAGAAGTAATCCAACCAAGGCAAACAGAGAGGGGGACGCGATAAGCGTCCCCCTCTCTGTGTCTGCAGTAACCAAAAGGCCCGTCGTTATTGGCCTCCGCCGGTCTTCGCTCCCGTCTTCGGAGTCGAAAGATAACCCGACACGGTGTTCTTTCCGATCACGTTCACCACCAGCTCATACAGCACCGGGTCTTTTCCGTTGTAAAACTGCACCGGCTCATCCAGCCCTTTATCCTTCTTTTCGATCGTGCGATCGTCCGAGCTGACCTCCATCGTGTACTTCGAATGCTTCTCGTCTGCCTTCTTCAACTGCAGCTTCACCGTCGACAACAGCGTCGGCTTCGCGCCTTTCTGCAGGGTGAACTCAAGATAGTTACGATCCCCCTTATGCTTCAAAATCTCGAGCTCGTCATGGTTGGTGGCGATCAGCCCACTCATCACGCCTGCATCTCCCACCACGCGGTTGAGTTGAACCTTCGTCGCCGCCAGATCGCTCTTCGTCGTCGCGACGTCCGTCTTCACGCCGCCGACGTCCGTCTTCACACTGGCTACATCGGTCGACACTGCGCCAATCTGCTTCTGCGTCGCCTGCTGCTGCTCCTCCAGCTTGGCATCCGCCGCCCTCTGCGCTGCAACGATGGCCTGCGTCCGAATCTCAATCTGCTTCTGTGTCATGCCAACGCTCTGTCCCAGCGTCTCGCTAGTCGCCCGCAGCCGCGCATTCGTAGCCTCAAGCTGTTGCGTAAGGTCGGCATTCTTCTGGTCCACCGCGGCAATCTTCTTCTCCGCCTCGGCAAGATGGTTCTGCAGCCCATACGACCACGCCAACCCTCCCAGCGCAGCCAGCAAAGCGGCCGCTACCACTGCAAGCAACGGTCCGCCGACGGTCCTTTGTTCCACGATCTCTTCGTCACTCATTCCACTCTCCTCGTTCCCAGTGTCGTTTAGTTCCCAGGATCTTCTAACAGCGCCATCTCTTTACAGCCACCGAACGAAGGCCATTCCTTCGACCGACAAACCGTTACACCAAACTATATCCTCTCCACCTCCATCTAGACTTGTTCCATGCACCAACCCGATATATGCATCGCCGGAGCCGGCATCATCGGCCTCTCCCTGGCCATCGAACTGCACCACCGAGGCGCCCGTGTCACCGTCCTCGACCGATCCACTCCCCTCACCGAAGCCTCCACCGCCGCCGCTGGCATGCTCGCCGCGGACGATCCGCACAACCCCGCGCCGCTCCAACCGCTCGCCAACCTCAGCCTCTCCCTCTACCCCGCCTACTTAGACCGTCTCAACACCCTCTCCGGTATCCGCGTCCCATTCCAGACAAACAAAACCCTTCAATCCCTTACCGTCAAAACGACCACACAGCACGCTGAACTTTCGCCTGAAGAAATTGCAATATTTTTACCTGCACTCAAACCCGGGCATCACCACTTCACCGTCCTGGACGAACACAGCATCGACCCGCGCCAGCTAGCCGTCGCCATCCTCGCCGCCGTTCGCAACACCACCATCGACCTGCGCCCGAACACAGCCGTCCTTCACACTCGCTCCAACAAAAACTTCGTCCAACTCCAAACCACCGCCGGCGTCCTCCACACATCGCACTTCATCGACTGCACTGGAGCCTGGTCCTCCGCCACCTCCAACCTCACCGACATCAAAGTGACCCCACGCAAAGGACAGATGCTCTCCGTCGCTTTACCCGCCACCCTCCCGCTCAACCTCGTCGTGCGCACCCCGGACATCTATATAGTCCCCCGCACCACAGGCCCCAACTCCGGCCAGGCCATCATCGGAGCAACCATAGAAGACGCCGGCTTCGACAAAGCCGTCCACCCCTCAGATATAGACCGCCTCCGCACCGCAGCCGCCGAATTTCTCCCCCCATTAGCGACCGCGCCACAAATAAAAGCATGGGCTGGCCTCCGCCCCGCAACCGCCGACGGCCTACCGCTCCTCGGCCCTCTCCCCAACAAACCACATCACCTCTTAGCAACCGGACACTTCCGCGACGGAATCCTCCTCGCCCCTGCCACCGCCCACCTGATCGCCCAACTCCTAACCAACGAATCCCCCGCAATCAACCTCACACCCTTCTCCCCCGCCCGCCAAATCGGTGCGAGCTAGTCCACCAAGAGGCGTCATCCTGAGCGAAGGGCGAAGCCCGCAGCCGAAGGACCCCGAAGGTGCCAACCCCGCCACAACCGTTCCAAACTTCTCAACCACGACCCCAGGGGGTGGCGACGTGTTTCGACTTTAGGACAACAGCCCCTGAATGGAGCTAGACACCTTAGTGAAAGATGTCCATTCATCTTTGAAGCGGTCACGCCACTCCTGGAGAATCCCGTAAAACTCGTCTAACGAGAGACAAACGTCACGCAGGCTAGCCGGGTCGTATCGAAAATCCGGAGTTCCGGTAAAGGCGACCAACCGGACCTGATTCTCATCTTCAAATTGCAACACGTAGCTACTGTCATCGAACTCTTCATCGCTGACCCATTGGACATGGTTCGAAGAGATTGCCTCTGTAAATTGGCGAACGGGCATTCCGAAAAACGGTTTGCCTTCCTCGCATTCGGCGTAAATGGCGCGCCTGAAGGAATAGGCAATGTCCGCCGCGGTCGCACCCATCGGAAACGGAGGATTGTGCCTGCCACGTCTGGCGATTCTCTTACCAACCTGATCGAAGGAGACCCCTGGCATCGATGCGTCCGGCTCCCTAATCCCATAGCACCGACCGGCAACGTGAACGACAAAAAGCGAGTGCCAGATGACTTAGCTGCTCACATGCCCAAGTGATCTCGGATTCGATAGCGAAATATTAGGATTCCCAACAATCATTTCTGGTGCTCCTTATCTCCATTCTGAAGGGGTTTGGAACCCATCCAACCACTGAAATTCAACCTCGCCCTCGCCAACCGTCATAGCACCAAAGTCGCACAAGCAAGCCGATATTCGCGCACCCCGCCGTGACAACCGTTTCTCCGCTGCGCTATAACCAGATGTACTAAGTTTTTCCCGGGAGATTCGCATTATGTCCACCGCTGTCGCATCGAGAGGCCTGGAAGGCATAGTCGCCACCACCTCATCTATCTGCTGGATCGACGGCGACGCCGGCGTTCTCTCCTACCGCGGCATCGACATCCACGAGCTCGCCCAGCGCTCTACCTTCGAAGAGACAACCTACCTCCTCTGGTTTGGCAAGCTCCCCACCAAATCCGAGCTCGCGGACTTCACCAAAAAACTCGCCGACGCCCGCAAGCTCGATCCCAAAATCATTGATCTCCTTCGCAGCGTCCCCAAAGATGCCACCCCAATGGAGGTCCTCCGCACCGCCGTCTCCCTCCTCAGCATCTACGACGCCGACGAAGCCGACAGCTCCCACGATGCCAACGTCCGCAAATCCTATCGCCTGACCTCGCAGATCGCCATGATCGTCGCCATCTTCGATCGCATCCGCAAGGGCAAGTCCATCGTCGAAGCCGACCCCACGCTTTCCCACGCAGCGAACTTCCTCTGGATGCTTAACGGCGAAAAGCCCTCGGACACCGCCACCAAAACCTTCGACATCGCCCTCATCCTCCACGCCGACCACGAGCTCAACGCCAGCACCTTCGCCGCGCGCGTCATCGCCGCAACCCTCGCGGACATCCACTCCGCCATCACCGGAGCCATCGGCGCTCTCAAAGGCCCACTTCACGGCGGAGCCAACGAAGCCACCATGCGCCTCCTTTACACCATCGACAAGGCCGGCGCCGACCCGGTCGAGTATGTCCGCCAGATGTTCGCCGACAAGAAAAAAATCTCCGGCTTCGGCCACCGTGTCTACCACACCGAAGATCCCAGAGCGACCCACCTCCGCCGCATGAGCGAAGAACTAGGCAAAACCTCCGGCAGCACCAAATGGTTCGACATGTCCCGAAAGATCGAGCTCTTCGTCAAGCAGGAAAAGAAGCTCAACGCCAACGTCGACTTCTACTCCGCCTCCACCTACACCCTCCTCGGCATCGACATCGACCTGTTCACTCCCATCTTCGCCGTCAGCCGCATCTCCGGTTGGGCCGCCCACGTCATAGAGCAGCACGACGACAACCGCCTCATCCGTCCGCGCGCCGACTACACCGGTCCTGCCTACCCCGCCCCATACATCCCCCTCGGAGAACGCTAGTCGCCCTCGCAACACAACTCTCTGCCAAATTCCGTCCTCGAAACCGCACAGAGCACAACAAAAGAGGTTGGCGAACACTCCTAAAGCTGTCATGCTCACCGCATAGTCAGTTCAGGGGTCGCGCGTGTCGTTAAAACTCCACCGCCAGGCAGCCTTATCTCTTTTGTTGCTGCCCGCGCTTCCCCTCATCGCGCAGATCCCAGGCGAAAAGCCACCCATAGCGCAGTCCTCCGTCAGCCAGCCGCCATTGCTGGACATAAAAGATATCCCCGACATCCCAGGTCTGAACGACGAGCAGCATGGCTGGAACGCCGGAGTCACCCTCTCAGCCGTTCACTCCTCCCTCACCGGATGGGCCACTCTCGCCACACCCGCCATCGGCTACAGCTTCAACGACACCTTCTCCATCGACGCCGAAATCCCCATCTATTTCTTCCGCCTAGCCGACACCCTCTCCACCCACCCCAAGCCCAACGACGAACTCGTACCCCGGCGCGGCGAGTTCGGCGACATCGTCTTCGGCCTCCACGCCAACTTCGTCCCGCGCCTGGTCCAGTACCAACTCACCGGCGCCTTCACCGCCCCCTCCGGCGACGAAAAATATGGCCTCACCACCGGCCGCGTCACCTTCGACATCAGCAATCTCTTCCAGCGCACCTACGGCCGCTTCACCCCCCTCGTCGAGATGGGCGGAGGCGACTCCACCACCCTCGTCAACCGCACCGTCACCAAAAACTACACCTCGCTCGGCCCCCTCGCCCACTTCCAGGTCGGCCTCGGCGTCGACTTCTTCCACGGCATCTCCTTCGAGTCCGACGCCTACGAACAACTCCCCATCGGCGACCAGAAGATCTACGGCCCCTCCCGCCACGGCAACGCCACCGTCGTCACCGGTCACAACGTCACCGAAGACAACGGCTTCACCAACTCACTCGACATCCCCCTCAACCGCAACATCACCCTCTCCGGCTACTACAGCCGCAGCCTCCGCATCCACACCGACACCGCAGCCATCGGAATCACCTACGTCCTCCGCTCCACCCCCGCCACCGAAGACTCCACCATGGACGAGCTCTTCCGCCAGCCTTCCACCAAAGAAAAAGAGCAGCCCGCAAACGAGCCGCCCTTCCTCTGAAACAATTCCGCTTACTACTTGGCGCTAGCCGGCGGCACAATCCCATTCATCCGCAGATACTCCACCATCTGCCCATAGTGATCGCACATATGCGCGATCGCAAAAGCCGCCACACTCGTCTTCGACATATCGCCCCTCACCGAAGCAAACGCATCCGCCGCCGTCAAAGTAGCCAGTTGCTTATGCGCATAAGCGAACGATCCCTCCAGTGCCTTCACTGCATCTTCCTTCGACGTCAGACCTCCCATCGCCTTCATATCCACATCCGGTTTCGCTCCGCCCATGCTGCTGAAGAAGGAGTAGTTCGCCTGCGCGATATGCGCCACCGTCTGCCCAAACGTGTTCACGGGCTTAGGTGATACGAAGTCCACCTTTTGCGACGCCGCAAAGATCGCCTGGCTCGGCGCAAAGCTGTACTTATCCGCCGGCATCGCCTTCGCCGCGCCTACAATCTCTTCTTCGTAGATATTCAGAAGCGCTTCAATCGACTTTCCGGGCTCGATAATCGTTCCCGCCGGAACCTTCGGAGCCGCCGCGCCGCCCATCTGTGCCATACCAGCCGTCGCCCAACAAGCCGCCAGCGCCAAAACCACAACCATCCGCTTCATCATCGTCACATCCTCCTGAAAAATTAGGCCCGAATGCCGCTAAGCCTAACAGATTTCAACACCTCTGGGCAGTGCGCCTCGTCACTGAAAAAACCCCGCTTATCCCTAAACTCTTTCGCCCTATCACTCGTCTCCTGCTATAACAGCCACAACCCATCTCCAAGGAGCTCCAGGCCCAATGAAGCTGCGCATCCTCTTTTTGCCTCTTCTCGTGTTGTCCCTTCTCCCCGCCGCTTCCGGCTTCAGCCTTACCGACGGAGCCTCCCCACGCAAGATCACAACCCCGAAAGAGCAGTTCGGCCACAACATCGGCGACGACTACCAACTCGTCAACTACACCCAGGAGACCGAATACCTCCAGAAGCTCGCCAAAGAGTCAGACCGCATGAAGCTGGTCGACATCGGCCTCACCGCCGAGGGCCGCCATCAGTACATGGCCATCATCTCCTCGCCCGAAAACATGAAGAACCTCGAGCACTACCGCGAGATCAACCAGAAGCTCGCACTCGCCAAAGGTCTCACCGACGATCAGGCCCAGACACTCGCCGAGGAGGGCAGAGCGGTCGTCTGGATTGACGGCGGCCTCCACGCCTCTGAAACAGTAGGCGCCCAGCAGCTCGTCGAAACCATCTACGAGCTCAACGCCAAGACCGACCCCGAGACCATGCGCTTCCTGCACGACGACATCGTCCTCTGCACCTTCGCCAATCCCGACGGCATGGAGCTCGTCTCCAACTGGTACATGCGCAACCCCGACCCCACCAAGCGCTTGCTCGACGGCGTGCCTCGTCTCTGGCAGAAATACATTGGCCACGACGACAATCGCGACTTCTTCGCCAGCAACCAGCCCGAGACCACCAACGTCAACCGCATCCTCTCCCGCGTCTGGTATCCCGAGATCGTCTATAACCATCACCAGGCCGGTCCTGCAGGCACGGTCATCTTCATGCCGCCCTTCCGCGACCCCAACAGCTACTTCTATGACCCGCTCATCCCACTCGGCATTGAAGCCGTAGGCACATCCATGCACCAGCGTCTCGTCGAAGAGGGCAAGCCCGGTTCCACCTCGCGCAGCGGCGCTCCTTACTCCACCTGGTTCAATGGCAGCCTCCGCACCGTCTCCTACTTCCACAACGAGATCGGCCTCTTGACCGAAATCATCGGCAATCCCACGCCGGAGCCGCTGCCCCTGCTCGTCACCGAGCAGCTTCCGCGCAACGACCTTGTCGATCCCATCAAGCCGCAGCTCTGGCACTACGCCTCCTCCATCGCCTATGAGCAGACCAATAACCGCGCCGTGCTCGACTACGCCTCCCGCGAGCGCACCCACCTCCTCTACAACTTCTATCTGATGGGCAAAGACTCCGTTCAGAACGGTAGCGAAGACCACTGGACCGTTACACCCAAACGCATCGAAGCCCTCGAAGCCGAAGCCGAAAAGTCGCGGTGCGCACGTCAACCGCGCCGGCGTACTCTCGCCCGACGCCAGCAATGCTGCCGGGCCACGCACCCAGGGCATCCCCGCCGAACTCTACGACAAGGTCCTCCACGACCCCGCGAAGAAGGACGCGCGCGGCTACGTCATCTCTGCCGACCAGCCCGACTTTCCCACCGCGACCAAGTTCGTCAACAGCCTCATGAAGACCGGCGTCGAGATCCAGCAAGCCAGCGCTGCCTTCGACGTCAACGGCAAGCACTATCCCGCGGGCTCCTACGTGGTTCTCACCGCGCAGGCATTCCGCCCGCAGGTCCTCGACATGTTCGAGCCGCAGGACCACCCCAACGACTTCCCCTATCCCGGCGGCCCGCCCAACCGGCCCTATGACACCACCGGCTGGACCCTCGCCTTCCAGATGGGCGTCCACTTCGATCGCTACACCGAACCCTTCACCGGTCCCTTCGCACCCATCAAGACCGATCTCGCCGTCCCTGTTCCCGGCACCATCACCGGCGTCAGCGGCACACCGGCTGGCTACCTCGTCAGCCACGAGTACAACGACTCCTACACCCTCACCAACCGTCTCCTCAAAGCCAGCCAGCCCGTCTACTGGCTGAAGGAAGCCACCAACGCCGCCGGCAAAACCTTAGCCCCCGGCGCTCTCTGGCTCCCCTACTCCGCATCAACGCAGCAGATCCTCACGAACGCCGCAAAAACCCTCGGCATCAGCGCCACCGCCGTCGCACAGGCGCCCTCCGCCGAAGCCATCCAGCTTCACCCCGTCCGCATCGGCCTCGCCGACGTCTACGGAGGCTCCATGCCCTCCGGCTGGATCCGTTGGCTCTTCGATCAGTTCGAGTTCCCCTACACCGTCGTCTACCCGCAGGAGCTCGACGCCGGCAACCTCAACGCCAAATTCGACGTGCTCGTCTTCGCCGACGGCCTCATCCGCTCGCCCCGCCCCGGCGGCCGCGGCGGTGGCGGCGGCTTCTTCGGCCGCGAGCTCAAGCCCGACGAGGTCCCCGCCGAATTCCGCTCATGGATGGGCCAGATCACTCCCACCAAGACCATTCCGCAACTTGAGGCCTTCGCCTCGAACGGCGGCACTGTCCTCGCCATCGGAACCTCCACTTCTATCGCCTCCTATCTCAAGCTCCCGGTCGTGAACGCCCCGATGGAAATGGTCAAAGGCCAGCTCCAGCCCGTCCCGCCCGAGCGCTTCTACATCCCCGGCTCACTCCTCAAGGCGCACGTCGACACAACCGACCCCATCGCCTACGGCGTAGCCCCCAACGTCATCGTCGACTTCGACTCCAGCCCAGCCTTCACCCTCGACCCGCAAGCCTCGCTCTCCGGTCTTCACGCCATAGCCTGGTACGACGACGACAACCTCCTCGCCAGCGGCTGGGCCTGGGGCCAAACCTACATCAACCACACCACTGCCATCGCCGAATCCCCGGTTGGGAAAGGCAAAGTAGTCCTCTACGGCCCCGAAGTCACCTTCCGAGGCCAACCCCACGCCACCTTCAAATTCCTCTTCAACGGAATCCTAGACGGCCCCTCAACCACCGCAACCCTCAAATAACGCAACACCAATCAACCGAATGGCCACCCGACCCGGGTGGCCATTCTTTTTGCCATAGCGTCCAACATTGCCAGCAACACCTCGGGTGGCCCATCCTTCGCAGTCTCGTCGCGAAGGATGGGTGCCCTTTGCTTTGTCTGCATTTGTGCTTGTACTTGTACTTGCGGTTGCCCTTCTTGTGTGTCATCCCCGAAGGGGATCTGCTGTTGCTCCTGTTGGTTGTTGTTGTTGGTTGTTGTTGTTGTTGGTTGTTGTTGTTGGTTGTTGTTGTTGGTTGTTGTTGTTGGTTGTTGTTGTTGGTTGTTGTTGTTGGTTGTTGTTGGTGGTTGTTGTTGGTTGGTTGTTGTTGTTGGTTGTTGTTGGTTGGTTGTTGTTGTTGGTTGTTGTTGTTGGTTGTTGTTGTTGGTTGTTGTTGTTGGTTGTTGTTGTTGTTGTTGTTGTTGTTGGTTGTTGTTGTTGGTTGTTGTTTCTGCTGTTGTTGCGTTGATGTTGCGGTTGCAGTTGCAGTTGCGGTTGCCGTTGCAGTGGCTTTGCCCTTGCTTCTAGGTACGCCAAGCCTTTAGGCTTGGCCCTCTCTTGCCTCTCCACAGAAGGGGGCTTTAGCCCCTGGGGTATGCTTTCTTTCAATGGCCACAATCAGACAAAAGCAGAGCACATACGCCATCACAATCTCGACCTTCCAACAACATCGCCACTTCCAACGCACAGCCAACGCCGAACTCTTCATCTCCACGCTCTTCCAGCATCGCGAGAAAAGCCGCTTCCAACTCCACGGTTTCGTGGTCATGCCCGACCACACGCACATCCTCATTACACCCGCCATAAACGAATCAACGGCAAAGTGCGTTCAATACATCAAGGGCGGCTATTCCTTCGCAGCTCGCCAACAATCTCCAGGAGAAATCTGGCACAGCGGTTATCACGAACACCGCATTCGAAACGAAGAAGACTTCAAAAACCAGCTCATGTACATCGAAAACAACCCGGTCCGCAAACAGTATGAAGACCATCCCCACGTCCACACCAAATATCTCGACCGCATCGATACAATCCCAAATCATTTCCATCAAGCCAAAGACAACAATTAGCGCAGCCCGACTTGGGCGGTCCCCTTCTCAATAAGATTTCAACCCAATCGCAGTTGCCGTTGCCTTGCCTTTGCCGTTGCCGTTGCCGTTGCCGTTGCCTTGCCGTTGCCGTTGCCTTGCCGTTGCCGTTGCAGTGCTTTGCCGTTGCCGTTGCAGTGCTTTGCCGTTGCCGTGCTTTGCTGTTGCCTTTGCCGTTGCCGTTGCCGTTGCAGTGCTTTGCCGTTGCCGTGCTTTGCTGTTGCCTTTGCCGTTGCTGTTGCCTTTGCCGTTGCCTTTGCAGTTACTTTGCCGTTTGCCTTGCCGTTGCAGTTGCTTTGCCTTGCAGTTGCAGTTGCTTCTAGGTACGCCAAGCCTTTAGGCTTGGCCCTCTCTGGCCTCTCCGCAAAAGGGGGCTTTAGCCCATGGGGTATGCAGTCTCCCCAAGCGACACAAGCTAAAATAAACACATGCATCGCATCTACCTCGACGCCAACGCCACGACCCCACTCCTACCCGAGGTCTTCGAGGCCATGCGTCCCTATTGGATGGAGCACTACGGCAACGCCAGCTCCATCCACCAGCACGGCCAGCACGCCCGCAGCGCAGTCGAGCAATCCCGCGCCGCTATCGCCCGTCTCCTCCGCTGCCTCAACTCCGAGATCGTCTTCACCTCCGGCGGCACCGAGAGCGACAACCTCGCCCTCTTCGGCGTCCTCTCCCCCGAATCCACCCGCGGCGAACCCGCGCACCTCATCACCACCACCATCGAGCACCACGCCGTTCTCCACGCCGCCGAAGCCCTCGAAAAAACCGGCGTAGAAGTCACCTTCCTTCCAGTCTCATCAGAAGGCCTCATCGAACCCGCAACACTAAAAGCGGCCATACGCCCCAACACCAAACTCGTCAGCATCATGTACGCCAACAACGAAACCGGCGTCATCCAGCCCATCCACGAACTCGCCGCCATCGCCCACGAAGCCGGAGCCCTCTTCCACACCGACGCCGTTCAGGTCACCGGCAAGATCCCGCTCGACCTGTCAGCCGAAGGCCCGCTCAAAAACGTAGACCTCCTGACCTTCTCCGGCCACAAGATGTACGCCCCCAAGGGCATCGGAGTCCTCTTCGTCCGCAAAAACGTCCGCCTCGCCCCCATGATGCACGGAGGCACCCACGAACGCCAGCGCCGCGCCGGAACCGAAAACGTAGCCTGCATCGCAGGCCTCGGCAAGGCCGCCGAACTAGCCGCCAAATGGCTGGCCAACGACAAGCCAGCCGAAAATTCGGGTGGACCAACCGATATACCGGGTGGCCCATCCTTCGCGCCCCATGCGAAGGGTGGGTTATCGGGCGCAAGCCCGACCGCTCCCGCCCCTCTCCCCACTCCCACGGAACTCACCGCCCTAAGAGACCGCTTCGAAAAAGGAATCCTCTCCCAGATCGAAGAAACCGGCATCAACGGAGCCGGAGCCCCGAGAGTCTCCAACACCAGCAACCTCTACTTCGACCACCTCGAAGCCGAAGCCCTCGTCATCGCCCTCGACCTCAAAGGCATCTCCGTAAGCGGAGGCTCCGCCTGCCAATCCGGCGCAGCCGAACCCTCCCACGTCCTCACCGCCATGGGCCTCACCCCCGCCCGAGCCCGCGCCAGCATCCGCTTCTCCCTCTCCCGCCTGACCACCCAGGAAGAGATCGACGAAGCCCTCAAAATCATCCCCGCCGCAGTAGCCCGCTTACGCGAACTCTCCCCAGCCTGGCGCCGCCCCGAACCCCAGACCGTCTAAACCGAATTCAATATACGGATATACGCTCCCTTTTCCCGTTGAAGTCGTCATCCTGACCCTGAGCGCGGCCGAAGGGGAAGGACCCCTGTATCTGGTCTTTGTCTCTTCTTGCCGGCGGGAAGGCATGCCTGCTTTTCATTCGCTCTAAAGCTCAAAAATAAATTTAGAAAAAGTGGCATTTTTTAGCCGCCCAAAAACGACCATCCAAAACACCACATCCCACCATCAAAACACCACAACTTCACCACAAAAAACCATCCAGAAAACACACAAATTTCCGCACACCCCCTGTATTTACGCCCCTCCCACCACGCGTCACAGATACCAGGGAATATTCACCACCACAATCCGCTGATTCCCCTTCAGCAGCAGCAACAACTTCAGCAACTGCACCCGCTGATTATGCAGCGCATTCTCCCACCAATGCCTCACCACCAGCTCCGGCAACAGCACCGCCACCTTCCGCCCCGGATTCTTCTCCTCCAGTTCCAGAATGTAGTCCATCAAGGGATTGATAATAAACCGGTAAGACGAGGGAATAATCACCAGCTCCGGCTCCTGCAACCCTTCCGGTCAATCGGTGCCTTTATAAAGTCCCCCCAAATCTCATCCAGCCTCCCTTCCTCATCGTCCGAATGAACATGCACGACCTTAATTTCCTTCGACATCAATAGCCCAAACCGCATCGCTTTCTCAGTAATCCGGTCCCACCTTGCCATCGGAATCACCACAATCGGCTCCCGCAGATTCTCCAGGTTCAGCGGAGTCATGTCCGCCATCTCCCGCTTCACACGCGAGTAATGTCGCTTCACCAACACCATGAGCCCAATCAATGTTGGCACCAGCAGTGCCGTCACCCACGCCCCGGCTCTGAACTTCGCCACCAGCACCACAATCGTCGTCAGCCCCGTAGCCACAGCGCCAACGCCGTTCACAAACGCATGCCAAAGTCGGCCCCGATGCTTCTCCATCCGCAGCCAATGCACCACCATCCCCGACTGTGAAAGCGTAAACGCGAGAAACGCCCCAATCGCATACAGCGGAATCAGTCGGTCCGTCACGCCGCCAAACAGAATCAAGATCACCGCCGTGAATCCCGTCAGCGCATAGACCCCATGTGAATAAAGCAGCCGCCGCCCGCGAAGAATAAACACATGCGGCAGATAATCGTGCATCGCTATCGCCCGCGTCAGCCGTGGAAAATCCGCGAACGCCGTATTTGCGCTCAACGCAAGCGCCAGCAGCACGCTGCCCATCGTCAGGTAGTAAAACCACCCACGCCCGAACACCACCGTCACCAGCAAGCTCAACAAACTCTGGTAACCCTTCGCATCAGGATCCATCGGCATCACTTGATACGTCTTCGCCAGATAAGCGATTCCAAACAACAGCACCATCAGGATTCCGATGATCACCGTCAGCGTTCGCTGCGCCCGCTTCACCCTCGGCTCGCCAAACGCCATCACACCATTCGACACCGCTTCAACGCCCGTCATCGCCGCGCAGCCGCTCGCAAACGCCTTCAGCAGCATCCACGTTCCCAGCGCCCCCACGGTCGCCGGTAGCGGCGCAGGAACCGGAGCCACTGGCATCGGATGTCCACCCGCGTGCACCGTCTTCCACATCCCAACCGCAATCAGCGTCAGCAGCGTACCAACAAACAAAAACGTCGGCAGAATAAACGCCGTCCCCGTGTCCTTCACTCCCCGCAGATTCACAATCGCCAGAATCGCCAGAATTACCAGGCATATCAGCAGCGTATGCGGTTGCAGACTTGGCACCGCCGAGGTCAGCGCCGTTACGCCTGCCGAAATACCCACTGCAGCCGTCAGAATGTAGTCAATCATCAGGGCGGCTGCCGCCAGCAGCCCCGGCTTCTCCCCCAGGTTTTCCGTTGCGACCGTGTAACTCCCGCCCCCGCCTGGATACGCGGCAATAGTCTGCCGGTAGCTGAAGTACACGATCGTCAGCAGCACCAGAATCGCCGCGATGATCTTCCATCCGTACTCAACTCCGCCGACCCCCAGTGGAATCAGCAGCGTCATAGCCGCTTCCGGTCCGTATGCTGCGCTTGTTAGTCCGTCCAGCCCAAAGATCGGTATTCCGGCTGCGACGCCGATATGCTCGGCTCGTTCTTCACTTGTAGCTAAAGGTTTTCCAATAATGGAATCGGTCAAAGACATGCAATTAGAATCCTACCGTCTCTTTCCAACAAACTCCATCGATATCCCTGCTCGCCGCCCGGTCCGCGCCTACACATACCACGGAAATATTTATGACCACGATCTGGCCCCGCCGCATAAAGAAGCCGTAGCGATACACTGGATTAATGGCAAATATCTACGAAATCCCCGTCCATCGCATCACCGGCGAAGGCGCCTCCCTCGCCGACCACCGCGGCAAAGTCCTCCTCATCGTCAACGTAGCCTCCCAGTGCGGCTTGACCAAGCAATACGACGCCCTCGAAAAGCTCTACTCACGCTTCAAAGATTCAGGCCTTGTCATCTGCGGCTTCCCCGCCAACGATTTCGGCTCCCAGGAACCCGGTTCCAACGAAGAGATTCAGACCTTCTGCACCACCAACTTCTCCGTCAACTTCCCCATGTTCTCCAAGATCGCCGTCACCGGCCCCGGCGCCCACCCCCTCTACCAGGCCCTCGTCGCCGCACAGCCCAAAGCCATCGGCCCAACCCGCGACACCTTCCGCGAACGCCTCAACGGCTTCCTCAAAGACAAGCACAACGGAGCCACCACGAACCCCGAGCCCGGCATCCTCTGGAACTTTGAAAAATTCCTCATCGACCGCAACGGCAAAGTAGTCGCCCGCTTCTCCCCTGAAGTCGTCCCCGACGACCCAGCCGTCATAGAGGCCGTCGAATCCGCCCTCAACTCCTAGCCAGCTTCCAAATGGACCTCTACTTTCAAAGCCGTCATCCTGACCCTGAGCGCGGCCAAAGGGAAGGACCCCTGTATTTGTCTTTGTTCTTTTTGACAGTAGGAACATCCCTTGCTTTCGCTCTATCGCCTGGGATGCAGCGTCTTAAACCCACGCTGCGTCCCCACCTGCCTCCGCTTCGTCTACCTTCTAATATCTAAAAATCCACCGTCATTCCGATAGGAACTCCTCGCTCATGATCCTCCGCAAGACCCTTCTGCCCATCGCTCTTCTCCTCATTGCACCCGCTCTCCTCGAAGCCCAGAAGACTCCGATTCAGATCGCCGCCGATCTCACCGACGCCCCACGCAAGCTCTACCACGCCGAAGTCGACATCCCCGTCACTCCCGGCCCCGTCACGCTTACCACGCCCAAGTGGATCCCCGGCAATCATCGCCCCACCGGCCCCGTCGACGACATCACCGGCGTAGTCTTCACCGCCAACGGCAAAGTCCTCCCGTGGCGCCGCGACGATGAAGACCTCTACCAGTTCCACGTCACCGTGCCCGCCGGAGTAACCACTCTTCACGCCCACCTCGACTGCATCGTCACCGCACGCATCAGCCAGAAGCTCGCCGTCCTCGAGTGGGAGAAACTCCTCCTCTATCCCGCCAACACGCCCGTCAAAGACATCCCCGTCCAACCCAGTGTCAAAGTTCCCGAAGGCTGGGGCATCGGCACCGCTCTCACGCCAACCGATGGCTACGACCCTCAGCATCCTAAAGGCGGCACCACGCACTACGCTGCAACGACAGTCGAGCAACTCGAAGACTCGCCCGTCATCACCGGCGAATACTTCCACGAGTTCCCCCTCGCCCCCGAAGTCACGCCCAAACATTACATCGACGTAGTCGCCGACAGCCCCGAAGACTCGCAACTCCGCCCCGCGGTTCTCATCGCTCTCAACAATCTCGTCCGCGAGACTGGAGCCGCCTACAATTCACGCCACTACAACGTCTACCACTTCCTCCTCACTCTCTCTGACGTCGCCGGCGGCGAAGGCCTCGAGCACGGCCAGTCCTCCGACAACGGAGTCGGCGAAAAAGGCTTCTCCGACCCAGCCCACCAACTCGCTGAATCCGACCTCCTCTCCCACGAGTTCACCCACTCCTGGAACGGCAAGTACCGCCGCCCCTACAACCTCTATCAGGACACCTTCGCCAAGATGCAGGAAGGCTCGCTCCTATGGGTCTACGAGGGCATGACGCAATACCTCGGCAACGTCCTCGCCGCCCGCTCCGGCCTCAAGTCACAAGACCAGTACCGCGACATGCTCGCCATGTCCGCCGCCAACCTCGACTACAAACCCGGTCGCGACTGGCGCTCCACCGAAGATACCTCCATCGCCGCCAGCATCCTCCGCGGCGGCAACCCTGCCTGGGCCAACTGGAAGCGCGGACAGGACTACTACCAGGAGGGTGAGCTCTTCTGGCTCGACGCCGACACCACCATCCGCAAACTCACCGACAACAAAAAATCCCTCACCGACTTCCTCCACATCTTCCTCGCCAAAGGCGGCAACACCGGCCCGCTCATCGTCACCTACAATCGCGACGAGCTCATCGCCGACCTGAACCAGGTCGTCAAATACGACTGGGCCACCTTCATGCACGACCGAGTCGACGCCATCAACCCACACGCCGATCTCGCCGGCATCGAACAGGGCGGCTACAAGCTCGTCTTCACCGATAAGCCCACAAAATCCGAGCGCACCATCGCCTCCACCGGCGGCCGTCGCGGCGGCGGCACCGACGTCTGGTACTCCATCGGCATCCGCGTCAACGGCGAAGGCAACATCACCGACGTCCGCTGGAACGGCCCCGCCGACAAAGCGAAACTCTTCCCCGGCCAGAAGATCATCGCCGTCAACGGAAACATCTTCTCCGGCGACGCCCTCAAGTCAGCCATCAAAGACGCCAAGGGCAAAACCGAACCCATCCACTTCATCCTTCAAGGTGACACCTTCGTCACCACTGCCGACATCGACTACCACGAAGGCGAGCGCTACCCCTCTCTCGTCCGCGTAGACGGCACCCCCGACTACCTCGACGACATCACCAAACCCTTAACCACCCCCGAAAAAGCCCCCGAAGAAAAGAAAGATGCAACGAACTAGTTTGCCGCAGAAAATAAGGCGTGGAGCATTTGCCTCCACGCCTTATTTTTTCTACTCCGCACTTGATCTCTTCCCTTATCCTCCTCGTGGACCGTTACTCGCCCCGTATAGGAGTCTCGCTTGCGTCTTGCCTCTCTCTGCCTTAACCTCCTTTTGCTCCCCACACTTCCGATCGACTCTGCTCTCGCGCAAGACACTCCATCCATCAAAGCCTTCGCTCCCTACACAAGATGCACCTTGAGCGACGGCCTATCAGTCGTCGAAACCGCGCCGCTCGCCTTCGGCGTGACATCACGAATAGTCACAACGATGAAAGGCCCCTATAACGTTGCCCTCGCCGCTGGAAGAAGGGTTATGTTTGCCTATCCCGAGGAAGACTTCTACGCCAACGTAAAAGTCGAGATCCTTCCCGCTGAAGGCTACGCCGCCTCGAAGGACGCCCTGATCAGCGACTTCGAGCATACGCTCTCCATTGATGACAATTCGAGAAACTACGCTCTCAAACCTCGATTGAACCAATTCGACATCCAGGGCCTCGACCGCTCCAAACGCGAAGGTGGAGTCCTCGGCGTTTATCTTCTCTTCGACGATCCGACTCGCACAGTCATCACCATCTACTTCCTCAATCAGGAGCCGCCAAAGCGCTTCCACAATATGCAGGAATACGCCGCAATTCGAGATCGCTTTCTCAACGAGTACACATCCTGCATACGCAAAGCGCTAATCGCAAACCAGGAATCCGCACCGACGCAACCTCCCGCCCACCCATAGCCCATACACAGCGCCCGGCAAATTACCCGAAGCAACTCCCCAAAAAGTTCGATACTCTGTTTCAGACCAACTGCCGCCCACCCATGCTCACTCTCACCGAAAACATCGTCCTCCTCATCCTTACCGTCGCCGGTTCCATGCTCTTCATGGTGCTTCTCAACCGCGCATGGCCCCGAGAGAAGCGCCAGGCACACAACGACCTCATCGGCTGGCAACTCAACATCATCGGCACCACCTACGCCGTCATCCTCGGCTTCATGCTCTACACCGTATGGACAACCTTCGGCGACGCCAAACTCAACGTCGATCTCGAAGCCAACGCACTTCGCAATCTCTATCGCCTCGGCGCAGGCCTCCCCGAGCCGCAACGCGAACAGATCCGCGCCCTGACTCGCTCCTACGCCGACGCAGTCGTCGAAGGAGACTGGGAAGAGATGGCCAGCGGTCGCATGCCCGATAAAAGCCATCTCATCAATCAGGAGCTGTGGAAGACGCTTATGACGGTCAAAGCCGCCACTCCCACCGAAGCCGTAGCCGAAGACCATGCCATCACCGAGCTCAGCTCCCTCACCGAACATCGCCGCACCCGTCTCCTCCAAAGCGCGTATCGCCTTCCCGCGATCTTCTGGGCTGTCCTCCTCGTGGGCGCCTTACTCACCATCGTCTCAGCGTCTATGTTCGGCTCTGCAAACGCAAAACTCCACGCCCTTCAGGTCTTCTCCTTCACACTTCTCATAACTCTAGTGCTGTTAGCCATCGCAGACGTCAACCTTCCCTTCCGGGGCTGGGTCCACGTGAGCAACTACGCCTTCGTCCGCGCCCAGGAGAACATGCAGGACTAGGAACTTTCCCCGAATACCGTGCGTCTCAATGCCGTAACCTGAAAACTCAGCCGATCGATGGAGAATCTCGAATCAATGATCACCCGTCTCATTCTCACCGTACTTCTCACAGCCTCGACGGTCGCCAACGCACAGGCCCCCGCCAGCCAATGGCCCACGCAAGAAGGCAACTACGACATAGCCAACTTCCACTTCAAAGACGGCGAGACCATCGAGAAACTCCACCTCCATTACCTCACCCTCGGCAAACCCCATCGCAACGCGGCCGGTCACACCGACAACGCAATCCTCCTCCTCCACGGCACCGGTGGCAACGCGCACTCTCTCCTCAACCCCATCTTCTCCGACGTCCTCTTCGGCCCGGGCCAACCCTTCGACATCACCAAATACTTCCTCATCCTCCCCGACGACATAGGCCACGGCCAGTCTTCCAAACCCTCCGACGGCCTCCGCATGAAATTCCCCCAGTACGACTACGACGACATGGTCGCCTCGCAACACGCCATGCTCGTCGACGGTCTCCACATCGATCACCTCCGCCTCATCCTCGGAACCTCCATGGGCTGCATGCAGTCCTTCGTCTGGGGCGAAACCTATCCGCAGTTCGCCGACGCCCTCGCACCCTTCGCCTGCCTCCCCGTCGAACTAGCCGGCCGCAACCGCATGTGGCGCCACATGGCCATCGAAGACATCAAGCACGACCCCGCCTGGCAAAACGGCAACTACACCACCGAGCCCGCCGAAGGCCTCCGCGGCGCAATGGATCTCCTCATCGTCGCCGGCGGCGCTCCTCTCCAGCTCCAGAAAAACTACCCCACCCGTGCCCAGATCGAAGCTTACGCCGACAAAACCATCGCCACCGACATCGCCCACACCGACGCCAACGACTTCATCTACTACGTCAACGCCTCGCGCAACTACAACCCCGCGCCCAGGCTCTCAACCATCACCGCCCCCGTCCTCTGGATCAACTCTGCCGACGACTTCATCAACCCGCCCGAGCTAGGCATCGCAGAAAAGCTAGTCACCCAGATCCCCCACGCCAAATTCATCCTCATCCCCATCTCCGACGCCACCCGAGGCCACGGCACCCACACAGCAGCCGCCGTCTGGAAGCAATACCTCATCGACTTCCTGGCCCAAACCGAGAAAAAGTAACCCAAATAGTCACAAAAGTGGGTGCCCCATGTCCCGATTCTGGGACATGGGTTTTTCAGCTAACCCCCGACCTAATTCCCGCCACCACGGTAATTCTGCGCGTACACATCCCTCGGCAAACCCTCTCGCTTCGCCTTCCCCGAAAGCGCAAACGCATCCTGTCTGCTCATCGGCCGCCCCAGCGCCACCAGAAACGGCGCCCGCCCGGTTGGAGTAAACACCGAAGGCTGCATATCCGGATGACTCTGCGCAATCTCCGCCACTTTGTGCTCCGCCTGATCCCGCTGGTTATAAGTAAACGCAATCACCCGCCAGCCTCCTCGCGCCCCACTTGAATCCGCCGGTGAGTTGACCGGTGCCGCCGCATGCCTATCCGTACTCGGTGCCGGCCCAACATCAGGCTGCGGAGTAATACCCGAAACAGCCGCAGGCGCAGCCTTCGCCACGCCATCCTTATTCGCCGCCCGTCGCCCCGAAGCGAAATACCAAACCAGCAGCAAAATCAGCAGTCCGGCAGCCCCATAAATCCACCACCGCCGCCCAAAAAACATCACTTGCGATCTCGCCTCGACGGGCACACGAAGCCGCCGCGCCGTCAAAGGAGCAGGCAAAACTGGTGCTGCCACCGGATCCGCAACTGGAGCCACAGCCGGCCTCTCAACCAGCACCTCCTTCGTCTCTACTTTTGCAGCCAGCGGTCGTGAGGGAGCCTCCAACGCCGCTTCAATCTGCGCCAACCCCCACTCCCCGCTCATTCCCTTCCGAACAATCTGCTCAAACGGAGCAGGCAAGCGAACCCTCCTGCTTCCTCCCCTGCGTCAGCGCCTCCAGCAACACTGCAGCGAAATCACGCACATCCTTCCGTTTCATCTGGCGTCCATCTTCGCCCTCCGGAGTCTCGCGTATGCAATCGCTCCGCAGCTTAATCATCTCCCCCACCGCAAGCACATTCCCCGCCTCTACATGCTCATGCACAAACCCGTTCGCATGCAGAGCCCCGATCGCACCAAGCAGACTCGTCGCCAGCTCTCTCGCCTCATCCACCGTCAGACGTCGCTCACTCACAATCTCGGACAGATTCGCGTCCACCGGTTCCATCACCGCATACACCAGCGAAGTCTCGTCCATCACAACGTGTCCAAAACCCTTCAGCTTTACCAGATTCGGATGGTTCAGCGCCGCCATCCCACGCCACCGCGTCAGAATGTCATCGCCATCAAAGTGCGATTCGATCAATCGAATCACCGTCGGCGAGCCCGTCCCGTTCGATGTCATGAAAAAGGCGCTTCGGCCCTCAGGTCGTATCAGCTTTGTGAGTGGGTAGACCCCGCCAATCGTTCGCCCTTCATACTCTGTCCAAAGATTCATGGATCCACTTCCTTCCTGGGATTGATCACCAAGGAAGAAAAGCCACAAAGGGCAAAGCAAAGCAGTCGAACCCAGAAAGACGCACCCAAACGAACCCGGCGCATCCTCTTCCAACACACATTATCAACTATTACGCGCTAAAGCCTCAACGCACCCCGCACCAAACTGAGTTCACTCTCTTTTGCACCTCCGAACCTAATTCGAAACCGGCTCAACCAGGTACTGCTCCAGCTTCCCATCCGGCATCTCATACACGGTCACGCGCACCTTCCTCGTCGGAAAAGTCGCATCAAGCACCCGGAACGTCATCCCGCCCCGCTTCTCCTCTGCCGCCTGCTTGAAGCTCGTCGGAATCCCTAACGACTTCAAACTCATCGCAAAATCACTCACCGCCTCAGGCGTAAAGTAATCGCTGCAAAGCGTCGTCAGCTGCGACCGGTCCAGCTTTCCATCCTGCAATCCCGTAAATATCTCCAGCGCCCGCTTCTCCGCTGCCGCCGTATCCTCAGCAGAGGCCGCCACAGTACCCCCACCCAGCATCAGCGGAGCAATCTTCCGCGCCAGCGCCCCCGCCGCACTCGAAGCATCTTCATTCGTCAGCACCGTCACCGCCGCCTTGTCGTCAACGAACACAACATTCTGCGCCACAAACCCGGACACCTCCCCGCTATGCGCTACATACTTGTGCCCGTCCCGCACGCCCACCTGAACACCCAACCCATAGCCGGTTCCCTTGCCATTCTTCAGCTTCACCTCAGCAAACATCTCGTCATACGAAGCCTGCGACAGCAATGACCGGTTCATCAAACTGACGTTCCACAATGCCAGATTGCTAGCAGGCATCGCCAGCTCCCCCGCCGCAAACATCCACCCCTGCCCTTCCAGCGGAGCCGGCCGCAGCGGTCCCAGCGCATGCTGGTAATACCCCGTAGGATCCGTCGCGGGAAGCCTGCTCGCATCGGAGTTAAGCACTCCCGTCATCTTCAGCGGCTTGAATATCCGCTCCTGCAACTGCTCAATCAGCGGCTTTCCGCCGACAATCTCCGCAATCCGCCCTGCGATCACATAGTTCGTATTCGAGTACTGCCACTCCGTCCCCGGCTCAAAATCCAGCGGCTTCTTCCCCCACACATCCAGAATCCCCTGCGGATTCGTAGGTTTCATCATCGAAGTCATCACATAGTCTTCCGGCCAGAAGTCCTGATACCCCGACGTCATCGACAGCACCTGCCGAATCGTCACCTCATTAGCCCGCGTAAGCTCCGGCAGATACTTCCCCACCGCGTCATCCACCTTCAACTTCCCATCCTGCTGCAACAGCAAAATAATCGCCGCCGTAAACTGCTTGCTGATCGACCCGATCGAGTACTGCATCCCCATCTCGGCCGGCATCGGCGGCTCCAGCCGAGCCAACCCATAAGCCTTCACATAAGCAACCTTGCCGCCCTGAACCACTGCCACTGAAGCGCTAGGCACCCCAGTCGTCTTCAAAACATCCACAGCAGCCGCATCAATCCCGCTGGCCACAGTCGCCGTCACCGTATTCTGCGCAACCCCAGCCACACCGGCGGCAAACAAACAAACCAATCCCGAAGCACCCATCAGACAAACTCGCAAATCTCTCATGCCCGCAAGACTATCAGCGCAACCGTCACCAAGTCAGCAACTAACGCCGCTCCCAAATCCATCAGCTCTTATCAGCCTTTCATCCTTCCTTATCACTGTTACGCCGTATCCGTGTCCATCCGCGAATATCCGCGGTCGATTTCTCCAAAGCCTCCGAATTTGCTACCCTTGCGCCCATGCAATTAAGACACCTTCCGTTCGCGCTAGCACTCACCTGCTCAATCGCTTTAGCCCAGTCCTTCACCCCCATTCGCGAGCAGAAAAACCTCACCCCCGCCGCCATCGCCAAGCTCCACACCCTCGAGCTCCTCAATTCCCTCCCCCCGGCGAGTGGCGCTTCCACGCTGGTGACATCCCCCACGCCGAATCCCCCACCCTCGACGACTCCTCCTGGCAGCTCGTAGCCCCGCGCTCCAAAGCCCCCACCGACGCCGTCTGGTATCGCCGCACCATCGAAGTCCCCAAAACCCTCAACGGCTACGACCTCACTGGCTCCCGCATCTGGTTCCAGTTCCACGCCAACGCCAACGGCCCCATGCCCGAGATCATCTACTTCAACGGCCGCCGCGTCGCTCTCGGTGACGACCTCGAGCCCATCGTCCTCTTCGACCCCGCCAAGCCCGGCGACAAGATCCTAGTAGCCGTCAAACTTCTCCACACCGTCGACGAAAAAACCTTCGCCGGAGTCAACCTCAAGATCGAACCTCCCACGGATGCGGGGACCCGCCCCAACCCCGAAGACATCCGCATCCAGTGCATCACAGCGGCGAATCTGCTCCCGGCACTCCCCACCCCCCGCAAAGACCTCCTCCCCAAAGTAGAAGAAGCCGTAGCCGCCATCGACCTCAAAGCCCTCGAAGCCGGCGACCAGGCCGCCTTCGACGCATCCCTCCGCAAGTCCCAGGACATTCTCTCAACCCTTCAGCCGGTCCTCTCGCAAGCCCGCATCGACCTCGCCGGCAACGCCCACATCGACGCCGCCTGGCTCTGGCCGCGCAGCGAAACCATCGACGTCGTCAAGCGCACCTTCACCACCGCCCTCCAGCTCATGGACGAGTACCCCAACTACACCTACTCCCAGTCCGCCGCGCAATACACCGCATGGATCGCCGAAAAATACCCCCAGATGAACGACCAGATCCGCAAGCGCGTCAAAGAAGGCCGCTGGGAGATCGTCGGCGGCATGTGGGTCGAACCCGACCTCAACCTCCCCGACGGCGAATCCCTAGTTCGCCAGCTCCTCGTAGGCCAGCGCTACTTCCAGCAGCAATACGGAGTCACCGCCCGCATCGGCTGGAACCCCGACTCCTTCGGCTACAACTGGCAGCTCCCCCAAATCTACAAACGCTCCGGCATGGACTACTTCGTCACCCAGAAGATGCATTGGAACGACACCAACCAGCTCCCCTTCCGCCTCTTCTGGTGGCAATCGCCCGACGGCAGCAAAGTCCTAACCTACTTCCCCACCGACTACGTCCACGACAACGTCAACCCCACCCGCATCTCCGCCGACTTCGCCGAATCCGCCCAGCGCAACCCCGGCACCGCCGAAATGCTAGACCTCTACGGCATCGGCGACCACGGCGGCGGCCCCACCCGCGCCATGCTAGACCAGGCCGACCACTGGATCGCCGCCGGAGCCACACCCGAGGGCCAAAGCCCGACCACCACCGGAGCTACACCACAGGGCCAAAGGCCCGACACATACCAGCCTGGGGCGAAGCCCCAGGGATCCGCCCCCCAAAAAGCTCAGAGGGCTGAAGGCCCGACATATAACTCCGTGGATGGTCGCAACGACGCCATCCCAACCATGCGCTACAACACCGCGCAAGCCTACTTCACCAACGTAGAAAAAAACCTCAACCCCGACTCCCCCACATGGAACTACGACTCCATCGCCAAGGGCTACACCCCACCCCCAGCCTCCTCCACCGGAGCCATGGGTCTCCCCACCTGGAACGACGAACTCTACTTCGAATACCACCGCGGCGTCTTCACCACACAGGCCCAGCACAAACGCAGCATGCGCACCAGCGAAGTAGCCACCCTCGACGCTGAAAAGCTAGCCTCGCTAGCGTGGTTACAAGGCAACCCCTACCCCGCCGACCCACTCACCGAAAACTGGAAGAAAATCACCTTCAACCAATTCCACGACCTCGCCGCCGGCTCCGGCATTGCCGTCATCTACAAAGACGCCCAAAAGGACTACACCGAAGTCTTCCACAACGACCGCGAAATCACCGATAGCTCACTCAAAACCCTTGCCGCACAGATCGACACCACGGTGACTGGGATTCCCATACTCGTCCTCAACTCTCTCGCATGGCCCCGCGTGGAGACCGTGCAACTCAACATTCAGCTGCCGCAGAGCGCCGCTGGCGTAAGGCTCTTCGATACTGCCGGCAAACCGGTGCTCTCACAGATTCTCTCCGTCGACACCGCCACTCACCAGTTCACTTTGCTGGCGCGCGTTAGCGTTCCCGCGCTCGGCTACACCGTCCTCCGCGCCGGGCCAGCGGACGCAGCTAACCCCACCGGGCCAGACGGCTTCACCATCACTGAAAAAGCTGACTCGTACATCATCGGCAATAATTACGTCGGCATCGATATCGATAAACGCACCGGCTGTATTACCAGGCTCAATGACGACGATAGCCACTCGAAGATAGATTGGGATTTCCTGGCCAAGCAAGCCTGCGGCAATCAGCTCCAAGCCTTCAAGGACACCCCGAAGCAGTACGACGCCTGGAACATAGATCCCGGTACTCTCGACCAGCCGCCAATCATCATCAACAAGGTCGATTCCATCTCCGTCGTCGCGGATGGCCCGCTCCGCAAGACCATCCGCATCCAGCGCACATGGCAATCCTCCCACTTCATCCAGGACATCTCTCTCGACGCCTACGCCGACACCGTCGTCATCGACAACGACATCGACTGGCACGAAACCCACGTTCTTCTGAAAGCCGCCTTCCCACTAGCCGCCACCGGCCCCAAAGCCACCTACGAAATTCCCTACGGCTCCATCGAGCGCACCACCACCCGCAACAACTCCTGGGAGAAAGCCAAGTTCGAAGTCCCCGCCATGCGCTGGGCCGACCTCGGCGACGCCAAACAAGGCCTCTCCGTCCTAAACGACTCCAAGTACGGCTACGACGCAGCAGGCAACACCCTCCGCCTCACTCTCCTCCGCTCCGCAACCTGGCCCGACGAAGTCGCTGACAAAGGCCGCCAGCAGTTCCGCTACGCCCTCTACCCGCACGCCGGAACTTGGAAACAAGCCCAGACCGTCCGCCGCGGCTACGAACTCAACGACCCCCTAAAAGCTGAACAAGTCTTCCCCCACACCGGCTCACTCCCCGCAGAGCACTCCTTCGTCAGCATCGAAAACCCAAACGTCACCCTAACCGCCATCAAAAAAGCCGAAGACTCCGACGCCCTCATCTTCCGCATGTACGAGTGGGCCGGCGAAGCCACCCAAGTCAAACTCCACATCCCACCCGGAGCAACCAGCGCCACAGAAACCAATCTGATGGAGAAACCTGAAGGCGACGCACTCAACCTCACCGGCGATACCATAACCGTACCCATCAAACCCTACGAGATTCTTACCCTCGAAGCCACCTATCCAAACAACCACCACGTAGCAGCGGCGAAGTAATTCGCCGCTTCAAGGCGGTTGAATTTACTATTCCGCGAACGAACTATTTCGGCGCGGCTGCGGCCCACAGCGCCACAGGCGCGTCCTATACCAGCCTAGGGCGGAGCCCTAGGTAGCCCGCCAGGAAAGAACAGAGGGCTGAAAGCCCGACCTATCAGGACGCGCCAAAACCCCGCCCCACCTCACTCATTCCGCAAAGCAATCACCGGATCCACACTAGCCGACCGCCGAGCCGGAACAATCGAAGCCACCGCTGCCGCCAGCAGCAAACTAAACGCCGCAAACACCAACGAAACCCACAGCCCGCCACCCATAGCCGCAAACGAGTGCGCCAGCACTCGCTGCGCCACAAACGTCAGCACCAGTCCCACCACAATCCCCGCGCCAATCATCATCATCGACTCCCGCAACATCAGCGAAACCACCTGCCACCGCTGAGCCCCCAACGCCATCCGTATCCCGATCTCAATCGTCCTCTGCGAAGAAGTAAAACTCAACAACCCATAAATCCCAATCGCCGCCAGCAGCAGCGCCAGCCCGCCAAACATCGTCAGCAGCCACACCAGCAGATGCCGCGCCGCCAGCGAATCCGTCACAAAACTCCCCAGCGTCTCCACCTCATACACAGCCTCCTGCGAGTCCACCGCCCTCACCGCCTCCACCAGCGGAGTCCGCATCGCATCCGGACTCATCTTCGTCCGCACCACAAACACCGCCTCATCCACCGGCTGCTGCGCCATCGGCCGGTACAGCACCCCCTTGTTCTCCTCCACCTCCAGCGAATCCCTCCGCACATGCCCAATCACACCCACAATCTCAATCGGCGCCGATTTGCTGCCAAACTGCACATGCTGCCCAATCGGACTCTTCCCCGGCCAGTAAGCCTTCGCCAGCATCTCGTCGATCACCGCCACCGCGGGTGTCCCAATCCGATCCTCCTCGCTAAACCATCGCCCCTGCAGCAGCGGAATCTGCATCGCCGCAAGATACCCCGGCGTCGCCCATCCCCTGTCGCTATGCGGCCCCGGATCATCCGGCCCAGCCGGCGGCCGTTCCACAATCCCAAAGCTCCCCGACGGGTGCATCTGGCTCGCAAACGGCGCAGGAAAAACCGCCCCCGCCGCCACAACGCCCGGCTGCTCGCTCAACCGCGTCGTCACATCCCGCAAAAAGTTCGCCTGCTTCAAATCCTGATTCTTATAGTTCGTCGCATCCAGCGTCACTTTGCCCGTCAACACCGAATCGCTCTTAAATCCCGGATCGACCGTCTGCAACTGCTTCAGACTCGCGATAAACAAACCGCTCCCCGCCACCAGCAGAAACGCCAGCGCAACCTCCGTACACACCAGCACATTCCGGAACCGCTGCTTCGAAGTCCCTGCCGTCGTGCTCTTGCTGTACTCCGCCAGCTTCAGCGACTTGTGCGTCCGCGCCAGTTGCACCACCGGAGCCACACCCGCAAAAAACGCCGCCAGCAAACCAAATCCCGCAGCTACCGCAACCACACGCACATCCGTATGCACCGCAAAACCCCGCGCCAGATCATGCGGAATCGCCAGCAGCAACATCCTTCCCAGAAATGGCCCCGCCAGCACGCCAATCAAAGTCGCCACACCAGCCAGCAGCGCCGTCTCCACCACAAACTGCATCGCCAGCTGCCGCAGTGAAGCCCCCAGCGCACTTCGTATCGCCATCTCCCTCATCCGCGTCGAAGCCCGTGCCAGCATCAGCCCCGAAATATTCGTGCACGCAATCAGCAGAATCATCGCCACCACCGCGAACAACGCAATCAGCGGCTTCTTCAGATCCCCCGCCGCATCCTCCGTCCACGGCTGCCCAAACATCCCCCACCCCGAGCTCTGCCCAAACGTAAATCCGCTCGTCCCCTCCCGCCGAATCTCCTCCAGCCGCTTCTGCTCCATCGCCGCGTTGAACTGCGCCACCGACACACCCGCCTTCAGCTTCACCACGCTGTTGTAAGACTCGTTGAAGCGGTTCTGCGCCGCAAACTCCGTCGGCGCCAGCCCAAGCGGAGTCCACAACTCCACACCCTTGGGCCACGCAAAGTCGCTCCGCATCACTCCAATCACGCGATACGACTGGTCATCCAGCAGCACTTTCTTATCCACCACATCCTGCTGCCCGCCAAACATCCTCTGCCAGGCCGCATAGCTCAGCACGACCACGCGCTCAGCGCCCTTCTGATCTTCTTCCGATAAAAACGTCCGTCCCAGAATCGGCTCCGCCCCAAACACCTGGAACCACTGCTGGCTCACCCGCGCCGCGCGCAGATGCTGCGTCCGCCCATCAAACGTCGCGTTGAAGCTCGCCGCCTGCACCAGCGCCGCCTTGTCCACCATCCCCGTCATCGACCGCGCATCTGCAAAATCCGGCGCCGAAACCCCAATCATCGGCAGATTCAGCTGCGTATACTTCGCATGAAACGAAGCCACCCGCTCCGGCTCCTGAACCCCCGAAGGATGCAGCAGCACCGCCTGCACCACGCTGAAGATCGCCGTATTCGCGCCCACACCCAGCGCCAGCGTCAGTATCGTCACAATCGTAAAAGTAGGCGCCCGAAAAAGCTGCCGCATCGCATAACGCAGATCATCCATCGCAGTTTGTCCCCCGTTGCCGACTGATACGCAGGATCAAAGCAAGTTGTTCACCAAACAAATCCCTAAATAAGCTTGTAGATCGCGGATAATTACCAATCCGTTCAAAGAACGTGTTCATTTCCGAACTCGTCCGTTCATTTTCGGACAAACAAACCACATCATTCTCCGGAACGAAGCGCGCCAGGCGGCCGGGTGGCTCCTGGTTGAGTGGCCGGGTGGCTCCTGGTTGGGTGACTGGGTGGCTCCTGGTTGGGTGGCTGGGTGATTGAGTGACTGGGTGACCGGGTGGCCCACCCTTTCGCGTAGTTTGCGAAAGGATGGGTTGCAGTTGCTTGTGTCGTTGCCGTTGCAGCCGCCGTTGCTTTTCTTGCTTGTCATCCCCGAAGGGGATCTGCTGTTGTCGTTGCAGCTGTAGTTGCCGTTGCTCTTCTTTAGCCTCACCCTCCAGCGAGCAACCCGCAATCACAAATCCGGCGGCGGCGACCTCTTATCCGGCGACACTGGACTCATCAAGCCCACGGCAACTCCATCGGGGTCTTCAATAACCGCATAGCGCGCACCCCAAAGTGCGTCGTACGGCTCCTGCAAACCGCGATATCCCGCACCGGTCATGTCGCGAAACACATCATCGACATCCGCGCGTGTAGGCACTCCAAATCCGACAACAACGCGACCTCTCAAATCCGTTCGACCCTTCCACGCCGCATTCCAATGTTGAGCGAACACGGCGGAGTCGAGACTGAAATCGATACTTCCATCCACTGACTGCTCGGCAGCGCTGGCATGATGTCCACCCGAAGCCGTACGCCAAACTCGGCCATCGGGAATCTCCACACCAAGCCTGCGGTAGAACGCAATCGACACGTTCACATCGCCGCAAACGAGGTTGATCTGATTGAAGGTTGGTTTGCTCATCAGCATTCCTTATCCAGCGATTGGGCGCGCATAGCCGCGGTGCAGCGACAATTGTCTCATCGATAAATACAAGCCGACATATCAGGATTAATCTGCGCCTCGTAGGCGAGGCCGTTCGTATTGGCCGGTACGCTGCGGCCGCGAGATGGTATTTGCCAGGTGTTCTGATGGTGAGATGCCCATCACTTTCCGGAACATTGCGGAAAAGGCGGCATGGCTTGCATACCCCAATGCGTTCGCAATCCGTGAACTCGACTGCCCTTGGGCCAACCGAATCTGAGCCTCCAAAAGGAGAAGCTGCGACTTCCAATCCCCGAAGCTCATACCAGTCTCTGCCCGGAAAAGGCGTGCGAGTGTTCGGCTGCTCATGGACATTCGCGATGCCCAATACTCCATATCTCCACTCAACGTCGGCTTGCTCTGCATCGCGTCGCAGACTTTGCGAAGTCTCGGCTCTCTCGGCCAGGGAAGAGACAGCGGAAGTGTTTGCCATAGATGTAGCTCGCTGCAGATGAGCGCTGCAATCTGCGCCCCTCGGCTGGTGTCTGAATAACTGGGCGGCTCTTGCAGCATGCTGATGATGAGTTCCCGCAGTAATGGGGACACGCTAATCGCAGCGCAGGTGGCCGCCGGAGGCGCAACCGCGTGATCAAAAAAGAGCGTGCGCATGCGGACCGGGCCTTTCATCCGAATCGAGTGCCTTGCCTTCGCAGGCACCCAGAGTGCGCGCGTTGGAAGCAATACCCATTTACCTTCCCGAGTAGCGAGCGTCATCGTGCCTTCAATTGCGTAAATAAGCTGGTCTTTGGTGTGCTCGTGAACAGGGACGCGATCATTGGCGGCATAGTCAAAAGCCAGAGCCGAAACAGGTCGATTGATACGTATGCAGGCTGCGAGTGCCTTATCTGTCCGTAAGTCGATAGTTTCTGTCTTCATATCGCTATCCTGCCGTTCTAGCCTCCAGTATACGAAGGCAGGACGTCATCTCAACCAAACACAACATCTGGCTGATCGCTGGTGCCGCTATCATCGCGCCGTTCATGGAAGTGCTAGACACGTCCATTGCAAACGTCGCATTACCATACATCGCCGGAAATCTCTCTTCTTCGCTGGACGAAGCGGTCTGGGTACTTACGTCCTATCTGGTGGCAAACGCGGTGGTGCTTCCAATCAGCGGCTGGATCTCTGGCAGGATCGGACGAAAACGGTTCTACCTGATCTCGATTCTTCTTTTCACCGTCAGTTCGCTGTTCTGCGGAATCGCGCCAAGCCTGCCGATTCTGATCTTCTTTCGTGTTCTGCAGGGTCTCGGCGGAGGAGGTCTGCAGCCCACCACGCAGGCAATCCTCGCGGACATCTTCCCAAAGGAGCGCATTGCTTCTGCGTTCACACTTTACTCCGTTGTCATCGTGCTGGCTCCCACGCTGGGACCTGTATTAGGAGGCTGGCTTAGCGACAATTGGGGATGGCGATGGATCTTCTTCCTGAACATCCCTTGCGGTATTGTGGCCTATTTTCTGAACCGCGCTCTGCAGCCGGAGACACGGCAAGATCACACAAAGAATGCCCCTATTGACTACATGGGACTTCTTGGTGTGGCACTCGGACTTGGGTGTTTGGAATATGTGCTGGACCGTGGAGAGCGTTCAGACTGGTTCGCTTCGCCCGCGATCGCGGCGGCGGCACTTGTGTCGTTTGTCGCTCTGGTGTTACTTGTTTTTCACGAACTGTTCCGTGCAAAGCATCCTGTACTGCAACTCCGGCTGCTCGCGAACCGCAACTTCGCGCTGGCGAGCGGGATGATCTTCTTCACATACTTCGCACGATATGCAAGTACAGCGCTTCTTCCTGAGTTCACTCATGGCATGCTTGGCTACACCGCCACAGACAGCGGTATGGTGCTCTCTCCGGGGTCGTTTGTTCTGTTGCTGTTTTTACCCCTCACAACATGGCTGATGAAGCGTATCGATCATCGTCTGTTGATCTTCAGTGGCTTGCTGGTGACCACGTTTGCGTTCCATCGCTTGAGCAGTATCTCGCTGCAGGTGGATTACAAAACCATCGTGAAGCTTCGCATCCTTGAGAGCTCAGGAGTGGCGCTCTTCCTCACGCCCATTAGCGTGCTGGCATTTTCACGGCTTGAAATCAGGCAAGAACGATGCCGCAGCATCGCTATATGGGCTGTTTCGGAATCTTGGTTCTGCTATCGGCATCTCTGTCGTTAACGTGATGCTGGTGCGAGGAGTGCAAGTACACAGAACGTACCTGGTCCAGAACTTGAGCGGGTCTTCGACGGCTCTGTCCGCGGAGCTGCAGACCAGTACTTCGTTCTTTCGGAGGTTTGCCGGAGACTCCAGCAGCCATGCGATAGCTCGAGCGCTGGGATTGATGCTTGATGAAATCAACCGGCAGGCCAGCCTCCTCTGCTACATGGACTGTTTCCGGCTGCTCATGTGGGTCTCCCTGGTGCTCTCGCCAGTGGCGTTCTTGTTTGCCGTCGGAGAGTCGTCCGCGCCACATAACAGATAGGTAATGGGAAGCGCGCTTGTGGTGATCAATGCCCCGATTTTTCAATGGGTCTTAAATCGCGAATGCACTCATGAGTTTTCCTCTAGGCTTCTACCTGCCGTGATCGTCGGCCCAAACCTTCCTCCCGGGCGATTACCAGATGTAAAAGCTCGCTCCTCACCCGTGTTTTCTCAACTCAAAACTTTTTTCTTCAAAAACAGCCCAAAAATCGCATGTCAAGCCCCCAACCCAATTAACCCATTCCCCATCAACAACATACAAATGGCATAAACCCCCTCCAAACTAGCTATAATGTTAAATAGGAGGAAAAATCAAAAAACTCAGGACCCAACACATCAAATCGCCCCTAAGTCCTTTCTTTGGACGAATTTGGCCGTAACCCCTTTGTTTAGACGATTTTAGCGGGAGCCAACCCCGTAACCCATTTATTTCTGAGAATTTACGCAAACAAGGGGGAGGGGGGGTACCCACCAGAAAACAGAATGCCAACCGAGCCCAACAACACGATCGCAGTCGCCATGTCCGGAGGAGTCGACTCCTCCGCCGTCGCCGCACTCCTGCGCTCCGAAGGCCACGAGATCATCGGCCTCACCCTCCAGCTCTGGAACCAGCGCCGCCTCGCCGGCCACGAGGGCATGCCCGAAGCCGTCCAGGGCCGCTGCTGCAGCATCGACGACGTCTACGACGCCCGCCACGTAGCCGAGCAGCTCGACATCCCCTACTACGTCGTCAACCAGCAGGACCGCTTCGAGGCCGAGGTCGTAAAGCCCTTCGTCTCCGAGTACCTCGCCGGCCGCACCCCCATCCCCTGCACCCTCTGCAACAACCACCTCAAGTTCGACCAGCTCCTCATCACCGCCCGCCAGATCGGCGCCGACCGCATCGCCACAGGCCATTACGCCCGCAACCACTACGACGAAACTCGCGGCCGCTGGATCCTCTCCCGCCCCGCCGACAAGTCCAAGGACCAGACATATTTCCTCTTTGGTCTAACGCAGGATCAGCTCTCCCGCACCATCTTCCCGCTCGGCGAGATGCGCAAGCCCGAAGTCCGCGAGATGGCCGCCGAAGCCGGCCTCGCCGTAGCCACCAAGTCCGACTCCCAGGAGATCTGCTTCATTCCCGGCGGCGACTACAACACCTTCCTCAAGGCGTATCTCGACGAACAGCATGAAACCATGCCCGACTCCGCCGGAGACCTCGTCACCACCACCGGCGAGGTCCTCGGCCGCCACGAAGGCATTCACAGCTTCACTGTAGGCCAGCGCAAGGGCCTCGGACTCACCTCAACCAACCCGCTCTACGTCCTCGCCATCCACCCGGACTCGCACGAGGTCACCGTAGGCGCGGACGAAGACCTCTACTCCCGTGACCTCTACGCCAACCGCCTCAACTGGATCTCGATCCCCCACATCGCCGAAGGCGAAACCATCCGCGTCAGCGCCAAGATCCGCCATCGCCACACCCCGGCCATGGCCACCCTCACCCGCGTCGACGACGACACAGTCCACGCCCTCTTCGACGAGCCCCAGCGAGCCATCACCCCCGGCCAATCCGCAGTCTTCTACCAGGAAGACGAGGTAGTCGGAGGCGGCTGGATCATACCCTTCGACAAAAACCGCTAGTCACTACCACTCCGTATCGCGGTTCCTCGCCCCATCCGAAGTATCCCGGCCCCGTGCCCGCCCCACCAGCACATCAATCCCGGCTTTTAAACCATTCACCAAGCCCATTGAACTCACGAACCGGAACTTTCATCGCTCTCTGCAGCGAATCCGTAATCTCCGAAGTCGAATTCAGCACAGAAGTCACCATTCCATCCACGCGAGCAACCTGCGCGCGAGTCCTCGAGTTCACTTCACTCGCAGTTACATCAAACTCCAGAGCTTTGCTCCGCACAACATGACTCGTCTCCAGCAGATTGTCCGTAATCACCTTCACCTTCGGCCGAGCATCTTGAAGCATCTCATGCGTCGATTCCACCATCGGCAACAGCTTATTCTCGACGATCGGCATCAGCTTCGTCCGCATCTCGTCCGCGATGTCCAGCGCGCGTTTGCCTGCCTTCAGCGCTCCGAACGCAATCGCAATCAGCGCAATCGCCTGCGCGACGAGCGCAATCGCGACCATCCCGACGAAGAACATCAGCAGCTTCGAGTTCCCCGACGAAAGCGCCCCAGCGTCTTGCATCCACATTGCCGACATCACCACTCGCATCGCTTCCATATCGTCTCTCGCCTCCCGAAACCAGCACCCACAATCATAAGGCCCGACCAGCACAAGCTGACCGGGCCTTTCCACCTCAGACAAACCTAAGTATTGGACTCATGAGTCGTACTGGCATAAGCCTCTTTGCCCGCATCGATCGCCGCTGAGACCTTGTCCTGATGCTCTTGGATCAGCCCTTTGCCCTTCTCCACATACTGAGCCCACTGCGTCCGCCCGCGGTCATAATACTCCTTGCCGCGATCCACGTATTCGCCTACCTGCTGCTTTCCCTGAGCGGCCAACGCCGCCGCCTTATCCTGAGCCTGCTGAGCCAGCACCGCCGCCCGATCTCTGGCATCCAGTGCACTAGCCACCAAGTCCTCACGCGTCTCCTTCCCCGCCTTTGGTGCATACAGCACACCCACTAGCGCGCCAACGCCCAGACCTGCCAAAAACCATCCCAATCCGCTAATTCCACTATCGTTGTCGTTATCTGACATGCTCGTTCTCCTCTTCGGGTTCAAGTGCGGAATCTGCTTCCTCCGCCTTTATAACTCAACTTCCAACTTCGCGCGCGACCAGAGTGGTTTTCATACTCCCGTTCGCTTCTGTTATTGACTGTAGTTCGCTTCTCTCAGGGAAGATGCCCGCCCTGAAGATTAGGTTGCCGTCTCATCCAGCTTCATCCGCAAATCAACGTCAGATTATCTAAGCTTGGTTAAGGGGTTTGCCTCCATCAAGAAGAACATTTTCGTCATATACGCAGAGCCGTTGACCTCTGCTAATGAGTTGACGCCATGGGCTTTCAATTTGCATCGGATTATCAATTCATTGGTTTACAGTGATTGAAAGTATATGTGGTTCTTGAACAAAAAGGGGAACTATGCACGCGAACAAAACTCTTTCCGCTTCATGCGCTACCCTGCTTGCCTTAGGCTTGACCATCGCGGGTTGCAAAAGCTCTTCACCAGCAACCTCAACCGACGACGCCAGCCTGACGGCAGCCGTCCAAAGCCGAATCGCTGGCGATGGCGCCATTAGCGCCGAACCAATCCAGTCGTCAGTTCAGGGACGTGTCGCCACACTCGCCGGAACCGTCAGCAGCGAAGCAGCCCGCTCTCTGGCCGCGGCAGACGCTGGTCAAGTTGCGGGCATCAAGACCGTCGTGAACAACCTTACGGTACAGGCGCCTCCAGCGGTCGCCGCCGCAACCCAACCTCCAGTCGCGCCCATGCCAATGGCGCCGGCGCCATCAGTCAAGCCAAAACAAGTTGCAAGCGTCAAACCAAAGGAAGCCCCGGTGGTTCTCCAAGCCGCCCCCGTGGACGCTCCTCCGCCTCCGGCTCCCGCTGTCCAACCACCTCTGGCTCCCGCGCAGGAACTCCCCCCTGCGCCGCCGCCACCGCCGCCCCCGCCAGCCTTTCGTAATATCACTGTTCAGGCCGGGACCACCATCCCCATCCGCATTACTCAAACTCTCGATAGCGCCACCACGCAGCAGGGAGAGACCTTCTCCGGAACTATCGCGGCAGACATCATCACGGACGGCCTGGTTGTGATTCGTCAAGGCACCCCGGTCACGGGTCGCGTCGTCGCCGTCCAGGAGGCGGCACACTACAAAGGCAGTTCGCTGTTGACCGTGGAACTCACGAGTATCGCTCGCCAAGGTGAGAGGCTCACAGTCACCACCGATCCGTATAGCGTCCAGGGCAAGGGTCGTGGCGCGAACACAGCCGAAAAGGTTGGTGGCGGCGCCGCAGTTGGAGCTATTCTCGGCGGCATTCTAGGAGGCGGCAAAGGGGCCGCCATCGGAGCGGCCGCCGGAGGCGGCGTCGGAGCCGGAGCCAACACCATCACACGCGGCGAACAGGTCCAGATTCCTTCCGAGACCCTCATCCGTTTCAACCTCACCAATACGCTCTCGCTCAAGGTGCCGATCAAAGACACCGACAGCACGACCGCCAATCCGACTCTTCAGCAGCACCCGGCAAATCAACCGCAACCGTAACGCGATTCTGTTTTCAAGACGTCAAGGGACAGATCTTTTAGCTCCACTGATTCTCCCAAACTGAAACGCACCTCGCTTTGCTGGTGTAAACTCGTGTCAGCAGGTGGGCTGCCGCCGTACCCACGCTGCTCCTACGGAAAAAACGTCCCTCTGAGGTACCCGTCTTGACCAAGGAATCGGCCAACCGCGCAGCAGGATTTCTTACCTTCACCCTGCATGCGCATTTGCCCTACGTCGTCAATCACGGCACATGGCCTCACGGTATGGAGTGGCTCCACGAGGCGGCCGCCGAAACATATCTCCCACTCTTACGCGTCCTCAAGAATCTTGAGCGCGACGAGATTCGCTTCAACTGTAACCTTAACCTCTCTCCCATTCTGCTCGAGCAACTCTCGCACCCCGTCTTCATCGCCGAGTTTCCCAATTACCTGAACCGCAAGATCGTCGCCGCCCGCGAAGACGAGGCCTACTTCATCCAGTCAGGCGAAACCCATCTCGCCGAGACCGCCCGATTCTGGCATCGCTTCTTTTCCCAGGCTCTCGAAGACTTCAACAACTTCGATCGCAATCTCATCGGTGCCTTCCGCCACTTCAACGACATCGGCCTCATCGAGATCATCACTTGCGGGGCCACTCATGGCTACATGCCGCTGCTCGGCACTGACGAATCGGTTCGCGCACAGATCCGCACCGCCGTAGACACCCACGTTCGTCATATCGGCAAGCACCCTCGCGGCATCTGGGCTCCCGAATGCGGCTACCGTCCTGCCGGCTTCTGGAACTATCCTGTACCCAACGCCGATGGCACACCGACGCCTCCCGGCTTTGACCGGATCGGCGTCGAGCAGGTGCTGTCTGAGTCCGACCTCGAGTTCTTCTTCGTCGACACGCATCTTGTCGAAGAGGGCCAACGTGTCCCATCGCCCTACGAATTGCGCAACGGCGCCGTCCCGACCGACGAACAGACCGAGCGGATGACCCACGAGGGTCATCGTTCGCTCTATCAACCCTATTATGTCGATGGGCCTTACGATAAGCGCTACGCAACCACGATCTTCCCACGCGATCCACGGACAGGCGTCCAGGTCTGGTCGGGAGACACTGGATATCCGGGCGATGGAGTCTATCTCGACTTCCACAAGAAGCGTTGGCCGGGCGGTCATCGTTATTGGCGCGTGACTGGCTCCAAGGTCGATATGGGAGATAAGCTGCCTTATTACCCGCAGCAGGCCGCCGAGCGTGTGAAGGCCCACGCCTCAAACTTCGTCCATCTCGTGTACGAGGCCCTGAAGTCCGGTCTCAACGACGAGATTCCTCCCATTCTCTGCGCGCCTTTCGATGCCGAGCTCTTCGGTCACTGGTGGTTCGAAGGCACTCTCTGGCTGGAGGCCATCGCGCGCATCCTTCACGATTACGACACCAAGATCCAGCTCATCAGCTGCGCCGAATACCTCGATCGATATCCTCGCGCCGGCTTCATCGCCATGCACGAAGGTTCGTGGGGAGCTGGAGGCGGTAACCAGGTGTGGATGAATCCTGAGACCTCCTGGACTTATACGCATATTTATCCTGCGGAGCTTTACACGCGGGAGGTTTGCACTGCGGGTCGCTGGCGTGACTCTGCGCTTGGCAAGCGCATTATGCAGCAGCTTTGCCGTGAGCTTATGCTGCTCGAATCCTCGGACTGGCAGTTTCTCATTACTACCGGCGCGGCTCGCGACTACGCCGAGATCCGCTTCCTCACGCATAACGACCAGTTCAACGAGATCAAGGCCATCTGGCAGAGCTTCGAGTCCGCCGGAACTCTCACGCAGGCCCAGGAGACTCGTCTTGGGGAGATCGAACGTCGCGACGGTGTCTTTCCCGACATCGATCCTGGCCTTTGGGTCGCGGGCGCGAAGGAGACTCGCCACGAGTCGCCAGTTCCCACTCCCGCCGCAACGACTGCTTAGGATCTCAAGTCCAGGCTACGGGAACAGTCGCTCCTTCCTCCATCCAGCTCCGTCTCGCAGGTAAAGCAGGCGATCGTGCAGTCTGCCTTCGCGGCTCTTCCAGAACTCTATCCGTTCCGGTCGAAGCACAAACCCTTTCCAATATGACGGGCGCGGAATCTCTGCCGGGAACTCGGCGTCGAGCTCCTTCACTCGAGATACCAGCAGTTCGCGCGAGGGCAAGACACGGCTCTGTTGCGAGGCTGTTGCGGCGAGCTGGCTGAGGCGCGGACGGCTGTGGAAGTAGCGATCCGCTTCAAGTGAAGGGAGCTCTGTCACTGATCCTGCGATTCGCACCTGCCTTCGCAGCGACTTCCAGTGGAAACACATCGATGCTCTGGGATTCTGGCGCAACTCTTCGCCTTTCTCACTCTCTGCATTGGTGAAGAATGAGAATCCTCGCTCGTCTACGCCTTTCATGAGCACCATGCGAACGCTTGGCATTCCGTCCGGCGTTGCTGTTGCCAAAGCGACTGCGTTGGGATCGCTTGGTTCGCTTGCTTCCGCTTCTTTCATCCAGCGGTCAAACAACTCCAGCGGATCGAGTGCGATCTCGATGTCTTTATCGTCCATGCTGGTCCTCGATTTTGATTTCAACTCTTTCGACATGCGGGGTCAGTGGAGTTGGAACTCGGGACTGCCCATGACGAGAGCCGTCAGAAGGTTAAGCGTGTCTGTCGGGTTCAATGGGGAGTTCGATGCGGAGAGATCCGCGATCTGTTTTTGGATGAGTTGATTGGTCTGGGCCGAGACGCCGCCGCCAACCAGCGCCGATTCGAGAACGTGGAGGGCTATGTCCTGACCTGTCCCTTCCGTCGAGGGCTGGTTCGCGAGGGGAACACTCTCGGAAGTGAGAAGAGCTTCGGAGTATTTGGGATGAGTTGCGGTCGCCGATGCGGATTGATTCGCCGCGGGGTTGGCGGGCTGTGCCATCAGGCTTAGAGCGAGCAGATGTGCGGAGTCGAACTTCTGGTTTGCGAATTTGTTTCCTGTGAGGGCGTAGGCAAAGTTGAGACGGTCGACGAGCGCGGTGGAGTTCATCCAATGATCGGCGGTGATGTAGTAGCCGGTGGGTGGCTGCGCGTAGTAGAGGCGCATGCCCATGGTGTTGACGGTATTGACCAACGCGCCCGGATTCACCGGGTCCGTCGCAGTGCTGCGAAAGGCGGAGGCGAGAAACTCCATCGGAGTTTTGACCTTGTTGCGAAAGTATTTTTTGGAGTTGAACTCCGGCGACTGGACGAGCGTGCGGAGGATGGCTTTGATGTCGCCATCGGTGGAGAGATAGGTGGCAGCCATGCGGTCGACAAGGGCGGGCGGCGGGTCATCGGCGACGAAGCGCTGGGCTAGTTTCCAGGAGATGAAGTGGGCGGTTTTGGGGCTCGCGGCGAGGATAGTGAGAGCTTCAACGCCTTCGTTCATTGCGACCTGTGCATTTGTGGAAACCCACGTCCCAGAATCGGGACGCGGGGCACCCAACTCAGTGGCTGCGATGGTGTGACCGAGCCATTGCTTGGGCCCCGGCTCGTGCTTTTTGGGGTCGAAGGTGAAAGGGCCGCCCTGGTTGGGACGGTCGACGGTCCAGCCGGTAAGGATGGCGGAGAGCGCGGTGACGTCGGCCTGGGTGTAGCCGCCGTCGACGCCGAGGGTGTGGAGTTCCATCACTTCCCTGCCGTAGTTCTCGTTGAGGCCGCGATTGCCCTTCTTCGAGTTGGGGTTGGCTGGATTGACGCCGTTGGCGATGGAGTCAGGGCCGATGGACTGCCAGTTGTCGAGGTAGACCATCATCGCGGGCGAGGTCGCTGTGGCGAGAAGAAGATCGCGGAACTTGCCGAGCGCGTGTTTGCGGATGGCGTCGCGCTCGTAGCTGGTGGTGTACCACTGGTCGGAGTCTTTCCCGATGTTGACGTTGAAGTGATTGAACCAGAAGTCGGTCATAACCTCCTGTAGCTGGCGCTCGGAGAGGATGGCACGAAGCATCTTGGCCTGCGAGAGCTCGTTGACGAACTGATAGGAGGAGCCAATGTTGCCGGCCATGCCGTTGAAGATCTCACGTTCGCGTGGATTGAACTGGGAGAGCAGAAGATTCTTCTGGTCGCCAGCGACGTAGGTGGTGAAGGCGATGCGATCGGCGACCGGAAGCTGGATCAGAGTCGACATGCGCTGCTCGCGCGGGAGGCTGAAGAGTTGTCCGGCGATGCGGGCGGCTGTGGCCTGGTCAGTCTTCTTCTGCTCTGCGGCTTCGTCCTCGGTGGGCGGAGTGATGGCAGGCTTGCCGTCGGGACTGACCTTCTTCATGTCGAGGTCGTGGTTGAATTTGTAGACCTGCACCTCGTACATCGAGGCGAGCAAGGGGTCGGCGGGGTAGGGTCGCTTTCCTTCTGCGACCTGCTGTAGGGTGAAACGGTCGGGGAACAGCGTGAGGGCCTGGTCAGGCTGCACGTTGAGAGTCGGGTAGTCGTTGAGCCGCCGGTTGAGTACGTCGTCGGGGATGCTGGCGGGATTGAGTTGCTGCTCGAACCACTTCTCCGGAGTGAGGGCGAGGACCTGTTCCAGGTCGCCCGGGCGGGGGCCAAAGGTGAAGCGGTTGAGGAGTTGCTGGGCTCGCTCCTGCTGGGTTAGCGGAACGAACGGGGCGGGCTTCGCGGCGGTTGGAGATTTGGGCTTGGAAGTCTTCTTCTGGGCATGGAGCGGCAGCGTGGCAAGCAGGACCAGCGCCATGGCGATTCTGCTCATGGATGTGCCTCTTCCGGTTAGACCGAAGATGGCACAGCAAGTTGCGAAACCGTCCATGAGCTACCCCCCCCCTATTACCTGCGCATAAACCATTTATTTTCATAAAGTTACAGGACACATGCGCCTGCAAATTCGTCTAAATAAAAGACTTACGCCCAAAATCGTCCAAACAAAGGAGTTAGCTGAATCCGGTATCCCCAATGTCTAGAGTATTTTGCCCCTTATTTAAGTATACCGAATGGAGGAGGGAAAATGACAGTTGGGATCTCTTTTTATTTGAATGGTTTAGGTGGTTTTGGGGCTTGACAAGCGATTTTGTTGGGGTTTTTGAGGGATATTTTTGTAAGTGATTGATGGGGTGTTGGTTGTGCTTAGAGTTTGAAGAACGAGGTGTCCCCTGCGACATGGGCTGGGCTCATTGGATGTCCGTGGTGGAACGGTTCGAAACGCCGAGGTGCGCCGGACGATATCGGGGTCCTTCGACTACACGACCTCGCGAATGAAACTGCGAGTCGTTCCGCTCAGGATGACGAGGGGGGGTGGATGAGTGAGTGAGTATCTTCAGGTTAGTTTGGCTACGGTGGGTTTGGGGGTGAGTTGGCGGCGTAGGCGTTTTTGGATGGCGTAGAGGATGCGGGCGAGTAGGAGGATGGTGAGGACAGCCGTCACCTTCCAGGGGGCGTAGTTGCCGCTCTTGACCATCCACCAGTAGTGAATGATGCCGAAGATCGCGGCCATGTAGACGAGACGATGGAGGCGCTGCCAGTTTTTCCCGCCCATCGCTCGCATGATGAAGGCTGGTGAGGTGAGTGCGAGAGAGAGAAGGATCAACCAGGCGAGGAGTCCGATTTGGATGAAACGGCGCTTTACCGCATCGTCGACCATGCGGGGCCAGATGAGCTTCCATTGGGTAATGATTTCGCCGGGGTGTCCGGTGCGCAGGCCGTTGAGGGCGGTGGTGATGTCGTATCCGGAGAAGAGGAAGATGTAGGTCGCTAGATGGAGGGTTGCGTAGAAGAAGGCGTAGAGACCGAGGAGGCGACGGAAGCGGATGAGCCATGCGATCTTCGGTGTGAGACGGCGGATGGGCGTGATGGCGAGGGAGGCGAAGAGAAGATAGAGGGTCCAGTCGCCTGTGAAGTGGGTGATGTAGTTGATGGGGTCGGCGTAGCTGCCGAGAAGCGCGGGCGTGGTGAATACGTGGACGAGCCAGATGAAAGGAATCAGGCAGAGGATATGGACAACGGCCTTGAGGAGGATGATCGAACGCCTGGACATAGGTCTTGAGTAGTTTAGCGCGGGCGAATTAGGGCGTATCGACATTTAGCGAAGATTGAAAATGCGGGTTATAAGGCAAGACGGAGTCGCAGCTGCGAGCAAACCGCAGGTCCTTCGACTGCGCCTCTCGCGATAAGACTTGCGAGAGGCTTCGCTCAGGATGACACATCATCTTGGCTGGATGGGATGGCGAGGGGATGTTTGGGTTGGTAGAGGCCAACCTCGCTGCCGCCTGGGAGCGGGATCTTGGTGATGGAACCCCAACGTGCTTCCTGGACCTCCGTGCAGTGGACGCCTTTCTTTTGGAGAGATGCGATCTCCGCTTGGAGGTCGTTGCACAGGAAGTAAAGCTCCTGCCGGGTGCTCTCTTCGGATGGGTGGATGGCGGCTTCGGCGGGCGGCAATGCGAAGATGAGCCATCCATGGCCGGCGTCGATTGACTTGAGTCCGAGGGTGTCTTGCAGGAAGGCTCGGTCGGCTGTTGCGTCTTTGCTGTACACGACGACATGCGCACCGAAGATCATGATCGTGGTCCCTTCTATGAAAGGCATTTTCTGGTAGTGCTTTTCAGTAGTTCTTTTTGAGATCCATTCCTGCGTACAGGCTGGCCACCTGGTCGGAGTAGCCGTTGAACATCAGAGTCGGAATGTAATGGGGGAGGAGGCTCGAGTCGATGCGGCGCTCGCGGGCCTGGGACCAGCGGGGGTGGTCGTACGTTGGGATTGACGTTGGAGTAGAAGCCGTACTCGCTGCTGTTCTGCTCGTTCCAGGTAGTCTGGGGCTGCTTGTCGAGGAAGTGGAAGCGGACGACGGATTTTCCGGACTTGAAGCCGTACTTCCAGGGAAGGATGACGCGGATCGGCGCTCCATTCTGATTGGGAAGGACCTGTCCGTAACAGCCGAAGGTCAGCAGGGCGAGCGGGTTCATGGCCTCATCCATGCGGAGACCTTCGCGGTAGGGCCAGTCGTAAGAGGAGGGGCGGTCGGGCATCTGCTTCTTGTCGTTGAGGGTGAAGAACTGGACGTATTTGGCGCTGGGGAGTGGCTCGCAGAAGTTGATGAACTCGGAGAGGGAATAGCCGTCCCAGGGGATGACCATGGACCAGGCTTCGACGCAGCGATGGCGGTAGACGCGGGACTCGAGCGGGCGGTATTTGAGGAGGTCGTCGATGTTGATGGTCTGGGGCTTCTTGACCATGCCGGTGACCTGCACTGTCCAGGGACGTGTCTGGAGGGTGTGGGCGTATTTGGCGGGGTCGGATTTGTCGGTGCCGAACTCGTAGTAGTTGTTGAACGCGGTGGCTTTGCTGAATGGCGTCTGCGCGTCGGGAACCGTGTATTTGCTGGGGACGGTGGGGAGATCGGTCGCGGCTTCGACCGCGGTCGCGGGATCGGCGAGATTTCCGAGATAGCGTGCGGCGATTGCGCCTGCTCCGAGGGTGGCGGCAGTGGTGAGGAAGCGGCGGCGGTCCTGCTGGTGCTGCTCGAAGGCGTGCTGCGGGGTAATTTCGGAGGAGCGGATGACGGATTCTCGACTTACAGAGCGGCGAAGAAGCATTATGCGGTTCCCTTTCCTGCGGCGAGTGGGCTGGCCCTATGATAGGACGGCCCGGGCTGCCTGTGGTTAGAGTACGGCGCGGAAAGAGGTCTGGATGGGGATTTGGAGCGTGATTTGGATTGGAAGGGTGTGAGAGATTAGAAGTTAATGACTTCTTTACGGAAACTGGCTGTTCTTGGGTGTGGTGCCGATGGTGGCGGCTGCGGTCGTTTGGGGACAGGAGCTGCGCGATCCTGCGAACCTCGCGGGGGAGCGGGTGCGGGCTTCAGTGACGGAAGATCCGATTCCGGCGAACAAGGGCGCGCTGGCTTTGGAGCAGAGCTTGATCAAGCTGCGGACTCGGGCGAGTCTGCTGATGATTGTGGCTCATCCGGATGACGAAGATGGTGGGATGCTGACGTACGAGGCGCGTGGGCATGGGGTGCGCACAGGAACGCTGACGCTGACGCGAGGCGAGGGTGGGCAGAATCTGATGTCGGCCGACTTTGACGACGCGCTGGGGTTGGTGAGGACACAGGAGTTGCTCGCGGCAGACCGGTATCTGGGAGTGGACCAGATGTTCGGGACGGAGGTGGACTTCGGGTTTTCGAAGACGAAGGAAGAGGCGTTTGCGAAGTGGACGCATGAGCGGGTGCTGTACGACGCAGTTCGCGCGGTAAGGCTATACCGACCGCTGGTGGTGACGAGCGTGTTTGAGGGTGGGCCGACGGATGGGCACGGTCAGCACCAGGTTTCGGGCGAGATGGCGCAGGAGGTCTTTAATGCTGCGGGAGACCCGAAGGTGTTTCCGGAGATGGGGCTGGAGCCGTGGTCGCCAATGAAGGTTTATGCGCGGGTTCCGTTTGCGCGGGTTTCGAACGGACAGATGTACGACTATGCGACGAACAAATCGATTCCGGCACGGTTTTACAACTATGTGACAAAGACCTGGTCGAACGACGCTCCACAGGCGAATGTGGTGGTGCATGAGGGCGAGCCAAGCGCAGTGTTGGGGATGACGTACGTTCAGTTTGCGCGCAAGGGGCTGGCGCTGCAGAAGACGCAGATCGGCGAAGGTGTGCGTATGGCTCCGGCGGGTGCGTTTGATGTGAGCTATCACCGGTATGGTTCGCGGGTGAACGCTGCGGAGACGGAGCAGAGTTTTTTTGATGGCGTGGATGTGACGCTGGAGGGGATTGCGACGCTGGCTCCGTCGGGAGAGACGTGGCTGCGGCCGGCGCTGAAGACGATTGATGACCATGCTGCAGGGGCGGCGAAGGTGTTTTCGGCGGATGCTCCGGAGAAGTGCGCGCCAGAGTTGCGCGATGGGTTGAAGGGTGTCGACGCGCTGATTGCGAAGGTGGAGGCGAGTTCGCTTTCGAAGACGGAGAAGACGAACGTGCTGCATGAGCTGCGGGTAAAGCGGGTGCAGTTCAACGATGCGCTGGTCGAGGCCCTGGGGCTACGGGTCGTGGCGCGGATGGAGACGGGAAAACTGAACGAATGCTTAAGTGCACTGACTCCGGGCTGCGTCGCCCACGTACCGACGAAAGTGATCAACGGCGGCAAGCTGCCTGTCACGGTGGTTTCGGATTTCATTTCGCCGACGGGAGCCAGTTCGAGCAAGGAACGGGCCTGGGCGGCGGAAACGGCAAAGCTCGATCCCGGGAAGACTCTGGACTCGTTCTTTGAACGTAATTGGCCTGCGGGCACAGTGAGGGTGGAAGGGGCTGAGAAGGCGAAGAACGATCCGACCACACGGCCGTACTTCAGCAGGAAGAACATCGAACAGGCTTACTACGACGTGAGCGATCCGGCGTTGCGACTGGCTCCGCAGACTCCGCCTGAGGCTTTCTGGGTAAGGGCGAATTATGACGGAGTGCCTCTGCTGCTGGGACAGGTGGTGCTGGCGCCTGAAGACAAAATGTTCGACGCGGATAAACAGATGGCTGTAATTCCTTCGTTGAGTGTGGCGATCCGACCGTCGGCGGGGATTATTCCGCTTACCGAGAAGAGCTTTATGGTGAACGTCGATGTTCGCGGCGACGAACAGCGCGGCATCGCCGGCAGCGTACGGGCTGGAATTGCCGAAGGGATGGCAGGCGGATCCGCAGAATGTACCGTTTTCGTTCAGCCACGCGGGCGAGACCAAGATGGTTTCGTTTCGGGTGACTCCCGGAGCGCTTGCCGAGAGGAGCTATACGCTAAAAGCCGTAGCCGAAACAGCGAACGGTGCAGCGACCAGCGAGGGTTTTCGCGCGGTTGGGTACAAGGGATTGACGCCGACCAATATGTACACCGCTGCGACTTACAAGACGAGCGGCGTGGATGTGAAGGTGGCTCCCGGTTTGAAGGTCGGATATTTGCCGGGAACGGGAGACGAGGTGCAGGCGTCTCTGGAGAATCTTGGCATACATGCGACGACGCTCACGGTGGACGATGTTGCAGCAGGCAAGCTGGCGGGGTATGACGCAGTCGTGCTTGGCGTCCGGGCTTATGCGACGCACTCGGGACTCGCGGCGGCAAATGGAAAGCTGCTGGAGTATGCGAAGAATGGCGGCGTGGTGATTGTCCAGTACAACCTGGGACAGTTCGACTACGGGCCGTATCCGCTGACGATGGGCGCGGCCGAGAAAGTGGTCGATGAGACAGATCCCGTGGAGTTGTTGAAGCCAGAGAATCCACTGCTGAGCTGGCCAAATAAGATTTCTGCGCGGGATTTTGACGGATGGGTGGAGGAGCGCGGGCACGGATTCATGGAGAGCTGGGATCCGCGGTATGAAGCACTCGTAGAGACGCATGATCCGGGTCAGGACCCGCAAAAGGGCGGGTTGCTGGTGGCAAAGACGGGCAAGGGTGTCTACATTTACGAAGGGCTCGCGCTCTATCGTGAGTTGCCCGAGGGCGTTCCTGGCACTTACAGACTGTTTGCGAATCTGTTGAGCGCGGGGAAGGCGGCGAAGTAGCAGCGAGACAGAACCCCGGCAGTTGCGAGACACTGACTGGATGACGGGCGAACGAGAAAAAGAGTTGATGACTGCGGCGGCCATGTTGATGGATGCTCGCCGGACGGGTGTGCCGATTGACGATCTGCCGGAGGCGCTACGGCCGATATCGCTGGACGAAGCCTATTTCATGCAGAGCAGACTTGCGCTGGCGTATGGCGAAATTGGCGGATGGAAAGTTGGGGCTCCGACGGCAGACGCCACACCGATGTTTGCTCCAATGCCGCGGGCGTGGATCGCTTCCAATGACGCGATTCTTGGCGGGAGACACAGGTTTCGCGGACTTGAGGCGGAGATCAGCTTTTTGATGGGCAACGATCTGCCTCCGCGAGAAAAGCCTTACTCGCGCGAAGAGGTTGTGGCGGCAATTGCCAGTTGCCATCCTGCGATCGAGGTGATTGAGAGCGGACTGACTGATCCGCTAAAGGCGACGCGGCTATCGATGATCGGGGACCTGCAGATGCACGGCGCGTTTGTGTATGGCGCAGCGGTCGAGAACTGGCAGAGAATCGATTTCTCGAAAGAGCATGTTGTACTGGCCGTCGATGGCGTAGTGCGCGTGGAGCGAACGGGATCGAACACTGCGGGCGACCTGATGCGTCTGCTCCCATGGCTCGCGAACGAAGGTGCCGCACGCACAGGCGGACTGAAAGCAGGCCAGTGGATCACGACCGGAAGCTGGACAGGGCTTGAGCTTGGGATGGCAGGTGCACGTGTGGATGTGCAGTTTTCCAGCGCGGGCGATGTTCATCTGCGATTTGAGTAGGGCGTTGCTCGTTGTCAGTTGTTGGTTTCTGGTTGTTCGATAAAGACGAGTTTGCGGGAGGTGGGAATGCGGACGATCGAAGGTGTGGAGTTTGTGGCTCCGATGAAAGAACGATATGAAGAGATTTTGACACCTGAGGCGGTGGCCTTTGTGGTGGGGCTGCAGCGTGCGTTCAATGGGCGGAGGAAGACGCTGCTGGAGGCGCGGCGGGAGCGGCAGAAGCGCCTTGATGATGGGGAGAGGCCGGACTTTCTGAACACGACGAAGCATATTCGCGAGAGCGAGTGGACGGTGGCTCCTCTGCCGAAGGATTTGCTGGACCGCAGAGTGGAGATAACAGGACCCGTCGACCGGAAGATGATCATCAACGCGCTGAACTCCGGCGCAAAGGTGTTCATGGCGGACTTTGAGGACTCGACGACGCCGACGTGGGACAACGTGATGGACGGGCAGATCAATCTCCGTGATGCGGTCCGGCGGACGATCACATTTGCAGATGAGAAGACCGGCAAGAGCTACAGGCTGATTGAAAAACCTGCGGTGCTGTTCGTTCGGGCGCGCGGCTGGCACCTCGAGGAGCGTCACGTAATGATCGATGGCGAGCCGATGTCGGGTTCGCTGTTTGATTTCGGGCTTTATGCGTTTCACAATGCCAAGGAGTTACTTGCTCGCGGATCGGGACCTTATTTTTATCTGCCTAAGATGGAAAGCCATCTGGAGGCGCGCCTGTGGAACGATGTATTTGTGAAGGCTGAGAGTGAACTGGGGATTCCTGCGGGTTCGATTAAGGGAACGGTGCTGATCGAGACGATTCTGGCTTCGTTTGAGATGGATGAGATTTTGTGGGAGTTGCGCGACCACTCTGCGGGGCTGAACTGCGGGCGCTGGGATTACATCTTCAGCTTCATCAAGAAATTTGCAGCGGATGAGAGTGTGCTGCTACCCGACCGCGGACAGGTGACGATGACGACGCACTTCATGCGGAGTTACTCGAAGCTTTGCATCAAGACGTGCCACCGGCGCAGGGTTAGCGCGATGGGCGGAATGAGCGCTTATATTCCGATCAAGAGCGATCCGGTTGCGAACGAGAAAGCTCTGACGCAGGTGAGAGCCGACAAGGAGCGCGAGGCGACCGATGGACATGACGGGACGTGGGTTGCGCATCCGGGACTGGTGCCGGTGGCGCTTGAGGTCTTCGACCGCGTGATGCCGCAGCCGAACCAGATTGAAAAGCAGTTACCGAATTATCAGGCGAGCGCCGCCGATTTGTTGCAGGTACCGGAGGGCACGATATCCGAGGCGGGCGTGCGGCAGAATGTTGCGGTTGGGCTAGGGTATGTGGAGGCCTGGCTGCGCGGGATTGGCTGCGTGCCGTTGTTCAACCTGATGGAGGATGCAGCGACGGCGGAGATAAGCCGCGCACAACTTTGGCAATGGGTTCATCACGGCGCGGTGATGGATGACGGGTTGCCGGTGACTGTCGAGATGATCGATGAAGTGATTGCGGATGAGCTGCGACGCGCGAAGGAGAACGTGGGTGCTCCGCGTTACTCGGCTTATGTGCGGGCGGCGGAGCTGATGAAGGAGTTAGTGCGGGCGCCGAAGTTTATGGAGTTCCTTACGGTGCCGGCCTATGAGCGGATGCTGGCCGAGGGATTGTAAACAACATTCGGTTAGCCATGTTGCGTCGACCCGCTCAGCTTCATTACAAGACATTTCGCTGCGCCTCCGGCCTTGAGGAACTCGCTTAGCGCGACCTGCACTACGTTGAAGCCGAGCGATTCCAATTGGGCGTTCAGTTCCCTGCTGACTCGATTGAGAATGATCGTGCGACCCACGTTAATCGCATTGCAGGCGAAGCAGGCGGCATCGACCTCGCTTATGATGATGCGTTTCTGCTCGGGATAGAAGGCTTCTATCTTTTCGAGCGACGCGTCGTCGAAGGCATCGGGAAAATACATCAGGTAGCCACCTTCGAGCGGAGCGAAGCAGGTGTCGAGATGATAGAAGCGCGAGTCCATGAGGTGAAGTGACTCGACCTCGATCTTCCAGACGCGTTCAAGTGCCCCATGGCTGGAGACCAAGGTCCGCGGGCCATAGCCAACCCAGAGACGCGAGCCGTCGGTCGAGAAAAGCGCATCGCCTTCGCCTTCAAATGGTGTGGAGCGCGGGACGTTGACGAGCGTATAGCCTGCTTCGTCGAACCAGCGGCGGAAGTGGGGTTCTTCGTCCTGACGCTCAGGATGGAAGAAGCTGCTGATGACGACGATGCCGTCGCGCTCGAGGCCCGCATTGGCGGTGAAGACCATGTCGGGCGATCCGGGCTGCGGTTCGATGAGTTGCACTTCAGCGATCTTGCAGACGGCGTTGTAGAGATTGGTCCACTGCTCGATGGCGCGAGTGCGTGACGAAGCATGGATGTTGCCGGCCATCCAGGGATTGATGACGTAGCTGACGTCGTAGAGCGTCGGCGAGCACATAAGAAAACGTGCGGGCCATGGGACAAGAGGCGGGATAACGGGAAGCGGCGTTGCGAGATCAAATGGCTGCGTGCTCATGAAGAATACTCTCTCTAGAGCATGCCGGATAGACAAAACCCGCGTCAACACTAATGATTATGCATTTGTAACGAATATTTATACAAATGCGCCAACGCCCCATGCAAGTCTTTCTATGAGGCGTTGGGCGGGGTGAACCTAGCAGTGATTAGAGATTGCCGCGAAGGGCTTGTTCGCGTTCGATCGCTTCAAACAGAGCCTTGAAGTTGCCCTTGCCGAAGCTTCGGCTGCCCTTACGCTGGATGATCTCGTAGAAGACCGTGGGGCGGTCTTCTACCGGGCGCGTAAAGATCTGGAGCATGTAGCCTTCGTCGTCGCGGTCGACGAGGATGCCGAGTTTTTCGAGCTCTTCAATCGGCTCGTCGATCTTGCCGATGCGGCTTTGCAGCTCGGTGTAGTAGCTGTGGGGGACGGTGAGGAATTCGACTCCCTGCTGCTGCATGTGCGAGACGGTCGAGAGGATGTCCTTGGTGGCGAGCGCGAGATGCTGGACGCCGGGACCGCCGTAGAATTCGAGGTACTCCTCGATCTGTGATTTGCGGCGGCCTTCAGCGGGCTCGTTGATCGGGAACTTCACGTAGCCGTTGCCGTTTGCCATCACCTTCGACATCAGCGCGGAGTACTCGGTGGAGATGTCGTTGTCGTCAAAGTGCTGGTAGAGCCCGAAGCCCATCACGTCGCGATAGAAATCGACCCACTGGTTCATCGCGTTCCAGCCGACGTTGCCGACGATGTGGTCGATGTGAAGGAGGCCGACGGGACGGGCTACGACGTCTTCAGCGATGGTTTTATAGCCGGGGAAGAAGGTGCCGTGGTAGTCGGTGCGCTCGACGAAGGTGTGGACGGTGTCTCCGTAGGCGGCGATGCTAGAGGTGACGACTCGGCCGTTTTCGTCGGAGAACTCTTTAGGTTCCTGCACACTGCGGGCGCCGCGTTTTGTCGTCTCCTCCCAGGACTTACGGGCGTCGTCGACCCACAACGCGATGGCATGAACTCCGTCGCCGTGCTTCGCGACGTGGCGCGCGATGTCCGAGTCGGAACGCAGGGCTGTCGTCAGGACGAAGCGCACCTTTCCCTGCTGCAGCACGTAGCTGGCGCGGTCGCGCTGCCCGGTTTCGGGGCCGGCGTAGGCCACCAGCGACATGCCAAAGGCTGCGCGGTAGAAGTAGGACGACTGGCGGGCGTTGCCGACGTAGAACTCAACGTGGTCGGTGCCCTTGAGCGGGAGAAAATCTGCGGTTGATGCGGCGTTTTGAGTCAGAGTGGGAGTTTGTGTAGCCATGGGGAGTCTCCGGGTTAGTGCAGCATTGAGCATAGTTCAGTTGCTGGAGGATTGGCTAGCGCCGCTCGCTCCGGGGACATGTCAGTTTCGAGCCGGGAGGATCGTGGCGCGGCACTCGCCGAGGCCGATACGGGGATGACCGGAAGCCTCGCAAAAACCGTACAGGATGATCTCGTCTCCGTCGGCCAGGAAGGTGCGCAGTTCTCCGGTAGGCAAGAGGATGGGCTTGGCGCCGTTGCGGGTGAGTTCAAGAAGGCAGCCGGCGGAGGCCTCTGCAGGCCCGGAGATAGTCCCGGTCGCGAGAAGATCGCCAGTCTGCAGATTGCATCCGTTGCTGGTGTGGTGGGCGATGAGTTGCGCAGGCGTCCAATACAGATCGCGCGGGTTGGATTCGCTCAGGAGAAACGGCGCGAGTTTGTTGGCACGCATCGTTTCGGTTGAAAGATAGACCTGAAGTTTGATGTCGATGCTTCCCTGCTGCTGATCTGAGAATGAGTGAAGATAAGGCAGCGGTCTGGGATCGCCCTCGGGATGTTTCGCGGCTGGGACTCGAAAGGGCTCAAGCGCGGCCATCGGCGTGATCCACGGAGAGATTGTCGTCGCGAAGTTCTTGGCGAGGAAGGGTCCGAGCGGCTGGTACTCCCACGACTGAATGTCGCGCGCGGACCAATCGTTGAGCAGGCCGACGCCGAAGATGTGACGCTCTGCCTCGCCGATGGCGATCGGTGTGCCAAGGAAGTTTGGCTGACCGATGTAGAGGGCGAGTTCGAGCTCGTAGTCGAGCGATTTTGTCGGGGCGAACTGCGGTTCCTGTTCAGGTGATGACGGACGCGACTGTCCCCACGGTCGAATCACCGGGAGGCCACTGGGAAGAATCGACGAAGCGCGGCCGTGGTAGCCGATGGGGATGTGTTTGTAGTTGGGTAACAGAGGCTGGTCGGGGCGAAAGAGCTGGCCGACGCGCGTGGCGTGGTCGATGGAGGCGTAGAAGTCAGTGTAATTGGGGATGTGGACCGGCTTGACGAGCGTGGCCCCTGCGATGGAGTGAAGCGCAGCCTCGGCGGCTTGTCTGTCAGTGGGTTTGGCATCGGCTCGCAGCAGCGCCGTCAGGATCTCGCGAAGGAGCGTCCAGGATCGATGCCCTTGCGACATCAGCAGATTGAGCGTGGGCGCCTTGCACGCATCGATCAGCGACGGAAGAAGAAGCCCGGACTCCGCGCACGCATGCAAGTCGAGCAGATGCCCGCCGATTGCGACGCACAGATGCTGTTGGCCCTCGAGCTCGACCGCTCCGTAGGGCAGGTGCGTAAGCGGGAAGTCTGCCGTAGGTTTGTTCGCCTCGGGGAGCCAACTCGCATGGGGGGAGGTTTGCTTTGCCATGGGGCATGATAGCTCCGAACCTCGCGGCCCGGAAGCTGTCTTCAGAAAAACTCACACTCGCTTAAGGGTGTTCTGCAAGAAATTTGTTGATCTCAGCATACTCCGCTTCCGTCAAGCGAAACGTCGCGGCTGGAATCACTCCTTCAACCTGCTTCGCGTTGCGCCCGCCGACAATAGCCGCGGTAATTGCGGGATTGTGCAACGTCCAGGCGATGGCAATCACACCCGCGCTGACTTTGTGGCGCGCGCCAATCGTTTTGAGAAAGTCCGCCACGGCGAGATTGCGCGAGAGAAGAGGCTCCTGGTAGTTTTTCGCGTTGCGGCGGAAGTCATTCGGCGGAAAGTTGGCGACGCGCTCTTTCGTCATCGCGCCCGTGAGCAGGCCGGAGTGCATCGGCGCATAGTTGAGGACGCCGATGTTGTGTTTGAGACAGAACGGCAGGTTCTCCGCTTCGTAGGTGCGGTTGAGCATCGAATAGGGCGGCTGCTGCGATGTGATGGGTGCGATCTTCAGCACGCGCTCCATCTGTTCGGCGGAGAAATTCGACACGCCGATCCAGCGAACCTTGCCTTCGCGCTGCAGGTCAGCCATCGTCGACCAGCCTTCCTCAATGTCTTCATCCGGCTTGGGCCAGTGCACCTGGTAGAGGTCGATGGCTTCGACGTTCAGCCGACGCAGGCTGGCTTCGCACTCCTGGCGAATCTGTTTTTGCGAGTTGGTAATCTCGCGCTTGTCGTCCCACACCATCGAACACTTCGTGAAGACGTAGGGTTTGTGCGAAGAGGTCTTGATCGCTTTGGCGACAACCTCTTCGGAGTGGCCCAGACCGTAGACTGCGGCGGTGTCGATCCAGTTGATGCCGAGATCGAGAGCCTTGTGAATCGCAGCGATAGAGTCGTTGTCATCCTGCGGCCCCCACGCGAAGGCCCAGTCGCCGCCGCCGATGGCCCACGCTCCGAAGCCGATGGGAGAGAGATGAAGGTCTGAGTTTCCGAGCTGTTTCTTGTCCATAGCAGGATTAGACGCGAGCAGCCGGTCGGAGGGTGCGGGTTTGAAGTCTTAAGCTTCGATCAAAAATTGCCCATCACGCATAATCTGCTCTTCGCCATCGGCATCGCCTAGCCAGATGCTGAACTCGAGGCCAACAACATCGATGTGAGTCGAGGACTTCCACGGCGCTCCGGTATGTGCACCGTAGGGATCCCCAAAGGCGATGTGAATGCCAGGAAACTTTTCGTCCTGCAGAATATTTCCGATGACGCGGTCCACACCGATATTTGTGCCGATGGCAAACTCGCCCACGCGGTCGGAGTTAGCGTCGGTGTGGGTGTAGTCCCAGAAGTCCTTCTCCAGAGCCTTGTTTACGCTGGAGACGCGCGTGATGCGATTGCCCTCGATGTTAATCGTCAGCGGATGGTCGCGCAGAATCCCGTAGCGGGCGCAGAGAAAATCGCCGACCACTCCGTCAACCACAAACACGCCGTTCACCTCGCCGGGTGCGGTGAAGCACTCGCCGCCCGGGAGGTTGCCCCACTTCTCCGTCGAGATGATGCCGGAGGTTTTGAACCAGCGGTAGTCGGGGCTGAGTTGGGCGTGGATATCAGTGCCAGCGGGTGTCGTGGCGCGCACATAGGTCGCCGCGCGAACCTTGTCGAGAACAGCCTGCGACAGACGGTCGATGGCAAGAAAATCGGCGCGCATGCCCTGCGTCATAATCTCCGGCGTAATGTTGACCATGTGGGCGTGGCGCATGCGGCGACGGTTGACGACATCCGTCATCTGCATGCGGCTCTGCAGTTCCTTCGGCTGAACCTCAACGGCGAAGATGCTCACCTCGGAAGATCTCCATGTCGTCGAGCACGGTCCTGGGCATATCCACCAGAGGACGCACCGCGAGTGCTTCAAGGACGAAGCCGTTCCATTTGCAGCCGATGCGGTCGAGCTCGGAGGCGATGGACGCCGCAATGGTAAGACACCGCTCGTCGGTGATGAGTGTGACTTTTTCGCTGGGCTGGATGCGCAGGCAGGTGGTGACGGCGTTGCGCGCGCCGGCGATAAATTCAGCGGGGAACTTCGTGGAGCGAAGAATCTCATTTTGCGGCGTGCGGCTGAGCGGCGCCGACGGATTCAATACGGGGGCTTCGGTCTGAAACGAGGTCATTGGATTTCCTGTTGCGGTTGTGAAGCCTTGGTTAACATGGCATTAGCATAGCGTGGATTTCGCAAGGTGGCATCTCTTCTGCACTCATTCGGGCGATGCAGCGTCCAAACTGTAGGTGCTGTTTTGCATCGCTAGTGCTGTGAACTGAAGATGTTAGGCTGAGCCAGAGGTGATGATGAGGAAGGTACTGGGAACGTGCGCAATTCTCTTGACACTGTCCGTGGGAACTTACGGCCAAGAGACTCCAGCGCCACAGGAGACGACAACGCTGACGACACGCACTACGCTGATCCTGGTGCCCACCCTGGTGACTACAAAGTCCGGCGCACCCGTCTACACCCTGAAAGCCGACGACTTCAACGTGACCGACAACGGGGTACCTCAAAAGGTCGCGCTTGAGGAAAATCTCGACGGCGAACCGCTGGCGATGGTGGTCGTTGTACAGGTAGGTGGCCCTGCCGCGCTGCAGTTGGACAAGTACCGCAGAGTCGGAACGATGGTGGAAGCTGTGGTCGGCGGCGTTCAGCATAAGGTGGCGGTCGTGGACTTCGACAGCACTGCGGAGTTGCGGCTCGGCTTCACGGAAAACCTCGACGAGGTGGCGGACACCATTGCAAAACTCGATCCGGGAGACGGCGGCGGCGCCATCTTCGACGGCATTGGCTTCGCAATGACAATGCTGCGCAAACAACCCCCGACCTATCGCCGCGTGATTTTGCTGATTAGCGAGACGGTCGATCATGGCAGCAAGTTGAGCGCCGCAGATGCGCTCAGAACCATCAGCGACACCAACACGGCGATCTACAGTGTTGCGTTTTCCAGCACGAGGAATGAACTCAAGCGCGATTCGGCTGCGAACATCCCACACTCATCAGGCTCAACCGATGCGGAACCTCCCGGCGGCTGTATGGCAAAAGATCCGGATGCGGCTGACGATCCGACGCACACGAAGGCAAAACAGGCGCTCGAATGCGCCGGGGTGTTGCTGCCGCCGGTGCTGTTGGCGAAGGCCGCCGTGGCAGCCGTGATGAACGGCTTTCGAAAAAATGTTCCCGAAACCGTTGCCCATGTGAGCGGTGGCGAGTATTTCAAGTTCAGCAGCGAAAAAGGACTGGAACAGGATCTCGGGCGACTTTCAAACCACGTCGGCAACCGTTACATTTTGAGCTTTCATCCACAGACTCCTCAGCCTGGATTTCATGCGATCGGCGTGACCATGAAGGATTACGACCACCTGAAAGTGTCGGCGCGTGACGGATATTGGCTTGACGCAAATTCGCAATAGCGGCCTCGAAATCTGCGAGCGGATGTTTCAGAGGCCGGCTTTGGTCTCCGCGGCCATATAGTCGACGACTGCCTTCAGATCGTGCGTCTCGCGATAGACTTTGAGCTGGCGGTCGGCGCCGGAACCCTGCGCGAGCATCGTGTGGATGTAGCCGATCTCTTCGCGGCTGCCAAGTTCGTCCAGGACGTCGTCGATGAAGGTGAGATATTCGAGGATAAGGTCGCGCAACGGTACCTCCTCCTGCTTGCCGAAGTCGATGAGCTTGCCGTCGAGACCGTAGCGGACCGCGCGAAACTTGTTCTCCATCAAAAGGGCGCGGGAGTACTGGCGGTAGTCCACATTGCTTGAATGAAGATGCCAGAGCTTGCACGCCGTAGCCTGAATCAGCGCGGCGATGGCGATGCTCTCCTGCGCGCGCAGTGGAATGTCACAGATGCGGACCTCGACCGTATCGAAGAAGGGATGAGGCCGCACATCCCACCAGATTTTTTTTGCGTTGTCGATGGACTTAGTCTTGATGAGGAGATTGACGTAGCTCTCGAACTCCGAGTAACTGGCGAAGCTGTCGGGAAGATTGGTGCGCGGGAAGTTTTCGAAGACCTTCGCGCGGTAGCTCTTGTAGCCAGTTTCCATGCCGAGCCAGAACGGCGAGTTTGTCGAAAGCGCGAGGATGTGTGGCAGAAAATATCGCAGCGAGTTCATGACGCGAATCGCCGCCTCGCGATCTTCGATGCCCACATGGACGTGCAGGCCGAAGATGAGGTTGGCGCGCGCGACGAGTTGCAGGTCTTCGACCACCTGGGCGTAGCGCGGGTCAGGATAGATCTCCTGCACGCGCCAGTCGGCAAAGGGATGGGTGGCGCCGGCGACGAGAACGAGGCCGTGCTCTTCCGCCAGCGAGATCATGTTGCGGCGCAGGTCGAAGAGGTCTTCCTGCGCGACCTGGATATTGCTGCAAACTCGCGTGCCGACCTCAATGACGGACTGATGCATCTCCGCCTTGACGCGCTCTTCCAGCCGCAACTTACCCTTGGCCAGCATCTCCGTCGCAATGTGCGAACGCAGATCGCGCGTTTCAGGGTCGATTGTCTGGTACTCCTCTTCTATTCCTAGCGTGAAGGATGGGCGCATGTCATTGGCCTCGTCAGCGAATACAAAAAACTAACACGGATCAAAGGGATTGGGTGGATTTCTATTTTTCCCTTGATTGTGCGCTCTTCTTCGTTGACTTTTTCGCTGGTGCTCTGACGGTTGTTTTTGTGGCAGCCTTCTTCAAAGCAGGCTTTTTCTCCGAACCAAGGAAGGACGCCCAGCGGAATTCAGGGTGGACGGGGTTCTGCGCCTTCTTCACAGCCAGACGCGCCACGGCATCAACAATCCAGTCGAAGCTCTCTTTGCCGACCGAATGCAGGTCCGCATCCGGAGCGGGGTTCATGAAGTCGATGGCATAAGGGATGCCGTCTTCACAGGCGAATTCGACCGTATTGAGGTCATATCCAAGTGCCTTGCACAAGGTCAGAGCGTCCTTTTCGACACGCTTCAACAGGTTCTTGTCGTACTCGGGAGGGTCGAGGACATAACGATGCTCGTGTGGACGGCGCGGATCGTATGGCATGATGCGCACTTCGGATTGTCCAACGACGTAGCAGCGGAAGTACTCCTTGAATTTGACTGCGGCCTGAAGGGTCATGCAGAGATCGCGTGTCTGGTCGTATGCATGGAAGAACTCGTCGCGGTTATGAACGTGGTAGACATCGCGCCAGCCGCCGCCGTCATGGGGCTTCAGGAAGGCGGGAAAGCCGACGTAGTCGAAGATGCCGTCCCAGTCGAGCGGAAACTGAAGGTTGCGCAGCGAGCGCTCGTTGATCTGCGGCGGAAATTTCTTTTGCGGAAGCAGCACCGTCTTCGGCACCGCGACGCCGAGCTTCGTGGCCAGTGCGTAATTGAAAAACTTGTCGTCCGCCGACCACCAGAACGGATTGTTGATCACCTGCGTGCCTGTCAGCACTGCGTTTTTGAGAAACGCCCGGTAGAACGGCATGTCGTGCGAGATGCGATCGACGATGACCGCATAACCCGAGGGCTCGGCCATGTTGACGCCGCCCACATGGACAAACTCTGCCCGAATTCCTTCCAACTCCATCCCGTTGATTCGGTCGACGAGGGCCCCGGGAAAGGTATTTTCCATTCCAAAAAGAACACCAATCTTCTTCACGTAATCCTCCAGTTGGTTACCGATATGCCAAAACGTGCGCCCGTCTGGGACCTGTAGGAAATTTAAAGATAAGTTTGCAGCATTCGTTGCCACCAGGGCCAGTCGTGCCCGGTGTCACCGCCCCACACGTCGAGGCGGCACGGAATATTTTTGTCGCGAAAGACCTGCGCCATGCGTTCGTTGTCGTTCCAGCACATGGTCATGCACTCCGGTAGCCAGCACATACTTATTGCGCCGGTAGCGGTCGAGATACCAGGGGTCGTTCATGTTCGGCAGATAGTGCATGGGAATGTTGTAGTAGCAGTCATCGTCGTAGTAGCCGTTCAGAAAGCTCGAGGTGTCGAACGCTCCGCCCATCGAGAGCACCGCCGAAAAGATATCGGGATGGCGCAGTGAGATATTCATCGCATGGTAGCCGCCGAAGCTACACCCAACCGCCGCAAGTTCCGCGGACTGGTTCTGCTGCCGGAGCAGCGGCAAAACCTCCTGCATCACATATTGCTCATACTGCATATGGCGTGCGATTCGCCAGCGCGGCGGCACAGCGCGGTTGTACCAGCTTTCCGCATCAACCGAATCCACACAGTAGAGCTGCAATCTGCCATGTTCGAGTTTGTCCCACACCATGTTGACCATCCCGCGGTCTTCAAACTCAAAGAACCGTCCACGCGAAGTGGGAAACACAATCACCGGCAGACCGTCATGCCCAAAGACCAGCATCTCCATCTCGCGCCCCAGAGCGGGGGAGAACCATTTGTGGTATTCGCGCTTCATCGCCTCGCCTCTGGTTAGATCGCCACCCTCTGCTAGTCTGATGCCATCGTACTTTACGGAGCCGTCGTTATCGCATTGGAAAGATTCAGCCCATCGTCGTTCGAGCCGCAGTCACCGCCGGCAGACGTCTCATCCCGCTCCGGCGACACGCCTGCCCAGGTGAAGATTTCTAATCCCCTCGATACTAATCCGCGGTATAGCGTTCATCCCTTCCACTCCGAGATTCTCCCTGACGACAGGGTCGTCTCTGTCTATCTCCCGCCGCAGTATCTTACCGAACCTGACCGCCATTTCCCTGTCTTCTACCTTCATGACGGCCAGAACCTCTTCGACGGTCGCACCTCGTACGTTGCTGGAAAGACGTGGGAGGCCCATACCACGGCCGATCGTCTGACCGAAGCCGGTCAGATCGAGCCAGTTATCCTGGTCGGCGTCGCCAACACCGGTCTGCGCCGCATGGCCGAGTACACCCCCACGCGCGACTTCAAGATGGGAGGCGGCGAGGGACAAAAGTACGGCCGCCTGCTCATCGAGGAGTTGAAGCCGCTGATCGACCGCACCTACCGCACCCTGCCCAACGCAAAGAACACCGGCCTCGGCGGCTCGTCACTGGGGGGCCTGATCTCCCTCTACCTGGGTTTTCAGCATCCTGAAGTCTTCGGCAGAATCGCCGTCCTGTCGCCATCGCTCTGGTGGGATCATCGCAGCATCTTCCGCCTGATCAATGATCAAGCCGACAAACCGGACCTGCGCATCTGGCTCGACATGGGAACGGCGGAGGGCACGCGGTATCTGCGCGATGCGAATTTGCTGGAGCGCCTTCTGGTCAAGCGCGGATGGCAGTTGGGAGTCGATCTGGCCTATTTCGAGGCGCAGGGAGCGGTGCATGACGAAGCCGCATGGTCGAAGCGTTTCGGGGATGTGCTGCGCTTTCTCTTTCCCGCCTGACGAGCCAAGATGTCTCTGAAACGTGGGCTAAAGACAGAGTCAGAGGAAGTTGGCGTGGAGGAGGAATTCCTGGTTGCCCTCCATGCCCAGGATGGGTGAGTCGATGATTTCGATGTTCGTGCCGTGGAGTTCGGTTACGCAGTCGACTACGCGCTGAATGGCGGACTGACGGGCGGCAGGGTCGCGGACAATGCCTCCTTTGCCGATGTTGCCTCTGCCGGCTTCGAACTGAGGTTTGATGAGGATGACGGCGTGGCCCTTCCATGCGTGTTCGGGTGTGCTGAGGGCTTTGAGGACGGGGGGCAGCACGAGGGTCGCTGAGATGAAGGAGACGTCCATAGCGAAGAAGGCCGGAGTAGGAGTGTTGGGCATGAGGAGTTCGGCTTCGGTGAGGAGGCGGGCGTTGGTTCGCTCGCGGAGAGACACGCGGGGATCGTCGCGGAGCTTCTGGGCAATCTGGCCGTAGCCGGTGTCCACAGCGAGGACGGATTTTGCGCCGGATTGGAGCATGCAGTCGGTAAAACCTCCGGTGGAGGCTCCTATGTCGACGCATGGGAGGTTGGCGAGGTCGATGCGCCAGTGGGTGAGAGCGTGCTCGAGTTTGAGGCCGCCGCGGCTGACATATTTCATGTCGGAGCCGAGAAGGCGGATGGCAGCGTTGGAGGGGATAGAGGTGCCAGGCTTGTCGATGCGCTGCTCGTCGACGAGGACGCGGCCGGCGAGGATGAGGGCCTGGGCTCGTTCGCGGGAGGCGGCGTGGCCCTGGTCTACGAGGAGCTTGTCGAGGCGGATTTTTTGAGTGGTGGCGGGTGTCATTGGTTGCCTGTTTGATTTTGGGGTGCGGTTGGCGGAAAAGCAAAACGCCTAACAGCAGGTCCCCTTCGGGGATGACAAGCAAGAAAAGCAAAGACAAGGGCAACAGCAAATACTTTGGGTGAGGTTACACTGGTACGGCTTGCTAAGCACTTTGTTGCTGCATTTTTGCATTGGGGCAATCTGCTTTAGATTCAGGTGCGTTCTATGTTTAGAGAGACGGGACTTGTGAACTCGCAAACACCTTCCGGACAGGATGACGCGACCCTGCTGGCGCTGGTGGAGCGAGGGGACGAGTATGCGATGGCGGCGCTGTTCGACCGTTACTCGAAGATTGTTTACTCGGTTGCACTGAGGGTGCTTCGAGACCCGGCTTCGGCCGAGGATGTGTTGCAGGAAGTGTTTATGCAGATCTGGCGCAGTCCGGAGAGGTTCGTAGAGTCGCGCGGGAGCCTTGGCGGATGGCTGGCGGTGGTGACGCGGAACCGGTCGATTGATCTGCTGCGGCGAAAGAAGCCGAGCGAGCCGGTGGACGATATGGTGATGGCTTCGAACTATAACCTCGCGAATGAGGCGGAGCGCAACAGCCTGATGGAGAAGGCGAAGGCGGTGATCGTGCAGCTGCCGATGGAGCAACGGAAGACACTTGAGATGGCTTTTTTTGATGGCCTGACGCACTCGGAGATTGCGGAGATGACGGGCGACCCACTGGGCACGGTGAAGACGAGGATACGCAGCGCGCTGAGTTCGCTGAGAAAGGCGCTGACTGTATGAGCGACGAGCGGCGGATTACATCGGAGGAGCTGGCACTGTTTGCCATGCAACTGCTGTCGAAGGAGGATATGGCAGAGGTGGCGGCGGCAGTGGCGCAGTCGGAGGAGGCGCGGCGGGAGTTGGCTGAGATCCAGGGGGACTTGGCGGCTTATGCAGTGACCGCGGATATGCACACGCCGCCTGCGGTGACGCGAGAACGGTTGATGAAGCAGGTGGCCCGGGAGAGGAAGGCGATTCCGATTGACCTGCCGGCGATGGGGGAGATACGAACCGCAGAGCAGGAGACAAGAGAGAGGGGCGGATCGGTGCTTTCGGAGTCGGCGGTGGGAGCCTCTGCGGGTGAGAGCGAGGCCTACTACAGGAGCGCCCGGGAAGTGGGGAGCCGGGATTATCTGGAGGAGGAGACTAAGGCTCCGCGTGGCATGGTGGGGAAGGTGTTGCCGTGGATTGGTTGGGCGGTGGCGGCGGGTTTGGCGGTAGTGACGGGAAATCTTTACCACCAGCGCGACGATATGAGGAGTGTTGCAGCCACGCAAGCGAGCCAACTGGATCATTTGACGGCCGACGCTGCGGCGGCACGAGAGGTGTTGGATACGATGACCGACAACTCGGCGATGCGGGTTACGCTGACGGCCAAGGGAGCGACGCCTCCGCAACCAACCGGGCGCGCAACGTATGTGGCGAGCAAGGGTGCGCTGATCTTTCTGGCGAGCAATCTGGTGGCGCTCGAGCCGGCGAAGACTTATGAGCTTTGGCTGATTCCGACGGGTGAAGGACAGAATCCTATTCCGGCGGGGATGTTCCGTCCGGATGCGCGTGGGAATGCAAGTGTGATTATGCCTCCGTTGCCGAAGGGAGTTGAGGCGAAGGCGTTTGGCGTGACGGTGGAGGCTGAGGGTGGGTCGGCTACACCGACGATGCCGATAGTTCTTGTGGGAGAATAGGCGAGTTCTTCGCCGAGCTAAAGACAGGAAGAGCCATCCTTTGGGGATGGCTCTTTCCTTTGGGGGTTGCAGAGGCTTAAGGTGCGGTGATGCGAACCGAGACTCCGTTGCCCTGGAGGGGGACATGCGTATCCAATGCGTCTATGTCCGTACGGATAATTGACATGAATTGGGAATCACTCGAAACGACGTAGGCTTTGCCTGTGGGTGTGCCTGTTGTAACCGCCAAATAGGTTGGATGACCGCAGATTGTCGGATTTGTCGTATTAAAGCATTGGGCGTCAGGCAAGCTATAGATTGTTTGGGTGACAGTGTTCGAAGTCAGATTGATGACTGAGACCGAGCAGACTGTGCTCACCCCTGGGACTGCAGGTGGCGCAGCACAGGGAAGGTTTGGATTGCCCCCGTTGATGACGTAGGCGCGGGTGTTGTTCACGTCCTGCAGAACGTAGACCATGCGCGGATTGATGCCTACGGGGACGGTTGCGAGGACAGTGCCGAAGCCTGTGGCGTCGACGGGATTGTTGGGATCGCAGTTGGGATTGGTGGGCAACGCGACGGCCGAGCAGAGTGGGATGCTGATGATGCTGACAGAACCGGGATGAACGCCATCGCCGGCGTTGGCGACAACCATCTCGTTGCGTGCGGGAGCGAAGTCGGCCCAGAGCGGCGAGGCACCTACGACGATGGGGTTGGTCGCGCCTGAGGGAACGGTGTCGAGCTGGTTAGTCTGCACGTTGATGACACTGACGGTGCCGTCGGTCTGGTTCATGATAAAGGCGCGCCGGGTATCGGCGGTCATGATGCCATAGACGGGGCCACGGCCTACGGGAATGGGCGTGGGATCGATGGTGTTGGTGGCGGTCTCGATGGTGGAGACCTGGCCCGCACCCCCGCTGGTGCTGGGAGTGATGACGTAGGACCTGAGACCGCCGGCGTTGCCAGTGACGTAGATTGGCGTGAAGCCGGCGGGGATCGCGAGTTCCTGCTGGAGGTTGAGAGGTTGGCCGGTGAACTGAGAGACAGCGTCGAGGCCAGGATCGCTGACGTAGGTGTTGGCGCCTTCGGGGAAGATGCTGACCGGATTGGCTCCGGGGAGAAGGGTGGTCTGGAGGACCTGGCTCTGGATGAGCGAAGTACTGATGCCGAAGGTGGTGAGGGTATGGTCGCTGTTGAGCGTGTAGCCGGTGGTGCCGGTGCTGTTCAGAACGAGGTAGTAGGGGTCTACGCCGATGTTAGCGGTGATGAGAATGGTGTCGCCGGAGAAGTCGACAAAGGTGACCAGACCGGGGGTGGGATTGGCCGTGGTGCCAGTGCTGGAGATGACGACGGCGAACTTCTCCGGCTGTGCAGCGGGGCCAACAGGATTGATGGCGCTAACGACTGGCCGATAGGTGTTGCCGCATCCAGCGACGGAGACGAGAACTGCAGCTGCCAGGGCGAGGCCGGATGCTGACCTTAGGGTCTGTGCTGCGGACCGAGAGACGCGACGGATTGACCGCGACCGAGTGTTTCCTTCTGCTTCGACTCTTGCTAAATGCAAAACTGCTCCCACGATGTTGCTGGTGTTGGCTATGCTCAGATTTGATTGTAAATCACTGGGAGAGATGAGATTGGGCAATGGGTGAGGAAATGGCAGGTCCGGGGTGGCGAAAGGCAATTCCTGAGAAGAGGGACCGGTTGCAGTCGAGGGTTCTGGTTGGGGTGGTGGGAGTTCTGCTGGCCCTGGAGACCATTGCCGTTCTCCAGCAGCCTTTCTTCATATGGGGCGAACTGAAGGTGCGTGGACATATGCTGGCGGAAATTGTCGCGATAAGTGTGGCCTTTGCCGTCCTGGTGCTGTCTTTGCGTGCTGCTACAGCGGCCGGAGCCTTAGTCGGAGGAATGATTAGCTTCCTCCTAGTTAGAGGAACTGCGTCTTCTCAATCCACGATGGTTCGATCTGGATTGGCCCCTCTGGCGTTACTCTTCGTTCTGACGTTTCTGGCTACACGGGCGGGCCGAGCGGTGAAAGTGGGGACTGGACTCGCGGAGAAACGTCATGGACGGAGTTCAGGACAGGTGATTGCAAATCTTTCGATTGCTGCGCTGGCTGTTTCCGGGCTCGGCTTTGAGTTGGTGACGGGCGGCGGCGTTTGCTGTGGAGGTGGGGACTACAGAGTCTGGGTTAGGCCCGCGATGATGCTAATGTGTCTTGCGGCAATGGTGGAGGCGACAGCCGACACTGTTTCGTCGGAGATTGGGCAGGCGTTTGGTGGGCGTCCGGTCATGCTGATGACGATGCAACGCGTGGATCCAGGTACAGATGGAGGAGTGACGTTGCTTGGCTCAGTTGCGGGGATTGCGGGTGGAGCTTTTGTAGCGGCAATAGGAATGTGGGCGCTTAGGCTTAGTGTTTCTCAAGCGGCCATCGCGTTGGTTGCCGGGATTTGTGGATTATTCTTTGACAGCGTTTTGGGAGCGACTGTGGAACGGCGAGGCTGGATCGGAAATGATCTGGTGAACTTTTCTTCCACTGTGTTTGCGGCGGGCCTTGCAGTTGGGATTTATAGGTGTCTGGGAATGTGATCGCCCGGGATAATACCTTGATATCTCGAAGGAAAAACTGCAACAGCAGGTCCCCTACGGGAATGACAACAAGAAAAGCAAGAGCAACAGCAAGGGCGAAGGCAATGTTGTGCTACTAACCGTGAATCCAGTCGATGTTGAGGTTCAGGCGGGAGGCGGTGTAGCTGATGATTTCGTGGACGTAGCGCATGGTGAGGTCGTAGGTGCTGATGTGGCCCAGGGGTGGACGGGGTGAGGTGTAGACGTCGAGGCCGGCTTCTCGGCACAGCTCACGGATGCGGAAGAGGTGGGTTCCGTCGGAGACTACGACGATGTGGTGGAGATTGTTGTCGTGGGCTATGGCGACGAGGCGGTGGACCTGCTGCTCGGTGTCGGTGGAGCGGGTTTCGGCGATGATGCTGCCGAAGGGTATGCCATTGGCAAGGAGATAGTCACGGCCTACGCCACCTTCGGTGTTGCCGGAGTCTTTGTCGGTGCCTCCGCCGAGAGTGATGACGAGAGGCGCGATGTGTTTGCGGTAGAGTTCGACGGCGTGATCGAGGCGGGCGTGCAGGACGGGGGAGGGGCGGCCGGAGTACTCGGCTGCGCCGAAGACGGCGATGGCGTCGGCGGGCTGCGCCTCGTCGTGGTTGGCGACGTCGGCGATCTGGCGATAGACCCAGATGCACCAGGCAGTCGCTACGACTAGGAAGAGCGCGAGGAGTCGGCGGAGGATGACGCCTCGGGTGCTGCGCCGGTTTCGCAGGTTAGATTGAGAGACGATCATAGGCTCAATAGAGTGCCTAGTGTACGGGTTGGAGGCGGCGGTGCAAAGGCAAAAGCAGATTCCTCCGCTGCGCTTTGGAGTGACAAGCAAACACTGGGGAAATGACAAGCAAACGCTGCCAAATGACTAACTAAAAGATGCGCGATGACAAGCGGAAGAATCGACCTCGCCTTGTCTAATGCTGGAGGGCGAGGGCGATCTCGTGGGTGGGGATGGCGCCTTCGCGGAGGATCATCCAGGAGTTGCCGCCACCGGAGAGGTCGACGATGGTGGTGGGGAGGGTGCGGGCGGTGGGGCCTCCATCGACGATGAGGGGGAGTTTGTCACCTAGCTGCTCGCGGACGCCGAGGGGGGTAGGTGCATTCGGGGTGGCCGTGGAGGTTTGCGGAGGTCGCGGTGATGGGCAGGCCCAGCTGTTTGACGACTGCGCGGGGGATGGCGGCCTCGGGGACGCGGAGGGCGAGGTTGCCGGTGTTGGCGGTGACGCGGAGGGGGAGTTTGCTGCCGGCTTTGACGACGATGGTGAGGGGGCCGGGCCAGAATTTTTCGGCGAGGCGGTCGAAGGCGGTGTCGATCTGGCGGGCGAGCTCGTAGGCCTGGGCTACCTCCGCGATGAGGAGCGAGAGGGGCTTGTGGCGGGCGCGGGTTTTGATCTCGTAGATGCGGTCGACGGCGCGGAGATTGACGGGGTCGACGGCGAGACCGTAGAAGGTGTCGGTGGGGAGAGCGACGACGTTGCCGCTGTTGAGGCTGCTCGCGACGTACTTGATGAGCGCTGGCTCGGGTTCGTCGGGATGGATGCGGAGCGTTTCTGCGGTCAAGTACTGACTCCTCGGGGGGCGGGGTACCCCTGACTTATCTGCGCAAAGTATTCAATCGTTGCGACTTAGATCCGGACTTGGAAGCAAAAGTACATGCATTTCGATGCAAAGTCTTCAAGATGGGCCAGTTGACGATGACGAAGATGGCACTTTTTTTAAGCCACGGATCATTCTATGGGATGTGGCGGTGGGAGTGTAAAGGTAAGCGGGAATGAGGATAAAGGTAAGATTCTCGGATGGGCGAGGACGTTATTTCGAGTAGAGCGAACGCGCGGGTGAAGCAGTTGCGGGCGGCGTTTGCGGGGCAGGCACGGCTGAGCGGCGGGATGGTGGCGATTGAGGGCGAGCACCTGCTGGAGGAGGCTCTGCGGAGTGGGATGGTGTTGAAGACGGTCTTTGTGAGCGAGCGGCGGGAGGTGCCGAAGATCGTGCCGCGTGGTGTGGAGGTTATGCGGCTGACGGACGATGTGTTTGGGAGTGTGGTGGAGACGCAGTCGCCGCAGGGGATTGCTGCGCTGATGGTGCCTCCGGTGTTTGGGCTCGACGATGTGATGGGAGTTGGCGGAGCCGCGGCGCTGATTCTGGTTGCGGTCGGGTTGCAGGACCCGGGGAATCTGGGGACGCTGGTGCGATCGGCGGAGGCTTTTGGGGCTACAGGGGTTTTGACTACGCCGGGGACGGTGAGCGCGTGGAACCAGAAGGCTCTGCGGGCTAGTGTGGGGAGTGTGTTTCGTGTGCCGGTGGTTTCGGTGACGGCATCTGAGTTGAGTGAGGTGAAGGCGCGTGGGGTTCGTTTGATTGCGGCGGTTGGGGTGAGGGTGATGGTGACGTTGGTGCGCAGGATGATGGATTTTCGAGGGGCTTGTGCGGTGATGATTGGGAATGAGGGTGCCGGGTTGGGCGGCGGAGTGGATGGAGATGGGTGATGCGCGGGTGACGATTCCCTGCCCTGGTGATGGTGGAGAGTTTGAATGCGGCGGTGGCGGGGAGTTTGTTGTTGTATGAGGCGAGCCGGCAGCGGGGTCGGAGTGTATGAAGGAGAACAGACAACCGCAACAGCGAAATACAGGGGTCCTTCGCTGCGCTCAGGATGACGGCAAAAACAAACAACAGCAACTACAACAGCAACTACAACGAATGCAGGGTCTCCCGTTCGACTTCGCTCAGGGCAGGCTCTTCGGGGATGACAACTAGAAGGGCAACCGCAAGAACAACCACCGCAGCAAAACGGATCGTGAGACGAGATGAGTTTGTTTGATACATCGCCGGTGAGTGTTGCGGGGCGGGGGATGCGTGCGGCTCCTCTGGCGGAGAGGATGCGGCCGCGAACGCTGGAGGAGTTTGTGGGGCAGGAGCATTTGTTGGGGCCGGGTAAGCCGCTGCGGGTGGCGATTGAGAGCGACGATCCTACTTCGATGATCTTCTGGGGGCCTCCGGGGACGGGGAAGACTACGCTGGCGAAGATTGTTGCGGAGCGGACTCAGGCTAGTTTTATTGAGTTTTCTGCGGTGATGTCGCGGGATCAAAGAGATCAAGGCCGTGATGGTGGAGGCGGAGAAGGCGGCTGAGCTTTGGGTCGCGGACGATTTTGTTTGTGGATGAGATTCACCGGTTCAATAAGGCTCAGCAGGATGCGTTTCTGCCTTATGTGGAGCGGGGGACGATCCGGTTGATCGGGGCTACGACGGAGAATCCTTCGTTTGAGATTAATGCGGCGCTGTTGTCGCGGTGTCGCGTTTATACGCTGGTGGCGCTGACGGAGGAGCAGGTGGTTTCGCTGCTGCGGCGGGCGCTTAGCGATGCGGAAAGAGGTTTGGGGGCTGGTGGCGTGACGGCGGAGGATGATGCGCTGGCTACGATTGCTTCTTATTCGAGTGGGGATGCGCGGAATGCGCTGAATGCTCTTGGATGTGGCGGCGAAGTTAGCTGAAGGCCGTGGGGAGAAGGTGATTACGAAGGCGCTGGCTGCGGAGGCTTTGCAGCGGCGGGTGTTGCTGTATGACAAGAAGGGCGAGCAGCACTATGACATTATTTCGGCGCTGCATAAGAGTGTGAGGAATTCGGATCCGGATGCTTCGCTTTATTGGTTGGGAAGAATGCTCGAGGCGGGTGAAGATCCGATGTATGTGGCTCGGCGAGTGGTGCGGATGGCGGTGGAGGATATTGGGCTGGCGGCTCCGGAGGCGCTGAATCTTTGTTTGAGCGCGAAGGATGCGATGCATTTTCTGGGGCATCCGGAGGGTGAGTTGGCGCTGGCGCAGGCTGTGGTTTATCTGGCGCTGGCTCCGAAGTCGAATGCGGTTTATACGGCTTATGGGGCGGTGCAGGCGGATATTGAGGCTACGGCGGCGGAGCCGGTGCCGCTGCATTTGAGGAATGCTCCGACGAAGCTGATGAAGGAGTTGGATTACGGCAGGGACTATCAGTACGCGCATGATTTGGAGGGGCGCGTGGCGGATATGGAGTGTCTGCCGGCTTCGTTGGCGGGGCGGAGGTACTACTTGCCTACGAATGAGGGTCGGGAGAAGTTGTTGGCGCAGCGGATGGAGGAGATTGCCCGAATCAGGGAGAGCAAACGGCGTAACAGTGATCAAAAAGATAAAGGCTGATAAAGGCGGATTTTGTTAGTGGGCGTATTTGACGCTGCAGCCGTAGGGGCGGGTGCTCTCGACGGCTACCGGTTTGCCGGACATGGATGCGTTTAGGGCGTCGTTGAGGTAGTTGTCGGCGCCTTTCAGGTCGGCCTGGTCGGTGGTGGGTTTGTTGTCGATCGCTCCTTCATAGATGAGCTTGCCGGTGGGGTCGATGACGAACATGTGTGGGGTGGTTTTGGCTTCGTAGAGACGGCCGATGGTGCCGGTGGGGTCGAGGAGGACGGCGGTGGATGCTGCGTGCATGGTCTTGATGTATTCGTTCTCCTGCGCGGCGGTGACGTAGCCTTGCTCGCCCGGGGCGGAGGAGATGACGGAGAGCCAGACGACTCCCTTGGCGGTCCATTCTTTCTGGAGGTTTTCCATGCTGCCGCTTAGGTAGTGCTTCTGGTCGTAGGGGCAGCCTTTGTTGGCCCACTCGAGGACTACGTATTTGCCTCGGTACTCGGAGAGGGAGTGTTGGGTGCCGTTGGAGTCGGTGCCTTTGAAGTCGGGGGCGGTGGTGCCGGGGACTACGGCGAGGGCTGGGATGGTGGTGAGGGATAGGGCGAGAGCTAGTAGTTTGCGGTGGGACATGGTGGCGCCTCCACAACTGCTTTCTGGGGATATTTTGCGATGAGTTGGAGTGGGATGCAAGTTTTGGTGGGTAAAAACGAACAACGGCAAAGGCAAAAGCAGATCCCTCGCCTTCGGCGAAGGATGACAACTAAGAAAGAAGGCGATACTTAAAAAGCAGACGCAACAGTGGTTCCGGCTTATTTTTTGGTGTCTTTTTCGAGGGCGTCGAGGACGATGTCTTTGGTGAGGAGTTCGGGGAGGACGTCAGCGGCTGAGTTTACGGTCGCGGGGTAGATGACGTAGGTGGGAACTCCGCTGCGGTTGACGGAGGCGAGTTGCTGGGTGATGGCGGGGTCGTACTGGGTCCAGTCGGCGCGGAGGAGGGTTACGTTGTTTTTGCTGAACTGGTGCTGGACGTCGGCGGATTTGAGGACGAGGCGCTCGTTGACCTGGCAGCTGAGGCACCAGGCGGCGGTGAAGTCGATGAAGACGGGGTGGCCGGCGGCTCGGGCCTGGTCGAGGGCTTGCTGCGAGTAGGGAGTCCAGACGAGGTTGGTGTCTTTGGGCTGGTAGAGCGGGATGGCGAGGCCGAGGGTTGCGATGAGGATTGCGGCGATGGTGCTGGTCCAGCGGGCGGGCCATTTGCCGAGTACCCATCCGGCGATGGCGAGCATGAGAAAGCAGCCGAGGAGAAGAGCAACTCGGTAGATGTCCTGGTTGCTGGTGGATCCGCCGGAGAAAAGGGAGCCGTAGACGTAGGTGAGCCAGATGACGGTGGCGAAGAAGATGACGGCGGTGATTTGTTTGAAGATCTCCATCCATGCGCCGGGGCGTGGGAGGACGCGGGTCCATGCGGGTTGGAAGCTGAGGAGGAGATAGGGCGTGGCGAGGCCGAGGGCGAGCGCGGTGAAGATCGGCGAAGGTGATGGCGGCGGGTTGGGCGAGGGCGAAGCCGATGGCTGCTCCCATGAGCGGCGCGGTGCAGGGGGTGGCGACGACGGTGGCGAGGACTCCGGTGAAGAAGCTGCCGGTGTAGCCCTGCTTTTGCGCGAGTTCGCCGCCTACGCTGGTGAGGGAGAGGCCGATGTCGAAGAGGCCGGCGAGCGAGAGGGCGAAGAAGAAGATGCCTGCGGCGAGGAGGGTGAGGAAGATGGGGGATTGAAGCTGGAAGCCCCATCCGGCCTGACTGCCGCCTGCGCGGAGGGCGAGGAGGACTGCGACGATAGCCCAGAAGGAGACGAGGATGCCGAGCGTGTAGACGAGGCCGTGGCTGCGGAGGTGTTTGCGTTCCTGATTGGAGGATTGCAGAAGGGCGAGGCCTTTGAGGAAGAGCACGGGGAAGACGCAGGGCATCAGGTTGAGGATGATGCCGCCGAGGAAGGCGAGGCCGATGGCTGTGAGTGTGGTGACGCTGCTGGATGATGTGGTTCCGGGGTTGTTGGCGTGGGCGGCTGGCGCGATTTCGCCGGGGACTACTGGTGCGGTGACGTCGTAGGCGATTTTGTCGGAGAGTTTGAAGACGCCGTGGAGGGTGGCGGGGAGGGTCTTGAGATCTTCGGCGCGGCGGACGCGGAGGCGAACGCCGTCGGAGAGCGATTCGATCTGCTGGGGGGCGGCGTTGGCGATCTGCTCTTCCGTGGCGGGGTAGAACTCGGCGTTGGTCTCACGCTTGCCGGTGGTGAGTGTGAGGACGAAGTCGGTGGCGCCGCCGGTAACGGTGAATTTGGCGTCCGGGAGGAAGCGGTTTGGGGATGAGGGTGAGGGCTTCGCCGAGAGCGCCTACGGTTTGGGTGGGGGCGGTGGCTGCGGGATCGACGGTGAGGTTGAGGCCGAGGTGGGCTTTGCCGGGGATGCAGACGCGCTCACAGACGAGCCAGCCGACTTTGGCGTCGAGGTGGACGGGGCCGGGCTTGAGATTTGGAGATGCGGTGAGCTGGACGGGAAAGGCTACTTCGTCTTCGTAGCCGAAGTCCATGAGCGGGCCGTTGGGCAGTCGGCTGGGGATGGGGAATTGCATGGGGCCGGCGGTGATGCCTTCGGGGAGGGTCCAGGTGATTTTGGGTGGTTCGCCGGAGTCTCCGGCGTTGAGCCAGTAGACGTGCCAGTGCTCTTCGAGGGTGAGGACGAGGCCTGCGTGGAGGGTTCCGCCGGGTGCGATGCTGGGGGCGAGGGAGACGAGCTCGGCGGTAAGATGCTGGGCTTTGACCGGGCCGGGGCCGCCGTCGCCTACGACCTGAAGCTGGGCGTTGGCGGTGGGATGGAAGAAGAGGGCGCAGGCTAGAAGTAATGCGGAGATGGGTCGAACCATATTCATTCTTTTCAATTGTATGGCTTGGGATGGGGGAGCTTGTCAGCGGATTGTTGCGAGTCGGTGCTCGACCATGATGCAGCGGTCCATGACGACGTGGATGCCGCTGGTTTCGGCGCGGGCGGCGGCTTCAAGGTTGATGATTCCCTGCTGGACCCAGAGGTTAGGGAGTTCGAGCTGGATCATCTCTTCGACGATTGCGGGGATGAATTTGGGGAGGCGGAAGACGTTGACGATGTCGGGTTTGACGGGGAGATCGGAGAGGCTGCCGTAGGATTTTTCGCCGAGGACTTCGGGGATGGACGGGTTGACGGGGTAGATTTTGTAGCCGTGCTGCTGCATGTAGGCGGAGACGTAGTGGCTGGGTTTGGACGGGATTTCGGAGAGGCCAATGACGGCGATGGTGCGGGGATTTTGTGGCGTGGTGGCGCCCAGCATTTCGGGGATAGCGTCGGGTTCGTTCATTTCTCTCTGTCTCTCCTGGTCAATACCAAATTAGTACAAGCAACGACAAATATAGGGGTCCTTCCCCATTCGACTACGCTCAGGGTCAGGATGACGACTTCAAATTGAGCATTACGCGGAGTTTACTTATGCCACGCGCTGAGCAGACGGCGGAGGACGACGATTTCGCCGATGTGGTAGGCGTTGTGGTCGGCGAGTAGGAGCGCTTCGCGGAGGAGGTTTTGGCCATCGCCCCAGCGGAAGGTTTTGTAGAGATCGGAGGCGGGATTCTCGATGATGGCTTCGAAACGTTTGAGGTCGGAGCGGATGGCGGCGATGGATTGGTCCCAGGACCTGTCGGTGGGGGGCTCGGGTGATTTGGGCCAGTAGTCTTGGGGCCACTCCAAAGGCTGATAGCCGCCGGTTGGTGGCGCGGAGAAGTTGAGGATGTCGAGCTGGGCGATGCGGAGATGTTCGAGGAGCTGCCAGGCGGAGTACGGGAGATTTGGTGGAACGGTGCCGCGAAGTTTGATGGGCAGGTCTTTGACGGCTTCGTCGAAGGTGGCGTGGGCCTGGCCCCCGCTAAGAAGCGCGATCAGTTGCTCACGTAGAGGGGCCTGATCGTCTTTCTTGTGGGGTTTTTCCGCTGGCTTAGTTGCGCTCATCTCGGCTTGCCTCCGTGCTCTTCATTGGATGCGACGGAGGCCGGAGAGTTACACGGGCTTGCGGGTAACGAGGTCAGCGACGATTGCCGGAGGTTTCCATGTCTGAAGTATCTGTGGAATCGGAGTGCTCAAGTTTCGAATCGAGAGCGCGTAGTTGGCTATCGCTATAGCGGCGACGGAAGCGTGAATTCTCGTCTTGCGCCTTACGGCGGTCGATAATGAACTTCTTCTTGAACATCTCATCCCCAAACTGAGCGATTGCGACGACAACGATGCAAAGCGCCGGAATCGCGAAAAGCAGAAAAATGCCGTGATTTATCATGAGCCTTTCCTGAAAGGGTTCCATCATGCCTTATGCGTCGGCTGATGGATAACCACTTATTCAAGAATGACATGGGTGGTTTTTGGCTCGTATCCCCCGTTTGGGGGAGGAGGGGAAAGGCAAGCGAATGGCAAAAGCAAAGACAACAACAAAAGCAGGTCCTCCGCCTGCGGCGAAGGATGACAACTAAAAAGCAAAAGCAACAGCAAAAACAACGGCAAAAGCAGATCCCCTGCGGGGATGACAAAAAGAAAGGCAAGCAAAAGCAGGTCCTCCGCCTGCGCGAAGGATGACAACTAAAAAGCAAAAACAACAGCAAAACCAAAAGCAACGGCAAAAGCAGATCCCCTGCGGGGATGACAAAAGAAAGGCAAGCAAAAGCAGGTCCTCCGCCTGCGGCGAAGGATGACAACTAAAAGCAAAAGCAACGGCAAAAGCAAAAACAATGGCAAAAGCAGGTCCCCTGCGGGGATGACAAAAAGAAGGGCAAGCAAAAGCAGATCCTCCGCATGCGCGAAGGACGACAACTAAAAAGCAACGGCAAAAGCAAAAACAACGGCAAAAGCAGATCCCCTGCGGGGATGACAAGAAGAAAGGCAAGTGCAAGAACAGCCAGGCACGAGGAATTAGCCTAAGTCGTCGTCTGCGGCTTCTGCGGGGAAGTTGCCTTCGCGGCGCATGCGGAGGTATCCACGGATGAAGGGTTCGAGGTCTCCGTCGAGGACTTTGTCGACGTCGCCTACTTCAACGCGGGTGCGGAGGTCTTTTGCCATGCGGTAGGGCTGCAGGACGTAGCTGCGAATCTGCGACCCGAACTTGATGTCGAGCTTGGAGTCTTCGAGTTTTTTGCTGACGGCTTTTTTCTTTTCCAGCTCGTATTCGTAGAGGCGCGAACGGAGAAGCTTCATGGCCTTCTCTTTGTTCTTGTGCTGCGAGCGCTCGTTCTGGCAGCCGGCGACGAGGCCGGTGGGAATGTGGGTGATGCGGACGGCGGAGTCGGTGGTGTTGACGTGCTGTCCGCCTTTGCCGCCGGAGCGATAGGTGTCGATGCGGAGGTCTTCGGGCTTGATGTCGATGACGATGGTGTCGTCGATCTCGGGCGAGACGAAGACGCTGGCGAAGCTGGTGTGGCGGCGCTTGGCGGAGTCGAAGGGTGAGATGCGGACGAGGCGATGGACGCCTGTTTCGCCGCTGAGTAGACCGAAGGCGAAGTCGCCGGAGATGGTGAATGTGGCGGATTTGATGCCGGCCTCGTCGCCGTCCTGGATTTCGTTGACCTCGACCTTGAAGTTTTGGCGCTCGCCCCAGCGGATGTACATTCGCATGAGCATCTCGGCCCAGTCCTGCGACTCGGTGCCGCCGGCGCCGGGATGGACGACGACGATGGCGTTGAGCGGATCGGTCTCCTCCGAGAGCATGGTTTTGGATTCGAGCTTCTCGCTGAAGTCGATGAGCGCGGGAATCTCGCGGGCGAGGTCGGGTTCGGTGTTCTCGCCTTCGCGGGCGAGTTCGAAGTAGGCCTCGATGTCGTCGGAGCGACGGGCTAGTTCGGCGTCGTCTGCGAGAAGGGTTTCGAGGCGTTTGCGTTCGCGCATGAGGGGCTGCGAACGTGAGGCGTCGGCCCAGACGGTGGGGTCGGAGATTTTTTCTTCAATGACGGCTAGATCGCGGCGGAGTCGGGCGGAGTCAAAGATACTCCCGCAGATCGCGCACTCTGTCGCGGACCGGGGAGTAGGAGTATTCGAGATCGGTAAGCATGAATCTAGTTTACGGCATCGGCGCGACTGGCTGTCGAAACCCACGTCCCAGACGCGGGACGTGGGGCACCCAATTTGAAAGCGAGGGCGAGAGTGGTGACGGCGGCGCAGGCGTAGGCGAAGAGATCGCCGTAGCGGGTGTAGAAGGTGAGGCCGTTCTCGTAGCCGAAGTGGACGCGGAGGCTCGTGCGCTGGTGGCGCGGTGCCGCAGCGGTGACTCGGCCGTAGGGATCGATGGCAGCGGTGACGCCGGTATTGGTAGAGCGAAGAATCCAGCGGTGGTTTTCGATGGCGCGCATACGGACCATGTTGAGGTGCTGCCAACCGGCGCTGGTATCGCCGTACCAGCCATCGTCGGAGATGTTGACGAGGACCTCTGCGCCACTTTTGACGAACTGGCGGACCTCGTCGCCAAAGATGGACTCGTAACAGACGAAGGTGCCGTAGGTGTGGCCGCGAAAGGGGAAGACGGTCCGGGTGGATCCCCGATCCATGTCACCAGCGCCAGCGGTGAGTTTGCTGGCGAAGAAGAAGAAGTCTTTGAAGGGGATGTACTCTCCCCAAGGGACGAGATGGATTTTGTCGTAGCGAGCTTTGGAGGCGCCGTCGGGAGTGAATATGGCAGCGGAGTCGTATTTGAAGTAAGGGTGGTCCCTTTGGGGATCGGGATTCGGAACGACGCCGATGCTGCCGATGATCAGCAGTGCGTTGCTGGAAGCGGCAAGATCGTTCATGCGCTGGTGGAAGTTGGGGTCGGTGGTGAAAAAGCCTGAAGGGGCTTCGGGCCAGACGATGAGGTCGGATGGAGTTGGGATTGGCCCGGTGGGATTGCCGGCTTCGGAGGAGGGTTGCGGTCGGATGAGTAAGACGGACGGCGTGGCGGGCAGTTCGGGAATGCCCAGGAGATATCGCGGGGACGGGTAACGACTGAGATAAGAGAAGGAGTCCAGGAGTTGCTGGTTGGAGTACTGAGGGCCAGTGTTCGCGGCTCCGACCGCGAGGTTCTCCTGAACGAGCGTGGCTGTTGCTGTGGTTGGAGAGTCCTTGGGAGTCGCGATCGAGCGTAGACCGAGGACGTAGAGAACGATGATGACGACTCCGGCGATAGTGAGGACAGGGCGCGTGAACCTGCGCTCGCGAACTCGGATGCGGATGAGCCAGAGGGCGTTGACCGCGGCGATGATGAAGGAAAGGCCGTAGGCTCCGGTGATGGGTGCGAGGCGAGTCAACAGCGGGTTGTCGACCTGGGCGATGCCGAGAAGATCCCAGGGCAGACTAGTGATCCGGGCGCGGGCTAGTTCGACGGCGACCCAGGCGAATGGGACTAAGAGGAGCGTTGTTTGGCGGCCGAAGCGGCGATGGAAAGTACTGACTAAGGTTCCGAAGAGCGCGTGGTAGAGGCCGAGGTAGAGGCAGAAGAGGATGAGGATGCCGGCGGCGATGGGTTTGTCGAGGCCACCGTAGAGATACATCGTCTGGTAGATCCAGTAGCAGTTGCCTAAGTACCAGATGAAGCCGCAGACATAGCCGAGAAGAGCCCCCTGAAAAACGGTAAGTGGATTTCCTGTCTTATTGTTACCGAGAAGCGCCCAGAGCAGCGGGAGGAGAGCGATCCAACAGAAGGCGGTGCGCCAGATTGGCGTGGGTCCTGCGATGGGAAAGGGTAAAACCTGAAGGATGCCGGATAGTACGGCCATGGCCCAAAGACGCAGGGGGATCTGTCGCATGCGTTTGAAGTCTAACATTGCCTTGTTATTCAGCAGGTAGTTCGGAGATACAATCTACCCTGATGGATTTCGTTATTCATATCGTTGCAAAGATTGTGGTGCCTCTCTTCTTTTTTGGGATGGCGGGTTCTGCCGTGGTTATTGTCGTCAGCTTTGCGGAGGATCTAAAGGAGTTGCTGGAGGATGAGGAATAGCCGTGAAGCGGAAAAGATTCGCTGTTTCACGGTGGGTCGCGGCAACCTCAGTTCGGCAGAACGCTTTGGTAGCAAAAAACGATAATGGCCTCTAAACAAACTATCTCTTTGCCGCAATCGAACCGCGTCCGCCTGGTGGTGGCTTCGTCGGTGATGCTCACCTTTATCTCTTTCTGGCGAGCGGCGGCGATTGTTCTTAATGATCTTGGATCTTCCGCGTTCTATGCGGGCGGCATTGCCGAGGAGGCGGTGGGGAAGGCTGCGCCCTGGTTCATCCTGGGCGTGATGCTGTTCAGCTTTGCTGTGCGGGCGGTTTACGTCGAGAGCTGCAGCATGTTTACGCGGGGCGGCGTGTACCGGATCGTGAAAGAGGCGCTGGGTGGGACGTTTGCGAAACTGAGTGTCTCGGCGCTGATGTTCGACTACGTTCTGACGGGGCCGATCTCAGGAGTTTCGGCTGGGCAGTACATCGTCGGATTGCTGAATGAGTTGCTGCGGCTCTGTGCTACTCACCACTGGTTGAGCATGCTGGTGATGCATCCGGATGGAGCGGCGAGACAACTGCCCGTCGATGGAACTTCGGCGGTGATCGCCGGGTTGATCACGATTTATTTCTGGTGGCAGAACACCAAGGGCATTGAGGAGTCGAGCGACAAGGCCCTGAAGGTGATGAAGATTACGACGGTGATGGTCGTGATTCTGCTGGCGTGGGGATTCTTTTCGGCGATTCACCTGGGAGTGCATCTTCCGCCGTTGCCTACGCCGGGTAATCTCCACTTCAGCCAGGATGCGCTGGGCTTTTTGAAGGGAACGGGGTTCGCGAAGTCGCTGGGGCTGTTTGGGGTGCTGATGGCGTTTGGGCATTCGGTGCTGGCGATGAGCGGCGAGGAGTCGCTGGCGCAGGTGAACCGCGAGATCGAACATCCTAAGCTGAAGAACCTGAAGCGCGCGGCGATTGTGATCGCCATCTACAGCTTCATCTTCACCGGGATAGGCACGATGCTTGCGGTCATGCTGATTCCGGACTCGGTACGGGTTCCGGTGTACCGCGACAACCTGATCGCGGGAATGGCCATGTTCATGGTGGGCCCGCTGGCCGTGCGAATCGGCTTCCGGATCTTTGTTGTGATCGTCGGATTTTTGATTCTGGGTGGGGCGGTGAACACGGCGATCGTGGGCTCAACCGGCGTGCTGATGCGCGTCGCTGAAGACGGTGTGCTCTCGGACTGGTTTAGAAAACCGCAGCGGAAGTTTGGGACCAGTTATCGCATTGTGAACCTTGTTGCCGGACTGCAAATGTTCACGATTATCGTCGCGCGTGGCAACGTGATCATGCTGGGGGAAGCTTATGCGTTCGGTGTGATCTGGAGCTTTACCTTCAACGCGCTGGCGATGCTGGTTCTGCGGTGGAAGTACAAGGGAGAGCGCGGCTGGAAGGTGCCACTTAACCTGCGATTTGGTAAGACGGAGATACCGCTTGGCCTGCTTTGCGTATTTCTAGTTCTGCTTACGACCGCAGTGGTTAATTTATTTACAAAGTCAGTTGCTACTGTAAGTGGAATTGTCTTTGCGGCTGGTTTCTTTCTTATTTTTACTCTTTCGGAGCGAGACAATAAACGGCGACACGATCTAGCTACGCTCCAGATGAGGGAACATTTTCAGTTGGAGCATCAGGATAATGTGGGCCGCGAAGCGCTTGAGATTCGTCCGGGCGCCGTAGTGGTGACGATGCGGGATTCGGCGGCTCCGTTTGCGCTGAAGTGGGCTCTGACTCACACGAATACGGATGATCAGGATCTTGTGGTGCTCGCTGCGCGGATGATGGGAGCGGGCGGTCCGGAGTATGTGGATGCTTCGGAGCAATTGTTCAGTGAACACGAGCAGATGCTGTTTACTAAGGCCGTTTCGGTGGCCGAGAGCTTTGGGAAACATATCTCACTGCTTGTCGTTCCTGCCGGAGACATCTTTGCCGCGCTCGTGCAGACGGCTAACTCGCTTGACGCCGCAGCTGTAGTTTCGGGCCTATCAACTAAATTGACTGCTGCGGAGCAGGCTTACCATGTGGGCCAGGCGTGGGAGGCTCTGCCTGAGCCTAAGCGGCAATTTACTTTTTATGTTGTGAAACCGGATGGAACGTCGCTCAACTTTCATATTGGTCCGCATGCGCCAACGATCGAGCCGCACGAGGTGCAACTTGTCCACCGTCTTTGGCTCAACTTGCGTCGCGCTCCGGATATGCAGGACCTGCACCACAGCGACATTTTGACTTATGCGTTGACCCGCATGGAGGCTGAGTTTGCTCGGGATAAGCAAGGAACACTAAGAGATCTGCAGAGATGCATGGAAGAGAGCCAGCATCGGCATGGTCTGGGAGGCTTGCGCTACGAAGAGCTGGATGAGGTGGGACCGGGCTATGCAATTCCGGCTCCATCTTCTGACGCAAAGACTGAGGACGACCATACTACTAGTTCGACGAAGGTAACTTAACTCCTGACTTACTTTAGTTGCCTTGTGGTTAGTTCGTTCTGTATGGTTTAGCTTGATATTAAGAATTGGCTTACGAGAAGCCGCCGAGTAGCTCGACCTGTCAATATCAACTGGAGGTAATACGTGGAAGTTAACCGAATTATTGCGGAGATTGACGCCCAGATATCAAAGTTGCAACAGGCACGAGCGCTTCTTGCGGGGGTATCCGTACCCGCGACACGCCCAGGCCGTGGGCGTCCCAAAGGAAGTAAGAACGCCGCCGCGGCGAAGACTCCTCGCAAACGCAAGCTGAGCCCCGAGGGCCGAAAGAGAATTGCAGAAGCCATGAAAAAACGGTGGGCGGAGCGCCGAAGGCAAACGGGCAAAGGTTAACCACAAAACTTTAGCTGCAAAAAGCACAGGCGACCCGACCTTGGGCGTCTGTGCTTTTTCAGTTCGTCAGGTGCTGTGGAGGTGGGGTCCACCAGGAGTTACCGCGTGATAATGACTTCGCGAAGACTATCCTTCGCCAGGAAAAACCTGTAGTTACTGTACTCACTCAACATGTTCTCGATTTTGCGATTGTTGTAGATATTCACGACAGGATAGTTCCCTGCCCGCTGCATTTCAACGACATCGGTATCGGTGAGGTGATATCTACAAAAATGGACGTCCGGGGTCGATGTTTGATGGAAGAATGCGAGCATCAGGCCTCCGGGCTGGAGGACCTTGTGAATGCGAGACAGGACGGGGGCGACGAGGGGCTCGGGCAGATAGTCGGCCGTGTCCCAGAAGATAACGACGTCGAACATCCGGCCGGAGAAATTCAGGTTGCCCTCGAGGAATCGATCGACCTCAAATACGGGCTCCTCTCCTGGTTCGCCTGGAACTCGCCACTCTGGCTTCGACGCTTCTTCCACCACGTTGGCCATGTAGATGCTGTGGCCGAGGCCCGTGATGTAGTTGATGTTGGTGGATGAGGTGGGCCCGATGTCGAGGATGCGGAGTGAGTCCTGCGAACGCAGGTGTTTCAATAACTCACTCCATCCGCTCGAGTGGCGAGGCACACGACCTGACTCGCCTTTGGAACTACTTGAACTATCGCTACTGCCGAAACGGCTCAGCATCCGCCTGTTTCCCTTTCTGATCTAAGCCTTTGGTTGAGGAAAAAGAGAAGCGCTCGACGGAACAGGCGCTGACACAGCGACCGGTACCGGTGCAGCAGCGGGCGCGGACGCAATATCCGCTGCTGAAGGCTTCGCGGCGTCTGCGGCAGACTTCAGTTCCACCCGGCCGGACAAGACCGCGCTTTCTTCGATGGAAAGCCTGCCAGCAAAGATGTCTCCCTTGACGACAGCCGACTGGCGCAGATCAACCCGGCCACTGGAGGAAATATTGCCGGTGAGGCTTCCGAAGATGACTACTTCCTGGGCGTTCACATCGGCACGGACCTGAGCGTTGGGGCCGATTGTCAGACGGCTGTCCGGGAGGGTGACGGTTCCTTCGACATCTCCGTCGATGTAGAGATCTTCTTTGCCGGAGAGCTCTCCCCGGATGATCACCGACTTACCGATGACAGTGGAACCTTCTGCTGGCTTGATCAATTTTGTTCTCCCGTACGACCTGTGTGGGTTAGATGCGTCTTGCCCGAACTATACCCAAGCTCATGTCGTGAGGCAACCTGCTGAACCTTTGGCGCGACTTCCGCGTCTTACGTAAGATGAGTTGAGCAGGCAGATGATCCAGGAGAGGGGTGCAGGTTGGCGGAAATTGCATCGCGAACGCACGGTGTTTTTTGCGGCTGTGCGGTTCGGAAAGGAGAGATCGCGCTGCGCAAAGGACGGCGGATAGTTCACGTCGCTGCAATTTTCCTTCTGTTGAATGCGATTGCCACCGTACAGGCGGCGCCACAGGACCCGGCAAAGGCGGAAGGCGCCGGAGAGGCTTCGCTGATGTCGATTCCGCCACGCTCCTGGGTGGTGGATGCTGCCGCGAACGAGTTGGTGGCGCTTCATCATAAGAACTCCTACCTTCGTTATCGCATGGAGACCGTCAATGAACGGGGCATGCAGGTTCGGGACGTCATTGAAAGCAAAGATGGTACAGTTGCGCGTCTGATCCTGAAAGACGGAAAGGCGTTGACGGCGGAGCAGGATAAAGCGGAGCGGCAACGGTTGAACGACATGATCGCTTCGCCTGCAATCTACTCCAAACACGTCAAGAACAGCGAGTCGGAGAAGAAGATGGCGGACACTCTGGTTCCGATAATGCCGGACGCCATGATCAACACCTATACGCCGGGCCAGCCGCAGTCGGGCAAAAACGGCGGTGCGCTGGAGATTGTTCTGGATTACAAGCCAAATCCGAAGTGGACCCCGCCGACCACGGAGGCCGAGGCGTTGACCGGGCTTGAGGGGCGAGTCTGGATTGACGCGAAGACTCGCTACGTGGTTCGCATGGAGGGAAAGATCTCTCACGGAGTGAACTTTGGCTGGGGGATGCTGGCTCATATTTATCCCGGCGGCACCATCGTGATGAACCAGACGAACGTGGGCGGCAATCGTTGGATCTTTACTGATTTTTCCATGCAACTGAGCGTGCGCGCTCTGATGGTGAAGACACTGAACATCCGATCAAGCGCGAAGGCGAGCGGCTTCCAGACACTGGAACCCATGAGTTATCAGGATGCGATTCATTTGCTGCTGGCGACGCCGCTGCCGGAGAGGTGATGCCGGTCAGGCGGTGACGCGAGCCTTGGCGAAGAGCGTCTGCCGGCGCACTGTAAGAGCCTCAATGCGGTCGCGCTGCACGTCGAAGCCGCGGCCCACGGCCGTCGGGACAGTGATCTCTCCCTTGGGGCCGACCGTCACCTGCGGCTCGATGATGTCCTGGGCCCAGTAGCGGCTCGATGCCGAAACGTCGCCGGGGAGAGAGAAGTTGGGCAGCGAAGACAGCGCGATGTTGTGGGCGCGGCCTATGCCGGTCTCCAACATGCCGCCGCACCAGACTGGAATCCCGCGCTCTTCGGCCGCGTTATGAATGGCGATCGCCTCGCTGAAACCACCTACACGTCCGACCTTGATATTGATGATGCGACAGGACTCCATATCGATTGCGGCCAGAGCGTCGCGGCGGTTGCGAATGGACTCATCGAGGCAAATGGAGGTCTGGAGACGCTTCTGCAGCATGGAGTGGAAATAGAAGTCGTCGTACCAGAGAGGTTGTTCGATCATGAGTAGATCGAACTGGTCCCAACTGGTGATGTGGTCGAGGTCCTTCATCCGGTAGGCGGAGTTGGCGTCGCAGCTTAGCGTGATATTGGGCCAGCGCTTGCGCACAGCCTCGAAGATTTTGTTGTCCCAGCCGGGTTTGCACTTCAACTTGATGCGCTGATAGCCAGCGGCGAGTTCGGTTACGATCTTGTCCATTAATTGCGGAAGCGACGGCTGGATGCCGATGGAGACGCCGCAGGGAATGACGGTGCGAGTGCCGCCGAGAAGCTCCGCGAGCGAGATGCTCTCCACCTGAGCTTCGAGATCCCAGACTGCGTTTTCCAGCGCAGCCTTGGCCATGCGGTGACCCCGCACCTGCCGGAAGATATTCGGACAACTTCCGCCGCGCTCAATGTCTGCGTCAAGCAAACTTGGGCCGAGTTCACTTTCTGTGATGAGCCATGCGGTGTCGATTGTCTCGTCGCTGAAGTAGGGGTGTTCGCCTGCGACACACTCGCCCCAGGCGGTGAGGCCGTCAGATTCGAGCTCGATCAGGAGAATGCGGCGGCTGGTGGTCACGCCGAAGCTGGTCTCAAACGGATGAGCCAGCGGCATGTTGATCTCGCGCATGTGAATGGCATCGATGTTAAGCATGTACGGTCCTTGTCTTTCTGTTGGTGCGAAGTTCGAATTGCCGTCGGGAGAAGGACTCCCTCCGTTCCACCTTTGATGTTGGTTACCTGCTCGAAGTTTCGTTCCACTGGCCAAGAAGAAAACTACCATTGCCCTGTGCGTCGCGGTCGTAGCCGACGACTGCGAGGCCACGGTGAAAGGCCGACTGCAGCGCTTCGCGGTTGCTGCTCTGGGTTGCCCGCGCCAAATCTCTTTGCTGATCGTCCTGCTTCCACTGGTAGATGGCGTGCGGGACGGTAACGCGTTCCTGGATTTCCGTTGTTTGGGCTTCACCGCGCAGTATACTCGCCACCCGGCTGGAACGCAGCCACCATTCCGCATATAACCTATCGGTCGGCAGGCCGCCCTGCAATGGGGAGGAGGAGGGGCCGTAGAAATTGGGTTCGTATCGGCGGACGATGGCTCCGAGCCGAGCTATGTTCAGGTGCGCGTTGCGGATCTCGAGGGGATCGAAGGTCCACTCCATCAGGTCGAAGCCGCGGGCGATGGCGTCGTCGCGCTGGGCGAGCTTGAGCCGTCGGCCAATCCCTTCATTCCGGTATTGCGGCAGCACGGCCAGCATGTGCGAGTGGAGATAGGGTTTGCCGTCGCGGTAGCCGGGCAAAGACATGGCGAAACCAATCTGGGTGTCTCCGTCGAATGCGCCGATGACCTGTCCGCCGATGCGTTTCGCCACCATAAAGACACGCCGGGGGATGACGTCGCCGTCGCCGTATCCCCAGACTTCCAGCTGCAGGACGACGCAGCGCTCGAACTGGTCGAGGGTGGTGAGGGGCTGGATGCTGACGGTCGAATGAGGGCTTGCGTTCATGGCCTTGGTAGCTCGCTGGCGGCTTTCTTCGCCTGGTTCCATAGTTGGTCGAGCTCCGATGGCGTGGAGGCCGCCAGGGCGTCGCTGCCGCCTGCTGTGGACTCCATTGCTGCAAAGCGGCGACGGAATTTTGTGTTGGTGGCACGCAGTGCTGACTCGGGGTCGACTTTGAGATGCCTGGCCAGATTGACTGCCGTGAAAAGAAGATCGCCCAACTCGCCTTCGATTGCGGAAGCGGGCTGGACGCCGGGGGGATGGTCGAGTTCTGCTTTCAGCTCACCTATCTCCTCGTGGAGCTTGTCGAAGAGGCCGTTGGCATCGGGCCAGTCGAAGCCGACCTTCGCGGCGCGGGAGCCGAGCTTGGTTGCTTCCAGGACTGCGGGCATGGCGCGGGGAATGTCGTTGAGGATCGAGGTCTGGGGGCTTGCGGAGGATTTCTTTTCGGATTGCTTGATCTGCTCCCAGTTGCGAAGGACGGCGTCGGAGTCTGCGACCTGGGCTCCCGCGAATATGTGCGGGTGACGGCGGATGAGTTTTTCGTTCAGGTTGGCGGCGACGTCCTGGATGGTGAAATAGCCGGCCTCGGAGGCCATCTGGGCGTAGAAGAGGACTTGCAGGAGCAGATCGCCTAACTCGTCTTTCAGGTCGGGCCAGGCGCGGCGCTCGATAGCGTCGAAGACCTCGTAGGTCTCTTCGAGGGTGTGCCGCTTGATGGTGTCGAAGGTCTGCTCGCGGTCCCAGGGGCAGCCATCCGGTCCGCGGAGACGCGCCATGATCGCAATGGACTCTGCGAGCGGATCGGGTGGATCCGGCAGGGCATCCGATTGAGGCTTTGTGGCTGCGGGAATTGCCATATCTTCAACTTTACCCGATGAGAATGGATTCACGGAGCCGCCAAAAATGGATTATCTTTGCTGCATGACGATGCCTGCGCCTGCAGCGAATACCCAATCTAAACCTCGCAGGAGCCGATGGGTGCTGCTGCTTATTCTTCCGTATCTGGCACTGTGTTTTCCGCAGATTTATGCGCGGTCTGCCCCTGCGCTGTGGGGCTTTCCCTTTTTCTACTGGTATCAGTTTTTGTGGGTGATCGCGACTTCGATTCTGTTGGGAATCGTCTATCGCAAACTGAAGAGCTAGCCGCTTGAAATAGAGACCGGCTGACGGGGATTATCAATGCTGCCCCGCCGACCTGGGAGAGAAGAGACGACGCCCCGGCAGCATTCCGGCGCGTCGCCTTGCAGGTAGGTATTTCCTTGCGGATTGTCGTGCGGAAATCTACTGACCGTTTGGATGGGCTGCGCTTGCAGTGGTCGGCTGATCGGTCATGTTCGACAACAACTTGATCTCGACGCGGCGGTTTTTGGCGCGCCCTGCGGACGTGTTGTCGCTGGCGACCTGCTGATCTTTGCCGATGCCAACGAGGTAGAACTTATACGGAGGGATGTTGTACTTGACCTGCAGATAGTTCGCGACCGCGTCGGCGCGGCGCTGGCTAAGCTGATAGTTGTAATTTGCGTCGCCGACGGAGTCCGTCCCACCGGTGAGTGCGAGGATGTAGCCTCGTGTGCTGGTCAGGTTCGCGGCCAAGTCGTCGAGCTGCTGCTTGTCAGCGGCGGTGAGAACGTACTTGTCAAAGGCGAAGGTCACGCTAACGTCGGAGAGCTGTTTGTAATTGTCCAGATTGGCGACGACGCCGCTAAGGCTGTCGACACGGTTATAGGCCTGCTGCGCGGCCTGGTTCGCTGCGTCGGCTGATTGTCCGGCTGCGACGGCATGCTGGTCGGCTGTGTTCGCCGCGGTTTGCGCGTTGGCAACGCCTGCCTTGGCACGCTCGTCGGTATCTACGATGTAGCGGTGGTCGGCAGCGGTCTTGGAATCCAGATCATTCGTCTGTTGAATGATGGGAGTGGTCTGCGAGCGCACATAGTTCTTGGTGGAGCAACCGGTTGTGAAGCAAATTGCAAGGGCACTGGCGACAGCTACGGTGCAGGCAGACTTGATGGTAGAAACCTGGGGATAATTGGTGGAACTCATAGGTTCACTCTCCTGTTGGAACTGCAGCAACACAAGAACGGTAGCAATTGCCATGCCAAAGCTTCCATCCCACTAAATGGCTATCTTTCAGTCAGATAGCCCGATCCGCAAAGAAAGGGTTTTGTTCGTTCGGACGTTCGTTCGGGAACTTTTGATAGGGTGGCGCGTCAAATCTACTGAACTGGCATGTGCATATTGCAGTCAGGCTGAGCGTCTACACTGAGGTTCGTGGGCTCGGTTTGACGCGCCTTACCTCCTGTACCAACAGCATGGATCTGCTTCAGAAAATTCGGACTCTCCCAACTCAGGCTGGGTGCTATCTCTACAAAAACGCCGAAGGCGAGGTGATCTACGTCGGGAAGGCGAAGAACCTCCGGGCGCGGGTGCGCTCCTACTTCCTCGCGGCTTCGCAGGCGAATGCGAAGACAGGCTCGTTGATGCGGGAAGCGGTCGATGTGGAATACATCACGGTCGCGAACGAACATGAGGCGCTGGCGCTCGAAAATAACCTGATCAAACAGAAGAAACCGCGGTTCAATATTCTGCTGCGTGACGACAAGACTTATCCGTACATCAAGCTGACGATGAGCGACCGCTTTCCGAAGGTCTTTGTGACGCGGCGGCTGCGCAAGGATGGTGGCGCGTACTACGGGCCTTATTTTCCGGGAAATCTCGCTTACAGGCTGGTGGATCTGATTCACCGCAGCTTTTTGATTCCCAGCTGCAAGGTCGACCTGTCGCGTTATCACCCGCGGGCTTGTCTGCAGTACTACATCAAGCGCTGCCTGGGGCCTTGCGTGGAAGGACTCACGACGCCTGAGAGCTATCGCGAGACAGTGCGCGACGTGCAGCTGTTTCTTGAGGGACGGCCGAGCGAGTTGGAACATTCCCTGACCGCGCGGATGAAAGCGGCGGCGGCGGGGGAACAGTTTGAGCTGGCGGCGCGGCTGCGGGACCAGATCGTTACCGTGCACCAGATGCAGGACAAGCAGCGCATGGCGACTACGGATAACGAGGATGCCGATGTCTTCGGCTATCACTACGAAAACGAGATGCTGGCCGTGAATTTGTTTCACATGCGCGGCGGCAAAATTGTGGACCGGCGGGATCTGTTCTGGGAGGACCTGCCGGAGTCGCTGCTGGATGCTGTGACCGAAGCTGTCTCCGAGGTGGACGAGGCGGAGACAGTGCAACGCATCGAGCCTGACCCTTCTACGCCGGCGCTGGAGATTGGCGAGGGCATTCCGGTTGTGCAGCATACGGCGGTTTCGGAGTTAGGCGCTGGGTTCAGTCCTGCGGCGTTCTTCTCCGCTTTAGTGAAACAGATCTATCTCGACCAGAGCTATGTTCCGCGATCGATACTTGTGCCGGTGGATTTTCCCGATCGTGCTTTGCTGGCTGAGATGCTGAGTGAACGGACTGGCAGACGGGTTGAGATTCTCGCTCCGCAACGAGGGGAAAAGCGCTCGCTCGTGGACCTGGTGTGCCAGAATGCGAAGCAATCTTACGATCAGCGTTTCCGCGTGCTGCAGCCGGGGATGAAGGCGATCCAAGAGGCGTTGCAGGATGCGCTGACGCTGGAAGAGCTGCCGCGCCGGATTGAGTGCTTCGATATCTCCCACATTCAGGGTGCGGAGACGGTGGCCTCCATGGTGGTGTGGGAGGACGGCGCGATGAAGAAGTCCGACTACCGCAAGTTTCAGGTGAAGACTGTAACCGGCGTCGATGATTTTGCGAGTATGCGCGAGGTCATTCATCGCCGTTATAAGCGGCTGCTTGATGACAAGAAGCCCTTCCCTTCTCTCATCTTGATCGATGGAGGGCTTGGGCAATTGCATGCGGCGTACTCGGCTCTTGAAGAGATCGGTGTGACGCTGCAGCCTCTGGCATCGATTGCGAAACGCGAAGAGATTATCTACGTGTATGGGCAGGAGAATGAGCCAATCGTGCTGGACAGGCGTTCTCCGGTGCTCCACCTGGTGCAGAAGATTCGCGATGAGAGTCACCGCTTCGCCGTTGCCTACCATCGCAAACGGCGGCAGATGCGTGACCGCGACAGTGAGTTGCTGGCGATTCCGGGCGTGGGGCCTCGGACTCGGCAACGGCTTCTGGAGCACTTCGGCAGCGTGCGTGGGATAAAGCAGGCTGCGCCCGATGCGCTCACTGCGGTCGTGAACGCTGCAATTGCGGAGAAGATTCGCAGCCACTTTGCGGCGGAGACTGCCGATGGCGCAGTCTTGCCGGTGTTGAATTAGCGGCGCCTCAGGGGCAGTTCGTCAATATTGATTGCCGTAGGAAGTAGAGGGCAATGCGCCGCCGCTCTTGAAGGTATTGCATGCAGATACCGTTCCCTGCTGGAGTCCTTGCTTGAACCAACCTACGCGCTGGGCAGAAGAGCCGTGAGTGAAGCTTTCGGGGCTGACCGATCCGCGTTCCATGCGCTGCAGATGGTCGTCGCCGACAGCCGAAGCAGCCTGAAGACCGGCCGCGATATCGGCATCGTGAACGATGTTGCGCTGTTCGGTGCTGTGCGCCCAGACACCCGCGAAGCAATCGGCCTGTAGTTCGAGATCGACTGAGAGAGGATTTCTCTGCGAAGGATCCTGACCGGAGATATGCCGCACCTGTTGCTCGATGCCAAGGATGTTCTGCACGTGGTGACCCAGCTCGTGGGCGACCACGTAAGCCTGGGCGAACTCTGCGTTGCTGCCGCCAAGCCGTTTTAGCTCGTTCCAGAAGCTGAGATCGATGTAGACCTTCTCATCCGCCGGGCAATAGAACGGGCCGGTTTGTGACTGCGCAGTGCCGCAGCCGGAGTAGGTGTAGCCGTCGTAGAGGACAAGCTTCGCGCGACGGTATGGGTGCCCGGTCTGCTGGGGAAGAAGCGTCTCCCAGGTTTTTTGTACGTCGTCGAGTGTCCAGGAGACGAGTTCGGCGGGGCGATCGGTGCCGGGGGCGACGGGGCCGGGGCGATCGTATGGCTGATTCACTGTGGATGGATGGGAAGCGACAGCGCCGCCACCGGCGAGATAACTGCCGATGTAGTTGCGACCTGTGATGAGGCTGATGACCAGCAGAATGATGAAGCCGACGATTCCAATGCCACCGCCGCCGAAACCGCCGCCACCAGAGCCGCGCCGGTCTTCGACATCCTCGCTTAGTCCGCCCGGAGTCCAGTCCATGATTTACCTCATTCCATCGACCACGGAATCGCTGTACTGGTATGTTACCCTCCGGAGACTGATGCCGAAACCCAAGTCCGAACTGCCCCGCGTTCTGAACGCATCCCACGCGACATCGATCGTTGTGGGCATCATTATCGGGAGCGGTATCTTTCTTGTGCCGCGGGAGATGATGGCCGCGGTGGGGTCGTCGCTTGGGGTTTATTCGGTCTGGATCATCGGCGGGTTGCTGTCGCTGTTCGGCGCGATGACGTATGCGGAGATTGCTGCAGCGCATCCGCGTTATGGCGGTGAGTATGCCTTTCTTCGCGAGGCATACGGCGATCTGGCGGGCTTTCTGTATATGTGGACGCAGATCACGGTGGCCAAACCTTCTTCGCTCGCTACGATTGCCGCAGGGCTGGCGCGGGTTCTGGGAACGTTCGCGTTTCTGAGTTTCTTTGCGCGGCCGGCATTTGGGAATTTGCTCTGGAGCCAGGTCTTCGCGATTGCAATGACGTGGTTGATCACGGGACTCAACATCATCGGAACGCGAAAGTCCGCGAACGTGCAGCTTTTGCTGACGTGGCTGAAGGGCTTGCTGATTGTGGTGATCGCGGGATTCTGTTTTGGAGCGGCCGGACATCACGGCTCGTGGCATAACTTCGCTACGGAGTTCATTGGCGCGCGCGGCGGCTTCTCGGGCTTCATGATCGCGCTGGTTGCGGCGCTATGGGCGTACGACGGCTGGAGCGATGTCGTGACGATGGCCGGCGAGGTGGAGCGCCCGCAGCGCAGCATGCCGGTTGCGTTGGTCGGCGGCGTGGCCATTGTGGGGTTACTTTACATGTTGACTAATGCCGCGATTCAGTATGTTCTGCCCGCAGCGGTCATCGCGGTGGCCGATCGGCCTGCGGCGGACGCGATGCGGCTGGTTGCGGGAAACTGGGGAGCGACACTGGTCTCTGTCGGCATGGCGGTTAGCATCTGCGCGACGTTTGTCGGCTCGTCGCTCTCCGGCGCACGCGTTCCTTTTGCTGCGGCCCGCGATGGGCTGTTCTTTACGCAACTGGCGCACGTCAATCGACGATTTCAAACGCCTTCGAATGCGCTAATCCTTCAGGCAGTACTTAGTTCCCTGCTGTTACTTGTTATTGGGCGGTTTCAGGCGCTGTTCTCGCTGGCCATCTTTAGTGAGTGGCTTTTTTATGCGCTCACCGCCAGCACAATCTTCGTCTTTCGACGCCGGGAGCCGGCTGCTACGCGACCGTACAGTATCTGGGGATATCCTCTAGTGCCGGTTCTGTTTATTTTGTCGGCCGCGGTGCTGCTGGTGTTTTCTTTTGCCGATCAGCCGCGGAATTCGCTGATCGGGACGACGATCATTCTGCTCGGGATTCCGCTGCATTATCTGCTGCAGAGAAGATCGGCCTCCTGAGCCGCGACGGTTACAGTGCTGTTGAGTGGAGCGGCTTTCCAATCGCCCGATTTGGCTGCTCGTGCCACTGGCGAGCCTGTGCGATGCAGATGAAGTGCAGAATCATAAACAGAGGGACGGCAAAGGTTGGAATCAAGCTCATCGGAAGCACGGTCATCGCGTCAGTTGCGATGCCGTGTGGGTTGATGAACCCTGAAGCAACGCCCATGCCCACTGCAGTGACCAGGTCAGTGATTCCGAGGAACTGCCAGACGATGAAACTCTTCCGGAATCGGGGATTGGCAAGGTTGATAGCAACGAACGGTGCGGTAAACCCGATCACGATGTCTCCCCAGCCTGCAGGCAGGGCCAACTGACCCGGCAGAATGCTGTAGCTATACAGAGCCAGGAACACGAAGCCGGCAATTCTCCATGCCTGGATGTAGGTCAGGGTGCTCGGGTTTAGAGATAACAGAAACTGCCGGAATGGTTGCGATGCTGCTGCCCATACGAGAAAGAATCCGATGGGAATCAACACCGACAATCCAAGAGGTAGCGGGGGCTGGTCCGGATTGGTTTTGAAGAGATGCTCGGCCGATGCGGCAAGTGACAAGAGGAACCAGACGAAGATGAGACCAGTGGTGAGCTTTGCATAGTTTGCGTTTTTCACAATGATTCTCCTTTAGTCGGTAAGTGCATTTGCTATTGATTGAGTCAGCTTCATAAGGTCGTCAGAGAGTTCGTTGCCAAGTCGACGACGTAGTTGTGTCTGCGCTTTCTGCCAATAAGGCGATGCCTGTTTGAATATGGTTTTGCCGGCGGTGGACAGGCGCATTCGCCGTTCCCGGCGGTCTTGGCCACGCTTCTTCGCTATCCATCCAGATCGGCTCATGACGGCGAGCGTCCGGGTGAGTGTGGTGCTATCCATTGCCAGAATCCGCGCCAGTTCTCCTTGAGTGACCTCTCCCGCAAGCGAGAGTGTCTGCAGGATGGTGAACTGGGTTGCACTTAGGCCGGCCTGGCTGACAGCTTGCTCGTAGAGTTGCGTAATTGTGCGTGATGCCCGGCGAAAGCTGGCGCACATACACGGCAGAGCGGGAATGGTGGTCCTCATCATGCTCAATTAGATGCATATACATCTATTGGATTCAAAAAATAATAGTGCTCCCTCTAGGTGATTGTCGGCTAGCTACGGTTTTGAATGACGCGCTCGTACACGCGAACGTATTCGGCCGCTGGTTTGTCCCAGGAGAAGTCCTGCGACATGCCACGTTGCATCATGGCAGTCCACTCCTGCTTGTTACGGAAGGTCCCGAGTGCCCGCTGCAAGGCAGCCATCAGATCATCCGGGCTGTATCCCCAGAACTTGAAGCCGTTGCCTCCGCCACTGGGCTGCTCGTCGATTGTGTCTTCGAGTCCGCCAGTCGCGCGAACGACGGGAACGGTGCCGTACTTCAGGCTGTAGATCTGGTTGAGGCCACCAGGTTCATAGCGGGACGGCATCAGGAAGATATCAGAGCCGGCTTCTATCTTGTGGGCCATCACGTTGTCGAACTTGACCTGTATGCGCACCTTCTCGGGATAACGCGCGGCCATCTCCTGCAACAGACGCTCGTAGTACTCCTCGCCGTTTCCGAGCATGACCAGCACGATGTCTTGCTGAAGCAGCCTGTCCATGATGTCGACGATGAAGTCGATTCCCTTTTGCGTGGCGAAGCGGGATACCACGCCGATGACTGCTGTGTTTTCGCCGATCCCCTCGAAGCCGAATGCGTGGAGCAGATCGCGACGACACTCCTTCTTGCCCGCAAGATTGTGGGCCGAGTAGTGCGCGGCGATGTGCGGATCGGTTGCCGGATCCCACTCGTCGTAGTCAACGCCGTTCAGAATGCCGAACAGATCGCCTCTTCGCTTGCGAAAGGTATCCTCAAGGCCGTTGCCGAACTCCGGCGTTTGAATCTCTTCAGCGTAGGTGTGGCTGACCGTTGTGATCGCATCAGCGTAGACGACACCACCCTTAAGGAAGTCCACCGTGTCGTAGTGCTCGAGTTTGTCGAAGGTAAACATGTCCCACGGCAGGAGGAGTGTTTCCATTGTCCGAGGCGGGAACCATCCCTGATAGCCGGCGTTGTGAACCGTGAGTACCGCGGGGACGTGGCGGAAAACAGGATCGAAGAAGTAGACGGAGCGAAGCATCACGGCAACCATTGCGGCCTGCCAGTCGTGCACATGGAAGACGTCGGGGATGCCGATGATTTTGGAAGCTTCAATGACGGCGCGGCTGAAGAGGCCGAATCGCTCCGCGTTGTCTGGATAGTCGCCCGATGGGGTCGCGTAAAATCCTTCGCGATCGAATAATTCGGGGCAATCGACAAAGTATGTTTGCACTCCTTCGTTCAAGCCACCATCGAGAATTCGGACGAAGCGGTTATAAGACGGAAAAGGAATGGTCACGCTGGGAAGAACGACGCGAGGGGTGGGAACAGCCTTCGCAACCTGCCGATAGTACGGAATGAATACGTTGACCTTATGGCCCATCTTGACCAGAGTGCGTGGAAGCGCGCTGACCACATCTGCGAGGCCGCCAGTCTTGGCCCAGGGAGCGCACTCCGATGCTGCAAAAACGATATGCATGCTTTCGTCCTTTTCTATTCGACCCAACCTTTACTCTATAAGAGCACGCCGCAACAGTATTGGATGCAGATGAAACAGAAGCCAAAACTCGGCCAGAACTTCCTGGTGGATGATGCCGCCCGCCATGCCATCGTCGACGCTCTGGGCGATGTTGGCAAGCGCACCGTCATCGAGATCGGGCCGGGCCATGGCGCGATTACAGAGATACTCGCGGGGCGTGCGCAACGGCTTATTGCGCTAGAGCTGGACCGCGCCCTTGCTGCCGAGTTGAACTTCCGGTTTCGTGAGCGGCCCGAGGTGCGGATTATCGAAGGGGACGTATTGAAGACCGATCTGCGGGCGCTTGTTCCTGACGGCGAGACTGTCGATGTGATCGGCAACCTGCCGTACTACATCACTTCGGATATTCTGCTGAAGCTTTTTGCCGCCGGGAGTGCGGGGCTGGTCTCTCGTGCGGTTCTGATGATGCAGCGGGAGGTTGCGGAGCGGGTTGCTGCTGGTCCGGGCGTGCGCGACTACGGGCTGCTCTCGGCTACGGCGCAGATGAACGCCCAGGTGGAAGAGCTGTTTACGTTGCCGCCGTCCGCGTTTTCGCCACCGCCGGAGGTCTACTCGACCGTGCTGCGATTGCACTTTGCACCGCGGTTCGAAGAGTTGGCCGTCGACCCTATGGGATTCGATGCATTTTTGAAACAGTCGTTCGCGCAGAAACGGAAGACCCTGCAAAACAATCTTCGCGCCGCCGGCTATTCTGTCGAACAGCTCGCCGCTGCCTGGCCGGCTAGTATGCCCGCGCAGGCTCGGGCGGAGGCACTGGAGTTGGAGCCGATGGCCGAGCTATATCGTTCGCTCAGGGAATCTGCTCGTACCTTGCCGTAGCTCCTCAGTGGTTGTCGGCTGCCAGCTGCTCCAGCATCTTTCGCGCCTTCAATCGCACCCTCTGGATCAGTGCTCCGTCGTCGGCTAGCGAAGCCAGCACCGGCGCGATGGTTCCCAACTCCATCGCTCGTCCGGCATCGACTTCCTGCGAGAAAGTGATCATCTCCGCGTCGAGCCCCAGGCGGTCGTACTTGTGCAAAAACTCGAATCTTCGGCCCTCGTCCATCGTGTATGCGATGGCTTGAAATCTGTCCGTCAGCGACTCTATGGTCTTGTTTTCGGAGTAGTTATATGTGCACGATCCCGAGCCGTCCGGTCCTGAATAGTTGAGGGTTTTCTTGCCCGAGTCTGCGATGTTTTTCGCTTTGGAAGCGCAGTCGAGGTTGAAATAGTTCAGCGATCTCGCGTCCTTGAATAGCTTTGCCACTGTGCCAGAGGTCAGGACGACAGGGCGGTCGATGTGCTGTGCGGCTTGACCACGCATCGAGTTTGCCGTCGCCGGCATCTCAGCCTGATCCGCCTCGTAACGTCCCGTTCCATCCTCTTTGATCGTTAGGGTGAATTTGGGAACCGGCAGTCCGATGCGTTCAAAATGAAAACTGACCTCGGCTTGCGGTTTGGCGGCTGTATTGGGGGAGTCGGCCGTCTGGGCGGTCGTCAAGTGAGAACCGGCAGACAACAACGCTGAAAAGACAATCCCGGGAATCAATCTCATCGGTGAGCGCCTTGCAGTTGAAGTGTCTGTGCAGTGTGGATATGGCAGATCGCAATGGCGAGCGCGTCGGCGGCGTCCGGGGAATCGAAGGCGTTCTCGTTGTTGAGCAGACGTTTGACCATGAACTGCACCTGTTCTTTGCCGGCGAGACCGTAACCGACCACAGAGCTTTTGATTGACAACGGCGCGTACTCTGCTACCGGCAGACCACAGCTCGCGGCGGCTAACATCGCGACGCCGCGCACCTGTCCGAGCTTTAGCGCAGACTTGGCGTTGGCCGAGAAGAAAACCTCCTCGATCACGACGATCTCCGGCTGATGGAGCGCCAACAGGGCGGTCAACTCGGCGTAGACCTGTGCGAGCCGCTGCGGAGCCTTTTCTTTTTTGCTGAGCCGGATGGTCCCTGCGGCTAGATGAACGAGGCGCGGCATACGGGCGTCGCAGTCCACCTCCACTACGCCGTAGCCGGTGAACTCGGTTCCGCAGTCGATGCCAAAGACTCGCATGGGCGAAGTTTACTGCATCCGGCTGTGCGTCCGGACTATCAAGGTTGAGTCTGCTTAGCGGGAGATGCCTTCGAGCGGCGAACTGGCCGTGGCGTAGAGCTTCCGCTGCATTCGGCCCGAAAGAAACGCCTGCCGACCTGCGAGAACCGCGTGCTGCATCGCTTCGGCCATCAGCAGAGGATCTTTGGCAGCGGCTATCGCCGTATTCATCAGTACGGCGTCGAAGCCCATCTCCATCGCGATTGCTGCATCGGAGGCAGTTCCTACGCCTGCATCCACGATAAGCGGAACTTCGGTGATGAGCTCGCGCAGGATGCGCAGATTGGCGATGTTCTGGAGGCCCAGACCGCTGCCGATGGGCGCGCCGAGCGGCATCACTGCTGCGGCTCCCGCATCGATGAGGCGCTTTGCGAAGACGATGTCGTCGGAGGTGTAGGGCAGCACGGTGAAACCCTCTTTCACGAGCACGCGCGTTGCTTCGAGCGTGGCCTGGATATCCGGATAGAGGGTTTGTTGGTCGCCGATGACCTCGATCTTGACCCAATCCGATAGGCCAACCTCGCGGCCGAGGCGTGCTGCGCGGATGGCCTCGTCGGCGGTGTAGCAGCCTGCTGTGTTGGGGAGCAGAAAATAGCGTCGCGGATCGATGTAGTCCAGCAGGGACTCGCTCGAGCGGTCCAGATTCACCCGCCGCACGGCGACCGTGACCATCTCCGCGCCCGAGGCCTCGATGGCGGCCTGCGTCTCTGCACCGTCTTTATATTTTCCCGTGCCTACGATAAGCCGCGATTGAAAGGCCCTGCCCGCGATGACCAAAGGTTTCATGGTTAACATCCTAATCGCTTCCAGTGTGGCAGAAAACGCAAACGGCTCGCGCTCTTTTCTGAAGAGCAGCGAGCCGTTCGCCGGTGAACTGTTGAGATTGACCTGAGGCGCCCATCACTTGGACTTGGCCTCGGCGTGGAACTTCAGACTACCGCCAGGACTAGAGCAATGGACGCTCTAAGCCTCAGTCACCTCACGTATTGTGGTGCAACTATTACTGTCAATTTTCATAGGCTGGATCATCCTCCTTTCCCGTGTAACCGCAGATTACTCCGACAAGCGATAACGGGCAAGTCCCCGCGGAGACACTGCTGGCTGTACATCCAGCACCGCCATCAACGCATCTCAACGCAGGTTGTGTTCTCGCTGAAAGGTCACCCTCAATGAAGCCTCTGACCATCATCGGCATCCTCCTCATCCTTCTCGGGATTGTTGGCTACGCTACGGGAGGACTCTCCTTTACCCACGAAAAGAAGGTGGTCGATCTGGGGTCGGTCGAGATCTCACGGAAGACTCAGGACACGCTTCCTCTTTCGCCGATTCTGAGCACGGTCTCGGTTGTTGCTGGCTTGGCGCTGGTCGTTTTTGGGGCGAGGGCAAAGTAACGGTGACACCCGCGCTTTATACGGCTGAGCAGGCTTGCTATTTGAGATAAGCCCTCACCAGGTCGATCAAGTCTTCGCCGAGTTCTGGTGTGAGTGGGGCGTGCCCGTCCCTGAGTAAGTGCAGCCGGATATGGTCTTCCAGCACCTCGGCCATCAACCCGTTAATTCCACCGCGCGCTGCAGCAAGCAGCATCAGAACGTCGGCGCAATCGTGATCTTCGGATCCGAGGGCGCGTTCCACGCTGTCCATCTGGCCGCGAATCTTCTTCACCCGGTTTAGCAACTTCACTTTTTCGCGATCTGAATGTGTCATTTGTCTTTGGGCCTTGTACCCTACCGGGGTATACTATACCAGTTTGCCCGATGTTGTTAGAGAAATGTCCTCGAATCCGGACATCTCCCAAACAGAAAGGAGGAGTCAGCCGATGATCCATAAGATACTGCGCCGCATTCCGTCCGGACGAGCCGCCACCGGTTCGCGTGCCGAGATCGCACGCCGATGGGTGGAGACCGCGGATGAGCGTTGTCCGCTTGCCTGCGTCTGGTTCGCCCTGCCCGAAGCCATTTCGGACCAGGACGATGAACCCAGGTTAAGATGGCCTGCCTTCTCCTTCTCCAAGTGGAAGGCAGGCTATTTGCATCTTATTCATACTTCTCCTGCACCATTTACGTTGGCCTGATTCTTGAAAAACGCTATCCAAATGATCGCAATTCCCCTGCTCCTGGTCGCCGGCGCGGCAGCGCTTGGCCAGCAGCCGGAGACGAGCGATGACCGTCCCGCCAAACTGCCCGAGGCGCCCATCCTGGCGGACGAAGCGGTAACGACGATGTTTCCCCACTCGGAGACTTCGCGGTACTACATCGCAGGACAGGCCAACATCATCTTCCAGGCGGATGGGCCCTTCCACTCCCCCTACGAAGGCACCAACAGCTTCATTGGCCGCGGCGAGTACAAGACCTCTCTCTAGGCACGCTCTATCTTGGGGCGCAGCTTCGGCGCGACCCCAAAATGGAAACCGATGCGATCTTCAACCTGGAATCGGCAGGCGGGCGCGGGCTGAGCGAGGCGCTCGGTCTGGCAGGATTTACCAATCTGGATGTGGTCCGCAACCCCAACCTGGGCCCGGTGCCCTATATGGCCCGCGTGCAGGTTCACCAGACCATCGGCTTCACCGACAAGCTCGTCGAAAGCCCGCGAACGCCGTTCTCACTCGCTACCGAGGTGCCCGAGCGCCGGCTGCAGTTCTTTGTCGGGAAGATGAGCCTGCCGGACTACCTCGACATCAACAGCATCGGCTCGGACAGCCATCTGCAGTTCATGAACTGGACCGTCGACAACAACGGCGCGTGGGACTATGCGGCCGACACCCGTGGCTATACCTATGCCGCCGTCGCCGAGTACGACGATAAGGTCTGGTCGGCTCGCTATGCGCTGGCGCTGATGCCTACCGTTGCCAACGGCATCGACCTTGACTGGAACCTGCGCCGTGCCAGTGGTCAGAACTGGGAGTTCGAACTGCGAAAGCCGCTGCTCGGCAAGCTGCTCCCGCCGGAGCGCAAGGGCGTCGTTCGGGTTCTCAGCTACGTGAACCACGCGCACATGGGACTTTACCGCGTCGCGAACAAGGCATATCTCTCGGGCGAAGACCCGACACCGGAGATCACAAAGCATGAGATGTACGGAGCGGTGAAGTACGGCTTCGGCCTGAACTTCGAGCAGGAACTGACCAACTATATGCGCGTCTTCGGCCGCTTCGGCTGGAACGAAGGCCAGCACGAGTCCTTCGCCTACACCGAGGACGACCAGACGTTTGAGTTCGGTGGAGATTACTCCGGTAGAGCGTGGTCTCGGCCTAATGACAAAGTCGGCGTCACCTTTGTGACCAATGCCATCAAGAAGGATCATCAGGCCTATCTGGGGTTCGGCGGGCTGGGATTTCTTTTGGGCGATGGCAAGCTGAACTATGCGCGGGAAGACATCCTTGAGAGCTACTACAACCTGCATGCCTGGCGCGGGGTTTATTACGCGCTCGACCTGCAGTACATCAATCACCCTGGCTACAACCAGGATCGCGGGCCGGTGCTGGTGGAGTCGGTGCGGATGCATGTGGACTTCTAGGCTGACCCTCCCCCTCGGGTACTTTTTGTGCAAAGTATTCGATTGAGAGACTTTAAGTCCGGACTTTGGTTTTGAGCCCGGCATTGGCGGTGGATTTTCAGACCGTATACTTGTCAAGTGGGCACGTCCGGCGTCATCGAACTCGCGGCTTTTTTGGTGGGGCTTCTCTTCGGCAGCTTTTTGAATGTCTGCATCTCGCGGTTGCCCAAGCATGAATCGATCGTGAGACCGGGATCGCACTGTCCTCAATGTGGAAAACCGATTCGCTGGTACGACAACATCCCTGTTTTGAGTTGGATTTTGCTTCGGGGACGGTGCCGGGACTGCAAGGCGGCAATCTCGTGGCGATATCCGCTGGTGGAGCTTGGCGGTGGGTGGTGTGGTTTGCTTCGGTCGCGCATTTTGCGCCAGACGACCTCAAAGGCTTTTCCGGGTCCGTGCCAAGCTTCATCCTTGAATCCCGTCCTCACAATTGACGCGGTTTCTCTTGCCAGTCGTCGGCTTCCTTCTCATCGGCCTGATGGTGATGGACTGGCAGACGATGACGCTCCCTGATGCATTCACGCTTGACCGGCATCGCCATCGCGCTCTTTCTCGTCTGCACGCAGGCCATCTTTCTTGGCCCGAACGAAGATCAAGTTCGGCTCACCAAACACAGCCTCCATCTCACGAGCCCCGGTGGCGTTACTGATAACGGCAATGTCTTTCTTACCGGCCCGGAGAGCCTGATCTTCGGCCGCATCGCAGCGGTTTGCGGAGCTGCGTTTTTGCTTCTTGTCATTCGCTGGATCTACAAGGCGGTTCGACATCGCGACGGCATGGGGCTGGGCGACGTGAAGCTGTTGGCGATGATCGCCGCGTTCCTTGGCTTCTGGCCGGCGATTCTTTCGCTCTTTATTGGAGTGCTTGTTGCGAGCCTCTACGGAGCTTTCCTGTTGATTCGCGGTCGCGCAATCGCTACCTCAAAATTGCCATTCGGCAGCTTTCTTTGCGTTGGCGGACTCGTCGCCGCGGTGTTCGGTAATCGCCTTATCGACATGTACATAGCGTTGCTTCGATAGCATGCACATCGGGGCTTCGTTCGCTTGACACTTGCCAGCCGCACTCTTAGAGTCGAAGATGGCCATGCACAGTTACCCATACATCTGGAACTACCTTCCACTCGTGCTGCAGGTCCTGGCCGCGCTTGGTCTTGCCTGCGGAATGGTGGGGGCTTCTTACTTCGTCGGCAAACATAAAAACTCACGCACCAAGGCGGGCGCCTATGAGTGCGGCATGGATCCCATCGGCGACGCGCGCGGCCGGTTCACGGTGCGCTTCTACATGGTCGCGATGCTCTTCATCCTGTTCGACGTCGAGGCGGTCTTTATGCTTCCCTGGGCTGTGATCTTCCGGCGGCTGCCTGAGCTGACCGGCTCGCGGATGTTCGGCTTCTGGGAGATGCTGGTGTACCTCGGGTTCGTCGCTGTCGGGCCTCTTTTATGTCTGGAAGAAGGGCATCCTGAACTGGGCGACCGATAAGGGAGACCTGTAATGTACGATCCCGCCTCCGCGATCAAGGGCAAAGACGCCGTCTTTGAGGCGCATCCTGAGAATCCAGCCGTCAAAGCCCTTGCCGACCTCGCCACCGATGCAAAGTTTGACCGCGATGAGCTGACGATTACGGTGGCCCGCGAGAGCATCGTCGCCGCCGCAGAGGCGCTGCAGGCAGGCAGGCTACAACTTCCTCGAAGACGTCACTGCGGTCGATTGGTATCCCTCGGAGCCGCGATTTCAGATCAGCTATTCGCATCCTTTCCTTCTCGCTGAAGCAGCGCATACGCCTTGTCGTCCGGCTGGATGGCGAGGACGCTTCGCTCGACAGCATCACTCCGGCGTGGCCTGCGGCGAATTTTTACGAGCGCGAGATCTTTGATCTCTTCGGCGTTCACTTTGGCGGACACCCCAACCTTCGCCGCATCATGATGCCCGAGGATTGGAAGGGCTATCCGCTGCGCAAGGACTATCCCGTGGAGGGCTACCGCTAATGGCATCCACCGTTGAAGAACTGACCGGTCTCGCCGCGGTTGACCCCGGCATTGAAGATGTCGTTGCCAACGCCGCCCGCAACCGAGGAAATACGCCACCCGCCGACCAGACCATGGTCATCAACATGGGTCCGCAGCATCCCTCGACCCATGGCGTGCTGCGTCTTGTCATCGAGGTCGACGGCGAAACCATCGTCGCGCTGGCTCCGGACATCGGCTATCTGCATACAGGCATCGAGAAGACCTGCGAGGCGAAGTTTTACCAGCAGGTGGTGCCGCTGACCGATCGCATCGACTATCTCTCGCCGATGACCAACAACACGGCCTACTGCCCTGGCGGTGGAGAAGCTGCTGGGCCTGGAGATTCCGCCGAAGGCCCAGTGGCTGCGCGTGCTGTTCAACGAACTGATGCGCCTGAACTCGCACCTGGTGTGGCTGGGAACGCACGCGATGGACATCGGCGCGCTGACGGTCTTCCTTTATTGCTTCCGCGAGCGCGAAAAGCTGATGCGCATCTTCGAGGCCGTGAGCGGCCAGCGGATGATGACCAGCTACGTCCGCATCGGCGGGCTGAGCCTGGAGCCGCCGCGCGATCTCTATGACAAGATTCGCGCCTTCCTCATTGAGTTCCCCTCGAAGATCGACGAGTACGAAGGCCTGCTGCAGAACAACCCCATCTGGATGAACCGGCTGAAGGGCGTTGGCTATATCTCGCCCGAGGACGCGATTGCGCTGGGCGTCACGGGGCCTCCGCTGCGCGCCGCGGGCATCGACTTCGATGTGCGCCGCGACATGCCGTACTCGAGCTACGAGAAGTTTCAGTTCAACGTGCCGACCTCGACGGTGAGCGACGTTTGGGCGCGCTATGTCGTCCGCATGCAGGAGATGCGCGAGTCGGTGAAGATCTGCCTGCAGGCGCTGGATGGCATGCCGGAGGGCCGCATCGTCGCCGACGCGCCGAAGATCATCCTGCCCGACCGCGAGCAGATGAAGACGCAGATGGAGTCGCTGATCCATCACTTCAAGATTGTGACCGAGGGCTTTGGCGTTCCGGCGGGCGAGGCGACCAGTTCGGTCGAGGCAGCGCACGGCATGATGAACTACTACGTCGTCTCGGATGGAACGGCCAAGCCGTATCGCGTCCACATGCGCAACGCGGATTATGCGAATCTGCAGGCGCTGGAGACGATGTGCAAAGGCAGATTGCTGGCGGATGTGGTTGCTGTGATTGGGTCGATCGATATTGTGCTGGGAGCGATTGACCGCTGAAATGACTTTATCGCGGAGGAGTCCATAATGAAAACAAATCTGAGGACAGCAGATGATGCGAAGACCCTGTGGTATCTCACAGGAGCACTGTTCAGCGTTGTCGGAATGCGTATCGCTGATCGCGATCGGCTTACCATCGTTGAACCATCATTCGATCCGCCAGCTTCCCAGCTCTTGTCGTTACCATTCATCGCAATCATGCCCTGGGTAGCAGGAAGGCAAGTCCTCAGGAAGTATCAACATACTGATCGGAGACGAATATCGCGGCCAGCATTAGCGATGATTTTTCCGTATCAGATTGCATCACTCGTACTCATTGCATACTTGCTGTTCCTCCTTAGCCTCTCCGCGAATAGATTCGCTGAGCAAGCTTGGATAACAGGCTCCACGTCGAACTATGGACCTCCTGGGCCTCGTTGCTTCGTTCTTATTCGGCGGCCCACGGATTGAACAGCCGGCATCATGCAGTGGTTGAGGTCGGCGCAGATGAGATTACGTTGCGGGTTGCAAGCCGCTGGATTCGCTTCACGCACGAGACGATCGAGGATAGCGAAGGACATCGCTCCTCGTTCAGTTTGGAAGAAGATGGAACGGTTAAACTGGATGGTATCGCCGAAGAGATGGACCTTGCCGCTGAACGACTGGCGCGGGAGATGATGCAAAGTGAGTGAGATCGCCAACACAATTTTTTCGCCGGAGCTGGCTGCGCGCTTCGACAAACTCGTGACGATCTATCCGGTGAAGCGGTCGGCACTGGTGCCGATGCTGCTTTACGCGCAGGATGAGGTCGGGTATGTCTCCGATGCTGTGGTGACGGAGCTCGCTGAGCGGCTGGACCTGCTGGAGCTCGATGTTCGCAATGTGCTGAGCTACTACTCGATGCTGCGCACGAAGCCTGCGGGCAAGTACAACGTGCAGGTGTGCACGAACATCTCCTGCATGCTGCGCGGCGGGTACGAGATTCTGAACCACTGCAAGGCGAAGCTCGGGGTCGGGCATAAAGAGGTCACGAAGGACGGCGTGTTTTCGCTCGAAGAGGTCGAGTGCATCGGCGCATGCTGCTGGGCGCCGGCGATGCAGGTCAACTACGACTTCCACGAAGACCTTACGCCTGCAAAGTGCGACGCGATCTTTCAAATGTATCGCGATGGCAAGGGAAAGGACGAAAAATAATGCCGACTCTCGTCTCTCATCCCGATGAAGTAAGGGTGCTGTCGCGGCGGTTTGGCCAGGGCGCCGCCAACATCGACAAGTACATCGAGCTTGATGGTTACAAGGCCGTGCAGAAGGCGATCGCCGAGGGCCCGGAGAAGATGGCGGGCTGGATCATCGACACTATGAAGGCTTCCGGGCTGCGCGGACGCGGCGGCGCCGGCTTTCCTACCGGCATGAAGTGGTCGTTTGTGCCGAAGCAGAGCGAGAAGCCGAAGTATGTTCTGGTCAACGGCGACGAGTCGGAGCCCGGCACCTGCAAAGACCACGTGATCTTCCTCGAAGACCCCCATGCCGTCATCGAGGGTACGATGATCGCCGGGCTCGCCATCGGCTCGAAGCTTGGCTTCATTTATTTGCGCGGCGAGTATCGCTACCTGCTGAAGATTGTCGAGAAGGCTGTTGCTGACGCCTACGCGAAGGGCTTCCTAGGCAAGAATATCTTCGGCTCCGGCCTCGACTTCGACGTCATCACGCAGACCGGGGCAGGTGCTTATGAGGTTGGCGAAGAGTCTGCGCTGATGGAGTCGCTCGAAGGCAAGCGCGGCGTTCCCCGCATCAAGCCGCCCTTCCCTGCTGTCGTTGGACTATACGGCGGCCCGACGGTCATCAATAACGCAGAGACCATCGCCAGCGCCCCACACATCTTGCTGATGGGCGGCGAGGCCTACGCGAAGCTTGGCAGCGAGCGAAATGGCGGGACGCGACTATTCGGCATCAGCGGCCACGTTGAGCGCCCGGGCGTCTACGAATTGCCGATGGGCTACAACCTCAAGAAGGCGATTTATGACGTTGCTGGCGGGATCAAGGATGGAAAGAAGCTGAAGGCTGTCGTGCCCGGTGGCGCTTCGTGTCCGGTCCTGACTGCGGATGAGATTGATGTAGGGCTCGACTTCGACCAGATGGGCAAGGCAGGCACGATGCTTGGTTCCGGCGGCATTGTCGTGCTGGACGAGACGGTTTCCATCGTCGAATTTGCGCTGCGGACGATAGCTTTCTATCAGCACGAATCCTGCGGTTGGTGCATCCCCTGCCGCGAGGGGACGGACTGGATCAAGAAGACGCTGACACGCGTTTACAACGGCGGCGGCACGAAGAAAGACGTCGATAACGTGCAATACCTTGCGGAGAATATGATGGGCCGCACGTTTTGCCCGCTCGGCGACGCGGCGGCGATGCCTACTCTTGGGTTCGTCAAGAAATTCCGCAAGGAGTTTGAAGATTACATTGCCGGCAATAAGGCTGGCACGCCAATCATTACAGTGGAACAATTAGTCGGAGCAGGACACTAATGGCAGACGTTAAATTCACGGTCGACGGTAAACAGCTCACCGCCCCAGCAGGGACCTTCCTCATCGAAGCCTGCAAGAACAACGGCATCGGCGTGCCCGCCTTCTGCTATTATCCCGGCCTCTCGCTCAAGGCAGCCTGCCGGATGTGCGTCGTGCGCATCGAGAAGATGCCGAAGCTGCAGACCGCCTGCACCACGCCAGTCACCGAGGGCATGGTCGTCCAGACCGAGACCCCCGAGATTGCCCAGGCCCGCAAAGCAACGCTGCAGCTGCTTCTCGGCAACCATCCGCTCGACTGTCCTGTCTGCGACGCCGGCGGCGAGTGCGAGCTGCAGGACATGACTTTTAAGTATGGCGCTGCTGACAGCTTCTACGCCGAGCCCAAGAGCCATCGCGAGGAGCAGAAGTGGTCGCCCGTCGTGTACTACGACCGCCCCCGCTGCATTCTCTGCTACCGCTGCATCAGCATGTGCGGCGAAGGCATGGACGTCTTTGCGCTTGGCATCCAGAACCGCGGCAACTCCTCTGTTATTGCTCCGAACATCCCCGCCGAAATCTCTCCCGACCACCTCGCGCACGTCGATTGCGAACAGTGCGGCATGTGCATCGATGCCTGCCCCGTCGGCGCGTTGACCTCCGGCACGTATCGTTACAAGACTCGCCCATGGGAGATGAATCATGTTTCCACCGTCTGCACTCACTGCGGCGATGGATGCAAGACCACGCTTGGCGTTCGCTCTACTTCTGACGGCAGCGAGATCGTACGCGGCGACAATCGCGACAAGTCGGGCATCAACGGCGACTTCCTCTGCAACAAGGGCCGCTACGCCTTCGACTTTGCCAATAACGAAGACCGCATCACGCAGCCGCTCGTCCGGCAGCCGAATGGCGAACTGAAGCCGGTCAGTTGGGAGGTAGCGCTCGACTGCGTTGGCAAGGAACTTCGTGAACGCCGCGACACACGGGGCGGTAAGAGCATCGGAGTGATCGGCTCGAACCGTATCACGAATGAAGAGGCGTACCTCCTGCAGAAATTTGCCCGCACCGTTCTGGGCACGAACAACATCGACCATCATCGCACCGCGGATTACGCGGCGTTTGCCAGGGCGCTCGCCGGCAAGACGAACCGCACCGCGTCGCTGCGCGACACCCTCACCGCCCCGGCCATCATGATTCTCGGCGGTGACCCGACCGTCCAGGCGCCCGCGACTGCGTGGAACATCCGAACAAACGTCCGCAACAACCGCGGGCGTCTCTATATTGCCAACTCGGCCGAGATCAAGCTTCGCCGCCAGGCTAAGGCTTTCGCCCACATCGCGCCCTTCAGCTATGGCGCGCTGGCCAGCTTCATCGCCGGAGACGACACCGCCGTTGACGCTCTAACGCATCCCGGCGCAGACGCAGCCTCGTTCCATAACTTCCGCAAAGCCATCCGCGCGGAAGAAAGTCTCCTTGTCCTTCTCGGTTCGGAGTTCCGTGGCGCCGACCTGAAACGGCTGCTCGACTTCGGCACCACGCTGCCGAATCGCAAGTTTGCCCTTCTCTCCGACTACGCCAACTCGCGCGGCGCTGCCGACATGGGTCTGCTCCCCGATCTTCTTTCCGGCTACGCGCCACTCGGCTCCAGCGAGTTCAACGGCCCCACCGAGCCCGGGCTCGATCTCGTTCAGATCTTCGAGGCAGCCGGCAAAGGCGAACTCTCTGCTCTTTATGTGGTTGGTTCCAACCCGGTCTCCCGGTACAGCGTCGATCCCGAGTCGCTCGCCAATACGTTTGTCGTCGTGCAGGATATGTTCCTCACCGAGACCGCCGCTCTGGCTGACGTTATCCTTCCCGCCGCGAACCTCTATGAAAAATCCGGCTCAGTCACCAACAGCTATGGCGACCTTCAGCTCGTCAACAAGGCCGGTGACCGTGCCGGAGTCCGCACAGACTTCGAAATGATCGTCCGCATAGCCGACAAGATGGGTGCTGATGTTCGCACGCTCGTACCCTTCGGCAAAGGAGTCCGCGCAGACATGGGCCAGAGCCGCGGCGCGCAGTCCGGCGAGGCCGACCGTCACGCCGTCTGGCTCACCGCCAACCACCTCGAACCAAAGCTCAGCCCATTCGATCCGTTTGCGATTCTCGACGAGATTCAGCGCGTCGTTCCCGGTTACAACCTGCTGCGCCTTCAGCTTCTCAGCGGCAACGATCAGCATCTTGAACCCGCTGCCTCTGGCCTGGTCCAAATTGGCAATCGCCGCGACCTCGTTCTGCCAGCGAATGATTCGCTCTTTACCTCGGGCACGCTTGGCCGCTACTCCGCCATGCTCGCCGACCTGCAGCATAACGAGAGCCTCCGGCCACCGACCGGACTTACCCAGATCCAGACCGCAGCCGACTAAGACAAAACAATGAGCCACCTCACACCATTTCAGACATTCCTGCTGCTCAGCATCCTCAAGGTCATCGTCGTTCTGGTTATTACGCTGACGACGGTCGCCTACACGGTGCTGCTCGAGCGCAAGGTTCTGGGGCGCATCCAGAACCGCTGGGGACCCTCGCGCGTGGGACCCTTCGGCCTGCTGCAGCCGCTTGCCGACGGCATCAAGCTCTTCCTCAAGGAAGAACTGATTCCAATCGCGTCGGAGCGTCCGCTCTTCATCATCGCCCCTATCATTGCGCTCACCTGCTCGCTGATCTCGGTTGCGGTTGTGCCGTTCGGCGGTATGCAGATGGTCCACGGCGTTGAGATCTTCAACGTGGCCGACCTGAACATCGGCCTCCTCGTCATCCTCGGCATTACGTCGATTGGCGTCTACGGCATCGCACTCTCCGGCTGGTCGTCGAACAATAAGTTCGCGCTGCTCGGCTCGCTCCGCGCCACTTCGCAAATGATCAGCTACGAACTTGCTCTTGGACTGTCGCTTGTTGGCGTCGTGCTGCGCGCGCAATCGCTCTCTTTGCGTGACATCGTCAACAGCCAGTCCGCGCACGGACTTCTCAGTTGGAACGTCTTTGGTGGCTTTCAGTTCGTTGCCTTCTTCATCTATCTGATGGCGGCGTACGCTGAGACCAACCGCGCTCCCTTTGATCTTCCTGAGGCCGAATCCGAATTGGTCGCCGGTTATCACACAGAGTACAGCTCCATGAAGTTCGCCATGTTCTTCATGGCCGAGTACGCCAACATGGTCACCGTTAGCTGCGTTGCTACGTTGCTGTTCTTCGGCGGAGCCTCCAGCCCACTCGGGCATCTTCTCCCCGACGACTTCGGCGGTCCAGTCCTCACGGCCGTCTTTCCGATCCTCTGGTTCGTCGTCAAAGTTCTCTTTTTCCTGCTGCTCTATATATGGGTGCGCGGCACGCTGCCTCGCTTCCGTTATGACCAGCTCATGAGCTTCGGCTGGAAGTTTCTTCTGCCGGTCGCCATGGCCAATATCGTCGTCACCAGCCTCGTTATGGCACTTCGCAGCTAGACCCGGCTTACAGACCGCAGCAGCAAGCTGTTTTACAATCAGCAGATAGCCCGAAAAAGTTCTCTGCACTGTTTCAAATGTTTTTTGAAGCAAAAACAGACTCACGAAAGACCAAGCGGAACATCATGCAACTGGTACTTTTCATCATCTTTGGCGCGCTGGCCGTAGCAGGAGCACTCAATCTCCTTCTGCAGCGCCATCCCATCAACAGCGCGCTCTCGCTGGTCGTCGTCATGATGTCGCTGGCCGTCCTCTACTGGTCGCTTGGGGCCGAGTTCCTCGCCGCCGCACAGGTGATCGTCTACTCCGGCGCGATCATGGTCTTCTTCGTCTTCGTCATCATGCTGTTGAACGCGGGCGAAGAAGAACGAACCAAAGGTAGCCGCGCCGCTTACCTCGTTGGATTTCCGGGCGCTGCAGCCATCTTCTGTCTGCTCAGCTTCGTCTTCCTGTCAGAGAGCCATGCGCTCGGCTCCTCGAGTGTCGGCGGCTATCTGAACCACATCACCAGCAACATCTCCGAGGTCAGCGCGCTGCTCTTTACGAAGCTGCTGCTTCCGTTTGAAGTCACCTCCGTCCTCATCCTGGTCGCCATCCTTGGAGCCGTCGTGCTCGCGCGAAAGGAGCAGTAGCTAATGGTTCCTACCTCGGCTTATCTCATCCTCGCCGCCGTGCTCTTTTCCATCGGCGTCGCCGCGTTTCTGATTAAGCGCAACCTCATTACCGTCTTTATGTCGATTGAGCTGATGCTCAACGCCGTCAACCTTACCTTCGTCGCGTTCGCGCACATGTGGCACCAGGTCTCCGGGCAAATCTTTGTGTTCTTCGTGATGGTCGTCGCCGCCGCCGAGGCAGCCGTCGGCCTTGCCATCATCATCGCCATCTTCCGAACCCGCGAAACGTTGAACGTCGACTCGATCGACCTGATGAAATCGTGACCTCTATGCCTTCTGATTATCTCTGGCTGATTCCGCTTGTTCCTTTCGCCGGCTTCCTCATCAATGGAACCATTGGCCGCCGCTTTCCGCGCGCGCTGGTGTCGGCTGTAGCGCTCTTGTGCACGGCAATCCCCGCCATTCTCGTCGCGTGGCTCTGGATCACGATGAAGGCCCCCGGCGCACCCGAGGTCCTGCAGATCGTCAGCCGGCCGTGGATTCAGATCACCGGCCTCACTGTCAACTTCGCATTCACGGTCGACCACCTCACTCTGATCATGCTCGGCGTCGTCACCGGCGTCGGCTTTTTGATTCACGTCTACTCGGTCGGTTACATGGCTCATGAAGAGGGCTACTGGCGCTTCTTCGCGTACCTCAACCTTTTCATGTTCTTCATGCTGGTACTCGTGCTGGCTGAGAGCTTCCTGCTGATGTTCGTCGGCTGGGAGGGCGTCGGCCTCGCTTCGTACCTGCTCATCGGCTTCTACTTCCAGAAGGACTCCGCGGCGAACGCCGGGAAGAAAGCCTTCATCTTTAATCGCGTCGGCGACTTCGGATTTCTGCTGGCGATGTTCCTTATCGTCCGCGAGTTTGGCTCGCTCGACTTCAGCCACGTATTCAACGCCATCAGCGTCAACCCGGAATGGCATGGCGGCGTCCTGACTGCCATCGCCTTGCTGCTCGTCCTCGGCGCAACCGGCAAATCCGCGCAGATTCCGCTCTACGTCTGGCTCCCGGACGCTATGGAAGGTCCGACACCCGTCTCCGCGCTCATTCACGCCGCAACGATGGTCACGGCAGGCATCTACATGGTGGCGCGCTGCCACACGCTGTTCGACCGCAGCCCTTACGCGCTCGCCGTCGTCGCCATCATCGGAGCGGCGACCGCGATCCTCGCCGCTTCTATCGGCATGGTGCAGCATGACATCAAGCGCGTCCTCGCCTACTCCACTGTCTCGCAGCTCGGCTACATGTTTCTGGCCTGCGGAGTGGGAGCTTACACGGCCGGAATCTTCCATCTCGTGACGCATGCCTTCTTCAAAGGGCTTCTCTTCCTCGCTGCCGGCTCGGTCATCCATGCGCTCTCTGGCGAGCAGGACATGCGCAAGATGGGCGGCCTGCGCAAACGCATCCCCGTCACCTACTGGACCATGACGATGGGCGTCTTCGCTATTGCCGGCATCCCGGGTTGGGCAGGATTCTTCTCGAAGGACGAGATACTTTACCAGGCCTTCGTCTCAAACAGCCCCATTGGCAAGCTTGCCTGGCTCATCGGCCTCATCACCGCGGGCATGACTTCGTTCTATATGTTCCGGCTCTGGTTTAAAACCTTCTGGGGCCCTGAGCACTTCGACGAACAGGATGACCTCCACGATCACGGAGCCGCAGTTCATGCTCACTCTGGCGGCCATGCTGTGATGGTTGCCGATCACGACGAAGATCAGGTGCCGCAGCACGTTCACGGCGTCCACGAATCTCCGGCGATCATGACAGTCCCGCTAGCCATCCTCGCGTTGCTCTCCGTCATCGGCGGATGGGTTGGCGTTCCTGCTGCGATGGGGGGACACAATGAGATCGAACGCTTCCTCGACCCTGTCTTCTCGACCGCCGCTGCGACAGAAGCCACTACTGCAAACACAAACCACGGACTCGAACTCGGCCTTGCTGCCGTCTCGGTTCTTGTGGTGCTCCTCGGCTTTTACGTCGCCTACGTCTTCTACTACAAGAAGCCCCGCACCGCCGCCGCACTCGCCGCCCGCTTGCCTGCGCTCTATCGGCTCGTTGAAAACAAGTTCTACGTGGATGAGATCTACGGCTTCATCGCGATGGTAACGATGATGATCAGCCGACTCATTCTCGGCGGCCTGATCGACGGCGGCATCGTCAACGGCTCCGGAGCGGCGGCAGGCGCCACGGCCAGCGGTCTCGGGACTCTCGTGCGCAGAGTTCAATCGGGCAATATCCGTTCTTACGCCGGCTGGCTTGCTCTGGGAGCAGCTGCCGTACTCGTTGTCATGGTCTTCGGCCGCGTTCTCTGGCTGCACTAACTTGCTGCATCAGGTTTTTTGCACTTTGCTTCACCGGCTTTTGCAACATCAAAGGAAACGATGAACATCGACCACACCATCCTGACCGTTATCGTCTTCGCCCCGCTCGCGGGCGCGGTCCTGCTGGCGCTGCTGCCCGACCGGGGCAGAATCATGCAGTGGGGAGCGCTCGCCGTCACGCTGATCACCTTCGTTTTGACGCTGCATCTTCCGATCCGCTACGACTACTCCGCGGCCCCGGGCAGCTTCCAGTTTGACCAGAACATCTCCTGGATCACCTCGCCGGCTATCCGCTATCATCTCGGCGTTGACGGTCTCTCGATGTGGCTTGTCGTTCTCACCGGATTCCTTGCGCCGCTTGGCGTCCTCATCTCATGGAACGCCATCGGCGACCGCAAAAAGCTCTTCTACACGCTCTTCCTGCTCCAGCAGGTCGCGATGCTCGGCATCTTCGTCTCGCTCGACCTCTTCCTCTACTACGCGTTCTGGGAGCTCTCGCTCGTCCCGATGACACTGCTCATCGCGACTTTTGGCCGCACCGTCAACCGCCGCCGCGCCGCCATCAAATATTTCCTCTACACGTTTATCCCGTCGGCCATTCTGCTGGTCGGCATGCTCTGGGTCTACTCCAAAACCGGCACCTTCCAGCTTCCCGACCTCGCGCAGCTCGCATCGACGCACAGCATATCGTCAGACTCCGCAGCCTTATGGCTCGCCTCGCTGGCCTTCCTCGTCGCCTTCGCGGTCAAAGTTCCGGTCTTCCCGCTCCACGGCTGGCTCGCCGACGCCGTCAGCGAGGCGCCTACCGCAGCCGTTATGGTTCTGATGGGTAAACTCGGCCTCTATTCCATCCTGCGGTTCTCCTTTTCAATCTTCCCCGAGCAGTCGCGCCACATCGCTCCTCTTATGATCGCCCTCGGCGCCATCGGCATCGTTTACGGAGCGCTCATCGCTCTCGTTCAAAAGGATCTGAAGCAGCTAGCCGCCTACGGCACGCTCGGACACGTCAGCGTCGTCATCCTCGGCATCTTCACCTTCACGATCGCGGGCCTCGACGGCGGAATCTACGCCACCATCAACGAAGGCATCGGCGGCGGCGCTCTCTTCATGCTCCTCGGCATCCTCTACGAGCGCTACGGCACCTACGACATGCGCGACTATGGCGGACTCGCCGCGAAGCTTCCGTGGATGGTCACCTTCTTCGTCATTACGACGCTCTCAGTCATTGGCTTGCCCATGCTCAACGGCTTCGTCGGCGAGTTTCTCGTCCTCACCGGAGGCATGCAGTCGACCATTACGCACCATACCCGCTGGACCGTCCTCGCGACCACCGGCGTCATCCTTACCGCGTCCTACATGCTCTGGATGATCCAGCGCATCTTCTACGGCGAATCGAACTTCAACACTGCCGATGTCCCCGCACCCGATCTCGACGCCCGCGAACATCTCGCACTCTGGCCCATGGTGGCGCTTATGCTTGCGATGGGCGTCGCGTCACCGCTCTGGATGCGCGCCATTGACACCGCCGGCACCGCTCTCGCAGATGGAGATGCCGCTACCGCTCCTCAGCCATCAGCGAGAGCCAACTTTCACACTGGTGCCGAAGTCGTCCGGGCCGGCGAAACCATCTTCACAACCTCAGCAACGGAGGCCAGGAAGTAAATGTCCACCAATATCGTGGCCCTGTTGCCCGAACTCATCCTCACCCTCACCGGCGTTCTTATCATGCTGGCCGAGCCGTGCCTCAAACCCGCCTCCAGCCGCAAGCCTCTCGGCTGGATCGCCGTAGCCGGAACGGTAGGCTCGCTCCTCGCTGCGTGGTATCAGGTTTCACTCGGCGTGACGATTCACGCCTTCTCCAACACCATCCAGGTCGACGCCTTCTCGGTTCTCTTCCACTACGTCATCGGAGCGGTCCTGCTCGTCACCCTGCTCGGGTCGCTCGACTACTTCGAAGGCTATGCCAGCCACGCCGGCGAGTACTTCGCCCTGCTCTGCTTCGGCTCCGTCGGCATGATGCTCATGACCAGTTCGGTTGAGCTTCTCATGGTCTTCATCGGACTCGAAATCTCCTCCATCTCAACCTACATCCTCTGCGGATTCCGGAAAGGCCAGGCCACCGGCACCGAATCCTCGATCAAGTACTTCCTGCTGGGCTCCTTCGCCACGGCCTTCTTCCTCTACGGCGTCGCGCTCGCCTTCGGAGCCACTGGCTCCACGGATCTCTACGCCATCGCCCACGGTCTCGAAACCACCTCCACCCCCTCGCTTGCCTTCACTGCCCTCGCTTTGATTCTCATCGGCCTCGGCTTCAAGGTGTCTGCCGCACCCTTCCATGTCTGGACGCCGGATGTCTACCAGGGTGCACCCGCTCCGGTTGTCGGCCTGATGTCGACCGCGCCCAAAGCCGCTGCCTTTGCCGTGCTGCTGCGGATCACCTTCACCGGCTTCCCTGCGTACCAGCACCGCTGGGCCATCCTGATGTGGATCCTCGCCGCGCTCTCCATGACCATCGGGAACCTCGGAGCGCTCGCGCAACGCGACGTGAAGCGTATGCTCGCCTACTCGTCGATCGCCCACGCCGGATACCTGCTGGTCGCCTTCACGGCGTTCCCCTTCGACGGCATCGCCGCAGCCTGCTTCTACACCGCGACCTACGCCGCCATGCAGGTCGGAGCCTTCGCGGTCATCACCCAGATCGCCGGCTACGACGAGCGGGCACGGACCATTGACGACTTCACAGGGCTCGGCCAGAAACGTCCCGTTCTCGCAGCGCTCCTCAGTTTCTTCCTGCTCTCGCTCATCGGAATACCCTTCACAGGCGGATTCTTCGGCAAGTTCTACGTCTTCACAGCCGCCATTCATGCTGGTCACGTCTGGCTTGCCGTCATCGGCCTGCTGAACAGCGGTGTGGCCTGCTTCTATTACCTCCGCCTGCTCGCCGCTGTTTACACCAAGCCCGGCACCGAAGCGGCGCGGCTCGAACCCTCCCGCGGTATAAGTATTGCTGCTGCCGTGGGAATCACACTGGCCGCCATGGCTACCCTCATCCTCGGAATTCTGCCCGAGGGCGCAGTCCGATTCGCCGAGTATGCCAGCCACTCCACCCTGATTGAGCAGGCACGGCAGGAGTGCGCCGCCCACCCCGAGGGCTGCCAAATCCCGCTACAGTTCGACGCCCACTAATCCCGACTCTCTCTCGATACCTTGTGATAAATCCCAGGGGACAACCTGCGCCTCGTTGTGTATTCTTCGTTGCACAAACTAAACCGGACGCATGAAAGGTACGACGGCCGGTAGCCGTTCTTGATCCCAGAAGAGCAAGGGAAGGATCACCCTTTGATTGAGCTTCACACTATCCACATCACGGCGGCCATCTATGCCTGCCTCTGCCTGTACATGCTGTTGATTCACCGAAGTACTCCGGGGCTTCGGGGCGTTCAACTGATCATCTACGGCTATGCAGCCTTCGCGGCAGGCATGGAGCTGCTCGCGCTCCGCGGCCGCATTCCCGACTTCCTCTCTGTTACGGTCGCCAACAGTCTGCTCATCCTTATCAACGTCTTCCTCTACTGGGGTATCGCGGAACTGTTGCATCTGCGGCGGCCTCAGCGCTGGCTTCTCCTCGCCTCGGTCATTCCTACGGCGCTGATCAGCCTGTACTCCAGCTACGTGCACCCCGACGTCTCCGGTCGCATCATCGTCGTCAGCTTCATCGCCGTACTGCAATATGCTCTCATCGTGCGATTGCTTTCCGGTCCCGGGCCGCGACGCATCCACATGCCCCGGCAAGGTCTGGCCGCCCTATTCACCCTCTATGCGTTCATCAATCTCTATCGCGCCTGGGAGGCGCACCTGAACGATCCACGCAGCCGTCTGAGCGCCGCTCCGTTCAGCACCGTCGCCTTCCTCACCCCGATCCTTATCGGCGTCATGACTGCTCTCGGCGTTATCTGGCTCGCCATGGCGCAGCTCCAGCACGAGCTTGAGGCCCAGTCTCAGACCGACTCTCTCACCGGCCTGCTCAACCGGCGCGCTCTCGAGCAGATCGGCGCCGAAGCCATCGAGTACGCCCGCCGCGAGAGCTCCCACCTCTCGCTCATCATCCTCGATCTCGACCGCTTCAAGGCCATCAACGACGAGCACGGCCACGACGGGGGCGATGCCGTTCTCTCCCATGCTGCGCGCTGCCTGCGCGACAATCTCCGCGAGATTGACCACATCGCCCGGCTCGGTGGCGAAGAGTTCGTCGCCGTGCTTCCTGGCGCAAACCATGCCCACGCCGCCGAGATCGCCGAGAGCCTCCGCCACTGCCTCGCCAACCTTACCGTCGACCATCTCAGCCAGCAGATTCGACTCTCCGCAAGCTTCGGTGTCGCCACCCTGCTCCCCACCGACACCAGCTGGCTCGAGATTCTGCGCCGCGGCGACCGCGCCCTCTACCTCGCGAAGGAACAGGGCCGCGACCGCGTCGCCGTCCTCTAAATCGTCCACCAAAACAGAAAGCCCCCGCAATCCGCGGAGGCTTCTGAGGGAACCAACTACAAGCGAGAACTAGGGCTGAACCTTCAGGAAGATGATAACGAAGGTGAACAGAGCCAGCGACTCGATAAACGCGAGACCAAGAATCAGGAAGATAAAGATTCCAGGACGTGCGCCCGGGTTGCGCGCCAGAGCTTCGGTAGCCGAAGCGGTCGCCTTACCCTGACCGAGACCGCAGAGACCCGCGGCGATGGCCATGCCGATACCGGCGCCGATCGAGACATACCAGTGGCTCGTATCTCCGCCCGTGGTCTGCGCAAAGGCCGGCGTTGCGAGCAGCATCGCGGCCAACGACATAAATAGATATTGCAGCTTCTTCATCGTGTTACTCCTGCCTCCGTCAGATACGCCGCCAGTGGGTGGTTGATGCTCACCGTGCTGGCACCCTCACGCTATGCGGCGTTGTTGCATACCGCGAAGAGGAGGCCCCTCCGCAGCAAACCTAAGCCTTCATCCGCGACCATCGGTGTTAATCCGCGGTCGCCCGATCTCTAATGGTCGTGCGCCACCGCGAGCGACAGATAAATCGCCGCCAGCAGGAAGAACACATAAGCCTGCACGATAGCCACGCCAAGGTGCAGCCCCAGAAAGATCAGCGGAATTCCAATGGGCACCAGCGAGAAGAACGCCAGCGTCACCAGGTCTCCGGCAAACATATTTGCGTAAAGTCGAACCGTCAGCGAAAGCACGCGCGCAAGGTGCGAGATGATCTCAATCGGCAGCAGCAGCGGATACAGCCACCAGACCGGCCCCAGGAACTGCTTGATATAGGCGAATCCGTTCTCCCGGATGCCGTGATAGTGATAGTAGAGGAACGTAACAATCGCAAAGCCCAGCGGCACCACTGCGTTTGCGGTAGGCGACTCCAGCCCCGGGACCAGCCCCATCAAATTCGCCAGCAAAATGAACAGCGCCAGCACTGTCAGATAGCTGACGAATCGCTCGTAGCCATGCCCGATGATCGATTCACCCTGTTCGGAGACAAACTCATTCGTCATCTCGGCGAGATGCTGCACCGCAGCGGGTTTTTCCACACTCAGCGTCAGCCGCACCGCGATGAAGTAGGCGAGAAGCACCGCAAACACCAGCAGTTCCATCGCAAACGCGTTCGTAATCGGCGCCTCAGGGAACGCGGGGTGCACATGCAGAACATTCAGAAACGCCGTCACCGGCGCAGCAAAGTGCTCATTCAAAAATCTGGTCAACAGTAACTGTGTCGGCATATAAAAATCGGAGAAATCTTTGTTTTTGTTTGTTTCTTACAACCCAGCCCGGCCTAAACCGTCCACGCCTTCATCAGCCTCAAACCCTCGATTGTCAGGGCAAACACACCCAGAGCGAGGCCAGCGGCAAGCGCGTAGACCGAACCATTCAGTACCTTAAGGCTAACATAAAGCAGCACCACGGTCAGCCCCAGCCGCAGGAAGAAACCCAGCAAAACCATCGTCAGCGGACGCGCCTTTTCGCCGCCATCCATCCGCACCATCACCGCCGTCATCAACCGCAGCCACTCCCACAACCCGGACCCTGAGATCACAGCTCCGACCAGCAGCAGGACCGCCGACTGCCAGCCCATCTTCCACCAGATCAGCGGAGCCGCAACCGCGGTAATCACCGCCAGCAGACGCAGCGCGCTCCAGATCGTCCGCTTGAAGTCCGCATCGGTAAAGCTCTCCATCGCCCTCACAAAACCATCCTCCGACACACTCCATCCTTACTGGGAGCGGTCGTTCTTCAAATAGCGCGATGCCGTACGGAATATCTGGATAAATCCCGCCAGCGCACCCAGCAAAATCCCCGTAATCGCAATCCATCCAGTATGAAAGTGTCTGTCCAGCCAGCTTCCCACCAGCCAGCCGATCACGCACCCTGCCGGTAACGCGATGGCGAGCTGAATCATCGACTCGGCCTTTACCAGTTCGCCCAACGGGCCTTTTCCGCCGGTCTTCCCTGCTCCATCGTCCGCCATAGCAGCACCATTACATCACGCACGCACACAATTGGCACCTTCACGTGCACGGCGCAACTCGCCGCTATACTAAAAACTCAACCACATCCATCCGAGGAATTGCCGTGTACGAGTCAGAGTTCGAGAAAAACCTCTATCAGCAGCGCCGCGACAAGCTCCAGCAGATCGCCGCCCTCGGCCACGCCACTTATCCCAACAGTTACTCGTTCTCTCATACGATCCCCGAGCTCCGCGCCGCTTACGATTGCCTCACCGCCGAGCAGCTCGAGTCCGCCCCCACCCCCATCACCGTCTCCATCGCCGGACGCATCATGGCCATCCGGGTCCAGGGCAAGGCCGGATTCGCGCAGCTCCAGCAGGGCGGCAAACGCTTCCAGATCTACGTCCGCAAAGACGACGCCGGCGACGAAGCTTTCGCCCTGTACAAACTCCTCGACCTCGGCGACCACGTCGGCGTCCGCGGCCACCTCTTCCGCACCAAAACCGGCGAGCTTACCGTCCACGTCGGCCCGGTCGACGGCAGACCGGCAATCACGTTCCTCACCAAGGCCATGCTCGCCCTGCCGGACAAGTATCACGGCCTCGAAGACACCGAGCTCCGATACCGCCAGCGCTATGTCGACCTCTTCATGAACACCGGCAACACCAAGCCGCCCGCCGCGCCCATCAACGCCGGCGACCGGAACAGAGCCGGGTGCCCCAGTCCGGCGGTTGCGCACGTGGCCTCAGCGCCAGAACAGCACTCCGCGAGATCGCGAGACCAGCCGAACCAGAAACTCCGAACGTCCGCGAGGTCTTCGTCAAACGCGCCGCTGTCCTTCGCGCCATCCGCCAGATTTTTCGACGCCCGCGGCTACCTCGAAGTCGAAACCCCCATGATGCACCAGATCGCAGGAGGCGCCGCCGCGCAGCCCTTCACCACGCACCACAACGCGCTCGACATGGACCTATTCCTGCGCATCGCGCCGGAGCTCTACCTCAAGCGTCTCGTCGTCGGAGGCCTCGACCGCGTCTACGAGATCAACCGCAACTTCCGCAACGAGGGCATCAGCACCAAACACAACCCCGAGTTCACCATGCTCGAGTTCTACCAGGCCTACGCCAACTACCACGACCTGATGAAGCTCAGCGAAGAACTCATCATCTTCGTCGCGAGAGAAGTCAACGGCACCACCATCACCCACTTCAACGGCAATGAGATCGACCTGGGCAAGTGGCATCGCTACTCTATGCGCGAAGCCATCATCAAATTCTGGACCAAGGATCCGCGGAGTCTTCAGCTCAACCCGAACTGGAAGATTTCGCTTCAGCGGAGATGATTTACGTATTGCTACGGTCGGCTGATGCTCTCGTCAGCGTTGACAAACCGGGCGATTCCGGCAAACGGCATATCGAAAGGCTACGCTTCAGACTGTCGCTACGTCCGAAGATGATCTTATGGGAAACGGAGTGCCCTACGGGAAGGCCATTGCAGATACTTTTCGAACTCAGAGCTGGGCAATGAATACTGGCGAAATGGACGCAGAAGTTCACCTCATCCAGCCCACGATCATCTACGACTTCCCCCTGGCCGTCTCGCCCGCTCTCCAAGAAGAAGCCCGACGAGCCCGACTGGGTTGAGCGGTTCGAGTTCTACATCGGCGGCTTCGAGGTCGGCAATGCCTTCTCCGAGCTCAACGACCCCGACGACCAGCGCGCCCGCTTCGAAGCCCAGATGACCGAAAAGACTCGCGGCGACAAGGAAGCCATGGACATGGACGAGGACTACGTCCGCGCTCTCGGCTACGGCCTGCCTCCCACCGCAGGCGAAGGCATCGGCATCGACCGCCTCACCATGCTCCTCACCGACTCCAAATCCATCCGCGACGTCATCCTCTTTCCGCTCATGCGCCCGCAGCAGAAAACCGCCGAACAGCTCGCCGCAAAAGACGCCCAGCCGCACGGAGAGTCAGTCGAATAGCATCAACCATGCGCCCCCGCGCGTCATATCTGTGACAAAGGCGGTATCCTAAAGACTGTGGCCACCTCCGCGACAACCGATCGCATCCTCGCACCTGCGAGACCCCGCTCGCTTCTAAGCGACTACGCCACGCTCTTCAAAGTCCGCATCTCCGTCATGGTCATCATCACTGCCGGAGCGGGCTACTACCTCGGCAGCCTCCAGAGCGGCATCAGCCCCTTCCACGCCGGCATGCTGCAGGCGCTCTTCGGCATCGCCGTCGTCACCTGCGGCAGCAGCGCGCTCAACCAGGCCCTCGAGCGCAACACCGACAGCCTAATGCGCCGCACCGCCGACCGCCCCATGGCCGCCGGGCGCATCTCCCTCACTCACGGCCTCGTCCTCGGCTTCGCGGCAACGTTTCTCGGCTCGCTCTACCTCGCTTACACGACGAATCTGCTCACCGGAACCCTCACGCTCCTTACCGCCATCGGTTACGTCGCCATCTACACGCCGCTCAAGCGAATCACCACACTCAACACCTTCATAGGAGCCTTCCCCGGAGCACTCCCGCCGCTCCTCGGCTGGACCGCCGCCCGCGGCATCATCGAGTGGCCCGGCATCGCTCTCTTCGCCATCCTCTTCGTCTGGCAGTTTCCACACTTCATGGCCATCGGCTGGATGTATCGCGAAGACTACGCCCGCGGCGGCATCCGCCTCACTGCCACTCAGCCGGACACCCGCCATGCCGCGCAAAGCTCCGCCATCCAAGCCCTTTTCTACGCCGTCCTCATGATCCCCGCGAGCCTCTCGCTTAGCTATCTCCACGTCACCGGACTCCCTTACACCATCGTCGCGTCGCTGCTTGGCCTGTGGTATCTCTATGCAACCATCCGTTTCGCCAGCATCGTCCGCAACTCCAGCGAGCCCGAAAACACCGCGTCCGCGCGCAATCTCCTCAAAGTCTCCGTCATCTATCTGCCGTTGTTGATGCTCGCAATGATCCTCAACGCTCAAGGCCGACTGCTCTTCTGAACAACTGACCAACTTCCTCACCCAATAAGGAAACAATGCCCGCACCCGCCACTTACAACAGCCCGAACTACCGCACGCCACCCTCCGTCATCGCCGCGATCATCGGCATCAGCGCCGTCGCGTCGCTCTTCCTGGCCTGGCTGGTCTACTATCATCCGCCGGTCGACGTCGCCGGAACGCATCTCGCATTCCTTCCCGCGCTCGACGCCGTCCTCAATGCTCTCTGCGCGATCTTTCTCGTCATCGGCTACCGGTTCATTCGCCGCCGCGAGATCACCAAACACCGCAACAGCATGTTCGGAGCCTTCATCGTCTCGAGCGTCTTCCTCGTCGCCTACGTCGTCAACCACATCCTGCACGGCGACATGCTTTTCCCGAAGGCCTACCCGACAGCCCGCTTCATCTACCTCTGGATTCTCCTCACCCCACACATCCTCCTCGCCGTCATCTGCCTCCCGATGATCCTCATCACCTTCTTCCTCTCGCTCACCGGCCGCTTCCCCGCCCACAAAAAGCTCGCGCGCTGGACCTACCCCATCTGGCTCTACGTCTCGGTCTCCGGAGTCATCGTCTACGCCATGCTCGCCGCCTACCGCTAATGCAGCCAGACACCCGCAAAATTCTTCGCACCGGCCTCCTCATCTTCACCACCGGAGCCATCGCCGCCGCGCTGATCTTCACCAGCTTTGGAGGCATCACCCGCCGACAGGGCCCGCATACAAACCTCGGCTGGCTCGCGCTCATGGTCGCCATGGGATGCCTTCCCACTGGATTTGTCACCCTGCTGCTCGCCGCCGTCAAGCTCATCGGCGACCGCCGCCGCTAAAACCAATCCCACCCCTCCACAGTCGCCTATCTGCTATCCTCATCCTTCAAAACCGCAACAAACCGGAGCATTCAACACATGGCAAAAGGCGTCAATAAAGTCTTCCTCCTGGGTAACGTCGGCAAAGACCCCGAGATTCGTTCCACCGCCGGCGGCATGACCGTCGCCAGCTTCTCCCTCGCCACCGCCGACAGGCAAAAAGACGCCCAGGGCAACTGGGCCGACAAAACCGAGTGGCACAATATCGTCTGCTTCCAGCGCACCGCCGAGGTCGTCCGCGACTACGTCAAGAAAGGCACGCAACTCTTCATCGAAGGCAAGATCCAGACCCGTTCCTGGGACGATAAGACCAGCGGTGAAAAGAAGTACAAGACTGAGATTCTCTGCAACGAACTCACCCTCCTCGGCGGCAAACCCGGCGGCGAAGGCGCCACGGCCGGCGGATACTCCAGATCGAACACCTCCAGCTTCGACCAGCGGACCCCCGCCAGCCAATCCGACTATGCAGACCAAGGCATCACCGACGAAGACATCCCCTTCTAACAAACACCTTCATAAGACATCAAACGATCGGCTGAGCCAACAAGGTTCAGCCGATTCTTCTTGCCCGCCCCAGGATCCTCCACCCTACCTCCGATTCCAGGTCATCTTGCGGCCAACCTTGATGTGCGTTTATCGTATTAATAGTCCGTCTATCGAACATCCCCCTGGTTCGACAACGGTACGGAAAGGGACCCCCGCATGAGCCTCACTCCCCGCCAACCTCTCCCCCCTGCACTCCCCACTCCCCCGCCAGCCGTCCCCAAACCAACTCCTGCCGCCGCGCTCGACGCCTACGCCGGCGATCCCAACTTTATGACTTCCCTTGCCCGCGGGCTCGTTGTCATCCAGTCCTTCACCCAGCAGAATCCGCAGATGACGATATCCCAACTCAGCATCAAGACCGGGCTCTCGCGCGCCGCCGTTCGCCGCTGTCTCTACACCCTCACCAAGCTCGGCTTCGCAGGCGCAGAAGACGGCACCCGCTACTCGCTCCGCCCGCGCATGCTGACGCTCTCGCACACGTACACCACATCGAACACCCTCTCTACCGCCGCTCAGCCCATCCTCGAGCGCATGTCCGCCACGCTCCGCGAGTCCTTCTCCGTCGCCACACTCGATGGCGAAGACATCGTCTACATCGCGCGCACCCAGGTCAACCGGGTCATGGCCGTCGATCTCCACATCGGAAGCCGCCTGCCCGCGTACTGCACCAGCATGGGCCGAATCCTGCTCGCCTATCTGCCACCCGAGCAACTCGAGCAGTACCTCGCCAAGGTCAACCTCGTGCCTCACACCACCCGCACCATTACATCAATTGAAAAACTCCGTCTCGCGCTGCGCAACGTTCGCCGCAACGGCTACGCCCTCTGCGATCAAGAGTACGAGGTCGGCCTCCGCTCACTCGCCGTCCCTGTCTACTCCACCTCAGGCCGCGTCGTCGCCACGCTCAATCTCAGCGGCAACGCCCCCCGTCTATCCGTCATCGAGATGCAGAGCCGCTTCCTCACCCCGCTCCGTAACGCCGCCAACGAACTCAGCGCTTTTCTTAACTAGACCGGCGCCATGCAGCGCATAAAACGAAGTTCATTGCCGCGCACTGCCAGCGCACCACTTCCCGCTGGCACTACGACTGCCTGCCCCATCTTCAGCTCTAACTCGCCCGCACCAAACCGCACAACTCCATTCCCACTCAACCCAACCAGGCAACCGGGTCCATCGAACCCAACCTTCACCTCACCGTCGGGAACTTCAAACCGGTCCACCACAAAATACTGCTCCTCAATCAGCCGCGTAAAACCATCCATCACTCTCGGTGGAACCTTTCCCGCTGCAGTCTTCGCCTTCATCACCTGCAGGCCCTTCTCCAGATGCAGCTCACGCGGACGCCCGTAGTCATACAGCCGATACGTCACATCGCTCGTCTGCTGCGTCTCCAGTAACACCACACCCGGCCCGATCGCATGCACTGTTCCGGCATCGACAAACAGCATGTCCCCCACTGAAACCGGCACCCACTCCATGACCTCTTCCATCGTTCCGTCGGCAATCGAAGCCTTGACCGCGGCTGCATCCACACCTGGCTTCAACCCCAGCGCCACCGCGGCTCCGGGCTCCGCTTCCAACACATACCAGCACTCTGTCTTGCCGCGAGTCTCGCCTAGCTTTTGAGCCCACGCATCATCCGGATGCACCTGCACCGACAGCTTGTCTGCCGGAAACAGCAGCTTCACGAGCAGCGGAAATTCACCACCTATCTCCGCAGCAACCGACGCGAGCGTCCGCCCAGCAAATGTCCCTGTCTCCACCACGCATTGCGGCCCCGTCAGCCACGCCTCGCCCACCAGCTCGGTCGTTCCTGTATCTGCGTACCACGGGCGCAAATCGTGCTTCCCCCAGACGCGCTCACTAAACCAGGGCTTCAACCGAAACGGCGCCGGACTAGTCATCATCATCATCCTTCTTCATTTTCTTCCGTTTCTGAGTCAACTGTGCAGGTACGGCCTTGTTGCCCATCGCATCCTGCCAGAGAATTACGTTCAACTTCTGCACCGGCGCGCGGTCGGCGTGGCGAAAATCCATCTTCGCCGATGCTTTTGCGCCCGGAGCCGTCCGTTTATTCGCCGTATAGATCAATCCATTGTCGCGATTCGTATAGTCGGCCGTATAAGCCGCCTGATCTCCTGGCCCTGTAAACAGGGAGCTCATCATCGAACTGAACGCATCGTTATTATTCATCGGCGGAAGTCCCAGCAGAGTCTCCATCGTGCGAATCACACTTACTGTCGAATAGAATCTGCTATCCACAAACGGCGCGCCATCCGCAGTATGCGGAGCATACTTGCTCACCACCAGCGCAATACTCCGGTGAGCATCCACATGATCCGCACCATTCTGCGCATCGTCTTCCAGAATAAAGAACGCCGTGTCGTCCCAGAACGGCGAGTGCGCAATCGCCTCCACCGCACGCCCGATCGCAAGATCGTTGTCCGCCACCGAAGCCTTCGGCGTCGGCCCTCCAGGCGTCGTCCCCGCCGTATGGTCGTCGGGCAACCGCAGCATCACGAAGTTCGGCATGGTGTCTTTCCCGGCTTCACGATCGGCCACCCATCCCTTCAGATGCTTCAGAAAGATCTCGACGCGAATCTGATCCGGAATCCGCAGATTAAAGTCCGGGGCCTCGGGCGCAAAGTGCCCTACCAGTTCCGGCTTGGTCGCAATGTTGTTTGCAAGCAGCGGAATCGGCCACGGCCACTTATTCACCCCACCACCCCACTCCGCAGGAATCTCTTCCCCGGGCTTAATCATCGGCCGAGCACAGTGCAGTCCCTCCAGCATCGGGCCCTCCTGCGACCCTCCGCTCTTTTTCTCGTCGCAGAACGTCGACGAGATGTACTCGCCGAAGTGATACAGCGTCTTCCCGTGGCTAGCAAGATTTCCCCACAAGTATCCGCTCGCCGGCTCATTCACATCCGGAATCTTCTGCAGCAGCGGATACCCTTCCGCGACCACACCCTCGAAGTCATACGTCCTCGAGCCGCCGCGATAGTTTTGCTGCCACGACTTCTCCAGGTAATCCGTCCCAATCGCCGCGTTCGACCACACATGCCCGTCGCCCGACACCTCACCCGAGTCGTAAAAGTTATCCAGCACGCCAAACTGCAGCGCCAGCTTATGCTGATTCGGCGTCACGTCCTCGCCATACATCGCAAGACTCGCGTCGCCATTCCCAACAGCCCTTCCGCCCTGCTTCAAATCCCCAAAAAGCTGATCGTAAGTCCTGTTCTCTTTAATGATGTAGATCACATGCTTGATCGGCCCTGATGCCGAACCTGAATCCACACCACTCGCAAACTGAATCTTCTCCGCCGCCGCCTTCATCCGGTTCGACTCCAGCACCTCGGCTGTCCATTGCGGCCAGGCCCGGATCAATCGACGCGACATCCAGCGTAGCCAGCGAGCCATAGAGCAACGTCGCAATATACGTGAATCCCCGCTTCATCCGGGCCGAATCCTTCGTCGCCTCGGTAGGACGCTGCGGAAAATTATTCGGCCCCGTCCCTTTGCCCTTCGCCGTTGCAACATAGAGCTTGCCGCCCGTCACTGCCATCGACATCGGCATCCACTCTGTCGGCACAAACCCGATCGGCTCGACCATTCCCTCCTTCGCCGCCTTGGCCGTCAGCTTCTGGGTATCCATCACCGCAATCGCATCCGAGATCGCATTCGCCACATACAAGCGCGACCCATCGGCATTCATCGCCAGCGCCTCAGGCTCCGCGCCAAAATAACTCTGCCCCGGTAGCCGCGTGTCGAAGTATCCCTTCACAGAAAACTGCTCACCACCGACATTCACTGCGACTACGGCATCGCGATTCGCCAGCGCTGCATACATCGTCTTGCCATCCGCAGAAATCTCAAGCGCACACGGATGCGTTCCCGGCGCAACTGGGCTCTGCGGCTTCAACATCTCCAGTTTCCGCCCCACGATACCCTTCTTCAGATCAAGTTCCACCACCTCGCTTGCATTCCAAAGCGCCACAAACGCCCGCGAGCCATCCTTCGTCACCGCCAGCGCCACGGGGAACGTCGAAGGCACCGCATCGTTCTCCGAAAGATCGAACCGCGTCAGAATCTTCCCAGTCGTCGCATCTATCAACAGCACGTCGTCCGAAAGATTATCCGCAACCAGTAGTCTCTCCGCGCCCGATCCACCACCGAGAACGACAATCGCTGCGGGAAACGGGACACCCTTGCTTCCATCCAACCCACCAATCAGCTTCGTCTTCCGTCCCGCCGCCAGCGGCTGCAACGGAATTGCAAGAAATCGCTCCCGCGATATCTTCCCATCGCTGAATCCGTAAACCACGACGCCACTGCCCGTCTTTTCTCCGCCGTCACCCACGGGATCGCTCTCCGACCCCATGCTCGCGTAAAGATGGCGTCCATCCTTACTGAACGCCAGCCCCGAATACAGCGTCTGCTTCGCTCCCTGCCCCGTCCGGTCATCCGGAAAATCCGCGACCGCTCCCGTCTGCGTATCCAGCACCGCCAGCGACTGCATGTACCCCGACTCAAACGTCCCGTATCCGGCATTCACCGTCACCACATACCGCGCGTCCGGCGACACCGCCATCGACATCGGCAGACCATTGATGCGCTGCGGGCTCCCCGGCACTGGCCGCACAATCTGCTTACTCGTCGGCAAGTCGATCGCCTGTCCCAGCGCCGATTGCACCCCCGAAACCAGCCCAAGACAAACAACCGCCATGAGCGTCGAACTTCGCAATATCGTCATGTGTCCACAGTACCAACGAACGGCCTAAAGGAGCATTACAAAAGTCTTACACGCGCGGATGCCACTTTTGGGGAGCATTACAAAAGTCTTACACCGTGTTTCTTCGCTTCCCTGTTAACGTCGATATCAGGCAGTAAAACGACAGAGGAAAGCGAAACCATGACTCCCCTAAGCACCATCGAAGCAGCTCCAGTAAAGACCGCCCCGAAGCTCGCCGAGGTCGTCCCGGCCGTCGCCGAGGTCACCCAGAAGATCAAGCAGGACCTCCGCATGGGCCGCGAGCACCAGCAGGGCCGCATCAACTGGATCACCACCATCGCCATGGGGATCTTTCACGTCGGAGCCATCGCCGCGCTCTTCTTCTTCTCCTGGAAGAATCTCGCAGCCTTCGTCATCACCTACTTCTTCGCCATCAACGTTGGCATCGGCATGGCCTACCATCGCCTGCTCACCCACCGCGGCTACAAGACCCGCAAGTGGGTCGAGTACTTCATCAGCATGTGCGGCACTCTGGCGCTTGAGGGCGGACCAATTTTCTGGGTCGCCACCCACCGCGTCCATCATCAGAACTCTGACCACGAGGGCGACCCGCACACTCCGCACGATGGTACCTGGTGGGCTCACGCCGGTTGGATTCTCTCCGGTCGCGCCCTGCACTCTGAGACCGCGCTTCTCGGCCGCTACGCCCCCGACCTCACCAAGGACCCCGTCCACGTCTGGCTGAGCAAATATCACTGGGTACCGCTGGTCATCAGCGGCCTCATCCAGATCGCTCTCGGTGCAGCCCTCGCACCCGCCGGCCATCACATCGTGGGAGCCCTTGGCATGGTCCTCTGGGGAACCTTCCTTCGCGTCACCGTTGGCCTTCACGCCACCTGGCTCGTCAACTCCGCCACGCATCTCTGGGGCAAGCGCCGCTTCGAAACCAAGGACGACTCCCGTAACAACTGGTGGGTCGCTCTCCTCACCGGCGGCGAAGGCTGGCACAACAATCACCACGCCCATCCCGTCAGCGCACGCCACGGCCTCGCCTGGTACGAGCTCGACATCAACTATTACGGCATCTGGTTCCTCTCGAAGATCGGCCTCGCTGAACGAATCCAGATTGCGAAATTCGATCCCAAGAACCCGAAGCCAGCCGGCGTTCTATAACTCGCAGCGTTCGCAACACCCGAATGGCCGTCTCTTCGGAGGCGGCCATCTTCGTTGCGCAACAAACAGAGGCCGCGACCAAAGCGGCCTCCCTTTCTCTTTGCAAGCCGTCACACCTTGGGCGAAAAATCCGTCAGCGTCATAAACGTAACGTCGTGCTTCTCGACAAACGCCCCATTCGCCTCCGACTCCGCCTTCAGCTTCACCCACTCCGGATCTTTGCTGAACTTCGCCCAGCTCTCCGTAGCCGCCGCACGGCTCTTATGCCGCAGCATGTAGATCAGCGCATTCCCCTTCAAAGGATCGTCATCCGGAGTCCAGTATCCCACTCCATGCATCCCGCACCGCGCGAAGATCGCCGTCTCCCCCTCGCGAAACCGCTTCAGCAGCGGCTCCAGCTTCCCCGGATACGTGTGATAAATCCGCAGCTCATACACCGGACCGCCCTCATCTGCTGCACTCTGAGCCTCAGCCCCGTTAGCGGACAACATCATCATCGCCGCTCCCATTCCCTGCAACACTTCCCGTCGATTCATTTCATTCCTCTCTATTGCTTGCAAAATCTGCGCCTAAACCGCCGGCGAAAAATCCGTCAGCGTCATATACGTCGAGTCAACCTTCTCCACCAGCTTTCCATTCATCTCCGATTCGGTCGATACCTTCACCCACTCCGGATCATCATGAAAGCTCTTCCAGTTCGCCGCGGCCGCCTCCCGGCTCGGATGCTTTAGAATGTAAATCAACGTCTTACCCTTGAGGGGCTCATCGGTCGGCGTCCAATACGCCACGCTCTTCAAACCATGCCGATTGAAGATAGCCACCGTATGATCGCGAAACCGCGCAAGCAAAGCATCCAGCTTGCCCTCATTCGCGTGATAAATCCGCAGTTCGTAAACGGGACCGCCGGCGGCACTCTGCGCCTCAGCTCCGCTGCCCGCCACAAGCGGCACGACCGCCGCCGCACTCATTCCCAGCAACACCTCACGTCGATTCATACACTCTCCTCCGTCCTTCAAATCAAGTCCCCGGCTGCCGATAGTGCGCACCAGCCGCAAAAACCCTTTCCGCCCCGCGCGGATCCCTCTCCACGCGCGTTTCATTATCGAAGATCATCGTATTCCTATCCTTCAAATCGTAGCTCGGCCAATGCGGCACCACTTTGCAATTCGGATCGCCCGTCTTCGCAAACTCGATCAGCATCTCTGACATCCGCGTAGCCAAAGGCTGCGCCGCAGCCTGCTCCTCCGCACTCGCCCCGCACATCCCCGGAGCCAGCGCCACGTTATCAAACACAAACGGCAGATCGATCGTATGGATCGCCCAGTGCCCGGGAAACGGCACCTGCCAATCCATTCGGTAGACCCACGTACGCGCTTGGCTCTTCGCATCCGCAGCCCGTCGATCCGCCTCAATCACCTGCCCCGGCCACGCCCGAAACGCCACCGCAGCCGCGACCACAATATGTGCCGCATCGCGATCCGGATAGATCTCCCGATACCGCCGAATAATCTCCTCCGGCGTATACGACCCCAGATACTGCCCCACGCTATTCTTCAGCGCGTCCGGAGCCTGCTCCCACGTCAACACGCCCGTCCGCCCGGCAGCCGAAGTCACCGTCTCATCATGCGTATTCGCCAGAATCATCGGCACCTCCGCCGAAATCCCCGGCGCATCCGGATCAAACGGATCGCGCGGCAGCGCGCCACCATCCATCACCGGCAGCCATGCCGAACTCACCCGCGCCGCCTCCTGAATCTTCTCCATCGGCAGGGTCTGCAGCGCATCAAGCTGGTCATACTTCACCCCCAGCTTATCGAGCACATCCTTCGCAACCTCATTCGCAATCACCGTAGGCTTCGCCGTCACCTGCTGCCCGCTCATCGTCAGCACGCGATGAAACAATCCCTTCGCCGCCGGCATCGCCATCAGCGTCGCGCACTTCGCCCCTCCGCCCGACTGCCCAAAGATCAGCACCCGCGAAGCATCCCCGCCAAACTCCGCAATATTCTGCTGCACCCACTTCAGCGCCAAAACAAGATCCAGCATCCCCGCATTGCCTGAGTCTGCATACTCCTTCCCACCCAGATCGCCCAGATACATATACCCAAACGCATTCAGCCGATGATTCACCGTCACCACCACAACATCGCCGCGGTGGCACAGCCGGTTGCCGTCATACAGATCGCAGTTCGCCGTCCCGTTGTTGTAAGCCCCACCATGAATGTAAAACAGCACAGCCCGCTTCTTCCCATCTCGCAGTCCTGGCGTCCACACATTCACATGCAGACAGTCCTCGCTCTGCTCCCCCTTATCCGGAGGCAGATGAAACCCCGCTCGCTCCCCACCCGCACCACGATCCACCGTCAACTGCGGCGTTCGCGTAGACCACTCAAGGCACTCCTTCACCCCACTCCACGCCGTCACCGGCAACGGGACCTTGAACCGCGTCTTCCGCGTATCCTCCCCATAAGGAATCCCGCGAAAAACATTGATCCCGTTCTCAAGCCTCCCGCTCACCTTGCCCGCCGCAGTCGTTGCCACCGGAGCATCCTGCCCATAAGCAAACCGTCCAACGCCAGCCATCATCGAAGCCGCTGCCATCCCCTGCAAAATCTCACGCCGATTCATCCCGTCTCCCCGCATCACTCCACAGTCACATCAAACATAAGCGTCTTCGCCGCCGAAGCAGTCTTCTCCCATGGCCGTCGATACTCGAACCGAAGACTCTGCTTCCCTGCCCGCACCGCTTTAAACTTCCAAATCTCTACACCCGCCACCCCAACCCTACCGTCCGACGGATTCTCGTGATACACCGCCTTCCCCTGCTTCTGAAGCACGGGCTTCTCAACCGGAACCTGCACCCAGAGGTATCCCGTCGTATGGTTCGCCTCCAGATGCACCTCGAGCCTCCCACCCACCTTCAAACTCACATCCCCGGCCGTCTTCTCATCGACAACCGTCACGCCATTCGGCGTCTGTCCAGCAGCAAGACCGCTGGACAAGACAATCGCAAACCCCAACAGCCAGCCCAGTCGCCGCATAAACGCCTCCCGCTCTTGCGGAAAATCATACTTGACTCAGCCATCCCGCTATACTTCCCCCAGACCATGAACATCACCCGACGCCGCGGTACCATCGCCATCTTCATCACTCTCGGCGTGCTGCTCACTCGGCCTTACCGTCTTCCTCAACATCACCTGGATCATCCGGATTCGCAACGAGGGTCATCTCACGCTGCTCGTGTTCGGGATCATCCTCTTCGCCATCCTGGTCGCCGGCGTCGTTCTCAACACCATCTTTCTTGTCCGCGAAGTCCGCCGCAATGAGCGCCAGGACTCCTTCCTCAACGCCGTCACCCACGAGCTCAAAACCCCCATCGCCAGCATCCGCCTCTACCTCGAAACACTCCAGCGCCGCGCAACCTCGGAAGAGCAAAGACAAGAGTTCTACAAGATCATGCTCTCCGACTCCGACCGTCTCCTCACCACCGTCGAGCAGGTCCTCAAAGCCGGACAACTAGGCCAGCGCCACCGCCAGCAGAACCGCATCCTCATCAACCTCCAGACCCTCGTCGCCGACTGCATCGCCATCACTCTGCAGCGCTACGACCTTCCTTCCGGCAGCATCGTCCTCGAGCCCGTCCCCGGAGCCGTCCGCCTCCAAACTCTCGGCATCCCGGAAGACCTCCGCACCGCCGTCATCAACGTCCTCGACAACGCCGTCAAATACTCCCCCGACGGCGTCCACATTCGCTGCGCCCTTGCCATCGTCAACTACACCTCCATCGCCCTCACCATCACCGACACCGGCGTAGGCCTCGAGCCCAGCCAGTTCAAGCGCATCTTCACCCGCTTCTACCGCGTCCCCGGCCGCAACATCGCCCGCATCAAAGGCACCGGCCTCGGTCTCTTTCTTGTCCGCAACATCACCCGCCAGCACGGAGGCGACGCCACCGCAACAAGCCGAGGCCCCGGCCTCGGCACCACCATCACCCTCACCCTTCCACTCGCCAACCCTGACCTGGCAAAACCGTGAACAGCCCAGCCACAACGTACAATCACATAGAAGTCGCAGTCATCTCAACGACCTTGTGAATCCATGCTGCTCATCTGGAAATTCTTCGCCCTGGGGTTCAGCGCACTTCTTCCGCTCATCAACCCTCTTGGCTCCGCCCTTATCTTTCTCGGGCTGGTCGGCCTGGCCCCCATCGACACCTACCGCGCCCTCGCGCGCCGCATCGCCATCAACACGGTCATCTTCCTAGCCGTCATCGAGCTGGTCGGCTCCTCCCTGCTCGCCTTCTTCGGCATCTCGCTGCCCATCATGGAGGTCTCTGGCGGCATCGTCATCGCGATGATCGGTTGGTCGCTCCTTAACCAGAAGGACAGCACCGCTCCGAACCCGGAGAAGGAATCCGTCCGCGCCGCCCCCGCCATTACGCCGGAAGAGATCAGCGACCTCCAGAGTAAAGCCTTCTACCCCTTCACCTTCCCCATCACAGCTGGTCCCGGATGCATCGTCATCATGCTCACCCTCAGCGTCCACGCCACCCAACCCAGAGTCACTGAAACCGTACTGGCACACGTCGGCCTCTTCATCGCTGCCGTCGTTCTCAGCGGCTCTATCTACCTCTGCTACGCCTACGCTCCAAAGATCGCTCACTCCATTGCGCCCTCCACCGTCCACGGAATCCTTCGCGTCATCGCCTTTATCCTCTTCTGCATCGGCGTCCAGATCGCATGGAACGGCATCGACAGCCTGCTCAAGCCACTGATTCACTCCACCTGACGATAAGTAACCATTTATGTAACAAATCGATATTTGCTCCGCGCATAGAAAGATCGCATGACTCAGACCACCGCTCCCCTTATCGTCGTCGTCGAAGACGAAGAGCATCTCGCTCAGGGACTTCTCTTCAATCTCCAGGCCGAGGGCTACCGCACCCACCACGAGTCCGACGGAGACTCCGCCCTCGCGTGGCTACTCTCCAACAAAGAAAATCCAGCCGCCATCGTCCTCGACTGCATGCTTCCCGGCGCCGACGGCTTCACCATCGTCCGCGCTCTCCGCGAAGCCCAGCACTACACGCCCGTCCTCATGCTCACGGCCCGGGCACGCCCCGAAGAGGTCCTCGAAGGCATCGAGGCCGGCGCCGACGACTACCTCGCCAAGCCCTTCGACCTCAGCATCCTCCTCGTTCGTCTCAAGTCTCTCCTGCGCCGCACCGCATGGCAGGCAGCAACATCGCCCGAGACCCCACCGCCTGTCACCCCACCCGACGAGTACGTCTTCAACCACCGCACCATCCGCTTCGACTCCCTCGAACTTATCGCCCCCAACCGCATCACCCACCTCACACTGATGGAGGCGGATCTACTCCGCTACTTCACCGAGCGCGATGGGCAAATCGTCTCCCGCAAGCAGATCCTGGAAGAGGTCTGGCGAGTCCACGAAGACACCGATACCCGCGCCATCGACAACTTCATCGTCCGCCTCCGCCGCTACATCGAAGACAATCCCTCCGAGCCCCCAGCACCTGGTCACAGTCCGCGGCGTTGGCTACCGCTTCCTCGCCAACCCATGACCAGTTCGGGCTGTTGCTTTTCTAGTTGTCATGCCGAATGAAGGACCTGCTGTCGCATTAGCCCCGCTCGTCTCCCAAACTTAGTCGGCGGCGCGCTCCCGCCAGCGCCGAGCCTCCACCGGAGCCAAAATCCGATGCACTGTCGCCAAAAGCTCTGGCAGCCGGAAGGGCTTCGCCAGAAAACTCCACCCCTCCTGCTTCAGCTTTGCCTCCTGCTCATCCTCCAGCATCCCACCCGAGATCATCAGCACACGCAAGTCCTTCCGCAACTCCTTCAAGTCCCTGGCCAGTTCCATCCCCGACCGACCCGGCATATACAAATCAGTTACCAGCAGATCGATCTGCGGCACGCTGCGAAATATCTGCACCGCCCGATCCGCGTCCCCGGAGCTGAACACGTTGTATCCTTCATGCTCCAGAAACGTCCGCGTCAGCATCCTTATATCTGCGATCGTCATCCACCAACATCACATTGCTCGGAGACAGCTCATTTCGCTCACCGTCTCTAGCTGAAACCTCAAGCCCCATTCGCGAATTTTCTGGCCCGTACCTGGAAAAAACTTCCATTCTACTCAGCAAGACTCGCCGCCAATTGGCACCCGCAGCGACACCTTTCTCTACAATTCCACCCCTCAAGATGGACTCCGCATCGGCTCACCGGGTTGCCTCACTGTCTCAAGCCTTTACATCGCCCGCGATACACTAAACCCTGGCCTCATCCGTAGCAAGACCGAATGCGCATCCTCACCCGCTACATTCTCCGCGAAGTCACCTCGCACGCTCTCCTCGGCGGAGCCCTCTTTACTTTCATCATCTTCACTCGCGATCTCGGCAAAATCCTCGAGTTCGTCGTCCGGGACTCTGCCTCCTACGCTGACGTCGCACGCATCATCGCCTACACCATCCCCCCTACCCTCAATGTCACGATCCCGATGGCCGTTCTCGTCGGCATCCTCCTCGGCCTGTCACGCCTCGCTGCCGACAGCGAAATTACCGCCATGCGCGCCTCCGGCATGGGCGCCATCGACTTCGTCCGCATCGTCTCCGTCGTCTCCACTGTCGCCCTCGCCCTCGGCCTCTTCAACTCCCTCTATCTCGCCCCACGCGCTGCCGCCGGCATCATCTCGCTCGGCGAATCTCTCACGTCCTCTCAAGCCTCCTTCGAGGTCCAGCCGCGCGTCTTCTACGAACAGTTCAAGGATCGTGTCCTCTACATTCAGGACGCAACACCCGCCGCCGGAGCCGCTCTCTGGCACCACGTCTTCCTCGCCGACCTCACAGAGCCCGCCAACCCCCATATCACCACCGCCGCCCAGGCCGTCGTCGTCAACGGAACCCCTAACACCCCCGACGCCCAAACCATCCGCCTCCACCTCATCAACGGAGGCCAGCATGACACCTCCGCCAACGACCCCAACCAATACAACATCTCCACCTTCACCACTACCGATATTCCCATCGAAACCGAAGCCCCCGAAGACGCCCACCTCGGCCGGCTCAATACCAACATCGAAGCCCTCTCGCTCACCGAACTCTGGCGCCGCGCCAACGCCCAGGGCGCCTCCAACGGTCGCCAGCCCTCCATCTACCGCATCGAGTTCAACAAGCGCTTCTCCTATCCATTCGCCTGTCTCGTCCTCATGCTCGTCGGCGTCCCGCTCGGCATCTCCTCCAAACGTGGAGGCAAATCCACGGGCTTCGTCGTCACCATCGTTCTCGTCTTCATCTACTACCTGCTCTCTCAAATCGGCGCCGCCTTCGCGCAATCCGGCAAGCTGCCGCCCTTCCTGGGCGTCTGGGGCGCGAACCTTCTCTTCGCCGCTGCCGGAGCCATCCTCCTCTATCAAATGTCCCGCGGAGGCATCGCCCTCGGCATCTTTTCCTCCATCGGCGCTCGCCTCAACAAGTTCGTCACCCGCCTCGCCAACCGCAAACAGAACGGCGGCTCAGCGCTTCAACTACGACGTCGCCACTCTCCTCCGCCGCTTCCGCAGCATCTCGCGCATCCAGTTCCCTCTTCTCCTCGACGATTACGTCATGCGCGAGTACGGCACGAACTTCTCCATCGTTCTCTTCTCCTTCTCCACTCTCTTCCTGATCTTCACCTTCTTCGAGCTCATCGGCCCCATCTTCCGCAACCGCACTCCGCTCATCACCGTCGGCGAATACCTCATCAACCTCATCCCCTTCATCCTCTACAACGTCACTCCACTCTGCGCGCTGGTCGCCGTCCTCGTCACGTTCGGGACCTTCAACCGAACCTCCGAGCTAACCGCCATGAAGTCTTCCGGCGTCAGTCTCTACCGCATCATCACGCCGGTGTTGTTCGTCACCATGCTCATCTCCGCGGGCCTCTTTGTCTTCGACGAGTTCTATCTCCCCAACGCCAATCGCCGCCAGGAAGCGCTCCTCTCCGTCATCAAGGACAAGCCCACCCAGACCTTCTCCCGCCCCGACCGCCAGTGGATCTCCGGCCAGACCAACAACGCCGGCGCACCCTATCGCATCTTCTACTACCAATACTTCAACGCCGAGCGCGACACCTTCGCCAACCTTACCGTCTTCGAGTTCGACCCCGCCACCTTCACCCTCCAGCGCCGCATCTTCGCCTCCTCCGCCCGCTGGGATCCCCGCGTCAACAACTGGGTCTTCGACAACGGCTGGGAGCGCACCTTCTCCGGCGAAACCATCGCCAGCTACAAGCCCTTCACCGTCTCCACCTTCCCCGAGATCAAAGAACAACCCACCTACTTCAAAAAAGAGTACGTCCCCTCGCAGGAGATGAGCTACAACGAGCTCTCTGCTTACATCGAAGACCTCAAAGAATCCGGCTTCGACACTAAGCGCCTCGTCGTCCAGCTCTACAAAAAGATCGCCTACCCGCTCATCACGCTCGTCATGGCCATCCTCGCCATCCCCTTCGCCCTCTCGATGGGCAAACAAGGCTCGCTCACCGGGATCGCCGTAGCCATCAGCCTTGCCATCACCTATTGGGTCGTCGCCCTCATCTTCGAATCCCTCGGCAACGTCAACACCCTGCCCGCCCTACTCGCCGCCTGGACCCCAGATCTCCTCTTCGGCATCGCTGGAGCCTACCTCCTGCTCCGCACCCCCACGTAACCCACGCCCACTACTCCCGAAACAAATGATTCAGAATCGCATTCATCAGCGGTTCGATCACCACCACGTCCGCCGGATAAGACCAGAACCCAATCAGATACCGCACCATCTCACCGACCCGCTTCTTCACGCCTTCGCGAAACTCCTTCTGCTCCTCGATCGACAGCTGTCCCAACTGCAATCCGTTCAAGGTGCTGTCGATGGGATTCGTATGCTTCGGTGTATACCGTATCGGCCCCAGTTCTCCCGCTTCGCTCATCACCGGGTCGGTCAAAACTATCCGCGCTACCATCCGTCCCCGGTCGTAATCATGCGCGCGATACCGTTCATCGAAGAATCCCAGAAAGCCCGTTAGATCCGCACCCGCCAGCAACTCCTCCGACACCGCGATTCCATAGATTCGCATGTAGTCGCACTGCCCAAGATTCGCCGCCGTCTCAAACGCCAGCACCGTATCGCGAAATGCATCGGCGCTATAGCTTCCAACCCCCAGACTCGCAATCTCGTCCTTGTACTGGTGTTCAATCCGCTTTCTCGCCTCAGCCAGGCTCTCTTTTCCAATCTTCGCAACCTGCCTCGTTCCCGTTCGCGTCGGCTGCGTGAACAACACCTTCAGCAAACCATCCGCTGTCCGCTTCAGGCTTCCGCTCTTGATCTCGCCCGAACGCAGCTTCTCTGCCAGTTCACTCGCACGAGCGTCCATCAGAGCGATCTGTTCATTCATCTCCACCGCAGTAATCCAGTCCTGAAACTCCGACTGGCCAAGCAGCACCTTCGCCCACCGCTTCATCATCTGAAAGTAGTCTGCATTCACCTCGCAGAAGCTCGAGTCCGCGCTCGAAGTTCTCCCATGCGGCGACACAAACAAGTAGAACCGGCTGTCGTTGTACCAATGCTTGTCGATCTCATCCACCAGGTTCTTCGCCATACCCAGCGGCTCGTTTTGCAGGATTCCGCCGTCGGTATACGTAAACCTCGAGGGATCGTCCGTCCACGGCTCCAGACCGTTTTTTGCGTACTCCCCCCGACTGCGATCCATCTCCTTCGCGCGAAACGCCAGCGGATAGGCCCCGCTTGCCACCGAAGCGTCCACCAACTCCTGCCACACCTCCGGCTTATCGCTCCCGTCCACACTCACCACTCGTGTCATCTGGTCTTCATGCCGCGTGTAGATAAACTTCCCGCAAGGCTGCATGTCATAGCCATAGTCCACGCCGTTCAGGTTCGTCAGCGTCATCCCGATAGAGATCGACCGCGCCGCAGCCATGTGCGTTATGGGAGCAGGCCACTCCCCCGTCGCATATCGTCCCAGCAGCGTATCCTTTGCAATCCCCTCCACCATGTTCGACGAAAAGATCGAACGCAGCGGCGGCTCCACTGCGCCGGTCGTTTCATCCACCGTCTTCAGCAACCCCCCGAGGTCGATGCGTTTTACCCACACGTTGTACAGCGGATTATCGTACGGGCCGCGAAACTCATTGGCCGAGTACAACATCTTCTGCGCCACAATCGCCGCCGTCATCGCCCCGGCAGAGGCACCCGTCATCACATCGATCAGAATCTTCTCGTCGTCCGTCACACCGGCCGAGGTGTTGTGTTGATGAATCGCATCCAGCACCTCATACAGCACGCCCGCCTCGTAACTCCCCAACGACACCGCACCCGCAATCGTAATAGCCAGCCGCTTCGGCATATCTCTCCTCGCAGCAGAATTAGAGCACCCTCCTGCACCGGGAACCATATACCTAATTGGGCATAGCTCCTTAGTGGTACTCATACCATCAGACGGCAGAAATCATCTTCATATGCTTCCCCGGAGATCACCTCCTACACCGCACCCCCGCCTAAAGCCTTTACTCTCCACAAATTCCACACTCATCACAAGCGACGGCAGTGGGGGATACCTTCACAATTCACTCCCCGGTAACCCAAAACCGTCCTAAACTGGAATCACAATGACACTGAAGCTTTCCTCTATCACCCTCCTGGCCGCTGTTACCACCGCCGCCACCGCACAAACCTCCGCAACAAAACCTGCAACCCCCACTCACCACGCGGCGCCCGCCCCGACGGCCACCACCACCAAGCCGGCGGAGGCGACCTGCGCGACAATACCCGAACTTTCACCAAAAATTCCCGCGCTTCCCGCCGGCACCCCCTGCGCCAAAGCCCTCTACACCATCACCATCGAACCGAGCGCCAAACTCGACTACATCTCCCCCCTTGTAGGAGAAAACCAACTCCGCCAGACCCTCGGACTTGAATCCTCCAGCTTCTCCCTCGCCTACATCGACACACAGATCGGTACCGGCGAGCCCGCCGCCCTTCACAAGTGGTACAGCATTCACTACACCGGCTACCTCGCCGACGGGACAAAGTTTGACTCGTCCTACGACCATCCCGGCGCCGAGCCCATCAGCATCAACTACGGCCAGCACCAGGTCATCCCGGGCTGGGACACAGGCTTCGACGGAATGCGCATCGGCGGTAAGCGTCGCCTGTTCATCCCCTATCAGCTCGCCTACGGAGCTCAGGGCAAAGCGCCGATCCCACCCAAAGCCGAGCTGATCTTCGACGTCGAACTGGTAAGCCAGAGCGACGAAAAACCTGCGCCAAAACCGGCACCGGCGCCTGCTCCTGCAGCAACGCCAGCGAAACCCGCCACTCCTCCAGCAGACGCTCCCGCTGCAACGCCGAATCCCAAAGACGAATAGCGCGTCCAATCTAAGGCACGCAAAACTATGTTCGAAAAACTGAAACCGCTCGCACCCTACCTCAGGCGATATTGGAGGCAACTCGCCTGGGGCGGGGTCGCGGTCGTCCTCTACAACGCCGTTAAAGTTCTTATCCCCGTCGTCATCGGCCACGCCATCGACGACATGCGTCACGGCATCACCGAATCAAAGATTCTGCTGCACGCCGGCCGCCTTCTCATCATCGCCGTACTTGCCGCCATCTTCCTCTACATCACCCGTCAAGTCATCATCGGGGCCTCGCGAGAGATCGAGTTCGATCTTCGCAACGACATCTTCGCAAATCTCGAACGCCAGTCGCCCAGCTACTACCACACGCATCGCACGGGCGACATCATGGCCCGCACCACCAACGACCTTAACGCCGTCCGCATGCTCCTCGGCCCCGCGATCATGTACAGCGCGAACACCATAGTTTTCACCGCAGCGGCGCTGCCCTTCATGTATCGCATCAGCCCTAAGCTGACCTTCTTTGCCTTCGTTCCTTTGCCGATGGCCTCCGTCCTCGTCCAGTACTTCGGCGCCCGCATTCATAAGCGCTTCGAGCGCATCCAGGCCATGTTCTCCGACATCTCCGCCAAGGCCCAGGAGAACTTTTCCGGCGCACGCCTCATCCGCGCCTTTGCCCAGGAAGAAGCCGAGATCGCCTCTTTCGAAACTGCCAACAAGGAATACATCCGCCGCAGCCTTTACCTCGTCCGCCTCATGGCCATGCTCTGGCCGACGCTGGAGTTCGTCCTCGGCCTCTCGCTGATGATCACGCTTCTCGTCGGAGGCCACGAAGTCGTCCAGCACCAGATATCCGTCGGCGAGTTCACCAGCTTCAACGTCTACATGGTCCAGCTCATCTGGCCCATCATCGCCGTAGGCTGGGTCGTCAATCTCTTCCAGCGCGGCACCGCCTCAGTCGTTCGCATCGACGAACTCCTCAAGCAGCAACCCGACATCGCCGACGACCCTGCCCTTATCCGAGAGGAAAAGGAGTGTCATCCTGAGCGAAGCGCGCAGCGCGAAGTCGAAGGACCTGCGGTTACAACTGCCTCAGTTCACACAACAATTCGTGGCAGCATAGAGTTCCGCAACCTGACCTTCGCCTACCCCAACGCTCCCGCAGTCCTGCACGACGTCAACCTGAACATCCCTGCAGGCAGCAGCCTTGCCATAGTGGGCCCCACTGGCTCCGGCAAATCTACCCTCGTCAACCTCATCCCCCGACTCCACGACGCCGCACCCGGCACCGTCCTCATCGACGGCTACCCCATCCGCGATTACACGCTCTCAAGCCTGCGTCACAGCATAGGCTTCGTTCCGCAAGAGACATTTCTCTTCTCCGACACCATCCGGCAAAACATAGCCTTCGGCACTCCTGACGCTACTACCGAACAAGTCGAAGAAGCCGCAACAGTCGCCCACATCTGCAACGAGATCCTCGAGTTCCCCAAGGGCTTCGACACCGAAGTCGGCGAGCGAGGCCTCACTCTCTCCGGCGGCCAGAAACAGCGCACCGCGATAGCCCGCGCCATCATCCGCAACCCAAAAATTCTCATCCTCGACGACGCCCTCGCCAGCGTCGACACCTATACCGAAGAGCGCATCCTCAGCGGCCTAAAGCGAGTCATGGAAGGTCGCACCACAATCTTCATCTCCCACCGCATCTCCACCGCGCGCAACGCCGACCAGATCGCCGTCCTCGTCGCCGGTCGCATCGCAGAGCTAGGCACCCACGACGAACTCATCGCCCGCAACGGCTACTACACCGACCTCTTCGAAAAGCAGCGTCTCGAAGAAGAGCTCTCCGTAGCTACCTGACAAAAAACTAAGCCGACCAGCGCGAAGGACCAGCTTCGCCAGAAGCCACAGGAACCGCGGCAGCAGGAAGAAACTTCTCCTCCCGCGTCCGCAGCTCTCTCGGCAACACCTTGCCCGCCTCGGGGTCACGAGCCACCACTACCCATGCCTCGCGAACATTGCGGACAAAAGAAATTACCTCTTCAAACTGCTCCTTCGACTCCAGGTGCGACGCCTCGAGCGTCATCGTAAACATCGTCGAATAAAAATCCGACAGCGAAGCAGCAACAGTTCCGCCAACATCCGGCCTCAACCGCGCCTGCAGATACATCAAAATATCCAGCGCCTTCTTCACGTCAACGCGTCGACCGCGAACATCGCCCTCTTCCACGCACTGCATCGCCCGGTAGAGAAAACGAATCAGCCCATCGTAAAGCGCCACAATCAGCTCAACGCCCGTCGCCCCTGCCAAAGTCTGCTGCTGGTAGCTCATCTCTTCGATCCGCTTATCCATTGGAATTCTGGTTATACCCCGTAATTGCGCTATACATCTCGTTGACCTCGTTCAGCTGGCTCGGAATCGACTGGAGGATCTCATTCGCCGTATTCAGCTCCTCGGTCAATTGCGTCTTCTGCGTCGCCAGTACAGCATTCTCGTTCGTGATATCCGTATTCAGCGCCGATTCCTGCGATGAGTTCTGCTGCTGTGCCAGAAAAACCGCGCCATTGGGAGCCTGCGTTCCCAGATTGTTCAGTGATACAGCCAGCGATTGGCCAAAACTGCCCGAATTCTGGAGAAATCCAGTCACGTCCGAGAAATTCGCGTTCAACGCCGAATCCAGCGTGTCCGTATTGAGCGTCAGCGTACCATCATCGTTCAGCCCAATCCCCAGCTGAGTAATATTGCTGATCGCCCCGCTGGCACTCCCCGCAAAGAGGGCTCCCGTAACCTGACTCTGAATCATAGCCAGCGTTGGATTGCCGAACAAAGGCTCCGGATTCCCGTTCGAGTCGTTTCCCTCCTGCCCGTTGATGTCGCTGATCACCGCATTGTAGGCAGTCACGAACGTATTCATCGCCGATTCGATATCGGTATTGTCGTTCGTAATCTCCACCTGGATCGGAGTTCCGGTCGACGCGCCCAGCAACTGAAAGGTCACGCCCGAAATCGCATTTGTCACAGTGTTCGAGCCACTGGTAATCGGCACGCCATCGACTGTCAGGCTCGCATCCTTCCCATCCTGGCTGCTCGAGAACGAAATCGCTCCAGAAGATGCACCCGACAGCGACCCGCTCACGGAAAGATCGCCCGCAGCGCCGCTCGTGCCACTCACCATCGATAGCCGCGACCCGTTCGAGTCCGTAATCACATTTGCACTCACGCCAATCCCCGCCGAGTTAATCGCCGAAGCCAGCGATGCAAGCGTAGTGTCGTTATCGCTACTGTCCACATTGAAGGTGTGTCCCTGAATCGTCAGGCTGCCTGAAAGCGTGTCGTTCGGATCTGCGATAGCACTGGAGACCTCGGAAGAAGTCTGAGCCAGCGAACTGATCACAATCGTATGACTTCCGGCCGATGCCGTCGTGCTTGCCGACGTAAGACTCAACAAATCCGGATTAGAGCTTGATCCTTGCTTCTCTGAGAACACCCCATCGAAGTCGGTCAAAGCCTGCAGGCTCGTCGTCAGAGTGGAAAGATCGCTCCCCAAAGTCGACAGCACCGTATCCTGGGACTGTAGAGCAGTCAGCTGATTCTGCCAGGGAGTCTCAATCGCCTGTTCCGACGCCTGAATCTGCGTCACCGTCGAAGCGACATCGAAGCCCTGCCCGCTCGTCGCCGATCCAAAGTTCAACCCGACTGTGCCCATCTCACCTTCCCGTTCGCTCGTCCCGATAGAAGCAATCGCCGGGCCAAGTTCGTGGCGCTCGCATTAGAGGCAGCTAAGTTCTCCAACAAGAAAGGCCGGCGACCAGACCGCACGCCTGATCGCCGCCTCGCCAACGGATTATTGCAGCAGCTTCAGAATCTCCTGCTGCACGCTGTTAGCCTGCGCAAGAGCACTGATGCCGGTCTGGCTGAGCACCTGGTACTTCGCAAGGTCACTGGTTGCTTGTCCATAGTTGGTCGAGGTAACCGCGCTCTCGGCAGAAGACAGGTTCACCTCTTCCGAGCTCGCAACGTTGGCAGCCGCGTTCAGCTGGTTGATGTTGGCGCCAATCCCACCGCGCTGATTTGCAACGTCTGCGATGGCCGTGGTGATGTCCGACAACGCCGTCGTCGCGTTAGCCGTGGAAGTCAAATCGGTTCCAGTAAGGCTCTGCCCCGCTCCACCGCCAGTAGCAGTACCGACGCTTCCGGCAGTAAGAGTTCCTACGGTTGCGGCGATCGTGGTGGTTCCGGCAGATGTTCCATCGCTGACAACGAAGTTGGTAGCAGTCGCCGAAAACACATTGGTGCTGTTGAAGTTCGTTGTGGTGCCGATATTGCCGATCTCGGTAAGGATGCTCTGGTACTCCGTGTCAGCCGCGCCTGCCTGAGCGGTTGTCAATCCGCCGTTAGAGGCCTCGGTAGCCAGCGTCACCGCGCGATCAAGCAAATTGGTCACCTGCGACAGCGCGCCATCGGCGGTCTGGAGCAAGCCAACGCCGTTCTGTGCGTTCTGCGCGGACTGGGTCAGTGCGGCTTCGTTCGCATGAAGACCATCGGCAACCGAAAGGCCGGCTGCGTCATCCGCGCCGCTGTTGATGCGCGAACCGGAGGAAAGCTGTTGAAGAACAGACTGGAGACTGTTCTGCGTCTGATTAAGATTGTTCTCTGCATAGGTTGCTGCAACGTTTGTGAGAATGCCCAAGGACATAAGGAAACGCTCCTGTACTGCTCGGTTTGAGTTGTCGCGACGCCGCCCCGAGTGACCGCCCGGCAAACTCATATCGCTGACTCAGCAGCTCGTGAGATCCGATTCACTATGCGGAAGGCTCCGCGTTCCACCACCTCATCGGCTCCCGCTTTGCCGACTTTAGATCCGGTCCGCGTGCCCGCTGCCTCGCACATTACTTCGTTAACGTGCCTATTGACCTCTCCTTCCCTGCCGATGAAACCAATGGAAGGAACACCGCCCATGATCGAACTCACACGTCTGAATGGCAGCCCTCTCGCCATCAACTGCGACCTCATTAAATATGCTGAGGCCGCGCCCGACACGGTGCTCACCCTCATCACCGGAGAGAAGCTCGTCGTCCTCGAACCCTGCAAAGAGGTCTCGCAGCGCACCCTCGACTATCGTGCCTCCGTTCTGCGCCAGGCGTGGCCCGAGGCCGCATCCTCACTCAGCGCAAAATCTGCCTTCGACGCAGACCACCGCGCCCGTCACCACTCCGCCAACGACTCCGGCGAATAGTCATCAATCACTAAAGAGGAAATCCCATGGATATCGCCAGCATCGGTGGAATCGCACTCGCCATCATCGGCATTCTCGCCGGCATGATGATCGAGGGCGGAAGCATCGCCCAGATCACCCAGCCCACCGCGGCCATGATCGTCTTCGGCGGCACCATCGGCGCCGTCATGCTCCAGTTTCCGCTGAGTATCTTCCTCGCCGCGCTCAAGGCCATCCTCAAAGTCTTCCTGCACAAAAGTTCAAGCGGCGAAGCAGTCCTCGCGCAGATCGTCGGCTTCGCCAATAAAGCCCGCCGCAGCGGCATCGTCTCACTCGACGCCGATCTCCCCTCCATCGCCGATCCCTTTCTGCGTCAGGCTCTCATGCTCGCCGTCGACGGCACCGAACCCAGCGAAGTTCGCAAGATCATGCAGCTCGAGCTCGATAACAAATCCGAGATTGAAGAAAAAATCCCCGCAGTCTTCGAAGCGGCAGGAGGTTATTCCCCCACCGTCGGCATCATTGGAGCGGTCCTCGGCCTCATCCAGGTCATGAAAAACCTCTCCAACATCGACGAGGTAGGTCGCGGCATCGCTGTCGCCTTCGTCGCCACCATCTACGGAGTCGCCATGGCCAACCTCATCTGTCTTCCCGCCGCAGGCAAACTCAAATTTCGCCATCGCGAAGAACAGATGATCAAAGAGATGATGCTCGAAGGCGTCATTTCCATTCTCGAAGGCATGAACCCGCGCATGATCGAAACCAAACTCCGCACCTATCTCTTCGACTCCGAACCCGCAGACTCCGCCAAGCACTCCGAGGCAAAGGCATGAGCAAGAAAAAGCATCCGGAACACGTCAACCATGAGCGATGGCTCGTCTCCTACGCCGACTTCATCACTCTCCTCTTCGCTTTCTTCGTCGTCCTCTTCGCCTCCAGCCAATCGGACAAGAAAAAACAGGTGAAGCTTGCCGAAGCCATGCAGTCGGCCTTCACTCCCCTCGGCACCTTCGACGTCCACTCAAAAATCCCTCCGCTCACCGACACAAGCGCCGCGTCCGCTATCGACGCACCTCCAGCGGCGCTAGCGCCCCCGCTCCCAACCTCAGGTGCGGAAACCGCGGAAACCTTGGAGCAGACGAAGGCGCGCCTCACCAGACTTCTTGCCCAGCAGGTCGCCGCAGGCCGCATCCCTCCTGGCGGCATGACCATGCGCATCACCATCGACGGCCTCGTCATCTCGCTTCATGAAGCAGGCTTCTTCCCCTCAGGCTCCGCAGAAGTCCGCGCAGCCTCCATTCCCATGCTCGCGATCCTCGCCACCACCCTGCCCTCCGGTCCGCTCCGCGTCGAAGGTCACACCGACAATGTCCCCATCCACACCGAGCAGTTCGCCAGCAACTGGGAGCTCTCCACCGCACGATCCACTGCCATCGCCCGCCTTCTCCTCGAACGCGGCCCCATCAACCCCGCGAACCTCGCCGCCGCCGGATACGCCGAGTTTCACCCCATCGCCAGCAACGCCACCGAAGACGGACGCATGCAAAACCGCCGCGTCGACATCATTCTTTTGCGACGCCCAGCACTTTCACAATGACGCGCTTGGACCTCTGCCCATCAAACTCGGCATAGAACACCCGCTGCCACGTCCCCAGGTCGAGTCTTCCCTTCGTCACCGGCAACGTCGTCTCATGGTGCAGCAGCAGCGCCTTCAGATGGGCATCCGCATTGTCTTCTCCCGTCTGATGATGCCTGTATCCATTCCACCGCGGCGCCAGCTTTTCCAGCCAGACCCCAATGTCCTCAATTAAGCCGTCCTCATTGTCATTCACATAAATCGCCGCCGTAATATGCATCGGCGAAACGAAGCACAACCCGTCGTCAATTCCGCTTCGCCGTACAATCTCCTCAACCAGCGGAGTGATGTGCACCATCTCATATCGATCCTCAGTCTTGAACGTCAAGTACTCCGTATGCGCCTTCACGCTAGCCATCGTCTCTCCTCGTCTGAAATGCTTCTGCTCTTCAGCATAAAATCGAAGCAGCAAAATCGTTCGATGCCCGGGGAAGCCCTTCCGGCAATTGCGACGTCCAACACAATACTGATGAAATCGCCGCTGCACATGTTCGTCACCATTCTCTGCCTGCTGGCGCTTCTTCTGCCGGCAGCAGCGTCTTGCCTGCAGCCGCATCAGACCTCGCAACGCATCTGCGATCACTGCCCGCCTCGACACCAGGTCCCTCCCTGCTGCGCCACACACCAACAGCAACCTCCTGCAATCATCGCGCAGACAGATCTATCGCGGCCCGCGCTCTCCGCGGTATTTACACCCGCGTTCTGTCATCAGATCTCCCTTTACCCGCCGATCGCCCCATCTGAATTAGAGCGGCCGCCACTCATCCCACGACTCACCGCCCTGCGCATCTGATCCCTCCTTGCCTCTCTGCGACCTGCAGCGCCCATTCGCGCTGTCTCGTTCACGCAGCCCTCGAGACAAGGAAATCAGATGCATCGTGTTCTTTCCGTCGCGCTACTCACCGCGGCCTTCGCAATCCCGTTCCCGGCGCTCGCCCAGGAGAAGCAAGAGAAGCAATCCCCTATGTCCGAAATGCCCGACATGCAGGACATGCCCGGCATGAAGATGCCCCCTGCCCCGCAAACCGACATGGACATGTCGAAGCCCCCAACCACCCTCATCGAAGTTGAACTCGCACACCTCACCTCCGGTACCAGCGTCGAACCCGCATCCACCCCAGCCCTCATGATGATGAGCGAATACCGCGGCTGGACGCTCATGCTGCATGGCGTCGTCTTCCTCGCCGACACCCAGCAACACGCCGTCTCCAACCCAACCGGTCCCACACGGGGCGGAGACAAATTATTCTCCACGAACTGGATCATGCCGATGGCCACGCATCAACTCGGAGCAAAAGGCCAGATCACCCTTCGCACGATGCTCTCGCTCGAGCCCGCCACCATCTCCGACCGCTACTACCCCGAACTCTTCCAACAGGGCGAAACCGCATTCGCCAAACCCATCATTGACGGCCAGCACCCTCACGACTTCATCATGGAACTCGCGGCCCTCTACGACCTTCACCTCGGCGAGCGCACTCTCCTCAGCCTCTACGCAGCACCCGTCGGCGATCCCGCCATCGGCCCCACCGCCTACCCGCACCGTCAATCCGCCTCCGAAGACCCCATCGCCGCACTCGGCCACCATCAGCAGGACTCAACTCACATCGCGTTCAATGTCTTCACAGGAGGTATCACCTGGCGATGGCTTCGCTTCGAAGAGTCTGGCTTCCACGGCGCCGAACCCACCGAGCAGCGCTGGGGCTTCCAACCCTCCCCCAACGGCTACGCCATCGACAGCTACTCCTCGCGCATCACCTTCTCCCCCGCGCCCAATTGGACCAGCCAGTACTCCATCGCCCACATCGTCAGCCCCGAAGCCCTCTATCCCAACGAAAACCAGCAGCGCCAAACCGCATCCATCATGTACAACCGCCCCATCGGCATTCACCCCGACACCGCCAGCATGCCCGGCATGGACATGTCCACACCCGCGACCGGAAACTGGTCCACCACGCTCCTCTGGGGCCGCACAAAATCCCTCCCCCAAACCGGAAACGACTCGAGCATCGAAAACAGCTACCTCCTCGAATCCCTCCTCCAGTTCGACACGCGCAACTACGTCTGGACCCGCATCGAAAACGCCGCCCGCACCAACGAACTCCTCTTCTCGCCCGGCTCGCCACTCCCACCCAACTTCAACGAAACCCCCATCGGCCACGTAGCCGCCTACACCTTCGGCTACGACCGAGACATCCCCTTCATCCCCCACATCCTCCCCGCCCCCGGAGCACAATTCACCACCTACACCACCCCGCAACCCCTCGTCTCCACCTACGGCCACCATCCCTGGGGAGTCGTCGTCTTCGTGCGCTTCCGCATTAAAGATTGATGCGTGACAGCAGCCTCGCTCATCGAACGAACACTGCGAAAAAACGCATACCATGTTCCCCAGATGACCACCCGCAAGATCGTTCATATCGACATGGACGCCTTCTACGCCTCCGTCGAGCAGCGCGACGACCCCGCCCTCCGCGGCAAACCCGTTGTCGTTGCCTGGCGCGGCAACCGCTCCGTCGTCTGCGCCGCCTCCTACGAGGCCCGAACCTTCGGCGTCCGCTCCGCCATGCCCGCCCTCCGCGCCGAGCGTCTCTGCCCGACAGCAATCTTTATCCCGCCAGACTTCACTCGCTACCGAGCCGTCTCGCGCCAGGTCCGCACATCCTTCAACTCCACACCGATCTCATCGAACCGCTCTCCCTCGACGAAGCCTACCTCGACGTCACCGAGAACAAAACCAACCTTCCCACGGCAACACGCGTAGCCAGCGCAATCCGTCAACAAATCCGCGAAGAGCTAAACCTCACCGCCTCCGCCGGAGTCGCCCCCAACAAATTCCTCGCCAAGATCGCCTCCGACTGGCGCAAACCCGACGGCCTCTTCGTCATCCAGCCTGGCGAAATAGACACTTTCCTGCCGCCTCTGCCCGTCGGCCGCATTCCAGGCGTCGGCAAGGTCACCGAAAAAAATCTCGAGGACATGAACATCAAAACCGTAGGAGACCTCCAGGCCAAAGACCTCGCAACTCTCGAAGCCCGCTTTGGTCGCTACGGCCTCCGCCTCTACCAACTCGCTCGCGGCATCGACCACAGCCCAGTCGTCCCCGACCGCCCCACGAAATCCATCTCCGCCGAAGACACCTTTGCGCAAGACGTACCCCTTACCGAGATCGAACCCATGATCCTCCGCCTCGCTGAAAAAGTCTGGACAGCCTCACGCAAAGAGTCTCGCATCCCCCGTACCGTCGTCCTGAAACTCAAGACCAGTGACTTCAACATCCTCACCCGCAGCCACACGCCGCCGCTGCCGCCATCCTCCGCAGAAGAACTAACCGCCATCGCCCTCAACCTGCGCGACCGAGTCTCACTTCCTACGGAACAACGCTTCCGTCTAGTCGGCGTAGGCCTAAGCAACTTCACCGACCCCGAAGACACTAAGACCCAATCCACCCTCTTCGAATAGCTATCACTCCGAAAACAAGCTTCCAATCGAACGGCCAAAATCGGTGTTTATCGGTGTTAAGCCCTCAATCCACGCCCATCCGCGAAAATCCCCAGGGGCGATTCACTATCATCAGAGAGCCATGATCCTGTACATAGCCACCTCCAACCCCGGCAAGCTCCGAGACTTCGCCGCAGCCGCAACACAGAACATCACCCTAACCCCACTCCCCAACCTGAAAGAAATCCCCGCCCCACCCGAAGACGAACCCACCTTCGAAGGCAACGCCCGTCACAAAGCCATCTACTACTCCCGCCGCGCCCCTGGCGAAATCGTCATCGCCGACGACTCCGGCCTGGAAGTCGACGCTCTCCACGGAGCCCCCGGCGTCCGCTCCGCCCGCTTCGCCGAAGACCACAACTTCCACCCGACTGAAGCCGCCGAAGCACTCAGCCCCGAGCCGCTAACCGCCGACCAGCGCAACAACCTCTATCTCCTCGCGCGTCTAACCGGCATCCCCCTCACCGAGCGCAGCGCCCGCTACCATTGCGTCCTGGCCGCAGCCCGCGACGGAAAAATCCTGGCCATCGGCCACGGAGCCGTCGAAGGCGAGATCCTCACCACCCCACGCGGCACCCAGGGCTTCGGCTACGACCCGCTCTTCTATCTCCCCGAACAAAACAAGACCATGGCCGAGCTAGACATTGCCACCAAACTCACCTTTAGCCACCGCGGCCGAGCCTTCGCCGCCCTGATAGCCGAACTCGCAGCCCTCTGACTCGACAACCATCAACCAACAACCACCTTTTCGCACAAACCTGACGATAACCGCACAAAATCCCTTAGTTTTATTGACCTTGGCTCCCCACAGCGGAATAATCGCACTGCCGCACTTTTTCCCATCACCTCAAAGTGCGCCATCTCAAAGGAGCGCCCATGGCCACCGCCACGCCGCCAGCCCTTCCTGCCACGCCGACACTGCGCGGCGTTCAGCCTCTACGAGCAGGCGAAGGCCACTCCTTCTTCTGGCGCAAGCTGCACTCGCTCACCGGCATCGTCCCCATCGGCGCCTTCCTCGTCGAGCACATCGTCTCCAACTACGAAATCGTCAACGGCCCGCTCGCCTACGCCAAACAGGTCCTCTTCCTCAACTCCCTCCCGCTCGTCCGCGTCCTCGAGTGGGTCTTCATCTTCATCCCCCTCGCCTACCACGCGCTCTATGGCGTCTTCATCGCCATCCGCGGCCGCTCCAACGTCAACGTCTACCCCTGGGCCGGCAACTGGATGTATCTCTCGCAGCGCGTCACCGGCATCATCGCCTTCCTCTACATCATCCAGCACCTCTACCGCCAGCGTTTCACCGGCGTCTCGCTCCCCGAGCACCCCGGCGCAGCCTTCGCCAAGGTCCAGCACGAGCTCGCGAACCCGTGGATGCTCGCGATCTACGTCATCGCCATGATCGCCACAACCTGGCACTTCGCCTACGGCATCTGGCTCTTCGCCGCCAAGTGGGGCATCACCCCCGGCGACAAGGCCCGCAAGAGATTCGGCTGGGTCTGCGGACTCGGCGGCGCAGCCCTCTGCCTCATGGGCCTCATCAGCATCTACGCCGTCGTCACCGCACCACCCGCACCAGAAGACGTCATGCCCGACCAACCCGGCATCACGCTTCTCAAGCCTTCAACAACGCCGCCAAACTCCACCAGCCCCTCGCAACTTGGCGAGCGATAGAGGTCTAATGCTCGTTGCTATCGGAATTGTCGGAGTTGCTGCGATGGCGATAGGTGGCATTTGGAGTTCTGCGTGTGCTGCCTACATGATTGAAGAGGTTAATCGAACGAACGTTGCTCCCCAGCTATCTCATTCCGGCGGTCCCGGCCGGAATTTCAAGCTATATCGCATGCACAAGCAGATTTTCTCAACTAGCCGAACGCGAAATCACTTTAGATATGCTGGCCTTCTCGCAATCTGCGGGCTTCTCCTCGCTGGATTCGCGATTTTCACTCCTCGTCAATCATCTTCCAAACCGCTGAATATCCAACTGGCAAGATAGGAATTTTCCGATGGCAGCAACCCCAAGAATTATCGTAGTAGGCGGCGGCCTAGCCGGCCTGGCCGCCGTCATCAAGATCGCCGAAGCCGGCGGCAAGGTCGACCTCTTCTCCATCGTCCCCGTCAAGCGCTCGCACTCCGTCTGCGCACAGGGAGGCATCAACGCCGCCAAGAACCTCAAAGGCGAAGGCGACGACGTCTTCAAGCACTTCGACGACACCATCTACGGCGGCGACTTCCTCGCCAACCAGACCCCCGTCAAAAACATGACCGCGCAAGGCCCCGCCATCATCGACCTGCTCGACCGCATGGGCGTCCCCTTCAACCGCACGCCCGAAGGCCTCCTCGACTTCCGCCGCTTCGGAGGCACCCTCTATCACCGCACCGCCTTCGCAGGCGCAACCACCGGCCAGCAACTCCTCTACGCCCTCGACGAGCAGGTCCGCCGCTTCGAAGCCGAAGGCAAGGTCACCAAGTACGAAGGATGGGAGTTCCTCTCCGCGGTTCTCGACAGCAAGGGAGCCTGCCGCGGCATCTCCGCAATGGACCTCCGCACCATGGAGACCCGCACCTTCCCCGCAGACGCCATCATCGTCTGCACCGGCGGCAACGGAGCCATCTTTGGCAAATCCACCAACTCCGTCGTCTGCACCGGCTCCGCCCAATCCGCCCTCTACCAGCAAGGCGCCTACTACGCCAACGGCGAGTTCATCCAGGTCCACCCCACCGCCATCCCCGGCGAAGACAAGCTCCGCCTCATGTCCGAGTCCGCCCGCGGCGAAGGCGGCCGCGTCTGGGTCCCCAAGGACAAGAACGACAAGCGCGCCGCCAAATCCATCCCCGAAGGCGAGCGCTGGTACTTCCTCGAAGAGTGGTACCCCAAGTACGGCAACCTCGTCCCCCGCGACGTAGCCACCCGGGCAATATTCAAGGTCGTCTACGAGTACGGCATGGGCATCGACGGCCAGCCCATGGTCTACCTCGATCTAACCCACATCGATCGAGCGACTTTGGACCGTAAACTTGAAGGCATTCTCGAAATCTACGAGAAGTTCGTAGGCGACGACCCCCGCGAAGTCCCCATGAAGATCTTCCCCGGCATGCACTACACCATGGGCGGCCTCTGGGTCGACTTCAACCAGCAGACCAACATCCCCGGAGTCTTCGCCGCAGGCGAGGCCGACTACTCCATCCATGGAGCCAACCGCCTCGGAGCCAACTCCCTCCTCTCCTGCATCTACGGAGGCTTCGTCGCCGGCCCGCAAGCCATGCAGTACGCGAAAAATCTTCCCGCCCAGGAAGGCGACGGAGGCCACGCCGCCGAACTCGCCCGCCAGAAGGAGTTCAACCAGCTCCTCCTCAACAACCCCGGCACCGAAAACCCCTTCAAGATCTGGCGCGAACTAGGCGACACCATGACCCAGCACGCCACGATCATCCGCTACAACAAGGGACTCGAAGAGGCCGACGCCAAGATCGTCGAACTCCTCGACCGCTACCGCAACGTCAACCTCTCGGACAAGAGCCAGTGGGCAAACACCAGCTTCGCCTTCACCCGCCAGCTCTGGAACATGCTCCAGTTAGGCCGCGTCATCGTCCAGGGCGCACGCCTCCGCGACGAGTCCCGCGGAGCCCACTACAAACCCGACTTCCCCGACCGTAACGACGAAAAGTTCCTCAAAACCACCAAAGCCGCCTACAAAAACGACGCCCCCGCCTTCGAATGGGAAGACGTAGACATCAGCCACATCAAACCGCGCCCACGCCGCTACGACGCCACCGCGTAACCACCAGATTTGTCATCCTTCGCGAAGCGGAGGACCCGCTTTTCGCCTTTGTTTTTGATATGACAGGTTGCCTCAAAACCCGATTCCGCCGTCTAATGGGCCATGGAAGACGCCAAATATGTCTACCTCGCCCTAGCCCTCGTATACGCCGGTGTCATGACGTATATGTACCTCTACACCACGCATCTTCACCCCAACGAGCGGACCATGGCCCTCAAAGGCCGTCCGCCGATCAGCAAAGAAGAAGGCATCGCAGTCGCCACACTCGAGAAGGAGCACGACCACAAAATAGGCCGGTTCTAACTCCTCCGAAGCGGCCGCTTTCCTTCGCAACAATCGCCTCCAGCAGGGCCTCACGCTGAAGGCACAGGAAATCTGCAGTCGCTAAGGAGCCCGCATGCCGCCAAGCACCATCAAGGTAGAGATCAAGCGTCAGTCCAACCCCGACGCACCCGCCACCACCGAAAAGTTCGAGATCCCCTACCGCCCGGGCATGAACATCACCTCGCTCCTAGGCGAGATCGCGCTCAACCCCGTCGACGTCTCCGGCCGCTCGACCACCCCCATCACCTACGACTCCAACTGCCTCGAAGAGATCTGCGGATCCTGCGCCATGCTCGTCAATGGCAAAGCCCGCATGGCCTGCTCCGCCCTGGTCGACAAACTCGAGCAGCCAATCACCCTCGCCCCCCTGTCAAAATTCCCCGTAGTCCGCGACCTCGCCGTAGACCGCTCCGTCCTCTTCGAAAACCTCAAGAAGGTAAAAGCCTGGGTCCCCATCGACGGCTCGTACGATCTAGGAGCCGGGCCACGCCAGGCTCCCCAAATTCAAGAGCAGCGCTACCCGCTCTCCAACTGCATCTCCTGCACCATCTGCATGGAGGTCTGCCCCCAGTTCAACGACGCCACCGGCTTCGTCGGCGCCGCCACCATCGCCCAGGCCAAGCTCTTCAACCTCGACCCCGGCGGCGCAGTCCTCAAAGAAGAACGCCTCCGCGCCTTAGCTGGAGACGGCGGCATCCAGGAGTGCGGCTTCGCCCAAAACTGCGTCCAGGCCTGCCCCAAACAGCTCCCCCTAACCGAAGCCATCAGCGACATGGGCCGCGACGTCTTCGTCCAGCAAGTCAAAGACCTCTTCGCCCGCTAGCGCCCCTCCACAACTCTGGGTGCCCCATGTCCGGATTCTCGGACATGGGCTTACGCGCATAAAACTACCCGGTCTTTTTACCTTCGCGTTTCGATACTTATTTTGTAAAAATCTGCTGATCCGGGGCAGTATCCTCGTACGACTTGGTAGTGTTATTGGCGCGCTCCGCCATCTCATCCGCAATATGCTCGATCCGCTGTTCATCGGTCTCCCCAACATGAGTTGAGGTAACACCCTTCTTAGAAGGAAGCGCTGCGGTTTTCGTAGAATCTGGAACTTGTGCCATACATCACCTCTACATCCTGAGATGGATTTCTCCCCTTATTGTTGCCGTCTGCCCCATCTCCGCAACAGTAGTATCGTCGCTAAGGTGAACATTCGCGCAAAACGCGCACCGCAATCATCTTGCAAGCATCACATCTCAAGAAATCGAAACAAGGAGCTCTAATGATTCAACTAGCAGACGCCCGCCGCATCATCGCCGCAGCCGAAAAGAAAGCCACCGAGATCGGCCAGCCCATGAACATCGCCGTAGCCGACGCCGGTGGCAACCTCGTCGCTCACGTCCGCATGGACAACGCCTGGCTCGGCTCCATTGACATCTCCATCAAAAAAGCGTGGACCTCACGCGCCTTCGACATCACCACCAAAGACCTCGGCGACAACTCGCAGTCTGGCAACCAATTCTTCGGCATCCACGCCTCCAACGACGGCAAGGTCATGATCTTCGCCGGCGGAATTCCCTTGAAGAAGGACGGCAAAGTCGTCGGCGCTATCGGCGTCAGCGGAGGCTCAGGAGTACAGGACCACGCCGTAGCGGAAGCCGGCGCAGCAGCCTTCTAACTCTCTTAAATAATTCGTAAAAATAAAAAGAAATGAATCGAAAAGGGTAGCGCGGCCAGAGCGCTACCCTTTCTGCTGCGCGGCATCCAAGAGAGGAGAATGATTCTTTTCACCAGAAACGAACGATCAGACCGTCAAGCGCAACGAGGTTCAAAAAAATGGCTGAAAACACTGGAGTAGTTTTTCTCGGACAAAACAAAGTAGAAGTCCAGTCCATTGACTTCCCCAAATTGCAAAATCCCGCCGGAAAAAAGATCAACCACGGCGTCATCCTGAAGGTCGTCTCAACAAATATCTGCGGTTCCGACCAGCACATGGTCCGCGGCCGCACTACCGCACCCACCGGCATGGTTCTCGGGCACGAGATCACCGGCGAGATCATCGAGGCCGGCTCCGACGTCGAATATCTCAGCGTCGGCGACCTCGTCACCGTCCCCTTCAACGTAGCCTGCGGACGCTGTCGTACCTGCCGCGAACAGCAAACCGGCGTCTGCCTCAACGTTAACCCCGGCCGCGCGGGCGGAGCCTACGGCTACGTCGATATGGGCGGCTGGGTCGGCGGCCAGGCCAAGTTCGTCATGGTCCCCTACGCTGACTTCAACCTCATCAGATTCCCCGACAGGGCCCAGGCCATGGCGAAGATCAAAGACCTCACCATGCTCTCCGACATCCTCCCAACCGGCTTTCACGGAGCGGTCACCGCAGGGGTTGGCGTCGGCTCCATTGTCTACATCGCGGGCGCAGGCCCGGTAGGTCTCGCAGCCGCAGCCGCGGCCCAAATCCTCGGCGCGGCCGTCGTCATGATCGGCGATATGAACGCCGACCGCCTCAAACACGCAGCCAGCGTAGGTTTCGTTCCGCTCGATCTCACCAAAAGCGACAACCTCGGCGATCTCATCGAGGCCGTCGTCGGCAAGCCCGAAGTAGACGCAGCGGTCGACGCCGTCGGCTTCGAAGCCAAGGCCCAGGGCAAGAATGGCGGCGAGGCTCCGGCAACCGTCCTCAACTCGCTCATGTCTGTAGTCCGCGCCGCTGGGGGCATCGGCATCCCCGGCCTCTACGTCACCGACGATCCCGGCGCACACGACGAGGCTGCCAAACTTGGCAATCTAAGCATGCGTTTCGGCCTCGGCTGGGCAAAATCGCACCGCTTCTACACAGGCCAAACGCCCGTACTGAAGTACAACCGCCAGCTCATGCAGGCCATCCTGCACGACAGGCTTCCCATCGCAAAGATCGTCAATGCAACCGTCATCTCGCTCAACGATGCACCCCAGGGCTACCAGGCCTTCGACTCCGGTGTGGCAAAGAAGTTCGTCCTCGACCCACATGGTCTGCTCAACCAGGCAGCATGATTCGAAGGTTTTAAAGTAAAAGGGCCCGCCGAAACAGGCGAGCCCTTTTACTTTAAATTGATGTAGCTGTTTACTTCGAAAAAATCGAATTCCCCGGAGTCGTCTCTTCATCATCATGAATCCGATTCTCGGCACGCTTAGCGCTTTGCATGGCGAGGTCGTCGATCTTCTTTTGCTCGTCTCTCCCAACCTCAGTAGCAGGAGCATTCTGCTCAATCGCTTCGTGCGAAGGACGTCCCGGTGTCTTCGTAGAATTCAGGCCTTGTGCCATATCTCACCTCTACACAAAGCAGATGGCACTGGCACAGTAGAAGGTTGCTCTTCCCAACGTTTTCATCACGCGCAAATCTCACCACGTGACTTCAATCAACGTAACCGCTTGTCTCTCCAGCGTAATCGACACATCGAGATGGTCCTTGTCCGGGACCGCCGAAGTAAAAAGTGGCGCCCCCAGCAATCCGCCTGCGACCTGCAGTCTGCGGAACTGCTTTTCAGTCGGCGTATCAGGACTTCCCATCTCCTGCCACACTCCATAGGCATTGCTGTGTTTCGCATCCATCAGCCATTCGCCGACACCAAATTTTGAGCCCATCGGAAACCCGCGAATCGATAGCTTCACCTTCGCCGGCTCCGCCGCGACATCATCATCGTGATAGTTCCACAGCAGCACCTCCAGCTTGTGCTCCGATCGCGTAGCGACAGCACCCACATCCGCATCCGCCCGCACACTGCCGCCCAAGACCTGCTCCAGTGGCAGCGCTCCCGAGTTCGTCACCGCAACATACTCCCCACCCATCATCCCCATCATCCGAAAAACATTCAGCACCGCCTTATCCACCAGAAAACTCTTCCCGTTCACTTTCCCACCTGTGGCCAACTCGCGAAATCCCGCAAACAAAGGCTGATCCTCAAATTCAAGAGCCCAGGTCACCGCACCTTGCAGGGTGACTCCATATTTCGCCGCCAACTCATTCTGCCTGGCAATCGCCTCCGCAACACTCACTCCGTACAGAGGCCCGTTGCGATAGCCATTCTGCGGCCCCTTACAAGCCGCGCACCCCTCCGGATCGCTCTCCCCCAAAATAATCGGCGTATTCTTCCACTCCGGATACGAAGCCACCACCTTCATCCCCAACTCCGTCGCGCGCAACTGATGCCCAATATCCATCCGCACATGTCCGTCCACCGTCTTCGGCGATCCCTTCGGATGAAAGCTGATGAAAGCCAACGGCGCGCCCGTCCCGCCCGTAGCAAAATTCTTTCCTCGAGAGCAATGCTCCAGAAACTGCCGCAGAAACGCCTCCGACTTACCCGCCGCAACACCCGTTGCCTCCGGCCCGCCAATCTTCGCCTCCGGCAACTCCTTCTGAATCGCCGCAGCCGTCACGTCATACAAGCGGTCATACTCCTCCGGACTCCCATGCCAATAAGGAATATCCGGCTCGTTCCAAACCTCCCAAAGCCAATCCCGCTCCGCTGCCGCACCGTACCGCTCATGAAGATGCTTCACCCAAGCCGTCACCAACGCACTCCATTTGTCATAATCCTTCGGCGGATAGCTCCACCCCGTAAACACATCGCCATCCGGAAACGTATGCCGGTAAGGCTCTGGGTGGGTCGACAGCGCCTCCGGCATAAATCCCACCTCAACCAGCGGCCGCACACCAGCATCTCTCATCGCATCAAAAATCTTGTCCGTAATCGTCCAGTCATACACCGGCCTTCCCTGCGCATCCTCCCGATACGCATTCGTCGACCCCCACTTCAACGACCCGCTCCCATCACCCGTCGTCAGCAGATTATGCAGCCGCACATAAACCGGAGCCGCACTTAACCCCGCAAGCTCGTGCAACAGCGTCTTTCCATTCGCCGCATAAACGAAGTTCGGCTCATCCGCGCCAAAGTAGCTCCAAACTGGCCGATACGCTCCCACCGTCTTACTCGCATCCACGGTAATCGCCACATCCTGGGCCCCGCCCACCAGCGGCGAAGCCATCACTGCCACTAACAACCAGACACGAATCCACATGCACGCCACCATATCAAACCTTCCAATAAATCCGGCAAAGAAGTCTCTTGGTAAAATTGCGTATTCCACCATGCGCTCACTCACCGCGTCTCACAAGCTTCCAGGACGTCTCTTCGCGCCCAATTTTTTTGCCACCGCTGCCTTTCTATCAGCGCAAATCATCTTTAGCCAGACGTCCTCCACAAAGAAAAACCCAGCAAATATGACCGATCCCGCAGCAGTCCACAACTCCGCCATCGTCATCGACACCCACGCCGACACCCCACAACGCTTCGTCGACGAACACTGGAGCTTCACCGACCCCCTCAACGGCGGCATGCTCAACTACGACTCCGCAAAGAAGGGCAACCTCGACGCCCAATTCTTCTCCATCTGGGTCGACCCCGGCCAATACGCCGCTAACGCTTCCGCCCGCCGCACCCTCGAACTCATCGACGCCACCCTCGAACAAGTCCGCTACCATCCCGACAAGCTCGCCCTCTGCACCACAGCCGACGACATCATCGCCATGCACGCGCAAGGAAAATTCTGCGTCCTCATGGGCATCGAAGGCGGCCACTCCATTGAAGACTCTCTCGGTCTTCTCCGCGACTACTACCGCCTCGGCGTCCGTTACATGACCCTCACCTGGTCTAACACCAACAACTGGGCCGACTCATCCGGCGACATCGAAGACGAAAAAGTCCACCACCACAACGGCCTCACCCCCTTCGGCAAACAGGTCGTGCAGGAGATGAACCGACTAGGCATGATGGTCGACATCTCTCACGTCTCCGACAAAACCTTCTGGGACGTCATCGCCACCACGCGCACGCCCATCATCGCCTCGCACTCCTCCGCCCGCGCCCTCACCTCCGCCCCGCGCAACATGACCGACGAGATGCTCCTCGCCATGAAAAAGAACAACGGCGTCGTCATGGTCAACTTCTTCCCCGCCTTCATCGACGAAAAATGGCGCGAAGCCTGGAACGCCCAGGCACCCGAGCGCAAAAAAGCTCAGCAGGCCATGGAAGCCGATTACAAAGCCAAAGGCCTGCCCGTCCCGTACAACGCCTCCGACAAGATCGATCGCGAGTTCGCCGCAAAAATCGGCCGCGCCCCCTTCAACTCGCTCATCGATCACTTCGATCACGTCATTAAAATCGCCGGCATCGACCACGTCGGCATCGGCACCGACTTCGACGGCATCCCCGCCCCACCCGACGGCATCGACTCCGCCGCCGACCTGCCCAAAATCACCGCTGCCCTCATGGCGCGAGGCTACACCGCCGAAGACATGCGCAAGCTCCTCGGCGGCAACCTTCTCCGCGTCTTCCGCGAAGTCCAGGCCGACGCAGACAAACTCAAATAGCTTTACTTATCCCCTAGAATTTCGATCTTGTGAATCTGCGGAGCCTCCGAAAACAACTCACTCGCCTTCGCCATTAGCGCCTTCGGCAATTTCGCCATTCAAATGCGCATCCCGCCCCGCCTCATCATTGAACGTGTCGAACACGCTGTAATGCCCGCAGCCTTCCTTCAACCCATACCAATTCACCGTGAAGGCCTCCTTCTTCGACATCTCAGCACCCTGCTTCAAAAACGCCTCAACATCATTCTCTTTCCCCGGTTTTGCCTTCAACGACACATAGAGCGCAAACTTCGCCATGAGTATTTCCTCCACCCATACGACGCATAAATCCTCCCTCCAGTTACATTTCCTTTGTAAAAACTCATGCAGTCCCGCCCAGTCATCGCGTAACGTTGTCCTCACGGAACCATGGCTTTCGCCCCGCCGCGTTGCTCCAACCACCCGTCTGCGATAGCCTGTTTGTTGGAGTCAAACCCAGCATGACGCTTCGTCTACTCGCACTCACCTTGGCCCTCGGCGTATCCGCGCAAGCCCAGACCACCCCGGCCACCCCAGCCGCACAACTTCCCGACGCTCCCAGCGCCACCAGCCAGATCAAGCCAGCGCCCGTCCCCACCGGGCCCACGGCAGTCATCGACACCACCATGGGCCGCCTCACCTGCAAGCTCTACGAAAAAGAAGCCCCTGTCACCGTCGCCAACTTCATCGGTCTCGCCGAAGGCACCAAAGACTGGACCGATCCCAAGACCCTCCAAAAAATGCACCACCAGCCCTTCTATAACGGAACCACCTTCCACCGCGTCATCCCCAACTTCATGATCCAGGGCGGCGATCGCATGGGCGACGGCACCGGCGACCCCGGCTACTACTTCCAGGACGAGATCGACCCATCCCTCACCTTCAACGCTCCCGGCATCCTCGCCATGGCGAACGCCGGGGCCGGTCCCTCCGGCGGTGGAACCAACGGCAGCCAATTCTTCATCACGGAACAACCCGTCCCTGAACTCAACGGCAAGCACACCATCTTCGGCCTCTGCGATGAACACTCGGCCCTGCTCGTAGCCTCTATCGCCCGCGTAGAACGCAACGCCAACGACAAGCCCCTCACCCCCGTCGTCATCAACCGCGTCACCATCGTGCGCGAAGGCCAGCCCATGCCTCCACTACCCGTTGCGCCCGCCACAACCACCACACCGGCCGCGCCGCAAAAATAATTCCTCACCTTCCGCCATCTACTGGAAGCCATCCCACATCGAATTTCACAAACCAGCAAGGAGATTAGGTCATGTCCAAAAAACCCGGCACCTACGCCAACTTCAAGACCTCTGAAGGCACCATCGTCTGCGAGCTCTTCGAAAAAGACGCGCCCATCACGGTCGCCAACTTCATCGGCCTCGCCGAAGGTACCAAAGACTGGTCCAGCCGCAGCAAGAAAGGCGACAAGCTCTACGATGGCACGGTCTTCCACCGCGTCATCCCGCAGTTCATGATCCAGGGCGGCGACCCCGAAGGCACCGGCATGGGCGGCCCCGGCTACAAGTTCGCCGACGAAACCCGCGGATCCAAACACGGCTTCCAGGAGAAGGGCAAGCTCGCCATGGCCAACGCCGGCCCCAACACCAACGGCAGCCAGTTCTTCATCACCGTAGCCGACACCAGCTGGCTCACCGGCAAACACACCATCTTCGGCGAAGTCGTCGAAGGCTACGACATCGTTGAAAAAATCAGCAAAGTAAACCGCGACGGCATGGACCGCCCCAAAACCCCAGTAGTCCTCGAATCCGTCACCATCGAACGCGTCGCCTAAGAAAAGCTTCAGCAATGACAAAAGCCCGTCCCACGTGGCGGGCTTTCTGTCGCTCAAAATAGCGATAACAAAGATTGACATTATCTGTTATCCCAAAGAAAATCGACAATTGGAGAGAGGTTTTTATGAACGTTTCCTTGACCCCTCAACTCGACAAATTTGTTGTAAAGAAGGTCGCCTCCGGTCGTTACACCTCGGCCAGCGAAGTCATTCGCGAGGCCCTTCGCCTTATGGAAGAGCGCGACCAGATACGCGCTGCCGAGATGGCCACTTTCCACGATGAACTCAACCAACGCCTTAGGTCCCTGGATCGGGGTGAACTTGCGGATCCCAACTTCGTACGAAGGCGAATTGAGAAAAAATCCGCGGAGCGCAAACACCGGCGTTCATGAAGAAATATCATTTAGTCGCCGCTGTAGAGGACGATCTCAACAGCATCTGGGACTACATCGCACAGGACAACATCAACGCGGCAGATCGCTGGATAACGAAGCTCTTCGATGCCTTCCAGAGAATCGCCGACAATCCAGGCATTGGGCACACCCGCAAAGACCTCACCGGCCTCCCAATAAAGTTCTGGCCAATAGACGACTGCCTGATCCTCTATCGCGTACAGAACAAACAAGTCGAGATCATCGCGGTAACTCAAGGTTCACGCGACATTCCTGTGTTCTTACGGCGCCGGTTTTAGCTAAGCGATACCAGGCACTCTAAAGATAGACAGTCCAGTCAATAGAAATGTCGCTACTATGGACGCATGAAACGCACGATCGCTCTGTGCTGTCTCCTCCTCCTCCTGGCCGCCGCAATCCCCTCCTTCGCCGAAAAAGTCTCCACCACCCCGGTTCCCACCGGCTACATCGACGACTACGCCCAGGTCTTCTCCGCAGACGGCAAATCCAACATGGAAACCCTCGCTCGCGAACTCCACGACAAAACCAAAGCCCAGGTCTTCGTCGTCACCGTCAACACTACCGAAGGCGAACCCGTCGAAACCTTCGCCAACGAGCTCTTCGCGAAATGGAAGATCGGCGAAAAGAAGACCGACCGCGGCGTCCTCATGCTCTTCGCCATCAAAGACCGCAAACGCTGGATCGAAATCGGCTACGGCCTCGAGGGCATCCTCAACGACGCCAAGGTCGGCGACATCGGCCGCACGATGGTCCCTGCCCTGCAAGCCGCCAACTATGACGAAGCCGCCCAAACCGGCCTCCGCCAGATCACTCAGGTCATCGCAACAGACGCCGGCGTCACCCTCGACGCCCTCTCGACTCCCGCCCAGGAAGAGAGCGCTCCGGCTCCAGTCACTGGTCCTCCACCATCCTCCGAATCGCTATCCCCCTTCCGCTGGCTGTTTCTCGTCCCTTTCCTCCTGCCAATCCTGCTCTTCATCTTCATCTTCTCAATCATCGTCAGAGCCGCCCGCAGGCGAGCACTCATGGGCGGCAGCTCTTCAAACTACATAGGAGGAAGCAGCAGCGACAGCCGCAACAGCGACTTTGGTAGCAGCAGCGATAGCGGAAGCGACTTCGGCGGAGGCGACGGAGGCAGCTCCGGTGGAGGAGGCGCAGGCGGCGACTGGTAAATCTAGCACTCCCACCCCCAAAACAATCACCCAACAAACAGCAAGCCCCGCTCATTGAGCGGGGCATCGCTTTTGCATCTCAACCAACAACGAAAAACCAACAACAAATAACCGCCTCTAAGCCACGCCAATCACCGTGCAAAGTTCCTTCACAGCCTCACCACTCTTATTCAAAGCAGCCTGCTCCTCAGCCGTCAGCTTGATCTGGATGATCTGCTCCAGCCCCTTCGCTCCCAGCTTGCAAGGCACGCCCACATACAGCCCCGAGATCCCATACTCACCCTGCAGATAAGCCGCACAAGGCAGAATCTTCTTCTTATCCTTAAGAATCGCCTCGACCATCTCCACCGCAGCCGCCGAAGGAGCGTAGTAAGCCGAGCCCGTCTTCAGATGCTTCACAATCTCCGCGCCACCATTGGCCGTGCGTGTCTCCAACTCCTTCAACCGCGTCGGCTCAATCAACTCCGTAATCGGAATCCCCGCAACAGTCGAGTAGCGCGACAGCGGCACCATCGTATCGCCATGCCCACCCAGCACAAACGCCGTCACGTTCTCGACCGAAACCTTCAGCTCCTCCGCGATAAACGTCCGGAAGCGAGCCGAGTCCAGCACGCCAGCCATCCCAATGACACGCTCGCGGGGAAGCCCAAGCTTCTTGAAAGCCGTCTGCGCCATCGCATCCAGAGGGTTCGACACAATGATGAAAATCGCTTTCGGCGACGCCGCCAGCGCCTTGCCCGCAACATCGCTCATGATGCCGAAGTTCGTGTTCAGCAAGTCATCGCGGCTCATCCCCGGCTTACGCGCAATCCCAGCCGTAATCACCACGATGTCCGAGTTCGCCGTATCCGCATAATCATTCGTTCCGATCACCGACACATCCCGCTTCTCAATCGGCATAGCCTGCAGCAGATCGAGCGCCTTGCCCTGCGGCACACCCTCGATCACGTCAATCAGCACAACATCCGCCAGCTCCTTTGCCGCAATCCAATGCGCCGCAGTCGCGCCAACATTTCCCGCACCAACAATCGTTACTTTCTTCCGCATTCCATCCCTCTCAAATAAAAAATCAGCCTTTATCGCTTCTTAAATCCTTCTTATCACCGTTACGCAGTTGCTTTTTATCCGTGGCCATCCGCAAAGATCCGCGGTCGCTACATATTCTCAATCATCCGAGTAGCAAACTCACTAGTCTTCACCTTAGTCGCGCCCTGCATGCCGCGCTCGAAGTCGTACGTCACATACTTCTGTCCAATCGTCTTCTCCATCGAGCTCTCGATCAACCGAGCCGCCTCCGGCCAGCCGAGAAAATCAAACAACATCACGCCGCTCAGCATCACCGAACCCGGATTGATCACATCCTTATCCGCATACTTCGGCGCCGTGCCATGCGTAGCCTCAAACACGGCATACCCATCACCAATATTTCCACCCGGAGCAATCCCCAACCCGCCAACCTGTGCCGCCGCCGCATCCGAAATATAGTCGCCATTCAGATTCGTCGTCGCCAGCACGCTATAGTCCTCAGGCCGCAGAATGATCTGCTGGAAGATCGAGTCCGCAATCCGGTCATTCACCAGAATCTTCTTCTTCCACTGGCCGTTCCCGTGCGACTTGCCGATCGAGGCAATCACGTCCTTCACCTCAGCGACAACCTCGTCACCAAACTCCTTCGTGGCAAACTCGATTCCCGGCTCAATCAGCGCAGCATTCTGTTCCGGCGTCAGCTGCGGATTCGCTTCAAGATTCCCCAGAATCCAACTCTCTCGCTCCGTCACCGTCTGGTCGCGGAACTCCTGCGTCGCGACCTCATATCCCCACTCACGGAACGCGCCTTCGGTGAACTTCTGAATGTTCCCTTTGTGCACCAGCGTCACCGTCTTGCGATTGTTATCCAGCGCATACTGAATCGCCGCGCGCACCAGCCGCTTCGAGCCAGTAATCGAGATCGGCTTCACCCCAACACCCGAGTCCAACCGAATCTTCTTCTTTCCGCCCTTCAGCATCTCGTCATTCACAAACGAGATAAACTTCGCAGCCTCAGGCGTCCCCTCACGAAACTCAATACCGGCATAAATGTCCTCCGTATTCTCGCGGAAGATCACCACGTCCAGCTTCTCCGGATGCTTCACCGGGCTAGGTACGCCGGCGTAATACTTCACCGGCCGCACGCACTGATACAGATCCATCAACTGCCGCAGCGCCACATTCAGCGATCGAATCCCACCACCCACCGGAGTCGTCAGCGGCCCCTTGATCGACACTCGATAGTCCACCGTAGCCTTCACGGTGTCATCCGGAAGCCAATTCTTCGTCTGCCGATAAGCCTTCTCCCCAGCCAGCACCTCAAACCACTTCACCGAACGCTTCCCACCGTAAGCCTTCTCCACCGCGGCATCAAACACACGCTGCGAAGCCTTCCAGATATCGCGCCCCGTCCCATCCCCTTCGATAAAAGGAATGATCGGGTTATCCGGCACCGTAAACTTGCCGTCTTTGTACTCAATAGCCTGCCCGTCCTTGGGCACCGCGATTCCGTTGTAGCTTGTCTGCATCGATGTCGACTCCGAAAAGGATATGTTCGAAGGCTACCATCCGCCGAAGACCACTCGCAACGATATGCGGCCACCCGTGCGCTTATCGCACGAGGTAATAATCTACCGTCGACACCACCCTCACCTTCTTCATGATGCTCGCATCCGGATTCTCCACCGCACCACCGCCCCCACCCTCTTCACCCGGAGCCATCCCGCTACCCGCATCCGCCGCCGAGATCGAAAACACTCCCTGGTTCGCAGACCGGATCGACCCCACCTGGCTCCCCGAATCCGCCGCAAACCGGTCCGCCGAAGCCCGCGCATTCTTCGTCGCCTCCGTAATCATGTCCGGCTTCAGCGCATTCAACCCGTTGAACACATACCGTATCCCCTGCCCATACCCGCCCACCACAATAATTCCCGCCTGCAGCAACTGCGCCGTCTTCTGCCCCGCCTTCGAAATCTTATCCACATCGTTCGAACTCACCGTCACCGTCTGCTGCACGATATACCGCGGCCCGCCATTGTTATTCCCGCCATACTCATTGGCCTGCTTATCCGTCACCTGGATCTGCCCCACCGAAATCTCCGCAGGCGTAATCCCCTGCGCCGCAAAAAACTTCAAAACCGCCGCCCGGTCCTCCTCACTCTTCGCATACACCTGCTGCAGATCGTTCCCCGTCTCCTTAAACGTCACCGGCCAGATCGCGCTATCGGACTTCACCGTCCGCTCCACCAACCCCTTCACCGTCACATACCGGTCAGCAAGCCTGAGTCTCCTTAATCTCGCATCCCCAGCAGCAACCCACCCAGCACCAGCCCCAGCAGCAGACATCCACCCAAGACCGCCGCCGGCACAAACCACGGATTCTGCTCATCCACACGCGTCGCGTCCAAGAGAAACCTCCCTCGACAGCAACAGCAGAAGAATGCCTCAGCCCCATCAGGTTGTCAACGAGCGCTCAACCTCCCACTCTTCACGTAGTACGCTAACAGCAACTCCATCTTCCGCTGCCAATACGCTCATCCGGAGACGCCTCATGATCCGCACCGCAACCGCCTGCCTCCTCGCGCTCGCCACTCTCGCAGCAGCCGCCCAAAACCAGCAGTTCACCGGCAACTGGATCGTTACAGCCGACGTCTTCGGCACTCCCATCTACGCTCGCTTCACTCTCGACCAGCAGGGCGACAAGCTCACCGGCAACTTCAACGGAGACAAACTCGAAGGAACCGTCTCTGGCAATCAGATCCACTTCGTCTCCAAAGACAACGAAGGCGGCTCTGACACAGTGCAGGCCACGCTCCAGAACGGCACCCTCACTGGCGATTACACCGAAGTTGACGTCAGCAACCCCACGCACCCGGAACACCACACCTTCACCGCCGTCTTGGCAGCTCTCCTCCAGCACTCCACGCCCCAACGCCACGACTTCACCCCCACTATCTTCTACCGCCAGTTCTCGCCCTTCTATAAGCCAGTCCTCACTGTCAATCCCGGCGACACCATTCACACGACCACCGTCGACGCCGGCGGCACCGATGAGAAAGGCATCCGTCGCGTGGTGGGCGGCAATCCCGAAACCGGTCCCTTCTACATCCAGGGTGCACAACCCGGAGACACGCTCGTCGTCCACCTCGTCCACCTCAAGCTCAACCGCGACTACGCCATCAGCGACGACAACCTCGTCAGCCGCGTACTCGGCCCCGGTCTCGCCGTCAAAATGAAAGACACCGGCAAGACCATCCGCTGGCACCTCGACCTCGCCAAAGGCCTAGCTTCACCCGAATCCCCCGGCGAACACATGCGCTCTTTCACTATCCCCGTCCGTCCCATGCTCGGCTGCGTCGCCACCGCAACCGGACCCGCCAACGCCCCTCCCGGCACGGGCGACTCCGGCGGATACGGCGGCAACATGGACTTCAACGAGATCGGCGAAGGCGCCACTATCTACCTTCCCGTCTCCAATCCCGGCGCACTGCTCTATGTGGGTGACGGCCACGCCCTTCAAGGCGACGGCGAACTCAACGGCAACGCACTCGAAACCTCAATGGACGTCGAGTTCACCGTAGACGTCCTTCCCGGCAAGCGCATCGGCGGCCGCCGAATCGAAACCCCAACCGACCTCATCGCAATGGGCCTCGCCGGATCACTCGACGACGCCATCAAAGAAGCCACCGGCAACATGGCCAACTGGCTCGAGCGGGACTACAAGCTCACCCCAACTGAAATCGCCCAGTTCCTCGGCGTCGCCTCCGAATACCACATCAGCGAAGTCGCCGACCGCAACGCCGGCATCGTCCTCAAAATCGCCAAATCCAAACTCAGCACCCTCGCTCCACCCTCAAAATAGTCGCCGGACATAAAAATGGGCACCGAAGCTTCATGCCTCGGTGCCCATTTTGAAAGACGAAGCGCAGTCCTTTAGAACTGATTCCACAAAAGCTGGTTGTAAACGTCGTGGTGGAACTGCACCTCAGGCGCCTTCACAATCGTCCCCAGCAGCCGCGCGCAGCGATCCGCTGAAGCCTGCTTCAGGTCCGCATAACGCCCCTTCACATCCGCGCCCAGAAGCTCTGTCGTCCAGGCCGCGTTGCGGAAATCATCAAGAGCCTTGTAGACATTATCCGGAAGATACCGCTCCGCCTGCCGCAGGTTCTTGATCTTCGAGATATCACCGTGCAGCCCGCTCTTGAAGATCGAGTACATCACCAGGTAAGGATTCGCGTCCGGCCCAACCGACCGCACCTCCACGCGAGCCGACTTCTCGTTTCCAATCGGAATCCGGATCATCGACCCGCGATCGACCGCCGAAGCCTTGATCTGGTTCGGAGCTTCAAAGTGAGGATCCAACCGCCGGTAAGCATTCACGCTCGCATTCAACAGCAGGCAGATATCGTTGCCATGAGTCAGAATCCGGTCCGTAAACTGCCACGCCAGCTTCGAAATCTTCTCCTGCCCCTGCGGATCCCAGAAAATATTCTTCCCGCCCTTCGTAATCGAAACATTCGTATGCATGCCGCTGCCGTTCACGCCCACAACCGGCTTCGGCAGAAAGCTCGCCGTCATCCCCATCTGCGTCGCAACCTGACGGCAGATCAGCTTATAAAGCTGAATCTGATCCGCAGCCGCCACAACCTCACCATACGAGTAGTTAATCTCAAACTGCGAAGGCGCAACCTCAGGATGGTCCTTCTCATTCTCAAAGCCCATCGCACGCTGCACCTCGGCCGTCGTGTCGATGAACTCCCGCAGCGGATCGCCCGGCAGCGAGTGATAATACCCACCCTTATTCACATAATCGAAGCTCCCCGTCAGGTGGTAGTTCCGTTCCGCATCGACTCCTTCAAACAGGAACCCTTCAATCTCGTTCGCGGCATTCAGCGTGTATCCCTGCTTATCAAATAGCTCCTGCGAGAACTTCTTCAGCACTCCGCGAATATCCGCGCTATACGTCGTGCCGTTCTTATCGATTACCTCGCCGAACACCATCACCTTGCCCGCGCCAAAAACATCCGCCGGCACCCAGTAAAACGCGGCCCAATCAATCCCCAGCCGCAGATCGCTCTCCCGCTGAGCCGTAAATCCGCGAATCGAGCTACCGTCGAACGTCAGGTTGTCGTAGCTCTTCACCAGGAACTTCTTGTCGTAATCCAGCATGTGCAGACGGCCTTCGAGATCGCTGAACAGCACCGTCACCGCCTTGATCCGCCGCTCATCGGTCAAATACTTCAACCGCTCCTCGCGAATCACATCGGCAGAAACCCGCTTCCTCCGCTGCTCCTTCGCAGCCAGGTTCAGGTCCTCGAGTTCACCGTAGGAAAGCTCCAGAAAATCACGAAATTCGCTCAACGTCTTACTCCTTCTGCAATGAAATACACGTCTACCGCAACAACCGGGATAAATTTTCGAGTGAATGGAAGAGAGCGAACCGGACGCTAATCTGGCCGCCGTTGCAACTTAAACGTAACAGAAATCCCCACTGGACAAAAGGGTGTTCCCGCCCTTTTCTACGCTCCTCAGACCCGCGAGCACTCCGCTAACCTGACTCTTCACCCTCAGATTTACGTCCCGGAAACCTATAAAATAGAAGATGAAAACCATGCCCAACTCCTCCACCAAACGCGTAGCCCTCATCCAGATGTCCATGGACCCGGACACCAAGCTCAACCTCGACAAGGCCGCCGAGCGCGTCTACGAAGCCGCCCGCCAGGGAGCCCAACTCGTCTGCCTCCCCGAGCTCTTCCGCGCCCAATACTTCTGCCAGCGCGAAGACCACGACCTCTTCGGCCTCGCCGAGCCCATCCCCGGCCCCTCCACCGACGTCCTCACCCGAGTTTGCCGCGAGACCGGCGTAGTCCTCGTAGCCAGCCTCTTCGAGCGCCGAGCCCCCGGCCTCTACCACAACACCGCCGTCACCATCGAAAAAGACGGCACCATCGCCGACACCTACCGCAAGATGCACATCCCCGACGACCCCCTCTACTACGAGAAGTTCTACTTCACCCCCGGCGACCTCGGCTTCAAAGTCCACGCAAACCACGCAAGGCCCCATCGGCACCCTCGTCTGCTGGGACCAGTGGTACCCCGAAGGCGCCCGCCTCACCGCCCTCCGCGGAGCCGAAGTCCTCTTCTTCCCCACCGCCATCGGCTGGCACCCCTCCGAAAAGGAAGAGTTCGGCGAAGCCCAATACTCCGCCTGGCAGACCGCCCAGCGCGCCCACGCCATCGCCAACGGAGTCTTCGTCTGCGCCGTCAACCGCGTAGGCCACGAGCACGGCGACGTCAAATTCAAAGTCACCGCCGCCGACGGCAACCCCGCCACCGTAGAACTCCACGGCCCCGGCGACCACACCCCACAATCAGGCATCGAGTTCTGGGGCGGCAGCTTCATCGCCGACCCCTTCGGCCGCATCCTCGCCAAAGCCAGCCACAACAAAGAAGAGATCCTGATCGCCGACCTCGACCCCAAACTCATCGAAGTAACCCGCCAGCACTGGCCCTTCCTACGCGACCGCCGCATCGACGCCTACGAAGGAATAGCCAAACGCTTCCTGGATTAATTCTCGACTAACTTCAAATCTCGTCATCTCGACCGTAGTGGAGAGACCCCCGCATTTCGCACTTGCGGTTGCCTGGGGCGTCCCACATCTGGCAGAAGCCACAAAATCGGGTGCCCCATATCTCGATTTTGAGATGTGGGCATTCGCGCGAAAGCGCGAACCGTCTTCCCTGACCCAGCCGAAACAGTTCGGGCGGCACATCCTTTGCAGTACACAAATGGTGCGATGTAAGCCGTCCAATCAGCCGTTCCCCGACCAGCCAAAACCCACCCATTACAATTGGCCATCCCAAAGGAGCCAGCATGCCCCGTCGCATCTTCCTCTCCCTCGCACTAGCCGCAGCCCCACTACTCGCCCAATCCACCGACCCCATCGTCCACACCGCCTCCGACCTACAGCAACGCGAAGCCAAATTAATCGAAACCGCCAAGGCAAACCCCACCGGGCTCGCCATAGGAAGGCTCGAAGACTACGGCAACGACTACACCCTCCTGGTCGTCCGCGTTCACACCGGCGACGCCGAGCGCCATCAATTCTTCGCCGATCAAATTGTCATCACGAAAGGCACCATAACTCTCATCACCGGCGGCACCATGCAGAACGAGCACCCCAACAACACCGCCGGCCGTCCCGGCGAAACCCTCGGCTCCGGCATCGACGGCGGAAAAGAAGTCATCCTCAACGCCGGAGACATCGTCCACATCCCCGCCGGCATTCCCCACTGGGTCAAGCTCGCCCCAAACACCACCGCCACCTACCTGATCTTTAAAGAAAAATAGCCATTCCTCCGCGCCTACTTCGCTCGCGTATCCACCGAGTGATAGTAAGGCGTCCAAACCTTCCCATCCTCCGAATACTCCTGCACCCAAACCAGCCTGTCACTTCCCAACCCCGTCAGCCTGCCACGAATCTTGTAAGTCTTCCCTTGCGCAGTCAGCTCATACGTTTCAATCAACGAGTTATCCGTAATCGCCACCCTCGAAACCCCAGCCGCACCGGTATTGTCGAACCAATGCCCCGGATAATCCTTCGATGTCCGATCAAACGTGAGTATTTGCAGTTCGTGGTATTCCCCACTCGCACTCTTGCTCCCATCGAGGTGCCTCACGACGGCGAACCCTCCTGGAAACCACTCGCTTTTAATCTTGAACGACTGTGTACCTGCCGGCCCAAAGGGACTTGCTACTCCCTGGCCCTCAGACGTCCAGTCCCCGACCAGCCCTGCCATCTTCTGATAGTCAGGACCAGCTCCCTGCGCTCGCGCCGAGACCCCGCTGCCAACAACCAACCCGGCAACACCCATCGCCAGCAGAACGACTCCCACCAATCGATAAGCCTTCATCGTTATCTCCCTTCGTTCTCGCTGAGAGACCGGCACAGGGACAGACTAAACCGCCAACCCAACCTCCCGCTCAGCCCGTCGTCCACCCAAATACCCAAACAGAGCAATGTAGATATAGCACACCGCCGGAATCACAAAAGCATTCTGTACCCCAACCGCATCCGCCAGATGCCCTTCAGCCAGCGGAAGTAATGCGCCACCCACAATCGCCGCCACCATCAAGCTCGACCCCTTCGAAGTCAGCGGCCCAAGCCCCGTCAGCCCCACAGTAAAAATACTCGGAAACATGATCGAGTTGAATAGTCCCACAGCCAGGATCGCCCACATCGCCGTATGCCCATGCGTCAGGATCGACGTCGCCACCAACCCGCAAGCCACCACCGCCGCCGTACCCAACACCGTGCTCGTCCTGACCTTCGTCAGCAGCCACGAGCCGATAAACCGCCCCACCATCGCCCCGCCCCAGTAAAGCGAGACATACTTCGCCGCCGTCTTCTCCGAGAACGCCGCAATATCCGGCAGCCCAAAGTAATTCACCAGGAAGCTCCCGATTGAAACCTCAGCGCCAACGTAAACAAAGATCGCCAGTGCACCTGCCAGCAGCACAGGATGCTTCCATATGCTGTCGTTCGTCGCCGTCGTGTCCAACTCCCCGGGCCTGATGTCGCGCGTGAAGTCCAACGTCGGCAACTTCAGCACCGCGAACGAGATCGCCAGCAGAACCAGCGTCAAACCAATCCCCAGGTAAGGCAGCCGCACGCTCGAGGCCTGTTCCGTCCGGTACGCCTGCAACGCCGCCGCCGAAAACGACCGCAGCTTCTCCGGAGCCACCGGCGCCGAAGCCAGAATGAACATGCTTCCAAAGAACGGAGCCACAAACGTCCCAAATGAGTTGAACGCCTGTGAAAGATTCAGCCGCGCCGCAGATGTCTCCGGAGGCCCCAGGTTCGCCACATAAGGATTCGCCGCCACCTGCAGCGTCGTAATTCCTGCCGCCAGAATCACCAGTGCGGCAAGAAATAACCCGAACGACGCCGCAGTCGACGCCGGCAAAAATAGAAACGCCCCGGCCGCCATCACCAGCAGCCCGATCACCATCGTGCCCTTATAGCCACGCCACTCCACCAGCTTTCCCGCCGGGAACGCAAAGATGAAGTACGACGAGAAGAAACAGAACTGCACCATCATCACCTGCGCGTATTTCAGGTCGAAGATGCCCTTCAGATGAGGAATCAGGATGTCATTCAGGCAAGTAAGAAATCCCCACATGAAAAAAAGCATCGTCGCGATGCTCATGGCACGGATATCTGTCTTCTGGTTTGAAAACTGCCGCGTGTTCGAGGGTGCACCGACGCCAATAGCCATATGGAGTAAGAACCTTCTTCCAGAGATCGCCAAAAACCAAATATCAGCCGAATCCATCCTATAAGCAATCCAGCAAGGATGTCGCAGGAACTTCCATCTCCCTCCGCACACACGGCAACCTTCGCCCATAACCACACCGAATCGTCACCCACACTACGGAAGTATCATCCTGAGCGAAGTATCTTGCGTCTTTTGCAAGTTACGAAGTCGAAGGACCTGCGGTTGCCTTTGCCTTTCAACTTCCAACGCTCATCAACTCTTCACTCTAACGCCGCCCACAGAGTGTCATCCTGAGCGAAGTAACTTGCGTATTTTGCAAGTTACGGAGTCGAAGGACCTGCGGTTGTCGTTGTCGTTGCCGTTGTCTTTCAATCTTCAAACCTCACCGAACATTTTCACCGGCTTACCCCACTGTTCACTCAGGTCCACCCACGCCGGATTCTCCCGCTCAATCAGCCATATCTTTTTCGCACGAGACCAACCCTTCAACTGTTTCTCTCGAGCGATAGCATCCTCAACAAACGGATGACGCTCAAACCGGACAACCGATTGCGGTTGTACTTCTTCGAGTACCCCTCGAAACGCACTTTTTTGTGCTGTTCAATTCGAATCTCAATCTCACTCGTCATGCCGACATAAAAATTATGGCTCCTACTAGCAACAATGTAGGTGTAATACATCTTGTCGTTCATCCAGACAGATTAACAATCCAGCCCGCAACTTTGCGCGGCTATCCGCGCGAAGGCAACCCTAAGGCCTACCCCTGAATCCGCTACACTAACCCAAATTCAATTCCGAAGACCCCAATGCGGAACCTAGCCGCGGCAGGCACCCTGTTGCTTTCCCTCACCCTCGCCGCCCAATCCCCCACCACCTACATCAAAGCTGGCCATCTCTTCGACAGCGAATCCGGCAGCTACCGCAACAACGTAGTCCTCGTCCTCTCCGGAGACCGCATCCAATCCGTCGAACCCTCCACCTTCACCATCCCCTCTGGCGCAAAAGTCACTGACCTCTCCGCCGACTACGTCTTCCCCGGCCTAATCGACTGCCACACTCACCTCGGAGCCCGCGCCGACAAGTACGACCCCATCAACTCCTTCAAAGAGACTCCCTTCACCACCGCCTACTCGAGCGTAGTCAACGCCCAGCGAACCCTCAATGCCGGCTTCACCACCGTCCGCGACGTCGGCTCGCCCCCCTTCATGGCCGTCGACCTCCGTAACTCCATCAACGAAGGCCTCCTGCCCGGCCCGCGCATCGTCGCCTCCGGCCCCCCACTCTCCATCACTGGCGGCCACGGCGACCTCAACAACTACTCCCCCCAAACCCGCGTCTCCATGTTTCCCGACGAGCGTGACTACTCCATCGCCGACGGCCCCGAACAGATCCGCCAGACCATTCGAGCCCAGGTCAAATATGGAGTCGACGTCATCAAGATCCTCGCCTCCGGCGGAGTCCTCAGCAAAGGCGACCAGCCCGGAGCCGCCCAGTACACCTTCGAAGAACTCAAAATGGCAGCCGACACCGCCCACGCCTCCGGCCGCAAGATCGCCGCCCACGCCCACGGCGCCCAATCCATCAAAGACTCCATCAACGCCGGCATCGACTCCATCGAGCACGCCTCCCTCGTCGACGACGAAGGCATCCGCCTCGCCAAAGCCCACGGCACCTACTTCGTCATGGACATCTACAACGACGACTACATCCTCGGCAAAGCCAAAGACTTCGGCATCGAGGAAGAAAACCTCGCCAAGGAGCGCATGGTCGGCAAAGTCCAGCGCGAAAACTTCCGCAAAGCCTTCCAGGCCGGAGTCAAAATGGCCTTCGGCACCGACGCCGGCGTCTATCCCCACGGCGACAACGCCAAACAGTTCCACTACATGGTCCTCTACGGCATGACACCCGCCCAGGCCATCCAGGCCGCCACCCGCAACGCCGCCGACCTCATCGGCCGCGCCTCCGACGTAGGCGTCCTCTCTCCCGGCCACTACGCCGACCTGATCGCCGTAAAAGAAGACCCCCTCCAACGACGTCGAAGTCCTCGAACACGTCAACCTCGTAATGAAGGGCGGCACCATCATCAAAGACGAACTAACCCCAAAACCCTGAATCGGGCCACGTTGTAGTTTGCCATGGTTCCCGCTTCTGGGTTCTCGCCTCTGGCGGTTCTTGCTTCTAGGGTTCTGGCTCTACATACTGGCTTCTAGGTCCTGGCTTCTGGGTTCTGGCTTCTGGCTTCTGGCTTCTAGGGTTCTCGCTTCTAGGTACGCCAAGCCTTCAGGCTTGGCCTCTCAGCTCCTCCCGAAAGAAGGGCTTTAGCCCCTGGGGCATGCGTTTTTCCGCCCACCTCACGTCGCTATACTTGACAAAGAGACCCATCAGCCATCCCATTCATCGCATGGTGATGAACCGCTGATAGTCTGGAAGTCCGGACCTAAAGTATCTAAATCGAAGACTTTACACCCTTAAGTACGGGGTGGGGGGTACCCACTGAGCACCGACCAGAAACCAACCAGCTACCGCATGCCCGCCGAGTGGTCCCCACACGCCGCCACCTGGCTCGGCTGGCCCCACAACGCAGAAGACTGGCCCGGAAAATTCCAACCTATCCCCTGGGTCTACGCCGAAATCGTCCGCCACCTCTCTCAAGTCGAAGACGTCCACATCCTAGTCAACGACGAGCCCGCCGAAAAGCGCGCCCGCGGCATCCTCCTGCGAGCCCACGCCAACCTCGCCCGTCTCCACTTCCACCACTGGCCCACCGACCGCGTCTGGCTCCGCGACTCCGGCCCCATCTTCGTAAAAAACCCGCAAGGCGACCTCGCCGTCACCAACTGGAAGTTCAACGCCTGGGCCAAGTACTCCAACTGGCACAACGACGACCAGATCCCCCATCACGTCGCCAAGCTCTACGACATGCCTGAGTTCAAACCCGAGGTGGAAGCCGCAAACGGCAAGCCCCACCGGGTAGTCCTCGAAGGCGGCTCCATCGACACAAACGGAGCCGGCCTCCTCCTCACCACCGAAGAGTGCCTCCTCTCCAAAATCCAGGAGCGCAACCCCGGCCTCGGCAACGAAAATGAAACCCGCGCAAAATTAGAGAAAGTCTTCCACGACCATCTCGGGATAGAAAAAGTCCTCTGGCTCCACAAAGGCTGCGCCGGCGACGACACCCACGGCCACATCGACGACATCACCCGCTTCGTATCCGAAAACAAAATCCTAACCTGCGTCGAACCCAACACCCACGACGAAAACCATCTCCCGCTAGCCGAAAACCTCGACCGCCTCCACAACTTCCGCAACCTCGAAGGCAAACCCTTCGAGATCGTCGAACTCCCCATGCCCTCTCCCGTAGTCTTCCACGGCCAGCGCCTCCCCGCCAGCTACGCCAACTTCTACATCGCCAACAACACGGTCCTCGTCCCCACCTTCAACGACCCCAACGACCGCCACGCCCTAAACACCATCGCCAACTGCTTCCCCGACCGCCAGATCATAGGCATCCACGCCGTAGACCTCGTCTGGGGCCTAGGCACCCTCCACTGCCTCTCCCAACAAGAACCCGCATAGAAACTCATGCCCAATACCCCTCACAAACATCCAATCGAAAAACTAGTGGACGACATTGAGTTCAAACAACGCAACACCATTTGGCCAGATCTTGTGGTCAACGCGAGCAGCGCTGATGAGCTCATGTGGAAGGGCTCCAGACGGATCACAAGAGTTCAACGAATCGGCGTTGGGCTCTTCGGTCTGCTCTTCGTCTTGAGCGGAATTTCAATAATCAGCTTGTCGAAGGGTTTCCGGCTAGGAATCCTGATCTCGATAGCATTTGTGCTAGTCGGCTGTAAGCTTCTCTGGAACAGCGTCCGCAAGAACGATCCTCAGAAGGCTAAGAAGAAAAATGCGTAACGACTCACCTACCAACTGAGAAAGCATAAGCTAAGAAGCCTTCTCATGCGCCTTCATATACTCCCTCAAAGCCGCATTAATCCTGCTCTGATACCGCGACCCTGTCTTCCGGAAAAACTCCAGCACATCAGCATCCAGCCGAACAGTAATCTGCTTCTTATTCCCCACCGGCACCAGCGCCCCCGGCCGAGTCCACACCGCATCTCGCGGAGAAGCAGGAGCATCGCTCAAGTCGATCTCCTCGATCCTTCATCTCACGCAGACGCTTCATCTGCTTCGCAGTCATCTTCGGCGGATGCTTCGGATCCCGCTTAAATCTAACAATTCCAGTATTCTTCTCTTTCATGTCGAGTCGCCCTTCTGGCCGTAATCAGCCGAACAGCTTCATCCCTCACCGTATACACAACATAAATCTCAACGCCTTCAACTAGACCGACGGTAGCCCAACGTTGCTTCACCGAAGACGCATCCAACCGCTCCGTTCGAGAGGTATCGTCAAAAACTCCAGTAGCAAACTCAAACGTAACTCCGTGCTTCAGTTCGTTGCTTCTGGCCTTCTTAGAATCCCACTCGAACTCCATGCAGACAAACATGTTACTACATTTGTAGCTACAGTCCGAAATTTCCCGATTCCATGATTTCCTATTAACCAATGTCCACCGACCTCACCTACCTCCGCGCCGCCATAGCCGAAGCCCAAGCCGCCGAAGCCAACGGCGAAGTCCCAGTAGGCGCAGTCGTAGTCCACGAAGACAAAATCATCGGCCGAGGCCAAAACCGAGTCCTCCGCGACTCCGACCCCACCGCCCACGCCGAAATCGTAGCCCTCCGCGAAGCCGGCCTCGCCCTAAAAAACTACCGCCTCGAAGACTGCACCCTCTACGCCACCCTCGAACCCTGCGCCATGTGTGCCGGAGCCATCCTCCACGCCCGCATCAGCCGCCTCGTCTACGCCGCCCCCGACCCCAAAGCCGGAGCCTGCGGCACCGTCCTCTCCGTCCTGAACCACCCCCCGCTCAACCACAAACTCGAACTCCTCCCCGGCCTCCTGGCCGAAGAGTGCGGCGCCCTCCTCACCAACTTCTTCCGTAAACGCCGCCTGGAAAAATCCTCGGCCCGCATCCTTGGCACAGAAGCGGCCACCGAGGAGGCCCCTCCGCCGGCGAAGAAGAAAGTAAAGAAAGCCACAAAAAAAACTGCCAGCAAAACTCCCCTCGCAAAGATCGCGAAACCAAAATCCGCCAAGGCATCGAAGAAACGAGCCTAAGTTATCCTGAACCCATGAAGCTCGCACGACTACTGCCTGCCATCCTTCTCATCGCCTCCGCACTTCAAGCCCAGCAGACCCAGCACGTCGTCGGCTTCATGACCGACTTCGACGTAAAAGACGACGCCATCGGCATCTGCAAAGCCGTCATGGTCGGCATCGACCCCGCCATCCGCATCATCGACATCTCCCACCAGGTCACGCCCTACGACATCGCCGAAGGCGCCCGCTTCCTCGCCGGCTCCGCTCCTTACTTCCCCGCCGACGCCGTCTTCGTAGTCGTCATCGACCCCACCGTCGGCAGCACCCGCAAAGCCATCATCGCCCACTCCCGCCGCGGCCAATACTTCGTCCTCCCCGACAACGGCCTCCTCACCCTCTTTCCCTCCTCCGGCGAAAACCAGATCCTCGAAGCCCGCGAGATCACCAACCCCGCCTGGATGATCGGAGCCAAGCTCTCCTCCACCTTCCACGGCCGCGACATCTTCTCTCCCGCCGGAGCCCACCTCGCCCGCGGCGACGACTGGACCCAGGCCGGCCCCTCCCTCGACGTCGCCAAACTCGTCCGCCTCAACATCCACAACCCCACCCTCGACGCCGCCGGCCTTCATAGCGAAGTCCTGGGCCTCGACGGCCCCTTCGGCAACGTCATCCTCAACATCCCCTCCGAAACCTTCGCCAAACTCGGTTACCATCTCGGCGACCCCGTCCCCGTCACCATTGACGGACACACCTACACCGTCCCCTTCGTCAAAACCTTCAGCGACGTCCCCGTCGGCAGCCCACTCCTTTACATCGACTCCCGCGGCCGCGTCGCCCTCTCCCTCAACCAGCGCAACTTCGCTGAAAAATACAACGTCACCCCAGGCCTCGCCGTCTCCATTCCCATGAAAAAATAGCTAACAGACCCACGGGCCCTCGACTCATCGCATCTCAGTCATGCAACTTACCAGAGGAGAGCCTCATGCCCGCTCTGCAAAATAAAGTCGCCGTCATCACTGGCTCCGGGACCGGAATCGGCAAGGCGATCGCCATCCGTCTCGCCAGCGAAGGCGCCACCGTGGTCGTCAACTATCTCAACCACCCCGATCAAGCCGACGACACCAAGGCTAAAGCCGAAGCCGCAGGCGGAAGAGCGATCACAATACAGGCAGACGTCTCCAACCTCGCCGACACCCAACGCCTCATCGACGAAACCTACAAACAACTCGGCCGCGCCGACATCCTCGTCAACAACGCCGGCATCGAGATCGAATCCCCCTTCTGGGAGGTCACCGAAGCCGCCTACGACGCCGTCCTCAACGTCAACCTCAAGGGCGCCTTCTTCCTCACCCAGGCCTTCGTCAAACCCCTCATCGCCGCCAAACAACCCGGCCGCGTCATCAACATCAGCTCCGTCCACGAAGACATGGTCTTCCCTCACTTCTCCACCTACTGCGCCTCCAAGGGAGCCATGCGCATGGTCATGCGCGACCTCGCCGTCGAACTCGGCCCCTACAACATCACCGTCAACAACATCGCCCCCGGAGCCATCTCCACCCCCATCAACAAAAACCTGCTGGCCGACACGCCCGAACTAAACTCCCTCCTCGCGAACATTCCCCTCAGTCGCCTCGGCACTCCTGAAGAGGTCGCCGGTGTAGCCCTCTTCCTCGCCTCCGACGCCGGAGCCTACTGCACCGGCTCCACCGTCATCATCGACGGAGGCCTCATCCGCAACTACCACGAGCAATAGCGACGGAAACCGGAGCAACCTCGAATGCACTCAACGCAACAGCTCATCCAGGCAATCTACGCAGCCTTCAATAGGCGCGAGATCGAAGCCGTCCTCTCCAACATGCACGCGGACGTCGACTGGCCCAACGGGATGGAGGGCGGACGCATCCAAGGCATCGCCAACGTACGCGACTACTGGACGCGCCAATGGGCCATGATGAACCCGCGTGTCGAACCCCTGCGCATTGAAGAAGACCAACAAGGACGAACAATAGTTGAAGTTCATCAGGTCGTCCGCGATCTATCCGGAAATATCCTCGTAGATCAAATCGTGCACCACACCTACACCCTTCGGAACGGCCTCATCGAACGAATGGACATCGAGACGTAGGAACCTCACTGGAACACGATCGTTCGCGTCAGTTCCCTCCGCGATCGGCGTAGTAACACGTCAAATCAGTATTCGGTGGTTGAACTCCAAGAGCGCGCAGCATGCTCACAATCTGGCCGCGATGAAACGTAGAGTGGTTGATCGCATGCAAAACAATCTGCCACCGAGGAACCCTGAAATTCCCGCCATCCGGCAACACCGTGGAGATCTCCTCCGCCAGATCGACATCAGACGCAGACTCAAGCCATTCCCCATAACCTCGCCAGAGCACCGGCCACGACTCCACCAGGAACTCAAACGAATGTTCCGGAGCCGCCCCCGCAGGAAGACTTCCGGATCCACCTTCAACCAGACGTCGCAGCCACACCCGCTCCCCATCATGAATGTGCCGAAACGTGCGCAAAATACTCGAATGAGACGCGCCGAGACCGCGATCAAGTTGTTCAGGGCTGAGCGGCGCGCAAACATCCAGCACCCGTCGAGTACCCCATGCGGAATACCCAACGTGAGCGACCAGAAGCTGCTTCAGTTCCGACATAAGCGGATTATAAGGAAGTCCCGCAGTCCCTCTCGCCGATCCATCCGGTAAAATTAAAGCATGGAGTTAACCGTCTACTCAGCCCTTTGGTGCCGGGACTGCCGCGAAGCCAAGCGTTTCCTCACCACCCACAACATCCCCTTCCAGGAAGTCGACATCGAAACCACCCCCGGCGCCGCCGACCTCGTCATCGCCAACACCGGCAAGCGCGCCATCCCCCAGTTCGTCCTCGACGGCAAATGGATCCAGCCCTACAAACCCGGCCAAGGCTTCCTCTACGAAGAGATGGAAGAACTCTTCGGCGTCAAACAAACTAACGACCATGATCCCTAACTCGCCATTCGCACGCAACTAGAAGAACGCCCTATGATCGCCCGCTACACACGCCCCGAGATGGGCCGCATCTGGTCCGACGCCAACAAATACCAATGCTGGCTCACCGTAGAAATCGCTGCCTCCCAGGCCCTCGCGAAATTCGGCCTCGTCCCGCAGTCTGCAGCCGACACTATCCGCGACAAGGGCGCCTTCACCGTAGACCGCATCAACGAAATCGAAGCCGAAGTAAAGCACGACGTCATCGCCTTCACCACCACCGTAGCCGAGCACATCAACTCTCCAGAAGACTCCCGCTGGCTCCATTACGGACTCACCTCCACCGACGTAGTCGACACCGCGCAAGCCCTCCAACTCAAAGAAGCCTCCGCAATCATCCGCGCCGGCATCGTAGCCCTCGCCGAAGTCCTCAAAAAGCGCGCCATCGAGTTCAAGCACACACCCATCATCGGCCGCACTCACGGCATCCACGCCGAACCCTCCACCTTCGGCCTCAAGCTCCTCCTCTGGTACTCCGAGATCCAGCGCAACCTCACCCGTTTCGACGCCGCCGCCGAAGACCTCCGCGTAGGCAAGCTATCCGGGGCCGTAGGCACCTTCGGCCATCTCAAACCCGAACACGAAGAAGCCATCTGCGCCGAACTAGGCCTCAAACCAGTCGAAGTCGCAACGCAAGTAGTCCAGCGCGACCGCCACGCCGCCTACATCTCCACGCTCGCCGTCCTCGCATCGTCCCTCGACAAAATCGCCACCGAGATCCGCCACCTCCAGCGCACCGAGGTCCGCGAAGCCGAAGAGTTCTTCTCCGAAAAGCAAAAGGGCTCCAGCGCCATGCCTCACAAGCGCAACCCCATCACCAGCGAACAAATCTCCGGCCTCGCCCGAGTCATGCGCGCCAACGCCCAGGTCGCCCTCGAAAACGTAGCCCTCTGGCACGAGCGCGACATCTCCCACTCCTCCGCCGAGCGCGTCATCTTGCCCGACTCCACCATCCTCGCTGACTACCTCCTCGCCAAGACGACGAACCTCATCGAAAAACTCCTGGTCTACCCCGCCCGCATGCTCAAAAACCTCGAGTCCACCGGAGGCCTCATCTTCTCCGGCCAGCTCCTCCTCGACCTCGCCGAATCCGGCATGTCCCGCGAGGATGCCTACCGCCTCGTCCAATCCCACGCCATGAACTCATGGAAGAACGACCTCATCTTCCGCGAAGAAATAGCCAAAGTCCCCGAAATCACCGCCCGCCTAACCCCCGAAAAACTAGCCCGCGCCTTCGACTACAACCGTCAGCTAGCCAATGTAGACGCCATCTTCGCCCGCGTCCTCGGCAGATAGCTCCATCGCTACTCTCTTGTTTGTCATTCCGCAGCGAAGCGGAGGAATCTGCGGTTGCATTTCCCAACCAGTCGGATATCCTCGTTCACGATGCCGCAGCGCGAATACCATTTCTATGTCTACATCATGGCCAGCCGATCCCACGACCTCTACATTGGCTTCACCAACAACATCTTCCGCAGAGTCGCCGAACACCGCATTGCCCCTCCCGGCAGTTATACCGCCCGCTACAAGATCAATCGACTCGTCTATTACGAACATTTCGCCTACGTCCTGAACGCAATCGCCCGCGAAAAAGAACTGAAAGACTGGAATCGAGAAAAGAAGCTGGCACTCATCAACGCAGCCAACCCGACCTGGCAGGATCTAGCCCGCGATTGGTAAAGAGCAGTTGCCACCATTACGCCTTTGCCGTTTTGTTGTCGTTCCGCAGCGTAGCGGAGGACTCTGCGGTTGCAGGCGCCCTTGCGGTTGCTTGTTCTTTGCCTTGTCATTCGGCAGCTAAGCACGACGAATCCGCAGCTCCTCCCACTCATCCAATCCTCAGGCCCGTTTGAGGAGTAAAAATGTCACGCACCGCACTCATCGCCGGAGTCACCGGCATCGTCGGCAACAACCTCGCACATCAGCTCGTCGCCACCGGATGGCAAGTCCACGGCCTCGCCCGCCGTCCATCCGCGGCCTGGAGCGCGTAAACTTCATCTCCGCCGACCTCCTCGATCCCATCGCTCTCCGCACCGCCGTAGCCCACCTCAACCCCACCCATCTTTTCATCACGACATGGCTCCGCCAGCCCACCGAAAAAGAAAACATCCGCATCAACAGCGCCATGGTGCGAAACCTTTTCGAAGCCATCTGCTCCCGCCGGTACTCTTCAAGCACGCCGCTCTCGTCACCGGCCTCAAGCACTACCTCGGCCCATTCGAGTCCTACGGCAAAGGCACCCTCCCCGCAACACCCTTCCGCGAAGAGCAACCGCGCCTCGACATCGACAACTTCTACTACGCGCAGGAAGACGAGCTCTTCGCCGCAGCCCACCGCCACAGCTTCGGTTGGAGCGTCCACCGCCCCCACACCATCATCGGCTACGCACTCGGTAACGCCATGAACATGGGAGTCACCCTCGCCGCCTACGCCACCATCTGCCGCGAAACCGGCCGCCCATTCCTCTTCCCCGGCTCCTCCGCCCAATGGAACAGCCTAACCGACATGACCGACGCCAGACTTCTCGCCCGTCATCTCGAGTGGGCCGCAACCACCCCAGCCGCCCGCGACCAGGCCTTCAACGTCGTCAACGGCGATGTCTTCCGCTGGAACTGGATGTGGTCTCGCCTGGCCGCTTGGTTTGGCATCGAACCCGCACCCTTCCCCGGCCACGGCACGCCGCTCGAACAACAACTCGCCGACGCAGCTCCAACATGGCGCAAAATCGCCCACGCCCACAACCTCGTTGAGCCCGACCTCAACCACCTCATCTCAGCCTGGCACACCGACGCCGACCTCGGCCGCCCCATCGAAGTCGTCACCGACATGAGCAAGAGCCGCAAACTAGGCTTCCTCGACTACCAGCCCACTGACGACAGCTTCTTCGACCTCTTCACCCGCCTGCGCAAGGAACGTATCATCCCATAACAAGTTGCCGCAGACCCTCATCCAAATCGTAGACGCCGCCGTAGCCTTCGCCTACCAACGCGGAAGCCACCACCTCGCCTGCCATCCAGGCTGCTCCCAATGCTGCATCGGCATCTTCCCCATCTCCCAGCAAGACGCCTTCCACCTCCGCGAAGCCCTCACCACCCTCGAACAAACCGACCCCGAAAAATCACACCGCATCCAAACCCGCGCAGCCCAATCCCGCACACGCCTAACCCCGCACTTCCCCGGCGACCCACAAACCGGCATCCTCAACCCCGACTACGAAGACTCCCCCCTGTTCGCCGACGAGATCCAAGCCGAATCCGGAGACAGCATAGGCGACACAGAACCCTGCCCAGTCCTGGACCCCGCGACCGGCACCTGCGACCTCTACGCAGCCCGCCCAATCCTCTGCCGAACGTTCGGCCCACCCATGCGCACAGCAGAAGACAATCTAGCCACCTGCGAACTCTGTTTCACCCACGCCACCACCGAAGAGATCGCCGCCTGCGAACTCGACCCCACCATCCCCGCCCAGGAAGCCGCCTCCAACGACGCCTTCAACGCCACCCACCACCTCTACGGCCAAACCCTGATCGCCTACGCTCTGCGCGAGCACCCGTAATCAATCTGCTGTTATCAGCCTTTCATCACTCTTATCACTGTTACGCCTGCCATCGTCCATCGGCGATAATGAATCGTGCCAGAACCTCGCAACATCACCCTAGCCGTAACCGGAGCAAGCGGCTCCCTCTACGCTGCCGAGATGCTCCGAGCCCTCGCCGGCGACGAGCGCGTGGCAAAAATCAACTTCATCGTCAGTGAAAACTCCCTCCGCGTCTTCGCCGAAGAACTGAAACTCTCCGGACGCAACGACCTCCCCAAGAAACTCCTTGGCTTCCCCTGCCCGAAGCTCCATCACCACACCGAATCCGACATCGGAGCCAACATTGCCAGCGGCAGCTACCCCACCGCCGCCATGATCGTCATCCCCTGCTCCATGGGCACCCTCGCCCACATCGCCAACGGCCTCGCCGAAAACCTCATCCACCGCGCCGCCGACGTCACCCTCAAAGAAAACCGCCCTCTCATCCTCTGCGTCAGAGAAACCCCTTTCAACCGCATCCACCTCCGCAACATGCAACTAGCCTCCGAAGCCGGAGCCACCATCTTCCCCGCCATCCCCACCCTCTACAACCAACCGCAAACCGCCCAGGACATGGCCCGCAACTTCGTCCACCGAGTCCTCGCCCACATAGGCCTGCCCCAACCCAACGCTTACCAGTGGCAACCCGACTAGACAATTCTTCGAAAATCCGCGTGTCATCGGTGTCATCGTAAATCGGCGTTAAGGCCTTTCTCAGCGCCCCGGAAAAGTCTTCTCCCCGCCCCGCATCGCCGGCTCACTCCGCAAAAAATCCACCGTACTCTCCGTCACCGGCCCCGCACACTCCGACGGAGCAATATGCCCGCATCCCTCTACAACATTCAGCACCGATTGCGGCACCTTCTCATGAATCGCCTCTCCCGCCGACAGCGGAATCAGCACATCCTTCGATCCCCATACAATCAGCATCGGCTGCGAAATATTGTGCAACCGAAAATCCAGCAGATCACGCCCACTCACCATCGACGCCAAACTCCGCTGCACTACCCAGGCATTTCCCTGCAGCTTCCGCACCATCGCCGCAGCAGCAAAATCCGGCACAACTGGCGGCTCCGGAGTCAGCATCGCAATCAGCTTCCTCGCCCCCGCCTCATCGTTAGGAGTAAAAAGATCCGCCTGCCAAGTCGCCGGAAAATACACCCCCGCGCTGTCATACACAACCAGCCGATCCACTGTCTCCGGATGGTCCAGCGCCAACTTCATCACAATCCATCCACCCATCGACCACCCGCCAACATCCGCCCGCGGAACATGCACCGCCCGCATGAAATCAACGACCGTCTTCTCCTCCAGCGAAATCGAGTAATCCACATTCGGCCGCGGCGACCGCCCATATCCCAGCAAATCCGGCACCCACACGTGGAACCCCTTGGCCGCCAGCCGCGGTATCATCGCCGCCCAGGCCTCACCCCTGTCTCCAAGCCCGTGCACCAGCACCAGCGGCGTCCCATCCGCCGGCCCAGCCTCAAAGTAATGCAGCCGATACCCACCCGCTTCGACGTACTCGCTCTTCACCCCATCGCGCCAGAGATGAAATCGCAGCTTCTGGTCTCCGACCCAAATCGGATTCCAATAAAAAGTCGCCCCAGCCGCAACCGCCACCAGAACCAGAACAGCCAAAACGCGCAGTGCAACCTTCATAGCCCACTCGTCTCCGTTCCCGTCACTTCAGTGGCTTGCCAAACTCTTCGCTAAAAACGGTATGCGACATCTCGAACCGTCCTCCATAAAACTTGTCCGGTCCTTTTACGTGTCCGATTGCCAACAGAGCAACCACCCAGTAGCTCAGCGGAAGCCGCAACACCTCATGCACCTTGTCCTGCTCAAACCCTTCCATCGGAGCCGTGTCATAGCCCATCACTTCGGCCATCAGCAACATGTGCGTAAACGCCAGCATCACCATCTTGTTCAGCCAACCCTGCATCTGCGCCGTATTGAAACTCGAAAGATAATTCGGCACCGAGGTCCGCGCCTGCGCAGCATAGCTCTCGGGCATCCCGCCCTTTCGCCCATGTTCAAGCATCAGGTCCAGATCCTTGCGCCACCCATCCATATCCCCGCACGCAACAATAACCGCCGAGGCCTCTTCCACCTTCCCCTGGTTGTAGCTCGCCGCCCGCAGCCGCTTCTTTTGCTCGGGAGACTGCACCACCACAAACCGCCACGGCTGCATGTTGTATCCACTCGGAGCATGCAGGCCCGCATTCAAAATCTGCTTCAAATCTTCGGCAGGAATCGGCGTCCCATCAAAGCTCGGGGTCGCTCTCCGCTCCTCAATCGCCTCAATCAGTGTCTTCTTTATCTTTGCCATTGTTCTCTTTTCTGCTTGTCTTACCAATAAGATGCCAGTACAAACCCGGAAGCCGGTATGCGGTGTCTTCAGCCACTATCATCCAGCCAAAACGACCTTCAAGATACCACTACCTCCTCAAACACTCGCATAGAAACCATCGCCGGTCTAGTGAATCTCGCTCATCGCCTGCTCCGTCGCAAATGGATTCTGCCCCGGAACCTCCGTAATGATCCACACTCCATGAAACGGCTTCCGCATCTCCGGATACGCCGCCAGCAGCGCGGCCATCGCATCGGAGTTACGTTTCCGCGCGGCCGCCGGATCGCCAATCTGATCCGCCTTCAGGTGAGCCGCAATATCAATCTTGTCCTTCGCCAGCGAATCATCCACACCCAGCGCAGTAAAGTGATACTCCGCGCCGTCCCGGCCTTTGACCACCAACGGAGCCTCCGCGCTCACGCCCTCCGACAAAGCCGGCGGAGCCGCAGCACTCGCCTCGGTCTGCAGTTTCTCCAGGTGTGTGCTCTGAATGAAGTTCACCGGCCGCAACAGGCTCTCCGCTTGCTGGTAGTAGAGCCAGGCATTCCAGCGCTCCTTCTGCGCAGTCATCGTCCGCGCCTGTGTCCAGTACCACAGGCCATCATGACCCGCCGCCGACAGCGGCTTCGGGTAAAACCCGGCCATCGCCCACTGCCCCCCGTCCTGCCGCAAAAGGAAGGACATCCGCCACGGCGTCCCCGTATCCGTCACATCGACAATCGCAAATCCATAGCGTCCCGGAGCCAGCCCCGAGATCGTAAAATCCGCCTCCGCCACCGACTTGTTCAGCGAACAAAAAAACTGCGCCTCGGGAAAAGAACCATCCGCTCCCGCCTTCAACTGCGTCGCGTCCAGCAAATAGACCTGTTCGACGACCGGAGTGCCACCCTTCACCTTCGCCGCCGTCTCATTCACCACTGCCCCGATGCCGCTGAAGTCCTTCGCATATTCGCGAGCCGTCGCCGCCTGCAGCCCGCTCACATCACCTGCCTGAACCTTCGCCGCCAAACCACGAGCCTCAGCCACCAGTGCGTCCCGATCCGCTGCCGTCATCTGCGACTGCGTCGTGCACGTCTCAGCCGAGGCGACTGCAGCCATCACCATCCCCGCCACCAGCAATCCGATCCTGATTCTCATCTTCATCCCCGGCTGGAGTTGCTCAGTCACTTTCTATGGCAATCCAAAAGCACTGACAGTTTACAGCCAGCGCCGGCAATCCATACACAAGGCGCGCTCTCGGCAGTATTCTCCTCGAAATGGCTCGTCGATCTCATTTCTCATCAGAAGCAACTCGCACCGTGACCCAAACAGGCATATCCTGAACGCGTATCTTCGCAATCACACGATCCGCGATAAGCTTGTCACACAACATTACGTTCAAAAGCCATGACCTCCTTCGCCCTAACACGTCTCACTCGTATGCGCATCTCCGCGCCAATCCAATTCGCAGCTATCGCAGCCTTTGCCCTCGCGGCAACGCTGCCCGCGCAGTCTCCCGCGACCCCGCAAACAAGCCCATCCGCATCCACACTCCCGGCAACGCCCGCCACAATTCCTCCACCACCTCAGGTTCCTCTCAGGCCGCAGCAAACCCCACCCTCGCGAGCCCAGGTTACCTACACAAACGGCGAGCTCTTTGTCTCCGCCGACAACTCCAGCCTCAACCAGATCCTCCGCCAGATCTCTAGCAACACCGGCATGAAGATAACCGGTGGTGTCAGCGGACGAGCGAGTCTTCGGCAACTACGGTCCCGCCGACCCCGCCCAGGTCCTCACATCCCTGCTCGACGGCACCGCCACCAACATGATCCTCGTCCAGCGCGACGACGCCTCCCTCGCTGAACTCATCCTCACTCCGCGTAATGGCGGCCCCACTCCGCCCAATCCTCACGCCGCCACCTTCGACGACAGACCCGAGCCTCAGCGAAATTTCTCCGCGCATCCGAACCCACCCTCTGATATCGCGCCACCCATGCAGAACAATTCAATAGCTAACCCAGCCACCACCACAACACCCACTCCCGCCGGCGGCACGCAACCCGAATCTCCCAACGGAGTCAAAACCCCGCAGCAGATCTACGAGCAGTTGCAACGCATGCGCCAACAACAGCAGCAGCCCCAACAACAGCCGCAATCCCAGCCCCAATAATGTGCCCTGAATAGAAAAAGGAGAGACCAGGAATCGGTCTCTCCCGAAAAACCACGCGAAAAACCTAACTCTTAGCCGCCTGCGCCGGAGCCACCACACCCTGCGATCTGCGTTCCGCCGCCACCTGCTGCGCGTGCATCCGGAAAACCCTGAACATCGCAATACAAATCCCATAAGCCAGCAGCACGCCGACTGCCAACGAAGCCAACACCGCACAAACCAACATAATCGAAGTCACAACTACTCCTGAATCATCAAAATCCCTGAAAATCGTTTCCCCACGCATCCCTGAGTAAGAGAACAGTGAAACCGTCGTTATTCTTACAAATCCACCATCGTTTACAATGACCCAAACGTGTACCCTGTTGCTCCATCGGATACATTTCCCCCCTTTTCGCCCCAGCCCACGCGCTTTCTCCCCACCCGCCAAATACCGTATCCTAGAAGACTTGGCCGAACATCGCCAATTCTCCAGCATGGGCATCACACACATTACCGTCCGCGGCGCGCGCCAGCACAACCTCCGCAACGTCGACGTCAGCATCCCGCGCAACACCCTCACCGTCGTCACCGGCCTCTCCGGCTCCGGCAAGTCCTCCCTCGCCTTCGACACCATCTACGCCGAAGGCCAGCGCCGCTACGTCGAAACCCTCTCCGCCTACGCCCGCCAGTTCCTCGACCAGATGGAGCGCCCCGACGTCGACGCCATCGACGGCCTCTCCCCCGCCATCTCCATCGAGCAAAAAACCACCTCCCGCAGCCCCCGCTCCACCGTCGGCACCATCACCGAGATCTACGACTATCTTCGCCTCCTCTACGCCTCCGTAGGCCAGCCCCACTGCCCCAACTGCGGCCGCCCCATCACCCGCCAGTCCGCCGAGCAGATCGTCGAACGCATCGCCGCCCTCTCCCCCGGCGAGCGCATCACCGTCTACGCCCCCATCGTCCGCGGCCGCAAAGGCGAGTTCCGCGAAGAGCTCGAAGCCCTCGACCAGCAGGGCTTCCGCGCCCGCATCGACGGCGAAATGACCGAGCTCACCGAGGGCATGCGCCTCGAAAAGCGCAAGAACCACACCATCGAAGCCGTAGTCGACCGCATCATCCTCAAACCTGTTCCCCCAGACCGCCAACCAACAACCAACAACGAACAACCAACAACCCAAATACGACACCCGCCGCCTCGAAACCTCCGTCCTCAAAGCCCTCCAGATGGCCAACGGCCTCGTCCTCATCGGCCTCCAGAACCCCGACACGCGCAAGCAGGAAGAGACCCTCTACTCCTCCTCCATGGCCTGCCCCGACTGCGGCATCAACGTCCCCCGCCTCGAGCCCCGCAGCTTCTCCTTCAACTCCAACTACGGCGCCTGCCCCAACTGCCACGGCCTCGGCAGCATCTACGACTTCGACCCCGCCAAGACCATCACCGACTGGTCCAAGCCTCTCCTCGACGGAGCCATGGGCCCCGGCAGCGGCTCCGCCTATCTCCTCCGCCTCATCAAGCTCGCCGCCGAAAAATACAAGATCAACATCAAGCGTCCCTTCGAGGACCTCACCACCGAGCAGCAGAACCTCTTCCTCTACGGCCCACCGCGCAACGAAGCCGGCCGCACCGGCTTCCACGGCATCTTCAACTACCTCCGCTCCAACCTCGAAGACACCAAATCCGAGGGCTACCGCGAGTACATGATGCAGTACATGTCCGCGACCACCTGCCCCGTCTGCCACGGCCGCCGCCTCCGCCCCGAATCCCTCGCCGTCACCATCCCCATCCCCATCCAACCCTCCAACGTCATCCCAAACAAAAACTCCGTCATCCTGAGCAAAGCGCGCAGTTCAGATAAAGCCGTCATCCTGAGCGAAGCGCGAAGCGCGCAGTCGAAGGACCCCGAGGGTTCGAATCTCACTCAAACCGCTCGAATCGTTTCAACCACGATCCCCACAAACTCCCCCAAAGCCTTCTCCATCGCCGACTTCACCGCCCTCCCACTCGAACGCGCCCTCACCGCCGCGCGCAACATGAACTTCACCGGCCGCGACCGCATCATCGCCGACCGCCTCCAGCGCGAGATCATCGAGCGCCTCGAATTCCTCAACGCCGTAGGCCTCGGCTACCTCGCCCTCGACCGCAGCGCCGCCACCCTCTCCGGCGGCGAAGGCCAGCGCATCCGCCTCGCCACCCAAATCGGCTCCAAGCTCCGCGGCGTCCTCTACGTCCTCGACGAACCCTCCATCGGCCTCCACCAGCGCGACAACCAGCGCCTCATCACCGCCCTCGAAAACCTCCGCGACCTCGGCAACACCGTCCTCGTCGTCGAGCACGACGAAGACACCATCCGCAAAGCCGACTACGTCCTCGACCTCGGCCCCGGCGCCGGCAAAAACGGCGGCCACCTCATCGCCGACGGCACCCCGCAAGCAGGTCATGGACAACCCCGCCTCCATCACCGGCCAGTACCTCGCCGGCAAAATCGAAATCCTCGCCCGCACCGAACCCCGCGCCCTCACCGGCAACTGGATCACCGTCGAAGACGCCCACTCCCACAACCTCCAAAACGTCACCGCCCACTTCCCTCTCGGCGTCATGACCGTCATCACCGGCGTCAGCGGCAGCGGAAAATCCACCCTCGTCAACGACATCCTCTACCGCTCCCTCGCCAAAGAACTCTACGGCTCCCGCGAAGAGCCCGGCCAGCACGGCCGCGTCATCGGCATCGACCAGCTCGACAAGGTCATCCAGATCGACCAGTCCCCCATCGGCCGCACCCCACGCAGCAACCCCGCCACCTACACCGGCGTCTTCACCGCCATCCGCGACCTCTTCGCCATGCTCCCCGAATCCCGCGAGCGCGGCTACAAACCCGGCCGCTTCTCCTTCAACGTCCAGGGCGGACGCTGCGAAGCCTGCCAGGGCGAAGGCCAGCGCCGCATCGAGATGAACTTCCTCCCCGACGTCTACGTCCTCTGCGAAGTATGTAACGGACGCCGTTACAATCAGGAGACCCTCTCCGTCAAGTTCAACGGCTACTCCATCGCCGACCTCCTCGACCTCCCCATCGCCGACGCCGTCCCCATCCTCAAAGACATCCCCACCGTCAACATCAAGCTCCAGACCCTCGTCGACGTAGGCCTCGGCTACATCCACCTCGGCCAATCCGCCACCACCCTCTCCGGCGGCGAAGCCCAGCGCATGAAGCTCGCCCGCGAGCTCTCCAAGCGCCAGACCGGCCGCACCCTCTATCTCCTCGACGAGCCCACCACCGGCCTCCACTTCGACGACGTCCGCAAGCTCCTCGAAGTCCTCCACCGCCTCACCGACCTCGGCAACACCGTCATCATCATCGAGCACAACCTCGACATCATCCGCAACGCCGACTACGTCCTCGACATGGGCCCCGAAGGCGGCGAAGGCGGCGGCCGCATCATCGCCCACGGCACACCCGAGCAGATCGCCACCGTCGCCAACTCCCACACCGGCAACTTCCTCGCTCGCTACTACTCCCAGCACCCCGAAGCCCTCGCCAGCCGCAACGGTGCCAGCAGCCACGCCGGCCCCCAACCCTCCACCATCACCGCCGCGCAAGACGCAACTAAGAAGCCAAAGACCAAATTCGTCGCTCCCGAAAAGAAGACCGGCATCGCCAAAGCCGGCGCCGCAAAGCCTGCAGAAAGAGGCGACAACCAAAAACCGCAAACAGGTCCACAATAAGCAAGACGACCAAGAAAACCACTTCAAAGAAGGGTGCAAAGCTGTAACCTCATCCAGCACGATCAAGTATGAGCGACCTCGACTCCGAACTCGTCCCCCGCAGTCCGCCCCTTCTCCTCCGAGGAACCCGTCGTCCCCGTCCCGCGTCTTCCGGCCGCCCAACGGCGCCGAACAAGAGACCGCGATCTTCTACCAGCACACGGAAGGCACTCCCCCCGCCGAACCGCCGTCCCGCATCCCTCACCTCGGCCACGCGCTGCTCTTCCTCAGCATCACCGCGGTCTATCTCCTTCTCGTCCAGTTGGTCTTCATTGCTCTCGGCCACGGCGGCACGCCCGGCAAACCCGGCGCAACCTCCGCCAAATTCCTCGTCGGCTCCGAAGCCCTCAGCTACATCGCGACCCTCATCACCGCGTGGCTCGTCTTCCCTCTCCTCTGGAAGCGCTCCTTCGCCGAAGGCCTCCAGACTCAACCCCGACGCCGCTCGCCGCAACGCCTTTCGCCTCATCCCCATCGGCCTCGCTCTCTCCTTCGCCGTCCAGGCCGTCTCCTCGCTCATCTCCCTGCCCAAAACCATCCCCATGGACGACTTCTTCCGCACCCGGTCCGACGTCTGGCTCGTCACCGCCTTCGGAATCCTCCTCGCCCCATTCTTTGAAGAGGTCCTCTTCCGCGGCTTCCTGCTCCCCGCCTTCGCCATCGCCTACGACTGGCTCTCGCTCCCCCGCAACCCCGCCGCCCACGAGGCCTGGCACTCCACCAACAAACTCACCCGCAACTCGCCTACGTCTTCTCCGCCGTCCTCACCAGCATCTTCTTCGCTCTCATCCACGGCTATCAGACCGCATTCACCTGGCCCGTGCTCGCTCTTCTCTTCTGCGTCTCCCTCATCCTCAGCTACGTCCGCCTCCGCCTCCGCTCCGTCATGGCCTCCACCCTCATCCACATCAGCTACAACTCCACCATCTTCCTCACCGCCTTTATTGCCACCGACGGCTACCGCCACCTCGAAAAAATAGCCCACTAATAAGGAGCAGTTTTCCGCCTCATCAACATTCCCTCCTGGCCTTCACAGAGTGCTGAAAGAGTCGTTGTTTTGAAAGGGCGCGGCTTTAGCCGCGCCGCAAGTGGAGCAAAATCAAAGTGGCTTTTAGCCACCGAGGGAATCCCCAACATAAAACAGACTTTTTCAGCACCCTTTTCAATCCCGCGCACAGAAGCTCTGCATCTCTAGTACTCTCGTAGCGCGCCTGCAACGGCGAACCGAGGTGCAGCATGGACGCCAAAAGTAGATCCATCCTCCTTCTCGTCAAGAGCGCTCTCACCGGAGCACTCGGCGGTCTACTCTTCGGCTTCGACACAGCCGTCATCGCCGGAGTCACGCACTCCCTCCAGCTCCACTACGCCCTCACCGAAGGCGAAAAAGGCTTCACCGTAGCCATCGCCCTCTACGGCACCGTTCTTGGAGCTATCTTCTCCGGCCCACTCGGCCAGCGCATCGGCAGCCGCGCCGCCCTTCGCATCATGGCCATCCTCTACGTCATCTCCGCACTCGGCTGTGCGCTCGCCGGACCTTGGTGGTCGTTCCTGTTCTTCCGTTTCCTCGGAGGCCTCGGCATCGGCGGCTCCTCCGTCCTCGGCCCCGTCTACATCGCCGAGCTTTCCCCCGCTAAATGGCGCGGACGCCTCGTCGGCCTCTTCCAGATCAACATCGTCATCGGAATTCTCCTCGCCTATCTCTCCAACGCCATCATCGCCATCTTCCACCTCGGAGCCATTGAGTGGCGTCTCCAACTAGGCGTCGGAGTCCTCCCAGCCACCCTCTTCCTCGCCTTGCTCTTCACCGTCCCCCACTCCTCCCGCTGGCTCGTCACTCAGAACCGCCTCGACGAGGCCTACCGCATCCTCGCCGAACTCGGATCACCCGACTCCCAGGCCGAAGTCGACGCCATAGCCGCATCCATTCGCGCAGAAGGTGGCCTCACCCAGCACACCCTCTTCCAGCGCCGGTACGGCAAGCTCATCTTCCTCGCCATCTCCATCGGCTTCTTCAACCAGCTCTCCGGCATCAACGCCATCCTGTATTACCTCAACGACATCTTCTCCTACGCCGGCTTCAACTCCGTCTCCGGCGCCATGCAGGCCGTCGTCGTCGGCCTCGCTAACCTCGTCACCACCCTCATTGGCATCTCCATCATCGACAAGATCGGCCGCAAACCCCTTCTTCTCATCGGAGCCGTAGGCTGTTTCCTCTCCCTCGCCGGAGTCGCCTGGGTCTTCCACACGAACCAGCATCTCCACATGCTGCTCGCACTCCTCGTAGCCTTCATCGTCTCCTTCGCCATCTCCCAGGGAGCCGTCATCTGGGTCTACCTCTCAGAAGTCTTCCCCACCAACGTCCGTTCCAAAGGACAGAGTTTAGGCTCCTCCTCCCACTGGATCGCCAACGGAATCATCGCGAACACTTTCCCCCTGGTAGCGGTCTACTCCAAGGCACTCCCTTTTGCCTTCTTCGCCGCCATGATGGCCGTCCAGTTCTTCACCGTCCTCTTCTTCTACCCCGAAACCAAAGGCCAGACCCTCGAAGGTATGCAGGCACACCTGGGCCTCCATTAGCGGGAACCGGTTTCCCTCATCAGTGGATACAACTTAATATCGCGAAAATAAATCTCAGCCCCCTCCGACTGAAACAAAATCTTGCCACTAGCCGGAAAAGGGTCCGTCCCCTCATTCACAAGCTTCCCATTCACAAACTGCTTCACATCCTTCCCATCATTCACCAGCTCGACCACATTCCACTCTCCATGCGGCCTTTCCACCTCGCCCACCGGATCGCGAAACCCAACAACATTCTCCGAAGGCCCTTTGCCAAACCGGTCGATCTTCATCGCCTTCCCCACCGGACCCGTCACCCTCGTCCCATCCTTCCCCGTCAACGCCGCGCCATCCGTCATCCAGAAATCGCCAGTCCCGCCCTCCTGAATCTGAAATTCAATCGACCGCGGCCAAACCTTCTGCTCGCCCTGAACGTTATAAAGAATCCCGCTATCCCGAGCCTGCCCCTCGCGGCTTCCATACGTCCCCTCGCCCCACTTAAACTCCGCGCGCAGGTAGTAACGCGCATACTCCTTCTTCGTAATGATGTAACCCATATCTTTACCCGAGACATGAATCACGCCATTCTCCACCTGAAACACATGCTCCGGGTCCGAGTTCAGCCCCGTACTCTTCAAAAACACATCGAAAGTTCTCAGATCCTTCCCATCAAACAAAACAATCGCAGACTTGTGCGCCGGTATCCCAGGCGTCGCCGTCTGCCCCGCTGCATTCACCCAAAACGTCAGCAGCAGCATCGGCACAACACCAGAGGCGGTTCTTCCAATCAGTCTCATAGGCCCTCCAAAAACACCGTGCATTTGAAAAAATGATTCTATAACCGAAAATGAACTTCCTCGGCTGATCAAGATACTCTCCCTTGACAAACCATAACCAAATGGTTATGGTTTTGGTGAAGTCGGCGAAGCAAATCACCCGTTCTAAGCTCTTGCCGATCCAACACAGACCAGAAAGGATCAACCATGAAAATCAAATTAACGAGCGTCTTCGTCGACGATCAAGAAAAAGCGCTGAAGTTCTACACCGAAGTTCTGGGTTTCGCAAAGAAACACGAATTCTCGGCCGGAAAATACAAATGGCTCACAGTAGTCTCGCCCGAAGAACCAGAAGGCGTGCAATTGGTTCTGGAGCCCAACAACAATCCGGCCGCGAAGACGTATCAACAGGAGATCTTTCGCCAAGGAATACCCGCGGCTAATTTCTTCGTGGCAGACGTTCAAAAGGAGTACGACAGGTTGAAGCAACACGGCGTGACCTTTACCAAGGAGCCGACCAAGACTACGGGATCGACCATCGCGGTGCTCGACGATACCTGCGGCAATCTCATCCAGATAACCCACCTGGACTGGTAAACCCGCCACATGACTGAGGGGAGGCTCTGTGAAGCCGGCCAATACCAATCACGTCTTCCGCGCTCTTGCCGACCCGACGCGCAGAGCCATCTTCGAGCAGTTGACCCGGCAGGGCGAACAGACCGTCCACGCATTAACTCGCTATGCGGGCGTCTCCCAGCCCGCTGTCTCCAAGCACCTAACGGTGCTGAAGCGGGCAAAGCTGGTCCAGCATCGCCGCGAGGGACGCGAAACTCACTATCGCGCGCAACCCAATGCGCTGGCGCCGATGGTGGACTGGCTCAATCTCTACGGCGCCTTCTGGCGCGACCGGTTTGATCGGCTTGAAGCACTTTTGGAAAAGATGGATTAGTCTCATTGAGCATCACCAAAAGGATTGGTCATGAGCAAACCCGGATCCGTTCGCGTCTCTTTGATCGCCGCACTTCTATCGTTTGCACTTCCAGCAACGTTATTTTCCCAGACGGCGACCCCGAAAAGCCCAGGGGACCAGAACGCGATGCCTCACGATGGTCGGCATGATTTCGACTTCGAGGTCGGTACGTGGAAGGCACATGTGAGGAAGCTTATTCATCCCCTCGACGGGGTCCACCGAATGGGATGATCTCGATGGTACGGTAGTGACGCGATCGCTGCCGATGCTAGAAGGGTGGAATGAAAGTGAGATGAGGGTCGACAGTCCCACCACTCATCAGCATATCGAGATCCTTGCCGTGCGGCTTTACAACCCCACCTCGCACCAATGGAGCATCTATGGCTCCAGCATAAAAACCGGGATCTTCGATCCTCCCCAAGTCGGACAGTTTGATAACAAACGCGGGGAATTTTACGCTCAGGATACGCTTCAGGGTCGGGCAACCTACATTCGATACGTATGGCAAAACCTAAGCCCGCACACCACTCACTTTGAACAGGCATTCTCGGTAGATGGTGGAAAGACGTGGGAAACAAATTGGATCTACGACGGTACGCGGGTGGAGAAATGATCTGGCGTGACCGGTTCGACCGTCTTGCGACACTTCCGGAAAGGGTGGACTAATGACCAATCCAGCAGAGAGTACCCGCACCCTTGTAATCGAGCGCGTATTCCCCCACCCACCAGAAAAGTTGTGGCGCGCACTCACCGAAAGCCCGCTCCTCGCGCAATGGATGATGAACAACGACTTCGAACCGGTGATCGGGCGGAGGTTTCAATTCCGGGCCGACCCAGCGCCGAACTGGAATGGCATTGTCGACTGCGAGGTGCTGGTCGTCGACCCACTCCAACGCCTGTCCTATTACTGGGGTGTTGGAGGAGGCGAAAGTGGACTTCAATGGGTTGTGCTCTTCACATTAACTCCAGCAGAGAGCGGCACCCACCTTCGCATGGAGCAGTCCGGCTTCGGTCCCGATCAGCAGCAAGCTTATGGGGGCGCAAAATACGGCTGGCAGAAATTCTTCGGCAACCTTGAGAGTGTGCTTGGGAAGATGGAATGACCATAAAAGCAAAATCGCTTGTTTATTGGACAACGACTATTCTCGTAGCGCTTCCTATCGGAAGTGGCGGTGTGGGGCAGCTTATACAATATCGGACCAACCCCCATGGCACGGTCCCCGTCCTTGGCTATCCGCTGTATTTCTTTGCCATCCTGGGATTCTGGAAGGTCCTTGGAGCCATTGCCATACTTGTGCCGCGATATCCGCGGCTCAAGGAATGGGCATATGCAGGCATTTTCTTCGACCTGACAGGCGCGGCGGCATCCTGCGCCGCGGTCGGCGGTTACGGGGCCTACGCCTTTCACATCATCGCCCCTCTCATCATTGCTGGTTTTACTGTGGCATCGTGGGCGCTGCGACCGGAGGGCCGTGTCATCGGCATCCTCTTTCCAGATAAAAATGTCAGGCCCGCATAAGCACGTGAGCAGTATTTCCGCGTCAAGGTAGCTGGCGTCGCCCCTCAGTGAACCGTGGAGGGTGTGGGAGGTGTGGAGGGTGTTTTCTGGAGTGCGACCCAGTCGTGAATGCGCTCCTTGAGCACGTCCATTGGGAGGGCACCCCCGCCTAAGATTTCATCATGGAAGGCACGAATATCAAATTTGTCGCCGAGTTGCTCCTTGGCGTACTGCCGCAATTCGAGTATCTCGAGTTGGCCGATTTTATAGCCTAAGGCCTGCGCCGGCCAGGCGATGTAACGGTCGGTCTCCGATTGCACGCTGACTTCATCCTCGTTCGAATGATCGTGGAAGTAGTCGACGACCTGCTGACGCGTCCAATGTTTGGAATGCAGGCCGGTATCTACTACGAGGCGGACGGCGCGCAGCATGTCGTCTTGAAGGTGGCCATAGTAACTGTACGGATCCTGAAAAAAGCCCACTTCTTTGCCGAGGCGCTCGGCATAGAGCGCCCAGCCTTCAGTGTAGGCCGTATAGTATTCATTCTGGCGGAAGGGAGGCAGTTCCGGCAACTCCTGCGCAATAGCAATTTGCATGTGATGACCGGGCACACCTTCGTGATAGGCCGTTGTTTCGACGTCCAACAGTGAGCGCTTTTCAAAGTCTCCGGTATTGACCATGACGTGGCCGGGGCGCGAGCCATCCATCGCAGGATCCTGATACGAAGCAGCAGAGGCTTCCTTTTCCCGGAACTCTTCCACCGGCAAAACCTCTAACTTGGCTTTCGGAAGACGGCCAAACAGTTCCGGCAGCTTCGGATTCACCTGGTCGATATATTTGGTATAGAGATCCAGAATCTGCTGACGCGAGTGGGCGTGGAGTTTCGGATCCACGGCGTTGGCCGCATTGAACGATTTCATGTCTTTATATCCGAATTGAGCAGCGACCTCCGTCATACGCGCTTCGATCTCCTTCACCTGCGCGAGACCTAGCTGGTGGATCTGTTCAGGGCTGAGATCCGTCGTAGTACTTTCCTTCACTCGAAACGCATAGTAGTCATTGCCGTTGGGCAGCGACCAGGCGCCGACCTCCATTCGCCCATGCGGTGCATAGTCGTCACGCACAAATTTTGCGAAGTGCGCATAGGCGGGAAGGACGCCATCTCGAATGGCGGCAATTCCCTGGTCTCGGAGGCGAGCTTGATCTTTCTCGGAGATGGTCTTGGGGAAGTTCTTGAAGGGTTTAGCAAAAGGAGAATCACCGGGCGGCTGGCTGGCAATCGCAGTGGCCTGATCGGCAACTTTTTCGAGAAGAAAACGGGGAGGCATTAATTTGTCAGCCACGCCCTTTTGCATCTGAACCATCGTCTGGTCGAGCAAGCGAGGCATCAGCTTCAGGCGAGAGATGTAGTCCTCGTAGTCCTTGACGGTTTTAAACGAGAGGATCAAGACCAATTGGGGTAGATAAAGATGCACTCCGCTTTGCTGGGTCACGGGCATCTCCCACCCCTTGAAACGAGCTCCCTCCAGCGACTCTTTAAGATCGCGAACCATGAGGCGCTTGTTCAAAATTTCCTGTTTGGGAAAGCCTGTCGTGTCGATGGCTTCAAACCGTATTAGAAACTTCTGCGTTTGAACTAAATCCTTATCGATAAACTCTTGCGAAAAGTCCTCCAACTTGTCGTTCCATCGCTTGTCCCCGAGGGAAGAGGCAAACACCGGGTTGGTGCGGAGGTTGTATTCCCACTGCTCGGCAAGAAGATCGTTGAGGGCTTTGCGCCGGGCTTCCAGTGTGGGAGTTGTCTGTGCTGCACTCATAGCGCCACAAACCAGGAGAACGAAAACAGCCAGGCAAATGCGTTTTACAAGTAAAGGCATGAGGCCTCCCACCATAAGGTGAAATCCAAACATAAGGGAGAGGAAAGCTATTCGGCCTGGAATTTCCTTTGATCTCGAAACGCCTCCATACTATACCTCTCTACACTCCCTTAGTGGCTCGGTTTCTGGTGGCTATCGGGCAAATCCGAATACCGCGAAATATACAATCGTGTACAGAACGACCGTTGCATCCATCGCCGCACCCGCCTTGAATCCTTGTGAGTAAGGCTGGCTTCCGTTGGCCAGCGCCAGATAAACCATGAAAGCTTTTTCCAATAAGCTGTAGAGGAGAATTGGCGTTCGCCATTCCACCTTGAATGCGGCGGCAATCATGAAGACGCCCATCAGGCCCACCATGATGCCCCAGTGCTGAGTGATGATCGTGTACTCACGGACGAACGGGATCTTCCCAATCGTTTTCACTGTCCACCGGGGCCAAAAGGCAAAAAGACCGGCGGCGGCAGTTCCAATCCCGGTAATCACAAAGAACCACACGAACGTAAGATCGAAAAAGCGTATCATCTGCCCTCCGTCGAATCGGATCCGAGCTTGGCACCGACTTACTTAGCAGTCCGGCCGTCGCCAAAAGCAAATCAATTTTCTAAGGCTGGCGAGGCGGACCAACCAGCGGCACCTTAACCGGCTTTGCCATTCCGTAGAAGACCACCACGCCCTGACCGGCGCCTTGGGTTTGTAATGCTTCATCGACCTTGCCCAAGGCGTCCTGGTAGGTCTGCCAGTTGTTGGTGACCCAGACATCTCCGGCGGGACCGATGCCAACATCAACCTGCAATTGCAATCCGCCACCAACGTAACCGCCTGGAGGCGAGATGGCGTCACCCGTCTTTACGCCCGGCGGGCAATGCTCGGTGCGGAAGCCACACAACTCTACTATTCCGGCCGACGCGGAGCTGAAGTTCGAGATCCAGACATTATCATTGCCGTCGACTGAAGCCGCCCAGGGCCCGACTATACCTTTGCCATACACCGGAGAGAAGGGCGCCTCGGTGCCGTCGGGACGCAACACCGTAACGCTGCCGCCTTCGTAGCCGGATTTCTGCTCGGCCATGGCAGGCACCAGGACTTTGGTCGCTCGTTGTCCGGCGTCGGGGTCGTGGTCGAAGTTGAATTTAAATGCCGCCAGCATTTCCCCGAATTTCGCGGCCCCCCTGGGTGAGCTGCCCAGTTTGTTCGTCACCCAGACGTTGCCCTGGCTGTCGATAGCGAGGCCGCTGGCAGAGTATCCCACTTTGAACGTTTCGACTTTGGTGGGATCGGAAGCTGGGAAACGAACTACGCGGTCCGTGATGGCGTTAGTGACCCAGATTCGGTCCTGCTGATCAATCGCGAGAGCGAAGGGCCCGACAAGTTTGCAAGGGTTTTTCAGCGGATCGCCTGTCTTGTTCTGGCAATAGAACTGGACCTTGGACGGATCGCCCTGGGGTAGCTTCAGAACCTGGCCCTTGATCAGGTCGAGCGTCCAGATATCGCCACTTGGCGTGGCGATGATGCCCTGCATCTGGCTGATCTGGCGGTTAAAGTTCCAGCCTTCTGGTGGCGACAGCGCTTTGCCGCTGTTATCAAACTTCGTGACGTTCTGGCCGGTAAAGCTGGTGACCCATGCGTTGTCCTGAGCGTCGAGCGCCAATCCGAAACCGGGGCCTGCGATACCTCCGCCTCTGAAGCCCAACGGGCTGGGCGAGAGTGCTTTGCCGTTGGGAGCGAACTTGCTGAGACCGCCGGTCCACGAGGCGTCCTGGTTTTGCGCCCCGACCGAGAAGTTGTCAGCAACCCAGGCGTTGCCTTCGCTGTCGATCATGAGCTTGCCGCCCCCACTGACGCCGCCGCCTGTGAACTTAAGCGGGAACACGAAGGCGCTGGGAGCGAACGTGAGATACGGCAGATACGGCGTGTCTCGCAAGAGCTTGCCGGGAGTGCCGGGCTTCGGCAGCGGATAGAACTCGTTGAGCAACGCAAATATATTGTCCGGCTTGTGCCAGGGGAAGAATGCGACCACTTCCGTCGCAAGAAGCGTATCCGGCGGAGCGCCGCCGCTGGGAGGCGTAGCCGCCGCGAAGAATTGGCTGCACGCATCCGGCCTCACCCGCGTGATACAACCGGCCATCACATCGGCGAGTGTGCCGAAGTTGGCCATCGTCGGTGTCTGCGCGCTGTTGAGGGCGTCGAGAATCGTCGGCCCCCAACTACCTGTTTCTAAATCGACGAAGTTGGGCACGTTGCCCGCGGCAACCCGCAACTGGAGCGGCGAGCCTTTGATGGTGGTGTTGTCGATGAACTGCGCATGTGTCACCACCGACGCAATGGTAGTGAACTCGTTGATGGTGACGCGGTCTGGGGGATTGCTTCCCAGGACCGTAATCAGCGCAATCGCCGGATTATCGCCGGCTCCTTGATTGGCTGCAGATACGCCACCGGCAGCCACGAGATAGAGGCTGGAGTCAGGCGCGCCAGTGCTATGGATCACGAACCTGCCGTCGCTGTCGGTCTTGGTCTGTGCGAGCTGTTTGGGCGGGCCTGAGCTCGCTGCCAATAGAGTCACAGTCGATTGGGTTATTGGCACGCCTGCGCCTAGCACCTGGCCCTGGATGTCGGCAGCAAAAGTCGGTGGCGCAAAAAACAAGTTGGAAATCACGATTGCCCCAAGTGCCGGTTTTCGAATAGCTGATTTCCAATTCATGTCGTTCTCCTTATGCACGAATATGAGTCGCGAATTTATTAGCGCCGTGGATAGGCATTTAGCTTTCAGTCCACAAGTCAATCAGATTTCGCATCGCTTGCGAACTAGCACTTGTAATAGGCAGAATTAGTGCGAGACTTGGAGCGATACATGAAAAGGACCGTCACGGCGGAATCTGCCTCTGCATTCATCGACGCAAAAATCAATGAACTTGGGGACTGGCGCGGAAAGACGCTCGCGAAAGTCCGCGCAATCATCCACAAGGCAGACCCTGAGATCGTCGAAGAGTGGAAGTGGATGGGAACTCCCGTCTTCTCCCACGACGGCATCGTCTGCACGGGAGAGACGTACAAGAACGTCGTCAAGATGACATTCGCCAAGGGAGCTTCGTTGGAGGACCCTTACGGTCTGTTCAACTCCAGCCTCGACGGAAATGTCCGCCGCGCCATCGACATCCACGAAGGCGAGAATATCAACGAAGCAGCGCTGAAGGATCTCATCCGCGCTGCAGTGACGCTCAATCTCGAACTCAAAGCGGCCAAGAGCAAAACCAAGAGCAAGTTGACGCTCAACCCGACGCCCATGCCGAAGCCCCGGCCAACGAGCACCAAGCGGGCCGACTAGCTTCATCGCGAGCTCCGGCCATATCGCCTGAAGCGAGGGAGGAATATGTCACGCCGCGAAACAAATACAAACGGACGATGTGTCACCCTGCACATGGTCTCCAGTCTGGATGGTTTCATCGCGAAGAAGGACAACACCGTCTCTTGGATGGATAGCCCTGGAAGCATCTACGAAGCCGGGGTTTCCATCTCAGAGGAAGAAGCTGCGACGTTCGTCAAAGCGATAGATTGTTATGTGCTCGGTTCCCGCACCTATGAACACGCGCTTGAACTGGGCTGGCCATATGGCGATACTCCGGCCGTAGTGGTGACCGGCAGAAAATTGCCGCCGCCACGCAAGAGCGTCGAGTTTTATTCAGGCGATCTCAAGGCATTAGTTAACTTGCAACTCGCGCCTCGATATCGAAACATCTGGCTCGTGGGCGGAGCCATGTTGTCCCAGCGTTTTCTCGAACTCGGCCTGGTGGACGAAATCAGGTTAATGATCGCACCTGTCCTGCTGGGTGAAGGCCTACGACTGTTCGGGGATTCCCCGGCGGCGGAGCGGTGGAACCTGAAGAACGTCGTCGCTTACAAGAACGGCTTTGTTGATCTGTCGTACTCCGCCGACTAGCGCCACAAACTTGGAAACTAACCACCTCGAACAACCATGAAATTCACTGAACTTGCATCGGGAGACCAGCTTGGATCTCCAATTCTGAATTTTTCGCCAAAACACCCCAAAAAACACCAGCAAAATCGCTTGTCAAGCCCCAAAACCACTTAAACCATGCTCCATCAATGACTTCCGAATGGCATTTTCCCCTCGCCAAACAGCTATACTGTTAAATAGGAGAAAAATAAGAGCAAGACCGGAAAGAGCATTTCTTGCTGCCAGTAAGTCCTTTGTTTGCACATTTTTGGCCGTAAGTCTTTTGTTTGGACGATTTTGCAGACCCAACCATTCAGTAAATGGATGATTCTAAGGGATTTACGCCAAGGTAATAGGAGGGGGGCAACCCCGACGAACCGGTAATCGAACAAAATTCCATGAACACTGACAAAAAAACCGCTCTCCTCAACCTGATCGCCACCCTCTCCTTCAAGCTCGGAGACTTCACCCTCGCCAGCGGCAAAAAGTCCGACTACTACATCGACTGTCGCATCACCACCCTCCACGCCGAAGGCGGCCGCCTCGCCGGCCTAGTCCTCTACGACCTCATTCGCCAGCACATCCCCCATGCAGAAGCCGTCGGCGGCCTCACCATGGGAGCCGACCCCCTCGTCTCCAACACCGCCAGTGCCAGCGCATGGGCTCTCGCCGACCACAACGAGATCCTCGAGCTCTCCAGCGTCCTCGAGTTGGACGAAGACCCCTCACCCGACGAGACCGCCCCCACCCTCATCCAGGGCTTCCTCGTCCGCAAAGCAGAAAAAACTCACGGCACCGGCCGCAAAATCGAAGGCTTCCTAAAACCCGGCGCTCACGTCGTCGTCGTCGATGACGTATGCACTACTGGCGGCTCCACCATCACCGCCATCGAAGCCACACGCGAAGCCGGAATGAAGGTCGCCGGAGTTCTCTGCCTCGTCGACCGCGAACAAGGCGGTCGCGCAGCCATCGAGGCCACCATCCCCGGCGTCCCCTTCCTTTCGGTCTTCACTGCAACCGACGTTCGCGCCGCCCACCTCGCGTTGAAATAAGAAACGCGTCGCGCAGTCCGAATCCTATTTCGAATATCCGTTGAACTTATCTGCCCATTGAATGAAATATTTCATGTTCGGCGCATCGGTATGCCCTCCGTCATCCTGACGCCAGGCAAGTTTTCCGCTCAAGAGCCCCTCATTCACAGCAGGCATTTTGGCTGAACGATAGTCCTCGTCGACTCCAAGTCCCTTCGCTCCAAGCAACGTCCAAACCGGACTCGCCGCAACAGTCGCCATCCAGCTTCCCCGATGATCGAGCCATTTAGCGTCCCCTTTCTCCGGAATCCCGTAGCTGATGAACGTAAGTCGCGGCGCGCACAAGGCGATCAGTTCGTTGGAGTCAACCGGAATGTCCCCAGGATTCTTGCTCCCAAAGCTCGCATCGGAAGCCCCATACTTCACGAAGTTGCCCGCCATCCAGTAGTATTCTCCGCCCGTCAGACTCTCGACCGCCTCGCCGAAGTTGCGGCGCAGCAGCGTTGCGCCGCCCTTACCCGAAGAGCCCACGAGAACCATGGCAAAACGCTGGTCAAAGGCCATCGTCACGAGAGCGGCCTTGCCATAACGCGAAACCCCCTCGATCCCGACATGCTTTGCATCCACGCTCGGATCACTCTCAAGGTAATCAAGCCCTTGCCCCGCAGCCCATCCCCACGCCCGCAACGCCCCCCAGTCATCCGGCTTGCGAGGCTGACCCTCGTTCACCAGGCCAATGATGCCTCGCGTCAGTCCAGCGCCGTCATCAGCCTGCGCGCTCTGCGGATCCAGCGTGGCAAAGCCCCAACCGGCCGCAATCAACTCCCATTGACTAGGCGGGTCACCATCGGCATTCATCTGCGGTGCCTCAAACGGCACCGGGCGAATCGGATCCCAACCGGGATGCTGAGCGATCACATCCTTCAAAGAAGGATCCTGCTGCACGAGTTGCGCTTTCATCGCCGCATTGAGACGGGTCAGTTCCGCGGGCGAAGGCTGCACGGGAGCAGGAAACCTGCTGGGACCGAACATGATTAGAACCGGAACCGGGCCCTTGGCATCGGCCGGTGTCACCAGTGTCATACGGAGGTTTACGGTGATCTGTGGATAGGATGAATTGTCCACATGACCGACAAGTTGTTTCGCGATAACGGGATGGAATCCCAGCGACTCCTTCTCGCTGGCCACCACCGACCACGTCACTTTCGGCAGACTTTTCGGAACCCGACCGTAAACGAACTCTTCGAGACCGCTCACAATCTCCGGCCGCCTTTGCTTCCACCACATCTCCGCAGTGGTAACTACCTGCCCATTATTCAGCGTTAGAGCATCCGGCAGGTTCGGATAGGGATTGGCCTTCGACTCGTCATAATTCGCATGGTTCGGTAATTTCTCGTCGCCGCTGGGGCCGGGCCGCAAGGCCCTGATTCCAAGCTGGTCCATCATGTTCTGATGATCCTGATCGGCAGTAAACGCGACGGGCGGAGGAGCACCGGCGGCAGAGGAACTTTGCGCCCACGCCGACGTTCTATGCGAGGAAAGGTTTGCGATCATCGGAAGCAACGTCAGTGCAGCTGTCAAACGGTTCGAAATCGGCATCCCTACCTCGGAGTTAATCGATTTAGTTCGGCACCAATACTATATTATTCGGATAAAGGCGACAAAAGCTTTCGATAGGTGCCCTTCGCGCTGCCATAAAATGTTGCTCACGATGTCATATCCGCGGAGGTACTGGGGCAAACTGCTGTTGGTTCCGTTCCTGGTGATCTGCCAAATTCGTGGCCAGGGCATGGGTCATCCCACACCACCACCGCCGCCCAACGGAGCACGCTCGCCCAAATGCAAAGATCGTCCGGTTCCCCAATTGGAGAACGTGACCGCAAAGGCGAATATAACTTTTTCGCATACATCTTCTCCGGAAAAGAAATACATCTTTGAGTCGATGAGCGGCGGCGTGGTCGTAATCGACTATGATCGCGATGGATGGCCGGACTTATATTTCACCAACGCACCGACGATTAAGATGGCGGTTTCTGGTCAGAAAATCTTGGGCGCGCTTTATCACAATAATCACGACGGAACCTTTACAGATGTTACGCAGAAGGCTGGAATAACAACGCCTTGCCTGGCCATGGGCGGAGCGGTTGGAGATTACGACAACGATGGCTGGCCCGACCTATATATCACTTGTCTCGGGGGCAACGTCCTCTATCACAACAATGGCAACGGCACATTCACTGACGTGACTGCCAAAGCCGGCGTCGCCGACGGCCGTTGGTCTGCCGGAGCGTCGTTCGGCGACTACGATGGCGATGGGTTTGTCGATCTGGTGGTGGCCAACTACGTCGATTTTCGTCTTGACGATCTACCGCAATTCGGGAGTGCTCCGTACTGCAAGTATCGCGGAGTCGATGTGCAGTGCGGTCCGCGAGGATTAAAGGGTGCGGGCGATTCGCTCTTTCATAACAATGGCGATGGGACCTTCACCGATGTCTCGAAGACTTCCGGCGTGAACGATCCCCAGGGCTATTACGGCCTCGGCGTAATCTGGGCGGATTTCAATGGAACCGGCCGGCCGGATATATATATGACCAACGATTCGACGCCGAAGTATCTCTACCGGAACATGGGTGGTGGCAAGTTCAAGGAGATCGGATTTGAATCCGGAACAGCGCTTAGCGCGGACGGCGCTGAGCAGGCCTCAATGGGGATCGCTGTGGGAGACTACAACCACACAAGGCGACCGTCGCTGTACATTACTAATTTCGAGAATGAAAACGACGATCTCTATCGTAACGATGGCGGCTATAACTTCAACGAAGTGTCGTACTCATCAGGAGTTGGGTTCTCGTCATTATCCTGGGTAAAGTGGGGAACGGCATTCGTCGATCTGGACAATGACGGATGGCTTGATCTGATCACTGCGAGTGGTCATGTCTATCCACAAGTTGATCAGATACCTGGAGATTCGGGCTACCGGCAGCCTAAGCTGTTGAACCTTAACCAGAAGGATGGGACGTTCTGCAACGCGAGCGAGGAGGCAGGCCCGGCCCTTCAGGAGAAACGCGTCTCGCGCGGGCTCGCCGTAGCGGATCTCTTCAATGATGGCAATATCGACGTCGTGATCAATGATCTGGACGGGCCCCCGATGGTTCTGCGGAACCACGGGATACCGGGCCGCCACTGGATCAGTCTCGAACTGGCAGGGACCAAGAGCAATCGGCTCGCATTGAATGCCAGCGTCAAGGTGACCTCCGGAGGAATGACTCAGACGGACGAGGTTCACAGCGGTGGCAGTTATCTGTCCCAGAACGACCTTCGGCTCCACTTCGGTCTCGGTGCGGCGACAAAGATCGACAGCATCGAAGTCCGCTGGCCGTCAGGTGTAGTCGACAAGATCGGCAGCCTCGAAGCGGATCGTTTTTATTCGATCCTCGAGGGCAAGGGAGTTGTGCCGCGGGAACGCATCCTGCCCGGGAGGGTGGCCACATCAGCGCAGAAATAGACGATGTGGTCGCGGGTTTTGTGCGTGCTGATGCTTGCTTTTATTGTTTGGGAGCAACGGCCCCGGGGACCGGGGTGCTACTTTGTGCTTGAGCCCGGAGAGAATTGTAGACTTCCATCTCCCTCTGAGCATCCGCGGGCCGATGTGCCGCAGTGTATGCGTCAGCCAGTTCGTGATGAAATTTTTCGTTGTTCGGCGATAGACGCACCGCCGTCTCAAGTTCTGGAATTGCCGTCGCCACATCGTTGCCTTCGAGTTCGCACTTGCCGAGATCGTAGTGCGAGTCAGGGTCACGGGAATTGAGTTGTAGGGCGGCGCGGAGCTCCCCAAGCGCCCGTTCCTTCTCCCCCTGCTGACTCAATGCTTCACCGAGAGCGCGGTGAACATCGGGAATCTCCGGATGCGCCTTCTCGAGCGCCACTAGCCGCTCCGCACCAGCGGCGATTCGTCCGGTCCTGATCATCGACTCTGCATAGACGTATTCTGCCTGGGGAGCAAGATCGGTTTTTCCGATCACGGGTTCCAGCGCCTCAACGCAACCTGGATAGTTGCCGGTCATGAATTGGCTGATGGCCAAAACACTTCGTGCGCCGGCATCGTCTGGATGCGCCTTCACATAGCGCGACAGCGGCATAATTGCATCCGCAAATTGTGACCCAGCGAACGCCGCCCGCCCCCAGTTATAATCCAGCCCTTCGAGCGAGGGATTCCAAACGGCAGCACGCTCGAAGTACTTGACCGCGTCCGAATAGTCGTCGTTGGTTGCCGCGATGGCACCCAGATTGTTATAGCTGTCGCCCACGGGGAGTTTGATCTGCTCTCGCACTACTTCGACCTTGTGGAGCGCCGAGGGATCTGTGGCTGGGATGCCTTGGCGAGTCTCCGCCGATGCTTGTTCCGCATGCGCTTGACCATCCGGGGCTCCTGATGAATCCAGCAGTCCTGCCAGCTTGCTCTTATCCTGCGAGAGTGTTTTGTTTGCCAGCTCGCGCGTGATGTCCATCTCTGCGTGCGCCGCATCCTGCTGACCTTTTTGCATCAGAATTCTTCCCAGAAGAAAGTGCGCCTTCTGGACCTGATATCGATTCCGCGAAACATCCGTTGTGAGACGAATACATTCACGAAGAGCGGTTTCCGCCTCGGCGGATCGGTTCGTCGCGAAATATATCTGCCCCAGATACAGATAGGGGTCGGGATTTTGCGGTCCGAGCAGGATCGCCTTCTTCAGATATGTTTCTGCCTCAGGGTAGTTATTATGAGTGGCCGCAATCTTGCCGAGCGCCGCATACGTCATGGAATCATTCGGTGAGATAACCAGTTCCTTCTTCAACTCCGCTTCCGCGCCCTGCACATGGCTTTCGTCATCGCCCGTCGCCAGCAAGACCGAGGCAAGCAGATAGTGCGCGCCCGGCAATCGCGGGTTTTCTTCGATGGCGCGCCTGAATTCCGTTACCGCCCGGGGCTGGAAATCCGAATCGCCGTAAGCGCGACCGAATGCCATATGCATCTCCGCAGTGTCTCCAAATGACTTCTCCATCTCGCTGAAGATCTGCACCGCGCACTTTTCATCGTCGAGGTCGAGACAGGCCACGGCAAGGTCGTAGCCGTTGGGGAAGGTCGGATCCAACGCCACCGCTGCCTCCAACTCTTTTCTTGCCTCCTGATTCCGATTCAGTTTCAGAAGTGCTCGTCCAAGCACCTGATGGGCCTGGGCGAGTTGCTCACGATTTCCCGGGTATTTCCGTATGAACTCGGTCGCCAGCGTCTTGGCATGATCAAGATCACCCAGCGTCAACGCCGTTCGCGCGTAGTTAAGAAGCAGGGACGGGGAATCGGGTTTCAGAGTGAGAGCTTCATCGAATAACGGAGCCGCCTGCGCGTAGTCACGCGCCAGGCCGTATCCCATCGCTAGTTCGCCAAGAGCATCTGCTAGAAACGCCCGGTATTGTTCCGCCGCCTCGTTGAGCCTGCCCGTCCGTTGCAACTCCTGGGCATCGTTGTAGTGTCGCTGCAGCGGCTGTTCGCTGACGGCTCCCTTGGTCCCGGTCTGCGCGGGAAGAACCACGGCGCAATTCAAAATGAGAAGAAGGAAGGCGCCACGCAGGCCAGACCGGACAATCATGAGGAAACGAGACATCAAGGGAATATCCAATGTCGATTTCAAATCGTACCACCGCGCCAGGCACGGCAGGCCTCAGCAGATATGCCGGACTGATGTGAGGTATGCCCCACCCCCGTCAAAATCGTGCAAAGTATTCGAAGTAGATACTTTAGGTTCGGACTTGCGATTCGGAGGGTGACACAGATCCAAAAAGAAATCCGCTTCCATGAGAGAGCTTTGTCAAGCTAAGAAGCATCCCCGAATATCGGCCGCGGCTTGGTTTTTTATAGGTTTTCAGAAAAAAGAAACGGAAGGTGAACGACTTGTCCACCTTCCGTTTCACATGGAGGAGTGCTAGAAGAAATACTTCACACTGAGCGTAATAATGCGTTGGAAGGGAGCGCCAGTCTTGCTGTCCTGAACGCCGAAGGTAGCAGTGTTGAAGTTATTCGTGATGGCTTTCGAGGCGTAGTCCACGTTGTAAGCAATCCCAAGCGGGCTGCCACCTCCCGATCCGCTGAAACCCGGTATCGGGTGATTCAGCCAGTTGAAGGCGCTGGCCCGGAACTGGACTTGCTGGCTCTCATGGATACGGAAGGCCCGATAGATCGCCAGGTCGTTATCGAAGTAGGCCCCGGCGCTCATATAGGGATAGTTTTGACCGCCCTGCGTCCCAACTGCAGGCGCGTTGAAGCACTTCCCATTGAGGCGCTGGTAGTGGCCGAGATTGGAGGTTGGGTTGCAAGTCAGCACAGGGAGAATCGGGAGGGCAGCATCGGTGCCAAAGTAAGTAGCACTACCGATACCGCTGCCGATGCCCTGGCCTTCGCATTTGCCGGCAGACCGGTATACGCCAGGCCAAGACTGAAGTTTGGCACGCCGTTCCCCAGCGCAGCGGGAATGTATCCGCCAGACTGCCATGTTGAGATTCCCGAGATTGTCCATCCTCCCAGCAGCTGGTTGACAAACTCCTGTGAGGTACCGAGTTTCCCGGTGTTGTAGTAGTAGCTGGCGTTGAAGACGAATGGCCTGTCCGTCGAGGTCGGGCCATAGTTCAGGTTGACATTGAACGGATTCGTCTGCAAGGGCAGTTCCCAGTGTCTTCGACCAGGTAGCGTTCAGGTTGAAGCCGAGTTTGCCAGTGGTCTTGATCCAGGCAACCTGCAGCGCGTTGTAGTTGCTGTAAGCGGAGCTTTGAATCATAGCGGCTGCGGCGGTGCCGTATGCGTAGCCGTAGGGGTGATAGTCTGCCGCTACGTTTCCGGTTGCAGTGGACCCCGTTCCGTTGGGATTTTGTCCCAGGTTTTCCGGGTTAGTGGAGAGCACCCCGGTGACCGGGTCGGGTTTGAAGAAGGACCCGACCGGGGTTTTATTCTGATCGGCAAGTGCGGCAAAGTTGCTGCCTTCAATGCCTTCGCTATCATCAGAGAGCTGGCTGGTCTGGCTCCCGACGTAGGCGATATCGAGTACCGTATTCCACTTTATCCTCTGGTCGATCGTAAAGTTATAGGCGTAGGTGAGCGGCTGACCGTAGTCGCCTGGATCGAAGCCCGCCTGCCCTCCGTTCACGCACTTCGATAAGCAGGGGACGTAAGCCAGGTTGCCAAGTTGCGAAAGCATTATTGTCTTCCCGCCCGGCGAGTTGTAACCCAGAACGTCCTGCGCGGTTACTAGCGGTGGGGAGACGTCGTTTACCTGGGTGACGAAGCGGTAGGCGCCCCATCCGCCGCGAAGCATAGTGTTGCCGGTCCCAAATAGATCGTAGGAAAGGCCTAGCCGCGGATCGAAGTAGGCAAAACGGTTCGGCTGACCGCTAAGAGGAACGCCCGCATCGATGGCATGCCAGTAATATCCCGGGGCGTACTTGCCGCTGTTGAAGTCGGACAATACGCGACCAGGATAGAAGACTGCCATACCGATGTGTTGACGGTCATACCAGTGACCGACGTGCTCCACGCGAGCGCCAAGCGACAGGGTCAGGCGTCTGGTCGCTCTCCAGTGTATCGGATACAAAAAACGCGGTTGCCTGGTAAGCAGTATCGGCAATAGGCGACGAGTTGTTTTCGCTGTAGCCCGATAGTATGCCCATCGTAAAGTTGGCGACGCGATTACCCGAGCCAAGCTGGTTGCCGGTAAAGAGATTCGGACCCGAACCAGAGGCAATTGTAAGGTTGCCATCCTGGTACGTGCTGAAGGTGCTCTGGTAGTTATCGGTGTTCTGCGTGTATGCGCCCATCTTCACCGTGTGAGCACCCCAGACCTTGGTCAGCGTGTCACTGAACTGCGGAGCTTCCTTACGGACTGCATACTTGCCCGGAGGGTTGTCAAAGATAGAAGCCTGTGAGAAATCCGGGAACGCATAGTTCGCGCCGCCGTAGGCAGGGATATTGAGCGAGCCTGTCTGAAAGACCTTGCCGTAGGTGTAGCCCAGCGTGGTCCGGTAGGCTGCCGAAGGGTTCGGTTGGACAAAGGGGAAGTCGCCGAAGGTCCATGCTGCCATGAGGTCGTTGGTCATTGACGCGCTGAAGTTATGGACGAAGTGCCCTGCCAGCGCTTTGCCCCGGAACGCTTCGGACTCGCCGCCGCCCGGGTAGGGGATGGCGTTGCCCGGCGTCCAGTAGAGGTGAGCGCCATTGCCCTGAGCGAGCTGGGCGTCCCATGCCTGCTGGTAGGACCCGTAGATCTTTGTATTGGGTCCTAATTGATAGTCAATCCGGAAGCGATAGATCCAACCGTTATTGATGTTCGGGATGGGCTGATAGTAGTTGACGTGACCGATTGAGGTTGCGGGGTTCGCGTTGGCCACGGGCCAGATCTTGGCGAGTGCCGCTGCGCCCGGATCGATAAATTGCGAAGGAATCCTGTTGCCGCTGTTCGGGATGGTGGACTGTGCGGTGGTTTCGTTAGGAAAGCCGGTGCCGTCCGGGAAGTTCGTGCCGGAAAGATCGTTGCACCATGTGCCCTGCGGATAGGTGCTGGTTGGAGCCCCATAAAAGCCATTGGGACAAAGGGCACGGTTATCTGCGTTATCAGTGGTGAAGTTACCGGCCATCATCTCCGGCGAGGGAATATAGGCCGAGAGCACATTGGCATTGCCCTGGTTCTGCAGCCACCGTTCGTAGCCGCCCCAGAAGAAGAGATTCTTGTGTGTGCCCGGGACCGGACCGCCGAAGTTACCTCCAGGATAGTAATAGGACTGGGGCCCCTGGGGGACTCCCGCATGGTTGTGCTGCCAGTCGTTTGAGTTCAGGACGCTGTTGCGGGCGATGAAGTAGGCTTCGCCGTGATACTGATTACCGCCCGATTTACTGATGGTGCTCACAACGACCGGGCCAAACGGCGTGTCCGCACCGAAGTTCGACGCCTGCACACTGACCTCCGCGGTCATCTCGGGGTTGATGACCGAGACCGAGGACGCCATGTTGCCCGGGTCGATGACGTTGGCTCCGTCGGAGAGCAACGCTGTGCCGCCGCGATTGACTGCGCCATTAATGTTGATGCCATTGCCGACCGCACTCTGCTGTACACCCGTGTTGAGATCGCTGTACATCGGAGAATTATTGGTGAGGCCCGAAGAGACCGTCGTCGCGCCAGGCAACACTTTCAAAAGTTCTGTCGTGTCGCGGCCCACGAGAGCAAGATTTTCGATGTCTTTGGAGGACAGGACATTGAGGCGCGCTCCGTCTTCCGTCGGGATCATTTCGCTGGATGCTTCGACCGTGACTGTGGCATCAGCTGCGCCCACGGTCAGCGTAGTCGCTGGAACAGCGAGCGTATCTCCGGCGTGCAGTATGATTCCGGTGGTTTCCCTGGGCTGGAAACTTTTCGCGGCGACCTTGACAGAGTAGGTGCCCGGTACCAGCGAGGGAAAGGCATACAATCCCCGGCCATTCGTTTGGACGACGCGCGCGATACCGGTCGATTGATCGGTCAGCGTTACCGTCGCCCCGGGAATTACAGCTCCAGAGGCATCCTGTACGGTTCCCGTCAACTGAGCCGTAGTTTGTGCGTGGGTTGGGGGTACGGCCAGAAGCAAGATCGCGACGGCTATGAGAGGAAGAATCCACCAGCCTCTTCCACAGAGTCGTCGCAGGTCTCGCTTTTGCCCTCGCCTGGTAAGAACGCCATATGAGCTAATCATTTTTCGCCTCCCGAAAATTTCCGCTGACAAAAGTCGCCGTGAGGAAACCCAATATGCTCTTTGCCTAATACACGGTTCAATATTTTGTTAGCGACCGAAACTATAGGAGAACGTTTTTAGGCCTGTCAAGGAGAAAAATTTGCCCCGTACAAAAAAATAAAGGCTTTCCGAGATAATCGCCTCAAAGTCGAGGGGGCCACCGTCGCTGGCCGGCCAAGGTTGGGCTGAAGCTGACATCTGCCCCCGCCAGCCTTCAGGGATTGTCCTGAGTCTGTTCCAACCTCCAAAGCCCCCCGTATCCTCACCTAAGAGAATTAATGCAATGCGATTTCATTTTCCATAACAACAAAATAATAAGGTCCGACCTTCTTCCATTTCATGAAAATCCGCCTCCGATGGTATGCTTCGTTATTTCCGGCAGGTACCTAGGTCGTTATCACTGCTCGGAGGGGTTGATCACATTCTTAATAGCAGAGGTTTCAATACATTGCGGCACGATAGGCATGGTGTAAAGCGCATCGATCTGGCTGAAATGCAACTCGCCTCGAGCGAGACAGCGCGGGTCATCAACCGGGATATCGTCCTCGAGTTGATCCGGGCGAGCCAGCCCATTTCGCGCGCCGACCTGGCGCGGAGCTCCGGCCTTGGAAGAAGCACCATCTCGCAGATCGTGGAACAACTTATAGGTGAGAATTGGGTGCGGGAAGGCGCCATGGGTTCGCTCCCTCGAGGACGCAGGCCAACCATGGTGGGATTAAACGAAGATTTGGTGGCGATCGCGGTCGACATTCATCCCAAACAGGCCAGCGTCGCTTTGGTAGACCTGAATGGGCGGCTGCTCTCGCGTTCGCTTGCGCCACTAACCTCCGATCCCGCAGATTCCATGCGGCTAATCATCGACTGCATGCACCGGATACACCGAACCGCTCCGCGCAAATCGATCGAGGGCATCGGCATCAGTCTGCCGGGAAGAGTGAACCCCGCAACGCAGCAGCTGATCTTTGCGCCCAACCTGAAATGGCCCGAGTTCGATATTAAGAAGATGGTCCAGACCACAATGGGTCTGCCTGTAATGGTGGAAAACGATGCCACGGCGTGTCTCATGGCGGAACTGACCTTCGCGCGCATGGACGGAGTTCGGGATGCCGTGCTGGTTGCAGTCGCGGAAGGTGTAGGAACCTGCGTTCTTGCAAATGGGCAGTTCCTCACCGGGTACAACGGAATGGCAGGCGAGTTTGGCCATATACTCGTCGATCCCAATGGCCCGCGTTGCGGATGCGGGAAGAACGGGTGCTGGGAGGTTTTCAGTTCATGCGGGGCCGCACTGCGTTACTACAGGGAGTTGAAGCCAAAGGGCCCTGTCGTCTCCTTTCCAGAGCTGCTCAATCTGGCCGACGAGGGCGATTCAGCTGCCGCACAGGCCCTCACCATGCAGGCTATGTGGATTGGTCGAGGACTGCGGATGATCATTGCCAGCGTTTCTCCCAGTACGATTCTGATCGCAGGAGATCTCACCGCAGCGTGGCATCGTTTTGGACCGGTAATCGAGAAAGAGGCAACTGACCTCACGCTCGCCGGTAGCTCGCCTCTGATCAGGCCGAGCCATGAAGGCGAAATCGCTCGACTCCGCGGTGCTGCCGCGCTCGTCTTTCAGCGCGGAGCACATCGCACAACATCGTCCCCAGCGACTGCAGGCGCAACTTTAACCGCTTGATACTAGTTTGTTGCGGCGACTCGAAACGTGACAAAGTTGCGTCCCGAGTACAGCCGGTAGAGTCCCGATTCGCCTGATGCCAGAATCTGCAGGGGCATTGGCCGCCGTATTTCGGCGTCGCGCTTCGAGTGCGCGAGGAACAGTTCGTGGCCGCCCACGTCCATTACCGGAAAGATATCGTCGTTCGTAAATCCGCAACCGTAGGCTCCGGGCGCCAATCTGTGTCCGTCGATATCAAGAGATACTTCGGTGATTAGATAAGCCTGGTACCGCCCCTGATCCTGACTCGAATACCCCGAATTATCAACCAACGCGACGAGCACCAATTTCTGATCGGCCAGGCGCAGGCCGCCAGAATTCCTGGCTTGAGTTGGCGCCGTCTGGCCTTTGAAGAACACTGACGCGGGAAAGATCTTCTGCGCGTCGACAGCATTTAATATGGTTGCGGTGGATGCCGTCGCTTCCGTCTGTGACGGTTTCGACTGTCCTTCGACAGTTCCCGCAAACAAACCGGTTACAAGCAAGGCTGCAATCAATAGACGAGTTCTCATCGATACTCCAATCTGACAGAAACATCATAATTGCCTTTTCGACTCATCTTCCTCTTCGGTCGAACAAGAAATCAACCTTTAGGTTGAGGACAGGTCTCCCACTTCGTCTTTAGTATTTGGCATGTTCCAATGGTGTGGCTCACGATTGAAAGCGCGCAGCAGGATTTGAGGTAACTGTACCAATGAAAATGGCGGTCGGAGATCGTAGGCGCGTCGCCACAGGTGCTCTGATTCTTGGGTTCGGCGTGGCAAGTCTGATCGTCTTCGGGCCGAGATCGGTGAAGGCCGGCAGCCAGGCGGATGAAGCCGCGACAGCCCGCCACGAATATACAGAAAAGGTCGCGGTCAAATACAACTATCGCTTTGGTAAAGCCCTCCCCTTTGTACCCTCGAATGCGACGACCGATACCGGCGAATTTCTCGACCCCAGGGTGTTTCCCACCGCAGAGTATTGCGGTCACTGCCATCAGGAGAGCCATAAGCAATGGCGGGAGTCTGCTCACTCCAATGCCAACCGCGTTCCTTATTACTTAACAAATGTGGCGTTGCTCAATGACACCAAGGGGATTGAATATTCCCGCCACTGTGAAGGTTGCCACGATCCAATAGCGTTAGTCTCTGGAGCTCTCACTCAGGCCGGACCAAAGAAACGTCCGTACGACCAGGACGGTGTGACCTGCATGGTCTGCCACTCGATCCAGAAAGTGGACACGCGCGGGACTGGCAGTTACGTTATGGGTGTGCCCGCGGTTCTCGTCGATGAGGACGGCAAGCCGATCACCCGTAAGGTCTCCGACGGCGAGATTCTTGCTCATCTCGACCGCCATAGCAAAGCGGTGATGAAGGACTTCTACCGCACATCAGAGTTTTGCTCATCGTGCCATAAGGCTGCTTTGCCTCGTACTCTCAATGACTACAAATGGCAGCGTGCGATTTTTCTGTACGACGAGTGGCAGAACTCCTCGTTTGCTAAGGAATCGCCTCTGCCGTTCTATGTGAAGGACTCAGTTTCCACCTGCCAGACCTGCCATATGCAGCGTGAGGACCTGAAACTAACCGACTCCGGTGCGAAAAAAGGCCAGCTTGCTTCGCATCGATGGCTCGGAGCGAACACGGTCATTCCGAAGATCTACGGCTTCGACGAGCAGGCTGCACGTATTGTGAAGTTCCTTCAGAACAACGTCTTCAATGTCGATATCTTCGCGATTGAGCATGGTGAAATGGCCGATAACGCCCCGTCGAAGGGCTTCGTCGCCCCGTTGGGGCTGACGCGGTTTTCTCTTGCTCCGGGCGAGACGATTACCGCAGATGTTGTGATTCAGAACAAAGGCATTGCACACAGCCACGTCCCCGAACAACGCGATATGTACGAATCGTGGGTAGAGTTTACTGTCAAAGACCAGAGCGGAAAGATTCTCCACCAAAGTGGGTTCATCAAATCGAACGATGATCTTGACGAACGCGCACATAGCTTTACCAACCGTCTTGTGAATATTAACGGCGGCCTCAACGATTTGCATCAGGTATGGACGAACCGTGTCGTTGCCTATAACAACACCATCCAGTCAGGCCGTTCACAGCTGGTGCGTTACTCCTTCATCATGCCGCCCGCCGCCGTGGGACCAATCACAATTACAGCGGCGGTGAAATATCGCCGGTTCGATCAGCATTTTATGGACTTCGGTATGGGGAAACATTACGAGCAGCCAATCGTTGAGATGGTCTCGCAGACTCGCACGCTCCAAACAGGCGACAACAAACCCGTAGCTCCTGATCCGGCAGAAAACAAAGAGTGGATGCGGTGGAACAACTTTGGGATCGCGTTACTGGATGCTCAGCAATATGCGGCATCGGCCCATGCTTTTGAGCGCGTAGCTAAACTTCGTCCGGATTATGCAGATGCCTACACGAATGTTGCAATCGCGCAGATCCAGTGGCAGAGATATGACGACGCTCGTTCGAGCCTGGAGAAGGCCCTGACCCTGGAGCCGGGAAACTCACGCGCTCTCTACTACCGCGCCCTTGTCGAGCGCAATCTGGGCGACATGGATACGGTAATCGCCGATTTGCAGAAGGTCATTCTAAGTTTTCCGCGCTCCCGAGATGCCCATCGCGAACTGGGATTCTCCTACTACCAACTCCACAAATACGATTTGGCCCGAGTGGAATACGAGAAGGTTCAGTCGATTGACCCGGATGATTTGTCCGCGCACTATATCCTTTCAATCGTCTACCGCAGACTAGGCCTGATGGATCTTTCAGCCCGTCAGGCGGCTATCTTTGCCGATCAGAAAGACGATCCCACCGCAACCACTTATGCTTATGAATTTCTTCAGAAACATACAGAGATTTCCAACGAAAGTATCGTCTGGCATACGCATGAACTCGACATGCCACCAAGACCCGGAAAGCGCTCACCCCAGATCATCGCTCCCGCTTCTTCTTCAATGAGCGGCGATGTGTTCTAGTTCAATCAATACCTCGCGATCGAGTCTTACTCAAATACAATCCTGATACCCTCGATCAATCACCACGGAAAGGCACCTAATTCCCTGCCGAGATATTCTGAGATAGCCGCTCGCATCATTACTGGAGTCTCGTTCGTGGCTCTTGCAGCAACTCTTACTGATAGCGCCGCGCAACCGCCTGCTCCGAAAGTTTATGCCTACACGAGCGAAAGCAAAAAGTCTGGAGCCACGCTCTTTCACGAGAAAGGTTGTGAGCATTGCCACGGGGTAGATGGACGCGGCGGCGAACTTGGACCAAACCTGAGCACCGTGGGTAAACGCCTTAGCAAGCAAAAAATCGAGCACCAAATCCAAGATGGCGGCGCTGCGATGCCTGCGTTCGGAGATGTTCTTCAGCCGGACGAAATCAAAGATCTAGTGGACTTTCTCCATGCGAAGCGGAAAGCTCCGAAGCAGACGATAGCTCCTGTAACACCGGCGTCATCGCCAACCACGAAACAATGAGCGTGCTATAGCTTTGCGCCTTTACCTTCGACGATCGCTACGATCTGGTCAACTTTGGCAATCGTAAATTTCTCTTTTGTACCGCTTGGCCAATGCACCTCGACCGTATCAACGGTGCTGGCATCGCCAAGTCCGAAGTGGAGACGTGGATCGTTAGTGGACGCGTAGCTTCCACCTGAGACAACGTCACCGCGTTGGCGCTGCCCGCCTGCAGTGAGAAAAACAGTAGCTCCGATTGCATCCCGCGGGCTGTTTGGGCCGCCGATGAGCTTCAGCTCGATCCAATGATGAGTATCTCCAGATACATTGCGCAATAGCGCAGGGTGACCGTCCAGCACATTGATGGCGACGTCGAGTTTGCCGTCATTGAATAGATCTCCAACTGCCAGACCCCTTCCAACGTAGCGGTTCGCGAGCGCGGTGCCTTCCACGGCCGGCATCAGATCAAATTTTTTTCCCTCGATATTGCGGAAGAGAAGCGGGCGCTGTGCCCATGTGGTTCCCCAGTTGGTGTGATCAACCGACGGGTAAACGTGGCCGTTCGCAACGATAAGATCCTTCCAGCCGTCGTTATCGAAATCGAGGAACGCGTCGCCCCAGCCCAGAAAAGGGATGGTGGGCTCCGCAATTCCCATCGGATAGCTGACGTCGGTAAAGTTTGCATTGTCATCGTTTCGGTAGAGAGGATTGTAGTCGTCCGAAAAGGTGCTGTTATAGAAATCAACGAGACCATTGTTCCGATAGTCTCCGTACGCAATGCCCATGGACGCTGTCTCTCGACCCATTTCATTGAGCGCATAGCCGGAGGAGTAGCTTACATCCTCAAAGGTGCCGTCGCCTTTGTTGAGATAGAGGTAGTTTGGCGTCGAATCATCCGCAACCAGAAGATCCGTCTTGCCATCGTCGTTGACATCAATGAATAAAGAAGACAGACCGTAGTAACCATTTTTGTCACTGACGCCGGCCTTTTCGCTTACATCGGTAAAAGTTCCATCCCCGTTGTTGTGAAATAAGTGATCCGGTTCGCCCTTCAAACCGCGCGGACCGCACATCACCTCCTGGCCACGGAACTGGCAAAACGTCGCGCCTTGATTGCCGGACGCCGGTTGGTTGGCCATGTCGTAGTGAATGTAGCCGGGCACAAAGAGATCGAGGCGGCCATCGCCATCGTAATCTCCCCAGGAAGCGCCTGTCGACCAGTTGCCCAGCGTCACGCCCGCTTTCTCGGCAACATCCGTGAAGGTGCCATCGTGATTGTTGTGATAGAGACGGTTCTTGCCGAAGTTGCTGACATAGATATCCGGCCAACCGTCGTTGTCGTAATCGGCTATGGCAACGCCAACGCCCCACCGGTCATTGGTAACGCCGGCTTTTGCGGCAACGTCGGTGAATGTGCCGTCGTGATTGTTATGAAAGAGCGCAGCCTTGGGCGCAGCTGTCTTTCCACTTAGAGCGTCGGCGGTGGAACCATTGACGAAATAGATATCGAGCCAACCATCGTTGTCGTAGTCGATCAAGCCGACGCCGGAGCCGTTTGTCTCAATGATGTAGTGCTTATCAGGCGTGCCCATGGTGTGCTTCCAGGCGGTCAAACCTGCCTTCTGGGAGATGTCCTGAAAGATAATGGGGCCGCTTTTGACGAAGCCGCCAGCGGTGATCGGCCTGTGTTCGCTGTCCAACACTGCTGCGTGAGCTCCGCCCGTGTTAACTCCCCCCATCTGGGGTTGGCCCTTCTCTGGAGATGCTGTCTGCTTCGAATCCTGCGAAGTGGATGGGGTGGCTTGAGCGATCAGCTCACCTGACCCCACGCAGAACACCGCACAGAGAAAAATGGATGCACAGCAATATCGCGGGAAGAAACCGCGGGGGGTAACGCGACGAATATTCACAAGTTGGTCCTTAGCGACGTTCGATAGTTCAACAGTTTTATACCAAGCAAGTATCGTCACGGTATCAATCAAAAGGTTTAGTCCACCACTCGATACGGAATACTAAATCGCCCGATCTGCAGGATGGATTCATCCTGCGGGGGCCAGACGCGAAAAGACTCTACGCGGCTTCCCTGCTGCATCCGATGCGCAGTGGCTGTACCGCGTTCTATTCCAGTAGTCGCGTCGTAAAACTTGACGACGAGACTCTCTTCCGTTCGTTGCCAGCCGAAGACATAAGAGCCGGGAGACAAAGCGATGTCGGCGATTGTGATCGGCGTCTGTACGACGAGGTAGTGAGAGTATTTTCCGTCTGCCGAATACCCCGCAGTAATAAGAACCACTCCCGCAATGACCTTCCCATGCGAATTGATGATGCCGGAGGCGGTACGCATCTCGGTCTCGATGCGTTCTTTCTCCACGGGGGCACGCAAGGGCAGCACAGCTTTAAGTTCCTCCGGAGTGGCAGAACGCCAGGCAGGTTTAGCCTGGGCTCCAAGCGAAGGAGCGAGGAGTATCGAAAGAAGAAGAACAAAGGACGACTTCATCGGGATAGCTTTCATTTGAGATGGACGAGGCCGCGTTGAATAGCGACCGTAGCTGCATTTGTGCGGTCACTGACGCCTAACTTGCTTAGCAAATTATTGACGTGTGTCTTGACCGTCGCCTCCGAGATCGCAAGATCGGCCGCGATCTCCTTGTTCGCGCGACCAGCAACGATGCGCTCCAGCACGCGGAGTTCCCGGGCGGTAAGGTCTTGCGAGGCCATGCGCTCGGCGAGCTTTTCCGCTATTACCGGTGAGATGCTGCTCTTGCCGGCGTGGACCAGTCGTATGGTGTTGAGCAAATCGTCGATTGTCATTCCCTTTAGCAGATAAGCCTTTGCCCCGGCCTGTAACGAGCGGTAGATATCCTCGTCACCATCGTAGGTTGTCAAAACGATAAATCGTGCAGACGGTGTCTCTGCGCGGATGCGGGTTATCGCCGCAACACCTCCCAGGTTGGGAAGTTGCAGGTCCATCAACGTAATGTCCGGCTGCAAATGACGATGCAGTTCGACCGCCTGAAGGCCGTCACTCGCTTCGGCAACGACCTCAATCTCGGGCATAACCTGGAGCAGAGCGACGAGCCCCTGCCGCACCACATGGTGGTCCTCTACCACCATCGTCCTTATTCGATCTGCCATGCCTTCATTCCCTTCCACTCAGTGTAGCGGCACTGTCAGCGTAACCGTCGTGCCACTTTCCGGAGAACTCTTCATGCTCAGTTCCCCACCAATCTGTTTGGCACGTTCCCGCATTCCTTGAAGTCCAAAGTGGCCCTTCGCGGCTAAGGTTGTGTCTGTTGCGTCAAATCCGATGCCATTGTCAGCGATCGTCAATGTAAGTTCGTTTGGATGATAGCGCAGATTAATCATTGCATGGGCCGCTTTAGCGTGACGGACCACATTGGCAAACGCCTCCTGCGCAATCCGAAACACCTCGTTCTCGAGAGAAGGAGCGAGGGTCCGGTAAGTGCCTCCGATGTTGATGTCGGTTTTCAGGTGATCGGTCGAGCTTTGTTCCGCCAGGTGCGTGAGCCGCATCGGCAGCGTCCCCTCCGTACTGGCTGCCCGCAGGTCCCATATGCTGCGACGGGCATCGGCGAGCCCTTCGCGAACCAGGTGCCGCGTCCGATCGACTTGTTGTCTTGCTTCAAGAACTTGAGACTGCGCCAGCAGATGGGCAGTGAGCTCAAGCTGCGTTGAGACGCCAACGAAGTCCTGTGCCAGAGTGTCATGAATCTCGCGCGCGATGCGGGTGCGTTCCGCGAGTATCGCGTCGAATTGGGAGCGAATCGCGCGAACCCGTATCTTATAGATCGCGAAACTTACACCGGCGAGGAGAATTGTCGCCAACCCCAGAAACCAGGGCTTGCGATAGAACGGCGGACTGATGACAAACGCCACTTCTGCGCCTGCTTCGTTCCAAATGCCATCCTCATTCGCGGCCTGAACTCGGAAGCGATAGCGTCGCGGCGGAAGATTGGTGTAGTAGGCATTGCGGCGCGAACCAGCCTGCGTCCACTCCTTATCGAATCCCTCGAGGATGTAGCGATATCGCACTTTGGACGGCGAGGCGTAACTGAGACCTGCATATTCGAAGCCATAACGTACGTGGCCTGGCGGGATCGTTATCTCTGTCCCAAGCCCTCTCAATTCCATGTCATCGACAGTGAAGCGTTCAACGACAACGGGTGGCGGAGCAGAATCTTCCCGCAGATCGTTCGGACTAACGATAGCGACGCCCTTGCGAGTCGCAAACCAGAGATGCCCATCCGTTGTCCTCCAGGCGCCGGGATGCCCTGTGGACGACGTTTCTTCCGTCGGCATCCCGTCGGAAGAGCCATAAGTGGCAATGTGTGGACTACACCTCGTTCCTTCTCCACAGGCCCTGAGTTCAGATGCCAGTATCCGTACGATTCCACGGTTTGAAGTCAGCCATAGATAACCACGAGCGTCCTCAACAATGGCATCGATCTCACGCGGAAGATCGTGTGCATTGACTGCGGTGAAACCGTTCGGCGATGAGCGATTAAGGCCGCCATCCTTCGTGCCTACCCAGAGGGTATGATTCGTGTCTTCGAACAGAGCTGTGATGACGTCGTCTGAGAGTCCCTGCGCTTTGGTAAATACAGTCAGCTTCCCATCGCTGATGCGGACGAGGCCATCCAACGTACCAACCCAGAGATCGTTGGAGTGCGACCGCAGCATGGCTCCGATCAGATCACTCTTAAAGCCGTTCGCCAGGGAAAAGATGGTAAATTGCCCGTGTTCGCGATGAGCAAGGCCACGGCGTGTACCAACCCAGAGAGTTCCATCGTCGTCGGCGAAAAGGGAGCGGACCAGGTCGTCCGGCAGTCCGTCGGCAGAGGTGTAGGACTCGATCTTCTGCCCGCTCAGATGATTGAGTCCATCCGGTGTACCGATCCAGAGAGAGCCATCTCGATCTCCGGCCAAAGCAAGGATGACGTCGCTGATTAAGCCATCTTTCGTCGAGAGGTGGCGGGTCTCGCCGCCTTTATAGCGAAAGAGACCCTCGTCCTTGCTGCCCAACCAGACGGTCCCATCCATGGTCTGCGTGACCGCGCTGATGGGAACACCGGCAAGCGAGGGCAAGGTTCGGAATTTCTGCTGTTGAAGGACATGCAGACCAGTGGTATCAGTACCAACCCAGAGATTATGTTCCCGGTCCTCAAACATTGTGAGGATGGAATTGGCACCCAGGAGAGGCAAGCTCTCAAGGCGTACCTTGTCAGCTGTATGCGCTGACGGCAACGCAACAAGGCCCTGATCTGTACCGACCCAGAGACTTCCATGCGAATCTTCGAGGAACGACTGCACGCGCGTCCCGGGCAACTCGCGACCGGCACGCCAGGTTTGAAGCCGGCCCTGGCTCCACAGCAGAAAGGCAGTGCGAGTTCGCGCCCACTGAGAGCCATCTCTTAGTGAACCCAGACCTTCGATCGGCTCTGTCGGCAGGCCGGGCACAGGTGCCGCGCGCAGATGTTCATGGCTGTAGGCGAAAATCCCGTTCACCATCGCAAGCCAAACGGTATTACCAAAACCAGTGCCGAGCGCAGATGCCGAAAGCGCTAGTGGAGTGAACTTCTCTCCGTCATATTTTGCAAGGCCACCAGCGGTGAGTATGAGTGGAAAGCCGTCATCAGCCAGAGCGAGCGATTCGACGACAGCGGACGGCAGTCCGTCGGCCGTCGTATAGCGACGAAACGCGCCACCCGCATACCGCAAAAGACCGTCGGACGTTCCAATCCAAAGACCGCCTCTCCCATCCTCAGCAAGGCAGCAGGTATCGTTGCTGGTAAACTCCGCGGTATTCTCCTGGTTAAAGACAGTGAATTGGATACCGTCGAACCGGGCGACGCCTCCTTCGGTAGCGATCCAAAGGTATCCATCACGAGTTTGGAGAATCTGGTGAACACTATTCTGAGGAAGGCCATTCTCACTCGACCAAAACTTCTGCCCCCATGCCTCTGAAAGTTGGCCATCAGGAACCGTGCCATTCTCTTGCGCGCGAACCGTGACAGCGACCGCATATTGGGTCAGCAAAAGTACAAGACAAAATGAGCGTATAAGCGAAAACTTCAAGCGGCGATGCCTCTTCATTTGGATCATCTGGCGTTTCAGGAACGATAAAACGAAACCCTGAAATTAGATAGGTTTGCGATGCACCTTAGGATACGTGCGCACTTGGCATCCTTGTCCTGGCGCCGAAGGCTTTGCGGACTATTTCGAATGAATAGCAACCCAAATTTTGCACGACACGTCGCCGCCGAGGCTGCATCCGGCGATGACTCCGATTGACATTAGTGTGTGCATCCCGGAGAAGCAGCCGTGACGGCCGCCACGCGTTCTTCGAAGACGCGCCAACGGCGTGGGGCAGCACCGTCGGAAGGCTCGAAAAAAAGTGACCCCCTATTTTCTATCCCACCTGGAATGAATACTTTGCCTGTAAGTTATTGGCAGTCATAACTTTGCCTATCACGATCGGACATAGTCCAAACCTAAACGCAATAGTTTGAATACTTTGCATGATTTATAGGGGAGGGCTCCGCCCGGAGAATCAGGTCCTCAATCCCCTGCCACTGCCATCTCGAATCGCTCTCGTGGTTGGCTGCGAAGCGAGGTTTCGAGCACGGCCAATTGCGATTCGATATCGCTTTCGATGCGGCGGCGTTTGATGATGTCTTCACGATAGCGCCGCAGGAAGTAGTCGATTGTCTCGACACGAATGCGGATAGAGCCGGTGGGCTTGTTTTCGTCGAGGTCCTTGAATGAGAAGTAGGGTGTACCCGATCGCTCGATGATGCCTTCGATGACCCCGTAGATGGGAGCATCGTGGCCGCACTTGAAGCTGGAGACTTCGAGCGCTACCAGGTTGGGGTGACGTGCCGTAAACTTTGCGGCCCAGACTTTGTGATTGGTGCTGGTGGAGTAACGATTTTTCCAGACGTCACTGATGTCGAGCGGATGGGTGATCAACCCGGCGCGAACCTCCTCTCCGAAGAGGCGGTCGAGCAAGTCTTCGTCCAGCGGCAAGGTGCTTTGCGAAAACACCGGGTATCCCAACTTCTGAAACTCCTCCATGATCTCGTGGTTGAGGCCGGGGTCGTGATGATAGACGCGGCCCAGCATCACAATGCCGATGCGGTCTTCCCGTTCGAGTTGATCGAGCGTCTCTCGCGCCTGCCGGCGAATCTCGGCTTCACACTCGTGCAGCGACTTGAAACCAACCGCAATGGCGCGCTCATTCTCTTCACGGGTAACGCCGAGTACGGGCCCCCACGCTTTGAACATCTGGTCGGCACAGATCCTTTCGTCCTGGAGATTTAAGATCGGATCCATGTAGAGAACGTTGTTTTCCGAGAAGATATCGCTCTCCTTGGTGAAGGCGGCTTTGACTGTCTCCGGTGTTGCCGTTACGGTTGGGCATGCGTTCGATCCCGTGAGGTTCACGAGATGCGAATGCAGAACGTCATACATCGGAAACCAGATCGCGTGAAGCGGCTTCTTTGCGTGTTTCGTCGCGAGCAGATTGTAGACGTGCGCAATGCCGATCTTTGAGGGATAGCATGGGTCGATGGCGCCACGACTCGCGCCCGCACGGTAAAGTTCCGGGGTTGTGTAATCGGAATAGACAATATTTTCGGACTTTAGCCCAAGGCTGGCGAAGTACCCATTGAAGAACGGCGCATAGGTGTACGTATTCAAGAGACGCGGAATCCCTACTCGGAAATCCTTACGCCCCTCCATCTGTGAAGCGCGTTCTTTGGTTGCCTTTGAAATGAATAAGCCACGCGTAGCTGGAATGGCGTCGGAGACGACCCCGACGTCACGGTGACGGAAGACATCGCGTGCGGCAATATCAACGTAGTTGGGATTGGCGGCTTTGACTTTCTCGATATCGGCTTTGATGTCCTTCATCTCATCGAGATCTTCCACGGCGCCCTTCTCGCAGGTGGCGATGATGAGCCGTTGTTCGCCCATTCGCAGTGGGACCTTGGTCTTGCGCGGCTGAAATTCCGTAGGTTTCGGCAATTCGACGACTTTGTTCGATCCAGGGGCCAATTGAATCTGAACTAGCGGCTCTATTTTCGCTTTGAATACAGAGGGGGAACTGTTTCCTCCACTTGTGCTGCAGGAACCATGCGATTCGACAGGAGGAAGATTCGCCTGAATCTGTTCAAGAGAAGGAAGATTGGATACGACCTCGGCTATCTCCTTCTCTGTAGCTACATGGTCTGCGGCAAGCGTGTGATTGTGCTCAGGGCTTTGCTCTCCAGTTACATCGACATCGATGAAGGTACGAAGGCAGTTGTTCTTGCAGAAATAGCAGCGTGTGTCTTCATTTCGCGTCGTGCGATAACGAATGTTCGCAACAGCTTCAAGCCCAATAAACGTGGTCTGCCGCCCATTGCGCCAAAGACGGAGCGCCTCCTGTGCGGCGCCGATTGCTCCGGACTCCCCGCAGTGTTCGTGAACGATAATCTCCGGCTCCCTTCCGTTCGCACGGAAGCTGGATTTGATGAAATCCACCTCTGCCTTGACCACCGCAAGGTTATTCTGGGTTCCGCCCTGTAGGACGAAGCGCGTACCGAGGGCAGCCAGATTTGGGATACTGGCAACGTAGAGGAAGACGTTTTTCGGAAGCACATCTGCGAGACCGGCGAGAATCTCTTCTGACCGCCAACCTTGACGCTGGAAGTTGACGATGTCGGACTGCATGAAGACGGCGCATCCGTAGCCAAAGGACGGCATGGATTTGGCCGCGAAGGCGATATCCGCAAACTCCTCCACCTTCATGCCGAAGCCCTCCGCGGTCGATTGCAGAAAGTATCCATTTCCGGCGGAACACTGTGTGTTCAGCTTGAAGTCCTTTACGCGGCCATCTTTCAAGACGATGAGCTTGATGTCCTGTCCGCCCACATCCACAATGACATGGGGGTCATCGTAGAACTTCAGCGCTGACTCCGTATGTGCGACCGTCTCGACCAGAGCGACGTCGGCGTTCAAAACATCCTTGAGAATGTCTTTGGCGTAACCGGTAGTGCCAACACCCAGAACCTCGAGCGACGCACCCTTCGTTTCGATTTGCCCTCGAAGCTTCTCGAACACCTCGATCGTGTCCTGAATCGGATTACCGTTCGAAAGCTGGTAGGTCTTGCAAAGAATGGTCCCTTCTTTGTCGAGCACAGCAGCTTTGGTCGACGTCGATCCTGCATCGATTCCGATGAAACCGGAGACAACCTGCCCAGGATAAAACTCTGCAGGAGTAAACTTCTTCTTCGCATACGCCGACTTGAACGCGACAAGCTCAGCGTCTTCCGCGACCAGGCCTTTGCCCCCGGCGGTTGCTTTCTCTTCGGCACGACCATAGTCAATGTAATAAAGAAGCTTTTCGGTGCCGAGATAGCTGCCGACCCCAGGCTCTTCCTCTTTTCCAAATTCGACCGACCCCAGCGCTGCAAAGTACTGCGCATTGTCGGGTACTTTGATCAACTCCTCCGGAGTCGTGCCCTCCGGAATCTCGACCTTCCGTTCTTTCCACATGCGGGGGATGTTGGCCTGCCATGCTTCCCGCATGCCGCGGATGAATCCATTTGGTCCGCCCAGAAGAAGAACGTGCGGCCGCAGTGTATGTCCGCGAGTCAGCACGCTGAGATTTTGCAACACGATCGCCTCGAAGAGCGAGGCCATCAACTCATCCGAAGGCGTACCGGTTTTCTGCAAACCGTTGATGTCCGTTTCGGCAAAGACACCACACTTACCAGCGACCTTGTGCAGCTTGATACCGTGATATGCCTGATTTGCAAGCTCTGCCGCGGGGATCTTGAGCTTGGCATTGATCTTGTCGATCACAGCTCCGGTGCCGCCGGCGCACTTGTCGTTCATGGAGGGAATCTTCTTTTTGCGCCCCGTCTCCTCGTCATCTTTGAAGACGATGATCTTCGCATCCTGTCCGCCCAATTCGATGACGGAGTACACCTCGGGATGAAGCTTCTCGACGGCAAGGGAGACGGCGTGTACCTCCTGAACAAATTTCGCACCGATCATCTCGGCGATGGTTCCGCCACCTGATCCCGTGACGAATATGCGTGTGTTTCCCGGGGCGATTCCAGTGTCGGCTTCCATGCGTCGCAAGAACTCGAGGACCTTTTCTGGCTGACGTGTCTCATGACGCTGGTAGTCCTGCCAGATAGTCTTATCCGTCGCAGCATCAACCACAATCGCTTTGACAGTGGTGGAACCTACGTCCAGGCCAACAAAGAATTGATGCATTACCTTCTCCTAAATGGCTAAAGGAGCAGCCCTGGCAACACGCCCATCAGGCAACTCGCTGCATGCGCGCGTGTGGAAACACGACTCCGGCGACGATAGGCGCTATCTTTATCCATCAAATCGCTCACGTGCCACGCAAACTGCGCGGCGGTCCCAGCGATACCTTTCCGATGTGGAACCCGGTAGAGTCCTTGTTTTAGCTTCGGGTGCTGCTCGACGTAATCGCGTAGCTCATCTAAGGATTTGCCGGTCTCCTGCAAGACCCCCTCAAACTCGGCCCGCGCCTTGGCCTTTGCTTCTGCCAGTGCCATCTGGACTCGACTGTGCGCATTTACTTCGCCTTCGCCCGAGGTCTCAATGGGTAGGAAGATCATGTCTTTGAACTTGTTGACGACCCGGGACTGAACGCCATCTGATTGCGTCGAGGGCATGCAGCCGAAGGGCTTCAGCGCCAGGACCATGTGGCACAGATGATTCACGGTGTAATAGACATTCTTGCCGACCTCCATATGGCCCTCTCCGCCGCGTGCGAGCTGATGGTAGAAGGGGTGCGCCAATCGCGCGAGCTCCTTCTGCGGAACCAGGTGATGAGCTGTATCTCCCATGTGCTTGATGGTCCGGTGATAGAAATATGTCCACATGGCGCTCCCGGCGCTGAGTCCTCCGGTCTTTTTGAAGACTTTTAGTTCGTTCGCAAGACGCTTCTTCACCTCATACCACTTGGGATCATGATAGGGAGCTTCGGCGTCCGCTCGCGCTTTGGCTCCCTCTTTGGCGACGAACATCATGTAAGCGATCCATGTAGCGATCGGTTCGACCAGCACCTGCGCACCTTCTTTTTCGAGGAAGGCGAACATATTGAAGTTACCGTCACCCTCGGTTGTCTGGGCCCAGAACTCGCCAGTGATCTTGATAACGGGCTTCACACGCAAACGGTCGACTTCAATCGCGTTGATGCTGTCGCGACAGGCGTGCAGCGCGTCCACGTACTCTTTGCCGTAGAGGTTGTCGCCGATCTTCCCGAGAGTGCAGCTAATTCCCGTGAATTTCTTGTTCTTATCGAGGAATGGTTTTGCCCAGGAAGGAGCAGCGTCCATGATGTGCCAGCGCTTCCGGTCGCGTAGCGTATCGGTGAGTGTCTTCACCGATTCCCGGATGACGCGGTCGGTCTCGCCTTTGTTCACCTCAAAGGGGCGAACCTGGTACACAAGCTCATTGATGACATCTCCAAGATTGAGCGCATTGAGCATGCCCATGCCGAAGTCGACGGAGAACTTCAAGCCCGGCTCTCCGCTTGCGGCCTTGATGCCATCGGTTTGCTGGAAGAGCAGAACTCGGAAGCCATCAAAGCCCGAATTCTGCAGGGCGAAGCGATATTCAGCTTCGTACATTCCGAAACGACACGGACCGCAGGAGCCGGCGGTGAAGAAAACATAGTTGTCGATGATCTGCTGCTTGGTCTGGCCCTGTTCCTCGAGCTTCTGGAGGTAGCGCACGAGATTGCCGACTGTGAAGTAGGTCGGGTTGCACTGACCGTTGTTGCCGAACTCTTTTCCTGCCTGGAAGTCATCTACCACCGGCGTCGGTATATTCTCGCAGCGATAGCCGCTGCCGTGAAAGACGGCCTTGATCATTTCTTCATGCTTCCAGGTGAGACCGCCGAAGAGAATCGTCACGTAGTCCCGTTCCGCAGCAGTGAATGTGCGCTCTACCGGCTTCTTGAACTCGCGCATACGCGCCAATCCAGCTTCCGCGCGAAGGCGCGCCCGCTCGGCGTCGATGCGAGCCTGGATTTCCACTTCGAAGTCTTTTTGGACGATCTCTTCGGTTCCCGGCATTTGCGCCTCCTTGTGCTCAATTGCGTGTGAGTTTTCGATCGGCCCAGGTATCAGGGAAAGGCCTGCGTTACATCTGCCCGTTCGCTCCCTGGAAGCCATGAGCGAGTTGCTTGAAGAAATACTTGATGACACGCTGGTCGTTGTAGCACCAGCCAAGGATGTGATTCAGCGTAGAAAAACAGTGGGTCTGGCACGACTCTTTCTGATGATCCAGTTGTTTCGTGTCGAACTTGTGATCGCCGACTACGCCCCAGTTATAGCTCGCCGTATACATCGGAAAGCACGGCGCGAGCGTTCCGTCGACACGGATGATCATGGAGTTCTGACCGGCGCGGCAGTTCCAGGGAAAGTGTTTGCCTTTCATGAAGTCGACCATCTGCCATAACCGGGTATTTGAGTTCACCATTTTGTATCCGGCATCTTGCTTTTCGGTCAGCCACTGAATCGTCTCCTCCACGGCCGGCCAGTCATCCTTCGTGATGTAAGTGACGTTGTGGTCCGCGTGTTTGAAGTGCTCGTCTTGCTCAAGCAATGGGGATTCATTGATGTGGTAATCGGTTGCGATGCCGTTGTCGTGGGCTATCTCGGTGAGCTCTCGCACATCGTCCAGGTTATTTCGGCAGATATTGATGTTGAGGAAGACCGAGAAGCCGTATCCATATTGCTTGCGGATGAGGTAGTCAAATTGCTTGCGGATCGGTACCAGGGCCTTAGGCAAGCCCGGTTTCAGATCAACGGCGTCAACGGCGATATTGAAGGTGGAGATCCCCGCATCAGCCAGCTTGTCGATTACGTCGATGCGCAAAAGCCGTGCGTTCGTCGGCAGGTAGATCCAAAAGTTCTTCTTAGCGGCATAGTAGGTGATTCGATGAATAAGGTCGGGGCGCAGCAGCGGCTCTCCCCCCATGTAGGCAAGCACTCGGCAGCCCGTGCCGTGGAGCCAGTCGACAGAGCGTTTCGCCGTATCTTCGGTCATCCCCTTGACTTTGTTGTCAAAAGCCCAGCAGTAATGGCAGTCGAGATTACACTTGAACTCAGTAAACAGATACGAAATGAGTGGATGGAAATCCCCGGCTGTTACCCTTGAACGGATGTAGGGGAATAGCCATCCCTGCATCGCATGGTAGATCTGCCCCGGTGCCCATCTGCGTTTTTCAGGTGGAACCCAGGCGACGGCCTCATCGATTGGCCCCAACAGTTCGGGATGTTGGGGAAATACGGGGTCAGGAAATATCTGAGGCTTTCCAGTGGGCAGGAGCCCAGGCGCAGTCGGTTGGGATTTGGTGAGCAGATCGTGAAGCGGGACATCTAGGCGAAAGCTAGACGGTTGTTCAGTTTGCTGTTGCTCCAGATGCATCCGGGCCCCCTCAGAAAAAAAATAAAAAGGCACTGTGCTGCAATTCTCAGAGGATGAGCAGACGATCCTCGCCGTCCATCGAGCAACTTTCGGGCCATGAGCTTGTATCTTGCCGAGCCGCTTTAAGCTACTCATTCAAAAGGAGGCATCGCAAACGCGCTTCGCGGCAACCGACCTAGACAGTCCGCTGCCTGCCAACCTGTTGACTGCCTGCCAAGTACTTGGCAGCCCGAAAAACTTCGCAATCGTCTCCGGTTTCCCGACGTCAAAACAAGCTAAGGCGGGACAACCGTTGCTACCTTCAGACCCGAAACTTCATCTATTCAGTCATCGATAGAAGGGGGAGTTTATTAGCCGATCATGAGGTCGCAACCCCAGCGTATTCCTTTGACCGATAGTGGCCTGTTGGTCGAACGGGTCGAAGAACTTGTGCGTTTTGCGCGCAAATTGGATGCACATCCCGATCCCGAACAACTGATACGTTTTCTGGCTTCCGAGCTCTCCGGTTTAGTTGTGTCCAAAACAACTGCGTTAGTTCTTTCGAAGGAGATTGCCCTGTCGGGGTACGTAGCTGACAATAGCGGACTTGCCATGATCCCTGAGTCCGAGAGGCAATCGTGGCAGGATGAAATCTGTCAGTTGATCTCTGAGCAGCCGCATCCTTTCGTTGCTTTGACCCTCGACCAGGAAAGCGCGTTCAATCAGGTAGTTCGGTTTTTCCGTGAACGTGGAAGCCAATCCCTCTGTGTCATCCCGCTGTATACGGCGGTCCGTCGACTTGGGGCACTTTGTTTTGCGAGAGCGCCCCGGGACGCCTTCTCCAAGAACGAAATCGATTTGCTGCGCCTCATTGGCGATTACATCGCCCTTGCAATCGACGATCGTCTGAACTTCGCCCATTCGGAAATTGTGCAAACTCAGTTGGAGAGCGAGCGGAAGAAGCTGCAGCTCATCCTCGATCTGAATAACAGCGTTGTATCCAATCTCGAGTTGCGGGAGGTCCTCCGGTCTGTCTCTCCTGGTATCCGCAAGATCATGCGCCTGGACGGTGTGGCCCTGATCCTGCCCGATGCAGCGAACAAACAGCTTGAACTGTATGCGCTCGATTTTCCAAACGGCAAAGGCATCGCGCATCAGAACATGTCAACACCGCTCGACGGTTCGCTCGCCGGCCAGGTCTTTCGTACTGGAAAGCCATGGGTTGGCAACCTTGAAGATCTTAACGGAGCCGGTTTCGGCAGCGGAGCCATCTCCGGCGAAGGCGTCGAGACGCTCTGCATGCTCCCGTTGATTCGGTGCAACAGCCCTGTTGGAGTGCTCTGTTTGGTGAGACTGCAGAAGAACGCCTTCACTGATCCAGAAATCGAATTCCTGACGCAAATAGCCGGACAGGTCGCGATCGCCATCGACAACGCATTTGCCTATCGGCGGATTACGGAGCTCTCCGATCAACTCAAGCGGGAGAACCTCTATCTTGAAGATGAGATCCGCAGCGAGCTTAACTTTGAAGACATCATCGGAAACAGCACGGCGCTCCGCAAGGTGCTCCGACAAGTCGAAGCGGTTGCGCCCACAAATTCAACCGTTCTGATACAAGGGGAAACTGGCAGCGGAAAGGAACTAATTGCTCGCGCTGTTCATAACCTTAGCCAGCGGCGAAACCGTCCGTTCGTCAAACTGAACTGCGCGGCAATTCCTACCGGTTTGCTGGAGAGCGAGCTATTTGGGCACGAGAAGGGGGCCTTCACAGGAGCAATAGCGCAACGGATTGGACGTTTCGAATTGGCGTCCCAAGGGACTATCTTCCTCGACGAAATCAGCGAGATTCCCCTTGAGCTGCAGCCGAAGCTTCTGCGCGTTTTGCAGGAACGGGAGTTTGAACGCTTGGGCAGTTCGCGGACGCTTCGCACCGATGCCCGCCTCATCGCGGCCACTAACCGGGATATGGGCACGATGGTTGAGCAACAAGAGTTTCGCTCTGATTTGTTTTACCGGCTTAATGTTTTTCCGGTCTATGTCCCGCCTCTCCGGGATCGGAAAGAGGATATCCCATTCCTGGTCAGGCATTTCGCCCAGCACTTCGCTCGCAATATGACGAAGGACATTGACACGATCTCTGCCGATACTATGAATGCATTGACCTCTTACTCATGGCCGGGGAACGTCCGTGAATTGCAGAATGTGATTGAGCGTGCAGTTATCCTCTCGAAAGGGCCCGTTCTAAAGGTGTCCTTAACTGACCTGAGATCAAAATCTTCTGACCCAAACGGTCAAACAAATGGAGCTGCGACTCTGGCGGAGATCGAAAGAAAGCACATACTGTCGGTCCTCGAGCAGAGCAACTGGGTCTTCGCTGGCCCGAACGGAGCGGCTGCGAAGCTTGGAATGAAGCGTCCAACGCTGCAGTTTCGGATGCAAAAGCTCGGGATCTCCCGTCCGCAGAGACACTAAGTTCACAAAAAATGTACACCAGGTCGATTCGCCGAGTGCCAACCGTTTGGCACGATGCCAATCTATAAGCATCTCCGGGGACGCCTCCGTATCGATTTCGTTCATCTCCTACGCAAAAAGTCAGCCGCTGAAAAATGTCTACATGTTAGGCATGCCGATTGCTCGCATTATTCACAGCCGCCATGCCTGGACGTCCGGGTGGATGGAAGAAAGGAAAATATTGGTCGGCTGTCGACGCCCGCTGATGCGTTGTGAATAACGGGCCAGTTTGCAAAAGCGAGTTTTGTCTCAAGGAGATACGCCGACATATCGGATTGCAAGGAACGAGCACATGCTGCGAATCACTGTGACCGAGAGTACATCCGAGCAACGATGGATTCTTCAAGGCCGGTTGACAGGATCAACCATCGAAGAGCTGATTGCCAGTTGGCGCGCAAATCGACGGGATCCGCCATGTCAGAGCTGTGTTGTAGATCTCAACGAGGTCACCTCCATCGACAAGAATGGCGAGCAGGTCCTCCTGATGATGCTCCGGGATGGGGCAAAGTTTGTGGCGACGGGACTGTATACGAAACATCTCCTGGAGTCGCTTTCTGTACAGGACGCCTCGGGGGGAGACTCATCTTGATTTTTCAGAAACAGTCTCTGCCGTTCCAAGCAGACGGTCAGGGTTCCAGTCGGAAGCCCATTTGGACGGCGTCGGCCCCATCACCAGTTTCAATGAAGCGCCCGCTTCAATCTCGTCGTAATGGATCACCGGGATCTTAAGCTCCTTTTCGTTGAGCGACGCGGACTGAATATAAATATTCTTCGACGAATTATTTTCTGCCGTGACTGTGAATCGTTTCCCGTTCGAGAGTCGAAGGCTCATCTTGGTAAAGAGCGGGCTGCCGATCATGTAATCGCCCGAGGCAGGATTAACTGGATAAAAGCCAAGCGCTGTGAATAGGTACCAGGCTGACATCTGTCCGCAGTCGTCGTCGCCGTCGATGCCGGATGGGAGGTTGGCATATTCGGAAGCGGCGATGTCTCTTACTTTCGCCTGCGTCTTCCAGGGTTCGCCGCTGTAGTCATATAAGTAGCCGTAGTGATGGCTCGGCTCGTTGCTATGGACGTTGTGATGGCCGCCAAAATGTTCGTCGAGGCGGGCGTTGTATTTTTCAGGTCCTCCCATAAGGTGCATAAGGCCAGGAATGTCGTGCATGACGGCCCAGGTATAGACCCAGGTGTCACCCTCGGTCCAGCCATCTTTGGGATCGGCCCATGATCCATCTGACTTTTTAGCCTGCATGAAACCAGTGGACGGATTAAAGAGATGTTCGTAGTTGTGCGAACGGTTTAGAAAGAATTGATACTCCTTCGTCTTGCCGAGTGCTTTGGCTACTTCGGCCACGCACCAGTCGTCGTAGGAATCTTCGAGCGTGCGAGACGCTGATTCTGCCGTCTTGTCCGCAGGGATGTAACCGAGAGTTTTGAGGTAAGTGAGGCCCGCGCGAGCTTCGTAGGGAGTATGCGGTTCGCGATCGTACCAGCGTCGCGTCGTATCGCCATCAGGCGGCGTCATTGCGTCTTTGTAAATCGCCTCCCAGGCGAGGTTGTAGTTGAAACCTTTGAAGTGTTTGTTGATTGCCTCGGCGACGAGCGAATCGGCATGCGTGCCGATCATGATGTTGGTGTAGGAAGGATTGGGCCATTTGGGCATCCATCCACCCTCCTGATAGTTCTGCAGAAGAGCCTGAATCATTCCGTCGATACGCTCGGGAGCGAGCAGGGTGAGGAGGCTGTTTTCGGCGCGAAATGTATCCCAAATAGAGTAGGCGGTGTACGAGTCGCCGTTGTGGACCTTGTCGTCGAAGGCACTGTAGTAACGGCCTTGCTCCGAAAATATTCGCGGGTACAGAAGCGCATGGTAGAGGCCGGTATAGACGATCTTCCGCTGATCCTCTGTGGCCCCTTCGATGGCGATGCGGCCAAGTTTTTCGTTCCAGGTTCCGCGCAGAGCACTGCGAACCTTATCGAAGTCCCAGGTTGGTATCTCGGACCTCAGATTTTGACGGGCCTGTTCTACGCTGATGAAGGATGTGCCGACTCGTACTTCGATGACTTCGCCTTCCGTCGTTTTGAACTTTGCGTAGGCTCCCGTTGCAGATTCCGGTTGTTGCGAAGTTGGGCCATAGGTACCTGAATCGCTGAACGCTTTGTGAAATTCGATGACGAAATAGCCTTTGAAATTCGGTAGCTGCATTGGGCCAAGGTCGCGATCCATCCGGTCGGGGTTATAGCCCGTGATCTCCTGCTTGGCCACGTCGACGTTGGCGAATCCCGCGATACCCGGGCGTGACGCTTCCACGATGATGGTGGAAGAAGCGTTCGCCGGAAACGTGAACCGCATGTAAGCACAGCGTTCGGTGGCAGTCATTTCGGTACGAATCCTGCGCGAGTTGCCTGCGTTCATCCAGACCGAGTAGTAGTCGGGGTGAGCAACCTCATCGGAGTGGATGAAGGGGAGTTTGCGGTCGTCAGGGGCCGTCTTTACGGAGTCGATCTCTGGCATCAGAGTGACGTAGCCGTAATCACCCATCCAGATCGCGGGTTGATGGGTACCGATGAAGCCTGAGATCGCAGTGTCTTCATATTTGTACGAGACACCGCTAACCTTGTTCTGGCGCGTCTGCGGAGTCCAGTCCGTCATGCCGAAAGGAGGGGTCACAAACGGCATGGTGCCACCATAACCGATAGGGCCGCTTCCGGTTCCGATGTAGAGATTGACCCAATCGATGGGATCTACCTGTGCTCTACAGGACAGAACGCATCCCAAAATAGTTGCCGAGAATAGAAATGCGGGACATAAAAGCATCTTGCAGATACCCAGAACTCCACTTCTAGTTCGTTCTTCCATTGATGGCACTCTTTCACTGGCTAGATTCTGACGTTCAGACGCATCGAGTCGATCGTCAAAGCGTACTCACGGTAAGAGTCCGCTCCGCCGACCGGGCACTGATCAGTTTGTTAGAAATATAGCTTCAGCGCAAGTTGGATGAGCCTCTGATTGTTTCTCACAGTCGTAATGGAACTGAATCCACTCGATGCATTGAAGTTGAGACTGCCAGTCGCAGGCTGGCCAAATTGCGGTGTGTTGGTAGTGTTAAAGAACTCAGCCCGGAACTGAAGACGAACCGTCTCGGTGAAGTTGAAATATTTGAAGATGGAGGAGTCCAGGTTATTGAAATTTGGCCTTCGAGCCTGTTGTCCGCTTCCGCCGAGGGGCGAATAGTCGGTCTGCCCTATCGCACTCACGGCTGCAGGCTGCATAAAGGCAGCGGAGTTAAGCCATTGCATCGCGAACCTATAACCTCTATTAAGTGCCACTGCGATATAACGCTGGTTGCGGGCCGCCTACGCGAACCGCGTCGTGACGGTTTTTTTTCCCCAAGTAATAGCTATGTGAGGCCATATATGAAACGCCAGTCTTCCGTATTTCTTCTCCTGCGGCGTACGAGATCGTTGCCGCGATTTGCAACTATGTCGATGATTGCAACGGCTTGTGCGTTCCTGAACACTGGCATGTCTCGGGCGGAACAGACTCCCGCTCTCGTATTACATCGCACTGTTACTTATGCGGATCGTCAGACCTATATCGAGCTCCCATTTGAAGTACCGGAAGGGGTGACTCGTATCTCGATCGAAACGTCGTATACGGAGCGAGAGAAGCACACGGCGATCGATCTGGGATTGTTCGATAGCGAGCGGTTTCGGGGGTGGAGCGGAGGCAACAAATCGGAATTCACCGTCTCCGAGACAGATGCCACACCGTCTTATCTTCCCGGGCCGGTTCGACCCGGACGGTGGAAGCTGATTCTAGGCGTCCCCAGTATCCGGGAGGGTGTGAGCTCTGAATTCACAGCCAATATCTACTTCACACGAATGGGAATCCTCCCTGCCGTCTCCACCTTCAGCGAGCTTCCTTTGCGTAGCGGACCCGCCTGGTATCGCGGCGATCTGCATATGCACGATGCTCACAGCGACGGCTCGTGCCTAAGTCAGTCGGGCAAGAAGGTACCTTGTCCGCTCTACAAGACGGTCGAAACTGCGGCGCAAAGAGGGCTCGACTTTATTGCCATCAGCGACCACAACACTATCTCCCAATTCGACGCCATGCGCGAGTTGCAACCTTACTTTGATCATCTATTGCTACTGCCGGCACGCGAGATTACGACTTTTCAAGGGCATGCGAACGTGTTTGGAACAACCGAGTTCATCGATTTTCGCCTAACCAGTTCGTATGTTCCGGACATCAATCATCTACTTAAGCAAGTCCAGGATTTTCACGGCGTGTTCTCCATCAACCACCCAGGCTTGCCTACTGGAGAGATTTGCATGGGATGCGGCTGGACTGCCCCGAACACAGACTTCAGCCGTGTGACTGCGATTGAAGTCGTCAACGGGGACCTGCGGGAAGGACCGGGCTCCGGTATTTCCCTGTGGGAGGAACAATTGAATAAAGGTTTCCGTCTCACTGGGATTGGAGGCAGTGACAACCATGACGCCGATATTCCCAGTGACGCGAGATCAGCGATTGGCCGGCCAACCATCGTCATTCATGCGCAAGAGCTTTCGGAACGAGCGCTGCTTAACGGAATCCGGACGGGGCATGTCTTCATCGATACCGAGGGTACGAAGGATCGCGTGCTTGAATTTCAAGCAAAGACAGGTTCGGACGCCGTTTCGATGGGGGATTCAATCAATGCTGCAGCGAGACGGAAGATGCACTTCACTCTCAGGATGGTCGCGCTTCAGGACGCGTATCCGGAAGTAGTTGAGGATGGCCACTCTACTGCATTGGTCGACAAAACGGCTTGTGTGGGGCCAGACGAGACAAAGGAATTTGACTATATAAGCGATGGCCAAAGACATTGGTTTCGAGTGAATATTCGATCGACCAGTGGTGCACTCCTTATCATTGGCAATCCGATTTATCTAAATTTTTGAAGGACTTCCTGCAGCAGCACGGCACGCACTGAGTGCTAAGCAATCTGGCATAAAAGGCAAACGCAGTCGGAGGCGGGGAAGGTCTTGTTGTTGGGATCGACCTTGGGAATGGTGACGATCAGGGAGTTTTTACGCCAGCTCCGTTGAAGAGCGTGCTGAGGCCGGTGCCGTTATCGGAGATCCACCAGGGACTGGAGGAGCTGCGGGACAGGCCCTAGGGGTTGATGAGGGTCGGGTCTGTGACTGGAGCGACGCCGGAGGTGTTGGAGACGAGATTGACTTGAGTGTAGTGCTGTCCAAAAGCGACAGCGGACAGTGACAAGGCCAGCGATATCCCGCTGGTCACGCGGGGAAAAGTCTTCATAGCAAGCTCTCCTGAGGCTGTGAGTCCCCGCAGATTTGGTGCCGATCGTGCCCGGGTCTGGCCCGGTGCTGGAAAGTGGAATTAAGCAGCAGGCGGGGAGGAACTGCGCTTGGAAGTCCTCAGCAAGCGTAGTGGGGTCAGCCCAGGTCGGTGTCATGCCTATGTCAGTATCTTGTCATCAGTTGTGAAAAGTTAGGATTGGAGATTTGGTTGCTTCGAGACTTGTTGCAGCTTGAAGAATTTCGCGGATAGTGGCCTAAGCACCCGTCACGCTTTAACATTATGCTCATTCCTGGGGGCTGGTCGCCGGCACACCTTTTTCGAAAATTGATGGTCCATTCTGTGTGATGATCCACTCTATATAGTGTTATTCAAGGTGCTTCGCGAAAGCGTAGAGTCAAGCATCTGATATAGCTTCAGGCCTGGTCTGATCTTCTGGATGGCATGTCGATTGCTTTTGCAGAGTACGGAGGAGATCAGGTGAACCGCGATGCTGAGGATCACGGTTGTCGAATCATCAAAGGTGGCGGTAACTCTTCGGGTCGAAGGCCGGATAACGGGCCCCTGGGTCGAGGAGCTACGCGCAGCATGCAATCTGCATACTTTTTCCGATGAGGTTCAGTTGTCCCTCGAACTGGCGGACATATCATTCGCCGACGCGGCGGGAATCGCTCTTCTCAGAGAACTGCGTGACCTCGGCGTCGGTCTGATCCGCACGGCGCCGTTCTTGGCTGAACAGCTCAAAGATGGGACTTCATATGTCAAATTCTAGGGCACAAAGTAGCGCATGCCAAAGCCGGAAGGGATCCTCCTCCCTATCTGAACTTCGGCCCAACGCAGAGGGTAGGGGGATTTCAATGTTGGAGCAAACTGCGTGCAGGGAGCGGTTATTGCTGGCCGGGTCTTTGCGGTGCGCTCAAAGAAATATTCGCATTCCGAACCCGCAATCCGACGTAAGCAAGATGGTGGCCCTCATTTGCCACGATCTTCGCCTTCCTTTGACCGCCATCCTGGCGAATGCAGAATTTCTCACCCAGGCAGATATCACCGAGACAGAAAGGAACGAACTTTACCAGGAAATCCGTTGGTCCATCGACCGGATGAATGAACTGGTCACTTCATTGCTTGAGTGCTCTATGGGTTGCGATACTTTTCGGCCGACTCTCCAGAGCATCGTTGACACAGTCGAGCGTGCGATCCGGATGACAAGTGTGAGAAAGGAGTTCCGTCACATCATGATCAAGCACCAGCATAAAGGCTTGGCCGTAGGCTGGTTCGATTCCAACCGTCTCGAACGGGTGGTCGCCAACCTGGTCTTGAATGCTTGCGAGGCGGTTTCTCCGGACTCAGGACGGATCGTCATCACCACAACCGGAAATCAAGCCTGTTTGCAAATTGGCGTTTGGGATAACGGCCCCGGCATCCCCCCTGCTATTCAGGACTCCGTCTTTCAACCCTCTGTGAGCCACGGAAAGGCCGAGGGCAGCGGCCTGGACCTCGCGATAGCGAAGAAGATTGTCGAGGATCATGGCGGCGAGATCTATCTTGATGGGGAAAGTGAAACCGGAACTTTATTCAAGATCACGATTCCATTTTGCGATTCCGGGGGAAGCAATCCGGCTCATGCCTGCAGGTCCGATCTTCTCCCCGCGCATGTCAAGAAACGCGGCGAGTAATAAATATTGCGAAGTCCCTATCAAATATTGATTTGGACTAACCATGCCTCAGGCGCTCAGGAGGGCCCATTATGACACGTGAGGAACATAAGACAAGTCAGGAATACATGTGGCGCGCACTTTTCGAGGAGCAACAGACAACTCTCGCTCTCGCAATTGAGATGCTTTTGCGTTGCCATTTATCTCCTGAACAGATCCTCACCAAAACAATGACGGCTTTAGAAGGCTCGCAACGAGACTCCTGAGAATTTATCTTGGGGCCATCAGATGTCCATCACAGCCGTTGCATTCAGCAGTGGATCTCATTTTGCAGGCCAGTCGTATCGCGGTTTACGAGGACTAATGCCGAGTAACATCCGACTAGAGGAACCTCCAGCCATGAATCACTGTCTCTTGGACCATTGCCACAATGGTTGAGGACGTCTACGTCAACCACGTTCCGGTCATGCTCCTGGATCCAGCATTGCCGACGTTACTCCCACTTCAGCACGACCCGCCACCGCAAAGCCATTGAAACCATTGACCTGATCGGGCGAAAGGCCCGCCAATTTGAGGAGTCCCACCAAAACTCCCACCATCGGTTGCGTCCCGTCGCCCAACGCCTAAGTTGTTGATTTTTTTATTGGCTCCTGAGGTAGGACTCGAACCTACAACCCTTCGGTTAACAGCCGAATGCTCTGCCATTGAGCTACTCAGGAGTGTGCTGAAACACGGGACAAACTCACGTGCTGCGCTTTCATAGTTATAACAAATACGGAAATGTCGGTCAAAGACGAAGCGCGCGTGCGGCGTTATCATGCGAAGGAGAACCTGCGAAAGGATTCAACCGATGCCAAGAATCTCCCGTCTCCAGCGAAACGAGGTCTTGCCGACTTCCGTCGTCGTCTATGATCGATATCTGCGCGATCGAGGAAACGTTCCCAACATGTTCCGCACCATGGCTCATCGGCCTGAGATCTTCGAGACCATCATCGCGCACATGGAAGCTGTCCTGAATACGGGAACTTTGCCAAAGGCACTCAAAGAGCTCGTCATCGTTCGCACTTCGCAGCTGAACCGCACTCCTTATTGCCTCGCTTCGCACACAACCATCGCACGAAAGCTCGGTTGGAGCGATGCGCAGATCGCTGCGCTTCAGGATGCAGCCGAGAGCCGCGAATTCACGGAAAGGGAGAGGGTTGCGATCCATCTGGCGGAGGTTATGACGCTCGATGCGCATTCCTACAGTGAGGCGGAGTTTGCGCGACTGCGGAGCTTCTACAGCGAGGGCGAAGTTATTGAATTGATGGCGGCTATTGGCTTATTCAACTACTTCAACCGCTTCAACGATCTGCTTCAGATGGAACCGACGCAGCCGGCGAGCGCAGAGGAGTTGGAGACGGCAGGTATCTCCGTTCCGGCCACCGTTCATGGGTAGAGAAGAACGGCTATGTTATAGGCAGTAAAAGGGGTATTGCTCGCGGGAGAGCATGCCCCGACGACGGCCTGATGATATTTTCCTGTGCTGAGCCGAGTCTTGAGCTGGTTGGGAATTTGATCGAGGCTGGATGCCGTGTAGCGCATGACAAACCATGGTTGACGAGAGCCTGCGTATCCTGTGCTCATCGCGCAGGTTTGACGTGCATCTTCTGTAGTTGCAGCGACATGCAGTCCTGTCTGTGCGAGGATGCCGGCGACCGTGCGTTCCTGTTGAGTGAGCGAGAGGGTATGGACGGTGCTGGCGAAATCTTCTACCGCGTAGAGCTGGTTGTCGCGGCGGACGATCGCGATGCCGACGGAATCTACCTTTGGATCCAGTAAGTTATCTCGGTGATGGGGAGAGTTCATCCAGAGGTCGTGGATGGTAACGGCGCTGGGGGCTTCGGCTACGTTCTCTGAGATGAGGCTGAAGTGTGCTCCGGCGCGGGCTCCGCGTTCGGCCAGGTCCGCTTCATCGCTGAATTGATGGGAGATAGCGGCGTGTTCTGCCATCTCGCGGGCATGCTGCCGGGAGGCTTCGATCAGGACTGGATCGAGGCGCAGTGATGGAAGTCCCTGACTGGCGCGAGCCTGGTTGGCGGCGGCGTAGAGGTACTGTTCGGCAACTGTCTGGGCGCGGAGATGGGGTGCGACGAGCAGGATCGTGAGAAGGGCGAAGCTCTTCCTCAATGGAATCAGGTCTTTGAAGCGGGAAGTCGGGGAGGGCTTCATGTGAGCGATTCTAGGTTCGGGGGTGTCGGTAAGGTAATACCACTTTTGCGCCAGCGCCGCACCTTATTGTCCTTATCGGACACCAATCTGTTGGCAGAAGTTGCCCTTCTTTCGGAAAAAATATCGAGGTGGGGAAACGCTGTTTTTGTTGGGGGTTTGGCGATTTTCTGTTGTTTTCGTGATGGAAAAACGTGGTGAGTTTGTGGTTTTTTGATGGTAAGTTGTGGTGTTTTGGATGGTGCTTTTCGAGCGCTGAAAATATGCCACCTTTTCGAACTTTATTTTCAGTCTTTCCCCTTTTGGGAATCAGGCTCTGAGGTCAGGGAGTCGGTCGCGGTAGCGGCGCATGAGTGGGTAGAGCTTGAACGCATGGAGGTAGCGGGGGACGTAGCGTTTGGGTTCGGAGAGAGAGCGGAAGAGCCAGCCGAGCCAGATCCTGTCGGCCCAGATGGGGATGTGGACCTGATCGCCCGAGAGAAAGGCAATGGCGGCACCGATGCAGTGGATGGCAGGGCGATAGGCGAGCGAGCGTTTGAGATAGAGGCCGAGGCGCTCCTGGGTTCCTCCTCCTATGGTGACGATGATGTGCTGGGGGCGGAGTCGGTTGAGGCGCTCGAGTAAAACGGGATCGGAGAGGGTTGTGGAACCCACGTTCGAAGATCCGGACCCTTCGAAAAGCTCAGGGCGCGCTGTGGGGCCCCCAACAACCCGAGCGGCGGGATACATGGGGGCCATGTAAATGTGGTCTTCCGGGACGGTGATTCCCTGCTTTTTTAGCCATGCCAAATTGCGTTTGGCACTGACCGGGCTGGCCATGATCCAGAGTGCATTGCCAGGCAGGCGAACGTCCGGCTGAAGGAGCAGTTCGCGCAGGTATTCCAGGCCGGAGAGGCGTCTGACGCGATTGGATTGCAGGCAGTTCCAGATGAGGACCATAAAGGCGGAGTCGGTGATGGCGAGGTCGGCGTTGAGGAGGGCCTCGCGGTAGTCGGCGTTGCTGTCGAGGTCTTTGAGGGCAGGCGCCGCCGGTACTACGAGGAGCCCTCCATTGCGCATGATGTCGACGGCGGACTTTGCGGAGCCGTCGAAGAAGTCTATGCCGAGGATGCGGTAGGTTTTTGAGCGCGGAGTTTCGACTGTGGGGTACTGGGCCATGCCTGAAACTCATTTTTTCACATACGGTGCGATGTTTCGAGTTGGCGATTCAGGGACGTTGCGGCACAGGAGATCGGGAACTGGCATTTCTGCCAGTTTTCCTTGATGGATTATCACTGCTCTAATCATCAGGTTAGACGGCGGGCGGAAGAGTGCGCTCAAAATTGGGCTGAATCCGGGGGGATGTTGCATGGAGACGACGCAAGTGATTGAGAGCCAGGCTGGAACACAGGACGACAACATGGTGTGGGTTGCGGGTGGAAGTTTTCTGATGGGCTGTGACAAAGCTTATCCGGAAGAGGCGCCAGCGCACAGCGTGACGGTGGATGGATTCTGGATTGACAAGCACACGGTGACGAATGAAGAGTTCGGAAAGTTTGTCGATGCGACGAGATATGTAACTACGGCGGAACGTATTCCGAAGGCTGAGGATTATCCGGGCGCGCTGCCGGAGATGCTGGTGGCAGCATCGGTTGTGTTTCAGAAGTCGCAGCAGCGAGTGGATCTGCGGAATCACTATAACTGGTGGACCTATGTTCCGGGCGCGAACTGGCGTCATCCGGAGGGGCCGCAGAGTTCGATTACGGATCGGGCGCGGCATCCGGTGGTGCATGTTTCGTATGAAGACGCCGAGGCGTATGCGAAGTGGGTGGGCAAGGAGTTGCCTACGGAAGCCGAGTGGGAGTTTGCTGCTCGCGGGGGCCTCGATGGAGCGATGTACGCGTGGGGCGAAGAGATGAATCCCGATGGGAAGCAGCTGGCGAATACGTGGCAGGGGGAGTTTCCCTGGCAAAACCTGCGCGAAGACGGTTATGAGGGCGTGGCTCCGGTGGGGCAGTTTCCGCCGAATGGGTATGGGGTCTACGACATGATCGGCAACGTGTGGGAGTGGACGACGGACTGGTATGCGGCGAGTCATCCTGCGACCAAGGGATGTTGCAGCGGAGACGTTCCCAAGGGAAACCGTGAGGCAAGCTACGACCCCGCGCAGCCGGAGATCAAGATTCCGCGCAAGGTGATGAAGGGTGGGTCTTATCTGTGTGCACCGAATTATTGCCGACGGTACAGGCCAGCGGCGCGAATGGCGCAACCGGTTGATACATCGACGTGCCATCTGGGAATTCGATTAATTCGAAGAACGTCGCAAGGACAGGCCCCTGAAACTCACTCGTTCAACGAAGGTGACAAATGACAGCGAAGAAGAAGCCAACGCAGACAAGGGGAGAAACAGCCATGCCGGATAAAGCGAAACCAGCTCGCAAACAGCCAAACATCCTGTTCATCATGGCCGACGACATTGGCTGGTTCAATTCCAGTTGCTACAACCACGGCATCATGGGTTACAAGACGCCGAACATCGATCGCATTGCCAAGGAAGGCGCGATGTTTACGGATTTCTATGGGCAGCAGAGCTGCACCGCCGGACGTGCCGCCTTTATTACTGGGCAGTCGCCAATCCGCACAGGCCTCACCAAGGTCGGCACGCCAGGTGCGACGCTGGGTCTTAGCTTTGAGGATCCCTCGGTTGGGGAGTTCATGAAGAATTTCGGCTATGCGACTGGGCAGTTCGGCAAAAACCACCTCGGGGATCGCAACGAGCATCTGCCCACTGTGCACGGATTCGATGAGTTCTTTGGAAACCTCTACCACCTCAACGCCGAGGAAGAACCCTACTATCCGAACTATCCGAAGGATCCGGAGTTCCGCAAGAAATACGGTCCGCGCGGCGTGCTGAAGTGCAAAGCGACCGACAAGGACGATCCGACAGTCGACCCGCAGTTCGGCAAAGTGGGCAAACAGACGATCAAGAACACCGGGCCGCTCCCTAAGGAGCGCATGGAGACTGTGGATGAGGAGTTCCTCGCTTCGGCGCTCGATTTCATTGATCGGAAGACGAAAGAGGACGGGCCGTGGTTCTGCTATTTCAACCCAACCCGGATGCACATCTTTACGCATTTGAAACCGTCCTCCGTCGGCAAGACGGGCCTCGGGCTCTATCCGGACGGGATGGTTGAGCTCGACGGCTACGTCGGCCAGTTGCTCAAGAAGCTCGACGATCTCAAAGTCGCCGACAATACGATCGTCGTCTTCACCACCGACAACGGGGCCGAAGTGATGTCATGGCCGGACGGCGGCGCCACTCCGTTCCGCGGTGAGAAGGACACGAACTGGGAGGGTGGCTGGAGGGTTCCGTGTGTGATGCGCTGGCCCGGGGTCATCGAGCCCGGGCGCGTCATCAACGAAATCGCTTCGCTTCAGGATTTCATCCCGACCTTCGCCGCGGCGAACGGAGAGCCCGATCTGGTCGAGAAGGTGAAGAAGGGATACAAGATGGGCGACAAGACCTACAAGGTTCACCTCGACGGCGTCAACCTGATGCCGTTCCTGGCGGGCAAGGTGGACAAATCGCCACGCCCCGGTTTCATCTACTGGAGCGATGACGGCGATTGCATGGCGATGCGCATGGGGCGGTTCAAGATCGTCTTTACCGAGCAACGAAGCAAAGGTCTCGAGGTTTGGCGCGAACCTTTGTCGGCGATGCGGCTTCCCAAGTTTTTCGACCTCCGTGCCGATCCGTTTGAGCGCGGCGAGGAGGCTATCGGTTACGACATGTGGTTCCTCGAGAACATTCCCATTCAGTATGCGGCGCCGCCTCTGTTGATGCAGTGGCTGTCGAGCTTTAAGGAGTTTCCGCCACGCGCCAAGGCGGCAAGCTTCACGATTGATCAGGCGATGGCAAAAATGATGCCGAAGGACTGATCGTCAAGGACGGCTTCTACGCCCCGGGAGTGAGGGATGATGAAGCCGTCCGCGGGCTTCGCCTGATTTAAAAGCGCTAACAACTCTCACGTCAACCAACACTGCCACGACAAAGGTGACATCAATGACCTCGAAAAAAAGCGCCAACGGAGGAAAGACCATGCCAGAGAAAGCGAAATCTGCTTCCAAACAGCCAAACATCCTGGTGATCTGGGGGGATGATATCGGTACGGCGAACCTGAGTTGTTACGCCCATGGAGTCATGGGCTACAAGACCCCGAACATCGATAGACTCGCCAAGGAGGGGTTGATGTTTACCGACTCCTATGGCGAACAAAGCTGCACCGCAGGACGCTCCTCGTTCATCACCGGCCAGAGCGTCCTTCGCACCGGTCTGAGTAAAGTCGGAATTCCAGGCGCGACGGTTGGTCTGCAGGCCGAGGACCCGACCATTGCGGAGATGCTGAAGCCGCTTGGCTATGCCACCGGACAGTTCGGCAAAAATCATCTCGGAGACCGCAACGAGTATCTGCCCACAGTGCATGGATTCGATGAGTTCTTCGGCAATCTCTATCACCTGAATGCAGAAGAGGAGCCAGAGCTACCGAACTGGCCGCCCAAAAAGGAATTTCCAAAGTTCAATGAGATGTTCGCGCCACGCGGCGTGCTGAAATGCAAGGCGACCGAAAAGGACGATCCGACCGTCGACAAGCGTTACGGACGCGTCGGTAAACAGGTGATTGAGGACACAGGGCCGCTTACGAAGAAGCGGATGGAGACCTGCGATGACGACTTCGTCGCCGCCGCCAAGGACTTCATCAAGCGGAAGAACAAAGAGGGCAAACCGTGGTTCGTCTGGTTGAATACCACTCATATGCACTTCAAGACTCACACTAAACCGAGCAGCCTTGGGCAGGCCGGTCTGTGGCAGTCTCCATATCACGATACGATGATTGACCACGACAAGAACGTCGGCGATGTGCTCGATCTGATCGATGATCTTGGCATCGCGGATGATACGTTCGTGATGTACTCCACCGACAACGGGCCGCATATGAATTCGTGGCCTGACGGCGGCATGACCCCTTATCGCAGCGAGAAGAATTCGAACTGGGAGGGCGCATTCCGCGTGCCGATGCTTGTGCGATGGCCCGGGAAGATCAAGGCAGGTTCGATCTCCAACGACATCGTGCAGCATCATGACTGGCTGCCAACGTTCGTGGCGATGGCGGGCGATCCGGATATCGTGGAGAAGCTGAAGAAGGGTTATAAGGCCGGCGATAAGACCTTCAAGGTCCACATCGACGGCTTTAATCTTCTGCCCTATCTGACCGGCAAGGAGAAGGAGAGCCCGCGAAAAGGCTTCTTCTACTTCAGCGACGATGGTGATCTGTTGGGCCTTCGCTTTCACAACTGGAAGATCTGTTTCATGGAGCAGCGTGCCCCTGGAACTCTGCGCATCTGGGCCGAACCGTTTACCAAGCTCCGTATTCCCAAGTTGTTCAACCTGCGAACCGATCCGTACGAACGGGCAGACGTCACGTCAAACTCTTACTACTCGTGGTTCCTTGACCTCGATTACATCATCCTTGCTGCGCAGGCGGTTACCGGGCCGTTTATGGCAACGTTCAAGGATTTTCCACCGCGACAGAAACCACAATCCTTTACCGTCGAACAGGCCCATGATGCCCTTGCAGAGGCTTCGACTGTCGGGCATTGAACGCGTCTGATGCATGACGAAAATTCGATAACCTACGCGGTACAGGAGAAATCCTGTACCGCGGCTTTATTTAAGACGCGGCCGGAATCAACGGGGAGACATCAAAATCTCCGCACTCTACAACTTACAAGGTAAACTTGCAAGTTTTACTGTCTTTCTGTTATTAATGGAATTGCCATGACGCGCAGAACTATTGAGACCGACGTATTCGACTTCACTCAGGCCGTTGGGTTGCTGGTGCGGCGAGTGCGCGCGGCGACTGCTTCGCATGAGCTTTCGTTGACGGAGTCTGCCGTGATGAGGCGGCTGGAAAAGGATGGGCCGGCAACGACTGCTGAGTTGGCGCGGGCTGAGGGAATGAAGCCGCAGTCCATGGGGGCGACGGTTGCAGCGCTAGAGAAAAGAGGTTTGGTCGAGCGCAAGAGGCATCCGACGGATGGGCGGCAGGTGAATATTGAGCTGACCGCAAATGGGTTGACTATGCGCAAGAGCGTGCGCGATGCGAAGAGGACATGGCTGGCTCAGGCTGTCGCGCAGCTCGATAAGAAAGAGCAGGAGACGCTTTTTGCGGCAGGCGAGATTATCAAGCGGCTGGCGGAGAGCGATCAGCGATGAATAAGGATGGCAGCTGGTGACCGTGGCCGCTTCCGGTTCGGATACAAAGGAGAGCTCTATGTTTGGTTCGATGTCTCATGCGTGGCGGGCGCTGCGACATCGCAACTTCCAGCTCTTCTTTTTTGGCCAGACTATCTCGGTGATTGGCAATTGGATGACGCGGCTGGCCACGACGTGGCTGGTGTATCAAATGACCCATTCGGCGCTGCTGCTTGGCGTTGTCAGCTTCGCGGGGCAGATTGTTTCGTTTGCGCTGGGACCGTTTGCGGGTGTGTGGGTGGAGCGCCTGAATCGCCGCAAGCTGCTTGTGGCGACACAAGCGGCGGCTGCGGTGCAGTCGCTTGCCTTGGCAGCGTTGACGTTGACGCATGTGATTACGCTTTGGGAGATTATTGCGCTGACTGCATTGCAGGGGTTGATCAATGCATTCGATATGCCGGGGCGGCAATCGTTCCTGGTGCAGATGGTGGATGATCGGAACGATTTGAGTAACGCCATCGCGATCAACTCTTCGATGGCGAACGGCGCGCGGTTGATCGGCCCGGCCATTGCTGGTTTGGTGATCGCGGCGTTTGGTGAAGGCTGGTGTTTTTTGATCGACGGCATCAGCTACTTTGCCGTGATTGCATCGCTTCTGTCGATGCGGATTACTCGCTCGGACAGCCATCGCAACAGGGCAAGCATGCTGGAACAGATGCGCGAGGGGTGGGACTACGTGCGAATGTTTCGGCCGATTCGCACGATCCTGCTGCTGTTTTCGTTGATCAGCCTGATGGGGTATTCGTACTCGGTGCTGATGCCGATCTTTGCAGGCCAGGTGCTGCATGGTGGCGCGACGACACTGGGCTGGCTTACGGGAGCTTCGGGAGTTGGCGCGCTGGTGTCGGCGCTTTCGCTTGCGGCGCGTAGATCCGTAGTGGGGCTGACCCGTATGCTGCAGATTTCGTCTGCGATGCTGGGAGGCGCGCTAATTCTTTTTGGCCTGTCGCATATCTTCTGGCTGTCGCTGGTGCTGATGGTCTTTGTTGGCTTTGGACTGATGCAGACCGCGGCAGCGAGCAATACGATCATCCAGTCGCTTGTGCCGGACGATAAACGCGCCCGGGCGATGAGTTATTACACGATGGCGTTTTTCGGCGCGGCGCCGTTCGGGAGTCTGTTGGCGGGCGCGCTGGCTCATCGGATTGGCGCTCCGCACACCGTTATCTTTACCGGCGCATTTTGCGTTGCCGGGTCGGTGTGGTTCACGCTCGATCTGCCGAAGGTCAACGGGGTCATGCACCCGATCTACCGCGAGATGGGCCTTATGCCGGCCAACGAAATTGATCCGATCTCCGCGGATGCGGATGTGCGGTATCAGCTTAGCGATGAAGTTTGTCTTCAACCAGGAGGAAAATCACTGTGAACTACGTTGCCTGTTTCTTTGCGGGAATGTTTCTTGCAAATGCTGTGCCTCATTTTGTGAGTGGCGCCTCAGGGGACCGCTTGCCGACGCCCTTTTCCAAACCTCCGGGTAAGGGATTGTCTTCTGCAACGGTGAATGTTGTTTGGGCGCTGTTCAACATGGCGGTTGGCTACTTCCTCTTTCGCGCGGGAAAGATTTCGAGTGGGGACCCTGTGGCGCTTGGCGTTTTCTTCGTGGGGATTGCTGCGATCAGCATCATGCTGAGCGTGAATTTTGCGAAGAAGGATCGTGAGTAGTCGTCAAAAAAAGCGGACCGCGCGATGCGTCGGTTCCCAACTGAAAGGAAAACCGTGCCTCTTACACAACTGGATGCAAATGCTGCGCTCGTAGTGATTGATCTGCAAAAGGGTATTGTCGATTTACCGACGGTGCATCCCTCCAGCGAGATTGTCAGCCGAAGTGCGCAACTGGCGCAGGCGTTCCGCGAGCGGAGACTGCCGGTAGTGCTGGTGAATGTGGCGGGCAGAGCGCCGGGACGGACGGATGCGGGTATCCGAAATTATGCGTTTCCCCCGGATTGGACGGAGCTTGTTCCCGAGCTGAAGCAGCAGCCGAGCGACCTGCTTGTGACGAAGCACCGGGTGGGAGCTTTTCTGGGGACTTCGCTGGATGAGTTGTTGCGCGCGCGTGGCGTGACGCAGATTTTTCTGGCAGGCGTGTCGACGAGCGGCGGGGTTGAGTCGACGGCGCGGAGTGCTTATGACCTGGGGTACCACGTGGTGTTCGTCTCCGATGCGATGACGGATATGAACGAAGACGCACACAGCAAGCGCGTGGAGATCATGTTTCCACGGCTGGGCGAGGTGGAGACGACAGACGGCGTGTTGAAGGTGCTAGCGAGTGGCGGCCGCGAGAGGTTTGGCGGCTAACATCTCCTGCTCGATCCATGCGAAGGTTTTGGCCATGCCCTCGCGGAGCTTGATGGAGGGTTCCCAGTTCAGTCTTTCGAGGATCAGGGTGTTGTCGCTGTTGCGGCCGTTAACGCCCTTGGGGGCGTCGAGCTTGTAGTTGCGCTTCAGCTTTACGCCGGCGATGTTTTCGACGATATCGACGAGCTGGTTGATGGTGACTAGCTCGTTCGAGCCGAGGTTTAGCGGCTCGTGGATCTCGCTTTCCATAATCATCTGAGTGCCTTTGGTGCAGTCGTCGATGTACATGAAGGATCGGGTCTGTTTGCCGTCGCCCCAGATCTCAATCTGGTTGGAGCCTGAGTGTTTGGCCTCGATGACCTTGCGGCAGATGGCGGCGGGAGCTTTTTCGCGGCCACCGGTCCAGGTGCCGAGCGGGCCGTAGACGTTGTGGTAGCGGGCGACGCGGCACTGGAGTCCGTAGTCCTCTTCGAAGTGGCGGCACATGCGCTCGGAGAAGAGTTTTTCCCAGCCGTAGCCGTCTTCGGGGAGCGCGGGATAGGCGTCCTCTTCCTTGAGTGCGACCACGTTGGGGTTGGTCTGCTTTTCGCCGTTGTAAACGCAGGCGGAGGAGGAGTAGAAGAAGCGCTCGGCACCCTTGTCGCGGGCGGCGAGGAGCATGTGGGTGTTGGTGAGGACGCTCAACATGCAGAGAGCTTTGTTGTTTTCGATGAAGCCCATGCCGCCCATGTCGGCGGCAAGCTGGAAGATGACTTCAGCGCCGGTGGCAGCCTTGAGGCAGGCGGCTTTGTCCTGCAGATCGAGGGAACGGCTGTCTACGTCGTTAGAGACCTGGTACCACTCGTCGAGGGGTTTGATATCGACGGCGCGGATGACGTCGACGCCGTTGGCGAGCAGGCTCTGCACGAGGTGACCGCCGATGAATCCACCGGCACCGCAGACGACTGCTTTCTTTCCTTTGAGCTTCATCGAGGGGAGGGCTCCTTCTTCGGGTCTGAACTATTAGAAGCTGACGATTTATCCGCAAATCAGCTTCGGGCGATGCTCTACTGCTCTACCTCAAGTATAGCTGGGGGAAGGAGGATTTCCTGCGTGACACTTTTGGGGGAGGACCTACATTGTTCCTGCGCAAATAACAGCTGTGTGGGAGAGCCGATGTACTGGCGGCGGTGACGTATTCTCGGGTCCCTCGATTAGACTTGGGAGACCTGGAGGAGGAGCGATGAAGCTGAATGCTTATCTGAATTTCGGCGGGAACTGCGAGGAGGCTTTCCGGTTCTACGAGAAGAATCTTGGCGGGAAGATCACCTTCATGATGCGGTATGCGGACCAGCCGGAGCCGAAGAATGTTCCGCCGGGCACGGAGAAGTTTGTGCTGTATGCAAATATGTCGATCGCGGGGACGGAGCTGATGGGCAGCGATGCTCCGCTTGACCGCTTTCAGCCGATGCGCAGCGTGTATCTATCGCTCAGCGTGGACAGCGATGCAGAGGCGGAGCGCATCTACGGGCTGCTGAAAGAGGGTGGCGAGGTGTTTATGCCGATGGGGGAGACATTTTTTGCGCTTCGCTTTGGGATGCTGCGAGACAGGTTTGGCACCTCGTGGATGATCCTTCATCCGAGACCGATGCCTTCGTGAATTGTCATTTCTTCGTCATCAGCTTGTCAGTTCTTTGTTGTGAGTTGCGGTTCCTCCTCTGACTGGGGACTGTGCAGGAGATCGATGACAGATTGATAGAGGCGGTTGCGGGTTTCGAAGCGGTCGCCGGCGCGGATGACGTAGCGGACGACGATGTCGACGCCGGATGCGGCTGGCCGCATGTCGACCGAGGGTGTGGCCTTGAATTGACTGAGGCCATTCTCGGTGGTGGACTTCTGCCACTCCTGTTCGGCCAGGGCTGCGTCCTTCTCGGTCTCTTTGAGGACCGTGTTGTGGATGGCCTCGATGGTCTTTGCAGGGTCGAGCGCGGGCGGGATGTTGACTGTGATCTCGTCCCACATCCACTGACCGGTGGTTGAGAAGTTGAAGTATTGGCCAGTGATGGCGAAGTTGTTGATGAAGGTGACGCGGCGACCGGTGGGATGGCCCTTGTCGGTCCAGTTGCCGGTTTCGAGCAGGGCGGTGCGGAAGAGACCGATCTCGACGACCTCGCCGCCGACGCCGTTGATCTCAACCCAGTCGCCGACGCGGATGCCGTTTTTTCCCATGAGGATGAACCAGCCGAAGAAGGCGAGGATGAAGTCCTGGAAGACGACGGTGAGGCCCGCGGCTCCGAGGCCGAGTATGGTGGGGACCTGGCTGGGCGCGCCGAAGATGACGAGGAGCACCAGACCGAACGTAATAATCTGGAAAGTGAGAGTCGTGATCGTGCGGAGAGTATGGAGGCGGCGGCGATCCATGGTTGCGGTATCGAGGAGGGCTCGCACGCCAACGGAGATGAGTGCGCCGCAGAGAAGGATGAAGGCTATCCATGCGAAGGATTCGAGCGCGAGATGGCCGACGATGCCGTGCTGGAGCTGAACCTGCGCGAGCCATTTGGCGTAGACGGCGGAGAGCTGGGTTTGGGTTTCGAGTTGGTCTTCAGCGATGTTGTGCATCTGGGCGAAGGAGTGGGCCTGCGTCATGCGGGCTACGCGAGTTTTCGCGGTGTCGGCCTGAGCGTCGGACGAGTTGACCGAGGTTGCGGCGGCAGCGGCTTGCTTTTCGAAGTCATCATGTTCGGCGGTAAGACGAGCGACGTCGGCGTCGGTGTCGGCTTTGGCCTGACGGATGAGATCCATTCGGTTGCGCTGATCGAACCAGGAAGAGATGCGGCCGGCGAGGGTGCCGTGGCGCGTGGAAGAGAGGATTGCAATCTGTCCGCCGCTAGCCTGAGAGTCGTACTTCTTCATGGCGGCCTGGCGGGCGGTGAGTTCCTGCTGGATCTGAGGGCGCTTGTCACCGCTAAGCCGGGCGAGTTGCTCGTTGGCGTCGGCGAGCTCGTCGTTGTCGAGCTGGAGCTGGGCCTTGATGATGTCGAGGTCGTCGGACTGTGCGATGGTGCCGTTAGGTTGCTTGAGTTTGGCGGTGAGGTCGTCGACTTTTGCCTGATCTTCTTTGGCAAGGGCCTGGAGCTGAGCGACTTTTTGCTGTGCAGCGAGGGCCTCGCCGGAGAGGGTGCGGGACTGGAGGGAAGCCTGACGGAGAGCGAGAGCGAAGGCTTGGTCGACGTCGTGATCGGCGAGGCGTTCGGCTTCGCGGGCCAGGGATTGTTCTTCCGCAGAGACGGCGAGGGGGGCGAGAGCGGCGATAGTGTCCCATGGGCGTTGATCGACGAGGGTGTGCGCAGCGGCCCCGCGTCTGCCCTGGCGCGATGGCAGGTGGGTCATGGAATCGCGAGTCCACCATAAGGCTGCGATACAGAGGACGAGGAGGACTGCGGGAATTGCGATGGGGAGTCGGCGAAAAAACTTCATAGCTTCCACCTTAGATGTTGAATGAGGGAATCAAAAAGACCGCTTTCGAGGGATATGTCCTATGGTCTTGAAAGTAGGAGAGATAACTTTGACTCAGATCTTGTAACTCAATCTTAACAACTCTCGCTGAAGCCAGGGGTTAAGGCTTGCAGACTACTTGCAGAGGAGTTTTGCTTTGAATACAACACAAAATGCATTTCATTGTGATGTTGAGAGTTCGACAGAGGGCGAAGTAAAAACGACGACGGTGCGATGCCATGGCCGGCTCACCCACCAGACTGCCGGCGAGCTGAGAGACATTGTGAAGCCGCTGATCCCCCAGGGCGGTTCGATTTTGATCGATCTCACGGACGTCAGTTTTATGGATAGCCTTGGACTCGGGACGCTGGTCGGGTTAAAGGTTTCGGCCGTCAATGAAGGATATTGCAAGTTGACGCTGGTAAACCTGACGCCGAGGGTTCAGGAGCTGTTGCGCCTGACACACCTGACCAATTTGTTTAGCTCCTAGCAACGGCCGAGTTCCTGAAACCGCGCATGTAGGATGAGTGCGTGGAGAGTTTCAAAATCGAAACAGAAAATTGGCGCCGATCCGTAGCCTTGACGGCGAGACGACAGCCGCTGGCTGCAGTGGGTGTCGCACTGCTGATTTTGTTTGTCGTGTGCGCAATATTCGCGCCGTGGATGGCTCCGCAGGATCCTGCGCAGTTGGATTTAAAGGGACGCCTTGTGGGGCCATCGGCGGCACACTGGTTTGGAACGGATGAGTTGGGTCGGGATATCTTCTCGCGGACTCTGTTTGGCGCGCGGATTTCTCTGATCGTAGCGGTGAGCGTGGTGGGGCTTTCGCTGGCGGTGGGGTTGGTGGCAGGTGGGTTGGCTGGTTTTTATGGTGGGTGGACGGATACAGTCGTAAATATTTACGTGACGAATGCGTTTATGGCGCTGCCGGGGATTCTGCTGGCGATTGCCTTTGTGGCGTTCATGGGGCCGGGGCTGGGAAATGTGATCCTGGCGCTGGCGATCTCGGGGTGGGTGGGGTATGCGCGGCTGGTGCGGGCTCAAGTGATGGCAGTGAAGGAGCGGGAGTTTGTCGAGGCGGCGCGGGCGCTGGGCGCTTCGGATTTGCGGGTGATGGGGCGGCATATTCTGCCGAATATTCTGCAGCCGCTGATTGTGCAGGCGGCGATCGGCATGGCGGGCGCTGTGCTCGCAGAAGCTACGCTTAGTTTTCTTGGGCTGGGGGTTCCGCCACCGGCGGCCAGCTGGGGATCGATGCTGAATGATGCGAGGTCGCATCTCTTCGACTCACCGCATTTGGTCTTCTTCCCTGCAGTTGCGGTGATGCTTTGTGTGCTTTCGTTCAATTTTATTGGGGATGCGCTGCGGGATTGGATGGACCCGCGGACTCGGATGAGCGCGGGATTGTAGGCCGCTGGTCGAGCTTAGCGAGGAAATCGTTCATTTCTCGAACGACCTCTGTCTCATTTGAGAGGTAGACGTAATGGTCAGCGTTGGGGATACGGACTACATGCGCGGAGGGTACTCCAGCTGCGAAAGCATCTGCCATCGCCGTGCAATTGACCTTATCTGCTGCAAGTCTCTTGGCTTTCATTGCGGGATCGCTTTGGAAGGCTCGATCCCAGTTGTGAGGACATGCGTAGATAGCGAGGATTGGAACCGGAATCTTCGTGTATTTCTGCCCTCCATACGTGAGCGCAGCAATGATCGGCGAACGAGGCGGTATCGGGGGCATGGATGCGACGTCGACGTTAGAGTCGTGAAGCGTCTTCTCGAATTTCGAGACGCGCGCTTCAAGGTCCAACAGATAGCTCTTCTCGTCCACCCCGCCGGCTTCCACTTGCTCGATTCGTCTCTTGAGATCAACCATCTCCAGGCCCATATTTGGACGGGCGGGATCATGGTAGGCGAAATCATAGGCGGCTTCGAGATAGATCAGTCCAGCTACTTTCTGTGGGAAACGGCTGCCGATCGAACTCATCTCTTCACCGGCGAACGAGTGACCCACCAGGATAGGACGATCAAGTTTGAGAGCTTCCATGACGGCGAGCACGTCGTCGCCCAAATGGTCGGCTGAGTAGTTGCCATTGGCTGGAGCGGGCTTACTGGAGGCGCCAAAGCCGCGTCGGCTGATGCCGTAGACGTGATAGTGTGTGGTGAACTGTGGAGCGAACCTGTCGAAGGCGTGAGCCGTATTTCCCATGCCTGCCAGAAAAATCATTGGCCTGCCAGAGCCGCCCCAATCCAGCACCTCGAGCCTGACGTCGTTGTCGACGGTGACGAATCGAACGGTATGGGGAGAAGAGTCAGTCTGATTTTGCGCGCGCAGAAGGCCTGTAGACAACACGAGAGCAATAAGGCCCAGCGCCAAGGTCTTCATGTGTGGCCTCCTTGCCTCTACTGCTGCTTTGCGATAGAAGCTGTGGCGAGCGTCCCACCCAGCCCCATCGTCTCGATTGCGGAAGAAGGGACGATAACCATGGCTCCCTTTTCGCGAATCGCCTCATAGAGCATGTTCATTCCGCGCAGATGCAGAGCGCCGGGATTGTCGTTGTAGACGCGCGAGGCTTGCGCGAATTGATCGGAGACCTGCACCTCCGCTTCACCCAGAATGACGCGGGCCTGACGCTCGCGCTCCGCCTGTGCCTGTTGGGACATGGCGTTTTCCAGCGCCTGTGGAATGCGCACATCGCGAATCTCAACAGATTGAACCGTGATGCCCCATGGCGTGGTCTTCTCGTCGAGGATCTTCTGCAATTCGCGGCCCAGCGTCTCGCGTTCGGTGATCATCTGCGCAAGCTGGTGACGGCCAATGGATTCGCGCAATGCCGTCTGAGAGCCCAAAGTGATCGCTTGAATGAAATCTTCAACCTCAAGAATGGATTTCTCCGCGCTCCACACCAGCCAGAAGATAATGGCATCGACGTTGACGGGGACTGTGTCGCGGGTCAGGGTCGATTCCGCGCTCACAGTTGTGACGCGCACGCGCTGATCGACATAGCGGCTTAGTGTCTCGATGATAGGAACGATGAGGAAGAGGCCGGGTCCGCGCAAACCGCGATATCGGCCGAAGCGCAACAGAGCAACCTTCTGCCATTGATCGACTACCTTGATTGCGAAGAGGAAATAAACCCCAATGAGGCCACCCGTAATTGCAAAAAGTGAATGGTTCGTAAGATCCGCGGCCGCTAGTCCGACAACTAAACAAAACAGAAATGCGCTGAGGCCGACGCTGTTGAATTGCTTACGCTGAAACATGGTTATCTCCTCTTCGGTTCACTTTCGGATAAGAGCTCACGCAATGCTTTGATCAGTTGCTCAACGGTAAAACCCGCAGAGCCCGCCCTGGAGACGAACTCTCCGACGAGTTGTCCGAGTTGCCGCTCCCGCTCGACTTTCGAATACTCGATCTTCTTATCCGCGATGAATGTGCCTGACCCCTGCTGCGTATCGAGCGTGCCGCGAATCTCCATCTCTCGATAGGCGCGCAACACCGTGTTGGGATTGATGACGAGATCGACGGCTACCTGGCGCACCGTTGGAAGCTGATCTCCCACTGCCAATACGCCCGTTGCAATCGCAGCTTGTACCTGGTCGATAAGCTGGCGATATACGGGAACGCCACTATGGGAGTCCAGACGAAAGGCGAAGACAGCAGTCTCGGTTTTCCCGTTCTGTTTCACAGGAACAATAATGAACTAGTCTACTAGTACATTGCAAGCAGAAAATCGAAAAAAATCTACGCCTGCTTCCCAGCGCTAGCTGGATTTGGGGAGGTTGAAGCGGAGCGCGGTGAGGTGTTCGGAGACCGAGGCTACTTTGGTGTCCATGTAGCCGTGCGCTCGGAGGGTCGTGCGGATGCCGGATTCGTTAATCGGGTGGCCTGGGCCTTTGCGGTAGACGAGCCAGATGGGGATGGAGCGGGCTAGTTGCTTTTTCGCTTCGCGCAAAATGGAAGCGAGGGTCTCCGGCGTATCGACGCAGGAGAGGATGAGGTCGGGATTCTCCGCGCGAATTTGAGCGGCCGAGCTGAGGGCGGAGAAGAGAGCCTTGTCTTCGATAGGGCCGATGGTTCGAACGATTTTGCCGGCGATTCCCAGTTTGTCGGCGAGCTTGGGTGGCGGGGTCTTGAGTTTTTTGGCCCAGCTTTCGGCGGCTTTGGCTCCGAGATGGAGTTGGATGGGATGTTTGTCCAGGTTAAAACAGAGGCTTTCGGACTCGACTCGGATGTTTTTGAGAGCGTTGAGCGGGGCGGTCATGCGAATCGGTCCGCGAAGGATAATTTCGTTGGCTTCGAGGAGCGCTTTAACTTTGGCCGTCGTTCCGGAGAAGGTGCAGTCGCAGGTTGCTTCGCGTCCCATTGGCGGTGACCTCCGAGGCTTCTGGCAGCATCTTACGCCGGGAGGGTGGTCGTATTGCTGATTGAAATGATGAGCAAAAATGCCGGCGGGAGCCCCCGATATGTGGAAAAGACGCATAGCTGGAAGAACAAAATCCTTGTCGATTGGAATCTAATATCTAATTCTGGGGTTTATGCTCCTCTGGGGTGTCAGAATGCGAAAAAGCTTGATCTCTGTTGGCGGTTCGACGAAACAGACTTCTATTCGGGAAAACTGGAAGACTCTTGAGGTAATCGCGCGTGTGGAGATTTCGTCCGAAGACGCGCATTTTCCGATTGAAAAGGCCCTGGGCAAGGAAGCCACGACGGGATGGCGGGCGGCCGAGACCGGGCCGCAGGTAATCCGGCTCGAATTTGATGAACCGCAGACGATCCGGCGGATTCATCTGCAATTTGTCGAGCGGGAGCGGGAGCGCTCGCAGGAGTTCGCGGTATTTGCGGGCTGGAGCGGGGAGATACGTGAAGTGGTGCGGCAACAATGGTCGTTCTCGCCGAATGGGTCGACGGAAGAGATTGAGGATTACGCGGTGGAGTTGGACGGGATCACAACGTTCGAACTGCGGATCGATCCGGACAGGAGCCATGATCCCAAGATGAGCCAGAACCATGCTTCGCTACAGAGCCTGAGGATCGCGTAACGATGTTGATTGGGGTCATCTCAGATACACATGGGCTACTTCGACCGGAGGCGATAGAGGCTTTGCGCGGCGTGGAGCATATTCTGCACGCCGGAGATGTGGGACACATCTCCGTGCTGGAAAAACTGCGACAGATTGCGCCGGTGACGGCGATTCGAGGCAACATTGATTTGCGAGGGCCGTGTGCGGGGCTCCCGGCTACGGATGTGGTGGAGTTGGGCGGGAAATTGTTTTACCTGGTGCACTCGGTCCATGACCTGGATATCGATCCGGTGGCGGCTGGTGTGGCGATGGTAGTGAGCGGGCACTCGCACGCGGCTTCGGTTGAAGTGTGCCGTAATGTGGTTTATTTCAATCCGGGGAGTGCGGGGCCGAAGAGGTTTTCGTTGCCGGTCACGGTGGGGTTTGTGACGGTTGAGGATGGGGTAGAGGCTAGTGTTCGGGAGTTGGCGGTCGAGCAACCGCAATAGCTAGTTGTCGAAGCGGACGGTGTTGAGGATGGATTGCATCCGTTTGCGGACATCGTCGAGTTCGCGCTCGGTGATGTCCTGGACGCCGCTGACGTCGCCGCCGCAGAAGTTGTTGATGACGGCGTCGAACCGAAAGCATGTGTTGTCGCGTTGCGTGGTATAGATCTCGTCGCGGGATTCGGTGCAGATGCCGCCGTGCTCGTCGTAACCGTGGGTGAAGGAGATGCCCGCAACCTGCGTGCTGGTTACGGTTCGGGGAGCGCGGGCCGAGGCCTGGGAGGCGCACTGGTTCGCCGTTACGTTTGGGGTGATGCTGTAGTAAAAGAGCGCTCCGGCGAAGGTCGAGTAGGGGTGCGGGTTGAAGCTGATGGTGGCGACGGCGCGCATCTGGGCGTTGTGGGCAGCGGTGCGGGCATCGAGGTTGAAGGTGCTGACGTCGCGGTCCTTGCGGGTGATGTTCCATGCGGGCGGAATGGTGAAGGAGACGCCGTAGCGGGAGTCGTGAAAGGGCCGGGCGGGCGGGGTGTTGGGCTCGACTGTTGTGGTGGACTTGCCCTGGAGAAGGGGTGGGACGGGCTCAGGTTTGCCTGGGACGGGCCTGTTCTGCGCGCAGGCGGCAGCCGCGAGGAAGGCTGGAATCACGGGAACCAGGACGACGCGGCACAGGACGGTTGCGAGTTTCATACTTCCCTTCTCCGGTGTCGAGACCGAATTACTTCCTAGTGTAAGACGAAGGCTGGTGTTCGCGAAAATCAGGCCGTGCGGCTTTGGTGGGATGACAGATTGGCCATTTCGTGGGAGGAAGAGAGCCTATTCATTGCGCATGCGAGGGTTCGCGAGGGTGTAGGCAAAGTCGGTGAAGAAATTGACCCCGACGTAGGTGAGCCCGATGGCCAGAATACAGCCTTGCACCAGGGCGTAGTCGCGGTTGGAGATGGCGGAGAGCGTGAGGCGTCCGATGCCGGGCCAGCTGAAGATAGTCTCGGTAACGATGGCTCCGGCAAGAAGGCTGCCGAACTGCAGGCCGACGACGGTGATGACCGGGATAAGAGCATTGCGAAGGGCATGGCGGTAGACGACGGCATTTTCGGTGAGCCCCTTGGCGCGGGCGGTGCGGATGTAGTCCTGGTTGAGTTCTTCGAGCATCGCGGTGCGGACCATACGCGTCAGGATGGCGGCGAGGCCCAGTCCAAGAGTGATGGCAGGCAGAATGAGATGCAGGATGAAGCTGCCGGCGGTGCCATCGCCCGCAGTGGAGACAGGCAGCCAGCCGAGCGATATCGAAAAAATGAGAATCAGGATGGGGCCGAGCGCGAAGTTAGGGAACGACAGGCCGACGAGGGAGACGACGCCGAGCGTGCGGTCCTGCCAACGGCTCCGATGGAGCGCCGACCACACACCTGCAGGGACGGACAATGCGACGCCGATCAGCAGCGCGGCGAGTGTGAGGGCGAGAGTGTAGGGATATCGCTGCAGGATGAGGTGGGTGACGGAGTCGTGGAGCCGGAGCGACTGGCCGAGGTCGGCGTGGAGGAGGCCGCGCCAGTAGTGGGTGTACTGCTGGTTGAGTGGCGCGTCGAAGCCATAGGCGTGGCGGAGAGCAGAGATGTCGGCGGCAGTGGCTCCTTCGCCGAGCATCTGGACGATGGGGTCGCCCGGGACGAGATGGATCAGCAGGAAGACGACAGAGACGACGACCCAGAGGATCGGGAGTGTGATGAGGATACGGCGCAGAGGCCGCCAGAGCGCGCGATTCATGGAATTGCTTTCGTGCTGTCGATCGGGGATTCGTTCTGTGGCGGCGCGAGGTCTTCTACGCTGACGCGGCTGATGCGGTGTCCCGCCATCTCGGCGACCAGGAAGCGGCGGCCTTCGTAGTCGATGCTTTCGCCCGGGACGGGAATGTGGCCGAACTGCGCGAGGAGGAAGCCCGCAAGGGTTTCGACTCCGGTCTCGCGGGGAAAGACCCAGTGAAGCTGGTTGCCGAGGTCGCGGAGGGTGGTTGATCCGTCGAGCGACATGGCTCCGGTGGTAGAGAGCAGAGGCGAGCGGCTGACATCGAACTCGTCTTCGAGTTCTCCGACGATCTGTTCGAGAACGTCCTCGGCGGTAACGAGTCCAACCGTGGAACCGAACTCGTCGACGACGATGGCGATGTGGCGGCGGCGCTCCTGAAACTCCTGCAGAAGCTCGATGGCCAGCTTGGTCTCGGGGACGACGCTGACCTCGCGCATGACATTACGGATGGTGAGGCCAGACTCGCCTTTGCCGCCCATAGAGAGCGCAACGCTGCGGAAGTGCATGAGTCGGGAGACGTCTTTGGAGTAGACGATGCCGATAATGTGCTCTGGCTCGCCGGCGAGATCGTAGACAGGGACGCGAGAGTGTTGCTCTTCGACGATGCGGGCGGAGGCCTGCTGGAGCGGCATGTCGGCGGGCAACGAGAAGATCTTGCCGCGTGGAGTCATGATCTCGCGAACGGTGACGTGGTTGAGCTCGATGGCGCGATGGATGATCTCTTCCTGAAAGACCGGCAGCAAGCCCATGCGGCGGGTGGCGGTAGCGATCAGCTTGAGCTCTTCGGGCGAGTGGACGGCGCCTTCGCCTCGCAAAGGCGCGCGGAAGAGACGGAGGACGACAGAGGCAGAGGTGTTCAGCAGCTTCACGATGGGGCGCGTGATGCGGATGAAGACGTCCATGGGGCCGGCGACGGCGAGGGCGATGCGCTCGGCGCGCTGCAGAGCGAGGGATTTTGGGACGAGTTCGCCGAGGAGCACTTCGAAGTAGGTGATGATGCAGAAGGCCAGGACGACCGCGATGGTGTGGGCGTAGAGAACCGCGTGCGCGGGCAGGGCGTGCAGCCAGCCGTTCTCAAAGTTGAGGATAATCTGGGCGATCGATGGCTCGCCGATCCAGCCGAGGGCGAGGCCGGCGACGGTGACCCCAAGCTGCACGGCAGGGAGGAACTCGTCGATGGAGTGCTTGAGCTTGAGGGCGGTTCGAGCGCCGGGGCGGCCAAGCGCGATGAGTTGCTGGATGCGGGTCTCGCGGACGCTGACGAGGGCGAACTCAGCAGCGACGAAGAAGCTCGTGGCGAGGATGAAGAAGGCCACGATGATTATTCGGAAGAGCATCCACTCAAGCATTAAGGCCAGTGTAATGGGTAGGTGGTTGGAATGATGCGCGGACGGTATTCATAAGAAACACGATTATCTGGGATTTATTGGCTTCGATGCCGCCGCCGTCCAATTTTTGATTACCCAAATTACTACTAATATCGCTAGTATCTCCCGCTTAAATTTGGAGGTAAGCTCAGCCGTACAGAGTTCGATTTGCGGTCACGGCGCATCCTCGTTTTCCGATCAAGACGAGGCGCGAAGCTCTTCCGGATGGAGAGAAAATGGTCAGGACGTTCATGAAACAGCTGCTATCGACGGTGTTGATTCCGCTGCTGGTATTCACCGTGCCGTTTGAAGCTATGGGCCAGGAATCAGCGTCAGCACCAGCTGGAGCGACCACCGGATATTCGGGACAAGGTGTGCCGATGACTGCAGAGGAGTTGCAGCAATTGGCCGCGCCGATCGCGCTGTACCCCGATGCCCTGGTTGCCCAGATCCTGGCAGCAGCCACCTTCCCCGATCAGGTTACCTTCGCCAGCGATTGGCTTACGCAGAACAAGAACCTCACCGGCGCCTCTTTGACAAATGCAGTGGATGCGCAGACATGGGATCCCAGCATCAAGGCACTCACACAGTTTCCTTCGGTCCTGGACAACATGGCGAAGAACCTCAGTTGGACCTCGGCGTTAGGGGAGGCGTACCACACGCAGCCATCTGATGTTATGACAGCGGTGCAGGTGCTGCGCGCTAAGGCACAGGCGGCGGGCAATCTAAAATCGGGCTCACAGATCACGGTCGTGGAGCAGTCTCCACAGGTGATCGTGATTCAGCCCACGAATCCCCAGGTGGTGTACGTCCCGACGTACAACCCGACGGTCGTCTATGGCACGCCGTATGTCACGCCTGGGTACAGCACTGCAGCCGTGGTGACGACCGCCGTGCTTGCCTTCGGAGTTGGAATCGCGATAGGCGCTGCGATGAGCAATAGCTGGGGATACAGCTACTGGAACTGCAACTGGCACGGCGGCGCGGTGGTTTACCACAGCACCGGCTACTACGGAAACAGCGCATGGCATGGCGGCTACTACGGTTCAAGCGCATCCGCATACGGACCATACGGTAGCGCTCACGCCTCCAATGGCTACAACCCTTCCACTGGGACCTATGCGCGCGGTGCGTCGACGCAGACGGCGTATGGCTCGCAGGCGGTTGGACAGGCTTACAACCCGAATACGGGCGCCTATGCGGCGACCCATCAAACCTCCAACGCCTATGGGAGCTCCGGTAGCTCGGTGTACTCCAAGAACGGCAATACCGCTTACACGCAACACGCAACGAACGCGAATGGGACGGTTGCATCGGCACAGACTTCCGCAGGAGGCTCAGCCGTCGCTGCGTCGGGCAAGTATGGCAACAGCGCATCCGCGGCCCAAACCGCAAACGGCAACAAGTACGCCACAGCAAACGGAAACGTCTACAAAAACACGGGAAGCGGCTGGAACCAGACCCAGGGGACTCCCCATAACACCTCAAGTTACTCGTCGGCAAGCAGCTCTGCTGCTGCTCATGGCTACGGAGGGCAGGAGAAGAGCAGCGGGTCATCGGCCTGGGGCGGCGGCGGAGGCGGTGGTTGGCAATCCCGCGCGGACAGCGCTCGTGGTTCGGCGAGCCGCGGCGGCGGTGGTGGCTGGGGCGGACGCAGGTAATCAACCGGGGTACGCTGCAAACGAGTCTAACTTCGGAAGCGGCGCCGGTAGAGAGTCACAGATAAGAGCTTTCGGAGGACGTGATGTCGCTCAAACACCGCAAGACCACATTTACGATCCGGTTGCTGATTCTAGCGTTCGCGATTCCCCTCGCCGCTTGCAAGAAAGCGCCGGACAAACCTGCGATCAGCGTCTTTGCCACTCCCGACGACGCAGGGAACGCGCTGCAGGCGGCGGCACAGTCAGGCGATCAAAACGCCCTGTTAGCAATCTTCGGTCCCGATTCGAAAGAGCTCATCGTCTCCGGCGACCCGGTGCAGGACAAAACTACTAAGGACCAATTCGTCGCAGGCTATGGCGCGATGCACCGCTGGCGCAAGATGCCCGATGGCGGCCAGATTCTTCTGGTCGGAGCCGATAACTTCCCCTTCCCGATTCCGCTAAAGAAAAATGCGGACGGTCAGTGGTATTTCGATACGGCCGCCGGAAGGGATGAGGTTCTCAACCGTCGCATTGGCCGAAATGAACTCGCGATCATCGCAGCCTGTGGAGCAGTCGCGGATGCAGAGGCCCAGTACCACTCCCAGCCTCGCGACGGCGATAAGACGAAGCAATATGCCGTGAAGTTCATCAGCGATCCCGGCAAGCAGAACGGCCTTTACTGGAAGGCGGACGACGGTCAGCCCGCCAGTCCGCTTGGGCCACTGGCGGCGTACGCGACCGCTGAAGGATACACCGCAAAGACCGAGGGACACACCGCATTCCACGGCTATTACTTCCGAATGCTAAAGGGCCAGACCGATAAGACGCCCGGCGGTGCGAAGGACTACGTGGTCAATGGCAAGATGACCGGTGGATTCGCCTTCGTCGCCTATCCGGCGGAGTACCGCAATTCGGGAGTGATGACCTTCATCATGAATCAGGATGGCGTGCTGCTTCAAAAAGATCTGGGGAAGACCACTACCGAGACGGCAACTGCCATGAACCTGTTCGATCCCGATCCGAGCTGGACCATCGTAGAGGAATGAGCGTGACTGCGCGAAGACATCCGCTCAACACCGGTGAGCTATCTTCCGTTGACGGTCCCGCTGCTGGAACCCAGGTACTTCTGTGCGTGAGCAACCTCTGGGTTGGAAGAATCGCCATTCTTCCAGGCTTCGAGAAACTGGGCATACTCCTCCCGAGCGACGGTTGCGTTTCCTGCAGCTTCACTGCTGCGGGCCATTCCGTAGAGTCCGAATCCAGACTTAGGCCTCTCCTTGAGAGCGGCAGCATAGGCCACATGCGCGTCTGCGAAGTCGCCCGCCTGCAACAGGACAAAGCCTTCAGTTTCCCCTACAGGTCGAATGTAGTTCGGGGGTTCTCGATACCCCAACTGGCTTTCCTCCAACGCGGCCTGATCGAAGAGTTTTTTCGCCTCCGGCAAGTGCTTTTGCGCGGCCAGAATTGTCGCTCGCAGCTCCAGCGACATAATCGACAGGCTGGCGAGGATCGGCGCCGCCTGTGCATCAGGCATGACTGCCACCATCACCGGCAGAGCAGACGAAGTTGGCTTGGCCTTCGGAGCGTCTTTCACCTGCTGCGACAGGTGCCACAACTCAACATCGAGTGCGGTGGAGCTGGCCTGAGCGGTTGCAATATCTCCGGTCTGCGCCGCCTGCATACCGGTCGCGAAATTCTTCAACTGGCCTGCGAGGAAGCTCAGGTTCTCCAGCTTTACCTGCGGCTGGGCAGACTGCAGCAGGACCAAAACGCGAGGCCAGTTCCCTGTCCGCATCGCGACCGGAAGGTTCGGATCGATCCGCGTCATCCCGTCACGGGCAGTGCCCGTATAGAGGGTTTCGCTCAATTGCCCGCGAGCACCTGATAGCTTGCCCGAAAGTGTCGTTGCCTCCGAGAGCTTCCCTTCTTCCATCAGATTCGCGATGCCATACATCAGATTGTGAACGTAGTTCCAGTCATCATCGACGTCAACGTGCTGGTCGCGCATGTACTGTTCGTCAACGGCGGTCGATTGCGCAAACCAATGCTCGGCCTGTGCGTAATCGCCGACACGGTAGTAGATGTGGCCGGGCATGTGCACCATGTGGCCTGAGGCCGGCGCAAGACTTGCGAGAATCGCGGAACTTTTGAGCGCTTGCTCGGGGTGGGCGCCAGACTCGACTGCATGGATCCAGTAATGGTTCGCAGCAGAGTCGTCTGGCGCCTTCTTCAGTACCTCCTGCAGAATCGCAATCGACTCCTGGGTTCCCTTCTTTGGCTCGCCCGCTTCGGTGTATCCGTCGCGCACCGCTGAGGAAAGAAATATCTTTGCCTGCGTATCGTTGGGATAGTCCTTCACCAGTTGGCGTAACACGCCGATCTCTTTTTCATTATTGGCAGACGAGTTCGCGAGCGCGACTGCGGAGGCGTCGTTCGCAGCAACTGCCGCTTCAATGTAAAGCTGCTCCTGCCTGTTCGCTCGGCTCTTGAGCTTAACTGCGCTTGCCAGGGCCTCGTGCGAGTAAGCCGACCCCTCATTGTGACGGAAGAGAAGCGCCTGTTCGAGCCCCCAGAAGCACATCGCACACTGAGGGTCTACCCGAATCGACTGTTCGAACGCGCGTTCTGACTCATAATCCCAGAAATCATGGAGGAGGGTCAGCCCCTGGTCAAACCATGACTGCGCATCCGGCGACCCGGTGATCGTGATGTGGCTGTTGCCGATGCCTGTCATCTTCAGCGGCGGCGGGAGCTTGTCTGGAGCGGGAACCTCTTTCATCTGCATCCCGCCCATGTCATGTCCCGTCATGTGGCATTGCGCCAGGGCGGATTTCGCCATGAAGGACGGCAGGGTCAGGCAGAACGCGCTGAGCGAAATGATGAGAAGAGATCGGTTTCGAGACATAAGTTCCTTAAAAACATGTTTAGACAAATCGCTGACTGTAAGGGAGATTAGCGGAAAAGCAGCAGGAGAGATAGACCTTTCCCAAATGCTGTGGATTCCCCGAATTAAGCGGGAAGCCGCTTCAGCAGGGCGTTAGCGCTGCGGAACCATGGCCGTTCGCGACGGCGCTGATAACTTGGCATCGAAGGCTTTTTATCGAGAACTTTCTGCGCCCATTCCCGCGCTTCGGCGTTGCGTCCTTCGGATGCGAGCAGACTCGCGAAGTTCAGGTAAGTCTCCGACGAAGTAGAAGCCGCTGTTACTTTGCGAAAGAGGCTCTCGGCCTTTTCTTTTTCCCCAGTCTGGGCGTAGGCGTGAGCCAGCAGGCCGGCGGCCCGATAAAAATCGTGGTCTGGATCTTCCGCAACGGTTCGCTCGAGGTCTGGTATCGAGGCCGCAGCATCACCTAAGAGAACAGCGCATGCACCGCGATGATAGTAGGGATCGATTGTGTTGGCCCGCGCGGCGACGGCCTTGTCATATGCGGCACGGGCGAGTTGGAGCTTGCCCTCATCCATGTAGAGGTCGCCCAGCTCTTCGTAATTGCCGGTTGATGGATTGTCACGAATGATGATTTCAAGCTGGCTAATGCGCTTTCGGCGCGAGAAGCCTTTAAAGGACTGGCCCACTAAACCGATGTCGGGGAGAACTTCTACGAAAAGGTAAATCAATGCTCCGATCGGGCCGAGGAACAGGATGATGTAAATCCAGTAGGTATCTGGCCGGCGCCGGATGAAGTGGACGATCGCCAGTCCCTGAAGGATGAGGCCCCACGGGTAAAACAGATGGCTCAGCAATCCCACAGGTGTAATTCCCTATCGTCAGATTTTGGATATGTAGACGATAGAAACATAACATTCACCCAAGCCTGAGAGCCAGCGAACTTCGTTCCCCTGGCCTCTTGCCAAACCGGGACGCGCAATAATACGGATATGAGAGCAACTACGGAAAGAGACCTCTCGCGACTCTCGTTTCGCCAGCTGACGTCCGACGACTCAGCGGCGGCTGCGGAACTGTCCAGCCAACTTGGTTATCCGAACTCGCCCGACGACCTTCGCCAGCGAATCGAGGAGACGTCGCGCTCCGCCGACAGGGTCGCGTTCGCCGCAGTTCTCGACGGTCAGATCGTTGGCTGGATCGATGCCGCGATCGAGCGCCATCTGCAGTCGTCGGCTTGCGCAGTCATCGGCGGACTGGTCGTCCGAGATGATGCGCGCGGCCTGGGTATCGGCAGACGCCTCTGCCTCGAGGTTGAAGACTGGGCGCGAAGTCAATCCATCCCGGTCGTCCGGGTCCGCTCGCAGATCAAGCGGGAAGATGCTCACCGCTTTTACCTTCGCGATGGTTACAGCAAGGTTAAAACCTCGCTCGTCTTTGAAAAGCGCCTGTCCTAAAGTCTGCCGCGCGGATATTCGTTAAACGCAAAACGCGACGGCCCGGCGATCGTGGATCGCCGGGCCGCGAAGACCTTATGCCAAACTTTGCTGGCTAGCTTATGCGAGAACCTTGTTCACGGATTTATCGATGGTGTCCTTGGGGACAAACCCGACAATCTGGTCGGCCACTTTGCCGTCCTTGAAGAGCAGCAGGGCCGGGATGCCGCGAATGCCGTAACGCATCGGCGTTGCGGTGTTGGAGTCGACATCCATCTTCATAACCTTAAGCTTGCCTTGATACTGACTCGCCACCTCGTCGACGACGGGGGCCAAGGCTCGGCAAGGACCGCACCAGGCGGCCCAAAAATCTACCAGTACCGGCTCTGCCGACTGTAGAACATCTTTTTCAAAGTTTGCATCGTTGATTTCGGTGACGTGCTGACCTGCCATTTAACTTCCTCCAGATTGCACTGCACTTTATCTTTACACCTGTGGTGCAGCGCAGTCTTCACCATAATAGATGCATACGAGAGTTCTGAGATTCGGGAGCGGCCGGGGCCTTAAAGAGTAAACGCCCGGACCTCTGTGAAAGAGGTCAACGGGCGGCGTAGCAGCCCTCCCCAGAACTGCCCACATGGGATAAAGTACGAACAATTTTGCGTGACGTAAAGAAATCTTAGGTAACAACTGATAAGTTACTCAATTGTTATATTTGTAATAAGGCCTTACCAATGAGCAAAATAGGCCTCAGGACTGCATCACTGCTCCAGCAATCCGGGTGTGGATAACTTCGATTTGCGGATCGCCAGCGGCCTGACGAACCACGGATTCGAGCGCTTGCCCCCCCGAATCTTCAACAATTAGCAGTACCGACGGCCCCGCCCCGCTAAGTGCCACCCCCAGAACCCCCGGGGTGTCGACCAGAGGAAGGAGCCGGGGAAGCAAAGGACACGCCTTGCTCCTATAGGGCTGATGAATGCGGTCGCGCATCGCAAAACGAAGGAGTTCACCCCGCCCCTGGGCAAAAGCCGCCACCAGAAGTGCGGTGGATTGGATATTCGCCACGGCGTCTTCCCGTGAGTAATGGGCAGGCAGTAGAGCGCGGGCCTTGGAGGTAGCCAGGCTGGCGGATGGCAGCACAAGCAGCAAGCTCCAATTGAGGTTTTCCCCGCAGGTAGCTGTAATTACGCCATTTTTAGTTGCCGAAGAGACAGTCATCCCTCCCAGAAAACAGGCTGCCACGTTGTCCGGATGGCCCTCCCGCCGGCAGGCCTCTTCGAGAATCTGTTCAGAAGACAGGTTCAGGCTGCCGAAGTGATTCGCCAGAAGGATACCCGCCAGAAGAGCGGCGGCGCTCGAGCCACACCCCATCCCCAAGGGAATCTCGTTATTGAGTTTCAAGTGAAGACGCGGCGCGAGGATGCCGGCGTTTGCCAGAACATCCATGTACGTCCTGAGGATCAGGTTGTTTTCAAGGACGGAGCAGAGGTCGGCGTCGCGACCTGTGGCGTCGATGTGGAAAACTTCCGCGGCCGTGGCGTCGATGGTCAAATAGAGCGCCATTGCCAGACCGAGGGCATCAAAACCGGGCCCAAGGTTGGCAGAGGTGGCGGGGAGCCGGACATGAAAAGGTCCAGGCTCAATGGAGTTCCGGGCGGGGGTGGTCATACCGGTTGAGGCTGGCTCATGTAGGATTCGAGCACGCGGAGGACCTCAGAAGAGTCAGCCTCGAGCACGATGGGCGGCCGCCGCAGGGCTGCGTGAGAAGCCTGACCGGCGGGTGTCAGCTGGGCCTTTTCGGCGGCGGTGAAGAGCTCATTGCGGTGGTAGTCGATGGTGTACTGCGAGTCCTTCAGGGTGTGCCCAGTAAGAATCAGCACCGCGCGCTCCTCAGCAGTGACTTTGCCAAGGGCTACAAGCTTCTTCAAACCCGCAAGGGTAACGGCGGAGGCAGGCTCGCAGCCAATGCCCTCTGAGCCGATCTCAGCCTTGGCCAGGGCGATCTCCTGTTCGGAGACCTGCTCGCACCATCCGCCCAGATCGTCGATGACCGTGGCGGCCTTGCGCCACGAGGCCGGGTTGCCGATGCGGATAGCCGTGGCGCGGGTCTCGGCGACAACCGGCTTCATGACGCGGTTTGCGTCAGTGAACCAGCGGTAGAGCGGGTTGGCTCCCTCGGCCTGAATGATGCTGACCTTGGGTCGCCGCGGAATCAGACCAAGCTGATGCATCTCGGTGAAGCCTTTGCCCAGTGCAGCGGAGTTGGCGAGGTTGCCGCCGGGAACGATGATGTGCTCGGGCACTTGCCAGTCAAGCTGCTCGACGATCTCGAACGCAGGTGTCTTCTGACCCTCAAGCCGGTAAGGATTGACGGAGTTCAGCAGATAGATGGGGAAGCGCTGAACGAGATCAGCGAGAATCTTCACGCAGCCGTCGAAGTCCGTCTTGAGTTGGATGGTCAGTGCCCCGTAGTCCATCGACTGCGAAAGCTTGCCCCAGGCGATCTTGCCCTCGGGAATGAAGACGATGGAGCGCAGGCCCGCGCGAGCCGCATAGGCCGCCATCGCTGCCGACGTGTTCCCCGTAGACGCGCAGGCGACCCACTCGAAGCCGCGCTGAGCGGCGACCGAAAGCGCAGCAGTCATGCCAGTATCCTTGAACGATCCGGTCGGGTTCATACCCTGGTGTTTCGCGAGCAGCCAGTTCAGGCCGAGCGCACGCGCGGCACGGGGGAGTTCGTAAAGCGGCGTGTTGCCTTCGCGGAGCGTGACAACCTTCTCGAAGTCGTCGACGATGGGTAACAGGTCGCGAAAACGCCACACGCCTGACTGATCCACCGCCATGGTCGAAGTTCGGCGCTCCTCCCAGAGCCAGCGGAGAGCACTGGGGTTCGGCAAAAGGTTCACAAGGTCGGAAAAGGTAGCGGTCTGGGCTCCAGATTGCGCGTCGGACTTCGGCTCGGCCTTTACGCCGGGCGTTACATCGCTCCAGGGGTACACGACCTCATAGAGGCCATTGCACTGCGGGCAGCGAAAGTTGCTGCTGGCTTCGTCCTTTGGGATGACGGCAGCGCATTCTGTGCATCTAAGATGGTGTGTCGCTACTTTCATGATGATTTCTCTTGCCTATTGTAAAGGCCGCCTTGGGGCCGCTGCTGTGCATCTCGTTGCAGTCTTCCTCGTTACCGTCTGCGCCTCGCCCGCCTGGGCCCAGAAAGAGTTGCGGGTAGCGGCGGCTGCCGACCTGCAACCGGTAATGCCCGTGCTCGCCGATCAATACCTGAAGGCCACGGGCGTCAAGCTGGTCGTCAGTTTCGGTTCATCCTCCGCTCTCGCTACGCAGATTCTGGATGGCGCCCCGATGGACATCTTTCTCGGCGCGGACTTTACTTACCCGGAGAAAATTGTGGCGGCGGGACAGGCGGATGGGACCGCGCCGACTCCCTACGCTAAAGGAACACTGGTCCTTTGGGCGAGAAAAGATTCAGGCCTGCTCCCGCTGAGCATCGAGCGCCTGACCGATCCGCGAGTGAAGACGGTGGCGATTGCAAATGAACTACATGCTCCGTATGGACGCGCTGCAGCTGAGGCGCTGCGGAAGATGAAGATGTACGACGCCGTGTCGCCTCACTTTGTGGTGGGAGATAACATCGCGCAGACTGCGCAATTTGTAGAGTCGGGAAACGCGCAGCTCGGGCTGATCTCGCTGACTGCGGCAAGTACAGAACACTTCAAACAAATTGGCGAATACGTGCTGGTCCCGACCTCGCAGTATCAGGCGATTCTGCAGTGCGCGGTAATTATGAAGAACTCCGACCGCAAGGCCGACGCGCACGCGTTTCTGGACTGGCTGCTGAGTCCGGCAGTGCAGGAGAACTGGTCAAAGCTGGGACTCGCCGCGGTGAAGTAAACGTATTTGCACGGCTCGAATCGTAGAGAGTACAGGCAAGTGTCATAGACTGGCGCTGTATGGATTTTCAGGCGCTATGGCTGACGTTGCGGCTGGCAATAGGGACAACGGCGATTCTGCTCGTTGTCGCTCTGCCGCTGGCGTGGTGGATCGCTTCCGGCCACAGCGTAGGACGTGCGCTGGTGCAGGCAGTGGTGGCGCTGCCGCTGGTTTTGCCGCCTACGGTGCTCGGGTTTTATCTGCTCATCATGATGGGGCCGTTGACGGCTCCGGGAAGACTGCTGATTCGCATCGTCGGGCATCCTCTTGCGTTCAGTTTTACGGGTTTGCTGATTGGGTCGGTGCTGTACAGTCTGCCATTTGCCGTGCAGCCTCTGGTGGCTGGGTTTGGCGCAATCGATCGAGGGTACGTGGAGGCAGCGGAGGGGCTGGGAGCTTCGCCGTGGCGAACGTTCTGGAGCGTAGTCCTGCCGATGACGCGTGTGTCGGTCCTGACGAGCGCCGTGCTCACGTTTACCCACACGGTCGGGGAGTTCGGCGTGGTCCTGATGCTCGGCGGAAACATTCCCGGAGCGACGCGGACGCTGTCGATCTCGCTCTACGATCTCGTACAGGATGGCGACTACCAGGCGGCGGACAGAACCGCTCTCCTGCTTCTGGTGTTTTCCATGGCGGCACTGCTCACGATCTATCTCCTGCCGAGCGTGCGCAGGGCAGAGGGGAGACAGGCCGATGTCGCCCGATAGCCTGCTGACGGTCGAGATGAAACATCGGCTCGGAGCCGCGTCGGTCGATGTGCAATTTGTGCTGACTGAGCCGTGGACCGTGCTGTTTGGACCCTCAGGAAGCGGGAAGACCACCGTACTGCGGACGATTGCAGGTTTTGTTCGCCCGGATTCGGGCCGTATCGCGCGGGGAGATCATGTGTTGTTCGACTCCGCGGCTGGGGTATCTCTGCCCGCCCATCAAAGGCCAGTGCGCAGCGCAGCGCAGACAGCGCGGTTGTTTCCGCATCGCAACCTTCGCTGGAACACGATGTATGGAAGCGGATGGAATTCAAAGCCCGCAGATGCGAGTGAGATCGTCGAGGGGTCGTTGAGACTCTTTCGTCTAACGGCGATGGCCGACCGGATGCCTCGCGAGCTCAGCGGAGGCGAGCGCCAGAGAGGCTCTGTGGCACGTGCAGTTGTCTCTGCGGTCACTTACGAAGGACCCGCCAAGCCGCTTCTGCTGCTCGATGAGCCGTTCTCCGGATTGGACAACGTCATGCGGGATGAACTGCTGCCGGAGTTGCAGGCGTGGCTGCTCCAATGGAAGATTCCGGTGCTTTCGGTCACGCATGATGTGGGTGAGGCGTTTCAGCTAGGCGCCGAGGTCATCAAACTCGCCGCTGGAAGAGTGGTGCGCCAGGGGCCGGTCAGCGAGGTGCTGGCCGAAGACCGCTTGCGGCTGATGGAACAGCTCAGGCTGGAGCAACTCAACCGGTCGAACTGAAGCCGAGCATCACCGGCTCCTGCTCAAGCGGAATGGCAAACTTGTTCATCACCGCAGACACGACTGCATCGCGTAGCGCGAGCAGTTCAGCAGCAGTTGCCCCCCCGAGGTTCACCAGCGCAAGCGTATGGCGCGAGGAGATGGCAACGCGTCCCATGGCGAAACCTTTGTGGAATCCGGCCCTCTCGATCAGCCAGGCAGCAGGCAGCTTCACCATGCCGTCGCCCGCGGGGTAGCGCGGCACCTCCTCCTCGCGGCAGCCCGCTCCCAGGGCGATCTGAGGCAGCTTCGCCGACGTGACTACGGGATTCTTGAAGAAGGAGCCCGCGCTGCGACCGTCGGCACCTCCCTGTCCCGCCAGCATTCCCTTCTGCTCGCGAATGGAGCGCACAGCATCGTAAACCTGCCGAAGCGTGGGCTTCTGCCCTGCCTCGATCGAAGCGGTGAAGTACCGCTGCACGTCGGCGTAGCGGAGGGCAGGCTCGCCCCCTGGGCTAAGCCTGTAAGTAACCGCGGTGACGATGTATCGCCCCCGTGCCTCCGTGTTGAAAATGCTGCGGCGGTAGCCGAAGCCGCATGCCTCATGGTCCAGATCGACGAAGCTGTCGCGTTCAAGATCGAACGCCCGTACCCGGACGATGGTCTCAGCAACCTCTTGCCCGTAGGCGCCGACGTTCTGCACAGGAGTCCCGCCAACATCGCCCGGAATGCCCGCCAGGCACTCCAGGCCGGCATATCCGCGCTCAACTGCATAGAGGACAACGTCGTTCCAGTTCTCGCCTGCTCCGGCGGCGATCAAAACAGTGTTACCCTCGCGGCGCTCACGTGCAGCTACGGGCACACAGACCCGCACGACAACCCCGTCGAATCCTTCGTCGCTGACCAGAAGATTGCTTCCGCCGCCAAGAACGAAAAACGGAAGATTGCGTTCACGGGCGAACTGCGCTGCCTCCGCGACCTGAGCCTCGGTGCAGGCTTCAACGAAGAAACGCGCCGGCCCACCGATCTCAAGCGTCGTATAGGGGGCAAGGAGGACAGACTCTTTCCAGCTAACAGGGGGAGACGGCACGGCTTGAGAGTACAACATCGTCTCAACGGAAAAGAAAGTCCGTTGGGAACCGGGAGAGAGGGGTTGACACAATTGATAGACTTGATTCAAAGACTGGGCTGGTTCGCGGGATGAGTCTGCGCACCGAAGCCAGGATAAGTCCAGACTTAAATTATCTATTTTGAATACTTTGCACACTTTTGCCGGGGGTGGGGGTAGCGAGGTTCAAGGGTAAACCGTAGAATCCGAATAGGCGCGGCTGGACCGTAAGCCGAGGGGAGAGACAGATGTATCCAGAGATTATGGTGATTCCGATGCGCGAAGAACTAACTCGCGCGGGCATTCAAGAAGCGCGCACAGCCGCCGATGTCGAGAACGCGCTGGCCAAGCCGGGAACGACGATGGTGGTGGTCAACTCAATCTGCGGATGCGCAGCGGGCAAGATGCGCCCCGGCGTTCGTCTGGCGATGCAGCACGCGGCCAAACCGGACCACTCCGTGACGGTATTCGCAGGGCAGGACCGCGACGCCACCGAGAAGGCCCGCAGCTACTTCGGCGGACATCCCCCCACGTCGCCCGCAATCGCGATCTTGCGCGACGGCCAGCTCGTCTACCTGATGCAGCGCTCGGCCATCGAGACTTCGACCGCGCCTGCGATTGCCCAGGAACTGACGCGCGCATTCGATACCTACTGCGCCCCAACGACCGCATAACCTGCAAAAATCTTTGAACCAAAGCCGCAGATTCGCTGCAACGCGAGTCTGCGGCTTTTTCCGTTTTGGGCTCATCAGGACACCGCGATCTGCCGATGAACGGAGCAGCCATGACAACTTCCTGTGCAGACCCTTCGTATCCTCCTGTCGGTGCGTCTGAAACCGCTTTGAACCCGCTCTGCGATCACAGCGAGCCGGAACTTGTGGGGTGCAGCGCGGCCATGAAGAAGCTGCGGGTACAGGTGCAGCGGATAGCGCCGCACTTCCGCTCAGCGCTGATTCGTGGGGAGTGCGGAACTGGCAAGGAGCTGGTCGCTCGCGTGTTGCACGCATCCAGCGGTCATGCGGGCGAGCCATTCCTCGTGCGCGACGCGACTACAGTGGAGGGTGGCGTCAGGGCCGAAAGCCCGGTTGGCATGTTCACGGAAGGCCCTCAGAAAGGAACGCTGTTTCTCGATGGCGTGGAAAGACTCTCTTTACCAGCGCAGGATTGGCTATTGCGGGTTCTTGGTTGGGAGGAGCCTGCTCCGAGCGCGAGAAGTCATCTGTCGAGAATTGACATGAGGGTGATTGCCTCGACGACCAATGATTTGCGGACACTGGTGGCGGCAGGGCGGTTTCGACAGGCGCTCTACCAGAGGCTCACTACGGTGGAAATCGTCGTGCCGCCCCTTCGGAACAGGGCGGAGGATATTCCTGAGCAGGCAATTTACTTTCTGGATCGGTTTCGGCGGTCATATGGAAAAGGCGCTCGCGGGATTGCATCGGATACGATGCGGCGGTTACAGGAACATCGGTGGCCCGGAAATGTTCGCGAGCTGAGCGATGTGATTCGGGACGGAGTGCTGAGAAGCGATGGGGATCTGTTGCGGGAAGAGGATTTGACCATATTGGCCCGGCCGCTTGAAGAAGAAGGTTCGGAGGCAAACGCCGATGCAAGTGTGCGTTTGCAGGATGTAATGGAACGGCATGTGCTCGGCGTGCTGAAGGATTGCGGCGGGAACAAGCTGCGCGCGGCGGAGTTGCTGGGAATCAGCCGGTCTACGCTCTACAGGATGCTGGAGACAGGAAGTTCCGCGGCCACTCTGCGATAGACGCGTGCATGAATGCTCTACAGGTATCACGATAGACTTGGCATGTAGGTAAAGGATGAACATGTCGAAGTTTTCTGTGCGCGGATTGGGTTGTCTGGTGTTGGTTGGATGTTTGGGTGTAGCTGGTGGAAAAGCGCACGGTCAGGCGAGTGGTGGTGCACAGCCTGCGGCTTCGGTTGCCGCACGGAGCAAGGCTTTAGCGGCGCTCTTTGACGACATATGGCAGAACCGGCTGAAGCACTCGCCTGAGTTTGCTTCGATCATCGGCGACAAGCGATACGACGACCAGCTTTCGGACTACTCCGCGAAGGAAGTGAATGCGGAATTGCAGCACGGGCTCGACTACATCCAGCGGCTCGGCGCAATAGACACGACTGGGCTGAGCGACCAGGAGAAGCTCTCTTCCGAGTTGATGATGCGGTCACTCATTGACGCTCAGCAAGAGGCGAAGTTCAAAGAGTGGGAGATGCCCGTCACCCCGGTCTACGGATTCCAGACGATGCTGCCGAACCTGGTGGGCCAGCTCTCGTTCGATTCGGTGAAGGATTACGACGACTACATCGAGCGGCTGAAGAAGGTGCCCGTTGCGTTCTCGCAGGTGATGACAAACCTGCAGCTTGGCGTGGATGAAGGGCGCATGCCCCCGAAGGATTCGCTCGAAGAAGCTCTGAAGCAGACGCAGGGCATCGCAGCTCAGACGGCGGAGGAAAGTGTCTTTGCGCAGCCGCTGAAGAAGTTTCCAAAGACAATTCCCGCGGCAGATCAAAAACGCATCACGACCGACTTGATTACGGTGATTCAGACTCAGGTGCTTCCGACGTATCAGCGATTCGCGAAGTACATGGCCGCGCAGTATGTGCCGAATGGAAGGAAAGACCCCGGCGTCTGGGCAATGCGCGATGGCGATGCGTACTACGCGTTTCGAATTCGGCAGATAACGACGACCGATAAGACAGCTGCCGAGATCCACCAGATCGGACTCGACGAAGTGAAGCGCGATGAGGCAGAGATGCTGGCCATCGTGCACCAACTGGGGTTTACGGACCTCAAGAGCTTCCGCGCAGCGCTGATTGCAAATCCGAAGGAGCATCCGCAATCGAAGGACGCTCTGGTCGACACGTACAAAGGCTACATCGCACAGATGCAGCCTCGTCTGCCCGAGCTTTTTGGCCGGTTGCCGAAGGCAAAGCTCGAGGTTGTGCCGATGCCTACGTTTGCGGAGAAGAGCTCTCCGATGGCTTATTACGATCAGGGTACGGCGGATGGAAGCCGTCCAGGGCGCGTCGATGTGAACCTGTACAACTTTGCGGATCGCTCGCTGACCACAGTAGAAAGCGTGGCGTATCACGAGGGAATTCCCGGGCACCATCTACAGCTTTCGATCGCGCAGGAACTTACCGGACTGCCCGAGTTCCGCAAATACCAGGACTACACCGCGTTCGTCGAAGGATGGGCGCTTTATAGCGAGAGACTGGGCAAGGAGATTGGCTTTTACAAAGATCCTTATAGCGACTTCGGGCGGCTGGATAACGATATGTGGCGCGCGATCCGGCTGGTGGTCGATACGGGCGTGCACTCGCAGCACTGGACGCGGCAGCAGATGGTGGACTACTTCCATGAGCACTCATCGCTGGATGAGACGAATATCCAGTCGGAGGTGGACCGCTACATCGCCTGGCCGGCACAGGCGCTCGGATACAAGATGGGGCAGTTGAAGATTCTTGAGCTGCGCGATAAAGCGAAGACGGCGTTGGGCGCGAAGTTCGACATCAAGGCATTTCACGACGAGGTACTCGACTCGGGCGCGCTGCCGATGGATGTGCTGGAGAAGCGTGTCGATGCGTGGATTGCGGCGCAGAAGCAATAACCTCTGATAGCCTTTGGGAATGAGTGAAAGTTTTGAGATTCCGGTTGCGGTAACAGCGCCGGTGATGCCAGGATTGCGCGTCGCCGTGCTTGGCGCGGGCAAGATGGGCGGCATCCTGCTGCAGGCGTTTCTGAAGAACAACCTGTTTGCTCCGGAGCAGATCTTTGCCACAGTGCAACATGCTGAGCGCGCGAAGGCCTTGTCGGCGCAGTTCGGCGTCGAAGTGACGACCGACAACCTGGCCGCGGCACAGCAGGCCGACGTGATTCTGCTGGGTGTGAAGCCGGTGCAAGTGCCCGCGCTGATCGAGGAGATCAAACCTGCGCTGACGCCGAAGAAGATGGTGCTGTCGTTTGCGGCCTCGGTAATGACGCGTAGTATCGAGGATGCGGCGGGTTGTGAACTGGCAGTAGTTCGAGCGATGCCGAATACACCGGCGATGCTTGCTGCCGGTGTGACGGCGCTTTGCGCGGGGCGGTTCGTCTCAGCCGAGCAGATGGCGGTCGCGCAGAAGATCTTTCAGACGGTGGGCAAGACGGTCGTCGTCGATGAGAAGCACATGGATGCAGTGACGGGACTTTCAGGTTCTGGGCCTGCGTTTTTATACATCATCATCGAGGCACTGGCGGAGGCCGGTGTCAACGTTGGGTTGCCGCGCGATGTGGCCACCCTGCTCGCAGCGCAGACGACGCTGGGTTCAGCACGGATGGTTCTTGAGACCGGATACCACCCCGCGCTGCTGAAGGATGCGGTAACCACTCCGGCGGGATGTACTGTCGACGGCATTCTGGAACTGGAAGAAGGCGGCCTGCGGGTGACGTTGATCAAGGCAGTGAAGCGGGCGACCCAGCGCGCGAAGGAGCTGGCGAAGGGATAGCCGTTCTGTCGCAGTGCAATGGAGATACTCCGAGACCGGCCCTTTTTGCATCCCTCCCGGACGTAAAATGAAGCTATGGCTACGACTGCGACAATCCAGGTAAAGCGTGGGTCCAAAGCGCTCGGAGGCTTTGCGTGGGGAGTCGTCGGGTACAACATCCTGGTGATTCTGTGGGGAGCTGTCGTTCGGGCTACGGGATCGGGTGCAGGATGCGGAGACCGCTGGCCGCTCTGCAATGGAGACTTCTTTCCCCATCACCCGCGGCTGGCTACAGTCATCGAATTTGCTCACAGGTCGATGACGGGAGTGTGCGTGTTTCTGGTGCTGGCCCTTGTAGGGTGGACGTTCTATGCCACGACGAAGGGACACCGGGCGCGAAAGGCGGCGGTAGCTTCCGTCGTGTTGCTAGTGACGGAGGCGCTGCTTGGGGCAGTGCTGGTACTCGGTGGATACGTCGAGCACAATATATCAACCGCTCGCATCGTGATGCAGTCGGTGCACTTCACGAATACGATGCTGCTGTTGGGCGCACTGAGTTTGACAGCATGGTGGCTGGGTGACCCGAAGTGGCTGAAGGCGTCTTCTGTGCGCACCAGTAAACCCTTGATTTGGCCGGCGTGGATTGCCGCAGGAGCAACAATCGTGGTGGGAGCCACTGGCGCGCTGGCTGCGTTGGCAGATACCTTATTCCCTTCCCCTTCGCTGCAGGCGGCACTGGCTTCAGACTTTGCGGCGACTTCTCCATTGCTGGTGCGGATGCGGTGGATGCATCCGGCGGCCGCAGTCGTGGGACTCTGTTGTGTCCTATGGCTTGTTATGCGAGTGCGTTCCCGACTGAGTTGGTTAGTCGCGGGGTTGCTCGGATTGCAGTTCGTCCTGGGAATCGCAGATGTTTTGTTGTTGGCACCAGTGTCGATGCAGATTATGCATCTGCTGGGGGCGGACTTGTACTGGATCGCGCTCGTGGGATTGGCAGCAACTGTGATTTGGTCAAGCGGTGACACGGCTATTCGGTCGGCCTGACAATTAAGCTACTGCGGATTCGGCTTTCCTGTAACCGTATTGCCAACCTTCTTGGCTCCGTGGGCAGTGTCTTGCGCCGCAACCTTGGTCCCGTGGCCAACATCTTTCCCAACTGTCTTGGTTCCTTGCACGGTCTTGTCGGTAGCGGTCTTCGTACCATTCGCCGTCTTGTGGTATGCGGTCTTGGTACCGCTGGCGGTTTTATCCGCAGCGGTCTTTGTTCCCTCGGCGGTCTTGTTGTAAGCCTTCTTGGTTCCTGTAGAGACGCCGTTGCCTGTCGCTTTGGCGGCATTCTTTGTATCCGTACCCGCCGTTTTCATATCCTGCTTGACGCTATCCTGTCCGAAGGCAGCGCCCGCAGTTAGAGCGATGCAGAACACTGGGGTGAGAATGGCCGCGCTGACTTTTCGAATTGGCATGTTTACTCCCTGTGCAGGAATGAGCGTCTAGTAAGTAGATTCGAAGCGAAGACGAAACGTTGTGGGGTATTCGAAACAAATCGAGGTGCTCTCAGGGGTGAGAGAAATTTCGCGCTAACAATGATTTTGTCACGGGCTAGTTAATAATTCGGTGTTGTATAGTGGCAACGTTCGGTTATAACGGCTTTCAATCAGTTGAACCTCGGCTACCGCACGCCTCAGCGAGGGTATTTTTGCGGTTCCGAAATTAGATTCGAATCAGGGCATGAGGGGCGAAGGTTGAAGTTGGCGAGGTAAGGGGATGATGGCACTCGGGGAGATGGATTGATGCACGTTTTTGCAGCGCTTCTAGTATTGAATCAACAGCTGACCAGATTGGCGCCGGTGGATGTCCTCATCCTCGTGCTCTACTTCGCACTCGTGGTCTTTATCGGGTTCTACGCGAAGAACAAGGCCAACACCAGCGAGGATTTTTTCCTCGCGGGCCGGGAGATGACCGCCTGGATCGCCGGGTTGAGCTTCGTCTCTGCCAACCTGGGCTCGCTTGAGCTGATGGGATGGGCAGGCGCAGCGTATCAGTACGGAATCCTGGCCACGCATTGGTATTGGGTCGGCGCCATTCCCGCGATGCTCTTCCTGGGCATCGTGATGATGCCGTTTTACTACATTTCTAAGACGCACTCGGTGCCTGGATACCTCCACCTGCGATTCGGCAATCCTGCGCGCGCGTTGTCGGCCATCTCATTCGGGTTCATGACGATTCTGATGAGCGGCGTCAATATGTTCGCCATGGCAGTCGTGATGCAGACGGTTCTGGGTTGGAATATCACCTTCTCGATCTGGGTGGGTGCCGCCACGGTAGCGCTCTACGTGATGCTCGGCGGATTGCGCTCCGCCATCATCAACGAGGTGTTGCAGTTCGTGCTGATCTGGGCGGGTGCGGCGATGATTCCGATACTCGGGCTAATCGAGGCAGGCGGATGGACGAACCTGAAAGCACAGATTGCGGAGAATGTAGGCAGGAGCGACTACACGCACATGTGGAGCACGCTCGGTCACTTTAGCGACAATCCGATGGGCGTGCATTGGACCGGAATCATCTTCGGACTGGGCTTTGTCATTAGTTTTGGATATTGGACGACAGATTTTCTGGTGGTGCAGCGAGTACTAAGCGCGCATAACCTGCGTGCGGCAAAGATGGCTCCCGTGATCGGCGCAGCGTTCAAGATGGCTGTCCCGCTGATCGTAATTCTGCCTGGACTCCTTGCGCTGTCGGTGTTGAAAAATCCTGACGGAAGCATCATGCATCTGGTGCCGGAGGGAACGGCCGTCGCAGGCCAGCACACTTACAATCAGGTGCTTCCGCTGATGTTGATTCGCTACTGCGGACCCGGGCTGCTGGGTCTTGGAATCACAGCTCTCGTTGCCGGTTTTATGAGCGGCATGGCGGGAAATGTCAGCGCGTTTTCGACGGTATGGACGTATGACATCTATGGCGCTTTCATCAATAAAAAGGCCGATGATAAGCACTACGTTGCCATGGGCCGCTGGTCAACTGTCATAGGAATGCTGGTTTCGATCGGCGCAGCCTACCTGGTACAACACGCCGCCGGCATCATGGACTATGTGCAGGCTCTGTTCAGTTTCTTTATCGCGCCTCTGTTTGGCACGGTAATCCTTGGGATGCTATGGAAGCGTGCGACACACTGGGGCGGATTTCTCGGTCTTCTTGCAGGGACGGTATCTTCTATAGGAATGTTTGTCTGGGTCTACAAGGCCCCCGAAGCCTTGCGATACATTGCAATGAGCCCGGACGCAAAGCCGATGGCGGAAAACCTCTATCGCGCGCTGTGGAGCTGGATCATCTGTGTGGTTGTTACGGTTGTCGTGAGCCTGATGACGAAGCCTGTTCCGGAGGAACAGCTCTCCGGCCTTGTTTACGGCATAACTCCGCTTCCCGACGATGGCGCGAAGACGATCTGGCAGAAGCCGATCTTTTGGGCCATCGTTGTCATCGTCGTCTTCTTTATTCTTAATCTGATCTTCTGGTAGGAGGTGGGCTGTGATGGATCAACACGAACGCGAAGTAGAGTCTGCAGAGCTTTCGATCTGGTTTTTCTGCGGGATCCTGATGCTCGCCTATGGCCTGGTGCTGGTGATTACGGGGATACTGGAGTTGCACAATCCTCCACCGAATGAAGTCCTGCTGCCTTGGCTTCAGTCGCTGCATCCGACGTTGTGGTGGGGCGTGATCCTGACGGTGTTTGGCGGTTTCTATACCGTTCGGTTCCGCCCGAGCCGCTAACCGATGCGGATGGATTACGCAGTACACGTGCGTTAATGCAGGGCTCGATTCTCCACAAACAACTGCCTGAGCGGGCAGAAAGCAAGGAATGTTATGTCAAAACAGATGACCATGGGCGTTATCGTAGGTAACCGTGGATTTTTCCCTAGCCACCTTGCGACGAGCGGGCGACTGGAGATGATTGCGGCGCTCGAGGCCGCGGGGATCAAGCCGATTGTCCTGACGCCGGAAGAGACGGCGCATGGCGCGGTCGAATCCTATGAAGACGCAAAAAAGTGTGCGGCACTCTTCAAAAAGCACGCGGCGGAGATCGACGGCATCATCATCACGCTGCCGAACTTCGGCGAGGAGCGCGGTCTGGCCGATACGCTTCGACTCGCGGACCTCCGGGTTCCAGTGCTGATCCAGGCGACGCCGGACCACGCCGGCAAGATGACGATTGCGTTCCGGCGCGACAGCTTCTGCGGCAAGATGTCGATCTGCAACAACCTGAAGCAATATGGGATTCCCTACTCGCTCACGCGATTGCACACAGAGGCACCGGATTCAGTTGAGTTCAAGGCTGACCTGGAGTGGTTCTCGGCAGTCTGCCGCGTGGTTAAGGGACTGAAAAACGTTCGCTTCGGCGCGATTGGCGCACGTCCCACAGCGTTCAACACGGTTCGCTACTCGGAGAAGCTGCTGGAGCGCTCGGGAATCACAGTTGAAACTCTGGATCTGAGCGAGGTGATGGGCCGCATCGGCCGAATGAAGGACAATGACGATGCCGCGCAGGCGAAGCTGGCCGCAATCAGGAAATACATCCCAGTAGGCGATACGCCGGAAGCCGCGCTTATGAAGATGGCGAAGCTTGGAGCGGTCATCGACCACTGGATGAAAGCGAACGAACTGACGGTGAGCGCGGTGCAATGTTGGACCTCGATCGAGGAGTACCTGGGCGTCGTTCCCTGCACTGTGATGAGCATGATGAGCGAGAACCTGATTCCGTCAGCTTGCGAGGTCGACGTTCTCGGCACTTTGAGCATGTACGTGCTGACGCTCGCCAGCGAGACCCCAAGCGCTCTGCTCGACTGGAACAACAACTATGGCGACAACCCCGATAAAGCGGTGTGCTTCCACTGCTCCAACCTGCCAAAGCACTTTTTCCGCGAAGGCGTGAAGATGGACTTCCAGCAGATCATCGCAGGCACAGTCGGCAAAGAGAACACGCACGGCACTCTGGATGGCACCGTCAAGGCCGGAGCGATGAGCTTCGCGCGTTTTTCAACGGACGACTTTGCGGGGCAAATTACTGGCTACGTTGGCGAGGGAGCGTTCACCGACGATCCGCTTCATACCTTCGGCGGGGCCGGTGTGGTGGAGATCCCTAAGATGCAGGATCTGCTTCGCTTTATCTGCGAAAACGGATTTGAGCATCACGTTGCTGCAAACTTTTCGACGACTGCCGCGCCGGTGCACGAAGCTGCGACTCGTTATCTCGGCTGGAAGACGCACTGGCACAAATAAAAGGTTGGGTCGGTTCAGTCCGGTCTGCGGAGTTCCTGGTTCTTGAGCAGGAGTTCCGCGACCAGTCGATGCAGCCGAGAGTTCTCGATCTCGAGCTCGGCAACGCGGGCATCGCAGGCGACGGCAGGTGGTCGATAATCCATCGAAGAAGACGAGCCCCGATAGCTGCCAGACTCGCCTTCTGCGGAATTGGCGGCGTTTATTTCGAGCTCGTTCATACCAGAGGCTCCACGGTTGAGGCGAAGGGAGCGCGGCCGCAACGCATTCCTTTGCGAAACTTCTCGCGATCCTCGGGTGTCATCTGCTCCCAGCGATCTTTCATTCCCTGCTTCCAACGATCGCGATCTCTACCGCCGTGGCGATGGAAGCCACCAAAGAGGATCTTGCTCAACAGAAGCAGCCCAAGCGCCTGCCAGAAGGTGATCGTGTGCCATCCAAAAATTGGCGGCACGAGGACATTCCATAAACCCTTCACGATGAACCCAAATACAATGCTGCCCACGACTACAAATAGAGCGATTTTGATTCCTTTGACTATCGGATGATGACCCATGTTTAACTCCTTATTTCTTTGCATAATTTTCGTAGATCGATTGCAGCCTCTGCCGTAGATGCAGCACTGCATAGTGTTTTCGCGAGAGCAGAGTGTTGACGCTGAGACCAGTTTCAGCGGAGATATCCTTGAAACTCCGGCCCATCAACTCATGAGCGATAAAGACTTCGCGCTGCGCTACAGGAAGCTCTTCGAGGGCCTCCTCCAGTGCGTCCAGCATCAGATTCCTTGCATAGGCCGCCTCCGGCCCGGCGTCCGGTGATGGTAGGAGGTCTTCGAGCGTCTCACCGCCTTCGTCGGCAGACAATGGATTGTTAAGCGAGCTGGGTTTCTTGGTGCGGAAGAGATCGACCATACGATTCCGGGCCACGCGAAAGAGCCATGCGGTTACATGCTCGATGGGCTTCATCAGGCGATAGGCTTCGAGTAGTTCGTAGAAGACGTCCTGAAGGATGTCCTCGGCTTCGCCGGTATCGGCCACGTACTTGCGTATGAAATTGCGAAGCCTCGGCTGATCTCTCTCCATCGCCTCGGAGAGGAGCTGATCCTGCTCGGTAATCGTCCAAGTACCCGGAATTTCTGCCATCTACAGGTGTAGACGGGCGAAGAATGAAAATATTTTATGAAGGGCTAGTTCTTTGGTACGAAAACTATAGGCCCAGGGCGCCAGCTATCGAGGTAAACAATTTCCTTGTCGGCAGCAGTCTTGGTGATAGGATGCCTGAAAAGCCTTCATCCAGAGGAGTTCTGCCGCATGCGAAGAGCCGTCGCCTGTTTCACGCTGCTTGCAAGCACCGCCTACGCCGTCAACACGGATCAGCCCACGCTTCGCGGCTACACTGCGGAGCACTCGGCCGCCGAGGTCCAGTGGGAGCAGAAGTTCCGCGCAATCCCCGAGCCGGGAAAAGTCCGCGAGAACATGAAGCGGATGGCGGCGCGGCCGCACCACGTCGGCTCTCCTTACGACAAGGACAATGCAGAGTGGCTGGTGGCTCAGTTGAAATCCTACGGCCTGGACGCAAAGATCGAGCAGTTCGAGGCGCTCTTCCCGACGCCGAAGTCGCGCAAGCTGGAGCTGCTTGGCCCGGAGAAGTTTGAAGCGAAGCTCGATGAGCCCGTGATCAAGGTCGATCCGACGTCGGACCAGAAAAGCGAACAGTTGCCGACGTACAACGCCTACTCGCGCGATGGCGACGTGACCGCTCCGCTGGTTTATGTGAACTACGGCGCTCCGGCCGACTACGAACAGCTAGCCGCGATGGGAGTTTCCGTGAAGGGCGCCATTGTGATCGCGCGATACGGGCAAACATGGCGCGGCATCAAGCCCAAGGTTGCGGCAGAGCACGGCGCTGTGGGATGCATCATCTACTCTGACCCGCGAGACGACGGCTATTTCCGCGGAGACACCTATCCTGACGGCCCCATGCGTCCACCAGACGGAGCACAGCGTGGCAGCGTCATGGACATGCCGGTGTATCCGGGCGATCCGCAGACCCCGGGCATCGGCGCAGTGGCGGGCGCCAAGCTGATTCCCCTCGATCAAGTGCAGACAATTACGAAGATTCCTGTTCTGCCTATCTCGTATGCCGACGCAACTCCGTTCCTGAAATCGCTGCGTGGCGAACTGGTGCCGGAGAGTTGGCGCGGCGGACTTCCCTTTGCTTATAAGGTAGGCCCCAGCGTCGCGAAGGCGCACCTCGCCCTCAGCTTTAACTGGGACCGCAAGCCTCTCTACGACGTGGTTGCGACGATTCCGGGCTCGACAATGCCGGACCAGTGGGTCATTCGGGGCAACCACCACGACGCGTGGGTAAACGGCGCGGGCGATCCCCTTTCAGGCGCAAGTGCAGAACTTGAAGAAGCGCGCGCATTGGGCGAACTGCTGAAACAGGGCTGGCATCCGCAGCGAACCATCATCTATTGCTTCTGGGATGGCGAGGAGCCGGCGCTCCTAGGCTCGACCGAGTGGGTGGAGGCTCATGCACCAGAGCTGACCGCACATGCAGTCGCGTACTTCAACTCTGACGGCAACGGTCGCGGATACTTCCGTGCTGAGGGTTCGAGCGAACTTGAGAACTTCGTCAACAGTGTGACCAAGGACATCACCGACCCCGAAACAAACATGCCTGTGTGGAAGCGGCAGCGCCTTGTTGGCATCTCTCGCTCAACGCCAGAAATCCGCACGGAGCTTCGAAGTCGGCCAGACATTCGCATGGAGGCGCTCGGCTCAGGCTCCGATTACACGGCCTTCATCCATCATCTTGGAATCGCCAGCATCAACCTGGGCTTTGGCGGCGAAGACCAGGGCGGAGGCCAGTATCACTCCGTCTATGACGACTTTTACTGGTACTCGCACTTCCAGGACACGGACTTTGTGTATGGCAAGGCGCTAGCCCAGACGGCCGGAACCATGATGATGCGCATGGCGGACGCTGACGTGATTCCCTTCCAGTTCGGCGATCTCGCCGACACGATCCGTACCTACGCAACCGGCGTCAAGAGGTTGAGCGACACCATGCGCGCCGAGATCAAGGAGCGTAACACCGAGATCGCCGATGGGGTTTACAAGGCATTGGAGGATCCCAAGAAGACGCAGGTTCCTCCCACAGTCGAGGCGCTTCCGCCATATCTGAACTTCGCTCCGCTCGACCAGGCGACCGACGATCTTACGACGGCCGCTGCAGACTTTGATAAGGCGTATGCGACGAACGCGTTGAAGGCTTCTGCCGCCTTGAACGACCAGCTCCTCAAGTCGGAGCGTGTCTTTCTCGATCCTGCAGGTCTCCCGAACCGTCCATGGTTCCAGAACATGATGTACGCTCCGGGTTTCTATACGGGATATGGCGTCAAGACGCTGCCGGCTGCACGAGAGACCATTGAGCAAAAGCAGTGGAAGGACGCAGATGCGGAGATTGCCCGAACCGCAGCTGCTATAGAACGCGAAGCAGCTTTGCTCAAGAGCGCAACACAGACAATCAACGGTAATTAGCAACTAAGACGGGATGTCATGAACGGCCCGCGGAATTTTCGCGGGCTGTTCATATTTGCCGCTCATCGAAGTGCGGTAATCTTTAGACCTCTATGCGTGCCACGAAACAGAGCTCCCGAAAGGGAGCTGGTGCAAACAAAGCTGCCGCCCCCGTCGTTGAGAACCTGTTCTTCAGCAGGGACGAATCGTGGATGCGGTTCAACCAGCGGGTGCTCGAAGAAGCCCAGGATGAGACAAACCCCCTTCTGGAGAGGGTAAAGTTTCTGGCGATTACGGCCAGTAATCTCGATGAGTTCGTTGAGATCCGGGTCGCCGGCTTCCTGCAGCGGATTGAGGATGGTTACAACCTGGCTCAACCGCAGGACGAGGGTGGGCTAACTCCTCAAGAGCGGCTGGATGGATTGATGGTGATGATGCATGGCTTCGTGGAGGCACAGTACAAGTGCTGGAATGAGCAGTTGCTGCCGGCGATGCATGGGCAAAGGATCAGGGTACTGACGTGGCGCGAGTTGAGCGACAAGGCGCGGGCGAAGGCGCTGGAGTTTTACGACAAGGAGGTCGACCCCCTGCTGACGCCGGTGACAATCGATCCCTCGCATCCGTTTCCGCGCGTGCTGAACAAGGCGCTCTGCATCGGCTTGTTACTGCGGCACAAGCGGCGGACGGTGAAGTCTCCTGCTTCGCTCGGCGTGGTGACGGTGCCGCGAGCGCTTCCCCGGCTGATTCCGCTGGCTTCCGGGGAAGGTTGTCACGACTTCATCCTGCTGCATGAGTTGGTGGAGTCACAGGTGGAGCGGATGTTCCGCGGCTACGAAGTGTTGTCGCGCTCGGCGTTCCGGGTCACGCGCAACAGCAACCTTTATATGCAGGAGGAAGAGTCGCGATCGGTCCTCGAGAGCGTGAGGGCGGAATTGCACAACCGGCGCAAAGGCGATGCGGTGCGGATGGAGATCGAGAGCTCAGCAAGCGAGGAGATGATCGAGCGGCTGCGAACAAACTTCGAGCTCGATCCCGTGCAGGTGTTTCGTACGAATGGTCCGGTGAATCTGTCGAGGCTGATGAATCTGTATTCGGAGGTCAAAGAGCAGGGACTGAAATATCCCGCGTTTGTCGCGAAGGACTTCAAGCTCAGCCCGAAATCGACCGATATCTTCGACGAGTTGCGGAAGCGCGATGTGATGCTGCATCATCCCTTCGACTCATACAAGACCGTTGAGGAGTTTATCGAGGCGGGAACTCAAGATTCATGCGTGATCTCGATGAAGCAGACACTTTACCGGACGAGCAATGATTCGCCGATCTTCAATGCTCTGATTGAGGCTGGTCAGAACAAGGAAGTAACCGTGGTCGTCGAGTTGATGGCGCGATTTGATGAGGACTCGAACATTCGCTGGGCGCGCGAGCTCGAAGACGCGGGAGTCGGGGTCTATCACGGAATCTTTGGATTGAAGACACACTGCAAGCTCTCGCTGCTGGTGCGGCGCGACCCCGACGGCCTGGTGCGACGGTATGCTCATCTGGGAACAGGAAACTACAACCCTGTCACGGCGCGGTTCTACACCGACATCAGCCTGCTCACCTCGAATGCGAGAATTACCGAGGCGGCGCAGAAGGTGTTTAACTACCTGACAGCGGAGACCGAGTCGGAATCCTACGCTCCTCTGATGGTGGCCCCGCTAACGCTGGCGGACGGGTTAGTCGCGCTGATTGAGCGGGAGGCGGCCCATGCGAAGGCCGATCGACCTGCGGCGATTATCGCGAAGATGAATGGCCTGCTGGACCGCCGGACGGTGGAGGCCCTGTATGCAGCGTCGCAGGCGGGCGTCGAAATTGACCTGATCATCCGGGGAATGTGTTCGCTGCGTCCGGGCGTGAAGGGCCTGAGCGAGCGGATTCGGGTGCGCAGCATCGTGGGACGGTATCTCGAACATAGCCGCATCTTCAGTTTTGCAAACGGCGGCAAAGACGAGATCTACTGCGGCAGTGCAGATTGGATGCCTCGCAACCTGATCGAGCGTTGCGAGGTCGTCTTCCCGGTGGCCCAGCCTGACCTGCATAAGCGGCTGCGCGAGGAGATCCTTATGCCCTACCTCGCGGACAATATCAAGGCCCGCATATTGCAACCGAATGGCGAATATATTCGCGCTCCGAGGACCGGTGCGCCGTTCAGCGTTCAGGACTATCTGATGCGTGTGGCTGAGGGAACGGCAAAGCCGGTCCCGCCTTTGGTGCGTTAGCTTTTTCTCGGTTCCATCCCTCTTTGCCAACGCGGTGTCGACAATCGCTCCATCAGAGCGAAGAGTGGATGACTAGTGGATAGTTAGATTGATGGTGGCTGTCTGGATCGTGGAGGCTCCGGTGGCGGTTATTGTGACGGCGTACGAGCCGGCCGAGAGTGTGCCGGGACCGGGTCCGTTGGGGTCGATGCCTCCGCTCCCGCAGCCGTTGAGGACACCCAGGGTAGCGAGGGCAACGAGCAGGGTTAGGATGCGTGGCAGCGAGCGCCGCCGGCACGCGAGAAGGAAGAAGAGTCCTGTGAGCGTCATGCCGAGGCCCGTTCCTCCGGCCCTCACAATGGAGTTCGCCGGCGAGATGGTGAGCGTAGTGGCCAGGGCATTGGGACCGGAGGGGGTAAGAGTGGACGGGCTGAAGGTGCACGTCGCGCCGGAGGGCAAGCCTCCCGTGCAGGCGAACTTAATGGTGGAGTGGAAGCCATCGGTCGGATTGATGCTGAGAGTGATGGGGTTTGAAGCCTTGCCCTGAATCGCGGTTGTCGACGAGGTTGAAGGTGTAATGCTGAAGGTGCCGACGGTGTCGAGGACCGTTAGTGTGGCGGAGACCGAGGTGCTGGCCCGATGGCTCGAGTCGCCGGAGTAGAAGACCTCCAAAACGTGCGTGCCGGCCTGCAGCGTGCCAGTGGAGAGCGGGAGGCTGGTTGTTGCTCCGGCAACGGAAACTGGGGCTCCGAACAGATTTCCATCAAGGACGAGCTGCACGGTTCCACCGGGCGTGGGAGTGGACGGTGCGACGGAGGCGGCCACGGTAACGGCAGTTCCCTGCACCACAGTAGACGGCGTGACGACGATGGTGGTGGTGGTTGCGTCAGCGGTCACACCGACGGTGAAGGCCGCGAGGTCCGAGCTGGATTGGTAGAGGGTGTCGCCTGAATAAATTGCGGTGATGACGTGCGACCCGGACGAGATGGAGAGCTGGTTGTTAGATACGCTGGCGATACCTGAGATGACCGGAACGGTGGCTCCGGAGCGCCCGTCGATGTAGAAACTCACCGAGCCGGTCGGCTTCGGAGTTCCCGGCGGAATGAGCGAGGTTACCGTTGCGGTAAACGTATAGGGCGCGCCGGGCGCCACCTGGGAGGCCGATTCACTGAGCGTAGTCATGGTCGCGGACTGGGTGGCTGGCGTGACCGTTACAGAGACGGCAGGCGAAGTGGAACCACTGTAGTTCGTGTCGCCGGAATAATTTGCAGTGACGAGGGTATTACTCCCATAAGGGAGCAGGCTGGCTGGAATGGTCAGAGTGGCGAAACCCGAATCGCTCCATGCTGCGGGATATGTGCTCTGGTTGAGCGGAACCCCACCGAGAACGAGGCCACCCGAGGTGAAGGTGACGAAGCCGGTGGGTGCGCTGGCGCCGAAGCCCTGCTGGTTGCTCGAGCCATATCCGCTGGCGCTGACCTGGATGGTGAGGATCAGGTTAGAGGCAGCCGAAAGAACCGGCGTATTGACCTGAAGCGAGGTTGTGGTTTGGCCCTTGGAGATATTGATGCTGACCGGAGAAGAAATGCTCGGGTTGAAGCTCGCGTCGCCTGAGTACGAGGCGGTAATGACGTGGTTGCCGGGGGAAAGAACGCGGGACAGGTCTTCGGTGTTCGAAGTGGAGTTGAGCCGGAACGTGCCGCTATCGAGTGGAGCGCCGGAGTCAGTCAGAACAACGTTTCCGGTCGCAGTTCCCTGCCCGGACACCCCCGCGACCTGCGCGCGAAGAACGATGATGCCGCCGTAGGGGTAGGTAGCGCTGCTCGATAGCTGGGTTGAGACCCCGGATGATGGGTTATACATGAGCGGCTGCAGACTAGTGTTGCTGTTCTCGGGGTTCACCGTCAGGGTGAGTGCGTTGGAGTCGCTGGGTGCATAGGTACCGTCGCCGCCATAGTGGGCCTGCACCGAGTAGGCGCCGCCCGGGAATGTTCCGAGCGACGCACTGTAGCCACCGTTCTGGAGCGTTCCGCTCTGAACCGAGCCGTTGGCCGCAAGGGCGTTGATGGAGACGTTGCCGGTAGGCGTGCCGGAGGTTGCCGCGACCCGGACCGAGGCTTGCACCTGGCTGCCGTGAGTGATTGTGGTTGGAGAGAGTGTCAGCGTCGTGGTGCTGGCGATAAAGTTGGCGCTGGACCAGTCGTTCACGAGGTTGGCGGCGTTAACGCTCCCGAGTCCCGAGGCGAGATCGTAGCCCCCGGTGGTGCTGTAACCGGAGAGGACGCCGACGCGGTCGGCCGAGTTGGCAACCGTGCAGTTGGGCGTGCCTTTGACGCAAGGCATACTGATGGAACCCGTGCTGAGGTCATTGAAGACACAGCCGGCCCCGGGTGTTCCGGTAACGGAATTGCACGCCATACCGTCGCGGTTCTGTTGGCTGGCCAGGTTGTAGAGGACGTAGTTGGCGTTGCCCTGACGGTTGCCGGTCTTCTGGTTGACAAGCGCGAGGATGCCGGCGAAAGCCGGTGAGGAGACCGAGGTGCCGCCGTAACCGGCGAAGTCGTAGGCAGGCGCTGAGAGGCTACAAGGCTTGCCGTCGGAGTTCGAGCTTTGCTGGCAGACGATGTAGAACGCTCCGAAGAAACCTGCGCTGGCGAAGAGCGAGACATCCGGCACGTCACGAACGTTGTCAGATGGGACTCCGGTCCCGGCTTGCCAGGAGGGTTTTGCGTAGCCGCCGCGGCAACTGGAGGGAGATGCTCCGTTCGATTGAGTGCAGGAGCTGGGCCCGCCTCCACCGCCAACGACCGAGAGAAGGCCCTCTGAGGAGGCGATTCCCGTGTTGCAGACCTGTTCGGGGGTCTGGCCGTAAAAGGTATGCAAGGTGGCGAAGACAGGGTTGGCGCAGCTCTCGTTCCAGGGGACCTCGGGGATATAGCCGCGGGCCGAGGCCTGGGTGGCGGGGTCGTTTGCGGAGTTCCAGTAGGCGGTGCCGCCGTTCGGCATGTAGAAGTCGGTCCCGCCGACAGAGATGTTGTAAGGTGTGCTGCCGAGGCCGTTGACGGCGATGCCGTCGCTCGCACCCTGCACTCCTGTACCGTCACAACCCGCGGAACCGGAATCTCCAGCAGCGACGAGCACTGTGATGCCCTGCGCGGCGGCCTGTTGCCAGAGGCTCTTGTAGAAGGCATTGCCGGAGGTTCCGAGGAAGAGTTCGCACTGGCCGTAGCTGTAACTCATCACGGGCGCGAGATTGTTGTCGACGATATAGATGGCGGAGAGGTCGGTGCCCTGCGTAACCTCAGTGGTTTGGCTAACCACGTAATCGATGGTCGCACCCTTGGCTACGGCCGCGGACCACTGCGTGTCGATGTCGGCTTCGCCCTCGTCGGAGGTCACGCCGGGGTTGGGACCGTTATAGATGACATTGAGGTACTGCGTGCCGGTTGGGGTAGAGGTGTTGCCGAGCGGAAGGTTGAATATCTTCCGGAAGTTAACAAAGTCGGCGGGATTGATGTCGGTCTGACCGACGATGGCGATGGTCTGCCCGGTGCCGTCGATCGGCGTGGAGGCGCTCCAAAGCGGCAGGACGTTGTAGATGGTAGCGAAATCATAGGGCGTGAGGCCATAGGTGGGTTCGCCGCTATCGGTGAAGGTGAATGCTGGGATTTGGCCGGCGTCGGCCGCGTGATGGAGGTTCGCAGCCTTGTGATGAGCGGCGCGGCGCGGAAAGTTATTCAGGGAGGCTATGCCCGCGATGACCGGAGCTAGCGCAGTCGGGATGGCGGGATCGCTGGCGTTGGCGAAGTGCTGCTGGCCATTGATGGTGTATCGGTGCATCGCAGTCCGGAAAGCGGAATGGACCGCGCCGGCGGTGCCGCTAAACTCGATGCGCGTGCGGGCAGGGTTAATCTGGACATTGGTAAATCCGTGGCTGGCGAGCCAGGAGGTGACAAGGGAGACATCGCGGTCGGAGGGGCCGTAAGCGGCGCCGAAAGCTTCGGGCGTCAGCCACTGATGAAACGTGGAGGAGCTCTTGTCCTGCTGCTGATCGAGGAATTGCTCGAGAGCAGCCTCCTGCTCAGGGCCGCGTTGGAGAAGAAGGACGATGTGGCTCAGGGGAGCGTGGTCCGCAAGGGATCCCTGGTCGAACTCAGCTCGGGCGAGGGGGTGGGTATTGCCGGAGAGAGTGGTAACGCGGGCGTCGTCCACTGGCTGCAGGATGCGGGAGCGGGGCGCTGGTTGCGATTGCCCCGGGAGAGTGGCGAATAGAAGGGTAAGGGCCGACAAAACAGACAACTGGGAGAAAGAAAACCTAGGCATTGGGACCCATTCCTGCTGCCTTTATCGGCAGAATTTCTTTGCAGGGGAATTGAAACAGTCAACAGCAGGCTTGATTGTGTACTGCCAATGGGGGAGCGTCAAGGAAAGAAGTTGCAGTCATATAACACGAATGGGGGATTGCTTTTCCGAAAATGGTACAGGTTGCGGACATGGAAAAAGGCCGCACCTTGTGGGCGCGGCCTTTGGGGGAAGATGGAGAGGGATTATGGAACAGTCACCGTCACCTGGGTGCTATGGACGGTCGAACCCGAGACAGCGGTAATAGTGAAGGTATAAGTGCCAGCCGTGGCGTTAGAGGTTGGTGATCCTCCTCCTCCGCCTCCGCCACCTCCCCCGGTATTTGAACTGCTGGAGCCGCATCCTACCGCAGTAAGTGCAGCCGCGGAGAGGACCAGGATAAGGAGACTGCTCCAGCGGCGGCGACGCGGCAGGGTGAAGAGCAGCAGCCCAGCAAGCGTCGCGCCCGAAGCCGCGGTATACCACGGGGTCTTACCGGAGGGGTATTGATGCGCGGGAGCGTGCGTCGGTCTCAGCAGGTTCGCCGTGGTGGTTCCGAAGGCCTGAACCACAAAAGAGGTCGTCAGCGCTCCGGACGTGATATTCAGTGACGTTGGTGTGAAGGCGGTCGTCGAGATCATCGCGTCATTATTGGTCGCGGTGAGATTAACGGTCCCTGTAAAGCCGTTGACCGGGGTAATCGTGAGAGTGATACCGGTTGCGGTCGCTCCCGGCAGGACCGAAACAGCGGTTCCCGTTCCATTGACGCATGGCGTGATGGAAAAGTCGGCCTTGGAGCCTGACACAAAGTCCACCGACGCGATTGGGCCATTGGGATAGGCGTTAGTGTTGGTTGCCGGGCCGAGAAGCGAGCCTTTGGAACCAGCGTAATTGCCGTCCCCCGAGTAGACCGCGCTAATGACGTGGCCGCCAGAAGTGATGGACGACAGGCTAAGCGGGATACTCGCGGTGCCATTGGCAAGCGTCTGGCTGGCGATCATCGTCTGATTATCGACCCATATCTGGACGGTTCCCGTGGGCGCAACGCCCGAGATGGTACCGGTGACGGTCACGGTCAGCGGCAGGGTGGCGGAGGTACTGATACCGCAGAGAGGCATCGTGGTGGGACTCGTAGTGATGGTAGTGGTTGAAACACCCGCGCCAATTGCGCTTCCAGTGCCCGTGGGCGTGATAGCGCTCCAATTGTTGACCAGTTTGCTGACGTCAATGCTTCCGATTCCAGATGCCTGATCGTAGCCGGTACCGGCGCTGAATCCGATAGAACCGCCGTTAGGACAGTTCAACGTTCCCTGGGAGCAAGGAACGGAGTTGTTGCCAGTCGTGATGTCATGGAAAGCCATCGGATAGTAGGTCTGGTCATTCAGGAATCCGTAGAGCACGGGTCCGACGTTGCCCAGGCCGGTAGTATTGCCGAGTTTCTGTTCCACCAGGGCGATAACTCCAGCAAATGTGGGCGCGACAAACGACGTGCCGCCGAAGACATTCACCAGGTTGGTGGAGCTGACGAACCCATTGGTGCAGGCGGGCTCGTTGGTGCCGTCGCCCGAGCTGCACACGAGATAGCCGTCGTGCATCGCGGCCGCATTGAAGGAAAAGTCGGGCACGTCGCGGGAGGAGTCAGCAGGAACACCGGTTCCCGACTGCCATGCGGGTTTGGAGAAGAAGGCGCTAGCGCCACCTCCGCCTGCACCTCCGGCGGTCAACGCTTGAGAGGCGGTCGTCTCGTTCCACGGCATTTCTGGAATGTACGAGATCGCAGATCCGCTGCCGGTGCCGTTCGTGCTGTTCCAGTAGGTCGATGGAGAACTGACATCGCCGGAAAACATCGTTCCACCAGCGGAAGTCACATAAGGCGAACTGCCGGGAAAGTCTACGGCCAGACCCTCAGAAGCGAGGCCATCCACGTCGCAGTCCGTCGCACCAGAGTCCCCGGAGGAGCTAACGACGGTTTGGCCCTGCGCATTGGCTTGCTGGAGCGTCTGCGTGTAACTGTTCAACGAGGCGGTTCCCCACGAGCTCTCGCAAAGTCCGTAGCTGACAGTCAAAATGTGAGCAATATTGTTGTCGATCGCTTGGGTCAGCGAGTTGTTCAGCACATCCCTGCCGTAGTAATAAAGGATCGAAGCACCGGGAGCGGCCGAACTGGACCACTCGACGTCAATATGAGCTTCATCGATGTCGGCCGTCGAGATCCCGGGATCAACGGAGCCGGGCGCCAGTCTCACCGTGAGGTTGATTGCGGGCAGTCCTGCAGCATTGCGGAAAGCCGTAATGTTGGCGTCAGGAAGAGTATTACCGCTGGTGAGATCGGTCTGCCCCATCACCGCAATAGTTATGCCTGCGCCTGTATTCGTGGCGCTTGCGACCCCAGCCGGCGTCCACGGATAGTCATAGATGGTGTAAAGGTCGGCCGGCGCAATGTAGTGGCTGGTTGTCGTGCCCGTGGTCTGAGTAAAGAGCGGCTGCGCTGGATTGATCGGTGAGGCGTTGTGAGGACGCGAATGCGGCTTGGGCCGGAAATCATTCAATCCGGTAATCGAGGTGACCACGGCTGCGACCGCCGAGGGCAGAACAGGATCGGTGACGTTGGCGATATGCTGCTCGCCGTTGTACGACAACGTGTGAATGGACGTACCGAGCGCCTGCTGGGCCTGCGCGACCGTGCCGGAGAAGTTGATGAAGGTAGAGCTGCGCGCAACGCCTGTAATGGTGAAGCCCTGACTTGTGAGCCACGAGGAGACTTTGCCTAGATCGGTGCTTGAGAGACCAAACCGCGCCCCAAACTGCTCCGGCGTGAGCCACTGATGATAGCTGGGAGAAGTGGGATCGAGCTGCGCCGCGAGCAACTGGCTTAAATCCGCCTGCTGGGCAGCAGTCATGCTGAAACGCAGTGTCAGCGTCTCAAGCCTTTGGTTCGCGGGTGCGGAGCCGAGATCCACGGCGTGCTTCACGTGGCCACTGATGTTGCCGGGTACGGCGAGGCGGTTGTTCCCGTTGATGGCGCCGGCGATGCGATTCTGCGGAGCGGCTGCCTGGACCAGTGGGGTGAATGCGAACAGAAGGACGGCGGAAAGCAGGAAACTCAGAGATGAACGGCTGCGCATGGATACTCTTTACCTTACTATCTGTACCGCAAATGATTGATTCAGGTGGGTCTTGAGTGCCCACATGCTGAGGGATTTCTGGCCATACCTTCGCCAGTGCTTCTCGGATATCACATGCTTAGACAGACGCTCAGAAAAAAGGTTGCGCCTACACAGGTAAAGAGATTGTTTGGGCGAGACGATCCGGCCCATTCCGGGACAGGCCTGCGCTCCCGAACGAGGCTAACGCCGCAAGACGTTTCGCTTCATCAGATTACTGGATCGTGACCTGGTATTGGTAATTGTGGCGAACCGTGTTGACGCCGTTGCTGCCCGCGGTGGTGATGGCAAACATCTGGGTCCCCAATGGAGAACCGGGGTCGGGGGGAGTCGTAGACGTAGTAGTCGACGGAACGGTGCCTGGGGTACAGCCCACGCTCGATGCCAGACCCGCCGCGCAAAGCAGAATGAGAAGCGTAGGGATCAGACGGCGGCGGCGCGGCGAGAGGCAACAGACAAGTAACGCCAGAACCGTGCCGGAGGCTGCACTCCCCAAATTTCGCCGAAGATCTTCGAGGGCACCACGCCGGTCCGAGCCGGCGACGGGTGCGGTGGTCGTGAT
>CAVVBT010000004.1:0-192387 GCA_963746625.1 uncultured Acidobacteriaceae bacterium
GACAGTTTTCCAGAGTGATTGCGGTCGCGCTTCAATCGTCGCTCATGGCTGCTCGACTCAGACCGTCAAGTAACGGAACTAGCCTCTAAGCCGTTCGCAAGTTCCCTTGATAATCCCAAAATCGATTATTCGACCGGCAGGACGTATGTTGAATTTCCCCAGCGGTTGGGCTTCGCTGGCTTAATAACGAGTCCATCAATTTCATCGCTATAGCTCTCACTATCCATCTCGCATGCGATCTCCTTCCGCGAACGGATGCGCCCTCTCGGCGAGTGGTAAATCAGCAATTCATTCATTGGCAAGCGATGAGTACAGATGAGCATCTCGTGGCGAGTGCGGCACATGGCACTGGGTGGCGGCATATCGCTTCATCCAGCATTTGACGCTCGAAAAGTAGGTCATGGAAATCAGAGCTGCGCGAAGAGTGGTCTGAGCCTGTCGATGAGCGCATTGGCCCGTCTCGCCGGTTGAGATTTCACGGCAACAGGATTAGTAAACACAAGGCGACTTAAGGTAGTTATCATGTCTCGGTGAGTACAATGGCGAAAATGCACTCACCGAGATCCGCCAATTTCAGATGGGTCAGGGCCTGGGGCTCGCGGCCATCTCGGAGGCCCGGGCCAGTGCTTGCGTGTCGATATACTCCCGGACGTTCGTCAATTTGCCATTTTGAACGGTAATGTCGAAGACCCAGTGGTCCTCGAACGTCTTATTCGTGGCTTTGATTTTCCCCGTAGCGAAGCCGACGACCAGAACCCGGTCTCCCTGCGCTACGAACTCGGGGGGCTCTGGGTACGAAGTTTCCACCGTTTCGTTAGCCTTCTGAAGTAAATTCTCCAATCCCGCGTGCCCGCGGTGCGTGCCGGCCAGCGGCCAGTCCTCGCCCGGAACGATCCACTCAATATCTTCGGCAGATAACGCCAACAGACCTTGCTTATCACGGCGGCCGAGTGCCGCAAGAAAATTCTTCACAATCTGGACATTCTTTTCGATGCTCATCGAAATCTCTCCTTTTCCCTTACATCAAGTGTGTCCGATCTAATTTGACGTTTTGGGACCATCCGTCTCGAGCCGAATCACACGGTCGTAGATCGATTACTGCTCCTTCTTGAATAAATCCTGGAAGATGAGCCGACCCCAAGTTTGGCCGCGTGCGTGCACCAGCGCGCCACCCTCGTTGAACTTTCCCAGCTTGACGGGTGCGAACCCAAGTTTTTTGGCCAAGTCCGCCACGGGAGCGATAGCGTCCTCGTCATCGCTCGACAGAAAGACGACCCGGTGGCCGCCCTCGACGATCGGGTCGGTAGCCAGTGTGGCCGCAACCAAGTGGTTAAAACCTTTCGCCAACTTAGCGCCGGTGAACGACTTCGCAACGAATGCGGAGGACGGAAGACCGTCCAGTTCCTCAGGTGGGACTGGAAACGAGTTCATCGCGTCGATGACCGTCTTGCCTTTCCAACTCGGCAGGGCCTTCGCAATCTCGCGATGTTCCCCGAACGGAACCGCCAGGATGATTGTGTCAGCCTCGACTGCATCCCGCAGCGACTTGGCGACAACCGTGGGTCCAATCGCCCGAGCCTGCGGTGCCAACGCCTCGGGGGGCCGGCGACTCGCAACGGTCACGTCGATGTTTTTACGGGCGAAGGCGTGGGCGAGGGCCTGACCTATCTTTCCGAATCCTACAATTGCATAGCTCATAATGTTTCTCCGATCCTTGTTGATATTGATTCCCAGCCTTCGACGGCGCGGGACATCAATTCCGTTTGTGGCGACCTTCCGTAAACGTCTCGCAGTAAATCACTTTGTGGGCGGCCGGAAGGTCAGCCACGTTAGATGGCCGTCATGCCGCCGTCGACGAACAACTCCGCCCCGTTCACGAAGCTCGAGTCGTTTGAAGCAAGAAACAGCGCGACCGTCGCGACTTCCTCAGATTGACCCATCTTTCCCCGCGGGATCAAGGATTCGAAATACTGCTTCGCTTCCTTGGTGAGAACTGCTTCCTGCATTGGTGTGGCAATAGCACCGGGAACCAGAAGGTTCACGCGGATCTTTCTGTCCTTCAGTTCGTTGAGCCAAGTGCGTGCGAAGGAGCGCAGCGCCAACTTGCTCGCCGCATACACGCCGAAACCAGGGAAACCTTTCGCCGCAGCATTGGACCCGGTCATGAAGATTGACCCACCATCGTTGAAAAGTGGCAACGCTTTCTGCACCGTAAACAGCGTGCCGCGCACGTTCAGGTCGAAGGTCTTATCGAAGTGCTGCTCGGTGATCTCCCCCAGCGGGACGGGCTCGCCTATGCCGGCACTCGCGAACAGGACGTCGATCTTGCCCTTTTCCCGCTTCACGATGTCGAACAGCCGGTCGAGGTCGTCGAGATTGGCCGCGTCACCCTGAACGCCGGTTACATTCCGGCCGATTACCTTGACGGCCTCGTCGATCTGCTCCTGCTTCCGGCCCGTGATGAAAACGTAGGCACCTTCTTCAACGAACAGCTTGGCGCTCGCTAGCGCCATGCCGCTCGATCCACCGGTAATGACTGCAACTTTTCCTTCAAGCTTTCCCATAATGACTCCCTTCGGTCGATGTGTAGCGTTGAGTACAGGAAGGTTCTTCGGCGGTGGACGAGAACTGCTCTGGCCTGACGGCGCTCGATGATCCATTCCGCTGTGTGGCGAACTTGGCCTGAACGTCCTGCCGTTAAGCCTTCCACGCGGCCACTTCGGGCGATCCGGCGTGATTTCAAATGGCCGAGAAACCGCCGTCGACCGCAAAATCAAGCCCGTTCACGTAGCTTGCTTCGTCTGAAGCAAGAAACAGCGCAGCCGCCGCGATCTCCTCTGGACGCCCCATCTTTCCGCGTGGAATCAGGGATTCGAACATCTTCCTCGTTTCCTCGTCCAGTCGCTTGGAGTCCGGTGTGTCAACCTGGCCCGGACTCAGCACGTTCACCCGGATGTTCCTGCCCTTCAGTTCGTTGAGCCACGTGCGTGCGAACGATCGCAATGCCGCCTTGCTCGCCGCATAAACGCCGAAACCGGGAAATCCTTTCACTGAAGCAACCGACCCGGTCATGATGATCGATCCGCCGTCACTGATCAGCGGCAACGCCTTTTGAGCCGTAAACAGCGTTCCGCGCACAATCAGGCCAAATTCCTTATCAAAATGCTCCTCGGTAATTTCGCCCAGTACGGCGGCCTCGCCCTTGCCGGCGCTTGCGAACAGGACGTCGATCTTGCCCTTTTCCCGCTTGACCGTATCGAACAGACGATCCAGGTCGTCGAGATTGGCCGCGTCGCCGCGCACGCCGGTCACATTCCGGCCAATCAGCGTGACGGCCTCATCCAGCTGCTCCTGCCTCCGGCCCGTGATGAAAACGTAGGCGCCTTCTTCAACGAACCGCTTCGCAGTTTCCAGCGCCAGGCCGCTCGATCCACCCGTGATAACTGCAACTTTTCCTTCAAGCTTTCCCATAATGACTCCCGTCAGTGAATGTGTGTAGCATTCTGTACTGAAGAGTAGATTTCCTTGACGATGGACGAGAACTGCTTTGGAGTCCAGGAATTTTGTCTATTCGTCCAAGAAATGGTGTATCAGTGGACCCAATAACAGACATCTTCAAAACAATGCACGTAACCGCGTTCGGTCTGCACAGGCTTGAAGCTACCGCTCCATGGGGCGTGACACAGGAAAATCAGGCCAAAGAAAAAGCCACATCTGACGACAAGAAGATGGCCCCCACCGACTTGGCCCACTTCGCCATGCTTTCGCGCGGCAACTGCTGGCTGAGTGTGGAAGGCATTCCCGAGCCGATCTCCCTCACCGGTGGCGATTGCTTTTTGCTGGCCAGGGGGACCTCGATTGTGTTGCGCGATAGTCCGCGAACAAGTCCGAGGTGGACCTTCCGCGAAATCGGGGCCAAAGCCAACGGCAATGTTGCTCTTTGTGGCGGTGGTGGCGCACCCACGACCATCGTCTGTGGGTCCTTGAGTTTCGATCGCGCCAGCCTGAGGCCGATCACGCAGCTATTGCCGAGCTTCATTCTGATGAAGGCCGATGAGGCACGCACACTTGCTCTTCACAACACAGTGCAGGCGCTTGCTGCAGAAATGGCAGAGCAGGCGCCGGGATCTGAAGTCGTCGCGACTCGGCTGGCTGAGGTTCTGTTTATCCAAATGCTCCGAGCGCATATCGCGTCAGGACCGGAACGCAACAAAGGATGGCTTCGTGCCGTTTTCGATCCTCAGATGGGCACCGCCCTGAGTGCCATTCACGACAGGGTAAATACAGCCTGGACGGTCGAATCGCTGGCCGCAGCTGCGGGCATGTCTCGCTCCGCATTCGCAGCACGTTTTAAAGAACTACTCGGACAAACACCATTGGAATATGTAACCGAGTGGCGGATGCAGAAGGCGATGCAGTTACTACAACAGCGTGACAAGAAGCTCATAGACGTCGCTCGGTTGGTCGGTTACGAGTCCGACGCTGCGTTCAGTAAGGCCTTCAAGCGAGTTGTCGGGGCCAACCCCGGGGAATACCTCAAACGTGGTTTTGAAGGCCGCGGTAATGCCGGCACGGCAGAGGGTTTTTGAAGCGAAGGATGCATACGCCCCCAGAAACGCGCTCTGCTCCAGGCAAACGCTTGCCAAGGCTGCAGGATCTGGGTTTATGCCAAATCGACAATGCACTAATTGATAAGCAATGAAGCCCGATGGGCAGGTCGGCGCAACCATCAGCCATAAGATCAAGGCGGCGGAATGGGGAGATGGGTCGTCGAACGACTGGCCGCCTATATTGCGAAAACGCAGGCGGGATTACGTGGTATTTCCTGGCTAACTTGTTCCGTATGAGGCATTTCTACGAGAATTACCAAGGCGACGAAAAAGTCGTGCCTCTGGTGCGACAATTCGTGCGACGACCATGTATTGCTCTGTCGTTGCCGTCACCCTTCTCCAGTCATAGACGCGGGTTCAACAAGGGATTGCAATCTTTTTTCACCCGCTGTTGGCGCTTTGTTATGAGTCGCTAAATCGTCGAAAGACCGGCAATTCCTGTGTGACTGAAGCGTTCGACCTGCGTTCAACGGTCGGGAGCAAACCTGAGGCGGGCCATCACAGGTGTGGCCCTTATTGCTCCTTCGCAACGACCTTCTGCGGACACCAGAATAAGGTTAAGAATTGTGCTGGAGTCTCATTCGGCGGATCGAATTCTTCCTGTGGATCAAGTCACAGGGCAGGGCACTAAAGCAAGACGTCAAAGCCTTGAAGGCGTTGGCATCGAGAATGCCGACAACATACCGTCGAGCACCTGACCGCACTTGGCGACAGCAGACAAAAAATCTCGAATCGAACCTTGACGCTCCGCAGTCACAGAGCGCGCAGGGTGAAGGATTTGCCGCGAGAGTACGAGGCTGCCACAGCAGTCTGACCCTGAGGGAACGCGATCGTCCCTCATCCACATCCACCTTAAACATCTTTCTATTGGAGAAGCTTTTAAATGAAGTCTTTTTTAAGAGTACAGCCGTAGTACTCGCATTGCTTATCTCATCATCGTTTGCCTTGGCGGACTCCCTGCAGCTGGCCGGCGTTAACGGTTCGACCACGCCCAACGGTGCCAGTTACACCGGTCCGTACACCATCGACGTCAACGGTGTGGCCACCAACATGTTCTGTCTCGACCTCGATCGCGACATCACTATGGGCGAGACATGGACCGCTACCAGTTCGGTGGTCAGCACCAGCTCTCCGACCAATGTCCAGGCGGCTGCACTCATCCTCAACGCCATTAATATCCAAGGACTCGACGCTGTCGACGGACAGCTTGAGATCTGGGCGCTCGGTGACCTCGCTGGTGCTCAGGCTGCTGGTCTGACGACTGCTGACGAGGCGCAGATGAACACTTTCCTTGAGGTTGCTACGTTGGATCAGATTCCGGGTGAATTCACTGGGATCAACTCCTTCTACAGCCAGTTCACTCTCGAGACTGCTGTCGGCGGCACCCAAAGCTCCGGAGGAATTCCACAGGACTTTATCGGTCAGAACATCGCGCCCACTCCTGAGCCTTCGTCGTTGTTGCTCCTCAGCACCGGCTTAATGGGCACCGCTGGTATCGTCTTCCGCCGCGCCAAGTCGCTCGCCGGTAGGTAACCAACAAGCCCCCGCAAGGGGGCTTCAACCTCATCATCGATAACGATAAGGAAGACATGGCCACGAAACTGGCCGACATTGTCATTCTTTGAGGAGGCATTTCTCCTTCTTCGCGCAAGCACCGCACCTCTCACGAAGTATTTGACGAGTGCTTTGAGTCAGATAATTCATCTGCGTTTTCAACTGAGGTTCGAAGTCACCGGAAAAACATTTGAGCCGTCCTAATCGCCTCAGCTGCCCCAAGGACACCACCAAGGGAGTCCGTTTTGTCGGCGGCTGTGTCATCGCGGCTCGCGGACGTCGGCACCATCACCTTCATCAACTGAGACTCTGGCCCCGGTTGCGGTCCTTGAGGACAGCAACACGATCGATGGCGTTCGGCGATCGATAGTGTCTTTCTGCCAACAGGGGCCGTCGTACGCTGCCTTGGCGAGTCTGATTTATTTGACTATCAAAAGAATGAAAGTCACCGCGTCGGAGGATTACGGGGCTGGAAGGTCTTCTCGGAAAATCCTCCAATTGGCGTTCTCATAGATTTTCGACGCGAATATGTGAAATATCCGTAGGTTTATTTTCTCTGTCTTGGGGCGCCGCCTTCCAACGCTTAAGTTGCTTGACAGCTTCGTTTCGATGCGACTAAAGTTCGCGACGCATAGAAAATCCCCAGGGTACAAGTGAACCGCCGCCAGACTTCCTGCGCGAGACGGGACGCAAATCAATTAGCCGCAATTTAAATACTGGAGGAGTGTATGACGCAGGGAACACAGTTCGCCGGATGGTTCACGCACTATCGAAAAGGTATGCTCTTTCAGTTGCATTGTGCGTGGGTCTTGTGACCGGGCCCGCAGCTCACGCCCAAATTCTTTACGGGACATTAACAGGAACGGTGAGAGACACCTCCGGGGCTACCGTCCCCAACGCAAAAGTAGAAGCACTGGAGACCTCCCAGGGAGCAATAAGGATTGCCGGCACCGATAGCGATGGTACGTATCGCATTACGGACCTCGTACCGGGGAACTACAAGATCACCATCTCGGCCCCCAACTTCGCATCCTTTATTACCGACAATCTCCCGATCGACGCCAATACCGTGCAGCGTCTCGATGAGAAGCTGGGTGCGGGCACGCTCACACAGACCGTGGAAGTTAACACTGCTCCCGCTTTGTTGCAGACGGAGCGGTCCGACGTGCAGGCACAGCTCACGCAGACTCAACTCCAAAACATCCCTGCCATCTCCTCGGAAGGAAAAAACTTTCAGGCGCTCTACAAACTCGTTCCTGGTGCGACGATGCCGACGGAAAATAACTCCGCCGCAGGCAATCCGCAGCGCGCTATGACGTCAAATGTGAACGGGCAATCTTCGCAGGGAAACAATACGAGCATTGACGGCGTGATCAATTCCTACCCTTGGTTGCCGAACAACGTCGCCTACTTGCCTGCTACAGACGCAATTGAAGCGGTCAACGTCGTCACCAGCTCCTTCGACGCCGAGCAGGGTCAGGTTGGAGGAGCGGCAATCAACGTTCAGACTAAGTCGGGCACCAACCAATTTCATGGAGACGTGCACGAGTACCACACTGACAACGCGCTCAAGAATTTCAATTACTTCAATCCGCCGGGCTTTCACAAGGCTCTCGACGTCTTCAACCAATTTGGAGCCGCGGTCGGCGGCCCCATCCGCAAAGATAAGCTCTTCTTCTTTGCCAACTGGGAGAGCACCCGCCAGGTTCAGTCGCCGTCAGGAGGCAATCCCCAAACCGTGCCCGCGGGCGGCCTGGTAGCAGCAACTGCGATCACAAATGGGTTCTTCGACTTTCGTGGATTGCAAGTCGACAAAAATGGTGTCCCAGTCCATATTTACGATCCGAGAACCGGCAACGCCAACGGTACGAACCGCACTCCTATCTCCTGCAACGGAGTTGGTGATGAACTCTGCCTTTCACAGGTTGATCCTGCAGCGCTCATCATGGCGAAGCTGATTCCGGCGCCGAACCAAACCGGCACCACGAACAATTTTCTGGACACTCAAAAAGGCTTCTTCATCCGAAACGATATCGACGGCAAGGTTAACTGGGTGAGCGACAAGACTCAGATATTCGGTCGCTACAGTTACTCTGGCAGCCAGATATTCGACCCTCCGGCATTTTCGGCTGCTGGTGGCAACTCAACCTTGGGCGGCCAACAGGGAAATGCGTTCGGAAGAATCCAGGTTGTCGGCATCGGTGCCACCCACACCTTTACGCCAAATTTGATTCTGGATCTGAACGGCGGCGTTACGCGCCGGCGTCTGCTTGACAGCTTCGTTTCGACGCGTATATAGTTCGCGACGCGTAGAAAACATTGGCGGGGAGTGCGATCACTCAATCAGGCCCCGCCTTGGCATCATCTGCACGACAAGTTCGAACTTGCAAGCTGAAGGTTTGGAGGGGTCTATGACGCAGATCGGCATCACTATTCACCGAATTGTTCACGCTGTATCGAAGAGGCTGGTTATAGCAATCGCATTCAGCGTGGGTCTTTGCCTCGTGCCCACTGCTCGCGCCCAGGTGCTCTACGGTTCTATTGCCGGCGCCATAACAGACGCATCCAAAGCGGCGGTACCGAATGCCCCCGTGACGATTTTGGATCAGGGAACCGGCGCGACTCGCACTACGACGACCAATAATCAGGGCGAATTCACCGTCGGGGATCTACCGCCGGGAACCTATTCGGTAATCGTTAATCAGACCGCTGGCTTCTCCAAGTTCACCCAGGAAAACATCCTGGTCGACGTCAACCGGGCGAGCCGCGTCGATATCACTCTCCAACTCTCCAGTGTCTCCTCCGAGGTGACCGTCAACACCGCGCCTCCCTTGCTCCAGACGCAAAACGCCGAAGTCAATCACAACATCACGCAGTCACAGCTTGCGGAATTGCCGATTACGTCATCCCAGGGGCGCCAATTCCAGGCCCTCTACACACTCGTCCCAGGTGCCGCCAACGTCGTAGAGCAGAACTCGACCGCCTCGAACCCATCGCGAGCCATGTCGGTCAATGTGAACGGCGTCGAAGACATGAGCAATACCACTCGCATCGACGGCGCGATTAACACTTACGGCTGGTTGCCCTACCTCATCGCGTATGTCCCACCCGCGGACGCCATCCAGACGGTGAACCTCGCCACCAACTCCTTCAATGCCGAGACGGGTGTCGCTGGCGGAGCTTCCGTCAATGTCATCATCAAGTCAGGCACTCACGACTTCCACGGCAGCTTATGGGAGTACAACCAGCTCTTCAACACCAACGCCCGCGGATATATCAATACTGTTCAAGTCCTGCCTCGGGTTCCGAAGAACATCTTCAACCAGTTCGGATTCTCCATCGGCGGCCCCGTCTACATTCCGAAGATCCTCACCGGAAAAGACAAGCTTTTCTTCTTCCAGGACTTTCAGCGCACCACTCGACGTCAGTTAATCACTGCAAGCGCACCGCTGACTGTTCCGACGACGCCCTTGCTGGGTGGTGATTTTTCCGCGGCTACCAATCTCACTGGCGCTGCACGCACAGTACTGTACGACCCGCAACCAGGCGGTGCCCCGGTGACCGGACCGACTGCGCAAAACGGCTATCTACTTCCGCAGTACCGCACCACCACCTTCATGTCCGAGTACGGATGCAACTGCATCCCGGCGTCGCGTCAATTCCCGGGATCCGCGACGATGCTGGCCCTTCTGCAGCCCATCTCCGCTACGATCACAAACCCGAACTATCAGAACCAGCTTTCAGGCGATTACGGCTCGGGAAGCGGCACACTCGCCTATAACAGCAACATCTCCGACTCCAAGGTCACCTACAACCCGAACGATAGAACCAACATCTTCGGCCGCTACAGCGTCAATCCTTTCACCGTCACCGATCCGCAGGAACTCGGGATGGCGGGCGGGGGCACCTTCGATGGCGGCCAGCCCGGCGCAGCCTCAGGCAGAATCCAGAACGTCGGACTCGGGTTGAGTCGCGTCATCACATCCCATATGGTTTTCGATGCCGACTTCGGCTACACCCGCCAGCACACCGGCGCGCAATCTCTCATTGATCTCGAGGTTGGCGACTTTGGTCTCAACACGCTGAAAATTCCCGGTACCAATGGACCGGGAATCAACTACGTCGGCCAACCCTCCCTGATGTTTACCGGCTGGTCTGCCATGGGCAACTCCAACGGCGCAAATCCCTTTCTCTTCCGCGATAACCAGTTCACCACTGACGCGAACCTGAGTTGGACCAAGGGACGGCATTCGACCAAATACGGCTTCACTTACTATCATTTCCTCCTCAACCATTTCCAGCCGACCAGTGGCTCCGGCATCAACGCTCCCCGTGGCGGGTTCCAGTTTCAGGGCGGCATGACGGTCAGCACGAACGCCGCTAGCCTGACGAATGCGCCCAACGCGTACTCGTCACTGGCCGACTTCCTGTTGGGCCTGCCAAACAACGGCACCGGCGCGGCCGTAGCAAAACCAAGCCAGGTGAATAACCCCAACTCCCTGCGCTGGACCGAACTGGCGGGATACGCTCAGGACCAGTGGTCGATGACTCCCAAGCTGACCTTGAACTATGGCTTGCGGTATGAGTTCTATCCCGCGATATATCGAGACCGCCCAGGTATCGCGCGCTTGGATCCCACACTGCCACAGACTGCGAATGTGGAGATCGGCGGCATCGGCGGTAATCCGAAGGGAGCAGGCTACAGTGGTGGCCACGGTTTCTTCGCTCCCAGAGTCGGCATCGCCTACCGCCTGACCGACCAAACGGTTATCCGCGCGGGCGGCGGCTTCACCTCAGACCCTGACAGCATGCGTTTCCTGCGCGACGCCTATCCCGAGGATCTGGCTCCTTCCTATAGCGGACCGGCGGCCGACACTATGCCCGTCGATCCGATTTCAGGCAGTGCGATGCCATTGACCTTCGGTATCCCCATTCAGACGGCGCCCAATCTTTCCTCCGGTTTCGTCTCGCTTCCAGTCAGTGGATCAACGAATACTGCTCCGGGCAACTATCGCCGCGGGTATATCGAAAGCTGGAATCTTTTCATCCAGCAGGACCTGGGCCGTCGGTTCGTCGCGAACCTTGGCTATGTCGGAACGCATGCGGTGCGCCAGTTATTCGGCTATAGCCTCAATGCTGCTCCATTACCTAGCTCCGCTACCATCTGCATGGCTAATGGCAATTACAATCCTTCGACCGGACTGACGGGCTCGTGCAACTTCGCTGCGAACGAGCTGGTAAATACAAACGCAAAGTGCGGTGCCGCGTCGGTAGGAGGATACCTCTGCTACAACACAGGTGGCATCACGTGGAATGCGCCCAGCCAAAGCGCAATGTACAACGGTTTGCAGGGGCAACTGACCCAAAACGCCGGCCGCCTGGCGCAGTTCGGCATTGTCTACACATGGTCCCACGCCATCGACTACGAGGACAACGGAGCAGGCTCAGGTTCGGAGGGCGTCAAGTTTTCTTATCCGGCTTACTTCCGCCTGAACCGCGGTGATGCAGGCTACGACCGCACCAACAACCTGCAGTTCTGGGGCATCTATCACCTGCCATTTGGTGCCGGCCAAAGCTATCTCAACCACGGTATCGCATCGGCTATCCTCGGAGGCCTCCAGTTGAACGGCCAGGTCAGCCACGTCAGCGGCGCGCCGTTCTCGGTGAGCCCGGCGTCTTCGACAGGGTTCAATTCTCCTGGCAACACGCTGTATGCCGAACTGGTGAAGCCTTATGTTCAGCTTGGAGGCCATAACCGGACCCCCGGCAACAACGCGATCTCCAACGGTCAGCCGTGGTTCGATCCCACCGTGTTTGCCAACCCGGTCCAGCCGGGAGGCAACAACCAACCCGTCTTTGGCAATACATCTCGCAATGAGTTCCGCGGTCCGGGAGTGACATACGTCAACGCAAGCGTCTTTCGTGCATTCCACGTCTATCGTGAAAGCGAGTTCCAGGTTCGTGTCGAGGCATTCAATCTGTTGAATCATCCTCAACTCACAAGCAATCCCAACGTAACCGTCGGAGGTGGCACCTTCGGCTACATAACCGGCTTTGGTAACACTCGTTCGCTGCAGTTCAGCGGCCGCTTCAACTTCTAGTCGCACCTGACAACGACAAAGCCTCGCGCCCACCGTGCGGGGCTTTGTCGTCCAGCGCAATCCGGTTTTCTCGAGCCACTGAGTATCCATGTCTCTTGACTTAATCTCTCCTTCAAAGACCAGGGTCGTCGCGGCGGTGCAACGAAGCGCAAGGCGCAATCAGTTACAACTGATTTGAATGGAATACTTTGTAGCCATGGACCATTAGAATCAATACTTTACACTGCAAGTCTAATCCTAAGTCACATGAATTGAATACTTTGCGCGATCTTCGGTGGGGAGGGGGCATCCGAAGCTATTCGACGGACGCGTCAAAGGCTCCAGTCTCGATCGTCGCTCCATGCTTCATCTGCACAAAAATCCGATATCGCCCGGCAGACGGAAAGCCATAAGGAAACTCGACAGTATTGGAGATAGGTTCGCTATGCTCGCTCGTCTCCATCCCCATCGGCATATCCATATTCATCCCTGAATGATTCATCCCTTCATGGCTGTCGTTAGCAAGCATCAGAGCAGCCATCGCAGCAGAACCCTCCGGATGCGTGTGAGCGAAGACCGTGCCATCCGTCTTAACGAAGGCAGCATGCCCAGCCATTCCCATGTAAGGCTGCATATCCATTGCAGGCTTGCCGTTCGCGTCGAGCAGATGGAACCTGAAGCTATAAGCCGTATTGGCCGTCAGGGGTGAAGGCCGATCCCACACCATCACATACCCATCCGGCAGCTTGTAACGAGTCACCCAATTGTCCTGCACTGAGCGACGGAGGACTTGCCGCCGCATCGTCCGGCCCCGCTGGTGCGCCCGGCATGTTGGCCGGAACGGTAATGGCAGAAACAAGGGTCTCTGGAAAGCCCGAGGCATGGACCACATCGCCATAAAGCGTGTAGTCGCCCGCAGGCATCTCAGGCAGCGAGATGCGAAACTCCCCGGGGCCGGCCAGCGACGGATGCAGGTGAAAAACAGCATCCATGCCCGGCTGACGAATGGCATAGAGGTGCATCAGGTGACCGTGATCGGGCAGAAAGTCATTATTGGAGCGGCTTCGGCGTTCAATCTCAGTATGGAGAGCCTGCACGTCGAGAGTGAGCACATTGCCGGAGAGACTAGGCGTGACCTTCAGCGGTCGATACACATCGGTGGCATAACCCGCAGCCTCAGCATTCCACCACACTCCCCCCAGCCAAACAATGATCCCCATCAAAACCAGACCGCCCACGGTCGCGAGAACAGCTCGCCGTTTGCGGCTGGGAGGCGGAGTAGCGCCCGGCTCGAGTCGTGCTTCGCGCACGGCCGCCCCGATGATTCCAGCCATGCTGAGGACGAGAAAGAGGCCGAGAATTCCAAGCGTGATCCCGAGGCCGCGCTGCATCTTGAGTGTCGAGAGTGCGACCGCAGGCACCGGAACTGATGCGGTCTGCTCGCCCGCATCGCCGCTGATCTCGAAGCGCACCTGCCATGAGCCTGAAGCCATCATCCAGAGACTGCCGGTGAAAAAAGCAGGGTCGGAGGTTGATCGCGTCATGGGATCCGAAGTTGGAGGATGCTTCGAGGCCTCACCGGTGATCGGAAGGGGAGTGATATGGATTCCGCTGACGGGAGCGCCGCTCGAGCGCACTTCAATGGCAGCGACGCCGGGGATCACAGTCGGCATCCGGACGGTGACGTAAAGCTTGTAAGGCCCCGCGCTCACAGTCTCAAAGACGTCTTTGCTGCCCACGTGAGCGTACGTTGCTGTAGGAGCAACCAGAAAAAAGAGCAGCATCAGCAGAAGCGGGCGAAAAACCTTCATCGTTGAACGCTCCGCATCCAACGACCAAAGCTTAGACCAATCCACGTGCTGATCGAGGCGTAGATTGCGGCGCGCAGAAGTCCCCAGTAAAGCGTGATGCCGTGATCGGGATGGAAGAACTGGCGCAGACGGTCATAACCATCAGGGCGCGAGTTGTAGTCGAAGTACATAGTGCCGAAGAACCGGTTCTCAGACGCTTTGGAGAGAAGGAAGTTGGCGAAAGGCCATTCAACGATAGTCAGAACAGCCACGAAGAGAAAGCCCGAGACTAGCGCGATCTTCCAGGGCTTCCACGCACGCGTCCTCTGCCAGAGAATATCCAGAGCAAGCGCTGGAACGATGATGAGGATGGGAAACTTGGCAGGGATCAGGTGAGTGACTGGGTTGAAGACAGGTCCCAGCTTTGGCTGCGCAGGAACGAGCGGCATGATAAGAATCTCGCCGATGGCGAAGACCATGTAGACCGCAGCGGTGGAGGTCGCGGCCCACTTATAGCGCGAAGCCTGCGAGAGCACTGCGAAGGCCACCGGCAAGGCGACACCCATCCATACGTAGGCAGCCACCGAATGAAGCTCGACGTCCCACGTCTTCTCGATCAGGAAGAACATCTGACCGGAGACGATGAGACCTCCAACGTAAAGAAAGAGTCGTTGAAGCGTCTTGAAGGTGCGCTCCCCGGAGAGGGTCTGATCGGTCGAGGCGCGGTTCATTGCCGCAAGGATAAGGAAAAGAATGCCGACGGCTACGCAGCGTATTCCAAGGATCAGCAGTGTATGCGGCGGACTGATAATTTTGACATCAAGGCCGTAGGCTGCATGCCACCAGTTATCGAACGGCGCAGAGGTGATCATCGCGATGCCGCCCCATGCCGCTATGAAAGCGCCAAGCGGAGCGCGGAAGCCAAGTACATTGACCGAGGCAGTCTTCAGCTTTTCGGAGCGGCCGAAGGTATCAACGAGAATGAGATAGCCGCAGATGATCGCGGCCATCACTCCGCAGGCCTGGATCGCCAGATGTGCCGGGGTCCAAAAAGTATCGCGCCCGATGGAGCGGTGCCAAGCGACGTCCCAGGCGCCGCCAATCGAGGCAGAGGTGACAGCAAGGGCGCCAAACCATATGTACCAGGGTACGGCGGCCGTCTCTTCGGCGGCCCGCGTGACTTCGATGGCGCCGGAACGGTTCATCGAGAGGGGTGAAGTCGACATAAAACCTCCCAGGATATGGCCTATCTTATACTGCGGCTCTTTTCGTGCCTAAATTTGGCAGGTGGAGCGGTGATTGTCGCGGAGAGGAAGAGAAGAAGGGTCGCCCCCGTGGCCGGTATGAGTAGTCCGACCCGGAGGCCACCGAGGTGGGTGGAGACGACGCCGGTCAGCCAGGGAAGTGTGGCTCCGCCGATGGAAGCGCATGCGAAGAGCATACCGAGTTTGGGGTGGTTGCCGGTTCGGGCCAGCAGGAAGGACGTGAGGAGGGGATAGAGAGGTGCGAGGGTCAGGGCGGCGAATATCGTGAGGGCTACAACTCCGGCAGCGGCGATGTGAGCGATAGTGCACAGCAGGATCTGGGTAAGGATGAGAAGAGCCAGGCAGAGGCGATAAAGAACTGCTTCGTCGAGAAGAGACATCAATCCGGTAACGAGAATGCGGCCGGCCAACTCCGCGATCCAGAAGCAGAGGGAGATAGAGGAGGGTCGCAGCGTTGGGTTGGTGCGAACGGCATAGCTGGGCAGCCAGCCTCCGAGGGAATTTTCGACGCCCACATAAAGGAAGGCGGCGATGGCGAAGAAGAGGAGAGGAATGAGAGGCAGAGGCATCCGCGGGTGCGCGGCTGACGTCTGCGTCGCGGTGGATTGCTGCGGGATCTCGGCGGCTGCCGGAAATTCTGCTTGTGGTGTGCGCGGGATGATGATCGAGAGAAGCGACGCGACTCCGAGGGCTGCCGCTGTGACAAAGAAGAAGTTCTGGATGCCACTGAGGCGTACGAGGAGCGGACAGACGATGGCTCCGAGACCCCATGCCACATTCAAGGCAGCGATGAGGCGTGTGCGGGAGGCCGGGATCGCGGTTCCCGCGATTACGTTGCCAGCTGTGAGACCCGCGCCCAGGCCAAGCCCGATCGAGAACATGGCGATGTGGGCAATACCAAAAGCGGCCCACGCTATGGCTGCACATCCGGCCGCCGTGATAGCGGAGCCGTAGAGGATGCTCGCCCGGAGATTGCGTGTAGCAACCCATGCTCCGCAGAATTGGCCAATGAAGCTGGCAGTGAAGAGGGTGCCCGCCTGGGCGTCCTGAATGTGCCATCGCTGGATGAGCGCAGGTAAAAGAGGGCCAAGCATGACAGTGGCAATGCCAGCCGCGAGAAAGTAAAAGAAGACCGGGAGGAGCGTGCGGCGTGGATTCGCGTTTATGGCTAGAGGCCGGTTTGCAGGGGAAGAGGGGGTTTGCAAAAGCGATCCTGTTAGCGTTTGCTCCGCGTCGATCGCGGCTGGGAGGTTCGAGAAATCTCGTATAGTCGATTCCCTCACGATCAGTTCGGGATCGAAGGAGAGGTCCTGTGGATAAGATTCGTCGGGTGCATTGATGCGACGGACAAGCAGCTGCGCGGCGGCCCAACCCATTTTGTGAAGGGGCTGGCGCACGGTCGTGAGGCGGGGGTTGAGATACTCGGCCACGATGATATCGTCGAAGCCGATGACGGAGATATCGCGGGGGCATGAGAGCCCGGCATCCTGAATGGCCCGAATGGCGCCGATGGCAGCAGTATCGTTGAAGCAGAAGAGCGCTGTGAAATCTTGCGTGCGCGCCAGTAGATCGCATACCGGGGGGTAGCCCAGCTGGGGCGTCCAGATGTTCTCTTCCAGGAAGATGCAGAGTTCTGGATGAACTTCGATGCCGATCTCATTCGCGATTCCAACGATGGCCCTCCAGCGAACCTCGGAGTCGAGGGAGTAGCGTTGTCCCTTCATAAAGGCGATGCGTCGATGACCGAGTTCATAGAGATGGCGAAGCGCCATGCGGGCGGCAGCCAGGTGGTCGAGCACGATGTTCGTGACGCCGGCGGCTTTCGTGTGCGTGGAGATGCCAACCACGGGCAGGTGTATCTTGGCAGAAAAGTCGGTGTTGATAAGAAGAAGGCCGTCGACACGGCGTCGCATGAGGAGCTCCTGGTATTCCTCACGCAGATCTGGCTGACCGAGATGACTGACGGTGAAGGAGAGGAAGCCCTCCTGAAGGAGATATTGCTCTACGCCGAGCATGACCCCTGTGACGTAGCCTTCGCTCAGTTCGGGAACAATGACTCCGATGGTATTTGTAATACGGGAGCGGAGCATGCGCGCGTGAAGATTAGGGCGGTAGTTAAACCGCTTGGCGGCTGCATGAATGCGCTGCTTGGTTGCTGAGGGAATGGATGTAGCGACAGGGGAGTTGTTCAGAACGATGGAGACGGTCGCGGGAGAGAGGTTGAGATACTCGGCGAGGATCTTGAGGGTGACAGGCTTGTCGGGGCCGTGTGTCCGGGACCTGGCCTTGGGCTTATCTGTCATTTCGGGCCGCCGGGATGGATGTACAACATATGGAATAAGTTGTACACCCTTGGGCGGATCGGCGCACGGGGTTGTTGGCTAGGGACAAGTAGCGGCTCAGAACCATTGAGTGGAAGGGGCTGGGACGAGGTGCGGAATGATGTGACGAGTTGCGATATATCTCCAGTGGTTTTTGTGTGACGTTTTTGGCGGGAACTCGTCTACAACGATATATTTCTATTAGCTGAGCGGCTATCGAGAGCGCTGTTTTCTGGTGCACCGTTGCACTCGCGGTTGATTTGCAGGGATTGCGGAACAACTTTTAGATGCACCCCTGCGCGGGTTTTTGTACGACGTCTGCACGGACGATCGTGCGAAGGTTGTCTTGTCCACTGATCGACAGAAAAGGAACGAATCCTTCCACACGAACGTACAAGTGTTATGCCTTTGTGAGGAAGAAATTTCCTGAAAGACCATGTTTCTGTAATGACAGCAGTGCGTTGACATGCATCTTGATCCATGGAATCTTAGATATCACATTTCGATTTCCATCTTTGGAATTGGTCCCCCGAGGGCGGCTAAGACCGTTGGCATTTCTTAGGACCGCTGGGTTGCACTAAGCATGACCCACGATTTTCGAGTCCGAAATTCAGACTAGCTCCTTCCCGATTCTGGAAAGGGGCACCAAATTTAACTTTCTGGAGGAGGCTTGCAATGAACGTTTCATTGAAATTATCCAAAGGTTTGCTGGTGATTTGGCTGTTGTTATTAACGAGTGTCAGCGCGTCCTTCGCGCAATCGACAGCATCGTTGAGCGGAACCGTTACCGATCCAACCGGAGCTGTAGTTCCAGGTGCGAGCATCAAGGTGCGATCGTTGGCTACGAATCTTGTTCGAGAGACCGTGAGCGATAGCGCGGGTGCCTACGTGGTTCCATCTCTGCAACCGGGCGACTATGAGATTCGGAGTACTGCTGCTGGATTCGGCACCAGTGTAATCAAGAGCGTCACCCTGCTGGTAGACCAGTCTGTGACCGCAAATGTGAAATTGAATGTGCAGTCGACCGGTGAGACTGTTCAAGTAGAGGCCGGTGCCGCGCCGATCATCGATTCTCAGACGATCACGATGGGACAGGTGATCGATAAAGAGACAGTGCAGAATATTCCGCTGAACGGCCGTCACTTTCTCGACCTGACTAACCTGACACCCGGAGCAGTAGTGCCTCCAGCGAATGGATTTTTGACCTCTACCAGCCGTGGTCTCGGAGCGAACTCATTCATTACGGGCGGCGCTCGCGAGGACGCAAACAACTTCCAGATCAACGGCATCAATCTGAACGACATGACGCAGAACCAGATCACGTTCCAGCCGTCGATCAACACGACTTCGGAGTTCAAGATCATCAATTCGACCTTCGCCGCGGAGTACGGCCGAAGCTCGGGTTCTGTAGTAAACGTCGCTACGCGTTCGGGTGCGAGCTCTTATCACGGTGAAGCATTCGATTATCTAAGGAATAACTACTTTGACGCGCGCAATTATTTCAATCGGAAGGGTACCCGGCAGAATCAATTTATACGGAATAATTTCGGCGGCGCGTTCAGTGGCCCAGTTCCATTCATTCTGAAGGACAAGGCTTTTCTCTTCCTCAGCTATGAAGGTTTACGCCAGACGCAGGCACTTCTACTAACGAGCAATGTTCCGACGCTCGCGCAACGCGCGCATTCGCTAACAGTCCTGCCGGGGCCTGCCTATGCAAAATTGATCACCCTGATCCCGGTTGGGGTTCAAACAACTTCGGCGACCGGGGTGACGACTGCAGTAGCTACTGGATCTTCTCCTGGACCCGTAAAGACGGACCAGTATAGCGGCGACTTCCTCTATAACATTTCCAACCGAGGATACATTGCACCTGTACTATGCATGGCAACAGGACGCGCGCACGGAGCCAAACCTGCAGGGCAACACGGTTGCCGGATTTGGGGACCATCGCACCGCGCATCGTCAGATAGGAACAGTTAACGAAACTCATATCTTTTCGCCGAATGTTGTGAACGAAGCGCGATTCGGGTTCAATCGCATCGCGATCAGCTTCGTGGACTCGTTCAATGCGGTTTCAAGCGATTACGGTATTCCGAACGGGGTAACTCAACCTATTGGACTGCCGCAAATAACGGTCACCGATCTTGGGCTTAATTTCGGCGGCCCATCGGGCTTTCCCCAAGGGCGCTTTGTGACCACGGGAGTGTTTTCTGACACGCTTACGTATTTGAAGGGAAGGCATGCGATCAAGACCGGTGGTGAGTTCCGGCGGTTTGAAGGCAATAATTACCAGAATACGGCTGGTACGGTCAACTTCACCACGACGCCCAACTTTATCGCTGGCGGCGCGAATACCTATACCGCCAATTCAATCAATCCTGTGAACAGCCGGATCTTTATCAGTGCCGTTGCTGCATTTGTGGAGGACAGCTTCAAGATGACGCCTACTTTGACTCTGGAGTACGGGCTACGCTACGAATGGAATGGAACGCCTGCCGAGGGGGGGCACCGGTTCATTACTTTCAACCCTGCAACGAGCTCTTTTCAACAGGTGAATCAGCCTTACAAGCAGAACAACAATTACGAACCGCGTGTTGGTTTTATCTACGACGTCTCCGGCAAGGGTAAAACGACTGTTCGCGGCGGCTTCGCGTACCTTGTGGACCAACCGATCATCAGCGTGGTGACCGGACTTACGACGAACCCACCATTGTCAAACCCTCTACAGATTGCATCTTCCACAGCGCAACCGGTCATTCCTATCGGTACTGCTTTCACCAGTGCTGGTGCATCCGGTCTTGCTCCCAGTTCGGTCAATCCGAACTTCAAGAACGGGTATATCGAATCCTACAATCTGAACGTGCAACAAGAACTCGGACCTGCATCAGCGTTGCAGGTGGGGTATATTGGCTCGACAGGCCATCATCTTCGCCTGAACCATAACATCAATCAGTTCCTGTATGCATCTCCTACGGCGACGGTCGGCACGCGCCCATACCCCACGGCAAAGATGCTGGATGGCACCACGAGGCCGCTGGGCAATATCACCTATAACGACTCTATTGGTATGTCGAACTACAACGCGTTGTGGGTAACCTACCGAAGGTCGCTGCGTGGGGGTTTGGCGTTCAACACGACCTATACCTATTCGAAATCGATGGACGAGAACTCGCAGTCGGGTAACGGCATTCAGGACAACACCAATCCCGCTGGAAGCTATGGTCTGTCGGACTTCGACGTTCGTCATCACTTTGTCTTCAGCGGCACCTGGACGCTTCCGTTCCATGGCAATCGTTTGAAGGATGGCTGGTTGCTTGCGGACGTCACTCAGATCCAAGGCGGCAACCCGTTGAATGTTGTGACGGGTTCGGCTTATAGCGGAGCTTCGGGCAATATTCGTCCTACGTTGCTCGCTCAGCCTTCAGTCGGTATTCACAAAGCGCTGGCCAACTTCAACATTCCATACATTGTTGCCACATCTTGCTTGACTGCGACTGCGGGTTGCAACTTCCTTACTCCGACAATCGGGTATGGCGCCATGCAGCGCAATGGATTGACCGGACCCGGCTTCTCCGATACCGATGTCTCGTTGCAGAAGACGACCAAAATTGCAGAGAGCGTGAATTTTATTCTTCGCATGGATGCGTTTGACGTATTCAACCAGGCTAACTTCGGCAACCCTGTGCTGACAGCATCACCGACCAGCACCACCTTTGGCCAGATTTCAGCGACGCGAGGCGCAATCGGAGATGCTGGATCGTCTCGTCAGCTTCAGTTCGCGGCCAAGGTGCAGTTCTAAATGATCTAGAACCCTAGTACGCTCTGCCGAATGTTCCGGCAGAGCGTATTTTCTTTTCTGATCTGTTATCTGTGGTGTTAACCGGCCACTGGGCATGAAATGTTTGAAGGTGTTGGTTGCTGCAGTGCCTTTGATTAGATTGAAGGATGGGGGATTTTCCCGATGGAGGACGCTCTGGGTTGAGCGCCTGATGAGCAGCGAGATTTTTATTCGTGATTACCAGGCCACCGATTTAGAGGCGATGTTCCAGCTGGATCAGGCTTGCTTTGCCGAGGAATTTCGTTTCGATCGAGAGTCGATGCGGGAGTTCGCTGAGGAGCGAAACGCGATCGTTCGCGTTGCGCAGAAAGTCTCTGGTGAGATCGCCGGGTTTGTGATCGTACATGTCGAGCGGGTTGTGACAGGCGGGCGGGCGTACGTGGTGACGCTGGACGTGGCGGTTGAGTGCCGGCGGATGGGGCTGGCCAGACGGCTGATGAGAGAGGCGGAAGCAAGCGCTATGGCTGCGGGAGTGCGGTGGATGCATCTGCATGTGTTTACCGGAAATGCAGGCGCTATCCGTTTCTATGAGCGGATGGGCTATGAACGAATTAGGACGCAAACGGGCTTTTACGGCGAGAGCGGGTTGGACGCGTTCGTGTATGGCAAGAAGCTTCACGCTTTATAGCGGTGCCGAAAAGTCTATCGCGGAGAAAGAAAACTCCCTCAACGGCTGAAGCAAGTAAATGCAGTGGCGGCAGCTATGGCGCGACTAAAATCGCGCCTTTGAAAACAACGGCTCTTGCCGGAGCCTGTTGTAACGGTGCGGTTTATTTTTTCCCGAAGACGTCGCCCATGCGGCGAATCTGGGCGCCGACGCCGCGGAGTTTTTCTTCGAAGTGCTCGTAGCCGCGGTCGAGATGATAAACGCGGTCGAGAATCGTTTCGCCGTCCGCTACAAGAGCCGCGAGGACGAGCGAAGCTGAGGCGCGGAGATCCGAGCACATGACGGCGGCGGATTGGAGCGGTGCTTTTCCGCGAACTGTCGCGGTGCGGCCAGAGATCGTGATGTTCGCGCCCATACGGATGAGCTCCTGCACATGCATAAAGCGGTTCTCAAAGATGTTTTCCGTGATGGTACTGGTTCCATCGGCCTGCGTAGCCAGTGCCATGTACTGCGCCTGCATGTCGGTAGGGAAGCCGGGGTACTCTTCGGTCGAAATGTCGGCAGCTTTGAGCTCGCCGCCGGAGCGGACCCGGACCTTGTCTTCGCCCACGTCGATGCGAACTCCGCATTGTTCGAGCTTGGAGATGAGCGCGCCCAGGTGCTTGGGCTCGCAACAGTCGACATTGAGGTCGCCTCCGCTAATGGCACCCGCGACGAGGAATGTGCCGGCTTCAATGCGATCGGGGTTGATGCGGTGCCGCGCTCCGTGTAGTTTGGAGACACCCCGGACGCGAATGGTGCCAGTGCCTGCGCCCTCGATCCTGGCTCCCATGGCAGTCAGCAGCGCAGCAAGGTCCGTGACTTCCGGCTCGCGAGCGCAATTCTCAAAGACAGATTCGCCATCAGCCAGCGCCGCCGCCATGAGGAGGTCTTCTGTGCCAGTAACTGTGATCTTGTCAAAGACGATGTGAGCGCCTTTGAGCTGTCCTTTCCCATCGTTGGGGCTGCGGGCTTCGAGGTAGCCGTGGTCATAGACAATGGTGGCACCCATGGCCTCGAGGCCTTTGATGTGGAGGTCGATGGGGCGGCCGCCTATGGCGCAGCCGCCCGGCATGGCAACGCGGGCGATGCCGGTGCGCGCTATGAGCGGTCCCAGGACGAGCGAGCTGGCGCGCATCGTCTTGACGATCTCGTATTTCGCCACCGGATCAGACAGGATGCCGCACTTGATGCGGGTGCGATGTTGAGCGCGGCCATACCCCAACTCAACCTCGGCCCCCATGCTGGTGAGCAGCTTGCGCTCGGTCTCGATGTCGCGCACCTGGGGGATGTTTTCGAGGATGACCTCATCTTCCGTCAGGATGGCGGCGGCCATGCAGGGCAGGGCGGAGTTCTTCGCTCCGGAGACTTTAATTGTGCCGAGAAGAGGGTTTCCGCCGCGTACTACAAACTTGTCCATTGAATCAGTTTACGGACAATTGTCGTGGAAATGAGTGGCGGAGATGGTTCGGGATCGGGCAGACAAAGCCCCCGCGAACGCAGGGGCTTATTGCCGGCCGCCTTAATTTCCAGGCTGCGGAGTGGGTGGAGCGGACTGTTGCTGTTGGCCACGACCACGGTGATGATGCATTTGGCTAAGCTGCTGCATCTGCTCGGGAGTGAGTACTCCGGCGAGCTGCGTCTTCATGCTCTGGTGGATGGCGCGGAACTGTTGGCGGCGCTGATCCTGCGACAACGTGGTATCGGAGCGCAGAGCGGTGATCTTCTGCTGGCTATCAGCGAAAATTGGCTCGAGCTTCGCGGTCTGGTCGGCAGAGAGACCGAGACGTTGGCCAATTCGCTGCGCGGCGAGATGAGGGTCGGGCGTGTGATTGTGCCGATGGTAACCCTTCTGCGGCGTTGTGTCGGGGGACGCTGGGGCCGATTGAGCCAGCGCCAAAGTGCCAGTCAGAGCCATGGCGAGAGAGGCGGAGAGGAATAAATGCTTCATGATCTTGCTCCTTGTCGCGGCCGGGTGAGAGCGCGCTTTCTGAGGGAGTAGACGGGATTTCCTGGAGAATGTTTCGGTGGCGGACCAAGACGGCCGTGCGGGCTGTCAGCAAGCTGCTGACAACTCAAGAGGGGCCGCGAGATACGCTGGGAGTTAAATAAGAACCGGAGACTCGTCTGGCGACGCGAAAGGCCCATCAATTCCGCTTAGTTGGACGCTTTACAAGTTGGCTCAACGAAGCATAAGCCTTTTAGAGTTCGAGTCTTGAGTCGTCGATGGCCAGGCGCACATTTCCGTCCGACTTGGTAAGACGGCGGACGGCCTCCATCTTGTCGACGTTCGCCTTGAGCATAACGACAGCGATCGGTATGGATTTCCCAGCTGACTTTATGGTGCGAATGGCAGTGTCACGGTCGATGCCGCAGACTTTCATCAGCACGCGAATGCCACGTTCGACCAGCTTTGCATTCTTCATGTGTACGTTAACCATCAGGTTGTCATACACGTAGCCGAGACGAGTCATCGCGCCGGTGGTGATCATGTTCAGGGTCATCTTCTGCGCGGTCGCAGACTTCATGCGCGTGGAGCCGGAGATGACCTCAGGGCCGACTTCGGTGACGATCGTGGTGTCGGCCACATCGGCAAGAGGAGTGTTGTGGTTGCAGGTAATGGCGGCAGTCTTGGCTCCGCGAGCGCGCGCGTACTCGACGGCACCGACTACGTAAGGGGTGCGGCCACTCGCAGATACTCCAATGACAATATCTTTTCGCGTTGGGCGGCGGCGAGCGATGTCGCGCTGGCCAATCTCCGGAGAATCCTCGTTGACGTCGGAGGCCGAAGCCAGCGCCTTAGGGCCGCCTGCCATAATGTACTGCACCTGCTGTGGCGCGGTGGAGTAGGTGGGTGGGCATTCGGAGGCGTCGAGCGACGCAATACGCCCGCTGGAACCGGCGCCTACGTAGATCAGACGCCCACCATCGCGTAGGGATCGGGCGACAGTGTCGATGACGATAGCAATCTCGGGCAGCGCTTTCTTAACGGCTGCGGCGATCTTGGCGTCTTCGTGGTTAATAATCCGTGCGATCTCGAGGGCGGACTTGGTGTCGAGGCCTTCGGATGCGGTGTTGATAGTCTCCGTCGTGAGATCATTGAAATTTTCGGTGCCTCGGTTGACGGATCTAGGTGTCGGGGCCTGCTCTAGCATGGTAAGGGTAGCCATAAGTTTCCTGTTTTACTATATCGATTCTATTCCTATGGGCTTGGAAAAGCTTTAAGAAACCTCCAAAGGAAATGGTACCCGTGGTGAGTCTCGAGGGGGATGGAAGGCGGTATTTAGAGGCGATGGCGCCTTAGGCTGGAGTTATGTGGCAGCCTGTGATATATGAGATGGCAGCCCAGTTCAATTGGTTAGCTGCGTCAGATAAGGCGATTCTGCAGCTTTTTTGAGGAGCGCAGGAGTCAGTCCGGGTTGCTTCTTTCGGCGGGGCGAGTCTAATCAGAGGGGTGAGGAGACAGGGTGGAGAACGACCAGCAGGTGAGGCAGGACGCGGAAAACAGGCCGCCACAGAAGCAGGGCGGGGTGATGCAGTCGTGGCTGCGAGACCTGGTGGTGTCGGTGGTTGTGTCTACGTTCATCATTATCTTTCTTTATCAGCCGGTGAGGGTGGAAGGGACCAGCATGCTGCCGATGCTGGAGGATCAGGATCGGCTGTTTATCAATAAATTGGCGTATCGCGTGGGGGAGATTCAGCGGGGCGATGTCGTGGTTTTCCTGTACCCGCACGATCACCAAAAGAGCTATATAAAACGTGTGATTGCACTTCCGGGCGATACTCTGCGAATTGATCATGGGTTGGTTTATGTGAACGGGAAAGAGGTTCATGAGACCTATGTGCCACGGCAGTTTGAGGATGACCGGTCGCAGCCGGAGATGACGGTGCCTTCGCATGAGTATTTTGTTATGGGGGATCACCGTTCGATTTCGAGCGACAGCCGGGAATTTGGGCCGGTGGACCGGGATTTGATCTATGGCAAGGCGGCCTTTGTGTATTGGCCGATGGATCAGGCTGGGGTGGTGCACTGAGTTTTGCGTTTTTTTTGGGTGTGGTGAGAGGGCGTTTTTTCAGGGGGTTTTTGAAAAAACGGGTGGTTTCGTGATGGTTTTTTGTGGTGAAGTTGTGGTGGATTGCTGGTAAGTTGTGGTGTTTTTGACGGTCCTTTTCACGTGCTAAATAAATGCCACTTTTTTGAAATATTTCTGTGGAAATTGTGTATTGATACGGGCGGCTCTCTGGGTGGAGGAACCAACCGGCCCGACTGAGCGTACCAATCCTATCTTCTGCTTGAAGGAGTTCAGGTTGCGCCACGTAAGCCGTCTTGCGGTCCTCTCTTTTGCAACCCTTCTTTCCGCCCGGCTTCCGGCACAAGGGCTTCCTACGATCCAGGTGGAGACCCATCTGATCGACACGGCGTTGAGCGTCCATGATTCCGAGGGGCGCATCGTCACCGGATTGACGCAGAGCGATTTCACGGTCGTTGAAGACGGGGTGCCGCAGAAGATTCGCTTCTTCAGCCACGATAACCAGCTTCCGCTCAGCATCGGTCTGATCATCGACGAGAGTGGTAGCCAGGATAAATTCGTCAAGGAACATGAGAAGGACATCGAAGCTTTCCTGCGCCAGGTGCTGGAGTCGAGCGATCAGGCGTTCGCGGTTTGTTTTGGCAATCATCTTCGATTGGTCAGCGACCTCACCTCTTCGACTTCGACGATCATGGACGGCATCCGTGGTTTCGACAAAGGGAGTAGTAATTTTCCTGAGCTTGGTCCGAAGGAGGAGCGCGAGCTAGGAACTGCTCTCTATGACGCGATCTACTTCGGGATCACGGAGAAACTGGCGAGCATCCACCAGCGTCGCAAGGCCCTGGTGGTCTTCAGCGATGGAGAAGAGAACTCGAGCGAGCACGATCTACTGGACGCGATTGAGATGGCACAAAACTCCGATGTTCTGGTGTATGCGATTCGTTATACGGATATTAAGCACGGCAAGATGGATGCGCGAGACAGGTATGGGGTTAGGGTTCTGGACCATCTGGCGGGGCAGACGGGTGGGAAGACGTTTGACTATCACGCGACTAATTTGAAACAGGCGTTTGCGGAGATTGCGGGTGATTTGCGTTCGCTTTATCAGATTGCTTATCAGTCTACGAATCCTACTCGGGATGGAACTTATCGGAAGGTTGTGATTCAGACGAGTAGACCTGGGCTGACGGTGCGGGCTCGGGCTGGGTATTATGCGCGGTAGGTGGGCGAGAGGATAGAGCAAAGGCGAAGGCAAAGACAACGGCAAAGGCAAAGACAACGGCAAAGACAACGAGACAACGGCAAAAGGCAAAGACAACAGCAGATCCCCTCCGGGGATGACAAACAAGAAAAGCAAGGGCAAGTGCGACAGCAACTGCAACCGCAACTGCAACGGCAAGGGCAACCGCAACGGCAACTGCAACTGCAACTGCAACGGCAACTGCAACTGCAACTGCAACTGCAACTGCAACTGCAACGGCAACGGCAACTGCAACTGCAACGGCAACGGCAACTGCAACTGCAACGGCAACGGCAACGGCAACGGCAACGGCAACCCACCCTTCGCGATGAGACTGCGAAGGATGGGCCACCCGGTTATTTGGCGACCTAAACTGAGAGTATTTTTGTTTTGCGAGTGGAATGGTTGCCTTGAAAGAGAATTTATCTTGGTGCAACAGACGCCGCGACATCGGAATCAGATTTAGGAGAACGAGAAGTTGGTCGATCTGAAAGAGGAGAACCGACAATGAAAAGTCTTCTGATTCGCGGAATTTTAGGTCTGTGTGTGGCCACTACAATGGCCGCAGCACCTGCGCCAGCCGACGCGCAGGTCGTAGTAAAGGTTGGGCCCACGCATCACTACCATCACCGCTATCGGCACGTTTATTACAGCCATGGTCATCGGTACTATCGCTACTACTATCGGTAGTCAACGTCAGCCAGGAACGTTCAGAGCCCGCGTTTGAATGCGCGGGCTCTGACGTTTAACGGAAGTAGCGCTGTCTGGTTACGATGTGGCGTTGTGGACGATTTCGGCGAAGGATTTGGGGTCGAGGCTTGCTCCTCCGACGAGAGCTCCGTCGATGTCGTGAAGGGCGCAGAGGGACTTCGCGTTGTCGGGTTTGACGGAGCCACCGTAGAGGATGCGGATGGAGGAGGCGAGCTCCGGGGTGAGGGACTTTGCGATTTGGGCCCGGATGATTTTGTGGGCTTCGTCGGCGATCTCGGGCGTGGCGGTGCGGCCGGTGCCAATGGCCCAGACGGGTTCGTAGGCGAAGACGATTGGTGTCGCGTATGCCGGGTCGATACCTTCGAGGGCGATCGAGGTCTGAAGCTCAAGGACGTTTCGGGTGAGCCCGGCTTCGCGCTCTTCGAGTTTTTCGCCGACGCAGACGATGGGGATTAGCGAGTGATGGAGGGCGGATTTGAGCTTTAGGTTGACGGTGGTGTCGGTCTCGGCGAAGTACTGGCGGCGTTCGGAGTGGCCGATGAGGACGTGGGTGGCTCCGATGGCGTTGATCATGACGGGCGAGGTTTCGCCGGTGTAGGCGCCTTCGTTTTTCCAGTGCATGTTCTGGGCTCCGATGAAGACGGATTTGCCGCGGGCTGCGTCGACGAGTGCGGGAAGGCAGGTCATGGCGGGGCAGAGGACGATTTCTGCGGCGGAGTCTTTTTTGATGAGGGGGAAGAAGCTGGTGAGGAAGGCTGTGGATTCGGCGGGGGTCTTGTACATCTTCCAATTGGCGGCGATCAGGAGTTTGCGCATTTGTTGTTTAGTATTCCATCTTCACCACGGCGCTGGGAAGAGAGGCGAGTGTTGCTTATGATTTTTCGCGTTCGATCCGGCGGAGGGTGACGAGGGTGCCAATCACGCCACAGAGCAGAGGCACCAATAAGACCAAGGCTTCGGAGATACCACCGGCAACCGCTCCGATACCTGAGTGGTTGCGCTGCTGGATAGTGACTTGAATGAAACCGATTGCGCCGACGATGAGTAGCAGCAGCACGGCGCCAAGGACCGCCGAGACGACAAATGCAACCGTTAGAGCGATTGGTTTGCGCATTTGGTTGAGTATTCCATTTTGATGATGCGATGTGAAGTGAACCGAGACCGCTTAGACTTCATTGAACTCCCCTTCGACAGGCCCAGGTGTGCTGACAAGGTTGGTTTTCGGCGTGGAAAGATTCCCTCAGTGGCTAAAGCCACATTGATATTGTTCCCCTATCGGCGCGGCTGAAGCCGCGCCCCTTCAAAACAATAACTGTTTCAGCATTCTGTTTAAGCCCTTGGTTTTATCTGGCCGAATTCTCTGGTTCTGCGAATGACGGAAGTTGTTGTCTTGCGGGTTGGCTTATGTAATCTTCCCTTTAGTCGAGGTTTGAGTCGAAGATGCCGAAAAGTCGGATGCAGAAGGCTGTGATGTGGTTCTTCTATACTCTTGCGACATTGCAGGGTATAGGCTTCTATATATTTTCCACCCAGTCTTATATTGTCCTTCAGGACTACATGTACGGCCGGGAGCGCCTACCGTTTCAGGAGAGAGTGATGGCGGCGGTCCTGCTCCGGTCGATATTGCATTTCGACTTTATGGTGTCCCTGTTTAATCGCCTGCATGGAGTGTTCTCTCCTCCTGTGCAAGGTGCATTCCTCCTGCTGAGCTACATCTGGTTTGCCATTGCGGGATATTTTTGTGTGAAGCTCTACCGGGCGGTGTCTTATCGCCGGACATTCGACTTTCTCGTTTACCCACTATTTCTCTGCATCACATTGGCGAGCTATACGGTGCAGATTACGCAGGACTACGCCTACCCCTACGACATACCGAGCCTGGCTTTCTTCACCGCCGGCCTCTACTTTATTTACACCCGTCAGTACCTGCCTTTGGCCTGCGTGATGTTCCTCGGGACGTTCAACCGGGAGACGACGCTATTCCTTATTCCGATCTATTTGATCGATCAGACGATGGTTGCCAACGCATCAGGCAGCACCGTGCCGCGCTTTGACTTATCCCGCGTCCCGTGGCTCCGGTCTGCGCTACTGCTGCTGATTTGGGCGGCGGTCAAGTTGCCGATCGACCACCACTTCGCACACAACGGATCGGACAATCAACTCCGTATCCGCGAGAACCTCGTCAACATCGGGCCTAAGCACTGGCCAGGGGTACTCAACATCTGTGGATACACGATCCCGATCGTCCTGCTTCTGCAGAGGCGGATCAGCCCCAGGCGGTTCGCGAACTATTTACTCATCGTGCCGCTATGGATCGTCGTCATGTTTTTCACGGGAGTGATGTTGGAGACTCGCATCTATGGGGAACTTTCTTCCCTTGCGACCATTGCGATGTTGCTTATTCTGGAAGATTACGCGGAACGGCTTCCGCGGCAGGTTGATCTGAAGGAATCAGTTCAACCTGGATGACGTCCGGATTACCGAGAAGTGACAGCACTGTTGCCCAGGCCTCTCGGCCCGCCTTAGCGGAATCTCTGATTCTCGGTGAGGGCGGCGACGCCGGGGAGGGTTTTGCCTTCCAGAAATTCGAGGCTGGCTCCTCCGCCGGTGGAGATGTGGGTGATGCGGTCGGCTACTCCGGCCTGCTGGACTGCTGCGACTGAGTCACCACCGCCGACGATAGTGGTGGCGTCGTGGTTGCGTGCGACGGCGCGGGCAATGGCGTTTGTGCCCTCGGCGAAGGCGGGCATCTCGAAGACGCCCATGGGGCCGTTCCAGACGATGGTGCGGGCCTCGGAGATTTCGTCTTCGAAGAGACCGATGGATTTGGGGCCGATGTCGAGGGCCATCCACTCGGCGGGGAAGGGGCCGTCCTTGTCGAAGAGCTGGGTCTTTGCGTTGGGGGCGAACTTGTCGGCGAGGACGTGGTCGACGGGGAGGAGGAAGCGGACGCCTTTGGCCTCGGCTTTTTCGAGCGCGGCTTTGGCTACTTCGATCTTGTCGGATTCGACGAGGGATTTTCCGGTGGATTGTCCCTGGGCGTTGAGGAAGGTGTAGGCCATGCCGCCGCCGATGATGATGGCGTCGGCCTTTTCGAGGAGGTTGTCAATGACATCGATCTTGTCGGAGACCTTGGCTCCGCCGATGATCGCGACGAAGGGCTTGTCGGGTTCGGCGAGGGCTTTGCCGAGGTAGGTGAGCTCCTTCTGCATGAGGAGGCCGGCGGCGGAGACTTTGACGAAGTGGGTGATGCCTTCGGTTGAGGCGTGGGCGCGGTGGGCGCTGCCGAAGGCGTCGTTGACGTAGATGTCGCAGAGGGAGGCGAGTTGTTTGGCGAAGGCGGGGTCGTTGGCCTCTTCTTCGGGATGGAAGCGGAGGTTTTCGAGCAGGAGGGGCTGACCGGATTCGAGGTTGTTGGCCATTTCGGTCGCGATTTCGCCTACGCAGTCGGGGGAGAAGGCGACGTTTTCGTCGTCGCCGAGGACGTGATCGAGGAGAGTGCGGAGGTGATCGACGATGGGGCGGAGGCTCATGGAGGCGACGGGCTTGCCTTTGGGGCGGCCGAGGTGTGAGCAGAGGATGACCTTGGCTTTGCGGCGGAGAGCGTACTCGATGGTGGGAAGGGTCTCGCGGATGCGGGTGTCGTCGGTAATGATGCCGTCCTTGAGCGGGACGTTGAAGTCGACGCGAATGAGAACGCGCTTGTCGGTGAGTTCGAGATCGCGAATGGACAACTTGGGCATGCAGATTCCTTCAATTTGATTTTCGACGGGCACCATGGTCTGTAAGGCAATGATAGCGGTTTGAGTGCTCAGGCCAAAATCTGAGATGGAGAAAAATTGTCAGGAGGTTTTGAAGGGAATGTATCGGCGGGCGATGAGCGCGACGGGGATGCCGATGCAGAAGACGAGAGCGGCGACTCCGTTAATGAGTGGAACGAGTGGCGGAGTGGGGCGGAGGCCGATTTTGGATAACGGAAAGACGATGTAGTTCATGACGATGTAGACGACTAGACCGTAGAGTCCGCCCCAGAGGAAAGGGTGGCGAGAGAGCGGGAGCCGGCGGCTTGCGAGGATGTAGAGGGTCGCCGCGGTTGTTGCGATGAGGTAGTGAAAGAAGAGTCCGAGGAGTGCGGAGCGTGCGCCCTGGGTGAAGGCCGCGCGGCCGAGGACTCCTGAGGCGATGCTTTGCAGGATGCGAGTGGGCGGGGTTCCACGATAGAGGTAGGAGAAGATGAAGGCGTCGGAGATGTCGAGGGTTCCGGCGATGAGGCAGGACAGGGCTATGGCCTTGAAGTACTGCGGGGTGGAGTTTGTCATGAGGAGATGATTGTAGACGCCGCCGGGATTTTCGGAGGGATTATTCGGGGATTATGGCGTCGGCTTCGATTTCGATGCGCCATTTGGGATTGAGGAGCGCGGCGACGACAACCATGGTGGCGGCGGGGCGGATGAGAGAGAAGAATTTGCCATGGATGCGGCCGGCAGTCTCCCAGTCTTCGACGTGGGTGAGATACATGCGGGTGCGGTAGACGTGATCGAGGGAGCTGCCGGCGTTTTTGAGGGCGGTGGCGATGAGGGTTAGGCACTGGTCGGTTTGCTCGGCTACGTCGGCGTCGTCGGCGCCTACGGGACCGGTTCCGGAGACGTGGACTTGATTGCCGATGCGGACGGCTCGGGAGAAGCCGATGATGGGCTCGAAGGGAGATGTGCCGGGGATGTTGGTTCGCTTCATGGTTTACCTGCCTCGGTTAGGACTCTAGGAGATTGTTTGCGGACGAGGAGTTTGCGGATGATCTCGCGCATGGGTTCTTCGTAAAAGAGAAAGATGAGGCAGGAGAGAAGGATGAGAATGATGGGTGCTACTGCGGTGTCGAGGCCGGGGTGGATGTTGGCGAGGATGCGGTGGGCGCTCTCCCGAATGAGGCCCTGGAGGAGATAGATGGAGTAGCTGGCTCCGCCGAGAAGGAGCATGATTTTGCTGGAGAGTGTTGCGGTGAGCCATCCACGACCGTCGGCGAGACGGTAGATGCACCAGCCGAAGCAGAAGACTGCGGCGAAGGTGACGAGGTAGGAGTTGACTCCTCTGGCGATAAGGATGAGGCAGGGGAGAATTCCTGCGAAGGTGATCCAGTCGTTGGTTGGGTCGTCGGGGTTGAGGTGTCGTTTGTGCATGAAAAGTGCGCCGAGGGCCATGCCGAGGACGAACTCCGGCAGGCAGAGGACAGGTAGGATGATGTGGGCCGTCAACCAAGTGGCTGGGACGAGGGGGTGGTACGAGGGAGTTCGGAGCACTACGTTTAGAGCGAAGAAAATTGCGGCGATGATCCAGAGGGAGGTCTGGCTCCTGGCAGGTGGGCTCATGGTGCGGCGGAAGGCGAGCAGAAGGACGGGGAAGCAGAGGTAGAAGAAGGCTTCGACAGAGAGGGTCCAGGCCTGGAGTATCCAGGAGTATCCGATATCGGAGACGGGCGGAGCCCAGGATTGCAGCATAGGAAATATGAGGAGTTCGCGGCCAGTCGGCAGACGCGCATGCAGGGGAATTCCGATGAGGATCGCGAGAAAGTAGACGGGATAGAGACGGGCGAAGCGGGCTACGAGGAACTTGTAGATGTCGCGTGGGGTTTGGAGGTTGTCCTGGTAGGTGTAGAAGAGGATGAAGCCGGAGAGCATGAAGAAAAGCGCTACGCCGAGCTCTCCGTGCTCCAGAAAGACGGTGATGAGATGGGGCATGTGAGCGCGCGCTGTAAAAGCTGCGCCGTAGTGGAAGGCCATCACCCAGATTGCGGCGAAGAAACGGATTCCGGTGAGCGCGTGCAGGCCTGTGCGACGAATGCGTTTGCCTGGAGTGGGGACGAGCCCTTCTTCGAGCAATTCCTGAGTCGACATTCGCCTAAGTATAAATGGGGGCGTTGGTGCCGACGCTTCTGCCTCGTATCAGGGTAGTGGGCCAGTTTGAACTCCGGGCAACCGAAGTTACCCATAGCTCCGTTTTTCGGACAAATGACGTCCTCCGCCTCGCGCAGATATCAGAAAGCGGACGGTTTGGTACGCTAACGCAAACATGGAGGTCGATTCATGCGTCTCGCAATAGGGGGTTTCCTGTGCTGTGCAGCTATGTCAGGCTGTACTCGAGAGCCTGCAGTCAAAATGGGTCTTTGGGAGAGCACTACAACACAAACGACCAAAACCACCGGAACCATTCCACAACGCATGACTCAAGAAATGCACCAAAAGGGCATGCCACCCGACAGCTCGTTTCAGCGGAAAGTACATGCGTGTATGACCGCTGCTGTCTGGGAGGCCATAGAGAGTGAGGCGACGGCCTGGCTCCAGCACACTCCTTCCGGTTGTACCGTCAGCAAGAGCACCGACCGGCGTGATCTTAAGGCGGTGACGATGAACTGCAAGATGCAGACCGGAATGACTATGACAGTGGACAGCTTCAGCTCGATCGATAAACCCACCGAGATGCACGGAGCCCTACACATGACCGCGACCGTCCCTGAGAATCTATCAGCTGTGGGCAGGACTACTTCTGTTACCGAGACACATGGACGCTTTCTGTCTCCGGATTGCGGATCAGTGGTTCCGGGCAGAAATGTTCCGGCGAACTAGAAATTTCTACCGCATCAACGCAAGGTGCCGGGCGCCGCACATCTCGCGATTACTGATCGGAACTTGCTTGAGAGGACCGTTTGTCGGACAGCTGAAGTCACTCGGCGCATCTGGCTTAGCGCATCGGCAGCTGCCAAGCTGGTTCAAGTTGCCGATAACCCCGTTTTCCGAGAGGCCAGTTCTCCCGGGTACACTGTTCCCCATGTCGAGAAATGTAAAGGTCTTTAAGCAGGCTCGGTGGATCGTGTTCGTTGTCGCCGGATCAATGAGTCTATATGTCTCTATTTTCGGTACGATCCTGATGGGATTCTGTCCCCGGATCGAATGCTGGCCGCACACCTTCGCTTGGACGCTTCTGACGCCGTGCTTCCTTCTAACGATCTGGTCGCTGCGTGCTACCGCAGTCGCTGCGCTACTTCTTCTTTTCGCGCATGTGTACATAGATGCTCATGTGTATCGGGGAGGACTGAGCGCAAACACTCTCTGGGGCACAGACATGGCTCTGGATAAATGCCTCTGGATCGTGGTTGTTCTTCTGGTCGTTGCGGTTTTCCTCCCCGAACGACTTCCACCTGGGGACCAACCTTCAAACTAAGTTCCCGCAAAGTCGGATTTTGAGCAAGTTCGGCGGGTTGAACTTAGTCAAAACCCCGTTTTCCGAAAGCGCCGTTTTTCGCGAACGAGAAGCTACCATTCTCCTTGCGTCCTAGCGCAGCTCTCTGAAAGCATCAACACCATGAGAAACGCTCTCCTAGTTTCGATAAATGTGCTGTCGTTCTTACTTGCGGCTCTATGCTTAGGTTTGTGCGCCATGGAGCTGCTTATTGCCCAGCGAGTTCACGAGACAGGGCAATTTCACGGAATGCCATTTCAGGTTAGGCAGAGTTTGAGAATTGCAGCGGAATCGTTCTTGGTAGCTATTCCGCTCCTCTGGGCGGGTTTCCACCTCACCCGACGCCATTTGAAGTCGCACCTTGGTCAGAGAGGACTATAACGCCCGGAAAGTCGGATTTTCGGCAAGTTCGGTGAAGTTTCCGAAAACCCCCGTTTTTCGGGAACGGCGCAACACTCTTATAGCCGACGTTTGATACCTTCTCTCGATCAGTCGGGAGCTGCCTCAATGAGGCTTCGCCTTTTTCTCTGCCAAATGAGGACATCTTGTATCAATGAGATTATGAACGCCACACTTGAGGCGAACCCAACAAGTGCGAGTGCTCGGTCCAGCCAAGCCATTGCGTACCAGAGATTACAGGGATTGAGGGTGACAGAGAAGCTGCCGTCCGGTTGTTGAACGGGCGCTGGCTCTGCCTGACCGGCCGCATGATTGTGCTTCCATTCCCGACATGGACGCTCTTGCTCCCATGTCCTGTATGTGAGAACACTGAAGCAAGTCATCGCGATCAAGAAAAAAAGGATTGTGCGACGCGAGATCATAGGGCCTCTGAATCACGCAAGTATCGCATCCCTTTCATGCTGAATCCCAACGAACCTCCTGTAAAGTCGGGTTATCGGCAAGTTCAGTTGAAGTTGGCTATAACCCCGTTTTGCGGGAACTTCGAGGAGTTCCCACAGGTGGCGCAACGGTGGCTTACAGCGCCTGCAGCTTTTCCCGGCCCGGTTCTAGTCTCTAGGATCGGGCCTCTGCGTTAGCATAGATGGCATGATGGCAGTTCTAAAATACATCGGGCAGGGGTTTGAGGTTTTAGGAATCGTCGCGGTAGCTGGAGCCCTCGTATACCTCAAATTTAGGGCTTACGCCGCTTTTCAGCCCCCCAAGAAGAGCGACATTCAAACCCTATTCCCCAAGAAGTAGACTTGGGTTAGCCAACGTATTTATTGCTTTTCGAACTTCCTCGAAAGTCGGGTTATCGGCAAGTTCGCGTCAACTCGTCTCGGGCCCGGGCGAATTTGTCGCAAACACCGTCTTGCGGTACAGCATATGCCGAGCAGTTACCTGACCGACGGGCTGCTTCGGCGGAGATCGTGCAGTGAGGCAGGGCAGACGACGTAGATGGGACACAAAGGGGATAAGGGTTGGATCGGAGCTGGACCAACCTTCGATTTGCTTTCAGAGTGTAGCTAGTGGAAATGGTCTAGGCGAAACGTTTGCGGCTCGCGTAACGAAGACCCGCTCCCGCGAGGCCGGTGGCCAGCAGCAATAAGGAAGATGGCTCGGGAGTCGTGGCTGCTGCGGGAGCGACAGTGTACACGCTGTTAAAGGCCAGACCGTCTTCGAATCCTCCGGTGGCTGTGCACGGAAAAGATGCACATTGCGCAAGGCCACGCCCCGAAAGAACGTTTTCCTGATCAAACATGTTACCGGTGGGGTTGAAAAATACCGGGACGGAGAAATTTACGATAAAGTTGCTGATCGGCGTGTTGGGTTCAATCAAGACCATTCCCGCCAACGTTCCTCCCGTCGGCCCCTTCAGACTTCCTTCGGCGTAGTCCGAAGGATCGCTGAAAGAATAGGTGACATCCAGCGTCGTCACCCCGGTCCCGAGCGAAGTGGGCACGTCGAAAGTGGCTGACAGTGTTGATCCAGGATGCAAATCACTCAGATTGAAGGTGATCGTCTCGAGAGTGTCAGCCTTCGCCAAACCTGCTCCGGCGATTAGCAAGACAGCGGAAAGCAGTATCTTCATAAGGTTCCTCAGCTTGAAAATTGGTTTCCCTGGCCCGAAACGAAAATTAACACACGTCGTTTTCCCGTGTCCCAATGAAACGCCAGTATACGCTCTCCGAGGCTGCGCGAAATGGCCTAGAGGCTCAAGGGGATCAGGCTTTGATTTGAGGAGAGTCTTTTTTGATTGAGTCGAATTGGGCTTTGAGGGTGGCGTTTTCGGATTCGAGATTTGCGAGTCTTTCGCGGACTGGTGCGAGGGTCTGTTCCAGTTCTTCGGCGGTATAGCGCGGGGTGATGTGCTGGGGGCAGTTCCAGTCGAAGCCTTCGACGTGGATGAGGATGGCGCGCTCGATGACTCCGGAGTCATCTTTTGAGCGGAAGGATTGGATGAGCTCGGGAGCCATGGAGTCGTGCTCGTGGGCCTCTATGCGGCCGAGGATCTTGAGGCGCGTCTGGTAAGGGTAGTCCATGAAGAAGAGGGCGACGCGGTTGTCGTGGTCGAAGTTGCCGAGGCTGATGTACTGCTTGTTGCCGCGATAGTCTGCGAAGCCGATGAGGGAGGGATTGAGGACGTGGACGAAGCCTTTGGGGCCTCCGCGATGCTGTATGTAGGGCCAGCCGGTCTCGCTGACGGAGGCCATGTAGAAGCTGTCACGGCGCTGGATGAAGTCCTGTTCGGCCGAGCCTAGAGTGTCGTTGCCCTGCGGGGCGGACTTCTCCATGCGGTCGTATTGGCGCCGGCTGCCGTGTTCCTTTTGATGTTCTTTGACTAGTGGGGTGAAGGCTATTTCCTGAAAACGACGACCCATCGGGTTCTCGATCCGGGCAGGTGGACTCGCTGCCACAAGAATAGATTCGCAGGGCCCTTAGAAGATTCATGGTAGCGCGGCAGAGTCGGGTATTATCGGCAGAACCTGAACCTGGGGAGGCGAATGTGTGCTTTTCGGCTGCGGCGAACTTTGTGGGAAGCGGTGTGCTGGGGACGATTGGGGTTGCGACTCTCACGCAGGTGAAACATAAGCGTGAGTTGTTGTTTGCTTCGCTGCCTACGCTGTTTGCGATCCACCAATTTACGGAGGGGTTTGTTTGGCTTGGGCTCGATGGGGCGATGTCCGCGGATGTGACGCACAAGATGGGTGCGGCGTTTGTGCTGTATGCGCAGGGGCTGATGCCGTTTCTGATTCCACTGGCTGTGCTGCTGTTTGAGTCGGATAGGAAGAGCCGGAGGAGGATGATTCCGTTTCTCATGCTTGGGACTGCTACGACGCTTTATATGCTTTGGGCGCTGATTGCGTATCCGTTGCACATTTATGTGAAAGACAACAGCATTGTTTACATCAACGATGGAACGAATAATACGGTGCTTGCCGTGTTGTATGTGATTGCGACTTGCGGGTCGCTGTTCTTCTCGAAGGTGCGAGATATGGTGATCTTTGGGGTGGTAAATCTGGTGATCCTGCTGACTGTGATGGCCGTGAAGCGATATGCGTTTACTTCGTTGTGGTGTGCTTATGCTGCGGTGGCTAGTGTGATTATTCTGGCTTACTTCTGGAGGAGCAAGCTGACGCGGCCGTTTCCTTACGCGGAGGCGATTTTTGGTTGATGGGGGGTGTCGTTGAGGGTGTAACTTTCAAAGTCTCTCATGTCAACAAACGAAGACGGTATTTATTGCCGGGACAGGCCGGTCCTAATCGATTTTGGGTGGACTATCGGTTGATAGTGGCAGACTTCTAGAACTTTCCTGCGCATTTCGTTGCATAACAGTGGCCCATTGCTCGGCGGCGATTATTGATTACGCCACCGTTAAAACGATTTCGAAATGGCCATCGAATTGCCTTGATGCAGTTAGGCCCACAAAAGCCATTGGCTTTGACCGCTTTTCCTGCAGAGCAACGGCATGTCCAACCTGCAAGCTCAGCACGATCGAGCATTGAATCTATTAATGCCTTGATTCCCGCGTTAGGAGGAACACAATGAAGAAGTTCACATTACTGTTACCGGCCATGTGTCTGGTGCTGATCCCATTTACCGCGAAGGCGGATGATCCTGTTTTGAAGCTCAATACTAATACTGGGCAAATCGGTCCCTACGACATGAGTCTTAATCCTGGTGGACCACTGTCTTTGTTCTGTCTGAACGAGCTGAATCATATTCAGGCCGGCGAGAGCTGGACTGTTGATGTAATCAATGGGGCAAACTTGTCCACAGATGGCCGGACAGATGCCGCTTCCGGCTTTCTTCTTCAATTTGAGGAAGAAGCTTACATTCTCAGCCAGTACACCGGCGGCCCTTCAAGCGCTCAAAACACAATCGATGTTCAAGAGGCGCTTTGGAAGATATTCAACCCCACTGAGACTGGACTCGACATAACTGCAACTAACTGGGATACGGATGCGGCGACGTTTACGTATACATCAACGTTCCTGAGCAACTACACGTTTTATATCTACGACGATGGTACCGTGCACGATCGAGATGGAGACTCCGCTCCGCAGAACTTCATCGGGGTCAACCCACTCAGCACCACAGCTACTCCTGAGCCATCAACTTTGTTGATGCTGGGAACGGGGCTTACGGCTATGGCCGGTGCGGTTCGTAGAAAGCTGGCTCGCGCGTAATTTCCTCCGGCCCTTGGCGGACAGCGCGATAAACGATAGAGCGCGCAGCATTGAGCTGCGCGCTATTTTTTTCTGGGTCAGGCTGCTGCCTCTCGAAGCGAAGAATCCGTCCGCTTCTTACAAAAGCGGGGATTCTTCTCCTTCGACAGGCTCAGCTTCAGAAGACGAACTTTATAAGCTTCGACGCGTTTAGAGGCCCTTCTTCACGAGGAAGAGGATGAGGTCTTTGACGCGGTTGGAGTAGCCCCACTCGTTGTCGTACCAGCTGATGACCTTGCCGGTGTTGCCGATGACCTTGGTCAGCTTGGAGTCGACGATGGAGGAGAGCGGGTTGCCCTTGAAGTCGGAGCTGACGAGCTCTTCGTCGGTGTAGCCGAGGTAAGGCTTCATGGGGCCTTCAGCGGCTGCCTTGAGGGCGGCGTTGACGCTCTTGGCGTCGATGGGCTTCTCGGAGACGAAGGTGAGGTCGACGACCGAGACGTTGGGGGTTGGGACGCGGATGGCGAAGCCGTCGAGCTTGCCGTCCATGGCCGGGATGACGAGCTTGAGGGCCTTGGCGGCGCCGGTGCTCGAGGGAATCATGCTAAGGGCGGCGGCGCGGGCGCGGCGGAGGTCCTTGTGCGGGGTGTCGAGGATGACCTGGTCGTTGGTGTAGCTGTGGATGGTGGTCATGATGCCCGAGGCGATGCCGAAGGTGTCGTTGATGACCTTGACCACTGGGGCGAGGCAGTTGGTGGTGCAGGATGCGTTGGAGATGATGTTGTGCTTGGCCGCGTCGTACTTGTCTTCGTTGACGCCGAGGACGACGGTGATGTCCTCGTTGCTGGCCGGGGCGGAGATGATGACCTTCTTGACGGTGGTGCCGAGGTGGGCCTTGGCCTTTTCGGCGTCGGTGAAGAAGCCAGTGGACTCGACGACGACCTGGGCGCCTACGCTGGCCCAGTCGAGCTTGGCGGGGTCGCGCTCGGCGAAGACTTTGATCTTCTTGCCGTCGACGGAGATGAAGTCTTCGCCGTGGGAGATTTCGTTCTTGAGATTGCCGAGGATGGAGTCGTACTTGAGGAGGTGGGCCAGGGTGGCGGGGGTGGTGAGGTCGTTGACGGCTACGAATTCGATCTCTGGATTTCCAAGGGCGCTGCGAAAGACGTTGCGTCCAATGCGGCCGAAGCCGTTAATGCCTACCTTTACTGCTGCCATGATTTCGGTTGCTCCTATCGTTTGTTGCGAGGAAATTTATAGATCTTCTGGTATTGAAAGGCGCGGCAGATTCGCTTGCGCCCACCATTTCGGATGTTAACACCCAGGCGGGGGTGAAGCAAATGCAGGCATGACGCTGCGGCTTCGGCTGAACGTGTCGTGAAGGGTCGGTGTGAGGCCGAACTCGTGGGCTAGAAGTCGAAGAACTTCTCGCGCAGAGCGCCTTCATACTCCTTCTTGGCTTCTTTCGCCTTGTTGCGCGCATCCTCTTCGCGGAAGCCGGCGGCTTCCCACGTGTCGATTTCGGCTTCGGAGTGGTCGCCGGATGCGAGGGCCTCTTCTTCTCGGATGGTGCTGATCCATTGGTCTATGGCTGCCTTGTAAGCAGTCTGGAGTTGGTCGAGATCGGAGATTTCAACGGCCATCGTTCACCTCGTTGATTCGAAACGATAGCAGCGGAAGATGAATGGAAGATTTCATAGCCGAGTGGCGTTAGAGGTGCGGGCGATTTGCGGGGGGCTTTGGCGCTGTGTTACAAGCGTCATATGCGCGAGTTGCGCGAATGGATAAGCGAAAAGATGAGACGACGTCCTAGACGTGGACCGAATGAATCGGAGTCCACGGGGAAAAGTGGGCAGGAGTTGCCCTCGAACCAGCCGGCTCCCCTGAGACCATCGTACCCAGAGGCTGTGGCGGTCGGTACAGCCGATACGGCACAGGCACCTGCTGTCGAAGCAGCGACCCATGCTGTGAGCGCGGCGGTGACGCCGAAGCCCGAACCGCAGATTGTGGTGGAGACGCAGCCTGAGTCGCTGGCGACTCCGCCAGTGGAACAGGTGGCGCTGAAATCGCCGAAGGGTTATGTGGTGTTGACGATTGGGCTGCCGGGGTCGGGTAAGACTACCTGGTATAAACGGCGGGGCGTGACTCCGCTGTCGAGCGACCTGTTGCGGACGCTGCTGTTTGACGATATTACGGAGCAGCGGTACCAGGGGCTGGTGTTCTCGACGCTGCGGAGTTTGCTGCGGGCGCGGCTGATTGCCAAGATGCCGTGGAACTATGTGGATGCGACGAACCTGTCGCCGCATGAGCGGCGCCAGTGGATCAAGATGGCGAAGAGCTTCGGGTATGAGGTGCAGGCGGTGTTCTTTGATGTGCCGCTGGCTGTATGCATGGAGCGGAACTCGAAGCGCGACCGCCAGGTGACCGATGACGTCATGCAAAAGATGGCAGAACGGTTGAAACCGCCTACCTTCAAAGAAGGCTTTGAGAAGATTACGGTGGTGCGAGTGAAGGGGCAGCCGCGGTACGACAGGAGAGCCTGTTGCCGTGTCCGACACTGCGGAGTAGCTTCCCTCAGGTTAAGACAAGTTAGAGTAGGAGACATGCCTACGGTCGGCGTTGAGTTCGCGAAGGTGAGCTATGCGTTGGCTGATGGGCGTTTTTTGCTGCGCGATATCTCGCTTGAGTTGGAGGCGGGGACGACTACGGCTTTGCTGGGGCGGAGCGGGTCGGGTAAGACTACGCTGCTGCGGATGGTGAATGGGCTGGTGGCGCCTACCTCGGGTGAGGTACGGGTGGCGGGACGGCGGGTGGTGGAGTGCGACCTGGTGGAGTTGCGGCGGGGGATTGGGTATGTGATCCAGGAGACGGGGTTGTTTCCGCATATGACGGTGGACCGGAATGTGGGGATGGCGCTGGAGCTTGCGGGGCGGTAGAAAAGACATGGGCCGATATGTGGAGCGGGTGGGGGAGGTTATGGGGCTTGTGGGGCTGGATGGCGATGAGTACGGGGAGCGGTATCCCTGGCAGCTTTCGGGTGGGCAGAGGCAGCGGGCGGGCTTGGCTCGGGCGCTGGCTATGGATCCGACGGTCTTGCTGATGGATGAGCCGTTTGGGGCGCTGGATCCACTGACTCGAGGCGGAGATGCAGACGATGCTGAAGGAACTTCTGGAGCGTGTGGGGAAGACGGTTCTGATGGTGACGCATGATCTGGATGAGGCGCTCTATCTGGCGAAGCGGGTGGTGTTTCTGGATGCGGGAGCGGTGGTCGCGGACCTTCCGGCTGAGGAGTTTGCTGGGGTCGGAGAATCTTCATGTAAAGGATTATGTTCGGGCGGTACATCGTGCGGTGCCGGCATGATGGATTTTTTGCGCGCACACGGCTGGGAGATTGGGCGACTGACGTTCGAGCATCTTTGGCTGACAGCTGTCTGCGATGATTCTGGCGGCGGCAGTGGGGTTGCCGCTGGGGGTTTTGCTTACGCGAAAGAAGAGGCTGGCGAAGCCGGTGATCGGGTTTGCGAATGTGCTGCAGACGGTGCCTAGTCTTGCGCTGTTTGGGTTGCTGTTGCCGGTGCCCTGGCTGGGGGAGAATGCGGCTCGGCTGGCGATTCTGGCGCTGACGGGATATGCATTGTTGCCGATTCTGCGGAATACTTACGCGGGGATTGGGAGTGTTGATCCGGCATTGATTGATGTGTCCAATGCACTTGGGATGAGTGATATGCAGAGATTGTTTAAGGTGGAACTTCCGCTTTCGGCGAGTGTGATTCTGGCGGGGCTGCGGACGGCTACTGTGACTTGTGTGGGGGTGGCTACGATTGCGGCGGCGATTGGGGCTGGTGGGTTGGGGGAGCTGATCTTTCGGGGAGTCGCTAGTGTGGATAACGGACTGGTGCTGGCTGGGGCGGTTCCGGCGGCTTTGCTGGCTCTGGGGGCGGATGCGGGTTTGGGATGGCTGGAGAAGCGTGTGGCGGTGCGGCGGGCGTAGGTACCCCCTCCTTGTCAAAAGTGTGCAAAGTATTCGAAGGAGATACTTTAGGTCTGGACTTTGTTTTTGGTTTGGGTCTTAGCCGATGTTTGAGGAGGCTTTTTGTCAAGTCAGGGCGCGTTTCGAGGGAATGGCGGAGGCGCTAAGAAAGGCATACCCCAAGGGCTAAAGCCCCACATCTTCGGGAGCGTTGAGAGGCCCAAGGCTAAAGCCTTGGGGTACCTAGATGCCGAGGGTTTTCTGGGTGCGCGCGCTCTTTATGGAGCGAGGGTGGTTTTTGCGCTCCTATTGAGCTGCCTTTCTCTGACAGCTTGTGCGCCGCCTCGGTCGAGCAGGGTTGTGATTGGGGCTAAGAATTTTACGGAGCAGGTGGTTTTGGGGGAGTTGCTGGCTCAGGAGATTGAGGCGGTGACGGGGGAGCGGGTGGAGCGGCGGTTTTATCTTGCGGGGAGCTATTTGTGTCAGCAGGCTTTGGTGAGTGGGCGGATCGATGGGTATGTGGAGTACACGGGGACGGCGTTGACGGCGATTTTGAAGCAGCCTTTGCCTCCGGTTGGGCAGCGGGATGAGGCGACGGTGTTTGCGCGGGTGAAGGAGTTGTATGAGTCGCGGTATCGGGTGCGGGTTGAGCCGGGGCTGGGGTTTCAGAATACTTTTGCGATGGTGATTCGGGGGGAGGATTCTCGGCGGTTGGGAGTAGGACTATTTCGGATGCGGTTAGGGTGGTGGCAGCCCGGGAACCCATGTCCCAGAATCGGGACCCTTCGGCAGGCTCAGGGCAGGCTATGGGGCACCCAGATTCTCAATATCCGGACTCTGGATTGAGGCTCGACAGAGGTTGGCGGCTGGGGGTGGGGTATGAGTTTGAGTCGCGGCCGGATGGGCTGCCGGGTTTGCAGAAGACCTACGGGTTGAAGCTGGATGGGTCGCCGCGGACGATGGACCTGGGTTTGCTTTACCGGGCGCTGGCCAGCGGGCAGGTGGATATGGTGGCGGGGAACTCGACCGATGGGCCGATACGGGCGTTGGGGTTTGTGGCGCTGGAGGATGACAGGCACTACTTTCCTCCTTATGAAGCGGTGCCTCTGTTTCGCGAGGATTCGCTGCGGCGGCATCCGGGGATTCAGGTGGCGATGGATAGGTTGGCGGGAAAGGTGACGGCGGACGAGGTTCGGGCGATGAACGATGCGGTGGATGGGCAGCATCGGGATGTTGGGGACGTGGTGCGGGAGTTTCGTCGGAGTAAGGGGTTGTGAAGGCCGACCGCGGATTGTCGCGGACGAGCGCGGATTGAAGGCGTAACAGTGATAAAAAGGATAAAAACTGATAAAGGCGGATGAACGGCAAGGAATATTTCGGGAGTGAGGTTTGAGTGATGGTTGAACCCTGGTTGCGCGGGACATTGACGGAGAACGATGTGGTGCAGCGGGGGGTGCTGCATGCTTTGGAACTGGCGCGGGAGGATGCGACGCGGTGGTGTTCCGGGTTCACGGAGGAGCAGTTGGAGGCGCGGCCGTTTGGATTGCCTTCGGTGGGGTTCCAGATGCGGCATATTGCGCGGAGTCTCGATCGGTTGCTTACCTATGCCGAGGGGCGGCAGCTGACCGAAGCGCAGTTGGCGGCACTGGATAGTGAGATGGAGCCTTCGGGTTCGCGGGAGAAGCTTTTCGCTGAGTTCGAGGGTGGATTGGAGGCGGCGATGCAGAGGATCAGAGCGATCTCGCCCGAGACTCACGACAGGGCTCGCTGGGTGGGGAGAGGTGGGCTGCCGAGCAGTGTAGGTGGGCTGCTGGTGCACTGTGCGGACCATGCGCAGCGGCATGTGGGGCAGTTGGTAACTACGGCGAAGGTGGTGGTGGGGCTGCGCGGAGATCGTCCCGGAGATTCCTGGGGGGATCGCGCGTCTCGCCGAAGAACGACTGGGTCAAGAAGGAATGCTGAAGACAAACGGGCGTGATGCGCCTCCTGAAACCAGAGGCGTAGATCGCGCGGCTAAAAGGTGTCTTCTAGCCCGAAATGACGGAAGTCCCGGGGCTAAAGCCCCTGTATTTGCCGGCTTTTTCGCAGGGCTGAAGAGGTGCTGAAAAAGTCTGCTTTGACGTGGAAAGATTCCCTCGGCGGCTAAAGACGCGTTCATTTGAACCTTATGGCGCGGCTGAAGCCGCGCCCTTTCAAAACAGCGACTTTTTCAGCTTGCTCTGTAGCCCTGCGCTTCCTCCGAAGGATCAAGCAATGGCTTTCCCGCCGCCGGCAGGCCGCGCACTTTCTAGGCGACCGTTCGCACATGGATCGAGCGGCGACTATTTTGATTTGAAGGCGGCGAGCTGGTCCAGTTCGCGCGCGAGAATCTCTTTCGGAAGCGGGTTGTAGGCGAGGGCTGAGCACTCTTTCTGGCCCGAGGTGAGGATCCAGTCGAGGAACTCTGCGACTGCGGCTTTGGTGGCTGGGTCAGGGAACTTTTCGGGGACCAGCAGCCAGGTGAGGCTGGTGATGGGATAGGAGTCTTTTCCGGGGGCGTTGGTGAGTGGGGTGAGGATGTCGCTGCCGCGGGGGGAGGCGCTGGCGGCGGCTGCGGCGAGCGTGAGGAGGTTGGCCTGGGTGAAGTTGCCGGCGGGGTTGCGAACGCTTCCGTAACTGAGCTGTCGCTGGATGGCGAAGCTGAGCTCGGCGTAGCCGATGGAGTTGGGGGTCTTATCGACGAGGGAGGCGACTCCGTCGTTGCCTTGTGCGGCGCGGCCTGTGGGCCATTTGACGGTGATGCCGCTGCCTACGGCTGACTTCCATTCTGGGTTGGTTTTGGTGAGAAAGTCGGTGAAGGCGAAGGTGGTGCCGCTGCCGTCGGCGCGATGGACGACGACTATGTCGGCGTCGGGGAGGTTGATGCTGCGATTGATGGCGCGGATGGCGGGGTCGTTCCATCTGCGGATCTTGCCGAGGAAGATGCCGGCGAGGACTTCCGGCGTGAATTGGAGATCTTGGCTCGGTCTGAGGGAGATGATAGACGGGAACGACGGCTCCAATGACGGTGGCGAACTGGAGCAGTTTGACGGGCATCTGCGTCATGTGGGCATCGGAGAGCGGAACGTCGGTCGCGGCGAAGGTGATCTTGCCGTCGTGGAGCTGCTGGATGCCGGCCTCGGAGCCGATGGCGCTGTAGGTGATGTGGATGTCGGGATGGCGTTCGCGGAAGGACTCGATCCAGGATTGATAGAGAGGGGCTGGGAAGGACGCTCCTGCGGCTTTGAGGGTGATGCCTTTGGCGCGGCCGGTGCCAGACGCGGCTGGAGCGGCTTCATGCAGGGCTTCCGATAGTTTTTTTGCAAGCTGGTCGGCCAGGTCCTGGTGGATGTTGCCGGAGGAATACCGGCTGGGGGTGACGAGATAGGACCAGAGGGGTTCTCCATCTTTTTCGACGAGCTGGGCTGAGAGGAAGCCGCCGTAGACCGGGAATTTGCTGCCGGGAGCACGCGGATTGACGGAGACATAGCCTTTGATCCAGATCTCGCTGGTGATTGCGAGGATGGCGTCGGCGTGGATTGGATCGGGGACGACTTCGAGGGAGCGGTCTTTGCGGAGACTGTCGAGCAGGTGCTTGCGCAGGTCGGATGTATCGGGCTTTGCGGCAGTGGTGTCGAGATAGATTTTGTGGATCTGGCTTAGCGAGTTTGGGGTTTGGGCTTTGGCTGGCGCGGCGAGGGCGACGAGGAGCGAGAAAACGATGGGTATTGCTACTCGTTGGAGTCCCCCGGGGATTGAGAGTCTCGTCATAGGCGGATGCTGCTGCTTCGCGTGGGAAGGGTATCATTTGGCGATTATGTATGGGTGAATGAGGGAACCGCGCGGCCTGGTGTCCTCCGTTGGGTGGAGGCGAATGTCGGCCGACTGGTGGGTTGACCGAAGGGCCGCCGCAGCGTTGAATTGCGGCGGAGAAGAATGATGGCACAGGTGTTGGAGATTCGTGCGGCAAAGGTGGGGACGGGGAGATTTTTTGCGTTGGCGCTGGTCTTGACGGTGTTTTGCGCTGCGGTTTCGGTGGCCTGTGTGGCGATACCGATCTATGTGATTCGGCCGTTTCGTCCGCAGGGAGCGGGGGAGCTGAGTCTGGCGCTGGCGGTTCGTCATGCGGGGCCGTGGTTGTCGGGTTTGTGCGGGGTGGCGGTGTTGCTGCTGGTGATTCGGTTGTGGAGGAGTGCGAGGGTTGGTTCGCGTGTTCTGCTGGCTGGTCTGATGGTTTTTGCGGCGGCGGGTGCGGTGCTGACGCATGTGAATATCTTCGAGAAGATGTTTCATCCTTACGATTCGCCCGCTTTTGCCGGGGCAGATGCGGTGAAGGTGGATGGGGACGACAAGGTGCTGGCGGTTGTGCTGGGTACGGAGGCGCGGGCTTATCCGATTCGTACGATGGGATATCACCACATCGTGAACGATATGGTGGGCGGTGTCCCGATTGCGGTGAGTTATTGCACGCTCTGTCATACGGGGATGGTTTGGAGCCGCGTGATGGATGGGAAGACGCTGCACTTTCGGCTTGCGGGCATCAATAACGGAAATGCCCTGTTACGGGACGAAGAGACGAGCAGCATATGGCAGCAGAGCACGGGTGAGGCGATCTTCGGGCCGCTCAAAGGGCGGCAGTTGGAGCTGATTCCGAGCAATGAGTTGACGTTTGCGTTGTGGCGGACGGAGCAGCCGCAGGGGTTGGTTTTGAAGCCTGATGCGCGGTATGAGGCGCTGTACGATCCGAAGGATTGGGAGAGGCATGTGGAGAAGGCGCGAACCGTGGTGGACACGGCGAAGTCCGGGATTGGGCCACATCAACTGATGCTTGGAGTCACCGCTGCGGGGGAGAATAAGGCTTATCCGATCGAGTCGATTCTGGCGGCGAAGCTGATCCAGGATCGTGTTGGCGGGGCCCCGGTGCTGATTGTTGTCGGACCGGATGGCGCTTCTATTCGGGTGTTCGAAGGGGACGCTGCGCTGACTTTCGCCGGACGATCCGGCGATGGCGTGATGAGCGACACGCAGACGGGGAGCACGTGGAATTTTCAAGGGTGCGCGGTCGGCGGAGAGCTGAAGGGACGTTGCCTGACGGAGATCAGTGCGCACAAGGATTACTGGTTCGACTGGATGAATCATCATCCGGAGTCGGGAGTGTACAAGAGCTGATCAGTGCGGCTTGAGGAGTCCGCCGAGCGCGTTGGTGAGAGAGTCGGTCTGGCTGCCTGAGGGTTTGGCTGCACCTTTGACGGCGGCTCCCGCTGCGCTGCTTGCGAGGCCGTTCATGTTGGGTGTGAAGGTGGGGTTGGAGGTGGTGCCTCCGATTTGTACAGGGATACCGTTGCGCAGGGCGGAGCTGGCGATATTGCCGACCACGCCGCCGACGGCTCCTCCGGCTGCTCCCCCCGGGATCATGCCCATCAGTTGGCCTGCGATACCTCCTGCTCCTCCGGCTGCGGAGCCGGCTTTGCCAACTGCTCCGGCGATGGCGGTGAGTTTGAGAACGGTGTTGTAGTTGAGAGCGCCTGCGGCAGTGATTGTTCCTGATCCGGTGGCTGAGCCGATGGATGGGACGATGACAGAGACGTTGTCGGTGCGGACGTTGCCTGCGTTGACGTTGATGTTGGCGCTTAGCGACTGTATTGCTGTGCCGGAGCCGCTCTTAATTCCTGCAAGGGAGCTGAGCGGGCCGAGTTTGGAGCCGAGGTCAAAGCCTGCGAGGTTTGTGTTGCTGAGCCGGATGGGCCCGCTGATGATTGGGTTCGCGCTGGTGCCGGTGACGTTGAGGCTGGTGGTGAGGGTTCCACCCTGGAGGCGCGAACCGCTGGGGAGATGGACTCCGACGGAGGGCAGGAATGCTTCGAGAGCGTCGATCGATGTGCCGTCGCTGCTGACTTTAAGATTGAGCGCGGTGGTTGCGCCGGTGGTCTGGTAGGTTCCAGCGACGTTGATGATGGCTCCGCCGATATTGATGACACCCTTTTGAATCTGGCCGGCGAGCGATTGCATATTTTGCGCGACTGAAAGCTGGACGTCGACGGGCTTGGCAGAGGGCGAACCGTTCTTTGCGATGCGAAGGCCCTGGATTTTGGAGGAGATGTTTGCGCTGAGATTCTTGCCGTCGGAGAGGGCCCGGGCATCGATGTCTGCGATGCCGCTGATGCCGGCGTCAGGAGCGACGATGCCGCTGGTGGCGAGGTCGAGGTGCGTGATGGCGACGTGTGCGTTGAGCGGTGTCGCGGCGGCGGTTGCCTGATTGATGGGGCCGGCGGTGCCGTCACCGGTAAGCGAGCCTCCGCCGGGGATCTGCGCGCTCAGCTTGAAGGGCGAGGATGCGGTGGGCGAGAGGTTGGTAACCTCGGCGTTGAGTTGCTGATAGACCGCGGGGGTGGATTGGCCGGGCGTGGTGACGGTGAGGGTCCCGTTCTTGATCTGGAGACGATCGGCGGTGAGCGTGCTAAGCATGTCGTTGCTGTTGGGCGCCGGCGGCGGGGTGACGACGTTGGTGGGTTTGTTCTCGCGGACCAGTGTGAGCTTTGGCGTATCGATGAGGAGATTGGCGACGTGAAGTTGCTGGCCGTTCCAGGTGGCCTGAACATCGAGGGCATCGATGGTGCCGCGGATGCTGGCGGTGGCGTCGATAAAGCCGGCCGCGAGTGGATCGAGGTGTTTGGCCACCAGGTGGGCTGTGAAGGGCGACAGCGAGGCGTCCTTTGCGTTGATGGGGCCCGCGCTGCCGGTCAGCGAGACGGTTGCATCGCCGGGCAGATGCGCGGAGGCGGTAAAGGGGAAGGATTTATCAAAGGAGAAGTCTTTCGCTTCAAAGTCGATCTGATCGAAGGTGCGGCGAGGTGTCGAGGGCGCGCCGGGGGCAGGAACATTGCCGGTGATCAGTTGTCCGTTTGTGATGGTGACCTTGCCGACGGTGAGATTAGGAATAAGGGAGCTGGAGTCTTTGCTGGTGGAGGGATTGGAATGTGCGTTGCCAATGGAGGAGTAGTTCCACGTGCCGTTGGCTGCGCGAAGGAGCACGGTCTTGGGTGAATCGAGCGCAAAGCCGGTGATGTGGATCTGGTGGCTGAGGATGAGGGGGATCATCTCGATGCCGATTTTGACGCGGGTGGCCTCGAGGAAGGGGTGATTGCTGAATGCCGGATCGTCGGCGACGGTGGCGTTTTCGGCGACGAGGCTGCCGGAGAAGACGGAGAGATCGAGTTTGCCGAGGGTGACCTTGCGGCCGAGAGAGGTGGTGAGTGTGGATTCGATGCGGTTACGGAAGCTGTCCGCGTCAAGGAACAGCGGGATGCACAGACCGATTAGAAGGATGAGGCCAACGATGCTTCCGAGGACGATGAAGAGAGTACGGCGGGGAAGTGCCATGCGTGACCTCTCGCGACGTTCTTATCTGCGGTAACTTATTTCAGATGGCCGCGAGGGGTCTTCGGGTTTGCCCTAGCTGACGAGGTGGCCCATCTTTTCGCGCTTGGTGGCGAGGTAGCGCTCGTTGGTGGGTTCGGCGGGGACTTCGGCGGAGATGCGCTCGACGACCTTGATGCCGGCTTGTTCGAGGGCTTCGACCTTTTCGGGGTTGTTGGTGATGAGGCGGACGGCCGGAACGTTCATTGCCTTGAGGATAGCTGCGGGGAGCTCGAAATGGCGGCAGTCGGCTTCGTAGCCGAGTTCGAGGTTGGCTTCGATGGTGTCGAGGCCCTTGTCCTGAAGTTCGTAGGCGCGGAGTTTTGCCATGAGGCCGATGCCGCGGCCTTCCTGCTGTTCGTAGAGGAGGATGCCGGCGCCGGCGTCGGCGATGGTGGCGAGGGCGAGCTCAAGCTGCTGGCGGCAGTCGCAGCGGAGGGAGTGGAAGACGTCGCCGGTGAGGCACTGGGAATGGATGCGGACGATCGGGGGGGCGGCGTGGATGTCGCCCATGACGAGGGCTACGGCGGACTCGGTTCGGACGGCCGGCGGGGGGATGTTGTCGTTGCAGGCGGTGGGGTTTTCGACGATGCCCTCGAAGCCGAGGATGCGGAAGTGTCCCCAGCGGGTGGGGAAGTCGGCATCGGCTAGTTTGGTGACGCTGGCGAAGGGCATGATTCCATTATACGTTTCGGTGCTCATGCGGATTGGATTCGGGAGCCGGTGGATTCGATGCGGATTCGCGTGGGTGAGGCGTAAAGTAAAGGGGTGACGCCTGTTGATTCCAAACTGATTCTGATTACGCTGCTGGTTGAGCTGGGCGTGGCGGCGGCGGTGTCGAGTTCGCTGGCGCGGTCCAAACGATTCAAAGACCTGCTGCTGATGCCGAACCGGACGCCGAAGCAGACGGTTGGGCTGGTGGCGATCATCTGCGCGCCGCTGACGCTTGGGGTGCTGGGTTCGGGTGATGGTGCCGAACTTTCTGGCGGCGGACCTGTCGTTTGAGACGACGATTCTGCTGGGAATTCTGGTGGGGCCGCTGGCGGCGATGGCGGGCGGGGCGGCGCTGGCGATTCCGGCGCTGCTGCACCATGAGTACTGGGCGCTGCCGGTGAATCTGATGGTGGCGGCGATTGCGGGGGCGTTCGGGCGGTTTGCGGACCCGGAGGATGTGTGGTCGTTCTCGCCGATGATCGATCTGAGTATCTACCGGTGGGTGACGCGGAACCTGCGACGGCCGAAGCTGGATCGGCAGATTCTGCTGCTGGTGCTGGTGGCTGCGATGCAGTTTGGCGACGAGCATGCTGGCGATGTTTTATCCGCGGCACTTTTTCGAGCTGTACTCGCGCGAGTGGTGGGTGCAGTTGCTGATCTGTGCGACGGCGCCGATTGTGGTGGGGATTCCGCTGAAGATATGGAATGCGATTCGGGTGGAGCGGAAGCTGGAGGAGCAGGGAAGGCTGCTGCTGGAGGCGCGGCTGGATGCGCTGCAGCGGCAGATCAATCCGCATTTTCTGTTCAATACGCTGAACTCGATTACCTCGCTGGTGCGGTCGCAGCCGGAGCTGGCGCGGGAGATGATCGTGAAGCTGGCGAATATTCTGCGCGTTCTGCTGAAGGATCGCGAGGCGTTTCTGCCGCTGCGGGAGGAGCTGCAGTTTACGGATGACTATCTGGATATCGAGGTGGTGCGGTTCGGCGAGCAAGCTGAAGGTGGTGAAGGAGATTGCGGAGGAGACGCTGGATATTGTGGTGCCGGGGATGCTGCTGCAGCCGCTGATTGAGAACAGCATCAAGCATGGGCTGGAGCCGCGGATCGGCGGCGGGACGGTGACGATGCGGAGCAGGATTACGGCGGAGGGACAGTTGATGGTGGAGGTGGAGGACGATGGGGTGGGGATGGCTCCGGAGCACGATGAGGCTTCGCCGACGAGTGGGTTGGTGAGGCCGGGGACGGGGATTGGGGTGCGGAATGTTCGCGAGCGGATGGAGGTTTTGTATGGGAAGCTGGCGGCGGTGGAGATTAACAGCCGGCCGGGACGGGGGACTCGGGTGACGATGTTGATGCCGGTTTTGGAAGCGGGGGCGGAGTCCTGGGGTTTGGTGGGGAGCGCGGCGGATCAGGCGATTGGATTGGTGCAGGATGCGGTGCGTGCTATGACTCGGGGGTAGGGTTGGTGATCCGGGGTGCCCCGCGCAACGTGGGCAAAGGCGTAACAGTGATCAAAGGGATAAAGGCTGATAGAAGTCAGCCGAGATGAGTGGGCTGGATTTGGTACCAGGTATCAGGTATCAGGTTTTTGGTTGGGTGCGGGTGATGACTCGGTCGTAGTAGTCCTCGTAGAGGGGGATGACGCGGGAGGCGCAGAAGTGGTCTTGTGCGGTTTTGCGGGCTGCGCTGGCCATGGTTTCGAGATGGTCGGGGCTGCTTAGGAGTTTGATTGCGGCTTTGGACATGGCTTCGACGTCGCCTACTTCGAAGAGGAGGCCGTTGTGGCCGTCTTTGATGAGCTCGGGGACGCCGCCTACGCGGGTGGCGATGGTGGGGACGCTGCAGGCCATGGCTTCGAGTGCGGCGAGGCCGAAGGACTCCATCTCGCTGGGCATGAGCATGAGGTCGGCGAGGGGGAGGAGCTCGTTGACGTTGTCCTGCTTGCCTAGGAAGTGGATGCGGTCCTGCGACGTGGTGTTCGCGGGCGAGATATTCGGCGACGCTGCGGTCGGGGCCGTCGCCGATGAGCAGGAGGCGCGCGGGCATGGCTTTGGCGACGCGGGCGAAGACTTTGACGACGTCCTGAACGCGCTTGACTGGGCGGAAGTTGGAGAGGTGGACGAGGAGGCGCTCGTTGGGTTCGGCAAAGCGGGGGCGCATGGCGGCGACGAGCTCGGGGTTGCGGACGTAGACGTCGCAGTTGACGAAGTTGCGGATGACTTCGATCTCGGTGTCGATGTGGAAGGCCTCGCGGGTGCGGTCGCGGAGGTAGGTGGAGATGGCGGTGACGCCGTCGGACTGCTCGATGCCGAATTTCGTGATGGGAAGGTAGGAGCGGTCGAGGCCGACGAGGGTGATGTCGGTTCCGTGCAGCGTGGTGATGAAGGGAAGATGATAGCCGCGTGACTGGCGAGCATCTGGCGGGCGAGCAGCGCGCTGACCGAGTGCGGGATGGCGTAGTGGACGTGGAGGAGATCGAGCGAGTAGAACTCGGCGACTTCGGCCATGCGGGTGGCGAGGGCGAGGTCGTAGGGTGGGTGCTCGAAGAGCGGGTAGTTGGAGACGGCGACTTCGTGGTAATTGATGTTGGCTTCGCGGCCGGTGAGGCGGAAGGGCTGGGAGTAGGTGATGAAGTGGATCTCGTGGCCGCGGGCGGCGAGTTCGATGCCGAGTTCGGTGGCGACGACTCCGCTGCCGCCGTAGGTGGGATAACAGGTGATGCCGATCTTCATAGAGGTCCGTTGTTGGTTGCGGTTGTTCCGGTTGTTGCGTTGGACGCGCTTGATGATTAGACGCTCTTTTGTTGCGTGCTTGATGCGAATTGTTGCCTCGCGTTGTCTGCGAGGTCTCCGTAGTGGATGAGTTGGGGGGCGTTTGGATTCAGGGCGGCTCGTGGAAGTTCGGTTAGTAAGGCTTTGCGCTCTACGTCGCGATGGTCGCGGAGGCGGGTGGTGATGCGGTCGAGGTCGCGGTCGTTGTAGCCGGGATGGCAGACGAGCTCGAAGGTGCCTTCGGCTGGCATGGCGTTGAGGATTTCGCGGAGGGTTTCGCCGTAGAGGCTGCCGGTGGCGGAGATGCCGATGGTTCCGTCGGTGGTGAGGACATGGCCGTTGCGGATTTGGGGCTGGCGTTCGAAGCTGGTCTTGAGGCCGGCGAGGATTTTGACCAGAACGCGGCGAGTGCGGTTGCCGTGGCCGAGAGCGAGGCTCCAGGGCTGTTCGAACGGTTGGCGGATGGCGCTGATGTTGTGCTGCTCGGCGAGGCCGAGGAGTGGGCGGGCGACGGCAGGGAAGAGGTGGGTGTGTTTGTGGGTGTCGAGATGGGTGATGTCGATTCCGGCGCGCTGGAGTTTTTGGATCTGGGCGAGGGCTTCGCGCTCGATGTCCTCTTCGCGGATGTTGCCGCGCAGGAGGGCCTGGAGGAAGTCGACGAGCGAGGGGCGGAAGGTTTTGCGGTCGGGGCCGATGAGGGTGGGGATGTTTTCGGGGGGCAAGACGGGGATGCCGTCGGTTAGGACGATGTGGCAGCCTACTCCGAGGGTGGGGTTGGCGTGGGCTACGGCGACGGCGTCGTCAAAGGCTGAGCCGGTGGCCATGAGAGTGGCGGAGGTGAGGACGCGGGCCTGGTGGAGCTCGGCGATGGCGCGGTTGACGCCGGGAGTGAGGCCGAAGTCGTCCGCGTTGATGATGAGGCGGGCCATTCCTCCGTCATTCTCGCACAGCGTTGCGGCTGAGGGTCATGACGGAGGTTATGTGGCTTGCGTTATGTGCTTAGGGCTGCACGTGCAGGGTGGCCTTCAGCGGGGTTTCGCTGGAGGATGGGCCTGCGGTGATGGTGTAGTCGCCGGGAAGAAGCTGCCAGCCGTTCTTGTCGGTGTCGAAGACGGTGAGTGAGAGCGGATGGAGCGGGAGAGTTACATCCTTCGATTCGCCCGGCGCGAGTTTGACGCGTTGCCATGCGGAGAGGCGCTTGTAGTTTTCGCCGGCGGCTGCGGGAAGAGCGACGTAGACCTGTGCGATTTCGGTGCCTGCGGTTTTGCCGGTGTTGCGGATGGTGAAGTGCGCGGTGCGGGCGGCGTCATCGACCTTCAGATTGGAGTAGGCGTAGGTGGTGTAGGAGAGACCGTAGCCGAAGGGGAAGAGCGGCTGCTGGTTGGTCGCTTCGAACCATTTGTAACCGACCTTGGCGCCCTCGGTGTATTTGAGGTCGAAGGGGGCGACTCTGTGTTCGCGATTGGGCGCGGCGGCGCTGACGCCTTCGAGCCCCGGAACGACGGGATGGGGAAGCTGCTGATCGTCTTTGGCAAAGGTGACGGGAAGTTTGCCGGTGAAGTTGACCTCTCCGAAGAGCAGGTTGGCGAGCGCCTGTGCTCCGCCGATACCGGGGTACCACATCTCGACGACGCCTTTGACTTGATCGACCCAGGGCATGCTGACGGGACCGCCGGTTTCGAGGACGACAATGGTGTTGGGGTTGGCTTTGGCTACGGCTTCGATGAGGGCGTTCTGGTCGCCGGGCAGAGCGAGCGATGACGGCGTCCACGTCTTCGCGCATTGGCTGAGTGGCGAAGACGATGGCGATGGAGGAGGATTTAGCGAGCTGTGCGGCTGCGGCTGAGTCGGTGCCGTCGTTGTATTTCACAGAGGCTTGCGGCGTCTTGGCCTGGATGTTCTTCATCGGCGATGAGGGGAAGTAGACGGGAGTTCCCCAGATGGAGCCGCCGGGTCTGGTGGGATCGGCTATGTTGCCGCCGGGGGCGTCGACCTGGGCGGAACCGCCGCCGGAGAGGACGCCGACGTCAGCGTGGGCGCCGATGATGGCGATGGACTGTGATGCGGAGGATTTCAGCGGCAGGATGCTGCCGGAGTTTTTGAGGAGCACGATGCTCTCTTCAGCGATGTGCTGGGCGTCGTCGCGTCCGCGGAAGGGATCGACGACGGTGCGGATTGGGGGCGCATCGACAACGCCTGCGGCGAACATGCTGCGCAGGATGCGGTGGACCATGTCATCGAGGCGTGCCTGGGGAACCTGGCCGCCCTGCACGGCTTTCTTCAGCGGGGCGTTGAAATAGTTGTCGTCGCCGGGCATCTCCTGATCGAGGCCGGCGAGGGCGGAGGGGACGGTGCTATGGGTTGCGCTCCAGTCGGAGACGACCCAGCCCTTGAAGTTGAAGTCTTTCTTGAGAACCTGGTTGAGGAGATAGTCATTCTCGCAGGCGTATTTGCTGTCGACGAGGTTGTAGGAGCACATGACGGCGGACGGGTTGGCGATGCTGATGGCGATCTCAAAGGCGAGAAGATCGGATTCGCGCATTGCCTTGTGGTCGAGCAGCACGTTGACCTTGGTGCGGCCGGTCTCCTGGTCGTTGAGGGCGTAGTGCTTGATATCGCTCATGACGTGCTGGGAGAAGACGCCCTTTTCAAGCGTTCCGCTCATGGTTCCGGCGAGGATGGGGTCTTCGCCTGCGTACTCGAAGTTGCGGCCGTTGCGGGGCTCGCGGGTAATGTTGACGCCGCCGCCGATGGACATGTTGAAGCCGAGGGAGCGGAGTTCGCGGCCAATGACGGAACCGTAGAGGAAGGCGGAGTCGGGGTCCCAACTGGAGGCAGCGCCGAGAGTGGAGGGAAGAAGCGTGGCATAGCGGCCTTGATAGGCGGCCATGCGGATACCTACGGCGGAGTCAGCGAGGTCGATGTTGGGGATGCCGAGGCGCGGGATGCCTTCCATGAAGCCTGCGCCGAAGTTTGAGCCTTCGGGAATGGGCGCGCCGGCGCGCAGAACTCCCCAGCCTTGCCCGTGGACCATCTGAATTTTTTCGTCGAGCGTCATCTGCGCGAGGACGAGGTCGGCGCGCTGGTCGGGTGGGAGGGCCTTGTTCATCCATGGCATCTTCGCGATGTCGGGGTTGGACTCTGCGTGTGCGACAACCGGGGCATAAGCGGCAATGGCAAGGGCCGCAAAGAAAGACAAGGCGCGTAGGGCGGGCAGCCGGCGGAAAGATGACATCAATACTCCTTTGAAACCGTATACATCAAATGGTCAAACGAATGTGCTCGTCTCCTTAGGATTCCAGGGCAAAGGTTCCTTGGGTTTCATCGCCGAAAGTGCTGGTTTTGAAAGACTGAGAGATTCTAACTGAGCCAAAACGATTTAGTAAAGCGTTTGTCTTCGCTATATTTACGTACCTGATGGAGGCCTTGGGTTGGTTGGCTTTGCGGGGTTTCTGCTTCGGGTGCCGAGAGATTTATTTTGCGAAGATCTGGCCGATATCGGCGAAGGTTTTGAATTCGAGGGCGTTACCGGCGGCGATGTGGAAGGGGTAAGGTTCACTGTGGTCTCCCGGGTAACCATCGGGCCGGGAGACCAGGTGGGGAGGGCCGACTAACGGCGATAAAAGGACTGGTCGTAGCCGCGGAGGTAGGAGCGACGGAAGGCGTCGCGGTAGGGGCCGTAGGGACCGAGCGCGGGATCGTAGCCGGGAGTGTCGTGGAATTTGCGGTCGTGCTGCGGGTGATGGCCGAAGCCGTTGTAGAGATCGCGGGCTCCATCTTCTGAGCCGGCGCGAAAGCCTTCGTGGTCGGCGCGCTCGATCAGGGGAGGGACGCTCTGATAGGCGGCCGGTGGAGGAGCAACTGCGTAGTAAGGATGCTGAGCGCAGCCGGCAGAGAAGAGCGTGGCTGCGGCGAGAAGAGGGAGTGCTGCAAGACGAAAGGGCTTCATGGCGTCCTCACGAATCGTTTCGGGCGGTCTTGATTGACCGCGCGTTCGATGAGGTAAACGCGGCGTAGATAGAAATGTTGTGATCTAAAAAGTTGCTGGGAGGCGGGGGATTTATTTTTCCGGGTCGCTTGGAATGTGGACGACGAACTCGGTGTTGCCGGGTTCGGAACTGAACCGGATGGTGCCGCCGTACTGCTGAACGATGCGCTGAACGATGCCAAGTCCGATGCCGGTGCCGACGCCGACGGGCTTAGTGGTGTAGAAGGGGTCGAAGATCTGGGGCTGGCTCTCGAGCGGGATTCCGGTGCCGTTGTCGGCGACGCTGATGCAGAGGTCGGTGTGGGATTTGCCGGAGTCGGATTTCTTCTCGGCCCAGGTGCGAATGCGGATCTGGCCATGCTGGGGTACGGCGTCGATGGAATTGTCGAGGAGGTTGGTCCAGATCTGATTGAGGCCGGTGCATTCGCTGTGCAGAACTGGAAGGTCGGGAGCGAAGGTTTTCTCGATTGTGATCTCTTTTTCGCGCATCTTGTGAGCGAGGATGAGAAGGGTAGCGTGGATGCTCTCGTTGATGTCGATGGATTGCTTCTGGCCCTTGCCTTCGTAGGCGTAGGTTTTGACGGCTTTGACGAGGTCGGTGACGCGGCCGATGCTCTCTTCGATGGTGTTGACGAGCTGCATGCTGGAGACGAGGGCTTCGAGCCAATTGATGGCGTCATTGAAGAGCGTGCCGTTAAATTCGGCGCGCATGCACTCGAGGACGTTGGCGTTGATGCCGACGGAGATGAGTGTGGGCGCCATCTTCCAGGCGTTATCGACGTTTGCGGATTCGAGCCATTCGGCGAGGGCCTCTTCGGCGTCGGACTGGTCGAGGGAGTTCATACGGATGGGCTGCTGGATGGCTAATGCCTGCTTCTGAAGATCGAACATGCAGTGTTTCTGTTCGAGGGTGAGGTCGCGCTCCTTGAACTTCATGGAGAGCTCGTGCATTCGCATCAGGTTTTCGCGAAGCTGTGAGGCGGCGCGACGGGCGGCGGCTCCGGGGTTGTTCAGCTCGTGCATGAGGCCGGCGGCGAGAGTGCCAAGCGAGGCCATTTTCTCCTGTTGGATGTGGACACTCTGCATCTTCTGGAAGCGAACGGACATGTTGGCGAGGATCGCTTTGCGAACATCGGGGCAGCTGGTCATGAGACCCCAGAATTGGTTCTCATCGAGCTGGAGCAGCCGGCTTGTACCGGTGCTCTCTATGTTTGCGACGTTGGGGATGTTTGTGAGAAGGGGAAGTTCGCCGAATGCGTTTCCGCTTTCGATGGTGGCCATCGTCATGTCTTTTCCATCGGGGAGGATCGAATGCACGCGGAGGTCGCCTTCAAGCAGAATCCAGAAAAAGTGCGCCATCTCTCCCTGCCGCGCGATGGCTTCGCCTGCCTCGAGGTGGATCTCGCGTACGCCGTCCAGACAATGTAGCTCCTCGTCTTTGAGTGAAGAGAGGATGGGAACCTTGCGCAGTTGAGTCAACAGTTCTCCGTTGACGGTTTCGACTACGTGATTCTGGACGGTTTGGGTTTGTTCGCTCATCGGAGTTGGTTTAAGGGTGCCTTTCAAAGTGTTGCCAGATACTGGTGTACAAACTGAATCGCGATCGAGCCTTCGCCGACGGCCGATGCACAGCGCTTGACGGAGTTATACCGCACATCGCCGGCGACAAAGATGCCGGGGACACTGGTTTCTAACAGGTAAGGGTCGCGGTCGAGCGGCCAGGACTTGGGCGAGTGGGCCTTGAGGTCGGGGCCGGCGAGGATGAAGCCCTTGGAATCGACGGCAATCTCTTGCGGGAGCCAGTCGGTTTTAGGGGCGGCGCCGATGAAGATGAAGACCGAGGTAGCCTGACGTTGTTCTTCGCCTCGCGGGCTCTTGAGGGTTAAGGATTCGAGGTGTCCGTTGCCGCACATGGAGACGATCTCGGTGCAGGTCTCTACGGTGATGTTGGGGGTAGCGGCGATCTGGTCGATGAGGTACTTGGACATGCTCTTGGTAAGCGAGTCGCCGCGGATGAGCATATGGACCTTGCCGGCGTAGCGGGAGAAGTACATCGCGGCCTGCCCGGCTGAGTTTGCTCCACCGACGATGTAGACGATCTCGTCCTTGCAGGATTTGGCTTCAGCGAGCGCGGCTCCGTAGTAGACACCGGCGCCGGTGAGTTGCTCCGCGCCCGGGATGTCGAGCTTGCAGTAGGCGACGCCGGTGGAGATAAGGCAAACATGGCAGGTGACCTCGCCACCATCTCCCATCTGGACGATCTGGTACTGGTTGTCGCGGCGAATGCAGGTGACCTGCTGGGCGAGAAATTCGGCACCGAGGCGTTGAGCTTGAACGTAAGCGCGGTCTGCGAGATCGGCCCCGCTGAGACCCTGCGGGAAGCCGAGATAGTTTTCGATCCTGGAGCTGGAGCCCGCCTGGCCGCCGATGGCTTCACCTTCGACGATGAGGGTGGTGAGGCCCTCGGATGCGGCATAGACGCCAGCAGCCAGGCCCGCGGGCCCCGCGCCGACGACGACGACATCGTAGAACTTTTGCTGGGCCTGACGCGGCATGCCGAGCTTGGTGGCGAGATCGTTCGAGGTGGGCTGCACGAGCGAGGTGCCATCGCCGAAGACGACGACGGGAAGCTTGGAGTCATCGAGGCCACGATCTTTCAGCAGGTCGACAGCTTCAGGATGCTGCTCGGGACTGAGCCACTTGTAGGGGATGCGGTTGCGGGAGAGGAACTCGCGGACGTTGTGGTCGGCGGAGGACCAGCGCGTGCCGACTACGATAATTCCTTCATAGGGAGGCTTGTAGCCCTGTTTCCAGGTTTCGAGCAGGTCGTCGAGGACCGGGTAGAGCTTTTCTTCGGGCGGGTCCCAGGGCTTGTTGAGGTAATAGTGGATCTTGGCGGAGTTGATGGCGCGGATGGCGGCTTCGGTGTCGGCGTAGGCGGTCAGGAGGACGCGCTTGGCGTCGGGGTATAGAGGGATAGCCTGCTGAAGGAAGTCGACGCCGGTCATGCCGGGCATGCGCTGGTCGGAGAGGAAGAGGGCAACGATGTCCTTGCGTTCCTGCAGTTGGCGGCAGATGTCGAGCGCGGCTGCGCCGGAGGCGGCGCGGACGATACGGTAGTCCTGACCGTAGTGGCGGCGAAGGTCCTGAACTACAGCCTCAAGTACGCTGGTGTCGTCGTCGATGGCGAGCAGAATTGGCTTAGGCATATCTTCTTATAAATTGGTTTAGCGTATCTTTTGTACTTGCCACACCACCGGAACAAGACTCTCGGGCTATTTGATGTGTCGGATGCCTCGAGGTTTCAGAAACATAACGTTATATATCAGCAGGTTGCGCCTTCGGTGCAGCTCCTGCCAGCAGAATTTGTCCGAATTGTAGACATTACGGGCGTGTGGCGGCAATCGACCGATAAGGGGATTGCGGGGCAGGGTTTACTGGCGGGAGACGAGATATTCATGAATCGGATTATTCTTGCGGACAATCAGGCGATCTTTCGAACGGGAGCGGCGCGGACTCTGGCGCTTGAAGAGGACATGCGCATCGTGGCCCAATGCGAAGATGCGGCCAAGCTGTTTGGCGCGATCGACACGCTACGGGGCTCGGTAATGTTGGTGGCGACGAGTCTGCGGATGGATTGGAAGGACCTGGCGGCGCGGTCGCGGCCGGCGGGAAGCCGCATCATCCTGGTGGCCGAGAATGCTGAGCAGATTGCCGACGATGTCGTCGCGCTGGTTGATGGGATTCTTTGCCGGAGCGTCACGGGAGGGGTCCTGGTGGATTGCGTTCGCCGAGTGGGGCAGGGAAACCGCTTTGTGCAGCGGTCGAACGTGATGACGATGCAGGCGGCGGACAGCGTTGGGATGCGCGTTCGCGACCGGCTTACGCCGAAGGAGATGCAGATCGTCGCGCTGATCGTTCAGGGGTGCAAGAACAAAGACATCGCGGAGCAACTTGGGACGAAGGAGCAGGTGATTAAGAACTACCTGCGCAGCATTTATGACAAGAGTGGGGTGTCGGACCGGCTGGAGCTGGCTCTGTTTACGATCCACCACAGGGCGCTGGCTGAGGCCGCGGCTAAGGCGGGGCATTTGATTCAGATGAAGACTGCTTAGCCAGGACGAAAGGCGTAACAGTGATCAAAAGGATAAGAGCTGATAAAGGCGGATAAGAGCAGGATTTGTGTGTTCTTCACGCTCTTACTCTTTTGCCCTTGTCACTTTATCAGAATCAGTCTTTATCACTTTGATCCCTGTTACGCCTTTGCTGCTTTACATGCCCATCTGGTCGGATTGCTTCTCTTGCGCCGGTGTTGCGTGGCCGATTTTTTCGGCGATGCTCTTGGCCTGGGTGAAGAGGAGCAGGTAGTCGGGGCCGCCGGCCTTGGAGTCGGTGCCGCTCATGTTGAAGCCGCCGAAGGGGTGGGCTCCGACCATGGCTCCGGTGCACTTGCGGTTGAAGTAGAGGTTGCCGACGTTGAACTCTTCGCGGGCTCGGTCGAGTTTTTCGCGGGAGCTGGTGTAGATGGCGCCGGTGAGGCCGTACTCGGTGTTGTTGGCTATCTTCAGGGCGTCGTCAAAGTTTTGGGACTTGATGACTGCGAGTACCGGACCGAAGATTTCTTCGAGAGAGATGCGAGCCGTAGGGGCGACGTCGGCGATGACGGTGGGGGCGATGTAGTAGCCGTCCTCGGGGTTGCCGATGGCCTCGCCACCGTTGAGGACGGTGCCTTCTTTTTTGCCGATTTCGAGATAACTGAGAACCTTGCGGTAGGACTTTTCGCTGATGACGGGGCCGGTGTAGACGTTTTCGGCGGGGTCGCCGGTTTTGAGCTTGGAGACGCGCTCCTGCAGGCGGTCGCAGAAGGTGTCGTAGATGTCGGCCGCGACGATGGCGCGGGAGCAGGCGGAGCATTTTTGTCCGTTGAAGCCGAAGGCGCTGGCGACGACTCCGTCGAGCGCGGCGTCGAGGTCGGCGTCGGGTTCGACGATGATGGAGTCCTTGCCGCCCATCTCGAGGATGGTGCGCTTGATGAAGATTTGCCCGGATTGGGTCTTGGCGGCGCGCTCGTGGATTTCGAGGCCTACGGCCTTTGAGCCGGTGAAGGCGATGAAGCGGGTCTGCGGATGGGCGACGACGGCGCTGCCAAAGTCTGGGCCCTCGCCGGGGCAGAGGTTGACGACGCCATCGGGCAGGCCAGCCTCTTCGAGGAGCTCCATGAATTTTGCGGCGATGGTGGGAGCGTCGACCGAGGGCTTCAGGATGACGGTGTTGCCGGTGACGATGGAAGCGGCGGTCATGCCGGCCATGATGGCGAAGGGGAAGTTCCATGGCGGAATGACTGCGCCGACGCCGAGGGAGACGTAGCGGAGCTGGTTGCGCTCGCCGGGGAACTGGATGGGGGTTTTGGCCTGATCGAGGCGGAGGGCTTCGCGGCCGTAGAACTCGAGGAAGTCGATGGTCTCGCCTACGTCGGCGTCGGCCTCGGCCCAGTTCTTGCCGACCTCGAGGGTGAGCCAGGCGCAAAATTCGAAGCTGCGTTCGCGAATGAGGGCTGCGGCGCGGAAGAGGAGAGCGGCGCGGTCTGCGACGGGCACTTTGCTCCACGTGCGGAACGCTGCCTGCGCGGCTTGCATGGCGGGTTCGACGTGCTCGGCGGCGGCGCGCTGGTGGACCCCGATGACCTGCGCGGGGTGGGCAGGATTGAAGGAGAGGATCTTGCCTTCGGTCTTGATGTGTTTGCCGCCGATGATGATGTCGTACTCGTGGCCAAGTTCGGCCTGGACGTCGGCAATGGCCTGCTCCATTCGGCGCTTGTTCTCCGGCTTGGTGAAGTCGACGAAGGGCTCGTTAGAGAAGGGAGAAGGCGCAGAGACGGAGGTGGGCGGGATTAGATTTGCAGTAGCCATAACGTGGTCGATTCTAGCGCGACAGGTGGACTCACGTCGCCCTTGAGTGGGTAATTCCTTATTGCGGTATTAGGACTTTTTGTCGGTGAGGTTCAGGAATGTCTCCCAAGCCGCACGTTCGACGCGGTTGTGTAGCAGCTTTCCGTCTTCGCGAACGCTCCAGATTGCAGTTCCGGTCATTTCGATCGGCTGTTGGTCTGGGACCGTTCCCATCATGCCATTGTTCTTGCCCGTGATGCGCCAGAGGGATGCGACGCGGCTCCCGTCTTCATTTTGGAAGGTCTCCACGACCTCAAAGCCGAAGTCATTGATCTTCGATAAAAAGTTCTTGGCCCAGGCGATGAACTTGTCTCTTCCCTTTATTTCAATACCTCCAGTGGTGATGATCGCGTCTTCAACAACGAAATCTGCAATGGCATCGGGGTTTCTCGACTTCCAGACCGATGCCCAAAAGTCCTCAACGATCTTGACTGAATTCATTCTGTTCTCCGTGCAGGTGACCTTCTGGGTCAAGCCGGCAGGTCCGTCTTGCAATCTATTCGATGCACTAGCGCACATCATTCGATTGATGCACTTGGTCTAACGGACTTCGGTGATCTTTTCGGTTGTCTTGGACATCTGGGCGGTGCGTTCGAGCTTGTCCCAGTTGAAGGGTTTGCCGTCGATGGCGCGTTTGACGGTGCGGAAGAGCACGACGGAGAAGAGTTGGCGGTAGGTAAAGCGCTGAATCCAGATATGGAAGAGGAGCCAGCCGTCGCCTTTGCTGGCGGGGTGTTTTCGCTCAAGGGCGAAGGCGAGGGCCGAGGCAGCGAAGTCGATGACAAGGAAGGCGAGGAAGAAGGCGAGCAGCTTGTAGAAGCTGTCGGTCGAGGCAGTTTCGGGGTGGAAGTGCTTGTCGACCAGATAGTGGATGACGCCCGCGACAAACATGAGGTCGATGAGCGGGGAGACGAGAGGCAGAAGAATCTGGAAGATGAGGATGTTCGGCAGAGCGAACAGGCCCATGGCGCGGCGCTTGCTGATGGCTCCCTTGTGTTTATAGATGGCCTGCAGGATACCGAAGGACCAGCGGAATCGCTGGCGCATCAGGCCGTCGGCGTTCTGCGGGGCCTCCGTAAAGGCGAGGGCCTGGTCCTCGTAGATGACCCAGTAGCCCTGTTCGAGGAGGTTCATGGTGAGGTCGGCGTCCTCGGCGACTGTGTTGGTGTGGTAGCCGCCGCCGGCCAGCACGGGAGCGGTGCGCCATGCACCGATTGCTCCGGGGACGACCATGACGACGTCGAAGAGGTCCAGCGCGCGACGCTCGAAGTTCTGGCTGGTGATGTACTCGAGGGCCTGCCAACGGGTCCAGAGGTTGACGCGATTGCCAACCTTCGCGTTGCCGGCGACGGCGCCGATCTTCGGGTTGGCGAAGTGCGGCACGAGGTTGGTGATGGCGTCGTGGGCGATTACGCCATCGGCATCGATGCCGACGTAGATCTCTTCGTCGATTCGCTCGAGGGCGTAATTCAGCGCGTCGGCTTTGCCACCGTTGGGCTTTACAAGGACGGTGAGGCGGCCGGAGGCGATGTCGGCTGGATAGGCTTCGCGGGCTGCGCGCGCGGTGCTGTCGGAGGAGCCGTCGTCGATCACAATGACGCGTATGTTTTTGTAGTTCGACATCATGACGGAACGGATGGTCCGAACGATGACTTTTTCTTCGTTGTAGGCGGGAATGAGCACTGCGACACGGGGCTGATAATCCGGCGTGGCGTAGTTCTTTCGTTTACGGAAGCGGTCGATGATGGCGAAGATGCCTATAAAGATGAGGCGTGCGCTCATGAGCACGTCCCCAACGAAGAAGACGCCCACGACAAAGTTGCGGAAGAAGCCGTAGAAGAAGAAGGTGATGGAGTCGGCGCGGGCCTGCCAGCGCTGCCGCGGCGTCAGGGGCGGCATCACCTCGGCGCGAGTCTTGCCGACGAGTTCGGAGACGGGGACGATCTGGTAGCCGCGGTCGCGGAGCGCCTGAATCAGCACGGGAAGCGCCTCTACGGTGACGGAGCGGTCGCCTCCTCCATCGTGCAGGAGGATGATGGAGCCCTTGTTCCAAGGGTGCGTCTCCATGTCTTTGATCTGCTGGAAGACGCTGTCGACGATCTCCCGCGGGGTCTTGCGCGGGTGCTCGTCCCAGTCGTTGGTGTCGATCTTGTTGCCGATGATGGTGTAGCCGAGATTCTGGATGCGATCTACAGGGGCAGCCTGGTCGTTGGTGTCGGGCTCCTGGTCGATGGAGTAGGGCGGGCGGAAGTAGAGCGGCTGCACGCCTAACTCAGAGGCGAAGAGACGTTCCGTGAGGTTGAGTTCGAGGTCCACCTGCCGGTTTGGGATTTCTGAGAGGTCCGGATGAGTCCAGGTGTGGTTGCCGATCTCATGGCCTTCGCGATAGACCCGCCGCATGAGGCCGGTGTTGTCGCTGGCAACCTCGCCGATCATGAAGAACGTGCCCTTTACGTTGAACTTTTTGAGAACGTCCAGGATCTTCGGCGTCCACTCAGGATCGGGTCCGTCGTCGAAGCTCAGGGCAACTTTGTTGGGGTGATAACCGTACTGCTCCACCGTGTAGGAGAGTGGGTAAGAATCCATCTCTTCCTGGGTGATCATGTGGTAGTCCAGGGGAACGGATGCGTCGTCATCCATGGTGACGATGCGCCGGCCGTTCTGTGGTTTGCGGGTGATGCGGAGAATGTCGCCTTCACCCTCGGTGTCGACGTCGTAGCCGGGCTCGACTTGCGCCAGTTCTTTCACCGGGTCCGACGTCATTGGGTGGTCCCAGATCTTCCACATGGAGTTGTCTTCAGATCCGAGCACCCACAGCGCATACGTCTGGATGCCGAGCGTTCGTGCTGCGCGCATCTGGTTCAGGATGGTGACGGCGTCGAGAAACCACACCTGGTGACGGACGTGCGCATCTTCATCGTCGTAGGCGAAGTGGGGATTGAGGGAATCGTCGTCGAGCTCGACCTGGGAATCGGAGTCTGAGGCTGCCTGCCAGGCCTCCTGTGTTGAGAGACTGTGCGACGACAGCAGCTTTTCGGGAACCTTTTTCTTCGACTTGCCTGCATTCTCTGGAGGCAGCGTGAGAGTCCAGTCGTAGCCGTAGTTGCCGAGCGAGCAGATGACCTTCTCTTTGGGGACGATTTTGAGGACGGCTTTGAGATTGTCCAGGAACCAGTCCTGCGAGGCGATGGGGCCGGGTTCGCCGCCGTCCTGATGCTCGTCGTAGTTCATCAGCAGGAGGCCGTCGGAGTGGTCGGCCATGAACTTCAGGTCCCAGTCGTCATCGCCAACGGGAGTGTTGACGTAGAGGCGCAGATTGCGCGGATGAAAATCATCGTAGAGAGCTGCGATCAGAGCCTTGAACCCAGGTTGTGCGGAGGTCGGGACCTCTTCGAAGTCGAGCGAGAGGCCGCGGTAGGTGGGATTCGCGGCGAGAAAGGTGTGGATCTGCTGGACGAAGTTTGTCCGGGCCGTCGGGTTGGTGAGAAAGTTGCCGATCTCGGGCACCCACAGGCCTTTTCTGGGGTCATAGTTATTGACCAGCGGGAAGATATCGAGGTTGACGTGGTTGGCGGCGACTGTGCGTGCAACCTTGGATTCGCGATCGACCTGGTGGATTGTGCCGTGGTCGACGACGGGATACGGCGTATTGTCGGGGGCGTAGGCGTTCACCTTGCCGTCGGGCGTGATGACGTGCAGCCACTCGGGGAAGAGCAGGTCGACCTGCGCGATGTGCTGCTTCAGCGAGGAGTAGCTGGCAGGGTCGTCTTCGACGTAATAAGCGGCGCGCAGACCTTCACCCGAGTTCAGGGGAACGTCGCCGGGTTTCAGGTCGGTTCTGCGGTGAGCGGACCGTCGAAGTTTAACAGCTGCGGCTGTCTGGTTGGTCAGCGCGCGGTAGTTGCGTTTCTGCGCCTGCAGAAACAACTCCCGCCCGGGCATCATTCGGAGCAGGCCCACCATGAAGATGCTTCCCAGCACAAGTCCGGCCAGCGCAAGAATGTCGAAGATTCTGCGCAGCCGCTTCCAGCGCTTGCGTTGGGGATCGTAGAAGACTGGTTTGTTCATCGGGAGATACTGGTGCGTCCGGCGTGCGCTTAGTCCATCGTATGCAGTGGGATGGCCAGAGTCAACGTAAGCCGCATGCGGTCAAGCAACTACCCGGTATGATGCAGAGACATGACCGCACGAAAGCCTAAGACAGTGCTTTATCTTGCGCTTGCGCTAACTGCGGGCGTGCTGCTGCGGATCTGGTTTATCACCCACGCGGCGCGGGTCGACGGAGACACGCTGCTCTACGGAAACATCGCCCGCAACTGGATGCAGCACGGCGTCTATAGCTTTACTCAGCCGCCTGCGGCTCCTAAGCCCACGCTGATTCGCCTGCCGGGTTATCCGCTGTTTCTGGCGGTCTGTTTTCGCATCTTCGGGTTCGACCACTACAGCGCGGTAATGGGGGTGCAGTGTGTCATCGACCTGTTTACCTGTCTCGTCATTGCGGGACTGGCGAACCGGTTGTTCGGACGGCGGGCGGCGATGGCAGCGCTGTGGCTGGCGGTGCTTTGTCCGTTCATGGCAATCTACACGGCGGCCCCGCTCACTGAGGTTCTGACGCTGGCTTGCATCTCGGTTACGTTTTATGGTCTGGAACGCTGGCGCGAAGCAGGATGCGGGTTGAACCGGTGGCTCTGGCTGATGGCGTTGGCGATGGCCTACTCGGTCTTGTTACGACCGGAACAGGGATTGCTGGCTGCGGCGGTGATTCCGGCGATGCTTTGGATGGACTGGCAAAGAACCGGATATTTTTCTGCGAAGATGGTGCGGCCTGTCGCGCTGGCTGCTTTGTGTGTCGTGCTTCCGCTGGTGCCGTGGACGATGCGGAACTGGCGGACGTTTCACGTGGTGCAACCGCTGGCTCCGCGTTATGCGACCGACCCCGGTGAGTTTGTGTCGCTGGGTTTTCAGCGCTGGTATCGCACGTGGGCGATCGACTTTGCCTCTACCGAGGAGGTCTACTGGAACTACGACAGCGCGCCGGTCGAACTCGGGAACCTGCCTGCGCGCGCCTTCGACACCAGCGACCAATACTCGCGAACGGCGGCGATTCTGGACGACTACAACAGCAAATACAACGCGACGCCAGAGCTCGATGCGCGATTTGAATCGTTGGCCGAGGAGCGCATCCATGACAACCCGCTTCGCTACTACGTTGCTCTGCCGGTGGCGCGGCTATTGAACATGCTCTTTCGTCCGCGCGCGGAGATGCTGGAGATACCGCTGGAGTGGTGGAGAGTTCGCGGACATCCTCGCACGACGCTGATTGCTGCAGGTTTGGCCGCAATCAATCTGGGCTACTTTGTGCTTGGAGCTGTTGGGTTATTGAGATGGAGGCGAATTGGCTGGGAACCGCATCTGCCGCTGGCGGCGGCGATGGTGGGCTTTGTCGCGCTGCGTTGTGCTTTGCTGCTGACGCTCGACAACTCAGAACCCCGCTACACGCTGGAGTTCTTCCCGTTGTTAATCGTGTGGGGGAGCTTTGTCTTTCGCTCCCCATTTCGATCGAAAATTTAGTGCTCGTCAGTCGTGGTCTTGCTGTCGGTCTTGATCTTGTAGGGTGACTCGTTGACCGGCTGGTTGTATTTGATGTTGCTGTAGACCGCCGTGCGGTAGTCATCCGACGGCATGTAGAAGCTCTGCTTCAGCGAGATGCCCCGCGCAGGATCGATCCAGATCGTCATGTGGATGCAGTTCCTGTGGACCGCAGGATCCTTAGGCACCAGGTCGAGCTTGGCTGTCTTTACACCGTCGAGGACTTCGTCTCCCAGGTCGGAGATGGTCCACGCCTTCGCGAGGTCCTTCCCGCTGGCGCCGAAGCCGAGCGTCAGGAAGCTGTCCATCTGCGCCTGGTTTTTGACGATAGTCAGGTGGTCGGTCCCGGGATCATAGAGGCGCAGCACGCCATTGCGAAATTCGAGAATCTGGACCTTGGGTGAGACGACCTTCGCGCCCATCACGTTGGCGGATCCCTGTTTCTTGAAGTAGATGGTGCCCGTCTGCGTCGTTGTCTCCTTGACGAGATGATCGTAGAGATCCCAGCGGAAGTTCGCCTCGGCGGACTGGAACTTCACGCTGGCGGCGTCCATCTCGCGGAGGACTTCGTCGAGATGGCCCGGCTTGGGTTGCGCGTGCAGCGACGCCGGCATCAGCGTCCGCGCCATTGCGGAGAAGAGAAGCGTCAGGGCGGTACGGCGGTTGGTGACCATAAACTCGTGTGCTCCCGTTTGATAGGATGCGGCGATTCGTCGAGGTGTTAGCGGAGAACCCAGACGTTGTAGGCGACGATTTTGCCCTGCGCATCGCGGACGGGCTCGTAGCGCTCGAGCGAGACCTCGCCGGAGATGGGCTCGATGACACGGAGGATGGCTGCCTGGCGTTCGGCGTCGGTTTTGGCTCCGCCCATGTCATCGGCGCGGACCTGGTACATGAAACGGCTGCTGCCGCTTGCGGTGGTGCCGGCCTCTTTGACCAGCACTTCGCTCGCGTGGAGCGCGACAGTCTCGACCGGACTGATCGTTGTAGTTAATAAAGCGCGGCGAGAGAAACATGAAGGCGAGGATGAGCGTGACCATGACGTCGTATGGGACACTGCCGCGCTCGTAGGCCCAGAAGATGTAACTGCGGATGGTTTGAAACATGCTTCAGCTCCTGCCTTGCTGCTTGCCGATAATGGTATCGCCGTTCATGTAAGGGACGAGTACGTCAGGAATCTTGATGGTGCCGTCGGCCTGCTGGTAGTTTTCGAGGATAGCGAGATAAGTGCGCCCGATGGCGAGGCCGCTGCCGTTGAGCGTGTGGAGGAACTCGGATTTCTTTGCTCCCGCCGGCCGAAAACGGATGTTGGCGCGGCGCGCCTGGAAGGCTTCGAAGTTCGAGCAGGAGGAGATTTCGCGGTAGAGATTCTGTCCCGGCAGCCACACTTCGAGATCGTAGGTCTTGGAGGAGGCAAAGCCCATGTCGCCGGTGCAGAGCAGCATGCGCCGGTAGGGAAGCCCTAGTTTTTCGAGCACTGTCTCCGCGTTGCGAGTGAGTTTTTCGTGCTGGTCGTTTGATTTTTCCGGAGGGACGAACTTGACCAGTTCGACCTTCTGAAACTGGTGCTGGCGGATCATGCCGCGGACATCTTTGCCGTAGGAGCCGGCCTCGCCGCGAAAGCATGGGGTGTAAGCGCAAAAAGAGATTGGTAATTGAGCTTCCTCGAGGACCTCGTCACGATAAAGGTTCGTGACGGGAACCTCGGCGGTGGGGATGAGCCAGTGGTCGTTGTCCTGATAGACGCCGGTCTGGTAGGGGCCTTTGTCGTCGCAATGGAAGAGGTCTTCGGCGAACTTGGTGGGGAGTTGCCCGGTGCCGAAGAGGGATTTGGAGTTCACGAGGGAAGGCGGAAGGACCTCGGTGTAGCCGTGCTCGCGCGTATGGAGATCGAGCATGAAGTTCGCCAACGCGCGCTCGAGGCGTGCTCCCTGGCCGAAGTGGACGACGAAGCGAGCGCCGGAGATCTTTGCGGCGCGGTTGAAGTCGAGGATGCCGAGGGCTTCGCCGAGCTCCCAGTGTGGTTTGGGTGTGAAGTCGAACTTCGGTTGTTCGCCCCAGACTTTTTCTTCTCGATTGCCATGCTCATCCTTGCCGACGGGGACGGAGTCCTGCGGCAGGTTGGGCAGCGTCTGCATGATCTCGCGGAGACGCTCATCGGTGGTCATCGCGACGGTTTCAAGCGACTCCACCTCGGTTTTCAGCACGCGGGTCTGTTCGGTCTGGGCGGAGGCGTCTGCGCCGGATTTGCGCAGCTTCGCGATCTCTTCGGTGAGTTTGTTGCGCTGGGCCTTGAGCGTCTCAAGCTGGGTGATGGCGTCGCGGCGTTCGCGGTCGATAGCGGCGAAATCGCCAAGAGCGGCGGCGGGATCCATGCCGCGGGCGCGCAGTTTTTCTTCTACGAGGGCCAGATTGCCCCGGACAAAAGCTAAATCAATCATTACTTTGCATTTTAGCGTCTTCCGTCAGGAAAAACGGGTGGCGCAACCGGGCCGCAACAAATTCCGATTATTCTGTCAGCGATGCGAAAGCTCTTTTGTACTTTTGTTGTCGTTGCTCCTTGTGCTGCCTGTTTCGCCTGCCCGCGCCGACGCCTACCATGCGAAGCCAAAGCTGGTCGTGATCCTGGTCATCGACCAGTTTCGCGGCGATTACCTCGAACGGTATCGCGATGAGCTAAAGACCCCGAACGGCTTCAATCTCTTTTTGCAGCGCGGAGCGTACTTCAGTGCCTGCTATTACGACTACGCCAACACGAAGACCGCTCCCGGCCACGCAACCATCGGCACGGGTGCGTATACCGACGGCCACGGGATCGGCGGGAATGAGTGGTGGGACCTAAACCGAAATACCGACCGGGTGATCTCGTCGGTTGAAGACGAACGCTACCGCATGGTGGGGACATTTGACGATCTGCCGCGGCTGCTTCCTCCTCCAGCACCCGCACCAAATGATCCCCGCATCGGCGCTTCGCCTCTGAATCTGCGGGCGACGACAATTGGCGATGAGGTTCGGCTGGCGACCCAAGGGCGGGCGAAGCTCTTTGGCATCTCGCTGAAGGACCGCGCAGCGATTCTGCCTGCTGGCCAGACTGCAAACGGAGCCTTCTGGATCGATAATGCGACGGGCCGCTTCGTCACTTCGACGTACTACATGGACAAGCTGCCGGATTGGGCGACGAAGTTCAACAAGGGGCCGCGCGTTGCCCAGGCAGTGAAAGAGGCGGGGCTCGAGGACACGACGCAGTTCTACTCGCTGGTGGGCCGCACGCCCGCGGCCAACAGCTACGAACTGGACTTCGCCCGCGCGTTGATCGAAGGCGAGCAGATGGGGCAGCACGACGTGACCGATGTGCTGACAGTGAGTCTTTCGGCGAACGATATTGTGGGCCACCAGCTCGGACCGGACTCGGACGCGGAGCGCGAGATGGTGATTGGCCTCGATCACGACCTCGACAGCTTCTTTAGTTATCTCGACAAGAAGGTCGGCCTGGCCAATGTGATGATCGCACTGACCGCAGATCACGGCGTCGCACCGATTCCCGCGGAAGCCGCACGACTTGGGGTTGCGGCAGCTCGATTGGACCTCGACGCCCTGACCACAGAGCTCGATGCGACGCTGAACGCGCGTTTTTCTCCGGGGAAAGACCTGCATTACTTCATGCCAACCCAAGAGCTACCCTATCTCGCGCTAAATGCTGAAGCCTTCGGCAGTATTCACGAGAAAGAGGCAGAACAGGCTGTTGTGGAGGCTCTTCCGGCCGCTGTGCGCAAGCTTGGTGCGCCGCCAATGCCCGCGAATAACAACGACACGCTCGAGTCGACGCGCAAGTACCAGGAGAGCCGCGTGGATCCGGATCCCTCCCTCTACTTCACGCGCTCGAAGGTCGATCTGGCGGACGGCAAAGTTCCCGAGACGGAGTTCGGCCGCCGCATCGCGCACAGCTACACCGACCACGGTGGCTGGTATGTGATGGTCGTGCCGACGGCCTATCAGATGGAATATCTGAACGGCATTCAGACGACGCACTTCTCGCCTTGGAGCTACGACCGGCATGTACCGCTTGGGTTCTTCGGCGCGGAGTTTGTTCCCGGAATGTATCGCGAACTGGTGGCTCCGGTCGATATCGCCGCTACCTTTGCGTCGATCCTCGGCGTAAATGCTCCGTCGGCAAGCGTGGGTCGCATCCTGACCGAGGCGCTTCGTCCAGCAACAGCACCGGCAGGTTCGCACTGAGCCGCTACACTGGAGCGATGGAAGAGAGGGAAGGGCAGTGAGCGCGCACACACCGAACAAAGGCCCAGACATGCGCGTGACGGTTGCGGGCGTGGAGTTTCGCTCGCCTGTGATCGCGGCCAGCGGAACCTTTGGCTATGGAGTCGAGTTCGAAGACATCGTCTCGCTTGACCGCATCGGCGGCTTCGTCACCAAGGGGCTGTCGCTCGAGCCGATGGCGGGTAATCCCACGCCGCGCATCATCGAAACCGCGGCAGGCATGATGAACGCAATCGGCCTGCAGAACATGGGTGTTCGCGCATTCATCTCCGAAAAACTTCCCAAGCTGCAGAAGCTCTCCAACACAGTCGTCATCGCGAACGTGTTCGGCTTTACGATTAGCGACTGCCTCGAGGTGATCGCAGCCCTCAACGACGCGCCGGGTATTGCCATGTACGAACTGAACGCAAGCTGCCCGAACACCAGCCACGGAGGAATGGTCTTCGGTACCGATCCGCCGCAGCTCTGGGAACTGACAGCGCGAGCGAAGGCGGCGTCGCGGCGTCCGTTGATGGTGAAGCTCTCCCCTAATGTCACCGACATCAGCCTGATGGCCCGGATCGCCGAAGATGGCGGCGCTGACGCCATCTCTCTGGTGAACACCTTTGTCTCGCTCGCCATCGATGTGGAGACGCGGAAGCCACGTATCGCAAATATCACGGGCGGCCTCTCGGGTCCGGCGATTAAACCGATTGCGGTGCGCATGGTGCGCGACGCCTCGAAGGCGGTGAAGATTCCCGTGGTTGGTATGGGCGGAATTGTGAGAGCCGAGGACGCCGCGGAGTTCATGATGGCGGGCGCGACTGCGGTGCAGGTGGGCACAGCGAGCTACGCCGATCCCCGCGCCGTCGAGAATATCGCTAACGGCCTGAAACGCTGGTGTGCCGCGCACGATGTTGCCGAAGTCAGCTCGCTCACTGGCTCTGCCGTGCTGTAGCGACAGGCATTTTCTCACGGCTTCGCTGGCTTAGAATAAACATCGATGATTCAGCACAGCCCTACCTCTTCCGCCGCGCCTGCCGATCTCCGCCCCATCCGCCGAGCACTACTCTCCGTCACCGACAAAACTGGTTTGGTCGAATTTGCCCAGGCTCTCGCGTCGCATGGCGTAGACCTCGTCTCTACTGGTGGCACAGCGAGGGCGCTGCGCGATGCAGGCCTCAAGGTGCGCGACATCAGCGACCTGACCGGTTTCCCTGAGATGCTCGACGGCCGCGTGAAGACGCTTCATCCTAAGGTCCACGGCGGCATCCTGCACATTCGCGACAACGCCGAGCATACGGCCTCAATGACTGAGCATGCCATCGAGCCGATCGACATGGTCGTGGTGAATCTGTACGCATTTGAGAAGACATCGCAGCGACCTGGCGTTTCCTTTGCGGATGTCATTGAAAACATCGACATCGGCGGTCCCTCGATGGTGCGCTCGGCAGCGAAGAACTTTGCGGACGTGGCGATCGTGACCGTCACCGACGTTCTACCCTCTACTGTCAGAAGAACTAGCGGCGAACTCCGGCAGCCTGACCCTCGCCACGCGCTGGCGACTGGCCAAAGCAGCCTTTGCCGTGACAGCCGCTTATGACGCGGGGATCGCGAACGCGCTTGAAAGCATTGAGACTCCCAGCGGGCAGGCGATTTTTTCTCACGATAGCCTGCCGCCAACGATCCGAGTGATCGATCCGCTTCTCCAGACCCTCCGCTACGGTGAGAATCCGCATCAGAAGGCCGCCCTCTACACCGACGGCAGCGGCAAAGGCGTCGCCAACGCCCGGCAGTTGCAGGGCAAAGAGCTTAGTTACAACAACATCGTCGATCTCGACGCCTGCTGGGAGCTGGTCAGCGAGTTCGACGAGCCCGCCGTCGTCATCATCAAGCACACCAATCCCTGCGGAGCCTCAACCGGCGCGACCATCGTCGAGGCTTACCTCCGCGCCCTCGAGTCCGATCCCGTCTCGGCCTTTGGTGGCGTCATCGGCATCAACCGCGAGGTCGACGCAGCCGCCGCAGAAGAGATTGCAAGGCTCTTCGTCGAGGCTATCGTCGCTCCATCTTTCACTCCCGAGGCTCTGGAGCGCTTCTCCACGAAGAAGAATCTGCGCCTCATCGAGATACTTCCTGCCGAGACGCCACGCATCCTCAAGCAGGTCTCCGGGGGCCTGCTCGTTCAGGACGCCGACCGGCTCCGCATCACCGAATCCGAGCTCAAGACCGTAACCAAACGACAAGCCGACACCCGAGGAGATGCGCGCTCTGCTCTTCGCCTGGAGAGTCTGCAAACACGTCAAATCAAACGCGATCGTCTACGCTCGCTTCTCCGAAGGACACGGCCAGACAGTCGGTATCGGCGCCGGCCAGATGAGCCGGGTCGATGCTGCCCGATTTGGCGCAATGAAGGCCATTCTTCCGCTCAAAGGGACGGTCGCCGCTTCCGACGCCTTCTTCCCGTTTCCAGATGGGCTGGAGACAATCGCCGAGGCGGGCGCGACGGCAGTCATTCAGCCAGGCGGCTCGGTTCGCGACGCAGAGGTCATTGAGGCCGCGGACCGGCTTGGCGTTGCCATGGTGCTGACCGGCGTCCGGCACTTCCGCCACGGGTAGCACTTCCGTAGCATAAGTTGCTGCTTTTTTGAGGCAACGGCGGCTATAATCACCTCCAAGCTATGCCAAAGGCGTGCCTGTGCTGACTGCATCCAATCGGTAAGGTGCATCGTCTAACCCTTTGTCTGGCTGTGATTGCTCTCGGCTCCAATTCCGTTGGCACAGGAAAATAAATTCATGACTTTGCTCTTGCGTGCCTCCTCTTTTCGTATCTCTCGCTTTGCTTCCCGTCGCGGCGTTCCTTTTTGCCGCCCACACGATGGTGGCGCAGGCTCCCGCTGCTGCGGCGAAACCGGCTGCTCCGGCAACGATGCCTGATCGCGCAGCCTCCTACTATCACTACGGGCTGGCGCGGCTCTACGAAGATATGGCGGTCAACGCCGGACGCTCGGACTACGCAACGCAGGCAGTGGAGCAGTACAAGCTGGCGCTGGACGCAGATCCCAACTCCAAACTGTTGCAGGATGGCCTCGCCGATCTCTACTTCAAGATTGGCCGCATTCGCGAAGCCGTAACCGCCGCGCAGGATCAGGTAGGCAAAGACCCCAAGGACATGGAAGCGCACGAGCTGCTGGGCAAGGTCTATCTTCGCTCGCTCGGCGACATGCAGAGCCCGCAGTCAGGTCAGATGCTGCAACTGGCGATCGGCGAGTATGAAAAGCTCGCACAGTTGAAGCCCGATGACGTTGAGACCCACCTTCTGCTGGGCCAACTCTACGGCCTCAATCACGATTCGACCAAAGCTGAAGCGCAGTTCAAACTCGCGCAGGGCATCGACGCCAACTCCGAAGAAGTTGCGCTGAATATGGCGCGGCTCTACAGCGAGCAGGGAGACGCGAAGCGCGCGGCGGAAGTGCTCAATGCCATCCCGGTCGACGACCGCTCCCCGCGGATCGAATTTGCCCTGGGCGCGAGCTACGAGCAGTTGAAGCAAAACAAGGATGCGGTCGCCGCCTATCATCGCGCGCTCGATCTCGACCCCGACAATCTCGACACGGAGCGCGGCCTTGCCAACGCTCTTCTCGCGGACGGCCAGCTGGACGAGGCCTTGAAAGTGCTCACCAACATCGTTGCGGCTGAGCCGCAGGATGCGCAGTCGCAGATTCATATCTCTGAGATTCAGCGGCGGCAGGGACATTATGACGAAGCGCTCAAGACTCTCGATAAGGCAAAGCCTCTCGCTCCCGATTCGCTCGAACTGACTTATAACGAAGCGCTGCTCTACGACTCGCTCGGCCGCTATGACGATGCGATCAATGTTCTAAGCAAGCTGGTCGCCGACACCGAGCGCACCGACGGAAAGTATTCCGATGGCGAGAAGACGAATCGCTCGATCTTCCTCGACCGCCTGGCAGTCATCTACCGCGAAGAGAACAAGACCCCTGAGGCCATAGCGACGTACAAGAAACTGATGGATCTCGGCGGCGAATACATCAAGAGCAGTTACTCCGGCCAGGTCGATGCCTACCGGGATTCGCACCAGTGGAAAGAATCAACCGCTGTTGCTGCCGAGGCAGCCAAGGCTCTGCCGAACGATCATGGCGTCCAGTTGATGTATGCCGGACAGCTTGCGGATACCGGCCAGGTGGAGCAGGGGGTTGCGCTTGCCAAAGCGCAGCTGGTCGCGACCAAGGGCTCGCCCGACGAACGCGATTCGCATCTTGCGTTGGCGACGATCTACACGCGGCTGAAGCGCTGGCAGGAAGCCTCTGCGGAGCTGAATGCCGCCGAAGCGCTGGCCACAAAGCCCGACGAGAAGCTCTACGTCTACTTCCTGCGGGGCTCGCTCTACGACCGTCAGAAGCTTTACGACGACGCCGAGGCACAGTTCCGCAAGGCACTCGAGATCGACCCGCAGAATCCGACCGTGCTGAACTATCTTGGCTACATGCTCGCCGATCGTGGCGTACGTTTGCCCGAGGCGCTGGTTATGATTCGCAAGGCCGTCGAACTCGATCCGCAGAACGGCGCATTCCTCGACTCGCTCGGTTGGGTGTATTACAAGCAGGGCCAATACGCTCTGGCTGAGGAGAATCTGCGCAAAGCCAACGAGCGCATCAACACTGACCCCACGGTTCACGACCATCTCGGCGAGGTCTATGAAAAGACCGGCAACCTGAAGATGGCCGTCGCACAGTGGGAGCGGTCGATGACCGAGTACGCTCGTTCTCTACCCTCCGACGCTGATCCCGCAGACGTAGCCAAGGTGCAGCACAAACTCGAAAACGCCCGAGTGAAGCTGGCCAAGGTATCAGCGAAGTAGCCTCGCGCTCCTCCGGTCGGCGTCTCAGCGCTTGCCGCTGCCGTTACACTTAAACTGACTATGGCAATCGATCTCCATCGGTGCGCGGTCGCCGGAGATCCGGGCGATCCTCTTTTGACCCGTGTCTATCCTGCGCCTTTCCGCCCCTCGCGCACGCCCTTCCAGCGTGATCGCGAACGCGTCGTGCAGGCGCGCGCCTTCCGCCGCCTGGCTGGTAAGACGCAGGTGTTCACCAGCCGCGCTTCCGACCACTTCCGAAGCCGCCTGACCCATACCATTGAGGTCGCCCAGATAGCACGCGCTACCGCCAGCGCGCTCGGCCTCAACGAAGATCTCGCCGAAACGCTCGCACTGGTTCACGATATCGGCCATCCGCCCTTTGGCCACGCGGGAGAGCGCGCTCTCGACCGCTGCCTGAGCCGTCACGGCCGCCGCTTCGACCACAATCTTCATGCCCTGCGCATCGTCGAGCACTTCGAGCAGCGCTACGCCGCGCATCGCGGATTGAATCTCACGCTTGGCGTTCGCGAGGGCATCATCAAACACTCGCGCGACTACAGCTCCGACGCGCATCCGGAGCTCGCCGAATATTTTCTCGACCAGCGCCCGCCGCTCGAAGCGCAATTAATCGATCTCGCCGACGAGATCGCCTACCTCACCGCGGACCTGGACGATGGCGTGGAGTCCGGGCTGCTCGAGATCGGCCATATTCGCGAAAACGTCGACATCCTCGGCCGCTGCTATCGCAAGGTCGAGCAGGAACACGCCGGTGTCGATGAAAAGTTTTTGTTCAACGAGGCGCTGCAGTTGATGCAGAACATCCTCACCGAGGATCTCATCGAGACCACGGGCCGCAACACATTGGCCATCGGCGCCTCGTGTCTCGACGACATTCGCCGCCACCCGGCGCGCCTTGCGCAGTTCTCTCCGCAGGTCGAGGCGGAGCGTCTGCAGGAGAAGCGATATCTCTACGACACGCTCTACACCTGCGGCCCGCTTGAAATCGAGCACGACAAGGCCGAAGAGGTCGTGACGGCGCTCTTCGATCACTGGATCAACGACCCTGAGGAACTCCCGGCTGGCCACTTCGACGAGGTGCGCAACGAAGGCCTTGCCCGCGTAGTAGCCGACTACATCGCCGGCATGACCGATCAGTTCATCCTGCTGCAGTACGCGCAGGTCAAACGGGCCGTCCGCAGATAGCGACGGTTCTTCGCGCATTCCGCCTCGAAATCCATGGAGAAGGCGTAAAATTCCAGCCACATGAACTTCAGCCCGGCGAACATCACGGCGCTCGTGATTGCTGCCAGCTTCGCGGCGGGGTTGAACATCTACGCCACCGTCCTGACGTTAGGCATTCTCGCCCGCACCCAGTGGGTTGCGCTGCCTCCCGGTCTGGACTCGCTCGGGCACACGTGGGTGCTTGTCGTCTGCGGAATCATGTTTGCCATGGAGTTCGTAGCGGACAAGATTCCCGGGTTCGACGTCGTATGGAATGCGCTCCACACCGTCGTGCGCGTCCCCATCGCAGCGCTGGTGGCGTACCATGCAAGCTCGCAGCTGACGCCGCAGATGCAGATTCTCGCGACATCCATCGGCGCTGTCGTCGCGCTGGCCGCTCACGGATCGAAGACCGCACTGCGCACCGCCGTAACGCCAAGCCCAGAGCCCGTCTCCAACATCGCCCTCAGCACGACTGAAGACGCAGCAGCCATCGGCCTGACCTGGTTCGCGACGCATCACCCGATCATCGCAGCCGTCATCGCCCTCGTGAGCCTTGCGGCGACCATCCTCGCGGCGCGTGCTCTCCTGCGAGCCATTCAGCGGCCATTGCGCAAGCTCTTCGGCACCGAACTCGAAGCAGGACAAGGCGACACCAAAGCCGCTGCCCTAGTGGCCCTGCCGAATCGGCGGCATCTTAATCTCAAACAGCTTCACCGGATCGAGATAGCTGCCCTGCCATCGAATGCCGAGATGCAGATGCGGCCCCGTCGCCCGTCCGCTCGCGCCGCTCAACGCAATGATCTGCCCCTTGCGGACTCTCTGCCCAACCTTCACCTGAAACTTCGACAGGTGCATATACACGCTCATCAATCCAAGTCCGTGATCGATGACGACGCAGCCGCCTTCATAGTAGAGCGGCCTCGCCAGCACAACGCGGCCCGGAGTTAATCGCAGCCACTGGTGTGCTCATCTTTGCACGATAGTCCAATCCGCGATGCACGCTGGCAAGCTTGCCATTGAAGAGTCGCTGATTGCCAAAAGAATCCGACTGCGGAGCGAGATGGAGAGGCGGAACGAAGTTACCAGTCCATTGTGGCGTCGTCGCCGAGCTCGCAAAGGCCTTGTCCTTCAAAATCTTGTCCGCAGCGATCTTCTTCAAAGCGGCTTCATCTGGCTCAACAAATTTATCCGGTACCGTCAGCGGCACCTTCGTATACGGCGCTTCGTCGACCTTTAAATCTTTATGCAGGGTTTGTTGGCCACTCTCCCCGCTGATCTGAACCGTAAGCGGATACGTCCCAGGCACGACCTCGACATCTACTCCTGCAATCGCGAACCACGTGCGGTGATCGGCGCTGGAGAAAAACTCTACCGGATGCCCTTGCCATTCACCCGCCACCGAACCTGCCTTTTCCTTCAGAGAGACCGTCAGCAGAAATGGAGATCCATTGCTCAGAGTAGCGGGTGTAACGGCGATTGCATCGCGATCCACCGGCGCTCCGCACCACGCAAAACCACTCAGCAGCAACAGCGAAGCCGCAATCCCAATCAATCTTCGATATAGCCGGACAGAAGCGCGAACCATGAGAACAGGCTAAGCCAGAAAATACTTCGCAGAGAAGCAAATCGCTGGCACTCCTCAACACGGTAACGCCGGAAATGACCACGCTTGCGGTGATATCCTAGCCACAATCACGCAGGAACGAGGCACTCAGTTTTTCATGTCGAACCCGAACACCCCCGAGAACAACCCCGCTGCAGAAGCCGTCGAAGCAACTGAATCCACCGAATCCACCGAATCATTCGGCGCACTGCTCTCCCAGTTTGAGCGAACCCATTCGCGTCGAGCCGGCGAGGGAGGCAAACAGATCTCCGGCACCGTCGTCGCCGTGACGGTGGACTCAGTAATCGTCGATATCGGCTTCAAGTCCGAGGGAATTCTCCCGCTTGCGCTCTTCGAAGGTGCAGGCGAAAAGGTTGAACCCGGCACCAAACTGCTCGTTTCAGTCAAAGGCCGCAACGAGGAGGGCTACTACGAATTATCGCGGCTGAGAGAAGCCCAGCCCAAAGACTGGACCGCGCTCGAGCAGGCCTTCGCCGACAAGGCCATCATCGCCGGCACGGTAACGGCCGTCGTTAAAGGCGGCCTCAGCGTAGATGTAGGCGTGCGCGCTTTCATGCCGGGCTCGCGCAGCGGCGCCCGCGACGCAGCCGAGATGGAAAAGCTCGTCGGCCAGGAGATTCGCTGCCGCATCATCAAGCTCGACGCCACCGAAGAAGACGTGGTCGTCGATCGCCGCGCCGTCGTTGAAGAAGAACAGCGTTCCAACAAGGAGCAGCGCTACTCGCAGATTCAAGAGGGCGACGTCGTCTCCGGCACCGTCCGCAGCCTCACCGACTATGGGGCCTTCATCGACATCGGCGGCCTCGATGGCCTGCTTCACATCAGCGACATCGCATGGAGCCGCGTTGAAAAACCGGCCGACATCTTGACCGTAGGTCAGCAAGTCGACGCCAAAGTCTTGAAGATCGAGCCATCCGGCAAGCGCATCTCCCTCGGGATGAAGCAACTGCAGCCGCATCCGTGGGACGCCGTGCCCGGCAAATACTCAGCCGGCGAGCGCGTCCGCGGCAAAGTCACACGAGTCACCGACTTCGGCGCCTTCGTCGAACTTGATCCCGGCGTCGAAGGAATGGTCCACCTCTCCGAGATGTCATGGGCCAAAAAAGTGCGCAAGCCCGGTGACATGGTGAAGCCCGGCGATGTCGTCGAAGTGATGATTCTAGGCATCAATCCAGCCGAGCGGCGCATGTCGCTCGGACTCAAGCAGACACTCGGCGACCCCTGGGCCGAAGCAGCACAAAAATTTCCCTCGGGCTCCGAGGTCGAAGGCCCCATCACCAGCTTCACCAAATTCGGCGCCTTCGTGCAGCTCACCGAAGGTGTCGAAGGCATGATTCACGTCAGCGAGATCAGCGCCGAAAAACGCATCGAACGCCCCCAGGATGTCCTTCGCAACGGCCAGGTCGTTAAGGCCAAAGTCCTCGAGGTCGACAAGGACAAGCGTCAGATCAAGCTGAGTATGAAGCAGCTCATCCCCACGGGACTCGAGGAGTACATCGCTGAGCAAAAAATCGGCACAATCGTCAGCGGCCGACTCATCGAAGTCTCCGGCGAGCAGGGAACTGTCGAGCTTGGCGATGGAATTCACGCGACCGCGCGGCTTGTTCTGGAGTCTGCCCCGAAGGAATCGCAGCAGGCTAACGCAGTCGATCTGTCGTCGCTCAGCTCCATGCTGGCGGCGCGATGGAAGAACGGCCCCTCGTCCGCGGAAGCCAAGACGGAGCCGGTCCGCGCCGGCCAGGTTCGGAGCTTCCGCATCACCATGCTCGACCGTGGCGCGAAGAAGATTCGCCTGCAACTGGTGTAATTGGCACCTCCTCTCTAGAGACAAGATCACGGGGGCGAACAAGATGACAGAACTTGTACAGATCGTTCAGCCGTCTAAGTCTTGCGTTGCTCCTGCTGTGAGGCCTAGCGCGACCGTGCTTTGGTTACAGGCTGTCACGCTGGCATGGATGCTGGTAGAACTCGGGGTCTCTGTTTATGCGGCTGTAACTGCTCGCAGTCCAGCGATGTTGGCCTTCGGTTCCGACAGCCTGGTAGAACTCCTCTCCGCTACTGTTGTGCTCCTGCAGTGGATTCCGACCATGTTGATCTCGGAACGGAGGGCAAGCCGTACAGCGGGAGTTTTGCTGTTCGTGCTCGCCTTCGCGGTTGCAGCAATCGCGGTTGCGTCATTCGTTTTCCGAGTGCGGCCAGAAACGAGTTTTGCAGGCATAGGCATCACGACCGTTGCGTTGGTCGCGATGCCCGTTCTGGCTTTTCTGAAGCGCCGTGAGGCTCGCCGCAGCCAGAATGCGGCCTTGGCTGCCGATGCTATGCAATCAGCAACTTGTGCCTACATTGCGCTTATCACATTGACTGGCCTCGCGATCAATGCGGCGTTCCATATCGCTTGGTTCGACTCAATCGCTGCCTTGGCGGCCATTCCTATTCTCATCAAAGAGGGTAGATCAGCCTGGCAAGGCCATGCCTGCGGATGTTGTTGAGAGCGTGATCTTCCAACCGGCCCATTACCCGGCGGTCGAATCCGAAATGGTTTGACATACCTAACGCAACTAAACTGCCACCGCGAACGTCAAAGGCTCAGTCCTGCGATATATTAGATTTAGCGTGAATCTGCCTGCCTCAAAATCGAGAATGCATAGCCCATGGAGACTGTTGCTCTCCCTGGTTTGCATTGCTCTGGTCCTGGCCGTGTGGCACGATTCAGGCTGTCCACGTTCACCCGAACGGGGATATCTCGCACACCGATTGCGCTCTCTGTCTCACAGCGCACGCTGCCGTGCAGATAGCAGTCCCGTCCGTCACGCTGAATGTCACTCCCGTCGTATCGTTCGTCGAGGCATTCGTTCCGCCCACGCGAACCCGAGTTCTCTCGACATTTGCTCTCTTCACCCGACCACCCCCTGTTGACGCGGTCTCCGTTTAGGTACAGGCCAGCGTCTTAAAAAATCAGGGTTCTTTCTCATGGGGGTTGTGTATGGACACGTCAAATCGACGACTCGTCTTCGTTTTACTATCAGTCTTTATCTTTGCGAGCGTATCAGCTCTGTTCGCTCAGCCGGCCGGACACGGCGGCACTATCTCCGGCACAGTCACCGATCCAACTGGCGCGGTTGTGGCCGGAGCGACCATCAAGATTGAAAACCCGGTCAGCGGCTACAGCAGGTCGACTACCTCAGACGGAGCGGGCTACTTTCAATTCACCAACATCCCGCTCAATCCTTATCACCTTAGCGTTTCCGCCACGGACTTCGCTTCCCATTCGGAGGATGTCGACGTTCGCTCCTCAGTGCCCGTGACGGTCAAGGCGACCCTGACCGTCGGCGAGTCGTCCACCGTCGTCACCGTCACCGCTACCGATCTGTTGGAGTCCGACTCGACCTTCCACACCGACATCGATCGCGGCGCTTTCGACAAACTGCCCCTCGAGAGCCAGTCGTCATCGCTCAGTTCGCTTGTCACCCTCTCTTCCCCCGGTGTCGCGGCCGACTCAAACGGTCTCTTCCATGGCCTCGGCGATCACGCCTCCAACTCCTTCTCCATCGACGGCCAGCCCATCACCGACCAGCAGAGCAAGGTCTTCTCCAATCAACTTCCCTCCAACGCCGTGCAGTCGCTCGAAGTGATCTCGGGAGCGCCTCCGGCAGAGTTCGGCGGCAAGACCAGTCTCGTCATCCAGGTGACGACACGCTCCGGCCAGGGCGTCACCAAACCCACCGGCAGCGTTTCCACCTCCTACGGTAGCTTTGGCTCTGCGACTGGTTCGGTAGACCTGAGCTACGGCGGGCCGAAGTGGGGTAACTTCATCGAGGTCGACGGCCTGAACACCGGGCGCTTCCTGGATCCGCCCGAGTTCGTCGTCTTCCACGACAAGGGCAACGAGATTAACATCTTCGATCGCATCGACCGTCAAGTTACCAGCACAGACTCCGTTCATCTCAACCTCAACTACAGCCGTTCCTGGTTCCAGACGCCGAACGCTTACGACAATCTGAACGTCCAGAACGTCGTCAGCGGAGGCTCCGGCGCCAATCCCGTCTTCGGCAACGTAGGCAACACCGATCAGCGCTCGAAGATCGGCACCTTCAACATTGCTCCGACCTACACCCGCATCATCGGAACGGATTCGGTCTTCAACTTCGGCCTCTACGTCCGCAAAGACCAGTACAACTACTATCCGAGCAACAATCCTCTCGCCGACCTTGGGCCGCCGAATCTGCAGAACCAGACCATCGGGCAGGATCGCAATCCTCACCAACGCCGGGGCGCGCACTGACTTCTCTTACGTGCACGGCATCAACAACATAAAAGTAGGCGCCACCTACTCACAAACGTTCCTTAACGAAAACGACACACTGAGCGTTGTGAGTTCAACCTTCAACTCTCCCTGCGTCGACGCCGACAACAATCCGCAACCCGGCTTTACCGATCCATCGCAGTGCGCGGCTGCAGGCTTGGTTTCAAACGATCCCTCCGTTGGGGGTACCTTCAATCCTGTCCTTCTGCCATATGACTTGACGCGTGGCGGCGGCTACTACAACTTCATCGGTCATACCGATGTAAAGGAACTGGCCCTTTACGCGCAGGACCAGATCAAAACCGGCAACTGGCTCTTCAACCTCGGTATCCGCGGGGATCTCTACAATGGTTTGGCCATCGCACGTCAAGCCGAGCCGCGGGTTGGCATCGCCTATACGCTCCACCAGACCAACACCGTTCTGCGCATGTCCTATGCGCGAACCCTGGAGTCACCCTTCAACGAGAACCTCGTGCTCTCCAGCGTGGGATGCCTCAACCAGGTGCTCTCTCCGCTTCTGCTCTGCACGCCCGGCGTCTCGGGCACTTTGGAACCCGGCTTCCGCAACGAGTTTCATGCCGGCCTCCAGCAGGCCTTTGGTAAGAACCTCGTCATCAGCGGCGACTACATCTGGAAGTACACCCACAACGCCTTCGACTTCAGCGTGCTCGGCAATACACCGATCACGTTCCCCATCGACTGGCACAACTCAAAGATTCCCGGCTTCGCTCTACGCGCTGATGTTCCCAACTTTCATAACCTGTCGGCGTTCGTCGTCATGTCGTCGGTCGCAGCGAGGTTCTTTCCTCCGCAGGTCGCAGGCGCAGGCGCTACTGTTGGGCAGAGCGGGTACCCTTTCCGCATCGACCACGACGAGCGTTACAACCAGACGACCCACCTTCAGTATCAGATCCCGGGTAGCCGTTCCCCGTGGGTCGGATTCAACTGGCGGTTCGACAGCGGCCTCACTGCCGGCTCGGTGCCGTGTTACAGCACGTCACGGATCCAAACAGCCTCTGCAACCCTTTCAATGGCGGCCCATCGATCCATCAACGGCCAGCCAGCGAATCAACCTAAGTGGGCTTGACCCCCGACGAGCAGTTTCAGGCCGGCCTGACGCTGCAATGGCATCAAGGCGACTCCGTACGTCGGAATCCCCGGCAATCAGTGCCTCGCCTCCCAACTCACGTCGAAGCTCGTTTCCATCCCTGCACCCGGACACCGAAAACGACGACCATAATCCTCCGCGCATTGCAGGAGCGGAGCCTGTTCGACGCCTCTGTCGGCCAGGACAACCTTTTCAAGGGCGACCGGTACAAATGGAGCCTCCGCCTGACTGCCGTCAACATCACAAATAAATATGCGCTCTACAACTTCCTCTCTACCTTCAGCGGCACGCACTACGTTACACCGCGTGCCATGACGGCAGAGGTCGGTTTCCACTTCTAGCCACCGAACGGAGGAAGCGCGCCAGGCATAAAGATCTTATGTCGCGGCGCGCTTCTTCACGCCGTCAATGTCAGGTACTGTTGCAAGTCCCTCACCCGTTGCTCGACGCAACGAGAAGTCCAAGGTATGGCCCAAATTCGAGAGTCGTATGCCGAACATCTGGATAGAGTGGGGACCGTCACCTCGGCCCTGTGTTTTGTTCACTGCATTGCAACCCCTGTGGTCCTGTCTTTATCGGCCGTATCCTCTCATTTCCTGCCCTCGGAAGAACATACCCACCGGGTCCTCGCCGTCTTCGTGACAATCGTAGGTGCGTTGGCGATCGGCTCTGGATACAGAAGGCACAGGCGGAAACGTGTGCTCGCAGCGGTGTTCCTCGGGCTGCTGCTGATCTGTTCCGGCGCATACTTCGGTGATTTACTGCCTTCTCACGCGTCCGAAGTTACGGTCACCCTCGCGGGCAGCTGTTGCATGATCATCGCCCATCGAATGAACCACACGTTTTGCAGGAACTGCAAAAAATGCTCATGACTGCGCGCTGATCCGCTTCCATATCTCCGGGTCGACCGGCACGCCCAGCCGCATATTCTCGTCACGAAGCCGCACCGTCTGCTCTCCCGGATACCGCACCGGCTGTTTCGGGTCTACCGGCGTCGCCTGATGCAGAAAATCGATGATCCCATCCGCAATCCGGTTCATCTCGTAAGCATTCCCCACCGAGCCGGGATCGATTGCCAGAAATATCTGAGACGACCCCGTCTCCCGCACTGGCTCCCGCGGAATCTGATACGTTGCCTTTCCGCCCGCGAGCATCGCCGCCATCATATCCAGCACGAGCGAAAGCCCTGATCCCTTCCAGTACCCAATCGGCAACGCACGCTGCGAAGCCTCAATCGCCGCTGCGTCCTTCGTCAGATTCCCCGCCGCATCAAATCCACCATCCACCGGCAACGGCTGTCCGCGTTTGCTGTAACCCTCCAGCGACCCATAAGAAAACTGCGACATCGCCATATCCAGAACCACGTGACCGTTCACGCGCGGGACCGCAAACACCAGCGGATTGTTTCCCAGTGAAGGCGACGTCGCCCCCCATGCCGGCAGATTCGCCAGCGTATTCGTCCAGCAGATCGCAAACATCCCCTGCTCAGCCGCCTGCCAGCCGTAGCTTCCACCCCTCATCCAGTGGTTTGTATTCGCCAGCGCTACTCCGCCCATGCCATGCAGTCTCGCCAACTCGATAGTGCGTTCCATCGAAGCCCATGCATTTAAATTCCCGACACCCGAGCACCCATCCCACCGCTCGATCGCGCCTACACCCGCGGTCTTCACGGGTTCGGCGTCAACCAGCACGCTCCCATTCTTCACCGTCTCCACAAACCGCGGAAATCGATTCAGCCCATGCGTATAAACCCCATCCCGGGTCGTCTCCGCAAATAACCGCGCGCAAAGCTGTGCCCGCTCGTCCTTCAGGCCAAGTGCTTCCATCGCGCGGAGCAGCGCACCATAAAGTTCTTCGTAGGGAACTCTCAGCATGCAATCAGTATCGCGCAGACGGGCTACTTCTTCTGCGCTGCCTCCCGCATCGCTTCCTGCGAGTGCTCAAACGCCTTCCTCGAATACTCATGCGCCTGCTGCGACAACTCATGCGCCGTCAGATGATCGCCCTTCCCATGAGCCGTCGCTGCAGCCTGATGAGCATGGGCAGCCTTGTTATGGAACTCAGCAGCGCGGTCGTGAACACTCTGTGGCATATGGTTTCTCCTGTCTTCCGTTGGATGCACAGCACCCACAAACAGAACTACCGTCCCATCCATCCGCCATCCACCGTCAGCACCGTTCCCGTAACGTAATTGCTTGCCGGCGAGCTCAAAAACAGCGCCGCCCCCGCCAGATCCTCCGGCTGACCCCACCGGGCGGCAGGAATTCGCTCCAGAATCTGCCGGTTCCGCGTCTCATCTGCCTGCAGAGCCTCGGTGTTCGTCGTCGCAAAATACCCCGGAGCGATCGCGTTTACCTGGATTCCCTTCGGCGCCCACTCATTCGCCAGTGCCTTCGTCAGCTGAGCCACCCCACCCTTGCTCGCTGCATAAGCCGGGACGCGAATCCCGCCCTGAAAACTCAGCAGTGAAGCGATATTCACAATCTTCCCGCAGTTCACACCGATCCCGCCGCGCGGAATCATATCCCGCGCCGCAAGCTGCGATAGCTGGAACACGCTCGTCAGATTCACCTGCAACACCTGCTGCCAATCTGCCAGCGTGACCTCCTCAGCAGCCGCACGCAGAATCGTCCCGGCATTGTTCACCAGAATATCCACGCGTCCAAATTTCGCCTTGACCTGCGAAAACAGATCCTCCGCCCCGGTCGTCGAAGACAAGTCCGCACGAAAAGCCGCAGCGCTATCGCCAATCGCAGCAGCCGTCTCCGTAGCCGCTCGCCGATTCCCATGGCAAGCTACCGCAGCCCCCGCCTGCGCCAGCCCAACCGCAATCGCGGCCCCCAATCCGCTGGCCGAACCCGTAACCAAAGCAACCTTACCGTCGAGACGAAATGTATCCAGAATATTTTTAGACATGATTAGGCCAATGTACCCGCCGCGCCCGCAGCAATCAAATCGCCGCCGACGCTAAGCCTTCGCCTGCCCCTCAATTGAAATCAGAATCAGCGTCACGCTCGCATCAGTTGTACGTTTATGCGGAGTCCCACGCGGAATCACCAGCATATCGCCCTTATTCAGCGTCAGCGTCGTCGCACCCACCGACTCAGGAGCCAGCCACTCGCCCGGCTTCGTGCTGTGCTCACCCTTTGGTGTCCCGCCCAACTCATACTTCGTTGTCCCATCGAGAATATGAAAGATATGGTCGCGCCCGTCGTGGTACTCAAACTCCTTCCCACTCTTCTTTTCTTCCGTCGTCAGCACCACAGAAAACGGCAGCTTCTGCGACACATAAAGATTTTCATTCCCTGGTTTAACCTGGAGCGTCTTGATAAACTCAGCCAGCTTTTCGCCTCGAATTACTTCGAACGGCTCCGTAGTAGAGCTGGCCGAGCCAGTCGAGCTCTGCCCACCGCCTGCAATCGCAGACGCATGAAGCATCTCAGTAAGGGGAAGAGTCACCGCAGCGGCAAGCGGAGCCGTGCGCAAAAATTCGCGGCGAGATTGATCTTTGACCATGCGAAAAGTCTAACCTGACCCGCACACCTTCCGCCAACTCACCTAGTTTGCCCTGCAACCGCGTGCGCCTGCCACTTCACACCAGGCCTCGCGACTGCATACATCTCCGCGCCGATCTGATCGAACAAACCTCGCTGATCATTACCCACAGCATAAAGATCAAAATGCGAGCGTCCGGGCAAATAAGTAAAGTGCGGTTCCGCGCCAAGCCGGTTCAACACGGCCTCAAACTTATGCGCAGCTCCATCCAGATAAAACGTATCCGCCGTCCCCACAATCAAGTGAATCCGGCCCTTCAAATCCGGCGTCAGCGTCGCCCAGTTCGCATCGACGATATGCGCAAGATCGTAATGCTCCTGCCAGTAAGCAACCACCGTCGGATCAACCGCTCCCGTCACGCGATTGAACATCTGCTTTGGAGCTCCACTATCCGATCTCGGCGAAAAAACCCACTCGAACGAGGCATACTGTCCCCCATAAGGTCCAAGCGCCTGCTCAAACTTCGCAAACTCCTCAACCGTCGCGACCACTTTGCCATTCATCCGAATCTGTGGCCACGGCGAGCCATCCGGCTTCCGATAAACATTCGCATTCGCCGCATAAAGATCCGGCCCAGTGAAGTCATAAAAATCGCTCGAGTCCGGCGAAGTCGACCACGTCCCGCCAAAGATCTTCGGGTAGTTAATCTGCAACTGCAGCGTAGCCCAACCGCCGCTCGAGTGCCCATTCAAAAATCGCCCCGTCGCTCGCGCATCCATCCTGTACTTGCTCTCAAGATGCGGAATGAATTCCGTAGTCAGCGCCGCGCCCCACGGACCGTTATTCACCGAGTCGGCAAACTCATGTGTACCCTCCGCGCAGCTCTCATCCAGCATCACCCAGATCATCGGAGGCATCTTCCCCTCCTTCATCCTGTCGCGCAGCGTCAGCCCGTTCAGCAGCACACCGTCGATAGACCCGCCAAACCCATGCGTAAAGTAAACCGTCGGATACCGCTCCTTCGTCTGCTCCGTATATCCCGGCGGCAAAATCACCCACGCCCTGATCGCTACGGGACGCCCCCAAAACTTCGTCAGCAGCTTGCTCTGGAACTCCTGCAACTCAGCCACACCCGGCCCCGTCTGCGCCTTAGCCGTCGCCATCATCTTTGTCCTGGCAGGGTCTTCTTCCGGATGCCCGGTCAACCGCAACACAGGATCACCACCCTCTCCCGGAGTCCAATGCTGCAACGCCACCACCGGGCTCACCCAATCCTTCGGCTCCCGACCCTTGTAGTTATAACTATGGTCAACATCCAGCACAGCCTGAACCTCATAGTCGCCCGAAGGGATCGACCCAAACGGCGAAGGAGAAGCAATCCCTTCCGCATCAGGATCGACATCCACCGAAGCAGCCGCCGCCAGCGACTGCACTTCTCTCGCCCCAACCCATACAGCCGTCGGAGCCAGCGGATTCGAATCGACCGTCTTATCTCCCGCCCCCGCCTTCAAGAAAATCAACAAACGTCCGCTGATAGGGGTACTAATTCCCGCCGGAGCCTCGACCGTGAAGTGCACATGCCGAGGCGGAGACGAGGTTTGCGCAAAACTCGAAACAGCGCCGAGACACAAAGCAGCAAAGCACAGCCGTACAGCGCAGTAAGACTTTCGCATGCGATTCCTCGTCTCTTAAGAATTCACAAAATCTTACCAGTATGTCTTTCCGCTCGGCCTCGCGGCCATCACTACATCTCAAATCGCTATACTGGAAACGCAAGTCTTAAGGAGAAAAGAATGCGGCTTTACCAAATGGCGGACGCAGTTCGCTACGAGATGATGAACACCGAAGAACTGCGCGAAACCTTCCTCCTCGAAGGCCTCTTCCAACCAGGCGAGATCGAGTTCGCCTACGTCGACCTCGACCGCACTGTCATCGGCTCCGCCGTTCCAGTGAGCGAAGAGCTTCAGCTCGAAACCGAACCCGAACTCCGCGCCGAATACTTCCTAGAGCGCCGCGAACTCGGCGTCTTCAACGTCGGCGGCCCGGGCACCGTCGTCGTCGACGGCAAATCCTTCGACCTCGACAAGCTCGACGTCCTCTACGCGGGACGCGGCAGCCGCGACGTTATCTTCTCCAGCAAAGACGGCAAAAATCCCGCGAACTTCTACCTCCTCAGCTACCCCGCGCACGCCAGCTACCCCACCGCGATGGTCAAATTCAAAGACCTCAAGGGCCTCGAACTCGGCAGCCTCGAAACCTGCAACAAGCGCACCATCTACAAAGCCATCTACAAGGACGGCATCAAGAGCTGCCAGCTCGTCATGGGCTTCACCCTGCTCGCCACCGGCAGCAACTGGAACACCATGCCGCCCCACACCCACATGCGCCGCAGCGAGGTCTACTTCTACTTCGATGTCGACCCAGCCCACCGCGTCCTGCACCTTATGGGACCACCCGACGCGACCAGCCACCTCGTCATCGCCGATAAAGAAGTAGTAGTCTCCCCCGGCTGGTCGATTCACGCCGGCGTAGGCACCAAGAACTACGGCTTCTGCTGGGGCATGGGCGGCGAAAACCAGGCCTACGACGACATGGACCCAGTAACCATCGCCGACCTCAGATAGCTTCGCTTTCTTGAAGCCTGCTGGCTGCGAAGTGTTGTTGCAAGCCGGTATGAATTTGCCTTGGCGCCACGAAGTTGCCTTGAAAGGGCGCGGCTTTAGCCGCGCCGCAGCGAGTAATATGATCCACTGCGGCTTTAGCCGCCGAGGGAATGTCCGCCTCAAACGATACGACAGGAGAAGACAAAGGGTGAGCAAACCAAACGAAATAACCCTCCGCCCCAAAGACAAATGCAAATGGGACGAAGTAAGCCTCGGCGAAGTCATGCTCCGCCTCGACCCAGGCGACGTCCGCGTAGCCACCGCCCGCCGTTTCGACGTCTGGGAGGGAGGCGGCGAGTACAACGTAGCCCGAGGCCTCCGCCGCTGCTTCGGCCTCAAGACCGCCATCGTCACCGCCCTCGCCGACAACCCCATAGGCCGTCTCCTCGAAGACCTCATGCTCCAGGGCGGCGTCGACCAGTCGCACCTCGTCTGGACCAAGTACGACGGCGTAGGCCGCACCACGCGCAACGGCCTCAACTTCACCGAGCGCGGCTTCGGCGTTCGCGCCGCCCTCGGCTGCTCCGACCGCGGCCACACCGCCGTCAGCCAGCTCAAGCCCGGCCAGATCGACTGGGAAGAGATCTTCGGCAAAGAAGGCTCGCGCTGGTTCCACACCGGAGGCATCTTCTGCGCGCTCTCCGAGACCACGCCTGAAGTAGCCAAAGAAGCCATGATCGCCGCACGCAAGCACGGCACCATCATCAGCTACGACCTCAACTACCGCGACTCGCTCTGGAAATCCATCGGCGGCAAAGCCCGCGCCACCGAAGTCAACCGCGAACTGGCCTCCTACGTCGACGTCATGATCGGCAACGAAGAAGACTTCACCGCCGCCCTCGGCTTCGAGGTCGAAGGCACCGAAGATCACCTCGGCGAACTCGACTCCGCCAACTTCCGCAAGATGATCGAAAAGGCCGTAGCCACCTTCCCGAACTTCAAAGTAGTAGCCACCACCCTCCGCCACGCCAAGACCGCCACAGTCAACGACTGGGGAGCCATCTGCTACTACGAGGGCAAATTCCACGAAGCCCGCCCCATGCCCGACCTCGAAATCTTCGACCGGGTAGGCGGCGGCGACTCCTTCGCCTCCGGCCTAATCTACGGCTTCCTCACCGACAAAGGCCCCGACTGGGCCGTAAACTGCGGCTGCGCCCACGGAGCCCTCGCCATGACCACCCCCGGCGACACCACCATGGCCACCTTCGACGAAGTCCAACGCATCATGAAAGGCGGCGGTGCCCGCGTCCAAAGGTAGGCCTGATAGACTAGTCATGTAACTAGTCAGGAGACGGCGATGGGAACGTGGCAACTGCAGGAAGCGAAGGCGAAGCTGAGCGAGGTCATCGAGACTGCAAAGAAGGATGGCCCTCAGATCATCACGCAGCGAGGCGTCAAGAGCGCCGTCGTCCTGCCATTCGACGAATGGGAAAGCACTCAGCAACCGAAAAGGCAGACGTTCCTCGAAATACTTCGGTCCGGACCACCGGGAGACCTGCCTGTTCCCCCGCGCAAGAGTTGGAGGATGAGGAATCCGGTGAAGTTTTGAAATTCCTGCTCGACACCAGCATCCTCTCCGAGATTCGCAAACCGAAGCCGCACGGAGGCGTGTTGGCCTGGTTCACCTCGCATCAAGACGCCTCATTTGCTACGCCCGCAATCGCTCTGTTTGAGCTGCAAATGGGCACAGAGAAGCTACGCTTGCAAGATCCCCATCGGGCAGCGGAATTCGACCTTTGGATAGGCAGGATCGCCGGAGGAAGCGATGTTCTCCCTCTCGACGCCGCCGCCGCCCGAGAGGCCGCCCGCCTGTTGAACAAGCAGTCCATGGCGTTGATGGCCGATGCAATGATTGCTGCAATTGCAAGGGTCCACGGCCTCACCGTAGCCACACGCAACACCCGAGACTTCGTACGCTTTGCTGTTCCCCTCGTGAATCCGTTTGACCACCCAAAAGGCTGATCTCTCAGCCCATCGCTTAGGAGTATCTACGAATATGAACAAATCCGAAGTCCTCCAATCCCTCCAAACCATCGGCCTAGTCCCCGTCCTCCGCGCCGACTCCGTAGACAAAGCCCTCGCCATAGCCGGAGCCATAGCCGACGGTGGAGTCACCGTCCTCGAGATCACCATGACCGTCCCCGGCGCGATCGAAGTCATGCGTAAGCTAGCCGAGCAGCGGCCCGACATCCTCATCGGCGCCGGCACTGTCCTCGACCCCGAGACCGCCCGCATGTGCATCCTTGAAGGCGCACAATTCGTCGTCAGCCCCGCGCTCAACCTCAAGACCATCGAGATGTGCCACCGCTACTCCATCGCCGTTCTGCCGGGAGCTCTTACCCCGACCGAGATCGTCACCGCATGGCAGGCCGGAGCAGACGTCGTCAAAGTCTTCCCCGCAAGCGCCATGGGCGGAGCCAAGTACCTCACCGCACTCAAAGGCCCCTTCCCGCAAATTCACATGATCCCAACCGGAGGCGTCTCCCTCGGCACCGCGAAGGAGTTCCTCGAAGCTGAAGCCTTCGCGCTCGGCGTAGGCTCAGACCTCGTCAATCACAAAGCGATGGCTGAAGGAAAACCCGAAGTCGTCACCGACAGCGCGCGTAAGTACCTAGCCATCGTGAACGAACACCGCGAGTCCAAAAAGAAGAAGTAGAGACCTAAAAATAAATCTCAGAACAGTGGCAGATTTTCGAACGTGAAAATCTGCCCGTCAAATCTCCACGTTTCACCAGCAAATCACCACAACTTCACCACAAAAAACCATCCAGAAAACCTGTGGAAAACGCAAAACACCCTCCAAAAACGGCCCATTCACCAGCCATGCCACGCCAGAAAAAATATCGCGATTTTCACACTAAGGCCGAGGCCGGGTCACCCAAAGAAGCGGCTGCCGAATCGGAAAAGTCCTCTGCAAATCAGGAATCGTAGTATCCGGCTTCAAAGTCTTCCAAAGCTCCGCATACTCCGGCCGGGTATAAGCCCGCGCGGAAAACAACAAAGCAGGACGTCGCAACGGCAGATCAGTAAAATATGCCGTATCTGCAACATAGGGCCACTTCCCACGATCCGCGATCGAAACAAAAAGTTTAGCGATCACCGTCCGCATCCCCGGCCCATCCTGCAACTCATAATCCCAAACACTCTCGAAACGCGTTGAAAGCAAAAGACATACTGCCGCCAGCATATCCAGCGTAAACAGCGTATTCCGGTAAGGATTAGGCGTAGTCAACTCATGCGGAAACACACCATCCGCATTGATCTGCGCCCGTATCGTGCTCGACTTGAACTGGTGCCGCAGCGTCGTAAGTCTCGTATCATCTTCAGGATACAAGTGAGCAATCGCCGATGCCTGCAGCAGCCACGAAGCCCCATGATGGCTCTTGCTATCCCGCGCCAAACCTGCCAGCCGGGAAGTATTCAGCCACTGAAAATAATCCGCAAACCACTTCCGCACCGCCGCCCGATCGGCATCCGCAAACCCATCATAATTCTCAAGAAACGGCAGACAAACAACCACTTCTGCCAAATGCACCGCCTCAACAAGCCCCTCGGGGCGCCCTGTTTTAGCAGGTAAAATCGTCCCCCCATACAAAACACTCGGGGTCATCAGGGTCGCGGAATCCAGAAACCAAGCCCTCAAATGCACCACGGCCCGCTGCGCATACTGCGCGTCCTTCGTCAGAACAAACGCAGCCGTCAAAACCGGAACCCAGATGCAGAGATCAAGCAAGGCATCGCGATGCGCAGTAAAAGCCTCCGGATTAGGTGAGCCGCTGCGTTGTACGTAGGGGCCATTGGGGTTCGAAGGATCCGGCCAGTAGTCTTCTGCTTCGGAGTAGTAGTCGTGGGGAGTGCCAGGGCTGCGCGGACAAGGAGCCGTTGTGAGCGGAGTTGGCGATTGAGTTAGATATCGTTTGGCAGCATCCAGAATGCGGTCGTGGTCGATCGCGGCAACGTCGGGACGGGACGTTGGAGTTGGTTGCGAGAGAAGACGCGGCGCGAGCAGCAGCGTTGCGGCTTCGGTGCAGAAGGTGCGGCGGGAGAGGGCCATAGCGTGTTCGGTCTTCGCGAAGAGTAGCACGTTGGAGGTTCAATCTTGCCTGTTTGTCAGACGATAGGATTGTAGGGAATGGGAGCATGTGTGCAATTGGTGGCTCAGATCGTGGCGTGGGGACTGCTAATTGCATTGCCTGCCCCCGCGGCCACACGCCAGGTGCAGGTTTGTGTCGAGGATGAGCGTGGCGCTGCGATTGCGGGCGCGCGGGTGGAAGTTCACGGTGCGGCGTCGCAGATGGTGGTCAGCGATGCGGGTGGTTGTGCGGTGGTGAACGTTCAAACGCAGGGGGTGGTGGAGGTTTCGCGGGAGGGATTCGCCCCTGCGGCGCGGACCGTTTCAGACGAGAGCAGGGTCGTGGTGGTGATGCGGGTGGCGGGAGCGGTGGAGGAGGTGGACGTGACTGCGGCGCGGTCACCGCTGGCGCTCGACGCCAGCGCCAGCAGCGTGCGGACGATGACGGGAGAGCAGTTGAGTGAGGCTCCAGGGTTTACGTTGGATGACCGGCTGCGGCAGGTGGCGGGGTTTCAGCTGTTCCGGCGGACGAGTTCGTGGGTGGCGAATCCGACGACCGAGGGGACGACACTGCGCGGGCTTGGTTCGACCGCGGCGAGCAGGACGCTGGTCTTGAGCGATCAGGTGCCGCTGAACGATGCCTATGGTGGATGGATTCACTGGAGCGAGATTCCCGCGCTGGCTATTCGTGATGTGGAACTGATGCGTGGTGGGGCGTCGGATCTTTATGGTTCGAGCGCGATTGGCGGTGTCATCGATGTGGTCCCGGTCATCGCAGAGCCGAAATTTAACTACGGGCTGAATCTGGCTGGGGGGACGGAGGATACTTCGGTGGGAGATGGGTTGCTGGTGGGTGGGTTGCGCAGATGGAGTGGGTTAGGGGCGGTGAGCTTGTTCCGGACCGGCGGGTATATTTTGACGGCTCCGGAGTTTCGAGGGCCGGTGGATGTGCCGTCGGATGTGCATTCGCAGAGTGGGCGTGTGGAGGTGCGGCGGCAGATTGGTGGGGAGGGTGATGTGTTTGTGCGGGGTAATGTGCTGAATGAGGCTCGAAGCAACGGAACGCCGCTGCAGACCAATGGGACGCGCATTTGGCGGTATGTTGGCGGGGGGGATTGGACGGATGGGCACGCGGACCGGTTTCTGGTTCGGATGTATGGGACGGACCAGAGTTTCCGGCAGAGTTTTTCCTCGATCAACGCGACGCGAACCTCGGAGAAGTTGACGGCGTTTCATGTGGATCCTTCGCAGCAGGTGGGTGGGGCGGTGCAGTGGGCGCGGAGTTACAGGTTGTGGACGTTTGTGGCGGGCGGAGATGCGCTGGATACGCGCGGGACCGATATCGAGGAACTGTCGCAGGTGAGTCTGAGTGCGCGGCAGAGGGGCGAGGGTGTGTATGGCGAGGTGTTGTGGCAGCCTCCGTCATGGTCGATTGCGTTCTCTTCGCGGTTCGATCACTTCGGGAGCTTTGATGCTCGACAGAGTGGAGGGACGCCGCAGCCTTTGCCGAGTATCAGTGAGAATGTCTTTAATCCGCGGCTTGGGGTGGTGAAGAAGATTGCGTGGAATCTGTCGTTGACTGGATCGGGCTTTCGCGCTTTTCGCGGGCCGACGATGAATGAACTTTATCGCCAGGGGCAGGTGGGACAGCAGATCACACTGGCGAATCCGAGTCTGCAGGCAGAGCGGGCTACGGGGTTTGAGTTTGGGGCTTTAGTTACCACTGGGCAGTGGGGTTCAGTGCGGGGGAGCTATTTCTGGACTGAGGTGAACCGGCCGGTGGCTGCGGTCACGTTGAGTTCGACACCCACCTCTACTTTACTGATGCGCGAGAACCTGGGGCAGCTGACAAGCAAGGGAATGACGGCGGAGTGGCAGATCCAACCCGCTCGGTGGGTGTCTTTGATTGGGGGCTATCAGCTGGCGTTTTCCACCGTGACGAAGTTTCAGGCTGATCCGACGCTGGTGGGAAAGTGGATTCCGCAGGTTCCGAGAAATCTTGTGACGGCGCAGATACGTTTTGAGCGGGAGCGGTTGGGTGTTTTTAGCGTGGATCTGCGGGCTAGCGGGCAGCAGTTTGATGATACGGCGAATCAGTATCGGCTGGCGGGGTATGGGCAGGTTGATCTTTATGCGGAGCATCAGTTCGGGGAGCGGTGGAGGGTCTACGGGATGGTGCAGAACCTGACGAACCAGCCAGTTGAGGCCGGGCGTACGCCGATTCTTACGCTGGGGTCGCCGCGGACGGTTTTGGCGGGCGTGAGGTTCCATTAGCTGGTACCCCACCCTGGTAGATTTTGTGCAAAGTATTCATAACATGTAACTTGAGTCTGGACTTGAGATGTAAAGTAGATGTAAAGTCCTGATTTTGTTGATGTGTTTACTGCAAAGTATTCAAGACAAAGGACAAAGCCCCGAGGTCATCGGGGCTTCTATCCAAAATCGTATTGGTTGGACGCCTTGTAATTGTCAAGTGGGAGGATGTTCCGCCTGATCACTCTGTAGCGTAGAGCGACTGGAGGCGATTGATTTTTGTTTCCATTTTGTTGGCTCGGCGGCGTTTGTCTGACAGGCGGCCATAGGTGTTTTCGAGCAGGCGCTGCATCTTCGCGGCGGCGCCCGAGAAGGCGGCATCGATCTCGTAGGACTCTTTGGAGGCGACGAGAGGCTGGTGGTGTTTTGGGCGAGCCTCGAGGAGGCAGCGCTTCTCGAGGGGGTCACGTTTTGCGTTTTTTCTGGTGTTTTCGCCGGTCAGGTGGACTTCGACGCGGACCAGGTAAGGTTCGAACCGTTGCAGGACGTTCGTGATGTAGGCACCGATGGAATCGGAGAGCTTGTTGTGCATTTGGATTGTGTTGTCACTGTTGATCAGAACCTGCATGGGGTCTCCTTCCGCTGCTAGGAGTTGAGATGCGGTTTCTTGGGGCAGGGTGGCTGGTTTTTGGCTTCCGGCAGCAGGAACTTCGCGGACATTGTCCGGGTAGCCGGTTTATCGTCCACTTGAACCAGTGAACTGGAGCACATCAGCAAACACTAGACGACTTCTCAGGGCCGATCACTTCGACATTCGCCGGGGATATGCTTGAGTTAGGCTTCACGTTTGTAAGCCTTTCTTGTCGTCAGTCCTGCGCCACGGATGGTTGCGTGTAGAAGAGCGAAAGAGTACCTAGCGTCCAGTCATCTTCAACATGGCCTCTGGCAGGCGGGCACCTTCAAGTGAAAGCTTGGAGGTGGAGTTTTCAATCTGCTTGAGGTCACTCTCTGTCAACTGAACATCGACGGCTCCAAAGTTCTCTTCCATGCGGGATATCTTCGTAGTGCCGGGGATGGGAACGATCCACGGCTTCTGTGCCAATAACCAGGCCAACGCAATCTGCGCAGGCGTAGCGCCCTTACGATTGGCTTCCGCCTGCACGGCGTGCACGAGCGCCATGTTTGCCTTGCGAGCCTCCGGCGAGAAGCGTGGCACATGATTGCGGAAGTCGCTCGGATCGAACTTGGTGTTTTCGTCGATCTGCCCCGTCAGGAAGCCAGCACCGAGAGGGCTGAAAGGAACGAAGCCGATTCCAAGCTCTTCGAGCACGGGCAAGACGTCGTCTTCCGGACCGCGCCAGAAGAGGGAGTATTCGCTTTGCAGGGCGGTGACTGGCTGCACGGCGTGAGCTTTGCGGATAGTGTCTACACCTGTTTCCGACAAGCCAAAGTGCTTCACTTTACCCTCGGCGATCAGTTCCTTCACAGCGCCGGCAACTTCCTCGATCGGCACATCTGGATCGACCCGATGCTGGTAGAAGAGATCGATGTGGTCGGTGCGGAGGCGCTTCAGGCAGGCCTCGGCCGCGGCCTTGATGTGCTCGGGACGGCTATTCGTGCCAGGACCGCGCTTCCCGGTATCCGGATCGATGTCGAAGCCGAACTTCGTTGCAATCACAATCTGTTCGCGGATCGGCTGTAGTGCCTCGCCTATCAGTTCCTCATTTGCGAAAGGTCCGTAGGCCTCGGCCGTGTCGAAGAAGGTCACTCCCTTGTCGTAAGCAGAGCAAATTAGTTTGATCATTTCGCCCTTGTCGGCGGCAGGACCGTAAGCCGAGGTCATGCTCATGCAGCCAAGTCCCAGAGCCGAGACTTCAAGACCGCTGTTTCCTAATCTTCTCTTCTCCATGATGTTCACCCTCCCTCCTGCAGTTATGAAACTGCTTCACTTGAACATCCCGATCGTTGACTAATTCTTATTGCTGTTCACTTTGACCGGCCTAAGCAGATGCGAGAACGTGAGCTGAGCAAGCTTCCACTTGCCGTTTTCCTTTATATAAACCTCGGTCACCATGAAGGGATTGGTGACTTCGTGCGGACCGACTACTGCCTGCAAATCTAGGTCCTCAAGCAGGATGGCTGTGTCACCAAACACGCGAGCATCAACTGCGTAAACGAAAGCTTTTTTGTACCAGATACCGCCGCTCTTGATGGTGGCGAGTTCTTGGGCTTTCCCCCAGGTCCCCCCCATGTGAGTGAACATGGCTTTGTCATCAAACAGCGTCTCTAGGGAGTCCACCTTCTTGTCTGCCATCCAATCCCATTTCATGTTTGAGAGGTTGATGACTTCTTGCTGCTCGGGTGTGTGACTTGCAGCAGTTCTAATCGTTTCCGTTGGTGGTTCTGGCGATTGCTGTGCATAAGACGATTGCACCGTCAGTGTTGATAGAAATAGACCTAACATTAAGGTTTTCATGGCTCTCCCTCGATACGTTTGGTTGAACTGTGGAGGAACTTGAAGCAGCGTGGCTCGTCGTTTACGCTACGCGAATTTGTAGTGCGTCAACTGGACGGCTGCTTCATCTACCTCAGCACCTCTTAAACCTAGCGCCGACGCGACAGGTTGGCCCTGCCGGACACGACAATATGACTGCGAATCACGACAATCCTGAGTCGCCGGATTTGACGCTTTTCGCAGCTCCTTTGACGTCTTTTGCATGGCATAGCCCCGCTGACCTACGTATCTTTAAACGGGGAGATCATGCGATGCTTAAACACTTCCGCGTTCCGGGTCGCCTCGCAGTAAAGCTTGAAGAGCTAGGGATCTCTGCTCCCACCGTGCTGCGTAGGGCAGGCCTACCGCGTGACCTCTTTGAGAAAACCCGCGTGCTTGTCTCCACGGCGGAGCTGTTTGCACTTTGGCGTGCCATCGATCAAGTGAGTTCTGACCCGCTCGTCGGTGTGAAACTCGGGATTGAAACGAAAACCGAGCGCTTTCATCCGATGGCGATTGCCGCCCTTTCCACTGAAAACCTAGTTGCGGCGTCACAGCATCTGGCCCGATACAAGAAGTTGACGGCACCCGAGGAAATCCTTGTGGAACTTGACGCTGAGGAATTCACGGTGGGTTTCCGTTGGCTACTAGCGGTCGATGAGGAGCCATGGACGCTCACAGACTATTGCTTCTCGTGGATGCGTTCGTTAGCACGACACGGAAGCGGAACCACGCTGAACCCTCTTAGAGTCGAGTACGTCCAGCAGCGTCCCAGTGTCCGCCACGTCGAGCGTAGCCTCGGCTGCGAGGTTGTCGTTGGAGCACCACGCAATGTGGTTGTTTTTCGTGCCTCAGACGCAACGAAGCCATTCGTCACTCGGAATGCCGAACTGCTCGACCTGCTCGCACCGCAATTTGAGGAGCAGTTGCGTCAGTACAAAGAAGAAGACAGTTTTTTGGAGCTTGTGCGCCGCACGATCCAAGACAAACTGACAGGCCACCGTCCCTCGATCGACGCAATATCGAAAGCTCTACATATGGGCCCTCGTACTTTACAACGGAGGCTTCAGGATTCTGGATCCAGCTTTCAACGCGTCTTGGATGAAGCGCGTCATCAGATGGCGCGGTACTACCTCAGCAACTCAGCCCTGGAGCTAAACGAAGCGGCTTACCTTCTGGGATTTGAAGATCCAAACTCCTTCGGACGTGCGTTCCGAAACTGGGAAGGCATGCCGCCAAGCGACTGGCGGGAAACGCATCGACCAACAAAGGTAATGTGATCGACTCCGCAATGCTGCGCATATACCTAAGTACCGACAAACGCGCTTCTTGTCATTTGGCCGTATAGTCGCCTTGTCGTACAAGTGACGTTTCGAAGTTCTCTGAAAACGGGGTTTTCGAAAACTTGATTGCCGCGAAGTTCAAACTAGCCCACTACCGCAGCTAGTTTTCGTTTCGTTGGCATTTGTAGGGGGTTTGCATGGAGGCGCGGGCTTCGTTGACTGCGCCCTGAGTGTTGTCGTTGCTCTGGACGGCGAGGCGGTACTCGTTGACGGCGCGGTCGCGCTGTCCGGTGCAGTCGAAGATGCGGGCGAGCTCGATGTGGCTCCAGACCTCGACCCATTTGGGGTCGTTGTCGCCGCGGAGCGCGTCGCGGAAGCTGTTGGCGGCGGACTGGAAGTTGCGCTGCATGAAGAAGATTTCGCCGATGCGGTAGGCGGCGAGCGAGCTGTTTTTGTTGGCGTCGAGGGCTTTTTGATATTCGACTAGCGCTGCGGTCAGGTCTCCCTGGGCGACCTGCTGCTGGCCGCGCAGGACCGCGACCTTGACGGCCAGATCGGGCGTGCTCTTTAGCACCCAGTTATCGGGATCGATGCTGATGCGACGCGGCCGGCCGAAGGTCTCGACGGAGAAGTGCGAGTCGGTGCCGGAGACGTCGACGCGGCGGATTTCGGTCTTGCCGTCGGTTTCGATGCGCAGCTCGACAGGCATGCGAAAGAGATCGAGGTCCTGATCGATGCCGCCGATGGTGCGGAAGCCTTTGTTGTCGCCAAGGCGGAAGACGGAGTACTTGTTGGTGAAGGCGGGAGCGCCGGTGCCGTCGAGCCATTGCGCGAAGAAGGGTTGGAGCTGGAGGTTCGAGGTCGATTCGGCGAGAGTCTCGACGTTGGAGGTGCGGATGGACTTGTCGGAGTACTGGGTGAGGAGGCCGCGAAGGAACTTGAGGAAGACTTCGTCGCCCATCTCCCAGCGGAGCATGTGGAAGACCATGGCTCCTTTTTCGAGTGTCATGGACTGGAATTGCGGGGAGAAGGGATCGAGGCGGCCGATGGTGGTGAGGGGCTCGGTGTCGTAGGCGAGGGCTCCGGCGGAGATATCGACGACGGCCTGCTGGAAGGCGGTCTTACCGGCGGAGTCCTCGAGGTACATCAGCTCGGCGTAACGGGACATGCCGTTGGTGATCCAGGCATCGTTCATGGTGGCGGGCGAGACCTGGTTGCCCCACCACTGGTGGGCGAGGGTGTTGGAGAGCAGGCGTTGCTCGTTGCGCGCGGTGATGCGGTTGCCGGCGATGGCGGCGATCTCGGGCGCCCAGGCGGCGGAGACGGCGTCGTCGGGCAGCTCGACGAGGTTGATGCGGGTGGAGTCAGCCGGGCCGAAGGTGCCGGACATGTAGAGGTACTCGCGCTCGCCCTGGCTGGCGAAGTCTTTGGCGGCCTCTTTGTGGGGTTCGGTGACGTAGACGCGCATGTTGCCGACGTTGACGGGATCGAGGAATTTGCCGGCGATGATGGTTCCGGGGAAGCCGGGCTTGGACCATTTGAAGGTGTACTCGGTGCGATTGCCGGGGAGGCTTTTGGCGGCGGCGACTCCGCTGCCTGAGCCGACGACGCGCTCATCGCCGGGGACGCGGATGCGCATCTCGGCGGTGAAGCGGTTGGTGAAGAGGCCGGTCATGGGGAACCAGCGGCCGGGGTAGAGCAGGATGCTGATGGGATCGGCTACGGCGGCTAGTTTGATGCCCTCGACGGGGCTGGTGTCGGCGTCTTTGAGGGTGCCGGAGTATTCGATGTGGTAGGTGGTGGTGGAGCCTTTGGGCAGGGGATTGACGAGGGTGAAGCGGATGGTGTTGTTGTTGGTCAGGCGTTCGGATTCGAGCGGCTGGCCCTTGGCGTCGGTGGCTTTGGTGATCTGGAGGCCGTTGTTCAGCTCGAAGGTGGGGGCGGTGAGGTCTTCGAGGGCGGTGAAGTTGACGTCAACCGAGGCGGTGAGGCGGTTTACGGCCGGGTCGAGGTCGGCCGAGATGACGTAGCCGTTGACCTGAAGCTGGGGCCTGACCGGCGCTGACCAGGCCGTCACCGTAAGCAAGGGAAAAGAAAGAAGGATCGCCGATCGAAGGATTCGGAAAGCGGACATGCAGCCAAAGTTCCTCAAGACATCATGGTACAGCTATCTTCGGGTTAGACGCTGGCGGGGGATTTTGGGCCACGCGGCTGGGTGTTTGCGGACAGGTTTTTGACAAGGAGGGCGTCGACGGCGTCGGAAACCTGCTGGATGGAGTTAGTTCCGGGTGGTGGCTGGAGGGTGCGGCGGACCTCGGCGAGGTCGGCGATCATTTGGGTGCGTTCCGGGGTGTCGGCTAGCAGGGGGCGGAGGGCAGAGGCTACGTTTGCGGCGGTGAAGCGGTCCTGGAGGAGCTCGGGGACGATGCGGCGGCCGGCTATCAGGTTGACCATTCCGATGGGGAGGTTGCCTTCTTGATCGGGGCCGGCGGGCCAGATCTCGGGGGGATAGTTGACTAGGCGCTTGGCTAGGCGGAAGGTGAGCGGGGAGACTTTGTAGACGACGATGAAGGGGTTGCCGATGACTGCGGCCTGGACGGTGGCGGTTCCGCTGGCTACGATGCTGGCGCGGGCGTGGTGGAGGGCTTCGCGGGCGTCGGGAACGAGGGTGATTGAGCTCTTGGGCCACTGCATGTGGGGAAGCAGATTTTGAAAAACAAAGTTGCTGACCTCTTCTTTATCGAGAGTGCTCGCGATAGGTATCAAAAAATCGTAGTTCGGACCGAAGACCTGCAGCGGCTTCGAGCATGGTTGGCAGGTTCGCCTCAACCTCCTTCCATCGGCTGCCGGGTAGCAGAGCGACCCATGTCCTGCTCATGTGGGAGCTTGCTTGAAGGTCCTTGCGATTCGAGAACATGTAATTAACTGCGAATTCTTCACGCGAGATAGCAGGGAAGGGTAGTTCGGCGAGCGGGTGGCCGACGAACTTTGCTTCGACATTGCGGGCTTTGTAGAACTTTTCTTCGAAGGGGAAGATGACCATCATGCGGTCGACTCGTTGCTGGACCCAGCGGAGGCGGCTGCGCTTCCAGGCCCAGAGCTGCGGGCTGACGAAGTAGACGACTGGGATGTTGAGGGCTTTGAGTTCGCGGGCGAGGCGGAAGTTGACGTCGGGGAAGTCGATGAGGATGGCGATGTCGGGGCGGCGCTGTTTGATGGAGGCGACGAGGCGGCGGTAGGAGCCGTAGACGCGCGGGGCGTGGCGGAGGACTTCGGTGATGCCCATGTGGGCGACGTCTTCGGCGTGGATGATGCGGTCCTGGCCGGCGGATTCCATCTCGCGGCCTCCGAGGCCGAAGAAGGTTGCGTTGGGATGGCGGGTGCGGAGTTCGGCGATGAGCTGCGCGCCGTAGTGGTCGCCGCTGGCTTCGCCGGCAGAGAGAAAGATGTTCGGGTTGGATTGGTTGCCGATGACCTCAGTGTAAATTGGCTGCATGGCGGCGAGCGGGGTAAAACGTTTTCGCGCAGTGCTGGAGCGGCTGGGCGGGGGATTGGGATGGACTGTGGCGCGGATTCCGTTTGATGTGGCGACCGCGTGGAAGAAGATGGTGCGGTTGCGGGTGAAGGTGGAGATTGCGGGTGAGGTTTTTCGGACTTCGCTGTTTGCTGACAGCACACACGGCGGGCATTTTGTGCTGGTGAATAAGAAGATGCAGAAGGCGGCTGGGGTGAAGTTGGGAGGGATGATTGACCTGGCGGTGGAACCGGATCTTGAGGAGCGCGAGGCGTTGGTTCCGAAGGAGCTGGAGGCGATTCTGAAGAAGGAGAAAGTGCTGGCGAGGTGGTATCCGAAGTTGAGCGAGAATATGCGGCGGGAGATTGGCAAAAACATTGACGCGGTGAAGGGTGCGGAGGCGAGACAGCGGCGCGCCGAACTATGGGCCGAGCGCCTGATGGGCACGATGGAGGGAGAGAAGGAGTTGCCACCGGTGATGGAGGTGGCGTTGCGGAATGTCCCTGCGGCGCGGAAGGGGTGGGAGGCGATGACGGCGGCTCAGCGGCGCGGGAATCTGATGGCCGTGTTCTACTACCAGAGCCCTGAGGCGCGGGAGAAGCGCGTCCGCAAGGTTGTGGAGGACTGTTTGAAGGTGGCGAACCGATGAGACAGGGAGCGCTTTCGGTTTTGTTGACGGTCATCAGCAAGCTGATCCTGCGCGATGACCGGTTGAGCGGAAGAATGTCGCGAATGCTTGATAGGTTTGCGTTTTCTAAAGAACGGGTGGTGATTGCGAGCAGGTGGAGGCGGTTGTCCGCGGTTTATGTGACGGATGGGAAGGACGCTCCGGCGGTTTTGATCTGCCATGGCATCGGCGAGCTGGTGGAGTATTGGAGTGGTGTGCAGGAGTTGCTGAAAGGGCGGGGCGTTTCGTCGCTGGTGTTCAACTACTCCGGTTATGGCGAAAGCACAGGCAGAGTCAGTACGGAGAGCTGCGAAGAAGATGCTTTAGCTGCGTATCAGGAACTGGTGAGCCGTGGGCATCGCTTGATCGTTCTGCTTGGATTTTCGCTGGGGACGGGAGTCAGTTGCGCGGTGGCTTCGCGAATGGATGTGGATGGGGTGGTTTTGTGCGAGGGGTTTTCGTCGTTGCGTGAGGCAGGCATGGCGATGGGGTTTCCGCGATGGATGACGCGTGTGGTGCCGGATGTGTGGGACTCGGTTGGTCGCGTGGGCGAGCTTCGGGTGCCGGTGCTGGTGGTTCACAGCGATGTGGATGGGCTGTTTCCGCTGTCGATGGCGGAGCGGGTGGCAGCGGCCTGTGGCGAGAATGGGAAGCTGCTTGTGATTCGCGGCGTTTCGCACAATGCGCCGATCTTCGCGCCGACTGAGGAGTACTGGCAACCGATTGCAGATTGGGTGAAGGAACGGGCGACTGAGGTCGTAGTGGAGAGATCGCGGATGGTGAGCTAGTCCGCGCTGAGTGGTTGGAGTGGGGCGGTGGTGTCGCTGCCGGTGCCGAGTTCCTGGTCTTTGTACTGGAGCTGGTAGAGCTTCCAGTAGAGGCCGCGGTGGGCGAGGAGTTCCTGGTGGGTGCCGCGCTCGCGGAGCTGGCCCTTGTGCATGACGAGGATGGTGTCGGCGCGCTGGATGGTGGAGAGGCGATGCGCGATGAGGATCGATGTGCGGCCGGTGATCATGCGGGAGAGAGCGAGGCGGACGCGTAGTTCGGTGTCGGTATCGACGGAGCTGGTGGCTTCGTCGAGGATGAGGATGCCGGGATCGTGAGCCAGGGCGCGGGCGAAGCTGATGAGCTGCTTCTGGCCGGTGGAGAGCGTTGCGCCGCGTTCGCGGACGGGCTCGGCAAACTGTTTCGGGAGGGTGCGGATGAAGTCGCCGACGTTGACCTCGTCGCAGGCGCGCTCGAGGCGTTCGTCGGTGATCCATGAGGAGCCGAGGCGGACGTTGTCGGCGATGGTGCCGGTGAAGAGGAACGGATCCTGCAGGACGACACCGAAGCGCTGGCGGAGTTTTTTGAGGTCCTGCTCGCGCACATCGACGCCGTCGACGAGGATGCTGCCGCTCTGGATGTCGTAGAAACGCATCATAAGGCTGGTGATGGTGGTCTTGCCGGCGCCGGTGTGGCCTACGATGGCGGCGGTCTCGTCGGGGTCGATGACGAAGCTGACGCCACGGAGTATCCATTCGATGTCGGCAAAGGTACGAAGGTCTTCGTCGGTTGCGGACTCAAGGCGTTTTAGTTGTGCTTCATCGAGCTTCTGGTAGGTGAACCAGACATCGCGGAACTCGACGCGGCCGGAGTTGTCGCCTGCAACGGGATGAGCGGGAGAGACGATGGTCGGTTCGGTATCGAGAAGCTTGAAGACGCGCTCGCTGGCGGCCATGGCGGCCTGGAGGATGTTGTACTTGTCGCTGAGGTCCTGGATGGGGCGGAAGAAGCGCTGCGCGTACTGGATGAAGGCGATGAGGATGCCGAGCGTGACGCCGCCGAAGATGGAGTGGCGCAGTCCGGTGCCGTATGCGGTATTGCGCAGGACGGCGTCGCCGCCAAACCAGATGACGAGCGCGATGGCGATGGAGCTGAGGAACTCGACGATGGGGTAGTAGAGCGCGTAGGCGAAGATGGCGTCCGACCATGCCTTCTTGTTTTCGGCGTTTACGGCGGAGTAGTCGTTGAAGGCGCGGCGCTCGCGGTTGAAGAGCTGCACGATAGACATGCCGGAGACGTACTCCTGGGTGAAGGAGTTGATGCGCGCAGTGGCGTGGCGCTGGCGGCGGTAGCTGTCGCGGACGTGGCGGCGGAAGATCCGCGTGACGTAGAGGATTGCCGGGATGACAGAGATGGCGAGGAGTGCGAGAGGCCAGCTCATCCGCAGCATGATGATGACGATGAAGGCGAGGACGAAGACGTCTTCGAAGATGGCGAGGACGCCGGAGGTGAACATCTCGTTGAGTGCGTCGACGTCGGAGGTGACGCGGGTGACGAGGCGGCCAACGGGATTGTGATCGAAGAAGGCGGGTGACATGCGCTGCAGGTGGCGGAAGATCTGGCTGCGCAGATCGAACATGATCTTCTGGCCGGTCCACTGCATGGTGTAGGTCTGGAGGAACTCGAGCAGGTAGGTCACAAGCAGCGCGCCGAGATAAAGCAGGGCGATCTGAGTGATGCCGTTCATCGGAGTTGGGCTGAGATGGCGCGCGAGCCATGAGAGACTGGCGGGGGGAGTGTCGGACATGTAGGTGTCGACCGCAACCTTGACGAGGTACGGTCCCATGACATCGCTGCCGGCTTTGAAGATGATGGAGAGTGCGGACAGTATGATCTGGAGCTTGTAGGGGCGGAGATAGGTCAGCAGACGCCGCATCAGATGGCGGTCGTAGACTTTGCCTACGACGTCATCGTCCTGCGCGTGGTTTTTTCGCGGGCTCCTGCTTCGAATCCTTCGGTTTACCGTCGTCTGCCATGGGCAATGTCCATTTTAGATGGCTTCGGGCAGGTGTGCGATTCGGATTCTGCGCCACCCTAAGGGGTTACGCTGATGGAATCCGCGCCCAGAACTGTGCCCTGGCCGCTCTGTTGTGCGAAGACGACGACGCGCATGGTGGCAGGTTTTGCATCCGCCGGTGCGGTGAGGTGGAAGGAGACCGGGCCCGCGTTGAGGTCTTTGACGGTGCCGATGCGCTCCAGCGTGCGGACTACGCCTACGTGCTGGAGCTTGTGGCCGCCGTTCTCGCCGCCGCGGACGTCGGTTGTGTCGGTGGGATCGACCAGCGCGGCATAGATCCCGGTCTGCGGCTTCGCGGTGGTGGGAGCGGGAATGGACACCGACGCTGAGACTTTGCGACCGTCGACCGAGGGCTGGGAGAGCTTGAGCGGGAGCTTGGCGCTGAGGGCCGCGCGTTTGATCGCCATGAGGGCGTGGGGCTCGTCGTTGCCGACGAATTGATCGCTTCCGTCGACGATCATCTGCGGAGTGAACGGCCCGTTTACGCCGAAGTGGGAGCAGTAAAAAGTCTGGCGATCGGTGTACTGGCGGGAGGAGAAGCGATCGTGCCAGCCGAGCTCGTCCCAGTAGTCGACATGTTCGCCGAGGACGATGATCTCCGCGTTCGCTATGGGTTGATTGTGATCGAGCTTTGCCAACAGGGCATCGGCGGGCGGGCAGCTCGAGCAGCCCTCGGAGGTGAAGAGCTCTACCAGGACGGGCATGCGATTGGCCGGTGGATTCTGGGCTGCGACCGGTGTGGCGATGGCGACTGCTGAGAGTGCTGCCGCGAAGGCTAATGCTTGAAGATGGCGCATGGTTCCTTTCCTCTGTGCAATAAGACTCGCTTGATGGACCGAAGTTACATGGCGGAAACATTCTCATGAAACAATGAGATTGAGGACTATTCTTTCAGATGACTGGGCCGGTAGGCGTTTATATTTCGATACCGTTTTGCAAAGCGAAGTGTACGTTTTGCAACTTCGCCTCGGGTGTCTTTGGCGCGGAGAGGATGCAGCGGTATGTGGACCGGCTCTGCGGGGAGATCGGCGGTGCGCGGGCCGCAGCTGATGACATGAAGGCTTGTCTGCCGCGTGGGGTGAATACAGTTTATTTTGGCGGGGGGACGCCTAGCCTGCTCTCTGCGGAGCAGTTCAGGCGAATCTTTGAGCATCTGCGCGGCGAGTTCGATGTTGCTGATGGAGCAGAGATTACGCTGGAGTGTGCGCCGGGGCAGCTTGCGGGTGAGACGCTGGACGAGCTGCTGCGGCAGGGGATGAACCGCATCAGCTTTGGGGTGCAATCGTTTGTCGATCGCGAGAGTGCGGCGGTGGGGCGTTTGCACACGCGGGATGAGTGCAAGGCAGAGATTGCGCGTGTACGTGCCGCTGGTGTCGGGGAGATCAACCTTGACCTGATTGCCGGGCTGCCTTATCAGACGGAGGCGAGCTGGAGATATTCGGTGGAGCAGGTGATTGCGAGCGGCGCTCCGCATGTCAGCGTTTATCTGCTTGAAGTGGATGACGAGTCGCGGCTTGGGCGCGAGATGCTGGAGCAGGGAAGTCGCTACGGTGCTTCGGATGTGCCGAGTGAAGATGCCGCCGCAGAGTGGTACCAGCAGGCTTGCGAAGAGCTGGATGCTGCGGGCCTGAATCAGTATGAGATTTCGAACTTTGCGCGGAGGGGTCACCGGTCGCGACATAACCTGAAGTATTGGCGGCGCGACCCGTATGTGGGATTTGGTCTCGATGCACACTCGATGCTTTGTGCTGATGAGGATGCGGTAAGGTTTGCGAATACGAGTGATCTCGAGGAATATCTGGCCAACTTCGCCGCGCCGACGCCGTTGCGTCTGCTCGAGTCTGTGGAATCCTCGGAGAGTTCGGTTGCCCGGGCGGTTGATCGCATTGAGCGCGGTGCGGCCTTTGAGGAGTCGCTGTTTCTGGGGCTGCGGCTGAATGAGGGGGTCGATCTCGACTCTCTGCGAGGCCAGTTTGGCGAGGCGATGCTGCAGGATGCGATGCCTGCTCTTCAGGAGGTGCGGGATGCCGGGCTGCTGGAGCTGAATCCGAGCCGGATGCGTCTGACTTCGCGTGGCCGCGTGCTTTCGAACGAGGTCTTCAGCCGATTGCTACTGCCGTCGGTGGCGTAGAGAATTTGCTTAGAGTTATCAAAGGAACTTAATTCGGGAGAGAAGAGCATCATGATCGATCTGCGCAGCGACACCGTTACGAAACCTACTCCGGCAATGCGCGAGGCGATGGCCTCGGCTGAGGTTGGCGACGATGTCTATAGTGAAGACCCGACGATCAACCGGCTGGAACGAGATGCGGCTGAGGTCTTCGGACGCGAGGCTGCGATTTTCGTCCCCACCGGCACGATGGGAAACCAGATTGCAATTCGCCTGCACACGCAGCACGGCAAGGAGGTGATCTGCGAGGCGCGCTCGCATGTGCTGGACTGGGAGATGGCGATGATGGCGGCGTTCTCCGGTTGCCTGGCGCGTACGGTTGCTGCGGAGCGCGGCATTTTGACGTGGGAGCAGATTAAGCCGGCGATTGGCGCGAAGATTTACTACCGGGCGCAGACGGCGCTGGTGTGTCTCGAGAACACGCATAACATGGCGGGCGGTACGGTGACGCCATTGGCGGTGATGGAAGAGATTTGGGCGGGGGCGCGTGAGGCTGGTCTGCCGGTTCATCTCGATGGGGCGAGGGTATTCAATGCGGCGACGGCGCTGGGTATCAGTGTTGCGAAGCTGACGAGCGGTTTCGACACGGTCATGTTCTGTCTGTCGAAGGGATTGGGCGCGCCGGTAGGCTCGATGCTTGTCGGGAGCAGGAAGGCCATCGAAGAGGCGCGGGTGCATCGCAAGGCGCTGGGCGGCGGGATGCGGCAGGCTGGTGTTCTTGCAGCTGCGGGTTTGATTGCGTTGCATGAGATGCCGAAGCGGCTCGGGGAAGACCATGCGAACGCCCGGCTATTGGCTGAGGCTGTTGCGGCGCATCCCGACGTAGCGGAGATCGATCTGGATGCAGTGCAGACGAACATCGTCATCTTCAAGCTTCGGGGCAAAGACGGCGCGAATGGCGGGGATGCTGCGGCGTTCGTGGCTGCGTTGAAGCAGAAAGGCGTGCTGGTCAGCGCGATAGGCCCGCACTCGATTCGGTTTGTGACGCATTACGATGTCGATCGCGGAGCTTGCGCCAAGGCAGCTGCGATTGTTTCGGAGGAATTGAAATCGGTGGCGGGTCTGGTAACGGCCTAACACCGATTTCACCGATTGCACCGATCAGAAACGCAAGGCGAATCGTCAAAAATCGTAAATCGGTGAAATCGGTGTTAGGTTTCAGTCGCCTCCGGCGTTGACGGTTGGATTCGTTGCGAGAAAGACGCGGGCCACTGTGCCGTGTGCGGAGTCGCCGGTATTGCTTTCGAGCGAGATGGTGCCGCCGTGCTTGATGATGATGCCGCGGCTGACCCACAGGCCCAGGCCCGTTCCGCGCTCGCCTTTGGTGGTGAAGAAGGGCTGAAAGAGATGGGGGCGGACGTCGTTCGCGATGCCCGGGCCGTTGTCCGCGATGGTCACGACTGCGCCGGCCTGCAGTTTTTGTCCGGCTCCGTCGAGGCTTGCAACTTGCTGCGCGATGCCTATTGTTACAACGCCACCTGGGCCTGCCGCCTCTGCGGCGTTGGTGATGAGGTTGGTGAAGACCTGGCGCAACTCGGCGGGGAAGGCGGCTACAAAGATGGGCTCCGTCATGTTGGTCGTTGCGGTAACCTCCAGTTCGGCAAGACGCCTCTCCAGAAGCAGAAGAATCTCCTGAAGCATCGTCCGCAGGTCGACGACAACAGGGGCCCTGGATTCGCGATAGAGCCCGAGCATTGCGCGGCTTATCTGCGTGACACGTGCCAACTCCTGTTCTGCCATGTCCATGAACTGGGCCTGCTCCTGCTCGGTGGCTCCGTGGCGCATGAGATAGAGCAGATTCGAGACGGAATCCAGCGGGTTGTGGATCTCATGCGCGATGGTGGCGGCCAGGCGTCCTGCGACGGCCAGCTTTTCGTTGGCGACCAGCGCTTCCTGGGTCTTGCGCTCCATGGTGGTGTCGCGAAAGACCAGAACGATGCCGGTGATCTCGCCCTTCTGATCGCGTATGGGTGCTCCGCTGTCGGCGATGCTCATCTCAGTGCCATCCTTGCGGATCAGCATCGAATGGTTGGCGACGCCGACGATGCGGTCGAGGCGTTTCACCTTGGCGACCGGAGTTTCGACGGGCATTCGGTTTACTTCGTTGACGATGCGGAAGACTTTTTCCAGAGGCTGCCCGGCGGCCTCGGGCTGGGTCCAGCCCGTCAGGTCTCTTGCGACGGGATTCATCATCTGCACGTAGCCCTTGGCATCACAGGTGATGACGCCGTCGCCGATCGAGTCGAGCGTGGTGCGCAATTGCTGCTCGGACTGGAAGAGTTCTTCGGCGCGGCGGCCCAGAATCTCGAGAGAGAGGCGATAGGCAGCCGAAACGGAGTGCAGGCGATTGCGGGTGAAGAGTCCGATGAGCACGCCCATGCCCAAGGCCAGCGCCAGCAGCACCATCAGCATGGTGTGAACCTGCTGGTGCCAGAGTTCGATACGGCGCGTTCGCGATTGCTCGGCTTTGTAAATTATGTCGGCGAGGTCGTGGCGGACCTGGTCCATCAGCTGCTTGCCGTGGAGGTTGAGATCGACGGAGTCGGTATTGCCGCCGCCGCGGACCGTGGCGATGACTGGGAGCGCGAAGCCGTCGTGCCACGTCTGGTGTTCGGTGCGGAGGTCAACGATGTCGCGCCTCTGTTCGGCATCGGAGCCTGCGATGCTGTTGAGATTCGCGATCTCCCGTTGCAGTTGCGACTCGGCATCGGTGAAGGGCTGGAGAAATCGGAGATCGCCAGTGGTCTCGTAGCCGCGCAGGCCGGACTCCTCGTCAGCGACAAGCTTCGCTACCAGCGTGGCCTGCGAGATGCGCGCGTCGGCGTCCTGGATGAGGTCGACCGTCGCGTTGGCTCCGCTGATCTGCAGGGAGAGAGCTCCTGCACCCACCAACAGAGCGAGCACGGGCAGGAGGAAAACCTGCCGAAGTATCTTGTTGAACTCACTAAGATTCACTGCCTCTAGCCCCGTATCCTCTTCTAACTAGTTATTGGGATGCACTTACCGGCTGAAGCAGGCTGTTTAAATTTGTTAGCAGTGCGGGCGCACCCTCTCCCTTGGTCATATAAAGCGCGACCAGCGACGTTACTTCGGCGGGAAGATCAAGGTAGGCGGAGAGCAGGAGAATGGGGACGTGCGGTTTGGTCTGTTGCATCCTGACCGCTACCTCGCCACCATGCATGCCCGGCATGGAGTAGTCGAGTACCACGGCTTCGATTGGCTCTGCGGCAAAGATTTCGAGCGCCGATGGACCATCCGGTGCCGTCAAAACCCGGTAACCGGCCCGTTCGAGCAGGATCTTGCGAACCCGGAGACCAATCTGTTCATCGTCCACACAAAGTACGAGGTTAGAACTGTCTTTCATATGGGTCCGGCCACGGAGCGAGCGCGTGGAATTAACCCTAGAATAATACGAGTGGTCGATTTTCGGACTTCCGATTACGATTCATCGTACGTTTGCAATTCTCCGGCTGGCGTACGCTAACCTGACGTTAACGAATCAGAGGATTACGACTTGAGTCAGACGATTTTCGTGTTGGAAGACGATGCGGATATCTCCCGCCTGGTGCAGTACCATCTGGAGAGCGCAGGTTTCACCGTTCGTCCCTATTTAGCGATCAATCAGATACTTAGCGACGCAGAACGGCAGCCTCCCGCGCTGTTTCTGCTCGATATCATGGTGCCCGGCGGCGATGGACTGGATCTTTGCCGGAGGCTACGCCAGAACCCTACCCTAAGTGTCGTGCCGATCATCTTTCTGACCGCGCGCGCTGCGGAGAACGACCGCGTTCACGGTCTAGAAATGGGCGCCGACGATTACATCACGAAGCCTTTCGGGACTCGTGAGCTTGTGGCCCGTGTCAAAGCTGTGCTTCGCCGCTTCGAGAGGCCTAGTTCTCCCTCGGTCCTGAAGTTCGAGAACGTCGAGATCGATGCGGGAGCGATGCAGCTTCGCGTCGGTGGCGAACTGGTCACCACGACCGCGACGGAGTTCCGCCTGCTGGATTACCTGGCCCGCCATCCGGGACGGGTCTTCAGCCGCGACCATCTGCTCGATGCCGTATGGGGCGATGCGCGCTTCGTCACTCCCCGTTCGGTTGATGTCTACGTCCGGCGCATCCGCGAAAAGATTGAGGCCGATGCCGAGACGCCGCGCTATCTTAAGACCATGCGTGGGGCCGGGTACCGCTTCGAGATCCCGAAGACAGTACCGGCCTGAACGCGGCGGTTGCGGACGGCAATTCGTAATGAAGGTTGCCGGTTCTCCGTTCGGGCTTTCAGCGAACGACAATCTGCGGCGAGATGGAACTGACAACTGGTAACCGTAACTGCAGGGGCGGATTGTGACGCGTAGTCTATTCTCTTCGTTCTTCATTCGGATAACGATCGCCCTGGCTTTCGTCGCCGTGATGTGGATATGGCTCCCGCCGCGCGGCTGGGTGATGGGGGCGGTTCTGGTCGTCCTGTGGGCGGCTCTTAACGCATTTCTGTTGACGCGGGCAGTGCGAAAGAACATCGCGCAGCTTCAGGTTTCGACCGAGGCGATTCCGGAACGTCACGTTGGCGTCATTGAGCCAACCTACAAGGACTTCGACGGACTCGCCCACTCGATCTCACTTGCCTCGGACCATGTCGAGCGAGCTCTCAAGGATGCCTCTGAGAGCCGTCGCCAACTGGAGGCGATGATCGACAGCATGCAGAATGCCGTGGTTGCGGTAGACTCTGCCGGCCGGATTCAATGGAGCAATCAGCGCATGCAGAGGCTGCTTCCGGATGCATCCTCCGGCAACGCCGTGCGCACCGGACACGCCCTGGTCCAGACTATCCGCGACCCCACGGTGCTGGAGTGCGTCCGCAACACGCTCGAGCAGCGCATTGTCAGCGAAGGCCGCTCGACTTCGCTGGCTCCCGGTCGCATCCTCGAAGTGACGGTCTCTCCTATGCCCGGCGGCGGCGCGGTTGCTGTCTTGCACGACATTACTCGCATTGAGCAGGTGGAACGCACGCAACGCGACTTCGTGGCCAACGTATCGCATGAGTTGCGAACGCCGCTGACGTCGATCAGCGGATATGTTGAAACGCTGCTGGACCACGAGGCCTCGCTGAGTCCGCAGGCCCGCGAATTTCTTTCCACCATTCTGAAGAATGCGACCCGCATGAACCGGCTGACCGAAGATCTTCTGGTCATGGCGCGCGTCGAGTCCTCCGAGCAGGAGCTGCACCCCGCTCCGGTCCCTGCCGACGTTCTGGTGCGAGACGCCGTCCAGGCGATGAGCGGCCTCGTGCAGGACACCGACGCGGTACTCGAGGTTGGCGAGATCACCACAGTCGAAGTCGTCGCCGATACGGATGCGATTCTCCAGGTTCTGAGCAATCTTATCGAGAACGGGATCAAGTATGGGCAGGCCCGCGACGAGTCCTTCTCAAGGATCATTGTCAGCGCGCGCGAGGTCTCCGAGCCTATCGATGCCGTCGAGTTCAGCGTTCGCGACTTCGGCCCAGGCATTGCTTCCGAGCACCTCAGCCGCATCTTCGAACGCTTTTACCGGGTTGACAAGGCGCGTTCGCGGGAGTCTGGCGGCACTGGCCTGGGTCTCGCCATTGCCCACCACATGGTGCGCAACCATGGCGGCACTATAAGGGCTGAGAGCGAGCTGAACGCGGGCAGTACCTTTCTGTTCACCTTGCCTAAGGCCTTATCTTCCGCAGAATAATGCCGTTTTTATCGCTATGTAACCTCCCCGTAACAATCCCCCATCACACTGAAAAGAGGATGTATTGACAAGTTGTGTACAAGATCGATGCATTTTGAATCCGAGGGGGACAAGTGAAACTAAACATCGTTGCAGCAAGTGTCTTGGTACTCGTAACGGCTGGGGCCAGCGCACAAAACATTAGCGGAGCAGGTTCGACATTCATTTACCCGATCTTGTCCAAATGGACTAGCGAGTACAGTCAACTGCACCCAGATGTGAAGATTAATTATCAATCCATCGGCTCCGGCGGCGGTATTCGACAGGTATCCGAGGGAACGGTCGACTTTGGTGCCAGCGACGTTACCATGACCGACGAACAGCTCAAAGCAGCTAAGGTCAAGGTGATCGCCTTACCCGCCGTTCTTGGCGCAGTCGTTCCGGTTTATAGCGTTCCTGGTGTCAATAAAGAACTCAACTTCTCCGGCGACGTGATTGCCGACATCTATCTGGGCAAGATTACGAAGTGGAGCGATCCTCGAATTGCAAAGGATAACCCGGGCGTCAGCTTTCCCGACAAGCCCATTCTGCCTGTGTATCGCTCTGATGGCAGCGGAACATCATTCATCTTCACCGACTACCTCGCGAAGGTCTCACCAGCGTGGAACTCGGGCCCAGGTAGAGGGGCTGCGGTTAGGTGGCCCGTGGGAATCGGCCAAAAGGGGAACGAAGGCATCGCCGGAATGGTTCGTCAATCCCCCTACTCGTTTGGCTATGTCGAGCTCATCTACGCCGTGCAGAACAAGATGTCGTATGGTTTGGTCAAGAACGCAACCGGCAAATTCGTAAAGGCGAGCACCGAAAGTGTCACGGCTGCAGCCGCTGGCGCAGCCAAAACCATGCCCTCCGATTATCGCGTTTCGATTACCAACGCTCCCGGCGCCGACGCTTATCCGATCTCCAGCTTTAGTTGGCTGTTGGTGCCGACCCATTCCGCAGACGCCTCTAAGACCAAGGCACTCGTGGAATTCATTGGCTGGGTGCTCGATCACGGCGAAGCCGAGGCCGCAGCCCTCACCTACGCTCCATTGCCGAAAGGCGTTTCTGATATGGTGCGCAAGAGCGTAGCCGGTATCAAATAGTTCTTCCGCCGCACGGTGGACCTGAGTTCCTGTCCGTGCGGCGTCTTTTTTCTTTCAGTGACGTCAACACGCTGCCCGGTACAATCAACCGGTCAATCTAATGAGAACGGACAGTAAAGATTGTGTCCTCTAGCCGTATGACTGACGAACGAGAACCCAGGTCGATGCAACCTGTACCACCTATGCTGCCCACTGTAGCGGCGGCCGTCACGCCCGTCGAGGCGCCACAGGCAGTCAACGCGGCGGCCTCGCCCATTCGCGACTTTCTCAGCCGCCGTGGCAGCGGTCGTCTTGCCGACGCCAGCTTTGCCGCGATCATGCTGGTGTGCGCCTTGAGCATCTTCGCCATTGTGCTGTTTATACTGTCCATCCTGATCCTCCGGTCGCATCTCAGCCTCGCCCAGTTCGGTTGGAGCTTCTTCACCCGCCAGGCGTGGGATCCGGTCTCCGGCGACTTCGGCGCGCTGCCTTTCATCTTTGGCACGCTTGCCACCTCGTTTCTCGCTTTGCTGATGGCCGTCCCACTGGCTCTCGGCGTGGCTATCTTCCTTACCGAACTCTGCCCCCAGCCCCTGCGCGCGCCGATCTCGTTTCTCACCGAGCTGCTGGCTGCGATTCCGAGCGTCGTCTACGGGCTTTGGGCAGTCTTCGTGCTTGTGCCGCTAATGCGTGACGTCATCGGGCCGTTCCTGGTGAAATACTTCGGCTGGACCACGCTGTTCGAAGGGACTAACTTCGGCGTTGGGCTGCTGACCGCAAGCATCATTCTCGCCATCATGATTCTTCCCATCATCTCCTCGCTTACGCGAGACATTATGACCGCCGTGCCCAACAGTCAGCGCGAGGCAGTACTTGCACTCGGAGCCACTCGCTGGGAGATGATTCGCATTGGCGTACTGCGTAACTCGCGGATCGGGATCGTCGGGGCAATTATGCTGGGCCTCGGCCGCGCACTGGGAGAGACGATGGCGGTCACGATGGTTATCGGCAACCATCCAAACATCAGCAAGTCTCTCTTTGCGCCCGCCAACACACTAGCCAGCGTCATCGCGGGAGAGTTCTCCGAAGCCACCAGCGATATCTATCTCAGTGCACTGATCGAGATTGGCCTCGCGCTCTTCCTCGTAACCATCGTCGTCAACGCCATCGCCCGGCTCATGGTCTGGGCCGTTACGCGGAACGCTCCGGCGCGGGTGCAATGATATGGGGACACAGCCATTGAACAACCAGCCCCGTCCCATGGACTTCCAGACGCGATCCATGCGCCTGAACAAGGCGCGCCGCAAAGTGACCAACTACCTCGTCAGCGGCCTGTCGATTCTCGCAACCATTATCGTCATCGTTCCCTTGATAGCGATCCTCTTTTACCTCATCTACAAGGGCGCAAGCTCGCTGAACCTCGCCTTTTTCACGCATATTCCCGCTCCCGTTGGAGAAGAGGGGGGCGGCATGGCGAATTCCATCGTCGGCTCAGGAATTATCCTCCTGCTCGCCAGCTTGATGGGGGTGCCCATCGGCATCGCCGCCGGCGTTTACCTTGCGGAGTTTGGCCGTGGCAAGGCGCTCGCAACCGCGGTCCGCTTCACCGCGGACGTGCTTAACGGCGTTCCCTCGATCGTGATGGGCATCTCCATTTACTCGCTCATCGTGATTCAGCAGAAACACTTCTCCGCGCTTGCGGGTGGCGTCGCGCTGGGCATCATGATGATTCCCACCATCACCCGCACCACCGAAGAGATGCTCGCCACCGTCCCACACGCCATCCGCGAAGCTGCGCTTGGCCTCGGCGTCCCGAAGTGGCGCACCGCAATTTCAGTCAGTCTCCGTACAGCCTCGCCGGGCATCATTACTGGGTGCATGCTGGCCTTCGCCCGCGTCGCGGGAGAGACCGCTCCGTTGCTCTTCACCGCGTTCGGCAATCAGTTCTGGAGTCTCAAACTCAACGAGCCCATTGCAGCGCTGCCGCTGCAGATTTACGTCTATGCCATTTCGCCTTACGACGAATGGCATCGCCTGGCGTGGGCCGGCGCTCTCGTTTTAATCGTTATGATCATGGTATCCGTCACGCTTGTTCGCATCGTTGCCAACCGCGGCGTACTCAAAGGGGGAAGCTAGTGGGAGTAGGCATCTTAGTCGAGGATCTGAACGCGTGGTACGGTACAACCCATACGCTGCAGGACATCAACCTGCACATCCCCGCGAATCATGCCACTGCGCTGATCGGCCCATCAGGTTGCGGAAAATCCACGTTCGTTCGCTGCCTCAACCGAATGCACGAGACCAACCCCATCGCTCGCGCGACCGGTGTCGTTCGAATGGGCGAAGTCGACATCTATAAGGATGCATCGCCGGTCGAGATCCGGCGACGTGTTGGCATGGTCTTCCAACGACCGAATCCCTTTCCGACGATGTCAATCTACGACAACGTTGTCAGCGGGCTCAAACTCAATGGCTTCCGCAACCGCCGCATCCTTGACGAGACGGTCGAGCGTTCGCTCAAACAGGCCGCGCTCTGGGAAGAAGTCAAGGATGACCTGAAGAAAAAATCCGGAGCTTCGCTCTCCGGCGGGCAGCAGCAGCGCATGTGTATCGCGCGCGCGCTCGCAGTCGATCCGGAGGTTCTCCTGATGGACGAGCCTGCCAGCGCGCTCGATCCCGTCTCCACGTCAAAGATCGAGGACCTCATCTTCCAACTCAAGAGTCAGTACACCATCGTCATTGTGACCCACAACATGCAGCAGGCAGCGCGCGTGGCCGAAAACACGGGCTTCTTCCTGAACGGCAAGATGGTCGAGTTCGACTCCACCCACAAAATCTTCACCAATCCGAAGGACAAGCGAACGGAAGATTACATCACAGGGAGGTTTGGCTGATGCGCGTCAAATTTCACCAGAGCCTCGACGATCTCAAGGAAAAGCTGCTCATCATGGCCGGCATGGCCGAGCAGGCGATCCAGCGATCCATCGAAGCCTATCGGACGCGCGACTTCTCCATCTGCGAGCTCGTCTTCCGCGCTGAACCCTCTATCAACCGCCTCGAGCGCGAGATCGACCAGATGGCTCTCGATCTGCTTGCCATGGAACAGCCGATGGCTATCGATCTTCGCTTCATCCTTGCCGTCATTCGCATCAACGCTGACCTCGAACGCGTAGGCGACCAGGCAGTCAACATTGCGGTCCGTGTTCGCGAGATGGGAGCCTTTGCCAACATCGACCTCCCCGTCGATATTCCCAAACTCGCATCACTCGCATCAGCGATGGTTCGCAAAGCGCTCCAGGCATTCATCGAGGCCGATGCCGAACTCGCCGACTCCGTTCTTCTGCTCGACGATCAGGTCGACGAGATGAACGATGCCGCGTTCTACTCGCTCAGTACGCTCATCAAGGAAAAACCCGAACTGACGCCGCAGTCTCTCAACGCGCTCATCATCTCCCGTAACCTCGAACGCGTAGGCGACCACGCCACCAACATCGCAGAAGACGTCATCTTCTGGGTCCGGGGCGCCGATGTGCGTCACCACAGCACCTCGTCGAGCTAGCGTGCGACGTCCGCGGCTGTGATCTCAGGGATCCACCAGATCAGCCGTGCCAGCGTGGGATAGTACAACCCTACACGCAGCCTCCCCGCCGCCACGCGGTCTTTCATCACCCACGCATAGGTCTCCATCTGCGCCTCGTACTTCGCGCGCTCCTCAGCGAAAAATTCTTCCAAATTCTCTCGCCCATGCGTCGCCGTCTTGTAATCGACGATCCAAAGAAACTCGCGGCCTTCGTCGAGTGGCTTGTCGCCGGCAAGAAACACGCGATCCAAGCGCACGCTGCTTCGCCGATCACCCCACGAGGTCAGGGCAAGCTCGCTGGTCGCCTCCTCGTGTTTGCTCAACACCCACCGTCCCACCTGGTCGTTCAGCATATCGCCCAGCGCCCGAACTACCCGAGCAGTCAGTGTCTTGACAGCCGCCGGAGCCAGTCCCTCTCCACGGAGCACCGCCGCAATCCGCGGCGTCCAACCCCGCATCTCGCTCCCCAGTTCATCGACACTCGCTCCATCGGCAGTCCTCCGCGTGAGCATTTCGGTAAACGCATGCACAGCATTGCCGAAGGCTCGCGCTTCAAAGGAGCCCTCCGGCCGTTCAAACTGCGTTGCCACAGCGGACGCCTCTCCATAAAAGAGTCTGCGAACCCCCGCAAACTGCGCCTTTGGCTCAAAACTCAACGGCAGCCGCTGCAACCTCGCAGGGCGCGCTGATTCTTCCGCTGCAGCCAGGTCGCCGACGAACTCCTCTTCAGCCTCTGCACGCTCAACCGCCAGCGGCATCTGCAATATCACCGCGTTGTCAGTTGCGGCTGCAGACGCGTTGAAGTGTCTTGCCGCCACAGGCCACGCAGTTGAGAGCAGGCTGTCATACGCTGGGTGTATCTCTCCCCTGGCCGTCCTCTGTGGTGAAGCAAACACGTGCAATTCCTCGCGCGCGCGAGTACATGCGACATAGAACAGCCGCTTCCTCTCTGCCGCCTCCCGCCTCTTCGCGATCTCCTTCAGCCACGCATTCAACTCCTTCGAGCCCTCGCCGCGCTCCGCAATCGGTGCCAGCACGACCGAGGCCGTCTCTTCATCCTCTTGATCAATCTCGTCCCAGGCCAGCAATTTTTCCTTATTTGCCTGGGCGCGCTTCTCCAGCCCCGGCACAAGCACCACGTCCCACTCCAACCCCTTCGCGCCGTGGATCGTCATCAGGTCTACAGCATTGGCAACCACCGCCGCCTCCGCATACAACGCATGCAGCTGTCGCTTCAGCAGCTCAAGGTCAATCGTTCCCGCCTGCTCTTCGACCTCATCGAGTAGCTGCAGATATCTCCGCGCATTTGCCATCTCCGCCGGCGTCAGATAAGCATCGCCGCCCAACGACCGCCATGTTCTCTCGACCCACTGCGACGTTGCAAGGCCAGTGCGATGCTCCGCTGCCGCCCGCATCACGGTCCAAACTCTCTCCAACCGGATACAACTCTCCGGACTCAGCAGTTCGCCGCGAACTCGAATCAGATCCTCGACGCACCACTCCGCAAACTCTGTCTGGTCCTGTCCCGCGAGTACGTGCAACTCGCTCAAACCCAGTCCGCACCACGGAGCATGCAACACCGCAAACCACGCCACACGGTCGGCCGGATGTAGTAGAGCGCGGGTCAGTGCAAAGAGGTCCAGCACCTCCTGCCGCTCGCCCAAGGACTCGATCTTGACCGCGCGGAAGGGAATTACACCCTTTGTTTCATCTTTCAACTCCGCAACAATTTCGTTAAGGTGGTTGCGACTCCGCACCAGCACCGCAATCTTCCACGGTGCAGGTTTTTCTGGATGGTTGCGTACTTCAGGCAATGGTCGTTGTCTCCACTCCTCGATGATCTTCCGCACCTGTGCAGCCTCGGATAGCGCCTGTTTTCGTCGCTCCTTCTTTGCATCGTCGCCGGAACTCAGAACCGCAGTATGCCAAACTACACCCTGCGCCACGTTCTCTGAAGGCCCACGAACGGCTTGTGCCTCGACGTATGGCACTTCTCCCAGAACTTCTTCATCCTCCGCGGGAAACAACAGCGCAAAATCTTCGTTGAAGGCATCGACCAAGCCGCTTTGCGAGCGAAAGTTCGCCGTTAGTCGCAGGCTTCCCAGCGACAGGTCGCCCAGCATTCGCGTTTGCATGGTTCGCACAAATCGCTCCACTCGCGCCTGACGAAATATGTAAATGGACTGCTTTGGATCGCCTACCAGAAACACCGTCTGACTCTGCCCGTCCCATCCCTGCGTCAACAACTCGATCAGCTCATACTGGCTCGTCGACGTATCCTGCATCTCATCCACCAACAGATGCCGCAACTCGAAGCCAAGCGCCTCCGAAAGATCCTTCGCCCCACCATGTTCGAGCGCGGTCTTCGCCAGCAGCGCAGGCTCTGCAAAGTCGCACTCTCCCCGCCGCGCGAAGACCACCTGCAATTCCGCTAGAGCATGGCTCAACACGCGGAACAACGCCTTCGCCACCCTCCACTGCTCCGGTGGATACTTTGCAGGGGGGAGAGCCTCTACCTGCCGGATGGCCTGCAGCGCCTCCGTGCGATCGCTCAACTCGCTCACGAGATCCTTCAAACGGTCGGCGTGATCTTTTTCAACGTCAAACTTCAGGTAGCCCTTGTGAAAGCCAACACGCCACTCGCCGCTCTTTGTCGTCATTAGATGAATCAGAGCCCGCCAGCGCTCAAGATCGTCCGCGATCTCTTCCGGCGCATCTTGCATGCCTGCCAAAACGGCGATTGGCGAAGGGTTTCCCTTGTATCCATCGGCGTGTCCCATCTCACCGGCCAGCAGCGACAAATCCCGAAGAATGTCGGGCGGCAGGCTGCGCGAAAGCTGGGCCAATCCAGCACAGATCGCTTGCTCCAGCGCACGTTCAATCGCGGCAGCACTGTGCCGTCGAGATATGCATCATCCAACTCCCGCCCGAGCAGCGGCACCAACTCGCCCCACTGGTTGCGCAGCGGCAACATCTCCATCAGAAGTCGTTCGCAATCCGCGAGGCTTCCATCGCGATGCAGAAACACTGTTCGCAATGCCTCATTCAGGTCGGCGTCGCTGCCTCCGAGCTGCATCAGCGTAAGCCGTGCAGCCTCGCGGTACATGGGTGTTGCGTCCTCCACCGGAGCCAGTCCGCCGCCGCCACCCGACAGCACAGGCAGCAGCCGCGCAATCTCTCCGCATACCGAATCGATCGTACGGAAATTCAGTCTTCGCGGATGATCGAGTAGTCCCCACCCGCGCAGCACGTCCCGCTGCAACACCGCTTCGGCCAGCGTTCGCGTCTCCCGGTCAAATTCCGTCGAGACGGCTGCCCCGGATTGAGCGCCTTCCAGCTGAGCCAGCACGCGCTCACGCATCTCCTGCGTAGCCTTCACAGTAAACGTGATTGCCAGCACCTGTTCCGGCTCGTCCACTCCTTCGCTGGCCAGCAGTTTGAGATAGCGCTGAATCAACAGCCCTGTCTTACCGGAACCCGCCGGCGCCTCGACGATCCATGAGTGCCTGATGTCGAGCGCCTGCGCACGCTCCTCCCAATCCGGCGGCGTCCCTTCGCTTCTTACGCCAACGACGAACAGATTATCCACGGGCATCCTCCGCCGAGGTGTCCTGTTCGTCCTCTTCTTCCAGCAGCGAAGCGTCCAGCCGGCACAGAACCCTCTGGCCACAGCGCGCGCATGTCGACGGATAGTTCTTTGGCTGCACACGCGCATCGCCGCGATAGAACTCCTCCGCGAGCGCGGTCAGCACCTGTTTCCATCGTTCCACCTGGTCCTTCAGCGTCTCTGCCTCCTTCAGCTTCGGTTGCGTAGGCAATATTCCCAGCTGTGCACCATACCCTTTCATCCCGCGCTCCTCGCCCGCACGCACCAACGCGAACGCCACGCCCTGCAAACGCTCGGCCTCCGAAACAATCGCATAGAGCGGTAGCTGCGGGGCATCGGGACGCTCCGTCAACCACTCACTTACGCTTGCTGCTCCCGTCTTGTAGTCGATGAGGACGTCGCCACCGTCGACCTCATCGATCCTGTCCATACGCACACTCAATCGCAGTGGCCCCACGCGCACATCTTTGAACTCTTTCTCGCTTTGTCGCACTTCAAACGGCATCCCGCGTTGCAGTTCAAGCTCGAGCCACCATCCGAGGAGCCTGCGGAGCCTGTCGCGCTGCACCTGGAGATAGGCTTGATCCCACGCCGTCACGCTCGAGTCTTCTGTGCGTTCCAATGCTTTGTCGATGCACCATCGCAGCGCTTCCTTGCGTTCCTCAGCAGTCATCTGACGCAACTCATCCTGCGTCCGTACCTCGTCCCAGAATCGCCGCAGCGCGTCATGCACGACTACGCCGCTCTCCCGCGCATCCATCCCCGGCGTCACCGGCTCTAACTCGGTTGACCACAAACGCTGTTCGGCAAATGCGCGAAATCCGCAGGCTGCCTGGAGCTGTAGAATTCGCGCACCCCCTCGAATCACCTTGTCTGGCAGAGTCCCCACGCGTTCGAAATCATCGATCTCTTCAATCGCAACGGTAGCGCGCTCTGCACGAGGCCCAACGAACTCCACAGGGTCCACCTCTTCCAGTTCGAGCTCTGCGAGCAAAGGCGAAGGCCGTTGATGTCCTGCCGTAGACTCTCGTGCATAACTGAAGACGACGGTGCCAGCACAGTTAGCGATTCGCTCTGTCATCCTCCGCGCATGCTCTGTGTCCCTTGCAACGTCGGTTCCGGGCATCCCGAGGTCACGCTGCAGCGCCCACGGCAGCAGGGAACTGCTCACCGTCGGCATCGGCCAGCTCAGCTCTCCCGCGCGCAGAAACCACATTGCGTCGAAGATGCCGCCTGCGGCCTCGAGCGGCCCCATCACCTGCACCGGAGCCTCCCGCGACTCGGGCGCGAACATCGTCTGCCGCGCGATTCTCTCAAGCGCTGTCAGTGCCTGATCGAACTCTACAGCTGCTCCATCGAAGTCCAGTGTCGCCAACTCATCGAGCGCGCCCTCCCACTTACGCCGCATCTGAAATTCGAGACTCGTCTCGGTGGAACCCGCACCCCATGCCGCAGCTTCCAGCAAATCACGCATCTCTTGCGTCCACTCGGCATTCGACCGCGCGTTCATTCCCTGCATGCGATTCGCGTTGTACCGCAGTTTTCGCAAAACAGCCGCCAGCAGGGGCAGATCGGCTCTCCGCTTCGAGCGCTCTATCAGCGCAGCCAGATCCCCCAACGAGATCTCTGGCCGCAGCATCCGCGTTTTGCGCAGCTCAAACGCATCGAACGCAGCGCGCGCCGAGCGCTCGTCCACTGCTCTCGCAAAATAAGGAGACAAGAGCAATCCGCTCACACGCTCCAGCGGCAGCGGCTCTACCGCCCATCGCAACAGGTCGAGTGCTATCGCGGCCATGGGCGTCTCGGACAGGCGAACTCCGAGCGAAAACTCGTAAGGGACTGCCTCATTTCCAACCCGGATGTCCTCGGACTCAGGGGCAAGCACCTCACGAAATACGCGGTCAATCTCGCTCCGTTGCGCCTCCAGCCCCGGCACAATCACCGAGATTCTGGCTGCAGGATTCGACTCCAAAGATCGACGAACCCATCGTGCGGCAACTTCCATCTCTTCCTGTTCGCTAGAAGCCGCCACCAGCATTTGTTGCGCCGCGGCCACTCTGAGAGGGAGTTCATCAACCGTGATTCCACCAGACTTCAGCGCCTCCACCAAACCTGCCTGCGCGGGAGTAAGTGCATTGAAACCCACCAGAACCACTCCGCCTGCCGGAGGCTTGATCCATCCCTTGTTTACGGCTTCGCGCAGCGTCTCTTCCAGTTGCGCTGCGGAAGTCAGGCCCTTCGCTTTGCACAATCGCTCAAATGCGCGCGCCCACCGTTGAAACGCTCGCGTGTCCGTACCCCCTGCGACCGTACGCAGCCGTTCGCGGCCTCCGTAACTCGAAAGCAGACGCCAGGTATCGGAGGCCATCTCTGCGAGCGAGTCCGACGTTCGCAGGCTCGCCAATTCGTCGTCATGATCAAGGATCGTTCGCCAGACCTGATGCTCCTGCATTCGATTCAGCAACAGCTCCGTCGCACGCCCCCCAATGAGTAACTCACGCCACAATGCAGCGGTCCATGCATCCCACGCCAGTACCGCCGCCGGGGTCCAGCTCTTTAGCCCCAATTGTCGATTGCGCTGGTCGAACTCACGCCGCAGAGTCCGCGCGGCCCGCTGATTTCCAGTGACGATGACAGCTCCCCGTTCCAGCGCGTCGACGATCTCCACGGGCAACAACTCTGCACGATCCATATCTCGGTTATACGCTGGTCATCACTGGAAAATCAGTTGTATGCAACAGGAACCTTCGGCGTCCACAAGCTCATTCCCAACAACGCCAGTGCCGCTGCAAAAGGCAGAGCAAGCGCTACCTGGAGCGATCCTGCTCGCGTCGACACCACACCCATCAACCATGGCAATGCTGCCGCGCCCAAACCTGAAACTGCCAGCACAATCCCCGCCTGGCGCGCCGTCGGCCGGTCCGCCATCAACAACGCCCACGTCGCCGGAAAAAAGGGTGCCAGGCTAAGCCCGAGGAGAACCGCAAAGCCTGCGATCGTCGCCGCTGTATGCGCCATTGCGAGGGCCGCTGTAAACAACGCGGACAGCGCCAACCCCCAGCGTTGCACCGTCTTCTCTCCCACCCGCAACATCACCGCAGATATTCCCGCTCGCCCCGCTGTTAGCGACATCCAAAGCAGCAGCGTCGTGTACTCGCTCACTGCCAGCGTCTTATCTCCATAGCGCAGCGCATAGGTCGTCAGCCACCCGCTCAAACAAGTCTCGAGCCCTCCATAGAGCACCAGCAGCAGCGCGAAATAAACGTACATGCCTGTGCGCAAGCCTTTCTGCGGATCGCCCTCGGCTGACGCTTTGTCAAACTCCTCAGCTGCAGCGCCCGACCAACGCATCTCCAACAGCAATCCGACTCCACCCACAACAAAGAGTCCTGCAAATCCCTCCAATACGCCGCGCAGCGCAAACCTCGGCAGTAGCCACGCGGAAAGCAGCGCCGACAACATCGCTCCCAGGCTGAAGGAAAAGTTCAGCAGTGCCAGCGCCGATCCGCGATGTGCAGTAAATCTCCGTCCCGCCAGAATATTCACGGAGGTGATGATCTGGCCCAATCCATAGCCGCCCACAAATAGACACGCGCACCCCACCGCCATCGAAGGCGCAACCGCAAACCCGCCAAACCCCACAGCCCCCGCGGCCAACCCAACCAGTAAGCTCCGCCGCAGCTTCCGCGACACCGTCACACCACCCAGAAACGCCCCGCAGAACTTTGCCATCATTAACAGTCCGCTCTGCGAGTCCAGCATTCCCCATTGCCGCGCCAGCAAAGGCAGGATCGGCCCCAGCATCGCGGTTCCAAGCCCTGCCAACATCAATCCGAAGTGCATCAGTCCCAGAGAAGGCGCCACCGTCCTGCTTCGTTCTGTCAATCGAACCCCCGCCGCGAATTCGCGCACCAGCCATTATCATGGATGCAGGAGCATTTTCCGTGTTGCGTAAGCTGTTATCTTTCTCAGTCCTCCTCATCCTCCTCGCCGGCTGCCATAGGAGTGCCGAAACTCCAGCCGCCTCCGCCACGCCAAAAACCTTCACCATTCGCGGCAAGGTCCTCGCTGTGAAAGGCGCTCAGATTACGCTCGACGGTGAAGACGTCCCGGGCTTCATGGAAGCTATGACCATGGACTACAGGCTCAAAGATCCGAGCGTCGCCAGCGAACTTCATCCCGGCGACCGCATCACTGCGAAGGTGCTAGCCGACAAGAGTGACGAGGGCTATACCAACATTCGCCTCGATGACATCGTCGTCATCGCGCAGGCGCGCCCCGACTACAAGCCTCCTGTCTCGTACCATGTCCCAACGCCCGGCGATCAGGTTCCCAACTTCAAGCTCCTCAACCAGAGCGGTCGAACCATCCAGCTCGATCAGTTTCGCGGCAAGGTCGTTCTCCTCACCTTTATCTATACTCGCTGCCAGCTCGCCGACTTTTGCCCGCGCATGAGCCGCAACTTTGCCGATGTCGATAAGGCTCTCGCCGCCGACCCTGCCCTCTACAAACAGACCCATCTTCTCAGCATCAGCTTTGATCCTGCCTACGACACGCCCAAAGTCCTGCGCAGCTACGGCGGAGCCTACACGGGCAACTACACCAACGAGAAATTTCTTCATTGGGACTTCGCCGCGCCTGCGGAAAAAGATCTCGGCGCAGTTACACAATATTTTGATGTAGGCGTAACCCCCGGAGACAGCAAATCCCTCACGCATTCGCTCTGCACCGTGCTGATCGGCAAGGACGGCAAGGTCATCCAGTGGTATCCCACGAACGAGTGGCAGCCTGAGGATGTCGTTGCCACCATCCGAAAAAACGTTGCCTAGCAGAGCAGGAAAAAAATCAGACAACAGACGCACCATTCCAGCCATCAGAGTTCTCTGTGCGCGAATAGAAGCGCGCGGAGGATATCACAATGACGCGAAATAAATTTGCAGCTCCCCTTTTAGCAATTGCATTAGCAACCCCAGGCCTTGCTGTCGCTCTCCCCCCGGCCCCAGCTCCCATGTTTGCGCAGGAATCCGCGTGGGACACGCCTCCCAAAGAATTCCGTGACATTCAGCGGCAGGGTTTCCACGACGGTATTGAGGGTGCCCGCAAAGACTACGACAACCATCGCCGTCCCGATGTTAACAATCGCGACGAGTACCGCAAGCCGCACGTACCTGATAGCGCGAAGGCGGACTATCGCGAAGGCTTCCGTAAAGGCTACGACGCTGCCATGGACCACCTCATGGTGGCTAATCAGCCGCACTGATCGATAAGCACTCTCGAAAACACCCGGTCGCTATGGTCGGGTGTTTCACTCGAGTCCGTGGAAATCGGCGAGCTAATGTAACGTTGCCTTCATCGTCTGTTTACTGTAGCGTAATCACCCTCGCATTACCTTCACGAGTATGCGAGATATTAGATCTTTTGCACCTCGATTTCTGGCGGCCATCCTTTGTCTTTTCCTAACCGGCTTTCTGCATGCCCAGTATGAAAACGGCAGCATCGTCGGCACTATCCGCGACTCAAGCGGCGCGGCGGTCTCCGGTGCGATAGTCACCATCACCAATAACGCCACAGCCGTTGCCTCCAAGACCACAACGAATGGCGACGGAGATTACGAAGTCCCGTCTCTCCATGTTGGCGTCTACACTATCTCGGCCTCTGCGTCCGGCTTTACCGATGCCGCCGCTAATAACATCACCGTCTCGGTCGGCGGACGCCAACGCATCGACCTGTCCCTCAAGGTCGGTGCAACGCAGACCACGGTTGAGGTCTCCGACGTCGCATTGCAGCTTGAAACCGAGACCAGCGAACGCGGACAGGTGATCACCAACTATCAGAGCGAGGCGCTTCCGCTCGTCACCCGCAACTATTCTGACCTGCTGGGCCTGATCCCCGGCTCGCGTCAGGCTCCCACCGCCGCGACCACAAGTTCCATCAACTCGCTTGTCCGTGCCGGCGCCTATAACGTCAACGGCCAGCGCAGCATGTTCAACAATTTCCTGCTCGATGGTCTCGACAACAACGCTTACGGCGAGAGCAACCAGGGATTCGACAATCAGATCATCGCCGTCCCGCCTGACTCTGTCGCCCAGTTCCAGGTCGTCACCAATAACGAGAACGCAGAATATGGCCGCTCCTCCGGCGCCACCGTCAACGTCGCCTCGCAAAGCGGGACAAACAAATTCCACGCCACGGTGTATGAGTTCATCCGCAACACCGACCTCAATGCCGCAGGCTTCTTCAAGCCAACCATCGTCGGCAGCAGCGGTATTACCACGGCCTTCAAGAAGCCCACTTTCAACCGCAACCAGTTCGGCATGAACGTCGGCGGTCCTATCGTCAAGGACAAGCTTTTCTTCTTCCTCGACTATGAGGGTTTCCGTCAGGTCCTCAAACCCCTCACCGTACTCACGCTGCCCACGCAAAACGAACTCACCGGCAATCTTGTCGCACCGGTCAAGAACGCCGTCACCGGAGCCACCTACGCGGTTAACCCGGCAACAGGTCTGACATCCATTCCGTCCTCGCAATTCAATCCGCTTTCGCAGCAGATCGTGAACCAGTTCGAGACGCTGCTCTGCCCGAAGCTTCTGCCCGGCAGCACAAACACCGCCTGCGCACTACCACAGGCCGGACTGTCGACCACAGGTCTCGCCTCCAACGACTATGCCGTTCAGGTCCCCTTCTCCGATAATGCCGACAAGGGCGACCTCCGACTCGACTGGCAGATCAATCCCGTCAATTCGGCCTTCCTGCGCATCAGCGACCGCAAGGAAAACGGCGTCAATTATCCGAGCATCCCCATCCCGCTGGATGGCCAGACCAATGGCAACATCCGCATCCTCGACCAGCAGATTGCGCTCGGCTACAGCCGCCTCTTCGGTGCGAACAAGGTCCTTGACGTCCGTCTCGGCCTCGACCGCACTAAGGCCGGAAAATATAACCTCTCCATCGGCAACACCTCCTTCAACAACATCCCCGGCCTGCCTACCACCAATGCCGTCGTCGCCGGCGGCCTGCCCTCCATCGGCATCACCGGCTTCTCCGGCTTCGGTCGTCAGAGCACCAATCCCCAGTGGCAGGATCCTGCCCTGATTGACCCGAAGGTCAACTTCACCTGGGTAAAAGGCAGGCACTCCCTGAAGTTCGGCTATGAGTACGAGCACATCTGGATGGCCGTCAACGACAACAACCCGCTCTACGGCTCCTTCAACTACGGCGGCGGCTACTCGAACGGCGGCGGATCCACCGTGTCCGATACTTACTGGGCCGACTTCCTCTTCGGCGCGACCAACGCCTATTCCCTCGCTAACTACTACGAGGCTCACCTCACCCAGAACATACACAACATCTATGCCCAGGACGATTGGAAGGCGCTGTCGAAGCTGACCCTCAACCTCGGGTTGCGTTGGGAGTACGGTTCGCCCTACGCCGATCTCTACAACCGCGTCTCGAACTTCGATCCAGTCACTCAGACCGTTCTTACCACCACGCCCGGAGCCGTCGCAGGCAACGGCATCACTCCGGTCTCTTTCGGTGGGACCTACGGCAAGACCCTGGTCAATCCTGATTACGGCGACTTCGGTCCGCGCGTTGGCTTCGCTTATTCAATCGATAACAAGTCAGTGTTGCGTGGCGGATTCGGCATGAGCTATGTCCACTACACCCGCGCCGGCTCCGGCGACATCCTCGGGATTAACGCCCCGCAGGCACAGTTCGCCTCCGTGACGCAGAACGCCCCGACCACCACCAACCACTGCTCCTCGCCTCTGCCGGCGCAGATCATTCCCATCGGTGGCACCACGCCGTCTTGCTTCGCCACTTCTGACCAGGGCTATCCGAGCGGCCTCGTAACAAGCTTCAACAAAGCCACCGACAACATCACCTACATCCCCAAGGACACCAAAGACAGCTATGTTGAGAGCTACTTCCTCAGCATCCAGCGGACTCTGATTAAGAACTCCGTTCTCGACATCGCCTACGTGGGCAACCACGGCGTCAAGTTGCAGGGCTTCCTCAACGCCAACCAGAAGAATCCCTCTCTCGGCTTCGCCCGCCCCTACGGCAACTGGCCATCGGACATCACGGCGGCGCTGAATGAGTTCTATTCGAACTTCAACTCGCTCCAGGTGAAGTACGAGCAGCAGTTTACCGGCGGCCTTACCCTCCTCAACTCTTTCGCGTGGGAGCACTCGCTTGATAACGCCAGCGCTTCACTGGAAGGCAACACGCCGTCACCGCAGGACGGCAACAACATCCGCGCCGACTACAGCCAGTCGGACTACAACCTGCCCATCGCCAACATCACCAGCCTCGTCTATGAGCTGCCCTTCGGCCACGGCCGTTCGTTCCTCTCAAACAGCAATGGCTTCACGAATGCTCTCGTCGGCGGCTGGCAGGTCAGCGCCATCAACACCATGCAGGCCGGCACACCCTTCAACATCACCTACAGCCCGAACTCCAGTCAGGCCGTCTCGCCCCAGATCTCCGCAACCTATCGCGGAGCTAACGAGTACCGCCCCAACATCGTCCCCGGTCAGAAGGTCACGCAGGGCCGCTCCAATCGTGCGGCAAACACCGGCTATGTCAACTACATCAACTTCAACGCCTTCGTCCTGCCGCCGATCAAGGACACCGCATCAACCCCCAACGTGCTGAGCCCCTTTGGCAACGCCAGCCGCAACCCAGGCCGCACTCCGGCCTTCTACCAGACGGACCTCGCCCTCAACAAGAACTTCACGACGCCCATTGAGAGTTTGAAGATTCAGTTCCGCACTGAGTTTTACAACATTTTCAACCACACCAACCTCTACCTCCCCGGCACCATCAGCGGAACCCAGGGCACCATCGCCCCAGGCAACACTCTCGGTACCGGAGCCACCGCCTCAACCAGCGCAATCGTAGGCGGCATTCCCAACGGTGGAGGCCAGATCACCAGCACCTTCGAGCCGCGCATCCTCCAGTTCGGCCTGAAGGTCATCTACTAACCCTCACAAAAAAGGAAGCGGTGAGCAGAGCCCGGCCTTGTGCCGGGCTCTGTGCGTTTCGCTGCGCTTCCGAATCACAGCGCAAACTGGCCTCCGAAGTTCCTCAAAGTTACGAAGGTCGACGAGTCTTTTGTGTGGCCGTTGCCCAGTGTCATGGCATCGGCAACATTTTGTATACGGATACATTTTCAATCAGTGAAAATAAGAAACGATTAGTGAAAAAAATTCTTGACAGGGAAATCGGCAAATCAATACGATTCGCGAGTCAAGCAACTCACTTGTTTCATTTTTCTGGAGAGCCAAAAAATGCAGTGCACACCACGCAGTAGGTTTGGATTGAAGCTTCGAATGATGCTCTTTTTCGCTCTGACAGGCTTCGCATTTGTCAATTTGTCGAACACAGTGTTTGCACAAAGCTCATCTTCGGCCGTAACGGGCGATGTCACGGACCCATCCGGGGCCAAGCTGGCCGGCGCGAAGGTCATCTTGACCGACGTCGCTACCAACGTATCCCGCACCACCGTCTCCAACAGGGCGGGGGACTACAACTTCGTCAACGTGCCTCCTGCGAGATATACGCTCACCATCTCCGCACCGGCCTTCCAGACCGAGAAGGTTGCACCCTTTGACGTCTCCGTCGACCAGACTGTGAATCTCGAGGCTACGCTGAAGGTGGGCGACGTGAATGTCAGCGTCACGGTTGACGCGGTTGGCGCTCAGGTCGAATCCACGACCACGGAACTCGGTACCGTGATCGGAACCAAGGAAGTAAACGACCTGCCGTTGAACGGACGCAATTTTTCTCAATTGCTGATGTTGACGCCAGGCGCGACGCCTATCAGCGTGGGACAGAACAACAATCCCAGTAACACTGCGAACAGCAACGGCGATGCATATATAGCCCCTTCCCTCAACGGGCAGACGAGCCGCTCCACGTTTTACACGCTCGATGGCTTGAACGACACCAACAACTGGTACAACTCCTACGCGATTCCACCGATCATCGACACGATTATGGAGTTCAAGATCAGTGCTCACGATACCGCGCAATACGGCGGCGTTCAGGGTGGCGTCGTGAACCTGGCCACGAAGTCCGGAACCAACTCTCTGCACGGAAGCGCGTGGGAATTTATACGGAATAACGCTCTCGATGCGATTCCATGGGTTCCTCCGTCGACTGCAAGCGTCTACCGCGTCAATCAGTTCGGAATCCAGGCCGGTGGTCCAGTCGTCATTCCCCACCTCTACAACGGGCACGACAAGACCTTCTTCGAAATTGCGTATGAGGGCTTCCGTAAGACTCAGAATGCTGCAAGCACATTGCTCATTCCAAACGCGGCTGAGATGGCGGAATCGTCGTGGGGAAGCGGAATTAATCTACCCTATGCCGACTTCAGCAGCGCCCAGACGGGCATCGCAGGCTGTGCTAGCACTGCCACAACAGTTTCAACGGCTGCCTGCCAGTTGTTTGATCCAACAGGCACGAACAACGCGAAATCAGTGCGTCCGGCGTACATCGGGAATCAGATTCCTGCATCCGAGCTTGATCCGCGCGCCGTCGCGTATATCAACGCAGTCTTTCCAGCCCCGACTACGATTCCCGGCTATCCAATTACGACCTACAACGTGGAGGTAACGACTCCAACCGTCTACAACACCTACAACTGGATGGTCCGTCTCGATCAACACATCGGCACCAGGGACTTCATCTTCGGCCGTTACAACAACTGGCAAGAGAAGACCAGTGCGTCCACCTATCCGCATCTGTATTCGATCACCCAGCTTCCCGCGCAGCAGTATGGAGCAAGTTGGGTGCATGTCTTCAGCCCCAGCCTCAGCATGCAGGCACAGTACGGCAGAACCCATGTCTCCAACAACACCTTCTCGCAGTTCGATAGCTCGGCACCAGTCACCGCGTACGGGCCGAACCCTTCTCTCGCGCAGAATTTTATCGGGGGCATTACGCTGATGCCAAATCTCTCTGTCAGCGGCGGCGTGAACGGATTCGGCGCGGGCGAAAACTCGAGCCCCACTCCGAACGAGGCGAACATCCATGAGTATCTCGGGTCCGTCACCAAGACCATTGGCCGGCACGTAATCCAGGCAGGCGGCGGTTGGGAGCAGATCAACTACGGGGAGACCATTCGAAACGACACTGTCACCTTCAACGGATCCCAGACGGCGAACTTCTCCGGAAATCCTGTCAACACCGCCGCCAATGGTTTGACCACCGCGTACAAGAACCAGACAGGAATTGGCCTTGCCAGCTTCCTCTTGAGTGAACCGACTTCTGCGACCAAGCGCAACGTCCTGTTGACGGAGCGGCCCGGAGGAATCGCCAATATCTACGTTCAGGATTTCTGGAAGGTCGCGCCCAGGCTGACGGCGAACTTTGGCCTCCGCTATGACCGCACCACGATTCCCCAGTACGGCACCGATGGCTCCATTGGCCAGCAGGGCAGTATCGAAACCGGGGACTTCGACTTCAATACCGGCGTCTACGAACTGCAGGTTGCTCCGCCGACCTGCGCAGCTGCGCGGCCGAGCGCCTTGTCTGCCATCCGCCTCGCTGCCTGCACACGTCACGGTCGCGCTGAACCAGAAGATCCTGCATGGGTCCAAGTTGAACCTTGGTCCGCGCTTCGGTCTTGCGTACAGCGTCAACCCTACGCTTGCGATTCGCGGCAGCTTCGGCATCTTCTTCGACAACTGGGCCGCTTCGATTCAGTTGCCGCAGAACTTTCAAGGGTCGTGGCCGGATGTGGGCACCCTTGGGGTGACCGGTCTCAATACGCCGGGGACAGCGTTATACGTACCCGGACAGAACCCCTTCGCCGTCGGTACCTCCGCCGCAGGACTCCAGCCTGCTGCGTCGCCATTTACCAGCAACGTGAACTACTTCGTCGATCCGCTGATCAAAAATCCGTACTCCGAGCAGTGGAACCTCGGCATTGAACAGCAGTTCGATCGCAATACCGTCTTTACCCTGAACTACGTCGGAGCAGCGGCCCACCGACTGGATATCGGTGGTTCCTACAACACCGGAGCGCTCTCCACCACCTCGTTCGCAACCCGTATGGCCCAGGACATCAACCAGACGACTGGCGCATGGACGGGTCTCAACGCCACAGGACAGCCGTTCCCCTACATGCAGCCCAACAAGTGGGACCGTCCGGGTGGCAATTCAACTTACAACGCGCTCCAGGCCTCCCTCGCGCGTACAACCTCGAACGGTCTCACCTACCACGCGTCCTATACGTGGAGCAAAGTCATCGACGAAGCCGACGATGGCTTCTTCGGTGTTGAGGGGGGAGTTGCCGAAGACCCCTACAATATCCGCGGTAGCCGCGGACCTGCCGGCTACAACATTCCTCACCTGCTGACCGTCGCTCTTACTTATGCAGTTCCAGTCGGGAGGGGCCAGAGCTTCAGCACTGGAAGCCGCGTAGGGGATTACCTCCTCGGCAACTGGGAGTTCGGCACGATCTTTGTGATGCGCTCCGGCCAGAACTTCAACGTGACCTCCGCGGGCGATATAGGCAATACCGGCAACAACAACACCTACGAGAGGGCTGAGTATAACGGCGGCAATCTGACCCCACCCGGCGGACGTACTCGCTTTGAGTGGTTCAATACCGCGGCGCTCACCACTCCTGCCCAGGGCACGCTGGGCAACTTCGGACGCAATGTTCTGATGGGTCCGACCTATTACCAGATGGACGCGTCCATATTCAGAGACTTTCCGATCTGGGAGTCGTTGAAGTTTACTTTCCGCACCGATGCCTTCAACCTGACCAACCATCCAGTGCTCGCAAGTCCCGGAGCCGCAACGACGACTCCTGCAAACGCTACCCTTACCAGTGGTTTCGGCGTGATCACCGGTGTCGCGAACAGCCAGCGGATATTGCAATTCTCCGGAAAGTTCGTCTTCTAACGTTTGGTTCCTGTCATCTCTCTCCCCAGGGGACGGACTTCGGTTCGTCCCCCTTTTCTTAACTGCCGTTAGAGCAACTGTTGAGATGCGTCTTTAGTGCAGAAGAGAAATTCAAGTATCCTGAATCCATCATGGCAAAACTGACTATCGGTTTCGGCGTACTGCTCATCGTGCTAGGCATCTTCGGCTACGTTGCCACCGGCAGCGCGCATCCTACAGCGCTGATCCCTGTCTGGATCGGCATCCTGTTCGTCCTCTTCGGCGTCATGGCCAACACTGAAAACTCCAAACGGCGCATGCTCTGGATGCATGTCTCGGTTACCGTAGCCCTACTGGTCTTTCTGGGCATGATTCCCGCGATGATTGACGTCTACCGACTCGCCCACGGTGTCTCCTTTCCCTACCCGGCAGCCGTAGAAGAGAAAGCCGCGCTCGGCCTCTTCAGTCTTATCTACGTGCTCTTCTGCGTTCGCTCCTTCATCAATGCCCGCCGCAGCCGTATCGCCTGATATTTGCATCGCGAGCCGTCCGGGAATCATCAACATAGAGTGCAAACCACCCGGTCAGCGTAAAATCGACCACGAATGGCATCCTATGGCCCATCTAAATTCGGAGGCGGCATGAAGGCAGTCGACCGCCCCTCGCGCGGCACGGGAGCAGCCGCCGCAGCGCAACTCTCCGCCTCGCGCCCCAAGCCCAACCTCAAGAAGGTCCTGCCCGAGGTATGGAAGCTCATCAAGCCTCGCCGCCTGCTGCTAGCCGGAAGCTTCCTTCTGATGGTCATCAATCGCGCCAGCGGCCTCATCCTTCCTGCCTCGACCAAGCCCCTTATCGACAAGGTCATGTACGGCAAGAACCTCACACTGCTCCCCTGGATCGTCGGCGCGGTTCTTCTCGCCACCGTCGTTCAGGGCATCACCTCCTACACGCTCACCCAGCTTCTTTCCAAAGAAGGTCAGCGCCTCATCGCCGAGCTGCGCATGAAGGTCCAGGCTCACATCGGCCGGCTCCCAGTAGCCTTCTACGACGCCAACCGCACCGGCACCCTCGTCGCTCGCATCATGACCGACGTCGAAGGCGTCCGCAATCTCATCGGCACCGGAGTCATCGACTTCTTCGGCGGAATCCTCACCGCACTCTTCGCCTTCTGCTATCTCATCAAGCTCAGCGTGCAAATGACGATCGTCAGTTTCATCGTTCTGCTCTGTCTTCGGTCTCATCCTGCAGCGTGCCTTCAAGACCATCCGTCCCATCTTCCGCGAGCGCGCCAAGATCAATGCCGAAGTTACCGGCCGCCTCACCGAATCCCTCGGCGGCGTCCGCGTCGTCAAGGGCTATCACGCCGAGGAGAGCGAGGCCAACGTCTTCGCCGCCGGTGCCCAACGACTTCTCAACAACGTCATCTCCTCGCTTACTGCGCAATCGCTCATGTCGCTCGCCTCGACCGCTGTCCTCGGCGTCGTCGGTGCCCTCGTCATGTACCTCGGCGCGCATCGTGTCGTCTCGGGACAGCTCACCCCCGGCGGCTACATGACCTACGTCATGTTCCTCGCCTTCATGACTATTCCCATCGTCCAGCTCGTTTCCATCGGCACGCAACTCACCGAAGCCGTCGCCGGCCTCGACCGCACCACCGAGATCCTCAACGAGCAGCGAGGAAGACTCCGAGCCTGCCCGCACCATCGCACTCCCCACCATCCGCGGCGACGTCGCCTTCGACAACGTGACCTTCGCCTACGAGCCGGGCAAGCCCGTCCTTCATGGCATCAGCTTCGAGTCCAAACCCGGCACCGTCACCGCGCTCGTCGGCTCTTCGGGTTCAGGCAAGTCCACCATCATCTCGCTCATCTGCGCCTTCCACACCGCCACCAGCGGCCAGGTCCTGGTCGACGGCATCGACCTCGCCACCGTCCGGCTCTCCAGCTACCGCGACGCAGCTTGGCGTCGTCCTTCAGGAGACCTTCCTCTTCGACGGCACCATCCGCGAGAACATCCTCTTCTCCCGCCCTAACGCGACCGTAGAGCAACTGATGAACGCCTGCCGCATCGCCCGCGTCGACGAGTTCGCCGAACGCTTCCCCGAGAAGTACGAGACCATCGTCGGCGAGCGCGGCGTCAAGCTCTCCGGCGGCCAGCGCCAGCGCCTCTCCATCGCCCGCGCCATCCTTGCCGATCCTCGCATCCTCATCCTCGACGAGGCCACCAGCTCACTCGACTCCGAATCCGAGGCCATGATCCAGAACGGCCTCAGCTTCCTCATGCAGGGCCGCACCACCTTCGTCATCGCCCACCGGCTCTCCACCATCCGCCGCGCCGACCAGATCCTCGTCGTCGAAGAGGGCAACATCGTCGAGCGCGGCACCCACGAAACCCTCTACGCCCTCGGCGGCCGCTACTACGACCTCTACACCCGCCAGCACGGCCTCGAAACCAACCTCTTCCTCGCCCCCGGCGAAGGCGACAAGATCGAAGAGTCAGAGACAACCAAAGTCTGATCTCTGCCTCCAGCGGCTCAATCTTCAATTACCTGCCCAAACCGCAGTGTGTTCCCATCCGGGTCTGTGACATAAAACTCGCGCTTGCCCCAGGTCTGATCCACAGGTCCCTGATGCACTGGTGAATCAGGCCTCTTCGAGGCATCCAGCCCGCGAGCAACATACATCTTGAACAGCGCGTCGACATCCATAACACCGATATTCGTCGCCGAGCCAAACACCCCATCGCCACCAAGCACCGAGAGCTGCAGCTCCGCCACGTCATTCACAATGTCGATCACAACGTCTTCGTGCGACTGTCCCGTATATTTCAGGCGAAAATCGAGCACACCTGTGTAGAAGGCGAGCGATCGGTGCATATTCGTACACCGAATTACAGGAACAACGCTCATAGCTCCTCCGCTCAACTAGGCGTGGGCGCTCCGAACCCCACGCCAGGCTGTGTCAGAAGAAACACTATAGTCCAGCGCTAACAAGTCGTATGAATCAGTGCTGGAGGTCCTGCTCTGGCCCTGGATGTTTCTTTTCCTGCGTACTCCCCGCAGAAAGAGCCGCCTGATCGGCACTCGTCGCAGCTGTCCCACCGACGACAATCGGCACACACGGACGGGGCGCAGCCGTCTGCCCGGGCAGAGTCGGTGGCGCTGCCGGTCGCATCTGACCCGCAGGGCATGGTTGCAAAAGCTGCGCCGGCCTCAGGTCCACCGGTAGAGGGGGAGCTTCGACGGCACCCTTCAACTCCTCGTTGGTTTTCGAGCCTGGCCAGGCATAGGGAGCCACCCTGAGAGTCCCGTAACCCATCACGGGGAACTTCGACGGCAACGTGAAACTCTTATTAACCAGCACAAAGGCAGACTGCGGCGCCTTGCCCAGCAAGCGATTTTCCGAAGACAGCTGCACAACGCGTTCACCCAGCGTTACCGTCAGTATTTTGTCGTCGAATGCATGCTTCTGTTCGACGGCGGCTGGAAACGGATCCTTCGAAACAACGATGGTTCCAATCCCCGGCACGAAAAAGTAAACGTATTTCAGGTCCTTGATCTCGTAGTTCAGCGCCGCCTTCACTGTCATCCCGTCGACCGTCAGTATCCCGCGGCTGATCGATACCGAAACCAACTTCGGCGGCTTCTCTTTGGGAGCATGCAGCTTCTTCCCATTCTCGTCGTACCCAAGATTGTCTTTCGTCTGCATCACGGGCAGGTTCTTTGAGTCGAAGAGCGGATGTCCGTATTTGTCGCGTTGCTGTTTCACCGGCGCGTTGAACATTGGCTTGCCATCCGGATCGAGGCGCTGGTTTTTTTCTTCGTCGAGCATCGGCGTCGGTGGTAACACCACCAGGGTCATCGGGCCTGTGTAAGGCTGCTTTCCCTTCTTGCCCTTCTCGGCCAAGGGCTTGGTTGCGGCCGGTTGCGACGGCGTCGGAGATGAGACATCTTTCTTGTCTGCCTTTGGTTGATCGGTTTGCTCTTGTTCCTTCGCAGGCTGAGATGCATCTGTCGGCGAGGCCGGCAGAGCGGATTGCGAGGCCGGGGAAGGCGCAGGCTGCGCCTCCTGCGCTCTCATGGCGCCCGCTGAGGACACCACCAACACCAGTCCAAGTAATTCAAAAAGCGATCGAGTACTCGTCCGCATCATGGGATCATCCTCCGTCTCTGCCAGCTCTACACCCTGTTAGTAGCGCGCGAGCCTGGTCTCAGAGTCCCATCGCGAGGATATCCGCAACGCTCTAATCCACTCATAGCATTTCTCTTGAGTCGCCTACGACTTTGGGGGGAATTACTAAGTGGGCATTACAGAATCAAGAACCCCCTGCTGTGCTCACCGGATCGAAGATCGGCGCCCTCGTTTAGCCTTCCACACCCAACTGCGTCAGCAGAAACGCATAGTCAAACGCAATCTCCTTCAGGTAGTCATAGCGCCCCGAAGCCCCGCCATGCCCGGCATCCATGTTGATGTGCAGCAGCAGAGGAGTGTCGTTCGTCTTCAGCGTCCGCAGCTTTGCCACGTACTTCGCCGGCTCCCAGTACATCACCTGGGAATCGTTCAGGCTCGTCTTCACAAGCATCGCTGGATACGGTCCCAGTTTCAGGTTGTCGTAGGGCGAGTACGACCGCATGTACGCGAACGCCTCCGGCTCATTCGGATTTCCCCACTCCTCATACTCGGCCACCGTCAGGGGCAGGGAAGCGTCGAGCATCGTATTCATCACATCCACGAACGGCACATGCGAAAGCACCACCCGAAACAGATCCGGCCGCTCATTGACGACCGCACCCATCAGCAACCCGCCGGCGCTTCCACCTTCGATCGCAATCCTGCCCTTCGCCCCGTACCCTTTCGCGACCAACTGTTCGGCCGCCGCGATGAAATCGGAAAACGTGTTGCGTTTCACCATCATTTTTCCAGCATCGTGCCAAGAATCTCCCATCTCGCCACCACCACGAATATGCGCGTAGGCGATCACCACTCCCCGATCCAGCAGCGACAATCTGCTCGCGCTAAACCCGATAGGTAACGGATAGCCATATGACCCATATCCATAGAGATAGAGAGGATTGCTTGAGTCATGCTTGAAGGAATCTCGCCGATAGACCACTGAGACCGGAACCCTCACGCCATCAGCAGCCGTCACCCAAACCCGCTCCGAAGCATAGCGCGAAGAATCAAACCCTCCCGGCACTTCCTGCTGCTTCAGCAACGTCGAAGATCCCGACGCGAGATCATATTCATACACCGAAGCCGGAGACACCAGCGACTGATAGCTATACCGAAAAGTCTCCGTGTCAAACTCCGGATTCGCATGCCCAGCCGCAGAATACACCGGTTCAGGGAACGCGATTTCCCGCGCATCAGCGAGCTTTCCGTCCGCTCCAAACCTCGTCACAGTGAGCGTTGGCAATCCGAGCCTTCTGCGCGAACTAACGCAGAATGTCTGAAAGAGATCGAAGTCCTCGAGCGGCACTTCCTTATCTTCCGGAATCAACTCCGTCCACGATTCCCTCCCTCCACCATCCACGGGTGTTGTCACCACGCGAAAGTTTTTCCCCACATCGTTCGTCCGGATGTAGAACAACCCATCGCGATGGTCCACGGAGTACTCCTGCTCATCCACTCGCGGCGCAATTACAAGAAAGACGCCGCCAGGAGTCTCCGCACTGAGGTAGCTGCACTCGTTCGTTGTGTGGCTACCCGCCTCCATCAGCAGATACTTTCCGTCGCGCGTCTTTCCCACTCCAAGATTGAATCGTTCGTCTTTTTCCTCATAGATCACCGCATCTTCGGCCACAGGATCGCCCAGCCGGTGGCGGAAAAGATGATCGTGCCGCTTCGTTATCTCATCCTCCGTCGTATAGAACAGCGTGTGCGAGTCCGCGGCCCAGGCAATCGAGCCCGTCCGTTCTGCCGTGTCAGGCAGATCTTCGCCAGTTCGCAGATCGCGAACGTGCAGGGTGTACTGCCGAAAGCCGGTGTTGTCGGTTGAGTATGCCAGCTTCCATCCATCCGGACTCACGGTGAGTGCCCCGAGCGCCATAAATGCCTGGCCTTCAGCCAGCTTGTTCACGTCCAGGAGCACGACCTCGGGTTGCGACTCATCGAACTTGGCGCCGGTCGCGAGTCGCCGGCAATGGATCGGGTACTGGCTCCCCTCGACGGTCCGAACATAATAAAACCATCCGCGATCGCGGTAGGGAACTGAGACATCGGTCTCCTTGATGTGCGACAGCATCTCAGCGTAGAGCTTCCTTTGCAGTTCCTCTGTCGGAGCCATCACGGAGAGCGCATAGGCGTTCTCGTCCTGCAGGTAGGCCACCAGTTCAGGTGAGGATTTGTCCCGCATCCAGCGGTAGTTGTCCTCTAGAATCTGTCCGTGAAGTGTCGTGGGTGTTGGTTCCTGGCGGGCGCGTGGCGGGGTCGTTCTTTGCGTCATCAATCGAAGCTCCAGCAGACAGAATACAGGTTGGAGTAGGCCCAGGAGGCAATCATAGGGTATGCTCTTACATCAAATTGGTGTATGACCAAAGGCGAGCGGCAGTTCCTAAGCCGGTCCGTCAACAGGAGTCACCTCCATGAAGCTCGTCTATGCCTGTAGTCTTGTTCTCGGTACAGCGATTGTGTCCCCGGATCTGCTCTTCGCTCAGTTTGATCCCATGGCTCCTTCGGTGCCCCAAAGCCAGCCCGGGCGCGTTCCGCAGATTCCCGGCTCGCCCTCCACGCAGGACTCTGCGCCCAACTCCGGCGATGTCGGCCAGGTGATGGAAGACAAGATGTTCGTGCGCAAGGCCGCCGAGGGCGGTATCGCCGAGGTAAAGCTCAGCCAGCTCGCTGTGCAGAAAGGAAGCAGCGACGAGGTGAAGGCCTTCGCGCAAAAGATGGTTGATGACCACACCAAGATGAACAACGACATTGCGCAGCTCGCGGACTCCATGGGAGTGATGCTTCCGAAGACCATGAACAAGGACGACCAGGCCGAGTATGACAAACTCAAGGGTCTCTCCGGAAATGACTTCGATATCGAATATCTGACTTTCATGGTGAAGGATCACCACAAGGATTTGCACGAGTTCCGCGTTGAAGCCGCGAACGGCCGCGCCGATGCAGGATTGCATGATGCCGTAGTCAAAGCGGAGAGCGTCATTCATGACCACACCGTGATGGTCGACAAACTCGCACGGGAAAAGGGCATTCCGGTTCCCACACACAATAAGCACCCTGCTCCAGCCCCGTCTCTGTAGACGCCGCACAGGGAACTTTCGCAACATGCAAAGCGTAGAATGGCCATCGATGAACCATCTCTCCCGCTGGCTCGCGATTGTCCTTCTTTTCTTCGCTCCGTCGGTCGTTCTGACGGCCGAATCAGTGAGCAGTCTCCCGGCTCCAACGGGCTATGTCAACGACTTCGCTGGGGTGCTCTCTCCGGCGACCAAGGACAATCTCGAAGATCTCTGCACCCAGGTTGACCGCCAGGCCCACGCCCAGATCGCGGTCGTCACGATCAAGTCCCTCGACAATGATCAGTCGATTGATGAGTTCGCCACCGCACTCGAAGACAAGTGGAAGGTTGGTCCGAAGGGAACAGACCGCGGCGTTCTCATGATCGTCTCGATCGCACCCCGCAAATATCGCATTGAAGTGGGCTACGGACTTGAAGGCATCCTCAACGACGCCAAGGTCGGCGACATCGGCCGTTCGATGGTGCCTGCGCTCAGCCAGAACGACTACAACACCGCCATTCCGCTGGGCGTCAGACAGATCGCCGGGGTCATCGCCACCGACGCAGGCGTCACCCTCGCCCAGACCGAGCCGGTCCATCAGTATCACCGCCAACCGGCTTCCGTTCAGCTCAGCCTTGGGGAGATCGTCCTCGGGGGCGGCGTCATCCTGCTGATTCTTTTCTTTCTCGTCAAAACCGGAAATACCGGCCTCATCTTCTTTCTTCTTGGGAATCTGATGGGCGGCGGCGGAGGAGGATATCGCGGCGGCCGGGGCGGACGCGATGGTGATGGCGGAGGCGGTTTTGGAGGGTTCGGCGGCGGGGGCTCGGGGGGAGGCGGGGCCAGCGGGGATTATTGAGGGCGTCTTGTTGAGGACATCAAGGAATGTGAGATTCTTTGCGGCAAAGAAGGGCAGCCAGTTGGGTAAACGGTGATAAAGTACACCCGAACAGGCCAGCCACAAACAGCATCGAAATCTAAACGAAGGGAAATCGAGGAAACATGAAAGGTTTATGGATAGGGCTTGGTTTAGTCGCTCTCCTAATTGTCGGGCTGCTCGTGGTTGGAGGCAGTTACATCGGTGCAAAAAACACTCTTGTTCAGAAGAATGAGGCCGTAAACACTGCTTTCTCACAGGTTGACGTTCAGCAGCAGCGTCGTCTCGACCTCATCCCTAATCTTGTCGCATCGGTGAAGGGCTATGTCGCTGAAGAGTCTACGATTCTGACTAACATCGCCAACGCCCGCGCCGGAGTCCTGGCGGCAGGCAGCGACCACGCCAGCAACATCAACGCGAACACCAAATTGGACGTCGCCCTGGGCCCGTTTTTCCGTCTGCAGGAGCAGTACCCCGACCTTAAGGGAAATCAGCAGTTTATGCGCTTGACGGATGAGCTTGCCGGGACGGAGAATCGTATTTCGGTTGCACGGCAGCGCTATAACACCACGCTGCAGGATTACAACACCTACGTACAGCAGTTCCCAGCAAGCATCTGGGCCAACATGGCAGGATTTCACGTCCGGGACGAATACTTCAAAGGCAACCCGGAAAACAGCGTGGCGCCGAAGGTCGACTTCTCAAAGTAGACGAAGCGAACTGACCCGGCCCAATAAAAAAGCCGTCGCATGTAGCGGCGGCTTTTTTATTGGCTCAGATGACTGGGCCGGTATTGCCCAAAGGGTTTTACTTGGTGAACGCAGAGATCGCGGTTGCCTCGTCGTCCTTGATGTCAAAGACGGTGTAGAGCTTCGTGATCTGCAGCAGGTCATGGACTTTTTTGGTCAGGTTCAGCAACTTCAGTTCGCCGCCTGAATTCTTGACCGTTGTAAATGCGCTGACCAACTCTCCAATGCCCGAGCTGTCGATATAGCTGATGTCGCCCAGGTTCAGCAGAATCTTCTTCTGGCCCTTCGCCAGTACATCGCGAACGGCGTCGCGAATGGTTACGCTACCTTCGCCGAGGGTAATACGGCCGCTGAGGTCCAGAATGGTAACTCCGTCCACCTGGCGTGTTTGTACTTTCATGCTCATGTGTCGTCTTCTCCTTAGGTCGTCCCCGACTCCTTAGGTTCCAGGTTGCGCGGGTGTTCGATGTTTGATCAATGTAAGTTCGGTGCCGGGATGTAGCTGCCGAAAGTTTACCTCATCCATGAAAGCCTTGATAAGAAAGATGCCGCGCCCGGAGCCGCGAAGGATATTTTCCGGCGCCAGAGGGTCGGGAATCTTGTCGGGGTCGAGCCCTGGGCCCTGGTCGGAGATCCGAATAATCAGCGAGTCCGACGTCGTCTCAAAAGACGCTTTGATGATCTTATTCGTATCGTACGAATTACCATGAAGCACCGCGTTCACCGCCGCCTCGCGCACAGCCATCGCGACGTGCGGAATCGTATCTTCGTCAAATCCGGCCCGCTGTGCAACCTGTTCTGCAGTCAACTCGATTTTGTTAACGCTATCGAGGGACGAAGGAAGGGTGAAGCTGATACGGCTTGAATTAGAGTCGGCCAAAAATATCCTTATCTTTCCGGGTATCCGGTCGTCGACCCCGAATTACGGCATTGATGGCAGTGTGCTTGTGGATTTCTCGAATGTCAAGATTGAGCCTTTATCTTTCCGGAACGGCTTTGTCAAAATCTGGTCCCGTGACGATACCGGCTCATCGGATCCCTTTCTGCCAGCGAGTTGGGCTAACATGCGGGTAGCAGAGAAATTAGTTGCAGCCGCGACGCCATGATAAAACACGGAAACCAAAAAACAAGCGTCTCCGCGCTCATGGGGGCAGTGATAATCGACGCCAATGGCGACACCTTCGGCCACGTGCATGAGATCGCCGTAGCACCCTCGGTCGACTCCGCCCACGTCCACGGCATCGTCCTCAAGCGGCCGTCGGCCCGGCGCGGTGACCGTCCCACTCTCGTTCCCGTTACCCACCTCCAACTCACCTCCAGCGGCGGCCTCCAACTCCGCAAATCTGCCCAGCCGGAGGCTCTGCCCGACGATGAGAGCTTTCTGCTGCTTGAACGCGACCTCCTCGACCAGCAGATCATCGATGTCCATGGCCGCAAGGTGGTTCGGGTCAACGACGTGGACCTGATTTGGGAGAATTGCCTGCAGGAAAATGGCCCCGATCTTGCGCTGCGCATCGCGGAGGTCGAAGTTGGCATGCGCGGCGCTGTCCGGCGTCTCCTCAAGGGATTTCCCGAAAAGCCGGTCCACCGAATCGCCGCCCGTTTCGGCGCAAGCGTCATTCCATGGGACTTCGTCGACCTGATCGACCGGGATCCCGCCCGCCGCGTCAAGCTCAATATCGAGCAGGACCGCCTGTCAGCGATGCATCCCTCCGATATCGCCGACATCCTGGAGGAGCTGGCCCCCGCCGAGCGCCAGGCCCTCTTCGAGTCCCTCGACGAGGAGGTCGCCGCAGAAGCCCTCGAAGAGATTAAGCCGAAGATGCAACAGTCTCTCATCGAATCGCTTGACTCCGAGGAGGTCGCCGCCATCGTCGAAGAGATGGACCCCGGCGCTGCCGCGGACCTTCTTGCCGAGCTGCCCGATGAGCGCTCCGAGGCCATTCTTGAAGAGATGGATCCAGAGGAGCGCCAGGAGGTCGAAGATCTGCTGGAGTTCTCCGGTGACTCCGCCGCTGGCCGCATGACGACCGAATACATTGCGTTGCCCGCAAACGCCACCGTCGACCACGCCATCAAGGCCCTCCGTGACTTTGAGGGCGACCTCGAGACAATCACTGACATCTACCTGATCGACTCCGACGAGCGCATCTCCGGACTCGTGCCGATCGTGCAACTCCTCCTTGCCGGGTCAGGCGCATCGCTCGACTCTTTGCCGCAGGGACACATCGTAAGCTGCAACGTCGATGCCAACGGTCGCAAAGTTGCCGAGCTCTTCGACAAATACAACCTCCGTTCGCTCCCTGTCGTCGATCACGAAAGGCGACTAGTGGGGGTTGTTCACGCCGAACAGGTCATCGCCCTGTTGCGGGCAAACCACTAACCGAGCCGGAGCCACGGATTCTCTCCAGGCCATGAAAAGGATACGCAGTACCTCATGAAGATTCTGTACGCCGCCGGCATGTCGCCTGAAGAGTCATCCCTTTACCGCCTTTGGGCCCTCGAACGCCTTGGTCACCAGGTCATTCCCTTCAATACCTTCGACTATCTACCCCGGAATCCGCTCGTTCGCAAAGCCACGCATCGCCTTTCCATCGGGCCTTCTATTGACCGCCTCAATCGCGACCTTCTTCGCATCGCTGGAGCGGATAAACCCGATCTCCTCTGGGCCGATAAGTTACTTACGATGCGCTCCAAAACACTCGACCATCTGCGCGCCATGGGGATAGCGACTGTCAGCTACATGATCGACAACCCCTTCGGTCCGCGACGCGATCCCGGCTGGCGGCTCTACATGCAGAACATCCCCCATTACGACCTGCACGTCGTTCAGCGCGACAAAAACATCGCCGACTACACTTCACGAGGCGCGCGCGATGTCATAAAGATCCAGACCGCTTACGAGCCGACGCTGCACTTTCCCCCGCCCGCAGGTTGGTCGGACGCCGATCGCGATCGCGAGGTCTCGTTCATCGGCACTCCTTACGACGACCGCGCCCAGACGCTTGGTCGTCTGTGGCGCGAGTGCGGTTTCTCCGTCGCTGTCTCCGGCAGCGGCAAGCTCTGGGGCCGCGCCATGCAGCCCGATGTCTTCAAGGCCACGTTCCGCACCGGTGAGCTCTATTGCACTGACTACCGCGAAGCCATCTGGCGCTCCCGCATCAACCTCAGCTTTCTCACCCACTCAAATCAGGATGAGTTCGTCCATAAGAGCTTCGAGATCGCTGGTTGCGGAGGATTTCTCCTCGCCGAGCGCTCCGCAGGCCATCTCCAGCGCTTCAAAGAAGACGAGGAAGCAGTTTTCTTCTCCGGCTTTGACGAGCTGGCCGCCAAGATCCGCCGTTACCTGCCCGACGAAGCCTCGCGCCAGCGTATCGCTCACGCCGGCAACCTTCGTGCAGCACGGGACGGCTACCACAACGACCGCCAGGTAGGCCTCATCCTCGAACGAATCCAGTCCATCCTCTCCAATCGGAAGTCCGAAAGCCACTCCGCGAATCCAGCTCTCGCGGGCCAATCGTGATTCACGACCTCCTCAAAGACACGCCACCCGCCGGCTTTCACGCAGACATCTGCATCGCCGGTGCGGGAGCCGCGGGCATCACGCTCGCCGTAGAGTTTGCCAGCAAAGGCAAAACTGTACTGCTTCTCGAAGGCGGCGGCGCGGTCCGCGAAGACTCTTCGCAGGCCATTTACGACAGCAACATCGTCGGCCTCCCGCACCGCGGCATCCACACTGGACGGATTCGTGTGAAAGGCGGCACCACCGTCCGGTGGGGAGGACAGATCCTCGAACTCGACGCCCTCGATTTCACTCGACGCCCTGGCATCCCTGGCAGCGGCTGGCCCTTCTCCAAGACCGAGCTGACATCCTTCTACGAGCGAGCCCTGGCTCTCGAAGGCCTCGCCAACGTCGAACGCAGTGACGCCGCTGTCTGGCGTGACCTTAAGCTCCCCTTCACCCAGTTCGATGGTCTCGAATCCTACCTCTCTCGCTGGTGCCCCGAGCCGAACTTCGCCCGTCTCCACAGCAAAACCCTCACTACCCACCCCAACATTCACGTCTGGCTCCACGCCAGCGCTGTCGAACTTCTCCTCGAAGACGAAACTGCGCAAGGCATCCGCTGCCGCGCCCTCACCGGCATCGAGACCATCTTCCGTGCTCGCCAATATATCTTCTCGCTCGGCGGCATTGAGAGCTCCCGTTTCTTCCTGCAACCGCGCGAAGGCGGCCATCCGTGGAATCGCAGCGGTCTCCTGGGCCAGCACTTTCAGGATCACATCGATTGCAACGCCGCCCGCATCGAACCCCTCGATCTTTCGAGCTTCCACGATACTTTTGACCCCATCGTCACCCATGGCTACAAATATCTCCCCAAACTGCGCCTCCGCCCGCATCTCCAATCCGAGCTGGGCACCCTCAACATCGGCTCCACGATGTCCTTCGAGGACACCGGCAAGGCCCGCTATCAGGCTAAACTCACCATCCGCAACCTCATGCGCGGCCGCTTCAGCGAGGTGACCCGCGACAACGTCTTCCACACTGCCAAACATGTACCCATGCTCTTCAGCCAGGCGTGGCGCTACTACGTCCAGCGCCGAGCCTACGCTCCACCCTCCGTTCGCATCCTCCTTCGCGTGCATTGCGAGCAGGAGCCCACCTCCCGCAGCAGCATCACCCTTACCGATGAGCGCGACCCTCTCGGCCTCCTCCGCATCCGCTTCGACTGGCAGGTCTCCGAAAGGGAACTCGAGACCATCCGGCAGTACGTCCTCGTCGCACAAAGCGCCCTCGCCAGAGTAGCCCGCATCATCCCGGACGAAGACCTCATGTCCGGGAGCCCAAAGTTCTTCGCCCGCTGCGACGACAGCAACCACCACATGGGCGGCATGCGCATGTCCACCTCAGAGTCCACCGGCGTGGTCGACACCAACCTCCGCCTCTATGGCACCACGAACGTCCACATCTGCTCGAGCGCCGTCTTCCCCAGCTCCGGCTTCTCCAATCCCACCCACACTGTCCTCGCATTGGCTCTCCGTCTGAGCGATCACCTCAACGACTAAACTTCGGAGCAGAATGGAACAGATCGAGCTCGCAACGACCGGCCGCCAAACCACTCGCCTCGGCTTTGGCTGTTCGAGCCTCATGGGTGCGACCAATCGCCGCGACTCCCTCAAACTCCTCGAAACTGCCTACGAAGCAGGCATTCGCCATTTCGATGTAGCCCCCATGTACGGCTACGGCCACGCCGAAGCGTGCCTCGGAGAATTCCTTCAACGCCATCCCGGTGAACTCACGGTCACCACGAAATTCGGCATCGCCCCGCCGAAACATTCCACTTTCCTCAAAGCCGCCCGTCGCATCGCAGGCCCGATCGTCAAGCAACTTCCCAGCGTCAAGAAAAAACTCGCTCGGGCTGCCAACGCCGCCACCCGCCCGACCGAGCAGGCCCGCTTCACGGCCCCCGAAGCCAAGGCCTCGCTTGACCGCAGCCTCCGTGCGCTGCGTACCAGCCATATCGATCTCTGGCTGCTCCACGAAGCCGAAGCCCACGATCTCACCGACGACGCCCTCCTTAGCCTCCTCGAGTCCGAAGTCCAGCAGGGAACTGTCGGCTCCTTCGGCGTAGGCAGCACCGCCAATTCAATCCCCGCGCTCCTTAGCGAGCGCCCCGCCTACTGCCGCACCCTCCAATATGAGTGGTCCATCCTTGCAGCCCCCATCACCCCGACCCAACCCTTCCGCATCCACCACAGCGCTCTAACCAACAACTTCCGCGCCCTTCACGAAGCCCTCACCAGCAACCGACCCCTCTGCCGCCACTGGTCGGACTCCACCAACACCGACCTCAGCAACGCCGAATCCCTCGCCAATCTGATGCTCAAAGCCGCGCTCGTCATGAACCCGTCCAGCATCATCCTCGTCTCCTCGAAGAATCCCCACCACATCCACGTCAACGCGCGCGTTGTGGCGGACTCAACACTCGAAGCCTCAGCCCGTCAGCTCTACGACCGCATCCAGTCCGAGCCGAACCTCATCCGCAACCTTCAAATCTAACTCACAAAACAGAAATTGGTTTAGCCTGAGGACAGGCGAGCCGACGAGTTCTCCCCCACCAGCGAAAAGGAACCAAAGAAATGACCTGGCGCAACTGGAGAACCCGGATCATCCTCGTCCTTGCCGTACTCGGCCCGGGGTTCATCACCGCAAACGTCGACAATGACGCCGGCGGCATCCTCACATACTCCCAGGCCGGCGCTCAATACGGCTACACCCTGCTCTGGACGATGATCCCCATCACTCTTGCCCTCATCGTGGTTCAGGAGATGTGCGCGCGCATGGGCGTCGTCACGGGCAAGGGCCTCAGCGACCTCATCCGCGAAGAGTTCGGCCTCCGCATGACCTTCTTCATCATGATCCTGCTGGTCATCGTCAACTTCACCAACGTCGTCACCGAGTTCTCGGGCATCGCCGGCTCCATGCAGCTCTTCCACATCACGAAATACATAAGCGTGCCCGTCTGCGCGCTTATCGTCTGGGCGCTCGTCGTCAAAGGCGATTACAAGAGCGTTGAAAAGATCTTCCTCATCGCCAGCGTCTTCTACATCGCCTACATCATCGCCGGAGTTCTCAGCCGCCCCGACTGGCACCTGGCCCTCGTAGAAACAGTTAAGCTTCCTCCCCGGAGCGTCTGGTCCGACAAGAGCTACGTCTACATGACCGTCGGCGTAATTGGAACCACTATCGCGCCCTGGATGCAGTTCTACCTGCAGGCATCGATCGTCGATAAGGGGGTCAACGTGAAGCAGTACAAAGCTTCGCGCCTTGACGTCATCGTCGGCTCGTTTTTTACGGATATCGTTGCGTGGTTCATCATCGTTGCCTGCGCCGCAACTCTGTTCACCCACGGCATGCGCAACATCGTCGACCCCTCGGACGCAGCCCAGGCTATGAAACCCCTGGCGGGCGACTACGCCTTCATCCTGTTCGCTGCGGGACTCTTCAACGCTTCGCTCTTCGCGGCATCCATCCTGCCGCTGTCTACCGCGTACACCGTCTGCGAAGGTCTTGGCTTCGAGAGCGGCCTCGATAAAGGCTTTCGCGACGCCAAATTCTTCTACTGGCTCTATAGCCTGCTCCTCTTCGCCGGCGCCGCCGTCGTCCTGATCCCCAATTTCCCGCTGGTGAAATTCAGCATCCTCTCACAGGTGCTCAACGGCATTCTTCTGCCGCTCGTGCTGGTCTTCATGCTGAAGCTCATCAACAAGCACGATCTGATGGGCAAATACACCAACACCCGGTGGTTCAATGTCATCGCATGGGCCACGGCGATCATCGTCACGGGACTATCACTGGTCTTGGTCTGGAACACCGTTCACGGTTAGAACTCGACCGCGGATTGACGCGGATAAGCACGGATAAAGACAAGAACGGATTTAAAACCAAAAGGACAACGCCACATTTTGTGGCCTTGCCCCATCCGCTTTCTATCCGTCTTTGCCTTTTATCTGTCTTGTTTCTGATCCGTTTCAATCCGCGGTCGGCCTACAACAGCTTCCCCTCAGACAGATCCCGGATCAGCCCCAGGTCCGCCGCTAGAAAGTCATACCCTGGCAGCTCGACCAGTGGAGCCCAGCGCACATCATTAAATATCCGGTTCTCCATCTCACCCTGAAACTCCCGCACGGTAAAGAACTGTAGGTCGATCGTTCCGCCATTCCGGTATTTGTGCCGAACCCGCGCCACCCTGTTCCCAATGACAGCCGCGATCCCCAGTTCCTCATCCAACTCACGTGCCAAGGCATTCTCGGGGCTCTCGCCGGATTCAATCTTGCCCCCCGGGAACTCCCACTTGAGACTCATCGGCTGATCCGCTTTCCGTTGACAGATCAACACTTCCACCTCGGTGCCACCCCCGCGCAGAATCAAAGCCGCCACGACCAACCTAACCGGTTTCGTTATCTTGGGTGCCGCCTTTCGGTCGAGTTTACGAATGGGCTCTCTCATCTGCCTGTAGATTAGACGACGCCCACGCCTAAAAGCTCCATTTACCGTGACTTACTTCAGCATTACTGACGCAGGAAAGTAAACCGGCCATCCCTCGTGTGCGCTCCGCTCCAGCAACGCCGGCGTGGGATTGACCGGAAATGCCCGCCCTGCAATTTCCAGCATCGCCGCGTCGTGTACCGAATTCCCGAACACAGCATCAGGTGCCACAACCCCGGCCCGCCGCAGCGCGACGACCTTTCCTTCATCCGTCGGCACATCGATAATCTTGTCTGTCACCACCCCATCACGCACTTCTACCCGCGCCGCCAGCACTCGTTCTGCCGGAATCCCGAATCGCCGTACCCCCTCTTCAATCACCCAGTTATTCGTCGAGCTCACCGCCCAGATATCCACTCCTTTGCCGCGAAGCTCGTCCACCAGCGCCTTCATCTCGGGAAAGATATTCCGCTCAATCCGGTCTCTAAAGAACACTCTTCGCCGCTCGCCGCATCTCGTCTTCATGCAGCCGCTGGTACATCTGCACCATCTCCCCGCAGATCGCCACCTCCGAAACCTCGCCCTTCAGATACCCGCGGTAGCGTCCGTCGATCCAATCCGTCATCTCCCGTGAGACCAATCCCATCTCGACGGTCCAGTGCATAAATCCAGACCCGGCATCTCCCGACCACAGAGTTCCATCGCAATCAAAGACCGCCACCCTGGGCGACAACGCATGAACGGCAGAACGAAACTCTTCTGTACTCAAACGGCTCACTGCAACTGCTTCACTCACAAAATCCACTCAACTTTTCTACGCGGCCATCCCGCGTGTCTTCTCTTTCCAGTCTGTCTTTATCGTACGCGTTCGCGGGCAAGCAATAAAAATACGTAATATTTTCAAGAAATCTCGCCGTAGGCTCGCTCTATCATGAACGTTTTACTTTCACTTTGTCGTCTAATCTATAGAATTGGCTGTGTTAACTGGAGGCAACAGGAAGCCCATTTACATTGGTGCCAGACCCTGCACCACGGTCACGCCAGCCGGCGGCACAAACCCAAAGTCCGAATCCTTCACCGGAATGTTCTCCTCGATTCCCGAAAAAGCGAACTCCGTCACCGCGCCGTCCACCTCTTCCAACCGCATCCGCTCGATGACTCCCGCCGCCGACACCCAAAGCGATAACAGCTTCACCCTCTGAGCCATCCCCTTGGGGACTCCCGAGATGCGGAACGCCGCGCCCTCGGGCGCCACGGCAAGGCCATCCAGTTCCTTGTCGAGCTGCGTATGCCCCAGCAGAAATCGCAGCGGAGACCGCAGATCGTCCAGTTGCTTTGCCGGAACCCGCGTAGCCTGAGCGTCTCCCGGCGTATAGAACCACCCGAATTTCCCATCCAGAACAAACACCTTGCCCACCGGCGCGGCATAGCTCCACCGCATCCGTCCCGGCTTTTTCAGTAGAAGCGTACCCTCTTCCGTCCGGTCCATCCCCATGCCGGAATACCGCTCCGAGTAATGAGCGCGCAGGGAATTGAGATGGTTGTAGTGTTCATCCACCTTATGAACGATCGCGTTATTCGTTTGCGCAAGCAGACACACCGGCGCACAGGCCGCCAGCAACAGCGCAGCCTTCGCCAGCATTACTGGATGGGTTGAGTGCAGTTTGTCCCGCCCGCCGGATCCTTGCGGATCGTATTGTTCTCGTCCGCGCAGTAGCCGTTGTCGCCTGTCTTCCCGATCGACTGCGGCACCGCCGTAATCTCATAGGAGGTGTACATGTCCTGATTGTTAACCGTCACCTTGGTGCAGTTGCTGATCGAGAACGTATAACCTGCCTTCTGCCCGGTCGCCAGGTCAGGCGCAATCAGCTGGGCAGATTGTGCCGAAGGAGCGCCGGTCTTCGGGTCCCCACCCAGCACCGCCAGCGAGCACGAGAAGCCGTTCGCCGGGTACTGCGAGTTGTATTGAAGCTCTGCCTGCCCGATAGCGCGCAGCGACTGCACTGCCGAGAGCTCTTGCGACTGCTTTCTCAATTTCAAAAGCTGCGGAACCGCGAACGTCATGAGAATCAGCATCACCGACATTACGATCAGAAGCTCGATCAGCGTGAACCCTTCTTCATTTTGCTGCTTTGCGCGCATCTGCTCCATTACCTTCATCGTCTTCCTCATTCCGGGTCGGCCCTGTCTTACTGCTCCGAACAAAACTCTATCAGATCGTACTAACAGGCCAAATCGCCACGCTCGATCTTCATCGAGCCAAGGTTCCCGAGCAACGTAAGAGCCATCACATCGGGTTGAAACAGCTCCTGCGCCAGCTCCTGCACCTCATCCGGCCTCACCGAGTCGATCTGTTCCATCATCTCGTCGACACCGAAGAACCTGCCAAAATACATCTGCTGTCGCGCCAGGTTCGACATCCGACTGCCCGAGCTCTCCAACCCAATCACCATATTGCTCTTCACCTGGTCTTTGGCCCGCTTCAATTCCACGTCGCTGACCGTCTCTTCCTTCAGACGCCGCAACTCCTTCAGCGTAAGCTCAAGAACCTTCTGCGTCTTATCGACCGAGGTTCCTGCATACACGCAAAGCGAGCCTGTATCGCGGAACGGATTCATCTCAGAGAAGATCGCATAAGCCAGCCCCTCGTCTTCACGAATCGTCTGGAACAACCGCGAGCTCATTCCGCCACCCAGGATCGTATTCAGCAGATAGACCCCATACCGCCGCCGGTCATTTACCGGAGGCGCAGGAACCCCAAGGCAGAACTGAACCTGCTCCAACGACTTCTTCCGTCGCAGCGTAATGTGCGGAGTCGCCATCGGCGCATCGATCTTCCCGGCGTACGAACTGCCTCCGGCCGTCAACGTACTGAACTCCCGCTCCACCTGCGCCACAAACGCATCATGCTCCAGGTTTCCTGCCGCAGAAAAGACCATGTTCCGCGCCGTAAAGCGTCCCGCGTAGAAGTCGAACAACACCCCTTGGTTAAAGGTCGTAACCGTCTTGGCGGTTCCCAGAATCGGCCGCCCCAGCGCATCGCCCTTCCAGAAGTTCTGCGTCCAGACCTCATTGACGAGGTAGTCCGGGTTGTCCTCGTCCATCTTGATCTCTTCGAGAATCACGCCCTGCTCACGCTCGAGCTCTACCGGCGTAAACGTGGGATGCAGCACCAGGTCAGCCAGCACATCCAGCCCGGGCGCTACATTCTCGTCCAGCACCTTGATGTTGAAGCACACCATCTCTTTGCTGGTGAACGCGTCCAGATTTCCGCCGATGGTATCCACTTCCCGCGCAATCTGCTGCGCGGAACGCGAGGTAGTCCCCTTGAAGACCATATGCTCGACGAAATGCGAGATCCCGTTCACCTCGGCTGCCTCATCCCGAGACCCCGACCCCACCCAGGCGCCCATCGAGACGCTCCTTAGGTGCGGCATCCGCTCGGTCAGCACCAGCAGACCGTTCGGCAGAACCGTTTTTCGAATATTGCGGGAGGCATTTCCAGATACAGGGATTTCTTCGACCAGAGAGACAGGCATGAGGCTCCTTCACCTCCATTCTTTCACAGCGACCGGCTTCCGTTTCCCCGCCGGAGTAGACTGGTTAAAGACGCTGCATAAGAATATTAGCCCTTGCGACGCTACTTCGTCTGTAAAAATACAGATCGTATAAGTTTATTGTTATGAATAATTTGAACGAATATCAAAAACCGAAAGTTGAAGAAAAACCCCTCTTTGGTCTCAGTCTTCCCGAGCTAACTGCTCTCATGGCCAGTCTCGGGCAGAAGCCCTACCGGGCCACCCAGCTCCACGAAGCCCTTTATCGCCAACGCCTCACCTCGCTGGACCAGATCACCACCCTCCCCCAGACCCTCCGCGACTCCCTCGTCACCGAGGGCTACAGCGTAGGCCTTCCCGAAATCCTCCAGACCGCCCGGTCCGTCGACGGCACCGAGCGCTACCTCATCCGCATGGCCGACGGCGAGACCGTAGAAACCGTCTGGATGCCGGACGGCGACGGAGGCGAGCGGGGCGACGGCAGCGAAGCAGCAGCCGAAGAGGAAGCCACCGACGGTCTTGAAGGCAACGCTGTGCACACGCGCAAGGACCTCCGCAATGTTGGAGCCCTCGAGCGCAATGGCTATACCCGCGCCACCATCTGCATCTCCAGCCAGATAGGCTGCGCCGTCAACTGCCAGTTCTGCCTCACCGCTAAGCTCGGCATCAAGCGCAACCTTACCGCGGGGGAGATCGCCGGCCAGGTCGTGGCTGTCCTCAACCGTCACGGCGTCAAGATCGGAGCCGACCGCATCAACCTCGTCTTCATGGGCATGGGCGAGCCCTTCCTCAACTACGACCAATTCATCGCCAGCGTGCACCTTCTCGTCAAACCCATCGGCATACCCGAGTCGCGCATGACCGTCTCCACCAGCGGCATCGAACCCTCCATCCGCCGCTTCGCCAAGGAGCCCCTTCGCCCCAAACTCGCCCTGAGCCTCAACGCCTCGAACGACACCGTCCGCGAGCAAGTGATGCCCATTACCCGCAAATGGAACATCGGGGCACTCCTTGACGCTGTGAAGACCCTCCCACTCGGCAAGCGCGAGTGGGTCACATTCGAGTACGTCTTGCTAGGCGGGGTCAACGACCAGCCACAGCACGCGCGCGAGGTCCTCGACCTGCTCGACGGCATGAAGGCCAAGGTGAACCTCATCGTCTGGAACCCAGGCCCTGACATCGCCTACACGCAGCCCAAGCCCGAAGACGTAGCTATCTTTCAGAAGATGCTGATTGAAGGCGGCATGCCGACCTACATCCGGCGTCCCCGCGGACGCGATATCTACGCTGCCTGCGGCCAGCTCAAGCGAACCGTGGAGGCGTCGCCTGAACCTCTGGTATCTATCGCTCCCGCATTCGGGTAGGCAGGCTCACCGCGTCAGTGCCGGCGCCATCCGCTCCAGAGCAAGCGACAGGACCCTCTCCGCCACGCGGTCGTAGTCATGCCGCAGCACATCGCCTTCGTGCACAAAATTCCCTGTCACCGGTTCCACCCCAAGAGCCCGTACGCGCTCCAGATCGGCTTCAATCGGCTCCTGACCCTCGCGCGCGTACTGCGCGAGCCGCTCGGCCGAGATCGCGCCCGTATTGATGAGCGCATAGTCAAAGATCGGCGACTCCGCACCCGCCGCATGCTGCATGATCTTCTCGATATGCTGTGACGCCGTCAGCCCCAGTGACTCGTTCGCCTGCGTCATCAGGTTGCACACGTAAACCTTAGTCGCCCGCGAGGCCGCCAGCGCCTCCGGAATCCCCCGAACCAGGAGATTCGTAATCAGCGACGTGTACAGCGATCCAGGTCCCAGGGTAATCAGGTCCGCGTTGGCAATCGCCTCCAGCGTCTCAGGAAGAGGATCTGCTGCAGCCGGCTCCAGCCGCAGCTCCGCGATGCTACGTTTGCTGGCCGTAATGTTGGTCTCGCCCCGCACAATGGAGCCATCGTCCATCTCGGCCGCCAGGTTCACATTCGTGTTGGTCGCAGGAAAGATTCTCCCTCGCGTCGCCAGAATCTGCGACGACATCTGCACCGCCTGCGCGAAATCTCCAGTGATGTGCGAGAGCGCCGCCACAAAAAGATTCCCGAAGCTGTGCCCCTCCAGGTCTCCCTGCTCAAACCGAAACTGAAACAGCTTCGACAGCAGGTGTTCATCCTCTGACAGCGCCACCATGCAGTTTCGAATGTCTCCCGGCGGCAGCATCTGCATGTCTTCCCGCAACCGGCCCGACGACCCTCCGTCATCGGTTACGGTCACCACCGCCGAAAGCTCGCGCACAGTGCAATGCAGCGACGGGCAGGGTAGTGCGGGAGCAGCCTCGGTCTCAGGAACGCGCCCAATCCGAATTCCACGTCTGCGGTCGGGCGCGGCAACATAGCGCTTCAGCCCCCGCAGCAGCGTAGACAGTCCCGTGCCGCCGCCGATGGCGACAACCCGGAGCTCTTTCTCTCTTGATTCCGTTGGATTTTGCAACGACATTGCCCGGTCTCCTACCCAAGCCTAAATGAAACCTGTTTCAGCCTGGAGGCAGAAGATGTCAAACCTCGGGATAGAGGAGCTCGGTGAACCGCGGATCGTCGGCCATGTCCTGAAAATCCGAGTCCGATCGCGCCTGAATCCGGTTTCGCGGATTCTGCCGAATGGCCTCCGTCAGATGCTCCAGGCACCGGTGCGAATCGCCTGTCATGCTCGAAAGCACTGCCAGCCCGTATAGCGCGTAGTCGGCCTTGTCGTTTTCTTTCAGGATCAGCGTGAACTCCTCCCGCGCATCCTCGTAGTGCCCATCATTCAGCAGCGAGACTGCGTAGTCGTAGTGTTCTTCGTGGTTCGCGAAGGATTTCTTCTTCTTCGTTCCCTGCAGCAGGCAAGCGTTGCTATACATCCTCGCACGATCGCTCAAGTCTCCTGCGCCTGCCACGAGCATCTTGTCGAACGCCGCCTGCGCCTTGTCGAACTTTCCCTCCTGCATGAGGCGGAGCGCTGCCTCATACTGCGCGATGATCTGCGCGCGGGCACTGTCGGTTGAGGGGATTGTTCCTGCCAAGGTACGTGGACTCCGTTTGGTTGTTGGTGCGCTTACTGTCTTCGTCTGAGCCATGGTCTTTCCTGTCGCCTGGTCGTTTCTGAGCTCCCATCTAACCGGAGCAATAATAGTTTCTTCTCGTCTCGGTTTTATACGCAGACGGACCTCTCAGGTCAACTGTCAACTCTTCACGCGGTGGTTGTCCGCTGTTTTCCGGCGTATACCGCCGGGTTCAATTCGGGATCGTTGTACATCTTCATCTGCCGGTAGAGCTTGAACCTCCGTGTTCCGGCAAGCACCTCTGCCCATAGCGAATCCAGGCAAAATGCCAGGTCCCCTCGCTGCTCCTCGAGCAACATCAGCCGCTCCTTATTCCGCACCCGATGTGCCTCGGTGGCGCTTGTCCTCTGTGTCTCCTCACGAGTGTGATAAATCTTGAGCGCCAAGATCGACAGCCGGTCGATCATCAGCCCCGGCGTCTCCGAGTGCAGCGGCGCAGCTTCGTTCTGGTCCAGCCGCTCCATCAGCCAGGCATCCATCTTTTCCACAAGGTCGTTCCGTCGCTGATTCAGAACATCGATCGCCCGCTTCACGCGTGCGATCTCGGCATCTGTCACCTCCGGTGCGCGAGCCTTGTCCTCCTCGTGCCACAGGTCAAAGTTCGCCCGGTGTTGTGCCATCGCCAGAGCCATCAGGGCGTCCGCGCCCGTCTCGATCTCAAGCTCGCCCTCCGTTGCATGCAGAGCCGTCGTCATCTCGTCCTGCATCCCGGCGATCAAAAGAGCATCCAGCATACTCACTCGGTCCTCATCCTCGCATATATTTTAGTTCCCAGCTGCGCTTGCCCGAACACTCCAAACCAAGCAGACTAAAGTGAGTCCATGGGAAGCGCGACAAAACGGGTCCTCATTTACCGGCTGGGCAGTCTCGGCGATACGCTGATTGCACTTCCGGCATTGCACCTTGTCGCTAGAGCTTTCCCAAAGGCCGAGCGGCGCCTCCTCACCAACTTTCCCGTGAACGCCAAAGCCCCTCCGGCAGCCTCCATCCTCGAAAACACCGGCCTGGTCCACAGCTACATCCGCTACGCGGTCGGCACACGGAGTCCACGCGAGCTTCTTAGTCTATGGTGGGAACTCCTTCGGTGGCGTCCGGAGGTGCTCGTCTACATGGGATCGGCGCGCGGAGTCGAATCGGCTATCCGGGACGCAAAGTTCTTCCGTCTCTGCGGCATCTCTCGCCTCATCGGCGTACCCATCACCGAAGACATGCAGCAAAACCGTTGGCAGGACTCCGCCCAGGTTCTCGAACCTGAAGCATCCCGCCTCGCCCGCAATCTTTCCGAGCTGGGCGAAGCCAACCTCGACGCGCCCGCAAGCTGGGACCTGCATCTCACCGAGGCCGAGAACGCACGGGCAAGGGAAGTGCTCGCACCCGCCATCGGCCATCCCATCCTCGCCGTCAGCGTAGGCACAAAAGTTCAATCCAAGGACTGGGGCCGCGACAACTGGCGGACTTTGCTGAATCGCTTGGCCGCTCTCTATCCAGATTTCGCCATTGCACTCTGCGGAGCCGCCGAAGAACGCGATTCAAGCGAATTCGCCGCGTCGGGCTGGCGCGAAAACTCCTCCAGTCCGGTCATCAATCTGTGCGGTCAACTTAACCCACGCGAGAGCGCGGCAGTCATCGCCCAGGCCCGAGCCTTCCTCGGCCATGACAGCGGCCCCATGCATCTCGCGGCTGCCGTCCAGACACCATGCGTCGCTATCTTCGCTGCCCGCAACAAGCCCCGCGTATGGTTCCCCTACGGCAAACAGCACCGCGTTCTCTATCACCAGACAGACTGCTGGGGCTGCGGCCTCGAAACCTGCACCATCGAAAAGAAAAAATGCCTCAACTCCATCACTGTCGACGAGGTAATTACCGAGGTTCGCGCTCTACTCGGCTGATCTCGAATGCGAGGACGCGCGAGAAGATGCGATGATGGTTTCAGGAGATAGTCTTACGCATGTTGCCGGAGCTTCATTCCATTCTCAATCTGCTGGAGGGCGGCTTCGGCCAGCTCAAGGTCCTCGTCATCGGTGACATCATGCTCGACCGCTACATTCACGGCGACGTCGAGCGCATCTCGCCCGAAGCTCCTGTCCCCGTCCTCCGCCACGCCCGCCGCTACGAGCGCGCTGGGGGCGCAGCCAACGTCGCCATGAACCTCGCTGGGCCTCGGCTGCCAGGCCATCCTCGCCGGCTTCTGGGGCGACGACGCGGAACAAGCCGAACTCGCAGCCATTCTGAAGCCCAACGGCGTCGACACCGTAGGAGTAGTCACCAGTTCTCTCCCCACCATCTCCAAAACCCGCATCGTAGGCCGCACCCAGCAACTCCTGCGTCTCGACATCGAGAGCCGCGAGGCTCCACCTGCCTCTGAAGCCGCCGACCTCCGGCAGCGCGCCACGGATCTGGTCGCCAAGGTCCACGCCGTCATCCTCTCCGACTACGCCAAGGGGGCGCTTACCAACGCTCTCTGCGAAGCGGTCATCCGCACCGCGCGCGCCGCGAATGTTCCAGTCCTGGCCGACCCCAAAACTCCCGACTTCAGCAAGTACAACGGCGCGACGACCGTCTGTCCCAATCTCGGCGAACTCTCCGCCGCCACGGGGATTCCTGCCGACCGCACCACAGAACTTCTCGCTGCGGGTCAGGCTCTCGTCCCCGAACACGATTTCAAATTCCTCACCGTCACGATGAGCGAGAAGGGAATAAGCGTCCTTCGCCCCGCCACTCCCGGCGACACCGGCATCTACCACTCTGCCGCCCGCGCCCGCGAGGTCTTCGACGTCTCGGGAGCGGGCGACACCGTCATCGCCACCCTCGCCGCAAGCCTCGCCGCTGGCCTTCACATCGAAACCGCCGTCGAACTCGCGAATCTCGCTGCCGGTATCGTCGTGAGCAAAGTCGGCACGGTCCCCATCGCGCGCAACGAGCTCGTCGCCGCCCTTACTCCGAGCTCAAACATCACCGCCGGTGAAAAGATCCTCGACCTCGAACGCACCAGGCTCCGTGTAGCCGAGTGGCGCGCCACCGGCGAGACCATCGTCTTCACTAACGGTTGCTTCGACCTTCTCCACGTCGGCCACATCACCCTCCTCGAAGACTGCCGCCGCTTCGGCTCCAAACTCGTACTCGGCCTCAACGCGGACGCCTCCGTCTGCCGCCTCAAAGGCCCCAGCCGCCCCATCGTCTCTGAGCGTGAGCGTGCCCGCGTCATGGCCGCCCTCGCAGCCGTCGATGCCGTGGTCCTCTTCGAGGAAGACACCCCTCTCAACCTCATCCGCGCCCTCAAGCCGGACGTCCTGGTCAAGGGCGGCGACTACACGATCGAAACCGTGGTCGGCCATGAAGATGTCCTCGCTTATGGCGGTCGAGTGGAGATCGTTCCCACCGTCGAAGGCTTCTCCACGACCAATATCGTCAAGAAACTCACCGCGCCGCCCGCGCCCACCCAGGAGACCCGTCAGTGATCATCGTCACCGGAGGCGCAGGCTTCATCGGCAGCAACCTCATCCACCAGCTCAACCAGGCAGGCGAGCGCGACATTCTCCTCGTCGACAACTTTGCACCGGCTCCCAACCTGACCGGCCCAAAGTTCCTCAACCTTGCCGGCGCCGAGTACGCCGACTACATGGACAAACGCGATTTCCGCGCCGCACTCAAGGCAGGCTACTTCGAGAGCACAAAGATCCGCGCCATCCTTCACCAGGGCGCATGCTCTAACACCCTCGAAGATGATGGCCGCTACATGATGGACAACAACTTTACCTACTCGAAGGAACTCCTCCACTTCGCGCTCGACCGCAAGATTCCGCTCGTCTACGCTTCCACCGCAGCGGTCTACGGAGCGAACACCAGCTTTACCGAAATCCCCGTCAACGAGCATCCGCTCAACATCTATGGCTACTCCAAACTCGTCTTCGACAACTACGTCCGCCGCCTCATTCCGGAGATGAAGAGCACCGTTGTCGGGCTGCGTTACTTCAACGTGTACGGCCCGCGCGAGCAGCACAAAGGCCGCATGGCCAGCGTCATTCACCACTTCACTCGTCAGCTCAAGGACACCGGAACCATTCGTATGTTCGAGGGCTCCGGAGGCTACGCAAATGGCGAGCAGCGCCGCGACTTCGTCTTTGTCAACGACCTTTGCCGCATCAACATGTTCTTCGCCTGTCTACTGCCCCAGGGTCCACATAGGCATTTCCATGCTGTAGTCAACGCCGGCACTGGCGAAGCGCGCACGTTCAAAGCCGTCGCAGAAGCTCTGATGCAGGTTCACGGCCCCGGTACGATTGAATACATCCCCATGCCCGGCGACCTTCAGAACCGCTACCAGCACTACACCCAGGCCGACATTGACGGCCTTCGCGCTGCGGGCTACACCGCACCCTTCACCTCCCTCGAAGAAGGGGTAAAACAGACCTTCGCGCAAGAGCCCGTCGCCTGACGGAAGGCCGCACGCTGATCGCCAAGTAAGACTGTGACTCTGCCGGCACGATGGGCCTGCTCCCAGCGAACTGATTCGCCGGAACACGGCGCATCGATGGGTATCTCTAAATCGGCCGTTTTGCATCTAACTTTGGCATGACGTTGGATTTGGAGGAAATCAGAATGAAACTAATTCTCTCGGCTGTCTGCTGCATCACCCTCGGCTCGATTCCCGTGCTGGCACAAGGCAAGGCTATGACTGACCAGCAATTTGTCGATTTCGCAGCACAAACTGACATGGTGGAGGCCAACCTTGGACAATTGGCCCAAACCGTATCCCCCTCGCAGCCAGTAAAAGATTACGGTCAGATGTTGGTCACGGATCACACGACGGACTTCAGCCATCTGAACGATGTTGCGCACCAGGCCAATCTCAATGTGCCCAACGCAATCGACGCCCAGCACAACAGGATGATGATTGATCCCTTCCAGAAACTGAAGGACGCGGCTTTTGATCATCGTTTTGTCCCGGGAATGGTAGCCGGACATACCCAGGCGATCGCTGTTTATAAAAAGGAAGCGACGGACGCACAGAATCCGGCTCTGAGATCGTATGCGCAGGCGGCATTGCCCGTTCTTGAGAAGCATCTTGATGCGGCGAAAGCCCTGGAGAAATCCAAAACGCCGGCGAAGAGCATGTAGAGAGTGACAGAACCCGTCGGAGCCGTTCGCCTCAGTGCGCTTGGATCATGAGGCGAACCGTTGCGGGCTGCGAATGAATTTCTGTTTAAGAAGTGCTATTTCCGGGGGGAGGGATAGCAAAGTTATGGATGGTGAGAGCGCTGGGGATCGAACCCAGGACCAACGCCTTAAAAGGATGTTTTTTATGGTTTTGCAGCGGATCGCAATGATTTGCATGTTGTGCTTTAACCTATTTATTTACAAAGCATTGAGGCAAAGATAGACGGAAGGTCTGCTGCAAGGAATCGCAAAGGATAGCGAAAAAAAGTATCACAAAAGTATCACTTTGAATTGTATGCTGAGACCGTAGCCTCAAGCCGCGCCTGTAAAGCGAGGCTCTCCGGAGAAAGTGCAGAATGCCACCAAAACCAAAAAAAGTGATGGGCGTTTATGAGCGTGAGCCGGGTCACTGGTGCGGTCGTTACCGGCCCCCGAAGGGAAAGCTGGTGCGAAAGAGCTTCGGGCCGGACCGCAGGGCTGCGGTCGAATGGGTCGAGGAGATGCGGGTGATCAGGCGCAGAGGACAGCTCCCAACGAGCGCCAAGCGGGCGAAGGAGCCCTCGATCCCGAAAGACGAGGTGGTGACCGTGGCGACCCTCTGTACGGCGTTTCTGGCCTACATCACGAGTCATCCGGAAGAGTACCGGGATCAAAAGAACCCACCCCGCCGAATCGAGGAGATTCGCAAGGCCTTCGAGGGAAGGCTAGCTGCCGAGATCACGCCGCCGGAGATCGAAGAGTGGCTGGCGGCCGTGCAGGAGGACCGCGAACTAGCCAACGGGACCATCAATAAGCTGCGCGGTACCTTCTCTATGCTTTACAAGCATGGCAAACGGAAGGGCCTCATAGACGTGAATCCCGCCGAGGATGTCCCCCTCAAGGACACCGGCAACGGTGTCGAGAGGTTCTTGTCGCTGGACGAGGAGCGGAGTCTGCGCGCGGTCCTCACCCGAAACATCGAGGCGTGTGACCCGGTGAAACACTCCGAGCTGCGCAAGCAAGCGATCGAGCGGATGATCGAGTTCGACGTGTCGATTCGATCGGGGATGAGAAGGAGCGAGCAGTACTCCCTGCGTTGGCCGGACGTGGAGTTCGATCGTAAGATCATGAGGCTCCGCATGACCAAGAACGGGAAGCCACGCAACGCCTTCATCATCGGGGATGTGCGGAAATCACTGCTTCGGTTGAAAGAGCTGCGTGTGAACCAGAGGGCAGGGAAGGATAAGACTGACGACTTGGTGTTCTCGAAGGCGGAGAACAAGAAATGGTGGGCGGCCGCGCTGGAAGATGCCGGTATCGAGAACTACAGGTGGCACGATAATCGGCACACCTTCTGCAGCAGACTCGTTCAGGCCGGTGTGCACCTCAAGATAGTCCAGGAGGCCGCAGGTCATGCCTCGATTGCGTCGACGATGAGATACGCCCACTTCGCCCCCAGCCAGGTCGTGGACGCAATGGAGGTCCTCAACTGGGTGAGCTAGACGACAGACCTGATCTGTGCGGTTGTGGCCAACCTTACGAGTCCGCGAGGGCGATGAGGATGCGGTTTCCTATCCTATTCGTGGTGAGCAGCCTACCTGCGATCCTGTAGTCAAGTGACTGACAGAGATGGAAAGCTAACGTGCGGCTTCCCTACGGCTGTAGAAGAGTCTAGGGTGCGTCTGGTTGTGATTTGGGAGCTGCTCCATGCGTCTTGGAGGTTCGTCGGGGCTAATACCCATCCGGTTGGCCCTTCCCCGTCTATCTGGGGACCAATTTTGTGGGTTTAGACAATATGGATGGTGGAGGATCCAGGCGCTGCGTCCAAAACCGTGAAGGCAACATCTCAACCAGGCATTGCCTACCTTTTATCGCTTCCGCTCCTGTGGCGGGATTGTAGCTCGTGAAGTCCGAACCCAATTGGCGCGTCTGCCACCGGCGCGAAAGATGGCGGGAAGCATAGCAACCTTCGACAAAACATAGAACGGTGAACTTACGAGTGCGATTAAGTCAGCCTTGGGATCCGGACCCTGGTAGACACCTACGAGTACATGGAGGGCCACAATCGCGAAGCCACATACGGCGTACAGGCGCAAAATAGTCACCGGAAGTACCAGAAGAATGAAAAGGAAACATACCCCGATTCCTATAGGTGCACCCATCAGGTCAATGATGGGCTCGATTAAGGACGGCCGTCCGCTCAGGAACTGACGAAAGAGCGATGGACCGCGTGACATCAATATGCGCAGGCGGCCACCTTCCCAGCGAGCACTTTGGGTCCGTTCTCCGGTGGAGGTTTGTGGGACTTCGGCTGAAACGACAGCGTCTTCGATGAAGTCGGTTCGGATACCGGCGTTCAAGAGGGAGAGATGGAACTCAAGATCTTCCACAATCGAAACTGCCGTATAACGAACCCGCCCCAACACCTCCGCACGAAGCGCAAAGCCATTTCCGAAGATGCCACAGGAAAGTCCAAGGCGTTTTCGTCCGCGAGGCCGGATAACATTCATACATCGAAAGGCAAGGGCCCGCAATCGCGCTCTCGAAGGCATTCCTATGCTTGTCGTCTCATATCGGCACTGAACTACCGACGCGCGAGATAAGCTTTCCCGTACCTTAGGTATCAGGTCCAATGAAATCGTCGAATCGGCATCGATAATCATGGCGGCGTCGGCGCCGTATTCCCGAAATGCCAAATCAAATCCTTTGGCCAGTGCATAACCTTTTCCGGGGAGGTTCGGATCATCCAGGACGAATACATTCGCACCTGCGTTTAACGCGAATTGTTGTGTATTGTCGTCACAATTGTGAGCGATCACGAGGATATTTTCCGTTCCACCGGCGGAAGCGGCGATGCTCTCGATGCACCGCACGATGGAGCCTTCCTCATTGTGGCTTGGAACGATTACCGTGAGACTTTGAATGGCCGGAAGATTAGGCTCTAGCTGGTTGGGCTTCCGCCCCGGAAGGATGGCAGCCACGCTCACCAGCAGCAGCTCCAGCAACAACGCTGCAGTTAGTGCTACGAGGGTGATTCCTACTACCCAGACCAAGGTCAACGTAACTCATGAATCAAGGCAGACTCCCGGAGAGTAGCTAAACAAAGACTCGCTCGAAGACGTAAGGGACACCTGTATTGTACCCGGTTGCAGCAGCAAAACCCTTGAGTCAGTTCGATGAAGGGATGTAAAGGAGGGGTGCGTTATATTGATGTCTCTAGGGAAGAGCTTTCCTTCTGACGCGGAATTCTGGACCTCAGAGCCTACCAGAACGGCTTCATCCGGTCAGGCAAGCCGATGGAGAACGGCTACATCCAAAGCTCAACGGCGAGCTGCGCGACGAGTGTTTGAACGTGGAGATATTCTTCACCCTGGCCGACGCCCGACGGATGCTGAATCTGTGGCAGCGGGACTACGACTACCACCGCTCGCATTCTCGCGCTGGCAGATCGGACCCCGGCAGAGTTTGCTGCCACGTGCAGCAGTGGAAAAGACGGCGGCGAAGCCGCCTTGGAAAACGCTGCGCGTTTCCCACTTTCCCACTGCCCGGCGACGACCGGGATCATAGGAACGAACAATTACCCCTCAACCCAGTTGTGAGGCGGTCACTTGAGTTACGCTCACCGCAAATTTGCCGGTCGATTACCGTAAGACTTTGAATGGCCGGCAAGATTAGGCTCTAGCTGGTTGGGCTTCCGCCCGGGAAGGATGGCAGCTACGCTCACCAGCAGCAGCTCCAGCAACAACGCTGCGGTTAGTGCTACGAGAGTAATTCCTACTACCCAGACCAAGGCGTAAGCTTATGAATCAAGGCAGACTCCCGGCGAGTAGCTAAACTAAAGACTCGCTCGAAGACGTAACCTCCAGGCTCTATCGTACCCGGTTGAAGTAGCAAACCCTCGAGTTAGTCCACGAAAGGGGGTCGAGGAGGAGTGCGTTATATTGATGTTTCAAGGGAAGAGCTTGCCTTTTGACACGGAATCTTTGTAATCTCTCTCTATCGGATCATCTGTGGATTTGGGCAGGAATCCTCAAGCATTGCAGAAAAACGCTTGGGTTGGTTTCCCTTTGCCAATTTCCTAACGCAGTATTCTGCAATTTATAACTTTGAGGTGGCGACCCAGTTGGTAAGCGTTGAGCAGGAAAGATGGTGCATCTTCTGAAGAGACCAACATCGACCGCGATTACGTTACACGCCTTAAGTGGTGAATTTGCAATTGCTACTGCGCCGCACAGTTTGCGCGCGTGGTACGTTGCCTCTTCTACTAAAGTTGGATTCGCTTGGGGGCGATGTAAGTGCTCCAATAAGCCCTGGAGATTGACGGACCGACTGTCGGAGGCACCGAGGGTGCCAACAAAGGCCTTTTCCCAAAAAGCTCGCCTGAACAACCGCGCAAGCGATTGCTAACGCAACCTCAACGGTGGGGATAGAAGATTGGTAGAACAGGCCGGATATTTCAGAGTCCCCGGAGCTCATCTCTATACGGTACTTCATCGCGTAGAAGCTCCAGTCGCGCGAGTTCTGCTTGTAGGCCCGTTCGCGTCGGAACGGCACAATTCGTACATTCCCTGGGTCCGCTGGGCTCGCTACCTGGCTGCCAGGCAAATTGAGGTTCTGCGCTATGATCATCGAGGAATCGGAGAAAGCACCGGCGTCTTCGAACAGGCGACGTTTAGCGACTGGAGCGAAGACCTCGCACTTCTAGCCGAATGGCTTAAGGAGCCAGTCCCCGGATGTGCCGGTCTTGTTTCATGGCCTTGAGTTCGGCGCCATTCTCGCCGGACAGGCTCTTTCACCAGGGAAAAGGCGATGGGTTGCTTTTGTGGTCTGCTCCGGCCAATGCGAACCAAGTGCTTCGGTCGACGCTGATGCGTTGGGCAAGACTAGAACAACTGCTGCTAAAAGGGGGAGACGAACGAAAGTCGGCCGCCGATTACATCCGTCAACTCGAACAGGGGGGAGTTGTGGAGGTCGAAGGCTATGAGTGGTCGAGCCGACTGTGGCATGCCTCGTTCGGGTTTGAACTTCCAACCGGGTTAGCCGAGATGGCTGCGGCGACGAGCGGGCCCTCCAAACCGGTCAGAATCGTTGAGCTTGGGAAGGCCGCGGTGCCTCTCGTCAAGGGAGGGACTCCCGGATTCGACGAGCTTCGGGACTTTAACTGGTTGTATTCTGAAAATATGGACTGGCTCTCGGCTAAACTAGCAAGCCTAAAGGGAATGGGCAAGTGATCGACACAGCTAATTTGCGCCAGCTTATTTCGCTTGACGGAAACGGCACCACCTTCCGAGGAACCTACCACAGAGTCCCGGACGACCGTGATTCTTCGCAAGCCGAGGTAATGTGAAGTCGAGTCTCGGCATCTTCTTCCTGAATTCTCTGACTCTGCCCAGGGCGGCTACCGGCGACTCTGCCGTCTACTGGGCTGATTCGTTCGCAAATTGTGGTTACCCATCCTTTCGCTTCGATCTGCCGGGGTTGGGGGATACAGAGGGCGAACTTTCTCCAGATTTCCTTGACTTCGTCAATTCAGGAGGCTTTTCTTCAATTATTGCCCTTAAGGTTACGGAGCTCACACGACGTTACAACCTCTCTGGTGTGGTGTTGGTCGGACATTGTGCCGGGGCAGTCTCAGCCATCTACGCGGCAGCATCTTCGAAACATTGCGCCGGTCTTGTCTTAATGGATCCATATTTTCATCTCAAACAGGCTGTCAGACCTTGGATTCGTGAGCAGATCAGTACGTGGGCCAGGAGAAGCAGCCTTGGAAGGCTCAGCAGTAGAATCTATGATCTTTCGGGAGATCTATTGCTATCGGTCAAAGGAAATTCGGTTCCGCGGAACGCAAACTTCCCGCTTCTTAAGAGCTGGAAACAGGTTGCGGACGCAGGCTTGCCGATTCTGCTCTTGAAAGCACCCGGCCTCAAGGCTTCCGGTGTCAAACCCCGGCAGGGAGAGTTCGACTATCTTAGTTATATTGCGAGCCTGGCAGCGCGAAAGGGGCGGGTCACAATAACTGCGATTGAGGGCACGGACCACTCTTTTGCAAACCGGGTGGGGCGTCTGGCAATTCGGCAACATACTGAGAACTGGCTTCAGACCCATTTCCCGCAGGCTATATCTGGTGAACCTACTCTCAACTCTTCGCATAGAACGGAAGATACAATCACGATATCGGAGGCCAACTCTATGGCCTCTATTCCCATAGCACCAAACTGGAGGCGGAAACTAAGGTGGACATACGGTCAGAGGTGATTGCTCAATTCACGCAGGTTGCGCGCGAGCAGGATATAAGGCTGGCGCCGCTAACCGACGACCTGCCTCTCTTGAACTCAGGCTTGGATTCGCTCTGCTTTGCGATTCTCGTCACTCGCATGGAAACTGCCGTGGGAGTCGATCCATTTAGTACTGAAGAGGATCTCCGCATCCCCGTGACCTTCGGCGATTTTGTAAAACTCTATGAGAATGCTGCGAGATAAACCTCGTCGACGTCGAGCTTGATGAGAGCCGCAGGTCAATGGCCTGTGCGCTCGTACCTCAATATCTCCATCCCGACTTGCTGGATTGGGACCTACGCTGAATGCCCTCGGTTAGCTACTGGTTGCTCAGGACGCTGGCCCTGTTCCCGTCGAGCTAATTGGGTGCAACCGCGATGCTGACGGGCGCGTTAGTCCCGGCGCCGTAGGAGATAGCTACGCCCAGTCGTTAGGCGCGAATTAGCGTCCAGCATTGGCTGGATAAGCGAGAAACTGGAGCCTAGTCGATTGACGAGCTGCCGACGTTCGGCCAGGCGACTGCGCAATGTTCATGACTAGCGGTGATGGTGTCCGTCGGGACCGTGCTAGCTGCATTGGGCGCGAGACTAAAGACATTGCCGCAGTTACTTGAGTCCCGCTGCACTCCCGGCAGAATTGATGCATTGGCCGAGAATGTCGCCGAAGGTGCCATTCGAATTTGCGGCCCACATCTGACCCGCGCCGTCGACTGCGACCGCAACTGGGTTGCTGATTCCGCCACTCGTGTAAGCGGCCGAAGTCTTGGGGATGCTCTGTTGGCTGAACTCACTTACGCCGTCGCTGTTTGCAACCCGTACGTCGCCTGAAGAATTGCCATGCCGAGCTGGTCTGCAATCGATCCGAGTCCGCCACCAGTTGACCCGCTCGATCCACTAATGGCACCGCCGATTAAGTCGAGGGTGCTACCTGAAGCTGCCTGATCGGCAATCAATGTGACTGTACCGATCCCGGTAATAGTGACGAATTGCCCGAGAGACTGGCCGGGCCGATGCTGCCTGTTAGGAATCGCGCCGGGAGAGTTCGAGGTTGCTGAGACCGTGAACGGCGCAACCCCATAGGTCTGGTTAGGGATTGCGGCGAAGGTAAATTTGGCGTCTCTCCTGCGACACTGAAGCTGGTGGTGGCGGTAGCGGCGGTGTAATTTGTCGTAGCCGCCTGGCTAGCCTGAAGGGTGACGGTTCCGACTCCGGCGATAGTGACGGTGCTGCCCGAAATGGTGGCCGGGCCGCTAACGACCGAATAGGTTATGGCTCCGGTTGAGTTTGAGGTTGCCGCGGCTGTGAGTGGAGCAACCCCATAGGTCTGGCTCGGGATTGCGGTGAAGCTGAGTGACGGTGCGCCGGGCGAATTGGAAGGAGCCGAGACACTGATTCGCTGCGCGCTCATTCGCGCATGTCTGTAAGGCAGGAGATGTTTCAATGTACTTGTGCTCCTAATAACGTCGGTGGGGCAGGTCTCAGTGACCCTCCCGAAGAGCTTATGGTGTAGGTGCCATTGACTAGCGAACTCGGCAGGCTTGCTGCATTAGTGCCGGCCATCGCATAGAGAGTCTGGGTGGACGAGACCGAGATTGGCCCCGTATAGAGCGTTCCCTGCGCACAAGCACCTGTTTGATTATCTGGCTCCGGCGTGAAGGTGGGGGTGGAGCAGACAGGATGTAGCAGATATATGGCGTTGTGGGGCCGGTAGCGTGGCGAGATTGTGACTGTCTGCGTGCCAGTGTATGTTCCCGGCACTGGTGAAAAAGTAGGGGCTGTTCGCGGGGGCTGACCCGATGGGGAGCTCCCGTCCCAATATGGGTTGATAACGTAGGCTGCTGATCCTACCGGCTGTCGGTGAATCCTGTCCCGCCAGCCACAGCATAGATCGTCTCGTTCGAACTGACGGCAATGGGCGTCGTGTAGAGAGTTCCGGTCGTGCAACCGGTCGAGCCATCCGTTGCGGGTGAGCCAGTGGTGTTGATAGCAGATCACCCCGCCTTGCGCCGCTGTCAGTTGGACGGTCTGATTGCCCTGCAAGGTCCCTCCGGGCTGATTGAAGTCTGGTGTGGAAGCCGATCCGGTGATGTTGTAGGCTGCGCTTCCTATCGCGCTGTCAGCCGTAGTCGCTGATGACCCCAGCCACCGCATAGAAGTTCGTCCCTTGGGTACGCTGATTGCCCCTGTATAAAGCGTCCCATTGGGGCAACCCCCAATGCCGTTCGTTGCCGGTGCACCTGTGGTGTTGTAGCAGATATAGCTGCTGCCAGTCGAATCGGAGATCGTCACCGACTGAGTGCTGCCGTATGTTCCTGCAGGTGGAGAGAACGTCGGCGTAGCTGCTGCAGCACAGGGATGTAGTACGTCCAGGAGTTGATCCAAGTCGAACCGGTAGAGTTCTCATTGCTGCCTTCCGTGAACGCCAGATATACGCCGTGGTGCCTTCAACCATAGACGGAATGATCACTTGGCCATGTATAGGTGAAGCAATGGCTCCGGGACACGAACCACCAGCGTCGACATCGTACATCTGCAGGGTGACATTTGACCCGGTATAAATCGATGGTCGCCGAGTAAATATCTCCCGTGGTGGTGAGAACGTGGACTCCCGGGGTGACTGCATCGACAGGAGACGTGCTGATTGTTAGTTGAAACATAAGTAATAGGTGTCACTACCCAGATCTGAAAGACAGGGGACTGATGCCTGATTGTAAACATCTGGAATGCTGGTAAACAGTGGATCCCGGATTACCTGAGTATGTGAGCCAGTTACTGTGCATCGACGATCTGTAACGCAAATAATGCGTCCGGAGAATATGCCCCAGAGGCAACGGATCCTTGATAAAATCCTCCTTCGCATCCAGCCCCTGAAGAGAATATATTACCCGTGTACCCCGGATTATTGGTCGTGTTTTGCACGACAAAGGCGAGATTTTGGCCGTTTGGGATGAATGCAACAGTAGTCGTAAATGCCGTGATGGTCACGGGAGCGTAGTACGCCAGACCGAACCCGTTATGGCCAGCATTGGGGGGTAGCATTTGTATTTGAGGCGGATTGTTAATCGGAGTCGCGTAGTTTCTTACAATAAACCGTTGACCGGTAACACCCGAAGCTTGAGATACAGAACATAACCCACTCGTGTTGGCGTTGAAGCCCGAGCAATTGAAGACGCTGGTCTGCGCCGAGGCCGGGACAAAAGACAGCGCAACCAAGACAGAGCCAAGAATGGCAAGGCCTTGAGCAGACGGCTTAATTAGAATTCGCGTGACGAAATGGGGCCGGGCCATAGAAGATCTTGCGGGCGAATGAAACATGAGCACTCCTGGCGGAATATTCTGCACAGCGCCCAAAGCAATTTAGCCAGAGATACAAGATCAGCAAGACCCAGCGACACTCGAATGCCACCTTATACGAACCATGGAAGCAGCCGGAATTACATTTAGGGTCTTCGGGATGCCACTTCGGTGCTATTGTCCGTTGATAGAACCGCTAATTTTGATTTCCCGATTGCCCCTCATCGCGCACACTGATTCGCTGTACGCTTATTCGCGCATGTCTGTAAGGCAGGAGATGTTTTCAATTTTGAAACGAAACTTGCAAGCGTCTGAGTAGTAAGCACTGAGGAAGTCAAGTATCAACTTCTTCGTGCTTCTTTTAGTTTATATCATGGCGATGCGGAAACCGCTTCGCCATTCCGACTAAACTTTTAATACAATCCTTGGCTTCGAATGGGTCAGATCTCATTTCACGTCCATCGCACTCAACAACTCAGCGCGTTTGCGATGCATCTCCTGGTGGGTCATCTGGCGTGCATCCTGCAGCGACTGTAGTCCCATACGGAACAGCCTGGTTCGTTCGAGGCTCACTTGGTGCAGCGTCTCTGCCAGCGCCCGCGCATCGTTGGGCTTCGTCAGCAGCCCCGTCTCCCCGTCACGAACGCAAGACCTGAGTCCCGGCGTATTGCTCGCTAAAATTGGCACAGCTTGCGAATAAGCATCGAACACAATTCGCGGCTGTTCGTCCGAGATACTTGGCACAATCACCGCATCGTAGGTGCGCAATAGCGCCAGCAGGGGAGTTCCGTAAGCCACCGTCCCGAGAATACCTACCCGCGTCGGCCCTTCGGCCAAATGCTTGCTCAACTTCTCGGCATCCTGCTTGAGAGGTCCCTCCCCCAGGACATCGAGTGTAATGCGTTCTCCCCGAGCGCTCAGTTGCCTCATAGCGTCGAGCAGCACCTGCAAACCTTTGTCCGGCATCAATCGACCAGCGAACACCACCCGAAGTCGTTCGCTATCGGCTAGCTTCTTCGCCCAGATACCCATCGCATCCTCGTCGCTGAGAATATCCCGCTCATCGATCCACGAGGCTGGGATGACATGACCCTTAGCCGCATTCTTGCCCAGCAGGCTTTGGCGATATCCATCGTGCGTAAAGACGGTGAGATCCGCTCGCCGCACAATCCACCGGCTGATCCGCTCATGGAGAGAAGACCGTAACCGGCCCTTCCAGTTTGACGCCAGCCCTTCCTGGTGCCGCCAAGGGGCACTCTCTACCACGATGACGTACCGCTTGCGCAGCACCAGCACGATAGGCGTTACGATCCAACCCATCGGGATGGGCCAGCCTGCGACTGCGCTATGTACAGTTTCGGCTCGCCGCGTCGCTCTCCAAAGCCGCGAGACCAGCGTCGGCATGACCTTGATCGATTCCAGGAAACTTCGTTGATCTGGAAGCTCGACCACCTCGAGCCTGCTCATCCGCAGGTCTAGATCCAGCGCAATTGCGTCCGCTGGCGGCTGTTGCGCCAGTATCGGAGCAGCCACCATCAAGAACTTCAGATGCTCCAGGTGCATCCCCAGGTCTTTGTGCCACATTTCACCAACAAACAGCCGACCTGAGCGGTCCCGATAAAATGGAATCTGTTGCACAACCATCAAGTAAGGATGTTGCATGCATCCCCGTCGCACGTAGGTTCGGATTGTCCTGTGCTGCCACTCCGTCCGCGTACACAGCACACCCCCAGTAGTCAGTGTTTCGTATTTATCCCAGGTGTTCCTGTGTGCCTCACGTTGCCGTTTCCAAGTAGACTGCCGGTGTGAATTGGACAATCGAAGTAGTGAACAGTCGACCGGCATGTTGTCATACGATAAGTTGCGGCCCAAACTGGACCGACTCCGGTCGATTCGGAAATCCGAAGCGATCAATCGAAATGCAAAGTGCAGGCCGGACGAGCCCAAACATGCATAAACGCTGTACGCGGTTTTTAGGAATTCGAGCTTACAGTAACACAATAGTAGATAAATTGCCACTTGTTTCTTTTGACGATCTGGCAGCAGGACTATAGTGTTAGCACTTTACCGTGGGGATCCTTGAGACAACCTGTAAGCACCTCTCCCTCTTCGTCATTGACATAGAATGCAATCAGGAGCGAAGGATGCAGTCGCCTTCGGGAATTACGCCGAGGCTCGTTGAAATAACCTAAAGTGTGCCAACTGAATATGCCAAAGGAAATTAGACCCTTTTGACCCTCGAAGCCGTTTCCGATCAAGCTCCGCTTCAACTGCGCGCCCTCGAAAAGAAGGCGCTTCAAGCCTCGGTTTGGTCAATTTTGGAATACGGATCGGGGATGGGTCTGCGAATTGTCAGCAGTCTCGTTCTGACCAGGCTGCTTGCTGCCGGCCTACTTCGGAGAGTTAACGCTCGTCTTCACGGTGATCACTGGGGATAAATCTGCTATCGGATATTGGGCTGGGTCCTAGTGTCATCCAGTCCGCACGGGGAGACGATCCCGTTTTTCTTAATACCGCCTGGACCCTGCAGGTACTTCGCGGTGTGATGCTGTGGTTGATTGCGCTCATGCTCACTTGGCCGATGGCCATTTTTTATCACGACCCACAGCTAAAATTTCTGCTTCCCGCCGTTGCTTTCGGTACGCTGATCAGCAGCTTCAACAGTACAAATCTGTTGACTCTGTCTCGCCATATGGGGGTTCGGCGGCTATTTGCCATTGATGGGTCGGCGTCGTCGTGGCTCATGATTGTCACCATTACATGGGCCTATTATCGACCATCTGTTTGGGCGATCGTCGCTGGCCAGTTGGTCTCGACCATCTATCGCCTTGGTATCAGCTTCATTCCGTCCGTGGCCCCAGGCATTCGCAATTCCTTTTGCTGGGACCGGGAAGCGGTGCATAGCATAGTGCATTTTGGCAAGTGGCTTATGATCGCCACCGCCTTCACCTTCTTTGCAACTCAATCGGACAGACTAATCCTGGGGCGGCTGATTAGCCTTTCTCTGCTTGGCATTTACGGACTCGCCTACCAACTCTCCGATGTCCCGCGAGCGATCATTCTCGCACTTGGCAATCGGGTAGCTTATCCGTTCATCGCGAAGATTATCCATCAACCCATCGACCAGTTTAAGGCGACATTTCTGCGCTACCGGTTCTTTGCCCTGCTCGCGGGTGCCGTATTGATTAGCATCATGGTCAATTGGGGCGGCCTCTTGATTGTGCATCTCTATGATCATCGCTATCGCGAAGCTGCGTGGATGATCCCCATTCTTGCACTCGGACTCTGGCACACCCTGCTCTATCAGACGACCTATCCGGTGCTCTTGTCGCTGGGTAAGGCGAAGTACAACGCGGTCGGCAACGCGGCCTACTGCGTCACGATCTGCGCAGGCATACCGATCGCCTTTCATTTCTTTGGCATGTTTGGAGCAGTGATCGCTGTTGCTGCTGGGGATTTCCCCCTGTATCTGGCAATTCAGTTCGGCTTGTGGCGTCAAAGCATAGGACTGTGGCGCCAGGACCTGAAGATGACGGCAGTTTTCGTCTCTACGGTATTGATATTTCATTATTTGAAGCAACTCTTATAACTCGCCTCCGGTGCCCGCGTCTTCTCCGAATATATAATTGACGAATCGCGTTTATCCTGCGTGCCGCTCAAACGGGACAGCCTCGGCTTGCTTAGTCCGCCAATCAATAGCAATAACGGGAGGATCATCGACCCATTGAGCAGGTTATCGATTGTTGACATTAAAATCACCGTTGCCAGAGCAGAGCGGAGATCCGAACTATCGATCTTGGAGCGGGCCAGCGGAGACCATATGATACGGGCTACGGGGATGAGTTGCAGAGACTCTAAAGCAAGCAATCCAACCATGCCATACATCCCGAAGGCAAGCAGCCACAAGGCCCAGGGGCGCGAGGAACTCCCCTTCCACCAATCCCACTCGCCAGAGCCGAGAACTGGTCTGGTGAGCGCAACGCCGACATGCTTTTCATCTTGTGACAACCTCCATCCGAAGGAGCCACGCCCAATCCTTCGGAGAAACTGAGCGCCCGCATTGGCAGCGACGTTATGTTTGACGACCGCCCGCAGCGAGACGACATTGGCCAAGCGGAGAGTTATTAGTGTGAAAATTGCCAACAGGACAAAGGCCGTGAGAGAACGGGTAAGATAGCGACGACTGAGAAGCTGAAATGGCAAGAGGACAATGAGAAGGATGACGCTTCCGGCAGACTGGCACAGCAGAGTGACAGCAAATAGAATTCCGCTTATGCTGGCGATAGGAATCCCTAGAATGTCCTTTACGAAGCTTCGCTTCCAGAGCCAGATCGCAATCAAGGCTGAGGTTGCCATCCAAATGCCAAGCTGATTTCCGTCTTCCAACAGGCCGATAGGGCGGAAACCGAAGTAGCGTTGAGCACCGATCCAGCGGTATGGTTGATAGCCATAGAGACGTGCATAGAGTTGAGGCCCGGTAAAGATCTCCATCAGGCAAATCGGAACGTAGGCCATCCCGGCGATCACAAATGCTTTGGCAGCCAACAGCAGGGAGTCCATCTCCGAAAAGTAAAGACGCCCGGCGAGGTATGGTATTCCCCAGGCAAGTACCTGGTAGATTTCACCGTGAAGGGTAGAGCCGAAGTTTTGTCCATTAGCGACAGCGGAAAGCAGCGGAACGATGCACCAGATCAGGATGGGAATATCCCACAAGCCGGGTTCAAACCTGCCCTGCCTCCGTCGGTCGAAGAGCAGAATACCGATTAGGCCGCAAATCCCCGTCACGGTTGCCTTAGTGAAGAAGTAGTTCGAAGGCAAACATGTTCCAAGTATCCAGTAAGGAAACGAAGCTGCGGAAGGTGCAAAATTCGCGGAAGGCAACAGCGCCCAACCTCCAACGAAGTTAACAAGAATCGCCACGCGCAGGGGATAGCGCCAAAAGAAGTAAAGGCTGATCGGTATCCAGGCCGATAGTGCTATCGAGGGAGGAATCATCATGCCTTCCAGTAAGCCAGCGGCTCACTATATTTTGCAAGGATGAGACATGATAGCAAGCGGAGAGTGGCTGACACCCACGCGAGCGAGTGGAATCGCCGCGTACGGCATAGCGGTCGCCTGTTGTGGCATCGCGTGGGCACGGACCAGAGGCGAGCGCACCGTCTCCCGGATTGCCGCTTGGCTAACCGCGATCGAGGGCATTTTACTGCTCGATATGATCTTTAACGGGCGTTGGATATTGCACCAACTGTTCCTCGATTTTGCGCAGCGCTGGCATGAATATGAGCTACGGCGATTGCCACAGGTGATCGTCGTAGCGATGCTGATCGGGATACTGTTGGTTGGTTTGTCCTCCGCTCTGCGACTCTTCCGGGCGAGGATCGGCGCGCTGCTGGCCGTCTCGGGAGCGTTGCTTTCGCTCGTTACCTGGTGCATCGAGGTGGTCTCTCTGCATCAGGTCGATGCGGTTCTTTATCATCCAATCGGGAGGTTGATGGCGGTCAGCATTGTGTGGATCGCGGCATGCACGATGACCTCGGTAGGAATCTTGATCGAGTCGCGTCCCGCGAACGTGGTCCAACTAGCAAATCGCGGTGCTCATCGTAATCAAGGCAAAGACTAAATCTGCCTGGGCGACGAGCACAATACGGCAGCAGTAACTGTTCACTGGATCGGACCTGGAACAGATGGATGCTCGGCCCGAGCAACTAGGTTTGACCCGACTGGAGGGGCGGGCTCAACTGCCAGGAATCCAACCTATTTACGGAGGCTCTTGTACGCATCTACCAAAATCGGAGGCGTCACCGCACGTAGAACGCTCTTAAACGCAAACTTAATGTGGCCGATAAGTTCCTCCGGTGCGTCTACTTTTCCCTTTCATACGCGGCGTATCGTCAGCAGCTCATCGGACGAATTTGTGGAACGATTCGGTCTTTGCTGCCGTTCTGCAAAGTGCACAGCCTCAATGAACTCTTTGTCTGCATTGCGCAGCTTCAACTCAGTTACCACGGCCGCAAGTCCACGTGCCCTCAGCCGGCGTATGAGCGCAAGGCAACTTCGCAGCTCTTTGCGTGTGGTTATGCCGGATTCAGCGACTAGGAGGGTTGCGTCGGCAAGTCGGACTACAAATTCGGTCTCAGCGGAAGATCGGAGGGGTTGCGCCTTGATAAAGAGGAAGTCCACTTGTTGCTTGAGGCGTTCCAGATGCTCGTCGATCAGACTTTCACGCCGGACACGCAGAGCCGTATTATTGCTGGATCTCGCCCACTCCGGCTTGCCCTGCCACGCCGATGATCTACTTTCGACGGTGAAGTCGGCTAACTCAATGGGACTCAGAGTTTCTGACTGCGGACAGCGTCATCGTCCGGTAGCCCAGTTGCTCCATTTCTGCCGCGACAGAGGAGACCAGGTCGTCGATAAGAGTATTCTGCGAGCTCGCGGTAAAGACGAATGTGCTCGACCCATTGATGCGGTGGGCCTGATCGAGCCCAGCGACAAGCCGGAATAAAAACTCATCCTTTACACTCGGCGCGACCTCACCCGAGTCGGGAAACACCGCCATCGGTGGGAAGCTGAGGACGCGATCGACATCGTTCCCGATATAGACCCGGGAATCGATCTTCTGCGCAACAACCGCGACAAACACACCAAAGATGATGGCGAAGGGAAGAGCCAGCGCCAGTATAAGAAGTTTTTTGCTTGGCTTCGGCTTCGTTGGCTGCTTCGCCATTAGCGAGATATGGGCGGCGAACGTAGGACTCTGCGTAGGGAAGATTGAATGGACAGCATTATCGACGTTAGCGTAACGCGCCTGAAGGAGCTTGATAGACTCCGCAAGATCCTGGGCCCGTTGCAATTTGGGCGTGTCAGCTGTCGCGGTAGCAGTCTGGCGGGCGAGATCGGCCTCGAGCCGCGCTTGAATGTCGCCGGTACGGGCTGCTTCGAGCGTTAGCTGTTCCTTGAGACTCTGTCCCGATTTATGGGTTGTCTCCTTGCTCACATTGCCGATTGTCTGGCTCAACTGATCCAACTCCGCCTGGTCCTTCTTATAGAGCGGATTCTGTGGGGTTAGTCCATTCATTTCGGCAATCAGCGTTCCGCGGCGCGCCCCAAGACTTCCTTTCAGAGCAGACAGTTCAGCATCGCTTCGCGTGACAGAATCCGCAGCTGAATCCAGCTGTGCCTGCTTTCCGTTTACCGAAGCGAGCTGAGCCTCCGCAATCGCGTGGGCATTACGCGCTGCCGCAAGTTGGGTCCGCAAATCGGCCAGGCCGGAATCGAAGGGATTGCCGTTATCCCCAGCAGCAGTATCCGCCATGCCAAGGGCGTCGCTTAGGCCGGCTTGTTCCTTACGGTCCTTGTCGAGTTCGTCCAGAATTCGCTGCCGCTCTTGCACCAGGGACTCCATTTGCTCGTGACTCAGCGCCAGATCGTCCTGCTGCCCATTTTGCAGGTACGCTGCCGCGACCGCATTAGCAATCGGCGCGACGGTAACGGGATCCCGCCCTGCCGCAGTGACCGACAACTGATAACTGCCGGCTACTCGATCGACCTTAAGAACTGCCTTCAATCTCCTTAATCGCCTCGTCCGGGTCGCTGCTGAACCTCCCTCTGATTGCCGGAGGAAGCAGGTCGAGCGCGTGGCCGAGAATGTCTGGCCGTTTGAATGTTAATAGCTGCTGCTGGATGTAGGCATCGTAGCGGTAAGAATCGTAGCTTCCCGAAATGTCAGTCGGAGTCTTGGATACGATCGGTTGCACGTAGATAAGGCTGGTGGCCTCGTACCAGGGTTTCCTGGAAAGGCCGAACAGAATTAAGAACAGCAATACGAATACGCCAGCCACGATCGCCAGGCTTCGACGCATACGAAGGCTGCGTGCTAAATCGAGATTAAGATCGAGTCCCTTTTCTTGAGGCGCCTGGATCGAGGTCTGAGCCAGTGGTACGCCTGCCACAGGCGAATCAGTAGCCATGCTCATTGTGCCGAGAACTCCTTGTATGCCCGAGGTGGTTCATTTTGCACGCAGGCTTGTGACAGCTGCTTAAGCTCGGTGAACCGCCCCACTTATACCTAACTCAAACCGCAAAAATCGCTAGCAGCCTATTCGTCGGGAGTGAACAATGCGCCTTGTGCAGCAGCGGAACCAAATGACGGAGGCTGGTAGGCTCCTAGATCATAGCATCCTGACTTGAGACATCTCAATGAAGATCATCAACAGTTCCAGACCCATCGCATGAACCGGGATATGAGCACCGGCGCGGCGTTTACGATCGGTTAACGGTCACCCAGCAAGGCGGAAATGAGGTATCTTCGCGGCTGTTGCAAAAATCTCACAGATTTGACGACAGTACGATCGGTTGCCTCGCCAAACTCATCGTGGCATTTGCTTCTGCCGTTTACTGGATCGGAGATCAGGTAAGAACGAGCACAGAATCGGGTCGCGGGAGTTCGTGGATGACCCTATCGTCTTGCTGCAGTTGATTGCCAGCGATCGACAGAATGGAGTGCTTGGGACCACCCAATAATAAGGAAGAACATCTCGTAGGGTTGGTCGGCCAACCAAACAGTGTACACGCAAACCGCCATGCCTAGCAGAGTTCCGAGTAGAGTGAAGACGAAATGCCGTGTCTTGAATTGAGCGCGCCTTTATTCCAGCACGAACGAGGGATGCGGTGCCTTCAACAAAGATCAAGATCAGGGCGGTCAGTCCTACATATCCCTGAAGCAGCCATACAAGAAGGTATTCATTATCGATAGAATCTTGGCCGCCGACGTGTGGAAAACTGTTTCCCCACCCAAAGGCCCCCCCCATTCCGCAATCGGGACGAAATTGTCGATCATCTGTTTCCTGTACTGGGCCGTCTGTTGTTCGGCTGCCAACTTCACCTGGGGTCCAGAGACATAGTCTTTGCCCATAGAGTAAAGGGGAATTCCCACCACAAGACCTAATCCGAACACCAAAATCGCTTGGCGAAGAGCGTTCTTTGCGCGACCAATGGAGGCGATACTCACGGCGATGATCGCCCCAATCCATGGTCCTCTGGATTGAGTCATACAGAGCGTGGTAATAAGTATCAAAGATGATGATTCTTCCATGTTTGAGGAGACGATCGAGATACCTAATAGCTCCCAGACTCTTGGTTTTACAGTGTTGAAGCCAGAGGGCCAGAGAGCAAACCCATCAATAAGACCATGCCGGCCGTTTCGCCCCCTCCATACGGACCGCCAACGCGACCGAACCCCTGTCGGGTCGCCGAGCCTACCCACTGCCCCGGGAAAAAATGGCTCCAGAAATGAATATATGGATTCCACTTCAGCAAGAACTCAGGCATCGCGAAAACGGAAGCTACAGCCATCAATACGACTATGCGCCTGACCGTCTCTACTCGCATCCCTGGCCGCTCTACAAGCAGCTTCCCTGCCATGTAAGGCACCCAGCACTCTAAGGTCGCCGTGAATAGGACCATAAATGCCCCGTTGGTCCCCATAGGGTATCCTTTCGGCATAGGCGGATCGTGAAAATGAACAAGGCTACCCAACAGTCCATTCGCGAGAATCTCCAGCGCGAGAGATCCATCAAAACCATGCCTATACCTAAAGATAGGAGGGTCGTATCCTCGAAGCTTAGAGGAGGTAAGTGCGGGAGTCGGACGTTGAACATGGTCAGGCACGAAGAGCAAGACCGGCAGATACACCGAGAGGAACGCGCGCTGCGTTCCTCCCTGGAGTATTGTGGCCATGCAAATAATGCCCGGGATGAAGACAATCAACGGCACCTTGATCCTAAATCTAACTCAAACCTTGGCGATCATGGAAAAGATGGACGCAAGTCTGCGCAGACATCCATCGCAGGAGCGGAACATTGCCTCAGAATGCCTTGTGTACGATGCTGGCGCCGGTTGACTCAGCAAAACTGTCATCGCAAACGCCGCCAAACCGAGAGCAGTGGCGAAAACCACACTGATATATCGGTAATAGTATCCAGTCCCGCCGCGGAAGTGTCGCTTCTTTCACGGTTTCAGGGTCGATGGCAATTCGGTCATACAATGATCTCCCTTAGTAATCTCAAAGCCGTGCGAGACGACTTCATTGGCGCAGGTTCCAGTTTCGGTGCGCTTGACGAGCACTTCCCAGCGCGTCAACTGTTGACGACCTACTCAAGCGGCAGATATATGTCTGCTCTATTTGTCAAACGGATGGCTTTTGAAGGCTCGCTTGACGGTCACCGAACGCCATAGCGAAGCCCGGTTATCGCGGACACGGCACCCGCGCAGTGCCCAACAAGTACCACGCCGACTGGCTATCCGGTCGGTAGCAACCGTCAGAGAAGCAATCGTCTGACACCCCTTGTACATAGAAACTTTGACTTTCAACCTATTTTACACAAGGAGGCCATTCCCGGACGGCCGTCTCAGGGAAATCCTTCGCGTTCTGCGAAAGCAGCGACGAGGGTTTGTCGAGTAAAGTCTGCTGAAAAAAAGCCAAAACGTAAGTATTAAGAATATGAGCTACGCGTTTTGGCGCCACCGAGCCGGAACTCGAAAAACGACGCAGCGGAGACATAAAGATTTGATCAGTAAAATCGGCATGGACCAGACCGCTGATAGTAACTCGAATACCACCGCATCGCTCCAGCAGCCTCATTTTGGACTCAGCGATCATGTTCCACATTCGCGACGTTTCGGCCAGGCGAGGATTGTCGGGATGCTCGCCGGGTGAAATCATCCAGGGCGAGTCGATGAACAGTACTGGCTTGTCCAATTGATCTTTTCATTCATGACAGCCTGCACAGCGAGCGCAACGTACGATTCGAGTTAGAACGAGCGTGGGCAGCCATGGGAGCAACTGGCGCTATCGTGGTTGATGACGTTGACGTCAATTGGGGTTTCCAGTCCTTTACTCAGGCCTTTCCGGGCCAACGCTTCATGATTGGCGAAGCTGAGCCGCTTCATCCCGATTTACGGCGTTCTAACAAAAAAGGGATGTTCGGAGTCATACTGAAGCAGCCTACAGCACATGCTTCGCTGGATCATGATGGCCGGCCTGAATGACGCTGCACAGGCGCGCTAACTCCGTGTCAAGTTGGCTTGAACGAATTTGCAACGCCTCAGAAAGCGTTTTGAAGCGCCAGCGCCAGTCAAGGCATTCAAGGGACTTTGCGTAGTTCAGTCGTGCACGATCTGGGGTCCATTCGCGAACAGCGGAAGCAATAAGCTCCAGCCCTTCCGCTCGATTGACCGATCCAATATCCAATAGTGATTCTGGCCACAGCAGCGACTGTACGGACTCGCTCCGTGGTGGAATCCCCGCAACGATGGCTCCAGCAGCCAGCGAGTCAGTCCATCGTCCGGTAATATATTCCCGGTTGGGATGGGTTTGGAGGCCTGGGCTCACGCGGTTCGAGAAGGCCAGCGTAAACTTAGCGTCGCTCAGAAGCGTCATGAGAGCACGCTCGTTGTGGGTTGCGTCGCTGAAACCTGGCGGTCTCCCCTGAAAACTCAACATTCGCGACTGGCAATGCTCGCGCATTCGATTGATCGTCATCCCACTCCGTCGGCTGGCGCCCAAAGCGAAGCAAGTCAAGTGGGCGCACCGGATTTGCTGAGCCAAGGTTCAGCACGTCCGATCCCCATGGAAGCCAGTCCACGGGAGCACGGACGGTGGCGCGCCATGTAGCAAGATCCTCCTGCTCAGTCACAAACACATGGTCGAACATACGCGATGACCGCACCCATCGTGGAATGTGATCGGGCCAGAATGAATCGAAGACCCATGCGACCAATCGGCCATAGCTTGCTCGCCAATTTTGAACTTGCAAAGCCGAATTGAGACCCCCTGGCGAAGGGCATATCAATAAGCAAGCTGAATTAGGATCCTTGCGACGGGGCAGAATTCCACCCAATTTGCCGACCAGTGTAGGGCGCCCAGGCGGCAGCACAACCAATTCCCCATTAAGCAATTCGGCGGCGAGCCGCGCCATGTAATAGACGCAGTGGTACCCAATCCCACCAGGATCGGTGTACACGACCTGAACTGAAGTTTCCTTCATGGTCCTCAATTATTCTGGACGCTGGCAAAATAGGATGGCCATTCTGGTGCTTACGCACTGAAACCAGAATGAATGTCCTTTGGAACTGGTCAGCTTGATGTTGTGTCTTGCGATTACCTTAGCAGGGATGTCAGCCAATTCCTACCCATCTCTCAAAAAATTTCCAAGGACGATGGGAAGGATATATCGAAGAACCCATGGTAAAGATAGACGCGACTCTTCCGCGCATCATGTCGGGGCGGAACAACGTTTCCACTACCTCACGGACAGTCGATCACTGATTCGTCGGTAATGGGGTGGTTCCGGCCTGGAAAGTCGCGGTGCGGTTTTTGAATATATCTGGAACGGGAGCGGCACACCATTTCCGAAGTTTCTGCATTACAACTCCTGGTATGACCTAGGTTCCTTTACGCCGTATGATGAAGGGGCTGCACTGGACCGGGTGCGAGCATTTGGACCGGAGTTGAAGGAGAAGCGCGGGGTCACGATTGATTCGTTTCGGTATGATGATGGCTGGGACAACCACGCTTCGTTGTGGGGATTTATCGAAGGATTTCCGGTAGCGTCCTAACTCTGCACCCTTAGAACAGCGCAAGCTGGCGATGATCGAGGAATCAAAGCGCTAATTCAAGGTAGAATTCAGAGGCGCTCAAAAGCCCTTATCGTGCGCAAGAAGCAGTCGGAATCTCCTGTGGATAACGAAGAAGACAATTTCCTCGAGGTGCCCTTATGCGTACAAATGAGATTCTTGCGCACAAATGGTCGCTTGCAATCTTCCTGTTTTGTTGTGTCTTGTTCCTTGTGCAGGGCGCCCGCGGTGCCCGCGGTGCGCGTGCCTACTGGCATTCCTGTGACTATGTGCAGCTTTATGCCGGCGCCCAATGTATGTTCAGTGGCTGTGATCCCTACCGCTTCCCCGACATCGAACGTCAATACTATGAGCACGGCGGCGTCAGGCATGAACGCTGGTAGTGAATGCACTGACCCAACCGCTTTTGAATCCTCCAACAACTCTAATTAATGGTGATGCCGTTCTCGTTCTTTTCGTTTCCGATCGCCAGCATGCTGTGGTTTGCCGTGGGAGGACTGCTATTCTGCTACGCGGTCTACTCCACGCTCACGCTGGCCGGATGGACACCACCGGCTGTCGCTTTGGGCTGCCTGCTGCTGTTGACTAGTCCACTGCTTTTGATGCTGGGCCAGTCGGCGACGATCGCGATCGCGACATTGACTATCGCAACGGCGCTTCTGCTACAGGAGAAGCGGCTGTGGCTGGCCGTCGCGTTCTTAACAATCAGCGTCGCGCTGAAGCCTCATCTGGTCGGGTTGATACTGGTTTACTTCTTGCTGCAGAAGAGATACCGCGTGCGTGCTCTTCAAACCGTCGCGATTGTCGCCGTGCTCGCGGTCGTGTCGTCACTGTGGCTGACGGTTCACCCTTCTTCAAGCAATTGGTTCATGGAACTTAGGACGACGATGGCGAGAAGTACCGGCCCGGGCGGCAATGGCGATCCCAGTCTGGCGAACCAGGACGGTGCGTCGATGGTAAATCTGCAAGTGGATACAACTCTCACGACGGAAAATCGCAAGATGGCCGACATGATGGCGTGGGGAGCAGTCGCCATTCTCCTGGCGGGTTGGCTGTTTGGCGTCAGCCAGGCCAGACCGACCTTGGAAAATGACTTGCTGGCTGTAGCTTGTATCTGCTGTATCTCCCTTCTGCCGATTTACCATAGGATGTACGACACTCGCTTGCTATTGTTAGCTATTCCCGCGTCGGTGCTTATGTTAAAAGACGCGCCTCTGGCGGGCGGCTTGGCAACATGTCTGACCGGCCTGATCTTTCTCTCGACCCACAGGCTTTACATCGAGTCATCTCACAAGATAGCTATGAAGATCGGGCCCCTGTCCCGCCCGACTGCCGCCCTTGGCGGTAACTCTGGCTGCGATCCTGTTTTACCGTGAAGTACGTCCTGAGCAACCAAGATAGGGTGGCGGATGTTAAGGGCAGCGCCAGCGCGTGATTGAGTTTTCGAGTTCCTAGTAACGGGTTGGGTGCGGGAAGCGATGTAACG
>CAVVBT010000005.1:0-357990 GCA_963746625.1 uncultured Acidobacteriaceae bacterium
CTGACTGTTGTCGCCAGTTGAGGTTTGATAGCCGGCGGCGAACAAACACCATCTGGCTTACCGTTTTGGATTGAGGTTTGTAAGCAGCCGTGGAATTAGATGTAATGAGGTGATCGTGCACTTGCGTCATCTACGCGAGAGGCGTCTATTTAGGTTTAGGAGAAGCGATCGATGCTTTCAAGGATGTCCCGTTTTGTGCTGACTGGTGTTGCGTTGGGAGTTGCGGTGTTTACTTCCAGAAGCTGGGGTCAGGTTGCAGAGCACCCTGTGTTGCTGGCGCTATCGAAGACCGATCACACGCTGTCGATCGTCGACCCAGTGACGCTGAAGGTCATTGCGAAAATGCCGGTCGGGCCAGATCCGCACGAGGTGATCGCGTCAGCGGACGGAACGCGCGCTTGGGTTTCCAATATGCTGAACAGCCAGGGACACGAGTTGGATGTGCTGGACCTGGTGAACCATAAGGCGCTGCCGAGCATCGATACAGCGCCCATGGTCGGCTTGCATGGTCTGGACTTCCAGGGCGGTAAGGTCTGGTTTACTGCGCAGGGCGCGAAGTCGATCGGCCGGCTGGATCCGGCGACGGGTAAGACGGAGTGGATCATGGGGACCGGGCAGGACTTTACACATCTGATCCGGGTGATGCCGGACGGTCAAACAATCTTCGTCTCGAACGCGCATTCAGCGAGCGTCAGCATCATCGAAAATCGTGAGATGCCGCCAGATCCAACGCATCCTGCTCCACCCGGACCGGCGCACCGTGACTGGTTCGTGACGACAATTCCGACCTCGTTGGGCACGGAGGGCTTCGATGTGTCGCCCGACTGGAAGGAGTTTTGGACCGCTGCGGCGAGCGATGGCAAGCTCTGGATTATCGACACTGCGCAGCGGAAGGTGGCTGCATCGATCGATGCAAAGCTGAACGGCGCCAATCGCCTTAAGTTCACGCCCGATGGCAAACGCGTGTTGATCTCTATCCTTTCGACGGGCGATCTGTTTGTGTACGACGTGGCTTCGCGCAAAGAGGTCAGCCGGGTGAGCCTGGGCAAAGGGTGCGCCGGCATCCTGATGGATCCGGACGGCTCACGCGCGTTCGTGGGCTGCACCGCAGCGAACTACGTTGCAGTGGTGGATCTGAAGACACTGACGGTCACGAGCCATTTGGATGTGGGCGGCGGACCGGATGGTCTTACGTGGGCGAAGCGACCATAATGAATCGCTGACGACGACGTTCACCTCGAGCGCATGGAACGTCTGAGAGGTTGGGAGCCATAGTGAGGCGGTCCCACACCTGTCTCCGTCTACTGAACGTCTGGAGCAGGTAGGCTTCGCTCCATCTTCTGATTTCGCGACTTTCGAGGGAGAGGAGAAAGGCGAGCAAGAAGGGGCCCGCCCCGGAGGTCAAAAGAGACCGCCGCTGTTCCCCTCAATAGGCGCATCGCCCTGTTAGCAATAACTGAGGCTCAACTTCTGGGTAGCCCTATCACAGAAGCCAACTTGTCGGCGGCACTACTTTTCGGAAGTCGAAAGCGTCTTCACCAAGTCGTAGAGAAACTCCTGCCCCTGGTAGAACGCGTCCGTCTTCATGCGCTCGTCGCGCCCGTGGAAGCGGATGTCGTCGCGGTCGAAGAAGAAGCCCTGCACGCCGTAGGTGGGGATGCCGGCCTTCCGCAGCATGCGGCCGTCGGTCGCGCCCGTCACCAGTATCGGCACCACCGGCACGCCGGGAAATTCTCGCTCGCTCGCCGCCTTCACAGCCTTCGTCACATCGGGCCGAAGTGGCGAGGGCGGCGCGCCGGCCGCATTCTCGCTCATGGACTTAATCTTCACCTCGGGATCGGCGACTACCTTATTCAAGGTGCTGAGCACGTAGTCGGGCGAGTCCTCCGGCAGCACTCGGCAGTTCACTGTCGCCGTCGCGAGCTGAGGCAGCGCGTTGAGCGCGTGACCGCCAGCGAGCATCGTCGCCACGCACGTCGTGCGCAGCGTCGAGTTCCACGCCGGAGACGCTGCGGCGACTCGCTCCATTGCCGCCTGCGAGCCCTGCGCCACCTGCGCCAGATCGGCGGTGATCGGCCCCTTCTCAATCTTCGCCATCTCGGCAAAGTATGCCGCGGTCACCTCGTCGGTCTTAAGCGGAAATCCGAACGCCGCGAGACGTACAAGCCCACCGGCCAGATGGTAGATGGCATTGTCCGGCACCGGCATGGAGCTGTGGCCGCCCTTATTGGTCACAGAGAGGGTGTAGTTGATGACGTACTTTTCGGTGACTTGCAGGTCGTTGGAGATCTTCTTCCCGTTCTCTTCTTCGCCCCAGCCACCCTCGTTCAGCGCGATGTCGGCGTCGATTAGGTCGCGGTGATTTTTGATAAGCCAGTCCACGCCGTTGTACGGACCGCCACCCTCCTCGTCGGCAGTTAGCGCCACGATGATGTCACGGTCCGGTTTGAAGCCCTCGCGTTTCATCCGGATAAGGGTCGCGATCCAGACCGCAGCCTGCGCTTTGTCGTCGCCGGTGCCGCGGCCATAAAAATAGCCATCCTTCTCGTTGAGCACGAACGGGTCCATCGTCCAGTCCTCGCGCTTGGCCTCAACCACGTCTGTATGGGCCAGTAGCAGCAGAGGCTTCTGCGCGCCGGTGCCGTGATAGCGCGCGACCAGGTTGAACTTCTTCGGCGACGCGCCACCGAGAAAGATGTCCGAGTCCGGGAAACCGGCCTCCTTCAGACGCGCTGCAGCAGCTTCGGCGACCGGAGTGGTGGAACCGGTGGAGTAGCCCGACTGGATCTCGATGAACTGCTTGTAGATGTCATGGGCGAGCTTCATGTCCGCCGCCGGCGGCATGGTCTGGGCATAGGTTGCGGAACCGGCAGCGAGGCAGGCGTTGGCGACAATGGCGCGAAGCAGAGTCCGTGCGATCATGCAATCTCCTATGGGGGTGTCTCACGATACTAGGCTGAAGCACCGATGAGAACAAGACTTTTAGCATCCCCGTCATTGTCACTCATCGAGGGCAGCCCCTAATCGTCGTTCCTCAGCAGTCTGCATTCATCAGCTATTGGAGTATTGTCGGCAAACAGGAAGCCTTCGAAAGAGTGGATAATGTTGGTGAGTTTAGGGAGTCTAGCCAATAGGTTGACTTTACTTCAGCGGTTGACGCGCGCCGATTTTCTTGCAAGAATTCGCGCTTAGCTCATTGGAGGTAGCCATGTCCTCTGTCTATATCAATGATTTCGACCAGCCCACCTACCAGTACAAGTACCTTGGGCCCATAAACCTGGGACACGTAAATATCGAGACGCTGCTCACTGGGTTCGAGCCTGCATACTCTCAATTCATTTTCTTGTATACCGGCAAACGGCCGATCTACGGGTCATTTGAGCGCTTCGGTTCCATGTTGCCGGGAACTACCCCTCCGCCCAACGCGCCAGCCGTTGACATCGTGGTTGAAGGGATGGAAATGGTAACCGTCTGCTGCAACTCGGTCACGCGCCGTTGCAACGCTAGAGCCTCGCCTTTCAATTCTCTGGTCTCCGCACTCGCCTAGCGAAGAGATTGGGAGAAAGCCTGATCCACCTCGTGGTCTGCCAGCCGCTGGGTGAGGAGGGGAATCTCCTTGCGCTGCACCCAACCGTGAAGCCGGTGTCCCTCGTTGCCGATGCTCTACTCGATTGCACTAAGCCTGGTGGACTCGTCCTTGATTCCTTCTTAGGTTCAGGTTCTACCCTTATTGCCTCGGAACGGACAGGCAGAATCTGCCACGGAATCGAACTCGATCCTCTATACGTGGACACGGTGGTCCGACGTTGGCAACGCTACACGGGTGGCACTGCTATCCATAGCAAATTGGGCAAGCAATTTGAGGAGGTAGCTCGTGGATAACAACTACTACGAGATCGGATATGGAAAGCCGCCGAAGCACAGTCAATTTCAGAAGGGCCAATCCGGAAACCCGAAGGGTCGGCCAAAGAAGCCGAAGAACCTCGCTGCTCTAATCCTCAAGATCTTTGGAGAGAAGGTTGTCGTCAGAACTCCTGGCGGAACACATTCGATGAGCAAACTCGAAGCCGCCCTCGTGCAACTGATCAACAAGGCTCTCGGTGGCGACCCAAGGGCGTTGCGAGAAGCCATTCGGTTGCGCGAAAAGGTGCAAGAATAGGAGCTGTATCTGATTCCCCCTCCGGTGTTTCAGGTCAACTTTATTGATCCCATCACCGAAGAACCGGTCACAACGGAGGATCTCGAAAAATGCGCGAGCACATTCTCAGCCGGGCGAATCGATGAAGTCCGGGTGCGTGACAACCCCAAAATTGAAATCTCGCAAACCGAGTGGCTCCGCCCGCGCTGCTTTAACAGAGAGCGTGGGTGTTGGGCTAGACCTCCCGGCTGAGAGCTGAGGCGAGGTTTTCGAGGTCAGCTAAGCGTGCAATTGTGTTCCGGGTGGATATTCCCACAGGGAAGCCCGTCTTCTGGGCTGTAGCCTCAGCCATCGAGTTCATGTGGTCCGCCAGTTTCGGGCGCATTTCCAGAAGACCGGGCTCGGTAAAAACGCCGATGTTTTGTTCATCGTGCAAGACTGCAACCTGGTTCCAGATCAGGGCAGCTGCAGTGATGGAGATTTGGAGGATCAAATCACTTGAGCGAATGTGTTTCTCACGATCAACGCCGAATTCGTATTCGACGGCTTCGCTCATGGAACGGAGTGCGGAGATATTCTTCCCCAGCCGGTCGCGAATGTTCTCTGTTTCCTGAAGAAGGAAATCGCGCTGCGTGGCATCGTCAATTAGCAGAAAGAGGCTGGCTCCGCTTGTGAGGACGGAAGCTAGCACTCGGCGCACGGCCGTTACCGTGCGCACGGGCCAAATCTGATCGAATACGAACCACATCACGACAAGACCAATTAGTATCCCGATGAACCGGTCCCGCGCCGGTGCCAGCTCGGTAGGAGCGCTAAAATCCAAAAGTACGACAAGGTAAAAGGCAAATCCAATTTGGAGGCCCACGTAATTGAACCGTGATCCTGCGGAGATCCAAGATCCGAGAAAGATGATGGGCGTCAGCAGGACTACGAGAGAGGTAATTGAGTCCATGTAAGGGAACAAAAACGCTATGGCTCCAAGCAGCTAAAGAGCATAATGGCGGTAAAAGAGGATGGCGCCAGGAGTCAGGTGGTCCGCCACACATCGGACCAAGTTCTAGTTCGTCCTCCTACTTGCTCGCAATTTCAGGCGGGGATATAGAAGTAGTGTCTGCTTGGACGCCGCGCCGAAGGTATCTGAAGAAGGGCGACCCGGAGGGCCGCGGCGTTTCAACGATCATTGTCGTGCCTGACAGATACGAATCGATCAATGATGCCACCCCGTCCCATACGCGTAGGTCATTCTCTATCTCATGATGAGGCTTGTTGAAGACTCGGGCATACCAGATGTAGTTATTGCAGTTGATGAGGAGGTCCTCATAGGTCATGCGAAAATTACCGATGATGTTTGTCCGCATCGGATCGGCTGCGACAATTTCCGGACGCCCATGAAGCGGACCTTTTGTCTGATAGAAGTTGATCGCACTCGCTACGTTCGGGGAGAGCGTCAAGTTCTTGTGAAAGGGTTTGGCAATCGTGTCTATCTGGATGGTGAGCGCCACCGGAATACCCATCTCCCCCAACTCCCGGGCGAACATGACTGCTTCTGAAGCACCCCAGCTATGCCCATAGATGATCATCGTCGCCCGCTCTTTCTCAATGGATGTGAGGGAACCATCATGGTCGGTATCGAGGAGACGGATCACCTGATGGAGCGCGCTCTTCCCATGGTGGTTGCCAAACACTTCTGCATGAATAAATGGGTAGCGGGAGCGAAGGTAGTCCGCAAACTGCACTTCCGGGTGCTTTGCGTCATCGCGACTAACAAAACCTCCAACAAACCCAATAACGAGGACATTTCGTATAGGGGAATCCGGCACTTTCGAATGCGCATCCGAGAACGGCACCTCTTGGCCCCGTGTCATGCTCAGCGTTACGAGAGTTAAGCTGGTCAAGGCCAACAGATTGATTGTCTTCAAGTGCCGACGTTCTTTCATTCGAGTTCTCCAGGTTCATTGTTCCCGTATCCCCGTCGCCTTTCCGATTAGGTACCCGCCGGCCGCAGAATGGTCAGCGGGTGATCTCTGCTGAACTCCAGGTCGTTGAAACGGCTCGTTCTGCCGAGAGCGACACACCGGCCTGGCGCGTTTCGGGATTTAGCAGCAACGCCATAGTTCATATCCTTTGAAGGGGCTCGCGCAGTGCGAACCGCGCTCTCTTAAGGCGGGACTTTGTCGCGGGAATAGATAGACCCGCCGCCGTTGCAACTTCCTGAACGGATATATCCAGTAGCCCCCGAATCTCGGTAACATTCCGTAGAGTTGGTGGCAAACTCTGGATCGCTTGTCGAACTCTCGATAGCCTTTCGGAGCGAATCAGATGTTCCTCAGGATCATCCGATGGTTCCGTAATCTCCAAGAGTCTGCTTAGATCAGAGTCGCCTTGGTCATCCAGCGAAGCTTCTAGGTGCCACCGTCTTTTTCTGAGGATCATCAGAGCAGAATTGATCGCGATCCGTGTTACCCAGGTAGAAAAGGAAGACCTGCCGTCGAACCTCTTTATATGTACGAACGCCTTCATCCAACAGTCCTGGAGTACATCTTCCGTGTCGTGACTGTTCTTAGTTATTTGCTGCACAATACCAGACACCAAATTCCGATGGCGTTTGCACAACTCCACGTATGCCCAATGCCTTCCTTTTTGTGCCAACTCCACCAGTGACTCGTCGCTGGCCGTTGCCATCAGACCGGCTGATGGATCATCGATATGTCCAGTGACGCGGTACACGGAACCTCCTTTGGCACTGCGCGCTAAGTTATCCTGTCATCGGCAAATTTCACCTTCGACAGTTTTCTGGGACGGTTGGACTCGGCAACAGCAAAGAATCCAAAGCAATCACCCGAACTGTGCAGCCATTCCTGATGAGGGATCGGCATTTGAGACAGTCGCTGGGATTGGTCTGTCTAGCCTGCGTTGGGACGGGCAACCTGGTTCATTCAATTGGCAATAGAGTAGCTATAGATTGCGCAGCAAATATTGCTGAAAGAGACTATTCTTGCTGTTTCGGACTCCGATCGATTACTAGATCCAATCCGAGTGGATGGTCCTACGTCTCGCTTTGAGATGATCCCATTTACCCTTTGCGACGACACCTTGTTTCGATGACTGCGTGCGCGTTTTGGCTCGCGAGGCCGACCGATAAATAGCAGCATCGACTCTCCTCTCGAACCCAATCGGCAGCAAGCTTGTTTCGACACAACTCACAGAGAGCGCGAATAGAAACCCAGTGGAGAGCACCACCCGTCCCGATCCCGTCTCGGATTCATCGAGTTGAGTCATCGCGCGACCTCGACGCGCTTCAGTTCAGCAAACTGCCCTTTCGTTTTACCAACCAGATACTTGTGGGCATTGAAGTCGAGCAGCCCGTCCAGGGCCATCATGCCCGGTCTCAGCCGTCTTGCTCTTTCGCGATCCAGTCCTTGATATATTGCGAGCAGTGGAGCAGCGACACGCCATCGTTCTGGCAGCGTCCCAGAAAGCGAACAGCCTCCAGATCAACCAACGTGAGTTCCTCTAGATCGAGCACTATCGTCGGTCCGCTCTCGTCGATGAGCATCTGCAAATCCTGCAGATGCTGCACCTGCATTCGGCCAATCAGGCGAATGGTTGTTCTTTGGCCATGGCAGTGCTTTTCGATCTTCCAACTCATCTTCACACCGATTCGCAACTCAGTCGTAGAGGTGCAATTTCAAGACCTTTCGTAAGCTCTTGAATTGTTGGCTTTAGCGCCATCAGGGTCGGGCCACACAACCAGCATTTGCCGGAAACTCAGCAGGGCAAAGCGATTCGATCGGGAGTAAAGGGGGAGGGCCAGAAATAAGAGAAGCAGCCTACGACGTCTTATAACGATAACGATTAATACGCAGCTTTCTGATCTTTGACTCGAGGGTTTGCCGTGGGAGTCCTAATTTCGCAGCCGCACCGTCAGGCCCAGAGATAAGCCCTTTGCTGTCGCGCAGGGCTTGCTCGATCATCAATTTTTCTCGCTCGGCAACGTCGGCAGCAAAGGCAGCGCTAGCTTTGGCAATGAGAGCAGACGGCTTCAACCAGCTTGCATCAACCTGGAACGATTCCCCATCGCATAGGATTACAGCGCGCTCGATAACGTTCTGCAATTCACGCACGTTGCCTGGCCAAGCGTAGTTCTGAAACAGTTGGAGCGTCCGTTTGCTGATGCTGCGAATCCGTTTGCCAGCTTTTTGTGCGTATCGATCGACCAGATATTCAACCAGCAGGGGAATGTCATCCACGCGATCCCGCAGCGGCGGAACTTGGATAGGAAACACGTTGAGACGATAGAAGAGGTCTTTTCGGAAGCTGCCCTCGTTTACGGCGGAGTCTAAATCGCGATTCGTCGCCGCCAGTACTCGCACGTTGACGTGGATTGACTGATTTCCACCAACACGTTCAAACTCCCGCTCCTGCAGAACACGAAGCAACGAGGTCTGCATCTCAAGCGGAAGCTCCCCTACCTCGTCCAGGAAAATCGTGCCACCATCGGCCGACTCGAAGCGACCGAGCCGCCTCTGTAGCGCGCCTGTGAAAGCGCCCTTTTCGTGTCCGAATAATTCGGAAGCGATCAGGGACGGCGAAATGGCAGCACAGTTAACGCAAATGAAAACATGATTGGCCCGTTTTGAGCGCTTGTGGATCGCACGGGCAATCAGTTCTTTGCCGGTTCCAGTTTCGCCTTGAATCAACACCGTGGAATCCGTAGGCGCTACCCGTGAAATTTGCGATTGTATCTGGCGGAGTTCCTTCGATGATCCGACGATCTCCTCGAACATAGAAGAACGCACCACTTCTTCTCTGAGATAGACCTGTTCGCTTGCCAACCGTTCGCGTGCGTCCACAAGGGCGGCATGTTCGAGCGCGTTGCCCACGGCTGCCGAAAGCTGGCCCGCGAATGCAGAGAGAAATTCAACTTCTTGAGTTTTCAAGGGTTTCCTGCCGTGCTTGGTGAGCTGCAGCACGGCAATGACTTCGCTCCCCTGGATCAGGGGCAGAAAATACCCTGAAGGCACGCCTTCGTTCAGTGCCACGTGCCGGTAGAATTCCTGACCTTCCCGGGTGTTGTATATCTCGGGGTCCGGTTGCTCGGATTCGACTTTGTTCAGGCATACGAGTTGGCCGGTTAGGAATGCTTTCCCAGAGGCGGAGCCTTGTAGCGGAATCGTCATTCCTTCCTTAACAGTCCCTCGGCCTTCCAGGTAGCAGGCAAAATGCATGCGCAGTTTCCCGCTTGATAAGTCGGGGAGCGCAAGGCCCACGAAATCGCATTCCGTGACCCGCGTCAGGCTTGCGGTCAGCCCGGTGAGCAGACTTCGCAGGTCAAGATTCGTAACCAACGCCTTTTGGACTTCGACTAATAACCGAAGCCGGTCGCGTTCAGACTCCAGATCGTCGTGTGCCTTGACCAGCGTGGCCTGGGCGCGTTGACGTTCAATGGTGATCAGCGCGATTTGCGCTGCGCCCTGGATGAGAACGAGATCCTCGTCAGTCGGAACTCGTGGCTCGCGCAAGTACAGAGAAAACGTACCCAACACTTCAATGTCCTTGCTGAGAATCGGCTCAGACCACGCGGCTCTTATCCCGTTCCGAATTGCGAGATCGCGATATCGTTCAGGCCAGTTTGCCTCGGTGGCAACATCGGGGACAATGACCCGCTCCTTCAAGAAGGCAGCCTTTCCACATAAACCAGCTTCGAAAGCAACCGGTCCCAGGACGATCGTCGACATCCACTCGTCTGGGACACGCGGGCCCCGACCGTGGTAAAGCCGCTCTCCGTCCGCCTCCATAAGCAGAATCGCCGTTACCGACGGAGCCACTTGAATGTCGATGGAATAGCACAACCGATCCAAAACGTCCCTGAGGCTTGCGCCATCAGCAATCATTTCGAGCGCACGCTTCTCTGCGGAGCGTAACGTTTCGGTTTGTTTACGATCCTCAATGTCCGTCCCTGTCGCGTACCAACGAACGACCTTCCCGTTTTCGTCGAGCAAAGGGCTGTACTGGATCAGGAACCACCGATATCTACCATCTTTGCGACGTGCCCGCTGCTCGGTTTCAAACGGAGCGGTTCCGGAGAGAGCTTTCTTCCGGGTCTCTTGAAGTCTCTGAATGTCTTGAGGGTGGAAAACACGATCGCGAAAGTTGTCCGCCTGCACTTCACCGAGGGATAACCCCGTGTACTCAAGCGCGACGCGATTTGCATACACGGCTTTGCCATCGGGATTCAAAACGATGATCGTTTGTGGAATAAGATCGACGATTTGTTGCAGCTCTTGTCCGTCTTGATGAAGATTAGCCTTGGTGCTCTTGCTCGAATCGCTACTCTTGACCGTTACTCGTTTCTGGTTGGGAATGCCGGCGAAGCGCGAGGACGTTGGGTCAGAGCCATCATGCTCTGGCTGGCGGTCAACGTGCTGCGGGATTAGGGACATTACGGACCTTGCCGGATATTGTAAATGTGAATCTAGCCTTTCAATTTCATAGTTAACTCCTACGATGGATCGCCGGAACCAGCCCCGTGTTGTTGCAGTCGCGACGCTATCGCGCTCGCGCTTGAGTCCATTTTCCCAGACTGTGGCTTCGGCCCGTTACCGACGACGGACTGCCAACATCGCTCTTCGGACCTTCTCCGATCTGAACTACTTCGCGTTTTAACGACCTTGCTTTTCTAGCTCTGAGCGTGCGGCGGCGATGATGTCTGCGCCAGTGTTTGCGTGCCCGTTAATTCCCCATCCGCTCTCTGGCGATTCCGTTATAAGTACCCGATCCAATACACCGACCGGGGTGAGCACTTGAACGCGCACATAGTTGCTCTCGCAGGCAGCGTTCGAAATTCCTTCGGCTGGTAGTTCGTGAATGAATGCTGCTGTGTTGTTCTTGAAGAGATTGATCGGGGGAACTTTCTCCCACCGCATGACCGCGTTGGCTAAGTCTTGAGCCAGCTTGTGTTTGTCGGAGAAGGTTCCTGCAGCGGCATATACGTTAATCATCGGCATGTCGAAATTCCCTTCTATAGAAGAACCAGTTGCCAGCGCCTCTTGACCTTCGTCGTTCTGCTCATTCAGCGTCGGCCCCAGATTTGCCGTAGATCGACGGGACACGCTCCGTCGGACCCAGATTGGGCGGCTAACAGGGCGGTGGTGATGAATCACGTCGAAATTAAATATCCGGAGCATGTCGCGGATGATCCGGCGCGCTCGCCGTGAGCAGGTAAGCAAATTGAGCCCGGAACATGGAACGGCCTACCGTCTGTGTATCTCATCGCATACGGGAGGTCTTTGCGAAACCGACTTGATTTGTCATTAGTGACCGCGCGATGTAGGCGCACGGCGTCCAGATTGCGGAATCTCGGTAGCGGCGAAAATGAGCCACGCTCTTACTCAATCGTTTCGTATTGGAAAGCAGGCGGCGAAATCGGCGTCATCTAGATGCCTTTGGGAGGGCCGGTCAAGAAAGCTGAAACTTCAGCAATTGCTGACGTATCGGCATTCTAGCATCACACCAACTCTAATCAGATCAATATGTTGGATTGGCAATTCTATTGCAGGTAATTTCCATTTCAGAAAATGATGTGCAGTTGCAGAAACCAATGGATATATCGGATAGGGGTCAGTATGACGAGTGAACTTCAAGAGCCTGCCGCTTATGGTGGTCAAATGGCGAAGTATTTTCGTTTGGGAAGAGCCCCCAGCCTCGTCATAAGTCGGCCTTCAAAGCCGCAAATTGCGATTACTCGTTTAGCCTCCCAAAACGGTCTCCCCGAGCAGACTGCATCCATTCCCCCCGAAAGAGCATTCGTAGTATCGGTACATCTGACGCCCCCATGCGACCAAGGGTGCGAAATCTGGGTCGATGACTGCTATTCACGAATCTCGAAATGGCCGGCCGGAGGTGTGGGGATCTACGACCTGGAGGCTAACCCTCGTGTACGCAATCGAGGTCCGGTTGACTGGGTTCACTTTCATGTTCCCCGTTCGACGCTCGATATGTTTACCGATGACGTACAGTTGGCCAGCATCGAGAGTCTTCGATGCCAGCACGGAACATTCGACCCAGTCCTCAATCAAATGACACAGATGCTGTTGCCGTCACTAACTGCTCCGCAGATGTTTTGTGAACTCTTCCTCGATCATTTCCGTCTTCTGTTTTGCGCTCATGTCACGCAACGGTATGCTCCGTCGCTCAGTGCCATTAAGACATATCGCGGTGGATTGGCACCTTGGCAGAAGCGTCGAGCGGCTGAACTTCTAAAAGAAAACCTAGACGGGCAGATCGGGCTCGCGGATCTGGCCCACGAGTGCGGACTTTCCGTCAGCCACTTCGCGCGATCCTTCAGACGATCGTTTGGAACTTCGGCGCACCGTTACCTGATCCTCCAGCGAATCGAAAAGGCAAAGTCCTTACTTTCAAACTCTGCCTCTGCTCTTTCCGATGTGGCACTGCAAGCAGGCTTTTCTGACCAAGCAGCCTTTAACCGGACCTTCAACGCTGTCGTCGGAATGCCTCCCGGTCACTGGAGGAGAAGAGCCAATAGCTAGCCTGGTCTCCTTCTCCGCATAAACGCATTTGCGTCTGCTCTGAAACGTCAAAAACAGTCGAAACTCACAAGAACCCGCTACTCATCATCGCTTAGGTTCAACCGATGGAGGAGGTCACATGCGGGCTTCATTCCAAGGGCTTCCAGGTAGTGTTCGTAGGAATCCCGCTAACTTCCTTCGTAAGAAAGCAGACGTGAGCACCCACACAGACGTGACGGTTCCGACACAATTCATTGAGGCCGATGGCATTCGTGACGCCTACCGCCGTTTCGGCAGGACCGGCGCAGAAGTTTTCTCAGGCGAATCACTTCTCTGAGGTTTTCCTGAAAATTCAGGATTCCTCCCCAACAGAGGTTCCATCTTTCCAGGCGTTTGAGAATAGCCCTTGGCTTCCCTTTACGACTGCAGGCTTGGGTGATCGCCTCTCTCGAAATTCCTGTGACCAAAGACAAGGCAATTCATGCACATCGATAGGAGACGAAGATGGGAAAAACGTATAGGGCGATCGAAATAACGAAACCCGGCACTTTTCACCTCGTAGAGAGGTCCGTCGTTGCGCCGGGTGAAGGACAGGTTCGCATTCGCGTCGAGGCGTGCGGTGTGTGTCATTCAGACGCCGGTACCGTTGAAGGGCAGCTGCCGGGCGTAGTGTATCCGCGCGTGCCAGGCCACGAAGCAATTGGCCGCATCGAAGAGGTTGGGCGGGGCGTCACAACCTGGCAGATCGGCCAGCGGGTCGGTGTAGGATTCTTCGGCGGCGAAGACCGAACCTGCGAGACCTGCCGTCGTGGCGACACGGCATATTGCCAGAACCCCATTATCACTGGCGTGACGAGTGATGGCGGCTATGCGGAAACGATGATCGCAGAGGCACGCGCGCTGGCTCTCATACCGGATGAACTCAAATCAGAGGACGCGGCCCCTTTGGTTTGCGCCGGCGTCACGACGTTCAATGCGCTCCGCAACGCCGGACGTGCAGGCGATACCGTCGCTATCCAGGGCATTGGTGGGTTAGGACATCTTGGTGTCCAGTACGCCAAGAAGATGGGTTTTCGCACCGTTGCAATCGGCTTCGGTCCAGACAAAGAACATCTTGCGCCCAAACTGGGAGCTCACGTTTACATCGACGCCAAAGCTGAGGATGCGGGAGCCGCGCTGCAGAAACTGGGAGGCGCCGACGTGATTCTGGCAACAGCCCCCAGCGGAGCGGCAATCGCCAGCCTGCTTCCCGGCCTCTCCGTTCGAGGAAAGCTCGTGGTGGTTGGTGTTTCGGGTGATCCGATTCCCGTCAACGGAGTTCCGCTCATCTTTGGTGGCCGCTCGGTCGTCGGAAGCCTGACGGGAAGAGCAATCGAGACACAGGACACCCTTGACTTCAGCGTCCTCACCGACGTTCGCCCCATGATCGAAACGCTTCCTTTGGAAAAAGCCGAAGAAGCATATCGACGCATGATGTCTGGTGATGCGCGATTCCGCATGGTTCTCACAATGGCCTAAGAATCACGACGTCGCTGAAAAGCGGCATCGACAAACCGATGTGCGAAGGAGACTCAGATGAATCAGTTCCAGGAAATCTTCGACAAGCAGAAAGCATATTTCGATTCGGACGCGACCAAGTCTTACGAGTGGCGCTTCGATCAGCTGACACGTCTTGAGAACTTGTGTAATGAGAACGCCGAGACTCTTGAGGCTGCGATGAGCAGCGACTTCAAGACCGCTAGCCAGGAAAAAATCTTCGAGATTATGGCGCCAGTTGGAACCGCCGCCTTCGCGAAGCAAGAGCTGAAAGAGTGGATGAAGCCTGTAGATGTCGGCGTGCCGAAAGCCCTTCGGGAGAGCGGACATACTGCCAAGGTCTATCGAGAACCGTACGGTGTCACCTTGGTGATTGGTCCGTTCAATGGGCCATTGACCCTGCTTTTCGATCCGGCGTGCCAAGTTCTTGCGGCGGGCAACCCGTGCATTCTCAAACTCTCCGAGGGTTTGCCCGCCACCAGCAAGGTCTTACTGGATCTCATTCCGAAATACTTCGATCCTCGGGCCGTTACCGCCGTCACGGGAAGTAAGGACGAGGTGACGGAACTGCTCAAGCTGCCCTTCGACTTCATTTTCTTCACCGGCAGCGTCAAGGTTGGCAAGATCGTCATGGAGGCGGCCGCAAAAAATCTGACTCCGATTCTTCTCGAACTCGGTGGCCAGAATCCGGCTTTCGTTGACGCGACCGCAAATATCCCGGATGCAGCCATGAAGATCGTCTGGGGTGCGACGGCTTGGGGCGGGCAGTGGTGTACATCGCCCGGATACGCCTATGTGCACGAATCAATTGCAGAACAGTTTGTTGAGGAATGCAAGAAAGCTGTCGTGGAACTGTATGGGACTGATCCGAAGAGCCGGCCCAACGACTACTCTCGCATCATCAGCCCAAAGGCTACTGAGCGCCTGGCTGGTCTCATCGATCAAAAGAAGGTCGTCGCTGGTGGGGCGTCTGACCCTGAGGCCTGCTATCTCGATCCTACGGTCATTTATCCGGTGACATGGGACGATCCGATCATGGAGGACGAGATCTTTGGGCCGCTTCTTGCCAATCCTCACCTACAAGGACATGGACGCGGCCATTCAAGAAGTGAAGAAGCATCCGAAGCCTCTCTCCGGTTTCCTCTTCAGCCGGGACCAGAAGGCAATCGATCATTTCCTCGCGAGCCTGTCATTCGGCGGCGGCGCGATCAACCAGGTTAACATTCATCTGTTTATCGAAACGATGCCCTTCGGTGGTGTTGGATACTCCGGCATCGGTCATTACTACGGCAAGGCCGGCTTTGACGCCCTCACGCATGCAAAATCGGTTCTGATTTCTCCGCCTGACGTGGCCATCGAGCATTTGTTCCCGCCGTATACGGAGGAGAAGGTCAAAGCCCTCAGCCAGTGGTTTGAGTATTAATACGAACGTCGCGCGGCAAGAAGAGCAGAAAGGAAATTCATTCATGAATGTGTTTCGCGCAGCTCTCGCTCGCGACTTCTGGATCACCGGAATCGCGATTGCCCGCTATGTGCCTCGGGCATTCCGCGTGAAGGAAGTTGATGGCAATCAATTTTTCACGGAGGAGAAGCGGCAAGAGTATCGTCGGCGCGTGGAAAGTGTGACACCCAACTCGCAACGTCAGTGGGGGACGATGGAAGTTGATCAGATGCTTCATCATCTCAACCTAGCGTGTGGAGGATCGCAGGGCTTCTACGATCTTCCAGACGAGAGCTATCTGATTTCGAGGACGCTTTTCAAATGGATTCTCGTGGATTGGTATCCAGAACAGCCGGTCGGGTTACGGCTCCCGACCGGCTTCAAAATCCCACATTCACAGAGATTTGAGTTTGCTTATGAGCAGTCACAGTTGCTGAAAATCCTGGAGGTTGATTGGAATGCAAGAACTGAGGACGCCTGGAAACCCCACCCTATGTTCGGCAAGATGACTCCGAAAGAGTGGGGAAAATTGCTGCAGATTCACGTGGACTATCACCTAAGACAGTTCGCTGCCTGATGGAGTGATCGACGATGGTTTCGAATCTCGTATCCAATGCGCTTGAAAGCCACCCTCAGGTTTTTCCAACACTGACCGAGGCGCAGATCAATCGAGTTCGGCCCTTCGCATCCTTGCGGCAAGTGAAACTGGGCGACGTCCTGTTCAGCGCAGATGACAGCGATGTTCCTTTCTTCATCTTGCTGTCCGGGAGTATGGAGATTGTTCAGCCGGACATGCATAGCGAACGGCTTGTGGCAAGCCATGGCCCAGGAGAGTTCACAGGCGAAATGACGATGATCACTGGTCATCGCTCACTTGTTTTTGGCCGTATGACCGATCGGGGCGAAGTGCTCCAAATGAGCGGAAGCGGCCTCCGATCACTAGTCGCCCGAGACGGTGAACTCAGCGAAATCTTTATGCGGGCTTTCATTTTGCGTCGTCTCATCCTGATCAATCGTAGTCAGGGCAACGCCATCTTGATGGGATCTCGTTACTGGGCTAAAACGCTCCGCCTCCGGGAGTTCCTAACCCGCAACGGACATCCTTACGTTTATGTCGATTTGGATGTGGATCAGACGTCCCAAGCCCTCCTGGATCGGTTCGACGTCTCTGTTAGCGAAATTCCGGTCGTCATTTGCAACTATCGCACGGTACTGCGCAACCCTTCGATACAGGAGCTCTCGGACAGCTTGGAACTGAACTGCACCATTGATGAATCTCAAGTCCGAGACCTAATCATCGTTGGCGCAGGCCCTGCTGGGTTGGCTGCAGCAGTGTATGGCGCGTCCGAAGGACTTGACGTGTTGATGGTGGAATCAGCGGCGCCCGGTGGCCAAGCGGCTTCGAGCTCCAAAATCGAGAATTACCTCGGATTCCCAACCGGACTCTCTGGAGCCGGCGTTCTTCTCGACAGCGTCATTGCTGCGGTCCCCGGTTGTCATTATCGCTATGCCGAAAGTTTGACCTAGTTCCTTGGAGGAATGTGCACGAGATGCCGGTCGACGCTGACGAGTACAACGTAAACCGCAACAGTCACCACAACGGAAGAAAGGAATGGCCATGGCTTATGCAAGCAATCCCTTGGTCATGAAGGAAATGGCCAAGCATGTTCCAGACGCAGGTTCCTACGCACCCGTCACAGTCTTAGTTGATGAACGTGAAGACGGCATTCATCTCTCCTATGACAAGATGGTCAACTTCTTGACTCCCTATGGGAATCAAGAAGCACTGACAATCGCTCACGATCTGGACCACAAGATTGTGAAGCTGCTCAACGATGCAGCGGTTGATTAATCGTACCGCTAAAGACGACAACGCTTAAAGGAGGAAGGTATGGTTTTCGCCGGCATCAAAGTTCCCGACACGGCTCTGGCCCGCGATGCGGTTGACCTATCGCGGAGTTCATTGGAGCCATTTCTTTTCAACCATGTCATGCGCTCGTGGCTTTTTGCCGTTGTGCTTTCCGATGGTGCTGAACACCCTCCAGATTCGGAGCTTTTGGCTGTTGCTGCGGTTCTTCACGATTTGGGTTTGACCGATCGCTACACCACTGAGAATCGCTTTGAAGTAGACGGCGCAAACGCGGCTCGCGCCTTTCTGAGTGATCGTGGCATCTCGACGCGCCAGATTCAACTCGTATGGGACGCCATCGCACTTCACACTACTCCCACACTCGCTCTCCACAAGGAGCCCGAGGTCGTAATGACCCATTCAGGGATAGCCGTCGATGTCCTAGGCACCAGTCTAGATCGAATCCCGCAAGATAAGCAGCGTGCGATTCTATCGGAGTTTCCCCGGTTGGCCTTTAAGGATCAATTCAAGGGATGCCTTTGCAGCGTCGTTCGTCAGAAGCCGATGACGACGATTGACAATATTCTCAGAGATTTCGGCATTCGTTACGTCGAGGGGTTCGCGCCTCCGAATTTTGCCGACCTCGTTTCAAATGCGCCATTTTCCGAATAGCCGATCAACGATCCGCGGGACTTGTACCAAGACTGACTCGGATTATTAGGAGAGATCGACCATTTCTTTGAGATCGCGGAAGACTTTGCGGAGGTGTTCCAGTCCGCCGCCCGCGCGAGCGACCACTATGGCCCCCTGCCACGAATTCACGATGAGGCTTGCCTTCACACGCGTGATTACCGCGGGCTCCCCTAGGTCACGCAATGCCTTTTCAATGAGACCAGTGGTGCGCTGGAGAAATTTGACCGCCTTCTGCTTCATGGTGGCGGACACGCCCTCCGCGTCGCCCGCGGCGTGGCCTACAGGGCAACCAATGGTGTTTCGCTGTATGGCATAGAGCTTGTACACGCCATCCAGAAATCCGTGAATCCTCTCCTTGGGAGAGTCGCGAGGCATCTGCCAAGGTTGCCAACGGACCAACCTCAAAGTTCGCCATCATATTCTCAAAGATTGCTTCAAAGAGACTCCCCTTATCAGGAGCAACTCTGCGCCTACTCGATGAAGAAACATCGGCACTCCCTTAGAGACTCAGTTCGATGACGACAAATCCTGACCAACCATCCCGTAGCTGAGCCCTGGTGGCAGAACGTTCGCGTCATTGGGCATTACTCTTAGCGGCTGAGCCAGCATTGGATTTCTTGCGCATATGTACAACCGCGCCGCCCTTCTCAAAGCAAACCTCGTCCATTAACGTTTTCATCAGGTAGATCCCGCGCCCGGAAGTGCGCAGCCGATTTTCCGGAGCGGTTGGATCAGGCAAAGTACCTGTGTCAAACCCTTGTCCCTCGTCCTGAACTGTGATCGAGACTTCGCCCTCCGCAGTGCAACGGCAACCGTCTGGTAGAAGCGCGGGGCGACCGATCCAAACTTAGCCCTGAAAAGGTGGGACATCGGCTGAGAAAGTTGGGTCTGCCCACTCGCCGGTTGAGCCAGGCTGGCAACGGATTGGTCATGGACAAGGAGACGATAACTCGACTTCAGATGCTCTCTGCTATGTACCTTGGGGAGGATCGTCTCGCCGGTACCGAAAACCTCCATTGCTCGCAAGCAACAGAAAATAATGGAGTTGAGGAGGTTATGTAGGTTATGTAGGTTTATAGCACTCCGAATTTCGAGATGGAAGCCTTTAACTTTACGGGGTCTCCCTTGCTTATGCGTCAACCACGACCATAAGCCCCATAAAATGAGTGGCTTTCACCTTATGGGGTCCGACTTTCAGCTTATGGGGTACAACTTTCATCTTATGCGTAAACCCACAACAACATATGGCGAGGAATCCGCGCCCCTCCTAGCTGCAGCCGCTTGTGCTTCCGCAACTCATGCATCGGTAGCAGGAGCCGCTGCGGGTCATGATGGCTCCGCAGGTGGCGCAGCTTGGGGCGTCGCCCATGTCGTACATGGACTTCATGGCGTCGGCGGGGTGAATGATGCCGCGATCTTCGAAGGACGAGACGGCGGTGTCGAGGCCGCTGCGGGCGCTCAGGTCAGGGGCGATTCCCTGCTGAGGTGGCGTGGTCGTGTAGTAGTCGTCCGGACCCGAAGCAACCGCAGGTCCCTTCGACAAGCTCAGGGCAGGCTCTTCGCCTCCGGCTGCGCCTTCGCTCAGGATGACACCTCTTTCATAGGCAGTCCCCGACGAAGCCGCAAGGCTGGGCACGACTGTATTGCCGGGGCTGGTGACGGTGCCCTCCACAGGGATGGCCTGCTGAGGGGCGAGGCCGGCGAAGAGATCAAGCTGGTGGCCGGAGAGGAAGCGGATCTGGATCCAGCGGAAGATGTAATCCATGATCGACTTGGCGTAGCCGATCTGCTCGTTGCCGGTCCAGCCCGAGGGCTCGAAGCGGGTGTGCGCGAACTTCTCGCAGAGAACCCGCAGCGGCACACCGTGCTGCAGCGCAAGCGAGACCGCGGTCGCGAAGGAGTCCATCAAACCCGAAACAGTGGAGCCTTCCTTCGCCATCCTGATGAAAATCTCACCAGGCTGCCCGTTGGGGTAGAGGCCGACCGTGATGTAGCCCTCGTGTCCGGCCAGGCCGAACTTGTGCGTAACCGACGCGCGCTCTGCCGGCAGACGATGCCGCACAGCCCGCGGCGGAGCCTGCGCATCCGCAGAGTCGGAGTTCTTCATCGCAGCTTCGGTGATCTGACGCACTTGCAGCTCGAGCGCAGAAATCTTCTGCTGAGCAGCCTGCACGGCCTGGGCCGCGGCGGCCTTGGCAGCGACCACGGCTTCTTCAATCTCGATAGAACCGGCAGCCACAGGGGCAACCGCGGCGACGGCCTTGGTTCCCTTCTTGTCGGCGTCGGTCTGCGCATTGACGTTGAGCGGCTGCGTGCCCTTGGAGTTGTCGCGGTAGATGGCGACAGCCTTGAGGCCCTGACGCCAGCTCTCCATGTAGGCCTCGGCGATGTCGTCGACGGAGCAGTCCTGCGGGAGGTTGACGGTCTTCGAGATCGCCCCCGAAAGAAACGGCTGCGTTGCCCCCATCATCTTGATGTGGCCCATGTAGGAGATGCTGCGCGTCCCCTTCGCAGGCTTGAACGAGCAATCGAAGACGGCGAGGTGCTCAGGCTTGATCGCGGGCGCGCCTTCAATGGTGCCGGTGGCGTCGATGTAGCTGACGATGGCGTTGACCTCGGACTCGGAGTAGCCAAGCTTGATCAGCGCCGACGGCACAGTGTTATTCACAATCTTGATCATGCCGCCGCCAACCAGCTTCTTGTACTTCACGAGCGCAAGATCCGGCTCGATACCGGTAGTGTCGCAGTCCATCATGAAGCCAATCGTCCCCGTCGGGGCCAACACCGTCACCTGCGAATTGCGATAGCCATGCCGCTCACCATGAGCCAGCGCACCATCCCAGGCATTGCGCGAAGCATCAATCAACTGGTCAAGCTGCGGCACAAAAAATGGCTCGGCGGAGTTCTTCGACTTGCCGATATTGTTCACCTCGGCGCGATGCATCCGCACAACATCAAGGAACGGCTCGCGGTTCACATAAAATCCCGGGCAAGCTCCGCCAGCAATGTGCGCCTGCTGCGTCAGCGGAGTCGCCGCACCCAGCGCAGGGCAAGACTCAGCAATCCGCGAAGACTGCCAGTAAGCATCGCCGCAAAGAATCGAAGTAAGCGTAGCCGCAAAATCGCGCCCGGCATCCGAGTCATACGGCAGACCGAACGCCATCAGCAGCGCGCCCGAGGTTCGCATAGCCAAGACCAAGCGGGCGATAGTCGTGCGAGTTCTTCGCAATCATCTCGGTCGGGTAGCCGGCGGCATCGACGATAATCTCCATCGCAGTCGTGACGATGCCGATAGCATGACGGTATGCGGGAATGTCGAACTGGCCTCCCGGAGTTAGAAACTTCAGGAGATTGAACGAAGCAAGGTTGCAGGCGGAGTCATCGAGGAACATGTACTCCGAGCAGGGATTGGACGCATTGATGCGCCCGGTGTTTTTACTGGTGTGCCAGCGGTTGATGGTGGTGTCGAACTGCATCCCAGGATCGCCGCACTGCCATGTGGCTTCGGCGATGACGTGCATGAGGTCGCGGGCGTGGTATTCCTTGACCGGCTTCTTGTCTTTGACCGTGCGGGTGTAGAAGGTCGAGTCGGTTTCGACAGCGCGCATGAACTCATCGGTCACGCGCACAGAGTTGTTCGCGTTCTGGAAGAAGATCGAAGTGTAAGCCTCGGAGTCGGGACCGGAGCCGTCATAACCAGCCTGCACGAGATGCCACGCCTTCTCTTCTTCCTTCACCTTGCACTGGATGAAGTCTTCGATATCCGGATGCTCGACATTAAGGATGACCATCTTCGCCGCGCGACGAGTCTTGCCGCCGGACTTGATCACGCCGGCAAAGGCGTCGAAGCCGCGCATGAAGCTCAGCGGACCAGAGGCCGTACCACCGCCAGAAAGAGTCTCCATCGACCCACGAATATTCGACAGGTTCGAGCCGGCGCCCGAGCCCCACTTGAAGAGCATGCCCTCGGTCTTGGCCAGCGTAAGGATCGAGTCGAGCGAATCCTGAACCGAGTTGATGAAGCAGGCCGAGCACTGCGGCTTGCGATAGCCGGTAACGGAGAACTCGACCGCGCACGTGTGCGGATTCCAGTGCCAGTTCTGTGCGTCGGAGTTCGGCTCCAGCCGGTCGCAGCCGACGTTGAACCAAACAGGCGAGTTGAACGCAACCTTCTGATTCAAAAGCAGATGGGCAAGCTCGGCGTAGAAGGTCTCGGCGTCGGCCGGAGTAGCGAAGTACCCGCCGGCGATGCCCCAGTCACGAATAGACTCGGCGACGCGGGTGATCAGGGCGCGAACCCCGGACTCGCGCTCGTCCGTGCCGTTCAGGCCGTGCAGGTACTTGCTGGCCACAATGTTGGTCGCGGTCATCGACCAGTCGGCCGGAACCTCAACATTCTTCTGCTCGAAGATGACCTTGCCCTTGAAGTCCTGGATGATGGCGTCGCGCAGCTCCCAGACGATCTCGTCGTAGGGGGAGACGCCGGGACGGGTGAAGTGGCGATCAAAGGTGAGGCCTGGCGCACGGGAGGTGAACGGCGGCGCGGCCTGGTAGTCGGTCGTCTGGGCCTGTGTTTGATTGGGGATGGTCGCCATGGTGATACTCCTTCTAATTTGATGAAACTCTATAACTTTTGGCTCACCGCGTGCAGTGAGTGGGACCCGATTTCAGACGACTTCTCCTGCTATACAGCGCTGCGTAATTGAACCGTGCGGGGGAGGCGTCAGCGATTTTTTAGGGAGCGACGAGAACCAAGAGTTCTAGATTGCAGTCGTGAAAGTAACGCCCCCTGTGGGGTGTGTCAAGTATAAAGCACAACATATTGTGTTGCCTGTGCGAATACCCGTATTAATGCACTGTAAACGGCCCAGAGGCCCGAAAAATCAGGGTTTTAGCTGTGGATTTTCGCCAAAAGCCGCGAAATTTGTGGGGTTTACTGGTCAGTAATATGGCATGTTTTGAGGGTAGGCGCAGGGGGTGAGAAGGGCAAGGCCCAGAAGTGGTGCAGATGGTGTGGATTGAGGCGTGATGGGGTGGAAATGTGGGAAATGGGGCCCATGGGAGCGAACATTTCCTGTTGGCGATGCCCACCACCTAATCATTTGAGTTTCGAATATTCGGCTCGGGCCTGTTGCAGGATCGGAACATCGGGATCGGCGTCTTTCCAGATCGCCAGGAAATCCTGATATGTGGCGCGGGCTTTGGTGGTATCGCCCTGTATGGTGTAAGCCCGCGCCAGCCCCAGCCGGGCCAGTGCACCCCACGGTTTGTTCCTCACCAGACCGCGATGGTCGACGAACTTCTGAAACTCCGCTGCCGCCCGGTTGCCATCATGACGCATGAGATACGCTTCTCCACGCAAATAAGCCGGGAGCAGGTTGATGTTCGCCAGTTCCAAATCGCCGACCACCCGCAGCAGTTCGATCGTCAGGTTAGGGTCCTTGCGCTGCATCGCGACAGCCGCCCGAATTACAGGCAGCCAATATCTCTGGATCATGATGTTCAGCGGATAGCTCTTGTCGAGGTCGTCCGCCAGTTTCTCCGCTGATGCCGTATCGCCTGCTCGGGCCAATGCCACCGCAGCGATCTCCTGCACTTCGGGGTTTGGCGCCAGCTTCATCGCTGCACGGACATCGGCGAGGCCCTGCTCGCGGTTGCCCGAGTCCACCTCGAAGAGCGCTTCCGCTACCTGATAACCTGCGGCGGTCTCTCGCGCTTCATTCCGCTCGGCTGAATCCATTGCCCGCCGAGCGAGTTCACGTGAGTTCTTCAGCCTCCCGTACCAGGCCTCGGTGTCCGCCTGCGCAGCAAGCATAACGTCTTCGTCGCCGCGCTTTCCCGTGACGGATGAGGCCAGCCGGGCCATCTGTGCCTCATCACCTTTCAGAAATGCCAACAGGTAACGAGACTTGGCCCACCCCTCAGCGAACAGCTTGCGCCTCTCGGCCTCCTTGTACACGGCCTCCGCCTCATCTAGCCGGTTAAGGTTTACATAATCGGCGCCGAGGTTCTGGTAGTAGATTGCTCCGTCTGGCTCGAGGCGCACCGCCTCGCGACCCTCCTCTAATGCTTTTTCCAGGTTCCCGGTTCTTCTGTAAAGAGTGTCAAGGGAGTTGTGAGGCACAACGTCCCTCGGATAGGTCTGCTGCCACAGCTCGTATACCGGCACTGCCTTGTCCACCTCTCCGCTCCCGTTCCGGTAGTAGTTTGTCTCTATGGAAAGACGTTCGCGATCGCTAACCTTCTCCCGCAGCTCGTATGCCTTACGGATATTCTCGGCCGCCAGCTCCGGCTCGTGGTGGTTGAAGTACACGGCCGACAGGGACCGGTAGGCCGCCGCGAAATTCGGGTCGAGTTCCACCGCACGTTTAAAGAAGGGCACAGACGCACTTTGCTGTCCTTCAAACATCTTCTTCGATCCCAGGCTATAGGCTTTCAACGCTTCGAGTGAGGGCGTCGTAGCTTCGGCGAGCGGAGTGTCATACTTTTCGACCGTGGTGAGCGATTCGCCGACCTGGGATCTGAATTTCTTGGCAACCTGACCCAGCGCACCCAGCACATCTTCCTTTCTCGCCGCCTGAACCTGCTCCTCAGCGAGCACCTTTCCGCTGTGGCAATCCGTTACACGCAACCCCATTACGTACTGACTCCCAAGCCTCGCAATCGAGCCATCCAGAACAGCCGTGCTTCCGTTTCGCTCACATATCTCCCGGGCAACCGCATGAGTAAGCCGCACATCGGCTGGCTGGCCCATCAACTTCAACACCTGCTGGATGCGCTCATCCGAGACGAGGCTCAGAAAGGGCGACTGCTCAAGCTGCACTGCCATCCCCTGCCGCAGCGCGCCGTCAAACACCGGGTCGCCCGTCGAATTGTCGAAGTCCGCAAGCACGACAGTATCTTTCTCTGTGAGAACCCTCCCCCGGTGGCCAGCAAGAAAGTACGCCACGACACCAACCGCAGCAAGCAGCAGAATGACAAATGCGAAAAACCACCGCTTCGCCCCCAACCCCTTCGCCCCGCCCCCCGGCCCAAATTCAGCAGTCGGCTGGGCCGTAGCCGCTGGCCTCATCGGCTCGACAACAGGGTTCTCCCCCAGCACAGTCACCTTGGCAATAAACCGGTACCCCGCCGTCGGCACCGTCTCGATGAATCGTTGAACGTGGGTATCGTCGTTCAGCGACTTCCGCAGTAAACCGATCGTCCGCGTCAAGGCGTTCTCCGTCACCATGGCGTCCGGCCACACCTTATCCAGCAACTCCTGCTTCCGTACCAGGCGATCGCGGTTTTCGATGAGGCATAGCAGCAGCCGCAGCGCCTTCGGCTCTACCTGAACTGGCGCGCCGCCCTCACGCAAGCGAAACTGCCGGTCATCCACCTCAAACTCAGCGAACCGATAAGTCACTTGTTTTTCTCCTGCTTAGCAGGAATCACGTTTAAATCACATCTGTCACCGCAATATCCGGGAACCATCAAGACCGTCACCGGACCCCGCCGGCATAGTTCGCCTCAACGAGGTGAACGCCCATGCCACTCTCCCGTTTCAGCCAGGTCTCCCTGCTTCTCATCTGCGTATCCAGCCTTCCCACCCTGGCCGCCCTGGCCACAACCAAGGTCACAGGCCAAACCGAACCGACTCCCCAGATCGTTACGGCCACGATCACATTGGACGATCTATCCATGATCATCGTACCTGTCAGCATAAACGGCTCCGGCCCCTATGACCTCCTATTAGACACCGGCAGCGGCAAAACCATAATCGACCAGAAACTGGCCGACGAACTTGGGCTTCCGAAGGTCGGAGAGAGAAAAATCATGGGAGTTTTGGGGTCCACCAAAATGTCAGTCGTCCGCGCTAACTCGGTCTCGGTCGCTGGGGCCACGATCTCAGACCTCAACGTGTCGAGTACTGCGAACCGGATGTCTGTCTTCAAGGTGCGCGGTGTTCTTGGCCAGGACTTTCTCCAGCAGTTTGATGTACTAATCGATTATCGTCGCCTTATTCTCCAGCTAGCGCCCGCTTCGGGCGCACTCGCTCAAACATTGACCGGAGAACGCCTCGCGCTTCATATGGATCAGGCCAACCCGGGACGTGGTGCCCCCAACCGGCTGATCATATCCGGCTACGTTCCCGAATTAGGAGCGGAAGCGATGACGCTCCTACTGGATTCCGGGGCTAATTATTTCACCCTGTTTCATGACAACCTCGGCGCGCTTGGAAACCGAAGCGAGCCAGTGAATACGGGCAACTTCGGATCGTGGACCAAGTCAGAAGTGTCTACACGCACGGTTCGCGTCCTTAGGTTGGGAAAGAAGTCCGTCCCCAACTTGACGGTCGTGACCATCTCCCATCCGATGAATACGGATACGGATGGTCTCGTCCCAACATCGCTCTTCAAGTCCGTCTTCATCAGCAGCAGCGGAGGGTTCGTCATCCTGAATCCCACGTTTCCCAAGACAAGTCGCTGAAACCACCCCCGGGCGGAGATAGAAATGCTTCTGCGCCCAATCAGTTCATGAAAGCGTTCCCAAAATGGGAATCCCTCAAAAATAAATCTGGAAAAAGTGGCATTTTTTTAGCGCCGAAAAACCACCATCCAAAAACCAGCATTCCACCATCAATTCACCACAACTTCACCATCAAAACACCACGTTTTTCCACCCATTTTTGCCAAAACCCCCTGCAAAAATGGGGTTCCACCATCCGCAGAAAAATTACCGCAATGGACGAGTGCCTGCGACTGACTTCTGGCCTTCATCGCGGATGACTGTGTAGGTGGTGTAGGCGAGCAGCGCGGCGAGGAGGAGGACGTTGATGGCCATGCCGGCGAGATTCACGGTGTAGTCGCCTACGGAACGGCCGAGAAGCGCAGTGAGAAACCAGAAGATCAGGACGACCGCAATAATGGGGCGCTTTTTCTCAGGATTCTTACCGCTGAGCGCGTAAGCAAGTGGGATGAAAAGAAAGACGTAGTCATAGATGAGGTGCTTGAACAACAGAAGGCTGGCGAGAGAGACGAGGGTGAGCTCTGCTCCTCGGGAGATACGGTAGCGGCTTAGAAAGAGAGCGTAGGCGACGGTGCCTGCAAGCGAGATGAGATAAGAGCAGGAGATGGCGCGGGCGAGTGCGACGTGGGGCCGGAAGAGGTACTCGGCGTAGGTCATTACGTCGGCAAGGCCGGGATTGACGGAGGTTCTGGCAATGATCAGGGGCTCGCGTGCCAGCAGGGATAACGGCGTCGGAAGCAGAAGATGGATGCCAAGGAGGCCAATCACCGCCACTCCGATGGCAACGAGCAGAAACCGAATGCGGCCGCGAAAGAGATGCACGAGCACGGCGACTGGGGAGAAGCTGTACTTCGCGAAGCTGATGCCGAAGCTGACGGCTCCGAGCCACGTAAATCCGATCGCGTAGGCCGCAGAGAATAGAAACAGCTCGCAGAGGCTCATCTGGCCGGTTTCAAGAACGACACGGAAGGGCGAACTCATCCACAAGAGACAGAGGATTAGGGCGGACTGAAAGTAGTCGAGCGAGAAGAGGCGCTTCAGAAGATAAACAGCACCGACGGAAAAACAGATGCTTGCGATGCACCAGACGACTTCTGCGGTATGGAAGTCGAGCAGCCCAAAGGGCAACAAGACCAGATAGAGGATATGGAGATAGTTGGGGGGGCTGAAGTGTTGCGGGTGGTGAGGGAGTCCGGTGAGCTTTTCCTGCCAGGGGTCGATGTGTTGATCGATCAGGTGTGCGCTGATCCATTGAAGATCGTGGCTCTCGTATTGAAAGGCATGGTGGATTCCGCGAACGAGAGAGAAGAGAGCCGCAGGCCCGAGCAGAAGGAGCGCAATCGCCCGAAGTCGATTGCGAGTTTGGCTTTCGAGCATGAACCTCCATGTTGATGAGTCAAGCCATCATGACGACCTGAATTATCGGTATTCAGAGACAGAATAACCTAGCGATGAAGATCGCCCGGAGTCAGTCGGGGGCCGAGAGTTTGGATGAGTTGCGGGATGTCGTAGTGGCGAAGAACTCCAGGCAGGATATCTTCAGGGGCGTCGATGGGCATGGGGGTTTCGAGGAGGCTTTTGTAGCTTTCAAGGGTGTGGTCGATGGTGATGTGCTTGATGCGCGGGTCGAGGACGGCAGCGTGGAGCAGGACGAGGCCAAGGTGGCCGCTGGCCTGGGCGGAAATCTGATTAGGGTCTCCGGTGGTGCTGCCTTGCATGAAGTTGACGGCTGCAATGACGTCGTCGACGCGGAGGCCGAGGAGAGTTTTGCCGACTAGTTCGGCGCGGAGTTCGGTGAGGTAGAAGGGGCCGAGAATGGATGCTTTGGTCTCCTCGATGCCGGGTGGCGATGGGCGCGGAGCGATGACCAGGACTGCAGTTCCGGCGTCGGCGAGTGCCCGAAATTTCTTAACCTCTTCGACGCGCGACGGTTCGAGAGCAGGATCGAGACTATTCTTCAGGACGAGGAGCATCGGGTGTTTGCCGTCAGCGGGACGGTAGAACTCGGCCTCGATGTTGATGCCGGGCGCGGTGGCCAGGGTAAAGCGGTGGCGAACGTGAACGTCGCCTTCCGGTGCGGAGGCGAGGGGTCGGGATTCGGTGTTGATGGGAGCGGGGTCGCCGGGTTTGATGGTGGCATGAGTGACTTCGCGAATGGTTTGCTGGAGTTGCGGCCCGGTGAGGGGTTTGGGGTTGGGCAGAGTTGCATTGCGTTTGAGAGTCAGGGTGTGGACGGTTTCGCTGTTCGGGTAGCTGGTGGAGATCTGGCCGGTGGGGGTTACTTGAAAGGCGGAGGCCGGGATGGCGGCGGGTGGAGCAAATGGATTGGCGCCCGGGGTTGGTGGTGGCGGAAGGATGGGTTGCGCGTCGGAGTGGGCGAGATGGGTTAAGAAGAAGGAGACGATTTGTCCAGTAATGGGCCCGAGGTTGCCGTGACGGCCGATGCCGGTGATCCACTGGAGTAGGGCGGTGGCGGGGATGGCGTTGGAGGTGTCGGGATTGAGGGTTGGGCCGGTAGGGATGCCTGGTGGCGAGTTGTTTGTCGGGGTTCCGGCACTGCTGGGATCGAAGAGGGCGTAGAAACGACGGGCTTCGGTGGTGGTGGCGAGGGCTCCCGCAAAGGGGAACATGTCCTGCGCGGTGGAGATGATGGCGTAGGGGCGCGGGGCGGCGACTTCGATCCAGTCAGGGAAATCCAGACCGCTAGCGATGAAGTTGGGGATGGATTGCTCGGCGTCCTGGGGGCCGAGAGTGGGGAGGAGGGTGTCGAAGCTGGTGAGGTAGCAGGCTACGGCGATGGCTTGGACGCGGGTGTCGAGCGCGGCGAGAAGAGCTGTCATGGTGCCGCCGCCGGAGCAGCCGAAGGCTCCGATGCGGTTGGGGTCGACTTCTGGGCGCGAGATGAGGTAGTCGACCGCTCGGATGCTGTCCCAGGCGATGATGCGGGCGGGAGCGTCGCCGATGAGGGTGGGTTGGAGGCCCGCTTCGCCGTGTTCACCGGTGGCGGCTTTTAAGAGGGTTTTAGCGGGGTCGGCTGGGTCAGGATATTGGAGGCGCTCGCCCTGGCCGATAGGGTCGTAGGAGAGGACGACGAATCCGTTACGAGCGAAGGTGCTGGCGAAGGTGTAGTCGGTGAGCTTGCCGGTGAGGCCGTGGCCGGGCGAGACGACGATGGCGGGGAGTTTTTGTTGGGGTGTGTTGGTCTTCGCCTCCGGGATGTATAGGAGGGCGGTGACGGGGAAGTTGGGTTGGGATTCGTAGAGGATTTTTTCGATGCGGAAGCCGTCGGCTTGCGTGGTGCCGAGAGATTTTGCGTTCAGGGGCGTTTTTTCAGGGAGGCCGCCGATGAGGGTTAGGATTTTTCGGTGGACTTCGCGCTGGCGGGCTTCGGCCTGGGTCCGGGTGGTGATGGCGGCTATGGTGGCGCGCCGCGCAGTGGTCTCATTGGCTGCGATGTCATCGAGAGATTGAGTCAGCTGCATGCGGCCAATGTTGGAGGGACCGTTAGGATCTGGGCGGATCGCGGTTTGCGCGAAAAGACCGACACCAGCCAAAAACGTCGTCACGGAGACAAGATGGATGTTTCGCATCGTTCAGCCTTGATATAACGCTGCGGAGAGAAGGTCAAGAGAGTGGTTAGACCAAACTTGTAGAAGAAACGATCTGGAGTTATGGGGGAACATCCGTGTAGTGTGATGCGTAAAGTCTCGAAACACCGACAGGCTGGACGGAGAGCTGATGGAGACGATTGAGCGTAAGAATGTCGTCGCACGAGAGACTGGAGCGCAGAGCGGTTCGGCGGCGGTTGTGGGGATTGCTCTCGGGGTAGCGCTGATTCATGTGCTGACGAATGGGCGCTATGGGTTTCATCGGGATGAGTTGCAGTTTTTGAGTGATGCGCGGCATTTGGATTGGGGCTACGTGGCTTATCCTCCGTTTACGCCATTTATGGAGCGAATTGGGCTGGAGATTTTTGGTCTTTCGCTGGTGGGATTGCGGTTGTTTTCGGTGATTTCGCAGGCGTGTGCGATTGTGGTGACGGCGTGGATGGCTCGGGAGCTTGGGGGAGGCCGGCTGGCCCAGGTGACGACTGCGCTGGTGGTGGCGACGTCAGGTTTGCCGGTTTTTGAGGGGACTGAGTTTCAGTATTCGACGTTTGATTATCTGTGGTGGGTGTTGGTCGCTTACTTCATGATTCGGATGCTGAAGACCGCCGATCCGCGGTGGTGGCTGGCAATTGGGGCAGCGCTTGGGTTGGGATTGCAGACGAAGTATTCGATCTGCTTCTATATCGCGGGGATTCTGGGTGGGATGTTGCTGACGAGTGCGCGACGATACTTTTTGAGTGGATGGTTCTGGGGTGGAGTCGGAGTTGCGCTGTTGATTTTTCTGCCGAACTTTTTGTGGCAGGTACGGCATGGGTTCATCTCGTACCACTTCCTTCAGCACATCCATGTCCGGGATGTGGGCGAGGGGCGGGCGAATGGGTTCTGGCGGGATCAGTTTCTGATCAACACGAATATGTTTGTTGCGCCGATCTGGATTGCAGGAGCGGTGGCGTTTCTGATGGATCGGCGATACCGAATCCTCGGATGGATGTATGTGATTCCCGTTCTGTTGTTCTCTTTTGGGAAGGGACGAGGATATTACGTTGCTCCGGCGTATCCGATGTTGTTTGCGATGGGTGCTGTTGTGGGCGAGCGCTGGGTTGGTTCGATGCGTCGAGGATGGCGGCTGGCGGTGGAGGGCGTTTTCTTTGCCGCTTTGGCGGCATGGGCGGTCTTTGTTTACGCGCTGATTGTGCCGCTGGCCACGAGCGGGCCGCTGAAGGAGTTTGCGCTGAAGAACAATGGCGACCTGCGCGAGGAGTTCGGGTGGGATGAGATGGTGAAGACGGTTGCCGGGATTCGCGATTCGCTGCCTCCTGAGCAACGGAACAGTTTGGGTGTGTTCGTTGGGAATTATGGGGAGCAAGGCACGGTTGAGATTCTGGGGCCCGCGTATGGTTTGCCGATGCCGATCAGCTTGACGAATTCGGCGTGGCTGCGTGGGTATCCTGTGCCGACGCCTTCGACATTAATTGTGATTGGATTTTCGCAGGCGCAGGCTGAAAAGACGTTTACTTCATGCAGGTGGGCCGGGCATAACGGGAACTCGGAGGGCGTAAAGAACGAGGAGAGTGAGGATCATCCAGATATCTTTGTGTGTGGGCCTCCGAAGATACCCTGGGGGGAGTTTTGGCGGACGCATGAGCGCTATGGGTGACCGCGAACCCTGGTCTGATGTTGGATTCGCGAGGATTTCATCGATCAAGAACGCATGGTCGATGGGAGGCGCTTTCCGGAAGACACAAATGTCAATAGTAGAGGACCGACCACCTTCTTGTGGATAAAACGTTTGTTCGGTTTTTGTGGTGAGTTGTGGTGAGCCTTAGGCGTTTTAGGGGGTTGGGTTAGGTTTTGCTTTGGAATTTTAGGTCGTGACGAGTGGGGATAGTGCTTTTTCGAGCAGGAAATATGTGGACAATTTGTGGTGAAGACGTGGTTCTTGTGTGGATTTTTGCTGGTGGGAAACAACGCCGACAAGACCTGAGGTGAATGTGTCACTGAAGTTTCGGAAAATGCGACTTTTCGGGAACTCGGGTCGTTCCTGCGCGCCGAGGTGCGTTCTGAGTCGTTGGAAAAGTCGTCATGGCAGGTCGACTCCTGAGATGATGGCGCTCGCTCGCAACGATAGTTATTGGCTAAAAATCTGAATAGCCTCAAGGCCAAGCGTTAGGCGTAGCGTCGGAAATTAATCTTCATAAGTCGGCTTCTCGTCTACTCGTGAAAATGATCAGCTTGTTGGTCGCGAGCCAGCGATGAGTATGTTGACGAGACGGCGGGCGCTTTGCTCCCAGCCGGATAGGGCCGTGGTATGGAAGACGCCGACGAGCGCGCGAACGAAGTCGTTGGGATCGGTATCTTCGCGCAATTCGCCGCTACCGATGGCGCGTTTGACCGACGTGACGAAGGCGGTGTGAATGAGACTGCGCGAGCCTTCGATCAGTCGCGTCGAGCCGCCCGCGACGGTGTCCATGGCAGGGATGATGAGCGTTTTGGCGGCCACATGATCGATGAAGAGAAGCATCCAGGCGCGGAGCGCTTCAAGCGGTGGCAGGGTGGCGGCGAAGCGCTGTTCGGCTGCGGCTAGTTTCTCGACTTCGCTGCGGTAGACGGCTTCGATGAGTGCGTCGCGAGTTGGGAAGTGGCGATAGAGGGTGGCGTTCCCGACGCCGGATCGGCGGGCAATGTCGTCAAGACTCGCAGCTGCGCCATCGCGGGTGAAGACCTCTTTGGCTACCTCAAGGATGCGCTCGCGGTTGCGCTTCGCGTCGGAGCGGGGTCTGCGGACAGGCGGGGGTGGTGGCGGCGTCTTTTTCGGCATGCGAACAGTAGGCGGAAAAACTTTCTGCAACCGGGGAGTATCCCCGCTTATCTATTGTAAGTGGGGACTGTCTCCGTTTTATTCAGCGGAGGCACAAATGTCAATTGGCGCGAGCTTCACGGGCAGCGTCTCACCAAGGGAGGATAACGATGCGCGTATTTGTGACGGGAGCAACGGGTTTTATTGGTACGGAACTGGTCAAGGAGTTGATTGAGGTGGGACACGAGGTGCGTGGGCTGACTCGCAGTGATGCAGGTGTGAAAGAGTTGAAGGCAGCGGGCGCGGAGGTCCATCGCGGCGATCTGACGGACCTCGACAGCCTGCGCAGCGGGGCGACGGGGATGGATGCGGTCGTGCATCTGGCGTTCAGCCATGACTTTTCGAAGTTTGCGCAGAACGCGGAGGACGAGAGGAAGGCGATTGAGGCGCTGGGATCAGTGCTGGAGCCGGGCAAGCTGTTTGTGGTGACATCGGGGGTGGGATTGACGAGCGGCTCGCCGGGCCATGTGCGCACAGAGAAGGACCTTCCGGTGGACTCGCCGGCGATTCCGCGCAGGCCCGAACAGGCGGCGCAGGCTGTAGCGGAGACAGGTGTGCATGTGGCGATTGTGCGGCTGCCGCAGGTGCATGACACGCGCAAGCAGGGTCTGGTGCCACTGCTGACGCAGACGGCGCGCGAGAAGGGTGTGTCGGCGTATGTGGGCGACGGAGCGAATCGCTGGGCCGCGGCTCCGCTGAAGGATGTTGCGCACCTGTATCGTCTTGCGGTCGAGAAGACGGGACCAGGCGTGACCGTGTACAACGCTGTGCAGGAAGAAGGCGTGTCGGCTCGAGAGATCGCGGAGACGATCGGCAAGGGCCTGAAGGTGCCGGCGGTTTCGATTGCTCCGGAGAAGGCTGGCGAGCACTTTGGGTGGTTTGCGCATTTTGCGACGTTGGATATGCCAGCTTCAAGTGAGTGGACGCGCAAGACGCTGGGATGGGAGCCGACTGGGCCTGGGTTGATTGAAGATCTGACAAATATGAAGTATTTCTGACGGAGCTGCCAGCAGCAGGCTTTGATGACGTCGATGGTGCAAATGCGGTCCTGGGATTCTCCGGGACCTTGCTTTTTCTGTCATAGCTGGAAATGCATGAGGTGACCATAGTCTTTGTTCCTGAAAAAGGGGTTTTCGGCAAGTTCGACCTGTCGGCACCGAATTTTTCGAACACGTGACTTTACGGGCATTACCGTGAGTGTACGGATTCTTTCCCCCCTTCGACAGGCTCAGGGCAGGCTCAGAGTCCAGATGATCTGAGGTGGTTACGCTCGCGTGCGTTGCTTAGGCGGGTGCGGAGCTGGGCGGTGGCTTCGCGGTGGCAGAGGAGGCAGAGGGTTCGGAGGTTGTCGAGGTCGCATTGGCCTCCGCCTTCGGCTACGGGGCGAATGTGGTCGGCGTCCCATAGGCTGCGGCGGGTGGTGATGGACTTCATGCCGTAGAGATGGAGGCCAGCGGCTCTGGCTGGGCCTCGGGCTCGCTTGAGTGCGTTGTAGGTGGCGACGGTATCGATTTGGCATGCGGCGCAGATTCCGCGGTCGCGTGCGAAGACCTGGTCGCGGAGGTAGCCGGGGTCGGTGCGGAGACGCCACTGGTGGACGCAGTAGTCGGAGCAGAAGGTGCGGCGGCGTTTGGCAAGGATTTCGAGATCGCACCAGCGGCATAGGGGTAGGTTGTTGGGGCCTTTGGGTAGGGAGGCTCGGGTGGCGGGGCCTCCGGGGAGGGTGCGGGTGGGGTGCATAGATCTGGTTCTCAGCCTGGCGATTTCAGCAACTGTGGAGTTGCAGTTGTGGGGGTTATTAGTCATGGGCACGGCCTAGTTAGAGTTCGAAGTCAACCTCCAAGGGGTCGATCAAAGGCAAGAGCCACGTAAGGAGTTCCTCGTGAACGGGGTGAGCGTTGTAGGCATCGAATGCAGTGCGGTCGGAGAATTTCATAAAGCCGCCGAACTCATAGCCCTGGCCGCGGGGTGAGGTGTTGAATCCGGCGGCCGAGTCAAGGATTCCGGGAATCCGTGTATGAAGAGCATTGACCTCTTCGAGCACGCGCTGCTTCTGCTGCTCGGTAACGCCTTCTTTCCAGCGGAAGGAGAACATGTGGATGAACATGGGGATAGTGTAACGATCGAGCTTTAGAATGGGGATTGATGGAGCGGGTACGGGATTCGATTCCGGCTGCGAGGGAGGATGGAGATATGTCGAGGACGCAATCGACGATGGTGGAGTTGGGGAGTACGGCTCCGGCGTTTGAGTTGATGGATGTGGTGAGCGGGAAGGCTGTGGGGCGGGATGATGTGTTCGCTTTGGTGTCGGAAGATGCGCGGGCGGATGGGGCGAACTGTGCCGCGACCGGATGCCATGGGTTGCTGGTGATGTTTATTTGCGTGCACTGCCCTTATGTGAAGCATGTGGAGGAGGAGCTGGCGCGGATTGGGCGGGATTATCGCGGGAAGATTGGGATGGTGGCGATCTCGTCGAATGATGTGGTGGAGTATCCGCAGGATTCGCCGGAGGAGATGAGGAAGCAGGCGGAGCGGCTGGGGTTCTGCTTCCCTTATCTGTATGACGAGACGCAGGAGGTGGCGCGGGCTTATGACGCGGCCTGTACTCCGGATTTTTTTCTGTTCGATGGCGAGATGAAGCTGGTGTATCGGGGGCAACTGGATGACAGCCGGCCTCGGCGCGGGGATTTTGGGAATGACATTCCTGTAACGGGCAAGGACCTGCGGGCTGCGATGGATGCGGTGATTGCGGGCAAGAGGCCGGATCCGAATCAGCGTTTCGCGGTAGGCTGCAATATTAAGTGGAAAGAATAGTTTGTTCGGTAGACTCGGTTCGGATGCGAACGGCATGAGGAGAGACTGTGGATACGGTGCTGAAGGAGTTGAAGGCTGGGATTCGGCGGTTCCGGACGGAGGTTTATCCGGAGAATGAGGCGACTTACCGGAAGGCGGTGAGTGAGCCGCAAAGACCGCACGCGTTGTTTGTGACGTGCGCGGATTCGCGGATCGATCCGGAGTTGATTACGCAGTCGGGACCGGGGGATCTGTTTGTTACGCGCAATGTCGGGAACCTGGTGCCTGCGTATGGCGAGATGATGGGCGGCGTGAGCGCGGTGATCGAGTATGCGGTTTCGGCGCTGAAGGTGCAGCATGTGGTGGTGTGCGGGCACTCGGATTGCGGCGCGATGAAGGGGTTGCTGCATCCGGAGGCCTGGCGACGATGCCGACGGTGAAGAGCTGGCTGAAGAATGCGCATGCTGCGCTGAGCGTGGCGGAGTCGCTTGGCGGAGCCGGATGAGAAGCCGAGCGATCTGATGCGGCGACTGACGGAGGAGAATGTGCTGCTGCAGCTTCAGCATCTGCGGACGCATCCTTCGGTGGCCGGGGCGATGGCGCGCGAGGAGCTGACGATCTCGGGCTGGGTGTATGACATTGGCACGGGTGAGGTGAGGATCTCGGAGGACGGCGGGCGGGTGTTTCAGCCGGTGAAGACCGAGGGCGAAGGCGCATGATCGTTCCCGACGGGCGACAGCTGCCACGGATGTTGAGCGTACGTGGGACTGCCCCTGCTGACGTTGCTGCTGTACGACCTTGCAGTGGTGGTCGCGTACAAGGTGATGCATTGGGAATGGGTGGCGTTGCCGCATATTCCGCTGTCGCTGTTCGGGTCGGCGATTGGAATTATTGTGGCGTTCCGGAACCAGTCGGCGTATGCGCGGTGGTGGGAGGCGCGGACGCTGTGGGGCGCGCTGGTGAACAACTCGCGGAGCTGGGCTCGGCAGGTGACGACGGTGATGATGCCGTTGAATGATGCAGAGGCGAGTGAGTTGAAGGCTTATCAGAAGCGGCTGGTGTATCACGAGATTGCTTATGTGATTGCGCTGCGGCAGCATCTGCGAGGGCTGGAGCCGTGGGAGGAGATTGCGCCGCTGCTGAGTGAAGCGGAGTTGAGCGCGCTGCGCGACCAGAAAAATGTTCCGCTGGCGATTCAGCAGCAGATGGGGGCGCTGCTGCGGCAGTGCCAGGTGCGGGGATGGATCGATATTGCGCACTGGAGGGCGCTGGATGGCAATCTGGATGACCTGGTGGATGCGCAGGGCGGGGCGGAGCGGATTAAAGAAGACTCCGATGCCGAAGCAGTATGACTATTTTCCGCAGCTTTTTGTGCAGATGTATTGCCTGATGCTGCCGCTGGCGCTGGTGATGAATATGGGGTGGTTTACTCCGCTGGGGTCGACGCTGGTGGGGTTTATTTTTCTGGCGCTGGACAAGATCGGGCGCGATCTCGAGGATCCGTTTGAAAACACGATTTTTGATGTGCCGCTGACTTCGATTACGCGAACGATTGAGGTGAATTTGCGGCAGATGCTGGGGGAGACTGTCGCTGCCGGCGGCAGAGAAGCCAGTGCGTGGGGTGCTTTGGTAGGTTGTGGTGCGGATTAGAACCACTTAAATTTGCGGAGGGCGTAGAGGAGGATTGCGGTGGAGAGGATGGTTATGCCGCCGACCCACTCGGCGCCGTAGGGTGAGTCCTGGAAGGGTAGGCCTTTGAGGTTCATGCCGTAGATGCCGGAGATGGCGAGCGCGGGGATGGCGATGGTGCCGAGGACGGTGAGGACCTTCATGACTTCGTTGGTGCGGTTGGCGACGGACGAGAGGTAGATGTCGAGGGTGTTGTTGAGGAGGTCGCGCTGGGTTTCGACGGAGTCGAGGAGGCGGGCGATGTGGTCGTAGGTGTCGCGGACGAAGGGCTGGTGGTCGGCGTCGATGATGGTGCCGGGATCGCGCTGGAGATGGAGGGAGGCGTCGCGGGTGTTGACGAGGACGCGGCGGAGATCGATGAGTTCGCGCTTGATGGCGAAGATGGACTGGAGGATCTCGGGTGAGGGGTTGTCGAAGACCTGGTCTTCGAGCTGGTCGATGCGGTCGTCGAAGTGGTCGATGGCGGGAAAGTAGAGATCGACGATGGTGTCGAGGATGAGGTAGAGGAGCTTGCCGGGGTGCTCGTCGTCGCCGTCGCGGCGGGCGCGGTCGAGGGCTTGCTGGGTGGTGGGGCAGGTGGGGTCGGAGATGGTGATGAGGAAGTCTTTGCCGGCGAAGATGTCGATGGGGGAGAAGACAGGCATCTGCTCGCCGGGATTGTCGGGATCGGGGATGAGGTGGACGGGTTTGAAGACGGCGAAGGTGTAGTTGGGAGCGGTGTCGACCTTGACGCTCTCGTCTTCGCTGCGGGCGTCTTCGATGTGGAGGGGGTGGAGGTTGTATTGCTTGGCCAGCTCGTCGAGTTTGGGGTCGTTGGCGTCGTCGAGTTGATACCAGGGCATGGTGGCTCCTAATTTTTCTTTCCTGCTTCGACGAAGGCCTGTTTGGCCGGCAATGGTTTGTTGGCTGGGCTTCGATGGTCGATGATAAATGCTGGCTGTTGGATTTCGGTGTCATGAGGCGGATTGGGGTGGGGATGAAGGCGACGGAGATATTGCTGATTGGGCTGGTGGGATGGACGGGGATTGGCGTGCTGGGTGTGGGGGTATCGCTGTGGCGCGGAGAGCGAGAACGGGTGCGGCGGGGAGTTGGGTGGCTGATCGGGGTGTGGGTGGCGTATCTGGTGGTTCTGGTGGGGGTTTCGCTGGTGCAACGGCAGAGAGTGGTGGCAATCGGGGAGCCGCAATGTTTTGGTGATATGTGTTTTACGGTGACGGGGGTGGAGGAGGTTCCGGGATTTCTGATTCGGGATGGGCGGCGGCTGGTGCGGGTGTCGGTGAAGGTGGCGAATCGGGGAAAAAATACTCAGGGGGAGGGGCTGATATGGGCGTACCTGGTGGATGGGCAGGGCAGACGCTGGGAGGAGTCGCCGGGGATTGAGGGGGTACAACTGACGGCGAGGGTGCCCAGGGGCGGGTCGGTGGTAAGTGAGCCTGTGTTCAAGGTTGCAGGGAACGCGACGGGACTGGGGCTGGTGTTGACGCATGGGAGATGGCAGCCTGGGTTACTGGTGATTGGGGACTCGGAGAGTGTGCTGCACCGGCGCACGGTGGTAGCGCTGAACCGGTGATAGGCCGATCGTTGAGGCCTGCCGAGGGAATAATTAGTCCACATTTTTCCCTTGACATTTGCAAAGAGCTGCACAATAGGAAATCTCATTGTGTGAAATACCCCAGTATCTGCTGGTCGTGGCTTTGGAACGCCAATTGCACTCTGGTTCGGCGTCAGAAGTTCATCACTTCGGCATGGGCCCCAAACCTACTGCACCGGAGTTTTACTGCACAGCAGGGATGACTTTAAGCAACATTGTTGGGCTTCATGAATTCACTAGACTTGCGGGGTGAGTTGGTCTGAACGTTGGCCACCACTTGTATTATTTATTTCTTTTCGCTCCCCAGATTCGCATGTTGCCTGTGTTTATCGGCCTAGGATGAAGCCCTGATTCAAACAGATTGTTGATGCACTCGCGATTCTCCTGATGCATCAGGAGCATGCGGAGCAGTGCGTCGAAATTGTCCGACGCGCAGGGGTGATGCCGCTGCGCAAACGGTCGTGCTTGCCCACAAATAACTCTTATTGGAGAGTCTGAGATGAACAGGATCCTTTGCACTTTCGTCACCGCTTCGGTTCTGGTTAGCGGCGCTGCCTTTGGCCAGAGCAAACCCAAAACGACTCATGACAAACAGCCCCTGCGCGACAGCCAGATGGACAAAGTTACCGCGGCGGGCGAGGAGAACTCTGCAATCGCGGCCAACAACTCGACCGTGACGGAAAACAACACTGCCACATCAAACATCGCTGGATCGGTGCTCGCAGGCGCGACGGGCGTCAACATCGTGAATACAGTTGACGGGCTTGTTGCCAATGGGGTCAACGTGTACGACAGCAGCGAGGCTGCCGATACCTCCACCACCTCAACCGATGTGCACCAGGGCAACGTTATCTCGCAGGATAGCGCGTCGTCAGCCACCCTGGACGGCTACCATCGCGGACAGAACAGCCAACTTACCGTTACCAAGAGCTCGAACGTCACTGCGAGCAGAGACGATACTTCGAGCGTCAACGCATCACTCAATCACACGGCGAGCGACTCCTCTTCGTTCGCGAACATGAGCAGCACGACCGATACGAGGTCCAACAGCTTCACCAACACGGACAACAAGACGCAGCAGGCCAGCAACAGCAAGAGCTTTGCGGCGAATGAGTCCTCTTCGGCGTCGGTCAACTCGACCAAGTCGAGCGGAACGACGAATGCATTTACTGAGAGCGCGAACGAAGCAAGTGGAACGACCAACAACTTCGCCGCCAACAAGAGCAACTCGAGTGCGACGACGAACGCTGCGGCCGCCAACGCGAGCTTGTCGACTGGAACCACGAACGCAGCTGCTGCGAACGCATCTTTGAACGCAAGCAGTTCAAAGAGTGCTTCTGCAACCCTGGGAGCGTCGGCGAACTTTGCTAACGCAACCAACCAAACCGGGACTTCTAACAGCACAGCAGCAAGCGCAACTGCCAAGAAGAACGGAACTGCCAATAGCGTCGGCAACTCGGCGACTAACAGCTCTTCCACGGGCGGCGGCGCGACGTCAACCAATGTCGCCAGCGGAGCCGACAACCTCAGCGCGACCAAGGGTGCGTCTTCGAGCAATTCGACGGCCAACGGTTCGAGCAGCAATGCTACGAACACGACTGCGGCCGGCACGCTTAATGCCGCTGCGGACAAATCCTCAAACAGCAGCCTGGCGGCGACGGCGGCCAAGTCGGACAACTTCGCTACCAATCTGACGGCCTCCAAGTCGGCGTCGGACAACTTCGCAACCAACTCGACGTCCTCGGCCGCAGTGGCTGATCAGTACGCAACCAACCAGAACGCTGCAGAGTCTGCTTCTGACAACTTTGCAACTAACAAGTCGTCTTCGTTTGGAGCGACGCAGTCGCAGCAGGCGGCGGTCGATGCGACCTCTCAGTTTGCTGAGTCTTCGAGCAACGACAAGAGCACGTCGGTTACTTCATCCAACGACTTCGCTACGTCTCACAACGTAACGGCGTCGAACACGTCCTCGACGAGCACGGTCACGAGCCTTGTGGCCAGCAAGTCAAACGTAGACTCCTTTAGCTCGGTGAAGAACACCAACGTGACCAAGAACGTTGAGGGCGCAGTTACCCTCGATTCAGCCACAGCGAAGAACGTGGCCGTCGATGGATCAACCATTAACGACACCAATAACTACAGCTTGACCCTGGCGGGCTCCGCTGAGTCCAATGCAACCGCACTGAACATCGTAAACTCGGCCGGCGGCATGGTTGCGAATGGGCTGAACATCGCTCACTCGACAAACCTAGTCTCTATGCCGACGCTAACCCAGACCAACAGCATCACGCAGACTCGCTAAAGACGGCAGCAGGAAGGGGCTCTCCAACCAGGGAGCCCCGACCTACTCTTCTTCTGTGGCATCAAGGAGGAATCATGCGTCGTCTTTTTGTAATTGCGAGTTTTGCGCTACTGGCCCAGATAGGCACGGCCCAGATCGCGGCTCGCCATACCCCGCAAGCGTTGAACGATGCCGCCATGGATCGTGTGACGGCAGGCGGAGTTACGGCCGGCGATTCGAATGGGGTCATCAAGTTCCAAGGGTCTGTACCTACGAAGAATGGCCTGGTCACAGGAGCCGGTACGTTGTCGGTGTTATCTTCGCCGACGTCGTCCAGCACCAGCACCAACCAGGGATCAATCACTCTGAACGGCACAGCACAACAGAACCTGACCTCACTCATCAACATCAACGCAGTCAGCTCCAACGTCAGTGTGTTGTTGAACCTAAACGTCAACATCAACTCGTCGGTTGGAACGCTCACGCAGACCAATCTGACAGGGAAACACTGATGAGCTTGAAGAAACAACTGCTTAGCGTTGGGCTGGTTATTGGATTGGCCAGCCCACTTCTCTCCCCTGCACCCGCGTCCGCTCAAAAAACGGGAGAGGCGACGGGGGTGCCGGGGAGCAAGAATATCCGGAGCATAAAAGAGATACGTGGTGAGGGCGTGGTGCGGCAGCGCTGGGACATCAGTTGCGGCGCTGCTGCCCTCAGCACGGTACTGACATATGACTACAACGATCCAACGTCTGAGACAGGAATCGTTGTATGGATTCTGCATCGGGTCGATGCGGCGAGAGTGCGGGACCGCGGCGGTTTCTCGCTGCTTGACCTGAAGCACTTCGCGGAAGCGCGAGGGTATCGCGCGGAAGGTTTCAGCGGGATGACGATGGAAGACCTGCTGCGCCAGAAGAGGTCGGTGATTGTGCCGATTCGATTGAAAGGTTTTGATCATTTCGTTGTTGTTAAAGCGATCGTCGATGGACACGTGGCGCTGGCCGATCCGGGTTTCGGCAATATAACGATGCGAGTCGACCGGTTCCAGGAGATATGGAAGGACGGCATCGCGTTCATCATTCACCCGCCGGACGAACGGATGACTGAGGCAAGAAATATAACGATCGCATCGCGGCTGGTTCCTGATGAGACAGCCATCACCAGAAGGATCGGAGTTACAGCTCCGAGCAACTACCTTTATTGAGGGAAAGGCGGGCTCGATGTTGGGCAAAGTGTTGTTGGCGGGACTTGTGATGTTTTTGGGGGCTGGGGCCATTGAAGCTCAACCGGCAGCGCCGTCTGGAGGTGGGCCGGGTCAGGGTCAGGCTCAGGTTCCGCCGAAGGACCCGGCGGATCTGAAGCTGCAGGAGGCCTTGCGAGAGCGGGATGCGATTATCCGCAACCTGCTGGAACGCGTTTCCGAACTGGAGTGGAGGGTGAACGGCGGATTTACGAGCGCCGCCAACGTGAATGAGCGGCCTGTTCTGCCTGCGGCCGCAAACAGCCGGGCGATTAACTCGGTGGTCTCGACCTCAACCTACGACGTGACAGAACGCCAGGCTACCGAGGCGCTGGACCAGGCCTTGATTGTGCGTGGTGGATTATTGCTGCCGTCAGGAACGATGGAGGTCGACAACGTTACGTCATACTTCAGCGCATCGTCGGATCATTTAACTGTCAATGGATTCGCCCTGTTGCCGGTGCTTGTGGTGGGCGACATCGAGTCGCAGCGTGTGCGGGAAGACTTCCTGCTGCCGACCTTCACGACGAGGCTGGGGCTGCCGCATAAGATGCAAATGGACTTTACAATCCCGTACGGCTACGAGGAGATCCGTTCTGTCGACGCAACAGGGAAACAGACCACATCCACCAGCTTTGGGATGGGCGACATCTCGGCAGGACTGCAGCGGCAACTGACGACCGAGCACGGCAAATGGCCGGACCTGCTGGTGGCAGGCCGCTTTAAGTCGACTACAGGCAAGGATGCCTACAACCTGAGCAGTTCTGAAATTGCGCTCGGGACGGGATTCAATGCGATTCAGGGATTTTTGACCATGGCTAAATCGAATGACCCGGTTGTGTTCTTCGGGAGTCTAGCCTATACGGCGAATCTGCCTGCAAACCACACGACACCGGATCCAAACAATCCTGGCCAGACGATCGTGGGGCACTTCAATCCGGGAGATGCAATAGGCTTCCAGATCGGGTCGATCCTGGCGCTGAATCCGGAGACCTCGATGACTTTTGGGTGGGATCAACGCTTCACCCGCTCGACATCTTTGAATGGAGTGGATATTCCTGCTTCTTATCTGGTGGAAGGTACGCTTCGGCTGGGGGCGAGCTATGTGTATGCGCCAGGTCGGACGATCGATTTGACGTTTGGAGTAGGACTTACTCCTGACACGCCCAACCTGCAGTTCTCTGTGGGTTTGCCGTTCCGAGCGACGTTGTGGGGGCCGAAGGCGAGGAAGACGTCGACGAAGTGAGCGGACGTTCAGGCGGGGGGCCGGGCGGCGAGGAAGAGAGAGTGGAGTGTCGCGTCTTCGAGGAAGGTGATCTCGATGCGGAGCGCGATGACCTGGCCGAGATCGGCTGGGGTGCCGAGGTTTTTTCGGCAGGTGCAGAGGTGGGTTAGTCCGAGGTGGCCGGCGCGGGTGAGTTCGAGGCCGGAGGCGAGAATGGAAGAATAGAGATCGACGACAGCGCGGAGCTGGATTTCGAGACGAAACTCCATCGTGGTGGGGGAGAGCGTCTTGCGGTCGAGGATCCAGCCGCCACAGTCGGCGAAGGCAGAGGTCAGCGTGGGGAGCAGACCTTGACGCTCTTCGTAGCTGAAGCCCTGAATGTCGAGCAATTGCATGGTGATGGGCCTCTGGGACGGGGATGGTTGCTGTTAGGGTGTTCATCGGAGAATGAGAGCTAAGCGTGAGGGTTGGAAACAGGTACTCTGGTCATGTGACCGGCAGGGTTATGCTGTTGCAAAGGCTCTGTTTGTGGATATTTTGCGCCGCCGAAGCGTGTGGTGCAGGAGGGCGGAGGGACGAGGTTTTAAATGGTGATTGGAATGGGTACGGATCTGATTGAGACGAGACGAGTGCAAGAGAGTATAGACCGGTTCGGAGAGCGGTTTCTGGAGCGGATCTTTACAGCGGGAGAGATTGCTTATTGCATGAGGAAAAAGAACGCGGCAGAAAGCTTTGCCGCGAGATTTGCGGCGAAGGAGGCAGGAGCGAAGGCCCTGGGAACCGGAATCAGCCGCGGGGTGAGTTGGAAGGAGTTTGAGGTAAAGCGCGAGGCGAGTGGGAAGCCGACGCTTTCTTTGAGTGGGAGGGCGGCTGAGTTGGCTGGGATGATGGGAATCCGGCGAGTTGAGTTGAGCCTGACGCATAGCCGGGAGCTGGCTATGGCGGTAGTGCTGGTGGAGGGATGAACTTTCGACCCAACGGATTGAAGCCGAGCAGTGGATGAGTGCATCTATCGCAGGGAAAGCACTTTCAGACGATCCGGTGAGGATCGATTTCGTGGAGAAGAACCTGAGGGGTAATGTATTCTCTCAGTTACTAGCATCCGGCTTGTGAGATTGGTCGATGACGGTGGCTGAGACACCGTGATGTGGTTTTTGCGGGAATCAGATGGCGGAGTCAGACGGCGGAAAATTGATTTTAAAGGAGAGCTATGCCCAGCCAGCAGGAGGTTCGATGGTCGCAGTTGAAGGTGGGCGTGATCGTGTTGATTTCGAGCGTGATCCTGGTGGCGCTGTTGTTCCTGATGACGAGTTCGGCGGGGCTAGGGATACTGTCGCATAAGTTGACGGTGGTGACGTACTTTGTGAACTCAGCCGGACTGAAGACGGGCGCGGCGGTGAACCTGGAGGGCGTGACGATCGGGACGGTGAAGTCGGTGACAATCGACAACTCTCCGGCGCGGAAGCTGACTCCGGTCAAGGTTGTGATGAAGTTGAACGAGCGGTACGCGGTCGATCTAAAGAAGGATTCGAAGGCTTCGCTGTCGACGGTGGGGGTTCTGGGCGATACGGTGGTGGACATCAACAGCCAGTTCGCCGTGGGACCACGGCTGCAGGATGGCGATGAACTGAAGACGCTGGAGACACCCAGTCTGACCGATGTCATCAAAGCCAGCCAGGGGACGATCGAAAGCCTGAACGTGATTCTGGCGAAGGTGAATGTCATCGTCGACAACCTGGAGACAGGCAAGGGGACGATCGGTCAGTTGATTAACAACCCTGATCTTTATAACAAGGCAAACAAGACAATCGACGAACTGATGACGCTGGAGAGGAATATCAACGCGGGGAAGGGGTCGATCGGCAAGCTGATGACCGACGACTCGTTGTACAACCGGTTGAATGATACGGCCGCCAAAATCCAAAACATTGCGAATAATGTGGATAGCGGCAAGGGTACAGCGGGAATGCTATTGAAGGACGATGCGCTCTATAAGAATCTGAACTCGACGGTTGCCCATGCGAATTCGCTGCTTGCGGATGCGGATGCGGGTAAGGGCGGACTGGGATTGATGCTGAAGGACCCCAAGTTCCGTCAGGATTTGAGCAGTACGCTGGCGCAGGTAAATACGCTGATTACCGGCGTGAATCAAGGCAAGGGGACTTTGGGCAAGTTTGCGACTGACGATGCAGCTTATACCAATCTGAATAAGCTTCTGGTGGCGAGCACGGATTTGGTGACTACGATCCGAAGCGATCCGAAGAAGTATCTGACTATCCATCTAAAGATTTTTTAGGCAGATTACTGTGCGGAATGGATCGGGCGCGGGCTTTTAGCCGTGCCCTGATTTCGCATTGGCCGAGACACGAAACTTTGTGATACGGTATGTCGTCTTCGTAATATCTCAAATATCTAAACACTGGGTTGGAGTCATTCCGCCCTTTTGAAACACGTCTTAGTAAGATCTATTTCCGAGGAAAAAACCATGATGTTCAAGTCGCTGGCTGGTTGTCTGGTGCTGTCCACAGGGATGTGCCTGGGGCAGTCGTTTGTTGGGTTGGATATGGCTCCCGGGCCTACGTCGGAGCCGAAGAAGCCGATCATTTTCGATCTTTCCGCGATCGATAAAACGGCGGACCCGTGCGTTGATTTCTATCAGTATGCGTGCGGGAACTGGCTGAAGAAGAATCCTATTCCGGCAGACCAGGCGAGGTGGGGGCGGTTCAACGAGCTGGCTGAGCGCAACAACTATTTGCTGTACGAAGAACTGAAGGCAGCTGCGGACGCTCCGAAGACACCTTTGCAGAAAAAATATGGGGATTACTTCGCTGCGTGCATGAACGAGGATCTCGCGGACAAGCTTGGCGCGAAGCCAGTGGAGCCGGCGATGAAGACCATCGCTTCGCTCCAAGACAAGAAGCAGTTGCCTGCGATGGTGGCTGAGTTGCAATCCCGTTATGGAATAGGCACGTTTTACCAGCTTGGCGTAACTCAGGATCAGAAAGATTCGAGCCAGCAGATTGTCAACACGGGGCAGGGCGGAATTACACTTCCGGACCGCTCGTACTACCTTGACGAAAATCCGCGAAGCCAGAAACTCCGCGAGCAGTATGTCGATCATTTGACTAAGATGTTTGTTCTTCTGGGCGATTCGCCGGATAAGGCCGCAGAAGAGGCCAAGAGCGTGATGTCGATCGAGACTGCGCTGGCCAAGGGTGCTATCGACCGCGTAGAACTGCGGGATCCGGCGAAGCGCTACCACATCATGACGAAGGCAGAGCTGCAGGCTTTGTCGCCTGACTATAACTGGGATGCTTATCTGAATGGCATCAAGATCGGCGAGTTCAAGACACTGAACGTTTCGACGCCGACGTTCTTCACGGCAATGAATGCGGAGATCGACTCTGCGAACCTGGATTCGATTAAGAGTTACATGCGCTGGCATGCGCTGCGGTCTGCCGCGCCGGCCTTGTCGAAGCCATTTGTGGATGAGAACTTCAACTTTTTCTCGGCGACGCTGCAGGGACAGAAGGAGCAGACCCCGCGCTGGAAGCGATGCACTCGAGCAACGGACCAGGCGCTGGGCGAAGCTGTGGGTCAGGACTGGGTGAAGCAGAACTTCCCGCCGGATGCGAAGGCAAACATGGACAAGCTGGTCGCGGCGCTTGAGAAGGCGCTTGGCGAGGATATCCAGCAGCTTCCATGGATGAGCGATGCGACCAAGGTAGAGGCGAAAGCCAAGTTGGATGCGATTCGAAATAAGATCGGCTATCCGGAGAACTGGCGCGACTACAGCTCGCTCGTTGTGAAGCGCGATGATCCCCTCGGCAATATGGAGCGCAGCGTGGAGTTTGAGCGTCGTCGCAACTACGACAAGCTCGGCAAGCCGGTCGATGAGAAGGAATGGGGCATGACGCCGCCGACGGTGAACGCTTACTACAATCCGCCGAATAACGACATCAACTTCCCGGCCGGGATTCTGCAGCCACCGTTCTTCGACAACAGCATGGATCCGGCGGTGAACTTTGGCGGCATCGGGGTGGTGATTGGCCACGAGATGACGCACGGGTTCGATGACCAGGGGTCGAAGTACGATCCGAAGGGAAATGTTAAACAGTGGTTTACCGCGGAAGACCTTGCAAAGTTCAAGGAGCGGACCGAATGCGAGGCGAAGGAATACGACGGCTTCAAAGTGGCTGAAGGGCAAAACCTGAATGGCCACCTGACGCTTGGCGAAAACACGGCCGACAACGGCGGTATCCGGATTGCATTCCAAGCGCTGCAAGAGGTCCTCGCCAAGGGTGGACCGAGCGCTGAGCCTGGCTATGTGAACGGGGAGAAGGACGGCTATACGCCTGCGCAACGGTTCTTCATCACCTTTGGGCAGGTATGGTGCCAGAACCAGACGGAGCAGAGTGCGCGAGTGCTGGCCAAGACCGATCCTCACAGCACGGGCGAGTGGCGGACGAAGGGAACTGTGCAGAACTTCGACGAGTTCGGCAAGGCGTTTGGCTGCAAGGTGGGCCAACCGATGATGCCGCAAAACTCGTGCCGCGTCTGGTAGTACTCTGGAGTAAGCATGAGAGGCCCGGGCTTCGGCCTGGGCCTTTTTGTTGCTATCCGGAGAGCTGGTAACCCCGTCAATAGGACGTGGCGGGAAGCAGCAATGGCGAGAATGTGCTGGACATGTTGGCACAAAGTCGTCTCAGCTTCTACAATATCCAAAGGAACCGAACCCTATTAGAATTGCTCGCAGCAAAAGGTGGACGAACCCGTTCACTGGCGAGGATTAAGGAAGCGCATGAAGTTGAGCAGGATTGGCCGTGTCACAATGGCCTTGGTAGTGTCCGTAGCGATGGGTCTGGGCATGACGGCGTGCGGTGGCGGCACGATTGGGTTCATGTGGGTTTTGGGAACGCAGTATAACCAGATTGCCGCTTTTAAGATTGATGACTTTACCGGGAATCTGACGCAGGTGGTGCACTCGCCGTTTACTTCGGGCGGATCGAACCCGGTTTCTCTCGTTGTGAGGACTGGCGGACGGTATGTCTATGTCGTCAATAAAGGCGGCGGAGCCTCTACTAGTGCGTCCGGATCGCTGCCGTGCGGAACCTCTGGCGGAATCGCCGAGTTCGCTGTGGGCGGCCAAGGCGTGCTGACCTTCCAGCAGTGTTTCCAGAGCCAGGGCACCACTCCTGTGTGGGCAGCCAGGGACAGCACAGGCGGTTTCCTCTATGTGTTGGATTCCGTGGCTCCGGGCGCGAACTGCGATGCGACTCATGTCAATACGGCAGCCTGCTTCGGCGATATTACGGTGTTCGCGTCTGACTCGAGCACTGGACGGCTGTCGCTCGTGGTGAATGAGCAGATCAAGGATCCCGTCACTGGCCTCCAGTTGACCTACTTCCCTGTTGGACAGCTGCCGAAGATGATGGCTCTCTCCGGTTCGTGCCTGTTCACGCTGAATTCAGATGGCAATCAGACCGTGTTTCCGTACTCCACTGGCTCAAACGGGCAGTTGACCCTGACGACGAACTCGGTAATTAACTCGGGAGCGATACGCGCCACGTCGATTATTTCGGGTGGGTCGTCGGTTTATATCACTGATGCGGGTCAGGCAAACACAAATTCTCCTGGGCAGATTCTTCCATATACGGTGGGAAGCTCATGCTCGCTGAATACCGTCGTTGGGGGAGTGACGCAGAACATCTCGCCGGGGGCGAACCCCTCGTATGCGCTGGTCGACAGCAAGAACCTCCGCCTGTATGTGGCAAACCAGTCGTCGACGAACACGACAAATTCGAACAGCTCCCTATCGGCGTTCCTGATTCAGTCGAATCAAACCTTGCAGGTGCTTACCGATCCTGGGAATAATCCCTATCCGATTGGAGCAGGGCCCGTGTGCGTCGTCGAAGACCCGTCGAATCAGTATATTTATACGTCTAACGGGGATGGGACGGTCACAGGAAAAATTCTCGATCAAACGACTGGTGAGCTTTCAAACCTGTCGAGAGGATCGACCTTTACGGCGGTCGGACAGGCGACATGTCTCGCAGTAAGCGGAAACGTAGACTAGCTGGCAGAGTAGCAGCTGGAGAACCAGTACAGGATGTCGTGATGAATCCTGAGTATCGAGACAGCAGGAGCGGGCGGAAACGATCTGCCCCCGGAGTTAGGCAAGCATGAAGTGGAATAAGTTGGGCCGCGGAACATTGGCCTCGATATTGTCTTTGGCGTTGGTGAGCGTAACGGCGTGCAGCCGGGACTATGTACTGGCGTATGTGTATGTGACGACTGCAAAACCGTTGAATGCCTCTACGTCCCAGAATGGTGGCGTGAGCGCGTATGCGGTGGACTACCAGATCGGCTCACTTACTCCGCTGGCTGATTCACCAATTGAGGCGGGCCGCAATCCGGTGACGCTGGTGGCTTCACCGAACGGGCTGAATCTGTATGTCGTCAACCATGACGATTCGACCGTGGGGGAGTACTCGATTGGGACGGATGGAAAGATCTATCTGCAGAACACGTACAACGTGACGGGCAGCGGACCGACGTCGATTGCGATCGATACTGCGGGCGCGTTTCTCTATGTGACCTTTACCTACCAGATCGGGCCGAATGGTCAGCAGCTTTATTCGCCGGCTTCTCCTGGGCCGGGTGGAGTGACGATCTTCCCGATCAGCTCCGGCGGTGCCCTGGGGACTCCTTCTACTGTGAAGGTAGGGAACAACCCCGTTGGGGTTGTCGTAAGCCACCAGCAGTGCCAGCCTGCCGCATCGTACAACAACGGGAACCCAGCGTGTTCAAACGGGACGGTGACAGGCAACCAGACCTCGTTTGTGTATGTGTTGGACCAGGAGGTCTCACCGAAGGCAACGGTGCTGGGTTTCTCGGAGAACATGACGAATGGCGCTCTAACGCCGACTCCCGGAACGGTGATTACGACCGACTCGACGGGCAAGACCGTTGCGACGGGATACGGCGCAGGAACGACGCCAAGCGCGATCGCTGAAGATCCGTCTTCGCGGTTTGTGTACATCACGGACGAAGCGACGAACCAGCTTTACGGCAACCTCACTTCCGCCAATGGCGTCGTTGGTCGCGATGAATACCAGCCCATTTGCGACGGGAATCTTCCCGGTCGGAGTGACGATCGATCCGCGGGGCAAATACCTATATGTCGCAAATCTGACATCGAGCACGGTCAGCGCATACGCGATCGATCAGGCGACGGGAACTCCGGTTGGATCGGTTGGATCAGCCTCGACAGCGACCGACACGGCGCCGACCTGCGTTACGGTTGAGCCTGCGCTTGGCATCTACCTGTACACCTCGAACAGCCTTGCAAACACGGTCTCCGCAATGCAGCTGAATCCGCACAATGGCGGGTTGACTCAGGTGCAGAACACTCCGTTCCCCGCTTCGGCACTGCCGACTTGTGCTGTAACAGTGGCGAATGGATCGCACCCGACGCAGATCATCAATCCGTAAGCTCCTACTCTTGCTGCTAACTAAAAAGCCCCGCGATTGCGGGGCTTTTTGCTGCGTGCGTGGGTTGAATCGACCGGATTTTAGACGACAGGGGCCAGCGCACGCGGCTTGCGGGAGAAGCGATTGAGAATGGCCTTGCGGGCCGGGATTTCGACGAAATGGAAGACGGCCAGAGCGAGAAGGATCAGGATGACATAAGAGAGCCAGGGGTCGAGGGCGGCGAGATGAAGGCGCTCCGGAACATGGTAGATGTGGAGTAGTTGAAAGACGTTGAAGTGGAGGAGGTATAGGCAGTAACTGCTCTCGCCAATGAGAAGAAGCGGTCGCCAGGAGAAGATTGCGGAGATCGGGTGGGGGCCGCTGAGACCGAGAACGAGGGCAGCGAAGACGGGGGTCATAAGGCCGCCGTGCATGAGGAGGTAGGGGGTGCGGTGGACCAGGGTGTAGAAGAAGAGGCAGACCGCCCCGAGGCTCAGGGAGGAGAGGATGAAGCGCTGACGCGGGGTGAGCGTGAGGGCGAGCTGGAGCTTGCCTAGAGTCACTCCGGAGAGGAAGGTGCAGACGTAGGGGAGCGGGGTGTATTTGAGGAAGCGGAGGAGTTGCGAGGAACTGTAGCGGTCGACCGCGCCGGCGATGTGGTCGGGGTTGAGGTAGAGATAGAGGGAGTGGGGGATGAGACCGACGATCCAAAGGCCAAGCAGGAGAAGGACGAGTTGCAGCGGGCTTCTTAGGCCAAGGCAGGCGAATGAGCCAGGGGAAGGCCAGGTAGAGGACGCATTCGCTGGTGAGGGTCCAGGCTACCGTGTTCCAGAAGGTGGCGACGGAGGGGCTCCAACCCTGAAGGACCAAGGGTGTGAGGATGATTCCCTGCCAGAACTCAGCGTGGGAGCGAGCCTGCCACTCGTCCTGGATCATGCGCACTGAGATGAGCAGAACAAAGAGATAGACCGGATAGAGACGGGAGAAACGGGCCAGCCAAAACTGGCGCTTGTCGAGATTGCTGCCGCGGTCGGCGTAGTTGTAGGTAAGGACGTAGCCGGAGATGAGGAAGAAGACTCCAACGAAGATGTATCCGTTGTCGATGAAGGGATAGAGAAGGCCAAGATGCGGTGGGGTGAAGTGGAAGAGGATGATGAAGATGGCTAGGAGGGTGCGGATGCCGGTGAGTGCGGGCAGTGGCGGCTTGCGCGCGGTCGCCGGTTGCGGAGTTGTTGCGGCCGGCTTAATGGCTTCGAGTTGAGGCTCTGCTTCGAAGATGCTTGTATTCACAGAAGGTGTCCTGCTGTCTGGATGCGAGACTCTGGCTTAAACGCGGCACCCAAAGATTTGACGCGAAATTCCTGCCGCAGGACGCTGCTTTTCTCCTCTTTTGATTGAGGCGAGGCGGAACGCAATGCGGGGCGTTTAGGCCGTGGCACTTAGGCGGTGACGAGGGAGCCGATCTTTTCGCCGCTGACGACACGGACGATGTTGCCGGGCTCACGCATGCTGAAGACCATCATGGGCATGTTGTTGTCTTTGCAGAGAGAGACAGCGGTGGTGTCCATGACGCGGAGGTTGAGGCGGAGGATGTCGGAGTAAGTAATCTGCTGGAACTTGGTGGCTTTTTCGTCGATTTTGGGGTCGGCGGTGTAGATGCCGTCGACGGAGGTGGCTTTGAGGAGGATGTCGGCCTTGATCTCCATGGCGCGTAGGCTGGCGGCGGTGTCGGTGGAGAAGAAGGGGTTGCCGGTACCGGCGGCGAAGATGACGATGCGGCCCTTTTCGAGGTGGCGCATGGCGCGGCGGCGGATATAGGGTTCGGCGACCTCGTGCATCTCGATGGCGGACATGACGCGGCAGTGGAGGCCGAGCTTCTCGATGGCGTCCTGGAGGGCGATGGCGTTGATGACGGTGGAGAGCATGCCCATGTGGTCGGCGGCGACGCGGTCCATGTCGATGGCCTGCTGGGCGACGCCGCGGAAGAAGTTGCCTCCACCGACGACGATGGCCGACTTCGCAGCCGAGGGCGTGAACGGCGGCGATTTCAGCGGCAATTTTGTGGATGAAGACGGCGTCGATGCCGAAACCCTTGCCTGCAGCCAGGGCTTCTCCTGAGATCTTGAGGAGGATTCTTTTGTACATGTCTGAGGTTAGTATCGCATGGCTTGTGAGCGATCCGGGCGGTACGGCTCGATGTGACGCGAAGTGCCCCCACCTACCCCAAAGCGTGCAAAGTATTCGAAAATATAGGGTTAGGTCTGGACTTGGGGGAGATACTCCTGGACTTGTATTCAATGTGGTCTACCGCAGCCAGCAAACGGGGTGTGGCGTGGGGTGGTGCAAGTCAAGACAGGCTATCATTTCATCCATCCGAGCCGACTTCGTTGAGGGTGTTGCCGCTCCGGGCTCCGTTTTCGATTCCGAATTCAATCTTTGGAGGGAATACGATGCCTTATTCCTGGGAGCCGCGGGAGTTTAAGGGCTATGGGATGCTGATCGGTTTAGGGGCGTGGCTGATGTTTGCCCATAGCTCCGTGGCCCAAAATCCAGACGCGCTTTCACCAAATTTTGAGGGCAAGCAGGTGGTGGTGAAGATCGATATGCCAGGGACGCAGAAGGGAGTTGAGATATATCCGGATCGGACGCCGACCCTCGATTCGAAGAGCTATGGAGACCGGATGAAGGATTTTGGCGTTTCGCTGCGGCAGGGCGATACGACGATGGTGACGAAGGTGAAGGTGAACAAGGACAATGTTGAGTTCCAACTGGGCGGTGGAGGGTTCGGAACGGCTCGGGACAATGCGGATACTTCGGTCCACTTTACACCTGCGGAAAAAAGCGACCGGGAGAAGGAGTTGGAGAGACAGTTAAGCAATGAAACTGATCCCGATCGGCGACGATCGCTGCAGCGGGAGCTGGATTATGTGCGACGGGATCGGGAGAGGAAGGATGCGTACAACCGTGCTCGGGCGGAAGATGATGCAGCGCGGAGGGCTCAGGATGTCGCGATCAAGCGGCAGCAGGGTGGATCCCGGTTCAACATTCATGTGGACGCACGGAAGATGGGGGACTCGCTGACTCCGCAGGTGGTGGAGGCCGCGCTGGCACAGTATGTTGTCTTCGCCAATCAGCAGGGTGGGCCTGGTGGACCACCAAGCGGAGTGAATCCAGGTGGGACTCCGGCGTTGCTGCAGCGGACGCCAGATCAGGGACCTGATGCGACTGGAGGGTTGAAGAAAGGGATGACACGCGAGCAGGTGGAGGCATTGTACGGGCCGGCTTCGGAGGCGCAGGAGCATACAGAGAATGGGATGACCATGACTACGTGTGTCTACAAGGGCAAGGACGAGAGGGTTCAGGCGGATTTTGTGAACGGGGTGCTTGTGCGGTATCTGATGTCATCGTATTGACGGGCACCTCTTCTGCAACTTTGGGGTCATCGAGTGCGAGCAACTTTGCGTGCATAGTTGGGTACTGCAGTTTGCGGGCTCGACACGATTCAGCCCCAAGGAGAGACGAATGTTGATCAGGTTCCGTTTGATGGCTTTGACGGCTGGATTGGCGATGGTAGCGGCACCAACAGTACAGGCCCAGGAGCTTCCGGGACCACACCCACATTATCTGCATGCGCTGAGCGACCTGCGGGCGGCGCGGCACTATCTGAACGACGGATGGACGTGGGAGGCGGTGCGGCGTGATGACAGTGAGGCGATTCGGCAGATCGATGCCGCGATCAATGAGATCAAACAGGCCTCTATCGACGACGGCAAGGGATTGAATGATCCGTTCACGGTCGACACGCACCTGAGCGCGCATGATCGTTTCCGGAAGGCAAACGAACTGCTTTGGGCGGCGCATAACAATCTTGCGAAGGCTGAGGATGTGCCGCAGGCTCGCGGCCTGCGCGACCGTGCGATTGGGCACGTGGATAAGGCTCACCAGATTGTGGACAACGCACAGGCCACGGCTCACTGGGAGTAAGGATGTGTTGCGAAGGGCGCGGCTGTGGCCGCGCCCCTTTTGCCTAACTTCCGCCTCGCCGTCTCGGCAAGTCAGTTCCTTGTGTTCAGCACTACGGCTTTACTGCGTGACTGCTTTTGCTGTGGCCTTGCTGGCGTCTTTTACTCCGGTGGCGGTTTTTTCGCCGGCCTTCTCTGTGTAGTCGACCGTGACCTGGCTGCCCTTTTTGGCGCCGAGGTAGGTGTCTACGCTGCCCTTCTCGACGCCTTTTCCGGTGTCCTTGGCGCCCTTGACGACTGTGCTGTCGGTCCACTTGATGGTGTGCTCGGTGCCGTCAGCGGTCTTCACGACGAATGTCTTGGTGCCTTTGTCGACGCTCTTCACAACGCCGCTGACCGCGTGGGCCACGTCTTCTGCAAAGGAAGGCTGCGAACTAATTGCAAGGACAAACGCTACGAGTGCTGCCAACACTACGGTGAACCGCTTTGTACGAAAGAGTGACATCGCTCTTCTCCTTGATTCGGTTGTGGGGCGAGAAAGGACAGGCTTCCCTTCTTTGTCCCGTTCCAGTTATGGGGATATTCAGGGCCGAGATGCTAGTGCACCCTCCGCCATTCGACCTTCACTGCTGGTCATTTGGCTTTCGGGTCCATTTCTGTTTAAGGATAGCACTGGGTCGTAGCGTGATGACGTGTTTCAACAGGTCGCCCGATCAGCGCGTCGTGTCGGAATGCATAAATATAACGTGGCAGATCTTCTCTCTTTGATGAAAGCCTTCAGGCTTTTCTCCGCAAAAGATATGCGCACGGCTGTAGCCGTTGCTTCGGAGAAGGTCTTCGATGGATACCCTGGGAGCGTCTGCGGTGTCTGCTGACTGATCCTTTACCTCGTAGAGGAGGGCATCGACGAACTGCGGGTGCCGGCTCAATGCTTCTTCAAATTGAGCGTCCGTGTGTTGCCTGTTGTCCCAAAGCCAGAACGGACGTTGCTGGTTGATGAAGATCGGCTTGTCGAAATAGGGATAGAGCCCTATCGAATGGAATGCATTGAGCTTCTGATCCCTGTAATAGGTGACAGCCACCAGTTCGCCTGCGGCCACGTGGGGGGCCAGAAACCGCGCTGCCGCCAAGTCGCCGGAATATGCATGGGTGTGATCGAAGGAGATGGCTCGCACTGTCCATGCGAGTTGAAGCACGATGCACAAGATCCCGGCGATTGTTGTGAGTGTCCAGGTTTTGCGCGGGGCGATTGAACTCCACGCAATCCAGCAGACGGCAATGGCTGCGGGTACGACCAGTCCCGAGTGCCAAAAGTTTGTAAAGTAGCCGCAGAAGATAGCGAAGGTGGCTATCGGTAAGAGATAAATCGTCATTCGCCGCAAAACGAACTGCCGAATGAAGAGGAACCACAGAGGGATTCCCAGCACCAACGGCTGGGCTATACCAGTAAGAAGAGCCGCACAGGAGCGCAGCGACCAAATGACCAACCGAAGGGAGATGGAAAATTTTGTCGAAGGCCAGACGACAAAGCTCAGAAATGGCGGACGCGGAATGACGGTCCAGATGGCGAAGCCATAGAACGCGGAGAAAATTGCAAGAATAAGTAGCAGCGTTCGGCGGTCTAAGCTGCGCCAGTTTTCATACAAGTAGAGGAGGGCCATACCACCTGAAATGGCCAGAGCATGCATTGAGGCGTTGCCAAGTAGACCGAGCAGAAGGGCGACGAGCAGAGGGCTTTTTCGCCATACGGCTGCCGTGGCAAATAGCAATAAAGGAACCAGGACGTAGCTTCTGGCAACTACTGCATACTGAAATGCGAGAAAGAAAGTGAAGGGTAGAGTCAGCCGAATGGCTCTCGGAAAGGGTGAGCAGAAGATAAGGAGGGTTACGCCAGCGAGTGCAATGGCTCCGGAGATCCAGTGCATTCCGGTATAGCTGACGTGGAGCTTGACCAGGAGGTGCAGAAGCAGATGCCACAGCCCGGGACTTCCTTCGTAGCGTAGATAGTGTCTGAAGAGGTCCGGAAGGGAGAGGCTCCGGGCCAGCTGCCAGGCCTGGGCTTCATCGGCCCATGGTTCGTGAAACGGAATTGCGAAGGCGAGTAAAGCTGTATAAGCAATGGTGGCCGCACATTCCGGCCACTCTTTCCGAATAAACGCGAACCGGGGATGGTCCAGGTTTGTTCGGGAGCTTAGAGTGGCTGCAATGGCACTCATTTTATGAGGGCTCCTGTGAACTCCGTTCATCCACAGAATTCACATCATTGAGAGTTGCGAGCATAACATTTTTGGCAATTCTAAACCACGAAAACCATTCGGGGTTGCGAATGCGAAAGCCCGGGCAGTTCGCCCGGGCTTCGGTGTTTGAGAAAGAGCTGGTTTACGCCGAGGCTTCGTCGGTTCCTGCGGCTTTGGTTTGCGCTACGGTCCAGTCGGCTGCGCCTACTTTGAAGCGGGCGAAGCGGCGGACGCTGATGTTTTCGCCGAGTTTCGCGACCTTGCGTGGCGATGAGCTGGCCGATGGTCTGCGATGCTTCCTTGATGAAGGGCTGATCGAGGAGGCAGAACTCTTCGTAGAACTTGGCGAGCTTGCCCTCGAGCATCTTCTCGATGATGTTGGCGGGCTTGCCGGTGGCTGCTGCCTGGGCGCGATAGACTTCCTTCTCGCGCTCGAGGTCGGCGGCGGTGACGTCCTCGCGGCTGACGAAGCGCGGGTCGACTGCGGCGATGTGCATGGCGATGTCGCGGAGCAGCTCCTGGAAGTCGTCGGTGCGGGCTACGAAGTCGGACTCGCAGTTGAGCTCGAGGAGGACGCCGATCTTTCCGCCGGCGTGGATGTAGGTTCCGACTGCGCCTTCGTTGGTGGTACGGGAGGCCTTCTTTGCAGCCGAGGCCATGCCGCGCTTGCGGAGGACGACGAAGGCGTCTTCCATGTCGCCTTTGGCTTCCTGGAGGGCCTTGAGGCAGTCGCCCATGGGGGCGCCGGACTTTTCGCGGAGTTCCTTGACGAGTTTTGCGTCGATCTTTACGGCGGTATCGCTCATGATGATTCCAATCCTTGTGTTGATGATGCAGCGAGAGTGTTAATGAGTTGTTGACGCAGAAAGAGCGTGGCGCCGAATTCGCTTTCGCGGGCTGCCACGCTCCACTGTGAGTGTTCGTGACTGCCTTAGACGGCTGCCTGAGCTGAGATGGCGCTCGGGCTCGGCATCGGGCTCGGAGGCTGCGGCCGGGGCCTTGCGGATGTTTCCGCCAAGGACGGCTTCGAGGTCGACGGTCTCGTCTTCTTCGGCAGCGGCTTCGATCGGCTCGGCGCGGCGTGAATCTCTCCAGCCTCGAGCTCGCCGTCTTCACCGATGTAGGACGAGGAGACCTCGGTGGGAGTGACGTCGGCTACCTCGGTGGCGAAGGCCTTGTCGGAGACCATCTGGACGCCTTCGTAGGCGGAATCAGCGATCTTCGTGGTGAAGAGGCGGATGGCGCGGAGGGCGTCGTCGTTGCCGGGGATGACGTAGTCGACGACGGTGGGGTCGCAGTTGGTGTCGACGACGGCGACGACCGGGATGCCGAGCTTGCGGGCTTCGGCGACGGCGATGGCTTCGTTGTTCGAGTCGACGACGAAGATGGCGTCGGGAAGGCGCTTCATGCTCTTGATACCGGCGAGGTTGGTCGAGAGGTGCTTGCGCTCGCGCTCGAGCTTGATGACTTCCTTCTTGGTGAGGAGCTCGTAGCGGCCGTCGGTGGACATGTCGTCGAGTTCGGCGAGGCGCTTGACCGACTTCTGCACGGTGACCCAGTTGGTGAGAAGACCACCGAGCCAGCGGCTGTTGATGTAGGGCATGCCGGCGCGGGTGGCTTCTTCAGCGATGGCGTCCTGCGCCTGGCGCTTGGTGCCGACGAAGAGGATGAGCTTACCGGTGGAGGTGAGGTCGGTGACGAACTTCGAGGCCTCTTTGAACATCTTGAGGGTCTTCTGAAGGTCGATGATGTAAATGCCGTTGCGCTCGCCGAAGATGTACTCCTTCATCTTGGGGTTCCAGCGCTTGGTCTGATGCCCGAAGTGAACGCCAGCTTCGAGCAGTTCTTTCATGGTGATGTTTGCCAATGTAGCTCCTTGGTTGAGGCGGCCGAGTGTGAGCATCGGTGCCTGGATTGATCCCTCGTGAGGGAGATTTGACTCCTTACCTCAGGCTGCGGCTTTTGGCCGAAGACGTGAGGGTGATGCGATGGGCGCCGGAGAATGTCCGGCACCCATTCCAACTGTGTGGGCCTGTTCTGGAAGCGAGAGCACAGCAAAGACCTTGCTGAAATGCTTTTTTTTATCGCTTGGAGAACTGGAAGCGTGCGCGAGCGCCCTTCTGGCCGTACTTCTTGCGCTCCTTACCACGCGAGTCGCGGGTAACGAGGCCTTCTGCCTTGAGCGCCTTGCGGAGCTCGGGGTTGAATTCCATGAGGGCGCGTGCGATGCCGAGCTTGACGGCGTCGGCCTGGCCCATGACGCCGCCACCCTTGACGGTGGTGATGACGTCGAAGGTCTCGCCGATGTCGGCGATGCCGAGCGAGCGCTTGGCGGCTGCGCGCTGCTGAGCGGTGACGAAGTAGACGTCAGACTTTTGCCGTTGACGGTGAATTTGCCGCTGCCCGGACGCAGGAAGACGCGTGCGATCGAGCTTTTGCGACGGCCGGTTCCGTAGTATTGAATCAGATCTGCCATGGTGCTCCTTGAACTTGTACCTCAGGGGCTAAAGCCCCCAAAATCTTTAGTTTTCATGCGGCGCGGCTAAAGCCGAGCCCTTTCAAAACAAACGCTTGATTCCAGCTAGCCTTCGAGCTTCTGGTGCTCCTGGTGGGGGTGCGTCGGCACCATCACTTTGGAGGTGAGCACCTTCGGCGCGTTGGAGGCATGGAAGTCCATGGCAACTGGCTGCTGGGCGAGGTGCGGATGCTGCGCTGCCCTTGTAGACCTTGAGCTTGGTGGCCATCTGGCGGCCGAGCTTGGACTTGGGCAGCATGCCCTTGACGGCCTGCTCGACGATGGCTTCGGGGCGACGGGCGAGGAGCTTGATGAAGGACTCTTCGCGGAGACCGCCGGGGAAGCCGGTGTAGCGGCGATAGAGCTTCTGGTCAGACTTGAGGCCGGTGAGCACGATCTTTTCGGCGTTGATGATGACGACGTGATCGCCCATATCGATGTAGGGGGTGTAGAGCGGGTTGAGCTTGCCGGCGAGGACGCTGGCGGCCTGGGTTGCGAGGCGGCCGAGGGTTTTGCCGCTGGCGTCGAGCACAAACCACTTGCGCTTAATGTCTTTGCCGCTCGGGATCGTAGTGGACATTTCTGAGCTACTCCTTGATTCTGCCGTCTTCCTTGTTCGGCGTGGTTCGGAAGAAAATGGTGCTAAATGGGTGATACAAACTACGGTTCAATGCAAAAAAGCAAAAGAACGAACAGGCCGGGACAGGTCAGCGTGGCAGAGGAAGAGAATTTTTCTCTTCTCAACACGCGGAAATACGACCGCATGACCCGGGACTACGCACAAACCTATGGGATGGGTGCTTCAGGGGCGGCTAATGATGAGAGCTGCTCCCCAGTGGATCCATCACGGATGCCTCGGGTGACTGACTGGCCTGGGAGCGAAGGGCACACAGACGTACAGACGCGAGACTGCGCGAGTTTTAAGGATAACGGCCTTTTGGGCGGAAGTCAATGAAGATTGGGGTCGGCTGCTGGGTTTTGGTGGTGTCTTTGATAGTCTCTGGGGCATGAGATGGGGCTTGGGAATGCGTTATTTGCCTGTGCTGCTGGCCGCGGCGGGGATGGTTTGCGGTCAGGGGCCGGCGACGGGGGTTGGTTCTGTTGATAAGGAGATGGAGGTGGCGGGGACTCTATTGGGTAAGGCGCTGTTTCTGCGTGGGTTCTACCTGACGAATGATCTGAATTATGACTCGGCGGGGAGGGTGCAGGGAACGCCGAAGGTGGGAGATTGGACGGTGGCGGCGGTAAATGTGCTGAAGGTGGAACGAAAGGCGGGGGAGATTGAGTTGGATGGGGTGCGGGCGGCGATCCGGTATAACACCGATGCATCATGAGTTTCAGCGGCATCCGCTCAATGACGAGAAGATGCGGGTGGTGGTGAAGGACCCGGGAGATGTGAAGTCTTTGGAGGCGGCGTTTGGGGCGATGTTTGCGGTGGGGATCGATCCAGGACTGCAGCGGGGGATGCCGGACTACTGGAGGCACTTTTTTGATCCCTCGTTGGCGTGGCCGGAGGACGAGTTGACGGGGCGGACGATCTATTCGCTCTATGCAGCGGCAGATCAGGGGAAGGATGTGACGGCTCCGAGACAGCAGCATGAAGCGGAGCCGAAGTATGTCGCCTTTGCGCTGCGGGACAAGGTGCAGGGAGCGGTGCAGCTGCGGTTGGTTGTGGATGCGAACGGGGTCCCGCAGCGGATCGCCGTGTCGCGGCCACTGGGTTATGGGCTGGATGCGAGTGCGGTGGAGGCAGTGAGGAAGTGGCGGTTTGCGCCGGGGATGAAGGATGGGAGCGCGGTGGCGACCGGGGTGGTGGTGGAGCAGCAGTTTTCGCTGATGAATGCGCCTCGGTAAGCCTGTTTATTGTTCGAGCTGAGGAGGTTTGGCGGGCTGGCCGAAGCTGGTTCGTACGAGGTGGGGGGTGGGTTTGCGGCGGAGGCGTTGCGGGGGTGTGCCGGGGATGGCGGGATCGAGGCGATAGAGGATGAGGAGGTTGCGCTCGGGGTCATCGAAGGCGGGGAAGGCGGCTACTCGCTGGAGATGGTAGAGGGGCGCGAGGGCGTCCATCTTGTCGTCATCGACCTGGTTCCAGGTGACGTACCAGCCGGGACGGTAGGCCTGGACGCGGACAGGGAGCTCCATGGTGCCGAAGTCGTCGCAGATGGAGGGCAGGCCGGTCATGAGGGAGAGTTGGGAGCCGCTGATAGAGAGGATGAGCGGGTTGTGGGCGGGGTCGGAGGAGATGATCTGACGGATCTGCGAGGCTGCGGCGGAGAAGGCGTAGTCGGGGGTACGGACGTATTGGAGGGTCTGGCGGGCGTCGGTTACGACAAGCGCGGCGAGGGCGGCTGCGATGGAGGTGGTGGCGAGGCGGCGCAGGGTGGTTCGGGTGGCGGTGCGGCCGGGTGTGGGTGCGCTCCATAGGCTGGAGAAGACTATCGGGACGAGCAGGGTGAGGGGGATTGCGATGACCAGGTAGTAACGGGGCTGGAGATTGTTGTGGTAGGCGAGGAAAGCGGCGTAGCCCGTGGCCCAGAGGAGAAGCGCGGGGACGAGCGGGTTGCGCAGGAGATCGGGACGGAAGAGGAAGACTGAGACTATGGCGAGGAGGGCCAGAGGATAGAGGAGGTTGCCGATCCACAGGCCGTCGGCGATGGTGTTGCCGAGTACGAGGAGGAGCGTGGATGGAGTGATTCCGGTGTAGCTGTTCGCGTTGAAGAAGTAACGAAAGTCAGGGAGGAAGTGGGGACGGACGATGAAGAGGTAATAGCTAAGCCAGGCAATCGTGGTAAGGACGGCGGGGGGAAGGGTGAGGCGGAGAAAGGGACGCAGGCGGTATCCGGCTCGGGCCCAAAGTAGCCATGCGATGGCGGGAAGAAGGAACATGGCAGTGGTCTTGGTGAGGACCATAAGGGGAAGAAGCAGGCCCAGGGCGAGAAGGGGGAGGCTTTGGAGAATGCGCTTGTGGAAGGGTGCGGCGATTCCCTGCGCGGCGATTCCCTTCTCTGACGGCGTGGCGTAGGAGGCGGCGAGGAGAGCAAGGAGGGTGAAGAGTATGAGAAGTGGCTCGAGGATCGCCATGCGGGTGAAGACGTAACAGAAGGGGCTGACGGCGAGGAGAAGGACGGCTACGGCGGGGGCCAGTGCGGCTGGGGTTTTTTGTGGGCTTTCAGACAACAGATTTTGCCAGCGGCGGAGAAGAATGTAGGAGGCGAGAAGGATGAGGCCAAAGATGGCCACGGTGAGGGCACGAGCGGCGGCGAGATTGACTCCGGTGAAGCGGAAGAGGACGGCTTCAACCATTGGCCAGACGGGCAGGGCGATGGCGGGGTTGAAGTCTCCGGGAACGTGCCAGTGGCCGCGCTGGAAGTGGCGGATGGCTCCGTCGCCGTACCACCCTTCGTCGGTGTATTTTGCCCAGTCCATCCAGCGGGAGTGGTTGGGGAAGTCGGCGTTGAGATGCAGAGCATGAAGGGCGAAAAATACGGCTGCGATAAGAAGAAAAAGGAGTTCGACGGCCTGAATGATGCGGAACGAGTTGACTAGGGGCCGGTTCATGGACTCAGAGGATTAAACGCTGAATTGGGGCGAGAGTTCCAGAATATTACAGAACTGTGACTGCAGAATGGAGATTTTCGTCCCGTGAGAGCGAAAAAGCGAGTGGAGGGAACAAGTTAGCGCAGCAGGAGGGTGAAATTCTCGCGCGAACCGTTATCTTCACCAGCGCACTGGATTGAGTCTAATTTTTCGAAGAGGTGGCGGGAACAAAGGTGCGCGGACGGCTGCGTATGGGCGCGCCTCGGCGCAGCATGATGCCTTCCGGACCGATGAAGAAGGTTCCGATAACGGGCATAACGTAGGCTCCTAAGACCGCAGCACTGACGATGGCCACGGTGGTATAGCCAAAGTTGTAGATGATGCCGCTGATGCCGCCCTCCGGCGCGATATGACTGTACAGCAGAATAACGAGCAATCCCCAAGGCGACTTTGTGACGTCACCACACAGAGAGTCGAACAGGACGAAGAGACCGATCCAAATGAAAGGAGCGATGAAGATGAGGCCCGCCCATTCTGCGAGGTGATAGGACTCCGAGGTGGGGGAGAAGGAGACGCCGGTTGTCGTGTCCTCGTCGCTCAGCAAGCCAATTTCGTGAGCGTAGACATTGCCGTAGAGGATGGTCGGCTTTTCCTTCCAGATGAAGTGCGGGACGAGGTTCTCAAAACCAAAAATGATGGGATAAATTCCGATGGGTCCGTACTGTACTGTGCGGTTGATGAGGGCGTCGTCGATGGAGAGTTCCTGCAGGCGATCGAAGAATCCCTGGGGCGTGTTGAAGTAGCCGAAGGTTTCGTCTTCGTAGGTATCTGCAGCGTTGTTCAGATATTGTTCGCGGACGTAACCGAGGTTGGAGAGCAGAGAGAGTGAAGCTTGAAGATTTCCTTCATAGGTTTCCTCGCGGAAATTGCGTCCATATTGGGAATAAGGGACGAGATAGCGGACGATAAACACGCCGGCGAGAATGCAGAAGACGATCTGACTGCGGGTTACTCTATAACGCTGCGAGGATGCGGCAATGAGCCAGCAGATGAAGGGCGTGATGATGCCTTCCTTGGAAAAACCAAGGAGTCCCCAGAACAATAAGAAGCCTCCGGAGATGATGACAGGCAGGTTAATGCTGCGCGTTCCTCCGCTGCGGCGGATGGTGTGAATGATGCCGAACATCACTGCCAAGGGCAGAAAGCGATTGATCTGAGAGAGTGCACTGATAACGGAGCCGCTCCCTCCTGGCAGGAAAAACCCGACCTCGGTCATGACAATGCCCGTGATCATGCAGCCGACAGTCGCGGTTTGCATATTGGCATCGGTGATCATTGTTCCGAGGACGGCTCGCTTCCGGGTGATCCTACGGCTAAGGAAGACGGCGACGAGCATCATGGCCATGCCGACGACGTAGACCGAGATGGTCAAGAGAGGAACTGAAAGGTTCGAATCGGCCGGTTCACCCAGAACAGCCTTCCAGACGAGGCCTACGATGACCGTCAGCATGGCATAGAAAAAGACGTAAGAACCGGAGGGACGGTGAAAACCTCCGGCAACATTGAAGGCGACCCCGGCCAGAAGTATGAAGAAGAAGCAGCCGAGAGAAAATTGGGCGTTGGTTTTCTGCAACTGCTGAATGGCGCAGAGTATCGCGGCAAACCAGAAAACGGCTTTCAGGGGGACCCGATCAGGAAAAGGAAGGCGCAATTGTTACCTTCCTGGAGTGACGGAATAACTGATTTTCGAAGCGTCGGATCTGCATGCGGGACCAGGGTTCGGGGATTCGGGATTGTCCAACAGCGGTTCGAATCAGCGTTTCCCGATGATAGCTGGTGAAGAGTGTCAAAGCAAAGGGCTTTCGGCGATTGAGCACACCTTATGGCAGGGTCTAACTAGTTAGATTCCATATCCATAGAGGAACACGCGATGAAAAGCCTTTGACTTCGCGAAATAAATGGTTCTATTCTGCGATGAATCATTGGGCGGAGCGTGTGGCAGTGCGCTTGTGCCAAACGGAGCGAATGGAAAGATTCTGCGACGAACTGCGATGGGAGCGGGAGCGACGTAAGGTCTCTATCGAAAAGATATCGGAAGAGACAAAAGTGGCAACCCGTCATCTGATTGCGCTGGAGACTGGTGAGTACAGCGCGCTGCCAGGTGGAGTGTTCCGTAAAGGTATTGTTCGCAGTTATCTGACTGCGCTGGGGCTGGATGAGGCTTCCTGGATTGAGCGGTTCGAGGCGAGCGTTGGAGAGAGCGCAAACGCAGAGGCAGCCGACTGGGCGGAGTTTGCTGAGAATGTGCGGCGAAATAGAGCGGGAACCGAGTCAAAGACCGATTCCAGGTGGATGGGTGTGGTGATGATGGTGGTTTCGCTGGCTGCGCTGGGTTGGGGTGTCTGGAAGTTCGCACTGCATGGGCGATTGATTCCTTAGGGCCTGCCGTGGCGCAACGCGGAATTTCGATAGTGTGCCTGCTTAATGCTGGATATTGCCGTTGAGTGAGCAGCAGCAGCAAATGGGTGGTTGCTTTGCCGGGTGCCATTGCAGACAGGTAAAATACAGAGGTTGGATGATGTCCGGCGAAGTCTTCGGGCAGATCCTTAATGGAGGAATTGTTTTGGCTAAACGCGACCGTTTTTTGTTTACGAGTGAGTCTGTCACCGAAGGGCATCCGGATAAGATTGCCGACCAGATCTCCGATGCGATTCTTGATGCCTGCCTGGCGCAGGACCCCTACAGCCGTGTGGCGTGCGAGACGCTGACCTGCACCGGACTGGTGGTGATTGCCGGCGAGATTACGACGAAGGCCTATGTGGACTTCCAGAGCCTGGTGCGCGGAACGGTCGCGGCGATCGGGTATGACAATGCGCTGTATGGGTTCGACTCGAATACCTGCGCGGTGATCTCGACGATCAATAAGCAGTCGGGCGATATTGCTATGGGCGTGGATACGGGCGGTGCGGGCGACCAGGGCATGATGTTCGGGTATGCGACGAACGAGACGCCGGAGCTGATGCCGACGCCGATCTCGCTGGCGCATAAGCTGGCGCAGAAGTTGAGCGAGGTTCGCAAGAATGGGTTGATGTCGTACCTGCGGCCGGATGGCAAGAGCCAGGTGACGGTGGAGTATGACTCGAACCATAAGCCGGTGCGGGTGGATGCGGTGGTAATTTCGACGCAGCATGCGGAGAACGGTCGGGAACGAAGAGCTGCGCGCGGATATTCTGAAGAACGTGATCCAGGCTGTGATTCCGGCGAAGCTGCTGGATGAGGACACGAAGTATCACATCAATCCGACTGGGCGGTTTGTCGTCGGTGGACCGATGGGCGATACGGGATTGACGGGGCGGAAGATCATCGTCGATACGTATGGCGGTATGGGACGGCATGGCGGCGGAGCGTTCAGCGGTAAGGACGCGACCAAGGTTGACCGTTCGGCGGCATACATGGCTCGCTATGTGGCGAAGAATATCGTTGCGGCTGGATTGGCTGATCGTTGCGAGGTGCAGTTGGCTTACGCGATTGGCGTGGCTGAGCCGGTGAGCGTGCTGGTGGATACGTTTGGCACGGGCAAGGTTGATGAGACCAAGCTGGAAGAGCTGGTGCGGAAGAACTTCTCGCTGACGCCGAAGGGCATCATCGAAGGGCTCGACCTGCGGAAGCCGATCTTCAAGGCGACGGCGGCGTATGGCCACTTCGGACGCAAGGGCGAGAGCTTTACCTGGGAGAAGACGGACAAGGCTGCTGCGCTGGCGGAGCAGGCTGGTGTGAAACTGGCTGCTGCCAAGTAGTTCGACAGGCATAAGTTGGAAGAAATGGGCGGGCCTTCGGGCCTGCCTTTTCTTTTTGTTTGTGGGAATTCTGGGAAAGCGGAGTAGACTGCTGGCACTCGCTTAATTGCATCTGATGTAAGAGCAACCCCTGTAGAAATGAGGGTTTTGATGCTTATTAAGAACGAATACGATATTCAATTTCATCTTCAAATGCCGACGCCCGTGGTGGCGATGCTGCATCTGCATCCGTCTCTGGAGCCGCAGGTGCGGAGCGGCAATGAGTTGAAGGTGGAACATATTGATCGGGATACGAAGACTGATATTGCGATCTCGGAGTACCGGGATGTGTTTGGGAACCGGTGTACGCGATTCGTAACGCCCGTCGGCGCGATACGGCTGAGCGGAATGAGTGTTGTTGAGATGGAAGGGTTGGCCGATCCGATCAATGCGTATGCGCAGCAGGCTCCGGTGGAGGAGCTGCCTTCGGAGGTGCTGCAGTTTTTGCTGCCCAGCCGGTACTGCCAGGTGGATCAGTTTGGGCCGATCGCGCAGGATTTGTTTGGGTGGATGACGCCGGGGTGGACACGGGCTTCGGCGATTCGGGACTGGGTGCATGAGAAGGTGGCGTTCAACTATAAGGCGGCACGGCCGACGAAGACGGCGATGGATGTTTTTGTGGAGCGGGTGGGGGTGTGCCGCGATTATCAGCACCTGGCGATTGCTTTGTCGCGGTGCCAGAATATTCCGGCGCGGTATGTGACGGGGTGCTTGGGGGATATTCGTTCGCCTTACAGTGGGGCGGGGGATTTCAGCGCGTGGTATGAAGTCTTTCTCGATGGGCGTTGGATGACGATGGATGCTCGGCATAACCATCCGCGGATTGGGCGGGTGTTGATGGCTACGGGGCGGGATGCGGCGGATGTGGCGATTACGACTTCGTTTGGAAATGCGATTCTGACGAATTTTTATGTCGACAGCTATGAAGTGCTGGAGGATGGCACGAAGGTGCCGGTGCCGCCTGGAATCGTGATGGAGGAGCCGGTGGTGACGGCGGTGAATGGCGGGGCGGTTGGTGTGGCTGCTCAGGGCTTGGCGGAGTAGAACGTGTAGGTGGCGGTGTAGGGAACGCGGGCGGTGGCGGCGAGGTGCTGGGTGTCGCAGCCGGTGGCAGGGGCGATGCCGCCGTGAGTGTCGGAGCGGCGGATGAATTCAACTTTGGTCATGATGCCTGAGCCTGAGGTGCCGGCGGCTTTAAGGAGAAGCCATGGGATTGCTGTCGGCTCAGGGGAGGCGCTCTTTTGGACGAGTTCGCCTTTGACGGAGCTGCCGTCTTTGGAATTCCAGATCGGGCCGGCGCCGTGGGTGCCTACGGGATTGCCAGTTGAGTCGGTGAGGGTCGCTTCAGGAGCCTGGAAGACCCACTGCGGTCCGGTGGGGGTTTGCTGGCAGGTATAGATCTGTACGCCTTTGCCGGTGACGGTGAGGATTGGGTGCTGCGAGGGTGGCGGAGCCGTGGGATTTTGGGCGGTGGCTATGGCCGCCAGGGGGAGTGTCATGGCGAGGATCAGAAAGAAATGGTTGCGGCGTGTCATTGGACCAAAGTTTACTCCTGCTGGTGTTCACGAGTTTGAGTGAACGAAACGGAGTGTGCCGATTTGCTGGTAGTGGGAGGATACTGGAATGACAATGACTAGTGCGGCAAAGACGGATGCGGGCTCGATCGTTGTACCGAGCTATTTCGCTGGAAAACAGTGGCAGCAGGTACTGGAGCGGGACGCGAAAGCGGATGGGCAGTTTGTGTATGCAGTGAAGTCGACGAAGATTTACTGCAAGCCGAGCTGTGCGAGCCGGCGACCTACGCGGAGGCAGGTGAGTTTCTTCCCTTCCCCGGCGCTGGCGGAGGCGGCTGGTTATCGGCCGTGCAAGCGGTGTGAGCCGGAACGTGCCGAGGCAAAGGCTGATCCGCAGGCTGGCGCGATCGCTGCGGTGACCGAGTATTTGAAGGAGCATGCAGATGAGGGTGCTCGGCTGGCGGATGTGGCGAAGGCGACGGGCGTGGGAAGATTGACGATTCTCCGTGGTTTTAAGAGAGTGCTTGGAGTGAGCCCGTCGCAGTATGCGAAGGAGGCTCGGTTGGAGCGGTTCAAGAATAAGGTGCGCGAGCCCAAGGCGGGCAAGGCTCCGATTACGGAGGCGATGTATGAGGCGGGGTTTGGGTCGAGCAGCAGGTTGTATGAGAAGAGCACGTCCTCGCTGGGGATGACGCCGCGAGTAATGCGAGAGGGCGGGGCTGGACTGTTGATTCGCTATACGACGGCGGCCAGTCCACTGGGGCGGATGCTGGTTGCTACAACGGATGTGGGGGTCTGCTTAATTGCGTTTGGGCGGGACGATAAGGAACTGGTTGCTGTGCTGCGGGAGAAGTTTTCGAAGGCTCAACTGGTCGCGGCCAAGGGGAATACAGGCTGGCTGGCTGATGCAGTGGCGTTTGTGGCTAGTCAGTTGGGAGAGCATCCGCTGGCGGCTACGTTTCCGATCGATGTGAGGGCTACGGCATTTCAGCGCAGAGTGTGGACGGCGTTGCAGGCGATTCCGCGGGGAGAGACTCGAAGTTATTCGGAGTTGGCGATGCAGTTGGGTGTGCCAAAGGCTTCACGTGCTGTGGGTGCGGCGATTGGAGCGAATCCGGTGGCGGTGGTGGTGCCTTGTCATCGGGTGGTGGGGAAAGATGGGTCGCTGACGGGGTATCGGTGGGGCGTGGATCGGAAGCGGAGGCTGCTGGAGGCGGAAAAAGGGTAGACAGTCTGGGCCATCGAACGGGTAGAGTAGTGCGATGGCAGAGGTTGTTGAATCGGCGGTGGACGGGCGCGCGTTGTACGCGAAGATCTCGTGGCGGCTGATTCCGTATATGTTTTTGCTGTATATCGTGGCCTATGTCGACCGCGTGAACGTTGGGTTCGCGGCGATGGATATGCAGCGGGACCTGCACTTCAGCAATACCGTCTATGGGACTGGTGCAGGGATCTTCTTTCTTGGGTATGCGCTGTGCGATCTGCCCAGCAGCCTGATTCTTCGGTGGGTGGGGACGCGGATTTGGATTGCGCGGATCATGATCTCGTGGGGCATTGTGTCGGCCTGCATGGTGTGGGTGAAGTCGCCGACATCGTTTTATCTTCTGAGGTTTCTGCTTGGAGTGGCCGAGGCCGGGTTTGTTCCGGGCATGCTTCTTTATCTGACCTTCTGGTTCCCTTCTCAGGAGCGGGCGCGTGCAGTTGCGAAATTTATGACGGCGACTTCGCTGGCTGGAGTCGTTGGCGCTCCGCTTTCGAGTGCGCTGTTGAAGCTGGATGGGGTGTCGGGGTTAAGTGGATGGCAGTGGTTGTTTTTGTTCGAGGGACTACCGACAGTGTCGCTGGGGATTTCGGTGTTGTGGTTGCTGAGGGATGGTCCGGAGAAGGCTGAGTGGCTGACGACTGAGGAGAGGACGTGGCTGAAGGGTGAGTTGCGCCGGGACGAGGAGCGGTATGGAGCGGCACAGAATCACAATTTTCTTGACGCGTTCAAGTTGCCTGCGGTGTGGGTGCTGGCCGGGGTGTACATCATCATTCAGATTGGGGTGTACATCGTCAATTTGTGGATGCCTCTTATTTTGACTGGGTTGACGCGTGGCGGAAGTGGCGACGCGAGTTTGATTGCGCGGTATGCTACCGTGCCCTACCTTCTGGCTGCGATGTTTACCGTGGCTGTGGGTTGGAGTTCGGATCGATGGAATGAGAGGCAAGGGCATCTCGCCGGTTGTATGGCTGTTGCGGCTGCGGGATTTGCGTGGGCGGCGCGAGCGCATAGTATTCCGGTGGCATTGTGCGCGATGTCGCTTGTGGCGATTGGGTTGTGGAGCACGATGGGGCCATTCTGGGCGCTGACGACTCGCATGATCGGAGGGGCGGCGGCGGCGGGTGGGGTGGCGACGATTACGATGATCGGTGCGTGCGGAGGATTTCTGGGTCCGTACATGACTGGACGGCTTCGGGACGCGACGCATAGTTTCGCGGGAGGTTTGTATGGGATGAGCGCGATGGCCCTGGTCGCGGCGGCCCTGAGTTTGGCGGCACGGAAGCGACGGCCGCAGTGAGCTGGCTTGCTACGCGATTTGCTGCCTGACACTCCGCTGTAGTTCGGCGTAGCGTGATTCCTTGAGGAGAAAGGTGTAGTCGCCTCGTCGTTTGTGGATAATTCGATAGCCGGCGCGATGGAGTCTTATGATCGTCTTCAGGGTGCCGCCTGGTCTGAGCCACCCATGGAATTCTACGCACAGCTGTCGAACCGGAAGGTGTTCGTCGAGCAGCCTGTTCACAATGTCGTACTCAAAGCCTTCAATATCCATCTTCAGCAGATCGATGGAGGAATCGCCGTTCCTGCTCATGATCGTCGGCAGGTCGTAGCATTTAAAGAAGACTGTTTTAATGCCATCCTGCACCACAGAGTACGATCCTTCCTCAGCGTCTTTCGGCAAAGAAAACTCGATTGAACCCGCATGTGCCGCGAGACCGATGGGAAAAAACTCAAGGTTCCTGGTGTCGCTCCTCTCAATTGTGGCTATGCCGGTCGGTGAGGGATCGAACACCAGAACAGACTGTCGCATTATCTTCGCTAACTCCAACTCGAAGCTGATACCGTGCCCCACGCCTGCACAATAGGCAACCCGTGGCGTTGGATTGACGCTGATTACCCAGCCACTATGCTCGTCGCCGACCCACTTGATGTCCGGGGAAGAGGAGCAGAACAGCCCATCGACGGAGGTACGCGCTCTGCCTCGAAGCCGGCTGACGAATGACATGATCTTTTCCTCAAGAACTATGGCCGGCGGCAGAGAGAATAAATTTTCCAGGGGAAATGAACCGGGCTCATCCTTGTCAGATTCGCAATTCAAGGAACCGGGTTGCAACCGAAGTTCGACTCGTGCTTGGTCCTGATGAAAATGATCTTCAAGCTTGATTGCTGTTAGGCGCAGAGGTTGGTAGTCTAGCCTTAGGTGAAATCAGCATCAACAGTAGGATTTCCTACTTAATTCTAGAGATATTGAGGCTTTTATGCCAACTGCGACCTTAGAAAATTCTACGAAGACAAACTCGCTCGACTACAAAGTAGCGGACATCTCACTTGCGGATTTTGGCCGCAAGGAGATCGATATCGCCGAACAGGAGATGCCTGGGCTGATGGCGATCCGCAATAAGTATGCCGCGGGGAAACCGCTGGCTGGTGTTCGCGTGACGGGCTCGCTGCATATGACGATTCAGACGGCTGTGCTGATTGAGACGATGGTCGCGCTGGGTGCGAATGTGCGCTGGGCGAGCTGCAATATCTTCTCGACGCAGGACCATGCGGCGGCTGCGATTGCAGCGGCCGGCGTGCCGGTGTTTGCGTGGAAGGGCGAGACGCTGGAGGAGTACTGGTGGTGCACGGACCGGGCGCTGAGCTTCCCGGGCGGCAAGGGACCGCAACTGGTGATCGATGACGGCGGCGACGTGACCCTGCTGATTCATAAGGGCGTGGAGTTGGAGAAGGGTGACAAGTGGATTGATTCGCCCTCGGGCTCGCACGAAGAAAAGGTCATCAAGGATTTGCTGAAGGAGATTCACAAAGAGACTCCGACCCGCTGGCAGGAGGTTGCCAAGGAGTGGCGCGGCGTGAGCGAAGAGACGACTACCGGCGTTCACCGGCTATACCAGATGCTCGAAAAGGGCCAGCTGCTGGTGCCGGCGATTAATGTGAACGACTCGGTGACGAAGTCGAAGTTCGACAACCTGTATGGCTGCCGTGAGTCGCTGGTTGACGGCATCAAGCGCGCGACGGACGTGATGATCGCCGGCAAGGTGGCTGTGGTCTGCGGTTATGGCGACGTAGGCAAGGGTTCGGCGGCTTCGTTGCGTGGGCTCGGCGCGCGGGTGCTTGTGACGGAGATCGATCCGATCAATGCGCTGCAGGCTGCGATGGAAGGCTACGAGGTTACGACTCTCGAAGAGACGCTGGGACGTGGCGATATCTATGTGACCTGCACGGGGAACCTGGACATCATTACTGTGGAGCACATGAAGCTGATGAAGGACCAGGCAATTGTGTGCAACATCGGCCACTTCGATAACGAGATTCAGATGGAGCCGCTGAATGCGCTGAAGGGCGTGAAGAAGCTGAACATCAAGCCGCAGGTGGACAAGTACACCTTTGAAGAGAGCGGCAACAGCATCTTCGTTCTGGCCGAGGGCAGGTTGGTGAACCTGGGTTGCGCTACGGGCCATCCGAGCTTTGTGATGTCGAACAGCTTTGCTAACCAGACTCTGGCGCAGCTTGATCTCTGGAAGAACAAGGATACTTATAAGGTCGGAATTTACATTCTGCCTAAGAAGCTGGATGAGGAAGTTGCGCGGCTGCATCTTGAGAAGATCGGCGTGAAATTGACGACGCTCTCGAAGAAGCAGGCGGATTACCTGGGCGTCCCGGTGGAAGGACCTTACAAGGCTGAGCACTACCGTTATTAGGCTTCAACGAGATGAGACAAGAAGGGCCGCCGGAGCTGATCCTCCGGCGGCCGTTTCGTTTCAGGGCACCTCACAGGCAGGGCTTAGTTGACTACTGTTTCTTGCCGTTGTGCTTGTCACGGTAGATGCGGCGGGACTCCTGGTTTTGCTGCTTGTTGATGAGGGACTTGTCGCCCTTGGTGAGATGGCCGTTGTCCTGTGCGCGCATGGCTTTCTCCTCGTGGTTGATGCCGGCTTCCTGATGTTCGATGTGGGAGGTCTCGCCGGCGGTGAGCTGGCCGCTCTTTACACCCTGGGCGATGCGGTCCTGTTGATTTTCCTTGCGTTGGTTAATCTCCTGTGAGGTCTGTGCAGAGAGCGCTGCGGTGGTAAGTGAGAGAGTCGCTATAAGGGCAAGCTTCGTGAAATTCATAGTGAGGCTCCTTTGAATTTTCCTTCGGCCGCTTGTCTGTTGCTGCGGCCGTTTCGTTCGGAATAGACACGGGAGCCCGGAGCGTGTTGCGGGATTTTTGGCGACTATATTTTTTCAAAATCGCGCGACTTTTCGGGAATAATCGGGTATTTCCCAGGCTCTGGAGACTTCGGATTGCACGAAGGCTTGCAGGAGGATACCGGATGAAATTTTGAGATTGACTGGCTGGTGCCACGTTGACTGGCTCGTGGCACGTTGACTAGCTGGTAGCGACTGGGGAGTCGAAGTCGTCAGCGGTGATGACCTGCAGGCCGGGGGTTGTGACAAGCTGCTGGTCGATGAGGATGATGGTGCGAGCCGAGCCAGAGGTGTAGGTGACCTGCGGTCCAGTGTAGGAGGCGGTTGTGCTGCTTACGGGAATGGTTCCGGCGGGAAGCACGATGATGGTGTAAGCGCCGTTGGGAATATTGAGGTAGCCGGTGTTGATGCCGAAGCCTATTCCGGTGAGGAGCGGAGGCGTGGCGGTTAGTTTCTGGCCGGCAGGCACGAGATAGATGTCCACGGAGGTGATCCGTGTGGCCTGATCGATGAAGCGGAGTGCAATCTGGCCAGAGGGGGCTGCCTGGCTCTGATCGGTGAGCGTGAGTTGCTGAAGGCTGGCGGCGGCGTTTCCGACCAGAACGGTGTACTGAGTGGTAGCGGCGAAGGTGGACCTGGAGGAGGAAAGGACTTGTTTGGTTCCGGCTGTATCGGCGTTGATGGTGAGGAGGCCGGGAGTGAGTTGAATATATGAGGTGACGGTGCCGAAGCCGAGATTGTAGGCCAGCGGGCTGGATCCCTGATAGATGTCGAGGCCGGGTGCGTCGGGTGAGGCGTCGATGATGCGAACCTGGGTTTCGGTTGCTGGGCTGGTGATCGCCTGGCAACCGGTAAGGGTTCCCATCGCAGCCAACAGCAGCGCGAAGCGGGGAATGAGGCGATCGGGTTGAGTGGGCTTTGAGAACATGTGCCGTCGGCTCGCGCGGAGCAGAATGACCTGAAACAACAAGATGGCTCAACTCTAAACGATTTCAGGTACATCGGCGATGACGCGACCCAATGTGGTAATGGCGAATTTGGGGGATAAGCTGCGCGCAGAGTGGTAGGGAATTTCCTGCAAGTAGAGGAGACTGGCCGCGTTCTGGCGACCAGCCGGATCCGGAGTTGAGAATTCAATTTGACCCGCTACTTCTTGGGATGGCTGGCGATGATCTTGTCCTTGATCTTGTCGTAAGTGGCTTGAGGGAGGATGCCGCGGGTGACGAGCTGGTTCTTGGCGGTGTAGGGGCGGCCGTCGATAATGCGCTTGGAGTAGGCATCGCCGATGCCGGGAAAGGCCTTGAGCTGGTCGGCTGTGGCGGTGTTGATATCGAGAGGAGCCAGTGGTCGCCGCCGGCGGCTTGGGGGTTTGGGCGACGTTGAAGACGGGGACAATTGCGAAGAGGAGTGCAGTGGCGAAGAGCTTGCGGCGAAGATTGAACATGGTGGCTGCTCCTTGTTGTGGATGACGTCTTACTGCGGAAGGGTACGAAAGCGTGCGGAGACGCGTCAATGAACAAATTTGCATGGCGCATGCGGGATTTCGAGTGCTGAAGTTGACTTATCAAAGCTGGAAAAGCTACTCTGAAAGAGAGATGAGCATGCTGCGCCATCCATCACGGGCATCACCATCATCACGCGGAGAGCGTGTTGGCGGCAATGTCCGGTGTGGCGAAGTAACAGGACGCTTACTCAGGATTTCGAAAGGCCCGCTAACGCGCATACCGCGAGCGGGCCTTTTTGCTTGCGCAAAAGAGAATTGAGGAGATGAAGATGAGCGAGATGGTGAAGATTGATTTTGCGAAGATGGATGGCCTGGTTCCGGGGATCGTCCAGGATGCGAAGACGGGCGAGATGCTGATGCTCGGCTTCTTGAATGAAACGAGCTATGCGAAGACGCTCGAGACGGGTTTTGTCACATTCTGGAGCCGGACGCGGCAGAAGCTGTGGATGAAGGGCGAGACCAGCGGCAACCGGCTGCGGGTGATTGAGGCTTCGACCGATTGCGACAACGATGCGCTGCTGTTCAAGGTCGAAGTTGAGGGCGACGGCCTGGTGTGCCACGAGGGCACGGTGAGCTGCTTTACGAAGAACATTGCATATGGAGGCGAAGTGAGCGAGACAACATCTGGTACGACCGGCAAACTGAAGCTGGGAATTCCGAAGGGCAGTCTGCAGGATGCGACGATTGCGCTGTTTGAACGGGCGGGGTGGAGGATCTTTGCGAATGGGCGAAGCTACTTCCCTTCGATCGACGATGCGGAGATTGAGTGCATGCTGGTGCGTGCGCAGGAGATGGCGCGGTATGTCGAGCATGGGGCGCTGGACGCGGGGCTTACTGGAAATGACTGGGTGCTGGAGAACGAGACACGAAGTGGAGTATGTGACGAGCCTGACCTACTCCAAGCAGAGCCGGCAGAAGGTGAAGTGGGTGCTTGCGGTGCCGGAAGATTCGCCGTTTCAGAAGCCGGAGGACCTGGCAGGCAAGATTATTGCGACGGAACTGGTTGAGTTTACGAAGCGGTATTTTGCAGGAAAGAATATTCCGGTGACGGTGGAGTTCAGCTGGGGCGCGACTGAGGTAAAGCCGCCTACGCTGGCCGATGCGATTGTCGAGGTGACGGAGACGGGATCTTCGTTGCGGGCGAATCGGCTGCGGATTATCGAGACGCTGATGGAGAGCGAGACGCAGCTGATCGCGAATAAGACTGCGTACAAGGATGAGTGGAAGCGGAAGAAGATCGAGAATATCTCGCTGATGCTGAATGCTGCGATTGCGGCGCAGGGACGGGTGGGGTTGATGCTGAATGCGCGCAAGGCGGATCTGCAGAAGGTGATCGGCGTTCTGCCTGCGTTGAACTCGCCGACGGTGTCGCAGTTGAGCGATGCCGAGTGGGTGGCGCTGAATACGATTCTGGATGAGGCTCTGGTGCGCGAGGTGATTCCGAAGCTGAAGGCTGCGGGCGCTACGGGGATTGTGGAGTATCCGCTGAGCAAGGTTGTGCTGTAGGACTGGTGATACGGAGTTTTGGAGTTGCGATGAAGCTGGTGAAGACCTTCGGCCGGGGCAGAGCCGCGGCGATGCGTTGATCGAGACGCTGGAACAGCGTGGCGCGACGAACATCGCGCGCGTTGAGCCGGCGGTGCGGCGGATTCTTGCGGATGTCCGTAAGAGCGGAGATCGCGCGTTGCTGAAGTATGCGGCTCAGTTTGATGGGCTGAGCGAAGGGCAGGCGCTGCTGGTCTCTCGCGAAGAGATGAAGGCGGCGTGGGATGCGACAGCACCTGAGTTGCAGGCTGCGATGATGGTGGCGCGGGGAAATATTCTGTGCGTTTGCCGAGGCGCAGATGCCGCAGGAGTGGATGGGCTCGCCGATGGCGGGCGTGACGACTGGGCAGATCGTTCGGCCGCTGGATAGTGTCGGTTGCTATGTGCCGGGAGGGCGTTATCCGCTGCCTTCGACGTTGCTGATGACGGTGACACCTGCGCAGGTGGCGGGCGTGGAGCGGATTGTGGTTTGCTCTCCGAAGCCGGCGAAGGAGACGATGGCAGCGGCGTGGCTGGCGGGGGTTACGGAGTTCTATCGAGTGGGGGGAGCGCAGGCGATTGCGGCGATGGCGTATGGAACGGCTACGATTGGGCGCGTTGATAAGATTGTCGGGCCGGGGAATCTGTATGTCACGGCGGCGAAGATGCTGGTTTCGGGTGAGTGCGGAATCGATATGCCGGCGGGGCCTACGGAGATCGTGGTGACCAGCGAGACTGGGAGATGCGGCGGGGATTGCGGCGGACCTGGTTGCGCAGGCGGAGCATGATCCTGAGACTCTGGCTGTTTTGATTACGAGCAATGAGGCGCTGGCTCGAGATGTCGCGGCTGAGGTGAAGGTGCAGGCAAAGGGAAATAGCGATTGCAAGACAATCGCTGGGAGCGCAGGGTTGCATATTTGTAACTGCCACGGTTCGTGAAGCGCAGGAATTGACGAATCGTCTGGCGCCGGAGCATTTGACCGTGGATAGGATGAGCGACTTGAAGTGGGTTCGCAATGCGGGATCGGTGTTTGTTGGAGACTATTCTCCGCAGTCGATGGGGGACTACGTCTCCGGGCCGAACCATGTGCTGCCCACGGGACGAGTCGGGCGAGTACGCGGTGGGTTGAGCGTGATGGATTTTGTGAAGGTGATTACGGTGCAGCATTACACGCGCAAGGGATTGCAGCAGATGGGACCGCATGCGATTGCACTGGCTGAGGCTGAGGGTTTGAGCCGGGCACGCGGAGAGCGTGCGAGTGAGGATGAAATGATTGTTACTACTACCGCTACAAATTTGAGGACGGTGAAGCCACGTAAGGCGGTACTGGAGATGCCGGAGTATCATCCGCCTTTGGCGGAACGCACGGCGCTGCGGCTGGATTTCAATGAGAATACCTTTGGGTCGTCTCCGCGTGTGATTGAGAGATTGCGCGCTGCTACGGCGGAGGACCTGACAAAGTATCCCGAGCGAGAGCCGGTTGAACAGATCGTCGCACAGCATTTTGGGCTGCAGACGCAGCAGGTGTTATTGACCAACGGTGTTGATGAGGCGATTCATCTGATGTGTTGCGCTTTTCTGGATGCGGAGGATGAGGCGCTCATCGCGACGCCTTCGTTCTTCATGTATGACGTGAACATTCAGATGATGACGCCGCACCTGAAGAAGGTACAAGCGGACGCGACGATGGAGTTTCCGTATGAGCGATTCATGGCGGCAATTACGGAGCGCACGAAGTTGATTATTGTGGCTTCGCCGAATAATCCCACTGGCGCGGTGGTTAGTCGAGAACATTTGCTGGCGATTGCGGCGGCCGCTCCGCAGGCTGTTTTGATGGTGGATGAGGCTTATTACCATTTTGACGGCGCTACGGTGATGGATGATTTGGCTGCTGTGCCGAACGTGATCGTGGCGCGAACTTTCTCGAAGGCTTACGGGCTCGCAAATCTTCGAGTTGGTATGCTGGCCGGCAATGCAGAGTTGCTGAAGTATGTGCGGAAGGTCAGCTCTCCCTATAACGTGAACGGCGTGGCGCTGAATGCTCTGTCCGCGGCGATTGAGGATGAGGCTTATCTGGCGTGGTACGTGGAGCAGGTGCGCGTGGGGCGTCAGCGGATGATGGCTGGCCTGGATAAGCTGGGCGTTCCCTATTTTCCGAGCGCGGCCAACTTTGTGTTGATGAAGATTGGGCCTAAGCATAAGGAACTAGTGAGTGCGATGCGTGCGCACGGCGTGCTGCTTCGGGACAGGTCGACCGATCCGGGGTGTGATGGGTTTGTGCGGATCACGATTGGGCTGGAGGAGCATGTGACGCGCGGGCTTGAGGCGTTGAAGATTTCGCTGGATGAGATTGGTTGGAGCAGTCAGCAGGTTGGCGAATCGGTGAGTCAACAAGTCGACGCCGATGAGAGGGAATTTGAGTAATGGCTAAGAGTGTGAGAACGGCGACGATTAAGCGGGATACGACTGAGACGCAGATTGCGTTGAAGCTGGTTGTCGATGGGCAGGGCGTCTATAAGGTGTCGACCGGGATCAGGTTTTTCGATCACATGCTGGAGTTGTTTACTCGGCATGGCGGGTTCGATTTGACGCTGAAGTGTACTGGCGATCTGGATGTCGATCAGCATCACACGGTGGAGGATGTTGGGATTGCGCTGGGTGAGGCTTTTGGTAAGGCTTTAGGCGATAAGAAGGGGATTATGCGTGCCGGATATTTTGTTATGCCGATGGATGAGACGCTGGCGGTGGCTGCTGTTGATTTGAGCGGACGGGTGGCTTATGTCGTCGATGACAAGGTGAAGGTGCGATTGGTTGGGGATTTTCAGAGTGAGTTGCTGGCGGATTTCTTTGATGGGTTTGCTCGCGGCGCGAAGGCGAATGTGCATGTGAAGACGATGTATGGGCGCAGCAATCATCACAAGATTGAGGCTATCTTCAAAGCGTTTGCGCGGGCTTTGCGGGGGGCTTGCTCGCGGGATGAGCGGATGCGGGAGATGTTGCCGAGTACGAAGGGTTTGCTGTGATTGCGGTCATTGATTACAAGGCGGGCAATCTTACCAGTGTGGTGAAGGCTCTGAATTATCTGGGGGCTGAGACTCTGGTGACGCAGGATCCTGGTGTGGTGCGGGCGGCAGAGAAGGTTGTGTTGCCCGGGGTGGGGCACTTTCAGGCTACGCAGTTGCTGAGCGATCTTGGGCTTACGGATGCGGTGCGCGAGAGTGTGGCGAAAGGGGCTTGGTTCCTGGGGATTTGTGTTGGGTTGCAGTGGTTGTTTGAGGGGTCGACTGAGGCGGAGGGGACGAAGGGGCTGGGGCACTTTGCGGGGATGTGTGAGCGCTTCCCTGCTCTTTATGATGGGGCGGAGTTGAAGTCTCCGCATGTGGGGTGGAATTCGCTGGAGGGAGTGAGGGCGGATTCGCGGTTGCTGCGTGGGGTGAAGGATGGCGGGTTTGTGTATTACACGCACTCGTGGCGGGCTCCTGTTGTTGAGGCGACTGCGGCGGTTACTGAGTATGGAGGGCCGTTTACGGCGGTTGTGGAGCGGGAGAATGTGATGGGGGTGCAGTTTCATCCGGAGAAGTCGAGTGCAGTGGGGCTTCAGGTACTGAGGAACTTTGTGGAGCTATAGCGATGCCGTTTATCTATGAGTTGAAGGTTGCAGCGAGCGAGCCGTCGTATACGTTTGTCCAGCGGCTGGTTTCGGTTGGGTCGCTGGTGGGAACGGGCGAGGCGGTTTGTACGGTTACGGATGGGGCGATGGAGTTCCATGTGCCGGCGCCGAGGCAGGGATTGGTGGTGGAGTGGTTTGTGGAGCATGGAGCGGTGATTGAGGATGGGGATTCGCTGGCTCGGATTGTGTGTGAGGGGATGAGGTTGAGGTTCCTGCGGTTGAGCCTGTGAGGTTGGATAATGCTGACGAAGAGGGTGATTGCTTGCCTGGATGTGCGCGATGGGCGCGTGGTGAAGGGCGTGCAGTTTGTGGACATTGTGGATGCGGGCGATCCGGCGGAGCTGGCGCATCGACATGCTGCGGCGGGAGCGGATGAGATTGTGCTGCTGGATATTACGGCGACGCATGAGGGGCGAGGAACGCTGCTGGATACGGTGAAGCGGACTGCTGCGGAGCTGTTTGTGCCGTTTACGGTTGGAGGCGGGATTCGGAGTGCGGAGGAAGCTGCGGCGGTGTTCGATGCTGGAGCGGATAAGGTGAGTATCAACTCGTCGGCGATTGCGAGGCCGGAGTTGATTGGGGAGATTGGTGGAAGCTTTGGCGCTCAGGCGGTGATTGTGGCGATTGATGCTCGGCGCGGAGATGCGGGCGTTGAGGATGCTGAGGTGTTTGTGAGTGGTGGGCGAAAGGCTACTGGAAGGCGGGTTCTGGATTGGGCTCGCGAGGCGGAGGAGCGTGGAGCTGGGGAGATTCTGCTGACTTCGATGGATACGGATGGAATGCGATCGGGGTTTGATTGTGAGCTGACTGCGATGGTGAGTTCGGCGGTGCAGATTCCGGTGATTGCTTCAGGTGGGGCTGGAAGTGCTGGGCATTTTGTTGAGGTTTTTGGACGAGGGAAGGCGGATGCTGCGCTTGCGGCTAGCATTTTTCATTTTGGGGTTACGGATTCGCGGGAGTTGAAGAGCGAGTTGCAGCGGGCCGGGGTTTCTGTACGCTTGCCTTGTTAACGTCTTCGAATCGAAGCGATGGCACCGGCGAAGAAGACATACCCCAGGGGCTAAAGCCCCGTTCCTTGGCGTCCTGGAGAGACCCAAGGCTGAAGCCTTGGGCTACCTAGAAGCAAACAGCAAGACAAGACTGGTTCATGCGTCCATGGCTCCTGAGTAGACGGCCATTCCGGCGACAGCGTCTACGCCCATCGCGTCCAGGGCTTCTACTTCGCTTTGCTGCTTGATGCCTCCGGCTACTATGAGTTGTTTGGCGGTGCAGGCTCTCAGGATGGCGGCTACTTCGATGGGGAAACCCTGCATGGTGCCTTCCGTGTCGACGTGGGTGTAGAGGAAGGCGGCGCAGGAGTCTTCGAGCCAGGTGATGGCTTCATCGGGGGTTAGGTCGACGGAGTCTTTCCAGCCTTTGACGGCTACTTTGCCGGCTTTGGTGTCTACGCTGAAGACGAGGTGTTCTTCGCCTAGAGTGCGCTTGAGGTCTTCGGCGAACTCTAGGCGGATGAGTTTGTGGCGGCGGACTTCGCCGGGCACGGCTGCTCCGAAGAGGCTTGACCCGTAGATGACTCGCTTGGCTCCGGCATCGAGGAGGGCGCGGCCGTCGCCTGCTGTCTTGAGGCCTCCTCCTACCTGGCAGGGGAGACGTTTGCAGATCATCTCGATGAGGGTGCGGTTGTCGCCCTGGCGCATGGCGGCGTCGAGATCGATGAGCTGGACGAGGGGGTATTTGGAGAAGCGGTCGATCCAGTATTCGAAGTCGTCGAAGGCCAGTTTTAGTTTTTCGCCCTGGACTAGCTGGACGATTTGGCCGTTCATTAGATCGATGGAGGGGATTAACATTCGTTCTTTCTTCTTACTCTTTCGTTGTTCGCTTCTGGTTGCGGTCATATTTCATTTCAAGAGGATCGTGGTCATTGAAAACGGTCGAGCTTCGCTCGATAACCCACCCTTTCGATAAGACCGAAAGGATGGGCCACCCGGTTTTGTGTCATTAGCTGAAGCCCAGGGTTGGGTGGGGGATGTAGGGCTCTTCGAGGGCGGTGATCTCTTCCGGGGTTAGCTTGACGGAGAGGGCGGCTACGGCGTCGGTGAGGTGGTTGGGCTTGGTTGCGCCTACGATGGGCGAAGTGATGGCTGGCTTCGAGAGCATCCAGGCTAGAGCTAGAGTTGCCATGGGGATGTTGCGCTTTGTGGACAGGTCGGCCAGGCGGTCTACTACCCTTTTGTCGGCTTCTTCGGTTTTGGTGTAGATGGCTTTGGCGAACTGGTCGGTCTCGGTGCGCCTAGTGGTCTCGGAGTTCCAGGGGCGGGTCAGGCGGCCTCGGGCTAGAGGGCTCCAGGGGATGACGCCGATGTTCTCGGCTTTGCAGAGGCCCATCATCTCTCGCTCTTCTTCGCGGTAGAGGAGGTTGTAGTGGTCCTGCATGGAGACGAAGCGGGTCCAGCCGTGGAGGTCGGCTAGGTAGAGGGCCTTGGCAAACTGCCAGGCGTACATGGAAGAGGCTCCGATGTAGCGGACTTTGCCAGCCTTTACTACGTCGTGGAGGGCTTCGAGGGTCTCTTCGATGGGGGTCTCATAGTCCCAGCGATGGATCTGGTAGAGGTCGACGTAGTCGGTGCCGAGACGCTTGAGGCTCTGGTCGAGTTCGAAGAAGATTTCTTTGCGGGAGAGGCCTTTGCCGTTGGGGCCGTCGCGCATGACGCCGTTGAGCTTGGTGGCGATGACGGTGTCTTCGCGTTTGGTGTTGGCTTTGAGGAAGCGACCGAGGAATTCTTCGCTGGAGCCGGTGGAGTAGACGTTGGCGGTGTCGAAGAAGTTGATGCCGAGGTCGAGGGCCTGCTTGAAGAAGGGCTGAGTGTCGGCTTCGCTGAGAGCCCAGGCATGGCTACCGGGCCGGAGCGGGCCTGGGGGTGCTACGCCGTAGGTCATGCAACCGAGGCAGATGCGTGAGACTTTGAGGCCGGTTTTGCCGAGGTTTACGTAATCCATTCTGATTCCCTTCTTTGTTTCCGGGCGAGGTACCCCCCCCCCTGTTACTATTCCCTAAGATGTTTATTATCATGTATTTATGGAGTACGGTGACTCGCAAAATCGTGATAACAAATGGGTTAAGTACCAAATTCGTCTTTCTAAAGGAGTTAAGCGCAATTTCCGCGTCGTCCCCTTTATCCCCTTATTTAAGTATAGCTGTTTGGGGCCGGGAAAATGCCACTTGCATGTCACTGATTTAGTGCCAGTTAGATGGTTTCTGGACTTGACAAGCGATTTTGCTGGTGTTTTCGGGCTCGGGCTGGGTTATCTGAAGGCAAATAAGGGACTTGAAGATGGTCGACCGGTTCGCTGTTGCGGATGCGCTTTAGTTGGCGAGTAAGTTGGGCGAAGGGGTCGTCGGGGTCGCCGTCTTCTTCGGCATCGTCTGCTTCAACCTGGCGTTGTTCGAGGGAATGGTGGAGATCTGGCTGGGCCAGGGTTTGGAGGCTTAGCAGGGCAAGGCCGAGGGCCGCGGCGGTGGGGTAGAAGCTGTAGTTGTTCGGATCACTTTTTCTTCGGCCCCGGAAGCGCTGGATGAGAAATATGGCGCTGAAAAGCGAGAAAAATGCGACGAAGGCCGCAGTAAGGATAAGGTCGGTGTCCATGGATGTCCCTTTGGGTCTAATGGATCGCAGGCGTGGATCGTCGCGCCAACTAAGCCGGCGGCGATGTCTCTGATTGCTGGGCGATCAGGCTTGTGAGGGAGGAGGACGCTGGAAGAGCGCGGGCCTAACGTGGGGTTTGAGTGGAAGAACGTGATTCGAGTTTGGCTGGTATGGAACGAGTGCTTCGACCGGCTCGATGAAGAGGAAGAGAGGGACGAGGAGGAAGAGAGCTGCGGTGTGATGATCGGATGCGTGGGGGAGGAGGAGAAGCAGGACGGCGATCAGGGCCGTGAGGAGAGCGAGCGCTTTCCAGCTTCGGATTTTTGGAGTGCCGGCCATCGTTGGATTGAGTGTATCGTGCAGGTCTGACTGCCGCGACAAAGTGTGCAGCAGACTGCTCTTAAGGACGCCCGTTTCTCATTTTCTCCTGATTTTCTGGTACTTCTGCTAATGGTTCCGCATAGAGTGAGAGCGTATCCTCTCGGTACCAGCACGCGTTCCTTTGATTGATTGACGATATTTTTCGAAGCAAACCTGCCAGACGAAGAATGTTTACCGGAGGCCTTTTGAGTGCAGCCCCTACATTTGACCGGCAGGTTTGCGGGCCTTGGACCCTGCTGGACGGTTCGTGGTTTGGTGTTTGCAGGTTTGCGTGGCCCGGCACATGGAGAACTTGCGCGATCGGAGTTGCGCTTGTGACGCTTGCCGCGGCGTCCTTTGCACAAGAGACAACTCCTCCTGCGAGCCAACCGGTGAAACCTTCGGCAAACGTGCAACTTCCAGTCAACTGGCTCTATGGTGCGTATGTACCGAAGGACGTGCCTCTTGTCGCGTTGACTGGACAGCAACGTTTCAAGCTGTATCTTCGCCAGACGTATACGACGCCGGGGATTTACATCAAGACCGGATTCTTCGCTGTGCACGATCAAATTAGAGACACACCACCGGAGTGGGGGGATGATTTTGGAGGCTTCGCGAAACGCGTTGGTTCGAATTATGCGATCAACGCTATTCAGAATTCCTTCACGTCTGCCGGGCAGGCGGCAGTTGGGTGGGAGCCGCGCTATGACCGTTGCCGCTGCAGCGGGGGCTGGAGACGGTTTCGCCACGCCTTCGTGAGGAACTTCATTACGTATGACAGCAGTGAACAGTCGAGGCGGCCGAATATTATGCCGTTTGCGGCGGCATTTGGGGCGGGGGCGATTGGGGCGACGTGGAATCCGGGCAACCCGAAGGTTGTGGTGAAGGGATATCAGAACGTCTTTACGCAGGCGTGGGTCGGGGTGCTGACGAACAGCATTGGGGAGTTTGCGCCGGATGTTATGAAGAAGCTGAAGAAGGGCAAGCATTGATCTGGGAGTGGGACAGGTTCGTTTGCGGGCCGCTTCTTCGGTAAAAGGATGAAGCTGGAGCCGGGACAACGGCAACGGCAAAAGCAACGACAACGGCAAAATGCGGGGGTCTCTCCGCTGCGCGACGGACGATGAGACCGTCCATCGCTTCGGTCGAGATGACGCTTCTTTTGTGGGGGGCGAGATGAAGGCAAAAGCAATGGCAACGGCAAAAGCAACGACAACGGCAACGGCAACGGCAAAAGCAGGTCCTCCGCCTTCGGCGAAGGATGACAACTAAAGAGCAAGGGCAACTGCAACCGCAAAAGCAACGGCGGTTGCAGGGGTGCGGATGCCGTGATTGGTGTGGCGGAGTGCCGGTGCTGGTTTTACTGGCCGGGGTCGGCGGCGTCGGCCATGGCGTAGTAGCCTTTTCGGGCCTGGACTTTCTGGCCTTGCTGGCAGGTGATGTTGAGGGTGCGGAAGGTGCCGTCGATTTTGGGGTTGGTTGGGGTGTAGCTGGCGAGGTATTGGGTGCGGAGCTCGTCCTGAATCTGCTGGAAGGCTTCTTCTAGCTTCTTGCCGTTGTTGCCTACGTTGATGACCCGGCCGCCCGTCTCGGAGGCCAGGCGCTCCATGTCGCGGGCACCGGTGTCGGCGAGGTTGATGCCGAAGCCTCCGCCGTAGAACTGGCGGTCGGCAATGAGGATGACGTAGACGATGGTGTTGGCCTTCTGGGCGGCCTCGGTGGCGGTTTTGAGGGTCTCCTGGGAGCCCTGATCGCCACCGTCGGTGAGGAGGACGAGGATCTTGCGGCCAGCCTCCTGGCGGAGTTTGTCGTTGGCGGCGAGGAAGACCGCGTCGTAGAGGAGGGTGCCGCGCGGATTGCCGTTGCCGGTGACGGAGCCGGTGCCGGCGCCGGTGTTGATGACGGCGGAGTCGATGGAGTGCTTAATCTCGCGGGGGCTGTTGGTGTAGTCGGAGAGCAGGGTGACGTTGATGTCGAAGGAGATGAGGAAGGCTTCGTCCTTGGGGGTGAGGACGTCTTTGAGGAACTCGGCTCCGGACTGCTGCTCGAGGGGGAGGACGTTCATCTGGCTGCCGGAGGTGTCTAGGAGGATGCCGATGGTGAGCGGGAGATTTTTCTCCTGGGTGAAGTTTTTGGTCTTCTGGAGCTCCTTGTTCTCGAGGATGCTGCAGTCGTCTTTGTGGAGGTTGGTGATGTAGCCGTTCTTGTCGCGGACGGAGAAGTAGACGTTGACGAGGTTGACGTTCACTTTGAGGGTCTGGACGTCGCCGATGTCGACGGGCTGGGCCTCGGCTTTGCTGGCGGGGGGAGGGCCGGTGGGGGATGGAGCCTCCTGCGCGCGGAGGGCGGGGGCTATGGTAATTGCCAGGAGGACCGGGGCGAGGCACAAGGAGCGCATACTCCATTAGACGACGAAGTCGGGATGGAGTTTAGGGAAAAATCTAACTCGGACGGCCGGAGAGGCGCAACGGCGGAGGGGTGGGGTGCGTCCAAGAAGAAATAGCTGGGCAGAATGGTTGGCAGGCGGATGGCGGCGGGGTTGGTGCGCTGGTAGTCTGTTAGCTGGCAGATGCCGCTGACCGGCGGGTCTGGCTGGACGAGAATGGAGATTTTGCTTGGTGAGTAAGAGCGTATTGGCGGGAACTTTGATGTGCTTGTTGCTGGGACAGCCGGCGCGGGATCTGGCGCAGCAGCAGCCGGCTCTCCCCGATCATCCGAAGCCACAGGCGATTCCGGATGCTCCGAAGCCGCAAGGGCTGCCTACGGACACGACAACGCCGGGCCGAGGGACGACATCAAGCTCGAATGGCGACTCGACATCGCCGGATTCTGCGCCGCAGGAAGATGCGGTTCCGAACAAGTTGCCGGCGGTGGCAGCGCAAAAAGATGCGGAACAGGAGCAGCAGCCTGATACACCTTTGGCGGGACAGGGACCGGAGTATGTGCTGCATGTGCGGACGAACTTTGTTGAGATTCCGTTTACGGTGAAGGACAGCAAGGGTGGGCTTGTGGCAGGGCTGACGGCGCGCGATGTGCGGGTGTATGAGAACAATCTGCGGCAGCAACTGGCGTTCTTTACGGTTGACGCGTTTCCGTTATCGGTTGCGCTGGTGATCGATCAGAGCCTGAGTTTCGAAAATATGGCGAAGATCAACAACTCTATGGCAGCGATACAGGGAGCGTTTACGCCGTATGACGAGGTCGCGGTGTTTACTTATAACAACGGACCGAAGATGGTGACCGGCCTCACGGCGGGGCCGAGCGCGCGGTTGACGCAGGCGCTGGATCGGTCGAAGACTACCGGGCGCGAGATGGTCTATTACACCACTGGGCCAATGTCGCAGAACATCAGCATCAATAATGGGGCCGACGCCTATATCGATCCGAATACGAATTCATCGCATGGCCGGAGCATCGTCGGGATCCAGAATCCCCCGCGCGAGGTGCATACGCTGAATGATGCCATTTTGGCGGCGGCGACGTCGCTCGCGAAGGTTCCGGCGAACCGGCGGCGGATTGTGTATGTGATCAGCGATGGCAAAGAGTACGGTAGCGTGGCGAAGTTCAATGAAGTGGTGAAGTATCTGAACCAGAATAAAATCGCTGTGTTTGGAACGCTGGTGGGTGATTCTTCGCTGCCGGTTGTAGGATTTCTGGACCGGATGCACCTGCCTCTGATGATGCGCGACAACATTCTGCCGGCGTATGCAAATGCGACAGGCGGGAACCTCGATGGAGAGTTCCGGCAGGCCGGGATTGAAAAGAGCTTTGCGAAGATTACCGCAGAGGTTCGTAACCAGTACACGATCGGCTTTTACACTCGTGAACCGTTTATTGACGGCAAGTACCGGAATGTTGAGGTAAAGGTGCTGCGGCCGAATCTGCAGGTGATTGCGAAGAAGGGTTACTGGCCGACGGCACAGGACGCTAAGCCTCCGGTGACTACACCTATGGCGCGGTAGCCGGATGCTTGTGCACGGGAATGCGCTGCTGGCGCTGGCAGCTGCGGTTTTGTGGGGTGGCGGGGATTTTTCCGGCGGGATGAGCGTAAAGCGGGCGGGCGGCTCCATGGGCGCGGCGCTGCGGGTGATTCTGCTGAGCCATTCTGTGAGTTTGATTGTGCTGATGGGGTTGGCGTGGGCTCGGGGAGACGCGTTTCCTCATGGGGCTCCGCTGGCGTGGGGGCTGGTGGCAGGGGCTACCGCGGGAGTGGCGCTTGCCTGCTTTTATGTGGCGTTGTCGCGGGGAGCGATGGGGGCTTCGGCGGCTTTGAGCGGGTTGCTGGCGGCGGCGATTCCAGCGGCCGTGTCGGCGGGGATTGAGGGATCGCCGGGATGGTTGCAGCTGGCGGGGTTTGTGGTGGCGGGACTGGCGATCTGGTTGATTGCTGCAGGGGAGAATCCAGAGGCGAAGACTGCGGACCGAGGGACGATTTGGCTGGCGGTGGTGGGCGGGGTTGGGTTTGGGGTTTATTTCGTGGCACTGAGGATGGCTGGGGCTGCTGGGGTGGTGTGGCCACTAGCTACGGCGAGGATGGGGAGTCTGGCGGTTTCTTCGCTGCTCGTTGTCGGAATGGGTTTGCGGGGTGGGGTGGGTGAGACGGTTCGGATGACTCGGACTGTGGTGACGTGGGCGCTGGGAGCGGTGTTGCTGGATACTTCGGGGAATTTGTTGTTTATTGCGGCTACTCGGGCGGGGCGGCTGGATGTGGCGGCGGTGCTGGCTTCGCTGTATCCGGCTTCGACGATTCTGCTGGCGGCCTGGACACTGCATGAGCGGCCTACGCGGAGGCAGGGGTTGGGAATGGCGGTGGCGGCGGCGGCTGTGGTGATGATTACGGTGTGAGGGTTTGCAACAACCGATTCTCAACAGACGGTCGACCCGTTCGGCTGGGCTCAGGGTTCGATAATCCACCCTTTTCGGTGAAGCCGAAAGGATGGGGCACCCGGCTTTCCAGCAGGTCTAGAGCTTGATGGTAGAGGCGTCGATGGTGGGTTTGGGGAATTTTAGTTTAAGGCTCTGCATGAGCTCGAAGATGATCTTCGAGATAGCTACGTTGCGGTACCACTTGTTGTCGGCGGGGATGACGAACCAGGGGGCATCTTTGCGACTGGTAGTTGAGAGGATGTCGTTGTAGGCGTCCATGTATTGGGGCCAGAGCTTTCGCTCGCGAATGTCGGCATCGGAGAGCTTCCAGTTTTTTTTCTTGTCGTCGATACGGGACTGGAGGCGGCGGGTCTGCTCTTCGTGTGAGATGTGAAGGTAGAACTTGAGAATGAGGACGTCGTTGTCGGCGAGCATGCTCTCGAACTCGTTGATGTCTTCGAGGCGCTGGTTGACGACATCGGGGGAGATGACTTTGTGGACTCGTGGCCAGAGGACGTCTTCGTAGTGGGAGCGGTTGAAGATGCCGATCATTCCGCGGGGCGGGACCTGTGCATGGACGCGCCAGAGGAAGTCGTGGCGGGATTCGAGCGGCGTGGGGACTTTAAACTGGGCCACGTCGCAACCCTGGGGATTGATGCCGGAGAAGATGTGGCTGATGGTGCCGTCTTTACCCGCGGTGTCCATGCCCTGGAGGACGATGAGGAGGGCTTTGGACTGGCTGGCGTAGAAGACGTCCTGCAGGTCGGCGAGTTGCTGGCGGTGTTTGTCGAGAGTGGATTTGGCTGCGTCTTCGGATTTGAAGGTGCCTGTGTCGGAGGTCGAGATTTTCGCCAGCCGTACTTTGGCGTGCGGCTTAATGAGATGCGGCGATTTAATCTTCATGAGAAGCGGCCTGCGAGAGAGGGGATATTTTGCAACGGGTGAACGATGGCTGGAATGGGTGCTGAAAGCGGTGTAGCCTTGAAACATTCCCTCGGCGGCTGAAGCCGCGCCCTTTCAAAACAACTACTTTTCAGCGCGTGGGGCCGGGTTACTTAACTGATTCTTCAGGCTTGGGAGCGACGTTTTGAGCTTTATCGACGGGCTTGTTGGTGTCTTCGGAGATGCCCTTGAGGCCGTCCCTGAAGCCTCTGTAGCCTTCGCCGAGTCCTTTGCCGAGTTCAGGAAGCTTCTTGCCGCCAAAAAAGATTACGACGATTAGCGCGATGAGCAGCAGGTGCCAGGGTTGAAAGATATCCATGTGTGTTCTCCCTACAGCCGATGCGCAGACCGCAGCGAAACCGGCACAACTATTGTCGCACAGGAGCGACCTGTTCGTAGATACGTGGTGGAGGGCGCGGCAGATGGGCTCTGAACGTTATATCTTGGTAAGTGAAGGAAATGCTGCCGCAGATGCTGTAGGCGTTGTGGAGAGGGATGTTGCGATTGAAGATGCGTGGTGAAGTGAGGACGGGTAGAGCGCGGAAGATGAGCGCGGCAGTTGGAATTCTGGCGGCAGGTTTTCTGATGGCGGGTGCGGCTGAGGCGCAGGCGCCGGGAACGGTGGCGTCGGGGACGCAGCAGAAGCCAACGATCCAAATTGAGAAGTCGAAGATCGCGCTGGCGGCGCCGGTGACCTACGACAACAAGTATGAGTTTTACGGCTCGATCAATTTCATGAACTTCATGGCGGGAGAGCATCTGCCGAAGCGAATGAACATGGGTGGAGGCGAATTTCTTTTTACCTACTGGCTCAACAGCGACAATAAATTCCTGCACAATCTTGGGCCGGGCGTGGAATATCGCGGCGAAGCGGGAACTACGCCGGTGTTCGGCCAGGCAGAAGGGCTTCCCTACAACGTCAGCCGTCCACTGGTTTACATGAACATGGGTCTGGCGGGAGCGCAGTATCGCGGACCGAAGAACCAGTACGCTGCCTTGAATTATCACGCCTACTTCGGCGTGTCGCATGGGACCTTCGACGCCACACTTCCGTTAGGCCAGCCGGGCCAACCGGAATGGTCGCAGATAACTGGTCTTTATTCGAACCGGACCAAGCCGATCATGGCGCTGGGTGGAAGTGTCGACTTCAATGTTAAGAAGAACTGGGCGGTGCGGCTTTCGCCGGATCTGATGCTGGAACATTTTGGATCGGAATGGCGGGAGTTTGTTGCGGTTTCGGGTGGGGTGGTTTACCGGTTCGGGAAGAAGTAGGGACTAGGGACTAGGGACTAGGGACTAGGGACTAGGACAAGACAGGAAGAAATAGGGACTAGGGACTAGGACTAGGGACTAGGAGAGGCTCCGATCTTTGTCCTGTAATTGCAACTGGTTTTTGATTGAGGCTTGATTTGAAATGGAACGGCCGCCCTGTGTAGGCGGCCTTCTGCTTTTTTGTCTCCATTTCTTCTGGTTCCCAAGCCCTCGTCCCTAGGCCCTAGTCCCTATTCCCTGCTTTACCAGTTGTTGCCTTGCTGGAGGAACTCGGGGGAGACTGGGTTTTCGTAGACGGAGTAGTCGCGGGTGACGACGGTGAGGCCGCTGGAGGAGACGAAGTAGTTTTTCTTGTCTTCGTTGGGGTCGTAGCCGATGACGGTGCCGTCGGGGATGTGGACGTCGCGGTCGATGATGGCGTGGCGGATGCGGCAGTGGCGGCCGATGTTGACGTGGGAGAAGATGACGGAGGAGTCGACGTCGGCGTAGGAGTTGACGCGGACGTCCTGGGAGAGGACGGAGTTGCGGACGACGGAGCCGGAGACGATGGAGCCGGCGGCAGACGATGGAGTTGATGGCCATGCCGGTGCGGCCCGGCTCGCCGAAGACGAACTTGGCGGGCGGGTACTGGTAGGGGCGGGTGCGCATGGGCCAGGACTTGTCGTAGAGGTTGAAGGTGGGGGTGACGCCGGCGACGTCCATATTGGCCTCGTAGTAGGCCTCGAGGGTGCCGACATCGCGCCAGTAGAGGGCTTTCTGCTTGTTCTCGTCGACGAAGTTGTAGGCGTTCATCTTGAATCGGCCGAGGAGCTTGGGCAGGATGTCGTGGCCGAAGTCGTGCTTGGAGTCGGGGTCTTCGGCGTCCTTGATGAGCTCGGGCAGGAGGATGTCGGTGTTGAAGAGGTAGATGCCCATGGAGACGTCGACCATGTCGGGGTTGAAGGGCGAGCGGAGTTTGGTCTCTTTGGGTTTTTCTTCAAAGCCGATGACCTCGCCGGTGCGGCCGACTTCGACGACACCGAAGGCGGAGACCTCGGTCGGGGGAGATGGGCAGGGTGGCGATGGTGACGTCGGCGCCGGAGTCGACGTGGCTGCTCCATCATGAGGGCGTAGTTCATCTTGTAGATGTGGTCGCCGGAGAGGATGAGGACGTACTTGGGCTCCTCGGCGCCGATGGAGTAGATGTTCTGGTAGACGGCGTCGGCGGTGCCCTGGTACCAGGACTTGGAGACGCGCTGCATGGGCGGGAGGATTTCAATAAACTCGCCGAGTTCGTTGGCGACGACGGGGCCCCAGCCCTCGCGGATGTGGCGGTTGAGGGAGAGCGCCTTGTACTGGGTGAGGATGTAGACGTGGCGGAGGTCGGAGTTGATGCAGTTGGAGAGAGTGATGTCGATGATGCGGTACTGGCCGGCGAAGGGTACGGCCGGCTTGGCGCGATCGCGGGTGAGGGGGAAGAGCCGTTCGCCGGCACCACCGGCAAGCAAGACGCCAAGCGTATCTCTCATAGGTCACAAACTCCGGCACTGCGTTTGGCGGAAGAACTAACCACATGACTCAGATGCACAACGATTCTCCGATGGAATGGAGAAACGCGAGTCTACCACGCAGGGATGAACTTTTGGGAGTCGGGGCGGCACAAAGGAGGACAGGCCCGGCAGAGTGGTGCACGGGGCCTGCTTTTTGGATGGTTGAGTTCCGCTAGGACTCGGGCGCGTCGGGCGCGGTCTCTTCGGTGAGACTGATGCGTAGCGACTTCAGGAAGGTGAGGTCGTTGCGGGTGAAGGGTCCGTTGGCGTCTTCGTCGGCGGGCTCGGTTGGCTCTGCTGATTCCGGGGCTTCTGCCTCGACCTCGTTCAGGCCGATGGTTGCCTCGAGCATGAGCAGGACATCAAAACCCTGTTCGCGGATGTTTTTGACAACGCCTGCGATGTCCTCGGACTCCGAGACAGACTCGTGAATCGCTTCGCCAAGTTTCTGAATAAGGTTTTTTACCTTCTGATTCAATGCCACCTCCGGGTTGCCCTATGGTTCGAAATCTCACCACGCATCGGGTATTCCCGGCCCGTGAGACCGGCGGGAACGGCATTGCGGGTACGGATGCGTACCTAGTAACTCTTAAGAGAATACGCTTGAGGGTTCGGAGCTGCAACGAATTTCGCTTGTTTATCAAACGAGGGGGGTTAGACCGTTTCCACTATGGTGTGGTGGTCGGCCCAGGCTCTTTCGAGGCGATGGGCGAGGAGCTCGACGGGGAGGGTCCGACGGGAGTTCCAGACCACAAAGCCGAGCGCCGCAGCGCAGAATCCACAGACCATACAAAGAACGTTTTTCATGGTGGTGCTCCTCTTTTCACGGCAGGGATGGCCTTGCGGTTCGATGCTTCCTGCGGGGTTGGATGCGGCAAGCTTCTCTGGCGTTTGCCAATTTTGCCGGAGGTTTTCATGGGTGCGATTGGAACGGTACACTTTGCCTATGGATTCGGTTCGCTTTGGACGAGCACTGGGGATTGGGACGCGGCTGGCAGCAAAGACAGCAAAGGCCGCGATGGATGCGGCGACCGCTCCGAATCCTTCGGCGAAGGCGAAGTGCGGGTTCGCGGCCGTCTGTGGCGAATGAGGCCGGGCCGGTCGTCGGGTTGGGCGACAGGGTGACGCGGTCGGTAGCGCAGGTGCATGCAGACGGGGCAGGGATTGAAGGAAGGCAGCAGACGGTTTGGCACGGCGGTGGGCAAGCCGCTGGTGAAGCTGTCCACGGTGCTTTGGCTGGAGGTAACCGGGGTCTTTTTTGGGTTGTTCGCGATGGCCGCGGGTGGGGCGGCGTGGAGGTTGCGGGCGGCGATTCATGCGACGGCTACGAATCATGAGGACCATGTAAGATTTTTGGCTGGTGCGTGCATGGCGGCGGTGTTTGGGTATTTTTGTCTGACCAGCTTTGTGAAGGCGAATCGCCGAAGCCGGCAGAGCTAACGGGCAGCGCCTGCGGGTACACTTGAGCGGCATGTCTGAGACGAAAAAGACCAGTTCCGGGATTCCGGTCGAGGTTGTTTACCGAGCAGAGGATCTTGATGGCTTCAACGCTGCGGCTGAGGTGGGCGAGCCGGGGGAGTTTCCGTTTACGCGGGGGATTCAGCCGACGATGTATCGCGGGCGGCTGTGGACGATGCGGCAGTATGCGGGGATGGGGGATGCGGAGGAGTCGAACAGGCGGTATAAGTATCTGCTCGCTCACGGGGCTGGAACAAAGAACAAAGGGGGGTTGAGCGTGGCGTTCGATCTGCCGACGCAGATTGGATATGACTCGGATTCTCCGCTGGCGCTGGGTGAGGTGGGGAAGGTTGGGGTGGCGATCGATTCGATCGAGGATATGGAGCGGCTATTTGAGGGGATTCGACTGGATACGATTTCGACGTCGATGACGATCAATGCGACGGCTTCGATTCTGCTGGCGCTGTATGTTGCGGTGGCGAAGCGGCAGGGCGCGGATGTGAAGAAGCTGAGCGGGACGATTCAGAATGACATTTTGAAGGAGTACATTGCGCGGGGGACCTACATCTATCCGGTGACGCATGCGATGCGGCTGGTGACGGATATTTTTGCGTGGGCGGCGAGCGAGGTTCCGGAGTGGAATACGATTTCGATCTCGGGTTACCACATGCGCGAGGCGGGATGTACTGCGGTACAGGAGGTGGCGTTTACGCTGGCGGATGGCATGACCTATGTGCAGGCGGCGATTGATGCTGGTTTGGATGTGGATGCGTTTGCGCCGCGGCTGAGTTTTTTCTTCAACTCGCATAACAATTTGTTGGAGGAGGTGGCGAAGTTTCGTGCGGCTCGGCGGATGTGGGCGCGGATTATGCGGGAGCACTTCGGCGCGAAGAAGGAACGGAGCTGGATGCTGCGGTTTCATACGCAGACGGCGGGGTCGACGCTGACGGCGCAGCAGCCGGAGAACAATATTGTGCGGACGACGCTGCAGGCGCTGGCGGCGGTGCTGGGCGGGACGCAGAGTCTGCACACGAACGGGTTTGATGAGGCTCTTGCGTTGCCGACAGAGAATGCGGCGCGGATTGCTTTGCGGACGCAGCAGATTCTGGCGCATGAGAGCGGGGTGGCGCAGACGGTCGATCCGCTGGCGGGGTCGTTTTATGTGGAGTCGCTGACGAATGAGATTGAGCGGCGGGCGGAGGAGTATCTCGCGACGATTGCCGGGTTTGATAAGGATGGGAAGTACGGGATGCTGGCGGCGATTGAGCGGGGGTATGTGCAGCGTGAGATTCAGAATGCGGCTTATGAGTATCAGCGAGCGGTGGATGCGAAGGAAGCGATTGTGGTTGGGGTGAATGAGTTTACGGGGGCGGATGCGGCGGTGCCGATTCAGCGGATCGATGAGGCTCTGGAGGGGCGGCAAGTGGAGCGGGTGCGGGCTTTGCGGGCTCGGCGGGATGCAGGGGTTCACGCGGCTGCGTTGCGTGGGGTGGAGGATGCGGCTCGAAGTGGGGAGAATTTGATGCCGCGGATTCTGCAGGCGGTGGAGAGCTATGCGACGGTGGGGGAGATCGCGAATGTGTTGCGTGGCGTGTTTGGAGAGTATCGGGAGACCGTGACGGTGTAGTCATTCGTGGCATTGAATCTCATGAAAGCGGATTGGGCGCGAGTGGTTGAGTTGCGTCTATGGGTGCTATCGTTTTAGAGGCGGCACTCGCGAAAAGACAGGAATATTGCCATGGCAGAGACTACGACGGAACTACGGAAGACGGCACTGAATGCGGTGCATCGGGCGGCTAAGGCGAAGATGGTGGACTTTGGCGGCTGGGATATGCCTGTGGATTGCTGCGGGCTGATCGCGGAGCATATGGCGGTGCGGACGGCTGTGGGCGTTTTCGATGTGTCGCATATGGGCGATATTCAGCTGCGCGGGCCGGGCTCGCTGGCGGCGGTGCAGAAACTTTGTATGAACGATGCTTCGAAGCTGCAGGTGGGGCAGGCGCATTATTCGGCGATGCTGTATCCGAATGGGACTTTTGTTGATGATGTCGTGGTGCATAAACTTTCGGACAATGATTATCTGATCGTGATTAATGCGGGGACGCGTGAGAAGGATGTGCAGTGGGTTCGGCAGACGATCGGCGGAATGCCGGGTGTGCATGTGAACGACTTCAGCGACTACTACACGCAGATTGCGATCCAGGGGCCGCGGGCCGCGGAGACGCTGCAGAAGCTGACTCCGGTGGATTTGAGCGGAATCAAGAATTACTGGTTTACGTGGGGGCAGGTGTGCGGGCTGCACAATGTGATGATCGCGCGGACGGGGTATACGGGCGAGGATGGGTTTGAGATTTACATTCCCTCCGACGAGCCGACGAGTGCGCGCGTGTGGCAGGAGGTGCTGGATGCCGGCGCGGAGTTCGGGATTCTGGCTTGCGGGCTGGGAGCACGGAATACGTTGCGACTTGAAGCGGCGATGGCGCTGTATGGGCATGAGATTTCGGACACGATCAATGTGTTTGAGGCGGGGCTGGGGCGATATGCGAAGCTCGACAAGGGCGATTTTGTGGGGCGCGATGCGCTGGTGAAGATTCAGGAAGAGGGCGGACCAAAACGCAAGCTGGTGGGCCTGGAGATGATTGAGCGCGGGATTGGGCGGGATGGTTATCCGCTGTTTTCGATTGACGGGAAGCGGGTTGGCGAGATTACCAGCGGGTCGCCATCACCTTTTTTGAAGAAGAATATTGCGCTGGCTTATGTGCCGGTAGAGCTTACGCCCCTGGATACCGAAGTGAATGTCGAGATTCGCGGACAGATGGTGAAGGCGAAGGTGGTTCCTACTCCGTTTTACAAGCGCGCGAAGAAGTAAGGAGCAAGTGTGCAATTTCTTTCTGTGAGCAGGCGCAGGACGGATGAGTTTCCTGCGGAGGCGTGGACGCCGGAGCTGCTGGCGGCCGAAGGCGAGCGCGTTCGGGAGCTGTACGCGGCCGGCATCGTCCGGTCGATATGGCGGCGCCAAGATATGCCCGGGGCGGCGATGCTGATTGAGGCTGCAAATGAGGATGAGGCGCGGGCTGCGGTTGCGAGCCTTCCGTTGGCTACGCGCGGCATGCTGGAGATCGTGGTGTTTACCGCGCTTGAACCCTACCTGGCGTTTGGGCCTCGCTAAGCTCACTTTTTGAGGCGTACCGATTTTCAGCGTTAACGCAATTACAATGGAAAGGGAGAATCCCTAAGACATGTCTTATCCTGCAAATTACAAGTACACGAAGGAACACGAGTGGATTAGCGTCGACGGCACGAAGGGCACGATCGGCATAACGGATTATGCGCAGAATTCGCTCGGCGACATTGTGTTTGTTGACCTGCCGAAGGTGGGCGATTCGATCGAGTCGGGCAAGAGCTTTGGATCGGTTGAGTCGGTGAAGGCGGTGTCGGATTTGTTTGCGCCTGTTTCGGGCACAGTTACGGCGATCAACGAGGAGTTGAAGGATGCTCCGGAGAAGATCAATTCGGATGCGAATACGACCTGGATGCTGAAGGTTGAGCTCTCTGACGCGGGGCAGTTGAATGGACTGCTGAGCGCGGCGGATTACGAAAAATTTATCAGCGAAGAGACCGGACACTAAAAGATGCGTTATTTGCCGAAGTCCCCCGCGGACCGCAAGGAGATGCTCGCCGAGATTGGCGTGGCGTCGATTGATGATTTGTTTTCTACCATTCCTGCTGAGTACCGGCTGACGCGCGATTTGGATGTTCCGCGGCAGCATGGCGAGCAAGAGGTGATCGAGCACTTCAAGGCTTTTGCCGAGAAGAATGCTACGGGCTATGCGAGCTTTCTTGGCGCAGGGGCTTACCGGCACTATCGGCCGGTGTTGATCGATACGGTGGTTTCGCGCGGGGAGTTTTTGACGAGCTATACGCCCTATCAGCCGGAGATTGCGCAGGGAACGCTGCAGGCGCTGTTTGAGTTCCAGACGATGATCTGCGAGCTGACGGGGATGGAGATCGCGAACGCGTCGATGTATGACGGGTCGACCGGCGTGGCTGAGGCCGTGATGATGGCGGTGCGGGTGACAGGCCGCAATGGCGCCGTGGTGGCGAAGACGGTGCATCCGGAGTATCGCGAGGTGCTGGCGACGTATGCACTGCATCAGGAGATTCCGGTGACGCTGGCGGAGTATGCGGTGAATGGTCGGGTGGATTTGGCCAAGCTGGATGCGGCGATTACGGACGATACGGCTTGTGTGCTGATTCAGTCTCCGAATTTCTTTGGGACGATTGAGGATGTTGCGGCGATTGCGGAGATTGCGCATAAGAAAGGCGCGCTGCTGATTGTGGCGATTGCGGAGGCGGTGTCGCTGGGAATTGTGAAGCCTCCGAAAGAGGCCGATATTGTGGCGATGGAGGCGCAGGCGTTTGGCGTGCCGGTTGGTTATGGCGGCCCTTATTGCGGCGTGATCGCGAGCAAGGAGAAGTTTCTGCGGCAGATGCCGGGACGGCTTGCGGGCGAGACGAAGGATATGAGCGGCAAGCGTGGATTTGTTTTAACGCTGTCTACGCGCGAGCAGCATATTCGGCGCGAGAAGGCTACTTCGAATATTTGTACGAATCAGTCGCTGGTTGCTCTGATGGTGACAGTGTTTCTGACGGTGTATGGCAAGGGATTGAAGGAGCTTGGTGAGCAGAATTTGGCGAAGGCTCATTATGCGGCTCAGGCGCTGGGGAAGAGCGGCAAGGTTCTGTTTGGTGGGGCTCCTCGGTTCAATGAGTTTGTTCTGGATCTGGGCAAGGACGCCGAGCAGGTGAATGCTTCGCTGCTTGAGAAGAAGATTATTGGCGGATTGCCGTTGGCGAAGTGGTATCCGGAGCTTGGTGCAGGTGCGAGTTTGTGGTGCGCGACGGAATTGAATACGAAGGCGCAGATCGATGCGGCTGCCGCGGCGATTGCAGGTAAGGCTTAGCGATGGATGTGTCGGCGGTCATCGGCGAGGAGTTGAAGGCGGTTGAGTTCGTTGAGGATTTTTTGCAGCTGCGGTTCGATTCTCCGTTGTTCACACTCTATGCCTGGCCGCATGTTTTGTTAGCTGATTTTTCGGTGGCGTTTGGTGAGCCGGAGTATCGAAATGCGCTGTGTGCGCAGATTGGCGAGAAGGTTGTGCAGGCTTCGCTGGAAGAGGGCGATGCGCTGACGATTGAGTTTGAGAATGGGACCGTGTTTGGGTTGTCATTGCGGGAAGAAGATTTGGATGCTCCGGAGGCTGGGAGTTATGCGGAGACTGGCGATATTAGTGATACGCAGGAGTTTTAGTGCAGTGGCTCTCGAAGAGAGAGCATACCCCAGGGGCTAAAGCCCCGGTTCAGTAGATGAGGAAAAGAAACCCAAGGCTAAAGCCTTGGGGTACCTAGAAGCAGAAACAAAAGCAAAGACGAAATACAGGGGTCCTTCCCTTCGACAAGCTCAGGGTCAGGATGACGACCTCCTTTTGAGATGAGGAATATGGCAAACGAAAAATTTGTAGGGACGCCGAAGAAGGCTACGACGCATGTAAATCAGAACGAAGATTTGATCTTCGAGAAGTCATCGCCTGGGAAGAAGGCTTATCGGCTGAGTGAGCTGGATGTTCCGGCGGTGGATGCCGCTTCCCTGCTGGGCGATGCGGTGCGCACGGATCTGGGTGTGATGCCGGAGCTGAGCGAGATTGAGATTGTGCGGCACTTCACGCGGCTTTCTACGTGGAACTATGCCATCGATCTGGGGATGTTTCCGCTGGGTAGCTGCACGATGAAGTACAACGGGCGCGTGAATGAGCTGGTGGCGCGGCTGGAGGGGATTGCAGAGGCGCATCCTTATCAGCCGGAGTCGTTGTCGCAGGGTGTGCTTGAGATTATGAAGGTGCTGAGCGATTGCCTGATCGATATCTGCGGGATGGATGCGATTACGCTGCAGCCGGCGGCTGGCGCGCATGGCGAGTTTACGGGGATTTTGCTGGCTCGGGCGTATCACGAGAGTCTGGGGAATGCGCGGAAGAAGATTTTGATTCCGGATTCGGCGCATGGGACGAATCCTGCTACGGCTGCGGTGGTGGGATATGCGGTGCAGAACCTGAAGTCGAATTCTGAGGGGATGGTTGATCTCGCGGAGCTGGAGAAGCTGGTGGATGGGGATACCGCGGCGCTGATGCTTACGAATCCTTCGACGATTGGGGTGTTTGAGAGCGAGATTCATAAGATTGCCGACATTCTGCATGCGAAGGGCGCGCTGCTGTATATGGATGGCGCGAATATGAATGCTCTGGTGGGCAAGACTCGGCCTGGGGATTTCGGTGTGGATGTGATGCATTTGAATCTGCATAAGACGTTTTCTACTCCGCATGGTGGGGGTGGTCCGGGATCGGGGCCTGTGGCTTGCAAGAAGATTCTGGAGCCGTTTCTGCCTACTCCGGTGCTGGTTGAACGCGGCGGAAAGCTAACGTTCGATTACAACCGTGCGCAGAGTGTGGGGCGCGTGCGCATGTTCTATGGGAACTTCGGGATGTTTGTGCGGGCGCTGGCTTACATTCTGGCGAATGGACCGGATGGGCTGCGGCAGACGACCGAGGATGCCGTGCTGAATGCGAACTATATCCGGGCGAAGCTTGAGGACACGTTTGAGCTGCCGTACAAGACGCAGTCTCTGCATGAGGTTGTGTTCTCGGACAAGCGGCAGGCGAAGAATGGCGTGAAGACGGGCGATATGGGTAAGCGGCTTATTGATTATGGCTTCCATGCGTATACGGTTTCGTTCCCGCTAGTGGTTCAGGGCGCGATGATGATTGAGCCAACGGAGAGTGAGAGCCGTGAGGAGCTGGATCTGCTGATCGATGCGCTGAAGCAGATTGCGCGGGAGGCGGAGGAGAATCCTGAGCTGGTGCAGACGGCTCCGCATACGACGCGGGTGCAGCGGCTGGATGAGACGACGGCGGCCAGGAAGCCTGTGTTGCGGTGGAAGGCTCCGGCTGCTCCGAACGGCGTTACCATCGATACGGCTGCGAAGGAGTGGTAGCGTGTCTGTTTTTTATGATCGGCAGGATGAACTTGAGAAGCATGAGTTCATGATGGGGGAGGCGCGCGGGCGGCTGGCGGTGACGCTGGATGTGCTGACGGATGCGCTGGTGCTGGTGGGGCAGCATGGAGTGTACTGCACGAGCGCGCGAAACCCTAAGGTTCCGGCGCTCGATCTGCAGGCTGTGGTGGCGAACATCACGGGAGCGAAGGAGTTGGTTGCTTCCGTGATGGAGAAACTACGCGCGGAGAAGGAAGCGCGCGAGGCTAGCGGATCTACTGGGCTTTGACGGTTACGTATTGGTCGGTGGTGCCCCATTTGACGTGGAGTTCGGTGGTGGCTCCGTGGGTGTTTTCGAAGCTGATAGACATGTTTTCCTGCGAGGATGCGACGGGCTTGCTGGTCATCGGTGTGCGGCCGAGGTCGTTGCCTTCGGGGTAAGGGATGCCCCACTCGCCGGTCTTTTTGCTGACGATGAAGAGCCACTGGTCTTTGTTGGGGAGCGTGAAGATGGTGTAGGTTCCGGCGGGGACGTCTAATGTGCCAATTTTGAGGTTGGTGGGGGTGACGAGAGTAGTTGCAGGGTTGGCTCCGGTGCGCCAGACTTCGCCGTAGGGGACGATGTCGGAGCCTATGGTGCGGCCTTTGAGGCGGGGAGAGTTGTAGTGGATAACGACGGATTTGCCGTTGAGGGTGACGCTGGTTTCAGCAGCGGGACTGGGGAGGGTTTTGGAGTTGTCCATGGGCATGGACATCTGCGCGTAAGATGTTGCGGCTAGAACGGTACAACATGCTGCGGTGGCCAGGGAGCGGAGGAACATGGTTGATCTCTCTTTCTCTGTGCTTGCTGCGTTATGTGATTGAGATGCAGGTGCTTTGAGCTGTGTTTGATGCTGAAGGCGAAGAGGCTGCGCTGTCAACCGGGTGGGATCATGCTAGGCTTAAGGTACGCGCCCGTAGCTCAGCTGGATAGAGCGGCAGCCTCCGAAGCTGTAGGTCAGAAGTTCGAATCTTCTCGGGCGCACCATTCCTCATTTTTTCTCTATTGAAGGTCATGTCGAACGGCTTTTTGTAGACAGGCCAAAGGGTTATCCCGTCCGTTGAGCAGTTCGAGAGTACGATTTTCAGCACTTTCCCTTGCTCTATGAATTTTGCATTTCGTACAGAAGATTGCATACGTTTCATCTCCGCGACCGCATCTCCTTTCATGCTGCGAAGGCTGGAGATGATGTCGTTCAAGACGGAGTCGGGAACATAAAAACCTTTCAACACTTCTCTGAGTTGCCTGCAAGCACTTCCTCCTTCATGTATGAGACTGCATTTTCCCGGGTATGAGAATCAGATTTCCTGGGTCGTGATCGCCCCGCGAATGGAACCATAAAGCAGTCGTAGTTTCGCTTTGATGTAGCTCTTCGTGCCTCAGCCTCTGCGGACGGGCGGCATAGGCGCCGGTCGCCTTGGTCTTGACGTCCTTTTAGCCGTTTGTCAGTATGGAATCTTTCGAGTTTGCAGCCGCGGCGACAAGGATGTCCTCCATGACAGAGCCTTCCGGGTACGTGCTGGAGCCTCTCCGGGAAGGCCCGGATTTCACACTCTATCGCGGCTGGCAGGACGGCACACGGCACGAGTCCTTGCGATTGCACTTACCGCGCAACACCCGTCGCCGCTAAGTCTTCGGAGGCTGGAGCATGAGTACTCGCTCGCGGTTGAACTCGATCCCGGGTGGGCAGCAAAGCCTCTGACGCTCACTCGTCACGAAGGGCGGCCGATCCTCGTACTCAAAGATCCTGGCGGCCAGCCGGTCGCGGCGCTTCTTGAGGACCGTGAAGGAACGATATGGGTCGGAACGGGACGTGTGAACGTCTCCAAGATCCCTGGAAAACTGTGCACGATTCAGGCTGGTAACACTCGTTGCTACGGGGAGGATGGAAGTCTCGGCAAAGAGGTGTACACCTTGTATGAGGACACCAGGGGCAATCTGTGGACCGGATCGGCTGCGGGGCTTTGGCGATGGAAGCGGGGTCCTCCAAAGCTCTATCCCGTGCCAAACCCGGTGCCCGAAATCATAGGTTTGGCCGAAGACGAAAACGGCGCACTCCTGATCAACATGACCGGCGGGCGAAATCTTGCTAACGATGGCTAAGGCAAAAAGCCACATGATAGGAGCGGAATTTATAAAACAGGGGACAAACTGCACCCGTCACCCCGGGAGCCGTTCGTCTCTGGTTCGTTCGTCGGGTCTGTCATCAAAGCAATTGACGAGGGTACGACTCGATTGCGAGCACGGCGTTGAGGCGCGAACATATACAGAAGAGTTTCGGAGACTGCATTGAACGAGGCGAATGGCCAGAGTGGCGTGGTGCTGGCGAATCTACCCGCTGGTCGGATGGAACGTCGAATAGCGCTTGTGGTCGTCCTTATTCTGCTAGGCATCGGGGTTGTCGTCGGCCCATTCGGAAGAATGCAGTTACCGGAGAGCAATGCGTGGGTGCCGCTCATAACTTCGTTCATGATCGTAGCTGATCTCATTACGTGGTTTCTTCTGATCTCTCAATTCAAAATTGTCCGCTCGCGTGCGCTCCTGGTCCTGGCGAGCGGCTACGTTTTCACTGCGGCGATCAATATTTCGCTTTTTCTTGCCTTTCCGGGCGTGTTTTCGCCGACCGGCCTTCTCGGCGCTGGTTTGCAGACCGTTCCCCGGTTACGGGCAAAGAGCTGATCGCGCGTGCAGTCCACAAACGTTCGCAACGTTCTTCGAAGGCCTTCGTCAGCGTCAACTGCGCCGCCATCCCACGGGACTTGATTGCGTCGGAATTGTTCGGCCATGAGAAGGGCGCCTTTACGGGAGCAACTCAGCGGCGCTTAGGGCGCTTTGAGTTAGCCGAAGGAGGCACGATCTTCCTCGATGAAATCGGGGAACTTCCTGCCGAGACCCAGATCGCTCTCTTACGTGTTCTGCAGGAGCGCGAGTTTGAGCGTGTCGGTGGAACTGGAATTATTCGCACCAATGTCCGGGTGATTGCTGCCACGAATCGTGATTTGGAGGCTGCCATCGCTTCAGGAATGTTTCGGAGCGACCTCTTTTACCGGCTCAACGTTTTTCCGATCGATATGCTTCCGCTGCGCGAACGACGGGAAGACATACCGGTGCTGGTTGAGTACTTCATTGACCGTTACGCGAGGAAAGCAGGAAAGCGCATGAACAAAAAGAGTCTGGAATTGCTGCAGTCGTACCCCTGGCCAGGCAATATTCGCGAGTTGCAAAACGTCATCGAGCGATCGGTCATCGTGTGCAGCACGGAAAACTTTTCCGTCGATGAGAGTTGGCTTTCGCATCAGCCTCGTGCAATGGAGCCAAAGAGCCAACTCCAGCTAGTTCACAAGCTTGCCGCCGAGGAGAAAGAGATCATAGAAACTGCCCTGCGCGAAAGCGGAGGACGGGTCTCTGGACCCTTGGGCGCGGCAATCAAGCTGGGTATTCCAGGTTCCACCCTGGACTCAAAGATCAGGTCGCTCAAGATCGACAAGAATCGATTCAAATCAGTAGACCGCCCCACGATCGAACTTAAATGCCAAGCCGCCGTCCACAAGATGTAATGGGCCTTTTTTGGGATTTTTTTGGTTGTTTTTGAGGGGGGTTGTGGGAGAAGAGGTATTTTCTGGATGGTTTTTTGTGGTGAGTTTGTGGTGTTTTTGTGGTGGGTTTGTGGTTTTCGGGTGGTTGTTTTTTGCGCGTTGAAATTTGCCACCTTTTTGAAATATTTCTGTGGAAAATCTTCGCCTTGCTGACAATTACAGAAGCAAGAACAAGCAGAAGCGGCTCCGGAGTGTTCCGGAGCCGCTTCTGGTTTGGTTAGAGGCGGGTTAGAAGAAGAGCTTTGCGGCGAACTGCATCTGGCGTGCGCCGTAGAGGCTGTTGTTGGTGCCTGAGGTTACTCCGAAAGCGGCGAGGCCGGTACCGCTGTAGGGAGAGATGCAGCCCTGGAAGGTGGCGCCGGGTGCAGGGGTGGTGGCGTTGCACTTCAGTTGGGTCGACCCTGATCCCGAGGTGGTGCCGCTCGCGAGGTATTGCGAGTAGGTTCCGTTGACTCCGGTGATGATCTGGTGGTTGAGAAGGTTGAAGGCATCTGCGGAGATCTGCATGTAGATGCTCTCGTGGATGGGGATGTTGCGGGCTATGCGGAAGTCGAAGTCGTTATAGCCGGGCATGGGAATGCTGTTGCGGCCGATCTGCGGGGGACGGCCGGTAGTGGGTGCGCCTGTGCTGGAACTCATCGCGCCTCCCTAGATGTTGCCGTCGGCTCCGTAGCTGGTTCCGGTGCCGGAATAGACGGTTCCGCTCATGGCGAGGGAGATTGGCTCGCCACCGGAGGCGATGAAGCCGCCGGAGAAGAGGAAGTCGTCGAAGGCATATTTGACGAACTTGTTGCTCTCGAAGATGTTTGGCTGATAGACGAAGCTGAGTGCGAAGCGATTGCGGACGTCGGTGTCGGACGGACCGTTTTCGCGACGGGTGTTGTTGGGATCGAGCGGGACGTCGCCGCCGTAGAAGGTGCCGAAGGTACCTGCCACCTGGCCGGTATCCGTGGCTCGTGCCCATGTGTAGTTGGCGAGGACTTCAAGACCGTTGGCGAAGGGCCGACGGACGGTCACGGCCATGGAGTTGTACCAGGTGTTGGCTACGCTGAAGCCGGTGTTGATGGAAGTGATAGCCGAGTTGCGGCGATCGGACTGCAGGTAGACCGGCACGGTGATCTGGCTGGTGACGTTGTTGGAGGCGTCCTGGATGTTGTAGGTGGCAATGCCGTGCGGAGTCTGGCCGACGAGGTTGGCGTCAAGAAAGACGGGCAGACGGAGAGCGCGGGTAGCCTACATAGCCGACCGAGAGGGACATCTTGCCCGGCAGGGACTGTTCGACGCCGAGATTGAACTCGTGCGCAAGAGGCGGAACGAAGTTGGGATCGAGACCGTGGAAGCTCTGCGAGCCGAGGATCGCGGGACCATTGACGGCGGGCGCGGTGCCACCGGTGGGAAATAGGGCTGCCGAGAGCGGCGGCCCGGTGACGGGGAATGGAACGAAGGGATACTTGAGGTTGTTGGCGCTGCTGGGAACGGTCGGGCAGCGGGCTTTGGAGACACTGCCAACGGAGGACTCGCAACCGGTGTAGTTGTAGTTGACCTGAACGACGCCGTTTTCCACGCGCATGGCGTAGTAGGTCGAACCCTGGTTGAGTGCGGAGAACAGGCCGTAGCCTCCACGGACGACGGTACCGGGGTAGGGCGACCAGCTGAAGCCTACACGGGGCTGGACGCGGTCGAGAACGTTCTTGATGGTCTGGCTGTACTCAGTGGAGATGGGCGGGAAGTTGTTGTTGATGAGGCCGGGAGCCGGGGTGAGCTGGACGTCATAACGGATGCCGGCGGTGAGGAGGAAGTTCGGCTTGAGCTTCCAGGCGTCTTCGGCGAAGCCGTCGAACATCTTCATCCAGAAGTTGTCCTCGCCTTCGGTGGTTGGAGTGGTGTTGACCTTGTCGATGGTCTGGACGAAGGTGTTGTAGTGGTATCCGGCGTAGGGGTCGGTGTCGCCCGGTTGTCCGGCGAACGCGTCCTGGATCCAATCCTGGAAGTTGAGCGTAGTAGTGGCGTCACCATAGCTGTAGACACCGCCGCCCTGGAAGAGGTTAATCATGACTTCGTGGACGAGATTGGCGTCGCCGCCGAACTTGATGGAGTGACGGCCCTTGACGGTGGTGAAGACATCGGTGAACTGGATGCGGTGCTCGTTGGGTTCGGCGACGCGGGGCAGAGCGTTGGGCATGCCGAAGGTGACGACGCCGCTGGCGACGCTGGGACCGGCAGCGTTGGCACCAGCAGTCTCGAGGTCCTGACCGTACTGGAAGTGGACCTGATTGACGGAGGACTTGCCGATCTGAGTGGTGAGGCCGGCGACCAGGAAGCGCTCGTGGTAGCTGGTGGGACCGTTGGTCGAGGGCGAGCTGTTGGTGAAGGTGTTGGCCGGGCTGTAGCCGTAGGTCGAGTCGTAGTCAGCGAAGTTGTAGTCGACGAAGGCGTCGTTGCGGCTGTTGATGTGCCAGTCGAGGCGTGGGAAGAAGAGATTCTGTTTCTGGAAGCGGGCAGGAGGCGCAGCCCCAACGGCGACGTTACCGACGTTCAGGAGAAACTGAATGCCAGCGGTACATTGCGTAGCTGTGATGGTGGTTGGGCACTGCGTCGGGGTAACGGTGGTCGTGCTGGTGGTGGGGCCCGAGGGAGTCAGCGAGATGATGTTGGTGTTGGCGTAGAGGACGCGGCCAACCTTGCGGAAGCCATCGTAGGTGAAGAAGAAGAAGAGACGGTCCTTGATGATGGGGCCGCCGACGGAGCCGCCGAACTGCTGCTGCTGGTGGACGGGCTGAGTGAGAAGGAATGGGTTTCCGTTGTTGTGGAGGGCCTGATACTTGTTGTAGGGGTCGAGGGCGTTGAGGTCGGGATAGCGGAGGTAGTAGAAGGCGTCGCCGTGGAAGGCGTTGGTGCCCGATTTGGTGATGGCGTTGACCTGTCCGCCGGCGGCCTGACCGAACTCGACGGAGTAGTTGGAGGCCTGGGCCTGGAACTCCTTGATGGAGTCGATGGAGTAGACGTAGGGGGCACCGGAGGCGCGGCCACGGGCTTCGGAGAAGAGCATCTGGTTGTTGTTGGAGCCGTCGACGTAGTTCTGGTTGTAGAGGCCGCTGATGCCGTGGAAGCTGACGAGGCCTGAGCCGCCGTCGGGAGTGACGTTGGGGGTGTTGAGGACGAAGGCGCTCCAGTTACGGGAGGCTACGGGGAGATTGGAGATGAGGGACTGGTCGATGGTCTGGGCGACCTCAGTCTTGTCGGTGTCGACGAGCGGCGACTCGCTGGTGACGATAACTTCGGTCGAGACGGAGGCAGGCGGGACGGTGATGTCGACGGTGAGGACCTGGCCGACCGTGAGGACGAGATTCTTGCGGTTCACTTTGCCGAAGCCGTTGCCTCCGGCGGTGACCTCATAGTGGCCGGGAAGAAGGAAGTTGGCGGCGAATGAGCCGTCTCCGTTGGTGGTGAGGGCGCGGGAGACACCGGTGTCGGTATTGAGCACGACGACTGGGGAGTTGGGGACGGCTGCGCCGCTCTGGTCGGTGATGGTTCCGTTGATGTTGCCGTTGCCGGAGGTCTGGGCCGCGGCAGTTAGGCCGGCTGCGACGAGGAAGACCGCGACGACGGTAAGCGTGAAGACACGTCGACAAAGGATTTGAAGTTTCATTGGTACTGCCTCCTGAAAAATCACCGACAAAAATGTGGTGTGGACCGGGCCCTGACGTACTGACCTATGTGTCGGCCGCCGGACGTTCGCAAACGGCCATAAGTTGAATTGTTGTAATACTTCAACAGTCAGGCTTAGGGGAGGAACGTGTCAAGGCCAATTGTTAAAGGACTGTTACAAACGACCTCTTTTTGCTCATTTTTGACTTGGCGGAGACGATTTTGAGACGACGGAAGGAAAAAGCAAAAGCAGATCCCCCATTCGACTTCGCTCAGGGCAGGCTCTTCGGGGATGACAAGCAAGAAAAGCCAAGGCAACGGCACCAACTACGGCAACCAACCGCAACTGCGGTGACGACGCTGCCAGGCGAACACCCTAGTGGAGTTGCGAGGGGATGATGGCGTACTGGATGAGGAGCTCGAAGGGGACGATTTTGAGGGTGTCCTCGTGGGTGGCTTCGAGGACGATAGGGCAGGCGGCTCCGGCTCGCTGGACTGCGAGCCAGCGCTCAGCGCAGACACACCAACGGTCGCCGGGTTTGAGGCCCTCGAAACCGTATTGCGGCATAGGTGTAATGAGGTCGTTGCCGAGAGCGCGGGAGGCTTCGAGGAAGGGCTGGTCGACGACGCAGCAGATGGTGTGTACGCCGTGGTCGTCAGGGCCGGTATTGCAGCAGCCGTCGCGGTAGAAGCCGGTGTTGGATTTCCGGGCTCGCCGCCACAGGTGGCGAGGGGCTGGCCGAGAACGTTGCGGGCGGGGGCTTTTATGGGCTCTACGGTGGGCATAAGTTCTCTCTTCGTACTCAGTATCCCACTTTACGCGAGTAGTGCGGTTCGCGCGAAGCGCGAATAACCCACCCTTTTCGATGAGGCCGAAAAGGATGGGTCACCTGATTTTTTGCAGATTTTTATTTCGCGGTGAGGGCCAGCTGTTGCTGGTATTCCTCGTAGGGGCCCTTGTGGTCGGTGATGTGGAAGTCGGTGGGGCCGCCTTCGAAGTGCCAGATGCGAGTGCCGGCTTCTTCGATGAGGTCTTCGTCGTGAGTGACGAGGAAGACGGTGCCTTCGTACTTCTGGATGGCCTGATTGAGGGCGTTGATGCTCTCGAGGTCGAGGTGGTTGGTGGGTTCGTCGAAGACGAGGACGTTGGGCTTCTGCAGCATGATCTTGCAGAAGAGCAGACGGGCGGCTTCGCCTCCGGAGAGAGCTTCGGTTTTTTTCAGGCCTTCTTCGCCGCGGAAGAGCATCTGGCCGAGGATTCCGCGGATGTCTTCCTTGGTGGCCTTGGGGTCGAAGGTGTGAAGCCACTCGGCGGCGGTGGTGCCTTTGGGGATGGAGCCGGTGTGGTCCTGCGCGAAGTAGCCGATCTGGACTTCGTGGCCCCACTTGACGGAACCGGAGTCGATGGAGACGTCGGTCTCTTCTATGCCGGGGCCGTTTGCGAGGAGGGCCTTGAGGAGCGTGGTTTTGCCTTGTCCGTTGCGGCCGATGAGGACGACTTTTTCTCCGCGCTGGACGGCGGCGGAGAAGTTGTTGATGACGTGCTCGGTTTTGCCGTTGGGCTGGGTGTAGGACTTGTTGACGCCCTCGAATTCGAGGACGTTTTTGCCGGAGGGGCGCTCCATCTTGAAGGCGATGAAGGGGCGGGCGATGTTGGAGCGGGCCAGTTCGCTGGTGGCGAGGCGCTCTACTTCTTTTTTGCGCGAGTTCACCTGTGAGGAGCGGGTGCCGGCGGAGAAGCGGGCGATGAAGTCGTTAAGCTGAGCGATTTTTTTCTCGCGCTGCTCGTTCTGGCTTTCGATGCGGGTGCGGATGCTGGTCTTCTGGAGGACCATCTCGTCATAGCCGCCGGTGTAAGTGATGATGGTTTCGTAGTCGATGTCGGCTATGTTGGTGCAGATGTTGTTGAGGAAGTGGCGGTCGTGGGAGATGGTGATAACGGTGCCGTTGTAGCGGTTGAGGAAGTCTTCGAGCCAGTGGATGGAGTCGAGGTCGAGGTAGTTGGTGGGCTCGTCGAGGAGAAGGGCTTCGGGGTTGCCGAAGAGGGCCTGGGCGAGGAGGACTCGAACTTTCTGGCCGCCCTGGAGCTCGGACATCTTGCGCTCGTGGAGTTCGTCGGGGATGTCGAGGCCCTGGAGGAGAACGGCGGCGTTGGCTTCGGCTTCGTAGCCGTCTTCGTCGCCGACGACGCCTTCGAGTTCGCCGAGACGGGAGCCGTCTTCGTCGGTGAGCTCGGGTTTGGCGTAGATGACTTCGCGCTCTTCAAGCGCGGCCCAGAGGGACTTGTTGCCCATGATGACGGTGTCGATGACGCGATAGGCGTCGAACTCGTACTGGTCCTGTTTGAGGACGCCGACTTTCTTGGGTCGGACGACGGAGCCTTTCTGGGCGTCGATCTCGCCGGTGAGGACTTTCATGAAGGTGGATTTGCCGGCTCCGTTGGGGCCGGTGAGGCCATAACGACGGCCGGTGGTGAAGGTGACGGAGACGTCCTCGAAGAGTAGCTTCGAGCCGTAGCGCATGGTGACATTGGAGACTGAGATCATGGGATTACCTCTATTTTACAGGGTTTCAGCAGTTTTCGCTCCGGTCGCTGATGAAGTCCCTGTGAAGAGATGGGCGGGTGAAAATGAAGAGGAAACGCGCATATTTGCGCATTTTTTCGCTATCTCACAGAGGAGGAGATTTGGGCGCGGGGCTCTGAAATGTTTGGGTTGGGCGATTCTGCTAGGGGATTCGAAGGCAGAAGGGAGGGAAGAGTGGCAAGGCCGAAGAGATGTTCCAAACGCTGGCGAAGAGTGTCGGTGCGGAACTCGGTGAGGAAGGCGAGGGTCCAGGAGTAGATCATCGCTATGAGCAAAATCCCGAGGCCGAGCGCGAGGGTTTTGCTGGTGGGGTACCAGCGGGAGTCAGCCACAATGAGAGCGGTAAGGAAGAGCAGGAAAGGGACGTGGACGGCGTAAAGGGTATAGGAGAAACGGGCGAACTCGCGGGAGATATGGACGGTGCGGCTCCTGGAAGGATGAGGGGCGGCGGCTGAGAGCAAAATCCAGAGAAATAGCGTAGTGATCAGGGTGAGCAGGTAGTCGCGCTTGCGGCCGGTGATCCAGGGGATGCGGCCGAAGGCGAAGAAAAGAATGGCATAAAACAATGACGAACCGATGCGGAGATATCGGGCGGCGCGAGGCGGAAGAGCAGGCACAGGGAGCTTGAACAGGGCTACTCCAGCGAGCCAGATGGGAAAGTTGAGGACCATATCGGCTCCGATAAACCATGCCATGACCACGAAGAGAGCGGCACAGAGCAGCCGGTATGCGGGTCGCCTGGTGCTCCAGAGGGCGAGGAGGCCGAGCGGGAAGAGCAGGTAGTACCAGAACTCATTCGCAAGACTCCAGAGGACCCCATCGGAGCCGAACACGGGGGTAAGAATCGTCTGGAGGAAGAACAGATTGCCGAAGAAAATTCGCGACGTAAGCTGTGACGTTATGTCGCCAAAAACCATATTGTTGGCGACCTGACCGCTGTAGAGTGCGGGTGCGAGGCGCAGATGAGTTCCCAGCCGGTCCCAGAAGAGACAAAAGACAAGGGCGGGGATGAGCACAATCCAAAGACGAACGATGCGACGGAGAAGATAACTGCTCCAGGTCCACTGATTGCGTTCTACGGAACGAAAGACCGTGCCACCAATAAAGTAGCCGCTAAGGACAAAGAACAGAATGACGGATTGGTGGCCCGCGCTTGCAAGCGCATAAAGGACGGCGAATGGGACGCGATAAGCCGTGATGTGCGGATAGTCGACGAAGAAGAGATTGCGCCAATGCTCGAAGAGCACGAAAAAGGCAGCCAATCCACGCAGAAGATCGAAGTGTACCGAGGCCCACGTTGCGGAGAATTGAATCGAGCGGGTTCGCGTCGCGGTCGAGCTCATGCGGGGCAGGCCCTGGAGCGAAACTTATGGTTCCGACGCGGTCTAAACCTGGAAGGGGAGGTCATTCCCAGTCATCGTAAATCATGACATGAATGTGAGAACGATCCGACGCGAACAAGGCAACCAACAAGTAAGTGGCGTTCGGGGTTCGGGTGTTGCTTTATGACTTGCCGATGAGGACGCCTGCTGCGAAGACGAGGCCTCCGCCGACGATGACCTGCAGGCAGGAGAGAGCGAAGCTGGTCTTGAAGTATTTATGGCGGATGAAGGAGATGAGGATGAGTTCGACTCCGACGACGCCGTAGGCCCATGTGAGGGCGGTGTGGACGTTTGAGATGAGGAATGGAAGGGTGTGGAGAAAGCCGCCGAGGAAGGTCATCAGGCCGGTGACGATGCCACGGAAGATGGGGTTGCCGCGACCGGTGAGGGATCCGTCGTCGGAGAGGCCTTCTGAGAAGGCCATGGAGATGCCGGCTCCTACTGCGGTGGCGAGGCCGATGAGGAGCGTGGTGTGGGAGTTGTGGGTCGCGAAGGCCGTGGCGAAGATGGGGGCGAGGGTGGAGACGGAGCCGTCCATGAGGCCGGCGAGGCCAGGCTGCACGATGCGCAGGACGAAGTCTTTGTCGTCGTGCACGATGCTGTTGAACTCGGTCAGGTTGGGGATGTTTTCTGACATTGGGGCTTGGGGATCAGGTGGAAGAGGATGGCTTATTCCGAGGGCTGCAAGTCTTATTGTCCCCTAAATATTCCCTCAGCGGCTAAAAGCCGCATTTCAGAGGTGAGCTACGGCGCGGCTAAAGCCGCGCCCTTTCAAAAACAACACGATTCGCGGTGACAAACCAAAAGGGAGTTTAAACAAATCCGCTCTGCGGCTGGTTGGCGGCAGAGCGGAGCTGTTTTTTCCAGTAGATTATTGACCGCGGCGGGCGGGGCCGGAGCGGCTGCCGCCTGGGCGATTGCCTGGGCGTCCGCTGCGACCGCCGGGGCCTCGGCCACCGGAGTTGCGTCCGCCAGAGAAGCCTCCGCCACCGTTGCGGCTACGGAAGCCGCTCTTGTTGCCGCCGTAGTTTGCGTTCGGCGTCGCCATCGGGGAGACGGGATCGTTGCCCTTCCAGGAACGAGTTTCAAGTTGCAGGATGTCCATCCCCGGAGCAGTTATGTCGAGGGGCTGGTTGCGAACTTCCTTCTCGAGGTTCTTATCGGCTTCGCGCCACTCGAACTTTATTTTGAGTTCGCGCTCGAGCTTGCGGGCGTCGTGCTTTTCCTGCGGCATGACGAAGGTGGTGGCTACGCCTTTCGCTCCGGCCCGGCCAGTGCGGCCGATGCGGTGGACGAAGTCGTCGGAGGCGTTGGGCAGGTCGTAGTTGACGACGTGAGCGATGTCCTGGACGTCGATGCCGCGCGCCGCGACGTCGGTGGCGACGAGAATGCGGTGCTTGCCGTTCTGGAAGCCCTTGAGGGCGGCAGTGCGCTGCGACTGCGAGCGGTCGCCGTGGATGACGTCAGCGTCGTGACCGAGGCGCTCGAGTTTCTTGCTGATGCGGTCGGCGCCGTGCTTCGTGCGCGAGAAGACGAGGAAGGTTCCCTGCTCTTCGCGCAGCATCTGGTCGAGAAGGCCGAGCTTCTGGTCCTGCATGACGGTGTAGACGCGGAGTTCGACGCGGTCGGAGGGCTTGGAGGTCTGGCCGATGGCGATGCGAACGGGGTTGCGGACGTAGTCGCGGACGATCTCCTGAATGTTGGCGTCGAGGGTGGCCGAGTAGCACATGGTCTGACGGGTCTTCGGCACAGCGCCGACGATGCGGCGGATGGCAGGAAGGAAGCCCATGTCGAGCATGCGGTCGACTTCGTCAAGGACAAGCATCTCGACGGAGTTGATGTTGACCTCGCGGCGGCGAAGGAAGTCTTCGAGGCGGCCAGGGGTGGCGACGACGAGACGTGGACCGCGGTCGAGCTGATCGAGCTGGTTGTTCTCGGAGAGACCGCCGCAGACGAGCACGGCATCGTTCTTCGAACCGGGAACGAGCTTCCAGTAGGCGTCAAGGACCTGCATGGCGAGCTCGCGCGTCGGGAGCAGGATGAGGGCGCGAATGGGACCGCGTTTGCCCTTGGTGCTGGGGACGGAGTTCGCATCCATGCGCTGAATCATGGGAATGAGGAAGCTGAGGGTCTTGCCGGTGCCGGTGGAGGCGGTGGCGAGAATGTCCGCACCTTCGAGTGCGGGCGGGATGGCCTTGGCCTGAACTGGCGTGGGCAGAGTGAAGCCGGCGTTGGTAAGGCGGTTCTTCAGGGAGTCCGAGATGTTGAAGTCGGTGAATCGGACGTCGCTGACGAGGGAGAGGCCTGCGGGTTTCGCGGCTTCATGCGCGGGCTTAGAAGAGTTGGAGGGGAGGGTCTGTTCTTGTTGATCGTTGTATTCCAAGGTTGCGGAGTTCAAAATTTTTCCTGTCTGAGTGCCCTGTTTTTGGGGCGGTTTGTGAACGACATAGGAATGCAGGTTGGCGCTGGTAGCGCCATGGATTTACTTAGTCAGCATTGCTTGTCGTTTACTAAGCGCTGCTGCTGCACGGCGAGACTCGTCCGATGACGAACCTCCAGCCAGAGCAACCAGCGCGGCTTCCAAAGTTTGGGGAAGGGATGCGGTGGGAAGAGGCGAATCGCAGTCTCTGGCCAGACTCTGAGTTGCTTGGAGAGTCTTTGCCTGCGGTGCCTGTACTCGAATTGATCAGAGTACAAAATAAGAGTAACACAAGCGGCGGACAAATGGCCACAGGCTTATTGCAGAGTTTGAGTCGGGCGCATTCTCGATCAGATCGAAAGCAGGAGTAAGCGTCCGCTAACGGACAGCGGAGTCCAAGGCTGAACAGTAGTGTGTCATGCGAGTGTGGGTGCGGCGCTTTCTTTCGAAGGAGTTAGCAGCGGATTGGGCTGGCAGGCGAAGTGCAATGATGAACGGAAAGATATTGAGGTAAGCGAACGATGCAGACATTGATGCAGGACTTGCGGTTTTGTCTTCGGCAGATTCGGCGGTCGCCGGGGTTTATGGTGACGGCGGTGTTGACGCTGGCACTGGGTGTGGGGGCGAACACGGCGATTTTTTCGCTGCTGGATCAGGCGCTGCTGCGGTCGCTGCCTGTGCGGGATCCTGGGCAACTTGTCGTGTTAAGCGGGACTGGCAAGGCCTGGGAGGGACACTCGAGCGATAACGGCGCCGGCGAGGAGAGGTCGTTCTCGTATCCGATGTACCGGGATCTGCGGGATAAGAGCACGGTGTTCGATGGGCTGCTTGGGACGTCGCCGGCGCAGGTGGGGATTGCGCGGAATGGCGTTTCGAATATGGCGAACGCGGAGATCGTTACGGGGAATTACTTCAGCGTGCTTGGCGTGGGGGCGGCGAAGGGACGGCTGCTGGCGCAGGCTGATGATACGGTGCCGGGCGGCAATCCCGTGGCGGTGGTGAGCTTCAATTACTGGAAGACCCATCTTGGCGCGGATGCGGGAGTGGTGGGGCAGACGATTGCGATCAATGGGCAGCCGTTTCAGATTGTGGGGGTGTCGGCGCCGGAGTTTCAGAGCGCGGTGTGGGGACAGGTTCCGGATGTGTTTGTGCCGATGTCGATGCTGGAGGTGGTGCGGCCCGGCAAGGGTGTGCGTCTGCAGAACCACAAAGACCGGTGGATGAATATTGTTGGGCGGTTGAAGCCGGGTGAGACGCGGGAACAGGCGCAGGTGGCGCTGGCTCCGCTGTGGCATGCGCTGCGGGCGGATGAGTTGAAGGCGCTGGGGACGCGATCGAAGCGGTTTGTGGATGAGTTTCTGACGCGGAGTGAGTTGCAGGTGCTGCCGGGGTCGAAGGGGCTTTCGTATAACCGGGGGAATCTGGAGAAGCCGCTGTATGCAGTGATGGGGATGGCGTTCCTGGTGCTGCTGATTGCCGCGGTGAATGTGGCGAGTCTGCTGCTGGTGCGGTCGGCGGCGCGGGTGCGGGAGTTTTCGCTGCGGTATGCGCTGGGAGCGAGCGGGCGGCGGGTGGTGCAGCAGCTTCTGCTGGAAGGACTGCTGATTGGGATTGCGGGTGGCGCGGCGGGGCTGGCGATTGCTCCGGTGTGCATGCGAGTGCTGGTGCACAGGATGGATTCGGATGGATCTTCGGCGTTTCTAACTACTCTTGATGCGCGGCTGCTGGCGTTCAACTTTGCTGTGGCTCTGGTGGTGAGCGTGGTGTTCAGCATGGTGCCGGCGATTCAGTTGCTGAAGCCGGATATTGTGAACTCGTTGAAGGAACAGACGTCGACGGCGACGGGCGGGGCGTTGAGTTTTCGGCGGGTTGTGGTTTCGCTGCAGGTGGGGTTGAGCGTGTTGCTGCTGGCCGGGGCGGGGCTGTTTGTGCGGACGATGGAGAATCTTCGGCGTGTGGATACGGGGTTCAATACTTCGTACCTGGTGACGTTTCATATTGATCCGCAGCTCTCGGGATATGCGGCGGAGAAGATTCCGGCGCTGCAGCAGCAGGTGCTCGAGACGATGGCTACGCTGCCGGGCGTGCAGGCTGTGGGGGCTACGGACGATCCGGAGCTGGCGGATAACGACAGTGGCATGAACGTGACTGTCGAAGGGTATACGGCTCCGGCGGATGAGGACTTCGATGTGGAAGCTCCTTCGGTAAACGCTGGTTATTTTCATGCGATGCAGGTGCCGTTGGTGGCGGGGCGTGCGTTCAGCGAGGATGATGACCTGACGCATCCGCCGGTTGTGGTGGTGAACGAGACTTTTGTGAAGCACTACTTCGCGAGTCCGGCGGCGGCGGTTGGACGGAGGGTGGCGCGGGGCGCTGGGAATAATCTGGAGTACATGACGATTGTCGGGGTTGCGCGGGATACGAAGCATATGGATCTGCGCCAGCCTGCGCGGCCGACACTTTATGCTCCGTTGCGGCAGCAGAAGAGCGTGGACCAGATGTATGTGTATGTGCGGACGGCGACGCCTCCGGAGCAGACGTTTGCGACGATCCGGCAGACGATGCGGCAGATCGATCCGGGAGTCGCGGTGGATGCGCTGCGGACGATGCAGGAGCAGATTGAGACGACGCTGACGAACGAGCGGATGATTGAGTTGCTGGCGGTGTCGTTTGGGGTGCTGGCTACGCTGCTGGCGGGCGTGGGGCTTTATGGGGTGCTGGCTTACTCGACGGCGCAGCGGACGCGGGAGATTGGGATTCGGATGGCGCTTGGGTCTTCGCGGATGAATATCTCGCGGCTGGTGGTGATGGATGTGCTGCGATTGGCAGGGATTGGCGTGGCAGTGGCGATTCCCTGCTCGGTGCTTTTGGCGAGGTTGTTGAAGAGCCAGTTGTTTGGGGTGTCGTCGGCTGATCCGATTACGCTTGGGGCGGTGGTGGTGTTGATCGCGGTTGTTGCGTTGGCGGCGGCGGTGGTGCCGGCGCGGCGGGCTTCAACGGTGGATCCGACCACGGCTCTGCGGACGGAATGAGTTGTTTCAATGGGAAGGGCGACCGTTAGTCTCCAGGTCGCCTTCTTTTTTTGGATTGAATTGCGCGGGAGCTTTCTCCTGTTCGCATCTCTAACGAAGAGGCGCTGTTAAAACTGGAGGGCCCTTGGCAACAGGCCTTCCAGACTTATGCGGTCGTTTCCGGATCCGGACGCACTGCTGTGTTCTGATTGCTCTAGATGTGGCAGCTGACCATGCCTCGTTTTTCGAGGTAGCGCTGGTGGTATTCCTCTGCCTTCCAGAAAGTGGCGGCGGGGAGCGACCTGGGTTGCGATGGGTTTTCGGTAAGAGCCGGAGGCGTTGAGTTCGGCGATCTTGGCTCGGGCCTGGGCGAACTGCTCGTTGGTATTGGTGAAGATGACGCTGCGATACTGGGTGCCCCAATCCGGACCCTGTCGGTTGAGCTGGGTGGGATCGTGGAGGGTGAAGAAGGCGTCCAGGAGGGTCTCGTAGGAGAGACGGGATGGATCGAAGGTAACTTCGACGACCTCCGCATGGCCGGTGCGGTCGGTACAGACTTCCTTATAGGTTGGGTGTTCGAGGTCGCCGCCTTCGTATCCTACGGCTGTATCGAGAACACCTGAGATTTCTGCGAATCGGGCTTCTACACCCCAAAAACAACCTGCACCAAATACTGCTTTTTCAATTGCCACTCTGTTGCTCCTTCTCTGCTACCTATTGGATGCTCCAAGGCTGTGAATGTCGTCAGCCCGAGGTTAATTGCGGGAGTATTTTGGGCGCGCGGAAGCAGATGTGTCAATGGGCTTCACCAAACTTTTGTGGGAGAGTAATTCGGTTGCAACACCCTGACGAAAATATTGAAAAAAAGGCGCTTGGAGAACCGAAACCGCAAGGTAATGCGGTTCGGTCGCCTAGCTGGATCTGCGGGTATGGCTTGACTTGGCGGGGAAGGTGCGGCGTGCGCCTGTGGATTTTTTCTTGGCGGGAGATTTGAGCTGGGCGAACTCGGGGGTCTTCTTTTTGGGGACGACTTTCTGGCCTTTGGCGGCGCGGTTCAGGGCCATGACTTCGCCTGGGGTTAGCTCGCGGAACTCGCCCGGTGGGACGTCGAGGCGGAGGGCTCCGTAGCCGATGCGGCGGATCTTTTCGACGTGGTGGCCGATCTCTTCAAACATTTTGCGGATCTGGCGATTGCGGCCTTCGGTGAGGGTGAGCTCGAACCAGGGATTGTCGCCGCCGCGAACGGGCTCGACCTTGGCGGGCGAGGTGATGACGCGGTCGCGACGACCGCTGCGGACCTCGTCGAGGCGGCCACGGTCGATCATGATTCCCTTTCGGATTTGCTCCAGGCCGGAGGCAGTGGGGACGCCGCTGACTTTTACGAGATAGGTCTTTTCGACGCCGGCTGCGGCTTTGGAGAGCGCGTTGGCGAGGTTGCCGTCGTTGGTCATGAGGAGCAGGCCCTCGCTGAGGTAGTCGAGGCGGCCTACGGGGTAGAGGCGGACCTGGTCGCCGTGGGGGCCTTGCTTGGGCCTCATAAGCTGCATGACGGTGGGGCGCTTTTCGGGGTCTTCGAGGGTGGTGACGTAGCCGCGGGGCTTGTTGAGCATGTAGTAGCGCTGCTGCTCGGGGCCCTTGAGGAGCTTGCCGTCTACGCGGATGTGGTCGCGGGTGGCGTCGTGGCGGGTGCCGAGGGTGTTGACGACCTGCCCGTTAACCTGAACGCGGCCAGCGAGGATGATCTCTTCGGCTTTGCGGCGGCTGGCGATGCCAGCCTGAGCGAGAATTTTTTGGAGGCGGTCGCCTGTGGGTTCTGCCAGTGGCGCTGATTTCAGGGTGGCGGGAGACTTCGTCATTGTGTTCCTGGCTTTCTGACTGCGGAGGTGCTCGTCGCGGTCCGGTGGTGCTGTTCTATTATCGCCTGTTTTGTAGCGGGGTGCCCGTTGTGAGGCCCTCCAGAAGGCGGGTCACTCCGTGCTGTAGAGGCGGAGGATGAAAGCGATTTGATAGAGCAGAGAGATGGCGAGGAGTATGAACTGGATGCGGCGGTTGCGGGCGAACATCCCAATGAAGCAGATGATCAGGTATGCCGCGATGCGGATGGGATATTCGACTCCGAAGGAGTGGAGGTAGGCGGAGCCTTTTAGGGTGGTGTCGATGATGTCGGCGACGAAAGTAGCGGCTAGAAGGCCGAAGAACCATTTGCGGCGAGAGAGGAAGTAGTCCTCGTAGCCGGAGTAGTCGAGGAGGTCGGAGGGAAAGAGAAGGGTGCAGAGCGAGTAGAAGAGTATTGCGTAGAGGGTAACGAAAAAGTAGATGGGGAAGGTCCATTGCGGGACGAGGGAGAGGCGGAACTCCCACCACCAGAAATGGATGACTGCAAGGAGAAGAGAGGCTGCCCAGCCGAGATGGAGGAGGGAGACCTTGGCGCGGCGGGGGTGCTGAACGAAGCGGGCGAATCCGTTGAGGAGGGTGGTAATGCAGAGGCCGACGATGATGGAGACGACGACCCGGATGTGAGGGAGGAGGTCGGGGCTCGACTGCGGCGGTGCCATGGCGAGGGTTTTACCTCATCGGATGGGCGAGTGTGATGCGGAAGAACAGCAACAGCGTATCAGCGGGTCTGGCCTCTCGTGCCTTCCGAGCTTGATTTCCCGAGCGATGCGGATTGCGGTTGGTTAGAGCTTGTTGGTGTCGATCGAGGGCGGAATCTGCATGCCAGGCGGTACGGGGAAGGGAGGAGCGTCGGGTGGGCCTTCGGCGTCGCCCTCGGGTGTGGCTACGGTGTCGGGCTCGTTGTCTTCGGGAGTGTCGGGTGAGTCGCGCGGGTCGGGTTTTGGATCGAGGTTGGAAGTGGCCATTAGCCCTCCTCGGAGTCTCTGCGTTGGTCGTCCTGGATCTCGGCATCGAGCGCGGGTGAATCGGCGTCGCCGTCAGAGTCCACCTGGTCGGTGTCGTAGTTGGGTGGGAGGGCGGAGAGGCGGCCGTCGACGATGACTTCGTCGGCCACGGTTTCGGCGATGTCGCTGCTGTCGCCGTCCGCCTGGGGTTCGAATTGGTCCTTTTCGCGTTGGAGTTCGTCTGGGCTTTCGGGGGCGTGGTGCGGCATGGGAATCTCCTCCTGCTCGGCCAGCTCGCCGGCCATCTTCTCAAACTCTTCGATGCTGGGAAGCTCGTTGATGTCTTTGAGGCCGAAGCGGAGGAGGAAGTCCTTGGTGGTTTTGTAGAGGATGGGGCGGCCGATGACCTGCTTGCGGCCGGCGGTGGTGATGAGCTTGCGCGACATGAGGCTGCCGAGGACGCCGCCGGAGTCGACGCCGCGGATTTCGGTGATCTCGGGGGCGGTGACCGGCTGTTTGTAGGCGACGACGGCGAGGGTTTCGAGAGCCTGAAGGGAGAGCTTCAGCGGCGGCTTGAGCGATTTGACGAAGCCGCGGACGGCGTCGTGGTACTCGGGCTTGGTGGCGAAGCGGTAGCCGCCGGCGACCTCACGGATCTCGAGGCCGCGGTCGGAGGAGGCATAGTCGGCGATGAGCTGGTCGAGGATGGTGCGGAAGTAATCGCGGAGGCGGCGCTCTTTTTCGCGAGTCTCGCGGGCCAGACGCTTTTCGTCTTTGTCTTCGGATGGGGAAGCGGGGGCTTCGCTTCCCTGCCCGGTTGGGGTCGCCTCAAGGGCGGGTTCGGCGACTGGCCCGAGTTCACCGGTTTCGAGTTCTCCGGAGGTCATGGCGGCGGTAGCAGCGGCAACAGCGAGGCGTTCGGCACGAAAATGGGCTCCCTCTTCGACGGCCACTTCGTGGAGATGGCGACGGAGAGCTTCGGCGTGTTCGGCTTCGGATTCGGAATTGTCAGATGACGATTCGCTCTCGAGGGAGAGGGCTTGCTGGGCGGAGTCGAGGTGGTCGAGCTCGGCCTGCGCTTCGTGGCCGAGGAGGCCGGCGAGTTGAACCAGGGTTACGGGTTCTTCGGATGCGTAGATGACTGCTTCGATCTTTGCTTTAAGGCTCATGGTCTCGTTGGTGTACTTCTAAGCATACCAATGCTGGGTATGATTGCTGGGACGGCAGAGGAGAGTTAATGAGGTTGACGCGAAGAGGTTGGATGAAGCAAGTGGCCGGTGTTACTGCGTTTGCTGGAGTGCCGGGATGGTTGCGTGGCGAGGGTTTCTCTGAAGCAGCTGTGGATAACGCGGATGTTACTGGAGCGGGATCATTGAAAGCTCATGCTGCGGCTCGCGGACTGTTGACCGGATGTGCGGTGAATGCGGGATTGTTTCGCGATGATGAGAGTTTTCGCAAGCTGCTGGCGGAGCAGTACAGCATCGTGGTGCCGGAGAATTGTTTGAAGTGGAATATCCTGCGGCCTACTGCGGATACTTACAATTTTACCGATGCGGACAGCCTGGTGGCATTTGCCGGGGCACATGGGATGAAGGTTCGAGGGCATAATTTTGTGTGGCATGAGGCGTTGCCAGGATGGTTTGCCAGTACGGTGAACAAAGGCAATGCGGAGAAGTTTCTGGTGGATCATATTCGCACGGTGGGCGGGCGGTACAAGGGGAAGATGCACTCGTGGGATGTGGTGAATGAGGCGATCTGGATTCAGGACGGGCGGCCGGATGGTTTGCGGAGCTCGTCACCGTGGTTCGAGATGCTGGGTCCGGGATATATAGATCTTGCGTTTCGCACGGCGCGCGAGGTGGACCCATCGGCCCTGCTGACCTACAACGACTACGACATCGAGTACGACAACGAACAGCAGGGGAAGAAGCGCGCTGCGACGCTTGCCTTGTTGCGGCGGATGAAGGCGAAGAAGGTTCCGCTGGATGCGTTGGGGATTCAGTCGCACATTCATGCAGCCGCCAAGGACGGATTCAGCAATGGCGTTCGCGAGTTGAGAGAGGGAGCGAAGGCGCTGGGGCTGCAGGTTTTTGTGACTGAACTGGATGTGAAGGACGATGGCGTTGCTGCGGACGATGTGGCGGCACGGGACAAGATTGTTGCCGAGGTGTATCGGCAGCTATCTGGATGCCGTGCTTGAGGGGCCTGAGGTGAAGGCGGTGCTGACGTGGGGAGCGACCGACGGGAACACTTGGTTGAACCACGGGACGAAGTTTCGCAAGGAACATCCGGACAGGCTGCAGAGGCCACTGCCGTTCGACGCGGACTATAAACCGACGGCAGCGTTCTTTGCTATACGCGAGAGCTTCGATAAGGCGAAGAAGCGGTAGAACCGAATTTGCCGCAAAGAGAAGAGCCGCCTGAAACGGCGGCTCTGGTTTGAAAGGAAATTCGGAGGCTACTTCGTGAAGTTGTTGAAGAGCCAGTAGAGTGAGCCGGAGAGCAGCGCAGCAGCGGGGAGCGTGAAGATCCAGGCGGCAGCGATACTGCGAAGGGTAGACATCTGCAGGCCACTCTTGTTCGCCATCATTGTGCCAGCGACGCCTGAAGAGAGGACGTGCGTGGTACTAACAGGAAGACCGAGGTGGTCGGCACCCCAGATGGTGAACATGGCGACGAGTTCGGCGGAGGCACCCTGTGCGTAGGTCAGGTGAGTTTTGCCGATCTTTTCGCCGACGGTGACGACGATGCGCTTCCATCCAACCATAGTGCCGAGACCAAGGGCCAGAGCGACCGCTACCTTAACCCAGGTGGGGATGAAGCGGGTGGACTTGTCGAGGAAGCCTTTGTAGTTGGCGAGGATCTTCTTGTCGGCATCGCTCATCTTTGGACCATTCTTGCCGAGGAGGCGCATGGTCTCACTGGCCAGGTACATCTGATTGCGAACGTTGGCCTGCATTGCGGGGGGGACGTTGCCGAGCGAACCGTAGGAGACTGCCTCGTTGCGGATGTCGATGACCTGCTGCTGGAGGGCGAGCATGAGGTTAGGCGAGTATTTTTTGGTGCTGACGAAGTTCTGGAGCTCAGCATCGGCGTCCTGCAGGATGGTGCCGGGCTCGACGTAATTATTGAGGACACCAGCCACCTGTGTGGAGACGGCGGCGAAGGTCTGGACCTCATGAGTGCCTACTGCGTGGTTGAGCGCGTAGGCCGTCGGGACGGTGCCGACGAGGATGAGCATAATGAGGCCCATGCCTTTCTGTCCGTCGTTGGAGCCGTGAGCGAAGCTGACGCCGCCGCAGGTGAGGATGAGGAGAGCACGGATATAGAACGGCGGTGGCGCTGTGCCTTTGGGCGCTTCGTAGAGGCGCGGGTCGCGGGCGACCAGCTTGAAGAGGAAGAAGACCAGAGCGGCGAGAACGAATCCAATAAGCGGGGAAAACAGCAGGGCTTTGAAGACTTTCGTAACTTGCTCCCAGTCGACGCCGGCAGTGCCGTTGTTGCCCATCATCAGCTGGTTGGCGATACCTACGCCGATGATGGAGCCGATCATGGTGTGGGAACTTGATGCAGGTAGACCCTTCCACCAGGTCGCGAGGTTCCAAAGGATGGCGGCGGTCAGCAACGCGAAGACCATGGAGAAGCCAGAGCCTTTGCTGACCTTGAGGATGAGTTCCACTGGCAGCAGCGTGATGATCGAGAAGGCAACCGCGCCTGAGCTTGTGAGCACGCCGATGAAGTTCATGACGCCGGAGTAGACCACGGCGACGTGCGGCTCGAGCGAGTGGGTGTAGATGCAGGTCGCAACGGCATTGGCGGTGTCGTGGAAGCCATTGACGAACTCGAAGCCAAGCGCGATGAAGAGGGCCAGGCCGAGCAGGATGAAGGGGAAGACGGAGGCTGAGTGGACGATAGAGAGATCGTTGCCGAGCTTGATTCCGATATAGATCAGGCCGGCGACCAACATGACGCCGAAGATGATGCCGCCGATCTTGCCCGGGCCGACTTCTTAAGCTTTTCATCCAGAAGCGAGCCAGAGGGTGTGACGACAGGAGTAGCCATTGTTCATGTGCCTTCGAGAATGAGGATGATTGCGTGGGTTCACGATAGGCGCGGAATGCGAACGGAAGGTTACAGGACTGTGAAAGCTGTTCGCTTTTGAAGAAGACGGGGTTTGCGTGGCACGCGAGAGGAGAGACGGCCGCAGTTCTGGGACCCAGGCAATACACCCGCCGAAAGCTCTGGTGACATGCACTTACGCTCTGAAGCCTACAACTATCGTTCGTTTTCGTGCGACGGGCGGAAACCTATAATTGGGACTTTTGAGGGCCGTTTAAATGAAACATTCCTCCCTATGGCTTAGCGGCGTTGTTGTGGCCGTCGTGATCCTGCTCTCCTCGTCCCGGCCGGCACTTGCCACTACCTATGAGATCTTTGATCTTGGCGGAGCCAACGGCACGAGTCTGTATGGGATTGATTCGACTGGCGCAGTCGTTCTTTATAACGGCAGGTGTGGATTCAGCTCCGTTTCGTGCTTTGAGACGTATGTCGACGGCTCAGGTGTCAGCGGATCGAAGACTGCTCCGGGGTTGACCTGGGACGATGGGTCTCCGTGCGGGAGCGCCCTTACCGGGTTTATTACATCGGCCACTGCGTGCAACGGGGGATTGAAGGCCTTTGGCAGTCCATATGATGACAACGATCTTCTGGCTGGACTGTATGTTGACTCGGCTTCAGGGCTTGATTATCTCCACGGAGGTTCGGTCGACACGATCCTGATGAACTCCGCCGGTGATATTGCCTGGGTGGACGGGCTCAACGAACAGATATTTGAAGCAGTCGTCGTCGCCGATACTTCCACAGAGCCGTTGTTATTTCAGAGTAAGTCTGTGGACTCACAGACTCCCGAACCGGGCAGCCTATTGCTGGTTGGGACGGGGTTGCTGTGGGCTACAGCAGCCATCAGGCGAAAAGCTAATCGGTAACTGACAACTCCAGCGGGCAACTAGCGCCAGTCGTCGCGGGTTTGGGCCTGGTCGGCGAAGACCTGATCGAAGGCTTCGGTCTTCTTGATGAGGATGTCGCCCTGCACGACGGGTTGGTGGAGAAGCACGGCTTGAAGACGCACAAGTTCGAGCATGGCGAGGAACATGCAGATGAGAGCGCGCTCGGTGTGGGTGTTGTGGAGCAGGCGGCGCAGGCTTACGGGCTTGTCTTCCATGACGAGGCGGCGCTTGACGTAGTCGATCATCTGCGCGACGGTGACGGAGTCCTCGTCGACGTCGAGGACCGGGCGTTCGCGCATGCGGTGAAGGATCTCCTGGAAGACGCGGACGAGGTCGACGGTGTCGGCGGCGATCTCCTGGTCGAGGATTGATTCGTCTGCTCCGGCGGCGAGGGTGTCGCGGCGGAAGTTCTTCAAGACCAGGATTGGTCCAGGTGGCTTCTTCGATCTGCTGTTTCTGCAGAAGCATCTGGGCTGCGGCTTTGAAGCGCTCATGCTCCAGGAGGCGCTCGACGAGTTCGCGGCGGGGGTCTTCGGATTCGCCGCCCAAGACGTCGGAGGGGTCGCGCGGGAGCAGGGTCTTCGACTTGATGTGGATGAGGAGCGAGGCCATGTAGATGAACTCGCCGGCTGCGTCGACGTCGACCTGCTTGAGGTGGTGGGTGTACTCGAGGAACTGGCTGGTGATGCGGGCGATGGGGATGTCGTAGATGTCGATGTTCTGCTTGCGGATGAGGTCGAGCAGAAGGTCGAGAGGGCCGTCGTAGACCTGGCCTACGGTGACGGAGAACGGGGATTGGGAGGCTTCTTCTTTTTCCTTGTCCTTGTCCTTGGCGGGGCGCTTTGGTTCGGGTGGTGGCGGCGGGACTGGGGGATGCTGGAGGGCGAAGGGCTCGGCGGGCTCGGGAACGATCGCGTTCGCTTCTCCAGAGATATCTACTGCCGACGAAGAGGTTGTGTCGGTAGTCGTCGGGATGGTCTCTTCGGCAGTTGGTTCGGGATGGGGCTTCTCTTCTGGCATCTCGGGTTGTATCGACATCTATTCGGAATCTCTAGTTTTCCCTTGAAATTTGCGGCTTTACAGATAAACCGCAGGTCCTTCGACTCCGGCGGCAAAAGCGCCGCCTCCGCTCAGGATGACACATCTTTTCAATGCAGGTCAGTTAACGCAAATCAATCATTCATCTCAGCCACGGCTGAGCATCCAGCTACTCAAGGCCCATCGCCTGACGGACGTGCTGGAGGGTTTGGATGGCCCGGCGGCGGGCACGGGCGGAGCCATCCCAGAGGATGGCGTCGACGTTGCCGGGGTCGGCTTCGAGGATGCGGCGGCGCTCCTGGATGGGTGTGATCTCGCGGACGATGGAGTCGGCGAGCCAGCCTTTGCACTCGATGCAGCCGATGCCGGCGGTGCGACAGCCCTGGGCTGCTTCGGTTTGCACCTCGGAGGTGGAGAAGACCTTGTGGAGGTCGAAGACTGGGCAGACGTCGGGGTTGCCCTTGTCGGTGCGACGGATCCGGGCGGGGTCGGTGACCATGGTCTTGAGCTTGGCGCGGAGGTCGGCTTCGGGCTCGGTGAGCATAATGGTATTGCCGTAGCTCTTGGACATCTTGCGGCCGTCGAGACCGGGGAGCTTGGGGGATGGGGTGAGGAGAACCCTCGGTTCGGGAAGGATTCCTTCGGCGACGTTGTTGGCGGCGATCTCGGCTTCGATGATCTCCTTGTCGGAGTGGTCGGCGCGGGCTTTTTCGATGGCCGGAGTGGGCGCGGAGCAGTAGAGGGTGTTGAAGCGGCGGGCGACCTCGCGAGTGAGTTCGACGTGGGCGACCTGATCCTGACCGACGGGGACGAAGTCGGGTTGGTAGAGGAGGATGTCGGCGGACTGGAGGAGCGGGTAGCCAAGAAAGCCGTAGGTATTGAGGTCCTTTTCCCGGAGCTGCTCCTGCTGGTCTTTGTACGTTGGGACGCGTTCGAGCCAGGGGAGCGGGGTGAACATGCTGAAGAGGGTATGCAGTTCGGCGTGCTGGGGGACGTGAGACTGGATGAAGATGGTCGAGCGCTCGGGGTCGAGGCCGGCGGCGAGGAAGTCGAGGGCGACCTCGCGGATGTTCTCGCGTAGGGTCTTGGGGTCGGCGTAGTCCGTGGTCAGCGCGTGCAGGTCGGCGATGAAGAAGTAGCAGTCGTACTGGTCCTGCAGGCGAACCCAGTTATAGAGCGCGCCCATGTAGTTGCCTAGATGAAGCCGGCCGGTGGGGCGCATCCCCGAGAGAACGCGTGGGTGTGAAGAGAGATGAATGTCTTTTGTGTTTTCCGTCATTTGCGTCAAGTGCAAGGGTAAATGATTCGTGGACGGCACAGCCTGTGGGAAGCTGCCATGATGTGGTGTTTTGGGGTAGGCCCCCTCCCCATTACCTACGCATAAACATCCTGCAATCAGCGCTTTGCGGAGAACCTCAGTCTGCAAAAATGTCATAACAAAGGACTTACGGACAAATTCGTCCAAATAAAGGAGTTAAGTAGGTGAGGTTGCGGTTTCTGGAGCGGGGTGAGCCTCGGGGAGGCCACTGATTGTCAAGTGGGGCGCGGATTCTGATAAAGTTAGCGCGCTCTCATTTCAATTCCCAGGAGTCTGCTATGAAAAAGTTATCGTTTTTTGTCGCGCTCGCGGGCCTGCTAATACCCACTCTGTCGGTGGCGCAAAGCGTCTTTGACGGCACGTGGAAGATTGATATGAGCAATGTCGATTTTTCCAAGAAGCCGGATGTGTTCGTGCTGCAGAAGGGGATGTATTCGTGCAAGACGTGCACTCCACCTTACACCGTCAAGGCGGATGGTAATGACCAAGTTGTCAAAGGACATCCTTACTACGACACGGTCGCAATTAGAGTCGTGGACGACCACACGATCGAAGAGACGGACAAGAAAGCGGGCCAGGTGGTCGCGACCTCACATTCGTCAGCAGACGGCGATACCCTGCATTTCTCCTTCGTTGACAGCAGCAATACGAATGGCGGTCCTCCGGTAACCGGCAGAGGCCAGGCAACACGAGTGGAAAAGGGCCCGGCGGGTTCGAACGCGATCTCTGGTTCGTGGCGGACGACCGGGATCCAAGGGCTATCGGCCAATGCCACGGTCTGGACCTACAAGGTCAGTGGTGACGAGATCACGATGACGGCTCCGACGGGCCAGACTTACACAGCCAAGGTGAATGGCCCCGACGCGCCGATGAAGGGCGATCCGGGCGTCACGAGCGTGTCGTTGAAGATGATCGGCAAGGACACGCTGGAGGAGACCGACAAGCGCAACGACAAGGTGATCTCGGTCTTTAAGCTGACGGTTGCATCGGATGGGAAGTCGGCCAAAGCAGTCGCTGAAGACAAGCTCGCGAACAGGACGACTGAGTTTGCGGTTGAGAAGCAATAGATTCTCTCGGGCATCCGTTTTAGCTTCGGAGGGTGCGGAAAGTCAGATCTGGCGCGGAGAGATTCCCTTAGTGGCTAAAGAGGTGCTGAAAAAATCTGTTTTGACGTGGAAAGATTCCCTCAGTGGCTAAAGCCACTTTGATTTTGCTCCACTTGCGGCGCGGCTGAAGCCCGCGCCCTTTCAAAACGACGACTTTTTGAGGAGGCGCTCTAGAGGCGGATGATCATGGTGTCGAAGGTGGATTGCAGTGGGGAGAGGAAGATGCGAAAGATGATGCCGCCGCCTAACAGCATGATGATGATCATTCCGAAGACGCCGATGCGATCGTAGATTCGGAGGGCGTTATATGGGAGGAAGTGCCGCAGGATATGGCTGCCGTCGAGCGGTGGGACGGGGATGAGGTTGAAGACGAAGAGGATGAGATTGAGGAGGACGACGTAGTAGAGGAACAGCGCTACAGGGAAGAGTGGTGGGAGGCCCTCCGTGGGAACTCCGAGAACATGGTGGGCGAGGGCCATGGCGGTGATGACAGCTGTCGCTCCGCCAGCGATGGCGTGCTTGAGGATGACGAGAAGGATCAGCGCAACAGTCGCCGACAGCAGGTTGCTGATGGGGCCGGCGAGAGAGACGAGGATGTCGTCGCGCATGTAGTGTTTGAAGTTGCGTGCGGTGACAGGCGTCGGTTTGGCCCAGCCGAAGAGCATGCCTCCGTAGACCAGTCCGATGATCGGAAAGATGACGGAGCCGAAGGGGTCGAGGTGTTTGAGGGGATTTAGGGTGACGCGGCCGAGCATGCGGGCGGTGGGGTCGCCGAGACGGTTGGCAGTCCAGGCGTGGGCGCACTCGTGGACGCTGAAGGCGAGCATGAGGACGACGACCTGGAAGATGATGAGGACTACTCCCTGGTTCATATCAGTTTAAGTTTACTGGAGTTGGCGTGATGAGACCGTAAAGATTGCCGTCCGGCCTAGGCTCGACGCAGGTTGGTTTCGGCGAGTACTTCGGCGATGATACGGTCGTCGACCCCGTGATTCCGGAGGCTTTCTGTGAGGGCCTGGGCCTGCGAGTTGTCGAGACGTTCAAGATCCTTGCGGAGACCTTGGCCTATATAAGCCTTCATCAACGGTTGATACCCGGAAAAACCAAGCGTTGGAGCGATCTCTTTGAGATCCTCGATGACATCCTCCGGTACCCGCAGGCTGATGGTGACCATGGGACGATCTTTGCGCAGACGGTTTCGTACTTTCTCAGCCAACTTCATGTTGTGTCCTCTCTTGTCTGGTTGCCCGCCTGGCAGAGATGATGCGAATGACGTCGTTCTGAGCCAGGAGGTGAACAACGAAGAGAGCATCCATGGCTTCAGTCAATCCGATGACCGCCTGCCTTGGTTCATCGTCCGAAGTGGCATCGATCAAAACCGCGAAGGGGTCAAAGAAGACGGTGCATGCCAGTTCGAAGGAAACGCCGTGTTTTGCGAGATTGCTACTTGCCTTTTCAGAATCCCAGACGAAGTATTGCTCGTTGTGCAGGAAGATGACTTCCACAATCTACGTATACATTTTGTATATACATACGTCAAGACGTTTTTGCAGACTGAACCGGGGCGTCTTTTTCGCGTTTTACCTTAGCGGGGATGCCTACGGAGACAGTGCCCGGGGGGACGGGTTTGGTGGCGAGACCGAAGGCTCCGAGCATGGCGTTTTCGCCTACGTTGGCTCCGGCGAGGACGGTGGCGTGGTAGGTGACGCGGGCATGAGGGCCTAGTTCGGTGAGCTTGTTGGTGACGTCGGCCTGCAGGTTGATGTTGTGGGTGTGGGAGTAGACGTTGGCGTAGTCGGAGACGCTGGTGCCCTCGTGGAGGATGATGCCGCCGCGGTCATCGAGCATGACGTTTTTGTGGATGGTGCACCAGTCGTTGATGGTGAGGTTGTAGCCGTAGGTGAACTCGACGTTGTGGAAGATTTTGACGTGCTTGCCGAGGTGTTTGAAGATGTGGCGACCGAGCATGCAGCGGAAGCGGAAGCCGAGCCAATGGTTGAGGCCGACGGGCGAGCGATCGAACATCTGCCAGAACCAGATGAGAGGCTTGCGGACGGCGTATTTTTCGGCGTCGACGTCGCCGTAATACTCGGGTTCGAGGGTGGCGTTGCGCGGGTCGAAGCTCTCGATGAGGGCGTGCATGGCGAGCTCGTGGTTGAGGGTCGCCTTGCTGGGGCCTCCATAGGGATGCCCGAGATAGAGCTGGATGAGCTCGTCGCGGACGATGATGGAGCGGGTGTTGACATCCTGGTGGCGGTTGAAATCATCGTTGAGGCGCGCTAGCCAGCGGCGGTAGATGGCTTCGGCTTCGGTGCTGGGCTTGAGTTCGCGGTATTCGTGGACTGCCATGGGTGGGTCCCTCTTTGTGAACAGCCTATTCTATGGCGAAGACGGCGTAGACGGTTGCGGATTTTTCTATCTTTTCAGGAGCTATGGCGATGGGTTTCAAATTGATCCTGCTTGAGGCCACAGACGCGGATTCGGTATTCAGCACCACGCCACCGAATATCGTCCTCTGCGGGGTCTGATTGCTCGCGTAGACCAAAGGACCCAACTTAGCGTTCAGGCCCTTTGCCATTCGAGAGGCTATTTGCTGAGCGTGTGCGAGGGCTTTTTGGGCAGCCTCGGCCTCTAAGGCGTCGTCGTTGGCGAGTTTCCACTGAATGCCGCCGCTGTCGTTTGCGCCTGCGTTGACGGCGACGTGCGATACATCGGCAGCATCTTTTGCGGGAGCCGTGACGTGCCAGGATTGCGTGAAAACGAAGCGAATGCCTTTGGCATAACGCGGTTTGTCGTTATCATCGATTGCCCGCGAGGTTTTGGTTGGCGCTTTCGATCGCATCAGGCTTGAATTCCCGCATCGTGCAAGGCTTTAACGATGGAGTTGGAGACGCGGGAGCGTCGGCATAGGTCTGGTCCTGGTCGACGCCATAGGAAGAGAATCCGACTGTAATTACGGCAACATCCGCGACAGCCTCAGCCTGATCGCTGGTCGTGATGGCGATGGTGCGGTTGTCCTTGTTGACCTGGATGGTCTGGGCAAAGGCCGGGAGGACTGCAAGCGGGGTGATCGCAAAGGCAAGAAAACGCAGGATTTTCATTGATCTTCTCCGGTGGAGCTTAGCAGGTCGGCGAAGGTGGCTTTGTGTTTCGGCTTGGCGGCGAGTTTCTGTTTGGGGTCGGGCAGGACGCGCTCGGGCGGCGGGGTGCCGACGCGGTCGCGGGCGTTGGATTTGACGGCTTTGACCTTGGAAAAGACCTGCTTCTTCGGCTTGCTCATCGGCTTTCCTTTTTGGGGCCTGGAAGCCCATGCGTGATTATGCATTACTCTTGCGTGCGAGGGGGGATGTCAGGCTAGGATTGCAGAGGGAGTGGCTCGAAGGATTGGGCCGCCGGCCGGATGAGGTGCAGCATGGAAGAGCGCGATTTTTTTGATGAAAAAGCGGAGAAAAAGACCCACGTGATGACGTGTCCTCACTGCGGGCAGCAGGGCGAGTACCAGATTGAGTGGGTGGTACGGAGAAAGAAGGCGCAACTGCCGCGGGGAGCCGATGATCGCGACCGGGCTCGCTTTGCGAAGGCGCAGAGCTACATGGTTCGGCGGGACGAGCCGATGGGGTGCAAGAATGTGCGGTGCAGAAAGCGCTTTGACGTGGTCGGGATTCAGTCGGTGGCGTTTATCTAAGGATTGCAATCTGGGGATTATCTGGGGAACGGATTGTGCGATGTTTCTTCCGTCCATGGTGTGAGCGGGACGGCTGTGATTTAATACGATTCGAGCGGCTGATCCCCTCGGGGAGTCGGCTCGGCCTTCGAACCAACGATACGCGGAGACCAGAGACGTAATGGCGAACACACTGCTTCCCATCGAAGAACGCAATCTGACACCGGATCAGGTGGAACTGCTGGACAAGCGCCGCCGTCGCGGACAGCTTTTTCTGGTGCTCTGCCTGCAGACGTTTGATCATCGGCACTCTGGTGACGCTGTGGGCTGGGCAGGACTGGACACTGTCGCCGGGGTGGACGCACCCGATGGTGTACTGGGATGCGACAATGTTTACGCTTTCGCTGATCTTCGGCGTTGCCGGGGTTCGGCTGAAGCGCGGAAGCAACGAGTTCATCAGCTACTAAGCCGGGAACTTCGGCGAAGATAGACCGGACGCCGTTGCGGGTTCGAGACTGTCCGGAGATCCGCGGTCACGCAGAGCACTTCGACCTGAAAGATGCCGGTTTCCGCCGGCGCGGGCGAGAATTGTGTATGACTACGGTTGAGGGTTGGCTATACTGGGCTTCCTGCAAAACTGATACATTTTCCGAGCCTTGACATCTCATAGGAATGAAGCAGATGGCGGCGGCGATGTCCCCTTTTTCCCTGATCCTCGAGGAAGCAAACACTGCGGTGCTGGAACCTGAAGCGTCGAAGAGGCTATGCCCCGTGGCGGGCAGGCTGCGGGACAGGTTTGGCCGGGCGATTACGGATCTTGCGCGTCTCAGTGACGGACCGCTGCAACTACAAATGCGTTTATTGCCGGACGGGCAACGAAGGCGCTCAGTATACGGAGTTGGCAATCGCCGACTATCTGCGGATGGTGCGGCTGTTTGTCTCGCTTGGGGTGGAGAAGATCCGGCTGACCGGAGGCGAGCCGCTGCTGCGAAGGGCCTGGTGGAGATGGTGCGCGAACTAGCGGCGATGCGCACGGCTTACCTGCCGGATGGGAGCTTCGCCGACGGGAATGGGGATAGCCGCTCGATATTGCGCTGACCACTAATGGACATCTGCTGGAGGGGCTGGCTGCAGCCACTGAAGGAAGCGGGGTTGAACCGCGTGACGGTCAGCATGGATGCGGTGGACGCGGAGACGTTTGCGGCGATTACACGCGTGCCGCGCAGCTTCGACCAGGTGCTGGCAGGCGTTCGCGAGGCAAAGGCGGCGGGGCTGGGGCCGGTGAAGGTGAACTGCGTTCTGCTGCGCGGATTCAACGATTCGGCAGATCGAACAGTTTGCGGAGTTTTCGCGGCGCGAGGGCGTGATCGTGCGCTTCATCGAGTGGATGCCGCTGGAAGAAGACCGCAGCTGGAAGACGGGAGACCGTGGTCTCGATGGACGAGATCGTGGCGCGGCTCGATGCGTATCGTCCCGCTGGTGGAGCTGGCTCCGAACGCGGCGAGCGAGACGGCGAAGCGATTCACGTTTGACGATGGAGTTGGCGAGATCGGAATTATCGCGCCGGTGTCGCGGCCGTTTTGCGGGCACTGCAGCCGGGTGCGTCTGACTTCCGATGGAAAGATTCGGACGTGCCTGTTCTCGCAGAGCGACCATGATCTGTATGGCGAGATGGTGCGCGGGGGAACCGATGCGGAGCTGGCTGCGTATATCCGCAGGATCGTGATGCGCAAAGAGGCGCGTCACCACATCGGCGAACCGGGATTTCAGAAGCCGTCGCGCAACATGGTCCATATCGGCGGCTGAATGTGTGCGTTATCAATGCGGGAACATTGCGAAGTAGAAACAATTTGTTATTTGGATGAAGAAATGTAGCGTGATATCTGATATATGACTCTCTCGAGGGACTCGTTGAAAGATAGACGGCAGTTTCCAGGTGATCGAAAGCCGGCAGATGGATCACCTCCGGGTGTTTCATGATGTTGCGCGCGCTCTGACTTCGAGCCTGGAGCTGGAGGAGATTCTGGGCGCCATCATGGAAAAGATGGCGCAGTTCTTCGGCCCGGAAAAATGGTCGATGCTGATGGTCGACGAGAAGTCCGGACGAGCTGTACTACGCGATTGCGGTGGGTGAGAATGCTGAGAGCCTGAAGGGTCTGCGGGTTCCGCTGGGTGAGGGAGTTGCGGGCTGGGTGGCGTCGACGGGCAATCCGCTGGTGGTTCCGGATGTGGCGCTCGACCCTCACTGGTCGTCGTTTGCGAGCAAACATCCTGACCTGATGATCCGGTCGATCGCCTGCGTTCCGGTGCGCTCGGGCAACAAGACGCTGGGCGTGATTCAACTGCTGAACAGCAAGCTGGACCTGATGTCGGAGTACTCGATCTCGTTCCTGCGGATTCTGTGCGACTACGCGGCGATTGCGATTCAGAATGCGCGGTCGATGACGCTGATCCAGGAGTTGACCATCACGGATGACGTGACGGGGCTGTTCAATGCCCAGGCACCTGTATACGATGCTTGATGAGCAGGTGGCTTCGGGGCAGGTATTTAGTTTGATGTTCGTCGATTTGGACCACTTCAAGTCGGTTAACGATACGCACGGGCATTTGATCGGAAGCCGGCTGCTGGCTGAGATCGGAAGCCTGATGAAGCGCTCGCTGGGCCCGAACAATGCGGCGTTCCGTTATGGCGGCGACGAGTTTGTCGCGTTGCTGCCGGGGATGGGGAAGTCGGCTGCCAGTGGAACGACGATGGCGCTGCGAGAGGAACTGCGGTCGGCGCGCTTTCTTGAAGGCGCGGGGCTTTCGCTGAGTGTCACGGGAAGCTTCGGGCTTGGCGACGTTTCCTGAGGACGGCGATACGGTGGCGACGATTCTGCGTGCGGCCGACACGATGATGTACGAGGCCAAGGTGACACGAGACAGCGTCGCGGTTGCGGGTAGAGGGGTGATCGGCAAGCGCTCAAAAGACAACAGTCGACAGCGGTTCGCGACGCACGGTCTCGGAGATGCTGGTCGGGCGCAGCTCTGGACCCTCGCTGATTTTTTGCGGATGACTTCTAACTTGGTCCGTGACGTTCCAACGCGGTTCCGCGACGGGGTTCGGGCTTGATGACGTCGCGATTTTCGGGTGCTACCGGGTGGACGCCGAAATCCCAGACGCCTAGATTGACTAACTTGTCGGAGATGACCTCCATCAGGGCGAACTCGCCGAAGTCGAGCGGTTCTTTGGGCGTGATCTTGAGCCAGTGGCCGCCCTGGAGGAGTTCGGTGGTGGTCTCGACGACATCCTCCTGGCGTTGGCCGGTGCCAAGCAGCGGGATGCGGAAGCTGTCGATGACGCGCACGCCGGTGCGGACGTCGGCGCGGACGATGACGTATCGGCTCTTGGGTGAACCGCCCTCGTCGTCATTCTTCATCGCGCTACTGGCGCCGTGCGTGTCGACGGTGAAAGGCGCGCCGGCGGTATTTCCGACGGTTTCATCGCCGATCCGGAGGTAGAGGACCGGGTCTTTGATGTGGAGTTGGATGGGCGACTTCTCACCTTTGAGTTGGACGATCTGATGCGAGGCGGAGAGCGGATTGACTCGCTGCTTTGAGGAGATTGTGGGCCGTATTGCGATTCAGATCGCTGTCGGTCTGGGCCAGGGGGACGAGTTCCGCAGTGCCGCGGTAGGTGTCAAGGACGAGGGTGCTGTCGCCTTCGGGCAGGCGGAGGTCTTTTGCGACCTCAGGTGTGAGGGCGGCGCGATCTGCCTCCTCTTTGAGGAGTTCGGGATCGATGGCGGGAGCGTGAGTATCGTCGGGATTGTTGGGGTCGGCTTTGGCGTGTTGACGCTCCCAGCGCTGGGTGGCGTCCATGTCGACGAGATCGAGCGGGATCTCTTCTTCGGCTCCTCCGCGCTCGGCGCTGACGTAGCGTACGACGTTGCCGACGACCTTGTAGCTCATGACGATCTGATAGCTGCCGTCTTTGAGGATGAGGCGGGTGCGGTGCGGCGTTGTGGCGTCGGGCTGGAGCGCGGTGGTGTGCTGCGGGGCTGCGCGGAGTACCGCGGGCGCAAACAGAAGAGCGGCCGTGAGCGAGAGCATCAGGGCGAACTTCGCCGGGATGGGATGAGAGGGCTTCATCGGCATGACTCAACAGTTTAGACGCAGGACGCGGTTAACGACCTCTCGAGGCGGAACTTCAGCAGAATGAATTACTCGGACGGCGAATTCAGCCTCCTTCGCCGCCCGATAGGTCTCGATTATCGGGTTGCGAGTTGGATGCACTCCTCGAGGATGTCGAGCGCGATGTCGGCTTCCTGCTGCTTGACGATGAGCGGCGGGCAGAGTCGGATGCTGGTCTCGCCACAGCCGAGGATGAGGAGACCGCGCTCGAAGGCCAGCTCGACGATCTTGTCGCGCAACGGACCTGCGGGGGTGCGTGATTTCTGGTCTTTGACGATCTCGATGCCGATCATGAGGCCGCGACCGCGAACTTCGCCGACGTGGGGATGCTTGGCGACCCAGGGGCGGAGGCGCTCGAGCATCTTTTCGCCGACGGTGGCGGCGTTTTTGATTCCTTCGCGTTCGATGATGTCCATGGTAGCCAGCGCGGCGGCAATGCAGACCGGGTTGCCGCCGAAGGTGCTGGCATGCGAGCCCGGGACCCAGTTCATGATCTCGGCGCGCGTCATGCAGATGCCGAGCGGCATGCCGCGACGCGATGCCTTTGGCGATGCAGACGATGTCGGGCTGGACGCCGGCGTGTTCGATGGCCCACCACTTCCCTGTTCTACCGGCGCCGGATTGGACCTCGTCGGCGATGAGGAGGATGCCGTGGCGATCGCAGATGCGGCGAATCTCCTGGAGGAAGTTGTCGGGCGCGACGACGTAGCCGCCTTCGCCCTGGATGGGCTCGAGGATGATGGCGGCGACCTCTTCGGGCGGGAGGATGGTTTTGAAGAGACGGTCTTCGATGTAGCGGGCGCAGTCGAGGGCGAAGGCCTCCTGCTCGGCGGGGCCGCCGGTGGTGCCGCGGTAGGTGTAGGGGTAGCGGACGTGGGTGACGCCGGGGACGAAGGGCGCGAAGCGGCGCTTCTGCTGCGGCTTGGAGCCGGTGAGCGAGAGTGCGCCCATGGTGCGGCCATGGAAGCCGCCAAAGAAGCTGATGATGTTCTGGCGGCCGGTTTGGTAGCGGGCGAGTTTCATGGCGCACTCGACAGCCTCGGCGCCGGAGTTGCCGAAGTAGAAGCGGTGCGGGCCGGGCATAGGCGCCACGGCGGAGAGACGCTCGGCGATGCGCGTCATGTGGTCGTAGAAGAAATCGGTGCCGGAGATGTGGATGAGTTCGGCGGCCTGGTCTTGAATTGCCTTCACTACTTCGGGATGACAGTGGCCTGTCGAGTTGACCGCAATGCCGGCGGCGAAGTCGAGGAACTCGTTGCCGTCGACGTCGGTGACGCGGAGGCCGCGGCCGGATTTGGCCACCATGGGATAGCTGCGGGTATAGCTGGGAGAGATGAGGCGCTCATCGTCGGCAACGACCTTTTTTGCGAGCGGGCCGGGAAGCGCGGTCTTCAGTTTGGGGCCGAACTGGCTGTAGTTTGCGGTGCGGGTGTAACTGGATTCGTGGGTCAGGGTGCTCATGGGGGCTCTCCTTCGGAGTCAGACGGTTCAGCGGTGCGTTGGTGTGCCGTTCGTTAGCCTCGCCGAATGTGGGACGGCGGCCTCGCAGTTTGCGGAGGGAACGGTTTGCGCTGAGCGGGACTTCGCCGGCTGGGGTGTTTCGAGCTAGTCGCCGGCGAAGAGACTAGGTCGCGTGAGGCTGGGGAGCACTCGGGGATGACGGCGCGGCATTTGGTGCCGCCTGGAGCGGCATGGCGAGCCGGCGAGCCGATGCGTATGGGCGATGATTGAGAGTTTCATATGGCCCCATGCCTTGCCCGTGAGTATAACGCATCGAATGCGCTATCGGATAACGCTTCCGGGGACAATCGGCTGGGGTGAATCGTTGTCGAACTGCATCGAGAAGCCGAACATCAGCGTGTAGAGATCGCTGTGTTGCGTTGTGAAGTCGAAGCAGAGGACATGCCGGGTCTGATCGACGGGGTCGGATTTCTTGCGGGCCTTGACCGGGACGTTGCCGAGGAAACAGGCCTTCGCAGCATATGTGAAGCGGGGGATCTTGCTATCTCCCGTTGAGGGCATGGGGACTGACGCCAGAACGATGGAGGCAGGGTGGCCATCGATGAGGTAGGCGGTTGGCTCCTGCGTGACGGTGGGTTCGCCGTACTGTTTCAGTTGGCGGAGAATCTGTTCGCGGACGAAAGGACCGAGCACCGTAGCGCCGCGCAGCACGTTCGGACAGGTGCCGTCGATGGTTGAGAGGACGAAGGAGGAGGTGTCGACCGGTGTGATGGAGTTGGCGAAGAGAGTTGAGTGCGCGCACTTGGGTGTTGCGTCGGCTGCAGGCTTCGGAGCGATGCTCTCGGGATCGGGCGTGAAGCGGCCGGGATAAAAGTAGGTGAGATTCAGAGACTCGTCGTGGAAGCTCTTCGGCAGGTTAGGATTCGGCGAATCGGCGGGTTGAGACAAAGCAGTTACACAGACGAAGAAGAGCAAAAGGAAGGCCGCGGGACGAAGCACCATTTACTTATCGTAGCACCGGGGCGGGGTTCGAGACACCTGCGCGGGCCGCTCGAATGGCGGGCATCATGACGGGTATCATGGAGAGAAATGCCCCCCGCACTCTCCCAATCGAACACGGATTTTGTTGTCGTTTGCCTGCGTCTATTTTTTCTGGGGAGGGACTTACCTCGCGATGCGGTTCGGTGTGGAGGTGCTGCCTCCATTCGTGCTGGGAAGTGCGCGGTATCTTGTTGCTGCGCCGTTGTTACTCGGACTGAGCGCGATCCTGCGGCTGAAGATGTGGCCTACGCGTCAGGAGATGGGCCGGCTGGCGATTATCGGGGTGCTGATGCTGGGCTGCGGCAATACGGCGGTTATATGGGCCGAGCAGTACATCCCGATCGGTCTCGCGGCGCTGTTGGTGGCGTCGATTCCGTTGTACGCCGCGCTGATTGAGGTGATCCTGCCGCGGGGCGAAGGGCTGCCGTTGCGGGGATGGGTCGGTGTATTGATCGGCTTTGCGGGAATGGTTTTCCTGGTGTGGCCGGGACTCCTCGACGGAATACATGGCGACTCGCGGCAAATTATTGGGTCCGCGGTAACGCTCGCAGGAACGCTGTGCTGGACGGCTGCCTCGGTGATTTCCCGGCGGTCGACGATTCGCATTAGCGGATTTGCTGCGGCGGGTTGGCAGATTGTTTTTGGCGGCCTCTTCAACCTGTGCCTTCTGCTGGTAACGCGTAGCTGGCATGGGGCGCAATGGGGGCTGAAGGCGTGGGGATCGATCCTGTATCTCGTGATCTTCGGTTCGTTGTTGACCTACACGGCGTACATCTATCTGCTGGATAACGTTCCGGTGTCGAAGGTCGCAACGTACGCATACGTGAACCCTGTAATCGCGGTGATTCTTGGGGCCATTGTGCTGCATGAGCGATTTGCGCCGGTGGAGTACGTGGGGATGGGGGCGACTCTGCTGGCAGTGTTTCTGGTGACGAGTTCGAAGATGAAGAGCGGCAAACCGAATGTGGTCGACGAAGATCTTGCGGTGAGGCAGCAGGCCTAAGTTCGAGTGTTAGTGGCTCGCATCGCCGATCGTTAAGGGATATAGCGGTGCTGCCTGGTCGCGCCCAAAACGCACCGTTGTCTTGGTGATGCGATTCAGCATGTCGATGCTGCTCGACGAAAAGTACCAGACCAGAAGGTGGCTATTCCAGTTCGTGGAAAGACCCATCGCGTAGACGGGAGTTGCGCCCTGCTGGCCCTGTGCGGCGGCCATGTGGATTTTCTGCCAGCCGATCGTATAGGTCGAGGGCTGCGCAATGGACTTCATGCCGGGTGCCTTGTTGACGATCTCCGCCATGTCGTCGAGGAGCGTCGTGCTCTTGCCGGCGCGCTCGGCATTCAGGCAGTTCACATCGAGTTCGGCGAGAAGAATCGTTGCCGTTACCGGCGGAGTTACAGTGACCTGCGTTGCTCCGTCTTCGGTTGGTTGAGCCTTCTGCGTTGGGCCGCTGTGCGGAAGCTGAAGGAGCAGTACTGGGTGAAGGCAATGGATTGACTCAACGAGTTTGGGGTCAGTTATTTTTGAAGCGTCAAAGAGATTCAGGCGGCCGTCCTGCAACATATCTGATGGGTCGCCCTTCACCAGATCCGATGGATAGAACAGCCGCAGTTTGAGTAATTCGTTCTCCCAACCCGACGGTGTCGGGCGCCGGTTCCTGGGCTCGAGCAGAGAGCACGACGCACAGAGCGAAGACTAAAGCAGCAGCTATTCGCGTTTTTGCGACACGATCCATCGTTTGCACCTGACTTTGCTACTTACGCTTCCAGCGAACTCCGTCTTTGGAGTCCTCAATTAGGATGCCCTTGGCGAGAAGATCGTTGCGAATCGCGTCGGCGCGGGCGAAGTTGCGGGTTTTCTTGGCCTGTGTGCGTTCGGCGACTAAGGCATCGATGTCGGCGTCGGTGAGCGAAAGCGTTGCGACCAGCGAGGGATCAGCGTCATCGAGGCGGCCCTCCCTCTCGGCCCAGGCAAGTGCGGCTCGCTGAATCTCGACGTCGTTGTCCTCGAGGACGGCGAAGACTCCGTCGAAGAGTGCGAGGACCCGCAGAATCTCCGTTACATTCCCGCTGCGAAGGGTACCTGCGTCTGCGGCGGAGTTGGCAGCGCGGACTAAATCGAAGATGGCGGCGCGAGCTTCGGCGGTGTTGAGGTCGTTGGCGAGCGCGGCGGTGTAGTCGTGCTCTGCCTTTTCTGTTGCGGCGGCGATGTCAGGATTGAGACCGTCGGGAAAACCGCCCTTCAACATGCGCTGGTGGAAGGTGCGGAGACGATCGACGGCGTTGGTCGATTCCAGCAGGCTGTCGAAGGTGAAGTTCATCTGGTTGCGGTAGGGCACCGAGATGAGGAGGAAGCGAATGGCGGAGGCACGATGGCCCTTCAGCAGCAGGTCGCGGAGGGTGTAGAAGTTTCCCTCCGACTTCGACATCTTCCTGCCTTCGACCAGCAGGAAGCGGACGTGCATCCAGTGGCGGACGAAGGTCTTCCCGCTGGACGACTCCGACTGCGCGATCTCGTTTTCGTGGTGCGGGAACATGAGGTCTTCGCCGCCGGCGTGAAGGTCGATGTCGTCGCCGAGGAGCTTTCTCGCCATGGCGGAGCACTCGATGTGCCATCCCGGACGGCCTGTGCCAAGCGGCGTCTCCCAGAATTGCTCGCCCGGCTTGGCGGCCTTCCACAACGCGAAGTCGCGGGCCGCATCCTTCTCGTACTCATCCACATCGACGCGGGCGCCGTCTTCGATGCCCTCGAAGTCCTTCTTCGAGAGCTTGCCGTAGCCGGGAAAACGCGCGATGCGGAAGTACCAGCTGCCATCCTCGGCGCGATAGGCGATGTCTTTGGCTGCGAGCTGTTCGATCATCCGGACCATCTCCGGAATGCAGCCCGTGGCGTGCGAGATGTGCTCCGGGTGCTCGATCGAAAGCGCGTCGAGGTCCTCGTAGAAGGCCTGCTCGTATTTCTTTGTGTACTCGGCGATGGGAAGGCCGGCCGCCGCTGCATTGCGGATGATCTTGTCGTCGACGTCGGTGATGTTCATCACGTGATCGACGGCGATTCCCTGCTGGCGGACAAAGCGGCGCAGAACATCGACATGGAGAAAGGTGCGGAAGTTGCCGATGTGGCCGTAGTCATAGACGGTCGGGCCGCAGCAGTACATGCGCAGCGCGGGCGGACGCACCGGGGCCAGGGGTTCAATCGTTCCACTGAGGGTGTTGTAGAGTTCGATGGTTGCCACGTGCTCTCTGTTCCTGTCGCAGCCGGGCGCGTGGCGCGGCGCAGACTGCTCTTGTCTGGTATCCCTGATGATTTTAGCTGAAAGATGGGGGCACTTTGTCAGCGATCCGGTCTATCGATCTCCGAGGCGAAGCTGGGGCGTCGCGCCCAGGTCTTCGGTTGCAAAATTCTCCACTACAAATTTGGGCCACGCGGCGGCGGCGATCATGGCGGCGTTGTCGGTCGAGAGAGCGAGCGAAGGAAAGGCGATAGGCAGTCCGCGGCGGTCGGCTTCGGCCTGGAACCGGCGGCGCAGCTCGCTGTTGGCCGCGACTCCGCCCGAGACGACGATACTGTGGGCGCCGAGAGATTCGGCCGCCGCAAAGGTCTGGCGCAGCAGGTTGCCAACGACCGCGTATCTGGAACGAGGCGAGGAGGTCGAGCGTCTGCTGATCGCAAAGCGCTACCGCGGCTGGGGATTTCGGCGTAAGCGAAGGATCGGCGGCCAAAGCGACGCGTCGGGCCTCGATGCTCTCGCGCATGTGATGCGTCTCGACGTACCGGAGGACAGCGGTCTTGATGCCGCTGAAGGAGAAGTCGAAGTGCGGGCCCTCGGTGTGAGCGGGAGCTTTTTTGTTCGTGACGCCTTCGCGTGGCGCACGGCGTTTGATTTCGCCGAAACTGAACGACACTGCGCGCGGATTGCCGTGCGGAGCGAGCGCATCGATCCACGGACCACCGGGATAGCCGAGGCCGAGCAGCTTGGCCACCTTGTCGTAAGCCTCGCCGGCAGCGTCGTCGACGGTACGGCCCACGTTGCGATAGGTCCATGTGCTTGCGCTTCCCTGCCTCGCAAGGTACAGATGCGTGTGACCGCCGGAGACGACGAGCGCGAGCAGCGGAAGCTCCATGGCCGCGCCGTTGCTCTCCCGGGCCTCCATCAGCACCGCATGGATGTGGCCTTCGAGATGGTTGACTGAGATGAGCGGCTTCGCGAGTCCGAAGCTGAGAGCCTTGGCATAGGTAATGCCGACCAGCAGCGCTCCGGCGAGACCGGGGCCCTCCGTGACTGCGACGGCATCAAGGTCGTCGAAGCTGACGTTGGCGCGGCGCATGGCCTCGCGCACGACAGGAACGATGTTGCGCAGGTGCTCGCGGGAGGCGAGTTCGGGCACGACTCCGCCGTAATTTGCATGCAGCGACATCTGCGAGGCGACGACATTCGAAAGCGCGGCGCTGCCCTCGCGGACCACAGCCGCGGCGGTCTCGTCGCAGGAGCTTTCGATGCCGAGAATCAGGCCGGTTCCGCTGCTTTCGCGCATCTCTCTATCATAGGGGTTGACGTTATGAATCGCATGACCGACAACCCGAAGTACCTTGCGGCGCGAGAGATCTTGACGACGCTGCGGGCTGCGGGTCATCAGGCCTACTTCGCTGGTGGCTGCGTGCGCGATCTGCTGCTTGGGGTTGAGCCGAAGGACTTCGATGTAGCCACGAGCGCGACGCCCGACGTCGTCATGGGAATGTTTCCGAAGACCTACTCTGTGGGAGCGCATTTTGGTGTTGTGCTGGTCTGCACTCCGAGCGGTGACGGCGAGATCGCCACCGAGGTCGCAACATTTCGCCATGATGGAGCTTATAGCGACGGCCGGCGGCCCGATGCGGTCAGGTTTTCGACCGACCCGCGCGAAGATGTTCTGCGGCGCGACTTCACGATCAACGGCATGCTGCTCGATCCGGTGATTTACGAAGACACGGGAGACGCTGCAGCCGCGACGCTGGATTACGTGGGCGGGCGCGACGATCTGTCGGCGAAGGTTCTGCGCGCGATCGGCGACCCTGCGTTGCGTTTCTCCGAAGACAAGCTGAGGATGCTTCGTGGAGTTCGATTCGCGGCACGGCTGAACCTTGAGATTGAGCCGCGCACGATGGCAGCGATGCGCGACGCAGCCGGAGAGATCGCGCAGGTCAGCTGCGAACGCATTCGCGACGAGTTGACCCTGATGCTGACCGAAGGTCATGCGCGGCGCGCCTTCGAGCTGCTGGATACGACCGGCCTGCTGGCGCAGGTCTTGCCTGAAGTGACAAAGATGCACGGCGTGGAGCAGCCACCGCAGTTCCATCCCGAAGGCGACGTGTGGGTGCACACGATGCTGCTGCTCGAAAAACTTCCGCCAGGCGCATCTACGACGCTGGCGTGGGGCGCACTGTTGCACGACATCGGCAAGCCGGCGACTTTTCGTCCACCCGACCCCAAAAAGCCCGGCGACCGCATTCGGTTTGACGGTCATGTCGAGGTCGGCGTTCGCATCGCCGAGACGATCCTCAACCGTCTCCGTTTCTCCAATGAAGAGGCCGCGCAGATTGTCGCGCTGGTGAAGAACCACATGCGCTTTGGCGACATTCGCGAGATGCGCGAGTCGACGTTGAAGCGCTTTTTGCGGCTGCCGAAGTTCGACGAGCACCTGGCGCTGCATTGGATGGACGTTAGTTCTGCGCACGGCGATCTGCGCCTGTATGACTTTGCGAAGACGCGATACGAAGCCGCTCCCGTTGAGGAGATTCAGCCCCACCTGCTGGTGACAGGCAAAGATTTAATCGCCGCCGGATATCGCCCCGGGCCGGAGTTCAAGGCGATGCTCGAGACCGCGGAGGATGCGCAGTTGGAGGGCCACGCAGCAACCACCGAGGAAGGGCTTGCGGTTGTGAGACAGAGGTTCGGCAAACCTTCCGCCTGAGTTTGTTACGGGATCAGAAAGGCGTCTTTGTAGGAGTTGCATACGTCGAAAGACACAGTAGTCCATCTCTATGCCATTATCATTTCGCGTTCGAGTGCTCGCTCTCTGTCTCCTTACTCCTGCATCCCTCTTCGCGGCGGTAATCGGCACCAGCAAACCTGCCGAATCCATTACTGCAGCCAGAATTGCGTTGCTGCCAGCGAAGGACCGAGCCGCGTGGATGGCCTATCTCGAGCGATCGCAGAAGCAGATGCAGGCAGATCGCAATGCGCTGGCTGCCGAACGAACTCCGGGCGCGCCCGAGCCGCCTATGCCAAAAGAAGGATTCAGTGCGCGGACGATGCCGCTTGACCGCGATGCTGCCTGGTATGGAACTCCAGAGGCAAGACACGTCGCCGACGTTATTGTCAGTTTTCAGACACCTGCCGGAGGTTGGAGCAAAAATCTCGACATGAGCGGTTCGGTGCGTGCGCCTGGGCAGAGCTACACTCCCAACAATCTCTCGAGATACCCAGGCACTGACGACTTCGACACACCCAAAGACCCGCACTGGAACTACGTGGGCACACTGGATAACGACGCCACCAATACTGAGCTGCATTTCCTCGCGCTGGTTTCGGGCGCGACACCCGGCGCTGCAGGCGAGGCCTACCGGACCAGTTTTCTTCGAGGAATTCGGTACCTGCTGGCCGCGCAGTTCCCTAATGGCGGATGGCCGCAGGTGTGGCCGCTCGAAGGCGGGTATCACGACGCCATCACCTTCAATGACAACGCCGTCACCGAATCTGCCGAGACCCTGACTGCCGTGGCTGACGGTACGGGCAACTACTCTTTTGTTCCTGCAGATCTGCGGCGGCAGGCTCGCGCGGCCGCGGATCACGCACTGCAATGCATCCTTGCTACGCAGGTCATGGTGAAAGGAAAACGGACGGTGTGGGCTCAGCAGCATGATGCCCTCACGCTCGCACCGGTCTCCGGGCGCAACTACGAGCCGGCTGCTCTCTCGTCCGGCGAGAGCGCCGATGTTCTGATCTACCTTATGCAACTTCCGCACCCGTCGCCTGCGGTCATCGCGGCAGTCAATTCGGGAGCCTCATGGTTGAAGGCGGCGGCGATTTATGGTCAGGAATGGGTGGGTGGACGCGGCACGCCGGGCGGGCGTCATCTCGAAGCCAAGGCCGGTGCTGGCCCTATCTGGGCCCGTTATTACAGCATGACCACGGAGCTTCCCATCTTCGGCGATCGCGACAAGACGATTCACGACGACGTGAGCGAGCTTTCACTCGAGCGACGAAACGGCTATGCGTGGTACAGCGCGGGTCCGCAGCAGGCGCTCGATGCCTATGCCACATGGAGCAAGAGTCACGCCGGCACCGGAGCGCATTGAGGCTGCATCTAAACGATATGACCAACGGTTCGCAGGATGTCATCGTCATCGGCGCGGGAATGGCCGGGCTGACCGCAGCACGCGCTTTAGCAGAGGCTGGGCTGAAGGTTCTTGTCATTGAGGCACAGGACCGGATTGGGGGGCGAATCTGGACGCGGCGCATCGGCGACGAGGCAATCGAGCTGGGTGCGGAGTTCGTGCATGGCAGGCCGCCGGAGTTGTGGGCACTCATTGACGAGGCAGGCATTGAGACGTACGAGCGAAGCGGTGCGCAAGTTTGCTTTGAAGACGGAGCTCTGAATGATTGCGGCCACGAGATGGAGGATGTCTTCGATCCGCTGGAAAAGCTGGAGAGCTTTGCCGGCCCAGACCTTAGTTTCGCCGAATACCTCGATCGCGAGGGCGTGCCCGAGGAGGATCGCGCGGCCATGATCGGTTACGTCGAGGGCTTCAACGCTGCCGACCATCGCGAGATCAGCGCACTGTCGCTGGGGGTGCAGCAGAAGGCCGAAGACGCGACCGGCAGCGATCACAACTACCACATCCGCGGCGGCTACGATCAGCTTCCGGCCTTTCTGGCGGGAAGACTGGAACAGTCTGGCGGCAGAGCGTTGATGGGAACGCCCGTCACCGAAATTCGCTGGCAGGAGGGGCGCGTTGAGGTCGTGACCGGCTCCGGGGTTTTTACGGCCGCGAAAGCCGTCGTCACTCTGCCCCTCGCGATTCTTCAACGTGGCGATGTAGCGATATCCCCCCGCCCCGACGCCATTCTTCAGGCTGCAGGACTGCTTCGCATGGGACAGGCCCGCCGCTTTACTCTGTTGTTCCGCGAGCGGTTCTGGGAGAGACTGCCACCCCAGCCCGCGCTCGAGCAGCTGAGCTTCCTCTTCGCCTTCTCGGAGATGCCACCTGTGTGGTGGACCCCGCATCCGGAGCGGAGCAACAGCATTACGGGCTGGGTTGGCGGCCCTCGCTCCTCCGCGTTCGCCGAACTCGATCAGAATCAGCTGGCACAACGGGCCTGCGCCTCGCTTGCACAGATCTTCAATGTCGACGAGCACGAAATTGCCGGTCTGCTCGAAGGCTGTTACTCCCATGATTGGCGACTTGACCGCTATGCGCTAGGCGCCTACAGCTATGTCGGGGCAGGCGGGTTGGAAGCCTCCCGGCAGATGACACACCCCGTCGCCAACACTCTGTTCTTTGCCGGCGAACACACCGACGTGACCGGCAACTGGGGGACCGTCCACGCAGCCATGCGCTCCGGACTGAGGGCCGCCGAACAGGTTCTCTCGGCCGGCTGAGCGCCAAGTCGCATAACCAGGGTCAACCTGTGCCCGCAGAAGACTTTGGATGTCCCCACACGTCTCCCGGCTGCTTTTTTCTTGTAACGATTCTGTCAAGGCTGGTTGGGTGTAATGTGGATGGGTAAAGAGCGATACCTTCCACCCCCGAAAAGCATCTGAGGCTCATATGGCCACTACAAAATCGCTGCTGAACACTCCCGCCGACCATACTCCAAACACCCAGCTGACCATCGATGGGATCGAGGTTCCGGGCCATGCCGGCGAACTGCTGATCGATCTGCTGAACAGCCGAACGGCCGCAGGCTCTCAGAAGCCCGTACCGCATGTCTGCTACCTGCAGCAGATGGGTCCTATTGAGAGCTGCGATACCTGCATCGTTAAGGTGAACGGCGAACTCGTCCGCGCCTGTTCGACAAGGGTGGCGGCGGGAATGAAGGTCGATACACTCAGCGAGGCGGTCGACATCGCACAGCGCGAGGCCTTCGACCGGATTTTGCAGAACCACATGCTCTACTGCACTGTCTGCGACAACAACAATGGCAACTGCACCATCCACAACACAACCAAAGATCTCGATGTAAAGCATCAGTCCCGGCCTTACACGCCGAAGCCTTACGAAAAGGACATGTCGAACCCGTTCTACCGCTATGACCCCGATCAGTGCATCCTCTGCGGGCGCTGCGTCGAGTCGTGCCAGAACGTGCAGGTCAACGAGACCCTTTCGATCGACTGGGAGAGCGACCATCCTCGGGTTCTGTGGGATGGCGGCACAAAGATCGACGGCTCCAGTTGCGTCTCCTGCGGGCACTGCGTCACCGTCTGCCCATGCAACGCGCTGATGGAAAAGTCCATGCTCGGCGAAGCGGGATATCTGACCGACACGCCGGACAGCACGCTGCATGACATGATCGACGTCGTAAAGGGAGTCGAACCGCCGATTGGCTACGGACCGATCCTCTCGCTCTCCGAGATGGAAGCAGAGATGCGCACCAAGCGCACGAAGATAACCAAGACCGTCTGCACCTACTGCGCGGTGGGTTGCACGTACGAAGTCTGGACGCGCGACCGCCATATTCTCAAGATCGAACCGACCCACGGGCCGGCCAACGGCATCTCTACCTGCGTGAAGGGTAAGTTTGCCTGGGGCCACATCAACTCCGACGATCGGCTTACCAAGCCTCTGCTGCGCGATGGCGACACCTACCGCGAGATCGAGTGGAAGGAAGCCCTGGACATCATCGAGCACACCTTCAAGCGCATCAAAGCGGAGCACGGCCCTGACGCCCTGGCCTTCATCGCCTCCTCAAAATGCACCAATGAAGAGAGCTTCCTGATGCAGAAGCTTTCACGCGCCGTCATCGGGACCAACAACGTGGACAACTGCGCACGCTACTGCCAGAACCCAGCCACCGCAGGTCTGCAGCGCACAGTCGGCTATGGCGGCGACTCGGGCTCCATCTCTGATATCGAGAAGGCCGGCCTCGTCCTCATGGTCGGTTGCAACCCCGCCGAGAACCATCCCGTGCTCTGCACTCGCGTCAAGCGCTCGCATAAACACCGCGGCCAGCGCCTCATCGTCGCCGACCTCCGCAAACACGAGATGGCCGAGCGCGCCGACATCTTCTTCCGCCCCAATCCCTCGACCGACGCCGTCTGGTTCTGTGCTGTCGCGAAGTACATTCTCGACAACGGCCTCGCCAAGATGGACTTCGTCAACAAGTGGGTCAACAACTTCGACGCGTACAAGAAATCGCTCGAGCCATACACCCTCGAATACGCCGAAAAGGTTACTGGGGTGCCCGCTGCTACGCTCGTAACGGTGGCGAACGAGATTGCCGCAGCCGACGGTGTCTGCATCCTCTTCGCTATGGGCGTGACGCAACACTGTGGCGGCTCCGACACCGCGACGGCGCTCTCGAACCTTTTGCTCCTCACCGGCAACTACATGCGGCCCGGAGCTGGAGCCTACCCTCTACGCGGCCACAACAACGTGCAGGGCGCCAGCGACTTCGGCTCTATGCCCAACGTCTTCTCCGGGTATCAAAAGGTCGACGACCCCGATATCCGCGCGAAGTTCGAAGCAGACTGGGGCGTCACCCTGCCCACCTCAACGGGCAAAGACAACCATGAGATGATCGAAGCCATTCTTGAAGGCTCGATCAAGTCGTTGTACATCAAGGGCGAAGACACTATCACCTCGGACTCGAACGCAAACTATGTCGGCTCGGCTCTAGAAAAAGTAGAGTTCCTGATCGTGCAGGACATCAACTTCTCTGAGACCGCGATGTTCGCCGACCTGGTATTGCCGGCCTGCGCCTCCCTCGAAAAAGAAGGCACGTTCACAAGCACTGAACGCCGCATTCAGCGACTCTACAAAGCGATGGACCCGCCCGGCGAAGCGAAGGCCGACTGGGAGATCATTCAGCTCATCGCCAATCGCATGGGCGGCAACTGGAATTACACACATCCCTCCGACGTAATGGACGAAGTCGCACGCCTCACGCCTCTCTTCGCCGGAGTCTCACTATGACCGCCTCGAAGGCTTCAAGAGCCTCCAGTGGCCCGTACATGCCGACGGCACCGACTCGCCTCTGCTCTTCACCGAGAAATTCCCGTTCCCAGACGGCAAGGCAAAGTTCTACCCCACCGAATACATTCCTCCGAGCGAAGAGACCAGCAGTGTCTACGATCTTCACCTCAACAACGGCCGCCTGCTCGAGCACTTCGAACAGGGCAGCATGACCTATCGCACCGAGGGCATCAAGGAGATAACACCGACCAACTGGGTCGAGGTCTCGCCCGAGCTGGCTGCAGAACGCGGGATCACAACCGGCCGCTACGTTCAGGTGACCTCGCCGCACGGCAAGGTGCGCGTGCAGGTTCTCGTCTCTGAGCGCGTCCAGGGCAAGCAGCTCTATATGCCGCTCAACTCCATCGAAGAGCCGGTCAACCGCCTCACGAGCAGCTTCACCGATCGCGCCACACACACGCCTGCGTTCAAGGAAACAGCTGTCAACATGACGGTGCTGCCGGAGCAAGGTGAGAATCCGCTGCCCCGCCGGAACTTCCGTTATGGCACCCGGACACCTCAACCCGGCCTCGAGATCGAGCGCAAGTGGGCGCGGGCCGACTACCATCTGCCCGGCACCTCACCCCGCGACAAGCTCGTACAGATCACCTCCACCACCGTCTAGCCTCGCTGCCGTCGAAGGAGTTTTGTTATGGCCAAGCCCATCGCATTCAAGCCCGCCACGTTTGACTTCAAGAGCGATCTGCAGAAGCGCATCGAGAAGGCGCCCGAGGAACACGCCGCGGCCGTGCTCGCCGCCTACGACATTCTCGAGGCAGCCTATGACCAGGGCCTGCTCGACATCCTGCACGGCATGATCGCCTCGAAAGACAAGATCATCGGCACGATGGCCCATTACGCCAAGGAGCCAGAAGGCATCGCCGGCATCCGCAACTTGCTGACGGCCGCTAAGATCCTCACCGAACTCAACCCCGAGGTGCTCGACCACGCCTCGAAAGCCATGTCCAGCGCCACCGAGGAGCATCAGCGGGAGCAGACGCCGCCTAGTCTCTGGCAAATCTTCAAGCGCGCTACAAGCGAAGACAGCCGCCGAGGAATCTCCTTCCTCACCCTGCTCCTCTCTGGCTTCGGCAAGTCCCTGAAAGATGGCAGCCACTCAAATCCACACTAACGGAGAACGGTTACGATGCACTTCTTCCTCAAGCTGGTACCCTGCCGGCCCACCTTCGCGCAAGACATGTCTCCCGAAGAGCGATCCATCATGCAGCAGCACGTCGGCTATTGGACAGAGGTGATGAAGCAAGGCAAAGTCCACGTCTTTGGCCCAGTCTTCGATCCGAATGGCGCATACGGCATGGGGGTCATTGAGATGGAGAGCGACGCGGAGGTCAATGAATTTGTCGCTGGGGATCCAGCCTCGAAGATCAACCACTACGAGGTCTATCCCATGAGAGCTGTGCTTCCCTCCTGATCGCAGCGGCCACATCGTCCGGTTCCGCTGTGTTCAAATAAATCTGTGAATCACCCCTTCAAGATCGGCAATATCTCTATCGGCGGAGGCAAGCTCTTTCTTATCGCCGGCCCCTGTGTCATCGAATCTGAACAGCACGCCCGCATGATGGCCGACTCCATCCAACGCATTACCTCGGACCTCGGCGTCCCGTACATCTTCAAGGCCAGCTACGACAAGGCGAACCGCACCTCCATCAAGAGTTTTCGCGGCCCCGGCATAGCCGAAGGCACTCGCATCCTTAGCGCCATTCGCAAAGACACCGGCCTTCCCGTCCTTACTGACGTCCACACCGCTGTAGATTGCGGCGCAGTGGCCGAAGCCGTCGATATTCTCCAGATTCCCGCTTTCCTGTGCCGTCAGACTGACCTCCTCATCGCCGCGGCCGAGGCCACAGCAAAGACCGGAGGCGCAATCAACGTGAAGAAGGGCCAGTTCGTTGCCCCTTGGGACATGCGCCACGCCGTCGAGAAGATCCGCGAGAGTGGCAATCCGCGCGTCTTCCTCACGGAGCGCGGCGCCAGCTTCGGCTACAACAACCTCGTCGTCGATATGCGCTCGCTCCCCATCATGCGTGCCTTTGCGCCGGTCGTCTTTGACGGCACCCACTCGGTGCAGACCCCCTCGGCTGCAAACGGGGTTAGCGGAGGCCAGCCCGAGTTTATCCCTGTTCTCACGCGTGCTGCCGTGGCCGCAGGCGTTGACGGAGTTTTCCTTGAAGTCCACAACGACCCGCCGAATGCAAAATCCGATGGAGCCAACGCGCTCCACCTGAATCACCTCAAAGCCACCCTGGAACAGCTCCTCGCCATTCACAAAGCCGTCAACCCCTAGTCCTGCCGGACGGGCGCCCTGCGCGGGCGGCGGCCACTTCGTGGCGGGTATACCGCCTTCGGCTAGCCCTACTGTTGGAACCCCAAGGTCCGCTCGCGACCATCGGGAGCGCCACGCGAAGCGGTATACAGCACGAAGTGCGCGCCACGCGAAGCGGTACACAGTACGAAGTACCAAAAAAACGGCCCCTCAATGAGGGGCCAATCTGCCTTGGTTCTCTCTGGTTAGGAGAGGTTTTTGCGAGTGCGATCTAAGCCGCTATCTCTGCAAACTTGCGGGCGGTATAACCGGAGCCATACCGCCCTGGGGGAGGGCTACTGGTTCACCACCTGGGGCGAACTAACTCCCGTCTGGGAGGTCTTTGGTCCAGCGTTGTTGGATGCATTGTTTCCACCCATCGTCGCCAGACTGTTATGCAACAACGTCACGCGAACGCCATTTGTGAATGCCGTCTCTCCATCAGCCGGCTTCTCGGTGTTCTTGCCAAGCCCCGTGCGATAGATGCGGTACATGGGCACCTGATGCTCAGTCACGAGGTAGCGAACCACCGAGTCAGCCATTGCCTGCGAGGTCTGCACCCCGGCGCGGCTGTAACCCTGCACCTCGATGATGTATCCCTTCTCGCCCGCCAGCGTCGTCGCCAGCGCATCCAGATCCGACTTGCCCGTCGGTCCCAGTGCCGTCCGGCCCGCGGCAAACTTCACCGAAGTCGAGGAGACTGTCTGGTACTGGTCCAGATTGCCGACCGTGTTTCCAAGCGCATCCGTGCGGGTGCTGGCATTTCCCGCCAACTGGTTCGCTGCATTCGCGCGGTTCGCTGCGTCCTGAGCATGCTGATCAGCAGTGTTTGCCGTGTTCATCGCGTTCTTGATGCCGGCCTGTGCACGGGAATCGACGTCCCGAATATCGTTTGCGTTCTTCGCCTGCAGCTGATCAAGCTCGTTCACCTGGTCCTTGATCGGGGCGGTCTGCCTGTTTACCCACTTCTTGCGGGCAAACGGGTTCATATGACCCCAGAAGCCTTCCTTCGACTGATCCTGCAGCGGCTTGCCCGTTGCATAACTGGAGTTGTCGGTTGGGGTCGCCGTGCTGGACGAGGTCGTTGCAGGCTGGTCGTTCGTCGTCTGCGTCGGAGGGGCGCTTGTCTGCGCGAAGGCCGAAACGCCCAACGCACTTCCAAGAACCAGGACTGGGAGGCCAAAAGTGGTTCCAGATTTCATCATGTCTTCTTCTCCTTGTCTCAACGAGTGAGCCTGCATTCAGGCTTCGACTTGCCTTGACTAGAGCAGTTCCCATGCCAAACTCACGAAACCACCTAAACCGCTATGGACAAATGATTTACAGCGAATTGCCGATTAGCGGCAACAGGGAGTTTCGTGCCAACTTCAGCAAAATCTTCCGGAGGCCCGGTAACTCTTTCTGGGAGTTACCCGGTCTCATCTACCCTGTGAATCCAGCTATTTCGTCTCTACCCCAATCACCCGAATCTCCGGCAACTGCATATTCCAGTTTGCCGGAATCGCCTCGAAGATCAGCCTGAAATCCTGCCCGTCCCCCGCCTTCAGGGGCGCCGCGCTGACCGGTTGGGTGTCGACGTAGGGCTCCCGTGTCCGGATCAACGACAGCGGCAGAGTGTAGATCTGGGGCGGCATCGCCTCGTCATTGCGAAAGATAGTCTGCACCGTCACGCCCGTGACCGTTCGGTTCCCCGTGTTCTGAATATGCCCGTCGATGTAGGTCGATTTGCCTCCCGAAAGACTCGTCGACTCGCTCATCGCAAGCTGCGACAGCGGCAGGGTGGCCGCATAATCCGCCAACGGCTGCACCGTAGTCGGCAGCGTGGACTTATGCCTTCCCGCCATCACCAGCGCCACCAGGGCCACTAACACCACGAGCCCGGCCACGCCCCACGCCATCGCGGGAATTCCCCCGCTCTCCGCCGGCTTCGTCGAGAACATCTGGTTGTCTTTCTGCGGACCTGCAGTCGTTGATGGTGTCTTTGCGGAGGAGTCGTCTGGCCGATGGAGTTCACTCATAAGCCGAAATTTTATACCCCTCAATCAACTCCAGCCCGGCCGCGCCCGATCGCGACGATCACGGTAAGTACATCGCGGGAGGAATCAACCCCGTTCCCTCAGGCAGATGTTCGCAGTTTTTTCATCAAAGATCGGAACTTCATAGTGCAATATCGCGTTAACGAACATCTAAGTTATGTAAGCCATTCTCCCCGATGCACCTAAGGCCGATCATGAATACCCCGAACGCAAGAACGCCAGTTCCGACCACTGAGCTTCCATCGAGCCTGTTGCCGGTTGCGCCAGCTTCCGAAAAGGCGTCAAGCATAATGACATCCGACCGCCTTTACCAACTCGCCGCGCTGACCGCGGGCGCGTTCCTTCTGGCGACGCTGCTCTAACGGGCCTGTAATAGGACGTCTAGGCGAAACTTGCCCGTTTCACCTTCTGCCGGAAATCCTCTCCCTGCATCTCAACCACAACACACATCTCTTGCAATCTGGATCGCATGCGTTCGCCGATGCGATCGCCCAGCGTCTCCTCGCGCACCAGCGTCCTGCCGCCAGCCTCGGTCCCCAGCGGACCTGCATTCGCGTAGTTCGTCGTGATGATCGTGGTTCTGCGGTCGTTGTAGCGGGTATTGAGAATGTGCGCCACCGTATCCCACACCCAGTCGGTCGGCTTCGACGCGCCAAGTTCATCAAGCACCAGCACCTCAGCCTCAAACACCGGCCGCAGTACCTCAAGCTCCGTCTCACGCACCTGCGCGTTGTAGCTGTTCTGCACCTGCTTCAATAAATCACGATAGTCATAGAACAATCCCGTCGCCCCGCGCTCCGCCACCAGCGCCTGCAGAATCCCCACCGCCAAGTGTGTCTTACCTACGCCAATTGAGCCCGTCAGCAGAAGCCCCCTCCCATCGTTCTCCAGCGGGTAGCTCTCGATAAACTTTCTTGCCGTCAGCAGGGCCCGACCCTGCGATCTGTGCGAGTACGGCAGGTCGGTATCGTAGTTCTCCAGCGTGCAGTGCTCGTATCGCCGTGGAATATGCGCCCGCCCCAGCATCCGCGCTGCCCGACGCTCCACCCGGCAGACGCATTCCCGGGCAAACTGGCGCCCGTCTTCCTGGATCACCCGTAGCCCCGAACCACCGCAAATCGAACAAACTTCACTCATAGCCGTCCATCCAGTATCGCAGCACCTGAATCCAACTACCCCCTGTGCGAATCTAGGATAATCAGATAAACTTAAAGGACTGCTGGCAAAGCCTCCTTACCGGGGCATAAGCGGCGGCGCGACAGGCACTTCGATGTGACGTGAGCTCTACCGTTGCAAGCGATCCGCGCTCCCGGACGGCAGAAAAATTTCAGGAAAAGGATTATCACTATGCCAAAAGAAGGAATTCACCCGAAGTACCAAACCATCAACGTCAAGTGCGCCTGCGGAACTCACTTTGAGACCCGCTCGACGCACAAGGGCGACATCGTCCTCGAAATCTGCTCCGCCTGCCACCCGTTCTTCACCGGCAAGCAGAAGCTGGTCGACACCGCAGGCCGTGTCGAGCGCTTCCGCCGCAAGTTCGCCAAGTCCGACGCCGGCAAGGCCGAAGCCGCAGCCAAGTAAACGGAGCGATCAACCTCAACCAGGGCCTCCGCTCAAAACGGAGGCCTTTATATTTCTAGCCACCCCTTATGAAGAAGCGCTACACCCTCGAGCAGAAACGCTGGGACTCACCCCGTCGAGCACGCCATGCCCGAGCACACGCGCGTCCCTGCAAGCTTCACCATCGGCAATGTCCGGATCGCCCCGGCGACAGTTCTCGCCCCCATGGCCGGAGTCACAGACACGGTCTTCCGCCGCTTCATCAAGAACGCCAGCCAGTTCTCGGCACAATTCTCCAGCACCGACGTGGAAGCCACGCAGACCAACCAGCAATCCGGCTGTGGCCTCATCATGACGGAGTTCACCTCGGCCGACGGCCTCTCCCGCATGCGCGAGACCAAGCGCAAGCGCTACCTCACCTACTACGACGACGAGCACCCCATCTCGGCGCAGCTCTTCGGCTCCAACCCCGAGACCCTCGCCGACTCCGCCCGCATCGTTCAGGACGCCGGCTTCGACCTTGTTGACCTCAACCTCGGCTGCCCCGCCAAGCGTGTCGTAGCGTGCAACGGCGGCTCCGGACTCCTCAAAGATCTTCCGCAGATCGAGCGCATCTTCAAAGCCATCCGCGCCGCCGTCACTATTCCGTTCACGGTCAAGTTCCGCATGGGCTGGAACGACCAGCACATCGTCTGCGTCGATCTCGCGCGCATGGCCGAAGACTGCGGCCTCAACGCCTGCGCTCTCCACGCCCGCACCCGCGAAGACGGTTACACCGGCCAGGCGCGCTGGGAGTACATCGCCGCCGTCAAAGACGCCGTCTCCATCCCCGTCATCGGCAACGGAGACATCCGCACGCCCGAAGACGCCGCCGCCATGGTCGAAGCCACCCACTGCGACGCCGTCATGATCGGCCGCACCGCCCCGGCCAATCCGTGGATCTTCCGCCAGATCGCCCAGTACACCGCCTCGAAAGAGGCCACCGGCACCGGCACCTACGATCACCCCACCGACCAGGATCGCTACCGCATGATCCGGACCTACTTCCAGATGCTGGTCGACGAGATCGCTTTAGAAGAGGCCGCCGAAGCCGCCCGCGCCGAGGCCATCATCGCCTCCGGCCAGATCGCCCGCGAGCAGCGCCACCGCGACTGCGTCGGCAAGATGAAGCAGTTCGCCAGCTGGTTCACCCACGGCGTCCCCGGCGGCAGCACCCTCCGCAAACAGATCTTCGAATCAAAGAATGGCGACACAGTCCTCGCAGCCATCGAGCGCTTCTTCGAGGCCCGCGCGGAAAACCCGCCTCTTCCCGCAACAGATTCAGAGCAGGACGAAGAGCTCCTCACCGCCGCTGCCGCATATTGCGACTGAGCACCACTTCCAACGCAGTCTTTGACCAACCTCAAACGTTTCATTACAGTTTCGTCTCATGAGACGAATCCTCCTGCTCACCTGCCTGCTCTCACTCTCCGCGTCATCTTTAGTAGCCCAGCCTCAACCCACACGCCCAGCCATTACCGGAGTCGCCTTCGCCCGCTTCTACACCACCAATCCCGACGCGGCGGAGAGGTTCTATGGCACCACCCTCGGCTTCGAGCGAAAGCAGGCCGACGGAATGTGGCTCTACCCGGTCAACCAGTCACAGTGGATTGAACTCATCACCAAAACACCACCGCCGCGAGCCGACAACCGACTCGCTGCAGTAGCCTTCACCACCACCGACGCCCAGCAACTCGAACACTACCTGGAATCCAAAGGCATCAAGCCAGAACAGCCACTCAAAAAAGGTCAGTTCGGAGTCCGCGACCCCGAGGGCAACCTCGTCATTTTCGTCCAGAAGGGATCCGAAAAACCCGTAGCGACAGCGCCTGCTTCTCCCAACGCCACCAGCACCCGAATCATCCACGTAGGCTTCATGGTCACCGATCAGGCGAAAGAAGACGCGTTCTGGAAAGGCATTCTCGGCTTCCGCCCTTACTGGCACGGCGGCCCAAAGCCTGATGTAGACAACTGGGTCAGCATCCAGGTCCCCGACGGCACCGACTGGCTCGAGTACATGCTCAACAACGGGCCCAACCCGACACTTCAACACGCGGGGGTCATGGACCACTTCTCGCTCGGCGTCGTGAGCATGCCTGACACGGTCGTCGCCCTTGCCCGCAACCACTGCGAAGGCGCCAATTGCACCAAGAGCCAGCTGGGCCGCGATGGCAAGGTACAGCTCAACCTCTACGACCCCGACATGACCCGCGTCGAGTTCATGGAGTTCGCACCCACCCAGGAACCCTGCTGCTCGCCCTTCACCGGCAAGCACCCGACTGCCGGCGACGAGAATAAATAGTTCACGGCACGCGTGTCAGTGTCAGGTTGGCCGTTGTCTCAATGGGCTTCTGCTCTTTGTCGAGCATCACAAGAGTCTTTCCATCATCCTGCACAAGGTACGACTCCGAGCCCTTCTCATTCTCGGGATTCAGCTGATAAACCGTTGCATTCTCATCCGTCGCGTCCCCTCGCAACAGCGTCCAGTCGCCGCGATCCGAGAATGTAACATCACCCTTTGGCGCGCCGCGATAAGTCTGCGTCCGCACATAAAACGCATAGGTGAAGTCAAACTTCCCCTTCGTATACATGCGCAACGTCGTCTCCAACCCCTCGCAATCCGCACAAGGCAACGTCCCCTTATAAACCCCAAGCAATATCGCCGTCCCCACGCGCGGAGACCCCAGAGCAATGTGCACCCGCACGGAATAAGCCGACGTATCCTGCGGAGCCGCACCCGGCACCTTCTCCGGCGTCTCAAATCCAAACACTGCTGCCGTGTCACCGACTGAAGCCGCATTGAACCGGAACCGACGCACCTTATCAGTTGTCTTGTTCCCAGTCGCCGCTGGTTCATCTCCGCTCGTCAACAACGACAGGCCCGAAGCCTTCGGCAGATGCAGCACCCACCCAAACCCATTCACATCTCCCGACGACAACTCCACTACCAGCGTGTCGCCCAGGTTGAGAAAGACATCCGTGCGGTTATCCGCTTCAGCCAGCGTCACCGTCTTGGCCTTCGCCGCGGTCGCAAGAGCCATCATCACAACAAACACCACAAGACGTCGCACGATCATCGGAACCTCCTTAAAAATCAGGCCCCACTTCTCTTGCGCCACACCACCTTCACCTTATCGCGCCAGCGTTCATCGAGCGCCACCAGCGTCCACTCCACACGAGGAGAAAGATACCGCAATACCACCTCCGTCGCCGGATGAACCCGCAGCGCCGGAGCCACGAGGTACAGCCGCGGAGCCTCCGGCGACAACCGCAACCCGCCAAAGTACCCATGCCGTTGAAACTCTCCCAACCCCGTCACGTTATCGGGATTCTGCAGATGATGCCACCGCACCCGCACCCAATAGTCCAGCCCCTGCAGCGCCAGATGCAGATCTTCATCCGCCTTGAGCTCAATCACCGCCAGCCGCCCATCGTCAGTCATGCCCAACAGATCGAGCATCCCGCGATCGCTCGCCGCAAACGCAGGCACCTGCGTGTAAACATGCTCAGCCCGCAGGTGCGCATCGATCAACGAAACATCCCGCCTTAACACGCTCTCCAGCCACCGTTCCGGCTGCATTCTGTACAGCGGATCGCGTTTATCCCCGCTCGCACCACGCCTCGCAAACAGCCGTGCCACCAGCTCCCGCAGTTCCAACTCATTCTCTGAACTCAGTGGAGTCTCATTCGGCCCCGCTCCTAACGTAATCTCCTGCGCGCTATTAAACGAGTTGCCCGCATACCCTACACGAACACGCGCAAACTCCAACCCATGCAGCAAAAACGCCAGCTCCGAGCCGTTGCGCAACCTCTGCTCCACAACATCGCGCATCCCTACGGGCACCTGAGCCATCACTCGCGCCGCAGATTCCGCAAACCGCTCCTTCGCCGCCGTCTCATTCGGAAGATGCATCAGCCGCGTCGTCAGATTCCCATGGTCCGCCGCATCGCGTTGCTCCATCTCCTCGGTCTTCTGATCCAGCTCCCACAACTCCCACTGCGCTGCGTTCTCATTCAGCCATGCCATGCGCGAAAGCGTCAGCGTAGCCATGCCTCGCGGCACAATCATCTTCAATCCCTGATAGACCCGCCGCCCATCCCCGGACTCGCGACAGTGATGGAGCCACAAAATTCCCAGCGTCAAAACCCCATCCACAGTCGTCGGCGTCTCTTCGTCATTCACCGCAATGACGGCCCAGGCCTTCTGTCCCTGCACCAGCGATCCCCGCGCATACGCCGGCCCAAAGCTCTTCTCCAAATCCATCGCCGTGCGAAACCCATCCGCCTTCATCTCCGGAAAGCTCCGCAGCAGCACCCGCTCCAACATCCGCAGATACTTCACCCGAGTCGTTTCGCGCGTTGAAGGCGTCCGCCTGTCGCGGTCCGCGACCAACTCCAGCGTCGCAGGTTTCGTCTGCCCAAATCGGTGCGTACTCAACCGCAGCACGCCATTGCGCATCGCTGTCGCGCTCACCCGACGGACAACATTGCGCTCCTCGCTCCAAAGATGCAGCGTGCACCGGCCATGCTCAGTCGCCAGCCGGTATTTCGCCTCGCGCATGTCGAACAGCACCTTGCCATCTTCGAGCACCACCGCTCGCCCATGTTCGGCAAGAAACGCCTCGAGCGCTGCTGCAATCTGTTCCGTCGTCTGCGAAGGGGCATCGGTAGATCCCGCGTAAGCTGCTCTAAGCGGCATAGCCGAACCTTAACACATCCCCCGCAAAGTACTAAAGCGGAAGCGAAAAATGAAACGAAGTAATCCTCAGCCGCTCCCGCAGATAAAAAGCATGAGCCTCTTGCCGGTGCGTCCCCGAGTCCAGGCTGAACGTATTGCACCCAGCCTCCCGCGCCAGCGCAATCAACCACTGAATCATCGCCTCGCCATGCCCCTGCGAGCGAGCCGCAGCATCCGTCACCAGGTCGTCCACATAAAAAGTCTTCCCGCTCGATAGCATGTTCTGCACGCGAAATCCCGCCACAGAAACCACCCTGCCCGTATGCTCCAGCGAAGCCAGTTGATAGCCCTCTGCCTGCTGAGCCTGCACGCGTCCAACAAACTGCACCGCAACCAGCAACGGCCGTAACTGGTGCATCACGTCAAAGCACCGTTCAATCTCTGCGGGTGTAGCCGCAATCTGAATCGTCCTCGTCTCGCCCATCGCGCCTACCAATTCTCCTTTGAGCGCAGACGCGTAATCTGCGCCACATGGTGCAGCGAGTGCCACGCATACATCAGCGTCGCCGTCTCGACCGATACCGGCCCATTCTCCGGATGCTTATAACCCCGTGTCCACTGGTCGCCCTTCAGCGACTGAAGCATCATCACCCAACGCGCATGCAGGCTCTCTATCAACTCCAACGACCACTCCACCGGAGCCGCCGCATCATGCAGCGTCGCCCACGCCTTCTCGTCGTACGGCTTGATCACCGGCCAATCCTCCGTCAGCGCCAGTCGTATCCGCACAAACGCATTCATATGGCTGTCCGCAATATGGTGAACCAGCTGCCGCACCGTCCATCCGCCGTCGCGATAGGGCGTATTCAACTGCGCTGCATTCAGCCCATCCACCGCGTTGCGCAACTGCTCCGGCAACTCTGCCAGCGTCGCAATCGCGCCTGTGCGGTCGTCCGGAGTAATCGTCGCAGGCGGCGCAAACTTTCCCACTGGATACCTCGGGTCCACCTCTTGCAGAGACATAGGCCCTCCTGACATCTGTTCTCTACTAAGCACCGTAGCATACCGTTGTGTAACCTTGACCCAACATCTAACTCGAACCTTCCATGCTAACCATTTCAAGAGATCTATCCATACTCCTGCTCCTCACCGCCGCTGCCGCCGCGCAACAAAGCGCACCCCCGACACAGGCGCTTCAACCCATCGGCTTCGACAGCAACAACTATCCCGGCGACGCCGCGCTCCCGATCCTCCGCCACCACTTCGCCTTCGCCGGCTACTGGCTCACCCCACCCCCAGGCGATCGCACCAACTCCTGGATCGGCAAACGCGACATCCTCTTTCGCAATAACTTCGGCTTCCTCGTGCTCGCCAACGGCAAAACCGACGCCGAAATCTCCCGCGCCAAACGCGCCGGCACACCACCCGCGACGCTCGGAGCACGCGACGCCGCCAAGGCCATCGCCGCCGCCCAGCGTGAGCACTTCCCCGCCCACACTATCCTCTTTCTCGATCAGGAAGAAGGCGGCCGGCTCAACGACAACCAATCCACCTACCTCCTCGCCTGGACCGAAGCCGTCGCTCACGCAAATTATCTCCCCGGCGTCTACGCCAGCGGCCAACCCGTCGACGACGCCCCCGGCAAAACCATCACCACCATCGAGAACATCCGCGAACTCGTCGCCGCGCAACATCTCCACGAGATCGCCTTCTGGGTCTACCAGGACGCCTGCCCACCCGCCAACGGCTGCACCCTCACACCGCCACCCATCACCGCCAGCGGCACACCCAACGTCATCGCATGGCAGTACGCCCAGTCCCCCCGCCGCAAAGAAATCACCGCCGCCTGCGCCAAAACCTATGCCCCCGACAACAACTGCTACGACCCCAACCTCCCCAACTTCACCCTCGACCTGAGCGTAGCCGCCACTGCCGACCCCTCCCACGGCCGGTGAGCGGCTAATTCGCCACACAGCGGAAGCCCACATTGCGATGGCGAAGGTTCTCAACCGGCGTCTCCCTGTTCGGCATTCGTAGGTCGCGAGCGATGTTGTAAAAGGAGCCGCCTTTCATAATCTTCCGGTGAGGATCGACATTCGACTCATCGTCAACCCACTCCCAGACATTTCCCAGCATGTCGAAGAGCCCATAGCTGTTGGGCACCTTTTGCGCAACATCATGGGTCGAGTCGCCGCTATTCGGGTCATACCATGCAATCGAATCCAGCGGGCCATAACGTGCCGCGTCAATACCTCCGGCAGCCGCAAACTCCCACTCCGATTCTGTCGGCAGCCTCATTCCTACAGCACTGCAGTAGATACGGGCCGACTGCCAGTCCACTTGTTCGACAGGATGGAGCGCCCCCGGATACCGACTTGGATTCGTTCCCATGACTCGTTCGTACGCGGCCTGAGTCACTTCGGTCTTACCCATCCAAAATCCGTTTTTTATCAGGATTTCCTGTCGCGGTCTCTCGCGCCCGATGCATTCCCTGTCATCGGGAGCACAGCCGGTGAAGTAAGAAGCACCCGCAATCCACACATAGGCAAGCCCATCACGAAGGTTAATGCGTTCGCGATGTTTTGAGGAGTTACACGAAAGCCCGCAGAACGCCAGGCCAAGACATAACCACAAGGCGCCAGAAGCAAAAAACCTACAGAGTCGGCGCAAAGTTATCAAGAATCGTCACAAAGATCACGCCAAACGTGATCAGCAACAACGGCCACCACCGATCCAGCCAAGACTCCCGCACATTCGAACTCATCGCAAATCCTCCTCCTAAATCCTAACCGACAACTAAACCGCACTCAATCCACCCGAATTCCATTGCCGCATCCATCTGCGGCCCCTATCATCAAAAGAAGATGACCCTCCCACAGCCAGACCACAAGCGCTACTTCATCGAAAAACTGGGAATCTCCGAGCGCCTCATGGAACGCTGCCTCGGCGAAGCCCTCTCCGCCGGGGGAGAATACGCCGACCTCTACTTCGAATCCGTCACCTCCACCGCCCTCGGCATCGACGAGTCCCTCGTCAAAACCGCCTCCCAGGGCATCAGCCTCGGCTGCGGCATCCGCGTCCTCTCCGGCGAACGCACCGGCTACGCCTACACCGACGATCTCTCCTCCGACTGCCTCCTCCGCGCCGCGCGCACCGCGGCCCTCATCGCCTCCGGCCCCGCCAAAGAGCTGATGCACGGCTTCCGCCACACCGAAACTCCCGCTCTCTACCCCGTAGCCGGAGCCACCACCGACGCCGAGATCGCCGCCAAGCTCGCCCTCATCCAGCGCGCCGACGCCGCAGCCCGCGCCTACGACCCACGCATCACCCAGGTCCGCGCCGGCTTCAACGACGAGCTTCGCCGCATCCTCGTCGCCGCCTCCGACGGCACCTTCGCCTCCGACACCCAGCCCCTCGCCCGCCTCAACGTCTTCGTCATCGCCAAAGACGCAGCCGGCAACAACGGCGCAGGCAGCACCGCCCGGGGCAGCAGCGGCGGCGGCGGCCGCGTCACCATGGACTTCTTCACCGACTCCAAATCCCCCGAGCACTTCGCCCACGAAGCCGCCCGCACCGCCATCCTCCAGCTCGACGCCGTAGACGCCCCCGCCGGCGAGATGCCCGTCGTCCTCGGTCCCGGCTGGCCCGGCGTCCTCCTGCACGAAGCCGTAGGCCACGGCCTCGAAGCCGACTTCAACCGCAAAAAAACCTCCGCCTTCGCCGGCCTCATCGGCCAGAAGGTCGCCAGCGAAAAAGTCACCGTCGTCGACAACGGCCTCATGCCCGGCCGCCGCGGCTCCATCAACATGGACGACGAGGGCAACCCCACACAGGAGACCGTCCTCATCGAAAACGGAATCCTCAAGGGGTACCTCTCCGACAAGCTCTCCTCCCGCCTCATGGGCACGCCCAACACCGGCAGCGGCCGCCGCGAAAGCTACCACCACATCCCCATGCCGCGCATGACCAACACCTACATGCTCAACGGCGAAGACATGCCCGAAGACATCATCAAGTCCGTCCAGCGCGGCCTCTACGCCGTCAACTTCGGCGGAGGCTCGGTCGACATCACCAGCGGCAAATTCGTCTTCTCCGCCAGCGAAGCCTACCTCATCGAAGACGGCAAAGTAACCCGCCCCGTCAAAGGAGCCACACTAATCGGCAACGGCCCCGAAGCCCTCAAATACGTTTCGATGGTTGGCAATGACCTCGCTTTGGATGAGGGCATCGGCACCTGCGGCAAATCCGGCCAATCCGTCCCCGTGGGCGTAGGCCTCCCGACCACCAAGCTAGACAAGATGACCGTCGGCGGCACTTCGTAACGAGCCCAAAATTAGGCGATCCATTCATGCGGCTTCATCGCATGAATTGGCATCATGCGAAATACGATCTTCCTCACCAGCTACCGTACGCCCCAAATCCAATAAATAAGCCCAAAATCCGTTACAATGGATATAGCGCCATTTACCGCACCACAACGGAAAGTAACATCCAACGCTCGACTCACAGTCTCAGGGTTTACCGAGGTGTCTCATGGCAGTCGAACGGGAAAAATTCTACGAGTGCGAAGTGAAGCGACTTCGCGTCCGCGCAGCCGGCGGCTACGAGCCCTTCTGGAAGGTCAAGCCCATCACCGTCGCCCTCGAAGATAACGACACCGAGTTCCGCTGCAAGGACTGCGGTGGCGCAGTCAAAGTTGTCAAACGCCGCTCCGGCGACGGTCTGGCCGCCCACATCGAGCACAAGCTCAAGAGCGATTCCGAGTACTGCGCCTCCGGCCTGTACTTCCTCAAAGCCACCGACGGCCGTCAGCCTCGACCCTCCGCATCCCCGGTCCGCTAGCCTCCTGAAAGCTGGGTGTCTAAGGCGCGGACTTTGCGCCGATCTTCCGAACCTTCCACGCCAGTGACAGACCGACAACGTTGTTGCCCTCCCACCCGGCGGGCAAATCCACAAGCTGAAGCAGGTAGTAAGGCCGGATGGCCAACGAGTCCCCAATGGGAATTCGCACGCCCACCGCGACCCGATCCTGCGTGAAATGGCTTCCCGCAAGAAAGCTGTTCTCGCCCGGAACGACAAAAAACTCATTCGTCAACACCATCACGGGACGCCGCGTCACGCGAAGCGGCAACGTATATTCGATGCCGGGGCGAAACCTGAGTCGCGCGGAAGCAATCCGTCCATCCGGAAATCTTCCTTCGACAATCGTTCGCAGACTGGGTCGCCACGGCCCCCGCGAAGTACTCATTGTCAGATTCAGAAGCAGCCGGTTTTCATAATCGACCCCAGCGGGATTCCCGGGAAAGTGTTGATACCGGTACGACGGAATCACCGTCAGCCAAGGCCGAACTCGAAAACCAACCCCGCCCTGGAAAAAATACTCATACAGGTTCGTTCCACCCTTATCGAACCTCTCATGGATCTCGAACTCCAGAGACTTGTTGGCGGTGAGATCGGCAGAAACCCCCTGATCAAGCCAAAGCCCAAACTGCTTTTCATCTTCCGGATCCTCAGGCTCCTGCGGTTCCTGCGCCTTCGCACAAACAGCCAGCATGCAATGGAACAACAGAACGAGCAACCAGGCCCTCCTGTGCATCCAGCTACCCTCACAAAGCGAAATCCCTCCGGACCCATAAGACGATATCCTTGACTCTATGCCGACCGAAACCCAGCCCGCAATCAATCTACGAGAAATCGCGCAAGACGTCTTGGCTCGCTCCCTCAAAGCCGGAGCCACCGACGCCGAAGTCGTCCTCTACGAAGGCGACGAGTTCTCCGCGCTCGTCCGCCTCGGCCAGGTCGAAACCCTCAAAGAATCCGGTTCCCGCGCCATCGGCCTGCGCGTATTTATTGGTCAACACGTAGCCAGCACCTCCTCCTCCGACCTCTCCCCCGAAGGCCTCACTCATCTCGTCGAAGGAGCGATCGCCCTCGCCCGCATCACCAGCGAAGATCCCTTCGCCGGCCTCCCCGACCCGGAACAATTCGGCAAACTCGAAGGCGACCTCCACCTCTACTTCGACGACGTCAACCACATGCCGCCCGCCGAGCGTATCGAGATCGCCCGCCGCACCGAAGCCGCCGCTCTCGCCTACGACACCCGCATCCAGAACTCTCGCGGCGGCGACTTCGACACCGCCACCTCCCACAAGATCATGCTCAACTCACGCGGCTTCTTCGGCGAATACCGTCGCAGCTACTGCGGCTTCTCCGCCTCGCCCATCGCGCAGGACGAAAAAGGCAACATGCAGCGCGACTATTGGTTCTCGAACGCCCGCACCACCACCAAACTCGACAACCCCGAATCCATCGGCCACGAAGCCGCGCGCCGCACCCTCCGCCGTCTCCACGCCCGCCGCGTCCCAACTCAAAAAGCGTCCGTTGTGTTCGCCCCCGAGCTCTCGCAATCCGTCATCGGCAACATCTTCGACGCAGCCAACGGCGACGCCATCTACCGCAACGCCTCCTTCTTCTCCGGCATGTTGGGCGAGCGAGTCGCCGGCGAAAACATCACTGTCATTGACGACGGCACACTCATCTTCGACAACATCGGCGGCTTCGGCACCCGCCCCTTCGACGGCGAAGGCCTTCCCACCCGCCGCACCGTCCTCGTCGAGCGCGGCATCCTCAAAAACTACGTCCTCAACACCTACACCGCGCGCAAGCTCCACATGCAATCCACCGGCAACGCCTCACGCGGCCTCGCAGGCAACCCCGGCATCGGCGCGGGCAACTTCTTCCTCGAGCCAGGCACCCTCACGCCCGAACAGATCATCGCCGACGTAAAAACCGGCCTCTACGTCACCGAAACCATGGGCCACGGCGTCAACCTCGTCACCGGCGACTACTCCCACGGAGCCAGCGGCCTCTGGATAGAAAACGGCGAGATCGCCTACCCCGTCGAAGAGATCACCATCGCCGGCAACCTCAAAGACATGTACAAAAACATAGTCGCCATCGGCAACGACCTCGTCTTCCACGGAGCCAGCGCCGCCCCCACCCTCCGCATCGAAGGCATGACCATCGCCGGCTCTTAATCGCTAGGTCTCTCTTCCGGCCGCTTCTCCCGCCGTACCCACGGTTGTCCAGGTCTTTCTCTCTCTGCGCACCATCCTGGCGGCAGATCAGCTAGTTCTTTCAAGCTCGGATCATTATCAATGAGATGGTGTAAGCACGAGAGTACAGGCCCGCCGCCCTGAGCCATGCTATCCCCAAGGAATTGCCACGCCCCATCCGAAAGATCGTGAGAAACATAGACCACTGATTCTGTTTCCTCGCGCACGGTCTTCGACAAGAATGCCTGGGCATGCGGAGGATCTGGAAACTTCCAGTCGAAGAAGATGCTCTTTGGGTCAGCGGATGACCAAAAGTCGCTTTCGACCCGAGTCATCGGCTGGTCCGATTGCATCAGGGGCTGGCGAAAATACTCTTCAAAACCAGGTTCTTCTGGAAAGACATTTTTGTGGTCAGGATAAACGGCCTGCAGAACGGGAAAATCATCGCCTTCGTAATACCATGTAGCCCAACCCATCAGGTGTTTCACCCACTTCTGATCTACAGGACGAAACTCGCACTCGACTTCCCCGACCATTTCGCGATGACATCCCTTAGTGAGATCGACCCCATTCCTGAGTGCCTTTGCTGCCTCATTGAGAAGAATTTGTGCTGTTTTCTCCAGGAGACCTACCACGATGATTTCGGGCTGTCCGCATGTATCGTAAACGCCTACCGTGTAGGACCAACCGGGCCCTGCTCCACTTTTCTTTACTTGAACTACTTCACAGCCGTAGGTCTCAATATTCGAAATAGTCCTCTGATCTCGCGGGTCCAAAACATCTTCCCAGAATCAACGGCTACGGTCGGTTTCAAACTTTCGGGTTGTATCGCTCACGTTCAAATCCATTTCAGAAAACATATCATCTCAACCCGACTACAATCCTCATGTGGCCGCTCCCTTCCACTTCGAACACGCCGTCGACTTCTCCGCCACGCAAGCCGACGAGATCCTCCGCACCATTCCGGCTAAACCCGGAATCTTCGCCCTCTGCGGCCCACGCCCCGAAGACGCACCTTACCTAACCCACACCACCGACCTGCGCCGCCGCATGCGCCGCCTGCTCGACCCGCCCGAGTCACAATCCAAACGCCTCAACCTCCGCGAAAAAGTAGCCCGCATCGAGTACACCCTCACCGGCTCCCGCTTCGAATCCTCCCTCGTCCTCTACGACGCCACCGCCTTCCACTTCGGCCACGCCGAAGCCCGCCGCCGCCTCAAGCTCCACACGCCCTACTTCCTCCGCCTCACCATCGAAAACGAATTCCCTCGCGTCTACGCCACCAACAAGCTCTCCAAACGCGGCCTCGCGCAGATGTACGGCCCATTCCCCTCGCGCCTCGCCGCCGAACGCTATTGCGACGCCGCCCTCGACCTCTTCAAACTCCGCCGCTGCCACGAAGACCTCGCCCCCCACCCCGAACACCCGGGTTGCATCTACGGCGAAATGGGCAAGTGCATCGAACCTTGCAAACAGGCCTGCACCGCCGAGCAGTACGCCGCCGAAGCCGCCGCCGTAAAAAAATTCTTCGATACCCGCGGCGAATCCATGATCATCGACATCGGCCTCGCCCGCGAGGAAGCATCCTCTGGCATGCAGTTCGAAAAAGCTGCTGCCCTTCACGCGCAATGGCAAAAAGTTAAATCCGTCCAGTCCCTCGCCGACTGGATCGTCCGCCCCATCCCCAAACTCCGCGCCATCATCGTCCAATCCGCAACGCCTCCCGAAGAAAACTCCGAAGTCCATCTCGAAGAAGCCGCGCTCTTCCTCCTCGAAGCCGGCTGCCTCATCGGCCCGCAACGCCTCTCCACCCTCGGCGTCAGAGCCGTCCGCGAACAAACCAGCGTAGGCAGCTCCCTCTTCGCCCAACCATTAATGCTCCAGGCCGTCCCTCTCAATGGCGACGCCGAGGGCCCCACAAATTCACCCGAAGCCCGCGCCGCCCACGCCATCGCCACGCTCGAAGAGCGAGCCGGCAAACCAAGCGACCTCGCCCTCCTCAGCGACCACCTCTCGCTCCTCCGCCGCTGGTACTACCGCCCCGAAAAACAACGGAACGGCGAAGTCTTCCTGGCCAACGATGACGGCACCTGGCCGATCCGCAAAATCCTCCGCGGAGCCGCCCGCATGGCCCTCGGCGACCCCAAACCCATGGCCGACACCAACCGTGAAGCCGTCGAATCCACCGCCAAAGAACTCAAAACTAAAATCCTCCACGAAGGCCGCCCCGACGTGGAAAGAACCGTCCCCGTAATCCCGAAGAAGGCGTAGTCGAGGCTCTGCGAATCCTCAGTCCACTCTACTTCTGCTGAAGCGCCTCGAAGCGCGCCAGGCTCTTACCAGACGAGTCGAACAAATCCAGTTCTTGTCCCGTAATCTTCCAGCTCATCACCTTTCCCAGCGCTTGCGTGAAGGCCTGTTCCGTGTCCATGCCTGTCGGACAGGCCATCATTGTGCTGGCCATCATGCCAAAGGTCAACCGGTTGGCCTTCGCTTCATACGTTCCACTAAGCCGATTACAGCCACCCGATCCACTGACACGCCGAGACTTCGAGTCAAGCACCAAATAAGGCTTCTCTCCCTTGGAGTTTGCCGCCACATCCGCCCCACTCAGCGAGATCAACGCCCAGTGCGTATTCTTCAGAGGCACGTTGGCAAAGCTGTTTGACTCTGGCGTCTGAGCAGGCTCCTTCGTCTGCTTCGCGTGCACCTGCCCGCTACCGATCGTCAACAGCAGCGCTACTCCCAATAGCCACAAACCACATCGCGTTTTCTTCATGGATGCCCTCCTTGGCTCTTCAGGCAGTTTCCGAACGCCGATACTCACTAGCTGATGCAGTCACTCGCCCCGCCGAGGCCCCGCAGCAATCATGATCGCACTGGGCGCAAAGCTGGCTCAGCCTGATCGAGATCCTCTAACTTCAGATCGCGGGTTTCCCGTATGAATCGCAGTGCAAGCATAGCAACGGCACAGTAAAAGCCATAGACGATCGGGATGTAATACCACTTATGAAAGGCATCCTGCCCGATGAGTCCCGCCAACAGCGACGGCGCGATCATGCCGCCCAGAACGGTAGCGAGGTAGAAGGAAATTCCGGTTCCAGAGTATCTGAATTTTGTCGGAAAGCTCTCACAGGTTAGGATCGGCGCAAGCCCCAGTAATATTCCCAAATTTACGAAATTAACAACGATCTCCACGAGGGTCACTAGCGCAATGTGCTTGCTCAGAACGGCCAGTGTAAGAGGAAAGGAGAGTAGCGTTGTTAGCCCGATCGCGATGTACGCGGTGAGTCTTCGCTTGCAGAAATCAGCAATGGGCCCGCTCGCAAGTATGCCTAGGAGACTTCCGCACTTGCCAACTAAGAGGACTGCAGCAGTAGTTGTCAAAGAAATACCCGCAACGCGCATGAATGAGATGAAGTAGGTTCCTGCCACATATGCGCCCATGGACTGAAAGGCCCAAACCAGAGCCAGCAGAATCACGGAATGAAGATGGTGCTTCAGAACACCGAAGCTGGGCAGCGCAGCGACTTTGGCAGTTTGTTTGAGCTGCTCGAACAGCGGGCTGTCGGCAAGTTTGTAGCGTGCCAGCAGTGCCGGAATCACTATCACGACAGAGAGCAGCATTGCCACCCGCCAGCCGGACGTTGCGAACGTTTTGCTCATGACCAGGAGGACAACGCTGGCACTAATACTGCCCAAAGGGACACCTAAGCTCGCCAGCGACATCCAGAACGACCTTCGGCTTCGATGCGCAGCAAATTCGCCAATCAAAGAAGAAGCGCCTCCAAACTCACCCCCTAGTCCAAATCCTTGCACGATTCGCAGCACTACAAGAAGGATCGGGGCGGCGATTCCTAACGTCGCATAGCCCGGCAAGAGTCCGGTCAAGCAAGTGGTGGCTCCCACGATGATGATGTTGACCATGAATGTGAACTTTCGTCCGCTGCGATCGCCGAAGTGACCAAATAGGAAGGCCCCTAATAAGCGTGCCGGGAACCCCGCACCGAAAGCCAGGTAAGAGAACAGGAGTGCCTGGGTAGGCGGCAATCCGGGAAAGAATATCGCCGGAAACGCAGTGGACGCTGCGTATCCGTAGATAAAGAAATCGTAATACTCGATGAACGCGCCCGCAGTCGCCGAGAAGGCGACCACTGTTAAGGTGCGTGTATCTGCTGGCTGCTTGGGCCCTACCGGCATACGCAACTCCTTGTCTTGCAAGAGCAGCAAATGGTGGGTAAGACATTTTTGGGGCCGAAGAATGCCGTGCGACAAAGGCAGAAAGATCCCTGGGAAGACTTGGCAGGGTCAGTCTACGCGTGGGTCGTCAATTGTGAAAGCTGTTCGAAGGAATTTTCGCTGCTGTGTCGTTGCCCTTGCCCGCAAATCTAAAATCTCTAATTGCCACGAAACGTGGTCTGCAAATTAGCTCCCTGGAAATGGGTATTAGGTAGCTCCTGAGCGCAGCGAGACGCTCTTGCCGCACTATTGTTTGGGAGTTCCGCCAGAGAGCAGGATCATCGGAATCTGCGAAGCCAGCTGTATGTCAATCAACATCACCAGCCGCCGATCCAACTGGAAGAACACCGCGGTCTTCCTCCCTGGTATCACGTTGTTGAAGAGCGAAATGTATCTCAGCCGCAACTCCGCAACCGATTGATCCACGCCAAGCATCTTGCGTACCAGGCCCGTTGCCTGATCGTCCGTCATCGTAGAGTAGCTGGACGCGAACTCTTTGAGCGCCGCATACTTCGCATCGTTGATCTTCACCAGATCGGCAGTGTACTGGTCAAACAGCGGCCAGAATTTCACCGCCTCTTGATCCGTCAGCTGAAGATTCGAAGCGATGATCTGCCTCTTCTGTGACCGAACATCGTGCCTTAATAAATCGATATCCTTATCCGTAACGGCCTGGGCCGAGTTGTCAGACGGGGTTTGCGCCGGACTTTGACTCCAGCAGAGGCCAGTCAAAATCACCATTGTTGCAATGCTGAACAATAGAAGACTCTTCCTTATCACGGATATCTCCTCGCCATCGCTGTCATTTGGTTGAACCCCGCAAGCCCTCAGGGTGCAAGCAGAATCTTACGCCTAACTATCGCCAACCGGGCAAGTCGCTCATCGAACGACATCCAAAACTGGTGTCGAAGTTCCCGGGAAACGGCTATCGGCAAGTTGCACCGAAATTTCCGATAACCCAACTTGCGGGGAACCAATATCGATTGAGACATCCGAGGTTAGTGGACTCTGCTAAATTCCTGCCCGCAACAAAATCGACAGGTCACTTTGTGTTCCATCCACGCCGCTTGAGCAGCGGCAAACCTTTCGTTCGCCCGAATCGGGCAGAGAGCCTGATTGTCCTCCACTCGCGCCACGTGGAGTATCGCGTCTTCAAGGTCCTGCGTCAGTTTCAAATCGACCAGACACGTATTTATCCTGAACATTGGTTCTCCCAAATCCCTCACCCAGGCGGGGATATCCATCGGATAGATTACGACCGGCTTACGCGGGCGTCGTTGCGCTTAAGCAAGTCGATATGAGTTCCCGAAAATACGACTTCGCCGGAAACGAGCAGCGAAACGACAGCTAGAAGCATTGCAAGCCGAAGGCAGCCAATCCTGGCCTCACCCCCACTGTTAGACTTGCTGGCAGGAGCAACCCCCAAGTGATCGAACTGGCATTCTCCATCCTCGCCTCCGACTTCGCCCACCTGGCCGACGAAGTCGCAGCCGCCGAGCGCGGTGGCGGCACCATCGTCCACGTCGACGTCATGGACGGCCACTTCGTCCCCAACATCACCTTCGGCCCGCCCATGGTCAAGGCCCTCCGCCCCATCACCAAACTCCCCCTCGACTGCCACATGATGGTCGAAAACCCCGACGACTTCATCGCCGACTTCGCCGAAGCCGGTGCAGACATGATGTCCGTCCACCAGGAGGTCTGCCGCCACCTTCATCGCACCCTCCAGCAGATCGCCCATCACGGCATGCAGCCCGCCGTCGTCATCAACCCCGCCACCCCCGTCGAGACCCTCGTCGAAGTCCTTCCCATGGTGCATCATGTCCTCGTCATGAGCGTCAACCCCGGCTTCGGCGGCCAGGAGTTCCTCCCCCTCTGCCTAGACAAAATCGCCCACCTCGCCGAGCTCCGCGACGAAATGGGCCTCAACTTTCGCATCGAAGTCGACGGCGGCATCGCTAACGACACCGTCGCCCTCGTCGTCGAAGCAGGAGCGGACATGTTAGTGGCAGGTTCGGCGATCTTTGCCCACGGCAAGGCCGAGCAGAACGCACGCGAATTCCTCAAGATCGCCCGTGCCGCCGCCCCGGCAGAAGTTCGCGAAGCACGATAAAGCCCAATACGGTAGAAGCACGGTAGAATGGAAGGCAGCCTTTGGCGCCGCTTTGGCGCGAGGCGGAATAGGGTCACAGCGGATGAACAGACGTTCCTTTTTCCCAACCAACAGGGCCACCACACTGGCAGCCCTCGCCGTCGCCGGTCTCATCGTTTCCAGCCTCAGCGCAGTCGCGCAGGTCACCGGTTCCAGCGCGCAGACCACCGACGCCAACGGCCAGACTCAGCAGACCGTCACCCTCTCGAGCCCCACGGACAAAAAGGCAGACAAAGTCGTTCAGTCCAAGGACACCAGGAAGGAGATGGCGAAGGAGAAGAAGATCGCTCCCGTCGACGCCGGTCTTCCCGACAAGGTTCTATACGATAAGGCCCTCAATGCCACCAAGAGCGGCCACTTCGACGTCGCACGCCTCGACCTCCAGACCCTCCTCAACGCCTATCCCGACTCGCAGTATCTGATGAAGGCCAAGCTCGCCATCGCAGACTCCTGGTATCGCGAAGGCGGTACTGCCGCTCTCACCCAGGCCGAGCAGGAGTACAAGGACTTCATCACCTTCTTCCCCAACGCACCCGAGGCCGCCGAGGCCCAGATGCGCGTCGGCGACATCTACTTCCGCCAGATGGACAAGCCTGACCGCGACTACTCCAAGGTGACGCACGCCGAGGAAGAATACCGCCTCATGCTCCAGCAGTTCCCCGAGTCCACCCTCGTCCCCCAGGCCAAGCAGCGTCTCCGCGAGGTCCAGGAGGTCATGGCCACGCGCGAGTCCGCCATTGCAGCCTTCTACGCCACTCATAACAACTGGCCCGCCACCATCGCCCGCTATCAGACCGTCGTCGACACCTATCCGCAGTACAGCCACATGGACGAAGTCCTCATCGGCCTTGGCGACGCCTATGAGACCGAGGCAAAGTACGTCCGGACCCTGAAACTCCCTGAAGCAGGCAAAGCGCGCCTCGAGAAGATCTATGACGACCAGGCCATCGCCGCCTACAGCAAAGTCGTCCTCGATCACTCAGCCTCGCAGCACGTCGAAGACGCCCGCGACCGGCTCACGGCCATGAACGTCCCCATTCCCACGCCCACGCCGGAGCAGATCGCCGCCAGCCTCGCACTTGAAAACAGCCGCCGGCAGTATCGGCTTCAGGATCGCGCAACCATTCTCTTCATGCATCGTCCTGACGTCGTCCTCACCGCCCGTGATGGCGAACCGACGCTAGCCGACCCCGCCCCCACCCTCGCCCCGCACATCACCAATCAGATTCAAAGCGACTTCAAGGGTGCCTTTGCTCCTGGTGGCACCGCAGCTTCCACCACCCTCCAGCCTAAGGCCACCGCCGACGGCGCCGCTCCGGGCGCAACCGACGGCGCCGCTCAGCCGGCTGAGGCCGCGGCACCAGCCGCACCCGCTGCTCCGCTCCAATTCCAGGAAGTGCCGGCCGCCAACGCAGTCGGCGCCGGAAGTTCGGCTGCCGTCACCAGCGTCACTAATGCAGCGCCTGCCACGTCAGCACCTGCCGGAAACTCTATGGGCGTAGAGATCATCACTCCGGGTGCAAATGCCGGAACCGCTCCAGCCGCCTCACAGCCGGCGCCCGCTAATCCCGCCGATGTCAACGGTGGCCTTCACGCCGTAGGCCCGGTCAACTCTACTGCGCTGCCCGCAGCAGAAAAACCCGCTGCCGCCCCCGACGCCGTCAATGACGTAGCCGAGAAGCCGCAGCCCGCAGCTCAAACCCCCAACGCCAACGGCAAGAACCCCAAGCCCGCGTATGACAAGAGCACCGAATCCGACAGCAAACACAAAAAGAAGAAGGGTCTCGCCAAACTCAACCCCTTCTAACCTGGACACCCAGCTCTTCAACAAAAAAGGATGCAGCCCCAACGCTGCATCCTTTTGCTTTTGCATTTCTTGCTTGTCATCCCCGCCGGGGATCTGCTTTTGCTCTTTTTCGCCCTACCGAAACTCCGCCGAAGAAGCCGCCCCCACCCGCCGCCGGACTCGTGGCGCAATCAAAGCCGATAAAAGAATCAACACCAGCACCGCTGCCAGCAGCCAGAAAAACACCGGCCCCACAGACATGCGGTGACCCCGTCCCTCATTTGTCCTCCCCATCCGCGACATGTGGCCACCCAGCACATACGCACTCCCTGAGATCGATTCATCCGTCTCATACACCGCATTGCCGGCCAGCACCACCGTATCGCCCCCAATGCGCGCCGCAGAATCGACCACCGCATTGCCCCCAATCACGGTTGCGCTCCGCTCTACCCTTCCACTCACGTTCACGCTTCCAAACAGGACAAACACCCGACCCGTAACATCGCCCTCCACCTGCACCGAGCAAAATACACAGGTGGCATTGTGAATCTGCTGTCCCGCCGCGACAAAAATATCTTCCCCCACATAGGCGCGGTTCGGCGCCTGCGCCAAAGCCCCGGCTGTCAGCAGCATCGCCATCACACTCAAAAGAAACCCGCGCACATGAACTCCCTCTAGCCTGCCAATCCCGCTAACTCGCTGACTCGCTCAAGATATACGCACCCACCACTCTCCAGGTTCCTCGCTTTGCTAAACTAGCTGACTCGCTGGGGTGCCCCACCGCCTGCCCTGAGTTTGCCGAAGGGTCCGGATTCTCGGACGTGGGTCTCCGCCGCAGCACCAATCCCTCCGCGAGCAGCTGCCTCAAAACCTCCGCCCCTGCGGATAAACCGGAAACTGATACCGGTTCCGCTGCACCACCCACACAATCAGCCAGATCAGTCCGATCAGAATCAGCAGCGGAGCAAACGGAAGCAGCAGCCATATCTTGCTAGGCATCACCGCTCTCGAACCATGAATCGTAGCTCCGTCACCTGTCATCACATCGCCCGCGGCAATCGCCACGTCTCCACCCACCCAGGACCCAGCCCCCAGGTTCAGATCCCCTCCCAGGGCCGCCACGTCTCCACCGATGCTCTTCCCAGCATCCACCGTGATGGCGCCAAACAGCACTGCAACATCACCCTTAACTTCCCCATGCACATGCACCGAGCAGAACGCGCAGGCCACATCCCCTGCCGTCTCCCCGTCGGAGATAGTGATATCGTCCCCTACACTCGCGCGGTCGTTGGTCGACCGCGCAAACGCAGGCAAACTCATCGAAAACACCACAGCAACAGCGAGGAGCAATCTATGCATAGAGGAACCTCGTGCGGTTAGTGTACGTCGTCCAATATCCGTCCGGCGGTCCAACCTCACGCCGTCCCCGAATGCTACCCTTAAATCATCCATGAGCGAACAAAGCAGCCCCGAAATCCCGAAAGAACTCCCCAAAGCCTACGACCCCTCTGTAATCGAACAACGTTGGGCAGACTATTGGGTTAACGAACGCCTGTTTGACGTCCCAACTCCGCAAAGTACGCAGGACAAAGAAGAAAAGTTCACCATCCTGCTCCCGCCGCCCAACGTCACGGGCCGCCTCCACATGGGCCACATGCTCAACCAGACCGAGATGGACATCCTCACTCGCTGGCACCGCATGCTCGGCGACCTCGCCCTCTGGATCCCCGGCACCGACCACGCCGGCATCGCCACGCAAATGATGGTCGAGCGCCAGCTCAAAGAAGAAGGCACCTCTCGCATCGAACTCGGCCGCGAAGCCTTCACCCAGCGCGTCTGGTGCTGGCGCAAGCTCTACGGCGGAGCCATCCTCGACCAGATGAAGCGCCTCGGCGCATCCGTCGACTGGTCCCGCGAGTACTTCACCATGGACGACCGCCTCTCCATCGCGGTCAAAGAAGCCTTCATTCGCCTCTACGAACAAGGCCTCATCTATCGCGGAGCCTACATCGTCAACTGGGACCCCAGCATCCAGACCGCCGTCTCCGACCTCGAAGTCGAACACGAAGAGCGCCTCGGTAAGCTCTACCACATCCGTTATCCCTTCGTCGGCGCAACCGCCCCCTTCAACGACACCAACTCCATCACCGTGGCCACCACGCGCCCCGAGACCATGCTCGGCGACACCGCCGTAGCCGTGAACCCGGAAGATCCGCGCTACAAACACCTCATCGGCAAGCAAGTCCGCGTTCCCCTCACCGAAACCAGCGGCAATCCTGCTCGCGAAGTCCCCATCCTCGCCGACGACTGGGCCAAACCCGAATTCGGCACCGGAGCCGTCAAAGTCACGCCCGCCCACGACCCCAACGACTTCGCCATAGGCCAGCGCCACAACCTCGCCGCCCCTCCATCCTCGACGAGACCGCGCACATCACACTTCCCGGCTCACCCTACGACGGCCTCGATCGCTACGCCGCCCGCGAGCGAATCATCAACGACCTCGAATCCGAGGGCCTCCTCGCTGCCGTCAAAGACCACAACCTAACCATCGGCCTCAGCCAACGCACAGGCGTAGTCATCGAGCCGCGCCTCTCCCTGCAATGGTTCCTAGCCGTCAACAAAACCCCGAACACCGGCGGAAAATCCATCGCCCAAAACGCCATCGAAGCCGTCGAATCGATCAACGGCGAAAAACCCGCCATCCACTTCACCCCCGAGATGTACAAAAAGATCTACCTCGAGTGGATGACCAACATCCACGACTGGTGCATCTCCCGCCAGCTCTGGTGGGGCCACCGCATCCCCGCATGGCACTGCAAAATCCTGCAAGCAAGATCACCGTAGCCCGCGACACCCCGCAAGCATGCAGCACCTGCAACTCAGCAGACATTGTTCAAGAAACCGACGTTCTAGACACCTGGTTCTCCTCCGGCCTGCTTCCCTTCACCACCCTCGGCTGGCCAGCAGGCGGTTCTAGTCCCTCGTCCCTAGGCCCTAGTCCCTATTCCCTCACTCCCGATCTCGCAGCCTTCTACCCCACCACCCTCCTCGTTACCGGCTTCGACATCCTCTTCTTCTGGGTAGCCCGCATGATTATGCTCGGCTGCCACTTCACCCTCGACGTCCCCATGCCCGACGGCAGCAAACGCACCCTCGCCAACGCAGTCCCCTTCAAAGAGGTCTACATCCACGGCCTGGTCCGCGACGCCAACCGCGAGAAGATGTCCAAGACCAAGGGCAACGTCATCAACCCCATCGACATCATCGAGCGCTTCGGCACCGACGCCGTCCGCTTCACCCTCGCCTCCATGGCCTCGCCCGGCACCGACATCGCCTTCAGCGAAGCCCGAACCGAAGGCAATCGCGCCTTCGCCAACAAAATCTGGAACGCCGCCCGCTTCCTCTTCATGAACATCGACAGAGCCCGCGACGCCGGCTACAAAATCACCATCAACACCCCACTCAACGACCCCACCACAAATCCGGGTGGCCCATCCTTCGCGCAGTCTGCGAAGGGTGGGTTATCGAGCGAAGCTCGACCGTCTTCGCCGACGGTCTCATCATCGGCTAAAGTGGGTTCGTTCGAACTCCCCGAACACACCCCACTCGAAACCCGCTGGATCTTCGACCGCCTCCACGCCGTCACCACCGAAGTCGATCGAGCCCTCACCAACTACCGCTTCGACGAAGCCGCAAACGCCATCTATCAATTCTTCTGGGGCGAACTCTGCGACTGGTACCTCGAACTCGTTAAACTCCGCCTCGTCTTCCCCGAGTACGACTTCACCAAATCCACGCACAACGACATCACCGCCCTCACCCTCGCCTCCCTCACCGGAGTCTTCGAGTCTGCCCTCCGTCTCCTCTCCCCCTTCATGCCGTTCATCACCGAAGAGATCTGGCACGCACTCTACAACCAGCAACCTCCCGCAAAATCCATCGCTCTAACCCGCTACCCGCAGCCCGCCGACTTCCCCGCCGATCCCGTCGCCGCCGCCGCAATGGCCACCATGCAGGACCTCATCACCACCATCCGAGCCCTCCGCAAAGACCTCGGCGTCCCCGAAAAGGAATCCACCCCCATCGCACTCCACGCCAGCAATCGCGTGGTCGCATTAGCCGACGCTAATCAGGACATGCTCATCCGCATGGCTCGCGTAAACTCGATGGACTTCACCGCCGACCCGCTTTCCGGCACCAACGCCCGCTGCACCGCCGAATTCGACGTAGCCGTCATCTACGAACGCCAGATCGACATCCCCGCCGAGCGCGAGCGCCTCACCAAAGACCTCGCCAAATACGAAAAAGGCCTCGCCGCGGCCGACAAGCAGCTCTCCAACGAGTCCTTCACGTCCAAAGCCCCAGCCCACATCATCGAAGGCCTGCGTAAACAACACGCCGAAACCAAAACCCTCTACGACAAAACCAAATCCGCCCTCGACGCGCTCAACTAGCTTCGGTAGAAGACCAAACTCTTACATCTGCCGATGTAACCCCATATTGAGCCACGCATCGAATTTGCATGACTCAACCAATCGCAACTCCCCCTCTTAAGAGTTGCCTCGCACGCTGGGCACCGCTCCCCCTCCGCCTCATCGTCGGATTCGGATTCATGCAGCACGGATTCGCAAAACTCGGCCGCGGTCCCGATCACTTCGCCGCCATCCTTCAAGCTCTCGGCACACCCGCTCCGCACCTCATGGCGTGGATCTCCATTCTCACCGAGATCCTCGGTGGCCTCGCCATCCTCCTCGGAGCCTTCGTTCCCCTCGCCGCCATCCCAATGGCGATTCTTCTCATCGTCGCCATCTTCACCGTGCATCTCCGCTTCGGCTTCAGTTCCATCAAGCTCCTCGCCGTCACTGCGGCCGGCCCACAGCTGGGCCCTCCCGGATACGAGACAAACTTGCTATACCTGGCCTGCCTCGCAGCCCTCGTCCTGGGCGGTTCCGGTCCTCTCTCAATTGACGCCCTCATCAAAAAGCGCTTGTGACAGCAACGCTTGTCACGGAAATGACCGCCAAATCGCCAGCTTAGCCTCCGTCACAACCCCGCCATAGCCGATGGTCTAAAATCAACGGGTTCCTGTTCTTCGAAGCCCAACATGAGCCGAGTCCTCATCATCGCAAGCCAAACTTCCGTCAGCAATCAAGTCGGAGAACTCCTCTCCGCCGCCGGACTCCCCATCGAATACGCCGCCGGCCACATCGACGCTCTGCAGCGAATGCGCGCCCGATCCTTCGGCCTCATCATCACCAGCGCCGACAGCAACTTCGATGAAGCCCTCGCCCTGCTCCAGGAGATGCGCACCATTCGTCCCGCCCTCAAATGCATCGTCCTCGCCCCCCACAGCACCTCCGACGAGGTCATCGCCGCGCTCCGAGCCCGCGTCTTCGGCTGCTTCACTCCCCCATTCGACGCCCACGAGATCGCCAACCTCGCCCGCAACGCAGCCTCCGACAGCCAATGGAGCGAAGACATCGAGATCATCTCAGCTCGTCCCGGCTGGGTCGCTGTACGCGTCAACTGCCGTCTCGTCACTGCGGAACGTCTGATGTCCTTCGCCAAAGAGTTCGCCGCGCAACTGCCCGAAACCGCGCGACACGAGATCATGCAGGCCCTCCGCGAGATTCTCCTCAACGCCATGGAGCACGGCGCCGCCTTCAACCCCGATCAGGTCGTCGAGGTCAACGCTATACGCACCGCCCGCACCATGACCTTTCGTGTCCGCGACCCCGGTGCCGGCTTCCGCAAGGACTCCATCACTCACGCCGTCTTTACAAAAGGATGCTCCGATCCAACCGCTCACATCCCTCAGCGTGAAGAGAGTGGTATCCGAGCCGGAGGCTACGGCCTTCTCCTTGCTGCCGGCACCGTCGACGAACTCATTTACAACGAACACGGCAACGAGGTTCTTCTCATTAAATATCTTGATCGGTTTGAAACCTGATCGATTCGAAACCTGATCGCTGGGACACCACCGGCAACCAAGGGCCCGCATAAGCAATGATCTAAAATCATCCCAAGCTTCTCGGAGCCTCCCCCATGAGCCGAGTCCTGATCATCGAAGGCCACGATCCGGTAAGCCGTAACGTCGGCAGCGCCCTGGCTGCCGCACTCCTCCCTTTTGAATACGCCCACGGACACGCCGATGCTCTCCTCCGCCTGCGCCGTCGCTCCTTCGGCGTCGTCATCACCAATCCCGAAAGCGTCGTCGAAGAAGACCTCGCTCTCCTTCATGAGATGCGTGGCATCCGTCCCGGCGTCAAGTGCATCGTCCTCACCAAAACCAGCACTCCCGACGATGTCATCGCCGCACTTCGCGCCCGAGTCTTCGCCTGTTTCACCCCTCCGTTCGAACACTTCGAGATCGCCAACCTCGCCCGGCGCGCCGCGTCCGACAGCCAATGGCGCGACGACATCCACATTCTCTCTGCACGCCCAGGCTGGGTCTCCGTCCGCATCCACTGCCGACTCATCACCGCCGACCGGCTCCTCTCCTTCGCCCGGGAACTCAGCGCCCAGCTCCCAATCGACATACGCGAGGAAATGATGCAGGCCCTCCGCGAAATCCTCCTCAATGCCATGGAGCATGGCGCCGCCTTCAATCCCGAGCAGGTCGTCGAGGTCACCGGCGTCCGCACCAGTCGCACCATGGTCTTCTACGTCCGCGACCCCGGCGCCGGGTTTCGCCACGAAACCATCGACCACGCTGCAGGCATCGACCCCGATGATCCCACCGCGCACATCCGTATTCGCGAAGAAGAAGGCATGCGCCCCGGTGGTTTCGGTCTCCTGCTCGCCGCCGGCACAGTCGACGAACTCATCTACAACGAGATCGGCAACGAAGTCATCCTCATCAAATACCTCGACACCGCATCCAAATAGGAAGCGACAAAATCGGGGATCAAACCTGTTCGCACTCTCTCGAGATGGCGTTAACTTCGGCTGCCGAACCAGCGTTCAATCGACGCTTCAGCCGCACTCGCATTTGGCTCCGCGTCTGTTGCCCACGCGACAAAGCCATCGGGGCGAACCAGCAAGGCACTCACACCCTTGTTGTCTTTGGCCTTCGCAGATACATACTTCAAGTTCCCGTTCCAGCTTTCACCCACCGCACGGAGTCCCTCACTCTCCTCCAGGTCGAGCAGTAACCCCCTTCCGTCATGCAGCAATGCGCCCAGCCGTGTTCCATCTTCAAATTCGAAATCCGGTGCACTGTAACCAATCAGCGGATGATCACACCCCAGGTCATAGCGCAACGAGACGCCGGAGATCTTCTCCACAAAGTAGCTCGTGCCCTCGCGTGTGCGCATCAGATCCCGAATCACCGACGCAATCGCGCGGGCATGTGGATTAGGTCTCATGATCGACACCTGCGCACGTGTCCAGTCCAGCGCCCACGCTCCTGCCGGATGGCGCTCCGTCGTGTAAGTATCGAGCAGCCCATCAGGCGCCCATCCTTTGATCGTCGCCGCAAGCTTCCACCCCAGATTCATCGCATCGGCAATACCCGTATTCAACCCCTGTCCGCCGAAAGGCGAATGGATGTGAGCAGCGTCCCCAGCCAGCAGCACCCGTCCCTTGCGATACGTCGTCGCCTGTCGCGCACGATCGGTATAGCTGGTAACAACATGCAATGCCGTGAGCGTCACGTCCGTTCCGGAGATTCGGCGCAGGATGCTCTGAAATGTCTCAAGCGTGATCTCTGTGGTTCTGTCGAACGAAGCGTCATCAAAGTCGACTATCCCGACGCGGCCCGGTCCCGGGCCCATAACGTACATGCCGGTTTCGGTCAGGTTGAAGCCAGGACGAAGCTTCTCCGGATCGGCGATCTCAACCCACGCCGTATAACCCGTAAATTCCGGATCGGTCCCCGCAAACTCAAACTCCGCAATCTTCCGAACCGTGCTGCGGCCTCCGTCGCACCCGACCAGCCACCGCCCTTCAAACGACTCTTCTCCAGCCCGCACAGTAACGCCGTTCTCATCCTCCGTAAAGCCAGTAACCTCCGCACCACGTCTCAGATCGACACCCAACTTTGCTGCGTGTTCCGCAAGCAGCAGCTCAATACCCTCGAGACTGACAAGACCGCCGGAACTGGAAGGCCCTTGCACCAAATACTTCATCTTAGAAAAATCGATATTGCTTGCATCGAGCATGATGCCCGCGAAGTGACCTGCAAATCGAGGTGCGGGCGACGAGGCTTTCTCATCTGAACCCGTTAGGCTCATCCCCGGCCTGTCGCCGCTATTCATCCAGCCAAGCGCGCTCGCACGCACAGAATCCAGCAGCCCGCGGCGATAGAAAGCCTCAACTGAAGGAAAGTTCAGCCCGCGCATTCCCATCCATCCTGCCTTCAAAAGGGAGCGAGGGTCATTCATCTTCTCCAGCACCACAACCGACGCGCCAGCCAGGCGAAGTTCGCAGGCAAGAAACAGGCCCACAGGCCCACCACCAGCAATCACAACGTCGTAAACCATTCACGCTCCCCGTTTTTGCAGTATCTTTCCTTCGCCTTTATAACAAATTCAAACCTTTCGCCCCACCAATCGAATCAGCCGCCCAGCCACCCCGCGCTCCACCTCAAACCCAACCTCCCTCATAGACCCCATCAACCAGTCCACCCCCAACCGCAGCTTCCGGTAACAGCTCTTCTCCAAAACCCATCGTCCACCATCCCGTCGATAAACCAAATCATGCACCATCACGCTCTCCGGCCGGTCGAACTCCAGAAAGCAGGTCATCACCCGTTCCTCGTCCCCAAACACCGGAATAAACCGGTCCACCCCAACCGCCTCCACACTCAAATCCCGATAACTCACCACAAATCTCCCACCCACAACCAGCGCATCCCTCACCGCATGAAGCAACCGCAACACATCCTCCTTGCTCTGAAGATGCGTAATCGTGTCCCCCATACAAACCATCACATCAGCCAACCCTAAATCCGTCTCCAACCCCACAAACTCCTCCACCCGCAACATATCCCCATGCACCACCCGCACATCATGCGAAGCCCTATGCGACAGCAATTCCTCCAGCAATTCCGCACTCGTATCCATCGCCACCACCGGCGAGTAGCCCATCTCCGCCAGCGCTATCGTCTGAAACCCCGGCCCACTCCCCAAATCCACCGCCAACCCACGCGACGCGCCCGCCAGGGCATCCTCCAGAATCGCCCTCTGCTCCGCCACCTTGGCCTCAAAAGAAGTCCCAAACATCCACGTATAGTGGCCCGCCAACAAGCTGCTGTAGTGCTCTTCGACGCCGCTCATGCGACCAGTCTAGCCGCATGCAAACCACCTGCTCAAGGCTTATCATGTAAAAGGAATGACTTTCCCGATCAAAGTCTGCGTCGTCTGTTCCGAAGAATTCGAGCTCAAGCCCGACAAGCCAGGTTTCGCCAATCGCTGCCCTGCCTGCAGCTCCCCCGACGCAGACGAGCCCATCGCCAAGCGTCACGTCGACGCCTTCGATAAAAGCAACGAAGCCAACGCCGCCCGCCGCTCCGCCATCCGCGACCTCCTCTACCGCAAAGACAGCTAAGCACGCCGCGCCGCATGCTACCCCGTAAAATTCACCGTCACCTGCTCCTTCGCAAGAGCCGCTGAAGTCACCTCATCCCCAGCCATGTTGGTCAGAATGTACGACTCCCCATTCTGCGGATCCCCAAGCCCACCCGTACCGCAACCGAACGCATCCGTAAACACCAGCGGCGTAAACTTCGGGATCACCGTTTGCCCGCCAATCCACGGAGCCTCCATAATCCATTCAATCGAGCCTCCAACTGTCTCCGCTGTCATCGGCGGCTGCAGCGAAATCGAAAAGTGTTTGCCCGTGGTCATGTTTCCCATCGAAATATTCCCGAAAGAGAGATCCGGCGCGCAAATAATCGCGCACACCATCGAGTCTCCAGCTTTGACCGGAAAGTTCTTGATATTGATCTCGTAGTAGTACGGTTGGTTCGGTCCGAAGCCGACGATCTCTCCATTCACAATCCCCACCACCCCCAGATCCACTCCATCGTTCTCGCCGCGCCATCCAATAAAAAGGTGTCCATTATGTACCGCGAGTGTTGGAGACGAAGGACTCTTCTCAATCGGCGACGTAAATTTGTCCGTGAAGGTCTTGCCTCCATCCGTCGACTGCATCACATTCAGATAACTATTCCCATCGCCCCTCCACGAAAGAAACAACGCTCCATTCAGCGAAGCCAGCGAAGGCGACAAAGGGGTCGTCTCGCTTTCAATGATCACCTTGTTCACAATTCCCGTTGCAGTCCCTCCGTTCGTCTCGACCGTCGCCACGTTCAACCAGTCGTTGCCATCGCCCTTCCACCCGATCAACAACCGTCCATCATGCACCGTTAGCGTCGGGGCCTGAGGACTGGTCTCATTCGAGACGAACTGTTGTCCGAACGTATGTCCTCCGTCGGTCGACGACCCAATATTCAGGCGATCCGTGGAGTCTCTCCATGCGACCCACAGAATCCCATTAAACGACGCAAGCGCAGGGCTCCCAACGCTCTTCCACCCCGTAATTACCTGGTTCGAAAACGCCGCGTTCGCACCCGCAATATCAACGAACGCAAAGTTCAGCTGATTGTTTCCGTGCCCCGCCCACGCGACCACCATCACCCCAAAGTGGACCGCCAGCGCGGGTCCGTACGAAGAATTCTGTTTCGACGTGTACTCGTTCGGAAACGTGTTCCCGTTATCGATGGAAAACTTAACATCGACACTATTGTTCTCGCCCCGATACGCCAGAAACAGAAAGCCGTCATCTCTCGACGCGAGCGCGTAATTGCTGGGCGTCCTATCTCCAAGCGTGACCCGCATGAAATCCGTGATCCACTCGTAAAAGGCAACGTACGTCGCATCGCCGTTGCCGCTGACATATTGCAGCACTCCCGCCTGCAGCAGATTATCCGCCCCTGTAGCCACCGGATCTCCGCCGATACCGATCCACGAACCGGAATTCCACCCGCCGTCCTTCCCATGTTTCTCCGTAGGTTTGCTCACCTTCGGAACATCCCAGAAAGCCGATACCGCGTTGAAGGCACCGACAACTTCCCCTCCGCTCCAGTTGTTCGACAGCTTGACGGTCTCTTTCACCAATACGGGACGCTTACGATGCGTCCGGCCCTTAACAATCTCCATCTCGGGAACGATATTGTTCTCTGCAAGCCACGGCTTCGAAAACGCCCGCTCCCACGCGCGCCGAACCACCCCATCTTCCCCAGCTTTCGGCCGCGGCCACAGCAATCCATGCCGAAGCAATTCCCTATCGCTCGCGGTCTTCGGGTCGAACGCCGCCGGAAGCGGAGCAGTCGCGAAGACTCCGGAAAGGTTGGTTGGAACGGTCGGATAAGGAAGACGCGCTGGAAAAACTTCATCGCCCAGCAAACGGTTGCTCTGCTTTTGCTGCTTCATGGAATCCTCCGGATGAGTTCCCAACGAGGCCCGGTTATCGCGTTTGTTGCCGGTAATTCTAAACCCAAATCAAAACACTTTATGGAGCGGACTCGATGTCCGGCAGCTTCCATGTCTTATCGAACAGCGGCTTCTGCGGCCCGTAGAAGCGGAAGAGGACCTCGAACTTGCCCTTTGGGTCGGTGGGAATCCAGTTGGACTCCTTGCCTGCGGGGGCTTTGGGGCCGAAGTATACGTCGATGGAGCCGTCGGCGTTCTTCTGAATGCCTGAGGTAGTGGAGGCTCGGCTGGACCACTGCATGTTGCGGACGAGGGCGTGCGTGGCGCGGTCGTAGGCGGTGGCAGACCAGTACAGCGTGACCGGAGCATTGGCGGGGACGGTGAGACGGTAGGTGGAAGCTCCGTCGAAGGGCTGCCCTGCCTTGTCGTTGATCGTCATCAGGTAATACTGGCCGGCTCCGAGATGTTTGGCGCTGAAGAAGGCGTAGCTGTAGGCGAGGCCGCGCTCGTCGACGGGATAGCTGTTCGGATCTGAATAGTCTGCCTGAATTTCTTTCGCTAATTCCGGCAACGCGGGGAAGGCCCAGTGGGTGCCTTCATTGAACGGATGTGCGAAGACACCTTCGTAAAGGGACTGGAACCGTGCGTGAGCTTCGAGAACGGCCCGCTTGAGAATGTCCTGGGTCCCGGCGTCGGGGCTGAAAGGCTTGCTTTTCTCGATGCCGATGGAACTGAGCTGGTCGATCATGGCCTTATCGCGGGTGAGCCAGGGCTCGATCTGGACGATGCGGTTGAGAGATTCATAGAAGCGCATGTCGTAAGGAATGGTTGCGTCGTAGACCACATCGATGGCGTCGATGAATTGGGTGTCCGGTGGACGATGAGCCTGCGAGAGCGGGTAGACCTTGATCCGTTTGCCATAGGCGACTGCATTGGCAATATCAGCGTCGCTGCTGCTCTTCAGGTTGGAACGAAGGAGTGCATAGCTCTGGTAGGTTGCGGATGGCATGGGAATGTATCCGGGGGGAACGTGCTCTTTGTAGCCGGGTGGCAGGATGAGGTACTTGCCGCCCTTGCCCTTATCGACCCCTGCAGGTCCGACGTCCTCAATGGCCGTCTGCCAGCAGTCGTCGACTGAGCCAGTGATCGAGCCCGAGTCGGCAGGCGGAATCTCCAGCACCACAGGCCCCACGTCCTTGGTGTTGAAGAAAGGCATCAGGTAGATGGTGTCCGGGTTGGGCGTGAGAGTCTGGTTCTTCCAGCTCAAGGGACGAGACCAGAAGACAACTTTGTTGCTGCCCTCGCCAGCCATTAGCGTCATGAACCATAGCCTGATACATGCGGTCAAAATTGACCGCGGGCATCCCCCAGATAACAGCCTCAATGGCGCGGCGCTCGATAGTCCTCTGTGCCAGTTCTTCCGATGAAAATGTTGTCATCACTGCAGCTCCTTTCGGTTGCGGAGCCTCCGGCTGCTTCGGCTGCTCGCATCCCGTGAGCGAGGCCGCAAGCATAGCAACTGTTAGCACGGGTTTGAACACCAACGGTCGCTTGGTGGCAGCTTTCATAGATCCCTCTATTTCACTCTTGCAACGGCGGGAGGAGTCCACGTTCCATTAAGCGCAGTCTGCTCAGGCCAGTAAACGCGCACGTAAAGAACAAAGTCCTCTTTGGGCGCTGGAAGCCAATTCGCCTTCTTCTCACCCCCGGGAGCAGTCGATTGAACATAGATGGTCAGCGAGCCGTCCGGCGCAGTGATCAAGGACTTGTTCTTGGTCCCGACCGAATACCGCTTCAGCTCATTCGGCGAGAAGAAATGGTGCTTGTTGTACAGAGTCAGCGACCAGAAACCCTTAGCTGGAGGTTTCTGACCCGCTGCAAAGGTGACAGTGTAGGCGTTGTTTCCGTTCAACTGCTGTCCATCGCCGTCGAAGTCCTGGTAGAAGTACTTCGTCTCCCTCGGAGTGTTAACGAAGATGTTGGACTTCGCGACAGCAGCGCGGGTGAAATAGTCCGTCCCAAACTCTGCGCCGTTGTTCTGTGTCGTCCAGTGATGCGGCAGCGGAATGCCGTAGTTATGAAACTGGAAGAGAGGCGTGATGAGATTCTTGTCAGCATCGACGGCGGAGGCAACCAGGGCAGCATGTAGCTTTGGGTCTTTCGAAGCGGCGTCCAGAACGCTCTGCATGTTGGCATAGAAGGCTTCTTCGCCGGGCAGCGGTGGAACCTCCTTCAATACGGTGGGAAGGACATCAAAAAAAGTCTCCGGTACAACCCACTTGGTCTCCTCCTCCCCTTGCGATGACGAGGGGTAGTTTGGAAGCGTCGCCCAGTCCATGGTCTGGGTCTTCCCCGTGAACTTGCTGAGCGGATAAAGCAGGATTCCCATAAGAACAGGCTGGATCGCCTTCCGATCCTCGGCGCTATCGTCCATGAAGGCGCGAGGAATGACGATCCCAAGATTGGTCTTGGACTGAAAGACGCCATTGATCCCGCTGGGGGCCGTTCCCTTCCAGTCCGGCCCGGTTAATAGGTAAAAGCCCGGCTTCGTGCCATACATCTTGCCCATCTCGACAAAAGAGTCCGTCCGCTGATCGACGATCTGATAAACCCAGAACCTGTCTCCAAAGTCCGGCACCTGAATGACGATTGGTTCCCGCTCAAGGTCGACAAGACTGAAGCCATAAACGACATCCTGATTGGGACACGCGACCACTCGTTCCTCCGGAACGATGTAGTCACGCAACATCCCGATCTGGTTTGCAGGAGCAACCGGCACGATGCCACCCATCATGCCCGGTCCAGGCAGTTTGTCGAAGGTGGTCTTCCGATTACGAATGTTGACCATAGGCCAGCCCCACAGGTAGGCGAGGCCCCCGATGCGGCGGACGTAGTCTTCGGTGAGACGAGTACCGGGAACTGGTCCCGGAACGCTTGTGGACGACGCGGTTGGGCGTGTTGTATCGGGCATGCTCGGCTCCTGGATTTCGTACTCGATTGGTGTTGGTAGATCGATCATCTCGCTACAGGCTGCATCTGCGGTTTCTTCCAGGTGCCGTCGACGACAGTTTCTCCGGGCATGTAGACGCGGAAGATGCAGTACAACGGCCCATCAGGCGCAGGCAACCAATTCGATTGCTTTGCCGGGCCGGGATCATTATGCGAGATGTAAAGAGTGAGCGAGCCATCAGACTCGAGCGTGTAGCTGTCGAGCGTGGTGGAGTTCAGAAGATAGCGCCTGAGCGGGTTGGCGACGAGAAGCTGCGTCTTGCCGTCGTACACGGTGAGCGACCAGAACGCCTTCGTGGGCGGCAAACCGCCCTTGGCGAAGTGAAGCTCATAGTCTGACTTCGAGGCGTCGAGCGGCTGATGATTCGCGTCGATGAAGTAGCCGAAGTAAAGCGCGTCCTGCTTGGAGTTGCCGTAGAGTCCAAGCTTTGCTCCCGCATAGCGGTAGAGATAGTTGTCCTTGAGGAACTCGCGCGTGCCGAACATGTCGCCGCTGGAGATCTGATCGGTGTTGATCCCCTTCATGACGGTGCCGAGGTCGGCGCCCGTGTCCTTGATGCCATCGTTGATCGCCTGCTGGATCTCAGGAGAAAACTTGCTGAAGTCAAACGTCTGGCCGGGACCGATGTTGAGCTTGGCGAAGCGCGCCAGCAAATCTTTCTCCGCTGGGTTGGGCGGACAAAACTGGAAAACGAAGTTAACGATGGGGAAGATGCCCGGCGAAGCGGTTGCAATATCGGCGGGTTTGGGCCAGTTGACCGCAGGCGGAGCGGAGGCCGCAGCCTGATGGAGAAAACCGCTGAGAGGCTGGGCCGTATAGCCGGCCTGAATCTTGTTGACGTTCGGCAGATCAGCCGCGTTGAAAAGCTGCGTGCGGTAGAGAGCGTAGCCGAACTGAGTTTCGCACCGGATGACGGCATTGACTCCGGACGGCGTAGCGCCCTTCCAGCCGGGCCCGGCGAGGAGGAAGGTTCCACCTTCGTTGCCGAATGCGCGAGTGCCCAGGTAGGCGAAGTTGTAGGTGTAGAGATCGATGAGCTGGCAGGTGTAGTAACGGGCAGGCTCGATCTTCGGCATGGTCACAACAACAGGCTCCGTGCGGAGATCCATCCAGAGAAACGAGTAGGGAGTATCGGAGTTGGGAGTAACGACGAACTTGTCCTCGGGCGTCGCCACAGACTTCGAACTGTTGAGAGAGTTGAACGGACCCTTATAGTCCTTGCTGGTGGTATCGATGGCCTGCTTGTACAGGGTCTGGTAGTTGGCCGCCATCGGGAAGCCATAGATGTAAGCCTCCTTCGCAATCGCCCGTGCTTCGCTCGCGCTGATCATTGTGCAGTTCTCCAATCAGCAGAGATTCTTCCAGCCGGGAGAAGGGGCCACAACTGTAACTCCTGACAGTGAGTCGCCCCGCGGACGCTCCAACTTGCTCCGGTCAAAACAATCGAGGACCGCGCGAAACATTCACTCAAATTTCCACAGAAATATTTTCAAAAAGTGACATTTTTTTATCGCTAAAAATTAGCCACCCAAATCACCACAATCCACCACGCAAAAACCACAAACTCACCACCGAAAACCATCCAAAAAACATCACTTCTCTCGCTACCCCCTAAAAAAAGCCCCGAAATCCCCGCAAATCCACTCAATGACCCACCCAAAACACCTCTCAACTTTTTTTGCCGAAAACAGGTTTAGGATTGACCCATGGACTGGAAGAGCAAACGGGTCACTGCAATCCTTGAAGCTGCCCTGGCCGAAGACAAAGTCGCCAACGACATCACCACCGCCCTCACCATCCCCCCCAACCTCAAAGCCTCCGGAACCATCATCGCGAAACAGCCCTGCGTAGTCTCCGGCCTAGGCTGTATCCCCATGTTTCTAGAGATCTTCGGCCGCATGTCCACCACTCCCGTAGGCCGCTTCGAAGTCGTCAGCCATCCCGAAATCTTCGACGGAGTCAAAGTAAAAAAAGGCCAGACCCTCGCCGTCATCCGCCACAATGCCAGCGCCTTGCTCTCCTGCGAACGCGTGATTCTAAACCTGATGCAGCGCATGACCGGAATCGCGACCCTAACCAACGAGTTCGTCCTCGCCGTAAAGGGCACAAAAACCAAGGTATTAGACACCCGCAAAACCATCCCCGGTCTCCGCGCCCTCGACAAATACGCCGTAAGTTGCGGTGGAGGCGTCAACCACCGCCTCGACCTGCAGGACGGCATCCTCATCAAAAACAACCACATCTCCCTCGGCGGAGGCATCCCCGCCGTACTCGAACGAGCGCAGAAAAATCGCAAATCCAGTCAATGGATCCAGGTCGAAGTCCGCACAGAAACCGAGCTCGAACAGGCCATCGCCGGCGGCGCCGACTCCATCCTCCTCGACAACATGACGCCATCTCAAGTAAAGAAAGCAGTTAAGCAGATTCGCGCCTCGCTCCCCAAAGTTCCCATCGAAGCCTCCGGCAACATGAACCTCAAAACCGTCCGTAAATACGCCCTCGCCGGAGTAGACTTCGTCTCCGTAGGAGCCCTCACCCACTCCGCCGCCGCCGCCGACCTCAGCATGCGCATCACCGCAGACATCTTCTGATTCTGAGGACATCTTGCCCGACCCGTTCGATCTACCTGCAGTCACCGCAGCTCTCGCCAACTCCATTTTTTCCAACAAGATCCATCACCTCTCCTCGACAGCTTCCACTAACACTCTCGCCCTCGAGGCCGCACAATCCGGCACACCGCACGGCAGCGTCTGGATAGCCGACGAACAAACTGCAGGCCGTGGCCGCAGCAACCACAAATGGCACTCCGCTCCAGGCGATGGGCTCTATCTCAGCGTCCTTCTGCGCCCGCAAATCCCGCTCATTGACGCCCTTTGGCTCTCCCTCGCAACCGGACTCGCGGCACAAACCGCAATCGCCAGCACCGCTGGCCTCATCCCCGATATTCGCTGGCCCAACGATCTCCTGATCGACAACAAAAAGTGCGGCGGCATTCTGGTCGAGACCGCCTCCGTCGCCTCGCAATCGGAAGCACCGACAATGCTGCGCTACGCGGTCATAGGCGTCGGCATCAACGTCAATCACAATAACTTTCCCTCCGAACTCGAAGCTCTTGCCACCTCCCTCCGCCGCGAAAGCGGGCGTTCATGGGAGCGCGAGCAAATCATTATTGAGTTTCTTCGAGCGCTCGAAAACGAACTTGTCCTGCTGGCAGCTGAACTGAACGGGAACTCAACCAACCCTCGGCTTTTGGACCGCTTCGCCGCGGCCTCAAGCTGGGTGCGGGGCAAACCCGTCAGGGTAGACGAGGCTGGCGGATATACTGGCTTGACGGACGGACTCGATGCACGCGGCTTCCTGCGCGTCGCCGGAGACGACGGTGTCCTGCGCACCGTTCTCTCAGGCGGAGTTCGCACGCTATAGCGGTCTGGAGAGTCAGCAATGCTACTGGTCCTCGACGTCGGCAACACCAACACGGTTCTCGGACTCTACCGGCTGACCACCGGAGAGTCGGACCCAACAAAAGGGCCTGAGATGGTTGCGAACTGGCGGATCACCACCCCGCCCTCGGTACAAACCAGCGACGAGTTCGGCGTTCTCTTGCGCAATCTCTTTGAGCTGAAGGGTCTTGAAATCGGCGACGTCGATGGAATCGCCATCTCCTCTGTCGTGCCTCCTCTGGACTCGACGTTGCGCCAGGTCTGCGAACTCTACTTCAAGGTGAAACCCCTCTTCGTTGAACCCGGCGTGAAAACGGGTATACCCATTCTGACCGACAATCCCGTCGAACTCGGCGCCGACCGAATCGTCAACTGCGTCGCAGCCTTCGAGCGCTTTCGCGGACCCTGCATCGTCATCGACATGGGCACAGCAACCACCTTCGATGTGCTCTCGAAAAAAGGTGAATTTCTCGGCGGAGCCATCGCACCCGGACTTGGCATCTCAGCCGAAGCGCTGTTCTCGCGAGCAGCCCGGTTGCCACGCATCGACATCAAGAAACCCGCGAAGGTCATCGGAACTGGTACCGTCGACAACATCCAGATCGGCCTCTACTACGGCTACATCGGGCTGGTCGACGGCATCCTCGAACGAATGATCGCCCAGATGGGGCCCGAAACCAAGACCGTTGCCACTGGAGGCCTCGCGAAGCTCATCGCCGGTGGATCGAAACACATCGGCGCAGTCGACGACATGCTCACCTTGACCGGACTCCGCCTCATCTACGAGCGCAATCTCGACCGGAATCGAAAACGCGGGGCGTAGCCCAGGCGCGGTCAGCTCAGCTGGCTTAATCTGAAGAAGAGCCCATGCAGAACTACTTCAATTACTTCACTGAAATCGAAGAGCGGTTTCAGCAAAGGCGCGGTTCGCTCCTGATGCTCTCCACGCTCGACTGGGCCCTCATCGAGACCTGGCGTGAAGCTGGTATCCCCCTCGAAGCAGTGCTGCGCGGCATCGACAACGCTTTCGACAAGCACGATGCAAAATCGCTGCGATCTCCTCGCAAAGTCCGCAGAGTCAATGGTCTCGCGTGGTGTGCGCAGAGCGTAATGGAGGCGGTAGAACAGGCCATGGAAGCCTCAATCGGTGCAGGGCCAGCCGCGGGAAAAGACTCCGTCGAAAGCGGTTTCGAGACGGATCGAGTTGCGCAATTTATGGAGCAGAACGCCGGCATCATCGAAGCCGCAAAACTCAATTCCCCCGCAGATGCTACAGCAGCAGAGGTCGTTACGCGTTTGCGCGCTCTCTCCATTGGCATGCGCTCTCAACCGCTATCACTCGAAGAACTCGATCGCACCCTCACAGTCCTGGAAGAAAAGATCGTTGCGGCACTCATCACTTGCGCACCCGAGGATGAACTCGTCTCACTGCGCGAACAGGCTGCAAGAGAACTGGCGCCTTACCGTGGCAAGATGCAAGCCGTTCAGATTAAACAGGTGCAGCAGCAGTTTCTACAGAAAAAGCTCCTCGAGGCGCGTAAACTTCCCCGCCTTAGCCTCTTCTATATGAGTCACGGATGAAGCTACAAATCGAAAAGGCGGTCTACGGCGGCGCGGGACTAGCTCATCAGACCGAAGGAGCGGACACAGGCAAAGCAGTCTTTGTGCCCTTCACCCTGCCCGGAGAAGTCGTCGAAGCTCGCATACTCGAGCAGAAGAATACATTCGGCGAAGCCTCTCTGATCCAGATTTTGAACGCCTCCAAAGATCGCATCCAGCCCGCCTGCGCCCACTTCGGAAAATGCGGAGGATGCCACTACCAGCACGCAGAATATTCCGCGCAACTCCAGATGAAATCTACCATCCTACGGGAAACCCTTGAACGAGCAGGACTGACAGCACTTCCTGCAATCGAGACGCATACAGGAGAGCCCTGGGCATACCGGAACCGCACTCGTTTCCGAGTAGGCGAATTAAACGGGACGATACGAATTGGCTACAACCGCCGAGGATCGAACGATTTCCTGGCCATCCACGAATGCCCCATCTCCGCTCCGCTGTTGGTTCGCGCCGCTCAGGCACTTCTGCGTACCGGAGAAGAGGACCCGAGCGCGGCACGGTGGCTGCGCAGCGCGACTGAAGTTGAGTTCTTCACCACCGGCGATGAAAAAGCATTGCAGATGACTCTCTTCGTCTCCAGGCAACAATCCGGATTCACCACACTGTGCGAAAAACTCCAGCATCTGGTACCGGAACTGACGGGCGCAGGAGCAGTTCTACAGGCTGAGGCTGCGCCACAACGAAGAGCGAAAAAACCTCAGCCGTTGGCGAGTTGGGCCGCAGATGGCCTAACCTACACCGCCGCCAGCGAAAGATACTGGGTAAGCCGAGGCGGCTTCTTTCAGGTCAACCGCTTCCTCATAGATAAGTTTGTTCAACTCGTCGCCGAAGGACGGCATGGTTCCATCGCGTGGGACTTATTCGCTGGCGTCGGACTGTTCTCTCGCGCACTCGCAAGGGGATTTCAGCAGGTTGTAGCAGTCGAAGCAGCGGCAAGCGATTTAATCAGTTCGTTCAAAGGACCCGGCAAACGTGCCGTGCAGGCAACCACCGTAGAGTTCTTGCGCGGCGCAGTCGTGCAGCGTAGCCGTCCCGACCTGATCGTCATGGATCCTCCCAGAGCGGGCGTAGGCGCAGAGGTTTGCTCACTGCTGGCGCGAGTCTCTGCGCCAGAGATTGTCTACGTCTCCTGTGACCCAGTGACTTTGGCCCGGGACCTGAAATTGCTGGTCGAATCCGGTTACAAACTCGCCGAACTTAACCTCGTGGACATGTTTCCACAGACGTTTCACTTGGAAACAATCGCAGTTCTACGCACGTAATCGGAGCGACCTGTGTTGAAATGGTGGATGAGTGCGGTCCGCAGGCAGAGCAGGAAAGACCGGAAACCCGAACGAGCCGAATCCTGATCTTTGGCCGAAGGCCATCTCTCGCGTTCGCCCACTTCAATTTCGCAGCGCTCCTCTTCTTGCAGCAGTTTGCTGGTTCGCGATGGGCGAAGTCATCGCGAAAAACTGGCACCCTACTGTCATCCTTCTCATCACAACCGCAATCCTGATTCTGCTTTCGCTAGCCGCCTTCCGATGGGCGCAAAGGGTCGCACTCGTCCCCCTGGCCGCACTCTGGATAGTAATCGGCTGCTGGTGCGCCCAGATTCAACCGGTTCCTCAAACCCAGCAGGCACTGGCCTCCTACGCCGACGGTCTGAGCCGGCAAGTACGCGGGCGCATCGTCCGGGCACGCCAGTTGCCCCCTCAACACGACGACTCCGATCACGATCATGAGCCCGCATGGTGGCCCGAAAAGGAGGCTGATGAGGAGGCCTCAGCCATTGGCACAACGTCAATCGACATCCAGGTCGACTCCATTGAAGAGGTAACGCCGGATATCTCACGCATGGTCCCCATGACCGGTGGTGTGCGCATCAATCTGCTCCCCGATAAACCCGCCGAACACAGCGTCGTCGCCACAACTGCAGCGTCGCAACTCTTATCCAGGCTGCGATGCGGCGATGTAGTCGAAGCCCCAATGCGCATCAGGCTGCCCGAGCGCTATCGCGATCCAGGCGCGTGGCAGTACGCAGACTATCTTCTCGCGCAAGGAATCGGTGCGCATGCCAGTGTGCGCACTTCCAAGCTAGCGGTGCTCAACGAACCAACCACAAGCCATGCAACACCAACGGATCGCTCAGCTCAGTTACAGTGCGAAATCTACGCCTCGCAAGGCTGGGCCTCGAAACGCCTCCTCGGCTACACGCAGTCTAAAGCCAACCAGTCTCTTCCCAGGTCTCTGCGTCTCAGCCCGGACGACGCCGGAATGTTGAACGCAATGTTGTTCGGCGATCGCGCCGGTCTTAACAAGACTCAACGTCTCGGCTTCGAACGCACAGGATCGTTTCATCTTTTCGTAGTGTCCGGAATGCACGTTGGACTTCTGGCAGGCCTGCTGTTCTGGCTTGCGCAAAAACTCCGACTACACGAATGGCTCGCAACGCCTCTTATCCTCACACTGACGTTCGGCTACTCCCTCCTCACCGGGTTCGGTACTCCTGTCCAGCGCGCTCTTTTCATGACCGCAGTCTTTCTGGTGGCGCGTCTGCTATCGCGCAACCGCAATGTCCTAAACGCTCTTGGAGCATCCGCCCTCGCCGTCCTCGTTATTTCACCCGGCGCTTTGTTCGAAGCCAGTTTTCAGATGACCTTCCTGGCGATCATCGCGATTGGCGGAATCGCCGTCCCTCTTAGTGAGCGAAGTTTTCTTCCTTACGCACGCGCCGCAGCAAATCTCTGGGATAAGTGGCTCGACTCCAGCCTGCCGCCTCGCGTCGCCCAATTTCGCGTTATGCTGCGGTTCTGGAGCGAAACCATCGCCGGCGTACTTGGTCAAAGGACACGTATCCTTCCCTCCCTCTTTGTACGCGCAAGCCTCTGGACGCTGGAGCTTGCGCTCATCGGCGCCGTTACGGAGATGGTGATGGTGCTCCCAATGGCGCTCTACTTCCATCGCGCAACCGTCTTCGCTGTACCGGCAAATATCTTCAGCGTGCCATTGGTTGCAGTGCTGGCTCCGGTCGCGGTCATCGCCTTCTGCGCATCACTCATCTCCCCCTGGATCGCGATATTGCCCGGCGCGGCCACTGCCCTGCTCCTTCATGGCATTTCTGCTGTGATTGGCCGCGTCAGCGCAATTCACACAGCTGACCTCAGGATTCCCGCTCCGGCGTGGTGGATTGCGCTTCTGTCAATTGCTGGGTGGGCCTTTTGCTGTTGGGCGGTTCGCCAATCGCGCGCATGGGCTTGGAGCACATTGGCTACGCTCCCGCTCATTGCAGCAATGATTCTATGGCCCGAACGCGCAATCGTTTCACCCGACATGTTAGAGGTAACGGCGATCGATGTTGGTCAGGGCGACTCCCTCTTCATCTCTGGTCCCAATGGTGAAACGATGCTGGTTGATGCAGGCGGACCCGTCGGCGGAGTGACCGAAGCGGCCGAAGCAGCTAGTCATTTCGACGTCGGCGAAGAGATCGTATCTCCGTATCTCTGGTCGCGCCGGATACGTCATCTCGACGTGCTCGTCCTCAGCCACGCGCACAGCGACCACATGGGCGGGATGCCCGCGATCATGCGTAATTTCAGACCGCGAGAGCTCTGGGTCAGCATCGACCCGAACTCGGATGACTATCGCAAACTGCTGGCGGAAACGAAAGAACTCGGCATGCAAGTGCGTCATTTTTACGCGGGCGACCTGGTGGCGTGGGGAGGAATGCAGATCACCATGCTCGCCCCGGAAACTGGATACACCAACGCACACGAGCCCGTCAACAACGATTCACTCGTGATGCGAATGCAGTACGGCAGATCGTCAGTCCTTCTGGAAGGCGATGCCGAGGCGCCAAGCGAGCGCATGATGCTCGCCAACCGACGTGTAACGCCGGTGACTCTGCTAAAGGTCGGCCATCACGGAAGCAAAACCTCGACGACACAGGAATTTCTCGCCGCCGCCGCACCCAAAGACGCGGTCGTATCGGTGGGAAAGGGGAATACGTTCGGACACCCCCGCTTTGAAGTCATTGAGAGAATCGCTGCAGGCGGGGCTAAGCTATACCGAACAGATGAGTTCGGGTTGACGACTTTTTTCCTTGGCCCCGACGGAGCAATCCACGAGGCTCTTAACGCATCGAATCCATAGGGATGAACGAGAATCAGGAGGCATCGATGGAGTTGAATGAAACCAGGGCAGAGTTCACCGCAATCAGCGCCGAAGAGCGGGCTGAAGAACAAAAGCTCATCCGCCGCATGCAGATGATGATGAACATGGTCATGCAGGTCATCGCGCAGGATTCCACCTTGACGGTCGATGAGGCTGCCCAGATGATCGCCGACACCAGAAAGGCTGCGCTGGCTATGTTTCCCGGCAAAGAACTCGCCTACGATCTAATCTGGCGCCCCCGTTTCCAACGCCTCATGCGCGAGCGCTTTCGTATCATGTAGCTCGCAGGCTGTTACGAGATCCGTTTCCCTTCCCCCAAAACATGCGAATACGACTCGCTAATCACCAGGACATTCCGGCGTTGATGACACTTATGCACCGAGTCGTTCCACTCATGATCGCCTCCGGAAACCTCCAGTGGGACGAGAGCTATCCGAATGAGGACGTCTTCGGGCGCGACATCCGCCTCGGACAACTTTGGGTCGCCGAAATCGATACTGCGATCGCAGGCATCGCCGCAATCACCTCGGATCAGGAACCAGACTATGCGCAGGTTGGTTGGGACATCGAAGAACCCGCCATCGTCGTGCACCGGCTCGCCGTCGACCCCTCCTTTCGCGGAGCAGGAGTCGCCCGCGCTCTAATGCAGAAGGCAGAAGAGGTCGCGGCAGACCGCAGCCTTACCGTTCTTCGCGTCGACACCAACACGAAAAACGAAGCAACACAGAAACTCTTTCCGCAACTCGGCTATCAACTCGCCGGAGAGATCGGCCTTCAGTTCAGACCGGGTCTCCGGTTCTTCTGCTATGAAAAGCGGTTGCAGAAGATCACGGATCGCTGAATCTATCGATCCTCAAACAACAGCTCAAAAATAAAATTGCCGCCTGCGATAAAACAGGCGGCAATTGATTTTGTTTATGCAGACTAGAACTCGATACGGCCGGAGAGCTGTGCTGCCCTACGGGTATAGTTTGGGTTGGTGGTGACATCTCCGAAGCTCGCGTTGCCGACTGCCGTGCTGGCCACGCCGAACCACGTGTGGTTGGTGAGGTTGTACATCTCGCCCCGGAGGGTCAGCCTGGACGACTCGCCAAGGTGCAGCGGGAAGCTGCGAACAAGCGCGATATCCAGCTGGTAGTTCCCGGGACCGTAGAGGTTGTAAGGTGCGGTGCGAGCGGAGTTCGGAAAGGTATAGTTCGGAGCGAACGGAGAACCATTCGGGAACGCCGTCGTGGTGGCAAGTTGCGAAGGAGCGATGAATGGGCCAGTTGGCGCAGCCTGTGTGCCGCCGCTAGCCGCGATGTAGCTGATAGCACCTGTATTGGCTGCGGTGATCCCCTGCCCCCACTTGCCGTTCACGCGTGCCGGACCGGCGAAGGCTGGATTGAGGTTCGCCGCGCAAGTGCTAAGAGCCGGATTGGTTTGGCATGAGGATCCCGTAATCGCCAGCGGCGATCCCGAGAAAGCCTGGAAGATCTCGGAGAATTTGTAACCTCCGAAGATCGCTCGTTCCCATGCGCTGTTGTTAAGGAAACTCTTGCCAATTGGCAAGTCCCAAACGCCAGTAACCACAATGTGCTGGGGCTGGTTGGAAGTCGATACCGAACGTTCGATTGCGTCCGCCTTCCAGGCCTTTCCACTATTGGAGTACGCCGCCGGAATGGCGTAACCAGTACGGAAGGTGCCACCGTCGTCGATCGCACGCGACCATGTGTAGTTAGCCATGAACGTAAGACCGTGCGAAGCACGCATGTTCAGCGTGGCCTGCAAGGCGTTGTAATTCGAATTGGCTACATAACCGAAGGAGTCACTGACTCCCTGAAAGGGAAAGGGCTTCAGCAAGGTAGCAAGGGTCTGGCCCGAAGTGAAGATGCTGGTCGTTGCCGGGCACACGTTCGGATTGGCGGCGCAATAAGCCTTGAGTGTAGGGGTCGTGGTACCACTTAGCGTCAAACTGGTATTGAGCGAGAGATACTGCGGATCGAGCTGGTCGGCCCAGAAGCCGCGAGCATTGGTGCCATCTGCGGGCAGGAAGTGTCCCTGCGACCCCACGTAACTGATCGACGAGACGAGCGAGCTAGTCCACTGGCGCTGGAAGCCGAGCGTGTAGTTAATGTACTCAGGAGCCCGTCCGCCAAGATAAGGATCGACATAACCCATGCTTGTGGGGGTACCAGTGAAGCCCGAAGTTGTGGTGTAGCCCGTACCATAGGCCGGTCCCGACCCCACTCCCGTAGCAGCAGCATAGGCCGGAATAGCACCGTTTGTACCGCTGAATGGCGCAGAACTGAGGAATGTGCTGGTGCTTGAATTGAAGCTAGGAGCTGAGGAGAAACCAAGCGTGCCGAGGCTTGTCGCTGATCCTCCCACCGCGTTCCCGTGAGTAAACATCACGCCATAGCTCGCGCGGATGACCGTCTTCGGATCGATCTGGTAGGCCAGTCCGAGGCGAGGACCGAAGTTCTTGTAGTAGTTGTTGACCGGAGTGGAGCAATTGCATGTCCCGGCTCCGTGTCCGGTGAACTGAAGGGCTCCGCCAACTTCGGTAACGGGATTGGCGAGAGTTGGGCTGAAGTAGCTTCCTGCATTGTGAACTTCGGTCACGCTTGGGAAAAAATCATACCGAAGACCGAGATCGAACGTCAGCTTCGAAGTCGCCCTCCAGTTGTCCTGCACATAGGGTGAAATGGGGCGGAAACGAGCGCCGAACTCCTGCTGGAGATAATTTGTGAAGCTGACCTTGTCGTTCTGCCCGATAAGAAAGCTCGCATACGACAAGCCTGTGTTCGAAATCGTTGCGCCTTTGCTGATGCCGGCTGTCTCAGTGGTCGCTTCCTGAAGAGTGATGGGCGTTGATCCGCCAGTGGCGTTAACTACGTTGTATTGTAGCCAGGCAATCTGCGCACCGAAGGTCAGCGTGTGTTTGCCTTTCACCCACTGCAGGTTGTCTAGCAAAGTATAGTTTTCCGCAAGAGTGATGTTAGGTGTTGCACCGCCCCAGCATGTTGGAGCGTCGCTCGTCGGAGTGCCGCAGCTGGAACTGAAGTTGGTAAACGGAAAGCCACCCTGCGCCGCGCCGGTTGGCAGACCCGAAATACCCATGGTCGTAGCGGAGTATTCGGGCAGTTGGTTGGCGTAGAAGGTCGGACCGTTGTAGCGCGCGTAGCCATACTTCAGTTGGTTGACGACGTTTGGAGTAAAGACGTGGGTCTCTTCGATAACACCAACTGCGGTCTTGGGTGCATAAGTCTGGCCGTAGTCATAGGGAAACGGACCGACGTTGCGGCCCGCTGTGGTTTGACCCACCGGGTTCGAGCTGGCCTGGCGACCGATGGCACCGACCATCGTGAGTGTGTCTTTGCTGGTGATGGCGTAATCGATGCGATCTGTTGTAGACCAATTTACGAGACCTGTGGCGTTCGGAGAGACATAATTGTTCTGAAGAGCCGTGCCGATCCCGGTCGTCGGAAGAAAACTCTGCATCTTGAGAGCAACAGACGAGAACTCACTGGAAGGAATTTTGTTAAACGGATAGGGATTGCGGCACAAGGTTCCACCATTTGCCGCAGTACATGCTGCTTGCGCTGTGGGATTGCCATCGTAGATCTGGATGCCGCTGGTGCAGAGGCCGGCGGAGTTGAACGTCGAGCAGACACCGCTGAAGTCACCATGCTGCTGAGCCAATGTCGGGAAGGTGAGCAGGGTCGGCGTTTGGCTGGCATAACGGAAGCCGTTGTAGTTGCCATAGAAGAAAACCTTCTCCCGCCACGAACCAAAAGGCACAAGCGGCCCGCTGAGGTTAATGCCGTACTCGTTGCTGTGCTCAACGGGCTTGACCGGCTTACCTGTCACAGGATTGGGAACCGATCCGAAGAATCCCCAGGTGTCGAGCGCAGTATTGCGGAAAAACTCGTACACAGAACCGTGATACTTGGTGCCGCCAGCCTTGATCGTGTAGTTCTGGATGCCCTGGCCCTCATAGATGGCCGAATAGCCGCTGGTCTGCACGTTGAACTGATCTACGGCATCGACAGAGATCGCAGTCCACACATAGCGCGGGTCGCCATTGCCGCCGGCGCGCACAAATGGAAGGCCGTCGATGTACACGGCCGAAACCGCGCCCCGGCTACCGGAGCCGTTGACGATGCCAGTGTTGGTCGTTGCATTCCCTGTTGTGTTATTGCCCTGCACGCCAGGCATGAGGAACGCGAAATCGGTAGCACGGCGCTGATCGGGACTGCCATAGGCGCCCATCTCGATAGGAAGCGCGGAATACAAATCGTTCTCCATGGTCGCGCCCAGCGTCGCGTTGCTGGTCTCCAACTGAGGTGGCGCTGTGGATACATCGACGGTCTGGGTCTCCGAACCGACCGTCAGTGTGATCTTAAGATCCTCAACCTCCAGCGCATTGACGTGGACATTCTCCTGCGTCAACGTCTGAAATCCCTTGGCGGTAGTCGTCACGGTATAAATGTCGTTATTCAATGGACTCAGGTCAAACTCCCCGGCGTCCGAGGTCGTGCGAGTGAACTTCGTCCCCGTCGTCGTCGACGTGGCTGTGACAGTCGCGCCCGGAACCACCGCCCCCGTGGAATCGGTGACACTTCCCTTAATCTCGCCCTTACCGGCAAGCTGCGCATTCGCGGTGGAACCCCATAGCAGCGCGACAGCAGTGAGAACCAGCAGCAACCGGGTGAACACACGGTCATTTAACGGTCCACGGCCAAGCGTGAACTTTTTATTAGTGAACAGCTTCATAACTAACCTCCAAAGAAATCTGTGTTGCATGGCCTAAAAGACCCGCCTTCTCTAATTGGGAACTGAGGTCAGACCACATTTGGTTGCGTCAGAAAGCTTCTTCTCTTTCCATGAGACCTGTCAAGGCCAAAATGGAACTTTTTACAAATAGGAATCCGTCGCGATGCATGGCCTAGAACAGGCCAAACTGGAGAAAACCGCTCATGGCAGTTCGTCCCAATTCCAAACAAAATCCAAAGAGAGCCAAAAACCGAGGTGGTTCTACCTCAGAAGCTCGAGTTTTCAGAATTGGACGATATGAACGGTACCGGAAGGAGGCAACCCGCTCCCTAGGGCGTCTGCACTGGTCCAAGCAGCGGAGTCTTCACAGGGGCCGCCAATCCAACAATTTCGGTCAGGATATTGCTGAAAAAATTCGTGATCCACAAGTTGCCGCTAGCATCGATCGCCACTGCAACACCACCATTCAAGGCGGCATCCTTAGCCCACCCCGCGGCTGGCGACAGGATCTGACCGGGAGAGGCCGTGGCCGAACCAGCCAATTCCGTAACTGACGGCCCTTTGTAGTTTGCCACCCACACGTGACCTGAGCCGTCGATCGCGATGCCCTGAGGATGAATAATGCTGGCTTGATTATCGCCGTAGCCGGTGGAGATGATCGTGCCGTCACTCGCCATCTGGGCGACGCTGTTACCGGAGTAGTCGGCCACCCAGACGAAGCCACGCTGATCGATGGCGATGCTTGCCGGTCCGATGCAGCAGGCGTAGCTGGCGAACTGGCTGCCGTCGGCCGAGACCTTGGTGACATAGCCATCCTCGACGTTCGCCACCCACCCATTATGGTTCGCGTCAATGGCGACCGCGACGGGAAAAGCCAGCTTCGGCGTCGTATATCCTTTCGCCCCCGATAAGGGCTGCCCGCTGCTGGATAGCAGAGTAACTGTTGCGTTGTAGTTGTCAGCTACCCAAACTGTTCCGTTCGTGTCGATGGCGACCGCATCGGGATAACCAAGGCCGCCGGCACTATATCCACTAGCGCCAGAGATCGCCTGCCCCGTTGAGTTGAGAACAGTCACACTGCCGAGGCCGTTGTTGACGCTTGACGGTGTCACCTCGTTCGGAATCCACACGTTATTTTGACCGTCCACCGCGAGCCCGTAGGACTCATTCAGACCGCCGCCGCTAATGCCGTTCGAAAACGCTGGAGTGCCCGTCGGCGAAAACTCCGATGCGACGCCAAAGTAACTGGCGACCCATACATTACCCGTCGCGTCGACTCCAACTCCGGTGGGTCCGTTCATCCCTGCACCTGAGTAGTTGATAAACATCGTCCAGTCCGAAGGAGCCGCGCTCAGTGCAGGCGTGAAAGCGGTGCTTGCAGTCGACTGCGTGTAGAGTGTGGCGACGTTTGTCCCGGGATTGCTCACAAGATTAAGGACAGCGTCCAAGGTGTTGTTCGGAGCGGTTCCCCCGCTGGGTGTCGTTAGGGAGAAGAGCGTGCTGCAACCGGTCGAGGAGGTCGCCGCCGTGCAGGTGTTCAACAGGTTGGCGATTGAGTTGACCTTGGCGGCAGGCGATGCGGCGTTTTGGGGGAACGATGCCCCCGGGGATGTTCCGGTTGTCAGATTGGCGAGGTTCGCGACAGTGGCGACTGCGTTGGCGAGGCCTTGAGGGTTAGTGGCGGTGGCTCCGATGTTCCCTCCGGCGGTCATGAACTGGGCGAGTCCCCAGGTAGTGGCGGCTGTGGTGACCTCGTTGATGACGAACTGTGAGGACGCGGCAATTTGATTGCACGGGCCAATCGCGGTTGCCAGGGCGATGGCGTTGTTGTTGGCAGCGGTTCCGGTCTGGCCTCCGCGAATGACGACGTAAAGCTGCGAGTCTGCAGCAGGACAGGTGTAACCAGCCGGTACCGTGAAGGCGCCGGAGAAGTCGCTGGCGGGAAGGGTCGTCAAAAGAGGTGTACCGGCAGAGCCGTTGCCGGTGGTACCAGCGGCGTACAACTGAACCATTGCGTGGTTGATAGGCTGAGTTCCGGCCATTGCTCTACCGGTGAAGCCAACACCAGGTGTGCTCGCTGGAGTGATGGTGAGGGTCCCGGTCCCAAACGTAAAGCCGTAATTGGTTGCGGAGAGAGTTCCGAGGGTGGCGACAATCGGGTAAGAGCCGGCTGGAGAGGATGAGAGTGCGCTGGTTGTCAGAGTCGGGACTCCGGTCACGACAGTCTGCGTATCTCCATTGACAAAGCCTGCGATCGCGGCGGAGAGAGTGGGGAGCGCAGATCCTGAGACGATGCTCTGGTTGTTAGGCGTGACCGTGAGGCTAGCCTTGTTGACGGTTAGAGTGCCATAGACGGAGAAGACGATGTAATTAGCGAGATTGGCGCCTGTAACGGCTGGAACGATCGAGTAGGTTCCCGCTGGAGAGGCCGGGGTGGCCGTCGTGCTCTCAGTGAAGCTGAAGCTGTCGCCGTTGACCGCACCCGCCGCAGAGGCTGTGAAGGCCGGGTTAGAAGCTCCGTAAACTCGGCTGGCGTTCGCCGCGGTTACCGTCAATGTGGCCTGGCTGACGGTCAGAGTGCCGTTGACGTACACGACGTTGTAGTTGGCGAGATTGGCGCCGGTCGCGACAGGAACTATCGAGTAGGTGCCCACGGGAGAGGCCGGGGTTGCCGTCGTGCTCTCAGTGAAGCTGAAGCTATCGCCGTTGACCGCACCTGCCGCCGAGGCGGTGAAGGTCGGGTTGGCAGCTCCGTAAGCGCGGCTTGAATTGGCAGCGGTGACGGTGAGGGTAGGACGGCTGGTTGGTGCGCTGGAACCACCACAGCCTGCAAGAGAACAGGAAAGAGCGCCGGCCAACAACACGGCGATAGAAACTGAAGCGCAACGAAAAAACGATGTCAATGGGATTAAGGATACCAAGGAAACCCCAACTACTAATGGCGATACGGTTGAGTAAGACCACCCAGGTCGGTCGACGCCAGAAAAGACCGGACGGCACCAGTCATCTGCTGACGCGCAACCTCCAGCGGAAGCGTTGTGTCCATCGTCTCTGCCCGCACCAGGATCGGTATGGGACGCTTCGGATCCTGCGAAAAGAGAGCTTGCGGGTCGGGCTTGCTGTAGACAAAACCAAAGTGGGTCCGATCGCTCGAGTATTCCCCGCACGAGCCACCGTTACATAAGGTCGTTGCCTCAAGATATTGCGTCGCGCCGTCGTTATAGAACGCCCCGGAAAAGTTGACCGGAACGTTGCCGGCGGTCGGTAGCGTGATCTGATCCCGCCATAACGGATCTTCTCCCCGCGCCGTATGACAGATCAACGTGTCGTGCGATCCCAGAACTGGAGAGACACCGAGGGAGATATGGGGTCCGCCGTCATCCGGAACATACTCCGCCCAGTGAAAGATCAGCGGACCGGTAAACAAGTTTTCGTTCCACGAGCGCGAAAGCCTGTAGCTTCCAATACGTGCAGGGAACTTTCCCGGAGCATTCTGGTCGCTCTTGATCTGAGCTTGATAATCATCGCCGTGCAGGCGCACATAAGCGCGCGCAACTCCGTAACAGCTGAATAACACCAGCGCCAGGAGTGCGAAAAAGCGCGGATAAAAGGTCTTCGACACCACTCCCGCCGCAGGGAATGAGCCCAACGCCGGTCGCCTCGTCTGGCTGGGCGACTCACCCAATCGACCCACAACATAGAACAGCAGAAACGTCGCCAGCAGAAACAGGCACGCGCCAATAATGTAATCGGCCATTGCGCCCCAGTTCTGCAGCCAGTGGAATATGCAGCGCCACAATGTAATAGAGCACCAGAGTACAAAGCCGGGCGAAGTTGAAAACATATCCCAGCAGCACCGCGCCCACAACCACTGCCGCATTCGCATACCAGCGAAACCGATTGATATACCCGGCGATCAACGCAATAAATCCCATCGTTACCGCGCCCCGAATGCCATTGCACCCCGGCGCAATAAACATCCCGAAATCAGGGGTAAACATCAGCCGCATCTGGTCCGGGCTGAGCTTCTGGCCCAAGGCAATCGCAAATGCCCTCGCGACGTGGGCGGATGTGCGTTGCAGCGGCAGGTCCACATACATGTTGAAGATGTGCGGAACGGGGTTCACAAAACAAAGCAAAATCAGCGGGAACAAAGCAGCCCGAAACAGTCGAGCTCCCCCAAATAGCAGAACCAACCCTGCGCCATAAGCAAACGCCACCAGGAAGCTTGGCGGAAGAAAGATCGTAAACTCAGGTGAAACAACGAATATCAGAATCGACTGGCTCCGAAGATGCACAAAGAACGCATCTGCCGCCAGAATAGCCAGCCCCCACCAGCTTCCCTCCATCTCCCACCCGATCGAACGCCACGCTCTCAGGATCAGCACGAAGCTGACCAGCGGAACGAACATGCCAATCGACTTCAGAGCATCCGTCGTCCAGAGCTGCCACAACGCGCTCGCCGTTGGCCATATCGTCGACAGGCCCAAAACCGCGATCATCGCAGCAAATCCAACGGAACGGGGCACGCTGAAGCCAGCCGCTCCCTCTACAGGGATTGACCTGACTTCAGCAGCAGCCGGAAAAGTTGCCATACGTGGTAGCTTCTGGAGACACACCAAAGGGGAGGATTTGGCGGTCAACCCTTGTGAAATTTCTATTTGGAAGAATTACGACGCGCCTTGATGCGAGCCCGAGCCGAAACGAAGAAGGCACCTGCGGAGCCCACAACAGCAAGAATCGCCGTTGGATTCTCAGGCGAATTCTCGCAACCGCCCTGTGCATGGAGCGGGAGGGCGATGGACGAGAGGAGGGCGATACCGGCAATCATTAGAAATGTTTTCTTCATTGGTGTCCTCAATTGGGAAGGTACCGTCACGAAAGTTGAAAGTCAACGCAGAATGACCCACATCGCATAACACTTTTAGGGTATCTATTTTTTCTTTACGGCTTATCTACAAAACCTGTCTCGGCCGCACTCGGTCTGGCTGATGCCCATCTTACTTCGACTCGCAGAATTTCTATCGCGTCATTCCCGACCCTATCTGCAGACCGAATCTCACCCATTAACGGCATCAGTATGCGCCCGCCCTTTGTCTCCAGCGATCACCTCTCTCGAGTCGCCAGCCACTTGTGGAAATCACTCCCCTGCGTAGCTCGCACTTGAACGCACGCGTTGATACTGTCCACCGCCGTAGCTAGCGTACGAGCCGAAGCCTCCACCTTGTGGGCCGCAAAGAACTCCGTCACCTCATCCCGCCGCTCGACCGAACAAAAGTGCCCCGTAGCTCGCACTACTTCCTCTCCCGAAGACACCGTTAGCTGCGCCTTCACCCTGTCCCAGTGAGTCCGAATGTAGTCCCATGTCTGATCTTGGGTCTCCCTGTCCCGCAACAGAGCCACCAGCACTCCCCAACTGTCCTGGTTCCTCACCTCTCCGGAGACCGCATAATCGAGCGTCCTCTTCACCAGCTCCGGGTCCCGAAACCGTGCGAGCGTCCTCAACGCGTTCTCCTGCTCCTCTGGATCCGTCGAGTTCCGACTGACCGCCAGCACCTTGTCATACAAGCGCAGCGTCCCCGTTGGTCGAGCTCACCAGCACCGCCGCATCCGACAGCGTCGGATCCAGTGTCTTGTCCTTCTTGTTGTCCACCGCAAAAGCCCGCGTCGTTAGAGCTTGCGCCTCGGCCAGCACCCCTGGATCACGCGCCTCCCCCAGCATCTCGAACAGAATCCCGCGCAGCTGCTGCCGGTCGAACGATTCCCCCTTCGTCGGACTCCCCAGCGCCCTGTACACCGGCCCAAACTCCCGCCGCACCACCGCACGAAAGGCCTCCCGGTCTCCGCCTGTTGCAATCTCCGAGTCGATCTTCTCCATTTGCTCATGTGCCGTATCGAGTACCGCCGCATTCGGGTCCGCCTTTAGCGCAATCACCAGGTTGAGATAATCCCCCACGCTCCCCTGCCCCGAGCGAACCAGCGCCCAACGGTCTCCCAGCAGCCCGATCTTCTCCGGAGGCGTCAGCGCAGCTCTCTGCCTTCGCCACAATCGCACTGTACTGCGTCGGAGTATAGGCGGTCCTGTAATACCCTTTCGCCGCTGCATTGACATAAAGCATCGGCAAACCGACATCCATCGGGATCGGTATGCTGCGATCCTCAGGCGTGAGCACCCGGCATATCGGCGCCGCATTCGTCTTCAGGCAAACCGGCACAGTCCATCGCTGCTCCGGAGCCGAACCAGCCCCCGCCGCATCAGCACCCATAGACACGAAGAACCTGCTCTGCGCCACCGGAACTCCGATCCGCCTGCCGCTCCGACAGCGTCAGCAGCGGAACTCCCGGCTGCGTCACAAAGCTCGACATGATCTTGTCCACCGGCAGATGCGAATTCGTCGTCTGCGCATTCCAGAAATCCTCCGCCGTGGCATTCCCATACAAATGCGCCGCGAGATAGTTGTGCACCCCCTGCCGGAAGACCTCCTTGCCCAGGTAGTTCTCCACCATCCCGATCACCGCGCCAGCCTTGCCATAAGCGATGCCGTCGAACATCTCATTAATCTCATCCGGAGTATTCGCCGTCGCCCGAATCGTCCGCGTCGTCTTCTGCGAATCGAGGTTCAGCGTCTGGTCCAGGTCCTGTGCATCGTCCTGGGGGAAGTTCCACTCCGGCTTCCACTCCGCCACTGACTTGGTCTCCATCCACGTCGCAAAACCCTCATTCAGCCACAGATTGTCCCACCACTGCATCGTCACCATATCGCCGAACCACTGGTGCGCCGTCTCGTGCGCCACCACCACTGCCACGCGCTTCTTCGAAGGAATATCTCCCGTCTTCGAGTTCACCAGCAGATCCGTCTCGCGATACGTAATGCAGCCGAAGTTCTCCATCGCCCCCGCCTCAAAGTCCGGCAGCGCCACCATATCCAGCTTCGGCATCGGATATTTGATCCCGAAATAATTGTCGTAGTAGTGCAGACACATACTTGCGCCGACTCCACCGCAAACCGCGTCAGCTCCACCTTGTCCGGCGTCGAGCAGGCCCGGATCGGCACCCCATCCGACTTGCCCTGCCGTGCACTTGAAATCTCCCACCAGAAACGCCACCAGATAAGTCGACATCTTCGGCGTCGTCGCAAACGCCAGCGTGTGCTTGCCTGCCACCGGCCCCGTCTTGTCCGAAATCGATGTTCGTATTCGAGATCACCGTATCGCCGGCATCCACGGTCAACGCAATATCGAACGTCGCCTTCAACGCCGGCTCATCAAAACTCGGAAACGCCCGCCGCGCATCCGTCGGCTCAAACTGCGTCACCGCATAGTTGCGCGTCTTCGTCTTCGAAAGATAAAACCCACGCAGCTTGTCGTTCAAAATACCCGAATACCGAATCGCCAGCGTGACCTTACCCGCAGGCAACTCCTTCGCAAAGGTAAACGTGGCCTGCTCTTTCCCCGCATCCAGCGTAGTCACGGCGGTCTGGGGATGCTTATCTGCCTCCATCGCACTTAGCCGCTTCGGCTGCGAGCCCAGCGCGCCGTAGGAATACTCCGCCGACGGAAGAACATAAGCCTTCACCTCGCCAAACCGGATCTCCGCCGCATTCAACGTGATGCTTTTGCTCGGCGCATCCAGCGTCAGGTCGATCGTCTCCTCCCCGCTGAAGGTCGCCGCCTGAAGATCTGGAGTCAGGCGGAGACCGTAGTGCTCCGGATGGACTCCCATCGGAAGCCGTTGCGCCTGAACTGAAGTGATAAAGGAAAAGACAAATGCAGCAACGACAAGAACGGTATTGCGAACTGACATCAAAAGCATCCTCTGACAAAGTACAAGTTTCTACAAATCAATCTACCTAATCCTGCCAACGCAAAGACGCGCAGGCCGGAACTCCCTGATCGAAACGGACTCCGCGGCAAGCCCGGCAGCCGCACACAAATTCCGCCAGTCCTCCATGACGAAGCTGCGACGAATTGACACCGGCCCATCGTTTCTCGCAAACGGATGCAGCTTCAGCAGTGGCGCAAGCAGGCGGAAGACATGGTAAGGAACCGGCTGCCGATGAAGATCGTTAACGAACCAGCCGCATCGCGCTGTCCGTTCCATCCAGCGAAGCAGCGGAACGATCTGCACATCAGTCAAATGATGCGCCAGCAGCGAACAAACCACAACGTCAACATCGCCCGTTGCAGCTTCCGAAAGCGCATCGCCGACCACCCACTCGATCTGCTGACCGGCGGGGGTTGCCTCTTTCGCGGCACGAATCGCATCAGGGTTCAGGTCCACTCCGGTCAAATCGACCCGGACACCGCGTCGCACCGCCCATAAGGCAATCCGTCGCAGCATATCGCCGTAACCGCATCCCACATCCACAACGCGCAGCCGCCTCCGCTCGCCCGGGATGAGCCGCCATCAACTCATCCAGCCACGAGATCGTAGGTCGATACGCAAACGTCAGCCGGTTCACCCGCGCAATGTCATGGAGACAGCCGCGAAGCTCCTCATAGCTGCAAGGCCCATCCATCAGCTCAACCAGCTCCGCGCGCCTCGAAAAATCCAGCATCGACGAGCGCGAGCCCCCTCCGTTCCCGGAAGAAACCGTGTCAGGTTGTTCAGAGGAAGAAGTCTTTGGAGACGGGATGGGTGTCGGCGGCAAAGTAACCTGCGCTCAGTATATCGGCCACCACTCACGCACTGGGCCGCGCTCTCAGACCAACCTTGCAAATTCCTCGTCAAACACTCAGCAGCCGCCTAGCCCGAGATCGAATCCGCTCGTTCTGAATGGCCTGAGGCCTCCGCCGCCCGCGCCTCCGCAAACGCAGCCGCACCCAGCAGCGCGCAGGTGTCATCCAGAATCACCCGCACCGGAATCGACTCCAGCAGCGGAGACAACCTTCCCTTATCCAGAAACGCCTGCATAAAGGTCCCATTCCTCAGCGTCTTCAGAATCTTCGGAGCAATCCCGCCTCCCAGGTACATCCCACCGGTCGCCAATACCTTCAGCGCAATATTTCCCGACTCAGCTCCATAGGCCCCGCAAAACATCTTCATCGTCTCAAAGCAAAGCGAACTCGAACCGTCCTCTGCGCACTGGCTGATCACAACATTCGGATCCTCCGCCATCATGCGGTCATGCAACCAACCCGGTTCAGCGATCTTCTCCACATCCCGCAAAAACGCATAAATATTCTTGATCCCAAGCCCCGAGACAACCCGCTCCCAGCTCACCCTGCCCTTCAGCGTGTCGCGCAAATACTCCAGCAAAGCGATCTCGCGATTGCTTCGCGCCGCAAAATCGCAGTGTCCGCCCTCCGATGGAATCGGCCGATGCGCCTTGCCCTCCCAGATCAACAGCGCCTCGCCCAGGCCCGTGCCCGCCGCGATCAACCCCGCATGCCCGCTCGCATCCGGGTTCCCGTCGTGCAGACGTAAAGATCGCCTCCGGCGCAAGCTCAGGAATCCCGTACCCGTTCGCCTCCAGATCGTTAATCAGAGAGATATGCGGGATGCCTAGCGACTTCACCATGTCGCGCGTATCCAGCATCCACGGCAGATTGGTCAGCTTCAGCCGCCCATCGCGCACCGGCCCCGGACAACCGAAACAAGCCGCAACAATATCCTGCAGCTTCTCATTGCCCGCCGCGCAGAAACTTCTTCACGACATCATCCAGGCTCGCAAAATCATGCGCCGGAAACTTCTGGTCGCGAATCGGCTGCAACCGTCCATTCGCGAAGTTATACAGCGCAAGATGAACCTTCGTTCCACCCACATCACCAGCAAGAATCATCTATCTAAGCTCCAGAGTGCCGGTGAAATCGGAATTCACCGGTGCTGGCAGCTTAGCCGCTGCTGCCGCATCGAGCAAGAGCGTAAGCCTCCCGCTCGCCGGACGAATGATCTGCGACGGATACGTCTCCGGCTGATAAGGCCCGAGAAACACATCATGCAGCACCTGCGCCTTCCCCGACCCCTCAATCAAAAACGCAACCTCCCGCCCCTGATTGATCACCGGCCACGTAAGCGTAATCCGCCAGGTATCCTTCTGCGGAACATGGTTCGGCACAACAATATGACTCATCTCATTCAACGCATCCGTATGCGGAAACAACGACGCCGTATGCCCATCATCGCCCATGCCCAGCAGCACCAGATCGAACGTAGGCGTCTCGGCGCCCTCCAGCCGGAACGTATTGCGGATCACAGCCTCATATCGCGCCGCCGCGACCTCCGGCTCAAGCTCTCCCTCCATCCGGTGCACCCGCTCCGCGGGAAGCGGCACCTTCGACAGCAGCGCCTCCTTCGTCATCCGGTAGTTCGACTCCGCATTGATCCGGCGGCACGCACCGCTCATCCACCCAATAGAGCTCCACCTTGTCCCACGGCACCTGCTTCAGAAACGGCTCCGCAGGACTGGCCAGCAGCGCGAACATCGCCTTCGGAGTCGTCCCGCCCGAGATCGCAATCCGCGCAATCCCGCGCCCCGCAGCAGCCTTCACCGCCGCATCCGTAAACAGTTGAGCCGCAGCCCGGGCCGTAGCCTCAGGCGTAGGAAGCACGCGATACGTCACAGTCACCGGTCGAGGCATACAGTCCTTATCTCAAGTCAATCAAAGTTTCCGCCACTTGCGCCCCTCCGACTCCAGCAGAGCATCCGCAGCCGATGGCCCCCACGTTCCCGCAGCGTAGTTCGGAAAGTCCTTCACCGGATCCTTCGCCCACCCCTGCAGAATCGGCGTCATCAGCGCCCACGTCGCCTCCACGCCATCACGGTGCGCAAACAGCGTCGCATCTCCCAGCATCGCATCCAGCAGCAGCCGCTCATATCCATTCGCCGACGACATCCCGAACGCCTTCGCGTAGCTGAAGTCCATATCCACTTTGCTGATCGTCATCGTCGGCCCGGGAACCTTCGCGCCAAACTGCAGCGCAATCCCCTCATCCGGCTGGATCCGCATCGAAAGCACATTCGGACGAATCCCCTCGGCCCCCGCTGCCTGTGCTCCCTTGAACAGCAGCAACGGAGGCAGCTTGAACTGAATACTGATCTCCGTCACCCGCTTCGCCAGCCGCTTGCCCGCGCGAATGTAGAACGGAACCCCCGCCCAGCGCCAGTTCTCAATCTCCAGCCGCAGCGCAGCATATGTCTCCGTCTGCGATCGCGGATGGACACGGTCCTCCTGCCTGTAGCCCACCACTGGCTTGCCGTCCACAATCCCCGGCCCATACTGTCCGCGCACCGTATCCGCAGGATGTATCGGCAGTAATCGCCTTCCAGACCTTCACCTTCTCCGCACGCACCGCATCCGATGCAAACGAAACCGGCGGCTCCATCGCCACAAAACTCAGCAAGCTCCATCACGTGGTTCTGCACAACATCGCGCAGCGCTCCCGCCGTCTCATAGAACGGCCCGCGCCCTTCAATGCCGATGCTCTCCGCTGCCGTAATCTCGACATGATCGATGTAATTCCGGTTCCAGACATTCTCGAAGATCCCGTTCGCGAACCGAAACACCAGGATGTTCTGCACCGTCTCTTTGCCCAGGTAGTGATCGATGCGAAAGATCTGGTTCTCATCAAACACCTTGTTCACTTCATCATTCAACGCCCTCGCCGACTCCAGATCGTGCCCGAACGGCTTTTCGATGATGATCCGCACCCAGTTCTGGCCGTCGCCGCAATCTCTCGGCCTCGCCATGCAATGGTCGCCAAGAAACTTGATGATGTCCGAGAAATACTCCGGCGCAGTCGCAAGATAGAACAGCCGGTTCCCCTTCGTGCCGAACTTCGCGTCGATGCCGGCAAGCGTCTCTTTCAGCGAGTCGTAGCCGGAAGCATCATCGAAGTTCATCGCGTGGTATTGAATCCGGCTCACAAATGGATCCAGCTTGTCGTCATCCTTCTCCACTCCGCCACCGCTGACGATGCCTTCTTTCATATCCGCGCGCAAAGGTCTGCTCCAGCGGACGCCGCGCAACTCCCACCACTGCAAAGTCCTTAGGCAGCAGCCCCGACTGTTCCAGGTGATAAAGCGCGGGCAGCAGCTTACGTTTCGTCAGATCGCCCGAAGCTCCGAAAATCACGACAACGCATGGATCGGGTATGCGCTCCGGTTGCAGGGGAGCTGGCGATGCACTGACTGCGGCAGTTGCACTCATTTCGCTGGTCGGCATATTTTTTACCTCTCGTGCTTGGTTGAGACTCTCTGTGACTGTTTATTCGGCGTGAGTCTTCTTCACTTCATGACCACCGAAGGCGCCGCGCATAATCGAGATCATGCGGTCCGTAAAGTTGTTCTCTTCGCGCGACCGCAACCGGCGAATCAACGACTCCGTAATTACCGGCGCAGAAATATTCAGATCGATCGCTTCCGTCACCGTCCAGCGCCCTTCGCCCGAATCCGGAACAAACGCCTTCAGTCCTTTCAGCGTCGGATTCTTCGACAGCGCATCCGCGGTCAGGTCCAACAGCCACGAACGTACCACTGAACCCTTCTGCCATATCTTCGAGATCTGCGACAGGTCAAGATCCAGGGGCTTCTTCGCATGCATGATCGAAAAACCCTCCGCATACGCCTGCATCATCCCGTACTCAATTCCGTTGTGCACCATCTTCACGAAATGCCCGGCGCCCGAAGGCCCGACGTGCCCCCACCCCTGATCCTTGGCCGGCGCCAGCGTCTCGAAGATCGGCGTCAGCCGCTCCACCGGCTCCTCATCTCCGCCGATCATCAGGCTGTAACCCTCCTTCAGCCCCCACACCCCTCCGGAAGTCCCGCAATCCACAAAATTGAAATCCTTCATGCGTCGCCTCTGCATGACGCCGCTGCGTGTCCTTATAGTTCGAGTTGCCGCCATCGATAAAGGTGTCTCCCTTCGACATCAACGGCTTCAGCTTCGCCAGTGTCTCGTCCACCGGATCACCCGACGGAACCATGATCCAGATCGCTCGCGGCTTCGCGAGGTTCTTCACCAGCTCCTCCAGCGAATTCACGCCCAGCGATCCAGTCGTCGTCAGCTTCGCCGTCGCATCTTTGTTGAAGTCGAAGCCGACAACCTTATGACCAGCAAGCCGCAACCGCTCCGCCATGTTGAAGCCCATCTTGCCAAGTCCAATAATTCCTAATTCCATGCTCGTTTCCTTCCTTGTCGGCAATAGCGCCGGTTTGAATTAATGCTTGAACTCCAAAATCATCCGCACGCTGGAGAAATAAATTTACTGACCCTTTGGAAAATCCGCCCCAACCGTCACCTGCTCCCACGTTGCAATCTCTTTCTCCCAGCCGCCAATCTTCGTGCGCAACCGCTGCAACGCGCTCGCTCCAAGCAGCAGCCGCAACGGCGGCTCAGGCGAATCCACCACCTGCATCATCGCGTGCACCGCCCGCACCGGATCGCCCGGTTGCTTACCATCATTCTCCGCAAAGTACCTCCGCATATTAGCGGCAGTCGTGTCATAGTCCGGGATACGTTTCTCCGCAATCACGCCCGACCGTCCCAGAAAATCCGTACGAAACGGCCCAGGCTCAACGATAGTCACTTTGATCCCCAGCGGAGCAAGTTCGGCCGCCAGCGCCTCCGATAACCCCTCCACAGCAAACTTCGTAGCGTTGTAATACCCCATGCCCGGACTCGCAACCAAGCCGCCAATCGAAGAGAGGTTCAAAATATGCCCGCTGCGCTGTTTGCGAAGTTGCGGCAGAAACGCCCGTGTCACGCGCAGCAGGCCAAACACATTGGTCTCGAACATCGGCATAAACTCCGCCTCAGAGACCTCCTCAATCGCGCCCGCAACCCCATAGCCCGCGTTATTCACCAGAACATCCACCCGCCCAAAGCGGGCAACCGCCTGCTCAACCGCCGCGTTCACTTCGCCTTCATTCGTTACGTCGAGCGCCAGCGCCTTAGCCGTCTCCGGATATTTCCCTTCAAGATCGGAAACCTTATCGAGCTTCCGCGCCGTAGCAATAACCTTGCCGCCGGCCTTCAACACCTCTTCGGCAAGCAGTCGCCCAAAGCCGGTTGAAGCTCCCGTGATAAACCAAATCTTTCCCGTTTGCGATATGTTCATCGAATTTGTCATGTCTCTATAAGACGCCAAGCCAAAGCACTGCGATTCAGCCAGTCCTGCCGCCTACGCCCGGTGTTCGGTAACGCCATCCTCTCCGGCCACCAGCGCCAAACTTGCCATCCCCAGAAACAATCCATGTTCCACGACACCCACGATCCCGCGAATCTCCGCCGCCAGCACCTCGGGCTCCTCAATCACACCGCAAGCGCAGTCCAGAATGTAGTTCTTTTCATCTGTCAGATAGGGCCCGTCGCCACTCTTCGCCTGCCTCTGCCTGGGATTCAACCCCAGGGCGCTCAGCCTCGGCTCCACAACCGGCAAAGCCATCTTTACAACCTCCACCGGCAGAGGAAATTTGCCCAGCCGTTCAACGAGTTTGGTTGAATCCACCACCACCAGGAACTCCCTCGCCGCACTGGCGACAATCTTCTCTCGCAGCAGCGCACCGCCGCCGCCCTTGATCAGCGCGAGCCCAGGCCCAACCTCATCCGCGCCATCAACATACAAATCCAACTCCGGCAGCTGGTCCAGCGTCGTCACATCCATCCCGAGCGACAACCCAAGCTGGTGGCTCGCGTCGCTCGAAGCCACACAGCGAATCTTCAATCCCTGCTGCACGCGAACACCGAGTTCGTGGATAAACATCGTCGCCGTCGTCCCCGTCCCTAACCCAACGGCCATTCCGTCCTGAACGAACTCAACTGCGCGCTTCGCGACCAGCCGTTTCGCCTCGTCCTGCGTCATCCGCGCGTCCCCTCTCAAGGGCTTGTCGAGATTTTCTCGGCCAAAGAGAAAAGCGGCGATCCGTTTCGAATCGCCGCGCTGTCTCTACTTCTTCACCAGCTTCTTTGCGTGTTCCACAACATTCGCCACGTTGATGCCGAGCTTATCCAGAGCAATCGCACCCGGTGCCGAGGCGCCAAAGCGATCCAATCCAATTACGCCGCCGTTAAGGCCGACATACTTGTACCAGCCCAGCGTCGCTCCCGCCTCGACAGCCAGCTTCGGCGTGCCCTGCGGCAGCAACCCGGCCTTGTATGCATCGCTCTGCTCCTCGAAGATCTTGAAGCTCGGCATCGAAACCACCGTAGCGTTGATCCCCGCCGCCTTCAGTTCATCGGCGGCCTTCAGCACAAGCGAAACCTCAGAGCCGGTCCCAATCAGAATGACATCCTTGCCATACGACACCAGCTCATAGGCACCCTTCTTCGCGCCCTGCGTCTTCGCCGCATCCAGCACTGGCAGGTCCTGCCGCGACAGCGCCATAAAGCTTGGGCTCTTCCGCTCCAGCGCCAACTGCCAGCAAACCGCCGTCTCATTCGCATCTGCAGGCCGGAAGTCGGTAAAGTGCGGAATCATCCGCAGGCTCATCAGATGCTCGATCGGCTGGTGCGTCGGTCCATCCTCACCCAGCCCAACCGAGTCATGCGTAAACACGAACAGCGAATGGATACCCATCAGCGCAGCCAGCCGCAGCGCCGGGCGGCAGTAGTCCGAAAACACAAAGAACGTCGACCCGAACGGAACCAGCCCGCCATGCGCAGCCATTCCATTCACCATCGCCATCATGCCGAACTCGCGCACGCCAAAGTACACATTCCGCCCCGCCGGATCGACATGAAAACTCGGCGAATCCTTGAAAATCGTCTTCGTCGATGTCGTCAGGTCCGCCGCCCCGCCAAACAACTCAGGAACAACATTCTCAATCGCCTGCATTACCGACTGTCCCGCATTGCGTGTCGCAATCGGCTTCTCCGTCGGGAAGGTCGGAATCTTTTTCTCCCAACCCGGCGTCATCTCGCCCTTCACAACCCGCTCAAACTCCGCCGCCGGCTCCGGATAGGCCTTCTTGTACTCTTCAAACTCATCGCTCCACGCCGCGCGCGCATCCTTGCCCTTCAGCTTGGCCTCGGCCCAGTTCTTGGCAGCCTCTTCCGGAACATAAAAAGTCTTATCCTCCGGCCAGCCGAGGTTCTTCTTCGTCGCCTTCACTGCCTCTACGCCCAGAGCCTCGCCGTGCGCCTTGTTCGTCCCGGCCTTCGGGCTACCGTAGCCGATCACCGTCCGCACCCGGATCAGCGACGGCCTCGTCGTCTCCGCCTTCGCCGCCAGAATCGCCTTCTCAATCGCTACTAGATCGTTGCCATCGGCCACATGCTGCACGTGCCAGTGATAAGCCTCAAAGCGCTTCGTCACATCCTCGGTGTAAGAGAGTTCTGTCGGCCCATCCAGCGAGATCAGGTTGTCGTCATACAGCACAATCAGCTTGCCGAGCCCCAGCGTCCCGGCCAGCGAACCCGTCTCGTGCGAAATCCCTTCCATCAAATCGCCATCGCCGCACAGCACATACGTGTAGTGGTCGACAATGTTGTACGTGTCGCGGTTATAAACCGCTGCCAGATGCTTCTCCGCAGTAGCAATCCCCACCGCCATGCCAAAGCCCTGCCCGAGTGGCCCCGTCGTCACCTCAACGCCCGGCGCCTCGCCATACTCAGGATGTCCCGGCGTATGCGAACCAAATTGCCGGAACTGCTCAAGCTGCGACATCGGCAGGTCGTATCCCGAGAGATGCAGCGCCCCATACAGCATCGCCGAAGCATGTCCATTCGACAAAATAAAACGGTCCCGATCGATCCACTTCGGGTCCGAAGGATCATGCTTCATCAGCTTGTGATACAGCAGGTAAGCAATCGGAGCGCAACCAAGCGGTGCGCCGGGGTGACCGGAATTCGCCTTTTGCACCGCATCGACAGCCAGAAAACGCAGTGCGTTGATGGAGAGCTGGTCGAGTTCATTCTGCTTGGAATCCTGCTTTTCGCTCATTCTTTTCCTTTGCTCAATAAAGAGTTGCGAGCCGTTGGCATCGCCGCATCTCGAAATTTTGGTCAATCCTTGACAGTGTACTCGCCAAACGCCGCTCCATGCATCTGCGGAACCTGGCCGCATCGCATCCGATGGCCCGTGGCCTTTATCCCCGTGGCCCTTATTTCTGAATAGACTCCGGCATCCGTATGACGGACACATCAATATTTCTGCCCAACCACCGTTCCTGGTGATCCTGCCCCGGCCAATTCAGCGTAAACAGAATCTCGCCCTCCCAATCCGCCGGCGTCGGAATATCCGCAAACGACCCCGGATACCCCACCGAACGGGACTCCGCAGTCAAGGTCGTCGCCCAATCGTCCAGCGTGTACACCATGTGAAAATGTTCGCGGTCGACAATGCGCAGCGTATGTCCCGCAAAGATCGCAGAAACCGGCCGCGTCACCTCAAAAATCTCAATGTGATTCGTAAACGTCCGCTTGCCCTTCGCAACCCCATACCGCTCCTCCACAACTGAAATCCGGTCATACACGTGCTCGTCCGCCGCCGACCGCAGCAGCTTCAGATACTCCGCATGCGCCCACACCAAAGGCTGCGCCGAACCCGCCGGCCGCCCGATATACATCCCCTTCGACGGAATATCCGCATAGTCCCAAACCTGCTCCGGCAACATCCCGCCGGTCGAGGCAAACTGCTCGATCGCCTTGATATGCAACGCAACGTCACGCCCCGCGCAAATCTCATAATGCGCACGCTCTCCCGTTAGAATCGGCCACGCGCGACCCTGTCCCCACCCCTCATAAGGACCGCCGTCCTTCTTCTCCCCATACCCATCGTGGTTGTATCGTCTCCAGCAATCTCCGTAAGGCGTCTCGATCTTCAAATATTGGTCCACCACCTTCAACGAATCCACAATCAGCGGATCATCTGCCCGTCGAATCCCATACCGCACCAGCTCCAGAAATCCAGCATCCACTACCTCGCGCGCCTCAAAATCAGACCGCTCCCCCGGCTCGCGATTGTTGATGTGAATCCATCCATGCGGCAATCCGGGGTTATAAAAAGGCTCTCCCGGAGCTGGTGGCTGTATCCGCACATAGTGGTATGGCACCTCCGAAACGAGCACACCCTCCGTCGTGGTAGTCCACTCATCCAGGTGCGATTCAATCCAGTCCGCATACGTTTCCAGATAACTCCCCAGCTCCGTTGCCTGCCGCGACCGGGCAATATCCGCCGCACATACCAGCGCCGAAATCACTGCCGCCAGTGTCGATGGCGAATACCCCGCCACCTCTTCCCACCGCTCCTGCTGAGTCACCGGCGCATACCTCACCAGAAACGCCGCCGCCCGCTCCACAAACGGAAATATATCGAACTCCCCCAACCCGTTCGCCTTCCACAAACGCCACGCCAGCATGATCGGAAACGCAACTTCATCCAGCTGAATCCCCGTCCAGTACGGCGTCCCATCAATCCAGAAATTCTGCGCAAAACTCCCATCCGTGCGCTGCGTGCAAGCCAGATACACCAGCGCCCGCATCGCCGTATCCGTCCTCCCGCACGCCAACAGCGCCGTCGCCGTCTGCACCATATCCCGAGTCCACACCAGGTGATACCCGCCCAGGTCCTGGTCTCCCTTCGAACTCCCCCACGGTATCGAAGCAGAAGCAATAAACGCACCCGAGTAAGTCTTGTCCTCATGCGTCAGCAGCACATTATGGCTGATCCGCATCAGCTTCCCGCCATCCATCGCCGCCGAAGCCAGCCGCGGTGGCGAAACCGACCGCGTCCACTGCAACAAAAATCGCTTTTGATGGTCGATATAAGGCGTCGACAGCGTCTGCATCATCTGCGCAATCGCAGCATGGTTCCCATCGCCAAACGAGATCGCAATCGTGAACTCGCGGTGCGCCGCAACGTCAATCTCGCCCATCACTGCTATATTTCCATCCAGCGCCTGCCCGAACTGCCACGTCATCTTCATGTCCGTGCACAGGTCCTGATAGCCATCGCTCGTCCCCACATACCCGCAAGACGACCGGCTGAACCCGCAGCTCGCTCCCATCGCCAGCACCGTCTCGCCCTTCCACGCCAGCAGGCAGCGCTTCCCGGCCACATCGATCGACCGCGCCGAATTCCTCGCCCCGCCGCCGTTCAAATGCGGAGCCAGCAGCACATAGCACTTCAGCCGGGACAAAATCGCCTCATCTCCCGTAATCTTCACGTTCATCAGCACCACTGGATGGTGTGGATCACTGATGAACTCCTTCGTCACCGAATACCGCCCCTTCAGATCCGTCGCCGAAACCCGCACCGCCGGCGCACTGCTGTCGATGTACTGAAAGTCGTAAATCAGGTCGCGCTTCTCTTCATGGAAAAACGTCTCGCCATCGCTGAACAGCAACTCCATATCCCGAGTCTGCGGACGGTCGATCGTCGGATAATAAATCTCGTTCAGCGTCCCATGCGACACCGTAAACCACACCCTGCTCGACGCCGCATACGCAGTCGACACAGCATCCTTCTCACTCGAGGTCCAGCGTGGCTCCACGCCGGGAGCTCCAAAGGCTGGCCCTTCATCATCCAGCCAACGGTAGGCAGCGTTCACATCAGTCATTGCCTCCATTAGAGCGCAAAATCTCCCGAATGGTTACAATCTCGCCGCGAAGGAACGTGAAGGAACCATGAATCCCCCGTTGCGCTATCATCTTCGAGGTTGCTCTGCCTCCCGGGTGCATCGTCACAAGCCCCGGAAGCATCGAAACTAATCAGCCGGTCAGGACGCTCCTGGCTGACACACAAATCAAGAACGACAGGAGATCACCGTGGCCTACGAACTTCCACCGCTGCCCTATGATTACGCCGCCCTCGAGCCCCACATCGACGAAGCAACCATGAAGCTTCACCACGACAAGCACCACCAGACCTACGTCACCAATCTCAATGGAGCCGTCGAAAAACACCCCGACCTCGGCAAAAAATCCCCCGAAGAACTCATCAAGGACCTCAACGCGATCCCAGAAGACGTGCGCAAAGTTGTTCAGAACAACGGCGGCGGCCACGTCAACCACACCATGTTCTGGCAGATCATGAAGCCCAAAGGCGGAGGCGACCCCTCAGGCGACATCGCCGCTCAGATCAAAGCCGACTTCGGCGACTTCGAGTCCTTCAAAAAGCTCTTCAACGAAACCACCGCCAAACAATTCGGCTCCGGCTGGGGTTGGCTCATCTTCAAAGGCGGCAAGCTCGCGATCGTAACCAGCGCCAACCAGGACAATCCCATCTCCCAGGGCAGCTACCCCATCCTCGGCAACGATGTCTGGGAGCACGCCTACTACCTCAAATACCAGAACAAGCGCCCCGACTACCTCGCCGCCTGGTGGAACACCGTCAACTGGGACGAAGTCAACAAGCGCTTCGCTACCGCCAAAAGCTACAAGTAATCATTAGGCAATTCCCCAACAATCAGGGATGGCAAAGTCGTCGAGTGCCGCCCTATAGGCAGGATTCCAGTGTGGCGTCTCCGCGCTGCACCGGAATCCTATCCCTTTGGCCCTACCGGAGCCGTTGGCTGGCTGCATTGCGGCGAAACGCTCTGCGTACCGCTCCACGAACCCGTCCAGTTTGATCCCCCACCACCTGTCCCCCCGCCCACTACAAACTGCTTCCAGAGCTGATTAAGGTTGTTGACCCCCTCAGGTGTGCCGGCATGGTCAGCGCCGTTAAACCCGCAAGCAGTTTGGTGTCCCGGCTTGATAGTAAGGTTATTGAAGTCGCCGTCCAGGCTCGAGTAGACAGCTGCTCCCCACTTCCAATCGATGGAGATACCAGGGACGCCGCCGGTGTCGAAGGTGCCGGTCCAGTTCACATTGATTCCACCAGGCAGACCGCCGGGAGGGACAGGGACGGCCACACCAGTGAGAAAGATCTCGTCGTCCGCTCTCATCGGAACAATCGTGAACCACGTGTTCGTCATTGTGTCGAACGTGGTGGAACCGCAGGGGGCCGACGGAGAGAACGTGATTCTGGCACTTGGAACCGAATTACTGATAGCGGTCCCATTCCCTGCGTTCAGAATTTTGGAATTGCTGAAGGTAATAACCGCGCCAGTTTTAGGTATGCCCGTCGCTGTGAAATTCGCATTGAACCAGATCCATTGTCCCGCGCTGAGAGAGGTTCCGTTGAAGTTCGATGCGTTGCCGGACATCGCCGCACAAACCGGCGGCGGCGTTGCTCCGCAACTTAGGCTGGTGGGCGAAACCTCGATGGGGATTGTGTTCCACCCCACTAGGGATGCGGTCCCGGAGAAACTGAAACTTCCGTTCAAAGTCGGAAACGAACCCCACACGGCGGTTTCAAAGGTGCTCGAAACTGCAGTGAAAGGAAAAAAGCCAGTGATCGGAGAACCGCCCGAGGATGAATTGCTATTGATCGTATAGTTGATCTGATAATTCGTTCCCGGAACGAGCTCCGATGCCCTGACCGAAAGGTTGAAGGAGTTACAGGTCAGCGTGACGTTTGCCGTATCGACATGATTTGCCAGCGCAGGAGTCGCGCACAACGCGCACAATAGCAGCAGACCGAAAATTGCTCTACACATAGTTCGATTGCTTTGAGACATCGTTACCTCTTCTGAGTACGCTCTGCTCAACGTTTGCTTGGCTATGCCAAGGCGTTCTTCAGTACAGGGCCGACTGCGAGCTTTCTTCTCCCATGACTCGGTTCCGCCGAGCGAAGGAAAGCCAAATCAACTGTGCGGTATTTCATCAGTAACTGCACTACCACCTTGTGGTGATTGCCACACAACTTGGCAATCTCAACGCATGGACTCCGATCCCAAATAAATTCTGGTGTGAAACATCAGGAACAATCCTCCCCGCGCCCCCGTATCTCCATCCACACGGGGGACAAACCTCATGCCATTCGAACGGAACCTCGCCTACGCATTTCGGCGTCTCGGCAGATCACCCAGCCTCGTCCTCGCCGTAGTCATCTCCATCGGTCTGGGCATCGGAGCCAACGCCACCATCTTCTCCATGATCAGCAAGTTCGTCCTCAGCCCTGCTCCTGTCGGCGACCCCGCTACGCTGATGAGCCTCCACACCACCCAGCGAGGCGACCGCTGCTGCAACAACTTCTCCTGGCCTCTATACAACGATCTCCGCGACAAGTCCCGAACCTTCTCCGACATGGCCGGCTACTACGACCTCGTTCCCGCCTCCATCGGCGGCACAGGCGAGCCCGAGCGAGTCTGGGGACAAGCCGCCACCTCCAACTTTTTCAACGTCACTCAACTCCGCATGGCCCTCGGCCGCGGCTTCCTCCCCACCGAAGAACAATCCCCCGTCATCGTCCTCAGCAATCGTCTCTGGCAACATCGCTTCGCCGCCGACCCCAACATCCTCGGCAAACCCGTCACCCTCTCCGGACGCCCCTACACCGTCGTCGGCGTGGCCCCGCCAACCTTTCGCGGCGTCGATCTCCTGCTCGATCCCCAGTTCTGGGTCCCCTTCGGCAATATCGACCAGCTCGTCCCCACGCTCCCCGACCACAACTCCCGTCTCTTTCACTGGATCACCGTAACCGGACGGCTCAAACCCGGCGTCACGCGCGATCAGGCCGCCGCCGAACTCGCCACGCTCGCCAAGCACTTCGCCGAAACCAACGCCGCCCCGGAAAAAAACCTCGAGTTCCCCTTCGAGCAGGCCGGATCCCTTCCGCCACGCGACCGCTCCACAGTCATCGCCTTCCTCGTCATTCTGATGGTCGTAGCTCTCCTCGTTCTCTGCATTGCCTGCGCCAACGTCGCAAATCTGCTCCTCGCCCAGGCCTATAGCCGCCAGCGCGAGATGGCCGTCCGCATCGCCCTCGGCGCCACGCGTCGACGCCTCGTCCATCAGATGCTCCTCGAAAGCATCCTCCTCGCCCTCGGCGGAGGCATCGCCGGAATCCTGCTTTCCATCGCTGCAACACGCGGGCTCTCCTCTTTCCACTTCCCCGCGCCCATCCCGCTCAACACCGCCGTCTCCGTCGACTCTCGCGTCCTCCTCTATTCCTTCCTCCTCAGCGTCGCCGCAGGACTCCTCTTCGGACTCATCCCCGCCTGGATAGCCTCCCGCCCCATCCTCACCAATGCGCTAAAAGGCGAAGACGCCTTCGCCCGCCCCGGTCGCCGCTTCAATCTCCGCAACATCCTCCTCGTCAGCCAGATCTCCATGTCTCTCGTTCTCCTCTGCGCCACCGGTCTCTTCCTTCGCAGCCTCCAATCCGCCTCCGGCATCGACATCGGCTTCCGCTCCCGCGGCATCCTCATGATGTCTGTCGATCCCCGCATCCACGGCTACACCCCGGAGCGTACCGTTCAGCTCCTCAACCAGGCCCGTGAGCGGATTGCAGCCATCCCCGGCGTAGTCTCCGCTGTCGCCACCGACACCGTCCCACTCTCCGGGGGAGGCCGCAGCGACGGCATGAAGATCGAAGGCCACCCGAACCCCACAGGCCCCTGGCCCATCGCTGAGCTCTACATGGCCACCCCCGGCTACTTCGAAACCATGGGCATCCCCCGCCTCGCCGGCCGCGACTTCGCCAACGAAAGCCCTACCGGCCCCCATGTCGCCATCATTAACCAGGCCTTCGCCCAAAAACTCTTCGGCAACGAAAATCCCATCGGCCAGCGCATCACCGGAGGCAAGACCACTTACCAGATCATCGGAGTAGTCAAAAACACCAAGTCCCGCACCCTCGGCGAAGACCAGCGTTACATCCTCTTCCGCTCCCTCGACCAGACCGTCGCCACCGACCCCGCCTTCATGGGCTACACCCTCCTCATCCGCACCACCGGCGACTCCGCCTCCATCGCCACCGCCGCACGCCAGCAGATCGCGCGCCCTCGATCCCACCCTTGCCATCTACAACAGCGCCACCATGGAAGAACACCTTCACGACGCCCTCTTCCTACCCCGCCTCGCCGGCACTCTCTTCGGAGTCTTCGGCCTCACCGGACTTACCCTCGCCGCCGTCGGCCTCTACGGAGTCATCAGTTACTCCGTCACCCGCCGCACTCACGAGATAGGCATCCGCATCGCCCTCGGCGCACAACTCAACGCGGTACAGGCCCTCATCATCCGACAGGGAATGCGCCTCACCCTCATAGCCGTAGCCATAGGCCTGCCCGCAGCCTTCGCCCTCGCAAAATTCTCCACCAGCCTCCTCTACGGAGTCCGCCCCCACGACATCATCACCTTCACCGCCGTCCCCATCTTTCTCGCAGCAGTAGCTCTCGTCGCCTGCTGGATCCCCGCCCGCAGAGCCACCACCGTAGACCCCCAGGTCGTCCTCCGCTACGAATAACCGCGCCTAAACCCTTTAACGGCCATCAGACGCTAAGATTTTCTGCATAATCATCAAAAGGACCGAACATCTCAGGTAATTGACTCCCGCAATGGATAGAAATAAGAGGAATCGACTCGTCTATGAAAGTTCGTGCCCTGGCATTAGTGATTATCCTGGCTCTGCCGCGAATGCGTGCGGTCTGCGTTGTCCTCACTAATCCCGGCCTGACCGATGGCCCGGTCATCCAGATCGACGACGTGGGCCGGTTCTATACGGTCTACGATGCCGCTGGCAGCCATCCCACCGCCGACCAGTTGCAACGCGATTATCTCGACGTTGGCTCGGATGGACTCCACACCTTCGCGAAAATCCGAAACATCTCTGGCGCGAACATGGCAGCGGCCTTGACGAAAACACCAGCGATCTATTCAGACGCGAAGCAGTGTGCGGCGGTTCTGCCAGCCGTGCGCGAACGCCTCAGCGTAGCGATGGCAAGGCTCGCCAGCTTATATCCGAGCGCCAGGTTTCCGCCTGTAACTGTCGCAGTTGGCCGCGGCCGGCCAGTGGCTGCCGGCGGACCAACGGATGGTGTGATGGTAGGGTTGGAGGCGCTCTGCGCTGTGAAGTACTTCGATGCGAACGTCGAAGATCGGTTTGTGCATGTGATCGCGCACGAATACGTCCACGTTCAGCAATCGGACTCCCTTACCAAAGACGAACATCCGACCGTGCTCGAAGTCTCTCTCATCGAGGGCGCAGCCGAGTTCGTGGGCGAGATGATCTCTGGCGGCGTCGCTAACCCCGGCGTCTGGGCTGAAGCAAAAGGGAACGAGAAGGAGATAGAGACGGCCTTCGTCTCCGACGAGGATAAGACCGATCTTTCGAATTGGCTCTTCAATGGAACTCTCGAGAAGCCCGGCGATCTGGGCTACTGGGTCGGTTATCGTATCGCGAAGTCCTACTATCAACATGCGACCGACAAGCGCCGTGCGATTCGCGAAATACTCGAGATGAGCGACCCTAAAGCGTTCCTCGCAAAGAGCCGTTGGCATCCGGGCATCGACCTGAGTTGAGGAGGCGACGACTGGCTTTGGGATCGTATGCCATCATCACCTTCACCGCCGTCCCCATCTTCCTCGTCGCCGTAGCTCTCATCGCAATGCTGGATACCAGCCCGCAGAGCCACCACCGTAGACCCCCAGGTCGTCCTCCGCTACGAATAGCAGCCGATTCCACGTGCGAAGCCCACAAAATCAAAACGTATACCGAATCTGCCCCGTCAAACTCCGCGGCGTAACAAAGTGCGTCCCGGAAAACGTCGACAAAAAGTTATACAAGCCCTGCACATTCGCCGTATTCACCACATCCACCCGCACCCCGACGCTCTGTTTCTCGTGTCGAAATAGCTCATCCTCGCCCATCGAAAGGTCCACCAGATTCCGCACAGCAATCCGCGGCGGATTCCTGTCGTCATTCTCCGTCCCCGGAGCAGGAATCCGAATTCGCGTCGCCCCCACCGGCAGCCCTCCGCGCAGGAGCGGATCGGCTCCGCCGCCGTTGCAAATACCGCCCCACAGTGAAACCCCATCTGCCCCTGCTCATCGCCCGTAAGCCTAAGGGCCGTCGCAATATCAGGCACCGCAACCGCCACCAGACCTCCGTCATACCGATACGAAACTCCCCACCACGGCCCGCGATGCCCTATCTGATAGCGCGCATAGACATTCATCGCCAATCCCTCATCATGATCGGGACGCGCGACATTCGCGTACGGCGGGCTGAAGCTCACCCCGCCCGTCTCCGGCCCAAACAGCCGCGAGCGCACATGGCTCACCGTCACATATCCCGCAAACCCATTCACCGGAGAAAGCGTCGCGCGAAGCAGCGCCCCATCTATCTTCGACTTCCGGAATTGAGTCGGAAACGTAAGCGGACTGTCCAGAAGAATGTCGAAGTCATACGCCCCATACGTGAACTTCCAAAGATATTCCCCGCTGAACGACAGCAGCTTCGAAACCTGAGTCTCCGAACCCACGTTGAACTGATTCCGCCGGCCAGTCTTCAGCACACCGGAATCCTCCGCGCCCAGCGCCGACGAGGTCGAACCCGGCCCATTCGAGCTCGCCACAATCAGGTTCTCGTTATATGGCGTCAGAAATACCCGTGAGTAGGCAAGATGAAAGACCGTATGCAGTGGAGCCGCCGAATAAGCTCCCCCCACCCGCGGCTGCCACGCCGAGCTGCTCGTCAGTCCGTTGTAATTATCGAACCGAAGACCGAGACTGAACGTGAAGTCCCTCAGCCGTATGCTGTCGTTGCCAAACACCGCCTCCTGCTTGATGTCCGTATACCCTTTGAAGTCGTACAACGCCCCGCCGCGGGTAAGATCGATCGCCACCAGTCCCGGCAAAAACCCCGGATTGATCGCCAGGCCCGTCGGAGCGCACTGCGACGGCTCGATCAGCGTTGCATCTCGCGACGGAGCCCCATCCAGTCCCAGGCACGGGCTGTTATAGGCCGGATCCGTAAGGCCAGTCGTAAACTGCTCCGCCAGAAACGTGTGCTTCCACTCCGCGCCCGCAACCACCGTATGCCTGCCGCGGGAATAGTTAATCTCCGATCGCGCTCCCGCATTCGTCAGCCGCCGGCTCTGCGCCAGCGTCGCCGGAGTATCCGCAAACATGTCCTCCGACGGCCGGTAACGAACCTTGTCCTGCCGTACCCACAGATTGGTCTGGTTGAACATCGAGTTGCTAAACGTATGCAGCAGCGAGGGAGCCACATTGAAACTCAAGATCGTCTGCCGCTGGTTCTGACCCGCAGCCTCTTGGTCCAGCGTATTCGGCGTCTGGAACCACGACCGGCTCAGACTGGTATTCAGTTGCAACGAAGTCTGCTGACTCACCCTGTAATCCACCCGCTCAATCAGATTCTCCGCATTGCCGTTCGCGTGCAGCGGTATCAGCTCCGGCGTATCCAGAAAACGCCCGCTGTTGATCCCGTCGATGGCCGCAAAGCTTCCATATCTCGCCGTTCCAAAACCAACATTCCCGCTCGCCTGCGAAGTAGCGAATGAGCTCCGCGCAAACGAAATCGTCCCCGCTGGTCGCCTCTGGTCCAGCCCCGACCGCGTCTGCGCCACAATCACCATGCTCGTCTTGTCGCCCACGTCCACCTGCGGAGCCCCCTCACGAATCTCCAGCGACTGCAGCGCATTCAATGACACCTGCGTCGAAAACGTCCGGCTCTGCTGGTCCGTAATCGGCTGGCCGTCGATTACAAACGAAGCCTCGGCATGGTCGCCAAGCGGATGAAATGAGCCATTCGAGTCCGCCGAAACTCCCGGCGTCGTCACCGTCACCAGCGAGCTCAGCGGCGAGCTCACACTCTGGCTCGGAATGCGCGCTATCTCTTCCTGACTCACATCCACATGCGCGGGCTCCGTAGGGTCCAACGCCCCCGCGTTCACCACCACTTCCGTCTGCAGCGACTCCGCAGCCAGCTTGAACTCCAGATCAATCGGAACTCCCTCGTAGGTCACCTCCTTCGCCGTCACGCCAAAGCCGGTCGCTTCAACCGAGACCCGGTAAGCCCCCGTGCTCAACTGCAGAAAGAGAAAAGCTCCGTCGGCGCCCGTCGTCACACTGCGCTCTGCCCCAGTAGCCACGTAAGTAAGGTTGACCTTCGCTCCCGGCACCACCGCGCCCGTCACGTCGGAGACCGTGCCATAAACGCCGCTCGTCGTCCCGCTCTGTCCAAACATCCGGCAGCAGCCCCCCGTCGACAGCACAACGACAAAGAACAGCAGAACCCAGCCCGATCTCATGCCCCCTCCAGTTGTCGACGCGAATTAGGTCTACCTAATTAGAAATTAGGCTAACCTAATTTAAACGTGCGAGTCAATCCCTGGTGGACAATAGGAGATATGGTCAAACACCGTGCGGCCACACCTAATTCCGAGTCTGTCGATGATTACCTCAAGGCCATCTTTGCTCTCGGAGACGGAGGAACCCGGCGCATCGGAAGCAAGGAACTCGCCGACCGCCTCAACGTCGCCATGGCTTCCGTCACCAACATGATTCAAAAACTCGCCTCCGCCAAAAACCCGCTGGTCGACTACGAACGCCACCGCGGCGCGTGCCTCTCTCGCGCCGGGCGCAAGCGAGCCCTCGAAATCATCCGCCACCACCGCCTGATCGAAACTTTCCTCTACGAGGTCCTCAACTATCCCATCGAGAAGATCCACGACGAAGCCGAGCGCCTCGAGCACTTCATCTCCGAAGACTTCGAGGCCCGCATCGCCGCCAAACTAGGCAACCCCCAGTTCGACCCCCACGGCCACTGTATCCCCGCCCTCGACGGCACCATGCCCACCAGACACCGTGCCGGTTGCAACTGCGAATAAGTGACCGGTCTCGCTTGGCTCAGTTGTCATCCCGCCGTGAAGCGGAAAGGCCCGATCTTGCTTAACCCAGAACAACCATCGCCTCACCAATCACTTACAGAATTTCTCTTCAAGAACAGCCCAAAACAGCTTGTCAAGCCCATTTTGCCTCGAACAACTTTTCACCCCAGTCGCAACCATCACAAAAACAAGTACTTAAGCGACCAAAATAAACTCAGCCAAAGTGGCATTTTAGTTTCATGCACTTAGCTATACTTAAAACAATAGAGAAAAGGAAAGCCCCGGCCAAAACAGCCGGGGCTAACTCTTTTATTTGCACGAATTTGGCCGTAACCCCTTTGTTTGGACGATTTTGCGAGAGTAGATTTCCATAAATCAATGAAACAAAGGAGCTTACTGTAAGGTAACCCCCCGGGGGGGTACCCATCAAACTACTCCGTAGAGCCCTTACGAGGCCGCCGGTTCGCCTGCAGCACCCGCTTGCGCAACCGCAGCGACTTCGGCGTAACCTCCACCAGCTCATCATCCGCGATGAACTCAATGCACTGCTCCAGCGTGAGCTGTTTATAAGGAACCAGCCGAACAGCGTCATCCGAACCTGAAGCCCGCATATTCGAAAGCTTCTTCTCGCGTACGCAGTTCACATCCAGATCGTTGTCGCGCGAGTGCTCGCCGACAATCATGCCCTCATAGACCTCAATGCCATCTGGAACAAACAGAATCCCGCGGTCCTGCAGTCCTTCAAGCGCATAGGCAGTCGTAGTCCCCTGCCGGTCCGAGATCAAAGCACCGGAAGCACGCTGCGGAATCTCGCCCTGGTACGGCACATAACCGTCCACGATGGAGTTCATGATGATCGTCCCACGGGTTTCCGTGAGCATCTCCGAGCGCAGCCCGATAAGGCCGCGGCTCGGTACGCGAAACTCCATGCGAACCCGCCCCGACCCGTGGTTGGTCATCTTGACCATCTCGCCCTTACGGGGCCCAAGCCGCTCAATAACGGTTCCGACGAAAGTCTCCGGAACGTCGATGTAAAGGTGCTCCACCGGCTCCATCAGCTGATCGTCGATCCGCTTCGTCACGATCTCCGGCCGGCTGACCATCATCTCAAAGCCTTCACGCCGCATCATTTCGATCAAAATTCCCAGTTGCAACTCGCCGCGGCCAAGAACCTTGAACGTGTCAGGCGAGCCCGTCTCTTGCATCTTCAGCGAGACATTCGTCAAAAGCTCTTTGTCCAAACGATCCCGCAGATTCCGCGAGGTCACAAACTTCCCTTCACGTCCCGCAAACGGCCCGTTGTTTACATTGAACTGAATCGCAATCGTAGGGTCATCGATCGTGATCGGCGGAAGCGGCTTCGGCTCCTCCAGATCGCAGAAACTCTCCCCAATCGTGATTCCGGGAATTCCCGCAATCGCAACGATATCGCCAACCTGCGTCTCATCAATGTCGGTTCGCTTCAACCCGGAGAAGCTGAACAGCTTCGTAATCTTGTGCTTGCTGAACGTTCCATCGAGCTTCGCAACGTTGTATTCCTGCCCCGTCCGCATCGTGCCATTGAACACGCGCCCAATCGCCAACCGGCCAAGATAGTCCGAATAATCCAGGTTCGTAACCAGAATCTGTAGCGTGCCTTCAGGCTCACCTTTCGCCACCGGAATCGTAGTGACGATCTGCTCAAACAGCGGCTGCAGATCCGTTCCTGGAACCGCAGGATCAGTCGTAGCAGTCCCAAGCTTCCCATTCGTGTACAGAACCGGAAAGTCCAGCACAGACTCATCCGCATCGAGGTCGATAAACAGGTCATAAACCTCATTCAGCACCTCTTGCGGACGCGCATCCGGCCGGTCGATCTTGTTGATCACCACCATCGGCGTCAATCCCGCCTCAAGCGCCTTCGACAACACATACCGGGTCTGCGGCAGCGGCCCCTCAGAAGCATCGACCAGCAGCACCACGCCATCCACCATCTTCAGCGCACGCTCCACCTCACCACCAAAGTCAGCGTGACCTGGCGTATCAACGATATTGATCTTGTTGTCGTGGTAATAAAGCGCAGTATTCTTGGCCAGAATCGTAATGCCGCGCTCCTTCTCCAGGTCGTTCGAGTCCATCACCCTCTCGGCGACAGACTCGTTGGAGCGAAAGGTGCCACTCTGACGCAACATTGCGTCCACAAGAGTGGTCTTGCCATGGTCGACGTGGGCGATGATGGCAATATTGAAGATGGGTTTCACTGCGACTGCGGTTGAGTTGCTCACTGCGATGTGCATCCTGTCTGTGCGCCTGAGTGTGGGTTTTTCTGGAAAGTGGGCGTCTCTTCTAGTTTATCCCAGATGACCTCTCTCTGGCTCTCGGACCCCGACGCAAATAAGAAGATACGGTAAATCGTCGGTAAGCAATTGGAATCAGCATCATAACGAGATGCGACCAAGATTTGGGTTTTGCGACTCTTAACCATGCCGTTATACTCAAGGCTCCTCCATGCAGCCAGTCCCGTCCTCCTATGTCGAGCGAGCGGCACTTAAGAACTATTTGCTGGATCACGCCTACGACGAAATGTTCATAGGCCCGGGAAACCTTCACCCCCATTGCCGCGAACTGCTGGAACACTTTATCTCCCTGCCTCTCGACGAGTTAAAGCGCCGAAAACAAGCTGCCGACCTAAGCTTCCTGAATCAAGGCATCACCTTCGCCGTCTACGGCCGCGAAGAGGGAACCGAAAAGATCTTCCCCTACGACCTGGTCCCTCGCATCATCACCGCAGCCGAGTGGGAGACCGTGGAGTTGGGCTTAACTCAGCGAATCACCGCCCTCAACCTCTTCCTCAAGGACATCTACAACGAGGGAAGGATCCTTGCAGACGGCATCGTCCCCCGCGAGATGGTCTACACCTGCAAGCACTACCGCAGGCAAATGGCTGGATTACAGGTTCCTCGGAACGTATACGTCGCAGTCTGCGGAACCGACCTGATCCGCCTTGAGGGCGGGGAGTTTGTGGTTCTGGAGGACAATCTCCGCGTCCCGAGCGGCGTCAGCTATATGCTGACCAATCGCAGGGTGATGAAGCGCATCTTCCCGGAGCTATTCCGCAACTACAACGTGCGGCCCATCGAGCAGTACACGCAAATTCTCCTCGGATCATTGCGATCGCTTGCACCCGAAGGCAGGCCGGAGCCGAACATCGTTCTGCTCTCCCCGGGAGTCTTCAATTCGGCCTACTTCGAGCACGCCTATCTCGCCCGTCAGATGGGTATTGAGCTGGTCGAAGGCCGCGATCTCGTGACCCACGACAACATTGTCTACATGCGAACGACTAACGGTCTCCGCCGAGTCGATGTCATCTATCGCAGAGTCGACGACGACTTCATCGACCCACTCGCATTCCGCGGAGACTCAGTCCTTGGCGTAGCCGGATTGTTCAACGCCTATCGCGCAGGAAACGTGACCCTCGCAAATGCGTTTGGCACTGGTGTGGCGGACGATAAAGCGCTGTATGCCTACGTCCCCGACATCATCAAGTACTACCTGAGCGAAGATCCTGTGCTCAACAACGTCGAAACCTATCTCCCAACGCGGCCCAAAGAACTCCAGTACGTCCTACAGAACCTCGACAAACTGGTTGTCAAGGCTGTCGGAGAAAGTGGCGGATATGGCATGCTCATCGGACCTCAGTCGACCAAGGCCCAACAAGAGGAGTTTGCCCAGAAGATTCGAGGCGGATCCGCGCAACTACATCGCGCAGCCGACCATCTCGTTCTCACGTGCGCCGTGCCTGATTGGCGACGAGCTCGAACCTCGGCATGTCGATCTGCGGCCGTATATTCTCTTTGGCGACAAGGTAACAATCGTGCCCGGCGGCCTCACCCGTGTCGCGCTCAATCGTGGTTCGCTGGTGGTGAACTCCTCCCAGGGCGGCGGCAGTAAAGATACCTGGGTGCTGAGCCGATGAAGGGAGAAACCGATGCTGAGCCGCGTTGCCGATAGTCTGTATTGGATGAGCCGCTATCTCGAGCGCGCCGAGCACACCACGCGGCTGCTGGATGTGAATCTGAATTTGATGCTGGACGAAACCCCAGCTAGCGCAGAACGAAGATGGCAACGTGCACTCCAGGCGCTTAACAAGCCGAAGGACACAGAGTGGACCGGCGAGCCGTACTCTCTGACCCAGGCACTGACCTTCGACACGGAAAACAAGGCTTCCATTCTCTCCTGCATCATCGCGGCGCGAGAAAACGCTCGGCAGGTCCGCGAGCAGATCTCGACGGAGCAGTGGCACCGGCTCAACAGCCTCTATCTCCAGGTAACTCGCCCCGAATTGCAAATCGAGCGACAGGCCGAAGACTTTGCCCAGGGAATTTCGAGCCCCAGTGATTTTCTCCAGTCCGTCTTGGAAGCGGTTCATCAATTCCAGGGCGTCACCGACTCAACAATGAACCACGGGGAGGGTTGGCAGTTCATCCAGGTAGGCCGATACCTCGAACGCGCCTCCGCAACGGCACTCCTGCTGGAGGCTTATCACGCCGATCTGTGGGAGCATCCGGAAAACATCGGCGAAGGATATGAATATATCGACTGGATGGGACTTCTCCGGTCCGCAACCGCATTCGAGGCCTATTGCAAGGTCTACACTGCAGACCTGACTCCGAAACATATCTTCGAATTTCTTCTGCTCAACGAGGAATTCCCACACTCGATCAGGTTCTCAATCGACAGCGTAGGAAACGCGCTCGAAAAAATTCAGGGCGATAGCGGCAAGAGCCGCGCGATGGCCCTGCAACGGCTAAGCGGGCGACTCAAAGCATCGCTGAGCTACAGCAGCGTAGACGAAGTGCTGAACCAGGACGTAGTCGGCTATCTGGAGAGCATTCAGTCACAGTGCCGCGCCATCCACACCACCATCTACGAACTCTATGTGGACTACTCCATTCAGACTGCGCTAGCCGGATAAATGACCGTCCTTCAAACAATGCCGGAGATACGGCAACCGCTCGCAAGCGTCAAACGATCCAATCTCGTCGACATCGTTAGAGGCATCGCAATCATCCTTGTGACCATGGGGCACACGGCGCAGGGAATGGTTCACCGTGGCTGGTGGGACACCCCCTCCGCCTCGTTCTTTCGTGCTTTGATCTATAGCTTTCACATGCCGGCATTCTTCTTTGTCGCGGGGCTGTTTCTGCACGGAAGCATCGAACGGCGGGGCAAGTTCGACTTCACTGTGGAGAAAGCAAAGTCCATCCTCTACCCCTACCTCCTCTTCGCTGTCATCTACACCGCAGTCAGGCCACTGATCGGACGCTTCGAGATGAGCGCCGATCCTTTCCAATGGCAATCCTTCCTCATTAAACTTGCCGATGGCGACGCCAGCTGGTTCCTCTTCGCTCTCTTCTTCTGCTTTATGTTGGCGCTTCTCACAATCTCGCTTCCGGATTGGCCACGTTTTCTGCTCGCCGTCGCAATTGGCCTCACGCCTGCGTTTGGGCCGCCGCTCACCAACCAGGTCTTGCACGAGTTCTGTTTTCTCGTCGCAGGTATGTGGTTCGGAAACCGCGTTTACCGGATGGAGATCATACCTCCCATTGCCGCGGCCTACGGCTTCGCTCTCCTGGCTGCATTTCAGACCGTAATGATCTACCTCTTCGGACCGGCAACCCGCTGGAGCTATATCGGACTCGGCCTTACCGGAACCGCGGGCCTCTTTCTTATTGCATCGCTACTCGAAAAGCATCGCACTGGCGATGCGCTCAACTGGATCGGCCGCGCCTCACTCGGCATCTTCCTGCTCAGCGCATTTGCACAAGGAGGAACCAGGGTCGTATTGGAGAGCGTCTTTCATACCCACAACTTCTGGCTTCAATTACTCTTACCAACAATGTTCGCAACACTTCTGCCTGCCATCGTCTGGCATCGGCAAAACCGCTGGCGGCTAAGCTGGCTCTTCTATTGGCCGTTCTAAAATATCGAACTCGCGATCTTCGAGGAGGGACAATCATGTACTACTCAATTCGCCATCTGACGAAGTTCCTCTACAGCAATCCAGTCAGTGAAAGCATGATGGAGACGCGGATGCATCCGCGCAGCGACCTCAATCAGCGTTGCCACACCTTTCACCTCTCTGTAAGCCCCCGCTGCAGAGTCTTCAGTTATCGCGATCATCTGGCCAACAACGTTCATCACTTCGACATCCCCGGAATGCATGGGCAACTCGTGATCGTCGCCGAGTCCCTGGTTGAAGTACAACCTGCCGGGCAAATTCCAGCCTTCCTTGCGCCGGACGCCTGGAGGGATCTGGATACTCTCGTTCAACAAGGCGACTACTGGGAGATGTTGCTGCCCAGCGAATTCACCGCTTCGACGCCAGAACTCGACGCGCTCGCCGCACAGCTCGACGTGCGCCGCAGAGACGATCCCCTCATGGTTCTGCACAACCTCAACCAGCAGATCTACGAATACTTTGACTACAAACCGAAGTCGACCAAGGTAGATTCACCCATCGATCTCGCGCTCGGGACAAAGGCCGGCGTCTGTCAGGACTTCGCCCACATCATGATCGCCCTGGTGCGCTCCAAGCTGGGGATTCCTTGCCGCTACGTAAGCGGCTATCTCTTCCACGGCGAAAGCGACATGGACCGGTCGATCAGTTCAGCAACGCACGCGTGGGTGGAAGCTCTGCTCCCTCAGCTCGGCTGGGTAGGATTCGACCCCACCAACTGGCTCGTCGCCGGCGACCGCCATATTCGCACCGCAATCGGCCGCGATTACGCCGACGTCCCGCCAACCCACGGCGTCTTTCGCGGCCGGGTTTCCAGCGAACTCACCGTGGCGGTCCGAGTTACAGCCAGCCTGACGGCCCCATCCTTCGATCAGGAGTTGCCGGTACCCGAAGACTGGTCAACCCTGGTCGAAAAAGCAACCCGTCTACCCGAACAGCCGCCCCCGCCAACCCGCCAGCAACAGATGGCCCAGCAACAGCAGGACGGCACAAATCTTATAGCCAAGTAACAAAAAGAAAGGGACGGCCGAAGCCGTCCCCTATTTTGCCGATTGTAAAAAGTTAGAAAGAATACTTCAGGAAGAACCGAATGCTGCGGTTTCCGGTTGCAGTGGGCGCCAAATTATTGAAAGTATTTAGCGTGGTTCCAGGCGAGTAGTAAGGTGCAACCGGCACATTGCCCGACGAGATGAGAGTCAGGTTAGGAATCCCGGTATTGGCGTGGTTGAGGAAATTGAACATCTCGGCACGGAAGTCGAAGGACTGGCTTTCGTGGATCGGGAAGTTGCGCTGGATGGAGATATCACCTGTGAAGACGCCCGGCGTATAACCATCGTTGCGGCGGATGGTACGGTTCTGGGTATAACGGTCACCGATATAGAAGTGGGCTGAGTTGAGTGGTATCACGTGGCAGAAGTTATCGGTCGTACCAGTGCCGGGGTTCTTGGAAAGATAGTTGGACACATAGGTGCCGTCACAGTAGATACCCGGTCCGGCCCCCTGGGCGGTCGTGTACCAGTCCGTCGAGCGAACTGCAAAGCTGTTGAGGGGAGCGCTAGCGTTCTGCAGTACAGGACGATCGTTGACGATACCATCTCCGTTGATATCCGAACCCGTCTGAATATTCCATACGCTACCGGTCTGGAAAGAGACGATGCCATTGACCTGAAAACCATTGACAGCATAGGCCAGCGGCTTCAGGTGCTCTGTATGCCACTTGGGAATGATGTAGACCGTCGTGAGGACCGCGCGTTGCTTGTGGTCGAAAGCAGATACTCCGTAGTCTCTGCCTCGAACGCCGCCCAGCGACGGTTCCTGTTCAGGGTATGCCGAGTAGTTTCCGGAGGTATATTCCTCGGAGACGTCATCCATCGATTTGGAGTAGGTGTAGGCGACGCGAGCTTGAACACCGGAACGGTACTTGCGGTCCAGCTGAAGAGTGCCGGAGTTGTAGTTTCCGTCGCCGGAGTTGTCGTGCACGGCGATCGCGCCGCGAGTCGTATTGACCTCTCGAGTTGACGCTGTGCCCGGAACAAGCGGGTTGAGGGAAGTCAACCCATAGAGATGCCCGCTGCGCGATCCGATATACCCTGCCGTGAGACTCATCGCACCCGGCAGTTCCCGCTCTACCGCGAGATTGTATTGGTAGACAATCGGGTTGCGCAGGTTGGGAATCGTCGAGGTTACGCTGTTCGTTGGAGCCGGATTTGGATTGAGCGCGGCGAAGCTTGAAAACCATGCTCCGGTGCCACGACCCGTGATCGCGCCGTTCACCGTTGGTGCGGAAGCGTTGGGCGCGCTGGCCTGAATGTTGTCGGCAACGTTGGTGAAGACGTTGTCATAGAAGATTCCGAATGACCCACGAATCACGGTCTTGTTGCTCGCACCGGGAGTATAGGCAAAACCGACCCGGGGAGCGAAGTTCGTGTAATTCGGCTTGACCGGAACGCGGCAGGAGACGGACGAGGTTGTTGGGAAGCACCCAAGATTAGTCGAGTCGATCGCAGGGTAACCGACGTAGTTGAACGGCGCGCCATAATACTCGTAGCGAAGACCAAGATCGACGGCGAGACTGGGCGTTGCCTTCCAGTGATCTTCCGCATAATAGGCCTGGTTGGTAAGGGTCGGCCGGGCTGTCGGGCTGCCGAAGTTCTTGTTAAGCGATGCGCTGCTTGTGCCGGAGAAGTCATCCGCAAAGTTGCCCAGCGAGGTATAAGCGCTGGATAGCTGATAGCTGATAGCTCCGTAGAAGACAAAGGGAACGGCGTCACGCACTCGGACCTGTGCCACGTCAAATCCGAACTTCATGGAATGGGTGCCCTGCGTGATGCTGAAAGCATCCTGCAGCTGGTAGGTGTTGTGGAATCGGCCTTGCGGGGTGTTGGTCGGGATGCCCCATCCTTGCACGCCGTTGATGGTCACGGTGGGCGCGGTTGCCAGCGGATTGGCGAGAGTGGCCGGCTGCAGGCCGAAAGTGAAGCCGATTCTGCCATAGGAGACACGAACTTCATTGAGCATATGAGAGTTAAAGATGTGGTCTTCAACGATCCCGGCGTTGTAGGAGACACCCTGTTGATCTGTATCGAACAGGGGCAGCTGCGAAGGGAAGTTTCCTGTATCCGTAGGTGCGATGAAGGGTGAGCGCACAAACCGGAACTGGAACTTATCGTTGGTTAGAGCCTGCCAGTCGACCTTGGTCACAAATTCATTGCTGTTGGTAGGTGCCCCAATAATGCGCTGGATACCGCCATAAGCGACGGTGCCGCGATCGATACCGGTAACCGGATCAGGACCGAGCGCAACGTTTCTCAGCGAAGAAGGAAATTTGCCACTGGCAGCGTCATACCCTGTAAGCCCGCCGTACGCTTGCAGAAGCTTGGCAATCTGAGGGTTCGATTTGTTGGCATTCAATGTCGCATAACCAGCCGTCGTCGGCATGATCAGAGTGCTCAGCGCAGCGCTCGCACGATAATGGTCGAACTGCTGTGAGACAAAGAAGAAGAGCTTGTCGTGAACAATGGGACCGCTGAACCGGTATCCATAAATGTTCTCGCGGGACTTCGTCTTAACTCCCTTGTTATATGTAGTGTTGTGGTTGGTAGCGTTGAGCGAAGAGTTGAAGAGGCGATCCCACACTGCGGCGTGGAAGCCATTGGTGCCGCTCTTGTAGACGAGGTTAGAAACAGCACCGCCACCGCGACCGAACTCAGCCGAAGCTCCGCTGGTCAGGAAGGTGACCGACTGGAGAGCCTCCTGATTCTCAGGCTGAAGCCCTTGGCCTTCGATGCCGGCGTCGTTATTATCCTGGCCTTCGATAAGGAAGTTGTTTTCACGTGGCCGGCTGCCATTGGTCGAGAAACCAGTACCGTTGGTCAACCCGACTGTCGTCACCGTCGTGACACCCGGGATGGTGGTCGCAAGGGCGTAAGCGTTGAGAGAGTTGATAGGAAGATCCGAGATCTCCTTAGTGCCGATGGTCTGGCTGACCTCGCCGCTCTCGGTCTTGAGGATTTCGTTCGAACTGGAGACTTCAACAATGTCACGGGCCGAGCCGATCTTGAGCAGGGCGTTCACCGAAGTGATCGTAGTCGGCTGTACAAGCACCTTCGAGATGACTTCTTTGGCAAAAGACGGTGATTCCACGGTGATGTCGTAAGAACCGATACCGATCGCTTCAATCAGATATCCGCCGTTCGACTTGGACGTGGTCACGTGCGTCTCGCCCGTATCAGTATTTCTAGCTGTAATGGTGGCATTCGGAATCGCTGCGCCAGATTGATCAGTGACAGATCCGGCAAGCGCACCATAGGAGGTCTGCGCCAGGCTGGGGTACGCGATGAGAAATGCGGCAGTGAAAAGCAGGACGAAAAAAACCTTGCGGAGTAGCACCTTCATGAATTTGCCTCTATCTCGGAAATGGGAAACAGTAACAAAAAATCAATTGAGAGATTTGATCAGTTGCTGCACTACTGCCACGAATCAATCACGCAAATCGACACACAGAGACTGTCTGTGGAAATCGGGACAGTCCCGTGCCCTTGTTTGTTTTGGTATTCGAGATATCAGCAAGCAAGTGGGTTGCCAATTCGAAATTGGCCCACTTTTGCAAAATAAGCCCTGAGGAATCAACCAAAATTCATAGAATTTTGATTCGCGATTCCACAAATTACAGATTTTGCTTCTTGAAAAGCCGCTCCGGAATGCTCCGAATCACCCACATGATCGGACCCCACTGGAACGGAACGTAGAGAACATCCTGCCGCTTGTCGATGGCCTTGACGATGGACTCGGCGACCGAATCTACATCGGCAAACTTGTCGCTCTTGGGCATCCCGGCGGTCATCGCCGTCCGGGTCGGACCAGGCTTGATCGTCAAAACCGTCACGCCTTCCCGGTCGACACGGTTGCGCAGGCCTCCCAAAAACGCCGATAGCCCTGCCTTCGACGACCCATAAACATAGTTCGACTTGCGTCCACGATCTCCCGCCACCGAAGAGATCACCGCAAGAACCCCTGCCCGCCGCTGAACGCAAAAGTTTGCAAGCCAGGTCAAAAGCGACACAGGAGCCAGCAGATTCGTATAGAGAATCTGGGCCGCAGCGTTGAAGTCCTGCTCAGCCTCAGCCTGATCGCCCAGAATGCCGTGCGCGAGATAAGCAATATCCATCCCGGTCAGAGAATTGACAGCATGAGCAAGAAGCTGCGGATGATTCTCCGTGTCGTCCAGGTCAGCGACCGCCGTATCGACAAAATTTGCCCCGCGCGTGCGCAGGTCAGCGGCGACCGCCGCAAGCTTCTCCGCATTGCGGGCTACAAGGAACAGACTCGCTCCCTGCGCAGCCCATATGCGGCACGTCGCTTCGGCAATACCGGAAGTAGCGCCTAGAACGAGAATCTTGCGCGTTGTATGGCTGGCGTCACTGGGAATCTGCGAGGTAGAGCTCATAGGCTTAGTCTGTCCGGTCTATAGATTGGAAGTAACGCGCTCCCAGAAGCTGGAAGTCAGCAGAGGGTCACGATAGCGGGAAAACTTCTCCCACTGTGGATAGAACGCCTGAAACTGTGCAGCCGTCATTGCTGCGTCCTTCGCGGGATAAAGACGCCCTCCATATTCAAGGGTCATATCGGCAAGCCGTTTCACAAGAGGAAAAGTCTTGTCAGGCTTGATCGGAAAGTCGAGCGCAAGAGTGATTCCCGGCTTCGGAAAACTCATCATGCCCGGCGAAGGCACGTCTCCAAACGCCTTGAGAACCGCAAGAAAGCTGGCGAGCCCAGACTTCGCGACCTCATGCAGAATCGCGATAGTTCCCTCTTTCGCGTGCTCCCACGGAATGACATATTGAAACTGAAGCAGTCCCCGCTTCCCATACATTCGATTCCAGTGCAAAACCTTATCCAGCGGATAGAAGAAGGGTTCATAGTCCTGCAGTGCAACGACCCGCTTATGGATCTGCTTATGAAAAAAAAGAGTGTTGAACGCGCTCACAGAAAGATGATTCAGCGCAAATCCCGGAGCGTCGAATGGAAAAACAAGCTTGGGTTTAGCCGAGGGCTTCAGTTCGTCCCTCTTCGCCGAATGGTCGCCCTGCATAAAGACCCCGCGCGCGAAGTTGCGGCCCGTCGAGGTCACATCCACCCAACTTACCGTGTACTCGATACCCTTGCTCTGCTCAGTCAGGTCGAGAAACTCGTCGATCCCGTGGAACTGAATCCCCTCGTAGTCGATCATCCGCGAAACGATCGGCTTAAGTCGCAGCGTAGCCCATGTCATCAGGCCAGTCAGTCCCATCCCGCCAATCGTGGCCGAGAAAAGGTCGGCATTCTCAGTCGGCGAACAGAGTTTACGCGAGCCGTCCGAGCGCACAAGCTCAAACTCGGTAACATGCCCGCCAAAAGTTCCAGCAACGTGGTGGTTCTTGCCATGAATGTCGTTCGCAATTGCGCCGCCCAGAGTTACATACTTCGTCCCCGGCGAAACCGGCAGAAAAAACCCTCGCGGAACTGCAAAATCAAGAATCTGCGCCAGCGTAATGCCCGCCTCCGCCGTCAGCAGCCCAGTCTCCGCGTCGAAACTTATCAGGCGGTTCATCCCCGTGGTCTCCAGCAGGTTGCCGTCCTTCAGCAGGCAGACATCGCCATAGCTTCGGCCCATGCCCACCGGAAGCGCGCTATCGTGAAGGCCGTTAGTCACGGCAGGAAAATCGCTCTGCCAGTGAAGCGGAATCACCCTCGCGCCATAAGTAGGGTAGCGGCCCCACGATTCAAAAGGAGGCTTCCCGTTCAACTGCTGCCCCTCCGCACGGAGGGCGAGCTGAGATGCTTCAGGTGTGGCGGTCGACATAGGAATAAGGATATCCGACTCCAGCGCTCGTGAAACATCAGCGGTGCCGTCCACATCAACGGCAAGTCGCTTCCAGTTGTTTATAAGGCTTCGTATTGGGTGGGAATTTGATATGCCGTGCCGCAGCAACCTGCTCCTGAAACGCCCCGCCATATTTCAGAGCCATATCCGGATCCTCGCGATAGACCGGGTCTTTCATCGCCTCCGGCAGCTTTATGAAGGTGAATCCACGCCTGCGAAACAGATCAATCAGGTCCGGCAGCATCTTCGCGTCAAACGCCCCAATGTGAAGCAGAAGCACATAGGGAATGTCCCGGCTATAAAGAGTATGGGTAACCTCCCGAAAGACAGTGATGTACTGGTCGGCAGTAGCGAGGTAGCTCGCGCGAAGACCTTCAATCTCTTGACTATCCGATTTCGCCACACAGCGGGCATAAGGAGCATTCCAGAGATAATCCTCAAAGTCCATCGAGACCTGCGCGATCTGATAGCCGCTCTGCTGGAGGTAGTCGCGCACGGCGTGACGCTTCTCCAGCGTGTCGCCCTCCCACAGAAAAGGATAGCGAAACCAGTGCCAGTCCTCGCCCACCATCAACTTCGAAAGCACAGTCTCATTTTTCGCGATGTCGGCCTCAAATTGCTCTGGCGTGAGGTCATTCAATGAAGGATGTGAGTAGGTGTGGCTCCCAAGCGGTTCTCCGGCAGCCCGCCAGGTTGTGAGGACCGCCATATCGTCCGGAGTCTTCTCCAGCTTAGCCGCGTTGATGAAGCCATACACCGCAGGCATGCGCTGATAGTGAAGTGTCCGCAGAATCGTTTCGGCAATCTCAAGCCGGGTTTGCCCTGGCGGAAGATCGCCATGCGCAGGCAGGTCGTCAAAGGTAAAGGCAACCTGCTGCGCAACCGAAGGGACAACACAAAAAAGCGACACCAGTGCACAACGCAAAGCAACCTTCACAAATCGCATGATTCTTAAACAATAGGCTAGAGCGCTAAGAGCTGTGGCCTATCGGTGTTGCGTCTATTGGTGCCTAAGCCTCGATGACCGGTGATTGCGCGGTCCAGAATTGCTTGCGCTCCTTCAGCACATCGCGCAGATTTAGTGCCGGTGTGTCTTCCGGCAGACTCTCGAGGACCACAAACTCGTAGGACACCTCACCCTCCGCATTCCACTCCGCCTGCAAATCCTTGTTGCGATGAAGACCTTGGCGTAACTGGAAGAACTGGCTGTTCTGCGCGGCATCGAGGTTGGGCGAAGAGTCGACCCACAGCCGCCCCGAACTGCGGTTACACAGCGCATAGACACCAGCGTGTGCCTTACGCTCCTTGAACTGACGAGCGGCCTCTTTTCTTCCTGCTTTGTCGATCATCGCTCTCCTCCAACAGGTGGGGCATAAAAAGAAAGGCGCAGCCGAAGCCGCGCCGTGCCTTTGAAATCGCTCGCCTTTAGGCGGCGGTCTTCGCAGTGTTCTTCGCGCGCTCAGCCGCAGCCTTCTTCAGAGCAGTCTTAGCCTGAGTCGCGAGTGCAGCAAAACCTGCAGCATCGTTGGCAGCAATGTCGGCCAGAACCTTGCGGTCCAGACCATTGCCGGCAAGCTTAAGCCCATTGATGAACGTCGAGTAGCTCATGTCATTGATCCGGCACGCGGCATTGATGCGGACGATCCACAGCGCGCGGAACTGGCGCTTCTTCTGCTTGCGTCCGGTATAGGCGAACTTCAGCGAGCGCTCAACTGCCTCTTGCGCTGCCTGGTAGAGCTTGGATTTGGTGAGGAAGTAACCACTCGCGCGCTTCAGAATCTTCTTGCGGCGGTCGTTACGTTTTGTACTCCGTTTTACACGGGGCATCGTGATTCTCCTTTTGCGTACTTCGTTTAAGCGGCTGGAGGTAAGGTGGCCTCTTCACTCGCTTGCAACTTCAAGTCTCAGTGGAACGCTAACGCTATTCCAGGGGCCGGAACGCTTTGACTGGCCCTTTGCTCTCTCGAACGGCTCGACTTGAAAACCTAAATCTCCCTGCCTGAACTAGGCGTAGGGAAGCATGCGGGCGACCTTCGCGTGATCCGCCTCAGAGACCAGCACCTGACCACCGAGTTTCCGCTTGGTCTTGGTAGCCTTCGAGGTAAGGATGTGGCGCATCTTCGACTGGCCGCGCTTGAACTTGCCCGTGCCTGTCTTATGGAAGCGCTTGGCGGCGCCGCTGTGTGTCTTCAACTTTGGCATTTGTGTTCCTGACTGTTTCTGGACAACTTATTGAGTATATACGAATCCCGCCCGCCGAATCAGCAAAATCTACCGCTCCACATGGTCAATCGCAACAAAGTCTTTACTTTCAAACAAGTAAAATGACCCTCCGAAGAGGGTCATTGGTTCTTGCTCCGGCGAGCATTCTTTTTCTAAAGGTGTCTTTCCTGGTCTTTCCAGGGTTCTCAGGGAGGGCGTTCGCTTAGCTGCAACCTTTGGGCGAAGAACAGCTGCCGCTGCCCGTGGAGCCACCATTACCGCCACCCGTGCTTCCGCTTCCAGTCGAGCTTCCGCCGCCGGTGGAGCTTCCACCGCCGCTGCCCGAATGACCGCCACCATTGCAATCGTGGCCACCGTTATTGTCATGATGATCGCAATCCTTATCCTTATCGCGATCCGAATGAGTACACCAGCCGAACCAAGACCACGAATGACTATCGTGCTCACAGGCAAAGGCCGAGGTAGAGGTTGTAAGCAATGACATTCCAACAATCGATACTGCCAGCAAGCGATTCAACTTCATTGGTCACCTCGTTACTAACTTGGTGCAGCTTAGCAAGCTGCATGGGTCATGGCAGTAGCACTTTTGGGGGAGCCTCAATCCACAGGGAATCGTGCCAGTCAGCCCCTGTCCATCACCCTTTTCCACCCTTAAAAGAAGCTCGCAAAGACTGAATCCAGATGGCTTAGCGGCGACCAGCAGACCCCTTCCGCGTGTTATACTTAAGTAACGGAACGACAGTCTGGAACCACTAGAAAGCGCTGGACTGGCGCGGGTTTTCGCGAATCGAGCGGACACCACACAGGCTGACAATTCCCGATATTCAGCAACCGCTGGACGGAGATACATGGCATCGACTGCAATCCCCACTGAAGGCGCTCTTCAAGAGCTCGAAGCTGTCAAAATCAAGGACGCTCCACGCAAAAAAGAGGGTGGCGGCTACTCAGCCGAGAACATCACCGTCCTCGAAGGCCTCGCGGCTGTCCGGCTGCGTCCCGCCATGTACATCGGCTCCACCGGCGAGATGGGATTGCATCACCTCGTCTACGAAGTCGTCGACAACTCCGTCGACGAAGCCCTCGGCGGCCACGCCACCCGCATCGACGTCACCATCCACGTCGATAACTCCATCACCGTAGTCGACGACGGCCGCGGAATCCCCGTCGACGACAAAGTCATCAATGGCGAGAAGATGCCCGCCGTCCAGGTCGTCCTGACCATGCTTCACGCCGGCGGCAAATTCGACGCCTCCAACTACAAAGTCTCGGGCGGTCTCCACGGCGTCGGCGTAAGCTGCGTCAACGCCCTCAGCGAAGAGTTCGACGTCGAGATCTGGCGTGACGACTTTGCCTGGGAGCAGGACTACGCCAAGGGCGCACCCACGACCAAGCTCCGCAAGATGGGCCCCAGCAAACGCCGCGGCACCAAGGTCCACTTCCTGCCCGACAAGTCCATCTTCACCGTAACCGAGTTCAACTACGACACCCTCGCCCAGCGCCTGCGCGAGCTCGCCTTCCTCAACAAAGGCCTCGAAATTCACCTCACCGACGAGCGCACCACCGACACGAAGACCGGCGAAAGCAAGCACCAGGAGTTCAAATACATCGGCGGCATCGCCGAGTTCATCAAGCACCTCAACAAGGGCAAGCAGGTCCTCCACGACAAGCCCATCTACATGGAAGCCGAGCGTGATGGCGTCGCCATGGAGATCGCGCTGCAGTACAACGACGCCTACTCCGAGACCGTCTTCACCTTCGCCAACAACATCAACACAGTCGATGGCGGAACCCATCTCTCCGGCTTCAAGACAGCGCTGACCCGAACGATCAACGCAGCCGGTCAGTCCCTCGGCCTCTTCAAAGACGTAAAAGAAAATCTAAGCGGCGATGACGTCCGCGAAGGCCTCGTCGTCGTCATCAGCGTGAAGCTCTCGCAGCCTCAATTCGAAGGCCAGACCAAGGGCAAGCTGAACTCCGATATCGCCGGCACCGTGCAGGCCTTCGTCAACGAGCGTCTCGGCGGATTCCTCGAACAGAACCCCTCCGTCGCCAAGAAGATCATCAACAAGGCCATCGACGCGGCCCGCGCCCGTGAAGCAGCCCGCAAAGCGCGCGACCTCACCCGCCGCAAGGGTGCGCTCGATGGTGGTGGACTCCCAGGCAAGCTCGCCGACTGCAGCGAACGCGAGCCCGACCGCTGCGAACTCTACCTCGTCGAGGGTGAAAGCGCCGGCGGCACCGCCAAGCAGGGCCGTGACCGCAAATTCCAGGCCATCCTCCCTCTCAAAGGCAAGATCCTCAACGTCGAAAAAGCACGCTACGACAAGATGCTCGGCCACGAAGAAATCCGCGCCATGATCACAGCCCTGGGCTGCGGCATCGGCAAGGAAGACTTCGACGCCGCCAAGCTCCGCTACGGCAAACTCATCCTCATGACCGATGCCGACGTCGACGGCTCCCACATCCGCACGCTGCTGCTCACCTTCTTCTTCCGTCACATGACGGAACTGATCAAGCGCGGCCACGTCTACATCGCTCAACCGCCCCTCTACCGCATCAAGAAGGGCAAGTTCGAGCAGTACATCAAAGACGACCGCGAGTACGTCAGCGTCATGGTCAAGCGCGCCTCCGACGGCATGATCATCCGCTACGGCGAAGGCGGAGCCAAACTCGAAGGCAAAGAACTGACGAAGTACATGACCCAGCTCAACGACTACCTCGGCTTCTTCGAGAAGGTGCAGAAGCGCCTTCGCAACGAAGAAGTCACCCTTGCCTTCGCCGAGCTCTTCGCGAATGAAGGCAAAGACTCAGCCCGTCGCGTCGACTTCGAAACGCCCGCCAAGCTGCAAGCCATGCGTCAACGTCTCACCGCGATGCAAAAGACCTACCAGTTCAAAAACGTCGGCGACGTAGCCTTCGACGAAGAGCACCGCAGCTACTCCGTCAGCTACACCGACGCGCAGGGTGCCGTCCGCAACATCGACTGGGCTCTCGCCTCCGCCCCCGAAAGCCGCCAGATGCTCGCCAAGCAGGCTCAGCTCAAGGACCAGCTAGTCGGGCCGTTCCTCATCGAATACGCCACGAAGACAAAAGCCGAGGTTGCCGCAGAAGAGGCCGAGGAGATCGCCTCCGAGGAAGGCGTTGCAGACGACGCAACCGCGCCCGGTACAGTCGCCGAAACCAAACCATCCAAGCGCTCCGCCCGTGCCTCCCAGGACCCCGTCGAAAAGAAGACCCCGCGCGACGTCTTCAATTACGTCATCGAGCAGGGCAAAAAGGAATACCAGGTCCAGCGCTACAAGGGCCTCGGAGAAATGACCTCCTCCCAACTCTGGGAGACGACCATGGACCCCGAGCGCCGCACCCTCCTGCAGGTCAAGCTCGAAGACCTCGCTGCCTCCGAAGAAATCTTCACCACTTTGATGGGCGAAGACGTCGAGAGCCGCCGCAAGTTCATCGAGGAAAACGCACTCGACGTGAAGAACCTGGACATCTAGTCGAACTCCAAATCAAACACAAGCCCGGACATCGTCCGGGCTTTCTTTTTCTCACCGCATTCAGGCACACTCAAACCATGGTGCGTGTTGGTGTCGACGAAAACCTCGCAAGCGAACTCCTGATAGATTTCCCCCGAGAAGCAGAGATCGTGCGGATCCCCCGCAAACCATCCACAACCATCGACGTCGACTTCTGGATCCTCGTCTTCGCACGAAGCGATGCAAACCAGACCTTCCAGCAGCTGCGTGGCGTAAAGGTCGTCCAGTCGATGATGGCAGGCGTCGACTGGATCACGCCCTGGCTCCCAAAAGAAATCACTCTCTGTGACGGCCGCGGCCTCCACGACATCTCCGCATCCGAGTGGGTCCTCACCGCAATCCTCACCGCGTTGAAGCGTTTCCCCTCCTACCGTGATGCTCAACTGCGTCACGAATGGGTAGGCCAGGCATCCATCTCCGACGGGTTCATGAAGGTGGCCGGCCCTCAGGTAGGTCAATACGAGATCCTCGGCGACGATCTCGCCGGAAAAACCGTCCTCATCCTCGGCTACGGCTCAATCGGAGCAGCCATCGAAGCCCGCCTTACACCCTTCGGCGTCAAAATCCTCCGCCTGGCACGCAGCGCCCGCGAAGTCCCTGAAGTCTTCCCCATCGGCCAACTACACACGCTCTTGCCTCAAGCAGACATCGTCGTCGCCATCGTTCCCCTCACCCCGGAAACCCACGGCATGCTCGGCGTCAAAGAACTCAATCTGATGAAACCCGGCGCTCTCCTCGTCAACGCAGCGCGAGGACCAGTGGTCGTCGCCAGCGCCCTGCTCGACTCCCTCACCCAAAACCGCCTCAGCGCCGTCCTCGACGTCACCGACCCCGAGCCTCTCCCCGCTGACCACCCACTCTGGTCGGCCCCCAACTGCATGATCACCCCTCATGTCGGCGGATCGACTCCCGAGTTTATTCACCGGGCATTTCGATTCGGCGCCGATCAAGTTCGACGGTTCATTGCAGGAGAAAAACTGGAAAACGTAGTCACCGGCGCCGGCTACTGATCTGCTCTAAAACAGAACGTCAGCCACTTCTGCCCCGCGGCCACTAGATAAGATTAATCTCGTCCTCGTCTGCATCCTCCTCATCCTCATCGTCATCGTATTCGTCGTCCTCATCTTCTTCGTCGTCGTCCTCATCCTCTTCTTCTTCGTCGTCATCATCGTATTCATCGTCTTCTTCGTCGTCCTCCACCTTATCGTCCTCATCCTCATCGAAATCGTCATCATCGTCATCGATTCGTTTGATTGCAGCGGCACTGAGGGTCTCACTACCGGCATATATCGATCCTCCGGCAGCTTCGTCAAACGGAAGCGCAAAGGCCAGACCGAATGCGAGATGCGATGGGTTGAAGTTCACGATTTGGGTACCGGGCGCCATGAGAATGTCTCCTATCCAACAATTGGTACTGAAATAGATGCAGCACGAGAGAAAAGGTGAGTATGAAAATCAGCATTTAGCTGGTTTAGAGGTCCAGAGCCACCTGGCGCTTCTGCTCGTACATCCGTTGATCGGCCAATCGGCGAAGCTGGATCTCGTCAGTTGCGTCATCGGGGCAGATGGCAACCCCAATACTCCCGGAAACTATAAACGATTCCCCATTGAGATTGACCGCCGTACGGAGCGCTTTGGATATCCGGCTGACGCTGGCCGCCGCAATTACGCTCGCCGGCTGATCGACAGGCAAATCCTCCACGATAATCACGAACTCGTCGCCCCCGAGACGCGCCAGGGTATCCCGCGCCCGGATCGCACCACGAAGATTCTGCGAGATATGTCGCAGCAGTTCGTCGCCGACATGGTGGCCATGCAAATCATTGATGAGCTTGAATCCATCAAGATCGACCATCAGAAGTGCGGTCCGGGTATTCCCGTTATGCGACCTTTCGATAGCGGCCGCAAGGCTCTTCTCGAACAGACGATAGTTGGGAAGCCCCGTTAAGTGATCGTGTTGGGCGTTCCACTCATTGGTGGCAACCTGCTGCTCCAGCAAAACCAGAAGCATCCCAATCGTCACCAGAAACTTCTGCAGGTTCCATATCTCATCTGCAATCTCGTCGTAACCTAAATGGTTCGCAACCCACGAGTGAAGCAGGAACACCAGCGACCAGATAACAAAGCCGGCAACAATTGCAAACTTGCCCAGGCTCTTGCGAGGCAGGCCCAATTGAAAGACAACCGCAGTCGCGAAATAAATAACAAACAGACCGAAATACGCCGCCCCGCGGAAGGAACCCGCTGAGGCGAAGTACCAGATTGGCAGCCACATGCAGCACTGCACCGCAATGGCCCACCATCCTCTGCCAAGATGACGCCTTCCCGCGATCACCAGCGCACTCACAATCCCGATGACGAGCCCGAATCCGCAGATTCCTTCATAAATGCGAGCATCATGCGCCGCCAGCCCGTAGGCACTCAGCAGCGCCACAACGGGCACAGAATTAATCAACAGATACTGCAGAGAACTCCTGCGCGGAAACAAATCTCGTCCCGATGCCCAAAGGAAGATGGCGCCAGCCACATAGAAAAAATTCAACGCCGCCACATGCGCGACGAGGCGCCACGGCCCCGGATTCGGGTAAGCCGCGTGAATCAGCGCTTCCAGGAAGATGAAAACCAGCGCAACCAGCCAGAAATCAACGGTTTCTCCCGGATGCCTTCTCCGAAGAAAGTAGAGGATGCCCAGAAGCATCGCCATCGCCGCGAGATCGGGTAAAAGCAAATAGTTCATCAATCCTTTTGAGACAGACCGTCAGTGTATTAACACGGCATCAACATAGTCTTTGTGCCGAATTGTTGATTCTCCATTAACAGTATTAAAGGAATGCGAATTAGCCAATCAGTAGGAAGGGTTACCCCTCGGAGAACGGCCGAAGCTGCTCTTCCGTCGGAGCAGCAGTAACCAGGCTGACAAGTACAAGACACAGAACAGAAACCAGGAGTGCCGGAAGAATAGCATCGCGCGATGAAATTGCCTCAGGCAAATGCGTACGGACAAATGAGGTATCCCAGAAGACCGTAACAAAGGTCCCGACGAAGATACTCGTCACCGCCGCCGCCGCCGTGGCTCTCCTCCAGAAAAACGCCGCAAGAATCACAGGCGTCAGCGCCGCAGAGTAGATGGTGTACGCATACAAGGCCTTCGCCAACACCGAGTGCGTCCCCAAAGACTGGTACAACGACCAGCAGCCCAGCAACACCACCACCACCCTGCTCACCACCAGAATATTCCTGTTCGAAGCCTCCGGCCTCACATAACGCACATACACGTCATTGATCAGGTTGGTTGCCGGCGAAAACAAATAATTATTCGCCGTCGAGATCACCTTCGCGAAGATGGCCCCCACCATGATCGCCCCCACCAGACGAGGCAGCGCGTGCAGCGCAGTATAGGCCAGAATCTCCCGCGGGTTCTCACTCACCTCGCCCGTGCGAAACAGCGCCGACCCCACCACTGCTATCGCCACAATTACTGTCTCAAGAATCACAATCCCAACAAACCACCCCACCACAGCGCGCGCCGCATCTTTCTCTGACTTCGCCGAGAAAAACTTCTGATACATCGACTGATTCCCAAGCATCAGCAGGCAGGTCGGCAAAAACAACTCCAACGCCCGCACACCCGAGAAATCCCCCAGCACCTGAAAGTGCGTAGGCGGCAGCTCAGAGACCACCGAAGACCATCCGCCCGCGATGTGAACAAGAATCGGCAGAGCCACTACAAGCGTGACAGTCGCCAGCAGCCCGATTGCGACATCCATGTAAGCAACCGAGCTCATCCCCGCAATAGCCGTAAACACAATCACAAACGTCGCAATAATCTCCTGCCCATGCCGAGCCGTCACCGACGGAAAAATAAGATGCAGAATATCTCCGCCACCAATAAGCTGATAGCTCGTTATCGCCGTATAAGCGAAGAGTACTGCGATCACCCCGAGAACACGCGCCGTCTGGTTGTACCGCGCCTCTAGCAAATCCGGAATCGTGAACTGCGCAAACTTCCGTGCGCGCGGAGCAATAAAGTAAATCAGCAGCAGCCCAGCCCACCCGCCAGCCGCCTGCCACAACGCCGGAAAGCCGTGTCTATAAGCATTCTCCGCCCCCGCAAGCAGCGACCCCGACCCAATCCACGAAGACAGCAGCGTAAAAATCAACACCACTGCAGGAAGACTGCGTCCGGCCACCAGGTAGTCGGCCTTCGTCTTCACCTTCGAGACGCGGGCAAGCGAAACCACTAGCAGCGTAAGAACGATAATCCCAAGAACGATCGCGTAAAGATTCACAAAACTCCTACCAGACCTTGCAACTCGGCACGTGCACCATCGGCTGCCCGGCCTTGCAGCTGAACGCCTTCTGGAACTCCGGCATATTCGAAACCACTCCGTTGATCCGCGCGAACCCAGGCGAATGCGGATTCGTCACCGCACTCACGCGCAGATTCTCCGGCCGCTGGTTCTCGCAAGCCCACTGCGCCATCCCGACAAAAAATCTCTGGTCCGGCGTAAAGCCATCCGCATCACTCAACGTCTTACCCTCGGTCTGCTTCTTCCACGCAATGTAAGCCAGCAGCGTTCCGCCCACGTCGGCAACATCCTCCCCGCTCGTCAGCTTCGAGTTGATGTGGATATCATCCACAATCACATACTCCGCATACTGGTCCCGAATGCAGTTGATCCGGTCTTCAAATCCCTTCGCATCCGCCGCAGTCCACCAATCCCGCAAATTCCCTTTCGAATCGAACTGTCTCCCCTCATCGTCAAAAGCATGCGTCAACTCATGCCCAATCGTCGCACCCGTATTCCCGTAGTTCGGAGCATCATCCAGCTTCGGGTCATACAGCGGAGGCTGCAAAACACCCGCGGGAAAATTAATGTCATTCATCTGCGGATTGAAATAGGCATTCACCGTCGGCGGAGTCATTCCCCACTCATTCAGATCCACCGGCTTGCCCAGCTTGTTCCATCGCCGCGCATCTTCAAACTCATAAGCCCGCACCGTATTCTCGAAATAATCATTCGGCTTCACCTCGAGCTTCGAATAGTCCCGCCACGTATTCGGATAGCCGATCTTGTTACGGATCGCATGCAACTTCCGCAGCGCCTCCTGCTTCGTCTCAGGACTCATCCAATCCAGCCCTTCAATCTCGTGCTGCATCGCAGTCTCAATCTGCTCCGTCATCAACTGAGTCTTCGCCTTCGTATCCGCGGAAAATGTACGCTTAACAAACTCCTGCCCCAGCGCCTCGCCCAGATTCCTGTCCACCGCACGCGTACAAGTCTTCCACCGCGGCGGCATCACCGGAGTTCCACGCAGCGTCTTCGAATAAAAATCAAAATCCGCCTGCTCAAAAGGATGCGCCAGGAACGGCGCCGCCGCCGTCAGCAAGTGAAACCGTAGATAGCCGCGAAGCGCATCCATCGGCTCAGTCGACACCTCAGCCTGCACCGTCTTCATAAACTCCGGCTGCGAGACGTTCAACTTTGCAACCTCGGGCGCGCCCTGCAGCGCGAAGTATTGCGGCCAGTCAAACGCAGGTGCAATCTGTCCAAGCTCCGCCACCGTCATCATGTGATAAGTATTGTGCGGATTACGCCGCTGCACTCGCGTCAACGACGCCTTCGCCAGCGCGGTCTCAATCCGCAGAGTCGCCTCCGCGTCTGCCTTCGCCTGCTCCGCCGACTCACCGCTCAGCGTCAGCAACTTCTCGATATACGCCACGTACTGCTCTCGCAACGTCACGCTCTTCGCATCAGTCTTTAAATAGTAGTCACGATCCGGCAATCCAAGCCCGCCCGCGCGAATCTGCACAATCACCAGCGACGCGTCGTTGGCATCCTGCCCCGTCCCCGAGCCGAAAAAGAAACTCCCATCGGTCTCATGGTGCAATGTCGCAATCGCCGCCGCCAGCTCCTCCCGTGTCTTCAATGCATCGATCTTCGCCAGCTCCCCCGCCACCGGCTTCATCCCCAATGCGTCGATCGCAGCCGTGTTCATGCACGAAGCAAAATAGTCCCCCACCTTCTGCTGAACCGGCGTGCGATTCTTCGCCTTCGCATCCGCCTCCAGAATCCCCCACAAAAATTGCTGGTTCTCATTCCCCAGCTTCGCATAAACACTCCACCCTGACTGGTCCGCAGGGATCGGATTCTTCTTCTCCCAACCACCACACGAAAACTTGTAGAAGTCCACACACGGATCGACCGAGCGGTCCAGACTCGAAACATCCAGCGAAGGCGAGTAAGGCATCGCCTCAAGCGGCTGCGCAGCGGGCTGTTGTGCGGAAAGGTTGAAGGCTGCGAGCAAGAGCGAGGCAGCCGCCAAGGCAGCCGTATGCTTCAAAGACATGGGTTCTCCTGTACGCACAATCCTACCCGCAAACCCGCTCGCCGCGCCAAAATCGCCCTCAACCCGTCCAAATAAGAACGACGAATACCCGCCTCCAAAAGATAGACTGGTGGCAGTTTTCTAAAACGCATCAACAGAGGCAGAACGAATGAGCAGTCTTTGCACGAAGTGTGCCAGTGCAGCAATCACTCTCATCACCGCAGCAGCAGTGGCGCAAACCGCCCCAATCACATTAAGCGTCGACCTCACTGACGCCCCCCGCAAAATCCTCCACGCCACCGAGGTCATGCCCGTCTCCCCAGGCCCACTCACCGTCGTCTATCCCGAGTGGATCCCCGGCGAGCACGGCCCCACCGGCCCCATCGACAACATGACCGGATTCTTCATCACCGCAAACGGTCAGCCCATCATCTGGGAGCGCGACAAGGTCGACATGTTCGCCTATCACCTCACCATCCCGCAGGGCGTCAACAAAATCGAGATGAAGATCGACTTCCTCGCCACCGCCTCGCCCGCAGGCTTCTCCGCCGGTGCCTCCACCAGCGAAAATCTTGCGCTCCTCAGTTGGAACACCCTCCTCGTCTACCCTGACGGCTCCAACGCCGGCGACGTCATGTTCACCCCTTCGATCACCGTCCCCGCTGGATGGAAGTTCGGCACCGCGCTCGATGCCAGCGGCACGTCTGGACAGCTCACCACCTTCAAAACCGTAAGCCTCGAGCAACTCGTCGACTCGCCCGTCCTCGCCGGACGCTACTTCCGCGAAGTCCCGCTCGCTCCTGAAGTCACGCCCAAACATTACCTCGACATGGCCGCCGACGGCCCCGAAGAGATCGACCTCTCCAAAGAGCACATCGCCGAATTCGACCGCCTCGTCCGCGAAACCGGCGCCCTCTATCAAAGCCGTCACTACGGCGCATATCACTTCCTCGTCACCCTCAGCGACGAAGTAGCTCACTTCGGCCTCGAGCACCACCAATCCAGCGACGACCGCGTCCCCGCACTCACCTTCGTTAACGATCAGCAGTTCACCCTCGCCGGCCTGCTCCTCCCGCACGAGTTCACCCATAGCTGGAACGGCAAATACCGCCGCCCCGCCGGCCTCGCCACCAGCAACTATCAGAAGCCGATGATCGGCGACCTCCTCTGGGTCTACGAAGGCCTCACCGAATATCTCGGCGACGTCCTCGCAGCCCGCTGCGGCATCTGGACCCCCGATCAGTACAAGCAGCGTCTCTCCACCATCGCCGCTCAATACGACAACCGGCCCGGCCGCACCTGGCGCAACATACAGGACACCGCAACCGCCGCGCAGATCCTCTACTCCGCAGGCGGAGGATGGGACAACTGGCGCCTCAACGTCGACTACTACGACGAAGGCGAACTCATCTGGCTCGACGTCGACACCACCATCCGCAAGATGACCAACAACAAAAAGTCCATCGACGACTTCGTCGCCAAATTCCACGGCCTCGGCGGCAACACCGCACCCAAAGTCATCCCTTACACCTTTGAAGATGTCGTCGCCGGTCTCAACTCTGTAGTCCCCAACGACTGGGCCACCTTCCTCCGCTCCCGTCTCGACTCCCACTCTTACCAGGCGCCGCTCGGTGGCCTCGAAAACGGCGGCTACAAGCTCACCTATGCCGACAAGCCCAACATCTGGAGCGCCATGGGCAATGCCGAAAGCGGCACCTTCAACTTCTGGTACTCGCTGGGCTTCTACGCCGATAAAACCGGCAACATCGCCGACGTCCTCAAAGGCGGAGTCGCCGACAAAAACGGCATAGGCCCCGCAATGAAGATAGTCGCCGTCAACGGTCGCGCCTACTCACCCGATGTCCTGAAGGCCGCCGTCCATGACGCAACCGGCTCCGGCCCGGCCATCGAACTTATCGTCGAAAATACAGGCTACTTCAAGGTCATCAAACTCGACTATCACGGAGGCGAACGCTATCCGCAGCTCGAAAAAGTCTCCGGAACTCCCAACTACCTCGACGACATCTTGAAGCCCCGGGCGCAATAACCAGGACACATCACTTCTCCTCCGATTTCGCTATTACGAGCCGTCGCTTTGGCCAGACTGGCTTGCTCAACACTGAGCAACTGTTTCGCCGCAGCGGCGGCTTCTATTTCGCTATTAATCTCAGCCCCAACCAGAAGCATCAAACCCGTCAGGTAAAACCACGTCAGCAGAATGATCACGGCGCCAAGGCCGCCATACGTCACCGAATAACTGTTGAAGTAGTGGACATAAATACGCAACGCTGTCGATGCAATCATCCAACCGATAATGCCGATCGCTCCGCCCGGAGTGAGCCAGTGCCAGTTGCTGCGCTTCACATTCGGCGCGAAATAATAAATCACGGAAAAGAACAGCGATAGCAGGACGACGGAAATTGCCCACCCAACTCCCCTTAACAGCAAATCCGCCGTCATCGCCATCCAATGATGATGGAACTGCAGATAAACCATTCGGCCTAGCAGATCCGCTCCCAGCAGTGAGGCAAGCATCAAGGTAAACAAAAACATCAAAATCGTTGTCACCCCAATCGCCGAAAGCCGCGCCCCAAAATAAGAGCGAGTCTCTTTCACTCGATAGACCACATTCAGACTGTCTTGAATCGCCGAGAAGCCAACCGAAGCGGACCAGACTGCAAACACAAAACCGAATGTCAGTTTGTCACCCGTAGCATTCGCCGTGGTCTGATTGAACGTATCCAGCACAGTGCCCAGCGCATTATGGGGAATCACGATCGCCAGATAACCTAGAAGGGTGTAATAGATCTTCGAGGCTGACTTCGCAGCCAGTCCCAGCAGTGAAGTGACTGTAAACAAACTCGGAAACAGTGCAAAAAGAAAAAAGAATCCGAGTTCAGCCGCACGGCCAACCAGATTATCCTCGAGCGACGCACGCCACGAGTGTTTTATGATTGTCCGAACAGGAACGCCCTCAAGGTTCCACAACGAACGCAGCGGAAAGCGGGACACAAAGGCCCAGATCTTTCGCTCAATGTGCGCAGGTGGATGATCGAGAATGGGTTCGTCAGCAGAGATGCCATCCTCCTGTACTTAGGGTTCCGAACCATCATGGAAATAGATGCGTGGCGCAGGCAAGGCAACAACCGCACCACGCCTGATTCTTCACGGGCATTTGTAGCGAAATGTTCACATCGTGCATCTATTAAATGGGACCAAGAATGTATAAGCCCTGGCACAAACGACCATTTCGAATGCAAAAGATGGAGCAGCTTTTAAGGCTGGTCCGCGAAAGTCATGAACAGCCCATCGCCGGAAGCTCCCGGCCCGTATTTCTCGTCAGTCGCGACGAGCTAGGCATCACCTTCATCGGCCACTCGTCGTTCCTTCTGCAAATCGCAGGCCGCAAAGTCCTCGTCGATCCGGTCTTCTCCAAGCGATTGATTCTCTTACGCCGCCAGCGCCACCCCGGAGTCTCGGTCAAGGAGCTGCCACCGATCGACCTTGTCCTCCTGACCCACGCCCACATGGATCACCTCGACCTCGCCTCCCTTCGGCGGGTCATCCGCACCACCCGTCGTCTCTCCGGACGCTCTCCCGAGGTAGTCGTTCCCCGCGGCGTCGAAGATCTGGTCGAAGGACTCGGCTTCTCCGCGATCCATCGCCTCGAGTGGTGGGAATCCATCGCCGTCCAGGGCTTGAAGATAACCATGACCCCCTGCCGCCACTGGGGCGCGCGCATCTTCCGCGACACCCACCGCGGTTACGGCGGCTACGTCATTGAAGCCGCAGGCCAATCCATCTACCACTCCGGCGACACCGCCTACTTCGACGGCTTCCGCGAGATCGGCAGACGTCTCCATCCCCAAATCGCACTGCTTCCCATAGGCGCCTATTTCCCTGACACTTACCGCTCCGTCCACACCAGCCCCGAAGAGGCCGTCCGCGGCTTCGTAGAGCTCGGTGCCGAACAGATGATTCCCATGCACTACGGAACCTTCCGCCTCGGCCGCGAGCCTATGGATGAACCCGTCAAACGACTTACCGCGGAAGCCGTCCGGCTCAATATTAAAGATCAGGTAAAAGTCCTCGAAGAGGGCGAAACCATGCACCTTTACGCCACCGCCAGCGTCCGATAAAGGTATGACTACCACCACAGCAGTAAACGCAACCGCAAGCGGTACCTTCGCAGTCGGAGGTGACCTCACCATCAATCGCCTCGGCTTCGGCGCAATGCGCATCACAGGCGACGGAATCTGGGGTGAGCCCAAAGACCGCGACAACGCAAAGAAAGTCCTCCGTCGCGCAGTCGAACTCGGCGTCAACTTCATCGACACCGCCGACTCCTACGGCCCCGAAGTCAGCGAGCAGCTCATCGGCGAAGCCCTCGCCCCCTACGCCAAAGGCGTCGTCATCGCCACCAAGGCCGGCCTGACCCGTCAGGGCCCAAACAAATGGCTCCCCGTCGGCCGCCCGGAGTACCTCATCCAGCAGGTCGAGATGAGCCTCCGCCGCCTCAAGCTCGAACGCATCGACCTCTGGCAGTTGCACCGCATCGACCCCCAGGTACCCGTCGAAGAGTCCCTGGGAGCCATCAAGCAGCTCCAGCAGCAAGGCAAAATTCGGCACGTAGGCCTCAGCGAGGTCAAGCCCCACGAGATCGACCAGGCTCGCAAGGTCATCGAAATCGTCAGCGTCCAGAACCAGTACAACATCGGCGACCGCCAGCACGAGGACGTCGTCGAGTACTGCGCCAAACACAAAATCGCCTTCATTCCCTGGTTCCCCGTCGCCGCCGGCAAACTCGCTCGCTCCGGCGGAAAACTCGACGCAGTAGCCAAGGCCCACGGAGCCACCGTCTCTCAAATCTCCCTCGCCTGGCTCCTGCATCACTCGCCCGTCATCCTACCGATCCCAGGCACCTCTTCCCTCCAGCATCTCGAAGAGAACATCGCCGCAGCCGCAGTCACATTGTCCGCCGCAGAGTGGAAAGACATCGAGACCGCAGCAAAGTAACCACCACAACCTCACGCCGAAGAGTGCCGCCAACGCGGCGCTCTTCTTTTTAAATCACATCACTCCCGCCTATACCATTCGGGTTCACCAGCGCAATCCCCCATTCGGTGAACCTAATCCGTACTGTCCCGCGCAAATATTGATAGAAAATCAAGTTGAGCTTGAGGGAAAATCTCATCGGCGGCCAATACTTGGTCGACTGATTCAAGCAGCACTGCCAATCCGTCAGCAACCATTGACCTCAGTAGCTGCAAAGACCCCCGGGAGGAAGTAAATTGAGAACCCAACCAGCGAAAAACATTTCACGCAAGACCCTGAAACCTGCGGTCATTGCCTTCTGTTCGATCTCAGCTCTACTCCTCTCTGGCTGCGCCACCCAGCCATTTACCGACACCTCCGCACACACCCTGGCCATCAATGGCGCAGCCTTCGGCGGCCAGCCCCCGGTCACCGGCGCAACCGTCACCCTCTACGCCACCGGGCAATCTGGCTACGGATCAAACGGATCGTTCTTGGGCGGCGCAACCACCGACTCCCACGGCAACTTCAACATCGCTTCTGCCACAGGCTGCAACGATCCGCAACAGGTCTACCTCGTCGCCAGCGGAGGTAACCCGGGCCTCGCCGCTGGAACCAACAACACCGCCCTCGTCCTCGTCGCAGCCCTCGGCAACTGCTCGTCGGTCAGCGCCAGCACCTTCATCAACATCAACGAGGTCACCACCATCGCCGCCGCTTACGCGCTCAGCGGATTCGCCGCCACATCAGGCTCCGTCGTCAACATCGGCACCAGCGCAAACAACGACCTCGGGCTACAGCATGCCTTCCAGAACGCCGCCAACATCGTCGACTTCTCCACCGGCGCGGCTCGCACCACAACACCCGGAGGCAACGGCACCGTGCCAAACGCCGTCATCAACAGCCTCGCCGATATCCTCGAGCCCTGCGTCAACTCCACCTCTGGTGCCGGCTCTGCCTGCGCCACCCTCTTCAGCAATGCCAAACCACCCGCCGTCACCGCCATTTCGTCACCAATCAATACATGGCAGGCCGCTCTCGACATGGCCCAATACCCGGGCAATAACACCGCAACACTCTACGGCCTGATCCTCGGCACACCCTCCTTCCAACCCACCCTCGGCACCGCCCCCAACGATCTCTCCATCGGCATCACCTACACCGCCGGTCTCGGCAACAACGGATCCACCCCGGCCACGGCACCATGGGGCATCGCCGCCGATGCCAATGACAATGTTTGGATCACCGGAGCAACGGGCGCCGGCCTCATCGAACTCTCTAGCGCGGGTGCCGTGCTCTCGCCCAACGGAGGCTGGGGAAACACCGCCCTGAAAACCGCCAGCGGCGCTTCCACCCGGCAGGTCGCCGTCGATCGCAACGGAAACATCTGGACCGTCGACAACGCCGCGTCCGGCGGCAATATCTACGAATACAACCCCACCGCCGCAACAACCGCCGTCACAACCCCCGGCACTGTCCCTCTCTCCGGAATCGCAGTCGATGGAAACAATAACATCTGGTACTCAACAGAATCAGGCTCCGGCAGTCAGGTCTTTGGCCAGCTCGCCTACAACTCCGGAACCCACACCTTCGCCACCACACCAACCCCCTTCACCGCAAGCAACGCCATCGGCTCCGGCGGAGTCGCTGCTCTCACCGTCGACGCAGTGACGAACAACGTCTGGGGTCCATCTCAGGGTGCTGGCATCACCAACTACTTCCTCAGCCCCTACACCGCACCTGTCAACACCTCGACAACCGGCGGCTCGTCCAACTACGCCGCAGCCATCGACAAGAACGGCAACGCCTGGATCACCAACACAGTCGCCGGTGGCAACAACAGCACGCTCTATAAAGTCACGCACGGCAACCCCTCTGGAACTCCCGCCGCCTACAACGCCACCTCCAGCGGACTGGGACTCGACGGCCTCCTATCCGTCGCCATCGACGGCAACGACCGCCTCTTCCTCAACTCCGCCTCAGCCAACACGATCGTCGAGTTCGATCCTGCCCTTGGAACAACCGGAGGCAATCCCGGAAGCTTCCTCCTTACCTCTGCCGGCAACGGCTTCAATCCCTCCTCCAACACATCCGGCACTGGCATCATCAATTCAAATCGCACCACAACCATCGATGCCTCCGGCGCGCTGTGGATGGTCAATGGCGCAGGTTCTAAACCAGTCGTCCAGATCCTCGGTATCGCCGCTCCAACCATTGCGGTCCTGGCGCAAGGCACATACGGCGTCAAACCCTAAGAAGCAAAACCTCCACTCCAAACAGCACAAAGGGCAGCGACCAGATCGCTGCCCTTCTTCTGCTGCTGTTGGGATTAAGCATAAGGCTCTAGCCCTACGAAAAATCAATGAGTGACAAAGGTGCTTTAGAGGATTGAAAAAGTCGTTGTTTTGAAAGGGCGCGGCTTCAGCCGCGCCGTAAGGTTCGAATGAACGCGGCTTTAGGCGCCGAGGGAATCTTTCCACGTCAAAGCAGACCTTTTCAGCACCCTCTTTAGCCCCGGGTCTTTCTTCTTTTCAAGCACGAAGGCAGCCTGATTAGCCGCTCTAAGTCTTAGGCGAAGCCATATCCAGCGGCTCCGTAGTCAAATCCCCGCGTGGATGGTCCACCACATTCCAGCCCGGCAGCTCCTGCGAGCCCGTAATCAGCCGAGGCCCATCGCGGAACGTCAGATACGTCCACGCCCACTGCAAAAACACCGACAGCCTGTTCCTGAACCCAATCAGAAAAAAGATGTGCACCGTCAGCCACGTCATCCACGCTGGCAACCCGCTCCAATGGCCTTTGAACGGCCACTTGATGTCTGCCACGGCATGCCTTCCGCCCAATCGTCGCCATATCCCCCTTGTCGAAATAGTGGAAGTTCTCATCCTTCCCCGTGCCATCGCTTCCCCGCTCCGCCGCCATAAGCCGCGCAATCCGTCTTGCCGCATACTTCCCCATCTGCATCGCAGGCTGCGCCACGCCGGGAATCTGCCGCCCATTCTCCTCCACATGCGCCAGGTCCCCGCACACAAAGACCTCAGGGTGCCCCGGAGGATTCAGATGTCCATCCACAAAAACGCACCCACGCCTGTCCGTCGGCACGCCAAGCATCTTTCCTAACGGCGAAGCCTGAACGCCCGCAGCCCACAAAATCACCACAGCATCAATTCGTTCATCCCCCACCATCACATAGCCCGGTTGCACATCGCTCACATGCGCGTTCGTGCGGAACTTCACCCCCAGCGCATTCAACTGCTCTCCCGCCTTGCGCTGCAGATCCTCCGGATAGGACGCAAGAATATTCGGCGAACCCTCAAGAATCAGCACCTGCGCCATCGAAGGATCGATATGTCGAAAATCCTTCGTCATATAAAGCTTCGCGATGTCGCTGATCGCGCCCGCCAGTTCCACCCCGGTCGGTCCTCCGCCCACAATCACAAAGTTCAGTGCTGGATGCGTGCCCTTCTCCATCATCTCCCGCTCTGCCAGCTCAAACGCCAGCAGAACCCGCCGCCGGATCTCGAGCGCATCCTCAGCCGTCTTCAATCCCGGAGCCAGCTTCGCCCAGTCATCCCTCCCAAAGTACGAATGCGTCGACCCGGTTGCCAGAATCAGGAAGTCGTACTCCAGTTCCACCCCCGTCTTCAGGTGCACCCGTCGCTCCGGCAGATCGAACCCTACCGCTTCGTCCATCAGCACTTCGACGTTCGGATAATTCCGCAATAGCGAGCGAATCGGCCGCGCAATCTCCGCTGGAGAAAGCACCGCCAGCGCGACCTGGTAAAGCAGGGGCTGAAACAGGTGATAGTTCTTCCGGTCCACCAACGTCACATCGACCGGGAGCTTCGCCACGTCCAACGCCGCGTTGATCCCCGCAAACCCACCCCCGACAATCACCACCCGCTTCCGCTCACCGCTTCGAGTCACCACTGCTTCCACCATAGTCCAGGCTCCTTCCCATCCCATCCTGTTATCAGGTCGCTCTGTCTTCGAGCACGGGCCGAACTCAACTCCAGCTTATCCCTTTAGCTATACCCATTGGATGTCAGCCGAACATACATGGTTCCATCACACAAAAACCCATAGGCAACAACAAGCTCAACGATTCACCGTGCGATTTATGGCTGAGCCTCGAAGCTTAACGCCACAAACCCCTGCGTCCCCACCGCTACACCCATATTCGTACTCCCCGCAACCCCGGCAAGCTGCTCCGGCGTCACTGTCAACAAACCATTCGCATCCGACGTCACCGACAACTGCGAAGAACCCAGCACCGGCGCAATCGGGCATCGTCCCCGATCCGGACAAGCAGGCTGCCACGCGTCCACCGTTTGGTAAATCTCCACCACCGCTCCTGCCACCGGATGAGACAACGTATCCGTCACCATCAGAACCACCGGACTGAAGCTCCCTCCAACCGAGATCGTCTGCCCCGCCCCACTCACCACGGCCACGCGCAGATCCGCAGCGTCCACTCCCTGCAGCGTGAAGTCAGCACACACGCTCGTCCATGCACATCCTGAAAAAACAGCCTGCGCGCCACTCGCCAGCGACGCCACCGTCGCCTGCGTCTCAGCCATCCCCCCAGCATTTGCCAACGACTGCCCCGGAGACTCCACCGCGGGCCCCGAAAGCGTCTGCCAGAGAACCGGCACACCCGCAGTCGAAGCCGTATTATCCGAAACGCTAAGTTGCGCCGTCCATCCAAACGTAACCCCAGCCGCTACATACTCCACCGGCTGCATCGCAACAGCCGTCCTCACCTGCACAATCGCATTAAAAGAAGCAGCCGCCGTTCCGTCCGCACCCACAGCCCGCAAAGCAATACCGCCCGCACTCTCCGCAGTCACGAACGTAGACGCAATCCCCTGTCCATTCGTCTGCAAGGTACACACTGCCGCTCCACAAGCCGCAAACTGCACCGTCCCCGAAGTCACGCTAAACGTCACGGCCTCGCCCACCACCGGAGTCACTCCATCCGCACCCAGTACCCGCACCGCAAAAGGAACCGCCGCCTGCTGCCCCACAATCACCGTCCCAGAAGGCGCACTCATTAAACTCAGCGTAGGCACAGGCGCCGAATAACTCAGCGCATGCGTCATCACAGTAATTCCCCCCGTCGACAGGTCCTCCACCGTAACGTTCGCCATCAAAGCCGAACTCGACCCCAGAGCACTCAGCGAAGGCACTCGCGCCACAATCGTATTCGCTGTCCAGCTCGAAACCGTAGCCGCAACCCCATTCACCAGCACCGCATTCCCCGTGCGAAAGCCCATCCCCGCAATCGTGACCAACCCTCCCGCCGCACTCACAGCCGCCGGACTCACCGAATCCGCATACAAAAGCCGCGCCTGGTAATTGAAATCCGGCCGACCATCCCCCCTCTGATCAGCAATGGCAATTCGTAACTGATCCGGTTGCGTAAACGCCGTGGTCAAGGTCGTCATGCCTGTACTCTGTCCATTGAAGGCCTCCCCCGCACCCGCTACTCCTGGTAGCGACCCAAGCGCATCCGTCGCATTCCAAACCCCAATCACCGGCATCGCCTTCGCCGTCGTCGTAAACCCCTGCTCATCCTGCGCCGTCACCTCCACCGTCAGCGAGCGCCCACCCTTCACGCTCAGCGAAGACCACGCCGAATGACCATACCCGCACAACATCCCCGTCCACCACCCCTGCGAATTCGCCGTTACAGGAGCAGCCTCCGTTCCATCCGCAAGACTCGCGCAACCGCTCGCCCCACCAACCGTGTAGAAATCTACCCACGACCAGCTGTAACTGCCGAGAACACTCTCCGGCTGCGCTGGACTTGTTCCCGACGGCTCCACTGTATTCGCCGTATACGGTCCTACTGCATATTGCCCCGTATACAGCGGATTGATCGGCTCCGTTTCAAGAATGACGATCTGCCAATCGCCCGGCAGCATCGGCACCCGCGCCAGATTGTAAAAACCCTGATAAAAGTTGTTCTGCGTTCCCTCGCTCCCCGACATCGATGCATCGCTCCCCGTCACAGGATTCCCATTCCACTCCCGATACACCGCGCCCGAAACCGACGACACCGTGTACCAGTCCTCCTCCTGCGCCGGACCCGTGTACTGCGGCCAGCGTCGGCCCAGCACATTCACACCTTGCATCCCCTCTCCATCAGGAAAAGACAACCGCCCTTCAAGCTGGTTGGCATTCAGCAGCGTGTCCGTCTTTCCTGCGGGAGCCGCTCCTTTCGCTATCCCATAAAGCTCCGCCATTGCCGAAAGATCATCCGGCCTCAACACAAACGGCTGCGGCATGCACTGGTACGTATACCTCCCGCAAAGAATGTCGATCGGATGCATCACCGGCCAGTGCATCGCCTGGTTATAGGTCGGCTGCGGACTCCCCGTAAACACGTTGTCGTTCGTCTGCGACCACCCCAGCCCCAGCACCCGCCCAAACGCCCGCATCAACTGATACTGCAACTGCGTCTGCTGCGCTGGATCGCTCCCCGTGCATCGCCCGTTCAACACCAGCACCGCATGCTCGATATACCCCGCCGGCACGATCGAGTCCACGCTCTCCGTCACCCCATTCTGCAGACAACTCGTAGGATCGCTGGCCCCGTTTCCCAGCAACAAATCCGTAACCGACCCATCCGTGTCATAGACCACCGCAATCTGCACCGTCAGATAATTGCCACTCGCCACATCCGCCGGAAAAATCACCCCCGACGGCCCCAGAAAAGTATTCGCCCCGCTCACATGCTCCGCAAGCGTCCCTCCCTGCGCCAGAACCAAACTAGCCGTGGGCACATTCCAGACATTCGCCGCCGCCGACACCAGCGCATCCGCCGCCGCATGGTTCACGCTCGCACTCAAATCCCCCGGGTCAGTGAAGTACAGCGGCGAATTCGTATACCAAACCACCGGTGTCCCTGCCTGCGTAAAGTAGGGCGGCCCCGTCACCCACCGAGGTCCTCCTGCCCACACCTCCGCACCAGCAAAACACCACCAGATCACCACCAAAAATCCACACCGCAACCACGATTTAAATTCACGGCGCCCCATGCTGCGCCCTCTGCCAATCCATCAACATCCCCACCACCGCATCCACCGAAGCCTGTTGCGAAGGCACCGAAGACTTCTCCCCGCTCCCACTCACCACCACAATCGGAGCAGCACTAACACTCTCACCCGCCGCTGCAACCTCGCCATGCGCAGCCGAACCCACTCGCCTCCCCGACTGCACCGCATACACCACCGCCCGAGGCACCCGGGCCCCCAACCAGCGCAGATCCACATAAGGCGGCTGCGCGGCCCCGGCACTCTCCATCGCCAAACTCCCCTGCCGAATCGGAATCGCTCCATCCATCCCGCCCACCGGCGAACTCATCCCCGCCGCACCCGGAGCATGCAGCAGCATCAACAGCCGCTGCCCCACGCGATACCGCTGATTCCCTCCAGCCCACAGCCCATCCCACTCACGCAGCACATAAGGCGTACCCGCGGCACATCCGCGAATCGCCTCATCCACCCGAAACTCCACCTCCACCACACCCGTTCCCGGCCGCCGCACCGCCAGCACCTGCCCGGCAAAGATCACCGCGGCCTGGTCCGAAAACTCATGCAGAACATCCACCACCGTCTCAGGCGCAGTCGACGTCACCCCAGCAGTCTGCCCACAAGCCGAACCCGCCGCCAGCAGCAAAAACCAAAACGCCCGTATCATCCGGCTCATGTCGCTCCTCCGCCCTATTCCTACTTTCGTCAGGAAGAGACACGGCAAAGAGCACTGACCTGATTCCGTACACCCGCGGAGCTTTAAAGGGGCGGAGTTTTGCAGGGGCGCGGCTTCAGCCGCGCCGAACAAACCCTCGACAAACCTGGGGCTTTAGCCCCTGAGGGAGTTTTATTTCCGGCCACCCTACAGAGACAGCCACCTAAATCTCCGGATAAAACTCAAAAAACGCATCCAGGCTCAATCGCAGCTGCTTTTCAATCTCCTCGCGGCTTCCCTCGAGCACATGCATCGTTACCTGCGCCTTGTTGCCATTCTTCAACGTCACGGGCGCATCGCCCACTGCCGCTACCTCATCCGCCGGTAACAGCCTCATTCCATAGACCAAAGTAAGATTTGCCATAGCCTCAATTCTTGCACCAATACCCCGTTTGCATCTTTTTCCTCCGCCGCGCATTTACACTAAGGTGGTTCATATGCCTGAAAACACGACACGCGACACCGTCATCCTCGGCTCCGGATGCTCCGGCCTGACCGCTGCCATCTATGCTGCACGCGCCAACCTTAAACCCCTCGTCCTCGAAGGCCACGAGCCCGGCGGCCAGCTCTCCATCACCACCCTCGTCGAAAACTTTCCCGGCTGGCCCGAAGGCATCCAGGGCCCGGAACTCATCGAGAACATGAAGAAGCAGGCCGTCCGCTTCGGCGCCGAACTCAGAATGTCTCACCTCTCCTCCATCGATCTCACCAAGCGCCCCTTCGAACTCCACCTTGGCAAAGAGACCATCCACACCCGCACCCTCATCATCGCCTCCGGAGCCTCTGCCCGCTGGCTCAACCTGCCCACCGAACAAGCCCTCATCGGCCACGGCGTCACCTCCTGCGCCACCTGCGACGGCTTCTTCTCCTCCGGCAAAGAGATCGCCGTCATCGGCGGCGGCGACTCCGCCATGGAAGAAGCTCTCTTCCTCACGCGCTTCGCCACCAAGGTCACCATCATCAACCGGACCGAAAACTTCCGCGCCTCGAAGATCATGCTCGACCGCGCCATGGCCCACCCGCAGATCAAGTTCGTCACCAACACCACCGTCGAAGAGGTCCTCGGCGTAGAAGACAAGGACGTCAAAGGCCTCCGCCTCAAAAATCGCGCCTCCGGCGACGAGTATGTCCTTCCCGTAGCCTTCATGTTCCTCGCCATCGGCCACATCCCCAACGCCAAGGCATTCCAGGGCATGCTCGACCTTGACCCGGACGGCTACATCCTCACGAAAAACAACGTCTTCACCACCCTCAACGGAGAAATCATCCCCGGCGTCTTCGCCTGCGGAGACATTCAGGACCGCCGCTACCGTCAGGCCATCACCGCCGCCGGCTCCGGCTGCATGGCCGCCCTCGAAGTAGAAAAATACCTCGAAGACCACGGCCACTAAAGATTCAGCCAGTAAAAGAGGACGGGATCACCCAAAAACTCGGGTGGCCCATCCTTTGCAGTCTCATCGCAAAGGGTGGGTTATTCGCGCTAAAGGCGCGAACCGTTCTTGAGACTCAACGAAAACCGCAGGCCTCTCCGATTGGCCAACACTCTCCGTCGAGTTCCCTTCTCAAGTTCCAACCTGCGATATCCTTTTCGCCAACCCTTCAGCGCGTGCGGGAAATGATCGTTCCAACACAAACCATGTGAAAAAGATGACAGTCCCCATCCAATTTTTCATTCCGACTCCCGACCTCACCACGCCGCGCCTCCTGCTCACGCCGCTTCAACTCGCAGACGCCGCCGAAGTCCAACCCCTCTTCGCCCAGTGGGAGATCGTCAAACAACTCAACGCCCGCGTCCCATGGCCATTCCCCGCCAACGGCGTCGAAACCTACTACCGCGATGACGCACTTCCCGCCATCGAACGCGGAGACGAGTGGCACTGGACCCTTCGCCTAAAAGACGATCCCGCAGCAAAGATCATCGGCGCCATCGCACTCGTGCGCCAGGGCAACAACAACCGCGGCTTCTGGATCGCACGCGAGTGGCAAGGTCAAGGCCTGATGACCGAGGCCGCAAAAGAAGTCACACGCTTCTGGTTCGAAGACCTCAACCAACCCCTCCTCCGCATCAAGAAGGCCCGTGACAACGCCGCCTCCCGCGCCATCTCCCTCAGCCAGGGCATGCGCTGCATCGAGCAGACCGAAGACGACTACGTCTCCGGCCGCCTTCCCACCGAAATCTGGGAGCTCACCGCCGAAGACTGGCGACGATCGAACCGATAAGTTCATCTCCCTTTGCCATCGCTTGTCCTTTACCCACTACGCCGTAAAAAGTGTCATCCTGACCTGAGCGTAGCCGAACGGGAGTTCGCGAACTTTGCGAACCGCGCAGTCGAAGGGCTACTCCTGAGCTTGTCGAAGGAACCTGCATTTGCCGTTGCCTCTCGGACTAGCGTCGGGCTTTAGAAGCTGCTGAAAAAGTAGTTGTTTTGAAAGGGCCGAAAAGTAGTTGTTTTGAAAGGGCTGAAAAGTAGTTGTTTTGAAAGGGCGCGGCTTCAGCCGCGCCGCAAGGTTCGAATGAAATGCGGCTTTAGCCGCCGAGGGAACCTTTCAACGTCAAAGCAGATTTTTTCAGCACCCTCTTTAGCCCTGCCCCTCCCTCCACAAAACTCCATCCGCAACCCAATCTCCACCAACCACTTACAACTTTCTTATTCAAAAACACCCCAGAAAACACATGTCAAGTCCCAAAACCAGCCAACCCAAACAAAACGCAGGAGATCCAAGTGGCATTTTAGTTACACTCAACCCGATATAATTAACTTATAGATCAGAAAAAAGGAAAGCCTCGGCCACCGCCGAGGCTAACTTATTGATATAGGCGAATTTACCCGCAAACCCTTTGTTATGACGATTTTGCAGGCACACACAACCCGTAAATAAATGAATCCAGGAGACTTACGCCAAGGTAATGGGGGAGGGGGGGACCCCTAGAACTTATGAAACATAAAGAACGCCCCAGCCACAAGGCACCCAAACGCCGCAAAGTGGTTCCAGTGCAACTTATCTCCAAAATAGAAAGTCGAGAAGACCCCAAAAACCGTCAGCGTAATCACCTCCTGGATCACCTTCAACTGGTCCGGAGAAAACGTCTTCGCCCCAATCCGGTTCGCCGGCACCTGCAGGCAGTACTCAAAGAAAGCGATCCCCCAACTCACCACAATCACCTTCCACAGCGGCACCTCCCGAAACTTCAGGTGCCCATACCACGCAAACGTCATAAAAATATTCGAGCCAATCAGCAACAAAACGGTCCACATCAGCGACACGCTCCTTAAGTTCAATGAAAGTTCAAAACGATAAGATGCAAAGAGCAATGTCCATCGCGGAAAACCTCGCTCACCTTCACGAACAGATTACCCAAACCTGCCGTCGAGCCAATCGCCCCGAGAGCGAAGTGGCCCTCATGGCCGTCAGCAAAGTCCATCCCGTAGAAATGATCCGCGAAGCCTACGCCGCCGGCCAGCGCCTCTTCGGCGAGAACCGCGTCCAGGAGTTCCAGGAAAAATCTCCGCACCTCAAAGACCTCGCCGATGCAAACTTCCACCTCATCGGCCCCCTCCAGTCCAACAAAACCACAAAGGCCGCAGAACTCTTCGACGCCATCGACGCAGTCGACTCCCTCAAAATCGCCCAGCGCCTCAACTCCACCGCCGAAACACTCAACAAAAGACTTCCCATCCTGATCGAAGTCAAACTGAGCCACGAAGACACGAAACACGGCCTGGCACCCAGCGAACTCCCGGCGTTACTCGCCGCGATCGAAGAACTCCCTTCCATCGAAGCCGTAGGCCTGATGACCGTCCCGCCCTGGTCCGAAGACCCCGAGCCCGGCCGCCCCTACTTCCGCGAACTCCGCCGACTCCGCGACCAATCCATCGCTCGCTTTCCCAGACTCACCCAACTCTCCATGGGAATGTCGAACGACTTCACCGTAGCCATCGAAGAGGGCAGCACCTGCGTCAGAGTCGGCACCGCCATCTTCGGCCGCCGCATACTCAGGGCCGCAATCTGATGGCCCCAACCTTCGCACACGACGTGCCGGACGGATGCACCCTGACCATCCGCCTACACCCGGGAGCACGAAAGAACGCCGTAACCGGCGTTCACGCAGAAGCTGTAAAAATTGCACTCACCGCACCCCCGGTCGACGGAAAAGCGAACGAAGCCCTCATCGCCTTTCTCGCCGAAACGCTGCATTTACCGCGAGCGCGAATCAACATCGTCGCAGGCCTCACCAGCCGATCAAAAACACTCCGCATCACAGGAAAAAGCGCGGCCGAAGTAGCAGCCGCGCTCTTCCCAACAGAAATCTGCCTGATCCGTTACTTCACCGTCAGCTTCGCATTCGGAGCAACCGTGATGGACTGTCCCTCCGTCGCCGTCACCTTCAGATTCGAAGCCGTCACATCCGCATAGGCGATCTGCAAACCCTTCGTCGCCTGGATATCGACGTTCTTCAACACGATATCCTTCACCGGTGACTCCGGCAGGCCAACAATCACCCCCGCCCACGGGCTATTCACCGACTTCACATTTTCAATCGTAATGCCATGAAAAAACGGCGTCAGTCGCTGCACAGGCTCAGCCGCAACATCACCTTCAGGCATCGCCTTCGGATAATATTCGCTGATCAGAATCGAAGTCTTCACATCCTCCATCGTGATGTCCTTGAACGAAATATTGCTGACATCATTCCCGCGGTCGCGATTCGCCTTAATCCGAATCCCCTGATCGGTCCCCTTGAAGTGAATCCGCTCCGCATGAATATTCTGCGCTCCACCAGCAATCTCGCTCCCGATCGAAAGTCCATGTCCATGCATGAACTCGCAGTCCGTAATCGTGATGTTCTTGCTCGGCGCATCAGGACCAGGCGAATTGATGATCCCGCTCTTGATGGCAATATTGTCATCGCCAACATCGGCATAAACATGATCGATCACCATGTTCGAGGAGCTGAACGGATCGATCGCATCCGTATTCGGCGAGCGCTGCGGAGCCAGAATCCGCACATTCCGGATCGTCATGTCATCCGTGTAGTAAGGCACAATCTGCCAGCTCGGCGAGTTCTGCACAGTCACGCCTTCCATCCGCACATGCTTGCAGTGGTCAAACACCACCAGCCGCGGACGGAACTGAATCGTGCCAACAATACCAGCGCCGCGCGTCGCCCGCGCTTCCGTCCACCAGCTGTCACCGTTCCCATCGATCGTTCCACCACCTGTAATCGCAACCGTCTCAGCATCAGTCGCACTCACCAGCGACTGCGTCCCCGGCGCACGAAACTCCGTCTTCGCTGGATAGTCCGCATGGTCGGGAGATCCCATCAGCGTAGCGCCCTTTGCCACATCCAACGTGATATTGCTCTTCAGCACCACAGGTCCAGAGACAAAAGTCCCACCCGAAAGCTCCACCGTCCCACCCCCAGCCTTCGCGCAGTCGTCAATCGCCGCCTGAATCGCCTTCGTATTCTTCGTAGCACCATCCGGCTTCGCCCCATACGCCTTCGCATCGCAAACCTTAGCCGCAAAAGCGGGAAGAGTTCCAGCAGTCAGGGCTGCGCCCGTCAATAACCCAATCATCAAGCGATTCATCTTGCCTCCGAAAGCGCCTCTTGCGCCCACTGGAATATTACTCGTAATTGGTCATACCACGCTTCCTGCAGGCGCAAAAGATAGGAAATCGTTACACTTCCGCCCCGGAACCCTTACTCTGGGAACAGGCCGTATCCATGAGGAACAAGCTGACCGAATCATTACAGCCCCCAAATGACAAGATGCCGTTGCCTTCCCGCAATCTGCCTGAAGCCAACGGGCTGCGCCGCGGCCTGTCGACCTCCTCTGCGCTCGGGCTCAATCTCATTGACATGGTCGGCGTCGGCCCGTTTGTCACGCTGCCACTCATCGTCACCGTTATGGGCGGCCCGCAGTCGCTGCTGGGATGGATCATGGGGGCTCTCCTCTCTCTCTGCGACGGCCTCATCGGGAGCGAACTAGGCACGGACTATCCCGAAGCCGGAGGCTCCTACGCCTATCTCAAACACCTCTATGGCGAAAAAACCTTCGGCCGCGCATTCTCGTTTCTCTACGCCTGGCAACTCCTCATCAGCGCGCCGCTCTCCATCGCGTCAGGGTGCATCGGCTTCTCCCAATATCTCTCCTTCTTTTTCCCCAACGCCTCTCATCCATTCGCATCCGCAACCTTCTTAGGAGTTCCAATCATCCTGAGCAGCCAGACTCTGATCGCAATGAGCGCGTGTTGCCTCGTCATCGCCGTCCTCTATCGCAGTATCTTCGCGATCGGACCGCATCGCTCGCTGGCTTAGTATGGCAGTGGTAGCGACATTGGTCCTGATCATCGTCGCCGGTTTCACCCACTTCAACGCGCACCTCGCCTTCGACTTCCCACCCGGCGCCTTCCACCTCAACCACGCTTTCTTTGTTGGCCTCGGAGCCGGAATGCTGATCTCCGCCTACGACTACTGGGGCTACTACAACGTCTGCTTCATGGGCGCCGAAGTTCGCAACCCGCGAGCGCACCATCCCCCGCGCCGTTCTTGGCTCCATCGCGATCGTCGGAACCCTCTACCTGTTGATGAACATCAGCGTGCTCGGCGTTCTGCCCTGGCGCGAGATGACCCAGACCACCGACAGCCACGCCCGCATGTTCACCATGGCCGTCTTCATGGAGCGCCTCTACGGCCACACCGCCGCCGGCGTCATCGTCATCCTTATCTCCCTCGCCGCACTTTCCTCTGTCTTCGCACTTCTGCTCGGATACTCCCGAATCCCATACGCAGCCGCGCGCGACGGCAACTTCCCATCGTGGTTTGGACGACTCCACCCAAAACACCACATTCCAACCCGCTCGCTCCTCACCCTTGGCGCTGTCACACTCATCTGCTGCATCTTCCGGCTGCAGGAGGTCATCACGACGCTGGTCGTCGTGCGAATCCTCTTCCAGTTCCTCCTCCAGGGCGCGGGCGCACTCCTCCCCAAACATCGACGCGAACGCAAGACCCGCGGCTTCCGCATGCCCCTCTATCCTCTGCCGGTGCTTCTCGCACTATCGGGCTTCATCTTCATCCTTGTAGAGCGGCCGAATTTTCAGCGCGAAATGAAGATAGCCGGGGTCATTCTCCTCGGCGGAGCCGCAGTCTACGCTTTCAGGGCATTCAGAACATCCCGCCGCACTTCGCTCTAAGCGGATAACAAAAGACTTCCCAAGGCATTCTCCCGGCAAAGCCAGCCCGAAAAACTTTCTGCTAAAACCTAACCGGAGGCAAAACTCATTGTCTAATCGGCGAATGGATAAGGCGGAGACAGAGGCGATCCGAGACGTTCTCGCTGGCAACCGCGATGCCTACCGCGTGCTGATGGATCGTCATTTCAGCACAGTAACGCGCATCGCGTTTCGCATCACCGGCAACGAGGCCGACGCGGAAGAAGCAGCGCAGGAGGCCTTCCTCCGCGCCTACAACAAGCTCCCGAGCTTCCGCCAGGACTCCGCCTTCTCCACCTGGATCACAAGAATCGCCATGAACACTGCTATCAATCTCGTTGAACGCCGGAACCGCGATCTCTCCTACCAGGGCCCGCGGATCGCCGACGAACCCACCCCCGCCGAAAACACCGTTCGCGTTGCCGACACGCAAGCCAGCCCCGAGAACGCGCTCCTCAATCGTGAAGCCGTCTCTCTGCGACAGGCCGCAATGCACCAGCTAACGCCGATGGAACGCACAGCCTTCACCCTGAGACACATGGAAGACATCCCCATGGCAGAGATCGCCACAGCTCTCAACGTCACCACCAACTCCGCGAAGCAGGCTGTCTTTCGCGCGGTTAGCAAGCTCCGGCAGTCTCTCATGCCGATCGCAGGAGGCATCCGATGAAGCACTTCACCGAAGAAGATCTCATCGCCTATCAACTTCATGAGGGCTCCAACGACACCGCCATCAGCAGGCATCTTGAGACATGCTCGGATTGCGCCGACCTCTCTGAATCCATCGCCGAGACACTCCGGGTCTTCTCCGCAGAACCGGTCCCGCAACCAGACCTCGAGCGCAACTGGCAGCGCCTTCGTGGCAACCTGACTGTCCATACTCCACAACAACGCAATCTCGTTGACGTCCTCCGTCAACATTGGATGTGGCCCGCACTCGGTGTCGCTACTGCGGCCCTCATCCTACTTGGAGTCTTCGGACTTCAGATTCATCGCGCCCCGGCGCCACGGCCAAACTACGCGATCAACGGACACGGACCTCTCACGACACAACCGGCAGGCCCGGTCATGGATCCCGCCATCGCCAATCATCTCGACTCTGCCGAGCGCTTCCTCACCGAGGTGAACAACTCCCACGGCGAACTCGACGACGTCACCCGCGAACAGGCACACGATCTTCTGGTCAAGAACGCAGTCTACGTTCAGAGCGCCAGAGACAACGGTGATCTGGCAGAGGCCGCCCTCTTGGAGCGCTTCGGGCGCGTGCTCACCACGCTCGACAATGAACCGCAGACGCCGCACAGCACCTGGCGTCTTCGCCTGGAGATGAACACCAGTGGCCTTCTGCTCGACATCAGAATCCTTCAACAAAATGACGACCATTCTCAAGGAGTTACACAATGACAAGCCTTCTTCGCATCATGCTCTGCTCCACTGCTCTGCTTCTTCCCGCGACGACCTACGCTGTTCACGCATTGCCGCCCGAGCTCTCCTCAACGTTCTATGCGTCTGCTCCGGATGACGATTACACAGTGGGTCAACATGCGATGGACGAACATCGCTGGCCCGATGCCATCACAGCCTTCGACAAGGTGATCAATGCAAAGGGCGAACGCCGCGTAGACGCCGCCCTATACTGGAAGGCCTACTCCCTCAACAAACTAGGCAACACGTCGCTCGCAATGACCACCTGCAAGCAACTCCGCGCGCAGTTCGCCAACAGTTCGTGGAACAAGGACTGCGACACCATTGCGGTCAACGTACAGGTAGATGCGCAGGTCAACGGCGACAAGGACAAGGATAAAGATAAGGTGAAGGTAAGGACCGATAGGGTTCAGCCTTACGTGTACATAGCGCGGGCAGATCGTGGAGAAGACGGAGTTCCACGCGGCTCCGATGAAGACCTGAAATTGATCGCCTTATCCGCGGTGTTGCGCCGCGATCCCGCGAGCGCGATCCCTCTGTTGCGCGGCATTCTCAGCGGCAACGACCCGATTAACGTCAAGAAACATGCACTGTTCGTACTCGCACAAGCCAAGACACCCGAAGCCGACGCCATCCTGCGCGACGCCGCGCTCGGCAAGCTAGATCCACAACTCCAGAGCCAGGCCATCCAAACCATGGCAGTCTTTCAGGGCAGTAAAGCCAATGACACATTGGCCGAGGTCTACCGCACCACAACTGACCCGAAGATTAAGAAGTCGATCATCAACGCCATGTTCATCACCAAAGATGCACCACGCATGGTCGAGATGGCAAAAAATGAGAAGGATCTTGAGCTGAAGCGAGAGCTCGTCCAACAACTCGCTCTGATGAACGACCCAGCCGCAACCAACTACATGATGGAACTGCTCAAGTAATTCGGCCCAATCAAACGCAACAAGGACAACCCATCACCATCCGTGATGTCAGGAGACCCCATGCGATATTTTCTGCGCCTCGCTATCGCCGCCATCGTTCTATCAACAGCAAACACACTGTTTTCGCAGCAACCAACCATCCTCCACGGTCAGGTAACGACCGACGGCCAGGGACTCGGCCCAGCGCTGAACGCTGCGAAAAAAGCTACAGGCGTTACTTGGATCGGCTATTCCGTCCCGGTGGTGAGCAAGTTTTCCAACGGTTGGCGCTCGAATGATATCGAGTACCTCGAAGGCACTAACTCCGAGGTGACCGAGTCGGAGGGGGATCGCAAGACGTTCGACCACGCCAACATTCTCATTCGCGTTGCCGACGGAGCCATCACGAAAATTCGTGTCTCTGAACCGGACCGCCAGCTCGACGCAGGAGGAGCGCATTTCATCTGGCTCAACACCGTCAATCCCGATGACAGCGTTCGCATTCTTACCGATCTCGCCAAACAGGAAGACCCTCGGCGCGTGCGTGATAATGCAGTCTTCGCCATCTCAATCCATCAGACGAACTCGGCAACAACAGCCCTGGTCAGTCTTGCCGATCCAAAGAATGACCTCGCCCTGCGCGACAAGGCAGCCTTCTGGCTCGCCAATCAGCGCGGAGCCGAAGGTCTGGCAGCAATAAAACAGTTCGCCCACAACGATAGCGACCCCAAGTTCCGCGAAAAACTAACCTTCGACCTCACCTTATCGAAAGACCCATCGGCCCTCGACGAGATCATCCGCATGGCGCACGAAGATTCCTCACCACAGGTGCGTAAACAAGCGCAGTTTTGGATGGCGAACAAAGGCGGCAAGAAAGTGAGCGACGATTTGCGCACCATCGCGACTAATGATCCCAACGAGCAGATAAGAAAATCCGCTGTCTTCGCTCTTTCAAGACTTCCGGGAGACGAGGCTGCAACTCAATTGATCGCCGTCGCAGACTCCAGCAAAGATCCCATGGTTCGCCGGCAAGCGGTCTTCTGGCTCGGACAATCCAACGATCCGCGCGCGCTCGATTACCTCACGAAGCTGCTCAAACAGTAGCGACGCTTAAACGAACCGCGCCAGAATGTCTCCGGCGCGGTCCATTTTTTTTGCCAACCAAACCGTTAGAACACCGGGTGGATGTTGTAGGTAACGCCGACAACAACGCGAAGGTCGTTCTGCCTGTCATTCGTTGCGTTGGGAATTCGAGAATAAATCCAGTCAACTTCACCCAGCGTTAATCCAAGCCTGGGGTTGATCCTGGTCGACGCTCCACCGCCTCCAAGAAACGACAGGGCCTGACGGTTGATGGTGAAATCGAAGCTCACATCCTCCTTCGCCCCCCCCACCATCCCCTGGCCGTAAAACACAACCCGGCCGTGATTGCGGCGGGTGTATCGCGCTCCAAACAGGTAATCGAAGATCGTGATGCTTTGCCCACTATTGTCCACGTTGCTCGCGTGACCCAAAGTCAGATCCGCAACCGCGGCCCACTTATCGTTCACGTTATAGGTAAACGTTGCGCTGCCGCCGTTCATCATAAAGCAGCCGCATTGGCCCGGAGGAGCGTTGGCGTGGAAGTAGTTGTAGTTCGCGCCGAACTCTATCCTGGGTACATCACCATAGACTCCGTTCATCACTATAGCTTGAGCGTGAAGCGCCCAGGGGAGAGCGATAATCAGAGCCAGAAATATGACATGACGGAGTTGCTTCATATTCTTCTCACTTTTTCTACTCTTCAACAATCAGAGTTGCAGTCGCCGCGTGCTGTATTACGCCTTCCGTGCCGGTGACCGTTAGAGGGAACGTTGTTGGTTTGGGCAAGAAATAGCCGCCGGCGCAACCGCTAAGCGCCGCAATTGGAAGAAGAGAACCAAGGACTAATAAGAGAAGCATCAGCGAGCGAGGAATCCGGTGTCTCAACTTCCGCACCGTTCCAAGACCCGCCAGTCCCAGCATTCCCAAGGCAATTGGAAACTCATCGCGCCCTGATGGCCGGTTCTGCGGCGCGCTATTGCGCGCGCTCTGCGAGCTGCTCGTCTGGACGGTCAGCGTTACCTGCGTCGCTCCGCTTCCCGCCTTGATGGTGGAAGGGCTAAACGTGTAGGTCGAGCCCTTTGGCAGCCCATCGATATCCACCGTCACGTCGTTCAGGAAGGTGCTCGAGCCCAAAGGCGTCAGAGTGAAGTTATAGGTAGTGCTCGCGCCCGCAGCGATCTTCTGGCTCGCCGCACCGGTGTTTGCGTTCGTGAAGTCCTCCACCATGTCCGGAGTAGGCACGGATGTACTCGGAGCAAACGTGCCATCACCCGAGTAGACCGCCACAATCTGGTGCGGGCCGGTCACCAGGCTCGTCGTCGCGAAAGCCGCATTGGCATTCGTCGTCAACGAAACAGTAACGCCGCCATTTCCGCTCAGCGTCGCCGTTCCCAGTACGGTCGTGCCGTCCATGAACGTAACCGTTCCTGTCGCATTCGGGCTGGGTGCAGTCACGTTCGCGGTGAAGGTTACGCCTGTGTGAAGCAGTTGGGCCGGCGCACTCACAGTAATCGTTGTGACCGTTGGAATCTTCCCAACGACTTGCGTCAGTACCGCAGAGACACCAGCGTTATAGGCCGAATCGCCACCATAAGACGCGGTGATCGAGTGCGTCCCGATAGCCAGCGCCGATGTCGTAAACGTCGCTGCTCCGCCAGTGATCGTTCCCGTACCAAGAATGGTCGAGCCATCAAGGAAGGTCATCGTTCCTGTGGCGCCCGTCGTAACACCAGCCGAGAAGGTTATTGCCTGACCAGGAGCCGACGGGTTCACTGACGAAGCCAGCGTGACCGTCGCTGCCAGCTTCGCAACCGTGACTTGAGTGGGTGGCGAAGTAAGAGTTCCGCTCGTCGAAGTATTCGTCGCTGTCACCGTGATCGTGTCCGTACCGACCGGCAGGGACGGCACAGTCAGAGTCGCCGAACCGCCAACGATGGGCGCAGTCCCAATCGGGGTCCCGCCGTTATAGAACGTAACCGGACCGGTCACTCCCGAAGGAATCGGCTCCGTAATCGTTACGGACGTATTCGGACCAGGATTGTTCGGGGTCACAATCGGCGCCACCAGCACTGGCGTTGCCGGGTTGACAGTTACGGTCGTCGGCGCTGAGGTCGCAGGATTGTTGTTCGAATCGCCCGATGTGGTTGCAGTGATCTGATCTGTACCGGTCGGCAACGAGGGCACTGTAATCGTCGCGGTTCCACCATTAATCGGAGCCGTACCAATTGGGTTGCCGTTGTCGCTGAACGTTACTGTTCCCGTCACACCTGGAGGAACCGTCTCGGTAATCGTTACCGGTGTATTCGGAGCAGGACTGCCGGGGTTCACAACCGGCGGCGGAATCACCGGCGTCGCCTTATTCACAACCTGCGTCAAAGGCGCCGACGTCGCCGAGCCGTTGTTTGAATCGCCGCCATAGCTCACAGTGATCGTGTGCGAACCAACGTTCAGCGTGGTCGTCGTTAGGGCGGCTTGCCCACTGGTCAGCGTTCCCGTTCCAAGAATGCTCGACCCATCAAGGAACGTAATCGTTCCCGTCGCGCCGCCTGGAACAACCGCCGTGAAGGTCACCGCCTGTCCATAAACAGAAGGATTGAGCGATGAAGTAACCGTCACTGTCGGCACCGGCTTGGACACCGTTACAGTCGTCGGCGCTGAGGTTGCAGGGTTGTTGTTGGTGTCGCCCGATGTAGTTGCAGTGATCGGATTAGTACCGATCGGCAAAGAAGGCACCGTAATCGTCGCGGTTCCACCAACAATCGGAGCCGTGCCAATCGGCGAGCCGCCATTGTTGAACGTCACGGTCCCGGTCACACCTGGAGGAACCGTCTCGGTAATCGTTACCGGCGCATTAGGAGCAGGATTGTTTGGGGTAACAACCGGCGGCGGAATCACCGGGGTCGCTTTATTCACGATCTGAGTCAGCGGCACCGAGGTCGCCGGATTGTTGTTCGTGTCGCCGCCGTAGCTCACTGTAATCGTGTGCGAACCAACAGTCAGCGTGCTCGTCGTCATCGACGTCGTGCCATTCGACAGCGCGCCGGTTCCGATCACAGTAGAGCCATCCAGGAAGGTGATGTTCCCGGTCGCGCCCGAAGGAGCAGTCGCGGTAAACGTTACCGCCTGTCCAACAGTCGAAGGATTGAGCGACGAAGTCACCGACACCGTCGGCGCAGTCTTCACCACAGTGACGGTGACCGGAGGCGATATCGCTGGATTGTTGTTCGTATCACCCGGAGTGCTGGCCGTAATCTGGTTAGGTCCCAGCGGCAGGTTCGACACCGTAATCGTGGCGGTGCCACCAACAATCGGAGCCGATCCTATCGGCGTCCCGCCGTTCGAGAACGTTACCGGCCCGGAAACCCCAGGAGGCACTGTCTCCGTAATCGTCACCGGTGCACCCACAACAGGGTCGGAAGTCGACACCACCGGAATCGGCAACGTCGGCGAGGCCTTGTTCACCGTCTGCGAGAGTACGGCTGAAGTTGCCGCTGCGTTGTTCGAATCGCCACCATAACTCGCCGTCATGCTGTGAACTCCGGCGGTCAGCGTCGACGTCGTAAAGCTTGCGCTTCCGCCGCTGATCGTCCCGGTACCAATCGCCGTTGAACCATCAAGGAAGCTGATCGTGCCCGTCACGCCCGACCCGACGGTCGCCGTGAACGTAACGGATTGTCCATAGGTGGATGGATTCAACGAAGACGCGATCGAAACTGCCGGAGTCGCCTTGCTGACGACCTGTGTCGTGGATCCAGTCGCCGTGCCGTTAGTGCTGTCGCCGCCGTAGTTCGCCGTGATCGTATCAGTACCAACCGGCAGAACCGACGTCGTAATCGTCATGGTCCCTGTAGACGAATTGACCGGCCCGGTTCCCAGAGTCACGCCGCCGCTTGTAACCGTCACGGTTCCGGTCACACCCGTAGGCAAGGTTGTCGTAATCGTAACTGGGTTGCCGTAGATGCTCGGGCCCGAAGTCGTTACCGTAATGGCAGGCGTCGCCTTATTGACCACCTGGGTCAGCGAGCCGCTCGCCGTGCCATCGTTTGCGTCGCCGTTATAGGTTGCCGTAATCGGATCGCTTCCAATCGGAAGTGTCGACGTAGAGACCGAGGCGCTTCCGCCGCTCAACGCCGACGTACCGAGAGTCGTCCCTCCGCTTGTAAACGTAATCGTTCCCGTTGGACCCGAGGGGACGCTGGCCGTAAACGTCACAGACTGTCCCGTAGTCGAGGGGTTAGCCGAGGAAGTTAGAGTAACCACCGGGGTCGCCTTGCCAACCGTCTGCACTACCGACCCAGTCGCAGAATTGTAGTTCGCATCGCCGCCATACGAAGCGGTGATAGTGTCACTACCCACCGGCAGAACCGTCGTGCTGATCACAGCAGTTCCGGTCGTCGAGTTAATCGTCGCCGGTGTATTCAGTCCACCCGGACCCGTGAATGTCACGGTTCCCGTAGCCCCAACCGGAAGCGTCGCGGTAATCGTTACCGAAGCGCCGAAGGTACTGGGTCCGGATGTCGTCACTGTAACCGTCGGTGTGACCTTGTTTACTGTCTGAACCGTGGTCGCTGTCGCGGTGTTGTTGTTCGAGTCCCCATTGTAAGTCGCGGTAACAGTGTCCGTGCCAGCAGGCAACGTAGACACCGACAACGTTGCCTTGCCATTGCTTACGTTCGACGTTCCGAGAGCTGTCCCGCCATAAGTAAACGTAACCGCGCCAGTTACGTTTGTCGGAAGTGCCGCCGTAAAGACCACAGCCTGATTCGTGTTGGATGGGTTAGGAGTAGAAGCAAGAGTCTCCGCTGGCGAAGCCTTAGTAACAATTTGCGTCGCAGTCCCTGTAGCCGAGTTGTTCGACGCATCTCCGCTATAGGTCGCCGTGATCACATCCGAGCCGACCGGAAGTATCGACGTCGTAATCGATACTGTCCCACTGGAAGCGGTAATAGTTCCACTTCCCAGGGTCACACCGCCACTCGTCAGCGTAATCGTTCCCGTAGGCCCATTCGGAACCGAGGCGGTGATACCGATCGATTGGCCGAAGACGCTCGTCCCCGGCACAGTTACCGTAACCGTTGGAGTCAACTTATTGACAGTCTGGGTTAGAGTCGCGACGGAGGAACTGTAGTTCGTGTCGCCGGCATATGTCGCAGTAATAGGATCACTACCGGCCGGAAGCGCCGAGGTCGTCAAGGTGGCGACTCCGTTCGTCACCGACGCACTGCCCAGCACCGTCGCGCCGCTCGTGAAAGACACCGCGCCGGTAACTCCGGTCGGCAAAGTGTCGGTGAACATCACCGCATTGCCGACAGACGACGGATTCAGCGAGGAAGTCAGCGTCGAAGGAGCGCTCGCCTTACTCACCGTCTGGGTCACGGTGCCTGTGGCAGTGTTATAGTTTCCATCCCCACTGTAAGTGGCAGTGATGACATCACTCGGGGGTACTAGAGCAGTTGTCGTAATGGAAACTGTACCGGAGCTGATCGTCCCCGACCCAAGATTGAGCGACCCACTGCTGAAGGAGATCGTTCCCGTAACACCACTGGGCACAGTCGCCGTGACAGTTACACTTCCGCCGTATGTGCTCGGCCCGGAAGTCGTGACTGTAACCGTCGGTGTTGCTTTGTTCACTACCTGCGCAACTATGTTGGAGGTGTCGGTGCCGAACTGCGAAGTAATATTGTGCGTGCCCACGGTGAGACTGGAAGTCGTCAGGCTTGCTGTGACGCCTGAAATCGTGATCGTTCCAATATTTGTGGTTCCATCGAAAAATGATACGGTCCCTGACTTCCCATTAGGTAAGCTCGTCGTGAAGGTCACAGACTGCAGATAAGTAGACGGATTCAACGAAGAGGTAAGAACAATATTTGTAACTGTACTAGTAACAGTATTGGAAGTACTGGGATTGTAATTCGAGTCTCCCGGAAAAACAGCACTCAAGCTCACGGGTCCAACCGGAAGCGCTGTCGTAGTCAACTTGGCTACGCCGGAAGCAAGAGTACCTGATCCAAGCAACGTAGTGCCGTTGTAAAAATTAACGGTATCGCCATTGTTCGTCGTAAAAGGCGGCCCCACAGTATATGGAGACAGAGTCGCGGTCAAAGTTACAGATTGTCCAGCCAGAATATTTGTACTAGGAGAAGCCGACAGGGTAAGTGCTGTATCGGCTGGAGCGGCTGTGAGCGGAACGGTGGAAGAGAGACTCCCAATATAGATAGCGTCGCCCGAATACCTCGCATCCACGTTGTGGACACCGCTGCCAAGTGGAAAGACCGCCACGCTGGTGAGCGCCGACGCCGTGGAATTCTGTTGAACCTGGCTCAACGAAACTGCAGCCCGCGGTGTATCTGCGTCTGTTCCAATCAAGTCCGCATTGCCGTCGTTGTTGTAATCTCCGGCGTTCACAGCATAGGTAAGTGCGAATCCACCGATAACCGGCTCGGCATTGGGTAGAGAGCTGGCACTGTAAGTCTGGAACGTGCCGTCGCCGTTGCCGATGTAGACCAGGGCTCCGATACTTCCGCCGGCAATAATATCCGGGATCCCGTCTCCGTTGACATCCGCCAGATGCGGGTCGGACGGAATATCGGAAAGATAGGTCGCTGTCGGCTGAAAGGTCCCGTCACCATTTCCCAGAAGAACGAACATGCTATTACTTATGTCTTCATTCGAAGGTATGGGATACGGTGGCGGACGGGTAATCGTTGCGGACACAATGTCCGCATTGTTGTCGGCGTTGGTATCGCCCGTCGTTAGAAATTCGCCAACCTGCGTTGCAATTGGAGTCGTCGACTGCTGGAAGGTACCATCACCATTGCCGAGCGCCAGGTAGATATCGAATAGGCTGCTCCCGGGGGTGGAGGTGGGAACGGCGTAAGCAACGTCGTCATTCCCATCCTTGTTAAAGTCTGCAACCACGACGCCGCGAGTACCAGCGTGTGTCGAAAGAACGGTCGACTTGGTAAACGTTCCGTCCCCATTTCCGTGAAAAATCGTAACATTCTGCTGTGAATTGTTGCTGACCGCCACATCGAATATCCCGTCGCGATCGAAGTCGCCGATTGCGATACTTGCAACATCGCCCGTCGAGTACATGACAGGGGTTTGAAACGTGCCGTCGCCGTTGCCGAGGATGATGACAAGTCCACCGTTGGTTCCATCGGAACAACCAAGGGCGATATCGGTATTTCCATCACGGTTGAAGTCCGCAAGAACGATCTGTAGTGCTTTTCCTACAGTGCAGCCGGTGTAATTTACCTTCGGCTTAAACGTTCCGTTTCCATTGCCCAGAAGAACAGAGATCGTCTGCGCGGCGTCTCCGGTTACCACATCAAGATTGTTGTCTGCATTGAGATACGCCGATGCAATTGCGACGGACCTCAAAGTTGTGCCGTTGCCCCCAATCGTAAACGGTGCGTTTTGAATAAACGTCGTAGCCAGGGTGGAGACTACAAGACTTTCAGTACCCAGAATGTTGTTGCCGTTGCTGGCATCAAGAAATGAGATCGTACCCGTAGGTCCAGTGGTGAGAGAACCAAGCCCCGTAACCGCGCTTGACAACGTATAGTTCCCGACGACGCCGGACGAGGTCAACGAGATAGAGGAGTTATAGGTTCCCGTCACAGCATAAGTGACTGTGTTCGACAAGCTTGCCGAATAGAGATTATTGGCGCGGAATACCGCCTTGTAGCTGTGGTTCCCGATAGGTCCGCTGCCCAGTTTCACAGAGGCAGTCGATCCGGGAAAGGTGAGTTGCGCAATGCCCAACGCAGAATTGTTTTCGCAAAAGGTTGCTGTCGCTTCGCAGAAAAGAACAAGTCCTGCCGTAACCGGGGCGCCGCCCGAGCTGACAGTGGCAGTCAGAGTAACCGGACTCTTATAGGGAACTGAGGTCGCGGAGATCGTTAGCTTCGTTGTCGTCGGTTGAGGCGTCGCAAAGGCCGCGGAGACCATCGTGAGCATCACTACCAGGACGAGCAGAGTTTTTGAGCGATAGCTTCCAGTCGATAAAAGTTTCGCTGGATAAATGGAGCTATGGGACAGATGTCTCATGGGTTCCCTCGTGGCTCTCTACTACTGGCCGAACTTTAGTACCCACGGTAACCTTCGAGAACGGAGTGAACCTATTACACAAAAGTTGCACCGAACGCGTTTGTCATTTAACACACAGCTTTTATCTCGTCTGGCTGCGCGAGCAGAGGCGAATCCGCGTAACTGGTCTTTATCGCGGCAGGCAGTCGTCGACTGTGGATGAACAAGATAGAACGTGAGCGTGCGGGCATCGCGCAATTCCCCATCGCCGCACATCAGAATGCTGCGCTCAGCCAGTTCTTAAATCGATAACAAGAAAGTGTTATGTCCCATGGCCAGAACCCTGCGCCGGACGGCCGATTTTCTCGCGGGATTTATTCCGCGACGACGGCCTTTACCAGATTTCTTGGCCGGTCAACATCAATCCCGCGGCTGATCGCAAGAGTGTAGGCAAGCAATTGAAGCGGCACGACCTCGAGGATCGTCGACAGAAGATCGCTGCTCGCCGGAATGAAAATGCAGGAATCGCAGTGCTGAGGAACCTCGCAATCGCCTTCGGTCGCCAGCGCGACGATACGTGCTCCCTGCTCTCGCATCTCTTTCATCAGTTGAAGCACCTTCGAGTAGCGCAAAACCGAATCGGGGTCCGTTGCATCGGCAGTCGCAATCATGATCAACGGTGCTTCTTTGCTGACCAGTGCATTCGGCCCGTGCTTCAACTCGCCCGCCGGATATCCTTCGGCATTCAGATAGGCAGACTCCTTCAGCTTCAGCGCCCCTTCCCGTGCAATCGCATAATGAGCCGCGCGGCCAAGATAGAGAAGCGTGCTCGAGTCCGCAAGCGCCGGCGTCAGCGCCTCAATCTGCCTGTGCCACCCCGGCAGTGCAGCCTGGATGAGCCCGGGAATCTCCAACAGCTGCCGTCCACGCGACTCCGCTGCCTGCAGTGTCATGCGGCCTCGAAAGCGCGCCAGGTAAAGTGCCAGCGAGTACAGCACAGCTAGCTGCGTCGTAAAGCTCTTCGTCGCCGGAATAGCCTTTTCGATCCCGGCAAAAGTGGGCAGCGAAGCGCTCGCCTCCAAAGCCATGCTCGACTGAGCATTGTTCGTAATCGCAACCGTAGCCAGTCCACGAGCCTGGGCCTCCCGCAGAGCCGCCAGTGTATCCGCAGTCTCTCCCGACTGCGAGATAACCAGAACACCCGGATTCTGCAGCGCGTGCGTCGAGCGATACGTATATTCGCTCGCATATTCCACATCAACCGGAATACCCGCCAGGTCTTCCAGCATAATTTCGCCGGCCAGCCCGGCATGACGGCTCGAACCGCTCGCCGCAATCACCAGCCTCTCCCGCCGCCCAAACGCTTCAGCCACCGGTTGAAACGTCTCTGCTGTCGAAGCCCCGCCCGGCACATACCGTTCAATCGTCGCAGTCAGCGCCTGCGGTTGTTCGTAGATCTCGCGCAACATTGCGTGGGGGAAGCTCGCCGTCAGCGACGTCATTGGCCTTGGTTCCGTGATGCGCTCGAACATTTCAGTCGTTTCCTGTCACCCGATCCACTACGCCGACCGGCAATTAACCCGCGTTCCATCCGCCTGAGTGCAGTAGACGGAAAAAATCCCCCGGCAACTGAACCAATCCCTCAGGAAATTCACCAAATCCCTCACTAACCTGGAAGAGGAATACCGCCAGCAGGAGAGAAATCCCGTGAATCGAAGGTGAAATTCTTCTTCCTTTGAACCTGTATGTACGACTATACTGGAAGAAGAGATTTGGAGGCAAGGGACTCCGACGCCCGCTACTCAAGGTTAATCAATATCGGAACCCCGGCAAAAACTCCTCCACCTTTTGGCCATACCATGTTTCCGACATGGTTAACTAAGCACTGCGCCCACTGCGCAAAGCTTGAAAGGTAGCGATGATCAGTACCATAGCGGCGCGACGACTCATAGGGCCACGCGGAACAGTGGAGCACCCACTCGTCACCATCGAGGACCGTCGCATCATCCGCATCGAAAGCCTCTCTTCCCGCGATCACCAGCGCGTCGCCGCAACCCATCGCTTTCCCGAAGCCACTCTCGTTCCCGCCTACGTCGACATCCACATTCACGGCTGTGCAGGGCACGACGTCATGGAGGCCACCCCCGAAGCCCTCCACACCATCGGCGCATATCTGGCGACTCGCGGTGTCGGAGCCTACTTCCCCACCACTGTCACATCTCCTAAAGACGAGACCATCCGAGCCCTCGCCGGCCTCGCCGCCGAAATCGAAAAACATTCAGAAACCTCGCATGGCATCGCCACCCCACTCGGCATCCATCTCGAAGGCCCTTTCCTCTCCCATCTCAAGCGCGGTGTCCACACCGAAGCCTTGTTGGAAGCCCCGTCCATCACTCTCTTCGACCGCTTCTGGCAGGCAGCCGAGGGCAAAATCTCTCTCATGACCATCGCCCCGGAACTCCCCGGAGCCACCGACCTCATCGCCCACGCAACCGCCCTCGGCGTGCGTTGCAGCATGGGCCACAGCGACGCAACGGTAGCCGCAGCCGAGGCCGGTTTTGCCGCCGGAGCCCGCTCCGCAACCCACACCTTCAACGCCATGCGCGCCATCGACCATCGCGAGCCCGGCCTCGCCGCCTATGTCCTCGACAAGCAACCCCTCTTCGCCGAAATCATCTGCGATGGCATTCACGTCCATCCCCTCATGGTTCGCCTCTACATCAAGTCAAAACGCGAAGACCGCGTTGTCCTCGTCACTGATGGCATGAGTGCCACGGGCATGCCCGACGGCACCTACATGCTCGGCGACATGGAAGTAGTCGTCCACAACGGACGTGCCACCGCCGACGGCACATTAGCCGGCAGCGTCCTCACGCTCGACCACGGCGTCCAGAACCTAATAGAGTTCACCGGCTCAACCTTAAGCGCAGCCGTCGCCGCCGCCTCTCACAACCCCTCGCAGCTCATGGGAATCGCCGAACAATGGGGCGCCATCGAAGTCGGCCGCGAAGCCAACATCACTGTCCTCTCGCCCTCGGCAGAAGTCATCGAGACCTTCCTCAAAGGATGTCCCGCGACTGTCCTCGACAAGGTGCTCAACTAACCACGAGCCAGTCTCCCTCCCGACGAGCAGCAGGTCGAAGACATTAACAGGGAATGTATAGACAAGTAGGGCGGATTGCGACTAAAAGAGATAGGAATCCATTTTCCGCATATCAGAACGCAGTCCTGAACCTCGCCGCACATAGCGCTAGATTCGCAAGCAAGTCTGATGGAAAACGGATCTCTCAGGAGATAGAGTGACGAAGTCTCAGGCTCAACCTGTTTCAACCGTGCGTCCTTTAGACAAGAGCGGCTTCATCCCGCTCTACTATCAAATCCAGCGCGCCCTGATGGAAAAAATCAGCTCCGGCGAACTCATCACCGGAGATCCCCTCGCCTCTGAAGAGGAGCTGGCCCGCCTCTACCGGGTCAGCCGCATGACCGCACGCCAGGCCCTCCACGGCTTGAAGACCAGCGGTTTCGCCTACAGCCAGAAGGGTCGCGGAACCTTCGTCACCCGCCCCAAGCTCGAAAAAAACATCATGCACCTGCGCGGCTTCACCGAAGACATGAAGCACCTCGGCATGGCCCCCAGCTCCAGGCTCATCGAGCAGACCGTCGTCAACGCCTCCGAAGACATCGCAGAAAAACTAAAGGTCGAGCCCGAAGAAGTCGTCATGCGCCTCCGCCGCCTCCGCCTCGCCGACGGAATCCCCATGTGCCTCGAAGACTCGCACATCCCCCTCAAACAATTCCCCGGCCTCGACAAGATCAGCTTCGCAAAGCAATCTCTGTACTTCGTCCTACGCGAAAGCTACGGCGTCCGCGTAGCCTGGGCCGACGAGGTCATCGAAGCCCTCCCCGCCACACGCGAAGAGTCCGAGCTCCTCACCATCCCCAAAAAGGCCAGCATCCTCTCCATCTCCCGCGTCATCATGACCACCGAAGAGATCCCCATCGAAGCAGCCTGCTCACGTTACCGCGGCGACCGCTACAAAGCCTCCATCCGCGTCCCAACCACAACCATCGAATAATGTTGCTGTGTTGAAGGGGCGCGGCTTCAGCCGCGCCGTATGCCTAATCGACCAAATGCGGCTTTAGCCGCTGAGGGAATCTTCGGCCAGACAATCCCTACTGAACAACGCCCGGACTCAACGCATCCGCACCCTCACCCACATTCAAATTCCGATACCCTCGCAGCGCAAAAAACAAAATATACAAATAACAAACCAGCACAACCGCAAAGCTGGGCTGATACCCAAACTTGTCCGCAAGCAATCCCTGAACCTCTGGAATAATCGCGCCACCAACCACCATCATGATTAGAATCCCCGAGCCCCGGCTCGTGAATCGCCCCAGCCCTTCAACCGACATCGGGAAGATGCAAGGCCACATCACAGAATTGAACAATCCGCACGCAACAAGCGCCCACATCGCCACATGGCCGTGGCTCAGAATCCCTGTAACCACCAGCAGCGAAGCGATCGACGACACAAAGACCAGAGCTGGCCGCGCACGAATCTTCCGCATCGCAAAAAACCCGATCAACCGCCCGCACATCGCGCCACCCCAGTAGAGCGCGACATACTGCGCCGCAGCCTCGTGGCTCAGCCCGCCCATCGAAGGCTGGCCCAGAAAATTAATCATCACACTGCCGATCGCAACCTCCGCACCCACATAAAAGAAGATCGCCAGCGCCCCCAGCCGCAGATGGCTGAACCGCAATGCACCCCCATACGAGCTGTCGCCACCGCCAGACCCGCCCTCAAGCAACTTCGGAAGATCCACAAACGCCGTGAGCACCGCCATAGCAAACGCGCACACCGCCAGAATCACATAAGGCATCCGCACCGACCGCGCCAACTCCGCCGCCGAAGCACCAGCAGCAATAAAGATGAACGCCGCACCAATCTTCGGCGCAATCGTCGTAGCAAACGAATTAAGGAATCCGCAGAGATTCAATCGCGAAGCAGCCGTCTCCGGCGCTCCGAGCGCCCCAACATAAGGATTGATCGCAACCTGCAGCAGCGCCAGTCCGCTCCCCACAACAAACAACGCAAACAAAAACAGCGGATAAAAAATAATCACCGAAGCCGGCAGAAACAGCAACAACCCAATCCCCATCACCGTCAACGCCACCACTATCCCGCGCTTATACCCAATCTTTCCCACAATCAAGCCCGACGGAAGCGACATCACAAAGTACGCACCGAAGAAACACAACTGCACCATCAGCGCCTTCACATTTGTAAGGTGAAAAAGGTCCTTGAAGTGAGGAATTAGAATGTCGTTCAGCGCCGTGATGAAACCGATGCCGAAATAAAGCGACACCATCAGGATCAACGGAACCGTGTAACTTCTCTTCGCCGTCTGCCCCGCCGCAAAAGTTGGGGCGCTCGTTACTCCCAGTGCCATGCTCTAACCCTCATAACCCATATTGGGTGCCCAACTCGAACTCGGTGCCCACTCCAAATTGGGTGACCCATCCAAATTGGGTGACCCATCCAAATCGGGTGGCCCATCCAAATCGGGTGGCCCATCCTTTGCGGTTTCATCGCAAAGGGTGGGTTGCCGTTGTAGTTGCCGTTGCAGTTTGCCGTTGCTAGTTGCCGTTGCAGTTGCGTTGTTGCCGTTGCTGTTGCCGTTGCCACCTTCGCCGTTCGCCGTTCCTGCCTCAAATCCTTAAGCTAAATCGAATAGGAAATCCAGAGCTCCCTCTAAATGTATAGATGACTATACTAATCCCGCCATTCAATCGGCAATACCAAATCCACCAATTCCTCGCGCGGCCGCGGCAAACCGAGCAGTAATCGTCTCCGGCCGCGTAATCGCCGACCCAACCACAACCGCCCACGCTCCCAACTCAAACACCTTCCGAACCTCCTCCGGCCTCGTAATATGTCCCTCCACCACCACCGGAACCTTCACTCGCGCAATCATCCTCTCAACGAGCTCCCACGAAGGCGTACGAACCCCCGCAGTCTCGGCAGTATACCCATACAGCGTAGTAGCCACAGCATCCGCCCCCGCCTCCTCTGCCGCCAATGCGTCCCCAACCGAAGCAATATCCGCCAGAACCGGCCTACCCAACTCCGAATGAACCCTATGAATCAACCCAGGCCAAGGCTCCGCCTCCTTCAGCCGCCGAGCCGTACAATCCAGCGCAACAACATCCGCACCAGCCTCACTCACAGCCCGAGCCGACTCAAAGTCCGGCGTTATATAAACATCCGCATTCGCATCGAACCGCTTCACAATTCCAACAATCGGCAACTCCGTAATCCCACGAAAAGCCGCCACCCGCTCAGCCCCCTCCGCCCGCAAACCACCCGCCCCACCCAGCAACACCGACCGCGCAATCCGCACCAGCGTCCCCAAATCATCCAGCGGATCCCCCTCAGACGCCTGGCAAGAAACCACCAACCGCCCCCGAAGCCGATCAAGCACACCTCGAAACTCTCGTTCCTCACTCATGACTGCGAATAAGCTTATCCCCAAACACGCTGTTGCCCTTGCCCTTCTTGTTTGTCATCCCCGAAGGGGATCTGCTTCTGTCGTTGCTGCCGCCGTTGCTGTTGCCGTCGTTCTTGCTGTTGCCCTTGCACTTCTTGTTTGTCATCCCCGAAGGGGATCTGCTTCTGTCGTTGCTGCCGCCGTTGCTGTTGCCGTTGTTCTTGCTGTTGCCCTTGCACTTCTTGTTTGTCATCCCCGAAGGGGATCTGCTGTTGCTGTTGTTCTTGCCCTTGCCGTTGTTCTTGCTTTCCCCACCACCCGAACCTGCTACCCTTTCCCAATGCCACCGCGCGAGTATCACTTCTGGGTCTACATTCTCGCCAGTCGCTCTCGAAACCTCTACATCGGATTCACCAACAACATCCGGACCCGCATTAACACCCACCGCGAATCCACCCCCGGCAAACACACCGCCAAATACAACATCCATCGCCTCGTCTACTACGAATACTTTAGCTACGTCAGCAACGCGATAGCTCGCGAAAAAGAACTCAAACGCTGGACCCGAGCACAAAAGATCGAACTGATCGAAACCATCAATCCGACATGGGAAGACCTCCTTCCATCCGACCCGATCGCCACTCCAAGGACGAACCCGTGAACCGAATCACCCGCCGCCAATTCCTCTACTCCTCAGCCGCAGCCGCCCTCGCCGCCCGACGCACCTTAGCTCAACCCCCCGTCCACCAACTTCTCGTAGGAACCCAGACCCTCACCGGCACCAGCAAAGGCATCTACAACTACTCTTTCCAAGACGGAGTGCTGACCGCCCAAGGCTTAGCCACTGAATCTGAGAACCCCACCTTCCTCGCCGTCTCTCCGAACCGCCGCACGCTCCTCGTAGCCAACGAACTCGATAACTACGGAGGTAAAGGCAGCGGTGAAATCTCTTCCTATTCGATCAACCGCGACAAGACCCTCACCCTGATCAACGACGTGGCTTCAAGGGGACCCGGCCCATGCCACGTAGCCTTCGACCATACCGGCCGCTCCGCCTTCGCAGCCAACTACGGAGGCGGCAGCGCAGCCTCCTTCTCGGTCAGCCCCGACGGCCACCTAAGCCCCGCAGTCTCCTTCTTCCAGTACACCGGCAGCGGCCCCGACCCGGCCCGTCAGAAAGCCCCGCACGCCCACCGCGTCACCGTCTCCCCTGACAACCGCTTCCTCCTCGTCAACGATCTCGGCCTCGACTGCATCCACATCTACCACCTCGACCCAGCCACAGCGAAGCTCACTCCAAACGAACCCGACGCCTGGCACTCCACTCCCGGTTCAGGGCCACGAGCCCTCCAGTTCCACCCCAACGGCCGCGTCGCCTACTGCGTCACTGAGATGTCCTCGTCCGTAGTCGTCCTCCGCTGGAACGCGCAATCGGGACTCCTCGAAACCATCCAGCAACTCCCCATGCGCCCGCCCGACTTTCAAGGCACCACCGGCGGTGACGACATCGTCCTCGACCCACACGCCCGCTTCGCCTACGCCACCGACCGCTTCGACGACATCATCGTCACCTTCGCCATCTCCACCGACGGCACCCTGACCCTCCTCAACCGAATCCCGTGCGGAGGTAAAGTCCCCCGCCATCTAACCCTCGATCCCACCGGCCAATGGCTCCTAGTAGCTAATCAAGCCTCGGACAACATAGCCATCTTCAACCGCAACCCCCAAACCGGCCAGCTAACCCCCACCAAAACCACCCCAATCTCCCTCCCCCAGTGCCTCCTCTTCCCCTAGCACACGCACGATCTCAGACGTTTTAAGAAGGTCGTCATCCTGAGCGGAGCGAAGGACCCCTGTATTTTGCCCGGACAAGCAAGGAACCCAAGAGCCATCCTAGGTAATTCAAAAAAAATAAATTTCCAAAACCTGACATTTTCCACACCCCAAAAAACGCACCATCCAAAACACCACAACTCACCATCAAAACACCACAACTTCACCACAAAAAACCATCACCAAAACACACGTTTTCGCAAAAACCCCCTGCAAAAACACCGTCTCCCACCCGGAAAAATATCTCCGAAAAACTCACTTCGCCGGACGAGACAAATGAGAAAAAGCCCCCTGCAGCCTCTTCCATTCCTCACTGGAAAACAGCCGCGGCCCAGCCTCAATCAGCCGCGGCATCATATTAAACACCGCAACCCGATTCCACGGCCGCCCATCCCGCATCCGAAAACCCTTCTCATTCAAATCACTTACGATGCTCGAGTAAGGAAAGTCCTGCCCGATCATCTCCATCATCAGCATCAGAATCTGATTCTCCGTAGGCTCCACCTCAAGTCGCTGGCAATCATCCGAAATCCTCAACCCATAAGGAATATCCTCACCAAACGCCCCTTCCGTAGGCGTATCCGAGTCCGGCCGCTCCCGCCGCCACTCAATCGAAACCATCTGCCACCCAGCCGTAATGCGTTGAGGAATAAGGTCTCCGCTAAACGGCCCAGAGATCACGTCGCGAATCCGTTCAAAGTACGCCATCAGTGCCTCCCGAAGATTTCTTTGCGGTAGCCAATCGCAATTGACAGGCCGCAAAACAAACATCACGGGAATGAAACAAGTGCCTCTGCAGCAATGCGATAACGGCGTACCGGCATGCCCTCTCCCATTGCGAAGTGTTCGGTTTCGCGAAATGTTGTTCGGATGTGGACGGCAGAAGGATTCAAAGCTCCGCTCGTTTAAACAGGAGTAACGAGAATACTGCCCCAATTGAACCCCGCCCCGAAAACAGCCAAAACGATAGCTGTGGCCGGCGGATCGGGATGAGCGGCGCGCCACTCCGAGGCCGCGATGAGCAGAGACGCGGAGGAGGTATTGCCATAGCGGTCGATGTTGCGGAAGAACCGGTCTTCAGAGACGTCGAGCGCAGTGGCTACCTTACGGATGAGGTTTACGTTGGCCTGATGCATCAGGAAGAGACCGATGTCCGCGGTCCTGAGGCCGTTCTTTGCGAGAAGGTCTTGAATGCTGCGCGGAATTTTTCGAGAGGCCTGGATGATGACGTCGAGGCCCTTCATCTGGATGGCTCCGCCGTACGGGAGCTGAAGAGCTTCGGCGTAGTTGCCGTCGGTGGAGAGCGAGATATCAGCGATGCGAAGGCTGTTGTGGTCGCCCTCGTTGGAGACGATGCAGGCTCCGGCTCCGTCGCCGAAGAGGATGGCGGTGTCAGGGTCGGAATCGGCGATGCGGCGGGACATGATCTCCGAGGCGACAACGAGGATGTTGCCGTACCGAGGTGCGAGGTCAGTGGCAAAGGCGATGGCGATAAGGGAGCCGGCACTGGCGACGGGGATGTCGATGGCGGGAGTCGTCGTGAGACCGAGCTTTTGCGCGAGGACGGAGGCCGGGCCGGGGAAGGCTCGCTCAGGCGAGCCAGAAGAGAAGAGGATGAGGCCGATGTCGCTGGGGGTGAGGCCGGCATTGGCTAGGCAGGCAGTGGCAGCGGCGAGGCCGAGGCCAGCGACGGTTTCGTCCTCAGCGGCGTAGCGGCGCTCGAGGATGCCGGACGTTTTTAGGATGGAAGCTGCGCTGCGGCCAGTGCGGGCTTCGAGATCGGCGTTAGTCACGACGCGGACGGGAAGGTGATGACCGAATCCTCGGAGGTGAGACATAGGGAGGCTCTCTTTCGGGAGAGTGCTGGGTAAACTCGAACTAAAATACGAAATTCTGCCCCATCGGCAAGCTCAGGGGAGAATGAGGCCTTCATTCAATTATCCGATGAGGTCAGCTTTTGTGGGTGCTGAGGTAGGCTTCGATTTTGGTGACGGTGTCGAAACGTTCGGGGACGAGGTCCGAGTCGGGGATTTTCACGTTGAACTCTTTTTCGAGGCCGGTAACGAGATCGGGGAGGGTGAAGGAGTCGAGAGTGCCGGAATCAAAGAGGCTCTCGTCTGGGTTGGGGTCGTTGGGGATGTCTGCGACCGCGTGAATGACTTTGAGAATTCCCGCCTGGGTGCTCATGATTTTATCCGCCTCGGTGGTTAGCCGTTCTTCGTCTACCGGCATTTGTAACTTCCGGCGTTGCTTTTGACGCGAGAGTTTTTATTTCGTCACTCCCTCGGCCCGGGTATAGGTACCCGATGCGTTATCGTACTGCTGAAGGATGTCACCGAAGAGTGCCGTAGCGAGCTCGTTGTAGCCCTCGCCCGTGAAGTGGGTGTGATCGGGCTGAGCCCAGGAGACTGCAACCCACTCACGCATAGAGCCGAATCCTCCCATGCGGGACCGCTGATCCCAATACGCGCAGTGCATCTGGCGGCAGACAGCGCGCTGAGCTGCGACGATGCGATCGACTCCGGTGAACGGCGCCCAGGCGCGGCGCCCTACGCGGAGAGCGCGGTCGGGTGGACCGACGACGAGGATGGAGGCGGACGGAGCGGCCCGTCGGATGCGCTCTACGATGCGCGTGAACATCGCGGCATAACTCTCTTCAGTCCAGTTGCGGTCACTGGCCTCGTTCGTCCCGTAAGCAAGGACGACAAGAGCTGGGTTGACGGCGGCGAGAAGCGGCTCCTGCAGCCCTTCGTTCCACCGCAGAAAGAGTGAGGCTTCGGCGCCGTTGATGCCGGCTGCTTCATAGGTAATGCCGGAAGCGTTTTCGGTGGACAAGCCGAGCAGGCGGACGGGAGCGTCGTTGATGGTGAGGACTTCGATGTGATGGGGCCCCGGTAGGAGCGTAGTTCTGTAGACCGCGGCGGAAGCAGAGGGGACTTCGGTTGAGCTGGCAGTTGGGACGCTGGTTACCGTCTCCGATTCGGTCGCGACGGGGGTGCCGGTAGAGACGGTTGCGATGAGGGTGTCGTTGTCGCGAATCTCGATGGAGCCGCCGTTAGGCTGGACCAGGTACTGGACCTCGAGGGAGGTGGCATCGGCGTCGAGCGAGACCCAGTTCCCTGCTGCGCTGGTGGAAAGGCTGACGCCGCCCATGCCGACTTTGCCGTCCCCGATGTCGGCGAGATGCGTGCCGAGCGCGCTCCAGCCCGTGGATTGGGCGCGGCGGGTGCCGTGAATGCGATAGCCGGCGAAGGGATAACCCGCGTACGAAAAACCCGCTCCGCCGTCACCGAATTTTCCCTGGAACAGCGTGCGGAGAGCTCCGGTGAAGACATCGGCAGCAGTGTGCGAGTCACCGAACTGGATGATGCGAACGAGCTGGGACTTAGGGTCGGTCTCAAGCTGATGGAGCTGATTGAAGAAATAAGAGAGAGCGCTTGGATTCTCGATGCCCATCCGAGGGGTGGCGAGGGTCTGCTGAATGTGGTCGGTCAGAACCTCGCGATTGGCAAGGTTCGTCGAGGTGGTGCGAAGAGCGACGGTTTTGGTGTGGGCGATCTCGGGCGTGGCATGGCTGGTCGACGCGACCACTGTGGTTGGAGCGGAGGATTTGGTGATAGTGGATTTCGTTGAAGCGGTGTGAGTGGAAGGTTTGGTTTTGCGGGATTTCGACTTGGTCTTGTACGGCTTGGCGGCAGGGGCGCGCTTGATCTCGCCCGGGGTTTTAGAAGCGGGCTTGGTGGTGGGATGTTTTTTGGTCGTTGTGGCGGGATCGGTAGTTGCGTACGCGGCTGCGCTTCCTGCGAGCGTGAGGAAGAGGAGCGTAGCTGTGAGGCTGCGGAGCGACATCTATCGCACCCCCTGGGGTTTTGCAGTTTGCGAGGAGGCTTCGGAGACGGCCGGCGCGGGGAGTTTCGGTGAATCCGGGTGCGTTTGCATGTACCTCTCGTAGCCTATCAGGATTTGGCCGGTGAGTAGCTGGGCAACGATGCGTGCGCCTTGCGGGGAGGGGTGTATCAAATCAGCGCTGACCATAGCCGGGTGGTGATCGTACCAGCGGGCCATCGTTCCGTTGCCCCCCATGGCCTGGTAGGTGTTGAAGAAGCCGCAGCCGGTCTGTTCGGCGACGCGTTGCTGAATGGCGACGATCTCGGGGATGGCGCGCATGGTAGTGATGGTGTCCCCGGAGCGCTCGCCGCGGTCCATGGGACTCATGATGAGAATGGAAGTGTCCGGAAGCGCGGTGCGGACGCGGCCGATGGCGCGGATCAGTTCTCCTTCGTATTGCTTTTCAACGTAGGAAGGAAAGCCGGACTCATTCGTGCCGTAGTTGATGACGACGAGGTCTGGGTTACGGTGCTCGAGGGAGACGGCGAAGGTATTGGGATTGAAGGCGCGGGACATAACCGTGGTGGAAGCGCCGTTCAGACCGATGCTGTCGTAGGTGAGACCGGGGTTGTCGCGGCCGAAGGCCACACCGAAGAGCTGGACTGGGCTGCCAATGACGGTGAGCTTGATAACGCGGGAGCCGGCGGGGATAGGAAGCGCAGCGGCGGCGTTCTGTTTCGCGTCGGCAGCGGTAGAGATGGTGCCGTCGGATTGGCCGTCGGCGGAGATTTCGAGCGAGCCGCCGTTAGGCTGGGCAAGGTACTGGACCTCAATGGAGGTAGAGTCGTGGGCCGACAGATGGAAGGTGCTCGTGGCTCCCGCGGGGCCGGTGAAGATGGCTCCCCCAAGGCCGTAGTCGGCTTCGCGCATGGAGCCTACGGCAGTGTCGATCTTCCAGCCGTCGCCGGAGACGTCGACGCCGTGATGGCCGTACCAGGCCCAGGGCTTGGCGATGAGGATGAAGCCAGGACCACCGTTTCCGAAGCGCTCCTGGAGCAGATCGCGGGCATCGCCGGTGATAAGGTCGGCAGTCGTAGGTGAGTCTCCGTAGTGAACGATGCGGACGGTGTGGCGCTGGCCGGAGTGGAGCTGTCGGAGGGTCTCGTAGAAGTGGTCGAGCGCTCCGTTGTTGTCGACCAGGAACTGGGAATCGAGGGTGAGGATGGCAGCGACGGCGGCGTGGCCTCGGATTTTGGGTTTGGGCACAGCGAAGACTGCCGGAACGGGAGGTGGCGGGAGTTTGACGATGGGGACCAGGGACGACTCGCCGAAGGGAAAGTCGGTGATGGGACGGAGAGATGATGGGTCGAGACCCTTGGCGCTGCCAGTCGTGTAGTGCACGGCAAGGAGAATGGCGGCGAAGGTGGCCGCGGCAAGCATCGTTTTGGTGGGAAAAGTAGACATGGCTAGAAGTTGCTGTAGACGAAGGAGGTGGAACCGCGACCGGAGAGCAACTCAATAAGGAGGACGACGATGGCAAGACCTGCCCCCTGTAGAACGAAGGGGGCGCGGCCGAAGATTTCAACAGTGCGATCGAACCATTTGGGCGGGATAGCGTGGAGGGCGACGCCGAGGAGCATCACCGCGATCATGGAGAGGGAGATGTTGCTGACGGTGAAGGTCATGGAATCAAGGCGGCCGAGGATGGCGAGGGCTGTGGCGACGTCAGGCGAGCGGAAGAATATCCAGGTCAGGCAGACGAAGTGAAAGGTGAACGCGATGGCGAGGTATCGGCCCCATCGAGTTGCAGGTCGTTTACCCTGGAGCTTCTGACGGAGGGTTTGGAAGGTACGGAGGAGCGTCAGGCCAACGCCGTGGAGCAGGCCCCAGAGGGCGAAGGGCCAGCCGATGCCGTGCCAGAGGCCACCGAGGAGGAAGACGATGATGGGGTAGAGGTAACCTGCGCCCTTCCATCGAGCGGCGTTGGGGAGCGAAAAGTACACGTAGTCGCGGAGCCAGTTGGAGAAGGTGATGTGCCAGCGGCGCCAGAAGTCGGCCAGGTTGAGCGACTGGTAGGGCCGGTTGAAGTTGTCCGGGACGGTCAGGCCTAAGAGGAGACAGACGCCCATGGCAATGTCGGTGTAGCCCGAGAAGTCGAAGTAAATCTGGAGGGCGTAGGCGTAGACGCCGATGAGGACTTCGGCTCCGCTGTAGAGGGTGGGGGTGTCGAAGATCCGGTTGGCTACATTGTTGGAGAGATAGTCAGCGATGAGAAGCTTTTTGATGAGCCCGGAGGAGATGAGCAGAAAGGCTCGACCGCCTTGGGTGGGGGTGAGGGAGAAGGGCTGCTGCAGTTGTTTGATCAGATCGGAGACGCGGTTGATGGGGCCCGCGACGATGACGGTGAAGAGCGACGCCGAAGTGAGGTGGGTTAAGTAGCTTCGAGTTCCGGGCCGGGTGCCGCGATAGAGGTCAATGGTGTAAGTCATTGACTGGAAACAGTAAAAAGAGAGGCTGAGCGGGAAGACCCAACGATACAGTTCGCCCAAGGCTACGGGGATGAGCTTGGTTGCGGCCAGTAGGCCTACATTTAATACGACGCTGACAGAGACGAGAATCAGGCGGGGGTTCTTGCGTTCGCGTGGGATGCGCTGCAGGTCGAGGCCTACAAGGAAGTCGATACTGGCGGCAGCCAGGAGCAGAATGGGGTAGAACCAGGCGAGTCGAGCCAGAAAGAAGATGTTTGCCGACAATAAGATGAAGAGCCGCGCCAGCTTCCAGCGGTAACAGGCCCAGTAAAGGGTGGCGACGATAGCGGCGAAGGCGAAATACGCCGGGCTCAAGGGGGACATGGGTACTGCTCCGTGCGGATCGGGAAGTCAGAGCTGGAAAGAAGCCTTTGTGCCTCTTTCCCGATGGGCGCTGATAAGACGCTTGGCGGCCCAAAAGGCTCTTTTCAGGGAAGATTCGTGGACCGGCTTTCTAAGCTCATCGTCACACACCTCGCAAATCTTGGAGGGTATCGCGAAAAAACAATAATTTAAGTAACCCCGGGAATTAACCGGCGGCTGGCCAATCGCTGTTAACTCTCCTGTCACCTTGACTTGGCCGGATTACCTCTTTTCAGCGCCTTTTTTGCCGCCCGCAGACAACCCAAAAACTATTGACAACCGGATAGCCCTGTGGTGAACTGGGCCCCATTTTTTTGGTTGAAAAAGTATCGATTAATCCTTGAATTTCTTATACTTAAGTATATGGATACGACTACCGGAAACGAACGTACCGCAACCCTGACAGGAAGGACCAAAGCAGTCGTCACGCTCGCTGCGTTTGTCGTTCTGTCGGCATTTGCGACGGATACCGCGACTCCGGCGTCCGCGCTAATGAGTGATCCGGCGGTGGCGATGAACGACGTTGCACCGACCGAGATCGTCAAGACCGTGACTCCACCCAAAACCACGGTCCTAACCAGAATCAAAAGTGGCATGGCTAGCTGGTATGGCTCCGTGCTGCAGGGGCACCGGACCGCCAGCGGTCGGCGCTTCAATATGTTTGAGTTAACTGCCGCCCACAGGACTCTGCCCTTTGGCAGCAAAGTGAAGGTCACAGACCTGCGAAACCATCGATCTGTGGTCGTGACGATTACGGACAGGGGAGTTTTGGATCCGGATCGAGTCATCGACCTGTCATGGGGCGCAGCCGCGCAATTGCAGATGGTCAAGATGGGCGTTGACCCCGTTCGGTTGGAGCTTATTACGGAACGCAGCTAGTTCAGCCGACAGCCGAAATGAAAATCCTCCAGGACAAATGTCCTGGAGGATTTTTTTCCGATACTTGACAAAGAACAGACCCGAAACACTCCCACACAAAAAACCTGAACCCGGAAACACCTCTCGGTACAGCAGAGTCCAGACTTAACCTGCTTATTTAGAATACTTTGACAGATTAAGTACGGGGGAGGGGGTAGCAGACCCAGGATCCCCAGACACCACTACTTCCTGTCGGCATTCAAGAGGGCGTCAATCTCGGTGCGGCGAGGCATGGAGGGAGCAGTACCGGGACGAGTGACAGAGATTCCCGCCACCGCGCAGGCAAACTTCGTGGATTGGATCAGATCCATGCCTTCAGCTAGGGCTGTGGCGAGGCCTCCATTGAAAGCATCTCCCGCGCCCGTGGTATCGACTACCGAGCCTGCGTCAGCGGCCGGGACGCGGGTGGTGAAGGTGTGGTTTTTGATAAGCGCTCCCTGCGCGCCGAGGGTGAGGACGACGTTGCGGACTCCGCGGGCGAGGAGTGCCGTGGCAGCCTGTTCTGCCGAGGCTAGATCGGTGACGGGAATTCCGGTAAGGGCGGCTGCTTCTGACTCGTTGGGAGTGAGGTAGTCGCAAAGAGGATAGATTGTCTGGGGCAAGGGGGTGGCGGGGGCGGGGTTGAGAATGGTCGGCACGCCGTTGGAGTGCGCGAGACGAAGGCCGTGTTCAACGGTGGCGAGTGGAAGTTCGAGTTGGGCGACGAAGACAGCCGAGCCCCCTATCGCCTGTGCAGCCCGATCGACCTCTTCGGGAGTGAGCTCGAAACAGGCTCCTGGGACGACGACGATGGCGTTTTCACCTTTGGTCGCATCGATAAGAATGGCGGCGGCTCCGGTGGGGTTCGGGGTGGAGAAGATGAATCGGGTGTCGATACCTTCGTTGCGGTAGAGGGTACGGGCGATGTCGCCGAAGGGGTCCGGGCCCAATTTGGAGATAAAGGTAACGTGTGCCCCGGCGCGGGCAGCGGCTACGGCCTGATTGGAGCCTTTGCCGCCGGGCCCTAGCTGGAAGGACTGCCCCATGCGCGTCTCACCCCAGGCCGGGAGGCGGTCGATGCGGAAGGCGACGTCGGCGACGAAGCTGCCGAGAACGATAACGGGGCGGGTCGTGGGATTGGGTTCATGATGAAAGAGCAGGAGTGGCGTTAAGATGCATGTATGCCAGTCGATGCAACGTTACAGGCGATTCTGAATGCGGGCAAGGCCCTTGGCGTTCCGCCGATAGAGACGATGACGGTGGAAGAGGCTCGCGCGGAGCGGGCGGCGATGATGCGGCGGTTTGTTCCGATGCCGGAGTACGCCGGGGTAAGTGTAGAGGAGCGGACGATTTCGGCGGGTGGGCGTTCAATGGCTGTGAGGGTCTATCGGCCTGCAAGCGCCACCGGGATATTGCCGGTGGTCGTGTTCTTTCATGGCGGCGGGTTTGTGGTTTGTACTTTGGATACGCATGATCCTTACTGCAGGGCGTTGGCGACCGAGGCTGGGGTGATGGTGGTGTCGGTGGACTACCGGCTGGCTCCGGAGCACAAGTTTCCGGCTGGAGTGGAGGATTGCCTGGTCGCGACGGATTGGGTGCTGCGACATATTAGGGAGTTTGGTGGGGATTCGGGGAGGGTGTTTGTTGCGGGGGATAGCGCTGGGGCTACGCTGGCCACGGTTACGGCTCTGCAGCTTCGGGACCGTGGGGAGGCTGGGCGGCTGGCTGGGCAGATTCTGCTTTATCCGGTGGCGGGGTACTACGATCCGCCGACGGTTTCGTATGTGGAGATGGCGGAGGGGTATGGGCTGACGCGGAAGGGGATGACCTGGTTTTGGGATCTCTATTTGAATGACAAGAGCGAGGCTGGGGATTTTCGGGCAGCTCCGCTGATGGCTTCCTCTCTTGCGGGTTTGCCGCGGGCGTTTGTGGTGACGGCGGAGTATGACGTGTTGCGGGATGAGGGGCAGGCTTATGCTCGGCGGATGGAGGAGGATGGGGTTGATGTGACGCATGAGTTTGCGCTGGGGATGAACCACGGATTCGCGGCTTCGCCGAATGAGTTTCCGTTTTTGCCGCAGGCGAAGGAACTGTTGAGGAGGGTGGCGGAGTGGGTGACGAAGTAGGTCCGAGAGGTCAACCTGGTTTTTTGGGTTCCCACTTTTTGCGAGCGGGGGCTTGGGGATCGGCTGGTGAGGCCGGTTCGGGTGAGGATGCTGGTGTTTGTTCCGAAACGGCCGTGGGGGTTTCGGGTTGGGTTGGCTCAGTTGTGGCGGTGGTTTTGGGTTGCCACTTTTTGCGTTCAGGAGTTGCGGCTGGTGGTGGCTGCGTTTCGGTGGGCTTTAGTAGTTCGGGAGGCGTGATCTCCTGAGCTGCGGATGGGATGGGATTTTTTTCGGTGGCAGGAGTGGCGGGTTTTGGCTGCCATTTTTTGCGCTCCGGTGCGGGAGGCGGTGGGTTGGCGGTTGTGGCTGAGAGGTTCTGAGCGACTGGGGCTGGGATGGCGCCCTCGGGGTCCTTCGACTGCGCCCCTTTCGACTCGCCTGCGGCTGGCTCAGGGGCTTCGCTAAGGATGACGAGGTTTTGGGTAGTGGGTCGGATTTCGTGGCCGGGTTTGGTGTCGATGGTTGGGGTGGTGAGACCTTTGGCGCGGCGAACGCCTTCTAGGAGAAGTTCGGCTACGTCTTTGATGGCGATGTCTTCGCGTGCGGCCTTACTGGGGGTGCTGCCTAGCATGCTCTTGCAGAAGGGGCAGCCTACGGCGAGAATTTTTTCTGTTGCTTCTCCTCTTGCTGCCGTCGCGAGGGTTTGCTGGGCTTCGCGGAAGCGGTTGTCGGAGATGCGCTCGTCGCCGGGTTCTTCTTCTTTCCAGAACTGGGCGCCGCCGGCTCCGCAGCAGAAGGAGTTTTCGCGGTTGCGGGGGAGCTCGGGTGTGTTGTTCGAGAGGACGTGGAGGAGGTTGCGCGGGGCGTCGTAGACGTCGTTGTGGCGGCCGAGGTAGCAGGGGTCGTGGTAGGTGATGGTAGCTTCGCTTGGCGCGGGGGTGAGTTTTTTGTTGGCGACGAGGGTTTCGAGGTACTCGGTGTGGTGGAGGACTTTGTAGTCGCCACCGATTTGTTTGTATTCGTGGCCGAGGGAGTTCATGCAGTGCGGGCAGCTGGCTACGATGAGTTTGGGGCGGACGGTATTGAGGGTTTCGACGTTTTTGTCTGCCAGTTGGCGGTAGAGGTATTCGTTGCCGGCGCGGCGGGCGGAGTCTCCGGTGCAGCACTCGCGCTTGCCGAGGACGGCGAAGTTGACTTCGGCGTGGTGGAGGAGCTCGACGAAGGCTCGGGCGGTTTTTTGCGCGACGGGATCGTAGCTGGCGGCGCAGCCTACCCAATAGAGGACGTCGGGAGTGGGGTTTTCGTCGGTGGTTTTGACGGCGAGGCCGTCGGCCCAGGCGAGACGCTGCTCGTGGTTGATGCCCCATGGGTTCTGGGCGCGCTCCATGCCTCGGAAGGCGGATTGAAGCTGGCTGGGGAACTCGCCTTCGATCATGACCTGGTTGCGGCGGATGTCGATGATGTCGAGCATCTGCTCGTTTTGAGTGGGACAGACTTCGATGCAGGCTCCGCAGGTGGTGCAGGCCCAGGCGGCTTCGGAAGTGAGGGCGAATTTTAGGAGCGGGTTCGGACTTGGGGTTCCCTTTTCGAATGGAGCTGAGCCAAAAGCGAAGGGGTTTTGCTGGGCGGCGAGATCGTTGAGTTCCATGCGCTTGTTGATCTCGAGTGCGGCGGGAGAGAGGGACTTGCCGGTGGCGGTGGCGGGGCAGACGTCCTGACAGCGGTTGCACTGGATGCAGGCGTAGGCGTCGAGGAGACGCGGCCAGGAGAGGTCTTCTAATTTGTTGGCGCCGATTTTTAGTTCGGATTCTGTTTCGGCTTCTAAGTTGAGCGCTACTGGCGGGAGAGTGCCGGAGTTGGGCGCGCGGGCGACGAAGTATTTTGCCGGAGCCATGAAGATGTGAATGTGTTTGGTGTAGGGGAAGTAGGCGAGGAAGGCGAGGACGGAGGCGAGCGCTCCCCAGTAGCCGAAGATGCGGAAGGCTTCGCCATTGGCGGGGGTGAAGAGATGCGAGAGAAGGGTGGCGAAGGGCTGGAGTGGGTCGGGGCCATTTGCGGCCAGCTTTGCGCCGGCGCCAATGGCTCGGCTGCCTACGTGGAAGAGGATGAAGCCGGAGACGATGAGAGAGTCACGGGTGATTTTGGCGTGCTGGAGGTCTTTGTGGAGGAGGGTGCGAGAGTTGAAACGGAAGTCGCGGCGGCTAGGAAGGACGAAGCGGCGGATGATGAGCGCGATGACTCCGATGAGCACGAGGAAGCTGAAGATGTCGGCTAACAGGTTGTAGGTTGCGCCGATTGGGTTGGAAGAAGAGATGGAAAACGGGAAGTAGCCTTCGATGGCATCGACTAAGTTGACGAGGCCGTAGAATACGAAGCCGTAGAAGATGAGGGAGTGGAAGATGCCGATGGTTGGGCGCCTTTTGAAGGTGCGGGTTTGCAGAAGGGTTGTGGTGAGGGCGTAGGCGAGACGGCGAGGGAGGTGGTTGAAGCGGGGTTCGGGATCCAGCGTGCCGCGGTGGATGCGGAGATAGAGGCGATAAAAGCCTTCGAATGCGAGCGCGAGAGTGATTAGCGCGAAGAGAAAGAAGGCGATCTTTTGAGTAAGTGGAAGCATTGAGCCGGCACCGTCACATTAATTCTTCGGGTCTTCCATCTTACTTGTCGTCTGCGATTATTTTTTGAGTTCGGCGAGGATGGCGGGGATCACCTGAGGAACGTCGCCTACGATGCCGTAGTCGGCGATCTTGAAGATGGGGGCATCGGCGTCGCGATTGATGGCGACGATTGTTTTGCTCTTGTTCATGCCAGAGAGATGCTGGACGGCTCCGGAGATTCCGATGGCGATGTAGAGCTTGGGCTGGACTGTCTTGCCGGTTTGACCGACCTGTTCGGAGTAGGGGCGCCAGCCAGCGTCGACGATTGCCCGGGTTGCGCCGACGGCTGCGCCGAGTTGGTCGGCAAGAGCTTCGACGTATTGGGTGAAGCCTTCTGCGCTGCCTACGCCGCGGCCACCGGAGACGACGATTTCGGCCTCGGCGAGAGAGACGCGGGAGCTGCGCTCGGCCGTTTTGCCGGTGACTTTAAGGCGTGGAGTGGGGAGGTTGAGGTCGACGTCGAACTGCTCGGCTGCTTCTGCGCGTAGCGTTGCGGGAGAGAAGGCGCCGGGCTTGATGGTGACGACCGCGACGGGGCCGGAAGCCTCGATAGTTTCGGTGACGCGCGCGAGGAAGGTGTAACGCTGGGCGGCGAGTGTGCCGCCGGTGGCTTTGAGGCTGATGACGTCTTCGAGGAGTGGGGCGTCGACTTTGACGGCTACGCGCGGACTGTACTCGCGACCGCTGCGGCTGCCACCGATGAGGATGACGGAGGCTTCGCCTTCGGTGGCGATCTGCGCGACGGCGGCGGACCACAGCTCCGGCTCGCATTGTGCAAGGGCGAGGAGGTCGGCTACGAGAACTTGATCGACGGCGCGGGCGATTTCGGCGGCGATGGGTGCGATGTTGCTGCCGAGAACTAGAGCTGTGATGGAGGCATCGTCGCCTTGTTGCTGGGCGAGTTCCCGGGCTGCGGTGACCATCTCCCAGGTGCTTTTGCTGACTTTGCCGTTGGCGTACTCGACGACGACGAGAATCATGCGATTGCCTTTGCTTCGTTGCGGAGGAAGTCGACAAGTTGCGCGGCGGCGGCAGGTGCGTCCTTGCCATCGAGGATCTTGTTCAGGCGATTTTTGACTTGAATCTCAGCCCTGACGAAGTTGAGCTTTGGGGCGACGTTGAATCGATCGAGAGATTCTTTGCGGAGTTCTTTTTTCTTCGACTTCATGATGTTGGGGAGAGTGGGATAGCGGGGCTCGTTGAGGCCCTGCTGAGTGGTGACGACGGCGGGGAGCTCGAGGGTGAAGGTTTCGCTGCCCTCGTCGACATCGTGTTTGCCGGTGAGAGTGATGCCTTTGAGCTCGAGGGCACTGGTCCAGGTGGCTTGCGGCCAGTTGAGACGCTCGGCTGTGGCCGCGGCGAGGGCATGGCTGTCCCAGTCGGCCTGTTGGCCGCCGGAGAAGATGAGGGTCGCTTCTTCTTGCTGCGCGAGTTGCGCGAGGACTTTGCTGAGGGCGATAGCGTCGAGACGAGTGTCGGTTTCGACGTGAATGGCGCGGTCGACACCCATAGCCAGAGCGGTGCGGAGCGCCTCCTGAACGCGGGCGGGGCCTACGGCGACGGCTATGATTTCGGCTTCGGCGCCAGCTTCTCGGAGTCGGAGAGCCTCTTCAACACCGTACTCGTCCATGGTGTCCATGACGAGCTTGCTGTTTTCGAGCGCGACGGTGTTGTTGGCGACGTGGACGCTCTCTTCCGCATCAAGCACCTGGCGAATGTAGGTCAAAATCCGCATTCTCTTCCCTGCTCCATCCTGGATGATTCTATTTTGACTGTAGCCGGGCGTGACCGGGTTTGAGATTTTCTTAGCTAAATGTTCTCTGCTAACAGCGGTTCTTTCATGTGCTGTATCCAGAGGTTTCTGTGACGGGAGAAGGATACTGAATGATCATTCAGTAAGTCAACGCGCCTGACTACGGGGTTTTGAGAGATCAGACTTTCAGGCCAATGAGACGCATCAGTTCTATACCGTTGCTTTTCGTGACGACACCGTCCTGAAGTTTGAAGTCGAACTTCATTTTGCCGTTGGCGATTGTGTCCTGGAGATGAACGTTGTGGAGGCGATGGTCCTGCTGCTCTCCGATGTTGGTGAGTGCGAGGTCATGCGTGCTGATGAGGCCGATGGCTCCGCTTGCGAGGAGGGCGCGGACTACGCCTTCGGCTCCGATGAGGCGGTCTCTGGAGTTGGTGCCCTGAAGGAGCTCGTCGAGGAGGAAGAGAACAGGAGGGTTTCTTTCTGCCAGGTCGCAGATTTGTCGGAGGCGGGTAATTTCGGCGTAGAAACGTGAGCTGCCCTCCTGGAGGGAATCGTTGATGAGGATGCTTGCTCCTATTTGTAACGGAATGAGTTGCAATTGTTGGGCTCGCACGGGAGCGCCGGCCATGGCAAGCACGGTGTTGATGCCGACAGCACGGAGGAGGGTGCTTTTGCCAGACATGTTGGAGCCGCTGACGAGCAGGACGCGGGTATCGCCAGAGAGATCGACGTCGTTGCGGACGCATTGGATGGCGGGGAGGAGTGGGTGGCCGATTTGGGTTGCGATGAAGGAGGGCGGCCCTTCGACAAATTGCGGGAAAGGATCGGAGGGATGCTCGTAGCTGTAGGCGGAAAGGGAGAGAAGGGCTTCGAGTTCGCCAGTTGCGCGGAGCCACGAACGGACAGCGCCTCCGTGGGCGACGCGCCAGGCCTCTGCTGAGTAGGCAACCTGGACGGCATAGAGGAGCGGGATGTTCAAGGCTCGCATGATGGGGTTGTCGAGCGAACGGATGTATTCGACGATGGTGCGCAGGCGGGCTATGGCGCGGGAGGCGTTGAGGTGGTGCGAGGATAGTTCGGCTTCGAGAGCCTGGAGGCGGGGCGATTCAAAGTGTTCTCGCTCGATGCGAGCGAGCAGAGATGAGAGAAGCTGCAGATCTTCGAGGGCGTGGTCGGTAGAGTGAAGGATCGATGCGGTTTGCTTGCGCAGGAATGATGTGATGATGGTCTCGATGATGATGATGGCGAAGAAGGGGGCTTTCGTTCCAAGCTCTGCCCAGACGATGGCCGCTGCGATGGCTAAGAGCGCGAGAACAAGAGAGACCCAGCGCAGCCAGGGATGCGCGAGTTGTCTGGGGGCTTCGGCCCATTGCGTAAGCGCTTCGGGATGAATGCCGACTTTGAGGTCTTCGCCGAGGATAGCGATCTCTTCTCTGAGGTCGAGATGAGTGCGGAGTTCGGCGATGGCGGCGTGGCGCTGGGTAAGTTGGGCTACGGGCGATGGGGCGAGGAGCCAGTTGGCGAGAGTGTCTTCTCCCATGCGGGTGCGAGCGAGCGAGAGGAGTTCGAAGAGACTGCCGCGGCCGAAGAGATCGAGGTCGGTGGCGTAGAGGCTGGAGTGAACGTCGATGCGTTCGCCTGTCTGGCCGGTTCCTATCCAGCGATCTTCAATTCGGGCGAGACCGTTCTGGTAGAAGAGCACGGCTCGCTCGGCGCAAGTGCGGTCGCGCAGAACTCTTGCGTGGAGAATTGCAATTGCGAGGAAAAATACGAGAGCTGCGAGGAGCCACCACGGTGAGAAGGCGTCGCGGTGAAGAGAGAACCAGGCGGCGATTGCCGTTGCGACGACGATGAGGAGTCGGAGGTTTCCGAAGCGGCGATGAAGTTTTTCGAAGTGGGCGACTCTGGCCTGGCGGGCTTGCTGGCGCTGCTTGTACTCGTCGGACGGAGACGGCGTGAGGTCAGGCACAGAGCTATTATCGCTTACCGATTGGGCGCCCTCGGATTGCGACTTGAGATAGAGGTAGCCAAAAAAGAAAGGCAAGGGAGTGTGCGGTCTGAATCGATGCTCCCTTGCCCCACAGAAGATGTATTGGTTAGAAGAGGTACTTCAGTGCGAATTGAAGCTGACGCTCTCCTTGTGCGTTGTTGACGAGGCCGAAGGTGTTGCCGATGGAGGAGTTCGGCGCTACGAGGATGGGGTGGTTGAGAACGTTGATGGCTTCAGCGCGGAACTGCAGGCTCTGATGCTCGACGATGGCGAAGCTCTTGAAGACGCTGAAGTCGATTGCCTGGAGCCCCGGGCCGGTAAAGCTGCCGACCTGGCAGTTGCCGAATCCCGAGGTGGGTTGCGATACGGAGCTTGAGCTGAACCAGACGTAGCCGGGGCTGCCTGGAATGCTCGAGGGATGCTTGGGAGTTTCGACCGGCGAGCCGTTGCAGTTAGCGCGGGGAAAACCGGAGGTGGTTCCGGAGTTGTCGTTGGCCTGTGCGGTAATGGGGAAACCATCGTGAAACTGCAGGATGGAGTTGACCTGCCAGCCGCCGACGATGAGATCTTCCGCTCGGTTCATGTTAGATCCGAACTGACGGCCACGCCCGAAGGGAAGATCGTAGGTTACGAATCCGTTGAAGGAGTTCGTAACGTTCTGATCACATCGGCCATAGTCGGCGCTGGGGTTGTAGGTGTTCTGGAAGAAGAAGTGATTGTTGCCAGCCTGCGTGAGATTGGCGTTAGTGTCTCCGTACTGGGCGTAGAAGCCGGAGGAGTTGCCCATGCACTTGGACCAGGTGTAGTTGGCCTGGAACTCGAGACCGTGGCTGAGACGCTGCTGGAAGTTAGTCTGCAGCGAGTTGTAGTTGGAGTAGCCGCTGGATGCGGTGAGGCGAGCCTGACCGATCAACGACTGGAGTGTGGGGTTCAGGAAGGGACTGGGAGTGATGGTGCCGTTCGACTGAAGAACCTTCTGGTTGATGAGAGCAATGGTCATCAGGTGGTCTGTCGTCTGACCGACGTAGCTGACCTGGAAGGTAGAGGAGTTGCCAAGCTGATGCTGGATGGTGAAGCTGTATTGCTGCGAGACCGCAGGACGAATGTCATTAGGGGTGAAGGCGTGGATGCCGGTTCCTGAGAAGCAGAGAGGCGACTGTGCGATGGCGGTTGCGATCGTGCAACCCGATGCAGGGAAGCTGGAGAATCCCTGATCGAGTGTGGTGGTGGGGAGGGCTTGCGTGCCGCCCGCGTAGGTTACGTTGAGCGGAATGGCGAAGGGAGGATTCTGGATGAGGAGATTGCCGGTGCCGGTGCTCTCGGTGAAGTTCGAGATGCCGTAGGCGCCGCGAACGACCATGGCCTTGTCAATTTCCGGCTGCCAGGAGAACCCTATGCGCGGCTGGAAGTTGGTTGGGCCGTTGTACTGGTTGTAGAGCGCTTTCGAGTTTCCGTTCATGCCGGAGATCTCGACGGCACCTGTTTGAAGGTTGTAGTTGGTTGCCTGGTTGTGGGCCTCCGCGCGTGGAGTGACGACTTCGTACCGGAGACCGATATTGAGGGTGATGTTGGAACGAAGGTGCCAGTTGTCCTGAGCATAGGCTGAGTAGAGGCTGTTGCGCAGGCTACGGCCGCCGCCGGAGCCGAGGCCGACGTTTTCAGGGAGGCCCAGGAGGAAGTCGGCTTCTGCCCAACCGGTAGGGATGGTGCTTGGAATGGTGGAGGTTCCTGCCGAACCTATTGACGGGTTGCTCGTGAAGGAGCCGTTGTAGATGAACTGACCTGCAAGCCCCGAGTTGCCGACGTAGAGAACGTTGGTACGGTAGTTGTAGAACTCGAAACCGGTTGCGATGGTGTGCTTCCCATGAACAATGGTTACGTTGTCTTCGATCTGGATGACGGTGTCATGGAACTGAGAGACGAGATTGTTGTTGCCGAACATCGGGCCATAGCTGGCACCTGAGAAACTCATCAGGGGCAGGAAGGTCTGGTTCGCAGCGGTTCCAGCGATGCCAAACAACGTGGGAAGGTTCTGTCCGGTTGGGTTGGTGTAGCCCTCGGTTACAGGGAAATAGCTGCCTCCGAAACGCAAGGAGTTCACCACTGTGGGGTTGAAGGTGTGGGCGTAGTCGAGCACTCCGTTGTAGAGCGGGAATTCGTTGTCTGAGTTACCGGTGAGCAGTTGGCTGTTGGTAGTTGGATTGGTGAGGTGCTGCTGGGAGTAGCGGGCGTAGATGTGATCCTTCTGGCTTGCGACCCAGTCGATCTTGAGGTCTCCCTGATCGCTGTTGGTGTAGGAGTGGGTAACGTTGACCTGATTGCCGGTCGTGAGGTTATTGATTGGGCCGGGATAATAGGAAGAATTGAGAATCTTGGAAGCCGCTGAGCTGAAAGGGATGTTGATGATGTTGTTGAGGAACGGCTTGCGCCCCGTCGGCGTAGATCCCGAAAACGGATTATAGAGTTGCTGCGCGAGATTGTTGCAGATTCCCAGCGAGTTGAATCCGGCCGTACAAATGCCGCCAAAGTTGCCCTGGCGTTCGGCGGTGGTAAAAACGGTATACGGCGTTGAAGTTGCCGGCTGGTCGTAACGCGAGCCTTGATAATCGGCGAAGAAGAAGAGTTTGTCTTTGATGATGGGTCCGCCGACGGAGCCGCCAAATTCGTTCCAACGAAGGATCGGCTTGAGTCCTGTTCCGTCGGGATTATTAACGCCAGGAATATATGGCTGTCCCTTGGTAAGGCCGTTTTGCCACCTGTTGGCGTTGAGGGCGTCGTTGCGGATGAACTCGAAGACATCGCCGTGGAACTGATTCGTTCCGGATTTCAGCGTAACGCTGATGATGCCGCCAAGATAATTGCCATAGGAGGCTGGGGCATTTTGCGAGATGAGGTTGAACTCCTGAATGGCGTCGACGCTAGGGGCGAAAGCGACATCGTTGTTGTCGATCTGGTTGTTGTCCATCCCGTCGAGGATGTAGTTGTTGGTCTGCTCGCGGTTGCCGTTGATGTAGGGACGGCCTACCTGAAAACTGGCCTGCGGGCCAGTGAACGCGCCCGGATTGAGGCTTACGGCGCCCGGCGAGAGCAGAGTTAGCTGGTTGTAGTTCCGGGTTGCTAGCGGGAGCGTCGTGTTGGCGCGGGCATCGAGAACCGTACCGAGAAAGGTTTCATCGGTCTGCAACAGTGGCGCCCTGCTCGAGACCTCGACGGTCTGCGATGCCTGGCCGACGGTCATCGCAACGTCGACGCGTGCTGTCTGGTTCATTGCCAGAGTGATCGCCGGGTGTTCCACCGAAGAGAAGCCAGAGGCCGTGATCTTCAGGACGTAATCGCCGATAGGAAGCGGCGAAAGATAGTAGACGCCGGCAGAGTTTGTCTGCGTTGGATAGACGGTGCCTCGGGAGGATTCGGTCGCGGTTACGTTTGCTCCAGAGATGACGGCTCCGGAGGCGTCGGTCACGGTGCCGGTGATCTTCGCGCTGATGTCCTGCCCGAGGGCGACGGAGCATACGAGCAACAAGAACAAACTACTAAGAGCGATGCGTGCTTTCATTGGTAGCCTCCTATCCAATTTTTTGCAAACCTGCTGATTTGCGAGCGTCCGTTTCTCAGGGGATGACTTCGTTCGCGGTGTACTGTCGTTGCCTGAAGAGGAGTTGCTCTCTAGCTCCAGGTCTGCGGCATCTTGAACCACTCAATGCTGGCCCTCCGAAGCGTTTTCTGGGGGCCCCGCGCTCAGAACTTCAAAAAAAGTCAGCTTTCTTGGTGTGCCAAATAGTATAGACAACTGTACTGAGATGCAAGTGGGAAATTAATTTGCTTTTCGTGTTCCGAACAGGACCTGCCGGCTGGTCAGTGCTATGGATATCTGGTTGCTAGGTCCCGGATTGAAGAATCAGGGACTTAAAGGCGAACGGGTGCCACGGAAAATTTGGCGGCAGCGTGTATCACGATGCAAATGATCAGTTTTTTTTAGCGTGAGAAAGGCCGCCTGTACGAGATAATCGGCGTCGCGGCCGGGCTAGTTTGAAGCCTTGAAGGAAGCCAGAAGCCTTTCACGCACGAAGACGATGTGCTCCCGCATGGCGAGACGTGCCTCTTTTTTCGAGTCTTTCTTGAGAGCCTGATAGATCTTCATGTGTGCGACGGGCGCGGTTGTCGCCGAGAGTTCGTAGGATTTGGAGCGGCAGAGGAGTGCTTTTTGCTGAACATTTTCGAGAGTCCGGCAAAGCTCTTCGTTGCCGGTTGCGGCAGCAATCATGGCGTGAAAACGCATGTCCTCCTCGATGTGCTCGAGCTTATTGCCTTCCTTAAGGAACTTCTTTGTGCGGTTGATGCTGGAGGCGAGATCGGTCAGGAGCTTTGGGGTGATGTTGGCGGCATCGATGGCATGAACCTCGAGGATCTCGCGAAGTTCGTACAGGTCGCGTATCTCCTTGGAAGAGAACTGGCGGACGTAAGCGCCGCGGCGTGGTTCGATGGAGACAAGACCCTCTGCTTCGAGCCGGTTCAACGCTTCGCGCACGGGCGATTTGCTGATGCCGAGTTGAGTCGCAAGGGATTCCTCAGTAAGCCGAGAAAGCTCGTCGAAGGTCCCATCGAGAAGATTCTGCTTAATGCTCCGATAGGTAAGCTCTGTGAGGTTTGGGATTTTCGCTAGCTTAATCATGCTTTATAGGTCTCGTGGATTCTACACGACGGACAATTGTCAATTGTTCACATATTCAAAAAAATGGGTTGTTTGAGGCAGGTACCTGAGCCAGCTCCATTGAGTTTGGCCACTTGAGAAATTCGAAGCGACGGCTGTCTTCGGACACTCTTTCTATCACGAAATTATTGTCCTAGACGGAACCTACGGCGAGAAAGACTCATGAGAGATTCAGCGGCGCGCAATGACACCGACCTCCATGGATCGTCCGGAGAGAATCGGGTGATAAGAAAATTCGGATGGAATCTGCGGAACGAGATAACGATCGAGCAGGATCATATGCGGGCCGGAGGCGAGGGCATCCTCAAGAGGGACCGGTTGAAAGAGATATTTGTCGGTCGCGGTTTGGGAAGGCAGCGGCTGAAGCTGGATCTGTTGCACGGGTCGCCTGGAGTAGAAGACGCTGGTTGCGATCGAGCGGGCGTTCCCCTCCCACCAGACAAGGAGCGAACCCTGAACCGGTTGCGGCTGGCGGAAAACCTCGCGCAGGAGTTGAATGGACTCCTTCTCGGCGGAGACGATGTCCGGGCCGACCTTGGCTTGATGAAGTTTTCGTCGCGGGACGCCGGTGAGCAGGGCGCTGACGAGACAGGCCGTTGTGATCAGGAGGGTGGCTTTGATCCAGAACGATGCGGGTGACTGCTTGTGCCTTTGCTCGAGCGCTCTTAGCCGATCAGCGAGATAGACAGAGGTAACGACGGCAAACGCAGGATATGCGGGGGCTATGTAGTGCGGAAGACGAGTCTGGATCAGAGTGAAGAAACCGACGACGACCAAGGCGAAGATCGACCACGCGCGGAGTTGTTTGCGGCGGAAGGAGTCGACGATTGCGAAAGGGTAGAGGAGAACGAACGGTGCTGCCGAGATGAGGAGAACCCAGAAGTAGTACCACCAATGCGTGATGTGGTCTTCAATCTGATGGGTCGCGCGTGCAACAACATGGAAGCCGAGGTATTCCGAAAGAAAGCTGTCACCAAAGTGATCGGCCATGTAGATGTGCCAAGGTAGGACGGCGAGCAGGAAGAGCGAGAGGCCCAGCCAGAAGTTCTTGCCCAGACGTTTTGCATTCCAACGCTCTAACGCGGCGAAGAGGGCTGCGGTGAGGACAAGTACGATACAGGCTGCGCCTTTGGTCATGAGGGAGACCGCTAAACCGGCCCAGAACAGGTACCATCCGTTGAGTCTGCCGTCCTGAATTGCTGTGAGGCCGCAGAGCGCAAGACAACAGCCGAGTGAGAGCAAGACGTCCATCTCTCCGACGCGGCATACGTGAAGAAAGCCGAATGTGCTGACGAGGCTCAAAGTACTGAGCCATGCGGCGAGCGCGTCACGCCTGCTGATGAGCCACGAATGAAGGAGAGCAACGATAGCCACTCCCGAGAGGGCTGAACCCGCGCGTGCCCAGAACTCATTAATGCCGAAGAACCGGAAGAAGATCGCGGTAATCCATGGCATGAGGGGGGGTTTTTCGAACCAGGGCCGATAGTTCCAGTGGGGGATGAGTGGGTTGGAGGAGAGCATCTCGCGCGAGATTTCGGCATAGATACCCTCGTCCCAGTTAGTCAGCGGCTTGTGGCCGAGCAGAGTGAGGAGAACGATGCAGGCGAGAAGAGTCGCCAGCAGAGTAGATACGATTTGAAGCTTGCGGCTGCCGATGCCCTGGAGGTTGAGGGATCGTGTTGAGGGTTGGCCGTTGCTCATTAATAGAAGTTAGCTTCCTGGGTGATACTCGCGCTTGATGTGACCGTTGAGATCGGAGGGATAGAAGTAGACTTCGCGAAGATCGCCAGTGCTGTATCGTTTGGCCTGATCGTTAAAGTATGGGGATGACGGGTTGCCACTTTCTCCGCCGGCCGTGACGGCCTTTGCGCGGACTTTGTCACCGAATTCGACGACGGCGACGAAACTGTTTCCGCTGGTGCCGTACCACTTCTTCGTTCCCGGATATGGGCGCGCTCCGAACGAGGCAAGCGAGCCCCAGAGCGATGAGGTGAAACCAACAGGAATGCTTGGGGCAGCGTCGTTGAAGGGTTGGACGATGTTTCCGGTGAGGCGCTGGAAGCGATTGATGTCCCCCCAAGGCGTTTTCCATGCTCCGAAGTCGGCAGTGAGACGGTCAGAGGCTGCGGCCAGGGATTGCAGCAGGATCTGGGCTGATGCTTTGGTGCCGACGAATTCTTCGACTGAGATACCGGCTTTGCGTGCGTCTTCCGCGGTATGACGGCGGATGTCTTCGCCCCAGAAGACGGCGAGGGACGTGGGGACGGAGGTTACGCCCCAGCGATAGTCCCATGTGCGGAGGAGGGCGATTTGACCGGCGAGTTTCGTTTTCAGAGGCTCGGAGACTGGAGCATCGTCCCATGCCTTGAGCAATGCAGGGATTGGCTTTTCGAACCAGGGAAGATAGCTGTCGTAGGCGGCTGCAATCAACGAATCGAGGGTGAAGTCTTTTTTGTTTTGCAGGACGCGGATAGCGTGGAGGCCACGGGCAGACTCTGAGCCGGATTCCACATAGGCCGGATAGTCCTGCTTGCGCAAACTGCTCTCGCCGGCACCGGACCACGGCCAGTTGTTGCTGTTATAGAGCCAACCGCTTTTGGGGTTTAGCAATTGTGGGAGTTCGTCGACAGTAAGGAGCCCTTTCCAATCGGTTGCGGGATTGCTGCCATCGACGGGGCGGGTGAAGTCGAAGCTGGTGTCGCGACGCGGGATGAAATTGCCGTGGAAGTATGCGATATCCCCTTGGTCGTCGGCGAAGATGGTGTTATTTGAGGAGTTCGCCTTCAGTTCCAGGGTTTCGCGGAAGGATTTGTAGTCTTTAGCCTTCGTGCGGATATAGGACTGGTTGAGAGCCTCGACGGGCTTTTGCATAAGGCTAATGCTGACCCACTTGCCGTTTTGCTCGCGGATGATGGGGCCGTGATGTGTGAAGTAGACGGTGAATTTCTTTTCGGCCATGCCGTGATCTGTGGCGTAAGGAACTGTGATTGGTTTGACGGTGAGGGGTCGCTCTTCGGTTCCGTATTTATAGGAGAAGCTGTCGCCCTTTTTCGTCACCGTCTCGAGATACTCGTCAACGGCGTCGACGCCGCTTGAGGTGTGCATCCATCCGACGTGGTCGTTGAAGCCCTGATAGACGAAGAACTGGCCCCAGGTCACAGCACCGTAGGCGTTGAGACCCTGGTCGCTGGCCATCTGGAGCTCGGAGCGGAAGAAGAAAGAGGTATGAGGGTTGATGAGCAGCAGAGCGTGATGGTTGGCCGTGTTTGAGGGAGCGATAGCCATCCCGTTGGAGCCGGTTGGCTCGGGAGGGTCTGCATCGTGGATGTATGCGAGCTGAACTTCGGGAGCAGTGCGATTGCGGGCCTGGACGGTAGGGGTTTTGCTATAGAAGGCTTTGAGCTGGTCGATGTTGACACGCTCGATATCGCCGCCGATGCTGCCTTCGGTAAAGGAGAGTGCCATCCACGGTTCAAAGTGATCGATGACCCGGGGTTTCACCTCGGGGTGCTTGTAGAGGTAGAAGTTGAGACCATCTGCGAAGGAGTCCATCAAGGACTTTAGCCATGCCGGGCTGGCATCGTATTGGGTTTTCAGGACTGCCGGATCGACGAAGAGCTTCATTCGGAGGTCGAGGTAGATCCTGGATTCACCCTCGGTCTCTGCCAGGCGGCCCATGGCGTTGATGTAGTTGGTTTCGACGCGGTTGAAGTCGTCTTCAGCCTGAGCGTATTCCATGCCGAAGACGGAGTCCGCATCGGTTTTGCCGTGAATATGGGCGATACCCCAGTCGTCTCGAGTGATGGTGACGTTGGTTGCTTCCCGTTTCCAGCGCTCAATCTCCGATTTGTCGGCTGCATGAAGGAATACTGCCGAGGAAAGCCCAAAGGCAAGGGTGAGAACTAAGTTTTTCAGGCGACTGCGAGTCTTCATGCGTTGCAATTTCTCCGTTCAGAGGATCGCTCTCTCAGGGGACAAAAATCCCAGTGGCTCATAGCAATAAGACAACAGTTTACCTTCTCAGGAACCACGGTTAGTGGGGGCGGAGACACGTGGCCTATTTTTGTTTGAAATCTTTATTCCGGGATTCTCCGGTGGGCGAATACGTGTTCGAAGACGCGATACAAAGGCAGGTTTTTTGGCATCGGCCTGCCATGGAGAGAGTGAACCCGTGAGAATACCTTGCAAAAGATTCACGCTGATTGTGCTGCCAGTGCTGTTGACGGCAGTTGGCTGCAAAAAAGCTGCGGTAACGACGCAGGCTGTGGCGAGCCCCGCGCCTAACGCCGCAGCGTCAGTTCCTATGGCACTCCCGAACTCCGCTCCTGTCTCGACCACAGGGCTGACGGTAGAAACAACCTCGGGCCTAAAAGGAGCAGATTGGGCGATGAAACAGGACGCCATCGCCAAGGAACCCAATGGACAATGGGCAGTCACAGCATCGTCATCGTCCTCCTACAACGATGCTTCCGGGCATGATGACTATTCACCGTTTCAGGCCACTGGTGCGCCAAATGTAGAGACGGAGGGTGACAACGGCAACGCCTGGACTGCGAAGAATCCAGACGCAGGGTTGGAGTGGCTGGATTTGACATATTCCAGGCCAGTGTTTGTAACGGCGCTCCGAATGCGTGAGAGTGCGGGAGCGGGTGCGATCGCCAAGGTCGATCTATATGACGATCAGGGTCAGGCTCACACGCTGTGGACTGGGACGGACCCCACAACAGGTCTCAACTACTTTGTCCTGAATTTCCCCAAGACCGCCTATAAGAGCAATCACGTCCGCATCACGCTCGCAACAAATGTGATCTCTGGCTACAACGAAATCGATGCGGTTCAGCTGGTAGGTACCGAGCAGTAGACCGAAAAGGAGCTCAAGATGAAACGATATTTCATTCCCGCGCTGGCTTTGGCGGTTCTGATGTTGGGTAGAGTGCCTGCGGGTGTCTCGCAGATGCAGGTCTACAACGATGCCGATTCCCGTGAACTGCAGGCATTCCGGCTAACCGACGACCTTGTGGAGCGGTACCGGAGCGCGACCATGGCGTTTGTCGATTGGGGCAAGGCCCACCCCGACGCTAAGGATCCTGATGACAAGGACGATGAGAAGAAGAAGGCATCCGACATCACGATCAGCGATATGGCTGCGCACATGTCGTCGAAGCCTCAGTTTCAGGCAATCCTGATTAGTAAGGGCATAACCGCGCGGCAGTATTTTGAAACGATGCTGGTTCTTGTGACTGCCATGGCCGCTGTGGACATGGAACGTGAAGGGCAGAAGGTAGGTACGGTTCAGGGTGTTTCACCAGCGAACCTCGACTACGTCAAGCGCAACCATGATCACTTGACGGTAATCCTCAAGCAGATGGCGGGTACCGACCAATAGGAATTTAATGGATCGCGCGCTCTTAACACCTGGCCTGATACGAATTGGCATGACTGCCGTTGCGCTTCTATTCACCCGTGCTCTGGGTGCGCAGAGCGTGCCAACGACGCCTTGCCGGTTTGTTTCAGATTCCGGCGGATCAACAGCCGATTCGGGCACGTCTATCTCACTTACGTTCGATGGGCGGGGCACCGTCTCCTTCTCGGGTTCGGGCTCGGTTCAGGTGCAGGACACCGGAACCTATTCGGTATCGGGCAACGTGATGACGATCTCCTTGCCAGGTGTCGGTAAATCGGGGCATGGAGCGTGGAGTTTGCAGGTCAGCACATTGCGGATGCCCTTTCAGCTTTTTTCCGATGCTGCTGGTTCGTCGTTGTGGAGTTGCGTTCCAACAGGCGGCGGTTCCGGGTCGCAGGTTAACCCTCCGCCTCCTGATCCCCCGGGCAGTGGGTCTGGCGGAAGCGGCGGGACTGGAAAAACGGGCTCGGGTACAAACAGCGGGAGCTCCGGCTCCGGTCATGGGTCGGGCTCGAGTGGCCAAGGCAATCATCCCGGTCAGGGCGGCGGAGACACATCGGGCGGCGAGGGACAAAGCGGAAGCAACAGCAACGATGATCCGGGAGGGTCCGATCGCAGCGGCGGAAACGATCCTGATCACGGGGATGGGCCCGGAAAGAATGGAACGAACCCTTCACCAAATAAATCGGCTCCTTCAACAGGTCAATGGCAGACCAGTCCCGTTGCACCTTACGTTGGCGACTGGGTTGGAATCGGATGGGCATGGGAAGTTCGCTTTCGTTCGGGCGATTGGAATGGACATCCGAACGAAAAGAATAGCGTGATGACGCTGACGGTGCGGCATCTGACGCGGTTCGATTTTACGGTGGATGCGAAAGGGCAAGTGGTGGGGAACGGCGAGGTGACATACGACCTCGATCCAAACCTCTGCGGTGTGTATCGCGCGGCAGAGCAAATCAATATGGCGATCGACGTATTGAAAAACTTCAACAGCGCGTTGAGCAAGATGCGTCAGTATGCGACGGACATCAACGACATCTTCGGAACAAAGAGCCAGATCGAAGCGTCGGAAGCGAAGGACAAGATCGATTCGTGGAAGGCGTTTAAGAATGCCGATTCGGATTCGCAATTTGGCGTGAAGCAGACAAATGCTTCGCCGTGGCGGAATATGGGGCATAACGCAGAGGATACCGGGGATCTTGCGGCTTCAGTCTGGTACGAGCGATGCAGCAAAGGCGCTCCCGTAAGCATTGTGGGAGGGCTGAGCTGTGAGGATCTGCTGGGTGGGCCTCCACTAACGGAACCGGGAGAGGTCTTAAGCACAAGTACGAAACTTGGGAATGCCGTTGCAGGTCAGGCAAAAGATATTGCCAAGGATGCGTGGAAGAAACTGCAGGAAAAGGATCCCAACTTCTGGAATCACGATGCGAACTACCTCTACACGACAGTTGCTGGAGAGACGGTTGATGCGGCGGCTGACGCGCTGAAGGAGAAGACCCTCAAGACTCTGAATGTATTCGATATTCAGGAGCAGCCGGGCAAAGACGAGTGCGCTGGTATTCCTTCGACACGGACCGCGGGCAATTCCTTCAATACTCCTACCGCGGAGACTCTAATGTCTAGTTGGAATGATCTGTTGAACAGCGTAAAGACGATGAACTCTGATGCTGCGGTGAATGTTTTGATGAACGCTCCTGGCGTGACGAAGGTACAGTACGACTACAAGGGCCTTGAGAAGGGGCCGGAGTCGCGCAGGTTCAAGATCAAGGGCTACGTTGATGGGAACAAGTTGGTGTTGCGCAAAGACGGAGACGTCTACGGTGGGGATCCCAATCTCACCGTCCAGTACACGGTGAACATGGTGACGACGAAGCAGCAGTTCCCTACCTGGAGCCCGTTTATCGACAACGACGGCGCCGATCTTTCGAAGTCAGGGAAGGTGAAGCAGTCGGAGCGGAAGTCCGTTACTTGTCCAGTGAAATCTGCGGCTGGCGGGAACAAGGCGGCGGCCGGCGCAAAGCCTGCTGCGCCGTGCACTCCACATGACGAGTTGGTGACAACCTACGTGGACTCGGCGACTCCGTTCGCGACCTATTACAAAAAGGGTGAGCACCGGAATGGTGTGCAGGTATGGCACGAGTATGAGTACTACTGGAATGCCTACAAGGTTACGGAGCCTCTCAGTATCTCGGAAAAATGAGGAGAATGTGATGCGAAAGACGATCGGCGAACTGGCGATTCTGTTTGCGTTATCCGCAGGTGTGGTTGTCGCACAGACCTCTGCTGGTTCAAACCTTGCAACGCTGAAGTATCAATACAAGGTTGGTGTGCTCCCGTTTATCGACGCCACGGGCAATCTTGGGGATAAGGGTACGGCAATCGCCCGGCTGCTGCAGTCCGAGTTGGCGCACGGATCGGACCTCGAGGTCCGCTTCATCAAACCGGAGGACGGTTCAGGAAGCGATATCGACTCCGAACAAGCTGTGAGCCTGGCACGTGACCACAAAAATGATGTGGTCGTTCTAGCTACGGTACTCTCTGCGGAGACGCAGGAGTCGGATCACTCTGCGCAGGGGCCTAGTGTCTTCGGGCAGACGCTCGGCGGATCCAGTCATTCAGCAAAGGCAACCGTTGAGTTGCAGGCGGATCTGTATAGTTCAGTCACCGGCAAAAAGCTGGATAGCATCCGGGTCACAGGCGAGGAGCATGTGACGAAGGTCTCGGGCAACGCCGATACTTCGCTGGGAAGCTGGGGAGACGACGGGCAGGTGCCGGATTCTCCTCTTGGTAAGGCTCTGCAGAAGGCTATTCACGCCCTGGCATTGCGGGTTAGTGGGGACGAGCCTAAGATGATACGTTATCAGCCACCGGCCGATGCGACCCCTTCCGAAACAGCGCCGAAGCAGTGACGGGTCCCGGACATGGAAAATATATTGCGAATTATTTTCTTCCTAAACGATGAGTAGCGCGATTTCCCGATAGAGACCCGGCACGAAAAGCCGCCCGAAAATTGAGTTTCCATGAGGAGTGACGCTATGGTTTGCCCATCCTGCAATACCGAGACAGGTAGTACTTCGACCTTCTGCCCGCACTGCGGTACAAACACTTCGACCGGCGCCGCTGCAGCCGCAATTCCGGCCCAACAGGGGGGACTATCGGAGAACGCGGCGGGAGCTATCGCCTACATCACCTTTATTCCAGCAATTCTCTTTCTGATAATGGAGCCGTATAACCGGAGCTCGTTTGTCCGCTTCCATTCATGGCAATCCATTTTCCTCGGGATTGCGGTGATTGCGGTCAACCTTGTCCTTGGGATCATCCCAGTCATCGGATGGATTATCGCGCCGTTACTTAGCATCGGATTCCTGATTGTCTGGGTCATTGTGCTGATGAAGGCCACCAAAGGCGAGCGATACAAACTCCCATTTATCGGCAACCTTGCCGAGCAGCAAGCGAAGTAAAAAATGTATCTATTGCGAGCCTCAACGGGACTCGCTCCACTTCGGAGAACTGATGCGGGGCTGTCTACTCATTCTCTTCGACAAATCTTCTTTACCGTGGTTAACTTGCAGAGATGTCGCAAGAGATCACCATTTCGAAAGAAGATTATCTCAAGGCAATTATCGAGGCCGAGAGCGAAGGCCATACGGTCATCCCTGCCCTTTTGGCTCAATGGCTGGAGGTCTCTGCGCCTGCAGTCACAAAGGCTGTAAAGCGTCTGCGGGGGGACGGGTTCATCGATGCAAACCGGCATGGAGCGCTCAAGCTCACGACGAAAGGGCGTGAGGCCGCGCATCACACGGCTCTCAGGCATCACCTGGTTGAACGCATGTTGTCGGAGATGTTCGGCATGGAGTGGCACCAGATCCACGCTGAGGCCGAGCGCCTAGAGCATGCAATCTCGCCCGCTTTTGAAGCCAAGTTGATTGAAAAACTCGGCGAAGAAGGCGACTGCCCACATGGAAATCGTGTGCTTCCGGAGACACCAGCGCAGATCAAGCGCCGGGGGTTGGTTCCTTTATCGGAAGCCACCGAAGGAGAAGACTATTTCGTGGCGAGCATTTACGAGCGAGATGCGAAGCTGCTGCAGTTTCTCCATAAGATCGGTATCGGCCCAAAGGTGGCGATACGTGTTCTTGAGCGGAACTATGACAATACGGTCCAGGTTCGAACTCCGGATGGCAAGGTCACACTCGGGGAAGCATCAACGAGCAGAGTCTGGGTGCGGCGCAAGACAGGCAAAGAAACCTCGGCAGCCAGGAAGAAATAAACCTTGGTTAAGGTTTTATGGCATACTAAGCCTAAGTATTGAGGCTTTCGATCGCGTATGCCATCTCTATCGGAAATTGAGCTCGAGCGAAGACCATCTCTGCCGGAGATGTTTTCCTCTGTCCGGCTGAGCCAATCGCGAAGTTTTTGGCGAAGAGTTTTCGGTTTTCTAGGGCCTGGATTTCTGATTTCTGTTGGATATATGGATCCGGGAAACTGGGCGACCGATCTTGCCGGCGGATCGCGCTACGGCTATACCTTGCTCTTCGTCATCATGGTGTCGAACCTGATGGCGATACTGCTGCAGAGCCTGGCGCTCAAGCTTGGGGTTGCGACTGGCCGGGATCTCGCGCAGGCTTGCCGCGAGTCATACAGCCGGCCGACGGCGATCGCTCTTTGGCTTTTTGCCGAAATTGCGATTGCAGCGTGCGATCTTGCTGAGGTGATCGGATCGGCAATTGCGCTGCAACTGCTCTTTCATCTGCCTCTCATCCTTGGCGTTCTGCTCACCGCAGCGGATGTGCTTCTACTCCTTCTCCTGCAGAACCGTGGGTTTCGCTATCTTGAGGCTTTGGTCATCACCCTGATCGCCACAATCAGCGCTCTCTTTGGAATGGAGATCTTTTTCTCGCATCCCGAGTGGCTGCCAATCGTCCACAATCTCTTCGTTCCGTCCAAAGCGATCGTTACCGATCCGGAGATGCTTTATATCGCAATCGGTATTCTCGGCGCGACGGTAATGCCGCATAATCTTTATCTGCATTCATCAATTGTGCAGACAAGAGATTACCCACGAACGCCCAGCGGAAAACGAGAAGCGATCCGGTTCGCGAATATCGACTCGGCTACTGCTTTGATGCTTGCATTGTTCGTCAACGCAGCTATTTTGATCGTCGCGGCAGCGGTCTTCCATAGGAACGGCCACTTTGAGGTTGCTGAGATTGGGGATGCGTACAAACTGCTCTCGCCTATGCTCGGCGTCGCAGGAGCGAGCACCATGTTCGCGGTCGCTCTTCTTGCCGCCGGCCAGAATTCCACGATTACAGGAACTCTGGCGGGCCAGGTTGTAATGGAGGGGTTTCTAAACATACGGCTTGCCCCGTGGCTTCGCCGCCTGATCACGCGGTCCGTCGCGATCATTCCTACCGTTATCGTTGTGATCCTCTACGGTGCTCGCGGTACGGCAGACCTGCTCATCTTGAGTCAAGTGATTCTCAGCATGCAACTTAGTTTTGCGGTCTTCCCATTGGTAGCCTTTACCAGCGACCGCAAGCGGATGGGCGAGTTCGTCAATACCGCTCGGCTGAAATATCTGAGCTACTCCATCGCAGTTCTAATCGCGGGCCTGAACCTCTGGCTTTTGATCCAAATCTTTCGGGGTCATTGAAGTGCGGAAGGCCTAGGGCGGGTGAAGATATTCTTTTTTGTGAGCTATTTGTGTGTTTTTGCAGGGGGGTTTTGGCAAAAACGGGTGGTTGCGGGTGGTTTTTTTGTGGTGAAGTTGTGGTGGAATCGTGGTGAATTGTGGCTTATTGACGGTTGTGTTTGGGCGCTGAAAACATGCCACTGATTTCGGATTTATTTTCGGGCGATTCCCATTTTGGGAATCACCCGCTAGTTTGCTGGGAGCTGCGCTGAGTTCCATCCTCCGCCGAGGGCTATCTGAAGCTGTGCGCTGGCGACGATGCGTTGGGTTACCAGCGAGGCTGCGGTCCGCTCGTTGGCCAACTCGAGAGTCTGGTTGGTCAGGACTTCGAGGTATGGAGCGAGGCCGCGTTTATAGCGCATGCGTGGAGAGCTCCGTGCTGCGTTTCGCAGCGGTGACGGCTCGTCCCGTTACCGCTGCCTCCTGTTCGAGCACGCGCAGTGCGGCGAGCTGGTCCTCGACATCGCGAAATGCAGAGAGCACCTGCTGGCGGTAGAGAGCAGTGGCCTGTTCGCGCTGGGCGACTGCGAGGTCGAGCTGCGCCTTCCGGCGGCCTGCATCGTAGAGAATCTCGTTTGCTGAGGGACCGGCGCTCCATGCGGCGCTGCCTGCGCTGAAGAGCTGGCTGATCTGTGTCGCTTTCGACTCCTCCGCTCGCGCCGAGGGTGATATTGGGGTAAAAGGCGGATTTGGCAACACCGATTAGAGCATTTGCCGAGGCAACTCGCCGCTCTGCACCGGCGATGTCGGGACGTCGCTGGAGCAATTCGGAGGGAATGCCGGTGGGCACGCTGGGTGGATCTCCGACTAAGGGATTTTCCGCGATGTGGAAGTTTGTGGCCGGCTCTCCGATGAGCACTGCAATCGCGTGTTCAAATTGCGCGCGCTGCACGCCGAGGTCGATCAGCTGGGCACGGGTTTGTTCCAGCAGGGTCCGTGCCTGTTCCACGTCGCTGTCTGAAGCGAGACCACCCTTGAACCGAAACTGCGTGAGATCGAGGGACTGCTGGTAGGAGTCGAGGGTCGACCGGAGAAGCTGTGCCTGCAGGTCGAGGCCGCGCATTTGAAAGTAGGTGACGGCCAACATTCCCTGCAGGCTTAGACGTATGTTGGCGAGATCGGCGGCGGTGGCTTGCGCGCTGGCTGCGCTGGACTCAATCTGTCTGCGAATGCCTCCCCAGAAGTCGGGCTCCCAGGAGATGTTGACGGGGATCAGAAAATCCCAATAGTTGGTCGCGGTGCCCGGCGTGTGGAGCGGCCTGTTATCGGAGATGCGATTGCGGGTCGCGGCGGCACCGATCGAGACGGTCGGATAAAGCGATGCTTTGTTTTCGCGGACGAGGTCGTGCGCCTGTTCGTAGGCATGGAATGCGGCGGCGATGTTCTGGTTGGCGTTCGCACAGCGCTGCTCAAGATCGTTCAGCTGGGCGTCCTGGTAGATGGCCCACCAGTCTCCGCGGATGGCGGTATCCGCGGGCGTGGCGACGGACCAGTTTCCATTGTGGCCGTTGTCGCTGTAGGCAGGCGGAGCAGGCATGGCGGGCGACTTTGTAGTTCGGGCCGACTTTGCATCCACCGAGCGCCAGCATGGCCAATAGCGCGCCTGCTGCTGGAAGGGTGTACGCTTTCATTGCTTTCCTCCCGCTGCGTGGTTGGGCGTCACGACGCGAACCTTCTCACCGTCGGTCAACGAGTCCGGCGGATTGGCGATGACTCCCTGCCCTGGTTGCAGACCATTGAGGATTTCGACTGTTGTGCCGAAATCGCGGCCTGGGGTTACACGCGATCAGGTGCGCGATGCTATTTGCGTCGACGGTACCGACGTGCAGGCCATCGGGTTCCAGAATCAGCGCGCTTACCGGGACGATCAAAGCGGGGGCCGAGCTCGAGGTGTGGAGATGGACCTCGGTATAGCTGCCAGGAAGAAGTTCGCCGGAGGGATTTTTTACGTCAATTTCGGCGAGCAGCGTTCGCGATCGCGGGATCGACAGCGTTTGACGTTCGCACCAGCTTGCCTTCAAACTTGCGTCCCGGATACTGGGGGAGAGTGAGGGTCGCGATGACTCCGTTCTTCGCATCGGGCGCATAGATCTGCGGCACGTTGACGAAGACGCGCAAGGTATCGATTGCCGAGACGTCGAATATCTCCTTGTTTCCGACAATCGTGCCGGCTCCTGCGGTTGTTGTGCTGCCGGTAGCGGAGATCAATTGGCCGATGTCGATATTGCGCGCCGTGATTACGCCGTCGAAGGGCGCGACGACGCGCTCGAACGACTGGAGTTCTTCCAACCGGTGCACGTTCGCTGTCGCGGAGTTGACCTGCGTAGTCGTCGCCTTCAGCTGCGAGACGGCATTGTCGGTGTCTTGTTGCGAGACCGCATTATTGCCGATCAGATCCTGATAGCGGTCGGCGGTTGTCTTCGCCAATGCCTGCGTTGCTCTGGGCAGTCGCGAGGTCTGCCTTGGCCTGTGCGAGTTGCTGATCCAACTCCGGCGTCTCGATGACTGCAAGCAGATCGCCTTTGCTGACGTGCGAGCCGATGTCGTGGTACCAGGCCTTTACATAGCCTGTCGTTCGCGCGTAGATCGGCGCAAGAGTGAAGGCCTGCATGTTGCCGGGCAAGCACGATCTCCTGCGCGCTCTGTTGCAACACGGGCTGCTCTACGGACACCGTGGGGGCCGAGACAGTATCGGTATAGTTCGCGAGCACCGTGCTTGCGTGTTGCCGCCGGATGATGCCGACGATAGCGAGGACGACGGTGACGACGAAGACAATGACAACCGGCGTAAGAACAGAGGCGCGCGAAACCTTTGGCGGCGGCTGATGTTTGATCAGTTCCGGCACGTGGGTTGGTGGTTGCGTTGGTTGTTCCTGGGTATTCATCGCCCTGTCTCCATGTGCGCCATTGGCGCGCTGTTCCGTGAAATTCGTTTTGCTGCGGTCGCTCATCGTGTTCAACCTAGATATCCGTCCATGGCTTCATGAGTGGAGGATCGTTGCGGTGCATAAAGGAGAAGAAGACCGGAACGAAGGTCAGCGTTCCGAAGGTCGCGAGCAGGAGGCCTCCGATGACGGCACGGCCGAGCGGGGCGTTCTGTTCGCCGCCATCGCCCAAGCCCAGAGCCATCGGCACCATGCCGATCATCATCGCCAGCGCGGTCATGATGACGGGGCGGAAGCGCGTAAAGCCCGCAGAGAGCGCCGCATCTACCGAGTTGAGACCGGCTTCCATCTGCTCCTTCGCGAAGCTGACCACCAGGATGGAGTTGGCAGTGGCCACGCCTACGCACATGATTGCGCCAGTGAGCGCGGGAACACTGATGTGGGTTCCGGTGAGGAAGAGCAACCAGACGATTCCGGCGAGCGCGCCCGGCAGCGCCGCAATGATGATGAAGGGATCCAACCAGCTCTGGAAGTTCACCACGATGAGAGCGTAGACGAGGACGATGGAAAACAGCAGTCCGGAGACGAGCCCCACGAAGGAGGTGTGCATGGTTTGGATCTGGCCGCGCACGAAGATCTCGGTCCCTCGCGGGAGCTTGCTTGTGTTTTCTTTCACAACCTTGTCGACTCCGCGGGCAACGGCGGCAAGATCGGAGCCTTCGACGGAACCGTAGATGTCGATGACGGAACGAGCGTTGTAGTGACTAACGGTTCCCTGCTCTGTGCCGCGATCGATCGATGCAATATTGCCGAGTATCTGTGGCTGCTGGCTTGAGCCATTGGTGGCGATGGGGAAGTTCTGGAGCTGCTGCAGGTTCTGGACGTCGTACTGCGGCGTCTGCACTGCGATGTTGTAGCTGACGTGGTTCTGCGGGTTGAGATAGAAGGTGGGCGAGGTCTGGAAGCTGCCGCTCAGACTGGTGAGCACAGCGTTGGCTACGTCGCGCTGGCTGTAGCCGACCTGCTGGGCGCGGGTGCGGTCGACATTGATCGTCCAGTTCAGCAGGTTGAAGGGTTGCTGGATGCGCAGGTCGGTAGTGCCAGGAATGCGGCTGATCTGCTCCATCATGTGCTCGGCCAGATCGTGGTTCTGGTCGATCGGCGTTGCCGACGACCTGTACGTCGATCTGCGCGGGCAGGCCGAAGTTCAGGATCTGGCTCACCATGTCAGTGGGCAGATAGTAGAACTCCGTGCCCGGGAACTGCTGCGATCAGCTTGTCGCGCAGATTGTGGGTGTACTCGTCGGTGGGCCGGTGTTTTTCGGCCAGCGTTACCAGGATGTCGGCGTCGGCGGTGCCTACCGTTGCGGAGTTCGAGTAGGAGAGGTTCAGGCCGGAGTAGGGTATGCCGATGTTGTCGATGACCGTGCCCATCTCCGCGTGCGGAATCTCCTGGCGAATGACGTCTTCGATCTGATCGCATAGGCGCGCCGTGTCTTCAATACGCGTGCCAGTGTGCGCCCGCACGTGGAGTTTGAACTGGCCGCCGTCGACCGATGGGAAGAAGTCCTGCCCAAGCCATGGATAGAGAAGAGCGATGGAACCGACCCAGAACGCGACGATGGCGACTAGAAATACGGCGCGGTACTCCATGCAGAAACCGAGGACGCCGTAGTACCAGTTGCGCAGTTTCTCGAAGTAGTGCTCGAAGGTAATTTGAAAGCGAATGAAGGGGTTGCGGCTGGCCTTCGCCTGGTCTACACGATCGTGTTCGTGTCCCTTGAGCAGGTACTTTGCCATGGTGGGCACGATGGTTCGCGAGAGGAAGTAGGAGGCGAGCATCGCGAAGACGACTGCTTCGGCGAGGGGGACGAAGAGATATCGCGCGACGCCGCCGAGAAAGAACATCGGCACAAAGACGATGCAGATGGAGAGCGTCGAAACGAAGGCCGGTACTGCGATCTGCGCGGCTCCGGTCAGAATCGCGTCTTCGACTTCCTTGCCCTCTTCGAGGTTGCGATTGATGTTCTCGATTTCGACGGTGGCGTCGTCGACCAGGATGCCGACCGCCAGCGCGAGGCCGCCGAGGGTCATGATGTTGATGGTTTCGCCGAGGGCCGCCAGCATCAGCAGCGAGCAGATGATGGACAACGGGATCGAGACTGCGATGATGAGGGTGGAGCGCCAGCTTCCGAGGAAGATGAGGATCATCGCTGCGGTCAGGCATGCGGCGATGATTGCTTCGCGCACCACGCCGCTGATTGCTGCGCGCACAAAGATCGACTGGTCCGCAATGGGCGTGATCCGCAAGGCGGGTGGCAGTTGGGCGAGGATCGACGGCAGTTGCGCGCGTACGTTGGCGATGATGTCGAGCGTGGAGGAGTTGCCTGTCTTCTGAATGCTCAGCAGCGAAGAGCGCTGTCCGTCGACGCGGACGATGTTCGTCTGCGGCGGAAATCCGTCGCGCACGTTGCCGATGTCGTGAATGTAGATGGTGGCGCCGTTGACGGTCTTGATGGGCAGATTGTTGAGCGCGGCAATCGAGGTTGGGGCGCTGTTGGTCTCGACCGGATAGTCGATGTGGCCCATCTTCACATCGCCGGCCGGCAGAATGATGTTCTGCGCGTTGACGGCGTTGACGACATCGGACGCGGAAAGCCCATACGCCTGCAGCTTCTGTGTGTTGATGTCGACCTGCACCTGACGCTGCTTGCCGCCGTATGGGAAGGCGAGCGCGGCTCCCTGCACCGTTGCGAGTTGAGTGCGGACAAAGTTCTGCCCGAAGTCGTTCAACTGCTGCTCGGTGAGGCCGTTGCCGGAGAGTCCCAAGCTGCAGTACCGGCACGCTGGAGGCACTGTACTGAATGACCAGCGGCGGGGTCGTTCCCTGGGGATACTGGCGGAGCGCCGTCTGTGAGATTGCGGTGACCTGCGCCACCGCCTGCGAGATATTGACCGATGGGCGGAAGAAGATCTTGATGACGGCGACGCCGTTCAGCGTCTGGGATTCGGAGTGCTCGATGTCGTTGACGGTCGTGGTGAGGCTGCGCTCGTAAGGGCAATACGATGCGGTCGCTTAGCTCTTCGGGGCGACATGCCGGCGTAGTTCCAGATGACGGAGACGACCGGGAATATCGATGTTCGGAAAGATATCGACGGGCGTCCGCAGCATGACCACGGGGCCGACGATGAAGAGCAGCAGCGACAACACAACGAAGGTGTAAGGTCTCCTAAGTGCGAGACGGACGATCCACATCGATACTCCTTTGGCGTGTGCCCTCTATGCAGCGGCTATATTGCCGCAACGTATTGAAGTAAAACCACATCTGTTTTCGTGGGCCCTGCAGGGGCGCCGATACTGAACCTATAGTTCAGTATTTAGACGCCACTGAACTCTCTAAGGACTCAAGAGTGTGCGGGTCGTGGGCGGTATCCGCCCGATTTCCATTCTTATCTTTTGAACGTGGGTAGCCGGGCTGCCTAAGGCCGCCGAAGATGGCCTCGATCATCGCCTCCGACTCATGGTCGTTGAGGGAGCCGTGTCCGGCAAGCAGGCGAAAGACCATGGGTCCATAGATCAGGTCGAGGACGATCTTCGCCATCGATTTCTTTGCGAATCTCGCCGCGGTCGACGCCGCGCCGCCACATCACGCGCGCTGCATCCCGTCTTGCATAGAGAAATCGATCGCGAAACAGAGCGAGAAAACCCGGGTCGCTCTGACCTTCCGCAATGAACTGGCAGAATAGACGTCCCAGAGGACGATTTGTAGAAAGCGGTCACTGACTTCAATTGCACGGTGAAATCCAACTCCGCCGATCCGGTATCGGGAATTGCGACTCGCTCGGTCATGCCTCCCAGATAGGCATCGAGCGCGACCATGCTCTTGTTGGGCCACCATTTGTAGATTGTCGCTTTGCTTACGCCGGCTCGCCGGGCGATCGCGTCTGTGGTGACCTGGCGAAGCGGCTTGCGCTCCAGCAGGTAGAGGGCGGCCTTCAGGATCGAGGCCTCGGCTTCGAGGCTTCGATGCCGTCCGCGAGCTTTTGGTTCAACTTCGGACAAAAGCTGGCCGTTGCTACGCAGATACGATATTCCTGGCAATGCTGCTTCCCTCCAAATATGCCGCACATTGTCTTTATGGCGACGTGCGAACTTATCATTTCTAAACTGTACATCCAGTACTCATCTTTTAAAAAGTAACACGCCCCTCAAGTGCGACTAACTGCACTTCAGATAAAGCATTGCAACCACGTCATTTAAGGATGATGCAACATGTACTGGTGTATTTAGCCTCAAGAAAAACGCTTTAGCTGGTTCCTCTGAGATATTCCTTCTTGACCTTTGTGGAGTGAGGCGGGTATCTTCGGTGGGCTCCTAAAAACACAGAGAAGGTTTTCCCGAATTACCGAAACATTTACCACTGAGAGGTCGTGCATACAAATGATCCTAACTACGAACAAATATGAAATTTCTCCTGGGACCAGCTGCCGCGGAAATGCGTCGCTGGGATCTACGTTGGCGCCGCACAAAGCGGACGCCGTTGTTTCACGCGTGAGTCACTGGCTGCTTGCCAGTCTGGTTGCGATGGCGTTCGTGTTTGGAAGCGCCGCCGCATATGCGCAGCAGATTACCGGTGCCATCACCGGTAAAGTGACCGATGAGCAGGGCGCGCTGGTGACGAACGCCAATATCAAAGCGACCAATGACGCAACCGGCTTTACACGGGCGACGAAGACCGACGACGCCGGCGGATACAACATCCAATTTCTTCCGATTGGCACCTATACGGTGACCGCGGATGCCTCGGGCTTCAAGAAGTTCGTGCAGCAGAACGCTACGATCGCGGTCGACCAGACGCTGCCGTTGAATATCACTCTCGCGGTCGGCGCTGAGAACCAGACGATTGAAGTTACGACGGCTCCGCCTGTGATTAACACCGCTACCTCCGAGCTTGGCCGAACCATTGCGCCAAAGGAGATGAACGAATTTCCGTTGACGACTCGTAACGCGTATGCGGCGCTGTCGGTGGTGCCGGGCGTGCAATCGAATAGTCAGAGCAACAGCCAGAACACGCCGAACTTTGTCATCGGCGTTCCTTCGACGCAGGTCATCATCAATGGCGGCGTCGACGGCGGTGTTCCGATGGTGAGCTTTTACCTGGACGGCGGAATCAACATGACCGGATTGCGCAACTATGGCAATCCCTTGCCGAACCCGGACGCACTGGAAGAGTTTCGCGTAGAGACCAGCAACTACGGGGCCCAGTATGGACGTATGTCGGGCGGCGTGGTGACAGCGGTGACGCGATCTGGAACGAATCAGTTTCATGGGTCTGCGTTTGAGTTCTTCCGCGACACGAATATGAACGCGAACTCGTGGGGCGCGTCGCCCACTGCTCCGAAGACGCCGTTTCACCGGAACAATTTTGGCGGCACGGTGGGCGGTCCAATCATGAAGGACAAGGCGTTCTTCTTCTTCAGCTATGGTGGTTTGCGGCAAACCGTCGGACAGTTTCTCAACGGTGGAATCACGCCGACAACGCTTGAGCGGGAGGGCGACTTTACCCAGTCCTATACTTACAACTCGACGACCGGGGTTAAGACACCCATCATCCCCAACATGCCCGGCACCAAAACTCCGTGGGTGGGTACAAACAGTTCGGTTAATTGCCAGGTTGCCATCAAAGGATGCATTCCGCAGACCGCGTTGGACCCGACAGCGGCAAACTTGATGAAGGCGTATGTCCCTTTGCCCAATGCACCGACTATCTCCTCGCCGGGTGGCTATTCAGGAAACTTCAGCAGCCCGACGGACCAGAACGAATATCTGGGCAAATACAATCAGAATTTCGGCGCCAGAGATGCCGTATCGGTGAGTTACTTCTACCTTCATACAACTCAGGGCGGATACGGCGGCGGCAATATTCCCTATTCGATCAACAATTCGTTTGCAACACAGCAGAATGCGAACATCAGCGACGTTCATACGTTTAGCCCGACAACGGCCAATCAGGCGTGGTTGACGTTGACCCGGGTTGTCGGAGGCCGCGCAAACACGCCGACGGTGTCACTTGGTGATCTGGGATCGAGCTTTACGATTCAGGGTCCAAAGGGGCTTCCACAGCTGGCTCTACCGAATTACTTCAACGCCGGCGGTGCGCTGGCTGGTCCGGTGAGCAACACCAATTTTTACGGCCTGCGTGACGTTGTCAGCATGACGAAAGGCAGACACACTCTCAACTTTGGAGCCGAACTGTCTCTCGAAAAAGATGAGATCGTTGGCAATCTGTATAACTTTGGAGTCTTCAACTACAACACTTCCGGTCCGACGACGACCGGGAATGTGGCTGCCGACTTCGTCACCGGCCAGGTGTCCAGTATGGAGCAGGATAACCCTTATCACGGATTGCTGAATACCTGGTATTACGCGTTCTTCGCGCAAGACAATTATCGAATCACGCCGAGATTTACGGCGAATCTCGGTCTTCGGTATGACATAGAACAGGCTCCTGTGGAGTCTCAAAACCTAACCGCGGCGTTTGTCCCGGGCCGGCAATCCACAATTGTTCCCAGCGCGCCACTCGGGGTGCTTTTTCCCGGAGACAGCGGCATTCCTCGCGGAGTCGCACAGACTCCGAAGGACCACTTCTCGCCACGCCTCGGCATGGCCTGGGATCCGTTTGGCAACGGATTGACTGCTGTCCGCGCGGCTGCGGGTATCTTCTACGGCAGCGTCTCCGGTAACGAATGGAACCAGCCGGCGAATGCACAACCGTATGCGATCCGTCAGACGTTCAATTCCATTACGTCTATGACCAACCCTTATGGGAATAAGGCATCCTTTCCGACTGGAGATCCCTTCCCATATACCTATAGCCCATCGAGCCCAAGATGGATTCAGCCTGGAGCAGGTGTAGAGGCGATCGATCCAAACTATAAGTGGACGACGTCTTATCAGTTCAATGTGGCGGTGGAGCAGCAACTTCCCTCCAAGATTGTCCTGCAGACGGCGTATGTCGGCAATCTAGTACGTCATATACCGACTGCACCGGACGCGAACAACCCGATTTTTACTGCGGCCGCCAACCCTGGCACTTCGCAGACGAGCATCAACCAACGCCGCCCCTATTATCGGTGCGAACAACGCTAACGGCACTACGCTTGGCCAGGTGATTCTGATCGAATCGGGCCAGACAGCGAACTACAACTCGATGCAGGTGTCGGTTCATAGACCGCTGGGGAACAATTTCCTGATCAATGGGTTCTATGTGTGGAGTCACTCGATCTGGAGCTCGAATGCGAGCGCGATCGGTCTGGCTCCTACGGCACAGAACTATAGCTATCTGAACGAAGAGCGTGGACCCTCGGACCAGGACCGCCGGAACATGGTAGGCATCAACGGCATCTGGAATATCGATTATTACAAGGGTACAAGCCGCTTCCTTGGCGTACTGCTTAACGGCTACTCGCTGTCGACGATTGCCAGCTTCAACAGCGGAGCGCCATTCACCGTTACGACAAACTCGGATAACAACAGAGACGGCTACAACAACGACCGGCCGAACCTGGTACCGGGAGTAAATCCGTTCCTCGACCCGCACAGAAGCCGCTTCGTGGCCGCGCAGGCCTGGTTCAATACGGCTGCATTCGTTGCGAACTGCGAACAGGCCACATCAACAGGCCCCTGCACTACTACCACGGGGATTGGCCCTGGCGGCGCCGACGGCAACACGCCGCGCGACTACATGCGTGCGCCGGGTTACCGCGACGTGGATCTTGGCGTCGCCCGCACGTTCAAATTTGAACGCGGGATGGGCCTGACGTTCCGGGCTGATGCGACCAATGCGTTCAACATGGTCAGTCTCAACGCACCGGGCTCGAGCGGAGTGGCCCCAACGCCAGGCGCAGCACCTTCGTCAGGGACCTTGGGCAAGATCACGGGAGCTGCCAGCCCGCGTCTTATCCAGGTGGGTGCGCGAATCAGCTTCTAATTGCTTGCAAGAAAACTGGGGAGCGGGATCTTCGGATCTCGCTCCCATTTTTATTTAAGAGGTTGTGGTTGACGGCGGCTCGAAGATGCAAGAGGTGTTTGAATTGTCTTCCATGCGGGGATGACAAACGGTGTCGCTTCCCTACCGTGGTTTTGGAGTCAGGCCGGGACGTCCTTCGATCGAGGCTCGAATGCTTTTTGCTGAGTTCAGCCCGTTCGAATCGGGTTCACATAATTAGTGAAAGCGGTAGGCTACGCCGATGCTCAGTATCTGGGGCGTCAGACCGTTAGGGGGGAAGCCGAACCATCGTTGGTATTCATAATCCACTCGAACCTTGAATCTAGGCCGGACAATGTAGTCCAATCCGGCTCCGATTGCTCCTATGTTGTAGGCGAGTGTCGCAGTTGGCTCAATTTTGCCATTGGAATCTAGCTCCGATGGATAGTTGAAGACGCCTCTCCCGTAGAGGGCCTTGGCGTATGGGTTGTAACGTTGATGGCGCAACACGTATCGCGGCCCGATTTCATAGGTGCGCTCATAAACCCCGCGAGTGGAGTTGGAATCGTTGATTTGATGGAACTCGCCCTCGATTCCTAGGTGGTACTGGAAATCGAAGGTTGTGTAGCCGCCGTAACCCTTGAATGTTTCGGGATAGTAGTTAGGCCATGCGAAATTAAACATCGCGCCGATCTGGAGGTTTCCGTCTCTTTCAGCGGTTGGAGTTGCCTGGGCGTTAAGGCGCGTGGCCGTGGTGCTTGTAATGCAGAAGAGCAGGAGCATCCTCCCAATCGCCGGGATACCTCTTGCGCCGTCTGCGGGCCTTCCAAAAAACCTCTTCATACTCATCATCTCTCTTCAAGGTGCGATTTCTATTGGGGCGCCTGGTCGATGTGGTAATCGACACTGATTGTGTGCTGAACACCGTTGCTTGTTGCTGTGATGGTGATGGGATAGGTGTGATCGTTGTAACCGCTACCGCAACCGGTCATGGTTCCGATCGCTCCCAGAGACGCCAGGAACAAGGCAGAGTAGGTGAGTATCCTTGAGAGCTTTCCGGCTGACCGGCGAGAATATCGCAGACCCAGGAGCGGGAGCAGGAAGAGGCCGAGTGAGATGGGAGATATCCTGCTGGGCCAGCCTTTCGGCGACTCAGATGAGGCGAGCTTCTGGGTTGCTACGGTGAGGGTGACGTCCATTGGGCCAGAGAGCTTGCCGATGGTGTTCGGAGAGAACGTGTAGGTGGCCAATATCGGGCCGGTCGGGCTTGCGGAGAGTTGCACGACACCAGGGTAGGTTCCTCCGATTGGCGCAATGTGGAAGGTGAATGTGCGAGTTGAACCGTAGGTTCCTTCGACAGTGGCCTGGCTGGTGAGTTGGATCGAGAAGTCGAGTGGCGTGATGAGGACAGTGTTAGTGCCGGAGCTGCCGGAAGCAGTGCTCGAAGAGAAGTTGAGATCGCCGCTATAGATTGCAGTGATGACGTGTGTCCCTACTGTGAGCGAGCTGGTGGTGTAGCTTGTGGTTCCGTTCGACAAAGTTCCTGTCCCCAACGGCGTTCCGTTGTCAAAGAAGCTGACAGTACCGGTGGGCGTGCCGCTGGTTGTCGAGGCTACCGTCGCGGTGACTGTGACGGGCAGATCCATAGCAATGTTGGTCGTGCTTAGAGTTGTTGTCGTCAGTGCGGGCGCCTTCGTGATGGAAAGGGTTCCGTTCTGGATTACCTGGGTGTAGTCGGCGAGGTTGGTCCCGGAGACTGCGGGAATGATCGGGTATTGGCCCACCGTCGACAGGGTGGTCGCCGAGTTGGAGAAGGATTCAGTAAAGGTGTCACCGTTTTGCGCGCCGGTCACGCTACCTGTGAACGTTGGGTTTGGTGTGCCGTAGAGACGCGTGAAGTTGCTGGCCGCGACGGTGAGGGTGGCCTGCGTAACGTTGATCGATACTGTCTTGGTCGCCGTCGTGTAGTCAGCGAGGTCGGTCGGTGTGAAGATGACTGAAAGCTGGTGGGAGCCAACCATGAATTCGGTTCCAGCCGGCGGAGTGTAGACGAATGTGCCGCCGACTGTGGTTGTGGCGTTGAGTTGAACGTTGCTCAGTGCGGTCCCGTAGGTGATGCTTGCAGGAGTCGCCCAGGTGATGACTGGGGTGGCTTGGTTGACTGTCAACTGTACAGACTTGGTGGCGGTGGTGTAGTCGATGGAGTCGGTCGGAGTGAAGGTGACGGAGAGCGTGTCGTTGCCGGCTTGCGGAATCGCTCCAGCAGCGGGGGTGTAGGCCAGAACTCCGGGGACTGACGCAGTTGCGTCGAGTTGAGCGATTCCCAGGGCGATGCCGTAGATGACTTGTGCCGGGTTGGCCCAAGTAATGGATGGCGTAGCCTTGCCTATGCTCAGAGTGCCGTCAATATAGACGACCGTGTAGTCGCTGAGGTTCGTGCCGGTGGCTACGGGGACGATCGGATACGTGCCGACTTGGGAGGTTGTAGTTGCGGTGGTGGTTTCGGCGAGGGTGAAGGTGTCGCCGTTGACTGCTCCTGCTGCAGAGGCTGAGAAGGTTGGGTTAGCGGCGCCGTAGATGCGGTTGGCGTTCGCGGCGGTGACGGTGAGCGTGGCCTGGCCGACGGTCAGGGTGCCGTTGTTGTAGACGACGGTGTAGTCACTGAGGTTGGTGCCGGCGGCTACGGGGACGATCGGATAGGTTCCGACCGGAGACGTTGCGGTTGCGGGAGTGGTTTCGGTGAAGGTGAAGGTGTCGCCGTTGACTGCGCCGGTTGCGGAGGCGGAGAAGGTTGGGTTAGCGGCGCCATAGATGCGGTTGGCGTTGGCGGCGGTGACGGTAAGCGTGGCCTGGCCGACGGTCAGGGTGCCGTTGTTGTAGACGACCGTGTAGTCGCTGAGGTTGGTGCCGGCGGCTACGGGGACGATCGGATAGGTTCCGACGGGAGACGTTGCGGTTGCGGGAGTGGTTTCGGTGAAGGTGAAGGTGTCGCCGTTGACTGCTCCGGCTGGCGGAGGCGGAGAAGGTTGGGTTAGCGGCGCCATAAGTGCGGTTGGCGTTGGCTGCGGTTACAGTGAGCGTGGCCTGGCCGACAGTGAGGGTGCCGTTGTTGTAGACGACGGTGTAGTCGCTGAGGTTGGTGCCGGCAGCTACGGGGACGATCGGATAGGTTCCGACCGGAGACGTCGCGGTTGCGGGAGTGGTTTCGGTGAAGGTGAAGGTGTCGCCGTTGACTGCTCCGCTGGCGGAGGCAGAGAAGGTTGGGTTGGCGGCACCATAGAGTACGGTTGGCGTTGGCTGCGGTGACGGTCAGGGTGGCCTGGCCGACGGTCAGGGTGCCGTTGTTGTAGACGACGGTGTAATCGCTGAGGTTTGTGCCGGCGGCTACGGGGACGATCGGATAGGTTCCGACTGGAGACGTTGCGGTTGCCGGAGTGGTTTCGGTGAAGGTGAAGGTGTCGCCGTTCACTGCTCCGCTGGCGGAGGCCGAGAAGGTTGGGTTAGCGGCGCCGTAAGTGCGGTTGGCGTTGGCTGCGGTGACAGTGAGCGTGGCCTGGCCTACGGTCAGGGTGCCGTTGTTGTAGACAACCGTGTAGTCGCTGAGGTTGGTGCCCGCGGCCACGGGGACGATCGGGTAAGTTCCGACCGGAGACGTTGCGGTTGCGGGAGTGGTTTCGGTGAAGGTGAAGGTGTCGCCGTTGACTGCGCCGGCGGCGGAGGCGGAGAAGGTTGGGTTAGCGGCGCCATAGGTGCGGCTGGCGTTGGCTGCGGTTACGGTGAGCGTGGCCTGGCCGACGGTGAGGGTGCCGTTGTTGTAGACGACGGTGTAGTCGCTGAGGTTGGTGCCGGCAGCTACGGGGACGATCGGATAGGTTCCGACCGGAGACGTCGCGATTGCGGGAGTGGTTTCGGTGAAGGTGAAGGTATCGCCGTTGACTGCTCCGCTGGCGGAGGCGAGAAGGTTGGGTTAGCGGCGCCATAGGTGCGGTTGGCGTTCGCGGCGGTGACGGTCAGGGTGGCTTGGCCAACGGTGAGGGTTCCGTTGTTGTAGACAACGGTGTAGTCGCTGAGGTTGGTGCCGGCGGCCACGGGGACGATCGGATAGGTTCCGACCGGAGACGTTGCGGTTGCGGGAGTGGTTTCGGTGAAGGTGAAGGTGTCGCCGTTCACTGCTCCGCTGGCGGAGGCCGAGAAGGTTGGGTTAGCGGCGCCGTAAGTGCGGTTGGCGTTGGCGGCGGTTACGGTCAGCGTGGCCTGGCCGACGGTCAGGGTGCCGTTGTTGTAGACGACGGTGTAGTCGCTGAGGTTGGTGCCGGCGGCTACGGGGACGATCGGATAGGTTCCGACCGGAGACGTTGCGGTTGCGGGAGTGGTTTCGGTGAAGGTGAAGGTGTCGCCGTTGACTGCTCCGGTGGCGGAGGCGGAGAAGGTTGGGTTAGCGGCGCCATAGGTGCGGTTGGCGTTGGCGGCGGTGACGGTCAGGGTGGCTTGGCCAACGGTCGGGTTCCGTTGTTGTAGACAACGGTGTAGTCGCTGAGGTTGGTGCCGGCGGCCACGGGGACGATCGGATAGGTTCCGACCGGAGACGTTGCGGTTGCGGGAGTGGTTTCGGTGAAGGTGAAGGTGTCGCCATTGACTGCGCCGGCTGGCGGAGGCGGAGAAGGTGGGGTTAGCGGCGCCATAGGTGCGGCTGGCGTTGGCGGCGGTGACGGTCAGGGTGGCCTGGCCGACGGTGAGGGTGCCGTTGTTGTAGACGACGGTGTAGTTGCTGAGGTTGGTGCCGGCAGCTACGGGGACGATCGGATAGGTTCCGACTGGAGACGTTGCGGTTGCGGAGTGGTTTCGGTGAAGGTGAAGGTGTCGCCGTTGACTGCTCCGGCTGGCGGAGGCAGAGAAGGTTGGGTTAGCGGCGCCATAGGTGCGGCTGGCGTTGGCTGCGGTTACGGTAAGCGTGGCCTGGCCGACGGTCAGGGTGCCGTTGTTGTAGACGACGGTGTAGTCGCTGAGGTTGGTGCCGGCGGCTACGGGGACGATCGGATAGGTTCCGACTGGAGACGTTGCGGTTGCGGGAGTGGTTTCGGTGAAGGTGAAGGTGTCGCCGTTGACTGCGCCGGCTGCGGAGGCAGAGAAGGTTGGGTTAGCGGCGCCATAAGTGCGGCTGGCGTTGGCGGCGGTTACGGTAAGCGTGGCCTGGCCGACGGTCAGGGTGCCGTTGTTGTAGACGACGGTGTAATCGCTGAGGTTGGTGCCGGCGGCTACGGGGACGATCGGATAGGTTCCGACCGGAGACGTTGCGGTTGCGGGAGTGGTTTCGGTGAAGGTGAAGGTGTCGCCGTTGACTGCTCCGCTGGCGGAGGCAGAGAAGGTTGGGTTAGAGGCGCCATAGGTGCGGTTGGCGTTGGCGGCGGTGACGGTAAGGGTGGCCTGGCCGACGGTGAGGGTGCCGTTGTTGTAGACAACGGTGTAGTCGCTGAGGTTGGTGCCGGCGGCTACGGGGACGATCGGATAGGTTCCGACTGGAGACGTTGCGGTTGCGGGAGTGGTTTCGGTGAAGGTGAAGGTATCGCCGTTGACTGCTCCGCTGGCGGAGGCCGAGAAGGTTGGGTTAGCGGCGCCATAAGTGCGGTTGGCGTTGGCGGCGGTGACGGTGAGGGTGGCCTGGCCAACGGTGAGGGTTCCGTTGTTGTAGACAACGGTGTAGTCGCTGAGGTTGGTGCCGGCGGCCACGGGGACGATCGGATAGGTTCCGACCGGAGACGTTGCGGTTGCGGGAGTGGTTTCGGTGAAGGTGAAGGTGTCGCCGTTGACTGCGCCCGCTGGCGGAGGCGGAGAAGGTTGGGTTAGCGGCGCCATAGGTGCGGCTGGCGTTGGCTGCGGTTACGGTAAGCGTGGCCTGGCCGACGGTCAGGGTGCCGTTGTTGTAGACGACGGTGTAGTCGCTGAGGTTGGTGCCGGCGGCTACGGGGACGATCGGATAGGTTCCGACCGGAGACGTTGCGGTTGCGGGAGTGGTTTCAGTGAAGGTGAAGGTATCGCCGTTGACTGCGCCCGCTGCAGAGGCGGAGAAGGTTGGGTTAGAGGCGCCATAGCTGCGGCTGGCGTTGGCGGCCGTGACGGTGAGCGTGGCCTGGCCGACGGTGAGGGTGCCGTTGTTGTAGACGACGGTGTAGTCGCTGAGGTTGGTGCCGGCAGCTACGGGGACGATCGGATAGGTTCCGACTGGAGACGTTGCGGTTGCGGGAGTGGTTTCGGTGAAGGTGAAGGTGTCGCCGTTCACTGCTCCGCTGGCGGAGGCCGAGAAGGTTGGGTTAGCCGATCCATAAGTGCGGTTGGCGTTGGCTGCGGTAACGGTGAGGGTAGCCTGGCCCACAGTCAGAGTGCCATTGACGTATACGACGGTGTAGCTCGCGAGGTTTGTGCCCGCGGCAACGGGAACGATCGGGTAAGTGCCCACGGGAGACGTTGCGGTTGCGGTTGTGCTTTCGGTGAAGGTAAAGGTATCACCGTTGACCGCTCCGGCTGCAGAGGCGGAGAAAGTTGGGTTGGGGGCGCCATAGATACGGCTGGCACTGGCTGCGGTGACGGTTAGGGTGGCCTGGCCGACGGTGAGGGTGCCGTTGTTGTAGACGACCGTGTAGTTCGCGAGATTGACTCCAGCAGCCGCGGGAATAATCGGGTAAGTGCCTGCAACTGAAGTGGGCGTCGCGACGGTGCTTGCCGTTAAGGTGAAGGTGTCTCCATTGACCGCTCCGGTCGAGGTAACGGAGAAGGTTGGGTTGGGAGCGCCATAGGTGCGGGTGGCGTTGGCTGCGGTGACGGTTAGGGTGGCCTGGCCGACGGTGAGGGTGCCGTTGTTGTAGACGACGGTGTAATCGATGAGGTTGGTGCCGGTGGCTACGGGGACGATCGGATAATTGCCCACCGGAGACGTGGTAGTTGCAGTGGTGGTTTCGGTGAAGGTGAAGGTATCGCCGTTAACCGCTCCGCTTGCTGACGCGGAGAAGGTCGGGTTGGCCACACCATAGGCTCGGCTGAAACTGGCCGCCGTGACTGTGAGCACGGCCTTATTCACCGTCAGGGTGACCGTAGCCGTCTGCGGGCTGTAGCCGGGATCGGTGGGGGTGAAGGTCACCGAGAGGGTGTGGCTGCCTGCGGCCAGCACCGTGCCCGAGACCGGCGAGTAGGCGAAGGCGCCCGGAACCGAGGCGGTCGCGTTCAGCTGCGTCGCCGACAGCGCCGTGCCGTAGGTGATATTAGCCGGGTTGGCCCAGGTCAGGGTCGGGGTCGCCGAGGTGATCGTCAGGGTGCCGTTGCTGAACGCGAAGCTGTAGTTGCTCGCCGCTCAGCGTGCCCAGGGCCGCGGTGATGGTGTAGCTGCCGACGTTGACCGGGGTCGCCGGGCTGGTCGTCAGCGATGCGGCGCCGGTGACTACCGTAGAAGTGTCGCCGTTGACGTAGCCCGCGATGGTCGCCGTGTAAGGCGCCACCGTCGTGCCGTAGGTGATGGTCTGGTTCGCAGCCGTGACCGTGAGGACGGCCTTAGTCACGACCAGGGTGACCGTAGCCGTCTGCGGGCTGTAGCCGGGATCGGTGGGGGTGAAGGTCACCGAGAGGGTGTGGCTGCCTGCGGCCAGCACCGTGCCCGAGACCGGCGAGTAGGCGAAGGCGCCCGGAACCGAGGCGGTCGCGTTCAGCTGCGTCGCCGACAGCGCCGTGCCGTAGGTGATATTAGCCGGGTTGGCCCAGGTCAGGGTCGGGGTCGCCGCCGTAATCGTCAGGGTGCCGTTGCTGAACGCGAAGCTGTAGTTGCTCGCGCTCAGGGTGCCCAGGGCCGCGGTGATGGTGTAGCTGCCGACGTTGACCGGGGTCGCCGGGCTGGTCGTCAGCGATGCGGCGCCGGTGACGACCGAAGAAGTGTCGCCGTTGACGTAGCCCGCGATGGTCGCCGTGTAAGGCGCCACCGTCGTGCCGTAGGTGATGGTCTGGTTCGCAGCCGTGACCGTGAGGACGGCCTTAGTCACGATCAGGGTGACCGTAGCCGTCTGCGGGCTGTAGCCGGGATCGGTGGGGGTGAAGGTCACCGAGAGGGTGTGGCTGCCTGCGGCCAGCACCGTGCCCGAGACCGGCGAGTAGGCGAAGGCGCCCGGAACCGAGGCGGTCGCGTTCAGCTGCGTCGCCGACAGCGCGGTGCCGTAGGTGATATTAGCCGGGTTGGCCCAGGTCAGGGTCGGGGTCGCCGCCGTAATCGTCAGGGTGCCGTTGGTGAACGCGAAGCTGTAGTTGCTCGCGCTCAGGGTGCCCAGGGCCGCGGTGATGGTGTAGCTGCCGACGTTGACCGGGGTCGCCGGGCTGGTCGTCAGCGACGGCGTGCCGTTGACGACTGAAGAAGTGTCGCCGTTGACGTAGCCCGCGATGGTCGCCGTGTAAGGCGCCACCGTCGTGCCGTAGGTGATGGTCTGGTTCGCAGCCGTGACCGTGAGGACGGCCTTAGTCACGTCAGGGTGACCGTAGCCGTCTGCGGGCTGTAGCCGGGATCGGTGGGGGTGAAGGTCACCGAGAGGGTGTGGCTGCCTGCGGCCAGCACCGTGCCCGAGACCGGCGAGTAGGCGAAGGCGCCCGGAACCGAGGCGGTCGCGTTCAGCTGCGTCGCCGACAGCGCCGTGCCGTAGGTGATCTAGCCGGGTTGGCCCAGGTCAGGGTCGGGGTCGCCGAGGTGATCGTCAGGGTGCCGTTGCTGAACGCGAAGCTGTAGTTGCTCGCCGCTCAGGGTGCCCAGGGCCGCGGTGATGGTGTAGCTGCCGACGTTGACCGGGGTCGCCGGGCTGGTCGTCAGCGACGGCGTGCCGTTGACGACCGTGGAGGTGTCGCCGTTGACGTAGCCCGCGATCGTCGCCGTGTAAGGCGCCACCGTCGTGCCGTAGGTGATGGTCTGGTTCGCAGCCGTGACCGTGAGGACGGCCTTAGTCACGACCAGGGTGACCGTAGCCGTCTGCGGGCTGTAGCCGGGATCGGTGGGGGTGAAGGTCACCGAGAGGGTGTGGCTGCCTGCGGCCAGCACCGTGCCCGAGACCGGCGAGTAGGCGAAGGCGCCCGGAACCGAGGCGGTCGCGTTCAGCTGCGTCGCCGACAGCGCCGTGCCATAGGTGATCGAAGCCGGGTTGGCCCAGGTCAGGGTCGGGGTCGCCGAGGTGATCGTCAGGGTGCCGTTGCTGAACGCGAAGCTGTAGTTGCTCGCCGCTCAGGGTGCCCAGGGCCGCGGTGATGGTGTAGCTGCCGACGTTGACCGGGGTCGCCGGGCTGGTCGTCAGCGACGGCGTGCCGGTGACGACTGAAGAAGTGTCGCCGTTGACGTAGCCCGCGATGGTCGCCGTGTAAGGCGCCACCGTCGTGCCGTAGGTGATGGTCTGGTTCGCAGCCGTGACCGTCAGGACGGCCTTAGTCACGACCAGGGTGACCGTAGCCGTCTGCGGGCTGTAGCCGGGATCGGTGGGGGTGAAGGTCACCGAGAGGGTGTGGCTGCCTGCGGCCAGCACCGTGCCCGAGACCGGCGAGTAGGCGAAGGCGCCCGGAACCGAGGCGGTCGCGTTCAGCTGCGTCGCCGACAGCGCCGTGCCGTAGACGATCTAGGCCGGGTTGGCCCAGGTCAGGGTCGGGGTCGCCGAGGTGATCGTCAGGGTGCCGTTGGTGAACGCGAAGCTGTAGTTGCTCGCCGCTCAGGGTGCCCAGGGCCGCGGTGATGGTGTAGCTGCCGACGTTGACCGGGGTCGCCGGGCTGGTCGTCAGCGATGCGGCGCCCGTGACCACCGTAGAAGTGTCGCCGTTGACGTAGCCCGCGATGGTCGCCGTGTAAGGCGCCACCGTCGTGCCGTAGGTGATGGTCTGGTTCGCAGCCGTGACCGTCAGCACGGCCTTAGTCACGACCAGGGTGACCGTAGCCGTCTGCGGGCTGTAGCCGGGATCGGTGGGGGTGAAGGTCACCGAGAGGGTGTGGCTGCCTGCGGCCAGCACCGTGCCCGAGACCGGCGAGTAGGCGAAGGCGCCCGGAACCGAGGCGGTCGCGTTCAGCTGCGTCGCCGACAGCGCCGTGCCATAGGTGATCTAAGCCGGGTTCGCCCAGGTCAGGGTCGGGGTCGCCGAGGTAATCGTCAGGGTGCCGTTGCTGAACGCGAAGCTGTAGTTGCTCGCGCTCAGGGTGCCCAGGGCCGCGGTGATGGTGTAGCTGCCGACGTTGACCGGGGTCGCCGGGCTGGTCGTCAGCGACGGCGTGCCGTTGACGACTGAAGAAGTGTCGCCGTTGACGTAGCCCGCGATGGTCGCCGTGTAAGGCGCCACCGTCGTGCCGTAGGTGATGGTCTGGTTCGCAGCCGTGACCGTGAGGACGGCCTTAGTCACGACCAGGGTGACCGTAGCCGTCTGCGGGCTGTAGCCGGGATCGGTGGGGGTGAAGGTCACCGAGAGGGTGTGGCTGCCTGCGGCCAGCACCGTGCCCGAGACCGGCGAGTAGGCGAAGGCGCCCGGAACCGAGGCGGTCGCGTTCAGCTGCGTCGCCGACAGCGCCGTGCCGTAGACGATCAGGCCGGGTTGGCCCAGGTCAGGGTCGGGGTCGCCGAGGTGATCGTCAGGGTGCCGTTGGTGAACGCGAAGCTGTAGTTGCTCGCCGCTCAGCGTGCCCAGGGCCGCGGTGATGGTGTAGCTGCCGACGTTGACCGGGGTCGCCGGGCTGGTCGTCAGCGATGCGTGCCGGTGACGACCGTAGAGGTGTCGCCGTTGACGTAGCCCGCGATGGTCGCCGTGTAAGGCGCCACCGTCGTGCCGTAGGTGATGGTCTGGTTCGCAGCCGTGACCGTCAGGACGGCCTTAGTCACGACCAGGGTGACCGTAGCCGTCTGCGGGCTGTAGCCGGGATCGGTGGGGGTGAAGGTCACCGAGAGGGTGTGGCTGCCTGCGGCCAGCACCGTGCCCGAGACCGGCGAGTAGGCGAAGGCGCCCGGAACCGAGGCGGTCGCGTTCAGCTGCGTCGCCGACAGCGCCGTGCCGTAGACGATCGTGGCCGGGTTGGCCCAGGTCAGGGTCGGGGTCGCCGAGGTGATCGTCAGGGTGCCGTTGCTGAACGCGAAGCTGTAGTTGCTCGCCGCTCAGCGTGCCCAGGGCCGCGGTGATGGTGTAGCTGCCGACGTTGACCGGGGTCGCCGGGCTGGTCGTCAGCGATGCAGTGCCGGTGACTACCGTAGAGGTGTCGCCGTTGACGTAGCCCGCGATGGTCGCCGTGTAAGGCGCCACCGTCGTGCCGTAGGTGATGGTCTGGTTCGCAGCCGTCACCGTCAGGACGGCCTTAGTCACGACCAGGGTGACCGTAGCCGTCTGCGGGCTGTAGCCGGGATCGGTGGGGGTGAAGGTCACCGAGAGGGTGTGGCTGCCTGCGGCCAGCACCGTGCCCGAGACCGGCGAGTAGGCGAAGGCGCCCGGAACCGAGGCGGTCGCGTTCAGCTGCGTCGCCGACAGCGCGGTGCCGTAGACGATGCTGAGCCGGGTTGGCCCAGGTCAGGGTCGGGGTCGCCGAGGTGATCGTCAGGGTGCCGTTGCTGAACGCGAAGCTGTAGTTGCTCGCCGCCAGCGTGCCCAGGGCCGCGGTGATGGTGTAGCTGCCGACGTTGACCGGGGTCGCCGGGCTGGTCGTCAGCGATGCAGTGCCGTTGACTACCGTAGAGGTGTCGCCGTTGACGTAGCCCGCGATGGTCGCCGTGTAAGGCGCCACCGTCGTGCCGTAGGTGATGGTCTGGTTCGCAGCCGTGACCGTCAGCACGGCCTTAGTCACGACCAGGGTGACCGTAGCCGTCTGCGGGCTGTAGCCGGGATCGGTGGGGGTGAAGGTCACCGAGAGGGTGTGGCTGCCTGCGGCCAGCACCGTGCCCGAGACCGGCGAGTAGGCGAAGGCGCCCGGAACCGAGGCGGTCGCGTTCAGCTGCGTCGCCGACAGCGCCGTGCCGTAGACGATCTGGCCGGGTTGGCCCAGGTCAGGGTCGGGGTCGCCGAGGTGATCGTCAGGGTGCCGTTGCTGAACGCGAAGCTGTAGTTGCTCGCCGTCAGCGTGCCCAGGGCCGCGGTGATGGTGTAGCTGCCGACGTTGACCGGGGTCGCCGGGCTGGTCGTCAGCGATGCGGTGCCGTTGACCACCGTAGAAGTGTCGCCGTTGACGTAGCCCGCGATGGTCGCCGTGTAAGGCGCCACCGTCGTGCCGTAGGTGATGGTCTGGTTCGCAGCCGTGACCGTCAGGACGGCCTTAGTCACGACCAGGGTGACCGTAGCCGTCTGCGGGCTGTAGCCGGGATCGGTGGGGGTGAAGGTCACCGAGAGGGTGTGGCTGCCTGCGGCCAGCACCGTGCCCGAGACCGGCGAGTAGGCGAAGGCGCCCGGAACCGAGGCGGTCGCGTTCAGCTGCGTCGCCGACAGCGCCGTGCCGTAGACGATCGAGGCCGGGTTGGCCCAGGTCAGGGTCGGGGTCGCCGAGGTGATCGTCAGGGTGCCGTTGCTGAACGCGAAGCTGTAGTTGCTCGCCGTCAGGGTGCCCAGGGCCGCGGTGATGGTGTAGCTGCCGACGTTGACCGGGGTCGCCGGGCTGGTCGTCAGCGACGGCGTGCCGTTGACGACTGAAGAAGTGTCGCCGTTGACGTAGCCCGCGATCGTCGCCGTGTAAGGCGCCACCGTCGTGCCGTAGGTGATGGTCTGGTTCGCAGCCGTGACCGTGAGCACGGCCTTAGTCACGACCAGGGTGACCGTAGCCGTCTGCGGGCTGTAGCCGGGATCGGTGGGGGTGAAGGTCACCGAGAGGGTGTGGCTGCCTGCGGCCAGCACCGTGCCCGAGACCGGCGAGTAGGCGAAGGCGCCCGGAACCGAGGCGGTCGCGTTCAGCTGCGTCGCCGACAGCGCCGTGCCGTAGATGATCGAAGCCGGGTTGGCCCAGGTCAGGGTCGGGGTCGCCGAGGTGATCGTCAGGGTGCCGTTGCTGAACGCGAAGCTGTAGTTGCTCGCCGCTCAGGGTGCCCAGGGCCGCGGTGATGGTGTAGCTGCCGACGTTGACCGGGGTCGCCGGGCTGGTCGTCAGCGACGGCGTGCCGTTGACGACTGAAGAAGTGTCGCCGTTGACGTAGCCCGCGATGGTCGCCGTGTAAGGCGCCACCGTCGTGCCGTAGGTGATGGTCTGGTTCGCAGCCGTGACCGTGAGGACGGCCTTAGTCACGACCAGGGTGACCGTAGCCGTCTGCGGGCTGTAGCCGGGATCGGTGGGGGTGAAGGTCACCGAGAGGGTGTGGCTGCCTGCGGCCAGCACCGTGCCCGAGACCGGCGAGTAGGCGAAGGCGCCCGGAACCGAGGCGGTCGCGTTCAGCTGCGTCGCCGACAGCGCCGTGCCATAGGTGATAAGCCGGGTTCGCCCAGGTCAGGGTCGGGGTCGCCGAGGTGATCGTCAGGGTGCCGTTGCTGAACGCGAAGCTGTAGTTGCTCGCCGCTCAGGGTGCCCAGGGCCGCGGTGATGGTGTAGCTGCCGACGTTGACCGGGGTCGCCGGGCTGGTCGTCAGCGATGCGGCGTGCCGGTGACGACTGTAGAAGTGTCGCCGTTGACGTAGCCCGCGATCGTCGCCGTGTAAGGCGCCACCGTCGTGCCGTAGGTGATGGTCTGGTTCGCAGCCGTGACCGTCAGGACGGCCTTAGTCACGACCAGGGTGACCGTAGCCGTCTGCGGGCTGTAGCCGGGATCGGTGGGGGTGAAGGTCACCGAGAGGGTGTGGCTGCCTGCGGCCAGCACCGTGCCCGAGACCGGCGAGTAGGCGAAGGCGCCCGGAACCGAGGCGGTCGCGTTCAGCTGCGTCGCCGACAGCGCCGTGCCATAGACGATCGAAGCCGGGTTGGCCCAGGTCAGGGTCGGGGTCGCCGAGGTGATCGTCAGGGTGCCGTTGCTGAACGCGAAGCTGTAGTTGCTCGCCGTCAGGGTGCCCAGGGCCGCGGTGATGGTGTAGCTGCCGACGTTGACCGGGGTCGCCGGGCTGGTCGTCAGCGATGCGGCTGCCGTTGACCACCGTAGAAGTGTCGCCGTTGACGTAGCCCGCGATGGTCGCCGTGTAAGGCGCCACCGTCGTGCCGTAGGTGATGGTCTGGTTCGCAGCCGTGACCGTGAGGACGGCCTTAGTCACGACCAGGGTGACCGTAGCCGTCTGCGGGCTGTAGCCGGGATCGGTGGGGGTGAAGGTCACCGAGAGGGTGTGGCTGCCTGCGGCCAGCACCGTGCCCGAGACCGGCGAGTAGGCGAAGGCGCCCGGAACCGAGGCGGTCGCGTTCAGCTGCGTCGCCGACAGCGCCGTGCCGTAGATGATCTAGGCCGGGTTGGCCCAGGTCAGGGTCGGGGTCGCCGAGGTGATCGTCAGGGTGCCGTTGCTGAACGCGAAGCTGTAGTTGCTCGCCGCTCAGGGTGCCCAGGGCCGCGGTGATGGTGTAGCTGCCGACGTTGACCGGGGTCGCCGGGCTGGTCGTCAGCGACGGCGTGCCGTTGACGACCGAAGAAGTGTCGCCGTTGACGTAGCCCGCGATCGTCGCCGTGTAAGGCGCCACCGTCGTGCCGTAGGTGATGGTCTGGTTCGCAGCCGTGACCGTCAGGACGGCCTTAGTCACGACCAGGGTGACCGTAGCCGTCTGCGGGCTGTAGCCGGGATCGGTGGGGGTGAAGGTCACCGAGAGGGTGTGGCTGCCTGCGGCCAGCACCGTGCCCGAGACCGGCGAGTAGGCGAAGGCGCCCGGAACCGAGGCGGTCGCGTTCAGCTGCGTCGCCGACAGCGCCGTGCCATAGATGATCGAAGCCGGGTTGGCCCAGGTGAGGGTCGGGGTCGCCGAGGTGATCGTCAGGGTGCCGTTGCTGAACGCGAAGCTGTAGTTGCTCGCCGTCAGCGTGCCCAGGGCCGCGGTGATGGTGTAGCTGCCGACGTTGACCGGGGTCGCCGGGCTGGTCGTCAGCGACGGCGTGCCGTTGACGACCGTAGAAGTGTCGCCGTTGACGTAGCCCGCGATCGTCGCCGTGTAAGGCGCCACCGTCGTGCCGTAGGTGATGGTCTGGTTCGCAGCCGTGACCGTGAGGACGGCCTTAGTCACGACCAGGGTGACCGTAGCCGTCTGCGGGCTGTAGCCGGGATCGGTGGGGGTGAAGGTCACCGAGAGGGTGTGGCTGCCTGCGGCCAGCACCGTGCCCGAGACCGGCGAGTAGGCGAAGGCGCCCGGAACCGAGGCGGTCGCGTTCAGCTGCGTCGCCGACAGCGCCGTGCCGTAGACGATGAGGCCGGGTTGGCCCAGGTCAGGGTCGGGGTCGCCGAGGTGATCGTCAGGGTGCCGTTGCTGAACGCGAAGCTGTAGTTGCTCGCCGTCAGGGTGCCCAGGGCCGCGGTGATGGTGTAGCTGCCGACGTTGACCGGGGTCGCCGGGCTGGTCGTCAGCGACGGCGTGCCGTTGACTACCGTAGAAGTGTCGCCGTTGACGTAGCCCGCGATCGTCGCCGTGTAAGGCGCCACCGTCGTGCCGTAGGTGATGGTCTGGTTCGCAGCCGTCACCGTGAGCACGGCCTTAGTCACGACCAGGGTGACCGTAGCGGTCTGCGGGCTGTAGCCGGGATCGGTGGGGGTGAAGGTCACCGAGAGGGTG
>CAVVBT010000006.1:0-120089 GCA_963746625.1 uncultured Acidobacteriaceae bacterium
GTTCCGCTCCAGCGCCTTGAACTAACCGGACCAATCGCCGACTTCGACGCCATCAAGATTCAGCTCGCCAGCCCCGAAAAGATCCGCAGCTGGTCACATGGCGAAGTCACCAAGCCCGAGACCATCAACTACCGCACCTTCAAGCCCGAGCGCGACGGCCTCTTCTGCGCCCGCATCTTTGGCCCCGTCACCGACTGGGAGTGCCTTGCGGCAAGTACAAGCGCATGAAGCACCGCGGCGTCATCTGCGACAAGTGCGGCGTCGAAGTCACCCTCTCGCAAAGTCCGCCGCGAGCGCCTCGGCCACATCGAGCTCGCCAGCCCTGCTCGCACGTCTGGTTCTTCAAGGGCCTGCCCAGCCGCATCGGCCACCTGCTCGACATCAGCCTGCGTGAGCTCGAAGCTGTCCTCTACTTCGAGTCCTACGTGGTCGTCGATCCAGGCGACGCGCCCGTCAAGGAGCGCGAAGTCATCAAGGACGAGACCGTTCCGCGAGCTCGACCAACAGTATCGTCCCTCCGGCTTCAAGGCCATGATGGGCGCCGAAGCCATCAAGGAACTCCTCAAGCGCGTCGAGTCACCGAACTCGCCATCGAGCTGCGCGACCGCATGAAGAACGAGACCTCGCTGCAGAAGAAGCTCAAGTACTCCAAGCGCCTCAAGATCGTCGAGGCCTTCCGCAAGTCCGACAACCTGCCGCGTGGATGATCCTCGACGTGATCCCCGTGATCCCACCAGAGCTTCGCCCCCTCGTGCCATTGGACGGCGGCCGCTTCGCCACCTCCGACCTGAACGACCTCTATCGCCGCGTCATCAACCGCAACAACCGGTTGAAGAAGCTGATGGACCTCCACGCTCCTGAGGTCATCGTCCGCAACGAGAAGCGCATGTTGCAGGAGGCCGTCGACGCTTTGTTCGACAACGGCCGCCGCGGCCGCGTCCTTCGTGGCGCCAACAACCGTCCGCTGAAGTCGCTCTCCGACACCCTCAAGGGCAAGCAGGGCCGCTTCCGTCAGAACCTCCTCGGCAAGCGCGTCGACTACTCTGGCCGTTCGGTCATCGTCGTCGGTCCCGAGCTGAAGCTGCACCAGTGCGGTCTTCCCAAGAAGATGGCGCTCGAGCTCTTCAAGCCCTTCATCTATCACCGCCTCGAGCAGACCGGCCACTGCACCACCATCAAGCAGGCCAAAGAGATGGTCGAGATGCAGGAATCCATCGTCTGGGACATCCTCGAAGAGGTCATCAAGGATCATCCGGTCCTGCTCAACCGCGCACCGACGCTCCACCGCCTCGGCATCCAGGCGTTTGAGCCGGTGCTCGTCGAAGGCAAAGCCATCAAGATCCACCCGCTCGTCTGCACCGCCTTCAACGCGGACTTCGACGGCGACCAGATGGCCGTGCACATCCCGCTCTCGCCTGAGGCTCAGATCGAAGCCAGCGTTCTCATGCTCGCTTCGCACAACATCCTCTCGCCCGCCAGCGGCCAGCCCATCACCGTGCCCACGCAGGACATGGTGCTCGGCATCTACTACCTCACCAAGTCCAAGGTCAACGCCAAGGGCGAAGGACGCGTCTTCGCGAACATCGAAGAAGTCCTCATGGCTCTCGAAGCCAAGCAGGTCGAGACCCTCACCCCGATCCGTCTGCGCTACACCGGCCCTGTCCTCGACATGACCACCGCGTACGACGATCAGGACCTCACCCACACCGAGCCGGTCGAGTTCAACAATCAGTACATCACCACGACCGTCGGCCGCGCCATCCTCAACGATGCGCTCCCCGAAGGCATGCCTTACGTCAACGGCCTGCTGAAGAAGAAGGGCATCGGCCAGCTCATCAACTACTGCTACCTGAACCTCGGCCTCGAAGTTACGGTCAAGGCTCTCGACCGCGTCAAGGACCTCGGCTTCATCTACGCCACCCGCTCCGGCCTCTCGGTCGGTCTGGACGACATGGTCATCCCCGACTCGAAGTACACGCTGGTCGGCGATGCGGAGAAGAACGTCCTCGCCATGCAGCAGCAGTACCTCGACGGAGCCATCACCAACGGTGAGCGCTCCAACAAGGTCATTCAGATGTGGTCCGGTGTCACCGAGCGCGTCGCCGACGAGATGTTCAGCAACATGAAGAAGGCCGACAAGGAAGGGGCCATGAACCCCATCTACATCATGGCCGACTCCGGCGCTCGTGGATCCAAACAGCAGATCCGCCAACTCTCCGGCATGCGTGGCTTGATGGCCAAGCCTTCCGGCGAAATCATCGAGACCCCCATCACGGCGAACTTCCGTGAAGGCCTCACCGTGCTGCAGTACTTCATCTCGACCCACGGCGCCCGCAAGGGTCTCGCGGACACCGCGCTGAAGACCGCAGACTCGGGTTACCTCACCCGCCGTCTCGTCGACGTTGCGCAGGATGTCATCATCTCGCACAACGACTGCGGCACCGTCGAAGGCATCCACGTCACCCCGATCATCGAAGCCGGCGAGACCATCGAGCCCCTGCGCGACCGCATCATCGGCCGCGTCTCGCTCGAGAAGCTCAAGGACTTCGAGGGCAAGACCATCGTCGACGTCAACCAGGAGATCGACGAAGACCTCGCCAACGCTGTTCAGGCCGCAGGTATCGAGCGCGTTAAGATTCGCTCGGTGCTCACCTGCGAATCCAAGCGTGGCGTCTGCATCCTCTGCTACGGCCGTAACCTCGGCTCCGGCAAGATGGTCGAGATGGGCGAAGCCGTCGGCGTCATCGCGGCGCAGTCCATCGGCGAGCCCGGCACCCAGCTCACCATGCGTACCTTCCACATCGGCGGAACGCCATCCGCGTCTCTGACGCCTCGCACCTCAGGCCAAGAACTCCGGCACCGTGCGCTTCATCAACCTCGTCACCGTCCGCGCAAAGTCGGGCGACCTGGTCGCGATGAACCGCAACGGCTCCGTCGCCATCGTCGACGAGAAGGGCCGTGAAAAAGAGCGTTACGCCATCGTCTACGGCGCCAAGCTCAAGGTTGAAGAGGGCACCAAGGTCTCGCAGGGCGATCGCCTCGGGAGTGGGATCCCTACACCTTCTCGCTCCTCACCGAGATCTCCGGAACCGTCCAGTTCAAGGACCTCCAGGAAGGCGTCACCCTCAACGAAGAAGTCGACGAAGTCACCGGCCTCTCGCGCCTCGTCGTTGCGGACTCGCCCGATGAGAAGCGTCAGCCTGCCATCATCGTCAAGTCAGCATCCGGCAACAAGCGGTACCTCATGCCTTCGCGCGCTCACCTCATGGTGGCCGACGGCGACGAGATCTTCCCCGGCGACATCCTTGCCAAGATCCCGCGCGAAACCACGCGCACCAAGGACATCACCGGCGGTCTCCCGCGCGTCGTCGAACTCTTCGAGGCCCGCAAGCCCCGCGACCCGGCAATCATCAGCAAGATCGATGGTGTCGTTCGCTTCGGCGAAGTCTCGAAGGGCCAGCGCAAGGTCTACGTCACGGCCGACAACGGTCAGGAAGAGGAGTACAGCGTTCCCCGCGGTACCTACGTCAACGTGCAGGAAGGCGAACGCCTCCGTGCCGGTGACGCGCTCATCGACGGTCCCCGCAACCCGCACGACATTCTGGAAGTCCTCGGCGAGCGTGCTCTCCAGCAGTACCTCGTCAACGAAATCCAGGAAGTCTACCGCCTGCAGGGCGTGGCCATCTCCGACAAGCACATCGAAACCATCGTTCGTCAGATGCTTCGCTGGGTCAAGATCGAAGAAGTCGGCGACACCAGTTTCCTCATCGATCAGCAGACCGACCGCTTCCGCTTCAACGCCGAGAACCAGCGCGTGTTGATGAACGGCGGCAAGCCTGCCATCGGCCGCAGCCTGCTCCTCGGCATCACCAAGGCGTCGCTCTCGACCGACAGCTTCATCTCGGCCGCCAGCTTCCAGGAGACCACCCGCGTTCTAACAGAGGCTTCGATCAATGGCTCTATAGATACGCTCCGTGGCCTTAAGGAAAACGTCATCGTAGGCCGCCTCATCCCCGCCGGCACCGGCATGGAGTACTACCGCAACGTCCAGCTCTCCCCAGAGCTGGAAGCAGCGGCAGCCCAGGTCCAGGCCGAGGTCCAGGAAGCCCACGACGCCGAAGAGCGCGAACTAGAAGCCATGCGCATGGAAGGCGAACAAGAAGAACTAGCCGCCGAATAAAATTCGGCCAAGCCTCAAACGACAAGGGCGGACTCCAAAAGTCCGCCCTTTGTATTTGGCACGAAGAAGTCTCTGCGTGTGGCTCAAATCTCAACCCTGCAACAAACTGGGTGCCCCACGTCCGGATTTTCGGACGTGGGTTTCCGCAGCGGCACGATCCCTCCGCGCAGCCGTCCACTCCGATTCAATCTCCACTGTCCCCACGATCCCATCAGAATAGTGAAGAAAACTCGACCAAGCCCAATCCTCTGGAAGCTTCACCAATCCACGAGCAACAGGATTCCGATGAATGTACTTCAACTTTTCAACCCGCTTTTTTTCCGTAAACACATTGAAGTCGTAGTAGCGCGCCGACCAGAAAGGTCGCCTCGAACTCCGCAGCGCCACAGACAACTTCAGCGCCTTCAAAGCATCCGCCAGCAACCCAGTCTCGGGTTCGCTGACCAGCAGATGAACATGCTCCGGCATTACAACGTAACCCGCAACATAGAGGCCGTATCGCAGGCGCGTCCTCTCCAACGCGTCTTCAAAGAGCGCTCGCGCCTTAGGAGTATTAAGAAAAGGTTGTCGCTGAAAACAACTGAAAGTTACAAAGTGCAGATCACCCCTCTGCTGTTTCCTCACTAGGCCCCGAGTCATGCCCTCAGCATAAACCCACGTCCGAGAATCCGGACGTGGGGCACCCAGAGTCTTTCTAATTCACTGTCGGCGGGTGGCCCACTCTTAGCCTCTTAACCCTTCACTCCCCACAAATGATCGGGTGCCACATCCCTCGCATAGTTTGCGAAGGGGTGGGATGTATCCCGCCCGAATCATTCTATTCGTTGATTCGCCTAGCGGGGAATATCGATATGATCTCCGTCTTCGATTAGGTTTCCCGATTCGATATTTATTACAAAAGAGCGACGGATGTTAACGTCCGGTCTCTTCTTTCCTATTTTGATTCCCCCTGCGATCATGGCCTCGATGAGCTCGGATCGTTTCATTTTCTTCCCGTTTTCTTCAAGAACAACCCGAGCTGCATCTATCGGTTTCCAGTCAAAGAAACGCATTCTTGCGTGACCCATTTTCCTTTTCGTGGTCTGGACGGAATGAAGCAGCATGTGCAACTCGGCTAGCTTGAGTTCAAGTTCTTTGATTTGGCTTTGGATCAGTTTTTCAGCATCCATCTTCTGTGTCCTTGTTGATAGAGGGTTTTATTCTTCAGGCCTGCAGTAGGCTGACAATTGACTTCCCGTGCCAATTCAGAAGTATAAATTCAGAGGAGGGCGGGTGGCCCAGATCTCCAACGGTCTAGAATCTGGGTGCCCCATCTTCGGCGCGTTCTTTGCGCCTAAGGTGGGCATTCGCGCTTGCGCGAACCGCTTTCTCAGGGCGGCCAGCCATGTCTAAACCGGGCTGAAAACTTGGGTGTCCGATGGCGAAAACGCCGTTGAAGCACTCGTGATTTGAGAGGGAGAACTATGCTCGACCACATTATCCTGACTGTCAGCGATGTCGAACGTTCGCTAGCCTTCTATGAGGCGGCGCTGAAGCCACTTAACATCAAATTCTTCATGCCGTACAAGGGCAAAGACGGTCATCCCGATCTGTGGGGATTTGGTGATGGCAAAAGGGCGTTCTTCTGGATAAAGCAAGGGAAACCTGATCCAGCGGCCATTCACTGGGGCTTTATGGCCGAAGATGAGGATAAGGTCGATGAATTCTACAAGGCCGCAATCTCAGCTGGCGCCAGAGACAATATTTCACCCCGCGCACGACTGGAATACTATCCGGGATACTATGCCGCTGATGTATTCGACCCTGACGGGTATTCGTTCGAGGTCGTCCATAAAAGCTAAAGATGGAACACGGCGGCCGCCCAGATCTAGCCGATCCTCAAATCTCGGTGGCGGGTGGCCCAGATCTACAACAATCTAGAATCTGGGTGCCCCATCTTCGGCGCGTTTTTTGCGCCTAAGGTGGGCATTCGCGCTCCGCGGGAATCGCTTTCACAACCGTATTTGTTCTAAAAGGCGCAGGCGGTTGTCAGGAGGCGCAGGCTAGGATAGGTCAAGGATCATCCGGCGAGTGACTCCAAACAATCATGCCTCCCAACCATCGGGAGGCATGATCCGTTATCAATAGATTCGATTCATCCGCGGAGGAATCGGCGGCGGGCGAAGCCAGCCATGCTCATCACGCCGGTACCTAGCAGCACGATGCTGGACGGTTCCGGAGTCACGGCCGTACTGGCGAAAGTGAAGTTCGGTCCGAACAGACCCGGTGCAAACGCGCCGTTATCCGTCGGAAACGCGAGAGTTGAACTTGCACCAAAGGCAGAGTTAACGTAGGTTATCTGGCTGGCGGTAGTCTCGGACGTTACTTCAATGTTTTGAAAGTCCGTATTGCCATTAGGCATCGTCATCACAATCACGTAACTATCACCTTGGATGAGCGAAAACGGAGAGACATTCTCGAATCGAAAGCCGTCAATCAGCGTGCCGCCTGTGCCGGCAGGAACCGTAGTTGAACCCAATAAAGCCTCGGTGGTCTCATTGAAAATGCCCACGTCGTGCGAGATAGCAAGGCCATCGCCGCCCACATCGAAGACTCCGAGAGAAGTCACGGTAATAGGCGCGTTGGCTGTGAAAATCCACCCGTAAAGTTGGTCGCTGCCTGAAGTAGCCAGGACTCCACCGGTGACAGAGGTTAGCGCGACAGTATCCGCCTTCGCCAAACTCGAAAACGAGAGCAAAAGGGTGGACACAAAAAATGCCATACGCAAAAGCTTTTGCATGCAAACACCTCAGGTGAAAGATTTTTTATCGAACGGCAAACTTATACCGAAGGGAAGTTTCTGGCCCGAGTGCAAAATAGGAAATGTATTGTGAAGAAGAACTGTAGCGTAACACAAACCAGGAATTGCGGCCAGAAGGCGGGTGGCCCAGATCTAGCCGATCCTCAATTCTGGTTGCCCTGAATTCGAATTGGAATTTCTCCGCAGACCATGGTGCTTGTGGTGAAGGAGTCTTGCATCGTCCAAAATTGCATGATATTTCTTGTTTATGCACGTTATGCCGGGAGGAATAAGAAAAAACGAGATTGAGAGTCGATTGCAACGTGGCCTGCCAGTCAATGCGACCGCTCTTGCAAAGGAGTTCCTGGTCTCTGAGGACGCCATCCGTCGAGATTTGCGTGCGTTAGCTGCCGAGGGCAAGTGCAAACGGGTTTACGGTGGCGGACTTCCGATATCTCCCGATGGCGTTCCGCTTGAGCACAGACTCTTGAATGACTCGAAAGAGAAGCGCGCTCTGGCTTTAGCCGCCCTGTCCTTAGTCTCTGAAGCTTCGACCGTGTTTCTCGACAGCGGCAGTACCAACTTGGCGTTGGCCAGAGAAATGCCGTCTGATCGCTCTCTTACCGTCGCAACGAATTCGATCTCAATCGCAAGCGCTCTCCTCCAGCGCAAAAATTTCAAAGTCATAGTCCTGGGAGGAGAGATTGAACGTGAAACCGGTGCGGCCATCGGGTTATCTGCGATCCGTGAAGCAGAACGATTGAGCTTTGATCTGTGTTTCCTCGGAGCTTGCGCCGTTTCAATGTCTCTGGGAATTGGTGCATTTCACTTGGCGGACGCCGAATTCAAACGCACACTTATTGCGAGAAGTGATCGCACCGCAGCGCTCGTCACTATGGACAAAGTTGAGACTCGCGCACCGTTTCAGGTGGCCGCACTCGCAGTCCTTGACCATGTTGTTCTTGAGAGCGGTACATTCGAAGAGATCGTCTCGACTTTTTCAAATGCTGGCCCCCAGGTAATCATTGCGCAGCCCTAGGTTGCGTCTCGTTCTACCCGACTGAGAGCGGGGGATTCTCATGATAAGTTCCGCACCACAACGACCCCTTCGACCGTCTCTTATCGCCGAGGTCTCACCGAATCCCCACCCATCCTCAGCGCTCACGCTCGGATGCGCCAGCTTTTTCGGAACCAGATCAGAATCGCGCCTCCGCTAACCGTGAGCCACCAAGTGGAAGGCTCCGGCACAGCGGAACCAGTCACCGTGACATCCTGGTAGGAAGTTCCGGAGTCTATCAAGTTGCCGTTCAGGAGGAAGGTAGACGCGGGTGCATAATTCGCATTGAGATCTCCGCCATTCGACGCAAACGCGTTGCTGATGGTAACGCCTGGGGCCGTTGTGATGACGGACGGGCCAGCATTCGGTTGGACGCCGAGCCAAATGGGACCGCTTGGCTGCGAGCCATAAAGAGTCAGATAATAAGTTCCCGGGCCCAGGGTAAGACCAGAGAACAAAAGGGCTTCTATAGGTGCTGTCGAACCAGCGGCAGAAAACGAGGTGCCGGCGATAGGCGGCGGCGAAGTGCCGGGACCGCTCGTGCTGGTGAGATAAGCATTAATGTCAAACGCTGCACTGTTGGCCGAGAACAGCGGAACCGAGATGGAGACATCCTCAAATTCCTGGGATTGGGTCCAGTAAAGCTGAATCGCATCCAAGTTATCGACGTTTGGACCTTGCTGGAGATACCCGTTGGATACATCGACGATCACCTCTGCGGAAGCCACAACACAAAACGCCGCCAAACATATAGACAGCAGGCAGAGACGAAGAAGATAGAAGGAGCGGCCCATATGGTACCTCTCTCGGAGTTGAGTATACTCGGCGGGTGGCCCAGCTCTAAACCTTCCTCATTCAAGGTGCCCCATCTTCGGCGCGGTTTTTGCGCCCAAGGTGGGCACTCGCGCTCCGCGCGAATCGATTCCTAGGAGCTAAGTATTAACCCAACCGCTTAGGAATATGCTATCCTCCTCCTGCGCCGACCGTCCTGAGAATTGGCAACCTTCGAGTAGTCATCTACCCGAACGACCACCGGCCAGCACACGTTCACGTCATCGGACCCGAGGACGAAGCGCTCTTCTATCTGAACTGTCCGGAAGGTCCGGTGGAACTGCGCGAGAACTACGGCTTTTCAATCCGCGAGATCATTCGCATCGCCGCAGCTCTGACTGAGCACGTTGTCGAGCTATGCGCCGACTGGAAGGAGATTCATGGCGATCACTAGTCAGCAATTCAAGCAAGCAAATGCAAGAGGGAAGGCCCTCAAGGCCAACACACCGGGCGCGACATCGGCACGCTACGACCGCAAATCCGGAAATATCATCGTCACGCTATCCTCCGGCGTCGGCATTTTCTTCTCCCCGAAGCACGCACAGGGCCTCGAAGCAGGAACTCCAGCACAACTGAGCGAAATTGAGATCAGCCCATCAGGGTTCGGTCTGCACTTCCCAAAGCTCGACGTCGATCTCTACGTCCCAGCAATTCTCGAAGGCTTCCTCGGCTCGCGAAAATGGATGGCCTCCCGCCTGGGCGCAGCCGGCGGCTCCTCCCGAAGCAAGCCCAAGGTCGCAGCCGCCCGCGCCAACGGCGCTCTCGGCGGCCGCCCGCGAAAACTCGCCGCAAGATAGGAAGACCATCATCTCTGATTCTCAGCCATGATCGCTTTTCGGCCGAAATAGCTGATCAGATAGAACGCAACTCCAAAAGAGATAATGTCCTTGAAGAGAAACAGGCCGAGATTGTTCATGTAATGGATGCCGTTCACCACGACGGTGTCATCCGGAGTCGTGATCAACATGGTGCTTGTGGTGAAGAACATGACGACTAGAATCATCCCGCCGAGAATGCCTGCTTTAGGTTTGAAGTAGCCGATGATCAGGAGGATTGCCGCTGTCCATTCAGTGGCCCCGATCATATCCCCCAGAATATATGGCCCAAAGACCTTGAACTGCCAACTGGTAAGTGGACTTTTCGAGACGAGCGGGATGATGCCCTCTGCTCCGGGTGCTGTCATTTTGAATTTGCCTGCCCACAGCAACATCACGATCATGCCGATGCTGCAAACAAGGAAAGGAATATTTCGATCTGCCACAACTGCCGCGATCTTCGTTAGAACACTCTTCGCCTGAAGTCCATTACCCGTGTTCGCGTGAGATCCGCGCGCCCCACTGCCCGATGCCCCGCCGGATGTGGTCTCGATCATGAAAGGACTCCTTCATGGAATGATCTCATTGCATTCAAATGTTGAAGGGCGATTGGAAACACCGTCAACACCCTTGGCGGGACGATCCGACAAGACTAGCCGACTCAAAATTATGATGCGGAACTCTCCATCGCCATCCTGGGGGACTTTGCGACGCAAACAATCCCACCTATTCCCCAAAATGGGAAATCCACAAAAATATTTTCAAAAAGTCGCAAGATTTTACTCTCAAAAACCAGACCATCTTCAGACCAGCCTTTACCAGCGATTCACCACAAACTCACCAGCAAAAAACCACACGAATCCAACGGTTGTTCGCAAAACCCCCTGCAAAAAACGCACAGTCCAACACACCCAAAAAATCTTCGCTACCGAACTTCCCCTCAACGGGCACGGATACCGCTGTTGAGATGAAGGTTGAACTTAATTGGAGCCTATCTCGCATCTTTTCTTGCTGTTGAGAGCGAGAAGCAAATTTGCGACGCCGTCCGAACCCCAATTTTCCCTTTTGGGCCAAAAATTGCCCTTAACCCCATAAATATCTTCGATTTGGTGTCGTGAAAACGGCAATTATTTTCATATTTGCAACAGCCAACCGCACTGGCTTGGCAGAGCATCCTCATTGGTTAGTACTAAGAAAGTATCCTTCCACTTGCTTTGCCCACACGGAGATCGCCCATGCTCAAAAAACTCATCGTAGTCTCTGCTCTGGCAATTAGCACCGCTGCCATTGCCCATGCCGATTCCATCAACGGCTTCTTTGCCGTTAATGGAACCGATGCCTTTACCGCCCCACCCGGAACCATTACGTTTCAACCCGGCGCGACAGTCGAGGGACCCATTGGAGGTACCTTCGCTACCTATTTGACGGACGGCAACCCAGTCACCTTTGCTTCCGGTGCCATTCCCTACGCGGAAGGAAACAATGTCCCAGGCGTATCAATCCCCATCTTCTCGACTAAGCAGAACGGGGAAACGTTCCTCTTCACAGTAACCAGCTTTAACGCAATGTTCGAGACTGGTGGAGCCGTAGGTTGCCTTGCCGGCAATACCTGTCTGCTGATCACCGGGGATGGTACCTTTTCGGGAGTGGGAGTTGTGAACTATGACCCCACCCCGGGAGTCTTTGAATTTGAGAGTTCCTACGTACCCGGTCAGACAATCGGCCAGATCACAACATTCGCTGCGCAAGCCTCGGCTACTCCTCTCCCATCAGTTCCGGAGCCAGCATCGCTCGCTCTCTTCGGGACCGGTTTGGTCGGGATCGTCGGGATCGCTCGCCGCAAACTCAGAGTCTAATTAGTTCTTGTCTTCCTTCAAAGACGGGAGCCGCAACTGGCTCCCGTCTGTTTTTAAACACCCGTCATCAGATAGATAGTCCTGGATAACCGTAAAAACCGAAACGGCGAGGTCTCTCCGTCCTGCCGAAGAGGTTCCAGGAAATTGCGAATGCGAACGGTTGTTCCCTTTACTATGCAAAATATTGCACTAAACGGGTTGCCTGGCAGGGAAAGAAAAGATTAACTCGTTCTTTCCACAGCCTTAGCCGGATGTAATTTGCCACATCGATTTGGCACGGCACCTGCTCATAGTCACTGCGAAAGCCGTTTCTTCGAACGTAAACCGTTCTTTCCCTGGAGGAGAACCATGTTCAAACGCCTCGTCGCACTCACCGCCTTGGCCGTTGGCAGTGCAGCCTTTGCCCACGCCGATTCCATCAACGGCTTCTTTGCCGTCAATGGAACCGATGCCTTTACCGCCCCACCCGGAACCCTTCAATTTGCACCCGGCGCGGCAATCGCTGGGCCAGTTGGAGGCACCTTCGCTCTCTATTTGACGGACGGCAACCCAGTACCCTTTGCTGCCGGCCCCATACCCTATGTGGAAGGAAACAATGTCCCAGGCGTCTCAATCCCCATCTTCTCAACTACAGAGGCCGGGGAAACGTTCACCTTCACAGTAGCCAGCTATGACGCAATGTTTGAGAGTGGTGGAGAACCAGGTTGCCTTGCCGGCAATACCTGCCTGCTGATCACTGGGAATGGCACCTTTACGGGAACAGGAACCGTGAATTATGACCCTACCCCGGGAGTCTTTGAATTTGAGAGTTCCTACGTACCTGGTCAGACTGTCGGCCAAATCACAACATTCGCTGCGCAAACCTCGGCTAGTGCAGTTCCTGAGCCAGCATCGCTCGCTCTCTTCGGGAGCGGTTTGGTCGGGCTCGTCGGGATTGCTCGTCGCAAGCTCAAAGTCTAATTAGTTCTTGTTTTCATTCGATACGGGAGCCGCAACTGGCTCCCGTATGTTTTAAACATCCGTCATCTACCACTGAAGCAGAAGAAGTTCGGTGCAGAAGGCTGGACCCATGGACCCCATCATGCTGTAACAACCTGGGCTTCCGGGGCGATTCATCAGATAGTCCTGCATAACCATAAGAACCGAAACGGAGGAGAGGTTTCCTCGCTGCCGGAGAGTGTTCCAGGATGCAGCCAGAGCATGGGGAGGCAGGCAAAGACTATTTTCCATCGCTCGAAGAATCTTGGGGCCTCCGCCATGAAAGATATAGCTGCAAATGTTTCCCATACTCAGGTCGTTGTCAGCGAGAAAGTTCTCGACGGTGTCACGAAGCTCTGCTTTAACCAACTCAGGAACTTCAGGGGACAGGACGATGCTGAAGCCCTTGTGATTGATGTTCCAACCTGTCAGATGCTCCGTGTCGGGATACATCGTCGAGCGCGTAGAAACGACACGCGGACAAGGATTCTGCACGCTGGTGGGCCGTTGGGCGTGCGGTGTCTCCTCTCCAGCCAGGACCACCGCTGCGGCGCCGTCACCGAAGAGTCCGCTGGCGACGATATGAGCCATGGAGTAGTCGTTCTCCTGCCACGTCAGGGAGCAGAGTTCGACAGAGAGCAGAATCGCATATTGTTTGGGGTATGCACGCACATAATCAATGGCGCGCGAAACTCCGGCGGCTCCGCCAACGCAGCCCAGACCGAAGATCGGGGTGCGTTTAATGTCCCTGGGGAAGCCCATCCGGTTGACTAGACGGGCGTCGATGCTTGGACAGGCGATACCGGTGTGGGAAGTAAAGAAGATCGCGGAGATATCCGATGGAGCGAGTCCGGCGTGATCGAGCGCATTCTGGATACATTGCTCACCAAGGTCCACAGCGCCCTTGATCCAAAGATCGTTGTTTGGGCCGAAGCCGGAGAGCGTTCCTAAGCTTTCAAGGGGAAACATAAGATTGCGGAAATCTACGCCACAGTTCGAGTGAAGGCGATCCATGACGCCAGGAATCGACGGGTTGTCTTGTACACGCTCTTTTAGAGCCTCAGTAATAACAGCTTGTGGATAGCGGTGGGCGGGAAATGCCGTACCTACAGATGCAATACGCATGGAGACAAAACCTCATGGGGTGTCGGGGGGAGGTTTAAACTGCCGACGCCTACGATCAGCAATCAATATTTAGATTTTGCAGGAGTGAAACAAGCCTCTGGAGCGGGTAGAAGCACCGCACCCAGTATGGGCAAGGGGGAGGCCACATGGGCTCTATAGCCAATATAACCAAAAAGGTTGCCCGGCGCGAGAAGTTTTTTAGGCCTGTGGACTATTTCTCGATACGTCCAGGGAGCCAGTCGAAAAGTTTTTTCTAGTTTTCAAGAAAGTACCACCAAAAGTCTTCACTTGCTGAACTTTGTCTCCAGGGGCGGAGTCGACTTCAACTCGCGGGACCGCTGCTCCACCGCACGCATCACCCGCAAAATATTACCCCCATAGATCTTCTTGATGTCTTCAGCGGAATAACCCTTCTCGAGCAGAGCCCGAGTCAGGGCAGGGAATTTGTCATATGAACTGAGTTCCTTCGGCACACACCCGACACCATCGAAATCCGTCCCAATCCCAACGTGATCGATCCCCCCAACCTTCACGGCATGATCAATTTGTTCAACAACATCCGCCAAAGTAGCAGGCGGCAGTTTCGCCGTCGACTCCTCTTCAAGCTTATCGATCGCAGCTGCCCGCGCCACCGGGTCCTCAATCTTCATCGCCTCCTGAAAACGCGGCCGCAACTCGGCCATAATTGGCTTCGAAGCATCCGAGTAGCGTTGCGAAAGGTACCCGCAGTCGAAGTTAATCTGGATCGTTCCGCCCTTCGCCGCCAGCGCGCGAATCATGTCATCGGTCATATTGCGAGTATGGTTCGAGACTGCGCGGCAACTCGAGTGCGACGCGATGATCGGCGCGGTCGAGACCTCAAGCGCGTCATAAAACGTCTTATCCGCCGTATGCGAAATATCCACCATCATGCCCAGACGGTTCATCTCGCGCACCACGTCTTTGCCGAACGGCGTCAGGCCGTTATGATGCTTCACCTTGGGATCGTCAAAGTCACCCTGCGAATCCGCCCAGTCATTCGTGTTGAAGTGAGTGAGCGTCATATACCGCACTCCGAGCGCATAGTAATCGCGTAACAGGCGCAACGAGTTCTCGATTGCATGACCGCCCTCGATCCCCATCAACGCTGCGATCTTGTGCTCCTTGTGGGCGGCGACGATCTCGTCTGCTGTTGTCGCAAAGACAAAGTCGTTCGGATGGGCCGCAATGATATCCGTGCGCGTCGTGTCGATCATTTGCAGTGCGCGGTTTGCCGAGTGGTTGCCCTCGACATACTCCGCTCCAACATAGACAGCGAAGAACTCCGCGCCGAGGAAGCCTTTCATCCGCGCAAGATCGGTTTGACCCCGCTTGTTCGGCGTCGCGATATTGTAGCCGTCCACGGTCTTCGAAGTGACGTCGTCGTGTGTGTCGATCAGGATGGCGTCTCGTGTAATGCTCGCGATCTCGGCGTCGCTGACGGGCTGGGTGCGGGGCTTCTGAGCCATAAGCGGCAGGGCAGCAGCAGCAAAAGCAAAGACGGCGGCGAACGAGCGGGATCGGCGCAAGGGAGTCCTTTCAATACAGTGTGTATAGGAATAATACGGGGAGCATTTCGATTCCAGAACGTTCAAACCCTAAAAAGTTTCGGATTCTCGCGGCCATGGGTGAAAATCGAACGTCTGCAAATTCCACCCCCGCTTTGTTTTACCTCTGACTACCGCAGCGAATGAAGTTCACATCAGTGCAGGGGTTGCTTTGTACACTTCAAGGAGACGGAGAGAAAAGCCTTGACTCAGAAAAATCCGGAGCCTGTCGCAATCAGACCCACCTCCTTGTACCCTCCTCTTCTGTGCGTACTCGCCTTGATCTGCTGCCTTGTAATTGCGCATCCCATGCTGCGAATGGGCGTGGACGATGACTTCTCCTATATGTGGATGGCGAAGAGACTCGCCGAAACTGGCCACGTCATCTACAACGGCTGGACAGAGCCGATGGTCGGATGGCAACTCTACCTCGGCGCATTTTTCATCAAGCTCTTCGGTTTCTCTTTTACCATCCTGCGCGTCTCAATTTTTGTTCTGGCGATTCCCACAATCGTGCTGATGCACCGGCTTTTTCTTCGTTTCGGTCTCAACGAATGGAACGCCACGCTGGCAACACTGACGATCTCAATCTCACCGCTCTTCCTGCCGCTCTCCTTTAGCTTCATGTCGGACATCCCCGGGCTTCTTTTACTAGTGCTCTGTCTCTATAGTTGCGTTCGAGCGATCCAGGCCTCCACCGACCGTGCTGCGCTGAACTGGCTGCTCTTTGCCGGGCTCACAAATGCCATCGGCGGCACCGTCCGGCAAGTAGTCTGGCTTGGACTCCTCGTCATCATTCCCTCGGCAGCGTGGTGGATGCGCCGGCGCCGGGGAATGCTGATCACGGGAGCCTTACTCGGAGCGTTGGGATTGATCGTGTCCTACGCGGCTACGAACTGGTTGAGAGCGCAACCCTACGCCATCTCCGATCACATCCTCAGCCAGACCCACGACCGCGCAAAGGTTGTCCACACCGTCATGGATCTCATCAGTGAGGCGTTGGCTGGTTGCCTTCTGTTGCTTCCCGTGCTCATCGCTTTCCTCGTCAAGTTTCCCTGGCGCAATCCACGGATGCGAAAACAGTTCGTGGCCGTGGTCATTCTGATACTTCTGGGCGTGGCAGCTTTTGTTCTGCGCGATGGACAGTTCCCATGGCTTGCTCCCTTCTCTGAAAATTTTCTGAACGTGCGCGGGCTCTGGACCGTGGGAGTCCCGGGCTTCCGGCCCGAAGTTTTTCCAATGTGGGCCAGAATCGGACTGACAGCGCTTACCTTCGCTGCTGTCGCGGCACTCCTTGTCTGTCTCTGGAACATGCCAAGGCTGAAAGACCGCCAGCAGGATGTGCCGGCCCTTCCATGGGGCGCTGTTCTCATGCTGATCGTGCCGTATGTGCTCGTCTATCTTGGACTACTGACGACCCGCGAAATCATCTACGAGCGATACGTGCTTCCCATGATGCTCGTCTTTCTCGTCCTGATTCTTCGCCTGTATCAGCAAAAACTAGCCGACAAGCTCCCGCTTCTCACTATTGTCGTGGCGCTCGCTTTTGCGGCATATGGTATCGCTGTCGAGCACGACCTTTACGCCGCGCTGCGAGCTCGAGTCGCCGCCGCCGACGAGCTCATCGCCTCCGGAGTTCCCCGCGACAGGTTCTATGCCGGCTACGAGTACGATGGTTGGACCCAGATGGATATCACAGGCTACCTCAATGACAATCGGGTGCGGCTTCCCGCGAACGCGTATCATCCCCTACCGCCGCAGACTGCCCCTGCGATTTGTCAGGCGTGGTTTGCAGACCATACGCCGTCAATCCATGCAAACTACATCCTGACGCTCGACCCCACCTGTTACACCCCATCGAGCTTCGCGCCCATTCCATATTTCACGTGGCTCGCCCCGCACCAGCACACAATCTATGTGCAGAATTTTCCTTGATGGAATGTGTCTGCTGCCTGCACTCAATTCCGCTTCGACATGGTTAAAAACAAAGGGCTGCCGAAGAGGCAGCCTTTATTGTCTTCAACAAGACGAAGGACATTCAGTTCCCCGGCTTTGCGCGGCTCTACCGAGTCGGATTGTGCAATGTAACTTCGAGATTGACCGGAATCGCCGTCGGCGCGCCGTCAAGAGTACCGGGCTTGAAACGATACTGGCTTACCGCCGTCAGGACGTTCTTGTCCATCCTGGGGCTGATGGATTCCACAATCTTCAAGTTGGAGGGCTTGCCGCTGGCATCGACCGTCATAGCAACAACAACCTTCTTGTCGTTGATGAAGCTTTGCTGGTCATAGTCCGAAGTGGCCTCGACGTCGACAGTGTGGACTAACTTAGGTGCAACGACGCCGGTTGAAATACGGAACTGCGTTGTAGCGCTGGCGGCGCCGGGATCGCTCTCGGAGGCGCGAAACGCTTTCGGCTCGAGCTTCGATTGAAGCGTCGAGGGAGCAGAGGTCTGCGGTTGGGCAGGCGAATTTGCCTGGGCGTGAAGCAGCATCGGGGTCAGGGCGAGGGTGGCCACAATTACTTTACGCATAAAATTCATCTCCAAGGGCAGTAGTGCCCATCACCACAATAATCTGCGCAGCATACGATTGTCAATAAAAATATTGCGAAAGAGAATACCTGTTTATTATCAGATAATTAGCATTGAGAAAATCAGAAACAGAGGCTAGATTTTAGGGAGATAGCAAAAATCGCACAGTCTATAAATCCAGGAAGTACTCTGGAACCGATGACTTATCTGCTTTTGCTTCTACTGGCTTTCCCTTTCGCGCGCCACACCGCGCCGGACATCTACCGCGTCAAATTCGAAACCACTGCCGGCAACTTCGTTATCGAAACCCATCGCGATTGGGCTCCGCGCGGAGCTGATCGCTTCTACGAACTGGTTCGCACTCGCTACTACGACGACTCCCGTTTTTTCCGTGTTGTCGCTGGCCGTTGGGTGCAGTTCGGCATCAACGGATCGCCCAAAATTGCGCTCAGCGAGCGTCGTCACACCATCCCCGATGACACGCTCAAACAGCACAACACCCGCGGCTATGTCGCCTTCTCCAACACCGGTCCCAACACGCGATCCACCCAGGTATTCATCAACCTCGGCGACAACTCGGCACGCAACGACATCGAACCTGGCTTTGCCCCCATCGGCCAGGTCGTCGAGGGGATGGACGTCGTCGAAAAAATATACAGCGGTTATGGAGAGACATCAGGCGGCGGCATGCGTGCTGGCCATCAGACCCAAATATTTGAAGGCGGAAACGCCTATCTCGATCGCGAATTTCCCAAACTCGACAGACTTCTTCGAGCCACGATCCTCACTGAGAAACAATCTGCCGAAAATAGATAAGCTGCGCCGGTCTACCGGAACTTTGCAGCAGATAGTTGTAAGAGTATGCTTTCCCCAACAATCGAGACGTGCCCGGCGGCGCCGGGAAACAAATCGGAGGAACAGCTATGCTGCATCTGCTTTGGACGGCTCTCATCGGTCTCATCGTCGGCGCAATCGCCAAATTCATCATTCCAGGCAAAGATCCCGGTGGCATCTGGATCACGATGCTCATCGGCATCGTGGGTTCTTTTATCGGAACATGGATCGGTCGCATGGTCGGCCACTATGAACCCGACCAATCTGCTGGCTTCCTCATGTCGCTCGTGGGAGCCCTTATCCTGCTAGGCATCTACCACCTGATCAAACGGAGCCAGGCAACCACCTAGCCGCTGATAACTCTTGCCTGAATGCCCCGCGCGCTGCACCAGGTTGGATCCTATCTCACCAAGCCGCTCACCCGCTCAATCGAGCGAAGATCAAATTGGCTGTTGCCCGAACGGGCGGATTTACTGAACTCCTCTGGAGACACCGGATAGCCAATGAAGTGTCCCTGCGCTTCGTCACATCTCCTCCGCAGCAGAAACCGCAGTTGATCCTCGGTCTCGACGCCCTCTGCCACCACCTTGATATTCAGTCCGTGAGACATCGCAATAATCGTTCGTACAACCGCAGCCGCGTTCGCATCTGTTCCCGCCTTCTTCACGAAGCTCTGATCGATCTTCAATTGGTCCACCTGGTACTGCAGCAGGTAAGAGAAGCTGCAGAACCCGGTCCCGAAATCGTCAATCGATATACGCACTCCCAACTCCCGTATCTTCTGCAGCCTGGTCAGGACATCCTCGGAGTTGGACATCAGCATATTTTCCGTGATCTCGATCTGCAGCCGCTCCGCCCGCAACCCACTCTTCGCCAGTGAATTTTCCACGACATGTACCAGGTTCTTTTGTTGAAACTGCCGCGGCGACAGATTCACCGACACCGTCAGGTCCATGTCTAATTCTTCCTGCAGCGCTCTGGCTTCGCAGCAGGCCGTCATAAAGGCCCATTCGCCAATCGGCACAATCAACCCGGTCTCTTCTGCCAGCGGAATAAACTGTGCCGGCGAGACGGATCCCAGCCTCGGATGGGTCCAGCGCAGCAGCGCCTCCATGCCGGTCACAGCGCCTGTGCTCAGAGAGATCAGCGGCTGATAGTGGATGGTCATCTCTCCATTCGTCAGCGCATGGCGCAGCGCGTGCTCCATCGTCAGCCGTTCCGCCGTCTCCTGCAGCATGCTCTCGCTGAAAATCTGGTACTGGTTCCTCCCGTTCTCCTTCGCGGCATACATTGCCGAATCCGCCCGCTTCAGCAGGTGCTTGGCATCGGCAGCGAAATCCGGAAAGATGCACACGCCAACACTCGCCGTCAGCTGCACCTGGTGCTCGTCAATCGAGATCTCGGGCGCCAGCTTCGCAACCAGGTTAGCCGCGCACTGATCGACGTCCTCAACCGAGGTGATGTCAGGCATCACCACGACAAACTCGTCTCCTCCCACCCGCGACACAACATCGGTACTGCGCACCGAACGGGTCAATCTCCTCGCAGCTTCGACCAGCAGCTGATCTCCCGACGAATGCCCCAGCGAGTCATTGATTCTCTTGAAGTGGTCCAGGTCGATAACAAACACCGCGACCTTCGTCCCGCAGCGTCGCGCAACCTCCACTGCCTCTACCGTCTTGTCGTGCAGCAGCGCGCGTCCGGCCAGCCCAGTCAATTGATCGTGCGTCGCCAGGTGCGTCACATAATCCAGCATCTGTCTCCGCTCGGTTATGTCGAACGCAATGCTGACGAACCCGGTCACTTCGCCCGTGTCGGTCGTCACGGCGCGCACCGCAAGATTGATCGGCGTACGCGCCCCGTCTTTGCGAAGGAGCGTCCACTCCTGCTCCTCCATCTCGCCAAGAGCAGCTCCGGCCGTTAGAACGTGAAATCCGAACTGTTCCAGCGTTGCCGCCGGATCGATGCTGAGCACTTTGCCCAGCAACTCCCGTTCATCGTGCAGCACTGTCAGCGGAGCCGTGCCCACAAGTTCCTCGCGCCTGTAGCCTGTCAGTTTCTCTGCGGCCACGTTCATCGCCGTAATCGTGCCGGTCGTATCGGTGGCCACGATGCTGAACGGAGCGTTCTGAAAGACCGAGTCGTTAAACTCCGCCAGGTGCACGTAACGTTCCTGCGTAGCCTTCGCTTCGCTGATATCGCTGAACGTAACCGCAAGGCCGTCGCCCAGCTTTACCACCTGGCTCCGCAGCCACGTCGCATTGATACCCGGATACTTGACCGGGAACTCTTCATTCAGCGGCTCTCCCGTCTCGATCACCCTGCAGAACCAGCCAAACATCGTGCCCGTGGGACGAACCGGCGTCACCGAGCATAATTTCTGCCCCAGCAGTTCGGACCGCAGCCGTCCAGCTAATCGTTCCCCGTTCGCATTCACGTAGAGAATCCGGAAGTCCACGATCTCGCCAGCGTCATTCCGCACAGATTCAAAGAGCGCAAACGCATCGAGGCTACTCTCGGCGGCTGCCAGAAATTGAGAGTGCGCCTCTCTCGCGCCCTTCAACTTGGCCGCGCGGTCATATTCCCGCCACAACGCCCACATGGCGGCCGACGTACCCGCAACCGCAAGAGATGCCGCCGCTAATCCCCCCAGGTGAACAGCATGATTCACCCGCCAGAACTGCACAAAGACCAGCCAGAGCGGCAAAGCAGCCAGCACACTCTTCCAAACCCATGGTCGTGGAAGGTTGAACGTAGAGGCCTTCAAGAGATCCCTCGAAATCTGCCGTTCGCTAACGCCAACATCACGATGACTCCCTCTGCCAACCTAAACCGGACGATCGTCGAGCCCGAAACTATAAAAAACGTTTTGCGCAATTACACCTTCTGGTCTTGCTCACTCTGTGCCGCCAAAACAACCTATTCGATCTATTCGATCTTCAATTCGAACTCCCGCCTCCAGGAGCGACTCGTATTCTCTTCGCTAAGCTCTCCTGCGTCTGCGTCATCCATCCGTGCAGCTCCATCCAGTTGGCCAGCAGCGTCGGATAGATGGCCAGCTCCGGTAGATCCTTCAATGCCACGGCCATCCCCGTTCCATGCGGCCCGCGCTCGAAGATATGCAGCTCCGCCGGCACGCCTGCCCGCTTCAGCGCGTCGTAAAACGCCGTAGCATTCAGCGAGTTCACCGTCTGGTCCGCCGTCGTCGAGTAAATAAAACAAGGTGGAGTATCTTTCGTCACCAGTTTCACCACCGAGACTCTATCCAGCATCGCCTGCGTCGGGTGATCTCCCAGCAACCCTTCCATGTTGGTAGTGCGTGGTATCGACTCATCCAGGCTGAACCGCCCATACGAGACCACGACGAAGTCGGGCCTGTCGCTCACACGGTCGATCATGTCCGCCGCGCCGGCCGCTCCCGCATCGTGCACCGTCGCGAGATAACCCGCCAGGTGCGCGCCCGCCGAAAATCCCCACAACCCTATCCGGTCCTTCGCAATGCCCAGCTCCGCCGCGTGGCTGCGCACATACCGCATGGCCCGCGCTCCATCGAGCATCGGAGAAGGGAAGTGGTACCGCGGCCCAAGCCGGTACTCCAGCACGAACGCCGTCAACCCATGCTCGTTCAGCCATCGCGCCTCGGCTCCGCCTTCTTTTTCGGTGACCAGATGCGTATACCCTCCACCCGGCAACACGATCACTGCCGAATGCGTCCCCGCGCTTGCGGCCGGATACTCAAACATCTTCGGGACGTCCTCATCACCTGTTCCCACCGCACCCGGAGCCCCATTTGGCCATAGCACAATCGTCTTCGTATAGCCGGCCGGCGGATTGGTCGTGGTCGCCGGCGCAGGCTTCGCGGCAGTTGAGGCCGTCGCGGAAACCGCGGCGCAACCCACGCCAAAGCACGCGACGACGCACCCGGCGACCAGTAAAAGAAGTTGTCTCATCGTGCCGCCAGCATACGCGTCCGCAAGCCGCACAACCAGCAAAAAATCGCGGTCTCCGCATTTGCAATTTCCGCTCCAATCGGGCTGTTCCGACTCGCGCCCCTCACATCCGGCCCAGAACTGAAACCCCGCACCCCGAACCTCGTCTAAACCCACATGATCGTCCCTCGCGCTCTACGGCCCCTTCCCCTGGCCGCGCTTCTTCTTGTCTCCCGCCTGCCCGCACAGGAACCCGCCTCCAAGCCCGAAACAACGCCTACCGCGACGGCTCCCACCCTGTCCGTAGACGCCCGCCTCGTCAATCTCCCTGTCGTCGTCCGCGACAAAAAGGGAGCCCTCATCCAGAACCTAACCAAGGACGACTTCATCCTCCAGGTCGACGGCAAACCTCAGACCATCCGCTACTTCGACCTGGACAAGAACCTTCCCCTCACCCTCGGCCTGCTCGTCGACACCAGCCGCTCCCAACGCGACGTCATCGACGAGGAGCGCACCGCCAGCAGCACTTTCCTGGACCAGATGCTCACCTCGCCCAAAGACAAGGCTTTCATCATGCAGTTCGCCGGCCAGACCGAGCTCCTCCAGGACCTCACCTCCTCCCGCCCGCTCCTTCAGGCCGCCCTCAAAGAGATCGACACCCCAAGCCCCGATTCCTCAAACGACAACTCCGGCGGAAACCGCCGCGGAGGCGGCACTACACTCTATGACGCCCTCTTTCTCGCCTCCGACGAGCTCATGAGCAAGCAAGGCGGCCGCAAAGCCCTCATCATCCTCTCCGATGGAGTCGACCGGAACAGCAAAGAGAACCTCGTCAGATCCATCGAAGCCGGCCAGCGCGCCGACACCATCGTCTACGCCATCTACTTCAAAGGCGAAGAGGGTCACCAGAACTCCCCGCAACAGCACGGCGGCCGTGGCGGCGGAGGCTATCCCGGCGGCGGTTACCCAGGCGGAGGCTATCCCGGCGGCCGCGGAGGCTATCCGGGTGGCGGCGGTTATCCCGGCAGTGGTGGCGGCAACAATGGCGGCAACTATCCCGGCGGCAGCCAGAGCCACGTCGACGGCAAAAAGATCCTCGAGCGCATGGCCCAGGAGACCGGAGGCCGTCTCTTCGAGGTGAAGAAGAACCAGGATGTCGCCCAGATCTATAACCAGATCGCCGAGGAGCTGCGCGCCCAGTACCGTCTCGGTTACACCCCTACCGCGGACGCCGCCTCCAACGGCTACCATCAGATCGATCTCGCTCTCCATCAGAAAGGCCTACTTCATCCAGACCCGCGACGGCTACTACACTGGCAAGTAGCTTCTTTGCCATCAACATACTTTGCGTCGCGCTGCACGCTTGATGCATCATCTCTTGAGTAGCGCCTGAGCAGCAGTACGCCCGGGCCGATCGACAAGGTTCATTAATGATGAAGAATCTCCGCAAGCCTCTTCTCCCCACGCTGGCGTTCGCACTCCTGGCGTCCAGCCTCGCACCCGCCCACCAAGCTGCCGCGCAAATTCTCCCCAATAAAAATCTCTACTCCGAGACCGCAGACCCAACCGCCGACATCTCCGCAGCCCTCGTCCGCGCCCGCGCCGAACACAAGCGCGTCCTCCTCGACTTCGGCGGCAACTGGTGCGGCGATTGCCAGCTCCTCGATATCTACTATCACCAGAGCCCTAACGCCGAACTCCTCGATAAAAACTTTATCCTCGTCCACATCAACATCGGCCACATGGACAAGAACGTCGACATCGCGAAGAAGTACAGCGTCCCGATCACCAAGGGCGTCCCTGCGCTCGCGGTGCTCGACGCCCACGGCAAGCTCCTCTACGCCGAACGCGAAAAAGAGTTCGAGCACGCCACCCCCGAAGCCATCACCGCCTTCCTCAACCGATGGAAGCCCGTTTCCTCAGTTCATCCGAAAGGTCCCACCGCATGACCGCACGCACCCTATCGAAAAGCCGCGTAACAACCTTCGCTCTACTGACATTAGCGATCGCAGTATCCATATCCGGCTGCAAGCGCCATGAAGAGACGGCGAAGCGCGTCCCGGTCACTGCTCCACCTGCAGTCAAAAAGCATCTCTACTCGGCGGAGGCCAACCCCAACGCTGAAATCGCCGCGGCCCTCCAACAAGCCAGCGCAGAACACAAACGCGTCCTCCTCGACTTCGGCGGCGACTGGTGCGGCGACTGCCAGGTCCTCGATATCTACTTCCATCAAGCTCCGAATCTCGACCTCCTCAATAACAACTACGTCCTCGTGCACGTCGACATCGGTCACTTCGACAAGAATCTCGACATAACCGACAAGTACGGCGTACCGCTCAAGAAGGGAGTGCCCGCCCTCGCCGTCCTTGACTCCACCGGCAACGTCGTCTACTCCCAGCAGGCCGCCGAGTTCGGCGACATGCGCTACATGTACCCTTCTTCCGTCACCGACTTCCTCACGCGGTGGAAGGCCTAGGCGCATCCCGTACAATCCACGGGGAGACACCATGAGAAGCCTCCTGCGTCTTCCCCGCATCCTCCACCGAGCCGTTATCCGCGCCATGCGGCACGACTGCCTCAACCTTGCGCAGTCTGCCGCCTACGCCGCCATGGTCGCGCTCTTTCCCGCGCTCATCGTCGCCGCGGCCGTTGTGGGCTTCCTGCCCGACACCGCTCCCCTCCGCTTCCAGCTCTCTACCTTCTTCGATCGCATCCTCCCGCCCGATGTCAGCCCCTATCTTCAGAGCTACTTCGTCGATTCTCCCCATGCCAACCACTCCACTCGCGGCCTGATCGTCTCATTCCTCGTCAGCCTTACCGGAGCCACCAGCGTCCTCGCCACCCTGATGGAAGGTGTCCGCCGAGCGAATGATCTCCCCATCGACTGCTGGACCTTCTGGCAGCGCCGCCTTCATGCTTTTCTCCTCGTCCCGCTTTCGTTCTTTCCGTTTGCGCTGGCAAGCCTTCTCATAGTCTTCGGACAGTTCGCAACCCGCTGGCTCGCCTTTCACATCACGCCTGCGGTGCGGCCCTCCATCCTGTTCCTTGCCGTGCTCATCCGCTGGGTCGTCGCCCTCACCTCCATCGTAGGAATCACCGCGCTCATCTACCACCTGGGAAGCCCTATGCGCCAGCCCTGGAAGCGCACACTTCCCGGGGCCATCATCTCCACCGTCATGTGGTTCATCGCCACCGTGGCCTTCGGCTGGTACGTCACCCGGTTCGCCAACTACTCCCAGGTCTACGGCTCGCTCGGCGTGGGCATCGCTTTGCTGTTCTGGCTCAACATCATCTCTCTCTGCGTCCTGACCGGGGCAGAATTCAACGCCGAGATTCGCGCCCGCTTTTTCCACCCTCCCCACACTCATTCCTCGCCACCGCCCCCAAACACCCCTCCGCCCGTTTAGAATTGCTTCGGCAGCAAAAATACACAGGTCATACCATCGGTAAACCGTGATGGTGAGAAAGTTCCCCAAAAGCGCGCATGAAGACTTCTTTGAATCAAACTACGAACACTGTCCCCTTTGCCGCAATGGAACGAACCCGTCGCGCCAAGATCGTCGCCACTCTCGGCCCCGCCTCCAGCACTCCTGATATCTTCCGCAAGCTGGTCCGCGCAGGCCTTGATGTCGCCCGGCTTAATTTCTCCCACGGCACCCACGCGCAAAAGGCCGACCTCATCCGCATGGTCCGCACTATCGCGAAGGAGGAGCGCAAGCCCATCTGCATCCTGGCCGACCTGCAGGGTCCCAAGATCCGCACAGGCAAGCTCAAGGGCGGCAAGCCCGTCCAACTCGTCGCCGGAAAACGCCTCACCATCACCCCGCGTGAGATTCAGGGTGACGCTGCCCTCGTTGGCACCACCTTCAAGACCCTCGCCGAGAACCTTGAACCCGGTGCCCGAATCCTTCTCTCCGATGGCCTCATCGAGTTGCGCGTTCATTCCGTCAAAGGTGGCGACGTCACCTGCGAGATCGTCAACGGAGGCACACTCGGCGAAAACAAAGGCATCAACCTGCCGGGCATCCCCGTCAAAGTTCCCTCGCTGACCGAAAAAGACGAAGAGGACCTGGTCTTCGCCGTCAGCCAGGGCGTGGATGTCGTCGCCGTCTCATTCGTCCGTACCGCAGCCGACATCCGCCACGTCAAAAGCCGGCTCGCTGCGCTCAAATCCGACGCCTGGGTCGTAGCCAAACTCGAAAAGCCTCAGGCCATCGAGCACCTCGACTCCATCCTCGAAGTCACAGACGCCATCATGGTCGCCCGCGGCGATCTCGGCGTCGAAGTCCCACCCGAAAAAGTCCCCGCCCTTCAAAAGCACATCATTCGCCGCGCCGCCGAGTATCGCAAGCCCGTCATCACCGCCACGCAGATGCTCGAATCAATGATCGACAACCCGCGCCCCACGCGCGCCGAAGCCTCCGACGTCGCTAACGCCATCTACGACGGCACCGACTCCGTCATGCTCTCCGCCGAATCCGCCGCCGGCAAATATCCCATCGAAGCTGTCGCCATGATGGCCAAGATCATCACCGAGACTGAGCACCAGATCCGCATCGATCCGCCGCCCGCGCTCGGCCATCATCCGAGCGTGCGCCTCTCTATCGCCGAAACCATCTGCGAGTGCATGTCCCACGCCGCCGATGACCTCGACGTCGCCGCCATCGCTATCTTCACCGAGTCGGGTGGCACCGTCCGCCTGCTCTCCAAGTACCATCCCGATCCGCCTATCTTCGCGCTCTCGCCTTTCGAGAAGGTCATCAATCGCTGCATGCTTCTTTGGGGTACTTACCCCATCCTCTGCGATCGTTTCAACGACACCGACAAACTCGTGGAGATGGCAGAAGACATCCTCGAAGCGAATGGCCACGTCTGCGAGCGGCAAATTGTTGGCATCGTCGCCGGAACCCGCACCAAGTCCGGCGCCACCAACTTCATGCGACTTCACATGGTCGGAGACCGCGACGCCGAAACCCCCACCGAGCCAACAAGGAAGAAGAAAAAATAACTCTCAACCAAATCTCTTCAGCAAATAGAGCCGCTCGCGCAAAGAGCGGCTCTTCTATTTGAAGAGCAAATTTAACGACTCCTTCCTCTTGAAGCCGTCATCCTGAACGCAGTGAACGACCCCTGTATTTGTCTTTGTTCTCGTTCGTTAGCGAGAAGTTACACCCACTTTGGATTCGCTCTTTAGTGATGCTTGAAATACTGGATCGCCTTCTCATGTTGCTCGGCCTTCTCACGCGTAGCGAAGGTGCCAAGGTTCTTCCTCTTGCCCGTCTTCGGATCAGCATGCCGGGAATAGATCCGGAACTCTCCCGTCTTCAACTTACGAATCATCGCCAGCCTCCTCAGGTGCACCGCGTCTGACCCGTAGGATGCCCTCCATCTCCGCGCCGTTTCCCAATACTGGCGGCTCAGAGCCTCGGATTGTTTCCATCGCACAAAAAGAAAACCGCCTCGTCAGAGGCGGCTCTTCAATTCCAAAGCAACGAACAGTTAGGCCTTCAGACGGCGGCGAAGTGCACCTGCTGCTCCCAGAATCCCAGTGCCAAACAGCGCAAGCGAACTCGGCTCAGGAACCGTAGGGGCCGGGGGATCCGAAGGAGGGGCAGGCCACAGGCTAAAGTCCACCTGCTCTATCGCGTCGAGGCCCTTTGGAGGATTCAAATCGCCGTAGGTGCCTAAGAAGAATAGTCCGTCACCTTCCGCGATATTCACGTCGGTCGTGCTTGAATTCGAACCGAGCGTGAACGAAACGCCTTTGTCGTCGAAGTTCAGAAACCCAAGATTGCCGGGGTAGTACAAAAAGTTGTCGTTGTTGTCGAAGCTGCCGGCGCCTAGCAAGCCAGTGATGGTCTGGCCGGCAACCGTGCCGTTGATTCCCGTGATCGTGTACTTATTGCCACCATCCGGAGTTGCGGTTATTGTTCCATATCCACCGTAAAGAAGCCCGGTGAAGCTGAAATCGAAAGTAGTATCTGCTTTTGAAACCTGAGAACCAAGAACCAGAGCAAACACACCAAGAGCCCATGAAAACCGTTTCATTTAAATCTCCCCAGAGGAAAAAAATTGCATATAACCAAAACATTGCATTTTCAATGCCATATCCCCAGACGCCACAGCCCAGTAAATAGAGCAGTATGGTGAGTTGAATCAGCTTTTTCCATGGGAAATGTGCAAATAATTGCACACTAAGGTGGAATTTGAGTTCAACCTTTAGGAAATCTGATGTTGGCGCAGTGTTCGAGGCGATCAGGACCCTGCTCAGGTCGCATTCCCTGCGAAAATGGTCCGCCGTTCAACTCCCCTTACAATCTCTCCATGGGCCGCATCCGCATCCTCTCTGACGTCGTGGCGAACCAGATCGCCGCCGGCGAGGTCGTCGAGCGCCCAGCCTCCGTCGTCAAGGAACTCCTTGAAAACTCACTCGACGCCGGGGCCACCCGCATCCGCATAGAAGTCGAAGCCGGCGGCCGCAAACTCATCCGCATCGCCGACAACGGCCACGGCATGGTCAAGGACGACGCCCTGCTTGCCTTCGAGCGCCACGCCACCAGCAAACTCCGCACCTCCGACGACCTCCTCTCTATCGCCACACTAGGCTTCCGTGGCGAAGCCCTTCCCTCCATCGCCTCAGTCTCCCGCCTCACCCTCGAAACCCGCGCCATTGAAGAAGACTCCGGCACGCTCGTCGAGATCGCTGGCGGCAACATCCTCCGAGTCGAAGACGCCGGCCTTCCCACCGGCACCACCATCACTCTCCGCGACCTGTTCTTCAACACCCCCGCCCGCCGCAAATTTCTCAAATCCGAGCAGACCGAGCTCTCCCACATCGCTGCCCTCGTCACTCACTACGCCCTCGTCCACCCAACCAAACACTTCGAACTCCACTCCGCGACGCAAGCGCTCCTCATCGCTCCCGCCGTAGCCAATGCCGCCGACCGCCTCTTCCAGATATTCGGCAAAGACACCAGCAGCTACATGCTCCCCATCACAGCCGAGCTGGACTTCACCCGCGCCGGCCTGCCCGAGCCGCCACCCTGGAAGCGCGAAGAAGACTACACACCACCCGAACCCGGATTTCTCCGCATCACCGGCTTCGTCTCGAAACCCGAGCTGCAAAAGCTAAACCGCAATTCCATCTACGTCTTCGTCAATCAGCGCCTCATCCGCGACAAACTCGTCCTCCACGCGCTCAGCGAAGCCTACCGCAACATTCTCCCGCCCACTTCCTACCCCGTAGTCCTTCTCTTCCTCGAGATGCCTCCGCAAGAAGTCGACGTCAACGTCCATCCCGCCAAGACCGAGGTCCGCTTCCGCCAGCCAGCCTTCGTCCACGACTTCATCCGCGATACCATCCGCACCGCACTCATCCAAGCTCGCCCCGCTGCCAGCTTCGCCACCGCGCTCACCAGCGGCCCCCACGGCGCAGCCAGCTCGTTACTCATCGACGTTAGCCCGCTCCCCGGCGGCGACGACGCCATCCCCCAACCAGTCTTCGAACCCAACCACCTCCCGCAATCTGATCCTCACCCCACGGCGGCCGACACCGAAACCTTCCACATTCCCGCAATCAAATCCCCCAACTTCAATCTGGCCGCACCGATCGTTCCACCCTCCCCGGGCCGCTTCGCCTTCTCAGGCCACTCCATCCCCGTCGGCTACGAACCAACTCAAATCGAAACCGAAGCCGCCGCCCCTCAACGAGCCGACACCCTCACCGCGCTCTCCACACTCAGACCTCTCGGCCAGCTCCGCGACTCCTTCATCCTCGCCACAAACGAGGAAGGACTCTGGATCATCGACCAGCACGTAGCTCACGAGCGCATTCTCTTTGAAAAGATCTTGCGCGAGCGCAACACCGAACAAGTCCAGCGCCAGCGCCTCCTCATGCCTCTTCTCATCGATCTCCTCCCCGCCCAGATGATCACCTTCGCCGAGATCGCCGAAGAGCTCGACCGCAACGGCTTCGAAGCCGAACCCTTCGGCCCACGAACCCTCGCCATCAAAGCAGCTCCAGTCGGCCTCGAAGGCCCCGAACTCGAACACATGCTCGAAGAAGTTCTGGCCATCCCCGACCGCAACCAGCAAACCGAAAACGCCGAAGCCCGCCGCCGCCGTATCGCCGCCAGCATCGCCTGCCACGCCGCGATAAAAATCAACCAGCCGCTTGAACCCTCCAAGATCGACTGGCTCCTAACCGAACTCGCAAAGACCGAACACCCAACCGCCTGCCCCCACGGCCGCCCCATCGCTCTCCGCTACTCCCACAAAGACATCCAGCGAGCCTTCCAAAGAATCTAGATCCCCGCGTGCCGACCTAAACCGCAAAGATGTTGCACCTCCTCATGTCCGCTCTATTTCTTAGCAGCCACGAAAAGCGTCATCTTCGTCCCCTGCCCAAGCCACACATTCTCATTCGGAAGATCCACGCTCGCTGATTGGCTCGTCCCATCCGCGCTCGTCAGGATCGCCCCCGGCAGATTTCCGACCGCCAGGTGCTGATTAGGCGCGTGACCCACCGCGCCGTCAGTCTCTGGCGCCTGTTGTGTTTGCGATTTCATCACGCTCTGGTTCACATACGTCTCGTTAGGATTGCTCGCCGTCGTAGGCGCCGTCGCTGCATTTGGAGGCGTCGCTCCTCCTCCATGAGCTCCACCAGTAAGCGCCGCGAGATCAGGAGAATCAAGCGGAACCGTAAGCGAAGTCACCATCACCTGCATAGGAATCTCATGCCCATCCTTAGTCACTGCCTGGTCCAGGCTGAAGGCTACATGTGACGTCTTATCAGAGCTCGACTTCGCCCTCGCGTCCGTCACCTTCCCCATCAGCTTCGTTCCCTTCGGAAGCTCGGTACCGTCCGCCAGAGTGACGGCACTCGTGGTCTTGGCGCTCACCACATCTCCCGCCTTCGCCTTTTTGACATCAATCCCCTTCGTCAGTTCCGCTTGCACGGTAACTCCTGCAGGTGGCTTAGCCGCAGTCGTTTGCCCGCGCAGAGCAACAGAGAGGATCAACACACAAACAAGCGGGAGATATCGCATAACGTTCCTCCGTCTCCTCGAACATTGGGTTCGATGACACGACAAAAATATCATCTCTCCTGTTGTTGGCTCCAGTTCTTCGCGCTGGCCCGTCTTATCGCGCGTTTTGCGGTATCCTAATAAAGAAACGCAGGCGGTCCCTGACGCGAATCCAACCGCGCCGCAGCTCCCACAAAACACTGCATGTTCACCTCTTCAGCCCAGGCTGAAGATTGCTGTGCGCGGTCGTCTCGCCCGGCAGGAAGGCAACAACTTGAGCAGCCCAACCATCCCCACGGCCGAGCAACTCGCCGCCGCCCGCCTCACTCACTGGCGCCACAACGCCGATCCCATCCTCACCCTCAACATGCTCCGAGACTGGCTAAACACCTCAGGCCTCGTTCTCTTTCACTCCGCGAGCTGCACAACTCCCCGCACCCGCACCCTCCTTCATCGAAGTCATCCTGGGCACCCCCACTCCCGCGCCAACCCTGGCCGAAACCGAGCAGCCCCGCACCCTTCTCTCCCGCCTCATCCTCGACAGCGGAGCCATCCCCCTCAATCTACTGGGCTCGCCCACCGGTGCCGGCAGCGAAACCCCCGACTTCCTTGTCTCCCCCCTCGCCTTCTCTTACATCTTCACCCTTCGGGGCGACAAGGCCTGGAAGCAGCCACCCGCCACCACCGGCCCCACCAAAGTCTCCCCACTCGCCCTCAACACCTACAACCTCCTCGCCGAGCGCGCCGCAGAATCTCAGGATAAGACGGCCAACGCCGCCGGCATGAGCGCATACGACCTCGCTACTCAGCTAGGCAAAGAGGTTACCGAGACCGCCGTCCTCCGCGCCCTCACCGAGCTCTGGCAGCACCTCCGCGTCCTCCCCGTTCCGCAGCCCGATGGCGCACCCACCCTCTGGGAGCTCACCACCACCCGCTTCACCAAACAGATCAAAGCCGGAGCCAACGCCGGCCAGCCCACCGCGCTTTCGGCCCTCATCTCCCTCTACCTCCGCCAGGCCATCGTCGCCTCCGAAGACGAGATCGAGACCTTCCTCTCGCCGGTCGCCTCCCGCTCGCGCCTACGCGACGTCATCCACGCGCTTCTCTCCGCCCGCCAGCTCGAAACTATCGCTATCGAAGGCCGCACTGTCCTCCATATCGCCGGAGAGCCGCCAGTCTTCCAGGCCGTTCCCGCTCCCGACGACATCGACTTCCTCGTCGTCACCACCGAGGGTGAAATCACACCCGCAATAGCGGAGTCAGACGAAGCCCCAGCCGATGAAGCCCCGGCCCGCATAAAGAAATTCATCCCCAAGCCCCGCAAGACAGGCACAGGATTTGTAACTAAACCACGCACAAATACCGAAGATCGCCCCACCCCGCGAGAACGCCGGCCCTTCACCCGCGACTCCAGCCGTTCGTTCGATCGTCCTGCTGCCGGAACCGACCGACCCAGCTACACCAAGCCTTGGGACGAAGAACGAGCCAGCCGCAAACCCGCAAGCGGACCAGCGGCTGACGGAGAAGGGAAGCGCCCCTTCACCAGAAAGCCCAGCTTCGGCGACAAGCCCTCTTTCGGCAAGAAGCCCGGCTTCGGCGCCAAACCATCCTTTGGCAGCAAACCGCGCTTTGGCGAAGACCGCCCCTCCTTCAAGAGCAGCCGCCCGCCCTTCCGTCGCAGCGAAGACTCCGGCGACTCCCGTCCTCCCCGCCGCGAGTTCAACAAACCCCGCGACTTCGATAAGCCCCGCGAGTTCACCCCGCGCCCCTACCGCGACGCCTCCGCAGGCGACGCCACCGACCGTCCACGCAAGACCTTCTCCAAACCCGGCACCTTTGGCCGCAAGCGCGAAGGCTTCTCCAGCAAACCTGGATTCCAGCGCGAAGGCGACCGCGAGTCCCGTCCCCCGCGCCGCGACTTCAACAAGCCCCGCGACTTCGGCGACAAGCCACGCCAATCCTTCGGCGGCCCGCGCAGCAAACCCGCCTTCACTCGCGATCGCAACGAAGATCGCCCCACGCGCAGTTATGGCGCTCGCGGCGACAGCGACAAAGCCCGTGGCAGCAGTTATGGCCCCCGCCCAGGGCGCAGCGAAGGCCGCTCCGAAGGCGGTCCGCCCTTCCGCAAGTTCGACGCCCCACGCGCGCCCAGACGTAATTTTGAAGATCGCCCAGACCGTCCAGCCCGCACCCCTCGCACCGACTCTTCAGCCGAATTCCCACGCAAGCCAACCAAATCCTTCGGCGCGAAAAAACCCTTCACAACCTCCAAAGGTTTCGCTGGAAAATCAGGCGCCGGCTTCGGGAAAAAATCCGGCAGCTTTGCCGGCAAAAAGCCCTTTGCCAAATCCGCCCCACGAGGGACCGGCAAACCCGCCAGCACCTTCGACAAGTTCAAGGGAAACAAGAAGCCCTTCGGCAAGCGTCCCCCCGCCCGCAAGTTCAAACCCGAGGAGAACAAGTAAGCCCCGATGGCCCAGCCGCAGGAAAACTCCCAAGCCGTTAGCTCCTCCGCGCCTGCAAAACGTCAGCGCCCCGTCATCGCCATCGACGGCCCCGCCGGAGCTGGCAAAAGCACCCTCGCCGCGCATCTGGCCCGCCGCTTCGGCTTCCTCAACCTCGAAACCGGAGCCATGTATCGCGCCCTCGCCCTCAAAGCAATCGAAAACGACTATGCCTTCGACGAAGAAGCTCCCCTCATGGCTCTCGCCACTCGAACGCACATCACCCTCCAGCCTCACCCCGAAGGCAACCGGGTCCTGCTCGACACCATCGACGTCTCCCGTCGCATCCGCGAGGCTGACGTCACCTCCGCCGCCTCAAAGATCTCCATCCACCCACACCTTCGCGCCTGGATGGTGCAGCAGCAGCGCGCCCTAGGCCAGGCCGGAGGAGTCGTCATGGAGGGCCGCGACATCGGCACCGCCGTCTTCCCCGACGCCGAGGTCAAAATCTTCCTCGATGCTGCCCCCGAGGTTCGCGGCAATCGCCGCTTCCGCCAGGCCACCCCGGAATCCCTCGCAATCGCCAACTCCAACGCGGAACAGAACTCAGACCGGCAGGTCCCCACCCCCCTGACACCCGAGCAGCAGCGTGAAGCCGAGGAGGCCATCCTCCGCGAACTCAAGGAGCGCGACTACCGCGACCGCCACCGCGCCGAATCACCCCTCCAGCCCGCAGCCGACGCCGTTATTCTCGACTCCACCTCAATGACTCTGGATCAGGTCCTGGCCCGCGCCGAGGAGATAGTACGATCCCACTTGCCAGCATAAGCCTGCGTGATATCTAACATCCCCAGCCTACCTTTGTCGAATCCGCGAGACCCGCATAATCCTCATCCATCAGTACTTTTCCACAACTTCTGCACTATAAATGGTGCAGTCCCAAGTATTTAGGCAATTAAAACTAAAAAAGTTCTGAACTGTGCTAACCTTCTTATATCGTTTGAAACAGATTGGATTTCTGCAAAGCTTGAAACTGTACGAACCCCGATTTGGATCTACGGCAAATTCAGTAGGAATAAGGAAATAACGGACATGGAACAGGGAACAGTAAAATGGTTTAACGATGCCAAGGGGTTTGGCTTCATCAGCCGCCAGAACGGCGAGGACGTGTTCGTTCACTACTCGGCGATCAATTCGAACGGTTTTAAGAGCCTACAAGAGGGCCAGGCAGTTCAGTTCAACGTAGTTAAAGGGCCCAAGGGCTGGCAGGCTTCAGACGTTCAGCCTCTCTAATCTTTAATATTTGAGGACAGCGACTACACCAGGTTTGGCGCGGGGGACGGCTTTTGGCTGTCCCCCGGCGCGCTTAACCCTATCCCGGCTTCGCCAAGTCTCATCTCTGAACACACAGGGGTTGCAATTCAACATGGCGACCGCTAGTGTGCTCGTGGAGGAGAAATGCGACGCCTGTTTGCCTTGGTTACACTTGCGCTGATTCTCTCTTCAACTCTCAGCGCTCAGGAATCCACACCGGCACAACAACCCCCGCCTCAGAACCCCTACCAATATCAGCCCAACCCCGATCAGGAAGAGCGGCCCGCTCCTTTAGGCCAGCCGCCGCCAGTCGATCAGATCGACCGCTTCGTTCAACCCTACCTGCAGATGGGCGACTTCAGCGGCTGCATCCTCGTCGCCAGATACGCAAGAATCCTCGCACGCAAATGCTACGGTGGCGCCAACTACGAACTCAGGGTCGTCAACACCATGACGACGCGATTCCACATCGCCTCGGTCACCAAACCCTTCACCGCCGCCGCCATCGTCATCCTCGAGCAGCAGGGCAAACTCCACATCTCCGACTCGCTCAGCCGTTACATCCCCAACTTCCCCTCGGGCGACAAGATCACCATTCGCGACCTCCTCGAGCACACCTCCGGAATCCCAAGCTACTACGACATTCCTGAGTACGAGGCCATTAAAAATAAGCCCATTCACTTCGACGACCTCATCGCCATCATGCGCAAACAACCGCTTCAATTTGCGCCCGGCACAAAGAGCAGCTACAGCGACACCGGCTACGCCTTACTCGCCTACATCATCGAGCAAGTCTCCGGCGTGCCGTACGAGGAGTTCCTCTCCCGCGAAATCTTCACGCCCTTCGGCATGAAACACACCGGCACCTTCTCCGACACCACACTCATCCCCGAACGCGCCTCCGGCTATCAGCCATGGGTAAGTGACATGTCCGGTGATCTGCCAGGCCGCATCACTCCAACTCCTATCAGCCGGCTCGGGCTGAGAAACGCGCCCGCCTACGACAAGAACATCATCACCGGCTCCGGTTCTCTCTACTCGACCATCGACGATCTCTATCTCTTCTATCAGGGCATCCAGAGCAAGCGTCTCTTCGACATGAGCACGCTCGAATATCCCTACGGATGGGGTGTTCGCGAGTTCAAAGGAAGAAAGTTCCTCGAGCAGAATGGCCGCGATCCCGGCTACGTCGCCCGCATCAACGCCTTCATGGACTACAACGTCGTCGTCATCGTCCTGAGCAATGTTGAAGTCGGTGCCGACGCGCCCATCGCGGAAGGACTCGAGACCATCGCCTTCGGAGGCGAACCTCCGATGCCTCCTCCGCCCCACATCTCCAACCCGGTGACCGCCGCCGCACTCAAAATATACGAAGGCCGTTACCAGATCACCCCGAACTCCTTCTTGGATGTGCGGGTCGCCGGCGATCATCTCTTCCTGCGCGGCCCCGGCGGCAGCTATCTTCCGCTCGAACCCACAGGCCGCGATGCATTTTTCTATCGCCAGCTCTACGTCTCCATGACCTTTCTGCGCGACGCCGACGGCAGGGTCGAATCCATCCTCTGGGGCGGCGACTTTTCCTGCAAAAAAATCTCCAGCCAACCCATGCCTTGGAACTAAGCGAATCCGGATGACGAATCTGGGATGGACTCATCCGATTCCTTTCCTTCTCTCCCCTCTGAAGTCGTCATCCTGAACGGAGTGAAGGACCCCTGCATTTGTCCTTGTTCCTTTTCGCCACAAGCAATGGAGCCAGGCCTCGAATTCGTTCAGGCTCGCGGACGATTCACACGCAACACCAATCCCTACTTCGGCTCGGGCTCCGGCTCAACCGTACTCACCCCCGGCACAATCGTAGATGTAGCCTTGAACTTCCGATAGTCCGAGAAGACCGCCTGCTCGTCTCCGCGGAAGTTCATCACCAAAAGAAACCGTATCGCCCCATGGCCGCTCACCTCGACCGGTAGCCACACCTCGCCATTCACCTTCTTCATCTCCATGGCAAAGTTTGTGTCTTTTTCCACATTCACCACCAACCCGCCACCAATTTTGAAGGCATTTACGAAGTGTCCTTCCAGTTTGACGATCATACGGTCCTCTTCATCCACCCACACCGTTCCCACCAGATCGCGCACCACCTCTTCAGCGCGGTTCTTCGTCTTGGCCCTCGGATCTCCCGCGTAGTCAACCGCAATCGTGTCACGTCCGTCCAGCTTCACCCGTCTCGGATTCGTAAATGTTCCGAGCGCCAAAAAGCGCGAAGGTGTAATCTCCTCGTTGCCTCGCGGGTCCGTCTCCTTACCTTCACTATCAGCCTTCTCCCGCTTCTCCTTTGCCTTCGCAACCTCTTTATCGATCCGTTCATTCTCTTTCTTCTGCTCGTCCGCGCTTAGCTCCTTGCCGTCCTTCTTCACAAGACGCTGCACCGGCACTCCACCCACCCAGAAGATGTCGTACTCCCTCGTCTCCGTCTTCTTGACTCCGCCATGCCCATCCGTCTCCCTGCTGGTCTGAGCCTCGTGAAACAAATAGTCCTTCCGAACTGCCTCTTCCTTACGCTGATTCTTCAATACCTCCTGCATCAGCGAAGGGATATCAGGCAACGGCCGCTCCACGTCCTCCGTCTTTACCGAAGACTCTTGAACCACCGTCGGCGGCGCAGGCGTCTCCTGCCCAACCGCAGCTCCACAGCACCCCATCCAGCCCAGCGCCGCCACCAACATCAACCATCGGCCCTTAAGGCCACCAACCAACGCCATATCTCAACTATAGTGCGATGGGCCTCGTTCGGTTCATACGCACGGTCATACGTTCGGTCACACGCACCAGATATCTGACATTTTTCCTGTCGGACCATACCCATCTCTAAAACAATTCAATCCACCAAACCAACCAACAACCCAAACGGCAGCCGCGAATCTGATCTTTCATCGGCCTCGAAAACCAAATCCCGTATAATGAAGACCTTGCAGGAGCAGTTCAAACCGATCTCTCTTCCACACATAACTTGAGCCGATCCCAATCATTGGGAAGGAAGCACTATCCTTTTGTCCGTCAGATGGAGTAGAGTGTGGTCGTACCAATATTGCCAAAGTTTCGCTAAGCGCAACGGAAACACAAAGAGATAGGACAGGTTGAGCACCCACACTCTCAAACTCGGAGCCGGGGACGACGTCGTGGTCGCCCTCAAACCGGTCGCTCGAGGCCAATCCCTCAATGGCCTGCACCTCATCGCGTCCTCCGACATTCCCGCCGGCCACAAGCTCGCCATCAAGCCCATCGCGCAGGGCCAGCCCATCCGTAAGTTCAACCAGATTATTGGCTTCGCCACCCAACCCATAGCCATCGGCGAGCTAGTCCACACCCACAACCTCATCACCGGAGACTTCGAGCGCGACTACGCCATCGGCAGCGAATCCCACCCCGTCGAGCCTCTCACCCCGCCCGCCACCTTCCAGGGCATCGTCCGCCCCAATGGCCGCGTCGGCACCCGCAACTACGTCGGCATCCTCACCACCGTCAACTGTTCCGCCACCGTAGCCCGTCGCATCGCCGCCCACTTCACTCCCGAAGTCCTCAGCGCCTATCCCAACGTCGACGGCGTCGTCGCCATCACGCACGGCACCGGCTGCGGCATGGCCGAACACGGCGAACCCGCCGACCTTCTCCGCCGCGTCTTCGTCGGCTACTCCACCCACCCCAACTTCGCCGGCGTCCTCCTCCTCGGCCTCGGCTGCGAGACCAATCAGATCGAACCACTCGTCACCCTGGCCGACCCCGGCCTCCATCTGCGGACAAGCATCATTCAGGAGGAGGGTGGCACCGCCATCTCCATCCGCAACGGCATCGCCACCGTCCACGAACTCCTCGAGCACGCCAACAAGGCCCGCCGCACCGAAGTCCCCGCATCCAAACTAATTCTCGGCCTCCAGTGCGGAGGCTCCGACGCCTACTCCGGCATCAGCGCCAACCCCGCCCTCGGCGCAGCCGTCGACATCCTCGTCCGCAACGGTGGCACCGCCATCCTCTCCGAAACCCCCGAGATCTACGGCGCCGAACACCTCCTAACCCGCCGCTCCTCCACGCCCGAGATCGCTCAGCGCCTCATCGACCGCATCCACTGGTGGGAGGAGTACACCGCCCGCCACAAAGGCTCCATCGACAACAACCCCCAGCCCGGCAACAAGACCGGCGGCCTCACCACCATCCTCGAAAAGTCCCTCGGAGCCGTCTCCAAAGCCGGCACCACCAACCTCAACGACGTCTACCTCTATGCCGAGCCCGTCCACACCCCCGGCCTCGTCTTCATGGATTCCCCTGGCTTCGATCCCGTCTCCGCCACCGGCCAGGTCGCTGCCGGAGCCAACATGATCTGCTTCACCACCGGCCGTGGCTCCGTCTTCGGCTGCAAGCCCACGCCGTCGATCAAAATCGCCTCCAGCACCACCCTCTACAACCGCATGTCCGACGACATGGACATCAACTGCGGCACCATCATCGACGGCGAAGAGACCGTAGAAGAAGCGGGCCGAAGAATCTTCGACGAAATCCTCGCCACCGCCTCCGGCAAACTCACCCGCAGCGAAGTCCACGGCTTCGGCGAAGAAGAATTCCAACCCTGGCTCCTAGGCGCAACGCTGTAAGCGGCAAGAAGTTCGCCTGTGTCTTTGCGGGCCGCCTTCCCGTGTCTTTGCAGTTGCCTTTCCTTTGTCTTTTGCGGTTGCCTTTTAGTTGTCATCCTTCGCCAAAGGCGGAGGATCTGCTTTTGTCGTTTTTTTTGCTTTTGCCTTTGCATCTAGGTACCCCAAGGCTTCAGCCTTGGATCTCTCATTCCGCCACAAATTGGGGCTTTAGCCCCTGGGGTATGTGCTAGAAGTTCCATCCAATTTAGAAATTCACTTTGATGTTCGTGGCAGATAGCGTCGGAACAAACCTGTCACCACGCAAATAACAGCGACAACCGAAGTAGGAACAGAGCACACCAGAAAAGCAAAGTAGGCGAGCCGAGTAATGCCGCTCACATCTCCTGTAAATTTGTCCTCAAGAATGGCAACTGCCAATAGAAAGACAAAATCGACCATGAGGAGAATCGTTAACCGCATTCCATTTCTCAACCAAGGATCTCGGCTCTCTCTTTTTCGAAAAAGTCGACGATATTGCTCATGCGGTCGTATTCTCACGTCGGAAAAGCTGCTCACAGTCGATCCCCCGCCGGCACGATGCGCCATCCCGCCGAAAGGTCTAGCATAGTAGTGGACGCGAAAATCGTTTTTCGCACGCCACACCAAGACCTGAAACGAGGAAGCAATGGCAACGAACGCAGGGACACTCACTGCCTCCACCCCACCCGCCGAGCAGCAAGAACGCGAACAAATCTTCGACATCTTCCGTCGCTGGGGATACCTGCAAGCCACCCTCGATCCACTAGGCCAATACCTCCCGCCCGAACCCTTCCCCATCGCCACCACCCCCGAAGGCGACATCGCCGCCGAGGCCCGCCGCTACTACTGCGGAAACTTCGCCGTCGAGTTCATGCACATCCCCAACCTCGAGCAGCGCCAGTGGATCCAGGACCAGATCGAGCGCCCCGCCCCCAAACCGGACCAGGCCCACGTCCTCACAGAACTCATCCGAGCCGACCTCTTCGAGCAGGTCATCCAGCAGCGCTACCTCGGCACCAAGCGCTTCTCCCTCGAAGGCCTCACCGTCCTCATCCCATTCCTCGACCAGGTCTTCGCCACCGCCTCCGCCGCCGGAGTAACGCGCTCCATCGTAGCCATGGCGCATCGCGGCCGCCTCAACGTCATGACCAACACCATCGGCCGCTCGCCCGCCGAGATCTTCGCCAAGTTTGAAGACGTCGACCCCCGCAGCGTTCTCGGCGGAGGCGACGTCAAGTACCACATGGGAGCCACCGGCGAATACAAATCGCCCACAGGCCAATCCATCGCGCTCCACCTCGCCTCCAATCCCAGCCATCTCGAAGCCGTGAACCCCGTAGCCATGGGACGCGCACGCGCCTACCAGATCCGCATCGGCGAAACTGGCAAGCAGCAGGTCCTTCCCATCATCCTCCACGGCGACGCCGCCTTCGCAGGGCAGGGAATCACCGCCGAATCCCTCAACATGGCCTCGCTAACCGGCTACAGCATCGGCGGAACCCTTCACATCATCACCAACAACCTCCTCGGCTTCACCGCCAACCCCGAAGAGTCCAACTCCACCCGTTTCGCCACCGACCTCGCCAAGCGCCTGCCCATCCCCATCTTCCACGTCAACGGCGAAGACCCTGACACCGCCATGCGCATCGCCGCCATCGCCGCCGAATATCGCCAGCGCTTCCACTCCGACGTCGTCGTCGACCTCATCGGCTACCGTCGCTACGGCCACAACGAGACCGATGACGCCACCGTCACTCAGCCCCGTCGCTACGCCGCCATCAAAGAGCGCCCATTCCTCTACCAGACCTACGCCAAAGCCATCGGAGTCGACCCCGCGCCAGAAGCCAAAGCCATCCAGGAAAAGTTCCTCGACGATCAAACCGCTGCCACCAAAGCCAAGCGCCCCAAGCTCTCCACCCTTCCCGACTACTGGAAGCCCTACCACGGCGGCGAACTAACCGAAGCCGACACCAAAATCACCACTGGCATCTCCGCCGACCGCGTGCTCGATCTCTCGCGCCTCTCCAACAACTACCCCGCCGGCTTCCACATCCACCCCAAGGTCCAGAAGCTCTACGAGCAGCGCATCGAGATGGCCGAAGGCAAGCGCCTCTTCGACTACGGCGCCGCCGAGCTCCTCGCCTACGCCTCGCTCCTCACCCAGGGCACGCCGGTCCGTCTAGCCGGTCAGGACTCCCAGCGCGGCACCTTCAACCAGCGCCACTCCGTCCTCGTCGACACCGAAACCGAATCCCGCTTTACCCCACTCGATCAACATGACAGCCGATCAAGCCCGCTTCGAGGTCCACAACTCGTTCCTCTCCGAAGCAGCAGCCCTCGGCTACGAGTACGGCTACGCCCGCGACTACCCCGAAGCCCTCGTCCTCTGGGAAGCCCAGTTCGGCGACTTCGTCAACGGAGCACAAAGCATCATCGACCAGTTCATCGCCGCCGGCGAAGCCAAGTGGGGACTCCTCTCCGGCGTCGTCATGCTCCTCCCCCACGGCTACGACGGCCAGGGCCCGGAACACTCCAGCGCGCGCATGGAGCGCTTCCTCCAACTCGCCGCCATGGACAACATGGTCATCGCCCAGCCCTCCAACGCCGCGCAGTATTTCCACCTCCTGCGCCGCCAGGCCATGCGCTCCTGGCGCAAGCCCCTCGTCGTCTTTACCCCGAAGTCCATGCTCCGCCATCCCGACGCCAGCTCACCTGTAGCCGAGTTCGGCAAGCCTGCCTTCGAAAACGTCCTTCCCGACAACGACGTCCAGAACCCGCGCCGTCTCATCGTCTGCAGCGGCAAGATCGGCCACAACCTTCGCGTCGAGCGAGCCAAACGCAAAGATATGTCCGTCGGCATCATCTTCCTCGAGCAGCTCTACCCCTGGCCCGAGGCCGAACTGCAGGCCGCCCTCGACCAGCATCCCTCAGCCGAGGAGATCGTCTGGGTCCAGGAAGAGCCCGCCAACATGGGACCCTTCACCTACGTCATGCCGAAGCTCCGTCGCATGGCGGCCAACCGCGCCGTCCGCAGCGTGAAACGCCACGCCAGCGCATCCCCCGCCACCGGCTCTGCCAAGGCCCACGAGATCGAAGAAAAAACCCTCATCAACCTCGCCCTCGGCTAAATCCAAAACACCCGGCACAGCAAAAAGCCCGATCAGGAATTCTCCCGGTCGGGCTCTGTTGCGATTGATATCGTTCAACAGCAAGGACTGCCGAAGACGATGGTTATTTGCTGCCCAGGCGACGGCGAACCGCACCCGCCGCTGCCAGCAGACCGGTACCCAACAGAGCAATGCTGCTCGGTTCAGGAGTCGGCGTGATCGACTGCGTCCCCGTTGAGATGTCGGTGAAGACAAATTGGTCGTCGTTGTAGTCGAGGTCCGAACCTGGAACGGAAAGATCTTCCATTCCAACGAAGGTGCCAGCCGGGATACCAGCAGGGTCGCCGGCCGGGTCGCTCGCGCCAAGAAACGGCGTGACGTAACCGTGGTTGACGTGGTCGGTGCTAAGCGCGTCGTCGGTGGAGTACTGATTGCCGTTCGTGGTGTTGAGCAGAACGAAGGCAAGCTGATCTCCCGCGGTCACAGGGCCAAAGTTGGCCGAAGTCCCGATTGGGGTCGACTGGTTGATGAAGAAGGGACCGGTGGTCGTGTTGGTGGTTAGGTCGACCATTTCAATCGAGTCCGTATCCGACGCACTGAATCCATAGAAGTAGCCAACCACGTTGCCTGTATTGGCAGCAACGATGTTGTTGATCACGTTATCCAGAGAACCTTTAGAAGGGTAAGGGATTGGATCGGCGTGAAGACTAGGGGCGGCTGCTAGGAGTGCTACTGCCATGCAGGGTATTGCGAGGTTCGATAATTTCATTGGTTCTCCCGTGGTAGGCCTCTGATTTAATTGGACGATGCCGTTACCCCCGTAAGAGAGCACTTGAATAGCCATTGGTACTGCAATTTTTTTCACTCATAAGCTGCATATTTGCAATAGCTTGCAAAAAGAACCTCGAGCGTCATGAACCTGACTCTGACGGAAAGAGCAAAAGTTTTCACAGTAAGTGCCAAGCTCTTTTCCGGGAGGCACCTACATCCAGAATGAAATGATTTACTTACTTAGCTGCGCACATGGCTCGACTGCTGCAATCTCCAGCTCACCCGACAACGCACAGAAAGCAGAAAGCCCAGGCAGGAATCTCCTGTCTGGGCTTTCCTATCATCGAGTTAAGCAGTTCACGGCATTACTTGCCGTGAGCGATAGCTATTTGACCAGGCGCCGGCGAATCGCACCCGCCGCTGCCAGCAGACCCGTGCCCAACAGAACAATGCTGCTCGGTTCCGGGACAGTCGGAGCGACGGCTCGGGTGAGCAGAAGATTTGACGCTAAGAGGACTCCCGGAGGCCCGTTGGTCTCGGCGTAGTACACATTGATATCACTGTAATCTCCCGCCGGAACAGTGCATGACGAAACATCTTCTGCGGTTGGAGCGGGCGCGTCACAGCCAGCACCAGCAAAGGGAGTAGTACCGTTTGCAAGGATGTAACCGTCATCGTGCGTGATCGACTCGACGAGGTCAGTCGGAAGGCTAAGCTCTCCGTTGAACACGTAGATAACGACCGGCGTACAGGCGGGACAGCCGGTCGTCCCATTCATAGGGCTGGTTCCCGGTGCTGGTCCGCTGAAACTGTTGACGGTATCTCCGCCTGAGGTGAGAAAACCCTCAATGGTGTACCCGTCGGCAGTATTCGCGCTGTTGAAGTTAAAGACGGAGGCCCCGGGCGTGGGAGCGGTGATCGTGAAAGTATCAACCAGGACATCAGCCGGGGTAGCGGTATAGAACGAACTTCCAGGGATTGGCACGTCACCGGTTCCGCCGGAGACCTCGGAAAGTGGAGCGTAATAGATGGTTCCGGTAACCGTGTCAGCGCGGAGAGCCGGGGCAGCTGCAAGCAGTACTGCCATGCAGGGTACTGCGAGTGACGGGAACCTCTTCATAGGAGTTCCTCGGATGGATATTTTGGAAACCTGGGCACTGTGAATACGTGCATCCGGAATGCCATCTGAAACGCAGTTTGATGGGATCGCAAGTGGCGAATTCTTTTCCCACTAAGCCGATGAATTTCGGCCATGAATAGAAGGGTTTTTTGGGCATAGCGCAGAAAATTGCGACCGAAAGCGGAAACTTATTTCCAGAACCAACTCATTTCGACTAAATCATGCACGACATCGATTTCCACAATCACCAGCAAGAGACTGGTAGTTCTGACAGTCACTTCGTTGATCCCGATTCAGCCCCAGTCGACGACTCCGCAGAAGTAGGACCCGCAATCTCCCGCGCATAAATCTGGTAACTCGTCTTCGGCGGATCATCATGTCGGTGCAGCGCCCGCACCCGGGCACGAATCGCCTCATCCGCCGCCGTCACCCGCTCCCGCGACCGCAGATAATCGATCCAGGACTCCATGATGAACGTCTCGTTGAGATTCTCAGGATCGATCGCATCCCGATAGATACCCCACCGCACCGCCCCATCCCTCAGCCGAACCCCTCGCAACTGATGAATCGCCCGCGTGAACTCCGCATAGTTCTCCACCGGAATCCGGTACTCCACTGAGATCCGCACCGGCCCATCCATAGGGTCCGCATCCACCGCCAGTTGCGGCGCGGGTCTTTTGAACTGATGCGGAGTATGGTCCGGCAACGGCCCATACAAAATCCGAAACCGGCGCACAAACGGAAACGTCACCAGCAGCCCGCCCGCCGCGCAGCTCAGCGCAATCGGTGTCGAGCTGCGTTCCGCAATCGCGCCCCACAAGATCGACCCCAGCGCCAACCCACCCTGAAACGTCATCAGGTAAGTCCCCAGAGCCCGCGCCTGCACCCATGCCGGCACCGCCAGTTGCACACTCACATTGATCGTCGACATCGTGCTCGTCCACGCCGCGCCGCTCAACACCAGCACCGGAATAATCACCGCCGGACTCCGCACAAAGGCCAGCACCACCAGCACCACCACGTTGTACAGCGTCGTCACCGTCAAAATCTGGTCCGCTGAAAACCTCTGCCGGATCCGGTACAACATGCGTAGCCGCCATCACCGCGCCCAGCCCCAGCGACCCGTTCAAAATGCCATATCCCAGCGGTCCCTGCTTCAAATCCCGTTTCGCGACCACTGCCAGCAGCGACCAGATCGCCGAGATGAAGAATGGAAACGTAAACGCCCGCACCAGCGAAGCCCGCAGATCCGGCGCATACCGCACATATCGCAACCCCGACCGAATCGACCCCTCAATCCGCTCCGCCGGCAGCGCCGACTTGAACAGCGGCACCCGCTTCCAGTTCACCAGCACCCAGATCACGCCCGCAAACGAGATCGCATTCAGCGCAAACACGCTCCCCGCACCCGTATGTGCCGTCTTGAACGCCGCCACCATCAACCCGCCCAGCGCCGGTCCCACCGCACGCGCCAGATTGTTGCTCGCCGCATTCAAACTCACCGTCTCCGGAATCATCGCCCGCGGCACCAGCTCCGGCACAATCGCCTGCCACGCCGGATTATTCATCGCCGATCCCACATTCAGCAGAAACGTGAACGCCAGCAGTGTCCACGGAGAAACCCATCCCACAAATGTCAGCAGCGCCAGAATCCCCACCGAAGTCAGCATCCACGTCTGCCAGAAGATCAGCAGCTTCCGCCGGTCAAAGATATCCGCCATCGCTCCCGCAAGCACTCCCAGAATCAACACCGGAAGACTCGCCGCCGTCTGCATCAGCGCAATCAGCAGCGGCGAAGTCGTCAGCACCGTCATCAACCAGGTGCCCGCCGTATCCTGCATCCACGTCCCCACCGACGACACCGTGCTCGCAATCCACCTGTCGCGAAACAGTGGAATCCGCAGCGGAGCAAACCCGCTGACCGCTGGCGCCGTCTCCACCAGTGGCCCGGCATTAGGAGTCTCAAGAGGCATCGCTCATCCAGTCTAAGGCTTCAACACCGACAACAACCCGCCCGCAAAATCCCGAATATAAAGCCTAAAAAGAGAAGCGACAGCACCCCAGGCAATCACTTTTATCAGCCTTTATCCCTTTGATCACTATTACGCCTTGAACCAAACGAGCCAGCACGCCCAACAGGAAATAAAGCCTGCTTAAAGAGGAAACCCACGCAGCGCGGTGGGGGCTGTTGCGTGGGTATTCCGGTAATGCAACGAAGTGGGTGGACTTCGTTATGACCGACTCAACCCGAAGGGAGTCTTGCCACTTGTCTAAGGTAACGTCAAAATCGCCCAGAGTCAAGAGCCTTCTCACAACTCCGGTTGCCTTAAAAGTCTCCCGGAAAAGCCCATCTTTTGCGTAACATCCGCAACCGGATGGGCCCTCCCACGAGCCACAAACCTGCACGGAGCTACAAGGGCTCCATCATCACATCTACATCGAGATGCCGCGTACTCCCCGGCACGTCCAGCGACCCCAGAACCACCGCCTTACCCGACATCAGGTTCACTGTCCCTTCCATGGCTGACTGCCGCACAATCGGATCCTGCGGCCCCACACCGGACTTCTCGTCGACCATACCCAACTGCTCCACCTTGGTCCTAAGCCTTCCTCCATTGCCGTAACCGTCCAGCGTCGCATCGAAGTTCATCCCTACATCGATATAAGTTACCTGCGACTCCGTCTGCGATGTCTTATCGTTGTACGAACCAGTCACAATCGGAACCTTGTTCCCTTGCTTCATAACACTCCTCTGCCCATCCGTCACGATCATCGAGTAGTGCTGAACCCCAACCCGTTTGCCGCCATCGAGCTCCGTAATCGTATACGTCAACCGATAGCTCTTCTTGGGCCGGTCAAGTTCGTTAATCATCTTCTGCGCCATTGCTATATCGTCTGGGCTGGCGCGCATCACAATGACGTTCCGGCTTGGAACCAGGTACACCTTCGCCTGGGGATCAAGGGTGTTGCGGATCGCAGTCACGATCTCATTCGCATCGTTCTGCTGCCCAACGTTCGTCAGAGGAAGCATCTGGACAGGACGCGTATCCACCCGCGGTCCCGGCGGAGTCGAAATAACCATAGTCCCCGTCGGACACCTCGCTCCGGGCGCCGAGCAATCGGTCGTCTGGCCCCACACACTCGCACTCGCCAATCCAAAAACAACAGCCACTCCAAGAACTCCATTTGCAAACTTCATCGTTCCTCTCTCTCTTGTCTTGCACGTCATCGTTAGTCCTTCTCTACTGCAGTGATCTGCTGTCTCAATTCATCCTTCACATTCGGCTGCTCCGGATTCGCAACCACCGGCGTTGTCTTTTCAGGAGCATTCTGTTCTGCTGTCGGACTCACTCCCGTCGCCGGCGCCGTAACAGGCTCTGCCGCAGGCTCCGCGCTCGACTGCGTCTCTCCCGCTGCAGTCTGTCCCGCTCCCGACCCATCAACCGCAGCATCCTTCACCGTCGGCTTCGCAAAAAACGCCTGAAACTCCTCCTTCTCCTCCGCATCCCGCAAAGCCTCCATCTTCGGATCCAGCATCGCCAACTCCACCGGTTCGCCCCGATGCAGCATCCGCAGCAGCAACCGCTCCTGCTCGGTCAAAGGCATCGGCGGAGCAGGAAAACTAGCCGCCCGCGTCTCGCTCATCGCCACTGCATCCATATCACCATCCTCGTCCCTGCCAATTGCAGGCCCCTCTGGCTCGTTCGCCACCCTCGCAGCCCGCGCCATTGAACGACGCTCCGAACCCATCACCGCCTCTTCCACAACAGAGGCCCTCTGCCCGTTCGCAACCGACCCCATCTTCACCTTCAAAGGAGCCTGTTGCCGTCGAGACCTCCCCGGAATCGCCAGCACAATCGCAATCACACCCGCCGCGGCGCACCCCATCACCACAAAGCGCACAACCGCCGGCCGCGGCGCAGCCACCAGCCAGAGCGGCCACCGCCAACCCACTCCTGCGCCAGCCGGAGCCGGAGACAAAACCCGATCCTCCATCGCCGCCAGAATCCGCCGCTCCATTCCCGCAGGAGCGTCCACATCCCGCAGTCCCGCCATCACTTGCTCAATCGCATCGTCCGCATTTTTCATCCTGCAACTCCTCTCTCCAGCCGCTCTCGCAGCCGCGTCCGCGCGCGAAATAGCAAAGCCCGCACCGCCGATTCGCTCCGTCCCAGAACCTCCGCCATCTCCGCCGTCCCCAACTCGTCCACCGCCGATAGCAACAGAACATGCCGCTCCGTTCGTGGCAACTTCTCCATCTCGCGCAGCACCGCTCTCATCCGCCTGGCTTCATCCAACGCCGCATCTGCCGGAACATCGCGCGCAACCAGTCCCTCCGCAAAACCCTCATCAAACTGCTCCGGCCTCACCCGCCGTCTGCGATCGATCGCGAGATTCCACGCAATCCTCACCAGCCAGACCCGCATATCCCGAACACCACCCAACGACCGCCGGTGCTCCAACACCCGCACAAACACATCCTGCACCACATCCTCGGCCTCACCCTCACTTCGCAACACAGAGTGAGCCACGCGAAACAACAAAGCAGAGTAAGTCCCCACAAGCGCCGCGAGATCGACCTCCGCCCGCTCGCTCTCCATCGACCCCACCAGCCTCAGTCCCTCGACCGATTCCATAAATCCCTTCTACCCACACAGACGGCCACCACCAACTTCCGCTCGAAAATAATTTTGCCATCGATGCCGAATCGTAATCCGCCAATTCCGGCTCCTGTATTATTCCGAGCTATATGCCCATGGCTGCAAAGTCGCGTTTGGGACCGTACGAAATCCTCGCGCCGCTGGGCGCAGGTGGCATGGGCGAAGTCTACGAAGCCCGCGACACCCGCCTCGAACGAACCGTCGCGATCAAAATCTGTGGCGTCCGCTTCACCGATCGCTTCGAGCGCGAAGCAAGAGCCATCTCCAGCCTCAATCACCCTCACATCTGCGCCCTCTACGACATCGGCCGCGAAGACTCCACCGACTTCCTCGTCATGGAGTACCTCGAAGGAGAAACCCTCGAAGCCCGCCTCCGCAAAGGACCGCTGCCCATCGAAGAAGCCCTCCGCATCGCCATCCAGATAGCCAGCGCCCTCGACGCCGCGCATCGCAAGGGAATCATCCACCGCGACCTCAAGCCCGGCAACGTCATGCTCACCCGCAGCGGAGCCAAACTGCTGGACTTCGGACTAGCCAAGATGGGCAGCCCAATCGCGACCACAATAAGCGAGACCATAGGCCTAACCCAGCCGCCGCCGCTCACCGCGGAAGGCACAATCCTCGGCACCTATCCCTACATGTCTCCCGAGCAGCTCGAAGGCAAGGAGACCGATGCGCGCTCCGACATCTTCGCCTTTGGAGCAATGCTCTACGAGATGATCACTGGCCGCAGGAGTTTTGTGGGCTCTAGCCAGGCAAGCCTGATCGCCGCGGTCATGTCCACCAATCCACCGCCGGTCTCCACCATCCAGCCGATGGCCTCGCCCGCGCTGGATCGTGTCGTCCGAAAATGCCTCGCCAAATCCCCCGATGACCGCTGGCAGAACGCCGGCGACCTCCTCAGCGAGCTCGAATGGATCACCGAATCGGGTTCAAACGCCGGCGTCCCCGCGCCCGTCGTGGCCAAGCGCCGCAATCGCGAACGCATGTGGCAACTCGCGGCCGGCTTGGCTGCGGCGCTCCTCCTCGTATCCATGGTCTGGATCGCGACCCATCTGCCGAAACAACCCGCACCAGCCGCAGTGGTCCATTTCCAGATACCCGCGCCCGATAAACTGAACTTCTTCTTCTATGAGTTACCTGCGGTGTCGCCGGACGGCGAACGCATCGCCTTTACTGCCGCAGCCAGCTCGCTCGTCAGCGACAGGCTCTTCGTTCGTCCCTTGAATGCCGCCAATGCGACGGAGATCCCACTCCCAGGTACTGACCCCCATTACCCCTTCTGGTCACCCGACGGGCGGCAGATCGCATTTGTCTCCGGGGCAACCCGCGCCGGGGGAACCCTGAAGCGAGTGGATATCTTCGGGAGGACCGCCCGTCACCATCTGCAGAGACTGCAACGCCGTTTATGGCGGGACGTGGAATCGTGACGGTGTCATCCTCTCAACAAACAGAGCCGGTGAACTGTATCGTATCTCTGTGGCTGGTGGTGACCCGAAACCGCTTCGGCCACTGTCGGTGGGCGAAACCGGTCAGTTTTGGCCCGAGTTTCTTCCCGATGGAAAGCATTACCTCTATTTCTCCTTGAGTAGTCGACCCGATGAGCAGGGAATCTACGTCGCTTCACTGGATTCGACTGATCGCAAGTTCATCGTAGCCACCAACGCCAACGCCACATACGTCCAGTCGGGCCAACTGCTGTTCATGAGAGGGGATGTCCTCATGGCCCAGCAGTTCGATCTTCGAAATCTGAAATTGGGGGGCGAACCGCGTTCGGTCGCTGACCACATCGAGACGGGAGCGGCGGCCGGTACCTCGCTCCCGGCCGCCATCTTCTGCCGCTTCTCCCAACGGCGTACTGGTGTGGCGTCGCATCTTCCAATCTTCCCAGTCTCTACTGCAATGGTTGGATCGCAATGGCAAGAAACTTGGTTCCGTTGGCGAGGCCGCAGACTACTCGAACCCCGCACTCTCACCGGACGATACGAAATTGGCCGTCGGCATCCGCGATCCGCAGACCAAGACTCGCGACATCTGGAGCTTCGATCTCGGCGCGGCACCGGAGACGCGGCTGACCTTCGACCCCGCCGATGATCTGGACTCAATCTGGTCGCCGGACGGTACACGGATAGCCTTCACCTCCAACCGCATGGGCCAGAGAAACATCTATTGGAAGCCAGCGGACGGTTCGGGCTCGGAGGAGTTGTTGCTGGGAGGAAAGGAAGCACAGGAAAACGTAGAAGACTGGTCACGAGACGCCAAGTATCTTATGTATAACTTGCAATCGGGGGCAAATGCGGCCTATCTCTATGTGCTGCCTCTCGCGCGACCGTAAGCCTGTGCCGTTCCTGAACACGGAATCCCGCACTCAGGAGGGTCAATTCTCTCCCAATGGCAGGTGGGTCGCCTATCGCTCGATGGAATCGGGAAGGCCGGAAGTCTATGTCCAGGGATTCTCGCTGGACCCGTCGCAGGCGCGGGGAAAATGGCAGGTCTCCATAACGGGAGGGGAGATACCCAGATGGCGTCGCGACGGCAAAGAATTCTACTACGAGTTCAACAGCAGCTACTTTGCAGTAGACGTGAAGACCGACGGCGCGTCCTTCGAAGCCGGTATCCCCCGCCTCTTGTTCGAAGCTCCCACCATATTTTCCAGCACAGGCGGGGCGCAGCCATATGTGGTCACCCACGACGGCCAGCGGTTCCTCGTCCTCACCCCGCTCGAGAAGACCAGCCATGAGCCCCTCGAGGTCCTCGTCAACTGGCGATAGCCAAAAAAATAAATCTCGAAAAAGTGGCCTAAATTAGCGCCGCAAAAACACCACGCATCTCACCACGTTTTCACCACAAAATCACCACAGATTACCATCCAAAAACCACGTTTTTCCGACACAAAAATGCGAAACCCCCTCGAAAAACAAGGGGGAATCGCGCGCAATAAAATCTCTCAAACTAAAGCCTGCAAATTAAAAGCTCCCGCTCATAAATCATCTCCGGAGGCAGATGGTCATGCAGCAGCAAAAACAACTCCTCATGCCCCATAACCTCTTTCTTCCACTGCTCCCGGTCCACAGTCTGCAGTTCATCGAACGTAGCCCGAGGAAAATCCAGACCCTTCCAATTAATGTCCTCAAAATGAGGAGTCCACCCAATCGGCGTCTCTTTCCCCAAAGCACGCCCTCGCACTCGATCCACTATCCACTTCAAAACACGCATGTTCTCGCTATATCCCGGCCACAAAAACTTCCCATCCGCCCCCTTCCGGAACCAGTTCACATGAAACACCCGCGGCGTCGCCGAAAGATTCCGCTGCATCTTCAACCAATGCCGGAAATAGTCCCCCATGTTGTACCCGCAGAACGGCAGCATCGCCATAGGGTCCCGCCGAACCTTCCCCACCGGAGCACCCGCCGCAGCCGTGGTCTCCGACCCCATCGTAGCCCCGACATAAACTCCCGCAGACCAGTTAAACGCCTGATAAACCAGAGGCATAGTAGTAGGCCGCCGCCCGCCAAAGATGAACGCCGAGATCGGCACTCCCTCCGGATTCTCCCAATCCGGATCGATCGTAGGACACTGCCGCGCCGGTGCCGTAAACCGCCCATTCGGATGCGCCGCCGTAGCGCCCGTAGCCTTCCCAACTTCAGGAGTCCAGGGATTCCCGCGCCAATCCGTCAAAAACGCCGGCGGCTTGTCCGTCATCCCCTCCCACCAAACCCCACCCTCAGGAGTCAGCGCCACATTCGTAAAAATCGTATTCTTCGCCAGCGTAGCCATCGCATTCGGATTCGTCTTCGCGCTAGTCCCCGGAGCCACTCCGAAGAACCCGGCCTCCGGATTTATCGCCCGCAACTGCCCATTCGCATCCGGCTTGATCCACGCGATGTCGTCGCCAACCGTCCAAACCTTCCACCCCTCAAATCCCGCCGGCGGAATCATCATCGCAAAGTTCGTCTTCCCGCACGCCGAAGGAAACGCCGCCGCAACATAAGTCTTCTCCGTCGTCCCATCCGCCTTCTTCGGCGACTCCACCCCAACAATCAACATATGCTCCGCCATCCATCCCTCATCGCGAGCGATGTTCGAAGCAATCCTCAGCGCAAAGCACTTCTTCCCCAGCAGAGCGTTCCCGCCATACCCGCTCCCATAGCTCCAGATCTCGCGCGTCTCCGGAAAATGCACGATGTACTTCACATCATTGCAAGGCCACGGCACATCCTTCTCGCCCGGAGCCAGCGGCGCCCCCACCGTATGCATGCAAGGCACAACCCGCTTCTCGTCCTTATCGATCTCCGCAAATACCGGCGCCCCAATCCGCGCCATAATCCGCATATTCACCACGGCATAAGCCGAATCCGTCAGCTGCACGCCAATCTGCGACATCGGCCCGCCGATCGGCCCCATCGAATACGGCAGCACATACATCGTCCGTCCGCGCATGCTTCCGCGAAAGAGCTGCTTCAGCTTCTTCCGCATCACATACGGGTCCTCCCAGTTATTCGTCGGCCCCGCATTGTCCTTTGAGAGCGAGCAGATAAACGTCCTGTCCTCGACCCGTGCCACATCGTTCGGCGAAGACCGCGCCAGAAAACATCCCGGCCAAAGCTGCTCATTCAACTTCGTGAAAGTCCCCGCCCTCACCAGTTGATCGCACAGAAAGTCGTACTCCTCCTGCGACCCATCCACCCAATGAATCCGGTCCGGCTGCGTCAGATCAGCCATCTTCTCAACCCAGCGAATCAGGTGCTTATTTGTAGTCGGTGGCGCTTCAACGGCCGTTTCAACAGTAACTGTCTTCATAGAAAGTCGATTTTTCCTCGCATACAAGTCTTCGCCTCCCCATTCCCGCTGTCAACCTTCAAGTGGTCCGGCCAAATGCGTTACCATTTCCGCCAGGAGTTTTCCCCATGTCGCCTCGCGCGAAGACCCGCCTCCTCGCACTCGCAGCCGCACTCAGCGCAACCCTCGCCTTGGCCCAGGGAGATCCACCCCGCGCCTTCGATCCCGCAACAGCCGCAACCCGCGCCCCCGGCACTACCATCCGCATCGACCTCATCGGCGACTCCACCCAGACCGACAACGCCGGCTACGGCCGCGGCTTCTGCGCCAACCTCACCACCAAGGTCGATTGCGTCAACATGGCCAAAGGCGGAGCCAGCACCAAAACCTTCCGCGAGCAAGGCCTCTGGGAGCGCAGTCTCCAGACCAAACCCAACTACATGCTCATCCAGTTCGGCCACAACGACCTCGAGAGCAAAGACCATCTCCCGCGCCAGACCACCATGGCCGAGTACGAAGCCAACCTCCGCCGCTACATCGAAGAAGCCCGCGCCGCCAACATCAAACCCATCCTCGTCACCCCAATCACCCGCCGCTACTTCGAGGCCGACGGCAAGATCCACTCCGACCTCACCGGGCACGCCGACACCATGAAAAAGGTCGCCGCCGAAATGAAGGTCCCGCTCATCGACCTCCACCGCGACAGCATCGCCTACCTCGACAAGATCGGCGAAAAAGAAGGCAACACTCTCGCCATCACCAAAAAAGACGACGACGGCAAAACCATCTTCGACAAGACTCACCTCGATTGGAAGGGCTCCTACATCTTCGGCCGCATCGTCGCCGTCGACATGGGCAAAGCCGATCACGAACTCGCAAAATACGTCAAACCCGAAGCCGCAACCCTACCGCCCGAAGGCGTCAAGGCAATGAAAATCATCGAAGGCGGCCCCGTCAAAATCGTTCTCGTCGGCGACTCCACCGTTAACGCCGAAGGCGGATGGGGCAAGGGCTTCTGCGCCATCATGACCCCCAACGTAACCTGCATCAACGATGCCCTCAACGGCCGCAGTTCCAAAAGCTTCATCGACGAAGGCGCCTGGGCCAAAGCCCTCGCCGAAAAAGGCGACTACTACCTCATTCAATTCGGCCACAACGACATGAAGGGCAAAGGTCCCGAGCGCGAGACCGACCCCGAGACCACCTACGCCGCCAATATCCGCCGCTACATCCGCGACACCCGCGCCATCGGAGCGATCCCCGTAGTCGTCACCTCGCTCTCACGCAGAAACTACCGAGACGGCAAGCTCGTCGAAGACCTCAACGCCTACTCCGCCGCAGCCAAAAGAGTCGGCATGGAAGAAAATGTAACCGTCATCGACCTTAATGCCATGTCCACCAAACTCCTCGAAGGAATGACACAGGAGCAGGCCGACCAGTTCGACGCCACCGGCCACGCCGACCAGCGCGCCGAAAACCAGAAAACTCCAATCGACCGCACCCACCTCAACGAGAAAGGGCCAGATGCTCTTCGGCCGCATGGTCGCGGACACCCTCGTCCGCACCCAGGTCGAACTAGGCCCCGACGTCATCGGCGAACCCGCAAAACCAAAGGCCGCCGGTCTGTAATAGACCACTCCGCCCGAAGCTCCAGACCGCGGTAGAATCTTCTTTTACGTGGCTGGTTTCAGTCGCTATCAAGGACGCTTCACATCTTCCGGACGTTTGCCCGACTGGAGCTTGTGGCAATGCCTTCCTCTCAAAAACTCGACACTCACCACAAAGCGCTCACTATTAATCTCGATACATCGAAATTCGGTTCTTTCGCCGAAATCGGTGCCGGACAGGAGGTCGCGCGTTGGTTCCTTCTCGTGGGAGCGGCTTCCGGCACGGTGGCTAAAACCATCTCCGCATACGACAAGGAAGTCAGCGACGATCTCTACGGCTCCGGGTCGCGCTACGTATCCAAAGAGCGGCTCGCCGCGATGCTGGACAGCGAATGGACCCAACTTCTCGCGCAATTGGGAAAAATCCGTGGGGCGCAGACCCGGTTTTTCTGCTTTGTCGATACCGTCTCCGCACGCAACTTCGCCGGAACCAACGACCCAAATGGATGGATGGGCCTCCGGTTCCAGTTGCAGCCCGGTGGTGCTCCCAACGACATCCTGCTGCACATCAATATGCGCGATCCATCGAATGTCCTCCAGCAGCAAGCCATCGGCATTCTGGGAGTCAACCTCATCTACGCCGCGTTGTATGAAGCGCAAACCAGGGAATCATTTCTGGAAAGCCTGGCACAAGATGTCGTCGGGGAGCGAATCGAGATCGACTACGTGGATATTCACGGGCCGGCATTCGAGAGTTGGGATCGCCGGGCTCTGCTGGTCCACCTGGTTCTTGCGGGATTCGCAGAGGCGGTATTTTTCCCAGCCAAAGGCTCCGCTGTTCCCCCGACCGAGATTCTCCACAAGAAAGCCATCGTGCTTGCACCGGGACACTTCGGCCACACCGAGGTCGCTCACGCGAGCGTTCATTTCCGATTATTAGCTTCGGGAATTCAGCAGCTTCAGAAGGAGCTTGGAGAAACAAAATCGCCGCCCGCCGGGTTTTTCTGCCTCACCGTCGCTCCGTCCGCGCCGAACCAGCCAGCCCCGGAAATTCCCGACTTGATTCGTCGCATCGATGCGCTTCTCGCCGGCGGCGACGTGCTGCTTTTTCGTAGACCCGAGCTCTACCACATGACTGCTTTCGTAAACCGCCATACACAAGAGCCGGTACGCTTCGTCGGAGGTCTTTCCCTGGTGATTCGAGCGTTTGAAGACATCTACGCCAATCTCCAAGGCAAACTTCTGGAGGCCCTCGGACGTCTCTTCGCCGAAAATGTTCGGGTCTACCTTTATCCAATGACAGTCGCCGATCTGCAGGAATCGCTGAAGAGTGCTTCCGTTAACGGTTGGGAGTGGAGTGAGACGAATGGATGGGTTTCCGCAAGCCAGCTCCATCGCGCGCCACCGCTCGGACATCTTTACGACTATCTTCTTGCCAGCAACTTTTATGTCCCGATGCCACTCCCTGTTGAGGCATCAGAGCCTGAGGAGAGCCAAAGATCGGTCGCTGCACGCGGCACGACTCTCCCGTAAACGCAACCGGGCCATTACCACCGTTCGCATTGCCTTTTGCTCCCACCCCCTGCCACTGATAAACTAAAAGTTCTGCGCCGCGACTACGCGCGACAGGCTCTCTCAAAGCGGCCCAACCGCATGAGCTCATAAAGGAAATAGACAACCAGTGGATCAGCAGACAAAGAAAGCCCTTAAGCACGACCAGTTCGTCGACACCACCACCCACGGCCTCGAATGGGCCAAGGAAAACCGCCGCTCTGTGATCATGACCAGCTCCATAGTGCTGGCGGCGCTCCTCATCGTTGTCATCGGCGCGCTCATCTACAACAGCCGCTCCGAGGCTGCCTCCGTAGCCTTCGGCCAGGCGATGCAGGCCTACCAGACACCCGTCGCCGACCCCGGTCAGCCCGTGCCTCCAGGCATCAAGACCTACCCCTCCGTGGCCGCCCGCGCCAAGGCCGCCAACGACCTGTTCGCGGGCGTGGCTGACAAATACGGCATGACTCCCGACGGCAAAAACGCCCGCTACTTCACCGGGCTCACCTACATGGAGCAGGGCAAGAACGACCAGGCGGAGACCACGCTCAAGCAGGTAGCCGGCGGCTTCAATGGCGATCTCGCCGCATTGGCAAAGCTCTCACTTGCCCAGATCTATCGGCAGACCAATCGCGACCCGCAGGCCATCGACCTCTACAACGAGCTCACCGCCAAGCCGACCACCACCGTCCCCAGCGGCCTCGCCCAGTTGCAGCTTGCGGAACTCTACGAGTCCGAGAACAAACCCGACCTGGCCAAGAAGATCTACGCCCAGCTCAAAGACAAGGACCCCAAAGGTCCGGCAGGAGCGCTTGCCGCCCAGAAGCTGAATCCCACCCCAACCGCCCCCGGCGGACAATAAACAGCCGCGCTACTCTCAGGAGAAGGCAAAACAAACTGAAAGGGTTCGGCCGAGGGTCGGGCCCTTTCTTTGTCTCCATAAGCCATTATTTTTCAATCAGTTGCATTTTATTTCTTCAGGAACAGCCCAAAAACCGCTTGTCAAGCCCTAGGACCACATAACTATCACAAAACAAACCATATCCCATTGGCATTTTAGTTAGCTCCAACTAGCTATACTGAATATATAGATGGGAAACGAGATAGCTCCGGCCAGCCACCCTGGCTATCTCTTTTAGAAAGAATACTTTGCATATAACTGTTTTGTTATGAATACTTTGCAGGTCTAGTCGCTGCGTAAGTTGCATGGATTCAATACTTTGCGAGCTTAAAGGGGGACCACCTTACTCGTCAAGAAAGGGGTCCGTTCGGCCATCTCGTACTCTCACCGCGGCCTCTGCGTCGGTCCGAAGCTTGGTCAGAATACTCCACTGATCGTGATCCTTGGGAGGCCCGACCCATACAGGCAGCGGCATCCGGAGGTACTTCGACAGGGCCACCGCATGCGGCTCATAAAGAGCACGGATCGTATCCAGTCGTCTCGCCGCCGCCGGGTCGCCGCACAACAGCAGCTTGTCATGACCAAGTGCCTCGCACAGACGATAAAAATCCTTGGCGGGAAGTCGGTCGACTTCGATGGGAAGTGGTTGATAACCAGGGCGGTGAAAGACCTGGTTGAGGTCGACAAGCGCATGCCGCGCCATCACAAAGGTGAGCTGTGCCTGCCGTGACGAGTCGCCCTCAATCACCGCGATGAGCAGCGAGCAGGTATCGAGTATAGAAACCAGCGCCGAGAGCCAGCTCTGGTTGTCATGCTGCGACCGGTAGTAGCAGAGAATCGGGTAAGAGATGTGCGACTCCAGTATCTCGGCGGCCCATCGCTCCCATTCCGCGAGCAGCGTAGTAATCGCCTCCTGCCCGCCCTCAAACGCATGTCTGCGAAACAACTCTGCCGCATTGGGCGGCGACCCGGCACGCGAGTCCAGAAGCGCAACGCTCACCTCGCGCCGCGAAAACGCCTGGTAGAGCACAGGCAGATAGCCGATAACAAGCGCAACAAAACCCAGACCGACGCCCGACTCGAAGATAATTAGTGCGCGGGCGGACAAACTGTGCGGCACGACATCGCCGAGGCCGAGAGTAAACAACGTAGTTCCACTGACATAGAAGTCGGTGCCAAATTGAGCCCACGCACTGGTGCTATGTCCCATCATGACGTCGCCAAAAGGAGAACGCATGGAGAAATAGAACATCGCAAAGCCGGAGATCAGCAGGAGTGCCCAGAGCAGCAATAGCAGCAGCAGCGATAACGGCCCATAGATGCTGTAGATCTGCTCCCGTACCTTGCTGTTGCGGGCGCGCTCGGCCAGCGCCACCCACGGCGCCCAGGTCACGATGAAGAAGATTTTCGTAATCTGAAATCGACCCGTCGGCCGACGCGGCAAAATGATGGTTTGAAAGGCGTCCAGTGCGACTCCCAGGCAGCAGAACAGTCCGGCAATGAACGCGATAACGTGCAAAGGCATCCTTCTTCGCTAGAAGTTGAGCAAACCTTTGTCCACCTTATCAGAGGGGGTGTCACCAACCCCTTCCGAACACCGGAGGGCTAGCGGAGAAAAAGGTATGACCAATTGATGTTTTGCGATTCACGATAGTTTCGCGGAAGTTTCGTCAATTTTCTGACAATTGGACTGAAACAAAAGGTGGTTCAAGGAGAAATCTTAAGAACCTTAATTTTCATTCGACAACAAACTTTTTCAGGCCTAAGCTTAATTTCATCACTCCGCCCTTCAATTGGAGTCGGCAAAAATCGAGAGGAGGGGCTAATGCAACGAGTTCTGGTAGTCGATGACGATCGTCTGGTTGCCGATACACTGACCCTCATCTTCGAAAGAAATGGTTTTGCTGCCAAGGCGGTTTACTCGGCGGACGAGGCGCTTCGGTGCGCCCGAGAATTTGGCCCTGATCTTCTGCTTTGCGATGTCACCATGCCCGGTCGCGACGGATTGTCCCTGGTCGCGGACATGACGTGCGAGCTGCCTGCCTGCCGGATCCTCGTGTTGACCGGCTTTTACTCCAATGTGAGAAACGTTCGCGAGCATGCGCGCAAGCTCTCGCGGCCTCTGGGTATCCTCACCAAACCCTGCCAGCCCACCGATCTGCTGCGCGAAGCGGCCGCATTGCTGGCGACAGCCTAGAGAAAAAATGATGCAGGACCTCGGCAGGACCCTGATCTTTCTCGGGGGAGTTCTTGCGCTTGCAGGTCTCGTGATCCTTTCGCTTAGCAAGATGCATCTTCCCCTGGGCCGACTTCCCGGCGACTTTAAATGGCAAGGTCGCGGATGGTCGGTCGCCTTTCCGCTTGCTACTTCCATTCTCGTAAGTGTGCTGCTCAGCCTGCTCTTCTGGATTGTCGGCCGGTGGCGCCGATAGCTGCTGGACCCCACGCCGCGATGCTAGACTCAGGCGGTATGCCGAGAAGTGAAGACCATCCTCCGACCCTGGCCAGCCTGCGAACGCGACGAGGTATTAGCCGAGCAAGGAGATCCCCCCCTGCCGCTCCAAAGGAGGAGTTGGCCGCGCAGCCTGATCTCTTCGGTTCCCTCGCGGTGGACCGAGTCGATGACTTTCAGCCGGCCGCGGCTGAAGTTTCGTCTGAGAAACCTCCAACTCCTGTAGGTTGGCAGCGAAACGTAGCAGTGCCCCCCGCGGGCGCCGCAGAGCTTCGCGTATGGAGTGTGCGTGGGTTAGTGCTCGACATCCAGAGACACGTTGAAAACAAGTACGAGAATGTCTGGGTGGAAGGCGAGATTTCGAACTGCCGGATTGCGCCTTCTGGCCATGTCTATTTCACGCTCAAGGACGATGAGGCGCAGCTGCCCGTCGTTCTGTTTCGAAGGCAGGTCGGGCTGCTGCGCTTTCGGCTGACCGACGGTCTTGCTGTATGGGTTCGCGGACGGGTATCGCTGTATGAGAGCCGAGGCCAACTGCAACTCATCGCAGAGACGATCGAGCCTCGCGGCGCAGGTGCGCTTCAGCTGGCCTTTGAGCAGTTGAAGGCGCGGTTGCTTGCAGAGGGTTTGTTCGATGCGGCACGGAAGCGTCCATTGCCGGCGTTCCCGAAATGCATTGGCGTTGTGACGTCGCCGGCGGGTGCTGTGATCCGCGATATCCTTACGATTGTGCGGCGGCGCCACGCGCGGTTGAACCTGTTGGTTTATCCGGCTACGATGCAAGGGGCCTCGAGTCCGGCTTCGGTTGCCGATGGTATTCGATGGTTCAACGCGAATTCGTCACTGGTGGATCTGATCGTCATTGCACGTGGTGGAGGCTCTCCGGAAGATCTCGCGGGGTTCAACGACGAGGCGCTCGCGCGAGCAATTGCTGGCTCTGCACTTCCTGTGCTGTCGGCAATTGGACATGAGACTGACTTTACGATTGCAGACTTTGCCGCCGATCTTCGTGCGCCGACTCCCTCAGCAGCAGCAGAGCTGATTACAACTGCGCAACACCGTGTTGAGGAGCGGATTGACGCACTGGCTTCGCGCGCGCAACGGGCCGGACACTTCCATCTGATCCAGGCTCGTGAGAGACTGACTCGCCTTTCTGCCGAAGCTGTGTTGGACCGGCTTCGTGATTCGGTGAGTCGTCGCGGCCAAAGGCTGGATGAGCTTCGGCTTCGGCTGGAGGCGCTCGCGGAGAGAAGGCTACGCGCTGCCGCTCAGAGACACTTCTGGTTCGCGGAACGCTTGCGCAAGCGGGAATTGACCGAACGACTTGCCGGGACGCAACGAAGATTGCAAAACCTCGACCAATCTCTACGCGTGTGGGCGACCGGGATGGTTGTTGCACGGCGCTCGCGTTGGAGCCGGGCAAGTGCCCGTCTGGAAGTGCTTTCACCGCTTGCCGTGCTGTCGCGAGGCTATGCTCTTGTCTATTCTGCAGACGGAAGATTATTGCGCACCGCCGCCGAGACTTCAGCAGGCCAAATGATCCGTGCACGTCTGGGGCGTGGGATGGTGGAAGCGGATGTGACTAGTACGACAATGAACGAACCGACTCCAGGGGAGAAGCGCAACCGATGAAGAAACTATTTGGAACTGACGGCATACGAGGCGTTGCCGGAAAGGCCCCCCTGGATTCAGCGACCGTCTACGCGATTGGACTTGCCTTGGCGCACAGTCTTGTGAAAAATGTGCTCGCTCCTCGGGTTTTGCTGGGTATGGACACACGCGAGTCCAGCGAATGGATTGTCGCGACCCTGACCGCTGGTCTGGTTGCAGGGGGAGCGTCTGTTGAAAGTGCAGGCGTGATCACAACGCCCGCGATTGCGTTTCTCACGCATAAACATGGGTTTGCCGCGGGAGTGGTTATCTCGGCTTCGCACAATCCATGGCAAGATAACGGGATCAAGCTCTTCGGTTCTGATGGCTATAAGCTTCCCGACGCGATTGAGGTTGCGATCGAGGATGAGATATTTCGTCAGCTTGCTGACTTGAAGACTCCCAGCCAACAGTTGTCGCCTCCTGAAGTGAATGATGCAGACCGTGCGGAGTATGTTCATTTTTTGTTGGCGTCAGTGCCGGGATTGTCTCTTGGGGGACGCCGCATCGTGATTGATTGTGCGAACGGGGCAGCATCTCCGGTTGCTCCTCAGCTTTTTGCGGGGCTCGGAGGTGAGGTCATCATTACTCATGCGAGTCCTGACGGAAAGAACATCAACGAAAACTGCGGAGCACTACATCCTGAAATCGTTGCGGCACAAGTGAAGCAATGTCGTGCTTCTATGGGGATTACATTTGACGGCGACGCAGATCGCGCTCTATTTGCCGATGAGAATGGCTGCGTAGTGAATGGCGACGCGATCCTGCTTCTGGCAGGGCGTGATCTACAGGCGCGTGGGTTGCTGACCAACTCGACGGTCGTAGCCACAACGATGTCGAACATGGGGCTGGAAGCGGCCCTGAAGCGCAACGGGATTCAGATGTTGCGGTCGGCGGTGGGCGACAAGTATGTCTTGGAACAAATGATCGCTACGGGTGCTGCGCTTGGGGGGGAGCAGTCGGGGCACATCATTTTTTCCGGACGGAGCACGACGGGCGATGGGCTTCTGACGGCACTGCTGCTGCTCGATATTGTCCATCGCAGCGGTAAGACGCTGGCTGAGTTGGTTGCCGATCTGAAGGTGTTTCCGCAGGTGATTGTGAATGTGAAGGTTCGGGAGAAGAGGCCGCTGGATGGAATTCCTGCGGTGGCGGCGGCAATTCGCGCGGCTGAAATGGAACTGGCAGATACTGGCAGGGTGGTGATTCGGTATTCGGGCACGGAGGCGCTGGCGCGGGTAATGATTGAAGCGGAATCAGAGCCGCTGATGCGGCATCATGCCGATACGATTGCTGCAGCCATTCGGACTGAGTTGGGCATCTAACCAGGAACAGCAACAGAGAATCGAAGCGATTGAGAAAGAAGGAGCATGCAGATGACGACGAAGTCTACCCCTCTTAGCGAGCGACCGGCATGGAAGGCTCTGGGAGTTCACCATCAAAAGATTCAGGGGGTGCAGTTGAAGCAGTTGTTCGCGGATGATCCTGGGCGCGGGGATCGCTTCACGCTTGATGCAGCCGGGATATTTCTGGACTACTCGAAGAATCGGATTACGGATGAGACTTTGACGCTGCTGATTCAATTGGCGGAGGAGTCGGGGCTCCGGGCACGGATCGATGCGATGTTTGGCGGGCAGAAGATCAACATTACGGAGAATCGTGCGGTATTGCATGTCGCTCTGCGCGCGCCGAAGGGTGAGTCGATCTTTGTGGATGGGGAGAATGTTGTGCCGGGGGTGCATGCGGTGCTGGACAAGATGGCTGCGTTTGCCGATCGGGTCCGCAGTGGGGCGTGGAAGGGACATACGGGCAAGCGGATTCGCAATGTAATCAATGTGGGGATTGGCGGATCGGATCTGGGCCCGGTGATGGCTTATGAGGCTCTGAAGTATTACAGCCAGCGGGACATCACGTTTCGATTTGTCTCGAATGTGGACGGAACGGACTTTGCCGAGGCGGTGCGAGATATCAACGCCGAGGAGACGCTCTTTCTGATTGCGTCGAAGACATTCACGACGCTGGAGACGATGACGAATGCACATTCCGCGCGGGATTGGACGCTGGCGGCGCTGGGCGGCGACGAGAAGGCGGTGGCAAAGCACTTTGTTGCGATTTCGACGAATGCAAAAGAGGTCTCTAAGTTCGGAATCGATACGGCGAATATGTTTGAGTTCTGGGACTGGGTGGGTGGGCGCTATTCGATGGACTCGGCAATTGGATTGTCGACGATGCTCGCGATTGGGCCGGAGAACTTCCGGGAGATGCTGAGTGGATTTCATGAGATGGATGAGCATTTCCGGACGGCTCCGTTCGCTAACAATCTGCCAGTTCTGCTGGGATTGTTGACGGTGTGGTACACAGACTTCTTCGATGCGCAGACGATGGCAGTGCTACCGTATGAGCAGTATCTGAAGCGATTTCCAGCGTATCTGCAGCAGTTGACGATGGAGAGCAATGGTAAGTATGTGACGCTGGATGGTACGCGCGTGGAGACGGAGACGGGACCGATTTACTGGGGCGAGCCGGGGACCAATGGGCAGCACTCGTTCTATCAACTCATCCATCAAGGGACGCGGTTGATTCCGTGTGACTTTATTGGGTTCTATAAGACGCTGAATCCTCTGGGAAGGCATCACGACCTGTTGATGGCGAATGTGTTTGCTCAGGCTGAAGCGCTTGCGTTTGGGAAGACGGCGGAACAAGTGAAGGCAGAGGGAACGCCTGACTGGCTGATTCCACATCGGGTGTTCGAGGGGAATCGTCCGTCGAATACGATCCTAGCGGAGCAGCTTACGCCAAAGCTGCTGGGCAAGTTGATTGCGTTGTACGAACATTCGGTGTTTACGCAGGGAACAATCTGGAACATAGACTCGTTCGATCAGTGGGGCGTTGAACTCGGTAAAGTGCTAGCGCAGAAGATCATTGGTGAGTTGGAGAGCGTGACAGAGCCTGCGATGACGCACGATACTTCGACGACGAACCTGATTCGGAGATATCGAAAGAATAAGTGACGTGAGTAGTGTTGCGATTGATGCGCTGATCTCTTACTAACTAATTTTCTTGCAAGAGGAGTGAATATGCAGCTTGGAATGCTGGGGCTGGGCAGGATGGGCGCGAATATGGTTCGGCGGTTGGTTGCGCACGGGCACGAATGCGTTGCGTTCGATCGATCGGCAGATGCCGTGGCTGAGCTGGCCAAGGAAAATGGCGTTATGGGGGCTTCTTCGCTTGAGGATTTTGTGAAGAAGCTAGCCAAGCCGCGTGCGGTGTGGATGATGATTCCGGCGGGCGTGGTGGAGCAGACGATTGCGACAATCGCACCGCTTCTGGAGACCGACGATATTTTGATCGATGGGGGAAACTCATATTACATCGATGACATTCGGCGGGCGAAAGAGCTTGCTGCGAAAGGGATTCGCTATGTGGATGTGGGGACCAGCGGCGGTGTATGGGGATTGGAACGCGGGTACTGCATGATGATTGGCGGGCCGGATGGTGCGGTTGAGCATCTGGATCCTATCTTCAAGACGATTGCGCCGGGAATTGGGGATGTTGCGCGGACTCCGGGGCGTGAGAAGGTTGGGGGGACGGCAGAGCAGGGGTATCTGCATTGCGGGCCGAGCGGCGGTGGGCACTTCGTCAAGATGGTGCATAACGGGATTGAGTACGGGATGATGGCGGCTTATGCAGAAGGGCTCGGGGTGTTGAAGGGCGCGAATATCGGCAAGGGTACGGCCGAGATCGACGCGGAGACGACGCCGCTTCGCGATCCGGAGCATTATCAGTATGACTTCAACCTGACGGATGTGACGGAGGTTTGGCGGCGCGGGAGCGTGATTGCCTCGTGGTTGCTGGACCTGACTGCTGCAGCGCTGTTGACCGATCCGGAGATGTCGAAGTTTGGTGGAAGGGTTTCGGATTCGGGTGAAGGGCGCTGGACGATTAAGGCAGGGATTGATGAGGGCGTTCCGACGCCGGTGCTGACGACGGCGCTTTATGAGCGGTTCAGTTCTCGGGGTAATGATGATTTCTCGAATAAGCTTCTGTCGGCGATGCGGTATGAGTTTGGTGGTCATCTAGAGAAACCTGCAGCCAAGTAGAGCTGCACTTTGAAGGAGAGAATTCGTGGGTCAACCTCATTCCGATGCGTTGGTGTTCTTTGGCGCGACAGGCGATCTTGCGTATAAGAAGATTTTTCCCGCGCTGCAGGCGATGGTGAAGCGTGGCACTCTTTCTGTGCCGGTGATAGGGGTGGCGAAGGCTGGATGGAACCTTGATCAGCTTAAGGCCCGGGCCAAGGACAGTCTGGAGCAGCATGGTGGACTTGATGCGGCGGCGTGGGCGAAGTTGAGTTCGCTGCTGCGGTATGTGGATGGCGACTACTCGGATCCGGCGACGTTTGTTGCGGTGCGGAAGGAGTTGGGGGCGGCGAAGAATCCTGCGCATTACCTGGCGATTCCGCCTTCGATGTTTGAGAAGGTGGTGGAGCAGCTTGTGCAGTCGGGTTCGGCTCAGGGCGCGCGGATGATTGTGGAGAAGCCTTTTGGTCACGATCTGGCTTCTGCGCAGGAGCTCAATAGGATTTTGTTGTCGGCGTTTCCGGAGTCTTCGATCTTTCGGATCGATCATTACCTGGCGAAGGGGCCGGTTCATAACATGGTGTCGTTTCGTTTTTCGAATTCGTTTCTTGAGCCTTTGTGGAACCGGGATCACATCGAGAGTGTGCAGATTACGATGGCGGAGGACTTTGGGATCCAGGGGCGGGGGGCGTTTTATGACCAGACCGGGACGATCCGCGATGTGATCCAGAACCACCTCTTCCAGATCCTTTGCAATCTGACGATGGAGTGTCCGGCGGGGCGGGACAGTGAGGCGATCCGGGACGAGAAGGTGAAGGTGTTGCGTGAGATTCCTGCGATCGAGCCGAAGAATCTGATTCGTGGCCAGTTCATCGGGTATCTCGACGAGAAGGGAGTTGCTCCAAACTCACAGGTGGAGACGTTTGCGGAGCTGCAGCTGGAAATTAAGTCCTGGCGCTGGGATGGGGTTCCGTTTTACATTCGCGCGGGGAAGAATCTTCCGGTGACGTGCACGGAGGTGATGGCACGTATGCGCAGGCCACCGACGACGAACATGACGGAGCCCAATACTCCTCAGAACTATATGCGGTTCCGCATCTCGCCTGAGATGACGATTGCGATGGCGGTTTCGGTTGCGCCGGAGAAGGAAGTAGGCGCGCGAGAGGAGGTGGAGCTGGTGGCTTGCCGGCATCCGCGACCGGGCGAGATGGAGGCGTATGAGCGTGTGCTGACGGATGCGATGGCCGGAGATGCGACGCTGTTTGCGCGGCAGGATTATGTGGAAGAGGCGTGGCGGATTGTAGATCCGGTATTGAAGGCACAGACTCCGGTTTATCCCTATGAGCCGCACACGTGGGGGCCGGCGCAGGCTCAGGGGGGCGACCTTCATCCACCGTGCGGATGGGATTTCCCGCATGTGGAGGAACCTGAGGACTTTCGAGTTGTGGCGCATTCGGCATAAGTCCTCGCTGGTTTTTTGGGGGGTACCCCCTCCCCTTACCTTGGTGCAAGTCTCCTGTTTTGATGGTTTACGGGGTGGGTTGGCCTGCAAAATCGTCATAGCAAAGGGGTTACGGCTAAAATCGTCTTTCTAAAAGAGTTAGCCCCGGCGGGTGGCCGGGGCTTCCTTTTCTCTGATCTATAAGTTAATTATATCGGGTTGAATGTAACTAAAATGCCACTTGATATCTGTTGAGTTTTGTTGGGGTTGAGTGGTTTTGGGACTTGACAAGCGATTTTTGGGGTGTTTTTGAAGAAAAAAGTTGTAAGTTAATGGAAATAAAAGGGAAGCTGGGGAAGTTTATGCTTGTCTCACACACGTTTGCTGGTACCGAACCAGAATGTGTTTACCTTTGTATAACTAACGAGTGGGCGACAACTCAGCCGGGACTGTGAGAATGCTTTTTCCGGGCCGAGCGTCAACCGTACGTAAGATCTGTGCTTTGACCAACCTCGATGATATAGCCGTCAGGATCGCGGATGTAGCAGCGGATCTCGCCGTACTTGGGGATCGGCGCCGTGATGAACTCCGCTCCTCGACTTTTCCATAACTCATAGCACGCTTGAATATCCGCAACGCGGAAATTCATAAAGCTGTTGATGTGATTCGGGTCGGGGACGCTGAGCGATACCGTCGGCTTGTCCGGTGTCGGCCCGCCCCCAACGTTCAGAATCATCCAGATATTCGCAAGCTGAAGGTACGGAGGCGCGTTGCCGTCCCCCATGGTCAGAATGCGAGCGCCGAAGACCTTTTCGTAGTAGCGAGCCGATCGCTCGACGTCGGCGACGGTGAGAAAATGCGCGATGCTGATCCCGTCCTTCGGGGGCATCTCATAGCTCTTCTGATCGATTTGTACGCTGCTCATTTGACGACTCCAATCCGGATAGACTTGCCAACAGGGGAACCACGGGACCAGCCCCCACTTACCGACTCACTTTTTCTTCTCGTTGAGTGCCTGTAGAAGAAGTTTCAGAACTGCTTCATCAGAGAACGGGTTCTGGCCCGAGATCAACTCTCGATCTTGAAGGGCGTAGCTCCCCCATGGAGCGACCACACTAACGTCGCCGCCCGCCGTACGCAAGGCGAAGTCCGGGTAAAACAGAACCTTACCACCAATCTCAAGCGGCTCCCGCTGCTGTTCTTCCGCCGTCGCAAAGATAGTCATCTTATATCCAGCATAGATCCAGCCTTGAGCCTTGGCGTGCGCTCCGGCGACATCGCCCGCTGCCAGCGCTGCGACGAACTCCCACGAATTCGGAAGAGCCGAGAGCAGTGAAATCGGGCCATGGCAGAGCACAGCCGTAGGCTTGGACGTTTCGTGAAAGTGTCTCAGCACGATGCCGGCATTGGGATCATCCAGAAGATCGATCATCGGGCCATGGCCGCCCGGAACGAAAACAGCGTCATATTGATCCAGGCCCGACGCGATGACATCCCTGATGCGAACTGGATCTCTGAGCCCAAGCAAGCCGTCGCGGAATAGCAGGTAGTCCTGCAGCTTGGCCGCGTCCCCGCCGAAAAAGCCGACGACCTCGGAATGGACATCCACCTGCGGCGTATTGCCGGTGGGGTTGGCGAAGGTGATTTCGTAGCCCTCCTTCATCAGGGCGCGAACCGGAACCGTCACTTCGTTGAGGTAGTAGCCGGCGCCGGTATAAATCTTGCCATCCTTCAAGGGCAAACCGCGACCGCTCGAGATCAATGCCAGGATTTTTCCTTTTGTTGCCATTTTGTTCTCCTTTTTGAAATCGGAACTAAGACTGGGGACAGACGGGACGCGCAAGCGCGGGCCGTCGCGCTTGATGTGGGTTATGACTGCGGGAATCCGAACATCAACCACGACTGATTGGCTACCCAATGCGGGTATAGCTCCGTCATCTGATCGAACAGCTCCTGGTCGGAGGTCGCGGTTTTCTGTAGCCGATCAAAATCCTGCAGGTAGCGCTTGGTGTCCTGGATCGTCGAGGGAGAGTCGGGCGCACCAGGCTTCTTGTGACCGGCGACGACAATCGCCGGGTTCAGCGCCGCTAACCGGTCCAGCGCCGCGATCCAATTCTGCCGGCTCTCGGGGGTGGTGTCGCCGACGTACATGCGGCATTGGTTGTACACAACGTCGCCAGCGACGATCAGGCCGATCGATGGAACGTATAGAGACGTCGAATCGGGACAATCGGTGCGGCCCTGCTCGATGATGCGCAATTCGTGGCCCTCAAGCGTGAAGGTGCCCTTCTCATAGGGCTCAGGCCCAACCAACTTCGTGGGCACTTGCCCAGGAAACATTCGGCGGGCTAACTGCTGCACTGGGGGAGACAAATACATCTGTATGCCCTCCACCGCCTTGGGCGTTGCGATCGCCCGAGCGCCTGGAAAACGGTCGAGCAGAACACTCAAACCGTAGAAGTGGTCGAAATGCGCATGCGTTATATAGATGGTCTCCAGGTTCCGGTTATGCAGCGCAATCCAGTCCGCGAGCGCCTCGGCCTCAGCCACCGTGGTCATGGCGTCCACCAGTACCGCGTCGTGCTCGCCGAAGATCAACGTCGACGTGGCCGGATCAAAGCCGAGCGGCTCGCCGAAGGGCTTTGGCCGCTCGCCGACCATAGCCTTTCCCGGGGCGGTAAAAATGTTCACGCTAAGCGTGTTCGAACGCGACAGGTGCGGTCACGCGCTTGGTCTGGTTCGGTCCATTTGTCGCGTCCATTTGTACTCCCCTCGATGTCGGAGCGAGTGGCCTTTCAAGACGACATTAGCAGAAGCCCGACGACGAATCCATTGGACGAACGTATCAATCGATACCACGTTATCAGTGGGACGCTGCGATGCCGAGCGCCACCTGACGGAGCTTCAGCAGTCTGCGCACGATTTTTTGAAAACGAGATTTTCGGAAACTTCACACTGGATCAACGCTCTCTTCGCGGGCGGTTAGCTGTTAGTAATAATGCGATGCCCACTACGAGAGCTATACCGCCATAAACGGCCCACCTAGTCTGTCCAGTCATGAAACTACCGGGAAGTACATTGACCCCTTGCAGGAACCAAGTGGCGCCCGCTAGAACCAAAAGACTCGCAACGATATTCAACGTGATTCTCATCATCTCTCCCGGGCGGTTGCGGCCGCACAGCTGTACATATTACAGGGAAGGCAATTTGAGGCTCGGCAAGTTGCGTGGTGGCTCTGCGGCCGGGACAGCAAGACATCCTCCAGGGGCTGAAGCCCCTTTCCGTGGCTTGGTATTGGAAGGCCCAAGGCTGAAGCCTTGGGTTACCTGGATGCAAAGGCAAAGCAGAGGCAAAGGCAGGCAATGGCACCGGCACCGGCAACGGCAACGGCAACCGCAAAAGCAACGGCAAAGGCAACGGCAACCCACCCTTTTCGATGAGACTGAAAAGGATGGGCCACCCGGTTGATGGCTTGGGTGGGGTGTTATGACAGGGTTCGTCTGGCGGGACTACAATTCTGGGCGCTGTGAAGAGAGCGACAGTGGAGGAGCGAAGTTTATGGCGACGATGGCGGCGGTGCAACCGGGGCGGTATGGGTTTCCTGTGTCTTTACGGAAGCGGTATGACAACTACATTGGCGGGGAGTGGGTGGCACCGCTGTCGGGACAGTACTTTGAAAATGTGACGCCGGTGACGGGGCAGGTGATCTGCGAGATTGCGCGGTCGAACGCGGCGGATGTGGACCGTGCGCTGGATGCGGCGCATGCGGCGAAGAAGATGTGGGGGAAGACTTCTACGACGGAACGTGGACGGATTCTGGAGAAGATTGCGCAGCGGATTGAGGACAACCTGGAGATGCTGGCGACGGTTGAGACGTGGGACAACGGCAAGCCGATTCGCGAGACGATGGCGGCGGATATGCCGCTGGCGGTTGATCATTTTCGTTATTTTGCGGGAGTGATCCGGGCGCAGGAGGGTTCGATCTCGGAGATTGATGCGAACACGATTGCTTATCACTATCACGAGCCGCTGGGCGTGATTGGGTTGATCATTCCGTGGAACTTTCCGATTTTGATGGCGACGTGGAAGCTGGCTCCGGCGCTGGCTGCCGGGAACTGCGTGGTGTTGAAGCCGGCGGAGCAGACGCCGATGTCGATTCTGGTGTTGATGGAGCTGATTCAGGATCTGCTGCCGCCGGGTGTGGTGAATATTGTGAATGGGTTTGGGCTGGAGGCGGGTAAGCCGCTGGCTTCGAGTTCGCGTGTGAATAAGGTTGCGTTTACGGGCGAGACGACGACGGGCCGGCTGATTATGCAGTATGCGTCGCAGAATTTGATTCCGGTGACGCTGGAGTTGGGAGGGAAGTCGCCGAATATCTTCTTTCAGGATGTGGCGAGCGAGGATGATGCGTTCTTCGATAAGGCGCTTGAAGGCTTCACGATGTTTGCGCTGAATCAGGGCGAGGTTTGTACTTGTCCTTCGCGCGCGCTGATCCAGGACACGCTGTATGACCAGTTCATGGAGCGGGCGTTGAAGCGGGTGAAGGCGATCAAGCAGGGGAATCCGTTGGATAAAGAGACGATGATCGGGGCGCAGGCTTCGACGGAGCAGATGGAGAAGATTCTTTCGTACTTCGATATCGGCAAGCAGGAGGGTGCGGAGGTGCTGATCGGCGGCAAGCGGTCGGTGCAGACGGGCGATCTGGCTGAGGGTTTCTATATTGAGCCTACGGTTTTCAAGGGGAAGAACAAGATGAGGATCTTCCAGGAGGAGATCTTTGGGCCGGTGGTTTCGGTGACGACGTTTCATGATGAGGACGAGGCGCTGGAGTTGGCGAACGATACGCTGTATGGGTTGGGCGCTGGATTGTGGACGCGGGATTTGAATCGTGCGTATCACTTTGGGCGGGCGATTCAGGCGGGACGGGTGTGGACGAACTGTTATCACCTTTATCCGGCGCATGCGGCGTTTGGCGGGTATAAGCAGTCGGGCGTTGGGCGGGAGAACCACAAGATGATGCTGGAGCATTATCAGCAGACGAAGAATCAGCTGGTGAGCTATAGCCCTAGTGCTTTGGGGTTCTTTTAGAAGAGTCAAAAGGCCCTTGTGCAGAACAGCGACTGGCGCAGGGCTAAAGCCCTGCGCTATCTCAATGGCAACGGCCAAAGCAACCGCAGATCCCCTTCGGGGATGACAACCAAAAAGGCAACAGCAGATGCAGTAACGGAGTTGTGATCGTGGATGTTCCGGAACAGGTGGTGACGACGCCCGCCGCTGTGGAGTTGATGGGCAGGCTTGAAGCAGAACATGGGGAGCTGATGTTTCATCAGTCAGGAGGGTGCTGCGACGGCAGCTCTCCTATGTGTTATCCGCGGGGGGAGTTTTTTGTTGGCGATAGCGATGTGCTGATGGCTACGCTGGGCGAGACTCCGTTTTATATGAGCAAGAGCCAGTTTGAGTATTGGAAGCATACGCAGCTGATTCTGGATGTGGTGCCGGGGCGCGGGGGAATGTTTTCGCTGGAGAATGGCGAAGGAGTGCGATTTCTGATTCGGTCGCGGGTGTTTACGGATGAGGAGATTGGGGCGCTGCGGGCGGCCGGGCGGATTTAGGCTGGCCAATGCTTAACACCGATTCGCACCGATGACACCGACTTCCACGGATCAGGCGGTCTTATGTTGTGTGGAATGCCTTTGGGGTGCGGGATTACTTTTTTACGGTAAGGCACTTCGCCATGATGGCGGTGTGGAGACGTTCGCGGAGCTCGTCGGAGACCTCGTAGATCTCCTTGCCCTTGTAGACCTGGATGGTTTGCTCGGTGGTGTTGAGGACGACGCGGCAGTGCTGGCATCCGGCGGTGTGGGTGCGGATTTCGTCGAGGAGACGTGGACTGAGTTTCTCGTCAAAGTAGTCGGAGAGATGGACCAAAAGGTCGGTGCAGTTCATGCGGTCTGGCCCTCCTGCTTCTTGTTACCGAAGTAGCGGCTGAGTCGTTCGCGCAGCTGGAGGCGCGCGCGCAGGAGTCGTGATTTGACGGCGGGGACGCTCAAGCCGAGTGCCTCCGCAGTCTCTTCGGTAGAGAGATTTTCAACGTCGCGCAGGGTGAAGACGGTGCGAAAGCCGGGAGGGAGACCCTGGATGGTCTTGCGGAGAATGTCGGCGAGCTCGGCCTGATTGTATTGCTGCTCGGGATTGGGGCGCCACTCGGCGAAGTCGCGAGGGATGGAGCCTTCCTCGGTATGGACGTCTTCGTCCATGGAGACGGTTTTGCTGGTCTTGCGCTTGCGGAGACGCATGAGGCTTTCGTTGACGGCGATGCGGACGAGCCAGGTGGAGAACTTGGAGTTTCCCTGGAACTGGTCCAGCTTCTCGTAAGCCTTGAGGAATGCATCCTGCGTGATGTCTTCGGCGTCTTCACGGTTTTGGGTGATGTGCTGCGCTACACGGAAGATCTGGCGCTCGTACTGTCTGACGAGCTGCTCAAACGCTGCAGTGTCCCCGTTTTTCGCGCGCTCTACAAGCGCTACGTCGGGGTGTATCTCTTCCGTCGCTGGGGATTGGATGGCCGGCATGAGCAAAAGGTTCGAAAAACGCCTGCTGAAAAGGTGCACGCCGGAAGGCGTGACGAATCAGCGTGAATTCAGTGTAAATGCCACTGAGGCGAAGAGCAAAGGTGTGAGGGATTCGGTGCGGAGGGATTGTTCGGGGAAAAGCCGGGCTTACCGGAGAACATTGGTTTGAGATGACCACGTTCTCCGGCTTACCTGACAACGAGTTGCGCTTGGGTCTAGTGAGCGAACTTGCGACGGAGTACGCCAGCAATTCCGAGGAGACCGGTTCCAAGAAGAGCGATGGAACTGGGCTCCGGTGTTGACGCAGAGAGGAGGTTGACGCCGACGTCGGTAAAGACAAAGGTGTCGTCGTTGTAGTCGAGGTCGGAGCCGGTGAGTGGTGCAAAACCGGTGACGGCAAGGTCCTCCATGCCGACATAGGTCCCGGTTCCAATGAGGCTGGTGGGTATGCCTGTGATGCCCCCGGTGTAGGCGGTGGTATAGGCGTGGTTGTAGCCGTCGGCGCTGTCGTGCGTGGGGGTTCCGTTGATGTTGTCAGTCGTCGCGATTCCGTTGTCGTTGACGGAGTCCTCCAACTGGCCTGAGCTGACGTTGTCGAGGATGAAGACGAGGGTGTCGCCGGCGTTAACCGACAGCATGGAAACGCCGAGACCTAGTGTTGAGGTGTGGTTTTGGAGCATAAAACCGCTGACGGTGTTCTGAGTGACGTCCCAGAGTTCGATTGTGTCGGTGGCGCCAGCGTTGGAGCCGGCAAAATAGGCCATGACGGTTCCAGTGGCGGTGGCTGTGAGAGTGTTTGTTGGTGCGAGCTGGCCCACGTTCTGATATGGGATGGTATCGGCCAGCGAAGAAGCGGCTGTTAGCGAAGCCGCAGCCAAGATTGAAGCAAGAACGGGTAGAGATGAGCGCATTTATTCTCCTAGTGCGTGGATCTCTAGTGCGTGGGATCAGCAACTCGTTGAAAAGTAAGCTGCAATTCTTGCGCAAAGGGTTGCACATGCACACCCCTGCATATGTGCGATCAGTTGCGTGACATCAAAAGGGCAATATGCAAAATTATGAATATTCTGTGAAGGATATTGCGGTTTCGTTCCTGAGGGAGTGGCCAGGATGAGCGTATCTGGAATGGTTCGGGAGGGATTGCGGGTGCTGAGGTTGGCTGAGGCAGCTTAGAGTGGATGTGTGGGATTGAAAAACGAGGAAGAATTGACGGGGATTGGGCGCGGGTTGCGGTTTGTATTGGTGGTTGGCGTTTTCGCGGGGATGGTTGTGCCGTTTGCCGGGGGCGGGGTTGGAGGGTGGAAACAGGCTTCGACGACGGGCACAGAGCAGACGAAGAAGCCTGCGGCGACGGGCAAGGGAAGTTCGGCGGGAAAGAGTTCCGGAAGCACGAAGGCTGGTGGATCCAGCAAGGGCGCTACGAGCAAACATTCGGCAGCGGGGAAGACTCATGCTGCGGCGACGACTTCGCACAAGCCTACGGCGCAGACGATCCGGCTGACGAGCGCGTTCAAGGCTTCGGAGCAGTTGCGGCCGATGGCGCAGCAGTTGGCGGCTACGCGGTCGGTCGCGGCATATAGCGGGGTGGAGAGTTATGCGCGGGCGCATCCGGGCGAGGGTGCGGCGGCGGCTTATCTGGCGCTGGGGCATGCTTATGTGCTGGATCACCGGTATGCGAGGCGGCGGATACGTTTCGGCGGGCAGGGGTGAGCGGGACGGCGCTGGATGATTATGCGGATTATCTGGGTGCGCAGGCTTCGGTGCAGGCGGGAAAAGGTGCAGATGCGTATGCGCTGCTGGACCGGTTTGCGGAGCGGCATCCGGAGAGCATCTTCAATGCGAATGCTCCGGTGCTGCTGGCGAATGCTCATCTGCAGCAGAATGATCCGCAGGGTGCGCTGCGGGTGCTGACGCCGCTGGTGGATTCGCCGCAGGCGTTCGCATGCGGATTTTCGATATGCGCTGGGGCGGGCTTACCAGATGTCGGGCGATACGACGCATGCGGCGGCGGTGTATCGGAGTTTGTATGTGAGTTTGCCGCTGAGCATGGAGGCGGCGCAGGCTCGGACGCAGATGCAGGCGATGAGCATGTCTCTGACGGCGGCGGAGAGAAAGACGCATGCCGACCAACTGTTCAATGCGAAACGATATGCGGAGGCGGGCGCGGAGTATCACGCGATTGAGAAGGATGCGTCGGGGTTGAGCCAGGCGGATCATGATGCGCTGCTGATCTATGCGGCGGCGTGCGATATGAAGATGAAGCACATCAGCCGGAGAGAGGTGGAGAAGCTGCCGGATACGACGGACGACAGCGCGGCGCTGAAGATGTATATGCTGGCGGAGGTTTCGCGGAACGAACATGATGAGGCCGCGCATGACGCGTTGATTGCGCAGATGGTGGAGCGGTTTCCGACGAGCCGATGGCTGGAGGAGGCGCTGTACTCGGGCGGCAATATGTATCTGCTGAAGCATGATCCGAAGCAGGCGACTTATCACTACTCGCTGCTGGTGAAGATGTTTCCGAACAGCACGTATGCTGCTTCGGCGCACTGGCGGGCGGCGTGGATGAACTACCGGCTGCGGTAATTATTCGGAGGCGGCGCGGCTGATGGATGAGCAGATCCAGGGATATCCGGCAGGGATCGAGGTGCCGAGCGCGCTTTATTGGCGGGGGCGGATCTATGAGGAGCAGGAGCACAACTTCGGGCAGGCGGTGAACTACTATCGCGCGCTGACGGCCTCTTATACCAACTACTACTATGCGGTGCTGGCGCGGCAGAGGCTGAACGTGCTGAAGGGGCAGACTGCGGCGGCTGCTCCAGCGGCGGTTTTGAGCTCGGTGCAGAAGCCGGTGGTGCCTCCGCTGACGGGAGAGCTGCCGGAGAACGAGCCTCATCTGATCAAGGCGAGGCTGCTGGCGAATGCGGCGTTGAATGAATACATCGGGCCGGAGATTCAGGCGAGTCCGACCGCGAGCCAATGGGGAGCGCTGGGGCAGGCGGAGATCTATTCGTCTTATCGGCGAGACGACGCGGGCGCTGCAGTCGATGAAGCAGAGCGGGATATCGTTTCTTTGCGATGCCGCTGGACCAGGTGCCGACGGTGTATTGGAAGCTGCTGTTTCCGCAGCCGTACTGGAGCGATCTGGTGGCGAATTCGCAGAAGAATGGGCTGGATCCTTACCTGGTGGCGTCGTTGATCCGGCAGGAGTCGGAGTTCAATGCCGGGGCGGTGAGCCATGCGAATGCGTGTGGGCTGATGCAACTGCTGCCTTCGGTGGGGAAGTCGATGGCGCAGAAGGATGGGGTGAAGGGGTTCAGTACGAATTCGCTGCTGAATCCGAGCATCAACCTGGAGCTGGGGACGAAGAATCTGAGGTTGGTGCTGGACCGGTTTGGGGGGCAGGTGGAGTATGCGCTGGCGGCGTATAACGCGGGGGACGTGCCGGTGCGGCATGGATGGCAGCGGGGAATTACAAGGATATCGCGGAGTATGTGGAGTCGATTCCGTATACGGAGACGCGGGAGTATGTGCAGGCGATTCTGCGAAACCGGGAGATCTACCGGGCCTTGTATTCGACTCCTTAGCCGGAATCAATCTGGCATCCTTTTTTATGAAATGTGGGATTGACAGGAGCGGAAAATGAATTATGCTCTGCACCAGAAGTAGTGCATTCGATGGAGAGTGCCAACTGCTCCTGGAGGTCTCTTCCGCAGCCTGAATTGAGTGTTCGGCGAAGAAACGTGGGTCATGAACGAAGACAACCGTTGGGACGAAGAGGCAAGCATGGTGGCAGAGTTGAACCTTCTGGAAGTGTGGATCCCGGAGCAGATGCAGCCGGGCACGATCTTTCTACTGGAGCAGGCGGGGGAGCTGGGCAAGGCGGAGAATCCTTACTGGGCCGTGCTGGCGTGTCCTTCCTGTGGATCGCTGGGGCTGATTACGAGGCAGCAGTGTGCGGGGCTGGAGGCGATGATCTGCGGGTCGTCGGAGTGCTCTGCGGAGTATTTTCTTGAGGGGCAGACGATCCGGTACCGGCCAGCTACTTGAGGCTGTGAGTTTGAAGATGATGGATTATCTTGCGCGTTCGAACTCCCGGCGGCTATCATCGGGTATGGCTTCCTTACGCTTTAGGACTGCGCAGCAGCAACGCCGTTGGTCAGTTGGCGGCTTTGTGTGCGTGTTCGCCGGCGGATGAAGCAAAGTAGACGTTAGTTTTCCGCTGATCAGAATTACGACAGAAGAGACCGCCAATTGATGGCGGTTTTTTATTGCTCTAAATGTTGGCCGATAAAGGAGAGGATGATGCGAACGCATGTTGCGTTTTGTTCCGATGATGAGTTGGAAGTGATTGGTAAGGGGATGGCGGACCGGACGCTGCCGAAGATGAAGTGGACGCATGCGGCTCACTTTGCGGCTACGTTGTGGTGGCTGCGATGCAGGCCAGAGGTTGAGCTTGCGTGTGTGATGCCGGGATTGATCCGTGCCTATAACGAATCGATCGGAGGCGCGAATACGGATACGAGCGGATATCACGAGACGATCACTCAGGCTTCGATACGGGCTGCTCGGGCTTTTCTGAAGGAAGCGCGAGGGCAGCCTCTTTATGAGACATGCAACGCGCTGCTGCGGTCGCGACTGGGAGAGCCGGAGTGGTTGCTGGAGTACTGGACGCGGGCGCGGTTGTTTTCCGTGGAGGCGCGGCGCGGCTGGGTTGAACCGGATCTTCGGGAGTTGCCTTTTTGAGACTGCGAGGGCAAATTCGAGCGGGTCAATTTGCCGCTAACGATAAAAAAACCAAATACAGGGGTCGTTCCCCATTCGACTTCGCTCAGGGGCAGGATGACGGCTTCAAAATGATATCGGTTACCGCCCCAATAGCGGCTATTCGTGGCGGAGGGCTTCGACGGGGTCCATGCGGGAGGCGCGTACTGGCGGGGAGTAGACCGGAGACGATGCCTACAACGGCGAGGATGGCGAACGAGACCAGCATGATGGTGGGTGAGGCGCGGAGGAGGATGTCGCCCTCGTGGTTGGCGGTCTTGTACATCTCGGAGTAGAGCGGCATGGGCGGGATGAGGTAGGCGACGAGGACGGCGACGATCATGCCGACGATGCCGGCGAGGAAGGTGAGGGTGAGGCTTTCGAGGAGGAACTGCTTGAGGATGTCGCGGCGTCGGGCTCCGAGGGCTTTGAGGAGGCCGATCTCGCGGGTGCGTTCGGTGACGGAGACGAGCATGATGTTCATGACGCCTACGCCGCCTACGCCGAGGGTCATGGCTCCGATGATTCCGAGGAGGAGATCGAGTGCGGTGCTGAACTGCATGATGTCGGCGGAGTCTGCGACGGTGTCCCAGCTGGGGACGGCCTTGTCGTCTTTGGGATCGAAGTGGTGGCGGCCGGCGAGGACGGTGCGGACGGCCTGGAGGGCTTTGAGGTGGAGTTCGGGCGCGCTGGGCTGGAAGACGATGCTGTCGGGGTCGCGCTGATCGCGGAGCAGACGCATCATGTCGAAGGGGACGAAGGCGTTTTCGTGTGTCGGGGCCGTTGTTGGAGGAGTCCTGGATTTTGTTTTTGAGGACGCCGATGACCTGGAAGACGTGGCCTTCGATCTCGACTGATTCGCCGACTGGCGGGTAGCCGTTGAAGAGCTTCTGCGCGGCGTGAGGGCCGAAGATGACGACCTGGCGATGATCGGTGAAGTCGGCTGGCTCGAAGTAGCGGCCCTGGTCGATGTTAAGCTTGCGCATGCCGCCGTAGGGGAAGTCGATGGCTTTGCTCTGGATGTTGACGACCTTGGAGCCGTATTTGAAGCTGAAGCCGTCATCGGTTTCGGAGCTGACGGCTTTGAGGAAGGGGACTTCGTCGCGCACGGCTTCGGTGTCGCCGTCGAGGAATTTGATGCGTCTTGCCGGAGCGCTCGCCGCCAGCCTGCATGCTGGTTTGGCCGCCCCAGACCATGATGACGTTGTTGCCGAGGCCGAGGAAGCCATTGAGGACGCCTTCGCCGAGGCTTTTGCCGTAGCTGAGGAGAAGGACGACGGTGACGAGGCCCCAGATGATGCCGAGCATAGTGAGGCCGGAGCGGAGGCGATTGCGGAGGAGGGAGTCGATGCTTTGGCGGACGATTTCGATGAGGTTCATGGCTACTCGGCTCGAAGGCATTCCATGGGGCTGAGGTTGGAGGCGCGGAGTGCGGGGTAGATGCCGGCGAACACGGTGATGGCGGTGAGCGTGGTGAGCGACGCAGCGATGGCGATGGGCGAGATGACGGGGTGGGGGATGAAGTCGGGCAGCGGGACGAGACGCATGAGAAGACAGACGCCAACGCCGAGCGAGAGGCCTGCGGTTCCGCTGACGAGGGTGATGATGGCGGATTCGACGAGGAACTGGCGCTTGATGTCGACTGCGGTTGCGCCGAGGGCTTTGCGGACGCCGATCTCGCGGGTGCGCTCGGTGACGGCGACGAGCATGATGTTCATGACGCCGATGCCGCCGAGGGCGAGGGTGAGGAGGGCGACGGCTCCGAAGAAGAGGGTCATGACGCTGAAGATGCGCTCGGTGAACTTGGAACCCTGCAGTGTGTCCCAGATCCAGAGGGCTTCTTTGTCGTCGGGGTCGTAGTGGTGGCGCTCGGCGATGATGCGCTTGACCTGGTCGACGGCTTTCTCGTGCAGGTCGGGAGAGACGGGCTCGATGACGATGTTGTTGACGAAGCCGCGCACGATGCCGGGCCGCTCGGGGGGAGGGAAGTCGCGGGCCATCGCGGAGTAGGTGGTGAAGAGCTGGGTGTTGTCGGGGCCGCTGCCGTAGCTGCCGTTCTGCTTCTTCTTTTCGAGGACGCCGATGACGGTGTACTGGTAGCCGTTGACCATGAGGGGTTGGCCGATGACGGCTTTGCCGGGAAAGAGCTGGCGGTTGGCTTCGTCGCCGAGGAGGATGACGCGCGCGCCTTCGGCTTCGTCCTGCTCGGTCATGAGGCGGCCCTGCTCGACGGTCGAGGGAGCGGAAGCGCTGATACTGGGGCCAGACGCCGCGGACGGCGCGACTGGCGGAGTTCCACTGGCTGACCTCGGAGACGGTGCGGCGGAGTTCGGGGCTGACGGTTTTGACGAGCGTGGCTTGTTGCTGGATGGCGATGGCGTCGTCGACGGTGAGGCGGATGTCGCGGCCGGCGGCGTAACCTCCGGCCTGGGCGCCGGTTTTTCCGCCGAAGAAGATGGCGATGTCGGTGCCGATGCTGCGCAGACGCTGCTTCTGATCTGCGTTGAAGCCGATGCCGAGGCCGACGAGCAGAATGACCGAGGTGATGCCCCAGACGATGCCGAACATGGTGAGGAAGCTGCGCAGCTTCGTCTCCCAGAGGGCGGAGAGCGTTTGTTTGAGGATCTCGTGGAAAGGCATGAACGCGACTAACCCCTGGATCAGAATCCGATGTCTGAGTGGATTACGCAAGAACGAATGGGAAGGTTCCTTAATGAAAGATGTTCATCGGGAATGCGTTAGCATGGAACAGGTGGAGGTTGGCTGCAGCGCAAAGGCCCGGATGGTGAAATCGGCAGACACAGCGGACTTAAAATCCGCAGGACGCTAATCGGTCATGGGGGTTCAAGTCCCCCTCCGGGCACCATCCTACAATTACGCTATGTGGTTCAATCTATTTCCCTAAATGAACACTTAGGCGCGCTATTTCAGCGGGCTCTTGGGCGTAATCGTTTAAATCTAGATACAAATTCAGGTACAGTGCGTATCCTCTTTATTTTCAATGCGGAAAGACTTATCTGTTCTTGCAGCGGGCACGGCCCTACACGAAATTTATATCGTTTACGCTCGATTACGGAATGCGCTGCGGATCATTGTGCGAATTCAGCTATCAGGCATCGTTGAGCTTGCGATCAATAGAAGTTCACCCAAAACTCAACTCCCGCGGAAATCTGCGCCACTGATCGACGGGTGAACTCAATCAACTGGCCGCAATCACTTGTACGAGAAGCCGGTTTTTCGTCCATTTGAACCAGAGTGAATCGATTAACAGAAGCCGACATGTTGGTACTAGCCGTTCCTCGATGAGTGACGGAGCGATTGACCATCGACTGCCAAGTCAGGTAGGTCACGCCTTGGTTGCCGATTACGCCACTGAAAAGGCCGGCGGCGGTGCGATCCCATCTCTGCCACATTCATAGCAAATGACTTAATGACAGCTAAACCATCTCAACCGAAGCATTGGTCACGGCAATGTCCACCATCTGGGAACCCAGCCAAGGATGCGTAGCTGTCAGCCGAACCGTGCCGGGATGCTCCTTCGCACGAACCCACAGAGCGCCCGTACCACCTATCAGGGCAAACGGGTTGTCACCGATCAGCTCTGCCGGTCCTTCCAATTTGAGGACGATCGGATCGTTGGCGTAGGGACGTACGGCGCCGAACTCATCGGTTACCCGCAGCACAACACGGGTTGAATCCGCACTGTCCGCCGCAAGCGAAGTATCATCCGGCAACAGCATGAACTTTGAATCGACGCCGCGCCCTGAAAGCGACTTCGAGATCACCTGATTACCCTTAAGGTAGCCGTCGATGCGCAGATCGCCCCATCCATGCCGCTCATTCGATAGAATCTTGCTGCGGTCGAGAATGAATGGCGGATAGGTCAGATAGTTGAATTCAGTCCGATCTGGATCAAGCTCAGCAATCAGTTCCCAGGGACTTCCCTCAACGCGGTCTTTGCGCATGTAAAACTTCAGATGGTCGCAGTTGGAACATACGACAGCTTTCGTAAAGCTGGTTGATTCGTCACTGTTGGCCCAGTGAAACGCAGGCTCAAGCACAACCTCTTCAGCAGGATCACACTGCGATTTATAGAATCCCGCAGCCGGCTTCGGTTCACGGAAGATATCCATAACGCCGTGGTAGCAGACTCGGTCGCCCGCGCCGAAGTTTGAATGTGTATTGTAGTCAAACGCGCACCAGCCAATACCACCTGCATATTGCGGATGGGACGCCAACTGATTATGTATCCGTGCATGCCGTAAGGTATGTTCCCGCTGCCTCTCATCATCATCCGTCGTCTTTGTCGGAAATGTATGACCCACAAATTCCGTGTTGAGATAGCGCGGATGATTCGGCTTCTTGAGCGGGAACCCGAAATCGTTCATGGTGAACACGTCCTCTAGGAACTCAGATTCCTGGAAGTACCGTATCCCACCAGTCTGACGAGAAGGATCAAGGGAGTGAGCCAAAGCGTTCGTGCGAACGTAGAACTCGTGATCGTCTCTGGACTCGTTGATCCGCACGCCCCAAAGGATGATCGACGGATGATTCCAATCCCTCCGGATCATACGGCCCACATTATCGATCGAGATCTCCTTCCAGGGCTCGGGCCCAATATGCTGCCACCCGGGTATCTCCTCCAGCACCAACAGCCCAATTTCATCGCAGCAGTCAAGAAAGTGCCGCGACTGCGGATAATGTGAGGTCCTTACGATGTTGCAATGTAGATTCTTTCGCAAGATTAACGCATCCCGGCGCTGCACCCGCGCGGGCATCGCCTGCCCCACAAAGGGAAACGTCTGATGACGATCCAGCCCACGCAACTTGACGATCTTGCCGTTTAGCGAGAATCCATGGTCGGTGAACGTCGCCTCGCGGAAGCCAATCCGACGCATATCCTCGTCGACCACACGACCCGCCTGCAGCAGCCGAACATGAACCGTATACAGATTAGGATTCTCCAGATCCCAGAGATTGACGCCTTCAATAGCCTGCAGCGATACCGTCTGTCGAGCCGGATCGTTGATGGTCTCTGTGCTGGCATAAACTGGCGCGCTGGTAGACGGATCAGCAAAAGTATCGGGGTTCCGCGCGCCTTTAGAAATGACAGCGTGACCAGCCTTGGCTAACGTGCGCTGCCCGTCGCGCAGCTCGACGTCGAGCGATAGTTCACCCCTGGCAGCCTCGTGCCCCGCAAGGAAGCAATCGACCTCGAGCGACGGCTTGCCACTCAACACATCCTTAGGCCGGGCGAATATGTTGTCCAGGTAAGTCGATGGAACGATCCGTAGGGCAACCTCGCGATAGATACCGCCAAAAGTCAGGTAATCGATCTCGTTTCCAAACGGAGGGATATCGGCACGTTCCGTGGAGTCAAGCCGCACCACCACGACGTTGTCCCCATCACGCCGGAGGTGAGGCGTCAACTCAAATGAAAACGGCGTGAAACCGCCCAAGTACTCGCCCAGCAAAGTACCGTTGATCCATACAGAGGATGCCGTCATCGCGCCTTCAAAGTCGATGAAGACACGTTTCCCTTGCGCAGCGCTCGGCGTTTTAAAACGCCGGCGATAGATCGAAATAAACTCGTATGTCTTGTCGTCGAAGCTGTGCCACGGCAGGCGTACATTGGCATGCGGTATGACGACTTGCTCAAACGCGGAGTCATCAAAGTCAACTGTCTGGGCTCCGTCCACGCTGTGAGGGTGGTAGCGCCAACCGCGATTCATTGGCAATACGATACGCCCCGGGGTCGAATGTTCAGCGGACATGGCTGCTACACCTGGAATAGCGGTGGCAGCGAAGAGAGTGCCTGTCGTCTTTAGAAAATCTCGTCTATCCATAGTTATGAATCACTTATATCCTAGAGCAGGTTGCATTAGTCCTTTTCGGCCATAGTGCCCCGAACCACTGAACAGCACTGCAGAGGCTCCAGCGGCCTCCGTGGGAAGTGTGATCTGCCTCTTGATGCCGCCGAATCTGCTTCTTGGATCTCGCAATCAAGGTCGGCTTACAGAGACGGTGGCTCCAGCGGGGACGTCTGTGATTATCCAACTGACCTGCGCCTGTGCAGCGTCGGAGGATGTTTTGGCGCGAACCGGACGACCGTTCATTATCAGGATCGGAACTCTACCTGGAAAGGCCGCTTGCCAATGTACTGCTTTTCCTGAGCGATTGGTCAGGACACTTCTTCGATCTCCTACGTGTTCCAGATCTACCAGATTCTCTCGTATACGAACACCACTTAGAGTTGCGCTATCAGATTTACTCGAGAGCCGGGAGATGGAATGGAGAAGTGGACGTTCGGAATTGCCGTCATCAACCACTTCGATGCCCATCATTCCCGTCACTATGGCGCCAATAACTGAGAAGGGCACCTCTGGGTAATCGCGCCTGTCTCTATTTGGGCGAGTAATATCCATAATGCGTTTATACGCAGCGTCAATCTCGCCATAGCGATAGAAGGTCTGCGCGAGGTAGCTTTCCTCTTCGATTCCAATGTTTTTCAGGTACTCCGCCGATTCGATGAAGGAGAGTGCTGCGCGAATATGACCTGGATCCTTCGTGGCACCGAAGTAAAGAACCATTGCATCGCCAGAGCCATGCGTACTGCCGTCCTGAGAAAAGAAGCCCATGAAATGGTGATCCTTCTCAGACCAGGCCCTGCGCTCAATGAGGTGCAAGATTTTATTCGCTGTATTCGCATACTGTTGAGCGGAGCCCACCTCATGGCGGCTGATGGCTACAAACCGAAGGGATTCAAAGGCGCGGTACTCAGCCGCGAGTAGATCCGTCCCAAGGTTAAAGTTGTTCTCCCCTTCGGTATAGCTAGGGATTCCGCGCGCTTGTACAAACTTCCCCTTCGACAACCGTTGATTCATGAGCCTGGGCCGCTTAAGGATTAGGTCTGGCTGAAGATCCCACGCGTTCACATAAGCGGTTGCGGTCGTCTCGAAGAATCTCTGGAAGGGAGGATCGTTCAGGTAGGTGTTGTCACCCGTCCAGCGCCACATGCGAACGATGCTGTCGAGAAGATCGAAGTTCGCCGGAAGGTTGTACCAAAAGTCTTCGTCGCTCAGGTAATCAGCGGCGGATGGATGCCCAAACTTATCAATTTCCCAGTATCCTGCCCAGTCTCGGCCAGGAGAAACCGCGGCAGCGAATCGCTCCAGCATGTTGCGATTTTCCGGGTACATACCCAAGGCCGCCGCTCCCGTGGTTTGATGTGAGACATCTCGCATGCAAAACGAATCGCGCCCAGGGAGTGCAGCTTCATACCATGGCCCTACAGGATCGGAACCGTCGTGTGTGTAAGCCAGCGCCTCCGACTTTGCCCACTGGAAGGCCTGCACCAGCTCTTTATCCGAAGACTCGAGTTGCAGACTAGAGATAGGTGTAACAACCTGTGAATGGACAGCGAGGGCGGATGACAAGCCAAATAGCAGAAAGCAACGATAGAATTTCCCTGATTCCACGGCCTAGCGCTGCTCCAACAGAAGAACACCGTGTGAGGGAACGCGTACTTCGGTAATCGCGTCGAGAACGATTTCTTTCTTGGTCCAGAGGTCCAACAAATGCTTACCTTTGAACTCGGCAAGCGCCTTCAAAGTAGGATCAAAATCCATCGAGGAGTTGCCACGATTGAAGAATGCAATCGCCCTTTTGCCTCCCGACAGTTCTTTTAGCCAAATCTCCAACGGCCCCTCTGCCCAAATCCTTCTGCCCTGATGCCCAAGCGCGTCCTGATCCAGGGCGATGACGTCTCGATTCATAAGGATTGCCTTCGTTTCCGGAGTCATCTTGCTAAGATCGTTGCCGGCCAAGAGGGGGGCGGATAGCATCGCCCACAAACTCATGTGCACCTCATACTCTGAACGGTTCATTCCGCCATTTCCAACTTCTAGCATATCCGGATCATTCCAGTGACCTGGGCCGGCAAACTCTTCGAGCCCATCCTGCTGGAAGCCGATCAACGTCATGCGATCCCAGTTGTCACTGATGTCGCCTGTTGTGCGCCAAAGATTTCCGCCCGCTTTCGGCGCCCATTTCCAGACCGTGTACAGGCCATACTGGCAAAAGCTATAAACCATGGGTCGGCCGGTCTTGAGTATGGCAACGTGCATCTTCTCGTAGGCCGTCCTCTGCATGGCTGCAGCCTTGTCCAGATCGTTTCCTACCTGCCTTTTGAGAATGTCTCCGAAGCTGCATTGATCGTACTTCAGGTAATCGATTCCCCAGTCCGCGTACGTTTGCGCATCCTGTTCTTCGTGGCCGTAGCTGCCTTCATAACCAGCGCACGTCTTCGGCCCGGGCGAGGAGTAGATCCCCAACTTGAGTCCCTTCGAGTGGACATAGTCCGCAAGAGCCTTCATGTCCGGAAACTTCTCATTCGTGTGAATGATTCCCTGAGCGTCGCGCTTGCCCTCCCACGTGTCGTCTATATTGACATACACGTACCCGGCGTCTCGCATTCCACTCGCAACCAGAGCGTCCGCTGCGGCTCGCACATCGTCCCCAGTCACCTTTTCGGCGAAGTGATTCCAGCTGTTCCAGCCCATGGGCGGCGTTGCAGAAGGCGGAGAGTCCTGAGCAGTCAGCCTTACAGAGGCGAGGAGCGCTACGATCAAACACAACGTCCAACTTCCAGTCACGTTTTCTCCTTGATTATGTCAATAAGGTTCTGGCCAACGGTTCAGTGGAGCGTTAGGTCGAATTTGACGAAGATTCCCGTTCGTGGCGGCCGCCTGCCGAAGTTGCAGATGCATGCGGATGTCATCTTCCGACGTAGATTCTCCTAAGTTTTGCTTCAGCTAATAACAATCACTAACCCCGGGGCGGAAATGTCTCCGGGTGTCGCGCTATGAAGGCCTATTCGGCGGATCACTTTACCAGGTATGTATAGATTCTCACCCTGAACCTGCACCATACTAGAGATATCGATCGACTTATCACCTGCCAGGTCTTGGGCAAGGATCCGGTTACCATGAAAGGGCTTGTCCGAAGCCAACGTTAGGCTGTCGAAATAGCCAAAGACACCGTACGGTCCTGGGGCGTCAGTCACAAATAGTGTCACATCACATGCGGGCATGTACCAGCCATTGCCAACTCGAGTCCGCTCCTGCGCTGCAATTGCGACCGCGCCATTTGGAAATCTTGTCGCGAAGACAAACGGTCTATCGCCATTCGCTCTCACGGAAGGCAAGCTTAAGTTGCGAGCAAGACAGGCCGGTGCCCCTTGCCGCACGGTTTTCCCTATAATTTCGTTTTGCCAGGTTTGACCTCTCTCAAAAATCCAGCTGTCGGTCAGAATTTCATCGCTGAGAGTTACTGATCCCAATCCTGGTGAGAACGGAGGTGCAATCCGTTGCCAACGAAGTGCTCGCACTACTTCATCCATCCGCTTTTTGGTTTGTCTGGGCCCATTGAAGAATAAATCTGTATCGTTTCCAGGTCTCATCCCTATCAGGGGGTGCCGCAGAACTCCCATTGTGCATCCCATGGCCGCAGCCACGTAAACTTCATCTTCCACATTCAATAGGCCGTGCACTTCAGAATGCCCTTCAGCGCCCTTTAGCATTTCAGCAACGCGGTCAAGAGTTGTCGGCAAAGATAGGATCGAAGTGACGTCATACGTCCTATAGACATCTGTATGCTGCAGGATTTCCATTCGATTAGAACCCCAGCTTTGCGAGCCGAATCGTCCATCCTTTCCCCAATCCCCATTCACAGGCCATTCGCCGTGTACATGCTCTAAAGTGAGGGGGATATGTGTCTCATCGCGGAGCCGCACCAGATTGAATGTCGGATCACCTATATCAACCTTCCAATACTTGATGCCTGCAGACTGACTAAGACTCTCGAGGCGATGATCCGCATTCCCCCCTGGCGTATTACGGCACCATAACGCCGTTCCACGCCACCCTGCGTCCTTGATTGCAAGATTCAGTTTCCTAAGCCGGTCAGCGGAAGATCCTGTAAAAGTGGGGAACTTCTTGGTGTCTAGCTCGAAGGTTGCTGTGCCTCCAACTTGCCATCCGTCATCCAGGAGGAAGAGCACATCTTCACGAATCTTCGGAAAGAAGTCTGTTGCCCATCCTGTCCTTCCGAAGAGGGTCTTCTCTGCCATAGCATCGTGAGCCAGCTTGCTTCCCGAATCGCCCTCCAGAATTTTAGGGTCGAGTTCTGGAAGATCATGACCATACATATAGTTTTGTGCGGCCCATGTGCACCAGTAATTTGGCTTACTGCAGGGTTCCTCAGGCACCAGATTGACTCCCACGCTTTTTGTGAGACTGGAATCTTCTGCAAACACACCTGCTTGTGATACGACGGCAGTCGCCATAAGCGCGGCGAGAAACTCTCTACGATCCGCCATCGGTTGCTTCCTTTTCATGTCTTCTTCCCTGCATGCGGTTGATGTTCGTCGAACATGAACAGCCGGCGACTTGAAAATGGAGGCCGCCGGCTGTGCCTGATCCAACGCGATATTAGAAGATAAAGTGAGCTCCTAGTTGAAGGTTGCGTGGCGGACCGTTCGCACTGGTGATAACGCCAAACAGTGCATTGGTGGTACTGCAGCAGGTGGTATTCGGGTGCCCCAGATAAGGATGATTGAACGCGTTGAACGCATCAATCTGCAAACGGACGCTCATCTGGTCATGGATCCTCTCCGTCTTGGACAACGAGATGTCGGAGTCCGCATAACCGGGGCTGATTGCCTTATCCAGACCGGAGTTGCCGATCTGATAGAGCGCCGGCGTGGTGAAGCAGCTGGTATCAAACCATTCTGACGTCCTCCCGAGCGTCCGCACAGAGGAACATACGGCATTGGCGCGGTTGTTCATGCCATTATTCAGATTGTCCGAGGTGAGATGGATCGTCATCGGTTGGCCTGATTGCAATATGGTGATAGTGCTGATCTGCCATCCGCCGACCATCGCCTCCACCGCCCGGGGACTGCTCGTCAGCCATTCCTGGCCGCGTCCGAAGGGAAGTTGGTAGACAAGGCTAGCCACGAAGTTTTGTGGGACGTTCGGAGCCTGCTCGTTACCTACGCCATAGTTCAGGCGGTCCTGCCCGGGAAGCGGGTCGAACACGTTTGTGTTGTCCAGCTCTTTCGACCAGGTGTACGCAACGCGGCCGGAGAGGCCATGCGACATCTGCTTGGTCAACTCGACCTGCAGCGCATCGTAGTTCGACTTGCCGTCGGAGCCGTAGTAGTTGAGCGTCGACACGTTCGGCGACAGTGTGTAATACGGACGCCGCGGTGCCTGAGCACCCGGTCCCGGCGGCGGAATGTTAATATTCCGCTCCCTGAAGATGTGCGAACCCTTAGTGCCGACGTACGTCAGGCTCAAAGCAGTGGTTGCGGTGAGTTGCTGTTGGATGCCGACATTCCATGCATTGGCGTTGTCGGGACGGAAGTCCTGCGACATCCACGATACGCTCGAGTTAGGTTGCGGGGTGACTGGAGCGGCCGTGGACAGCGGCACGAAGGCCGGCAGACCATGATAATAGGTTGCGTAAGCCGGATTAACGGCCGTGGCGCTCCCCATGGTTGCCCACGGAGTATAGGAAGCAGACTGGGTCACGGAGTACTGCTCGAAGAATGGGAAGTTGCGTTCCAGACTTCCGCCGATGCCACCACCGTTGGCCGTAAACGTCGTGATGCCAAAGGCGGCGCGTATCGCGGTCTTGCCATTATTTGGAGAATACGAGAACCCGACCCGGGGGTCGACGTTGCCGTAGTAGTTGTTCACGTTGGGAGCGCGATTGTTCGCCGTCGCGATATCGAGCAAGCCCGTGTTCGTGTCGAAGTTCGACTGGCGGTTGAACTTGTCGACCGGCTGGGTCACAACGTCCCAACGCAGGGCAACATTTAGCGTCAGTTGTCTGCTAACCACATAGGTGTCCTGCCCATAGATCCCCCAGAGGTTGGCACGGGTCGCCGGGTCGGTGTCCACGAAGCCGCGGCTGATCGACGACGGAAGTCCCAGCAGGAAGCTGGCAAATTCGTTGCCGCCGGTTGCATGGGAGCAACTGGCGTTCCCCGCGCAAGTTCCGGTGTAATCGGTGGTGAAATTGAATTGGCCGTTTCCGCTCTGGTTCGCGTTGGTCAGAGATGCCTGCAGACGACGGTAGTCCTCACCGAGGATAAAGGTATGCTTGCCCCGTACCTTGGTGTAGTTGTCCGTGATCTGGTAGATGTTGGTGATGCGATGCGAATCTGTCCAACTCTGCGATCCCGTCTGCGCAATGTTGCCGGCAGAGATGATCGCAAGTCCGGTCGCGTTGGGGAACTGGGTGTAATTGCCGTTAGGTATTCCGAGCGCAGTGTTCTCATTGGTCTGGTAATCGTTGCCGAAGTCCAGCGTGTAGAAGCGATTGAAACCGAAACGGAGCTCGTTGGTCGCAGTCGCCGAGAAGGTGTGGTCATAACCAACCGCAGCATTGTGCATGCGATTTTGTGCATTTACGTTGCCGATACTGAACCAGCGCGTGCCCGGCGACGGCGCAGTCAGATCGCGATGCTGATACGACTCACGCGCGAAGATCCGGTTGTTGTCGCTGAACTGATAGTCGACCTTGGCATCGAATTGATGGGTATTGTCCGCCTGCGAGTTGCTGGCAGTGTAATTGGCGACGCTGAGGTTGGGTGAAGTGGGTTCAGGCCAGATATTGGCTGGGCCGACCATGTTCGCCGCCACTGGGTCGAACCGCGAGGTGGGGATTTGGTAAGCCGGTCCCTGAGGAGAGCTTACGATCGGAAAAGGCGCCTGCGTCTGCGGGTCATAGATCGTTGGGAACTGGCTGGTGAGGAAGTATCCCTGCTTCATCAGATCCGTCGGCACCGTGTATCCGGTGTAGTAGACACCGTTGTTCAGCAGCAGACCCTGGTAGTCGACGAAGAAGAACGCCTTATTCCGGATGATTGGGCCACCGAACGACCCACCGAACTGGTTGGCCCGATCCGGGGCTTTGGAAGCTGCATGCCACTGAATCGCGTTCAGCGAGTCGCCGCGGAAAAATTCGTACGCCGACCCATGAAATCTGTTCGTACCGGACTTCACAACAGCATTCACCTGCGCGCCGCCATACACACCTACGGTCGCATCGGAGTTCGCCGTCGAAACCTTGACTTCCTGGAGCGCATCCAGCGGCGGCGTGACCGTCATGAAGGCGTTCAGCAGTTCCATATCGCTGACGCCATCCAACGTGTAGGTAGTGCCTGCCCAGGGCAGGCCGTTCACCGACGCTGTGATGGCGGTTTGCGCGCCCGCGCCTGCCGCCGCTTCCGGGGCGCTCGACCAGCCGCTCGCCACGGCACCAGGAACAGTGACGATCAACTGCGAGAAAATGCGCCCGTTCAGGGGAAGGCTCTGAATGTCGTTCTCGTTCAGCACCTCGCCGAGTGAGGATCCAGTGGTATCGACCAGCGGGTTCAACGCCGTCACCTCGACCTTCTGGTCCGACGTGCCAACCAGCATGTTGACGTCCACGCGGTTGTTGCTGTCGACCGTTACGATATTCCCGGCCGAAATCGTCTCGCGGAAGCCGGGGGCGTCTACCTTAACACTATAGGTACCGGGCTGCAGGTTGTCGGAACGGAATTCGCCAGAGGCGTTGGACTTCGCGTGGGTCATGATACCGGTGTCCTGGTTGGTGATCGTCACTTGTGCGTTCGGTATTACCGCGTTTGTTGCATCGTGAACCGTGCCGACGATGTGCCCGCTGACTCCCTGGCAAAAGGCCGCAGGTACCATCGTCAGCAAGCAAACGAGTACGACCAGTTTCCCTGAGAGAGTTTTTAGCCACTTTTGCTTGGCGGTCTTTTTATAAGTAGAGATTCCAGATTGCATACAGCCTCCTTCGGCTTCTTCTTTCGTTGTGACTTCAAGCCTGCACACGTCGCCCAGCATTCCCAGCCTGATCTTTCAGGGCATGCGTACCCCCGCCGGGAGAGAGCGAAGCACCTCGCAACGGTCTGACGATTTGTGGATTCCGAGACGAAAGTTGCATCGTTCCACAACAGGCTGTTCACCAACGCTGGAAACGGTAGCCGGGCAAGGCGACGGAAGTCTAGTTACGGGAGGGATACGGAGATCTGAAACGTAGGTGTTGCAGCGGGTTTTCGGGGATGTTTCATTAACGTTACACAGCGTGTTACCCGAGATTATGGTGCAACCAGAATAGGTTCAGTGCCGGAAACACCGTTGTACGGCTGCCTAGCCCTCACAGAGCGCTCTTTTGGGGAGGCCCGCACAACACATTCGATGGGAGTTGGGAACAACTTTTCCCTGTCGCTTTGATGAAAGGCGAAGTAGCAAAGCCTGGACGGGACTGGTTTAGGACCTTTCTGCTAATGAGCCGATGTTTGAGGAGTTGCGCCGCCAGGCCCGGTTGGGGTCTGGGAGGGAACTTGTGCACCGCCAGTAGATCAGCTTCCAAAACCTGGTAGCCTTTCTCAAGACGGACACGAACTAGGGCTTGAAATACAGGTGTATCGCCCTTTGCGCTGGATTCGCCCGAGGCGGCTAAAGCCTTGGATAGTTCCTCGACTCCAGGTCGTGAAGTGGCGAACATCGTGGCACCTTCGGTTCCTTTCGTGTCCAGGCCGCCCAGTATAGCGATGTACCGGCCCGGAACAACGCCGGGCTGCATGGATATGAGGCTGTAATCCGTCTTCAATACCTGGGTAGTTGGATCGCGCTCCGTATGGTAGGTCGAGTTCTCGTCTGTTCGGGGATGACCGTTCAGGATCTGAGCTCTCCATTCTTCACGTCGAGAATCGGGATTCTCGAATGTGAAATCTCCCACGGAAAGGAGTTGAGCAACAGCAATATTCTGGAATGGTGATCCGAGCAAAATTACGTTATGTTGCTTCAGATCATCCGGGGTGATATCGCGGCTGGATTTGATGGTCGGCTTCACACCCATCTGTCCAAAAAGGCCCGTCAACATTGCGACAGCCTCGAGTTCGCCAGTACCGGTATACCCATTCTCGTAGTAGAGTTGACCGGCTTTGGCAATAAGAGAAGGATTTGATGCGAACTGTTGTGCCAGGTGTGGATCGACGAGAGCACCTCGTCCATCACTCGCCCCCTGGCGGAACCGGAAAAGATCGTTGGAATCGTCCAGAAGGAAAACGGCATCCGGATATGCGATGACTGGAGTTGGATCGTTGCCGAGGAATTTAGCCCAAAATACCTTCACCGGATCTGCTGATTTGCCGAAATTCAATTCAGGATTAGAGGAAGCGGCCTCTCCTACAGTGCCGTTTCGCGTCTCCTTGTTCCCGGCCCAGAAGCCTATAGCAAAGACGGCAATTGCAGCTGTGGCAATCGCTGCACGGCTGGAGGAGAGCCAACTGAAGGTACGCCTTTTCTTAGGCGTCTCCTGATCTCCACTGTCAACATTCTGTCCAAGCAATGGGGTTCCGACGGAGAAAGGTGTGTCCAGTTGGGGCGTAGTCCTATGGTTGAGGTCTGCAACCGCAGCGGTGGCGCTTTCAAAACTCGGGAGATAGTGCCCCTTGGGAATCTCAATCAATACGGGGTCGTGGCTGCCCTCGGCATCGTAATACTCTTTCAGTTTCAGCCTTAATCTATGTATCTGAACCCGAACGATGGTATCAGTCTTTGGATCAAAATCCTGCTTCCGGCCAAAGGCCTCTACGCCGATTGTGTATTCTTTGAGGCCCTCTGTAGTTCCGGCAATGGCCTTATCGGCCACGAATTGAAACAGTTGCTGTAACGTCAAGGCATTTCGAAAGACAGTGGAATGAATAATCCGGTGGACCTGCTGTTGACATTGCTCGGCAGAAGGTGCGTCACGTCGCGTGGCTGCTGAAGCATCCGCGTATGCCAATCCAACTCCCCTCAAATTTCAAAACGTGAGCACGAGTTTAGCAGTTTGCATATGGAGCACACAATCAATCCTCATCTCCCTCTGGACGGTACAGGCGATATCAATTCTGGCCATTTTCGATGCGGCCGAACCCCGACCGCGAGGCGCAATTCTCGCGCAATTGGCAATTCGCTGAGCTGAGTCTCACGGACAAATGCCTTGCGATTCTGCGTGAAACCGCATCACGGGACGGAATCTGACTAAACGGCAGGAAAAGGGCAAACAAGAGACTTGGGCGAGTGAGGCCTTTGCCCGTCAGCTACCAGAAACACCGTTCTCGTCACTTGGCCGTGTAGTCGGCATCTCGGACAAGTGGCCCTTTCTTTTCAACTTTTGCTAACAGATCGATGTGCTCACCGAAGAGAACGCGAGGTCATTCGGGTAGCTCTGCGAGCGAATGTTCAAACCCAAACGATTAACTAAAGAAGGAAGGGAATTGGCGCTAGATTGCGGCAGCTTCATACTGCAATTGCAGTACTGGACGGATTTAAAACGCAACGATTTCGGGTACAGATTCGGGTACAGACATCAGTTTGGTCAAATTACGCTCAATTACGCTAAATGGCTGTTCAGCAAAGACTTAGGGTCAAGTCAACTTACGCTTAATTTCTCTTATTTATCATAGATTTACGGTGTTCTTCAGAGACTTAAAATCCGCAGCTCTTAATCGAGCGTGGGGGTTCAAGTCCCCCTCCGGGCACCATCCTACAATTACGCTATGTGGTTCAATCTATTTACCGTAATGAACACTTAGACGCGCTATTTCTGCGGGTCTTCGCTGTAATCGTTTAAATCTAGATTCAAATTTAGGTACAGTGCGCATCCTCTGTATTTTCAATACGGAAAGACTCATTCGTTTCTTCAGCGGCCACTTCCTTACACGAAATTTATATCGTTTACGCTCGATTACGGAATGCGCTGCGGATCATTGTGCGAATTCTGCTATCAGCCATCGCTGAGTTTGTGATCAATAGAAGTCACCCGAAACTCAACTCCCGCGGAAATCTACACCACTGATCGCGACGGGTGACGCAATGAAAACCTTAGCGAATCAATTGGCCGCTCCACTTGTACGAGAAGCCGATTATTCGTCTACTTGAAATGGGCGAACTTGTAGACAATGGCCGAGACATCTGCCGGGAAGTCCGGTTAACTCGAAAGGTAAGCACTATCTGTGCGTGCATAGAATCGGCGTGACTTGGCGGCGTTCCCACAGACCGCCATGTCGCACCAACGGCGCCGACCGCCCTTGGAACTATCGAGGAACAGCCACGAGCAGTTGGGGCCTTGACACATACGAAGACGCTCCATCGGCGACGTTAGAACGTCTTCGACGATGCGATAGGCGACCATTCTCGCGATCGAGTCGAGATTTGACTTCGACACCGAAGTGTTTTGCGACACGGCCACCTTCGAAACGCAGTTCTAGAGAGTTGACGCCCGCGAGCCAGTCTTCCCGAAGCAGCCTCAAGACATCTTTCGATGGGACCCTACCGCCGATGATGTTCGTCAACAGCGCTAACAACAGTTCGCGCAGAGTCTTTGCGCGCGCGAGTGCTCTTATCGCCGCGGCGGGTTCTCTCTTTGCTTCTTTGGCAAGCCGCTGCAATACGTCTTGTGGTAAGAGCTTGCCAGGACTGCCCACTCGATCAGACGTTCGTAGCTGTCCAGCCAGTCACGCGACGACTGATCGCGGCCGGTAACTGTATTCACAAAATCGAGGGACGGATCACCGCCAACGATGTCCCGTGTCGAAAATGTGTGCGGCTCAATCATAACCTGTAAAACGCGTTTCATCGGTTGACTCATCCCTATAACCAGTGAAACAATCATTATAGGTTAGATAAAGGGAACTCTGCGGTGAATCTGAATCGGGGGGAATTAGTAAAGATGGCGAGGTCGATTTTGACGTGCTCGATGAGGCTGAGATGTCGGCTGTCGACTCACCAGGAAGTCCGGGCCTTAACTACGAGCAGTTGGGTGTGTTGATAGGCGAGTTATGCCGCTCCGGACGCATTGTCGGATGCGATTTCACCATCTACGATCCAGATAGTGATCCCCACGCAAAATATTCCAAACCCTTGCTTGATTGCATTGCGCCGGGAATCCGCAACCTTCGATCAGCGGGTGGTCCTGCCTCATGAATTCGCAATTGTTGAGCTCGCTCCTTGCCGACGAACCGGAGCCAAATATCTCGACCGAGATGGACTTATATGGTCGCTTGAATGGGCGCTGGCGTACGTTGATCACATACTTTCCCCTCGAGGGTCCGGAACGTCGAGAAGAAGGCGAGTGGACATTTGTTTACGCATTGGAAGGCCGGGCAGTGATCGATGTGTGGCAAGTGCCACCACGCGCGCAGCTCGGCGGCGTGAAGGGAATAACCAGCCATGAATGCGGCCTCTGTGTGCGCGTATACGATCCTAGATTGAAGCTCTGGCGATTCACCTTCCACGGTCCGGTTCACGGTACCACGATCGACATGCTGGCCTTCGCGGTCGGCCCAGAGATCGTGCAGGAACGTTTCTACGACGGGCGCTGCGAGCGCTGGATCTTCTCCGACATCTCTCACGAACAGTTCTTTTGGAGATCCGTTTTCTCCACGGACGGAGGTGTGAGCTGGAGGCTCACGCAGGCGATAGAAGCCCGTCGCGATACGTGAAGAGGCGTGTGCGGATTTAGGTGTCTCTCAGGTGAATCCACCGCGACTTCTCTGTCCGTGCGCCCTGCTCTTTCTATCTTTACTTAGCTGTCTACTCGCCACTGCCCGGTGCTCCTTGAAATTCCCTCTGCAAGAATTGCATCACTGATTGCGGGGTGATGACACCCTCAACACGATTCACATGGTTGCGGCTCACGACCGGCAGCAGACCCGGATTTTTCGCAAGCCGGTCGAGCACAAGATCAAATGGGTGGTCGGGGTGAACATGGGCACAGTTGTCGGTGGCGATTGTTCCAATGGCATCGTTGGCACCGCCGGACTTGAGCGCGCGCTCGATTTGATCGCGTGTCACTAGGCCCGAATAGACCCCGTTACTTCCGACAGGAAGGCTCTGCGCATTGGTTTCTACCGCGATCCCAGATGCCAGTTGGATTGAACTGTCGGGCGAAACCAAAGTGAATTCTCGTGTCATGACGTCACGGGCACGCCAAACGTTAGTTGTTTGTCCAGTGCCCGGTAGAGGCATGTGGACGTCGTCCTGCTCCAATAGCGCGCGGTAAAGGGGAACTGGCTGGTATCGCTTCGAGATAAGGTAGCTAATCATATTGGCGACCATCAGCGGAACCAGAACCTGGTAGTCCTGCGTAAGCTCGAAGATCATGAACACCGACGTCATGGGGGCGCGAATGATTCCGGCAAACAGCGTGCCCATTCCGACCAACGCGTAAGCCCCGGGGTCACCGGTCGGAAAGGGGGCGAAACGGTGCATCAGTACGCCGACGGCTCCTCCGGCCATTGCGCCAAGATACAGACTTGGGGCGAAGATACCGCCGGCATTTCCGGAGGAGTAGGAAACTATGGTGGCCACGAGTTTTACGAGGCATAGCAGGAGCATCGTTCTAAGCAGAAGGCCGCCATTCATCGCCTGATCAACGAACTGGTAGCCAACGCCCATCACCTGAGGGAAGAAGATCAGGATTATGCCGATGATCAGACCACCCATCGCGGGCTGAAGAACCTTGGTCCACTTCGGCAATCCTAAAAATAGCTTTCGAGAGCGCAGGAGCCCCTTGCAAAAGGCAAGCGAAACGATGCCTCCTGCAATCCCAAGGATTAGATAACCAATCAATTCGGCAGGATTGACGAGATGATACGCGGGTACATGAAAGATGGGGTTGTTGCCGAGAATGGAACGTTCTACGATGACCGCTGCGACGGAGGCCACGACCGTCGAACCCAGCAGGGTCGCGTTCATGTCTCCGATGATCTCTTCGAGGGCAAAGATCACCGCGGCGACAGGGGTATTAAACGCTGCCGATAACGCGGCGGCCGCGGCGACGGGAACGAGACTTTGAACACGGGCTGGCGAAAGATGAAACCATCTGCCAATTGGTGAAGCGATACCTGCCCCGATCTGGACCGAAGGGCCTTCCCTTCCCATCGAGTGACCCGATCCGATGCAGAGCACACCGGTCAGAAACTTTCCGAAAGCGACCCGGAACGGAACTTCCCCCTGATTGAGGTGATAGGCAGCTTCGATCTGTGGAACACCGCTACCGCGAGCCTCTGGGAAAAACTTTACCAGCAAAAAACCCGTAACCAGGCTCATCAACGTTGGTACGAGGATGTAGCGGAGATTGGAAGGCGCGAGTCCGAAGAGAAGATACGTCGTACCCTTGATTGCGAGAGTGAACAACACCGCGGCGAGCCCGGCAAGAATCCCGATGATAATGGCTAATGCGAAAAATATGTGATTTTCGCGCAGGCGGAGCCGCTGCATGAACGACAGATTGGCGGTGCTCATGGTCGCGCACCGCCATGTTTCTGGCCAATCAGGAGAAGCGCTAGATCAAATCCATCTGGCTCTCCCGTGGTGGCCCACGTCGCCTTTTCAATTGCTGAGATAACTTCCACCCCAGATTTGATCTGCTCGGGGTCAGGAGGAAGGTTGGAATGAAGTTCAGACTCTATCGCCAGAGCTTGTTCTCTAAGGGCGATCAGTTGAGAGATCTCTCGACTATCCGTGGTCTGACTAAGGTGGCCGTCTAGCCGCTGGCTGGCTTGTGTGAGGCCCCGAAGCAAACGCTCTTTCTGCTCCTGCTTTGTGAGATTCGGAGCCAGCGGATCTTCTGATAGAACCATCTCAGTGACGGACAATAGACGACGCGTCTTCTCGATTGTTGGATTGAGCTTCACAGCGGCTCTGAGATACACCTCAGCTCGTGGGTAATCCCCCAGGCGAAACATTGCTTCGCCGGCTTCGGTCGGCGCGTCGACATTGTCCTTGTCCAGTTCAATCGCTGCGTCGTAATTCTTCAAAGCGTGCTGGGCGTCCCCTGCCTGTAGGAAGAGGCGCGCTGTGTCCACGTGGGCGACCGCCGATCGCGGGAGGTCAGCATCCAAAATCAGCAACTCGGAAAGTGCAGCCTCACGTTGTTGATGCACTAGCAGGAAGCGAATCAACTCAACTCGCAGTTGCAGTTTCCGCTGATCTACCTGGGTTCCAGCCCAGCGGCCGTAAAGTGCGTTTTGGTAGTAGTGCACGGCGTCATCCACTTCACCGCGCTTGGCGGCCAGCCTCGCTAGCTGGCTGTTGATCTCGGCATCTTCGGGATCTCCTTCCCGCAAACGAAGCAGCGTCTGCTGGGCCTCTGCATCGTGATTGCCCGCTGCCAGCGCGTTGGCTAACGCAAGCGCATACGTCCGATCTCTGAGAGCGTCCGTCGTCGCTTTGCGAAAGGAATCGATTGCCTTCTCGATTTGCCCTGAGCTGAACTGCCTCTGACCCTCTTCATACGAAATGGCTGCAATTCGAGCGTCCATCTGTTGTTCTCTAGCCGCCATGCTCTTGGTAAATGCGAAGACTCCAATCGCACCAACTGCGAGAGCGATCAGCAAGAGAATCTCACGATTTAGGACGCGATATGTCGCCTCTTCATCCACCTAAGCCACCCTCCAGAACATGGAGGATTCCGCCCGGTGCGGCGGAGTTGGCCTCCCTGTGGTTCTGGCCCCAAAGACAATTCATAGAGGACCATGCTCCGGCCATGAAGCGGTTATCTGAAGAGCTGAGGGGACTCGTGGCCATCAGTTTCGCACCGTCAATACGGGGCAACGCGCGCGACATAAAACTTGATGAGCTGTGATCCATGGGAGATGTGCAGCGACGCGGGGATGGGAGGTGTAGTGCGATCCCATAACGATCAAGTCCGCACCCTGACTCTCGGCCCCTTCCAGGATTTGTTCGGCCGATGCTCCAGTTTCGACGAGAAGATCCACCGAGACGTCCCCATTGGGCGGAACAAGTTGTATGAGCTGCTTCGTCGCTCTTTCACTCACAGTCTCACGGTCTTCAGATCGCCCATCGCTGGGCGTCTCGACAACATGCAGGACAATCAAGTGGGAGTTCTCCTGCTGCGCCAGCCAGTGTGCGTAAGCAAGAGCCTTTGCCGATCCGGGCAGCAAATCGGTCGCACAGAGAATTCTCCGAAGCGCCAATTCCGGCATTGGCTTTGAGGAGACGCCTGGTCCGACTGTGAGCACAGGACAGAGCGCCGAATAAACAATCTCTTCCGATACCGAACCAAGAAGAACTTTCTTCACGCCGCCTCGTCCATGCGTTCCCACCACGACCAGATCAGTCCGAAGGGCCCGCATCAATTCAGAAAAAACCAAGGCGACATCTCCCTCTCCCTCATTCTCTTTGATGAACTCTTGATGTTTGATTCCAAGGAGCATCTCAGATGCCACGAGTTGTGCCATCTTCTTCTCGGCGGAATGTCTAAAGTAGAGGGCGTCCGGGGGCTGCGCATTGCCGCAAATCTCACCAGAAACAACGTTCACGATACTCAGTAGTCCATGGTGACGACGGGAGAGGCCGATAGCGTAAGGTAGAGCCGCTTCCGAGCAAGACGAAAAATCAGTCGCAAACAGAATGTTGCGGATTGAAATGTCTGGAGTAACCTGCAAACTCATCGAACACTTCCTTGAGAAGGCAACCCGTTGCGTTTGGTCTCTGTGGCTCTCTCCTAAGACTTAGTAAGACGCCTCACTAAATCCTAGTGCACAGGTTACTATTTTTTCTGCTGCTCACGCGTAAATCGACGAAAAGGCATGGCCGATGCTCCTCCGGCCACAGCGTCGTCCTGTCGAAAAACGTGAGGCCCTGAGCGCTCTGGGGGAGATTGAGCTTCGTGTGCTCTGTTGCGGGAGATAATAGAACATGCTCTTCGTGTTTAGCTTCGGCAGCCGACCTATGCACGTGGCTCGCATCTGGCAGGTGGGCTGATGCCACCTGGCTCCGGGGTGCAGTCGCTTGAGGCGGTTTTTCTGCTATTGCTGGTGTTTGTGGCCGTGTTTGCGGGGCTGGCTCGGCAATTAAAGATCGCCTATCCGATTCTGTTAGTCATCGCAGGGCTGGTGTTGAGCCTTCTGCCGGGGATGCCGCGGATTGGCCTGGATCCGAATCTGGTGTTTCTGGTATTTTTGCCCCCGCTCCTGTATTCGGCAGCGTGGACGCTATCGTGGCGAGAGTTCCAGCGTAACTTCGTGAGCATAGCGATGCTTGCGGTTGGGCTCGTGCTGTTCACAGTGGTGGGACTTGCGCTGACGGCTGGTTCGTTGCTTCCGGGCTTCGATTGGAGATCCGCCGCCCTGCTGGGGGCTGTGGTGGCAGCAACGGACGCGATCGCTGCAACGTCGATTGCGCGGCGAGTAGGGCTGCCACAACGAATCGTAGACCTGCTGGAAGCAGAAAGCCTGGTAAACGATGGCACGGGGTTGCTGGCGCTGCAGTTTGGGCTGCTAATGCTGATGACAGGGCGGACACCGTCGGTTGTGGAGGGAGTTGGGCGGCTGGTATTTTTGACCGGCGGCGGTGTGCTTATTGGGCTCGCAATCGGAGCCGCGGTGGCGTGGTTTGAGAGGTGGGTGGACGACGGGCCGATTGAGATTGTAATCAGCATTCTGGTCCCGTATGCGACTTACCTCATAGGTGATCGAGCGCATGTATCAGGTGTGATCGCCGTGATCGCCTGCAGCATGTATATGAGCCGGAAGAGTCCGGGATACATGTCACCGCAGGTGCGGCTGCAGGCGACAGCGGTATGGGACGCGCTGACGTTCGTTTTGAATGGGATTGTGTTTGTGCTGATCGGGCTGCAACTGCCGTATGTGATGAGCCAGATTAGCGGTATGAGTCGCATAGTCCTGCTGGAATATGGGGTTGGCTTCAGCGCGGTGATGATCGCCGTGCGAATGGGTTGGGTATTCGGAGAAACTTATCTCGCCTACGCGGTGCGTCGGTGGGTGCAGAAGGAGCAGGTCGAGGATCCAGAACCACGAAGCTTGATTGTGATCGGGTGGGGTGGGATGCGCGGGGTGTTGTCGCTGGCGGCGGCAGTGTCGTTGCCATACGCACTCCCGGATGGAAGGACGTTTCCGCAGAGAAGCATGATCATCTATCTAGCGTTTTGCTTGATCGTGGCGACTCTGGTGGTCCAGGGGCTGACGCTTCCAGGGCTGATTCGAAGGCTGGGATTGTCGGAGCCGATTGGCATGAAAGCTGAAGAGCAGGAGGCGCGGCGGGTATTGCTGCGCGAGGCCTTAGTGCATCTCGACAGAAGCCGATCGAAGAATCGGGATCAGTCTGCGATGCACGGGCAATTGATCGCGGACTATCAGCAACGGTTGGATGCGATGCCAGCGGAACGGGAAAAGCGAGTGCAAGGGCTAGTCGATCAGGCCCGCCGGAGCGATGCGATTTTGGAGGTGCTTCAGGCGGAGCGAGTGGCGCTAATCCGGCTGTGGGACGAGGGACAGATTGATGATGAAGTACTGAGGACGCTGCAGCGAGAGCTCGACTTGGAAGAGAGCCGTGTGCACACGAGGTCGATTGTAGTGCGCTAGAATCGACTCAGCGGAAGCCCTTTTCGAGATGCTCATCAAGCGGGGCAAGCAATTCTTCTCAACCGTCTCTTGCCCGAGTCACAATCTCGATGGAAGGCCGCTTTAGGGCGTTTGGATGCCGGACCTGCTGCCTCTCGGCTGTATCATTTTTGATCAATCAATTGTTTGAACGCTGACAGAAGTTGTCAGCCTCCGAGCGAAGGAGTTCTCGTGAAGGCACTGTTGATCGTCGGATGCGCGTTGATCGGCCTTGGGGTCGTTTCCCTCGTGTACTTCGCATCTCCAGTCCGAATTCTGCTTGAGGCCAGCCTCGGCCAACAGAAGCTCGATCTTCTGATCCCAACCATGGGTGGTTCAGCGCTCTTAATTGGCATTGTTATCTTGTTTGCCATACGGCCTAAGTCAACCACGGACAAGAAATAGCCAAGTAACCTCCAACTCGGGAACATCCCGAGCGAACAATCGAAACGTGAAAGCGAATCAGTTGCGACCTCTCTTTAGAGAGACGGCTGCGGTCGTGCGATTGTCACCCGTCACCACCATGACGACAATGATGGAAGGAGTGCCCATTGACTCCCAGTTCCTGTTCGGGAAATAGCTCATTCATCTTCGATGCAGTTCGGTTGTCACACCGAATGCGCGCCTTCGCTATTTTAGGTTCGCTATTTTACGAAACGGAAGATGTACAGGTGAGAGAAGAGCTCTGTGGCTACAAGAACCAGAGTAACGACAGCCATCGCGGCCTGTGCATTCTCGCTCCAGATCGTCTTACGTGGAATGGGCTGTTGCCTCCATTGAGCAGACGGGCGTTTTCTTAGCGAACGAATTCTCCAGATGACATAAAGATTAATGAGCGACCCCACAACGGCAACGATCATCATCGGTATGCGGATCGCGTCTCGGTGAAGACCGCCGGGGGGCACTTGTGCTCCCGCGGTCACGGCAGCCAGTGCTCCGAGCCCAATCAGGACACGAATTCCGCTGATCGCCATCGCAACGGAACAGGCACTTTGCAGGACGATGAACACAAGACTCGTAAGACTGACAAGCCAACTGCGGCTATCAGGTCTGTCCACGGACTGTTCGCGTCCAACATCTTCTCCGTCGGCTATTGCTTGTTCACTACTCACTGAATTTAGACGCATACAATGCCCCGAATGATAAAAAGTCACATCGCCCGGTGTCGCAAGGCGGAAGCTCGATTCTATGAGCCATCGCTGTAACCAAAAAACAGCGTAGGGCTCTAATTAGGCGACATACACGCCGGTCTATGAGACTCACAGGCCGACTGATAGGTTACAAGTTTATTGATCAATCACCATGATGCGACTCTTATTGTTATCGGCTCTCCTTTACGGAGCGGTGAAGCCCCCTCTTCCAGCACAATCACACATTTCAGCGATGGCCGCCTCCAGGCGAGAGGAGCCCTACCGTCAGGTCCTGCAAATGGATGGAGCGGTCATCCAGGTGGATATCCGGATCGGTCAAGGGAGTCTTAGGAATGAGGACATCGTCGCATGGGTGCGCCGGGCAACTGAGGCTGTAACCGTCTATTACGGCAGGTTTCCCGTCCAGCGGGCCCGCGTCATTGTGAGCCAAAACGAGGACAAAGACGAATCGATTCACGGCACGACGTGGGGTGATGTCCAGGGTGTGCAAGGTCTTACCCGCATGCGTCTTGGTTCTGCCGTAACCAAGGCAGACCTGGAGGAAGACTGGACGATGACTCACGAATTGGTCCATATGGCTCTGTCTTCGCTCCCTGACGAATCGCATTGGCTGGAAGAAGGAATCGCTACGTATGTCGAGCCGATCGCCCGAGCTCAAGCCAATCAACTTCCGGTAGAACAGGTGTGGGCTGGCATGGTACGGGGAATGCCTCAGGGGGAGCCGCGACCAGGAGATAAGGGGCTAGAGCGGACCCATAAATGGGGCCGCACTTATTGGGGCGGCGCCATGTTCTGCCTGGTCGCCGATGTCCAGATCCGAAAAGCAACGGGAAATCGCAAGGGGTTGCAGGACGCGCTTCAGGCTATCATGGCGGCACAAGGCACCATCGATACAGAGTGGCCGCTATCACGAGTTCTCGAGACCGGTGATCGAGCGACAGGGACGACCGTTCTCATTGACTTGTATCGCAAATGGAAGGATGCCCCGATTGCGGTGGACCTCGATCAACTCTGGCAACAGCTGGGTGTGCGAGTCGGTTCCCGTGGGATCGAACTGGATGCGAACGCACCTCTGGTATCGACTCGACGGGCCATGACAAGCCCGCCCAAGCAACGATGACCCAGCAGGCGATGTAAGCTTCTCGACTCGAGGGACTCCAACCTTCAGATAAGGCAAGTTGCCTCGAAGGAGCACCATGAATCTTCAGAATGAAGTCAATGTGCTAAGACAGACTGTCGCAGAAAAGACACCGCCACACGTTGTCCCAACGATTGAAGCGACAACGCAACGATTGATGGACTCCGGTCTCGTACAGGGTGCTCTTCAGCCGGGCCAGATGATCCTGGATTTCGAGCTACCGGATGCGACAGGAAAGCTGGTGAAGAGTTCAGACCTCAGGCAAACCGGGCCTCTACTGATTCTCTTCTATCGAGGCACATGGTGCCCATTCTGTAACCTGACGGTTCAGGCGTATCAGGAGCAATTGCAGTCGTTTCAGGATCGAGGAGTAACGCTCGTCGCGATTTCCCCGCAGACGCCGGATCATTCTTTAACGCTGCAAGAGAAACACCATCTGAAGTTTCCAGTGTTGTCCGATTCAGGGAATGGCATCGCTCGTCAGTTCGGAATTGTCTTTCAAATGGATCCAGCTTTGAAGCAAGTCCAGGAACTCTTCGGCGTCGACGTTGCGGCCTACAACGGAGACAATCGGTATGAACTGCCAGTACCTGCAGCATTTCTCGTCTCGAAGGCTGGCGAGGTCTTCAGGTCGTACGTCGAGGTGGATTATATGAAACGGTTGGCACCCGAGACGGCACTCAAATGGATCGACGAAATCTTTTAGCTTCTCAGTAGCCGACGAACTTATTCCACGAAGTGCGGTCCTACTTCACTGAGCGGGACTATATGGGGCGGACTGAAGTCCGCCCCACATGGTGTCACAAGGATTCCGTTAGAGAGCGGCAATTCCATTGAAGCCGGCATTGGCGGGAAGTCCCTCGATGTCTCCAAGTTGGTTCAGAGTTCCATCGGAATTGATCGTGAAGACGCCGATGACTCCGACCCCGGATTGGAGGTTGAAGAGATACTTGCCATCGCCGCTGACGGTGATGTCAAGGTTACCGGCTCCGTTGGAGAGCGTGCTCACGATCGTGTTCGCAATTGGCGTGAGAGTTCCGTTTGCCGCGACAGAAAAGCCTGCGACGGTAGACGTTCCTGCGTTGTCGACATAGACCCATTTGCCATTGGGAGTGATCACATTCCAGCAGTTCCCGTCGCCGAAGGTGCGGAGACTCTGAGTAATCGCTGTCAGCGAGCCGTTCGAGTTGATGGTGTAAGTGGAAATGCTCGACACATCAGTGCCGTTCGGTTGATTTTCCGAAACGATGAGCTGACCGTTCGGTGTGAACGAAGTGGCAAACACTCCCGGCGTCACGCTCTTGTTCGCGACGACTGCTCCAAGAGTTCCATCCGGATCGATCGGAAACACGTCAATGCTGTTGGAAGCCTTCTCGATCGCAATCAGCGACTTACCGTTCGGACTAACGGAGATCGATGAGGCGCCCGAGTTGTCACCGGTAAGAAATACCTCGGATTTTGAGATCTCATGCAGTCTTCCGAGACCGTCCGCCTTAAAGGCCACGATCGCGCCGGAACCACCTGCATTCAATACGTAGACTGTATCGTTGTGCTCCGTCACAGCGACGGGAAAAGCGCCTCCTGACGATTCCTTATCGACCAGAACCGGAATGCCATTCAGCAAGTGAAAGCTCGATACGGTTCCACTGGCGGAATTGACTGCGAATAACAGGTTATGGTCTCCGCTGAGAGTGAGCCCACCCTGAGACTGAAGCGGATCATTCGTGCCTCCACTTCCTCGCCCTCCGGTTTCGACGCGCGCCTTGAAAACAAACTGTCCATTGGATGCGCGTTGATAGGTAAGGACCTCGTTGTTCGTATTGTCGTTTGTCATGACGAACACCGAAGAGCCGTTGCCCTGGAAGATGTTCTGTGCATTTGTGAGAGGTGTGAAAGCTCCGATAGAGAGCGCGATGGCCAGAAGACCAGGAATTGACTTCAACATTGTGCTGCCTCCTTTGAGGGGATACCCGTATGCGCAATGGAACTCCTCCACATCTGCCACCACGGCAGAGGCCGAGATCATCCCATTAATCTGCGCGGATATGTGAGGCACGAGCGTCGAAAAGGTTACATAGGATTACGACGATAGTGCGTAGGTGCGATGAATATTGTCCCGGAACACACTCTTCGCATAAGGGACATTGGTCACTGTAACCTTTTACCGGATCTCAACTCTAACGGTGGAGATCGAATTCGCGTCTGCCCGATTTCGGTCGCGCTCGATTGAGATCTAACTAATAACCCTGTGCGCTGCAACTGAGGCGTGCGGCTCAACCAATCGCGAGGAAAAAATCAGATGAATAAAGTTGGCATTTTGGCAACATTGCGTGCACGTACAGGTAAGGAGGCAGACGTCGAACAATTTCTTAGTTCGGCGACTCCTCTCGTAGCAGCTGAAGTGGGTACGACGGCTTGGTTCGCATTCAAGATTGGGCCGGCAACGTTTGGCATCTTTGACAGCTTCAAGGATGACGAAGGACGTAACGCACATGTAACCGGTGAGGTGGCAAAAGCCCTCTTTGCTCGTGCCGAAGAGCTATTCGTCTCTCAGCCACAGATTCAGATGGTGGACATCCTCGCGGAAAAGCTTTGAATCAGGGTCTAAGTCTTTGGCTAGAGTCGGCGTTCGATAAAGCCGCATTTGAACCTGGGACGATCCGCGCAAGGTCGGCGATCACTCACGCGACGCACCTTCTTGAAGATGAGGTGTGAAGATCCGGTAAAACCGTTACGAGGTCGCCGCAAAGAATCCTTTGCGGCGACCTTCTTCCAATTTCTCCTTCAGGTAGGTCCAGAGTTCAGGACAGCCGTTCTCGATCTCTGGGCCGACTCGTCCGACGACGCGCTCATAGGTCACACTGTTCTCCAGCCAGCTTCCGCCTTGATGGCTCAGGTTCAGCAGGACCGGCATGCATCGGTCGATGGCTTTTGCGAAACGGGCTTCCGGAGTTCCGCCCGCATCGAACTCTTTCCATAACGTGATCAGCCAATCGGCCACTTTTAATGGGGCGATATCACAGATTCGCTCGACGGCGCGAAGCTCAGCAACCTTGCGGTCTTCCCAACCATCCTGGGCGAAGACAAATTTATCTCCGGCATCGATCTCCCCGAGATCGTGCACCAGAAGCATCGCAATCACCCGGTTGACATCGACTGATGTCTCCACGACCTGTGCGAGGGAGAGTGCAAATAATGCGATTTGCCAGCTATGTTCGGCGGTGTTTTCGTAGCGGTCTTCTCCCGTAGGCTTGACCTTACGCAGGACTCCCTTGAGTTTGTCGATCTCAAGGACGAATCGGATGATGTCCGAGATACCCTCAGTGTTGCCTGCCTGGATCATGTTGAGGCCCCTGCCTTTCCGGATGCGGTGAGTCCATCACGACTATTGTTACGTCCCGTTTTGTCGAATGGCATCGAGCACGATGCCGCGCGTCAGCAGCTCCGGCAGAACGTGGCTACCGCCATCCGCGTGGCCGGAGAACACGACGTAGGTTGGGACACCGCTACGACCGACTTTGTTCAGTGCGCCTGTAATCTCCGGATCGTAGCGAGTCCAATCTGCGCGCAGCAGAACGTAATGCCTCCGAAGAAGCTCTTGCTCCACGCTCTTGTCCTGCAGGACGGCTTTCTCATTGACCTGGCAGGAAAGGCACCACGCCGCGGTGAAGTCAACGAAGACCGGCTTGCCCTGACTCTGGGCCGCCGCGAGCGCTGCATTGGAAAAGGGCCCCCATTGCAGCTGGTCAGAATGACTGCCTGATAGTGGAACGGCGAAACCCGCAGTCGCGATGAGTAGTGCCGCGAGGTAGCCCCATCGGCGCGCGGGCCAACGCGCAAGAATCCAGCCTGCAATCGCGAGGACGACGAGCCCAACCAGCAGGCGGGCGATATGGTCAGAGCTATCGCCTGGCGCGCCTCCACTCAAGCGTCCGTATACCCAGATCAGCCAAACTGTCGTCAAAAAGAGAGGGATGGCGGTGAGCTGTTTCAACGTCTCCATCCAGCGGCCAGGCCGCGGCAGCTTGTTCGCCCAGCCGGGCACAAGGGTCAGAAGCAGGTACGGCACGGCCAGACCGAGCGCGAGGGCCGTGAATACCGTAAACGTCACAATCGCACTCTGAGAGAGGGCGAAGCCAATCGCCGCTCCCATGAGCGGCGCTGTGCAAGGAGTCGCAACGACGGTGGCCAGTACTCCGGTAAAGAAGGAACCGGTGTAGCCATCCTTGCGCGTGAGGCTGTCTCCGGCGCTTGTCAGTGTCAGGCCAAGATCGAACATCCCGGCCAGCGAGAGTCCCATAAAGAAAAGCAGGAAGGTCATGGCGACGACAAAGCCTGGGGACTGAAGCTGGAAGCCCCAGCCCGCTTGCTTCCCGACGAGGCGCAGTGTCAACAGGACGGCGACGATGACCCAGAAGGAGAAAAGTATCCCGGCTGTATAGGCGATTCCATGACGCCGCTGCCGCGAGGTGCTTTCGTTTGCGCTGTTGACCAGCGAGAGAGCCTTTAAGAAGAGTACCGGGAAGACACATGGCATCAGATTCAGGATGATGCCACCAGCGAATGCTAGAACAATGGCGAAGAAGAGTCCGGGCTCGCCGCTTGAGGCTGTCTGCGTTACGAGTGCTCCGACAGGAATATCGAAGGTATAAGATCGACCTCCACTCAGCTTCAGAACTCCTTTGATCTGCTTGGGAAGGGTGTCCGAGGTCTCCGCACGTTCAGTGACGAGCTTCGCCCCTTGCGGGGTGGGCTCGACCTTCTGCTCGGCTGCGTTACGAATCGAGTCGTCGTCGAGAGGATAGTATTCAAGTGCTGTCTCCCTGTGGCCGGTTTCGACGTCCACTGTGAGGAGGCTGCGGGTGGCACTCACGTGAACTTTGACGGAACTCGGCAACAGAAGCGGTTCAGCATGGAGCGCCGCGTCGATCAGTGGATTCGTTGCCGAAGGTGCAGTTGGTGCGACCTTCAGATTCAGCCCAAGAAAAGCCTTGCCTGGCAGACATATCTCCCGGCACACCAGCCACTGCACGTGCGCTTTCAGCAACATCGTGCCGAGAGGGAATTGCTGCGATGCCGTCAGGCTAAAGGGAAAGATTGCCGTTCCCTCATATCCGTAGTCCATCAATGGCCCGAGAGGAAGCCGGGAGGGCGCGGGATATTGCATCGGACCCAGCACGATTCCTTGCGGCGCGGACCACGCGACGCTTGGAGCCTCGCCTGAGTCGCCGGCATAGACCCAGTAGACGTGCCAGCCGGGCTCAAGCGTCAAGGACAGTGCGACATGACTCGTGCCGCCCGGCGAGATCGTGCCAGAGTCGGCGATCAACGCGGCGGTGAGATGCGGAGCCTGAATTGGTCCTGGAACTCCCGTTCCCACTTCATGGATCTGAGCAACGGCAGATACGGACAGCATCAGAAGCGCGAGAAACGACAGAAAATGGTAGCGGAGGGTTCGCATGACGTGACCTGGGGAACGAAGAATAAAAAGAGGCTGCGCAGGAGTCCGGACGCAGCCAGGAGCGACTACTTAGTCGCGAACTGGTCGAGGGCATCCTGTGCGGACAAGCGATCCCCGTGACTGTGACTGATCTTCTCGAAAAGAACTGTCTGATTTTTGTCGAGAATGAACGTCGATGGATAGGCCGTCTCATGCGGGGCATCCCAACGTAGGCCGTACGAATTGGTCATCGTGTAATCCGGATCGGTAACCAGAACGATGTTGGAGGGCAAATCGGACTGCTTCGCAAGAAAATCTTTGGCGTGCTGATCCAGGTCCGCGGGAGGTCCGGGGTAGACAAGGAGAACCTTTACGTTCTTCGCCGCAAAGTCGGCCGCATGATCAACGAAATCGTGAACCTGTTTGACGCAGTAGGGGCACTGATAGCCGGGGAAACCTCGCAGCACAACCAGTACCAAATCGTGCCCATGCAGTTCCTTGGACATCTGTACGGTTTTGCCCGTAGGGGTCGAAAGGGTAAAGTCGGGGGCCTTGGCCCCGACAGCGGGGGTTTCGGCAAACAAAGCTGTTCCGAAGAACACTGCCGATAGAGCCACGAAGACGCGAAACAGCTTATGAAATCGATTGAAGCTATAGACCTGCATGTGGGCACTCCTTATCAAGATGCTCATGAGACAAAGGAACTCCGAAATGGTTACAGGATTTGCTTAGGGAGAAGATCCTTTCAGACGGTCAATCCCAAAGCCATCGAACTGCACCCCGGCGATCAGAATGCAATAGGCCACGGAGTACGTCAGTTGAACGCTTACGGTTGGTCAGTCTTCGCCCAACGCCGATCCAAACATGAGGATCGAGCAACCTAGCAACGCGCGGAGTCTCCACCCAAACAGAACGGCCCCACCCACAAGGGCTTCAAGGATCGGAAGGACGGATAAGAAGTCATACACGCTCCATGGCGGCAGAGGGGTCTTCGCGAACATAGGAACCAGCGCTTCGGCGAACCTGTAAAGGCTCTTTATTCAGCGTACGACTCCATGCAGTCAGATGTTCAGTCCAGGGTGACTCGCAAGAGCCCGTATGCGCGAGATACATTCACGCTCCATGATCTTGCTCTTTGGACATGAACGCTTCCTTCCCTACATCACTAGGTCTGGCAGTTCCATGTTGGCTAGTGGGCATAGCCATCCGAGTTGCGAAGCATGTGCGAAGCTCTCCTGCAACAGAGTGGCCTGTGCGTTCGGTGTCAGCTTCGATTTCGCAAAGGCCTGAGAAACGGCCACCGCAACGGACGCGCCTGCCCGTAGTCCTCTCAACAAGAGGAACATTTCTTTTTCCAGTCGGCGGTAGTAGACAGAGTCATCATAGCGATGCACAGCGAGAAACACAGCCTCTCTTTTTATCGGCGGTATCTTCTCGAGATCTGTAGCATCGCGTTGCGTGGCTGCACTGCTTACGATGTCGACCTCGGGCATTTCTTTCTTCACGGCCAACACCAGATTGTCCACCGGGTAGGCTAGTTCGAGAAGTTGCAAGTGCGGTTGCAGGGAAAGCCGCGAGTCCGGGCCGATGACCTGTGCCTCTTCCGTCGTCAAAGGATCGACGTGCTTTCCATCAAACGCATCGACATACGCCAACTCTAGGTTTGCAACGTCGACTGCAAGGCGATGGCGGCGACCGCCGAACTCCGGATGGGCTGTCAGGAATGCTGGGAGCGTTGCACCTAGGTCGCGCAAGGTCCATGAGGCCGATGGGTGCTCACCAAGATAAGCAAGAATCAGAGCATCGAATCGCTTCGTGCCAAGTAAGGTGTTAAGCGTCGGATAGTCCTCAGAGACTGCGGTGATCAGGCGGAACCAGTACTGGCGGTTGTAGATCTCCAGACGTTCGAATGACGTGAGCCTATTATTGGGGCTGATATAGCTTGCGGCAATGTCTGAGGTCGGAGTGCCATCATCCGTCGTCCTTTGCATCTCGTAATCGGCAGTGAGTGGCCGGCGCACGTCCTCTACCATGCGACGCTGAAGCTCAAGCAGGTTCATACATGGGCCTCCTCGAGAACTTCAACACTGCTACTCGTCCCCACCTCGGCCGCAAGGAGGAAGCGATTCGCCTTGAACGCTTCGGCATGTACCTCGTCGAAGGAGGGAATGTTGTCATCCCACTCCAGCAGAGTGGCTGTCGGTCCGGAACGCTCGATGGCGCGCTCGTACAGTTTCCAAACAGAGTCAAGAACCGGGTGATCGTGCGTGTCGAGGATGTACTTCTCGAACTTCGAATGGCCAGCGATGTGGATCTGCGCGACGCGCTCCGCCGGGATGCTGTTGACGTAGTCCATGGGATCGAACTCATGGTTCTGCGACGACACGTAGATGTTATTAACGTCGAGCAGGATGCCGCAATCGGCGGTATAGACCACCTCATTCAGAAACTCCCACTCGGTCATCTGGGAGTCGTTATATGCGGCATAGCTGCTGACGTTTTCGACAGCGACAGGAATTTCGAGGTAGTCCTGTACCATACGAATCCGTTCGGCTGTCGTCCGCACAGCCTCGAACGTATACGGCAGCGGCAGAAGGTCGTGGGTATAGCGCCCGTCCACGCTGCCCCAGCAAAGATGATCGGAGAGCCAGGGAGTCTTGGTGCGCTTGGTCAGCTCCTTGATGCGCCGGAGATGGTCCCGGTTCAACGGCTGTGCGCTACCGAAGTACATGGAGACACCATGTTGAACTACTCGATACTGGTCGAGGATCTGGTCGAGAATCTTGAGCGGACGCCCACCGTCGACCATGTAGTTCTCCGAGATGATCTCAAACCAGTCCACGAGCGGCTTCTTCGAGAGAATGTGGTCGTAGTGAGGAACTCTCAGGCCAATACCGACTCCGCAGTCGGTATATCCGTTGAAGCGATTGGCAGACATAGAAACTCCGATCCGGGTGAGGCGGCGTAATCGGCAGGAGGCTCATGCTTGCATACACAAGCCTCCCACGCGGGTCGAGATTAGTGCTTGGAGCCGTCGGTCGCGCAGGCACCTTGTCCTTTGCAGTCGTTCTTGCCAGCATGCTTCTTGTCGCCGCCGCCCTGTCCCTTGCAGTCGTTCTGTCCCTTGCAGGCATGCTTGGGGAGCGCCTTCTGGCCATCTTCAGCCATCGCACCCGTGATAGCCGGCGAGACGCTTGAGATGCCCGTGTGGCCGGCGAGGGGTTGAGCATTGAGACGGACAGCAGTGCCGCCCAGGAGGCCCGCGAAAGCTGCGGCCAGTGCGAGGTTGCTTACGGTATTGGTCTTCATGAAGAGTTCCTTTCTTCGGTTGGGCCAGGTGTTTCCACCTGGAGGTTTGGGGTCATGACCCGGAGGCCGGGAAGAGCGTCATCTACGACCTGGGAGGCTGCTCTTCCCATGCCGCCTGTTTGAGGTGCGAAAGCAAGGTTGGTTACAAGAGAAGAAAAGAATCTTGACATGGATACTTCAGAGGGATGCCGTGGCAGCTCCCAGAATCGTCCCCTGATGCGCTTCCTGTACGAAAAGGACGAGGTGGTGTCCCGGACCGGCCGTCACTTGAAAGCCCTCCGGGAGCGATAAATAGATGGACTTTTCGGCATCTCCTGCCACCGTGGCAACCTTGGTCAGAGATCGAGCGACCGAGACATGCTGCAGGAGTCTGCCCGAGTTTTCTCCCCGCAGGACATTCGAGCGGTCCGCGTCATCGGTGAGGACTGCGACAACATCCAGGGGCTTGGAGGTGTGGCCTGAGAAGGAAAACTTCACATCGACGCCATCCGCTGAAAGCGTCGAGGTTATGATCCGCAGATCAAAATGTGTCCGCTTTGTGTCGTCGAAGAGCGCGCGCTCAAGAGCACCGCCATCGCTACCTACGAACTGATCCCGCCCGTTCAATACCATCTGCGGCGTGTAGGAGCCCTCCGCGGACAGGCGGGATGCGTAGACACTCTGTCTTTCCGTGAAGACCGGCAAAGAATAAGGATCTCGCCACCCGAGGTTGTTCCAATAGGTAACGTGCTCACTGATGCCGACGATGAGCTGCCCGGCGTTTGTCTGCTTCAGATTGATCTGACGCAGCAGTGCATCGGCAGGCGGACAACTCGAACATCCCTCAGAAGTGAACAGCTCTACGATTGCGATGGAAGCAGGTTTACTCGCGGCTACATCCTGGGCAATCGCTGAAAACGGTACCGCATGGGTGACGAGAAGAGCACACGAAGCGGTGAGCAGAGCACGAAAATGCATAATCAACCTCCAGCCAGACAGCGCTCATCTGACGTGCGGCCGGCTAAAGAGTTACAGCCAGAACTCCTTAATTCGTTTGTAACCGGAGCGTACCCTGCGACTCTAATGATGCGATAAGGCCTTCCCGCTCTGAATTGAGCGGCTTAGTCGACAGATGAGGAATATATGGCTCAGATCTTACGCATCTACCATCGTGACGTGTCGGCACTCTCTGCCCTTCAATCTCCGATGCTGCTGGCAGTTCGGCTTTACTGGGGCTTTCAGTTTGCCCAGACCGGATGGGGCAAGCTGCATCATCTGGCAAAGATCACAGGCTTCTTCGCCAGCCTCAATATCCCGTTTCCGGGTTTCAACGCTCCGTTCATTGCATCGCTGGAGTTGATCGGCGGTATCCTCATGATGCTTGGTCTCTTCTCCAGGCCGATCGCTTTCCTTCTGGCCTGCAACATGTTCGTTGCGTACTGGACCGCCGATCGGGAGGCGCTGACCGCAATCTTCTCCGATCCAGGAAAGTTCTACGCGGCCGATCCATATACCTTCCTGTTCGCATCTTTGATGATCCTGATCTTCGGGCCCGGCCTGTTCTCGATCGATGCTCTGATTTCCAAACGGCTACAGGTTACAGAATAGCGATGACCGCTGAGACTTCAACTCGTTCTGAGGCGGGAATGATTGCCGCGATCCTTGCCGGGGACACCCGGCTCTATCACGAGTTGATCCGTCCCTACGAACGAAGTGTGTATTTGATGGCTTTGTCGTATATCAAGAATGAGGCCGATGCGGAGGACGTTGCTCAGGAAGCCTTTGTGAAAGCCTTCCGGAGTCTCTCATCGTTTCGCGCGGAGGCGAAGTTCAGCACGTGGCTTATCAGCATTACCTTAAATGAGGCGCGCAGCCGGCTCCGCAGACAGTCTGTCATCCGAATGGAATCGCTGGATGAGCCTGCTGTCGACAACAGGGGTGTTTCACCCGCGCTCTTGCGCGATTGGCGCGAAATACCGTCAGAGGTCGTCGAGCGAGCAGAAATACGGCAACTGATTCAACAGGCAGTTGAAAGTCTTCCTGACATTTATCGCGAGGTCTTTCTCTTGAGGGATGTTCAGGAGCTCAATGTCAACGAAACTGCCGAGGCATTGGGCATCAATATTCCCAATGTGAAGGTCCGATTGCATCGTGCCCGTATGATGCTGCAAAAACAACTGGCCCCTCAGCTGAAAACAATAAACAAAACATTGAAACGGAGGTGGCTCCCATGGTCATAGATTGCAAACACGTCTGGAACTACATCTCTGGCTATCTGGATGACGATCTGCCGGAGGAGACTCGCGACATAGTTCAGAAGCACCTCGATCATTGTGAGATCTGCTCAGCGATTCTGGACTCGACACGAAACATCATCATTCTCACTGCCGACGATCGTGTCTTTGAGTTACCGGTGGGATTCAGTGAGCGGCTTCATACGCGCATCGACCTTGAGCTGATGAAAGCTGGATCGTGAAGGGCAATAGAAAAATAGGTATCGATCAGCAATGAGCAGCAGTACCGATTCGAGGTGAATATGCAACGGACAGTGATATCGGCGACGGTAAACGACTAGATCGGGAAGTAACTCATCAAGCATCAGCGATGTCGACCGTGCCGAAAACTGGGGAAGAGACGGATTGACTACAGATCATCTCTTGAGAAGCGATGTCGGATGAGTTCCATCTTGTCGCCAGTACAGAACAGAGGGACGAAACCAGGGACTTGTTTTACGCCCAGAGCGGATCACGGAGGAATATCTTCGCGCGGGATGAGCATCTACGGGAAAGATATAGCCGATACTTCGAGGACTATGCGCGCCGGACAGCGAAGCGCGGTCGATACCGGCGCGTTGGTCGGCGCGCACTATCTGGGCTTCGTCTACGAAGCAGGGATGTTTGCCAATGGCATTCCACTTGTCCGAATAGTCGCCTTGTCGGAGAAGTGGCCCTCCTCTTTTCAACTTTTGCTAACAGATCGATGCGCTCACCGAAGAGAACGCGAGGTCATTCGGGTAGCTCTGCGAGCGAATGTTCAAACCCAAACGATTAACTATAGAAGGAAGGGAATTGGCGCTAGATTGCGGTAGCTTCATACTGCAATTGCAGTACTGGACGGATTTAAAATGCAACGATTTCGGGTACAGATTCGGGTACAGACATCAGTTTGCTCAAATTACGCTCAATTACGCTAAATGGCTGTTCAACAAAGACTTAGGGTCAAGCCAGCTTACGCTTAATTCCCCTTATTTATCATAGATTTACGGTGTTCTTCAGAGACTTAAAATCCGCAGACCCTTATCAGGTCGTGGGGGGTTCAAGTCCCCCTCCGGGCACCAAATTAGGCTACTTGTTGGTTGCGGAAAGAGAAGGCGAACTCAGGGCGGGGAAGAAGCTGCCGACGAATATGCGTAACCGCGGGGTGTCGTTCGCTCAACTCGCAGCTGAGGCAGAAGCGTGGTCGGCGGAACACCGTCCCAAAGACATAGGGACAGTAGAGAGCAGGATGAGAGTGCTCGTCGCAGAGTTCGGCGACCGAACGGCTGAAGGTATTAAGCCCTTGGATGAACACTGGCTGAGTTCCCAACAGGACTGGGCAACCGCTACCAAAGACCGCTACAGGGCGCTCATGAGCCTCGTATACAGGCAATTTCGATTTCGCGGCCCCCCACATCCAAAGTCACGGATCCCGGTTTGCCTATGGGACGAAAATTCCCAGTCTAGGAGGTGGTCTTCTACGGTGACAGACTGTCCATTAGCGGTGACTTCAGAGTGTCGCCTGCACTCTTCAGGCGAATTTCGATCTGCAATTTTCAAATCTTCAGGTAGACTGGAAATCAACCCCGGTCCCTCTATCGCGGATAGCAACTCTTTACCAAACACCAGACCGCAAACCAAGTCCTGGTGCTCGGCTGCAGATTCATTAGGTGTTCTAATATCCTGCCTAATCTGGTTAATTGAGAAATCCAGATCGGATAGGAATCCTTGATGTTCAGACTCCCCGCGGGAATGTTCACCGCTCTCTTCTTTGTTATTCCAGCAGCAGCTCTCGCCCAAATCGCGTTAGTATGGTTCACTCCGAACGTACAAGATGGGCAGACGTTCACGGCCATCAGATCGATTGCTCATCCCTTCGGACAAGTTGCGTCCCCTTTCCCAGGTGAAACATCGAGTGGGTTAGGGTTTGCTAGTCTACTTTTTCAGCCGCAATTCCGCAGCGTTAGAATGTGGGCCTGCTCGAAAGTTCGCGTTATGCCAAGCCTAGTTCTTTTGACGAAAACTTCTGTTTTATCGGTTTCTTTCGCAATCTTCGGCCCATTCCCCTGGGATTTCCTGACCAATTAGTGGCATAGTGCACGTTCCTTGCAGGAGAATATCCTGCCACCTGAGGAGTAAGGCCAGCTCTCGGGTATCAACTCCAACTCCCCAATCCCCCTGGCCTTGTGAAGATGATTTTCTGCTGATTCCTAATCTTGGACTCAACCTCGGCTGAGGTGAGACGCCGAGCAGGTTAACCTGCCGGCAACGGACCAGACCCCACTTACGGTACATGTTGTTCCTTTCTTTTCTCTGCCTTCGATCCGTGCACGTTCGCGAGCGAAGAGGTGATTGGTGTCAGGTATCTACGGAATTGTTTGGCTCGCTGCCCAGGGTGCATCTGCGTACGCTGATAGTGCTAGTGATGCATTTTCGAAGCGGATGGGTCATCGCATCCGGTTTCGAGTAGGGATTCGCCGGGTCGGCGGGGTGGCAAAGGTACTACTTTTTGCGCTGGCATGTTGTTTGATGATCGCCGCGTCAGGTTGCGGATCGGGGGTCATCGATCCCTTGGGGGGCGGTCTTTTTGCCTCGCCTAACAGCATCAACTTTGGAAGTGTACCCGTTGGCCACGAGGCGGACAGTAGCGTAGTCGTCACGAATAGCAGCTCTTCGTCGATAGCCGTCTCTCAGGTCAATATTTCAGGCCAAACATTTGCGCTGGTTGGCAACGCGAGTATGCCCATGAGCATTCCTGCTGGGGGCACCTACACACTTAAGGTTGCTTTTAAGCCAGTGTCCGCTGCCAATTATTCCGGGCAGGCTACGCTTATGGATACCGCGGGAGGGATGGTTGCGCAGGTCCCGCTACAGGGTCAGGGAACATCTCAGACGGCCCCGCAATTAACGGTGAGCGCTACGAGCCTGAGTTTTGGCAG
>CAVVBT010000007.1:0-295662 GCA_963746625.1 uncultured Acidobacteriaceae bacterium
ATTGCGCTTGCTTCAAGAAGACGCTCGTTTTCGCGCTGCCGTTCGTGAAGGCATCGCACAAGCCGATCGGGGCGAATTCATTGAAGAAGACGAGATGGATGCCCGGTTAGAACAGATGTTGCGCTCCTGAAAATGCAACTCCGCTGGACGCCAGCTGCCGTAGCGGACTTAGAAGCACATCAGTGACTACCTTAAAGAGCACCATCCACGTTACCGCCAGCCGACCATCCGCAAACTCTATGACGCGGTTGTCGCGTTGAAAAAGTGGCCGGAGCGCGGCCGTGTCGGGCGCGAGGAAGGAACTCGAGAGTTTTTGTTCTCTCCTTTGCCTTATGTCGTCGTCTATCGTCTCACTGAGGGGAGTGTTGAAGTTTTGCGCATTTACCATACCGCGCAGCATATTGGCCCCAGACTTCTTATACGGCGCTTGAGCGTCTCCAGTTCATCCAGGGTGCGTGGCCAGTCCGATTTTAAGAGCCGCGAAAGACTTCGGTCCGCCAGAAGCTTGCCGCCCGTCTGGCACTTGACGCAGTAATTGGTTTCATTGTCTGCGTAACGAATCCGCTGGATCGGTTCGCCACAACTGGGGCAAGGCTGTCCATAGCGTCCATGCACCGCCATATCTTTGCGAAAGGCGGTCACCTTTTCCGGAAAGCCGGCTTTCGCCTCCTCGCTTAGCCGCTCGATCCACAACTCGAGCGTGGCTTGCGTCGCGGTATAGAGCCGTTCCCATTCGTGCGGGTCCAGCTTGTGTGTCAGCGCGACCGGGGATAATTGCGCCGCGTGGAGAATCTCGTCCGAGTAAGCATTCCCAATGCCGCTTAAAATGCGCGGGTCGGTAGAGCCCTCTTGAGCGTTCGATTCTCGATCGTGAGCGCGTTGCGAAAGGAGTTGAGATCGCTGGAGAGCACGTCGATCCCTCCAGGGTCGATGGAACGCAACGCCTCCTCTCCCTCGAAGAGGTGCAGCGATGCGCGGCGCTTGGTGCCCGCTTCGGTGAGCACCAGGGAGCCATGTGGGGAAGTCAAAGGCAGCCAGATTCTGGCGGCCTGCCAGCTTCGCTCCTGGCGGCCGCCAGTGCAGGCGGCCGGCAATCATCAAGTGGAGCACCAGCCAGAGATCGCCATCCACTCCGATAGCGATGCGCTTGCCGATGCGGCGCAGTTCGCGCACCACGTGGCCTTCCACACTGGCGACCGGCGGCCGCGCCGTGCGCAGCAGAAATGCGCTTGCCACGCGCACGTGTTCGAGCGGCTGCCCGACGATCCGCGGCTCCAGCGCGCTAATGTAGGCGGTGATATCCGGCAGCTCCGGCATGCCTATCAGCTTGCCGGTTGCGTCGCCGTTTCGCAACGTCGAATCCGAGGCGAGCGGTACATGTGCTACACTCCTGCCCGATGAATCGACGCATGTTTCTTGGCCAGGCTGCGATGGCTTACGGCGCCTTCCTGCTCAAGCGCTGGGCCAGGGAACCTCCCATGCCCCCGGCCTGACCATCCGCGAAATTCGAGCGGTACGTTTGCGCGACGGATTCAATAGCCGCTTTGTTCGCGTCTACACCAACCAGGGCCTGACCGGCACGGGCGAGATGCTGGACACCGTCGGCGCGGAGTATATCGTCAACAACAACATTGGCCCGGCGCTCGCAGGCCGTGACCCACTGGATATTGAAGGAATTCTCGTCGATCTGTGGGGCGGGAAGCATCTTGCGGCTGGTGGCTCCCCCTCGCCTATCTTCATGCGCGGAATGGGCGGACCCTACCTCACCGCGATCAGCGGAGTGGAAATGGCGCTCTGGGATCTGGCCGGCAAAGCGCTGAACGCGCCCATATACCAGCTGATGGGCGGCCGCGTGCGCAGTAAGTTGCCGGTATACCTGCATGCAGCCAATCCAGGTGAAGCGACCAGCCTCATTGCCAAAACCAAAGTGAAAGCGCTGAAGATCGGCATCGACTACAGTCCGGATGAATGGACCCTGAAAAAGGGCTGGGACCCGAACAACGTTGGGCATTCATCTGAATACCGTGCAATTGGATGATGTGGTGCATTTCGTTGCCTCCATGCGCGAGGCGGTGGGAAACAGCTACGACCTTGCCCTGGAATGCCACGCACGTTACGACGTCGAGACCGGCATCCAGCTTTGCCGCCTGGTCGAGCCATTCCGTCTGATCTGGGTGGAGGAACCAATACCCAGCGACAATGTCGACGCCATGGTACGGGTGCGCAATGCCACTCGGGTTCCCATTGCGGCCGGGGAGAATATCTATAGCCGCTACGGCTATCGTCCGTTTCTGGAAAAGGAAGCGCTCAGCGTCATTCAGCCGGATGTTTCGAAAACCGGCGGCCTGCTCGAAACGCGCAAGATCGCTGCCATGGCCGAAGTCTACTCAATCCCCATCGCGCCTCATGGGGTGGCGTCCCCTCTGGGCACCATGGCGGCTGCTCACATCGCCGCCTCGACGCCGAACCTGATGCTGCTTGAATTACCCACTACCTCGATAAGTCCTACACCTCGCTGACCGAGCCGGTTTCGCTCGATGACGATGGCTTCCTGGAGGTGAGGACCACTCCCGGAATCGGGGTCGCGCTCAACGAGGATGTCGTGAGGGAAAGGACCGACCCTGAATTCCATCCTCTCTAAGAGCCCAAACGGGACTCCGCGGATCGCGGGGATCGGGGAGTTGCTGTGGGATCTTTTGCCCAGCGGGCCGCGGCTGGGCGGGGCGCCGGCGAACTTCGCAGTCTGCTGTGCTCGACTGGGGAACCGTACTACATTGGTCAGCAGCGTGGGCGACGATGACTACGGGAGAGCAGCCCGCGCCCCCTCGCACAACCTAACCTTGAGCTGGAGCAGCTGCAGGAAGATAGCGCCCATCCGACCGGCACAGTCGAGGTTTCGTTTTCCGCCGATAAACAGCCCCGCTACATTATCCATCGCAACGTTGCCATCGGACTTTATTGGTTTGACTGCTGAGCTGCTCGAGGTAGCGCGTGGGTGGATGCTGTGTTTCGAACTCTCCCCCAGCGGCATAAGGTTTCGCGGTCAACAATTCGGAGTTTCGTGGAGGCCAGTGGGCAAAGGTGTGCGCGGGTATGCGATGTACATTTGCGCATGCCTGATTGCAGTCCCGAGGTGCTTCACTGGTCGATGGCGCACGCCACCATCATCAGGCTAAGCGATGAGGAGCTGCCGCAGGTTTTTTCTATGCTGAATGAACACCCGGTGCCGAATAGTCCTCAGGCCGCGGCCTATACGCTGCTTGAGGATTTCCCTGGATGCCAATTGGTGGCCATGACTTTGGGGCCCCATGGATGCTTGCTTACTACCCGTGAGAGCACATTCGTGGTCGCGTCGAAGCTCGGAGCTCCTGTGCTTCGCGTCTTCGCGGACACGCAGATGCGCGACATGACCTGGCATGATGTGGCCAAAGGCTTTACTCGGGAGCAGGTGCGGGACTGGATCGCCGACGATCTTCGCGAATGCACAGAACACGGCAAGGAGCATGGCGTGATTATCGGGGTGCAGAACCACGGAGACTTTCTGCGAACAAGCGACGATCTGATTGAACTGGTGGGCCTGGTTGACTCGCCGTGGTGCGGAGCGATTGTTGACACAGGCTACTTTCGCTCGGCAGACCCTTATGCCGACATGAAAAAAGCCGCCCCGTATGCAGTGAACTGGCAGGTTAAGCAAAGTGCGTTCGGCGCAGCGAGCGACGTCAAGCTCGATCTTGATCGTTTTCTTCATATTGTGCGTTCCTCGGGATATAGCGGCTATCTGCCGATAGAGACGCTGTCGACGCCCGACAAACCATACGATCCGTACCAGATCGTTCCGCCATTCGTTCAGGAGTTGAAGGCCGCCATCGCCCGCACGGCATAGCAGTCTACGCAACTCCCCTTTGTCTTTATCAACTTTCTCTGCAACCTGCTCATCAAAGGCCTGCAATGATCACTCAGCCAACATCGCGTCCCGCGAAACAAGAGACCGGCGCGGTTTTGAGGACGGCCGATACCCTGACGACGAAGGTCGGGTTCTACCGATGGAGAATCTGCGGCCTGCTCTTCTTTGCGACGACACTCAACTATATGGACCGGCAAATCCTTGGCCTTCTAAAGCCAACCCTGCAGGATCCGACGCGCGGGATTGGTTTGACCGAGGTGCAGTTCGCCGCGATTGTGTCAGTTTTTTCTGCGGCCTATGCCATCGGACTACTGGTCGCCGGCAACTTTATCGACAAGGTCGGCACTCGAGTGGGCTATGCGGTCGCGCTTGTCGTCTGGACCTTGGCATCCGTTGCACACTCGCTGGCAGGTCTTGCATCCGTCACGGAGCCATTGCACCGGTTTGCAGCCGGATTGGCTTCCACTGTTCGGCACGTTCCCGGCATTGGCTCCGCCCACTGGGTCTCGTCAATGGCAGACCTTTCGGGAGCGGTGATCGCTTTCGGAATTGCAAGGTTTGTCCTCGGGTTGGGAGAGTCCGGAAACTTTCCGGCCGCCATTAAAGCGGTCGCGGAGTGGTTTCCCAGCAAAGAGAGAGCGCTGGCAACGGGAATCTTTAACTCAGGTACAAACATCGGGGCCACATTGGCTCCGTTCGCGGTAGGGTTCCTGCTCTACCGGCTTGGTTGGCAGTTTGCGTTCCTGGCTACAAGTGCTTTCGCAATTCTCTGGTTAGTTTTGTGGTTGACGATGTACAAAAATCCTGCCGAGGACCCGAAGGTATCTGCGGCTGAGCTGGCATACATCAACCAAGGCCCGCCCTCTGCTAATTCAAAGATTGCATGGTCGAAGCTCATTCCACACCGGCAAACGTGGGCGTTTGTTGCGGGCAAGGTCATCACAGACCCGATCTGGTGGTTTTATCTATATTGGTTGCCAGGATTTCTGAACGCCCGCTTCGGGTTGACGGTTGCGGGAATGGGCCTGCCTTTGCTGGTCATCTATAACGTGTGCACTTTTGGAAGCATCTTCGGTGGCTGGCTCCCGGCGAGGTTCATCGCCATGGGTTGGTCGGTCAACCGTGCGCGAAAGACTGCCATGTTTCTGTACGCTTTGGCAGTTACACCGATTATGTTTGTGGGCCGGACTCACACCCTTTGGCAAGCGATCGCGCTTATCAGCTTGGCAACCGCTGCGCATCAGGCCTGGTCGGCGAACCTCTTTACGATCGCTTCGGATATGTTTCCCCGTCGCGCAGTAGCATCCGTAGTTGGCATCGGCGCGTGTGGCGGCTCTCTCGCTATGATGTTCTTCGGCCTTCTGATCGGCTTTGTTCTCCAACTCACCCACGGCAACTATGTTCCAGTATTTCTTCTTGCAGGATCTGCGTATCTCGTCGCAATCGCCGTCATCCAGCTGCTTGCACCAAAACTTGAAGTCATCGCAATCGATTAGGTTCTACTGATATTCCCCTTCACGGTACTCTAACGAAAGGTCATCAATCAATGCGCATAAATTTTCAGCGTACGTCGCTTTCAACTGGCTTAGCGATTGTGTTGTTGCTCTCCACTTCGCTCTCGGCTCAACAAGCGAGTCCCGCGCGGCCCAAGATCACTGGCATTTCGCATGTCGGATACTTCGTCTCCGATCTTCCCCAGGCTATCGCGTTCTGGCACGACTTCCTCGGCTTCGACGAGGAGTACTCCCTCACCAAAAAGGACAGCAAAGACATTCGCATTGCCTTCATCAAGATCAACGACCATCAACACATTGAACTGTTCAATGAGCCGCCGACTTATCCTCCGAACATGATGAGTCATCTTTGTTTTACGGTCGACGATATCGAAGCGATGCGCACCTACCTACGGTCGAAAGGCTTCGACGTCAAGCCAGGTAATGGCGGTAAGACCCGCACCGGTGACTATGCCTTCGAGATCAAGGACCCGGATGGCATGCTGGTCGAGTTCGTTCAGAGCCTTCCGGATGGGATGGAAGCAAAAGCGGCGGGCAAGTTCGAGCCCGACACACGCATCGCAACCAGGATCTATCACCTGGGCTTCCTCGTCGGGAACAGTGAGAAGTCGATGGATTTTTACGGAAACGTTCTGGGATTTAAAGAGACGTGGCGCGGAGGCGCAAATCCTAAAGAGTTGAGCTGGATCAACATGAAGGTTCCCGATGGGGATGATTATGTTGAGTTCATGCTTTACCGCAATGCGCCCGACAAATTCGGAACCAAAAATCACATCTCGCTGGTTGTACCTGATGTTGCGAAATCAGTCGAGATACTGGAGGCTCGCCCGGCGTTCAAGACTTATGGTAAAGAACTCAAGGTCGCCACCGGTGTCAATCAAAAGCGTCAGGTAAATATTTATGATCCCGACGGGACGCGCGTGGAGCTGATGGAAGCGAATACGGTTACAGGCAAGCCGACTCCGTCTTCGACCGCTCCCCCGCCCCCGCCCTCCCATAACTAATGTCGCTCATGGTGGCCTTGCAACGTTATGGCAGGGCCACTCAATAAGTCTCAAGACAAATTCAATTTAGGAAGCATGCCACTATGAATGTTCCTCTCACACGACGTACTTTTCTCGCGGGTCTTGGCGTATCCGCGGTCGCGGCGTCCCTGCCCTCCTACGCTGCATCAGACCATGCGCGCAACATCCGTTTTGGCTACACTGCGATGACCTGGGGCAACGAGGAACGCCAGGCTATCGAAGATATTGCCGCTGTCGGATTTCCCGGCATTCAATTTCGTGCCAATGCCGTCACAGATTTTAAGCCTGCTGAGTTGAAAGATACCCTGGCCCAGCACAAGCTGACCTTCGTCGCTCTTTCCAGCGGCGATGTCTCGCTGGACGAACCAGAGGCGGAACAGATTGCAAAGCATGTTGCGAATGCGCAGTTCGTCAAGGATTCCGGCGGCCTGTATCTTCAAGTGCTCGATGTGCTCAAGTCCTATCCGCGATCGGCCACGCCAGATGAGTGTAAGCGTCTAGGCAGCCTCCTTACCCAATTGGGCAAGCGAACTGCCGACCTCGGCATTCCGCTGGGTTACCACAATCACCTCAATACTCTTAGCCAGAGTCCGGCGAATCTGGATCTCATTCTCGAAAACTCCGATCCTAAATATGTTGGGCTTGAACTCGACACCGCGCACCTTGTCGCGGGTGGCGGCGACCCGGCGAAGGCAATTGAAAAGTATCACGATCGTCTCCTCTTCCTTCACCTTAAGGACGTTCGCGATATTCCCGCCGACACTCCCAAAGCGAAGTACCCCTTCGAGTTCGTGGAGCTCGGTCGTGGGCGCGTCAATATTCCTTCGGTTTTTGCTGCCTTGGACAAAGTCAAGTTCCATGGCTGGGCGGTTGTCGAACTCGATCGCGTCCCTGATAAATCGAGAACTCCGAAGGAGTCGGCGATCATCAGCAAGACCTATCTCGAACAGAAGATCGGTGTCACTGTCTAGTTTTCTTTGGGTTAGAGGGGGTCAGGGTTTGCGCGTCGGGATCATTGGTACTGGAGCAATATCGTCGAAGCACGCCTTGGCTTATCGCAACATCGGCTTTGAGATTGTGGCATGTACGAACAACACGGCTTCCAAAGGGCAAGCGTTTGCCGCGGCCCACGGAGCGGAATATGTCGCCAGAGTTGAAGAGCTTTGCGCCCACCCTAAAGTTGACTACGTTGACCTGTGCACGTTTCCTGACTTTCGTCTCCAGGTGGTCAAACTTTGTGCGCAGAATGGCAGGCATCTTCTCGTGCAAAAGCCCATGGCAATCGATCTCGTAACCGCGCGGGAGATGATGTCGATTGCGGCTGCGGCGGGAATCCAGCTGGGTGTCGTGAGCCAACATCGCTTCGACGACTCCACGTTGTTTCTTAAGCGTGCCATTCGGGAGGGGCGCTTGGGTCGCATCCTTCAGGCCGACGCTTACGTCAAATGGTATCGCTCAGCCGAATACTACAGCCGCCCTATCAAGGGCAGCTGGCACGTCGAAGGAGGAGGAGCCCTGATTACACAGGCCATCCACCAGATCGATTTGCTGCTATATCTTCTCGGCCCCGTGACACGCGTCTACGGGGAGTGGCAGCTGGGAGCCCTACACCACATTGAGTCGGAGGACGTTGTGAACGCTGTACTCCGTTATGCGAACGGTGCTACAGGCGTAATCCAGGCCTCTACTGCCTTCTGGCCGGGCTACCCTGAACACATCGAGATTCACGGCACCAACGGTAGTGCCGTTGTTACGGGGGACAAGCTCACCACTTGGGATGTCAAGGATGACGGAGGCGAACCTGCACCTATCACAGCGCAAGGCGCCTCCGGAGCTTCAGATCCAATGGCAATCTCCGTCGTCCCCTTCGAGCGACAGTTCCTCGACTTCGCCGAAGCATGCCTGCAAGGAAGACCACCGCTGTGCTCTGGCGAAGACGGTTATCGCGCACTTGAATGTGTAATGAGCATCTACGACTCTTGCCGCAGTGAGCAGCCCGTCATGATCGAGCGCTAATTCTCTTTTGCAATCGACTATCTTCTCTCAGACGAACACTCCTTGATGGGCGTCGGTAATCTGCGGTTCCTCCACTCATTCGAGAACGGCGTCGATCGAACACCTACTGCTCGTGATGTCTTGTGTTTCCCGTTGGGATAAGAGCCGGCTTCCTAGAATGAATAGCGTCCACTGATCTGCACAAGACGCTGGTTGCCAGTAGTCGAGGAGATAACACCGGCGGTCGTGGTACTACCTACGGTGGCGGTCGGATAGCCAAAGCTGGGGTGGTTCAGGGCATTGAAGCCTTCGAGGCGAAACTCGAAGCTGCCGTACTCACGGGGCAAGGTGAAGACCCTTCCGACAGCGAGGTTTAGGACTACGCTGTCTGGTCCCTCGAGGGTGTTCCGGCCTGTATTGCCATAAGTGCCGGAGGGAGGAATAGCATAACAGGCTGGGTTGAACCATTCTGAGAGGGTGCGGTTTGAGAGGGTGCCGGCGCATAGCTGGTTTGGGCGGGTGGCCTGGCCAAGATCCTGGGAGCCGGATACTTTCACAGTGAACGGCTGCCCGCTATACGCGAGGAGGTTGCCGCTTGCCTGCCAATCTCGCAGGGCGTAGTGCCTCGAACTGACGCGATAGACCGCAGTCGCGCTGAAGTTGTTGCGAATGTCGAAGTCCGACAGGCCGTATTCAGCCGATGGATTCAGGACATTCTGAAACATGGAGTAACCGCCCGCGCCGGCGTAGTTCGCACCCGATTGCGAGTCAAGCGACTTGGCGTAGGTGTAGTTGGCGCGGAAGAACAGGCCATGCTCGAACCTGCGGCGAACGGTAGCCTGGAATGCGTTGTAATTAGAGTCCCCGTTGTAGTAAAGCATGGTGATTGCGGAGAATTGAGGGAACGGCCGCGAAGCGGTTACGCCTGAGACCCGTTCCTGGTTGTAGTCTTCTTCCTGCGCGAGGTGGGTTCCCTTCGAACCAGCGTAGGCGATCTCAAGGGCCATGCCCCAGCCAAGATCCTGCTCGACGGTAAGGTTGTAACTCTGAAGATTCGCCGAAGGTGGGTTGGGGTCATAGCCATTGGGGGTGAGGATGCCCGAGAGTGACCCGCCTGATGCCGGGAATGGGTTGGTGGAGGCGATGAAGGACGAGCCTGCTGTACTGGAGCCGGGATTGACCGCCGAGTAGGTCTCGGTTGCAGAGAAGGGATACTGCCCGGCGAGATTAGTGCGGATGACGCTGAGCCTGATGCCGGTGTAAAAGATGCCATAGCCACCGCGGATGACGGTGCGGTCGTTGCTGAAGGGACGCAGGGCGAAGCCAATCCGAGGACTGAATCTCAGAGGATTTACCTTGATGAGAGCCGCAGGGAATCCGGCAGCTTGCGACGAGACATAGTCATTCGTCAGACCGGATTGGGCCAGCATAGCAGGCAGATTCGGAACGGTGGATGCATTGGTATAGACGATCTGGCCGAGGGCGGGGACGAAGTTCGTGAGTTGTCCATTTTGTTCGGACGGAAGTGTTTGCAACTCGTAACGCAGGCCCAGATTGAGGGTGAGCCTCTGCGACGCCTTCAAATTGTCCTGGGCGAAACCGGCGTAGTTGGTTTGAAGCAGATGATTGGTGGTTCCGCCGGTCATCAGGATGCTGGTGGCGGCATAGCCAGCGAGAAGATCGGCGAGAGCATTGGCGGTGGTGGTGTCGGTGAATTTACCGTTGTAGGTGAAGGCGCCGTTCTTGTCTGTGTTGGTTGGTTGGAAGAGCTGAACATGAAGAATGTCGCCTCCGAATTTGAAGGTATGTCTGCCCTTGGTCCAGGTGACTAGATCGCTGCCGTCGTAGTCGTTTACGACGTAGGTGATCGGAAGGGATCCGTTGTCGCCAATCGACTCGAAGCCGGAAGGCTTGAAGCTTGGAAAGGCGAGCACGGCGGGGTCAGTGGTTGTTCCCGAGATTCCCAACTGGAGCGCGTAGTTGGTGCCGGCGTCGTCGGCATTCTCAGCGGAAACAGTGCGCGTGCGGCCGAAGTGGAAGGCGTTCACCAGATTAGGAGTGAACACTCTGGTTTCACTAATGGCGATGAGAGTTTGATGCGATGTCGTGTTGGAGCCGAAGGTGCCAAGATTGGAGCCTGAGGTAGGATTCGTCGACAAGGAATAGCGCCTGAGGAAGAGGCCTGATAGCTGGTCCTTGCTGGTTAGTTTCTGGTCAATTTTGGCGAGGCCATTGTTCCAGTTGCTGACGCTGTCGGTGTCGAGAACATAGTTGTTGGTGCCGGGCGCGGCATTCGGGATATTGGGAAGCGGATAGTACGCGAGCAGGTTCTGAGCCACTGCATCGAGGGTTGGAATTTGATAATACGGGGCAGGGTATAGGCATCCGGCGATTTGCGCTGCGGTTGGTTTTGCTGGCGCTGGAGGTGGTGCGCAGGCGGTTTTTGTCGAAACCTTGGGGTTGTGAAAGTAGTAGGGGCTGCCAGCGATGGACTGGCTGAAGTTGCCGGATCGCTCGAGCACAGTTGGAACGATGCCGTACTGATTCGTGCCCTGGACGTTGCGCAGGCTTTCGAGACTGAGTTGAAAGAAGGTGCGGTCGTGGCCGTTGTAGATGTGCGGTAGCCAGACCGGACCGGAGAAGTCGCCGCCAAACTGGTTCTGGCGAAGCTTGGTCTTGGCCAATGGGACGGTGCTGAAGTTGTAGGGCGGGGCATCGAAGAGGTCGTTGCGAATGTAATCGAAGAGCGATCCATGAAATCGGTTGCCCCCGCTCTTTGTCACCATGTTGACAACGCTTCCGGAGAGACGGCCGTACTCCGAGGTATAGTTTGAGGTCTCCATCCTGAACTCCTGGATGGAGTCGAGGGGCGGGCTGATCTGCGATCCGGCGTCGCGGGGGCTCTCATCGTTGATGCCGTCGATGAAGACGCCGCTGGAGTCCGCGCGCGAGCCGTTCGCGACATAAGGCGCGCCTTTTGCATTCTGTTCGGCAGGCTGCGCGCCTGCTACGGTAAAGGCGAGATTGTTGAAGTCTCTGCCGTTCAAAGGAATTTCGGCGATCTCGACGGGAGTGATGACGTCTCCCTTGGACGAAGTCTCCGTGTTCAACAAGCCCACGTCGGCTGATACAGTCACGGATTCGGTTGTAGTACCGGTCTGGAGCGCGGCGTCCAGCCGCGCGGTCTGGTCAGCTGTCAACTCGAGATTGCTCTCCTTGAGTTGATTGAAGCCAACCATGGAGATTGTGACTTCGTAAACTCCAGGCGCGAGATTTGAGACAGTGTATTGACCTGTTGAATCGCTCTTTGTAGTCCGTGTTTCATTTGTGGCCATGTTCTTAATCGTGATCGTCGCGCCAGGAATATTGGCATTCGTAGGGTCGACTACCTGACCAACCAGAGTCGCCGTTGGCGCTTGCCCAAGCATCATCGTCGAAACAGCGAGAAGCCAGACCAAAAATGCCGTACCGATCTTAGTTTGCATTACGAACTATCCTCCGGAAATAAGGCCTAAGCCGCTAATCGTTTGTGACTGTTGGGTCCAGGAAGAGGTCGCCTACTCCGCTTTCTTCCACCCGTTCTTTGTGCTTATCAGGGATGGCTCTATTAAGTCCCGTCGGTTGCCAGTGAATCGTTTCGTTGATCCCAAATCCCGATCATTGAGCTTGATAAACACAACCCATCGGATCCAAGGTTCCTCCGTGTTAAATAGATTGGTGGCTATGATCGGCAAGTTAATTCACTGTATAGCCTTAGCGAGCGCAGTTACGGGACGATAAGGCTAATATTATCAGTCATTTGTGGGCAGTCTTTTTACGTATAGACATCAGAAGGGAACTGCTGTTTCTAAGAGGACCGACCGGCTCTTCGAGGCAGAATTTCGAGGCAGCGGAAGGTATGCAGTGTCTTATCGCGGAATTGGATACAGGATTGTGGAAGTGCCTCCGAAGATGCATATCGAGAATGGACGCTGTTGATGGTGGATGAATGACTGGAGTGTGGTTTCAGCAGGAACCGGCGCTCGAGTCCAGCACCGTCGACATCCTTCGATTGAGGGGCCCTTCCGCGCCAAAGCCTGCCTCGAAATCGGACAACGCCTGTTCTTAACGTAAAAGACATGAAAATGGAGTGCTCCGGAACTCACGCACAACAAAGCTACTTGCACCCACACATGCTCGGTTGTCGGACCCTCTTGAACCACTTGACCGTGAATTAACTTGTTTGGCTCAGCTGTCCGAACGAGAGTTGTCATGGATTTTAGACAAGTTAGAGGCTCTCGTGAAAATTAGGTTCTTGAAGTCAGCGGCGCTGCTCGTAGCGGTGACCACGTTCTCACCCAAACTGCATGCCCAGGAAAAGCCTCGAATCATCGGCATGGCTCATATGGCCTATTACGTCAGCGACTTGAAACAGGCGCGTGACTACTACGAGGGATTCCTGGGATTTCAAGAGGCTTTCACGCTCAAGAATCCGGACGGAACAGACCACGTCGTCTTTATTAAGATTAACGACCACCAATTCATCGAGTTGTACGCGGAGCCGGTCAAGAACTATGGCTATATCCACGATGCAGGTTTTGAGACGAACGACGCCAAGGGTATGCGAGCCCACCTGGCATCACTTGGCGTGTCGGTGCCGGCTACTGTGATGAAGAACGAAGAGGGCGATTTGAGTTTTGACTTCCTCGATCCGTCCGGATTCACCATTCAGATTGTTCAGTACCTGCCCGGCAGCAAGGTGACGGCCACCAAGGGCCGGTTCATGCCCCCCAGTCGCATCTCTGACCACATCGACCACATCGGTTTGCTGATTAAGGACAGGGACGAGACATGGAAGTTTTATAGCGATGCCTTTGGCTTTACCAAAGAAGGCGACGGCTCCAAGATGGCGGTGCCAGGTAGCGCTGACCGGTTTGAACTGGGTTGGGAGAAGAGAAAACCTGAAGAGGCGCGCTTCCACATTAAGGACCACATCTGCCTCTCGAATTCAAATGTTCCGAAGATGACGGCCACGTTGGCCGCCAAGCCGCAGATGAAGGAATTCCCCGACGCGATCGCGGACGTGCATCAACTCGGAAACGGAAAGAATGTTGTCGAGCTTTACGACCTGAATAAGAATCGCGTGGAAGTGATGGAGCCGCCAAAGGTCGGGGATGCCAATCTAGCCGATGCCGCAGCACCCAGCGCCATGGCCAGCACCTCGAACGACACTGAGGCCCCTAAAAAGGGAGGTTCCAAGGGAGCCCCGAGGAAGGTCGAGTTGCCTCATCCGTTCTATTGGGCAGCGCCGGACCCTCTGCGCGGTGACTGGCAAGGAGAAGGTGGTCTGGTCGCCCAGGTCGTTCCCATCATGGACAAGATCTACTCCAAGGAAGATTTGATTCCGCAGCAGGAAGACAACGCAAAGTACGAGGTGCATCTCTTCAAGCAGTTCGATCAGCCGCACGACATACCAGTGGCTGTGTTGAACGGCACGCTCGCCAACGCCGTACTCTCGCTCGAAGGAGATGGGTGGACAGGCACGATTGAAGATGGACACTTGAAGGCGAAGAACGGCGATCAGAGCATCGACTTGCAGCATATTACGCGCACTTCTGCGACTCTAGGGATGAAGCCGCCCAAGGGGGCCGTCGTTCTCTTCGACGGCAAGAACATGGACTCCTGGTCCAAGATGATGGAAAAGGAGTGGCTGAAGGAAGACGGTCCTTGCAAGTGGCACCTCGTTCCCGGCGAAGCGGTCGAGTCGGTCCCACGCTCCGGTAACTGCATCAGCAGACAATCCTTCGGCGATGCGAGGATCCACGTCGAGTTTCGGACGATTGGCGGCCCGACCAACAGCGGTGTCTACGTTCAGGATCGCTATGAAGCTAACATCAACGAGACATACGGCAGCCTATCCGCCAATCCGAACGGCCAGTTCGATAATTCCATCCCGACCAAGCCGGGGATTCGTGCCTCGCGCCCGGTACTTGAGTGGCAGACCCTCGACATCGATTTCAAAGCTCCAAGGTTCGATCCGTCTGGCAAGAAAACTGCCGATGCAGTAGTGACGTTGCTACTGAATGGCGAGCCCCTGTACCAGGATCATGCGCTCGGCCCCGTGATTCTCAATGCAGCCAAGCTCGGGGAATCACCGACCGGGCCCATCCAACTCCAGGAGCATGGGATGCCGACCCAGTTCAGGAACATCTGGGTTCTGGACGAGTCCAAATGAGTTTTTCACATGGGCCAATGGCAACAAAGTGTCGCACCGCAAAGAGGGTCACTCATGTCGCTATATAGTTCAAAGAATTTACCAAACTCAATCTTCGTGGATCGATTGAGAACGCCGCTGGCATCGATCGGCGCCATGATTTTGATGGTGCTGTGTGTCCTGACCAGTGCGAGCGCGCAACAGATCACAGGAACGCTCGTGGGAACCGTTCAGGATTCTCAGAACGCGGTGGTTCCAGGAGCCTCGGTGACGGCGACCAATGTGGAGACCGGCATCAGCCACGGGGTGACGACCAATGGGGCTGGCGAGTACCGCATTGACTATCTGCCAGTGGGCGCGTATTCGATCGTGGTAACGAGTAAGGGCTTTCAGAAGTTCGTGCAGCAGAACGTAACACTGACCCTCGATCAGACGCAACGCGTGGATGCAACCCTGACAATCGGCGCCGAGGACCAGACGATTACGGTAACAGCGGCGCCGCCGCTCGTGAATACGAGCACATCGGAGATCGGCCGGACGGTAATGGCCGATGAGATTACGCAACTCCCGCTGCCGAACCGGAATGTGTACACGCAGCTCTCGCTGACAGCGGGTGTGCTCTCCTCCTCGGCCTCAGGCGCAGGTGGCGCGAACTACAACTCGGTGATCGGGCTGCCTTCGACGCAGGTGGTCATCGGCGGCGGATTCGATGGCGGCGTAGGTACGGTGAGCTTCTATCTGGATGGTGGCATCAACCAGACCAGCATTCGCAACTATGGCAACCCGGCGCCTAATCCGGATGCGCTGCAGGAGTTCCGGGTGGAAACCAACAATTATTCGGCGGCGTATGGACGCTTCGGGTCGGGCGTAGTGTCGCTGGTGACTCGCTCCGGCACGAACAGTCTGCATGGGTCGGCGTTTGAGTTCGTGCGCAATACGATTCTGAACGACACACCATGGGGTGCGCCGGTGAATCCATTCAATCCGTCGCAAAAGGTCAATCAGCCGCTGCACCGGAATCAGTTTGGTGGCACGATCGGCGGACCGATTCGCAAGGATAAGACATTCTTCTTCTTCAGCTACGCCGGTTTGCGGCAGATCTCCGATCCGCTGGAGACTGGCGCCGTGGTGCCTACAGCCCTGGAGCGTCAGGGCGATTTCACGCAGTCGCCGGCGGAGCCGTTTCAGCCAGCCACATGCGCGGCAGCACCATGTTCTCCCGGCACGTTCCTGAAGAACACCACGCCGTATAAGGGGACCAACACGTCCAGCAACTGCCAGACAGCGACGGTGGGCTGCATTCCGATCACCGCCTTCGACCCGACAGCAAGGGCCATCATGAACGCGTATCTTCCCGCAGCGAATCTTGCTCATGCTGTGACGATCGGCAAAGGACTGCCGAATGCAGGCGCGGTGGTCACGGAGATGAATGGATGGTCGGGGTACTTCAAGAGTCCCTACAACAACAACGAGTACCTGGGAAAGGTGGACCAGCAGTTCGGCCAGAACAACCACCTCACGGTGAGCTATTTCCAGATCAACTCGGTCTCGACCGTCTCCGGTGGAGGCAATCTGTTGTGGTCGGGGCAGACGGACTCGGCCAGGCAGTACAACCTTAACGTCAGCGACACGCAGGTGCTCAAGTCCGGGCTGGTAAATCAGGTCTGGCTAACGTACATGCGGAACTTCGGCGGCCGAGTGAACCAGGCGCTCCCTTCGCTGAACGGGACTACTCCTGTCGATCTGACCGGCTTTGGATCGAGTTACGTGCTGCAGGGCTATCCGTCGCTGCCGGGCATTTCGGTCACCGGCTACTTCAACGCAGCACAATCGGTGATGGGGCCAACGGCAGGGAGCAACTTCTACTCGGGCCGCGACGTTGCGAGCAGGACGATTGGCAGGCACTCGCTGAACTTCGGCGCGGAGATGTCGCTGGACAAGGGCGTTCAGGTTACCTATCTGGACAACTACGGAAATTTCGTGTTTTCAACGTCGGCCCCGGAGACGACCGAGAATGCGTTGAGCGACTTCCTCACCGGCAATCCCAACTCCATGGAGCAGGATGTCGGCGTGACTCAGCTCACCAACACCTGGTACTACGCCTTCTTTATGCAGGACAACTTCCGCGTCACACCGAGGCTTACGCTGAATCTGGGGCTGCGGTATGACTTCCAGACCCCGCCTACCGACAACTACCGGAATCAGGAGTCGACGTTCGTTCCCGGTCGTCAATCGACGGTCTTTCCCACGGCTCCAGTGGGGATGTTGTTTCCCGGAGACGCGGGAGTAACGAGGGGAATCGTTCCGATAAGATGGCACCACGTCTCGCCGCGCGTGGGTTTGGCGATGGACCCATTCGGTGACGGCAAGACCTCGATTCGTGCCGCAGCCGGTGTGTTCTATGGCGCAGTCTCCAGCAACGAGTGGGACGCAACATCGAACTTCGCGCCGTTCGCCCTGCGCCAGTCCAGTTTAACGGTTGCCTCGCTCACCAATATCTACGGGGCGAAGCTGCTGGATGGGCAGGCGACCGCGTTTCCCACCGGAGTCTCTCCGTTCCCGTACTTCTACACGCCGGGTATCTATCCATCCATTGCGACCTTCGGCGCCTTGAACGAAGCGGGAAATTCTCTCAGCTTCCAATGGCCGTTGACCTACCAGTTCAATGTGTCGGTACAGCGGCAGTTGCCAGGGAACGCCAGCATGATGGTCGCTTATGTCGGCTCGCTGTCGCATGACCTTCCGTTCCAGAACGATATGAACTATGACGCATGGGCTCCCGGGGCCGTGGGAACGACGGCAAACGAGAACTCCAGACGGCCCTACGCCGTCGGCCAACTCGCTTCGGTGCTTCTTCTCGGGTCCAGCCAGACAGCGTCATACCATAGCCTCCAGATCTCGGCGACCAAGCAGATGGGGCATCACGTCGCATTGAATGGCTTCTTTGTCTGGGGTCACGAAATGTGGAGTGGGCCTGTGCAGGGCTCGAGCACCAGCTCGACTGATGTTCCGCAGGACTTCAGCACGCTCGCCGGAGAGCGCAGTCCCACCAACAATGACATCAAGAATATGGCGAGCATGTCGGGGATCTGGGACCTGTCGTACTACCGTGGACCGAACAGGTGGGTCGGTGGCGTGTTGAACGGCTGGGAGATCTCCCCCATCGTCACGCTGAACAGCGGCACACCCATCACCGTACAGTCGGGCGCGGATAACAACGTCGATGGGAACTCAACAACCGACAGGCCCAACCTGGTGCCGGGACAGAATCCTGTGCTCAACCCGCATCGCGGACGGTTCGCGGCGGCGGCAGAGTGGTTCAACACAGCGGCGTTTGTCCAGAATGGTCCTGGAATACCGGGAGGAATTGGGCCGGGAGGCGCCGACGGAGATCTGGCGCGAAACTCACTTCGGACGCCTGGGTATAGGGACATCGACCTCGGCATCTTCCGCACATTCAAGCTGTATCGAGAGACCCAGTTGCAGTTCCGTGCCGAGGCGACCAACGCCTTCAACATGGTCAGTCTGGGGTCGCCTACGCTTACCTCGCCAGCGACGATCAGCGCCACGACTGGCCTGGTGACCAAGGCGGCTTCCACCACCTTTGGCCAGATCACCAGCGCCAATGGGGTACCACGCCAGATCCAACTGGGGGCGCGGCTAACCTTCTAACCGATCGAGCTCAGATGGCCCATCTACCTGAGTAACTTGCCCGCGAGCCAGTAATCGACACTGAACTTTCCCGGACCAGAGCAGATCAGCCAGATGAAGAAGAGCACGTACAGGACTTCCGGAAGGTAGAGGACATCGTCGAGCCAGTTAAGACTCGAAAGTCCTTTAGGCACGGTGGAAAGCGTGTTGGTCAGGACGGCGACAATCATATCGATCATTAAAGCCACGGAGGCCGCGCTCGAAAGAAACCCCACGGTCAGCAAGGATCCGCAAACGAACTCGACACCCGCCACGAAATAAGCCGTCTGGTGGGGAAACGGGACTCTGGCCTGAACGAGCGTCTCGTAAACAGGTTTTATGCCGCCGGCGACAAACAACTTGTTTGCCCCGGAGATGGCGAAGAACAGTCCGATCGAAACGCGTATCAGCAGGATGGCATATTGTTCCAAATCACTGCTACCCTGCAGCGCAAACTGGACCAACCGTTTCCAATCCATCTCGTGTCCCTCTGTCGGAGGATGTGCTGTAACGATACCCCAAATCACACGGGATCGACTTCGAGATTATGTGTCCATTCGTTCAACCCATTGAGCGCGGAATGCGGGAGCCACGAATGGATCCGCAAAGTACTGCGTCTCCCGCGCAACCTTCTCGCCCCTGAACTCCATGATGCTCACGGTGTACGACGGCTTGCCGTCGTACGTCAGGATGAATTCGGTGACCCAAAGATCACCGCTGCCAAGGATGCGCCGGATAGAAAACCGCTTGTTGCTCGGCTGATTGGCGCGCTGGTTCTGTATGTTGGATCGACCGCGGGTTCGCTCGCCTGACTGCGGGTATTCCAGCACGGCGTCCTCGTGATAGATGAGGTGCTCCGTTTCAAAATCGTTGTCATCGGACGCCGCCCAGTGCTGATCCAGCGCAGCACGGATCTCCTGGTCTCGCACTCCAGAAGACTGCTCCGTCTGCTGTTGATCGTTCATCCTGAGCCTCCAATTCGACAAGAATCAGTTGAGAGCGAGTGGCTAAATCCCCTCCGCAATCCGAAAGTCCCTCTCATCTCCCGAACCAAGCGCAGCCAATGCCTTTTTATGATCGTCACTCTGATATGCCATCAGAGCGAACTCGTAGCTATCGAACTCAATCAAGACCGTCATCTGCTCGAGCCCGGCCTCCTCGGCCGTAACCACGCTCGTCGGCGACACCAGCATGCGTCCCCCAAAGTTGTTCAGCGTCGGTGTAAGAAGCGCAGCATATTCTTTCACCTTCTCATGGTCAGAGACTTTCCGGTACGCCACCACCCAATAACCCTTATTCATCGTTCCCCCTCTCGAATGCATTTCAACCGTTGAACGGATGCCCCGAACGATACCACGACTCATCCTCTGACGGTGGCCCAACCTTGAGAAGTTCAGACGGATACTCCCAGTAGAACCAGTCCCACCAATTCCAGGAGAAAAGAGAGTAGTGGCGACTGCTACTACACGGAAGGGGGCCTGAGAATAACTACTCCACTTAACTAACTCCCCAATAACTCCAAAGCTAAGAATCAATATCCTAAACTTACCCGATTGACGCGCCATTCGGGCGGAGCCACAATCAAATCCGAAAAGTAACGCATGTACCACGGGAGAGACATCCATGCGTAATCTGCTGTCCAGGCTCCTCGTCTTCGCCGCCACCGCTCTGCCGATAGCTGCCCACGCTGACACTCTCACCGCAACCCTCACCGGCGACGGCCACACCTTCGTCTTCACCCTCCCATCCCCCTACGACTTTCCCAGCCAGCTTCACCTAGTCACGATTCCCACCATCCACACCACCGGCTCAACCGACGGCACCGGCGGCCAGACCTTCGATCTAACCTTCTTCTCCGGCATCGGCGATCCCGGCTACAGCTTCGACTTCGACGACCTCTCCACCAGCTACGACTACACCTTTTTCGGCAATATTCTCATCCACCCAGGCGCCGACCCCAACGCCCCAGCCGGCGACCTCTCAGCTCTCTTCAACACCGGCCAAACCACCGTCTACACCGTTAACCCCAAAAGCGGCCCCGACTACTTCACCATGGACATCGAGGACAGCTCCTCCACGACAACTTCTGACTCCGTTGCTTCGACCCCGGAACCCTCCACACTCTTCCTGTTCGGCACAGGATGCGCAGGACTCCTGGCCACCGTCCGCCGCCGCCTCACCCGCTGAGTCCAGCGATCTGAGTGGGTGCCCCGTATCTCGATTCTGAGATGTGAGCGCGAAGCGAACCGCTTCCTCCAGACCTTGACGCGAAACTATTGACCTGCGGGCCGCGCACTCCCCGGAGTAATCTGCTCGATCACAAGTCCATGCGAACCATTGCGCACGTAATCTGTGCCGGTGACCGTGACGCGCTCTCCTGCGAACGGCATCAGCCTCGAGTTCTGTGACGAAGAAGGCGTCTTGCTGTCGATCGGCAGAAAGATCGTGCCATCATCGCGCAGGATCACCAGCGGCGATCCATTTTTCGCGCATGCCTTGGCGCATGCAACTCCAATCGGCTTGTCGAGACCCTTCGTGTACGCACAAGCCGAATCAATTACCCAACCCGAGACCGTTACCTTGTTCCCGGCCTCCGCGCCCAGCGCCGAGCAGCACCCAAGAACCACAACCACCGCCAGCAATCTCTGAAGGCACAAGCTCATAACCCTCCTCCTCCGACTCCCAGGGAACGCTACCCATCCTAATCTCTTCGGGGCAAACGCATTGATAACCACCTGGCGCAACACGCTACCAATCCCTCGCCATCGCATCTAAATGACAGCAGGGAGGGCCATCCGTGCGTCGCGCATTCCCCACAATATTTCTCTCATTCTTCACCCTGGCCTTAGCCATCAACACCCAAAACGTTCGCGCACAGAACCCATCCGTCTCATCCCGGAATCCCGCCCAAACTCAAGTCCAGACCCAATCCCGCAGCCCTGGCGGTGACGTCGGCAGCGGAGCCGGCGACATCGGCAAGGGCACTGGAAAGGGAGCAGGTGCGGCGGCCGAAGGTGTCGGCAAAGGCGCCGGTGATCTCGTCACCCTCCACCCAGCCGGGGCCGCGGAAAACGTTGGCAAAGGCGCAGGCAATGCGGGAAAGGACATTGGCGTCGGTGCCGCTAAGGGCACAGGAAAAATCGCCAAGGGCACTGGTCGCGGCATCGGCAAAATCTTCCACCACGGCCATCACGATGAGAAGTCCCAGACCTCATCCAACCCGCAAAACTAAAACCGGAGGAGAATTCCCGAACGGTGGGTCATGTCTGAAACTTTGGCCGCCCATCTTCGCCGCCTAGTCGGCCTTTTCGCTCCTCTTGCCCTCAGCTCTCTCGGTCTCCTCCTCTTCGTACGGAGACTTGCTCTTTCGCAGGATGTAAATCGACACCACCAGCACCATGACCGTTGCGCCCAGAAGCGCGAGTTCGACCATCGATGCCCGCAGCTTTGCCTGCCCGTCATTGGGCCAGTTCGCGGCGCTGGTCAGATTCGCCGCGTTCAGGGTAATGACGAGTATGCGTCGAATCGTAGCGATCAGACCAACAACCAGAAAAGGCTCCGTCACCAACGTATGCGATCGGATTGAGATGCGCACCGTATGTAGTATCTCCGCCAGCATAAACACCACGAGAAGTCGATCGATCACCTCCACCACAGTCTTTGCGGATACCTCTGCCGAGAGGCCATGCCAGAGCGCCTGGCAAGCCGAGTAGAGTGCAAACAAGGCCGTCAACGACAGAATCAAACCCAATGCCGCGTAAAGGAATATCTCCACATGGCCCAACGCCTCGGTGGAGGTGAGTTGGAAACGCCTTTCGTTCGGCTTTGTCGTGGTCATTGACCTCACCCATTGTCAGTAAACACCGTAACGCCGTCGGAGGCAGGAAAGCTCGAGGCGGATCAGGTGGACGGCCCAATCACAGATGCAGGACCCAATTTATATGAGGTAACGACCCAAACAAAGATGCGCACACGTGCTTTTTGCTTTCAGCGGTCGACCCCGATAAAACTCCCCTCATTTGACAAACCTGCAATCCGGAGACCACGCCACAGCAATCCCACTCCCAAACCTGGGCCCTCCAAACGCTAAGTCCGGACTCAACCCACATCTTTCGAATACTTTGCACACTTTTTGACGGGGGGAGGGGCCTGCCTAACACTTCCGAGTCATTGGCTTATGAGATACCCGCACCTACTCTCATTCCTATAAGAAGGCGAGGCCCAAAATGACTCCTCTCCGCACAGCAGTATTTGCCTCAATCGTCACCACTACGACCCTCTCGCTCGCCGCCGATCTGCCCCGCAGCACCCCGTCCTACAACGTAGTCGTCTGCCAGCCCAACGCCGGCTGTATCCACCACACTATCTTTGGCCACGACTACAAGATACTCAGCACCGACCGGTTCGCCGTCATGGTCTTCCTCTCCAACGAGGGCCGCTACACACGCGCCGACGTCAGCATCACCAACCTCACCGGCTCCCCTGCCACCCTATCCCCCGAAGACTTCCGCATCGAAGCCCTCAATTCCAAATCCAGAGTCTTCCCCTACGTCCCACCCTCCCAACTCGAGAGCCTCCCAACAGCGATCCCCGCGCCCCTTGCTAATCCAGATTCAGAGATCAACGAACTCGAAGCGGCCAAACAACGAGCGGCACGGGAAGCGGCCGAACTCGCAGCAACGACCCCGCATCTGAAGGCCATCACCATCCCGCCCAACCAGGCAGTCCATGGCCGCGTCTACTTCGAGCGCGACCCTGCCGCAACACGTCAACCTGTCAACGTCGTTCTCCCCGTCGGCGACACGGTATTCAAGTTCCCCGACATCATCAAACCCTGACGCATCGCCTGATCGAACCCACGGGAGCCCACTCACCACGCATTTGCGATTTTGGTGGGCTTCTCTTGGCGACAGAAAGCATGGCCTTGTCCGCCGCATCCATCGCCGCAACTAATGTCGGGTAGCGGACTTTCATTGCAACATTGAAACCTCTTGCGACATTGTGAAAGAGAACTGCGAGTTGCTCTTGACATCGAAACTCCATTTGACCCATCATCTTCGCGTGTAGTTGCAAGCGGCCTCCATTCAAGGTTTATAGCCGTTTTCTATTGGTCGATCTCCCCGTTGTCTTATCGGCCAGTAGCTCTATTACGTTCGACTCAACAACGCGGTTCGGTTCGATCTACAAGGCTGATGTGCGCGTTCGCGTGCTCTCGTCTTTGTTCGCTGAGCGCGCCTCTCCCCTGCAACGCCGCAAACGCGCGGGAGGTCTCCGATGAAACAGTCACATTTGGCGATAATGGCCGGCGTCAGCGTGACCGCTGCGCTCGCCATGGTTATCACAACCCACATCGTCCACGCACAAAGTCAGCCCCCCACAACGATCTACAACCCGTACCCGCCCGGCATTCTCCCATCTGATTTGAGTAGCGAGATTGCCAGGGTTCTGCGGGAAGTAGATGGTATCGAAACTGAAGCGATCGGGCAGTGGCAAGCCTTACCCCCTCTGACTCCGGTAGGCAACCCGCCAATACTTCAGGACAACGGACAGGCCGGTGTCGAGATACTTGGCAAGCTTATGAACTTCGACAAGACAATATCACCCTTCAATGATCAGGCTTGTGCATCCTGCCACATGCCGTACGCCGGCTACAGCGGGCCGATTCCGTCAGTCAATTTGACGATGATCGCGTACCCCGGATCGGTTCACTTCCGGGCGAACAAGCGCACAGCGCAGAGATACACCTATGCAAGCTACTTTCCTACTCTGCAATACGACGCAGTGCAGGGCCTTTTCTTTGGTGGGAATTTCTGGGACTCGCGCGCAACCGGATATTTGATCAGGAATCCCAGCGCCGAACAGTCTCAGTTTCCTCCTGTCGATCCTGGCGAGATGGGAAACCCCGATACGGCCTGCATCACGTATAAGCTTTCGCTTGCCCCGTACAGGCCTCTCTTTGAACAGATATGGGGCTCCGGCTCGTTCGACATTGCCTGGCCTTCGGATGTCGCGCAGATCTGTGCTACGCCCATTGGAGCTACCTCATTGGGCGGAAGCACTACACCCGTTGCTTTAAGTCCGGCGGATCGCACCCGCTCAAATTCGGATTACGATCACTGGGCGCAGTCCCTTAATGCATTTGAGCACAGCCTCGCTGTCAGCCCTTTCACCTCGAAGTTCGACGCCTTCCTGGCGGGCAACTACACGATGACGTCTGACGAGGCGGCCGGGTACGCCCTGTTTAACGGTAGAGGGAATTGCAACTCGTGCCATCTGGACGGCAGGTCAACCGCTCCTGCACCGAGTGTGAAACACGGCGGGACCAATCCGGGCGGCAAAGACACCGGCGCAACAGCGGACGTAACGCCTGTGTTTACCTGCTTCGGCTCTGCCAATGAGGGCCTGCCCAAGAATCCCAGGGTTGCTTTCTATTATGAGACAACGCCGGATGCCTTCGGATTTACAGTCAATCCGGGAGGCTTTACCTACACCGATTTCGGATTAGGAACTTTCCTAAGAAGCGGCTTCGGCGCTGCTCCCAATCCGAACTCGTCATGGAGACAATATGCGTCAACTGTTGACGGGCAAATGCAGGTGTCTACGGCACGCGATGTTGGGCTTACACCGCCATCATGTCCCACGACAGAGGCCCCAGGCCCTTACTTCCAGAAGGAGTTCTTCCACAATGGCTACATCAAGAGCTTGAAGCAACTCGTACACTTCTACAATACCCGCGACTTGTATAGGCAGCCGGTCGAGTCTGGAAACTGCCCCGCAGGAACCGTGGAAAGAGTAACCTGCTGGCCTGAGCCCGAGGTCACGCAAAATCTTGACATGACGACCGGTAATCTCGGCTTGACGGATGCGGAGGAGAATCAGATCGTCGCATTCCTGCAAACGCTCAGCGACGGTTTCACGACACCTTACCCCGACATCAACACCTACACCGGCTCTTGCATGATGGGCGGTACTGCTGCAACTCAAGGTAATTCCACAATCATTTCCGCTGCCCAGATGCAACAACTCATGAAACAAATGCACTAACGGCGAATTGCAATCAAGGCGTATGGGTTGCCCCTATGCGCCTTCTTTGATCTTTCCGTGACCATCTGAATCGGGGTAATTCTTTTTTCGAGGTCCGCAAATGAATAGACTTCATGTGAGACTAGCGGCCGTGGCTGGCAGTTTGCTCCTTTCCAATTTATTCGCTGCCGCTCAGGCCGGTCCTTACGCTCCTAAGGAAATTCTCCCTCCTGAACCGACAGCCGCGCACGTCCGGATTACGAAAGGGCCGGAGCTCGAATTGGCTAACGCTTCCACCAATTCGGTCATCATCCGGTGGACAACCAACAACCCTGGGGGCACGGACCAGCACTACGGAGTGGTGCACTATGGTCTGAATCCCGAAGACCTTAGCCAGACCGCGAAATCTCCCAACCGAATGAACCGCAGCCATCCCGATATGATTTTTCGCGTGCTTGTCGAAGGCTTGAAGCCAAAAACGACCTATTTCTACACCGTCGAATCCACTCAGGGGGCTGGTCAGAGCGATGGCGTGAAGAGTCCCGTGCGACATTTCGCCACTCCTTAAACAGTGAGAGCCCGACTAGATCCTCGACACCTCATAATCTGATGCGGAGACAAAAGAGCGATGCTGGAGAACTCCACGCCCTGCGTGAGCCTAATCGACTGCTCGCCCGAAATTGCCCGCTAAACCTGTTCCTGATTCGCCAGGAACCTCATCGCGTGTCTTGAAATCCGCCCCTCCCTCCTGCCGCTTGGCATCAACGAGAATGAATATTTTTCACCCCTTGTGCTAGATTTCTAGCGTAGAGCAGCATCAACACAGGGACCCCGGGTAACGACCGGAAGCTTGGTTTGGAGGTTCCCATGAGACGACGCATCTCTCTGCTTGCGGCTCTCTTCCTTCTGCTTGCCTCAACCACCTGGTGCCAGCCACTCGGCAAAAGAATCACCAACAAAGACGTCATCGACATGGCCAGCCTCGGCCTCTCGGACGACATCATCATTGCGAAGATCCGCAGCGCCGCTGCCGGAGGCACGCTGCAGTTCGACACCAGCGTTGATGGCCTCAAGGAGCTCAAGGTCGCCAAGGTCTCCGATGAAGTCATCAAGGTGATGATCAATCCAGCCCCTCCCGCCGCGCCGGTCGTAGTCGCCTCTACACCCATCTCGAACGACCCCAACCTCCCGCCCCCCGAAGTCGGCGTCTATTGGAAGAACGCCAATGCCTTCACCCGCATCGAAGGACAGGCAATCAGTCAGGCAAAGGTCGGAGGCAAGGCCGGCAGTATGTTCACCTACGGCCTTCGCAACGAGCACTGGGACGCCTATCTCGACGGGCCACAATCGAAAAACATCATCAACGAACGCCAACCCGTCTTCTACATCTACGTCCCCGACGGAGCCAGCTCCTCCGACTTCGTCCTCCTCATCCTCGAAAAGAAAGACAACCGAAGAGAGTTTCAGATAGGCAGCTTCGGCGGCATCACTGGAGGCAAATCCGGAGTCAAGGAGGACAAGAAAGTAGCTTTCACCGCGGAGCACGCCGGAATCAGAACCTACAAAATCATGCTGGCCGCACCAATGAAACCCGGCGAGTACGCCTTTTTCATGGGCACCGGCCAGTCATCCACCATGGCTGGCGGCGGCACAGGCGGCGCGAGATCAGGAGGCGCAGCCGCAGGACGCGTCTACGACTTCAGAATCCCAGAGTAAAGCGTGCCAAAACTGCTGGGGTGTCCCACCCTTCGCATGGTTGGCGATGGATGGGATGTAAATTCTCCACCGCACTATTTACCAACCACCAGCAAAGTTACCCCATGCTTCGGGATCCTCGAAGTAAAAATTCCGGTCCGCCGGCCCAGATCCTTTGTGTTCCATACATCCCGCACATCCGCTCCGGCTTTGAACCCGATCTCGCCCAGATCAACTGACACATCCCGCACACTCCAACTCCGGTTGAACAGCCCAACCGCCACCCTCCCCCCGCTGAGAGGCTTCGTCCACACATCCAGGTCGCCGCTCTCATACAAACGATCCCCCTGCCGCCCAAGAGAATCCTGATCGATCGCGATGGCCTCCTTATTCATCAGAATCCCTTTGTCCGCAGGCGACATCTTCGTTAAATCGTTCCCCGCCAGCAGCGGAGCCGCCAACAGGACCCACAAACTCATGTGTGTCTTGTACTCGTCCTCCGTCATCTTTCCGTTGCCAATTTCCAGCATGTCGGGATCGTTCCAGTGCCCCGGACCCGCATACTTCGACAGGCCAGCCTGGTTGAATCCGATCGCAATCATCCGTCCGTACGTGTCGTCGATATCGTCGGTCGTCCGCCACATATTCGCGCCCACACCAGGTCCCCACTTCCACGGCTGGTCGACCCCATACTGGCAAAGACTGTAAACGATGGGCCGCCCCGTGGCCTTCAGCGCGTCTCCCATCTTCTTGTAAGCGGCAATCATCAGGTTCTTCGCTGCGCTTGGATCGTTCGGATGCTCCTTCTCCACCTGATGCATGTTGTCCTGGAAGGAGCACAGGTCGTACTTCAAATAATCCACGCCCCACTCTGCGTACAATTTTGCGTCTTGCACCTCATGCCCCAGGCTTCCCTCGAATCCTGCGCAGGTTTTTGCTCCGGGCGAAGAGTAAATCCCAAACTTCAGCCCCTTTGAGTGGATGTAATCCCCCAACGCCTTCATATTCGGAAACTTTTCATTCGTATGCAGAACTCCCTGCGCATCCCGCTTGCCCTCCCACGTGTCGTCGACGTTCACATAGACGTAGCCTGCGTCGCGCATCCCCGTGCTCACCAGGGAGTCAGCCGCCGACCGCACGTCGGCGTCGGTCACATGGCCTGCGAAGTGATTCCAGCTATTCCACCCCATCGGAGGCACGGTCGCCACCGTCCCCTGACCAAATGAGGGAAGACCCACAACGGCAAACAGCGATACTGCAAGCACACGCATGAAACGCATCTGAGATACTCCTGGGTCGATCTGCGAAACCCTCCAAGCATACCTCGGAAGGACACCGTGCCTAATCCGAATCCTGCCTGGAATCAGGCCGTATACTTGACACAATCCCCAAACCCGCGACGGCCCCATCGAGATCAATGGAGGTGTTTGCTGTCAAAGCGCAATACCGAAGTCCAGACCTAAAATATCTATTTCGAATACTTTGCGTACTTTTGACGGGGAAGGGGTACCTTACCCGTCCACCGCGTGATCTGCTTTTACGTCGTCGCCGCGCCAGGCCTTGACCGAAGTCCACGGCACCGGCGCTCCGCTCCAGAAAGCACTCTCCGCCGGCAATCCCAGAGGCAAAAACGCCGCCGTGCACAGATACAAACTCCCAGTCGAAATATAAGGCTCTCCGAGCGAAGGCTGATGTCCAGCGAGCCCGATCTTCAGCCATCCCTTCTCGTCAAACGTTCCCGCAGGCGTCAACGTCCGCCGCATCACCGCCGTCATCGCCCCCCGCACCTGCGCCGGAGCAACTCCCTCGGGGAGCGTCTCGCGCAGAGCCATCTCCCCAAGCAGCTGAAAAGCCCCGCACCGGTAAGCAATCGATCGCCCCACCACGGGATACGTCCCATCGGGCGCAATCATCCTTTCCTGCACCGCCGCATATCTTCTCGCCCGGGCGACGATACCCTCCTTCATCGCCGCCCACCCGGGCTCCTGCCCACCCACTACATCCATCAAGTTCAGCAGAAATGGCTGAATCACAAACGAGTTGTAGTAGTCCCAATGAAAGTGCGGCCCATCGCCATAAGTCCCATCTCCCAAATACCAGCTCTGGTGCTCTCGCAGCGCATAATCCACGCGCATCCGGTCCCAGTCTTCTCCAAGCGCAAACAGGCAAGCCTCAATCATCGCGGCAAACAGCAGCCAGTTGTTGAACCCCGCCAATAACCCGCGTGTAGCTCGCAACCCATCTGCAAGTTGCTTCCTCACTTCGACCGGTAGCTTGTCGCGCAGCTCCCGCGGAGCCCGCACCACCGCGAGCGCCAGGAATGCCGCATCCACAATCGTCTGCCGATCTCCGCCAAAGTCCAGATAATCCGGCGATCCCTTATCTACCCCCGCCGCAATCGCTCGAAGAGCCATCTCGCAATACCGTTCCCGCAATTCTCCCTCTGCGCCACTCTGCGGCCCATGCTCCAGCCACGGAGCAATCCCAGCCAGAGTCCTCCCCGCCGCCTCCAGATAAGTACACTTCCGCCTATCCTGCTCCCGACCCGCAAACGCCTCCACTGGCATCGCAGCCTTCAGCTGTCGCTCACTTAGCGCCCCCAGCACGGGCTTCGCAACCCGGTCCAGCATCACCACCCACGAAGCCCTATCCTCTCCAATCCCCGGAACCGCACTCCCCGCCGCAATCGCTACCGGCCCCACCGAAACCCCCACCCCGGCAGCCAGGCACGACTTCAAAAGCTCACGCCGCTTCATTAGGTCCCCAACTCCCCTTTCACGCCAAACATCTGCAGCAGTGCATCCGTAGCTTCTCGCGCATCCTGAATCTTGAAGTCCGCAGGTAGTCGCATTACCTTAGCCTCGGGAGCCAGCGCCGAAAGCGACTGCACAATCGTCTCCGCCGACAGCTGCGGCGTCCCTGGCCCCACTACGATGAAGTCCACCCCCTCCACCCCAAGCAAAATCTTGGCATCCCGAAACGAGCATGTCGACTTCACATCGAACCCATGCTGCCCAAGCACCGTCCTCACAAAAACACATAGATTTGCCGAGTCATCCACCACCAGAACCGGTGGCCCAGTCTTTTCGCTCGGCCCTTTCGCCGTCTTTTGCCTCAAAAACGAAAGAATCGCCTCTTCCTCGGTGGGATAGCTCAGCAGCATCCCTGAAAGCTTCGTCATATTCAACACATTCACCACAAAGGGCGGCGAGCCCGCTAGTCTTACGCCTCCTCCCGCGCGGCTCGTCCGCTCGGCATAGCGCACGAGCAGTCCCAACGCAATGCTGTCCAGCCGGTTGACCTCCGTCAGGTTAAGCACAAATCGGCTGAATTCTCTGCACCCCTGCTCCAGTGCCGCCTCGAGCGCCTTTACTTCTTCACCCAGAATCACTCGCCCAGTGCACTGGATGATGTAAACATTTCCAACAAAACGCGAATTCAGACTAAGCAGCATGTCTACCTCACCGATCTGTCTCCTAAGATTTACACAAGGGCCTACATCTCGCGTCTCAGAACTCAGATTCTATTTGCGTCGCAAATCTTCCATCCATCATCGCATCGGAAGCCCGTCAGCGCCGCCTTCTTTTCGCGCTTCAATTCCTCTTCCGGTCAGCTGCCGAATCAAATCCACCTCTCGCTGCCGGTACGGCGTGTCATCCTGCCGAAACACCTCATGAAACCAGATCGTCGGTTGCATCAGCACATACGGCCGCTGCCAGGAGTCCCATGGCAGGTATGTCTGTGTCTTGCCCGCCACCAGCCCCCAGTTGATTGCCCCAACGTTATATTTCTTCGCAATCGGCAGGCTTCCATCGAAGGTGCTCCCATTCCCTCGGGCCATATATTCCGTGCAGATCACCGGCCTCCCCAATGGTTTCAGCTCCAGAATCCTCGCCTCAAACTCCTCCGGCCACCCATAGTTGTGAAATGTGATCACGTCCGACTCCGCCAATTGGATCTTCGTTGTCGTGCTTTCCCTCGCCGGCTCGCTCCAGTTGCCCTTCCATACTCCACTTGTCAGCGGCTGCACCGGCTGAACCGACCGCGCCCATGCGAAAACCTTTGGTAGAAGCTCCTCAACGCGCGCTACTTTGGCTGCTTCCTCCTCTGCATTGTCGCCTCCGCGATTGTCCGGCTCGTTCCAAACATCCCAGCCCAGCACGCGATCATCGTTTGCAAAGGCTCCCACCACACCCTTCACGTAAGCTTCAAGCTCCGGCTCGACTCGTTTGTCAATCAGCCGTTCTTTCCCAGGGCTCTGCACCCAGCCTGAGTTGTGTACGCCTGGAATCGGCGGATGCTGCGGTCCAAGGTGCGGATTCGTCTCCCAGCACGAGTCAAACAGCACCAATAGCGGCCGTATGTGGTGCTTTTCCGCAATTGAGAGAAATGTATTGAGCCGCCCTGTGAATCCTTTCGGGTCCTGTTTCCACAATTGATCCTGCAGGAACACCCGCATCGTGTTCATCCCGATGCTCTCACCCAACCCGAGTTCCTTATCGATGAGCTTCGGATTGAAGGTCTCTGCCTGGAACATCTCCAGCTCGTTGATTGCATCCGAAGGAATAAAATTCGCGCCCACCAGCCACGGCTGCTTCGCATACCAGTCATTCGCCCGTTGCACGTTCCACCGGCCCGCGCCTGATTCACTCTGTTGAGCAGAGACTGTGACTGCGCAAGCAAATATCCAAATAAAGAGGCGAAAACATCTGTGGGTCATGTTTCTTCCTTTGGGAAACGACTTTCAACCACCGACGACGAGAATCCAGGCTAATCGCACCGAACCGCAAATATAACGGCCGGACGTCCGGGTAACAAGCGTGGTCCCCAAACCTGCGGTACGCCGTTTTCATCGTATGATCAGAAACTTGTAACGTTATTGATTGAAATTCGCTCACATCCTGCTACCCTTAGAGCACAGGACGAAATATATCGCCCTCAGGAAAGCAGGAAACACAATGGCAACAGGCACAGTCAAATGGTTCAACGACGCAAAGGGCTTCGGCTTCATCACCCCCGAGGATGGTGGAGAGGACCTCTTCGCGCACTACACGGCTATCAACGCTTCTGGATTCAAGTCGCTCCAGGAAGGTCAGCGGGTTACTTTTGACATCACCACGGGCCCCAAGGGCAAGCAGGCTGCGAATATCCAGCCCGCCTAATAACATCTCCCGGTCATACGGCTCACCATAACGCGGCGAAGCTCCGTCACCGCAGACCATCTACGAAGGGTTGCATGCGACGCCAACGCGCACGCTGCAACCCTTTGCGTTTAAACCGTACAACTAACGGGTAATTCTGTACCTCACTAATAACTGTTACGTTACCTGTGATTGCGGGAGATACCCATGACATCCACTTCGAAGTTCCTCGCTGTGATCGTTGGCACCGCGGCTTCCTGCTTTGCGGCCAGTATTCCAAAGACAATACTCCCGGACAATGTCCTCCGGTGCGAGCCGAATGCCGGATGCGTCGACAAGACCCTCTATGGCCGCAACTATAAGGTCCTCGCCACCCCACGCATCACGGTCATGGTCTCCATATCTCGGGAGGGGATTTACACCCGTGCCGACGTCAGCATTAGCAACAACACTGACATGCCTCTCAGTGTCAGCCCCGAAGACTTCCGCATCGAGGAAGTGAGCCCCAAACCAAAAGTTCTCCTTTATGTTCCTCCGGCCGAGTTGAATCTCCCCCCAGCTCAACGAATTCCTGCGACATCTTCTCCCCAAATCGCGCCGCAGCCTAAACTTCCAGCGGCACATTTCGCCAGTCACAATCCTGAGGCACCCGGATCAGGCGCTGCAGACGCTCCCGGAATCCAGAACGCCGAAATGCAGAAGGCGGATCGTGAGGAAGCTGCAGACAAAGTCGAGGCGCAGCAGCATCTCGCCGCAACTTCGATCTCACCAAATGAAGCGACCAGGGGCCGCGTTTACTTTGAAACCGACAAGAAGGCTCACTTGGTTAATGTCGTAATCCCCATCGCCGGTGTCGTCTTCGAATTCCCGTATACATTGAAGCGATGAGCCTCAAAGGGTTGCCCATAACCTGTTGCGAAAGAGGATGAAAAACGCAATCTCCACAACAACTTCGCGGTCAAAACCGCCGTCATAATCGTCAGCCTTACCAAGGAGATTGTACGATGAGAAAATTCCTCCCCACTGCCGTCTGCGCTCTCTTTCTAGTCGCAGGCATCGCCCAAGCTCAGGTCGTTGTTCGCATCGGCCCGCCCCCACGCCCCGTCGAGCACATCCCACCCCCACCCCACGAGCATCCCGGGTGGGCCTGGCACGACGGTTATCACCGTTGGGACGGCAATCGATATGTGTGGGTCCCCGGATACTACGCTGAGCCACCCCACGCCCACGCTCACTGGGTCCAAGGCCACTGGGATCATCGTGGCGAGGGCTACGTTTGGGTTGAAGGCTACTGGCGGTAGGCCTACTCAGACGTTTCGATATCCTGGCGGGCCGCCGGATTCTTTCCCGGTCCGCCAAGGTATCATCATCCAATGACTGCAGAATTACCCGTCGAATCGTCCGCCGAATCACGCGCAAAAGACATCAAGATTCTCATCTTCGACGTAGACGGCGTTCTCACCGACGGCCAGATCTTCGTTATTCCCGACGCTGAAGGCAACGGCATCGAGGCTAAGGGCTTCGCCGCCCACGATGGCCTTGGTATCTCTCTCGGTCGTCTCGGCGGTCTCCGCATCGGCATCATCACCAAACGCAACTCCCGTACCGTCGCGATCCGCGCCCACGACCTCAAACTCGAGTTCGTCTATCAGGGTCAGTCGCACAAGATGGACGCCATCAACGACATCCTCGCCAAAACAGGCGCCACCCTCAGCGAGCTCTGCTATGTTGGCGATGACATCATCGACCTCCCCGTCATGCGGAAGTGCGGGCTCGCCATCGCCACCGCCAACGCACGCAAAGAGGTCAAATCCATGGCCCACTACATCACCCCCAACCCCGGAGGGTTCGGCGCCGGTCGTGACGCCATCGACTTTATCCTCATTGCCCAAGGCACTCTCGAAAAAGTCATCGAACAATACCTCGACGAATCCAGCAACGCTGCATCGGCCTCCGACGTTGGCGTCGGCAACATGTAATCAACAGCGTGGCGAACAAAGATCGAATAAAACCGCGTTAGAATACGGCATGACCCTGGCTGCGGAAAGCATCGAAATCCCCACCTCCCTGGCATGGGCTCATCCCGTCACAGCCGAGTGGTTTCTCAACAAATTCGGCAGTCCCACCGAACCGCAAACCCACGGCTGGCCAAGCATCGTCGCAGGCGACGCCACCCTAATCTCCGCCCCCACTGGCAGCGGCAAAACCCTCGCCGCATTTCTGGTTTGCATCGACCAGCTTCTCCGTGCCTCGCTCTCCGGCCAACTTGCCGCGTGCACGCAAGTCGTCTACGTCAGCCCGCTCAAAGCTCTTTCCAACGATATCCAGAAAAACCTCGACGGCCCGCTTGCTGAGATCCAACATCTGGCCATGCTGCGAGGCTATCTCTGCCCTCAAATTCGAACTGGCGTCCGCACTGGAGACACTCTTCCGAAAGAGCGCGCCGCGATGCTCCGCAACCCGCCCCACATTCTCGTCACTACACCGGAATCCCTCTACATCCTCCTCACTGCCGGCAAGAGCAGGGAACACCTCCGCCGCGTCCACACAGTCATCATCGATGAGATCCACGCTGTAGCCGATGACAAACGCGGCTCCCATCTCGCACTCTCACTGGAACGTCTCGACGCTCTCGTCACCGGCGAAAACCGGCTCAGCCCCGGGCAATTCCTCACTGGCCTCGCGGCGCCACCGCAGCGCATCGGCCTCTCCGCCACCCAAAGTCCGATAGAACTCATCGCAGAATTCCTCACCGGAGTCCGTCCCGACCGCAAGCCCGCTACCATCATTCAAGTCGGCCAGCGCCGCGAACTCGACATTGGCGTCGAAGTCCCATCGGACGAGCTCAGCTCCGTCACCAACACCGGCATGTGGAACGAGATATTCGACAAGCTTGCCGTTCATGCACAGAATCACCGCTCCACTCTCGTCTTCGTCAATACTCGTCGCCTCGTCGAAAAGATTGCCTTCGAGCTAGCCAACCGTATCGGCCCCGAAAACGTAGCCGCTCATCACGGCTCGCTCTCTCGCGTTCTCCGCCTTGACGCCGAGCAGCGATTGAAAAATGGACAGATAAAGATACTTATCGCAACGGCCTCGCTGGAGCTTGGAATAGACATCGGAGACATCGACCTCGTCTGTCAGATCAGCACCACCCGCGCCGTCGCTGTAGCATTGCAACGCATCGGTCGCGCAGGTCACTGGCGCGGAGCCATCCCCAAGGGCCGATTCTTCGCCACCACACGCGACGATCTCGTCGAATTGGCCGCCCTGGTCCGCAAGATGCGCGCCGGCGAACTCGATCAGTTACAAATTCCTCCGCAACCTACCGATGTCCTGATGCAGCAGATTGTCGCTGCCTGCGGAGCCGAGCCATGGGAAGAAGATACGCTCTTCAACACCCTCCGCCGGGCCTACCCTTACCGCAACCTCACGCGTGAGGCCTTTAACGACCTCATCACCCTCCTTACCGAAGGCATCGAATCCTCCCGCGGCCGCTATGGGGCTTACCTTCTCCGCGACGGTGTCCATGGCATCCTCCATCCACGTCGCGGTGCGCGCAGTATCGCTATTTCAAACGGCGGAGCGATCCCCGACGTCGCCCTCTATAACGTGATCCTCCAACCCGAAGGCGTCCAAATCGCCACACTTGACGAGCACTTCGCCGTTGATTCCAGCCCTGGCGACGTGGTTCTACTCGGCACCTCCAGCTGGCGCATCCAGCGTGTCGAAGCCACTGGTCGCGTCCTCGTCGAAGACGCCCATGGCGCTCCACCAACGCTACCCTTCTGGGAAGGGGAAGCTCCGCAACGCACCGCGGTCCTCTCCGACGGCGTAGGCGAACTCCGTGAACAGATCTCAGGCCGTACTCCGAACGTCAGCCCTGGCTACATCTCCCAATCCGACTCCGAAGTCGATTCCACCATCGCATGGCTTATGCAGGAATGCGGTGTCTGCGAATCCGGTGCGAAGCAGCTGATCGCCTACATCGTCACCGGTCGGGCCGTCCTCGGAGCCGTCCCCTCGAAAACCACTCTCATTGCCGAGCGTTTTTTCGACGACGGCGGTGGCATGCAACTCATCCTCCATGCCCCCTTCGGCGGCCGCGTCAATAAAGCCTTCGGCCTCGCCCTGCGCAAACGCTTTTGTCGCGGCTTTAACTTCGAGTTGCAAGCTGCCGCTACAGACAACGGCATCAACATCTCCCTCGCCGAACAGCACAGTTTCCCTTTGTCCGACGTCTTCCATTTCCTCACGGAACACACCGCCAAAGAACTTCTCGAACAGGCCTCAATAGCCTCGCCCATCTTCAAAAACCGCTGGCGGTGGGCCGCCTCCCGCAGCCTGCAGCTCCTGCGCATGTCCAAAGGTAAACGCATCGCCCCACAGATCCAGCGCACCCGCTCCGACGATCTCATGGCCTCCGTCTTTCCTCAGGCTGCAGCCTGCTTCGAGACCATCGTCGGCGACATCCAGATCCCCAACCATCCGCTTGTCAACGAAGTCATGCAGGACACCTTACAAGAAGCCATGGACCTCGAAGGCCTCCTGGACCTGCTGCGCGGCATAAAAGATGGCACTATCCGCTGTCTAGCGATCGACACCCCGACACCGTCCGTCTTTGCTCACGAACTACTCAACGCCAACCCGTACGCCTACCTCGACGAAGCGGGCCTCGAAGCCCGTCGCGCGCGCGCCACCTCACTAGGGCACACCCTCCCCGACGAGCCCGGCAAGATCGACCCTGCCGCAATCGTGGCTGTTCGCAAAGAGATTTGGCCCGACCTCCGAGACGAAAACGAGCTTCACGACCTCCTTCACTCACTCATCGCCCTCCCGCTGCAAATTATCGACCGCGAAGAAGCCCGTTACTGGCCGATCTTCTATGAACGCCTGACTCAAAAGGGACGAGCCAAAGTCCTCGATGTTAATGGCAGTCCTTGCTGGGTAGCCACCGAACGCCTCCCATACATCGCAACCCTCTACTCTCAGAGGGACCTCATTCTGAGGGAAGCGAAAGATATCCAGATTTTGGAGGATCTGCCACAAAGCGAGGCTACTGCAAATGGCGCAAACGAACTTACAAAAGAAGCGGCGACCCAGAAAATAGTTCAAGGATGGTTACAAATACTAGGCCCCACAACCGCCGAGAGCCTGGCCCGGACCTTGCAACTCGACCCCACGCGTATCTTCCAGGCATTTCTAGCTATGGAAATGCAAGGCATCATTATGCGCGGTGCTTTCGAGTATCCGGCACCTGAATCTAACGCGGATCACGAAATCGAGTGGTGCGAGCGCCGCATTCTCCAGCGAATTCACCGTCGAACCGTCGCCACTCTCCGCAAACAGATCGAGCCCGTCACTCCCGCGGTCTATATGCGGTGGCTGCTCCAGTGGCAACACCTCGCGCCTCAAACCCAACTCTCCGGCGAAGAAGGCGTCTTCGAAGCGCTCCGCCAACTCGAAGGCTTCGAGGCTCCCGCGATCGAGTGGGAGCGCGCGCTCCTGCCAGCGCGGGTCGCCAATTACGACCCGCGCTGGCTCGACGCCCTCTGCCTCTCCGGAGCCGTGGGTTGGGGCCGTATCTCCCCGCACCCAGCCTGGTCATCCGCCGACGAAACCGCCCGCCCCCGCCGAGTCATCCCCACCAACGCTGCACCGATCACCTTCTACGTCCGCGAGACCGCCGACTGGCTCCCACATGCCTTGGCCCAGCAATCCGTCGACGAAGAAAAGCTAGCCGCAACTCTAAGCTCCCATGCACTCCAACTCCGGGCTATCCTCCGGCAACGGGGGGCCTGCTTCGCCAACGACCTTCAACGCATCGCCGAACTAACACGCCAAGAGACACAGCACGCGCTCTGGGAACTCGCCACCGCGGGCGTGGCTTCTGCCGATGGTTTCGACCAACTTCGCGCCTGCATGGACCCTCACCGTAAACCCATCACTGCAGAATCCCGCACCCGTCGCCCTGTTCGCACCACCGCAGGTCGTTGGTCCCTGCTTCCTGAAGAACTTCACACCGCTCCAACCACCATTGAAAAGGCCCGCCGCACCGACGCCGCCCTGGAATCCTTCGCCCGCCAACTCCTCTCCCGCTACGGAGTCCTCTTCCGCGACCTGCTTATCCGCGAATCCAACGCCCCCAAATGGCGCGACCTCCTGAACATTCTTCGGCGACTCGAGGCGCGAGGCGAGATTCGAGGTGGCCGCTTCGTTTCAGGTTTTAGCGGCGAGCAATACGCACTCCCCGAAGCTGTTGAATCCCTCCGCGCGTCTCGCAACCGCGACTGCTCCGCCATCATCTCCGTGGCTGCGGCCGACCCCATCAACCTCGTTGGAATCGTCATCGCTGGCGACCGCGTTTCGGCCGTTCCCGGAAAGCAAGTGCTCTATAGCAACGGCAATCTGCACACGGAAATCGAGCCGGAGTCCACGTCACTCGCTGAACTCGCAATGAACCTTCCGCCTCTAGCCAGCATCGAGCCTACAGGCACCCGCCTAAGATTGTTCTAGCCATGCCGAGCCAAGCCGACCAAAATCCGAATCCACCTGAGGAGTCTGCAGACCCCAGTCCCCGAGAGCTTCGACCCGAGGACTTCTACTACGAAGGCGCTTATCTCGTCTTCACCGCGGCCTACCACCTCAAGCGCGGTTACTGCTGCAACTCAAACTGTCGTCACTGCCCTTATAAATAATCAGTGCTGCTGTACCGGGGGCAATGGAGGCATCTCACTTCGGGCACTCTTAACCGTGCCGCCGCTGCGTAACGCCTTTGCGTTTTCCACGAGGACAATGACTCGCGGATCTTTACGATACTTCGACATATCCCCGTCATGCATAGCGCTCATTACATCGAAGCCTGCTTCGCTCGCCATCGCGAGGTAGTGGAACATGTTCACCTCGTCTCCAAGCTCCGAATACATTCGCGCCATTTCAAAACAATACCGGGCATGGTCTTCGGGCGATACCATATGTGCGGTAAGGCCGCCAACTCCATCATGGTGCGCCACATCCGGATCGAGCTTGATCGCTAACTTGAATTGCTCCCGTGCGTGTTTGTAGTCCTTCTCTTCAAAGAGTGCTGTCGCCAAGTTCGAGCGATAGATTGCCGAATTTTTGTTCAGCTTGATCGCATTCTTGTAGTCGGAGATCGCTATGCCAAACCGGCTGTCGATGTACTCCACTGCTCCAAGATTGTTCCACGCCACCGAGTCCTTTTTCTTCAATTTGACGACTCGCGAAAAGTAAGCTCGCGCCGCTGCTGTATGGTGAAGATCGAGCTGGGTTACACCAAGTTTGTTCATCAGCGTCGCCTCGTCGCCGCCGTGTTGCAGCGCGTAGTTGTAGTAGTCAATCGCATCCTCAGGGAAACGTCGCGCGCGAAGCACGTCGCCGACCATTTCAAGCTGCTGCGCCGTCGCGGTTGCGGGGTCTGGAAGGTGGAGTTTGACCGCCTGCCATTGAGGATCCTGATGGCGCAGCTCGCGCATGTTGTCGGCCGCAGCGGGATTCTGCTGCGCGCCTGTATTTTCAGCAGGCGATGGGGACGCAAGACTCAACAGGCCGAAGATGAAGAGGGAACAAAAGGCGAAACGAAAATGAGGACTCATGGCGGAACCTCACACGATGAGCAAAATGATCCTCTTCGTAGATACCACTGTCAATAGCCTGGTTGCTACGGGGTTGGAACTGCCACAGTTGCAGGGGATCCAGCCGCCGGAGCAACCGCCGGCACAGTTCCGGGTTGCACCATCATCGCCATCCGCGGAAAGCTGTAACTCCCGCCTGCATCGTCGATCACATTTACCTGGCATATATAGGTTCCTGGTTTCAACTGTGTCAACGGAACATCGAACTGGAACGCTACCGCCCCGCGCTCGGGAATATTGATTGCCTTGGCCTCCACCAGTGGTGTCTCGTAGACCTTGACGCCACCGCTCAGAAACTCAATGCTGGTAAGCACGCGTACAGGACCACCCTCACGCCGCGTAAGTCCAGGGGAGCTGGTGGGCTCCGCCTCGCCCTTCTGCCTGGCCGGATCATAGACCTCGTACAGAAAATAGAGATGCTGGTCCTGCCGGAAGACATGCGCGACATTTGGAATCCACTCAACTCCATCCCGCACCAGAGGGTCGGTGGTTTTCTTGCCCGAACTCGGAACTCTCTGGCTTGCCAGTACGATCGAACTCAACTTCAACGGAACCTTCTTCAAATCCGGGACCTGCAGATCGGTCTCGAAGCTGCCCATCGCGCCCGTCTGGTTCTCGCGCACCACAAACTTCAGGTGGTATTTGCCCGGAGCCAGGGTGAATCCCGTCGAGTACTGAATATTCTTCCGCTGCACTTGTTGTGCCGCATCCAGCGCCAGCTTCACGTTGTCGCGAACGTTTCCGACGATGATCCCTTGTGCGTTCTTCACCTGCCCCATGATGTCGATGTTCGCCTTGTCGCGGTCGCCGTTCTTCACGCTGTGAATTTGCGACCCCGGCACAATCAGCGAGATCGGAATGAAGAACTTGTTGTCCTCCATTCGAAAATAGAGCGCCTGCAGATAGACCGCTACATCGGTTGCGGGTAAGTCGCTTTGCATCTCCTGCATCAGCGCTTGTTCTCTGTCCTCGGTCTTCTGGTGTTGAAAATCAGCTGGTGCATAGTATCCCGGGCGGTACTCAATCTTTGCATCGTTTCGGTTCAGCTTCACGGTCAAATGCCGATAGCTTCCATCCCGCCTCGTATCGGTGGAGTGGAATCCGAGAATGTAATAAGCCTCCGTGTCGTGCTGGATCTGCTGAAAAGCGGGAGCGAAATCATTCGAGTCAAAGAACGCCTTGCCGCCGGTATCCGAAGAAAGAGTAGCGAGTGTCTCCTGCGAGCCAAAGTTCGCGTTCAGATTGCTCTGCATCGCCCCACCGTTATAGGCACTAGTTCCACGGAGACTTCCCGTCGAAGCATTGCCCACGGGCGGCATCGCCTCTAGCCCACGCGAATCGACGCTATAGATGGCCATATTGGCCTTCACCGCTTCATTCGTTGCCGCCCGCATGCTCGCCTGATTTTCAATGCCTTGTCGCGTAAGTCCACCGCTGAAGTACAAGAGGCTTTTTCGCTGGTCCACGCGTTCAAGGCTTTTGGCGATCGTTCGAATCGCATACAGTTCCCGGTCCGTATTCAGCGCGTTGTACTCGCTGTCATCGGCTGTGAAGCTCGAAGCGTCGTCCGCGGTTCCACTCGAACTGCCGCCTTCATTGCCATTCGCAAATCCTGTTCCTTCGGTCCCGTTGTATTTGCCCAAACCCTTCAGCAATGCGTCCTTGTCGGAGGTGAAGTCCTGGTCCATGCTCAGGCCCGTAGCCATACTCACCAACGCAACCAGGTCCGCCGGCTGCATCTTCTTATTCACATAGTCCTGGGCCGACTCTACCGCTCGATCAATATCCTCCGGCTGCATGCTGCTCAAGTCGAAGAACATTACGATCAGCCGATGATCCTTCAACTGCCCCGGACTCGCAGCAAAATTGTTGTTCAGCAGATCGGCGATCGAAGCCTTTCCGGAGACCGTTGACTTCTCCTGTAGCACTGCCGCTTCGTTCACGTTCTGATAGTCGAACGTAGCGATCTTCTGCGGCTTGCCATTCTCCAGAATCGTAAAGTCGCCGGCCTTCAGTCCCTTCAGGACCTCACCGGTCTTCTTGTCCCGCACTACCACGTTGGTCAGCACAATATCGCTCTGCACCTTCAGCGTAAAGGTCCCAGCCGGGCTCTCTTGTTGTTGCTGTGCGAACGCAGGAGTTCCCGCCATCGCACCGATCGTCATCGCCGCGACGAAGCGTCGCATAAACGCAGTGAGCCATTCGCCTCGTCTGCTCTTCGATCTCCTGAAACAGCGCCAATGCCTCATTGCCAAAACTCTCTCCATATGGAAACCCGCTAACTAATCGCTGTCTTCAAAATCGATATCGTGCAAGCACCGTAAGTGTCCGCATGGGCGCTGCTCCCGACACTTGTCCAAACGTCGGCGAGTTCAATATCGTATTAATTCCAGAGAACTGAACAATATTCAGAGCATTTGCCGCCGTCACACGCGCTTCGAAGGACCGCGTTTCCCCTAGCTGCACCGTCCGCGACAATGAAACGTCTACAACCTTGGTCCCTGGGCCTTCAATTGAATTTCGCGATGCCGTTCCATATTGGCCGGTGGGCGGAGCACTGAACGCCGCCGTATTGAACCAATTACCAATCTGTTTTGCACCACTGATAGGCACGTTGAAGTTGCGGTTCGGGCGCAAGGAACTGCTCGAGCCTGTCGCCGTCTCCTGCACCGTCAACTGATAGTTCGGCGTGTAGTAGGTACCGGTTGCGAACGTGAAGTCTCCCGAGACCGAAAATCCATCCAGCGCCTTCGACCAGAATCCGCCTTTTGATAACAAAGCTCGATTGGGTCCAAACGGCAACTCGAACACCCAGTTGCCTGTCAGTTTTTGACGAACATCGAACGAACTGTTGCCCTCCTCCGCGGCCAGGTCGTTAGGGTTCTGCGCCACGGTCTGCGCTGCCCCGCCAATCGAAGATGAATTGTCGATTGAATGCCCATACTGATAGGTTCCCTGCAGCGATATCCCCTTCTGCATTCGCTTCCGCACGTTCACGCGCAGCGCCTCAAAACGCGAGTATCCGACGGAGTTCTCATAGGCGAAGGGCTGCGCCCCCGGGTTCAAGACGCCCGTGGCTGTCCGGTTTGGCGCTTCCACCAGGTCCAGGGCTCCGCCTTTTGAGCCGTCGTAGCCAATGTTGGCGACGATTCCCATGGGCAGAGTTCGCTGAATATCAAGGTCCCATATCTGCACATGCCCCAAGCCGATAGTTCAGGAATGCGCTGTAGTTACTCTGCACCGCGGCGTTGGAGCAGTTGAACGCGCCCGCCGAGCGTAAACTGCTCGAAAGTTCCGCACCCCTGTTGCCCCGCGAGGTTCGTCTGCGTTACGGCAAAGGGTTGCTGGTTGGCCAACTGCCGCGCGATCGTCGCATACTGCCCCGTATTGTAGTTGATCCCGTAGCCGCCTCGGATCACCGTCTCCTTGAAGAACTTTGACTTCGGTCGGTACGCAAACCCTAATCGCGGCGAATACATGCTGCGATCGGGATTGACCAGCGATCGCGGAAAGCCTGACCTGTCCCGGTTGGACCGCCTCCACTTCAGTGAAGTTCGCATTGTGGTCGAGGTTTACCAGCCGGTCATATTTCTCGACATACGGTGAAAAGTACTCGTATCGCAATCCAAAGTTCAGCGTCAGATTTGCCTTTGCTCGCCAGTCATCCTGCGCATACCAGTCAAAGACATTGGCCCGCAGATACGTCTTGTTCAGGCCCGCCTGCACCGCTGCTTGCTGAGGTAATCCAAGAAGAAAGTCTGCAAATCCCGACCCGCTCGGCGGCAGTACCGGACAGGTCGCCGTGCTCGAGGAAACGCAATCGGCTGCGGGATTCTGCGTGGCATATCCCGTGAAACTGAACGCCCCGAGAGGTGTGCTAGGGGTCGCGCCCAGGAGATTGGACGGCGTACCGCCGATCGAATCCGCGTGTACGCGCCGAATGTCCAGTCCGTAACGCATATTGTGCTTTTTGTGGCTATAGCTCACAAAATCGCTGAACGAAATCGTCTGATTGATTGCATTGTTCGGTTGCCCGTTGCTCAGGCCGGTAAAGGCGGTCGCACCACCGAAGGACAACGAAGGCACGCCGTAGTAAAACGGGTTTGTCTGGATTGTTGAGTCCCCCACGAGGACACCCGCTTCCACTGCCGGATTATTCGGACCGTTTGTGAAGTAGTTTTGCGTCGTCACATGCGAGCGGTTCCAATTGATCGAGGCATTATTGGTGATGCGCCCATAGCCCACCGTGTAGCCTGCGGTCACACCATATCCCTCGCTGGATGTCGAACCGCCCAACGGCAAGAAGATGTTCCTGATGTCACTCGCTGTGTGAGAGTAGCTCCCATTGAAGTTGATGTTCTGCCGCAGCGTCTTAGGCGCATTAGCGGCCTGTCGTCCGCCCCCTCTGCCAAAGCCAGTGCTCTGGCCGAAGTTCCGCACATATCGCAATGCTGCGGTCGTCGCATTCTGCCCCGCGTTCGTCACAGTCTGGTAGTTATTCAGCGGCCCGGCATTCGGGATATTTGGTGCAGGGTAGTAGCTCAACAACGCCAGCGCCTGCGGCGACATTGGAGTCTGACCGTTCTTCAGGTTATTACCGGGGATCGGCAATCCCGTCGCGGGGTCATACAGCGTCTGCGCCAGCCCCGAGAAGTCTCCGCTCCGCTCCGCAAGCGTTGGCACCGTTCCATTGAAGATCTGGGGATTGATATTCCGCTGTCCCGTCACATTGAAGAAGATGAACTGCTTCGTGCTGGCCTTCACCAATCCGGGAATCGAAGGTGATCCAGTAAAACTGATGCCAAAACGGTTCGACATGGACGATGGTTTCACCACCTGCGCGCCTGGCTCCCCGAGAGCGGCGGCTACAGAAAAAGGCGCTGCATTCAACGCTCCGTTTCCTCCCTGATAAAACACTGCCCCGTGCGGCTGCGTCGGATTGAACCCACGGAAGCCACCGCCGCCACCACCCCCTCCGCCACGACCACCACGCGCTCCGCCGCCACCGCCGCCACCAAATCCGCCCGGGCCGCCAAAGCCCTGGCCTCCCATCATGTTGCCCAGCATTCCGGCCACCGCGTTCGCCATATCGCCAGTAGCGCCGCCCTGCCGCTGTGCCTGCTGAATCGCGTCCTGAATCCGTTGCCGCACATCGTCTTCGCTGAAGTTCGCCAGCCCATTGGTTTGTCCCTGGGCACCGCTCACGGTCACCGAATCTGCGCTTGCGGCATCTCCGCCCAACCCGTTCAGCGTGGGCATCTGCGCACCTGCATTGCTGCTGCCTCCGATTGCGCTGGCATCGGTCGCATCCAGCCCGTCGCCTGTCACGCTAAGCGACTGTAATCCGCGAGAAACTCCCGCCGCCGTTGCTGCTGTTTGACGAGCTTCCTGCTCTTGCACTCGCGAAGCCAACTGCATGACGAATTCCGCCACCTGTGCCGGCTTGCCACCATTCTGTCCAGCCGCATTAATCAGAACCTCCTGCGTCCCTGTAGCAAACGCCGCCAGCTCTGCCTTCACCACATACCGCCCATTGCGCGGAATCGCCATCACAAACGAGCCGTTTACATCGGTCGTCGTCGCATATTTCTTGCCCGTCAGCGTATTGGTTGCTGTGACGCTCACGCCCGGCAGCGGCACCGGCCCAGCCTTTACCGTTCCCGAGATCGTTCCGCCACTCGGATCAGTCGAAGCCGATGGGGTAGCCTGTACTACCGGTTTCGGAGCCTGTTGCGCTGGTGTGGGAACCGCTGGTGCAGTCTGGCCCCAGGAAGTCACCCCCAGGAAAAAACTCAACGTCGTTGCTTGAATCAATCGCTGCACACAGCCTCACCAGGTTCAGAGGATAGGAAAAGGAAAACGAACCTCAAAGATTCCCAAAAAAACAGTAAATTCGGAACTACCGCGGCGTTGTTGGAGGCGTCGCAGCTGGTGTTGTTGCTGCCGCCGCAGGTGCCGACCCAGCCGGCGCAGTAGATCCCGCAGCACCCGCCGAGGCTCCGTCTGCCCTGCGCCGTCTCTGCCCCATCCCTCCAGGATTCATCACTCCCAGTTCCGTCGGTACAAACACACCACTCTTCAAACCGCCCCGCCCCGCAATCGAGTCCCCCACCTTTACATCCGCAAACGTAATGCTCTCGCCGCTTGCTGGATTTCCAGTTCCACCAGCTCCCGCTCCGTTCCCGCGCGCCTGACCGCCCGGCACATCCATCACGCCGCCACCGCTCGCCATCGCCGCCATGCCACGTCCGCCACGTTTGAAGGAGGTCTGTTCATCCACGGCAATTACCTGACTCACGCCGTCCGGCCTCTCGATCGTCAATTTCAGCCCATCCAAATCAATCGCGGTTACCTTCCCGGTGATATAGGTCTTGCCCATATTCTCACGGGCTTTCTTCACCTGCTCGGCATCCACCACTCCGACAAATACTGCATGAACCGTCTTCGTTGCGGGGTCCAATACACCCATCGCACCGACACCATCCCCTACTTTGACATCCGATACCTTGATGGGTTGCCGGTCCTTTGTCACACGAGTATTTGCTGAGAGGGAAACCTGATAAATCTCACCGGCATCCGTCTTCACCGTCAGATGATCGGCTGCGGACGCCGTTACCGTGCCCCGCACCATCTGGCCGCCCGCAAACGAGGCCGCGCCTTGCCGAGAATTGTCCTGTCCATCCTGCGCGAGAGCGGCGCTTCCTGACATCGCCGTGACCGCAGCAGCCAGCGTAATCCGAACCGTCCAACTCCGTACCGAAACTCTGATCATCCCGAACCTCCCGCCTGCCGTCCCTTGGGAGCAACCTGTACCACTACAGACGTTTCCTCTCCACGAAAGACTCTATTCTCATAACTACTTCCGCCGACAGACCACACCCCCTGCACTAAACTACCGCCATGCACGAAGCCATTCATTCCGCCGAGCCGCACATCGAAGCCCACTTCGAATCCACCGAGACCGTTCGGGACATCGTCATTGGCCTCTCCGACGGCCTCACCGTTCCCTTCGCGCTTGCGGCCGGGCTCTCGGGAGCCGTCACCTCCTCACACATCATCGTCCTCGCTGGACTTGCCGAGATTGCCGCTGGCTCTATCGCGATGGGCCTCGGCGGCTACCTCGCCGCACGTGGCGATGCAGAACACTATGCTTCAGAGAAGAATCGCGAAGAACGCGAGATCGTCGAGCGCACACACGATGAAGAGGAAGAGATCTACGAGATCTTCGAGCAGTATCAGGTCGATCGTGCCAGTGCCACGCCTGTCCTGCAGGCGCTCAAAGCGAATCCTACCGCATGGGTGGACTTCATGATGCGCTTCGAGCTCGGCCTCGAAGAGCCTGCGGCCAACCGCGCGCATCGCTCCGCACTCACTATCGCCTGCTCCTACATTGCTGGAGGCCTTATCCCCCTGCTCCCCTACTTCTTCGTCCATCCACCCTCGGGCGCGGGTATCGCTGAGTCCCACCTCATTCCCGACATCGGTACAGCCTTCACCTACTCCGTTGTAATTACCCTCCTGGCTCTGGCCATCTTCGGGGCTCTCAAGGGGAGACTCGTAGGCACCGGCTGGCTTCGGAGCGCCCTTCAGACGGTCACCATCGGAGGAGCTGCGGCTGCAGCAGCCTATGGCCTGGCTCGCCTGCTCAATTCCAGCTCACACTAGAGCCGATGTGATACCGATGCCCCCCTCCCCCGCAATATTGCGCAAAGTATTCCATTGATTATGTTTAAGTCTGGACTTGGTTGCTGGAACGAGGTTGGAAAGTCCGACCGCACCTCGGGAAGAAGTGGAGGAAAGGTTTTCGGCCCGATGGCTTTGTCAAGTGCGATGGATCGTTTCAAGAGACCAGGAGAGCGGAGAATGCAACCACGATTCCTGCTGCTCCAAGGGTTAAACCGAGCAGAAAATACGCGCGGTTTCGGGTGAAGAGCGTGATGGAGCATAGAACAACCGCGATCTGCAGAAGTGCTTCTCCCAGATCGTAGTGAGACGCCTTAGCCTCCGCTTTGGCGACCTCTCGTTCGAAGTCGCGAGCCTTCTCCTGCTCCTCGGCCAGATCCTTTGTCCACTTGTCTATATGTTGCTGATATTCCTTGGACTTAGCGGCAACGGCAGCGGGATCGTTGCTGGGCTGAAGGGCGAGCAAATCCAAGTCGACGGAAAGGTTATCCATCCGAATCTTTTTGGCTTGGTATTCGTTCCATTGGTCCCCTGCCCGAGACTGCATCAGTACGGCCTCGGTGTGGCTTCGATGGCCGAGAACTGTGACCATCGCGACCAGAACGGCGAGAATGGAGATTCCGAGCGAGATGATTCGGAGAGATTCGCCGCCACCTTCGCCGGATTCCTTCATTTGATTGGCAAATTCATGAACTTCGTTGGCTTCCATAGTGGCAATGATTCTATCCCCAGACGAATTAGGTGCGATTTCTACAGGAATTGCCAGATTTCAACAGCCGAAGGGTTGCGCGGGGCGGCTCGGCTGGTAATCTCAGAAAGTTGCAAAGATGAGTACGGCTTGCACGGAAGTGAAAAGCACGGTATTCTAAGTGAGTTGCAAAGCAAGAATGCTTCTCACCTTGGCCTCAGCAGTATGGGCCGGCAGTAAAGGGATGACGGAGCGCAGTCCAAGCGTTTGATCGCGGTTAAGAGCCTAAGGCCTACCGGCAATCCAAACCCAAGCCACTGCAATCGATTTGAGTAGAACCCAGGAGCTAAGTGCTCTGCGTTCGTTTTCGAGCGTTACGATGTTTTGATATTTTGCGCTGTGCGAATTGCGTCGATTCAAGCTTTTGGCTGAGAGAAAAAAATCAGCAAAAAGCGAAAAAGAGTTTGACAAGCGACGTTGAAGATTGATAATCTTGAAAAGTTCGCTAAAACGTCACTCGCTGCCGAAGTGATCCTCGAAGAGCTCGAAATCGGGCTAAAGAAAGCAAGTCGAGAGATCCCACTGAGCGGCAACAAACAGACGATAAACAGCGCATCAAGTTCGAGGACACAAATCTGGCTTATGCCGATTTCGTCCTTGATCCAAAGCTGCCCGCTTAGGTGGATGCAGTCCGGATCTTTGACAACATAGTTGAACGTGCCAGTCGTGAGATGATACGAAATTTGGTTTAGTCATTCTCACTAGTTATAACCTTCGCTCCTTTCGAGCGAGCGGAGGCGCTCGATCCATCCCGACCCCTGTCGTTGGATGGCGAGCAAACCAAGATTAAACGAGAGTTTGATCCTGGCTCAGAATCAACGCTGGCGGCGTGCCTAACACATGCAAGTCGCACGAGAAAGTGGAGCAATCCATGAGTAAAGTGGCGCACGGGTGAGTAACACGTGAATGATCTACCTCCGAGTGGGGAATAACTGAGAGAAATCTTAGCTAATACCGCATAACACTTACGAGTCAAAGCAGCAATGCGCTTGGAGAGGAGTTCGCGGCCGATTAGTTAGTTGGCGGGGTAATGGCCCACCAAGACGATGATCGGTATCCGGCCTGAGAGGGCGCACGGACACACTGGAACTGAAACACGGTCCAGACTCCTACGGGAGGCAGCAGTGGGGAATTTTGCGCAATGGGGGAAACCCTGACGCAGCAACGCCGCGTGGAGGATGAAATATCTTGGTATGTAAACTCCTTTCGATGGGGAAGATTATGACGGTACCCATAGAAGAAGCCCCGGCTAACTTCGTGCCAGCAGCCGCGGTAATACGAGGGGGGCAAGCGTTGTTCGGATTTATTGGGCGTAAAGGGTGCGTAGGCGGTTTGGCAAGTCTGATGTGAAATCTATGGGCTCAACCCATAGTCTGCATCAGAAACTGCCGGGCTTGAGTATGGGAGAGGTGAGTGGAATTTCCGGTGTAGCGGTGAAATGCGTAGATATCGGAAGGAACACCTGTGGCGAAAGCGGCTCACTGGACCATAACTGACGCTGATGCACGAAAGCTAGGGGAGCAAACAGGATTAGATACCCTGGTAGTCCTAGCCCTAAACGATGATTGCTTGGTGTGGCAGGTACCCAATCCTGCCGTGCCGAAGCTAACGCGATAAGCAATCCGCCTGGGGAGTACGGTCGCAAGGCTGAAACTCAAAGGAATTGACGGGGGCCCGCACAAGCGGTGGAGCATGTGGTTTAATTCGACGCAACGCGAAGAACCTTACCTGGGCTCGAAATGTAGTGGAATCCGGCAGAAACGTCGGCGTCTAGCAATAGACCGCTATATAGGTGCTGCATGGCTGTCGTCAGCTCGTGTCGTGAGATGTTGGGTTAAGTCCCGCAACGAGCGCAACCCTTATCTTCAGTTGCTACCATTTAGTTGAGCACTCTGACGAAACCGCCTCGGATAACGGGGAGGAAGGTGGGGATGACGTCAAGTCCTCATGGCCTTTATGTCCAGGGCTACACACGTGCTACAATGGCCGGTACAAACCGCTGCAAACCCGCGAGGGGGAGCTAATCGGAAAAAGCCGGCCTCAGTTCGGATTGGAGTCTGCAACTCGACTCCATGAAGCTGGAATCGCTAGTAATCGTGGATCAGCATGCCACGGTGAATACGTTCCCGGGCCTTGTACACACCGCCCGTCACATCACGAAAGTGGGTTGCACTAGAAGTCGGTGCGCTAACCGCAAGGGAGCAGCCGCCCAAGGTGTAATTCATGATTGGGGTGAAGTCGTAACAAGGTAGCCGTAGGAGAACCTGCGGCTGGATCACCTCCTTTCTAAGAGAGAACGTCTTGGCACACTTCAGCGTCCTGCGATTGCAGGCAGCCTGATTTCACGATCCGTCTGAGCTTGATAGTGATGTTGCCAAGTACCGTCTCCGGTCATTACGGTTGACCGGAGATGAGCCTGAACTAAACCTTCTCTTTGTCGATATCTGTCAACATCGATGGTCAATAGCGGCGTAGCTGCTATGCACGTTCAACTGTGTCCTCGAAACCTTTCGAGAAAGCCAGCTAGTAGCTTCTAGCCGTTAGCTTTTAGCTAAGTGCTAGAGGCTACGCAGCTAGAAGCTGCTAGTGTCGGGCCTGTAGCTCAGTTGGTTAGAGCGCACCCCTGATAAGGGTGAGGTCGGTAGTTCGAATCTACCCAGGCCCACCACCTTTATCCCGACGGCCAGGTAAACTGGTCATCGTTCTTGAGCAATCAAGGGGCTGTAGCTCAGTTGGGAGAGCACCTGCTTTGCAAGCAGGGGGTCAACGGTTCGATCCCGTTCAGCTCCACCATAACTTCTCGGAAGTTAGTTTAATCAAGCGAAGTCTGCTTGAGGTTGAGTCTCCGCTATGACGGAGATTGAACCTTGAGCAGGAATGCTCAAGCCGCCTGAGGGCGCGAAGCGACACGCAGTAATGCGAATCGCTCAACGATTTTTGACAACTGAATAGATTGGGTAAATATATAACTACAAGGCTGAGCAGCATGTCTTCGGGTAGTTTCCGAAGAGAGCTGTCAATCAGTATTGAGTGTCTTTAGAATAATTTATTGTGTTACCGACCTGATTCTCGAACGTTGAGATGAGAGTTGATACGACACAGGCGTGGACTATATCAAACGTAGATTGCTCTATGTTGCAGAGGTTGTTTCTCTGCTGCGTGCGAGTAAATTCTATGGTCAAGCTACTAAGGGCGCACGGTGGATGCCTTGGCAGAAACAGGCGATGAAGGACGTGGCAAGCTGCGATAAGCTTCGGGGAGCCGCACACAGGCGTTGATCCGGAGATTTCCGAATGGGGAAACCCACCTAGGCAAAACCTAGGTATGTCCCACTGAATTCATAGGTTGGAACAGGCGAACGGAGGGAAGTGAACCATCTCAGTACCTCCAGGAGGAGAAAGAAACCTCGATTCCGAAAGTAGTGGCGAGCGAAATCGGAACAGCCCAAACCCGTACTATTTCGGTAGTTCGGGGGTTGTAGGGCCTGCAAAAGTAGAGTTACCAATCTGGTTGTTAGCTGAATCTTCTGGAAAGGAGATCCAAAGAGGGTGACAGACCCGTAGGCGAAAACGATCCAGACTCGAAGCAGGTACCTGAGTAAGGCGGGGCACGAGAAACCCTGCTTGAATCCACGGGGACCATCCCGTAAGGCTAAATACTCGTTTCTGACCGATAGTGAACCAGTACCGTGAGGGAAAGGCGAAAAGCACCCCATTGAGGGGAGTGAAAAGTACCTGAAACCGTGTGCCTACAAGCAGTGGGAGGACTATGCCCGTAAGGGAATGTCTGACCGCGTGCCTATTGCATAATGAGCCGGCTAGTTATTCTTGTCAGCAAGGTTAAGCGTGAGCGAGCCGCAGCGAAAGCGAGTCTGAATAGGGCGATAAGTTGGCAGGAATAGACGCGAAGCGGGATGATCTACCCTTGGCCAGGTTGAAGGTGGGGTAACACCCACTGGAGGACCGAACCGGTGTTTGTTGAAAAAAGCTCGGATGAGCTGAGGGTAGGGGTGAAAGGCTAATCAAATTTCGTTATAGCTCGTTCTCTCCGAAATAGCTTTAGGGCTAGCGTCGGGTGATTTGGATCGGTGGTAGAGACATGGATGGACTAGGGGGCTTTCCGGCTTACTGAATCCAATCAAACTTCGAATGCCGATCACAACCAGCCCGGCAGTCAGACTGTGGGGGCTAAGCTTCACAGTCGAGAGGAAAACAGTCCAGACCGCCTGCTAAGGTCCCAAAATTACAGTTAAGTGGGAAAGGAAGTCGGAACGCTCAGACAGCCAGGAGGTTGGCTTAGAAGCAGCCATCCTTTAAAGAAAGCGTAATAGCTCACTGGTCAAGCGGTCCGGTGCCGACAATACAACGGGGCTAAAACTGTATACCGAAGCAGCGGATGCACATCTTTTAGGTGTGCGTGGTAGGAGAGCATTCTGTCGTGGATGAAGCGTAACTGGGAAGATACGTGGACATTACAGAAGAGACCCTGCCGGCATAAGTAGCGATAAGGAAGGTGAGAACCCTTCCCGCCGAAAGTCTAAGGTTTCCTGAGGAAGGTTAATCCGCTCAGGGTTAGGCGGTCCCTAAGCTCGAGGCCGAGAGGCGTAAGCGATGGAAATCCGGTTAATATTCCGGACCTCCCAGTTTTTCGTTATCACGATGGGGTGACGCAGAAGGATAAGCAGGACCTCCTATGGCTATGGGGTTCGATGCGCGTAAGCTGGATTCTCTAGGCAAATCCGTCGAGGTCTTAACAGTGAGGCGCAAAGCAGTAAGCCGAATGGCTGAAAGCTGCTGATTTCATGCTGCCAAGAAAAACCTCTAAGGAGAGAGATTGGGAACCGTACCACAAACCGACACAGGTAGACGAGGAGAATATCCAAAGGCGCTCGAGTGAAAGCTTGTTAAGGAACTCGGCAAATTAGACCCGTAACTTCGGGAGAAGGGTCGCCCTTCAGGGTGCAAGCCCAGAGGGGCCGCAGTGAAACGCGAACGGCGACTGTTTAACAAAAACACAGGTCTCTGCAAAGTCAAAAACGACGTATAGGGGCTGACTCCTGCCCGGTGCTGGAAGGTTAAAAGGAGAGGTTAGCCGCAAGGCGAAGCTTTGAATTGAAGCCCCAGTGAACGGCGGCCGTAACTATAACGGTCCTAAGGTAGCGAAATTCCTTGTCGGGTAAGTTCCGACCTGCACGAATGGAGTAACGATCGTTCGACTGTCTTAACGAGTTGCTCGGCGAACTTGTAGTACCGGTGAAGATGCCGGTTACCCGCAGCTAGACGAAAAGACCCCGTGCACCTTTACTATACTTTTACTATGAGTTACGGCAATTGCTGCGCAGGATAGGTGGGAGGCTTTGATACCGGACTTTTGGGTTCGGTGGAGCCAACGGTGAGATACCACCCTGCGATTGTTGTGATTCTAACCTCCTCCCGTGATCCGGGAGAGGGACATAGTAAGACGGGTAGTTTGACTGGGGCGGTCGCCTCCTAAATTGTAACGGAGGCGCGCGAAGCTACACTCAGGTCGTTTGGAAATCGACCGTCGAGTGCAAAGGCATAAGTGTGGTTAACTGCGAGACCTACAAGTCGAGCAGATGCGAAAGCAGGCCTTAGTGATCCGGTGGTTCTGTATGGAAGGGCCATCGCTCAACGGATAAAAGGTACGCCGGGGATAACAGGCTGATCGAAGCCAAGAGTTCATATCGACGCTTCGGTTTGGCACCTCGATGTCGGCTCATCACATCCTGGAGCTGTAGAAGGTTCCAAGGGTTCGGCTGTTCGCCGATTAAAGTGGTACGTGAGCTGGGTTCAGAACGTCGCGAGACAGTTCGGTCTCTATCTGCTGTGGGCGTAGGAGATTTGAAGAGGGCTGTCCTTAGTACGAGAGGACCGGGATGGACGAACCTCTTGTGTTCCAGTTGTCCTGCCAAGGGCACGGCTGGGTAGCGAAGTTCGGTTGTGATAACCGCTGAATGCATATAAGCGGGAAGCACGCTCTAAGATGAGATCTCCCAACCCAAAAGGGAAATGAAGGGCCCTAGGAAGACCACCTAGGTTGATAGGCTGGAGGTTGAAGCGCAGTAATGCGTGTAGCTTACCAGTACTAATCGCCCGTTCGGCTTGTCCATAGAATTTACTCTGCGCAGTGAGCAAGTCCACTGTTCTGGAGTCATTCAATACAAGCTCTGTAGTTATACCTTTTGGATAACTACGCAACTAATGTAACAAACGTCTAATCCCAATCTATTCAGTTGTGGAAGATCGCGTGAGCGAGATTTCAAAAGTTTGCCGGTGAGTTTACTGCGAGGGTCACACCCGTTCCCATCCCGAACACGGAAGTTAAGCCTCGTTGGGCCGATGGTACTGCACGCGTAAGTGTGTGGGAGATTAGGTGATCGCCGGCATAATATCAGAAGCCCCATCCTTTCGAGGATGGGGCTTTTTTCTGTTTTGGATAATGGTTTCAGGGTGTAAGCGGCCGGTGTTGGCCGGGTGTACAGAGTGTTGTTGAGCCGCGATGATGTGTGGATGGTTGACGTAGATCTGAGTAGTGGGTTGGGAGCAGGACCTCGTCGGCGTCGTAGTGCGGTGGAGCGTCGCCGGGTTGTGGAGGAGACGTGGAGGCGGGTGCTTCAGTAGCGCGGGTGGCGTTGAAGTATGGTGTCAACGCGAACCAGGTCTTCCAGTGGCGGCGCTTGTATCGAGATGGCAAGCTGGGAGTTCCGCCCGAGGGCGCGATGAAATTGTTGCCGGTCAGCGTAGCTGACGACGAAGAGCTTCCGAAGCCAGGACCGACCGAGGTGACTTCGTCGAGATTGGGCGCGATTTATATCGAGCTGCCAGGTGAGGTGCGGATCAGCCTCGAAGGCAGCGTTGATCCGGCGGTCGTCCGCACGGTGCTTATGAGTCTCCGTCCGTGATCTCGCTTCCGGCAGGGACTCGGATATGGATTGCGGCTGGAGTCACCGATCTGCGGCGCGGTTTTCATGGGCTCAGCGCCCAGGTGCAGACGGTGCTCGAACAGCAGCCCTTGTCGGGCCATGTGTTCGTCTTTCGTGGACGTCGCGGCGACATCGTGAAGGTGCTCTGGTTCGATGGAGACGGATTATGTCTGCTGGCCAAGAGGCTTGAACGAGGACGCTTCGTGTGGCCGCAGGCGACCAGTGGCACCGTGTCGTTGAGCCGCGCCCAGCTGTCGATGCTGCTCGAAGGCATCGACTGGAGAGCGCCTCTGCGGACGGCGGAGCCAGTCATGAACGTGTGAGTGTTTTCTCCTGCATTCATGAGGGTTTTTCTTCTTTAAGTCTTGCCTGTTTATGGCATACTTGGTGGTGTCCTAATTTGCTTTTTTACTTTGGACTAGCGGCGCTAGTTTGTAGCGCCGCCTTATGGTCAACGACAAAATACAAAACCCCTTTTTCAAAGTTCGGCGCAGTGGACTGGTCATCGAGTCTAAAGCTAACAGGTTCAACCCGCACTCCCACGGATGCAATGAGATTTCCTATCTCTTTTGCTTCTCCACCATCGAAAGTTCCAGAGACGGTTCCGATCTTGAGACCCGTTTCCTCTGTTGAGCGATTCTTGTATCGCCATGTTTTCCAACCGGCACCAATAAAGGCTTTATCGAAATCGTCTGCGAAGTCTGAACTCTCAACATCGAGCAACGCCGATACGATAACTATCGAGCCAACTGGAGAGCGTTTGAGAGAACTAACTAGTTGCTCTATTTGCATTCCGGTGAGGCGCCGTGGAGAAAGACTAGCTTCGAGTTTCAACCGGGCAAGCCGTTCCCGCTCCGCGATCTCATTGGCCTGTGCGGATGCCGCGTTCGCCCTTGCGATTTCTAGCCTGAACCCCTCAGCCTTTGCATTGGCTTCCGCGGAATGCTGTTCGGCCAACGCAATGCTTGATTCTGCCTTAGCTGCGCGCTCCTGTTGCTTGGCAAGGTCGGATTTAGCTGCAGTGAGATCGCCGTCAAATTTGCGTAGCTTCTCCTCTTGGCGTTTGTTGATGATGTTTCCGGTCAACAACACCCCCGCTCCTGCAACAAACGTAAGACCAAGCAATACAACTGCTGCTATATCAAATAAAGACTTCCAAGCCTCAACCGACATCGAAGCACTCCTGAATAACATTTTCATAGGGACTGTCGTTGTTTTCGGAATCCTATCGTTGGCAGTAGCCTTAGCATTCCCAATTGCTTACAAAAAATGTATCACAAAAACTCTTGACAAGTAGCGTATTTTTGTAATACAGTAATTTCAGTGAGGAAGTTATGGCGAACATACTCAACATGGACAAGAAAATCGCGGTAATCGGCGCACTGGCAGAGGGTTCCAGCATTCGTTCCATCGAACGGATTACCGGAGTCCACCGCGATACCATCATGCGTCTTGGCGTGAAGGTTGGTCAGGGTTGCACCGCGTTGATGGATACCAAGATGCGGAACCTAAGCTGCAAACGGTTGGAGATGGATGAGATTTGGGGATTTGTCGGCAAGAAAGAGCGGAACGTGAAGCACGGCGATTCTCTGGAAGTTGGCAGCGTGTGGACGTTCTGCGCTATCGACTCTGATACGAAGCTGGTTCCAACGTTCAAGGTTGGACACCGTGACCCTGCTACCACGCAAGCCTTTGTGAAGGATGTTGCGAGCCGGATGGCCAATCGGGTGCAAGTCTCCACGGATGGCCTCAAGGCCTACGTTACGGCGATGGACAAGGCTTTCGGGCAGGACGTGGACTACGCACAAATCATCAAGATTTACGGCAACGATCAAGTGGACAATCGCCGCTATAGCCCACCTTCGGGCGTCCAGTCCTCTCATAAACTCATCTACACTGGCAACCCAGAAGAAGATCTGATTTCGACCAGCTATATCGAGCGGTTGAACGCTACAACTCGCCTGCACATGCGCCGTCTCACTCGCCTTACGCTGGCTTTCAGCAAGAAGCACGAGAACTTCGTTGCGGCGGTTGGGTTGCACTTCGCTTATTACAACTTCGTAAAGCGTCACAACACGCTCCGCATGACTCCGGCGATGGCTGCGGGTGTCACGGATACGACTTGGAGCGTAGGGGACTTGGTGGAGGCCGCAGCGTGAGCTACATAGAAGACCTCAAAGACGTGATTCATAAGCTGCACGGAGCTACGGCTACGCATGTTGAGAGTGTGCCCGTTACCGAGATATTCAACGGGCAAACGATCTGGGATGGAATCGTGGAAGTCTTCGATCTTCACGGCCATCCAGGTACTCACAGGGTTTATGCGTGGTCGCACGAAACAGACGATCCAGACAGTCCCAAAAGACACGTTACGGTGCTGCACCTTCCGCCCGTCGTGTCCCCCCTGACAGCCGTCAGAGCCGCCATCTTACAGGAGTACAAAGCCAATGCCGAAGCCTAAGAAAGTCGGACGCCCGAAGATGGCCAAGGGTGAGGCCAAGGGAAAGATCGTCCCCATTCGGTTTAACGCCGAAGACCTGAAGCGCGTTACGGCTGCGGCCAAGGCGAATAAGCAAACCGTCTCGGAATGGGTTCGGAGCACCCTCTATGCCAAACTCGAAGCCTGAAGAATTCAAATTAGGACACCACCTGGGTTTTGGGTTTTGTTCGGTAGTATTCCGGATTTCCCACTGAATTTCCGGGGCTTGCGGTTCGATCCTCGTGGGAATATGGGCTGAAAATCGTGGACAAATTGTGGTGATTGCGTGGCTTTTCGTGGTCGTTTTGATGGTTACTGGGTTGAGTTGGGAAGCGAAGGCGGATTCGTGCCTGTCACTGCAAGGAATGTCGCGCGAAACTGGTCGCTTTGTATCATTCGGCGGCGAATGAGGCTTTCATAGGAAAGATTGCGAGGATCTTTCTCTAGCAAGACGCAGGGGCTACTTCTGTTTTATTGGATGGGGGAACGATTTCGGCGGGTCTGGCGCTCATCTCATGTTTTGAGTGGGGTTGAGACGATGCGTCGGATCGGAGTGAATTCGTCGAGTATTACTTCGATCGGTTATGACAGTCAACGACGTGAATTGGAGATTGAATTTCGTTCGAGTGGGGATGTATATCGCTACTTCGATGTGCCGATGGAGGAGTTCAACGAATTTCTGGCTGCGGAGTCGAAGGGGACTCACTTGAATCAGGTTTTTAAGATGCATTCTTATCCATTTGTTCTGGTCAGAAGGGGACGGAGGAGAGCGGGGTAGCTTGTTGCCTTTTGGGACAATGGGTCTTCGGGTTCGATTCAAGCGCCTGCTGCTAAGTCGGTAGGCAAGCAGTCTATCGACCGTCATGCCTCCGGTGAATCGCATCACGCTCATCACAGCGTTCGACGGGACTATCGAATCCGTCACGGTGAACTTCTGTGCCGTTCAGGCCGTTGGATTCGTCATCGTCCACATCCGCGACTGAAAGACCGTGACGAGCTGAACAGATAGCCAGGCAGCAGCGTGATCTGACCGTCGCATCCTCCGCAATCGGGCGTCACTGTGTGATTTTCCTACACGCGAAACCGGCCAGGTGAGCATCGCTTGCGCCCGGCGCGGACGAATCGGTGCAACAGAGGGTTCGCCCGTGACGACGACGGCCACATGGAGCATGCCGCAGTTTTGACCACGGTCTGAACGTGCGAACTGGCGCATATAGCAACAACAAACAGAAATGCCAGCCAAAGTCTTTTTAATTTCGGATCTACTGACGGAAGGGAGTAGTCCAGATTGGAAAAAACGATCAAATCGGGTTACAAATTGCTTGGAAGCAGCCCGCGAGGATGATAGGGTGGTAGCCGCCCCTGGAAATTTCAACTTCGACGACATGAGCACCTTACTCGCCAGCCCACCCCCCGGAAAAACCACGCAACTGAGCGGGCGAATACCGACGCTGGACGGATGGCGCGGCATCGCCATCCTCCTAGTTCTCGTCAATCACTTTCGCGTTGCTTCCGGCCCTGAAGACTGGTCTTACTACCTTGGCCAACAGGGTGTCGCTATTTTTTTTGTGCTCAGCGGTTATCTCATAAGCAGCAATCTGTTGCGGGAGAGAGAGACCAACGGCAAGATCGCGTTGCCAAGGTTTTACATACGCCGTTTCTTACGTCTTGCACCAACCGCTATCTGCTACCTACTATTCGTGAAGCTCGTCATGGGAGTGCGGGATTTACCAGCGCTGTTCTTCTATCGCAACTATGTGGAAGGCAGCGCCTTCACCGGACACTTCTGGTCGCTTTCTGTAGAGGAGCAGTTTTATCTTGCATGGCCCTTGTTCCTCGTCGTTTTACGCCCTCCGGTTGCCCTGGGTGTCGCGCTCGGTGGGGCCTTCTCTGTATAGCTGCATGGCGACTCTTCAGTACCCAGGAGATGATGTACACCAACTGGTGGGGCACCGCGCGAACACAATATCGAGCAGACGCCTTGCTGCTCGGATGCGCGCTTGCTATTCTCATGCGCTGGCCGCGCGCGCGCGACATAATATCAAAGCTTCCTCTGATCCCCGCCCTCATGGTTCTCGGCGGCTGCATGCTCTACTTTCGGCTCGAGATTCCACTAGGCGAATCCGTCCTGATTGCGCTCGTGCTCGGGGCGACATCTCTCCTGCAAGCCGGGCATCCAGTGCGGCGAGCATTGGAATGGATGCCGCTCGCATGGCTGGGGCGTGTTTCTTATAGCGTCTATGTGTGGCAGCAGCTGCCCGCCTACATACCCCCACAGAGGAGCGAGCACCTCTTTGCGAAACTAGCTGTGCTCTCCGTGCTCGTGCTCGGCAACTATTACCTTATAGAAAATCCGTTTCGTAATCTCCGCCTCACGTGACTATCCCGTGTAATACCAGACACGCCAAGCAATGCGCGAGCGTTTCCGGGGAAAGAATGCCGCACTAAGGGTCAGGGCCGAATCACCCCGGTTCGACGGCCGTTGAACTAACGTGGAGAAGATCAGTTCACGAGGCAGCTGACCGTTCGCCCTCGCCTTGGGGACGCATGAGTTTTTCTTCCCGGGAATAACACTTGGACGGTTACGTATTGCGTGGTAGGGTGGTAGCCGCTCCCCGAAACGCAGAGTCTCCAAGGTGCACTGAATGGCTACTTCCGCTCCCGTCTTTCAAGGAAGCGTACGGAAATCGACTGCAAGAGGCGCGTACGACAAATGGCCCGTGCTCGCTCTAGCGAGCGTACTACTCTTCTGGTATTCGACGCGGGCTATCCACACCCTGTTGGATACCCACGGCGACCCCTACAAAGTCTTCGGCTCATTCTGGATCTCAGGCTGGGCCGCGTCACACCATCTCAATCCTTACGGTTTCTACTCCCTGACCTGGCATGTATACCCCTACAAGGGCGGTCCTCTCGTTTATGACGTAAACCTCAGCCCGCCCTGCATGCTACCCGTCTTCCAGTTGCTGGCGCGCTTTCCTCTTCGCAGCTGCATCATACCCTGGACGTTTCTTTCGGCACTACTGTTCGTCACCGGCACGACGCTGCTCTTCATCGCGCGCAGGGGAGAGATGCAGGCGCGACAGATTCTCTGGCTGCTTCTTTCAACGTTGGTAATAGATACATTGTGGTTCGGCCAGGATTACGCGCTATTGTTTTTGCTTGCCTGCTTCATCTGGCTTCTGACTTGTTCGGAACGGATGACGGCCGCTGGCGTTTGTATCGGTATTCTCCTGGCCATAAAACCAAACCTTGTACTCTGGCCAGCGTTGCTCTTTTTCGCTGGCTACAAAAAGCCTGCGATCGTTGCCGGTATGACCGCGGCAGCGCTGACTCTCCTGGCCGCTTTAATCTACGGTCCGGGGATCTACCGGCAATGGTTGAATGCAAACTCCCTTGTCCCTCACCACATCTTCACCACCGATATTTCCCTTGTAGGAATCTTCACCCGGTTGGGCCATCCCGCAGTTGGGGTTGGCGTGGTCGTGGCCTGCAGCCTGATATTGCTTCTCTTCGTCCACCGTGTGCGCCCGTTGATGGTCGATGTTTGCGGCCTCGCGCTTTGTGCCGGAATTCTGTGCGCGCCACTGGGCTGGCACCTCTATGTGCTCTTCGCCGCGCCTTTTTTTGCAGCCAGAAGATGGGCCCGGGTCGATACGCTGGCTGCGATCCTGATGGCACTCCCACCCCTTTTAGAGGGCCTCGTATTGGGACATAGCCGGATAGGTGAGCTTGCCGTCGCGATGCCCCATCTCATGGGCGTTCTGATCATGACTGCCTCTTTCTTGAAACCCTCCCTTAGCTTTCGCCGTATAGCTTATTCTTCGTCCTGACGTTAGATAATGCTCCGGCCCCCTTCGGACGTTTCCCAGCTGCGAAGCATGTGTTCGTGGATTTGCATGTTTACGCGCTTGCCTCGAAACTTTACGCCCTCCATGCTGAGCCGGAGGCGTTGCTCCGCTGCGGCGTCGCCTCTTAGTTTGATCTCACCTCCAGCCCCGACAATGCGCTGCCAGGGCAGAAGCATATCCTTGCGGAGCAGGCGTGCCACCGCTCGATGGTAGAGCGGATAGCCTGCTGCTGCCGCAACCTTGCCATAGGTTGACACCTTTCCCTTCGGAACAGAGCGAATGATGCGCCGAAACGCGGCGTCGCGCGACTGATTTTTGCGAAGGGCATCCTTTAGGATCCTTCGTTTGAGGTCTTGAGGAGCAATTGGGCGTCGCATGAGCAAGACTGTAGCAGAGGCGGATGGAGTGTAGGAGTCGGATTGAAGTAAACTGCGCTCGTCAAGGATCACAAGGGTCACAATGGTCACTATGATCTCTCCGGCGCAAAGGCGGTGTTTGGTTTGCTGCGGTGGGTTGGTTTGTGTCTGGCTGGGTTTGAGGGGTGCCGAGGCTCAGGGAGTTCGAGGGGCTTCGGCATCCGTCCCGGAGAGTTTGCAGAGTTCCATGGTGAAGGGTAGAGCGCTGGGGTCTGCGCTGGTGGCTTCGGAGAGCTATCTGGGGATGCTTGCTTGCGGAAACTGCGCTGGGATTCGGGTCGAGCTGGCGCTGTATCAGGAGGACGGGGTTTCGGGCGGGGAAAATGTGACGCCGGCCGCTTATCATCTTCGTGAGACGTTTCTTGGGGCGATCGATGGCGACCAGGTCGTGGATCGCTTCGGGGTGTGGAAAGAGTCCGCGGATGCGAAAACGGTGGGGGACGATTCTTGATCTGCGAGATGCGATGCGCGCTGACGATACGTTTCTGACAAGCGCGCACGACAACGAGGGCACGCTGATTGTTTTAGATAGCGAGCTTCGTGAATTGCCTGCGAATGTTCCGCACACACTGGCCAAAGTGACTGGAAACAGGCAGCGGAACGTTGCATTTTTGAGCGAGGCGGATGATGGAAGAACGGTTGAGCTTCCGCCGGGCGAGGTGTTTTTGTTGCGTCTGAAAGGGAATCCGAAGACCTGGGCGATGTGGACTTCAGACCGGCCGGAGGCTATGGCTTTGATGGAGTCGGATAATAGCGGGCCGCCACGTGATCCATTTGTGGATGCGGTTCAGACTGGGGCGCCGAGTGCGGCTCAGCCGGTAGTTTCGGACACGCATCATACGGTCTCGAGACCTGGTGGTCCTCCAACTCGTTTTCAGAGTGGAGAGATTTATCAGGTGTGGCAGATGATTGCGCCACAGTCGGGGCTGCAGGTGTTGAAGTTTGAGCTGCACAGGCCCGATAGAAATTTTCCATGGCCCGATCAATGGTGACGGACGCAGAATGGCGAGGTATATTCGTCGTTGGGTCGAAGCAGTTTTTGGCACAAATTTTGCCGATGGTTTTGCCGGAATTTGAAATGGCTGATTGAAAGGAAGACATGAACACGAGTGAGAACAATAAGGCTGTGATCCGGAAGTTTCTGGAAGAGGTGATCAACCAGAATCGCATGGACCGGGCGACTGATCTGGTGGTGGAGGATTTTGTGGAACTGGATCCTTTGCCGGGGCAGCGGCAGGGGCGTGAGGGTTTGAAGGAAGTATTGGGAATGATGCGTGCGGCATTCCCTGATATTCATTGGGCTGTGGAGGAGATGGTGGCAGAGGGAGATAAGGTGGTCACCCGGTTTACGTGGACGGGGACGCATCGCGGGAGCTTTATGGGGATTCCGGCTACTGGGAAGAGCGTGAGTGTAAAGGGTGTGGTGATCGATCAGTTGGAAGGTGGAAAGATGAGTAACAGCCGGATCCTGATGGATAGCCTGGGGATGTTGCAGCAGCTAGGAGTGGTGCCTTCGGCGTAGGCTTATTTTGATGACTTGGGTGGGCATCGCTCGTCGTAAATTGTCTGGAGCTGTTTCAACTTGAGCACGCCGTAGATTACGGTGATCACCATTACAGCAACCAGAAAGCTGGAAAGATGCTTTTCCATTGGATAGTTGCCCTCGCGGTAGAAAATGTAACTTGCGACGATCAGACAGAGGACGCCTAGGTTGATGATCCAGTTGAGGGCTTTGGGGACGATGTAGGCGAGGGTTCCGAAGCCGACGAGTTGGTAGACCATGAAGGGCAGGATTGCCACCATCGGCAGCATTTCGGAGGCGCCTAGCGCGATGTCCACAGCGTCGGGCGCGTGGGTGTGCAGGAGTGTGCTGTGAGCGAGTTCGTGAAAGAGCGCGGGTATCGCAGCCAGGAACGGGACTACGGCGAGAAGTTCGAGCACGAGCGAACCGCTCCATGTGCCGACCTGGGATGCTGAGTCTGCGCCGCCCTCTGCCGATTGCGAACCGATGAATATGCCTCCGACTATGGCGGAAGCGCTGGAGAGCATGAGGAGCTCTACGGTGATGCCGAAGCTCGCGGGCTCGCCGGTCTTGATCAGCAGCAAACCCATGAAGCCGGGTGTGTAAAACATGATGCGCACTAATCGCGCCCAAACACGTGCGTCGCGATCGGGTGGCAGGATTGGCAGCGGGAGTCCGTCGGTTCCGGTAGCGGGTCGAGTCTTCGACATTTTTCTTTTCCTATGCGGTCGCGAGAATTATATATTGCCGGCCTGATGAGTATTTCGAGTTATCGGCGCGGGTTGAACCTGCAAAAATACCAGAGATCCAGATAAAGATATCTCTAGAAAATTTTTCGGTAAACCTAGCATTTCTTCCAATAGCGGTCGTGGCTGGGAGTCTCTACTCTGAATCCAATCCGAGCGTGTTATTTCCGCAAGGAAGATGGCAGAATCCGCGTCTCAAAGAGGACGGCTGCGTGGACACTAATTTGTCTTCCATTGCGGCGGTCTGTTGGCTTCTTCGTCGCACAACCGATAGTGGTTCCGAGCAATGCATAGGAGGAGACAATGAATAAGGCACTTTCACTCTTGGCTGGCCTGTTGATCGGAGTCGGCGTTTCTTCGGCGCAAGATTATCCCAAAGCTGAAGTATCGTTTGGATACTCCTTCATCAACGTTCACCCCGACTTTCCGCAGATTACCAGCTATAACCTCAATGGTGGCGGCGCTGCCTTTGTCTATAACTTCAAGCCTATGTTTGGCATCAAGGCGGAGTTTATGGACTACACCGGTGGCGGCGGCGCGCAATTGAGAGCGCTCGGCTATAACGGGAACGTGAGTGGGAACCTCTTTTCTTATGAGTTCGGGCCACAAATCAAGAAACACTCAGGCAGGATTCAACCGTTTGGCGAGGCTTTGTTCGGGGCGGCGCACACAGGAACGTACGGAACGATTTATAACGCCATTCACGGCATCCAAGCCGCCGGCAACAGCAACAATTCATTTGCCATGGAGCTGGGTGGCGGGTTGGACATTCCAGTGAACCATGTTCTATCGATTCGCCCGGTTGAGGTCGACTATCTTTACACTAGATTTAGCGCCAACAACATTAGTGCAAGCCAGAACAACTTCCGATATTTTGGCGGAGTTGTTCTTACCTTTGGCGGCAAGCCCCCAATCCCGCCGAGTGCTAGCTGCTCCGTTTCTCCAACCCAGATATGGTCTGGGGATCCGGTTACAGCCACTATCAACGTGCAGAACTTCAATCCCAAGCACCCGGTTACAAATAGCTGGAACTCCAGCGGCGGCAAAGTGTCGGGCAGCCCCAACTCGGCGACTGCCAATGTTGATACCACCGGTCTTGCTCCGGGCAGCTACACCGTTTCCGGAACGGCGACCGATACGAAGGAAAAGAAGAACAATACAGCCACCTGTTCCGCATCGTTCACGGTAAGGCAACCGCGTCCTCCGACGGCGACTTGCTCAGCCAGCCCAGAGACGATCAAGCCGGGCGATACGTTCACATTCACGGTTGTGGGCCAGAGTCTGGATAACAGCTCCTTGTCGTATTCCTATAGCACATCCGCGGGCAACATCAGCGGAACCGGCACTAGTGCGTCGGAGACGACCTCGGCAGCCAATGCGAATTCCACCATAACGGCAACCGCAAATGTCGTTGATGCTCGTGGTTTGAGCACAACTTGTTCCGCAACGGTTACAGTTCAACCCTTCCCCGTTGTGAGTGCTCCGCCAGAAGTGATCTCGGCTGGGGAGTGCACATTCAATCAGTCCAACAAACCGGGCCGTGTGGACAATGAGTGCAAGGCGGTTCTGGATTCGGTTGCTCTCCAGGTTCAGCGCCAGCCCAACGGCAAAGTTGTTGTGGTTGGATATACCGACGAAACGGAGACGGTCAAGATGACTCAACTGGCCGGCCAGCGTGCGGTGAATGTGAAGTACTATCTCACGTCGGGAGAAGGTGGAGCGGGAATTGACGCTTCGCGTATCGAGTCGCGGACGGGAACGGTAAAGGAGAAGGGTGCCAAGATTTACATCGTGCCTGAGGGCGCTACTTTCACCGAAGAATCGACCGTGGTCGACGAGACGAAGGTGAAAGGTCAGCCTCGCAATGGCTCTGCGAAGAAGAGCAAGAGTAGCAACCAGAACTGATATGAGAATGAAGGAATGGCCGATCGTTCTTACCTGTTCGCTGCAGTATTGGCGGCGGACGGGGGAATGGTCGGCCATTCTTCCGTTTTATTCGTTAGATCGACCCAAGAGTTCAGAGGTGGGTGACACCCGGCGCGAGACCATCAACACCGGGAGGGCTGAGGGAAGTGTTCTCTCTTCTGTGAGGCGTGGAACTGTTCCATCTTTACGACGGTGATTCGCGAAGATGGGCACCCGGTCGAGGGAAGGGTACCCCCCTCCCCCCTTAGCTGAGCGTAAGTTATTTATTTTCTGAATTTTACAGTATGCCAGTGCCTGCAAAATCGTCATAGCAAAGGGGTTACGGCTAAATTCGTCCAACCAAACGAGTTAGCTCGAGGGAGTCTGAACTCCCAAGGGCGCTTTTGCTTGTTTTGATCTATATATATCCAGTATAGCGGTTGGAGGGTAACTAAAATGCCACGCCGATGTTGTTGTGGGGTAATGGGTTAGGTGGTTTTTGGGCTTGACACATGATTTTTGGGCAGAAAATGGCAAAAGAAAAATTGGGTGGATGTAACGGCAATCGGATCATTGGTTTAGCGCGGGATCCGTTTGGATGGTTCGCGCCTTCGCGCGAATGCCCAGAATCGGGATATGGGGACCCGATTTTTGTGGCTTCAGTTTTAGATGTGGGCCACCCCTGACACCCGCTTCGCAGGTGGTGGGCGACGCGTCCTAGATAGATATGGGCCACCCCGCTGCATGCCCAACCGAAGTTATGATTCGTCAGATGTGGCCACTGTATGGGAGAAAGCGATGAAGAAGCTAGCGATGTGCCTGGCAGTCCTGGCAATGAACCTGGCGATAATGACGGCGAAGGTTTTCGCGCAGGCTCCAGTTCGAAAGATACCTATATTCTTCCAGTGCACATGCGATGATCCGGTCGGATCCCGGATTGCGACGGCGGTCCGGGATTTGATCGCGACCAGTCCCAGATACTTCAAGTCTGGAGGCGATTTCACTCAAATGGGTGCGAACGTTTTTCCAATCTGGTCGATACGCATGGTGACCAGAGACACAGATGAAAATGCGAGCCGATCCATGATTGCCGTGGCCGTCACCAGAGGGCTATTCTTTGAGACCATTTCCGTCCAGAGTTGTGGGTCGTCAAGGGTAAAAGAGTGTGCAGAGGGAATCCTGGCTGATTTAGACAGGCAGATTACCGATTTTACTTCTGTCCAGTAGGTGTTTGATAGCGCGATGAGGTCGGGCGAAGATGGGGCATCCGCATGTGTGATTCAGCAGATACGGCCATCCGCCACGTTGATGTAAGATTCGTCCAACAAGCCGCCTATGCAGGATACCCTCCGGATTTCAGCGAGACTGAAGCAGTACTTTGGACCTACTGGGCCACGATTCTTGCTGCTGTTTCTTTTTCTTTTGGGAGATCTGATTCTGTATCCGTTTGCGCAAGGGACGGCGGGCGTCGGTTACTATCTCTTTCGCAGCTTCGGCTATGCTGCTGTGCTGTTGGGCGTGTATGCCGTCAGCTTCCGTCGCGGCTTTCTTTTGTTCGCTCTGGTGTTTGCCATTCCATCTGTAATCCACCACTTCCTCAGTTCGGAGGGAGACGCAAGCGCTTTCTCCATCGTCAATACCGGTCTCAGCTTCGTATTCGATACCTTCGTCATCGTGGTTATCTTTCGTAAAGTCTTCCTTCGCGGCAAGGTGACGACCGAAACCATCTATGGTGCGTTATGTATCTACCTGCTGATTGGGTTCACCTTTGCCAGCGTGTATGGGATGCTGGCGGACATTCATCCGAATGTCTTTTATCTCAACCCTGAAACGAACGCTCATGTTGTGCCGAATCGGTTCGATCTCGTTTACTACAGTTTCGGCACGCTGACCTCGCTAGGCGCTGCCGGCATAACGGCCGTGGCGGCCCAGGCCCGATCCATCTCAATGATGGAGGCGATTCTTGGCGTTCTCTACCCTGCAGTTCTCATCTCGCGACTTATCGGCAGTTACCGCGAAGGCTCTAGTGCTGAGTGATGGTTAGCAAGATTGGGCTCCGCCAGGTCGCCGACGCGGCATGAAGTGATAGAGTCGTTTCATCCCCTAAGTAAAATGCATCTGAGGTCGCCGGAACTTTTGCCTCAGGACCAGGCTTTCATTCTTTCAGAATGGAGATTCATGCTGTATCCGTTCGATCTTGAGTAACTATTTCGTGCTATTTCCCGTTCCTTTTGCCGATGCGAATCTGGACAGGCTAGGTTCAGGCTATTACTTCCTGTTCTGGAGCGAATTCTGTCTTCCAAAGATTCGCGATGATAATTACGGGCAAGGAGAATTGGGTGTCTGCTCAGTCTCACGCGAGGACGAACGGAGACTACATCCGCTCTGGAGCACGGAGTCTCGGACCAAACGGATGGGGGAAGATTCTCCTGTTTGCACTGGCATGCTCCCTGACGATGGTTGCGTCGGGTTGCGGATCAGGTGCTGTCGATCCTGCAAAGCAGAGTGGGGGGACGGGGTCGTCTCAGGTGTCTCCGCAACTGACGGTAAGCGCAACCACCTTGAGCTTTGGCAACATGACGGTGAATACGGCGGGAATGCAGGTGTTGACGCTCGCGTCGACGGGGACTTCGCCGGTAACCGTCAACTCGGCCGCGATTGCGGGAGCCGGGTTCACGATGGCAGGTCAGAGTTTTCCGGTAACACTCAATCCCAGTCAGTCGTTGACGGTGCAGGTGCAGTTCGATCCGGCGACGGCAGGCGCGGCTACCGGACAGATTACGATCAACAGCAACTCGACGACGGCGAGCACGGTTGTGGTCGGTCTCAGCGGGACGGGCACAACGACGTCGGGTTCTCCGACTGGTCCGCAAGTGACGATGGGGGCCGCGAGCCTGAGTTTCGGCAGCGTTACGGTGAACACCGCGGTGGTGGAGTCGTTGACGCTGACGTCGACGGGAACTTCTGCGGTTACGATTAACTCGGGCACGATTGCGGGTGCTGGGTTCACGATCGTTGCTCAGACTTCGCCGGTCACTCTGAATCCTGGTCAATCGCTTACGCTGCAGGTGCAGTTCGACCCAGCCACAGCAGGGGCCGTAACGGGACAACTTACGATCAGTAGTAATTCGACTACCGGAAGCACGGCCATGGTCGCTCTGAGTGGTACGGGACTTGCAGTGTCGAGTCCTCAGTCGAACCCGCAGCTGACGATAGGTGCCGTGAGCCTGAGTTTTGGCAGCGTAATTGTGAACACACCCACCACGCAGTCATTGCTGCTGACGTCGACTGGGACTTCTCCGGTGACGATCAATTCGGGGACTGTAACTGGAGCCGGCTTTACGACGGTTGGTGGGAGTTTCCCGGTAACGCTGAATCCCGGCCAATCGCTGACGGTACAGATGCAGTTCGATCCAACCACAGCGGGAGCCGCAACCGGACAACTTGCGATCAACAGCAATTCGACTACGGGAAGTACAGCCATCGTTTCTCTCAGTGGTACGGGCACGGCGGCTGCACATCAGGTCGCTCTGAATTGGATTGCGCCGGTTAGCTCACCGGATCCAGTTGCGGGATATAACATCTATCGGGCAACGGGGAATGGAGCTTTCGTGCGGATCAGTTCTTCGCCGGACTTGACGGTTAGCTATACGGATTCGGGGGTGACGAGCGGTACCGCTTATTCCTATCAGGTAACGTCTGTCGATTTGAGCGGTGTCGAGAGTGTTCCGTCGAATCAGGTCACGGTAACGATTCCTTAAGCTTGATTCGCTATCTGGCGCTTGCAATGACAAGACGCCGTCGACGCGATAGCTTGGGTTGACCACCACCAGCGTGGCCTGAGGGACGCGATGCGTTCGCTGCGGAATGACAAGCAAAAAGAACGGACAATGACAAAAGCAAAAGAGCATTAGGCACTAGTAAGCTAGGGCGCAGCCGTCGGCGCGCATTTCGCTGGCGGCGGAGTAGACGCGGTCGGCGCCGTCCATGTGGGGTTCTATGCATTCGTAGCGGCCGAAGCCTCCGTCGGATGGGCCCATCGGCCAGCCTAGGGCTTCGAGGGCTTTGCGCGTGGATTCGGGGACGCCGGATTCTAGGCGGAGGATTCCTTTGGGGCCGAGGCCTGCGGGGTCTTCGCCCATGGATTGTGAGCTGCCTTCGTGGTGCCAGCGGGGGCTGTCGCCGGCGGCCTGGATGTCGAGGCCGTAGTCGACGCGGTTGATGATGATTTGTGATTGGCCTTGCGGCTGCATGTCGCCGCCCATGACGCCGAAGGACATCCAGGGCTTGCCGTCGCGGGTGGCGAAGCCGGGGATGATGGTTTGGAAGGGGCGCTTGCCAGGGGCGTAGATGTTGGGGTGTCCGTCCTGGAGGGAGAAGAGTTCGCCGCGGTCCTGGAACATGAAACCGAGGCCGTCGGCGACGAGGCCGGAGCCCATGCCGCGGAAGTTGGACTGGATCTGCGAGATCATGAGGCCGTCTTTGTCGGCGACGGTGAAGTAGGTGGTGTCGCCGTGGCTGGGGGCCTGGCCGGGATGGATGGGTGTGAGGATCCCGTCGAGCTTGATTTGTTTGGCGCGTTCTTTTGCGTAGTCTTTGGAGTTGAGCCAGTCGATGGGGATTTTGGCGAAGTGCGGGTCGGCGTAGTAGCGGGCGCGGTCTTCGTAGGCGAGGCGCTTGGCTTCGATCTGGACGTGGATGGATTCGGCGGACTGGAAGCCCATGCCGCGGAGGTCGAAGTTTTCGGCGATGTTGAGGAGTTGGAGAGTGGCGAGGCCCTGGGTGTTGGCGGCCATGGCGTAGACGTCGACGCCGCGGTAGTTGGTGACGATGGGATCGAGCCATTCGGCGTGCTGGGCGCGTAGGTCTTCGACGGTCATCCATCCGCCGATGCGCTTGAAGTAGGCTTCGATGGTTTTGGCGATGGGGCCGTCGTAGTAGGCGTCGCGGCCACCTTCGGCGATGAGGCGATAGGTGCGGGCTAGGTCGGGGTTGCGGCGGACGTCTCCTTCGTTGGGGGCTTTGCCGTTGGGCGCGTAGGTGCGCATCGCGTTGACGGTTTCTTCTACGCCGGAGCCGGGTTTAGTGAAGGCGTCGAGATTGCGCTTGATGTAGTAGCCGATGATTTGCGGGGTGGGGGAGCCGGTTTCGCAGTAGTGGATGGCGGGTGCGAAGAGCTCGGCCCATTTGAGTTTGCCGTAGCGCTGATGGAGGTTCCACCAGGCGTCGAGTGCTCCGGGGACGGAGATCGAGACGGCTCCGTAAGGTGGGAGGGCTCCGTTTTTTGCGCGGGAGCGGGCGATGTCGAGGGTGAGGGCTTTGGGGGAGCGGCCGGAGCCGGCGAGGGTGACGACCTTGTTGAGCTTGGGGTCCCAGATCATGGCGAAGCAGTCGCCGCCGATGCCTGAGGAGGTAGGTTCGACGAAGCCGAGGACGGCGTTGGTGGCGATGGAGGCGTCGATGGCGGAGCCACCTTTCTTGAGTATCTCGATGGCGACCTGCGTGGCGAGAGGATGCGCGGTGCCGGCGGCTCCGCTGAGGCCCATGGCGGCAGAACGGGAGGCGAAGCTGGCTCCGGCGATGCGGTCGCCAGCGTGGACGTCGGGGCGAGTGAATTTTTCTGCTCCGGCGGGCTGGAACTTGGGGAGATCTTTGTGGGCGGCGATGCCGTCGGTCTGGCTGAGGGCTTCAGAGGAATTTAGAGCGGTCATAGAGCCTGCGGCGGCGAGTGGTAGGGCGGCTAGGAAGGAGCGGCGGCGCAAAGGGTGTCTCCTGTGGTGATGAGATTCAATATATCAAGTTGGTGGGGGCGTTTTTTTGCGGGGCGCTGGTCCGAATTTTTCTGCTTGACAACCATTTTATGGTAAGTGTCTACTTACGGTTAGTGGATGCTTACCTACAGGCCGGGCTGGATGCGTTGGGGGATGGGACTCGGATGGCCATCTTTCAGCGGTTGGCGAATGGGCCGCTGGCGGTGAATGAACTGGCAGCGGTTTTGCCGGTCAGTCGGCCGGCGGTTTCGCAGCACCTGCGGGTGTTGAAGGATGCAGGGTTGGTGGTGGATAGCGCGGAGGGGACTCGGCGGATGTATCGGCTGGATCCGGAGGGCGTGGCGCGGCTGCGGGCGCATTTCGATCAGGTTTGGGAGCGGGCTTTGGGTTCGTTTGAGAAGGCTGTTGAGACGAGGAAAAAAGGAGAGAGCGATGCTAAAGACAGCAGAGGGAACCATCGTGCGAAAAAGCGTCCGAGTGGGCGTACCCATTGAGCAGGCGTTTTCGGTGTTTGTAGAGCAGATGGAGACGTGGTGGCCGGCGGAGCACCATATTGGCGGCAAGCCGTTTGAGTCGATCATTGTGGAGCCGCGCGTGGGCGGGCGCTGGTATGAGCGCGATGGCGAGGGGAAGGATTGCGATTGGGGGACGGTGCGGGCGTGGGATCCACCGCGGTTGGTGACGCTGACGTGGCATTTGGGGCCGACGTGGAAGTTTGATCCGGATTTGGCGAAGGCCAGCGATGTGGCGATCCGGTTTACGAGCGAAGGTCCTTCGGCGACGCTGGTGGAACTGGAACATAGCGGGATTGAGCGGCACGGTGAGGGCTATGAGCAGCTTCGCGCTGCCCTGGATGGACCGGATGCATGGACTCGGACGCTCGCGGAGTTTGCGAAGGCGGCGGATCGTGGGGTGCGCGGGTGAGGGCGTCGGTGTGGTTGCGGGTGGCGTCGGTGCTGACGTTTGTTCATGCGGTGTTGCACACCGTGGGCGGAGTGTTTGGCAGGGTCGCTCCGGGTGCCGAGCAGACGGCGGTTGATGCGATGAAGGGGAATACGTTTGCGGCTATGGGCGTGACGCGGACGATGTGGGAGTTTTATCGCGGGATGGGGCTGGTGGTGACGGTATTTCTTACGCTGGTTGCGGTTTTGTTGTGGCAGATGGCGGTACTGGCGAAGACGGAGATGTTTCCGTTGCTGCGGCCGGTGCTTGGAGCTTTTGTGCTGGGATTCTTGTTGATGGCTGTGGTTTCGTGGCAGTACTTTTTCGCGGGGCCGCTGGTTACGGAGTTGCTGATCGCGGTTTGTGTTGGGATGGCGATGGCTGTACCGCGAAGGAGCGGGGTGAGTGGGATTTGAAGTTTAGGTATCGGGCAGCAGGCGCAACGGCAACAGCAGATCCCCCATTCGACTTCGCTCAGGGCAGGCTCTTCGGGGATGACAAGCAAGAGAGGCAACGACAACTGCAAAGGCAATCCACCCTTTGCGATGAAACTGCAAAGAGTGGGCCACCCTAGCTTGAGGCTACTGGTTGTCAGGTTTGGGTTGCTGTGCGTCTTTGGCAGCTTTTTTGGCTTCGGCTGCTGCCTCAGCTGCGGCGCGTTTGGCTTCGGCGGCCGCTTCTTTGGCGTTTTGCTGGGCCTCGCGCACGGCTTGCTTCGTGGCATCAGGCGACGGAGGCGTTGGCGGCTCGAGGGTAATCTTCGGTGCCGGGGGCGGGGTTGGAGGCAGGGGAAGGATGCTGCCCTTCTTGATGGCGACGTCTCCCTGGCTGGTGGTGATGCGGATGAGCGGGCCTCCGCTGCCGACAGTGCCGTTGAGTGTCTTTTTCTGCATACCGCCGTCGGGGATTTTGATCTGATTGAATTCGCTCTGGATGTCCCCGTTGTTTGCGTCGAATTGGTAGGCGAAGGAGGCGTCTTCGGGTACGGTGACGGAGACGGAGCCGTTACGGTTTTCAATGGTGACGGCAGAGAGTGGAGGTGCGCTGGTGACGTCGACCGAGCCATTGCGGTTGGTGACGAAGATGTCGCCTGCGATGCGGTCGAGAGTGATGTTGCGGCTGTAGGTGGTGAGGGTGACGGGGCCTACAGCGTTGCTGGCGTTGAGTTCGGCGTTGTTGCCGATTTCGATGTCGCCGTCGAGGCGGGAGAGTTGGAAGTCGGTGCGGCTGGTGTGGAAGCGGAAGGGTCCGCGAATGTGCTCGCAGTGGGTGTCGCCGAAGAAGTCTCCGCGGATGGAGACGGGGCCGGAGAGGTCGGAGAAGGTGGTGTCGTGGGCCCGACCTTCGAGGTTGACCTGGCCGGTGATGGAGTGGGCGGAGAAGTCGTTATTGCCATTGTTGATGCGGGCGTTGACGTCGCCGGTGATGGCGGAGAGCTCGACGTCGCCGTGATTGGCGGTGACACGGACGGGGCCTTTGATGGAGGTGATTTTGATGTCGCCGTGGTTGGCGTTGACGATGGGTGAGGCGTTGGCGGGAAGGGTGATGGTAAGGTCGGCGCGGGTTCCGTCGATAGTGGGGACGTTAAGGGTGACGGTGTTGCCGTTGACGTTGAGGACGGGGCTGAGTCGCTGGGCTTTGGAGTCGGCGTCTGAATCGGAGCGGGAGTAGACGTCTTTGTGGACGGCGACGTGGATCTGGTTGTCGTCGCTGGTGCCGGCGATGGTGACGTCTCCGCGTGGGTTGTCAACGTTGAGGCTGGCTCCTGCAGGGAAGGCCTGGGAGATAGCCTGGTCGCTCTCGTGCTTGTCGCCCATGAACTCGTCCCAGTTGTCCTGGTTGAGGTTGAGATCGGGGAAGAGCTTGCTACTGCCGCCATTGCGTATGCCACTGAAGACGACTCCGGTGATGGCGAGAAGGACGATAAGGGTGACGACTCCTCCACCTACGCGGCGGCGATAAGGGGGGTGAGTGGCGTCGGACTGGGCGTACTGGTCGTAGGCCCATTCGAGGAGAAGAATGATGCCGGCTCCGACAAGGAGGAAGGGCCAGTAGCGGGCGTACCAATCCCAAAGGTAGTGACCCTGGATGCGTCCGGTCTGAACGAGCAGGAAGAGGATGCCGACGGTGATGAGAACGAGCGGGCCGAGGATGGAGCTGCGGCGGAGGCTGCGGGCCTGGTAGCGGTAGGCATCTCGCTGGGCCCGCATGATGTCGCGCTGGGCGCGGGCCTGTTCTTTGAGCATGCGGCGCTGATACTTCCAGTCGTTTCCGTAGGGAGGGCCACTGGGCGCACCGGGAGGGGGGTAGGGCGGAGGATAGTTTGCCATGGCCTTATCTCCCTTCCTGATCTTGTTGGGCGGGAGGGGCCGGTTCGGCAGGCGGCGTGGGTGTGATGGGCGGCGCAGGCGGGTAGGGATAGGGCGCTGCCATGGCGGCACTGTAGGAGATGCGCTGGAAGACAGCCATGAGTCCGGCGACGATGAGGATGACTGGCCAGCTGTGGGCCCAGGAGAGGACGCCAAGAGAATCGAGTTCGAAGAGGATGCCGATGAGAATGATCCAGATGGAGCCGCGAAGAGCGCGGAAAAGGCGGAACTGGTAGCCGGGAGTACCGTCGTCGACGAAGCCGGCGCCAGAGTCAGTCATCTTGCGGACGAAGAGCCAGACACCGAAGGCGATCAGGAGGACGGGTACGATGTGGTGAACAGGAAAAGTGCGGAAGAGACCGGCGTTGCCAATGAGGAAGAGGCAGCCTAGACCGATGAGCCAGAGAGCTCCGGCAGGAAAACGGTTGCGCGTGCTGGGAAGGGGCTCGAGGGGCGAAAGTGGGATGCCGTAGGGGGGAACAGGCGCGGCGGCGAAGTTGGCTTCCCAAGGGGCGCTCCAACTGGCGGTGGGGGGAGTGTAGCCGGGGGGCGGTGCGGAGTAGGGATCGCCGGCAGGGGGGACTGCGGACGCGGCAGGCGGCGTGGTGGATGGTGCGTGGCCGGGCCATGCTTTGCCGAAGCCGAGGCGCTCGCCAAGATCATTGAGGCCGAAAGGATTGGGGAGCGGCGTGCCGTCGCGGCGGGCCTTGGCAGTGTGATGAGCTTCGATGACCTGATAGCAGACCCATCCAGCGATGAAGAGGCCGAAGATGCCGTGCTCGTCGGCGAGGGAGACGAGGATGGCGAAGACGATGAGGTGCACGACGCCCTTGGCGTATTGGCCGTTGTACATGGCGCCGACGCCGGGGATAAGTCCGAGGAGGGCGGCGAGGCCGGGGTTAGGTTCTCCGGGCATCGGCGGCGGGACCGCGCCGGGCGCGGTGTAGGCAACGTTGGGATCGGCAGTGGCGTAGGGGCCAGCAGCAGGGGGGGCGCCGGCGCCAGCTAAACGGGAGGCGAGGCAGGGTTCGCAGAAGACAGCAGAGCCGACGACACGGGTGCACTCCTGGCAGAGCGGTTTACCGCAGTTCTGACAAAATGCGACATTTTCACGATCAGGATGGTTTGAGCACGTCATACCAATCCCCCTTCTTGCTTAGAGACAATGGGAATAAGGACTACAAGAGCTTGCGTGGCGAAGGGGGGAGTCGCCTTGGGTTGAACAGAGCTGGCCATCCGAATGTCGCTGCCGGGGGTCTCGCGGCGACTGGAACCTGGATTGGGTTTGGTCTGTTTCTGATCTGGCTTACCGGGGCCCTGGTTCTGATCGTTCGGTTGCTGCGTGCCGCCGGGAGTTTGATTGGCGGGGGTGTTCCTGGGGGATTGCGGTGTGCCCGACTTATCTTCGTCGGAGGAGCTCTGCAGGTCGCGAACGCGAGACTCGAGTTCGTAGACGACGCGCAGGTTGTCGGAGTAGCGTACGACCTTCGCTTTGGCCTCATAGGCGCTGCGCATGAGGCTGGAGGGTTTGAAGTCGCTGGCGCGCAGGTCGCCGAGACGAACGCCGGTGAGGTTGAGGGTGAGGGCTATGGAGAAGAAGGCCATGGCTGCGGTCATCGCGAGACGAGGCTGCATCATGGTCTGGCCGAGAGAACGGAAGCCGTTGGAGAGGCGAGTGCGGAAGGGGATCACCTTGGCCGAGGCGAAGGCCGGCTGACTGGTGTAGGGGCGAGCAACGACGGCCGCACGAAGGTGGTCTGTTGGGCCGAGGACGATGTTGGCGGCCTCGGCTGCGGCTTTGCCGCTGGTTTCGGCGATGATTCGGTCGAGCAGGGTTGCGGGAGGCTCGGGCCGGGGAGACTTGAGCATCTCCATCCAGGAGGCTCCGCGCTGGGCATCGGCGAGCATGGCGGCGCAGCTGGGGCAGCCGATCATGTGGAGGTCGAAGGTGGCCTGGTCGGCGGCGGAGAGTGTGCCGTCGAGTGCGTCGGAGAGCATGGCCTCGCACTGTGCGCAGTGGCTGGAGTTGCCGGGGCCACCGACGCTACCGAATTTGCTAAAGTCTGCCACGTTTAAACCACCTGCCCTTCTATACGTTTCAGAAGCCGTGCAAGTTCCCCACGACCGCGGCTAATACGGCTTTTTACCGTGCCTTCGGGGATTCTCAGGACCTGGGATATCTCTTTGTAATCCAAATCCTCCAGATCGCGAAGAATAACTGCTTCGCGAAGCTCTGGCGAGAGTTGTTTTAGAGCGCCCTGGATTCGGGCTTTCAGTTCGAGGCCGGCGACGTGGGTCTCCTGGGAAGGTTTAGAGTCGGCGAGGCGGTCGGCCATGGAGGGGCCGTCCTCTTCGCCGTCGTAGGTGGCGTCGAGGGAATCGGAGGCGCGGTCGAGGCGGGTGCGGCGGAAGTGATCGACGAGAAGGTTGCGAGCGAGGGTGGTGATCCAGGTCTGGAAGCTGCCCTTCTGGAGGTCGAAGCTGGCTAGATTCTTGTAGAGCTTGAGGAAGACGTCCTGCGTGAGGTCTTCGGCGTCGGCTCCTGAGCCGGTGAAGCGGTAGCAGATGGCATAGATGCGGCGGTGCTGGGAGACGACCAGTTGCTGCCAAGCCTGAGAGTCACCGGCCATGCACTGGCGGACCAGTTTGGCGAGTGCTTCATTTGCAGCTTCCTGTTCTGGCGTCCGCTCCAACTTTGCCTCAAACGGTAATGGTTTCCCCGGTATCGGAAGTGTATCGCGGGACGAGGGTTCCGGGCTGATTTGTTGCAGAACGGGAGGCGCGGCAGCTACGCCAGCGCGGGGCTCCGTGGCAGGCCTGGGAACGCGACGGATGGCTGGTTTACGGCCTAAGGGTCTGGCGTGGGCCGAGACTGGAATCGCAATGTGCAGAACGCCCATAGCTGCTTGTACGCATGGGCGTTCCGGTTAGTTCAACAGAGTGTGAATCGGTCCGGGTTTAGGGGGTCGGACCAGAGATTACGCCGCAGGCGATGCGGTTGCCGGAGTTTCCGGAGGGGTCTGTCTTCTCGTCGTCCTGCTTCTCGTGGACGACGATGGAGGTGCCACCGTTGGCAGTGATGCTGTTGGGAGCGGTGGGATCGAGCGAGATGTCATTGAGGGTGAAGCTGGCCTGGCCGACGTGGCCTTCGCCGATGGTGACGTTCTCGGGGAGATCGCCGGCGTGGTGACCCATGGGGTTCTGATAGCCGTGCTGTTTGCTGGTGGGGTTGTAGTGGCCGCCAGCGGTCTTGAAGTCGGGCGGATCACAGTGGGGGCTGGCGTGGATGTGAACGCCGTGCTCGCCCACGGGAAGATTCTTGAGATCGAGCTTGAGATGGACGCCCTTTTTGCCGGGAGTGAAGGTTGCGGTGCCTGCGTCTTCGCCGGTACTGGTCTTGATGGGGACGACGACCGGGGCGGTCTTTGCGAGTGCGGGAAGGGTGAAGAGGGTAAGGGTGAAGGCTGTGAGGATTTTACGCATCGATTGGTTCTCCTGAATCTGCCTACGTCATGAGAATACAGAACTTCTTCATAGAGATGCGTGACAGAGGAAGAGTTGTATGTAAAATCTGGTTCATGATTCCAGCCCAGTCTAGCCCCTTAATGAAGATTGCTCTCTTCCTGTGCCTTTTTGGCGTGTTCCCAACGATGATTGCCAGCTCTGCCCAAGCGCAGCAACGTAACAGGGGCGGTGCTCCTCCTGAGGCGCCTGCTGCCGATGCAAAACCTGCGGGCGATGCGAAGCCTGCCGAGAAGCCTGCGGCGACGCCTGGGCTTGCTGCGATGGAGCCGCCACTGCCGCAGGATGCTCATGTGGAACAGAGCATCCAGATGGAAGGCAAGACCTTGCATTACACGGTGACAGTTGGGACGTTGCCGGTTCGGGACAGCAAAGGCGCGTTGAGTGGCGAGGTGGTTTTCACCGCGTACATGATGGAGGGTAAGGACAGGCCGGTGACTTTTGCGTTCAACGGCGGGCCGGGTGCGGCTTCGGTTTATTTGAATCTGGGAGCGATCGGGCCGAAGAAGGTAGCGTTCGGCAAGGACGGCGACAGCCCATCCGATCCTGCGACTCTGACGGACAATCCCGGGACGTGGCTGGACTTTACTGACCTGGTGTTTATTGATCCGATTGGCACAGGATTCTCTCGGTCGCTGGTTCCTTTGGATGAGGCGAAGAAAGAGTTTTATGGTCCTGATCAGGACATTGCTTATCTTTCCAAGTGCGTCTACGACTGGCTGGTGAAGAATGGCCGCCTGCTTTCGCGGAAGTACCTGGTTGGAGAAAGTTATGGCGGATATCGCGGCCCGAGGCTGACGGCGTATCTGCAGTCGGAGTTGGGCGTCGGGATCAATGGACTGGTGCTGGTGTCGCCGGCGCTGTCGCCGCAGTCGGGGTCGCCGGATATTTCTCCGGTGCCGTGGATGTTGACGCTGCCTTCAATTGTCGCGGCAAATTACGAGCGGCAGAACAAGCTGACGCAAGAGAACATGCAGGGGGTGATCGACTACACGCGCGGGCAGTACGTTGAGGACTTGATGACAGGTAACAGCGATCCGGCTGCGACTCCGAGGCTAGTCGCGAAGGTGACGGAGCTGACGGGACTCGATCCGAAGTTTGTGAAAGAGTCCGGCGGGCGGCTGGAGACACAGGCGTTTCTGCGGGAGGAGTTTCGCGAGACTGGCAAGCTGGGCAGCCGGTATGACCCGAACGTAACGGCTTACGATCCTTTCCCGTGGAATCCGACGCAAGAGACAAATGACCCGATTCTACTGAGCATCATCGCTCCAACGACGACCGCGATGGTGAACTTTGTGACGCAGACGGTGGGTTGGAAGACGGATGCCCGGTACAACGCTTTGTCGAACGAGGTGGCAAGAGCGTGGGACCGGACCTCGCGTAATGGGGCGTTTTCGGGGTCTGCTTCGGCGACGGATTTGCGTGTTGCGGTGGCGACGGACCCGAAGCTGCGAGTGGTGATTGCGCATGGATGGGCGGATCTTTCCTGTCCGTTTATGGGGTCGGTTCTGACGGTGAGCCAGATGCCGATTATGGGCGATCCGACACGGGTGCAGGTGCATGAGTACCCGGGCGGGCATATGTACTATGCGCGGTTGGCGAGCTCGCTGGCGCTGCGCAAGGATGTGATGGAGATGGTTTCGAAGCACTGATCCGGTTGGATGAATGAGCATAGAAACGCCGGAGAGGATGAACCTCTCCGGCGTTTTTTCTGCAGACGTGATGTTTCAGGCTGTGGTTGCGGCGGGAAGTTCGAGTTGCTCGGAGTGGTGCTCGTCGAGGAAGGGCTCGAAGTGGGTACGGCAGCGGGCTTCGTAGAGGCCGGCGGCGCCTACGACGACGAGCTCCTGGGATTGGCCGAGGCGCTGGGTGTGGATGGCTGGCTGGCCGCAGACCATGCAGACGGCGGAGAGTTTGGTGACTTCGTCGGCGAGGGCCATGAGGACTGGGACTGGGCCGAAGGGCTCGTTTGCGAAGGTGGTGTCGAGGCCTGCGAGGATTACGCGCTTGCCCAAGTGGACGAGTTCCATGGCGAGGTGGGTGATTGCGGCGTCGAAGAACTGGGCCTCGTCGAGGCCGATGACGTCGATCTCGTGGATGCGGTTGGAGGCGAAGAGTTCGGCTTTGAGGCTTTCGGAGGTCGGGGTAACTACCGCTGCGTCATGGGTTTGGGAGCTGTGGCTGGAGATGGCGGTGCGGTGGTAGCGGAGGTCGATGTCGGGTTTGAAGCAGGCGACTCGCTGGCGGGCGATGCGGGCTCGTTTGAGGCGGCGGATGAGTTCTTCGGATTTGCCGGAGAACATGGGGCCGGTAATGACTTCGATGCGGCCGGGAGTGGGGCAATTGGTCATTCGGTCATGGTAATGGGGTGGATGGTGGATTTTTGGACGTTAATTTTTTTGGATGATGGATGGGTGTTTTTGCAGGGGGTTTTTGGGGAAATGGTGTTTTGGTGGATGGTTTTTTGTGGAGAGTTTGTGGTTTTTGGGTGGTGAAACGTGGAGAGTTGACGGACGGTTTTCCGGGCGTAGGAAAATGCCACTGTTTTGAAATTAATTTTTGGTCGTGCGAACAAGAGGTAACGAGATGGTCTCGCGTCTTGACGTGGGGTTCGCTGGGAACGTACCATCCTGCCACCTTCTCTCCCTTGCACTTCGCTGCCATCACTTTGCGGCCCGGCCCGGGACTCCCCTAAAAAATTCAATTGTTGAGGTTACTTTCATGACGCTATCGCAGATGCGTACTCGCATTTCCGCCTTGCTTGTTGTTATTGCCCTTGTTGCAGGTTCGGCCGTTGCCGCACCTGCTCAAATGACGAATATGGGTCCGGAAGACGGATCCAAGCAGATTTCGATTACGGTTTGGCTGAACCTGCACAACAAAGCGAGTCTGGACACTCTGGTCGATCAGATGTACGACACGAGTTCACCGAACTATCACCATTTTCTGACGATGAAGCAGGTTCAGGATCAGTTCGCACCGACTGCGAGTGAGGTTGGCGTGGTGCGTGACTTTCTTGCGGCTCACAATATGAAAGTGATGTCGATGGGGCCGAATAACCAGTTCATGGTTGCCCAGGGCAGTGTTGCGAATGCGCAGACGGCATTCAACACGCAGATCAACCGCGTCATGGTGAAGGGAAGGATGCACCGGGTCACTGCGACTCCAGCTTCCGTGACGGGGCCGGCGGCTGGGCTTGTGTCGACGGTTCAGGGTTTGAGCGATCTCGCTTATGAAGCGTATGCCAGACTTGCGGCCGATCCTGAGACCAACGCGCCCTTTGCCCCGGTTCCCCTTTCGGCAGCGGGTCCTGATGGGCTTTTCTTCAGTGCGAATTGTCTCCGTCCGCCTGAGACGCAGACCTTCACGACGAACGGGGGCTTCCCGAAGGCGACGTATACCGGCAACCGGTATGGAGCGGACATTACGAGTCCGGCTCCTAATTTGCCTTCGTGCGGCTACGATGCTGCCGAGATGCAAACGGCGTATGGGCTGAATGCGCTTTACAGTCGCGGGTTGAATGGTGCGGGCCAGACGATTGTGATCGTGGATGCTTTTGGTTCGAACAGCATTGTGCAGGACGCGAATCTTTTCTCGCAGTTGAATGGACTGCCGGCGCTGACGCCGTCGAACTTTCAGATTGTGATGCCGATCGGGCCGGCCACGTGTACTGCGACGAACGGATGCATTTCGGGGAACTGGCAGTTCGAGACGACGCTGGATGTAGAGTGGGCCCATGCGATTGCACCGGGCGCGAACATTGTTCTGGTGTTGGCACCGGATAACTTCCTTTCAAGCCTGGATCTTGCAAACTTTGCTGCGGTTCAGAATCAATACGGCAACGTGATCTCGAACAGTTTTGGGATCCCTGAAGTCGTGTTGCAGCAAGGTGATCCGCAAGAGCTGGTTGTGGAGAACGGCATTTCGCAGATCGCGGCGGCGCTGGGGATCTCGCATAACATTTCAACGGGTGATTCCGGGGACAATCTTGCCGTGGATCAGGCTGATTTTGGAATTGACTCGGTGTCGGTCAATGCGAATCCCGATTCCCCGTATGCGACAGGGGTTGGGGGGACGAGTACGTTTCTGGATTCGAAGAACAATATCAAACTGCAGACGGGATGGGGTTTGAACGAAGCCCGCATAGCGGAGCCGACTCCGAATCCGCCAACGATTCCTCCGCTGTTTTTCGGCTTCCTGGAAGGGTCGGGAGGCGGTACGAGTGCTGTTTATGCGAAGCCGAAGTTTCAAAGGAGTTTGCGAGGGAAGTTCCGGCTGGTGCCGGATATTTCGATGAATGCGGACCCGGAGACGGGTAACGAGATCATCGTCTCGCCTGACGGGATTCCTGCTCACGTGGGGGTAACGGTAGTTGGGGGCACCAGTTTGTCGACCCCGATGTTCTCAGCGGTTTGGGCGATTGCTAACCAGGCAGCTGGCGGAGGACCGATCGGGCAGGCGGCGCCGGTTCTTTATGAGCTACCTTTCGGCGCGATTACGGACGTCGATGTACCACTGCTTGCCACGTTTAATAACGTGACGGGCGTGATTTTCAATCCGCCGAGTTTTCCGACTTTCGAAAGTGCGAATTATTTGGCGCAGCCTTTGGATGGTACGACGAAATATATAAGCGCGCTGTTCCAAAGCAGCAGTTCGACTCGCTGGGATGTGTTTACGTTCGGGACGGATTCATCTTTGGCGACTGGGCCGGGGTGGGATAACGTGACCGGGCTGGGCACGCCGAATGGGACGGCATTCATTAACAGCGTTGTCAGGGCTGTTCGGTAGAGTTCGGTTGATGTTTGGGCGGGTCGCTCTGGAGGCGGGCCGCCCATTCTATTGGCGCCGGTGCGAGCCCTGTGCTCCGAGGGCGGCAGAGTTTTTGCCTTCGAGTATCAGGTAGCGAGCGTCAGGGTTTGGCTGTTTCGGTGTAGGTGGATTCTTCGGGTGCGTCGGTGGGGCTTTCAAAGTCTAGTTTGTAACCGTCCGGGTCACATAATTGAACGACCCACATGGAGTTGCCGACGAATGGGATTTTGGGTGTGAGAGTGCGGGAAAGGAAGTCGCGGTAGAGGGCTAGAGCGTCGCGGCACTGGAAGCAGACGGAGACGCCTTCGCCGAGTTTGGTGGCAGGGACGCGGTCGGGGCGGTACTCCTGGAGCATGATGGCGGCGCCATCGAGTTGGAGCCAGCACCAGCGGATTTTGCCATCGACGATCCACTGGTTAGTGCGGGTGAAGCCGAGGCCTTCGACATAGAAGCGGAGGGAGGCTTCCATGTTGGAGACCATGAAGAAAGGGACGGCTTGCTGGACGTTGGGGGTGTTTTTCGGCGATCGTTCTGGTTGTTTTTGTTGGTTGCTGGTTGGGTATCATTTGGCGGCTCTGCGATGAATTGTTGCTGCTTAATGCCGGAGGACGCGGCGTGACGACTGTGGATCAGCGCGAAAAGCGTCGCGTGGTGCGTGGGCGCAACTGTTCGAGTGCGAGACCGAAGAGAGCGTAGAAAGAGGCATTGAGAAGGATGAAAGCATAGTAGGAGAGAGGCATTGATTGGCCGAGCAGGGAAGCGGGAGCCGTGATGGCGACGACGGTCCAGTGGGCCATGCTGGGATTGGGTGCGGTGGCGATGCCGAAGAGGACCCAGAAGCCGGCGACGCCAGCGCCAAGAAGTGCCCATAAGGTGATTCTTCGCTTCATGCGATTGCCCTCCTGCTGAGACCATAGTGCGCCATCTGCGGGGTCTGCACAAGTTCCGTGAGGAGCTTTGCATTGGGGCTGCTTTGGTTTTTGTGGTTTTTAGCGTCCGTTGTCGGCACTGGGCTTGAGTTGATTTTCGTGCGCACCGTAGCTTTGCGAATTTGCAAAATGATGCGCGTTTTTTGCTGCGACCAGTTGTGTATTTCCTGGCGTACAATTCGCCCCTCCCCGGATTTCAATTCAAAGCTGTACGAAAGAGAGGTCCATTCATGCTTGGAGAACAGATCAGTGAAACTAAAGGTAAGAGACTGGTGAGACGGGTTCTTTCCGTTGATCCCCCAACCGCAGAAGTGTCGTTCGAAGACAGCGGCCAGATTTTAGGAGTGGCCGCTACGGGCATGGGCACCTATACCTCGGTCGTTAGTGCGGACGGCACCATACAAGGTAGCGGCCAGGGAATGAACATGACGGCGGATGGCGAGAGCATCACGTGGACGGGTACGGGCGTTGGCAGATTCGGGCCCGGCGGCTCGGTGAGCTACCGTGGGATGCTGTTTTTCCGGACGACTTCGCAGAAGCTTGCGCGGCTGAACGGCGCGTGCGGAGCTTTCGAATACGACGTGGATGCTTCCGGTAGTACGGTGTCCAAGGTTTGGGAGTGGAAGTAGGGCTCGTTTGGGTCGATCTGAAATTTGAAATATGAAGCAGGCTGTTTTGTTGATGGGAATGAGCCGTGGCGCGTGTTGCTATTTGACGCGACGCCACGGTGAGTTTCGTGAATGAGGCTGCTGCAGATGTGCGTTGTCAGGGTTTTTCGACCAGGGGTTGCCACAGCTCGATGCGGTTGCCTTCGGGGTCGGTGATCCAGGCGAAGCGGCCGAAGTCGTAGTCTTCGCGTTTGGGGTCGATGGGGATGTTGGCTGCGGCTAGTTGGGTGAGGAGTGCGTCGAGGTCGTCGACGCGGTAGTTGACCATGGCTTGCTGGGGGCCGTTGTGAGTGCCGGGGCCAAAGTGTTTGGTGTCTTCGGGGAAGAGAGACCAGGTGGTCATGCCTGTGGTTTGGGGGACTTCGTCGGACCAGAGGAATGTTGCTCCGCCGTATTCGGCTAGCTGGATGCCGAGATGCTGGACGTACCAGGCGCTGAGGGATTTTGGGTCGCGTGCTCGGAGGAAGATGCCTCCTATTCCGGTGACTCGGGCCATGGGGGTCTCCTTTGGAGTGCGGTTGCTGGTTGCTCGTTGTTGGTTGTTCGTTGCTAGCGGCGATGGTTATTTTGTGGGGCAGTCTTTGCGACCGGTGTCGGCTACGCTGGCGATGAGCCATTTTCCGTTGGTGCGGACGAGGTTGAAGAGATCGGTGCCGCAGTGGTCGACTTTGCCGTTGGCGAGGAAGTCAAAGGGAGCCCAGACTACGGCGAGGTCGTTGTCGATGCGGATGAGGGGATCGTGGATGCGCTCTTCTATTTGCGTGGGAGGCTGGGTGGTGCTGGGTTTACCGACGCGGTCGGCGAAGCTGTCGGCGGTCATCTGGCCGGGGTTGCCGTCGCGCATGAGGACCATGGTTGCTCCGGGGATGAAGGCGGCCTTGATGGCGGAGGCGTCGCGGTGGGACATACCGGCGAAGAGAGCGTTCACTGGAGCGAGGACAGCTTGTTCTTCCGGAGTTTGGGCGTAGAGGGCGGCGGTAAGAAGAATGCCGACAAGCAAGAGGCGAGTCATGTGTGGGATTGTAACTTGTGGGTTGCTTCGCCAGCGACTTACAACAACATTGACTTCGAATTAGCCTGGGTTGTCGGGATTTCGTCAGGGCTTTGTAGAAGTTCGGTCTGGTGTTTGACCGTTGCGTGACGGGCCGCGTATTCTCGGTTCAAGTTTGTGGGCCCCTGGGATTTTTCGGCTTGGATTGTCCTAGATCGCGCGCCTGTTGAGTTCTGTTTGGCCAAGTAGACAATTGACTGCGCCGTGGTCCCGGGAAAATTGCGTGACAAATTTTCCGAGGAGATAGTTATGGCAACGACACAGCCAGTACATGCGCAGCGTGAGATTAATCCGGATGCTTTGAATGCTTTGATTGGACGGGCGGTTCAGGATATGGGGGCGGCGCTGCAGGCTCCGCTGATTTTGATTGGGGATAAGCTGGGGCTCTATCGCGCGATGGGCGATGGGACGCCGATGACGCCGAAGGCTTTGGCGAAGAAGACGAAGACGTCGGAGAGGTATATCCGCGAGTGGCTGAACGCGAATGCGGCGGGGCAATTGGTGCAGTATGACTCGGCGAAGGACGAGTTTTATATGACTCCGGAGCAGGCGATGGTGATGGCGGCGGATGATTCGCCGGTGCATCTGCCGGGGTTTTATCATCTGCTGGCTTCGGTGGTGAAAGATGAGGAGAAGCTGACGGAGATTTATAGGACCGGCAAAGGGATGGGTTGGCATGAGCATGAGAAGGGATTGTTTGAAGGGACGGAGAGATTTTTCCGGCCGACTTATTTAGCGAATCTGGTGTCGAGCTGGATTCCGGCGTTGGAGGGGGTAGAGGCGAAGCTGAAGGAAGGTGCTCGCGTGGCGGATATTGGGTGCGGACATGGGGCTTCGACGTTGTTGATGGCGAAGCATTATCCGAAGGCGAAGTTTTTTGGGTTTGATTATCACAAGCCGTCGATTGAGAAGGCTCGGAAGAAGGCTAAGGAAGCGGGTGTTTCGGATCGGGTTACGTTTGCCGTGGCTTCGGCGAAAGATTTTCCGGGGAAGGATTATGACCTGGTGGCGTTTTTTGATTGCCTACATGACATGGGGGATCCGGTTGGAGCGGCGAAGCATGTGAAGAAGACTCTGGCGAAAGACGGGACCTGGATGATTGTGGAGCCGTTTGCGAAGGATGATGCCGCAGGAAATCATAATCCGATTGGGCGGATTTTTTATTCGGCTTCGGCGACGGTGTGCGTGCCTTGTTCGCTGGCACAGGAGGTTGGGTTAGGGTTGGGGGCCCAGGCGGGACCGGCGCGGATGGAAGCGGTGGTGAAGAAGGGCGGGTTGAAGCACTTCAGGACGGCTGCGGAGACTCCTTTTAATTTGGTGTATGAGGTGCGGGCCTAGAGAAGGGCTCTGGGCTAAAACCCCTTTTGCGGGAACGGATGGGTCGCGGGGCTAATGGCCCACGCGAATCCGGTGATCGAGCAACTGCGAAGCAAAAGCCGAAGCAAAAGCAGATCCCCTTCGGGGATGACAACAAGGAAAGCAGAAGCAAAAGCAACTGCACTGCAAAGGCAACAGCGACGGAAACTTCGTCGGCAGCGATTAGGTTTTTTCGACTACTACGGCGGTGCCGTAGGCGAGGACTTCGGAGACTCCGCGGATGACTTCGTTGGTGTCGTAGCGGACGGCGATGACGGCGTTTGCGCCTAGTTGTGCGGCGTGGAGGGTCATCATGGCGTAGGAGTCCTGGCGGGTTTTTTCGCAGAGTTCGGTGAAGAGTGTGATGTCTCCGCCGACCAGGGTTTGCAGGCCTGCGCCTACTGTGGCGAAGATGTTGCGGGAGCGGACGACGATGCCGCGCACGATGCCGATGTTGCGGACGATGCGGTGGCCGGGGAGCTCGAAGGCAGAGGTGACGAGGGCTGGGTCGAGGGTTGGGGCTGGGGGTGGGTAGGTGGACATTTGGGTTGTCTCTCCTGTGTTGCGAGAGATTGTACGTGAGGTTGTGGGTTGGGGTTCCGTTGGGGAGACAGGGACTAGTGACTAGGGCCTAGGGAATAGGGACTGGGCGTTCAGTTGATGCACTAGCTTTGTGACGGCGCCGGAGTCAATGGTTTTGGCGGCAAGTGCGATGCCGGTGTGGAGGTTGGGGGCGAGGTCGGCGGTGACCAGGACGGCGGCGGCGTTGAGGAGGACGATGTCGCGGCGGGGGCCGGGTTCTCCAGCGAAGATGGCGGTGAGGATTGCCGCGTTGGTTTGGGCGTTTCCGCCTTGAAGGGTTTCGATTGGGGCTCGGGTGAGGCCTAGTTCTTCGGGGGTGATGGTGCCGGTGGTGACGGTGCCGTTGTGGACTTCAGCGTAGTGGCTGGGGCCGGAGATGGAGAATTCGTCCATGCCTGAGGTGCCGCGGGCGCCACCCGACTGCCCGGTTTCTCCGTGGACTACGAAGGCGTGGCGGGTGTTGAGGAGGGCCATGGCCTGTGCGGTTAGGGGGACGAGGTGCGGAGCGTAGACTCCCATGACTTGCGCAGAGGCTCCGGCGGGGTTGGAGAGTGGGCCGACGAGGTGGAAGATGGTGCGGATGCCGAGGGCTCGGCGGACGGGCATGACGGACTTCATGGCAGGATGGAGTGCTGGCGCGTGGAAGAAGGCGAAGCGATGTTTGCGGAGCGAGGCTGCACCTTCTTGAGGGGAGAGAGAGATTGGGATTCCGAGGGCTTCGAGGACGTCGGCAGAACCGGATTGGCTGGTGACGGCGCGGTTGCCGTGTTTGGCGACGCGGATTTCGGTGTGGGAGTTTGCTCCTGCGGCTGCGGCTACGAGAGCGGCGGCGGTGGAGATGTTGAAGGTGCCGGAGGCGTCGGCTCCGGTGCCGCAGGTGTCGACGAGGGTGAGGCGCTCGGAGTCGGTGAGGGGGATGGGAGTGGCGGCGGCGCGCATGGTGTCGACGAAGCCGGCGATCTCGTCGGGGGTTTCGCCGCGGGTGGCGAGGGAGGTGAGGAGGGCGGCGATCTCGAGTTCGGTGGCTTCGCCGCGGAGGATGGTTTGGAGGGCTTCGGCGGCTTCGGCGCGGGAGAGAGTTTCGCGGTGCTCGATGATGCGCTTGAGGTAGGGCTGGAGGGGCATTGTTGTTAGGTTAGCAGTTGAGCTAGCTTTGTTGGTTGTTGGTTGTTGGTTGTTGGTTGTTGGTTGTTGGTTGTTGGTTGTTGGTTTGTGGGAGGGTTGGTGATGATCGAGTGGTTGGCCTGGGTTTCGATTGGGCTGGCGGTGTTGAGTGCAGTGGTGATCGCGGTGGATGAGGTGCGGCGTCCGCAGACGATGGGCGTGATGAATCTGGTGTGGCCGATCACGGCACTTTATCTGAGCGTGATTGCGGTTTGGTGGTACTGGCGGGTGGGGCGGAGGATGGCGGCTGGTTCGGGGATGGAGATGGGTGGGCACGGTCATGGTTCGATGGGTGGGAGTGAGAGCTCACCTACGTTCGGGGAAAGCGCGCTGGCTACGAGCCATTGCGGGGCGGGGTGTGCGCTGGGAGATCTGGTGACGGAGTATTTGGTGTTTGCGTTGGGGCTGACGGTTGCGGGGTCGATGCTTTGGGCTAGTTTTGTGTGGGATTTTGTGGCGGCGTGGTCGCTGGGAATTTTGTTTCAGTACTTCACGATTAAGCCGATGCGGAATTTGACGGTGAGGGAGGCGCTGGTGGCGGCGGTGAAGGCGGATACGCTGTCGATTGTGGCGTTTCAGGTGGGGATGTATGGGTGGATGTCGATCATGCACTATGTGCTGTTTCCCGCGTCGCACATGGAAGCGAACCAGGCCCCGTACTGGATGATGATGCAGGTGGCGATGGTGTGCGGGTTTATGACTTCGCTGCCGATGAACTGGTGGCTGGTGAAGATCGGGTGGAAAGAAAAGATGGGCTAGCTGATTGGAGATTTTTCGCGTTGAAGGTGAGTGGTGATGGCAGAATAGGCGCGAGGGAATGCGTGCGAATCTGGTTTGCTCATAGTAGTGAAGTTCCGATTTACAGGCAGCTCGAGACGCAGGTGGTGCTTGCGATTTTGAGCGGGGAGCTGCGGCCGGGGGAGAGATTGCCGAGTACGCGGGAGCTGGCGCGGCGGTTTGCGCTGCATCCGAATACGGTGAGCGCGGGGTATCGGAAGCTGGAGAAGGATGGGTGGACGGAGCGGCGCAGAGGCAGCGGAGTTTATGTGCGCGGGGATGGGGATGGCGCGGGAACTCCGGAACAGATTATTGATCGGCATATTGCGGGATTTTTTCGGGCGGTGAGGGAGCTGGGGCTGCCGATGGGTGAGGTGCGGGTGCGCGTGGCGGAGTGGCTTGCGACTCCGGCGCCGGATCGTTTTGTGGTGATCGAAAACGATGAGGAGTTGCGTGGGATTTTGCTGGCGGAGATTGGGGAGTTGACGAAGTTTCCTGTGGCGGGGGCTTCGATTGAGGATTGTGCGCGGGGGGAGACGCTGGTTGGAGCGATTCCGCTGTGCCGGCCGAGCAAGACGAAGATGGTTCGGGAGGCGCTGCCCGCGGGTGTGGAGTTGATTACGTTGCCGATTCGATCGGCGAATGCGTGGCTGAATCCCTGGCTGCCTGCTCCGCAGGGATTGCTTGTGGGAGTGGTTTCGCACTGGCCGGAGTTTTTGGCGACGGCGCGGACGATGCTGATTGCGGCGGGGCTTCCGGCGGAGGTGCTGGTGTTTCGGGATGCGCGCGAGGCGGGGTGGAAGCGTGGGCTGGAGCAGGCGGCGGCGATTTTGTGCGATGCCTATACGGCGACGGTGGCGGGGCTTCCGAAGAAGCCGCAGAAGATTGTTTTCCGGTTGCTGGCTGAGTCGGCGGGGGCGGAGTTGCGTGGGTACGTGCGGCAGGATGGATTGTGACAGTTGCGAAAGTGTCCTGAGCGGACACTTTGGATGGAATTTGGTGGATAGTCTCGGCTCATCAACATTTCAACGCGAGGTGAGAGGGCTATGGAAACCGATTCGATGGGCACTGATTCGAAGAAGCGATATATTCCGTGGATGATGGCTGGGGGCCGTGCTGTGCTTGGGCCGGTTCTGATCGTAGGAGCAGAGTGCGGATGGAATGGAATGACGCTGGCGGGTTTGGTGGTGGCGGCGTTGGTCTCGGATATTTATGACGGCGTGCTGGCAAGGCGGTGGGGTTGCGATACGGCGGGTGTGCGACTGTTCGATTCGATGGCGGATACTGTGTTTTATTTGTGCACGGCGGCGGCGCTTTGGGTGAGTCAGCCGCAGCTTTGGCGGAGTTATGGCTGGTTGCTGGCTGTGCTGCTGGGGATCGAGGCGGTTCGGTTTGGATTTGATTTTGTGAAGTTTGGAAAGCCGGCGAGTTATCACTCTTATCTGGCGAAGGTCTGGGGCTTGGTGATGGCTGTTGGTGTCGTTTCGGCGTTTGCGATGCATCGTGGGAGCGTGCTGGTTCCTGTGGCTCTGGGGATGGGGATTTTGTGTGATCTGGAGGGACTGGCTATGTCGGTGGTGATGCCGGTTTGGCGGAAGGATGTGAAGACGCTTGGTGCGGCCTGGGGAATTCGCAAGGAGATGAGGAGGGATGAGGTAGCGCGACGCACTGCGTATCGATTGAGGGAGCGGCGGCGTGTGATTCTTACCGGTCTGGGGGTGGTGTTGTGCGTGGGGATCGTGGCGCCTGCGTTCGCTGTAGACGCGGGGCAGGCGGAGTATACGGGTGGGACGTGGCATGTGCCGAAGGGAACGGTGGGGACGCTGGATACGACCGCTCCTGCAGGGCTGGTGTTTCGGTATGGCGGTGTGAGCGCGGCTGAGGTGTCGATTGATTACAGAAACATCAGCAACTTTGAGTACACGTCTCCTGTGGCACACCATCTTGGCTTGTTGCCTTTCATCGTGAGGGGGCTGATTAGACCGAAGGAACGGAAGCACTTTTTTTCGATTCGGTATAAGGATTCTTCTGATGTGGTCCAGGTGGTTGTGTTTGAGGTTCCGAAGAGTGATCCGCGGGTGCTGCTGGAGGTGCTGCGCGGACGGGCTCCGCAGGTGTGTGGGACGCAGAAGATCCGGTGCGGGATTGGCTCGGACCCTTCCTAGAGCTAAGACGGAACTGCGATTTGTTTGCGGGACGGAGTTGCATGGAAGGGGTGATATATTCCGCGTATGCGGACATCGGTTGGATGGGTACGGAGTGCGTTGATGGTTTGCTGCGTGGGATTAGGCGCGCAGATGGCGATGGGTCAGACGGGCGATCGCGTGGTTGGGTTGCTGGAGAAGCTGTCGAATGCGGCGGGGCCTCCGGGGGCGGAGGAGCCGGTGCGGGCGATTATGGTGGGCGAGATGAAGCCGCTGGCTACGGAGCCGTTGAAGTATGACGGGATGGGGTCGGTGATTGCGCAGCAGGGGAAGACGGGGCCGCGCATCATGATCGACGCGCATATGGATGAGTTGGGTGGGATGGTTCGGCGGGTGACGCCTGCGGGATTTCTGTCGATGCAGATGCTCGGTGGATGGCTGGATCAGGCGCTGGTGGATCAGCGATGGGTGATTATCGGGTCGAAGGGGCCGGTGCATGCGGTGACGGGGATTCGGGATATTCATGTGATTCCGCCGGATGAGAGGACGCGGGTGTTTCCTCGGGACTCGGTGTTTTTGGATGTCGGGGCGAAGAATGCGGCGGAGGTGGCGGCGATGGGAGTTGAGCCGGGGGACCCGGTGGTGCCGGATTCTCCGTTCATTGTGATGAATGGGACGGGGAATTATCTGGGCAAGGGGTGGGACGACAGGATTGGATGCGCGGTGTTGTTGGAGGCAATGCGGAGGACAGCTTCGATGCCGCATGCGAATCAGTTGTTTTATGTGGCTACGACGCAGGAGGAGGTTGGGCTGCGTGGGGCTCGGGCGGCAGTGAATGTGGTGAAGCCGGATGTCGGGATTGCGATTGAGGGTGGGATTACGGGCGATGTTCCGGGAGACAGGCCGGAGGAGACTCAGGTGAAGCTGGGCGCGGGGCCGGGAATGTTTTTGTATGACTCGAGCGCGATTGCGAATCGGAGGATGGTGGCGTTTGCGCGGAAGACCGCGGCAGCGAAAGGGTTGCCGTTGCAGGCTGATTTAGTGCAGGGGTATGGGGATGATTCGGCCGAGTTGCAGACGATGGATGGCGGGGCTCCGACGATTAATCTGGTGGTGCCGGTGAGGTATACGCATTCGCACAATGGGATTGTGAATAGGCAGGATTTTGATCAGACGGTGGAGCTGGTGGTGCAGATGCTGGTGCAGATGGATGCTAAGACGGTGGAGGAGTTGAGGGATTTTTCGCCTGCTCCTTAGTTGGATTAAGGCGTAACAGTGATCAAAGGGATAAAGGCTGATAAGAGGAATTAAGGCCTGGTGGGGGATGGTTTCTAAGAGAATCTTTTTTTCCTCTTTATCGTTTTGATCGCTGTTACGTCTTTTTTCAGGCTTCGATGCGGATAGTAATCTCCTGGTTGGGTTGCATGGGGATGGTGATGGGGATGGCTTCGAAGCCGGGGACGAGGTTGAAGGTGCGTTCCGTCGGGATGGCTTCGGGGGGTTGATGGGAGGCGATGCGGATTGTGAGGGTGCCGGTTGGTTTTTTGATTTGGATGGTTTTTGGGTCGGGTTGGGTGATCGATTCTGTGGAGCTGGAGATGACGGGGAGGATGAAGCGGAGTGCGGTTTCGGGTGGCGCTTCGGAGGTGGCTCGGATTTCGACGGCGGATTGGGTGAGGTTGTAGATGAGGTGGTAGCGCGCGTCGCCTGTAGTGGGTGGGTGGTGGGATGCGGTGAGGAGGCGGCCTTTTGCCTCGACGACGATTTGGGTTGGGGTTGCGTTGGTGGTGACGGTGGCTTCGAAGTCGCTGAGGCTAGTGCAGGTTTGTTTTCCGGCGAGTTCGATGCGTGGGGTTAAGCACATGTGGGGTTTGTCGAGGTGGACTTGCTGGTTGGAGATTTCGATGAGTTGGTACTCGGTCATGCTGGCGGTGAGGATGGGGCCGAGTTGCTGGTGATAGAGGAGGGAAAGGGCTCCGCCTGAGGCGTGGCCTCCTCCGCCTGCGCCGCCTCCGCCGGATTGGACGCGTTCGATGTATTCGAAGTCGTAGCCGGTGACGGTGGCCCGCCAGGGGCCGATGGAGGCGAGGTGGGTGGCGATCTCGGGGAAGGATTTGATGTTGTACGGTTGGTCGCGTGGGAGGGTTAGGCGCGGTGATGGGACTGTCGCGAGATTGCTGTCGAGGACGGTGGCGAGAGATTTTGCGTGGGTGAAGGTGTGGTGGATACAGGGGCGGTCGCCGTGCTGGTGGTAATGCGGGCCTCCGTAGAGGACGTTATTGTGGGTGCAGGCGGACATGAGTTCGACGTTGCGGAGGGCGGCTTCTCGGAAGCGAGGGTCGTGGTCGGCGAGGAGGACGAAGGCGGGATGGCAGCCGTCGGAGGTGCGGGAGCCCCACCAGGTCCACTTGTAGTTGCGGGAGCCCCAGGAGTTGTCCCAGGCGCCGTCGGGGAGCATGAATTCCAGGTGGGCGCGGAGGGCGGCGACTGTGCGGTCGAGGACGGCTTGGTCCTTGGTGAGGAGCGCGTACTGGGCTAGTGATGGGAGGGATTCTTCTATGTTGTAGCCGAGGTCGACCGGGCGGCATTTTTTTGGGGTGATGGCGGTTTGGGGGTGGCCTTCGCCGAAGAGGAGATTGTTTTCGGTGAAGTAGTCCATGGAGGCGTGGGCTAGTGTGCGGGCTCGGTCGAGGTAGTGTGGGTCGTTGAGGACCTGTGCGCAGATGGCGAAGCAGTGCGAGGAGGTGACTGGGTAGTTGATGTTGCCGGTCTCGATGGTGATGAAGGTGTCGAGGAATTTGGCGGCTCGGGCGAGGCGGTCGGTCCAGCGCTGGCGGGTGGCGGTGTCGAGGATGGAGCCGTGGTGGTGGAGGGCTTCGGCGAGGGCGATGGCGTGGAAGACGGTGATGCCTTGCCAGGAGCTGAGGGTGACGTCGTTGATCCAACTGCCGTCGGCGCGGGAGACTTGCTGCTCGGACCACTCGTGGACGAGGAGGGCGGCTTCGAGGTATTTGGATTGGCCGGTGGCGTGGGCCTGGCGGAGGAGTGGGTAAACTGCGTCTCCGCAGCGGCCGTGGATGATGGCGCAGGCGGGGCAGAGGAGGGCTCCGCGGAGTGCGGGGTCGGGGTTGGTGGATTGGTGGGCGAGGAGACCGTCGCACCAGGTTTGGAGGAGGACGGCGTAGAGGTTTTCTTGTGGGGTGGGTTGTGCGGGCTCGGCGAATGCGGGAAGGGTGAGGACGGTTGCTGCGGTGGCGGAGAGTTGCAGCATTTCGCGACGGGTCAGGGTGAGTTTTGGCATCGAGGGAATCTTAGACGAGGTTGTTCCTGCAGGTGGTCAGCAGGTGCGGGATTGAACGGAAATTGGCTTGACGGACGGGGCGGGTGCGCGGATGATGGGGCACCGGGTCTCATACTTCAAAATCAAATCTTAATGAGGAATCTATGCGCACGATCAAAGGATTTCCAGGTGGCTTTGTGGCCATCTCTGCTTTTGTGCTCTCTGCCTGTGTCACGCTTCCTGCCCAGCAGCCGGCTGGCTCAACGAATCAGCGAGCGGTGCTGATTGAGACTGTGATTCACCCGAACGGGGTGGCCGAGTTTGAGGCTGCGGAGAAGCAGCGCTGCGCTGCGATTGTGAAGGGTGGCGGGCAGTCCTGCCATGTTTACTCGACGGCGATGTTCGGGACGCTTTACAAGTACTACACGGTGATTCCGCTGGATAACTATGCTCACTATGACGCAGGGTCGTATTACAGCAGAGGGGCGACGGCGGAGGAGCGCGCGGCGATTGAGAAGAAGCGGGCGGCGGCGATGATTTCGAGCGAGGAGTCGAGCATGCTGCTGATCGGGTCGTTGAGCATCATGGATGAGAAGGTTTCGCCTCTGATTATGGTTACGGAGATTCAGCTTAGGCCGGGGATGCAGGAGAGTTTCTACGACGACGTCGAAAAGATCCAGCTTCCTGCTGCGAAGAAGGCAGGTCTGACGAGCTTTGAGACCTACAAGACGCTGATCGGCAATAGTCCGGATCGCATGTTCAGCGTGGTTCCGGTGGCGAAGTTTGCTGAGCTGGACAAGGGCAACAAGATATTTGCGGCGATGAGCAAAGAGGACAGAGCCACCTTCATGGCAAATACGGCGAAGTATAGCGAGAAGGTGAGCTATGCGCTCCTTGAGTATCGCAAGGAACTAAGCGTGGAGAAGGCGAAGTAAGACTGCGCGATTGGTTTTGCCTATTTGGAAACCCACGTCCGAGATTCCGGACGTGGGGCACCCGACCGTCTCACTGTGGGCGATAAGCGCACGTTTGTGCGTGTTTCGGTTTGCGAGGGTGGTGGGTGTGCTCTACACTTTTTTAGCGGGAGTTCTGCGAACACACCTATGAAAATTCACGAGTATCAGGCAAAAGAGATTCTGCGGAAGTATGGCGTGCCGGTTCCGGCGGGCGAGATGGCGACGACGCTGGAAGAGGCTGACACGGCGGCGAAGAACTTGTTTGGCGCGGGCAACAAGGTTGTGGTGGTGAAGGCGCAGATCCATGCGGGTGGACGCGGCAAGGGTGGCGGCGTGAAGCTGGCGAAGTCGCTCGAAGAGGCGGATGCGGCGGCTAAGGCGATTTTGGGGATGCAGCTGGTGACGCATCAGACGGGGCCTGCCGGGCAGAAGGTGCAACGGCTGCTGATTGAAGAGGGGTCAGCGATTGACCGCGAGCTTTATCTCGGGTTGGTGCTGGACCGGGCTTCGGCGAAGGTTGTGTTTATGGCTTCGCAGGCCGGTGGGATGGAGATTGAGGAAGTGGCGCATGCTACTCCGGAGAAGATTTATAAGGAGTACATCGATCCGGCGGTAGGGTTTGCGCCTTACCAGGCGCGGAAGCTGGCGTTCAAGCTGGGGCTGAAGCCTACGCAGATTAATGATGCGGTGAAGTTCATGACGGGCTTGTATAAGGCGTTTGTCGAGACCGATTCAACGCTGATGGAGATCAATCCGTTTATTACGACTAAGGATGACAAGCTGCTGGCGCTGGATTGCAAGATCAATTTTGATGACAATGCGATGTTTCGGCATAAGGATTTGAAGGAGCTGCGCGATTTGAGCGAGGAAGATCCGCTTGAGGTCGAAGCTTCGAAGTTTGCGCTCAATTACATCAAGCTGGATGGCTCGATTGCCTGCATGGTGAATGGCGCTGGTTTGGCGATGGCGACGATGGACATCATTCAGTACGCGGGAGGAGCTGCGGCGAACTTTCTGGATGTGGGTGGTGGTGCGAATCAGGAGCAGATTGAGAATGCGTTTGGGATTTTGCTGAGTGACCCGAATGTGAAGGCGATCTTCATCAATATCTTTGGCGGGATTCTGCGTGTGGATGTGTTGGCGACTGCGGTTGTTGCTGCGGCTAAGAAGTTGAATGTTTCGTTGCCGATCATTTTGCGGTTGGAAGGCACGAACGTCGAAGAGGGCCGGAAGATTTTGAAGGATTCGGGCTTGAAGTTTGAAGTGGGCGCGACGATGAAGGAAGCGGCGGATTTGGCCGTTGCTGCTGCCAATGGTGGTCGCGTGGGGAACGGATGAGAAAGCATACCCCAGGGGCTAAAGCCCCCGATTTTAAGACGGGATTGAGAGACCCAAGGCTGAAGCCTTGGGGTACCTAGAAGCAAAGGCCGAAAGCCCGGAATCAGAAGTCTGGAAGCTACGGAATCAAAGTTTTCGAAGTGCCGAACGTTGTGAGGAGATCGAAATGGCGGTTTTGGTTGATAAGAATACTCGGTTGATTGTGCAGGGGATTACGGGGCGTGAGGGGACTTTTCATGCGAAGGCCTGCGCGGAGTATGGGACGAAGGTTGTGGGTGGCGTTACGCCGGGTAAGGGTGGGACTACGCATGAGGGTTGGCCGGTTTTCAATACCGTTGAAGAGGCAGTGAAGGAGACGGGGGCTAATGTTTCGGTGATCTTTGTGCCGCCTCCAGCTGCTGCGGATGGGATTCTGGAGGCTGCAGCGGCTGGCGTGCCGCTGGTGATTTGCATTACTGAGGGGATTCCGGTGCTGGACATGGTGAAAACCTGGGATTTTGTGAAGAGATCGAAGAGCCGGCTGATTGGGCCGAATTGTCCTGGGGTGATTTCGCCGGGCAAGGCTAAGGTTGGGATTATGCCGGGGCGGATCCATAAGGAAGGGAATGTCGGGATCGTTTCGAAGTCGGGGACGCTGACTTATGAGGCCGTGTATCAGTTGACGACGCGTGGGATTGGGCAGTCGACGGCGATTGGGATTGGTGGGGATCCGATTATTGGGACGACTCATATTGATGCTCTGAAGCTGCTGAATGAAGACCCGCAGACGGAGGCGATCATCATGATTGGCGAGATCGGCGGGTCGGCGGAAGAGGCGGCGGCGAAGTACATCAAGGAGAATGTGAAGAAGCCGGTGGTTGGGTTTATTGCCGGGCAGACGGCTCCTCCGGGACGACGGATGGGTCATGCCGGGGCGATTATCTCTGGTGGCGAGGGTACGGCTGCGGAGAAGATGAAGGCTATGAGCGAGGCGGGGATTCATGTGGTGAAGTCGCCTGCTGAGATTGGCGAGGCTATGGCGAAGGTTCTTGGGAAGGCTTAGCCGTGGCAAGGATAGGAAGGCATACCCCAGGGGCTAAAGCCCCTTTTCCTAAGGTGGGGTTGAGAGACCCAAGGCTAAAGCCTTGGGCTACCTAGAAGCCAAGGCAAAAACAAGTGCAAGGGCCAAGGCGAATGCAAATGCCAAAGCAAATGCAAATGCAAATGCCAAAGCAAATGCAAATGCCAAAGCAAATGCAAATGCCAAAGCAAATGCAAATGCCAAAGCAAATGCGAATGCAAATGCAAAAGCAAATGCAAATGCAAAATCAAAATACGGGGGTCTCTCCACTGCGCGCTGGACGATGAGACTGTCCAGCGCTTCGTCGAGATGACGCTGTCAAGGTTAACCGAGTGAACAGAAAAACGGCCGGAGAGTTTCGCTCTCCGGCCATTGTGTTTGCGTGACGTTGCTTGGTTACGTGGACATTGCTTGGTTATTTGGCGGGGTTGCCGGAGGTGTCGCGGTATTCGATGGGGCCCAGGTTGAGTTCTTTCAGGCCGGGTTCGATTTTGGCGCGATCGCCTACGGCTACAAGGACGAGTTGGTCGGAATGGACGTCGGATTGGGCGGCTTTGGCTACTTCGGCCGGGGTGACGGCTTCGAAGCGGCCTGGTAGTTTGGCGTAGTAGTCGAGCGGGAGGCCGTAGATGAAGATCTGCTGCAGCCCGCCGACGGAGGCCTGAGTGGTTTCGAAGTCGCCGGGGAGGGAGTGGAGCAGGGAGTCTTTCGCCAGCTTGAGCTCGGTGGCTGAAGGTGGGTCGGTGCGGATGCGGTTGAGCTCGAGCATGAGTTGTTTGGCGGCGGGGGCGGTGACGTCGGTGCGGACCTGAGCTCCGGCGTAGAAGGGGCCGCCGGTGCGGTTGAAGAAGAACCCGGAGCCTGCGCCGTAGGTGTAGCCGTGCTCTTCGCGGAGGTTCATGTTGATGCGGCTGGCGAAGAGGCCGCCGAGGACGTTGTTCATGATGAGGACGGCGGGGTAGTCGGGCGTGGTGCGGGGGACGCCGAAGCCGATGGCGTAGAGCGCGGTTTGAGGCGCGCCGGGCTTGTCGACGATGACGATTTTGAGGCTGGGTGGTGCGGGCGCCGGAGGCAGGGATGCGGCGGTGGAGGCTGTTCCGGACCAGGTGTCGAAGTATTTCTCGGCCAGGCGACGGGCATCGGTTTCGTTGATGTCACCGGCGAAGACGAGGGCGGAGTCTTTGGGGCCGTAGTGAGCTTTCCAAAAACCGGTGATGTCGTCGCGGGTGATGGATTTGACGCCTTCGGTGGTGCCGATGGGGCGGAAGCCGTAGGGGTGGTCGCCGTAGAGGGTGCGGAAGCCTACTCGAAGCATAGAGGCTACGGGCTGGTCGCCTTCCTGGAGGATCGAGACGAGGCGCTGCTTGCGGACGCGCTCGACCTCTTCGGAGGCGAAGGCTGGGTGCTCGACGATGTCGGAGAGGAGGTCGAGGCCAGCTTCGGTGTTGTTGCTGAGGGCGCTTAGGCTGGCGGTGGCGAGGTCGACGCCGGCACTAGAGATTAGGCTGGTGCCGATCTGTTCGGCGTCGTCGGCGAGGACGGTGGCGGAGCGTTGGGCTGTGCCTTCGGTGAGGAGGCGGGCGGTGAAGCCGGCGAGGCCAGCTTTGGCGGGGGTGTCGTTTTCACTGCCGCCGCGAGTGACGACGCCTGCGGTGAAGACGGGCAGGGCGTGGTCTTCGAGGAGGAGGATCTGGAGGCCGTTCTTCAGGGTGAAGGTTTTGGGGACGGGAAGGTTGAAAGCTACGGATGGGCCGGGGGCGGGCGCGGTCTTACGCCAGTTCTGCTGCTGCTCGAAATCGGCAGTGTAGGGTTGGGTGAGCTTGGCGTCGGCGTCGGTGTTGTCGGGGCTGCGGGGGACGTCGTCCACGACTTTTTTGCCGGGGACGCAATCGATGACGACGCTTTGGTTCGTGCCGAGGTACTGGCTGGCGACCTTTTTGACGGAGACGATTGTGGCTGCCTGGTAACGGGCGATGTCTTTGGGGAGATAGCCGGGATCGTCGAGGAACTGGTTGTAGCGGTCTAGGGTGTCGGCTACGCCGCCGAAGCCGCCTAGACGCTGGAGGCCGATAATTTTTCCGGTGACGTCTACGGTGCGGGCGCGGTCGAGCTCAGCCTGGGTGGGGCCGTCGGATTGGAGGCTGGCTACTTCTTTCCAGAGGGCGGCTTCGAGGGTTTCAAGGGTGACGTTGGGTTTGGCGGTGATGTCGCACTGGGCGACGGAGCCTAGCTTGAGATCGTTGAGGTAGCAGTTTACGGATTGGGCGATTTGCTGCTCGTAGACGAGTTTGCGGTAGAGGCGGCTGGCTTTGCCACTGCCGAGGATGTGGACGAGGAGGTCTGCTTCGGCGTCGCCGGGGGTGAAGGCACCGGGGGTGAGCCATGCGACGGAGAGGCGCGGGAGTTGGACGGTGTCGGTGACGGTGGCGCGTTTTTGGGTGGTGATGGGTGGGGTTTTGACGGTGACGGGTTCGACCGCGGGGCCTTTGGGGATGGGCGCGAAGTATTTCGTCAGCAGAGCTTTGAGTTGGGCGGAATTGAAGTCGCCGGCGATGGCGATGCTGGCGTTGTTGGGGGTGTAGAACTGCTGGTGGAAGTCGCGAACGTCGTTGATGCGGGCGGCTTCGATATCGGCGTGGGAGCCGATGACGGAGGCGTAGTAGGGATGCTCGTGGGGGAAGAGCATGTGGTAGATCTGCTCGTCGGCTAGATCGTAGGGAGTGCCTTCACCCTGGCGGCGCTCGTTGCGGACGACGTCGCGCTGGTTGGTGAGTTTGACGCGGTCGAGGCCTTCGAGGAGGAAGCCCATGCGGTCGCTTTCGAGCCAGAGGGCTAGCTCGAGTTGGTTGCTGGGGACGGTCTCGAAGTAGTTGGTGCGGTCGAAGTCGGTGGTGCCGTTGATGTCGGTTGCGCCTGCGCCTTCGAGGTATTTGAAGTGGGCCTTTTCGCCGACGTGCTCGGAGCCTTCAAACATCATGTGCTCGAAGAGGTGAGCGAAGCCGGTGCGGCCGGGGCGCTCGTTGAGCGGGCCGACGTGGTACCAAAGGTCGACGGCTACGAGGGGGAGGCGATGGTCTTCGTGAGTGAGGACGACGAGACCGTTGGGCAGGGTGAACTTTTCGTACTTGAGCTCGGGGACTTTGAGGGGCTTTGCGGCGGGGAGGGTGTCGGCGGCGTTTGCGATGGAGGCGAGGGTGAGGCTGGTGAGAAGAGCGGCGACTTTCAGGCAGTTTGATGGTGTCATAGTTTTTCTCCACGGGGACTGGCTAAGGCTTGCAAGGTGAGGAAGCTCGGACCGAAAAGTGATGGGAGGATGATACCAAGGGTTGGACGTAACCGGCCTAGAGGCGGCATTTGTATACTCTCGTCATGCGTAAATTTGTATTGTTGTTCGCGTTGGCTGTGGCCAGTGTTTCGTTGAGTGCTCAGACGGGTGTTCAGGGTGTTTCGGTTTCGTTTCCAGAGGCGCGGTCGTCGAAGGCGTTGGATGGGCGACTGCTTTTTCTGTTGTCCAATGATCCGTCGGATGAGCCGCGGATGCAGATTGACGATACGCCGAAGAGCCAGATGGTGTTTGGCGTGACGGTGGATGGATTGAAGCCAAGGCAGAGCGTGAAGGTGGACGATTCGGCGGCGGGATATCCGGTGAGGAAGCTGAGCCAGGTGCCGCCGGGAGACTATACGGTACAGGCCGTGCTGGATGTATATGAGACATTTCATCGCGCGGACGGGAAGACGATTAAGTTGTCGCCGGATCGTGGCGAGGGGAAGCATTGGAATCTTGCGCCGGGGAATTTGTATAGCAAACCGATGAAGGTGCATGTAGGGCCGGGCGGCTCGCCTATTGTGGTTTCGCTGACGGAGGTGATTCCGCCAATTGTGCCTGAGAAAGATACAAAATATGTGCGACACATCAAAGTTCAGAGTGAGCTGCTGACGAAGTTCTGGGGGCGCCCGGTTTTTTTGAGTGCGGTGGTGTTGGTGCCGGAGGGTTTTGATGAGCATCCGCAGGCGCATTTTCCGTTGATGATCTTTCATGACCACTTTGTGACAGGGTTTGAGGATTTTCGGACGACTCCACCTGATTCGGATTTGAAGCCGAACTATTCGGAGAGATTTCATCTTGAGGGGTACAACCGGATTCAGCAGGATGAGGCTTACAAGGAGTATCAGAAGTGGATTAGCCCGGGGTTTCCGCGGGTTCTGGTGATGAAGATTCAGCATGCGAATCCGTACTATGACGATTCGTATGCGGTGAACTCGGCGAATCTGGGGCCTTATGGGGATGCGATTGAGACGGAGCTGATTCCTGCGGTGGAGAAGCAGTTTCGCGCGATTGGGCAGGGCTGGGCTCGATTTATGTATGGCGGGTCGACGGGTGGGTGGGAGTCGCTGGCAGTGCAGATTTTTTATCCCGACCATTACAACGGGGCTTTTGTGGCTTGTCCGGATCCGGTGGACTTTCATGCTTATATGTCGCGGGATTTGTATAAGGATGACAACATGTTCTATCTGCAGGGCGCGAATAAGCGGGTGGAGCAGCCGGCGATGCGGAATTATCTGGGGCAGACTCTGATTTCGGTTCGCGATAATGCGGCTTATGAGGCGGCGCTTGGGGATACGGGGCGGTCAGGGGATCAACTGGATATCTGGCAGGCGGTTTATGGGCCGGAGGGGAAGGATGGGTATCCGGCGCAGATTTTTGATAAGGAAACAGGTGTGATCGACCATAAGGTTGCGGAGTATTGGAAGGAACACTTTGACCTGGATGCGATTCTGCAGAAGAACTGGGAGACGCTGGGGCCGAAGCTGCAAGGGAAGATTCATCTGTATGTGGGGGATGCGGATACTTACTTTTTGAACGATGCGGTTTATCTGATGGAGGATTTTCTGAAGACGACGGGGACGCCGGGGCATGGGGTTCCTTATGAGGGCGAGGTGAAGTATGGGCCTCGGGCGGAGCATTGCTGGAATGGGGATCCTACGCTGCCTAATGCTTATTCGCGGCTGCACTACAACACGATGTATCTGCCGAAGATTATGGAGCGGATTGAGAAGACGGCTCCGGCTGGGGCGGATATGAGTTGGAAGTATTAAGTCTGGCGGCGGTAGAAGAGGCCGGCGGTGAAGAAGACGACGGCGACGGCTAAGGCGATGCGAGCGTGGAGCAGGTTGTGGTAGCGGAGGCTGAGGAGGGCGTCGGCGAGCCATGCTGCGAAGCCTACGAACCAGATCCACGCTGTTTTTCGCAACATCGTCAGGCTCTCCGGAGTTGGGTTGCCGCCTGGGCGGAGCAGGCGCGGTTTGCTGGCCTTGTTCTACACTAGATAGAGAGACTCATACAGGAGAAATACGTTGTCACAGCGAACATTCAGCATTATTAAGCCGGACGCGGTTAAGAAGGGCTATTCCGGGGCGATCCTTGCCGAGATTGAAAAGGCGGGGTTTAAGATTGTTTCGATCAAGCGGATGTCGATCTCGAAGGCGCAGGCCGAGGGGTTCTATTACGTTCATGCGGCGCGGCCGTTCTTTGGCGAACTGACAGAATTTATGTCGAGCGGGCCGATCTTCCCGATGGTTCTGGAGAAGGACAACGCGATTGCCGATTTGCGGACCTTGATGGGCGCGACTGACCCGGCGAAGGCGGATGCGGGGACGATTCGCAAGAAGTTTGCTTCGTCGATTGGTGAGAATGCGATCCATGGCTCGGATGCCGAGGATACTGCGGCGTTTGAGATCGGATACTTCTTTGCTGGGATTGAACTGAAGTAGGTTTTTCGGGCAGATAGAACGCGGGGCGGTTTTGCGAGGAAGCGGAGGTGCTTCGATGCGGCCGCCCCGAGTTATTGATTGAGGAGTTCGTGATGGCTAAGGATCTGGCGGCGCGACGGGCGGCCTTTCGCGCTCTGCACGGGGAGGGATGCTTTGTTCTGCCAAATCCGTGGGACATTGGGAGCGCGGTGCGGCTGGAGCGGATGGGATTTAAGGCACTGGCTTCTACGAGCTCGGGGTTGGCCTGGTCGATGGGGCGTGAGGACGGCGAGGTGTCGCGGGATGAGGTTCTGGCGCATCTGCGGGTGCTTTGCGGGGCGACGGAGTTGCCGGTGAATGCGGATTTTGAGGCAGGATTTGCGGATTCGCCGGAGGGCGTGGCTGCGAATGTTGCGCTGGCAGTGCAGACGGGAGTGGCGGGGCTTTCGATTGAGGATCAGGATTGGCGGGGAGTTGTATGAACTTGCGCTGGCGGTGGAGCGGATGCGGGCGGCCCGGGAGGCGATTGATCGGTCGGGTCGAGGATGTTTTGCTGGTGGGGCGGTCGGAAGGGTATCTGATTGGGCGAACCGGGCTGGATGCGACGATCGAGCGGCTGGTGGCTTATGCGAACGCGGGGGCGGATTGTTTGTATGCGCCGGGGATGAGAAATCTGAACGAGATTGCGGCTGTGGTGAAGGCGGTGGCTCCGAAGCCGGTGAATGCTTTGTTGCTCGGGCCGGATATGCGGGTGGCCGACCTGGCTGGGGTAGGTGTGCGGCGAGTGAGTGTGGGCGGAGGACTGGCGGCTGCGGCGTGGGCGGGATTCGACAGAGCAGCGCAGATGTTGATTAACGAAGGAATGGTTCCAGCTCGGGGCGAAGGGGTTTTGGGACTGGTCGGCCGTACCAATTGAAGCGTTTTTCCGAGGAGATGAAGATGGGTGAGAGGAAATTGAAACTGCCAGATGGGCCGTTCAAGGCTTATTTGTTTGATTGCGATGGAACGATCGTGGATTCGATGCCTCTGCACTATGTGGCTTGGAAGACGGCGCTGGCGAAGTACGGGTGCAAGTTTGAAGAGGACGTTTTTTATTCGCTTGGCGGAATGCCGGTTGCGGAGATTGTTGCGGCGTTGAATGTGCGGGATGGGTTGGAGATGCCGGCGGCGGAGATTGCCGAACGCAAGGAGGAGATGTACTACGAGTTGCTGCCGAGTTTGAAGGCGGTGCCGGAGGTGCTGGAGCACATCCACATGGCGCATGGGAAGATTCCGTTTGCGGTGGTGTCGGGGAGTACTCGGGATTCGGTGACGAAGTCGCTGGAGACGCTGGGGATTCTCGACAGGTTTGAGACGCTGGTTTGCGCTGGGGATTATGTGAAGAGCAAGCCTGATCCGGAGCCGTTTTTGATGGCGGCTGAGCGGCTTGGGGTGAAGGCGGAGGATTGCCTGGTGTTTGAGGATACGGAGATGGGGATTCAGGCGGCTACGGCGGCGGGGATGGCTTCGGTGAAGGTGCTGCAGCCTTGGGAGCGGGAGAAGATTGGAATTGGGGGCCTGCAGGAGACAAAAGCAGATCCCCTGCGGGGATGACAAGCAAGCAAAGCAAAAGCAAAAACAACCTAGCGTTTGAACTGGTCTATTTTGTGAAGAGGTTGAGGTCGATGGATTCGCCCATGGCTTTGTAGCCGGCGTCGCCGGGGTGGAGGTGGTCGCCGGAGTCGTCGAGGACAAGGAACATGCCGGGGTGAGTGGGGTCGGTGGTGACTTTGTCGAAGTCGATGACGCCGTCGAGTTGATTGGTAGTGCGGATCCATTGATTGATTGCCTGGCGCATCTCTTCGCCGGCGGGAGACTGGTATTTTGCTCCGACGAAGGGTGTGAGGGTGGCTCCGTAGACCTTAATGCCGTGGGTGTGGGCTCGGACGGCTAGCTGGGTAAGACCGGCGATGAGGTCTTCGGCGGTGACGACGTCGTAGGGCTTGGCGGGGTCGGTGGCGTGGCCGATGTCGTTGATGCTTTCCATGATGACGAGGTACTTGACGCCGGCCTGGGCGAGGACATCGCGGTCGAAGCGGGCCAGGGCGGATGGGCCGGTGGTGTCGTGGAGGATCCGGTTACCGCCGATTCCTTCATTGAGAACGCCGAGGTGTGCTGTTTTCTTGTCGGCTAGCAGGCGGTGGGCGAGGATATCGGGCCAGCGGGCGTTGGCGTCACGGGTGCTGTGGGCTCCGTCGGTGATGCTGTCGCCGAAGGTTACGATGGAGGCACTTTTTTCGTCGGCGGAGACGTCGATGCCTTTTAGGAAGTCCCAGGTGAAGAATGTTTGTGGGCTGTCAAGCGAGGCGGCGGTGACTGCGTTGCCCGGAACCAGATAGTTGGTCTGGTCGGCGAAGGGATGGAGGGTGAGTTGGTTGACCGGTTGGTCGGGCAGGAAGAGGCTGACGGCGAGGTTGGATGCGGGTGCAACCTTGAAGGCTACGGGATCGCTGACGACGAGGGCACCGGGTGGGATGATGATGGAGGGTTTTCCGTTGAAGGTGAGCGGAACCGCGCTGGTTGGGGTGATGGCCGAGGCTTCCGTGCTGAGGGCGATCTGGGCGGCGCCGATGGTGAGGGGGTCGAGGCCGAACTCGTTGGTGAAGATCACGCGGACGGTGGGGCCTCCGAGGGAGACGTGGACGATTTCGCGGAGAGTGGTGCCGTCGGTGCCTTCTGCCCCGAACTTTGCGGTGGGATTCTTGGCGGCCATCGGGGATGCGGCCCAGGTGCCGACCCAGTGATCGGCAGTGGCGGCGAAGACTGGAGCGGAGCAGAGGAGGAGCAGTGGAAGCACGAAAAATCTTCTGGCCTGAATGATCATGAGTGTCCTTCGTTGCTGAGGTGTCGCCGTCTATGATATCGCTGTTTCTGTGGAGGGATGGTTCACGTATAGTGGCGGGGACTGTTGATGTGCGGCATTTCGGCAACGAATCGAGCCGCGGGGAAAAGGAGAGTCTGGGGACATGACGATGAAGTGGGTAAAGGTTATGCTGCTTATCATGGCGACAGGGATGACAGCACGTGGCTTGGTAACGCAGACCGTACTTGGGAAGACACCGGACGGTACGCCTGTAGACTTATACATTTTGACGAGCGATGGGATTGAGGCGAGCATCATGACCTACGGAGCTCGCGTTGTTTCGATCAAGGTGCCGAACCGCGCGGGTACGATGCAGAATGTCGTGCTGGGATACAGTGCTTTGGATGGTTATGTTGCGGACAAGAAGACCTATTTTGGGGCGATTGTAGGGCGGTATGGGAATCGGATTGCCTTGGGGAAGTTTTCGATTAATGGGAAGCAGTACCAGGTGCCGACGAACAACAATGGGAACTCGCTGCACGGCGGCACGGTGGGGTTTGACCAAATGGTGTGGCAGGGGCGCGCGGTTACCGATGGCGTCGAGATGACGCTTGTCAGCAAGGATGGGGATATGGGATTCCCGGGCACGCTGACGGCGCATGTGCGGTATACGGTGCACCACAATGCGTTGCGCATCGATTACTCGGTTTCGACCGATAAGGCCACGGTGGTGAACCTGACGAACCACTCGTACTTCAATCTGTCGGCTGATGGTAAGCCGATTCTCAATGAAGAGATGATGATTCCGGCAGATCAATACACTCCGGTCGATGGGGGACTGATTCCGACGGGTGTGCTGGCTCCTGTGGAGGGTACGCCGTTTGATTTTCGTAAGGCGACGGTTATTGGGGCTCGTATCAATGACAATAACCAGCAGTTGAAGATTGCTGGAGGGTACGACCATAACTTTGTTCTTCGTGGAAAAGACGGAGAAGTGAAAACTGCGGCGCGGGTATATGACCCGGTGAGCGGGCGTGTGCTGACGGTGACGACGACGGAGCCAGGTGTTCAGTTCTACTCGGGAAATTTTCTGGATGACACGAAGTATGGGAAGGCGAAGGAAGGGCATCAGAAGAACTCCGGTCTGTGCCTGGAGACGCAGCACTTTCCCGATTCGCCGAACCACCCGAGTTTCCCGTCGACTTTGTTGAAGCCGGGAGAGACGCGTCACAGCATGACTACGTTTACGTTTTCGACGCAGGCGAAGTAGAGGTACAACGGCGTTGCGAGTTGGTTTCGCGACGCAGAGAATTCGATATGAATAAGGTTGTTTCTTCCGCGGATGAGGCGGTTGCGGATATTGTCTCGGGTTCGAGGATCATGTTGGGGGGCTTCGGGCTCTGCGGCATTCCGGAGAATTTGATTGCGGCTCTGGTGCGGCGTGGGATTACGGGGCTGCACACGATCAGCAACAATATGGGCGTGGACGGCTTCGGCATGGGGTTGATGCTCGAGGCGGGGATGATTGCTTCGCATGTTGGCAGTTATGTGGGGGAGAATCGCCGGCTTGAACAGTTGGTGCTTGAAGGGTGAGCTGGATTTGACGCTGATTCCGCAGGGGACGCTTGCGGAGCGGATTCGCGCGGGTGGGGCTGGGATTCCGGCGTTCTATGTGCCTACGGGATTGGGGACGGTTGTGGCGGAGGGTAAGGAGACGCGGAAGATTGGCGATAGGACTTATGTTCTGGAGCAGGCGTTGCATGCAGACGTGGCGCTGGTGAAGGCGTGGAAGGGCGATCGGCTGGGGAACCTTGTGTATCGGAAGACGGCGAGGAACTTTAATCCGGCGATGGCTACTGCTGCGGATTTGACGATTGCAGAGGTGGAGGAGTTGGTTGAGCCGGGGGAGCTTGATCCGGATCATATTGTTACGCCGGGGATTTATGTGAACCGGATTCTGGTGGGAGAGAAGTATTTGAAGCCGATTGAGGCGAAGTTTCTCAAGGCCGGAGGTGCGGCGTGACGGGCAAGGAGAGGATTGCGCGGCGAATTGCGCGCGAGTTCAAGGACGGGTTTTATGTGAACCTTGGGATTGGGCTGCCAACGATGATTGCAGGATATATTCCAGCGGGGATCGATGTGATGTTCCAGTCGGAGAATGGAATGCTGGGTGTGGGTGGGCCGCCGACAGCGGAGCAGGAAGATCCGGATTTGATTAATGCTGGGAAGCAGACGGTGACGGAGATTCCGGGATGCTCGTTTTTTGGGAGCGAGGAGTCGTTTGCGATGATTCGCGGCGGGCATATGGATATGAGCATCCTCGGGGCGATGCAGGTGGATGAGAAAGGGAATCTTGCGAACTGGACGATTCCGGGAAAGATGGTGAAGGGGATGGGTGGGGCGATGGACCTGGTGGCAGGGGCGCGGCGGGTGATTGTTGCGATGGAGCACCAGACTAAGGATGGAGGGTCGCGAATTTTGAAGCAGTGCACGCTGCCGCTGACGGGGCAGAGCGTGGTGCATGACATTGTGACGGAGCTTTGCTGGATTCATGTAACGCCTGTGGGTTTGGTGTTGACCGAGGTTGCAGAGGGGATGGATGCGGCCGAGGTGCAGGCGCTGACGGAGGCGCGGTTGATTGTGTCTCCTGAACTGCGCGTGATGAGGGGGTAGTTTTGGTTGGGGGGTCGCCATGAGCCATGAGCGAAGATGTGCGTTGGATATTTTCAGGCATGCGCTGGATGCTTCGCGGGTGGATGTGGCGATGAGCCGGCGGGTTCGGTTTGCGGGTGGGATGTTCGCGGTGGACGGTGATGAATATTCGTTGGACCAGTACGAACGCGTTGTGTTAATTGCAATGGGGAAGGCCGCCGGGACGATGACGCGGGCTTTTCTTCATGCGGCTGGCGAGTTTGCGAAGCGGTTTGAGGGGGTTGTTGTATGCGCCTCAGTTGGTGGAATTGGATAAGGCGCGGTTTCGCGTGTATCACGGTGGGCATCCATTGCCGAATGCGGCTTCGGTGGAGGCTGCTGGGGATATTTTACGAACGCTGGAAAAGTTGACCGAGAAGGACCTGGTGGTTTTTCTGGTGAGTGGCGGCGGGTCGGCGATGGTGGAGCGGTTTTTGGAGCCGTCGATTTTGGTGGAGGTGATGGCTGCTACGCATAAGGCGCTGGTGGAGAGCGGGGCTCCGATTGCTGCGATGAATTCAGTGAGGAAGCATCTGTCGGCGGTGAAGGGTGGACGGCTTGCGGCGGCTGCGGCTCCTGCGGAGCAGGTGACGATTTTTGTTTCGGATGTGCCGGAGGGTCAGCTCGACGCGCTTTCTTCGGGGCCAACGATGCCGGATGGGAGCACGGTGGAGGAGGTTTACCGGATTGCCGAGGAGTATGGTTTGGCGGCGCGCTTTCCGAGTGTAGTTGCGGAGATGATTGCGAGGCGTTCGCTCGTCGAGACACCTAAGGCGGGGGATGAGATTTTTGCGCGGTCGCGATGGAGCGTGTTGCTGGACAGTGCTTCGCTGGAGGAGGCGGCGGCAGTGCGTGCGAGAGAGCTTGGGTGGCATGTCGAGATCGATAATCGTTGCGACGACTGGAATGCGGAGCGGGCGGCGGGATATCTAGTGGAGCGAGTGAGCGAGTTAAGACGGGTGCGAGAGCGCGTTTGCCTGCTCACTGCAGGCGAGGTTACTGTGAAGGTTCCGCAGGGGGTGAAGGGAAATGGAGGGCGGAATCAGCACTTTGCTTTGTTGTGTGCGGAACTGATCGCAGGAAAGAAGATTGAGGTTTTGAGTGCAGGGAGTGATGGGGTGGATGGGCATAGCTCTGCCGCGGGTGGGGTGGTGGATGGGACGACTGTGGCGAGGGCGAATGCTGCGGGTTATCCGGTGAGGGCGGCGTTAGGGTGCTTCGATTCGAATGATCTACTGGCGATGCTGGGAGACGCGGTGGTGACTGGGCCGACGGGGAATAATCTGCGGGATCTGCGGATTTTGCTGGCGCCGTAGTGGTTAGTGGAGGACGAAGGCGGAGAGTTTCGGCCAGTAGACGATGGCTGACACTAGCAGGCCGACGAGACAGGCGAGAGCCAGGCTGTGAAGGAAGACGAAGCGGAGGATGTTGCCTTCAGTGCCATAGCTTTCGGTGGCTGTTGTTGCGACGACGATGCTTTGCGGGGCGATCATTTTGCCCATGACGCCTCCGGCGGAGTTGGCCGAGGCCATGAGGTAAGGCGAGATGTTGAGTTGTTGCGCGGTGAGCTTTTGCAGGCTGCCGAAGAGGACATTGGAGGAGGTGTCGGAGCCGGTGGAGGCGGTGCCGATCCAGCCGATGAGGGTTCCGAAGAAGGGATAAAAGGCTCCGGTGCGGGCGAAGGCGAGACCGAGGGTGGCGTCCATGCCGCAGTAGCGGGTGATGAATCCGATGGCCATGAGGGCGGCGATGGTGATGACGGTAAAGCGTATGCTCAACATGGTTTCGACGAAGATGCGGGCGATCATAGCGGGACGCATTCCCATGAGGAGACCCGCGAGGATTGCGGCGAAAAAGATTCCGGTGCCGGTTGCGGAGAGCCAGTTGAGATTGAAGACAGCGGGTTCGACGGTGGGTGCGGGAACCGCCGGGGGCATTCGGAGAATAGCCTGATGGAGGCCGGTGATGGGGATCTTCACGCTGGTGGCGGCGTCGAGCCACTGAGAGAAACGCGGCATACCCCAGAGGACGACGCAGAGAGTAAGGACAATCCAGGGCAATGCTGCACGCAGGATGACCTTGCTGCCGTTGGCGGCGGTTTGGAGCGGCTTCTGAGTTATGTCCTGACGAGCGGCGTTGAGGATGCGGCTGGGCTTCCAGATGCGGAGGAAAGCGATGAGCAGGCCCATGCTTACGACGGAGGCGGAGATGTCAGCCAGCCACGGACCGTGAAAGGTTGAAACCAGGAGCAGGGTGATGCCGTAGCTGGCTCCGGTGACGAGGACGGCGGGCCATATCTCGATCATTGCTTCGAATCCGGCAAAGGCCCAGATGAGCCAAAAAGGAATGAGGACACAAAAGGGAGCGAGAATCCTGCCGACGACTCGGGCGAGAAAGAGCGTATCGAGGTTGGTGACGCCGTGAAGGGCGACGATGGGGGTGCCGAGTGCCCCGAAGGCGACAGGGGCGGTGTTCGCGAGTAGAGCCAGAGCTGCGGCTTGAAGAGGTGGGAAGCCAAGTCCGATGAGGATGGTTCCGCAGACGGCTACGGGAGTTCCAAAGCCTCCTGTTCCTTCGAAGAACGCGCCGAAGGAGAACGCGATCAAGAGTAATTGGAGGCGGCTGTCTGGAGTTACGCCTACGAGACAGTTTTGTAGCTGCGCGAACCTGCCGGAGCGGACGGTGAGTTGATAGAGGAAGAGAACCGGGAAGACGATCCAGCATACGGGGAAGAGTCCGTAGCTTATGCCGAGACCGGTTGCCAGAATGGCCAGCCGGACCGGCATGTGAAAGATGGCGAGTGCAATGGCGAGAGCGGTGGCGAGGCCGAGCAGGGCGGAGATGTGTCCTTTGATGCGAAGGCCAGCCATCGCAACGAGAAGAACGATTAATGGGAGTGCGGCTAGTGCTGCGGAGAGCAGCCAGAAATGCGCAGGGTCGTAGCTTTGTGGCCAGGGGGATGCGAGGTGTGGAGATTGCTTGAAGATGATGGCAGTGATGATCAGGACGACTGCGGCGAGGACGACAGGGATCGGGTTACGTTTGTGGGGAGGGGTTGGACCCGGAGCAGTGAAAGCCGGCTCTTCGGTTAAGACGGGGGCAGGGGTTACAGACTGAAGCGAGTGATCGCCCGGCAGGCTGCCGGTGTTATCAGAACCATCTGAACCGGAGACAAAGTCTTCGATGAGAACCTCGCCAACCAAAGGAGATGGCTAACAGTATGAGTGGGCGGCATGTTTCTGTAAACCAACCGAGGTAAATTTTTCGTTTGCACGCGATTACAGGCGCGTTTGGGCTTGGGCGTTTTTCGGGTGGGCGTTTACCATAGAAGTATGGCAGGAGTTCAGGAGCAGGAAGTAAATAGCGTCGCGGGACATGCATCGAAGTACACGCGAAATAATCCATTTTTATCCACAGTGAGAGTGAACGAGCTGCAGACGGCCGCGGGGTCGGAGAAAGAGACGCGACATATCGAGTTGACGCTTGATGAGGGGATGACCTATACGCCGGGCGATGCGGTGGGGATTATCCCGGAGAATCGTCCGGAGGCAGTCGCGGACGTGCTGAGGGCGGTTGGTTTCAAGGGCGACGAACGGGTGCTGGATCACTACAAGGTGGAGATCAGCCTGGAGGAGGCGCTCCGGACGCGGTTGGGAATCGGCAAGCTGGCGCGTGGCAGTGTGAAACAGTATGCAAAGCTGGCGCCCGGCGCTCGAAGGGCTGCAAGCGATGGTGGACCCGGAGAACAAGGCTCGGGCAGAGGAGTATTGCTGGGGCCGCGAGTTTGTGGACCTGGTGACGGACTTTCCTGGCGTGGTGACGGAACCGCAGCAGTTATTCCATGTGCTGCAGCGGCTGGTGCCGAGGATGTACTCGATTGCGTCGAGCCAGAAGCTGCACGAGGACAATGTGCAGACGACGGTGCGAGTGATCCGGTATGAGTCGCATGGGCGCAGCCGGCAGGGTGTCGCGAGTGGACAGCTTGGCGAACGTGCTCAGGTCGGAACGACGCTGCCGATCTTTCTGCATGCGAATGGGAACTTCCGGCTGCCGGAGGATACGTCAGCGCCGGTGATCATGATCGGGCCGGGGACTGGCGTCGCACCGTTTCGCGCGTTTCTTGAGGAGCGGCAGGCCACGGGGCAGACGGGGGACAACTGGTTGTTTTTCGGCGATCAGCGAGAGAAGCTGGACTTTCTGTACCGGGACCAATTCCACGCGATGAAGAAGGATGGCGTGCTGACGCGACTGGATACGGCGTTTTCGCGGGACCAGCCGCAGAAGGTGTATGTGCAGGACCGAATGCGGGAGCACGCGGCGGACCTGTTCGAGTGGCTGGAGCGGGGGGCTTACTTCTATGTCTGCGGCGATGTGACGCGGATGGCGAAGGACGTGGAGACGGCGCTGCTGGATGTGATTGCGACGGGCTCGCAGGGAACGCTGGATCATGCTGCGGAGTATCTGGCGGCGATGAAGAAAGCAGAAGCGTTACCAGCGGGACGTTTACTAGGGGTTTCACGCTTTAGAGAAGAATATTGTTCCTGAATCTATGCGTCTGGCTTACTGCTGGGCGCATCTGTTCTTGTTAAGGCCGAACAATGAGGGTCGAAAGGAGAGCTTTATGAATGTTGTTGTGTATGGAGCTACGGGGAATTCGGGCAGCGAGATCGTGAAGGAGTTAGTGAGACGTGGTCACAACGTGACCGGAGTGGCCCGAAATGTGGATTCATTGAAGGGCAAATCGGGTGTGACGGCCAAGACGGACGATCTCTCGAACGTCGATGCGATTGCGGCGATCATCAAGGGCGCGGATGTCGTGGTCTCCGCGTATCAACCGCCGCCGGATAACACAGATGCGCTGGTAGATGTGACGAAACGTGAGATTGAGGCGGTGAAGAAGGCGGGCAGCCCGCGGTTGCTGGTTGTGGGAGGAGCGGGTCTGCTTGAGGTTGCTCCGGGTGTAACGCTGATTAAGTCGGGATATCTTCCTGCGGAATATTTGCCGATTGCGACATCGCATGAGAAGGCGCTAGCGGTTTTGCGGGCTTCCGATATTAACTGGACCTATCTGAGCCCGGGGGCTTACTTCGTACCCGGGGAGCGGACAGGGAAGTTTCGGTTGGGCACCAAGGAATTGGTTAGCAATGCAAAGGGCGAGAGCAAGATCACTTATGCAGATTATGCAATTGCTATGGTGGATGAGATCGAGAAGCCCGCGCATGAGCGAGGATCGTTCTCTGTTGGCTATTAAGGTTTTTTGTCGAAGACGCCGACGTCAGGCGTGCGTCGGCTTCTTCGATATCGGTGGAATTCAGACCCGGTAGGTGTCGGCGCGCCAGTTGACGATGCTTTGTTTGATGGCCTTTGGCTCGAGGTTCTGGGTGAGGGTTTTGCGGACGAGTGCGGGGATCTCCGCGTCCGAGGCGAAACGAAGCGCTATGAGTTGCTTAATGGTCAGTTCGTGAATGTGGGCGCGGTCTTCGGCGGGGAGCAAAGCCTGAAGACGGAGATGCTCTTCGAGGCGGATGATGCGATCCTGGGTCCTGAGGGCTGCACCACGGCCGATGCCGGCCATTACGAAGAAGACCACGGACATGGCGATCCACCAGAGATGAGTGTGCTCGTAGCGGGGCCACGCATGAATGGTGGCGTAGATAGAAAAGATGAAGTTGAGCAGAAGCATGGGCAAAACGAAGAAATGAAAGGGCGGATGAAAGCGTGCATGGTTTTGGAGGTTCTGTGGGGCGGCCATGATTTCCTCTTCGCGATAAGTTTGCCGACGCGCCCAAGCATACCATCTTGTGCGGTAGCCTTTAGGGATGGCAAATGCGGGAAAGAAACGGATTGGCGTGCATGTAGGAACAGCGGGCGGTGTCTGGACCGCGGTGGATCGCGCGGTTGCAGCAGGGGCGAATACTTTTCAGATTTTTTCGTCGAGCCCGCGGATGTGGAAGGCTGCTCCGGTGAAGGCGGCTGATGCAGCGAAGATGAAAGAGCTAAGGGCGAAGCATGATGTGGGGCCGGTGGCGATCCATGCCAGTTACCTGATCAACCTTTGCAGCCAGACGGAGAGCGTGCGGGCGAACTCGGTTGGGGCGTTTCGCGGTGAGGTTGAGCGGGCGCTGGCGCTGGGGGCGGAGTTTCTGGTGCTGCATCCGGGGAGCTGGAAGGGGCTGACGCGTGAAGAGGGACTGCGGCTGGCGGCGGAGTCGATTGAGAAGGCGATTGATGGGATCGACTTTACCCAAACTACAGGGGCCGCCAAGGACTTCAGGATTTTGATTGAGAATACGGCGGGTGCGGAGTTCTCGCTGGGCGGGAAGCTGGAGCAGGTGGCGGAACTGGTGGAGAAGTTGAAGGCCTGCGCGCCGGTGGGCGTGTGCCTGGATACCTGCCATGTGCATGTTTCGGGGTATGACCTGGTCTCTCCGGATGGGTACTTAGAGACGATGATGGTGGTGAAGGACACGGTGGGATTCGATGCGGTAAAGGTGTGGCATTGCAATGACGCGAAGGCGGCGATGGGGTCGAAGCTGGACCGGCATGAGCACATCGGCGAAGGAACGATCGGGGCGGAGGTGTTTCGGCGGTTGCTTCACGATGAGCGATTTGCGCATGCGGCGTTCATTGCGGAGACGCCTGTGGATGCTCCAGGCGATGAGGCTCGGAATGTTGGGGTTTTGCGGGCACTGGCGGCTGGGTGACGATTTTTTGCAAACGCAGCACGAAACTTGCAAGAATCAATGGATCTGTGCGAGGAGCGGCTGCCGCGAAATGCCATCCTGCATCATGGAACTCATTTAGTCCTTGATTGGAAAGATGCATTGAGGTAATGTTTGCAGCCAGCAGGTAGGCCCCTTTTGTCGAATCCAATTTATGGAGAAGACCAATGGCCCCCGATTTCAGTTTTGATGACACTCCGACAATGCAGCGGTCGTCCGGTACGCCCTTGGAAGCGACCGAACCGGAAGATACTGACGCTGATGTCGATATGGGGCTTTCTGCCCTGACGGGGTGCGCCAGCCTTCTTTATAAAGCTAGGAGAGATCAGAAGATCGCCTTCAGGCCCGGCGTGACTGCAGCGGTGCTTGAAACGATGGGCATTCTACTGATGCGTGCGGCCCATGCAAAGGAAGATAAGAGGTTTGCGATGGTTCAACACTGGGTTTCGACGGGACCAGGCCGTATTGAAGATTTGATTAAAACAGTCGAGGCGCGTGAAAGAAGGCTGCTGTATCCGAACGATGTGACGATGCTTCTGGGCCTTTGCCCGCCAGATGGAGATTGATTCAATGTCCGAGAGATCTGCAAATTCTGCAGATGCGGCTGCGAGTTACGTAGATCTCGCGAAGTGGATTGTCGGGCTTTGTGCTGCGGTATTCGCTGGATTCTTTTTGCACCCAGAACACATAACGGAATGGCCGGGTTGGGCGAGATGGGTAGTTGCATTTGTGCTGTTTCTACTCGGGCTCAGTATCATCAGCGGCATCTTGTATCCTTTCTGGCTGAGCTGGATGCGGAGGCAAAGAGAGAAGATGGACGAGGTTGAAAAAGATCTTTCTATCACATCCGACCCATCAGAGAGAGCTACGCTTACAAAGCGTAAGGCGAAGCTGAAGAATTACATCGAAAAGGCAGGCCCTGCAAGGACAAACCTTGTGTATAAGGTGTTTGTCTATTCTTTCTGCATTGCTGCATTCGTTGGGATGCTTGGTTTCTGCGGTTCAATTTTGGCGTTACAGAAGAAAAAGCCAGATGGTCCGAAGCCACCACCTGTAGCTGTTGCCGATCCGCTGCGCTTTACAGTCGTGCAGTCTGCGGTGCACAAGACAAAGTCGGGCAGGCAGGCGCATACCTTCCTGCTGAACCGGCAGACGGGCGAGATTTGGCAGATGGTGTGCGATGCCCAAGGCAATGTGGTCTCGTTTCAGCGAGTGGAACGAAGGGACTTGAACGGGAATCCAGAGAAGGACGAAGCCGGCACGAAGGATGCGGGAAGCGAAGCTCAGAGAGATTCTTTGCCGCCAGCCGGCAAAATGCCTTGATTGTTGGGAACCGTGGGCGGACGGTTACAATCGAAGTGTATGCCTAAGATTATTTTGAGCGAAAACGACGGGAAAACCGCGCATATGGACGCAAATTCTTCTGCTGCCGGATCGAACCAACCGCAGCGGTATAGCCCTGCGGAGATTGAACCGAAGTGGCAGGCGCGGTGGGACGCGGATGCGTCGCTCTATGCGGCGGAGGGTCATGATTCGGGCAAGCCGAAGTATTACTGCCTGGAGATGCTGCCCTATCCGAGCGGGCAACTGCACATGGGACATGTGCGGAACTATTCGATTGGCGATGCGCTGGCGCGGCATATGTGGATGCGTGGGTATAACGTGCTTCACCCCATGGGGTGGGACGCGTTCGGGTTGCCGGCGGAGAATGCTGCTCTAAAGAATGGAGTGCCTCCGCGGGAGTGGACGCTTGGGAATATCGTCGCAATGAAGAAACAAATGCGGCGGATGGGCTTCAGCTACGACTGGGGCACCGAAGTGACGACTTGTCTGCCGGATTATTACCGGTGGAACCAGTGGTTCTTTTTGAAGATGTTCGAGAGGGGCTTGGCGTACCGGAAGAAGAGCAAAGTGAACTGGTGCCCGGAGTGCCAGACGGTGCTCGCGAATGAACAGGTGATTGGCGGACGCTGCTGGCGGCATGAAGATACCGTCGTTGAGCTACGGGATCTGACGCAGTGGTTTTTGCGAATTACGAAGTACGCGGATGAACTGTTGGATGGACTCGACAAACTGGAGGGCTGGCCGGAGAAGGTCCGCACGATGCAGCGGAACTGGATCGGGCGGAGTGAAGGCGCGCACGTCGATTTTGCTGTTGAGGGCTCGGCAGAGAGGATTACTGTCTTTACGACGCGTGTCGATACGATCTTTGGGGCGACGTCGGTGCAGCTTGCTCCGGAGCATGCGGTGGCGAAGGTATTTGCGCTTGAGGATGGTGTTCTGCGAGAGAAGATTGAAGGACTGCTGGAGGAGCAGAAGAAGGCGCGGGAGTCCGATGCGCTCGGCGCGATTGAAAAGCATGGAGTAGAGACGGGGCGGTTCGCGGTGAATCCGTTTAATGGCGAACGCGTGCCGATCTGGGTGGCGAATTATATTCTCGCCGACTATGGAACGGGCGCGATTATGAGCGTTCCGGCACATGATGAACGGGACTTTGAGTTTGCGCAGAAGTATGGGATTCCGCTGCGACGGGTAATTGCTCCGGTTACTGCCGGTTCGGAGGAGGCCGCGCTGCCTTACACCGCAGAGGAAGATGCGGTGGTGATTGACTCGGGCGAGTGGTCCGGGCTGAGTTGCGTGGACGCGCAGGAGAAGATGGCCGCGTTTGCCAAGGCGAATGGATTTGGTACTCCTACGGTTACGTATCGGTTGAAGGATTGGGGAGTGAGCCGGCAGAGGTACTGGGGGACGCCGATCCCGATTGTTTATTGCGATGCCTGCTCGCCGGAGGAGCCGCTGCCGGTGGCGGAGAGCGAACTGCCGGTGGTGTTGCCGGAGCAGATTGATATTACGCAGACGAACGGGTCGCCACTGGGGCGTGTGGCAGAGTTTGTAAATGCGAAGTGTCCGAAGTGCGGCGGGAAGGCGCGGCGCGAGACGGACACGATGGATACGTTCGTCGACTCAAGTTGGTACTTCTATCGATATACGGATGCTAAGAATACGCGTGCGCCGTTTGATTCGGACAAGGCGAACTATTGGTTCCCGATCGACCAGTACATCGGTGGTGTGGAGCATGCGATTCTGCATTTGATCTACTCGCGCTTCTGGACGAAGGTGATGCGCGACCTGGGAATGATTAGAAATGATGAGCCTGCGGAGCGGCTATTTACGCAGGGGATGGTGATCAAGGACGGCGCGAAGATGTCGAAGTCGAAGGGCAACGTGGTTTCGCCTGACGACATGATTGCTCGGTATGGGGCGGATGCAACGAGGATGTATGCGCTGTTCGCGGCTCCGCCGGATCGGGATCTGGAGTGGCAGGAAGAGGGAGTCGCTGGGATCAGCCGGTTTTTGAGTAAGGTCTACCGATTGGTGACGAAGTATTCTGCTGCAGCAGGTTCGGTAGGTGGCAGTTCTTCCGCGCTCACTGCTGCAGGACAGACTTTGCTGCGGAAGCTGCATCAGACGATCGCGAAGATCACGCAGGATTTTGATGGGCGGTGGCACTTCAACACGTCGATCTCTTCGATCATGATTCTGGTGAACGAAATTCTGGCGCAGGAGGCCGCGATCGATGCAGGTGAGGTTTCGCCTGCGGTGATTGCCGAGGTCTTTCGCGGATTGGTGCTGCTATTGGCCCCGTTTGCGCCGTTTGCCGCAGCTGAGATGTGGGAGCAGATGGGTGGCGAGGGAATTGTCTTTCGCACACCGTGGCCGGTGGCGAATGCGGAGTTGGCGCAGGAGAACGAGATAGAGATTCCGGTGCAGGTAAATGGGAAGCTCGTGACTGTGGTGAAGGTGGCGGCGGGCAGTGATGATGATGCCGTGAAGGCTGCGGCGCTGGCGGATGAGAGGGTGAAGGCTCGGATGGAGGGCAAGACGGTAATGAAGGTGATTGTGGTGCCCGGCAAGCTTGTGAATATTGTGGTGAAGTAGTGGGGCAATTATCCAAAGGGCCGGTGACGCGGGACGGTGTGGTAGTCGCGGCCGGGAGGGTGCGGGGGACGCAGTCGTTCGTGCACACGCTGTCGGAGTGCTGGCGGCGGCCTTCGCTGACGGTGCTGGAGGTGCTTTGGCGATGGGCGTATGGGGTTCCGGCGCTGTTGGTGCTTTGGTATGTGGGGTTGCGGATTCTGCGTGAGACGCCGGTCGATTTTGCGGCTCTGCAGAGAATGTCGGTGACCGATCCGATGGGTGCAGCGACGACGCTGGCGAAGGCGCTGGATATCTTGCTGCCGCCTGTTTTGAAGGTGGCGATGTGGCTTGCGCCACTGCTTGTGGTGGGCTGGGTGGTGGTGTCGTCGTTTGGGCGGACTGTGGTGCTGCGACGAGCGGATGGGCGGCTGCATAGCAGGGTTGGGACACTCATTGTGCTGCAGTCCTTGCGCATCGTGGCGCTTCTGGGAAGTTTTGCGTTGTGGTTCTGGTGCATCGAGCGGGTTGGAGAATGGACGGTGACGGGGCCGTTGGCGATGGCCGGAGAGCCTAACCTGGTGGGATATTTCGCGTTGGTGATTGTGGCAACGCTGGGCCTGTTTACGGCGTGGGCGGTGGTGAGCTGGGCTCTTTCTGTGGCTCCGCTGCTTGCCATGCTGCGGGGGCTGGGGGTTGGCGGGAGCCTGGCGGCAGCCTTTCGGCTAGGGCCGCTGAAAGGGAAGCTAGTCGAGATCAACCTGGTGATGGGGATCGTGAAGATCGCGTTGATCGTTTTGGCGATGGTGTTTTCTGCGACTCCTCTACCGTTTGAGAGCGTGACGACGCCGGAGTTTTTGATGTGGTGGTGGATTGGGGTAACTGTGCTTTATCTGGTAGCTTCGGATTTCTTTCATGTGGCGCGGCAGGTGGCTTATCTGCAGCTTTGGCGGGCCTATGAATTCTCAACTGATTTAGGGTAGTGAGCCGCGGCGGCGGGAACATTTTTTCCGCCGCGAGTTCAGAATCTGCATCTTACTCCGAGGGTCTTGAGACTCCTGTCAGGAGATGGCTATGTCATTTGGACTCTATGCATTGGGTTATCTGATTCTTATTGCGGGTGTAGCTTATCTTGCTCATCTTATTCATATTCCACCGCATTACATCGTGGCTATCGCGGTGATTATGCTGGGCATCGGCGTCGTGACCGGGGTGCAGAGCACACGGCAAAAAGACCCTAACTAGACTCGCAGGCACCTCGGGGCAAAGACTAAGCGGATTGTTGTGGCATTCTTCCGTTATTCGTTGATACTGGTTGCGATGCGAGGTAACGACCAGCAAGAGTTTCGCGCTGCCGACACGGTTGGTATTGAGATCAGGTCATCGGGGTCGGGGACGGAGCGGCTCCCCTGGGGACAGCTGACGCTGACCTTTTTTGTGCTGCTTCTGTTTTCGTGGCTTGGGATTGCGCTCTCTCGTCAATCCGAAGGAGTGGCGACGATATGGCTGACCAACGGCATGTTGTTCGCAATCGTAATTACCCGGCCGCGTAGGGTCTGGCTCCATTTCTTTGCGGTGGGCCTGCTGGCGGATACTCTAGCGGACGTTTTGTATGGCGACCCAGTGGCTCTGGCGCTGGGTGTATCGGTGGCGAACTCAATTGAGGTCATCCTTTCTTCGTTCGTGCTGACCTACTGGTTCGGAAACCCATTGAACCTTTCGAAGCGAAGACCTCTGTTGGGATTCCTGGGAGTGTCAGTCCTGGGTGCGACAGCGATTACAAGTGCGATTGGGGCGTCGTGGACGCTATTGTTTGTGGACGCTGGACCCTGGTGGCAACTGTTCCGCACCTGGTATCTGGGCGACATTCTGGGCATGGCGATCATCGCTCCGCTGGTATTTATTCTTCTGCGTCCCGGGTTCTTTGAGGTACTGGAACAAAAGCAGCTGGTAGACACGCTTCTGCTTCTGAGTGTCCCTGCGATCGCCACGGTGCTGGTCTTTACCCACGATAAAGATCCGCTGATTTTCTTTATCTTTCCTGCGTTGCTGTTGGTGGTTTTTCGGATCGGGTTTCCGGGGGCGGTTCTGGCGGTTTGCGTCATTGCGCTGCTTTCGATCAGCCTCACGGTTGCGGGACATGGACCGATGATGCTGATCGCGGACAAGCATATGCAGCATCGGATCGTCGTCGTGCAGATATTTCTTGCGGTGGCGTTGTTTACGGCGTTTCCGGTGGCAGCGCTGCTGGAGGAGCGTAAGGCGCTGGAGGAGTCGCTGCAGAAGAGTGAGGCTCGCTACCGACAACTCGCAAACGCCGATGGTCTAACTGGTCTGGCCAACAGACGGTGGTTCGATGAGCGGCTGGAAGAGCAGTGGCAGCGGGGATCGGAGGAAGCGCGTCCGGTTGCGCTGCTGTTGATCGACGTGGACCTGTTCAAGGCCTATAACGACCTGTTCGGGCATATGAGTGGCGATTCCTGTCTGCGCCGGATTGCCGGGGTGATTGCGGAGGCGTTGCGTGAGAGTTCGGGAACTGCCTCGCGGTTTGGGGGAGAGGAGTTTGCCGTGATTCTGCCGAATACGGAGGGAGAGGCGGCCTTCGCGGTGGCGGAGAATATTCGGTGCGCTGTGGCGGCGCTCAATCTGCCGCATGGAGGAAGTCCTTGGGGGATTCAGACGATTAGCATCGGCGTCGCTGCTATGGTGCCGGATGGCTTAGAGTCGGCGATGTCGTTGTTGAACGCAGCGGATAGCGCGCTCTATTGTGCGAAACGGCTGGGGCGCAATCGGGTTGAGGCGGGTTTGACGAGCACGGCTCTTATGAACTGACCAGGTTGCTAAGGGGGCGTTCACAGCAGGGCATTTACACTGGATATGTGGATACCTCAACGATCGTCATTCTGGACTTTGGGTCGCAGTATACGCAGCTGATCGCGCGTCGCATCAGAGAGTTCAACGTATTCTCGGTGGTTCTTCCTTGCACTGTTTCTCTGGATCAGGTGAGGGCGTTGAAGCCTAAGGGCGTGATTCTGTCGGGCGGGCCTTGTTCGGTGTATGACGCGGATGCTCCGGCGGCGAATCCGGAGGTTCTGGAGCTTGGCGTTCCGGTTCTGGGGATCTGTTATGGATTGCAGTTCATTGTGCATCATCTTGGCGGGAAGGTTGTTGCTGCTCCCGCGCGAGAATATGGACACGCGGAGGTGAGTGTTGTTGCTGAGACTCCGTTGTTCACGGGATTGCCGGCGAATCTGGATGTCTGGATGTCGCATGGAGATCATGCGGAGACTTTGCCTAGCGGGTTCGAGCTTACGGCTAAGACGGCGAATGCTGTGGCTGGAATTGCCAACGAGGCGCGACGGATTTGGGCGGTGCAGTTTCATCCTGAGGTTGCTCATACGCGACAGGGAATGGAGTTGCTGAAGAACTTCTGCCTGGATATTTGCGGGGCGAAGCAGGATTGGACTCCGGAGCACTTTATCCAGTCGACTGTTGAACGTGTGAAGGCTCAGGTTGGCGAAGGACATGCGATTTGTGGACTGAGCGGAGGCGTTGATTCTTCGGTTGCTGCGGTTCTTGTTGCGCGGGCGATTGGGGATCGGTTGACTTGTATCTTCGTGAACAACGGAGTGCTAAGGAAGGACGAGTTTGCGAAGGTGCAGACGACGATGCGCGAGCAACTTGGGCTGAATGTTGTTGCGGTCGATGCTTCGCAGAGATTCCTGGGGAAGCTTGAAGGAGTTACCGATCCGGAGACGAAGCGGAAGGTGATTGGGAACGAGTTTATTGCGGTGTTCGATGATGAGGCTGCGAAGATTCTTAAGGCTGAGAAGTCGGCGGGCGAGGAGATTGCCTGGCTGGTGCAGGGGACTCTGTATCCGGATGTGATTGAGTCATCGAGTGTGCATGGGCCTTCGCACACGATCAAGAGTCACCACAATGTGGGTGGGCTGCCTGCGGATATGAAGTTGAAGCTGATTGAGCCGCTGCGGGACCTGTTCAAGGATGAGGTTCGGCGGATTGGTCGGGACCTGGGGATGCCGGAGGAGATTCTGGAGCGGCAGCCTTTTCCGGGGCCGGGGTTGGCGGTGCGGATTCTGGGTGAGGTTACTGCGGAGCGGGTAGCGATTCTGCAGGAGGCGGATGCGATTGTGGTGGAGGAGATCAAGCGGGCTGGGTTGTATCGCAAGGTATGGCAGAGTTTTGCGGTGTTGCTGCCGGTGAAGTCGGTTGGGGTGATGGGGGACCAGCGGACGTATGCGAATACCTGCGCGATTCGGGCGGTGGAGAGCGAGGATGGCATGACGGCGGATTGGGCCGCGTTGCCTTATGAGGTTCTCCGGACGATTTCGAGCCGGATTGTGAGCGAGGTTCGGGGGATTAATCGGGTGGTGTATGACATTACCTCGAAGCCTCCTGGGACGATTGAGTGGGAGTAGGGGCTGACGAGTCACGGCAGCTTATCAGACTTCATGGGGGCGGAACGGCGCGGGGTGGTTTGGACTACTATCCGGGTGTTTTTTGCGAAGTCGATCTTCTGGCCCTTAGCGATCCAGCGGTAATAGGTGGCGCGTGCTGCACCCCAGTAGCCGATGCCGGCAGCGATGTTGGGTGAGCCTCCGGCGAGGCCGATGACGGTGCCGATGAGGCCAAGGCCGGCGGCTCCGCCGGTAGCGTTCTTGCCGAGACCGTTGCCGGCGTCAGCGCCATCGTGGTGGTCTTGATCAAGTGGGCGGCTGGCCATAAGGGCGAGGATGATGGGCAGGGTGATCTTGTCCTGTGGTTTGGACTTGGCCTGGCCCTCGGAGTTGAGAGCGATGTCGCGGGCGGAGTCGGCTCCGGTGAGCCGGGTCTCGACGATGCGGGTTTCTTCGTGAGGTACCTGAAGCTGGCGAAAGTTGAAGGTGAGAACGCCGGTGCGCCCGAACTTGCGGGCGGGTTTGGCACGTGTGACGGCGCCGATGAGCGTGGAACCCTGAGGAATGGCGATGGTGTGGTCGGGATTGAAGATGGGTTCGGCGACGGTGGCCTTGATTGCCTCTCCCTCTTTGGAGGTTTCTGAGCTGAGCGGTTCGTCGAGATTGGCCTGGACGATCCAACTACCGGTATCGGCTTTGGGGGGGGCGGCGGAAGGAAGAGGCTCCTCCCAGAAGTGACGCTTCGGCGGGTCTGCAGCGACGGGCGCTGGAGGTGCGGGCTCCGCGGGAATCTCAACGGAGTGCGAGGTCTCGATGGTCCAGGCTGTGCCCTTGTCGATGCGCTGGGGATGATAGGGAATCTGGCTGTAGATGAATTGCACGAACCGGTCAGCCTTCTCCGGGCCGGTAACGATCGCGATATCGCTGCGGGCGACGGTAAGGAGCCCATCGAACTCACGGCGGAGGAAGCCTCCTTTTGCGGGCGGGGCGGCGACGGCGCGAAAGATAGGTGCACCGTCGATGGCTTCGCCGGAAGCAAAGGGAACGGAGACTCCGTCGGGTAGAACGAAGCTGGTAAAGCGGACGACAGGCTTATGGAAGGGGGTGAAATCGCCTCCCATGGCGGCGCGGATCCGGCGGGAGCGGTCGTTGCGGAGCTCGACGACGCTGCCGGTGACGATGGTGTCCGTGGGAAGGAGGAGTTTGTCGTTGTCGTAGATGGGGTAGATCAGTTGAGCGCGAACCAGCTGCCCGTTACGCATTGGCAGGTGGTCGTCGATGCGCAGGGCGAGCGGGGTACCGGCGGGAAGAGTACCGCCTTCGGTCTGGCATAGGGCTCCGTAGGGTGAGAGGAAGAGGGCGATGGCCAGGGCCGATTTGCAAATCATTGTGATCAATTCCAAGGGGTTCAACCTTATGCGGGTGAGGGTGATGCTTTGCGATTAGCGTGACGGCAACGAACGCCGGAAGACACAGGCGCAGACTTCTCAAGATCATGGCAAAATTATCGATCAGATAGCCTTAAGCGAACATGAAGTGTTGTTCATGAACGGTGCGTGTTTTCAATGATCGTGTGCGATGATGCACTGGCGTTGCAGTCGTAATGTCAGGTTGTTGGTTGAAAGCAAAGGGCGCTGCTTGAATGCAGCGCCCTTTGGTATTTCTTACTGCAGTGATTAGCGTGTTTCCACTTTTTCGTGCCAGGAGTGGGCGCCTTTTAGGGCGTTGTTTACGTTGTTGATGTTTTCTACGCCGGTGGTGTTGAGCCAGTCTTCGAATGCTTTGGGGCCTTGTTTGGCGTAGATGGCGATGCCGTCTTTCCAGGTGGCGCGGCCGCAGAGGACTCCGTTGAAGCTGGTGCCGGATTCGACGGCCAGCTCGAGGGTTTCGATGAAGACTGGGTTGGAGACGCCGGCGGAGAGGTAGATGAAAGGCTTGTGGGTCATGGTGGCGGCGTCGCGGAAGTGTTGCAAGGCTTCGGCGCGGGTGTAGGCCTTTTCGCCCTTGAAGGCCTTGGTGCCTTCGACGAAGGACATCTCGATCGGGACCTCGACCTTGAGGACGTCGACGTTGTAGCGGGCCTTGCCGAACTCGGCCATAGAGCCGGAGACGACGTCGGGCTTGATTTTGGCGTAGGCGAGGGACTTTTCGTCACCGCCGTCGGTGGCGTAACCGACGAACTCGAGGAAGAAGGGGATGTCGTGGGCGAGGCACTCGTCGCCGATGCGCTCGATCCAGGCCTGCTTGAGGTCGTTGACGGAGGACTTTTCGAAGGGGCTGTAGTAGAGGAGGATCTTGATGCAATCGGCTCCGGCTTCTTTGAGACGGCGTACGCTCCAGACGTCGAGGAGGTCGGGGAGACGGCCGGGGGTGGTGGCGTCGTAACCGGTCTTCTCGTAGGCGAGCAGGAGGCCCTTGCCGTTGCGGTGCTTGGAGGCGGGCAGACCAAACTCGGGATCGAGCAGGATGGCCGAGGCGTGTTTGGTGAGGACGCTGGTGACGAGGGTCTTGAACTCCTCGAGATCATGGGCGTCGGCGGCGGCTCCGCGCTCCTTGGCGAGGGACTTCTGGAGGGATCCTCGCTGGTCCATGGCGGCTGCGGCGATGACTCCGCGATGGTCGGAGACGGCTTTGAGTCCTGCGAGTTTTCCTGGTGTCAGCTTTTCCATTGATTGCGCTTCCTTTGATGCGATTGTTTTTTGGGTCTCGAGGGTCATTCTACGACAGTATGGGGTTGGCGGTTGAGGGGAAGAAGAGAGGCCCGGGACTAAAGTCCCTCTTTTGGGAGGGCTGATTCGTGGGGCTAAAGTCCCACGCTTCCTCGCAAAAACAACGACACCGACCTTTTCAGCAGCTTCTAAAGCCCCACGCTTAATCCCAAACGACCACGACTATTGCGTAGCTCTAATCGAACCGGCTTTCGTCGTCATCCTCTTCGGCCTCATCCTCGTCGTCTTCATCGTCGACGGGGTCCCAGGTGAGGTAGTAATCGGGTTCATCGTGGACTCGGGGTTCGGCGAGGTCGAGTCCTTCGGGGGATGGTTCTACGGTGCGGACGGCGGCTGAGGTTTCGGTGTGGAGGCGGGCGGCGTTGTTGCTGGCCAGTTGGAGGCCGTAGAGGAGAGCGGTGGCTCGCTTGGTTTCGAGGCGGCCGGTGGCGAGGGCGTTAATGACGCAGGAGAGGGCCAACTGGACTGACTCGCGGTCTTCGAGGGCGGTGAGCTCGATGTGCTGCCCGGGAACGAGGTAGCCGCGGGTGGCTTCGGTATGGCGGTAGGTTTTGTGGCGCTCGTGAAAGCGGTGGTGGAAGTAACACCAAGGGCCTCCGGTGAGGGATGGGGCTTGGCAGGGTGTTCCGTTGGTCTTGATGTGTCGGCAGAGCTCATACTGCATGGTTGCTCCTTTGGTTTCGGGAGGGTGTACCCCCCCTCCCCTATTACCTTGGTATAAGTTGAATGGTTGCAGTTACTTAGCGGGGGTGTGTTCCGCTAAATTCGTGCAACCATTGGGTTTACGGCCAAATTCGTGCCAGCAAAGGACTTAGCGGGTTAAATGCGAAAGCCCCGGCATGCGCCGAGGCTGTTTTTTCAATCTATAAGTTAATTGTAGCGGATTGGGTGTAACTAAACTGCCAGTTTGGGTGAACTTTCTTCTTGTGGTGGATGCCGTTTTGTTTGATTTAGTTAGGTGATTTTTGGAATCGATTTTCCGGGGTTGAGGGGCTTGACAAGCGATTTTCGGGCTGTTTTCGACGAAAATAATTGTAAGTGATTGTTGATATTGGAGATGGCGGATTTATTTGCTAGCGCAAGCAAAAAGCGGATACCCATTCGACTTTGCTCGGGGCAGGCTCTGCGGGACGACAAGGAAGAAAGGCAACGGCAAGACAAAGGCAACCCACCCTTCACGATGAAACCGTGAAGGATGGGCCACCCGGTTGTTTCCTCAAACGGTCTGGTCGTTTCCTCAAACGGTCTGCTGAAGGGAGGCGGTGGCTGGAGTTTGCTGCCTTGATTTCAGTAGTTTGAAGCCTATCGGGATGAGGACGAGGTAGCAGATGGCAGAGATGAGCATGGTTGCGTTGATGCCGAGCGACATGCTGATCATGACGCCGAGGACTGATGCGAGGACGCCGGCGGCGCCGTTGATCCCCCAGAACCAGGGGGTTGGCTGGGGATCGATGGCATCGACGAGCCGCATGCCTGTGGGGAAGGCGAAGCCGAGCAGGAAGCCCAAAGGCATGATGACTGCGATGGAGATGATGATTCGGATGAGGCGAACGTCTGCGGTGGTGTGCTCGAAGACTAGGGGAAGGAAGAGGACCAGGGCGACGAGATAGAGAACCAGGATTCCGCCCCACGCAGCCAGTTTGCCACGGGAGTTTAGCGGGATCCTCTCGGAGGCTAGACTGCCCAGACCTGAGGCGAGGATGAGGCTGAAGAGGCTGACGCTGAGGGAATAGATCGGATGGCCGAGGTAGACGCTGAAGCGCTGGAGCAGAGAGATTTCGGCGAGCATGAAGCCAACACCGATGAGGGAGAAGTAAAGACTGCCGCTAATCGCGAGGGGTCGAGGACAGTCGGTGGCAGCGCGCCGAAGGGGGATGAGGATGGTGAGAATGACGGCGGCGATGGAGATTAGCAGGATGAGGATGAGGACGGCAGAGGCGACAAGATTGCCGCGCAGGACTCCGGTACCGAGATTCCTGCGATTCATGGCGGCGTTTGGGATGTTGTGGAAGCGCAGCTGGTTGAAGAAGAATGGGCGGTTGTCCGTGGAGACGGAGAGGTCGAGGTAGGTTCCGTCGACGACGCGATTCAGAGTGGCCCGATCGGGGCTGTCGACGATAGCTCGCAGGAGAGGCGATTGTGGGGGCGTGTCGGGGGCGAGGAGCACATGGAAGCCGTACTGCTGTACTGTGTCGTGCAGGATTTTCAACTGCTCTGGAGTAAAGGGCTGCTTGGAGAGGACGAGGGTTGCGATCTGGTTGGCGTTTGCGACGAAGAGCTGCTGCCGTACGTCTTTGACGCCTGAGTCGAGGAGGACCGCGGTGGCGAGTGCGATCATGCGGCCGGTCTCGTCGATGTTGTCAGGGCTGTACCAGCGGCTGACGGTGAAGATGCCGTTGTCGTTGAGGGGCCGGAGGAAGGCGTGCCAGCCTTCGAGAGTGTAGAGCCCGTTCTCGCTGAGACTGAAGGCACCTGCGCCAGTGGCGGCCCAGGTGTCGATCATACTCATCTGAAGGAGGTCGAATTTTTCGGGTGTGCTGGCGAACCAGCTGCGAGCGTCGTCGACGTGAAGCTTGAGATTGGGGATCGCAGTGATGTTGGCGAATGCCTTATGGGCGGGCTCTTTGGTGAGGAGGTCGATGAAGATGGGATTCAACTCGACGCCGGTGATATCGGGTACGCCGAAGAGATGAGCGGTCATGATGTCTCGACCGCCGCCAACGCCGACGACTGCGGATTTTTTGATTCCCGGGAGACGATAGGCGAGGGTGACGATGTCGTATTTGAGGAAGGAGATGGAGTCAGGTGTGCCGTCGTAGTGAAACGTTGCAGTGCCGGCGCTGCCGTCGATGTTGAGCTTCACAAGATTGATGTGCATGTCCTTTGGCAGGAGAGGAGAAGGACCCCAGAGCTGAGGAGCACCGCGGAAGGGGCCGGTGGCGAGGATGCGGGAGTAGGAGTTCCACTTCTCGTAGGAACCCCTGGGGTCAGTTTCGAAGTTGGATTTTACGAGCACGGGGCGAATGCCGACGGGGGCGAGGGAGTTGAGGAAAGCGAAGACGGCAAGTGCGACGGTGATGGGTACGGCGCGGCGCCACCACGGAGCGGCTTTCAGGCGGGCCTGCTCTTCTGGAGTGCCGCTGGCAGCGAAGGCGACTGCAGCGAGCGCGCAGACGACACCTGAGGCTATGACGGCGGTTGGACCATCGAGAAGATTGAGGACTCCGATGACACCCATGCAGCCGAGAGCAGCACCGAGGAGATCGACGCCGTAGACCTGACCGGTGGGAAAGGGACTGCGGGTAAGCGCGAGACTGACGACGATGCCGGAAAAGACATAGGGGATCGCCATGGCTATGAGCAGGAGGCTCCAGGAAGCCACCATAGTGAGGGTTGCGGATGGTTCGGTGATGAGGCAGAACTGCACCATGATCGACGCAGGCATGCCTACGGCGGCTGCGAGCGAGAAGTTGGTGAGAGTGATGGACAGCGGCACGGACTCGATGCGTTCGCGATGGAGGTAGACCCAGACAGCGCCGATGGTCATGCCGAGCATGGCTACGCTGATGGCGAAGAACGCCATGTAGTACCAGGCGATCACTGAGAGGATCCGGGTCTGGAGTATCTGGAAGGTAAGCAGCGAGAATGTTAGAAGAAATACTCCGACGAGGAAGGGCGCTTTTCGCATGGTGCCAAGTGAAGTCAGAAGAACCTCCAGCGTCGCAATGACGGGTCGTGGTGAGTGGGAGTTTAGCAGGAAACATCTAGTCGAGGAAGGCTTATCCGGTGCTCTTCACTGGGTTTTGATTGGACTTTTGCGGAATGTGATTTTTCTCCACAATACCCAAGATCTTATCCGCAGCGGATGTGATGCGGTCGCAATGCCTGGTGATTACACGAAATCTCCACTTGTAGTTTCGGAAGCGTGATTGCGATGGAAGATGCGGGTTTCGAGGCGTGAGGCTGCTTTAGGATGGAGAGATACTGTGCAGAGAGGTTCCGATTTTCATGAAAATGAGTTTTGTCCCGGCGGGCGTGGTGTGCCTGCTGCTTGCGGGTGGTTCGTCAGTGCACGGCCAGAACAAACCAATCGTGGTTGAGCAAGGTAGATATTCCATTCATCTTCTGCTGCACAAGATTGGAACTGAGAGCTATACGGTTACGGAGACGGCACCGGAACGGCTGGTGATGACGACGACATCGACGTTGTCGGACCGAGGGATGAAGCGGACTAGCGATGTGACGCTGGAGATGATGGGGCCGCTTTACACTCCGGTTGCACTGGAGCAGAAGTCTTCGGGCGGCGCGGTGGAGGATGAGTCGCGGAGTGAGGTTGAAGGCGGCTCGGTATCGGTGGTGGAGCGCGGTGTGGCGCGCACGATGCGAAAGCCGGCTGTGGCGTTCATGGGTTTTGGTTCGATGCCGGCCTCGCTGCAGATGATGATGATGCGTTATTGGAGATTTCATCATCAACCGATGCGGTTGCCGATGTTGCGCGCGAGTGAGAAGGCGCTGCCGCTAGAGATCAAGCTGGTGGGGCATGATGCATTCTCGGTTGAGGGAAGGATGGTTCGTCTGACGCGGTATACGGTGGCGAATCTAATGTTTGGGCGCGAGATCGTTTGGATGAACGATAGCGGACGGCTGGCGGCACTGATGACGTTTGCGGGAGGGTTGCCGCAGGAGGAGATTCTCGAAGGGTATGAGTCGGTTGAGCCGGAGCTGGAGAACAGCGGGGTGCGGCAGGAGATGCTGGACCTGGATGATCTCGATCGCGAGGTGCAGCCGCTGGCTACCGGGGCGTTTGCGATTGTGGGGGCTCGGCTGATCGATGGTACGGGCTCGGCAGCGATTGAGAACTCTGTGGTGATGGTGCGGGGTGGGCGGATTGTTGCTGCGGGAAGAGCGGGCGCGGTGAAGGTGCCGGTGGGGATGCGGGTGATTCATGCGGAGGGGAAGTCGTTGTTGCCGGGGTTGTGGGAGATGCATGTGCACTACTCCGGCGTGGAGTTTGGGCCTGCTCTGCTGGCGGCGGGGGTGACTACGGCTCGGGATTGTGGGGGGGAGTTTGAGTTTCTGACTACGGTGCGCAGGAAGATTGATAAAGACCATGCGCTTGGGCCACGGTTGCTGCTTGCCGGGTTGATTGATAGCGGTGGGCCTTTGGGGTTTGGGTATGTGGATGTGAAGACTCCGGCTGAGGCTGTGGAGGCGGTGGATACATATGCCGATGCGAAGTTTGAACAGATCAAGGTGTATACGCAGATCCAGCCGGATGTGCTGAAGGCGATCTCTGAGGAGGCGCATAAGCGCGGAATGACGGTGACGGGGCATGTTCCGGCGGCGGTGAATGCGTTCGGCGGGATTGCGGATGGGATGGACCAGATTAATCATTTGCAGTTTGTGACGCGGGCGATGATTCCTGAGGGCAGCAGTGGGCCGCTGGACCTGGAGTCGGAGCGTGCGAAGGAGCTGATCGCTCTGCTGAAGGAGAAGCAGATTGTGGTGGACCCTACGCTGGGGTGGGGAGAGATGGCGGGGCATCCGAAGAATGTTGAGGTGGCTTCGTTTGAGCCGGGGATCGATGCGGCTCCGTTTACTTTGTCGTCGAAGTTCAAGGCGATGGGTGTGCCGGCTGCGGATGAGGCGAAGTGGCGGGAGCGGATGGCGACGAATGTTAAGGTTGTCGGGGCGCTTTATCGGGCGGGGGTGACGATTGTGCCGGGCAGCGATACCGGGTTGCTGGGATATGGGCTGGATCGGGAGCTTGAGTTGTATGTGCAGGCAGGAATGACGCCGATGGCTGCGATTCAGTCGGCTACGATTGTTCCGGCGAGAGTGATGAAGATGGATGGCGAATCGGGTTCGATTGAGGTGGGCAAGCGTGCGGACATGGTTCTGGTTGATGGGAATCCACTGGAGAAGATCAGCGATATTCGGCGGGTGGTGAGCGTGGTCTCTGATGGCCGGATGTATGACAGCAAGCGGCTCGGGCGGAGTGTGGGGTTTGCTCGTTGAGTGGTTAAGAGCGTGGGGCTTCGGGCTTACATGGCTGTGCCGAGCTGAGGTTGCTTTTGCTCACACGACTTGCTGAAGGGGTGCGGTGGCGAGCTTTCGCTGCCCCGCTTTCAGGAGGGCGAAGCCAATCGGGATAAGGCTGAGGTAGCAGATCGCGGAGATGAGCATGGTTACGTTGATCCCGAACGACATGCTGATCATGACGCCGAGGACTGAGGCCAGGACACCGGTGGCTCCATTAATTCCCCAGAACCAGGGAGTGGGTAGGGGATCGATTGCTTCGACGAGTCGCATGCCGGTGGGGAAAGCGAAGCCGAGGAGGAAGCCGAGGGGCGTGATGACCGCGATGGAGACGCCGATGCGGACGAGCAGTTCGTCAGCAGTGGTTCGGTCGAAGATGGTGGGGAGAAAGTAGTTGAGCAGAAGGAGGTAGAGAACGAGGAGGGAGCCCCACGCGGCGAATTTGCCGGGGCTGTTGAGCTTGATCCGGTCCGAGACGAGACTGCCGATTCCGGAGGCGAGGATCAGACTGAAGAGGCAGACGCTGAGCGAGTAGATTGGGTGGCCGAGGTAGACGCTGAATCTTTGGAGGAGAGCGATTTCGGCGAGCATGAAGCCCATGCCGATGGCAGAAAAATAGAGAGTCCCGGTGATGGCTAGGGGACGCGGGCACTCGAGCGCGATGCTGCGCAGGGGGACGATGATGGTGAGGGTAACGGCGACGATGGAGATGAAGAGGATGAGTACGAGAACGGCAGAGGCGATGATATTGCCGTGAATGACGCCGCTCCCCGAGGTGTGGCTTCTGAAGAGAGTGGCGACTTCTCTGGGAAAGTCGATGAAGCGAAGCTGATTGAAGAAGAAGGGCCGATTGTCAGTGGTGACGGAGAGGTCGAGGCGGCTAGCGTTGGCGGCGCGATTGATCTGGTCGATGCTGTTGCTCTCGGTGATGGCGCGAAGGATGGGAGAGTCGGGAGGCTGACCTGGGGCGAGCAGGACGTTGAAGCCGAGATCGTGGACGGTGTTGTTAAGGATCTGCAGCTGTTCGGCGGTAAAGGGTTTTTTGGAGAGGACGAGGGTTGCAATCTGGTTGGCCCGAGCGACAAACATGTAGGGGCGCGCGTCCTGAATGCCTGAATCGAGGAGAGCGGCGGTGGCGAGCCCGATCATTCTGCCGGTTTCGTTGACGTTGTCGGGGCTGTACCAGCGGCTGACGGTAAAGATGCCGTCGTCGTTAAGGGTATGGAGGAAGGCGCGCCATCCTTCAAGGGTGTAGAGGCCGTTTTCGCTGAGGCTGAAGGCTCCCGCTCCGGTGGCGGCCCAGGTATCGATCATGCTCATCTGGACGAGGTCAAATTTTTCGTGGGTGCTGGCGAACCAACTGCGGGCGTCGTCGACGTGGAGCTTGAGGTCGGGGATGGCGCCGAGGTTGCTGAAGCGGCTGAAGACGGGGTCCCGGGTGTCGAGGTAGATGAAGATGGGGTTGAGCTCGACACCGGTGATGTCGGCGACGCCGAAGTAGTGTGCGGTCATGATGTCTCGTCCGCCACCGACGCCGATGACGGCGGATTTATGAAGGTTAGGAAGACGATAGGCCAGGCCGACGAGGTCGTATTGCAGGAATGAGATGGACTGTGGAGTTCCGTCGTAGTGGAACATGTTGGTGCCTGCGGCGCCGTCGATGTTCAATGCGGATTGGGGGACGGAGATTGCGGGAAGTTTCGGCGAGCCTCCCCAGAGAAAGGGTTTGCCTGACTGCGGGCGGCTGGCGACGATTCGGGAGTAGGAATTCCACTTCTCGAAGACGTTATGGAAGGGGCTCTCGATGTCGTCCTTGACGAGAACGGGACGGACGCTGATTTTTGGGGCGACTGCGTTGAAGCAGGCGAAGAGAGTGAGTGCGAGGGTGATGGGACCGGGGCGTCGCCAGGCAGGAAGCGATTGGAGTTGCTTTCGGTCGTCGGGAGCTTCGCTGCGATGAAAGGACATGGCAGCCAAACCGGAGAGGACGCCGGTGACTAGAGCCGCAGTGGGTCCATCGAAGATATTAAGCAGGAAGATGACGGCGAGACATCCAAGTGCCGCGCCGAGAAGGTCGACGCCGTAGACCTGTCCGGTGGGGAAGGGGCTGCGGGTGAGTGCGAGACTGACGACGATTCCGGAAAACACATAGGGAAGCGCCATGGCGATGAGGAGAAGACACCAGGCGAAGAAAGTGCTGAGGGTGGGGGTCGTTGAGGTGATGAGGCAGAACTGGAGGATGATGGATACGGGGATGGAGACAGCGGTGGCGAGGGAGAAGTTGGTGAGCGTGACGGATAAGGGAATGGAGGCCAGCCGATCGCGATGGAGGTAGGCCCAGACGGCGCCCACCGTCATACCGAGCATGGCGACGCTGATGGCGAAGAAGGCGAGGTAGTACCAGGCGATGACAGAGAGGATGCGGGTTTGCACGCTCTGAAAGATGAGCATTGCAAAGGTGAGGAGAAAGACGCCGAGTAGAAAGGGTGCCTTGCGGGGAGCAGAGGTCAAAGCGAGTCTCCAAATACTAAGGGATTGGGGGGCCCACGTGCCTATTTGATGGCGAGTGTAACAGAGTAGCGTTTCGGTTCTTCGGCCGAGGGATTCTTTCCCGGAGAACGAGGCGCGGTGTGGCTAGACGGCAGCGTCCAAGACTGCGCGCTGGGCGGTGAGGAGTTCCTTGATGCCCTTTTCGGCGTAGTCGAGCATCTGGTTGAGTTGGGTGCGGGAGTATGAGTTTTGTTCGGCGGTGGCCTGGGTTTCGACGAGGCCTCCGTCGGCGAGCATGACGACGTTCATGTCGACTTCGGCGCGGGAGTCTTCTTCGTAGCAGAGGTCGAGGAGGATGTTGCCGTCGACGATGCCTACGCTGGTGGCTGCGATCATTTGTTTCAGGGGTGAGCGACTTTAATGTGCCGGCGGCGACTAGTTTGCCTAGCGCCATGGCGAGGGCAACGGCTGCTCCTGTGATTGCGGCGGTGCGGGTTCCGCCGTCGGCCTGGAGGACATCGCAGTCGAGGATGATGGTGCGCTCGCCGAGGGCCTTCATGTCGACGACGCTGCGGAGGCTGCGGCCGATGAGGCGCTGGATCTCGTGGGTGCGGCCGCCGACTTTGCCTCGTTCGGATTCGCGTGGGGTGCGGGTGAGGGTGGCGCGGGGGAGCATGCCGTATTCGGCGGTGACCCATCCGCGGCCGGAGTTGCGGAGCCAGCCGGGTACGCCCTGCTCGATGGTGGCGTTGCAGAGGACGCGGGTGTTGCCGGATTCGATGAGAATGGAGCCTTCGGCCATGGCGACGTAGTTGGGGGTGAGGCGGATGGGGCGGAGGGCGTCGGCGGGGCGGTTGTCGGGGCGGAAGATCTGGGCTGCGGATGCGGCGAGAGACATAGAGCGATTATAGGGAGAATTGGGTTGTGAGATTTTTCTCAGGATTTCGGCTTGCGGGGTGGGGTGGGTTTGGCGCGGGGAGCGCGATGAGTTCCAAAATGGGATTGTTCCAGAATGGGAAAGATAACTGGATTGGTGTTATATCAAGTTTTTTGCGGGTTTCGTGTTGGTGGAGTTCTATATTGGGAATCGTTGGTTGCGGAGAGATGCGGCTGGGCTGAGTGTATGGCTGGATGTGAAAGGACTTAGCGAAGGAGTTCCAGTTTGGCACTTAAAGTGATTACGTAAGTGCAGCTGCTGTCATGAAACGTTGAGCAGGGAATGGCGGAAGAGGGAATGCAGGCAACGCAGAGCAGTACTGCCTCAGGGCCAGGTGTCTATTCAGGGAAGTTTGCGGCGTTACGTCATGTCACGCGGCAGATGAGTATTGGCGACGGCGCGATGGCGGTGGCGCAGCGGGCGGCTGCTTCGGTTGTGGGGGATTCGGCGGCGGTTGCGGGTGTGGCCGAGGGTGCGGGGCTGGCACATGATGCGGGAAACCTGCTGGGGGCGTTGAGCCTTTATTCGGATTTGCTGGCGATGCCGGGTGTGCTGAATGAAGAGCATCGAGAGTATGCGCGGGAGCTGCGGATGCTGAGCGATCGCAGCTGGGCGATGATCAATCGGCTGGTGAACCATTCGCGTGCGGGAATGCCCGCTGAGGCGCGGGCGGAGATTTCGGTGCTGCCTGATGTTGTGGACCGGTGCCGCGGGCTGTTGAGCAGGGTGGCCGGGCGGACGGTGGAGATTTCGTATGGGGTGGGGTCGTTTCAACCCGTGAGGGTTTCGGTGGAGGCGGTGGAACGGATTCTGACGAATTTGGTGAAGAATGCGGCAGAGGCTACTCCGTGGGTGGGGGCGATTTCGATTCATGTTGAGGGAGCGGTGGAGCAGGTTGAGGGCAAGGAGCCTCGGCGGCGAGTGGTGATGACGGTGAGGGATCGTGGATGCGGGATGGATCAGTCGGCGGTGCGGAGGCTGATGGAGGCGGGAGGGATTTCGAGTGTGACTGGGCGCGGGCTGGGTTTCCGCGTGGTGCGGGAACTGGTGGCGACGTCGGGCGGGTGTTTGGGTGTGGATAGCCAGTTGGAGGTGGGGACGAGTATTTCAGTGGAGTGGTATGCGGTTGGCAAGAACGAAATGCGTGAAAGAGAGCAGCGAACGATGGAAGCGGGAATGAAGACCGTGTTGAAGGGAGAGGCGGCGGTGGATTGCATGCTGAGGATTGCGGGTTCGGGAGAAGCGAAGACGGGAGATGTGCGAATGCTGAGCGAGCGAGTGGAGGGTGCGGCGGAACAGGCGGTGGAACAGGAGATGTCGGGAATGTTGGTGGGTGTGTCGCCTGTGGGTGTGCCTGCGGAGGGGTCGGCGCAGCATTTGGGGCTGCTGCATGTGCTGGTGGTCGATGATGACGATGCGGTGCGGAAGGCCTGTGTGCAGATTGCCTCGGGGATGGGGTTTGCGGTGGTGCTGGGGGCGGATAGTGCGACGGCGGCGCGGGGGATTTTGAAGCATCAGCGGATTGATCTGCTGCTGCTCGATCTGAAGCTGCCGGGTGGTGGCGGGCTGACGCTGCTGGAGCAGGTGAAGGCGCTGTATCCGGATACGGCGGTGGTGGTGATGACGGCGTTTGCTACGGTGGCGTCGGCGGTAGAGGCGATGCGGATTGGCGCGGGGGATTATCTGACGAAGCCTTTTGCGCTGGAGGAGTTGACGACCGTACTGGAGCGGACGGCGCATCAGCTGGAGCTGGATGTGCAGAGCCGATTGCTGCGGGAGCGTTTGCGGACACAGCAGGGGATGGGCGGGATTGTGGGGCGGTCTCCGGAGATGGAGAAGCTTTATCGGATTTTGTCTAAGGTGGCTTACTCCACGCACCCGGTTTTGATTTTGGGCGAGAGCGGGACGGGCAAGGAGCTGGTGGCGCGATCGATTCACTTCAACGGGCCTAATGCGGCGAAGCCGTTTGTGACGGTGGACTGCGGATCGCTGGTTTCGACGCTGATTGAGAGCGAATTGTTCGGGCACGTAAAGGGGGCGTTTACGGGCGCAGATCGGGCGAAGGAGGGGTTGCTGGCTTCGGCGGAGGGTGGGACAGTGTTTCTCGATGAGATTGGCGAACTGCCGCTGGATCTGCAGGCGAAGCTGTTGCGGGCGCTGCAGGAGAAGGAGGTGCGGCCGGTGGGGTCGACGGTGGCGAAGCCTATTTCGGCGAGGGTGCTGGCGGCTACGAATCGTGACCTCGCGGGGATGGTGGAGAAGGGAAGTTTTCGCAAGGATCTTTACTTCCGGTTGAATGTGGTGAATCTGCGGATTCCTCCGTTGCGCAGCCGGCGGGAAGACATTGCAGCGCTGGCGATGCACTTTCTGGAACGGATGGAGAAAGAGAGTGGTGTGAAGCGGACGTTCTCGGATTCGACGCTGCGGGTGATGTTGGAGTACGACTGGCCGGGAAATGTGCGCGAATTGGAGAATGCGATTGAACGGGCTTGTGCGCTGTCGTCGGGGCCGGTGCTGCATATGGGGGATCTGCCGACACAGTTGCAGAGTTTTCGGTTGCAGCAGGGGCCGGCAGCAAATGAAGAAGAAGAGAGGGCACCGAGGGTGGAGGGCGTGCTCGGAGGGGATGGAGAGATTGTGTCGATTGCGGAGATGGAGAAGCAGGCGATCCTCGGGACGATTCGGCAGTTGAATGGCGATAAGTTGATGGCGGCGAAGTTGCTGGGGATTGGGAAGACTACGCTTTACCGGAAGCTGAAGGAGTATGGGATTACGGAAGGTTTGGGGGATTGAGTTCGGGTGATGGATGACAGAGGCAAATGCAAAATGCAGGTCCTTCGACTCCGGCTTCGCCGTCGCTCAGGATGACACGTTCCCAGGCAGGGCTATGCCGTCGCTCAGGATGACGGGTTTTCTTGATGAGATCGAGTTGGAGGACGCCGAAGCAAAAGGTTGGTTCTTTTCGACGGGGTGGCGCATCGGATTGAGGGATTAGAATCTGTGCGAGGGAAGGTGGCGCGAATGGAATGTACTCATCTGGACCACATTCATAAGGTGAAGCCGTCGGCTAAAGGTTGCGAGGATTGTTTGAAGATTGGCGGGCGGTGGGTGCATCTGCGGATGTGCATGGAGTGCGGGCATATGGGGTGCTGCGACTCTTCTCCGAATAGACATGCGACGAAGCACTTTCATGCGACGAAGCATCCGATTATGCGGTCGATGGAGCCGGGAGAGGATTGGGGTTGGTGTTATATCGACGAGGTTGAGGTGGATGAGAAGTGGCCTTCGTGAACCGGCATCTATGTTAGTCGGCATCGCAGGTCAAAGCGTGCGGACTTCGCGATAATCGTATTGGCTTTGACAAGGAAAAAGCAGATTCCTCCGCTGCGCTGCGGAATGACAAGCAAAGGAGGAAATGGCACCCTAGACGTTTGCTATTCTGGCTCTATTGGAAAAGATGTCTTTCGAAGAGAGACCAGAGGAGTGTTATGCCGGACGAAGTTGTGAATGTGGTTCCAGTGGAAGCAGCGAAGGTGAAGATTACGGTTCGTCCGAATGGGCCTTTTCGGGTGGAGGGGCCTATTTCGCTGGTGGATGTGAATGGAAATGAGTGGGATTTGACGGGGAAACCGGCGATTTCGCTTTGCCGCTGCGGGATGTCGTCGAAGCGGCCGTTCTGCGATGGGACTCATGGCAGAGAGGGATGGAAGTGCGAGGCGAGTCCGATTCCGACGGAGCCTATTGCGCAGGGTTGAGGCGTAAGGAGCCGCCGTGGAACTTCTGTACTCGGCGGCTTCGTCTCATAGATTCGTAGAATTGTTGAGCTTCGCCAATTTGATTTCATCTCGAGGTACGCGCTCTATGTGGATTCGCCAGTGCTACAGGGTGGTTCTATCGGTAGGCTTGCTGGTTTCGGTTGGCGGCTTGAGGGCGCAGGAGGCTCCGCAGAGGGCAGAGCAAAAAGAGTACACGCGCAGTGAGGCGATGGTGCCGATGCGCGATGGGGTGAAGCTGCATGTGGTGGTGCTGCGGCCAGCGGGGTCGGAGAGTGCGGGCGAGCCGCTGCCGTTTTTGATGGAGCGGACGCCGTATGGGACGGATAGCAGCAACTCGAAGAGCGTGAATATCTCGAAGCCGGAGCTGGCGGCGAGCGGATACATCTTTGTGTTCGGCGATATTCGCGGGCGGTATCAGTCGGAGGGGCAGTTTGTGATGAACCATCCGATTGTGGCGCATACGACGAAGAACGATGTGGACGAGACGACGGATACGCGCGACACGATCGACTGGCTGCTGAAGAATGTTCCGAATAACAGCGGGAAGGTGGGGGTGTTTGGGGTTTCGTATCCGGGGTTTCTGGCGATGATGGCGGGGATTGATGCGCATGCGGCGGTGAAGGCGATCTCGCCGCAGGCTCCGATGACGGATACGTGGCTGGGGGATGATTTTTTTCATAACGGCGCGTTTCGCGAGACGTATGGGTTTGACTATGTGCAGCAATTGGAGGGGCAGAAGACGGATGTGCGGGTGCAGAGCAAGGAGGATATGTACGACTTCTTTCTGCGCAATGTGAATTTTGCGGGTGCGGCGCAGGCGGCGAAGATGGAGAATCTGCCGACGGCGAAGGTGTTTTTGACGCAGCCTGCGTATACGAAGTTCTGGCAGGATATGGCGGTGGAGAAGCACCTGACGAAGGTGGAGGTTCCGACGCTGGAGGTGGGCGGATGGTGGGACCAGGAGGATATGTGGGGGACGCAGGCGGAGTATGCGGCGCTGGAGCCGCATGACAAGGATCATGATGTGTTTCTGGTGCTGGGGCCGTGGAACCATGGCGGGTGGAACCGACGGACGCTGAGTTTGGGGGCGATTAATTTTGGCGTGGATGCGGGTGAGGAGTATCGGAAGACGATTGAGGCTCCGTTTTTTGAGAAGTATCTGAAGGATCGCGGGAACTTCGAGCTGAAGAATACGGCGAGTTTTCGGACGGGTGTGAACCAGTGGGAGCGATATGATGTCGTGGCCGCCGAAGACGGGGTTTCATGACGCGAAGCTTTATCTGACGAAGGGTGCGGGGTTGAGCTTTTCGGCGCCGAAGGCAGGGTGGAGTTGCGGGGACGTATGTGGCTGATCCGGCGAATCCGATTCCTTATCGCAACCGGCCGATTCAGCCGACGTATGGGGATGGGTCGAAGTGGCGGACGTGGCTGGTGGAGGATCAGCGGTTTGTGAGCTCGCGGAAGGACCTGGCGAACTTTGAGACGCCGGTGCTGGACAAGGATGTGACGATTACGGGCGATGTGATGGCGGATATCTTTGCGGCTACGACGGGAACCGATGCGGACTGGGTGGTGAAGCTGATTGATGTGTATCCGGATGATGCGCCGGCGCCGATGGCGGGGTATCAGTTGATGATTGTGGATGAGATCTTTCGCGGGCGGTATGTGAAGAGCTTCGAGAAGCCGGAGGCGCTGACGCCGGGGAAGGTGACGGAGTTCAAGTGGAGTCTGCATGGCGCGGACCATACGTTTTTGAAGGGGCACAGGATTATGGTGGAGGTGCAGTCGAGCTGGTTTCCGCTGTATGACCGGAATCCGCAGACGTTTGTGCCGAATATCATGACGGCTCCGGCGAGTGCGTATAAGGCGGCGACGCAGACGATCTATGGGTCGGCGAAGTATCCGTCGCATCTGGAGTTTTCTGTTCCGGAGTAGTGTTTTTAGGCTGACTAGGATTGGGACTAGGCTCGGCTTGGGGTTGGTGAGTTGATGATAAAGACGATCAGCAGCCGGGAGGTTTATCGGAATCCCTGGACGAGCGTTCGCGAGGATGTGATTGAACGCGCGAATGGGGAGCGTGGGATCTATGGGGTGATTGATAAGGATCCGGCTTCGATCATCATTCCGCTGGACGTGACGGCCGAGGGTGAGTTTGTTTATTTGATTGAGCAGTTCCGGTATACGGTGGGTGGGCGGCACTGGGAGTTTCCGCAGGGTGGGTGGGAGACGGCGGAGGTGGTGCCGGAGGAGTTGGCGCGTGGGGAGTTGAAGGAAGAGACGGGGCTGACGGCGGAGCGGATGACGCATCTGTCGACGCTGCAGATTGCGTATGGGGTGATGAATCAGAAGCAGCATGTGTTTCTGGCTGAGGGTCTGAAGATGGGAGATGGCGAATCCGGATGCGGAGGAGAGCGATCTGGTGGTGCGGCGAGTGAGTGTTGCAGAGTTCGAAGAGATGATTCTGGATGGGACGATTGTGGACAACTGCTCGGTGGCGGCGTGGGGGCTGTATCGGCTTTGGCGGGAGCGGCGTTAGGTGTTCTCGGAATGGGGATCAGGTATCGGCTATCGCGCATCAGGTGACTCCGGGGTGCATCCAACGGGTAGGAGTGTGCCCTATGAGCTTGCGAGTTGGTTCCATTGCGCTGTGTGGGGTGGTGGGTCTTTTGAGTTTGGGTGCGCGGGCGCAGCAGGTGGTAGTGCTGCGGGACGTGCGGCTGATCGATGGAACGGGCGCGGCGCCGCGGGAGCATGTCTCGCTGGTGTTGCGCGATGGAAAGATTGAACGGATAGGCGGGGCGGGGTTGGCAGCGCCTGCGGGAGCCGAGGTTCGCGAACTGACGGGGAAGACGGTGATGCCGGGGCTGATCAGCGCGCACTCGCACCTGGGGTTGCTGGTGGATGACGCGGAGAATTCGGCGACTGCGTATACGCGGGAGAATGTGGCGGCGCAGCTGAAGCAGTTTGAGAGGTATGGCGTGACGACGATCATGTCGTTGGGGGTGAACCGCGATCTGGTGTATCAGCTGAGAGCGGAGCAGAGAGAGGGCAAGTTGAGCGGGGCGACGATTCTTACGGCGGGGCGAGGGATTGGTGTGCCGGGTGGGGCTCCGCCTTTGCCGGCGGCTCCGGATCAGATTGACAGGCCGGCCTCGGTGGAGGAGGCGCGCAGGGATGTGGATGAGATGGCGAGACATCATGCGGATATTGTGAAGATTTGGGTAGACAAGATGCATGGGTCGGTGCCGGAGATGTCGCCGGAGATTTATAAGGCGGTGATCGATGAGGCTCATGCGAAGGGTCTGCGAGTGGCGGCGCATGAGTATGCCCTGACGGATGCGAAGCAGTTGGTCGCCGATGGCGTGGATGTGCTGGCGCACTCTGTGAGAGACCAGGTTGTGGATGATGCGTTTGTCCAGGCGATGAAGGCGCATGGGGTTTGGTATATTTCGACGTTCACGGTGGATGAGTCGTTTTTTGTGTATGCGGACCGGCCACCTTTTATGCAGACTGAGTTTTTCAAAGAAGCTGCGGGACCCAAGCTGCTGTCCAGGTTTGATGCTCCGGGATATGCGGACAAGGTGAATCGCGATCCGCAGACGGCGCAGCATAGAAAGGATTTTGAGATTGGGCAGCAGAATTTGAAGAAGCTGTTTGATGCGGGGGTGAATGTGGGGTTTGGAACGGATTCGGGTGCGATGCCGGGACGGATTCCAGGATTTGCGGAGCATCATGAGCTGGAGTCGATGGTGCGTGCGGGGTTGACGCCGATGCAGGCGATTACCGCGGCGACGGGAAGCAATGCGAAGCTGCTGCACTTGTCGGATCGCGGGACGATTGCCGTGGGCAAGCGCGCGGATCTGCTGATTGTGGATGCTGATCCGCTGGCGGATATTCGGAATACGCAGAAGATATTTGCGGTGTACCACGAAGGGCACAGTGTTGCGGATGTGGCGGCTAGCCGGTAGACGGGAGAGGGGCGGGGACGGTTTGTCCCGAATAGATTGGGGTTCGTCACTTTCTTCTCGGCTGCAATGGGGATGTGCCTAGAATCTCTCCACCTGGTTAGCGAGGAGAGACATGTTGACCAGGGAGATTGTGTCGTTTGTTTTGAGTCTTGTCGCTTGTGGAGTTGCGATTGGGCAGGACTCACCGATGTTTCACCTGCCGTGTCGGGGAGCGTTGTTTATTTTGGGAGTGCCGATGGGAATCTTTATGCGGTGAATTAGCAGTGAAGTTGAGTGGAATGAGGGGCTTTCCCTGACGATGTATTTCTGCATCAAAGTTTTTGGCGAAGACTTTGATCGAAGAAACATACAAAGACGTCAACGAAGATGCAGCAACACCCAAACGGAAGCGAGGCGTGTGGGGGTGGGTGGCGGTCTCGCTGCTGGTTGCTGTGATTGTGCTGTTGGTGATTGGCGAGATGGTGGCGCGCAGGGCGGCGCCGATTCTGAAGAGCCGTGTGATTGAGACGCTCAGCGCGCGGTTCAACAGTCGGGTGGAACTGGATGGGTTCGATGTCTCGGTGGTGAAGGGTTTGGAGGTTTCCGGCACTGGACTGAGGATTTTTCCGGAGGATGAGGTGGTTGCGGCGGGTGCCACGGCGCCTCTCATCAGTCTGCGGAAGTTTTCGTTTCATGCGGATTGGGAGGGGTTATTCAGGAAGCCGATGCACGTTGGGACCGTGCATGTGGCGGGGGTGGACATTCAGATCCCTCCAAAGGAGATGCGTGCGCAGGCTCCGAAGGGGCAGCGGCATCCTGGGCAGATCAGGATTGTGGTGGATGAGATTGTGTGCGATGACTCGAGACTGGTGATTGGGACTTTGAAGCCTGGCAAGGATCCGCTGGACTATGAGTTGAGTCATGTTGTGCTGCGAGACGTGGGTCCGGACAAACCGTGGGACTATAACGCGACGCTGGTGAACGCGATTCCGAAGGGTGATATCCGAGCGAAGGGCACATTTGGGCCGTGGAACAACGATAGCCCGGGCGATTCGACTGTGACCGGGCACTACACGTTTGATCATGCGGACTTGAATACGATTAAGGGAATTGGCGGAATTCTGTCATCAGTGGGCGAGTTTGCGGGGCAGTTGAACGACATGACGGTAGATGGGACGACGGAGACACCGGACTTTTCGCTGGATACGGCGAACCATGCGATGCCGCTGCATACGAAGTTTCATGCGATTGTGGATGGAACGAACGGCGATACCTATCTGCAGCCTGTGCAGGCGCGGTTGGGTGGAACGGACTTCACGTGCAGCGGCGCGGTGATCAATGTGAAGGGCAAGGGGCACATCATCGATCTGGATGTTAATGTGCCGAATGGGCGGATACAGGATTTTCTTGAGTTGGGCGTGAAGACTACTCCGGTGGTGATGACTGGACGGCTGACGATGAAGGCGAAGCTGCACATTCCTCCGGGCAAAGAGAGCGTGACGAGGAAGATTGGATTGAAGGGTGGATTTACGCTGCGGCAGATTCACTTTATGAATCCTGAGGTGCAGGACAAGGTGGATATGCTGAGTTTGCGCGCTCAGGGCGATCCGAAAGATGCGAAGCCGGGTGCGGAGGATGTGCTTTCGCAGATGGTGGGGCAGTTTGTGATGGGGGACGGCAAGTTGAGTTTCAGCAAACTGGATTACACGCTTCCGGGTGCGGAGGTTTTGTTGGCGGGCGATTACAGCCTGAACGGGGACACGTTCGAATTTGGCGGCAAGATAAAGACGGATGCGAAGGTGTCGCAGATGGTGGCTTCGAAGTGGAAAAAGCTTTTGCTGAAGCCGGTCGATCCGATGTTCAAGAAGGATGGCGCGGGGGCGGAGATTCCGGTGAAGATTAGCGGGACGAGGTCTTCACCGAAGTTCGGGTTGGATTTACGGCACAAGGATAAGTAACAGATCGGCCGATGCCAGGATGTATCGACATAGAGCTGAAAAGAAGCCATGTCAAATGGAAGGCAAAGGGTTGCCGCTACAAGCGAACCGCAGGTCCTTCGACTGCGCCTCTCGCGATAAAACTGCAAGAGGCTACGCTCAGGATGACACTTCCTCTAAAAATCAAGCCTACTGTTTGCGCCGGGAATAACGAGCTGCGCTCTCTGTGAGGATGAGGGCCAGGCCGGCGAAGAGGATGATGCCTGTCGCGCGGGAGGGGATGTTGAGGTGCGGTGTCGCCCATCGCACGAGGGCGAGCCAGATGAGGATGGCGAGGGCAAAGCTGCCGTCGTCGACGAAGAGGCCGAAGATTTCGTGGAGGATGTTTTTCAGCCACTTCATGTCGGTCTCCTAAGTGTTGGATGAAACGGCTTGCGAACGGGTGCGGCAGAGGGGCACGATGGCGAGTGCGAGGACGAGATAAGCGGCGATGAGAGCGGGGATCGACCAGTCGGCCCCGGGCCATTCGAGGTGGAGGCCTTCGCCGACCCAGAAGGTTCCGAAGGCCGAGAGGAGAACCCCGACGATGAATTTGAGCGTGTTTTCGGGGACTCGGGCGAGCGGGCGATGCAGGATGAGGCCGATGGCGATGACGACGACGAGGGCGGCGACGGCTCCGAGGCTGGCGGGGAGGAGCAGGCCGGTGTGGCCTGCTCCGATGGCGATGACGATGAAGACGACCTCTGTGCCTTCGAGCATGGTGATGTTGAAGGCGGCTGCGAAGGCGATCTTGTCCCACGTGGCTGAGCCGATGCCGAGACGATGCATGGCCTCGGTGCTTTTTGCGAAGGCTGCCTGCTCGTCGTGGAGGGGGATTTGGCCGGCGGAACGGAGGATCGCTTTGCGCAGCCAGCGGAGACCGAATAAGAGAAGAAGCGTGCCGACGGCGAGCTGGACGATGGGCAGCGGAATGTGGGCGAGCGCTGTTCCGAGTATGGCGATGATGATCAGCAGAACGACGATGGCTGTGGCAGTGCCGGTTAATGCGGACCGCCAGCCGCGAACGCTGCCGACGGCGAGGACGACGGTCAGGGCTTCGACGCACTCGACGAGAGAGGCGAGGAAGGACGCGAGGACCGACGTTCCCATGTGCGCCCAGTTTTGGCCCATGGTTTTATTTTAGCGAGGTAGTGCTATTTCGATGTTTTGGCGCGAAACCAAAAGTATGCCTACCCTGCTGCTGACCAAAAAGAACAAATACAAAATACAGGGGTCCTTCACTTCGTTCAGGATGACGACTTCATAAGGAAAGGAACTGGGCAATCCATCCTGGATCGTGCTGTGCAACTAGTGGATCGTCTTCATGCGGCGGGACATGAAATCCATGAGGAGATAGTTGCCGAGGGTTTGTGGGGTGGTGAAGTAGGCTTTGCCGCGGCACATGGCGCTGACGGTTTGTACGAATTGCATGAGGGTGAAGTCGTTGGCGAGCATGAAGGTGTTGATCATGATGTTGGAGCGCTTGCAGCGGCTTACTTCCTGGAGGGTTTCTTCGATGACGAGGGGGTCGAGGCCGAAGGCGTTTTTGTAGATGCGGCCGTCGGGGAGGGTGAGGCGCTGAGGGCTTGCCGTCGGTGATCATGACGATCTGCTTCATGTCTTTGTTTTGTTTGGCGAGGATGCGCTGCGCGAGGCGGAGGCCTTCGCGGGTGTTTGTGTAGTGGGGGCCGACTTTGACGCGGGAGAGTTGGGAGACGGGAACCTCTTCGGCGCTGTCGTGGAAGAGGACGAGGTTGAGGGTGTCGCCGGGGAACTGGGTGCGGATGAGGTGAGAGAGAGCCATGGCGACTCGTTTGGCCGGTGTGAAGCGGTCTTCGCCGTAGAGGATCATGGAGTGTGAGCAGTCGAGCAGGACGACGGTTGCGCAGGAGGACTGGTAGTCGGACTGGTGGACCTGAAGGTCCGAGTACTCGATGTTGAGGGGAGTGTTCTCTTCGCCTTCGACGACTGAGGCGATGCCTTCGCGGGCGAAGACGCTGGAGAGCGTGGCGGTGAGATCGAGGTTGAGGGTGTCGCCAAACTCGTAGAGCTTGCTGCTGCCGTTGATTTCGACGCCTGCGGCCTCGTGGCGGGTATCGTGGCGGCCAAAGTTGGATTTGCCTAAGGGGCCGAGGAGTTCGCGGAGGGCTTTGTAGCCGAGGAAGTCCATGCCCTTGTCGGTGACTTCGAAGCGGGCCTCGGCGTTGCCGTCGCCTTGTTGACCCTGGCCTTCCTGCGGCTGCTCAGCGTTGATGAAGTTCTGCTCCTGCATCTTCTGGATGATCTGGTCGATGAGCTCTTCGACTTGATCTTCGGAGAGGGCTTCGTATTTTTCCTGCGCTTCTTCGTCGAAGAGCTCTCCGGAATCAAGGGCTTCGCGGATGGCTTCGCGGAGATTCTGGAGGGTCTGGTCGTTGAACTCCTGGAAGCGGGAGTAGGGATCGTTGAAGCCGGAGTCGAGGAGGAAGTCGGAGAGGGCCTGCATGAGGTCCTCGAGGCCGAAGCTGGAGGAGAGGTCGCCGGTGAACTTGGTATATCGGACTCGCTTCATGAGATGCCTGCTTTGGTGCTGCTATTTTGACGCAGGCGGAACAAAACCGTCGATGACGGTGGTGCTGCCGCCGATGCGTGTTGCGAAGGTGGGTCTTTTGAGGCCGTCGAGGATTGTGGCGGGGATTTCTGTGGGTGGGACGTGGTGGGAGTAGAACTCGGCGAAGGAGAAGAAGTCCGCGCCTTTGTCGTCGATCATTTGGGCGTCGGGGGTGTAAGCCTTGATGATGTCGGGGTGGGCGAGGGCTTCGCCGAGGAAGTTGACTGCGTCTTTGACGGTATGGCCGGTGGGGGATTTGTAGGCGTAGAGAGAGACGTGCTGACGCTCGGCGAATTCGGCTAGCGGGATGAGAGGCTGAAGTGCGAAGGATTGGTAGTGGATGGCGCGTTCGTGGCGAGCCATCTCCTGCGGGAGAGCGCCGCGCTGGTCGAGTTCGTCGATGCCTTGCTTGAAGACGGCGACGCCCCAGTTGAAGAGATCATCGTCGGATGAGATGACGCCAGTGGAGACTGCGGCGAGTCCGCGCCAATAGTGGTGATTGTTGGTTTGCTTGCCGACCTTGTCGAATTCGACGGTACGGTGGGCGACTTTGTTCATCCACTGAACGTCGCGTTTGACGATGGCGGGGTCGAGCGAAGGCTCGTTGAGGAGGACAGATTCGCTGATGGCGATGGAGCTGAGGGTCCACTCGACCTGATACCAAGCCTGGGAGCTTTCTTTGGGGTCGTAGTCGAGGAGGGCGCCGGCTTGTGCCCATAGATCGATCTGCTGCTGGGCGCATTGTGCTTCGTCTTTGCTGGCGGTGACGAGCCACTGGTTCATGCCTCCGGTCACGCGACGCTCGAAGGCATTGTAGACACGGGTGGCGACGGCTTCCGCGGGATTGGTGGGGCCGTGGCTGCCGTTGAGATAGTGATGGGGAATGTCCATGCGGCCGATGGGCGGCTGCACGATGGGAAGCCTGGTGCAGAAATTCAGGGACTTGATCGCAGATACGGTGCGCGGGTCGGTGGTGTGTGCCAGCTGGGTGTGACGCTGCTGGACGTCGATGTAGGAGGCTTTGGGATCGGAGACTTTTTGTGCTTGAACGAAGGCGGTGGCGGAGAGGAGCAGTGTTGCGAGGAGCAACGAGGCTGAGAGGGGCCGGGACATCAGGGACTTGGACATAAGGTAATTTCTACCAGACATTGGATTCCTGACTAAGGGGTCTTGACCCAGCGGGTGTTGACGACAGTGAGTTTGGGGCAGCCGGCTTTCTTTGCGAGCTGCTGATCGGTGAGCGGAGCGGCTTTGGTTTGGGCGCGGACGCTTTGTTCGAAGTGTGCGAGATCGGGGAAGCGGAAGACCTGGCAGCCACGCATGAAGTCGACGATCTGGCCAGTGGTGCGGTCGATGGAGTACATGCGGACGAGGTGGGCTTTTTTGTAGACGCCGATGGAATCGAAGCCGTCGTCGGCGACTGGAGTCATGGGGTCGAGGGTGTAATCGGGGTTGCCGAGGGGCCAGCCTTCGTCGTGGGCGAGGATTGTGGCGATGTCGTTGAGCTGCGTTGCGGGGATGTGCGGGCGTGCGGGTGCCTGCGGTGTTGCGGTGAGTAGAAGAGCGAGGGTTGTCAGGAGCATGTGTGCGGTTGAGGGTCGAGGCGGTGCTCGTGGGCGGTGTGGACGTGCGAGTGGCTCGTGTAGTTTTTTCGGCTGGGGTTGTTGGCGATGTATTGGAGTTGATTTTGGTAGTCAGTTGCGTCTGTGATGCGGTGTGCGTGGTATCCATCCTGCCAGACTTCGCCGTTGAATTGGTTGCGCATGGCGAAAGAGAAACCGCCCTTGACGAGTTGGACGCAGCGTTCGATGGTTTGGTCTGGAGCGGGTGTAATGAGTACGTGGATGTGATCGGGCATGATGACGAAGCCGTGGAGCGCGAAGCGGGATTGATCGCGGTAACGGAAGAGGATGTTCATCATGAGATCCGCGTTGGTGGTGCGTTGGAAGATTCGGTGACGTTGGTGTGTGACGGCGGTGATAGCGAAGGTCTCGGGCTTGATTCGGATGCGTGGGCGGGGATAAGAAGGCATATCTCAAGGGGCTAAAGCCCGATTTACGGCTGTCCGCGAGTGTCCGGGCTAAAGCCCGGACCTATCTCAAAAGCAACTGCAACGACAAGAACAAGTATGAAGGCGAAGCAAAAATAACGGCGACTGCAAATGCGATGGCCGGTGGCTTAATTGAAGCCGCGACGGGTGCGATTACGAATGGATTCTTCGCGTTCGATCTCGCGTTCGCGCATGCGCTCGGCGTAGTTGGCGGCTTGGTCGTTTCGGGATTTCTTTTCGGCGGCCGTGAAGCTGCGTTCTTCGGTGCGGCTGATGCGTTTGTGGGCGTACATGCCTTCGAGGAGAAACTCGGCTGCGCTGACGGCGGCTTCGGGTTTGGATTTTGCGCCGATCTGGAGTGGAGAGAGCTTTTCGAAGAGTCCCTGTATTTGCTTTAACTCTTCGAGAGAACCGGCGGAGGGTTGCGTGTCGTTGAGTTGCACTGTGCCGCCGAGATTGAACCACTGTTCGATCTGCTGTGTGTTGGTGTTGGCGAAGTATTTGTCGAAGATGACGGCTACGGATTGACGGATGATCTCGCGGATGACGGTGTCGGCGCCGCGGACTTCGCCTTCATACTCGAGCTCGACTTTGCCGGTGATGCCGGGGAGCGCGGTGTAGATGTCGCCGACGCGGGGGACGACTACGGACTCTCCGTGTAGGAGCGCGCGGCGTTCGGCGTTGGAGAGGACGAGTTCCATGGTGCTGATGGGAAGTCGCTGCGAGACCCCGCTGCGCTTGTCGACCTTCTTTTCTTCGCGGGCGGTGAAGGCGATCTGTTCGACGATCTGGCGGATATAGTGCGGAATCTCGATGTTGTTGGTGGGATGGCCGTCTTTGTCTTTGCCGCGGGCGTCGTCCCAGCTGCGGGCGCTCCAAGCTTCCTGCGCGGTGATGGCGATGCCTTCCTCGATGTTTTCGGGGTAGTGCGTGCGGATTTCGCTGCCGATTCGGTCTTTGAGCGGGGTGACGATTTTGCCGCGGGCTGTGTAGTCCTCGGGGTTTGCGCTGAAGACGATGGCTACGTCGAGCGGAAGGCGGACGGGGTAGCCCTTAATCTGAACGTCGCCTTCCTGCATGATGTTGAAGAGAGCGACCTGGATCTTGCCAGCTAGGTCGGGTAGCTCGTTGATGGCGAAGATGCCGCGATTGGCTCGGGGGAGGAGGCCGTAGTGCATAGTGAGCTCGGAGCCCAGATCCTGATTGCTGCGCGCGGCTTTGATGGGGTCGATGTCGCCGACGAGGTCGGCTACGGTGACGTCGGGGGTGGCGAGTTTTTCTACGTAGCGCTGGTCTGGGGTGAGCCACGCGATGGGGGTTTCGTCGCCGAATTTTGCGAGTTGATTGCGGCCGAATTGAGAGATAGGCGCGTAGGGGTTGTCGCGGACTTCGGAGCCGGCGATGTATGGGAGATTCGGGTCGAGGAGGGTGGTCAGGGCGCGAAGGATGCGCGACTTTGCCTGTCCGCGGAGACCGAGGAGGATGAAGTTGTGCTTGCTGAGGACGGCGTTGACGATCTGGGGGACGACGGTGTCGTCGTAGCCGACGATGCCCGGGAAGAGGGAGACTTTATCGCCGGTGCCGCGGGTACCGTTGTTAGCGGCGTTGCGAAGTTTGGCGATGAGGTTCTCGCGCAGCTCGTCTTTGACGCTTCGGGCCATGCGGGATGGAGTGAATTCGCTGGCGCGGAGGGCGCCGAGAGTTGCCGGGAGAGGGGTCGCCATGGTTCAAGTATAGATGTTTGACGAGGATGAAGGTTTCAGGTCTCCAGGAATCGGAGCGATGTAGGTTTTCGTTAGAGGCTGAGGTCGTCGAGGAGGGCCTGCATTTCGCTGGCTGCGTGGGCGTTGTTGGTGCGGTGGGCGGCGGCGATGCCTTCGTTGAGGCGGGCGATGGCTTCTTCGGTGCGGCCTTGTTTGGCGAGGGTCTGGGCGGACATCTGGTAGGCGGGGACGTAGGCGGGGTTGTGCTCGATGAGGGTGGTGAACTCGGTGAGGGCGACGGTGGTGTTGCCTTGACTGAGGTGTTCCATGGCGAGACCGTAGCGCGCGAAGGCGTTGGCTGGGTCGAGTTGAAGGATTTCGTTGAGGGAGGCGATCTTGTCCATGAGTTGATGGTGCGGGTTGGTGGGTGGGGTTGGCAAGTTTGGGGAAGGCTTAACACAGATTTGCACCGATGACACCGATTCAGGAACAGGCAACTGCATGTGCTTCAAGCGGTCCTTCGCTGCGTGAAGGGTGACAACTTCAAGCTGAGAGTGTCCGGGATTTAGACTGGTGGGTATGAACGATGAGGTTTTGGCACGGAAGGTTGCGGAGTCCCAGTCGGAGCGAAGTGAGATTGTATTGCCGGCAGATACGAATGCGATTGGCAATCTGTTTGGCGGGCGTTTGATGCAGTACATCGATTTGGTTGCGGCGATGGCGGCGAGCCGGCATGCGCGGGCGTTTACCGTAACGGCGAGCATGGATCATCTGGATTTTGTGGCTCCGGTGAAGCTGGGCGAATTGCTGATACTCAAGGCGAGTGTGAACCGGGCTTTCCGGACTTCGATGGAAGTTGGGGTTCGGGTGATGGTTGAGGATGTTCGGGAGCAACGGCTTCGGCATGTTTCTTCGGCTTATTTGACGTTTGTTGCCGTGGATCGGGATGGACACAAGCTGGCGGTGCCGCAGGTTGTGCCGGAGACGGAGCATCAGAAGAGGCGGTTTGAGGATGCGGGGCGGCGAAGGGAGATGCGGGCCTGGGAGACGACGAGGAAGAAGGAGATGAGAGCGGCTCTGGGGGCCGGCTGGCATATTTGAACTCGGAACTGTGCAGGAAAGTTTGATAGCGATGGCGGTTTGAAACCATCGGGGTCCTTTGGACTACGGCGGCAAAAGCGCCGCCTTCGCTCAGGATGACGGCATCAGAAATTGAGATCGGAGATTGTTATGGGACATATGGGAGCAGGAGCGCCGCAGGGGCCGCAGCCTTTGCCGGGAGTTGCGCATGTTGTGGCGGTTGGGAGTGGCAAGGGTGGCGTAGGGAAGACGACAGTGGCGGTGAATCTGGCGGTTTCGCTGGGAAAGCTTGGGTATCGGGTGGGGCTGATTGATGCGGATATCTATGGGCCGAATGTGCCTTTAATGATGGGGATTTCGCGGCAGCCGAATATTGTGGGGGAGAACCGGATTGAGCCGATTCTGGCGCATGGAGTGAAGTTTATTTCGGTGGGATTGATCTCGCCCGGCGATAAGCCGATGGTGATGCGCGGGCCGATGCTGCACCAGATTATTCGGCAGTTTTTGCAGCAGGTGGAGTGGGGGGAGTTGGACTTTCTGATTGTTGACCTGCCGCCGGGCACGGGGGATGTGGTGATTTCGCTGGTGCAGACGGTGCCGTTGACCGGGGCAGTAGTGGTTTCGACGGGGTCGGGCGTGGCTTTGCAGGATGCGCGGAAGGCGCTCGAGATGTTTCACCAGGTGAAGGTGGAAGTGATTGGTTTGATTGAGAATATGAGTCAGATGACCCTGCCGGATGGGCAGGTGATCGACGTGTTTGGTGCTGGTGGGACGGAGCGGACGGCGGCTCAGTTTGGGCTGGAGTTTTTGGGCGCGGTGGATCTGGATCCTCAGATTCGTGAGGGCGGGGATAAGGGCTTGCCGGTGTCGTTGGCAGGGCCGGAGTCTAAGCTGGCTAAGAGTTTTTATGAGGTTGCAGCTAAGGTGGCACAGAAAGCAAAGGATATAGCGGCCAAGAGTGAGGATGTGTTGGAGATTTCTTAAGGGACTAGGGACTAGGGACTAGGGACTAGGGACTGGGACTAGCGGCTGGCTTGAGTTTTCTTGCTTGACTCGGAGAATACACTGGAAGTGGGCTAATGGAGGGAAGAATGGCAGACGCGGGGCGGGTTACGGCGCGGCAGCGGGCTATTCTGACGGCCATTATCGAGAGCTATATCGAGACTGGTGAGCCGGTGGGGTCGGGGACGATTGCTCGGCTGCAGAGTGCTGAAGGGGTTGGGTTTAGCTCGGCTACCGTGCGGAATGAGATGGCAGAGCTGTCGGAGGAGGGGTTGCTGGAGCAGCCGCATACTTCAGCGGGACGGGTGCCTACGGCTCGGGCGTTTCGGATGTATGTGGAGCAGTTGAGCGGGAGGAATGCCGCCAGGATGTCGGCACGGGCTCGCTCGCAGATTGACCTTAGTTTTCAGGGGGTTGCGGGGACGCAGGCGTTGCTGGAGAGGACTTCGCATGTACTGGCTACGCTGTCGAGCGGAGTGGGTGTGGCGATTGCCGCGGCGGCGGAGGGGGAGATGCTGGAGCATGTGCACTTCTCGCGGCTGGCGCAGGCTCGGGTTCTGGCGGTCGTGGTGACTCGTAGCGGGATGGTGCGGGACCGGGTGCTGGCACTGGATAAAGACTTGTCTGTAAGGGAGTTAGAGGTTGCGGGAAATTTTCTAAATGAGCACTTTCGTGGGTGGAGTGTGGAGCGGGTTCGGGCGGAGATTGCGAAGTTGGTGGAGCGGGAGAAGAGTGAGTATCAGCAGCTGTTGAACCAGGTGGAGCAGCTTTGGGTGAAGGCGGTGCCTGAGGCTCCGGTGCAGACGGTGTATGTGGAGGGGGTGGCGAATCTTGTTGGAAGCGAAGGGGATAGGGAGCGGTTGCGAGAGATGTTGACCGCACTGGAGGCGAAGGAGCGGGTGGTGGAGCTGCTGAATGCGTATATCGATGCTCGGCAGGAGAGTGTGCGGGTGGTATTTGATCTGGAGGAGCAGGCTCCGGAGATGAGCGGGCTGGTTTTGATTGCGGCTCCGGCGCGGATGGGCGGGGAGTCACGGGGGACGGTTGGGGTGATTGGGCCGAAGCGGATGCATTACGAGAACACGATGAATGCGGTGAGCTATATTTCCCGGGTTTTTGACCGGATGCTGGAGCCTGGGGAGTAGATTTTTTGGGGTGTGGTGAGAGGGGCGTTTTTAGAGGGGGTTTTGCGATTTCCACAGGATTTTTGGATGGTTTTTTGTGGTGAGTTTGTGGTGATTCGCTGGTGAGTTGTGGTGTTTTGGATGGTGGTTTGTAGTTCGCTAAAATATGTCGCTTTTTTTGATTTATTTTTGGGCTGGGAAGGAAGGCGTACCCCAGGGGCTAAAGCCCCTTCTCTTTGGTGCTCGAGAGAGGGCCAAGCCTGAAGGCTTGGCGTACCTAGAAGCCAAGGCGGACGGCCAAGGGTGAAGCCTTGGGTACCTAGAGGCGTCGGCGTGGATATCGGATAGCAGCGAGGGGTTGGTGACTCGCGCGATGGGCTGGGATAGTCGACAATAGAAGAGGAAACTTTATGAGGAGTCGAAGAACAATGACGGAAGAGATGGCCGGGCGGGAGATTCTTGATCCGGAGGCAGAGGTGAGTCCGGTGATTGATCCCAGCCATGAGATTGAGGCGGGTGCGGGGACGACGGAGCTGGAGCAGTTGAAGGGCGAGCGGAACCAGTTGCTGGACCGGCTGGCGCGGCTGCAGGCTGAGTTTGATAATGCGCGGAAGCGTGAGGCGAAGGAGCGGGCAGATACGCGGGACTATGCGGTCTCGAATACCGTTGAGCCTTTTCTCAGCGTGATGGATAACTTTCAGCTGGCGCTGAAGGCGAATGGGACTGCGGAGCAGCTTCGTGCGGGTGTGGAATTGATCCTCAAGCAGATGGAGGATGCCCTGAAGGGGTTGAATGTGGCCCCGGTGGAGGCGGTAGGAGCGCAGTTTGATCCCCGAGTCCATGAGGCTCTGGGGAGCATCGAAACTAAGGAGTTTCCGGATCATCAGGTGCTGGAGGAGATTCGGCGGGGGTATCGGATTCGCGATAAGTTATTGCGGCCGGCGTTGGTTAGGATTGCGGTGAATCCGGGGCAGGTTTCGGATTAGTTGAGGAAGGCTTAACACGGATTTGCACCGATTACACCGATTTAGAACAGGCAACGACAAAGACAACAGCAGATCTGCCCCCATTCGGGGATGACAAGCTAGAAATGCAAGAGCAACGGCAATTGCAACTGCGAGAGCTTCAATAGCGGGAAGAGATTCTGGGGATATGGCTACGGCGAACGTGACTAAGGTTGATTACTACGAAGTATTGAGTGTTTCTCGGGATGCGAGCGACTCGGAGCTGAAGACGGCTTACCGAAAGCTGGCTATGCAGTATCATCCGGATCGGAATCCGGGGGATGCGACTTCTGAGGAGAAGTTCAAGGAGTGCAGCGAGGCTTACTCGGTGCTGAGCGACCCGGAGAAGCGGGCTGCTTATGACCGGTATGGTCATGCTGCGTTTCAGAATGGCGGCGGCGGCGGTGGTCCGTTTGGTGGCGGCTTTGGCGGTTTCCAGGGGAATGTGGACCTGGGGGACATCTTCGGCGATTTGTTTGGCGAGATGTTCAACATGGGCGGCTCGTCAGGCCGGGGTTCGCGGGTGCAGCGCGGGCGCGATCTTCGCTATGACCTGACGCTGGAGTTCGAAGAGGCGGTTTTTGGGAAAGAGAAGGAGATCCGGATTCGCCGGATGGAGACTTGCACGGATTGCAAGGGTACGGGTTCGGCTCGGGGGAAGGCTCCGGCGACTTGTACGCAGTGCGGCGGGCGCGGGCAACAGAGATTCCAGCAGGGATTTTTCTCTGTGGCGAAGACCTGCTCGGTTTGCGGCGGGACGGGCACGCTGATTGTCGATCCTTGCGGGACATGCAAGGGTGAGACGCGGGTACAGATGGAGCACACGATCCTGGTGAAGGTGCCGGCGGGTGTGGAGCAGGATACGCGGATTCGTTATGGCGGCGAGGGCGAGTCGGGCAAGTATGGCGGACCGGCGGGCGATCTTGTACGTGGTGTTGAATGTGAAGGCGCACAAGTTCTTCGAGCGCGATGGCGATGATCTGCATTGCGTGATGCCGATCTCGTTTCCGCAGGCGGCTCTTGGAACGGAGTTGGAGATTGAGACGCTGGAAGGCGCGGCTTCGATCAAGGTTCCTGAGGGGACGCAGAGCGGGAAGACGTTCAAGCTGAAGGGCAAGGGCGTGCCGCATCTGAACTCGCATGGGAAGGGCGATTTGATTGTGGAGATTCGGGTGCAGACTCCTTCGAAGCTGAATAAGCAGCAGAAGGAGTTGTTGCGGCAATTGAGCGAGACTATGGTGGTGGAGAATACTCCGCAGTCTCGTGGGTTGTTTGAGAAGGTTAAGGAGATGTTTAGTTAGTTGTTAGTTGGAAAGTGCTGGCTGTTGGTTGGAAAGTGCCTGGGCCTTTGGTCCGGGCATTTTTATTTTGGGCGCGCAACGCGGCTTATATCCAGGCGGTGATTAGCAGCCAGAATGAGAACGTGCCCAATGAGGAGACCATGGAGTACCAGCGGAGAGAGTTCCTTCTCCATACTCCGGCGAGACTCACGCAGAATCCTGCGACAGAGAGTAACGCTCCCGATGTAAAGACTATCTTGAGTAGACGATCATAAGTGCCAAAGACATGGTTTGGGGCGTAACAGATGAGGAAGATGGCGAGTAAGGCAGAGCAACTGGCGAGAAATAGGCCCAAGAAGGAAAAGATTGAGGATGTGGTTTTAGGTTTTGGGGCTTCGACCCATTTGTTCCAGCCTAAGAAGAGAGCGACTGGTGCGATGAGATAGCTTAGGACACCCAAAACTATAAAGATGAGCGTGGACGATTTACTCAAACCCGATCTCCGAAGGTTGGGTTGAGTTAATGCTTTGGAATTGTTTGAGGGCTAAAAATCGTGCTTTGTGCAATTGCTTGAATAGTGTGGTTGAAAAAGGGCCGGATGCATCGGGGTGCAAGCGGTGTCGAGGTCCTTCGACTACGGCGGCAAAAACGCCGCCTTCGCTCAGGATGACAGGGTATGGGGGAGATGGAAGGAAAGACGGATCGCTTACGCGATGGCCCACCTTAGCGACGATGAGACTGTCGCGAAGATGGGGCACCCGGCTTTGTACAATGGCTTGAATCGTATGGTTGAAACGGGGCTGGATGTATCGGTGGTGCGAGCGGTGTCGAGGTCCTTCGACTACGGCGGCAAAAAACGCCGCCTTCGCTCAGGATGACAGGGTATGGGGGAGATGGAAGGAAAGACGGATCGCTTACGCGATGGCCCACCTTAGCGACGATGAGACTGTCGCGAAGATGGGGCACCCGGCTTTGTGCAATTGCTTGAATAGTGTGGTTGAAAAAGGGCCGGATGCATCGGGGTGCAAGCGGTGTCGAGGTCCTTCGACTACGGCGGCAAAAACGCCGCCTTCGCTCAGGATGACAGGGTATGGGGGAGATGGAGGGAAAGACGGATCGCTTACGCGATGGCCCACCTTAGCGACGATGAGACTGTCGCGAAGATGGGGCACCCGGCTTTGTGCAATGGCGTGAATCGTATGGTTGAAACGGGGCTGGATGTATCGGTGGTGCGAGCGGTGTCGAGGTCCTTCGACTACGGCGGCAAAAACGCCGCCTTCGCTCAGGATGACAGGGTATGGGGGAGATGGAGGGAAAGACGGATCGCTTAGGCGATGGCCCACCTTAGCGACGATGAGACTGTCGCGAAGATGGGGCACCCGGCTTTGTGCAATGGCTTGAATCGTATGGTTGAAACGGGGCTGGATGTATCGGTGGTGCGAGCGGTGTCGAGGTCCTTCGACTACGGCGGCAAAAAACGCCGCCTTCGCTCAGGATGACACGGTTTGCGGGTTGCCACCTTTTTTCAAAGCGATGGGCTATTGCGGTTTGGGCGGGGGGCCTCCTCGTTGCTGGCCTTGTCCAGATTCTTTGTTAGGGGAGGGACGCGATTGTGGGGATGGTTTGCCTTGGCCTTGACCGCCGGTGTTTGAAGGACGAGGTTGCGGGGCTGGCCGGTTTTGGGGGGCTGGTTGGGTTTGAGGACGGTTCTGTGGTGCAGGCCTGGTGGTGGGAGCTGGCCGGGTGTTTGGTTGTCCCGGGTTGGGACGATTCTCTCCTGGTGGGCGTGTGCCTGGTTGACCGTTACCCGGTGGGCGTGTGCCTGGTTGACCGTTGTTTGGTGGCGGTGCCGGGCTGACCGTTGTTTGGTGGTCGAGTTCCGGGCTGGCCATTGTTTGGTGGTCGAGTTCCCGGTTGGCCATTGTTTGGCGGTCGAGTTCCTGGTTGGCCATTGTTTGGTGGGCGCGTGCCTGGTTGTCCAGTGGGTGGACGATAGCCTGGGTTGTTCGCAGGGGGACGATAGCCGGGGTTATTGGCGGGTGGCCGATATCCGGGTTGACCGTAGGCGGGCGGGCGATAGCCTGGGTTTCCGTAATAATGCGCGGGCGGACGATAAATCGGCCTTTGGGTGGGGTAGGGTGGGCGGTAGTTTGGAGGGTGATAGCGCCAGTTTCCGCCGTATCCGGGATAGCCGGCGTAGTAGGGTGGTCGCGGGTGATACCAGACGGTAGGTGGACGATAGCCGCCGACCCAGACTCCTCCCCATGGGCCGCGGTTGTAGTAGACGCCGTGACCCCATCCCCATCCCCAGCCTCCCCATCCCCAAGGCTGGTTGTTGGCTATCAACGCACCGATAGCGATTCCTGCACCGAAGGTGATGAGAGTTGTTGCTACGACCGCGCCTGTGCTGGGAGGAGCGTAGACGACGGTGGGGTTGTATTGCGGGACGTAGACGACTTGCGGCTGGGCGGGCTGAATGACGTAGACGGGCTGATTGGAGACTGTCTGGACTTCAACCTTTTGTTGTTGGTTGGAGCGGAGGGCTCCTGAAGCGTAGGCCTGACTGCGCAGGCGCTGGATGGATGCGGAGACTTCGGCTTGATTGGACGACATCGCCTGGCCGATTGCGGCGTAGTCGTCGATGTGGTCGGCCATCATTTGAAGGACGGTGGGGAAGGTAACGAGAGCGAGGAAAGCGGGATCGAAGCCTTGTTTTTGGGCGGCGTCGGTGACGGCGGCGCCTGTAAGGCCGGGGTTCTGCGCCAGCCAGTTGGTGACGTCGAGAATCTCCTGTGGGTTTGTGGAGGCGGTTGTGATTTGCGCGAGGAGCTGGTCGGGATAGAGCGCGATGGGTGATAGGAGCTGGTCTAACTGCTGCGGGGTTGGAGGCGGCGGGGGTGCGGTTTGCTGAGGAGGTGCGGTCTGGGCTTCGAGGAGTGGTGCAAATCCGGGAAAGAGAAGGAGGGCGATCAGGAAGAGTCCTGATGTAAAGCCGGGTCTGCGTTTCATTCGATACCCCAGAAGGAGATGGACGGGCCGGTGGAATCTGGAATTTACAAAAAGCGACTAGGCGGACCAGTATATCGAGTCTGGGCAGCGGTGGGGGCTGGTCAGTCGGATTATGTTCCGGAGACGCCTTTGTTCTGGAGGATGCGAACGACGACGCGGCGGTTTTCGGCCTGACCTTCTGCGGTGGCGTCGGAGTCGACCTGGGACGAGGCGCCCATAGCGCCGGGAGCGAGCATGTTGGTGAGCGGGATGTCGCCTTGCTGCTCGAAGATTGCGGTGACGGCGTTGGCGCGTTCGCTGCAGTTGGGGGAGGATTGGGCACTAGCAAATGTCTGGAAAGGCGGGAAGGCTTTCGAAGGAGAGTTCGCATCTAACCGGGGATGAGCAGGTTCAGGAACGCGGTTCTTGTTGTTCTTCTTGTTTTTGCGACGGCGATTGTTCCCGGGTTCGCGCAGCCTCATAACAACAGCGCTTATTACAACGGTATGCGCAGTGGCGGACATGGCGGGAACTACTACAACCCACACGATCGTCCTTACCATGACGACCACCGGCAGAACCAAGGCGGGATTGGGCCGGGCAAAGGCGCTTTGATTGGAGCGGCAGGAGGTGCGGCTCTGGGCGCGGTCTTCGGCGGCGGTTTGAAGGGAACCATCGTGGGAGGAGCTGCGGGCGCGGGCATCGGCGCTGTGATTGGGCAGGCTGCGCAGAATAATCGGAATAACAACAACTACTATCCACACCACTAAAATTTTGCAGGGAAAAGGAACGATCATGCGCTTTTATCGATTTGCTCTTGGCGTTACGCTTGCGGCAGCTACGATGGCGACTACGGCACAGCAGCAGAAGTCTCCAGTGACGATTACGCCTTCTGCGGATTCTGCGGCTCCGCATAACTGGACGACGGAACAGATTCTTACTTGTACGGTGTCGGATTGCTGGCAGCTTGCGGGGAGGAATGAGACTACGTTCTTCGACATCATTCAGCAGCTGACCCAGATTTCTGCGCAGACGCGGGGACTGACGCTTCCTAATGATGAGGCTGCGGGAAGACGGACGGGTGAGTACATCAAGGCGCAGACCCGCACGGATCATGGGCAGTTGTTGTATGCGATCGTGGATGCGGCGGTTCGGAAGGTGGGAACTCCACAGGCGACGAGCACGAAGTAGCTTGAGTGTTTGTGGAAGGGCGAGCCATTTGGCTCGCCCTTTTTTGTTGGCGCGAAGGTGAGATGAACGTCTCATTGTGTTGAAACTGCGCGGGATGGGTCCCAGTCGGGTCGGGTGGGCATGATTTCGGGGAGGCGAGGTCGCGCCTGCGAATAAATAATTTTTCAAAATGTGTCACGAAATATCGGCGGTCCGCGCTTTAAGGGTTGAAGGCGATTTTGGAACTGGCCTTCAAAAAGGAGAACGGTCATGAAAAATACACGACTTACTTCCATTCTTGGTTCCAGTCTGATTGCGTTCGCACTGTCGATCGGTTCGCTGGTTGCGACACAATCTGCTTCTGCACAAACTTCGAGCGTTGCAGAAGTGAGTATTCCTTTCGCCTTTCATACTCCGACCCAGACGCTGCCTGCTGGCACGTATCGCGTCGACCGCTCGGGCAGTCTACTTATTTTGCAGTCGAAAGATTCCAAAGGTGCCGGTTTTGTCCTGACCCATGAAGTGATCAAGACCAAGGCTCCTGATCGCGGCTACGTAGTTTTCGAGCGTTACGGTGACACGTACTACCTTGAGCAGATCTGGACTGCCGGAGAGAACACCGGTATCGAATGCCCCAAGGGACGCGCGGAAAAAGAGAGCATGTTGGCGAAGAATACGACGACGGCTCCGAGTACGGTTGAGTTGGCTTTGAACGCTATTCCTGCACGTTGAACTGGGAGACAGCCGGCCCAAGAACCGCTCTGGCTGTTTCATTTTTTTGATGAGAGAGGGTGAGCCTTGGGGCTCGCCCTTTTTCTTGTTGCGAAGAGATCTTCAGGCAGGGGTACTCCGGCGGCGTGTAACCAGTGCGAGGAGGAGGATTACAAACGGCGTGATGATTTCGGTGATGAGGAAGATGCCGGAGTTATTGGCGGCGTGATTGTCGCTGAGAGAGATCTGGCGGATGTGGCCGATAGCGTCGCCAAGGAGCCACACGGCGTTGGCGATGGCAGTGGCGAGCCAGAAGTTTCCGCGGAATCGGAGACAGAGGACGCCAAGGACGCCCATGGTGAGATCGGCCATACCGACTTCGTATTCGTAGGGGCTTGTGGCCCATCCGATAGATGCCGAGGTTTCGAGCGGACGGAAGACGTGTGCATAGGCCGTAAGGAGTCCCATGAGGCCTACATAGATGAAGAGGAGATAGAACAGATAGGTTTTCGCGACTGCTGATTTGGTGCTTCGGCTGTCAGGCGAAAACGCCAGGTGGATGGATGCGGCTACCACTGCGAGGAGTGCAAAGATCACCTGGAACATGAATTTCCTTTGGCTGGCGCGGTGACTGGAAAGCGATGGGAGAAGCCTACCATCTTCCATAAGCGGCCAAGCAGCGGGCCGACGAGTAGGCTTTGGCTGGGATGTAGATCAAATTAGATGGGTCGAAGCTATGGCGATAGCGGCGATGGCTGCGGTTTCGGCGCGGAGGATTCGCGGACCGAGGGTTACTGGTTGCCATTGGTGTTGGGTGAAGAGAGAGATTTCTTCGGGGGTCCAGCCGCCTTCGGGGCCTATGGCTATAACTGTATCGGATGACTGAGCGGCGCTGAGAGCTGCGGTTAACGTCGTGGCTTGTTCGGTTTCGCTGAGGAGGATGCGGGTGGGGGTGGTGTTTTCTTGTTCGAGGGCTGATTTGAGCGGGGTGGGGTTGGTGATTTCGGGGATGGTGGTGCGGCGGGATTGTTTGCTGGCTTCGAGGGCTATGCGCCGCCAACGTTCGGAGCGCTTGAGGGCGGATTGGGCTAGATGTTTTTCGGTGCGGCGGGCGAGGATTGGGGTGATCTTTGCTATGCCTAGTTCGGTGGCTTTTTCGATGGCCCACTCCATGTGGTCGAACTTGAAGACGGCGAGGAGGAGATGGAGTGGGAGGGCGGCGTCGGTTTCTAGCTCTTCATGAAGGGTGAAGAGGACCTGGTCTTCGGTGACGCTGGTGATTTCGGCTCGGTGGAGGAAGCCGTTGGCTACGATGTCGTAGATCTGGCCGGGGGTGGCGCGGAGGACTCGGGCGAGGTGGGCGGCTTGATCGCCGAGGAGGGTGGCTGTGGTGGGAGTGGAGGTGTCGGCTATGAAGCGGCGACGGGTCATGAGTTTTAGTTTAAGGGGCTAGGGGCTAGGGACTAGGGGCTAGGGACTAGGGGCTAGGGCTAGCGGCTAGGGACTAGGGACTAGACAGGCAACAAAGGCAACAGCAGATCCCCTATGGGAGATGACAAGCAAGAAATGCAAGAGCAACGGCAAGAGAGAGCAACGGCAACAGGGTTTTTAGTTGGAAGTGGGGTGGGTGGCGCTGCGCGAAGCGTTGGATGTTGGTTGGGTGGAGTTGGGGATGATGATGGATTGGTTGCCCTGGTGGTAGAGGTCGATGTTGAGGATGGCGGAGCGGCGGCGGTCCCAGACTTCCTGTGTGACGGGGAAGCGGAGGAGGATCATTCCTTCGGCGGATTTGCCGGGGCCGATCATGGTCTCGCGAAGGAGCGGGGTGGTGGCGAGGGCTTTGACTTCGGGGAAGGAGGTGTAGACGTTGTCGAGGTCCTGCTGCTCGATGGCGCTGGAGGTGATTTCTTCGCCATCGGCGGTGGTGAGGGTGGCGGTGAAGTCTTTGAGGAAGAGGGGAAGATGGAGGCGGTCGTCGATGCGGAGAGTGGTGAGGACGTAGAGGTTGTCTTCTGCGCGCTGGTTGGCGACGACGATGGACTCGGATTTGAAGACGGTGTGGGCGGCGTAGACGGAGGTGTGGGTGATGGCGAGGTCGGCGGTGTGGTTGGGGATGAAGCTGAGGAAGAGAGCGAGGACAATGCCCAGAATCAGGAAGGCTAGAAGAACGGGAACCAGAAGGTTGCGTCTCGCGGGCTGGGCGAATGTGAGGTCAGACACAGGGTTGAGAATAGCAAGGCTCCGGTCGTTTCAGGAAGGCTAAAAGACAGGGATGTGGAGTAAATTTTGGGGTGGATTTGCCATTTTTTTGCCTCCTGAAGAGAGGAGATTGAATCGAAGGGACTTAGGTGGGGGAGGGGGAATCGTTCTGGACAGCATACTCTTCGAGCAGTACGGAGATGAGGGCAGCGGTGGGGACGGAGACGAGGGCTCCGACGACGCCGGCGAGGGCGGTGCCGAGCAGAAGGGAGACGAGGATGGTGAGTCCCATGAGGTTTACGCTGTGGCGCATGATGCGGGGGATGAGGACGGCATTTTCGAGGTTGGCGTAGATGAGATAGAAGATGAGGACGCCGAACATCTTGGTCCAGGAGTCGAGTGCGGCGACGAGTGCGGCGAGGGTGACGGTAACGACTGCTCCGACGATGGGGATGATGTTGAAGAGGCCCATGAGGAAACCGAGGAGGACGAAGTAGCGGACATGCAGGAGTCCGAAGACGATGATGCTGGTGACTCCGAGGATGACCATGAGGGTGATCTGGCCGACGAGCCATTTGCTGACTTTGCGCTCGGCGCGGCGGAGGGTTTGGTCGAGGCGCTGGCGCTCGGCCGCGGGGAAAAGAGAGAGGAAAAAGCGGTAGGCGTGCTCGCCTTCGAGCATGAAGTAGATGCAGAGGAAGGCGGCGGTGACGATGTCGACGACGTGCGACAGCCAGTTGGGGAGAGCGGTGAAGAGATAGCTGGCGGTGGAGTCGAGGGCTCCGAGGGAGCGCTGGGCGATGGAGTCGATGTTGAGCTTGTCGGCGAAGGGGAGTTTGCGGAGCTTCCCGACGATTTCGGGAATGCGCTTGGGAAGGTCGGCGGAGAAGTTGCTGAGGTCGCGCAGGACTGGAGGCAGGCCGGTGGTGAAGAAAAACGCGAGGATGAGGAGAACGATGAGGATGAGGATGACGATGGCGACTGCGCGAGAGGGTTGGTAGTTGCGGATTTTGATTTGTGTGATGCGGTTGACGGCAGGCATGAGAACGACGGCAAAGAGAGCGCTGACGTAGAGGATCAGGAGCTCTTTTTGAAGGGTGTAGGCGAGGGCGAGGAGCAACAAGGCGCCGATGGCGAACAGGATGTAGCCGCGGACGTGGGCGCGGGAACGGTGCTCGTGGGGTGTGAGGTCTTCGGACGCGAGATTGGTCATCCGATGTTCTCCTGTTTGGTCCGAGGCTGTTGGTGCTGTTGGGTACGGGTTCTTAGATGCAGAAAGTGTGCGCTTGTGGGGTTGGCGTGGGTAGTGCGGAGTTTGAGTCTCGGAGGAGGGTAGAGGTAGAGAAGCAGGTTTCTCTACTCCGGCGGCAAATTGCGCTGCCTCCGGGTCGAAATGATGAACCTTGATTGATCGCTATGTTTTGTTTTGCGCAAGGGCGAGGAGGAGCCCGTCGATGGTCTGGTCGGGGGTTTGGTCGGTGGTGGGGATGGTGAGGTTGGCCAGCCGGCGGTAGAGGGGGTGGCGTTTGGTGAAGCGCTGCTGGGCGGCGGCAGGGTCAGCGAGGACGGGGCGGGCGATGTCCTGGAGCATGCAGCGATCGAAGAGGGTGGGGAAGGGGGCGTCGAGGAAGATGGTGAAGGTGGCGGGGGTCTGTTCGAGGAGGAGGCGGTTGGTGAGCTCTTCGGGTGTGCCTCCGCCGAGGGCAAGGACGGTGTGGTTGTGGCCGAGTGCGGAGGCGAGGGCAGCGGATTCGAGGCGGCGGAAGTGGGCTTCGCCGTGGCGCTCGAACAGCTGAGGGATGGTAGCTCCGGAACGGGCTTCGAGATGGGCGTCGAGGTCGAGGAAGGTCCAGTTGAGGCGGTCGGCGAGGAGGCGGCCGATGGTGGATTTGCCTGCTCCCATGAATCCGGTGAGGACGATGCGGCGGAGGTGGGCGGGGATGAGGGTTTGGCCGGGCTCGTTGGGCATGGTTTTGGTTTTGGCTTCCGTCTCGGTTTGCTCTGTTGACTCGATGGACGTCATTTGCCTCTCCTTGATGGTACTGAAAATGAAAGAGCCGCAACCTTTTTGGGCTGCGGCTCGGGAAGATCGATGACTCTGAGGGTGTTTAGGTGTTTTCAGAGATGCATGCGAGGACTCCACTGGCCGCAGAGTGGCGCCAATAGCTAAAGCCCGTAAATCGGAAGGTGCTCGACATGCTGATTGAAAGGTTACACGTGGTTTGGGGCGGGTGCAAGAGCTTGTTGGGGATTTTCGCCGAGGCTAATCGGCGTTGAGTTGGGCGTTGATGCCGGCGATTCGTTCTTTGAGGACAGCGATTGATTCGACCCAGGTCTTAAAGACATCGGTGGTGTAGCCCGCGTCGAAGTTGCGTGGGTGGGGCTCCTTGGCGGCGTTTCTGCGCTTCGCCTCTTCGAGTTTTTGCTCGAAGTAGGCTAGTCGTTGTTTGAGGTTTTCTTTGCTCACGACTTAAGGCTACACGGGGAGCGCGGATGTGCCTAGTGCCTGGTTGCGGCTCCGGTCTGCGGACCAGGTTGTGGATAAGCCACGACTCGCTCGCCGGGGGCGGGTGTGGTGAAGTGGTTGACCGTGCTCGTCACGCCATCGTCTTTCCATTGCTCCGTCGAAGTCACAGTGATGTCAAGGGCTACGGGCGGTAAGTTTCAGCTGGCTTTCACTTAGCGCGCACAGATGTCAATTGCATAAGCTACGATGATCATCCGCAACGGCCCAGTGGGGTTTACCGTAGGCGCCGCAGAGTCTCGACGGAAGGCACGAAATAATAGGAGCCGGTTAATGGCTGGGTATAGCGTGTGAGTGCGTCGCGGGTGCCAGTGATGAGGCCTGCCATGCTCTCGAGCATTCTTGAAAGGCGCTTCTGGTCTGCGCTGAATCCGACGAAGACGGTGCCGTGGTCGTCGACGTCTCCGTAGGGCATGTTGCGACGAAAGATATTGCCGAATTCGTCCTGATCGGTGCGAGCGACGTGCGAGTCCGATGGCTTGTTCTCTAGTTCGATGCTGTCGGGCTTGGTGCGTCCCATGATGAGCTCCTGTTGATGGACCGGCACAGCTTCCCACTCAGCTACATTGTGTTTCCACTTTTGAAGCAAGAGGATTGAGCCGGCGGCACCGGGTGCTCCTTCGGGCAGGAGGGCTGCTGTGGGAGCGTCGAGCAGCGTGGGATTCTCTGAGCCATCGATGAAGCCGGTAAGATCGCGATCGTGCCGGTAGGGCCAACTTGATGTTTCTTCCCCCAGCGAGGCGAGGCCTGCGAGGTCGTGGATGACGTCGCGGGCCATATCGAAGATGACGTCGTAGGCACTGCCGGAGAGCCAGACCAGCGCATCGTGTTGCGTGGCCGGCATGATGAATCCTTCTGTGCCCTGGATCTGTTTGTTGAAGCCCTCGACGCCTGGAGGTGCGTCTTCGGGCACAATATTGCGCCAGAGCTCTGGCCGAAAACCGATGACGAAGTTCACTCCGCCTGTAGTGGTCCGCGGTTCACGGATCGCGGAGATTGTTGCGGCGAACTCTTTGAAATTCTTCGGGTTCAGAATGTCGAACTCCAGGTACGCGTGAGAGGACGTTCCCAGAGCGAAGATTCCAGCTTGTGGCGTGTACATGCGGGAATTATATCGAGCAGCTTTTTTGGATTTGGGAGACCAGCGCTATCGATCCATGATGGGTCGCGGTGCCGCACAGCCATGCGGCGTTTTGAATCTCAACCTTTCGGTGGATGTTGGTCTTGCTCTGCGCGTGTAGGATTGCGCATCAATGGATAAGGGCAGGCAGATGGGGCTGGCGGCGACGATCGCCGTGGTGACCGGCGAGTCGATTGCGCTGGGGATCTTTCTGACGCCTGCGGCGATGGCGCGGTCACTTGGTTCTCCTATGCTGCTGGCGGCGGTGTGGTGCGGCATGGGGTTGATGACGATGTGCGGAGCTCTGTGCTACTCGGAGCTGGCGGTCCATTTCCCGGTGACTGGCGGCGAGTACGTTTATCTGCGCGAGGGGTTCGGCGGGCGCATTGCGTTTTTGTTCGGATGGATGTCGGCCGCGGTGATGGACCCGGGGCTGGCTGCGGCGCTGGCCGTGGGCGCAACTCCGTACGTGCTGGCGCTTTTTGGTTTCTCTGCTATTGGTTTTTCGGCGCGGATGCAATGGCTGATTCCTGTGCTGATTCTGGTTGGACTGGCGGTGCTGAACTATGTCGGCACGAATTTGAGCCGGCGACTGATGGCGACAGCCAACCTGTTGAAGATTGCGGTGTTGGTGAGTCTGGTCGCGTGGGCCTGGATTTCGGGGCATGCGACAGTGGCGCGTCTGATGCCATTGACAGAGAGACGTGCCGGATCGGAGCCGATCTTTGCCGCAATCGCGGGCGCGACCGTGAGTGCATTTTTCAGCTTCGGCGGATGGTGGGAGGCGGGTAAGGTTGCGGGTGAGGTGCGGAATCCGCGGCGAAATCTTCCTCTGGCTTTTACGTGCGGCGTGTTACTGGTGACGGGGGTTTACCTGCTGGTGAGTTTTGCTTTTCTGTCGGTGGTGCCGCTGGAGCGGATTGTTTCGAACACGGCATTCGTGGCGCAGTTCGGGGAGGCGCTGTTTGGCGTGATGGGAGGAAGAGTGCTGTCGGGGTGCGTGTTGCTGTCGGTGCTGGGCGGATTGATGGCGCTGACGATGGCTGCGCCGAGGGTTTATTACGCGATGGCGAAGGATGGCGCGTTCTTTGCTCCGTTCGGGAGGCTTCATCCGCGGTTTGGAACGCCTGCGAATGCGGTGCTGCTGCAGACGGGGCTTGCGCTGCTGGTGCTCAGCTTTGGAGCGTTCGACCGGATACTTTCGTTCATTATTTTTTCGGCAGTTTGTTTTTTGGCCCTCTCGGTAACTTCGCTCTTTCGTCTTCGCGAGCCGGTAGATCGATGGTGGTTTCCGGCTGCGCCGGTAATTTTTCTTACAGGTTGCGTTGCGATCAATTTGATGATCCTGATGCATGATCCTGTTCCCGCGTTGATCGGATTGGCGATTGTGCTTTGCGGCGACCCGGTGCGGCGATATTTCTTTTCGAAGTCCAGCGTTACGACGAGCGCGCTTTCCCAACAAATCTCACTGTGAAAGGAATTCAGCTATGGCACATATCAAACTTCCTGAAGGTTTACCTGGTATACGCGGCGCGATGGCTTTTCGGCCTGAGACGGCACGGCCACTCAACGATCTGGTTGAAGTTTTGCTGCACGGACCTAACTCTCTTAGTCCGGGAGAGCGCGAGTTGATCGCGACGTATGTCTCGTCGGAGAACGATTGTTACTACTGCCAGACCATTCATGGCGCTATAGCGGCTGCCAGTTTGAACGGCGATGAGGAGCTGGTGAAGAAGGTCAAAGTTGATTTTATGAATGCGGATATTTCGGAGAAGCTGAAGGCGCTGCTGGCGATTGCGGGCAAGGTGCAGCGCGGGGGTAAGCACGTGACGACGGAGGATGTGGCGCGTGCGCGTGAGTTGGGGGCGACGGATGTCGAGATTCATGACACCGTGCTGATTGCTGCGGCGTTCTGCATGTTCAACCGGTATGTCGACGGATTGGCGACAGCGCAGCCTCGGGACGAGGCGATGTATCGGGAGCGGGGAAAGTGGATCGCTCGCGATGGCTACGTGAATGTCAGCAAGGAATATTTACCTGCAGCAGTGACTCGATAACTAGGAGGAAGCGAAATGCCACATATCTCTTTGCCTGAGGGTTTTCCGGGAATTACCGGCGGTTTTGTGTTTCGTCCGGAGACGGCGAAGCCCATGCGTGAACTGGCGCACGTTCTGCTGCACGGACCGAGCACGCTGAGTCCGGGGGAGCGGGAGTTGATTGCGACTTATGTTTCGAGCAGGAATGACTGCTATTTTTGCCAAACCAGCCATGGGGCTGCTGCAGCGGCGCATATGGGCAAGGACTGGGGGCTCGTCGATCAGGTGAAGCGGGACTTTGGGCGTGCGGATATTTCAGAGAAGCTGAAGGCGTTGCTGACTATTGCGGGCAAGGTGCAGTTGGGCGGCAAGCACGTTACAGCGGAAGACGTGGCGAGGGCGCGAGAACTGGGGGCGAGCGACACGGAGATTCACGACACGGTGCTGATTGCTGCTGCGTTCTGTATGTTTAATCGTTACGTCGATGGACTTGCGACGTGGCAGCCGGAAGATCCTGCGATGTATGCGAGCATGGGCGAGCATCTCGCTGCTGAGGGATATCTCGCGCCGTCGATCAAAGTCTGATTTCGGCAGTAAAGCAATATCGCCCGGGATGTCATTGACTCATCGCGGTGGGGTTGGTTCTGTGGTGGTGTCCTGCCGGAGTGTGGGAACAGCGCGGAGGCTGAAGCTCGCGATGCTGGCCGGGGTGGAGTTTGGAAGTACCTGGAGGGTGCCGAGGACTTCGGTTGCGGAGGGAGTCTGGTCGCGGAGGCGAAAGACGAGGACGCCGGGTTGGACCTCTTTGGCCGAGAGCAGGCTGAAGCCGCCGGTTTGTTGACGGAGCTCCATCTGTGAAGCGGCCGCTGAGGCGAGCGCGATGTTGGGCAGAGCGTTGCCGAGCGCAGGGTAGCTTGCTTGATTGAAGGCGGCCAGCCAGTTGTAGAGGAGGTGGCCGGCGGGGGTGTCGGGGATGAGGCCGACCTGGTCGCCGTAGCGGGGCAGGCGAACGAGGATGGTGGCGTGAACGGGGCTGACGTGGTTACCCTTGCGGGCGGGGACGGGTGCGTCGGCGGGATCACCGAGGACGATGGTGTCGACCTGGTTTGGATCGTCTTTGTCGTCGTCAGGGGTGGCTCCGGATGTGGCGTTAGCGGAACGAGCGGCGCCGGAGCTATTGGGAGAGAAGTGTGCACTTCGGTTGTGCTCCATGGCGTAGAGGACTGAGGAGAGAGCAGCGAAGGCGGCTACGGTAGCGAGCAGGATGGCTCCAGGGCGGAGCGGCTGGCGAGCTGTGAGATAGAAGCTCGGAGCTGGGAGCGTCGGGACTTCCGTAGGCACGGGCTGCTGCATGTGGATGGTCCTTGGGTTTTCCGCGGGTGTATGGCCCGGCGGGGTTGGCCGCTACTGGTAGTGTAGACGGGCTGCCGACGGGTGGCGTGAGCGCTTTTTACGGCCCGACTGAAGTTGGGGCCTTCCGGTTCGGGTTGGTTACGGATTTTTGGAGCGGGGTTGGGGAAAGCGGACCGCTATTCGCGCGATGGCCCACCTTGGCGACAATGAAACCGTCGCGAAGATGGACACCCAGATTGCGATGTGGGCCACCCGCCGAATGACAAAAGCAACGGCGACAGCAACAGCAACAGCAACGGCAAACAACAGCAACAAGGCAACAGCAACAACAACAGCAGATCCCCTTCGGGGATGACAAACAAGAGAAGCAAATACAACGGCAACAGCAGATGCCCTTCGGGGATGACAAGCAAGAGAAGCAAATGCAACGGCAAAAGGTCTCTCAGCCGAGAGGGGTTGCGCTGCTTCAAAAGAGTACGGATGGGAGCCATGCTCCGGCTGGATCGTTGTAGAGTCCGGTGCTCATGAGAGTCATGGGCTGGACTACTCGCAGGCCGTTTGCGAGGCACCAGCGTAGTAGGGCGCTGTTCCTTGAAGGCACGAGGATTCCGGGGCCGGCGAAGGATTCTGCTGAGGCGATGAGGGCCTGGAGGTCGATGTTTGTCTCCGCTGTGGAATGGCCGAAGAAGGCGAGGTGAGTCGTATATCCGGTGATGCGGCCTTCGCGTTCGACTACGCGCGCCGTGCCCTGCCCGATTGTCTGCGCCAGGTCGAGACCTCGATCGAATCCGTGGACACGCTGCGATAGCGCATTGCAGGCGGTTGCGTCGTCGGGTTTGGCGGGGCGCACGGTGCATCCGGGAATGCTTCGTTGGAGCGGTTGCCCCTGCAGGCAGGAGAGGGGTTCGCGGATGTCGAAGCCGAGGGAGGTGTAGAGGGAGAGCGAGCGATTGTGGAAGGCGGCCTGGACTAGACGGATTCCGGCGGCGCCTCGCTCGTTCGCGCGGTCCATCGCGGCCTGCATGAGCTTACGTCCGACGCCGAGGTTTTGTGCGGTCGGATCGATGGTGATGGGGCCAATGCCTCGAATCAGGGAACGCTCATCGAGGCAGTTGCTGCCTACGATGCGGCCGTCGTGTTCGGCGACGACGCAATAGAAGCCGGGGCTCGAGAACATCATGGAGAGCAGGCCGATGGCGGCCTCTGCGTGGGGGAGATCGCAGGGAAAACCGTGGGCTGCGCTGATCGTGGAGAAGGCGTTGAAACAAATCGCCCCGGCGGCGAGGCTGTCTTCCGGTGTGGCGGTTCGAACGATGATGTCAGGCCGTGCTTTCTGCGGCATGCTCTCGTCTCCTTTGATTGATCGCAAAGAAGTGTAGCAGCCACACAATTCAGTCCTGGGCATCCAATTTTAGATGTGGGCCAGCCAGCCTACTCGAAGAGGGAGATGGCGACCCGGAGGTCGTCGGCCAGGCGCCGGTATAGCTCCTGTACCGTGCGGAGCGCGAGGAGCTGGTCTGTGGTCTGTAACGGCTCCGTGGCGATCAGTTCTTCGATGGCCTCAATGTCGGTCGCGACCGATGCAAGCTTTTCGTTCAGGAGATCTGAAGGGGCTTGTGACATGGCAAACAGCCTACCACTTGGAGGGCGTGGGTATCGATTGCGGATTGATGCGGGTTCTTGAGGAGAGCGGATCGCGCTTTGCGCGATGGCCCACCTTAGCGACGATGAAACTGTCGCGAAGGTGGGGCACCCGGCTTGGATGGTGCGGTTAGATGTGGGCCGCCCGTCCTCCTGCCTGTGTAGTCGTATGTGGACCATCCGTATTATCCTCGTGCCATGAAAAAATGGATTCTCGCGACGTTGCTGATTGCCTCTGCGGCGGTAGCGCAGCAAACCCACAACCAATACGAACCGGCGAACGCGGCGGGTGCCGGTCAGAAGCTGCTCGCCCAATTCGTGGGTGAATGGGACGTCGTGAAGACGTTCTTCCCTGCGAGCGGAGACCCGAGAGTGACGAAAGGCACTTGTAAGCAGTACATGGTTCAGGACGGGAAGTTTCTGCAGTCGGATTTCACCTTCTTTGAACCTGACGGAAAGACCACAGGCACCGGAATCTCCGGCTTCGACTCCAAAACGAATCGCTTCACTACGGTGTGGTACGACTCGCGTCAGACAACGATGTCGATTCGGCAGAGCGACGGGACGTTCGACGGCAAGAACATCATCCTGTGGGCCACGCCCCTCGACCCGGATCGTCCTGGACGCAAGACCGTTGCCCGTGCGCATCTTGAGGAAGACGGCCGCGTTCTCGTCCATCGTCATTTTGCGATCGATGACAAAGGGAACGAGCGGATGGTTATAGAGTGGCGGCTGACGCGGAAGTAGCCGTCACAACTGCGTCTGTGTCTGATCGTTATTTATGGTCACTCGTTCCAGCCAGGGAAGGTGCGGACCATATTTGTGACGGATGTGGGTCACCGGCCATCAGAATAGCTGTTGCGATCTCACAAGGAGAGACACATGAACAGTCTCGACTCGATGTTAAAGCGTAATAAGGACTTTGCTGCTCGGCAGACTGCTGCGGGCACGCTCATGCCCTCGCTTCCGCGGGCGGTGCCGAATGTCAAAGCAACTATTATCGGTTGCGCCGATATGCGTGTGGATCCTGCTCATGTACTTGGGATCGAACCGGGCGAGGCGATCGTGTTGCGGAACGTCGGCGGTCGAATCACCCCTGGATTGATGGAGCAGATGGGTCTACTCGGGCGAATCGGTCAGGTTGCGGGAGGGATTCTCGGAGGCGGCGGTGAACACCACCTCATCGTGCTTCATCACACCGACTGCGGCATCACTCGCCTTGAAGGCGACCCCGCCAAACTGGCGCACTTTTTTCAAATACAGGAAAGTGAACTCCCGGCAAAAGCGGTCATGGATCCCCGCGCGTCTGTTGCCGTCGACGTTGCTTTGCTCAGGACTATTCCTGCATTGCCGGGCGGGTGGCTTCTCTCCGGCCTCGTGTATGACGTGGCCACCGGACTGGTTGAGGTAGTTGTACCGCCAGCGCCGATTCGTGCCGCATGAACGATGGGCAACCAGCCGTGGTGAGAGTCTACGGTTTGGTGATTTGTACTGGGAGGTCTTCGTTGAGGAGGTAGTGGCGGTAAGTGGACCAAGGCCAGTCTTCAGGGGTTTCGACAAGGCCTCGGGTGACTGGGTTGCGATGCATGTACTTGAGTTTTTCGACTCGTTTGTTTTGGGTGAAGACGTTGAAGTCGTAGTAGCGGGTTTGCCAGAAGGGCTTCTGAGTCAGGCGCTTTGAGACGGAGAGTTTGAGGGACTGGAGTGCTTTCGAGAGCGGCGCTTCGTGGTCGAGGGGTTCGCTGAGGAGGAGGTGGATGTGCTCGGGCATGACTACGTAGCCGAGGACTTCGAAGTTGTAACGCTTGCGGGTGAGTTCGAGGGAGTCGAGGAAGGTGTTTTTTGAGGATGCGGTGGTGAGGTATGGTTCGCGGTCGTGACAACTGAAGGTGATGAAGTGATCGTCGCCTTCTCTTTGGTATCGTTTGAGGCCTAGCGGCATGGGTGAGGTTAGAGTATCGGGATTTTCGCTGCCGCGAAAATGGCCCACCTTAGCGACGATAAAACTGTCGCGAAGATGGGGCACCCGGCTTTTATGGTGCGGTTAGATGTGGGCCACCGGTCCTCAATTCCGGCTGGTCGGCGACAGTCGAGATCGTCAGGCGTTCCAGCTTGGGACGGTGCGGACTATGTTCCACATCATTTGGTCGAGGGCGGAGTTGATTTGGTCGGAGGGTTCGGTGCGGGTGTTGCATAGGGCGGCCCAGCAGAAGCCGGTGGGGGTTCGGACCATGATGGAGGTTGTGCCGGGGAGGCTGCCGTTGTGCCACCAGTTTCCGGCTCCGTTGTTGCGGACCATCCAGCCGCGGGCGTAGCGGGCGTCGCCCTGTGGGTAGGCGGGGGCGGGGGTGGTCATTGTTTTGATGGTGTCGGGTTTCAGGAGCGCGGGGATGCCGGGGGCTCCGGCTACGTGGTTGAGGAACTGGACGAGCTCGGTGGAGGAGGCGATCCATCCGCCGTGGGAGTCCATGCGGGTGATGTTGAGCTTGTAGGGGTCTTCGTCGTACTGGCCGTAGTAGACGACCTCGTCCTGGGCGCTGTCGCTTTCTTTGTTGCGAGCGATCTTCATGGTGGAGATGCCGCAGGGGCCGAGGATGTTGGTCTCGACGTAGGCGTCGTAGTCTTCGCCGGTGACTGCTTCGATGACGCGGCCGAGGATGCAGTATCCGAAGTTGGAGTAGGCCCAGTGGGTGCCGGGCGGGTTGGTGAGGGGGACTTTGGCGATGGTCTGGGTGATGAGCTTGGTGTGGTCCCATGAGAGGTTGTGCATCATGGGGTCGTTGTCGTCGTTGGGCCAGCCGCCGCAGGTGTGGGTGAGGAGATGGTCGACGGTGATGTCGGTGATCCATTGCTTGTAGGGGGGCTTGCCGTACTTGATGTCGAGGATGTTGGAGGGGCCAAAGACTTTGTCGGTGAGGCTGAGCTTGCCCTTCTCGATGAGGGAGAAGATGGTGACGGAAGTGATGGGCTTGGTGACGGAGGCGATGCGGAAGAGGGAGTCCTGCTTGGCCTGGGCGAGATTTGCACGGTCGACCATGCCTACGGCCTGGTCGTAGACGAAGCGGCCGTTGCGGGAGATGGCGATGGAGGTGGCAGGGACGGAGAATTGGCGGCGGAATTCTCCGGCGATGCGGCCCATTGCGCCACGCTGCTGGCCGTCGGGGCCTCCGTTTGCTGGTTGGGCTTCGAGTGTTGAGACGCCGAGAGTTGTGGCGGCGGTGGTGAGGGCTAGATTTTGCAGGAGCGTTCGGCGGGTGAGGGAGTGGTTCGGCATCGGAGCGGGTGTCCCTTTCGCTTGGGGGTGGGAAGAGATTTGGGTGGCGAGAGGATTTTATCTTGACGCGAGGGGCGGGGTGGGAAAGAGGGCGGGACTTCTGTAGGCTGTTGGGTATTCGGAAGTGAAGGAGGATTCGGTGACGAGATTCCGGTTCGGCTGTCTTGCGCTTGGTTTGGTATTAGGGTTGATGGTGGCTGGGGTGGCGCTGGGGCAGGCGCCTCCTCCGCAGCAGATGCCGGCGAATGCTGCGGGGAAGTGGACTTTGTATTGCAAGGATCCGAATGGGTCGACTTCGACGAAGTACCTGGATTTGCAGCAGACGGGCACTGCGATTAAAGGGCACTTCAAGGGGCCGAATCAGTCGGGTGGGGTGGAAGGGACTATTGATGTGCAGCATCTGGTGGTGAAGACGAAGACGCGGGATGTGCTGGTGTTTCGAGGGCGGGTGAATGGGCCGCGTGTGGATGGGGTGGTGCAGGGGAATACGTTCGATGGGACGTTTCATGATCGGGGTGGGACGGGGTCGTTTCAGGGCGTGCGGTCGAATTGATTGGAGTCTGCGATGACGGACAAGATTGAACGCGCGGTTGAGCCGGGGATTGTGAGCGATTTTTCTGGGCGGATGAGCTATGCGGGGTATCTCTCGCTCGCGGGTTTGTTGTCGCAGCAGAAGCCGCTTTCGCAGCCTGAGCACCATGATGAGATGTTGTTCATCATTCAGCACCAGGTGTCGGAGCTTTGGATGAAGCTGTTGATTCATGAGCTGACGGCGGCGATTGAACATATTCGGCATGACAGGCTGGGGCCGACGCTGAAGATTCTTTCGCGGGTGAAGCTGATCCAGATGCAGCTGTTCGAGCAGTGGGCGGTGCTGGAGACGCTGACGCCTTCGGAGTATATGGAGTTTCGCGGGGTGCTGGGGAGTGCTTCGGGGTTTCAGTCGTATCAGTACAGGAAGCTGGAGTTTTTGCTGGGGAATAAGAATCGGGACAGTATCAAGGTGTTCGCGCATGATGCGGTTATTTATGAGGACCTGATGCGAGTGTTGGAGTCGCCTAGTTTGTATGACGAGTTTTTGCGGTATCTTTCGCGGCGCGGGTATGAGATTCCGCGGGAGTGCCTGGAGCGGGACTGGTCTGCGCCTTATGCGAGGAATGAGGCGCTGGTGGAGGTGTTTCGGGAGATTTATCGCAATTCGAAGGAGCACTGGGAAGCTTATGAGATGTGCGAGAAGCTGGTGGATGTGGAGGAGTACTTTCAGCTTTGGCGGTTCCGGCATTTGAAGACGGTGGAGAGAATTATTGGGTTTCGGGCGGGGACAGGTGGGTCTTCGGGTGCAGGGTTTCTGCGGCAGGCGCTGGAGCTTACGTTTTTTCCGGAGTTGCTGGCTTCGCGGACTGAGGCTCCGAAGGCATGAATGTTGCGGATGCGGTTCGCGCGATGGGGCCTGGGGCGCTGACGGAAGAGGGATTGCGGCGGTGTGTGTTTCCGCTGTTTTCGAAGACACTGGCGAGGCCTGGGATTTATCTGGCGAATCATTCGCTGGGGCGGCCGCTGGATCGGACGGAGGAGGATCTTCGGGAGGGGTTTGGGTTCTGGCAGACGCGGCTGGGTGATGCGTGGGATCCTTGGATGGAGGAGGAGCAGGCGCATCGTGCTCGGCTGGCGCGGTTGATTGGTGCGGCAAGGGCGGACTGTGTTGTGCCGAAGACTTCGGCAGGGCAGGGATTGAGGACTGTGTTGAATGCGCTGCCGGGAGTGCCGCGTGTGGTTTCGACGAGGGGAGAGTTTGATTCGGTCGATGTGATTTTGAAGCAGTATGCGGCGGTGGGGCGGATTGCGGTTGAGTTTGTTGAGTGTGATGGTGAGGGTGGTGTTGACGTTTCGCGTTTGATGGAGCGGGTTGGCGAAGGGGTGCAGCTCGTTGTGATCTCGCAGGTGATGTTTACGACTGGGCGGGTGGTGACGGGGCTTGATTTGCTGGCCGAGCGTTGTCATGCGGTGGGGGCGCGGTTGTTGGTGGACGCTTACCATGCGGTTGGCGTGTTTCCGGTGGATGTTGCTGCGATGGGTGCGGACTATTTGATCGGTGGGAGTTACAAATATCTGCGGGGTGGGCCGGGGGCGGCGTTTCTTTATGTTTCGCCGGAGGCGATGGGTGGTGTTAGGCCGCTGGACATTGGGTGGTTTGCTAAGGAGGAGCCGTTCCGTTATGAGCGGCCTGATCCGCCTCGGTTTGCGGAGGGAGGAGATGCGTTTCTGGAGTCGACGCCGCCGGTGCTGACTTACTATCAGGCTCGCGCGGGGCAGGAGTTGACGCTGGAGCTGGGGGTGGCGAGAATCCGGGAGTACAACCTGGACCGGCTGAGGCGGCTGAAGGGATATCTTGCGGAGCGTGGGGTTTCGGCCAGCGGCGCGGATGAGGGACATGGCGGATTTTTGACGGTGGAGAGTGGGGAGGCTTCGTCGTTGGTGGATGCGTTGGAGCGGAGGGGGATTACTGCGGATGCTCGGGGCCGGTGGCTGCGGCTTTCGCCGGATTATCTAACTACGGATAGTGCGCTGAGAGAGGCGGCTGCGGGCGTGCCGGATTTGGTGGCGTAACGGCGGGGTAGTGGTCAGTTTGGAGCGAATGACTGAAGTTTCCGAAAAGCCGACGTTGCATGCAGTAGGTTTAAGCTTTCCGGTCAATGTAAGTTGACCGCTTCAATCGACGCCAAGGTCATCGAGGAAGCGAGCGTCATAAAGGACCTTTTCCGGCTTAAGACCTTGCAGATCGACAATAACTGCAACGAGGGTGTCCCAAACGCTTTGTGGGCCCCAAGGTAGAACTTCGGGCGGCGCTGGCAGCGGAGTGTGCCTGTAAAGAAACAGGAGCGTCTTTTCCTTCTGTGTGATCGTCGGAAGCTTTGCGGAGGTGACTGGAGATTGGAACGGGGACACGTTCAGCTTCGCGCAGATCAGATTGTAAAAATCTCCAACGGTGCGGACGGCTGCAGCTTCGTCATCCCCAATGGTGATGACGAAGAGTTCTTCCGTCCGGAGGACGATCTCTACAGCGTCGAGTCCCATAAGTCGAGGTTAACGCGGGGGAGGATGAGGCGGACACAAAAAAGAAGCTCCCGACAGACCGGGTTATAGGTAAGTTCAGCTCCGAGGCGACATGGCGGACGTTTACTGCAAAGCGTTCACGACCAGCGGTCACCGCGCGCGGCGACAAAATTCCGCCAGACATAGTCCCACGGCACGACAAACAGGAAGATCACGCTCATCAGGCAGGCAAAAGTCGTGTCCCAGGTGTCTGCGTCCATGGTGTGGTTCTGCCAGGCAGGCAGGGCCACCGCAAGAAGCCATGTGACCTTCCATGTTATTTCCCAGAACAAAAGCGGCAGCATTTTCAGGGGATAGCGTAGCCCTACGATCGACAACAGCACCAGCGCAAGCAACATGGCGTTGACCACGCCATGCATCAACTCCCAAGGCTTGTGATGAAGGAAGGCAGGAACCTTCTGCATTCCCATGCCGATGGCAATCAGGAGGTATCCGGCCCTGAGAAGATAAATTCGCCATAGCGCGATCTCCCGCGCCGGCGTTTCGTTTCGGTTCCGCGTGTCCAAGGCTACTTCTGGCGACGAATCGGTTTTCATGGAGTATCTCCCAATCCGACTCGCATCGGCGGCGGCCGTTATGTTAGCCGACATTGCCCATATGCCCCGCGTGTCAAACTGGAATTTACATTATCGACCTTCGCCCAACTGTAGACGATGACCAGGGCAGGCAGCCGTCGAGGATGGGGTGAACCTGTGGTTTGGGAAGCATTGGGATTTGTGCCGCTGCGGAGAACCCACGTCCGAAGGTCCGGACGTGGGGCACCCGGCTCAGGATGACACTTTCAAGGTGAGTCTGGAATCACGCAAGCGGTTAGACAGTTTGGCGGACGGGGACTTCGTCGTCTTCGGGGCCTTGCTTCAGTTTGGTTTGGATCTTGCTCCAGACGGCGTCGCTGGGTTCCACGGGCTCGAAGAGGCTGCGAGCCTGATCGGCGATAGCTTCGAGATCACGGACCAAGGCGGCACAGTCGGGATTGTTGCTGAGGAAGGTCTGGAGGCGCGGGTCGGTCGAGACGCGGCCGTCTCCTGTGGCAAAGAAGTCAGGCAGATACTTTTCAAAGTCGGCAGGAGTCATGGTGTCGAAATCGGGAAACCCTTTGCTGCTCATACGGCCACCTCATTGATGCCGGTGGGCTCGGTGGACCGTTCCGGATTGCGGAGGAGTTCGCGGAGCTTGAGGCGGGCTTTGTGGAGCTGGGATTTGCTGTTGCCGGTGGAGCACTCGAGCATGGTGGCGATCTCGTTGTGCTCGAAGCCTTCGACGTCGTGGAGGACGAAGACCATGCGGTAGCCGGGAGGGAGCGAAGCGACGGCGCGCTCGAGGGCGACGCGGTCGACGGAGCCGGTGAGCTGGAGGTCGCGGCTGCCGAAGTCGCGCTTCGGCGCGTCTTCTTCGGAGGGGTTGATGGTCTCTTCGAGCGAGACGAGGTTGAGGCCCTTTTTACGGAGATGCATCAATACCAAATTTACCGTAAGGCGATGGAGCCAAGTGGAAAAGGCGGACTCGCCACGGAAGCTGCCGATCTTGCGGAAGAGATGGAGGAAGGCTTCCTGGGTCATGTCTTCGGCTTCGGAGACGTTGCCGAGCATGCGGAGGCAGAGGGTGTAGACGCGGCGTTTGTGGAGAGCGTAGAGCTTGGAGAACGCCTCGGCGTCTCCGTTTTTGGCGGCTTCGATGGCTTCCGCTTCGCCGACGATGGGAGGATTGCGTTTGAAAATTCCTGGGGAAGGTTGGTTTTGTGTCATTTGTAGGCCTTGGACGTCCATGGCTTGACTCCGGACTTAGATCGATCTGCCTTGTTCTTTAAAGTTTTCGCCTGCTTGGAGCCTACCGCAAACGGGGTTCATGCATTTTCAGTCTGATGAAAGGGGGATGGTAAAAGGTTGCGTGGAATAGGTGGATTTTGAGCTAGGTAGATGAAAATGCTCGCTTTTGGAAGAAAATGCCGGGGTGGTGGGGATTTTTGCCGGGGGTTGAGAAAAAAGAAGGCAAGGCAACTGAAAGAGCGAGGACAAAAACGAGATGCGGGTCCCGCTTAGGTCGAGATAATGCTTTTGTACCAGGAGATCAGGAGCCGATGTAGCGGGCGTAGAGGGTGCGGGCGAGGGTGATGTCGGTGGTGCCCTGGATGAGGCAGCGGCCGTCGGGGAAGAGGGTGAGGGTGTGGGGTGGGCGGTCGAAGCGGAGGAGGAGGTTGTTGAAGCGGACGGGACCGTGGGGTTGGAGCCGGTCGCGCATGGCGGCGAAGTCGACGGGGCGGTGGTGCTCGTGGATCTGGACGGAGTTGCGGCCGCAGAGGGTGATGTGAGGGCGGCCTTCGCCGGCGAGGTGGGAGAAGATGCGCTGGCCGCAGACCTTGCAGGCGGGGTTGGGAGTGCTGGTGTTGATCTCGCTCCGCTGGTTGGACCAGAGGTCGTGGGAGAGGAGCGTGCGACGGAGGAGGTGGGGTTGATTGGTGAGGAGCTTGAGGGCTTCGGTGGTCTGGATGGAGGCGGCGAGGTTGACGGCGGTGGAGAGGATGCCGGCGGTGTCGCAGGTTTCTACGGGGCCGGTGGGGGGCTTGGGGAAGATGCAGGCGAAGCAGGCGGTGGGAAGGAAGGGACTAGGGACTAGGGCCGAGGGACTAGGTCGGTTGCTGGTTGTCAGTTCTCTGTTCACAGTTGCGGACGGCGTTGGAACCGCAGGTCCCAAAAGCGGGACCCGGGGCACCCGATTCATTGGCTGGTTTGGGGAGGATGTTCATGGTGGCGGCGTAGGCGCCTATGGCTGCGGCGTAGATCCAGGGCTTGGATTGCTGGACGGCGTAGTCGTTGATGAGGTAGCGGGTTTCGAAGTTGTCGGTGGCGTCGAGGATGAGTTGGGCGGGGGCGAGGAGTTCGTGGATGTTGGCGGGGACGAGGTCGGCGATGTGGGGGTGGACGGTGATGGCGGAGTTGAAGAGGGCGATTTTGCGGCGGGCGGCTTCGGCTTTGGGGAGGGATTCGCGGGCGTCGGCTTCGTCGAAGAGGACCTGGCGCTGGAGGTTGGAGGGTTCGACGAAGTCGCGGTCGATGAGGGTGAGAGTTCCGACGCCGGCGCGGGCGAGGAGGGATGCGGTTGCGGCTCCGGTGGCTCCTACGCCGATGATGGCGACGTGGGCGGCGGCGAGGAGTTGCTGGCCGGTGGGGCCGATGCCAGGGAAGAGGATCTGGCGGGAGTAGCGGTCGTGATCTGGGATGCCCGGGGGATCGGGCTGGTGGCTGAAGAACGCAGGTTGGAAGGTCCGGACCCTTCGGCAAGCTCAGGGCTGGCTGTGGGGCTCCCGGCGTTCGGTGGGATGACGGAGGGTGAGTCGGGGTGGTCGGACATGATGAAGGGGGTTCCCGTTTCTGCCAAAAGGCCCTGCTCTTTCGTAGTATAGGGAAGAGAACGAGGTGCAGGGAACGGCTGACGGCGGTGCGGCTTTCGAGCATCGTAGGAGAGGTGGGCTGGCCGGTTGGCTGGCTCTGGATGCGGTGGTTTGCCTGGCATCGTGCAGGATTTGCTGGGCTCCTCAATACAAAACAGGGAACACAGGTGGTTTTTTGGGTCAGGTGCATCGAGGTCGCGCGCGAGTTCCACGGTGGTTGATACCTGCGCGTGGGTTAGCGGCGGTGTGGGTGTGGGTGGGTTGTGCGGGGTGGGGCCAGGGGATTCCGGCGGCCTCGACTCCGGCGACTACTCCGACGACGGTTCAGAGCGGGGCTACTCCGGGGCAGGCGCAGCCTGGGATGGTGGTTCCGACTGAGAGTGATGCGGGGCTGGCGACTTCGGTGTGGGCGTGGAAGGGGTTGCGGGTTAACGCGATCGAGTTTCAGGGTGTGACCTTCGACAAGACGGATACGCTGCCGCAGGAACTGGCGCAGAAGGTGGATACTCCACTTGATCCGGAGCAGGTGAGGGCGAGTTTGCGGCGGCTGTTTGCGAGCGGACGGTACAGGGATATCTCGGTGCGCGGGGTGAGGCGAGGGCGATGAGGTGACACTGATGTTTGCAGGGACGCCGCGGCACTATGTGGGGCGGGTGACGATCGATGGGGTGAAGAACGACCGGGTGGCTTCACTGCTGGAGTTTGCGACGAAGCTGCGGCCGGGGACGGCGTTCGATGACGAGGACGTTGTCGCTGGAGTTCAGGGGATCAAGGACATGCTGGCGCAGCAGGGATACTACGAATCGACGGCGACGGCGACGCAGCAGGTTGATGTTGTCGGCGACCAGGTAAATGTGACGTACACGGTGGCCACGGGACCGCAGGCGCGGGTTGGGTCTATCGCGCTGACAGGAACGGATCCGGGATTGACGCTGGAGGATTTTCGGAAGAAGGCGAAGCTGAAGGAGGGGAACCGGGTATCGCGCGACACCACGAGCAACGCGATGGACAGGCTGCGGAAGCTGTACCAGAAGAGAGACCGCCTGGAGGGGACGGTGACGCTGGAGAAGCAGACGTACGATAAGGCGCGGAAACAGGTGGACTACAGTTTTCACGCCAACCAAGGGCCGGAGGTGAAGGTTTCGGTGGAGGGGGCGAAGATTTCGAACAAGAAGCTGCATCAGCTGATTCCGATCTACCAGGAGGGAACGATCGACAACGATCTGCTGAACGAAGGGGAGTTCAACCTTCGTGACTACCAGCAACAGCAGGGGTATTTTGACGCGACGGTGGAGGTGAGGGTCATCGGGCAGGATACGGCAATCGAGAGCGTGGTGTTTACGGTTGACCTGGGGCTGAAACATAAGGTGACTGCGGTGAATATCGACGGGAATAAATACTTCTCGGACGAGTTGTTGCAGGAACGGATGCGGGTGCAGAAGGGGAATGCGTATCAGCGGAGCGGACGGTACAGTCCAGCACTGGTGTCGGGCGATGTGACGGCGATCCTGGCGCTGTACCGGGCGAATGGGTTTGACGAAGCTACGGTGACAACGGGTGTGAAAGCGACTGACAATGGGCCGGATGGAAAGCCGCTGAAGGTGGGAGAACTTGCGGTGACCTACACGATTGTGGAAGGGCCGCAGCAAAAGTTTGGGACGGTGGCTTTGAATGGCGTGAGTGCAAGCCGGACGAAGGATGTGAGGTCGCTGATGAACTCGCAGCCTGGGCAACCGTTTTCGCTGGTGACGCTGTCGGGCGACCGGGACACGGTGCTGCAGTATTACCTGAGCCATGGATTCGACCAGGTGAAGGTGGAGATCAGGCAGACGAAGGAGGCGAAGGACGCTGATAAGACGGATGTGTCGCTGAATGTGACGGAGGGGCAGCAGGTCTTCGTGAATCGTGTGCTGTTGTCGGGAGTTGTTCATACGAGGCCGAAGGTGGTGGAGAACCAGGTGCTGGTGCATCCGGGCGATCCTCTGGACCAGACGGCGCTACTGCAGACGCAGAGGAATCTTTACAACATTGCGCTGTTCAATGAAGTGGTGACGGCGGTGCAGAACCCTGCGGGCGATGCTCCCGAGAAGAATGTGCTGCTGCAGTTGACGGAGGCGAAACGGTGGAACGTGACGTACGGATTTGGAATCGAGGCGCAGACGGGGACGCCGCAGTCCGGCACGATCTCGGAGGCATCATGCATCCAGTTGATGATCAACCCTTGCAACCAACTTACGCAGGAAGGAAAGACGGGAGTGAGCCCGCGAGTGTCGCTGGATGTGTCGCGGATTAATCTTCGCGGGACGGACAATTCGCTGACACTGCACTCGTCCTATGGATTGCTGGAGCAGGTAGCGATTCTTACATTTCAGAATCCTCATTTTTACGGCAATAAGAATATTGCTGCGTCGGTCTCGGGCGGGTACTCGAACATTCAGGACATTACGACGTTTGAGGCGTCGACGCTGCAGGGTGATTTTCGCCTGACACAGCGATTGAGAAGGCGGGACACGTTTATCTATGACTTTCTTTACCGTCGCGTCGCGGTGAATCCGAATACGCTGCAGGTTTCGGCAGACCTGATTCCACTGCTGTCACAGCCGGTGCGCGTGGGCGGCCCGGGAGTTACGTGGTTTCACGATACGCGGTCGCCGGGTCCGCTGAATGCGGTGAAGGGTCAGTACACGACGCTGCAGACGTTTGTGGCTTCGTCGAAGTTTGGTTCGCAGACGAATTTCTGGAAGATCGACGGGACGAACTCGACCTACTACCAGTTCGGCAAAGAGAAGTATGTGATTGCACGGGATACACGAATTGCGTTTGAGCAGTCGTGGGGGCCGAATCCGAACGTGGGGAACGATGCCTGTCTGAATCCGGACGCTCAAGGTAACGATCTGCTGAACACGAATCCGAGTTGCGTTGCGGTGCCGCTGCCGGAACGGTTGTATGCCGGCGGCGCCAACTCTCTGCGTGGGTTTCCGATTAATGGGGCGGGTCCGCGAGATCTGCAGACTGGTTATCCGGTGGGCGGGACGGCGGCGTTTGTGAACTCGCTGGAGTTTCGGATGCCGCCGCCGACGCTGCCTTTGGTGGGCACGAGCGTGTCCTTTGTTTTGTTTCACGATATGGGGAACGTGTTCCAACTTGCGTCGCAGATGTTTCCGAGTTTTCTGCGGTTCAATCAACCGAACCGGCAGACGTGCAGCAATGTTTCGGGAAGCATCGGGACTTGCGACTTCAATTATTTTTCCCATGATGTGGGAGTGGGGGCGCGGTACAGGACACCAGTGGGACCGATCCGGCTGGACTTCAGCTATAACATCAATCCACCCGTGTATCCCGTTATTTATGACTTTTACAACAACCCTCCGCATGAGGGGCATGCGGGGCACTTCAATTTCTTCTTCAGTATTGGAGAGAGTTTCTAGATGGTGTTGACGGCACAGATCGCGTTGAGGCGGTGGTTGATGAGCGCGATTGCGCTCGCCTCCTTGTCTGTGCTGATGGTTGGTGAAATTGCGAGGGCTCAGGTGGTGGGTGTGCCGCAGAGTGGTGTGGTGGGTGCATCAAGTGCTGGTGCGGGTGTGGTATTGGATCGTCTGGTTGCGGTGGTGAATGGCGATGTGATTCTGGAGAGCGACGTGGACGAGGAGCGGCGGTTTGAGGAGATTCAGCCCTTCCGCTCGGTGCAGGACTCGACGCGGGCCAAGATCATTGAGCGGCTGATCGACCGGGAGCTGATTTTGCAGCAGGCGGCGCTGGAGCCGGAGGACCAGGTTTCCGACCAGGCCCTCGATCAGCAGCTAGCAACGGTAAGGACGGAGATTCCGGCGTGCAAGCAGTACCACTGCGAAACGGAGGAGGGCTGGGCGAAGTTTCTGTCCGACCACGGATTCACAGTGGCGGAGTTCCGGTCGCGGTGGCGGCAACGGATGCAGTTGCTGAAGTTTGTGGAGGTACGTTTCCGCAGTGGAATTTCGATCTCGGACGACGAGATCAAGGCTTACTACGAGAAGACGATGTTGCCGGAGTACGCGCGGCGAAAGGCGACGCCTCCGCCGATCGACACGATCAGGCGACGCATTGAAGAGGTACTGCTGCAACAGCAGGTTGGAGCTCTGCTGGATGATTGGCTTGAAATCGCTGCGCGCGGAGGGGAGCGTGCAGACCCTGGCTCAGGGTGAGGTGGCTCGATGAGCGATCTCGAGAGAAAAATAACGGAGAAGAAGGAGCAGCTGGAGGCGAAGGTAGCTGGCGGGGTTGCGAAGGTGAAGCGGTCGCTGGCTGCGCGGATGGGGCGCGGGATGGCGTGGATGGTGATCGGGTTTGTGATCCTGGTGATGGTGGTGGTTGGCGGGTTCTGGTGGTATTCGACGACGGACGACTTCAACCGGCGGGTGGGCAATGAGGTGGTGAAGGTACTGGAGGATTCTACTGGCGGGCGAGTGGAGCTGAAGAGGGTCAGGTTCGATTTGGGGCATCTGGCGGTTGAAGCAAATGGGTTGGTGATTCATGGGCTGGAGGGGCCGGGCGAGGCTCCGTATTTGTCGGTGGACCGGATTGATCTTCGGTTGAGGTTGTTCGATCTGACTTCGCGCGTGGTGGGCACCACGGTTGCTTCGCATGTGCAATTGAGTTATCTGGGGGTGGAGCATCCGCAGTTTCACCTGATTGTGGATAAGGACGGGAAGACGAATCAGCCAGAGCCGAAGCATCCGAAGAAGAGCGAGACTTCGGTGACGGATACGCTGCTGGATCTAAAGGCGAAGGAGGCGGTGATCTCGAATGGAGTGGCGCTGTTGAACAATCGCGCGATTCCGTTTGATCTGGCCGCGCGTGACCTCGGAGCGGAGGTGCATTACATCGACAGAAGCGATCGCTACGGGATGACTGTGGACTTGAAGGATCTGCGGACGAAGATTGGGAAGAGGGTCGAGGCGCAGTCGGCGTTGCATCTTGCTGGAGATCTGGGGCGCGATGCGGTGGAGGTGACGCGGCTGGAGTTTACGAGCGGGCAGAGTCTGAAGCTGGAGGCTACGGCAGGCCTGAAACATTTTGCGAAGCCGGAGTGGCAGGCAGCGGTGAAGGGCTCGGTGGATTTGAAACAGCTTTCGGTGCTGGCAGATTTGAATGGGTGGACTGCGGGATCGGTGGCGCTGGATGTGAAGGCGCATAACTGCACGACTCCGGCGGCTGTGGCGCAGAAGCACCCGCCGTTCTGGAGGCGGAGCCATCCGACGGAGACGGCGAAGCCGCCGAATCCATTGCCCCCTGATCCGGATTGCGTGGCGGGTTATCTGGTGGTGGGGACGGCGAAGGTCTATAAGGCTTCGTACAAGGATGAAAATGTGCGGCTGCATGATATCGATGGCAGCGCGACTCTGCATGTGACGCCGACGGAGTTGTTGCTGACGGCGCTGACGGGGTATCTGCCGGGTGGTGGAAGCGCGACGGGTGTGTTGCGAATCGCGAACTGGCTGGGCGAGGCGCCGCCCCAGGACGTTGCGGCGACATCTGTGACGACAAAGGCTGCGGTGACGACGACGAATAAAGCTGCGAAGACGATTGGAGCGAAGGCTCCTATTGACGAGAACGCGACGAAGTTGCCGGCAGTGCAGCCGGCGCATGCCTATCTGACGGCGACGGTGAACCGGATTCCTCTGCGAACGATTATGGATGTGACGGCTCCGGAGAACTATGGAGATCTCGGGTTCGAAACGGCGGTGAGCGGGCCGGTGAAGGTGGAGTGGGGTGGGCCGGCGAAGTACGTTGCCGATACGGTGGAGGTGGATGGCGATCTGAAGTTTGAGCCAACCGGTGTGAAGCGGAAGGGAGCGCTCAATGATGTTCCCGTGACGGGGCAGGCGCTGGCGCATTACACGGGGAAGAACGAGACGGTGCGGATTCAGAGAGTGACGCTGCAGATGCCAGGGACGAACTTTGAGGCTTCGGGGATATTGGGAGTGAATGCCGGAGATCCCTTGACGGATCTGCGGGTGGATCTGACGGCGCGGGATCTTTCGGAGTTCAATCAGTTGCTTACGACGCTGGATCTCGAGGGAAATGGAAAGCGCGGGGCGGCAGCGATTCCAGTGGTATTGCATGGGGCGATGCAGTTCAATGGAACGGCGAAGGGGCGGATTGCGGACCTGGATGTGAAGGGGCATCTTCAGGCGGACAATGTGGAGTTTGCGCTGAATACGACGGATGTGTTGTTGGATTCGGTGGTGGCGGATGGGGAGTATTCGCCGAATGAAGGCGTGGCGTTAGTTAGTTCAACGATCAAGCGCGGGAGCGCGGTGTTGAATGTCGAGGGAAAGATTGAGCCGCGGAAGGTGGTGTCGCGACGCGGGGTGGCGACGTTTGTGTGGGACGACGGGATGGCCCTGGATGCGCGTGTGCAACTAGCCAATGCGCAGGTGGGCGATGTTCTGCAGATCATCGGACAGCAGGGGAAGATTCCTGTGACCGGCATGATGACTGTCAATGCTCATGCTTCGGGGATACTGAACAGCCTGAGCGGCGGAGGGCATGTTTCTCTGACGAATGGTGTCGCGTATGACGAACCGTATGAATCTGCGGTTGCCGAGTTGACGGTACATGAGACGGAGATCGATGCCAGCAGTGTGGTGCTGAAGGCGCATGGCGTGCAGATTGCCGGCAATGGGGGATATGACTGGGACAACGAGCATCTGCGCGCGCATCTTGAAGGGCACGATATTTTGTTGTCGAAGTTCGAGACGGTTAAGAGGGCAACTACCGATCTGGATGGGGTGGTCAGTGTGGTCGCGGATGCGAATGGAACGATGAAGCAGCCGGGACTGAAGGCGAATCTGAAGCTGACGGGGGTGACGTACAAGGGGCAGGGCATAGGCGAGGCGGTGGTGGAGGCGCATAGCGATGGGTCGACGGTGCTCTTCACGGCGAACTCGACGCTTGTGGGCGCGAAGGTGGATGCGACGGGACAGGCGGGGTTGACGGGGGACTATCCGCTGCAGGCGAAGCTGACGATGACGGGGTTGGATATCGGGAAGCCGATGGCGATGTTCGGGTCGGCGAATGTGAAGGTGCAATCGCTGATTGATGGGATGGCGACGGTGAGTGGACCACTGAAGACGCCGAAGGAGTTGAGCGGCGAGGCGGCGTTCAGCCAGGTAGATGTGAAGCTGCAAGGGATTGAGTTGAAGGCGGCTGAGCCGCTGAAGATTGGGTTGCGAGACGGCGTCGCCACGCTGGAGCAGGTGCACATCACTGGTCAGGATACGGACATGCGTGCGAGCGGGACGGCACAGGTTTTTGGGGTGACGGATCCGAAGGGTGGCAAGCTCGATGTGACTGGGACCGGAAGCGTAAGCATGACGTTGTTGCATACGTTTGATTCGGACATCATTTCGAGCGGGAAGCTGGAGTTTACGGTGGCGGCGGGCGGACGGGTGTCGAATCCCACGCTGACGGGCAAGGTGCAGCTCGACAAGGTGAACGTGGCGATGGATGGAGTGCCGAACGGCCTGAGTAATATGACCGGTACGCTGGTGTTCAACGATGACCGGTTGCAAGTGCAGAGCCTGGCGGCGACGACTGGTGGCGGGTCACTGAAGCTTGGCGGTTCGATTCGTTACAAGAATGGCATCTATGCGGACCTGACGGCGACGGGCGAAGTGGTGCGGGTGCGGCTGTATGGATTGAGTGCGACGGCAAATGCGAATTTGAAGTTGCAGGGCGGCCCTGAGAGTGCCCTGTTGAGCGGAACGATTCTGTTGACTCGGTTCGGGATAGGGCAGAATGTAGACTTTGCGGCGTTCGGGTCGCCGGGAGGGGTAAGCACACCGCCGGACCCGAACTCTCCTGCGAACAAGATACGGCTGGATGTGCGAGTGACGAGCGCGCCGCAGCTGGATTTTCAGAATTCGTATGCGAAGCTGGCGGGCTCGGTGGATCTGACGATTCGAGGGACGGCGGCGGTGCCTTCGGTCCTGGGGCGGATCGAGATCAACGATGGAAGCGCAACGTTTGCGGGGACGAAGTATCAACTGCAACGGGGGGAGATTTATTTTACGAACCCGGTGCGGATCGACCCGATTATCGATCTGGATGCGACGGCGCAAGTGGAGAACTACGACATTACGATAGGGCTGCATGGGACTTCGACGAATTTGAAGCCGACGTATCGATCGGAACCTCCGCTGAGCGAGACGGATGTGTTTGCGCTGCTGGCGCTGGGGAGAACGCAGGAGGAGGCCCAGCTTTACCAGGAGCGGCAGGTGCAGCAGGGGACGGATCCGACGACGAGCGCGCTGCTGGGCGGGGCGTTGAATGCGACGGTGAGCAACCGGGTGGAGAAGCTGTTTGGGGTGGGCAGCGTGAAGATCGATCCGGCGTTTGTGGGAACGCTCGGCCAGGCTTCGGCGAGAATTACGGTGCAGCAACAGCTTTCCCGGCAGGTTACGGCGACGTTTGCGACCAATGTGAACACGTCGGCGCAGCAGCTGATCCAGGTGCAGTATGACCTGAATCACGATAATTCGATTGTGGTCACGCGCGATGAGTCGGGCGTCTTCAGTGTGGTTTATAAGCTGCGGAGACGGTATCGCTAGGCCGCTCCGCGGGCGAAGTTTGCATCACACGGATATTGATTCGCGGGATAACCGCGATTGGATTTGAAGACACTTCTGGAGGAACGATGAACGGAATCGCGGTTGTACGACGTGCGGGTTTGCTGGTTCTTGCTGGGGTGTTGGCGGTTACGGGATCGATGAGGGTGTTGGCGCAGGATGGAGGTAATGATGGCCAGGTTCAGGCTGATGTAATGAAGGCGCTGGACAATAAACGGTTCAAGGATGTGAAGGTATCGGTGCATAACGGTGTAGTGATACTGACGGGGACGGTGGATTTGTACAGTGCGAAACAGGATGCGGATAACCGTGCGCATCATCGCAAGGATGTGAAGGGCGTAGAGAATCAGATTCAGGTTGCAGGGCCGGTGGTTGAGGATGTGACGCTGAGGAACAAGCTGGCCGAGAAACTGGCGTACGACCGGGTGGGCTATGGGACGACGGCGTTCAACTCGTTTACGATCGGCGTCGAAAACGGCGCGGTGACGCTGGGGGGAACGGCGTATGGGCCTTCTGATAAGGATTCGGCGATTAGTTTGGTGGAGAACTATCCGGGGGTAAAGGATGTTATCGACAACATTGAGGTGGCTCCGGTTTCGCCGATGGATGACCGGATCAGGCTGGCTGAGGCGCGAGCGATTTATGGGTTTCCGTCACTGAATAAGTACGCGATCGATCCGGCTAAACCGATTCGGATTACGGTGGTGAACGGCAATGTGACGCTGACGGGCGTAGTGGATTCGCAGTCGGACAAGGATGTCGCCAATATTCGTGCCAACAGCGTGTCCGGGGTTTTCAAGGTGACCAACAATCTTGAGGTTGTTGGCGATACGGCTGAAAAACCCTCCAAATAGGGCGATTTTGTGGATATGGGCGGCGTCTGCACGGTTGGCGCGGCCTAATTCTTTTAAGATGGTGATATGACCTCGTTTTGGAAGAGCACGGCGGTGACGCTGGAGATGATTAAGTGGGAGCATTCGGTGTTTGCGTTGCCGTTTGCGTTGACGGGAGCGGTGCTGGCTGCGGGCGGATGGCCTGCACTGCGGGTGCTCGGCTGGATTGTCGTCTGCATGGTGGCGGCGCGATCGGCGGCGATGGCGTTTAACCGGCTGGTAGATTCGCGGATTGACGCGGCGAATCCACGGACGGCGATGCGGGCTTTGCCGGCTGGTGTGTTGAGCAGCGGGTTTGTTGGCGGGTTCGTCGTGGTGTCAGTGGTGGTGTTCGTGGTGGGTGCGGCGATGCTGAATCGGTTGACGCTCGAACTGGCTCCTGTGGCTTTGGCGGTGGTGCTGGTGTACAGCTACATGAAGCGGGTTACGCGATGGTCGCACCTGGTGTTGGGATTGGCGCTGGGGATAGCGCCTACAGCGGCGTGGATTGCGGTGAGGGGATCGCTCGACTGGCGAATTGTGGTGCTGACTCTGGCGGTGTTGCTGTGGGTCGGCGGTTTCGATGTGCTGTATGCGTGCCAGGACTTTGAGCACGATCGCAGGGTTGGGTTGAACAGCGTCCCGCAGGCGTTTGGGCTGGTTCCAGCGTTCTGGATTGCACGCGCGATGCACTTGGGAATGCTCGCGCTGCTGTGCTGGCTGGTGGTGCTGTTTGGCTTAGGGAAGGTTGCGATGCTGGGCGTCGGGGTGGTGGCGATTTTGCTGCTGTATGAACACTCGATTATTTCGCCGAAGGATATGCGGCGTATGAATGCAGCGTTTTTTACGTTGAATGGAGTGATCTCCGTGGTGTTTTTTGGTTTTGTTGCGGCGGATGTTCTGATGCGGAGATAGAAAGACCCGCCGGTAGGATGGCGGGTCTCTGTGTGGGAGGACCACTGTTGAGCGGCTGGACTCTAAGAGATCAGCTGCGATGTTCGCGCTTGATCTCGTCCAGTTTCTGGTTGACCTTGTCCTTCGCGTTTTGGGCGGAGTCGACGATCTTCTCGCGGAGGTTGTGTGCAGAGGTCTCTGCCCGATACTTCAAGTCGTCACGTTGGGCCGCTACTTTTGTCGCGTTGTCATCATGAACGACGGCAGCGGTATCTTTTGCGTTGCCCCAGGTTTCCTTGGCGACGCCTTTGATCTGCTCGGCTGCGCCAGAGTTCGCGAGTTTCTGGTTGCCAACTGCTTCGCCGACGCTTTGCTTGATCTTGCCAGCTACTTGATCGAATTTACCTGTTACTTTTTCTGTGTTCATCGCTTGACTCCATTAGTTCTGTTACAGGGTTAGGACCGGGGAGGGCTGAGTTTATGGTTTGCTTCTAGAGCGCTCGTCTACCGGACAGCAGTTGAAAGACAAGAACGATGAGAGCAATCAGGAGCAGGATGTGTATGTAGGCTCCCAAGACATGAAATCCTACAAAACCGAGCAGCCATAGAACGAGAAGAACGACGAAGATAGTCCAAAGCATTTTGACGCCCTCCAGACGGGGTGCAACATTTATCATTGCCGTTCGCAACAATATTCGGGGCGCGAGCCCTTCACGTTGTAAGGTGCCCTTCACGGAGCTTGGGTTGCCAGTTAGTTCGAAATACTCACGAATTGAGGAGTGCCAGTTGAAGGTAGCGATACAGGGAGAGATGGGCTCGAACAGTCATATGGCTGCGATGGAGATGCTGGGCAACCAAAGCGGACTGGAGATCATCGCCTGCACTGTTTCGGCGCAGGTGTTGGCGAAGGTGGTTGCGGGCGAGGTGGACGGTGCAGTGCTGCCGATTGAAAACAGTCTGCATGGTTCGGTGGCGGAGCACTATGACCTGCTGCTGGAGTTGCCCGTGCGGATTGAGCGCGAGAGTCTGCTGCGGATTCGTCACAATGTGATCGCAATGCCGGGAGTGAAGCTGGATGAAGTGAGAAAGGTGATGTCGCATCCTGTCGCGTTGTCGCAGTGCCGAAGGTATCTGGCGGCGCATCCTGAGTTGGAAGTTATTCCGTTCTACGACACGGCTGGGAGTGTGAAGCATGTGATGGCGGCGGGACTGCGGGATTCGGCGGGGATTGCTCCTGAGCTTGCGGCGAAAGTTTATGGGGCAGAGGTGCTGGTGGCGGGCGTGGAGGATCACGCGGAGAACTACACGCGGTTTCATCTGCTGCTGCGGGAAGATGCGGCTGCGAGTGAGGGCGCTGGAGATGCGAACAAGATGAGCGTCGCGTTTGCTATTGAACATCGGCCAGGGACGCTGGTGGCGGCGTTGCAGCGGCTGGCTGATGCTGGTGTGAATCTGACGAAGATCGAGTCGCGGCCGGTGCCGGGGAGTCCGTGGGAGTATGTGTTTTATGTGGATGTGCGGTTCGATACGGTGGGGCAGGCAGACGCTGCGCTGGCTGCGCTTGAAGAACACTGCCGGATGGTGAAGGTGTTGGGGCGGTACCGGGCGGCTTAGGCTTCGAGCAGGAAGGTCCTGAAGGCGGCTCGGCGGGGTCAGGAAAGACTCGGTGGAGGAGCTGGCCCGGTAAAGCGGAGTTACGGTAGCTTCGACAAAGTGACGAGCGAGAGAGGCCGCGGTGCCATTACGGGCGTCCAATATGTATGTCGATTGTGGTATGTCTGCGAGTTGGCAGCCGAGCACAGTGATTCGACCGCTGATGGTCCGGGCTGAGTAGCGGGCTGAAGAATGAAGGCGTAGGATTTCGAGTAATTGTCGGTACCGCTGGTGAGCGGCAGACGTCAGTGGCAGGAAGATCAAGAAGTGGGGCGTGGCAACAGGGCGGCTTGGATGGAAGGCGGGATACCTGCAAACGCGATCCGAAGCGGCCACGGTGAGAAAAGAAGGTGGCGTGGCTGACCATTATGGTCGCGAGAATGAGTCCGATCAGATATTTTCCGCCGGGCTGGTTACCCAGGATGTTGCATCTGCGGGTACTGATGTTTTGGCCGGGCTGAGGTGACCGGAATGGGGATCCATTCGAGGTAATTCTTGTTTGGATTGATGAAAAAGGAGTTACGGGCCGATGACTGAAGTTAAGTGCGGGTTTGCCGGGGTTGGAGGGGTTGTTTGCGACTTTGGGAAGACCTGCTGCATCCTATATAGGATAATTTGATAGAGGTACACTCAATGGCAAGTGATTTCGTAAGTGTGATTCAACCGACTACCGCTAAAAGCGGGGAGGGATCAGGTACCGAGGCGACGGGAAAGAGGCCTGTTCCTGTATTGCCTGTGCGGGATACCGTACTGTTTCCTCATGCGGTGCTGCCTCTGACGGTCGGGCGTGATAGCTCGATCCAGCTGATTCAGTCGCTGGGTGAAGAGAAGACGATTCTGGTGGTGGCACAACGGGATGCGCGGCAGGATTCGCCCCAATCGGCGGATTTGTATGCGATCGGTACCCGTGCGACGGTGCATAAGGTCGTCAAGATGCCGAATCAGAGCCTCTTTGTGTTTACCGAGGGGAATGAGCGGGTGCATCTGGGCGAGTTTGCCCAGCTGACTCCGTTTATGACGGCGGAGTTCGAGTCAATTGGCGACGTGGAGCCGGAGAAATCGCCGGAGATGGAAGCGCTGCAGCGAAATGTGGTGAGCCAGTTCCAGCAGATTGTGACCTCTTCGCCTACGCTGAGCGATGATCTGCAGACGATTGCCATCAACATTGAAGAGCCCGGCCGGCTGGCGGACTTTATTGCTTCGTCGCTGCCGTTCCTGACGACGACGGACAAGCAGGAGTTGCTGGAGACGCCTGGTGTTGCGGCTCGGCTGGAGCGGATCAACAAGCACCTGGCGAAGGAGCTTGAGGTGCAGCAACTGCGCAACAAGATCCAGACTGAGGTGCAGGATTCGGTGCAGTCTTCGCAGCGGGACTATTACCTGCGCGAGCAGTTGAAGGCGATTCAGAAGGAGCTGGGCGATCAGGACGATACCCAGAAAGATATTGCGGATCTGAAGGAGAAGATTGAGACGGCGGGGATGCCGGAGGAAGTGAAGAAGGACGCGCTGAAGGAGCTTGGGCGTCTGAGCCGGATGAATCCTGCGGCGGCGGACTACTCGCTGACACGGAACTATGTGGAGTGGCTGGCGGTGCTGCCGTGGTCGAAGACTTCTTCGGGTGAGGTCGACATTCTGAAGGCGAAGGCGATCCTCGATGAGGATCACTATGGCTTGAAGAAGGTGAAGGATCGCATTCTGGACTATCTTTCTGTGCGGCGGTTGAAGCCGGATATGAAGGGGCCGATTCTTTGCTTTGTTGGGCCTCCGGGCGTGGGTAAGACTTCGCTGGGGCGGTCGATTGCCAAGGCTCTGGGGCGGAAGTTCTCGAGGATCTCGCTGGGCGGTATGCATGATGAGGCGGAGATTCGCGGGCATCGGCGGACTTATATTGGCGCGCTGCCTGGGCAGATTATTCAGCATTTGAAGAGGGTTGAAGTGAAGGACCCGGTGTTCATGCTGGATGAGATTGATAAGCTGGGCCGCGACTTTCGTGGTGATCCGGCGAGTGCGCTGCTTGAGACGCTTGATCCGGAGCAGAACAATACGTTCCGCGATAACTATCTGGATCAGCCTTTCGATTTGAGCAAGGTGCTGTTTATCTGCACGGCGAATCAGCTGGACACGATTCCGGGGCCGCTGCTTGATCGGATGGAGATTATTGAGCTGACCGGTTATACGGAAGAGGAGAAGGTGAATATCGCCATCAAATACCTTATTCCGCGGCAGATCAAGGAGAACGGGATTACCGAGGAGCAGATTGAATTTCCGACGGAGAGCGTTCATCTGATTGCGCGGCACTACACGCGTGAGGCTGGTGTTCGTAAATTGGAACAGCAGATCGGCACTGTGTGCAGGAAGGTTGCGCGCAAGATTGCGGAGGGTGCGACGGAGAAGATTGTGATTACTCCGGAGATTGTGCACGAGTTCCTTGGCGGCATTAAAGTGCGCGTGGATACGGAGATTGCTGAGCGGACCAAGCGTGCGGGCGTTGCGGTTGGACTTGCGTGGACACCGGCGGGCGGCGATGTTTTGTTCATCGAAGCGAACCGGATGAAGGGCAAGGGCGGCTTCACGATCACGGGCCAGATTGGCGATGTGATGAAGGAGAGCATGCAGGCTGCGTTGACGTGGGTGCGCTCGAATGCCGCGTCTTTAGGGATCGATGAGGACTTTTTGAAGGAGTCGGATCTGCATATTCATGTGCCTGCAGGGGCGATTCCGAAGGATGGGCCTTCGGCTGGCGTGACGATGGCGACTGCACTGGTGAGCTTGTTGACGAATATTCCAGTGCATCCGCTGACTGCGATGACGGGCGAGATTACGCTGAGCGGCAACGTGTTGCCGGTTGGCGGAATCAAGGAGAAGTTCCTGGCGGCGAAGCGGGTCGGCGTTCGTGATGTGATTATGCCGACGGATTGCAAACAGCAGGTGGAAGAGGACTTAACGCCGGATCAGATTGAGGGCGTGACGCTCCACTACGCTTCGCGGATTGAAGATGTGCTGGCGGTTGCTTTGCCTAAGACTCCCCGGGAGAAGGTGATGGATGAGGTTATCCGGGAAGAGGTTATTCACGCTGGCGTGTAATCGACCACGGATTTCGCGGATAAGAACGGATGGAAAAACAGGGCCTGGCTTTTTGCCGGGTCCTGTTTTTTTGCATTTTTTTGGTTTGTGGTGGAGGGGCGTTTTTGCAGGGGGTTTTGCGAAAAGTGGTGTTTTTGTGATGGTTTTTTGTGGTGAAGTTGTGGTGATTTGATGGTGAGTTGTGGTGTTTTGCGTGGTGGGTTTTGGAGTCTGAATTTATGCCACTTTTTTGATCTTTATTTTTTAGGGAGCTGTGGAAATGATGACGATCGGACACTCGACGCTGACGATCGAGGCTTTTCTTAGGGCGCTTCGGGAGAATGGCGTTACGACCCTGGTGGATGTGCGGCGGTTTCCGGGGTCGCGGCGGCATCCTCAGTTTGGGCAGGACCGGTTGTTTGCCTCTTTGCGGGAGGTGGGGATTCGTGGGATCTGGCGGGAGGGGTTGGGTGGGCGGCGGGAGGCTCGGAAGGACAGCGTGAATACGGGTTGGCGGGTGGATGGGTTTCGGGGGTATGCGGACTATATGCAGACCGATCACTTTGCTCAGGAGATTGGGTGGTTGATGGCGTTGGCGGATTTTGATTCGGCGGTGGTGATGTGTGCGGAGGCGGTTCCGTGGCGGTGCCACCGGTCGCTGATTGCGGATGCGGTGATGGCTCGGGGTGGGGTGGTGGAGGATATTTTTGTCGAGGCGGATGGGGCGAGTTCGCGGCGGGTGCGGGCGATGACAGAGTTTGCGCGGGTGGAGGGTGGACAGGGTTTGGTATCCGGGGGAGGGGGAGTTGTTTTGAGCGTACTTAGCACTTGTTCCGCTACGAACTATCAGATTTGCCAGTGGGCTGGCGCTGCGATGATGCGCATGGTTGCAGATGATCTGACGTGCTAGATGACCGGAGGATGACCGTGACCAGCAAACCACCGAATGAAATTCTGGCGCTTATCGAGGATCACATCAATGGTTTCAACAGCCAGAATACAGAGCTTTTCTCTGGTGTTTTTGGGGACACCGCGATCATCATTGATGGCATTGCACCCTATCGCTGGTTGAACCCGAATGCTGCGGCCAATTGGCTTGCTGACGTGGAGAAGTGGCGTCAGAACCTTGGGGTTTCTTACGAACATCTGTCATACGAGATGGGGTTCTGGAACGTGGAGGGCTCCTATGCCTACGCTGTCATAGCGGGGACTCTCACGGTAACGATTAAGGGTCAAAACGTCGTTCGGACTGGCACCCTCGCATATACATTTTCAAAGCATGGCCAGGAGTGGAAGATAGATGCGCAGGCGTGGGGGCGCACGTCGTAGACGCAAATGATGACGGATTTTGCGCGGGTGGAGGATGGGCGGGTTTGGTATCGGGGAGGGTGAGTTGTTTCCTTAGGTGGTGGTTGTTGATAAAGTCTCTTGTTGCCGCAGTAGCAAGTTTGGACGCAGCTACTAGAGCAACCGCAGGTCCTTCGACTACGGCGGCAAAGACGCCGCCTCCGCTCAGGATGACAATGTATGGGAGTGATCTCACAGTTCCTGGACTGAAGGCGTTTCTTCTCTTCGGGGGCTGTAGGGTTTCAGGCGTTTTTCCATGATGCGGAGTGCGGCTTCGCTCTCGTCGATCATGATGAAGCTGCGTCCGTGTTTTGCGGCGGCCTCGCCTGTGGTGCCGCTTCCGGCGAAGAAGTCCATTACGGTTTCGCCTGGGTTGGAGTGGACGCGGACTATGCGCTCGAGGATTCCTAACGGCTTTTGCGTGGCGTAGCCGGTTTTTTCTTTGCCGGTGGGGGAGACGATGGTGTGCCACCAGACATCTGTTGGGGTTTTTCCGCGTGCGGCTTTTTCGGGGCCGACGAGGCCGGGAGCCATGTAGGGAATGCGGTCGGTGGCTTCAAGGTTGAAGGTGTAGCGGGCGGGATTTTTTGTGTACCAGAGGATGTTGTCGTGTTTGGCGGGCCAGCGTTTGGTGGCGCGGGCTCCGTAGTCGTAGGCCCAGATGATTTCGTTCTGGAAACAGTCGCGTCCGAAGATTTCGTCGAGCATGACTTTGCAGTAGTGGACTTCGCGGTAGTCGATGTGGAAGAAGAGCGAACCAGTGGGGGCGAGGATGCGGTGGGCCTCGATCATGCGAGGACGGAGGAAGCCGAGAAAATCTTCGAAGGTGTCTCCGTAGCCGGATGCGGCGGGGTGGTCGGCGATGACGTGGGTGCGGTAGCGCCTGCCGCCGAAGCCTGTGCGGTCGCCGGCCTCGTCGCGGACGGTCTTGATCTGCTTTCGGCTCTGCCGTTTGCCGGTGTTGAAGGGCGGGTCGACGTAGATGAGTTCGACGGACCCGGTTTTCATCGATTGCAATATACTTAAGTTGTTGCCCAGTACGATCCGGTTCATTCCGACCATTCTCCCGACCCTAACACTAACGTACCCTTGGTCTCTGAGGCGTGACCGTGTATTGTTTTCTTCGGGCTTTTGAACGACCCAGTAATGTCTGCGAACCATCTTATCTACGCGATGCTCACCCACCGCGGGCGCGTCCGCCAAGGGAATGAAGATGCCTGTGCGGCGTCTCCTGAGGCCGGCGCTTATGTTGTTTGTGATGGGATGGGCGGGGCCGCTGCGGGTGAGATCGCCAGCAACCTTGCTGCCGATGCGTTTCTTGCGCATCTTGCGCCGGAGCCGGGAGCTGCGCCGATGAAGCCGCAGGCTCGCCTGAATGCGGCGATCCAGGCTGCGAACCAGGCGGTTTATCAGCAATCGCGTCAGTCGGCACGGTATTCGGGGATGGGCACTACGCTGGTGGCTCTGCTGCATGCGCCGATTCTGAATGGAACGAATGGGAGCCACGGGAAACGCCGCACTGCGACGGACCATACCAACTCGCGTGTGACCGATCCGCCGACGCTTTGGCTTGGGCATGTTGGGGATAGCCGATGTTATCGCCTGCGCCGCGGTGCACTGGAGCAGCTTACGCATGACCACTCGCTGGTGGAGGAGCAGCTTCGGGCCGGGCAGATTACTGCAGCGCAGGCGGCGCGGTCGCCGATGCGGAATTTGATTACGCGTGCGATTGGTTCGCAGGCTACGGTGGAGGCGGAGATTCAAAGTCATCGTCCGCAGCCTAATGATATTTACCTGCTTGCGTCGGATGGGCTTATTCATGAGGTCGGTGATGCGGATATATCAGAGATTCTGGCGGATATTCCGAGGCCTCCGACGAAGCGTGGGCTGACAGCGGCTTGTGAGGCTCTGATTACTGCGGCGAATCGCAATGGCGGGAATGACAACATCACGGTTTTGCTGGTGGCGGTTTTGCCGGACCTTGCTCCTGTGTCTGCTCGCTAGACGTTGCTGCGGCGCAAGTTTCCGAAACCCGATCTTGCGGGCATTGTCCGTGTAGCCGGTTTTACGGCCAGGCGGAATGGACGTAGTCGCTAATAATAGCCAACAATTTCGTTGAAAAGCCTAACTAGAAGGCGCACCAAGATCACCGCCTGAGCGTTTGTAGAACCGGCGTGACTTAGCGGCGTTCCCGCAGACTGCCATATCGCACCAACGTCGGCGACCAGCCTTGGAGCTATCGATAAACAGCCACGAACAATTTGTTCCCTGGCACATGCGGAGCCGGTCCATTGGCGATGTGAGAACGTCTTCGACAACGCGATAGGCGATCATTCTCGCGATCGAATCGAAATCGATTTTGCCACGGAACTGTTTTACGATACGGCCGCCTACAAAGCGCAATTCAATCGAGTTGACCCCCGCGAGCCAGTGCTTACGAAGCAACACTAATGCATCGTCCGATGGTGCCTCGCCGCGGATGGTGTTCGTCAACAGTGCGAACAGCTGTTCGCGCTGAATCTTTGCGCGCACGAGTGCTCGCATCGCTTCGGCGGGTTTTCTCCTGGCTTCTTTGGCGAGCAGCTGTAGAACATCTCGCGGGAAGAGCCCTGCCATGGCTGCCCAATCTATTAAACGTGCGTAGCTGTCGAGCCAGTCACGCGGCGATTGATCGCGGCCGGTCACGGTGTTCACGAAATCGAGGGCTGGGTCGCCGCCGATGAAATCCCGGGCCGAAAAGATGTGCGATTCGACCGTAACCTGTAAAGTTCGCTTTATCGGTTGACTCATGTTATAACCGGTGAAATACCTATTATAGGTTATATAAAGAGGATTGTGCAGTGAATCTGAACCGGAGGGAGTTCACAAAGATGGCGAGCTTCGCGGCAATCTCGGGTTCCCTTGAGGACGAGACTCGCCCCCTCCGCGGCGCCATCGGTCTCATACTCGCTCCAAGCAATCTCGGCTTGCGCCCAACCGAAAACGGCGGTCAGCCTGGGGCATGGCGCGCTCCGCAGGTGTTGATGGACGCCGGGCTGGCGGATGCTGTTGGCGCAACAGATGTCGTGTCTCTCAAGCGTCCCGCGTACGAACTTGAGGCCCAGTTTGGCACTGCAATTCGCAACGGGTTGTCGATCCGCGCCTTCTCGCTCGAATTGGGTGAAAAGGTCCGCGAGGTGCTGCAGTCAGAACAGTTTCCGCTTGTGATCGGTGGCGATTGCAGCATTCTGCTTGGTTGCTTGTATGGGGCGCGACTCGCTGGAGGCCGCGGTTTGGTGCACATCGATGGTCACAGCGACTTCTTCCATCCCGGCAATTACAACACGGCCAGTCGGCTTGGTTCGGCTGCCGGAATGGACCTCGCTCTGGCAAGTGGTCGAGGTGAACTATTGCTCACTCATTGGCCCGGGATCGGGCGACCGCTCGTTGAAGATGCTGATGTTGTCCAGGTGGGCGAGCGCGAAGCTGAGAAGCCTGATTTCAGCAAGTTTTACGGCGATGTCGTCCACACCGGCATTACGCGTCTCAACATTCAAGGTGTGCTGGCGAAAGGAATAGACAGTACGGTGCGCGAGGTGCTGACAAGGCTCGAGTCGAGGGCCTTGAGCAGAGTGTGGTTGCACGTCGATTTTGATGTGCTCGATCAAACCATCATGCCGGCCGTCGATTCCCCAGGAGTCCCGGGCCTTGACTGCCAACAATTGGGTCTTCTGATAGGCGAGTTATGCAACTCTGGGCGAATCGTCGGAGCCGACTTCACCATCTACGATCCGGAAAGAGATCCCCACGCAGAATATTCCAAACACCTGGTAGATTGCATCGCGCAGGGAATCCGCAACCGCCGATTTGCGGGTGGGCCTACGTTATGACTTCCCAATTGATTAGCTCCCTTCTTGCCGATGGACCGGTGCCGGCCTGACAAAGGAGATGGATCTATACGGTCGCCTGAGTGGACGCTGGCGCACATTGATTACATACTTGCCCCTCGATGGTCCGGAACGTCGAGAGGAAGGTGAGTGGACATTCGGTTACGCGTTGGAAGGTCGGGCAGTGATCGATGTGTGGCAGGTGCCCCCACGCGCGCTACTCGGCGGCATGAAGGGAGTGACCAGCCATGAATGCGGCCTCTGCGTACGTGTATACGATCCCGGGCTGAAACTTTGGCGGTTCACCTTTCATGGTCCGGTTAACGGGGTCACCATCAATATGTTGGCCTTCGCGGTCGGTTCGGACATCGTGCAGGAACGGTTCTTTAACGGGCACTGCGAGCGATGGATCTTCTCCGACATTTCCCACAATCGGTTCTTTTGGCGATCTGTCCTTTCTATTGACGGAGGTGTGAGTTGGAGGCTCCTGCAGACGATCGAAGCGAGCCGCGATATGTAAATGAAGGAAACCGCTCAGTCTATTCGGCTGCGTTTAGGACAGGGTTTGAAGCCGCGCTCTTTCAAAACAAGCTATATTCCGAAATTTGCTCTGGGCGGTCCTTGCGGTGCAAACTGCTACACTCGGAAAGTTGTCTGAAACAGCCTTATGAGCGAAGCGAAAACGATTGCAGTTTTGGGCGCCGGGACTATGGGCAACGGCATTGCGCATGTGTGTGCGCGGTCGGGGTTTCCTGTGCTGCTTTATGACGTGGACCAGACGGCGTTGTATCGCGGGCTCGATACGATCCGCACGAATTTTGCGCGTGAAGTGGCTAAGGAGAAGTTGACGCAGGAGCAGGCTGACGAGGCTCGCTCGCGGATTTTGCTTACGACGAAGCTGGATGATCTTGCCGGGGCGTCGCTTGCTATTGAGGCGGCTACGGAGCGGTTTGAGGTTAAGACGGGGATCTTCAGGGATCTTGATCGGGTTATGCCTGGCGATGCGATTCTTGCGACGAATACGAGTTCGATTTCGATTACGAAGATCGCGGCTGTGACGAAGCGGCCGGAGAAGGTGATCGGGATGCACTTCTTTAATCCTGTGCCGGTGATGAAGCTGGTGGAGGTGATTCGGGGGTTGCAGACTTCGCAGGCGACGTTTGATGCGGTGCATCGGCTTGCTGAGAAGCTGGGGAAGACTCCGGTTGAGGTGAACGATGCGGCGGGATTCATCTCGAATCGTGTGCTGATGCCGCTGATTAATGAGGCGATTTACTCGGTGATGGAGGGCGTGGCGACAGCTGAGGCTGTGGACCAGGTGTTTGTGCTGGGGATGGCTCACCCAATGGGGCCGTTGACACTGGCGGATTTTATTGGACTGGATGTTTGCGCTGACATTATGCGGGTGCTGGCGGAGGGGCTGGGTAATCCGAAGTACAACCCTTGTCCGTTGCTGGTGCGTATGGTGGATGCGGGATGGCTTGGACGGAAGTCGGGCAAAGGGTTTTACACTTATCCGGCAAAGTGAGTGCAGAGGACGCCGAGTTGAGTAGGATGGAATGGGATAGGAGAGACGATGCCAGAGGAGCTTTACTTTGAAGATTTTTATGTAGGCCAGAAGTTTCATTCTCTCGGCCAAGCGAAGGTGACCGCTGAGGAGATCAAAGAGTTTGGCCAGAAGTATGACCCGCAGCCATTTCATCTGGATGAGGCTGCCGGAGAGAACTCGTTTTTCAAGGGACTGGCGGCGTCGGGCTGGTTGACGGCGGCGATTGTGATGCGGCTTCGCGTGCAGTCGATTACGGTGGCCGGCGGGATGATCGGCGCGGGCGTGGAGGAGATGCGCTGGACGCTGCCGGTGCGGCCGGGCGACTCGATCCGCTCGGAGATTGAGGTGGTCGGGGTGCGGCAGTCGAACTCGCGAAAGGAGTTTGGCGTGGTTCGGACACGGTCGCTGGCTTTCAATCAGAACAACGAGGTGGTGATGCGGTCGACGGTGAACTTTCTGGCGCCGCTGCGGAATCCTCCGAAATGATGGTGGCTGGACTCTCATTGGAGTTTTGTTCCTAAGTCGGTCCTCGCTCGATATCCGATCGGGAGACTTACGACGATGAGAGCTTTTACTGTGGGGATTTCGGTTCTGTGCGTGGTGTCGGTGTTTGCGCAGGCGCAGAATGGCCAAAAGGCGTTGCCTAAGCCGGATCTGCATGCTGGAGGCGCGAAGCCGTCGACGATTCCGAATCATGAGGTCACAACGGTCAACTTGCCTGGTTTTCACCTTAGCGGGACTACTTTGACGGTTGACGGCGTTTGTACGTTGAAGTCTTACAAGGTCACGTCGGATACCCAGATTCAGATGATGCTGGAAGGCCATCGCGCGATCGGCGATAAGGAGGATGGATGTTTTTTGCATGTCCATCAAGGCGCCTTTCAGACGGGCACTTACGTTGTGGTCGATTTGACCGAAGCGGAGTGGGCGGAGAAGCATACGAACGAGCGAACCGCCGATAAAGCAAAAGGCGAGGCTTATATGGCGAGCCTGGGTAAGCAATGGGTGGTTCGCTATGCCAATGGATCTTCCGAGACGTTTACGGTGCAGCCGGCTGACGAGGGGCAGCTCCCGGACTATACGTCGGCCTCAGGGATCACGGCGAAGTTTGCCATTATGGGGGACAAAGTCATGATGATTTCCGGCAGTTGCACGCGCTCCGGTATCCTGAACGGGAGCCAGGTGAAGGATGGGATTTCGGCGGGGGACTGCAAACCTGCCGGGGCCTGGTCGGCTGAGAAGAGATAGCCGTGATTGACGGAGTCTGCATGACGGAAGCTGAACTGACGTTGCTCAAATCGAGCGTTGACCAGGTTGTTGAAGTTGAGACGAACGATGGCGATCGTCATCTGGCCCAGATTCTCTTCGTCTTCGATGATGGGGAGACGCCGGATGTGTTTTACCTGAAGGTTGCGCCGGGGCCGGAGGGAGAGCTGGTGGCGCAGGGGAGCGCCGGATGCTCGGTGCTGCTGTCGGATATTTCTGCGGTGCGGCCGTACCGGCCGTAGGTGGAACCAAAGTCGTTACCCTGCCCGGAAACCCACAACTAATCGGCGTATTCTTAGCGAATGATGCGCATGACAGTGCTCGCCTCCGGGTCCAAAGGCAACAGCACGGTCATCTCATCTTCAAGGACTCGGGTGCTGGTGGATGCGGGGTTGTCCTGCCGCGAGCTGTTAAAGCGCATGGCGGTGGCGGGCGAAGATCCGGCTGAGCTGGATGCGATTCTGATTACGCATGAGCATCAGGACCATGTGGCCGGGCTGTCGGTAATGGCTCGGCGGTTGAATATTCCGGTGTTTTTTACTGAGCCTACGCATCGGGCGTGGGTACGGATGCTGACGCCGCGCACGACGATGACTTATGCGAAGTGGCTGGATCAGGTGCAGCGGGAAAAAGAGGCTCGTGCTGCCGCAGTTGCGGGTTTGCATGTCGAGAGGCCGGTGGTGAATTGCTCGGGCGAGGAATGCTTGCCGGGACTGGCTGTGGATCCGGACGACGAGGAGCTGTGTGGTTCGGGATCAGAGACTGAGGCTGCGAAGAAGCCCGATCCTACGCGGCTTCCGGCGGTTGAGTACTTCCACTCGGGCACGCAATTTTCGATTGGCGACATCGACATTACGCCGTTCACGATTCCGCATGACGCGGCTGATCCGTGCGGGTTTGTGTTCGAGGCGGAGGGCGTGCGGATGGCGCTGGCCACGGACCTCGGGTATATGCCTCCGAATGTGAAGGCAGCACTTAAGCGGGTGGACGTGCTGCTGCTGGAGTCGAACCACGACCTGGAGATGCTGCGGGATGGGCCTTATCCATGGAGCGTGAAGCAGCGGGTGCTGTCGCGGGTGGGGCATCTGTCGAATCATGCTACGGCGGAGTTTCTGGAGAAGGACTACGACGGCGGGGCGACATGGATTGTGCTGGGGCATCTTTCGGAGTCGAATAATGCGCCTGAGCTTGCGCGACTCGCTGCCGAACAGGCTCTGGGCAACCATCCATCGCTGCTCGGAAACAGGCTTCTACTGGCTCATCAGGTGATGCCCCTTGATCCCATTACCCTGTAACTCACGTGTTTGCGGCGGTTGCGCTGACCGGGAAAAGATTTCCAAGTCCTGTACCTGCGTTGGTTACGGATATGTGAATCCTTCTGTTCTTTTCGGGCGTCAAAGAAGGTAGAATAGGTTATAAGGTGATGAAAAAAACAGCTTTAGTCTTTTCTGCAAGTCGAAGAGCCCATACCGCCTGTATCGATCAGGTAGTGGGGAATATTCTCTCGGGCTGGCGATACGACATCTCCGGGCTCTCTCCTGCCATGCGCACGGACTACGAGCAGCATTTGACCGACTGCGGCCACTGCCGGCGGCGCCAACATATCGCCCGCACGATTGACGTGCTGCTTATCAGCGTGAGTACGCTTTCGATTGCAGCGTTTCTGCTGGCCGCGGTGGTGATCCACCGGGTTGAGTTGATTACTCACATTTTTACGATGCATCTGCGTTTCAGTCAGACACACGGCATTGCGATATCGCTTGAAGCGGTGGCTGTGACGGGACTTATCTTCTCGACGCTTCTTTGGGTACTGGTCGCGATTGCCACGCCGCTGCCGGGCTTCCTTGGCGGAATTGTGCAGGAGCGTATTCCTGCCGACCTTCGGGAGCGCTTCACTAAGAACGCCGCTTAAAAATAATGGAATCGGGAGTTGGGAAAAGCAAGCAGGGGTGTGCTGTTTCTGTGGGTTCCATGTTTCTATTAGTTGTCATCCTCCCCGCACCACGATAGCGTAGAAGAAGCCCTCTCATGACATCCTCCCCGCAAACTGACGGTGAACTTCTCCCTCCTCGCCCTGCTGCCGCGCCAATGCCGGACTACGAACGCGAGGTCTCGAGGCCTAATTCGCGCGCGCGTGGGTGGAATATCCTCGCTACGCCGGGGACCTATACTCTGCTGGCTGTCAACATCGCGGTTTTTGGCTGGATGGTTTTTCATGGTGTCTCGGCCAAAGATCCTACGACCGCGCAGTTGATCCACTATGGGGCAACTAATGGTGCGTTCATCCTGGGAGGGCATCAGTGGTGGCGCCTGCTGACCGCGACGTTCGTTCATGTTGGACTGCTGCACATTGCTACCAATATGTGGTGCCTATGGAATCTCGGATTGCTGGGAGAGCCACTGCTGGGGCCGCTTGGACTGATCGCGGTTTATCTGATCACCGGAATAGCCGGGAACCTGTTGAGCCTTCTTGCGAGTGTATTGCCTCCGCGCGACTTTGTTTCGGTAGGCGCAGGCGCGTCCGGTGCGGTGTTCGGTATCGCTGGCATTCTCATCGTCCTTCTTTCGAACAAGAGGCTGCCGATTCCGGCGTTTGAGTTGAATCGCCTTCGGCGCTCTGTGATTCAGTTTGCTGTGCTGAATCTGATCATCGGACTTGGCGCTAACCTCACGAGCATCGTGCGGATCGATAATCATGCTCATATCGGTGGGTTTCTGAGCGGATTGGCTCTGGGGGTTCCGTTGGTGCCGCGGATGACCTCGGGCAGGACGCGCTATCTTCAGCGGCAGAAGCTGACTTTTTCTGCGGCGGCGTTCCTGTTGTTTCTCTTCGCGTACTTTATTACGAAGCTCCGATAAGCGCTTCTATTCGTATCTGGTTTGCAAAGGCAGAAAGCCCCGCTGACGCCGGGGCTTTCGCACAACCGCGAGATGTTGGCCTAGGTAAGAGTCGTCTGAGCGAACTTTCTGACCATTGCAAGGAGAAGGCGCCGGTCGCTGTCGGACAGGTGCGCCGAGTAGCGCTGGACCTGGGTCAGGAAGCGTATCTCTTCCTCGCCGAGGTTGAGTCCGGACATCTCTTTGCCGATGGTCTCTTCGGCGAAGAACTCTGAGAGTTGAAGATCGAGCGCGCGGGCGATCTTCTGGAGCGTTTCGAGCGAGGGGACGGTATGACCGTTCTCAACGCGCGAAAGGTAACATCGCAAGAGGCCAGTTCGCTTCTCGATGTCGCCCTGAGACATGCCCTTCTGGAGCCGATAGCCGCGGATGGTTGTGCCGATATTCATCGAGATCGAGAGAGCGACGGGGTCGTTTGCCACATCAACGGGGATTGTTTGCATGTCAGCCATTAGCCACAAAGTAAACACCCGGAACGACTTGGTCAATCACTATCTTGAGGGTGGTTTGAACGGTGTACCAGCGCAGGTTCATCCTTAGCCAGTTACGGCCGGAAACCTGAACTCTTACTTGAACCCCCTCCCCCATCCGGAACCACCCCTTACATTACGAGAGGAATTACTAACTCGAAAGTAACCAATCTATGAGGTACGTCCGACCCATCGATAGATGCTGCAGAGGTCGTCGGGCGAAGCGACCCAATCTACGGCCGCATCCTCCTCGGACATGTCGATAGTGCCGGTCCAGAGGCGTTGAAAGCCTCCGTGATTCTCCAGAAGTTCGCCGGCCTCGGGGTTGAAGTAGATGACGTCCAATGGTCTGGGGTGACTGGCGAAATCGGCTTCGATGCGCTGGATGACCCGGGTGAGCACTGGGGCCGTGAAGGGATGAAACAGGTAGAGGAGACAGGCGCCTTCGGGAAACGCAAAGTCGGCGGCGTCCTGACATAGGATGCGGATCGGACAGGCAGCCCGTCCCGCTGGCTGCCCATTGAACCAGGTTTTTTTCGGCCGTCTTTGCCAGGCTGCGGTGCAGTTCTACGCCTATCACCTGGCGAAAACCGTACTCCGATGCCATCAGAACGGCCCGGCCCTTGCCGCATCCGAGGTCGATAAAGCTGTAGTTGGCGATTGCGGGGTGGGTGTCATCGGATAGCCATCGGTCCATTACGGGGCGAAAGCGGGACGGGGCCATTCCGTAGTACGCGGTATTGAAGATATCGTGCTGGTGGCCTGAGCGCAGCTCTCCGCCGCCGATGAGCCCGCTGGTGTCTACGCCATAGCGTTGGTCAAATGGATGTGGCTGGGGTTGTGGCTGGGGTTGTACCTGGGACTTGGATGGCTCCTCGGCGGGTTGCTGGTTCCGATGCAGGGCCGCGCGGAGGGTTCCAGTGAGGCCGCGCTGCGCCAGCGACCTTCGCAGCTTCGACAGAGACTTCATAGTGGGTTATGCCATGTGCATTCCGCCGTTGACGTCGAGCGTATGGCCGGTGATGTACGCGGCTTCTTCGGACGCGAGGAAGGTTACGGCGTGGGCGATCTCGCTGTCGGTTCCGACCCGGCCGAGAGGGATGTGCTGGGTCATGGCGTTTTTTTGATCGTCGGTAAGGACGGCGGTCATCGCGGTTTCGATGTATCCGGGAGCGACGGCGTTTACGGTGATCGAGCGGCTGGCCAGCTCGCGGGCGAGGGACTTGGTGAGGCCGATGAGGCCGGCCTTTGAGGCGGCATAGTTGGCTTGTCCGGCCTGACCCGTCTCGCCGACGACGGAGGTGATGTTGATGATGCGTCCCCACCGGTTCTTCACCATCTGGGACATGAGGGCCTGGGTCAGCAGAAATGCGCCGGTGAGGTTTGTCGTGAGGACGTCGTCCCAGTCCTTGCGCTTCATGCGCATGGCCAGGATGTCGCGGGTGATTCCGGCGTTGTTGACGAGGATGTGGACTCCGCCGAAGTGGGCGAGGACGGCTTTGGCGCAGTCTTTGATGGAGTCTTCGCTGGAGACGTCGAGGGCAAAAGGATGGGCGGTTCCACCGGCGGCGGTAATCTCAGCGGCTACTCCGGCGAGCTTATCCAGATTGCGTGCGGCGAGGGCGACGGAGGCTCCGGATCGGGCGAGTTCGAGGGCACATGCGCGCCCGATGCCCTGAGAAGCTCCGGTAATCAATGCGATACGACCTGCTGCTATGCTCATGAACCTCCAATAATAACGATGCACCGAAATTATACGGACTTCCGGGGCGAAACATCCTCAAGGGCATAACGTATGCTGAAGTTCCATGTCCGAGCACGAAAAGAAACCGACAGAGACCGACGTTTATGCGATTCACGGAGCAGACCCCGAGGTGCTGGCCTATGCGATGGCGAAATATTCGCGCTCGTCGCTGACAATGAAGGAGTCGCTTGCGGAGATCAGCGCGCAGAGGGCTGAGCAGTTTTTGAATACGTTTTATTTTCAGTATGGGCATCGCTCGATTGCGGACCTTGCGCATATTCCCTTTGCGATTGAGCGACTGAGTTTACTGGCGGCGATTGAGCTGGTGGATGAGCAGCGGTGGGACGGGCAGGAGCGGTCGACTCGGTACCAAAACTTCCGGACTTCGGGTTGGTACACGCCTGATCTGGATGAAAAGACGCCGACGTTTACGGCTGCGGTGAAGGATCTGTTTACTGCGTACGACCAAATCGGCGCGGGAATGCTGGAGGCTTTGAAGGCGGCGATTCCGCGGCCGGAGGAGATGAAGGCTGACGCGTATGAGCGGACTTTGAAGGCTCGGGCGTTTGATGTGGCGCGGTATCTGCTGCCGTTGGCGACGAATACTTCGCTTGGTCAGATTGTGAATGCGCGGACGCTGGAGACGCAGGTGTCGCGGCTGCTGACGAGTCCGTTTGCGGAGGTTCGGCAACTTGGGGAGAAGCTGCGGGTTGCGGCGACTGAGCCGGCTTGGAATGTACAGCACAGTGCGGCGAAGGTGTTGTGCGATGAGATTGGGTCGGTGGATGAGGTTTGTGGCTCTCGGCTGGTTGAGAGCCTGCTTCGGCCTGTGAAGACGGCTCCTACGCTGGTGAAATATGCGGTGCCGAACGATTATCTGCGGCAGAGCCGGTGCGAACTCACCTTGGCTGCTGCTGAACTGATGAGCGGGCAGGCAATCGAGGATTCGCCGGTTGTGAATCTTTTGGATGATGCCGAGCCGCTTGAGGTGGAGCTTGCTACGTCGTTGCTTTATCCGAACTGTCACTACTCTTACAGGCAGTTGCGTAATCAGGTGGCGGCACTGAGCGAGGCGCGACGGTCGGAGTTGATTGGATTGGGAGCGAAGCATCGGGGCCGGCATGATGAGCTTTTGCGGGCCTTCAGCGCGGGGCATAGTCTTCGGTTCGATATTCTGATGGATATTGGCGGGTTTCGCGATATGCACCGGCATCGGCGGTGTGTGCAGTTGCTGCAGCCTTATACGGATGTGCATGGGTATGAGGAGCCGGTTTGTCCGGGGCAGCCCTCGCTTGCTGAGGCGAAGCTTGATGGCGCTTATTCGGCGGCTATTCGGGCTGCTTATGCTGCCTATCATGAGCTTCGCGACTGTGGGGTGCCTGAGGCTGCCCAGTCGGCGCAGTACTGTCTGCCGCTGGCCACGCGCTGCCGGGGGATGTTCAAGATGGACTTTGCGGAGGCGCTTATATATCGCCGAACTGCGGTCCGGGGTGGCTGGTCACTTCAGTTACCGACGAGTTGCGTGGGAGATGTACCGGGCAGTGGCGAAGAAGCATCCTTCGCTGGCGGCATATTTCAGGATTGAGGATGTGAATGAGCCTGTGGATTTGTTGCGCAGGTAGTTAGTTGTATTCGCTTTTTCTTTGCTTTTCCCGTTTTGGATGCTAGAATCCGCAATGAAGTGTAAACCGCCGTTTTTACCCATTTTAGGAGAGATACAAAGTGGCAGATGACCGTAGTAAAGCGATAGAGCTGGCTCTTTCCGGGCTGGAAAAGCAGTTTGGCAAGGGTTCGATTATGCGGCTCGGCTCGAAGGATGTCGTGCCGATTTCGGTCATTTCTACGGGATCTATCTCGTTCGATGCGGCGCTGGGCGTGGGTGGGGTTCCTCGTGGGCGGGTTATCGAGATCTTTGGGCCGGAGTCGTCGGGTAAGACGACGATTACTCTGCAAATTATTGCAGAGGCCCAGAAGGCGGGCGGGCTGGCGGCGTTTGTGGACGCAGAGCATGCGCTCGATCCTGCTTATGCGGCGAAGCTTGGGGTGGATATCGACAACCTGCTGGTGAGCCAGCCAGACTATGGCGAGCAGGCACTGGAGATCGTCGAGGCGCTGGTGCGGTCGAATGCGATTGATGTGCTGGTGGTGGACTCGGTGGCGGCGCTGGTGCCGAAGGCGGAGCTCGATGGCGAGATGGGCGATTCGCATATGGGGCTGCAGGCTCGGCTGATGAGCCAGGCGCTGCGGAAGCTGACGGGAACGGTTTCGAAGTCGCGGACATGCCTGATCTTCATCAACCAGATTCGCGAGAAGATTGGCGTTATGTTTGGGAATCCCGAGACGACGACGGGCGGTAAGGCGCTGAAGTTTTATTCGTCGGTTCGCATCGACATTCGCCGGATTGGCGCGGTGAAGGATGGGGATTCGGTGGTGGGTTCGCGGACGAAGGTGAAGATTGTGAAGAACAAGGTGGCGGCTCCGTTCCGCGATGCTGAGTTCGACATTCTTTATGGTGAGGGCATCTCACGCGAGGGTGACATTCTGGATCTCGCGGTGCTGCATAACATCATCGACAAGAGCGGCGCGTGGTACAGCTATCAGGGCGAGCGCATTGGCCAGGGCAGGGAGAATGTTCGGGCCTTCTTGAAAGAGAACAAGGACGTCTTTGCCCGCGTGGATGCGGAGTTGCGGAAGAAGCTTGGGATTAGTGGTGCGGCTCCTGCGGATGTTCCGCCGGTTCCTGCCGACGGTCCCGCCCAGGCGAAGGAAGTTGTGCGAGGCAAGAAGTAAATTAAGAGGCACTAGTCTTTTGGATGAGCGCCGACTGCGATGCAGCCGGCGCTTGCTTTTGTTTCCTTGAAGGTATGGACTACATTGCTCCCGGTCCACCGGGAGGTGTCGGGGCGCCGTCGCGCATTCCGCCACGCGGTGTGTGGGATCGGCGGTTGTCGCGTTCTTCCGCCTGAAGCTTGGTCCACTGGTCGGGCGTGAGTACGGTGCGAATGCTGAGAAGCATCTTGCCGATTGCCTTCTCAAGGTCTGCGCGGGCCTGTGCCGTGCGGTCGATTTGCGCGAGGACCTTGGTCGTATCGGGCGGATTCGCGGCGAGCATCGGCTCAATCAGGAGCTCCTGCTTTTCGACGTTGGCCCTGAGGTCGATGAGCTGGAGACGGCTCTGCTGCATGATGTCATCCATGCGCTTCTGCTGATCGGGGGTAAGGGTGAGCTTCTGGACGAGGTCGGGATTGTGCCACCAGATGCCGGGAGGGCCAATGCGGAGGCCTGAACGCATCCCCCCTTCGCCCCATCGAGGGCCGCCCGCACCGGTGGGAGGGCCGCCGTCCGGTTGCTGGGCAATGAGAAATGCACCTGAGAGAGACGCGAATAAGACGAGCGAGTGTATGGTTTTGCAGCGCATATTAGTTTTTCCTCTGGTCTGCAGTGGAGCTTGAGGCGGCCGAGCCGGCGGTGGGATCAGCGAGAGGTTGCATTGCAGAGGGCACGTCGGCCGAGACTTTCTGGTCGATGTCGGCGAGGAGAGCGTCGTCGGACTCGATCGTCTGGACGGAGGCCGAGCCGGGAGATGCGGTGACGGGCAAGCCAGAGGAGCGTCGCTGGTGCATGCTGAGCGGGAACAAAGCCGCGACAAACACTACAGCAGCAGCGGTCCAATAGAGCGGCTGCGTGAGAAAGCTGTGCGGTGGCGCAATTGACGACCGCTGCGCGTAGCTCTGTGCGAACCCCTGACGGGCATAGGAGGTCGAGGCTTCGCGAAAATGGGCGATGGAGTCGCGCAGGCTCTTCAATTCCGCAGAGCAGAACGGGCAGGCGCGAAGATGGGCCTGTACGACATCGGAGGTGTTCCGGGAATCACTTTCCGGCGATTCGCTTTCCGGCCAGGGTGAAGAGTCGGCGAGGATGAGGTCGCAGAGTTGTTCGTGGGTGAGATGGAGTGTCATATTGACTCCTCGTGAGTGGCGTTGTGTCGGGCTCGAATGGTAGCGAGGGCGCGATAGAGATGAGTTTTGACTGTGCTGATGGGAAGGCCGGTGATTGCGGCGATCTCCGACAGCTCCATCTCCTCGAGGAAGCGCAGGAGGAAGACGTTTCGCTGGCGTTCGGAGAGCTGCGCGACGCTCTCCCAGACCAGCGTCATCTGTTCGCTGGCGATGAGACGGGACTCGAGGGAACTGTCGCGGTGCGGAATGTGGGCCGAGATGTCTGAGACGTCGACTGCAGTCTCTGAGACTCTTTTCCAGAAACGGAAGCGGTCGGTGCGGGTGTGGTCGCGAATGAGGTTCAGGGCGATGCGCATGAGCCAGGTCGAGATGGAACAATCTCCGCGAAAGGTATGGCGGGCAGACCAGGCACGGACGAATGTGTCCTGGGTGAGGGACTGAGCGACGTCGCGATCCCGGATGGATACCAGGTGGAAGCGAAAGATCTTTTGCTCGTAAGTCGCGACGATCGAAGCCATGTCGTCCAGTGGCGAGGCGGACACTTGCGGCGTCACGGAAGGGCTGTCGGAGGTGATGGCGGGTGAGGACATCTACGGAATTCTGGTAAATCCTGCAACTATAGAGAGAGACGGAAGCGACCGCCCGCAAGACTACAGGAATGGACGGATTTATTTCTTGTTCCGGGAAAGGAGGTATGCTTTTGGATGGCATGCATACCGTTAAAGCTATCTATCCCGGGACCTTCGATCCGCTTACCAATGGGCACCTTGACCTGATCGCACGTGGTTCGAAGATTGTCGATGAGCTGGTGGTCGCGATCTTGCGCAACTCGGAGAAGGGAACGCCGTTGTTTACGGTGCCGGAACGCGAGGAGATGATCTTCGAGGCTACCCGTGGGTTCGGAAACGTTTCGGTTACTACGTTTAATGGACTCCTGGTTGATTTTGCCCGGCAACAGGGGGCAAAGGCAGTTCTGCGTGGCATTCGAGCCATCAGCGACTATGAGTATGAGTTTCAGATGGCGATGATGAACAGGAAGCTCGATCCCGAGCTCGAGACCCTGTTTATGATGCCCGCTGAGAAGTACACCTATGTCAGTTCACGGCTGATCAAGGGCGTGTTTCAGCTTGGCGGCGATGTGACGGCGCTGGTTCCTCCGCTGGTGATGGAGCGGTTGAAGGCGAAGGTGCCGAATCGGCTCTAAGGGCCGATTATCCTGATTTTTTCTTCATCGGGGGCGATTTCTTGGCTGATTTCTTTTTAGCCTTTTTCGTTGTTTTGGAGGGACTGGTTGGCTTGACCCCAGCGATCAGCTTTGTCCCGATGGGGGAGCCTAGTCCGGTGCAGGCGTCCCAGCCGGGGCCGGCTTTGAAACCTACTGGTGTGCCGGAGTAGTTGGTGCCGGAGGTGATGTCGTTGAAGGCTGATTTGGCTTTCGCGGCGTAGATGGCAGGTTGGAGAAAGCCGGCTGATTTGCCGTTCTGGGCGTTTGCTAGCGCAATGAGGCCAGCCCATAGAGGAGCGACGGCGCTGGTGCCTCCGATGACGAGGCTTTGGCCGTCGACCTGGACGGTATAGCCGGTTAAGGGGTCGGCGTTACCGGCGACATCGGGCACTCCTCGACCCCCGGCTGAGTTGGTGGGCTTGGGAACGTTTGCGCCTGACTGCCAGGTGGGTAGAGGGAAGAAGTTGCTGACGCCACCGCCGGTTGCGCCTTCGTTGCTTGATAGATCGTTCCATACCACCTCGGAAGAGATGGTTGAACCGTTGCCTTGAAGTGTGGTTCCGCCGCAAGCCAGAACGTGGGGACTGGATGCGGGGAAGTCGACGTGATTCTGGCCATCGGTGAGACCGTCGGTTGAGCCGTTGTCGCCTGTGGAGACAGTAATGGTGATGCCGAGAGCTGCGGCGGACTGGCAGGCGGCATCGAGTGCGTTGAGAGCCTGGGTGGTCCAGGTTGATTCGGGACCTCCCCAACTGATGGAGATGACGCTGGGGTTGTTCTTTGTGTCGTGGACCGCCGTCGAAACGGCGTCGATAAATCCCTGGTCCGTGTTGGGGGTGAAGTAAACGACGATATTGGCTCCCGGAGCGACGGAAGCTGCGACTTCGATGTCGAGCATCACCTCGCCGTCGGCGCCGCTGGAGTCGGTGGGAGCGTTCTTGCCACCGTCGACGAGGACTGCGGAGACCTTTGGCGCTTTTTGGCCGAGGGAGTTGAAGTAGGCAGTGATATCGGCAGTTCTGTAGCCGCCTCCAAGTTCGATGATGCCGATGGTTTGACCTGCGGCGGAGGCGTTGGCGGGGAAATGGTAGAGCTGGGCAACTTGAGGCGGTGTGTACTGAGTATCCGCAGCGGCGGCATGAGGATGGGCGAAGCCTCCGGCCTGCGCGACTCTACCTGCACGGTCGCCTTTTTGGCCGGCAAGGCGAAAGTGCGGTTGAGCCTGGGGGCGGTTGTCGAGACCGAGGACTGCTTCGACGGGGCCTACCAGTTCGCGGGGCAGAGTTATGCTGCCTTCACGGATGCGACAGGTCATACCTTCGATTGTTGTGTGGATGAGGGTGACGCCGAAGGCTCGCTGCATTGCGGCGACGGTGCCGGTGAGTTTGATGGTGCGTCGCTCCGGGCCCAGCGTGTCGGGTGCTATGGTGAGGCCGAATTCTTTTGCGAAGCTGCGGACGAGTTTGACGGCGGCGGGGTCTGCTCCGTTACGCAGGCGATACTGGGCGCGAGTGAGGCGCGCTTTGCCGGTTTGGTTGGCGGCGGTGAGAGGGTTCTTGCGCCTGACGATGACGGAGACGGTTATTTTTGTTGACGGCGGTGCAAGCTTTTGGTCGCTGGGTTGCACGAACGGCTTCTTTTCGCTGCCCGGTAGAATGGCGCGGGCGGAATCAGAGAGACGAAGGACGGATTTTCTGCTGGGGGCCATCTAGTTCTCCAATCGAGCTGGGATTGTGAGAGGGGTTGGCGTACTCGCTGAATCGCGAAAGACTAAAAAACTATATGGTATGTCGATGCTGTTGAGAAAGAAAATGGTAGGCCGAATATTTCGCGGGTCAGGCCTGGCTTGACTGAGATAGACTGGGCAGCAGCTTTTATCGGGCCATAATTTCAAGGGTAAAATTTGTTGTTCGCCAGAATATGAGATGCAAGGGGTAATCCATGCAGGTTTCGACGTCCGGTAGGTAAGGGTGAACGGGTGCAGGGAAGCAAGGGCCATTCCGTGTTTCCCGCAGGACATATGTTGCTGTTTTCCCTGGTGACGGTTTTGTTTTTCCTTTGGGGGATGTCGAACAATCTGACGGATATTCTGGTGCAGCAGTTCAGGAAGTCGTTTGAGTTGTCGACATTTAGCGCGCAGCTGGTGTCGACTGCTAATTTTACGGGCTACTTCGTCATGGCGATGCCGGCGGCGCTGCTGATGCGCAAGTGGGGATATAAAGCTGGGATGGTGACGGGGCTGTGTCTGTTTGGCGGCGGGATGATTCTGTTCTGGCCGGCGGCGGTGAGTCATCAGTACCTGCCGTTTCTGGTGGCGCTCTTTACGGTGGGCAGCGGGGCTTCGTTTCTGGAGACGGCGGCGAATCCGTTTATTGCCCAGTTTGGCGATCCGGAGACATCGGAGCAGCGGCTGAACTTCTCGCAGTCGTTCAATCCGCCCGGGACAATCGTGGGTGTGCTGATTGGAGCGCGGTTTATTTTTTCGGGTGTGGAGAAGAGGGCTCCGGAGATCGAGCAGATGCGGGCGGCGGGGACGTACCAGGCGTATCTGCATACGGAGATCATGCGCGTGGTGCCGACGTACCTTGCGTTTGGCGGCGTGGTTTTGCTGTGCGCGTTCATTCTTTCGCGGATGAGATTTCCGTCAATGCATAGCGAACATGAGGGCGAGGCCGGCGATCATGGGAGCTTCCGACAGTTGTTTCAATATCCGCATCTGTGGTTTGCGGTGTTAGCTAATTTCTGCAATGTGGGAGCGCAAATCTCGAGCTGGTCAAATCTAATTTTGTATATGAAGCAATACACGCCGGTAACGGAGCGGCATGCTTCGTACTACCTGACGGGTGTGCTGGTAGCGCTCATGTTGGGGCGTTTCGTTTCGACACCCCTGATGCGGTATGTGTCGCCGAGCCGAATGTTGGGGATCTATGGCGCGGTGAATGTGCTGCTGATGGCGGTGACTGTGACGCAGCCGGGGATTGTGGGCGCGTGGGGAGTCGTTGCGAGTGGATTCTTTTTGTCGATCATGTTTCCGACGATCTTCGCGCTGGGGCTGAAGGGGTTGGGGCCGAATACAAAATTGGCTGGATCGTTGCTGGTGATGGCGATCGTGGGTGGAGCGCTGTTTCCACTTGTGCTTGGGTTTATTGCGAAGACGACGGGGAGCCTGGCGATAGGCTATGTCGTGCCTCTGGTTGGGTTCGTTGTGGTCTCGATTTACGGCTTCCTGTCATCGAAGTGGCAGCCAGCGGAGGCGAACGGCGTCGCATGATTGAGTTAGAAGTGACGCAGGGTCTCTGTGTGCGTGGGTGACTTGTAGTCCGGATCGCCGGGGATGGGATCGAGGGTAGAGGCGCTGCGTTCGAGTGAGCGGCTGACGATATCCCGCGAACCGAGGCCTACGGCGAGGGCAAGCGTGAGGACGATGCCGCCAAACAGGATTCCAAAAGCGAGTTCGACTACTCCGCCTCCGATCTGAAGGTGATCGAGCACCATGGCGGCGGTGAGGACGAGGACGAGCCACTTAATGCCGATGGAGAGCATGCGAGCGTACTGGAGCTTTGCGTTGACGGCTCCGATGAGGATGGAGCGCTCGAGAAAGCGGGCGATGACGGTGCCGGCGATGAGCAGGAGCACGGCTCCTATAGCGTGGGTGACATAGGGGAAGACGTAGACGGAGATCTGCGAATCACCGGGATAGGCGGCGTCGAAGGCTGAGATGCCTATGAAGCAGCCGATGAGGACGCATCCCCAGAAGGCGACGCGTGCGATGAGCGCGGTAGGGCTGTTCGCCGGGGACCAGTCGGAGATGGGTGCGATGGCATTGCGGGCGAGCCGCTCATCGAACTTTGCGGCCGTGAGGGTTCGTCGCAGAAGCGCAGCGAGGGCGGCTCCAATGAGGGCGAGGATAAAGACTGCGAGGAGAAGGGCGACAAGCGCGGGCAGAAAGCTCGCCAGCTTGACGAGAACCCGGTGCGTTGATTGGCCTAGTGCGAGTTCGACTTGTTGCCACATGATTTGGTCTCCTTGGGTATGGGATGTCGCTGCGGCTAAGGATTGAAGCGGTCCGGCCAGCGCCAGCGTGAGACGAGATAGGGTTTATCGGCTTCAAAAGCTGCAGCCAGATCCTGAATGTGTTTTTCCGGTGGTGTGCCATTGCTGATCAACGTGAGGTGCGAGGCTGTCCAGGCGAGATAGAGCGGCGTCAAAGCTCCCATGAGGTGGCCGCGATTGATGGTGCGAAGGCGGTAGGCGAGGGTGAAGTCATAAATGATGCGGACCCAAAGGTTGTCGGGCATACGAAAGGCTTCGGGCGACATGACTGAGAGTTTCTTGAGCCCGAGAAGCGAGTTGGGCGGCAGGACGAGGGACCAGATCTCATGCAGGTTGCTATAGGCGAGCCGGAAGGCATCGAGCATGGAGGCGATGTCGGCGGGCGACTCTGCGACGGGGGTGGATGTTGGAATGGACGGTTGGGGTTGGGTGCCACGGGCGCGCTGCCAGTAGCTGGCTTTGGCGTCGACATCGGCGAATAAGGAACCGGCAACCTGAGCCAGAATGGCATTGAGATCGGATGAGGTGGGGTGAGGAAACGCACGGGGGGTGACGGGGACTTCCGCGATCGTGCAGTTGGCAGATGCAGCTTCATTGAGAGGCCACAGGAGCGCATCATTCTGGCCAGCGGAGGTAAAACGGTGCGCGGCAGCTGCGAGTCGTCCCGCCATCTTGAGAGAGAGGCCGACGTCGATGGCGAGAGGAAAGCGCGGGCGCGTACCAAAGAGGGCGCGAGTGACGGGGTAGAGGATCGCTGCGTTGACGAGGCCTTCGCGTGGGCCTAAGTCGTAGCGCGCCACGGTTAGGTCGGACTGAAGGGCAGACATCGCAAGGGCTCGAATGGCTTCGGGGGAGAGCGATTGGGCTTCGGCGCCTAGAACCAGGCAGGCAGTTGCCTGGTTGTCCTGCGCAATTTTGTAGGCGTTCAGATAGTCGGCGGCAGTGAGTATCCAGGGGGTCGCTGAGACGGTCGTCGGGTTGTAGGACAGGAGGCGGAGGGGGCTTCCTGAGGATTGGGAGCTTGTGTCGGGTGTGGCGACCAGAACGGGTTCTCCGGGGAATGCGAGGGCCAGGTTGCCGACCGCGAGTTCGAACGCCTCCTGGGGCAGCGGGGGCAGGCTGACGAGGAGACCCTGTGCGGCGCTTGCAGGCGATGCGGATAGATTGACGTTCGTTTCGGCGGAGGCCATCGTGCGGAGTTGCCTTTCCCGGCTAAGGTTCGCAATACGGGCGTTTAGAGGTACAAGATGTCTGCGATGTGCATCTTAGGTTTTAAAGCTGCTTGATAAAGAGATGCATCTACAGGGACATGCGGTTGCTGGCGGCAGGAATGAAGCAAAAGGAGTGCCAATGGCAGGACCGAAGAAAAGGAGCGTGGATTCGTTGCACAGCTCGCTGATTGAGGATTATTGCATGATTGGGGATTGTGAGACCGCCGCGCTTGTCTCCCGCGAGGGGTCGATCGATTGGCTTTGCTGGCCAACATTTTCTTCAGGGGCGTGTTTTGCGGCACTCCTCGGCACGCGGGATCACGGATTCTGGAAGATATCGCCGATCTGGCAGGGTCAAGTCCATTCGCCGCGAATACAGGGCTCATACGCTGGTGGTGGAGACGACGTTTGAGACCAAGGATGGGGTGGTGTGCCTGGTGGACTTTATGCCCCCGCGCGCGGAGCACTCTCATGTTGTGCGTATCGTACGGGGGATGCGAGGCACTGTGGCAATGCAGATGGATCTTGCGATTCGATTCGACTATGGCAGGACAGTTCCCTGGGTGACGAGCATCGAGAATGAACTGCACGCGGTGGCGGGCCCGGACATGGTGGTGCTGCGAACGGAAGTTCCAATGCGTGGTGAGGGAATGACTACCCGGAGCGAGTTTGTGATCCGTGCGGGAGATTCGGCGAGCTTTACTTTGACGAGTTTGTCGTCGCTCGAAAAAGTTCCTTCGATACCGCTCGCTGAGACTGCCTTGGACGAGACGTGCGCTTTTTGGACGGAATGGAACGAAAAGAACAAATATAGCGGGCCCTATGCGGAGGGAGTCGAGCGATCCTTGATGACCTTGAAGGCGATGACTTACAGGCCTTCGGGAGGAATTGTTGCGGCTGTAACGACCTCTCTGCCGGAGAAGATCGGGGGCACACGCAACTGGGACTATCGATATTGCTGGTTGCGGGATACGGCGTTTACGCTGCTGATTCTGATGCAGGCGGGCTATGTGGATGAGGCTGTGGAGTGGCGCAAGTGGCTGTTACGGTCGATCGCGGGCGCGCCGGACCAGGTTCAGACGATTTATGGGATTTCTGGCGAGAGACAGATTGTCGAATGGGAGGCCGATTGGCTGCCAGGGTATGAGGCTTCGCGGCCAGTGCGCATCGGGAACGCCGCGGCAGGGCAGTTTCAGTTGGATGTGTTTGGAGAGGTGGCGGCGGCGTTGAACCGGATACCACCTGCCGACGAGGAGACTCGTGTGTCAGCGAGCGCGATGCAGGCGGCGCTAATCGACCACTTGTGTAAGGTTTGGCAGGAGCCTGACCAGGGGATTTGGGAGATGCGCGGCAAGCCGCAGCATTTTACGCATTCAAAGGTGATGGCGTGGGTGGCGCTGGACCGGGCGATCAAGAATCACGAAAACTTTGACGGAAAGGGCGATGTGAAGAGGTGGAAGAAGAACCGCGACATGATTCACCGCGAGGTTTGTGCGAAGGGCTTCAATAAGAAATTGAACAGCTTTGTACAGTCGTATGGGTCTAAAGAATTGGATGCTTCATGTCTGCGCATCGGACTGGTGGGATTTCTTCCAATGGATGATCCGCGGATAGTGGGGACGGTAGAGGCGATTGAGAAGGGGTTGATGCAGGACGGCTTTGTGGCGCGGTACAACACTAGAACGACCGCGGACGGCTTGCCTGCGGGCGAGGGTGTTTTTCTGGCATGCAGCTTCTGGCTGGTCACGAATCTATGGCTGATTGGGCGAAGGGAAGATGCTTCGCGGATGTTCGAGCGGCTGCTTTCGTTGCGGAATGATGTTGGGCTGTTGTCGGAGGAGTATGATCCGTCTGCGAAGCGGATGGTGGGGAACTTTCCTCAGGCGCTGTCGCATATTGCACTGCTTCATTCTGCGTTCGCGATGTCGGGACTGTGGCAGCCTCAGCCAGCGGGCAAGACAGGCTAATTGTCACCGCAAGAGCTCAGCGGGGTTTAAAGATTCCGGGGGATTTCCAGAAGAAAAGAGTCGCTTGGATGCAACTCGCGAGGAGTTAGCTGCCTCTTAACAACAATCTGCAACAAATCTTCTTCTGCCTTGTTTCTTCTGAACACGATTTCCCTGATCGGCTGATGACGATGCTACGGATTCCAGGTTCCACCTATAGGCTGCAACTACACAAAGACTTTACATTCGATGACGCGGCCAGGATTGCAGACTATCTGCACGCGCTTGGAATCTCGCACGTCTACTGCTCCCCTTATCTGCAGGCGGCTCCAGGAAGTGTGCATGGCTACGATGTGGTGTCGCACCAGAGGGTGAATGAAGAATTGGGTGGTGCGGAGGGGCACGAGCGCTTCTGCAAAAAACTCGGGGAGGCGGATCTGGGACAGGTTCTGGACATCGTGCCGAACCATATGTCGCTGGGAAAAGAGAACCGTTATTGGTGGGATGTTCTGGAGAATGGAACGTCGAGCCGATATGCTTCGTTCTTCGACATTGACTGGCAACCGGAGGAGGAACGGCTGCGGGATAAAGTGCTGGTGCCGATACTCGGCGACCAGTATGGGCGAGTGCTGCAGGAGGGTGGCATTAGAGTGGTGCGGCGGGGGAGCAAGTTTCAGGTTGAGTGCTCGGGGCAGACGCTGCCGGTATCGCCACCGTCGCTTCCGGTGATTCTGTCGCGGGCTGCGGAGTATGCGAATTCGGACACGCTTAGTTTTCTTGCAGCTTCGTTCGGTCGTTTACCTGCGCCCGAGTATGTTGATCGCAGAACGATTCTTGCACGGCATCGGGATAAAGTCGTGCTGTTCACTCTGCTGGAGCGGCTTTGTGAGGAGGAGCCCGGAATCTTTAAGGCGATGGATGATGCTGTGACGGAGTTGAATGGAAATCTTGATGGGCTGGATGATTTTTTGAACCAACAGAATTATCGACTGTCTTATTGGAAGACTGCCGACCAGCAGTTGAGCTACCGCCGGTTTTTCGATGTGAATTCGCTTATCGGTTTACGTGTGGAACGTGAATATGTGTTCGAGGAGACGCACGCTCTCATCGTGGACTGGTTGAAGCGAGGCGTGATCGATGGAGTGCGAGTGGATCATCCGGATGGGCTGCGGGATCCGCTGGAGTATATGAGGCGACTCAGGCAGCATGCGCCGGACGCGTGGGTGGTTGGAGAAAAGATTCTGGAGCCGGGTGAGTTTTTGCCGGAGAGCTGGCCGATTCAGGGGACCAGCGGATATGACTTTTTGAATGTTGCCGCTGGTGTGTTAGTTGCTCCCGATGGGCTGGCGGAATTGACCGCGGTCTATAGCGAATTCACAGGGCAGCCGACGGATTTTCGTGCGATCGCGCATGAGAAGAAAGTCAGCGTGTCCCAGGAGGCTCTTGGGAGCGACGTCAACCGACTGACCTCGCTGTTTGTGGAGATATGCGAGGCGAACCGCGACCGGCGCGACTATACGACAGCCGAGGTGCGGCGGGCTGTCCGCGAGGTTGCGGCATGTTTTTCTGTGTATCGCAGTTACGTCGTGCCCGAGCGAGAAGAGATTACTGATGAGGATCGTGAGCATATCGCAGAGGCGACTGAATGCGCGAAACAGCAACGGCATGACATTGACGGCGGGCTTTTTGATTTTATGCGTGACGTCCTGACGACGGCAGTGACTGGGAAGAAGGAGAGCGAATTTGTGCAGCGCTTTCAGCAGTTCACCGGGCCGGTGATGGCGAAGGGAGTGGAAGACACGGCGTTTTACTGCTTCAACCGGTTGACTGGGCTGAATGAGGTGGGAAGCGATCCGGGGCGCAACGGTATCAGCGTTGGTGAGTTTCATGCGTACTGCGAAAAGATGCAGGCGACTCATCCATTGACGATGACGACGCTTTCGACGCACGATACGAAACGTAGCGACGACGTAAGGGCGCGACTGGCCGTGTTGTCGGAGATCCCAAATAAGTTTGGCGCCGCGGTGCAGCGCTGGTCGCGGATGAACAGCGCATTCCGAACGGGTAAGCGTGGTGAGCCTGCCATGCCCGACAGGAATACGGAGTATTTGTATTACCAGACATTGATTGGGGCCTGGCCGCTGCCGATCGAACGTGCACAGGCTTACATGCTGAAGGCGGTTCGGGAGGCCAAGCAACAGACGAGCTGGGTAGCGAACAATAAGGAGTTTGAAGAGGCGCTGCGCCTGTTCATCGAGTTGACGTTGAACTATGCGCCTTTTCTGCGGGAGTTACAACAGTTTGTCGCGAGGGTTCAGGATGCGGGGCGTGTGAACTCACTCGCGCAAACGCTCTTGAAACATACGGCACCAGGTGTTCCGGATCTCTATCAAGGTGGAGAGCTTTGGGATCTGAGTCTTGTCGATCCTGACAATCGCCGGCCAGTGGATTACGCGGTTCGACGAAGGCTATTGCGAGAGCTGACGCAGATGAGTGGAGAAGATATTGCGACTCAGATCATGCTGCGGGCCGATGAAGGATTGCCGAAGATGTGGACGATTCATCGCGCGTTGCAAGTGCGGCGCAGGCGGCCGGAGTGCTTTAGTGCGGATGCGGACTATACGCCGCTCGAAGTGGATGGCGACAAGCACGATCATGTGATTGCTTATCTGAGGGGCGAAGATGTCGTGACGATTGTCCCAAGGCTGACTCTGCAGTTGGCAGGAGCCTGGAAGGATACGATCGTGGTGCTTCCGAAGGGGAGATGGCGGAACGAGTTCACGGGATCGATCGTGGAGGGTGGAGTGGTTTCGATGAAGCTTTTGGTAAAGGATTTTCCGGTGGTGCTTTTAGTGCGTGAAGAGTTGGGGGCGATTTAGGCGATGCATGAATTTCGGATCTGGGCTCCATATGCTCGCCGAGTTGCGGCCGTGGTTGGGAATGTTTCGTATCCAATGCCGGGCGCGGACGAGCGGGGGTGGTGGAGCGTTTCTGTGGAGCGGGCAGGGCCTGGAAGCGACTACGGGTTCGTGATTGACGACGATGCGAAGGTTTATCCCGATCCGCGTTCGCAGTGGCAGCCGAACGGAGTGCATGGACTGTCGCGTGTTTACGACCAGGCGGCATTTGCGTGGAGCGATGAAGGATGGGATGCGACTTCGATTGAACGGAGTGTCGTCTATGAACTGCACATTGGCACGTTTACTCCGAGAGGTACTTTTGATGCTGCGATTGAACGGCTCGATTATCTGGTCGAACTTGGGATTACACATATCGAGTTGATGCCTGTGGCCGCGTTTCCGGGTGGGCATGGGTGGGGTTATGACGGAGCGGCGCTGTTTGCGGTCTATGAGGGGTATGGCGGACCGGATGGTTTGAAACGCCTGGTCGACGCCTGTCATGCGCGCGGGCTCGCTGTGCTGCTGGATGTGGTTTACAACCACTTTGGGCCTGTGGGGAACTATAGCGGGATGTTCGGGCCTTACCTCACGGAGAGACATCGCACGCCATGGGGAGGCGCGGTGAACTTTGAGGGGTGGGGAAGTGATGAAGTGCGAAGGTTCTTCTGCGACAACGCGCTGATGTGGATGAGGGATTATCACATCGATGGTTTGCGGCTGGATGCGGTGCACGAGTTTGTCGATAGATCGGCAGTGCATTTTATGGAGCAGCTATCCGATGAGGTGAAGGCTTTGTCCGCGAAGCTGGGGCGACGGTTGGTATTGATTGCGGAGAGTGATTTGAACGACCCGCGGGTCGTCAATCCTACCGAGGCTGGCGGCTACGGGATGGACGCGCAGTGGAGTGACGATTTTCATCATGCGCTGTTTACTGTTCTCCATGGTGGCGAAGGAGAGAAGGGATATTACGTGGATTTCGGCTCGTTGGCGAAGCTGGCGAAGGCCTTGACGAAGACGTTTGTACAGGACGGGACCTATTCGAAGTATCGCGGGCGAAGGCATGGGAGACCGGTTGGGGATCTTTCGCCGCATCGCTTTCTGGGGTTCATTCAGAACCATGATCAGGTGGGAAATCGGGCGATTGGAGACCGGATTGAGCAAGTCGCAGGTATGGATCTGGCTAAGGTTGCAGCGGGGCTGGTGATAACTGCACCCTTTATTCCGATGATCTTTCAGGGGGAGGAGTACGCGGCGTCTACTCCTTTTCAATACTTCGCGGACCATGAAGATCCGGAGATGGCTCGAGCCGTGAAAGAGGGTCGCCGCGGCGAGTTTGCCGCCTTCGGCTGGGCGCCGGAAGATGTTCCCGATCCTGAGAACCTAGAGACTTTTTTGCGCTCGAAGTTGAATTGGGACGAGGTGCATGAAGGCCCGCACGAGGAGATGCTCGAGTGGTATCGCAAGCTGATTGCACTTCGGCGCGGGTCTTCGTCGTTGAACGATGGGGCGCCGCGGCAGACGGAGGTTTCGTTTGATGAAGAGAGCCGCTGGCTAGTGATGACTCGCGGCGAGGTGGTCGTGATGTGCAATCTGGGAGAAACTACTCTGGGATTGAACCGTCCGAAGCAGTTTCCGTTGTTGCTCGGGTCTCAGAGTGGCATAGAGGTTGTGGGGGAGACGGTGGTGCTGCCGCCGAAGAGTCTTGCTGTACTTTCCGGTGAGAAGAACTAACAACCTGTGTAGAATTCCTTAAACCTACTCTTTCAATTGAAGGAAGTGTTCATCATGTCACTCGCTCTTCGCCGGCCGCGCCTGTGCGCTCTCGTCTTTTTTACGTTACTTGCTGGGAAAAGTGTGGTGGGGCAGACTGCGTTGCCATCGTTGAGTGAGCCGGCGATCTCGCCTGATGGGAGAGAGATTGCATTCGCTTCGGGGGGCGACATCTGGACGGTTGCGGCGACCGGAGGCGAAGCGCATCTGCTGGTGACGAATCCGGCGACTGAGTCGCGGCCGATGTATTCGCCCGATGGCACGAGGCTGGCCTTCGTTTCAACGCGCACGGGAGCGGGAAACATCTATGTATTGACACTTGCGACCGGAGAACTGACGCGGTTGACTTACTCCGACCGGCCGGATTCGCTTGATGGATGGTCGCATGATGGCAAGTGGATTTACTTTACGTCCGCGGTGAATGATGTTGCGGGGCAGGGGGATATCTTCCGCGTTAGTTCGAGTGGCGGCACGCCGCTGGAGGTGAGTCGTGAGCGGTACCTGGGGGAGTTTGAGAGCGCGCCTTCTCCTGATGGGCAGACGATTGCTTTGGTGGCGAAGGGGATCAGCTTTGCGCAATGGTGGCGCAATGGGCATGCGCATATCGACGAGACCGAGGTATGGTTGAAGCCGGTGGCTGAGAGTGGGAAGTACGAGCTGCTGCTGAAGGCAGATTCGAAGCACGCCTGGCCGATGTGGTCGTCCGATGGGAAGACTCTGTTCTATATGAGTGATGCATCCGGAGCGGAGAATATCTGGTCGGTTCCGGTGGCTTCGCCAGTGTCTGCCAAGGCGATGACTCACTTCAAAGAGGGCCGGGTGTTGTGGCCGAGCATTGGGGATGGCGGGAAGACGATCGTCTTCGAGCGTAACTTCACGATCTGGAAGATGGAGACCGCTACAGGCAAAGCAGAACGGGTGCCGATCACTCTGCGGGGGGTTCCGGCGTCGCCTGGCGTCACCCATGTGACAGAGACGAACTTCAGCTCTCTCGCCTTGTCGCCGGACGGGAAGAAGATCGCGGTGGTTGCGCATGGCGAGGTATTTGCCGCGTCGGCCAAAGACGGCGGGGAGGCGCAGCGCTTGACGCATACGCCGACGGCGGAGAGCGAGCCGGTGTGGTCGCCGGATTCGATGAAGCTGATGTACCGATCAGAGGCGGGAACTGGTGAGGGCAGCGGCCATAACCTCGTGATGTATGACTTTGCGACTTCGAAAGAAATTGTGCTGACGCAGGCCGGCAGTGAAGACGAGAAGCCGAAGTGGTCTCCGGATGGCAAGAGCGTGGCTTATCTGCGCAATGAAAAAGAGCTGCATGTCTTAACGGTGCCGACGCAGGCCGGGGCCGCAGTTGCGGACCGCGTGGTTGCAAGCGGGGAGTTGCCGGGGTCGTCCCTGGCGTGGTCGCCTGACAGCCAGTGGGTGGCTTATACAGCGAACGACACCCGTTCGTTCCGCAATGTGCATGTAGTGCCTGCTGCAGGTGGCGATTCACATGCGGTGAGCTTTCTGGCGAACGGCGAGATTGGCGGGGTGGTGTGGTCGCCAGATGGGAAGTACATTCTGTTTGACACCGCCCAGCGTAGTGAGCAGGCCCAGATTGCGCGTGTCGATCTGCTGCCGCACGTGCCGAAGTACCGTGAGGATGAGTTCCGGGAATTGTTCAAGCCTTCGAAGACGCCGGGAACTCCGACGACTCCGTCGCCAGATGTGACGCCGTCGCCCTCGACCGAGGAGAAGCCTGCGACACCGCCAGCGGCAAGCGATGCGAAGAAGAAGCCGGAGCCGGTGAAGATTGTCTTCGAGGGCATACGCGACCGGTTGACGCTACTACCGATTGGGTTGAATGCGGAAGAGCCGGTGATCAGTAACGACGGCAAGAACTTGCTCTTTGCGGCTCGCTCGGCAAACCAGCAGAGCCTGTATACCTACAACCTCGAGGAACTTCCGAAGGAGCCGCCGGTGGCGCGGCAGTTGACGTCGACTCCGGGCCGCAAGAGCAACTATATCTTCGCGCCTGACGGTAAAGACGTGTTCTATCTCGAAAACGGCACGGTTAAGACGATCGTGGTGGAGTCGCGGACGCCGAAGACGATTGCGGTGAGTGCGCCAATGCAGATCGACTTCGACGTGGAGAAGAAGGTGGTGTTTGAAGAGGCATGGGAGACGCTGAACCGGCGATTCTACGATGCCAACTTCAACGGCAAGGACTGGTTGAAGCTGCACGATGAGTGGGCTCCTTATATTGCGGGGGTCAAGACTTCGGACGAGCTGCGCCGCGATATCAACCTCTTAATCGGCGAGTTGAATTCCTCGCACTCGGGTATCAATCGTCCGATGGGTCCGGGGAATGGGCCGCCGCAGACGGTGCAGGTTGGCAACCTTGGGCTGCGGTTCGACCGTGAGGCGTATGAGGCCGGCAAGGGTCTAGTGGTGCGTGAGGTGATTGCTCTGGGGCCTGCGGCGATTGAAGGCTCGATTAAACCGGGCGATCGGCTTGTCAGCGTGAATGGCGAGGCTGTGGGGGCGAAGAACCTGGACGGCATGCTGGAGGACACGGTGGGCAAGCGGGTGGTGATCGGCGTAGAGACGGCGGGCAAGACGCGGGATGTGGTGGTGCGGCCGGTATCGTCCGTTGCAGCAACCGGATTGTTGTACCGGCAATGGGTCGACGAGCGGCGTGCGCTGGTTGACCGTTTGAGCGGCGGCAAACTCGGTTACGTTCATCTAGCCGATATGAGCGATGCTTCGCTGCAGCAGCTTTATATCGACCTCGACGCGCAGAACGAGGCGAAGAAAGGCGTTGTCGTGGATGTGCGGAACAACAATGGAGGCTACATCAACGGATATGCCCTGGACGTGTTCACGCGACAGAACTATCTGATCATGACGCCGCGTGGATTGTCTCCGGTGCCTTCGCGGCAGAATCTGGGGCAGCGGGCACTGGGTTTGCCGACGGTGCTCGTGACGAACGAGTCGTCGTTGTCGGATGCGGAGGACTTCACGGAGGGGTATCGTTCGCTGAAGCTGGGCAAGGTGGTTGGAGAACCGACGGCTGGCTGGATCATCTTTACGGGAGCACAAACGCTGATTGATGGTTCGGCAGTGCGGGTACCGGGGTGGCGGATACAGGATCTTCGAGGACAGACGATGGAGATGCATCCCCGGCCTGTCGATGTGGAGGTTGCGCGTCCGCTGGGGGAGACGGAGACGGGTTCGGATGCACAGTTGGAGCGTGCCGTCAAGGAGTTGCTGGCTACGCAATAGGAGAGCGAAGAGCGCGGGCGGTTATCATAGAGGTACCCGTCTGTTCGCTTCAGTTTCGTTCGATTCTCTACGAAAGTCCTGCTATTTAGCGGAAACTTTTGCGTAGCTGGCTCGTCTTCCTAGAGACTGGCGACTTCAGTGAGCCGACCTGAAGCGACCACAGTAAAAATTGCAATAATTTTGAGAGGTAAGGCGATGTTTAAGGGATTTGCTGTATTCCGGAGTGCCACCCTGAGAGCGAGCTTGATGTTGCCTGTCATGGCGTCGTCAGCGTGGGGCACTGTGCTGATGGCACAGGCGCCGGCCGCAGCAGCACCTGCTGCGCGTCAGCTCGGCACCGTAACGGCTATCTCCGGAGATGGGCTGACGCTGAAGACTGACGCGGGGCAGCAGGTTACGATCACAGTGGCAAGTGGTGCACACATCCTGCAGCTTGCTCCAGGCAGCACCGATTTGAAGACAGCCCAGCCGATTGAATTGAAGGACATCGCAGTCGGCGACCGTATCCTGGCGAGCGGCAAGGCCGGGGACAGCGCGGCAACGTTTGAAGCATCGCGGGTGATTCTGATGAAGTCGACCGACATCGCTCAGAAGCACCAGATGGAGCAGGCGGACTGGCAAAAGCGGGGAACGGGCGGCATCGTAAGCGCCGTGGACGCCGGAACGGGAACGCTGACGGTTTCCGTAGGCGCGAAGAAGATCGCTGTCGACACTTCGAGCAAGACGCAGTTCCGTCGTTATGCCGGCGACTCGGTCAAGTTTGAAGATGCGAAGCCGGGTACTCTGGCGCAGATTCAGCCGGGCGATCAGCTACGTGTTCTGGGGACGAAGTCCGACGATGGATCATCGATCCAGGCGGAAGAGATCGTCAGTGGATCGTTCAAGAATCTTGCCGGTTTGATTGCGTCGATTGATTCCTCGAAAGGAACCGTAACGCTGAAGGACCTGACTACGAAGAAGACGGTCACGGTGATTGTTACCGCAAACTCGAATGTTCGCACGTTGCCCCCGGAGGCGGCGGCAAGGTTTGCAGCGAGGGCGAAGGGCGAGGCTGCAAATGCTGGCGGAGCGGGCGCGCCAGCGTCGCAGGGCGGTGAAGCACCGGGTGGCGCGGGACGGCCCGGGGGCGGAGGACGATCTGCCGGCGGCGACCTCTCGCAACTCTTAGGCCGGTTACCCAACAAGACAATCGCCGATCTGAAGGTGGGCGATGCAGTGATGATCGTGGCTTCGCAACCCGATGCGGGGAGCGCGACGATGACAGCCGTGACCCTATTGTCGGGGGTCGAACCAATCCTACAAGCGCCAGGCGGTCCTTCGATGACATTGTCCCCCTGGTCACTGGGCCAAGGTGCACCTGAAGGCGGCGGGGGCCAGTAGTTCTTTGCAGGCACACAAACGGCAACGATTGATCTTACCGAGGAGCAGTATGTCATTTCGCACAACGTTGAAGATTGTTTTACTTTTTTTCGTCGCCTTGACGCCGATGGTCGCAAGGTCCCAGCAGACTGGGGCTACAGTGCGGGGTACGGTTGCAGATCCTGAGAATGCGGTGATACCGGGTGCGACGGTGACTTTCACGCCTGCATCGGGCAAGCCACTCATCACGCAATCGCAGAGCGATGGAACTTACGCGCTGCGGGGCGTTCCTGCGGGAACTTATACGGTGACGGTCACGATGCAGGGCTTTGCGTCCTTCGTGAAGCAGGGAGTGAAGATTGCCGCGGGGCAGAGCCTGACGCTCGATACGCAGATGGCGATCCAGGAGCAGAAGCAAGAGGTGAATGTGACGACGTCGGCTGCGCAGGTGAGCGTCGATGCCGACAGCAATGCCAGCGCCACGGTGCTGAAGGGCAAGGATCTCGATGCGTTGTCGGATGATCCCGATGAGCTTTCATCGGAGTTGTCTGCGCTGGCAGGGCCCGCAGCCGGGCCGAATGGCGGGCAGATTTACGTTGACGGGTTTACGGGAGGGCAGCTTCCACCGAAGTCGTCGATTCGCGAGATTCGTATCAATCAGAATCCGTTTTCTGCGCAGTATGACCGGTTGGGTTATGGGCGCGTAGAGGTCTTCACCAAGCCGGGCACGGACAAGTTTCATGGGCAGTTCAATGTGCAGGGAGTTACCTCGGCGCTGAATTCGGGCAATCCCTTGTTGAATGCGTTCAACACGCCCGGACAGCCGAACCAGACGCAGCCGCCGTATCATACGATTTTTGTGCTGGGAAATTTTTCGGGGCCGATATCGAAGAATGCTTCCTTTACTTTGTCGGGATCGCATCGGTCGATTCAGGACAATAATTTGGTGAACGCTACTATTCCTAATTCACCGGCGTTTGATCCTAGTTTGACCTGCCCTGTTGGTCAGACCACTTGCGCCTATGCTATCGCGAATCCGGAGCCGCAATCCCGTAGTGATATCAATCCCCGGGTCGATCTTGCGTTGGGCGAGAAGAACACGCTGGTTACCCGTTTCATGTACGAGGTCAACGACCAGAACAATGTAGGGGTTGGCGGATTGGTTCTGCCTTCAGCGGGTTATAACTCCAGCTCGTCGGAGACGACGGTACAGGTAAGCGATACGCAGATTGTGAATCAACGAGTGATTAATGAGACGCGATTTGAGTATCAGCGAGAGACCGCAACCCAGACCGCTCTCAACACAACTCCGTACATCAGCGTGCAAGGGAACTTTTCGGCCGGTGGTGCACCTACCGGCAATTCGACGGATATTCAAAATCATTTTGAGGTCCAGAACTACACGTCGGTTCAGTTAGCCAAGAACTTCGTTCGATTCGGCGGGAGGTTGCGCACTACGAGCGATGGGAACACGACGACTGCTGGAGAAAATGGCACGTTTACCTATAACTGCCTGATGGTTGCGCTCTGTCCCGCCAGCCAGACAGGTTTGCCTGCTGTTTATCCGACTCAGGCAAGCCAGTTCACAATCAGCCAGGTTTTACATCCGGTGAATGCGACGATGGTCGACCTCGGCCTGTATGCAGAGGATGATTGGAAGGCACGTCAGAACCTGTCTATCAGCTATGGCATCCGCTATGAGACGCAGAATCACCTGACTGACCATCACGACTTTGCACCGCGCATATCTGTACGGTATGGCGTGGGTAAGGCAGGCGGCACTCCGAAGACTGTGCTCAATGCAGGTTTCGGAATCTTTTACGACCGGTACCAGTTGTCCAACATCATGACGACGTTTGAGTCGAATGGTACGAATCAACTTCAGACGCAGATTACGAATCCGCCGGCTACCTGCTCACCGCAGACCGTCACTCCGCCGGACTTCACTGCCTGTACCGGCGGCACTTTGTCTACTGGTAATAAAACGGTGCAGGCGTCGCCGAACCTTCGCGCTCCTTATACGTTGCATTATGCATTGGGTGTGGATCAGCAGCTCTTTCGCGGAGCAACTTTGTCGGTCAATTACGTTCGTGCGAACGGAGTCCACCAGTTTTACAGCATCAACGCGAATTCTCCCACCGGCTTAGACGCTTCCGGCAATCCCATTTATCCGATTCCGCCGCCAGCGGGTGGTCATCCCTTCGTGCAGGATACGTATGAGTCGGGAGGCGTGTTTCGGCAGAATCAGCTGATCGCCAATGTGAATATTCGTCCGAAGCCGCTGTTTTCAATCTCGGGCTACGGTGTGCTGAACTTTGCGAATGCCGATACTGGAGGTATCAATTCGTTTCCATCGGCCAATTTCTATGACATTGGGGAGGACTATGGCAGGGCGCAGTTCGATACGCGCTATCGGCTGTTCCTGTTCGGGTCGCTGAACCTGAAGCACGCGATCACCGTTAGTCCAATCCTGATTCTTTCGGCGGGGACACCGTACAACATCACTACCGGCACTGTGAACCTTTCCGGGCAGGCCAATTCCCGACCGGCGTTTGGTGCTTCGAACGGGATTGCGCCTGGAACTCCTGGGTCGAACACGATTCCGGGTTGCGGCAGCTTTGTTACGCCGGCGCCTGGCACCTCATATACTCCGGTTCCTATCAATGCTTGCACCGGACCTGCACTCTTCACGACAAACATTCGTGTGACGAAAACTTTTGGCTTTGGTCCCGAGACCGGTGCAGGGGCGGGGCAGGGGGGGGACCATAGCCACAATGGACCTCCCGGCGGCGGCCGCGGCGGCCCTCCGGGGGGCGGCCGTGGTGGTCCGGGTGGTGGTTTTGGCGGCGCTGGAAGCACCGGCAAGCGTTACAACTGGGGCATCGGTGTTCAGGTGCTGAACCTGTTCAACAACGACGATCTCTCGACTCCGAATGGCACGCTGACTTCACAGAACTTTGGCAGATCGACGCAGCTTGCCGGACGGCCGTTCACGACGAACTCCGCTCTGCGACAGGTATTTCTGCAGACGTCATTCACGTTCTAGCGATTGGTTCCCTCTAAAGCAAAGGCGCAATCGGATTGCCGGTTGCGCCTTTTTTACTTTTCAGAATTCGATCTTTCTACTTTGCCGGTTTGAAGTTTTTCTTCAGGGTTTGCCAGCAGGTGTAGTACTCGTGCTGGCGGGCGGCTGTGTCCATGGCGAACTTTGTGGGGCGGCATACGAAGCGGGTCTCGAACATGAAGGCGAGTGTGCCTTCCAGTTTGACGGGTTTGAGTTCGGCGGTGCTGGCGCGGTCGAAGGTTTCGGCGTCGGGGCCATGGCCGGACATGCAGTTGTGGAGGCTGGCTCCTCCGGGGACGAAGCCCTCGGCTTTGGCGTCGTACTCGCCTTTGACGAGGCCCATGAATTCGTTCATGAAGTTACGGTGGAACCATGGGGGGCGGAAGGTGTGCTCGGCGACGATCCAGCGCGGGGGGAAGATGGCGAAGTCAACGTTTGCGGTGCCGGGGATCTCGCTGGGTGAGGTGAGGACGGTGTAGATGGAGGGGTCGGGGTGGTCGAAGCTGACGGTGTTGATGCAGTTGAAGCGGGCGAGATCGTATTTGCAGGGGGCATAGTTGCCGTGCCAGGCGACGACGTCGAGGGGCGAGTGGTCGAAGTCTGTCGCCCATAGATTTCCTTGAAATTTTGCTACAACCTGGAAGGTGCCGTTGTCTCGGTCATCGTAGGCGGCGTGGGGGGTGTGGAAGTCGCGTGAGTTTGCGAGTCCGTTGGCTCCGATGGGGCCCAGTTCGGGGAGGCGAAAGGTCTGACCGTAGTTTTCGAGGAGGTAGCCACGGGTCTGGGGGTCGAGCAGCTCGACGCGGAACTTGATGCCGCGGGGGATTAGTGCGATTTCGCCGGGGGCGATGGCAAGGATGCCTAGCTCGGTGTGGAGCTTGAGGCGGCCAAGCTGGGGAACGAAGAGCAACTCCCCATCGGCGGTGTAGAAGAAGCGGTCGGTCATGCTCCTGGTGGCGGTATAGAGGTGGATGGCTACGCCGGAGTGCATGGTGAGGTCGCCGTTGCCGGCGAGGGTCGTCAGGCCGTCTACAAAGTCGACTGGCGTTGCGGGGAGTGGTAACGGGTCCCAGCGGAGCTGGCTGGGAGTGGTTTCTACTTCGTTGAAGGGGGTGGAGCGGACCATACCGTTGGCGATGCGCTCGTAGGGTTTGTGCATGACCGAGGGGCGGATGCGATAGGTCCAGGTGCGGCGGTTGAGGTGGCGCGGGGCGGTGAAGGGGCTGCCGCTGAGCTGCTCGGTGTAGAGGCCGAGGGGGGCTTTCTGGGGCGAGTTCTGGCCGACGGGAAGGGCGCCTGGAGTCGCTTCGGTGGCGAATTCGTTGCCGAAGCCGGAGAAGTAATGGAGATCAGGCATTTGGTCCTCTTGGGTGTAATTTCTTTCGCGGCATGCGCAGCCAGAAAAGCTTATCTGAAATGTGGAGGCTCTGCCGAGATCGGGCGTGTCAAGGGTTTTGGTTGGACCAATTGGCTGTGGAAGAGATGGATGTTCGGGGTTTGTGGTGAGTTGTGGTGGAACTTTGGGTTTTGTTGGATTCTCTCTGGAATTTCCGGTGGTTTGTTGGGATTTGGAGGCTGGGAGATCGGAAGATTTTGCTGGTAAAGATGTGGTGAATTGCTGGTGGAATGTGGTGATTTGTCTGGTTTCTGTTTGTCGTGGATGAAAGGTGTTTGTTTTGTGGCTGCGGCTGCAGTAAACACGACTACGGCGGCAGGGACGAGGCAACGAGGCAAGACAGGATGGGGACTGTTCGCTTCCTTCGTTCAGAAGGACGTTGCGGCACATCAACAACTGTTAGAAATGCCAGCGTTCGTGAGGCTGCCTTGGCTGGTCTAATTGCAACAGGTGTTTCTGCGACTGCAGCCCTGTCCGCTGAGGAGAATTGGCGTGAGGAGCTATCGAAGCTGGATTGGTATCCGTTTCCTCGTGGTTCTCGTCTTCCTGTTTTTTTTCACGACAGGTTGGGGACAAACCGGCGCGCAGAAATTGTCGTCGCATGGGAAGAAGGCGCAAAAACCTGCACCGCAGACACCGGTCGCCGAACCGACTACGACGGTTGCGCCCGAGGTGGTCCCTCCGCCGCCGCCGGTTGATCCATTGGGGCGTAGTAATCCGCATGATTGTGTGCTGGAATTTCTGCGATCCGCGGAGACGAAGGATTACGCAAGGGCTGCGCAGTATCTCGATGGGAAGCGAACGCCGGAGCGTGCCGAGGCGCTAGCCATTCAATTGAAGTTTCTATTGGATCAAGGATTGTCGACGAGCATCAACGGTCTGTCGCGATCCCCCACCGGCAGTAGTCAGAGGCTGCCGGTATCTCGCGAGGACGTTGGAGTTGTCAAGACACCGGCGGGCGAGCTGAAGGTGATGCTTGACCGGGTGGAACGTCCCGATGAGCCAGCGATCTGGCTCTTCTCGCAGCAGACGCTGAACCAGGTTCCTGCGGCGTATGAGAGCGCTCACCATACGGACTACGACCAGTACTTTCCGAAGTGGACGCAGGCTGAGTTCCTGTCTGTGCCGCTGTGGCGATGGGCAGTCATTCTGTTATCTCTCCTCGCAATGTTTGGTGTTGCGAATCTTCTGACCCGGTTGCTGCTTTGGTTGCTGCAGCGCATTTTCAAAAGAAGGCTCTCGCCCGGCGTGGAACAGTCGATACTTGCGCTGAAAGGGCCGATCTTTCTTCTGACGCTGTCAATCATGCTCGGACTGGCCGGGGAGTATGCCATTACGGCCCTGGGCAGACACTACTGGAAGTCGATTGCGTTCGCTCTGGTTTGGCTGAGTACTGCATGGCTGCTCATACGTTTGACAGACATCGTCATCAATTATTTGCGCCATCGGCTTCTGCTTCGAATGCAAGTGGAGCGGGCCACTTTCCTCAGCATGCTGGGACGCCTGTTCAAGATCCTCGTGGTGCTGATTGTGGCCATTGCGCTGCTTACCCATGCGGGCGTGAATGTGTCCGGTTTGATTGCGGGGTTGGGAATCGGAGGCATCGCGCTGGCCCTTGCGGCGCAGAAGACGCTTGCCGATCTTTTCGGGGGGCTTTCCATCGTGATGCGTGGCGCGGTGCGAGTCGGTGATTTCTGCCAGATCGATGGCGTTATGGGCACGGTTGAAGATATTGGAATCAGCGCTTTGAATATGCGAACCCTGGATCGCTCGATGGTATCGATTCCTAACGCGAAGGTGGCGGCAGTAAATTTTGAAAACTTTCAGTTACGGGATCGGTATTGGTTGCATCAAGTGTTTACGCTTCGATCCGATACTCCGCATGATGTGGTGAAGATCGTGCTCGATGATATTTTGCAAATGCTGATGTCGCGTCCGGAGGTCGACCAGGACTCGGCCAGAGTGAGGCTGATCAATCTGACACCGGCGGGCCCACAAATTGAAGTGTTCGCGTACGTGCGACTTGTAGACAAAGGCTGGGCGGTGTTTCTCGCGCGCCAGGAAGAGATCATTCTCAAAATGATGGCATTGGTTGAAGCTGCCGGAGCCAGCTTTGTGCCTCTGGTGGATGTGTTGCGAACGGATTCTGATAAGGCAAAGCTCTCTGCAATGCCGCGTCGTTAGATAAGGCGAAGGCGTAACAGTGATAAGAGTGATAAAGACTGATCAAGGCGAAAAAAGCTGTTGGGAATTGGACATTCTCTTTCTCAGGATCTACTTCTGTAGATAGACATTGGCTAGACGGAACGGCTTCTGGCCGAAGTTTTCTATTTCCAGTTCGTTCTTCTTGTTGAATTTGATCTTGCATACGGGCGCCAGCTGGCCGGTGCCTTTGCCATTTTTGTCCACATCGAGCACGACAATGCCGAACTGATAGTCGGTTGAACGGGTGCCGTTATAGAGCTCGCCAAAGCTCATGGGGCGGTTTGTGACCATCACGATGTGAGCGCCGCCATTCGCGGTTGGTCTGAATCGGGCGAAGCGGAATGCGCTGCCAACAAAGCCTGCAGGAGAAAGGCGCCCAACGTCGCTGGCTTTTTCCATCGCGCTTACAAGTCCGTTTGGGCCTTTTTCTTTGAGGACGCTGACGTAGTCCTTGACCTGGTCGTCGCTCGTCCATGCGGTGATATAGACAGTGACGCCGAAGCTCTTGCCGGCCATTGAGCCGGCTTGACCAAATGCAGTTGCGGCAAATTGCCGGGGTAGATCTGAGATCGGCTTGTTGTCCCCGTTTTGCGCATGGAGATTAGGCAGTGCGCACTGTGTGAGCGCTAACAGTACAACCATCGTTCGAAGGTTCTTTAATCGCATTGTGTGATATCTCCTGGCCCACGGCGCATCGAGCCTTTTCTGTGACGGCTGTTCAATGACATGGGCAAGTATGCCATTGGGTTCGACCTGCGAGGAACCAGCAAATCTAACAGTCCGCGCCCTAATTCTCCGCATTGCGATTGGGCATGCGAGGTGGAAGGAGATTAGCGTGCGTGGTTATCGCTGGCGAGCGGCGGCGATGACTACGGTTTTGGCGTTGAGGAATTCGCGCATGCCTGTGGCGGAGAGCTCGCGGCCGTAGCCGGAGCGCTTGATGCCCCCGAAGGGGAGGCGTGGGTCGCTGGCTACCATGGCGTTGAGGAAGACGGCGCCGCATTGGAGTTCGGCGACGAAGCGTTGTTGTTCTGCTGGGTCTCGTGTCCATGCGGAGGCGGCGAGGCCGAAGGGGGTGTCGTTGGCGATCTCGATGGCGTTGTTGATGTCGGTTGCGCGGAAGAGCATGGCTACGGGGCCGAAGATCTCTTCGCGGTAGACGGCGGAGGTGCGTGGGACGCCAGTGAGGACGGTGGGTTCGAAGTAGTTGCCTTCGCCGAGCATGCGCTCACCGCCGGTGAGGACGCGGGCTCCGACGCGGGTGGCGGCTTTGACCTGGGCTTCGAGCAGCTCGACGGCCCGGACGGTGGCGAGGGGACCGATCTCGGTGCCTTCTTTCATGGGGTCGCCTACGCGAACGGATTCCATCTCGACGACAAAGCGGGATTCGAAGGCGTCATAGATCTCGTCGGCGATGATGAAGCGTTTGGCTGCGATGCAGGACTGACCGGCGTTGACGAGACGGGCGCGGACGGCGGTTTCGACGGCGAGATCGAGGTTGGCGGAGGGCATGACGATGAAGGGATCACTGCCGCCTAGTTCGAGGACGGATTTTTTGAGGAGCCATCCGGCCTGGGCTCCGATGGCGCGGCCGGCGACTTCGCTGCCGGTGACGGTGACGGCGGCGATGCGCTGGTCGGCGAGGATGGTTTCGACCTGATGGATTTCGAGGAGAAGGGATTGGAAGGCGCCGCGGGGGAATCCTGCGCGGCGGACGAGGGATTCGATGGCCAGGGCGCATTGGGGGACATTGGCGGCGTGTTTGAGCAGGGCGACGTTGCCGCCCATGAGGGCCGGGGCGAGGAAGCGGAAGACCTGCCAGAAGGGGAAGTTCCAGGGCATGACGGCGAGGACGATGCCGAGTGGGTCCCAACGCACGTAGGAGTAGTGTTCTGTGGGAATGGATTCGTGAGCGAGGATGCGGGCGGCGTTGTCGGCGAAGTATCGGCAGGCGTCGGCGCATTTGAGGATTTCGAGGCGGGAGGCTTCGAGGGGCTTGCCCATCTCGAGGGTGATGAGGGTGGCGAGGTCTTCAGTTTCGTGCTCGAGGATGGCGGCGAGCTTGCGCATCCAGAGGGCGCGGTGATCGAGGGGGATGTTGCGGTAGGAGCGGAAGGCGTCTTCGGCGAGGGCGATTTTCTGGCGCGCGGCTTCGTCGGTCAGGGGTTCGAAGGTGCGGAGGAGTTTGTTGTTTGCGGGATTGATGGATTCGATGGGCATTACGGGCCGTGGAACTCTACTCCGATGCCAGTTTAGCAAGGGCCTGGGCGAGGACGCGTGTGCCCTGGAGAATGTCGGTGGGTGCCGCGTATTCGTCGGGGCGATGGGAGACGCCGTTGCGGCAGGGGATGAAGATCATGCCGACAGGGGCGATGGAGGCCATGAAGAGGGTGTCGTGATAAGCGCGGCTAACCATTTTTTTCGAGGTGATGTTTTGTTCGGCGCAGATTTGTTCGAGGAGTTGGACGATGTGCGGAGAGCATTGGGTGGGGGCGTCGGCGTTGACGAGCTCTTCGATGATGGCGACTTCGCGGCGTTGAGCCATGTCGACATAGTCGCGCCGGATGTTGCGCATGACGGATTCGCGGCGGGTGGGGTCGGTGTCGCGGATGTCGAGCTGGAGGGTGACGCGGGAGGGAACGGCGTTGACGGCTCCGGGATAGATGGCGAGCGCGCCGACGGTGGCTACGGTGTCGACTGATCCGCTGGCGAGGGCGTTTTTTTCGACGGAGAGGATGACTTCGGCTCCGGCGCAGAGGGCGTCTTTGCGGTCGGGCATGAGGAGTGCGCCGGCGTGGCCGCCGAGGCCGGTGATCGTGAAGCGGTAGCCGGCAGGCGCGGCGATGCTGGTGACGATGCCGATCGGGGTTCCTTCGCGCTCGAGGAGGGGGCCTTGTTCGATGTGGAGCTCGAGCCATGCGTGGTAGTGCTTGGGTGCGAGGCGCACGGAGGCGAGCGGGCCGGTGAAGCCGGCGGCAGTGCGGACGTCGGCGAGGGTGCGGGCGGATTCGGCGGGTTCGTTGGCTTCGTGGAGGGCGTCGGCTCGGGCGGGGTCGAGTGTGCCGGAGAGCAGGCGGGAGCCGAGACAACCGATGCCGAATCGGGTGGGCTCCTCGGAGGTGAGCATGACGAGTTCGATGGAGCGGCGGGGGCGGAAGCCGTTGTATTTGAGTGCGCGGATGGCTTCAAGGCCGCCGAGGACGCCGACGGTGCCGTCGTACATGCCGGCGTGGGGGATGGCGTCGATGTGGGAGCCGGTGGCGACGGCGGGGAGGTCAGGTTCGGTGCCGAGCCAGCGGATGAAGAGGTTGCCGACGGCGTCCTCGCGGACCTCGAAGTCTTCCGTGGCGGCGAGTTCTTTGAGCCATGCGCGTGCGCGGAGGTCGTCGGGCGAGAAGACGATGCGGGTGACGGCGGTGCCGTCGCCTACGGGTTCGACCTCGGTGAAGGTTGCGAGGATCTGGAGCTCGTTGAGGAGGCGGGTGGAGTCAATCTGGAGCGGCAGCGTTTGAATTTGGCTAGACAAGGTCTTCACCTGCGGTCGGTTTTAGCCCAGATGGTGATTTTAGACCAGGGGATGGCGGTTCCAATCTTTATAAATGAGGTATTTTGCGGGGCGCTTGCCGATGGCTCCGAACCACTGGGGGCAGTAGGGGCCCATCCAGATGAAGTCGCCGGCGGTGACGGGATACCAGTGGTCGCCGAGGCGGTAGATGCCGCCGCCTTCGAGCATGAGGAGGCCGTGCTCCATGACGTGGACTTCGACCTGGCTGAGCGCGGCGCCGGGTGCGTAGGTCATGGTGTTGACGGCGAAGTCGAAGGAGGGGGAGGCGGGCAGGAGGGAGCGGACCTGGAGGTCGGGGTCGTCGTTGAGGGGGACGGCGAGGGTTTTTTCTTCGTGGCCTATGAGGATTTCGGGCGCGGGGACGGTGGTCAGGGGCTCGTAGGGTTTTTCGATGACGGCGAGGCGGGTGGGTTGTTGCGCGGTGAGGGTGTGGGCGGCGTCTTCGGGGATGTAGGCGAAGCTGCCGGGGATGAGGGAGTGGAAGGAGGTGTCGGTGGCGAGGTCGGCGGCTCCTTCGAGTAGGTAGAGGAAGCGTTGGTTGGTTGTGTGGCCGAGAGTGCCGCCGGGTTCGAGTTCGGCGGTGTATTGGGTGAAGGCTGCTCCGCCTGCGGGGGAGATGTGGACGACGGCGGTGGCTCGCTGCATGCCGGGCAGGGCGGTGCGGACGAAGGTGTCGGGCGTGTGGAGGAGGTGGTCGCGCTGATTGGTGCTTCGGGTTTGACCGAGGTTATGCATGGGTGTCCTTGGTTTTATCATCGCGCAGGCGGGTGAGGAACTCCATTGCGGTGGCGATGGCGGCTTCTACGTCCTGCGGGAGGACGTTTTCGTCGCGGTGGTGGCTTAGGCCGGCGGGGCTGCGGAGGAAGAGCATCGCGGAGGGGATGACGGGGGCGAGAATCATCGCATCGTGGCCGGCTCCGCTGGTGATGGTGCGGGATGGGTGGCCTGCGTGGGCTGCGGCTTCCGCCAGGAGAGCGGTGAGGTGTGGGTTGAGGGGAACGGCGGGGTGGTCTAACTGAGGGTTGATCGTGAGTTGAACTCCACGCTTTTCGGCAGCGGTCTTTGCCCGCTGGAGGATGGCGGCGGCGGCGGTTTTGCGGATGGCGTCGTCGGCGTGGCGGACGTCGAGGGATGCAGTGACTTGGCCGGGGATGACGTTGGTTGCGCCGGGTAGGGTTTCGATTTTGCCTACGGTGGCTACGAGGGGTTGGTGCGAGGAGGCGTAGTCTTCGACGGCTGTGATCCATTCGGCGGCGGCGGCCATAGCGTCGTGGCGGAGGTGCATCGGAGTGGTTCCGGCGTGGTTAGCGTGGCCGGTGAAGATGAGTTGGGCGCGGGTTTGGCCCGCGATGCGGTCGACGATGCCGAGAGGGAGGTCTTCGCTTTCGAGGACGGGGCCCTGTTCGATGTGGAGTTCGAGGTAGGCGAAGGTGTTTTGGGGAAGGATGGCGTCGGGCAGTTGGGTGGGGTCGAGATTGAAGTCGAGGAGAGCTTGTTCGATGGTGATACCTTCGCTGTCGGTGAGGGCGAGTATCTCGCGAGTGATTTTGCCGACGACGGCGAGGCTGCCGAGGAAGGGCTTTGCAGTAGCGGACGCCTTCTTCTTCGGAGAAGCCGATGACTTCGATGGCATAGGGGAGAGGCTGACGGCGGAGTTGCTCGATGAGGGTGACGGCGACGACGACGCCGAGGATGCCGTCGAATGGGCCGGCGTTGGGGACGGTGTCGAGGTGGGAGGCTAGGATGAGGCGCGGGGCTTCTGGTGTTGTGGCGGGATAGAAGCCGCGGATGTTGCCCATGGCGTCAACGTGGACAGTCATGCCGGCGGCTTCCATCCAGTTGCGGACCAGGCCGTGGACCTGATGCATGGAGGGGACGAGGAAGGGGCGAGTGGTTTCGCCGGGGACTTCGGTGCAGGCGGCGAGTTGCCGGCAGCGGGAGATGACGCGGGTGGCGCGGGCGGTAAATGTTACTGACATAGTTACTTATCTTAGAATCAAGGCGAAATCAAGGTTGCTTGCCGCTGGCAAAAAAAACAAAACGAAATACAGGGGTCCTTCACTTCGTTCAGGATGACGGCTTTGAAAGAAATTGGTCCATTAGATTAACGTTATGGTTTGCGACGAAGGCGGGCTTCGATGTAGCCGCTGGGTTCGTCGGTGGGAACGAAGATCTGGTTGGGGTTGTCCTGGCCGAAACGGGAGAGGTCGACGAGGAGGCAGTGCTTGTTGGGCATGGTGATTTCGATGTCGTCGATCTCGGGGACTGTCTGGAGTGCGCTTTCGGCCATGGCGTAGAGGGTATGCTGGACGGATTTGCTTTTGTGGTTAGCGAAGGTGCGGAGCATGGTCTCGCGGATGACGGAACGCGCGGATTCGAAGTTGAGGGCGGCTGAGGTGTAATGCCATTCGGCGCGCATGGCGGTGGCAAGGATGCGGTCTTTGGTTTCGGGGAGGGTGGTCAGGGAGTCCTTGATGTAGCCTTCGAAGCCGGAGTCTGTGGTTTTGAGGATCGTGAGATTGTTGAGGCCAGAGTGGATTTGGAAGGGTCCGTTTTGCGCGCGCTCGACGGTGGTGGTCTGGACTTCGGCGCTGCCGCGCATGAATGCGCTGGGGTGGGGCTTGTGGTCGACGGTGAGGTGCTTCCACATGGTGCTTTCGATAGTGATGGCGGCAGAGGAGACCTGCGGGTTGCGGCTTAGGAGGAAGTCGGCAAGCTCTTTCGCGTAGTCTTCCATCGTGGTGGCGGTGGAGCTGCGCGCGATGGAGTAGACGGTGTTCTTCATGGTGTCGGTGGGGAGAATTTTGCTGTTGTCGCCGTCGTACGTGCGCGGAGTCGAAGTCGCCTTTGAGGAGGACTTGCACGGTCCACTCGCTGAGGTCGTGGCCATGCGGATGGCGCGTGACTTTCATGAGGCGGACGCGGGATTTTCCGTAGCGATTTTCTGCGATTTCGATCATCGGTCAGCTTCCTCGATAGGTGGTGTAGCCGTTGGCGGTGAGGAGAAGAGGGATGTGGTAGTGGGACTGGCCTGGTGCGACGGTGAAGACGATCTCGATCCAGGGGTAGAGGCCGGTGACATGATTTTGCTCGTAGTAGAACGCGGTGTCGAAGCGGATGCGGTAGATACCGGGGTGAAGGGGCTGGGATTCGGGGAGGAGATGTTTGCAGCGGCCGTCGGCGTCGGTGGTGGCTTCGTTGAGGAGAATCCAGTCGGCGTCTTTTGATAGCCAGAGAGTGACAGGTACGTTGGCGGCGGGGCGGCCGAGGGAGGTGTCGAGGATGTGAGTTGAGATGCTCATGCTTATTGTGACTCCAGCCAGCGGTGAAGGCGAAGCTCGGTGATCTGGCGCTGTTGTTCTGCGGCTTCGCGAAGTTCGGTTGCGGCGTCGTTGTTCATGCGCGATTCGAGGATGGTGAGGATCTCGGAGGAGGATTTGCCGTTGGCGCAGACGATGAAGATGCGGTGAAATTTTTGTTCGTAGCGGCGGTTGGCTTCGGCTAGTGCTTGTTTGGTTTCGTCAGACGCGGATTGGGCTGTGCCCTGTTCTTGAGATGACCAGCGTAGTGATTGCTCGGTGGCTTGGCGCTGGGCGTGTTGTTGGCCTATGCGTGGGTGGCTGTCGAAGGCTTGCTGCCATGCGGCTTCGGTGAGTGTGTGCCAGATGGTGGCTGAGGTTTGGAGGAGGGTGGGTTCGTCGGCGATGGGACGCTTTGTGGCGAGGGCTTCGGCCCATGCTTGCGAGCCGCAGCAAGGGAGGATTTCGCTTGCGGCAGTGGCGGGGTCGAGGGCGTTCCATCGGGCGAGGACTTTGTTCATTGTTTGCTTACTATAGCTTGAGCTCGCGGCCTCTGGGCGTTTCGGTGAAGGTGGAGTTTTGGTAGACGGGTTCGCCGCGGAGCCAGGTGCATTGGATTGCGCCGCGGAGGGTTTCGTTGAGGTAGGGCGAGATGGGGTGGCGGTAGTGAAGTTTGTCGAGGGTGACGGTGAAGTCTTTTTCGGTGTCGAAGAGGACGAAGCTGGCTTCTCGACCGGGGGCGAGTGCTCCGGCTTTGTGGGAGAGGCCGGCGAGATTGGCGGGGGCGTGGCTCATCCAGCGGGCGATGTGGTCGAGAGTGAAGCCGCGTGTTGAGGATTCGGTGTGGATGATGGAGAGCGCGAGGGAGAGGCTGGCGATGCCGCCCCAGGCTTGGTCGAAACGGCCAGTGTCGAGGCGCTTCATCTCGGGCGGGCAGGGGGAGTGGTCGGTGACGATCATGTCGATGATGTTGTTGCGGAGGGCTTGCCAGAGTTGTTCGCGGTTGGCACGGGCGCGGATGGGTGGAGCGCATTTGTGGAGGGTTGAGCCGTCGGGGATCTCTTCGGCGGTGAAGTGGAGGTAGTGGGGGCAGGTTTCGACTGTGATGGGAAGGCCTTCGGCACGGGCTCTTTGTAGATCGTCGAGTGCGAGTGCAGTGGAGAGGTGGACGATGTGGAGGTGGAATTTGTATTGGCGGCAGAGGCGGATCATGAGGCGGATCGCCTGAAGCTCGGCTTCGTCTGGGCGCGAGGCCAGGTAGGTGGCATAGCTGCGCCAGTCTTTGTTTGTGAGAGACGGTGCGGCGGCTTCGATGGGGCCGGCTAGTTCGGCGTGGACGAGAAGCGGGAGTCCGGATTCGGCGATGTGTGGAAGGGCGGCTTCGAGTTGCTGCTGGTCGATCATGGTGAAGCCGTCGCAGCCGGGGTAGATGAGGAAGCATTTGTAGCCGAGGACTCCGGCGCGAGCGAGGGGGAGGATGTGGGATTGGTTGTCGGCTACGGCTCCGCCCCAGGGGGCCCAGTCGACGAAGCATTTGTTTTGCGCAGCCACGCGCTTTTGTTCCAGTGCGGCTACTGTGGTGGTTTCGGGGAGGCAATTGAGGGGCATGTCGACGAGGGTGGTGTAGCCTCCGGCGGCGGCGGCGCGTGTGGCGGTGCGGAAGCCTTCCCATTCGGTGCGGCCTGGCTCGTTGATGTGGACGTGCGTGTCGACGAGGCCGGGGAGGATGGCGTGATGAGTGTGATCGTGGATGATTGCGTCGCGCGGGATTTCGGATTGGTTGCAGATGGCACGGATGGTTTCGCCATCGATGAGGAGCGCGCCGGCGCGTGTGCCTTCGGGTGTGACGATGCGATTTGAGAGGAACGCGTGTGACATAATTTGATTATTCCGTGAGTTTCGCCGCGCGACCAATTGCAAATAAGGATACGAGCTAGATGCAAGGGAATCCCGTTTTTATGGAAAAGGCGATTGAGCTGGCGACGGAAAATGTGACGTCGGGGCGCGGAGGGCCGTTTGGCGCGGTGATTGTGCGCGACGGGGAGATTGTTGCGACGGGCGTGAACATGGTCACGGCGACGAATGACCCGACGGCTCATGGCGAGGTTGTGGCCATTCGCAATGCCTGCAAGGCTCTGGGGAGTTTTCAGTTGACGGGTTGCCAGATCTATACGAGCTGCGAGCCTTGTCCGATGTGTCTGGCGGCGATCTATTGGGCGCGGTGCGATGCGATTTTTTATGGCGCGCGGGCTGAGGATGCCGCAGCGGTCGGTTTTGACGATGCTTTCTTGTACGACGAGATAAGGCAGGACGTTGGCGACCGAAAGATTCCCACAGTAAATTTGCTGCCGGAGCAGGCGAAGACGAGTTTCGATGCGTGGCGGGCCCATGAGAAGAGGATTCACTACTGATTGAGATGAAAAAAACACAATTGAAGAGGAAAAAGACGGCCGCGCGGGCGGATTCAACGGTGAAGGTTGCGTTGCTTGGGTTTGGGACGGTGGGGAGTGCGGTGGCGCGGGTTTTAGCGGCGTCGAAGTTTCCTGGTGTGGAGTTGACACATATTTTCAACCGCAATGTGGCACGGAAGCGTGAGTCTGAGGCTGCGAAGGCGGTGCCTGCATCCGTTGTGTGGACGGAAGACATTGATGTGGTGCTCCGGTCTCGAGTGGATGTTGTGGTGGAGTTGATGGGTGGGCTGAATCCGGTGGAGGGATGGATCCGGAAGGCGCTGGCGTCGGGGAAGTCGGTGGTGACGGCGAACAAGCAGTTGATTGCGTATCGCGGTGCGAGCCTGGCGAAGCTGGCGGAGAAGCACGGAGTTCAGCTGGTGCATGGCGCTGCGGTTGCGGGTGGAGTGCCGGTGATTCCGGGAGTGCTGCAGGGGTTGTCGGGGGACCGCGTGACGCGGCTGAGCGGGATTGTGAATGGCACGTGCAATTACATTTTGAGCCGGATGGAGGCGGGTGCGGATTATGCGACGGTGCTGGCGGATGCGCAGCAGCTTGGGTATGCGGAGGCCGATCCTTCGGCTGATGTAGATGGGTACGACGCGCGCGCGAAGCTTTGCATTCTGTCGCGGATTGCGATGCATGCGGAGCTTGATCCGGATACGGTGTCAACGCAGACGATCTCGGCGGTTGAGGCAATTGATTTTTCGTATGCGAAGGAGCTGAACAGCACGATCCGGCAGATTTCGCGGGCTGAGTTGGATGGCAGGCTGATGCATGCGCGCGTGGCACCGATGCTGGTGCCGCTGACTTCGCCGCTGGCGTGGTCGCATGGGACGCAGAATACGGTGGTGGTTAGCGGGAAGATTTGGGGGCGATGTTGTTTTCTCGGGGCATGGCGCGGGCGGCGAGCCCACGGCGGTTGCGGTGGTGTCGGATCTGCTTGCGGTGGCGCAGGGCTGCGGAGAGGTGAAGCTGCCGGTGCGGAGGCGCGAGGTTGACGGGTGATTTTCTGGCTCCGCACTATCTGCGGTTTGTTGTGGATGACAAGCCGGGGATTGTGCATGCGATCTCCGGGGCGCTGGCGAAGGTTGGAGCGAATATTGATTCGCTGTTGCAGCGGCCGGGGTATCCGAAGCATAAGCTGCCGTTTGTGGTGACGACGGAGCCTTGTTTGACTTCGACGATTGAGAAGGCGATGGCTTCGATTGCGAAGATGGATTGCATGCTGGAGCGGCCGCTTTGTTTGCAGATATTGGTTCCGGAAGATAAGCCGGAGTGAGACTGGATAGAGACTGCCGCTAATCACGGCTGGAGGATGCGATGGCACCTACGCTTGGAAATGGAAAGATCTGTTATGTCGAGGTTCCTTCCACTGACGTTGCGCGTTCGGCGGAGTTTTACAGCAGAGTATTTGGGTGGAAGATGCGGAAGCGCGGTGACGGGTCGACTGCGTTCGACGATTCGGTAGGCGAGGTAAGCGGGGCATTTGTGATGGGCCGGCCGCCGATGTCGTCGGTGGGCTTGCTTATTTATGTGATGGTGGACAGTGTGGCTGCGGCGCTGGAGGCCGTTGTTGCGAATGGCGGCGAGATTGTGCAACCGATTGGGGGCGACGCTCCGGAGGTTACGGCGAGATTTCGCGATCCGGCGGGGAATGTTCTCGGACTTTATCAAAATCCTGTCTAAGAAGAGAGAAAGCATGAAGTTGAGCTGGAAGTTGTGTGGCGTCGTGTGGCTGATTGCGGGTTTTGCTGTCGCGCAGGACGTGGCGCCGGTGAAGCATGAAGCGAATCCGCTGAATTCGAAGCGCGCGCGGAAACAGCACTATGTGGTGATGGTTTCGCTCGATGGGTTTCGGTGGGACTATGCGGCGAAGTGGGGGGCGACGCATCTGCAGAAGATCGCTGAGGAGGGAGCGAGTGCGGCGGAGGGGATGCTGCCGAGTTATCCGTCGGTTACTTTTCCGAATCACTACACGATTGTGACGGGGCTATATCCCGAGCATCACGGAATTGTCGACAACGTGTTTCTTGATCCGAAGCGGAATTATGAGGAGTACTACTACAAGGAACATGCGAAGAACAGCGATGGGAGCTGGTATGGCGGGGTTCCGCTGTGGTCGCTGGCGGAGCAGCAGGGGATGCGGTCGGCTTCGCTGTTCTGGGTGGGATCGGAGGCGGAGATTGCGGGGAAGCGGCCCAGCTACTGGGTTCCGTTTGACGACAAGTTCGATGATGAGAAGCGTGTTGAGCAGATCATGATCTGGCTGGGACTGCCGGAGGCGGAGCGGCCGCACATGATTACGCTGTACTACAGCAACGTGGACCATGCCGGACATGTGAATGGGCCGGATGCTCCGGAGACGGGCGAGGCGGTGCGGCATGTGGATGGGTTGATTGGGGAGTTGGAGGAGAAGATCAAAGCTACGAAGCTGCCGGTGGATTTGATTGTGGTTTCGGATCATGGGATGGTGGCGCTTGAAGACAGGAAGTGGGTGGCGCTGGATCAGCTGGCGAATTTGGAGGGAGTAAAGAGCGCGGATAGCCTGATGTATCCGACTACCGAAGCGGAGAAGCAGAGGATTTATGAGGAGTTGAAGGCGAAAAACGATCCACGGTTTGCGGTGTATCGGCTGAAGGATATGCCAGAGCGGTTGCACTACAACGCAAATGAGCGTGAGGGTGATCCGGTGGTTGAGCCGCTGAAGGCGGTGCCGATTACGGTGCATGCGAAGACTGCGGAGATCGGGGCGAAGGGGGAGCATGGATGGGATCCGCGATTGATGCCGGAGATGAAGGCGATCTTTTATGCGGAGGGGCCGGATATCAAAGCGGGAGTGAAGCTGCAGCCGTTTGAGAATGTGAATATCTATGACTTCGTGTGCGGGTTGTTGAATTTGAAGCCAGCGAAGAATGATGGGGATGCCAAGGTGCTGAAGCCGGCTCGGCGATGAGGTTGGCCCGCCCTCCGCTATGAAGCGAAGGGCGGGCCTCGTTTTTTAGAGTGGGCCCTAGAGGAATGGGAACGGCAGGAACGGAATGAAGGTGACGTTCGGTCCGCTGATGCTGGAGCACTTGGATGAAGTTGGTCCGGCAATGCATCCCCAGTAGTTGTTGGTCGCGTCGACGGAGCCGGAGCCGAGGTTGGCGACTCCGATGTCGCCGCCGAGCAGGCTGTTGAAGTTAGCCGCTGCCTTGGCCGGCGTGTTGACTGCGATGTCTACGGATTCGTTCTCGATTTTATTTCCCCAGATGACAGTTCCGGTGATCGGTGAGCCGCCCATTCCGCTGTTGAGATTAATTCCGGTTGGTCCCGGCGTTGCGGTGTCGCCAGTGTCGGCTCCGTTGCCGGAGATGTGATTGTTGATGATGTAGTTGCCGTTGAGGTTATCGGCCGGCAGACCAAAGTTCGGGCCGACGTGGCTGTGAAAGGCTACGCCTGGAATGCCGTTGTCCAGGAGCTCGTTGGTCGTGACGATGTTTCCGCTGACCAGGCCAATTCCGCTGCCGTCTGAGAAGATGCCGAGACCCGCGCCTTCTCCTATGGTGCCGTTGCCTTGGGAGGTGTTGTTGGAGATGACGTTGCGAAGGATACCGTTGTGCGGGGCAGTTGAGCCTGGCCCTGGGGCGTGCGATGCCAGCGTGATTCCGCAGTCGTAGACGTTGTCTTTGATGACGTTGCTGGCGATCAGATTGTCGTGGGTTGTACCCGTGTCATCGCTGATGAGCAAGCCGCCCGAGTTGTTCGCTGAGACGTTGTGGGTGATCGTTGAGAACGAAACGCCCATGATGTGCATTCCTTCGCCGCAGTCGAAGTCTTCGCCCGTCTCGAAGGGCGGCTGACCAGGGCAGGTTTCGTCTGCGAAGTCGAAGAGGACGTTGTTGCCAGTGACGGTGTTCCAACTGATCATCACGTTGGCGGCGTTGGTCACCAGGATACCTTCATAGTTGGCGTTTTTGGCGGTAAATCCGGTGACGGTAACGTTGCGCAGGCCACGGTTGTTGAGGCCATCGACATAGATGGCGTTGGAGAGTCCTGTTGCATCAATGATGGTGACGCTGGCGCCGGAGCCGATCAGCGAGAGTGGCTTGCCGATGATGACATCCTCTTTGTAAGTGCCGGGCGCTACGCGAACCAGGCCGCCGGGAAAGGTAGCGGCGATGGCTGCGTTGATCGAAGTGAAACAACCGCCTGTTCCGCCAGGGTTAACGCACGCGGCAGAGGCGATGACGGGTTGAGAAATGGCTGCGACCAGAGCAACGCAGACGATGAATCCTGGACGATTCCAAGGACGAAGACGAAGCATGTTGATGCACATCGGATTTCCTCCAAAGCGATCTGAGCTTGCATTTTGAGTGAGGTCCCGTGGCGATGCTGAAATCGTCGCTCAAGCCTGCGCCGGATCTTACGCGGCACGCACCCTAAAACCGAGGCGACGGGAGGATCGCCTTTTCAGCCGGTGGATTGTCGGGGGCCCAGGGGCGGAGCCGATTATACGCTCGGTGGGTTTGGGTGGGTTAATGGTGCGTTGTGGCAAAGGAAAAGCCCGAGACGGGCTCGGGCTTTTTGTGAGTTGTAGCGATGGTTAGTACTTGGGCATGGAGGGGTCGATTTTGTCGGCCCATGCGAGGATTCCGCCGGCAAGGTTGGAGACGTTGGTGAAGCCGGCAGCTTTTAGGGCCAGAGCGGCTTTTTGGCTGCGGGCTCCGGAGCGGCAGTGGACGATGACCTCGTCGTTTTTGTGGGAGGCAATCTCGGCGACGCGGGATTCGATGGAGCCTACGGGGATCAACGGAGCGCCGAGGTTGGCGATCTGGTACTCGTGGGGCTCGCGTACGTCGAGGACGAAGATGTTTTCTTTGGCGTCGAGTTTGTGCTTGAGGTGTTTCGACGGTGATTTGCGGGATGCCGTCGACGATGGGGGATTCGGCTACGGCTTTGTCGCGGGCGACTTCGAGCGGGCCTACGGAGGTGGGCTTTTCGATGCCGCAGAACTGGTCGTAGTCGATGAGTTCTTTGATCTCGTGCGTGCCGCAGGCTGGGCACTGAGGGTTTTTGCGGAGTTTGAGCGTGCGGAAGTTCATGCCGAGGGCGTCGACTAGGAGAAGGCGGCCGGCGAGCGTGTCGCCTATGCCGAGGATGAGCTTGATGACTTCGGTGGCCTGGATGACACCGACGAGGCCTGGGAGGATTCCGAGGACTCCGCCTTCGGCGCAGGAGGGGACGAGGCCGGGCGGCGGCGGCTCGGGGTAGAGGCAGCGGTAGCAGGGGCCTTCTTCGGTCGCGAAGACAGCTGGCCTGGCCTTCGAAGCGGAAGATGCTGCCGTAGGCGTTGGGCTTGCCGGTGAGGACGCAGGCGTCGTTGACGAGGTAGCGGGTCTGGAAGTTGTCGGTGCCGTCGGCGATGACGTCGTAGTCCTTGAAGATTTCGAGGGCGTTGGCGGAGGTCAGCATCGTGTTGTGCTTGATGATGTTGACGTTTTTGTTGAGGCCCTTGAGCATCTGCTCGGCGGAGTCGACTTTGAGCTTGCCTACGGTGGACTGGGAGTGGATGACCTGGCGCTGGAGGTTGGATTCGTCGACTACGTCGAAGTCGACGAGGCCGAGGGTGCCTACTCCGGCGGCGGTGAGGTAGAGGGCGAGCGGGGCTCCGAGGCCTCCGGTGCCTACGCAGAGGACGCTGCGCGGCTTTGAGTTTCTGCTGGCCCTCCATGCCGACCTCGGGAAGGATGAGGTGGCGGGAGTAGCGGGCGATCTCTTCGTTGGAGAGCTTGGGGAGCTGGACGGCTTCTTCGATGGCTGTCGGCATGGTGTTCCTGCTCAATTCTAGATGCTTTTGGTTGGAACTCGGTGCATTTTGGCTGGGCAAAGAGGCCCTGCGGCTACAAGCCGCACTCTTCGTCGAGACTCGTATGCGCGGGCTACAGCTTCACTGGCGGTCCACCGCCGGCGATGGAGGGGATGATGGTGAGCTCGTCGGTGTCTGACGGCGGTTGCTTGGCGGAGGTAGCGGACGTCTTCGTCGTTGAGGTAGACGTTGACGAAGGAGCGGAGCTTGCCTTCGGGGGTGAAGAGGTGCTGCTTCAGGTCGGGGTAGGTGGTGGTGAGCTGCGCGAAGACTGCGTCTACGGTTGCGCCGGGGACGGTGACGGTTTCATTGCCGCCGGTGTAGCTGCGCAGCGGGGTGGGGATGTGGATCTTCATGCTTCACCTTTTTCGTTGTCGATGTGGGCCATCAGGATCTCGATGGCTTCGTCTTCGAATTTCTTGTTGTCTTCTTCTGTGCCGGTCAGCAGAAAGGAGTTGGTGGTGGCGGCTTTGCCCTTCTCGACGCTGGTGATGATGTAGGAGCAGCCGAGCCAGTGGGCTTCGGCGAAGTCGGTGGTGGACCACTGTGCGGGGTGGTCGGGGTGCGAGTGATAGAAGCCGATGATGTCGAGGCCGGCGTTGCGAGCCTGGCGCTGGATTTTGACGAGCTCCTGCGGGGCGATGTTGTAGCGGTTGTGCGCGGAGTCGGTGCGGGTGTTGCCGGCGCGGACGATCTGGTGGACGAGATTGCCTTCGTCGCGTGGATTTGCCGAGGAGGACGCCGCAGCATTCGTGGGGGTAGGTCTCTTCGCCGTGGGCGCGGAGGGCTTCGTAGTCGGAGTATTCGATGCGGAGCATGGTTATTCCTCCGACCAGAAGCGCTCGCTCATGTATTTGTCGGCGCCGTCGCAGAGGATGGTGACGATGACGGCCTCGCGTCCCTTGGCGTGCTCTTCTTCGGCGACCTGCAGGGCGGCTGCGGTTGCGGCTGCGGCGGAGACGCCTGCGAGGACGCCGAGGTTCCGGCCCAGGTACTTGGCCATTGCGTAGGCCCGTTCGGTGGACATCTCGATGTTCTGATCGGCTAGGTTGGGGTCGTAGATTTTGGGGACGATTGCCGTCGCCATGTGCTTGAGACCTTCGAGGCCGTTGAAGGGCGAGTCGGGCTGCATGGAGATGCACTGGATCTTCGGGTTCAGCTCCTTGAGGCGGCGGGTGGTGCCCATGAAGGTGCCGGTGGTGCCGAGTGCGGCGACGAAGTGGGTGACCTGGCCTTCGGTCTGCTCCCAGATTTCGTTGCCGGTGGTGCGGTAGTGGGCGCGCCAGTTCTCGTCGTTGGAGTACTGGTCGGCGTAGTAGTACTTGTCCGGTTCGGCTGCTGTGAGTTCGCGGGCCTTGCGAATGGCGCCGTCGGAGCCGTCGGCGGGGCTGGTCCAGATGATGTCGGCGCCGTAGGCTTTGAGGTAGCGCTTGCGTTCGGGGGAGACGTTGGAGGGCATGCAGAGGGTGACGGGGAAGCCGAGGGCTGCTCCGAGCATGGCGTAGGCGATGCCGGTGTTGCCGCTGGTTGCGTCCAGAAGACCGCGTGTGGAAGTGAGCAGGCCGCGGCGTTGCGCGTCTACGACGATGGAGGAGGCGGCGCGATCTTTGACGGAGCCGCCCGGGTTGGTCCATTCCGCTTTGCCGAGGATCTGGATGCCGGGGAGATGGGCCGTCAACTTTTCAAGGCGCACGAGGGGCGTGTTGCCGATACGTTCGAGGATGGTAGTTCCGAGCGTTTTGACGGTAGTGATCATGCAGCCTTTTTCCGGTTTGGCATCATTCAGGGCGGCTTCAATTGATCGCCCGTGGTGAATGTGCGACAGTTAATCAAGTCTAACTTATGGCACTTATGGCGAAAAAGTCCTCACCCCGTACTTTCAACGATGTTCTTGCCCTGCTGGGCGGTCAAAGATTTGATGTAGCCCCGGCGCGTGACGGTGCAAAGCGTGCTCCCAACGCGGTTCAGGTGGGGAAATACGGTGTCGCGGCAGAGATTGCTCCGGCTCCGGATGGCTCGGTTGAGATTCTGGCGCGTCCGGGATGGCTGCTGAATGGCGAGATCGCGCGATTGCTGGACCGTGGCTACCAGAAGTTTATCAAGACGAGCAAGCTGGAGATTCCGGCGACGGCAGACCACCTGCGGGCGATTCATGAGTTCAGCGAAGAGCTGATTGAGGCTGCCGGGGGAACAATTTTGTACAACGAGGCTCTGGGGACGACGAGCAACGTATACCACTACGACCGCGTGAAGGGTCGGGATTAACGGCTCAACGCTGGACGTCGTAGGTGAGGGAAACGCGGCCTGAGCGATAGACATTGTGGCTGGATAGCTTCAGCTTGGTCTGGTGTGCGGGAGGTCGAAAGAGTGGGATTCCGCCGCCTAACAAGACCGGAACGATGCTCACCTCAACGGTATCTACTTCGCCCATTTCGAGCAGGAGGCGGGAGAGTTCACCGCCGCCAAAAAGCCAGATGTCTTTGCTGCTCTGCGACCGTATGTTTTGGATTTGATCGTGGCTTAGATTCCGGAGGATGGTCACGCCGGGGTGGTTAGTCTCATGCAGCGTGCGGGAGACGACGACGGTTTTCTTTCGCTCGATGGGGCCTTTGCCTAATCTTGCAGTTGCGGCCTCGTAGGTGCGGCGGCCCATGAGTAAGGTGTCGAACTGAGACCAGATTTCGGCGAAGTTGATGTCGGGGTCGAGAGTGATCCAGTCGGCTTCGCCTTTGGGACCGGCGATGAAGCCGTCCAGGCTCATCGCAACTCCGTAGCGGATCTTTTTCATAGTGGCTGCTCCTTGCCGGAGATCAGTCTGGCACAAAACCTAGGCTATCGCTTGCGGCTTTGTTCGCGCTGGAGCTCGCGGTAGGCCTCGCTTTTGCCGATGCCGCGCTCGCGGGCTACTCGTTTGAGAGCGTCCATCTCACTGATGCCTTCGGAGGTTGATAGCGCGGCTACTTCGGCTGCCAGGCTGGTTTTCTTTGCCGGAGAGGATTCGAGCGGAGGTAAGGCCAGCATGAGGACGATCTCTCCGCGAATCGCTGTTCGCGCCCTGAGTTCGGAGAGAATCTCTCCGGTTGGGCCGCGTAAAAACTCTTCGTGAAGTTTGGTGAGTTCGCGGGCGATGACGATTTGCTGATCGGCTCCGAAGATGGTCGCGATGTCGGCAAGGGTGTCGAGGATGCGGTGGGGGGCTTCGTAGAAGACGTGCGTTGTGTCGCTGCGCTGGAGTTCTTCGAGAGCTGTTTTGCGCTGGCCGGCTTTGGCGGGGAGAAACCCGTGAAAGAGGAAGCGCTCGGTGGAGAGACCGCTGGCGATGAGCGCGCTGATGGCGGCGTTTGGCGCCGGGGATGGGGAAGACGTCGATACCGGCGGCTATGGCTGCTGCGGCGATCTGTGAGCCTGGATCGGCGATGCCTGGAGTGCCCGCGTCGCTGACTACTGCGATTCTTGATCCCTTTTTGAGCTCTTCGATTAGCTCTTCGGTGCGCGAGCCCTCGTTGTGCATGTGATAGCTGACGGTAGGGGTTTTGATTTCGAAGTGATTCAGGAGCTTTTGGGTCTGGCGCGTGTCTTCGCAGGCGATGCGGTCGGCTTGGCGCAGGACGCGGAGGGCGCGGAGGGTGATGTCTTCGAGATTGCCGATGGGAGTGGCGACCAGGTAGAGACCCGGGGCGAGGGGTTGGTTGTGGCCGCCGTCGGAAGAAAAGTTCATAGGGAAATAAACCGCAGGTCCTTCGACTTCGCTGCGCTTCGCTCAGGATGACACACTGACTACAAGTGGATGGACATTCATTCCTGCGGCCGGATTTTGCGGCGCTGATTCAAGAGTCCCATGGAGTGCGCGAGATTCTGCGGGGTGATGATGCCGACGATGCGGTCGCCTTCGAGAACGGGAACTATCTGGGCGCCTTGTCCGGCCATGATGCGGCGGAGGGTTTTGACGAGCGAGTCATCGGGCTGCGCGGTCTGAAAGGAGCGGGTCATGACTCCCTGGACGTAGCCGTTGCCTTCGTTGTGGAGGGCCTCGACGATGCTCTGACGGGAGACCGCGCCGACGAGGTTGGCTCCGCGGACTACGGGGAAGACATCCTGCAGGGTGTGAACGGACTGTTGCAGCGCGTCTTCCAGGGTGTCCGAGGCGGAGAGCATGCTGAACTGCGTAAGCATCACGTCGCGCATGCGGACTGCGTCAACGTCGGATTGAAGGAGTAGGCCCTGATCCTCCATGTGTGCGCCGATGAGAACGAAGCCGCCTAGCAAAATGAACCACATGTTGGGCATGAGGAAGCCGGTAACCATCAGGCCGATGGCGATGGCCTGACCGAGCCCTGTGGCTGCGCGTGCGCCCTTGATTCCGCCCTTCGCTTTGGCGAATTCTCCGCGGAAGACGCGGCCTCCGTCGAGCGGGGAGGCGGGAAGCAGATTCAGAGCGCCTAAAAGCAGATTGACCCAGACGGCAGCGCGCAGGAGGTGAGAGGGCGAGAGCCAGGGTCGCTCGTAGAGATTGACCTGGGGTGCGAAGGCGAGAGCGATGGCGCCGAGGATGAGTCCGAAGACGAAGTTGGTGATCGGCCCGATGACGCCGATGCGCTTCTGCATCTCCGGGGTGGCTGCGAGCTCGTTGGCCTCGGGCGTGGCGTAGGTCATGAGGCCGCCGGTGGGAAGCAGAAGGATACTGCGCAGTTCAAGGCCATACCATGCTGCGCCAACGGCACGAGCGATCTCGCGCACCGCTACGGCAAGGAGCAGGAGGAGCCAAAGCGCGAAGCCGCGGGCGCTCGAACCGCCGGTCATGGTGGCGTAGCTGATCGACAAGCCGAGGAGCAGCAAAAAGAAGGTATGGATGCGAACATCCACCCCGAGAATTCTTCCGATCGGAAAAGACCACCCGCGCATTCTCCTATTGTATGCGCTGCGGGTATGTGGGCCGGATGCGAATTGCAGCGGGCGTGATTCGTCGTTGCCGCTTACCATGCTTAAGATGCGTGTCATCGCCGGAACTTATCGCTCTCGCCCGCTGGTTGCCCCGCGCGGGATGCAGACTCGTCCGACCAGCGATCGTCTGCGTGAGACGCTGTTCAATATTCTTGCGCCGCGTGTTGAGGGCAGCCGCTTTGTTGATTTGTATGCGGGCACTGGGGCGGTGGGGATTGAAGCGTTGAGCCGTGGGGCAGGACATGTGTGGTTCGCGGAGGATGCTACGGCGGCGCTGGCTGTGCTGCGGAAGAACCTGGCATCGCTGAGGATTACTCAGGGATTCACACTGGAAGACCGCGGAGTGGGGGCTTTGTTGCAGAGGCTCAGCAAGGCACAGCCGGTGGATGTGGCGTTTCTTGATCCTCCGTATGAGGCTGAGAACGAATACAGCGGGACGCTGAATTTTTTTGGCAGCGAACGTGGGCGGGCTTTGCTGGCTGCAGATGCGGTGGTGGTTGCGGAGCACAGCAGCAAGACGAAGCTTGCACAGCGCTACGGGGGGCTGGTTCATTCGCGTTTTTTGAAACAGGGCGATGCCGCGCTGAGTTTTTTCGTGGTGGGGAGTGATTCTCCTGCAGGCGAAGAACCCGGAGATTAGGTGCGCGACGTACTTATTGCTTGAGACCTGTGCGGAGATTCAGCGCGAAGGGATACTCGCGGTCGGTGAGGAGGTCCCAGCCTGTGCCGTGCAGAATGTAGCCTTTGATTCCCGTGATGCGGATGCCCTCCCAACTGAGCTTGGGGCTGTGCCATGCTTCGCCGTCAGTGCCCCAGGCGAGGATGGTGTGGAAGCCTGCGAAGAGGAGCAAGTTTTCTGATGGGATTGGATGGATGGAGACTACGGGCTTGAGCGGGATGTGGGTTGAGCGCTCCGGGTGGAGCGTGTCGATGATGTAGGCGTAGCCGCCGGCGACGGCGCAGATCTCGTCGGGGCTAGGGCAGGAGAGAACGCCGCTGGGCATGGTTGCATTGGTGAAGCCGAGAGCGCAGGTTGCCAGGAATTCTCCGCCATCCGCGGGACGGACGAGCAGTTGTAAGCGCTCCGCGAGCAAGGGCATCTTCTTCTCCGACGACCTGGCGGGGATAGGTGAAATGACGCGCCGGAGTGATGAGCGGAGGAGACTTGAGGACCTCCGCGGCCCATGTGTGGGGAAAGGCATCGCCGACGGGCGATCCTTTCTGAATGTTGGCGTCAACCCAGGCACGCTGCTCCGGGGTGTCGGGCACCGCGCATCCTCGAGCGATCGAGACCTGGGTCCAGGCCTCGTCGGGAGAGATGCCCGAGCGAATCAGGAGGCTTGCAACAACCGTGGAGGAGCGGCCAATGGAGGCCTGGCAGTGGATACCGACTCGTCTGCCAGCGGCGAGGTGCTCTTCGAGCTTGACGAGAAACTCCACGAAGGCGGTGGCTTCGAGCGGAATGCCGAGGACCGGAATCGGAAAATTGATGAAGACGATCTCCGCGCGCTCCGCGGCGCTCTGCTCGTGCTGCAGACCGAGCTGATTGGCTTCATTTTCTGGAAGCATCGAGGCGATGACATCGATTCCCTCCTCTCGAAGGGCGTTCATCTCGTCCTCAAGTTCGTCTTCGCCTCTGGGCCGGGGAACGATTGCGATTTGCTGGTTGATCCAATAGGGATAAGCGATCACGAGTTTATGACGTTTCAATAGCATCAAGGGATTGTCCAATATCTCCGAGGAGGTCTTCGACTGCTTCGCAGCCTGCGCTCATGCGGATGAAGCCGTCCGGGACTGCATCTCCGCCCCAGCGTGCGCGGCGTTCTCCTGTAGTTGTGATGCCGCCGAAGCTGGTGGCTTCGGTGATTAGTTTTGATTTTGTGAAGAAGGTTTCAGCGGCGGATTTGTCGCGCAGCTCGAAGCTGAGGACGGGACCGAAGTAGCTCATTTGTTTTGCGGCGATTGCGTGGCCAGGGTGGCTGGGAAGGCCGGGGTAGAGGACGGTTTTCACTTCTTTTCGCGCGGTGAGAAATTCGGCGATGCGCTGGGCGTTCTGGCTGGCGCGTTCGAGGCGCAGGGGGAGAGTGGCGATGGAGCGATGGGCGAGCCAGGCCTCCATCGGGCCGAGGGCGGCTCCGGTGAGGGTTCGCCAGCGGTCGATGCGGGTGTGAAGTTCGGGGTCGCGCGTGGCTACGTGGCCGAGGAGGAGGTCGCTGTGGCCGGTCATGGCTTTGGTGTCGGAGGCTACGGAGAAATCGGCTCCGAGAGCGAGGGGACGCTGGCCTAATGGCGTGGGCGTGGTGTTGTCGACGGCGACGAGGGCTCCGGCTCGATGAGCGGCTTCGGCTAGCAGGGCGATGTCGCAGATCTCCATGCCGGGGTTGCTGGGGGACTCGAGCCAGAGGAGACGTGCGCCTTCGAGCTGCGAGAGCTGTGCGTTGTCTGCGGTGGGAGCGGTGCGGAGGGTGACTCCCATCTGGGTGAAGTACTCCTGCATGAGTAGTCGCGCGGTGTAGTAGGAGTTCGACGGCATGACGACGATGTCGCCGGGGCGCAGGACTGCTCCGAAGACTGCGGTGCATGCAGCCATCCCGGAGGCGAAGACAAGCGCACTGGCCTGGTAGCCGTCTGCGGATTCCATCTGGGCGATGGTGTCTTCAAGTGCGGTCCATGTGGGGTTGTGGGAGCGGGCGTAGGTGTATTGCGTGGAGGATGGATCGCCAGGCGTGTGATAGGGAGCGGCGAAGACGGGGCCGGATTGGAGGGGGTCGCCGGGGACGGGTTTGGTGAGCGTGGAGCGGATGATCTTTGTGGCGTCGCGCATGAGTTTTTGATGGGTGCGTATTGGTTGGAAACGATGATGGTAGCAGCGTCAGCGAGATTTTCTGTTTCGTGTGGTGGAGGGTTTGGCGAAGTGCTCCCATCCGCCGGGTTTCAGTTCCGTGCGGGCGCCGTCGGGGGCGAGGAGGGTCATCATGGGTTGTTTGGGGCTGCGTTTTTTGAGGGTTCCGATGCGCGTGATGGCGACTCCGGCTAGTGATGTGGGCATCGGGCGAGAGGCCGGTGCGGTGAACAGGAGTTCGTAGTCTTCGCCGCCGTGCAGTGCGGATTGGAGGGCGGCGGTTGCGCCTGATTTGCGTGCGACGGGATGGATCGGGAGCGCGGCCTGCTCGATTTCGGCGTTGAGTCTGGAGGCTCGGCAGAGATGAGCGAGATCGGAGGAGAGGCCGTCACTCAGGTCGATGCAGGATGTGGCTAACTCGCGGCGCAGAAGGGCTTCGCCTACGTCGAGACGCGGTTCGGGGAAGAGGTGGGGATGATCTTCGGTGGTCTTGGCGTTCCCGAGGCGCCTTCTTCGCATCATAGTAAAGAGCTCGGATGCGGCTCCTCCGAGATGGCCGGTCACGTAGAGTGCATCGCCGGCAAATGCACCAGAACGGCGCAGGGCTTTGTCCCTTGGGAGTCGCGCCGATGAGGACGATGTCGGCGAGGATGTGAGCGTTATTACCGCCGGGGGATTCCGAGGTGTCTCCGCCTGCGAGGGGTACGCGATGCAGATCAGCTAGTGTGCGGAGTCCTTCAAAGAAGCGGGCGATCCATGCGCGGCCTGCGGCGTTTTCGAGCATTGATGCGGGAAGGGCGAGGGAAAGGAAGGCGGCGATGGGAGTTGCGCCCATGGCGGCGAGGTCGCTGAGGCCGCGCGCCAGACAGCGGTGGCCGACGGATTCGGGCGGGTGGAGGTCACGGCGGAAGTGGCGGCCTTCGAGGGTAAAGTCTGTGGTGACAAGGATTTCGGAGCCAGCGGGAGGGCGAAGGATGGCGCAGTCGTCGCCTATGCCAAGAGTGATATTTTTCTGGCGACTGTGGAAAAGGCGGCTAATTTGTTCGATGAGTGCGAGTTCGCCGCCGATTTTGGGAGTTTTTTTCATGCCAAAGTGAAGGATACATTGTGATGAAAACGTGGAACTTTCGTGGGAGTTACGTGGCTAAATCATGGTGTATGGTTGGTTGCGTCAGAGTATCCAGTTTGGTACCCTGTATTGGATGCTCAAGAGAGAATCGCTACTCTGAAATGGCAATTGGGAAATCCCATTTGTCTGCTATGATTTCAGCGTTTGCAGGACCTCTCCGAGCCGCGGCTTTTGCTTCGCGGTTAAAAATCTGGGCCAGGATTTCTGCGTGAAGCTAAAAAAACGTTACTACATCATGTTTGTCAGCCGCGACGAAGAAGGCAACCTGAATAAGGTTCCGGTCCCTCTTCACTATGCGTACCTGTTTGTGGCGGCTGCAGCGATCGGTATGTTTACGATCACCGGGCTCGCGGGGTCTTATTCGCGAATGCTGATTAAGACGGCGAGCTTCAACCAGCTTCGTCAGGACCACAACTCCCTCCAGAAGGATTATGCGCACCTCGAGCAGGCGTCGCATGAGAAGGACGTCCAGGCGGCTTCGCTGGGCTCTTTGGCGAGCGAGGTTTCGGCTCTGTACGGCTTGACGACGAGCAAGCTGGCGGTTCCGATGGGCAGACTGACCGACCGGAAGCATGGCAAGTCGGCCGGGGTGGCCGAATCGATTGCGACTGCACCGCTGACGGGCTCGACGGACTCGACGGACGATGGTTATTCGAAGACGGTGGATGCGTTCCAGACGTTGAGGAACTCTGCGATGAATGGCACGGCTCTGCGGCCGCTGTCGAACCTTGGCGGACCTGGGTTCCGTTCACCGCTTGACGTGTTCGGTGGCACGGGCGATGTGGACACTGCGTCGTATGTCCCGACACTATGGCCGATTATGGGGCCGATTACGAGCAGCTTCGGCCAGCGCCAAGATCCGATTTTGGGCAATGGTGAGGGCGAGTTCCATACGGGCATTGATATTTCTGCTCCGAACGGGCTGCCTATCCGGGCTACGGGCGACGGAGTCGTAAAAGAGGCGCAGATGAGCAGTGGTTACGGCCGCGAGGTCGTGATCGACCATGGGCATGGAATTGAGACGCTCTACGGGCACATGTCGGGCTTTGCTGTGGCTGCGGGCGAGACGGTGGCCAAGGGGCAGGTGATCGGCTTCGTGGGGCATAGTGGACGCACGACGGGCTCGCATCTGCACTATGAGGTTCGTATTCGAAATACTCCGGTGAACCCGCACAAGTATCTGCGGACGACGCTGGCGGACCTGGGCAGCGTGGTTCCGAAGGGATAAGGTTCTCTCTTTGCGACTGGGTTTGAAAGTTGGCCCTCTTCGGAGGGCCAAACTTTTTGCTCCGGTCCCACCTTTGAGGTCGAGTCAGGCCGAAATAATCCCAGCCACGGCGAACGGCGGCAGTGGAGATAAGATAAGCAGAGAATAAGACTGCGCAGTAGTGTGTCGGGCCAGTAGACACTGCTGTTTCTTAGTTTCAATTCTTTTTCAGGTGGGTGAGAGTGCGCAGTTGGATAGCAGTTGTATTGATCGCGGGACTAACTTCTTACGGGCGGGCGCAAATTACAACGTCGGCTGTCAGTGCTGAAACGCCATCTCTGCCACAAGTGCAAGGACAGTCCCAGCCCGCCGCAGCGAATCCTGTCTTACGCCAGTTGGGAGAGCTCGAAAAGGAAGAAAAAAGGGCGGAGTCACAGGGGACCGGTTACAAGGCTTCCACATACGTACCGCTGGATAGTTGGATATATCCGGTTTTCGACCGTCTGGCGGCTATGGACTACCTGCCAACGAGCACCGCAACAGTGCGTCCGTGGACGAGAATGGAGTGCGCACGGATGCTCGCTGAAGCGCACAACAGTATCGTTGAGGTGAATGAAACGACGAGACCTCTGCTCGCGGCGCTGGATCTTGAATTTGTCCACGAGACAAACGTGATCGATGGGACAAGCCGTAATACAGGGGCCCAGGTAGGAAGCGCCTATGCCCGGTTTACGGAAATCTCGGGTACGGCGCTGCGCGATGGATTCCACTTTGGCCAGACGCTGGTGAATGACTATGGAAGGCCTTACGGTGAAGGAGCAAATTTTATTACTGGCGTCTCCGGACGGGCTGAAGCGGGACCGTTGGCTTTCTACCTTCAAGGCGAATATCAGTACGCATCCGCAATGCCTGTTTACAGCGCGGACGTACAGCAAACCCTCGCCGCTTACGACGGATTGCCGTTTGGCTGGAACCTGCGATTTGGAACAACCAGCAGAATTCGTCCGATTGAGGCCTATGTTGCCCTCAATGTGGCGAACTGGCAGATCAGCTTTGGGCAGCAGAGCCTATGGTGGGGGCCTGACAGAAGCACGTCGTTGATCTTGTCCAACAATGCGGCGGCGATGCCGATGCTGCGGATTGCCCGGGTCAAGCCGGCCAAGTTGCCAGGCTTTCTGAACGTGTTCGGACCGCTGCACTTCGATGCTTTTTTGTCCCGGCAGGGGGGAATACATTATGTAGGCCTCGGGCCTACCTTCACTCTTTATGGAAGCGCGAGCCAGCCGCTGATCCCTCCTCCTTATATATGGGGTCTCACGCTTTCGATCAAGCCAACGCGGAACTTCGAGTTGGGATTTGCTCATACCACGATCTTTGCGGGTTATGGCCGCCCACTGACCTGGGCGACGTTCTGGCATACCTTTTCACCGCTGGGCAACGGCCAGGACGTCGATCCGGGCAAGAGAGCGACGGAGTTCAACTTTGCTTACCATGTCCCGGGATTCAGACGAAGTCTCGTTGTCTATAACGAGTTCTTCGCCTGGGACGATCCGATCGAGGGGAAGTTCGTGGCGCGCTTCGCCATGGATCCCGGGATTTATATCCCTCGGCTGCCTCGACTGAAAAAACTGGACCTCCGCGTGGAGGGGGTCTATACGAATCTTCCAAAGCTCCCCTATCAAGCGTACTTCTACTCAAATGCGCATTACCCCCAGGGATACACAAACTACGGGCAGATTCTTGGCAGTTGGGTAGGAAGGCAGGGCACCGGCTGGCAGACATCCAGCACCTACTGGTTCTCGGCGCGCAACACGGCCACGGTGACCTATCGAAAGATGTACGCGGACAAATCTTTTCTCCAGGGCGGCAATATGAGCGATATCTCAGGGAACGTGACGTGGCTGCTTCGACCGGAAATCGCGTTAACGGCAATGGGCCAGTATGAACGGTGGGATTTTCCGTTGCTGGGAGCAGGAGCAAAGACTAATTTCACTAGCTCTTTCGGAATTCAGATATTTCCAAAGGCGCGAGAGGGGTCAAAGTGAGACTTGGCGACGGGGTCGCGACGCGGGTTAGAAAATCAAGGGCGCTTAGTACAGTGCGAGCCGGTCTGACCGAAAGCTGATTCTTGGCTGAGCGGTTGCCGATTTGTGAGTGTGCTTGCTACGCTTGGAATGCACTTCAAGGGTGCACCCCGTCCGCGGAGAGGGATTATCCCACCTTGCAGTTTGGTTTCAGCCAACAACCACTCTCTTCTGCCCGACGAAGCGGACCACGGGCGACAAAGAAGGAGTGAGTCATGTCTCTACGCGAACTACCTGCGCGCCCTAACCTCGAACATCTCAAAAAACAAGCACGGAAGCTGCTCCGGGAATTTTTGCAGGACGATCCTGCGGCTGTGGATCGTTTTCGTGAAGCGGCGGTCGCGGCTCCTGCGGGATCTGCGCCTAGACTTGCCGATGCGCTGCACGTGATTGCGCTGGAGTATGGCTTCGATAGCTGGCCGAAGTTGAAGGCTCGCGTCGAAACGCTTGCGGAAGACCCGGCGGAGGCGTTGAAGGCGGCGATCAGGGCGGATGACGCTGCGCTGGTGCGCGAGGTGATTGCGCGGCATCCGGTTTTGAAGACGAAGATCGATGAGCCGCTGCCGGACTTTAATTTCGACTCTCCGGCTTTGATTGGTGCGGTGAATAAGGGCAATCGCGCGATGATCGACGCGCTCCTGGAGGCGGGTGCAAACATCAACGCGCGAACGAAGTGGTGGGCGGGAGGCTTTGGCGTGCTGGATAACTGCGGTCCGGAGCTCGCGTCCTTTCTCATCGAGCGCGGGGCAATCGTGGACATTCATGCCGCTGCTCGTCTAGGGATGTTTGAGCGGGTGAGGGAGCTTGTGACGGCGGACTCTGCGTTGGTGCATGCCCTCGGTGGCGATGGTCAGACGCCGCTGCACTTTGCCGCGAATGTTGAGATTGCGGAGTACCTGTTGGAGCACGGCGCGGAGATCGATGCGCGGGATGTCGATCATGAGTCGACGGCGGCGCAGTATGCGGCGGCACACCGGCCGCGACGGCCGGAGGTGGCCAGGTATCTACTGTCGCGCGGCGCGAAGAGCGATATTTTGATGGCGGCTGCTTTGGGCGATCTGGAGCGGGTTCGACAAGCATCTTGATGAGGACCCGGCGTCGGTCGATGTGAACGTGTGCGAAAGGGATTTTCCGAAAGAGAATCCTCGGAGCGGCGGGAGTATTTATATCTACGGTTTTGGGTGGAGCAAGACGCCGCATATGCTGGCCCGCGAGTTCGGGCATGACGAGGTGTTTCGTCTACTGATGGAGCGAAGTCCCGTGGAGCTGCAGTTGGCGCAGGCTTGCGAGATGGGCGATGAGGCACTGGCTGGTGAGTTACTGGCGCGAGATCCGGAGTTCGCGATGAAGTTATCGGCGGAGGCGAAGCAGGGCGTTGTGGGGGCGGCGTTGCGGAACAATGCGAAGGCTGTGCGGATGATGCTCGATGCGGGATGGCCGGTGGATGCGCGGGGTGATCGCGGCCAGACTCCGCTGCATTGGGCGGGATTTCACGGCAACGTGGAGATGGCGCGCGCGCTGCTTCGTCACAAACCGCCGCTGGAGGCTGAGGAGTGGCAGTTCAAGGGGACACCGATGGGCTGGGCGCTGTATGGGTCGGAGCATGGCTGGCATCGTGAGACGGGAGACTATCCCGGTACGGTTCGGGCGCTGCTGGCGGCAGGGGCGAAGGCACCGCAGGATATCGACAGTGTTGAGGCAGCGGAGGAGGTATTGGCGGTGCTGCGTTTACGGACGGGCTGAAGCCCGTCCCCTTCAAGGCAGATACTTCTCAGCGAGTTTATTTGTAGCCGATGGCGGCTACGGCTTTTGGTCCGAGGCGGTCGCGGAGCTGCTGGAGGTAGAGGCTGGCGGGTTGGACGTGTTTGCCTTCGGACTCGACCACTCCGCGTTCGAGAAGCGGATTGTTGTTCGGCTGGCCAGGGGTGGGCATTGAGGCGGATTTTTGATCGCCTTGATCGCCGATGGACCAGTTGAGGACGCCGGGCGGATTTTGCACGGTGATCTCTCCTGTGGTGTTGTTCCACAGAACAGACCAGCCGATGGTCCAGCCGTGGCCGCTGCCCATCGAGCCGCGGTTCATCAGGTCGATGCCTCCTCCGGGGACTTCGCAGTTGTCGATGAGGAGGCCTGTGGACCAGCGCTGATGCGGCTCGATGTGGCCGTCGCCGAGGAAGCGGCAGTGAAGGACGACGACGGGGCCTTCGGAGCGGGGCTGGGTGACGACGTAGAAGACGGAGTCGCCCTTGCCGGTGCAGCGGTCGAGGAGGATCTGTGCGCCGTTGAGGGAGAAGTCGGCGGGCTTTGCGGCGCTGGAGACGGCGGCGTGCTGGGTTACGTCGACCTGAAGGATGGTCATGCGCTCGGCGTTGGCGCCGATGGTGACGGAGTTGGTAGTGTTTTCGAAGGCAACGGAACGGAGCCAGGAGTCGACGAGGTTGTCCATTTGAACGCCGTTGAATGTGGCGTCGTGGTTGAGGTCGACGGAGCGGTCGGGGGCGGCGATGCGGAGGTTTTCGATGCCGGTCTCGGCGATCTGGCCGGTGACTTCGATGGGAACGACGGGAGGCTGCGCGCCGGGATAGAACCGCGAGTCGAAGGAGTCGGTGAGGGGAACTTCGAGGGCGATGGCGTTGCCTGCGACCGATGCGACGCGGCGGCGGACCTTTATATCGGTGTTGATCCAGACCTGGGGTTTGCCGTCGCGGGTGAGGTGATCCATCTGCATGAAATGGATCCAGGCGGGAGTGACGGGTTTGGTGATGAGAAGGGTGTCGCCCGGGTGGATGTGGGAGGCGTCGGCTACATGGATGATAGTGGCTCCGGCGGGAATGTAGGGGTCGGTCAATGTTGTGGCCGGGGCTAGATCACGCTCGTGAAAGTCACCTTTGATCTGGATGGCAAGATGCGGCGCGCCGGTGAGTTCGAGTGTGGATGCGGTTGTGCCGGAGTCGCTCGCGCCACGCAGGACTACGCCGGATGCGGTGATGTGGAGGGTTGCGGCGAGGTGGAAGGTGCCGGGGGCAAGTTGGACGGCTCCGCGGGATCCGTTGGCGTCGGGTGGGAGATTGGCTACGGCGTCGAGAGCGGCCTGAATGGCGGTGGTGTCGTCGGCGCCTGTGGGAGCGACGGTCTTGCGGGTGGGGACTGAGGGCAGACCGACTCCGCCACCGTGATAGCCGGCGGAGGAGAAGTCAGGGATGCGGTCGCCTTGGGGCGAGCGGGTGTAGACGAGTTTGCCATCGGGTCTGGTGTGTAGCCAACGGGATTGGGCGGGGGCTGGAGCCGCCAGGGCTGGCACCGAGAGGATCTGGAGAGCGGAGAGGATCAGAAGCAGGAGGGCGGCGGGGGAAATTCTCAGCATGATCTCAAGGATGGAACATGGCGTGCATAAAAGCGAGTGAGAATTTCAGACTGGGATGGCCGGCCCGAATTGGGAAACGCGCATTTTTTCTGTTACCAGTGTGCCTCTTTCAGGTCATTTCCACAGGGCTGTCTGGCCGATATAGTCACGGTGGAGTAAAGCACGAACCCCGTCGATGCTGCCTTCGATGATGCGGGGAAGGAGATCCATTTGGTTCAGACTTCGGCCTCTTTTCGACGGGAAGCAGCGGATTTCGACGGCTCAATTTCGTTGTCGGAGATACTCTCTGCGCTGTCTTATGCATTGGATTTGACGGAAGGGGCGGTGCACGGGCACGCTCTGCGGAGCTGCCTGCTGGGGATGCGGATTGCCGAGGAGGCGAAGCTGCCCCAGGACCAGACCAGCGGACTGTATTTTGCGCTTTTGCTGAAGGACATTGGGTGCAGCAGCAATGCCAGCCGGATGTCGCAGATTGTCGGCGGCGATGACCGCGCAGTGAAGGCAGGGGTGAAGCTGGAAGACTGGACCAAACCGTTGAAGCCGCACCTTTCGACGTTGAAGCTGCTCTGGAACAATGTTCTTCCGCATAGTAACGCGGCTGCCAAGGTCGCGAGAATTCTTCAGATTGGGCTTACGCAACATCAGAACAACCGCGAGATGATCAGTCTGCGGTGCGACCGGGGCGCGAATATTGTCAGCAAGCTTGGCATGGGCCGGATGGCTGCCGAGGCTGTGCGCTGCCTGGATGAGCACTGGGACGGCAGCGGGTATCCGGACAGCATCAAGGGAGATCAGATTCCGCTGCTTTCGCGCATCAGCGCTGTGGCTCAGCATCTGGATATTTTTTCGAATGGGAAGGGTCTCAGTCCGGAGAAGGCGATTACGACCTTGAAGGAGCGCAGCGGGACCTGGTTCGATCCGGAGATCGTGCGGATTGCGGTTTCACTGGACCGGCAGGGGAAGCTGTGGACGAACTGTTCTTATCGCGACCGCGAGGAGGATACACGGCAGGCTGTGCTCGACCTCGATCAGGGGACGGAGCATAAGCTGAATCCTGACCAGGTAGATCAGATCTGTGAGGCGTTTGGGGACGTTGTGGACGCGAAGTCTCACTTTACGTTTCGGCACTCGATTGGGGTTGCGGATGCGGCGTTCGGAATTGCGGAGACGATGGGGCTGCCTCACGAACGGGTGCAGCTGGTTCGCCGCGCGGCTATGCTGCATGACATTGGCAAGCTGAGCATCTCGAACACTATTCTGGACAAGAGCACGGAACTGAGCGACGAGGACTGGAGAGCAGTTCATAGACATCCGCGGATTACACGGTTGATTCTGCAGCGCGTGCGGGCCTTTCGCGAGATGGCGATTATTGCGGGAGAACACCACGAGAAGTTGGATGGAACGGGCTATCCGGACCGGCTTACGGCGCGGGACCTTTCAGTGGAATCGCGGATTATCGCGGTGGCGGATGTGTTTGGCGCATTGTCGGAGGACCGGCCTTACCGGGCAGGAATTCGGCTGGAAGATACGCTTGGCGATTATGTGGAAGTATTCCCCGCATCAGTTGGATGGGGAGTGCATGGAGGCTCTGATGGCGCGGGTTTCGACCGACCGAGATTTGGTGTTTTCGCCGACGATGCATGTTCCGGCGCCGGTGTTGGAGTATGCGTACGAAGCGGTGATCTAGCTATACATTCGCGGCGGTGAAATTGCGGAGATAGGCTTCCTCAAGAACCATGGCGGCTACCCGTGTGTTTTCGTGAGCGAATGTTCTAATATTCAAAGTATGGCTACGATTCACATCTCGAAGGCCGAGGCGATTCGCGATATCGACGCGTTATTGCAGAAGGCTGCTGCCGGGGACGAGATCTTTATCGAATCGGAGACCGAGCAACCCATCGTCATAGGACCTGCTGAGATTCTCGATCCGGGGTATTCACCCGACGAGATGAAGGAACCTGGCCACGACGAATGGGTTCGCGCCAGGGTGCAGGAGGCGCTGGACGATCCGCGTCCGGGTGTGTCCTTTGAAGAGGTAGAGGCAAGGATCGAAAAGAAGTTTGCGGAAGCGCACCGCCGGGAACAAGAGGATTCTGTTTGAAGATTATCTGGTCTCGGCTTGCATTAGCTGACCGAATCGAAATCACAGATTACATGCTTCGGGAATACCGAGAGCCGGCGGCAAAGAAACAATCTGATTTGATCCGGTATTCGATTAAGATGTTGGCCGATTTTCCCTTTTCAGGAAGGGCTGGCTTCATTCCTGGGACCTATGAAAAGGTCTGCAAAGGCACTCCTTACATCGCTGTTTATGAGGTCAAGCTGACGTTGTGAGGATTCTCCGGCTCTACCACGGAAGCCGGATGCTACCTCTGTCGAAGCCCTCACCAATTCAAAACAGCTAGAGTTTTGCAATGGCGGCGTATGGGACGCGCAACAAGCTGACGGTTGCGCTAAAGACAAAGCGGCCGAAAGGACCGGCCGCTTTTTTCGATTTTGTCCCAATGTTTATTTGCCGGTGTAGGTGACGTGCCAGACGGAGCGGGTTCCATCGTCAGTGACGAAGAGGCTGCCATCGTTGGCGACGGCTACTCCTACGGGCCGCCCCCAGACCTGGCCTTCTTTGGTGACGAAGCCGTCGAGGAAGTCGTCGTACTCGCCGGTGGCTTTGCCGTTTTGCATGGGAATGAAGATGACGTTATAGCCGGCGCGGTTTTTGCGGTTCCAGGAGCCGTGCTCGGCGGCGAAGGCTCCGCCCGTGTATTCGGCGGGAAACTCGCTCTTGGCGGTTGGATAAAAGACCATCTCGAGGGAGGCCATGTGGGGCTGTACGAGGACATCCGGGGTCTTCACTTTTGCGGCGAGGCTCTCACGTTTGCAGTTGTTGGCCTGAGCGTCGGTGAGCGGTGCGGTGAGCTGCGGGTTGGGGCCAGTTCCGTTGGCGCACGGATCTTTCAGGCGCGGGTCGAGTTTGCCGCCCATGTAGTACCAGGGCCAGCCGAAGAAGCTGTGCTCGGGCACCGAGGTGACGTAGTCGGGGACGAGGTGATTGCCGAGGTTGTCGCGCTCGTTGGTGGAGCACCAGAGTGAGCCGGTGATGGGGTTGATGGCCTCGCCGACGCAGTTGCGGATGCCGGTGGCGTAGACCTCGACGAACTTGCCCTCGGGTGTGTATTCGAGCACGTCGGCGCGGTGGAACTCGCGGGGGTGGGTGTCAGCATCATCGACGTTGGAGCCAGACCCGACGGAGACGAGCATGAACTTGCCATCTTTGGTGAAGGTGACGTCGCGGGTCCAGTGGCCGCCGCCCTTGAGTTGTGCGTAGCCGGGAATGTCGGGAACGATGGTCTCAGCCGGGCCGGTGGCTTTGAGGTCGCCGGCTTTGTAGGGGAAGCGCTGGATCGTGGTGGCATTGCCGACGTAGATCCATTTCGGATTCGTGGCGGGATAGAAGGCGATGCCGAAAGGATGGTCGAGTCCATCAGCGAAAATCTGGATTGTGTCGGCCTTTCCGTCGCCTTTGACGCCGCGCAGGACCATGAGGCGTCCGGCGCCGGAGTCTGCGAGGAAGAGATCGCCGTTGGGCGCGAAACGGATGAGGCGGGGCATGGTGAAGGTGCCCCCGCTGAGAGCCATATTCTGTTTATTGTCGGAGCGCTGCATGGGCGCGACGTCTCCGCCGGCGTAGAGCGTGACCTTGAAGCCGGGAGGCGCGGTGGGCCATGCATCAGCCGGCTTGGGGATGAGGTGCGGGGTGTTGTCGACGGCCTCTTCGGGGTCGGGCTGGGGCAGGTCGGCGAGGGTGATCTTGTGGCGAACGCCCGGGGTCTGCTGGTTCCAGTCGGTGAAGGAGGCCTGGCCGGTGAGGACGGCGCCGGATTGCGCGTTGAGCGACAAGGGAAGGGCGATTGCCATCGCTAGCGCTCGAACGGCAAAGGATTGGAAGCTACGCATGAAAGTTCTCTCCTTGGAGTGTGACGCCTTTGACGCCGCCGAGATGCGGCTGTCCGATGGATTTAATTTTACCGTCACGAATTTCGAATTCGAGTAAATCGACGTTTTTGATGAAGTTATCGAGATGAAACTGCAAAAAGTTCTGCATGAGTTCGGCATCGGTAGCGTGGGGGAAGAGGACGATGAGGCGGAAGGCCTGCATGAAGTATCCGTGTGTTACGAGGACGACGCAGCCTCCGGGATTGAGCGCAATGAGGCGACGGATGGCTTCGCGGGCGCGATCCAGGAACTGGGTGAAGGACTCGGAACCGGGGCCGTCGATGTAGGTTGGGTCGGCGCGATTCCAGAAGGCTGAGACGTGGGGCCAGCGGTCAGCTTCGCTGGTGTTGTGATAGAGGGTCGTGTTGAGAAAGGTGAATTCTTCTATGGGCCACTCTTCGACGGGAGAGTTCGGGAAGCGCTGGCGGATGGGCTCGGCGGTTTGTTGTGCGCGAGGGAAGGGCGAGACGGCGATGAGGCTGGGCTGGCAGTCGAGCTGTTCGGCGACGTTCTGGGCTTGTGCCTGACCGAGCTGGGTGAGCGGATTTAGGATGTGGTCGGGCGTTTTTCCGCCGGCGTTGGCGAAGCTCTGGCCGTGGCGAACTAGAAGGACCCGGGTGGTGGTTGCGGGCATGATGACGGGCTCGGAATTGCGGTTTAAGGAATCGATGCGGTGGTTGGGGTGGTGAGTTTCTTGACGAGGTCGAGTGGGATGTTTGCGGTGAGGACAGCGCGGTCTTTGTGCTGCTCTATCTTTGCGGATTCGATGAGTACGCGGAGGGAAGGATCGATGCTGCCGGGCTGGAGCTGCGCCTGGGTCTGCTGGACCGACTTGAAGAGTGAGAGAAGAGCAGTGAGGGATCCGGTGGCGCGAGTGGCGTCGGCTTCGGTGGGGGCGATCTGCTCGATGCGGAGATGGAGAGTGCCAAGGAAGCGGAGGCTGGCGACGAAGGTGGTGTCTTCGGGGAGCGGGAGCTGCAGGCCAAAGAAGCTGATGTAGCCGCGGTCGGAGAAGGGAAGGCCAATGTGGCCGATGCGCCCAGGCGCTGGAGAAGGCGGGGACGTCGCGGTAACGGGCCGAGAGCAGCGACGAGCCGGAGAAGGGAGAGGCGGCGGCGCGGTAGCGGTCGAGGATGGAGTGAATCTGCTCGGGGGTTGGCATGTTGGAGGCGGCGATGGTGTCGTAGCCAAGCTGGGCGACGCGGAGGGGGCGGTTTTGCTGGCCGTCGCCTACGGCGATGGTGTAGATGTCGCGATTGTCGTAGCTTTCTTTGGCGATAGCGACGGAGGCGAGGTAGCGGGCGAGGCGTTCGCCGTCGAAGCGGCCCTCGAAGACCTCGGAGTAGCCGACGGCGCCGTTTGGCCCGTTGGGGTCGTCCATGCGATGGAGAGCGAAGGCGGCGGCGTCGAGGTCGCGTTCGGGCACGATGCCGGTGGCATCGACGAAGCGCTGATAGTCGGGGCTGCGGTTGATCTGGGTGCGGTCAAAGTGGGTGACGGCGCGGAGGGGACTGAGGTTGGCGTAGACGATGGCGTCGGATTCGGGGAGCAGGCGCGCCACCTCGGGTGGAGCTGCTTTGCGCAGGATGATGACGACGATGAGCGCGGCCATCAGGGCCAGCATCAGCAGCAGAGAGTAGCGGGTGCGCTTACGCATAGGTGACGTGGCCGGGGCGGCTTGGAATGGGCATAGATGAAGTGAAGCTGCGGGTTGTCTGCGGCTTCACAGTTAAGCATAGACCATCGGCTGTGCCGCGGCTGCCAGCGCGACATCGCCGATTCCGGAGTTCGCGCTGAAATGCGCCCCGATTGCCTCCGACAAGTAAGCAAGTTTCTGGCACCTTGTCGCTTGAATAGACAATTACTTTCGAGCCCTCTTCGGTACTACCTCGGCTAGAATTACATTGAGTTTATTCACGATCGGACGCTCGGTCAGGCCGGAACGCCCGACTTTGCCATCCTCACCATTGAGAGACTCTCATGCCATTGTTCACCGTGACGATGAAAGCGGGCAGAGCCGCTGACGAAAAAAATGCGATCTCTCGCGCCATACATGAAGCAAGCGTCAAGGCAGGATATCCCGAAGACGATATGTTCCAACGTTTTCTTTGTCTTGAGCAGACCGACCTGAGAGTCGATCTCAACTATCCTGGTTTGCCGAAACCCCGAACGGAGAAGATGTTGATGATCGAAGTCCTTGTGTCGTCCGGAACTGACACCGAAAGGAAGACGCGTCTGCTGGCAGCCTTAGTCGAAGAGCTCGGCGGTGCCGGTACCGATCCGAACGACATCATGGTGTTCTTCGGAGAGATCGATCGCGCCAGTAGCTCCTTTGGCGGCGGTCGGCTTGCGCCACCAGTCGCAAGCGCCTAAATCAGGCGTAGCGTTACGAAAGCATCTGCGGATGGCCTGAAAATCGGGCGTCCGTAGCGATTGCTATTTGAAACTGATTCACTACGGGATCATTCGACGATGGCGAAGGTATAGATTTTTCCACCGTTGGTTACGTTGCCGGTGCCGGGCGGACGCTATCCGGCCGTCCACTTCTCAACACATCGAGCAGCGCTCAACTCTATAAGATTCGGTCATGGGGGTTAGCAAATGCATATCGGCCTTATCGGGGGGATCGGTCCTGGTGCAACAGATTTTTACTACCGTCGATTGATCTCGACATTCGCCAGGGAGAACGCAACGCTGGAGCTGACCATTGTGCACGCCGACACGCCAACGCTCCTGAGCAATCTCGCCAGGAATGACGCCGCCGCCCAGACCGCCATCTATACCCGACTCACGAACCGCCTTGTTTCGGCAGGGGCTGAATGTGTCGGCGTCACATCGATTGCCGGACATTTCTGTATTGACGATTTCAAGGCCGTATCCCCACTTCCCGTCGTTGATATGATCGCCGAAGTGAGCCGGGCCATCGAAACTCGCGGTCTCAAACGGATCGGAATTATTGGAACTCGCACAGTGATGGAGACGCGCTTTTACGGGCGCATCGCCAGTGCGGAGATCGTTCCGCCAAGCGAACCGGACTTGAGCAATGTGCATGAAGCATATATTTCGATGGCCGCGTCGGGCGTTGTGTCTGAGGAGCAGCGTTCGATCTTCAATGCTGTGAGCCACCGTTTGCTCGTGGACCAGGGCGTGGAGGCGATCATGCTCGGGGGTACCGATCTCGCGTTGGCTTTCAACGAACAGACTGCCGAATTCCCACTGGTCGACTGTGCGGGCATTCATGCCGATGCGATTGCGCAGTTAGCGATCGCTTGAGGAGCTTCGGTCGGAATCATCTGTTCCGGTTCCTATAACCGACGCGGCAATACACGGATCGTAGCGACTGACCTGCTGCCGGATCATTCGACGATGGCGAAGGTGTAGATTTTTCCGCCGTTGGTGACGTTGCCGGTACCGGGAGGCAGGATGCCGTATTCGCCTCCGCCGACGCTCTTCTCGACGGTGAACTGGTAGGTATGCGGGGCGGTTTTTACGGGGTTGAACTTGACTTCGTCGCGATCGGCGCCGCCGGTGGAGTGGAAGACGCCTCCAGTGAGGACGCGGAACTCGCGGTTGTCGGGGTTGATGCGGAAGCGGAGGAAGTCGTACTCGGCGGCGGTGACGCCTTCCGGAACGTAGATCAGGATGTCGATGGGGGTTTGCAGTGCGAGCTTGGATTCGCGGCCGTTGAGGTGACCGTTTTTGTCTTCCTTGATGATGCCGTGGGTCGCGGTGGATTTGAGCCAGCCGCCGGACTTGATGTGGACGATCTCGGGATCGATGGCGATCCATTTTCCGGTGTGGTCTTTATAGTAGACGCCGATCTCATTGACATCGGAGAGCTCGATAGGTTTTTCCTGGACGTTGGTGATCTGGCGGCGGCCCTTGTTGATCATCGCTGTGATGACGCGGTCGGAGACGCCTGCAGTTTTGAGGGTGACGAGGGAGTCGGCGTCGGTGGTGTAGGTGCCGGGCTGGGTGTTGATGGTTTCGACGATGAGGTCGTCGCCGAGGCCCGCTTTCGCCATCTTCATGACGGAGGTGTTGTCCATGACGGTGGGCTTGGCTGGGGTAATCGGCCCGTCGACGGATTGGGGTGAGTCAGTGGCGTGCTGGGCGAGCGCGGCCATGGGAAACAGGGCGATGCTGAGGGCAAGGAGAGCAAGGGGTATCCGCATGTTTCGACGAGACATAGGAGTATGGGTTCGGCGTCGTGGACAGCCTAGCATAGCTGCGATTTTGGACGTCCAGAGGAAACCGTCGTAAGCCATGGCGATCGGGGTGCGGTTTAGATTCTGCGGTTGGATAAAGTCGTACAATTCCCAAGACAAGGTGCGGCATGGCTAAACGAAGAGGAACTCCTGATCGCCGAGGCATGGGAGCACAGAGCGACTTCATTGGGGAGACGTTCGTGCCGAGTGAAGAGTACAAGGCGCAACAGATCGCGATGGTCGAAAAGCTAATTGCGGCCGGTGTGAGTGCTGAGCAGCTAGAAGGGCTGTTCTTTGTTCCGGCTGATGTGTTTTTTCGCCTGAAAGCGAGCGATGAGAAGCCATAGGATTAGCGCTACCTGGCCTTCTCCGGCGAATCAAGGTGCCCAGCAGCTGACGGCGTGAACCATTGTCTGAGGGTTCCGGCTATGCTAAAGTTAGTTCTGCGGCGCACTCTGCGCGGGCACTGCTTCGCGTCGTGCGGCTGGGCTTACAGAGGGCAAAAATGCTGTGTGGGCTGGCGTAGCTCAGCTGGTAGAGCATCTGATTTGTAATCAGAGGGTCGGGGGTTCAAGTCCCTTCGCCAGCTCCAGTTTCCTGCAGTAGAAGAGAAGATGGATTTGGTTGTACTGCCGAGACCGTTCTGGTTCTGCAGACTCCGGTCATTCCTTCAAGGTTGTGTACCCGCTTCGAACTGCGGTTTGGGTTTGAAGATCGGGCTTGATGGGTTGAGTTGAGTGTTGCGTGCTGGAGTTTTCAAAGCAGAATGTGCACAGGTGGCCGAGTGGTTAATGGCAGCAGACTGTAAATCTGCCGCGTTATGCGCTACGGAGGTTCGAATCCTCCCCTGTGCACCATAAGTTTGGTTGTGAGTGGTGAGTGTTGTGGATCTAAGCCCGGCGAGCAGCGGAAGGATGTGGATTGCGCTTGCTCTTCTGGGATTGCTGGCGGTAGCGGTCTGGCAAACGATGGAGCCGGGCAAGCTGCAGCAGCTTACTTGGGTTCTGTTAGGTTTTTTTGCCTTCCGCGTCATACTTGGACGGCTGCGTTCGCGGTAGGATTGTAAAGTTGGGTTTTTCAGGCTGGCGTAGCTCAGTGGTAGAGCACTCCCTTGGTAAGGGAGAGGTCGAGAGTTCAAGCCTCTCCGTCAGCTCCAGGATATTAGAGGTGCGGTTTCGCCGTGCCGGGTAGTTTGCAGAAAACGGGCTTCGGCCCTGAGGCGGGCGGGAGTAACTCAGTGGTAGAGTCACAGCCTTCCAAGCTGTTGGTCGCGGGTTCGATTCCCGTCTCCCGCTCCAAAGATTTCTGAAGGCGTTTTGGGCCCTGGGCCTGTCCGAGGAGAGTGTGTTGAGCAGTATGTATCAGCAGCCAGTACTTCCGATCTCTGACCCGCAGACGTTCAATGCGGTGAAGGGTGCCATCGAAGCTTCGTTTTCTTCGGGCCGCGTCGCCGAGTTTCTGAGATCGCTGGAGCGGTCGAAGATGCGCATTCGCGACTTCGAGACGGTTCTGCGCAAGGGTCTCCTAGGTGCGGGGACTGCGGCCGAGTACATCCGGTTGGGTGATGGCGATCAGGGCCAGATTCGCGAGCTGTATCTCGCCAGCCTGGAGCATGTGGCGCCGGAGCTGCGGGAGAAGTTCTTCAAGCTGTATGCGTATTACTGAGCATCTGCTGATTCACCAGGATTAATTTCGCAACTTTAGTTTCGTTTGAAGTATTCACCTGAACCCGGTGCGATGCGCCGGATAACACGAGGAGAGGAAGAGCAGTCATGGCGAAGGAAAAGTTTGACCGGTCAAAGCCGCACGTAAACATTGGAACGATCGGGCACATCGATCACGGCAAGACGACGCTGACGGCGGCGATTACGAAGGTGTTGTCGAAGCACAACCCGAACAACAAGTTTCGCTCCTTCGACACGATCGACAACGCTCCCGAAGAGCGTGAGCGCGGTATTACGATTGCGACCTCGCACGTGGAGTACGAGACGCCGAAGCGCCACTACGCGCACGTCGACTGCCCCGGTCACGCCGACTACATCAAGAACATGATCACCGGCGCAGCGCAGATGGACGGCGCGATCCTTGTGGTTGCCGCGACCGACGGCCCGATGCCCCAGACCAAGGAGCACGTTCTGCTTGCCCGTCAGGTCGGCGTTCCGTACATCGTCGTATTCCTGAACAAGTGCGATGCGGTTGAGGACGAGGAGCTGATCGAGCTGGTCGAGATGGAAGTTCGTGAACTTCTCTCGAAGTACGACTACCCCGGCGACGACACCCCGATCATCCGCGGCTCTGCTCTGGGCGCGCTGAACGGCGAAGCCAAGTGGGAAGCGAAGATCGACGAGCTGATGGATTCGGTGGACAAGTATGTTCCGCAGCCGGAGCGTGCGATCGACCAGCCGTTCCTGATGCCGATCGAAGACATCTTCTCGATCTCGGGCCGCGGCACCGTGGTGACGGGCCGTATCGAGCGCGGCAAGGTGAAGGTTGGCGAGGACTCTGAGATCGTCGGCTTCCGCGAGACCCGCAAGACCGTGGTTACCGGCGTCGAGATGTTCAAGAAGCAGCTGGACGAAGGCCTGGCGGGCGACAACGCTGGTCTCCTGCTCCGCGGCATCGCGAAGGAAGACGTGGAGCGCGGCATGGTGTTGGCCAAGCCGGGTTCGATCACGCCGCACACCGAGTTCAAGGGCGAGGTCTACGTGCTCTCGAAGGAAGAAGGCGGACGTCACACTCCGTTCTTCAACGGCTACCGTCCGCAGTTCTACTTCCGCACGACGGACGTGACGGGTTCGGCGAAGCTTCCTGCAGGCACAGAGATGTGCATGCCCGGCGACAACATCCAGCTGGAGATCACGCTGCACACTCCAGTGGCGATGGAGAAGGGTCTCCGCTTCGCTATCCGCGAAGGCGGACGCACCGTCGGCGCAGGCACCATCTCCGAGATCCTCAAGTAAAGAAAAATCAACGGTAGAGAGTGACATGAGGCGTACTCCGCGGAGTACGCCTCCTCTGTTTTGGCTGATAGAGTAGAAGTGCAAATGACGATGATTGATAGATCTCTAAATTACGGCAGAAGTGCGATCGAGAAGTTCTTGCGCGGCATCTCCCCGGTTGAGCAGGTATTGGATATAGGAGCAGGAGGCGGCACTGATCTCGAGGCCGTCAGACGATGCTCCCCGAACGCCCGGCTTTACGCAGTGGAATCTTATCCACCGAACGTCGAAAAGCTTGAGCAGCGAAAGATCGAAGTGCTGCAGGCCAATATTGAGCGCGAGGCGCTGCCGTTTGCCGATGAGTTCTTTGATGTGGTGATGAGCAACCAGACGCTCGAACACGTCAAGGAGTTCTTCTGGATATTGCACAACATGAGCAGAACGCTGAAGGTTGGCGGGCATCTGATTATCGGGGTGCCGAATCTTGCGTCGGCGCACAACCGTCTGCTGCTGCTGGCGGGAAGACAGCCGACGTGCCTGCAGAACGCATCTGCCCACGTGCGCGGATACACGAAGCATGATTTTCTGCGGGCGCTGGAAAAGATATTTCCCGGGGGATACAAGCTGGAGGGTTTTGCCGGGTCGAACTTCTACCCGTTTCCTCCGATTCTGGCCAAACCGCTTGCAGCGCTGGCTCCGAACCATGCGTGGGGAATATTCATGCTGCTGCGCAAGACGCGGCCGTACGGTGGGGAGTTCCTCGAGTTTCCCGTCAGTGAGAAGTTGGAGACGAACTTCTACCTTGGCGAGAATGGTCACGGAGCGAAGCATATTGTTTGAGGGATAAACGTCGCGACATCATAGAAATGCAGCGACGTTGGGGTATATTCTCTCGGCTAAGTCGAACGCGCTTTTGCCCCTTTTCGATTTTTCGATTTTAGGAGATAATAGAAGAGGACGAGCGTGGCCTGACCGCTCTTCTTCCGTTATACAATCAGGATTGGGTAGCAGGGTCCATAACCCTGTGTCGCGGCGTGTCGGAAGTGATTCTGTACAAGCTGCTTGCCAGCCGAAGTGGCTGGCCACTTTAGAAGGAGATTTACCAAATGCGCGAGATCATCACACTGCAGTGCCCGGATTGCAAGAACCGGAACTACTCGACCACCAAGAACAAGAAGACGACCACCGGCCGGCTTGAGTTCTCGAAGTTCTGCAATACCTGCCGCAAGCACACGGCTCACAAGGAAACGAAGTAAGGGGCAGCCATTAGCCGCTTGCTTTTAGTCTCCAGCTAAAGGCTAAGAGCTAAGAGCCAACTACTCCTGGGGGAGTAAGCTCAACGGTTAAACTGTCGGTCTCCAAAACCGAACTTCTCGGTTCGAATCCGAGCTCCCCCGCCAGTTTGTCCGGGTCTTCTCCAGTCCGGGAATCGATGTTCATCACGAAGATTTGAGGCAGCACAAATGGCCAAGACATTAGCAGTAACCGAAACACCCGTCACCGGCATACAGCAGTTGAAGACGCTACCGACCCGTCTCTCGGAGTTTCTGAAGGACGTACGCAGCGAGATGCGCAAGGTGATCTCGCCTTCGCGCGCCGAAGTCCAGTCGACCACGCTGGTCGTGCTGATTACGGTCTTCGTCTTTGCGGCGTACTTCTGGCTGGTGGACACGATCATCGGCCGCGGGATCGAAGCGTTGCTGCACAGCTTGACCAAGCACTAAACAAGATTCGGAATTTCAGGCAGCGCGAGAGTAGAAAGAAGTCGAGATGCGCGAAAAAGGCAGAACCATGGCGGCAGAAGAACAGAATCCGGAAGAGCAGAATCCTCAGGGAGAGACCTCCCCGGAGCAGCTTGCTCCGCCGGTCAATGAAAACTTCAAGTGGTACATCATCCACGCTTACTCGGGTTTCGAGCGCAAGGTGCGCGAGTCGCTGGAGAGCCGCATCGCCGCGTTCGGCCTGCAGAACCGCATCGGGCGCATCATGATCCCGACCGAGCCAGTCACCGAGCTGCGCAACGGAAAGAAGTACACCATCGACCGCGTCTTCCTGCCGGGCTATGTCCTGGTGGAGATGGAGCTGGACAACGACCTGTGGCACGTGATCAAGAACACGCCACGCGTCACGGGCTTTCTTGGAACCGGCGACAACCCGGTTGCCTTGTCGGAGCAGGAAGTCAGCTCGATCCTCTTCCGTTCGGATTCGGCGGCCAGCAAGCCGACGATGAAGGTCAAGTTCGACAAGGGCGAGCAGGTTCGCATCAACGAAGGGCCATTTGCCAACTTCACTGGTGCGGTCGACGAGATCAACGAAGACAAGCAGACACTGAAGGTCATGGTCAGCATCTTCGGCCGCTCCACCCCGGTCGAGATCGAGTTTTCGAAGGTGGATAAGGTTGTTGAATAGCTCTTTCGAGAGCCGAGAGTTTAGAAGCAAATATTAAGCGGCAGGCTTATCAGCAAGAAAAGCCGCTGCTGGAAGCGTAAAGAGGATTTACAGCAATGGCACCGAAGAAGATTACTGGATACGTCAAGCTTCAGATTATGGCCGGCAAGGCCACCCCTGCACCCCCGGTCGGCCCCGCGCTTGGCCAGGCGCAGGTCAACATTATGGAGTTCTGCAAGCAGTTCAATGAGCGCACGAGCAAGGATCCGGCGCTGGCCGGTCTCACCGTGCCGGTCGTCATCAGCGTGTACGCTGACCGTACGTTCAGCTTCATCACCAAGACGCCTCCGGCTCCGGTGCTGCTGCTGAAGGCTGCGGGCATCGAGAAGGGCTCGGGCACTCCGAACAAGGAGAAGAAGGGCAAGGTGACGGAGAAGCAGATTCTCGCCATCGCCACGCAGAAGATGCCGGACATGAACGCGACCACGGTTGAGGCTGCGGCGAAGACGATTCGCGGCACGGCTCGCTCGATGGGCATTGAAGTCGTCGGCTAACTTCGCGCTCGCAATCTGATCCCAATTATGAAGAGCCGCTGGCGATGCCGGCGGCTTTTCTGTCTCCTGAAACTGCATTTCGTGTTCCGCGTGGCGACTCAATCACCTTGCCGCATCACACTCTTATGATAGGTTGAAGCGAATCAATCATCTCCGGGGAGAGATATGTTGCGTATCGGGATCATGCTGGACTCCTATGTCTCAAGCGCATGGGTTGCCAGAATCGTAGAAGACGTCCAGGCATCCGGATTCACACAGATCGAACTTGTTGTTCTGAATACTCCTCCTGCTCCTCAGACGAAGGTTTCGTTCACGAAGCGTCTGCGAAATCATTGGAAGCTGACGCTGTATCACCGCTATGAGCAGTGGGACTACCGTCGCAACAAGACAGAACCAGATGCGAAGGCCCCCGCTGATCTCGCCACTCTGTTGCGAAATGTTCCTGCGATCACGGTGCATCCGCTGCGCAAGGGCTTCACGGACCGGATTCCCGAGGATGAACTTGAGTCGATCCGGAGCTATAACCTTGACGTGCTCTTTCGCTTCGGCTTTCGGATCATCCGGGGCGGCATCCTGAGTGCTGCTCGCTATGGAGTCTGGTCGATCCACCACGATGACAATCTCGAGTATCGCGGAGGGCCGCCGCTCTTCTGGGAGATCTATGAGCGGAACCCGGTTTCGGGAACGATCCTTCAGATTTTGACGGACTCGCTCGACGGCGGCCACGTCATCTATCGCGGGCATTCCTCAACGGAGATGTCTTCGCTCTATCGCAACCGCAATCCGATCTACTGGAAGACCGTGGAGTTCGTGCTGCGTCGTCTGCGCGATCTCGACAGCCGAGGCATCGAGTACATCCAGTCGCTGGCGACTTATCGTGAGGACGCCGTTTACACGCGAGGCATTTATCGAACGCCGGACACGCTCAAGATGGCGTGGTTTCTGGCGCGTCTTTTTTACGGATCGGTGCGATCCCGGCTCCAGTCCCGAAAGCCGCAGTGGTTCCTGGCCATTCGCCGCCGGACAGAGGGTCGCAGGTTCAACGATGCAGCCGGATACAAGTTGATGCTTGCTCCGAAGGACCGGTTTTATGCCGATCCGTTCCTGATTGAAAAGGATGGCAAGACATTTATTTTTCTGGAGGACTTGCGCTACAGCGAGGGGCGCGCGTTGATCTCCTGTTGCGAACTTGGTGCTGATGGCACGCCTGGACCCGTCTTCGAGGTGCTTCGCCGTCCATACCACCTTTCGTACCCGTTTCTCTTTGAGGAGAACGGCGAGATCTACATGATCCCTGAGACGAAGTCGAACCGCACGGTGGAGCTATATCGCGCGACGAAGTTTCCCGCCGAGTGGTCGCTTGACTCAGTGCTTCTCAGCGATGTTTACGCGGTCGATGCAACCATTCATAAGGCGGACGGGAAGTACTGGATGTTTGCCGGGATCTCGAACGGGCGGTATTCCAACAGCGATGAACTCGGTATTTTCTTCGCGGACACGCTCAAGGGGCCGTGGACACCGCATCCCGCCAACCCAGTCGTCTCTGATGTTCGCCGCGCACGTCCCGCTGGAGCGCTCTTCCGGGATCAGACGGGCCGCTTGATTCGGCCCTCGCAGGACTGCGCGAAGGCGTATGGTTACGCTATCGTCTTCTCAGAGGTTGTCGCCCTCAGCGAAACGGAATATGAGGAGCGTCCCGTCGCGAGGCTTGATCCGGATTGGGTGCAGGGAAATCTAGGCACGCATAGTTACACGCGGACGGATAAGTTTGAGGTGATCGACGGCAACTTCGCCGTGAAGGTCTCGACATCACCGCTTCCCGAGTGAGAAAGGATTGCTCCTATGCAGAACCAGCCCGGCGAGACTATCGTCATCGTTGCCTACCGGCCGAAGCCCGGCAAGGAGGCTGATCTGCTCGAACTCACGCGGGAACACGTTCCTTTGCTGCGTGCCGAGGGACTGGCGACCGACCGTCCTGTCACTGCTTGCCTGGCCACGGACGGCACGGTTGTGGAGGTCTTCGAGTGGGTGCCCGGCGGGGTCGAGCGAGCGCACACCAACCCCGTCGTGCGGAAGCTGTGGGAACGCTACGCCGCCGCCTGCGATATCGTGCCATTGGTCTCAGTGCCCGAAGCGTCCAAAATGTTCTCATCCTTCACTCCTATCGAGCTCTAAGCAAATAGTCTTTCCTGCGCTGGGAGGCCGACACTTCGCGGCGGGGTTCGCCTGCCCATGGTGTTCTCAGTGAGGAGCGTCTCGTCGCTCCATCGCTGCTTCAGCCCGTACTTGCGGCAGGCTGCTCCGACCATGAGGGCCAACTGCGCGCTGTAGGTTCTACTGGCGAAGTCCGCGTGGGCGAAGCGCTTGGCGTAGTCGGCCTCGAGAGAAGGGAAGTGCTCACGAACGAAGCTCAGGTAAGTAGGACGTGAGCACGGCTTGAGGAACAGCGGATGCGCGGCGAAGAAGCTCGCGTCCACTGCGGCGGCGCGTTTGGCAAGGCTGTCAAGGGCTCTCTGGCTATCGGTGATTCCGGGCAGGAGCGGGGAGCCGAAGATTCCAGCGACAATGCCTGCTTCACGCAGACGCTTTACGGTCTGAAAGCGCAGGTCGGGACGTGGCGCACGAGGCTCGAGCAGGCGGGCGAGCTTTGCATCGGGTGTCGTGATGGTCAGGTGCACGACGAGGGTGTTATTGCGGGATATCTCCTGCAACAGATCGATGTCGCGTTCGATCAGGCGCGACTTGGTAACGATGCCCAGGCGGTAGCCCGACTTCTGCGCGAAGACCCCCAGCAGACTCCGAGTGATCTGCGCGCGCCGCTCGATTGGCTGGTAGGGATCGGTTGCGGTTCCAAGGGCAATCTCCATCGCCGGGTCGATCTTCTTCAGCTCCTGTTCCAGAAGCCACGCCGCATTCTGCTTCAGGAAGATCATGCGCTCGAAGGAGAGCGGGTCGCGGAAATCGATCTCCGTGCAAGCGATCGCGGCGGCTGCGGGTTCAGCCGGCAACGCGGAATTCTTCGGCGCCATGAATTCGTGCGTATAGCGCGCATAGCAGTATTTGCAGCCGAACTCGCATCCGCGGTAGGGGTTGATGCTGTAGGCTAGCCAGCGCAGCCGCTTGGAGACAGATTTATTCAGGATGCTGCGAACGGCAAGGGCCTTGAACTCGATAAGGTGGCCGTCGTCGGCATGCTCGGCCAGGGCGGCCAGGCGGGCGATTCCGGTGGGCTGCTGGGGGAGGATGGGGAAGAGTTCCGCGCCGTTTATTTTCGCCATTTGTTCGCCTCGTGGAAGTAGCATAGGACCGCGAATCCAGTCACGTCAAGTGTGGATTACTTTTGCGGCGCCAGTTTCCGTCGGCCAAGGGCTAAAGTGCGTCCGTCACGCATTTGTTTGAGAAAGGCGGAGGAGCTCTCTTTCTCGCACAATTGATTTGCCGCGTCCACGAAGGAGATCTTCCAGAGTAAGGGTTCCGCTGACTCGGCGGGTAGCCCGGTCAACGACGGCAATACTGGCAACTCGTTGTGTGGCCATCAATTCCGCGGCGTCCCGGCTGGTGCTGTCGGCGTAGGTGAATAGTTGTGGAAGAGGATCCCCCTTAACGGAGATCTCGGTTTGTGGAACGGGAGACATGAGTTCGCCGACCAGGACGAGCTCGAGCGGGTCAACCCCGTACTCGCGCGTAAGGTGGTATCCCCGACGGCTCAACTTCTCCGTAAGGATCGAACGCGGCATCAAGAGCGCGGTTACAAGATAGGCAGAGATACAACCCAGTGTGAGCGGCAGCAGCGCCGGAAGACAGTGCGTCACCTCCAGGCTGAAGAGAATAGCCGTAAGTGGAACACCGAGGGAGCCAGCCAGCATCGAGCCCATGCCGATCAGGGCCCAGAACGCTTGTGTTTCGGCCGGAGCGTGGGCAAGATGTCCGGCAAGTGCGCCGACCGCTCCCCCAATCATCAGAAGAGGTGCGAGGACGCCGCCAGACGTTCCGGATCCAAGGGAAAACGCCCACATGAGAGACTTCGCGAGCAGGATGCCCACAATCAATGCCATCGGCGCGTTTCCGTGAAGCAGTTGGGCGATGTTGTCGTACCCCACCCCTAAGCCGCGGGGGAAGAACAACCCTCCCACCCCTATGCCAAGTCCTCCAATCGCCGGCCACCACATCCAGTGCACGTGAAGGTGCTCGAACATGTCCTCGAAGGCATACATCATGCGGCTCATGCCGGCTGCGATAAGCCCGACGAGCGCACCCAGAATCAGGGCTCCAATTGAAAATTGAACCTGGTGCAAGTTGCCGATGACTGGCATGGAAAAGATCGGGCCAGCGCCAAGAAGATAGACACGCAGTAGCGCCCGCAGTAGCGCTCGCAATCGCTACCGGAACCAGACTGCGTGGTCTCCACTCAAACAGAAGCAGTTCAACTGCAAGCAGAATCGCAGCCACCGGCGTCGCAAAGGTGGCCGACATGCCTGCCGCGGCTCCGGCGACAAGCAGCGTCGTGCGTTCCGCGTCGGTCAGTCGAATCCATTGCGCGACCAGGGAGCCCAGAGCTCCGCCCGTCATGATGATTGGGCCTTCCGCGCCGAAGGGGCCTCCGGAACCAATCGCAATGGCTGCGGACAGCGGCTTGAGAATCGCGATCTTCGGGTCGACACGCGCGCGATTCAACAGAATCGCCTCGATAGCCTCAGGGATACCGTGCCCGCGGATCTTGTCGGAGCCAAAACGAGCCATCAAGCCAACCAGAAGGCCGCCAACCACAGGAACGGCGATCATCCAGTAGCCCAGCGGGCTCCCTGCGGGAGATACGGTAACCGAGCTGAACCGGTGATAGTAGAAAAGATTCGTCGAGATCGCGATCAACCGAAGAAGAAGCGCCGCCAGAAGGGTTGCGCCGACGCCGATGCCAAGCGCGACGCCGGACAGCAGCCAGACTCGTTTGTTGACGGTAAAGTCGCGAAGCCCGGATGGTTCAGATTGCACTTTCTGCTCCTTGCTGCGGTACTTCTTATGTGGTTGTGTGCTCCCTCAATCGCGGTCAGCGTGCGAATCAACAGCGGGGCGAGCTCGTTCAGCTCACGTGCATGGTCGCGCGAGAGAGACTCGAGAATTTGCTGGCCTTTGAGGGTCAGCTCGAGAAGGATGCAACGGCGGTCATTTTCGGCGGTACGGCGCTGAATCAGGCCAGCCTCTTCACAACGCATACTCAGTTCCACAACGCTGTTGTGTCGCAAACCAAGCCGCTCGGCTGCATAACCTACTGTCGGGGCCGTTCCGTCAGGCCGTCCGGCAATCTGCAACAGAAGCTGATGCTGCTGCGGCTGAAGGTCAAACTTCGCAGCCGCTGCTTCGCTGAAGTGAAGAAACAGCCGCAGCTGGTGACGAAACTCCGCCAGTACCTTGAGCGTGGCTCTGGAGTCTGATCTCTTGATGTCGGTCTTCCTCATCTAGCAATTATATCGTATAGCGATATAATCAAGTTCGTTCTTGCAGTGGGTCGGGTCAGTGAAGTCCTCGCGAGTTTGCAGCCAGCACTCTATTTGGATCGAGTCTGATCTTGTCAAGCCTGCGATAGGCCCTTTTTGGTCTGTTTAAGTGGGTAGTGGTGGATTTCAAACTTGACCACTACCTTTAAGTGCAATTTCTTGACCCAACGGCACATCTTTGGCATACTTATAAGAGCGTCTCAACTCGCCGTTGAGCGCAGTCGATGACCACGCCCCGGGAGGTAATCCGAGAGGGGTGGGAGATGAGGGAAGATGGCAAGGAAGATTTCCAAGAATTTGGCGAAGGCGCGTGCGCTCGTTGAGCCCCGTCCTTACGTTCTGGCGGATGCAGTTCCGCTTCTCCAAAAAGCAAAGTATGCGAAGTTCGACGAGACCGTCGATCTGACGATGCGTCTGGGTGTCGATCCCAAGCACGCCGACCAGATGGTTCGCGGCACCGTCGTTCTGCCGCACGGCCTGGGCAAGACCAAGGTCGTCGCCGTGATCGCCTCGGGCGACAAGGTGAAGGACGCGCAGGCAGCCGGCGCTGACTTTGCCGGTGGCGAAGAGCTGGTCGAGAAGATCCAGAAGGAAAACTGGACCGCGTTTGACGCTCTGATTGCGACCCCCGACATGATGAAGTCGGTCGGCCGTCTCGGTAAGGTTCTCGGACCCAAGGGCCTGATGCCCAATCCGAAGACCGGTACCGTCACGACCGATGTCGCTGGTGCGATCAAAGAGATTAAGGCCGGTAAGGTTGAGTTCCGCACCGATAAGACCGCGCTGGTTCACGTTCCTGTGGGCAAGCTCTCGTTCGACCCGCAGAAGCTGGTCGATAACGCGACCACGGTCATGACCAGTGTCATCAAGGCGAAGCCTTCGGCGGCCAAGGGCAAGTACATCAAGGGCGTGACACTCAGCTCTTCGATGGGCCCCGGCATCCAGCTCGACTTTTCCGCGGTAGAAGCGGCCAGCAAGGCCTAGTTCACGAATTAGTTTCAGGAAACCCCCTCTGGCCGCGGAAGCGAGGAGCGGGGAGCGAAAGCGAAGAGGATTCAGTCATGGCATTGACCAGAGCATCAAAGACGGAGAAGGTGAAAAAGCTCGCAGCCGAGCTCGAGCACTCAACCTCCGCGATCATCGGCACCTTCAAGGGTCTCACCGCCTCGAAGGACTTCGAGCTGCGCAAGACCATTCGCAGCGCCGGCGGAAGCTATCACGTCGTCAAGAACAAGCTCGCGGCACGCGCCGGCGAGGGCACCAAGGTTGAGCAGGCGCTCAAGGGTCTGAAGGGTGTCTCGGCTGTGGCCTACACCTCGGGCGATCCCGTCGCGCTGGCGAAGGCACTGTCGACCTGGGTCAAGGACAACGCGGAGTTCACCTTCAAGCTGGGCATCATCGACGGCAAGGTGATCAACGTTCGCCGAGATCGGCGATCTGGCGACCATGCCGGGCAAGGAAGAGCTCTTCTCGAAGCTCCTCTTCCTCATCAACTCCCCCGCGCAGCGTCTGGCTACGGTCATCAACGCGACTGGCCGCGATCTGGCCGTCGTCATCAATCAGGGCGTCGAAAAGGGCAAGTTTGCCGGTTCGGCCGCTCCTGCAGCCGAGGCGAAGGCTGAAGTTGCGGAGACTCCGGCGGCAGAAGCACCAGCTGCAGTAGCCGAAGCGCCAGCAGTTGCAGAAGCACCAGCTGCCGAATCTCCGGCAGTCGAGGCCGCGCATGTCGAAGAGTCCGCGGCTGGCGAGCAGCCTTCGGGCGCAGCTCAACCGGAAAACTCCACCGCTTCGCAGGGTGGGGAAGCCGCGACCACTGACCCGGTCGAGGGGTAAACCAAGTTTCGCCTGGTTTTTCAGGGTGCGCTGGTCTGGGCGCAACGGAAACCCTGAAAGGCATAGGCAGCCGGGGCCCAGTCGGGCTTCGGAGATGCAATCAGTAACGGCAGCACAAAAGTTCAGTTTTGAATTGGAGAAATAAAATGGCAGACATCCAGCAGTTGGAAGAATCAATCGTTAGCCTGAGCCTCCTTGAGGCCTCGGCTCTGGTCAAGAAGCTCGAAGAGCGTCTTGGCGTCTCGGCAGCAGCGGCAGTTGCGGCGGCCCCGGCAGCGGGCGGCGGCGCGGCAGCGGCAGCTCCGGCTGAGGAAAAGACCGAATTTACGGTCATCCTGAAGGAAGCCGGCGCCAATAAGATCAACACCATCAAGGCTGTACGCGAAGTCACCGCTCTTGGTCTGAAGGAAGCAAAGGACCTGGTTGACGGCGCTCCCAAGCCCTTGAAGGAGAATATTTCCAAGGAAGATGCGGCCGCCATCGCCAAGAAGTTCGAAGGCGTCGCAGCTGTTGAAATCAAGTAGTTACTGGCCACTTGCAAGTCGGGGCGGAACGCGATATTCTTGAGTTTGAGAAAATTCGTTCCGCCTTGGCGTGTCCACTGGCGGACATCAACTTTTAGCAAATATGGGGTTGTATCCGGATCATCCTGCGGGGCAGGCTATGGAACCGGCCACTATCGCTTCGAGCGGCGGATGCGCATAGTGCAATAGGCAGTAACGGCGGCAGCAACTTTGGGGTAAGGCGAACCTCAAATGGCGGCAGGCATTAACACCATCTATATAGAAACAGTGCACAAGTCGAACTTTGCGCTCATGGGACACGCTGTCTCATCGAGCGCTTTGCCGTGTTTATCGGCATAACGCAGTACCCTGCACGCGTTCTTTATAGCAGCTTCTGGCGTGTGCAGTCCGTAAAAGTTTCAAGTTTCTTTCAGCCGAAGAGCACGACACGGCGAGACATTCTGCGCATGGAACCTGCTGAACTCGAGGAAAGCAGGCTCCCGAAAGACCTGGCAACTGCGCAATCAGGACCAAACCCGGAGGGCGTGACCCAAGCCCTCCCCTCATGAGTCGAGCCAGCCATACGATGCTGGAAGTCGCACTCAGGAGGCCTCGAAAGGTCAGTTTTTAGGAGAGAGCATGTCTGGCGAGTCCAACAACAGCGAAATGCGCGCGATCCGTACCCGTCTTGATTTTTCGAAGATCCCAACATCCATTCAGATTCCTAACCTCATCGAAGTGCAGCGCCGCAGCTATGAGCGCTTCCTTCAGATGGACAAGCTTCCGCAGGAGCGCGAGGATAACGGCCTGCAGTCGGTCTTTACCTCCGTCTTCCCGATCACCGACTTCCGCAACGTCAGCGAACTTGAGTTCGTCGACTACTCCATCGGCAACTGGGAGTGCAAGTGCGGCTACCTCAAGGGTCTCAACCACCTGCGCACGGCCTGCACTCACTGCGGCCACATGGTCATCACCGACCCGTTTCACCCGGGCGACGTACTTTGTAATTTCTGCGGAACCTATAACAAGAACACCCCTGACTTCTGCACCAAGTGCGGCGACCCCGTCGGCCTGCAGCTGAAGTACGACCAGGCAGAGTGCGAAGAGCGCGGCATGACCTACTCGGCCCCGCTGAAGGTCACCATCCGTCTGAAGATCTACGACAAGGACCCCGAGACCGGCGTCAAGAGCCTGCGTGATATGAAGGAGCAGGAAGTCTTCTTCGGCGACATTCCTTTGATGTCTGCCAACGGCACCTTCATCGTCAACGGAACCGAGCGCGTCATCGTGTCGCAGCTCCACCGTTCGCCCGGCGTCTTCTTTGAGACGGCGAACAATCGCACCTACTTCCTCGGCAAGATCATTCCGTACCGCGGCAGCTGGGTTGAGTTCGAGTACGACCAGAAGAACACTCTGTACGTCCGCATCGACCGCAAGCGCAAGTTCCTCGGCACCATCTTCCTGCGCGCGCTCGGCCTGCGTACCGACGAAGAGATCCTCAAGACCTTCTACACGGTTGACACCATCAACGTGAAGGACGGCAAGCTGAGCTGGAAGGTCGTTCCTGAAGGCACGCTGACCAACCTGCAGGGCACGCGCCCCGCCCACGCGATCATGGCCAAGGGCGAGGAGCTCGCACCCGCGACCCGCAAGATCTCGGCACACTCGCTGAAGGGCCTGCGCAGCCACAAGATCGAAGCCGTCGAAGTTGAGACCTCTGAATTCGACGGCGCGATGACCGCCGCCGACGTCGTCGATCTCACGACCGGCGAGCTGCTCTACGAAGCCAACCAGGAACTGACCGCAGACAAGCTGCACAAGATCATCCAGTCCGGCGTTACCAGCTTCGAGGTCTTCTTCCCCGAGCGCGACGACGTGGGCAACATCATCACTAACACCCTTCGCCGCGACTCCGTGCGCAAGCCCGAGGAAGCGCTGATCGAGATCTACCGCAAGCTGCGTCCCGGCGATCCACCGACCCTCGACACCGCGACTGCGCTCTTT
>CAVVBT010000008.1:0-766406 GCA_963746625.1 uncultured Acidobacteriaceae bacterium
GAACGCTTCTGCAGTAGGACTACGGATCGATATTTACGCCGAACAACGCGACACTTAGATCAGTCACCAAATCGGTGCCAGAGTGATGCTGTTTTATCCGATACTCCGAGATGTTATCTAAAAAAATGTCTTGCAACCTCGCCAAATAAATCTGCTCTCTAGAAAAATAGTTGGCCGCGCGTTTTAGCCTGTGAGCAAGCACTTCGGCATATGCATCGAGATTATCCGACTGCCGTAAATCAAAATATAAATTGAAAACGATATCGCAAATGTAAGGTCGAAATTTTGGATTAATATTGTCCGCCAGAAGAATTCCATCCATGCACTCGCACAGGGCAAATATGCTGCTCTTTATAATGTTGTTGTTTTCATGAGAATCGGCGTAGCCTGATAGCGTTCGATTTTCAGTGACAGGCAAGTCATCACCAGCTAGAACAAAGTCTCGTAACGAGGTTACACACTCGTAAATGAGATAGGCATATCTATTAGGAAATTCTTGGTCTGGGCTGATAGAGGATCTATCAATCGATAATTTTTACTCATCAAATCGATCATTGATCTAAGGTAATAAAGCCACATGTGCCACCCAATATCCTGATGTAACGCTTCCAAAACCATGATCTCGAAGAAATGTTTGGCTGCGTATATTGGGTCTTCGTACAGCATGTCTTCTTGGAAGTCGCCCATCGCCCTGTTGTATGGATCGCCCAAAGGGTTTCGGGGAGCCTCTTCTAACAACTTTATCGTTGCGTCACCGATTCCTTTGTATACTCTGAGTTCTTTTGCCTTTGTGGCGTCCGCTAAAAAAAATTTCAAGAGCAAATTTGATTCCGGGATGTGATAACGGTGCATACCCGACATATTCTGGTTGTCACGTAGTTCCCTATATAAAACGCTGTTTCTTGTCTTAAGCATCGATTCGAGATACATATCCACAAATGTGAACTTCTCTGACGGATGGGATTTCCACTTGTCGATTAGCGAAATACCTAGATAGGGTCGAATCTGCACAAGAACCGCGACGAAAGACCTATCGAGGAAGACGGAGTCAATGATTTCTCGCACATAGCGTTGACGCCCATCCCTTCCAGAAAGCCAGCGAGCGCACGCATAAAGATGTCTGCGAATAAATTCAACCTTCGCCAATTGGCAGCACACCCATTCCAGGGGCGATGGTCTCTTTGAAGCACCGCTGGAAATGAAATAATTACGAAAATAGGAAAAGTTACTTGAAGTGATCGGCGCCATGTGGTGCATAATTTTCGTGGAAAGCGAGTCATTCGAGCGAGCGTAAAGAGCCGAGCATGATGGTCCTGAATAATCGACAACAGCTCTGAATACTTTGCCGACCGGAGTAGATTTTCTGAAAGCCTAACGAAATCGTTCAGGCGACCCGAAGACAGTCTGACAAATCGAAGTCGGAGAGCGATGAAACCGACCAGCAGAAGGACAACGATTTCAGAAAGGTTGCTCGGGGTGAGGGCCTTTTGGAAGAGGATGCAAAAGTATCCTAAAGTGCAAAATCAAGAAGTCGTGAAATTCAAATGCCAAAACCGTCAATAAGGCTATTGCCGCAATAATTCCATCCAGCCATCCAAGGCGAGCTTAAGATCGAGTTGACGCGATTGAGGTAGAACTGCATAGACCGCCGGCAGGATTGCGATAAGTGCAATGAAAAATGCCATATTTATATTTCCTAGGATGACCGTAGGATTATAAAGTCAATTTGTTGGGACGGGTGCCCCATCTTCGCGACAGTCTCATCGTCGCTAAGGTGGGCCATTTTCGCGGCAGCGAAAATCCGCGAACCCTACCAGCCATCTCCTATACCACCAGGCTCCCTACGGTGTGAAAACTAACTCGCGGGAACCAACGCGATATCATCCCCGACAAAAGCATGGAGCGCCTGACCCTGTTTGATCTCCACATTCTTTCCATGTTTGATCAGCCCAATCGGCCCAAACAGCACCGTCAGCACCACTGTACCGGTCACGCCGCTCTCGCCCTCTTTACCCTTCGTGCCGCGCAGCTTGATCTTGACGTCTCCAGCCTTCAGGTAGTCGAGACGAATATTCAACTCACCTGCCTTGCCCATCATGCCGGACTTCTCGGCCTTGGTGACCTCGCCGATAGCCTTCGAACCAGCCTTGGCCACCACTACATCTCCCACCTTAAGGTCGTCGACAAGCGTGAGCGTCACAGGATCGCCTTCCGATGACGTCTTCGAACTCAGGTCTTGCGCAAATTGCAGATCTACATCGGCTCCTTCACGCAACATATACTTGCCCGACGCATCGGGCGCAGTGGGAGCAAAGACAGGCGCTGGCGGTGTAACCACCGAAGCGGGCGCAACTACAGGAGCCGCAGCCGGAGCGGGCGCAACAGCTTGTTGAGGGAGGGCAAAATTGCCGGATCCGGAGAGAAAAACCAAGAGGGAAGCAAGCAGACGCCGCATGGGTAGAAGGGCCCGTTCTCTGTAAGTTTGAGGTCGTATCGAAACTACTACTCACCCAGTCAACAAACAAGGAGAAACTTGCTTAGTAATAGTGGCTTCCGCCAGCGAAAAATCCACACAAGATAAAATCACCCGAACACCAAAACAGAAAAACAAGGGAAACAAAAACTCATGCCAACAACCACCCAGGAAGAGATCCGCTTCGGAGGCCTCACCATCCGCTACCTCGTCACCCCGCAAGCCTCCGGAGGCTCCGTCGCTATGTTCGAGTTCGAAGTCGCCCCCGGAGCCAAAGTCCCCGCCGCCCACAGCCACGACGCCTACGAAGAGACCTGCTACGGCCTCGAAGGAATCCTCACCTACACCGTCAACGGCCAAACAATGGAGGGCCGCCCCGGCGACTCAGTCTTCATCCCTCGCGGAGTCATCCACCGCTTCGAAAACCTCCACTCCACCCCGGCAAAAGCCCTCGCCATCATCACCCCCGGCCTCCTCGGCCCCGACTTCTTCCGCGAGATCGCCGCCGTCCTCCAATCCACCCCGCCCGGCACCCCACCCAACCCCGCCGCCATCGGCGAAATCATGCGCCGCCACGGCCTGACCCCCGCCCCTGACGAGGGGGCACCTCACTTAGCTGCCACACCCCCACGCAAATCCTGCAGCTCGTGGTCCAGCATCGTAGCAATAGTTTGCGGCAGCCCATCGCCCTTCGAGTTCGCCGACGACTCCGCCAGCGTCCCCTTCAGCTCCACATCAGTCTTCTTCCCGCCCTTCTCCAGCACGCACGGAGTAGCCGTCACATACGAAGCCGTATATCCAATCAGACCCCTCCCCGTCGTCTGCGTCTGAATCACCACATGCAGAGCCCTGTCCGCCTGCGGCGCCGTATCCACCACGTCCACCCCGTTCAACGCAGCCACCGCCTGCCTGACCGCCACCGCCAGCGCCACCATTGAAGCATCATCCCCATCCACCGTCACAAACACATGAATCCTCCCCGCCGGCGCCGTTCCGCTCGCCGGACAAGTCAGCAGGCCCTTCTTAGGATCGATCCGGGCAGAAGTCACGAGAGCCACCAGCTGCATCTTCGTCAGCTTGTTCAACCCCTCCGCATTGAAGTTCTCCTGCGACACCCCAAGCGTCTGCTGCACCTCCGGAGACCAGACCGCCATCCCGGGCTTCGGCGAGGTGCTCGTTGTCTTCGGCTTATTCGCCGTCTGCGCCTGCACAAAAACACCACACAAAACACCACAACTTACCATCAAAAAACCACATCGTGACCAGCAGGAAACCATCATCTCCGGGACCCTCCACAAACCGTATCTCCAACATAAGACGCAAAATCCCACCGCAGTGCAACCCATAAAAAAAACCAAAAAACTAAAGCACTCCGTCAACGCACGCCCTTACTCCTTCATTAATCAGGACTTAGACAAATCCGTGACCCTAAAGTTACAAATTCACCGCAACTTTAGCCGTCAAATCGCGTCTCAATACCCAGGCAAGGGTGTCTTAAACACCTGTCCACGAGGAAGATACATGGCACAACGTCTGAAGTATTTCGCGCTCACTCTCATACTTATTGCCGCGCTTAGCTTTGCTTTCGAAGGCCAGGCCCACGCATACGTCGATCCCGGCTCGGGGCTCCTTATCTTTCAGGGAATTAGCGCAGTCTTCTCCGGTGCCATATTCTACTTCCGTCGCCGTCTCAAGAACCTCTTCGTCCGATCTGCCAAGGGCATTCCGCAATCCAGCCGCCCGTCCTAACCATCGTTGACATCAGCGAGAGTATCCTCATCTCTATCCTGATTTCGAACGGCTGCGCGCATGCCCACTTTGCTATCCCGCCCTGAAACAAAGCAGGCCGTGAAGCCGCTCACTCGTCCGCTAATGGTCGCCTTCGGACTGGCGAACCTGTATCTGCTTGATCTGACTGGTCCTCTCATTTCTACCGAACACGACCTCGTCTATCACCTTGTCGGGTCAGCCTCTTCCGTTATCGTTCCCATCATTGTCTACCTCATCGTTCTCTCGCTCCTTCTTACTGCACTCCTGTATCTAGCGGAACGGCCGGGCCCGCTCCGTGTCGTCATCTGGTCAGCCTTCCTCATCGCTCTCCCGTCGATTCTTCTCCACACCATCGCGAATTTCGCCGGTATCGAAATCCCAGACTGGATTACATACTCTATAGCCCTCATTTGCCTTCTCGTTTTCATCGCAATTTCGCTCTTTTGGAGAAGATTTCTTCCTCGTTTCGAAACCATCCAGCGTTCCGCTGCCGCCATTCTCGGCATCTTCGCTTTCACCGGCATTCTCATCTCTGTGCAGCTTGTCTGGAGTGGTTGGCAAGCCCGCAACCTGAATCCCCCGCCGACGCTTCACCAATCGCAACCTACCGCAACGCTGTCGCCTCGCCAGCGCATTCTGTGGATTCTCCTTGACGAACTCTCTTACCAGCAACTCTATGAGCGCCGTTTCCCCGGCCTCGAACTTCCCGCCTTCGATCGACTTGCCGCCCAATCGACGGTCTTTACCCAAGTCGTTCCGGCCGGAGTTTATACGCGCTACATCATTCCCACGCTGTTCACAGGCACTCCTTCAGATGCTGTAGACATCTCCGCTCGGGGCATGCTCCTCTCGCTCAAAGATCCATCCACTGGCAAGTGGTCGCCCTTCCGCCAACATGAGACCGTCTTTCAGGACGCCATCTCAGCCGGATATACCACCGGCATCGCAGGCTGGTATAACCCCTACTGCCGGATCATGCCCGAAGTTCTCGATCACTGTTTCTGGACCTACCGCGAATCCACACCAGCCAACCTCTCTCCCAACCGCTCCCTTGCAGTCGATCTCCTCCGCCCCTTTCACTACCTCTGGCTGGACGCCAAGCATCTCTTTGGTCAAGGTCCTGGTTCGCCCACCGACGAACATCGCGACCTGCGCCAACACACGAGTGATTACCAGAAGCTACTCGCCGCCGGCGATGCTTTTCTCAACGACCCATCCATCGACTTCCTCTTTCTGCACATGCCCATTCCGCATCCCTACGGCTTCTACGACCGCAACAAAAAAACATTCAGTAATAAGCACACCTCCTACATCGATAATCTGGCCCTTGCAGACCGTTATCTAGCTCATGTCCGCAGCCTGCTTGAACAACAGAACCAGTGGAACTCCTCCACCATCATCGTCATGGGTGACCACTCCTGGCGCACCACACAGATATGGAAAGACTCTATGACCTGGACTGGCGAAGACCAGGCCTCCAGCAATGGCGGACAGTTTGATCCGCGTCCCGCTTACATCGTCAAACTTGCCAACCAGCAGACCGCTGCGCGCATCGACCAATCTTTCTCCGCCGTCAACACCCGAGCCCTTCTTGATGCTCTGATGCAAAATCGAATCCAAACTCCGTTCGACCTGGAAGCGTGGACCACCCATCAAAAGTAGCTCATGCACCAACGTTCAGCGGCTTCTGTTAATCGAAAAGTACACGGAATCGATCTGATTACTTACTCTTTCTCACGCCGGCCTTTACTGTAGAGGCTGCTCTGGCGTTCCGCGCCTCCGAAATCATGATGCGTGCGAACGCCACCATACCGGCCCTTTTGGCTCTTGCACTTCTGTACTTTTTTCCCGTCGACAGCCTGGCAAAGTCACCGCATCATCCAACCCACACAACCGCTCCAACTCACAAGAAGCATTCCGCCTCAAGAAGAAATCGCACGCAGCTCCCTCCCACGCGTCGAACCATTGGCGCACCTGCTCCTAAAGCCGCTCATTCAACTCCCGTCATGCTGCCGGCTCTCTACAACAAACGCGGCCGCCTCGTCGTTCCTCCGCCGCTCAAAGGTTCCCATGAGATCCTCGTCCATCAAAACCAGGTGGCCGACCGCGACGGTCTCGACCGCGTCCAGAACGATGAAGACCTCTTCGACATGCGCAGTCAGCACTTACTGGTCTCGCTACCCGGCAGCAATGCGCTGCAAATCGACGAGCGTTTACCCGCCAACCGCCGCTACTGCCGTCCATGGACAGCGCAGTTTCTAGCTAATCTGGCCCGCGCCCACTACGCTCACTTCCACACTCCGTTACAAATCAACTCCGCCGTCCGCACCATCGAGTTTCAGCAGCATCTGATTCACATCAACGGAAACGCCGCTCCGGCCGAAGGCGACACCGCCTCTCCACACCTCACAGGCCAAGCCATCGACATCGCGAAGCACGGTCTCTCGCTCACGGAGATCGCCTGGTTGCGCGGCTACCTTCTGCCGCTCGTACAAGAGGGCAAAGTCGATGTCGAAGAGGAGTTTCAGCAGGCCTGCTTCCACATCAGTGTCTACAAAGAATATCTACCTCTTGGAGTCGATCCTAGCCTCAATCCCACCACTTCGCGCCGCAGCGCGACGACCGCACTGGCTGCAGCCATACGCTAAATCAGCAATAAAGACCATCGTCCTATACCAGCTCACGTCGTCCGGTGCGCCAGCTTCTGTATGCCGCATCCAGCGCCCGCATGTTCAGGACGCCATCTTCACCCGAAGCAGCAAAGTCTTCCGAACCGCGGAACGCCAGCGCGAAACTATCCAGCATTCGCGTATACCCATCCCCATTCTCTACCGTCACTGTCTCCACCAATTCACCCGCTCGACGCTTGATCAGTTGAACAGGTCTGTCGACGGTCAAGCCGTTTTCGGCGATCAGCACTCCGTCGCTTCCCGTCACCTCAACGAGCGTCCGGTATGGCGCGCGCGCACTTGCCGTGACATTCGCGTATACGTCGCCTGTCATCTCCAGTTGCAGCGAAGCGATCGCCTCCACTCTTCCGGATGCCTCATCTTTCCTCGCCAGGGTGCTGACGCTGCTAACCTCTTCCTTCAATACATAGCGAAGCGCATCGATGCAATGCACTCCGACGTCGGCGATTGGGCCGCCGCAAGCTAACGTTGGGTCAGTAATCCATTTTCGGGGAGCCTGCGCTGCCGGATAACTGTACTGCGCATGTGCGAGTTGCGGCTTCCCAATACGCCCGGCCGTAATCTGTTCTCGCATCCACTCCAGGCTGCGGTTGAAGCGAAAGTTCTGCGCCACGCCAAATAGAATCCCCGCCTTTTTAGCTGCTCTGTTCATCTCTTCAGCTTCTTCAGCGGTCATCGCCACAGGCTTCTCGCAGAGCACAGCCTTCCCATGTCGCAGCGCAAGTAAAGTATCGTCCAGATGCATCGCATCGGGCGAAGTAATGAAGACCACATCGACTTCGGGGGAAGAACACAACGCCTCGCGGGAAGGGAAGCACTCAGCAATGTTGTACTCGGAGCAGTTCTTGAGCGCCGCATCCTGGTCTCTTCGCCACATCCCATGCAGCGACGCTGCTTCACACCGCGCAAACGCAGGCAACAGGCGGCGAACCGCATGATGCCCAAAGCCCAGAATCGCAAAACGAACCCCTGATGCCATCATGACTACCCCAAAATCTCTGTTTTAGTGAGCGTCGTTCTTGAAGATTTGTTCGGCGAAGAAGTTCTCCACCTTCGCCTGATCGTGCACCATCTCCAGATACGCTGCCTTCAGCAGCTGAGATCTGCCTTCGTGCAGCTGCTGACGGATCGCCTGCTGAACGCGCGGATCGTTCAGGTCGCGCTGTCCTGGAGGATCGCGCGAAAGCAGCTTATAAACCGCATAGCCCACAGGCTTCTTCGTCTGTGGATCGACAATTGGAAGAATGTCGGTGACCTCGCCTGGCTTCAACTTCGTAATCGTGTTGTAGATCCCCGGGTCCGAACGCATCTGTGACTCGCCAATAAAACCCATATCGCCCCCGTTGGGAGCGGTCTCTGGCTGCTCGGAAAAATTCATCGCAATCGTGCCAAAGTCCTCGCCGCTGTCCAGTCTGTTCTTCAGCGCCTGGATCTTTCTCTTTGCATCGGCGTCGTTCGTTGCCTTGCTGTTCTGAAGGTTGCCCGGTTGTGCCGACGGTATATCTGTCACCTGGATCTGCGCGAGATGATATTGCGTCTCTATCAGGTTGAACTCGGCCTTGTGCTGGTTGTAGTAGTTCGCAACATCCGCGTCGGTCACCGTAATCTTCGAGTTGATCTCTTTATTCAGCAGCTTGTTGATCGTGAGGTTTCTTCGAATCGCGCGCTTCACGTCGTCAACTGTCTGATTGCTCGCCTTCAGCCGCTCCTGGAACTGGTCCTCGGGAAACCGGGCCTTCATCTCTGCAAACTTTGCGTCGACCTCTTCGTTCGTCGCCGTCAGGTTCATTTTCGTGGCGCGCTGCTCGATAATCTCTTCGTCGATCAACTCGCGCAGCACGTTCAACCGTAGCGAATCGGCCTGCTCCTGGGGAAGCTGACGCTGTTGAGGCGCCTCGCCAAGCTGCGCCTGGTAGCCCTTATCCAACTCCGACCGCATAATTGCGTGACCGTTGACTGTAGCGACTACGTCGGCGTTATGACCGCGATTGCAGCCTGCAACCGGCAACACTCCCGCCGCCAAAATCAATGCGACGGGAAGAGGGGCCAGACGAAAAGTCCGGGCAACGAAACAACGATTGATGTCCATCAATAATTCCGGTAGGCACTGCATCTCCCGCATTCCCATCTCCTGCGTTTCTTCCATTAGTTGCCGGGCTTGGCCGCCGGGGTTTGAGGCTTTACCGGAACCGGGGGAGTCGGCGGCGGTGGTGGCGGCGTCTGGCCTGAGGCAACCAGCGCGTTATCGATCATACGGTATACGTACTCCAGCGGCAGAGCCCCGTCCAACTTTTCTCCATTGATGAAAAGTGCAGGCGTAGAATCCACTCCCAGCGACTCGCCCAGCTTAATAGAAGCCTTGATCACTGCATCATCTTGCTTTGCTATGCAAGCATTCAGAGCGTCTGCATTCAGCTTCTGCCGTTTCCCCTCCTCGCGTGCAAGCGAGTCCAGGGTATCGTTCGCCTTCGCGAGGCTCTTCTCATCGCCGCCCATCTCCGCCGCGTGGGCGTGGATGTAGTCCACCAAATTCCAGTACCCCGACGGGCTCTGGGCTCCAACGCAGTTGGTATCGATCGCCGCGCGCACCGCCCAAGGGTGCTGGTCGAGCGGAAAATCCCGATACACAATGTGAACCTGATCCTTATACCGCTCTAGCAAGGCAGGGAAAAGTTGCTCATGCATCTTCGCGCAAAACGGGCACTCCAGATCGTCGAATCCCACGATGAGCACCGGAGCGTTCTCCGGCCCACCCCGTCCCGGTCTCCCGTCTCCGCTCACCAACAGCTTTGGGTCCTTGCTGATGTCGTATTTATTGAACTGCGCAAGTGTCTTGCCATCGGTCGAAAGCAGAAACGTCAATGGCTTGCTCGACTTCCCGTCTGCTGTAAAGGTCACGCTGATTTGATCGAACCCAGGCACATCACTCTTGGTCCGCGGTCCAATTTGCATATCGAAGTCCGGCGGAACAGACGACTTCGATCGGATCAGCACCTCAATCCGCCGCGTCAGCTCAGGAGAGAGTTTTCCAGAAGCTTCCACCGGAGTCTGGGCATGGCATCCCAGAGCAGCCAATGTGAATGCGAAAATAATGATTCGAAACGGCTTCAAAACGCTAGGCACAATACCTCGATTATCTCACGCAACTGCCGTGGCCACAGGCCTGCAGGCCTGCTCCGACAAAGCCTAAAACAAACTCGCTGCGCGGCGCAGATTGCCCGCCGTTCCGATGTTCAACAATGTGAAGTTGAATCGTTCCGCCGTCTCGTTGCGCACCGAGCCCAGTTCGTACTTCCGCACCTCTACGCTAAACCCGCAACAGTCCCAGTTATATGAGCCCTGCAGTGCTCCATACTGCACCAGCCCGGAGTCACCCCCTTCCAAATTCAGACCCACATTAGCGGCCAGGCCCAATCCAGGCTTTGTCGGCGACCCATATCCCAGCAAGAGCCGCAGTTGGTTGAAGTCCGAGACCGCAGAACTCACGCCTTCCGTATAGAAACGCCCCGGCGCATTCAACCGCGCATAGCTCAATCCGCCAAAGAGATTGCCTTCATGTACATCGAGGAACACATTATTGGATGTAAACTTCTTCGCTCCGGTATCCCAGTCGAAGTCCCACTCGACATCCAGGTGTTCCGAGGTGCGCACCCGCATCCGCGACAGTAGCGGTGCGATCGCCCGGGGCTCCGTCAAAAACGCAATCCCCGAATAGTTCAGCGTCGTGTCGAAGATATTGCGGCGCCCATCGATCACCGCCCCGCCAAAGGTCTCGTTAAAGAAGACCTTCTGCGTCAGCCGCCAACTAATAAATTCACGGCTGCCACAAAGCGGCTCGTTCTTCCTATCTGCGCTATAGTCTTCCCGTCGCTGTACCTGATCCCGGTCATCATCCAGGTTAGGATTTGCCTCTTCCTTGGGCGTCTCCCTGCACGGACGTACCTTCAGAGGGCGCAGAAATATTCTCTGCGTTACCCCATACTCCAGTTCGTTCGTGTCGCTCACAATGTCCACATTGTCGAATCGCAGCACGTTCAAAAAATTATTCACCCCGCCGACATACCGATACGTAATCTCGGGCTCAATCGTATGTCTCAGGTCGTGTCCAAACAGCTTCTCCACCTTCGCTGAATCAAATGTGCGTTCCACCACAGGAGGCCGAAGGTCAATCGACGCCTCTCCATCCGCACGATTGAGCGATATCGGCAGCTCCACCGGGGGTTGCCCAAGCACATACGGAGTCTGCCTGCTCCGGCTATACATCGTCTCCCTCAATCCAGCCGACGCTCTCAGGTGCCATCCGTCAAAACTGAACGGATAGACAATCTCCGGATGTAAATCCAGCCGCTGCGTTAACCCGCCCGTCGCAAAGTTCGGTTGCACCCGTGACAACCCCGCCTCAGACGCCTCCATCGTCCAGAACAGCCCGCTCCTTCCCAACGCATGCTCTGTGCTGGAAAAATCCAGTGAAGGTACATGAAAGATTCGCACCTGCTCCTCCGGCGTCGCCGGGGTCGTTGGAGTCGCGGGCATCGCTGCCAACTTCAATCCCTGATAGCGGTCCGCGCGCAGTCCCTCCGCGTAGCCGTCAGCCTCATGCACTCCATAAAGAATTGAAAGAATGTCGCTCGAAACCGCCAGGCTGAAGCTCTCCGCAAACGCCTCGCGGTAGGTATACGAGCTGAGATACTCCGCATCTGCGGCCACGCGCGTCTGCGGACTGAAGTCGTATCGTCCTGAAAAAGTAACATCCTCGCCACCCTGATTCTGATATACGCCATCCGTCGTGATACCGCGGTCCTGCAGCGCACTAAACTTCGCCTTCGCGAAGTTACGATCGACGCCGCGATACCGGAACGACCCCGACTGCTCCCAACCGCGCAGCGAATAGTACTGCGTCCCGACCGTCAAATCCGTGCTCCTGTTGATGGCCCAGTAGATCTGGTCGCCAAGAACAAGTCCTTTGGTGGAAGAGTTCGTAATCTCCGGAATCAGGAACCCGCTCTGCCTAGTCCCCGCATCTACCGGATGCGTTACATACGGCATAAACAGTACAGGAATATTCATCAGCCGGAAGACGCTGTTCTGCGCCCTCGCCTTCTCGCTGTCCACAATGAACTTCCCCGAGTACAACATCCAGTCAGGGTTGGGTAACTGGCAAGAGGTCAAGGTTCCCTCATAGATCTCATACTCCTGCGGACCCGTCCTCACCACCATCCTCCCTGTAAACAGAAACGGATTGCTGCTGGCGTACGTCATCGTGCTATGACCCGGATTTTTAAGGCCCACCGACCCCGTCACATCGTAGAATCGAGCCGTCTGCTCCGCCAGGTTCATCGTCCCATGGCTCGCCCGGATATCCTCATGGTTCCTGCCGCCGCTTGCGTGCAGATGCCCGGTCGCGGTCAACTCGCCGGTCCCCTTGTCGTACTCAATGTGGTCAGCCTCGATCACGCGATCACGGTACTTAATCACCACATTGCCATCCAGGACATACAGACTACCCGTTCTCGACTCCGTGTCGGATTCAATCTCCACCAGCGTCGTATCGTCCGCAGGTGGCACAACCTCCGCCGTCGGATACCGTTGGGCTCCCGGCTCGTCCGGCAAATTCACCTCCGTGGTTGCCTTCGGCGTTACCTCTTGAGCCACCAAATGTGGATGACTTGCCCCGGGCACCATGATAGTTATCAGAAGGTAAACAGACCGAAGAGAGACAGATTTCAGTGCGCTTCGGATCAAGCGTTTCTTCACACCCAGTTCGATCGATTGCAAGCTTGTCAGACGCACCACACCTTTGAGGCTAAACGATTTTCCGGAAGCGAGTTTGGATTTGAGCACAATGAGCGCACAGCGTGACCTGCTACCACTGGACGAAGCCCAGCCCCAAACGGAAGCCGTTCCCTTGGCTCTGAAAGAACAGGCAGCCCAACGCCTGGCCGCGCATCGCGCCCGCCGCACCCAAGCTACTGTCAATCCCATAGTTCCTAATCCGCCCCACGCTCCCGTCGGCTCCCGCACCTCCCGTATCGCTGCCGCCGTAGCCGAGCGCTACGCTAACTCCCAGAGCTACCGCGCCTTCCTCGCCGAGCAGGCCGAAGCCGCCATCCGCCAGGCCGAAGCAGCCGCCCAGATCGCCGCTCTCAACGCCCAGGCCGTAGCCGAGGCCCAAAACCAACTCCTCGCGGAGCTCGAGGAGTGGACACTCACCGCTCCGGCAACGGCCACACCCGCCGTCCCTCGCATTACAGAAGCCGACACCCAACCTGTCGCCACGCCGCTCGCCGCCACGAACCTCACCGTCAAGCTCTACGCCAAAGACCAAGTTGCGTTCGACCCTCCCGAGCGCCCCGTCATATCCAACCGTACCCGGCCCGAAGCCACGCCCGACGAATTCGAAGTCCTCGCTCTCGAGGAAGAAATCGCCTTCCGCCAGTCGCCCGTCTTCGAGGACATGGGCCCACCCACCGACATTCCCGCTAACCTCATCGAGTTTCCCCGCCAGTTAGTCGCACCCCGCAAAGCCCGCCCGCGCCTCGCCGAGGGGCCCCTGCGCGAAGAGGCCGATCAAACAGCCCACCAGAATCCCGACACAGCCCAGCTCCGTATTTTCGAGGTCGAAGCCGCCCAAATCTCGACTGCCCCCGCGGTTGAATCCGCCGCCCCCGAGTGGTCATCCATCCTCCTCCCCGCGCGACCCGTCTCCACGAGCGTCCAGGCAGTCCCTGAAGCCCCGTACCAACCCATTCCCGCCCCCCAAACTGCGTCCTTCAGCCTGCGCCTCATGGCCGGCATCGTTGACGGCAGCATCATCGCCGCCGCTTTTCTCGGCTTCGTCGCCGTCTTTGCTGTCACCGTAGGCAAACTCTCAAGCGGTCCGGCTACAGCGCCGCGCATCACTCCGCAGATCGCAGCTGCCACCGCCGCAGTCACGCTCATCGCGCTGATCCTGCTCTACCAGCTTCTGTTTTTCACCTTCTCTGAGGCCACCCCCGGCATGCGCTACGCTCGCATCGGGCTCTGCACGCTCGACGACAACAACCCCACCCGCTCCGCCATTCGCCGCCGCATCATGGCCACCATACTCGCAGCCTGCCCGCTCGGCATCGGATTCCTCTGGGCATGGTTCGACGACGACGGCCTGGGCTGGCACGACCGCATCTCCCGCATGTATCAGCGCAGTTACTAGTTCAGACGGCTACTTCTTCGGCCAGTACTCATCCCGAAGCTTCGTTTGCCGGTTCTCCATCGGAATTGCAACGCCGTTGATGTAGACCTGCTTCACGCTCGTCCGCACATCCAGCGGATCGCCGTCCGCAATCACAACATTCGCGATCTTGCCCACATCCAGCGAACCCAGCTTATCGCCCATCCCAAACGCCTCGGCCGCATTCAGAGTGATAGCCTTCATCGCTTCGTCGTAGGGCAGGCCATACGCCACTGCAAAACCCGCCTCATACGGCAGATTGCGCGAATTGCTCACGTTATACGAAGCAAGAATTACCTTCACCCCGCGCTTCTGCAACTCGCCCGGAATGCTATACACCGCATCAAATCGCTCGTTCGCCGTGGGAAGATCGAAGATCGGTCCGACAATCACCGGCACATGATACGAAGCGATCTTGTCCAGCACATCCTGCGCACGCGTCACATGGCTCAGGATCACCTTCAGGTGAAACTCCTGCGCGAACGCCATCGCCGTCTCCACATCGTGTCCGTCGTACACTCCCAGGACTACCGGCTTTTCGCCCTTCAGATACGGAACGAGTGCCTCATTCCGCAGCAAGGTCGAAGTCCCGCCACCAGCTCCGCCGCGTCCAGCCGCCGGAGCAGCGCCACCTGCCTCCCCACCCGCCGGTCTGCCACTCCGCGCCATGTACTCCTGCGCATCAATCAGCGCCTGCCTCATCTGCGAGATCTCGCCCATCCTCGTCGACGGATACCGCGACGCCCCGCCGGCAGCTCCACCCTCACCGCGGCCGTTACGCTTCGGCTCTTCGCCAAAGTTCATCGCCAGCGCCACGTCCTTCACCATCAGCATCGAGTCGCGATCGCGCCCTGCAAGTTGAATAAAACTGTCCTGCCCCGGAATCGTATCCGAACTGGCCGGTGCAACAATCGCATTGGTGATCCCATTGAAGCGAGTAATCGGAATATGCTCGCTCTCCGCATGAAACGCGTCATACACATGCATCTGCGGAAGAATCTCGTCGCTGGGCTCAACCGTGTCGTTCGTCATCCGGTCCGAAGCAATCTCCGACAGCCCAAGCCGCGTCTCCGAGTCGATAATCCCCGGATAAACGGTCATTCCCTTGGCATCGACAACAGTCGAGCCCTTCGGCACCTTAACCGACGCCGCAGTTCCGACGGCAGAAATCTTCCCGCCCTCAATCAGCACTACGCCATTCTCAATCGTTCCATGCGAGACCGTCAGCACCTTGCCGCCTGTAATCGCAATCGTTCCCGCAGGCGGCGTAATATCCACCATCGGAGCCTGCGCCAGCAGGGAAGCAGACGCACCAAAAATCAACGAAGCCGAAAATCCAAACATCCGCAAAGCAAATCCTCCTGAAAGAGCCCTCGGCATCAGTTGCCCCCCTCATCGTCATCATCATCTTCGCCAGCGCCAAACCCACTCCCATGCATCACGCCCGAAAAGTGCGTCGTCCCAAATCCCGGCAGGCTGCTGTCAAAGAACAAATCGCCGTCAATGTAAACCTTCTCCGCGCGCGCATAAGTCGACAGCGGATCCATATTCCAGATCACCACATCGCCGTCCTTGCCTACATCCAGCGACCCCGTCTTATCGTCAATCCCCATGATCCACGCCGGATTCAGCGTCACCATCGTGATCGCCTCATCCTCCGTCGCGCCGCCGTAATGAACCATCTTGCCCGCCTCCTGATTCAACCGGCGAACATGGTCATTCGAGTCACTCTTCAACGCCACCCGCACGCCCTCGCGCATCGACATCACCGCATTCCACGGAATCCCATCCCACATCTCATACTTGCCGCCATACCAGTCCGTAAACGTCGCAATGCCCGTTCCATCGGCAGCAATCTTCCCGCCAACCTTGTACATCTCCAGCGCATGATGGAACGCGCGGATCTTGAACCCATACTCCTTCGCAATCGCCTCTTCGGTCAGAAACTCATCGGCCCGGTAGCAATGAATCTGCACTAGCAGCTTGCCCCGCAGAATATCCGCCAGCGCCTCCAGCTTCAGATCTCGGTGCGGAGGCCGTACATCCTTCTCGCCCTTCGCCACTCTGTCGTTGTACGCATCCCACTCCCTCCGATAGACCTTGGCATCCTCAAACGACTGCCGCATCACCTCAAAATTACCCATCCGAGTCGAAGGCAACTGATTGCGCGTGCCATAAACCCGCTTCGGATTCTCACCGCTCGCAAACTTGATCGACTGCGGAGCATTCGGAAACAGCATCTCCTCCTTCGACAGCCCAAACTTGTTCTTGATCACCACCGCCTGTCCGCCAATCATATTGGCCGACCCATGTAGCAACAGCTCCGAAGTCACCCCGCCAGCCAGCGCCAGGTACAGCGCCTTATCGCGGTTGTCGAAGGCATCGATCATCATCATGCTCGGCGTCACCGGGCTCGTCGCCTCGTTCACATCGTCACCCAGCGCCGAGTGCGAGTGCGGATCGATAATCCCCGGCGTCACATACTTGCCCGTCGCATCAATCACCGTCGCCCCTGCAGGAGCACTCACCGTCGCCCCCACCCCCGCAATCTTCCCGTTATGCAGCCAAACGCTGCCATGCTGGATCGTTCCGTGCGACGCCGTCATCACCGTCGCATTCTTGATCACGAGGTCAGCCGGAGCCGTCGGACTCTGAGCAGCCAGCACAGCGCCACACGCAAAAACCACCAAAACACCTGCAATCGCAGAAGCAATCGCAAGCCGGGGAACAGAAGGGCTCATCAGAGAATCTCTCCTCAAAAAGCAAGCTAATAGGAATGCGACGATAGTAGCACGGCGCCGCCTCTCAATATCTTTGCGTTTTAGCCCCTACCGACGAGCCGAAGCCGGAGATAGTCTCAAATCCCGCCTCCTACAGCGGAATATTCCCATGCTTCTTCGCCGGATTCTTCTCCCGCTTCGTTGCCAGCATATCCAGCGCCGCAGTCAGCCGTCGTCGCGTCTCGCTCGGCCGGATCACCGCATCGACATACCCACGCTCCGCCGCAACATAAGGATTCGCAAACCGCTCGCGAAACTCCTCCACCTTCTCGCTCCGCGCCTCCGCAAGGATCTCCATCTTCTGCTCCTCGCTCAGCGCCACACCCTGCGGCATCACCGCCTCCGCCCGCCGCAGCACCTGGTCCAGCTCGCGCTTATAGACAATGTTCACTGCACCCTCCGGCCCCATCACCGCAATCTCCGCTGTCGGCCAAGCCAAATTCACATCCGTCCGCAGATGTTTCGAACTCATCACGCAATAAGCCCCGCCATAAGCCTTCCGCGTAATCACGGTAAGCTTCGGCACCGTAGCCTCCGCAAACGCATAAAGCAACTTCGCGCCATGCCGAATAATCCCGCCATGCTCCTGCTGAATCCCCGGCATAAATCCCGGCACATCCTCAAACGTAATCAGCGGAATATTGAACGCATCGCAGAACCGCACAAACCGCGCACCCTTCACACTCGCATTGATATCCAGCACCCCCGCCAGAAACGCCGGCTGATTCGCCACCACCCCAACAGTCCGCCCAGCCATCCGCGCAAAACCCACCACAATATTCCGCGCAAAGTGCTCCTGCACCTGGAAAAAATATCCATCATCCACCACGCGCGAAATCACATCCACCATGTCATACGGCTGATTGCTCTCCGTAGGCACAATAGTATCCAGTGCAACATCCGCGCGCCCCGGATCATCCTGCGTAGTCTTCCTCGGCGCATCATCCAGATTGTTCGAAGGCAGAAAACTCAACAACTCCCGCACCATCGCCAGACATTCCTGGTCATCATGCGCCATAAAGTGCGCCACACCCGAGATCTCGTTGTGCGTCACCGCGCCACCCAGCGCATCCTTCGTGACATCCTCATGCGTCACCGTCTTGATCACATCCGGCCCGGTGACGAACATATAGCTCGTCTTCTCCGTCATGAACGTGAAGTCCGTAATCGCCGGCGAATACACCGCCCCACCCGCGCAAGGCCCAAGAATCGCCGAAATCTGCGGCACCACCCCGCTCGCCAGCGTATTCCGCAGAAAAATATCCGTATACCCCGCCAGCGAGACCACACCCTCCTGAATCCTCGCCCCGCCCGAATCGTTCAACCCCACCACCGGCGCACCCACCTTCATCGCCATATCCATAATCTTCACAATCTTCGCCGCATTCGCCTCCGACAGCGACCCCCCGAACACGGTAAAGTCCTGTGCAAAACAGAACACCACCCGCCCATGCACCCGCCCATACCCGGTAACGAACCCATCCCCCGGAACCCGCTGCTCCGCCATGCCAAAATCTGTAGCACGATGAGTTACAAATTTATCTGTCTCCTCAAACGTCCCCTCGTCGAGCAGAAAATCAATCCGCTCCCGAGCCGAAAGCTTCCCCGCCTTATGCTCCCGCTCCCGCCGCTCCGCACCGCCACCCTCCTCGGCAATCGCATGACGAGCCGCAAGCTCCGCTAGGTTACGTTGATGGGGATCGATCTTCGTCTCAGACTCGACTTTCTGCGGAACAAAACGCTCGGCTGTAGCCATAGAACGTGATTCTAGCAGTGCACACCATCTCGTCGTTTCCCCTAAGCAAAACCCATATACTCCCCAAATCCTGAGCAAATAAAAAGCGAATATAATGACGGAAGCATTCGCAACCTAAAGGCCAACAAACTCCATCGTTACAATCCGTACTAATCCGCGGTCGACCGCATCTCATGTCAACCCCCGTCCATCCCGACCGCTTCGCCTTCCTCCACATCGACCTCAACAGCTTCTTCGCGTCCGTAGAGCAGCAACTCCACCCCGAATACCGCGGCAAACCCCTAGCCGTCGTCCCCACCTTCGCCGACACCACCGTGTGCATCGCCGCCAGCTACGAGGCCAAAGCCTTCGGTGTCAAAACCGGCACTCAGGTAGGCGAAGCCAAAAAACTCTGCCCCGGCATCATCCTCATCGAAGGCAACCACACCGAGTACGCCAAGTACTCCCACGCCATCTCCGAGGCCGTCGAACTCGCCTGCCCCGTCTCCCACAACCCCTCCATCGACGAGATGGTCTGCCAGCTCCTCGGCCGCGAGCAGGAGCCGCCCCGAGCTCGCCAGATCGCCCTCAACATCAAGCAGTCCATCTACAAAAACGTCGGCGAAGCCCTCCGCTGTTCCATCGGCATGGCCCCAAACCGCTACCTCGCCAAAATCGCGAGCGACATGCAGAAGCCCGACGGCCTCATCGGCCTCCTGCCATCGCAGCTCCCAAGAGCCATCGCCCACCTCGAGCTCCGCGACCTACCCGGCGTAGGCGCCCGCACCGAGGCCCGCCTCCATCGCAAAGGCATCACCGCCATGGAGCAACTTCTAGCCCTCGACCACGCCCAGATGTCCCAGCTCTTCGACTCCGTCTGGGGCGCACGCATGTATCACTGGCTCCGCGGAGCCCAGACCGAAGACGCCCACGGCAACAACCTCGCCCAGGCTGAAGTCCAGAAGTCTCTCGGACACTCCCACGTCCTCGCGCCCGAACATCGCTCCCCCGAAGGCTCTTGGGCCGTCGCCCACAAGCTCCTCCATAAAGCCGCCATGCGCCTCCGGATGGAGCACTTCTACACGGGCTCCCTCGGCGTCACCATCCGCTACCAGCTCACACGCGAACAAGCCGAAGCCCACTTCACCCACGGAAAGGTCAAGCGCCACTACTCCGGCATCAAGAACTCCGGATGGGGTATGGAGGCCCGCTTCCGCGACTGCCAGGACACCCTCACCCTCCTCGAAATCCTCCGCTCCCTCTGGGCCCAGAGCCCGCAAGGCCCCGAATTCAACCGCCCCTTCTTCGTCGGCATTACCCTCCGCAACCTCATCCCCGAAGACGAGCATCAGGAAGAGCTCTTCGCCGACCCATCCAACCGCGCCCAGCTCTCGACCACCATGGACAAGCTCAACTTGAAATACGGCCACACCACCCTGCACTTCGCCGGCATGCTCCCCGCCCGCGAATCCGCCCCCACCCGCATAGCCTTCACCCAAATCCCCGTCCAATACGGCGTCGACTACATGTAAGTCATCGTCGGTGCTCGGAATGGGAGTGGTCTCGATTCTCCTCTTTTCAAGAGTCTCCCCGTGGCCCTTTCTACTTACGCAAAGGGCGCTGGAAATCCCTCGAGCTTCTCTCGCATGTGTCGAAACATCGGTCATGGTGACGAAGTATCGACGCATTCCCTCTAGTCGCGTCATCCAATCTCCCCGCAACCAGCAATTCTCCGGCACTCTTCATTTGGAAGCGAGCTTGCATATGCACAAAGCAAGATCAGCGTTGCGGAGAGGCCCTCCCCAACACCAAGGAGAGGCGTATGGAGAAGAAATCGGCGATCGGTGCGACGCACAGTAACGGACCTTGGCGCAAGACATTCCTAAGGAATACTCTTTGCACGATCGCGATGGCGTTGCTCCTTCCTGCAGCTATCGTCGATGCGCAGCAGCCGGCAGCGGCCTCATCTGCAGAGAGTAATTCCGCCGCGATCAATGCCGCGAATAACCCGACAACTCCCAAACTCACCTTTGAAGCTCAGGATTACTGGATGCCCTCCGTCTACGGATTGGGCGGACGTGATGGAAGCCTTGGCCTGCAGCGGAATCTAATACCGATCACGACATTCGGCGTCCAGAATATCTTTCACGTCATTCTCCCCGTCGTGACCAATCCCTCACCCCCCGAAGGCACGCAGACCGGACTTGGAGGCTTGCAACTCTATAACTTATCGCTTGCGCACTTACGCGGAACGACATACGGTCTGGGGCCTCTCGTTGTATTGCCCACAGAAAGCAACTCGAGCTCTGGGCCGGAGAAGTGGCAGGCTGGATTCTCAGGCGCCGTCATCTCTTCGCCACATTGGAGGCTTGCAGGCGCACTTTTCACCTATCAGCATGCCTTTGGCAGAGGATCCGGTCCTGATTCGCAGCAGGAGACACTCCAGCCGCTTTTACATTACAACTTTCCCGGTGGCTTTTATTCAAGGAGCACAGCTCTTTGGTCATTCAATTCCGGCTCGAAGGTCAATGACATCCCCATCGGTCTGGGCGCAGGCAAAGTATGGAAGAAGTTTTCGAATGGAAAGACAATCAACCTATATGTCGAGCCGCAATACTCCGTGTGGCACAGTGGAGTGGGGACGCCAAGGTGGCAGCTCTTCACAGGCGTGAACTTCCAGTTCCCATACGGCTTGAAACTCTGGAGCAAGCAGACACCCTCCCATGCAGGGAAAAGTGTCAGCCAATCCGATGAGCCAACTCAACTAAACTCGAAAGATCGTAGGTCGGTTTAGTCACACCTCTCATCGAAAGGTCATCATGCCCACAGTAAAACTCTGGACCGACGCTGAAGTCTCCTCAAATCCACGCATCCAGGCGGTCTTCGACGACATCCGCGCCACGCGAAAATCCGACTTCGTCAACAACTTCTGGCGAGCCCTCGCCAACCAACCCGAACTCCTCGAGCGCACCTGGTCCAGCATCAAGCAGGTCATGATCGAACCCGGCGCACTCGACCCGCTCACCAAAGAACTCATCTACATCGCCGTCTCCGTCACCAACAACTGCAGTTACTGCATCCACTCCCACACCGCCGCCGCTCGCGCCAAGGGCATGACCGACGGGCAGTACGCCGAACTCCTCGCCGTTATCGGCATGGCCTCCGAAACAAATTCCCTCGCCACCGCCCTCCAGATCCCCGTCGACCAAGAATTTCTAGTCGCATAGACCCAATGGCAAAACCATACATCGGCCGTCTCGCCCCAAGTCCCACGGGCCTGCTCCATTTAGGCCACGCCGCCACCTTCTGGCAAGCCTTCCAGCGAGCACGCAACGCCAACGGTACCCTCCTTTTCCGCAACGACGACCTGGACCCCCACCGCTCCCGCCCCGAATTCGTCACCGCAATGATCGAAGACTTACACTGGCTGGGCATCATGTGGCGATGCCCAATCATCAATCAAGGCGAACGCCTGCCGCTCTACCGCGAAGCCTTCGAAACCCTCGCCGCAGCAGGTCACCTCTACACTTGCACCTGCTCCCGCAAAGACCTCACCCGCCTCGCCCAGGCCCCACACGAAGAAGAAGACGCTGAGCCCATCTACGACGGCTACTGCCGGCCGTACCTCGCGACTACTACACCACTCCCCAATACCGCCTATCGCTTCCGAGCCCCCGACGGCGAAGCCGTCACCTTCACCGACCAGAACCTCGGCCCGCAGCGGTTCGTAGCCGGACAAGACTTCGGCGACTTCGTCCTCTGGTCCCGGGACGGCATCCCCAGCTATCAATTAGCCACCGTAGTCGATGACGCAGACGTAGGCATCACGGAAGTTGTCCGCGGCCGCGACCTCCTCAAATCCACCGCCCGCCAGATCCTCCTCCAGCGAGCCCTCAACCTCACCACCCCCACGTACTTCCACACGCATCTCCTCACCGACGAGCACGGCACCCGCCTCGCGAAACGCCACGACGCCCTCGCCATCCGCACCCTCCGCCAGCAAGGCCTCACGCCAACCGAAGTTCTCCGGATGGCATCCATCCCTTCCGATCTCTGACACCTCCACCCAAACAAGACCGGCAGAGAGCATATCCACTCTCTGCCGGTCATCTTCACTCACTCAAACTATTGTGCGTCGTCATCCTCCGGGCCATTCCTCTGCGCCGCCATCGCCGCCGCATACGACTTCATCTCGTACTCATGCGGTGGAATATTGCCCGCCAGATTCTTCACAAAATAATCCCATCGCCGCCGGGTCATATACTGCGTCGCCTCGCCATACCCATGCGCAACATTCGGAATAATCAGCAAATCAAAATCCTTATTTGCCTTGATCAAGCGCCTCCACCACCAGCAGCGTATTGTTCAGCGGAACATTGTTATCCATCGTTCCATGCGCCAGCAGCAGCTTGCCCTTCAGGTTCTTCACAAAGTTCTGGTTCGCCTGGCTATCGTAGTTCGAAGTCCCGTCAGGATTCTTCACTTCCAAACCGGCCCACTTCTCCGCCCAGTCATCTTCGTAGTCCCGCTGGTCATGATTGCCGCTCTCCGCAATCCCCACTTTGAAGAAGTCCGGATAGTGAAACATAGCCGCCCCCGTAGCATTTCCGCCGCCCGAGTGCCCGTAAATTCCCACCTTATCCAAATCGATCCATGGATATTTCGCCGCCAGATCCTTCATACCCGAAACCTGATCCGGAATCGTATTGTCCCCAAGGTTCCCGTAGTACGCCTCATGAAACGCCTTCGACCGCCACGGCGTCCCCATCCCATCGATGCACACCACAATGAACCCAAGCTCCGCCAGCGACTGCCAATCCCGATGCGACGCCGAAAACGAGCGACTACCGCACGAACCCGTCTGCGGCCCAGGATAAACACTGTTCACAATCGGGTACTTCTTCGAAGCATCGAAATCAGTCGGCTTGAACATGTACCCATAAACATCCGTCTTCCCATCACGAGCCTTGACAGTAATTGGAATCGGGGGAACCCACCCAATTGCTTTTAGCTTCGTAATATCCTGCTTTGCAACCTCCACCACAACCTTGCCACTGTCATCGCGAACCACCGCCGTCTGCGGCTGCGTCGCTGTCGAATACACGTCCGCAAAATACTTCCCATCCAGCGAAGGCGTAATCGCATGGTCCGCATTCTCCGGAGTCAGCAGCTTCAAATCTTTCCCATCAAGATTCACGCCGTAGTAGTGCTGAAAATAAGGATCGCGCCCGTTTTCTTTCCCGACACCCACAAAGTAGATCTTCCGTGCCGTCTCATCCACCTGCAGAACTTGCGTCACGTTCCAGTCACCGCTCGTGATCTGGTTCTTCTCCTTTCCGGTGGCCATGTCATACAGATACATGTGCCCCCAGCCACTCTTCTCCGTGAACCAGAGCAGCTCATTTGTCTTCGAAAGATACTTCCAGTTCACCTTGTCATTGCCGCTCTCAAAAAACTTCGGCGCCGTCTCCGTCATCACCTCACGCACATCGCCGGTCGAGGCATCCGCAATCCGCACCCACTCCTGCCTGTGATCACGCGACGTTGAAACAAACGCCAACTTTGTGCCGTCGTCGCTCCACTGCACGTCATCCCAGCCGCTTCCGCCTCTGCAACTGACGTCATCGCACAAAGTCGACCGGTGCTGATCTGGCGGCATCTTCAGCCGCACCACCTTCGGCGAATCCACATCGATGATCACCCGCTCGATCATCGTCACATCCTTGTCCCCGACCAGCGGATACTTCCACGCCTTCAACTCCGGATGCCCATTCGTCACCGGCACCAGGTACATCTCGCCATCCTTGCGTTGGTCCTGCTGAAACGTCGCAATTTTCTTCGAGTCCGGCGACCAAACCAGGATCGGGTTATCGCTCATCGTCCATCCCGCATTGTCCGTCGCATAGCCAAAGTCCTTCACCCCATCCGTCGTAAGTTGCGTCTCTTTCCCCGTCTTCAAATCCCGAATCCACAAATTCCAATCCCGAATAAACGCCGCCTTCGTCTTATCCGGAGAAATATCCATCCCACCGCGGCTCCTCAGGCCGCCACGCCTCGCCACGCCTTCGCGCCCGGTACCACGACCTCCGAACAGACACCCTTCCCACTCAAATCGCATCGAAACTTCCGCGATCCATTCCCGACCTCCACCGTCTTGTCGCCATCGGAAAACTCAATCTCCGAGATCACAAGATGATGCGCATCCGCCTTCATCCCTCCATTCGTCGCCGCCGTCAAAGCAGCCGCCAGCTTCTCCTGATCGAACGCCGCCGCCTTCGTCCCCTTCGCCGGGTCGACCAGCATGATCGTCACCCCATCCGGCCCGTTGTCCCGATACCAGAACCGCCCATCACCCATCCAGTTCACGCGCGAAACGCCGTGATACACCAGCGAATTCACGTTGTATCCCATAAACTTCTCCGCCCGCGCATAGTCCTCGGTCGTAAGCTGCCGTCCCTGCGCCACCGCGCCCACCGTCAAACCGCAACTCACAAAAACTCCAGCAACCGCAACCAATCCACGACGCACGAACATACTCCAGCCTCCCGATTCTCAACACACTTTCAAAAAGTAGGTGAGTGTCGCTTAGTCTACCGTCCCGCGCCCACCGCGCGAAAGCTCATTCCCCGCCGCGCCCTCGCACCTTCCACAAAACCTGCCGCAAAACCCCCATCCATACCGCCACATCCTCACCCGCATTCCCCATCCGCAAAACCAGCCGCCGAATCTGCCCCTCATCGCAATTTGAAGGATGCCGCTTCGTATAACCAGTCGCCTCCAACACCTCACCCAATAGCCCCGTCAGCCGCTCGACCTCGCCAGCAGTAGCCCCGGCCGAATCCGCATCCAAAACACGCGGCTCCCGAGTCCGGACCAGTTCATACAGACAAACCGCCACCGCCTGTCCAAGATTCATCGAAGGATGCCTAACTCCCGCATGCTCTTCCATAGGAATCGTCAGCAACCAATGACAATGACTCAACTCCTCATTGCTCAACCCCGTCTTCTCCGACCCAAAGAGCAAAGCAATCCGACCACACTTCTTCGCCAATTCCTTCACAATTAGCCCGCCGGCCTCCACCAGCTCATGCAGAGGATGCTCGAGTGCCCGTTCGCCCACCGCCGTAGTCCCCACCACCAGCGTGCAATCGGCAACCGCATCTGCCACACTCGCGAACGCCTTCGCCTCGCCCAACACTACCGAAGCATCCACCGCCGATCGCGCCGTCTCGAACGGCACCGCATACTCATTCACGACTCGCAGATGCCGAAACCCGAAATCGTGCATCGCCCGAGCGACCGCACCGATGTTATTCGGATTGCGCGCCCGCACCAGCACCACCACAACCCGTTCCAACTCCGCTCGATCTCTCATCCCTCAAGATTCTAGGCTCGGCACTCTCACCCAGCAAAAGGCGGCCGGCGAAATTTCATCCGCTGGCCGCCGTCGTTCTGTTTCAAAATTTACTTCTTGTCGTGCCCGCCATTCTCATGTGCTTCGGCGTGAGGATGAGCCTGCGTATTCGCATTGTGTTTGTCGTTGTTGATCGCCTGGCTCACATTGTTCTGCCGCTGATTGATCTGCGCGCGCTCCTGGCCCGTCAGATGTCCACTATTCGCCGCACGATCCGCCGCAGCCTGCCGATTGATGCTCGCCTCACGGCCTTCGAGGTTGGCCGTCTCATGCGCCGTCAACTGCCCGGACTGAACGCCCTGCCCAATGCGCTGCTGCTGATTCTCAGACCGCACTCCCGGCCGCGAAAACGCCGCATTCTGAGGACGCCCGCCATTCACCGAAGCAAAGTTGCTCCGATCAGCATGAGCCATCTCCATATGGTTATGTTGCTCCGCAGTCGCTTCAAAATGACGCTCGTGCTCGAACGCCATCTCCCGCTCCGAAGCACGCGCCTGAACTCCGCCAATGCCTCCATTGAAACTGGTCCGCACATACGGCCCGGTGCGAATCACCGTGCGGTCCTCATAGACGTTATGCACAACAATACGATTTACGTTGAGCACCGCAGTGTTGTAAGCAAAATGCCCGCCGTCCCAACGTCCCCCGACGAAACCGGTGCCCACATAGCCAAACCCATAGTTCACGCCGCCATAGAAGCCAACATGTGGACCCCAATACCCAGCGTGGAAGAGGTACGCCCCGCCGCTCCAGCCCCAGTAGCCCGGCGTCCACAGCAGCCCAACCGAAGGCGGCCGAACCCAGACACCCGGAACCCAGTAGTATCCCTCTGGCCCATAAGCCCAATATCCCGGCGTCCACAGATACCCATCACCCGGGCAAACTGGCTGTGTATAAACCGGCAACACCGGCGGTGCAATATTGACCGAAACAAACACTGCAGCAAAAGAGGCCGCAGGCACAATCGCCAGCGCCGCACCTATAAAAGTCTTTCGGACTAAGTTGGAAATTCGCATCATGCCTGCCTTTGTATTGGCTTCAACATCTGTTACGAAGCCTTCGATTGATCGGCTCGCCGCAAAGGCGGCCGTTCTTCCTCCCATACAGACACAAAGCCCGCAGAGAAGTTCCGCACCTGTAAGGTAGGCTCCGCGGAAGACACCCATAATCCCTCAATCGTTGTAGTCCCTACCGTGACTCCAGAGGCAACCCCGTCACCGGCCAGTGATCCACCTGCGCGTTCGCATTAATCGCGACCCCAGCCCCCTTCGCCGACGCGTCCCCAACCCCAACATTCCACCCGTCCACCACCACCAGCCCATCCTCGCCTTTCAAATCCGCCGTCGCCGTCTCCAGCGTCAGCGTCTTCGTCGCGCCTCCAATCAGCGAAATATAATTCTCACTCGCATAAACCGGCAGCACCCGCTCGCCAGATTTCTTCCTCCGCAACTGCACATGCGCCATCAAAGCAATCGCACGCTCCGGATTCCGCAACGTCACATCAAAAAAACTTCTCTCCCCAACATCGCGCCTCACCACCGAGGCCTCCAGCTTTACCACCGGCATCTGCTCCAAAGCTGTCAGATCATCCTCGTGCTCCGGCATTGCTTTCCAGTAAAAATTCTCCGAAACGACCTTCCCCGCAGAATCCACCAGTTGCAGCCTCACAAAATGCACCGCAGAATTCGCGTCCGTCAGATCCACCGCACCCACCCGAGTCACCGCACTCGCAGCAGCTCTCACATTAAACTGCCTCTGCCAGACCACTGTCCCGTCCATCCGAAACACATCCACCCTCACCTTAGCCTCCTCAACCGGCGCTGGGAGATTATTAATTACCTCCACGCCAAAATCCTTCTCATTCATCTGCACATGAATGGTTTCCGCCGCCTTCTGGACCGCAAACAGCGCCGAGTTCGGCTCCAGGTCATGGTGATAGATCTGCCACACAAAACTAGGCTGTGCCGGATTGCTCATCCACGTCATGATCCCCGTCGACCGCAGAAACAGCTCCGAATTCCGTCCCTCATACATCGCGCGAAACGCCTCATAGTTTGCCAGTTGTGACTTCTTCACAAAGTCCGCTAGGTTCTTCACCTTCCCATACCGCGCCGCAATCATCGCCGGATATGCATCTCCCCCCTGCGCCCCCTTCGCAAAATCATGCTCTGCCCAGTCGTCGTTGATCGTCTCCCAATCCTTCTCCGGCATCATCCCCTGGATCGACTCCATCGTCGGCACCGAGATGCTTCCAATCTCCGTCTTGAAAGCCTCATCAAACACATAAAACTCCCGAGGCGTCCTCCAGTGGTAAGGCCCATGCGAGCTCACTCCACGCCCATCCGCCGAGTTCGCCTGGTACAACCGCGTCGGCTCCAGCTCCGCCATCAGCGTCCTCAACGCATCGTCAATCTCCTTCGGCGGATATCCTTCATTCCGCGCACACCACAACACAATCGAAGGATGATTCCTGAATCGCAGAATCTTGTCCCTTACATTCGCCATGTAAGTATCAAAGTCGTCTGGATCAGGCCCATCATTCGGATTCGGCTGAAAGAACTCATCCCACACCAGAATCCCGTACTCATCGCACAACTCGTAAAAATCCTCACTTGTACTCTGTCCCACCCAGTTGCGGATCATGTTCAAGTTCGCCAGCTTGTGCAGCCGTATCTGCGCCTCCAGCCTCTCGCGCGGATTCCGCTTCAGAGCCTCATCCAGGCCCCAGTTTCCCCCGCGCACAAAGACCTTCACCCCATTCACCGAGATCGTCAGGTTCTCCGAATCCGGAACGCTGTAAGTAATCTTCCGAATCCCAAACCCCACCTCCCGCGCATCCGATTCCTTCCCATCCACTACAAAGCTCAACTTCAGCCGGTAAAGATTCTGCGCCCCATATCCATTCGGCCACCACAACTTCGGATTCAATACATGCAGGGCCGCCGTCGTCTTCGGATCGAACTTCACCACTTGCGACCCCTTCGCCGGAATCTCCACCCCTTGCTCAAAACTCACATCCCTAAAGCTCCCCTTCAGCATGCCCTTCTGCGGAGCATCTGTCCCGTTTTCCAATCTCACCTGCACTGCAACATCCGCCGAATCCACCTTAGGCAGCGGCAGATCCGTAGTCACCAGTGGGTCCTTGATCACCACCGGCCCGCTCGCCGACAAGAAAACCTTTTGCCAAATCCCTGTATCCCGATCGCGGATTGCCGGCAGCCAATCCCACCCAATCGTCGAAAGAAAGGTAGGTCCGTCGATCGCCGTGATACCACCGTTCTTACCTACGCCGTCGCGGACTGTATGCTCGTGCGGCGTGCCCGGATGTGGCTGTGGAGACACTAGAACGGCGAGCGTTATCTTCTTGTCTGGCTTGGCGATAGGGGAGATATCGAAGATTCCCCGGGTGAATGCTCCTTTTATCGAGCCGACCTGCAGGCCGTTTACCCAGATCTGGGCGGAGAAGTTAATGCCCTCAAAATTCAACCAGATACGATGGTTTTTGTAGCTCTTTGGGACTTTTACTACGGTTCTGTACCAGAAGGGTGTTCGCGAGAGGCTGTCCGGGATTTTGTCGGGACGGTTATTTTCGCCGTAGAGTGGCTCCGGGTAAACGCCTGCATTTACGAGGCTTGTGAGGACGGTCCCAGGGATCGTCGCCGTATACCACCCGTTGGGTTTGTATTTCTCGGAGGAGATCGTTGCGCCAGCGTCAGGGACTTTGGTGGCATCCTGTAGTTGCCAACCATCGCTAAGCGTAACTGGTTCAGGTACTTTCGCAATCATTGCCGAAGCTGTCGCACCTGGTAACGCCGCTAAACCCATCACTCCGAGTACCCATCCCGCGAATCGAATCTGCATTCTGCCTCGCTGCTTCAGTCGTCATCCTTTCTACCGTAAGTTTGGGCTCGGGGTTTGGGTTTTTCGTTTATGGGGATTTTTTGCAGAAATTTCTGGAGTGTGGCTGGAGATGGAAAAGGGGCGTAATTGAGGTGTTTTTTGAAGGGGGTCTGGGAAAAGTGTGTGTTTTTTGGATGGTTTTTTGTGGTGAAGTTGTGGTGAATTGCTGGTGAAACGTGGGAAATTGACGGACGTGTTTTGGCGACCGAAAATAGGCCACTTTTTGAAAATATTTTTCTGCTGGGACAATGGCGAATGGATCCTTAGTGGATCGTGGCGACGGATGTTCAACCGCGCATCGGCGCAGTCTTGCACCTTTCAGATGATCTGCTCGTCGAAGGTCTGGAATTTCACGACTGAGAGATTTGGATTGATGGCAGCGAGTGTCTGGCGGGCGATGGATTGCATGTTGTCCATGGGGCGATCGGTCTGGATGACGATGGCGCCAGCGTAGAGGCCGGTATCCTTCTCGATTGGGCGTTGGCGTGCGGACTCTGGTATGCGTTGGGTCATGGGGATGAAGTACATGGCGTGGTTCTTCCAGGTCGCGGAGTTGTAGGCGGTGTCTTCGACGACGCCGACGATCTCAAAGTCTCCGGAGGAGACTGGCCCGGGTAAGCCGAAGCGGCGACCGATCGGGTTCTCGCCGGGCTTGAAGAATTTTTTGACAAAGGACTGATTGACGACGGCGACGGCTCGAGAGGTTGAGGTGTCCTGGACGGTGAAGCCTCGTCCCATGAGGACGTGGGTGCCTACGGAGTCGAAGTATTCGACGTTGCCCCTGACCCAAGAGGCCCAGTTGTGATGGTCGGGCTGGCCCTGTATCTGGACGCCATCGCCCCAGTTGTTGGCTTCCATGGGAGTGTAGGCGGAGATGCCGACCTTTTGGACGCCGGGGATGGCGTGGAATCGTTCTTCGATGGTTCGATAGAGGGCTTCAACCTGGGCGGGGGAGTAGCCGGCTGCCTGTGGGTCGAAATGGATGATGTACCGGTTCGTCGAGTTGAGCTTGAGATCGATGTTCCTGAGCTTATTCAGGCTTTGGATAAACATGCCTGCTCCGACCAGCAGCACCAGTGCGAGAGCCGACTGGAGCACGATGAGGCTGCGCTGGAGGAGTGAGGCTCCGGAGGTGGTGGTGCGGGTTCCGCTGCGGAGCGCGTCGGCGGGGTTTGCCTTGGATGTGATCCATGCAGGAGCTACGCCGAAGAGAATGCCGGTCAGGAGCGAGATTCCGAAGGCAAAGGCGAGCACCACTCCAGAGGGGCTGGCATCGATGGGAACGTTTTGCGCTCCGGGAAAGGCCATGGCGAGGAGCATGCGTGTACCGGCGTAAGCGACGATGAGCCCGGCCATGCCGCTGATGATCGAGAGGACGAGGCTTTCGGTGAGGAGCTGGCGGACGATTCTTGTACGCATCGCGCCCAGGGCGGTACGGACGGACATCTCTGCGCGGCGGTTCATTCCGCGGACGAGCAGGAGGTTGGCGATGTTGGCGCAGGCGATGAGGAGGACCAGGCCGGAGATCCACATCAGCAGCTTAAGTTTGGAGGCGTAGCTGTCCTGCATGTCCTGGATGCCTGCGCCGCCGGGAGTCAGGACTACGTGAACTTTGGCCAGAGCGCGCTTGCCTTCTGCGTCGGAGAAGATCGTTGTGGCTGCAAATGATTGCCGGACCAATTCAGTGATTTTGGCCTGTAGCGGGGCCATGGCGACGCCGGGTCTTACGCGACCGATGATGTATAGCCAACGGCGGTCGGGAATGTGCACGTGCTGAGCATTTGCGAGAACCGGCATGGATTCGATAGGGAGATAAAAGTCGGGCGGGGTGCTGGACAGGCGATCGCCGTAGAAGCCTTTGGGAGCGATACCTGTAATGGTGACCGCTTTCGTATTGATCCAGAACGTGCTGTCAACGACGGATGGGTCGCCGGCGTAGTTGTTCTGCCACATGTCATAGCTCATGACGGCGACGAACGGTGCGCCTTCTACGTTGTCCGCGTCCGTGAAGAGACGTCCGATCTGCGGTTGAAGGCCGAAGGTGCGGAAGTAGTTTCCGGAGACGAATTCGCTACTGACGGAGCGTGCACTCTCCTGAGTGTTGTCGCGTCGAGTGATGATTTGACCGATGCCAGACTGCATGGCGGCTAATTCTTCAAACTCAGGGGCGTTCTTCTGTAGCTGGTGCATTCTTTGAGCATTTTGTCTTCTCCTACTTGAGCACCAGTGCAATTGCCGTTGAGATACGGCCCCAGTCTTCGAGCTCAGCTTGCAGTTGCCTTTGTCCAGTCTTCGTCAACGAATAAAACTTGGCCTTGCGATTGTTTTCGGAGGCTCCCCACTCAGCCTTAATCCACCCCTTGTACTCCAGCCGGTGAAGAGCGGGGTACAGCGACCCCTGTCCAATCTGAAGTGCATCCTTCGATACCTGCTGAATTCGTTGCGCGATACCCCACCCATGCATTGATTCGAGGGCAAGTGTCTTCAATATCAGTAAATCCAGCGTTCCCTGCAGAAGATCTGTAGTTGGCATTGTTCCCCTCGACATTCAACAAGAGAGTGCATTACTGACCTGTCGAGTGTCAAGGGGTAAACATGGTCGAACAGCGCGTCCTGTTCATCACATATGGCTAAATCGCTGCCCAGGCAGCCCCACGGCAAGGTTTGCATCACCGACGGCCCTTATCTCGAAGCTAAGGAATACATTGGCGGCTTCTGGATTCTCGAGTGCGCCGATATGGAAGAAGCGCTGGCCTGGGGACTCAAAGCTGTCATCGCCTGCCGGGTTCCGGTCGAGGTGCGAGCGTTTGTCCGAGTGCGGCCGGATAGAAAATCGCTTCGCCACGGAGACTCGCAATGAGAAAGCTCAGAATCTTCGAACACATCTCGCTGGACGGCGTGATCCAGCAATCCGCCGATGACTGCTAAAGCAGATTGGGAAGGCCGGCTTGTCAGCATAAGACGGATTGAGCGTTTCATCGCGAATTGCTGTCGCTAAGTGCGGCCGGTTATTTTCAGGTGGAGTTCTTTTAGTTGCTGGTCGGTGGGGTGGCTTGGGGCGTCGACCATCAGGTCTATGGCTTTGGCGGTTTTTGGGAAGGCTATGACTTCGCGGAGGCTGGTTGCGCCGGCGAGGATCATGACGATGCGGTCGAGGCCGAGTGCTATGCCGCCGTGGGGTGGAGTGCCGTATTCGAGCGCGTCGAGGAAGAAGCCGAAACGTTCTTTGGCTTCTTCGTCGGACATCCCTAAGGACCGGAAGATTTCGGCCTGAACGTCTTTGCGATGGATGCGGATGGAGCCGGAGCCTAGTTCTGTGCCGTTGAGGACGATGTCGTAGGCGAGGGCGCGGACAGCGCCTTTGTCTGAGGTGAGGCGGCCGGCCTTGATGTCCTCTTCGTGGGGCGAGGTGAAGGGATGGTGGGCGGCGTTCCAGGTTTTGGTCTCTTCGTCCCACTCGTACATGGGAAAGTCAGTGACCCAGAGGAATTTGAAGTCGTTGGCGGTGCCGGTCTGGTCGAAGAGTTTGTGTTTGTCGGCGAACTTTTTGGCCAGCTCGAGGCGGAGGGCGCCGACGCGCTTCCAGATCCACTGCGGATCGTAGTTCCACTTCTCGGGGGTGCCGAGTTTCGGAGTGATGACGATGATGAGATCTTCGGGTGTGACTCCGGCTTCGAGGGTGGGCTCGGCGGCGAGCTTCGATTCGATGGCGTTGGCGAGCGGGGCGAAGGTGGGATTGGTCTTGAGGCGGGCTACGTCGAGCGAATCGAGGCCGCAGTCGCCGAAGATGGTGCGAATCTCTTCGGTGAGAGCTCGGCGCTGGGTGCCGCTTAGGCCGCCGGCTTTGGGGATGACGAAGCCGAGGACGGGAAGGTTCTGCTCGATTTTTAACTGATCGCGCAGTTCGGGGGTGAGTTCGCCGGTGAGATCGGTGAGGGCGGGCAGGCGCATGTCGGGCTTGTCGATGCCGTAGCGGCGGATGGCCTCGTCGTAGCTCATCTGGATGAAGGGCGGCTCGAGGGTGATGCCTGCGGTGGCGAAGGCTGCGCTCAAAAAGCCTTCGACTACGCGGAAGACCGTTGCCTGCTGGGGGAAGGTCATCTCGAGGTCGATCTGGGTGAACTCGGGCTGGCGGTCGGCGCGGAGGTCTTCGTCGCGGAAGCAACGGGCGATCTGGAAGTAGCGGTCGAAGCCGGAGATCATGAGGATCTGCTTGAAGATCTGCGGGGACTGCGGGAGCGCGTAAAACTGGCCGGTGTGGACGCGGCTGGGGACGAGGTAGTCGCGCGCGCCTTCGGGGGTGGAGCGGGTCATGAAGGGGGTTTCGATCTCGAGGAAGCCTTCGCCGACTAGGTAGTTGCGGATGGCCATGGCGACGCGGCTGCGGAGGGCGAAGTTGTGCTGCATGCCGATGCGGCGGAGGTCGAGATAGCGGTACTTGAGGCGGACCTCTTCGTTGGCGATGGCGTCTTCGGCGGGCGAGAAGGGCGGGGTTTTGGCCTCGTTGAGGAGGAGAAGATCGTGGGCGACGACTTCGATTTCGCCGGTGGCCATGTTGGGGTTGGAGAGGCCTTCACCGCGGCGGCGGACTTTGCCTTTGACGGCGACGACGTACTCGGAGCGTGCGGCTTCGGCCTTCTGGTGCGCTGGGCCGGAGATCTCTTTGTCGAGGACGATCTGGGTGATGCCGGTGCGGTCGCGGAGGTCGAGGAAGATGAGGTTGCCGTGGTCGCGGCGACGGTTGACCCATCCCATGAGGACTACGTCCTGGCCGGATTGTTCCATGCGCAGTTCGCCGCATTTGTGCGTGCGCTGTAAGTTGCCTAAAAAGTCTAGAGTCACGATGGTTCTATTGTACGGAGTCCATGCAGGAGCCACAAAATGTGGCGAGCCCAGGCAGTGGGTCAGTTTACATTTTCCGGTCGTGAGCGAGCATACATTCGCATCAGTACGTGTGGCTTTACAGCATGTGCCGTCCCCACGCCTCCAGCCACGAGCGCGTGATCGATTTCCATGTCTCGTTGAAGTAGAGGCCCGTGGCCGTCAGGCCCATAGCGGTAACGAGGGAGGCTCCCCATAGGAACTGCTTCATTATCCGGTTGCGTTTCCAGTCCCAGAGAAACATGAGAAGGATGAGGAACACATTACCGCCCTCGTAAAACAGGTAGGTGCCGAGAAAGGAAGTTGGTGGAGCCAGAAACAGGCTCACAAACCGGGAAAAACCTGCATCGCTGATGCAGATGATGGCAAGAATAAGGACGCGTCGATGGGCGGCGGAATTGCGCCGCATGAGAATGCCCCACGGCAGCAGCAAGGCCATGCAAATGACTCCGCTGAAGGCGATGGAAAGAAATTGAGGAGGCAGAGCGCCGGGCGTCGTAAGGTTCAAGGCTTGCCAACTGAGTTCGGACCAGGGGGCGATCGCAAGGGTGAGAGCGGCGTAACCGGCCGCAAACCAACCGAAGCGGCGATGGAGGCGGACATTGCCGGTTTCGACCATGAGCACAAGCGCGGTTGCAGTGAGTAGCCAGAGCGTGGTGGCGATAGCATGTACGTGGACGATCGTGGGTACGGCCGGCTGCTCATGGAGGTAGTTGTGCAGATCGAAGCCGAAGCCGACGCCTACGAAGATCCAGAAGATGGCGAGCCAGACCATCGCAGCCCGGCGATCTTCACGCGCGGGCCAGGATGCCGTTGTATGGATGTGCAATCGTTTTCCTCTTGTTAGTCAGAAAACAATACAGCAATGGGACTGATGCGATGAAACTATTTTTGCAGGGTGGGGTGATCGGCTCCAGGTATTCTGAGTCGCTCTAGATGTTCAGATAATCGAGCGTGATCGCAAACGCGATGCGGGCGAGTTCCTGATCACGACAGAGCCGGGCCGGATTGTTCTATACGCAGTTCGCCGCATGATGCCGCATCGACGGAAGACATACCCCAGGGGCTAAAGCCCGATTTTGTGGCGGGGCAAGAGAGGCCCAAGGCTGAAGCCTTGGGGTACCTAGAAGCAAAGGCGAAAGCAGCGGCAAAGGCAAAGGCAAAGGCAAAGACAACAGCAAAGGCAAAGGCAACAGCAAAGGCAAAGACAACAGCAAAGGCAAAGACAACAGCAAAGGCAAAGGCAACAGCAAAGGCAAAGGCAACAGGCAAAGGCAAAGACAACAGCAAAGGCAAAGGCAAAGACAACAGCAAAGGCGAAATGTGGGCGTCCCGTTCGACTTCGCTCAGGGCAGGCTTGTCCATTGCGCGGTTCACGATAATGCCGTGAGCCGCTTCGGTCGAGATGACGCCTTCCATTTTGACGACAGTGCAGGGTCAGGATTTCAGCGCGGTGGCTAGTTGGTCGCGGGGGATTTTGGTTTGTTGGGTTGTGGCGAAGTTTTTTACGGTGAGGATGTTGGTGGTGGCTTCGTCTTCGCCGAAGATGATGATGTTGCGGGCTAGTTTGTCGGCGATTTCGAAGGATTTTTTCAGGCGGAAGGTGCCGTCGCCTACTTCTACGGAGAGACCGGCTCGGCGTAGTTCCTGCGCGAGGGCTAGAGCCTGGGCGTTTTGAGGGGTGCCCATGGGGGCTATGAAGGCGTCCAGCTTTTGAACCCAGGTCCCAGAATCGGGACCCGGGGCACCCGGATTTGTGGCGGCGCTATCTTGGCTTCCATTTGGGCTTGGAGGGTTAGGATTAGGCGGTCTTCGCCTATGGCGAAGCCTATGCCGGGGGCTTTGGGGCCGCCTAGCATTTCGGAGAGGCCGTCGTAGCGGCCGCCGCCGAGGAGGGCGTTCTGGGTGCCGAGGCCGCTGCCATCGGGGATCGTGAACTCGAAGGTGGTTCGGGTGTAGTAGTCGAGGCCGCGGACGAGGCGGGGTTCGATTTCGTAAGGGACGCCGCAGGCATCGAGTGCGGCTTTGACCTGGGCAAAGTGGGTGCGGGAGTCTTCGTCGAGGTAGTCGGCGATTTTGGGGAGCGCGTTGATGAGGTCCTGATCGTTGGGGTCCTTGGAGTCGAGGACGCGGAGGGGGTTGGTTTCGGCGCGGCGCTGGTTGTCTTCGCACATCAGGTGCTTGACGGGGGCGAGGGCTTCGCGGAGGGCGGCGCTGTAGCGGGCGCGGTCGGCGGCGGAGCCTACGGAGTTGAGGGCGAGACGCCAGTTCTGGATGCCGAGCTCGTTGAGGAAGGTGGCGAGCATCTCGAGGACTTCGGCGTCGCGGAGGGGGCTGTCGGAGCCGGAGGACGGAGGGCCGAGGACTTCGGCGCCGATCTGCCAGAACTGGCGGTAGCGGCCGCGCTGGGGGCGCTCGCGACGGAACTGAGGGCCGATGTAGAAGAGTTTCTGGAGCTGGCCGGTGTCGGCTAGTTTGTGCTCGATGTAGGCGCGGACTACTCCGGCGGTGTTTTCGGGGCGGAGGGTTAGGGATTGGCCTTTATCGCTTTCGGCGCGCCCACGGTCTTCCCAGGTGTACATCTCCTTGGAGACGATGTCGGTTTCTTCGCCTACTCCGCGGGCGAAGAGTTCGGTGGTTTCGAAGATGGGGGTGCGGATTTCGCCGAAGCCGTAGCGGGCGAAGACGGCGCGGGCGGTGGCTTCGACGTGGTTCCAGAGGGCGGTTTCGGGAGGGAGGAGGTCCCGGGTGCCGCGTACTGCTTTCAAAATGGCCATTGAGCTTAAGTGTAGCGAAGATGCGCCGCGGAGTTATTTGCCGGAGGTTTCTTTGAGGTAGATGGCGGTGTAGTCGAGGTAGTTCTGGGCGTATTTGAGGATGAGGGCGCGGTCGTCGTCGCCTAGGGTGCGGCGGATCTTTCCGGGGACTCCGGCGACCAGAGAGTTGGGCGGGATGATGGTCTGTTCGGGGATAACCGCTCCGGCGGCGATGATGGAGCCTTCGCCGATGCGGGCGTTATTGAGGATGGTGGCTCCGATGCCGACGAGAACGGCGTCTTCGAGGACGCAGCCGTGGACTGTGGCGTTGTGACCGATGGTTACCATTTCCCCGACGATGACGGGATAGAGGTAGCGCATTCCATGCAACACTGCACAGTCTTGCACATTGCTACGGGCACCGATGCGTATTGAGTTAACATCTCCACGCACAACAGCATTCATCCAGATGCTTGATTGCTCTCCGACAACGACATCTCCGATGATTTGTGCTGAGGGATCGACGTAACAGCTCGTTGGAATGATGGGAGTTATTCCCTGGTAGGACCGGATCATAGAAAAAGATTTTACGCTTTGGAAACAAACGGGTTGAATTTCTAATTGATGGGGTCACAAAGTAGTGCCAAATTACCAAGGATTTATGCGGTTTGGGTACGAAACAAGGTATTCTTAAACTACCCGATTGGGACGGTTTGGAGGTGTATTTTCTTGGCAGAGGTTCGAGTACAAGAAGGCGAACCCCTTGAGAATGCTTTGCGCCGATTTAAGCGCAAGGTGCAGACGGAAGACATTATCAAGGAAGTTAAGCGTCACTCGTTTTATCTGAAACCTGGCGAAAAGAAGCGCGTTAAAGAAGCGCTCGCTCGCAAGCGTAATCGCAAGAAGGTCCGTAAGGAGCAGGATTAGTCTCGCTCCATAACCATGGGGCCGTCTCCTCTTCGAGTTGAAGAGTTGAAAGAGGCGGCCACCTGATCCGCTATTACGATAGAACTCCCGCTATCGCAATGGCCCCGGCAGAGAGAGCTGGCCGAGCAGCTCGCAATGACCGGCAAAATGTAACACGCTTCAAGCATTCTGGGCCCCCTTCAAAAATCCAAGAGGCAATGTTGACGGTCAGGTTTGATCTCTCATTGGCTGCCTACTCGACCAGGCTACCTTCGAAAGTTCTTCCTTCTCGTCGATACGGGAGAAGCGGCATGGAATTTATAGATCGGCTCCTTACCTGTGCAGATTGTGGCGGTGAGTTCATCTTTACCGCTGGGGAACAACTCTTTTTCTTTGACAAGCAATTCAAGAACGATCCGAAGCGCTGCAAGCCTTGCAAGTCGAAGCGGGCCGGCGTGGGGCTGCGGGCAGGTACGGGCCCGGCAGCGGCTGGACTTTCAAGGACAGAGACACGCACCGAGTGTTCGGCATGCGGCATTGAGACGACGGTGCCATTCAAGCCGACACAGGGGCGGCCGGTGCTTTGCCGGCAGTGCTTCCAGGCCAAGCGTGCCCCGACGACGGGTGCTCTTGTGACCGCGGCGGCGACTGCTGACATGGTTGCAGGCTCCGGAGAACATAATTCTGTGGGTGAACTGTTGACTGCAGCACATTCTTCTCAGGCGTAAAGGTTTCTGGCTCAACGGCCTCCTCACGTAGGATGGGGGAGAGGACTGTGCATGAGCGGGGAACGCGAAGCAGCCGGGTCCAACGCGGCTCCAGGGTTGGTGCGTGCTCGGCTGCAGGTGGGTGAGTTTGAGATTACGGTCTGCACGGACGGAACGTACAGGCTGGACGGCGGAGCTATGTTTGGGGTGGTACCGAAGCCGCTGTGGGAGAAACGTGCGCCTGCCGATGAGCAGAATCGCATCCTGCTGGGCCTGAATTCGGTGGTGGTTCGGACGGGCAAGCAGACAGTGGTCATCGAGACCGGGGTTGGCAACAAGCAATCGGCGAAGATGCGGGAGATTCATTGCAACCAGGAGCTTCTGCCTCGGTCGCTGGCCGCCGCTGGAGTTCGACCTGAGGAAGTGGATGTTGTGATCAACACGCATCTGCACTTTGACCATTGCGGCTGGAATACAACGTTGCAGGCGGATGGTTCAGTTACGCCGACGTTTCCGAATGCCAGGTATTTCGTTCACCGGGGTGAGGTGGAGCATGGGCGTTTGCAATTGGATCGTGACCGCGTGAGCTATCTCGCACCGAATTATGAGCCGTTGATTGAGTCGGGGCAGATGACGCTGCTGGATGCGGAAGGGATTCGACGTAACCCGGAGATTTGTCCGGGGATCAGTGTTGAGGTATTTCCGGGGCATACGGCTCAACTGATGGGGGTCCATATTGAGTCGAAGGCTGCGGGCGGGGCTGCTGAGCATGCTTGTTATATCTCGGACCTGATTCCTACGAGCGCGCACCTGGATCCGACGTGGGTGATGGGATATGACCTGGATCCGGTGGAGACGATTGCGCAGCGAAAGCGGTTTTATCAGCGGGCGATTCCGGAGAAGTGGCTGGTTTTGTTCACGCATGACCATGCGACCCCTGCGGCTCGGATTGGTGTGAATGAGAAGGGCAAGCTAGTTGCAAATCGGCCGCCGACTCAGGATTTTAGTAGCGAAATATAGTTTTTGCTTTTGCGATCCCGAAATCTTCGTTAGGTTAGGTGCGGAAGGCAATTCGTTGGGTGACGAGTTGTCGATGAAGAGGAGGGGTTGGTCATGCTTCGATCGGCAGCTGTTTTGGTTCTGGTTGGATTGTGTGGCGGTGCCATGGCTCAGACGCCGAATGATGTGGTGTCTTTCTCCCCTACACAGCTTCCGGGGAGGGGCTTGGCACAACATGATTTTATGTATGCCGGCGAGTCACACAATCGGCGGATTTTCATTGTGAGGCAGGGAAAGATTGTTTGGAGCTATGACGATCCTGCGGGTAAGGGCGAGATCAGCGATGCGGTGATGCTGTCGAACGGAAACATCTTGTTTGCTCATCAGTATGGGGTGACGTTGATTACGCCCGAGAAGAAGGTGTTGTGGAACTATGAGCCACCGGCAGGGCATGAGGTGCATACGGCGGTGCCGATTGGGACTGAGCATGTGCTGTATATCCAGAATGGCGATCCTGCGCTGCTTCGGGTTGTGAATATCGTTACGGGTGCGACGGAGAGGGAGATCAAGCTGGGGACGAAGCAGCCGGTGAGCGTACATGCTCAGTTTCGTCATGCCCGGCTGACGGACAAGGGGACGGTGTTGGTGGCGCATATGGATCTGAACAAGGTAGTGGAGTATGACGCGGATGGGAACGAGCTGTGGTCGTTTCCGGCTCCGGGAGCGTGGGGAGTGAGTCAATTGGCGAATGGGAATGTTTTGATCACGGATCGCATGGGGGTGCGGGAGGTGACGCGGCGTGGGGATTCAGTGTGGAACTGGAGTCCGGCGGACGCGCCTGGTTACAAATTCTCGAGTTTGCAACAGGCGTGGCGTTTGCCGAATGGGAATACGGTGATCAACAACTGGGTGAATGAATGGAGCAAGAATGCTCCGCCGTTTGAAAAGACGGTGCAGGCGATTGAGGTGACTCCGGCGAAGGAGGTTGTGTGGGCTTTGCGAGAGTGGACCGCGCCTACGAATCTTGGGCCGGCGACTACGATTCAGTTTCTGGATGAGGGTTCGAAGCCTGAGGATGTTCGGTTTGGGTATGCAAATGCAAATGCAAATGCAAATGCAAAAGCAAAAGCAAAAGCAAATGCAAATGCAAATGCAAATGCAAATGCAAAAGCAGGTCCTCCGCCTTCGGCGAAGGATGACAACTAAAAGGCAACGACAACTGCAAATGCAACGACAACTACAAAAGCAACGACAACTGCAAATGCAACGACAACTACAAAAGCAACGACAACTACAAAAGCAACGACAACTACAAAAGCAACGACAACTACAAAAGCAACGACAACTACAAAAGCAACGACAACTGCAAAAGCAACGACAACTGCAAAGGCAACGACAACTGCAAAGGCAACGACAACTGCAAAGGCAACGACAACTGCAAAGGCAACGACAACTGCAAAGGCAACGACAACTGCAAAGGCAACGACAACTGCAAAGGCAACGACAACTGCAAAGGCAACGACAACTGCAAAGGCAACGACAACTGCAAAGGCAACGACAACTGCAAAGGCAAACGACAACTGCAAAGGCAAACGACAACTGCAAAGGCAACGACAACTGCGAAGGCAACGACAACTGCAAAGGCAACGACAACTGCAAAGGCAACGACAACTGCAAAGGCAACCCACCCTTCACGATGAGACTGTGAAGGGTGTGCCACCCAGGGTTTCCGCCGTGGTCAGAATTTGAAGCGGTAGCGGACTTCGGCGAAGATTTCGCGGGGGTCGTTGTAGTGGAATCCGCCGAAGGTGAGGCTGTTGTCTAGGAGGACTCGGTGGTTGGTTACGTTGGTTGCGGTAATCGAGGCGGTCAGGTTATCGGTGAAGGTTTTTCCCAACGAGAGGTCGAAGGTGGTGTGCTGGGGCAGGTAGGGGTTGGGGTATGGAGTGGTGGGGTCTGGGTCGCCATTGACGAAGCCTGAGCCGTAGTAGACGTTGGTCGAGGCGGTAGTGTGCCAGGGGAGAGTGGCGTTGAAGCCGACGTTGAGGGTGTTGCGCTGATCGTGGTCTACGGGTTCGTAGTCGAAGCCGACGTCGCACTGGGGTGAGGTGATGGGGTAGCAGATGAGGCCTCCGGTGATGGGGCCACGCTGCTCGGCGATCTGGTTGGAGTAGGCGAGGTGGAACTGGCCGAAGCGCCAGATGAAGGGGCTGCGGAGGGTGGTCTCCCAGGCGCGGATGAGGGCTCCGTCGACGGTGACGGGGTAGTAGATGCTGGAGTCGCCGATGTTGGAATGGTCGAGGAAGTTGTTGACGCGGTTGTGAAAGGTGTCGATGTCGAGGACCCAGCCGCGGTAGGGAATTTGGACGCCGAACTGGCGCTCTTCGTCTCGCTCGCCGTGGAGCGGCGTGAAGGAGGTGTCGTTGGATTGGGCATACTGCACGATGGGTCCGGAGGCGGTGAGGAGAGGTGGAGGCTGGTAGAAGCGGCCGTAAAATGCGCGGAAGACCCAGTTGAGTTTGGGGACGGTGACGGCGACTCCGAAGCGGGGAGCCGTGTAGTTTTCAGTGAATTCGCTTTGGAAGTGGGATTGGCGAAGGCCGGCGATTATGGTGAGCCAGGAGGTCGCTTTGTAGTTGTCTGAGATGTACTCTTCGACGACACCGCCGCTGGCTGAGTCGGGGATGGAGAAGTTCTGGTTGCCGGAGTCGTCGTTGAAGATCGCTCCGAAGAGGTAGGTGTCGTGCTGGCCGAAGGAGTAGAAGCCGGCCTGGATGGTGTTGCGCGCGATGGCGGTAGTGATGGAGCCCTGGGCACCGGCGTAGTTTGAGGTGCGGTGGGAGGTGGTGGCGACGGGAGTGTCGTCGGGGTTGGCGTCGTAGTTGGCGAGGTTGTAGTGGTAGAAGGGCGAGAGCTGAAGGACAGTGGAGGGGTTGAAGGTGTGGAGCCAGGATGGGGCGGCCACGACGTCGGTTTCGCGCTGGGTGTCGCGGAGGCCGGAGGAGTCGAACTGCTGGTTCTCGAAGCTGTTGGGGTCGGGGTCGTAGGGGATCTGGAAGAAGTCGTTGCGGACCTGCGCGACGAGGCGGAACTGATCTTTGGGAGTGCGGTTGTAGATGAGGGAGGTGAAGGCTCCGTAGCCGTTGGTGGCGTCGTGGAAGACTTCGGCGATGGGTGGCGAGAGGCCGTAGTCGCTGCGGTTGCCGTTGAGGGAGGCGTACCACGCGAAGTTTTGTGAGTGGTCGCCCAGGCTGAGCTGGTCGTTGGTTTGGAAGAAGCTGCCGCCGGAGAGGAGGAGCTCGGCCTGACGGTCGCGCTCGAAACCGGTGCGGGGAACGACGTTGAAGATGCCGTAGGTGCGGTCGCCGAGGTCGGCGGTGTAGGAGCCGCGCTGGACTTCGATGTAGTCGATGTCTTTGGGGTCGATCTGGGCTCCGAGATTGGAGGCGATGTTGGTGTTGGGGATCTGGACGCCGTCGAGGAGCCAGGAGACCTGATGGCCGCCGCGGATATGCAGCATGTCGTGGGTCATGTAGGCGCCGGGGGTGTAGTCGGTGATCATGGCCATGCTGTTGGTGCGGAAGGCGCCGGGTGTGAGGGCGATGTCTTCGCGGCTGACGAGGGTGATGGGAGTGACGGTGTCGGAGGCGGAGGCAACGCTGGTGGTGACGGTCGCGGATTGTTCGACGGTGCCGAGTTGGAGTTCGATGTGGAGGATGGGTGACGTATCGGAGGCGAGGGTAAGGTCCTGTTTGGCGGTGGAGAAGCCGGGTTGGGAGATGGTGACGGAGTAATCGCCGAGGGGAATGGACGCGAAAGAGAAGGATCCGTCGTGCGCGGTCACGGCGGATTGAGTGAAGGCTGAGTTCGCGGAACGGAGTTCGATGCGGGCTCCGGCGATGGGGCGGTGCTGGGGGTCGTGGACGACTCCGTGGACCTGGCTGAAGATGGCGGCGTGGGCCGCGGCGGCGACACAGAGCAGAGAGATGCAGATTAGAGCGAACTTTCGCATGTGGATTCCTCGTCAGAGAGCTGACGGTGTTCGAGGTACACGCTGAGGGGGGGCAGCAGAACCGATTTCCCGAGGGAAGCCTGGTCGCGACCTGCCGGGTCTTTAGAGGAGAGTCGAGGAGGGGGGACCGCGTTCTTGACGGGCACGGTCGAGGGCCACGCGGGCGCGGGCCTGGGTTTGTAGCTTCAGTGCGGGGTGGCTGATGATTTCGGCAAAGATCAGCGATGCGGTGGGAAGGGAGAGATCGCTGTGGCGGATCGGGGTGACGACTGCTGGATAGGCTGGGCAGGGTTTCGGGATGTCGGAGAGCTGGGTTCCGGCAGAGGGCGCGGCGGGGCGCGTCGTTCTAAAGCAGTGATGGGCTCCGTTGCGGCGGCAGCAGGCGGGAAGATTGGCGTCGGAGCCAGCAGTCAGAGCAAGCAGGGGCGAGATCAGCGGGAGGCTGAAGAGGAGAAGAAGGACGATGCTGAGAGATCGCCGCACAGGTCTATTGTAGCGGGGGATTTGAGGACGAAGCGAATGCGGCGCCGGATTTGGTCTATCCGGCGCCCGTTGGTTATGCGCTTACTTGGCTGCTGGCTTGGCGGCCTGGCCCTGGACGATGAGGTCGTTATCGACGCTAAAGGCTCCGGGGGTAGAGTTGGCCTGCATTCCGGCGATGCTCTTATCACCCTCGTTATTGACGACACCGTAGAGGATTACATTGCCATTTTTCACGATGATGTGAATGGCGTGGAAGCCGATGGGCGGGGCGTTGGTGACGCCTCCTGCCGCGAGGGCGATGTTGGGGCCTGGGCCGGTGGCCTGGCGAATGCCACCCTGATTGGCGTTGTATTTGCGCAACGCGGGGTTGGTGTAGATGCGGTTGTATACGGCAGCGCGGATGCGGTCGTCATTGGGGGAGTTCGGCAGGACTTCGACCTGATTGTCGACGGATTCGACACCCTGAATACCCTTGAGGGCATTGTCGATGTCTTTCTTGAGAATGGGGCGAGAGGCGTAGCCCTTGACGACGACAGTTTTCCCGTGGAAGCCAAAGGTTATCCAGTCGAAGACGCTGAAGTTGCTGAGGTTTGCGAGTTTCTTCTGGACCTCTTTTGCGATGCGGAGAGTGTCTTCCTGTGACCAGGTTGGTCCGGGCGTCTGGTCCTGGGCGAGGATGGCCGGGGCAGAGAGGCTGAAGATAAGCGCGGCAGCGAAAAGAGGCAGGGGCCGGTAGGTGAAACGAGGCATAAATTCACTCCGTAGGCTGCTGAGATTTAGCTTTCGGCCAAACGATACGCCATGTCCGGGGGGCAAGTCCAGCGATGGCAGCAACTTAATGGAGTGTTTTTGATGAGTTGAAACAAGGATTTAACGCTTGTGTTTACTGGCTATGACGATGGTGGGGGTTGAAGTCGAAGTTATAGAGAGCCCCGAAAGTGATGGCTGTGGGGTAAATGACGCCCGACGGGACGGCGGGAGTTTCCCAGTGCTGAAACTGCGCGTCGGCCTTCAGGGCCAGGTTATGGGTGAGGTTGTAATCGAGACCGACGCCCGGGGAATAGATGAAGGTGTTGGTCTGGATGTAGCGTATGTCGCCGAAGATATAGCCGGGGGAGTGATAGTCAATTTCGCCGCGGCCGAAGAGGAAGTCGGCGTAGGGGTGGAAGCGGCCGATGGGGTATTCAACTTTGGGGCCGAGGAGGAAGTTCTTCTGGCTGCTGATGTGGCCTTCGTCGATCGGATAGGTGCCGCGGGCCTCAAAGGAAGGGCGGACGAGGCGAAGGGCGAGGAAGGTGATGTCGGCTCCTGCGGTGATGCCTAGGTTTTTGCCGCCCTCGAGATCGGTGAACGTGCCGGTGAGGGCCGCGAACGCGGATAGCTGAAGTTGCTGGGTTCCGGCTGGGCTGGCTTGTGCAGATGCGATGTGGTTGAAGGTACAGATTGCGGCGAGAGTAATCGCCCTTACCAGTGCTTGTTTGAACTTCATTCCGTCCTCAACTTCATTTCTGTTAACCGTATCGCATTGTAGGATGCTGCGACGAGTGCTCCGACACTGCAGCAGGTGGCATCTGACTGTGGGAATCTGATTTGGGACTGGCATAAGGACAACCAATTCAGCGAGAATTCCATCGAAGGCACGGATGGCGTGCGAGAGGGTTCCTATGAAAAGGGTTATCGGCTGGTTTGCGGCAATGGTTATCTTTTCGGTTCCTGTGTGGGCGCAACACTCGGGTGGCGGCGGAGGCGGGCACGCTGCTCCTCCACCTGCGCATGGGCCAGCTCCGTTTCACGGGGCACCTACGCCTGCAGCTGCGAACCGGAATTTCAGCGATGCTCCGGGGCATCCGAACGCGCCTCATGTCCACGACGACGGCCATTGGGTTGGACATGACACGGGACCGAGCGACCCACACTACCACCTGGACCATCCCTGGGAACATGGGCATTTTACGGGCGGATTTGGTCCCTCGCATGTGTGGCATCTGGCGGGAGGCGGGCCGAACCGCTTCTGGTTTGGCGGCTTCTACTTTGGCGTCGCTCCCTATGACCTGGCGTATTGCGATGGCTGGAACTGGGCCGGTGACGACATCGTGATTTACGACGATCCGGACCATCCGGGATGGTACCTCGCCTACAACGTGCGGCTGGGGATCTGGGTCCACGTGCAATACTTGGGCTGATGGGCAAGTGGATCGGAAGACTGTTTCGCCTGGTAGTGGCGCTGGCTGTTCTATTGGGCTTGTTGTACGTGGGGGACTGGGCGGTGCTGCGCATGCGCGTGTCGCGGGGTACCGCGTTCGAGGTGGTACAGGTGAATCAGTTTCTGGCGACACCGCTGAAGGGAAACAAGGTGGAGTACGACCTGATGGGGACGGTTCCGATGACGTGCAGCCGGTCGATCTTTCCGCAGCAAGGAAATCCGGCGTGCTGGTGGTTGAAGCGGCACACTTCACAGTGGGAGTGATGGGTTGGTGCTGAAGGAGGGCGTAGTGATGGGTTAGGCCTTCCATTGGCCGTCGATTTCTTGTTCTTTTCTGCGGCTGATTGGGCATAATGGCAGTTCGTCGCGCGCGCGGGCGTGTGACGTCGCGATATTTCGCCAGAGTTGACCGTTATGTTCGTTCCAACTACGTTTGCCGTCGCACTTTTGATGACGGTGCTGAGCACGGTGTGCTGGGGTTCTTTCGCCAACACCTACAAGGTCACGCGGAACTACCGTTTCGACCTTTACTACTGGGATTATGGGCTGGGAATCTTTCTGATCTCGTTGGTGCTGGCGCTAACGATGGGCAGCTTTCACGGCGGCCCCACGGCGTTTCTTGCGAATGTTCATACGGCCGACAACATCAATCTGTTTTATGCGGCGCTGGGTGGGTTCATCTTCAACATCGCGAATGTGCTGCTGGTAGCGGGGATTGAGATCGTCGGGCTGGCGATTGCATTTCCGATTTCGATCGGGATCGCGCTGGTGGAGGGCGTGGTACTGAGTTATGCGCTGCAGCCGCGTGGCAATCCGGTGCTGCTTGGTGCGGGTGTTTTTATGGCGGTGGTTGCAGTGGTCCTGGTGGGGAAGGCATATGGTGCGCTGCGCACGGAGGGAAGCGTTGTGTCGCGGCGCGGTGTTGTGGTTTGTTTGATCTCGGGTTTGCTGATGGGGATCTTTGCGCCGTTTGTGACGCGCGCGATGACACGGGGTAATACGCTGACTCCTTATACGACGGCGGTTTTTCTCACGCTGGGCGCGTTCGTGTGCTGCTTTGTCTTCAATACGATTCTGATGCGAAAGCCGATTGTCGGTTCGCCGGTGGCTGCGGCGGATTATTTTCGCGCTCCCGCGTCATACCATGCGCTGGGATTGCTCGGCGGAGCGATCTGGGGAATCGGGACTGTGTTTAATTTTGTAGCGGCGAGTCTGGTGGGAGTCGCGATTTCGTATGCGATCGGTCAGGCTTCGCCTATGGTGGCGTGCCTTTGGGGCGTCTTTGTGTGGAAGGAGTTTCGCGGTGCGAATGCGCGAGCCAAGGGATATCTGGCAGCGATGTTCGGGGCCTATGTGCTGGCGCTTGTTCTGATCGCGCGAGCTTATGCGGGATGAGAAGTGCACCCTCATGCTGGACTGCATGAGGGTGCTTGAGGGGATGGTCAGCATCCGCTGTAGGAGATGAAGGCTCCGAGCGGTGAGGGTAAGGTTGGAGTGAAGGGCTGGAATGGGAAGGCTTGCGAGGTGTCGAAGCCTGCGGATTTGGCGGCGTTGAAGTCGACAAAGGGTGTGAGTGCGGTGACTGCCTGGTCGATGGAGGTCCAGCACAAGGTTCTTTCGTAGCCATTGTTGTTGGGCGGGTCGATGCTTTCTGCGACTCCCTGAATGCCGGTGATACTTTCGATCGGGCCGCCAAATGGTGCGGTTACGTCGCCGCCTACGACACGTGCGAGCGTGCGGTGGTCGCTCTCGATGCCCATGATGCGCGCCGCGGTGACGCGGAGATTGGTTGTGCTGAAGTTGCGCACGCCGACGAGATAGGCCGCGATGAATGCGTCTTCGAGCGTGACGAGGATGTTGAGAGTGGTTTGTGCGTTGGAGAACATGTTGGGGGGATAGAAGAACTGGGTGAAGGGTGAGGGTTGATCGGTTACTGACTGCTCGAGGAGATAGTGGGACATCTCTTCCTGGCGCGCGGCGATGAGATAGCCCTGGTCGTCGTCGGGTATCTGTTTGAAGAACGGGGAGTTGTTGATGATGTTGGTGTAGGTGGTGACGGCGAGGGCTTCGGCGATCTCGGCGGCTACGAGGATGGCGCGATCGCCTTTGTTCAGGTGGTCGTGCTCGTCTTTGAAGTTGAGGGGTTCTTCGCGAAACTGGGCTTGGGCGGTGGCGATGCCGCCGAGAGCTGCTGTGAGGGCTGCGCCTTTTAGGAACGTTCTTCTGTCAGGTGTATTCATTTTGCAATGCCTTTCCTTTGTGATTCCAGGAAAGCGATCCGCTGTTTTGGAAGGGGGGCCCGTGGGACTCTCCCGGTTGAATGGAGTACGACGGGTGGGGCAAGGGTGGATTGGAGAGAGATTTTTTATTTGGGCAGGTTATGCGTTTTTTGCGGGGGTATTTGTAAAAAAGAGGTTTTTCAGCGTGGTTTTTGCTGGTGAAGTTGTGGTGATTTGCTGGTGGAATGTGGTGTTTTGACGGACGGTTTTTCTCGATCGAAAAATAGTCACTCTTTGAGAATTTATTTTCGACAATTCCCATTTTGGGAATATCTGCGGGGCGAGGCAGTCACGTTGCTTCGTTATTTAGTGCGACGGGTGGTGAGTTCGCGCCAACTGAAGTAGATGTCGGGGAGGATGAGGGAGGCGATGAGGAGGAGGAAGAGGTAGATGGTGAAGGCGGCGTCGGTCATGTGCTCGACGACGGGCAGGGGCATGGGGATTCGCGAGGCGACGAAGAAGAAGGTGATGGTGTAGGAGCGGATCATCCACTGGCGGTGAGTGGCGATGTGGCGGTTGCGCGCGGTGATGAATGCGGCGATGGTGGTGATGAGCCAGAGGCCGGCCTGGGCGCAGGTCTCGGCGAAGATGTAGGTCTCGGGCTGGTCGACGATGTCGAGGTGGCGGCTGATGATAAGGGAGGTAAGGGCCGCGACGATGACGGCTCCGACATAGACTTTGCCGAGGATGCGGTGGAGGGTGAGGTTGCGCTGGCGGAGGCGAGTGGAGAACTGGAAGGGGCCGATGAGGAGGGCGGTGAGTCCGGCGAGGGCGTGGGGAAGGAAGGCGAGTTTTTCGCTGAGGACGCGGGCGCGGTTGGGGTTGGGGTGGCCGAAGTAGGGGTACTCGGTGAGGATGAGGACGGAGAGGAAGCCGAGGGCCATTAGGAGCCAGAGTGCGGGCTTGGCGAGGCTTTTGCGGCGCGCGGGAGGAGCGGGATGCGCGGGAGGGGTCACGGCGGAGGTCGTCATCGTTTGTGATCCGTTCAAGAGACGCAGGATGGGGGAGAGCCCCAGAATAGTCTGGTTTCGGAGGATGGGCCAGATTTTTTTCGGAGGCGGCGCCCTTCGGAGGCGGCGCCTTTATTGGGTCATCACGGCGGATGGAGTGGGGAGAAAGAGGAGTTCGGTGATGTACCTTGCGAGGTCTTCGGGTTGGCGGAATTCACGCGGGTTGTCGCGGAAGGATTCGATGAGAGTGAGGGTGTTGTCGGGCTCGGCTTGAAAGGTGAAGTTCAGGGTTTTGCGGTCGGGGGTGTAGTTGGGGGTGGGGTCGCCGGCGATGCCGAGACCTTTGGCGTAGTCGAGAGAGATGGTGTCGTTGCGGTAGACGATGGTGGCGTCGAACCAGGGGAATCGGCTGCGCGTGACTTTGATCTCGGCGGGAGTGGGGGTTTGGAAGATGGTGTCAGAGGATGCGGGGTGGCCCTGGAGCTGGCCCCGGAGCTGGGTGATGTTTTGCTCAAGCGCGGAGGTGAAGGCGAGGAAGAAGGGAAGGCCTTGCTGGGCGACGGCGGCGGCCTGATGCTGGGCGATACCGAAGTCGGTGGCGGCTTCGTGATTCGTTTGCTTGATGTCCTGGGCGAGATTTTCAATCCATTCCTTGGCCATGTGCGAGAGCGCTCCTCTTCGAAGTCAAAGGATTGGATGGTCAGGAGAGAGAAATGGCAGCCTGCCTGCGGCTGGTTTGCGTCATTGGTTTGCGTCAGGGAGTGGCGGCCATGTTCTCTACGCGGACGATTTTGCATTCGACTTTTTTGTTTTGCTGGGTCTTGATTGTCGCCTCGTTATTGTCGATCTCGTAAGTGATCTGGTTGCCGACGACGAAGTCTGTGGCGTTTGTGGATTTTTTGTAATTGGTGCGGCAGGTGTAGCTGTGGCCCTTCGCGTCGAAGGAGAGGTCGTAGGCCTGATGCTTGTGATCCTTGTCCGTGGTTCCGAAGGGCTGGAAGTCCTTGAGGGTGGAGGGGCCCTTGAGTTTGTCGGCGGATGCGGGAAGGGTCATGGCGATGGTTGCGATAGTGAGGATGGTGGCTTTGGCGGCTTTGTGCATGGCGGCACCTCAGATAAGACAGTGTAGAGGGAGGAGAAGGCGCTCGGAGACTGTCAGTTTTTACAGATGAGGCGGGGAAACGCCAGGTAGTGGGCCAGCCCCGAACTTCGGGGCAACCAAGGTTTCCGAAAACTCCGTTTTCAGTGAACCGGGCGCAACGTCGCTTTTGGCGAGTTTCCTCGCCCACCTAACCAGTTGGCGCACCCGTTAGACTTCCGGACTTACTCACTGACGCTTGATGTAAGTGGGCATGTGGATACTAATGAGATTCGTTTCGGGTAACGTTGTTATCCTGTCACGCCCCGCTAAACGCTTCTGATTTCAGTTGGGTCTGCAGGCTGCATTATTCTTGGTCTTGGCGCACGTCGTGCCACCGGGGCCTTGAGCAACGCCCGTCCCGTTCTTTGTCTTGGCTGTACCGCCACTACGCGTCTGAGTAGTCGTCACCCCATTTTGGTTCTTCTGAGCGACCGCAGCCCTGCCCGTGTTTGGGTTCGCAGCACCGGCAGTCGTACCATCGCTGCATACGGTTTTGCCCCGCGCGTTTTTGACGCAATCTGCTTTCGCGGATAGGCCCGATGCGAGACACATAGACACCATCAGCAATAAAATTTTCATTTTTTCGTCTCCACGATGACGATTGACCTCGATCAGAACCGAGGCGCCTCATCGGATTGGAGGCTATACGAACCGAGACCCTTGCGATACTGGCAAAACAATGGGTTCTGCCGTAAGCGCATAAAAACAGAGGCACAAATAAATAGTGGGCCCTGGTGGACGATTTTCGAACTTTCCGGGGTCTAAACCTATCCATCAGGGCCGACGCGCATCGACCTGGATCACCGATTAAGCTACACGCTAGTTGCGTCGCCTTTGCATGAAGGATGTCCGCACTCGCAGATGATCTCGGTAGTTCCCTTTGTTCCTTCGCAGTGGGTACTGCAGAAATCCTGCCCTTGGCCTGGAATACAACTACAGGCGGGATTTTCACATTTCTTCGGATCGGCCATTTTGATTCTCCTTAGTGATGCCGCTGGCATGCACAGCAACTGAGATGCGGTATAGGGCTGTGACGCAACAGCCACTGGAATCGCAAATGGCGCGTAACATGCCTCGTCATTTCCGAAACTCCGTTTTTCATGCAGTTCGCAGGTGAACTGTCTTGACCCGAAACATTTGTCCAAAATGTGTGCTTAATTGAGCATTTTTCCCCGCAGAGCTTTTGTATGTTGGGGTTATCCATGGAAGAGGCGGCACGATGGTTCTCACGCTTCCAACTGTTTTTCCGCATAGTGATGAGCTGGAATTCGTTGATGAGTATCTTGAACAGCAAAACGAGATTGCCGATCAACTCCTGGGGATGGTGGCGAGGCGAGACGGCAAGCCATTGGACCAAGGTAAGAGTGCAGCCTGGCAGCGGGGATGGAGCGTTGATAAGCAGGAGCAAAACTGCTGGTTGAGTGATAGGCGCAACCTGTCGTTTTGATTCGCTGGCTGACATTCCCAAGACCGGCGAGAAAGCTGCTACCGCGCCGGTGATCCCGAGGCTGCCTTTTGTGCCCGCAAAGTCAGGCGGGCTCAACCGGTCGATGCAACACTGGCTTGCAGTTTACTCGCCGGCGTTTCAAAGCCCAAAGTTTGTCGCGGGCGTTGATTGAGGCGCAGAGCTACCTTGTTGAGATCGGCTTGAGTGTAACCGGACAAGTCGGTTTTCTTAGGGAAGTACTGTCTTAGCAGGCCGTTTGTATTTTCATTGGTGCCGCGCTGCCAGGGGCTCTGCGGATCGCAGAAGTAGACTTTCACCTTCGTGTCCACCGTGAAGCTCTTGTGTTTAGCCATCTCGTGCCCCCTGTCCCACGTCAACGAGCGCCGCAGAGTCGCGGGCAGTTTACGCACGTGCTTGCTCAGCGCGGCGACGACCGTCGTTGTGTCTTTGCTGGGCACTTTCACCAGCATGGTGAAACGCGAATGTCGTTCCACCAGGGTTGCGATGTGACTGTTCCTGCTGCCGCTGAGCAGGTCGCCCTCCCAATGGCCGGGAATAGCGCGGTCTTCAACCTCCGCAGGTCTTTCCCTAATAGAGATGGCATCGACGATCTGCCCGCGGGACTGCCCGTCAGCCCGAGCGTGTCGGGAGCGACGTATAAGCCGCTTGGACCTGAGGTGCTGAATCAGCTCTTTTTTCAGCACTCCCCGGGCCTGGATGAACAAGCTGCGGTAGATAGTTTCGTGGGACACACGCATGCTCTCGTTGCTGGGATAGTGGACCTTCAACCATGCTGAAATCTGTTCCGGCGACCAGTCCAGGATCAGTTTACTGGCCACGATCGTCCGCAGCTTCTGGTCGATGGCAAGAAGGCACAGCTTGGGTCGCAGAGCCGACTCCCAGGCCCGACGATCGGCTTCACTGGCTCGATACAGTGGACGTCCGCCGTGACGCGATACCTCCCGGCTCACTGTCGACACAGCCCGCTGCAACCCGCTAGCGATCTCACGAATCGACGAACCGGAAGCAATTCCTCGTGAGATGTCTTCCCGCTCGGCCAGCGTGAGCGTTCGCGGCGAACGCCGACGAGCAGCAGCAACTATCCCGCCACGCTGCGTCAACAAGAACCGGATGGAGCCATGGCCCTTACCAAAGGCGCGGCCAATCTCATGCAACGACTCTCCCGCCTTCCAACGACGCCACATGTCGATCCGCTGCTCCGTGGAAAGCCTGTCCCGTTTTCCTTGTGCCATAAACACCACCTTTAGAAAATGAATTCATATCAGATGGTGTTGCACCGACCGGTTGAGACCACCCCCGTTATCGGAAACTTTCCCCTCAATTTTCCGAAAATCCGCTTTAGAAACTTCTACCAAGCTGCTTAAGCGCAACGACGCCCGCATAAGTCGATCGTAGTCTTGCCAATGGATACCCCCTGCCTAGGTGAGGGACTTGGGAGAACCAATGTTCAGGATAAAAAACGTGTCTACTCGATGCGAAACTGACGCAGGACCTAGAAGACGCGATACTCAACGTTGCGCGAGTAGAAGACAATAAAGCTCTCTGCCCGATGCAGGCGAACGAAAGGTTTGCCGTCGCACAAGCGGCGTGGATTGAACATAAAGTGACCTGTCGATTTTGTTGTGGTCAGGAACTTAGCAGAGCCCACTAACCTGGGATATCTCAATTGATACGATTCCCGAAGAGTCAGCTTATCGGCAAGTTGGTCTTTAGGTTCTTGGGCTTCTTCGCAAGTGAACACCCGCCACGACGCAGGTATAGAGGATCAGAACGCTACACGTCGTGGCGATGTAGAAGGTTTCCTCTTGAGTTCCAGTGGATGTCCATTCCTATCGACCCTAATAGAACTCCGAGAAGACCGAGGCCAACCAGGACGAGCAGGGGCGTCAAGATCAGCAGGGTTCCGATAGGTCTTCGCCATCCTCGCACAGCAGCTCCTTTGGGCATTCGGCGGCTGCATCCGGTAAATTGTAGCTCCTGCAAAGTCGGGCTATCTGAAACTTCCGTCGTTCACTCCAAACTGACCCACTCCCAGACGCCAAATTATGTTGACGCGTCAGGTCGGAAGGGCGTAGCTTGGGCGGTCTCTCCTATCCTGGGCCATTGATGTCCGCCAGAATCCGCGTGGCGAGAGGAGAACTACATGCGCATGATGATGCACGTCACCTTTCCCCATGAGACCTTCAACACCGCCGTAAAGGACGGCAGCGTGGGAGCCAAGATGAAACAAATTCACGAGCAACTGAAGCCTGAGGCCGCCTATTACACGGCCTGGGGTGGGCGCCGATCTGCGTTTTTGATCGTCGATCTGGCAGACCCGTCCAAGATACCCTTCTTCGCCGAGCCATGGTTCCTTCTGTTTAACGCGGACGTCGAGTTTTACCCGGTGATGAACGGTCCGGACCTTGCGGCCGCGGGGCTGGAGGGTCTTGGCAAAACCTGGGGGTGAGCAGAAGGTGGGTCTATCATCGAGAATCATCAAAAGGAGGATTCGATGGCTCTTAGTTTTGGTGCAGATATTCGCCGTCTTTTCCGAGACGAAGATGTTGAGTGCATGAAGCCTATGGGGATTGAGCTGGATGATCCCGCGTGGATGTGTGTTCCGGAGAATGCTCAGACTGTGTACGGTGCGGTGTCCGGAGGCACGATGCCTCCAGATGAACCGTGGCCTGCGGAACGTGTTTCGCTTTTCAAGAAATGGATGGACGCAGGGTGTCCCGCGTAGACCGATTTTCACACTGGCCAATTTTCATATTGGCTCGAGCAGACTTCATCGCACCTTTCGCAGCGGCGCGAAGGGTGGAATCCAAGTGTGTTCCTCATGTTCGAATGTCAAATCCGGTTCTTGTGGATTTGATTGCAGGCGACGCAGTCCGGGGGGTGAGAAGGGGTGCGCTACTAAACAACCGAGGATATTAGTTCTAAAAACAATAAAAACTACCACCGTCCGCTCTGCCGCAAATTTTCGCGACGTGGCTTTGCCGCTTAGAGGAGGGTTGGACTATGCCGGACAACCGTTTGTTGCTGGGTCATGTAAAAGCTGAACTGGTCAGTGTTAGGCGGCCGGATGCCGAGGGTTCGAAGCATGCTGATGATCTGACCGCGGTGGAGGGTGGAATGGTTGACCGAGTGGATGATGATCTGGGCGGGAGAGATACGGAGGTCTTCTCCGTCGGGTTTGAGGCAGGAGAGCTCAGCTGACAGATCTTGTTCAGTGCAGACTTCGAGCAGGCGGCGGAGATTCTGTGCGACGGTTGGCCATTTTTGTTTGAGGTCTTCGAGCGACGGTTCGGGTGGAGCGTCGGCAAAGAGGCGCTGGTTTCCTACTTCGATGAGAGGCGGGAGCGCGTTCTTGATTAGGCGATCGCACCAGACACGCTCGGCGTAGAAGATGTGGCGGAGGGTTTCGAGGACGCTACGGTGTGAGGCGCCAAGGTCGCGGGTGAGCTGGTCCAGGGTGAGGACGGAGCAGGCGGCGAGGAGTTCCTGGTTGGCCCAGTCGGAGTAATCAATGTCTGCGAGCATGAGCTGGCGAGTGGTTGACATGGGGAGCTACTCGTTGGCGATGATCTCTCTGAGATCGGCGATGTGTTTTTTGATGTGGGCGATCTTTTCCGGCCAGGTGGTAACGCCTTTGTAGGGGATTCCGGCGGCGTACTCGCGTTCCGCTTCGGCGAGGGCCTCGAGGGCGTGCTCCAGTCGTTGTTGCAGGGTGGGGCCGGGCATAGGGGAAGGTTATCACCGAGAGTGGGCTACGGTGAATGGAGTCTGCGCGGAGACGTAGTTAGAAAGAAGCTATGGGATCGTGGTCTGCGTTGAGATATCGGTCGCGACAGCCTATTCTCGACAGATAACGCTCTCTCAGCGAGACGAGGTGACCATCCTTGAAGCTGCTGGCAAAGTTCAATGTCCTGCTCATTTTGTTATTCGGTACCGGGCTCCTGCTGGTGTCGCAACTTTCGTGGAGGTTTCTGGAAAAAAACGCACGCGATCAGACGCTTCAACAGGCGAAGCTGATGATTTCGAGCGCGCGGTCGACGCGGGATTATACGGACCAGGAGTTGGATCCTCTGCTGGAGACGACGCCGGAGAGCGCGAAGAGATTTCTTCCACAGACGATTCCGTTTTACGCCGCCACGACGACGTTCAATCACCTGCGAAAGGATTATCCGGATTACACCTATAAGGAGGCGGCACTGAATCCGACCAATCCGCGGGACAGAGCCGATCAGTGGGAGGCCGACATTATCGAATATTTCCGGAATCATCCGGAGGAGAAGCAATTGATTGGGGAGCGGCAAACTCCCGTGGGAACATCGATCTCGCTGTCGCAACCGATTACGGCGGACGCGAGTTGTTTGACGTGCCACGGCACTGCAGCGATGGCGCCTGCAAACCTGGTTCTGACGTATGGCAGCGCGAACGGTTTTGGGTGGAAGCTAAACGAGGTGATTGGCGCGCAGATCGTTTCGGTGCCCACTACAGTGGCAGAGAATATTGCATCCCACCTCTATCGCACGCTGCTGTTCTATATCGCAGCGACCTTTCTTGTGGCTCTCGCTGTTATCGATGCAGCGCTCTACTATGTGGTGATCGTGCCGGTACGGCGGCTTGCGGCGACGGCGGATCGTATCAGCACGGGGGATCTGAATCAGCCTGAGCTTGCGGTTAAAGGCAAGGACGAGATCGCTGAGGTCACTGCTTCCTTCAACCGTATGTATGTGAGTTTGAAGAAGGCAATTCAGATGCTCGATCAATAGAGAGGATCATCTGGGCGTGGAGTATTTATTTCGGGTGGCGAGAAAGTCCTGACGACTTTTTTCTGTTGAGATTTCTGTTGCGAGAAGTTTGTAGAGCTCGTCGAGGGAGATTGCACGCTTAGCCGCGCGGCTTACGATGACCTTTGCGATGGGCCCGACGTGAAAGGCGAGTTCGCGGCTTACGGAGTCGAGTACATTTGGATCGATCGCCTGTTTGATCGGCGTGTTGGATGCGAGGGCCGCTTCGGCGTTGCGAGGCAGGGTTGAAGCAGCGAGGGTTGCGGTCTCGCCGGTATGGAGCAGGCTGATGGAGTCGAGGAATTCCTTTGCGGTCTGGAAGCGGTCGTCTGGCGGTTTTGACAACGACTTCAAGACTATTTTCGAGAGGCGTACCGGGATGTTTGGGTTGATGGCGATGGGGTCGGGTGGCGAAGATTTGAGGTGAGCGCTGGCGATCTCGTATTCGTTGGCCGCTTCGAAGGGCAGGCGTCCGGTGAGCAGCTGATAGAGAGTGACGCCGACCGCATAGACATCAGAGCGCGCGTCGAGTTGCTTGCCGAGGACTTGTTCCGGCGACATGTAGGGCAGGGAGCCGAGGATCATGCCCGATCGTGTGAACTGGGGGTCGAGGATGGGAAGCGCGAGTCCGAAGTCGAGGAGTTTCACGTGGCCGTCGCGGCTGATCATGATGTTGGAGGGTTTTACATCGCGATGAACGATGCTGCGTTCGTGGGCGTAGGCGAGGCCGGAGAGCACCTGTTGAATGTAATTGAGGCCGGTCGCCAAGGTCATAGGGGCGCTGCTGAGTTTGGCGCTCAGGGTATGGCCTTCGACGAACTCCATGATCATGATGAGTTCGCCGTTGTGACGAAAGGCTGTGTGGAACTCGGTAATATTGGGGTGGTGGAGGCTGGCGAGCAGCTGGATTTCGCGGAGGAAGCGAGCGACGAGTTCGTCGGAGACGGCGCGACCGGGGGCGAGGATCTTCATGGCCTCGGTTCGGTTGGAAATGGTGTGGCGGACCTGGTAAACCTGGCCCATTCCGCCGGCGCCGAGGATGCCTGTAATTTCGTAATCGCCTATTTGGTCTCCGACAGTGATGGGCATGTTTTGTCTGCCCATTTTACGGGTTCCTGTGGGATTGGGAGCAAAAGCGTCACCCGGTCGAAACGGAAGGGCGTTAGTCTTCTTCACCGAGAAGATTGCTAACCCGCACGATGGTATCGATCTGTTCCTGAGTGAGTCGCGACAATAGATTCCGCCGAACTGAGGCCGCATGTATCGGGCGCGCAGCATCCAGCTTTTCTCTGCCGAGTTTAGTAAGGGCAACGACGACAGTCTTCCCGTCAGTACGACGGCGCTCAATGAGCGCTCGTTCCTGCATTCGCGTGAGCTGATGAGAGAGGCGACTTTTATCCCAGGCCATCATGCTGGCCAGCGCTTGTTGCCGCATCTCACCTTTGCCAATGGCAGCGAGGCGAGACAATACACCAAACTCAGGACCTGAAAGTCCGGTCGCCTGCGCGATGTCCCGCCCTACGCGACTCAGCACATCTTCATGCATGAGCCTGAAGGCATGCCAGACACGAAGCTCCTGTGGGGATAACGGTTTTGTTGTCATGTCTGTGCCAAGCGTATCAATTGCAGGTTGACATGACAACCTATAAGTGTTTACCGTGGTTGATGTGTCAACCACTACGAGCATGTTTTCGTGCGAGCGTGAAATCGAATGTGACCACGATCTGCACGCCCTCCTCTGCGGCCTCGAGGCCGATGTCTCTCTGTTCGAGCCCGAACAATTGCGGGAGCGCCTGATCGCGCTGGACGATCTTGACGCCAGGATTGGCGGCTTTGATTCCGAAGATTCCACGAGGTGGACGGAGTCGCGAATTCACCAGCGTGCGAAGGGACTCCGGACACGACTCGAAGCCGCAAACTCAGAACTCTACCAGAGTGTGCGATCTGATATTGTTCGCGGCGGTCAACCCCGCGCGCTTCTCGAGTGGCTGCAGGATTCAGCGAGCCGGAACGAATCGAAAGGCCCGTCGCCCGGCCTGGGCTTCGACTACCGAGACGAGTTGTTGAGCGGAGTTCTTCAACTCCACGAACCGAGCGAACCGAACCTTCAGCGATCACCGGAGATGGTGTTCTATCAGCCAACGCCCGTGCGCCATATTCTCCACCTGATAGCAGCTGCCGCGCTTGCGGAAGACGACGTCTTTGTCGATCTTGGATCGGGACTCGGGCATGTGCCGCTTCTGGTGTCCATGGTGACTGGAGCCCGGAGCCTTGGTATTGAGGTGGAGGCGGCCTATGTCGCGAACGCGCGGGAGTGTGCTCAAAGCCTTCGCCTCAGCCGCGTCCAGTTCATAGCGCAAGACGCGCGCGAAGCGGATCTATCCAGCGGCACCGTGTTCTATCTGTATTCGCCTTTCAAAGGCTCGATTTTGACCGACGTGCTGAGCGCGCTGCGAATGGAGAGTATGCGCAGGTCAATCAAAATTTGCTCACTTGGGCCCTGCAGCCGCACAATTGCGAACGAGACCTGGCTGAAAGCGAGTGCGCTGCCGCATACGGGGGGCGTTACCATCTTCTTCTCTCAATGATCGGTAACTCGTCTCTTTTCATGATCTCGCCGCGCTCCCTCCTCTACAATCTACCGGGGGGTAGCCTATGTCGCTTGCTCGTATCCGATTGCTCTTTTGCGCGTTGTTGTTTCTGTCAGTTGCTGAATCGAATTCGCAAACTCCCACCGCTCAGGGTGGTGCGGCGACCGGTCGACCTCACGGTTCCTGGAAGGTCCTCTACGAAGAAAATTTCGAAGGCCAGGCACCTTTGTTCAAAACTGGTTCGCCTGCCTGGGCAGCCGATACTTATCAAAATGCGGATGAGTATTCCGATGGGGGCTCCCATTTCAAGGAACTCGGCATAACGCCTCCGGCGGCGTTTCGCGCTGAAGGGCCATTCGGAAAAGGCGATTGGCTCACTGCCGCGGCTTACAGCCGCTCTGACCTCACGAAATTCAGTGATCTTTTCGAAGTGGTGCCGGATCCGGCGGACGCCGAATAATCACGTACTTAAGATTTCGTCTCCCAAGCACACGGATGGGATGGTTGTTCGTCCGACGAACGCGCTGCCAAAGAAGTATCGGGTTTGCCTGAAGGTGGGCTTTGCTTCGTTTGGAGACGGCAAGCCCGGGAAGGGCTTGAATGGCTATTCCGGGGGCGAAACCGCCAAGCCCTGGTTAGACGATGATGCGACGCTGGAGAATGGCTTTTACTGGCTCACCATTCTGGATGCAACTCCGAGGCCCCACAACAATATTTGGATTCATCACCATCGCAAAGCTGTGATTGATTCGGACAACAACAAGGAAGGCTGGACCAGTATCTGGGAGGGCAAGAGTTGGGTGCCTGACGGTCAGCACCCGATCATGATGTTTGGCGTAGCCAAGGATGGCGGCGATGACCCCGCTACAGGCCTTCCCTTTCTGGCCTGGTCCAACGGTGCGCTTCAGCCCGCGGGCGCAGTTCGCGCTGTGGACGCGTACAAGGACAATACCTGGTATTCAGCCTGCATCGAGCGCAATGAAGATGCCTTTGTGCTGACGACTTCCGGCGATTTCAAATGGGGCGGACAGCAGACTTATGTCGGGACGATACCAGTGCGCTCCGTGTATCAGACAGATGCGGGAATTCCTGACTTTTTCATGTTTGGCGATCCGCACAATAACTATTACCGCGGTTCGGTCTATTACGACGACATCAAGCTGGAAGGCTGGCAAGAGAACTGATTCGGAATTTGAGGGCACTTTTGGGCGGATGGCCGGATCCGGCTGAAGATCTTCCGGCCGGCCTATCGCGCCCCGTCGAGATTTTGGATTCTGTTTGCTCTTGTTACAGGCTGCCGAATACTACGAAGGGCACCGACATGTTTTGGAACTGCTGCGCAAAGCTAAACCCGAAGACACTCCCGCTCGAATCGTCACATGAGCCATCCGACCAGATGAAGGCGAGGTACCAGTTATTTGCTCTTACTGGGAAAAATGCTTGTATGCTTTCGCGTCCAGAATCCTCGCTGCCATCGCCGTTGCTCCCGTGGTCTTCTTGCCATCCGGTGCCGTCGCTCCATGATGGAAAAAAACCTCCCTGCGTGAGCACCCAGCGATTTTCGCTGTGGCCGAAGACCCAGATGTTGGTCGTGCCGTCGTTGTGTGCGGTGTACCAATCTGAGGCGTCGAGCCAACTGTAGTCGTAGTCAAACACCGCGGCGATTCGCTGCGACGGATCATCCTCGGTTGCCCAAAACCAAACCCCCACGCCTGCCGATGCTGAGGCGCTGCCGCCACCGCCGCTCATCGATAAGCCGTACACGCCGGCGTTGATATTGGAAGATGCCGAGGCGTTGCCATTCGCGGCGTTGAACGGCACATCGTAGGGAGGAGCCTTGAGCCAGAATCCCGAGCCGCTGACCATCCGGGGGTCGATCTTGAGGGGCTCGTGCTTCATTCGCAGTTTTTCCTTGCTCCGGGCAAGGGTGAGAGTACGGCGTTTTTCGAGGGCCGCAGCAGCTGCTTTATCTTTCTTGATCAGTTCAAGCAGCGGAGCCCGGCTTTTTTCCATCAGAGGACGCATTTTTGCGATCTGGGCGTTACGTCGCTCATACCGCTCGCGCATTTGCATTTTCAACTCGGCAAGCGCCTGGTCAGCTGCTCTCTTCGGCGGTTTCCCGCCGAGTGCTGCTTCCAGCGCACGGACTTCCTTCGCTCCATAGGCAAGTAATGTCATGGGGATCTCTCCTAGATAGCAAAATTTTTACGGTGGCCCACGAACAGGCCTATAACGATACACCCGTCCGGCTGCCGCGAGTCGCGGGTGTTGTATTGGGCAGCTTACCTCCCGCCCTTCGCAAAAAAGTTGCGAAAGATGGGGCACCCGAACTTCTTGTGCCGGATAGGGTGTGTGGGGGCAGCCGGTTCGACATCACTCTGTCGGTAATTGGTCTTTGATCGTTTGCGCTACGTCGTCGATTGAGATGTGTTGGCTCAGTTGCTCGATTTCTTTGTCGGTAGCGACCTGTTGAAGGCCAACTTTTCCGGCGATCTGCCGGTCGACGCCGAGGACCGTCGTGATCTCTTTCTCTGTCAGGAGGAGGACTTGGAGCATGAGGTGGTCGCGTTCGTCGGCGCGGCGGCTCATGCGGGATTGACGCATCAGGATGATGCTCGCCAGCAGGATTGCTTCGAGGGCCACGATGGTGCCGAGAAGAGAAAAGGGTGGTGGATCGAAGTGATGCGGGAGGGTGAACGAGGCCGTGTTGAATACCATCCATCCGGCGAAGATTGCCAGTGGATGCAGACGAAAGCGAGGCTTCCTGCGAAGCCGGCGAGGGAGTCGCCGAGGCGTTCGGCTGCGGTGCGATTCGTCAGGAAATCCTGTTCGTGTTTTGCAATCAGGTCTACGTGTTCCTGGATGTGGCTCTGAGACATGTTTCTTTATAAGATGCAAGAAAAGAAGCCAGAGCGATTGCCCACTCGTGCGATGAGGCTGCATAAATGGGGCACCCGGCGGTATGGGTGAGTTGACATCGTCCCGCCTACTTGATACGAAGGTATGGTCAAGACGATTGTCCTATTGTTTTGCTCCCTCACCTCTCGCTTAATCGCAATCGTTTCAGACGCACGTTTGATCGGGCCTAGAGACGTTCTTTTGTGAAGGAGAACATACCATGCCTGAACTTATGAGTGATCGCAGCGCGGCGCTAAAGCACAAGCTGATGCTTGGCGTGATTGGTGCGATGCTGGGCGCTTTTGTTGTGGGTTGCACAGCGAGCAAGCCTCCTTCCGAGGGGGAGACCAGCCTGGCGAATGCGGCCAAAGACGTCACCATTCCGTTGGAGGCGGGAAAGATGAAAAACCCGCTGCCTGAGACGGCTGAGGTTGTGAGCCAGGGCCAGGAGGTGTTTCTTGGGTCTTGCGCGCAATGCCATGGTGCGAATGCGCGCGGAGACGCTGACCTTGGGCGCAACATGGCTCCGCCTGCGATGGACCTGACTTCGGCACACGTGCAGCACTGGAGTGACGCGGAACTGTTTTGGATCATCCAGAATGGAGTTCGCCTGACAGGCATGCCTTCCTGGAAGTCGAGCATTTCGGATACCGACACCTGGAAGCTTGCACGTTTCATCCACAACCTTCCCCACGCGGCCGCTGCCTCCGCCTCCACAGCAGTCCAACCGCAGACACAGGCCGCCACTTCGGCGCAGGACAAGTACACCCTGAAAATACCGAATGGTCTCGCGTTCTCTGAGTTCAGAGGATATGAAAGCTGGCCGGTGATCTCCATCAGCCATAACGGAGGTGCGGTCGCCGCGATCCTTGGGAATCCTGTGATGATCGACGCGTATAAGGCGGGGATTCCCGGTAACGGCAAGCCTTTTCCGGATGGCGCGAAGATGGCGAAGGTCCATTGGACCGCTAAAGTGGATGCGGGACAACCCGGTTCGCCGACGGTGCCAGGCCCCCAGCATGACGTTGATCTGATGGTGAAGGACAGCAAGAGGTTTGCGGACAGCGGCGGATGGGGTTACGGCGTCTTCGAGTATGACGCCGCTTCCGATACGTTCAGGCTCGGAAACTTATCGGATAAGCCGCCGCAAGGGAACGACGCCAAGTGCGGGTTCGCCTGCCACACGGCAGTGAAGTCAAAAGATTACGTTTTCACGGCTTACGGGCACAGGTGAAGCGGAATCGCAGAGACGTTTTTTTGGATTTTAGACTTGGGGGAGAAGGCGGTTCGCGCGTAGCGCGAATGCCCACCTTGGCGACGATGAGACTGTCGCGAAGATGGGGCACCCAAGTTTTGTCGTGGGTTAGACCTGGGCCACCCGCCCATTGAGCCGCTCCGCTTCTCGCTGCAAGCGGTTTAGCGAATCTGCCGGGCCTGTGTCGAGTCGCCGACGCATGAAAAAGTGCAGTACCGCACCGCGCCATCCTTCTGGAAAGCCAAAACCACAGTTATAGTTGACGCGGCATTGCTTCTCTCCCAGCGGAACACAGGTCATGTCTTCCCGCACAGTGACGCCAAGTGGGAATCGCGCATCAAGTCCGAGCTTGTAATTCAATGCGTCGATCTCCGTGAACCGGAACTGTAGCTTGAGGTGCAGGAACTGTGGGCCGGACTCTGCGAAGACGGTTTGTCCCACTACGGCAGTCCCGGCAGGCTCGACGGCGGTGATACGCAGGTTATAGAAATCGCCCCAGCCCTCCGGGCTTGTAAGAAGCTGCCAGACAAGTTCCACTGGCGCGTTGACTATGCTGGTCGGGCAACTGACGTGGTTCATAGCTGTGCCTTGCTGGGTCTCCTGATGGAAACAGGCCAAGCGTACGCCTTGGGTGGGGGCGAGGCAATCTTCAACTGGATTTCGGAGGACGGTTCGCGCTTTGCGCGAATGCCCACCTTAGCGACGATGAGACTGTCGCGAAGATGGGGCACCCAATTTGTTAAGGGTTAGATATGGGCCACCCGTCCTTTATGTGTATATGCTGGCTTTCCGGTGGGTCCAATGGGATTCGATTTCGATGGGGCTGAGTTCGCCAGTAGCGTAGTGGTTGAAGCTGCTCCATCGGTAGTCTTCGGGTTTTGTGGCCAAGCCCCGGGTGACTGGGTTGCGGTGGATGTACTGGACCTTTTCTACGAATTTTGGTGTGGTGAAGACGTTGAAGTCGTAGTAGCGGGGTTGCCAGAAATGGTCGCGGGTGCCCTTGAGGAGTTTTGAGGATTCGCCTTTGAGGACTCGGAGGGTGGACGAGAGGGAGTGGTTTTTGGGTTCGCTGAGGAGGAGATGGACGTGCTCGGGCATGAGGACGTAGGCGTAGAGGAGGAAGTTATGTGAGCGGCGGGTGCGTTCGATTACTTCTCCGAGGATTTCTTTGGGTTTGGTGGTTTCGAGGTAGGGAAGACGTTGGTGACAACTGAAGGTGATGAAGTGGAGATGACCTAAATTGTGGCGACGTTCGAGGCCCAGGGGCATGGCTTGATTTTATTGACTGGCGGAGGAAAGCGGATCGCGCTCCCGCGCGATTGCCCACTCATGCGATGAGACTGCATGAATGGGGCACCCAGGGTATTGGTTGGGTTTTATGTACGGGCCACCCGCCACCCAGGGTATTGGTTGGATTTTATATATGGGCCACCCGCCCGAAGATGGGGCACCCAGATTTGTTGTCGGCCTGGGCCACCCGCCCTGACCTGCACAAAACTGCCGGGATTTCCTCGATCGCCGGCGTGAGACCATTGTCGACATGGAAAACAACAATGAAGTTGTGAATGAAGAAAAAGAAATTACCGACGTCAATTTGAAAGCGCTTGCAGATGATTTTGCCGCACTTCTCAGCCAACATCTGGGCGGAACTTTCAAGGTTGATCTGACCGATATGTTCAGATCGAAAATAAAGGGAGCGGCATATCGGGATATGGGGGTCGACTCGATATTGAGTTCCGAGTGGAAGACGAATCGAGGTTTAGCAGACCCAGGTGGACTGCGGCGTTCGCGACCCAAGCGGCGGAGTAATTCTTCGCAGAGAAATGACAGGCCACATTGGCCCTCTAGTTATAGCCAGCTTATCGTGGAGCAAATGACAAGATGAAAAAGTTAGTTCTGGGGGCGATCGTATTCCTTGCGTGCACGTCGGCCGCGTTTTCGCAGCCAACCAAATACCCTCCGTCGGATACCTTGACGCAGTGCGTTCTGTCGAAGATGGTGGACAAGTACTCGAGTGCAAGGGAAACAGCATACAATTCGTGTCCAAATGAAGTACAGGTTTTGCTAAGGCGTGCTTTAGACTGAATACTTCTTGTCCCAAGGATTACGTGGACGCTTGCACAGACGGTCAAGCGACAAACGATTGCGAACAAGGTCTGCGGATGCTGGGTGATTCAATCGATAAAACATGGAGCGTCAGCCACCCGATTCCGCCGCGACCGACCGATCCTAGATTGGATAGCGCAATGCGAGACTTATATGCTCACAAGAGCCTGCCGGGTCTTCCAAGCATGAAGAAGCCGGTTTACGTCACTGCACGCTCGTTGATCTGCAGCTCGGCAGGCGCACTCTCAAATCCAACAAAGACGTTCTCATAGTTGCGAAAGCGTGCATCGTTGTCGGCCATCCTATGAAGGTTTCTTTGTTGCCACCGATCGATCAGCAGCAGTATATAGACGACCACTATTGGCAGATGATCGCAATTACCTGGCACTCGGGAGATGTATCGGACGGCAATACATATAGCGGATGGGTGAAGATATCGCGATTTGCGGATACTTAGCTGACCCGTATCTTTTCTGCGATAACAGGGTTTACAAAAAAATAGAGTGGTGAGGGCTGCGCAGCTAGTTGGGTGCGACCGTGAGAAGTTTTGCGAGGTCAGGAGTCAGATCTTCATATCTCACTACGTGACAGATTTCGCGAGGTTTCGGGGTTGGTCTACGTCGCAGCCTCGGCGGACGGCTATGTGGTAGGCGAGGAGTTGGAGGGGAACTACTTCTAAGACCGGCAGGAGGAGTTCGGGGGCTTGCGGGATTTGGATGGTGTGCTCGACTAGCTGCTTGATCTCTTCGTCGCCTTCTATGGCTATGGCGATGACTCGGCCGCTGCGGGCGGTTACTTCCTGAATGTTGGATAGGGTTTTTTCGTACTTTAGGACGCTGCTGGGGTCGTTGGGGTCCTTTGTCGCTATGCAGACTACCGGTAATGTTTCGTCGATGAGGGCGTTGGGGCCGTGCTTCATCTCGCCGGCGGGGTAGCCTTCGGCGTGGATGTAGGAGATTTCTTTTAATTTGAGTGCGCCTTCGAGGGCGATGGGGTAGTGGATGCCGCGGCCGAGGAAGAGGAAGTCGTTGGCGGTGTGGAAGACCTTTGCGAGTTGCTGGCACTGGTCGTCTACTGAGCGCAGGACGTCTTCGACTTTTCCGGGTAGCTTGGAGAGCTCGTTGACGAGGTGGAGGGATTCGGCTTCGGAGATGGTGCCGCGGACCTGCGCGAGGTGGAGGGCGAGGACGAAGAGGGCGGTGAGCTGGGCGGTGAAGGCCTTGGTGGAGGCGACGCCGATCTCGGGGCCGGCGTTGGTGGTGAGGGTGCCCTGGGCTTTGCGGGTGATGGCGGCGCCGACGACGTTGCAGATGGCGAGGGTCTTGGATCCTTTGGCGATGAGCTCGGCCTGGGCGGCGAGGGTATCGGCGGTTTCGCCGGACTGGGTGATGAGGAGGCCGATGGCGTTGGCGTCGGGGATGGGGTCGCGGTAGCGGTACTCGCTGGCGTAGTCGACGTCAACGGGGAGGCGGGCGAGGCGCTCGATCATGAATTTACCGGCGAGTCCGGCGTGCCAGGAGGTTCCGCAGGCGGCTATGGTGATCTGGTTGGCGTTTTTGAGATCTTGATCGGAGATTTGCATCTCGTTTAGGAAGACATGGCCGGTGTCGAGGGAGACGCGGCCTAGGGTGGTGTCGCGGATGGCTCGGGGCTGCTCGTTAATTTCTTTGAGCATGAAGTGCTTGTAGCCGGCTTTTTCGGCCTGGATGGGATCCCAGGTGATGCGCTGGATCTTTAGGGGGATTGGACGTGCTTCGAAGTCGGTTAGGTGTACGCCTTCTTTGGTGATGACGGCTAGTTCGCCGTCGGCGAGGAAGTGGATGTTGCGGGTGTGGTGGAGGATGCCGGGGACGTCGGAGGCGAGGAAGAATTCTCCTTCGCCGATGCCGATGACGGCGGGCGGACCCATGCGGGCGGCGACCAGCTTGTCGGGTTCGTGCGCGGAGAGGACTCCGATGGCGAAGGCTCCGGTGATGCGCTTGACGGCTCGGCGGACGGCTTCTTCGAGGGGGATGGTGGGGTGGTGGCCGTTGGTTTCGGGGAGGGTTAAGACGGCTTCGGCGGTGTTGGCTTCGGAGGAGTCTGTACTGCCACCCGCAAAATACAGGGGTCCTTCGCTGCGCTCAGGATGACGACCATTTTTTTTATTGGTGTTGGCGGCGGCCATGTTTAGTTCGTCTTCGATTAGGTGGGCGATGATCTCGGTGTCGGTTTCTGAGACGAAGCGGTGGCCTTTGGCGATGAGGGCGTTTTTGAGGGTTAGGTAGTTTTCGACGATGCCGTTGTGGACGACGACGAGGGTTCCGGAGCCGTCGCGGTGGGGGTGGGCGTTCTCTTCGGTGGGGCGGCCGTGGGTGGCCCAGCGGGTGTGGCCGATGCCGAAGGAGCCTTCGATGGGGGAGTCGGCGATGGCGACTTCGAGATTGCGGAGTTTTCCGGGGGCTCGACGGAGAGCGAGGCCTTCGGGGCCTCCGGCTACGGCGATGCCGGCTGAGTCGTAACCGCGGTATTCGAGGCGGCGCAGGCCTTCAATGATGACGGGGACGACGGGCTTGGGCCCGATGTAACCAACAATTCCACACATGAGATGAGTTTAGTGGGTTGCGGCGAATTCTGTGCGGGGGAACGCTGGGACTTTTGGGTTATGACCGGGAATTTTCGTGTTTTTGGGGATTTAACAGGGCGTTGGCTACGGCGGTGTAGGTTAGAAGGAAGCGGGATCGTCGGTTTTGTGTTGGGGGTGGTGGTGCACATACTCGTGATCAATAGCGGGTCTTCTTCGATTAAGTTTTCTCTGTTTGAAGCGGGTGAGTGGGAGCCGCGTTCGCTTTGTGAGGGTGAGGTCACGGGGATTGGAGGGGCGAAGGCGGGGTTCAAGTTTCGCGGTGAAGATGGGCGGGATTTGAGTGGCGGGAGGACGAGCGTTGAGGCTCAGGATTCGGTTGAGGCGATTGGCCTGGTGGCGGAGGCGGTGAGCGGGGTGGAGCTGCCGACGGTGGATGCGGTGGGGTATCGGGTGGTGCATCCGGGAGCGAAGCTGGATCGGCATGTTCGGATTACTCCGGAGGTGATGCGGGATTTGGAGGCGGCGGTGGAGTTTGCGCCGCTGCATGATCCGGCGGTGATTGCGGTGATTCGGGAGATGATGGCGCGGTTTCCCGGGGTGGGGCACTATGCGTGTTTCGATACGGTGTTTCACGAGACGATGCCGGAGGCGGCGACGACGTATGCGATTCCGGTGGAGTATCGCGAGCGCGGGGTGAGGCGGTATGGGTTTCATGGGTTGAGCTGCGAGTCGATTGTGCGGCAGTTGCGGAAGGGCGAATTTGGTGTGCCGCGGCGGATGGTGATTGCGCATCTGGGCAGTGGGTGCAGCGTGACGGCGTTGGTAGATGGGCGATCGGTGGATACGACGATGGGGCTGACGCCGACGGGTGGAGTGGTGATGGGGACGCGGCCGGGGGATCTGGATCCGGGGCTGGTGGTTTATCTGATGCGGCAGATGAAGGGAGATGGCGGCTGCACTGGAGAAGATGCTGAACCATGATGCGGGGATGGTGGCGTTGTCTGGGATGGCGAATGATATGAAGGCGGTGCGGGAGGCGGCGGCGAAGGGAGATGTGCGAGCGCGGCTGGCGGTAGATGTATTCACGCGGACGGTGAAGAAGGCGATCGGTGGATTTGTGGCGTTGATGGGTGGGGTTGATGCGGTGGTTTTTGCGGGCGGGATTGGTGAGCACGATGCGCGGTCGCGGGCAGAGATTCTGGGTGGGATGGAGAGTTTGGGGATTTCGATTAATTCTGAGTTGAATGAGGCGCCGGGTGATGCTGTTCGGCGGTTGAGTGCATCTGATGGTGCAGCGGCGGTGTTCGTCGTTCCTGCAAAAGAGGATTGGATGATTGCGATGCATGTGAGCGCGATGGCTCGGCAGGGCAATTAGTTCTGTTTTGGTTACAGATTTGTTTGGGCTCCGATTTAGTCATTTGTACGCGAGGGAGAGATTCTATGAGCAGCGTGGCGAAGGCGGCGGTTAAGGAGTCGGCGAAGAAGAGCCAGGGTGCGCAGCCGTTGACGGCGGATGAGTTGCGGAAGATGGATGCCTACTGGCGGGCTTGCAACTATCTTTGCGTGGGGATGCTTTATCTGCTGGAGAATCCGCTGCTGCGCGAGCCGTTGAAGCCGGAGCATATTAAGAATCGGCTGCTGGGGCATTGGGGATCGGACCCGGGGCAGACGTTTGCCTGGGTGCATCTGAACCGGCTGATCAAGAAGTATGATTTGGATTTGATTTATATTTCAGGGCCTGGGCATGGGGCTCCGGCTACGCTTTCGAATAGCTATCTTGAGGGCGTTTATTCGGAGGTTTATCCGGACAAGAGCGAAGATGTTGCGGGGATGCAGAAGTTCTTCAAGCAGTTTTCGTTTCCGGGCGGGATTGGAAGTCATTGCACGCCGGAGACGCCGGGGTCGATTCATGAAGGCGGCGAGCTTGGGTATAGCCTGTCGCATGGATTTGGCGCGGCGTTTGATAATCCCGATTTGATTGTGACGGTGGTGGTGGGGGATGGCGAGGCGGAGACGGGGCCGCTGGCTACGTCGTGGCACTCGAATAAATTTCTGAACCCGGTGCGCGATGGAGCGGTGCTGCCGATACTGCATTTGAACGGTTACAAGATCGCGAATCCTACGGTGCTGGCGCGGATTTCGCCGGAGGAGTTGGAGTGGATGTTCAAGGGTTATGGGTGGACTCCGTATGTGGTGGAGGGTGATGACCCGGCGGTGATGCATCAGTTGATGGCCGGGGTGATGGAGCAATGTGTGAACGAGATTCGCGCGATTCAGAAGAAGGCGCGGAGCGCTCCGAAGGGTGCGGATGTGGAGCGGCCGCGGTGGCCGATGATTATTCTGCGGACGCCGAAGGGATGGACGTGTCCGAAGGAGATCGATGGGCACAAGCTGGAGGGGTCGTGGCGAGCGCACCAGATGCCGATTCTCGATCCGAAGACGAACCCCGCGCATTTGAAGATGGTTGAGAAATGGATGAGGAGTTATAAGCCGGAGGAGTTGTTCGATGAGTCGGGGAAGCTGATTGCGGAGTTGAAGGCGATGGCTCCGGTGGGGCAGAGGCGGATTACGGCGAATCCGCATGCGAATGGCGGCCTGCTGCAGAAAGCCGATGGAGCTGCCGGATTTTCGCGATTATGCGGTGAAGGTGAAGAAGCCGGGGCAGATTGAGGTTTCGTCGACTGAGGTGCTTGGCGACTTTTTGCGCGATGCGATCAAGCAGAACATGACGAACTTCCGCGTGTTTGGGCCGGATGAGACGGCTTCGAACAAGTTGCAGGCGATCTATGAGGCGAGCGGGAAGACATGGATGGCGGAGATGCTTCCGGAGGATGCGGATGGGGGCTTTCTCGCGCGTGATGGCCGCGTGATGGAGATGTTGAGCGAGCATACGCTGGAAGGGTGGTTCGAAGGCTATGTGCTGACGGGGCGGCATGGATTCTTTTCGACGTATGAGTCGTTTGTGCACATCATCGACTCGATGTTCAACCAGCATGCGAAGTGGCTGGAGAAGAGCAAGCTGGAGCTGCGGTGGAGGGCGCCGGTCTCTTCGATCAATTTACTGATTACGTCGCTGGTGTGGCGGCAGGACCATAACGGATTTACGCATCAGGACCCGGGATTTCTGGATGTGGTGACGAACAAATCGCCCGCGGTGACGAGGATTTATCTGCCACCGGATGCGAACTGTCTGCTGAGCGTTGACGGATCATTGCCTGCGGAGCACGAACTACGTGAACGTGATTGTTGCGGACAAGGCTCCGCACCTGCAGTACCTGGACATGGATGAGGCGGTGACGCATTGCACGAAGGGAATTGGGATATGGGATTTCGCCAGCAACGATGCGGGCGATGAGCCGGATGTGGTGATGGCCTGCGCGGGAGATATTCCTACGGCAGAGGCGCTGGCGGCGGTGGCGATTCTGCGGGAGCGGTGCCCGGAGGTGAAGATACGGTTTGTGAATGTGGTGGACCTGTTCCGGTTGATGCCGGAGGAGGAACATCCGCATGGGTTGTCGTCGCGAGAGTTCGACAGCTTGTTTACGAAGGACAAGCCGGTGATCTTCAACTTCCATGCGTATGCTTCGCTGATTCATAAGCTGACGTACCGGCGGACGAACCATGACAACATCCACGTGCGCGGATACAAGGAGAAGGGGAATATCAATACTCCGCTGGAGCTGGCGATTTTGAATCAGATCGACCGGTTTGATCTGGCGATCGATGTGATCGATCGCGTGCCGAAGCTGCAGGCGACTGCGGCGCACCTGAAGGAGTGGCTGAAGGGGCAGATTATCGAGAGCGTGAATTATGCTCACGAGAATGGGATCGACTCGAAGAAGATTCGCGAGTGGAAGTGGCCTGTTTAGGTTGAGAGATGGATGTGAAAAACCCCACGGCCGATAGTGAATCGGACGCGGGGTTTCTTCTGGGGAGGAAGTTAGAAGATGATTTTTGCGGCGAGCTGGGTGTTGAAGGCTTCGCCGGCTCCGATACCGGGCGCTCCGTTGTAGTCGCCGATGGTGTCGTTGAGGGTGAAGTTGCCTCCGACAGAGACGCTGCCGCCTCCGGGAGGAGCGTAGTTGACGCGGTTGAAGAGGTTGAACATCTCGGCACGGAGTTGAAGGGTCACACGCTCGAAGATCTTCGTGTCTTTGAAGACCGAGAAGTCGACGTCGGAGTAACCGGGCCCGTAGTAGCCGTTGCGGCGGGAAGTGCCGAAGTTGCCTGGAGCAGGATCGGCGAAAGCGGCCGGGCTAAGCCAGTTAGCATTAGGCTTTTGTCCCTGATAGCCCTTGGTGAGAGGGCCAACCTGGTTGGCGCGGTCGTTGCCTTCGTTGGTTCCGCTGATGTCGCCGGAGGCGTGGACTGTGAATGGTTGCCCTCCGTGGAAGCTGAGCAGCGCGTTAAGCTGCCAGCCGTTGGTGAGCGCGCGCATATGTGAAGAACCGGGAATTTGATAGGTCAGGAAAGAACCGAAGCCGTTGCGGGAATCGAAGTCGGAGTTGCTGTAGTCCCCTTTGAAGTTGTAGTTGTTTTGGGGTAGAGCACCGCGATAGGCGGATACCTCGTCCAGGCTGTGACTCCAGGTGTAAAAGACCGAACCCGAGAAACCATGGATATTCTGCATGCGGATCTGGGATTGGAGTGCGTTGTAGTTTGAGGTGCCGATGCTTTCAATCTGATTGATGTTGCTATACGCGCAGTAGATGACATTGAGTTGGCAGTACGGGCGGCTCTCCTGCGTTGTGCCTTGGTTGATGTCGAGCAGGGCCAGCAGGCGACGGCCTTCACTTCCAACATATGCGACCTGCACGATGACGCTCGGTGAGAGAGTGTGTTCGACGTTGAGGCTGTAGTTCTCGTTATAGGACGAGCGGAAATTGGGGGCGACGGAAAAGACTCCGCAGGTTGATGTAGGGGTGCAAGGATACGAGGTTGTCGTGGGAAAGATGGGGACGTTCTTCACGATGAGGCCTTCTGCTCCGGCTACTGGAGCGACGGTGTAGACCGGGTTGGGGCCGCCCGGGTTTCCTTCTACTCCGTTTGGCGCGGCATTGCCGGGACGATTATCGAGGAACGGATTGAGGTTTGGGGTGTCGAAGTAGAATCCGAAGCTTGCGCGGACAACTGTGTTCGGCTCGGGCGAATAGCTAAATCCAAGCCGGGGGCTGAAGTTTTTGTAGTACTGCGGGTAGAGGGAACTTACTTGTGCGCCCTGGAAGGCGAGTCCGTTCGTGGTCGTCAGCGCAGGACGGAATACCGACATGTCCTTGTTGCCGTTGTGAAGGGGCCCTTCGTAGTCGTAGCGGATGCCGTAGTTGAAGTTGAGTTTGGGACTTAGTTGCCAGGAGTCTCCGGCGTTCAAGAACCAGGTATTAACGAAGACCTGTCGTTCGGGGTCGCCGATCGCGATGGACGCGTTGGAAGTTAGACCGGCGAGGTAGTCGGCCAAGGCATAACGATAGCCATCATTTCCATCCGGGTTGGCAGGAGGCCGTTCGTCGGTAGGAACGGCTTGAGTGCCGTCAAAGGTAAAGGTGCCGGTAGCGTGACGATGGTAGAACTCATCCAGTTGAGCTTGACGGTACTCGCCACCGAAACGTAACTGGTGTCTACCGATGACCCAAGAGAGCTGATCGGTGAGGTGGCCTGTGATGTCATTTCGGCCCTCGGGAGGTGTCAGCCCAACGGGGTCAAAGTTCGTGATGTTGAGATTGGGAGCATTCGGGAACGGAGCGTTCGTGATGAATCCCAGGGCCTGGACATTGGCGGGAGTTTGGTAGTCGTTGAAGACCTGGTTGAAGTAATTGACGCCCATGAGGAGCTGGTTCGTTATGGTTGCCGAGATGACGCGGTTATAGACAATGGCGATGTTCTGGACATGAATGGGAGCTTCTTCGTAGTAGGCGAGGAGTTGCGAGCCGACGGGAGCGACCTGGTTACCCTGACCGACGAACCAGTGGGCGCTCAGGGAGTCTTTGGGTGAGATGGTCCAGTCGATCTTGCCGAGACCGTTCCAGCTGTAGCCAAACTCAGGATCGTTGGAGTGGTAATTGTTGGGAACGCCTACGGTGTCAGCGGCGAGAGTGCTGGTGCCCCATAGTGCGTTGAGGACGTCCTGCATTACGGGGTTGACGGGGATGTGGTTGGCGGCGAGGATTGTCTTCGCTTGATTCTGCCAGCCTACGGATGGTTCAGTCGCGGTGCCGGATTCACCAATGGTGAAGCGCTGATGCTCGAAGGTGAGAAAGCCGAAGAGCTTGTCTCTAAGGAAAGGGCCACCGACTGAGAAACCGGTGTTGTAGTTGCGGACTTCTTGTTTGGTGGCAGAGAAGGGACTCTTGGCGCCGAGGAACTCATTACGGTTGAAGTAGTAGACGGTGCCGTGGAGCTGATTGGTTCCGGATCGGAGACTGAGGTTGACGGTGCCACCTGGGTTGCGGCCTGCTTCGGGGCCGGCCTGGGTCTGTGCAGAGAACTGATCGACGGCATCGAGGGGAAGAATGATACCGGCGATTCCGGAGACGCCACCCTGATTGACGGCGGGAATGTTATGCCATAGGTCATTGTTGTCCACGCCATCGATCTGCCAATTCATCTGGTTGGCGCGCGTGCCGTTCAACGAACCGTAACCGCCGCCGCTATAGCCTGAATAACCTGGATTGAGTGCGATCATCTGGGTGAAGTCTCGCCCGTTGAGAGGAAGGTCGGCGACGGCCTTGGCGTCAAGGACGGTGGTTTGTGTTGTGTTGGTGGTATCAAGTGCGAGTCCGGCGGCCTGGACTTCGATGGTGGTCTCGGAGCTGGAGAGCTGAAGGATAACTGGGAGCGTGTAGATGACTCCGGCCTGAACGGAAATTTTGTCTGTCTTGACGGTCTGGAATCCGGTGTAACTCACGGTGACGCTGTAGGCGCCGAGGGGAAGATCCTGGAAGAGAAATTCGCCGCCACTGGAGCTTGTGGTTTTGTGCGAGATGTCGGTATCAGTTTGAACTGCGGTAACGACGGCACTGGCGATGGCGGCCCCGGTTTTGTCGGTAACGGTTCCGTTGATGCCGCCGCGGAAGGTTTGGGCATGACTGACGGAGGTTGTCAGCAGGGTTAGGAGGGTGACGGCGAGGCTGTAGAAGACAGCCGTTACGGGTCTGACGGATAGTCGTGCGGTGTATCTATGCATAAGACCTCCAGAAAAATGACAGGGCTCTCCCCGATCGCGCCGAGGCGATTTTTTGCGTTGAATTGAGACGACAAATCTGCGACGTAGCGAAGATGCTACGTATACGTCACGGTGTTCCAAGGGCCTAACGGCTATTAGAAGTGTGGCGAAAACGGCAAATTAAGAAAGAAGTGAGCCAACCCTAACCCTCTTTCTTGAATATTGCAAGAATTTTCTTGAGATATCACGGTGTGACAAAAGACAGTCGAGGGCCGGTTAAATGAGCAGGAGCGTTGACGAACGGCAAATTTTCGATCGGTAAGGAGTGGGGCGTGCCGAGTGAATCGAGGCGGATGATCGGAAAACTACAACTTTGATTTGTTGATAAGCGATCCGAGGATTGCGCATAGAGTGGCTGGAGACGAAAAGGTTACAACTCGACTCTGGATTAAGTTTTTAGGCGAAGCGTACGATGTTCGCGCTGATGTAATTCTTCATCCGCTGTTTTTTGAAACCGATCTCGGCCAGCGTTAGCGGACAAAGGTGAAGTCACCAGCGAACGTCCAATATTTGTGAAAACTCATTAATTCAATTAGCCAATTTGAAATGGAGAATGACGATGAAACTACTTGCTTCCGTTCTGGCGCTCGGCCTGATGGCTACCCCCGCATTGGCCGCCGACCAGACGTTCAACGATGTCTCAGTCATCGACGTGGCTTGTTCCAAGAAGGCTGCGGCTACCGCTGACGCCCATACTCGAGAGTGTGCATTGGCCTGTGAGAAGAGCGGATTCGGAATTGTGACCGCGGACAATAAGTTCCTGAAGTTCGACGCCGCGGGTAACGCGAAGGTGCTGGCTGCACTTAAGTCCTCCACCAAGACAGACCATCTGCGGGTGAACGTCAGCGGCGATGTGAAGGGCGACACGATCAAGGTAAGTTCGGTCACGCTGCTTTAGTTTTCTGGATACAGTGCGTCGTGGGGGGGGAATTCTCCTCCACGGCGGAGTTCCCTCGTCTTGACGACGATGAGGTACTCGTAGATGGATTGGAGGGTGGCGTAGGTGAGGCCGGCGGGGCCGTCGAGGATGGCTCCGCGCAGGAGGACCATGTATAGCCACTTTAGGATGGGGCGGCCGGGAAGACGGTAGAAGATGGCCTTCTGGTGGAGGCGGCGGGTGTGGAAGTCGGGGTCGCGTAAGGCAGTGAGGAGCGAGGGGTTTTGCAAGCCCTGATTGCGGGCGATGAGTTCGGCTTCCATCGTGGAGTATTGGTTGTGCTTGGCGACCCAGTGGGCGATGCCCTTGGAGAAGGGATAGTGGTCCAGGGGATAGCTTAGAGTGGCAATGGGGCCGTCGACCTCGAGGACCTCGTTTATGGCTCGGGTATAGCGGGCGCGTTCAGGGCGGACGAGGCGGATGTAGTAGGGCGAGATCTGAGCGTGCTTGAGCCAGGTATCGAAGAGGTAGTCGCGGCGACGTACGCGGAATGCGCTGGTCTCGGGCGGGGCGCCGAGGACTAGCTGCTGCATCTCGCGGGAGAGCTCGGGTGTGGGGCGCTCGTCGGCGTCGAGGATGAAGACCCAAGGGTGCTTGAAGGGGATGGTTGTGAGAGCGGCGTTGCGGTGCGTCGCGTAGTCGTCGAAGGCGCGTGTGTGGATTTCGGCGCCTGCCGCGCGCGCGATTTCTACTGTGTCGTCTGTGGAATGGGAATCGAATACGTGGATGTCGTCGGACCAGGAGATGCTGGCGAGACAGCCGGGGAGATCGCGCTGCTCGTTGCGCGTGAGGATTAGGACGGAGATCATCTGCTGGCTATGGTATCGCGATGAGCCGGGGACTGGAGCGATGATGAATTGAGCAGGAGTCAGACGAGTATCATCGGCCTTGGGACAGCGTCAGGCTATGCCAAGTTTTCCTTGCGAAGAGGGCGTGATGCGGTGCGCGGCTGTTGCGCCACAGAAGACTCATGGCGGCGTGTGGGTGCTGGTGGCGACGATTCTTGCGTCGAGCATGGTGTTCGTCGATGGGACGGTGGTGAACGTTGCACTTCCGGCGTTACAGGGCAGCCTCAATGCGACTGTGACCGATGTGCAATGGGTGGTCGAGGCTTACGCATTGTTTCTAGCTACGCTTCTGCTGCTGGGAGGATCGCTGGGTGACCTTTACGGTCGACGAAGGGTGTTTCTGGCCGGCGTGGTGTTGTTTGCGGGAGCTTCGGCCTGGTGCGGCGTTGCACCGGATATCCGCATGCTCATTGTGGCCCGTGCGGTTCAGGGAGTGGGTGGCGCGCTGCTTGTGCCGGGGAGTCTTGCGCTAATCAGTTCGTCGTTCAGCGCGGAGGATCGCGGGCGGGCGATCGGAACCTGGTCGGGGTTTACGGCGATCACGATGGCGGTGGGACCGGTATTAGGTGGATGGTTGATCCAGCATGTCTCGTGGCGGTGGGTGTTCTTCATCAACCTGCCTCCGGCGGTATTGGTGGTGCTGATCTCTTTGGCGCGGGTGCCGGAGAGTCGGGATGAGGAGATGGTTCGACGGCTGGACGGATGGGGCGCGGTGCTGGCTACGGCCGGTTTGTGCGGAATCACCTTTGGGTTGATCGAGGCGGGGCGAGGCGGAGAGTGGGCATTGATCGCCGGATTGGTTGGAGTGGTGTTGCTGGCCGTCTTCTTCGTGGTGGAGTCTAGATCGAGTGCTCCCATGTTGCCGCTGGGTCTGTTTCGGTCACGGACCTTCAGTGGGGCCAATCTGATGACATTGTTTCTGTATGGGGCGCTGAGCGCGGTGTTGTTCTTTCTGCCGCTGGATCTGATTCAGGTGCAACATTACTCGGCAACGGAGGCAGGCGGTGCGCTGCTTCCATGGATATTGCTCATGTTCTTGCTGTCGCGCTGGTCTGGCGGTTTGGTCGCGAGGTATGGAGCGAGGCGGCCGCTTATTGTCGGGCCGCTCATTGCGGCGGCGGGGTTCGGTTTGCTGACGCGGGGTATTTTGGGAGGATCTTATTGGTCGGCTGTATTTCCGGCTATTGTTGTGCTTGGGTTTGGGATGGCGGTTAGCGTGGCTCCGTTGACTACGACGGTGATGAGTTCCATCGATCAGAGCCGGGCTGGGATTGCTTCGGGGATCAACAATGCGGTGTCGCGAGTGGCGGCGTTGCTGGCGATTGCGGCGTTGGGACTGGTATTTGCCAGTGTGTTCAACAGGGGGTTGGATCGCGGGCTGGAGGTTTTGGCGATGCCAGCGGCGGAGAGGCAGAGCGTCGAGAGTCAGAGAGAGCGACTGGCGGCGATAACGAGCGATGATGAGCGGGTTCAGCGGTTGGTTAGGGAGTCGTTTGTCGGTGCTTACGACGTGGTGTTGTGGATTGCGGTGGGACTTTCGGTGGCTAGTTCGGTGAGCGCAGCGTGGCTCGTGGAGGCGAGGCCGGAGCCGCGCGGTGTTTCTGGTGCGGCTTAGAAGCGGATGACGAGGCCGCTGGTGATGGTTTCGGCGTGGGTTCCGACGGCGGAGTTGTTGATGCCGTAGCTGAAGTCGGCGACGCGCCAGTCGATGTGAGGAAGGATGGTGGAGTCGACGCCGAGGACGTAGCGATAGGCGAAGTCGCTGGAGTATTGAATTCCAGCTGCGGTTTGCGGATAGCTGGCGACGCCGAAGAGGATTTCGCCGTAGGGCTTGATGGGAAGGACAGGGAGTTTGATTGCGAGGCGAGGGCCGGCGAGGCCGCTGTGAATCTGGCTGGAGAGATCGCCTCGGCCGTCGGCGGAGAAATAGACGGGGCCGAATTTGAAGATTTGAACGTATAGGCCGAAGGTTCCGGCGAGTTTCCAGGGATTGTAGGGAAGGCCGCTTCTTTCGGTGCCTGCTGTGCCGTAGATGGCTAGTCTCGCCTGGGCGTTGAGGTTGGTAGTGACGATGGCGAGAAGAAACAGGGGAAGGAGCGAAAAGAGTCTCTTCGTCATGGCTCGGCCTCTAAGTTACCTGTAAACCTTCTTAGAGGTGGATTTGGGTGGTTGGGTTGTTTGGTTTTATCGGAAAGGGCGCAGGGCCAGGACGGCGTTGAGGCCTCCGAAGGCGAGGGAGTTGGAGAGGGCTAGCTTCGGTGTGGCCTTGCGAGGGGTCTCGAGGATGATGTCGAGGTCGATGGTGGGGTCGATTTGCGTCACGCCAGCGTTGATGGGGAGGAGACTTTCGTTGAGGGCGAGGACGGTGGCGAGGGCTTCGAGGGCTCCGCTGGCTCCGATGGAGTGGCCGTGGAGGGATTTGGTGGAGCTTACGGGGATTTTTGCGGCGTGGGGGCCGAAGACCTGGTGGATGGCGGCGGCTTCGGTGGTGTCGTTGGCCTGGGTGCCGGTGCCGTGGGCGCTGATGTAGCCGACGTCTTCGGGTGAAGCGTTGGCGTCGGCGATGGCCTGACGCATGGCGGCGGCGGCGCCTTCGGATTGGGGCTGGGTGATGTGGGCGGCGTCGGCGGAGAAGCCGAAGCCTACGATTTCGGCGTAGATTTTTGCGTTGCGGGCTCGCGCGGATTCGAGGGTTTCGAGGGTGAGCATGGCGGCGCCCTCGCCGATAGTCATGCCGTCGCGGTCGGCAGAGAAGGGGCGGCACTGGGTGGGGGAGACGACTCGCATGGAGTCCCAGGCGCGGAGGAAGCCGAAGGTGAGCGGGGCTTCGTGGCCTCCGGTGATGGCGGCGGAGACCATGCCGCTGCGGATCATCTGGAAGGCGAGGCCGATGGCGTGGGTTCCGGAGGAGCAGGCGGTGGAGATGTTGAGGGTGGGGCCGGTGATCTTCTGGTCGATGGAGATGTTGCTGGCTCCGGCGGAGGCCATGGTGCGGACGACGGTGAGGGGATGGACGCGGGCGTCCTTGGTGTAGAGACGCATGGTCTCGGTCTCTTCGGCCTGACGGCCACCGCAGGCGCAGCCTACGATGATGGCGATTTTCTCGGGTGGGTGGTGCTGGGTGATCTGGGATTCGAGCGCGGCCTGCCGGGCGGCGACGATGGCGAAGTGCGTGGTGCGGTCGGTGGCGGTGATGATGCCGGATTCGAGGTGCTGGCGGGGGTCGAAGTTTTTGACGGCGGCGGATTGGGTGAAGCGGAGGCCCTGATTTGCGCCGCCGGGGGCTTCGGGGTAGGGCGGGAAGGGGGCGATGCCTGTCTGGCCGGCGAAGAGGGAGGTGCGGAACTCCTCGACTGTGTTGCCGATGGGGGTGATACAGCCTAATCCGGTGACGACGACTCGATTCACTGCTGCTCCCTTTCGTGGTTTGGAGGTGATTGCAGGGGTACCCCCTCCCTATTACCTTCGTGTAAATTGTTTTAATTCATCGAGTTACGGGATGGGTGCGCCTGCAAAATCGTCATAACAAAGGGGTTGCGGCTAAATTAGCCTATATCAATAAGTTAGCCCGGCGGGTGGGCCGGGCTGCTTCGCTTTTGCTCTCTATCTTTATTATAACTGGTTGAAGCTATCTTTTTGCCATTTCGGATCTCTTGTGTTTTGTTGGGGATAAGGGGTTTTGGGACTTGACAAGTGATTTTTGGGATGTTTTTGAAGAAGAAAGCTGTAAGTTGTTGATTATGGAAGAGATAGTTTTCAGATTCTTTGTATATCCGCTATTGCGTCGTTCTTGTGGCTGGATAGAAGAGCATACTCCAGGGGGAGTGGGAGGGCGAAGGCTGGAGGCTTGGCTTGCAGGGGCAACAGGGAAAGCAACAGCAACCGCCACAGCAGATCCCCTTCGGGGATGACAAGCAAGAAAAGCAACGGCAACCGCCACAGCAGATCCCCTTTGGGGATGGCAAACGAGAAAAACACAGGCGTCAATTGCAGATGCAAATGTAGATGTCGACGTTGATGGGAAGCGGTTCAGGAGGCGGGGGTGGCGGGAGGGGTGGCGGATTGGAGTCTGGTTACGCCTTCTACCATGTCGCCAACGGTGCGGATGGTGCCGAGGGCGTCGTCCGGGATTTCGATGTTGAAGGCTTCTTCGACCTCGAAGGAGATGTTGATCTTGTCGAGGGAGTCGATGTTGAGTTCATCGAAGGTGCTGGCAAGGGTGACGGTGTCGGCCGGGATGCTCTTGGACTTGGCGATGATTTCGATACAGCGGCTGGCGACGTCGGTCATGGTGTTCGGGCTTCCTCTGATGCACAAACTTACCGCGATGGCGTAGAGATGTAAAGGCGGTACGGGTGTTGGGTTAGCGGGTGTAGTTGGGTTCGAGTGGATAGTGGCGTTCTGCGGGGCGCAGTGGGGAGTCGCCGATGTGGATCTCGAGGAGATGACGGAAGAGAGAGGGATGACGCTCGAAGAGTCCGATGGTTTTGTCGCGGAGGCCGGGATGGCGATCCATGATGAGGAGCGCGCGGGACATGACTGTGGGGAGACGCTGGATGCGACGATGGGCTTGTTGGTAGGCGGCGAGGTCTTCGGCGTGGAGTGCGGCGGCGAGGGCTGAGGCCTGGCGGAATGCAAGGGCGAGGCCTTCGCCGGTGATGGCGTCGACGGAGCCGGAGGCGTCGCCGATGAGGGCGATGTTGCTGGTAGCGACGCGATGGAGTTTGCAACCCAAAGTGATGGCGCCTCGTGCGGGACCGGTGGGCTGGGCTTGCGCGAGACGACTGGCGAGCGCGGGGAATTTGGCCAGAGCTTCAGCGGGCGTGGAGATCTTTTCGTTAGCGACAAAGGCGACGCAGACCTGGTTGGGTGACACAGGTGTGACGTAGGCCTGGCCATCATTGCTCCAGTAGACTTCGACGAAGTTCGACCAGGGGGAGATGGCGTAATGCTGGCGCAGACCGATGCGGCGGGAGTGAAGGACTGCGCGCGAGAGACCGGCCCAGTTGGCTACTCGGGAGCGTGGGCCGTCGGCGCCTACGAGGTAACGGGTGTGGAATGTCTCGCGGTTCGTGCGGACGAGGACGGACCGAGGCGTGGACTCGATTTGCTGGACGGAGTTTTTCCAGTGCAGACGCACGCCGAGGGAGGTGGCGCGATCAAGAAGAAACTGATGCAGAACTGTTCGGCGGATGCCGCGGGCGGGGCTGTTGAAGACGGCTTCGGCGCTTGAGCCATTGTCGCTGATGAAACGGATGCCTTGGAGCGGCTGGGCATCGCTGCTGGTGAGATGGTGAATTGGATCGAGACCGAGAGAGGCGAGAGCCTGAAGAGCGTTCGGCAGGAGACCTTCGCCGCAGGCCTTGTCGATGGGGGGCTCCATGGCGTCGGCGACGTGAACGCTGAGGCCCTTGAGGGCGCAGGCGATGGCGCAGGCGAGGCCGGCGGGACCTGCTCCGACGACGAAGACGTCCATCTGTGTTTTGAAAGTGCGCAAATGCATGGAGACAACGTCCTATGCAAGTTTGACGCGAAACGATAGAGCGCAAAGGAACAGCGACAGGGAAATGACAACAGAATGACGAATTGCTGAAGAATAAAGGGGTGAAGGAAGTCTCGGTTTCCCCGAAATGTTCCCTCAGCGGCTAAAGCCGGATTTCATAGCTTGAACATATGGCGCAGCTAAAGCCGCGCCCCTTCAAAACAAGGGCTGTGCCGGACTATTTCACTTCGCGAACGGGATTACCAGCGGAGAAGAACGAGTTCGGAGCAAAAGGCTGGGCCCATGGCTGCGAGGATGCTGTAGGTTCCGGGCTTGCCGGGGGAGTTGACGAGCACATCTTCGAGGACGGCGAGGACAGAGGCGGCGGAGAGATTGCCGACTTCGCGGAGGCTGCGCCAGGAGGGTTCGAGGGCGTTGGCCGGAAGGTTGAGCGTGTTCTCCATGGCTTCGAGGACCTTGGGTCCGCCGGAGTGGAAGATGTAGCTGGAGATATCGTCGAGGGTGAGGCCGTTGTCGGTGAGGAAGGATTCGACGTTGCCGCGGAGGTGTTCGTTGACGACTTTGGGGACGTCGGGGGAGAGGACGATTTTGAAGCCGAGGTCACCGATCTCCCAGCCCATGATGTGTTCGGTGTGGCGATAGAAGGTCGAGCGGGTGTCGAGGACGCGGGGGCCGGCCAGGCAGGTGGTACAGCCTTCACGTTTGGCGAGAGGGGTTTCGCTGCCGGCGATGACGACGGCGGCGGCGCCGTCTCCGAAGAGGCCGCAGGAGATGAGGTTGGCGATGGACTGGTCGTTGTCCTGCCAGGTGAGGGAGCAGAGTTCGACGGAGAGAAGAAGGGCGTATTGATTGGGGAAGGCGCGGACGTAGTCGGATGCGCGTGAGATGCCGGCTGCTCCGGCGACGCAGCCGAGGCCGAAGATGGGAGTGCGCTTGACGTTCGTGGGGAAGGGCATCCGGTTGATGAGGCGGGCGTCGATGGTGGGGCTGGAGATGCCGGTGACGGAGGCGAAGAAGATGGCGGAGATGTCGGCGGGGTGAGAGTTTGACGCGGGCGAGGGCGTTGCAGATGGCCTTTTCGCCGAGCTCAACGGCGGCGACGATCCAGGCGTCGTTGGTGGGGCCGAATCCGGAGAGGTTTTCGTAGACGTGGAGCGGGAAGACGAGATTGCGGAAGCTGACTCCGCAGTTGATGAAGAGACGATTGATGAGACGAGGCTCTTCGAGCCTGTCCTGCCAGCGCGCGGTGAGGGCTTCGGAGATAGCTGCCTGGGAGTACCGATGGGGTGGATACGCCGTTCCGACTGATGCAATTCGCATGCTGATGAGAACCCTTTATCGTGACTCGAGATTTGACTTCGGTGAGACAGTCGATCAATTACTGCGCGTTGGCCCGCAGGGGAACTTCCGGACAGAAGCGATGGCTTAAGGGTACACGCTGGGATGGGTTGTGTGTTGGATTTCGGCGGATTGGCCTAAAGGACTAGTGGAGGCGGGCTATCTGGCGTTGATAGAGGGTGTTTTTGGGGAATTCCTGGGAGAGGGAGATGAGAATGGCTTTGCCTTGCTGGACCCGGCCGTCGCGGAGCTCTCCGACGGCGAGCATGAGGCGGGCGAACGGGGCGAGGTAGTGGCCGTGGTCAGCGGTGAGGGTGATGAGGCGGACACCTTCGGACTTGTTGGTGCCGGCGCCGGCCATGCCGAGGATCCAGCGGATCGGAGCGGCTTTGAGGCTGAGCATGTAGTTCTCGATGCCCGGGGCAAGGTTTGCGTCGTAAAGGTTCGGGTCGATGGCCAGGGCTTCTTTGGCGTATTTGCTGGCGAGTTCGCTGAATTTGTAGGCGCCGTACTCGTGGCGGTCGATGAGGGATGCCCAGTCGGCCTGCATACCGGAGGTGACGGCCCAGCAGTAGAGGGCGTTGGTGTCCCTGGGGTTGCGCTTCAGGGCAGCGTCGGCAAGAGACTCGGCGTGGGCGATGCGGTCGGTAAAGCCTTGTTTGAGGGCGGGATCGACCGGCGGGCGGGTGCGGGATTGGAAACGGTTGTCGTCGGCGAAGAGCTCGATGTCGAGGACTCCGAGGCGGTCGAACTCGGTGAAGATGTAGGCGGCGGCGTCGGAGGCGAAGCCGAGGCAGTCTTCGGGGTGGGCTGTCATCCATTGCTGGAAGTGGCCGTGGGCGTCGTCGAACTGGAGATTGTAGAGGGCGTAGTAGCCGTCGTTGAGCGGGGTGCCGGTGAGGGCTGTGGAGGCACGGAGATGGGGAGCGAAGAAGAGCAAGAGCAGGAGAGCGAAGGCGTGCAGGGTAGTTGTGTAGGGTGTGCGGGCGGTTGAGCGCTTGGGGAATTGCATTCTCTTTTTGTGCCTCGATCTTCTTACGCGGTGATTCCAGCGCCTGATGAGGTAGACGATTCACTAGGATTGGCCGTATACATCCGCAATTATTGAGATGCGATGGGTTGTAGCGTCGAACGGGCCCAGGCCGTGTCACGGAGTAATTATCTCGTAAAAAAGTCTCTATGCTTTGAGGGCGGGTGCGGGGTGCTTTTCTTTTTCTTCGAGGTACCAGGCTACGGTTTTCTTGAGGCCTTCGTGGAAGTGGGCTTTGGGTTGGTAGCCGAGCTCGGTGGTGGCGCGGGTGATGTCGGCGAGGGAGTGCTTGATGTCGCCTTCGCGCTCGGGGCCGTAGATTGGTTTGGCGTTGAAGCCGAGGTGTTCGGCGATGGTGGCGTAGACCTCGTTGAGAGTGTGGGCGCTGGCCGGTGCCGATGTTGAAGACGCGGCCGGTGGCGACTTCGCTGGGGGCGAGGCAGGCGAGGAGGTTGGCGCTGACGGCGTTGTCGATGTAGTTGAAGTCGCGGCTGGTGAGGCCGTCGCCGAAGATGGTGGGGGTTTCGCCGGCCATCATTTTGTAGGTGAACTGGGCGATGACGCCGGAGTAGGGCGAGTCGGCGGCCTGGCGGGGGCCGAAGATGTTGAAGTAGCGGAGGCAGACGCCCTCGAGGCCATAGGCTCGGTAGAAGGACTGGATGTAGTACTCGCAGGTGAGCTTCTGGACGGCGTAGGGCGAGAGGGGACGCGGGAGCATGTCCTCCTGCTTGGGCTGGGTGGGCTGGTCTCCGTAGGCGGAGGAGGATGCGGCGTAGACGATGCGGCGGACCTTGGCGTCGCGCGCGGCGATGAGCAGGTTCAGGGTGCCGTTGATGTTGGATTCGTGCGAGGTGAGGGGATCTTTGACGGAACGTGGGACCGAGGCGAGGGCTCCCTGGTGGAGGATGTAGTCGATGCCTTCGCAGGCGGCGCGGACGCCGGGGATGTCCTGCAGGTCGGTCTGCTGGAAGTCGATGCGGTCGCGGATGTCTGCGAGATTGTCGAGATTTCCGGTGGAGAGATTGTCGATGCCGGAGACGTCGTGGCCCTGCTCGACCAAGGCATGGGCCAGAGATGAGCCGATGAAGCCTGCGATTCCGGTGATGAGATAACGAGCCATCTGTCCTCCCCCCAGAAGATGCGGACTGGGGATTTGCAAGTTGTACCGTACGGGAGACCTCCTCTCCATTATCAGGCTCCGCCGGGTTGAATAGGCGAGCGATGACGCGGAAAGAGCCTGCATTCGTCAGTTTGAAGAGGTGATGAATCGAGGGTCAATGCGACTTTTGTGCATCCTATGGAGGGTAAGGCCGAATGTGATAATCGTGATATATGTCTACGACGCAGGAAGTTGCTTTACCGAAGATTGCACAGGAACGCATGAAGCGCCTGGAGACCCGCACCGCGAAGATTGGTGTGATCGGGCTGGGATATGTGGGTTTGCCGCTTTCTCTGCTTCTGTCAGAGGCGGGCTTCAAGGTTACGGGCTTCGATATTGATGCGAAGAAGGTGACGGATCTGGAGGCGGGGCGGTCGTACATCTTCCGGATTCCCGCGGAGGAGATTCAGAGCGCACGCGCAGAAGGGCTTTGCGGCGACGACGGACTTCTCGCGGACTGTCGGCGATGGATGCGATTATCATGTGCGTGCCGACTCCGTTGACGGAACATCGCGAGCCGGACCTGAGCTACGTGGCGAATACGGCGAAGGCTGCGGCCCCGTGGCTCGCGGAGGGTCAGCTGGTGGTGCTGGAGAGCACGACCTACCCGGGGACGACGGAAGAGCTGATGATTCCGATCCTTGAAGAAGGGAACAAGCGCGGGTTGAAGGTGCAGGGGAAGGGCGGCGCGGAGGAGAAGGGCGTGTTCTACGTGGCGTTTTCTCCGGAGCGCGAGGACCCGGGCAATACGACCGTGGCGCGTCACAATATTCCGAAGGTTGTTGGCGGGCACGAAGAGATTGCGACGGAGCTGGCCGCGGTGTTGTACGAGGGAATCTTTACGCGGTCGGTGCGGGTGTCTTCGACGCGCGTGGCGGAGATGACGAAGCTGCTGGAGAACATCTACCGCTGCGTGAATATTGCGCTGGTGAATGAGCTGAAGGTGCTTTCGCTGCGGATGGGCGTGGATATCTGGGAGGTGATCGATGCGGCTTCGACGAAGCCGTTTGGATTTCATCCGTTCTATCCGGGGCCTGGGCTGGGCGGGCACTGCATTCCGATCGATCCGTTTTATTTGAGCTGGAAGGCGAAGGAGTACGACTTCAATACGCGGTTTATCGAGCTGGCCGGCGAGGTCAACGAGGCGATGCCTGCGCATGTGGTGCAGTATGTCGCGAAGGGGCTGAATCAGCATAAGAAGGCGCTGAATGGGTCGCGCATCCTGATGCTGGGGATGGCTTACAAGAAAGACATCGACGATCTGCGCGAGTCGCCTTCGCTGACGGTGATTGAGTTGCTGCGCGCGGAGGGTGCTGAGGTGGTTTACAACGATCCTTACTTCCCGACGGTCGGCAGAGGGCGGCACTACAACCTGAATATGACGTGCACGCCGCTGGAAGAATCTTGGGCAGTACGACTGCGTGCTGATCATGACGGACCACTCGGACTACGACTACAAGGAGATCGTGAGCAAGTCGCAGCTGGTGGTGGATTCGCGGAATGCGACGAAGGGGATTACGTCGGAGAAGATTGTTCGCTGCTAGGAAGCGGACTCAAAAGGCAGGCTGCAACGAAATGAGAAGAGGCGCTCCTTAATGGAGCGCCTCTTCTTGTCTGGGTGGTGTTGGCTCTGAGGGTCCGTGTTGCGATTGGAACCTCAGAGGTTTTGCTGACTTCTAGTTGCCGGTTGTGATGTTGAGCGTGATCGACTGATTTACGTTGCCTGCTCCTGAGACCACGAACTGGAGAGGGATGATGCTGGAGGATGCCAGGGGATCGATTGCGCCGCTGCCGCAGCCTGTGAGAGCGCCAAACATGCAGCACAGGACGAGCAGGAGGAGGAGACGTCCGGAGCGGGGCAGGAGTTGTCTCCGTTTCCGACCGACAAAGGAAGCGGCCAGGAATCCGGGTATCCACAAGAAGGACGCGGATAGCACGAGAGAGCGGCCGGATGCGAACGGCTGACGATTATGTGGATCAACGGAGGACATGCTGGGCGATGTTTTGACCGTTACATTGACATTAGTCGGACCGCTGTTCTGGCTAATGTTGACCGTTTGCGGTTGGAAGGTGCAGGTGGTTCCTGCGGTTGGGCTCTGGCATGCCATTTGCAGCGTTCCAGAATAACCGCCGAATGGCGTGAGGGTGAGAGTGACGTTGTTGGAGGTTGCTACTCCCATTGGAACCTTGAGAGTTGGAGTGTTGAGGGACAGGGTGACTCCCGAGGCCTCGATCGTCCATTGGACCGTGTTCGAAGTGGAAGGATTGAGGGCGCTGGTACCGGCGTACTGTGCCGTGATTGGATAGGTTCCAGCTGGGAGCGATGACGCGGTGTAGGTTGCTACGCCGCCATTCAACGTTGCCGAGCCGATAACTGCGCCGTTATTGAGGAACGAGACGGTGCCGGTTGGCGTCCCGGAAGCCGAGGTTACGGTGACGCTCATCGTGACGGACTGTCCGGTCGGCGTTGGGTTGGGGTTTATGGTGAGCGTCGTTATGGTTGTGGGGAGGGAAGAGGGTGAGACCATTTCCGTGATGCCGGTTGAAGCGGAGGCGCCGAAGCTGCTGTTGCCTCCGTACTGCGCAGTGAGGCTGTAGGAGCCTGCGGTGAGGGAAGGCACCTGGATGGCCGCCGTGCCTGATCCGCTAAGCGTTGCGGTGCCAAGTGAGGTGTTGCCGCTGAAGAAGGTCACGGTACCTGCGGGCGTGCCCGAGGACGCTGAGACGGTTGCTGTGAGGGTGATGGGTTGACCGGCGACGATCTGGTTTGCGGAGGTCTGAAGCAAGGTTGCGGTTGGAGTTGCGGCAGGCGCGTTGACTGTTTCCGCAAAGGTAGAGGATGCAGAGGCGGCGAAGTTTGTGTTTCCTGCGTATTGCGCGGTGAGGTTGTGAACGCCGGCAGCGAGGGATGGAAGTTGCACGGAAGCTGCGCCGGAGCTGATGTTGGCGGTGCCGAGCGAGGTGGTTCCGTCGAAGAACGTGACGGAGCCTGTCGGAGTGCCGGAGTTCGCAGAGACGGTGGCGGTGAGAGTTACTGCCTGGTTTGTGGTTGCGGGATTGGGCGATGCTGCGAGCGCGGTTGTGGTGGTTGCGGCGGTCAGTGAATTGACGGTCTCTGCGACTGGAGAGGAGGTGGAGAGACTGAAATTGCTGTCGCCTCCGTATTGTGCGGTGAGGGTGTGCGAACCCGAGGTCATCGAATTCAGTTGCAATGTCACCGTGCCAGAGCTGCCCAGGGTGGCGCTGCCGATGGAGGCGCCGCCGTCAAAGAAGGTGACGGTTCCCGTGGGAGTACCCGAGGTTGCGGCGACGGTTGCGGTGAGCGTGATGGCCTGACTTGTGGTCACAGGATTGAGAGAAGAAGCCAGGGTGGTCACAGTGCTTGTTTTGGCTGCCGGGTTGACTGTAAGGGTGACAGAGTTCGATCCACCAGCCGGGTAGGTTGAGTCGCCGGAGTATGTGACGTTGATCGAGTCGCTGCCCGCAGGGAGAGTTGAGGAGGAGAAGGTGGCCACGCCGGAGGAGTTCACTGTAGAAGACCCCAGCGAGGTGCCGTTGAGGAAGAAATTTACTGTGCCGGTGGGTGCGACCGATCCGGTCGAAGCGATGGTTGCGGTGATGGCGACAGATTGTCCTACTGTTGCCGGATTGGGTGTGGCCGCGAGCGTAACCTGGGACGCCGTCAGCGCCACGCTGCTGGTGTATTCGTATGCCCCGATCGCCGGAGGATTTGGACGGAGCAGACCAGCGCCATCGACCAGGATGTCGGGAATCGCGATTCCGGCTCCGATGAGAGGGCTGGAGGAGCTTATGTGGCCGGTGAAGTTATCGAAGAGGGTTTCGTCAGAGAGTGGGTTGGCGGGCTCGTTGAGAAATAACGGGTTCTGGGTGTTGCAGGTTTCGTTGGCCGTCAGATTTATCGGGCATTTGCGTGCGCCGAAAAACTGATTGTTGTTGCGCGTTGCCCAACCTTGATTTGGGGGGAAGTCGGACAGTGTGTTGTCGCAGTCGGTCGCACTTGCGGCACAGAGCATTGCGGAGTTTGCGCCGGCGTTGTAACCGTTGAACGAGTCGCTATATCCCAAGATGCTGTTGTTTTGCAGCGTGGTGTTGGCAGTGGAACAGTTGTCGCTCCCAGCGTCGCACCCGTAAGCGAGGGAGACATCGCCGTAACCGACCAGGGTGTTGTTCTGCACGGTGTAATTGCCGTAAGCGGCAAAAGTCATGATAACGTTGCCGCCATCTCCGCGGCATAGATTGACGCCCGGCACGATGGCGCTTGCAGGTTCATCGCCGAAGAGCAGTGCGATGCGCTGGCAGTTGGCGAGGGCAAAGTTGTTTTGAAAGACGACGTTCTGGGCGGAGCCAAGCTTGAACTGATTGCCGTCGTTTCCGTAGGACTGCGAGTTGGTGACGATCAGAGTCTGAAGGCCGGAATGTAGCAGATCCAAACCATCCTGGAAGTTGTAGCGCCAGATGTCGTGGTCGAAGATCCAACTGCCGGTCGTGCTTCCAGTGCCAAAGCCGTCTCCGTAGCCCCCGGTTTGCTGATCGCGGCACTCGATGTACGGGTAGTTGTGCACCTGCGGGTGCTCTTCAACGCAGCCGACAAACTCGGTGAGAGAGTTGGTCAGGGTCAGTCCGCCAGCGACCGAGATGTTCGAGTAGTTATGCGGGTCGTCGTCCATGTCGAATCCAGCGAAGGGCACCCCCCGAATATGCAGGTAGTTGTAGACAACACCAGCGCCCGTAGCTCCATTGATAGCTTCCGCGGCAAGGCCGTGAAGGAACAGGTCGTTGAAGGTCACATTGGACGTTAAGGCAGATTCGGTTATACCCCCCAAACCATAATTACTATTTCCAGGACAGTTGTTCGTGTAGGCAGCGCTGTAAGCGCATGGCTGCACCTGGGTGACTTCAAGGCAAGAGACGTCGACAAACTGCGAATCTCTTACATTCAGCCCGACCTTGGATGCCCACGTCACCAGCAGCTTCGTCTTGGCCGAATCAGCGTGGCAGCTGCCATAGTTCTCGCCGAGGATCCGGGTGTGATGATCCGCGGTGCCGGAGGGAATGCTTGGCATATAGCAGTCGGGGTTGCCGCAGTTGATCGGCTGGGGCTGCCCTGTTCCACCGTAGGCTGGACTCAGAGCGTCCAGGCCGAGGTTGTAGCCGTTAGGATTCTGTCGCACGATGACCGTGTCGCCAGGCCCGATCATCCACGTGTCATGGTTCGGACTTACTCTGTCGGCCCAAAGGTCGCGAAGATTACTTACAGCACAGGGCTGATTGACGCCGTTGCCGGGATAGTCAGCATCATGGAGGCCATCACATTGGCCGTTCGGTGTTTGTGTTGCATTGACGTAGGGTGTACCGCCATTCGGCCGCACATACCAGGTCTGCAAGGTCGGTGTAGGAGCGACGACGTTGAAGCTGAACGTATTGCCCGAATAGGGCATTGAGGCGTACTGGCCGTTGCCCGCCGCTCCGCACGTCATGGTCACAGCGCCGGGACCGACTGCTGTTGCCAATCCATAACGATTGATGGTCGCGACGGCATTATTCGAACTCGTCCAGTTGCAGGTCATCTGGAAGGGATTGGCGCTGCTGCCGTTGACGCCTGTGACGCCAGCGCCGATTGTCACCGTTGCGCCGACCACGACGTTCGGCGTCGGATAGGCTCCAGTCTGAATATCTCCGTAAATGCCGCCGTCAGGTGTCGTAAACACTACGAACGGTCCGCCAGAAGCTTGTGCCATAAGCTCCCCGGTATCGGAGATGCCACCGGCAGTCACACGCACGAGACCAAGTGCGGTCTGGGAACCATTGGGAAACTGGGTTTTGTTGTTTGGGTCGTACGCGGCGCTCCATGTTACAACACCTGCACTCGTCACACTCAATGCTGCAGTCGGAGTCGACCAGGTGGCGCCTCCAGCTGCTGTGCAATCGTCCGTAGAGGAGTCTGTATAAGTGCAGATCACGCTGTACTGCATGCTGGTCCCTACCATGAGCAGGGCACCCTGCGGCGAAATCGCTACCGACGATACGGTTTTAGAAAAACCAAACGTTCCGCTAAACAAAACCATCAACACTAACAGGCGTTGCAACATTCTTTCCCTCCGCTTGCGCGGCTACGGCGTTACCCGAGATCGCGAAGACACCATGAAGGTGATCTTCGATTACGAATGGCGCACAGTTAATCCCACGGAAGTCCGAGGCATGACCCATTGGGGGAATGCAGACGGGTTCTAGTTCCAGAGTGGGGCGATGCGGGGCCCGGGCTCTCTCGTGTTCCTATGGTTTGGTCCATCAGTGACTTCTGCGGCAGGGCGCAGAGGATCGCGAACGCGCAAAGGCGTTCACAACCATCACCGAACGATTAGCGAGAGGCAGGGAAAGTCATGCGACACAATGGGGCATGGCGTACGCTGCTCCATTGCGAGAACGCAGTTGCGACGTAACTAAAATTTTTAAGGCAGAGGAAGGGATCGCTGCTCGCCGAGAGACTATATTTGCGCCTTCGAACGAATGCGTAAAACTGCAACAACGAGTGCAATCGAGCCATCAACATGGCAACTAGCAATCCCGCTGAGCTAGTAATAAATGCTGCTGTTTTGCATGTCAAGCAACTAACGTGGTTTCCCCAGACATTCCTGATAGATGCCCAAGTAATCATTTGACATGCGGTGCGCAGAAAATTTTTCTTCGACGAGTGTTCTTGCAGCGCTTCCTAATTGTTGCTGTTTTTCCTCATCCTGCAACAGGGAGATGAGAGCTGTTGAGAGCGACTCGACGTCATTGGGACGCACCAGGAGGCCGGTTACATCGTCATGAATGACAGTTGGCACATCTCCAACGGCGGTTGCGATCCAGGGCCGGCTGCTTGCCATGCCTTCGAGGACCGCCATGGGAAGGCCCTCCTGGCGCGACGACAAAACTGTGATATCAAACGATGCGTAGACCGAGGGCATATCGTCTCGACGCCCCGCGAGCGATACGCTGCTTCTAATGTTCAGTTCGTCGATGAGCGATTCGAGGCTTGCTCGATCGGGGCCATCTCCTACGAGGATGAATTTGGTTTCGGGAAGATGGGCCAGGGTTTGCGCCGCAGCACGGACGAAGAGATCGGGACCTTTTTCATGCGATAGCCGCCCGACCCAACCTACGGTTGCAGCCTGTTTGCCGTTTGAGTTGGTGCGCAGGGATGGAACTGCCTTATCGTAGGGCCTCAGGTCGATCCCGTTGACGACCTTATGGATTTTTTCTTTGTAAACGCCTGAGTTCAGCAATGTCCTTTTCACCTGGTCTGAGACGGCGACAACTGCGGTGTAGTTGCGAAGTACGAGACGATCAACGGCGCCGTAGAGAGCGACTGTGCGATTTTGCTTCAACCAGTTGTGGCAGGTGGAGACCATGGGTATTCCGGAGTTGCGCAATGCAAGGTAGACATAGACGTCTGCCTTGTATCCATGCGCGTGAATGATGTCGGCTCCGGTCTGCCGCACCAATTCGCGGATTCGATTCGGTACGGCGCGATCGATCTGGCCGTTGCATTCGATGAGGTGAGACTCCACTCCTGCATTCGTGGCGGCGTTATGAAGCTCCAGGTTAGGATTCGTGGAGTTGGAAAATACGCCTAACATGCTGTGATGTTGAGCCTCGTTCAGCGAACGGGAGAGGTTGAGGATGACTGCCTCTGCTCCGTACATCCCGCCGCTACTGATTATGTGCAGGATTTTCATTCGCTGCTTCACCCTCCTCTTCGCGATCGGTCTCTTGCCGGTTGAGGATTGCCCAGAGCTTTTGGTAGAGATGATCTCCCATGAGCGATTGGGCGGCGGACTTCCAACGATACCGGCGGCCCAGAGCCGATAAGGCACCGCTGTCTGCGCGAAAGAGATTGGAGATCCAGTCTAAGGACATGTCGGCCCGGATATTCAACCTTCCGATGAGTTCTCCGGGGAGCACGGGCTCGGCCTTTGGAACCGAGGTGAAGATATTGGCGTAGCCCGCCTCCTTGCATGCAGAGAGGACGCGGCGGTTGAAGCGGCCACCAGGAAGAGACATCGTGGTGATGGGGATACCGAGCCTGTCCTCGAGGGTTAGTCTTGCGGTGTTTAATTCGATGTACAACTCTTTGGGGTTGCAGTGAGTGAGCAGGGTGTGGCTCCATCCGTGTGCGCCGATTTGCTGGCCGGCTTGATGGAGTTCTTTCAACTGCGGCCAATCCATGAAGTTTGTTTTTTGGCCGGTCCACCCTACGGTGATGAAGAATCGAGCCTTCATGTTGCGTGACTGCAGGATGGGCAATGCGTATTTGAAGTTTGAGATGTGTCCGTCGTCAAAGGTCAATTCGGGCGTCAGTCCACTTGATCCGTTCGATCGCAGTTGGGCAAAAAGATCGAGATGCTTCTCAAACTCGGTGGTTTCAAGGACGTAGGAGTATGGGCTCCGGCTCGGCCGCAATTCATGGTAGAGAAGGTAGAGTTTCCGGAGGGGCGGCTGCATGTGATCCTTCGATTTCGGATTCCCGTAGGTATGCGTTCCGTTCGGATCGGATCGCTAACTACAGAGAGCATATCGCATGCCTCGTTGTCCGGATGGGGTAACGGATGGGGTGCTTTACTCGACAGGCTTTGTTGCTGATTTCGACTCGACCAATTCGAAGAGCTGCCGAGTACGAGTGTAGATCCAGGCGATCCTGCGGCCGTCGAAAGCGACGGCAGGAACCGGGGGGGAGACGACGATGCAGCCGTTGGCCTTTGCGTGGACGAGGGCCTGGTCGATATCGCTGGTCTCGAAACAGAGGTGGTAGGAGCTGTTGCCGCCCTTCGCGAGGATGGAGGCGATGGGGGAGTCGGCGGTCGAAGGGGCAATGAGCTCGATCTCGACTTTATCTTCGCCAGAGGTAGTGAGGAAGTTTACGTTCACCTTTTGGATGGGGTCGTCGAAGGGGCCGGAGACGACCCGGTATCCGAAGAGGGTGGAGAGCATTGCGGTGGTGGGGTCGAGAGATGGAACTGCGACCCCAACGTGAAGCAGTTTGAAGCCGAGATCGGAAGGCAGCTCGGAGCTCAAAGCACTGCTCCTTTTTTCTCGAGCTCGGATTGGATGAGCGAGACGGTCGTCAGTTCCGGAATGCGTTGCGGGTCGAACTGCACACCGTACTCGCCTTCGAGGGCGAGGATTGCCTGAAGGTGACGAAAGGAATCCCAGTTTTCGACGTTTTCGACGCCCAGCTCCGGGGTGATCTGTTCTGGAGCGATCTCCAGAATGTCAGCCAGGATGTCACGAAGAGAGGAGGGCACTTGTTGCGAGCTCATTTGATTGAATTCCTTCCAGAGTTATCCACTTCGGGCTCGACGGAGGCGAAGTGGTGAGATCGAGTTGATATAACACCGAGCCTGGGCTGGCATTGTCCGAAGGCAGTTGAGTAAATCCATTTTCGGAGTAGAAGCCTGCGCAGAGCGAGTTCTTTTTTGTGGCGATGAATTCACCGATGAGTTTTTTGGCGCCCGATCGGATGGCGTGTTCTGCAATATGCGCCAGGAGCGCGGTTTCAATTCCGCGACCGATCACTCGACACGATAATAGCAGCGAGTCGATGTAGCAGGAATCACCTTGATTGATCGCGAGGGCCAGGCCTACTACTCCTGCATCGCCGAAGCGATCACGGACTCGAATGACGACTGCCTGGCCGCCTGGAGCGGAGGCGAAGTTTTCGACCTCGGTCGCTGAATGTCTTCGAGTGGTGAGGTTGAACTGATTTGTCTTCGCGATGAGTTGAACGGCTCTTGAGAGGGGAGCCTGCAGGGCGCTCTGGAAGGTGCAGACGATGCCGAGAGAGGCGAGAAATTCGTCGCGGTTGGTCGCATGGGCGGCCAATTCGGCTCTCTGGGCTTGGGCTTTGTATTCGCTGAGGCGATTGGCGTCGTCCTCCGTGACGACGGCGGCGTCGAAGAAAGGCTGTTCGGACAGGAGTTCGACCTGCTTCCATGGTTCCTCAGCCGGCGCCTGGATCACGGCTACCTCAGGCAAATTCTGGCGAATTGCCTCGCATTCGACGGGATTGTCGTCGATGAAGACGAAGGAATCGAGGCCGAGGGACAGTTCATTCGCTAATTCACGAATCGCATCTGCTTTTTCTCCCCAGCTGATTTTGGTTGCGACGAAGTCGTCGAGAGTAAGGGCAAGGTCGGCAGCGCGAGCCTGAAACGCTTCGTGCACATCGGCTGGATTGTTCTTCGAGACGATTGCGAGCAGGATACCTCTTGAAGAAAGCTGTTTGAGGTATCTCTGGTATTCGAGATAGCAGTTGCCCGGGAAGGCGCTTCCGGTAGCAATGCCGTCGACTCCGTCTTCTCCGACGATTCCTCCCCAGAGAGTGTTGTCGAGGTCGGTGCAGAGGACCTTGCGTGGGGCGCGGAACAGAGTTGAAAAGGCGCGGACCAGACCGCGTGAGTAAGAAGAGAAGAGGTCGGAGGAGACGGGCAGGCGAGAGGCGAGAAACATTCGTGAGTCGCGCCAGCGCGCCCGGCCATGGCGAGCCGCGAGACGGTCCACGTCGAAGAAGACGCAGTCGGGAATGGAGCGGCACGTTGCGGCCAGACGTTGATTAAGTTTCTGCAGGGCGTTCGGCAGGCTGTGAGGCAGATTGGCGTCCCCGACGTCGCCAAGCGAGGTGCGGTCAGGGATGATGCAGCCCTGAAACAGCAGGCGCGCGGAGTTAGCGGAGCGAAAACTCTTGAGCAGCTGTCCGATTCTTGCGACGCACTCCTCAATTTCCTGCTCTACGTCAGCGCCTTTTCCATCGGCGCACAGATCGGGGAGCCGCCCGGCAATCTCTTCGAGATCGAGCAGGACCATGACCAGGTCAGGTTTTGAAGTTGCCAATGCACTTTGCGGATTCATGAGCTCGTCCGCGTAGGAGCCGTAGCCACCTACTTGTAAATCGAGGACGTAATTCGAGAAGACCGATTCGACGGTGATGAAGGGCAAGATGGGTTCGACGGTTACGGAACGAACCAGGAAGGCTTTGAGCCGCTTCATCTGGGGCTGAGCGGCAAGTTGATTTGAAATGCCTGACAAGGCTGAGGCGCAAAACATGACATCCGCCGGTTTGTCGGAGAGTGTCAGGAGTTTGCGGACGTGTTCTACGGCGGCCGCCGCATCCTGTCTTGAACTGGCTTCTCGTAATGCCTTCCGCAGTTCCTGTCGGCCCGTATCACCTTGCATCGGTCATCTCCACTGGGGCCGGTGCCGGTGGTTGGGCAGGCCTTGGGCGCATCATGATGCGGCCGGGCACGCCCATTACGGTGGCACCGTCAGGAACGTTGGTGATGACGAGAGTGTTGGCGGCGATTTTTGCTCCGTTGCCGATTTTGATCTTGCCAACAAGCGCCGCACCGGTGCCGACGTAGACGTCGTCGCCCAGCACGGGTACGCCCGGCCGACCCATGGCAGAGGTGCCGATGGTGACGCGATGGGCGAGATCGCAGTTCTTTCCTATGATGGCCTCTGGGTTGATGTGGACTCCGCCGATGTGTGCGATGTAGAACCCTTCGCCGATGGTTGCGGCCGGGTCGATACGCATCTCCATGAAGACCTCGCAGAACTTGTAAGTAAAAAGGGAGATTATCTTGAGAGGAATGCGGATCAGGATGAATGGTTTTGACACGTTGAGCCAGTTGCCGAAGCGATAGCATGCGATGGCCCAGATCGCGGGATCGGACCATATCTGGGATGTGGTGAATCCGCGAAGTCTGTACCGCGCAATGTCTGCAGAAAACTTGTTCATCCCGTTCCTTGGAATCGTTGCGCTCGCCGAGAAGTTGCCTGCCGATGGCGCGCATGAGGCTGTAGACGTTTGCTATCAGCACGTTCTGTGGTAACCAGTTTAGCAGCCGCCCGCGGGACTCCTGAAACAGCACTGTCGTGTTATTGCGCACCTTTGGCGGCGCTCTTTTAATCAGGATTGAACGAAAAGTGCTCTAGAATGACTAGAAAGGCACGTCCCCTTACTCTGTCTTTGGATGGATTGATGCGGAAAACACTTTCTGCGGCTACACCTGTTTGACAGATAACCACTCGCCGCGTTGGAAGAGTCCTAAGAGAGGCCACTGGAGATTCCTGTGCAGAGCTACGTCGAAGAAGACAACACGGTCGTGCCTGACCTCAAGACCACTTTGCGCTCGCGCACGTCTCGGTGGTTGATTCCGTTGCTCACCATTCTGGCGACGTTGCCTTTTTTGATGCGGCATATCACGAGGGGCGAATTCAACTACAACGTGGACGAGACGCAGCATGCCTGCACCGGTCAGTTTGTCGCCGATTTTCTTCGTGACCGTCCGTTTTTTGATGCGCGCGCGTACACGTATCTCTACTACGTTCATTATCCTGCGCTGAGTGGAGTGGTCCATTGGCCGCCGTTGTTTTACCTGGTGGAGGGAGTGACCTTTCTTGCTGCCGGCGCCTCGGTGGTGACTGCACGGCTGTCGATCCTGTTTTTTGCTGTCGTCGGTTTATGGTTCTGGTTTCGACTGATTGAGAAGCTTCACTCGCCGCTTGCGGCTGCGGTCGCAACAGTATTATTGGCTTTGTCGCCGAGCTTCTTGCTCTTTGAGAAGACAGTGATGCTGGAGATTCCGTCTGCTGCTATGTGTATCGCCGCGAGTTATTTCTGGATCTGCTTTCTGAAGGATAAAGATAATCGCAGTCTCTATTGGTTTGCGGTAACTGCGTCTTTGGCCATGCTCGTCAAACAGAATGCGGTTTACCTTGTGCCTTTCTGTCTGTTCAGCATTACGGCCTTGGGAAAGTGGAATCTGCTTCGCCGCAAGAGCACGATCTGGGCACTGGCTATCATCGTCTGCCTTACAGGGCCTTACTATTTCCTGCTCTCAGCTCTGCATTGGTCGACGATTGCGGGCGATCTTGCCGAGAAACAGCTCAGCTTCCTGCAGCAGATTACGTTCTACTGGGTTGCGGTGCCGACGCTGATGGGATGGCCCTTGTTCCTTCTCGCGATGCTAGGGATTGTTACCTGCTTTTTGTGGAATTCCAGGGAAAATAATGTACTGTTTTTTTCCTGGATATTCGCGGTGTATTTGACCATGACCCTGATAGGGCACAAAGAGCCGCGTTACGTGATTTACTTCGTTCCTGCGTTCGTTTATTTTGCGATTTCGCCTTTGTTGTTTTCTTCCGTTCGACGTCCCTGGGTCAAGGTTGTTGCGTGTGTCGTCTTGTTGGGAGCAGGGATAAGCGTCGTGAGATGGGCGTGGAAATTTGAACGGCCCTACGTCGACGGATTTGCTCCTGTCGCAAAGACGATCCGGTCCATGAGTGACTCCGGGGTGATTCTGGTGGATACGGAAATTCCAGCCAACCTGATCTTTTTCATGCGCAACGAAGATACGCAGCATCGTTTTGTGTTGCTCCGAAAAGCGCTTTATTCGGTGCGCATTAAAGAGGAGCTCGGCAGCGAAGAGTATATTCACACGCCAGAAGAGTTACAGACTCTTATGCGTGATGACGGCATCCGGTTCATTGTGGTTTCCAATCCTCCCCCGGAGGTGTTCCCAGTTGAATCGATGTTAAGAAAGTTTCTCGATACGCCGCAGTTTCGTCTGGTCAAGCGCTTTCCTGTCGAGGGGAATTCTCGCGAGTGGGCAAATTACTCCTTGTCGCTTTACGAGAATCTGGACGCGGGTCCTCCCGTCGCCCGTGATCTGGTCACTCCGATGATGACACTCGATCATGACATCGTGACTCCGTTTGAGAAGCTGGGCATTACGCCGGTCGCAACGTCCGTTCCTGGAAGCCGATAGTTCCGGGTGTCAGGTTGACGATTTAGAAGAGTTCGCAACGATTCGACTTATCTTTTGCACCGTCGAGGCGCGCGTGTCCCAGGAGAAATCGTTGCGTGCACGGCGAAGACCTGCAACACCCATGGCCTGCCGAAGCTTGTCGTCGTTGAGCAAAGTCCGAAGCGCATCGCGCAACTCACGATCCTCGGATGGATCGACCAGAAAACCTGTCTCTCCATCGAGAATGGCTTCCGATGTTCCTCCGGAACGTCCGCCGATGACGGGCTTTCCAGCGGCGTTGGCTTCGAGGAAGACCATGCCGAAGCCTTCAACGTCGCCATCGTCTCCGGTGTTCGGCATCACGACGATGTCGGCGAGGTTGTAGTGTTGATTGAGCTGATCGTCCGCGACAAAACCAGCAAAGACCACTATCTGATCTAAATTCAGCTCGGCGGTTAGAGCTCGCAGCTCGGCTTCCAGCGGCCCGCGTCCGACGATGACGTATTTGAAAGGGGGCACGTTTGGGGCAATATCGGCCAGTGCGCGAAGGACGCGTTTGTGTCCCTTGCGTGAGACAAGCCTCGCAACGGTCATGACCACAAGTTCTCTGTCGATACCGTAACGGAGCTTCAACTCGCTCCCAGGGGCTTCCGGATGAAAGAAAGAGGTATCGAGGCCCGGCGTAATCTTGTAGATCTTGGCGGGATCTATTCCGATGCCGGCCAGACCCTCAACCGAAAATTGTCCGTTGGCGATGATTGCGTCCGCCGAGCTATAGATAAGATCTCTCAACTTCCATTGAAACCTGCGTGCTGCCGTAAGCGTTATATCTTCTCCATGAGAGAAGTTTACGATTGGAATGCCGAGCAATCGCTTTAGAGCGAGGCCGATGACGGCCTGAGGATAGAGGTCGCCGCAGTAAACCACATCGGGACGCTGAGCGATGGAAAAGCCGGCCGAGACCAACATCGGCCCCGTGATTTTCGGCAGGTTGGAATAGCTGAGATCGGTGACTGTTTCAAAATTTCGCTTGATTCGAAACGAAGGAGTCTGCTCTTTTGCATCGAAGTCTTCCCATCCCTTTACCTTGCTGGTCAGGATAGTGACCTCATCGCCCATGGCGGCAATGCGTTTGAAGAGGTTGTAGTAATAGACTCGCGAACCGCCCGAGTGAGGTAAGAATCCGTTCGTTAGCAGCGCGATGCGCATGACGCTTCTTTCATTGAAGGTATTCGCTTTCTGATCGGAAGAGCTGGGAGACTTATCGATTGAAAGTAGTGCATGGTGGAAATGGAGGCGATCCAGCTTTCTAGGCAGTCTACCGTAATCAAAAATCGTGTTGTGAGAACACTTGCTGCTTACTTGAATACCTCCAGTAATTCGGATAATCTCCCGTTTTTCGAGCTTCCGATGGATTTGAGCATTTATTATCTTCTTGGCCGGACAGGACGCTCTCATCGGCGCGCGAGCGGAGGGAAGATGTTCCAACGTCTTTTGGTGTTGTTGGTTTTGTTCAGCGGAACGTTGGGATTTTCGAAGACGGTATCCTCCGTAGCGATTTCGCCGCAGGGCGCCGTGATTCTGGTTGGGACCAGCGTGCAGTACAAGGTGGTATGCGCCTACTCGGATGGGTCCAAGGATGATTGCACAGCGGCCGGGGGAGCCAAGTGGGAAACTCCGACCGCGGCATTGAGTGTGACCAACTCCGGTTTGGTTACGTGGAAAGACACGTACGACCCCAACAATAAGACCCAGTTTCCAAGCGGTTCGCAGACTGCGATCGGCATCGTGAAGGTTTCGGCGGGAGGGCAGTTCGATACCGGGCAGCTTCTTGCGCAGCCTGCTAATACGCCTTTTGTCGTGTTTACGACACCTGACGCCGGCATTTACGGAGATATTCAGACTGGAGCCTATCCGACGCCGAACGTCGTGGTCGGCGCAACCGTGACAATTGGCGCCGGCGTCACCGGCGTCAACGGCAGCAGCGCGAATCCCTTCCAGATGACGTGCAACTGGTCGAGCTCGAATAATTCCGTCGCGACCATCAATCGATACGGCATGGCCACGGCAGTTGCTCCAGGCGCAGTGACGATGACCTGCGGAGCGGCTGGAACTGGCAAGTATGCCTCTATGAAATATTCGGGCAACACCTTCAGCTTCAACGTCGTCGCTCTTACACCGACGATGCAGACGTGGTATGTGCGGCCCAAGGGTGGAACGCCTTTTGTGAGTAAGACGCAGACGCCGTCAGGGCAGTGTGATGGTAAGCACGATGCCGATTATCCGGGCAGCGGGGTTAACCAACCGTGCGCGGTGGGCAATATACGCTACCTATGGACGGACGAGGTGACTAAGAATCACGAGCAGTGGATGATCGGTCCGGGCGACACGGTCATCGTGCGGCAGAGTCCCAACGGCTACAACATCGGCATGGACGCGCTGAGCCCAGCCTTCGGTGGCAAAACCGGATTCCAGCCGGTCAATTGCGGCAACCCGGACTGCTATATGCCAAGCATTCCCTCTGGCACTGCGGCTCATCACACTCGCATTTTCGGTGAGAACTATGGCAGTTGCCACGCTGATTCGGCCAAGACGAAGCTGCTGGTGACGTGGGCATCCAAGGTAGGCATCAACGTAAGAGATTCGCAGTTTGTCGACGTCTCTTGCCTTGAAGTCACCCAGGTGCAGCCCTGCGCTTACAGTGGTGCGTTTACCAACCGCTGCCCTGGAAATAGTAACTACGGGCAGGGGGGTTTAACCGAATCAGCCTTAACGTCCAATGTGATCTTCAATGACATGTTTATCCACGGCCTTGCTGCGGAAGCTATCAACGGCCCTACAGGTCAGGGCGTTGTTTACAACTACCTGCATATCAGAGGCGTTCCCTTTGCCGGATTCGACATGGACGATGGTCCGCATAACTACTCGAACATCTCGGTCGCTGGCGGACTGACCCTGACCAACTCTGTCACCGAGTTTGTCGGCTGCGTTGAAGAGCACCCACAGGTGCACAACTACCCATACATTGAGTGCCGCGATCAGGAGACGGGCGGTTACGGTGACGGGTTCGGTACAGGAAGTACAACCGGCAACTGGAGTTTCGACCACGACATCTGGCGTTATAACTATCAGGACGGCCTGGATCTTCTTCACTCCGGCATGCAAAGCCTTACGATCACTAACTCGCAGGCGTACGGCAATGTTGGCAACCAGTTCAAGCTTGGCTCATCCCAGAGTGTCGTGTTTCAAAATAATGTTGCCCTGGGCAACTGCAAACGATTAAGCCAGGCGATCGGCGACGAACCCGCCAGCGCTATCGTGCCGGGGGTTAATTTCTGCCGCGCGGGCGGAGGGCCCCTGGTTCTTGGCTTCTACGCTTACGGTAGTTACGCTGTCCAAAACAATACGATGGTTGGCTACGGCGACGTTGCCGTGGGCTACTTCTGCGATTCGGGGAGCAATAACTGTTCCGCTGCCAACACCTCGCTGCAGAACAATATTTTTCTAGGCTATTCGGACGTTGGATACAACGACAATCGGAAGTCTGCAACTTTTTGTGCAATGACCGCGACAGACTGCAACAATCTGCCTGCGATCTTTCCGCCAAATTTAGGTTGGGCCGTGCGAAGCAATAATCTCTATTACAACTTCCGCGATCGATGTCTCGCCATTTCGAGCAAGAAGGAGTTATGTGCCGATCCGCGCTTTCTCAATGAGCCGCCGCTTCGAATATCGAATGAATCTGAGATGGATGCGATTGATTTCCGGCTCGCGTTTGATAGCCCTGCGATTGGGGCAGGCGCCACCATCAAAGACCTGACGAAGGACATTGTTGGAGTTGAGCGGCCGAATCCGCCGAGCCTGGGCGCCTACGAGCACACGAAGGATGACAAGCCTGCCTCTACATCGTCAAGGAGAAACGAGCTGGATGCAGGCCTCTGGTTGCGATTTCTCGGCTGGATTCGCCAACTCGCGGATGGGTGTCTTGCGTTGATGAAACGTCTGGCTCATTTGATTCGGGCCGCTGCGAAAGCTATAGCAATCCGATTGCATCTTGCCCATGGGTTCTGACATTGCATCTGGTCCGAACGTTGGTGTTGCCCACCTAAAGGATGGTTTGCGCGTTTTCCACTCTGGACATTCGCCATCTACGCAAGAGATTCAACGCATCATTGCGGAAGAACATACCCGCGAACACGATATAAACCGGCAACGTGGTGAGAACCTGGAGGGCGAAGACCGGAAGAGATCTCGCGAGCCAGTGCTTTTCGACGAAGACAGTGGCGATGGCAAAGGGTATGGAGAGCAGAGTAATTTTGACCCAGCCATCCCAGATGTATGTTCGAACGGGGACTCCTAAGGTCTTCTGAACGTAGCGGGGCCAGAAGATCAAGTGAACGATCGACATTGTGATTGAGGTTCCCCACGCAACCCCGTAGATACCGATGGTTTTGACCAGCACGATACTGACGGTGAAATTCGCAATGGCTTCAATGACCGACCATTTCGCCACGGCTTTCTGATTGCTGGTGCCAAACATGATGTTGCTGGCAGTGTTATTGGCGATCATGAAGAAAAGGGTAATCAACAGGATCTGAAGGACAGTTCCTGAGATCTCGCTGAATTGTTTTCCCATCCAAAGACCGATAAATGTCTTTCCGCGTATCAGCAGAGTTAGTCCGATCGGCAGCACCAAGGCCAGCGTGCCCTGGGTTCCGCGAAGAAGAAGTTTTTGCAGCTCCGCGGTTTTGCCGGACGCCTCCAGACCGCTGGCGAGGGGGATAAAAGTTGTTGATAGAGCTCCTACTACCTGGCTGGAGTACAGCATCAAACTCCCACCGATGGAGTAGTAGGCAACAAGGCCGACAGAGAGGAACGTTCCGACGACCAGGTTGTCCGTGCTAAAGATGATCTGCGACGAAATCATGATGAGGAACATCGCGAAGCTGTAGGACCAGATCATTTTGATTGTTGCGAGATGCGGACGTTCCAGCCGAACCCTACAGGGTGGAAACGTCTTCAAAGCCGCAGTGCAAATTGCGAGCCCGGAGGTGAGTATTACGGCGAGTTCCCAGTACGCGAGGGCGATGAGGCCTCCGCCGTGGCGGAGAATCAAAATGACACCAATTGCTCTCGCCATAACCTGAAGTGTTGCGATCAAACTGAGGAGGTCATAGCGGTTGATCGCGGCGAGTACGGCACCGAACACACCGGACACTAACGTAACGGCAACTCCCAATGCGCAGAGGAGCACCGTGATTTGAGCAGCATGCTTGAGATCGGGAGGAATATTGAAGATGTGCGGAAAGAATACAGCCAGCGCGATGCTGAAAATGGCGACCCCACCCGCGATCAGCAGGCGAAACCATAGAGCTGCGGCAATTGCGACGCCGGCGTCGTCGATCTTGCCCTGGGCGTCGGCTTTTGAGACGAAGCGTATGACTGCGTTGCGGAGTCCCAGATCGAGAAGATTCAGATAGGCGACGGTGGAGACGGCGAGTATCCAGACTCCGTATGCCGTCGCGCCAAGCGTTCGGACGACGATTGGGGTGAGGAAAAAAGGGATCACCATGCCGACCGCCATGGCAATCCAGTTCATAATCACATTGAATGCAAATCGTTTAGTGCTGGGCACGGTTAAGAGGGTGCGTAGATAAGACGATCATACCAGCGTTCTGAAATGTGGGGGCGATAACGCTGGTAGTCGTTGATTCGCCGTCGTAGGATATCAGGTAATGCCCAAAGTCTCTGTAATCATCCCCACTTACAACTGTGCGCATTATCTCGGGCAGGCAATTGAAAGCGCGATGAGCCAGACTTTTCGCGATTTCGAGATCATCGTATTGGATGATGGCTCAACGGACAATACGAGCGAAGTGATTCGCCAATACGGGGACGACATTAAGTATATTCGGCAGGCAAATCGTGGATTACCCGCTGCGCGCAACCGTGCCATCGAATCTTCCTCCGGAGAGTTTGTGGCTCTGCTCGACGCGGACGATTGGTGGGAGCCCACCAAACTATCGGAACAGGTTCCTTTACTGGAAGCAGACCCCGAAGCAGGTTTGGCCTACACCGACCTGCGAGTTGTCTATGACGACGGCACAGTCATTCCGTCGTTTTTGTCGAGCAGGCCCCTGGCAGCCAGCGGTTACGTCTTCGACCGGCTGCTTTTGAGCGGCTTCATCCTTCCGTCGACGGTGCTGATGCGTCGCACTTGTTTTGAGCAGGCAGGAAGGTTTGACGAGTCCATGCGCTCTCACGAAGATGTTGATCTTTGGCTGCGCATATGTCAGAAGTGGAAGGTTGTGCTGGTTCCGGATGCGTTGACTCACCGGCGTCAGGGCGCGGCTAATATGACGTCTGATAGCGATTTGAGAACCAGGTACGGCGTCATATTTTTCGAGAAAGCGCTGAAGTTGCCGGATCTTACAGCAGGTCAGCGTGACAGCATCGTCCGGAGGCTCGCGGAGGCGTATTTTTTGAGGGGGTCCTTTCTCTTTGCGAATGGCAAGATGAAGGAATGTCGGCAGGCTTTGCGACTAAGCTTGCAAAGCAAGGGATCTAGCCTCAGGACATGGGCTTATTATGCGGGGAGTTTTTTGCCAGCCGCTCTGATTGACTATCTGAGAAACGGCAAAAGATCGGCGCGGAGTATGGCGGCGGGAAGACAGAATGGCGACGCCGTGTGAGGCGGACAGTCCCACGAAGGTGTGACGGAGCGGTGTTGTGTGCGGCCGCAGACTCCGCGTATCGTCAATAATAAGAGCGGGCGCCGATTTACAGGTGCCACTGGGCCGGGTGGCGTATCGGCGGGAGCCTAGACGAGGAGCTTCGGAAATGTTGGCGATTTGCATTACCGTAAGCTACAGATTCGATGGCCTTGTTCGGGTTCCTGCGGACGTGAGGAGTTATCGACGGGTGAATCACGGCAGCCATATGCCACGCATTTTCAATAGGTTGTGGCCGGTGTGTCCGTGATGATAGCTCTCTTCTGGCTTTGCTTCTCCCTCATCGCTTATGCGTACGTGGGATATCTTCTGTGGTTGTGGCTTGAGCTCCGCATCCACAAGCGTGCTTTTCGAAAGGAAGAGATCGTTCCCTCTGTATCCATTGTGATTGCAGCACGAAATGAAGAGGCCAATCTGCCTGCCAAAATTGAGAATCTTCGACAGCTGAGTTATCCCGTGGATCGAATGCAGATTATTGTCGCCTCGGATGGGTCGACGGACCGTACGAACGAGATACTGGAAGCTGCGGGGGTCGTCTCGGTGATTCTGGACGAGTCTAGAGGAAAAGCCGTAGCACTCAATGAAGCCGTTCGAAGAGCAACCGGGGATATCCTGGTTTTCCTCGATGCGAGACAGCCGATTGATCCTGAGGCCGTCTCTGAACTGACTTCGTGCTTTGCTGATCCAGATGTCGGGGCTGTGAGTGGAGAGCTGTTGCTGGAGGCGCCGGAGGGCGCATCTCATGTGAATGCTTTAGGCATTTATTGGAAGATAGAGAAGGCAGTGCGAAAGCTCGAATCGGCATCGGGTTCCGTTGTAGGAGTGACAGGCGCTATCTATGCAATTCGGCGCGAACTCTACAGCGAAATTCCGGCTGGAACAATTCTTGACGATGTTTATGTGCCAATGAATGTCGTGCGGATGGGGCGGCGTGTCGTTTTTCAACCAACGGCGGTTGCACGCGATCGCCTCTTCAGCGAGCCCGGCAAGGAATTCAGCCGGAAGGTACGTACTCTGACTGGAAATTACCAGTTGTTACGTCTTGCCCCTTGGTTGCTTTCCTTTGAAAATCCGCTTCTGTTTCGTTTCTTGAGTCATAAGATTCTTCGACTGATCGTTCCGCTACTGATGGTTGTTATGCTTCTGTCTTGCTGGGCTGCGGCAGGGCCGTTCTATCGCGCCATCTTTTGGTTGCAGATAATTTTCTATGCGTTTGCAGCGGCTGGGTTGGTGAGTGCTTCGATGCGGCGGGTAAAGCCAGTCGCAATTGCAAGCACATTCGTAACATTGAATGCAGCTGCAGCGCTTGCTTTGTATAACTTTATTACCAGAAGAGAAAAGTTGTGGGTTCGTTGAACCAGGGCGCTGATTGAGCTTTAATTAGTTGCTTCAAAGAGTCAGGAGTTGGTTATGGGTTTGGGTACCGGGCTGGGCCATTACATTCCGCTAGTTGCCTACCTGGGATTCTGCGTCATGTGCGTTCTCGCCCTGTGGCGTCCTACGTTGGGCTTTTATTATCTGATGCCGTTTATTCCCTATCGGACGATGCGGGACCATTTTCTTGATTATCCGCTCGGCGGGAATCTTATTACCATTCTTGTCTTTGCAATCATCATCGGGTCTTTGGTTGCCGGCAAGACTCTTCCTAAGACGAAGCTTTACCTTATCTGGCTGGTAACCGCTGTCTACCTCTATATTTCGATGTGGTACGGCACAGCTTTGGGTAACGCGCCGGCGCCTCTGTGGCTATCCGATTCCAGCTTCATTGACTGGAAAGACTATCTTCTGATTCCCATGATATTTGTCGCGGCAGGGTTAGCGATCAGAGATCGGAAATCGATACGAATTGTCATCATCCTTATCGCGATTTCAGTGTTGCTCATCGATCGCAGCTCCATCCTCGAGAGCATGTCGAGATCGGTTGCTCATTTTGACGAGAGCAAGCGCGATGCCGGGCCAATGGGTTGGGCCGGTCCAAATGGGCTGGCGGCGTTTTTGGCCCAATTTGCCATGTTCTTTTGGGGTCTTGCGCAGTTTGTCAAAAAGAAAAAGCAGAAGTGGCTCATTTACGGGCTTATCGGGACCACGTTGTTTGCCACGATGTATACCTTTTCAAGAGCTTCCTACATTGCGGTTCTCGCGGCTACGTTAGTTTTGGGAATTCTTAAGGACCGCAAGTTGGTCTTGCTGATGCTTGCGTTTGTCTTTACTTGGCAGGTCATTGTTCCTGTCGCTGTGACCGAGCGTATCAATATGACCGAAAACTCGAACGGCCACCTCGAAGCGTCAGCGGGTACTCGAGTTAAGCTGTGGGAGGAAGCAGAAGAAAGCATGATGAGTAACCCGCTTCTGGGTACGGGTTATGATACGTATCGATATGGAACGCACGCCGGTAATCTGATGGATACGCATAACTGGTATGTGAAAGTGATGGTCGAGACAGGCATTATAGGAATGCTGCTGGTTGCGGTTCTGCTGCAGCAGATGTTGAGTCTCAGCTACAAGCTGTTCCGGAGCGCGTCAGACCCTCTCTATAAGGGGCTTGGCCTGGGGCTATTTCTTGCCGTCATCTCCAGCATCATTCTCAACTTCTTCGGCGACCGATGGGACTTCCCTGAGATTATCGGGTTCCTGTTTGTGCTTTGTGCCTGTGCAGCTCGCGCGTTGGAACTGGAAGCGTCGCCGGTAAATGAACCGGTGGCGCCAGTTGAGATGGGTGTGCCGAGCAATCCCTATCTGATGTACCGCTAAATTCGTTTGCGGTGGAACCCGAAAAAGGTCGATTTGGAGCAGTGAAAGTGCGTCTATGACTACGATCAGGAGGGTATGCGGGGATCATAACGACGACAGGGAATATGCGGCATTGCCGCATGTCTTACTCGTTGTCGACCAGTTTTCTGAGACCTTTGGCGGGGGAGAGCGTATTGCTCTTAAGCTGGCGTCCCTTCTGCCAAAATACGGATACCGCGCATCTATCCTGACGTTTTCGGTACACCCTGAATGCAGTGGCCTGAAATCGCCGCCTTGTGCGGTTTACCTGCTTCCGTTGCGGCGCACCTATGATCTTGATGCAATTCGAGCTGCCTTTTCGCTGCGGCAGTTCATTAAGCGTGAGCGAATCCAGATCGTACAGACGTTTTTTGAGAGCTCAGATATCTGGGCCGGGTTTGTGACCAAGACGATGTCCGGTGCAAAACTGATATGGAGCCGCAGAGATATGGGGATTTTGAGGGGCCGCAAGCATGATGTTGCTTATCGTCTTCTCTCGGGTATGCCGGACATCGTTTTTGCGGTCTCAGAACAAGTCCGTCAACATGGCATTGAAATCGATGGCATCGCTCCGGCCCGCGTCCAGACTGTTTATAACGGCCTGGATATCTCTCACTGGAAGACAACCAGCCGGCCTGCGAAGGTTGCGGGAAGCATGACGGTTGGGACTGTAGGAAATATTCGCCGGGTGAAGGGGCACGATGTCTTCATACGAGCTGCTGCAACGGTTTTGCGGGACTATCCGGAGGTCTCATTCCGTATTGCCGGCGAGGTATTGGAGCAGGATTATTTCAAGGAACTCGAGACGCTTGTCCGAGAACTCAAGCTCGAGAACCATTTGCAGTTTGTCGCAGGCGTTGCGAATCCGCAGGAGTTTCTGTTCGCTACGGATATCTTTGTTCTTCCCTCTCGCAGCGAAGGTTTCTCGAATGCCATTATCGAAGCCATGGCCGCTTCTCTTCCGGTCATAGCAACGAACGTTGGCGGCAATGCCGAAGCCGTAGAGGATGGCGTAAGTGGGCTGATCGTTGCGCCGGAAGATGCCGCAGCCCTCGCGCTTGCCATCTCCCGGTTGCTCGCTGACCCGACGAAGGCACGGGAGATGGGCAGCGCCGGGAGAAAGCGCGTTGAGAAGAGATTCACGATCGACGCTATGATGAGACGGATTACGCGTGTGTATGACGGTCTTCTTGGGAGCAACATCAGTCGCGGCGAGGCCGATACAACTCCGTGCCAAGGAAATTCGAGATGAGTTCAGGCTCCCCGCGGCCCACTGTCTTCATGATGGATCTGTGGGCAACCGTGCCGTATTACACGGCGTATCTTTCGAGAGCTCTGCTAAATGAGCATGTCAATTTGACCGTGGGATCTATTTCCTATTATCTCGACCCGACCTGCTTCACAGGTCGCGGCATCGAGGTTGACCCGGGTTTGATGGATGTCGTCGGTAAGTATCGCCTGCCAAAGCTTCCGCGCAGGGTGCTGAAATCGCTTGAGGCGATCCTGAATCTATCCGCATTAACGGTGCGCTTCATGGTTTCGCACCCCGACGTAGTCCATGTTCAATATCTTCCGATGTTGAAGTGGCAGCTACCACTTGATTTTTGGTTCATCGGATTCTGTCGCAAACGTGGGTCGAAGATCATGCTGACAGTTCACGACCTGCTTCCTCACGATACGGGCGACGCTCATCGAAAAACGTTCGATCAGCTTTACCGCGCAGTCGACGGAATTATCTGTCACTCCAGTCACATCAAGATGAGGCTTGAGACTGAGTTCGCCGTACCAGGGGAAAAGATATCAGTGATCCCCCACGGGCCTTTTTTTTATGATCTTCCGGCTAGCGGCTTGCAGCACACTTTGCAGAGTTTCGACATTGAGCCGGGGGGGGGGCTGGTTTTATGGCAGGGAATTATCTTCCCTTACAAAGGGATTGATCTGCTGCTGCAGGCCTGGCAGGAAGTGGAGGCGAAGAACGAAGTTGCCTGCCTCGTAATTGCCGGTACCGGTGCGCCGGAGTTACTCGATCAGATTCGCGGATTGGTGACGCAGTTGGGCTTGAAGCGGGTGAAGTTGCATTTCCGCTTCATCTCGACGGAAGAACTAGTAACCCTCTACAGGGCTGCGGGTGTTGTCGTTTATCCCTACCGGGCGATTACTACCAGCGGAGCGCTTGCGACGGGGTTGGCATTGGGCAAAGCCATTGTTGCGAGCGATCTGCCTGTGTTTCGGGAGCTGCTGACCAACGGAGAGAACGCGCTGCTGGTTGATCCACAGGACTCTCATGAGCTTGCCGGTGCCCTGATCAAGCTCACTGAGGACCCAGCGCTGCGGGAGCAGCTCGCCGAGAGTGTGCAAAAGATGAACTTCGGCGAGCAGTCGTGGTCTCTCATTGCGAAAAAGACGGCACAAGCCTACGAGAGTCTGTTATCCCATCCTGCCAAAACGTAGTTTCCTCGACACAGCGGGCCGCACCCGTGTTGCGTTGCATCATCCGAGAAGCGCGAGCTCCTTGTCAGCATCCTTGGCCGTTTGGGTGTTTGGCGCCAGAGCCGCAGCCTTTTTGAGATGTGTGATGGCATCCGTGCTGTTGGACAGCTTGGCGTAGGTCATCCCCAGGTGGTAGTGGATGGAAGCGCTGTTGGGATCGGCCTTGGTGGCGTCCTCCAGCAGATCTCGTGCAGAGGCGTAGTTCCCCTTCTGGTAATAAATCCACGCGAGCGTGTCTGCCGTGTTGGGCGAGGTGGGCATGGCACGACGGGCAACCTGGGCGAGAGAGAGGGCGACGTCGAGGTTCTGTCCGCTGTTGACCATGAGGAAGGCAAGGTTGTTGGCCGCAATCGGCTGTTCGGGCTGGATGGCGAGGGCCTTTTTGTAGCTGTCCATGGCTCCTGCCCGGTCACCCTGCGAATCCTGGAGAGAGCCGAGGAGAGTGAAAGCACGCGCATCCGTGGGATGGTCTTTTGTCCATTGTTGCCACTTCGCGATTGCTTTACCCGTATCTCCGGCGCTTACTTCGGCCCGGGAGTAGGCAATGGCCGCTACACTGTTGGACGGGTCAATCTGCATTGCCTTCTGGGCAGAATCGAGGGCACTTTTCGCGTCTCCCGAGCCCAATTGGAGATCGGCAAGCAGGGCATACATGTCGGAGTTTTGAGGAGACTTGGCGATCTGCTGCTGCACCAAGCTGATCGCCTTGGCGGGCTGCTTCTCGTACAAATACGTGGCCGCCATGAGTCGCAGGGCCAGGGAAGAATTTGGATTAAGATCGAGCGTTCGTTGGAGGAGGGTTCTGGCCTCGGGAATCTTCTGCTGAACGATCCGTAGTTTAGCCTGTTCCAGGTAGGCTTCAGAGTCGTTGGGATTCAGTTTGATGGCCTGGCGGAAGTCGGCATCCGCCATTTCGTAGGATTTCTGGCTGGCTTCGGCAACTCCACGCCAAACATAAGGGGCGGAGAGTTGCGGATTGGTCTTCATGGCGGATTCCGCTATCTGTTTAAGGCCGGTAAAATCGCGGTTCGCCATTGAAATCTCGGCCAGATTGGCTTGCGCCTCGAGGCTCTTTGGGTTGATCTTGAGGGCATCCTGGAAGCTTTGCTGAGCAAGGGACAGGTCGCCTTTGGCGCGCGCTGCCCGGCCCAGCCAGAGTTTGACGACAAGGCTGTCGGGGTTGGCCTTGGCTGCTTTCTGAAGCTCATTGAACGCATCATTGATCTTGCCGTCATTCAACAGAATCATGCCATCGAGAACTGCGACCTCGGGCACGTTGGGATCTGTCTTGAAAAGTTCGGCTCCGACGGTCCTGGCTTTGGGAAGGTCTCTGTTGAGAATTAAGAGACGCAGATACGCGACCTTGAGCGGCGTGCTCTTCGGGTGTTTGGCGACGAGGTCAGCGTAGGCGGCCACACCAGGGACAATCTGGTTGGTATGAACATAGTAGGTGGCAAGCATGCCCGCGCCGCTCTCGGAGTCGGAAAGATCCTCGCTTGCCTGACGCAAGACCTGCTCCGCCTTGGCGTTGTCGTTCTGCTTCATGTAAAGATCCGCAAGGCTGGCGCGGGCCGTCACATTCTTCGGATCGGCGGCGATGGCTGCCTTCACTTGCTCTTCCGCACCCGCGAGGTCACCTTTCTTCTGAAGGATGGAAGCCAGCAGAAGATGCGTTGTCACGTTTTTGCCGTCAAGCGACACTGCTTTGCGAAGCTGTTCTTCGCCTGAGGTTGGATTGACAGGGTCACTACCCTGAAGCAGGCCGAGGGAGGCATGAAAGTTGGCTCGGTTGGGATCGATTGCCAGGGCTTTCTGTATCTTTGCCAGAGCTTCGGCACGGTCCCCCTTCACGTAGGCAACGCTGGAGAGTATCGCGTACGCGTCCGCGTTGTTGGGATCGAGGGCCAGGATTGCATTTGCCTGCTCAGCGGCGCGGTCCGCTTGTTTGCCCGCGACGAGAAGGTTTCCAAGGTCGACGCGCGCCGGAATGTTATTCGGCTGAAGATCGACGGTCCGTCGCAGCTCGCCGTAGGCGGGCATGATCGAGCCCTGCTTAAACAGGACCTTGGAGAGTTGATAGTGTGCCTCGGCGAAGTTTCGGTCGACCTTCAGGGCGTTGGTGAACTGAAGGGTCGCCTCTTTGTATTTGCCTTGATCGGCGTAGCGTTTACCGCTCTCCAGATAGCGCTGTTTCTGCTTATTGGGGTCGCGATGGCACCCCATGGTGAGCCCAAGTGCTAGCGATACGGTCAAGATGGCTGAAACTCGAATATGGGCCCGGGTTAGTAACATTCTCATTGCCATTTCCTCAAATTATGTTCGTACGAGCTCGATTTTGACTGAAGCAGACAATCTCGAACCCATGGTTAGTCTGGAACGAATCTTGGCAGATTGGGCGCCATCTGCTGGGTAAACCGAATTGCGCGATCTCGCGCTGTCTGTAAGGATTCCGACGGCATCACCGTCGTAATGACGCGAACCAGAGCGCCATCGGTCCGGTTCGTACGGATGGCGTCCAGTACCATGTGGCCTTTGGCGGCGAATTCGTTGGGGATGCTCCGGCCATGTGCCTGATACCAGTAGATGACAAACTGTTTTATGTCGCCGTTGGTGATGACATACTCGCCGACATGGTAGGTTTTTCCGTTGATGTCCTGAATGTCGACATACTGCTTCGAGTCGAAGGTCCAACCGGCTCCGGGCAGACAGTTCAGAGGCGAGTGCATCGTCTGACCGGTGCGCTGCGTGGGGAAATAACCGATGAAGAGGCTGACTGGCGGAACTGTGGTCCTTCCGTTCGTTGGCTCGGCCGTATAGATCCGGTTGAGGAAATCTCCCTTACCAAGCACCTCCAGCGTGTCGTCGGTGAGGGGAATGTCCTGTGCCACCCATGGGCCGAAATTCCGGGGCATGAGACTGAGGGGCACGCTGGGGGGAACGAGATCCACGTCTCCACGGCTTTCCAGAACCGCGATAGTGGAGACAAGCAGAACGATGACGACCCAGAACCGGAAAGACTTCATGACGTTTTAGCCTCTGCGGATGGAATAAGCCGCATAGCACGGTGCACGAGATAGAGGCAGCCAAGGGACACTACAAAGATGACCCAACCAGAAAATTCGTGAAAGAAGCCAAGGGCTTTATCCGGGTCCCAGTACTGCACGCATAAGCCAGTCCCAACGATTCGGGCGACGTTGGCGGTTACGGCAATGGGAATACTGGCGAGGGCGAGGATCACGCGGCGCGTGGTCGTGCGCTCGAGGAAATAGCCGTAAAAAACGGCGAGAGTAAACAGACTCATCAAAGAACGGATTCCGCTGCAGGCCTCGGCAACTTCCAGCTTCATGGCCGGCAGTTCGATGATGTTTCCTTCCTGCAAAGTTGGGACGTGAAATACAGGCAGGATCTCGCTGGCGATCCTCGAAGCCAGAAGCTGCAGCGGGAAGGTGATCTGATTGAAGACAATCGCGGGAATGGGAATGGCCAGAATAAGTACCATGATCGGAAATGCGACCGCCCGCAGCATTGCCATACCGAGAAGAGTCCAGACGATTCCGGCGAGCAACATAACAAAGGAGATACGGGTGGTAAAGAGTTCCACACCGTAGGTCCCAAGAATCAGGACGACAAGAGAAAATACGATGAGAGGCACTCCGGCCCAGGTCTGCTTAACCGGAATATTGCTGAGCACCTTTCGTTTTTCCCAGATGAGGAATACAGAAAACAGAGGAACCAGGAAGCCATGAGAGTAGTCGGTAAGGGTGTACCAGTCGTACACCAACTTCACGGCGACTCGATGATAGAGAACGGCCAGAAGAACGCCCAGGATCGCATAGGGCAACCACTGCCGGTAACCCCTGGATTCTTTGGCGTGAGGAATCCCGAGGGCTTCCGTGGGGACGAGTTCCGGGGTATAAGGCATATTCTTTAAAAGCGTTCCAATGGCTACCGTATGACGTTATACTTCAGAGACAGCGTGTAAGCAATTAGCGTACCTCTTAAGAGGGCCTGGCGTTTCTCTATTCGCGCGGGTCATCGGCGAACGAAAGTGGTATGCAAGATTCCCCCATGAGGGAAAAATATTTCACAGTCATGCTGATAGTCTGCATATGCATACGTGATGGGATCTATCCAAGAGGTGCTTGCGGGAGTCTCGTCGAGGCTTCCTATTGAACTCATGAGAGCGACCATCCGGTCAGAGAAATTGCAGAATTCTTGCAATATTCCGCCACTTGCTGGGTTTGGTATCTAGATTGCTTAACGTATTCTATCGGCAATCATGCCATTTTGATAGGGTGACTGGCCATATCCGCCCAGGTTCACGGATTTACGGTCGATGAGCATCTTATCGGTAGACTATAGCTGGCGGAGATTGGGACGGAAAAGAAAGTCGTTCCGTCCATGTGCTCCCGGCAACGCCGCGGACGCAAAGAACGTCGTAGGAACGATGTACAAGTGTGTCACGAACGAGCCCGATGAATCCGGGGACACCAGGGAGCACTTTCATGAAGTGGTTTTGCTTCAAAACAACCATAGCGCTGGCGGCGATCTCAGCCACGAGTTTCGCACAGGAAGCCAAGCCCCCAGCCCAACCACCGACTCAGACGCCGACCTCCTCGGCGGCCCCGTCGACGGCGGGATCTACTCCGTCGGCAAGTTCGCCGACCACCCCCGCTGCTCCAAAGCAACCGCCCGCGACGGTACCCTCCGGGGCGGCTGCCGGGTCCACATCATCCAACACTGGCGGCCCTATCGACCCTGAACGGTACGTTATCGGAGCCGATGATTCCCTGCAGATAACGGTATGGCACGAGCAGCAACTTTCAGGGACAGTTCCGGTGCGACCTGACGGCATGATTTCGATGATATTGATTGGAGACCTGCGCGCCGCTGGCCGGACTCCGATGGCTTTGTCGGCAGACATCAGTCAGCAGCTGAAGAAATACATTCAAGACCCTGTCGTCACGGTGACCGTCCTTGGCGTGAACAGCCAACGCATCTTTACTGTGGGCGAACTGGGACATGTCGGGCCGATTCAGATGACACCCGGAATGACTGTTCTGCAGGCGATCGTCACTGCCGGCGGCCTGAATCAGTTTGCTAATGCAAAGAAGATATACATTTTGCGCACCGTGGACGGAAAAGAGCAGAAGTTTCCATTCAACTATAAGCAGGCGCTGAAAGGCGAAAACCAGGGGATCACGCTTCTTCCTGGAGACACAATTGTTGTTCCATGAAGGATGTTATGAAGATCTGGGTAGGCGTGTCGGCGCTCCTTTTGTCGGTAGGTTCTCTTTTGTATGGTCAGGCGGTTCCTAACACCACCATCAGCTCTACGGGTGCGAACTCCAGTGGTTTTCCACTCGACGGAACACTTCACTATGCTATGACTGGATCGGAGATCGTCCAATTCGGGTTCTACGGTTCCGGCGAAACCACCTCCTCGACAAACTTGTCGGGGGATGCCGCTTTTACGTCCAAGAGTGAGACCAAGCCGTTCAGCATGGTTCTGGCAGGTGGTGTGCTCTTGCCCAATCAGGGACAGGGAACCTACACGTACTGGAATGTTGCAGTGACCCAGGGCTTAATCACAAGGCATTGGGCCTTCAATATCTCTGATTCCTTCAGCTTCCTACCCCAGTCGCCAACAACGGGTCTTTCGGGGATTCCCGGTGTTGGCGATCTTGGAGCTCTTCCTGTTCAAGGACCGGCCCAGGGGCCGGCCGGGGGAGTGTTGACGTACTCCGGCGACCGATTCGTTAATCAATTAAGTGGCAGCGCAGAGAGGCAGATTGGCCCGCGTACCTCGATCAGCGGGTCGGGTTCCTGGTCGACCATCCACTTCATGGACGACAATGCGGGATTGGACAGTAACGGCGAGACGGGCACGGTTGCCGTCAACCAACGGCTCGATGCGCGAAGCTCTGCGAGTGTGGGCGCAGCCTACAGTACATACGGCTACGGCGATGCCGGGCTTTCGGTGGGTTATCCGGATTTTCAAACGAAATCCATCAGCGTCTCCTACCAGCGGCTGCTTAGCCATAGCCTCAGTATGAGTGCTTCGGCTGGTCCGGTCTGGATCTCGAGTTCGGATAGCGCGCTGATACCTACGAGACTTTCTACTGCAGCTTCAGCCAGCCTTGGCTACACCCACAAGCTCACCAACGCATCGCTGGGTTACAGCCGTGGGGTCAACGCCGGTTCCGGGGTTCTTGGGGGAGCGATATCAGACAGCGTTTTTGCCTCGGTCGGGCACACGTACGGCCGCAAATGGGTTGCATCGGCCGATGTGGGATATGCTCATTCCGCGAGCCTGGAAGAATTTTTGGTTGTTGGGTCCCCTGTTGAGGTCAACCAAGTCTTCGAAACTGTTTTTGGCGGCGTCCAGTTGACCCGGGGTTTCGGCCCCCACTGGTCGGGGTATGCAAGCTACTCGGTTCAACATCAATCAAGCGCCAATTCTGTGCAGACGGGAAACGCCTTCATCGGAAACTCCCAGTCAGTCGGTATCGGGGTCACCTTCACACCCCGCTCCACCCGTTTGGGTCAATTTTAAGGAGTCACCATGTTAGGTCATCGTGCATTAACGCTGCAGGATTACGGTACTATTTTGAAGCGCAGATGGTGGATTATCGCGCTTCCTGCCATCGTCTTCCCCTTCATTGGTTATGGTCTCACCTATCTGGTGCAACCGCAGTACATCTCTCAGACATTGGTTCTTGTAGAGCAGCAGAAGGTTCCGGAGTCCTACGTCAAGGCTGTGGTAACGGAAGACCTCAACGGGCGGCTGGCCACGATGAAGGAACAGATTCTGAGCCGGTCGCGGCTTCAGCCGATCATCGAGCGTTTCAATCTGTTCGCAGGTGGAAAACTGTCAATGGACGATCGCATCGATTTGACGCGGAAGAATATCGGAATCACGCCGGTTCAATCGGAGATCGCGCGGACGAACGGACTGCCCGGTTTTTACATCTCGTTCAAGGCGAACGACGCACGTACGGCACAGTTGGTGTGCGGTGAGATCCAATCGCTCTTTGTCAGTGAGAATCTAAACGATCGCGCCGCTTCGGCGGCGGGAACGACTGAATTTCTGGCGGCTCAGTTGGCCGACGCCAAGTCTAAGCTCGACGAACAGGACGCAAGGCTGAAAAAATTTCAGGAGACTTACATCGGCAAATTGCCGGGCGCGGAATCAACCAATATCAATATGTTGACAACGCTGAATACTCAGCTGGATGCCGCGACACAGTCGATTAACCGTATGGAGCAGAACAGGGCCTATGCTGAGTCGATGATGACGATTCAACAGCAGAATCTGGCATCGCCGACGTCGGAGCATGGGGGAATGGGACAGTCGGCGTTGCAGACAGAACTGCAGAGCCTGCTGTCGCAAGAGTCTGATTTAACCTCCCGCTATACGGACGATTATCCCGACGTGGTCTCCGTCCGGAGAAAGATTGCAGAAGTAAGACAGAAGATTAAAGACGCTCCTGCGCCTGCTCCCACGACACCGCTGTCGACGACGGCCAAGTCTACGGATTCGGTAAGCATGCAGCAATTCCGGCTCCAGCTTAAGGCTATGGATCAAGAGATCGCTATGAAGAAAAAAGATCAGGCCGCGATTCAGGCACAGCTCCACTTGTATCAGGAGCGTGTCGCCTCCAGTCCCGAGGTTGAGGAAGAGTACAAATCCATCACTCGCGACAACACAACGGCACAGGAGTTTTACCAAAGTCTGTTGAAGAAGATGGAAGACTCGAAGATGGCGGTCGATCTCGAAAAGCGGCAGCAGGGAGAACAGTTCCGCGTGATGGACGAGCCGAATCTCCCCGAGGCTCCATCGTCTCCGAAACGGCAGGTTTTTGTGGGCGGAGGTCTGGCCGCGGGGTTAGGCCTGGGATTACTCATCGTAGCGTTGTTGGAATACATGGACACAGCGCTTCGGACAGAACGCGATATCTGGTCGTTTACCAAGTTACCCACACTGGGCATCATTGCCTTTACCGGCGATAAAGAGGTGATCAAGCCAAAGAGGAAATGGTTCGGTCGCAAAACTCCAAATCTTACCGCGGACAGTAAGCCGCTGATGAATGCGGGTGGTTAAGGATGTACAACAGCTTTTTCAAATTGCAAAGCAGCCCGTTCGGAACCAGTCCCGATCCTCGGTTCCTCTACATGATGCCGCACACACGGGAGGCGCTGGCGTGCCTGGAGTATGGAATCTCGGCGCGCAAAGGATTCACCGTATTGACCGGCGAAGTAGGAACGGGGAAGACAACGCTGCTGCGCAGGGCCTTGAGCTCGTTCAGCGGACGGAGGGTTTCGACGGCATTTGTCTTCAACCCCCGTCTCGATGTGCTGGACTTCCTCGAGTTTGTGTTGACGGACTTCGGAATTGTCCCTCAGGCGCGAACGAAATCGGGAATGCTGCTGCAGTTGAATCGCTGGTTGATCGAACGGTTTCGGATGGAAGAGACCTGCGTGGTCGTCGTGGACGAAGCGCAGAATCTGTCATGGGATCTGCTCGAGGAGATTCGGTTGTTAACTAACCTTGAGACCTCTTCCGAGAAGCTTTTGCAGATCGTGCTGTCAGGTCAGCCGGAGTTGGAAGAGAAGCTGCGCCACCCGAGCGTTCGGCAACTGCGCCAGCGCGTCTCGCTCTGGTGCCGAACCCAGGCGCTGACCGAGAACCAGACCCATGCTTACGTCGCCGAGCGCCTGAGGATTGCAGGAGCAAGCTGGCCACTATTCTCTGACGAGGCGCTCGAGTTGATTCATCGCTACAGCCGCGGGATTCCCCGCCTTATCAATCTCGTGTGCGAGCACTCGCTGATCCTGGCATTTGTGGAACAGGTGCGGCAGGTGACGCCGTCGATTGTGGAGAGCGTTTCAACCGACCTTGAACTAGAGATGCAGCCATTCATGCTTTCTTCAGCGGCGCTTGGCAACGGAGGGCCGCAGTTGCGGTCAGCCTCAGAAGACGATTTTTTGGCAACGTTCAATAGAGAGACTCAGGGAAGGCGAGATCGATGAGCCGAATTTACGAAGCACTTCAGAAAGCAGAATCCGAACGCAAATTAGACCGGCGTGAGCCAGAGCTGCGGGTTCCAGAGCAGCCGAGCCCTGCAGGTGTGCTGGGTGCTGCAGCAGCATTGGCCGAACCGGACGACATGCTGCTACCCGTATCGGGTTTCCACGATATGCCAAGCGCCCCGGCGCCCTATCCGCCGGAGCTATCGGGAACCGGGTCGCTGGACCTGAGCAGAATTCCGCTTCGTCCCTGGGCACTTTCTCTCGCTCAACTGCCCGCGTTGCTCGAACGCGGACCGGCCGTCGAGCAGTTTCGCAGCCTGCGGTCGCGGATATTTGAACTTCGCGATATCAACCCCTTAAAGACGATCCTGGTCAGCAGCGGCTTGCCGCAGGAAGGCAAAAGCTTCGTCTCGACCAATCTCGCGCTCAGTCTCGCGCGCCATAAGAACAGCAAGGTGCTCTTGATCGACGGAGACATGCGAAGGTATACGCTGCACCAGATACTGGGGTGCGAATCGCATCCGGGGCTTGCCGACTACCTCGCGGGAAAGGCAAGCGTCGTGGAGGTCATGCAACGGCCTGAGCCTTTGCAGACCCCGACCCCTGGAGCAACGCCGATTTTGCCGAACCTGACCTTCATCGCCGGAGGCAATGGTGGAGACAAAGCAGCCGATCTCTCAGGCAGCCCGCGATTTGGCGAGTTGATCCGGCAGGCGGCTCCGTACTTCGACTGGATTATTGTGGATTCTTCGCCGGTGCTGCCCGTTTCCGATGCCGTGAACCTCGCACGCTCATGCGACGGCGTTCTTCTGGTTGCACGTGGAGGAATAACGAAGTTTTCGGTCGCTCAACGGGCACAGAGCGAACTGAAGGCCTCAAATATTCTCGGCTTCGTGCTAAACGCCGTCACGGAGATGCCGCAGGTCGGCAACTATTACGGCTACGACAGCACCAAGCAGTAATACGGAGCGACTGGAACGATGATCCGGCTTTTCAACGTGTATTACCCCACCCGTACCATTGTTCTCCTTCTTTGTGAAGCGCTGATTGTATGCGGAAGCTTCCTGTTGGCGACGGTGTTGCTGCTGGGGCCGGATGCGTACCTCGTTCTGAATTATGAGTACGGCGGCCTGAAGATTCTCGGGCTGACAATCCTGACACTGCTCTGTTCCTATTACTTCGATCTGTACGAGCCGCAACGCATCTCGGCGCGCTGGGAGATCTACTTTCGCCTGTTGCTGGTCCTCGGATTTCTCTCCTTTCTCCTCTCCGCCATCATTTATCTGTTTCCCGGTGCCGACATCGCTCATTACGTCCTGATGCTTGGGCTGATCTTTCTTACAGCGGCGCTCGTGGCGTGGAGAAGCGCATACGAATGGATTATCGGCAGGGAGATGTTTCGAGAACGGGTCTATGTTCTGGGTGCCGGCGAACGTGCCCAGACGATCGTTCAGCTTCTGCAGGCGCGCAAGGATGCCGGAATGAAGGTGGTCGGCTGGGATGGGGTGCTGATCGACAAACGAGAGCGTAAAGAAGCGTTCAATGCCGCGCTCGAAGGATTTTCTGGCCCGAAGCCACGAGTCGATCGGGTTATCGTCGCGCTCGAAGACCGCCGCGGCGAGTTTCCCGTCAATGAACTGCTGAGGCTCCGGTTCAATGGAGTGATCATCGAGGATGCGGGGAGCCTGCTGGAGAGGTTGACCGGCAAACTGCATCTGGATGGACTGCACCCGAGCAGCTTTATCTATAGCGAAGGGTTCCGGGTAAAACCCTCGCAGCAGATTACCCGGCGAATCGTATCGACGCTGACCGCCGCGGTTGGGCTGTTGCTGTTTCTCCCATTTTTCCCATTCGTTGTGTTGTTAGTGCGGCTGTCTTCTCCTGGTCCGATCTTCTTCACGCAGACTCGCGTCGGTCTCGGCGGAAGAAATTTCAGCGTCTACAAATTTCGTACGATGCGTACCGATGCGGAAGTTGCCGGCGCCAAGTGGGCCACCAAGGACGATCCCCGAGTGACGCCCGTCGGCAGATTCATGCGCAAGACCCGGCTCGATGAGGTGCCTCAGCTGTGGAATGTTCTGCGCGGTGATATGGGCTTTGTTGGCCCGCGTCCGGAGCGGCCGGAGTTTGTGCCCTGGCTTACGGAACAGATTCCATATTTCAACCTCCGCCACATGATTCGCCCGGGGCTTACCGGATGGGCGCAGGTTCGTTATGGATATGGATCGACGCTGGCAGAGGCTCGAGAAAAGCTCGAGTTCGACCTGTACTACATCAAGCACATGACTCTGGGGCTCGATCTGCTGATTATGTTTGAGACAGTAAAGACCATCTTGCGTCGGCAAGGGGCGCAGTAAATCTCAGCCGAATCAGGCCGCGAATGCGACCTTGCACGGACAAAATCAGTAGATTCGGGTGCGGGAAGACAAGGCCGTTTTCAGACCTCGCTCCTCCTTCTTCACCAGATGAGGAATGCGCAGGGGCCGCGGTGGCACCTCAGGCATACCGACCTCGCTCAGTTTATAGAGCAGCGACCGGTAGCTGATCTGAAGCCATTTCGCCGTCTTTTGACGGTTCCAGCTGTTTTCCTGGAGAACCTTCAGGATGATCTGACGTTCGAGGTCCTGAGTGGCTTTCTTCGTAATGTTCTTGAGCGATACAGGCTCGCTGAGGTCGATCTCGGTCACGATGCCGCGCGGCGTCTCGGGCATGAGCTCGGCGACTAATGCCTCTTCGCTTCCGATCAGTACGTAACTCCGGATGAGGTTTTCCAGCTGGCGAATGTTTCCCGGCCAGTGGTAATTCTGCATCAAACGAACCGCGCTCCTTGAGAGCAGTTCGGGTGTTGTATGGAAGACCTTTGCATAGTGATCGATGAAGTAGTCGATCAGGATGGGAAGGTCTGCAATGCGCTGGCGCAACGGGGGCAGGTTGATGGTCACTGCGTTAATGCGAAAGAGAAAATCGAGGCGGAATGTGCCGTCCTCGACCTGATTACGGAGATCGCTGTTGGAGGCTGAGACCAGCCGGGTGGAGATGGAGCGGGGTTCATGGCCTCCCACCCTGACGAAGGTACCGTCCTGCAACACCTGCAGCAGCTTCGACTGAACGGCGAGATCCAGGCTGCCGACCTCATCGAGGAAAAGGGTGCCGTTGTGAGACTGCTCGACGCGCCCAAGCTTGGTCGACATGGCGCCTGTGAAGGCCCCTTTTTCATAGCCGAACAGCTCTGTTTCAAGCAAAGTATGGGGGATGGCCGGACAGCTCACCTTAACCAGGGAGCCATGTGCGTGCATCGAGAAAGTGTGTAAGAGACGCACACATAGCTCTTTACCCGTGCCGCTCTCGCCCTGGATCAGAACAGGGACGTCAGTCTCCGCCACTCGCTCAAGCTTGTTTCGGACAGCTTGCATCGCGGCTGTTTTGCCGAAAATGATGTCCAGAGGGGGCAGGTTGAGAGAGGCTGCGGATTCGGCATTTTGAACCAAGGTCATTTTTTCCTATCGGCGTTGGGCAGAACCGCATTTTTCGCAATGTGCATGACTCTGCACGTGGATAACCAATCGCGGGCTATAAGAGAAAAAAATCACGAGACATTCTACCTCTACCGGGTTGAATTGATAAAGGATCGGATAACCAGACGGGGGAAACCGCCCTTTTGTTTGGGAATTCAAGGTCTAAAGAGTCTCCTACAACTAAAGTAACCTGGCGAAAAAATATCCTGTTTTTTTTTCTCCAATGAGGTGATGGCGTGTAAGCTAGGCCTACTCCGGCAGTGGAGTGGAAAACCTTTATCTCTTTTGTCGGCAAAGTTCTTAACATTTTTGTGTCAAAGTTCTTTGGAACCATCTAGAATTCGCTGAGTAAGGTCGTTGCGGAGACTCCCCGATTCGCAGCTTTGGAAGTAGCTTTTGGTATCAAAGTCAGGCCAGTTTTTAGAATCACGCCAGGTTTGGGCAACAGAATTCAAACCGGCAAATCAGGGGTACTTGTATGTCAGCTGCGTTGTCCTATCCGGTTTCTGCCTTAAATTCGAGCTCCCGGTCTCGGGCCCAGATCCTCATCCTTGAGCCGGATCTTGCTGTGCTCGATTATCTTCGGTTGACTCTTGGTTCCAGATATTCCCTCAGTCTGTTTTCAGAAGAACAGGCCCTTCTCGACCGGTTGGAGAAGGCCGAGCAAACTGACCTGCTCTTGCTTGCTCTGCATACCAGCCGCGACCCGCTGCCCCTTCTGACCCATATCAGATGCACCAAGCCGCATCTGCCTGTGGTCGTCCTGTCGTGCTCCGCAGAGCTGCGGGACCTTGAGATGGTGATCCGTCTCGGAGTCCGCGGCATCGTCATGAAGCCTTTCGTCGGAAGCGACGTTGAGCAGGCGATCGAAGAGCATCTCGCCTCCGCGGAGAAGAATGTCCCGGCCGCTGACGCCTTGAAGGAGATTCCGCTGAATGAGACGCACTCTTTTGTGCGTTCCAGCAAGAGGATGCGCGACCTGGAGTCTCAGGCCGCCCTGGTTGCGCGCGCCGACATTCCGCTTCTGATCCTCGGAGAAAGCGGCACCGGCAAAGAGATCCTTGCGCTATACACCCATAAGATGTCGGCACGCAGCCAGAATATCTTTCTGAAGGTGAACTGCGCTGCAGTGCCGGCCGACCTGTTGGAGAGCGAACTGTTTGGCTACGAACAGGGTGCCTTTACTGGCGCGGTAAAGACCAAGCCCGGCAAGTTTGAGGTCTGCACCGGCGGAACCATCTTCCTAGACGAAATTGGAGAGATGCCGGCCATCCTGCAGGCCAAACTGCTGCAGGTGTTGCAGGATGGAACCTTCTCGCGCCTCGGCAGCCGGTCGCCGATGAAGGTGGATGTGCGTGTGATCGCGGCCACGAACATCAACATGAAAGAGGCGATGGCGAACAAGACATTCCGTGAAGATCTGTATTACCGTTTGAACGGGTTTACCCTGAGCATTCCACCGCTGCGGGAACGCAGGGAAGAGATTCCGGTACTATCGGAGTACTTCATGCGCAAAGGAGCCAAGCGGTATGCTCGTGATCCGCTACCATTCTCGGAGAAGCTGCTCAATGCTTTGGCCGAGCACCCGTGGCCAGGTAACCTGCGCGAGTTGGAAAACGTGATCAACCGCTATCTCGTGCTTGGTGAAGAGAGGTCGATCATTGAGGAGCTTTCGCCTTCAGAGGCATACCAGGGGGCGGGGGCCGTAGCTCCAGAGGCGCCGAATGGAGCAGGGCTCAAAGCGATGGTTCGCAACCTGAAGGGTGATGCGGAGTCGACGGCGATTGCACAGGTGTTGGAGGGTGTTGGATGGAACAGGAAGGCCGCGGCAAACGATCTGCAGATAAGCTACAAGGCGCTCCTGTACAAGATCAAGCAGTACGATCTGTCGCCGCGGAATCACGTGTCGCAGGGTTGAAGAAGGGCGAAAAAGAGCAGGATGCATATCGCGTCATCATCCGGTTTGAGGGGCGCGCGGTGCGGGGTGTGGTGGAGCCTCATGAGTTGGGATCGATTGAGCAGCTGTTGCGCAATGATCCTATGTATCCGCTTGATTCGATTCGGATAAAACTGATCGATACAGGGATGGTCGAGGATATTTCGACGAAGGACGCGAAGGCCGTGTTCTTTGTCAAGACATTCGATGGGGATCTGCGCCATAGAGCCCTGCATTTTCATGAACATGCGCCGCTGGTGCAGGGTTTATGGGTGCGGGTTTATTTTTATGACGGCGAGATGATTGAAGGAATCATCAGCAATACGAAGGATTTTGTGCTGGAGACGGGATTTTTCCTGCGGCCGACGGATCCTAATGGAAATAATCGGCTTGTGTATGTGCTCAAAGCCGGGTTGAAGGATTTCCATGTGCTGGGGATGCGCAATTTTTCTAAGAATCTGATGTAGTTTTTGGGGATTTTTTTAGCGGGCGGCCTGGGTGGATTGGAGGCCGCCTTTTTGCTGCTGTTTTTGAGGGGGGTTCGCGGGAAAAGTGTGTTTTTCGTGATGGTTTTTTGTGGTGAAGTTGTGGTGATTTGGTGGTGAGTTGTGGTGTTTTGGATGGTGGTTTCTCGGGCGCTAAGAATATGCCACTTTTTGGAAGAATATTTTCGATCTTTCCCGTTTTGGGAATTGCGGGTTCGGAGTCTTCAAAAGATGGTCGCGCTTTGCGCGATGGCCCACATTCGCGACGAAGAGACTGTCGCGAATATGGTGCACCTGGCTTTTGACTCCGGCAAAGAGAACACCCGGTATCCGAAATCATATTGACGTAGGCACTTCAATGACTGCGGTTGGCAGAGTGAAATGAAACGTTGCGCCTCGTCCGTCGTGGGATGTGGCCCACAAACGGCCGCCATGCGATTCCACGATGGAACGGCTGATCGCCAGTCCCATGCCGCTGCCTTGAGGTTTCGTGGTGACGAAGGCATTGAAGATCTCGTCCGCTTTTCCGGCCGGCAATCCTACTCCGGTGTCGCTGACTGAGATCAGCACTTGACCGCACTCGCCTCGTCCCGTCTTGACCGTGAGCACTCCGCCAGTCTCCTTCATGGCTTCGATACTATTGAGCATGAGGTTCATCAGTACCTGCTGCAGTTGCACCCGGTCTGCCGTGATTTTGGGAAGATCGGCGGCAAGATCCGTACGAATTGAAACGGCATACTCGCAGGCTTCGCTCCGCAGAAGCAGGAGCATTTCGCCGATGATCTCGTCGACGTCGACCGGCTCTCGCTGTGGAGGCGTCTTCTTATACAACGATCGCAGACGATCGATAATGTCGACTGCAAGCTTCCCGACCTTCACGATCGCTGCGGTTGCCCGGCGCGCCTGGTCCAGGTCCGGCTGATCGCGGTCCAGCCATCGCAAGCTGGCTTGGGCATCCATACGGCTGCGCTAATCGGCTGCTTTAACTCGTGAGAGATTGAGGCAGCCAGTTCTCCGAGCATGCTGACCCGATTGGTGTGTGCAAGGTCTGCCTGCAGTTGTTCCGCACGCTTGCGATCTTGAATGTCGGTGGCCGCACCGTACCATTTCACGACCTTTCCTCGTTTGTCCCGCAGCGGCACGGCGCGGCACAAAAACCACCGATACTCCCCGTCGGTGCGGCGGAAGCGCATCTCATCCTCGAACGGGTCACCACTGGTAAAGCTCGCGCCCATTCCTCGTTTACTTCGATCCAGATCTTCAGGATGAATAGCAAGTTCCCGACTTCCCCCACTTTTCCCAACTGCGACAGGCCGGTGTATTCAACCCAGCGCCGATTCACAAATTGAACGGTCCCGTCGGGTCCAGCGATCCACGCCATCGCCGGAATGGTCTCAATGGCTTCGCGAAGTTTTCTTTCCTCTCCCCGCAACTGTTGCACTCGGAGTCGATACAGCCCCCAAAGGAATGCCAGAAACGCAGCCACGCACAACAAGCGGAACCAAAGGGTCTGGTAGAAAGCCGGCAGTATTGTGAAAGCCATGTTTGCGGGTTCGCCGGACCAGACGCCGTTCGTATCGGATGCCTCAACGCTGAAATGATAGGAGCCGGGCGGAAGGTTGCGATAGGTAACGGGAGTGGCCGCCGCCGCTTCGTGCCAGTCCTTGTCTGTTTCCTGCAGCTTGTAGCGGAATCGGATGGCCTCGGGATCGGAGAGGCTCACTGCGGTGTAGCTGATCTGCACGCTCGACGTGTGGGCTGGTAAAGAGAGTCGAGAGTCGGGCGCGTAGAATTTGTCGTCAGCAGAAACCGACTGGATGGTGATCGGAGGCGGCACTGTCCGTTTTTCAGAGTAAGCTGCTGGATCGAGCCACACCACTCCGTTGCGCAACGTGAACCACAGTCGCCCATCGGTGCCCTCGATGGCGGTTGGCAACGGATGCACCTGGCTGGCAACCCCTGAAAGTCCCTCGCGTCTGCCGAAGTGCTCGCCCTTGACCCGATACGCAGAGTCTTTCAAAGCTTCCGAGATTTCCGCCTTGCGGATATGGAAGATCCCTGAAATCGCGTTGAGCCATAGATCTCCGCCGGCCGTTTCCACGATTCCAGAGATTCCGCGCAGCCATTGGTCATCCACAGCGGCGATCTTGTGGAAGCGTCCCTGGTCAAACTGCTCCAGCCCAAATTCGCCCCCGATCCAAATCTCTGGTCCTCGTCCATAAATCGCCGTGATGTTGCCCACTTGAAGATCATCGCTCGGACCGAATACGCGGACCCGATCGCCATCCAAAACCGCCAGCTGGCTCGTTCACATAGCCGAACCACACACGGCCAAGGCTATCGGTGAACGCAACCATCATGCGCCCTGTCTTTGGGAGATCGTTGCGGCCACCATAAGGTGTCCAACTGCCATTGGCCAACCGGTATAGACCGTGGCGGCCGAAGGAGACCCATATTCCTCCTTGCCGATCCTCTGTAATCGTCTGCAGGAATTCAAATTGGTTCACCATCTCCGGGGGAAGATTCACGCGAATGAAATCGTTTCCGACAAGATGCCAAAGACAACCTTCTCCGGAGAACCAGAACGTCTTGTCAGGTGCGCGGTAGGCGAATGACGATGTCACCTGCGGGAGACGATGCTCGGCTTTGCCGCCCAGAACATGAAAAAGATCCGCTTTGATGCCGTATCGCCACTGTCGAAACTGATCCATACCGCCCCATCGTCATCGGCAACCACGGCGAAATCCGACTCCCCGGGTTTCTTTCGGGAATTCCTGTCTGATCAACGGGGTGTAGAAGAGTCGATGTATGCCCCTGATGTCTCCAAACCAGATATTTCCTTCCCGGTCCACCAACTCGGCCATCTCGAAAAGGGTTTATGTCATAGGTTTCAGAACCAGCCGGGGACGCTTTGTTCTGGACATCCTGCAGGCTGTCTTTTGGAAGGCGCATCACGACGGCTTATCCCGTGGGTGAAACCCAAACACTGTTGTTTCGATCAACAATTTGAAGATTTTTTGTGATCACCGGGTAAGCAGGCAGCCTCTCATCAGAACCTTCGCCGGAGCCGGACGCACGCGGGGCTACGGGCGCGGTCAGGACGGTTCGATCCGGCTCCCACGTGAACGCTTCGACTGACAAATTGCTGCCCGCTGTTTTGAAGCGTCTGGTCCCCGGTATCAGGTAGATGAGATCTTTCGGGGCGTCCGAAACTGCCCACCAAAGCCCAAAGTATCCCCTCCGAATCAAATCCAAGCTCCATAACGTGTCCGGCCGGAGCGTTCCACTCGAGCCCGATATGCTGCCACGCCGAATGATCGAATCTCCATAGACCACTGGTTGTGCCCGCCCATACAATTCCATCCCGATCCTGGGCAAACCGTACAACGGTTCCTGTCTCGCTCGCATAATTGGTCACTCGCCCCTTATCCAGGAAACTGAAGCCTCCTGAACGTGTAGCCGATCCAGAGGCCGCCAGACGGCGGTGCGAACAAGGAGTACAGATTGGTCGAGAGGAGCCGATCGCCAAACGGCGAGCTGAATGGTTCGAATCGCGTTCCATCAAAGCGAAACAATCCGTTCGGGGCCGCCCAGCCACAGGAACCCGTCATGGGTCTGCGCTAAACACACGACGTCCGCAGGCGCTCCGTCTTTGAAGGTCCAGGACTCGTGACCGACCTGCATGTTCGCTGATGTCGGCGTTTGCCCAAGCGACGACGGACACCGAAGACAGGTAACGATCATCAGGACAACAACCCAGCATAGCTGCGAGGCTGTGACACAGATTGAGCGTGCGAGCCGTCGCAATCTCCGACGGCAACAAAGGACCGGGTTCGTTGATGTGTTTTCCGCACAAGACCCACATTTTACCCGTAACCGCGAAGCTACAGTGAATACGAGCTGACACGGCAGAAAAAGCCTACGCCAATTCTTTTAGAGGAGCCGCGCGGCGAGATGAATTTTGTGTCGTCGCGAGGTCGCTCCTTCAGAAGTAGAGGGGGGCGAGGCCTGTTTCGGCGAAGAGGATCTCCCAGGAGGGGTCGAGGTAGAGCCAGCGTTGGGTGCTGAACCAGCTGGTGGATATCTCGGGGACGTGGAGCAGGCCGTGGCCGCCGAGGCAGATGAGTTCGGTTCCGTTCCATGCGAGGAAGTTTCTTGAAGGTTGGCCGACTCGCGCGGGGTGAGTGAGTTTGCCGAGGCAGACGGGGCAGCGTTGGCGCTGGTCGCGCAGGGCCCAGCGAAGGCCGAAGAGGCAGATGGAGAATGACGAGATCAACTGGATGTAGTCGGACGTGTTCCGGTCGACGACGGGGCGCAGGTGAGCGAGATCGATGGAGACGAAGAGGACGATGGGCAGCAGCAGCGCGATTTTAGCGGCGAGGAAGCTCCAGCGGCGGAGGCGGGTGGACCAGGAGAGCTTGCGTGAGCCATGACGGTACTCGCCCAATGGGAGCGGTGTGGTGGCGGGCAATGCGAGGCAGGCGAGGATGATGGCGAAGAGAAAGACGCCGAGGAAGCCGTGGGTTCGTCGCGCGAGAGAACTGCAAACAAAGTCATCGCGAGTGCCGTCGGGCGTTGGCGCGGAGAGATGCCAGTGATCGCCGAGGTGCTGCTGCTCGGATGACGGGACCAGTTGGGCGAGAACGAATCCGTTGCGACCGGAGGCCATCGCGGCGTCGGGTTCCAACAGCCACGCATCGACTTTGCCCGGCAGTCTCCATGCGCCCGCGGGTGCGATGCCAATGACGACGGCGCTTTTTTTACCAAGCTGCAGAGTCTGTCCAACGATTTGCGGATTGCCCGCGAATTCCCGCTTCCAAACAGCATTGCTGAGGATGAGACGTGGCTTATCCGAAGGAGTGTTTCGTTCGTTGATGAGTTGTTTGGCGAACTGGATCTGAAGGCCTAGAAGCTGCGGGAGGTTGGCGGTCGAGTGTGCGACGCTCAATGCGAGAGTTCCTGATGAATTGTGAAGAGGCTCCTTCGCGATTTGAAAGTAGGCGAAGTTATCGAAGAGTTGTTGCCTGCGATCCTTCCAGACGCGAAACTGTTCGACAGAGATGGTCGGCTGGGAGTCCTCGGTGGCATAAGCGTTTTGGAGCAGGACGACGGTGGGTGCGACGCGATATCGATACTGATAGAACTGCTCGCGAACGCCGGGCAGGAAGGCTGCCAGCGCGAGGCTTGCGGCGACGAGGCCTGCGAGAAGAAGAATGCATTGCGTTGCCGATCCCGTAATTGCGGCGCGTGGCGCGGGGATTGGACGCGTTTGTTGCCGGAGGCAGTGTGCGTCCTGAAAGGCGCCGAAGCAGAAGGCGGCGACCTCGCGCTCTGCGTGCCAGGAGATGCCGCGGCCGGGCGTGCAGGCATCGCGGACGTGCCAGAGCTCGGAGCTCCACTCGCACCACCACTCTTGGCGCTGAGCGCGAGGAACGAAAATTGAGGCGCAGCGAAGAACGCCGAGGCAAAGGAGATGAAAGATAAGGGCAGGCCGGAGTGTCATACGCTCTCCTCCTGGTGTGACGGAATGAGCTTCGTGAGGAGCGGATAGCGTTTCCGGGAGGACTCGAGCGTGAGCCTGCCGGTGCGCGTGAGTTTGTAGTATTTGCGGGGCGGACGCTGCTCGGCGTCGGCGATGGATTGCTGCTCCCAGTGCGAGCGGATGAGGTCGTCGCGCTCGAGGCGGCGCATGGCGGGATAGACGGTGCCGCTGGGCAGACCGGTCATCTCCATGATGCTGAAGCCATAGACGAATCCGGCGTTGACGGCCTGGAGGATGAGGGCTGCGGTATGGGAGAGGCGTGGTTCGGGTGCCATGGGGAGAATATACCTATGTAGCGAACTACTTGACTAGTCCCTATGTTGGATGCTACATAGGGTAGCAGTGAGGTCTCGCCATGCTTGAGGTTAGGAGTCTTTGCAAACGGTATCGGGGTATTCCGGCGATTGAGGATGTGAGTTTCTGTGTGCGCGCGGGCGAGATCGTGGGGTATGTGGGGCCGAATGGCTCCGGCAAGTCGACGACTGTGAAGATCATTACAGGGCTGCTGGAGCCGAATACCGGGCAGGTGCTGTTTGAAGGGGCGACCATCCGCGACAACCTTGTGGGGTATCGCGCGGCATTTGGGTATGTGCCGGAGGAGGCGCATGTGTATACGCATCTGTCGGGGCTGGAGTATTTGCAACTGATTGGCCGGCTGCGCAATATGACGGAGGAACTGATCGCTCTGAAGGCAAACAAAATGCTGGCGCTGCTGGGACTGGAGTCGTGGAGGCATTCACCGATCTCGCTCTATTCGAAGGGAATGAAGCAGACGGGTGTTGATTGCGGCGGCGCTGCTCCATGATCCGAAGCTGCTGGTGTTTGATGAGCCGCTATCGGGGCTGGATGTGGTGTCGGCGCGGCTGTTCAAGGATTTGTTGCAGGAGCTTGCCGCGCAGGGCAAAGGGATTCTTTACATCTCGCATGTTTTGGAGGTGGTGGAAGTGGTGTGCGATCGCGTGATTGTGATTGCGAAGGGCAGGATTCTGGCGGACGCGCCTCCGTCGGAGTTGAAGCGGTCACTGGCACTGGCGAATCTGGAAAGCGTCTTCGCGCAGCTGGTGAGGCAGCAGGATACGTTGACCGTCGCGCGCGAACTGGTCGATGTAATGGGGGCGCACCATGTCTAATCGAGCGGGTTTGTTTGCGCCTCCGGAACATCCGGTGCAGTCGCTTGGTGTGCAGGCGCAGGCAGTGACGGTGCAGCGGAGGCAGAACCAGTTTGGGGTTCTCGTTGCTCATCTGCTGCACCGGTTTTTTCATAACGAGCTTCTGGCGTCGGACGACGAGACCAAGCGCGTGATGGTGATAGGCTATGCTGCCGCGCTGCCGGGGCTGCTGGTCGCGATGTTTCTGTTTCCTGCGTATCACGGGTTTCCACCATATCCGCTGCACCGTCCGTTCTGGTCGCAGGCGGGCGACCACTACTTCTTCGCGACGTATTCGTTCCTGGTGATGGGGGCGGCGACGGTGTATGAGTGGGACCTGCTTTTTCCCGATCTGCTGGATATTTTTGTCCTTTCGGTCCTTCCTATCGCGAAGGAGCGATTGTTCTTTGGCAGGGTGTTCGCGCTTGGAATCTTTCTTGCGCTGGTGCTGGGCGGGACCAGTGTTCTAGGCACAATATTTTTTCCGTTGGTTGCGGAGCAGCACAATATCTTTCGACATCTGCTGGCGCACATCACTGCGGTGACGATGAGTGGGATGTTTGCGGCTGCGAGCTTTCTCGCGTTGCAGGGAGTTCTGCTGAACACGGTCGGGGAGGGGACGTTTCGCCGCATCACGCCCTTGCTGCAGGGAGCGTCGATCATGGCGTTGCTGGCGATTCTGCTTCTGAATCCCACCATCTCGGCATCGTTGCAGGCTCTGCTGAACTCAGGCAGTCCGGCCGTGCGCTACTTTCCTCCGTTCTGGTTTCTCGGCGTGTATGAGCGGATTATGGATGGGCCGTCGGCTCCGCAGATCTTTCACTCGCTTGCATGGACGGGCTGTTACGCTGTGCTATTCGTGATCGCGGCGACGCTCGTGACCTATCCGCTGGCATACCGGCGCCGCGTGCGCCAGTTGATTGAAGGGGCTCGCGCTGTGGATTCGTCGCGCGAGAGCGATATTGCGCTCGGCCGTGTGCTGCACACGATGGTCGTGCCGCTGCCACAGCAGCGAGCGGTTTTTCACTTCATCAGCCAGACGATTCTTCGCTATCAGCGGCAGCGAGTGATGCTGGCGCTGTTCGGCGGACTGTGTCTTGCGCTCACGCTTGCAGAGATGGTTGTCCTGCACATTACAACGGGGCATATCCGGCCTGGGATTTTGCCGTATGGCGTTCGGTCCGCAGTGCCTATTCTGGTTTTCTGGACGGTTGCGGGCCTTCGGTCTGTGCTCTCTGCGCCCGTTGACCGCCGAGGGGCGTGGGTCTTTCAGATCATTCTCGGTAGACCGAAATCAGAGCATCTTGCAGGCACGCGCATCTGGATTACTCTATGGTCGGCGGTCGTCAGCGTCGGTGCTATTTTGCTTCTGCATAAGTTGTCGCCGGGAAGCCTGCGGGGCGACCACGTTTTGACAGGCCAACTGATCGTCGCTGTGGGGCTTTCCTTTCTTCTTTCGGATCTCTTTCTTTTTTCGGTTCGCACGTTGCCGTTCACACATCTTCGAAAGAGTTCGATTACGGATATGCCGCTGGCGCTCGTTCGCTACGTCGTGGTTTTTCCAATCTTTGTCGCTGTAATTGTTCACCTTGAGACGTGGATTGAGGCAGGGACGCGTCATTTGATTGAGACGTCTCTGATTTTTGTTGTGGCCCATCTGCTTTTGAATGGAGCGCAGACTCAATCCGTCAGGCGCTCCGGGTTCGACGGTGTTCCAAGTGAGTCCGATGAGTTCCCACAGAGCCTGGGATTGCGAGACGCCTGAAAAGGTTTGTGATTTTCAAATCGAAGCGACCTGGTTGAAGCCGATCCGGGATGAGTTGTCTTCGTTCTGGCGAAGGTGATCGGGTGCGGTGGTATACCCAGGCCGGATTTCTGCGTCTCAAGCTGGAGAAACAGTTCTCCGCGGTCCGGCGCCGTTTGGAAAGAAACTGCGCGGGAGCAGCAGGTGGACTGTCTCCGCGCGTGGCATTTCCAAGGGGGAGCATGATTTTGAAAACACGGGCCCAGCTAAGCAACAGAGGGCTGGCACTTTTTGGGAGCAGAGGACGATGGATGGTTCTTGTGCTGGTGCTGGCGAAGAGTGGAATGGTAGCGACGGCACAAGACACTGAGGTTCATTACATCGAATACCCGGGCACGTTGGGAAAGGTGCAACCGCTGGTGTGGAGCGGGGTGCCGAAGTGGGCGACGTTTGATGTGCAACTGCGCGGGCGACTGGAGGGGCAGAGTTCGCTCGATTACGTCTCGGGCAACGGGCAAGCGTACCTGTTGACGCGTGATTATGAGGGATTACAGGTACGGCCAACGAAATTTTTGACCGGATATATCCAGTCGATCGATACGCATGCGCTGGGAATGCCACCGAATGAGGTTGCGGCGAATATGCGCGACGTCTTCGATTGCCGGCAAGCTTACCTGGAGTTTCATATCAAGCCTGCAGAGTTTGCCCCTGTGGAGCTGTACGCTGGGCGGTTCGAGCTGAAGTATGGTGGTGAGCGGCTGGTGGGCATCAGCGACTGGACGAACAATAGCCGGACCTGGGATGGATTTCTGGGAAGAGTTGGAGACAAGAACCGGCTGGACCTGTTCGCCACTTCGGTCGTGGCCGTGACTCCTACCGCGCTGGACAAGCATGGGGCCGGGTTGACGTTCTTCGGTGCGGCGGGGTCGATTGGGACGTGGGTGCCGCACATGGCGATTGAGCCATTTGTCTATGTGAAGTCATTTCCGCGAGTCGAGAGCCAACAGGGAGTATTTGGAGTAGAGACGATTGCGACACCCGGGGTGGAGGCGGCAGGTACGTTGCCGAACGGGATCAACTTCGACGGTCTGGTCGCGTGGCAGCGAGGGAGTTATTCGAACGATTCGGTAGTTGCGAGCGCGGATTACATCAAGGCGGGGTACCTCTCGCAGAAGGCATACTGGAAGCCGCGGCTGATGGGCGAGTACGACTACGCGTCCGGAAATTCGCGGCAAAATCTTTTTGCGATCAACACATTCGATCAGCAGTATCCGAGCAACCACAATGCGTTTGGGCTGACGGACCTTTTCGGGTTTCAGAATATCAAGGAGGAGCGAATCAACCTGGACCTGACACCGGCGAAGCATGTGACCGTTCTGATTCAGCAGGAGTGGCTGCAAGTGGCTTCGCGGTTCGATAATATCTACAGCGGCAGCGCCGGGACAGTAGTGAAGGCTCCGGCCACTGGTTTGCTGAGCGGAGATATCGGACATGAGTTTGATGCTTCCGGGAAGTGGGTGATCAACGATTATCTCGTGATGAATGCGGGCGTCGGACATTTTTCGCCGGGGACGGCGATGCGGGAGAATGCACATGGAGCCCCCTTGACGCTGGCGTACATGAGCCTGACGTACAGATTCAAGGTGAATAACCCGCATGCGGCGCCGGCGCCGTAGGGTTTAGTCGTTGCGGATCATTTACAGACGGCTATGAGAGTGAAAATATTTCATAGATCAACTCGCGCAGGTCGGCGAGAGAAGAGAGAGGGAGCCTAGTGTCAGAAGAGAAGGATCAGGCAAAATTAAGCCGGCGCAAATTCATTGAGGCCGGATCGGCGGTTTTTGTGGCGGCTGCGGGCCTGCAGGCTGCTCAGGGGCAACAGAGCAAGATCTATCCGACCGATACGCATACGGGCATCAACGAGAGTCAACCGGGGCCTCCGGGAAATAGCAATACGGTTCTCGATGGGCAGAATCAGGATTCGGTGTGGCCGCCGGAGACGGATGCTGGCGGGCAGCAGCCGTTCAAATATTCGTTTTCGCTGTCGCATAAACGAATTGAAGGCGGCGGCTGGACACGGCAGGTAACGGTACGCGATCTGCCAATCTCGAAGACGATGGCCGGAGTTGAGATGCGGTTGATCTCGGGCGGCATTCGCGAACTGCACTGGCATGTGGCCTCGGAGTGGGCGCTGATGATCTATGGTTCGGCGCGGATCACGGCGGTCGATCAACAGGGTCGCGCCTTTGTGGACGATGTGCACGAAGGCGACCTGTGGCTGTTTCCTGGAGGCATCCCTCACTCAATTCAGGGGCTGGGGCCGGACGGTTGCAAGTTTCTTCTGGTCTTTAAGGATGGCAACTTCAACGAGTTCGGAACGTTTCTGTTGACCGACTGGCTGCACCATACGCCGAAGGAGGTGCTGGCGAAGAACTTCGATGTGCCTGAGTCGACGTTTGCGAAGGTGCCGACAAAGGAGCTGTTCATCTTCCAAAGAGAGCTGCCGCGTCCGCTGGCCGAAGAGAAGCGCCAGGTTGAGGCGGTGACGGGAGCAGTGCCGAATACGTTTGCGTTCTTTACGAACCAGATGGGGCCGACGAAGGTGTCCAAAGGCGGCGAGGTAAAGATTGTCGACCGTAAGAATTTCCCCGCGACTGACATTGCGGCGGCAATCGTGACGCTGAAGCCGGGCGGACTGCGGGAGCTTCACTGGCATCCGAACGCGGACGAATGGCAGTACTACGTGAAGGGCAAGGCCCGGATGACAGTCTTTGCGGCAGGTGGTTTGGCGCGCACGATGGATTTCCAGGGCGGCGATGTGGGGTATATCGACATATCGATGCCGCACTATATCGAGAATACTGGGGACGACGACCTGGTATTTGTCGAGGTCTTTCCGACGCCATTTTACGAGGATATCTCGTTGGCGGAGTGGCTGGCGCACACGCCTTCGCGGCTGGTGGATGAGCATATCCAGGTCGGCGAGGATTTTCTGGCGAAGATTCAGAAGAAAGAGATGGTGATTACGCCGGAGTAGTTCCAGTCCAGACGGTGTAAAAAGGAGGTGGCTTCGGCCACCTCTTTTTTGTTGCGTGCAAACCGTGGTGCAGAGGAGACCTTGTGATGAGGATGTTCGCAGTTTTATTTGCTTCGCTATTTGTGAGTACGGCTGCCGGTGGCCAATCTACAGGCGGAACGTGGATCACGAATGTAACGATCGTTTCGCCTGAGGCTCTGAATCATGTCGTGAAGGGTAGTGTGCTGATTGAGGGCGGACGGATTGTTCGCGTCGAGCGAAGGCAGAATGTAAGGGCGCCGGCGGGGGCGAAGGTGGTCTCCGGCGATGGAGGGTTTCTGATTCCGGGATTAATCGACTCGCATGTGCATTTGGCTTCGATCCCGGGGATGGGTTTTGATCAGCGCGGCGCGAATGCGGAGATGGTGAAGAACTACTACAAGCAACTTCCACGCTCGTATCTCTACTTCGGCTACACGACAGTCGTTGATCTGATGGTGGTGGATCACCAGATGCTGAAGGATTTTCGCGAGGCGCCGCTTCATCCTGATACGTACGATTGCGGCGAGGGGTTGGTCTTTGCGAACGGGTATCCAATGTCGTTTGCGCCGCCAGAGGTACGCTTCAAGATGTTCCCGAACTTCATCTACGACCCGAAGCAGGCGGCGAGTATTCCGCCAGAATATAAGCCTGAGGATCACACGCCTGTGGCCGATGTTGCGCGAGTGAAGAGTGCAGGCGGCATCTGCGTGAAGACGTTTTACGAGCGCGGATTTGGCAAAGATAAGAATCTGCCGGTGATGAGCGCGGAGGATTTTGCTGAAATTCGCAAGGCGTCGACGGCTGATGGGTTGGTGCTGATGCTGCATGCGAATTCGTATGAGGCGGAGAAGTTTGGCGTCGACGGCGACGTCGACGTTCTCGCACACGGGATGTGGCACTGGGGCGATATGGACCGGCAGGCTTCTTTGCCCGATGAGATTAAGGAACTGCTGGACCGGATCGTGGAGAAGAGGACTGGGTACCAGCCGACGTTTCAGGTGTTGGAGGGGGAGCGTGCGTACTTTGAGCCGGATTACCTGAAGACGCCGGCGATTCGCAAAGTTGTGCCGGCGGATCTGCTGGCGTGGTTTGGAACTCCGGAGGGACAGGGCTTCAAGAAAGAGCTGGTAGATGGCGATACGCCCGACGCAGCGATGCGGCAGATGTACGACGCGGGGCCCCTGCGACGCGAACGTTTGGTGGTGGGTTATCTGGCGAGGAGAGATGCGAATTTTGTGTTTGGCACGGATACTCCTTCGGGGCCGACATACGGAAATTTGCCGGGGCTGAATGGGTATCTGGAGATGCAGCAGTTGCGCAGGGCAGGGCTGTCGTTCGCGCAGATATTCAAGGCGGCGACGATCAATAACGCGCGCGAGTTCAAGCTGGATGGACAGGTGGGCACGATTGAGGCGGGGAAGGTTGCGAATCTTGTTTTGCTGAAGATGTCTCCGCTGGAAGGCGTGGATGCATATGACACGATTACGACAGTGTGGGTACATGGGAGAGAGATTCCGCGGGAGAGTCTGGCCGCTAATTCGGGCAAGTGAGTATTCTGGAGTGCATGAGTAAAGAGCGTTCAATATTTCAGGCGCCGCTGGATGCGGCGTTTCGTTATGCGACAGAGTATGTTGCGAGTGCAACAGAGAGGCCGGTAGCCGCGACGGTGGATCTTGCCACGTTGCGCCGGCGGCTTGGAGTGCAACTCGAAGAGCACGGAGTGGATGCCGGGCGGGTGATTGAAGATTTGGTGCGTGGCGTGGAGGGTGGGATTATCACTTCGTCCGGGCCGCGGTTTTTTGGGTGGGTAATTGGCGGCTCGCTTCCTGCCGCGCTTGCGGCGGATTGGCTTACTTCAACATGGGACCAGAACGCCGGGCTGTATACGACTGCGCCAGCCGCGGCCGTGGTGGAGGAGATTGCGGGCACGTGGCTGAAGGAGCTGCTTGGAATACCATCGGCGGCGAGCTTCGCGTTGGTGACCGGATGCCAGATGGCGCATGCGACTTGTCTGGCAGCGGCGCGTCATGCGTTGCTGGCGAAGCGTGGGTGGGATGTGGAGCAGGAGGGGCTTGCCGGGGCGCCGGTCATTCGGATCCTGACGAGCACAGAGAAGCATGGGACGATTCTGCGTACGGCGCGGCTGCTGGGATTGGGGGAGAAGCAGATTGTGGATCTGCCTGTGAATGATGAAGGCCGGTTGCGCGCCGATGCTTTGAAGGCAGCGCTTGAGAGCGCGGATGGGCCGGCGATTGTGGTACTGCAGGCGGGCGATTTGAATATCGGCGCGTTTGATGATTTTGAGGAGTTGATTCCGATTGCGAAGCAACATGGCGCGTGGGTGCATGTGGATGGCGCGTTTGGCCTGTGGGCCGCGGCGAGTGCGCGGTTTCGCCATCTGATGAAGGGTGCGGATGGCGCGGACTCCTGGGCGACGGATGGTCATAAGTGGCTGAATGTTCCATACGACTGCGGGTACGCCTTTGTGGCGGATCGCGAGGCGCATCGGGCGTCGATGTCCCACCACGCGGCTTACCTTACTCATGATGAGGCTGCGCGCGATGAGATGGATTGGAATCCCGAGTTCTCACGCAGGGGAAGAGGGTTTGCAACCTACGCGGCGCTGCGAGAGTTGGGAAGGGCTGGAGTTGCAGAGCTCGTAGAGCGGTGCTGCGATGTGGCTCATGCGCTGACGACGAGGATTGGAGCATTGGATGGCGCGGAGGTCTTGTGGGTCCCGCAGATCAATCAGGGGCTCGTGCGGTTTGTGGATCCGCGCGATGGGTCGGCCGCTGCGTGCGATGCGTTTACGGAGCGAGTGATGGCAGAGATTTTGGCTTCGGGAGTGGCATTTTTTACAGGAACGACCTGGCGGGGGCAGCGCGCGATGCGAATCAGCGTGTGTAACTGGCAGACTTCGATGAAGGATGTCGATCGCGTCATCGTCGCGGTGGATGGGATATTGCGGCGCTTGCGGGCGTAGTGCGAATTGCGGAAACGGCGGCAGGAGACTGATCTCCTGCCGCTGTTTCAGGTTGTGGCGAGCTCAAGCTCGCGGATGTAGTCGATGACTGCTTCGCTGAAGCCGTCGATGTGCGTCCACGGGCCGTAACCGACTCCGTTGCGTGCCGAGCCTACGTTGATGACGTAGCCCTTGCCGCGCGGGGCGGAGATGCGGTCATGCGACTGCTCGTCAGTGATGACGATGACCCGGTCGTACTGTGCCTCGCGCTCGTGGATGGTGTCGAGGGCCGCGCCGAGGTAGGTTCCCTGGTGCGGCTGGCTGGACTCCATCGCGTCGCGCAGAGCGAATCCGCGGCGGGTCGGGACGAGCCTTGCGGAGTTCGAGAAGGTGTAGACGGTGACCTTCTCGGCGATCTCGCGCAGAAGCACGGCGAGCCCGTAAGCGGCGTCGGTGCGGAGCATCTCCGAACGGCGAGATAGCGGTGCAACCATGCTGCCCGACACGTCTACGAGGATGACCGTGTGTCCGGACAGACGCCCTGCGCCTGCGAGCGCCTGTGGCGGATGCAAAGCGCGGAACATCGCCCGCTCCAGTGCCTCTTCCCACTGCGGCGCATGACGCGCTGCAGCGAGGAAGCGGAACGGCAGGACGCGATCAGTGCGCATGGCATCGAGCCCCGCAATCACTAGATCCTCTGCGACGCCTGCGTCCTTCATGTTACGAAGGTTGCGCAGAAGGGCGAGCGATCCGAGGCGGTGATCGATGAGCAGCCGCTCCCAGTGTGCGCGCTTGTCGCCACCCGAGGAGAGTGCGACCTCCCAGGTGTCGGGCGTGGCCAACTCGCCCGAGATGAGCCGCCTCCAGAGCAGCGCCTGGTCCGAAGTCATCGGCTTGGCGTGACTGAGGAAGAGCACGTCGCGAAGGCGGACCACGCTGGCACGGTCGTACTTCGCCAGCGAATACTCGTCGAAGCGGGTAAACGCAGCGGCGAGCCCCTTCTTCACCTGCGCGGAGAGCGGACGACGGCCCTCAGCCCAGTAGATGGCGACGAATTCGGAGAGTTCATCGGCACGCTGGATAACGCGAACGAGAGTTTCGGCCACGAGACCGCGGTGAGACGCGTGACGAGCCATCTCACGCACGAGCAGAAGAGGAGCGTGACGAAGCTTCATCGCAGTGCGGGCCTCGACGGCGAGCGCGGCAACGATTGCAGGCTCGACCTGGGGAACGTATTCGCGGATCCGAGAGGCGATGGTTGCGCCGGACTCGTAGAACTCGCTCTCCCACAGCATGCAGGCCAGGACAGAGCGCCGCAGCATCTGTTCCGGAGTGAGTACCGCAGCGGGCGCGCCTTCGTAGGTGCGAGGGCGCAGGCGGGCGAGCGGTTGAGCAAGGTGACTCAGCTTGAGGATGTTCAGCTTCATGTTGGTCGCACCTCCTTTTCGTGTGCGTTGGTTGTAAATTCGCCGGGGAATAAGCGATGACGGCAAGCTACACGGGCCGTTGCGGCCCGTGGCAGGAATCGAACCTGCGCCTCCGCCCGTGCGGGCGGCGCTCTACCGCTGAGAAGTAGCCGTTATCTGCGCCACCGGCGAATCTAGGTTTTAGTCTTCGTCGTCCTCGTCGAGATCGACGTTGACGCGTGTGCGAACCTTGACCGGCTCCTGAGCACCGATCTTGAAGCCGACTGGCTTGAGAGGCGCCGGAGTAACGTCGATGGCCAGGTCTTCCATCTGCTTCCAGGTCGGGCGATATTTGTCGTAATAACTTGAGCACTTGTGTACCGCGAACGCCAACCGCAAGTTGGGGTGGACATCGGTGCAGATGGTAATCAGCTCCGACTCGCGATATCCCGTGATGATCTGAGCGTAGCTGCAGGTTCTGCAGAGCGACTCGTTGCCGATCGGCGTTCCGTTCTTGATGTACAGCTTGCTCATGGCAAGTCTTCTTTCTAACCAGTGCGTGACTGGATGGTTTGCGCCGGGGAATAAACGACGACAGTCTATGAGGTGCTCTACCACTGAGCTACACGGAGTTATCTCCATGGCAGGATTCGAACCTGCGACCACCCGCTCCCAAAGCGAAGTAACTGTTGTCTGCGCCACCGGCGTAGGTCGAATTTGTAAGTCGGTGCTTTGCCAGGGATTGAGCGAAAAGAGTTCAGAGTAAGTGCAGTTACGGCGCTTTGTAGTTCGAGGCTACGCCTCTGTCCCGTTCTGTTTACTCTGGCAGGGTCCTTCTAGGGCCCTGCTGGCACGTCAGGCAAGAAGAAGTAACCCTTCTCTTTCGCCACTGGCAGTTGCTTGTGCAGACACAGGTTCGCGGGCTGCGCAAGCGCGCATCGATTCACTGAGGGAATGAGCGAGGACAGGGCCACTAGGCATCGATTAACAGTCGAAGTACCTGTTCTCTTCGCCACTCAGTAAATTAGATTTCTTTTTGGTTTGCGTAGGAACTGGAGTTAGTCGGTTCGACCAAAGAGGAACCACGCCCGGCGATCGACTGAGCGAATGACTATCGCCAGTGACCTACGCTTCGAGTTGTGCGATCCGGTGTTCATGATGGTTCTCCTACGCAGACTGTACTTTGCCATAAATGGCCTGAGAATAGCAAGGCTAATTGCGGTATTTTTTCCAATTATTTTCTAGTTCGACGAAGTAAGTTGACTGGAGTCATGGTCGGATTCGGCCTCTCCCTATAGTTGCTGTGTGCAAATTGTGAGTGACATTCGCTTGGGTATTCGCGTGTTGATGAAGAGTCCGGGATTTACGACGCTGCTCATCGTACTTCTTGCGTTGGGCATTGGGGCGAACGCGGGGATCTTCACGGTGGCAAGTCGTTGCGGGACTGCCTGATCGTCCGGAGTGATGATGAAGCAGGTATGTGCTATCTTACCGTTGTTCTATCCACACCCGCCTCCATCCAAAGGACAAAGATGAATAACCTGCCTGTTTCTAAACATGACTCGGTGGCTTCTGCTCCTTCCGAGGCTCGGGTGCAAAGGATACGGATTATTCTCGCCGCGGTGTGTCTTGGATTTGGCGTCTTCTTTATCTTTTGGCGTGGAGCAATGCCCGCCGAAGGACTGATTCGATGGTTTGCACAGAGCGATAGTTGGGCTGAGGGAAAGGTTCTGGTTTCGAATCCGACAACGATGCGCCACTATTACTCCCTTAGCGTTGCCGCCATTTTGTTGATCGCAGGCGGGCTGATTCTTGGTGACAGCATCTGGACTCGACTGAGCGAGAGATCGCGGGATGCAGCGTTCAGCGTTGTTTTTACATTGGCGATTGCTTGCGCTCCGATTCTTTATATGCTGCACGCAGGGTACGAAGGAAACTGGATGTCGATCGACAGAATCATGGATGATCCTTCGTCGCTGCCAGTCTTCGGTCATCGCCTGTTGTTTGTCTGGGTTGCCAAGATTTTCCAAAGGATTGTGCCGCTCTCCAATCTGAGAGCTTTCTATCTGTCGCAGGTAGTAGCTATTTTGCTGGCGGTGTATGCGCTGGGGAAGTGGTCGGCGCTGCATATTGGGAAGACGTTGAGCTGGGCAGGCCAGCTACTGGGTGCAGTGCTGATCGCGACCTGCTATGACTACCATAATTTTTACGATATCGGCACGGTGTTTTTCACCACCTGTGCGCTGATTGCGATCCATAAGAAACAATATTGGTGGCTGGTACCAATCGCTCTTGTCGGCACTTTGAATTACGAAGGGATGCTGCTGGTGATCCTCGTAGCGGCTTTTGTGGCGTATTTCGACAAACCATTCTCGAAGTGGGTTCCGCCAATAGCTTGTGCTCTTCTAATGTATTGTGCGGTGCGATTTGTGCTGCAGACGGCTATGCCGATGCCGCGTCAGGTGGACTGGAGACTGTGGTCGAATCTGGTGAAGCCGTTTTACTTTCTCCACCAAATGGCGACTCCGATTCTTGCGCTTGGCGGCTGGTATGCGATTGGCCTGATGAGCCTGCGTTATTGCGACGTGCGGCTAAAGCGGATGCTTCTGTTGTTTCCGCTTCTTGTCATGGTCACGTACCTCTTTGGGCAGTTTCATGAGGCGCGGCAGTTCGACGCATTTATTCCGGTGTTGGTTGCAGTGATTCTGACCTCATCGAAACGGCGGTTTGAGGCGACATCGCCGGCTCCAGCCTAGGTTGATGCGGGAATGTCAGGAGAGGCGGTTGCGGGTGCGGTAGAAAGTGTAACCGACGAGGTTACTTATTAGGGTGGTGCCGAGGATTTTGGCGGCGTAAGCGCGCGGGTTGACGACGTCGACGAACGGATAGGCAGAGATAAGGAAACTGAAGATCGTTGCGCCCAGACCCATGATGGAGGTCCACATTATCCAGCGTGGCAGGCGGGTGCGGAGGGTTACTGCTCCAACTAGCGGGATGGCAAACATGGCCATGTAGGAGATCTCGTAATGCGTAATGGAGGCGTTCGTGAGCACCTGGAATGCCTCCTGCGCGTGGACGCCGATGTTGGCGAGGATGAGCAGCAGCAGAACGAGAACGCAGGTGAAGGCGATGGAGTTCGTCGGCGTGCGATGGCGCGGGTGAAGGCGCGTGAACCAGGCGGGGATCAAGTGGTCCCAGCCGGCGACGAGTGGAAGACGGGTGACTCCAGTGAAGATGAAGCTCGCGGCTGCGATAAGACGGACCTGCACGAGCAGAATCGCGGTCATGGCGAAGAGATTGGCGAGGCCGGAGTTGCCGAGTGCGTTGCGGAGAGTCTGCGGAATCGGCGCGATGTAGTCGATGCGGCCGTGAGAGAAGGCGAGGACTGAACTGGTGCCCGCGATGAACATGGCGCAGATGATGGGCGAAGCCAGGATGACGGATTGGCCGATCGAGCGGGCGGCGTCTCTGCTTTCGCCGGCGAGCAGCGCGATGTATTCGAGGCCGCAGAGTGCGCCGAAGAGCATCTGACCGAAGAGGGCGAGCGAGATCATGTTGAGCTGCGGGAGTTGGAGGGGAAGCGGCTCCCAGTGGATGGGCTGGTGGCGGGAGATGGCCCAAACCGGAAGAATGATCAGCGTGCAGTAGGCGACGATGATGGAGATGCCGCCGAAGTTGTGGATCCATTTGCCTAGCTCGAGGCCCCGGACGGCTGCGGCGGTGATGGCGAGGACGACGGCGGCGACAATGGCGAATGAGATCAGGTGGTCTTCCGGCAACCAGGCCGCGGTGGGGCCGATGAGGTAGGAGAGCTCGGTGGGAATGGCATAGAGGATGGTGGCAGTGACGGCGACGCCGTAGAACCAGATGTTCCAGGCAGTCATGAATCCGCCGAGGTCGCCGAATGCCCGTCGCGCCCAGACGTAGAGGCCTCCTTCGAGCGGCATCTCGCGGTTGAGGTAGATGACCGAGACGGACATGGGCAGATAGAAGAGGATCATGGCGGCTATCCAGGTGATCGCCTGCGCGCGGCCGAGCCCAGCGGCGATTCCGACCCATGAGCTTCCGACGACGCAGAGAACCTGCGTGAGGACGAGGTCGCGAAGACGGAGCGGGCGATGGAGACTCGCCTGATCTGTTGTCGGGGTTGAGGGCATGTGGAGGGTATGGTCGCACAAAGGGGTCTCAGATACGAAGCTATTTATTGATTTCGCTGTCTCCTTGCCCGTCTCACAGGGTTGGATTAGGCTTCCAATCATGAGAAAACCTGGTCTGAGCTTAGTCCGGAGTGCAGCCGGCATCGGTGCCGTTGCGATGTGTTGTTGGGTGGCGTCCGCGCAGATGGGGGATATGCCGGGAATGCAGCATCACCATCACGACGAGAACGAAAAGCTGGGATCGGTATCGTTTCCGGTCTCATGTGCGGAAGCGACAAAGGCGCCGATGGAGCGCGGAATTGCGTTGCTGCATTCGTTTGGTTACGAAGAGGCAACGCAACAGTTTACTGACCTGACGAAGAGCGATCCGAAGTGTGCGATGGCACATTGGGGGGTCGCGATGACCGAGTTCCACGAGCTGTGGGGCCGTCCTGATAAGGCGTCGATGGATCTGGGTTGGAAGGAGATTGAGGAGGCGCAGAAGCTAGGTGCAAAGACTGAACGCGAGCGAATGTACATCGCGGCGTTGCACAGCTTCTACGATCCAGCGAAGGGCGATAACTATCAGGCTCGGGTGGATGCGTACACGGCCGGAATGCAGGCGCTGCATCAGGCGTTTCCGGAGGATGTGGAGGCTGCGGCATTCTATGCGCTCTCGCTGCTGGCCGATGTAGCGCCGAATGACACCAGCCTGGTGAAGGAGCGGAAGGCTTTGGCCGTACTCGTGCCGCTGTTTGAGAAGAACCCCGATCATCCGGGATTGGCACACTACATCATCCACACCTGCGACACGCCTGCGCTGGCGCCTGACGGTTTGGCCGCGGCGCAGAAGTATGCGCAGATTGCTTCGTCTTCTCCCCATGCGTTGCACATGCCGGGACACATCTTTGCACGGCTGGGAATGTGGCCGGAGGACATTCAGTCGAATCTGGCGTCGGTTGCGGCAAGTGAGAAGGCCGAGGTGGAGGGAATTCCTGGAACGCACCATATGTATCATGCGCAGGAGTTTTTGCTCTACGCCTACCTGCAGACGGGGCAGGATGGAAAGGCGAAGCAGTTGGTCGACGGGATCAATCCGTTGGCGGACAAATTGGACGCGATGCCGGGAATGGATGACATGAAGGATATGTCGAATTATGTGCGCAACGAGTTTCCCGCGTTCTATGACGTGGAGATGCGAGACTGGCCCGCAGCTGCGGCGCTTGCTCCTGTGCGCGGTTCGAAAGCGCTCGATGCGCTAGTGACTTATTGGGCGCGTGGTGTTGCCGATGGCCATCTGCGCAAGGCTGATGATGCGGCTGCAAATTTAAGGCAGTTCGATGCCGCATTGGAAGATCTCAAGAAAAGCCCTTATGCGTTCTTGGTGGACCAGATGAGCGTGGACCGCAATGAGTTGCTGGCATGGCAGGAGTTCGCGCAGGGTAAGACCGACGCTGCTGTAGGAACGATGCGAAAGGCTGCCGACGAGCAGGACAAACTTGGACAAGGCGAGGTCGATCTGCCTGCGCGCGAGATGCTCGGTGACATTCTGTCGCAGCTGAATCGTCCGAAAGATGCGTTGGTTGAATACAGGATCGCACTGACGCTAAGCCCGAACCGACTGAATGGTCTTTACGGCGCGGGGCGTGCGGCGGAGGCGTTGGGAATGAAGAAGGAAGCTGGCGAATACTATGCGGCGATCTTGAAAAATACGGGCGACGGGACGCACTCGACGAGGGCATCGCTCGAACATGCAAAGCAGTTTGTTGGGGCGAAGACGTCCGTGGCGGATGTGACGAAGCAGTGATGAGCGCTTGAATCGCGATCGAAGGATTTTGCAGCTAAGGCCAGAGGCGACCCAACCGGGCCGCCTCTTTTGTTGAGCCGGCCTACGACGCAGGGTGGTCGGGGTGGAGATACTTCGCGAGGAACTGGTAGACCTCCTTGCGCGACTGGATGGCTAACGGTGTGTCCATGCGGTTGAAGTAGTGGCCGCCAGGAGCATTGTCGTAGACCTTGTAGTCGAACTTCTTGCCTTCGGCCTTCAGCGCCTGGATAAGATGCTCGACCTCGAGGTAGTTCACGTCCTCGTCGTTCGTGTTGGTGTGGATGAGCAGCGGTGTATCGAGCTCGGCAGCGTGAGTGACGGGAGAGCGCTTGCGGTACTCTGCGATGTCGTCGTGAACATCTTCGCCGAGATGGTAAGGCGCGGAGTAAAGCTCGCGGTAGGTGTCGGGCTCATACCCCATGCGAGCGACGAGGTCGCTGACGGGTACACCGGCGTAGGCAACGGCGTAGTCGTGAGGATGGGCGAAGATGTTCATCAGCGTGATGAGGCCGCCGTGGCTCCAGCCGACGATGCCAACGCGTTTGGGGTCAAGGAAGCTATAGCGCTCGAGCATGAACTTCATGCCGAGGTAGACATCGTCGACCTCGCGGCCGCCGTAGTCGATGTTCTGGTAGAAGCCCTGGCCGTAGCCGGTGCTTCCGCGATAGTCGGTGGCGACGACAGAGTAGCCCTGTTCGATCAGCTCGCGGACGAGATGGGCGTCGATGGTGGTGTCGAGCGAGGCGTGAACGCCCTGATGGACGAAGACGATCAGCGGCTGCTTCTTGCTGCGATCGAGATTCTTGGGGATGAAGGTATAGCAATGCAGGAGGATGGGGTTGACGGCGCCGGGGAGCTTCTTATTCTTGACGTGCTCGTTGGGCGGCCCGGTGTACTCGTCTTTGTCGATCTCAGCGATGTCGCCGAGCTTCTGGTACCACAGCAGATCGTCGATGCGTTTGAGAATGACATCGTTGCCGCCGCCACCAGCGGCGGCTGCGCTTCCGCCGGCTGCAGCGCCTCCACCAGCTGCCGCCGCAGCGGGTGCGGCTGAACGCGGCGCCGGGTTTTGTGCCTGGGCAAGGCTAGTGAGCAGGAAAATAGGTGCGAGGATCTTCAACGTCGTCTGCAGGAAGCGGCGTGTCACTGGACTCAAGTGGAGCTCCTTTTTGGAGGGTGTGTGTCGCAGTGTATCGCAGACGAGATAAAAGTCCGCCGCCAGAAACAAAAAAGAGGGACAGCCGATGCGGCCATCCCTTCTGTTTTAGGAAGCAATCGTAACTTACGCGCCGACCGTTTCGGCTACTTTCACGTTGACCGGCGTGAGCCAGTTATGGCGATCCGGTCGCGTGCCGTTGACGATGCCAAAGAACTCATCATGCAGCGCTTTGGTGACCGGTCCCATGGTGCCATCTCCGACCAGGATGCGGTCGACCGAGCGCAGGTGCGTGACCTCGGCGGCGGTGCCGGTGAAGAAGGCCTCATCGCAGATGTAGAGCAGCTCGCGGGGCAGAGCCTGCTCGACGACATCGATGCCGAGCTGACGGGCAAGCGTGATGATGGAGCTGCGGGTGATGCCGTTCAGCACGGAGTTCGCCAGCGGTGTGGTGTACAGGACGCCACCGCGAACAAGAAACAGATTTTCGCCGGAACCCTCAGACAGATAGCCGTTGGTGTCGAGCGCAATGCCCTCGGAATAGCCGTTGATCTCAGCTTCCATGCGGATAAGCTGTGAGTTCATGTAGTTGGCGCCGGCCTTGGCGAGCGAAGGCATCGTGTTCGGAGCGAGACGGCTCCAACTGGAGACGCAGACATCTGCGCCGGCGTTTCCGGAAACGTATTTGCCCCACGGGAAGTTGGCGACATAAACCTCGACCGGGCTCTTAAGCGGATTGACGCCCATCTCGCCGTAGCCGCGAAATGCGATTGGCCGGATATAGCAGGGAACCACACCGTTGGCCTCGATGACATCGACCACAGCGGCAGAAAGCTGGTCTGCCGTGTAGGGCAGAGGCATGCGATAGATCTTCGCGGAGTCGATAAGACGCGCCATGTGCTCCGGCAGGCGGAAGACGCCCGGCGTGTAACAGCGTATGCCTTCGAAGACAGACGAGCCGTAATGGACGACGTGGGACATAACGTGAATCTTCGCGTCTTCCCACTTGATGAGCTTTCCGTTGTGCCAGATATTTGCAGTAGTCTGAATGGTCATTCGCGCGCTCCTGTGGCTGGATTTAATTATAGCGAGTTGGCGGGTCAGCGAGCCGCAGTGGAACAAATCACATGAAAGAATGGGGAGTGATCTTCAATCCTCATTCCATGAGCCTTGCAGGGCTCAGAAGCTCGGCGTATGTGCAGTTTTCCGTGCTGGCGCTAAGCTCCATCTTCTTTCTCGTAGACCCGTTCGCCGCGTTGCCAACATTTTTGGCCGTGACGGCGGGGGCGGATTCGCATCGCCGGAGAAAGATGGCATGGAAGGCGTCAGTAACGGCGCTGGTGGTGTTGAGCACATTTGCCGTGGCGGGGCAGTTCATCTTCAAAATGTTCGGGATAACGTTGCCGGCGTTTGAGATTGCAGGCGGCATCATTCTTCTGCTGATCGGGCTGGACATGCTTGCGGCGAAGCGGTCGCCGACGCAGGAGTCGCGCGAAGAAGCGGCGGAGGCGGCCATGAAAGAGGACGCCGGCATCGTGCCGCTCGGAATTCCCATGCTCGCCGGGCCCGGCTCCATCACCACCGTAATGGTGCTGGTGGGCCAGGCGCAGGGACAATGGCTGAGGATGGCTGCGATTCTGGCGTCGATCGCAATCACTGCGGCGATCTGCTACCTGGTGCTCGGCAACTCCGACCGCGTGGCGCGGGCGATGGGCGAAACCGGAGTAAGAATCCTGGTGCGCATCATGGGATTGCTGTTGGTGGCGCTGGCAGTGCAGTATTTTGTGAATGGAATGGCGGACTTAGGCGTCATCGCAAGACCTTAACGCGAGGCCGGGAGTAAGATCAGACCATCGCCGCCGCCGTAACCTTTCGGCAACTTTCAAGTCTTATTCGGCATCTCAAGTCTGTTTGATTTTCCTCAACAAGCGAGGGACCCCATGCCCAGGACTGCAGAAACAAACGCCGCCGCAACCTCTCTGTCCGCCCGCTACAAGGCAGTGCGGCTGGGCACGCAACAGCTTTGCCGTCCGCTGTCGCCTGAAGACATGATGGTCCAGTCCTGTGCGGAGGCGAGCCCTGTGAAATGGCACCTCGCTCACACGAGCTGGTTCTTCGAGACCTTTGTACTGCGTGAGTTCGCCGCCGGATACCAGCCCTTCCATCCGGAGTTCCGCTGGCTCTTCAACAGCTACTACAACTCGCTCGGAGACATGCCGGAGAAGCGGCTGCGGGCATCGTTCTCACGGCCTCCGCTTGAGGACATCCTCGCCTATCGAAGCCACGTCGATGCAGCGATGTTGGCCCTGATGCAGTATCCACTGGAAGATGAGGCTGCACGGCGCATCGCGCTTGGGCTGGAACATGAACAGCAGCACCAGGAACTCATCGCCACTGACGTCAAACACGCGCTATTCACAAATCCCCTCCATCCGGCCTACCTCGAAGAGAAGGTGGCAGGAAGACTGGACACGATCGCGCCCCCGCTGGAGTGGGTCGACTTTGCACCGGGATTGGCCGAGATCGGCCTGACCCTGGACCCCGCCTCGACGGATACGTTCGCCTTCGATAACGAAACGCCGCAGCACCCCGTTTATCTATCGCCCTTCCGGCTGGCAACCCGCCTGGTGACGTGCGCGGAGTATCTGGCGTTCATTGAGCAGAACGGCTACAGCCGTCCCGAGCTGTGGCTATCTGAGGGCTGGACAACGATGCGCGCCGAAGGCTGGCAGGCGCCGCTCTACTGGCAGCATGACAACAATACAAACTCCGGGTGGAGCATCTACACGATGCGCGGCTTCCGGTCGCTCGACGACCTGAGCGAGACCCCCGTCTGCCATCTCAGCTTCTTCGAGGCCGATGCGTTCGCTCGTTGGGCAGGGCTTCGTCTGCCGACAGAGTTCGAGTGGGAGCACGCGGCCAGCCAACTCGGCGTGCTGCGAAAAGAGGTGGACTCGCAGCCGGCACTGCTGACCCACCCGAAGATCGAAACAGCGAAGAAGCCCGGTGCGCTGGCCGCAGTGGCGGCGAACCTGCTCGAGACCGGCAACCTCCATCCCACGCCCGCCCGGGGACTTGCCGGCCTGCAACAGATCTTCGGCGATGTCTGGGAATGGACCGCAAGCGGCTACACCGGCTATCCCGGTTACAAGCCGCTGCCGGGCGCGCTGGGAGAGTACAACGGCAAGTTCATGTCATCCCAGATGGTTCTGCGCGGCGGTTCCTGCGTCACTCCGGCGACGCACATCCGCGCGACGTATCGAAACTTTTTCTCGCCCGGCACCCGATGGCAGTTTTCAGGTCTGCGTCTGGCGCAGGACGGCCAGCGATAACTTCCCGGCCTCCGCGGCAATTGCCTGGGATAGGCCGGAAGAGATCGGGGCTATTTCCCGGGCTTTGGTGGAAAGCCTTTGAACATTTTGCCTATATCGTTATTCATCGAGCTGGTGTTTTTGTTGGCGTTCGAAGACAGATCGGCCGTCGCAAGGCCTCGCCACAGCAGGTTCTTTGACTTGGCGTCGAAGAGATCGATCACGAGGTTCGAGACAGGCTGATTCGTCGTTGTCGTTGTCGCCTGGCCGAATCCTGGGTCCGCCCATCCGCCGCCCCAGCCCCATCCACCCCAACCCCATCCTCCGCCCCAGCCGCCGCCCAGGTTGTCATACATGGTCTGGGTCTCCTTTTGATTGTGGAGATTATCCGTCGCGAAGACGGTTACCGAGCCACCTGACGCCACAAGTTGCCAGCCCTTGGACTGAAGTTGTTTGTCCACCGCCTGCTGGATGCGTGAGGCAAAGAATGGATCCGTGGTCTGCACTTTACCCCATGAGTACGTATGGTATTGGCTGAAATTGGCTTGATGGTCGTAGTCCGTTCTGACGTTATCGGCCAAAGCCCCAGCGGAGAATGCCAGCAGGAAGGCGCAGGCGAGGAGAAGAGGGAGGCGAAATTTCATACGGTATACCTTCTTTTCTTGGGATATTTGATCGCAAAGGTCGATGAGTTAGCGGTTTTGTAACAAAAAGGCCCGAAAAGTGATATCGCCGAGAAGTATCCCGCCGGATTGTTCCAAATGCAAGCTGACGACCGCCACCGTCAAATTTTTTGTGTGAGAAACTGAACTCAATTTCATCAAATTGCATCAAAGTTTGGACAGCGGTGAGGGGAACCCCTCGAGTGATGCCGCCCTCAGGGGAGCCCCAACGTGTCATCATTTGCTATAGCTCCGGAAACCATCTCGACCAGCATCAACGACGCAGTACGCCGTGAGGCGTGCTCCGGTCTGACTGCGACGCCCAAGACACTTTCTCCGTGGCTCTTCTACGATGAGGCGGGCTCGCATCTCTTCGAGCAGATAACCGAACTGCCGGAGTACTACCTGACGCGAACGGAGCGAGGCATCTTCGCCGATCACGCAGGGGAGATTCTCCGCGAAGCCGCCGCATCGCACGGCCCACACCCGGCTGGAAAGCTCACATTAATCGAGTTGGGCGCAGGGACGGCCACCAAGACAGGAATCCTGCTTCGAGAGGCGGTCTGGCAGCAGGGAAGCGTTGTCTATCAGCCCGTCGATGTCTCTGAGACAGCGCTCGCCGAGGCGACCGAGAATATCCTGAACAACATTCCCGGCGTCACCGTGCGTTCCCAGGTCACGGACTATACACGGGAAGGGCTCCCGTTGGATCGCCTGCCAAACACACGCACCCTGGCGCTATACATCGGGTCGAGTATCGGCAACTTTACGCCGGATGCGGCACACGGACTTCTGCGCAATCTGCGAGCACAGCTTCTGCCGGGCGATGTGCTGCTGCTGGGAACCGATCTCGTTCCGGGGAGGAACAAGACGGAAGCTGCCTTGCTCGCCGCCTACGACGATGCCGCGGGAGTCACGGCAGCCTTCAACCTGAACGTACTCACGCGGCTGAACCGAGACATTGGTACCGACTTCGACGTCGAGAACTTCCGTCACAAAGTGCTGTGGAACCCCACCGCCTCACGCATCGAGATGCACCTCGAGTCACGCATTGCGCAGCAGGTGCACCTCCCCGCAAATGGCGGTCCCGCGCTAACGATTGACTTCGCCGCGGGCGAGACAATTCACACCGAAAACAGTTACAAATTCACTCGCGCTGCCGTGAGGGCCATGTTGGCATCTGCCGGCTTTGCGGTGACGAGATCATGGCAGGACGCTCAGGGACTCTTCGCCGTGACGCTGGCGACCGCGGTCTAAACCTCGCGCTTGTACTCTCCGCTCTTCCCGCCGCTCTTCCGCAGCAGCGCCACATCGCGAATGCGAATCCCCTTATCGAGAGCCTTGGTCATGTCGTAGACCGTGAGGGCCGCGATAGATGCTGCTGTCATCGCCTCCATCTCGACTCCGGTTCCCGCGATGGTCGCCGCCGTAGCTTCGATAGCCACACCACCCTCCGCCAGCTTCACCTGGACGTCGACGAAGCTCAGTGCCAGCGGATGACACATCGGAATCAGGTTCGACGTCTGCTTAGCCGCCTGGATTCCAGCAAAGCGCGCAATCTCCAGCGGATTGCCCTTGGGATTCTGCGGAAGCGCCGCAAGCACCGCCGGGGAGAGCTCAACGAACGCCGCAGCGACAGCTTCGCGACGGGTCATAGCCTTCGCGCTCACGTCGACCATGCGGGCCTGCCCCTCATCGTCGAAGTGCGACAACTGCGGTGTCGGATCAGGCAGGCCATCGGCGAGATCGTCGACGATCAGTTCGGCCGAATAGATGGCGTCCTTCTTTTTCATGTCTCCAGCCTACTACCGCAGCAGAACCGTAATAACCTCTCCCGCGGCAAATCGTTCCTTCTCCGGAGGAAGAACGGCATAGCAGTTCGCCAGCGCATTCGCTGCGAGGTCGCCTGATCCCTGCCACGGCACGAGGCGCACCAGGGGCCGCAAACCTTCCGTCGTCAGACGAGCCGGCAGAACCCGCATCAATCCAGACTTCCCCGCAACGTCTTCTGTGAGCGTCGCCTGGGCAAAGTGTGGTCCGGAAACATCCGCTCCACGCATCGCCCGTAACAGCGGCTCAACAAAGCAGTGAAAGGTCACCTGCGCGGAGACAGGATTTCCCGGCAGTCCAAAAAAATACTGTGCGGGATGGTTGCCATCGGCAGGAAGATGCCCGAAGACGACCGGTTTGCCTGGCTGCATCCTCACGCCCGTAAAAAAGAACTCCGCGCCGAACAACTCCAGCACCTCTTCTACCAGGTCATACTTGCCCATGGAGACGCCACCCGAAAGCAGCATCAAATCACTGTACCGGGCCGTGCGAATCGTCTCTTCCAGGTAGACTCGGCGGTCTGGAGCGATGGGAAGCCGCAACGCCTCGCCGCCCGCCTCGGCCACCAGCGCAGCCAGACCGTAGCTGTTGGAGTTACGAATCTCCTGCAGCGCGGGCGTAGCTTCAATCTCCACGAGTTCATCACCCGTAGAGACAATCGCCACCGTTGGCCTGCGATAGACAGTCAGATGCGGCTGCCCGCAAGAGGCCGCAAGGGCGATCTCCGCGCCTCCGATCACGGTGCCCGCCGCAAGCACCGTCTGCCCGGCGCGAGCCTCACTCCCGCGCGGGACGATGTTCTCGCCGCGGTGAATCGTCCGCCCCGCCGTAGCTCGAATCGTTCCATCGGCATGTTCGACATGCTCGACCATCACGACAGCATCGGCCCCCTCGGGAACTGGAGCGCCGGTCATAATCTCGATAGCCGCACCACGTTCAAGCGCACCGCCCTGCCACTGCTCGCCCGCCCGCACCTGCCCGGCAACCTGAAGGGGAGCTGAGCCGAACTGCTCGGAGTGCACAGCGAACCCATCGCGGGTCGAGCGATTAAAGGGCGGCTGGTCGCGGTCAGCCAAAACCGGTTCAGCCAGAACGCGGTTTGCAGAAGAAAGAAGAGGTAGAGACTCGGTGGACGGCGCCGCCAGCCCAGCGGCGTGGCGCAGCACGATCTCCAGCGCCTCCTCAAAGCCAACGACGCCTACCGCAACCTCGCCCATCTTCTTCTCCCGCGTGTGAAAGAAAAAGCCCCGAGCATCTTCACTCGGGGCTCTGCTTCTCTGCTTTCTAGCGCTACTTCTTCCCGGCCTTGTAGCTCGACTTCACCTGCGCGCCAATGCCTTCGAGCACGCCCTTCACATCTGCTGCATGCGCACCATCGGGAGCCAGCTCCAGATACATCTGGTACGCCTCAACGCATCCCGGCGGCGCGACAATCTTCTGCGTCTTCGGGTCGACCGTCGCCTGCGGAATCAGTGCCTGCCCTTTGATGTAGTAAGCATCTGCCTTCTTGGGATCTGCGGCAATCGCCTTGTCCGCTGCGGCGTCGGCTTCAGGCAGCTTGCCGGAGTTGTACAGCGTGACCGCCTCGTTGTAGTAGTACATCCCCGCGTTGGCCGGCATAGCCTTGGCCGCCTGCTCGTAAGCGTCGGCCGCACCCTTTGTGTCTCCCATCTTGGCGTAAGCCTGGCCAAGCTGGTTGTCGGCCACGGCCGCAACTTCAGGGCTTGGCTTCTTCGAGGCTGCATTCAGATCGATGCCCTTCTTATACGACGCGACGGCATCCGTATATTTCTGGGTGATCGCGGGGTCGGTGGCCGGGGTGCCTGCCGCCTTGGCCGCCTTCGCGGCTGCATCGGCGCTGCCCAGCTGTGCGTCACCAAGCGTCAGCCAGAGGATTCCCTCATCCGGTTTCGCGGCGGTTGCCTGCTCCATCGCCTTGATGGCGGCATCGTAGTTGCCCGCCTTGTTGTCGGCCCTCGCCTGGGTCAGCAGCGCGTTCAGGTTCTGGATCTTCGCATTGCCGGCCACAATCTCGGCGTTCTTCTTCTTGTACTCCTCAAGAGCCTTCCGGTCTTCCGGCGACATCTTGGCGAGGTACTCCGGCCGCGTCATGTCGAAGTTGACGGTCTTATCGTCGGCGTTCGCAAAGATGACGCTCTCGTTGAAGTCCACGCTCTTATCACCCTGGAAGACGAACACGACATAGTTGCCCGGCGCGATTCCCGAGCCCTTGTAATCTCCGTTCGCATCGATGGGGAACGTGTACTGGTACTTGCGATCGGCCGGCTGCGAGCCCCTGTCGGTCGTCAACTTGATATCGCCCGAGGTCAACGGCATCCCGGCAGCGTTCTGCACGTGGCCGTGAATGGTTGCGCTGCCCACATTTCCCTGTGCGACCAAGCGGCCGGGCTGAGCCATCGCCACTACCACCAGAAGAGCGGCTGCCAGTGTGCTTACCTTCAATCGAATGCTTCTCATGCTTTCTTTTCTCCTGGCCCATCAACACGGGCGTAAATGTTCTCTGAGCAACAACGTTTTTGCTACCGAATTTGGATGCTTAATGCGGCTTGGCAGCGATCCCATACGGAATAGGATCGACCGCGCCGGCCTCACGAAATGCCCGAAGCCGCAGGACACAGCTCTCGCAGACGCCGCAGGCCTCCGTCTCGCCGGAATAGCAAGACCAACTTACATGGAATGGCGCGCCCAATTCAACTCCCAGCCGGACGATCTCTTCCTTTCGCATGGCAATCAAGGGTGTTTCCACGCGAATATCCCCCTCTTTCGTGCCCTTTTGGATGAGCTGGTTGAAAGCATCATAGTAGGCCGGCCGGCAGTCCGGATAGCCCGAGCTGTCCTGTTCCACAGCTCCAATCACCACTGTTTTCGCCCCCAGAACCTCGGCCCAACTCACCGCAGCTGAAAGAAAATGCGCGTTACGAAAAGGAACGTAAGTCACTGGAATCTCACTCCCGATCGCTGCCTCGTTCGCCGGCGCGTCGGGTACGGCGATCGACGCATCCGTCAGGGCCGATCCGCCGATCCGCCGGAAGAGGTCGATCTTCAGGTGCAGCAGCTCGCGCACCCCAGTGAGCCGGGCGATCTCCTGTGCCGACTTCAGCTCACGCCCCTCCGTCCGCTGGCCATAACTGAAGTGAACGGCATAAACGTCGTAGTCCCGAGCCGCCAGCGCCGCGCAGACGCACGAGTCCATCCCGCCAGACAGGCAAAGCACAGCGCGCGGACGAGACACTTCGGCCCCCGTCTCAGACTTCGCCATCACCCGCCTCCAACTCTCTCTGCTCGTCTTCCGTCTCGTCGCCGTCGCTGCCCAGAAGCTGCCGCGCAGCCTCTTCGTCCTCCTTATGCACCAGCAGCCGCGCCCGAAAAGCCAGCGCCAGAAGACTGTTCGCGTTCTCGCCCTGCAAAAAGCAGTCAATCCCCGCCGCCTCGAGCATCCCCTTGGCCATCTGGGCGTTCGTCGGCTCAAGAAACTTGCCCACGCTCACAAACTTGTCGGGATCTGCGATTGGTTCCGTCATAAGAAAATAATCCTGTCTAACTACTTGTCTTCGTACGATTGAAGGTGCGCTGTAATGGTTCCCCAGAACAGGTGCGCGCGAATCTGCACCGGGATGCGCCGCGCGTCGTCGGTGTACCAGATCCAGATGTTGCCGCGATTCTTCACGATGCCTTCATCGGCCGTCGGCTCAACCCGAAGCGTCTGAAAGGTGCCGGCAGGCGTCTTGATCTCTTCTTTGGCCTCGACCTTCATCGTCACCGTGACCGTACGCATCGAGTCAGCAAGCGGAAACCTGATGGTCTGGCCCACAACCATAGGCTGCGACGCCGCATAGAACAACGCCGAAAGCGAATCGGTGACACAGGCCGGAATCGAAGCCGTCTGCTCCTTCGCCGTCCCCTTCACCAGGTTGCGTTCCACCTGCTTCTGCTTGCCTTGGGCATAATCGAAGCTCAGGTCGCTCGAAACCTTCCTCCGCCCCTCCTGCAACTGCTTGCTGAAACCGGTCGAACAACCCGTTTTCGTGTCGAACCCAGCCTGAAACTTATCGATAACGGGAAACAGCATCGTCACCGCACCAATCGAGCCGCCCGAGGCATTAATCTTCTGCACCGAACCATCCTGTTCCAACTGGAAGGTCGCCGTACCTGCCGTAAAGACGCGCCAGTCAACTGTGTAGTTCAGGGTTCGGCGGGTAGGGAAAGAAAAGTCCGGGTGCGGAGGCGCAAGCGTCGGAATTACCACTGGCGTCTTAGGAGTCATGCCCAGTAGCTGCGCCTTCGCTGGCAGCGAGATGGCGCTGCAAACCATGAATAAAATCAACCCGGGAGAGAGAAAACGCTTCGGCAAAGGCCTGAACTCGCACAAAGAAATGTGTGGGCGGTTTTCGCGCCAGCCTCCACGCCTTCAGCGCAGACCCCTCATCACCCACGGTGACTAAGATAAAGCCGGAGCGCCAGCGCCAAATAAATGGCTCCGGCACCCATAAGAGCATTGTACTCGCGGTGGTGCCGCCACTGCGCGGGCGAAAATTGCCCCCCGCTGGCGTTCTCGTTGGCCGGAAACTGGGCCGGAGTAAGCCGGGGCAGCAGCCGCGGAACCTTCGCCGCATACTCATCAAACCCCGCAAAATGCTGCCGTAGATAGACTTCCTCGGATCGAATCGTCGGCAGATAAATCGCCAGAAACAGAATCGCAAGCGCCACGAAGACCACAAGACTGCCCGCCGCCAACGCGAACCCAAACGCAATCAAAATCGAGCCCAGGTACAACGGATTCCGCGTGTAGGCATAAGGCCCGGTTCGCGTCAGCTCAGCATTCTTGCGGACATAACCCGCTGCATACGCCCGCAACCAGACGCCCGGCACCACCAGCAACAGACTGAGTAGCATCGTCTTCCACGTCGGATGCGCCATCCACAGAAACACGCCCGCGAAGACAAATCCCAGCGGAACCCGGATGCGCCGCGCAACCCTCTGCCATCTGGTCCTCACAGGGCCACCTTATCCTCTCCCGCATTCTGTCGAACGCCCAGCAGCTCGAGCGCGGCCTTTGCAACCTCGTCCACCGTAATCTCGAGCAACCCCTTCTCCGTCTCCGGATGCCGCGAGTGATCCAACAGGCTCGACGGATGCCGCAAAACCAGCGATTGCGTCCCATAAGGCCCATTTCGCGCCGGATCCGTCGGCCCATAGAGTCCCACCACAGGCCTCTCCAGCGCCGCCGCCAGGTGCAGCGGACCCGTATCGCCCGCAACCACCAGCGCCGCCCGCCGAACCAGCGCAATCATCTCCCCCACCGAGCAATGCGCCAGCACCGCTGCTCCATGGCTCGTCTCCACAACCCGATTCGAAACAGCATCTTCCACCGAAGAAGTATTCACCAGCGTGCGAAACCCCGCTTCGGCCAATGCAGCCGCCAAAGCACCGTATCGCTCCGCAGGCCACTGCTTCGCGCCCCATCCTGCCGTCGGCGCGATCAACACAAATCGCCGCCCAACTTCAGAGAGCATCGAATCGCACCATGCCTCCGCCAGAGAATCGACCGGCAGCATTACCTTGGCTGGCTGCAGCTTCTCTCCTATCGCCGTTCCCAGCAACTCACACCCCTGCTCAACCACATGCGCAGCTGTCACTCGAACCTTCCGGCGGTAAAGCCAGGCCGCCTGTCTCTCCCGCGGTTCAGCCGGCCCCACAAAATCCGCCGCTCCAGCAATCCGCCCTACCAACGCCGACCGTATCGACCCTTGCATATCCACACACAGGTCATATCTCCCCATGCGAAGCCTCTCGCGTAGCGCAAGAATCTCCCGCATAGTCTTCTCAGTCCATGGCCGCCGCTTCCATGCACGTGTCAGCACCGAAATTCGCGTATCTACCATCGGGCGCCGCGCATCTCTTACCGCCCGCGGTCCCCCGGCCCTGGTCTCCAGTAACTCACCCCACGCCGGCTCGATCGCCCAATCAATCCGCCACTCCGGATGCAGCTCCCGCAGCGCCGCCACCGCCGGCATCGCGTGCAGCACATCTCCCATCGCCCCGATCCTCACAATCAGCACACGAAGCGCGCGATCTCCCGCGGAGCCGTCAACACTACGCGACAGATTGGGTTCAATGGCCAAGCCCTAATTTTCTCACGCACCCAGAATCACGCCGCCGCAACCAATGCTTTCGCCGCTCAGTGTTTGCGACGATCGAGCCGCCCCACCATCCCAACCAGCTGCGACAGCGCATCCTGTTCGTGAAGCAACTCCACGCACAGCCGAGCAACCACCACCGGCCCCAGCGTCTCCAGATGGTCGCGCAGAATCGGCGTCAGCTTCACTGCGTCCTTCTCGGTCGTAACAAATCCGTTCGCTTCCACCCTTCGCGCTCGCTCCAGAAGTAAATGAACGTCGCGATCGTCATAAGCATGGTGATCCGGAAAAAAGACCGCATCCATCGGCTCATAACCCTGCGCCGCCAGCATCTTCGTGAAGCCCTCGGGCCGCGCAATCCCGCAAAATGCAAGCGGCCGCGTCGGCAGCGCCACCTCTCCGCCCTCACCCAGGCTCAACGCCCGCCGGATCACCCAGATCACCGGTGCCTTCTTCCCACTCAGTCCTGCAACCACGCTACGCAGCGACTCCGCCTCTTCCTCCCGCAGCACCACAATATCCGCTCCTGCCAGCGTCTCCAGCGGCTCGCGAAGATTCCCCGCCGGCAGCAGTGCATCCTCAACGTCCTCCCGCGTCAGCAAAACGATGTCCACATCCCGAGCCAGTTGCCGGTGCTGAAATCCATCATCCAGCAGATGCACCACCAGCTTCTCCGACGGCTCATTTCGCTCCGCCATCACTCCCGCCTCGTAGCGGTCCGTACCCTCATACACCGGCACACCCGACTGCTGCGCCAGCAGCACCGGCTCATCTCCATGCCACGCCGCATCATCGAACGGTTCCACCCGCGTCGTCACCGCCGAGCCCCGCTTGTACCCCCGCGTCAAAATCCTCACCGCATATCCACGATGCCGCAGTGTCTTCGCCAGCATCAGCACCATCGGAGTCTTGCCCGCACCCCCGGCAGAAACGCTGCCTATGCTGATCACCGGATTCGGCAACCGATGCTGCTTCAGCCAACCCCACCCGAACATCTCCCGTTTCAAAGCCAGCGCCGCGCCATACAGCGGAACCAGCGGCAACAGCAGCGGTCGTCGCGTGCTCATCATCGACTCACAGGCCTTTCCTTCAGCAAAGTTCTCAGCGCCTCTACGGTTCGGCCCGTCGCTCCCGACTGCTGTTCAAAGACATCGCGGCCCCGCTCACCCAAAGCCCGTGCACCCTCAGGATCCCGCAACAACCCCACCAACGTCGCTTCCAGTCTCTCACGCGGGACAATCCGGATTGCGTCCGCCTCCGCGCATCCTCTCCACCACCTCGCGAAAATTCTCATACGAAGGCCCCATCACCACCGGAACCGCGAACTGCGCCGGCTCCAGCGGATTGTGCCCACCCTTCGCCACCAGGCTTCCTCCCACAAACGCCACCGCTGCCAGACGATACACCGACGCCAGATCCCCGATCGTATCGAGCAGAAGAATCTCCCCCAGAAATTGGTCCCGTATCGACCAAGAGATGACTACAGCGGAAGAACGGGTTGCCCGTCCTGCGAATCAATCCCCCGACCTCGGCGAACCTATCTGGATGCCTCGGCGCAATCAGCAGCACGGCATCCGGAACCGCCTCGTCGAATCGCCGGCCACGCCGCGAGCAGAGATCTTCCTCACCCGTCAAGCGTGCTCCCCGCAACAATCAGCTTCGCCCCACCCAGCAGCAAGCCGATGCGCTTCGTCATGTCTCCCGCCTCCCGCGACTGCACGTCATACTTCAAATTCCCCGCAACCCGAACCCGCTCCGCAGGCACGCCAATCTGCATCAGCCGCTCTGCCGTCTCCTGGCTCTGCGCAAGAAACAGCGAAATCTTCTCCAGAAACGGCCGCCAAAGCCGCCGCAGCCGCATATACCGCGGAAACGACCGGTCCGAGATGCGCGCATTCACCACCGCCATCGGCACTCCGCGCCGCGAACACTCCACAATCAGCCGCGGCCAAAGCTCGCTCTCCATCAGAACCAACATCTTCGGCTGCAGCACGTCTAAATAACGCCGCACGCTGTATGCAAAATCCAGCGGCAGATAGAACACCGGCGAATCCCCCAGCCGTTCCTTCGCCAGCCGCTGTCCTGTCTCTGTCGTCGTCGAAACCGCAACCACCCAACCCGGCAGTGCAATCTTCAGCTCGCGAATCAGCTGTGCCGCCGCCAGCACCTCACCCACTGACACCGCATGCACCCAGATAACATCCCGCCCCGCAACGGCCCCCCGCAAGCCCACCGGAACCCGCCCAAGCCGCCCCAGCAACCCCGCACGATAACGCCCGCTCGTCGCCATGCGCACCAGCCAGTACGGAGCCCCCACCACCAGGACCGCCAGCAGCATCGCGCTGTACACCATCATCACCGTAGCCAGCCCCCCGCTTTACCTTGTGCGCCAGCGAAGATGATAATCAACTTGCCCATGAAGTCCTACCGGTCCCCTTCCATCCTGCCCAAATGGGTGCTCTGCGCGACAACCTTCGCTGTCCTAACAACCCCGTCCTTCGCTAACGAAAAGAAGGCCCCGCCACCCAAACCCGCCAACCAGTACGCCGCCTTCGACGCCCACCCCAACGAGCACGTCACCGTAGCCGCCGAACCCTGCGACGACATCAAAGACTGCGAATTCTTCCGTCTGCCCTACGTCTCGCACAGCCTCCTGCCCGTCCGCGTCATCTTCACCAACGACAGCGACACCCCGCTGAACCTCGACGACGCCCGCATCCAGTTCATCTCCGTCAACAACGACAAGATTCCCGCCGCAACCGACGAAGACATCAACCGGCGCCTCTTCTCCACCCACTCCGCCATGGGCACCAAGGTCCCGGTCATTCCCATCACCATCCATCATCCTCCGGTCGACAAAAAAATCACCGCAGACGAGAACGACTTCGGCTTCACCACCACCACCGTCAAACCGCACAGCACTCTCGCCGGCTATCTCTTCTACGACATCCTCCCTCTCAACGACCATCCCCTCAAAGGCGCTGAAATCTACATCAAGATGGTCTACACCGTCCCGGACAAGAACGGCGAAAAGAAGCAGCTCTTCGACTTCAACATCCCCTTCGACAAGTGGCTCGCCGCGCAGTCCGGTGCCAAGGCTTCCGAGACGCATTAAGATCGTGGACTACCACTGAAGGAGATAAGATGACCCGGCCATTCGCAATCCACCCCGGAGACATTCTGGCGACCGAATTCATGGAGCCGCTGGGACTCTCGGCATATCGCCTGGCAAAGGAGTTGCACGTGCCATTGCCCCGCATCAACGATGTCGTCCGCGGCAAGCGTTCCATCTCCGCCGATACTGCCCTCGGCTCGGAATCTACTTCGGCCTTCCCGCTCAGTTCTGGCTGAATCTTCAGAATGACTACGACCTCCGCCTCGCAAAGAATGCAAAGTTGTCAAGGATAAAACCGCGAATCGCAGCCTGACATTGTCATCTCCTCACTCTCAACGGAAAAGAACGCTCATGCAGACCACAGTCAACCTTCGCCCCGCCACTCCCGCCGACGTCCCACAAATCTTACAATTCATCCGCGACCTCGCCACCTACGAGCGCGAACCCGACGCCGTCCACGCCACCGAAGCCGACCTCCTCCGCGACGGCTTCGGCCCCGTCAAACGCTTCGACTGCATCATCGCCGAACTGAAGGAGAACGGCGCGATCGTTCCCGTCGGCTTCGCCCTCTACTTCCATAACTACTCCACCTGGCGAGGCCACGCCGGCATTCACATCGAAGACCTCTACGTCAGCCTAGAACATCGCGGGAAGGGAATCGGCAAAGCCCTCCTCACCCGCGTAGCCGCCATCGCCGCCGCCGAAGGCTGCTCCCGCCTGCAATGGGACGTCCTAGAGTGGAACACTCCAGCCATCGGCTTCTACGAACAAATGGGCGCAAAGATGTTGATGGACTGGCGCACCATGCGAGTGACCGGTGAAGCCCTTCCCGCCCTCGCAGCGCAGAGCAAATAGCAGAATCTAGTTTCCGCAAACCTCGTTTTTCGGCAGTTGAAAACAAGTGGCGGGCAGTATTCTTCCCCTATGAAAGTTCTGTTCGCTGCCGCGCTGCTTTTTTTCGTTCCCGTCGCACCCCGCACACAAGAGACGTCAGGAGATTCGAACTCAATCGTTAGCATTCTTTCCAGGTTGAAGCAACAAGCCGATGAAGCTCATGCGGCAGGTCACATAGGCGAGGAGATTGACTACCGTCAACAGTTGAGTCGGGAAGCGTGGGGTACTTTCTCCCACGATCCCGATTCACTGAATGAATACAAGCGCTATAACATCATCGATTACAACGATTTTCCTCTAGGGCTTCTCCTTGAGGGCACTCATAGGTTTTCGGAGGCCGAAGAAATATTCCGGCATAATCGGGCTGAGTATGCTGCGGAGCGTATTGCCGGGAATGACACTAAATCTGTAAACGAGTTGCAACTGGCTGATTTGTTGGCGAGGGAGGGAAATGACCTCGAAGCCGAGAGGATTTGTTCCTACTGGAAGAACAAAATGAGCGGTATGGTACCGAAACAGAATATATATAGCTTCCCCGTAGCTCCGATCTACGATACGGCGGAGGTCGAGACGGCTAGATGGGATTTCGCCTGCGGACGCCCCGATGAAGGACTCAAGTTGGTTGCACGGCAGATTGCCGCACATCCTCATATGCTGGCCTCCTTTATCGTTCTGAGAAATTTTTATGACGCTAATGGGAATTTCGAAAAGGCGCGTAAAGCAGAGTTGGACGGATCCTTTGCAGTAACAGGTCGCTAGCCAGCAACATCCATCTCTTGACCCAGGGCTCACTGATTCCTGACAAGTCGTGTGTTCGGCAAGTTCGGTGAAGTTTCCGATAACCCGTTTTTCACAAGCGTGAGGACCGTCTGGCAGATAGGTCATGTCAAAACGCTTTTGCTCACGCTGAAATCCCGCCTTTTGCCCACACCACTGCACAAATCTCCTCGCATATGCGAGAATTCTCGGGTCAACACTCCACCAGCGTTCGTTATTTTTCCGGAGCGACCCATATGCCAGAAGAAATCGTAAAAATTCTATCCTTTGAAATCGAACGTGACGGAGACACCGCCGTGGTCAAATGTCACGGCCGATTGGTGCTGGGTACCTCCGAAGAACTCTACCAGGCGGTGAAGCCTCTGCTGCCTCAGACAAAAGTAGTAGTCGTCGACCTGGCAGACCTTACCTACGTGGACAGCATGGGGCTTGGCACGCTGGTGCGGCTCTACGCATCGGCCCGGCAAGAGGGATGCGACTTCAAGTTGCTCCACCTTGGCAAGCAGCTTCGCAATGTGCTCAAGATGACGAATCTCCTTTCCGTCTTCAGCCAGGCGGAAGACCACGGCGTGAACATCGCCTGATTGTCTGGGATCGGCGGCTAGAAGGCTGCTCCCGCCTCCAATGGGGCGTCCACGGATGCTATTGCGTTGACGTGTTGCTGAGTGGTCGAAAATTAGGCCAGTCCTTTTTGAGTGGCAGATCGCAGGTTTCTTGATATCGTGGGCCATCATGGCCAGTGAGAACGTTACGGACTTCACAATGGTCGACCGTACCGGCGACCCCAACTTCTTCCTTCATTTCCTCGACGAAGTCAACAAACTACCCGGCATCGCCGACTGGAAAAGAGTCATCATCGACGGCCTGCGCCTTCAGCCCGGAATGCAGGTCTTGGATATCGGTTGTGGCCTAGGCGCGGACTCCTTTGACCTTGCCGTCATCGTCGGCCCCGACGGTCTCGTCACCGGCGCGGACTTCAGCGAAAGCCTGATCGCCGAAGCAACCCGCCGCTCAGCCGGTCGCAACCTCTCCGTGGTCTTCGAAGTAGGTGACGCCCAGTCCCTCCGCTTCCCGGACGGCACCTTCGATGCGGTCCGCACAGAGCGCATGCTCATGCACGTTCCCAACGTCAAACAGGCTCTCTCCGAGATGGCCCGAGTCCTCCGCCCCGGTGGCCGGATGGCGGTCCTCGACTTTGACTGGGACTCCCAGTTCTGCGACTCGCCCTACAAAGACACCACCCGCAAAATCGTCACCTCTTTCAGCGACGGAATGAAGAACGGGTGGATCGGCCGCCAACTCCCTCGCTTCTTTCGAGAAGTCGGAATGACCGACGTCTTGGTCACTTTTATGACAGTCACCTTCTCAAACGCTTTTCTCCAACTACTTTTGGGCGGCCATGTCGCCAAAGCAGTCTCCACCGGCGTCCTCTCCGAGCAGGAAGCCAATCAATGGTGGACCCATCTCGCACAGGCAAGCGACGAAGGAACACTCTTTTGCGGCCTCACAGCATTCATCGTCTCCGGCACCAGGCTCTGAGCGGTAACCAACTCGCGGCTATATTGGCGGATACGGTCGAACCGAAATTGAATGTACTTGCCTACCAGTAGCACCCACGGTATCCATGCCCGTACCCGTAGTACCGCGCCCGCCAATACGGATCGTACGGAGTGTAGGCTCCATACGGATACGAATACGGATACGGGTAAGCTCCGTAATAGTAGGGATAGTATCTGTAACCGCACCAGCAGCGGCGGCTCAAGAAGAGAACGAGTAGAATCAGGCAAAGCATGACGATCCTCGTGACCGGCGCGTAATCAGCAGCGCCCGCCAGAAGAATACGTCAGCAGCCCCGAGCCGGTTCCGTAAATCGCACTTATCATGAAAAAGTAGATCCGATGAAGAAGATTCACGTCATCGGCGGGACCTCGCCAGTCCAGAAGCCGCCCTGAAGGCGGCAGAACGAGGCTGCCAAATCGACCTCTACTGCTTCATAGCCGCCGCCATCTTAGCCTTCATCTCAGGCGGAATCTTCGGGAACAGAAATGCAATCTGCAGCCGCATGTTCCACGACGACCCGGCCACCGGATGTACCGCATTTCCATAAAACGACGCTGAGATGTTCACCGGCTGGAATCCAAGCTTCATGATGCGCCCCGCGCCGCCACCCACAGGCACCGTCCACACATTCCCCGGCGAAGCCTTCCAGTTCGCATTAACAATCGGCGAAACCGAGAGATACCAACCCTTGGACATGTTGTAGTTGATGAAGTACTGCAGCATCATCTGGTTCACATCGGTGCGCCCCCCGGACCCGGCCACAGACCACACATTATTAATCAGCGCGCCAAGCGTCCAATGACCCGGCTGAACCAGCGCCACAACCGACGGCCCGATGCTCAGCTTTCCCTGTCCCAGCACCTTGCTCGTCGCCGTCGGCAACGTGAACGCCGGGCCAACGCCCCAGATCAGCGGGTGCGGTTTCGAAGGCGAAAAGAAAAACGTCGGAACCATATCTCCAAACCCAGACACCCCCGCCGCATTCTGAACTGCCTGTGCCGCAAAGTAAGGTGGTGTGTTCTCGACAATTCCATAAACCTCCAGGTTTGCAGTGCCGGGAGCAGGCTGGTAGATAATCGGCGTAATCCACCGAATAATCAGATTCCAGTCCTCGGTCATCTTCATCGGTATCACCGGCTGAATGTTCAGCACATTCTGTATGCGGTTGTACGGTCCAATCCCGAAGTTGTCATTATTCTGCACCGGAACACTGATCAGGCTCGCCACGGGGTTCTGCGTCGCCTTCTGCAGAGCGTTTGTTCCACCGTCATCGTCCGCTGCCGGTTTCGTCGCAGCCTGCTGTGCCTCGCAAAAGACGGCACTGCAAGCGCACGCGCACAACAGAATCGTGAAGAGTATTGTCTTCCCCGGCCCGGTTTTCCGTGGCCCGCTCATCTTTGTCAGCATCCGTTTCGCCTCCGCGTTGTGGCAACGTAAGGCGGCGAAACTGCGCGCTGCCCTGAGCCATCGCTAGTGATTGATTCTAGGGAGACTCCGGACGCGGGATAACTGCCATTTCTGCTAGTTCGCCACCCACCCGTCAGCTTCAAACCCTTGACGCCGCCGCTATAATAAAAAGAGGGGGCAAGTCCGGAAGACAAGCAAACCATGGCGACAATTGCTGCCGTTAACCTGCCTGTTTCGAATACTTTGCCGCTTCGAACGCTGAAAACAAAGAGTTTTCGGCCCAAGTCCAGACCTAAAGTCTCTGTTTCGAAGACTTTGACACAAATCGTAGGGAGTGGGGAGGGGTAGTTGCCAGCGAAGAAGATTAGAGTCATCGGCGGCGGTTTGGCCGGTCCGGAAGCCGCCCTCCAGGCAGCAAAACGAGGCTGCCAGGTCGACCTCTACGAGATGCGCCCCACCCGCTCGACCGAGGCCCACCAGACCGCCGATTTCGCCGAACTCGTCTGCTCCAACTCCCTAAAATCCGAGTCCGAAAACACCGCCCCCTGGCTCCTCAAACAAGAGATGCGCCGGGCCGGCTCCATCCTCCTCGCCGAAGCCGACGCCACCGCCGTCCCCGCCGGCCACGCCCTCGCCGTCGACCGCATCGAATTCTCCAAACGAGTCGCCGCCCGTATCGCCGCAGAACCCCGCATCACCGTCCACCGCGAAGAAGTAACCCGTCTCGACGAAAACGATCCCAACACCCTCACCATCCTCGCCTCAGGCCCCCTCACCAGCCCCGCCCTGGCCGCCGAACTCCAGCGCCTCACCGGCTCCCAGCACCTGGCCTTCTACGACTCCATCTCGCCCATCGTCGACGCCTCCACCATCGACATGGACAAGGTCTACTTCGCCGCCCGCTGGGACAAAGGCACCGCCGACTACATCAACTGCCCCTTCACCAAAGAAGAGTACGACCGCTTCCTCGAAGCCCTCACCGCCGCCGAAACCGTCCCCGCCAAAGAATGGGAACAAATCCCAGTCCACGCAGCCACAAATCCGGGTGCCCCAGAGCCTGCCCTGAGCCTGTCGAAGCGGTCCCGATGTCTGGGACCTGCGTTTCCACACGACCACACATCTGCCACCTCTGAAAAACTCCAGTACTTCGAAGGCTGCCTCCCCATCGAAGAGACCGCCCGCCGCGGCCGCGACACCCTCCGCTTCGGCCCCATGAAGCCCGCCGGCCTCACCAACCCCAAAACCGGCAGATGGCCCTACGCCGCAGTCCAGCTCCGCCAGGAAAACCTCCGCGCCGACAGCTACAACCTCGTCGGCTTCCAGAACCACCTGAAATTCGGCGAACAGAACCGCGTCCTCAAACTAATCCCCGGCCTCGAAAACGCAACCTTCCTGCGCTACGGCCAGATCCACCGCAACACCTACATCCACGCGCCCTCGCTCCTCACCGAAACCCTCCAACTCAGAGCCCACCCAGGCATCATGATCGCGGGACAGTTAAGCGGAGTAGAAGGCTACACCGAATCCATCGCCAGCGGCATGCTCGCCGGCATCTACGCCGCAGCCATCGCAAAGGGAAACACCCCACACCCGCCCCACGCATCAGCGCCAACGGCTCGCTGACCCACTACATCACCCACTCCGAAACAAAAAAGTTCCAACCCGCCAACATCACCTTCGATCTCCTCCCACCCCTCGAAGAAGACCTGCGCAAAAAAATCCGCGACAAAAAAGAGCGCCACAGAATCCAGTGCGAGCGCGCCCTTTCTGCATGGACCGAGTGGCTCGCAGCAGCCACAGTCACTACGTCGTCATCCTGAACGCAGTGAAGGACCTCTGTATTTGCCTTTTGCTCTTGCCTCTCGTTCAGCGCAACCAAGAAGGTCGACTGACATTACTCCGGCTTCTTCTTATTCCGCGCCTTCACCTTGAACCAGATCGGACTCCCGATAAACCCAAAGCTCTCCCGAATCTGATTCCCCAAAAACCGCTCGAACGAGAAGTGCAGCTTCACATCCTTATCCGTGAACAGCACAAACGTAGGCGGAGCCACAGCAGCCTGCGTCATGTAATAAATCCGCACGCGCTTGTTCATCGGCACACTCGCCTTCTGGAAATCCACTCTCTCCAGAAACCGGTTCATCTGCCCAGTCGTCACGCGCTTCCGCCGCTCTCGCGCAACCAGCTCCACCTTCTTGAACACCTGCTCGATATTCTTCCCATCCGCAGCCGAGATAAACAGCAGCGGAGCATAGTCCAGATACTTCAGATGGTCCCGAACCTGCTGCTCATAAGCCTTCTGGTCCGCAGGCGGCTTGCCATCAAACAGCCGCATCCCATCCTTGCCCGGTCTTCGTCATCAGGTCCCACTTGTTGATGACGATGATCACCGACCGTCCGCTCTCATGCGCATATCCGCCGATGTTGGCATCCAGCGCAGTCACCCCCTCAGTCGCATCGATCAGCAGCAACGACACATCCGCGGCCTCCAGGTGTTTCCGCGCCATAATCACCGACAGCTTCTCCGCCATCAGCTTCGTCTTGCCCTTCCGCCGAATCCCCGCCGTATCCACAAACCGGAACGCATGCCCATCCCGCTCCACAACCTCATCGACCGCATCGCGCGTCGTCCCCGCAATCGGCGACACAATCGCCCGCTCCGTCCCCGTCAGCGCATTCAGCAGCGTGCTCTTGCCCGCGTTCGGCCGCCCGATGATGGCGATCTTCGTCTCCCGGCTCTCATACTCCCCATGCGACCGCAGCTTCCGCACCCGCTTCGCAGGCTCCGCCGAAGAGCCTGGAGGAATTGAGTAATCCGGGCCGCTCGCATCCTCCTCCGCCTCGTCGTTCTCCGTCAGCATCACCTCCGGCTCCTCGATCACCTCCGGCTCCGGCAGCACCTCAAACACCGCATCCAGCAAATCCCCAATCCCATTCCCATGCTCCGCCGAGATCGGCAGCACATTCCGGAACCCCAGCCGCCGGAAGTTCTCCGCCTGCGACTGCATCGCCTCCGTATCCATCTTGTTCACCGCAAGAAACACGGGCTTCCCGCCACGCAGCAGCAGCCGCGCAAGCTCCATATCGGGCGAAGCAAGCTCCGTCCGCCCATCCACGACCATCACAATCGCATCAGCCTCATCCAAACCAACCCTTGCCTGCCGAAAGATCTCCGCAGGAATCAGCGCCTCATCATCCGGCACGACTCCACCCGTATCGACGATGCGAGCCGCCTGATCCATCCACTCAATCTCGCCATAGATGCGGTCGCGCGTAATACCCGGCTCATCCCCCACAATCGACCGCCGCGAACCCGTCAGCCGGTTGAACAGCGTGCTCTTGCCCACATTCGGCCGCCCGCAGATCGCAACCAGCGGCAGCTCCCGCGCAGCAACGCTCTCCGTCTCAGTCGCCATCTGCGAAGCCAGCAGCTCAACGTCGCGCCAATCTTCGTCGTCAATCCTCTCGCGCCCAGCGACATTCTGCGACCGCGGAGTCTGCCGCCCCACGATTCCATCCGCTGACCTTGTAGACCCACTCCGCTCCGCAGCAACCGGCTTTTTCGGCGCCGATCTTTCAGTCCGAATCGCCTTGCTTCTTTCCTTGTCCGGCGACTGCTTCGTCACCCGCGAAGCCTTCTCCGCAGCCGCCCGCTTGGTCGAAAGAATCTTCCTCTTCCGCGGATCGACCGCCCCCGTCGTCGGCGCTGTCCTCGGAGCACGCCCCTTCTTCGGCCGAGTGCTCGCCTGCCGGTGTTTCTTCCCTAATCTCTTTTTTTCTCGCGCCATTTGTCTAAGAGCCTTCCGACGCAACAGCGCCAACACTCATTATAGGGAGGACCAGAAGAAACCTCGGTTTATCGCGGCGGCCACTCCCATTTCGGCTTTGAGAACAAAGTCTGATCGGCAATCACTGTCTCGCCAAACGCCTTTTCGAGATGAAGTCGCCTGCAGTGGCCAGAACCCATGAGCGCGTCGATCAATATCCCAGCATGGGAGACGACAATCACCTGACTGCGCTCCGAAGCAGCGACAATCAGACGTCCCAAGGCAGGTAAGAGATCAGGATGAAGGCTGGTCTCTGGTTCGTTTAGCACCATCAGCTCAGGCGGCCGAGGAGTAAGAAGGGCGGCCGACCATAGTAAAAACCGTAGTGTGCCATCTGACAATTCGGCTGCGCGAAGTGGCCGCAATAGCCCATGTTGGCGGAGATTCACCTCGAACCTTCCTGCCTGCACATCGATATGGATTCTGCTCCCTGGAAACGCATCGTCGATAGCGTTCTCCAATCCTTCGGCATCGCCAATCTCGATAATGGTCTGAAGGGCGGCGGGTAGATCAATTCCATCGTTGCCCAAAACCGGTGTGAACGTTCCAATCTGGGGTATGCGAACCGGTGATGTTATGTCGGTCCGAAAGCCATCGTAAAATCGCCATCCTCGAACTGTTTCACGCACAGCCAACATCTCGGGAGCACGCTGGGGATCAGCAATACTGGCGAGCATGCTGTCTGCCGCACTCAAATTTTGGGTCAGCATCAACGGCTGTTCGTCCTTTTGCTCCGAAGGCAAATAAACGAAGTTATTTCGACGATCAACCAGCGCCGCAGCTCTTCGATAGAGCCCACCGTGCCAAAGGCACTCCCGTTTGATAGCAGGGTCGAGGTGAAATGCAGTTGCGGGTGGTGGGGAATAGCCCAAATCGATGGAGTATCCGTATGTCGCGCCCGAAAATCCAAGTTTCAGACTAACTGGCTTGCGTGAGACAGTTCCTTCAACGGGATGATCTCCTTGCCGAACTGAGCGGGCGATCGTCTCAGGGCCCGCCCATAGCGTGGACGGGAGCCCTCCTTCCCGTGCAAGAGAAGCCACGACAGAATTTTGAGCGGCATCCGCAAGCAGACGCAGAGCTCGATAGAGGCTCGACTTGCCGCTTCCATTGGCTCCGGTAACAAGGTTGAGACGGTCCAACGGCAATACCAACTCCCTCAAGGAGCGATAACCGTAGACCGCGAACGTTTCGATCATGGAGGGCAGAATAGCGTCTGTCCTATTTATCCCCAACCAAAATCTCCTTCGCTTGACAAGACCCACTCCTCCGAACCACCGGTCTAAAACCGGCAAAGCCGGACGGCCCCAAGGTCTACTAATCCTTTTGTATTGAAGTCCAGACTTAAAGTATCTACTTCGAATACTTTGCACACTTTTGCCGGGGGAGGGGGAGGGTACAGCTATCATTAGCTAGCCCGTCCCGATGTCCACCTCGCCCCCCATCTCGATCACCCCCGCCGCAGAGCCCATCCCGGATCGTCTGCCGACGCTTCACGATTTCTTCGCCCCCGGAGGCATGCTCTCCCGCTCCTCGCTCGCCTTCGAACATCGCCGAGGCCAGTACGAGATGGCCCGAGCCATCGAGTCCGCCTTCAAAGAAAAGCGCCACCTCATCGTCGAAGCCGGCACCGGCACCGGCAAAACCCTCGCCTACCTATTACCCGCCCTCCGCCTCGCCCGCGAGCGCCAGCAGCGCATCATCATCTCCACCGGCACAAAAAACCTGCAGGAGCAGCTCTTCTTCAAGGACGTCCCCTTCCTCGAATCGCTCCTCGGCCCGCTGAAGGTCTGCTACATGAAGGGCCGCAGCAACTATCTCTGCCGCCACAAGCTCTACGCGCTGCGCGACAACCCAATCCTCCACGGCCTCGAAGAGATCGACCAGTTCCACCACATCGCGCAGTGGGAGAAGACCACCGAAACCGGCGACCGCGCCGAGATCGACGCCCTCCCCGAAACCTCGCCGCTCTGGCAGAAGCTCGACGCCCGCAGCGAGGCCTGCCTCGGCCAGACCTGTCCCGACTGGGAGCGCTGCTTCATCACCACCATGCGCCGCAAAGCGCTCGAGTCCGACATCGTCATCGTCAACCACCACCTCTTCTTCGCCGACCTCAGCATCAAGCAGCAGGCCGCAGGCGCCCCCGACGCCGGAGTCCTCCCCGAGGCCGCCGCCGTCATCTTCGACGAAGCCCACGAGCTCGAAGAGATCGCCAGCAACTACTTCGGCATCGGCCTCTCCAACCAGCGCATCGACGAGCTGGCTCGCGACGTCGAAATCATGCTGCGAGCCAAAAAAGCCAGCACCGCCGCCATCGAGAGCGCCTCTGCCACACTCAAAGAACGCTCCCGCATGTTCTTCGCAGTCCTACCCGCAGAGACCGCAGGCCTTCCGGCAGGAACAGGCCGCATGCCCTTCCACAACCGCGAAGCCTTCCTCGAAGAGAGCGGCGACTACTACACCGGAGTCCTCAACGCGCTCACCCGCCTCGAAGGCGAACTCGAATATCTCAAGAACGTCGAAGAAGCCCCCGGCCTCCGCAAACGCGCCGCCGACATCCGCGCCCACCTCGCCTTCCTCCTCGAATCGCCCGACCGCAACACCGTCTTCTGGATCGAGCGCCGCACCGCAGGAGGAGTCCGCAACCTCGCCCGGGGAGCCGCCCACGCCGCCTTCCACACCCACCTGCAGGCCACTCCCATCGACGTCTCCGAACTCCTCACCTCCACGCTCTTCGACAACTACAGCTCCGTCATCCTCACCTCCGCCACCCTCACCGTCTCCGGTGGCTTCGACCACATTCGCCGCCGCCTCGGCCTCACCACCACACGCGAGCTCGTCGTCCCCTCGCACTTCAACTACGAAAAACAGGCCCTCCTCTATCTCCCGCCCAACATGCCCGATCCACGCGAGCCCGACTTCCCCGACAAAGCCGCCGAGCGCATCCGCCGCGTCCTCGAGATCACCAAAGGCCGCGCCTTCTGCCTCTTCACCAGCTACGCCCAGATGCGCAACGTCCACGAGCGCCTGCTCGCCGAGCTGCCCTACCCGCTCCTACTCCACGGCACCGCCCCGCGCCACGTCCTGCTCCAGCAGTTCCGCGACACCCCCAACGCCGTCCTCTTCGGAACCTCATCCTTCTGGCAGGGAGTCGACGTCCAGGGCGAGCAGCTCTCCTGCGTCATCATCGACCGCCTCCCCTTCGCCGTCCCCTCCGACCCCGTCGTCGAAGCCCGCATGGAGGCCATCGAAGCCCTCGGCGGCAAACCCTTCTTCGACTACCAGGTCCCCAACGCCGTCATCACGCTCAAGCAAGGCTTCGGCCGCCTCATCCGCTCGCTCAACGACCGCGGCGTCCTCATGCTCCTCGACCCGCGCATCCAGCGCCAGCGCTACGGCCGCATCTTCCTCGAATCGCTCCCACCCTACCGCCTCACCCAGGAAATCACCGATGTTGAGCGATTCTTCCAGCCGCAACCTCAGCATTGACGCGCTCTGCCGAGCTTCCTCGCGCCGAGAACCGCTCCAGCACAAACAGCCCAATCACAAACGGCACCATCCAGATCACCCGGCTGCCATACCGCTCATCCACCATCGACATCGTTCCGGTAACCAACGCATTCGCAAACACAACGAAGCCCACCACAACGCTGAACCCGATAAGCCGCGAAGAAACACGGCGCCAAACCAGGGGCGGAAACGCAATCAGCAGTACCAGCGACGACCGCACGACCCAAATCTGAAACGCCGTGAAACCTTCAATGTGCAGAGCGTTCCGCGCCTGCCGGCTTGCAAGATAACGTCCCCGCGCCCTGGGCAGCGACCGTCTCAAACTGCTCCGCAACCCATGAGCTCGGATCGAGATCCTCAATGCCAAACGCCTGCAGTTGCTGCCAGAACGCACCCGCCGACTTGCCAAACTGCTCACGCGGATAGGCCCAAATCGTCGCCAGCACCAGCGGCATCTCTTCTCGCCGCACCTCTTTCTGCTCCTCCGCCGACGCTCCTCCCCACCCACCATCCGCATCCCAAAGAAAATGGTCCGCATCTCCTGCGAGATTCTGGAGGCGATTGCAAAGCGTCCATCTCTCTTCGACACAATGTTGCTCCAGATATTTCTTTCCAGTACCATCAGCGACCATACGCGCCACCAGGTAAGGCGGCCGCTCTCCATTCAGCGAAGGGGTGCCATACAGATACCCATAGAGCGCAAGCTGAGCTGCAGCGGCAACTGCCAGGATTCCCGCCATCTCCCCCGCCGACCGCACGATCCGCTGCACGGGCCGTCGCTGAACCACCATCATCCCGGTCAGAACGCCACATAACCCAGTCGCGAGAATCAAATGCGTCGCATGGCACGTCACCGCCCAGCATGCGATTCCGCCGACCGTCACACGCTCCGGCCGCGAAAGCGACTCGCGCGCAAACACAAGCAGAAAAAAAGCCAGGTACAGCAATGGTCCTGTGATATCCGGCATCACGATGCTGACGTACCAGCTCAAACTCGTCAGCAGACTCAACGCACCGATCAGAGCAAGATATGCCGCAACCATTCTTCCCGGTAAAATCGACCGCACCACCAGCCACAACACATACGCGGTCAGGATCGCCTGAAATGCAACAACGGGCCACGCCGTAGCGTTCCAATGCAGCGGCAGAATGCCAAGGCTATAAAAGAACGACCGCATGCCATAGTAGTTTGCCGACTGATGCAGAAAGAGCTTCCGCGCCACCACAGCTCCGTCTCCCAGATAGGTCATCGAGTCCGGATAAAGCAGCGGAAATCCGTTGTAGAACGCTGGCCACGTCATCATCAGCGCACCCAGCAAAACCGCAGGCCTTCGCAAGCAGAGAACGGCTCTCTTCGGCGCGAGAGATCTCCCGCGCAGCCATTTCGGTGGACATCATTGCACAGCGCTCCTTCGTACCCGTTCGCAAACGCTGCGCACAGTGGCCCGCTTTCGTTCAACTATTGGGGATGCAGATTCGAGCCATTCTATCTAGAAAGAAAATCTGTGCAAGATAAATCAAATAAAATAGTTCCATCCCCATGGGACGCAACCTCTACATCCTCGCCGGCAGCCTCATCCTCTTCGCTCTGATCTCCTGTGGGATCGCCTACACCAACATTGCCCGCCAGCCCGGTTCGCCCGGAGACGTCTCTCTCTGGCGCACTATGGGCCTTGTCCTTTTCGTCATCGGTCTCTTCATCGCACTTGCCGGCGTCATGTCCTCGCTATTCGAACAGGCCGAGCGGCGCGACGAAGAGGCCCGCCGTGCCCGCCGCAGACGCTAAAAGCGGCATAAAACAGTACAATTAAAGAACGAAATAAGCTGAAGCCGCGAACCCCCCATCCCCATCTCAAATACATCCGCGGCAATCGAAGGGATCCAGAGCGTCATGTTTGAAGTAACCGTAGAAGCCGGCTTTTCTTCCGGCCACTACCTGCGCAACTACCGAGGCAAGTGCGAGAATCCGCACGGCCATAACTACAAAGTGTTCATCACTCTCGTCGGCGAAAAACTCGACGAAACCGGCCTGCTGCTCGACTTCAAGCTCCTCAAGCAGGTCATGCGCCCCACCGTCGAATATCTCGACCACCGGATGATCAACGACCTCAAGCCGTTCGACCAGGAACTCAATCCGTCGGCCGAAAACCTTGCCATGTACTTCTTCCACGAGACCAGCGCCCAGGTCCGCGAGATGACCAACGGCCGCGTCCGCGTCAAAGACTGCACCCTCTACGAGACCGACACCAGCTTCGCCCGCTACTACGAGTAGCCCACATCATGTACCTCATCGAGCTGTACAAATCCGTTCAGGGCGAATCCTCTTTCGCAGGACTCCCCTGCATCTTCGTCCGTCTCGCCGGCTGCAATCTCCGCTGCGCCTGGTGCGACTCCGAGTACACCTTCACCGGCGGCAAGGCCTTTACCCTCGACGAAATCGAGCAGCAAATCAAATTCCTCGCTCCCTGCACACTCGTGGAATTCACCGGCGGCGAGCCCATGCTTCAGTCCAAAGAACTACTACCTCTGATGGATCGCCTCCTCGCCCAAAACTTCACGCTCATGATCGAAACCTCCGGCGAACGTCCTCTCGCCGAAGTTCCCAAAGCCGTCCACAAGATCGTCGACGTCAAATGTCCCGGCGCAGGCTCCGCCGCAAATACCTTCCGTCTCGAAAACCTCGCCGCCCTCACCAAAAACGATGAGGTCAAATTCGTCCTCACCAACCGCGCCGACTACGAGTTCGCCCGAGACTTCATTCGTACCCACGCGCTCGAACAAAGAGCCGGGCAGATCCTCCTCAGTCCAGCCTTCAACAAATCCCCCAGCCCGCTTCGCACCGCCGACAACATCACCCTCGACCCGCGCCAACTCGTCGAATGGATGCTCGCCGACGGCCTCCCCGCGCGCCTTTCACTCCAGATCCACAAGTTCATCTGGGAGCCAATGAAAAAAGGCGTCTGACCCGCAGCAACCCGATCACGCAACCGCCCGGCTGGGGCCTCACCTTGCCTTGGGTCTATGTCATCTGGATCGCAGTCGTCGCCGCCTTCTATCCCCTTTGCCGCTGGTACGCCGCGCTTCGCCAAAGCAGCAACAATCCCTGGCTCAGCTATCTCTAAGCGCGATACGATTAACCATGCGCCTCCTTTCTCCACTTTTGTGTCTGCTCTTAGGGGCGGTCTGCGCGCTCGCGCAGCCGAAACAAAAGCCCATCGAAATCAAAGTCGTCGTCATCAACATGTTCGAGGTCGGCGCCGACACCGGCGACGCTCCCGGCGAGTACCAGTACTGGGTCGAGCGCGAACACCTCGACACCGTCCTGCCCTTTCCCGCGGGCTACCACGATCTCCGCCTCAACGCCCAAACCGGAGTCCTCGGCGTCCTCACCGGAGTAGGCACCGCCCGCGCCACCGCCTCCATCATGGCCCTCGGCCTCGACCCGCGCTTCGACCTCACCCACGCCTACTTCCTCGTCGCCGGAATCGGCGGCATCGACCCGCAGATCGGCTCCCTCGGCTCCGCCGTCTGGTCCGACTACATCGTCGACGGCGACCTCGCCCACGAAATCGACGCCCGCGAAATTCCAAAAGACTGGTCCACCGGCTACGTTCCCCTCGGCAAATCCACCCCCTACGAACAACCCCGCACCGCCCGCTTCGGCGACGACGGCAACGTCTACCACCTCAACACCACGCTCGTCGACTGGGCCTTCAATCTCACCAAAGACACCGAACTTCCCGACACTCCGCAGATGAAAGAACGCCGCATGAGTACGCCGAAGCAGCCGCCCATCGCCCACCCTTCGTCCTCCGCGCCGACAATCTCTCCGCCGCCACCTTCTGGCACGGCAAGCTCCTCAACCAGTGGGCCCGCGACTGGGTCAAATACAAGACCGACGGCCACGGCACCTACGCCATCTGCGGCATGGAAGACACCGGCACCCTGCAGTCCCTCACCTGGCTCGCCAACGCGAACAAAGTCGACATCCACCGCGTCCTCGTCCTCCGCACCGCCTCCAACTTCGACCAGCAGCGCCCCGGCGTCACCGCCGCCGAAAGTCTCGCCGAGACCAAAGTCCGCCAATACAGCGCCTATCTCCCCGCACTCGACACCGCCTACCGCGTAGGCCACATCGTAGTCGACTCACTCGTCAGCCAACTGGCCCCAAACCCGCGACCACATACCAACAAAATAGGCATCGAAGCGCGAGCAACGCGAGAACCCATGCATATCACTCAGCAAGACAAGGTATAAAAGTCACGAAGTGACCGCCCCGCGCGCAGCGGGCCCGTCCGGCAGGACACCCGTATATAAAATCATCCTGTAGGAGCCGCACCTGAAGATCCTCATCCTCTCTCCGCACCGCGACGACGCAGCCTTCTCGCTCTCGATCGCCATCACCAACTGGCTCACCGCGCGCCACACCGTCACCATCCTCAACGTCTTCACCCGCAGCCGTTACGCTCCCTACTCCGACGCCGCCTTCGTCCACGAAAACGACGAGCTCTCCTACGTCACCGCCATGCGTCTCCGCGAAGACGAGGCCTTCGTCCGCCGCATCACGCAGAACCTCCCCAAGGGCCTCAAGAGCCACCTCCACATGGTGGACCTCAACCTCAAGGACGCCCCCATCCGCCTCCGCATCCCCCTCGAAGAAGTAAGCGACACCCCCAACAACCCCGCCGATTCCGCAATCGAAAAAATCCGCAAGGCCCTCAACAAACAATCCGAAGCCGGAACCATGGAAGCCCTAGTCATCCCAGCCGCGCTAGGCAATCACGTCGATCACCTCACCGTCCGCGAAGCCGCGCAGCCCTTCACCGCAACGCTCCCCGCCGCCTATTACGAAGACCTACCCTACGCCACCACCCACCCCAGCGCCGCCACCGACCTCGAAACCCTCCGCGAAGCCGCCGACCAACGCAACGAGCCACTCACATCCCGTCGTCTACCAAATCGAATCCGCCATCGAACTCAAACGTAAGCTGGTCCTCGGCTACGCCTCCCAGATCGACGACGAAACCGGCACCCTCATCACTGACTTCGCCCAACGCTACAACGGCGGCGAACGCCTCTGGGCAAATCAGCAATGGCTTGACTCGTTTTCGATGTTCGAGCGTTCAGTTGCAAATCGCTAGATGCCGCACGACGATGCTTTTATGAATTTGAAATCCATACCGATCGGAGACGTATCAAATGGTTGATCTCGACAGTTTGAGCGGACTAATCTGCGGCACGCATACGGGCCGGCAACCGATGTTCCCCATCTGCTGAGACGACGTTAACCTGTTATCGCCATCGGATGGGAACGCCGAATCTTGGTTTTCGATATTGGCGCGTCAACTAGCTTCATCAAGCGGAATGTCTACTCCGCTTCGTTTGCGGCAGTTCCTCACATTGTTCAAGTGTATCGATTATTTCGCTGGAAGCATCGCATGCTTATTTCCAAATTCCAGCGTGGGCCTCGAACTCATGTCGTCATCGATGCGACATTGTGGACCGGCTATCGCTGTGCGCTGGCGTATTTTGAAGCTCTTGGTGAACTCTCTCAATTATGTGTATTGCGGCGCGTGAATGGGACTCTGAATTCCTTTAGATACGCAATGTCCGCAATTGCTGCGGTAAGGGTATCCTCGAGTTGCCGAAGACATGCGTTGGAACTCACCCCGACGTGCCGACAGAATTTATGAAATGGCTTTTCGCGAGATAATTAAGTGATAGCTGGACACTTCTATCCCAGCATCTTCCTAACCACACGCCGCACCGTCTCCGTCACCACCCCATACACCACATGCGTAGCCATCTCACTGGTCCGCTCCCGAGCCGTCTGATCTTCCGGAGCAGCCGATAGCCCCATCGCCGGCAGAGCCGTCCCATGCGTCAGCGAACTCAGCGCCATCCCAAACGCCGCACCATCCTTCGACGTCGCCGCAGGGAAGTACTCCACCACCCCACCATAAGCCGCACCGGCAAGCGCCCCAAACCCCCAGTGAATCGACTCCACCGCAGCGGTCTTCTGCCTCACCGCCAACTCATGCCCGGCAATCTTCTCCGCCAACACCTCCGGCGGCTCAGGCTCACCATGCGTCCGCGGAGGATAGATCCTCTCCGCCACCGTCTTCGCCGCCGTAGCCACCAACCCGCCAATCAATCCCGCCAGCAAACCCTTCGCCAGCGATCGTCCACGCGTCGTCTCTTCCAACTTCGCTTTCGTCATCATTAATCCGCCTCAGCGAAACTCTCTCAGCCGTGAGATGCAGCCCAGCATCCCAACGTCACTCACCATCTAGCCAACATAAGCCGAAGCATCCGTAACATCCGTCCCCTCGCCCATCTTCACCGCGCGAAACACCAGGGTCAACACGACAGAAACAGCCAGATTCAACAACAAAGCCGGAACCGCAGCATACATCGCATACGTCCCGCCCAGCGCCGCAGGCAGATGCAAAGGATACACCGAACTCTTCAGCCCCAGCGACCAACGCCATCCCGGTCCCGCTCGCCATTCCCGCAGCCCATCCCACCACCAGCGCCCACGGATTGAACCACCGCGAAAACACCCCCACAACCACCGAGGGAAACAACTGCGCCATCCAGATCCCACCCAGCAACTGCATCTCAATCGCATACGTAGCAGGCAGCTTCAGCACAAACAGCAGCGCGCCAAACTTCACCACCAGCGACACCACCTTCGCCATCCCCGACTCCTCCGCCGGCAGTCATCTTCCGCCGCACCAACGCCCCATACAGATTCCGCGTAAACAGATTCGAAGCCGCAATCGACATAATCGCCGCCGGCACCAGCGCCCCAATCGCCACCGCCGCCAAGCAGAACCCCGCAAACCACTCCGGAAACATCTTCAAAAACAGCAGCGGCACCGCCGAGTTCGGATCCTTCGTCACCACACCCGCCGCCAGCGCCAGATACCCCAGCAGCGCAATCAACCCCAGCATAAAACTGTAAGCCGGAAGCATCGCCGCATTCCGTCGCACCACATTCGCACTCTGCGCGCTCAGCACCGCCGTCGCCGTATGCGGATAAAGCATCAGCGCAATCGCGCGACCCAATCGCCAGCGTCGAATACCCCAGAAACTGCCCCGGCCTCAGAAAAATCGTAGCCGCGGGCGAGTGCGTCCCCAGCAATGCATTCGCCGTCTCAAACACCCGCGCATACCCGCCCAGCTCGGATCGGAATATAAATCAGCGCCGCCAGCACCATCACATACAGCATCACGTCCTTCACAATCGCAATCACCGCCGGCGCCCGCAGCCCGCTCGAGTACGTATAAGCCGCCAGAATCACAAACGCCGCCGCCAGCGGCCACTCGCCATGCACGCCCATCGCAGCAATCACCACCTTGATCCCCACCAGCTGCAGCGCGATGTACGGCATCAGCGCCAGCACGCCAGTAAGCGCAATCGCAATCGTCAGCCAGCGATTCCCATACCGCCCACCCACAAAATCCGCAAAAGTTATGTAACCATGACGGTGACATACCGTCCAAAGCCGCGGCAGCACCATCATCATGTACGGATAAGTAATCACCGCATACGGCACCGCAAAAAAACCCATCGCCCCCGCGCCATACAACAGCAGCTGGCACGGCAATCACCGTATAAGCCGTATAAAGATCCCCACCAATCAAAAACCACGTCACCCAGGTCCCGAAGCTGCGCCCCGCCAGCCCCCACTCCTCCAGCGAACCCATCCCCGCCTTCGGCCTTCGCCACTGCGCCGCCCAGAAACCAGCCAGCGTCACCAACGCAAAAAAGAAACAGAACACCACCAGCGCCGTCGAATGCAGTTCCAAACGCTCACCAACCTAAGAGATTTGCCACACCAAAAGGTACGAGCATCTTAGCGCAACCCACCCCGCAAGTTCAGCTGCAGCGCAACTAGCTTCGCCCGCTATCGCTCCACTCATACACCACCACGCCCAGGTCGCTCAGCGTCTTGATCACCGTCTCCATATTCCGCCGCACCTCGGCCGCGCACTCGCCGGAACCTCATGCGCCTCTTCCACCGCAACCACCCGCCCATACGGCCAGTAGTTCTGCGGAATCGCATTCAACGCCGTCGCCAGATCGCTCACCCTTACATTCAGCTCCTGCCGCCGAGCACCGATCGGCCGCAGCATTCCACCCACGCCCAGATCGCTCGTGTTCGCATCCGCCTGCAGCACATGCAGCGTCACCATCCCGCCCTGCACCGTCAGATAAGGATTCTCCCAAACCGTCAGACTCTTCACCGCCATATATCGAGTCTTCGACGGCGGCGGAATCAACTCCATCTGCTGCCGAGCCAGGTTGATCTCCTGCCGCTGCTGCTCGGCAATCGCCTTCGTGTCGGCCATGCTGGACGCAGCCGTCCGCATGCAGCCCGTCAAGGCGATCGGAAGCAGAACAGCGGAGAGGAGGAACAGGAATCTACGCACGAATACAAGCATACCAACCCCTCCGCACTTCAGAATCACAAAAAGTCTCGAAAATCCGCTCCGCACCAACTCGTTACTGTCCCGTCCAAACTGGCGACCGTTTTTCCAAAAACGCCTTCGTCCCCTCGGTCTTGTCCGCCGTCCCGCACAGCCGCCCGAAGATCTCCGCCTCCACATCCAGTCGCCGCCACCAGCCCCAGTTCGCTCACCCCACCGCACCGCCTCCATACACCCGGCAATCGCCAGCGGAGCCATCCCCACAATCGTCATCGCCAGTCGCCTCCGCTCGCTCCATCAGCCCCGCCGCCGGAACCACCTCATCCACCAGCCCAATCCGCAAAGCCTCCGCCGCCCCAATCATCTCCCCCGTCAGCAACATCTTCAGCGCCGCCGACTGCCCTACCAGCCGCGGCAGTCGCTGCGTCCCGCCATATCCCGGAATCAGCCCCAGCTTCACCTCCGGCTGCCCCAGCTTGGCCGTATCGCTGGCCAGCCGCATCGTGCACGCCATCGCCAATTCGCACCCGCCGCCCAGCGCAAACCCATTGATGCAACGCAATCACCGGCTTCCCGCAAGTCTCGATAATGCGGAACACCTCTTGCCCGCGTCCCGACTTCGCCTCGCCCGTCGCAATATCCAGCCGCATCAGCTCGTTGATGTCCGCGCCTGCAGCAAACGCCTTCTCGCCCGCGCCAGTCAGCAGAATCACCCGCACATCCACATCGTCCATCAGCGCCATAAACACAGCGCTCCAGCTCGTTGAAGACCGTAGAGTTCAGCGCATTCAGCACCTGCGGCCGGTTCAGCGTCACGCGCGCCACCTGGTCCTTCACCTCACACAACAGCGTCTCGTAGTTCACAGTGCTCTCCCATGGCAGTTGAGTTCAAAGCGAAACAAGATCCTATCCACTCCCAGACGATACAATCGAATTCTATGATTAAGGGAATCACGTCAGTCAGCGCTATCGCCCAGAGCGCTGACTTTGACAAACTCAGCAGCCTCTTTTCCGCCCTCGGCTTTGAGCAGGGCAAGGGCTGGCAGGATGCCCAGGGCCGCGGCTCCGCCTTCCTCGCTCCCATCGGCAACCTCGAATTCGTCACTGGCCGCCCACCCGCCGTCCCGGCTCTCCTCGTTGAAGTCACACAACTCGATCACATCCGCTCCCTCGTGGAAAACTGGCTCCTCGCCGACCACCGCACCGAAGATCTCCCCACCGTTCTATCCCCCGTCGAATCAACCGACTGGAACAGCCGCCTATTCACAGTGAAACTCACGCCCGAACTCAAATTAGGCTTCTGGCAGTCCGAAAACCCCCTCCACGGCCAGCCTGTTGCCGTCGAAGGCGACCTCAGCGCCGTCGGAATGCGCTTCGCCATCGTCACCACCCGCTGGAACACCGTCATCACCGACCGCCTCCTCCAGGGCTCGCTCGACGCCCTCCACCGCAGCGGAGCAGCCAAACACGACATCGAGATCGTCCGCGTCCCCGGAGCCTGGGAGATCCCCTCCGCCGCCCGCACCCTCGCCGAATCGCAAGAAATTCGACGCCATCATCACCCTCGGCTGCCTCCTCCGCGGCGAAACCGCCCACTACGAGGCCATCTACAACGAAGTAGCCCGCGGAATCGGCCAGTCCCAGCAGGAGACCGGCATCCCTCACGCCTTCGGCGTCCTCACCTGCGAAACCCTCGAGCAAGCCCTCGATCGCGCCGGTCTCAAAGCCGGAAACAAAGGCTTCGAAGCCGCCATCGCCGCCATCGAAATGGTCTCCATCCAACGAAAGTTGAACTCTCAATGAGGGAGAGGTTGCCGTGTTGTCTTTGCTTCTAGGTACCCCAAGGCTTTAGCCTTGGGTCTCTCTCGAAGGCACGGGAGTGGGGCTTCAGCCCCTGGGGTCCGCTCTCTCATTTCGTACGACACTAAATTCAGAAAGCCGGTCTTTAGAAATAATGGGCACCCGCCGAAAATCCCGCGAACTCGCCATGCAAATGCTCTTCCAGGGCGACCTCGGCAAGCACTCCCCCGAGCAGGTCTCCAAGCTCTTCTGGGCCTCCGCCGCCGACGTTGACCTCGAAACCCGCACCTTCACCGAAGACATCTACCGCATAGCAACCGCGCGCAGCGACGAAATCGACAAGCTCATCGAAGCCCACGCCCAGAACTGGCGCATCGAGCGCATGGCCGTCGTCGACCGCAACCTCCTCCGCACCGCCGTCGCCGAGATGCTCGGCTTCCCCAACACTCCCGGCAGCCATCATCATCAACGAGTCCCTTGACATCGCCCGCCGCTACGCCGCACCCGAGTCCGTCTCCTTCCTCAACGGAGTCCTCGACGCTATCGCCCGCGACCTTCTCAAGCAACGCCTCGGCTGAACCAATCTTTTCTAGGAAAAGGTAAATCAACTCTCCCACCGGCGGCATCTTACCCGTGACCATCTACAAGCTTCACCACCAAGGGAATATCATTCCTTCATCATGTAAGGGTCCGTTCGGCAAACCTTGCGAACCGTAGATTGTCACCAGACTGATCCAATCGGAGGTTTCATTGTCGATTCTTATCCTTGCATTTCTAATCGGTATCATTAGCGGACTCCGCGCCCTCATGGGTGTGGCCATCGCAAGCTGGGGTGCAGGCCTCGGCTGGTTCTCTCTCGCCGGCACGCCCCTCAACTTCATGAGCTCCGCCATCACGCGTTGGATATTCACCCTCGCCGAAATCGGCGAACTCATCAACGACAAGCTCCCCAAGACCCCCAGCCGCAAAGTCCCGCCGCAGTTCATCGCGCGCGTCGTCATGGGAGCTCTCGCCGGCGCAACCCTCGGCGCGGCGCATGACGCCCTCCTGGGCGGTCTCATCGCTGGAGCCATCGGCGCCGTCGTCGGCACTCTCGGCGGAGCCGCCACCCGCGGAGCCCTCGCCAAAGCCTTCGGCCGAGACCTACCCGCAGCACTGCTCGAAGACGCGGTTGCTCTCTTAGGTGCTCTCTTTATAGTCTCTAGAGTCTGATGCCCAAACACTTCGACGCCATTATCATCGGGGCCGGCCAGGCCGGGCCAACCCTCGCCGGCCGCCTCACGCAGGCCGGCCGCACCGTCGCCTACATCGAGCGCAAGCTCTTCGGTGGCACCTGCGTCAACACCGGCTGCACTCCCACCAAGGCCATGGTCGCCAGCGCCTACGTCGCCCAGAAGGCCCGCACCGCCGCCGACTATGGCGTCCTCGCGGGCCCCATCTCGGTCGACATGAAGGCCGTCAAAGCCCGCAAAGACAAGATCGTCCTCAACTCCCGCACCGGACTCGAGGGCTATCTGCGCAATATGCCCAAATGCACCGTCTTCAACGGCCACGCCCGCTTCGAGTCCCCCAAAGAAGTCCGCGTCAACGACGATCTCCTCTCCGCCGACGAAATCTTCATCAACGTAGGCGGCCGCGCCGTCGTCCCCGATTTTCCCGGCGTCAACGAAGTCTCATACCTCACGAATGTCAGCATCCTCGAGCTCGACACCCTCCCACGCCACCTCGTTATCGTTGGCGGAAGTTACGTCGGCCTCGAATTCGCCCAGATCTTCCGCCGCTTCGGCAGCGAAGTCACCGTCATCGAAAAATCTCCGCGGCTCGTCTCTCGCGAAGACGAAGACGTCTCCGCCGCCATCCGCTCCTTCCTGGAAAAAGAGGGCATCAAGGTCCGCACCAGCGCCGAGTGCATCCACTTCCGCCGAGAGGGCAACGACATCGCCGCCGGAGTAAGCTGCGAAGACGATTCCTCCGAGAGCATCGGCTCCCACGTCCTCCTCGCCGTAGGCCGTCGTCCCAACACCGACGATCTCGGCCTCGAAAAAGCCGGCATCGCCCAGGACGACCGCGGCTTCATCACCGTAGATGACCAACTCCGCACCAACGTCCCCGGCATCTGGGCCATCGGCGACTGCAACCGCCGCGGAGCCTTCACCCACACCGCCTGGAACGACTACGAAATCGTCGCCGCCAACCTCCTCGACAACGACCCCCGCCGCGTCACCGACCGCATCCTCTGCTACGCCCTCTACACCGATCCGCCCCTCGGCCGCATCGGCCTGACCGAAACCGAAGTCCGAAAATCCGGCAAACCCGCCCTCATCGGCCTCCGCCCCATGACCCGCGTAGGCCGCGCCGTCGAAAAGGGCGAGACCGAAGGCTTCATCAAAATCCTCGTCGACGCCACCACCAAAGAAATCTTGGGAGCCAACATCCTGGGTACCGGAGGCGACGAAGCCATCCACTGCATCCTCGATACCATGTACGCGAAAGCCCCCTACACCAACATCCAGCGAGCAGTCCACATCCACCCCACCGTCTCCGAACTTCTCCCCACCGTCCTGGGCGACCTCACACCCCTCACCTGAAACGCCTTCTCGGGATCCAAATCAGCGCCATCTCGACTGAGGCGCGAAATCCTCCCGACGGGTGCCCATCTTTTGCAGTTTCGTCGCAAAGGGTGGGTCCTTTGCCGTTGCAGTTGCGGTTATCGCTGCGGTTGCCGTTGCATTGCTGTTTGCACTGCCGTTGCAGTTGCGTTCAAACAAATCCACCGACCAAAGATCGTGTCATCCTGACCCTGAGCGGAGTCGAAGGAGTTCGCGTTTTTGCGAACTGCGCAGTCGAAGGACCTGCATCTGTGGCTGCTCGTTCTCGCAGCGAAGCACCCCAAATCCCCAATCCGGTATCATTCGCTCTGTCAGCGAAACCCGGAGCCAAAGCATGCGTCTGCGTCACCTAACCTTTCTCCTCCTAACCCTCCCCGCCGCCGCAACCCCCATCCATCTCCGCACCGACCACCTCACCAACCCCATCGGCATCGACTCCCCCAAACCCACCTTCGCCTGGCAATCCGATGCCACCACTCCCAACTGGACCCAAACCGCCTACCAAATCCTCATCGCCACCAGCGAAGCCAACCTCGCCAAACCCGACATCTGGGACTCGCACCGTATCCCCTCCTCCGACTCCATTAACATCCCTTACGCAGGCCCGGCCCTCAAATCCCAAACCCGCTACTTCTGGCAGGTCCGGGTCTGGGACAACAAAAACCAACCCACCACCTCCACGCCAGCCTTCTTTGAAACCGGCCTCCTCACCCCCTCCGACTGGCAAGCCCAATGGATTCGCCGCACCGACCCCACCGCCGACCGCGAACTAGCCGCCGTCCGCTGGCTCTGGCTCCCCAACACCGATCCCGAAGCCGTCCCACCCAACACCGAAGCCGAATTCCGCTACACCCTCCACCTCGACGCCGCCCCCACCCGCGCCAGCCTCCACATCCTCGCCGTCGGTCACTTCGCCGCCACCGTCAACGGAACGCCAACCGGCCAGCACAACGACTTCGGCGCCTTCGACTGGGAAGAGATCACGCCCCTCCTCAAACCCGGCGACAACGAAATTCTCGTCAAAGTAACCTCGCCTCACGCCCGCCAACCCGCAACCACCGTCCCCGCGGGCTTCGCCGCCTCCCTCCGCATCACCGCGCAAGACGGAACAGAACGCCGCCTCCCATCGGACACCACATGGCAAGCCCGCACCGCCAATGCAGCTTGGCAACCCGCACAGGAGATCGGCACCCTCGCCACCCCTCTTGTCTTCGCCAACGATCGCCACACCATCACCGTAGGCCCCAACCGCATCGCCTCCGAAGCCGCGCTCCTCCGCAAAGACTTCCAACTCTCCGCCGCCATCCAATCCGCCCGCCTCACCATCACCGCCCTCGGAGCCTATCAGGCCTTCCTAAACGGCAAACCCATAGCCCCCCAAAACCTCCTAGACCCCGGCTGGACCGACTTCGACAAGCGCGTCCTCTACCAGACCTACGACGTCACCACCCTCGTCACCACCGGCGACAACACCATCGCCGCCATCCTCGGAGCAGGCTGGCACGGCTCCCCCATGACATGGGCCGGAACCCGAGCCTACCCCGGCCCCGACTCCCTCCGCGCCCAACTCGACATCACCCTAACCGATGGCACCCACAAAACCATCGCCACCGACGAAACCTGGCAAACCGCCCCCGCCCCAACGCTCTTCTCCGAGATTTACGCAGGCGAAGTCTACGACGCCCGCCTCGAAATCCCCGGCTGGAACTCCCCCCACTTCACCGCCACCAACTGGACTCCAGCCACTCCGGTCACCGTCCCAGAACAAATGAAGCTCACCGCCCAACCGGACCTCTCCATCGCCACCTCCAACACCCTCCACCCAATCTCCCTAACACCCGCCAACGCCGACCACCCATTCATATACGACATGGGCCAGAACATGGTCGGCAACATCGTCCTCCACGTCCAGGGCCCGCGCGGCACCGTCGTGCAGATGCGCTTCGCCGAGCGCCTCAACCCCGACGGCAGCATCTACACCGAAAACCTCCGCAACGCCACCGTCACCGACACCTACATCCTCTCCGGCAACGGCGACGAAACCTACACACCCGCCTTCACCTTCCACGGCTTCCGCTACGTCGAACTCTCCGGCTACCCCGGTGCTCCCACCACCGCCAGCATCGAAGGCCTGGTCGACAACAGCCTCCCCGCCACTCCCTCCATCCGTTTCACCAGCTCCAGCGAGCTCCTCAACAGCATGGGCAACCTCGGCATCTGGGGCCAGCGCGGAAACTTCCTCTCCATCCCCACCGACTGCCCCCAGCGCGACGAGCGGCTCGGCTGGATGGGCGACGCCGGAGTCTTCTGGCGCACCGGTACCTACAACTTCGACATCTCCAGCTTCACCCGCAAATTCATGCTCGACATCGACGACGCCCAAACCGCCGACAACGCCTTCACCGACGTCTCCCCCAACGTCCTCGGCCCGCAACCCGGCGCACCCGGCTGGGCCGACGCCGGCATCCTCGTCCCCTACGCCGCCTGGCTCCAATACGGAGACAAGTCTCTCCTCGAATCCTCCTGGCCCAATATGCAGCGCTACATGGACTTCATCCTCAAGACCAACCCCGACTACATCCGCCGCAACCAGCTAGGCAACAACTACGGCGACTGGCTAGCCCCCGATCAGAACACCCCCAAAGACCTCATCGCCACCGCCTACTGGGCCATCGTCGCCCGCGACATGCACGAGATGTCCCTGGCCCTCGGCCGCAAAGACGACGCCGAAAAATACCAGACCCTCTACAATCACATCGCCGAAGCCTACCGCACCCAATACATCCAACCCGACGGCACCGTTACCGGCAATACCCAATCCGCATACGTAGTCACGCTCTACTCCGGCATAGCCCCCGAAGCCCTCCGCGTCAACATGACCGCCCGCCTCGTCAAGGACATCGAAGCCCACAACAACCACCTAACCACCGGCTTCCTCGGCACCCCTTTCCTCATGTTCGTCCTCGACGACAACCACCGCCCCGACGTTGCCTACAAACTCCTCCTGCAGGACACCTACCCATCCTGGGGCTATATGGTCGCCAAGGGAGCCACCACCTGGTGGGAGCGCTGGAATGGCGACACCGGCGACCCTTCCATGAACTCCTACAACCACTACGCCTTCGGATCCGTCATGGCCTGGGTCTTCCGCCGAGCCGCCGGCATCGACACCGACCCCACAGGCCCCGGCTTCCACCACCTCACCATCACCCCCCACTTCGACCCCGCACTCCCCACCCTCCACACCGAGTACGACTCCCCCTACGGCACCATCACCACCGACTGGACCAGCGCCAACCACCAATTCACCATCAAAACACCACCCAACACCACCGCAAAAATCACCCTCCCCAACGGCAAAACCGCACAGGTAGGCAGCGGAACCCACACCTACATCATCCCCTAAAAATCACTCCATCCGAAGCGCCTGCATCGGATCCAGCCGCGAAGCCCTCTACGCCGGTATAGCGCAAGCGATACCGGCAACCAGCATCAGCACCACTGCAACCTCGCCAAACAGCACCCAATCCAGGGCCCGCGTCCCATACAGCATCGTCCGGATCAACTGCACCGCAAAACCGCTCCCCGCCAACCCCAACGCCAGCCCAATCCACGCGGGCCGCAATCCATCCGACAAAATCAGCCGCAACACCGTCCCCCGTTGCGCCCCCAGTGCGATGAATATTTTGGAGCGCAATCCTCCCCTTAGAGTACTGAGGGTAGGTAGTTTACGCGCGGGGAAGTGGGGGCCTTGTCGCAGGTTGTTCGCAACAAGAAAAGGCCCTCTCTGACAGAGAGGGCCTTTCCTTGAGATAGGAAGGAAACTACGAAGTAGCTTTGCGCGGCTTCTGCACCAGCAGATTCGGCGCCACGATATTCCCGTTAGCATCCGGAAGCTTAGGAGCGATCGGCGTCGTCACGTCCTTATACGATCCGTCGGTCTGCTTGGTGATGAGGTGAACCGCATTGTCCCCCGACGTCCCGGCAAAGAATGTCAGGTTGTCCGCGCTCACCACACCGGCTACCGGAGCGATCGGCGTCCCAAGCGCCGTCGACAAGGGAATGCTGCTCAGCGTTCCCGCTCCCGTAGCCTGCGGTATATAGGACGGAACCACGCCGCCCGTGCCGGTATACGTCACGAACGCAATCTGCGAGTCCGACGTCGGAAATACGCCGGTGATCGCAGTTGCCGTAACCCCGGGTAGCGCGCCACTGAAAGCCTGGGTCGTCGTAAACGTCACTGGAGTGTTGTCAGCCAGCGGACAAGCGCCGATCGGCAGGCCGGTATGGGCAGGTTGAGTAGGAGGTGTTGTTACTGCAGGTGAGGATAAAAGGGAATCAGTGAACGCCGTAGTCGTAGCGCCCAGGAGATGCAGTCCATCGTTGGTCGTCGCGATAATGCTCGTAGCCGGACCCATCACGCCCGCATCGGGATAAAACACGTTTGTCGTCGTCGAGGAAGTCGTCTCGGTTCCTCCGCTGGTAGTGGTCGTCGTAAGCGGGCAGTACGAGCGCGCCGTCGTCGGGTTGCCGCCAAAGAACGCACCCACCGTAGGAACGGCAATGGCAACATCGGTCGTCGCCTGAGCGGAGGTCGTCTGATACCACCCCGTGTACAGCGAGTGAATCAGAAGCCCATTGTTCGGAGTCGTCACGCCGGTCGAAGCGTTATAGTCGCCCAGCGTGATGTATACCGTCTGGCTGTCCGGCGAAAACGCCGCATGGGTGCCAACGCCGCCATACTGCGTCGTGATTCCGCCCCCGCTCGCCGGGTTGTACAGATACACGAACTGCCGTATCGGGTCCGTGATGACCAGCGTCGAGCCGTCAGGCGATACCGCCAGCACCAGCCCGTTCACCGTCGGATCCTGACCCGTCACACTGTTCGAGAGCGCGCTCATGGTCATCAGCTCGTACGAACTGCCCATATAGACTGAGCTGCCATCGTTGCTGATCACCATCGAATTCGGCACGTAAGGAAGCTGAACCGGCTGGACCGGAGCCGTCGGCTGCGTGAAGTCCACTGGCACCAGGTTTCGCGAGTTGGTGCTCGCAATATAAAGATTCGTACTGTTCGAGCCCGGAGCAATCACAGTGATTGGGTTCGAAGTCACCGGCTTCCCGTTGCCGAACAGGCCAATCTGGTTGAAAGGAGCAGGATTGCAGCTCGGTGGCTCGCACACCGCGGTAATTGCGGCCGCGCCCGGAAACGTAGGAGTCACAGTCCCGGCCGAAACCACAGGAATTGTCGTTGGGGTGGTCGATTCAAACGTTAGCGCCAGGCCTGTCAGAGTGGTCCCATTCTTGTCCAAGACTGTCGCGCTGATCGGCTGAGTGTTGTTTGGGTTCACGACAATGCTGTTCGTTCCGCTGCCGGGCGTAATGCCAGGTACCGTCAGCGCAATCGAGGTAGGAGGGCACGTCGAAAAGAAGCCCGCCGAGCTCCCGGCGTTCGAGATGTTCGCCGTGATGACCGTCGATCCCGGCTGCTGCGCCGTCGCTACACCGTTCTGGTCGATCGTAACCACAGATGCGGACTGAGCCGTGTAGGACAGATTGCCAACCTTGCAGCTGATGTTGTTGGCAAGTGTCGTCGACGCATTCTGGTAAACGCGAGCCGCCAGTTGTCCCGTCGTTCCTTGAGAGACGCAGCCATTGATCGAATTCGATGCGTTCCCTAAGAGCGGCGTCGTGCAGCAGCCCGTTGTCGGATCGGTCGTGCAGCTCACTTGTTGCGTGGCGTACGCCGCGGGACTGCAATTCGTCGCTGGATCATTGAGACAATCTGTCGACAGCGGCCCCAGCACTACGCTCGTCACCACAGGATGCACATAGATCGGCAGAGGATTGCTGCTGGCTCCGTCGCCACTCGCGACGACATACGCCGTTCCGCTCTTGTTCGTCGGATTGCACACGGTGAAGTCGGGAATTCCACCGCCAGTGTTGCGGTTCCACGTGCCACCGCAAAGTGCCCCCGTCGTCGGATTCACGTCCGCGATGGTCATATCCGGGGTGCCGTTAGCCAGGAACGTCCCGTACGTATAGTGGGCCACCGACTCTGTCGTGCCCTTACAATCGGTTGCTGTCGGCGAACTGACCTGGCCTATCTCCGTAAAGTTCAGCGAGATGCCGGTGAGCTGCGGTTGCAGCGTAATCTTCGTCACCTGACCCACAGGAATGCCGGAGTCGGTGCCATTGCAGAAAACCGTGGGTGCCTTCTTCGAACAGCCCGCTATCGAGATGCCAAAAGGAATCGTGAAAAACAAAAGAACTGCTAACGTGACAAACCGACGCATTGAACCTCCCCGTTCAACCCGAACTCAAGCTGAACGGTCACACCGCAACCGCTGGATAGCTGAACCCATAGTGTAAAAGCTGCGCACAACGGAAGCAAATCCCCGGATGTGCATTAGACGAACGCTTCGAACGTTTCGTACCCCAGGAAAGGTCGCATTCACCGAAGACCTCTCGGCGAAAAACGAGCTTTCGTCTATCTCGCGGGCATCTCCGTCTCGAACCAGTTCAGCGCACGCTCCAGAACATCCAGCCGATGCGCAGGATCGCGGAACCCATGTCCCTCATTCGGATAGACCACCAGCTGCGTCTTCACGCCCTCAGCACGCAGGGCATGCCAGAACTCGAAGCTCTGCGGCGCCGGACATTCCCCATCACGATCCCCAACCACAACCAGCGTCGGAGTCTTCACCTTCCCGATGTAGTCAATCGCAGAGCTCTTGGCATAGATCGCTGCATCTTCATACACCGTCTTGCCGAAGAACGGAACCATCCACTGATCGATGGAGTTCTCGCCGTAGTAGCTCTTCCAGTCGCTGATACCCGCACCCGCAACCGCTGCCTTGAACCGGGTCGTCTGGGTCACTCCAAACATGGTCATGAACCCGCCATAGCTCCAACCCGTCAATCCTTCGCGGTTCTTGTCGATGGGGAATTTCTTCTCCAACACATCCATTCCCGTCAGAATGTCCCGCAGGTCTCCATATCCAAAATCCCGAATGTTGGCTTGAGTAAACTTCTCCCCCTGCCCATAACTTCCCCGCGGATTCGGCATGAACACAAAGTAACCCAGTGCCGAAAACGGCACTCCGCCGTATCCAACTCCCGGCCAGCGCGGCGTCACCGCACTCGAAGGACCTCCATGAACACTCACGATCAGCGGATACTTCTTCGCCGGATCATAATTAGCCGGATACAGAAGCCAACCCTGTACTTTGAACCCGTCATTGCTCCACTCAACCGACTCCGTCTTGCCCCACGCAGGCTTCAGCCCATCGTTCAGGTGAGTAATCTGCTTCATGGCGTTAACCGGCCCTGCCCACACCTCAGGAGCCATCTCGAAGGAACTCCGAATCAGCGCGATTGTTTGCACATTCGAGGCCGAGACGCTCATCACCAGCCCTCCCGCACCAATCGATTCCGGAAAAGTAGCGCTAACTTGGGGAACATCCTTTCCGGTATTCAGGTTCAGAGCCGTCAGGTGGCTATCTCCCCCAACATGCTCTGCGATGCCCACAACATCCGGCCCAAGCCAACCAATAAACGCGACCGAACCGGCACGCCCAGGCGTCATATCAGTCGGTTCGCCCCCCGCAGCCGGAATGACATAAACATCTCCGCCCGTCGATCCCTGATCGCTCATCAGCCCACCAATAAAGGCGATCCTGCTTCCATCCGGAGACCAGCGCGGAACCGCAATCTGTAATCCATGCAGCGAACCCTTCACTTTGGCCGTGTCGAGAATGGATTTCGGCTGTCCCCCAGCAACATCTTCCGTATAAAGCTGCGCCACCCACCAGTTATTCTCTCCCGGCGGATTCGCTGCCACGAAGACAAGGTGCTTCGAATCCGGCGACCAACCGAACTCATACACATGCAGCGTCGCAGGCGTCACCTGCGCAAAGGAATTGCTCGCCACATCGACGACACCCACGCGCTGAATCTCGACTCCGTCTTCACCGATCACTCCAGCCCAGGGCTTCATCGCCGCGAGGGCGCCGGCACTGCGCGTAGCATTCTCCACAAACAGAAATCCGATCGACTTGCCATCTGGCGACCATGTCAGCGAGTCCATCTCTCCCACAACGTGCGTAAGCTGCTTCGATTCGCCCGTCTTCTTCGACCAGACAAAGACCTGGTCCTGACCGCGTTTCTCAGACTCTGCCGTGCAATCCGAGACAAACGCCAGCCATTGCCCATCTGGCGACCACTTCGGCTCAGAACTCCCACAATTGGTTGCGCCTGATCCCGTTCCAACGATCTTTTCGGTGGCGGGGTTGGGATTCGCCACGTCACTCAGGTGTATCTGCGAGCTGCCATTAGCCCTCACAGCCCAGGCTACCGTCGCTCCATCTGGCGAAATAGCCGCCGAGCTCGGTGTCTTGGTCTTGCCAAGTGCCTCAATCAATGAGGCGATTCGGGTGTCCTTAGCGGTAGGAGTTGTGGTCTGAGCCTGCGCCGCCGAGGTATTTTGAAGGACGAAACCAAAGACAAAGATGGAGAGAACAGGAGCAATTTGACGCACACGAAAAGCGGAAAAAGTCATTCGAAAAGCGTAGCACGGCCGGCTTGCCCGCCAACAACACGAAGGGTTTCGAGAAATTCCAGGCGGCATGTCAAAAATCGGCCGAAAACTGGGGCAAAAAGTTGACGGGCAGGCCCACAGATTGCTATTGTTAGAAGGTTCCGCGAGTATTCGGTCTGTGCCGTCAGGGAAACCCGAGGCATGGTAGGGCGGAGAAAAGCCCACGCATATAGAAGTCACGTCCTGTCACAAGCGGGAAGTGGCGATTTGCGCTATACTGAATACAAGAGATTCACCGTAGGGCATTCCTGGTTCCTTGAACTGAATGTCGTAAGTCTGCGGCCCATCGCAATCGTGCCTGCGACACCCTCCACCTTGGATGGGCTATGCGGGCCGGAACAGCGAAACGGAGTCGGCTCCTCCTGAGAAGTTAGGGAAAGACGCTCGATCACCGTCGACTGTTTACGTCTGGCTTGTTGTACCGCTTCACAGACGCAACAGCAGGGAAGAACTTCGGCCAAGAGGCGCTTCAGCGTCCTCATTCTTTTTGCGTGTACGGCAAAAAGCGAAGACAAGCCCTCCTGCGCGTCTGACATGAGATTTGTAGTTCGGTTTTGCGCGCATTAACTAAGGAGTTCTAGTGCCTACGTTCCATCAGCTCGTCAAGCAGGGCCGCACGCCCACCCGCTATAAGACTGCAAGCCCCGCGCTTCAGGGTTCGCCCCAGCGTCGTGGCGTCTGCACCCGCGTCTACACCCAGACCCCCAAGAAGCCGAACTCGGCTCTCCGCAAGGTCGCGCGTGTTCGCCTCACCAACGGGATCGAAGTTACGACCTACATCCCGGGCATCGGCCACAACCTGCAGGAGCACTCGATTGTGCTTATCCGCGGCGGCCGTGTGAAGGATCTGCCGGGTGTTCGCTATCACGTGGTTCGCGGCACGCTCGACTCGGTCGGCGTCGCGAATCGCAAGCAGAGCCGTTCCAAGTACGGCGCGAAGCGTCCGAAGGCTGCTGCCAAGTAAGTTTGTTTTCTTGAATTAGCGCGGTTCGCCGCATAGCCAAGTCCAGGTCTTGAGAGGTTCACGGCCCTGGAGGAAGAAGAGAAGGAAAGTAATGCCGAGAAAAGGTTACATTGCGAAGCGTGAAGTTGCGGCCGACCCGGTCTACAGCTCGACCCTGGTGACGAAGTTTGTGAACTCGATGATGTGGGGCGGCAAGAAGTCGACCGCGCAGAGCATCTTCTACGAGGCGATGACGAACCTCGAGCAGAAGGGTGGTGACGAGGCCCTGAAGCTCTTCAAGAAGGCTGTGGAGAATGTGAAGCCTTTGCTTGAAGTGAAGAGCCGCCGCGTCGGCGGTGCGAACTACCAGGTGCCGATCGAAGTCAACCCCGAGCGCCGCACCTCGCTGGCGATTCGCTGGCTCGTAACCTACGGCCGCGCCCGCGGTGAGAAGGGCATGGTCGATAAGTTGACCGCTGAATTGCTTGATGCCGCCAATGGCCGTGGCGCCGCGATGAAGAAGAAGGAAGACGTTCACCGCATGGCTGAGGCTAACAAGGCCTTCGCGCACTATCGGTGGTAAAGAAAAAGTTTTATAGCAAAGTCTTCTGTCTTTGCTTTTAGTTTTCAGGTTCAACGTAGTTTTTACCGCGAGCGAATGCTCGCAGATGAGAGATTGATCGTGGCACGCACTACACCTCTGAATCGTTGCCGAAATATCGGGATCATGGCGCACATTGACGCCGGCAAGACGACGACGACCGAGCGCATCCTCTTCTATACGGGCATCACGCACCGTATCGGCGAGGTGCACGAGGGCACTGCGACCATGGACTGGATGGAGCAGGAGCAGGAGCGCGGCATCACGATTACATCCGCAGCTACAACCTGCACCTGGAAGAACATCCGGATCAACATCATCGATACTCCCGGCCACGTAGACTTCACGGCCGAGGTGGAGCGTTCGCTGCGTGTGCTCGACGGCGCGGTTGCCTGCTTCGACGCGGTTGCCGGTGTTCAGCCACAGTCGGAGACGGTCTGGCGTCAGGCCGATAAGTATAAGGTCCCCCGCATCTGCTTCATCAATAAGATGGACAAGGCCGGCGCGGATGCAGTCTACGCGACCTCGACCATTGTCGATCGCCTCGGCGCTCGCGCCGTTCCGATCAATATTCAGATCGGTGCCGAAGCCAAATTCCTTGGTGTCGTCGATCTCGTCACCATGAAGGCCATCTACTGGCACGACGAGACGATGGGTGCTGAGTACTCCGTCGAAGAGATTCCCGCCGACCTGGTCGAGAAGGCCAAGGAGGCCCGCGCGCTCCTTATCGAGGCTGTGTCCGAGTCCGACGACGAACTCATGCACCTCTATCTCGAAGGCCAGGAGCCGACCGAGGCTCAGCTCAAGGTTGGCATCCGCAAGGCGACGATCGCGATGAAGATCTTCCCCGTGCTCTGCGGCTCTTCGTTCAAGAACAAGGGCGTGCAGACTCTGCTTGACGCAGTTGTCGACTACCTGCCCAGCCCGCTCGACATTCCCCCGGTTACAGGCATCGACCCCGACAACCCGGAAGAGCACCTCGTCCGCAAGGCCGACGACAGCGAGCCTTTCTCTGCGCTCGGCTTCAAAATCATGACCGACCCCTTCGTCGGCCAGTTGATCTTCATCCGTGTTTACTCGGGTCAGTTGAAGACCGGCGACTCGGTACTCAACCCGCGCACCGGTAAGACCGAGCGCATTGGCCGTCTTCTGAAGATGCATGCCAACAAGCGCGAAGAGATTACCGAAATCCTCGCAGGCGACATCTGCGCCGCAGTTGGTCTCAAGAATCTCGTCACCGGTGACACAATTTGCACCGAGAAGTCCCCGATTGTGCTCGAGAGGATCGACTTTCCCGCGCCGGTTATCGCGGTTGCCGTCGAGCCGAAGACCAAGGCCGACCAGGAAAAGATGGGCATGGCTCTGGCCAAGCTCGCGCAGGAAGATCCAACCTTCCGCGTTCACACCGATCCCGATTCCGGTCAGACCATCATCTCGGGTATGGGCGAGCTGCACCTCGAGATCATCGTCGACCGCATGATGCGTGAGTACAAAGTCGAGGCCAACGTCGGCAAGCCGCAGGTTGCCTATCGCGAGACCATCCGCGCCAACGCCGAAGCCGAAGGCAAGTACATCCGTCAGACAGGCGGCTCGGGTAACTATGGCCATGCGAAGATTCGCATCGCGCCGAACGAGCCTGGCAAAGGCTACGAGTTCTCAAACGACATCAAGGGCGGCACGATTCCCAAGGAGTACATCAAGCCGATCGATCAGGGCATTCAGGATGCGATGACCCGCGGCGTTCTGGCCGGCTACGAGATGGTCGACATCAAGGTCTCGCTCTACGATGGCAGCTATCACGACGTCGACTCGAACGAAATGGCGTTCAAAATCGCCGGTTCGATGGCCTTCAAGGAAGCCGCAAGAAAAGCCAAGCCGGTTCTGCTTGAGCCCGTGATGGATGTCGAAGTCACCGTCCCCGAGGAGTTCATGGGCACCATCATCGGCGACCTGAACAGCCGCCGAGGCCGTATCGAAGGCATGGAAATGGTCGGCGGAGTCCAGGCGATCAAGGCCACAGTACCGCTGAGCACGATGTTCGGCTACGCCACTGCAATGCGCGGATCGACGCAGGGCCGCGCGAATTACTCTATGCAGTTCAAGCAGTACGAAGAAGCGCCGCGGTCGGTCTCTGAAGAGATCATCGCCAAGGTGCAGGGCAAGGATAGCAAGTAAGCCTGTGCCGCAAGGCGCAGCCAGTTTGGAAATTGAACTTTAGAAACAGGAAACACGGAGAGAGTCATGGCGAAGGAAAAGTTTGACCGGTCAAAGCCGCACGTAAACATTGGAACGATCGGGCACATCGATCACGGCAAGACGACGCTGACGGCGGCGATTACGAAGGTGTTGTCGAAGCACAACCCGAACAACAAGTTTCGCTCCTTCGACACGATCGACAACGCTCCCGAAGAGCGTGAGCGCGGTATTACGATTGCGACCTCGCACGTGGAGTACGAGACGCCGAAGCGCCACTACGCGCACGTCGACTGCCCCGGTCACGCCGACTACATCAAGAACATGATCACCGGCGCAGCGCAGATGGACGGCGCGATCCTTGTGGTTGCCGCGACCGACGGCCCGATGCCCCAGACCAAGGAGCACGTTCTGCTTGCCCGTCAGGTCGGCGTTCCGTACATCGTCGTATTCCTGAACAAGTGCGATGCGGTTGAGGACGAAGAGCTGATCGAGCTGGTCGAGATGGAAGTTCGTGAACTTCTCTCGAAGTACGACTACCCCGGCGACGACACCCCGATCATCCGCGGCTCTGCTCTGGGCGCGCTGAACGGCGAAGCCAAGTGGGAAGCGAAGATCGACGAGCTGATGGATTCGGTGGACAAGTATGTTCCGCAGCCGGAGCGTGCGATCGACCAGCCGTTCCTGATGCCGATCGAAGACATCTTCTCGATCTCGGGCCGCGGCACCGTGGTGACGGGCCGTATCGAGCGCGGCAAGGTGAAGGTTGGCGAGGACTCTGAGATCGTCGGCTTCCGCGAGACCCGCAAGACCGTGGTTACCGGCGTCGAGATGTTCAAGAAGCAGCTGGACGAAGGCCTGGCGGGCGACAACGCTGGTCTCCTGCTCCGCGGCATCGCGAAGGAAGACGTGGAGCGCGGCATGGTGTTGGCCAAGCCTGGTTCGATCACGCCGCACACCGAGTTCAAGGGCGAGGTCTACGTGCTCTCGAAGGAAGAAGGCGGACGTCACACTCCGTTCTTCAACGGCTACCGTCCGCAGTTCTACTTCCGCACGACGGACGTGACGGGTTCGGCGAAGCTTCCTGCAGGCACCGAGATGTGCATGCCCGGCGACAACATCCAGCTGGAGATCACGCTGCACACTCCAGTCGCGATGGAGAAGGGCCTCCGCTTCGCCATCCGCGAAGGCGGACGCACCGTCGGCGCAGGCACCATCTCCGAGATCCTCAAGTAAAGAAGATTTCGATAGAGTGTTTTGGTTTTTAGCAGTTCAAGATAAACGAGGGCTGCCGGCCCATTGAGAATTAAGTAGGAAATGACCGGCAGCTACTCCAACAGTTCTTTGAAGCGAGAAAGAGAATAATCATGGCTGGACAGAGAATCAGAATTCGGTTGAAGGCATATGACTACCGCGTACTCGACACCTCCACGGGAGAGATCGTCGAGACTGCCAAGCGCACAGGCGCCCAGGTTGCGGGTCCTATTCCGCTGCCGACGATGAAGAACAAGTACTGCGTCCTGCGCTCGCCCCACGTTGATAAGAAGTCGCGCGAGGCCTTCGAGATTCGCACGCACAAGCGGCTGATCGACATTCTCGAGCCAACCCAGCAGACGGTCGACGCGCTCATGAAGCTTGATCTTCCCGCCGGTGTCGACGTCGAGATCAAGACGGTTCAGAAGTAAAGAAAAATAAGCAGAAAGCTTTTCGTTTCTGGATTTCAGCAGTATCAACCCGGCAGTGCTGAGCGGATTCAGCCAGCATGATGAGGAAAGGAAGCTCCAATGTCAGTAGTCGGAATTCTCGGAAAAAAGATCGGCATGACCCAGTTGTTCGATGACCGCGGCGACATTCACCCCGTCACCGTGCTCAAAGCGGGTCCCTGCGTCATCACCCAGCTCAAGACCCTCGCGAAGGACGGATACGATGCCGCCCAGATCGGGTACGTCGACTTCGTCAAGGCGTCGAAGGTCAACAAGGCCATGACCGGCCACTTCGCCAAGTCGAACGTCCCTCCAGTCAAAATGATCAAAGAGGTCGCCATCGAACCCGCCAAGCCTGCAGAGGGCGAAGAGGCAACCTCGGTCAAGGCCGGTGACCGCATCCTGGTCGATATCTTCGCCGACGAGAAGTTCGTCGACATCATCGGAACCTCTAAGGGTCGCGGATTTGCCGGCGTCGTTCGTCGCCATGGCTTTGGCGGCGGTCCCAAGTCGCACGGTCACATGTTCCAGATCCAGGGTTCGATCGGCGCTTCGTCATTTCCGTCGCGCGTCTTCCCGGGTCAGCGTATGCCGGGCCACATGGGCCACGCTCAGGTCACGGTTCGCAATCTGCGTATTCGCGGTATCGATCTCGACGACAATCTCCTGCTGGTTGAAGGAGCAGTCCCGGGGCCGCGTGATGGCTTCGTGCTCATCTCCAAGGCCAAGGCTCCGCCGCGCGAGCGTCGTGGATTCGCCGGTGCCGCAACCAAGGACGCGTTGAAGGCTTCGAAGAAGGCTGCACCGAAGAAGAAGTAAAGAAAAATAAGCAAAGTCTTTTGCATTTGCTTTTGTATTTCGTTCCAAACGCTGCGCGGGGAACAAACCGAAGACCGCAGCCTAACAAAGTCAAGGCCCGCCACATCGATGGCGGGCACGAAGAGAGAAGAAGATGGCAAACATCAATGTAGTCAATCTCGGCGGAAAGAAGGTTGGTGAGTTCGAACTCGCCGACGAAGTTTTCGCAGGCGAGATCAACGACGGACTGCTCTGGGAGTCAGTCAAGCACTACCGCGCAGCTCTCCGTCAGGGAACTGCCTCCACCAAGAACCGCAACCAGGTCTCTGGTGCAGGCAAGAAGCTCTGGAAGCAGAAGGGAACCGGTCGCGCCCGCGTCGGATCCATCCGCACCCCGCTCTGGCGTGGCGGCGGTACGGTCCACGGACCCAAGCCCCGCAGCTACGAGTACGCCTTCCCGCAGAAGAAGCTGATGGGCGCACTCCGTTCCGCAATCGCCGCGAAGATCGCAGACGGCAAGTTCACAGTCGTCGACTCCTTCGATGTCGCCGAGGCCAAGACCAAGCTCTACCGCGCCGCGCTCGACAAGCTCGAGGCCGGCAAGACCACTCTATTGGTCGAGAGCAGCCGCAATCTCGGTGAGAAGCTCTACCTCGGCTCGCGCAATCTGGCTGGCGTAGAACTGGTCCTCAGCTCCGAGGTTCATCCCTACGACCTGCTCCGTTACGAGCACGCTGTCTTCTCGAAGGATGCCCTCGAGGCCCTTCAGGAAACGCTGAAGAAGTTTGTATCCAAGCGCCGCAAAGCAGCCGCGCAGAAGGAGGTTGCGTAATGCCAACCCTCTATACCGTCATTCGCCGCCCCCTCATCACTGAAAAGGGTATGACCGTGAAGGAGACGCAGAACACCCTGGTGTTCGAAGTCGCCCTCAAGGCCACCAAGACCGAAGTCAAGCAAGCCGTCGAGAGCCTCTTCAAGGTGAAGGTCTCAGGTGTTCGCACCGCCAGTGTCGAAGGCAAGGAGCGCCGCCGTGGCAAGTTTGCCGGCTACCGCCCCGACTGGAAAAAGGCTTACGTTCGCCTCAAAGAGGGCGAAAAGATGCCGGAGTATCTCAACAGCCTCTAAGCGAGATGTTTTCGCCGCAACAGAATTCAGGAAACGAAGCGCCGCTGAGCAATCAGCAGCGCAGGCAAGGGAATAAAGACGATGCCGATCAAATCATTTCGACCGATTACCCCATCACTCCGCTTTACAACGAGTCTCGTCAACGACGACATCACGACGGACAAGCCGCATAAGCCTCTGCTCGGAGTCAAGCAGCGCACCGGCGGCCGCAACAGCACTGGCTCACTCACCATCCGTCATCACGGCGGCGGTCACAAGCAGAAGCTGCGCCTCATCGACTTCAAGCGTGATAAGTACGGTATCCCCGGCACGGTTGCGACGATCGAGTACGATCCGAACCGCAGCTCCCGCATCGCTCTCATCCACTACGCAGACGGCGAGAAGCGCTACATCATCCAACCCATCGGTCTCACGGTCGGGCCAGTCGATCATGAGCGGCCCGGACGCCGACATCCTCGTCGGCAACGCTCTGCCGCTCAAGAACATTCCAGCCGGTACCACGGTCCATAACATTGAGCTTCGCCCTGGCAAGGGGGCGCAGATGGCTCGCTCCGCAGGCGCCCAGGTTCAGCTCGTCGCCAAGGAAGGCGATTACGCGCTGCTCAAGCTGCCCTCCGGCGAAACTCGCAAAGTGCTCGTCGACTGCATGGCGACCATCGGCCAGGTAGGCAACACCGAACACGAAAATCAGACCGTCGGCAAGGCCGGCCGCAACCGCTGGAAGGGTATTCGCCCCTCCAACCGCGGCGTCTCGATGAACCCGGTCGACCACCCGCACGGTGGTGGTGAAGGCAAGACCTCTGGCGGCCGTCACCCGGTTACCCCCTGGGGCCAACCTACCCGCGGATACAAGACCCGCAACAACAAGCGGACGGATGTCTTCATCGTGAAGCGGCGCAGCAAGTAAAGAAAAAGGCATTTCAGTAAAGTTTTTTTAGTTTTGGTTTTTCGTCTCTCCGCAACAAGGCAACACCAAGTCTCGCAGCTAAGAGATTCGTCGTATCCAGCATCGCAACAAGAAAGTCGGAGCTCAGCAAATGTCACGTTCAGCGAAAAAAGGTCCTTTCATCGACGGTCATCTCACCAAGAAGATCGACGCCATGAACCAGATCAACGATAAAAAGGTTGTGCGCACCTGGTCCCGTCGGTCCACCATTCACCCGGACTTCGTCGGCCATACCATCGCAGTGCACAATGGGCGCAAGTTCATCCCCGTCTACGTGACCGAAAACATGGTCGGCCACAAGCTCGGCGAGTTTGCCGCCACCCGCACCTTCAAGGGCCACTCCGCGCGCGCCGCTGAGACGGCTGCAAAGCCGAAGTAAAGAGAAATTAGCAGAAATTGTTTTTTAGGTTTGAAGGACGAAGATTATGGCGAACGCAGTAGAAAAAATCAGAGAGTTCCGCGCCGAGGCGAAGTTCCAGCGCACCAGCCCGCAGAAGGCGAAGTTGGTTCTGGATCTCATCAAAGGTCTCCGCGTCGAGCAGGCGCTCAACACGGTTCACTTCAGCTCGAAGCGCATGGCGCCGGTGATCGAGAAGGTTCTCCGCTCGGCGATCCAGAACGCGACCTACGTCTCGCAGGAGCAGGGGCTCGACGTTGACGTCGACAACCTCTACGTCCGCACCGCCGTCGCGAACGAAGGCCCGCGCATGAAGCGCATCCGCCCCGCTCCAATGGGTCGCGCCTTCCGCTACCAGCGCCGGCTCGCACACATCGTCGTCACTGTCGCCGAGAAGAAGCCGGTCACTGCAATCAGTGCATCTGCCGACTCCACCCCGGCCTCGGCTGCGAAGAAGACAACCAAGAAAGCAGCCACCAAAACTGCAGCTAAGCCTGCAGCAAAAAAGGCCGCCGCAAAGAAGGCCCCGGCCAAGAAGACAGCAGCCAAGAAGTCCGCGAAGTAAGCGGGTTTCTTGTAAACTTAAGGTTTTGCACTACCGCCCGCCGGCTCAACCGGAGAGGGCACAGTAAAGGGAAGCTATGGGACAGAAAGTCCATCCGTATGGGTTGCGCCTCGGCATCAACAAGCCGTGGAAGTCACGCTGGTTCGTCGAGCGCGGCTACGACAAGCTGCTGGTTGAAGACGTCAAGCTCAAGGCGGAGCTCCGCGAGAAGCTCAAGGCCGCCGGCGTCAGCTCGGTTGAAGTCGAGCGCCCCGGCAACAAGCTGCGCCTGATCATCCGCACCGCGCGTCCGGGCATCATCATCGGCCGCAAGGGCGCCGAGATCGACAAGCTCAAGGCCGACATCCAGAAGCGCTCAAACCGCGAGGTCTTCATCGATATCCTCGAGGTCAACAAGCCTGAGCTCGACGCTCAACTCGTCGCCGAGAACATCGCATTGCAGCTTGAGAAGCGTGTCAGCTTCCGTCGTGCCATGCGCAAGTCGGTCGACTCTGCGCTCCGCTTCGGCTGTAAGGGCATCAAGGTTCGCGTCTCCGGCCGTCTGAACGGCAACGAAATTGCCCGCTCGGAGTGGTATCTCCAGGGCCGTCTGCCGCTGCACACGCTGCGCGCCGACATCGACTACGGTTTTGCCGAGGCGCACACCACCTACGGCATCATCGGTGTCAAGACCTGGGTCTATCGTGGCGACATCTACGAGCAGAAGAAGCGTCGCGACCAGGTCACAACTGCTGGGGCCTTCGCGTCCTAATGTTTTTCCCGGCCTAGCCGGAGTTTCCGGGGACTGGTTCCCCGAAAGAGTGAAGAGGGTTTTCTTATGTTGATGCCAAAGAAGGTCAAGTATCGCAAGCAGCAGCGCGGCCGTATGACCGGCAAGGCGTGGCGCGGCTCCGATCTTTCGTTCGGCGACTACGGCCTCAAGGTCATGGAGTGCGGCTACATCACCGACCGCCAGATCGAGGCCAGCCGTATCGCGATGACGCGCTTCATCAAGCGCGGCGGCAAAGTCTGGCTACGTCTGTTCCCGGACAAGCCCATCACCAAGAAGCCCGCCGAAACCCGTATGGGTAAGGGTAAGGGCGCGCCCGATCATTGGGTCTGCGTCGTTCGCCCCGGCCGCATCCTGTTCGAGATGGAAGGCGTCAACCCGGACATCGCCAAAGAGGCCATGCGTCTGGCCGCGCACAAGCTTCCGCTCAGGACCAGCTTCGTGCAGCGCCACGACGTCAAGGTTACGGTAGCCGCCAAGTAGCTTTTAGCAGTTCAAGGAAAAGACAATGGAATTCGAAAAGATTCGTAACCTCAGTGACGACGAGCTCAAGAGCGAGCAGACCAAAGCCGCCGAACAGCTCTTCCGTATCCGCTTTCAGAAGAGCCTCGGCAACGTCGAGGGCCTCAAGAAGCTGCGGACGCTCAAGCTGGACATCGCCCGCATCAAGACCATAGAGCGCGAGCGCGAGCTGGCCGCCGAGAAGGCTGCCAAGCCTGTCGTCGCCAACGCCGCGCCGGCCAAGAGCACTCGCAACGCCCGCAAGAAAGCGAAGAAGGATTAATCATGGCAGACACAACCAACAACACCGCCGCCGCAACACCTGAAGCTCAGACCTCACGCCGCAACGAGAAGGTCGGCATCGTCGTCTCGACCAAGATGCAGAAGACGATCGTCGTCGAGATCGAGATGCGCAAGGCGCACCCCAAGTACAAGCGCGTGATGAAGTCGAACAAGAAGTTCTACGCGCACGACGAGCAGAACTCCGCTCGCGTCGGCGACGTCGTCCGCATCCGCGAAGCCCGCCCCCTGTCCAAGCTCAAGCGCTGGTCGCTCGAGGAGATCGTTCGTCGCTCCTCCCTCGCGCTCGCTGACGACAAGGTCGCCGTGGCCGAAGTTAAGTAACCGAAGCCTGGGGGTGACCCCGGCCGTTTCACCGTCGTAGATAGCCAGGAGAAGAACGATGTCAGTACAAATGAGAACAATGCTTGACGTAGCCGACAACTCAGGCGCGCGCAAGTTGCAGGTGATCCTGCCCCTCGGTGGCGGTCTCGGCAAGAAGGCCGGTCTCGGCGACGTCGTCACCGCTGCCGTCAAAGAAGCCTCTCCCGACGGCACCGTCAAGAAGGGAAAGGTCGTCAAGGCCGTGATCGTTCGCACGCGGAAAGAGTATCGCCGCAAGGATGGAACCTACATCCGCTTCGACCAGAACGCCGCGGTCGTCATCAACGAAGCCAACGAGCCTGTGGGCACCCGCGTCTTCGGCCCCGTCGCCCGTGAGCTGCGCGAGAAGAAGTTCCTCAAGATCGTCTCGCTCGCACCCGAGGTCATCTAGTCATTCACAGCGCCTTGGCGCAATAAGCGGACTCCGGCTCCGACAGATCGCCGAGGAAGGGAAGAAGAAAATGGCAGTCAAGATTAAGCGCAACGACCGGGTCGAAGTCATTGCCGGCAAAGACAAGGGCAAGCAGGGACGCGTCCTTCGCGTCATCGCCGACAAGAATCGTCTCCTCGTCGAAGGCGTCATGATGGTCAAGAAGCACGTCAAGCCCAACCCGCAGCGCAACATTAAGGGCGGCATTGCTGAGCAAGAGGCCACGATTCACATCTCGAACGTTATGCTGATCGACGGCGAGGGCAACAAAACCCGCGTCGGTACCCGCTTCGACGGCGACACCAAGGTTCGTTTCTCCAAGGCCAGCGGCAACACGATCGCTGAGAAAAAGAAGTAGCTCAACTCTAGTCCCTAGGCCCTAGTTCCTAGACCCTGTAACAACGGTTCACCCCACGCATCGGTACACGGGCTCAACCCAATCCGGCAACCGTGGAGAAAGCGAAGAAGACAATGCCAGCACGTTTGAAAGAAAAGTACGAAAAAGAGATTCGCCCCACGCTCAGCAAAGAGCTCAACATCACCAACGCCATGGCGATCCCCAAGCTTGAGAAGATCGTCATCAACATGGGTCTCGGCGAAGCCACCCAGAACGTCAAGATCATGGACCCGCTCGTGGCCGATCTCGCCGCCATCGCCGGCCAGAAGCCCGTCACCACCCGGGCGAAGAAGTCCATCGCCGCGTTCAAGGTGCGCGAAGGCATGCCCATCGGCGCGATGGTCACTCTACGCGGCGACACGATGTACGAGTTCCTCGATCGCCTCATCTCGATCGCTCTTCCCCGCGTCCGCGACTTCCGCGGCGTATCCTCGAAGAGCTTCGATGGACGCGGCAACTACACCCTTGGCCTCCGCGATCAGCTCATCTTCGCCGAGATCGACTACGCCAAGGTCGACAAGCTCAAGGGCATGAACGTCACCTTCGTCACCACTGCGAAGGACGACAACGGGGCCCGCGCTCTGCTCAAGGGTTTTGGAATGCCCTTCCGCGTCGGAGCATAGAAAAATAAACAATATTCTTTGATTTTGAACCGAAGATAGAGAGCAAAAAACATGGCAACCACAGCAAAGCGCGTCAAAGACGCAAGGAAACCGAAGTTCAAATCCCGCCAGCACAACCGCTGCCAGCTCTGCGGCCGTCCACGAGCCTTCCTCCGGAAGTTCGGTGTCTGCCGTCTCTGCTTCCGCTCGCTCGCCCTCAAGGGAGAAATTCCGGGCGTAGTCAAGTCAAGCTGGTAGAATATAAACATCCCGTGCGCAGCATTCCGGCGCACTCGCTCCAGAGACCTCATTAGGGCAGAAGTAGGCTTTTGATGCAGAAGTCTGGACGTACCACCTGAAACAAACATCTCCGCTGGTTCCCGACGTGTGTTCCACGCCGGGCGAACGGGGGATGAAGGAGAATGAATGAACCTCACTGATCCAGTAGCCGACTTCCTGACCCGCATCCGCAACTCCATCCGTGCGCGCCACCAGAAGCTCGACGTCCCCCAATCCAAGCTCAAGATCGAGATCGCCCGCATCCTCAAGGAAGAGGGCTACATCGCGAACTACAAGCCCACCGAAGAGAACGGCCAGAAGGTCCTTCGCGTCTACCTGAAGTACGGCCCGAACAACGAAGCCGTCATCCGCGACCTTCAGCGCGTCTCCCGTCCTGGCTGCCGTGTTTACCTTGGCCGCGACGAAATCCGCCGCGTTCAGGGCGGTCTCGGAATCTCCATCATGACCACCCCCAAGGGCGTCATGACCGGTCGTCAGGCCCGTCGCGAAGGTGTTGGCGGCGAGATTCTCTGCGAAGTCTGGTAAAGAAAAATAAGCCAGGTCTTCTTTGCATTTGTATTTCGGATTAAGCGGGGCTTTAGCCCCGGAGGCTGCAGTGGAACCCAGTAAGCCCGGGCGACTCGCAAGCCACAAAAGGAATCATCATGTCACGTATTGGTAAGAAGCCGATCACTCTCCCCGCCGGCGTCAAGTACACGGTCAGTGAGAATGGCAACACCGTTCTGGTCGAAGGCCCCAAGGGCAAGGTCTCCGCCATGCTTCCCGGCGGCATCACTCTCGTCCAGAAGGACGGCACCCTCGTCGCCGAGCGTCAGAACGATAAGCAGGCAGCCTTTCACGGCCTCGCCCGCGCGCTGGTCTTCAACGCTGTCACCGGCGTCACTACCGGCTGGACCAAGGACATCGACATCGTCGGCATCGGATACCGCGCCGAGTTGAAGGGCAAGAACATGGTGGTCTTCACCCTGGGCTTCTCTCATCCCATCGAATTTCCGCTGCCCACCGGCATCTCCGTCGAGATCGACCCCAAGCAGACACATCTCACCATCTCCGGCATCGACAGGCAGAAGGTCGGCCAGGTAGCCGCCGATATGCGTTCGCTTCGCAAGCCCGATCCTTACAAGAACAAGGGCGTGCGCTACACCGGCGAGAAGTTGAAGAAGAAGGTCGGCAAGACCGGAGCGAAGTAAAACCTAGGGCCTGGGGCCTAGGGAATAGGGAAATAGCGAGTAAATGTTTGCTAGTCCCTGGTCCCTAGTCCCTGGTCCCTCCAGACAACCGAACGTCCCCGGCACTCCGGGTACGCCACTAGGAAGGAAAGAGAATTATGATCAATCCCCGCCAACGCAACGTCATCCGCAAACGCGTCCACACGCGCATCCGCGAGAAGATGTCCGGCACCGCCGAGCGCCCACGTCTCAACGTCTACCGCTCGCTCAACCACATCTACACCCAGCTCATCGACGACCTGAACGGAGTCACCATCGCCTCCGCCTCCTCAAAGGGCAAAAAAGGCGAAGACAAGAACTACGGCGGCAACGTCGCGGCTGCTGCCGAGGTCGGTAAACTGATCGCCGAACGGGCCAAAGAGAAGGGCATCAAGAAAGTGGTCTTCGACCGTGGCGGCTATCTCTATCACGGCCGTGTCAAGGCCCTCGCCGACGCAGCCCGCGAAGCGGGCCTCGATTTCTAAGGTTTCCCAAGGCGCGCCCACCGGCCGCCAGAAAGCTGGATAGGACATTATGGCAATGAAGAAAAAAATCGACGCGAACCGCCTCAACCTCAAGGACGAGGTCGTTTCGATCAACCGCGTCACCAAGGTCGTCAAGGGCGGCAAGAACATGTCCTTCGCCGCACTCGTCGTCATCGGCGATCCCGGTGAAGGCGTGGTCGGCTACGGCTCCGGCAAGGCGAAGGAAGTTCCCCAGGCCATCCGCAAGGGGATCGAGTCCGCCAAGAAGAACCTGTACAAGGTCAATCTCACCGCGAGCACAATCCCTCACCAGGTCCTCGGCCACTACGGCGCCGGCCAGGTGATGCTCAAGCCCGCCCCCGAAGGTACCGGTGTCATCGCCGGCAAGACGGTTCGCGCCGTCATGACTGCCGCCGGCGTGCAGAATGTGCTCACCAAGAGTCTCGGCTCGGCGAACCCGCACAACGTCATCAAGGCCACCTTCGACGCTCTCATCCAGCTTCGCAACAAGGCCGAAGTCGCCGCCCTGCGCGGCAAGGCAGAGGAAGAGCTCTAAGCTCCCTTTGCTCCAATAAGATTTTTTAGGAGCTCTCGTAATGGCTAACAAGAACGCAATCGCCAAGATTAAACTGCAGTACTTCCAGTCGAAGATCTGCACCCCGGTCAAGCACAAGGCCGTCATTAAGGGCCTCGGCTTCACCCGCCTCAACCAGATCGTCGAGCGCGAAGACACCCCATCCATTCGTGGCATGGTCAACAAGGTCCCGCACCTGGTTCGCATCGTCGAATAAGTTTTGAACGCCTGCAACCCGCCGATCATCAACGGGATCATCCGCAGGTCGTCTCTAGGATTAAGCGTCGGGCTTCAGCCCCACGAATTCCGTAATCAAGAAAAGGGGCTTTAGCCCCGGGCATCACCAAATCATGCGAGTCGCTGAAAAACTCCAGCGGCGTTATAGCGAGGAAAAACAATGGCAATCCGTAATCTCTCCAATCTACGCGCCCCCAAGAAGGCGAACGAAAACAAGAAGCGCATCGGCCGCGGTATGGGTTCGGGCATGGGTAAGACCTCCACCCGCGGACACAAGGGTCAGGGCTCCCGCTCCGGCTCCTCCCTCATGCGCGGCTTCGAAGGCGGCCAGATGCCCCTTCACCGCCGTCTGCCCAAGCGCGGCTTCACCAACATCTTCCGCGTCGAGTACCAGGTTCTCGGCCTCGACCGCGTCGCCGAGATCGCCGCCGCCCAGAACGTCAGCGAGTTCACCCTCGACAAGATCATCGAGCTCGGCCTGCTCCGCAAGAAGGGCGCTCTTCTCAAGGTCCTAAATAACGGAGAGATCAAGACCGCCGTCACCGTCCACGCCCACAAGTTCTCGAAGACCGCCCAGGAAGCGATCGAGAAGGCTGGCGGCAAGGCCATCCTGATTGGCTAAGTACCCTGTAGAATAGTGTGGCAGGCGAGGGCGCGCGCCCTCGCATCGCCGTTTTACCAGCACCCACCGTTTCACCCGAGGTTCCAGCACCCGATGTTCGAGAAAATCGCAAACATCTTCAAAATCCCCGATCTGCGCAAGCGCGTCCTCTTCACGCTTGGCATGTTGGCCGTATACCGCCTCGGCGGGCACATTCCCACCCCCGGCATCAACGCCGACATGCTCGCCCAGTTCTTCAATCAGAACTCCGGCTCAGCCCTAGGCCTGGTCGACCTCTTCTCCGGCGGCAACCTCCGCAAGCTCACCGTCTTCGCCCTCGGCATCATGCCGTACATCACGGCGTCGATCATCTTCCAGCTGCTCACCGTCATCTACGAGCCGCTCGCGAAGCTGCAGAAGGAAGGCGAACTCGGCCGCCGCAAGATCACCCAGTGGACCCGCTACGTCACCGTCCTCCTCGGCATCGTGCAGTCCTTCGCCATCGCCCTCACGCTGACTAGCACCAGCACCGGCCAGACGATGGTCACCATCCCGCGCGGAGCCTTCATTCCCCTCTGCGTCATCACGCTCACCGCCGGCACCGCCTTCATCATGTGGCTCGGCGAGCAGATTACCGAGCGCGGCATCGGCAACGGCATGAGCCTGCTCATCTTTGCCGGCATCGTCGTCGGTCTCCCGCGAGGCGTTGAAAACCTCTACGAGAAGTTCCGCGACGCCGCATGGGGAGCCTTTACTCCGATCGCCCTCATTCTTCTCGTCGCAGGCATGATCGCCGTCGTAGCCTTCATCGTCTTCGTCGAGCGCTCCGAGCGCCGCATCCCCGTCCAGTACGCCAAGCGCATCGTCGGCCGCAAGATGATGGGTGGCCAATCCACCCACCTCCCGCTCAAGGTCAACTCCGGCGGTGTCATGCCGGTCATCTTCGCCAGCTCCATCCTGTCGGCGCCTCTGCTCTTCGCCGGAGCCCACATCTTCGGCTACTCCCTTCAGGACTCCGCCTTCTTCGGCCCGATCTTCCGCGCCCTGGCCCCCGGCGAGCCCTGGTACGAACTGCTCCAGATGGTCGCGATCATCTTCTTCGCATATTTCTACATCTCCATCGTCTTCCGTCCCGACGACATCGCCGACAACATGCGCAAGTACGGCGGCTTCATCCCAGGCATCCGCCCCGGCAAACGCACCGCCGACTTCATCAACGATGTGCTCACCCGCATCACGCTGGTCGGCGCCATCTACCTCATCATCATCACCATCATTCCGCAACTCCTCATCAGCGGAATCCACTTCAACCACCTCTTCCTCGTCGGCCGGGTCTTCGATCGACTGCCCACCTGGATGACCCAGGGTCTCGGCGTCAACTTCTACTTCGGCGGCACCAGCCTTCTCATCGTCGTAGGCGTCGCGATGGATACGGTCAATCAAATCGAATCGCAGCTCATCATGCGCCACTACGATGGCTTCACCCCCAAGAGCGGCCGTATACGCGGGCGCAAGAGCTGGTAGGACGTGTCAACGTTGACCATTGATTCCGTAGCAAAGCAGCCGGCCCCAGCAGAGAACTTTCTGCCCGGGCCGGTGCTTCTTCTGGGTGCTCCCGGCGTCGGCAAAGGCACGCAAGCCAAAGCCCTTATGGCCGCCTACGGCATTCCGCAGATCTCTACCGGCGACATTCTCCGCGCCAACATCTCCACCGGCACCCCTCTCGGCAAGGCGGCCAAGGCCCTCGTCGACCAGGGCAAACTCGTCTCCGACGATCTAGTTAACCAGATGGTCGCCGACCGTCTCGCTCAGCCCGACACGATCAGAGGCTTCATCCTCGACGGCTTCCCCCGCACCCTCAACCAAGCCCTCTGGCTCGACGCAAAACTCGCCGCGGCCCCCGATGTTCTCCCCGTCGTTGCCATCAGCATCATCGTCGACTACGAACAACTCAAACACCGCATCACCGGTCGCCGTATCTCTGCAGCGGGCCGCATCTACAACATCTACTCGAATCCGCCGCTGGTCCCCGGCATCTGTAACGTAGACGGCTCTCCTCTCGTTCAGCGTCCCGACGACTCCGATGAGGTCTTTGCAGACCGCATGAAAACCTTTGAAGCCCAGACAGCCCCGGTCATCGAGCACTACCGCAAACTGGGCCGTTTCGAAGAGATCAACGGCGATCAGCCCGTAGAGCAAGTCACCGCCGCAATAACGAAGGCCTTAAAAGCATTACGAAAGCAACAGTAGTATTCGTAGTCCCTAGTCCCTAGTAATCCCTAGTCCCTAGTCCCTAAATTATGGCCATCATGATCAAAACGTCGCAGGAGATCGAAAAGATGCGGATCTCCGGCAAGGCCCTCCGTAAGGTCCATAACGCCATCGCGCCGCACGTCGTCGCCGGCGCCTCCACCATGGATCTCGAGGAGATCGCCATCGCGAAGATCGCTGAACTAGGCGCCATTCCTGCCTTCAAGGGCTATCACGGCTATCCCGCCGCCCTCTGCACCTCGGTCAATGACGAGGTAGTTCACGGCATCCCCAACGCCAAACGCGTCCTCAAAGACGGCGACATCCTCTCCATCGACTGCGGTGTCATCATCGAAGGCTTCTACGCCGACGCCGCCGTCACCTATCCCATCGGCCAGGTAGCCCCCCGCACCGCCCGCCTCCTCGAGATCACCCAGCTCTCTCTCGAAAAGGCCATCGAGCAGTGCCAGGTCGGCGGCCGCCTCGGCGACATCTCCGCAGCCGTCCAGCAACTCTGCGAGGCCGAAGGCTTCGGTGTAGTCCGCGAATTCGTAGGCCACGGCATCGGCCGCGCCATGCACGAAGACCCCCAGGTCCCCAACTTCGGCCCCGCCGGCAAAGGCCCCCGTCTCAAAGCAGGGATGGTCCTGGCCATCGAACCCATGATCAACGCCGGCCGCCCTGAAGTCCGTGTCCTCAAGGATGGCTGGACTGCCATCACCGTCGACGGCAGCTACAGCGCCCACTTCGAGCACACCGTAGCCATCACCAAGGACGGCCCCCAGGTCCTTACCCTCTAGAAACAGGGGAAATAGCGAGCCAGTTCAAAAGGTTTTGTTAAGGGCACGGCTTCAGAGCCTGCCCTGAGCGAAGTCGAATGGGTGCCGCAAGGTTGAGAGATGGGAAGGGGCTTTAGCCCCGGGGGTACGCTTTTTCAATCTGAACCGCCACTAAAAGGGCCTTGGCACTGGAAAAATAGGGCCAAATTGAGGTACTATAAGAGATGCTGTGTGTACAAGTGTGCAGCACGGCACATCCGGCTGAGGCCAAACGCCCCAACCAAAACAGAATTACTGGAAACAAAGAGGCTTAGCCTCCCGCCTTTCCAAAGGAGACCGTTTGTCGAAGGAAGATGCAATTGAAGTCATGGCAGTCGTCGTCGAGACCCTGCCAAACGCGATGTTCAAGGTCGAGCTTGAAAACAAGCATCAGGCGCTTGCACACGTCTCCGGACGTATGCGCAAAAACTTCATCCGCATCCTCCCCGGCGACCGCGTCGCGATTGAGCTCAGCCCGTACGACCTCAACCGCGGCCGCATCGTCTACCGTTACAAGTAGACGAGAAACGCTGTTTCACCCCCGGATCGCCATGTTTTTGGCTTCTAGGTAGGCCAAGGCTTAAGCCTTGGCATTCAAGGGCTATGCACGAATGGGGCTTTAGCCCCTGGGGTATGCCCTCCGTTCCACCGGCTCCACGTAGCACGAAAACAAGAAGGGAATCACCATGAAGGTCCGCGCCTCAGTAAAGAAGATTTGTGACAAGTGCAAGGTTATTCACCGCCGCGGCGTAGTTCGCGTCATCTGCGAAAACGCCAAGCACAAGCAGCGCCAGGGCTAAGCAGTCTCGCCCTGCACTACCGGCCCCGCCAGGCTAGTTAGCCGAACTCAAGGCTTGCGTTGAACCTGTCGGACCAGCCGTAAACCAATCACCCCGCTCCGTGGCGAAGCTACAGGAGCCCAACCGAAAAGGAACCCCATGGCACGTATCGCTGGAGTCGATGTCCCGGGCAACAAGCAGGCGCGCATCGGTCTCACCTACATCTTCGGAATCGGCAACTCCCGAGCTGCCAAGATCCTCGAGAAGGCAAATGTTGACCCCTTCGCGAAGCTCAGCACGCTCGACGAGGACGCGCTGAACCGCATCCGTCAGGTCATCGAAGCCGAGGGCCAGATCGAAGGCGATCTCCGCAAGGACATCTCGCTCAACATCAAGCGCCTCATCGAAATTCAGTCCTACCGTGGTCTCCGCCATCGCCGCAGCCTTCCCGTCCGTGGCCAGCGCACCCACACCAACGCTCGCACCCGCAAAGGCCCGCGCAAGGGCACCGTTGCCGGTAAGAAGAAAGCGACGAAATAACCCATGGCGAAGACACAGAACACCAAAGGCACTGCCGCAAAGACCGGCAAGAACAAGAAGTTCAAGAAGCGTGAACGCAAGAACGTTCCATTCGGCCTCGTCTTCATCCAGGCGTCGTTCAACAACACCATCGTCACCATCACCGACCAGATTGGCAACACGCTCAGCTGGAAATCGTCCGGTTCGCTCGGCTTCCGCGGCTCCCGCAAGGGCACCCCGTTCGCCGCGCAGCAGGCCGCCGTCGGTGCAGCCAATGCAGCCCGCGACCACGGCGTCCGTTCGGTCGATGTGCGCGTCTCCGGTCCCGGCTCCGGCCGCGAATCCGCGATCCGCGCCCTCGCAACCGCCGGCATCGAGGTCCGCAGCATCCGCGACGTTACGCCGATGCCGCACAACGGCTGCCGTCCGCCCAAGCGCCGCAGCGTCTGATCTATGGCTAGACTCCCACGATTCGAACCCGGTCTATACGCAGAACCATGTGGCAAGCGCCTCAGGCAGGATTTGCTTTCATCTGCATTTACGATGGAGACTCTCAGGCATAAGCATCAAAGTCTTGCATTCGTCTGATAGTGTAGGCGGTTAGCGCTCTGAACCCTGCCGACCTCGGCAAGTACGCAGCGGAGAAATGAAGGGCGAATCAACACCGGATCGTGACGAAGCGCAGCCAGCGCGTAAAGCGATCGACACCCGAAGTCAGGAGAAATACAAAATGGCACGTTACACAGGACCCGTCTGCCGCCTCTGCCGCCGCGACGGAACCAAACTCTTCCTCAAGGGAGCCAAGTGCTTCTCAGAAAAATGCCCCGTCGAGAAGCGCAACTTCCCCCCCGGCCAGCACGGCCAGTCCCGCAAGGTTAAGAAGGTCGTCGGCTACGGTCTGCAGCTCCGCGAGAAGCAGAAGGCCAAGCGCATCTACTTCACCCTCGAGACCCAGTTCCGCGCCTACTACCAGAAGGCCTCCAACAAGACCGGCGTCACCGGCGAACTCCTGCTCCAGCAGCTTGAGACCCGCCTCGACAACGTCGCCTACCGTCTCGGCTTCGCGATGAGCCGCCGCCAGTCCCGTCAGGTCGTCCGTCACGGTCACGTCACCGTCAACGGCCGCAAGGTCAACATCCCGTCCTACCAGGTCAAGGTTGGTGACGAGATCGCCCTCCGCGAAGGCTCCAAGACCCTCCCGGTATTCGAGGAGTCGAAGAACTTTGCCGCTGGTCAGAACTCCCCGGTCTGGATCGATATCAACCGCGACAACTTCTCAGGGAAGATCGTTGCCCTGCCGAAGCGCGAAGACATCAACCTGCCCGTCAACGAGCAGCTGATCGTCGAACTGTACTCGAAATAAAGTCACCCTTAATTTCTGGGTTCGTACTGAAGTCCAGACTTAAGTCGCTTTTTTCGAATACTTTGACACTTTTTGCCGGGGGAGGGGATCAACCCTCGCCCCGGCGCTAACACAACAACCTAAACCGCAACCGAACCACCCGCCAGTTCGCAGAATGCATCGCGTCTAGGACGGATAAAGGAGAAACAAATGCTTTGGAGAGGTTTCCAGAAACCCAAGCGCCTCGCAGTCGATAGCGAAACACTCAACGAGAAGTACGGCAAGTTCAGCGCGCAGCCTTTTGAGCGCGGCTTCGGCACCACCATCGGCAACGCTTTGCGTCGCACCCTGCTCTCCTCCATCGAGGGAGCGGCCGTCACCGCAGTTCGCATCGAAGGTGTCCTGCACGAGTTCCAGTCCATCACCGGTGTCGTCGAAGACGCAACCGACATCATCCTGAACCTCAAGCAGATCCCCTTCAAGCTCGCAGGCGAAGGCCCCAAGGCCCTCTACCTCCGCGCCGACCAGGCCGGCGTCGTCACCTCCGGGATGATCGAAGCCGACGGCGACGTCGAGATCCTCGACAAGGACGTCTACATCTGCACCGTCTCCGAAGGCGGCAAGATCGACATGGAGATGCGCCTCAAGCGCGGCCGCGGCTACATCTCGGCCGATAAGAACTTCGATACCGACCTCGGCCTCGGCTTCATCCCGGTCGACTCCGTCCATTCGCCCGTCCGCAAGGTCAACTATCTCGTCGAGGCAGCCCGTCTCGGTCAGATCACCGACTACGACAAGCTCACCCTCGAGATCTGGACCAACGGCACCGTGCTTCCCGCCGACGCCCTCGGCCTCTCGGCCAAGCTGCTCAAAGACCACATGACCATCTTCATCAACTTTGAAGAGGAGATGGAAGCCGGTCACGATGGCAGCGTCGACGGTCCCGCCCTTCGCAACGAGAACCTCAACCGCTCGGTCGAAGAGCTCGAGCTCTCCGTCCGCAGCTACAACTGCCTCAAGAACGCCAACATCGCCACCATCGGCGAACTCATCCAGAAGACCGAAGCCGAGATGCTCAAGACCAAGAACTTCGGCCGCAAGTCCCTGAATGAGATCAAGGAAATCCTCGCGCAGATGGGCCTCTCCCTCGGCATGAAGATCGACGAGAACGGCAACCCGCAGCCCGGACCAACCTCCGTCCTGCCCGCAGCCACCCTCGCCGCCAGCTTCGGCAACTTCGATGACGACGATGAGGACGAAGAAGAAGACGAAGACCTCGAACTCCCCACCGAGACCGAGAACTTCTAACAGCCGTGAAATAGAGCCTGGGGGCTAGGGACTAGTCTCCAGGTTCGATTTCATAACCCGAAAGAAAAGATGAGCGAGTCGTTTCGGGATTTACTGGTTTGGCAGAGAGCAATTCAAATGAGTCTCGCCATCTACCGCTTCACCACAGGCTTTCCGAAAGAAGAACTCTTCGGACTAACCGGCCAGATTCGTCGAGCAGGCGTTTCGGTCGCAAGCAATATAGCAGAAGGCTACGGCCGCAACTCAACAGGTGAATACAAGCATTTCCTGGGAATGGCACGTGGCTCGAATTCTGAAGTTGAAACACAGCTAGTGATAGCGAAGGAGCTAGGCTACGGAAATCCGCAAGCTTTGAAGGAAGCCGAAGATCTTTGCACCGAGGTTGGCAAAATGCTACGAGCCATCCTCAGCAAACTCGAAGGCAAGAATTCTCCAGCCTGCTAGTCCCTAGGCCCTAGTCCCTATCCCCACGTAGTACCGACTCACGGCTCAAAGCCCAGTCGAAGGAGATCACCGATGCGTCACCGTAATGCAGGATACAAACTAGGCCGCAACACCAGCCATCGCCGCGCCATGCTGCGCAACCTCGTCACCTCCGTCATCCTGATGGATCGCGTCGAGACCACCATCACCAAGTGCAAGGCGAGCCGCCCGCTCATCGAAAAGATGATCACCCTCGGCAAGCAGGGCACCGTTCACGCCCGTCGCCAGGCCGCGGCTTACCTCATGACGCCTGAGTCGGTCGACCGTCTCTTCGCCACCGTCGCCCCCCGCTACGGTGCACGCAACGGCGGTTACCTCCGCATCACGCGCCTCGGAGCCCGCAAGGGTGACGCAGCCGAGATGGCCTACATCGAGCTTCTCGGGGCCGAGCATGAGCTCAACGAGAAGGCCCAGAAGCGTGCCGAAGCCCGCACCAAGAAGCGCGAAGAGCTCGCCAAGCAGATGGAAGAGCAGGGTGCCGGCCACGAAGGCGACCCCAACGCCGAAGCATAAAAACTTCGCACCAATTAACAAAAGAGGCGCACCGAAAAGGTGCGCCTCTTTGTTTTCTCAAATCCAGCGACCAGTCTGGAATCGGTGTGTCATCGATTCGTCTTTAATCGGTGGCATCGGTGAAGATCGGTGTTACATCTCTCTATCCGCTATGTACCATCACGCGGTTCTTACCCGCCCGCTTAGCCGCATACAAAGCCTCATCGGCCAACTCCACCAATTGAAACCCACTCTCCAACGACTCGTTCATCGCCGCCATCCCCACGCTTATCGTCAGCGGCTCATTCTCCCACTCTTCCGTCGCCACTCGTTGCATCACACGCCGCGCCAGCCCCATGGCACTCTCTTCGCCACTCTCCGGCAGCAGCACGACAAACTCCTCGCCTCCATACCGCGCTGGCAAATCCGGCAGCCGCACCGTCGTCCGCAGTATCGTACCCAACCGCCGCAACACCTCATCACCAGCCGCATGACCCCACCGGTCATTGATCGTCTTGAAGTTGTCCACATCGATCAGAAGCACCGATAGTTCGCGCTTCCTGCGCCGAGCCATCGAGAACTCCATCACCAGACGCTCCTCAAATGACCGGCGGTTTCTCAACCCCGTCAGCTCATCCGTCACGGCCAGCTTCCGCAACTGGTCGTTGGCCTCTTCCAGCTCACGGTGATAACGCTCCAGCTCAACCTGATGCGCCACTTCTTCGGAAACATCCACTGCCACGCCTGCCAGCAGCACATTTCCCGCCGAATCATGACACGGAAACTTGAACGATCGAAGCGAACTCACCGTTCCATCCGAATTCCGAATATGCTCCTCAGTCTCTACCATCCGTCCGCCTGCCATCACCTCCAGGTCATGGGTTCTCATCGACTTCGACAGCTTGCGCGACCACAACTGATCATCCGTTCGCCCAAGCCACGCATACTCACTCACACCAAACCGCTGCGCAAAGGCTCGGTTATAGAAGAGCAACCGCCCCGCGGCATCCTTGATGTAGCTGAGGAACGGGCTGGCGTTCATAAACGCCCGAAACAGTTCTTCACTTGCCCGCAGGTTTCCGGCAGCCCTGTCTCGCTCGGCAATCGCCTCAGCCAATGCCTTGCGCTGCACCATTGCCTCCAGCCGCACACTCACTTGTCGACCCAGCACCTCTAGCGCATTGACCTGCTCCGGCGCCAGAATCTTTGGCACCATGTCCACGACGCTCAACGTTCCCAACGGTTCGCCATCTGAAGTAAAGAGACCTACGCCGGCAAAGAAGCGGATTGCTGGGTCCGTAACGACCAGAGGATTATTCGCGAACCGCAGATCCATCAGCGCATCTTTCACCACGAACAGCCCGTTCTCTCGGATCGCATGGGCGCAAAACGCAACCTCTCGCGGCGTCTCCCCCAACTTCAGGTGCGCCGACGCGCGATACCACTGATGCCGCTCATCCAGCAGCGTCACCATGCCCGCAGGAGTCCCGCAGATTGCAGCCGCAAGCTGCACCAACTCCTCACATTCAACCTCAGGCTGAGAGTCCAGTAAATCCCTGGTCCAAATCGCTCGCAAACTAGCCGATTCAGCTTCCGTCCGACGCACGTTCATTATTCACCGTTATGTAAAGCTAGAATATCCGTGGTAACTTTCCATAGCCAGAAGGATTTTCAGCAACTTACGAAAGTAACTTACAGTTCCGTCCCTAACGTGGGATATCCCCCTAACCTGTTACATCACAGCACTTTTAGGGGTGAGCCTCTAAAGTCAGCCTTGCCCATCCCAACCCCTGTGAACTAAGCTGGAACAAACCATGTATGAAGACTTCAGAGTGACCGACCGCTGGACCGGCGAAGACCTCCGCTGCGAGTGGAAGGGGACCGTCGTCGCCATCGCCACCCGCCATGCCGACGCAACAGATATTCGCTTCTCGGTCAACGACCGCCCTGTCTGGATCGCCATGCCCAACCAAGCCTGGGTCGAGCAGAAGCACCGCACGGGCTACGTCATCACCGACTATCTCGCGGCGCAGGCCGCTGGTCGCTACCTGCAACACGCCATCCAGTCCGGCTACGATAACGGTCGCGAAATGTATACCATGACCGTCGATGAGGTCCTCGAGCACGCCAACGCGGTCGTCAAAGAGGCTGGCCGCACCGACCATCTTCCCAGTCTTCCAGTTATCAACCCGAACATCCGTCCCGAAGATGAGATGGGTATCCACCTGCCGGGCGAACCAGCATAAATCTTCCCAGGGGAATTGCTCATGTCGTTCACCCGCCGCAGATTCCTCGTTCTTTTTCCAGCCTTTGCCGCCTCGGCGAAGGCCGAAGTCACTTGGCCCCGCAAAAAGAAACCAGCGCCGCCCCCGCCGCCCCTCACCGTCTACATCGGCACCGACACCTCCAAGGGCATCAGCAAGGGCATCTATCAAGCCCGCTTTGACACCACGCAGGGCAAACTAACGACGCCCATGCTTGCGGCCGCCACCGCCCGCCCCTCCTACTTCGCCGTAACCCCCGCCGGTCCCGCCAAACGTTTTCTCTACGCGGTCAACGCTATCAATGACCCAGCCGCCACTACCACTACTTTCGCCATCGATCCCAAAACCGGCGCTCTCCACGAATCCGGTCAGGTCACCGCCGCAGGAGCGGGTCCCGCTTACATCTCCGTCGACGACACCAACCATTCAGCCTTCGTCGCCAACTACTTCGGGGGCACCGTCGCCTCCTACCGCATCCAGCCCGACGGCACCCTGAGCCAGCCCATCGATCGCGTCGACCTCAAGGATCACCAGAAGTTCGGCGCACTCGGCCCCGTAACCGCCCGTCAGGACACATCCCACCCTCACTGCACCACCATCTCTCCCGACAACCGCTTCGTCCTCGTCTGCGACCTTGGCACCGATCACATCACCGTCTTCCAGACCCATCCTGAAACCGGCCAGATCTCCGATCCGCAGGTATTCTCGAACAATCGTCCGGGCTCCGGCCCGCGTCACGTCGCCTTCCACCCCAACAATCGCTGGGTCTACGGCATCAACGAGATCGACTCCACCATCGACCACTACCTCTGGACCGCAACCCGCTTCGCCGACAATCCACAGGGCCTCCTCGTCAACACCAACACACCCGTCAAGACCATCGCAGCCGATTTCCCTGCAGAAAAAAACACCGCCGCCGAACTAGCCATCGCCCCCGACGGCCTCACCCTCTACGCCAGCAACCGAGGCGAAGACACCATCGCCGTCTTCTCCATTCGCCCCAAAGACGGCAAGCTCGACCTCATCCAGCGCATCCCCTGCGGCGGCAAAACCCCGCGCCACTTCACCCTCGACCCCACCGCCCAATGGCTCCTTTGCGGCAACCAGGACTCCGCCAGCATCACCATCTTTCGCCGCGACGCCGCCACCGGAAAACTCACCGGCCCAACCCAGACCGTCACCATCGACTCCCCATTTTTCACGCTCTTCGTCTGAGCACTCACAGTTGGGAGCCATTCAAAAGAGATCGTCATTCCGACGGAGCGAAGAGTCCCCGTATTTTGCGGGGCCGCCCGTGCCCCCGCCGATAGCAATTCTCTAGCCCTTCGGCAAAGTACCCATATCAATCACAAACCGGTACTTCACATCGCTCTTCACCACCCGCTCGTAAGCTTCACCGAGCTTGTCCACGGAGGTCATCTCAATCTCCGAGACGATCCCATGCTCCGCGCAGTAGTCCAGCATCTCCTGCGTCTGCGGCATCCCGCCAATCATCGACCCCGAAAACGATCGCCGGTTCGTAATGATCGAAAACGGCGAGATAGTCACCGGCGTCTCCGGCAGCCCCACCAGGCACATCGTTCCATTCAGCCGCAGCAGATCCAGATACTGGTTCACATCATGCGGAGCCGAAACGCAATCCAGAATAAAGTCAAAGCTCCCCGCATGCTTCGCCACCGCCGCAGCGTCCTTCGTCACGACAACCTCGTCCGCTCCCAGCTTCTGCCCATCCGCAACCTTGCCAGCCGAGGTCGTAAAAAGCACCGTCTCCGCCCCCATCGAGTGCGCAAACTTCAACCCCATATGTCCCAGCCCGCCCAGCCCCACAATCCCCACCTTCTTGCCCTTGCCAGCCTTCCAGAACTTCAGCGGCGAGTATGTTGTAATTCCCGCACACAGCAGCGGAGCCACCGCCGCCAAATTCAGCTTCGGTGAGATTGAATGAACATACCGCGCATCCGCCACAATGTTGTTCGAATACCCGCCAAACATCAGCTCCCCGTTATAATCTCGAGCGTTATAAGTCCCCACCATCCCCTTCTCGCAGTAAGCCTCCTCGCCCGCCTTGCAATTCGCGCAAATCCGGCACGAATCCACCATCACCCCCACGCCCGGCAAGGTCACCCTCCTTGAACTTCTTCACCGCAGAGCCCACCTTCGGCAACGCGCCCTACAATCTCATGCCCCGGCACCATCGGATAGATCGCATTCTTCCACTCATCCCGAACCTGGTGAATATCCGAGTGGCAGATCCCGCAATAAGCAATCTCCACCACCACATCATTCGGCCCAGGATCCCGACGCTCAAACTTAAACGGCACCAGCGCCGAAGTCTTATCGTGTGCAGCATATCCATGCGACTTCATCTGCAAGCTCCCCCTAAATTCTTCTTCGAATAAAAGATGATTCGGACCTTAGCCCCGATGCGGCTGTAGCGACAGATTCACAATGACTCACTCGTCATAGTGCAGCAAGCTCATCACGTCATACTCGCGAAACTTATCCCGCCCCTTCAGAAAATCGAGCTCCACCGCAAATCCAAGTCCGGCCACAACTCCGCCAAGCTGCCGCACCAACCGCACCGTAGCCTCCATCGTTCCACCGGTCGCCAACAAATCATCGACGATGACCACACGCTGCCCCGGCTCAATCGCGTCCATGTGAATCTCAAGCGCGTCCGTCCCATACTCCAGGTCATAATTCACCCGAGCCACCTGCGCCGGCAGCTTCTTCGGCTTCCGCACCGGCACAAAACCCGCGTTCAGCCGATACGCCAGCGCCGGCCCAAAGATAAACCCACGCGCCTCAATTCCAAGGACCAGGTCGATCTCTTTGCCGATGTAGTACTGCGCAAACGCATCAATCAGCGTCGCAAATCCCGCCTTATCCTTCAGCACAGTCGTAATGTCGTAGAACAAAATCCCCGGCTTCGGAAAGTCCGGAACAGTCCGGATCAGCGTCTTCAGTGGTTCACAATTAATCGGTAGCGTCATCGGTCCTTACCAGGCTCCTTCAATCTCAAATGGCCCAAGCTTTGCGCCTTCGCTCTCGGCCAGTTCATGTTCCACAACAGCATCCACACGGCTGCCGCGCGAACCTTTATGCAGAGCCGTCTTCAACTCTGCCAGGTCCTCTCCGTTTCCAGCCGCAACAATCTCCACATGCCCATCCTCGGTGTTCCGAACCCATCCACGCAGTCCAATCTCCGCCGCCTCCCGCTGCACAAACCAGCGAAACCCGACACCCTGCACACGTCCTTTGACAAGGTAATGGCACACCATGGAAACTCCAGTGTCGCAGAGCGACAAAACCCATGCAACAGCATCACGCAAAAGAAAAGGCAGAACCAATAGGCTCTGCCCCTTCCATCTTCATTGCGTTTACGCGCGGCTCATGTAAGCGCCTTCCGCCGTGTCCACGCGAATCTTTTCACCCTCGTTGATGAACGGAGGCACCTGCACCACTAGCCCCGTCTCCAACTTCGCAGGCTTGGTCACCGAAGAAGCCGTAGCCGACTTGATCCCCGGCTCCGTCTCCACCACGGTCATCTCCACCACATTCGGCAGCTCGATACCCACAGCCTTGCCGTCATGGAAGCTCACGCTGATCGAGAGATTCGGCATCAGGTACTCCACCGCATCGCCCAGCGTATCGCGCTTCAACATCGTCTGTTCAAACTTCTCGTCCATGAAGTAGTACTCGTCCCCATCGTTGTACAGGAATTCCATCTTCACCTCGTCGACGTAAACCCGTTCAATCGGATCGGGCGAGCGGAAGCGCTCAATAAACATCGCACCCGTACGAACATTGCGAAGCTTTGCCTGAATAAACGCCCGAAGATTACCCGGCGTGCGGTGCTCCACCGAAAACACCAGGTGAAGGTCGTCCTTGTACTTGATAATCATGCCCGGGCGCATCTGCGTTGCGGGAATCGACATAAAAACCCCTAATCTGTGCTGAACTCAGCTGTTGTTGGAATGTATCTGCGGGCACGCCGGCATCCCTGCCGAAAATCCCGCAACCTTTCGATTGTATCGCAGTGAAGCACCCTTTGCTTCCCCCGCAGCCACCTCTCATCCGCCGCCAAAAAGCCGCTTGAAGAACCGTCCCACCACATGCACCAGATCCTTCGATTGTTCGGCGTGGCCGGAGCAGGAGTAGCCTGAGCCGCCTCGGCACTCTTCGCGGGTGCAACCGGCTCCGCGGTATTACCCCCATCCCCACCCGAACTCAGCGCAGCCGAAACCTGAGTATGCGCCTGTCCCGCCGGAGCCTGAGGTACCGGAGCGGGAGCCAGTCCCGCGCTCACTGCAGCAGGGAAGGGGTGCTCCTCCGCGACGGTCTTCGGCGCAGCCCCGCCACTCCCTGCGGTTCCCGCATTCAACAATGCGTCCGCAACCGTCATCGTCGGCTCCGGCGGACACCCGCACGCCGAGCTCTCATGGTCCACCACTTCCTTCAAACTCCCATGCTCAAAAAGCACATGCTGCCCCGCGCGCAACTGATAGCTCGCCTCTCCAAACTGATCGACAATATTCAGCACAGGAGCCTTCGCCCCGCGATTCTCTACACACGTATCGCCATTTCGCGTCACGCGCAGTTGCAGATCCAGCGGCCCATCTTCGCCCATCGTGAACCGCAGGTCGGGAGTCGTCACCACATCGCGTGTGGTCGCCCCCATCTCGACCTCAATAGCCCCACGATCCAGCGCCAGCATCAGCGGGGAAGCCACCGTCATATCCGTGCTCTTGCCCGCTGTTATGTGGAGTCCGCTCGTCGCGCACACCTTGACGGTCCCGCCGCGCTTCAGCTCAATCTCAGCCGTCCGGTCCCTCGCCGTTACCGTCGTATTCCCCACCAACAATGCTCGCCCATCACTCACTTCAAGCGCACCCGCAACCGTTGCGTCCTGCACCCCCACCGTGCCAATCGGCTGCTGCTGCGCCATCGCATAGCCGTCAAGAGCTGCGGCGAGCAGGCCCACCATCGCAACCGGATTCTTGATTTTCATATTGTTTCCATCATCTCGCACCCTCCCGGCCAGCGCACAAACCCCGCATAAATTCTGTGCTTTTTCGCTGCGTCACAAGATCGCATCCCAAGCCGGAACCGTTCTTTACGCTATGTATAATACGGCCATGGGTCATCAGTATGTGCAGTTTGGCTGTGGAATGTGTGCTCCTCCAACATGGCTAAACTTCGACGCTGGCCCCGCCTTCTGGATCCAAAGCCGTCTCCCCTTTCTCACCCCGATCCTGGTCAAACGAGGCTTCCCGCCTTACCCCAAAAACATCCAATACGGCGACGTCATCAAAGGTCTTCCCATCCCTCCGCAATCCGCCGAGGCCGTCTACTGCTCCCACGTCCTCGAGCACATGACCCTCGACGAGTTCCGCCTTGCCATCCGCAACGTCTACACCTACCTCCGTCCCGGCGGAACCTTTCGCATGGTCCTGCCTGACCTCGAGCAGCTCATCAACGCCTACAAAAACGACCCCACTCCCGGCGCCTCCTCCCGCTTCATGCAGGACAGCTTCCTCGGCGAACCCACCCTAACCCGCGGACTCAAATCCCTGCCCACCGCTCTCTTCGGTCGAGCCCGCCATCTCTGGATGTGGGACTACAAAGGCCTCGCCGAACAACTCGCCGCCGCCGGATTCGCCGACATCCGCCGAGCAGAAATGGGCGACTCTCCCGACCCCCGCTTCAAAGAAGTAGAATCCATCGAACGCTGGCCCGACTGCCTGGGCGTAGACTGCAAACGCCCCGCGTAAATCAGCGCCGCAATCCCCACACCAAAAAGAGAGTGTCATCCTGAGCGAAGTGGCGAAGCCACGGAGTCGAAGGACCTGCGGTTGTCTTTCCGCATGAGCAAGTACCGGCCCGAAAAAGGAAAGTGTCATCCTGCCCGAGTACCGAGTTAGAAAAAGCGTCATCCTGAGCGAAGGCGGCGTTTTTGCCGCCGCAGTCGAAGGACCCCGGAGAAGCCAATCCTGCCCAGATCGTTTCACCCTTTTCAACCTAGAAAGCTTCGTACCCAAACAAGCCGAAAATATAAACGAAGCCACCCACCCTACATCTTCAAAAAATTCTCAATCAACTTCTTCCCATCCGCCGTCAACACACTCTCCGGATGAAACTGCACACCCTCAATCGGCAGCTCACGATGCCGCAGAGCCATAATCGTCTCCCCATCCGCCGTCCGAGCCGAAACCTCCAACTCCTCCGGCAACCCCTCCTCGGCCACAATCAGCGAGTGGTACCGCGTACAAGTCATCGCCGAAGGAATCCCCGCAAAAATAGTCCGTCCATCATGCTCCACCAGGCTGGTCTTGCCATGCATCAGCTTCGGAGCCCGCACCACATTCCCCCCAAACGCCGCGCCAATCGCCTGATGCCCCAGGCAAACCCCCAGAATCGGCACCCGCCGCTTAGCCTTCGCAAAATGCTTAATCAGCTCAATCGAAATCCCCGCATCCTGCGGAGTACAAGGCCCCGGCGAGATCACAATCTTCTCCGGCCGCAGAGCCTCCACCTCAGCCGGAGTCAGCTCATCATTACGCCGAATCACCATCTCCGCACCCAGCTCACCCATGTACTGCACCAGGTTGTAAGTAAACGAGTCGTAGTTATCCAGAACAAAGACCATATCGTATTAAATTCTACGCTCCGCGCAGCGCGCTATTGTCAAATGCATAGTGGGAGCTTGCCGATAACTAAACTTTCGAGGACCTTCGGATTGTATTCTGGGCACACTGCTGCGGTGCAGCAAAGGTAGCCGCAGCCAGCACACTTTACTCGATGGTTACGAGGGGTCTACTATGCCGCGCGATATCGTCTTTACTTCCAAGGCAGCAAAGCCCTCGCCTACGTATAGTCAAGCTGTCAAAGCTGCGGGACTTGTCTTCGTTTCGGGCACCGCGCCGACCGATCCCGCGACAGGTCAAATCAAGGGAACCACGATCCAGGAGCAGACACGGCAATGCTTGACGAATGTAGCCGCGATTTTAGAGGCTGCTGGAACATCACTGGACAAGATTGTCAGTGCAACGGTCATTCTGGCGGACGAGGATGAGTTCGCCGGTATGAACGAGGAGTGGATTCGATGGTTTCCAATAGATCCACCAGCACGCCAGGGCGCCAAACTCCCCGCGCGCATTCCGGGCTTGAAGGTTTCCGTTGCCGTTATCGCTGAAGCTTAGGACACCCGCTAAACTCCCCGCGCCCGCTCAATCGCCCGAACCACCGCTCTCGCCTTATTCACCGACTCCTCAAACTCCTTCTCCGGTACCGAGTCCGCCACAATCCCCGCCCCCGCCTGAAAGTGCCCCTGCTCCCCATTCATATACAGCGTCCGAATCGCAATACAAGAATCCAGATTCCCGCTGAAGTCCGCATACAGCACACTCCCGCCATAAACCCCACGCCGAGCCGGCTCCAGCTCCTCAATAATCTCCATCGCCCGAATCTTCGGAGCCCCACTCAGCGTCCCCGCCGGAAAACAAGCTCGAAACGCATCAATCGCATTCAACCCCGCGCGCAGCTTTCCCTCAAGCGAACTCACCATATGCATTACATGGCTATACCGCTCCACCACCATCAACTCTTTCACCTTCACCGACCCAAATTCACTCACGCGCCCCACATCATTCCGCCCCAGGTCCACCAGCATGATGTGTTCGGCAACTTCTTTTTCATCCCCGCGCATGTCCGCCTCGAAAGCCCGATCCTCCGCCTCATCAGCACTCCGAGGCCTCGTCCCCGCAATCGGCCGATACTCCACATCCCGCCCATGCACCCGCACCAGCAACTCCGGCGAAGACCCCACAATATGCGCCGTAGAAGATCGCATCACCGTAGAACCGGGTGCCCCATGTCCTGGCTTTTGCGAGACATGGGTTTTCTCTCAGCCACATCCTCCAGCCCAAACCGCAAAAAATACATATAAGGCGAAGGATTCACAATCCGCAGCGCCCGATAAATCTCAAACGCATCCACTCCCGGCACGCAATCAAAACGCTGCGACAGCACACACTGAAACACATCTCCCGCCGCGATGTACTCCTTCGTCCTCTCGACCGCTTTCAAGAAAGCCGCCTTCGCAGTGCGCGACGAAACCTTCAACTTCCCCAACTCCTTCTTCTTCCGCCGCACAGGCAAAGCACCCGCCAGCTTCTTCTCCAAACGATTCAGCCGTCGCACCGCCCGCTCATAGGCTCCCTCGCGTCCCTCCCGCGCCAAATCAGCCGTCACAATCAAATGAATCTCTTTCTTCACATGATCGAACGCAAGCACCTGATCAAAGAACATCAGGCAGGCATCCGGCACTCCCAACTCATCCTTAGCCACCGAAGGCAGCCGCTCAATCTGCCGCACCACATCATACGCAAAGAAACCCACAGCCCCAGCGGTAAACGGAGGCAGCCCCGCTAATCGCGCCGGAGTATGCCCACCGAGCGCCTTCTTCAACTCCTCAAAAATATCTCCCTCAAACTCGCTCTCGCGCCGCCCTTCACGAACCGTAATCCGTCGCCCACGCGCCGTCATCTTCTTGTAAGGCTCAATCCCGATGAACGTATACCGCCCAACATGCTCGCCGCCCTCGACCGACTCCAGCAGAAAAGCCTCCGGCTCTTCCGCAGCAATTCGCAAAAAGGCCGACACCGGTGTCTCCAGGTCTGCCGTCACTGTCCGATAAACGGGCACCAACGAATGCTTACGGCTCAGCTTCAAAAAATCGCGTTGTGAGGGAAGGGAATTGGAATCGGCTAAAGGCATGATTCTCTTCATCATAACCCCACGCGGAGAGCCGCCTTCCACGAACCCTAAATGGTCCAGCCACAGAGGGTTAACTACCCCCTTCGGTCCATTGCCTATCGTCTGTTGGCCAGCCTATACTCCGTGAGGTTTGGCCACAGACCGGTCTGGCTAAAGCTGTATCCTTGCTTTCAGCAGTTGGAGGCGAACGATGGCCGGAGAATCGCTGATACCAGCAACAGAACAAAGGGACCACACAATGTACTCACTCACTCTCGAGCAGGAAACAAACCCCTGGGAAGCCCAGGCCGCTCGATTCGACTTTGCCGCAAGCAAACTTAACCTCGACGCCGGTATCTGGAAAGTCCTCCGCTACCCCTCCCGCGAGATCATCGTTCACATCCCCGTCAGCATGGATGACGGCTCTATCGAAGTCTTCACCGGCTACCGCGTGCAACACTCCATCGCTCGCGGCCCCGCCAAAGGCGGCATCCGTTACTCGCCGGACGTCACTCTCGACGAAGTCCGCGCCCTCGCCTCCTGGATGACCTGGAAGTGCGCCGTCGTCAACATCCCCTTCGGCGGCGCCAAAGGCGGAGTCATCTGCGATCCGAAGAAAATGTCGCAGGGCGAACTCGAACGCATGACTCGCCGCTATACCGCCGAACTCATCGAGTTCATCGGCCCCGAAAAAGACGTTCCCGCCCCCGACATGAACACCAACGAGCAGACTATGGCCTGGATCATGGACACCTACTCCATGCACATGCGCCAGACCGTCAACGCCGTCGTCACCGGCAAGCCCGTCAACCTCGGCGGCTCGCGAGGACGCAAAGAAGCCACCGGCCGCGGCGTCTCCGTAGTCTGTGACGAAGCCATCAAGCACCTCGGCATGTCCATCGACGGGACCCGCGTCATCATCCAGGGCTTCGGCAACGTCGGCTCCAACTCCGCCAAGCTCCTTCACGAAAAGGGCTACACCATCATCGGCATTGCCGAGTACGATGGCGGACTCTACAACACCAATGGCATCAACATCCCCGCGCTCATCAAACACCGCGCTGAAGCGGGCACCATCAACGGCTTCCGCGAGGCCGAAGCGGCCGACAAGCACGAACTCCTCACCTACAAGTGCGACATCCTCATCCCCGCAGCCACCGAGAACGTCATCACCAGCAAAAACGCCGAACGTATCCGCTGCAAGATCCTCTGCGAAGGCGCCAACGGCCCCACAACCACCATCGCCGACGAGATCCTCGGCGACAAGCGCGTCTTCATCATCCCCGACATCCTCGCCAACGCCGGAGGCGTCACCACCAGCTACTTCGAGTGGGTCCAGGATCGCATGGGCTACTTCTGGACCGAGGCCGAAGTCAACCAGCGCCTCGACAACATCATGACCGAGAGCTTCCGCGACGTAGTCGACTATGCCCAAACCCACAACGTAAACAACCGCATCGCCGCCTACATGCTCGCCATCGACCGCGTAGCCTACACCACCAAACAACGCGGCATCTACGCCTGAACCAACCGGCACGCAAAACCAAAGAGGCAGCTAGTGGCTGCCTCTTTCGCTTTTGTCGTTGCTTTTGCCTTTGTCATTGCTTTTGCTTTTCTTGCTTGTCATCCCCGAAGGGGATCTGCTGTTGTTGTTGCTCTTGCTTTTTTGCCGTTGCTTTTGTCTTTCCTGCTTGTCATCCCCGAAGGGGATCTGCTGTTTGTTGCTCTTGCTTTTTCGTTTCTTTTGTCTTTCTTGCTTGTCATCCCCGAAGGGGATCTGCTGTTGTTGTTGCTCTTGCTTTTGTCGTTTCTTTTGTCTTTCTTGCTTGTCATCCCCGAAGGGGATCTGCTGTTGTCGTTGCTTTTGCTCTTGCCGTTGCCTCGTTGGGATTAAGCGTAGGGCTTTAGCCCTACGAAAAGGGGCGTCAAGAATGGGGCTTTAGCCCCGGGCCCTTGCCTTTGCTTCTAGGTACCCCAAGGCTTCAGCCTTGGGCCTCTCAAGTCCGCAACAGATCAAGGGGCTTCAGCCCCTGGGGTATGCTTTCGTCGCGCCCCATCAACCCGTCTTTATCCGTAAAATCCGCGGTCGACTCCTGCTACTCCAGCACCACCACCTGCACCGGAGTACTCACCACACTCCCCGCCGAACTCCCCACCACTCGAATCGTATAACTCCCCGGCTTAGTCCCCAGGTCCGTACAAGCCCCGCCACACCCCGTCAAGGAAGCCGTTCCACACAAAGCAATCAATGCCACCACCAACCCCTTCAAAGCCCGCCGCCGCTTCCCAGGAACCAGCAACACCACAAAAGCCGCCACCGTAGTCCCGGCAAACGGGAAACCCGCCGTCTGTGTGGCCTCCACCGAACAAGCCCGCGGAGCAGCCGCACTGAACTGCATCGTCGTCGACCCACCACCCGCCGCAATCGTCTTCGCCTCAAACGCGCAGGTAGCCTCCGACGGCAGATTCGTACAAGTCAACTGCACCGCCTGCATATACCCCGTCTGCGGAGCCACTGCCACCGTCATATTCGCCACACCACCAACCGGAACCGTATTCGAACCCGCAACCGAAACACTGAACCCGCTCGCAACCGCACCCGTACCGTTCACCGTCTCAGTCAACACCGCCGAAACACTCGCCGCCGAATTCACATCCCCCGCATAACTCGCCGTAATCGCATGCCTCCCCACTCCCAGCGCTGAAGTTGAGAAACTCGCCACACCCGACCCCACCAGAGCCTTCGTTCCCAGTACAGTACTTCCATCCAAAAACGCAACGACACCCGTAGGCGCCAAGCCCGACCCGCCGCTCGCCACTACATTCGCTGTAAACGTAACGCTCTGTCCCACCGTCTCTGGATCCAGATTCGCAGTTAGCATCGTCACCGTCTGCGCCTGCGCCACCGGTGTCACCACCACCGTCACCGGCGCCGAAGTCGACCCCAGATGCGCATCATCTCCCGAATAAACCGCCGTCAAAACATGCGTCCCCACCGCAAATCCCGTGCCTGAACCCGTGGGGCAACTCACCGCCGAAACCGCAATCGTGCAAAGGCTCGTCGCCCCATCGAAAAAGCTAATCGTCCCCGTCAACGCGGTTCCAGCCACGGTAGTCACCTGGGCCGTCTCACTCAAAGGCTGCCCAAACGAAATCGTCAACGGCGAAGTAATCGTCAACACCGTGGTCGTCGTAGCCTTTACCGCTTTCTGTCCCAGCAATACCGTTATCCCGCCCGTGATCACATCTGCACTCGCCGTCTCTTTGCCGATCGCCGCATCTGCAAGTACGGTCCCGCCATTCGCGATCACCAGGTCCGTCAATCCATCCTTATTCACATCTCCAGCCGAGATCGAATTGATCCCCATTCCCGCCAGAAAATGCATCTCCGGCCCGAAAGCCCGATTCCCGAGATTCGTCTGCACGCTCACGACATACCCATCGCTCATCACCAGCTCAGGTCGTCCATCGCCGTTCAGGTCCATCGTCGCAACCTGATAAAAATTCCGCGACGGCGTCATCACCACCGGAGCTTCATAAGTCCCATCGCTCTTCCCATACCAGATGTAGATCGCATTCGCCGCGCTCGCCGAAGGATGAGCGTGGTCCGCACTCACGTCGTCATACGCCACAATCACATCGGCATTTCCATCTCCATCCAAATCCACCGTTACCGGACTCCCCGCGACCATCCCGGCAATCTGCGGAGCCCCCGAAAAACTCCCCGCCAGCACCGCCGCCGGAGACGCAATCACTGCCGCCGACGTAGACGTCACCGAAGCCCCAAACGTCCCATCGCCATTACCATGCAGCAACAGAGCCTGCGCCGGAGCCACGCCCACCACCGCATCCAGATTCCCCGTCCCACTGAACTCTCCCAGGGCCCCACTCAACGCCGGCTTACCCGCCGCAAACGCCCGCGACCCCCCAAAACTTCCGCCGGTATTCCCAAACAGAATTGCCACACCCTCCGGCGAGTCCACCGCAACATCCATCACCCCATCGCCATTGAAATCCGCCACAGCAAAACTCGTCCGCCCCGGCCCCGCGTTATAAATTCCTCCCAGAACAAAGCTCAGATTCGCCTGCCCCTGCAGCACACTCAATCCCGCAGGCGTAGCCGTAAAGAAATTCCGCAGCCCACCCACATCCATCACGCGAACAAGATGCCCACCCATCCCCGTCGTAGCATCCGCGCTCCCACTCCCGCCCTCAGAAGCAGCAGCGAAACTCCCATCTGCATTCCCATGCAAAATCTCAATCTTGCCGCTAGACCCTTCCACCACCAAATCAGGATGCCCATCGCCATCGACATCATGCAGCAGCATGCTCTCCACGGCACTCGAACCCGCATAAGCCCCCGCCGCCGTCAGCAACCCATCCGCAGACCCCAGAAAAACATCCACCACCCCACCCAGCACCGACTGAATCGCCAGATCCGTGTGCCCGTCGCCATTCAAATCCCCAGCAACCATCGGCCCCACGCCCGTCTCCAGCTTCGTCCCCACAATCCGAACCAGTGTCCCGCCATCGGTCGTCAGCGTAATCAGCGAAGGATTCGCCACATCCTCAACCAGCAAATCCATATAACCCGAATCGTGCAGCTGCGCACCCATCACATAACCGAACAACGGAGCATTCGTCCCCACAATCGCAAACGTCCCCCACTCCACCGCCGGAGCGAACGTTCCGTCCCCATTGCCCTTCGCAAAGAAAACCTTCCCCAGCCCCACCGCACCCCAGACCCACGCCAAATCCGGATGCCCATCATGATCAAAATCCGCCACCGCAATCGCCGCACCCGCAGTAGCAATCGTCTGGCCAGCAGTAAACGTCCCGTTTCCATTGCTCAGCAGAACATGCGTAGTCGAACCAGTAGGCGTCGCGCCATAATCCGTATAAATCAGATCAGCCTTGCCATCTCCGTTCAAATCCGCCGCAACAATTCCCGCTGGCCAGTTTCCCGTCGGCACCACAACCGGCTGATTAAATTGCTGCGCAGCCGCACCCGCGCCAATGAGGCCCAGCGACCAAAGCAAAACCGTATTGAGGAATCGTCGAATCAGCATCGAGAACGCTCAGAAAGGATTCGCTCAGAACCGGCCTTCCCTCTATCGGCGTTCCTGGCAAACAGAGATAGGAAGCAACAAAACAAATGAGTTAATCGAGTGAGGCAAGCCCGGAAAGCACGTTGTCCCCCAAACTAACGTCCACCAACAGAAAGCGGCATTCCACGAAGGAGGCACAAAGCCACCCAAAAGGCCCATCCAGCCACATGCCGTGCCTCAAAATATTGTGCTAATCGTTGTTCGACGAACCACCCATCCCTGACTCGATAACCTGCTACCCCGTCCAGGGGACGAATCCAGGACGCGTGCCCATCGCCAGTCTTCTGCCAGCGCGAATCCTTTGACGACTACCGCCGTCTCACTATGGCAGAATGCTAGTTATCGGCAACGCGCGCAAATCACCACAATCGCGCCACATAAAACCGTAAATGAACCTGCCCAACTCCATCACGATGAGTCGCATTGCAGCCGTTCCTCTGCTCATCTGGATCCTCTCGCCTCTATTCCCCTGGCAGGGTCCCGGCCACCACGGCCAGCAGGAGATCGTCGCCTCCATCGTCTTCATCATCGCCAGCATCACCGATGGCCTCGACGGATACCTCGCCCGCCGACGCCACCAAATCACCACCATGGGCATGCTTCTCGACCCACTCGCCGACAAGCTAATGATCACCGCCGCCTACATCCTCCTCGTCGCCTACAACCCCACCATCGTCAAGCCCTGGATCGCCGTCCTCGTCATCGGCCGCGAGTTCCTCGTCAATGGCCTGCGCAGCATCGCCGCCACCGAAGGCTTCACCATCGAAGCCAGCGAGATCGGCAAGCTCAAAACCGTCATCCAGATCGTCTCCGTCGTAGCCGCCATCCTCGCCCACGGCTGGAACTACTGGCTCCTCTTCCCCAGCTTCCACGGAGGCTTCATCGTCGGCGTCCACTTCATCGCCGTCACCGCCGTCTACTGGATGACCATCGTCTCCATCATCTCCGCGGTCGACTACTTCATCGGCTTCTGGAAAAAAATCGACCACGCCTCCGACCGCCGCCGCAAGCGCCGCAGCTTCGTCCTCAGCCGCAAACCCAAGCCCGCCACTCCCGCCGAGCACCCCTCCCGCATCTCCTGATCAACCGCACAACCGCAAATCGTTTTTTTAGTTGTCATCCTTCCGCAACGCGGGAGGATCTGCTTTTGCATTCAGAGGTATTCGCATCGGCCCGGAGCGGGTCAAACCCTCTCCTGCAACTCCGTCATCGGATTAGGAATCTCCGCAATCTGCTCCTCCGTCAGCACCGCAGACCGCCTCCACAGGTTTGCCAGGCAACAATAAAGCACGAGCAAAATCGCTGGAACAAAGCAGTAGAGATAAGGTGCTAACCCGATGTTGAAGCTGTTTCCAAAGCTTTGGAGAGGATTATGCGCAGGTGGCTGCTGACTTATTAAGCCAAGTTTGAACAAATTCGGATCGACCTATGAATCCAAGACAAATCAATTCGACTGCCACAGCAAGCGCGAGTTTATGGCGGAATCGCATCAAACGCTCCGATACATCCTCAACACGTAGAATAGAAGCATATAGCAGTAAAGGCGAGTCACAAACCCCATGGCCACCATCAAGCAATCCGACTTCATCCAATCCGTCGCCGACGCCCTCCAATACATCTCCTACTACCACCCCGAGGACTTCATCACCAACCTCACCCGAGCCTACGAGCTCGAACAATCCCCCGCGGCCAAAGACGCCATGGCCCAGATCCTCATCAACTCCCGCATGTGCGCCGAAGGCCACCGCCCCGTCTGCCAGGACACCGGCATCGTCACCGCCTTCGTCAAGCTAGGCATGGAGACCCGCTGGGACAACGACGGCAAGCCCCTCCTCACCGTCCAGCAGATGGTCGACGAGGGTGTCCGCCGCGCCTACAACCACCCCGACAACAAGCTCCGCGCCAGCATCCTCGCCGACCCCGCCTTCTCCCGCAAAAACACCGGCGACAACACCCCCTCCGTCGTCTCAGTCGAGATGGTCCCCGGCGGCGAAGTCGACGTCACCGTGGCTGCCAAGGGCGGCGGCTCCGAGGCCAAATCCAAATTCGTCATGCTCAACCCATCGGACTCCATCGTCGACTGGGTCCTCAAGACCGTCCCCACGATGGGAGCCGGCTGGTGCCCGCCCGGAATGCTCGGGATAGGCATCGGAGGCACCGCCGAAAAAGCCATGGTCATGGCCAAAGAATCGTTGATGGACCCCATCGACATGCAGGAGCTAAAAGCCCGCGGCCCCCAGAACAACATCGAGAAGCTCCGCATCGAGCTCTACGACAAAATCAACAAGCTAGGCATCGGCGCGCAGGGCCTCGGCGGCCTCACCACCGTCCTCGACATCAAGATCCTCGACTACCCCACCCACGCCGCGAACCTTCCCGTCGCGATGATTCCCAACTGCGCCGCCACTCGCCACGCCCACGTCCACCTCGACGGCAGCGGCCCCGTAGCGCTCGACCCACCGTCGCTCGAATCCTGGCCCAGTCTCACCTACGACGTCTCCAAAGCAAGCCGCGTAAACCTCGACGGCATCACCCACGACGAAGTCCTATCCTGGCAGCCCGGCGAAGTCCTCCTCCTCTCCGGCAAGCTACTCACGGGCCGCGACGCCGCCCACAAACGCATGACCGACATGCTCAACCGCGGCGAAAAGCTCCCCGTCGACCTCAAGGGCCGCTTCATCTACTACGTCGGCCCGGTCGACGCAGTCCGCGACGAAGCCGTCGGCCCCGCAGGCCCCACCACCGCCACGCGCATGGACAAGTTCACCCGCCAGATGCTCTCCGAAACCGGCCTCTACGGAATGGTCGGCAAGGCCGAGCGCGGCCCAGCCGCCATCGAAGCCATTCGCGACTACCAGGCCGTCTACCTAATGGCCGTAGGTGGAGCCGCCTACCTCGTCTCCAAGGCCATCAAGAGCAGCAAAGTCCTCGCCTTCGCCGACCTCGGCATGGAAGCCATCTACGAGTTCGAAGTAAAAGACATGCCCGTCACCGTAGCCGTAGACTCACGCGGCGTAAGCGTCCACAACACCGGCCCCGCCGAATGGAAGGCCCGCATAGCCCAGAGCAGCCTCGGAGGAATTGCTATACTCGGCCAGTAAAACGAGGCCATCCATGACCAACAGTGACGCTGTACGAATTGCATCACGCGCCCTCGCCCTCTACCTATTCATCGTTGCGGCCACCAGCGGCATCGGCCTGCTCTCCTCGACTGTCAGCCTTGTCCAGGCGATTAGCGACTCATCCCAGATAAACGGCCTTCTAAACACTCAGCTCATGATATTGGCCCAGTGAAGTCCTGCGTATCACCCTCGACGTAGCGATCGGCCTTTGGCTCTATCGCTGCGGACCACGCATTCAAGCGTTCTTTGCTGTCTCCGAAACCACAGTAGCCGGTTCATGCGGCCTTATGGTAATCCAAGCCTTCAGACTCGGCCTCTCTCGCTGATCGAGAAGAAAGGGCTTTTGCTCCTGATGTAAGACTCCGCAGTCCTCGTGTGGCCGCCCACAAGCCAAAACCCACCAGCAACTTACAACTTTTTGCTTCAAAAACAGCCCAGAAATTGCATGTCAAGCCCCAAAGCCATCTAATCCATTGACCACCAACAACTTCCGAGTGGCATTTTAGTTCCACCCAGTCCGCTACAATTAACTTATAGATCAAAAACGAGCCCCAGCGTATGCCGGGACCCTCGCACTTTCGGCGCTAAGTCCTTTGCTGGCACGAATTTGGGTGTAACCCTAATGGCTGCACGAATTTAGCGGATCATCCCACCGCTAAGTCATTGCAACAATTCGACTTACAACAAGGTAATGGGGGAGGGGGGTACCCCCTGAAATCCTCTAACGCGGGAGCTTACGGATTCGGAGCACCAAGAATCGCCGCCACCGGACCCGGCAGCTCCTTGTCCGCATTCTTCAGCAACAAACTGACCTGCCAAATCTCTGTCTCCGACAGCACCTTCGAGTAGGACGGCATACCGGAGAGGCGAATTCCATTCGCCACCTTCCAATAAGTCTCGCCCGCCTCATCGTCGCTGACACCAACAACCCCATGCGTCCCGTGGCCCTTCCAAAGCTGCGGAGCCGAAGGAAACATATGCTTCGCAAACGCAACATCGTGGCCCGGCGTGCCATGGCAACTCGCACACTGCGTCCGGTAAACCCTGGCTCCCGACTCAAACACATCTTCACTGATTCCGAACGGAGGATTTTTCAATTCGCGATCGATCCGGGAACTCAGAGGAAGGTAGACGATCTCCTTCTCATACGGAAATGGTTTATCGGCCACTGCAACCGGCAGCGCACCAAATTTCAGATAACCGAACAGCCCAGCCGCAACAGCTGCGACACCAAGAACAAATCCGAGAAACATCTTGCCAAAGCTGCTGCTGCTGCCTTTTTTCGCCATCTGGCGTCACTCCTTGGGTAGTTGAGCCGCGATAAAGCCCGGCGGATGTTCTAATAAAGGGATGGCCCAGTTGTTTGCCGCTGGCGCCTCCGAGTTCCACCATAGCAAAGCGCAGCTTGTGCAGGAGTAATCGTTGATGTTCGGTTTCAGATTGAGTGTGAAGTGTGTCGCAGGAGCAGTACTGGCCGGATCGATGGCCATCGGAGCAGTTGCCGTACAGGCGCAGCCAACCCACCAGACGCGCCGCGAGTCCAGCGCCAACCGTAAAGCCCGCGCTCAAAGGATGATCGCCGAAACCTACGGCCACCGCTACGAGGTCGCGGGCGGCGGCGGCTATCTCCGCTTCGACTCCGGCGCCCCACAGAAAAACAATGAAGTCACTTTCTTCATGACCGGAACCTACTTCCTCAATCCGAAGCTGGGCATCATCGGCGACATCCGCGGAGCGTACGGAAACGCCAAGGTCGGCAATACCCCCTGCACGATCAACGGATGCAGTCCCATTTTTCTGGGATTCAATCCGCAGATATCGGAGTATCCCTTCCTTGGGGGCGTCGCTTACCGGCTCGTTGCCAAGGAGAAGTTCGCCTTAGCCGTCACGGGCGAAGGCGGAGTTGCGCTCGGCAAGTTCGACGGCGGAGCCAAGGGCCTCACCTCGGCAGAGATCGGCGTCTGGGAGTCACTTACCAAACCGGCCTTCAGCCTCGGCGCCAACTTCGATTACAACTTCTACCCCAACCTGGCCTTTCGGGTGAGTCCCACCTACTTGGGAACCTTCTTCCGGCGTGACCCGATGGACGTAAATCATGGACCTCCCGGCACCATCCAGAACAACTTCGGCTTCAACATGGGTATCGTCTATCGCTTCGGCAAGATCAAATAGCCGAATCAAAGTAAAAAGGAGCGGTCTCGATGACTCATCGAGACCGCTCTTCTCGTTCCGCCGCTATTTCAATGTGTAAGTCACGCCCGTAACAAACTGCAGACTGTTGCTCTTGTATCCAATCGCCGGTTGGCTCAAGTAATTATCGATCAGGTTGAGACTCAGGCTGAACCGCTTATAGGTTGGCATCTGCAGGCCCGCCGCGAAGATAGCGTTGTAGTTGCTGAGATTGTTCCACGCCGGAATGAAGGTTCCAGTCTCGGTGAACAGAATCTTCCTCGGGAGATTCCGGATATAAGCCTCAGTGAAGCTCGAACCAATAAGGTTCATGTTTACTGTCGGCGGCTGAAAGTTCTGCCGCTCATAATGTACATCCGCCTTCACGTCGAACTCCTGAACCGGAGTCTTAATCACCGTCCAGCCAAGACCACCGCCGTAGATCTGTTGGAAGTTCAGCCCTTGCGCATAGTTGTGATCGAACGACGCTCCAACGAGCGCGTACACACGCGACGTGAAGTATTTGTCGTGCTCCGCATCTGCGTGGAAGATGCTGGTCTTCGCCACCGAATCGGGAGAAGGAGGATTCGTCTGCGGAATGACAGGCTGAGTGATCTTGCCGTAGGTCTCGAGCAGGTTGATCGTCGAGCGCGTCCGAGGAGGTAAAAACGACACTGTAGGAACTAACCGAATCAGGTTCATCGCTGCGGTGTAACTTTGGCCATTCGAGGTAGATTCAGCCAGCGTAATCCCTCCCGTCAGTGCTCCGCTCCAGTTCGAGAACGGCCCGGGATTCTGGACCACTTCCTTGTCGAAGGTCACGCTGTCGATCAGGTGAGCAAGATCCTTCACCGGAACAACCTCCGGCGCACCTGCCGACTCATCCCCCACCGTCACGGCATTATCCGCATAAGTGAGTGCGCCCGGATGCTTGGAGGTACGCGTGATCTTCTCGTTGTTCTTCAGCGCAACAAACTTGCCTGAAGTGTGCAACTCCTTGATCTTAGCGGCAGGCACCGTCACCTCTCCGACGATATCGCTCTTGAAGACGAACGAATCCCCATCTGCACGCTCGAGGGTGCCTGTCAGCTGATCGCCATTGGTGAAGATAATAACGTCCGGTGCCGGCTTGGGCGCGGCCTGGGCCCACGTTGTCTTTGTTTGTTGGAAAAGTACGCCCGAAATCAGGCTCAAAACAAACAGGCTGTTCCACTTACCCAGCCGGAGGAGGAGGGACTCGCGGTTTACGATCATTCCTTAAAAATAGCCCACATGGAAAGTGGTTAAGGCAAAGGATCGAATCGATTGTTCGTGTCACTTCAAAGTGTTGCGTATTGTTGACATTCCCCTGTTGTCGATTGTTGCAATATAGCCGCAAACTTCGAATCGGCACTCCGGGTTTCTGTCGGGATATGACGCAATAGTGGGAGCAGATGGCCGTCGCATGGAATACGGGGAATGATAGGCTTTGAATGTGCGAATGCGTCGGAAAATATATCGATTTCGCCGGTCTCGACTTCGTCTGAGCGCGTTCGGTCTAGTATTGGTCCTCTCTCCTCTGGCTCGAGCGACGGAGCATGTCACACTCAAGAACGGCTTCGAGTTGGACTGTGTGCGACGTGAGGCCATTGGGGACAAGATCCGGCTTTACCTCCCGGACAGCGGCGCGGTTTCTGCTGGAAATTATTTAGAGGTCTCAGCAGATTCGGTAGTAAGTGTGGAGACCACTGCGGATCTACCGGAGCCAACATCCATGGCCAAGATCCCGGAGCCAGTTGCGATTGGGACGGCTCCGACGAAGGAAGAGATACACCAGATGCTCTCTCATGCGGGAGCGGAGCACAATATCGACGAAGACCTGCTCGCCAGTGTGGTGCGGGCAGAGAGCGGCGGCCAGGTGAGAGCAGTTTCGCGGACGGGGGCAAAAGGATTGATGCAGTTGATGCCCGGGACCGCCAATGCGATGGGTGTCGACGATGCTTTTCAACCGCAACAGAATATTTCGGGCGGAACGGCTTATCTCGACGCCTTGCTGACCCGATATCACGACAACGTAGCCTTGGCGCTCGCGGCCTACAATGCGGGGCCGGGCGCGGTAGATAAGTATCACGGCATTCCTCCCTATCGCGAGACGCGGGAGTATGTGGCGCGCGTCATCCGCGAATTCAACCGGCGTAAGCAAATGGCGCTGACAGCGCAGGCAAAATAGAGCCGTGCCAGTAAAACCTACGAAGAGAGACCGATGATGAAGCGTAACGGAGTTCTTTGGCTGGTGGCGGTCCTGGCCCTGGTTCTGCTCGTATTTTTGTTTCGAAATAAGATTCACTTCGATTGGGCGATGTTCTGGCAGCAACTGCGCTATGTGAGCGTCGGCCATATTTTGGTGGCTATGGCGCTGATCTACGCGACCTATTGGATACGTGCGGTCCGATGGGCGGTGTTTTTGTCGCCGACGAAGAAAGTGTCGTCGACTTCTCTCCTTGGATCCCAGTTCATTGGCTTTACGGCGGTAGCGCTCTTCGGACGCCTGGCCGATCTGACTCGGCCCTATCTTGTGGCGCGACGCGTGAATCTTTCCCTCAGCTCCCAAATAGCTGTTTACACCATCGAACGCATGTTCGATCTGGGCGCCGCTGCGGTGATTTTCTCTTCTGCGTTGGCCTTTACGCCGAAGAACGCGCCTCATCATGAGGTCTTTGTTCGTGCCGGGCTTCTAAGCATGGGCGCCACGCTGGCGATCGCTGTTTTTGCGGGTGTGGTGCGGATGGCGGGCGGTGCGGTGGCTGCGTTTGCACGTCGGACGGTTGGCCTGCTCTCGAAATCGGCGGGAGAGAGTATCGCGACAAAGATCGTCGGGTTCCGCGACGGATTGAATGCGTTGTCGTCGGTACGGGATTTTGTCGTGGTGGTGCTGCTTTCCCTGGCGATGTGGTGGATTATAGGATTCGCATATCTTCAGACGGCGCAGGCGTTTGTGAACACACCGGAATTGAGCGGTCTTACGTTCTCGCGAACGATGCTTCTGATGGCTGCGAGTATTGGAGGTTCTTTACTCCAACTTCCGATTATCGGGTGGTTCACGCAGATCGCTGTCACCGCTACGGCGATGCACACCTTCTATGGAGCCCCGATCGAGGCTGCCACGGCTTGTGGAGCGGTGCTGCTGATAGTGACCTTCCTCTGTATTATTCCGACGGGTTTTATCTACTCTCAAATTGAGCATGTCAGCCTGAAGAAGGTCGCAGAGGAGAGCGAGGCCGCGGGCGCGACGGCAGAAGTGGCCGACGTCCGATAGGCGCTCAACCCGATCATTCAAAACCTTCGTCGAGGCGGCCTGTGCTGAAGCTGGACAGCTTACGCTGCTAGAATCGATCTATACCGATGAAGTGTCCCTACTGTGGTTTTAGCCAGGACCGGGTTGTTGATTCACGCGAAAGCAAAGACGCTGACTCGATTCGCAGGCGGCGGGAGTGCGAAGGCTGCAACAAGCGCTTCACGACCTACGAGCGCATCGACGAAATTCCTTACATGGTGGTCAAGAAGGATGGACGTCGGGAAAAGTTTGACCGCCAGAAGGTATTGAGTGGGCTGCTGCATGCCTGCGAGAAACGGCCCGTCGCTGCGGTGAAGCTGGAGCAGATTGTCGATGAGACCGAGGCCTATGTTGTGGACTCGCCCGAACGCGAACGGTCGACAAGCGAGGTTGGGGAACTGATCATGTCTCGTCTGAAGGAGATCGACACGGTCGCCTATATTCGGTTCGCAAGTGTCTATCGGGATTTCAAGGACGTCCGGGAGTTCAAAGCGGAGCTGGAAGAACTGCTCAACGGAAAAGACCCCAAGAAAGGCGGTCGACGATGACGAGGGCGAAGAGAACGCACAAGATCACACTCATCCCCGGGGATGGGATTGGGCCCGAGGTATCGAGCGCGGTCGTGAGTATCGTGGAGGCGGCGGGGGAAGCCACCGGAGTCGCTTTCGACTGGCAACTGTATAACGCGGGAGCAGATGCATTTGCGAAGACCGGGGAGTACATTCCCAAAGCGCTGTACGCATCCATCGGTGAGAACCGTGTCGCCCTGAAGGGTCCGGTCACGACGCCGGTGGGAGAAGGATTTTCGTCGATCAATGTGACCCTCCGGCAGCATTTCGAGCTGTTCGCCAACTTCCGGCCGATAAAGAATCTTCCCGGTTTGAAGACCCGATACCCGGATCTGGATATCATCGTCGTTCGCGAGAACATGGAGGACTTGTACGCTGGTTTGGAGCACGTTGTTGTCCCCGGCGTCGTGCAGGCTCTCAAGATCATCACGGAAAAAGGTTCCACGCGCATCGCTCAGTTTGCCTTTGACTACGCCCGAAAGCACAGACGCAAGAAGGTTCACGCGATCCATAAAGCGAACATCATGAAGCTGTCGGATGGCCTGTTTCTGCGCTGTTGCCGCGGCGTCGCGGAGAGGTTTCCCGAGGTGGAGTACAAAGAGCACATCGTGGACAACGCCTGTATGCAGTTGGTGATGAATCCCTACCAGTACGACATCCTCCTCACCGAAAATCTGTACGGCGACATTCTCAGCGATCTCTGCAGCGCGTTTGTGGGTGGGTTGGGATTGGTTCCTGGGGCGAATCTCGGGACCGAGTGCGCTATTTTCGAGGCGGTGCATGGCTCGGCCCCCGATATCGCTGGGAAGGATCTGGCGAATCCAACGGCCTTGCTGCAAAGCGCCGTTCTTATGCTGCATCACATTAATGAGCCCGAAGCCGCGGAGAGGGTACAGGCCGGTCTTGAGCAGGTCTACCGGGAGGGAAAGACCCTGACTCGGGATGTTGGCGGTACCACCGGAACCAGGGCATTCGCCGAAGCTGTGCTGCAGGCGATGGAAACGCCGGTGCCACAGGCTTGAACCAGTTCAGATTCAGAAAGAGGAAGGAATGCAGAGGATTCACGGTTGGACGGCCGCAGCCGTTCTGGCGGGCGTAGTTTTGGTTTTGCTGACCGGCCTTGCGGGCTGCAAATCAAGCGACACGGTGAAGCAAAGCAACGATGGAACTGCGGCAGAAAAGCCGGCAGCGCTGTCGGCTCCGTTGGATCCGGCTACGCTTGGCGCGGTGGGCGGGACGATTCGATTTGCAGGCAAGCCTCCGGCTCCGGTGAAGATCGATATGAGTATGGACCCCGTTTGCTCGATGACGGGCGGTGATAACTTCGCGGAACAGTATGCTGTTCACGACGGCAAGCTTGCGAATGTGTATGTGTACATCAAGAGCGGTCCTCCGGCGGCGATGTCTGCCACTGCGCCGGCATCGGCGCCGGTGGTTCTTGACCAGGTTGGCTGCAAGTACACGCCGCACGTGATTGCGCTGATGCGCGGCGGGTCCGTCGAGTTTCGCAACTCGGACGGGACGATGCATAACATTCACACGCTTCCCACCGCATCAGGCAGCCAATCCATCGACATCTCCCAGGGAGCCAAGGGGCCGCCGCAGATCAAGCAGTTCAATCAGCCGGAGGTGATGATTCCCGTTCGCTGCAACAACCATCCGTGGATGAACGCCTTTATTAACGTGTCGGCGACTCCGTTTTTTGCTGTCACCGATGCCGCTGGTCATTTTAGTATCAGTGGAATGCCTGCTGGGACTTATACTTTGGCGGCAGTGCACGAGAAGATGGGCGAGCAGACCATGACCGTAACCGTAGAACCAAAAGGAACGGCGAAGGTGGATTTCAGCTTTAGCGCAAAATAATTTTGGCGGCGAGCGGAGGCACGATGAGTGCGGAATTGGCAGTATTGACGCAAGCGGTACAGCGTACGGGACAGCTAAGCTTCAACCTTGCTTTCGTGGTGAACCGTCTTCCCTTATGGTTTCTCGTGTTCGCGCTGTTTCTGCCACGATTGGCGATGGTTGTTGCCTGGTTTCAGGGCGTCCTGGCGCCGTTCCACCTGCAAGGCATCGTTCCGCCACTGTTCTGGCTGCTACTGCCGAGGATTCTGGTGCTCTACCTGATCTACGTGGATCAGGGGATAACGCTGTGGTTTTTGGTCCATCTGCTGGTGGCGCTCCTGGTGTGGGGCGGTGGCGGACACCGGATGACGCGCAGGAGACGGAGCGACTTTTAGCCGCATAAAGCTGGCAGGATGACGGTGTTTCGATGGCGCGTTATCCTTAGAAGATATGGAACGACGCAGGGTTGGCATTCTTGGCGCGACCGGAATGGTCGGGCAGCGATTCATTCAGTTGTTGAGCAATCATCCTTGGTTTGAGATAGCGTGGCTGGCTGCGAGCGATCGCAGCGCGGGCAAGACCTACGCTGAGGCGTGCAAGTGGAAGCTCGAGACGCCGTTGCCGTCGCGTATAGCGGCAATGATGCTCCAGCCGAACATTCCCGAAGGTTCGGCGATCGAACTGCCGAAGATTATCTTCGCCGCGCTCGATGCGGACATCGCGCGCGAGTTGGAGCCGAAGTTTGCAGCGGCTGGTTGCGCCGTGATCTCGAATTCTTCTGCGTTCCGCATGGTCGCGGATGTCCCTCTGGTTGTGCCTGAGGTGAATGCCGATCATCTTCCCCTGATTGAGGCGCAGACCTGGCGCAAGCAGAGCGGTGGCTACATTGTGACCAATCCCAACTGCAGCGCGATAGGCCTCGTTCTCGCGCTGAAACCTCTTGAGGAACGCTTCGGGATTGAAAGCCTCTTTGTCACCACGATGCAGGCGGTCAGCGGCGCGGGTTATCCGGGTGTGGCGTCTCTGGACATTTTGGGCAACGTTGTGCCGTTTATCAAAAACGAAGAAGAAAAGTTGCAGGAAGAGGTTGGCAAACTGCTTGGCCAACTGAATGGCAAAAAAATCGACCTGCTCGACGCAAAGGTAAGTGCGCACTGCAACCGTGTTGCGGTTGAAGACGGTCACACGGAGTGCGTGAGTATCAAGCTGAAGAAGAAGGCGACGCGCGAAGAGATCATTGCCGCGTGGAAGGAGTTCCTGCCGCTGCAGGGGCTGCATTTGCCAACGGCTCCCGACCAGCCAGTAGAGTACGACTCGAGTGTTGACCGGCCACAACCACGTCTTGACCGGATGCGCGCGGGCGGAATGGCAGCTACGGTCGGGCGGTTGCGCGAGTGCAATCTTCTGGATTGGAAGTTCGTAGTTCTTTCCCACAACACAATTCGCGGCGCGGCCGGCGCGGCGTTGCTGAACGCTGAGGTGCTTGCGATGCTGGGCAAACTAGACAAGCTTGGAGTGCCTGCAACTGTCGGTTCGGCGAGGGCCGTGGCGGTGACGGCTTGAGCGTGGCTAGAGAGAGATTGGTTGTTATGAAGTTCGGTGGCACCTCGGTTGAGGATGGCCAGGCGATACTGCGAACTGCAGAAATCGTTCGCGGCCGCCGCGAACGGGGACTTGAGGCCGTGGTTGTGGTGTCGGCCATGGCGAAGGTCACCGACTTGCTTTTGTCTGCCGCATCTGCGGCGGGCCGCGGAGACAAGGCTGGCGCGCTTGCCATCGGGGCGCGTCTGCGTCACCGGCACATCGATACGGCAACGGCTTTGCTCGAAGCGGAGCGGTTTGTCCGTCTGCAACAGGCGCTTCATCATGAGTTTGATTCGCTCGACGACCTGCTGCGCGGAATCGCTGCTGTCGGCGAGCTGACTCCGCGCACCAACGATCTGGTAGTGAGTTTCGGTGAACGGCTTTCAAGCAGAATGATCGCTGAAGCCTTTGACCAGCATGGATTGCGTGGGGCTCACGTCGACGCGCGAAGCTGCATTGTCACCGACGCGACTTACGGCAGGGCAGTCCCGCAGGAAAGCGCCATTGAAGAAAGGCTGCATGCGATCGTTCTTCCGCTCGTTGAAGCTGGAAAAACTCCAGTCATCGGCGGGTTCATCGGAGCAACGGTCGATGGCATTACGACGACACTCGGGCGTGGAGGCAGCGACTATACCGCCGCTCTCGTCGGCGGTGGAATGCACGCCGGCGCTATTGAAATATGGACAGACGTCGACGGAATCATGACGACCGATCCGCGCATCTGTCCCGACGCGCTTCGAGTGAAAACGATCAGCTTCGAGGAGGCGGCAGAACTTGCCTATTTCGGAGCCAAGGTGCTGCACCCGGCAACTATTCTTCCCGCCGTACAGAAGAGCATCCCGGTGTGGGTGCTGAACTCCCGCAACCCCGAAAACGAAGGCACCAGGATCACCGCAATGTCAGCTAAGTGCTCGAGTCCATTCAAGAGCATCGCTGCGAAGAAGAAGCTGACCATCATTGACGTCGTTGCCAGCCGCATGCTGATGACGCATGGGTACCTCAAAGCGGTCTTTGATGTGTTCGACAAGTACAAATGTGCCATCGACATGGTTTCGACCAGCGAGGTGAGCATCTCCGTCACGGTCGATAGCAATCAGCAACTGCCTGAGATTTGCGCGGAACTGGCGAAGATGGCAGATGTGAAGATGGAAGGGCACAAGGCTCTCGTCTGCCTGGTTGGCGAGGACATTCGGGGACACAATGGCATCGCCGGACAGGTCTTCAGCGCGATCCGCCATGTGAACGTCCGGATGATTTCGCAAGGAGCGAGTGAGATCAACATGAGCTTTATGATCGACGAGGAGGATGTCGAAGAGGCGGTGCGTAGTCTTCACGCTCACTTTTTCGCGGACCCCGATGAGACGATCTTCGATGTGACAAACCGGGTCCAACTCAAGAGTCAGGCGTAGGAAGGCACGCAATGCGGGTATTGGTTTTGGGCATGGGTAAGACTGGAAAACTGGTTGCGGATGTTGCGGCGGAACGCGGGCATAGTGTCAATGTGCTGGATGCAAAGGAAAATGCCGAAGCTTCTGCGCTGACGCCGCCCTTTGTTGCGGGCTTCGATGTGGTCATTGACTTCACGACTCCCGAGGCTGCTGTTCAGAACATGCGTGCCTGCCTTGCAACTGGCGCGAAGATGGTGGTCGGCACAACCGGCTGGTATGACAAGCTCCCAGACATGCGGGGGCTAGCCGAACGCAAACAGGCTGGACTACTATATGGAACAAATTTTTCTATCGGCGTGCAAGTCATGTTGAAGGCGGCCGCCGTGATGGGCAAGGCATTGAAGAATGCGGGGTATACATTTTCGATCGAGGAAACCCATCACATCAGCAAACGTGATTCACCTTCAGGCACGGCTCTCACTTTAGCCAAAGTAGTTGAGGTCGCTTCGGGCCAGGGCGAGATTCCGATCGATGCCAAACGCGAGGGAGACGTGATGGGCTTGCATACCCTCAAGGTTCAAAGTGCTTCGGATAGGCTGTTGCTGACGCACGAAGCATTTTCGCGCCGAGGATTCGCAGAAGGTGCGGTGCGAGCAGCGGAATGGCTCGCCTCGCGAACGGGATGTTACGACTTTCAGGACGTATACACAGAGATATAGCTTGGGGAAGGGAATTGCGATGAGCACAATAGAGATGGTAGCGATGAAGAAGTTTGCGGAGCTTACCTCCGAAGAGAAACTTGATCGGTTGGCGGAAGTTGCTGTCCAGATCGGACTTGGACTTCGTGCGGGACAGGAACTCATCATATCTGCGCCGCTCGAAGCTGTGCCGCTTGCCCGCCGGATTACCGAGCACGCGTACAAGGCAGGCGCGCTTCTCGTCACCACGTTTTATTCCGATGACCCGAGCGTTCTCGCACGATTCCAATACGCTCAGGACGCCAGCTTTGACTATGCTCCAACCTGGCTGCAGGATGGAATCGCAGCTGGTTTTCGCAGCGGCGCGGCGCGCCTGGCCATCGCTGGCGCAAACCCTGCGTTGCTGGCAAAGCAGGATCCGGCTAAGGTCGCGCGTGCGAATGTTGCAGCGTCGAAGGCCGGCAAGCCCGCAATGGAGCTGATCACACGGCACGAGATTAACTGGACCATTGTGGCCTTCGCGACGCCTGAATGGGCAAAGCTGGTATTCCCCGGCGAGCCCGAACACATAGCAATCGCCAAGCTGTGGGAAGCGATCTTCGTTTCGTCGCGTATCGCTGTCGACGATCCGGTTCAGGAGTGGCGCGAGCATGGCGCCAGGCTGAAGCAGCGCATGGACATGTTGAACACGAAGCGATTCTCCGCGCTGCACTTCAAAGGCCCGGGGACGGATCTCACAGTAGGCCTTGCCGATGACCATCTATGGGCTGGCGGCGGAACGACTGCCGGCAACGGAGTTTACTGTCAGCCGAATATCCCGACCGAAGAGTGCTTTACTACTCCTCATAAAGACCGTGTCAGCGGCACCGTGCGCGCTTCTAAACCTTTGTCACATCAGGGGACGCTGATTGAAAATATCGCCGTGCGCTTTGAGGATGGTCGGATCGTGGAAGCCACTGCTACGGCGGGCGAGGATGTTCTCAACCGCCTCATCAGCACCGACGATGGGGCTCGTCGCCTCGGAGAAGTCGCGCTCGTGCCGCACTCCTCTCCAATCGCGCAAAGTGGCGTGCTGTTCTGGAATACCCTTTTCGATGAGAACGCCGCGAGCCACATTGCACTGGGGCAGGCCTACTCTACATGTCTGATCGACGGCGAAAAGATGGACGCGGAGCAGCTTGCAGCGCGAGGCGCAAACGCAAGCCTCATTCACGTGGACTGGATGATTGGCTCCGGAGAGATGGACGTCGACGGAATCGACAAGGACGGCAAAGCCGAGCCGCTGATGCGCAGAGGTGAGTGGGTTTAACGGGTCAAGGAGTGGTTGTAAGGGCTTCTGGGCGGCGGTTTTAGCCGCTTTTCTCTGATGTCGGCGCTAATTTCTCTGGTATTTACAGGAAATTAGCGGTAAATTGAAGCTCAATCGGACCGCGAAATCCGCTTTATTTCAAGTTCTCAAAGAAAAATGACTGCGAAATTGCAGTTTTGCAGTCGGCAGGCAGTAGATCCTCTGATCTTCAGTTGGTATTCCATCTGTAGTGGCGGCAGTGTATCTCTACAATCCATCCTTCGAGGAGAACATTTATGAATTCGACCCTAACGCAAGGTGTTTCTCGCAGATCGTTTATGCGGATCCTCGGCGCAGCCTCGGCGGCAGCTACCACGTTTCCTGCCTTTGCCGCGACCCAGCAGGCGGCCTCGGAGCCAGCCAAGCGAGGTGGCATGCGTGGAATGCAGCCCCTTTCCGCGGACACTGTCATCATTAGCGCCAATGAAAATCCGCTCGGCCCGGCGCAGTCCGCACTGACAGCGATATGTGCCACCGCGAGTCTCGGCGGCCGATATCACTTCGACGAATATCAGAAGACCATTGCCGTCTTCAACGAGCAGTTTGGCTTGAAGAAGGATTACTCCGCGCTGTACCCCGGTTCGAGCGGCCCGCTCGATCTGGCACTGATGTCCAACATCGGCCCCAATAAGCCGCTGGTCTACGGAGACCCCAGCTACGAGCAGGGACCGCGCGCTGCAGACACCATGAAGGCGCAGAAGTTTCCTGTCCCATTGACCGCAACCTATGCCCACGACGTCAAGGCGATGCTGAAGGCCCATCCCTCGCCCGGCGCCTACTACATCGTGAATCCAAACAATCCGACCGGAACCATGACGCCCAAGGCCGATATCGTCTGGCTCGTGAACAACAAGCCCAAGGGTTCCGTCGTCATCATCGACGAGGCCTATCATCACTTCTCCAACGACGAGTCCTGCATCGACCTGGTCGCGCAGGACAAGGACGTTATCGTGATGCGGACGTTCTCCAAAATCTACGGCATGGCGGGCATCCGCGCAGGCCTCGCTGTCGCACGGCCCGACCTCATTGAGAATTTCAGGAGCGTCGGTGGACCCAGCCAAAGCCTGGCAAGCATCTCGATCACCAGTGCTGCCGGAGCGCGCGCGAGCCTGCAGGATAAAGACCTGGTTCCACTGCGCAGGAAGATCAACTCGGATATCCGGTCCGAGACGCTCGAGTTTCTGGACAAACACGGTTATAAGTTCGTTCCGGGTTCACAGGGCAATATGTTCATGGTCGACGTCAAGCGTCCCGGCAGGGAGTTTCAGATGGCCATGCTGAAGGAGAACGTCGCTATTGGGCGTACCTGGTCCGCGATGCCAAACTACGTGCGCGTCACGGTAGGAACGAAGCCGGAGATGGAGAAGTTCCAGACCGCCTTCGTGAAATGTATGGATATGCCGCCGGGAGCGGCAAACGGAGCTGCAGAATTGCACGTTCCTGACTTCCACATCCCTTCGGAGATGTATCGCGGGTAATGAGCTTGATCATCAAGGCCCCGGCGAGGTTGCCGGGGCCTTTTCCGTTGGTCCGGTTCAAGACCCAGAAATCAACAATCCCGACGCGGTAAACTTAAATCCATTATGGAATTGATGGGTTGTGGAACGGCGCTTGTAACTCCCTTTCGACGGGATGGCGGCGTCGATGAACCAGCGCTGCATGCGCTGGTCAACTGGCAGATCGAGAGCGGAATTGATTTCCTTGTCCCCTGCGGAACAACTGGTGAGGCCTCGACACTGACCGAGGCGGAATGGCTGCGCGCCATTCAGATTGTTGTTGCCGCAGCGGCTGGGCGAGTGCCTGTATTCGCCGGCTGTACTCACAATGCAACTCACGAAGCGATAGTGCGTGCGAAGAAGCTTGGCCAGGTGCACGGATTGACTGGAATTCTTTCAGCGAATCCTTACTACAACCGGCCAGGGCAGGAGGGCCAGTACCAGCACTTCCGAGCCATCGCCGAAGCGACGGACTTGCCTGTGCTGCTCTACAACATCCCTTCGCGAACCGGTGCCAATCTCGAGCCCGCAACCGTGCTCCGCCTCGCAGAGATAAGGAACGTCATCGGGATCAAAGAATCCAGCGGAAATCTCACACAGATCACGGAGCTGCTGACCACAGCGCCGCGCAGCTTCAAGGTCTTTGCCGGAGATGACGTTCTCGCGTTGCCGATAGTTGCGCTTGGAGGAGCCGGTCTGGTCTCTGTTGCTTCCAACGTGATTCCAGGACAGATGGCGCGGATGGTTCGAGCCGCGATCGAGAACGACTGGGTGGATGCGCGCCGCATCAACCGCCAGTTCTTCCGCCTGATGCAGGCGCACTTCTGGGAAGCTAGCCCCGCTCCCGTCAAAGCCGTTCTCCATATGCTGGGACGTGCCGAGGAAGTACTGCGGCTGCCAATGGTTCCCGTTTCGGACGTCACGCGACGAAAACTGGAGCGCATGGTTGGTGAGCTGGGAATGTTAGTGGGCGTGCCCGCAACCGGCGAAGACCTGCGCGTGTTCTAATCCAAAATCGCAAACGCTAAGAGATTTCGAAGTCAAAAAACGTGAGGGTGGAATTTGAGCTTGACATTACAAGAGCGAGTAGAGCACTGGTTTGCGCAGGGTGCAGCAGCAATTGGACAAGCTGAAGCTGAGGCTACATTCTTCGAGCTGCGCAGCGCACTTGAGGCAGGCCAGCTTCGTTCTGCTGAACCCGATCCGTCGCAACCATTCGGTTGGAAGGTCAACGCGTGGGTGAAGCGCGGAATTCTTCTGGGTTTTCGCATCGGCACCATGATGGAGATGGGCGGGGAGACACTCCGCTTTATCGATAAGCATACTTATCCGGTGCGACGTTTTGCCGTCGCCGATGGTGTTCGCGTTGTGCCGGGAGGTGTCAGTGTCCGCACCGGAGCCTATGTTGCGAAGGGAGTTGCGGTCATTCCTCCCTCTTATATTAACGTCGGCGCCTATGTCGATGAAGGCACCATGGTGGATTCTCACGCGCTTGTAGGTAGTTGCGCGCAGATCGGCAAGCGCGTGCATCTGAGCGCTGCAGCCCAGATCGGCGGCGTGCTTGAGCCGGTCAACGCGAGCCCTGTCATCATTGAAGACGACGCTTTGATCGGCGGAAACACTGGTGTTTATGAGGGAACCGTAATACGGAAGCGAGCGGTTTTGGCCGCCGGAACGGTGTTGACGCGAGGAACGCCTGTGTACGACCTGGTCCGAGGCGAAATTTACAAAGCCACCGTTGACACGCCGTTAATCATCCCCGAAGGCGCGGTTGTGGTGCCCGGCTCGCGATCCGTCTCGAAAGGCAAGGGTGCAGAGTGGGGTCTAAGTCTTGCCGCTCCAGTCATTGTGAAGTATCGCGATGAAAAGACCGAGCTCTCACTTGTGCTGGAAGACATTCTGCGCTAAAAAGGCCGCCCGTCGAAGCGATGGTAAGCTTAAAGCTTGATGGCACAAGATAAATTGAAGTTGATTCCGCTGGGTGGCCTCGGCGAGTTCGGTATGAACTGCATGGCGATCCGCTGGCAGGATGACATTATCGTCATCGACGCCGGCCTGATGTTTCCTGAAGAAGAGTTGCTCGGTGTCGATATTGTCGTACCCGATATCAGCTACCTGACAGAAAACCGAGACAAGGTCCGAGCGATTCTGCTGACTCACGGGCACGAAGACCATATCGGAGGACTGCCATGGATTCTCTCCGAACTGAACGTGCCCGTCTACGGCACCGAGTTTACGCTCGCCCTGGTCGAAGGAAAACTCGAAGAACATAATCTTCTCGACGATGCCGACCTCATCGAGATCATGCCCGGCAAGCGCCTTACGCTCGGACCCTTTTCCGTAATGCCGATCCGCGTGACGCACTCCCTGGTGGACTGCGTAGCGCTGGCGATCCACACGCCCGTTGGGGTCATCCTGCACACGGGCGACTTCAAGATCGACTTGTCCCCCCCAGACAACAAGCCCTTCGATCTGCATGCCTTTGCCGAACTGGGCAAGCAAGGCGTGTTGGCATTGTTGCAGGACTCCACCAACGTTGACCGCAGCGGCTATACCCCGAGCGAGCGCGCCGTGCGACCGCGTCTCGACGAGATTTTTTCGCAGACCGGAAGAAGCTGTTCTTTAGTTGCTTTTCCTCTTCCATCCACCGAATCCGGCTGGCTATGGAACTGGCCCACCAGCATGGACGCAAGGTAGCTATCGTTGGCCGTTCGCTCGACAACTCCACGGAGATCGCGCAGGACCTCGGTTATCTCGACGTGCCCCAGGGTTTGCTTATCAATCCAGGCCAGATTAAAGACACACCGGCCAACAAACTCCTGATCATGATCAGCGGCACGCAAGGCGAGCCGATGAGTGCTCTGAGCCGTGCCGCCGTGGACAATCACAAATTCGCGCACATCGATGCGGGAGACACGGTTCTGTCTGAGTTCGCGCGTGATCCCGGGCAACGAAAAGTCCATCTACCGCATGATCGATCACCTTGAGCGTCGCGATGCCGATGTCATCTACGATGACGGGCACTCCGGTTTGATTCACGTCAGCGGACATGGAAGCCAGGAGGAACTGCGGTTGATGATCAACCTCGTTCGCCCGAAGTTCTTCATCCCCATCCACGGAGACTATCGCCACCTTAAGCGTCACGCGGAGCTAGCCGGTTCAATGGGAGTCGTCGAGAAGGCGATCCTACTTGAAGACGGCGAAATCCTGGAACTCGATCGAGGTTCAGCGTCGAAGACTGGCAAGGTCACGGTAGGTCGTGTCTGCATCGACTCGGGCGGTGCCTCCACCGACGTCGTCGAAGACATTGTGATTCGCGACCGCAAGCATCTCAGCGAAGACGGAATCGTGTTGCCGATTATCCAGATCAATAAGCGCACCGGGAGACTCGAAAATCCGCCGGAGATTGTCATGCGCGGCACGGCTATCGCTGAGGAGGGCCTGATCGCAGAGGCGCGACAGGTAGTGCAGCGGACGCTTGACGGCTCTTCCACGGAAGAAAAGGCAGACTACGGCGTGATCAAAGAGAAGATTCGAACAGACCTCAAGCGCTACATTCAAAAGAGCACAAGTCGTCGGCCTCTCATCATGCCCGTGATTCTCGAGATATGATTCCGCATTTCTAGGACAAATCATGGCACCCTTCGCGGGGTGCCTTTTCTTTCGTGAGATGGTTGATCGCTGCATTTAAGCCTGCAAGAAATGATGTACAACAGTTGATTCCTACGGATGACGACTGCCACAAGATTGATTAGGCTTGGGATACGGCAAGCCGTACGTGAATTCGATGGGGCTCTGGCTGCCTCGGAATGAAGAGCCGCTGTTCTATCGAGGCCTTTCAGCATGAAGCGTCCCCGCACGACCAAAACTTCTCGTATCTGTCTTGGAATTCTTTGGATTGCCGCCTTCTTTTCGGTCTCGCTTTGGCTGCCCGCAGCGAGAGCACAAGAGCCCGTCGTACCGCCTCGATCACGGCCCAAAGTCGCACTCGTGTTTGAAGGTGGAGGAGCACTTGGCTTCGCACACATTGGTGTCATTGAATGGATTGAGGCACATCATATTCCGGTTGACTATGTGGCTGGAACAAGTATGGGAGGTCTCGTCGGAGGGCTTTATGCATCAGGCCGCAGTCCGCAAGAGATTAAGGACTTCGTCGGCGGTATCAACTGGACTGCCGTGCTCAGTGGTCAGCTACCGTTTCAGGCGTTGAGTTACAGGAGGAAGGAAGACAAACTTGCGTTTCCAAACCGCCTCGAGTTTGGGTTGAAGCATGGATTTAGCCTGCCGAATGGGCTCAACTCCGGCTCAGCAGTTGGACTGCTCCTGGACGAGGAGGTGCTCCCGTACTACGATCTGAAAAGCTTCGATGATCTCCCGATTCCGTTCCGCTGCGTTGCGACCGACTTGACGACAGGCAAGGAACATATCTTTAAAGATGGATCTCTGGGCCAGGCGATGCGATCGACCATGTCGATCCCCGGCGTCTTTGCTCCTGTGGAGCATGGCGACCAGATTTACTCCGATGGCGCCGCAGTCAACAACTTTCCGGTGGATGTGGCGCGCAGCATGGGCGCTGACATTGTGATCGGTGTCTATCTGGACACCGGCTCGTTTGACAGGAAATCAGTGGATTCGTTGGTTGGAGTCGCGGGAAGAAATGTCGGGATTATGGTTGCCGCCAACGAAATTAATAATATGAAAGACGCGAATATTCTCTTGAAAGCCGATGTCAGCAAATTCACATCGGGGGACTTCGAGAAGAGCGCCGAGATTATTCCTAAAGGCTTTGAAGTTGCGCAAGAGCATGCCGCTGAGCTGGAAAAATACGCGGTCAACGACGTTGAGTGGCAGGCGTATGTTGCACAACGGAACTCCCGTCGCAGAACCACCCTTCCAGAGCCGCGTTTTATTGATGTCTATGGCATGCATGGTGTGCAACGCACTGAAGTTGCAAATCAGTTTCAGAAATATGTGAACAAGCCGATCAACACGCAGCAGATCGAAACCACAATCAATGACTTGCAGGGAACGGGCATTTATTCAAGCATCAGTTACAACATGATCGATCAGGACGGAAAGACGGGACTCCTGGTGCGCCCAAGACTCAAAGACTACGGTCCGCCGTTTCTCGATGTCGGCATCACCCTGTCGTCGAATGATGCAAACGATATTCAGCTTGGACTCGGTGGAAGAGCAACCTTCTTCGGTGTGGCTGGGCCGGGGTCTGAGTTGCGTATCAACGCATCAATCGGCCAGGTCGCGGGAGTCAACGGCGAGCTTTATAAGCCTCTCATTCCAGGCAAACGGTTTTTTGTTGCTCCTCGGCTCTACTATGAGCACACGCTATCGGCGTACTTTTCGGGCAGTCAGCAGCTGGCTGAGTATACGGAGAACAGGAACGGCCTTGGCACCGACTTTGGTTACACCTTCAACTCGAAGGCCGAACTGCGCGTAGGCGAAGACTATCAGTGGTACGGTGAAACTCTCCGGGTAGGTACTCCGATCGAGCAGGTCTTTCAAATTACTCCGTTTGTCAGTAATGTGCGGTTTCAATACCTTGGGCAGGACAGTGTCCAGGTTCCGACGCGAGGTACAGAATTTCGGACACTTTACACTTACCTAACGCAGCAGCCGAATAGTTCCGGAGGTTTCTCTCAATGGGATTCAACGCTGGAGCACTTCATCCCAGTCAAATCTCGCGGGATCATCTTTGGCACTGCCTCAGGCGGCACCAGCTTCGGAGCGACCAACCTGGGCCTGGCCGGATTTTCGCTTGGTGGCCCATTGCGATTGAGCGCATACGACCGAGGAGAACTTCTGGGCAGCGACTATTTTCTGGCCCAGGCCGGATATCTCTATCGGCTGCTGAAACTGAATCCTGTGATAGGAGATGCGGTCTATGTCGGAGGATTTTATGAGATCGGAAAGGTATGGGACGGTGCTCCGGGAACCCCAAATCTTCCAAATGACATCTCGGGGATACTGATCATGAAGACGCTGATAGGACCCATTTATGGCGGAGCAAGCATTGGGGATAGCGATCACCGCAAGTGGTTCTTCGGAGTAGGGCGAATATTCTAAGGGAGGTCGGTCGGATAGGCTGTAAACTGGCCCGCGTGGTCCTGGAAGTAGATTGCAAGAATGCCGCAATGGAGACGATGCCTTGTGGGAACGACGGATGGTACGGTGCATCTGACCAGTGCGAGTCGCGCGAATAAGTCGAGCCTGACGGCGATTGCGCAACGGAAGATTGTTGCTCTCTCCACTGTTCTTGTAGTCGCTCTGGCTGCTGCTGCATGGCCTTTTACCCGGGCACACCTCCAGGCTATTGCAGTGCTGCGGCAGGTGAGTGGACAAGAGGTGCCCTGGATCGTCAAAAAGATGGTAACGGTGCCGGTTCATATCGAAGATGTGCAGGTTCAGACCACGACTGGCGCAGTTCGGGCTCGTCTTTATCTGCCCCAGCAGCGCCAAGATGCCCCAGCCCTGATCGTTTTGCACGGCGTACACCATCAGGGAATAGATGAACCCAGGCTGAGAAATTTTGCAGTCGCAATGGCAAGCTGCGGTCTGCAGGTATTGACGCCCGAGCTCACGGGAATCAAGGACTATCACATCGATTACAACTCGGTGAAGGTCATTGATGAGTCCGCCCGATGGTTCGCGCAACGAACAGCCGCGCCAGTTGGAGTCATGGGGTTGAGCTTCAGCGGGGGCCTGGCGCTTGTGGCGGCAGCAGATCCGGAGTACAAGCCTGATTTCAAATTTGTTCTCGCCGTGGGTTCGCAGGATTCGATGGAGCACGTCGCAACCTACTACCTCACGGGCAGGGAAGTGCGGCCCGACGGCACGACCGAGCAACTGACACCCCACGAGTACGGACCGTTGGTTCTGGAATACGAACATCTCGAGGATTTTGTGGCGGGGCAGGACGAAGCCGCTATCCGATCTGTGCTGCGGCAACATCTGTATGAAGACAAAACCGCTGAAGCTCTGGCTGCGGAACGACTCAATGCGCGCCAAAAGGCCGAAGCAACGCAGTTGATGGATTCGAGCTCGGCCTTGACGAAAGCGATGCTGGCATCGTCATCGAAAAAGCACCTCCGAGAGATGGATGCTCTATCCCCTGATGGAAAGCTGCAAACAATGACAACGCCGGTTTACCTGTTGCACGGCCGGGGCGATAATATTATTCCATCGGCAGAGACGATGTGGATGGCAGGCGAACTTCCATCGTCGACGCTAAAAGAAGTGCTGATCAGTCCAGTGTTGTCCCACCTGGATATGGACGGTTCGAAACCGAGTCTGGTGGATCAGTGGAAGATTGTGCATTTTTTTGCTGTTGTCATGCACACCGCGGAGAGGAAGTAGGGAGTTTATGAGTGAGTTTGTGACGTTGGAAGATATTCGCGCGGCGAAGGAACGAATTGCGGGCGTTGCGGCCAGAACACCTCTTTATCGAGTAGAGCGCGCGCGGCTACGGATGGGCAACTTTCCCGAACCGGATTTTGACCTCTACATCAAGGCGGAGAGTGAGCAACCGATCGGCAGTTTCAAATTGCGGGGCGCGTACAACATGGTCTCGCAGTTGTCGCCGGAGGCGCTGAGCCGCGGCGTCATCACCTACTCCAGCGGAAACCACGCGCAGGGAGTGGCCTATGCAGCCCGTGCACTTGGAGCAAAGGCTGTGATTGTAATGCCGAACAATGCCCCCGAAGTTAAAGAAGGCCGCGACCAAAGCTCTCGGCGCGGAGATCGTTGAAGTGGGCCCGGCATCGTCGGCTCGGCGCATCAAAGCCGAAGAGCTGGTCGCAGAATTTGGCTATGCAATGATTCCCCCCTACGATGCTCCGCAGATCATCGCCGGACAAGCCACTTGCGGGTTGGAGATCGTTGAGCAGCTTCCTGGAGTGGAACTGGTGCTTTCGCCCGTAAGCGGAGGCGGCCTTTTGAGCGGCATTGCAACTGCTGTAAAGCTGGCCGCCCGCGCCGGTCTGGCAGATCCGAACGTCAAGGTATGGGGTGCGGAACCGGAACTTGCGGCGGACGCAAAGGAGAGCTTCTACTCGAAGACACTCGTTGAGTGGCCCGCCGAAAAAACCACGCGGACTATTGGCGACGGTCTACGCACGCAGAGTCTCGGTGTACTGAACTTCGCACACGTGCTGGAGTTTGTGGACGGGATCGTATCGGTAACCGAGGAAGAGATCCTGGCAGCGATGCGTGTGATGTTGGGTGCAACCAAGCTCGTGCCTGAGCCGAGCGGAGCCGTAACATTGGCAGCGGCGCTCTTTCATGCAGACGAGTTACCGAAGGCAAACAAAGTTGTAGTGGTCTTGAGTGGAGGGAATCTTGAGCCGGCATTGCGGGAGCGCTTAGAAGGTGAATTAACTGCTGCAAGGGCCTAGAGGCCGTGTTCCTTCTGCTGATATCGGTCGAGCACATCCTGCAAAGAAACTATACCCTCGAGGGAGCCGAGAATTGCGCGGTTGGTGATGGGAAGTAAGGGCCACCGGTGGAAGTGCGGCAGCGCGCTCGACAGCGGAAGGTCAGGGAAGAGGACGGGGGTTCTTTCGTCGCCGAGGCGTTCTTCAAGCGTGATACCGGGCAGTTCTGTCAAGCCAGTCGTAGGTTCTTCGAAAGATTTCGCTCCTGCAGTGGAGAACAACGCCTCGAGCTCGTCTTTTCTTGCGACGTACCAGAGTCCGTCTCCGCAATGGACGAGAATCGCAGGGGCAGAGTCCCTGTCTTTGTACCTCGCGAGAGTGACTGCCGCCTGCGAAATCGTCTCCGACCCTTCCAGCACCGGCACCGTCACGGGTTGCATGGCATCTTCCAGACGCAGATTGCTCTCTTCTCGCAACTCCTCCATCGACGGCAAATACAGGCCATCCTGATGAGTAAACTCTTCGAGGATCGGAATCGGCTGCAAACCGCGAGAGATCAGATAGGCGATCGTGTTGGCGAGAATGACCGGCAGCACAATGGAATAATTCCCGCTGACCTCCAGCACCATGAAGACCGAAGTAAGAGGAGCGCGCAAGAACGCGGCAAACAGCACACCCATCCCGACAAGCGCATAAGACCCAATCGAACCGGTGAGATGAGGAAAGTAAAGCTTTTCGAACGAGCCAACAGCCGCTCCTAGCATCGCTCCAATGAAGAGTGTGGGAGCGAACATCCCACCCGGGGTTCCACTGGAGAACGACAACGTCGTGGCGACAATCTTCAGCAACGCTAAAATAAGGAGCATCTTCCAGGTGAACTGCGAATGCATCGCTTGATCGATCGCCTCATAGCCTGCTCCCATCACCTGGGTAAAGCCGAAGTAGCCAATGCCTCCGACCAGAAGACCCGCGACAGCCGGTTGAAGCATCTGCGACCACGCAGGCTGTCTGCGCAACGCAGGCCGCAGATAGCTGAGCGCTCTTGCAAATAGAAGTGAGGCGAAACCGCCGACTATCCCAAGCACTGCGTATGCAAGCAACTCGCGAGAGTCGCGCAATGTAACCGTCGGGATACGAAACATCGGTTCCGGTCCCCAAAACGAGCGTGCAACCACGACGCTCGCCACAGCCGACAGCACAATCGAACCAAGAACCGCGGCGCTCCATTGCCCGATGACCTCCTCGATGACAAAGAGAATCGCCGAAATAGGCGCATTGAAAGCTGCCGCCAATCCGGCCGCCGCTCCAATTGGAGCAAAGATGCGCAGTTTTTCCTTCGACAGGCCGAATCGCCGGCTGACGAGTGAAGCAACGCCGGCGCCAATCTGCAGCGACGGATCTTCCGGTCCTAGCGAGTGCCCGCTCCCAATTGCCAGCGCCGACAACAGGAACTTTCCAATAACGGTTCGAAACGAGATGTATCCGTTATGGATGTAGAGTGCAGCCTTGGTTTGGTTGATTCCGCTGCCGCGCACGTTCGGAAAGACAAAGCGCATCAGAACAGCGATCACCAATCCAGCCAGTGCCGGAATAAAGATCAGCCTCGGCTGATGCGGGCTCGGAGCCGACCCAAGCAGCAGGACGCTCAACCATTCGATAGCCATCCGAAAAGAAACAACCAGTAGACCAGAGATGACGCCGATAAAAATGGACAGCAGAAGGAAGACGCGCTCCTCGCGGTCAGGCGCAATTCGCGCGATCCGTCCTTCTGTACTTACTTCCTGTCTGGTCGCTGGCGTTTCCGCGATGACGGCACGTTCATCCATTTTGACTATTGCTCCATCATCTTTGGAGATTTCGCGAGCAGCAGGAGCAGGGCATCATCACCCGTGGGCGCTCCGCAGACCTGCTCAGACTGCTCCTCCGTGTTGTAAATCAGCTTCATAGCGGCGTCTTGAAGTGAAGGGTCTTTCAGGAGTTCGATGAGGCTGGCGGTGGCCTCCTTGCTTGCCCAACTTGCAGCGAGAGTCTGCAACGGCGAAGACATTCCGCTCGCGGCTGTAGCTTTAGCATTGCAGGCTTCAAATCGCTTCTTCGCAATATCGCGTGCTTTGAGTATGCGCGCTGCGCGCTCCTTAGCGGGATGACCCCTCTGCGGCGCTAAAGCAAGAATCCGTGCAGCGTTATCCATCATTACGGTGGATGGCGAAGTTTGTTTGGTGGAGTCTAAGCCTCCTTCCGTGTGTTCGCGCTCCGCGTGCTCAAACAGCCGATAGGATTCTTCGAAGTTTCCGAATTCATACTCCAGACGGCCGGCGGCCTCCAGTGCCGTTCGGTTGTCGGGATCTCGCGCGAGGACTTTCTTGTAATAATTCAGCGCATCAGTCGGAGCGCCGGCTTGCTCCAGAAGTGGCGCAAGAGTCAGGATAAGTCCAACATCATCCGGTGCATTTCCGCCTGCGACAAGAAGCTCCGTCCGCGCGTTGCTCAGGTCATGATGTGCGATCAGGTAGCGCGCCAATTCGAGACGAACCTCACGCCTGCGCAGAGCGCCGTCGCCCTCCCACGTGCCGTAGATCGCGCCGCGATAGTAGTTAATCGCTGATTGCATGTCTTTCTTCGAAGCTGTCAGCCGCGCGAGCCGAAGATTGATGAGGCCATCTCCGGGCTGCGTCTCCCAGAGGCCGAGAAAGTAGTTGTAAGCCTCATCCGTATGTCCGGCATCTGCAAGTGCCTGCGCTAACAATAGCTCATAGGAGCGATCGCCAGGAGCATAGGACAATGCTGTCCGAAGTGCGACGATGGCCTGATCGGGTCGTCCCGAGGCCAACGCCTCCCGTCCTCGAGCCGACCACCTCTGAGCCAACTCCTCGCGATGAAAGGCAAACGAGCGAAAGAGAAATAGCGTAACCGCGAAAAGCACAGCCGTGATGAGCGTTAGACTGAGAAAGGTAAGAGTGTCACGAAGAATCAGCCGTCGCTTCTCACTCCACTCATTGTCTGTTTCCAATGTCATAGTTCCCTAAGTAAGAGATTGTTGCTCTCCCCGATCGCCATATTTACCTATTCTATGGATAGGATGCACATGAAAGATATCAACGATGGTTCTCCGTTGTGCCCTGAGGTAACGGCGTCAGCATCCGCGAGTCAAGATGGACTAACACGCAGACGGGTTTAGACTGGATTCGCTGGGCTCTCCGGATGCCCGGAGGCGAGTCTAACTGAGGGTCTATGCCGCGTTCTTATCTCTCAAAATCTTTCGCAATCGTTACGACAATGGTGCTTTTGACAGCTGCTGTTGCAATTGGACAATCAAAAGCGCAACGTCAAGCCCAAAACTACGACAAGGCAGCGCGGGCCACCCTCCTTCACGACGCCAACGTCTATGTTGCGTCCGACGCGGACTCTCAAAAAGTCTCTCTCGTAACTCCAGGCCACGAAGTCGTTGTAATCGAGCGAAGCGCGCCGTGGGTTAAGGTGTTCGCCAACACCGACATCAACGACGATGCCAACGAGGACGACCACAACAAGCCGGAGTTTAGCGAAGACGCCAATGTAACTCCAGCTTCTGGTTGGATTCGAGACAAAGGCGTCGTCGGTCCCAATACGCCCGACGGAGATGCGATCCTCTACGGATCGGCGGCCGAGTTCGAAGAACAGGCATCCAGGCCGCACGCGCCCAAGGGAGCTGCTGGTTCGGCGCATCTGCTTTACAAACGCGTAGCCGAATATTTTCCGGACTCCCCACTCGCCCCGGAAGCCGCGTGGCGCTCGGCGGATATACGCTGGCAGGTGGATAGAATCGATATCAGCACTCTCCCAAGCGCCAAAGAACAGGAGGCCTATCTTCGTCCCCAACTCTACGAAGGCGAAATGAAGAAGGTGATGAAAAACTATCCCGGCAGCAAATTCGCAGCACTGGCGGCATACGATCTCATAGACAACAAACTGTGTGGCGACTGGCAGGGTTTGCCGAAATGCCCCGAGATGGAGACGGGGCTATATCAGAAGTACGCGCAGCAATATCCCGACAGTCCGAAAGCAGCCGAAGCGCTCTACAACGCCGTCTATCGTCAGGGTGTCCTCGTCACCATGTACAACGTGCAGGAAGACCGCAAGCGCGCGGATGCCGCTGCACAGAGGACCCAGGCTCTTGCGCAGGATCTGAAACAACGCTATCCCAAGACTGATTTCGCAGCGCGGGGCCAGAGCATCGCGTTTCGTGTCGCCCAGGGGATACCAATCTTCGGAAGCGACAGAGATTGACCGCAGTCAAGGTATCTTTCACGGCTCGCGGCGATTTTCCATTTACGGAATGCACATACTGACGCATTAAGATAAAAGCATGTCGATTTTCAAAATCATCATCCTTGCCATCGTGCAGGGACTTGCTGAACTGCTTCCTGTCTCCAGCTCAGCTCACGTCGTCGTCGCCGAAAAACTTATGGGACTCGACGCGTCCTCTCCCCAGATGACCCTTCTTCTGGTCATGCTCCACACGGGAACAATGTTCGCCGTGATTGTTTACTTCTGGAACCAGTGGAAAAAGACCTACTTTTCGAGCGGCGATGCCTTCAAGAGATTTCTGGTCCGTTTGATCTGGGCGTCCGTTCTCACAGGCATTATTGGCGAATTCATCATAAAGGCGATCGAGAAGACAGCCTTCAAGGGGTCCTCCAAAGCCGAAATTGAATTACTGTTCGGCCGCCTGGACCTCATCGCACCGGCGCTCGCCGCTGGTGGTCTGCTCATCCTGCTCGCCGGTCTGATGGAAAAGCGGCGAATGGGTGCTCACCCCAAGGTCTACGGCGACAGCGTGACCATGCGACAGGCAGGCTGGATCGGCGCGATTCAGGGATTCTGCCTTCCCTTTCGCGGATTCTCCCGTTCAGGAGCCACCATCTCTACCGGCATGTTGACCGGCGCCAGCAAAGAACGCGCAGAGCGATTCAGCTTTGCGCTCGCAGTAGTGCTAACGCCAGCCGCAATAGGGCGCGAGGTCATGCGGCTGGTAAGGGCATCGCACGAAGCCGTCCGCCGCAGGAACTCCGATCGATCTTCACGCCAACATGGTCACCGGCCTGCTTGGCGCGTTCTTCGCATTCCTCGCAGGTCTCGTTGCCCTGAGGTGGCTCAGCAGTTGGCTGGAAGAGGGACGCTGGTATCTATTCGGAATCTATTGTCTGGTCGCGTCAGTTGTTGTCTTCGCCTTATATCGCGCTGGTTACTGAGCCTCGCTCATCACCGTGCGGCAAGCGCATCGCGGTGACTGCGGACAAAGTCGTGCGATGTGAGGACATGAGCCTGCTGTTCAGCAATCAACTGACGCACAGGCAGTGGAAGATCCTGATCCAACGCATCGGCATAGGCCTTTTTGGCTTCGTCTTCACCTTGTTCGGCGGTGGCCAGCAGAGTATGGTCTCCACCGCCAAGCTTCGCTTTCAGGTCGCCCCACGCCCTGCGTAAAGATCCACCGGCAGTCCCTGATTCCTTGATGTCGTGGACGCCGTTCTGGTGCAGCAGTTCTTCCAGATCGCCGCGGAAGCTTGCCCGCTTCAACGACTCCGCCAGAAAATACCGTTTCAGCGTCTCGTCCTTCAGGTGTTCGCCAACATCGGCAAAGCCCTTCTGGCTATCCAGAAGCGCGCTGATAAGGGAGTTCAGTGCCAGTTGCATCTCGTGCTGTCTGCCTGCGTCTGTGGACATGAATGCGCCTCGATCGTTTCGTAATAGTAGAAATTGCGGTTGGAGCAGGGTCCGCCGGCTGTGCGCGATTCTCCTCCGTCGGCGGCAAGCAGGAGAAATCGCGAAAACCCCGCGCCCCTGCCAACCGGTGCTAAGGGCCGCCGGGGCAAATGACCCGGCGGCAATATTTACCTATAGATGCCGTGAGCGCTCCATAGGTTTGCACTCAGATACCCCGAACGATGTTTTCCACTTTCCCCCGTCCGGCGAGAGCCCCCTCTGGGATAATCGAAGATGCTCTGGAGGTTCGCGGACTCAGTCGGCATTACCCGGCGCGCAGGCCCTCTGCGCCCCGTGGAATGCGAGTCCGTGCGTCCCCCTCAATGAAGGCTCCCCAATGAAAACCATAAGGCTTGTCTCCACCCCGACGCGGAACCGTCGCCTCAATGAAATCATTGGGATGGTCGTCCTGGTCGCCGCGGCGTTGCTTCTGCTGGCCCTGGCAAGCTACACCCCGACGGACCCCTCCTTCAACACCGTCGGTCATTACGTCTCTGGACGCCCTGCGCATAACTGGACCGGGATGGTAGGCGCGTATTTTTCCGACGCAATGCTGCAGTTGATCGGCGTCGCCTGCTTCTTTCTTCCGTTGGTGCTTGGACGCCTGGGCCTCTGCTGGATGCGATCCCGCCCGGCCGGGTCGCCCTTTGCAAAAACGGTAGGCCTCGCGATGTGGATTATCTTCGCGCCAGCCGCCATAGCCTTGCTGCCGGGTTCCATCCTGTGGCGTCATTCCCTTCCGATCGAAGGCACTACGGGCCGCGTGCTGAGCGACTTCATGGTGCATTACCTCAACCTCCCCGGCGCCGCCATCGTCCTCGCTTTGATGGTTGCCGTCTCGCTTTACCTCGCAACCACCTTCACCTTCAATACTGCCCGGGAATGGGCGACCATCCGCTTCGGATTCGTGCAACGCCTCTGGGAATGGTGGCTCCAGCGCCGCAGCAGTCGAACCGACGTCGTCGCCGTCGACCAAGGTTACGGCAGCAAGCGCGAACAGGCAGAGGCAAAAGCACGCCGCGCCCGCGAACTCGCCGAAGAGAAGGAGCGAGAGCGCCTCACCCCTCGGCGCACAACTCTTCTGGGCGGTCTCTTCGGCTGGTTTGGCAGAAGGAAGCCAGTCGAACCGATCTCCGTTGCGCCCGAAGAGATCGCCGCAAATCCGCAATCATCGATGTGGCAAGGGATGCCACGAACGCTCGTCGACGCTCCCCCCGTTACTGCGTTCAGCACTGCAGCCGCGGCGGCCGCACCGTTCGCCGAAGCGCTCGCGAAGGCCGCATCCCCCATGCGCGCTCTCGATGACGACACCAACTTCAAAGATCCCGGCTTCGATTTTGACGCCGGAACCCGCACCGAGATACCTCCCTCGGCAAAGGTCCCACTCCCGGCCAGACCCGCAAAGAAGCCGGCCGAAGAACCAAAGCCTCTCACGCCTGCCGCACCACTCGCAGGCGCAATCTCGTTCGGAAAACGCGCCGACGCCGACATCAAGCCGGTTACGATCGTGCCGAAGAGTGTGCGCGGCTACAAACTCCCCCCGTCCTCGCTCCTCTATCGGAGCGAAGAGCACTCCGTGGTTCGCGAAGAGGCTCTCCGCGAAGAAGCCCGCGTGCTCGTCGAAAAATCAGCCGAGTTCGGCGTAGACGGCCAGGTCACGCAGATCAATCCCGGACCCGTCGTCACCACCTTCGAGTTCAAGCCCGAAGCCGGCGTCAAAGTCGCCCGCATTACCGGCCTCGCCGACGATCTCTGCCTTGCCATGGCAGCCGAATCCATCCTCATCGAGCGCATGCCCGGCAAGAGCACCGTCGGCATTCAGGTCCCGAACAACGAACGCGAGACCATTTGGCTTCGCGACGTCGTCGAGTGCGAAAGCTTTGCCCAGTCCAAGAGCCGCCTCGCAATCGCACTTGGCAAAGACATCAACGGCCGCATCGTCACCGCCGATCTCGCGAGCATGCCCCATGTCCTTATAGCGGGCTCAACCGGCTCGGGAAAATCGGTCGCCATCAACGCTATGATCATGAGCGTCCTCTTCAAGAGCACACCCGAGCAGGTGCGCATGATCCTCGTCGACCCCAAACGCGTCGAACTCGGCATGTACGAGGGCATCCCCCACCTTTTCACGCCCATCATCACCGAAGCCAAACTTGCCGCAAATGCTTTGCGTAACGCCGTCCGGGAGATGGAGCGCCGCCTCAAACTCCTCGCTGCCAATCATGTCCGCAACATCGATCAGTTCAACAAGCTCTTCGACCACGGCAGCGAGTACCTCTTCGAAGACGTCAATCAGGAACCCCTCCCTTACATCATCATCATCATCGACGAGCTCGCCGACCTCATGATGCTCGATCGCGCCAACGTCGAAGAATCCATCACCCGCCTCGCCCAGATGGCCCGCGCCGTCGGCATCCACCTCGTCCTTGCGACACAGCGTCCCTCCGTGGACGTCATCACTGGCCTCATCAAGGCAAACGTTCCCACCCGCATGAGCTTCCGCCTCGCAACCAAAGTAGACTCACGCACGATCATCGACTCCAACGGTGCCGAAAGCCTTCTCGGGCGCGGCGATATGCTCTATCTGCCCCCTGGGACCAGTCGCGTCCAGCGTGTCCACGCACCATTCGTGACGGAAAAAGAGATCGCCGCAGTGACCGAGTTCTGGCGCGCTCAAGGCGAGGCTGAGTACGTTCATGGCTTCCTCGAGGGGCCCAAGGAAGATGTCACCAAAGAAGAGGACGGCACTGGCTCAGAGGGCGACAACAACGATCCCATGTACGACGACGCTGTGCGTCTCGTCTTCGAGTTTGGCAAGGCCAGTACATCGCTCCTCCAGCGCCGTCTTCGCATCGGCTACGGACGCGCAGCCCATCTCATCGACATGATGTACAACGACGGACTCGTTGGTCCCGCAGATGGATCGAAACCACGCGAGATTCTTAAGTCGCCCAATTGGATCAGCGAGGTAGATTCAGCCCTTCGATAGATATCGCCTAGTGGTGAACCGTCTTCGAGGAGCGAATCGCAACCACAGCCAAAATACACACCACAGCCAACAGCACAATCCAAAGCAAATGAGGATACCTTTCCGTAAATGGCCGCGTGTCGGGACGCGCGCGAAAACTGGGGTTCAACTCCTCCGGCCCCAGCTGCACCTCCCGCATAGTCTCCGAAGGCGCAAAGAGCCTGGCATAGTCGTACTGCGGAGCCGTCAGCGCAGAATCTCCGTAGGACAAAGTCAGCGTCTGCCCAGCCGAATCATCAAAGCAAATCTTGCGCTCTCGCATCTCCAGCCGAACCGCCTTGATTGGAAGCGGCGAGTCGTCCCCATTCTCGACTGCCACCTCAACCGTAGCAGTGCTCTGCATATTCGAGCCAAGAATCGTCGGCACACTCAGCTGTTCCTGTCGAATCTCGCGGCCCGACTGCGTAAGATGAACTCGTGAAATCGTACCAGCGAGGTTCTCGCTCGTAGCCTCCTTCGCCCCATCTGGACGGTCACTAACCCGCACATCCCGACTGAAGTTTGCCTTATAGCTCGGTGCAAGATCGAAAGAAACCCGCTCTACCGGAATACGCTGCGGCAAGGAAAATGTTGCGATGCTTTGCCGTCCGCGCTGCGCAATATTCGTGGTTGTCACCGCAGTCGTATAAAGCGATTGAGCTTCACGGCTCGGCGGAACCGCGACACCCCGCACCATGTCCGGCGTCACTGTGAAGTTTCGCGCGCCTGCCGCCGCAGAGACAGCCAACTCAATATGCAGATAAGGTAGACTCGTCTCCTGCAAATGAATGGTCGTATTGCGCGAAAGATGTTGAGATGTCAGATCGAAAAGCGTGAACTCGCCCAGCTGGGTCTGGTTCGAATAGTTAGGATCCCGCGTCCCCGAGACGGTAGCCGTCGCCAGAAAATCATGCCCCGCAAGATCCAGCACAATCTCCGTGTACGAGCGGTTTGGCATCTCCAGATCGAAGACGATGTTTCGGCCGCGAAGCCCCAGGTTTCGCACCTGTGCAGTTTCGCTGTCCACCTCCTGTGGCTCGCTCAGCGTAATCGCATAAGGAACCTCGCGGCCATTTTTATAGAGCCGCAGGTCCTTCAACGAAGGAGCCGCATGGGGAAAGACCTGCGGATCGATGACAGCGCAACTCTGCGCAGCGCCCTCGGCCACTGCAATGCTCCGCTGATATCGGAAATATTGAGGATCAGCCGACGTGGGCTCGGTTCCCGGCGTAGCCTGCCACAGAAGCAATGCAACCAACAAGCCAGCTTTCACCGATCAACTCCTTCGCGTGCGTTATCTCCCGAGACAGACCGCGCAGGTTCACGCAGCGCCAGCCAATCCTTCTGGTAAGCGAAACTCACCGCCATCAGCAGAGCTCCCAGGCCAAGAAAACTCAGCACACGGTAGCCCTGGCTCAAGTCACGAGTGTCGTACAGGAAGGTCTTGCCGATTGTAAAGACCAGCAGAACCAACGCCTGCCAACGAATAAAAGCCGATCGCTTCCAGAATCCTATTGCCAGCAATCCCCCTCCATACACCATTAGAAACGCCGACACCGCCACCGACCTCTGAAGCTCAGCCTCCGGGTTGCCAACGCTATATCGCCACGCCGTATCCAACTCGCGCACGCAAGCAAGCACGGCAATCAGATTCAGCGCGACGATCGAAGTTCCCCCGATCTGCAGCCAACTCGGCGTAGCGGCATCTTCATTTCGTCGAGCATGCAGTGCAATTCCCGCAGCGGCACCCAACGCAGCAACGCCGAACAGGGAAGTGGCAAAACGCCTATTCAGAAATGCGGTATCGATCCCATAGGAGAGCCAGAACGGCTGCACCAATAGCCCGAAGAAACCTAGTCCCAGGGCTGCAACGGCAAGCCTCCGCATAGTGCGATGAATACTCAGTGAAGCAGGCTCCGGCGAAGGGCCGGAGAGCCGCGCTGAAATCCAAAGCAAAGCCACACCTTCTGCCAGCCACCCGATCGTAATCCAGCGTCCACTAGCCTTCAGTGGAATTGCAACCGTCAGGAAGACTACCGCCAGAGATAGATGGACCGCCGAAGACACTCGACTCTGCGGCAGGCGCATCAGCCCCAGGTAAGCCGCCCCGAACAGAACGGCAATCCACGGCAACAAATCATGCTGATGCGAATCCTGCAGAACCGAGTACAGTGCCAGCGCAACAAACAGCGCATCTGCCAGCGGAAGAAAAACTTCTGCAATAGGTGTCCACGCGTACCCGCTCCTGTTTCCACGACGAATCGTAGGAAAGAGAAAGGTAACAAAGAACAAAACGATAAAGAGCACCGTGATTCCCAACGGTTGCCCAACATTGAAGGCTCCATAGTACTCGGCATACCACCCAACGAAGTATGCAACGGTAGTCGGGAAGGCCCCAAGCAGCAGCCGCGACCAATTCTTCAACCGAACCAATACCACGGCCGCAATATCAATCGCCAGAACATAGCTGAACAGGAAAACTTCGTGGTTGCCGCCCGTAGCGATAAGCAGTGGCGTCGCAAACCCTCCCGCCAATGCATAGGCCGCAAGTATCTGGCTGTTCTGCACCCAGGCCATGTAAGCGTTCCACGCCGTCACCAGAACCATTGCCCCAAGAGCCGCGCTTGCGGGCAGCAGATGGTATAGCTGAAACGCAGCCCACAGCGACAGGTACAGTACTCCACTACCGACCGCCTTCAGAGAATAGGAAAAAGCAGGAAAACCCTTTTTGCGGAAACGCTCCGACCACAGGACAAGCCCTGTTCCACCCACCATCCCGGCGGCCACGCGCCCTATCGGCCCAATCCAGTGGTTATCGATCGCCCATTTCAAAAACAAGGTTGTCGCCACCAGCAGCGCCACAATCCCGATCCGGCTAAAGATCTGCGACCCGATCCGGCTTTCCAGCGATCCAGTGTCTTTGCGAAGTTTTTGGCCAAAATCCAGCGCGATCGGTGCATGAACTCCCGACGCCACAGACGGCCGAGGTGGCGGAGCAGCCTGCCGGCTCACCCCCGGTGAAACTGCTCGCATCTCAGCCAGTTGTCGTTCCAGCGACTCCACTCGGGCCGAAAGCCCCGCCAACTCTGCAGCCACTCGATCTTCCTGGTCAGGCTGCCTCTGCTGATCCTCCGGTGCCATGGAAGATACTTTACCGCTATCCCGCAAAGGAGTGGAATCAAACTCCATCAGTTGATACTCTTTGCCAAACGAAATACCACTATGCCGCTTCAAGTCCTGGTCATCGACGACGACGCTCTCAGCCGCGAGGTCTTCGTCCTCCTGCTCGAAGCCGCCGGCTACACTGCCGAATCAGCTGACTCTGGAGAAGCCGCTCTCTCGCTACTACGGTCCGCGCCGCTACCGCCCCAAGCGATCCTTGCCGACCTCCAGATGCCCGGAATCACCGGAAACGATCTGGCCAAGCGTCTCCGTCGACTCTGTGGCCCTGCCGCGACTCTCTTCGCAATGAGCGCAACTCCACCCGAGAACGACTCAGTCCGAGACTATGACGGTTTCCTTCTCAAGCCATTCACCATCGACCTCTTCACCGCAGCGCTCGCCAAAGCAGATCGGGAAGCAACGAACGGCTCCCATACTCAAGAAACTGCCATTCTGGATAAGTCCATCTACCGCAAACTCGCCGAATCCATGCGCCCACCGCAACTCGAGCAGCTCTACGCTCTCTGCCTCGCGGACATCGACGCACGTCTCACCAAAATGCAGTTGGCGGCATCCAGCTGCGACGACAAAACCTACCGGGCAGAAGCCCACGCCATCAAGGGAAGCTGCGGAATGGTCGGAGCTCTGGAGGTGCAAAGCCTTGCAACTTCAATGGAAAAACAAGGCTTAAGTGATGACCATGTAGCTTCACTCAAGGAAATCCTGTTAGCGGCGAAACGCCTCCAGCGTATGCTGAGGGCACGCGAGATCAAGTCATAGCCAAAACACCGGAGACTCAGGAGAAGATGCGCGATGAAGGAAGCAATGAAGAAGTTTGAAGAGGTAGGAATAGCCGCCGTAGCGCCAATTCGCATCGTGGTCGCAGACGATCATCCAGTCGTGCGCTTCGGCGTGAAAAACATGCTCGAAAACGAGGCCGGCTTCGAAGTTGTCGGCGAGGCCGAGGACGGCGATGTAGCCATCACTCAGACTCTCGAGCTCGAACCCGACATCCTGCTGCTCGATCTCGCCATGCCGCGCCTGCCCGGACTCGAAGCCCTTCGCGCCATCATGAATAAGTCTCCGCGCGTCAAGATCATCATGCTCACCAGCACCATCTCGACCCAGCAGATCATCGAGGCCTTGCAGATCGGCGCCCGCGGGATCGTCCTGAAGGATGCGTTCGCCGGGGACCTCTCGCGCTCCCTGCGCGCCGTCCTCTCCGGCGACTATTGGATCGGTGGAGAGCGCGTCGTCAATCTCGTCACCGCGCTCAATGCCCTCATGAAGGAGGCCGCCGCAACACCCGAGCGCAAGACCTACGGTCTCACCCCGCGCGAGCTCGAAGTCGTCACATGCATCGTTGAAGGCTGCAGCAACAAGGATGTCGCGAAGCAGTTTTCAATCAGCGAAGAAACAGTGAAGCGGCACCTCTCGAACATCTTCGACAAAACCGGCGTCTCGACCCGCCTCGAACTCGCCCTCTTCGCCATCGCCCACAAACTCGTTACGCTCGACAGCTAACCATAAACCGTTGCGCCCAACGGCTTGAGTATGATGAAGAAATGGGCGAACCTACGGCTTCTGACGTCGTCGATCTACTCGTAATTGGTGCAGGACCAACGGGTCTGGCGTGTGCTATCGAGGCGCAACGCGCCGGCTTCACAGCTCTTCTGGTGGACAAGGGCTGCCTCTGCAACTCTCTCTTCCACTACCCGGCCAATATGACGTTCTTCACCACGCCGGAGCTCCTCGAGATCGGCAACATGCCCTTCTCCAGCCCCAACCAGAAGCCCAATCGCAACGAAGCCCTCGAGTACTACCGCAAGGTTGCCGAACACTACAACCTCAACATCCATCAGTACGAAAGGGTCGAGCAAGTCGAAGGCTCTGACGGCAACTTCACCGTCCACACTCTGGATCGCTTCGGTCGTCCCCTCGCACACTGCGCCCGCAAATTAGTCATCGCAACGGGATACTACGATCTGCCCAACTACCTCGGAATTCGCGGCGAAGATCTCAGCAAGGTAAAGCACTACTACCACGAGCCTCACCCCTTCTACGGCCTCGACGTCCTCGTCATCGGCGGCAAAAACTCGGCAGCCATCGCGGCGCTCGACCTATGGCGCCACGGAGCGAAGGTAACCGTCGTCCATCGTGGAGCCGAGATGCATCGCCACGTCAAGTACTGGATCCTCCCCGACATCAACAACCGCATCAAAAACGGCGAAATTCGGGCCTATTTCAACTCCAACGTCACCGGCATCGCCGAGGACAACGTAACCCTCGCCACCCCCGAAGGCGAACTCATCGAGCCCAACCATTTCGTCTTTGCGCTCACCGGCTATCATCCGGACTTCAGCTTCATCGAAGGCCTCGGCGTCACCCTCGACGAAAGCAACGACCGCTGCCCCATCTGCGACCCCGCGACACTCGAGAGTAACGTCCCCGGAATCTATCTCGCCGGAGTCATCGTCGCAGGCGAGCGCACCAACGAAATCTTCATCGAAAACGGTCGCTTCCACGGCCAGCTCATCGCCCAGCATCTCCGCACCGCACTCACCGCCCAACCCGTCGGCGCTAGCCAATCACGCGTCGAAGAAATCCCCGCACTCCCATCCACGTAAGCAGGCATAACGAAGCCACCAGCATACTCACAATAAAAATCGGGTTCATGTGCGGCAGGCTCGGCGTCAAAGCTGCCCGAAGTCCTTCACTCATGTACACAATCGGATTGATCAACACGCCAACCTGAAGCCACCGAATAGGCGTCAGTGCTGCCCAGGGGTAATAGACGCAGCCCAGAAACGTAATCGGAATCACCACTACGCCGAAGATCAATCCAATCTGCTGAGGCTTCACGCTCGTCCCGATCGTCAGCCCCAGCGCTCCGGCCGTCAAGCTGGCCAGCGCGACGACCACAACGAGAAAAGGCCAACTGCTGACATGCGCAACCGGATGAGTCGCCGGCACATAATAAGCCAGAGGAAACACAAAGCACGCCGCGATCACGCTCTGCACGGCCGAAAAGCAGATCTTCTCGATCGCGACAGCCGGTACAGGCAGCGGGCACATTACGCGATCGTCAATCTCTCGTGTGATCCCAAACTCCTGCGCCAGCGGTAGAGCCACAGCCGCAATCCCGCTGAACATAATTGCGACTGCCATCAACCCGGGAAGTAAAACCGTGCTGAACGCACCGCCCGCCATAGCGCCGGTCGGGTTCATCGCCGCGCCAGCGCTCATGTGCGGAATCACATACGTGAACACAAACAAAAACAGCAGCGGATTCATGCACACCCGGATGATGAAAGGCAGAAACTCCCGCCGAAGCACATGCAGATCTCGCACAAACAGCCCGGCAAACGCCCGGGCATACTGCATCATCTTCGAGGGCTTCTCGCTGAGACTCATCTGCGCACGACCCGCTTCGACTTCAGCCAGCTCCGTCATGATTGCTCCATCTCTCTAGAACCCTTATTCGCGAAGATCTCTGCCTGTCAGCCGAATAAACACCGTCTCCAGACTCGTTTCTGTAATCGCAAGGTCGCGCAGGCCATAGGGATCCGCTTCCCGCACGATATCCGAAAGCAGCCCATCCGTGCCCTGTGCGAGCACCCGAATTCCCTTCGCCGTCGGCTCGACTCCAGTCACGCCAGGCAGCCGTCGCAACTGCGACGTCAGCTCCCCGGCATTCCCTCTACCGCCCAGGTCAAGTTCGTACACCTTCTGCGCGCCAACCGATCCCTTCAATGCAGCCGGCGTATCCTGCACCAGAATCTTCCCATGATCGATGATGGCCACGCGATCGCAAAGCTCATCAGCCTCTTCCATGTAATGTGTCGTCAGCACCACTGTAATCCCTTCCTCGCGCAGCCCGCGCACAGCCTCCCACATCGCAATGCGGCTCTGTGGATCGAGCCCCGCACTCGGTTCATCAAGAAACAGCACCTTCGGGTGATGAGCGATCGCTCTCGCAATCTGCACTCGTTGCGCGAGACCACCGGATAGCTGCGCAGGATAAGCGCCAGCCCTCTCAGCCAGATGAAATTGCGCCAGAAGCTGCTCGGTTCGCAACCTTGCCTCCGGCCGCGAAGATCCAAAGTACAAACAATGAAAATAAATATTCTCGAAGATCGTGCACGACCGATCCAGCGTGTTGTACTGCGGCACTACACCAATGCATCGACGAGATGATGCCGGCGTCTTCACCACATCGATTCCTGCGATTCGCACTCTACCCGCTGTAGGCAAAGCGCGTGTCGTACAAATGCTGATGGTTGTTGTTTTGCCCGCGCCATTCGGCCCAAGCAAACCAAACAACTCCCCCTCGCGCACGCTCAGATCGATGCCATCAACGGCGACGACCTGCTGCTTGCCTTCGTAGATCTTCCGCAAGCCTTCAATCTCGACAATCACAGCAGATTCATCCCCCGCGAGCAGCTTAGATTATATGCAACCAGCGCAGCCTCTCATCCTTAGGCAGCAACGCGGATCACAATCTTCCCGAAATGCGACCCCGATTCCATAAACGAAAACGCCTCCCGAGCCTCCTCGAATCCAAAGACGCGATCCACCACTGGTCGCATCCGCGCTCCGGCGATAGCCGCATTCATCTCTTCAAACATCGCTCGCGAGCCAACATAAATTCCTTGCACGCGAAGCTGTTTATGCAGAATCGGCGTCAGTGCCAGCGGCTCGGTCGTCGCCCCACCGGACAGCACTCCGATCTGCGCAATCATTCCGCCCACGCGAGCAGCCCGCAGCGACTGCCCAAATGTCCCCGCACCCCCAACCTCAATAATGCGGTCCGCTCCTACCCCATCCGTCTCTTCCGCAATCCATTTCCACCACTCAGGCCGCGCCCGGTAGTTGCATCCCGCGTCCAGCCCAAGCCCACGGGCCCGCTCCAGCTTCGCGTCACTCGAAGAGGTCCCAATCACCCGCGCTCCCATGAGCTTCCCGAACTGCAGCGCAAACATCGAAACCCCACCCGTCCCCTGAACCACAATCGTCTCGCCACTTCGAGCCGGATCGGGACGCTCTCCCGCAAAGTGGAGCGCATTCCAGGCCGTTAGCCCCGCACATGGAAGCGTGGCCGCCTCTTCGTAGCTCAGGTGCTCCGGAAAACGAACCACCCCGTCCTCAGCCAGCAGCACATACTCCGCTAGCATCCCGTCGACGTCTCCGCCGAGCGCCGCCTTCGACCTCTCCGCTGTCAGCGGTCCGTCGAGCCATCGCTGCATGAAGATTCCGCAGACCCGGTCGCCCACCCGCACTCGCCCGACGCCCTCTCCAACCGCAATCACTTCTCCGGCACCATCCGAGCAGGGAATACGCGGCACAGCCATCCGGGGGTTGTATTGCCCCTTTACCATCATCAAATCGCGATAGTTCAGCGACACAGCGTGGACCCGGATCAATACCATCCCCGCCGCAATTTGTAACATCGGCAGTTGCATTTGCTCCAGACGTTCCACCCCAAACTGGTTTACTGCATAAGCCCGCATAATCGCCTCATAACATATGAGATGCTCATCGCCGCCATCTCGCATCCAGTTGTTTCAACGCGAAACTAATTGTATTTATCGATTTCCCCCGGCGTAGAATGAGTCTATGTCGCGAGGATGGGAGAGCAAATCCGTGGAAGAACAGCAAAATCAGGCTGAGGCTCCAAAATCTGTCAATCCGGACAATCATTCCGAAGTGGCGGAGCGCAAACGCAGGCTTCAGGCGCTCGAATTGCAGCGCGAGCGCATTTTGTCCGAGCGAACCTCAAGCCCTCACCGCCGGTCTGCGCTCGCTATCGCGCTGGCCGACGTCGAAGAGAAGCTCACCGAGCTAGGCTGGACGATTCACCTCTAGACCACATGCTCGCTCAGCTGTGCCGGTGAAAGGTCACCGAGTTCGCCTGGTCAATCGTCGTCATCACGATCGTGTGAATATTCACGTGTGCCGGCCGGCTCGCCGCCCACACAATCGCATCAGCAACATCCTCCGGCTTCAGTGGCGTAATGTTCTGGTACACCTTCGCCGCGCTCTCTTCGTCCCCGCGAAAACGAATCTTGCTGAAGTTTGTCTCCACCATCCCCGGATCGACAGAGGTAACCCGGACAGGTGTGCCCATCAGATCAATCTTCAACCCCTCGCTGATCGACTTCTCCGCGGCCTTAGTCGCGCAATACACCGCGCCATTCGCATACGTAATATAACCAGCAGTCGAGCCCATATTAATCACGTGCCCGCGCCCGCGCTTCACCATTCCCGGCACAACACTGCGCGTGACATACAGCAGCCCCTTCACGTTCGTGTCGATCATCTCTTCCCAGTTTTGCGGATCGTCTTCATACAGCTTCGCCAGCCCTCGGCTAAGTCCTGCATTGTTCACGAGCACATCGATCTCGCGCCACTCCACCGGAAGACTTGCGATCGCCGCTTCCACCGCCGCACGTTTCTGCACGTCCAGTTCGAAGACGTGCACAGCTGGAGCTCCGGCGGAAATCAGTATCGGCCGAAGCTCCTCCAACGCACCCGAGTTACGCGCGCACAAAAGGAGCCGAGAGCCCTCCCGCGCGAAAGCAATCGCAGTCGCCCTGCCAATGCCGGAGCTGGCTCCGGTCACAAATACCGTCTTTCCCTGAAGAGATGTCATAACTTCTTATATCTAAGAACCTAAGACGTCGTACAGCAAGAAAGGCTGCCGGTAAGGCAGCCTTTCTTCCGCAATTAAAGAAATCCGCGACTTACTGTGGGTTAACAGCCGCCGAATCCGGACCGCTCTGTTGCACACCGATGGCATCCCCCGAAACAACCAGTTGCACACGCCGGTTCTGCGCCCGCCCCTGAGCCGTATCGTTGTCCGCCACTGGTTTCGCCTTGCCGAAGCCGGTCGAAGTGATGTTGTCGGGCTGAACGCCCTGGGTTATCAGGAAATCCCTCACCGCATCCGCGCGATTCTCCGAGAGCTTCTGGTTGTAGTCATCACCGCCGACGCTGTCTGTATAGCCCTCCACTTGCAGCTTCAGCCCGGGGTAAGCCTGCAGAATCCCGGAGACCTTTGCGAGACTGATCTGTGTGTTCGGCTTCAGCGTGTACTTGCCGGTATCAAACAGCACATCCGACATATTCACAATCAACCCGCGCGCTGATTCGCTCGTCGCCAGAACGCTGTTCAACTGCGCGCGCAGCTTTTCCCGCACCGCATTGGCGTCCTGCGCGTTCTTATTCGCTGCCGACGCTCTTGCCTGCGCCTCTGCCGCTGCGGCCTCAGCCCGCGCACGCTCCGCATCAGCCTCGGCCTGCGCCGCTTTCGCGCGTTCTGCCGCCAGCGCCGCCGCCTGTGCATCCAGCTGCGACTGCTGCGCCTGGGCCTGCGCATCTCGCTTCGCATTCTCGGCGTTCAGCTGCCGTTCCGCCGCCTGCCTGCGCAGAGTCACCAGCCGCGCATCCTCGGCACGTTGCACCGCCTGCCGTGCAAAGGTGATCTCCAGCGAGCGGTTGCCCTTCTTGTTCTGGTCGATAGCGGTCGCATTCTGCAGGTCCTGCATCGCCTCCTTCATGATCTCCGGAGCATACTTGTCTGCCTCGGCGGCCTGGGCAATGCGAATCGCATTATTCGCCTGGTACAACTCCAGCGGAGACTTTTCATCGCGAGTAATCGGATTCGGATTCGACTTCGCTCCCTCCGTCTGAGCGTAAGTTCCACGTGGCAGCAGCAGGTAGTGTGCGTTCACCTTCTCCAGCACGCCATTCGTCCTGTTGGTGATGATCTCGTTCTGTAAAACCACCACGTCGCTCGGCTGCGTCACCGAAAAATATGGTTCTGCCGTAACGATCATCCCGAACGACTGCAGCGCCGTGGTCACATCGATGTTGTTCTTCGTCCCTGCCGGCAATACCTCGCCCAGATTACTTGGACGCCCATCCGGCGTAATCGCCCACAGAACGTAAGTCAGGTACTCCGGCCCAAATCCGTTCGCCGGAGTGAGCCCTTGGAACCTCGCCTCAATATGGATTCCGCCACGTTCGCTGGTCACTTTGGCCTCGCCCTTGGCCATCGGAAGCAGTGTCGTTCCTTTGAACGCAATGACCGTCGACCCGTTGCGATGCATATAATTCACCGCATCCAGGTCGCGCTGCACCACCTTCACGCGATATAGGTAGATCCCATTGTCCTGCTTCTCAACCTGTTGCGGAGCCATCTGCGAAGTCGGGTTTGGTTCCTGACCACAAGCCACGTTATTCGTAGAGCCGTATATTCCTGAAAATCCAGCAATTACCACCGAAGCCATAAAAACTATCTTGGGAAGAGCCATTTCCACGTTCTCCTTACGAAGCCTGGTACTCACGCCTGACAAATCAATCCAAATCCAACCCGAACTGCGTTGTGGGCCACTATCTGCGATGCCGCCTGAAAAGCAAAGGCTGTACGAAACTGGTAAACCACCTTACAACCATGTCACGGCGCCACCATCCGGGCAAGAAAAACTCCCCCTTCACCCGCTGAAATGGGTGAAGGGGGAGCAACTCTCTAACTATCTCTATCTAAGTCTCTAAGCGCTGTGCTGATGTGGTTGCGCGGTCCGATGCACGAAGTGATACGGCGGCCAAGGGCCCGAAAGTTGCATTCTGCAATCCTTCAGTTCCAGCGTGGCCGACGTGTACTTATTCTGGTAGCGCTCCACCGTCTTGTTATCGATCAGGTGGGCGATATCCAGCAGCATCTTGCCCGTATCCATCCGTTTGCAGGTAATCTCCTCCGCCAGCGGAAGAAACATCCTGTGCATCTGGATCGACAGAGCGCGGGCCTTTGACTGGCGCTCCCGCTGCCGGCTCGCGCTCTCCCGCAAACTCGTCAGGTACTGCTGGCCAACCGTCATGTCCCGGGTTGCGTTTCCTGGGCAGATGTCATCCACCAGGACCTTCAGGTGCATCTCCGCCTTGCCGCGCAGACGCTCGACGTTTGCTTGAAAATGGCGCTGGTTGGACCGCACCGAGCGCCGCAGCGCATCATCATCCTGAAAGGTCGTGCCATATCGGAAGGGAAGTACCGTTGATAATTTGAAACATTCCGCAACCACACGAGCGTGATCCTTGGCTGCCTGCTGGTCCATCCGTTCATTGTCTTCCGCGCTGTGTTCGGAGACGATGACCGCCAGATCGCTGGCAGGAAAGAGGAAAGTTTGATTACCGAACATACCCGTCACCCCGGTCAGGGGCATCGGACGGCGGTGCCGGCAAAGTTCCGGAAAGGCCTGTCGTTCTGCGACGCAATAGGCGTACCACATGGTTTATTTCCTTCCAAAGCGCGCTGAGGGGTCTAACCGCCCCATCAGGAAGTTGGTTATGCAACTCATACCGAAACGACGATTGTCGGGAAGCTCTTCATGCAATAGAGTTTGGTTCTTCGGAGTGCGCTATTTTCGGTGCAATCCATCGAACCGAGAGGGATAGTAAGCCTATTGAAGTACGATTGGCAACACTTTCTTCTGCAAACCGTCTAAGTCTCTTGCCTCCATAATCCGAGCAGTACACTTTGCTGCTGAAAAGTGACCCTCCAGGGGCACAATCTCCTGGCGGATCCCGCCGGTGTACTTCAGGCAACTCGTTCAATATCAGCAAGTAGATTCGCCGGCCGGCATGCTGTAATCCGAATCCGGTAACATCTGATATATGGCCCAAATCGTTTCGCTCGAATGCTCTCGTTGTAACCACCGCATTTCCGCCGACACCCCACAGACCGTCTGCCCCTTCTGCGCCGGCTCCCTTTACGTCCGGTACGACCTCGACCATCTCAAAAAGACCATCCGGCGTGAAGATATCGCCGCCCGCGCCACCGCGTCCCCTGCCAGCCTCGGCATGTGGCGCTACGCCAGTGTTCTACCCGACGTTACCCCCGTTACCCTCGGTGAGGGCTGGACGCCCATGATCCACAGCCGGCGCTACCCTGGCCTTTACATCAAGGAAGAAGGATCCAATCCCACCGGCACCTTCAAAGCCCGCGGCCTCGGCCTCGCCGTTACCATGGCCAAACACTACGGCCTCCATCATCTAGCCGTCCCAAGCGCCGGCAACGCCGCAGGAGCCCTCGCCGCCTACGCCGCCGCCGCCGGTATCACCGCCCACATCTTCATGCCGCAGGATGTCCCGCTCGCCAACTACCTCGAAGGCATCGTCTACGGAGCCGATGTCACAATGGTCGACGGCCTCATCTCCGACTGCGCCCGCATCGTCGGCGAAAAAATGAAGGCCCAGCGCGAAGCCAACACTCCCGTCGCCGACGCCTGGTTCGACATCTCCACCCTCAAAGAGCCCTTCCGCGTCGAAGGCAAAAAAACCATGGGTTACGAGCTCGTCGAGCAGCTAGGCTGGACCTACCCCGACGCCGTCTTCTACCCCACCGGCGGAGGCGTAGGCCTCATCGGCATGTGGAAGGCCTTCGAAGAGATGGAAGCCCTCGGCTGGGTCTCCGGAAAACGCCCCAAAATGTACGCGCTCCAATCCGCCGGTTGCGAGCCCATCGTCAAGGCCTTCGAAGAACACAAGCCCACCAGCGAATTCTTCCAGAACGCCCAGACCTTCGCCGCCGGACTCCGCGTCCCCAAGCCCTACGGCGACTACATCATCCTCGACATCCTCGCCAAATCCGGAGGCAAAGCCATCGCCGCCGATGACGAAGCCATCCTCCAGAGCATCCTCGACTACGCCCGCAACGAAGGCATCTTCCTCTCACCCGAGGGAGCCACCGCCACCGCGGCCTACGACACCCTCATAGCCTCAGGCGAACTCAAACCCACCGACAAAGTCGTCCTCTTCAACACCGGCGCCGGCCTCAAGTACACCGACGTCATCGCCGAAGCCATGCACCTCAAGCGTCCCGGCACCGAAACGGTCGCACTCCCCACGAGCATGCCCGTAGGAGGCATCATCACCCCGCAATAGCCGATTCTTCGGAGTGGATCGCTCTCAACAAGACGTTCTCTGCCGCGCGAAACATATAATGGGCGCAAAGCAAGCAGAATCATCTCTGAGGATCCACTCCGATGAAGCGATCAACCTCCTCCGCGCCCGTATCTTCTGACCGTAGGCGATTCCTGAAATCCGGCGGAGCCGTCGCCGCAGGCCTTCTCACCCAGGCAACCATCGCCGCGCAATCCTCCGCAGCCACCCTGCCTGTTCTACCCTCCAACGCAAAAACTCTAGCCGCCATGCCCACCCGCAACCTCGGCAAGACCGGCTACAAAGTAGGCATCTTCTCCCTCGGCGGCCAGGCCGCACTCGAAAAAGCCAACAACTTCGACAACGCCGTCCCCATCATCGAGCGAGCCCTCGACCTCGGCGTCAACTACATCGACACCTCCTCTATCTACGGTGGCCCCGAGCGCTGGAGCGAGCAGTACGTCGGCCGCGTCATGAAGACACGCCGCAACGACGCATTCCTCGCCACCAAGACCAAGGAGCGCACCCGCGAAGGCTCCCTCCGCATGATCGAAAAGTCGCTCAAGCTCCTCAACACCGACCACGTCGATCTCTGGCAGCTCCACGACGTAGGCCTCCCCGAAGATGTCAACGCGATCTTCGCCAAAGGCGGCGCCATGGAAGCCCTCGTCGAGATGCAGGACCAGAAGGTCGTCCGCTACCTCGGAGTCACCGGCCACTACCGTCCCGAAGCCCTCATCGACGCCGTCAATCGCTACAACTTCGACACCATCCTCATGGCGATGAACGCCGCCGACACCCACATCCACAGCTTCTCCGACAAGCTCCTCCCGCTCGTCGTCGAAAAGCAGATGGGCATCATCGGCATGAAAGTCCCCTCGCGCGGCCGCCTCCTCGCCTCCTGGACGCCACCCACCCTCGAACAGCAACAGCACTCCTGGGAAGGCTCCGCCATCGCCACGCGCCCCGGCGTCATGAACATGCGCGACGCGATGTACTTCACCCTCTCCCATCCCGTCAGCACCGTCATCATCGGCTGCGACAACATCGCCCAGCTCGAAGAGAACGTCCAACTGGCGCGCGAGTTCACGCCACTATCGCAAACCCAGATGGCGTCTCTCAACGACCTTGCCGAGCCTGTCGCCAAACAATCCTTGTTCTTTCGTTTCACCGACCGTAGCAAAGGCTGACGATGTCCTGCTGAGCAGGACAGGTCGGTGGGGGAATGATCATGAACATATCGTTCGCAAACCAGGTTGCCCTCGTTACAGGCGCTGCATCTGGGTTGGGTCTGGCGACAGCCAGGGCCTTTGCCGAGGCAGGTGCTTCCGTTGTGTTGGCCGACTGGAATGAGAAGGAAGTACAGGCGGCAGCCAAGGTTCTCGCCGATGAAGGTTACAAGACGCTTGCTGTTCGCTGTGACGTCTCGGACGACGCGCAGGTAGAAGCAATGGTGAATCAAACTGTTGCTACCTTCGGACGGCTCGATGCAGCCTACAACAATGCCGGTGTGCAGAACGTCCTCGCTGAAACTGCCGACTCTCCTCGCGACGACTACGACCGGATCATGGGAATAAACCTGCGCGGTGTGTGGAGTTGTATGAAGTTCGAACTGCAACAGATGCGCGAGCAGGGTAGCGGTGCAATCGTTAATTGCTCTTCGCTCGGAGGTCTGCTCGGTGGCGCACGGCGTGGCACCTACCATGCGGCGAAGCACGGAGTCATTGGATTCACCAAAAGTGCCGCTCTCGAATACGCAACGCGTGGTATCCGGATAAATGCTGTGTGTCCGGGCATGATTCAAACTCCAATGTCCGACAAGATGATCGCTGAAGGTCAGGGTGAGGAGTTGGAGAAGATGATGAGGACCTACGTACCAATGCAGAGGCTCGGCCGTCCAGAGGAGATCGCTGATGCTGTGCTGTGGCTCTGCAGCTCATCCGCCAGCTACGTGACCGGTCAGTCGATTTCGGTCGACGGTGGCTTCGTCATGCGCTAATGAGACCTCTTCTTCCGCTTCACCGACCCCCACCGAAGACGAGAGAACAGCGCCGGGTCGGCTTGAGTCCGACCTAGACGCTGGCCTCTGCCGACTCGACCGAAGGAAAGCAGGTCAGCACTTTGCTGACCTTGGTCATCTCGCACAACGCCATCACCCGCTCGTTCACCCCTGCCAGCAGAAACCTCCGGCTATTGTCCTGCGCCGACACATGCGAGTTCATGATCAGCCCCAACCCTGCTGAATCCATATACGGCACCTCGCTCATGTCCACAATCAACACCTTCGCCGTGTGGGCGCGCAGCTCATTCTGAAACCCAAATATCGTCGAGATGGTCAACGGTCCAACCAGCTTCAGGACAGTCGTCCCCTCGCTCTTGCCCGGCGTAAAGCTATAACTCATCGGTTCATCGCGCATGTTTGTAAGTGTATGAAACCCTTCGGCGCAAAAGATTACAGGAGCATGAATGTCGCGTCAGGGGCCTGCACCCCCTCCTTAGAATTCACACCTCCGAAAGCTATACTGATTCAAGCCCGAGACCCCGGCCGCAAACCGGGGTTTTCTCATTTCCCAAAAAATGTCTATTCGCAGCCAAATCCGGCCTGTCCTCACCCTTGCCATCCCGCTCATCCTCGCGGAACTCGGCTGGATGGCCATGGGCATCGTCGACACCATCATGGTCGGGCACATGGCCAACCCCGCCCTCGCCATCTCCGCCGCCGCCCTCGGCCAGGTCCTCTACAACACCATCGCCTTCGGCATCGCCGGCGTCCTGCTCGGCCTCGACACCTACCTCGCCCAATCCCACGGCGCCGGACGATTCGACGAGGCCAACCGCTGGCTCCTCCACGGCCTCATCCTCGCCGCCGGACTAGCTCTCACCCTCATCCTCATCGTCGTCTTTGCGCCGTTCTTGATGCTCCGCCTCCCCATCGACCACGACGTCATCACCGGCTCCATCTCCTTTCTCTCCGCCCTCAACTACGGCACTCCGGCGCTCTTCCTCTACTTCACCCTCCGCCGTTATTTGCAGGCCTTCAACCACGTTCGTCCCATCGCCTGGGCACTCATCACCGCCAACCTCATCAACATAGTCGGCGACTGGCTCCTCATCTTCGGCCACACCTGGGGTCCCATCCACATCCCAGCCCTCGGAGTCGCCGGAGCCGGCCTTGCCACCTCCTTCTCCCGCTGCTATCTCGCGCTCTTCATGATCATCGCCCTTTGGCGGATCGAACGCCGCCACCACTACGGTCTCCGCAGCATGGCCCGCCACTTCGAACCCACCCGCATCCGCCGTCTCGCTCTCCTCGGAGCTCCCGCAGGCGGTCAGATCTTCGTCGAGATCGCCATCTTCGGCCTGGTCACCTTCCTCATCGGCACCATGGGTCGTCTCCCCCTCGCCGGACACGAGATCGCCCTCAACTGCGCCAGCTTCACCTTCATGGTCCCCTTTGCCATCTCCGCCGCCGCTGCCGTCCGTGTAGGCCAGGCCATCGGCCGCAAGTCACCACCCGAAGCCGCCTCCGCCGGATGGGCAGCCATAGCCCTCGGAGCCGGAGCCATGGCCTGTTTCTCCGCCATCCTGCTCCTCATGCCCTACGCCATCGCGCGCGGCTTCACGCAAGACCCCGCCGTCATCGCCGCCACCATCCCGCTTCTCTTCGTCGCCGCCATCTTCCAGTTCTTCGACGGCCTGCAGATCACCGCCACCGGAGCCCTCCGCGGAGCCGGCAACACCCACGCCGGCCTCTACGTCCAGATCATCGGCTACTGGATCATCGGCCTCCCCATCGGCTACTTCTTCGCCTTCCGCCTCCACCGCGGAGCCGTAGGCCTCTGGCTGGGCCTCTGCGCCGGCCTCATCGTAGCCGGCGTCACCCTGGCCACCGTCTGGCACCACACCACAAAAAAACTCCGTACAGGCTCTCGACTCGAACAAATAGCCGGCTCCTAGCCCCGGTTCTTTTTCAAGAAAGTGTCATCCTGAGCGGAGACACTCGCAGTCTCATCGCGAGTGGCGTAGTCGAAGAGCCTGTCCTGAGCCTGCCGAAGGAACCTGCATTTTGCCGGAGCGGCCAGGATCCATCACTGCCCCAGCCGATACATCAACACCGCCATCCTCTTCGCCTGCGCCGGAATCGAATCCAGAAAAACCGTCTCGCCCTCCGCATGAGCCCCAGCGCCCATCGCCCCAGTCCCCACCAACCCCGGAACATAAGGCGCAACAAAAGCAATATCGCCCGCTCCACCAAGCATCGGATCCATCACCTTCATCTCCTGCAGCCCAAGATCCTTATTCACCTTGTTCAACTCCTCCACCAACTCACGGCTTCCCGCCGTCTCCGCCATCGCCGGATACCCTTCCGCAAACGAGATCGTAGCCCCAGTCTTCGCCAGATGCTGTTTCACAATATCCCGCATCTTCTGTTCCACCCGTTCCGTCTGCTCATTGCTCAGCGTCCGCAGATCCCCCGTCGCCAGCGCCACCGGCGGAATCACATTCGACTTCCCCGTCACCGTCCCGCCCGTCCCGTCCTGCGTATAAGCAGCCGTCGCCCCGCCCATCACCATCCCCACATTGAACGTCAAACCCTTCTCCGGCAACTCCCTCCGAAACTCATCCAGAATCCGCGTCATCTCATAAATCGCTCCATACCCCAGCGACTCCCCAAACACCTGCGACGAGTGCCCGCTCCTGCCCGTCGTCTCCAGCCTCCACGTATTCGCGCTCCTCCGCGCAATCCGAATCATGTCCTTGCCATCAATCCGCGAAGCATTCTCAAACTCCAGCGCCACATCGCTCAGCTTCGCCGCCTCAATCATGTCCGCGCGGCTCACGCTCACTGGATTCCCATGCGACTCCTCATCGCCGCTCAACACAATCCTGATCTCAGCCTGATCCAGCGCTCCCGCAGCCTTCATCGCCTTCAGAGCCGTCAGCATCACCACCAGCCCGCCCTTCATATCGCAAACACCAGGCCCCGTCGCCACCTTCCCATCCGTCCCATCCACAATCGAGTACTTCTGAAAGCTGCTCGTCGGCTCAAACACCGTATCCATATGCCCAATCAGCAGAAGCCGCTTCCCGCACTTGCCCGTCCCCGCAACGCAGGGATGTTCGGCCACCAAATCCCCCGCGCGTCCATCGATAGCTTCCAGCGAAACCCACCGCACCTTGAACCCCAGCGCCTCAATCTGCGGAGCAATCACATCCTTCACCGCAACCACGCCCGGCAGATTCATCGTCCCGCTGTTGATGTTCACAATCTGCTCCAGCAAAGCGATCGCCGCAGGAGTCTCCGCATCCACCGCCTTCACCATTGCGTCATCAACCGCGGATCCCTGCTCCTGCGCCATCGCCACCGAACACAACACCGCCAGAACAGCCGCAACACAAAGCCCGATATTTTTCATAATGGCCGGAGAATATCACGCTCCGCCTCAATCGAAGCCGCACGCACTAAGTGACCGGCATCGTCTCCCGCTCCCGCGTCTTCGACTTCGTCGTCAGCGTCACCGCCGAAGCCACAATCAACCCACCGCCCACCCAGGCGCTCGGCCCCAACCGCTCACCCAGCACCAGCACACCCAACAGACTGCCAATCAACGGCTCCATATTCAACAATACACCCGCCTGCGAAGCCGGAACCTGGGTCATCCCCCAGTTCCAAAGCAGCGTCGTCGTCGCCGTGCACAACACCCCACTCCCAGCCAGCGCCAGCCAGGCCTTCCAAGACACGCCGCTCACCGGAGGCATCCCATACCGCACCGGAACCCAAACCATCAGCATCAACGTCCCCAACCCCAACCCATACGCAGTCACCACCAGGTGCGAGTGCCGCCCCATCAACTGCTTGTTGATCAAAATCCAGAACAGCGCAATCAGCAGCGACACCACCACAAGCAGATCTCCCGCGAGCGTAGCCCCATCGCTTGCATGCCTCCCGCCGCTCAGTGCAATCAGCGCCGCTCCACAAGTCGACCCTACCAGCGCCACCCAGCCCACACCATCCAGCCGCTCATGCGCAAACAGCGCCGCACCCACTGCCAGAATCACCGGCATCGTTCCCACCATCAGAGCTGCATGGCTCACCGTCGTAATCGACAGCGCATAAAACTGAATCAGAAACTGCACCGGCACGCCAAGAAACGAAGCCAGCGTCAGCAACCCCCACTCCCGCCCATTCAACCCAGGCCGATGCATCACCAGCAACGGCAACAACGCCGGCATAGCAAACAAGAACCGGTACAGCACCATATGCGCAAAGCTCATCTCAGCCAGCGCAATCTTCCCAAAGAAAAACCCACACCCCCAAAAACAGCTCGCCACAGCACAAGCCGCAAACCCCAGCGCTCTGTTCTTCTCCAAAACCGCCATACCTCCACTCTCGCACACTCAAAAAGAAAAAGCGGAAGAACCCAAAGGCCCTTCCGCCATTATCTTGTTTCTAGTCCCTAGTCCCTAGTCCCTAGTCCCTAGTCCCTAGTCCCTAGTTCTCACCAGACCCGGCAGCTATTCACCGGCACCATCGGCGATCCCTTCTTGCAGCCAAACGCCGCTGCAAATCCAGGCTGATTCACAATCGCCCCATTCGCCCTGATCTGGTCCGGCGAATGCGGATCCGTCAGAACCTCGGTACGAATAAGCTCCGGCCGCGAGTTGTCACAATAGTTCTGCGCAAACCCAATGTAGAACCGCTGCGGAGCCGTATAGCCATCCTTCTTCGCCGCAAGGTCCACACCATTCTTCTTCGCGCGATCGAGATACGCCATATAAGCCAGCAGCAAGCCGCCGTTGTCCGCTGTATTTTCGCCCAGCGTCAGCTTGCCGTTCACCTTCACATCGTCAACCGCCACAAAGTTGCCATACTCATTCACGAGGCAATCCGTCCGCCCGACAAAGTTCTTCGTATCGTCCGCCGTCCACCAGTCATCCAAATTGCCCTTGCCATCGAACTTCTTTCCCTGGTCGTCGAACCCATGCGTCAGCTCATGACCAATCACCGCACCGATGTGCCCGTAGTTCACCGCATCATCCTGTTTCGGGTCATAGAATGCGGGCTGCAAAATTCCAGCAGGGAAGTTAATGTCGTTCATGCTTGCATCGTAGTAAGCATTCACCTCCGGCGGAGTCATATTCCACTCCCCGTGATCCACCGGCTTGCCAATCTTGTTCAGTTGCCGGTCATTCTCAAAAGCATCCGCGCGGAACTGGTTCCCCAGCGCATCATCTGCCTTCACCTCCAGCTTCGAGTAGTCCCTCCACTTATCCGGATACCCGATCTTGTTCGCCACCAGATGCAGCTTCTCCTTCGCCTTCACCTTCGTCGCCGGCGACATCCACTGCAGCCCGTCGATATCCCGGTCCATCGCCGCCTCGATATCGCCCACCATCTGCACCATCTTCGCCTTGCTGTCTCCAGCGAAGTACTGCTCCACATAAACTTTGCCAACCGCCTCCCCCAGCGCGCTCTTCACATAGTTCGAGCACCGCTTCCACCGGGCTGCCTGTTCCGGCTGCCCGTACAGCTTGCGCGAATTGAAGTCGAAGTTCTCCGAGTCAAACGCCTTCGGCAGATTCCTCGCTGAAGCCGTCAACAGGTGGTACCGCATATAAGCCTTCAACGTCTCCAGGCTCGTCGCGTCCGTCGCCTTCACCAGCGCAGGGAAGAAGTCCGGAGTCGCATTATTGATCTCCGTCACCTTCGGAGAATGCATCGCCTCCTGAAATGCCGCGAAATCCACACCGGGAATCGTAGCCTCGAAAGTCGCGATCGGCTGCAGATGATACGTCTTCTCTGGAATCCGCAAATCCTCCACGCCCATCGAAGCCTTTGCCAGCGTTGTCTCAAACGCCATAATCGCGTCCGCATCTTTCTTCGCCTGTTCGGGTGAACTCCCCGCCAACTCCAGCATCTTCGCCACGTGCGTCACATACTGGGTCCGCAGCGTCACATCTTTCTCACCGGTGCGCAGGTAGTAATCCTTCTCCGGCATCCCCAGCCCCGCCTGCTGTACCGACGCAATCTGTTTGCTCGCGTCCTTGAAGTCCTGCTGCTCCCCGTACCCAAAGAACACATCCACGCCAATCCGTTGCAGCTTCCCGGCCAGCGACATCAACTGGTTCTTGTTCGTTACTGCGTCAATCTGCTTCAGCCACGGCTCCAGCGGAGCCAGCCCCTTCGCATTGATCGAGTCAGTATCCATGCACGCTTTGTAATAGTCCCCAATCTTCTGCTCATCCGGCGACCGCCCCGCTCCACTCGCTGCTGCCTTATCCAGAATCCCGTTCAGCGACTGCGTATTCACGTTGTACAGCGCATAAAACTGGTCCACCTCCGGCTGGTCCGCCGGAATCGGATGATTCCCGGCAAACTTCCCGCACGCAAACTTGTAAAAATCGTTGCAGGGATCCACAGCGGTATCGATCGAAGTCGCATCGAACCCCGGAATCGCCACATAAACCTGTTTCGTCGTATCCGACGCCGCTGCCTTGACGGTCTGCGCCAATCCTGCCTTGCAGTCTCCGCCAACAACTACTGCCGCCAGAATTCCACCCAATACACCTAACACTCGCATCTTCAACATGAACTCTCCCTTACCTCAACCTTGTACATAAAGCATCTACCGCAAACATGATATCCAGCTTTGTATCACTACATCTGCACGATCGCCATGCTCTTGGTCACTGCCCGGGGCGCATTGGTCACATCTGCATACGTTGCCCACACTCCTTCGTCTGTGAAACAGTACATCTAAGCGCGTCGGTACCGTAGGAATACGCGCCGAATGCCATGCCGGTTCCCAACTCCCCCAATCCGACATCGCATCGCCTCCTCCGCTGGGCGCTCGCCTGCCTTATCCTCCCCGGCATCGCCCCCCCCGCCGCCCGCGCGACCGGCCCCGAGCACACCTCGAAAGGCCAAGACCAGCCCTTGCGCCTCCCTCTCGAAGACCTCGGCTTCATGCCCCTCTCCAAAGAGTTCCTGCTCAACGGCAGCTCCATGTTCACTCTCCACTACGTCGACGACAAGCATCTCCTCGTCACCTTCGTCGTCAAGAAACTGATCCCGCGCCTCCCCGACGAGCCAATAGACGACATGGACCGCAACGTCGACGCCGTCCTCGTCGAACTCCCGTCCGGCAAAGCCCTCGCCCGCACCTCCTGGCACCTGCATGACCATGCGCAATACCTATGGAGCCTCGGCCACGGCCACTTCCTGCTCCGCGTCCGCGACAACCTCACCACCTTCGCCCCACTCGCCAACCTCTCCACCGGTCATCCGTTCCTCCAGCATCCCTTCCTCGCATCTCAGGAGCGCCGCATCGCCGCGTTGATCGTTTCACCCGATGGCGACCTCCTAACCGTCGAGTCCATCAAACGGAAATCCCCGGAAGAAAAACCCAAAACGCCACTCTTCGGTCCCACCCCGCCACCTGAGGCTCAGGTCGCCGAGCCCGACGCCGTCCTCATCCACTTCTTCCGCCTCCATCCCACCGACGACGGCGGTCCCGTCAAGCCCAACTTCGCCGGAGTGGTCAAGTCCCGCCGGGTAGGAGACATCCCCGCCTCCACCGCTGGCTACCTCGCCATCGTCGACCAGGGTCGCCGGCAATGGGCCTTCGACTTCCACTCCTACGCTGGCAAAAAGGACGAACTCTCACCCTTCGACTCCTCCTGTCCACCCGCTCCTGTCTTCGTCAGCCACAGCGAATTCATCGCCTTCGGCTGCCGCAATAGCCAGGCCATGCAACAGGTCGGCGGCTTCAACATGCGTGGCGAAGAGATGTGGGAGCAGGGACTCTACGGCGACTACGTCGCTCCGCACCTCGGCTTCGCCCCCGCCGCCGGCCGCTTCGCCCTAAGCCGCATTCTCCTCCGCACCTCGGCCATCCCAGACCAGCCCATCAGCGCCGACGAGGTCACCTCCCAGACCGTCATCGTCTATCAGACCAACACCGGCAAACAGCTCCTCCGCGCCGACTGCTCCCCCGTCGAACGTGCCGGCCAGAACTTCGCCTTCTCCCCCGACGGCCTCTCCCTTGCCGTCATCCACGCCGACGCCATTGAAATTTACCCCCTCCCTGCGCTCACCAGCAAAGACCAGGCCGCCCTCAAACTAGCCCAATCCTCCGCCCCGCCTGAAACCAACCTCCCCATCCACTTTGGCAATCAGGTCGCCAGCAACTCCGCAGATACCGACCTCGAACCCGACGTTCAACCTGCCCTTCCACCTGAAACCAAGACCACCGCAGCCACAACCGAATCCTCAACCCAACCCACCACCACTCCAACGACCCACGCCGAAGCCCCCGCCACTACCGTGGAAGCCGAGCAGCCAGAGGTCAAATCGCCCACCCCAGCCTCGCAACCGGCCACGGAACCGGGATCCGCCGCCGACCCCGCACCCGGCGAACACCGGGCCGCACCCACCCTCTACACCCTACCCAGCGACAAAGACAGACCCCCGACCACCCAGAAAACCACCCCCCAATAGAAAAAGGGCCAGCCAGCGGTCACCCGCGGCCAGCCCTCGACAAGCTGTCTTTTCAAATCCAAAACTCTTACCCGTCAGGGTCGTCATTCTGAGCGGAGCGAATCCCCGCATTTACCGAAGAGCCACCAACCCCAAAGGGCAGCAGCCAAAAACTTTAGGCAGCCTTCTTAGGAGCAACCGCCTTCACACGTGCATTCAACCGGCTCTTGTACCGGTTCGCGGTGTTCTTGTGCAGAACACCCTTTTGCACGCTCTTATCCAAAATCGAAGCGGTCTCGCGGTACTGGGTCGTTGCAGCGGCGTGATCGCCCTGGGCGATCGCCTCCCGCAACTGCCGCAGTGTTCCACGCAGTTTGCTCTTGTTCGAGCGGTTCACCGCAGTCTTACCAACCGTCTGACGCGCGCGCTTCAACGACGAAACATGATTTGCCATAAACTCTCTTCTCTCAACCCTGCTTGTAAAGGGGGAAATGGGATGCAGGCCAAGGCCAGCTAAAACACAGCCTGCCGCAATCCCTGCAATATCTAAGTCTACGGACTTCCAGCCCGAAGGTCAACCCAAAACCCCAAGCTTTACCTCACTGTTGCACTTGCTCTTCTTGCTTGTCATCCTCGAAGGGGACCTGCTTTTGCCTTTTAGACCCCTAACCCCTGACCCTACTTAGCTTCCAAAATTCATCACTTACCACTTGACGCCACTCTCCCCGCGTTCTACTCTGTGCCCATATTTGCGACAGCCATCCCGGCCGCAGTCCTCAAGCGCACCTCCCGCGCTGCAACTTATACCCCGTCCCAAAACATCCAACATAAGAAGTCGTCTGCCTTGGCAAGCAACCCTGTTTCCCCTGACGGAGGTCAGCACACTACTTGATCAAAAAATCCCTCGAAATCACTCCCGGCATCGAACCCCTCTACGGCACCCACGACGAAAACCTGCGACTCCTCGAAGACAAGCTCCGCGTCACCATCGATCTCCGCTCCGACGCCATCCACGTCACCGGCGACCACTCCGATGTAGCCCGCGTCGAGCAGGTCTTCCTCGACTTCGACATCCTCCGCAAATCCGGCGTCAATCTCCACAACGGCGAACTCCACGGCATGCTCAAGCTCGTCGTCGCCGACCCCGCCATCACCCTCAAATCTCTCGTCGACGCCGGCAAGCAGCGCTCCGCCGGAGTCAAGCGCATGGTCCAGCCCCGCTCCCCCAACCAGCGCAAGTACGTCGAAGCCATCGAGCAGTCCGACATGACCTTCGGCCTCGGCCCCGCCGGCACCGGCAAAACCTACCTCGCCGTAGCCATGGCCGTCTCCGCCCTCATGGCCAAAAAAGTCTCCCGCATCGTCCTCGTCCGCCCCGCCGTCGAAGCCGGCGAACGCCTCGGCTTCCTCCCCGGCTCGCTCCAGGAAAAAGTCGACCCCTATCTCCGCCCGCTCTACGACGCCCTCTACGACCTCCTCGACCCCGTCAAGGTCGACAAGATGCTCGAGTCCAACGTCATCGAAGTCGCCCCGCTCGCCTTCATGCGCGGCCGCACCCTCAACGACGCCTTCATCATCATGGACGAAGCCCAGAACACCACCAACGAGCAGATGAAGATGTTCGTCACCCGCCTCGGCAACAACTCCAAGGCCGTCATCACCGGCGACCTCACCCAGATCGACCTGCCCAACCCGAAAAAATCCGGCCTCTTCGAAGCCCTCCACGTCCTCGACGGCGTAGAAGGCATCCGCTTCTGCCACTTCGAAGACGTAGACGTAGTCCGCCATCACCTAGTCCAGCGCATCGTCCGCGCCTACGACAGCTACGGCAAAGCCCAGCAGCAACTCCCGCTCGCCCTCAACGAAACCGTCACCGACCCAGCTCTCCCAGCGCCACTGCAACCAATTCCAAAGACGCAATAGGAAGTCGTCTTCTTTGCTAGTGACTCCGCAGCGCACTTTTTGCTTGTCATTCCGCAGCGCAGCGGAGGAATCCGCTGTTGTCATCCATAGACCATAGACAACCGTGTCATCTCGACCGAAGCAACAGACAGTCTCATCGTCTGTTGCGGAGTGGAGAGACCCCCGCATTTCGCTTTTGCATTTGCTTGTTCTTGACCGCACACCCAACAAAAGTGTCATCCTGAGCGGAGCAGGTCGCGCACTCTGCGAGCTGCGCAGTCGAAGGACCTGCATTTCGCCACAGCTCGAGCCACCCCAACATCAGCGAACATCGAAAAGGTCTGTCTTGCTTAAGGGCACGGCTTCAGCCGTGCCGTAGCAGCCAATCGTAAACGTGACGAGATCGTGATACATCTATCGATGCGACCTCGATCCTAAATGGATACTCCACAGATATCTCCAACGCGCAACAGACGGATAGCCAGACTGCTGGTCTCCCTACTCGCCCTGTTGATTTTGCTGTGCGGCGGTCACTTGCTGAGTCTGTCGAGTCGTGTCCATTTTCTTTTGAGCGAATTAGAGACGCTCCGACTGGGGCAGTCGACCTTCGAGGACGCAGAACGGCTGGCGAAGAAAATCCGTGCCGAGCCGTACGGCGCCTGCGACCGCTCAAAATGCGAATGGGACAAGAGGATAGACAATGCATGGCTTCCTCGATGGTGGAGAGGTTCCGGCGAAACCTTTTCCGTTTCCTTCTCTGTACAGGACTCGATAGTAGTGCGGAAAAACACTGCGTATGGCGTTGGGATAGACGGGTCATTCCATCCATCCGTAGTAGATGTCGAGGAGCAAGAACAATGGGGCCGACTCAACCTACGAGTGCCGATCCAGACAGGCTGGAACAGCACAGACTGGTATCCCTATTACGGCTTCAATGTGTGGATGACCCCTAAGGCCTCGGCTGAAGACCGGCGACGTTACACATCCTTCAACTTCAATTGTTTTTGGAAATATAAAGGATGCAAAGATGCAAGAGAGTTGCTGCCAACCGCGGACCCGTACCCCTTTGACAAATGAACACGCTGTGCTTCGCCAACCAAGCCCACCCAAGGTACATTAGAGAAAACCCAAATCCCCACCACCCCACGGAGCCCCCATGTCCCTCCGCACCGCCCTAGTCTTCCTTCTCGCCATCCCCGCAATAGCCCAGCCCACCCCCGCCGACCGCACCCAAATCATCAAACTAGTAGACGCCAACGCCCCCGAATACAAACAAGTCTCCAAAGAAATCTGGGGCTACGCCGAACTCGGCTACCACGAAAACAAAAGCTCCACGCTCCTCCAGGAGCAGCTCAAAAAAGCCGGCTTCACCATCCAAGCCGGAGTAGCCGATGAACCCACCGGCTTCGTAGCCTCCTACGGCTCAGGCAAGCCTGTCATCGCCATCCTCGGCGAATTCGACGCACTCCCCGGCCTCTCCCAGCAAGCCGTCGCCACTCGCGAGCCCGTAGTCAACGGAGCCCCCGGCCACGGCTGCGGACACAATCTCCTCGGCTCCGGCGCCGCTCTCGCCGCCGTCGCCACAAAAGACTTCATGGCCGAGCACCACATCGCCGGCACCCTCCGCTACTACGGCACGCCCGCCGAAGAAGGCGGCTCCGGCAAAATCTACATGGTCCGCGCCGGTCTCTTCAAAGACGTGGACGTCGTCCTCCACTGGCACCCAGCCGACCGCAACGCCGTCAACAACGGTGGCGCACTCGCCGTCACCTCCGCCCGCTTCACCTTCCACGGAGTCGCCGCCCACGCCGCCATGGCGCCCGACCGCGGCCGCTCCGCACTCGACGGCGTCATGCTCATGGGCAACGGCATCGAGTTCCTCCGCGAACACGTCCCCGCCAGCACCCGCATCCACTACGTCATCACCAAAGGCGGCGTGGCCCCCAACGTAGTCCCCGATCTCGCCGAGCTGGAAATCATGGCCCGCAATCCCTACAACGAAACCCTCGACAACATCTGGGCCCGCATCGTCAAGATCGCCAACGGCGCCGCCATGATGACCGAAACCACCGTAGAAATCCGCAACATCGGCAGCGACGCCAACATCATCCCCAACGACGCCCTCGCCCCCGTCGCGCAAAAAAATCTCGAACTAGTCGGCGGCTACAAAATGGACGCCTCGCAAATCGAATTCGCCACCAACCTCCAGAAGACCCTACCTCCAGGAGGCGCACTCAGCCTCGACCAAACCAACGTCATCCTCCCCCTGCGCCCTTCGACCCCAACGCCCCGTCCGCCTCCACCGACGTAGGCGACGTAAGCTGGAACGTCCCCACCATCGGCTTCGGCGCCGCCACCTTCGTCCCCGGAGTAGCCGCCCACACCTGGCAGGCCGCAGCCTCCGCCGGCACAACCATCGGCCAGGACGGCATGGTCATCGCCTCCAAAGCCCTAGCCCTAACCGCCGTCGATCTCTTCATGACCCCGAGCCTCGTAGCCGCAGCCCATGCAGACTTCCAAAAACAACTCCAGGGCAAAACCTACGAGTCCGCCATCCCCCCAACCCAAAAACCCCTCATCGGCTACCGCGACAACAACTAACCCCACGAGGTCGTTGTTGTTTGTTTTTGGGATTAAGCGCATGGCTTTAGCCCTGCGAAAAGTCAGGCACAAAAAGGGGGCTTTACCTCCGGGCCTTTATCTTGAGAGCCTCGGTTAAGGTTGAAAGGCAAAGGTCCCGCCTCTAGGTACCCCAAGGCTTCAGCCTTGGGCCTCTCAACCATCGCAAGAAAAGGGGGCTTCAGCCCCTGGGGTATGCTCTCTTATCGGCGGAAACCAAGCCAAGGTATCCTAAAACGGATTCCGCATCACCCAACGATGACCATCGAGCCCCCAGGTATCATCTCCGCGCCGGGTGCCCCATGTCCCGATTCTGGGACATGGGCATCGCCCGAAGGGCGACCGCTTTCCAACATGAAGCGAACCCTCCTCCAGGCCTGCCTCATCCTCTTCGCAACATCCGCTCAAGCCCAGACCTGGCACCTGACCTGGGCCGACGAGTTCAACGCCCCCAACGGCTCTCCGCCCGACCCCGCCAAATGGAACATCGTCACCGGAGGCAAAGGCTTCGGCAACAACGAGCTCGAAACCTACACCGCCCGTCCAGCCAACATCCAGCAACAGAACGGCAACCTCGTCATCACCGCCCGCAAAGAAGACCTCATCGGCTCAGACGGCGTAGCCCGCAACTACACCTCAGCCCGCATCAACACGTCAAGCCACTTCGCCCAAAAGTATGGCCGCTTCGAAGCCCGCATCAAGCTCCCCAGCGGCAAAGGCATCTGGCCCGCCTTCTGGCTCCTCGGCGAGGATGACGAAACCAACCACTGGCCCAAATGCGGCGAGATCGACATCCTCGAAACCATCGGCTCCCCCACCACGATGTACAGCACCATCCACGGCCCCGGCTACAGCGCCTCCAAAGGCCCATCCACCAAATTCAACCTTCCCGCCGGACGAACAAGTCGACACCGCCTTCCACCTCTACGCCGTAGAGTGGTCCCCAAACGACCTCAAATTCTTCTTCGACGACCACCTCATCGTCGAGCGCACCCCCGCCGATCTCCCGCCCGACACCCACTGGGTCTACGATCACCCCTTCTACGTCCTTCTCAACTTCGCCGTAGGCGGCAACTGGCCCGGCAACCCCGACGCCACCACCGCCTTCCCCCAGCAAATGCTCGTAGACTACATCCGCGTTTACTCTCTCGACTCAGCCACAAAATCGGGTGCCCCACGTCCCGATTCTGGGACGTGGGCCTCGTCCGAAGGACGACCGCTCTCTTCAGTGCCTGCCACAAAACCGGGTGGCCCATCCTTCGCGTCTTTTGCGAAGGGTGGGTTATCTCGCGAAGCGAGACCGTTGTCCATCAGAAGTACCCTCTCATTCAAAGAGAAGCAGGATTCCCCACAACACATCGCATCTCATGTATCGGCCTCGCCCGAAGGACGACCGCATTCTTCAGTGCCCGCCGCAAAACCGGCCGCCCCATATCTCGATTCTGAGATGTGGGCATCGTCTCAAGGCCGACCACTTTCCTCGCCAGGCCCGACCCCGTACACTACGGCCACAACCGTGCAGGCCCAGCCATGATCACCATCGAGACGTCCGAGCCCACACCTCTCCGCTCGAGCCCTGGCAACCTTCCTCCGCCGAGCGAGCCTCGCCACCGGCCTCAAGGGCCACGTCGATGTCCTTCTCACCACCGACAACACCCTCCGCCGCCTCAACCGCGACTTCCGCGGCAAGAACAAGCCCACCGACGTCCTCAGCTTCCCCGCACCCCCAGCCTTCGCCAACCAGCACGCCGGAGATCTCGCCATCTCCCTCGAAACCGCAGCCCGCCAGGCCGCGACATATAGCCACCCCGTCGCCGCCGAGGTCAAAATCCTCCTCCTCCACGGTCTCCTCCATCTGGCCGGCTTCGACCACGAGACCGACCATGGTGAAATGGCCGCCCGGGAGACCCTCCTTCGCGCCGAACTCCGTCTCCCCGTCACTCTGATAGAACGCACCACAAAGTCACCATCCAAAACACCACAACTTACCAGCAAAAAACCACAACTTCACCATAAAAAACCATCACGAAACACACGTAAATCGGCCCTTTCGGCCCCAAAAACCACCCGGAAAAAAAACCCACCAAAACTAACCCGGCGGAAAACCAAATGACCGCCACCTACGTCTACGCCATCTCCCTCCTGCTCCTTCTCGGAGTCCTCGCCCTCTCCGCCTACGTCGACCGTATCTACTTCGAAATGGGCAAGTTCCTCGCCCGCGAGTACCAGGACAACATCGACTCCTTCGAGCGTCTGGCCGAACCCCGCCTCCGTCTCGGCCGCGAATCCGTCGCTCTCTCCGCCTCCGTCCTCCGCCAGCTAACCCTCGTCACGCTGGCTCTTCTCTCCGGCCTCCGCCTCTACACCCACTCCACCCTTATCCCCTCGCTCGCGCGCACCCCAAGCAATGGCGAAATCCTTCGAGCCGCCTGCCGAAATCGTTCTCCTCATCCTCATCTTCGACCGCCTCGTGCCCCAGCTTCTCTTCGCTCGAACCCAGGGTCTCTGGATCACCCGCGTTCTTCCCGTTCTGCAGGCTCTCTTCTATCTTGTCCTCCCGGTCACGCTTTCGCTCCAACTCCTTCTCTCAATCGCCGCACTCGCCGAACCGGAAGACCGCACCGAAGAAGACCACCCCTCGGAAGCCGTTGACGCGCTCCTCGAGGCCGGTGAAGAAGAGGGCATCCTTGAAGAATCCGACCGCGAACTCATCCGCTCCGCTGTCGAATTCGGCGACAAGATAGTCCTCGAAGTCATGACCCCGCGCCCCGAGATCTTCGCCGTCACCGACTCCCTCACCTTGCGCGAATTCACCGCCGAGATCAACGAACACGCCTTCTCCCGCGTCCCCGTCTACTCCGGTTCGCTCGATAACGTCACTGGCATCGCCTTCGCCCGCGACCTGCTTCGCATCGATGACGCCGACGCGAACACTCGCACCGTAGCAAAAATCCAACGCCCCGCCGCCTTCGTCCCCGAGACCAAAAAAGTCGCCGAGCTCCTCCGCGAGATGCAGCGCGAGAAACAACACATGCGCATCGTCATCGATGAGTACGGCGCCGTCGCCGGTCTCGTCACCATCGAGGACCTCCTCGAAGCCATCGTCGGCAACATCGCCGACGAGCACGACGAGCCCGAAGCCGACGACGCCCCCATCCGCGAGCCCGACGGTGCCTACGTCGTCTCCGGCTCCTTCGAGCTCTCCCGTCTGCGCGACCTCTTCGCCGACCAGTTCGACCCCGGCCGCCGCCTCGGAGCCGACACCTCGGGCGACGAAGCCGAACCCCATCCCGGCGACTCGCCCGAGCAGTACGATCTGCGCAACATCCGCGCCCGAGACCTCCTCGCTAACGACCTCCGCAACAGGAGCGACCTTCACGACTCGCTCGAAGACCGAGCACCCCGCGACACACGAGACGATCCCACCGCCCTCCGACTCCCCGAGCACTACGAATCCACCACACTCGGCGGCCTCGTCTCCGAGATCGCCGGTCACATCCCCCTCCCCGGCGAAGTCGTCGAAGAAGACGGCCTACGCCTCGAAGTCCTGGCCAGCACCGATCGTCGCATCGACCGCATCCGTGTCAGCCTCATCCCGTCCACCGCCCCATAACCTCGCCCCTGCTGCAGTGATAAAACACCCAAAAAATCTCGCACGTAAAGCCCTCAAAATCCTCTCGCTCGCCGCAGCCTGCACTCTAACCTTGGCCGCAAAGCCTCCGCTGCAACACTTCCACCAGACCCACCCGGCGATGGGCACCATCTTCACCATCGATCTCAACGTCCCCGACCAGGCCACCGCCGAACAGGACATGGACCTCGCCTTCGACGAGATCGACCGCCTCGAAGCGCTCCTCAGCAACTACCGCCCCTCCAGCGAACTCTCGCGCATCAGCCGCGAAGCCGCCTCCGCCCCCATCGTCACCGATCCCGAAACCTTCCGCTTCCTCGAGCGCTCCTTCTACTGGAGCCGCCTCTCAGACGGTGCATTCGACATCACCGTCGGCCCACTCCTTCGCGCCTGGGGATTCTTCTTCCATCAAGGCCGCATCCCCTCCCAATCCGAACTCAACGCACTCCGCGACAAAATCGGCTGGCGCCACGTTGCACTCGACTCCGAAACCCGCACCATCTCCTTCACCAATCATCAATCGATGGAACTCGATCCCGGCAGCATAGGCAAAGGCTTTGCCGTCGACGCGGTAGTCAAACTCCTCCGCGACCACGGCGTCACCTCAGCCTTCATCTCCGCTGGCGGAAGCACGCTCTACGCTATCGGAACCCCTCCCGGAACCGCAGGCTGGCCCGTAGATATTCCCGATCCCCGAGTCCCCGGCAAAACCGCAACCTCCATTCTGCTAAAAGACACTTCATTGTCCACTGGCGCTTGCACCGAAAAATTCTTCATCAAAAACGGCCACCGCTACTGCCACATCTTCGATCCCCGCTCGATGCGCCCCGTCGAAGGTATGCTGCAAACCACCGTCATCGACCCCAGCGCCACCGACAGCGACGCCCTCTCCACCGTCGTCTTCGTCCTCGACCCCTCCGCATCTCGCCGCGTCCTGGCCTCCCGGCCCGAAACGCAAGCCCTTATTTTCAGCCGAAAAACCTCCCAACCGCCCTGCGTTTCAATAAACTGGAAGGACACCCCCTGCAGAGAAACTCCCGCCTCAAAAGGAACCACTCCACAATGATTGATCGCCGTCTTTTTGTCCGTGGCCTCGGTGCAGCCGTCGCCACAGCATCCGCTCTAGCCACCGAATCCGCGCTCGGCCAATCGTTGACCGCCGACACCGAATCCGCACCCGGCCAATCCTCCAGCGTCGATACCGAAGCCACGCGTCAGATCGCGCGCGCCACCGACACTTCTCCCTTTCGTATCGGCATCATAGGGCCGGGCAGCCGCGGGCAGGAGCTCGTTCGCAGCTTCCTTCGCGTTCCCGGAGTAAAAATCGTCGCTGCAGCTGACGTCTATCCAGCAGCGCTTCGCCGAGCTGAACCAAACCTGCGGATACCAGGTAGCCTCCCACGCCGACTACCGCGCCCTGCTCGACCGCAAAGACCTCGACGCCGTCGTCGTCGCCACCCCGCTCGGCCTTCACGCCCAGCACGTCCTCCCGGCACTCGAATCCGGTCATCACGTCTACGGCGAAAAGACCATGGCCTACACCATCGACGACGCCAAAAAGATCGTCAATGCCACCACCGCCCACAAACGCATCTTTCAGGTCGGCCACCAGTACCGCTACTCCCCGTGGATTCGCGCCGCCGTAGCCCGCGTCCAGCAAGGCGAAATCGGCGACGTCACCCACATCATGGCCTACTGGAACCGCAACAACAACTGGCGCCGCCCCGTCCCCGATCCCTCTCTCGAGCGCCTCATCAACTGGCGTCTCTACAATCAGTGGTCTCTCGGTCTTCTCGCCGAACTCGGCTCCCACCACATGGACATCGCCAACTGGGTCTTCGGCTCCACTCCGACCGCAGCCCTTGCATCAGGCTCCATCTGCACATACCACGACGGCCGCGAGACCGACGACAACGTTCAGGCCATCCTCTCCTACTCCGGCGGACGCCGCTTCATCTTCACCTCCATGACCGACAACGCCAAGATGGGCGACCAGCTTTGGCTCTATGGCTCCAAAGGCTCGCTCAACCTCACCCTCGAAGACGCAACCTTCTTCTACGAGCCCCACCGCATCGTCAAAACACCAGCCAAAGACGGCAAAGCCGTCGTCACCAGCGCCTCCTACTCTCCATCGGGCGAGATGCCTTACCGCGGTCCCGGTAAACCAGTCCAGGTCACCACCGCCGAAGACCCCACCACCGCCGCCACGCGAGCCTTCGTCTACTGCGTCCGCACCGGCACAAGACCCATCGCCGATGAGCACGTAGGCTTCGGCTCCGCACTCGCAGTTATCCAATCCAACCAGGCACGCCTGAAGCGGCAGGAAGTCGAAGTACCCGCCAACATCTAAATCCAACTGACTTGTGGTTACTCAACAGCGCAGCCCTCGAGGAGGGTGCGTTTCATAGAGGTTCGTTAGATAACTCACGCGAACCTACAAGGAAGCGGTAAGGAAGATCGGCTTCACCATCGCTTCAATCCTGGCAGCCATTTCCTCAGCGGGAATGCGGTCGGGAGTCTGATGCCACCTTCGCGCGGCCCCGAAAATCGCCCAGGCCGCCGTGGTTGCAAGCAGGTTTGGATCGGTGCCAGGTGCCATCGCGTGTTTCTCGGCGCCGTCCTGGAACATGCCTTCCACGACCGGAATGATGGAACCTTCAAGCGGCATCTTGACCAATTGGGAAGGGCAGCCTGCAGTCTCGGCGAGATAATCGCAGACGCCGAGCGCAATAGCCCGCAGCGCCCCATCGCAGTCCGTAAAGGAAATGCCGCGTCGCGCGATCAGGTCGCGGAATCGGGCTGCTGTCATGGCCTGCAGCAGGGCATTCTTATCCGGGTAATGAAGGTAAAAAGTTGCCCGGTTCAATGTGGCTTCATCGGCAATCTCCTGGATGGAGATGTCGTCGAACTCCTTGCGGTTCAATAATCTAAGTAACGCCTCCATCAACATCTGACGGCTGCGGAGGACCCGGGGGTCCGTGGTTTCCACCGTGCCGCCGAGTTGGAGTGTCTCTGCCATTGCACTCAAAGCATAACCCCTCACACCATTAGATGTATAAGCGACATTTGTAGATTTATTTGAATCGACAAATGTCGATTAAACATCAATTGTCGCATAGGAGATTCTTCACATGCCCAAACTACTTCACATCGACTCGAGCCCGCTCTATGGGCGATCCGTCTCGCGCGAGCTTACCGACGCGTTCGTCACTCAATGGAAGTCGACCCACCCCAAAGGAACGGTCATAAACCGCGACCTCTACTCAACCCCGATTCCCCCCATCAACGCCGACTGGGTAGGCGCCGTCTATACGCCCGAAGAGGCGCGCACTCCACAGCAGAATGAGCTCCTTTCGCTCTCCGACGCCCTCCTCGCCGAACTCGACCAGGCCGATGAGTACGTCTTCGGCGTGCCCATGCACAACTTCGGTGTGCCCTCGGTGCTCAAGCTTTGGATCGACCAGATCTCGCGCGTCGGCAAGACCTTTTCCTATGCTGATGGAGTGCCCAAGGGGCTGCTCGTTGGCAAGAAGGCGACGTTCATCATTGCGACCGGCGGCATCTACGATGCCCAGACGCAGATGGCCTCGTTCAACTTTGTCGAACCGTATCTGCGGTCCGTGTTTACCTTCCTCGGCGTCACGGATGCGACCTTCCTCACGACAGGCGGAACTGCGGCACTCAACTACGGCCAGGATCGCGACGCGTTTCTCGCGCCCCACCTTCAGGTCGTGCAAACCCACGCGCAGGCGATCTAAGGGAGACGGCACATGAAGATTGTCTCTATCATTGCGCGCTATCTGCTGGGACTGATGTTTAGCGTCTTTGGCCTGAACGGATTTCTCAACTTCATCCACCAGCCGCCGCCGGCGAATCCGCTTGCGATACAGTTCTTTGTCGCCATCAGCGCGTCGCATTTTGCCGCATTCTTCTTCGCCGCGCAGTTGATTGGCGGGCTGCTGTTGCTTTCAGGCCTCTTTGTGCCGCTCGCCCTCACGGTGCTTGCGGCGGAGCTGTACAACATCCTTGCCTTCCACCTCACGCTGTCGCCGGGTATTGCTCCCGCGCTCGTCGCCTGCGTGCTGTGGGTGCTCGTCTTCCTGCAGTACCGCAACAGCTTCAACGGCGTTCTCGCCGCAAAGACTGCGCTGTAGGAATACTCTGCTTCGTGGCGGGGAAGCCCAGTGCCTCCTTGCCGCGAAACATTGTTAGACCCGATACAGCACGTGAGGGGATATTTACCCGTGCCGGAAGCGGATGAAACAGCTGCTCTCAGGACAAAAAATGAATTCGCATTCCATGGGAGACATCCCTGACGTGGAGACGGCCGAGGAATGGGCGTCCCAGGCAAGCCACTAATTCCATTGGCTTTGCGGCTGCCATCATTTTTCTTTTGCTATTTTCCGCCCAAGAATCGCTTGTCAAGCCCAAAAACGACCTAACCCTATCCGAATCAGAGACATTCAAGTGGCATTTTAGTTACGCTCAAACGGATATACTTAACTTGTAGATCAGACAAATCAGAGAAAAGGAAAGCCCCGGACACCCTCCGGGGCTAACTTGTTGATATAGGCGAATTTAGACGCAACCCCTTTGTTATGACTATTTTGCAGACCATCCCATCGCGTAAGCCTATGAATACAGGAGAGTTACGCGCGGGTAATGGGGAGGGGGGGGTACCCCTCAGTCGATCGAGATCTTCCGCAGCAGCTTGAAGTCGGAGAGCATCTTACCGGTTCCGAGCACAACTGATGCGAGCGGATCGTCGGCAATCGAAACCGGCAAACCAGTCTCTTCCCGAATCCGCTTGTCGAGATTCTTGATAAGCGCACCGCCGCCGGTGAGGACGATGCCACGATCAGAGATATCGGCGGAGAGCTCTGGCGGGGTGCGTTCGAGGGCGACGCGGATGGCGTTGATGATGGTGGCGATGCACTCGGAAAGAGCTTCGCGGATTTCGGAGTCTTCAATCGTGATGGTCTTCGGCACACCCTCAATGAGGTTGCGGCCTTTGACTTCCATTGTGATCGGCTTGTCGAGCGGGTAAGCGGAACCGAGCGAGATTTTGATCTGTTCGGCAGTGCGCTCCCCAACCAGAAGGTTGTACTTGCGCTTGAGGTAGGTCATCACCGCCTCGTCCATCTGGTTTCCGGCCATGCGGACGGAGCGGGAGTAAACGATGCCTGCCAGCGAGATGACGGCAATGTCGGTTGTTCCACCGCCGATATCCACCACCATGTTGCCGCCCGGTTCCGTAATGGGAAGTCCGGCGCCGATTGCGGCCACCATGGCCTGCTCGACGAGGTGAACCTCGGAGGCTTTGGCCCTGTATGCCGAGTCCATGACGGCGCGCTTTTCCACCTGGGTAATCTCAGAGGGGACACCGATCACGATGCGGGGATGCACCATCATCTTCCGATTGTGTGCCTTCTGGATGAAGTAATTCAGCATCTTCTCGGTGTGACGGAAGTCGGCGATGACGCCGTCTTTCATGGGTTTGATTGCGACGATGTTGCCCGGCGTGCGGCCAAGCATGTCCTTGGCCTCCTTGCCGACGGCCTCAACCTCGTTGGTGATCTTGTTTACCGCAATAATGGAGGGTTCATTGACAATGATGCCCTTCCCATGCGCGAACACAAGCGTATTGGCCGTGCCCAGGTCGATGGCAAGGTCGCTTGAAAAAAGACTGAAGAGTGACCGCATATTGTGAATGCGGGAGTAACGCAGCTGAAAACTGTTCGAAGACATAGGTATTTACTGTATTTCCTGAAAAGAGACTCCCATTAGTGTATCTCTTTCGCAAGTGATCATTCAGGCTCTTATCGAATCAGTAAGTCACTCCTTTGTGGCATCTGGCCCGATCTCCCGCAGCGCCGGCACGGTTCCCTATGACCGCAAATGGATACAATCGAAAGCTGCACCAGTTCTACGGAGATAAAGAATGATTATTGGCGTGCCTAAGGAAGTGAAGGACCACGAGACCCGCGTAGGCGTAACCCCGGCGGGCGTCAAAGCCCTGGTTGAGGCGGGACATAAGGTGCTCGTCGAGCGCAATGCAGGCGCGCTTTCCGCGATGCCCGACGACGAGTATCAGAACGCGGGCGCTGAGATCGTCGCTTCGGCCCATGACGTCTGGCGGCTTGCCGAAATGGTCGTCAAAGTCAAAGAGCCGGTCGAGAAGGAGTACAAGCACTTCCGCGAAGATCTCGTTCTGTTTACGTATCTTCATCTTGCGCCGCTGACTGCCCTGACGGATGCGCTGCTTGCCGCAAAGGTTACAGGTATCGCTTACGAGACAGTTCGGGATCGGACGGGAGCCTTGCCGCTGCTCACTCCTATGAGTGAGGTTGCCGGCCGGATGAGCGTTCAGGTGGGGGCTGCCTACCTGGAAAACGAACACGGAGGCCGCGGAGTGCTGCTGGGCGGAGTTCCCGGGGTCCCACCCGGCAATGTTTGCATCATCGGCGGGGGTGTTGTTGGGACGAACGCTGCAAAGATCGCGTTGGGAATGGGCGCGAATGTGACGCTCATCGACCTCAACCTTAATCGCCTGCGCGAACTCGACGATATTTTCGGCGGAAGGATTCATACGGTCGCCTCCAACAGCTACAACATCGAGCGTGCTGTGCGCGAGGCGGATCTGGTAATCGGCGGTGTGCTGATTCCGGGCGCTGCGGCTCCTAAGATTGTCACGAAGGCGATGGTTAGCAAGATGAAGAAGGGTGCAGTGATCGTGGACGTTGCGATTGATCAGGGTGGTTGCATTGAGACGGCGCATCCGACAACTCACTCCAATCCTTCGTACGAGGTCGATGGGGTGGTTCACTATTGCGTGACGAACATGCCCGCGGCTGTGCCCAACACTTCGACCCTTGCGCTGACAAACGCGACCTTTCCCTACGTTTTGAAGATCGCTCGCCTGGGAGCGAATGCAGCGATTCAGGAAGACAAAGGTATTGCTGAAGGCGTCAACACCTTCAACGGTGTTCTGACATACGGCGCAGTTGCCGCGGCGCAGAAACGTGAGTGGCAACCTGTGGGGAAGCTCGTCTAGATAGGTCTGCGGCGACGCCATAGAGCGGGTTTTCAGTCCTTGTTTCTCTGGCGCTCCTGCATGAGGCTTCGCCGATTTCAGTATGGGTCGCGCCGTTGGTGCCGTTGATTAGAAAAGAGGAGCGACTCCAACGCCTATAATCAGGTGATTAGGGAGGTGCGGACCAATGGCAGCAGAGGTAAGCCGGCGAAAGATCTGGATCGCCGCTCTGGGTGCCGTTCTGCTATTGGCGGCGCTTGCCACCCTGAATGCCTTCAACACGCAGTTGCCGTCGCCTGCCAGCACGCAGCAGGTCGTGATATTTACTGGGCTGTCGATTGTGGCGTTTTTGCTGTTCGTTGCGGTGATGATTCTGCTTGTTCGCAACGTTCTGAAGCTCTATGCCGATCAGCACAGCAGGGTGATGGGAACGCGTCTGCGGACGCGTATGCTGTGGGGCGCGGTGCTGGTCAGCCTGGTTCCGATCGCCTCGATGTTTGCGTTCAGCTACCTGCTGCTTAACCGGGCTGTTGACCGTTGGTTTTCGCAGCCTGTGACCGAGATGCGTGACGACAGTACAAACATGGCGCTGGAACTGGCACGATATACCAGCTCCAATGCACGTGCTGAATCAGATTCGATCGCATCCGGCTTGCCCGAAGTGTCGGCGGTAGCTGTTCCAGATAAGACGGCCGTTACCTCGGCGGCTGCAACTCGTCAACCTCATCAGTCGATCCATGCTTCGACACACTCTGTTCATGCGCCCGCGCCTTCCATCTCACGTCAGTATCGCGAAACGATTTATCAGGTTTTGAAGCAGCACCAGATCACGCTGCAGAATGGTTTCGCTGTTGTCTATCACGACGGGCGGGTGGTGGCGTCATTCCAAATGCCTCAACGCGCAGGCGCTACTGCCGAGGTGAAGTCCTGGCTGCCTGATCAGAATGCGGCGGATGATGTTGATGACGCCGCGGCTCGGGTTGCGACTGATCCGACGGACGCGGCGATACTTACCACCGCTCAGCGGAGCGACCAGCCGGTCTTTTCTATCGGCACGACGGACTTTGCACTAGGAGCAACAACGCTAAAGGGAGGGAACACAGTTGTTGTGGGCCTGCCAATGCCTTTTGGAATGGCCGCGACGATGGCGAATCTGCGCAAGAACGCTGACGCCTATTGGGTTCTTTACAGCGAACGCCGGCAGATCAGAGACCTTTATATGCTGCTGCTTTTAATGATGACGAGCCTGGCACTGTTTGCCTCGTGCTGGCTCGCGCTGCATCTTTCGAAGCAGGTGACAAAACCGGTGGAGGCGCTGGCCGACGCCATGGAGGCGATTGCATCCGGTGACTACGCACATCGCGTGCAGGAGAGCGCAACGGAAGAGCTTGGCGAGTTGGTTCGCAGCTTCAACCACATGGCCGCCGATCTTGAGGGCAGCCGACGCGCGGTGGAGCACTCTACCGTGCAATTGAGCGCTGCGAACGCTGCGCTTGAAGCACGGCGCGGCGAACTTGAGACGATGCTGGAGACGATCCCCAACGGAGTGGCTACGCTCGACGCGGAACGCCGCATTGTCCTCGCCAATCGTGCACTGAGCGAGATGATGGACCCCGGGGGCCAGCGGCCGTTTCTCGGCCTGGTCATGGAGGAAGTTTTTCCTGCGGAAGTGTCCGAGGTGCTCGATCGGCTGATCAAGCGCAGCCATCGGATGGGCTCGGCTTCGGGAGAGATCGAGATGGCTGCGCCGTTGCGCGCAGCCAACGGCGGAACGATGAACCTGCTGGCGACGGTGGCTCTGCTTGAGATTCCAAACTCGACTGAGCGCCTTCGGCGCGACCATCAGGGCTACGTGCTGGTGCTGGAGAACGCGACAGAACTGCTTCGCGCGCAAAAGCAATCTGCGTGGAAGGAAGTTGCGCGCCGGGTGGCCCACGAGATCAAGAATCCGTTGACGCCGATCAGTCTGAGCGCAGAACAGATTCGCCGCCACATTGACCGGCTCAGTCAAGCGATTGCTTCTTCGGTACAACCTTCGCCGGAACCGCCGTCTGTCGCAGTAATTCGCCGTTGCAGCGAAGTGATTACTTCTTCGGTCGAGAGTATGCGCTCGCTTGTCGACCAGTTTGCGGCGCTCGCGGAGTTTCCGACGGCCCGGCCAAAGCCGGCGGACCTGAACACGATCGTTGAAAATTCGCTCGCGCTGTTTGCAGGTCGTATGCAGTCGATTCGGATTGTGCGAAAGCTTGCTCCCGATCTTCCGCTGGTGATGGCAGATCCTGAGGCTCTCAAGCGCGCGCTGGGAAATCTGATCGATAACGCTGCTGAGGCCATGCAGCAGAGCCTGTTTCGTGAGCTACTGATTTCGACGAGTCTTCTGGAGAGCGGCTCGGTGGAACTGGCGATTGTGGATACCGGGTCCGGTCTTACGGACGAGATGCGCGAACGTCTTTTCTTGCCGTACTTCTCGACGAAGCAACGAGGGACCGGTCTCGGGCTGGCTATTGCCGCGAAGATTATTCAGGAACATCAAGGGACGATCCGCGCGGAGAAAAACGAGCCCGCGGGCGCGAGATTTATTGTTGAGCTGCGCCCTGCATCTCTGGTGGACAGCGACCCCGAGGCAACACCTATTGTCGAGAAGACAGCTGCTTCTGCGGCGGCCGATGTTTCGGAGCCTGAGGACAGCCTGGCATCGTCTATTGCGCGAGGGCCTAAATGAATCACGTGCTTATCGTGGACGACGAAGCTGAGATTCGCGACTCGCTGGAGAGCATTCTTCGCGAGGAGGATTATCTGGTGACGACGGCGGCTACGGCGGCGGAGGCGCTAGAACTGCTTCGTGACGCTGCTTATGATGTCGTGCTGCTTGATATCTGGCTGCCCGACCGTGACGGGCTCGACACTTTGAACGAAATCCGACAGATGGAGGCTTCGAATGTGCCTGAGGTGATTATTATCAGCGGGCACGGGACGATTGAAGCGGCTGTACGTGCGACGAAGCTTGGAGCGTATGACTTTCTGGAGAAACCGCTTTCGCTCGACCGGACGTTGATCGTCCTGAAAAATGCGATGAAGGCGCGGCAGATGAGGGAGGATAATCAGGAGTTCGCTCGGCAACTGACTCGCGGAACGGTGACGGGGAACTCGGTTCCGATGAAGGCGCTTCGGCAGCAGATTCGATTGATGGCTCCGACGAATGGACGGGTTTTGATCTTTGGCGAGTCGGGGACGGGCAAAGAGCTTATTGGCCGAACTATGCATGCCGAGAGTCTTCGGAAGGATCGGCCGTTTGTCGAACTGAATTGCGCTGCGATTCCTGAGGACTATATCGAGAGTGAACTGTTTGGCTATCGCCATGGGGCAATTCCAGGAGGGCCGACGGAGAAGCGGGGGACTTTCGAGCGCGCTGATGGAGGGACTCTCTTTCTCGACGAGGTTGGAGATATGAGCCTGAAGACACAGGCGAAGGTGTTGCGCGCCCTGGATGAACAGCGCTTTTTGCCTGTGGGAGCGTCGCACCCGGTGCATGTTGATGTGCGGGTGATCGCTGCGACCAACAAAGATCTTGGAGAAGAGATTGCGCGGGGAAATTTTCGCGAAGATCTTTTTTACCGGCTGAATGTCATCCCGTTTTTTGTTCCGCCGCTTCGCGACCGGAAGGAAGATATTCCTCTGCTCGTAAAGGAGTTTCTGCAGCAGTTTGGCGCCGAGTATGGCCGGCCGCATGTTGAGTTGACCGAGGATGCTCTTGCTGCTCTCAAGCAATACCACTGGCCGGGAAATGTTCGGGAGCTTCGTAATCTGATTGAGCGGGTTCTGATTCTCAATCCGAAGACGCAGCGTATCGAGCGCAGGCATCTGCCGATGCTGGTGTATCGCGACTCTGGCCGTGATGCTACCAAGGGCAATGTGCGCGGGGAGGAGTTCACCTCTCTCTTGGAGGCTCGTGAGGCGTATGAGCGCGACTATATCCTCAAGAAGCTTGATGAATTTCATGGGAACGTCAGCCGCGCGGCTGAAGGTCTCGGCCTCGAGCGTAGTCATCTCTACCGGAAGATGAAGGCTCTTGGCGTCAGCATCAAAGAATGAGGGTTTATGCGCAGGTCGGTTGTTTGTTTTGGCTCGAAGTCATCCGCGCCAAGAGGAACGCGGCTACGAGATTGCATCCGATCAGGATTGCGAAGGTGCGGATGATATCGAAGTGAAACAGTGTCGTATGGACCCTCTCCGTCCACGCGGCGACCAGATGAAGCGAGGCCAGCACGGAGACAACCCAGATCGGCCAATTGCGCCAGATATGCGGGATGATTGCCGGGAGGTAGAGAAGAAACAGCGGCCAACCGTAATCGAAGAGCCTTGTCTTTGCTGATCCGAGCACTGGTGCGAGTAAGAACATAACGGCGCCATAAATCCCAGCGACACAGAGCCAGGGTTTTTCCGCTGGGAGCAATTTGCGGAGAGGAGTGCGCCAGACCAGAAAGACAGCGATGCAGCTTCCGAGGCCAAACGCCGTCAGGAGCTGGACGGCTGTGGAGATCTGATAGGACCAGTCATACGCGCCGTAACCTATCTGGTGAATGCCTCCCATCGGAATCCAGTGCGGAAGATTCCAAACGCGGATTGGAGTTACGGGCCGCAAGGTGTTCGTCCATAGCGTTAGGCCGAATACGTTCCTCGAGAGGTTCCATGGAATTTTCCCGATCAGATAAAGGGTGTCGTTGATGTTGTGCCGGTTGGCGTAGGCATGCCGTGCGACAATTTTCGATGCAGCGATGCCCACGGCCGTTCCCGCTAACTGGAGAAGCGCCGCCCTTCTTGCCGCAAGCCACCATAGGGTCAGCACGGCAATCGCAGCGAGCAGAATGGTCGATTCCCGCGCCAGGAACATGAGGGCCAGCATCGCAGAGGCCCAACCCCAGCGGCGTCTGTGAAGGAGCGCCAGATATCCCATACACAGGGCAGCGTGAAGCAGATCGGGCAAAAAATAGTTTGAGAAATTCCTCACCCAGAAGGGAAGAAGGATAAGGAGAGGGACGAGCCATCTGTCTTGCCCTTGTTCCAATGCCGAGGAGAGTACTCCATATAGGAGTGCCCAGCCACTCACCAGTGCCACGATCCGAAATCCTTGAGCTGTGGGCCTGCCTGTGAGATCGGCAAATAGTCGCGCGGCGGCAGGATCAAGAACCCTGAAGGCGAACGGTTTCATCGTCGGTTTTCCATCCGCCAGGGCTTGATACTGTGGCGAATCAGGATCGATGTAGGGGTGAGCGCTGGCCATCTTCCACACAACGAGCATGGTCAGCGTGGCGAGCACAGCCGCGATCCAGCGTATCTTCCATTTGCTCCGCCGCTCCAATTCCGCGATAGCTGTTGTTTGAGGCTCGACCTGCTTACTGCTACCCATCGATGTCTGCTGGCTCAAAATTTGATCTCCGTCGTTGTGGGTTAGGTCAAAGAGGGAGTTGCATCGAATCTACTCTTCAGCGGCCTGCTTCTCCGCGATCTGTTCGAGTTGCCTTCGCCAGTCCAGCTCTTCGACGAACCCACGGCTGGAACGCCATTCTTCTTGGACCTTCACGAACAGTTCAAGAAATACACGGGTACCAAGCAGCGATTCGATGTCCTTGCGGGCTGCCGTACCAATCCGTTTCAGCATTTCGCCCTGCTTGCCGATGAGGATTGCCTTCTGTCCTGTCCGCTCACAGTAAATGGCCGCCGAGATCTTCGTCACCGGCAATCTACCGTCCTTCAATTTCTTCATCGAAGCCGGTTCTTCGTATCTCTCGATCACTACTGCCGTTGCATAAGGAACCTCTTCGCCGGTTAATAACAGAATCTTTTCGCGAATCAGCTCGGCGACCAGAAAGCGCTCCGGCTGATCTGTGAGCTGGTGCTTTGGAAAGTAACGTTGGCCTTCCTTGAGCTGGCCGACAACCTTATCCAGAAGCAACTCGAGCCCTTCTTTCTTCCGCGCCGAGATCGGAATCACATCCGCGAACGGGTGCAGCTTTGACCAGTGAGCGATCAGCGGCAGTAGATCTCTCTTTGCAACGGCATCCATCTTGTTAATCACAAGGATTACAGGACATTCCAATTTCTTAATGAGCGATAGCGCGAAATCATCCTCAGCGACGGACATTGCTCGACGTGAAGCAGTGAACTTCTTCCCTTCATCGCTCTGGTGCAGACGGTGGGTGGCATCTACTAGAAAGAGAACCGCGTCGCGCGACTCCAACGCGTCATGCACCTCCTGCATCATGCGCCTGTCGAGTTGTGTGTCGGGTTTGTGGATTCCCGGCGTGTCCACCAGCACAACCTGTGCTGCGGGATGTCCGGGTTCGCCCTCGGCTTTCTTCTTCAGAGGAACCTCAAGCACGCCATGGATGCGAGTGCGCGTGGTTTGCGGCTTATGGGTGACGATGGCGAGTTTCTGCCCGAGCAGCGCGTTCAGCAACGTGGACTTACCCGCGTTTGGGCGACCGATGATGGAGACGAAACCGGAGCGAAAGGCCATTCCCTTTATTATGCGCCGTTGCGGTGGGTTCTCATCTTGTGGTCGTTCAGTTGGGGTCGATGGCGACTTGTTCTTGCTATTTTGCCATTGGATCGATCTCTGTTTTCTAAGTTGCACTCAGACTGCTTTGACTTCACCAAGGCGAGCAGCGTCGGGTAGGACTGGATAAGGGTAGTTCCGGTCTCGACAAGGGCACGACAGACGAGGAATTGGCGAATACGTTATCGAATATCGAGTGTCCGGCCATTTGCTGCCTTTGGGCTGTAGCTCATATCTAAACCGAGGTTAGAAATATCCACTCACGGCATCGATCGGGCTTTTTTCAACTCGCCCGCAGCAGTTTAGAGGGCTATTCTTCTGCAACGACGCTCCCGGAGTCTATCCGCGGGCCGCACCGAGCTCTGTTGCAGAGCAATCGCCAGCAATATCAACAGAAAGGCCGACCGTACCCTTGTCACCGCCGAGAATCAGGTCCAGGGTCTCATGAAAGAATGCCCACGGCTCAAAACTCGCTTCGAAAGGCTGGCGTGCACCGGAGAAAAGTTGGTATCCGCATCCACCCCGCCACCTCCGCCCACGCGCCAATTCGCGGATAATTGTATTTAGCGAATGGAATCCTTCTTCTCACGTTTCAAGAATGTCTTGGTGTTGGTGGCGATCCTGCTTGCCCAGACGATTGGCCTTGCTGTCCAGGTGCGCCGCCCGGTTGAAGCCGGTGCGCCCGATGGCGAAAGTGTTACCCTCATCCGCTACTGGGCGGTCTCGACCGTAACCCCGCTTGAACGGTTGTTTCATGGCTTCGGCTATAACGTACGCCACGCTTGGTCCAATTACATCGACCTCCGCAATACCCGGCAGCAAAACAGCGATCTCCAGCAGCAGATTGCCCGCCTTCGCCTGGAACAGGCTGCACTCTCTGAAGATGCCATCCAGGGCCATCGGCTTCAGGCCCTACTGGACTTCCAGCAACACTACGTGGCCGCTACTGTAGCGGCCCAGGTGATCGGCACCAGCGGCAATGACCTTTCCCGCGTGCTTTACATCGATAAGGGAGCGAAGGACGGTCTCAAGTCCGATCAGGCCGTTATCACGCCGGACGGCATTATCGGCAAACTGCGCGATGTCTTTCCACATACGTCTCAGGTGCTGCTGATTAATGACCAGACCTCCGGTGCTGGGGTGCTCCTTGCCACAACTCGAATTCGGGGAATCCTCCGCGGGAGCTCCTCGGGGCAGATTGTGATAAATAACCTTACCCCTGACTCGCGGATCAAGCCGGGCGAGCAGGTCTTGACCTCCGGTGGCGACCAGGTTTATCCGCGCGGCCTTCCTGTCGGCACGATCGAGTCCATTAAACTTGACCCCGACCACCAGCCATATACGCTTATCCAGCTCCGTCCTGCCGCTAACCTAAACCGACTGGAAGAGGTGCTTGTTATTACGGGCACACAGGCCATGTTGCCCCGCGAAGCTCAGCACGATTTGGCCGTTGGGGTTGCCACCGCCGAGACCCAAGCCAAACAGCTTGCGGACCAGCGAGCCGCCGAGGCAGCTGCTAAGTCCGCCGCGCAGATTGTTGCCGATCGTCTCCCCAGCCTTCACGACACTGACGACCTAGCGACACCCACCGCAACGGCTGGCGCGGCCCCTGCCAACCCCGGTGGAGTTGTTCCGAAGCCACTGCCGACAGTTCATACGGACCGCTACACCCAAGGCGCAACTCCTCCAGCAGCAGACTTAAAGCCCGGTGCACCTGAGAGGAATAGTCCGGTAAAACCTGTCGCTCCGGCGGCGCCCTCAACAACGCAGCCTCAAACTACCCCGCAACAGGAATCAACTAATCCTCGGCAGCCATCGCCGACCGAAACCCCGAACCCTCAACCTTGAGTCTCTGAAACACGTTTCAAGAGAAAGAAATTAGAAAAATACGAATCTCCTTCATGGCCACCCGCAGCTATACATCGCGCCGAGAACTCGAGCAACACAGCTTCCACCCAGCCGTGACGGTGCTGGTTCCCCTTGTGGCGATCCTGCTGCAGGCGCTGCTGCCGAGGCCATTTCCACGGCTCGCTATCCTGGATCTTCCGCTTATCGTCACTGTTTTCTTCGCGGTATCGCGCCGAAACCCCGTCGCGGGAACCCTGACGGGGGCTTCGATCGGACTGCTTCAAGACGCGCTGACCAATCAGCCCATCGGGGTCAATGGCATGGCTAAGTCGGTTATCGGCTATATTGCCGCGAGCATCGGTATTCAGATTGATGTCGAGAACCTAACCACCCGCGTTATCATGAATTTTGGCTTCTTTCTTCTTAACAGCGTTCTTCTTTTCCTGATCAACCGCCGACTTCTTGGCCACTCCGACTTTCACCTTCAGTGGTTTCATGAACTGCTGCGCGCTGCGGTCAATACGGCCGTGGCGCTCCCTATTTTCTTCCTGCTCGATAACACGAAGCGGACCGAGTAAAACTTCGACCTCAATCGTCTAACGAACAACCTTGATACACAACCTTTGCAAAACAGACCGGCATTAGCGGTCATAGACTGATACAAGATGGAAGCGACGCACCAACCCGAAGCGCAGAACATGGGGCCGATCGGCAGAGCTGAGAAATTGCCGACGGCCAAGCTCCATGCTGTCCAGTACCTTGTCGCACTGATTCTCGCCGTACTGATCACAGGGTTGTGGCGTCTTCAGGTTCTGAACGCGGAGAACTTTCGTTCGCTTGCCGAGGCAAACCGCATCCGGAAGGTTCCGATTCTTGCGCCGCGAGGCAAGATCTTCGACCGGGAGGGACGGCTGCTAGTCGATAATTATCCCTCGGTTACCTGCTATCTGTTGCGTGAGCAGGTCAAGGATCTTAATGCGGACCTGCCGCTCATCTCGCAGGGGCTGCATATTCCTCTGGATCAGATTCAGGCTACGCTGCGCCGTTATCAGATCGCTCCCAACTATCAGCCGATTCCACTGAAGCAGGACATCACTCCTGATGAACAGGCTTTTATCGCTGCGCACCGTGATGAGTTGCCTGAACTTGAGACACTGGACGAACAGCGTCGATTGTATCCGCCTGATGGTTTTGCTGCTCACCTAATCGGCTACGTTGGCGAGGTCTCGGAGCAGATGCTGGCCAATGATGATCGGTACTCTCTCTACTCTCCCGGTGACGTTGTTGGCCGGTCAGGGGTCGAGGCTACCTACGATGCACTGCTTCGTGGCACCGACGGCAGCCGTGACGTGATTGTGAACAGCCATGGCAAAGAGCTCGGGCGTCTTGGTCAGGAGCAAGCCATTCCGGGAAAAGATCTGCGTTTGACGATTGACCTTGATATCCAGATGGCTGCCGAGAAGGTTCTCGAAGGCAAAATAGGCGCGATTGTCGCCATGGATCCTCATACCGGTGAGATTTTGGCAATGGCGTCGCGTCCAACTTTCGACCCCAACCAGTTTGCTGTTCGCCTCACGAAAAATTACTGGAATGAGATACTCAATAACCCCGACCATCCGTTGCTGAATAAGACAATTCAAGCCCAGCTTGCTCCGGGGAGCACCTTCAAGATCGTCATGTCAGTTGCGGGGCTTCAGGAGAATATTGCCCAGACCATGCATGTCGCGTGCAACGGAGGGGCGACTTTCTACGGGCACTTCTTCAGTTGTGACAGGCATCACGGTATGGTCGACATCAACAACGCCATCCCGTTCTCCTGCGACACCTTCTATTACACACTCGCCAATCGCCTCGGCATCGACACCATTGCAAAATATGCCACGTCACTCGGCCTCGGCCAGAAGACGGGCATCGACCTGCCAGATGAGGTCTCCGGGAATATGCCGTCTACGCTTTGGAAGCTCAAGACCCAACATGAGAAATGGTACGCAGGCGAGACTATCTCTGTCGGCATCGGCCAAGGCGCCGTTACTGCGACGCCCATCCAACTTGCGCGCGCGCTGAGCGGCATCGCCTCCGGTGGAGTTCTTCGTCGGCCGCACGTCGTTTTCTCCGACGAAGTCCCGCCCCAGATGCTTGAGGCCATCCACGAGTCCTACCCCGGCTCTGGCGAGGCCACCATTCCCCTGACCGCGGAGAATTGGCAGATCATCACTGACGCCATGGCCAACGTCACGAGCAGCCCCATCGGCACCGCATACATCGCGCACCTCGATGGCGTCGATTTCGCGGGCAAAACCGGTACCGCCGACGTCGTCGGCGGCCGCGAAAAAAACAGTACAAACAAGAGCACAATTCCTAATGCCTGGTTCGTTGGAATGACTCCCCGCCGCAATCCTGACATCGTCGTAGCCGTCCTCTGGGAGCACGGGTACTGGGGCAACAACTCCGCCAAGCTGGCCGCTCAAGTTATCAACGCCTTTGTTACCAAACAACGCAAGCGAGATAACAACATCCACATCGCCGACACACCCAAACCACAGACCAACCCGGCCACCTCTTCGAACTCAAAAGTGCCAACTCCTACTGCGGAATAATCCAGCATCCATGGTACGACTCTCCTCTTATCGCGACTTCGACTGGGTCCTTTTGGGCTTCGTTCTTCTGCTCTCGCTGATCTCCGTTCTGGAGATCAAGTCAGCAACCCTCCACACAAAGTTCCATGGCTTCGACCATAAGCAGATCGGATTTCTGGCTGTTGGGCTCGTCTTGATGTTTCTCATCTCGCTGATTGATTACCATCGCCTCATCGACATTTCCCATTGGGCCTATGGGATCAGCATCCTCTCGCTCGTTGCGGTCCTGGCGGTCGGCACTAAGGTTTTGGGTGGAAAGCGGTGGATAAACCTTGGCCATGGCTTTCACTTTCAGCCTTCCGAGTGGGTCAAACTGATACTCATCATCTCGGTCGCTCGCTTCTTCTGGGGCCTTGTGGGGAAAGAGCTTACCTGGACGGACATCGCCAAGGCCTTCGCGCTGGTATGTATTCCGATGGCCCTGGTGCTGAAGCAACCGGACCTTGGAACTGCTCTTACCTATCTGCCTATCCTCATTTGTGGATTGTTTCTTGGCGGAATTCGCTTCCGCCAAGTCGCGCTTATTTTGCTTGGGATTGCGCTAATTGGCGGTATCGCTGTAAAGAGCGGCAAACACTTAAAGCCCTATCAACAGGCTCGTATCGATGCTTTTATCAATCCGGATTCGGACCCGAGGGGGTCGGGTTATCAGATTCGGCAGTCGCTGATTGCTGTTGGGGCTGGGGGAATATGGGGAAAAGGGGCGAATAAGGGGACGCAGACGCAGGGGGATTTTTTGCCTATTCCTTATACGGATTTTATCTTTGCGGCTTTTTGTGAGGAGCATGGATTCGTGGGGGCAGTTGGGGTTTTACTGCTTTATTTTCTTATTCTTATGCGATTGATTCAGAATGCCCAGACGGCTTCGGATCTGCCGGGAAGTTTCATCATCATGGGGGTGGTGGCGGTGATTGTGTTTCAGGTTGCCGTAAATGTGGGGATGGTGGTGGGGCTGATGCCGGTGACGGGAATCCCTTTGCCTTTGCTGAGTTACGGCGGGTCTTCGGTTCTGTTTACGTTCATGGCGCTCGGGATTGTGATGAACATCCGGATGCGGCGGTTTGTGAACTAGACGTAGTTTTTTCTGGTGTGGCGGAAGCGCGTTTTTGCGGGGGGTTTTGCGAAAAGCGGCGTTTTCGTGATGGTTTTTTGTGGTGAGTTTGTGGTGATTTTGTGGTGAAAACGTGGTGGGAAGATGGTTGGATTTTGCCTCCTAATTTTTGCCACTTTCTCTAACTTTATTTTTTTGCGATTTCCGCTTTGGGAAGGATGAAAGCGAAATACAGGGATCCTTCGCTGCGCTCAGGATGACGACCTCGAAAGATGCGGCGCTCAGGATGACGACCTCCAAAGAGGGTTCGGCCAGGATGACGACCTCAAAGAAGGCTCGGTAGGCTCCGGCGGGTTGGCGGATGGGGTGCCGGGGCCGGTCTCGACTGGCTTCTGTAACGACTTTAGTGCAATACTGTATTAACACCTGTTCGGCTGTAGATGCCGCTCAGCGTAAGGCTCCGCTATTTCAGGCGCAAGGTCGCCGGTGAGCGGGAATAGAGATTTTTTATAAGAAAAGGCCGGCCCAGACGAGAGACATCAATCCGTTGGCCGGACAGGTTTTGAGGGAAATGATTGCATCCGGATGGCAAACGGCCCCGCCTCAGATTATGGATTCTGAGGTTGCTCTGGTCACAAATCCGACATGCCCGCAATTGTCTGAAGCATCCCCCCGTGTTCGCGATTTACCCGGTACTGCCACCTCTGCGTTCCCCTGGAGCGCTCATTCGGCTGAGCTGTTCGAACCGCTCGCACCGGTCATCGAGTTTTGTTCACGCGCTTCTGCATCCCGCAACCTGTCCGCTCTACGGTGAGCCAACCCTGGCATCGACGCCAGGCAAAAACTCGCGATTGACCTCTGTCTCGGTCTGCCGCTCGAACCTCCAAGGAGGGCGGGCAGAAAGAGCACAGAATGTCGAAAGAAATTTACATCAGCAGTACCCCACATGAGACCCGTCTCGCCATCGTCGAAAACGACGCTCTCGCTGAGATTTATTACGAACGCGAGAATGAGTACACGCTTGCGGGTTCGATTTATAACGGCAAGGTAACCCGGGTTCTTCCGGGAATGCAGTCGTCGTTTGTGGACATCGGCCTTGAGCGCGATGCCTTCCTTTACATCACGGATTTTATGGAAGAGGCCGGCGACAGCGCCGACTTCGATACCAATGGCAATGGCGATTCGGGCCGGCGTTCGGATGGACGCCGCGGTGAACGCAACGGCAATGGCGTAACCATTGAAGGCTCGCTTGCTGCGCCCGCGGAAGAGGCGGGCGGTATCCGCAATGATCGCGGACGGGGTGACCGTGGAGGCGACCGGGGTCGTGGACGAGGCCGTGGCCGCGATCGGGACCGAGGGGGCAATCGTGACCGTCAAGCTTCTCCCGAACTGACCCCAGGTTCGCAGGACACGCACGAGGGGCAGGAGTTCGGTTCTGACGAGTTTAGCGAGCCCGTGGAATTTTCTGCGGACAACGCACCGGTTTTGAGTGAGGACGCGGTTGTGGGCGAAGGAGCTCCGGGTGCTGATGGTGGACGCCGGTGGCGTGGCCGCCGTGGCCGTCGCCGTGGTCGTGGGTCGCGTGAGGAATCTCCGCAGGTTGCGGGCGAACCGACGGCTGGGGTGCCGTCTGAGGTTTCGGGTTTCGACGCTCCCTCGGACGGGGAGTATGAGGAGTCGTTTGATATTGATGGTGCGGCTAGCGTGCCTGCGCCAAGTCAGGCAGTTGATTCGACTGCCGAGGTGATTGGCTACGTTCAGGAGAAATTACTGGTCAGGGTACTGGTCAGGGTGAGCGGACCCGCAATGATGGGGGCCGCAACGACCGTGGTGACCGGAACAATCGTGGAGGCCGGGATCGTAACGACCGCAACCGCGGTGGCCGGAATGATCGTGGAGGCCGCGAGGCCCGCGTGCCGCGTGGGTTTGCTCCGCGGGTAGCCTTCTACGGCGTGGACGATTCGCCGGCGAACAGCGCGGCGCCAGAGGGCAGTGCTGTTGAGCCGATCATTCTTCCGGGCGAATCGCTTTCGAAGTACCGCAAGGACGCCGAGACTGGATCGTCAGCGCCCGTAGCTGCCAAGCCGGTTGAGAGCAATGTGATTGTTCCTTCGGCGCCGGGTTACATCGTGCCTGATGGCTGGGATGGTGGCGCTACGCTACCGGGTGAGTCGCTTTCGCGGCACCGGCGCAGTGAAGAGTCGCGGCAGCCACGCGCAGAGCAGCGTGATCGGCGAGAGACGAATTACCGCAATGCTTCTCCGGCGCGTGAGGCGGATGTTCAGGTTGCTGGAATCCCTCAGGGGCTAAAGCCCCAATTCAGTCAAGACAGTTTCGGCGGGGCTGAAGCCCCGCCCCTTCAAAACGCAAGTTCGGTAGCTTCGGAGGCGTCCGCTGAAGAAATCCCTCAGGGGCTAAAGCCCAATTTCGATCAAGATGCTTCCGGCGCGGCTGAAGCCGCGCCCCTTCAAATCGATTACGAACCGACGGATGCTTCGGCTTCGTATCGGGTTGATCCGGTGGCTCCGATTGAGTTCCGTCAGAGTGCGCCAGTTCTTGAGGTTCCTGAGATCTTCGAGACGCCTGAGGTTGCCGAGACCGAGGAACTGGAGAGCAACTCGACCGATAGCGTTACTCCGTTGCCGGAACAGCAGGTCGCCGGATTTGTTTCGGAGTTCGAGAAGTTTGACTGGCAGACTCCTTCGGAGCAGATCCACACCGAGGTCGTGGAGCCTGCGCACGACATCACGACGTTGCATGCGACAGGGGATCTGACTTCTGAAGTTCCTGCGGCGAGCTTCATTCCCAGCGCGGGTGCGCTGGTGGAAGAGACGCTTGACGAGGAAGACTACAACACTACGCTGCACGCGAGTGCGATCGAAGAGATGGAAGACTTCGACGAAGAGGAGACTCTGGAAGGCGCGGCGGACCTTGGCACGATGCTGCGTGAGATGTCGATTGACCAGATTACGCGCTCTGGTGGCGTCGAAGACGAGGAGGAGGACGACTTCGAAGAAGAGGACGCACTCCATGATCCCGTCTACGGCAACGTGGAAGAGATCGGCGACGAAGAAGAGGATGAGGAAGAACTCGACGAGGCTGACACGGAAGAGGACGTGATTCACGAAGAGGCTGGTGATGAGGTTGAGGCTCCGGCGAACGGACTCGATGTCGCGCCGACGGATGGTGCGGTTCCTGCTCCGAGCCGCTATCGCGAGGGCGATCGTGGGCGCGGACGACGGGACGGACGGCGTGATGGCCGGAGGGACCGCTTTGGCCGCAGTGAGCGGAGTGATCGGGGCGATCGTCCACGGCAAATGGGCGGCGCGGGCGATCGCGAACGCAGCGGAGGCCGTGACCGGCGCGGCGGGCGCAGTTCGATGCAGTCGACGAATCTGCCGGCGATCAATGAGCTGCTGAAGCCGGGGCAGGAGATTCTGGTTCAGATTGCGAAGGAGCCGATTGCGAAGAAGGGTGCGCGCATCACGTCGCATATCGCGCTGCCGGGGCGGTTTCTTGTATTTATGCCGACGGTGAATCATACGGGCGTTTCGCGGAAGATCGAGTCGGATAGCGAGCGGCGGCGGTTGAAGGAGATTCTGCTGAGCGAGAAGGGCGAGGCGTCGGGCGGATTTATTGTGCGCACGGCGGCCTCGGGTGCAAGCGAAGAGGAGTTGCGCAGCGATCTCCGCTTCCTGCTGAACCTGTGGGCGGACATCAAGCAGCGGTCGGAGTCTTCGAAGTCGCCGGCTTTGATTTATCACGACCTGAACCTGGTGGAGCGCATTCTGCGTGACCAGGTGACTGACAATTTCTCGGCGATCTGGGTTGATTCTGAAGAGAATTACGAGCGAATTTTGCGCTTCCTGCAGCGGTTCCAGCCTTCGCTGATTCGCCGGGTAAAGCTCTATAGCAAAGAGACGCCGTTATTCGAGCAGTTCGGCATCACGGAGGAGATCAACAAGGCTCTGCGGAGCAAGGTGTGGCTGAAGTCGGGCGGATCGATTGTGATCAACCAGACGGAGGCACTGGTGGCGATCGACATCAACACGGGCAAGTTTGTCGGCAAGACGGCGCGGCTGGAAGATACGATCGTGAAGACCAACCTGGATGCGATTCCGGAGATTGTGCGGCAGATTCGGCTGCGCGATCTGGGCGGGATCATCATTATCGACTTCATCGATATGGATGAGCGCAAGAATCGCAACCGCGTGATGGCGGCGCTGGAGGAGGAGTTGAAGAGCGATCGCGCTCCTTCGAAGGTTCTTCAGTTCAACGATTTCGGCCTGGTGGCGATTACGCGCAAGCGCGTGAAGCAATCGCTGGAGCGGACTTTGTCGACAACCTGCAACATCTGCACGGGTACAGGCATGGTGAAATCGCCGGTGACGGTGTGCAACGACATCTACATCGAGATGCGCAAGATGCAGCGGCACCTTGAGCGCGGCGATGTGATGTTGCGCGTGAATCCCGAGGTGGTGAAACAACTGAAGGCTCCGGGCACGAAGTGGCTTCAGGAGATGGAAGAGATGGTGGGCAAGACGATTCTGGTCAAATCCGATCCGAGTTTGCACCCGGAGCAGTTCGACATACACTAGAATGGATTCGGCGACGTGTTCGAAGGTAAATCCAACGGGCGCCCTTTTGAAGGGGTGCCCGTAACTTTTCCGATGTCTGATATTTGTCATTGCCGGTGTAACAGAAACGCCCTCAGGCTGTCATCCAAAACGTAATTTAGAGCGTCATACACAACAAGAACACTCGAGTTGGGTTCAAGCCACTAAGGATTTCGCAGTAGCAGAATTCGGCATTATTTAAGGGAGTTACATGGAGATGTACACAGTGATCAGGACGAATCGCCTCTATTCCATCATTGGCCGCTCTGCGGCAGTCACCTTTCTTAGCGCTGCAGGCACGCTTGGACTGTATGCGCAGCAATCGGCGGGCGCGGCTTCGTCGCTGCCCCCGGTTGATCTGAGGGCCGTTCTAGCGGCACCGCTTGATTTGTCGGCGCCGAGTGATCTGAACTACTCGAGTAGCGTTGGCAGCGAGGAGATGGCGAAGGCGGAGACGTTCACTCTGAGTAATGATTCTGACCAGCCGCCGCCGCGGCGCAAGTACAGCAAGCCGAACTACGCTGACAGCCACACGAATTCGGATGGTTCTGCGAAATGGTCGTTCTTTGGTGGCGGAGGTTTTACGCTGCCGGTCGGCGGCACACACAACTACGCGACGACTAGCTGGAAGGTCCAGGCGGGTGGTGGACGCAACTTCAATAAGACTTATGGCGTGATGCTGCAGTTTGATTATGACAAGTTTGGGATGCAGACGAACACGTTGAATAATCAGCTGGCTCTGTATAACGCTTTAGGCGCTGGTCTCAGCCAGCTTGGCGGCAACGTACATGACTGGTCATTTACGGTGAACCCCATCATGAATTTTTATAGTTCGGATACTATTGGCGCTTATGCGGTCGTGGGACTTGGGTTCTATCACAAGTACACAGAATTCACGACGCCGTCGATCGGTGTGTACTGCGATCCCTTCTATGGCTGCTACCAATATTCGGCGAATGCGCCGGTGGATTGGTATACGAGCAATGCGTTTGGGGTGAATGGCGGCGTTGGGATGACGTATAAGTTTTCACGGTTTGCGCCGGAGAAGTTCTACGTCGAGGCCCGTTATGTCTACACGCTTAATTCGCAGCGTCCGTTTGATGTGAGCGGAACGACGAGCTACTTCAACGCGTTTCCCGCGGCCAGCGCGAAGACGACTTATATTCCGGTTACTTTCGGAGTGCGCTTTTAGGATTGGGTTGTTCCAATCTGCCTGGTTCGATGAAGGAAGAGAGGTTCGCCTCTCTTCCTTTTTGTTTTGGGGCTTGGGGGGTGGCGGTTAGCGAAGGTGCAGGAGGAATCCTGCGGTTACGCCAGCGATTGCCGCGAGGCTCATGATGATCTGGTGTCCGAGGCCGCGTTGGCGCATCTCCCAGGCATTAATCCAGAGGATGGCGATGAGGATGGCTGCGAGGCCGGGCGCTACGATCCAGGAATAGGTTCGTCCGTTGATGAGGGCTGCGGCGTATCCGCCAGCGGTGGTGCAGAGGAGCCAGATGGCGTCCTGCGCGTATTTGTAACTGGGCTGGATGCGATGGTCGCGAACGACGAAGCTGGACGAAGCTGCGGTGATGCCGAAGGTCGCAGCCATGGAGAGACCAATCGTTACGAGGTATCCGAGAGCAACTGCCAGAGCGATGTAAGAGAGGGGAATGATCAGCATAGTTTGACAGCGTAGGGATTCTCAGGCGACTTAGTCTACCAAGTCGGGGCACGGTTTTTCGAGCGGAATTTGTCAGATGCCAACGGGGTAGGGCTTCTCGTGGAGCTGCTGGCCGGCGTCGCCTTTGCGCTCGAAGCGGCCTTGCAGGAGGCTCAGGAGGCCGGTGTACCAGTATCCGAAGACGAATAGGACGAGGAAGGGGACGGTGAAGAAGTTTTCGGTGGTGATGGCGTAGTAGACGGTCCAGGCAAAGTAGCAGCCCACGGCGAGCTCGATCCAGGGGACGATGCCGAGGCGCTTGCGGTAGACGGTAGCCTGGGTTTTTTCGCCTTTTTTCTTCACGCTGTATTTGGGGGTGCGGGCGAAGGCGCTTTTGACGCCGAAGAGGGCTTCGAGGACGGCTTTGGTGTTGGTGATGGTGAGGCCTACTCCCCCGAGAGCCATGACGAAGGGGATGTAGGGGATGGACATGTACCAACTCTTTGGATAGAGCTCCTTCTGGCTGACGAGGTAGAAGGTGGAGACGGACATGGTGCTGGCGATGAAGAGAGGGAAGTCGATGAGGAGCATCTGCAGGAGGCCCTGCCAACTGCGGATGATCATGGCGGGCATGAGGAGGACGCTGAGGATGATCATCAGGGGATAGCTGATGTTGGCGGTGAGGTGGTACCAGGCTTCGAGCTTATTGTGCCAGGGGGCATCGCTCTTCAGGACGCGGGGGAGGATTTTTTTGCCAGTCTGGATGAGGCCTTTGGCCCAGCGGGCCTGCTGGGTTTTGAAGGCGGTCATCTCGATGGGGAGCTCGGCGGGGCACTCTACGTCCTGGAGGTATTTGAATTGCCAGCCTACGAGCTGGGCACGGTAGCTGAGATCGGTGTCTTCGGTGAGGGTGTCGTGCTGCCAGCCGCCGGCGGTGGAGATGGTCTCGCGGCGCCACATGCCTGCGGTGCCGTTGAAGTTGAAGAAGACGCCGGCGCGGCTGCGGCCGCCGTGCTCAAGGACGAAGTGGCCGTCGAGGAGGATGGCTTCGACCTGGGTGAGGAAGCTGTAGTTGCGGTTGAGGTGGGTCCAGCGGGTCTGGACCATGCCGATTTCGGGCTGGGCAAAGTGGTTAATGACCTGCATGACCCACTGGCGGGGAGGGACGAAGTCGGCGTCGAAGATGGCTACGAACTCGCCTTTGGCTACTTCGAGGCCTTTGTCGAGTGCTCCGGCTTTGTAGCCGTGGCGGTTGGTTCGGTGGAGGTAAACGATGGGCTGGGGGGCCATGTCTGCGAAGCCGCGGGCGTAGCGCTCGACGATTTCGCGGGCTACCTGGCGGGTTTCGTCGGTGGAGTCGTCGAGGACCTGAATTTCGAAGCGGTCGCGCGGGTAATCGAGGCGGCAGACGGCCTCGATGAGGCGCTCGATGACGAACTGCTCGTTGAAGATGGGGAGTTGGATGGTGACGAAGGGAAGCTGGCCTTCGGGGAACCGCGCGGGCGGCTCGCTCCACTTGGCGGCTTTCTTCTTGTTCCTCATGTAGAGCCAGACGAGCTGGTAGCGATGGACTCCGTAGAAGGCGAGGATGATCATGACGATGAAGTAGGGAATCAGCATCGCCGTGTCGAAGGCGTTCCAATGGTAGAGGCCTTTGAAGGTCTGGTCGAGGTAGTGGGAGCGGAGGTAGTGACGGAGGCCCTTGGGAGCGAGGACGAGGCTGAGCAGGGCTATCGTTGTATGGGTGAAGAGGGACAGTGGGTATGCTCCAGCGAGGTTAGTTATCCAGTCGATTCTACGCGATAGGATGCTAATGCATGGAGTAGGTTTGTTGCGGAGCGGAGCCGAAAACGAAAAGCGTACCCCAGCGGATAAAGCCGCATTCCATCTATTAATTTTGCGGCACGGCTGAAGCCGTGCCCTTAAGCAAGACCTAAAAGCAGGCCCCTTATCGGTTATACGAGTCAGTTGAGGAACAAGGTGCGGTAGAGGGCGTCTCGCTGAACTGGCCGGAAACCGGCGTCGCGGATGACCTGGCGGACCTGTTCTTCGGTGGCTGCGTTCGGGCCTTTAGCCTGCAGGACGCTGCCGGCGTCGTTGCCGCCGAAGCGCAGGCCTACCTGGAGGACTTTGAGGCCCTGGGTTTCGAGGTTGGATTGGACGTTTTCGATGTTGTCGAGGTAGAGGCGCGAGATGGCGAGTGTCTTGAGATACTCGACGGCGGTCGGTTCTTCGAAGCCGGGCATGGCGGCGGTGCGCGGGGTGAAACTCCAGGGGGCGAAGGAGCAGAATCCTCCGGTTTCTTCCTGCAGGTCGCGGAGGGCTTCGAGGTGATTGAGGCGATGCTCGATAGTCTCGCCGCTGCCGAAGACCATGGCGGCGGTGGTCTGGATTCCGAGGGCGTGGGCAGCGCGGTGGACTGCCAGCCAATCTTCGGCGGTGATTGGGGTTTCATTATTTTGGTGGACGCTGTCGTCGAGGATTCCTGCGTCGTTGCCGGGGATGGAATCTAGTCCGGCTTCCTGGAGTTGGGAGAGAGTTTTGGGGATGGTAGATCCGGATTGATAGGCGAGGGTGAGAATTTCGCCAGCGGAGAGGGAGTGGAGCCAGAGGGTGGGGAAGCGTTGTTTGATGGCGCGGAAGAGGGCGGCGAACCAGTCGATGGTATGGGTCGGGGTTATTTTGCCCTGGAGGGTGGCAGTTGTGCCGCCTTTGGCCAGGGTGTTTTCGATTTCGGCGAAGACGGGTTCGTAACCGGAGCCATTGTCGGCTTTTGTGTAGTCGATGCGGCCGTCGATGGAGTAGCTGACGACGCCTTCGGGGTGAAGATGGCGGCGGATGGCGTCGGCCTCCATGCCGAGGCCGATTAAATCGTCGCTGTGAAAGCAGTCCAGAGCTTCTTTTCGGGTGATTCCCATGGATTGATTTTACGGGTTCTGGGGTTTGGGCGGGTGAGGCCGTGGTGAGAATGGGTCGGGCTTTCAGCCCTTGGTGCTTTGCCCGGGTTGATGACCCAGGGCGTTGCCCTGGGCTGGTATAGAACGCGCCTTTGGCGCTTTTGAGCAGCTATCTGGTAACCGTGTTGGTCGGCTTAGTGGGCGTGGGTGAGTTGGATGAGGAGCACGAGGAGGGCGATGCCGAGGCCGGTGAGGAGGGTGATTCCAGCCTTGACCCATAGTCCTACGGAGGCGATTTGGGATTCCATGGCGAGGAGGCGGTGATCGTGCTGCTCGATGGCGAGACGGGCGCGTTTTAGCTCTTCGGAGACGTGGGCGATCTCGATGCCTTGCTCCTGGAGCAGGCGGTAGAGGCCTGCGTGGGCTTTGGTGACCTGGCCGAGGTCTCCGCGGACACCTTCGGCCATAGCGACCATGGCGGCTTCGGTGGCTCTTTCAGAGGCGTTGCTGGCGGAGAAGTACCGGTCGGCCATGGGGACGAGGCGGGTGATGTGAGGGAGTAGTTCGAAGAGCTGGGCGATGAGCTTGGGCCACATATATCTGACCATCCTAGACTATGGGTGGTTTTCGAGTGGGTCTTTCGATGGTCGCAGGGAGGTGCAACTGGAACTGCGAATGCGAATGGCAACGGCCGCACAAGCAAAAGCAAAAGCGAAATGCGGGGATCCTTCGCTTCGCTCAGGATGACGACCTCGAGGGATTGCGGTGTTGGCGTCTGCGGAGGATCAGGCTGGTGATGGAGAGGAGGAGGATGGCGGTAATGATGCCCTGGGACCAGAGGCAGTAGATGCACCACTTCTGAAGGACGTAGGCTTCGATGTAGCTGAGGAAGGCGGCGAAGAGGAAGGCTATCTGAGTGACTTCGAAGAGAAGCCACCAGCGGCTCATGAGGGCGAGGACGCCGATTACGGCGTAGCCGAGGATTCCGAACATTGCGATGGGAATGTGCGAGCCGGCCTTAGGGTCTTCGTCGAAGGTGCGGGGCGGGAAGACGGCGAAGCGGCTGTGGTTGACGGCTCCGCAGTCGAATTTTTCAGTGACGGCGCAGGGCGGGGCCTGGGCGGGGTCCATGTAGTGGACGCGGAGGGCCATGGTGGAGACGATGATTCCGACAACTGCAAGTAAGGCAATCAGATACTTCATAGATTTATTTTAGCTGGAGATGCGAAGCCTTCTTTTGAAGAATAGGTCGGGCCTTCAGCCCTTGGGAGTGCTGTTGGTTTGTCTACCCCGGGGCTACGCCCTGGGCTGGTATAGGGCGCGCCTTTGGCGCTTCTAACGCTGGTCTTCTAATGCTGGTCTTTTAACGCTGGTCCGAGGCGAGGTAGGCTGCGACGGCTGCCAGGAGAAGGAGGGTGCCGACGGCAGCGGCGAGGACAGCGGTGTTCAGGTCGGCTGTCAGGCCTGCTCTGGCTGAGGAGAAGAGGGAGACGGCATCGATCTGCATAGCGCTGAAGGGAGTGGAGAGCCATGCGAGCCAGTCGAAGCCGGTTGATTGGCGGATGAGCAGGGTTGCGGTTGCGGCGATGCTGATGATGAGGGCGAAGATCTGGGCTGTGGTGACGGGTTTTCCTACGTGGCGCAGGGCCTGGTTGCGCCGGAGGAGTTGGGCGCGCCACCAGAGAAGACCGGGGTGGGGGATGGTGGCGGTCTGGATGGCATGGTCGCGTGCGCTCCGGAAGGTCTGCGCGAGCAGGACCTGCTGGTGGCAGTGGGCGCAGGTTTGGATGTGGTTGCGGAGGTCGGGTTCGCAGGCCTGGGGCCAATGTCCCTGGAGGAGCATGGCGTTGACTTCGGGTTGGCGGAGGCAGGCGCTCATGCGGGTCTCCGGTTGGCTGATTGATTAGGGGAAGGCTGTTCTTCGAGCATGCGTGCAATCTTTTTTCTTGCGCGAAAGAGGAGGAGACGGATGCTGGTGACTCCGATGCCTGTGATTTGAGCGATCTCTTTGTGGGAGTAGTTTTCGGCGTGGGCGAGCCAGAGGAGTTGGCGGTCGCGGGGGCGGATGCGGGCCAGGGCGGGGGCGAGTGTGGTCCATGAATCAATTTGCGTGTCGAAGTGCGCGGACGAGTTTGAGGCGAAAGTTTGTTCGGGGATTTCTTCGATGGCGGTCATGCGAGGCCGTCGCCAGTGGTCTCGGAGGAGGTTGCTGGCGATGCGGAAGAGGTAGCGACGGCAGTCGAGCTCGCCATCGAGGGGAGTGGAGGCGGAGAGGAAGCGGACGAAGCTCTCCTGCATGAGGTCGTCGGCGAGGGAGGGATCGCCGGAGACGCGGGCGAGGTAGGCCCAGAGGGGGCGGGCGGAGCGCTCATAGAAGGCGGCGAAGGCGTCGCTGGTCATTGCGCTTGCGTCAGATGTGGCGGTCTGCGCGGAGTTGCTGATGGCTGTGCCGGAGAGCGAGAGGACGTGGTTCCAGTTCATAGGGTCGAACTCCGGGTGGACGGGGTGAGGGCTTGGGTCACAGACGCGCTCCTGAGTCGGCTTGCGAGTCAGCCTGCTGGTTTGGGTGCAGGAGGCCGAAGCGTGCGGCGAGCAGCCAGGTGAGTCCTGCAGAGAGGATAAACCCGATGCCGGGCATGAGGATGACTGTGCCGAAGACGAGGAGGCCGGTGTCGATGTCGGGAAGGCTGTGACGGAGGGCGAGGAGGCCTATGCCGAGAAGGGTGAGGACTACGCCGGCCTGAAGGGGAACGAGGACGCGGGAAAGGGCTACGGGGATGCGCTGGTCGCGTTCGAAGTTCGATCGGGATGGGTGCGGCTTCGAGGAAGCGCTTGCCGGCTTCGGTGTTCATGTAGGTGAGGAGCTCTTCGTTGGAGCTGAAGCGTTCGATGAGACGGCCATGGACTTCGCTCTGGAGTTTGAAGACGCGGGCCCAGCGGCGGTTTTCAAGGAAGGCGCGGATGAGCCAGAGAAGGATTCCCGCGAAGCAGAAGAAGGCGAGGAAGCCGGTGCCTCCGCTGATGAGCTGGCGGGTGAGCTCCGACATTTCGCGGGGAGGATTCTGCTGCCAGATTCTGCGCTCGAAGCGGTCGCTGCGTCTCCCCCCGGTATTGGGGAGGTCGGCGAAGAGATAGAAGTCGGGGTTGCGGGCGACTTCGGGGTGGGCTTCGAGGAATCTTTCGAGCTCGGGATTGTTGCGGGTGACGTAATCCTGGTTGGCGAGGAGGGAGGGGTCGTTGGCGACGACCTCGGAGAGGGTGGGGCTCATGCGGAGGAGACGCATGAGTTGGGCTCGGGTGTCGGCGAGGTCGTTGTCGTTTGCGACCGGGCCGGGTGCGGCGGGGGCCGGCGCCCTGGCTGGTTGAAGTGAGCGGGCCTGAACGGAGGCCGCGAGAAGAAGCAGCAGTGAGGCAGAGCGGATTGTGTGGAAGATGGTCGAACGAATTGTGGGCATCCTGATATCCCTTTGTGCGAGTTGATGGCTCTCTGCATGGATAACGGACGGGAGGAGCATTTGGTTAACGGTACGGGGATAGAAAATGACTGGTTCTCGATGGGCTGTTTCCGGTGTCGGGGCTGTTGGTTTGCTGCGAGTGCGAGTGGATGTGCGTATCATGGAGATCGAGGCGATTGCGGCGGACGAATGCAATTGCGGCGGGGAGAGACCTATGGACGACAACCGGTTGAGTTGGAATAACGCTTATCCTACGACGATTGAAGGGGCGCGCGAGGGGACAGCTTCGCTGCTGTCGAAGGTTCTGGGGATTACGGCGCTTGGGTTTTTGATCACGTCGCTGGGGGTATACACGGCTCCGGATTGGAGCACGCTGCCGGGCATCATTGCGGTGTTCGGGTTGGTGCTGGCGATCAACTTTACTCGCAAGGCGAATCCGGCTTTGGCGTTGGGAATGTTTCTGGCCCTGGCTTACTTCATGGGGTGGGAGATTGGGCCGCTGATTCATCGGTATGTGCGGACCATTGGGCCGACGGTAGTGTTTCAGGCTGCGGCGACGACGGGATTAGGGATGGCGGCTATGGGTTGTGTCGCTTATCTTTTCCAGATCAATTACCGGAAGATTGCGGGGTTTGCTCTGGCCGCGCTGCTGGTGCTGATTCTGCTGGGTGTGGTGAGTATCTTCTTCCACTTCATGTCGCCGGATACTTATTCGTGGCTGACGCTGGGGATCTTTACGCTGCTGACGGTGGCGGATTTTGCTCGGATTCGGGCTGGTGGGGATGGGAATTCGGCGGTGATTCTGGCGCTGTCGATCTATCTGGATGCGATTAATATTTTTCTGGCTGTGCTGCAGTTGTTTGGTGGGCGGCGGAGGAATTAGCGCGACTCTAACGATGATCTCGCAGGCCGGATTTATTATGGAGGGGTGAACTCAACCACCCGCAGGGAATTTCTGACATTGCTGGGAGCTACTGGGCTTTCGGCCGCGCTTCCGTCTTCTATGTTTGCAGCGGCTGCTCCGGTGCAGGAGCCTTTTACGTTTCTGTTTTTCACGGATGCACATCTCCAGCCGGAGTTGAATGGTGTGGTGGGGACGGAGATGGCGTTCAAGAAGGGGCGGACCATCAAGGCGGACTTTGCCATCAATGGTGGGGATCATGTTTTTGATGCGTTAGGGGTGCCAAAGCAGCGGGCGGTCTCGCTGTTCGACATGTATGACAAGGCGGAGCAGGATCTGGGGCTGAAGCTGTATCACACGATTGGGAACCATGATGTCTGTGGGATTTATCCGGCGAGTGGGATGGCCGAGGATGATCCTCTGTATGGGAAAAAGCTGTTTGAGCAGCGGTTTGGGAAGCTGTACTACTCGTTCGATCACAAAGGCCATCATTTTGTGGTGCTGGATTCGATTGGGATTACGCCGGACCGGGCTTATGAGGGTCGCGTGGATGCGGAGCAGCTGAAGTGGCTGGCAGCGGATCTGGCTGCGTTGCCGGTGGGGACTCCGGTGATTGTTTCGGTGCATATTCCGCTGGTGACGAGTTTTCTTTCGTATATGCCGGAGATGCCGGTGCCTCCGCCGCATCATGGGTTGAGCGTGGCGAATGCGAATCAGGTGCTTGATGTGTTCGCCGGGCACAATGTGATTGGCGTGCTGCAGGGGCATACTCACGTCAACGAGATGGTGTTGTGGAAGGGGGTTCCGTACGTTACGAGCGGCGCGGTGTGCGGCAACTGGTGGCACGGCACGCGGTTGGGGACTCCCGAGGGGTTTACGGTAGTGACCGTCGCGAATGGCAAGATGACGACCCGGTATGAGACATATGGGTTCAAGTCGGTGGCTCCGCAGAACACTTGACCGCGTTTCTTAGAAGATGATTTTGGGCTCCGAACAGGGAGTCGCGGGGTGTGGTGGTGAGCCCGTCGGAGGAGGTGCCTATGGTTGTGCCGGGCTCCTTTTTTCCCTGAAGGGTGGCTCCGTTGGCGGTGAGGCGACCACAAACGGTGTTACGGGTGGTCCCAATATTTTTTTATTGACGACGGTTGCAGATTACTTATAAAAATATCTGCCATGCGGGAGACCGCGACTTTTCCTTCGTCCAGAAGTCGGATTTTGGGGACGTTGGTTGAATGCGTTGGACCTCTTGCCGCATCCCGTGCGCCGGACAGCAGAGAAGAGGCTGGCATAGGCGGGCGATTCGAATTGAGAGATTGTTCTGATTGAGGAAACTGGTTGAAAGGTGTTTTTGGCCTGTTCTGTATACGTATTCATCGACTGTTTTGTATACGTACTCATTCAGGGGCTGGCGAAGTGAAGATTTAGGAGTCAGGACGATGCAGCTTGAAAGGGAGGTTTCTATGAAACGCTTTATGAGGCCGTTTGCAGTACTCGTTGCAGTATGTTGTTTCGTTTCGACCGGTCTGACGCAGACGTCAAGTGGAACGATTTCCGGTCATGTCGTGGACCAGACGGACGCAGTCGTCGTCGGAGCTACGGTCAAGCTGATCAATCAGGCTACGAATGTGGAGGTGACGACGACGGTTCGGCAGAATGGAAACTTCGTCTTCCCAGACATTCAGCCGGGGACCTTCACCGTGGTGATTAATGCGAAGGGCTACAAGGAGCTGCGGCAGGTGGGTCTGGTGCTGGCCGCGTCGCAGAGCCTGTCGGCGGGGAACCTGGTGTTGCAGATTGGACAGGTTACGGAATCGGTGACGGTAGAAGCCGCGATTACGCCGCTGCAGACGACCAGCTCGGAACGCTCCGCTGTTCTGGATAACGCGCAGCTGGAGAATCTGCTTGCGATCGGGCGGGATTCGATGGCGCTGACTCGCGTGCTGCCGGGTGTGGTGGAACCGGGCGGCTCGGGTGGGTATGGATCAAGCAGCCTGGGGACTTCGGGAACGCCGACGGTCAATGGAGTGAACAGCGAATACAATCTGGCGACGATTGACGGCGTTACGGGCAATACGCGCGGTTTGAATACGCTGGATACGCCGTTGAATATGGATGCGGTTCAGCAGATGACTCTGTTGGGTTCGAACTACCAGGCGCAGTATGGGAAGACTGCCGGGGGGAACTTCAATTTCGTTACGAAGAATGGCACGAATCAATTTCATGGCGGAGTCTATTACTACTTTCGCAATGAGGATCTGAACGCCAATTCTTATTTCAACAAGTTTGGCAACAATCAACCGCGTCCCCGGTATCGCTACAACACGATTGGCGGCACGCTTGGTGGGCCGATTTATTGGCCGGGTCACTTTAATAGAAACAAGGACAAGTTGTTCTTCTTCGTCTCTGTCGAAGACTCGCCGATTACTTCGCCGGATGGACTGAAGAATTACATGGTCCCGACGCAGGCGCAGATTAATGGCGATTTCTCGCAGACCTATAACCAGGGAACTGCGACGCAAAGTCCATCTACGTTGATTCACATCAGGATGCCGAGCGCATCGGCGAGCAGCTGCCCGACGAACTCAGCTACGGCAGGCGCAGGATGCTTCCCGGGCAACAAGATTCCTGCGGGAATGATCAATACACAGATGCAGGCGCTGATGCAGATCATGTATGACAACACGCTTGGCAGGAATCCGCAGTATGCGTTTACGAATCTCGCGGTGAGCAACAACAATTACAACTATCAGACCAACTATTCGGCCGATAAGCCGGTGAATCAGGAGGTCTTCCGCATTGACTATGCGCCGACGCAGAAGATTCACATGTTCGGGCGTGGACAGTTTGAGACGGTCAATGACAACGACTATAGCTCGCCTGCCAACACGATGACGTGGCTGATGCCGGTGAACTATAAGACCACGAATCCTAACGCGGTTTTCAACATTACGTATACGTTCAGTCCGACGTGTGGTGAATGAGTTGAACCTTGGGACGGCGGGATGGAGCGAGACTCAGCTCTATGCGCAATCCGATCTCGCTAAGGTTACGCTTGGCGCAGGCGGGTTCACTCTGCCTTCGTTGTATGCGGGTGTGAATCCTTTGAATCTGTTTCCGGCGACGAGCTTTGGCGGGACGAATGCGGCGAACTATGGCTGGGACTCGCGGTTCCCGATGGCGGACCAGGTGAGATCGTGGACGATTACGGACAATGTGACCAAGATCTGGGGTAACCATACTTTCAAGTTTGGCGTGGATTGGGAGCAGGACACTTACCTGCAGGTGAATCACAACCGGGTTGGAACGTTTAATACCAGCGTGAACACCAGCAATCCCACCGAGAGTAACTACGGGTATGCCAATGCCATGCTGGGCAATCTCAATCAATACTCGCAGACTACGCAACTGGTGAACTACGATCCTGTGACGAACGCGTTTGAGTTTTATTACCAGGACACGTGGAAGCTTACGCCAAAATTGGTTCTGGATTTGGGCATTCGTAATTCGTGGGCTATGGCGCAGGGGCTCAAGGTGGGCAATAACTTTGTGCCTAGCTTATTCAATGCTGTCGCAGGCCCCGTCTCTGTATGGGTACAGTGCGAATGGGGCGAACGCAGTTGACCCGACGACCGGGAAGACTTATCCCAAGGCGTATGCGGGTCTGTTCGTGCCTAATACGGGGAATCTGAACAACGGCATTCTGTACGCAAATACACCGGGTTATCCGGGGGAACGACCTACGGCAATGGATTGCTTTGGGGGCCGCGTGTTGGCTTTGCCTATTCTGTGACACCGACAACCGTCATTCGCGGCGGATTTGGCATGTACTACAACGTTCGCGCGCGTTCGGGACAGGAAGGGGATTTGACGAACAATGCGCCGACGACGAATTCTCCGACGCAGTACTATTCCAACGTCAACGCCGGCACTTCGGGTTACTATGCCGGTTCGGGCCAGAGCAATTTGAATGGTCCATTCAGTGTCGGCCATGCTCTTCCGCTACATTCGCCGCAGCTCTACACGGAAGAAGCGAGCATAGGTGTCCAGCACCAGTTGCCCTGGGGTATCGTGCTTGACGTGGCCTATGTGGGCACGTTTACCAAACATGCGAGTGCGTATTATCCGATCAACGAAGTTCCATACAGTGCCGAATTTGCGGCGGCAAACCAGTACGTCTCTGCTGTCAATAGCGGAGGCCAAGCAACGGCCAGCTCGATTCTTCCCGACAACTTCTTCCGGCCCTATCCGGGGTTCGGTAGGATCAACAGCCAGATATTCAACCTGACGGCCAACTACAACAGTTTGCAGACTCGTGTGACTCGGCGGTTCAGCAACGGACTTGAGTTTGGTGTGGCTTATACGTATGCCAAAGCTCTTGGATTATGGTTCGTGCTCGGGTGCAACCTGTTCGGAGGCTTACAACTTTACTGCCGCTCTGTATCAGGACCTTCGTGCCTGGAACTATGGGCCGGCGGGCTACGACATCAGGAACAATTTTGTTGCGAACTATCTGTGGAGTCTGCCGAAGGGTAGCCGGGTCTGGAACAACTTTGCGACCCGTGCGGTGCTGGATAACTGGCAGATATCGGGTATTGTTTCGTATATCAGCGGAGCGCCGAATCAGATCGCGCTTAGTCTGAACAACAGCCAGAATGTTACCGGCGGAGGTGATGGCGCGCGTGTTGTTCTAACGTGCGACCCGTCACACAATGCGCCGCATACTTTCTCGCATTGGTTCAATGCTGTCCTGCGTAGAGGCTCCGCTGGCAGGCGCTGCGGCTCATCCGAATCTTTACAGCAGTGCGGGTGCTCTGATCTCTCCGGCCGCTGCCGCTGTTCCTTACTCGACTGGAAGTGGCGTGTTTGCTCCGAAGGTAAGTTTCTTTCTGCCGGGCGATACGAACTTCGATACGGCTCTGTTCAAGAACGTTCCTTTGAAAGAGAATTTCAGGCTGCAGTTGCGTGTAGAGACCTATAACACCTTCAATCATTCGGAGTTCAACGGGGTGAACAATACGGCTACTTTCGCGAATGCGAATTCGCAAAGCAGTACTCAAATCCGCAAACGCAAGCCATTTTTGGACAGTTCAGCAGCACGCTCAATCCGCGTCTGATGCAATTGGCTTTGCGTCTTGATTTCTGAGAGAGCAGGGAGTCTCGTAAGGAACCGGCCGGGCGCCGATATCTTGCAAATTAATGCCCGGCCGGGCTTACGATGGATGGGACTTTCGGCGGTGCGATGTGCCGTTGCAGGAATCGTTGTGGTCAGTACTTAAGGAGTTTTCTTGATGCGAATTGCGATGATGCGTTTGATTTGCTTTTTTTCGGTGGGGATTCTGGTGTTTCCTTGCTCCGCGCTGGCGCAGAAGGCTGGGCTTGCGGCAACTCCTCCGATGGGGTGGAATAGCTGGAACCACTTTCGCCGGCAAGGTGGACGATGCGGCGGTGAGGGCGGCGGCGGAGGCGATGGTTTCGAGCGGGATGCGCGATGCCGGATATGTGTATGTGAATATCGACGACACGTGGGAGGGTGAGCGGGATGCGCAGGGGCGAGATCCAGGCGAACAGCAAGTTTCCGGATATGAAGGCGCTTGCGGATTTTGTGCATAGCAAGGGGCTGAAGCTGGGGATTTATTCTTCGCCCGGGGCTATGACGTGCGCGAAATATGCGGGGAGTCTGGGGCATGAGGTGCAGGATGCTCAGACTTATGCGGCGTGGGGGATCGATTATTTGAAGTACGATCTTTGCGGGCTGCGGGTGGAGATGAAGGCTGCGCCTAATCCCGAAGCAGCGCACAAGATTATGTTCGACGCGTATGTGAAGATGCGAGATGCGCTGAGGAGTACGGGGCGTCCGATTGTGTATAGCCTTTGCCAGTATGGGGAGGATGCGGTTTGGGAGTGGGGGCCGGAGGTTGGGCGGGAATCTCTGGCGGACTACGGGGGATATCAACGACCACTATTCGCGGATGGCGGAGATTGGGTTCGGCCAGGCGGGCTTGGCGCGGTTTGCTGGGCCTGGGCATTGGAACGATCCGGACATGCTGGAGGTGGGGAACGGCGGGATGAACACGGAGGAGTACAGGACGCACATGAGTCTGTGGGCGATTCTGGCGGCTCCGCTGCTGGCGGGGAATGATCTGTCGAAGATGACTCCGGAGACGGTTGCGCTGCTGACGAATAAGGAAGTGATAGCGGTGGATCAGGACCCGGCAGGCAAGCAGGGCGACAGGGTTTGGGCGCAGGGGCCAATTGAGGTTTGGAGCCGGACGCTGGCGGATGGGTCTAAGGCCGTTGGGATCTTCAACCGGCATCCTTCGCGTGTTGCCGGCGGAGATTGACTTTCACAAGCTTGGATTCTCGGGGCCGGTGAAGGCGAGAGACATCTGGGAGAAGAAGGATATGGGAACGATCAGCGGGCCGATGGCGGTGAAGATACCGGGACATGGCGTGCTTTTTCTGCGGGTGCGGCAGTAGGTTCTCGAATTTGTAACTGAATTGGAACAGATGAAAGGGCTTGGGGTTATGGATGCGATTCGTAGGGATTTTTTGAAGATTGCCGGGGCTGGGTTAACGGGACTTGCTGTGCCAGCGGTTGTCGGGGCTGCTCCTAAGGCGCCGACCGTGGCTAAGGATGCTGCCGGCGGCAACATGTTTGATGTGAGGAAGTATGGTGCGGTGGCGGATGGGAAGACGATTGATTCGCCGGCTATCAATAAGGCAATTGAGGCTGCGGCTGCTGCAGGTGGTGGCACGGTTTATTTTCCGGCGGGAGTTTATGCGAGCTACTCGATCCGGTTGAAGAGCAATATTGTGTTGTATCTGGAGCAGGGGGCGACGATTCTTGGGGCGAATACTTCATTGACGGGGACGACCTCTGGGTATGATCCCGCGGAGCCTAACGACCCTTGGGAGAGCTATCAGGATTATGGGCATAACCATTGGCACAACAGCTTGATCTGGGGTGAGGGGATCAATAATTTTGCGATTGTCGGGACCGGGTTGATCTGGGGGAAGGGGTTGAGCCGCGGTGGAGCGGAGAAAGAGAAGCCTAAGGCGGAGACTCCGGGGGCGGGGAATAAAGCGATTGCGCTGAAGAATTGTCACAACGTGCTGCTGCGGGATTTTTCGATTCTGGAGGGTGGGCACTTCGGGGTTCTGGCGACGGGCGTGGACAATCTGACGATCGACAATTTGAAGATCGATACGAACCGCGATGGGATGGATATTGATTGCTGCAAGAATGTGCGGGTTTCGAACTGCAGCGTGAATTCGCCGTGGGATGACGGGATTTGTCCGAAGAGCTCGTTTGCGCTGGGGTATGCGCGGGCTACTGAGAATGTGACGATTACGAATTGTTATGTGACCGGGGATTATCAGCTGGGGACGATGCTGGATGGGACGTATAAGCGGTGGGAGGCGGGTTCGAAGGTGGTTCCGACGGGGCGGATCAAGTGCGGGACGGAGTCGAATGGCGGGTTCAAGAACATTACGATTTCGAATTGCGTGTTTGAGAGCTGCCGCGGGTTTGCGCTGGAGTCGGTGGATGGGGCGCTGCTCGAGGACATCACGTTTACTGGCGTCACGATGCGGGATATTCGGAATTCGCCTATCTTTTTGCGGCTGGGGATGCGGATGCGTGGGCCTAAGGGTGTACCCGTCGGGACGCTGAAGAGGGTGATCATCAGCGATGTGACTTGTCATGGCGCGGTGGCGGAGCTGCCTTCGATTATCAGCGGTGTGCCGGATTACATGATCGAGGACATCAAGATCGATAACGTCTATATGCATCAGGTTGGCGGCGGGACGAAGGAGATGGCGGCGCTGCAGCCGGAGGAGAAGGCGGATGCTTATCCGGAGCCGCGGATGTTTGGGACTTTGCCGGCTAGCGGGTTCTTTATTCGCAATGTGAAGAATCTGGAGTTTGGCAGTGTGGAGATTGCTACGGAGAAGCCGGATGAGCGGCCTTCTTTCTGGCTGAATAATGTGGATGGGGCGGATTTTTTTCGCGTGAAGACGAGTCAGGAACCATACGGCTCCTGTGTTTGCGTTGAAGAATGTTAAGGATTTTCGGGTGTTTGGGAGTTATGCGGTGAAGGATGTGAAGCAGGAGAGGTTGATCAGATGGTGATCTGATCAAGCCTGTTTGGGTTTGGTAGAGTCTGCTGTTTCTCAGGTTCAGGAGAAGGTGCCTGGTAAGAGAACTGCAGGTCCTTCGACTACGGCGGCAAAAGCGCCGCCTTCGCTCAGGATGACACATCTTATTTTGGATGCCAGCTCATATTGAGTCGTGGAGTGGTCGGTTTAGCTTCTCATTTTGACGGCTGTTTTTGTGGCTTTGTCGGCGAGGGTGAGGGGTTTTTGGGCTTTGGAGATGTCGCCTCCGTCGAGGGTGATGTTTGCGTTGTCGGCGCCTTCTAATTGGAGGAACGTTGTGGTTGAGGTGAGGAGGCGTGGGGCGGTGAGGAGGATGTCTTTGCTGTCGATGATGCGGAGGGCGGACTCGGCGGAGGCGTTGGCCTGGACGTTGAGGCCGTTGATGGATGCGTCTTCGACGTGGTCGAAGATGAGGGCGGGGCGAAGATCGGGGGAGGCGACCTGGAGGCGAATGTTCTGGAGGGTGAGGCCTTTGACTCCGCGGGCGTAGAGGCCGTAGGCGGGCATGGGGCCCATCATGAAGTATTCGCCGGCGATTTGCGGGAGATCGCGGCGGGCTGCGTCTTCGGCTGTGCCTCCGCCGCCGAAGGTGAGGTTGATGTTGTCGAGGGAGATGTTTTCCATGATGGCTCCGCCGACACAGTTGAGGGTGATGCAGGAGTGCTTTTCGCCGGGGTTGGCGGTGCTGGTGACTTTGGCTTCGGCTAGCTGCGAGGGATCGGTGGTGACGGTGCCGTGGATGTTGCTGAAGGAGATGTTGCGCATGATCGCGGGTTCGTTGTTGGGGTCCTGAGCGTTGGCGTGCATGTCGTCCGTGACGCGACCAGTTGGCGTGCCGGCGGGGACGGCGCGAGGAGCGCGCGGGCCTACGGCGACGTGGATGGGGCCGGTGACGTCTTTGAGGACGATGTTCGAGAAGGAGATGTTTTCGTAGCGGGAGCCGGGGTTGCCCTGGAATTTGATGGGGCAGCCGTAGACCTCGTAGAGGACGCAGTTGGAGATGGCGATGTTTTCGGGGAAGCCTCCGCCGAAGCGGAAGACGGACCAGCGAGTGCTGAAGATGCTGTTGGTGATGGTGATGAATTTGCAGCTTCCGAAGAGGGCGCAGGCGTCGTCCTGCGAAAGGATGATGCAGTTGTTGACGGTGACGTACTGGGCGCTGATGAAGTGGAAGCCGTCGTTGTTGCCGTTGACGCGATTGTGGATGTAGATGGTGTCCATGTGGACGCGCCTGGTCTGGATGACGCGGATGCTGTGGTAGGCGCAGTCGATGAGATCGATGTTGCGGATGATGAGGTTTTCGCACTGGTAGGTGAGGATGTGGTAGGGACGCTTGTTGCCGCCGAGGCCGCTTGGGGGTGGGGTTCCGCGGACTGGTGAATGGAACTGGAAGCCCTGGCCGTCGATTGTGCCTGGGCCTTCGATGGTTACGTTTGTCTGCTTGACGGCGTAGAGGAGGGCCCAGTTTCCGTCGACGAGGGTCGTGTCACCGCTGAGAGGGATGGCGTCTACGGCGTGGTATTGCTTGCCGTCGGCGCTGCCGAGGAGTTTTGCGGAGGCTGCGATGTGGAGGGTGACGTTGCTTTTGAGCTCAGTTGCGCCGATGAGGAAGGTGCCGGCGGGGACGAGGACGGTGCCTCCTCCATCGGCTGTGCAGGCGTCGATGGCGGCCTGGAGGGCGGCGGTATCGAGAGTGGTGCCGTTGCCTTTGGCTCCGTAGTCGCGGATGTTGTAGACGCGGGCGCCGTTGTTGGTGGCGGGTGAGGCGGCTTGAGCGGCGTGCGCGGGTGGAGCGGAGGTTGCCATGGTTCCCATGACGGCGGCTACGGCGGGGAGTGGGACTTGAGCAAGCCATTGGCGGCGGCTCATGACGGGTTTGGTGACGTCCTGCTCGACAACATTTGTTCATGAGGAACCCATGCGAGTATTTTTTTTGAGGATAATGGTTCATTTTCAAGGACGAAATAGAACTCGATTTAGATGCACACGAAACAATAAATGTAAGCGTATACATTTTTCAATGAAATTATTGTGTTTCGAAATAAGATTGTTTCTGAGAGGTTGTTGGAAGGCGGAAGAGATAGAACGTATGGACATGCGAGACATTGCGAAGATTGCCGGGGTCTCGAGTGCAACGGTATCGCGTGTCATTAATAACTCGAGCCTGGTGAGGCCGGCGACCGCGCAGAAAGTGCGGAAGGTGATTCAGGAGCTGAAGTTTGTTCCGAACGGCAGTGCGACGACGCTGAAGTACGGGAAGAGCAGCAGTTATGGCCTGATTATTCCGGACATTACGAATCCGTTTTTTCCGGAGTTTATTCGCAGCTTCGAGTCGATTCTGGTGAAGAACAATCAGGACATGTTGATGGCGACTACGGACCTGCATGCGTCGAGGATGCAGCAGACGATCCACCGGATGCTGGTGCGGCAGGTGGATGGGGTGGCGCTGCTGGCGTCGGAGATTGAGACGGAGCCGATTGAGACGCTGCTCCACCATCGCGTGCCGCTGGTGACGATGGACCGCAGATTGACGGGGCCTGGGCTGAGCGATGTTTCGATCAACTACGCGAGCGGAATGAATCAGGCGGTGGAGCATTTGAGGGACCTGCGGCATAAGGCGATTGCGTATATCGGCGGGTCGAGTGGGCGTACGATCTCGGACCACCGGCTGCGGGGGTTTGTGAAGGCGATGGAGCGGGCGGGGTCGAAAGTGGATGAACGTTTTTTGCGTGAAGGGGACTATCGGATTACGGGCGGGGAACGGGCGATGACGGAGCTGCTGGCGATGAAAGAGAGGCCGACGGCGATTGTTGCGGCGAATGATTTGACGGCGATTGGGGCGCTGCGCGTGATTCACAGGGCGGGGCTGTCGGTGCCGGGGGATTTCTCGATTGTGGGGTTCGACGATATTGAGCTGAGCGATATTGTTTATCCGCCGCTGACGACGCAGCGTCTGCCGAAGCATGAGATGGCGGAGAAGTTTGTTGCGGCACTGGAGTCTTCGGCGCGGGACCCTCATGCGGAGGGTCAGGAGTTCAGTGTGAAGACTTCGCTGGTGGTGCGGGAGTCGACGGGGCCGGTTCGCAGACGGTGACTTAACTAATTCGTGGGTTTAGCGAAAGATGAAGTTCAGGGCGATGCATGTGGCGAGGAGAACTGCGGCGAGAACGTAGGATTGGGTGGAGATGCGGTGCGTTGCCTGGTCCTGCGTGAAGCAGGTGACGCCGTGGAGTTCTGCGGCGGATTTTTTGTGTGTGAACAGGCTGACGGCGGTGGTGACGAACAGGCAAGCGCTGAAGGCGTAGATGGCGCCGTAGAAGTTGGCGATCATCTGGCTGCCGTAGGCGATGGCGTTGTGATGGAGTGCGAGGTTGTAGGTTGCTCCGGTGAGGACTCCGCAGAGTAGTCCACAGAAGCCCCCGGTTGGAGTGGCCCATGTGGTGAACATGCCGAGAAGGAAGACGGCGAAGAGAGGCGCGTTGAAGAGGGAGAAGAGGAGCTGGAGGTAGTCCATCAGATTGCTGTAGTGCAGCGCGACGTAAGCGGTGAGGATGCTGAGGAGACAGGCTGTCGCGGTGGCGATTCGACCGATGCGGAGGTAGTGGCGGTCGGATTGGCGGGGGCGAAGGTGGGTGCGGTAGAGGTCGTAGGTCCAGACGGCAGAGAGGGCGTTGATGTTGCCGGCGAGTCCGGAGATGAGGCTGGCGAGAATGGCGGCGATGCCGAGCGCCAAGAGTGAGTCGCCGTAGTAGTGACGCATGAGAAACGGGAGACCCTGGTCGTAGCGGGGGAATTCTCCTTTGTTGTAGAAGGTAGCTGCGGCGAGTCCGGGGACGATGACGAGGACGGGGAAGAGGAGCTTGGCGAATCCCGCGAGGAGAGGCGTTTTGATGGCGTCTTCGATCTTGTCGGCGGCGAAGGCGCGTTGGATGAGTACGAAGTCGGTACACCAGTAGCCGAAGCTGAGGATGAACCCTAGTCCGATGACGACGCCAATGATGTCCATTGGAGCGTTGTGGGGATCGTGAGCGGGAAGAGTGATCCAGAGATGCTGCATGTTGTTTGGCAGGGCGTGCTGGATGCCGCGAATGCCGTGAAAGTCACGGATGACGAGATAGGCGAGGGGGGCGAGCCCTGCGATGGTGATGGCGAGCTGGAGGATTTCGTTGTAGACGGTGGCGCGGAGGCCTCCGGCGAGGGTGTAACCGAGGACCAGAGCTGCCGCCGCGACAATGATGTGGAAGAAGCTCCAACCGAAGAAGAGATTGAGGACGGTGCCGATGGCGTATAGGCTGATGCCGGCGACGAAGACCATCATGAGGGCAAGTGTGATGGCGCTGAGGATCTGAGTTGCGGGGCCGTAACGAACGCGGAGGAAGTCGGGGACGGTCATGGCTCCGCTGCGGGCGTAGATAGGCATCATGAAGAGGGCGAGAAAGATGATGGCGGGGATGGCGCCGATCCAGTAGAAGTGCAGGGCGAGCATGCCGTACTTGGCGCTGGTGGCCACGAGGCCGACGATCTCGAGGGCTCCGCAGTTTGCGGCGAGGAAGGCGAGGGCGGTGATGGGGAGGGGGAGCGCGTGGCGGGCGTGGAGGTATTGGGTCGAGGTCTTGATGCGCCTGCGGGCGATGGTGGAAAGTGTGACGGTTGCGAGGAGGTAGGTTCCCGCGATGGCCGAGGCTGCGACGTTTAGGGTTGTGTTGGGCAAGCATCGCGATGATAGTGCATGCGAGCGGGGGCTGTCTTGGCGGCGCTGGCCCTGATAGAACTTCCGTTTATCCGGCCTTCACCTGATAAGTGATCGCAGATTGGGAGCCTCACTGAAGTAACGCCGTGCTAGGATTTCGCATATTGCAGCGCGATGTTTGCTGGTGTCCAACCAGCGGAAGCTTGGAAAAATGGCAAAAGGTTTTGTTTTTCAATCTGCCCGCGTTTTCGATGGCGAGTCGGAAGTGCTGCGTGCTGGTGTCAACGTCTTCGTGGAAGACGGTGTCATCTGCGAGATCTCCGAGCGGCCGCCAAACCCCGATACCGAAGTGATCGATTGCGGCGGCCGTGTGTTGATGCCAGGATTGATCGATGCGCATGTTCATGTCTATGCGGCGGGATTGAACATTACCCGGGTTGTGCAGTCGCCTATGTCCTATTTGGCGCACTTCGCGGCACAGTTTCTGCGTTCGAGCCTGGATCGTGGGTTTACCACGCTGCGCGATGTCGGAGGCGCGGATATTGGCCTGGCCTTGGCGATCAAGGACGGCTTGCTTGATCGCGTTCCGCGATTATTCTACGGCGGGCGTGTGATCTCGCAGACTGGCGGCCATGGCGATTTTCGTCCGGGCGACCACTCGCTCGAAACAGGACATTTTTGTGGTTGTTCTTATCACGCCGATCAGTTGGCGGTCATCGCCGATGGCGCCGACGCCGTTCGGAAGGCGGTGCGGGAAGAGCTTCGCCGCGGCGCTTCGCACATCAAGATCATGGCGTCGGGAGGAGTTGCGTCGCCTACGGATCCTCTAGACCGCTGCCAGTACTCGGACGATGAGATTCGCGCTGCCGTCGAGGAGGCTGATCGGGCAGGTTCGTACGTTGCTGCGCATTGTCATCCGAAGGAGGCGGTCCGGCGGGCAGCGGCTCTGGGTGTGAAATCGATCGAGCATGCGACTTTGATCGATCAGCCGACTGCCGACTTTGTTGCCGAGAAGGGGTCGTTCGCTGTGCCAACGATGGCGGTTATCCACGCGCTTGCCGAGAAGGGTGAAGGGCTTGGGCTTCCCCCGGTGAGCATGGAAAAACTAAGGCGGGTTTTGGATTCAGCGTTGTCGAGCCTGGAGATTTTGAAGCGGGCAGGCGTGAAGATGGGGTTTGGGACGGACCTGCTGGGCGCCCTTCACGTGTTGCAAAGCACGGAGTTCGGATTACGGGCGAAGGTGCTGCCGGCGATCGATGTGCTGCGTTCGGCATGCGTCGTCAATGCAGAGTTGTTGGGGCAGACCGGAAAGCTGGGGTGCATTTGCGAAGGAGCAATTGCTGATCTGCTTGTCGTGGATGGCAATCCACTCGAAGACATTTCGGTGCTTGGATCAGGCGGTGACCGCATCTCCATCATCATGAAGGAAGGCCACTTTCATAAGCGTGAGATTTGATGCTTATATCAATGGTCGGCCCTAGTGGACGATTTTCGAACTTTTGAGCTTTCGGCACCCCCAACGTTCCGAGTGAATGACGTGGCTATCGCCCAAAATCTGAGCCTGCTCAGGCCAGCTGCCAGAGTGTGAATCGGGTAATTTCCCAACAATGGATGGCTGGTTTCTCGCGGTCGCAAGCCATCATGGCCGATGCCGCCCGCCGCATATTTTCCGTAACAGCAGAATTTTCCGTACGGATGAGACGGTAGTGCAATTGAGAGAAATTCGCAAAGTAGCTGGCAACCCACACTACACGGGCTTTTAGCAAAATCAATCGCAGACGCCATCAGTGCCTGCATCGAGGATGCGGATTGTCCAAATGCTGTTGGGGCTGACTAGCTTTTAGATATCTTTCCAAAAAATAGTTCTTGCCAAAGGGAATGAGTTGCGATAACTCTAGTCATCACAAAAAAAACGGACGAAATGATCCGGTTCTTGTTACATACTTTTCGGTATCACTTCCACCCAAACCTGTGCAGCTGACCCGAAGTCCCCTCAACCGAGTTTTCTCTGGGAGGTCGTATGCACTTGGTTCCCCGCTCTGTTCTCAGTCTGTCGCTCTGCTTTGCGTTGTCTAACCTTGGATTTCCCCAAACACCGATTCCTTCAACTTTTCAGGCGCAAGCGCAGACAGCGGTTTCGTCTGGGAAGTCCTTCAGCAAAGTGAATCTCACCGCGAATGCGGAATGGGTGGCGGGATCTCTTCATCAAAGCGGCACTGCCCAGTTAACCGCGGGTGCAGATGGATCAACCAGCGTTCAACTCGCGCTCGGGCAAGCGAGTCGCACAGAGACGCAAACCAAAATTGATTACTCCCGAACCTGTTCGTGGGTAGATGTCGCTGGGAAAAGCCATGTCATTCATGGCCCGAATTGCTTCGTCGCGATCCCATGGTTTGCGCCGAGCCTCTTTACACGCCCAACCGGCACTTTGCCACCTCTGCTCTCAACAACGGACGGAGGAACGGTTTCAAGTCAGAGCGAAGCTCATCAAGTGAGCTATTTTCTCCAACTGGATGGAACAAGCCCTTCTCCCACCAGCCCGATGGCGAGTCAGAGCACCGTTCAGGTTCTCTACGACTCAAAGACATTCTTGCCCGTAAGTCTCGAATACTCGATCCATCCGGACAACGATGATTCAAGGAATATCCCTGTGAGCGTTGTATTCAGCAATTATCAGTCTGTGTCTGGCCTCATGATTCCCGTATCACATCGAGAGGTCTGTAAATCACACGCTCCAACTCACGTTGGATGTGAGCAACGCTTCCGTTCAATAGATAAATAAATACGATTTTTAGCCGAGGTTCAAATATGAATCGACTCGTCACCCGTCTTTGTGTCTTTTTATTTAGTTTCTCTGCTCTTTCGAGCGCCCAGGTTCCTGGAACTGGCCTATATGCTTTCGGTTCGTTCGATTCGAAGGGGGCCGATACAGTCAACATCGGGAATCTGAATGTTCACCTTGATATTCCCGTTCTTCACAAGGCTGGACGCGGAATACCTTTTGCCTATGATCTTGTCTACGACGGTCTAATGTGGCAGCCTGTGACCGTTGCGGGAGTGCAATCCTGGGTGCCAGCAGAGAACTTTGGATGGCTAGCCCAGACGGTCGTCATGACTGGTTACATTTCTTACGCAACGCACACTATCACTTGTGATCTGCCATTGCCGCAGCATGGCACCTACTCTATTTATGACACCTGGGTCTACCATGACGCATTTGGCGGAAGTCATCCGTTCAATGGTCAGCTCGAATATGATCCGAAAGGCTGCGATAACGTTATATCGAATTTTTCGGCTTCCGCTACAGATGGGTCGGGCCTGAGCTTGAAAGCAGCAACTAGCGGAGTGGGGCGACCGAGCGGGACGCAAACAATTGTGAACCGAAATGGCGTATCGATGGTCGTACCAACGGCGCCGGAGTCCGCAGGTTCATCCATCACGGATACAAATGGAAACCAGGTTTCTGTGAGCGCGGGTGGCGTTTACACTGACACCCTTGGAACGTCAGTGATGACGGTCTCAGGAGTCGCTCCGAGCAATGTAACGTTGACATATCCCAATGCTTCTGGGGGAAGTTCCTCATACACGATCAGGTACACGCTGTACACTGTTCAAACCAATTTTCAGTGCAGTAGTGGAATTGGTGAATATACGCAAGCGAACACGCCGCTTATTAGTGAGATCGACCTTCCCGATGGAAGTAATTACACATTTACCTATGAGCCTACTCCGGGTTTGGGAAATGGATCGGTGACCGGTCGATTAGCCTCCTATACGCTTCCCACGGGTGGGACGGTTAGCTAAACCTACAGCGGTGGATGTCCAGGAAGCACAGCAGGCCTGACCCGTACCACCACCGATGGATCAAAGACCTACAGCAGTTCCTCTAGCGGCAACGGTACCGCCACGACTGTGCAGGATGAGCAGGGCAACCAGTCCCTTTATCAGTTCAATGGGTTCTACGAAACCCATCGGCAGGTTTATCAGGGTGCCATTGGAGGAACTCCCCTATTCGAGCAAACCACATGCTACAACGGAGCGTCGGCACCTTGTGATGGAGCGGCCATATCGCTTCCTATTGCCCACACCAGCGTAGTCTCAAGCTATAACGGCGGTTCTCAATTGACTGTCGCCAACGCTTACGATTCGTCAGGAATGCTGACATCGTCGCAACAACTGTCTGGAAGTACGATCCTCGAAACCGTTTCTACTACCTACAATTCTTTGGAAGAGCCTCTTACGATAACCACAACCGACGGCTCTGGCAATGTGGTGGCCTCAACCGTGAATAATTATGACGAGGTGGTGGCCTCCCCGACCTCTGGAGTCCCGCAGCACACGGCGCCTGCGACGAATCCGGGAAATCTTACATCGACCATTAGTGAGGCAGCATTCGGGGTGTCAATGCAGACGAACTATGCCTATTACGACACTGGAGTTCCATACTCGTCGACAACGTCGAATGGCACAACGCAGTATAGCTATGATCCCACCCAGACCTTCGTCACCCAAACCACACTACCGACACCCTCCAGCGGCGTTTCACTCGCCACGTCGGCGACATATGATCCGCAGTCGGGCGTACAACTCACCTCTACCGGAATGAACTCCGGCCAGACGACACAATATACACAATACGATTCTCTTCTTCGTCCCACTTCGATTACTCTGCCGAATGGCGGAGTCACTACTATCGATTACACTCCCACCCAGACAGTGGTTTCCCCAACAACCGGGACCGGGCCAACCCCGCAGCCTCACACGCTGCTCGATTCCTACGGACGCAAGAGTCGGGTTGCCGTTTATAACGGCCAATCCAGCAATCCGTGGTATCAGGTTGACTACTGCTATAACGCGGTCGGTTTGCTTCAATCTCAGACAGTGCCCTATCAGGGAAACGGATGGAGCACGCCCATGCAGTGCTCAGGGAACAGCACCACTTATACCTACGACGCTCTTGGACGAGTAACCAGTACCTCCAACGCCGATGGCACAGCTTCTACGCAGTACAACGGACGAGCTGTTATGACGACGGATGTGAACGGCGTTCAAAAGATCACACAAAGTGATCTGCTTGGGAGGACCGTCGGAGTTTGTGAGATATCCTCCAACGGCTCCATGCCTGGATCGGGATCGCCGCAATCGTGTGGAATGGATATCGCCGGAACAGGCTTCCTCACAAACTATGCCTACGATCTCGCGAACCATAAGACCACAATCACGCAAGGTGCTCAGACCCGCATCTTCCAAACCGACATGGCGGGAAGAACTGTTTACACGACGGAACCCGAACGAGGCGCGACCAGCTACAGCTATATTTACAACAGCACGGGCCTCCAAGTGACTCGCACCCGTCCACGGGCGAACCAAGCGAACCCCAACGTCACGACTGCGACTGTCACGCAATACGACTCGATGGGGCGGCCGGTGAGCATTTCCTACAACGATGGTCTAACGCCGACTCGCAGCTTCTACTACGACACGCCGACACCGAATGGAATCGCATTCCCCACCGGTTATGCCAAGGGGAACCTGGTCGGAGCTATCGGGCCATTCTCGGACGAATTGTTTCGATACGACATCATGGGACAAATGTCCGACACCTGGCAGGGCATGCCCTCTGTGGGCAATGTTTACCAGAGTTACAGTCGGGACTTAATGGAAAATGTGATCCAAGACAGGTACTACACGATTAATGCCTGCTGCTCATCCTCATACATGATCTCAACCAATTACACTCTAAATCCTGCAGGCCAGATCACGAACATATCAGGGGGACAGAATAATTCGACCGGCGCTCCCACGATCCTCAATGTTAGCCAGGAGGGACCGTATGGCCCGGTGACTTGGTCTTTGGGGAATGGATTGTGGGGTCAGCGTTCGTACGATTCTATGGGACGTACCAATTTGGCTGGTACTTGCACGATTGAAACCACCCAGCCATGGTGCGGCGGTGGCGGTATTATCTTCTTCTCCAACAGTTCTATAATCGGTCAACGACTGGGATTTAACTGCGACTCCGCAGTCGGCATTTGCATAAACCCTGGTTACGATGAGTTCAACCGGATAACGTCAACGAGTTCCTACGGCACTCCCGAATATTCCTATACCTATGATCGCTATGGCAATCGCTGGACACAGAACGCGCTTCAAGGCGGACCATCTCCCTCCTATTTATTCAATTCAGCCAATAACCAAATTTCGAACTTTTCCTACGATGCTGCAGGCAATCTTACGAACGACGCCTTGCACACTTACAGCTACGATGCGGAAGGGAACCTTCTTACCGTTGATGGCGGCACAACTGCTTCCTACACCTATAGCGCATTGAATCGTCGTGTCGAGGCACGGACTAACTCGGGTGCAACTATTCGGGACTTCTTTTTCAACGCCAATGGCCAAAGGTCGGAAATCTGGGATGGGGTAAGTCAAACGATGCTAGAGGCCCAGACCTACTGGGGCGGGACACCGGTGGCGTATTTCAGCAACGGCTCCATTCATTTCCAGCATCAAGACTGGATGGGGACCGAGCGAGCACGCACCAGCTACAATGGCGGGGTGGAAGGGATATTCACCTCTCAGCTATTTGGCGACGCTTACGGGGTCGTCTCCGGCACGGACACCGACGCATACCACTATGCGCAACTTGATCACGACTCCGAGTCCAGCACTGAACACGCCCAGTTCCGTCAGTACAACTCAACCCAGGGTCGGTGGATGAGCCCTGATCCGTACGACGGGAGCTATGATCCGGGGAATCCGCAGACTTTGAATCGATACAGCTACGCTCTGAATAATCCATTTGCCTTCGTTGATCCCAGCGGCCTAAATCCTTGCGACGGAGGCGACAGTCCCCTGGCTGTCCACGGTCACGATGAAGGCGAAGGTGCAGAAGGATGTGATCCGGGAGGCTCTCCTGGCGGGGGTGAAGGCGCAGACCCGCCCACTCGGACCTGTATTGCTAATTGCGGTGTAACTCCTCCACCTCCTGATCCGAGCCAGCCACCTCCTTCTCCACCTCCTGTGGGCTTTTGCGATCAGCCGGGCAACATTTGTCCTGGAACTGGACCTACGGGACCAAATACCGGTAGGAGATGCATTGCCAACTGCGGCAAGCCAGCTCCGCCGAACGACCCGGTCCCAAGTAACGGATGGTCATGGGACGAGAAACCACATTGGCCGACGACGCCGCCGGGAACGCAAACCCAACCCTTTGGGACTTGCTTCAAAAATGGTTGGAGTCAATCACAAACCCTGCCAGTCAAAGTCCAGGTTGGCGCTAACTTGATATCTCTCGGTGGCCTCGTATACCCAAATCCAGTTTCAACGGTTGTTGGTACCCTCAATACGCTTTATACTTTCGGCACCAGGGTGCTACCTACTGCGCTGGTTTGTATTACGCCCGGGGCAGATATAGAACCATAATAGTGGATAGGGACGATTGATGATTAGCCTGAGAGGCCAGAGATGCTTGATCTGTGTTCTGCGCTAACCGCCATTTGTTGTGTGAGTTTGTGGTTTAGCACATCAGTAATCCATCAGCGTCTGCAAGAGGCTAACGAACCGGCTCGTTCTCGACTAATCTTCAACGAGCCACTACTGATTAGGCGATACTTGGAACTTGCGAACGATCATAATTGGTCACGGGTTCCAGTTATTGTTGCCTATGCTTCTTTTGTATGTGGCGTGACCTCCTTCGTAGGATTTGCAGTCCTCTTGCTGGCACACAAGCAACAATAGCGGTGGTCCTGCCCCAAATGACGCGATCAGCGGCACGCCGTATCCGCCAAATACTCCCAAGGCCACTGACCAATGTTCCATTTACAACAATCGGGCAGCCTCCGGAACGGGCGGGTGGCCCATACATAAAATGACACCAACACTCTGGGTGCCCCATTCAGGCAGTTTCACCGCATGAGTGGCTTTCGCGTGGCAGCGCGAACCGTTTTCCCTTCTCAAAACGATATAAAATCCGCTACAGCATCTGTCTATGTGCGGGGGCACAAATAAGTCCTTCACGCATTCAATTCCCGAGGAATACCCATTTTCCAGAGCCGTTCAAGGTCAGGCGCCTTTAATCCGATCAGAACTTCATCCTTCGTTCGATACCGAAGCCGAAAGGCCGCCAGTTCAGGCGTGCTGGTATTTTCCGACAGTTTTTTGAATAGCTTCGGATGCTTGCGTTGTATGTAGGACTTTATCGCTCGCGGATGGATGCCAACTTGAGACGGCCTCTGTTGACACCGTTTCAGCGAAGTCCAAAATCGAATCTCCGGGCATCCGGCCATAGCATTTGCAATCTGGCGTGGATCTCCAGCGAAACGGTCTTGATGCTCCGTCAAGAACACTGCAAGCTGATCGAAGCTACGCAGGAGTCTGTCGGCCGCGGCTCTGTGATCGTCAACAGTTCCCACTAGAGCCGGAGCAACGGGCTTCGCGAACCCGATAAGCGCCTTTTTTATTGCTCTCAGATTCGGTTCAGGCCCGCACAGGGGTCCCAATTCCGGCCACCGGGACTCTAAAAATGGGATCAAGATACGGAGCCTGGAATCCAGCTCGGCGTCGGAGATTGTCTTTGGCCCACGTTTCTTGGGCAAGTTGGCTATCCGGTCCTCCTCAGAATGCAACGCGAACCTATCTTCCTCTTCAACTTGGTTCGCTATCCAGGCTTCAATCTTTCGCAGTCGCCCTTCATGATTGCGCCAGGAGCGCTCCGCGTCGAATTTATCGGGCGTTTGCGCGCTGTGCGTCGAATTCTTTGGCACCTTGGACTCTGTGCGTTTAGTTGTTTTTTTCATCATTTTGCGGGTTGAAATCTGCGTTACACAAAGAGCAGTGTAAACGCGATACCGCCATGAAATACGACGCAGACCTGACATTTACAGAGAACCCCGACATTGACTCGGGCAAGCGAGATGCGGTCCTTCCTAAATCCGGGGTTCAAGTTGCCCACTCTTGCCCGGTGCTGAAGGGACCAACACTCTCAGCGAGAGCTGGCCGAAAGCCAGACGCTTGCCCGGCTGTTTCACAGGGGGCGCAGTTTGTCCCCTGTGCTTCAGCTCAAAGTGGGCGGGGTGCGGGGCAGAGCCCCGCGGCTGTTGCTTGTTCTTCAGAGATAGACCAGGAAAGCCTGGATTGTCTGATTGCATTTTTTCAACTCCTCAATGAATGGGAAAGGAAGCTCCATGCAGAAAAAATTATGTAGCGAGTGCGGTGAAATCGCTGAGGTCTCGCTGTGTCAGATTGTTTCATCCGTAGGGCGGGCGACCCGGCAGCAACGATGCAGTATCTCGACGCTCCTTCTGCGCGGCCGTGTTTACAGGGCCGAATCAAGCTCCTCGGAACGTCTGGGCCTAAGAGGTATCCATAAGCCGCTTAGCGAGGCGTTTACGGCGTTGGCTGAACGGCTGTGAGATGAAGCTGGACCGCCCTCGAGCGCTCGGTTCCGGCCTTTGGCAAGCGACGGGATAGCGGTAGTGGCCGCGAGTTGCAGGCTCTGTCTAACAGCCTGCAACCCGCGTCACCGTGACGAGGTAGACGAGTGATCGATAAGCTCGAATTACGCCTCGACTTCGGCATCAGTTTTCACCGCCCGATTCGTTCCGCCATTCGAGAGATAGACTTCCCAACAAATCGCAGACGTGCCAAACCTAGTCAGTATTATGCCGGCGTGCTGGACCTCAGGCCACTCGGAACGGACGGGCTTCTTCACTATCGGCGCAAGTGGGATGCAGCCGGAAACCACAAATTGGAACTCCTGGATTCCGGCAAACGGCCCTACAGTGAATTGGTGGCACAGATCGAGAATGTGGTCGACACAGATATCAATCTCCTGCAAATCATGCGCATCGACCTCTGCGCGGACATGCGAAATGTCACGGTAGAGTGGTTATATTCGCGGTTGCGCTTTCTGTATAAACGCTTTTCTCGCGATATTGGGACGCTCAAATATCAATCCATTGGGAAAAGCGGATTTGAAACGATCACCGCCGGAAAGCGCCCGTGCGTTTTCCGGGTATACGACAAAGTGGAAGAATGTCGAATGCAACTCAAAAATATGCAGAGGAAAGCCAGCAAAGACGCCGATATTCTGACCCTCAGAAGCGAGTTTGGCTTGGAAGAATCTGACGTTTTGACTCGTATAGAAAGGCAACATGGAGGCGGACGCCTACCATTGCTGGTGACGAAATTCGGAGAGTTGCATCGTTTGCCAGAATACAACCCATTTGAGCCGATCAAGATCGTAACGCGGGACCGCTCAAGTCAACCTTCCATTGCGGAACGTGGCATGGATGAGTGGCTGAAAGGAACACGGCTAAGAGAATTGGCAGACGAAATGGGGATGCAGAAATTCTACCGTTGGCTCAATAAGCAATCAGGCGGAAATGGCTCTCGTATCGTGCGAACTTACGCAGACTACTTCGCATCTGGATCGAAACAAGTCACGACGGCATCAATCTTCGAAACGTATCGCGAATCTGTAATCAGGCAACTTGGGGGGTGAGCCCCTGGTGTATACTTGCCCCCTAGGCATGAAGAAACGAACCAAATTACCCGAGGCGGCATTAGAGTTCTTCCGGCAACAAGGGAAGACAGGTGGTCTTAAACGCGCGGAGACGCTCACCGCCGAACGGCGGAGCGAGATCGCCCGTAAGGCAGTTCAAACCCGCTGGGCAAAGCAAGAGCAAGCAAAGAATCCCAAGAAATAGTGAAGGTCAATTATGGCGTCAGTGGTCCTCTATGCACGAGTCTCTAGCCGCGAACAGCAGCAAGAGGGTTATTCCATCGAAGCTCAAGTGAAGCTGCTTCGTTCCTATGCAGGGAAGAATGGGATGGAGATTGTTCGCGAGTTCATTGATATCGAATCCGCGAAGGCCGCCGGGCGCAAGGCATTCGGAGAGATGCTGAGCTTTCTTCGACATTCGAGGAACTGTTCGACAGTTTTGGTCGAGAAGACGGATCGGCTCTCGCGCAACTTCGAAGATGAGGTTTCGCTCAACCGCTGGATTTGGAGATTCACTTCGTAAAGACGGGAACGGTGTTGTCGAAGAACGCACGGGCTCAAACCAAGTTCATGCACGGTATCGAACTTGTGTCCTCAAAATACTATTCCGACAATCTCCGGGAAGAGGTAATGAAGGGGATGCATGAAAAAGCCGCACAGGGGATCTTGCCCGCCAAGGCACCGTTCGGCTACCGGAATAACAAGGCGAACAGAACCATCGAAGCTCACCCGGAAAACTCGATCATCGTGAAACGTATGTTCGCTCTGTATGCTTCCGGAACTCACACTCTATCGACGTTGGCGAAGACTATTCATCGCGAGACGGGGAAGAAGATGAGCAAGAACGGTGTGCATCTTATCTTGCGGAACTATTTCTATGTGGGCCTGATGACCTGGGGCGGCAAACAATACCCCGGTACCCACGAACTTTTCATCACGCCAAACACTTTCAATGAAGTGCAAGCCGTCCTCGCTGGGCACAACCGTCCGAAATATTCGAAGCGGGAGGTAGCATTACGTGGACTCATGAACTGTGCCTACGACGGATGCATGTTGACCGGCGATGTTCAAAAAGAGAAGTACGTCTACTACAGATGCACCGGCCATCGTGGGAAATGTGACCTTCCTCGCTTCCGGGAGGAAGATCTCATCAATCGACTGGGGGAGCCCTTGAAGAACCTCCAGGTACCCTCGGAGATCGTCGCTCAGATAGTCGCTCGCCTTTGTGAGGACCAACGACGAGCGCAGGGCAAAGTCAGCAATGAACGGACGTTCCTAGAGTCACGGCTGACCGCCATACGCAACCGGATGGATAAGGCCTACTCCGAAAAACTGGACGGAAAGATTGCGGAGGACTTCTGGCAGCGCCTGATGGCTGACTGGCAAATGGAGGAACAGCAAGTCAAGATGGCGATTCAGGGCTTGAGCAGTGCGGAAACCGGGGATAGAGCACTCGACGCGCAAAAGATTTTCGAACTCGCGAATAGTGCCTATTCACTGTATGTTTCGCAGAATTCCGTCGAAAAGGCCAAATTGCTCAAAATGGTAGTTTCGAACTTTTCCGTTGACGCCGTAAGTGTCTGTCCCACATATAGAAAGCCCTTCGACATAATCGCCAAAAGGGCTCAATCTGAAGAATGGTCGGGGCGAGAGGATTCGAACCTCCGACCCCCTGGTCCCGAACCAGGTGCGCTACCAGACTGCGCTACGCCCCGAATGTGTGTTGCGGTGAGTTGTCGATTTGGGTGGCTTTCCGTGTGGCTCAAGCGTGCGGGTGGGCTTGCTGGATCGCTGCTTCGACTTTCTTAGTTTAGCAGATTTGTTGGCCGGGGTGGGTGACGGGGGGAGCGTAGACAAAAGCAGAAGCAGGTTCCTCCGCTGCGCTACGGAATGGCAAGCAAAAAGGGCAAGGGCAGAAGCAGATCCCCCTTCGGGGGATGACAAGCAAGAAAGGCAAATGCAATTTGGTGCAATTGGTGAATTTAAAAAAGATGGAGAGGAACCCTAGTGATTCCTCCCCATGAGTGGTGCAAAGTCGACAGCCTTGTGGCTGTTTAGTGAACTCTGGCGGCGGTTTTGGGTTTGCCATAAGGCTGCCCCTGCCGCTTCACCGAGCCTGGATCGAATGTGGTTGTGTCTCCGGGAGCGAAGGTGGCTCCTGTGGGGACGAGGACGTTGTCGACGGTGCGGCCGGGTTCATTTCCAGCGCGTAGCTCGATGCGTGAGGGGTCGATCCCCTTCTCGTCTGTGAGGTACTGCTCGACATTGAGTGCGCGTTGCTCGGCTGCATTAGGAGATTCATCGGCAGAACGCTTGCCGATGATTACCAGCTTGGCTGAGGAATCGCGGTTGAGGGTGAGAGCGATCTCGTCGAGGCAGCCCTTGGCTTCGTTATCGACGCGGACGGGACGCTTCTTGTCGCGCTCGAAGGAGACGCTGCAGAGATTGCTGGTCTGCGGTGCGGGCGGCGGCGGCGGGACGTTGATGTTGACCTGGGTGGTGGCGGTGGCTTGCTTGCCGAGGTCGTCGACTACATTGCAGGTGATGTTGATTACGCCGGATGGAGCTCCGGTGGTGTTGAGGGTGGCTGTTGCGGTGGTTCCGGTGATCTGTCCGGCAGAGGCGGAATAGGAATAGGTGAGCGGGCGGTTCTGCGGACTGGCGGCGACGGAGGTGATGGTCGAGGAATCACCCGGCATGACGGTGCTCGGGTTTGCGGAGCAGGAGATGGAGGGGGGCTCGTAGGCATGGATGTGGAAGCCGGCGGTGCAGGTGGCTTGCTCATCGGGGCGCGGGCCTTCGCTGACGTGTCCTGTGACTGTGTAGTCGCCTGCGGCCAGATTAGCTGTTGAGATGTTCGAGGTATCGGTGGTCCCGGAGATCTGGCCTCCGGTAGAAGTCCAGGTGTAGGCGGCCTTCTTTTTGGGATCCAGGTTCGTGGCTGTCGCGGTTGCGGTGATGGGGTCGCCGGGATACGCGTTGGCAGGCTGAACGGTGCAACCCAGCTGTACTGGCGGGGGTGGCGTGACCTGACCGAAGCGGAAGGCGATGCCGGCGGAGAGGCGGTAGGCGTAGATGGTTCCTATGCCGCCCGAGACTGAACCGGGGCCGGGAGTGCCGTAGTCAACGTGAGAGAAGTCGAAGTCGGCCTGGATGGGACGGATGGCGATGAGGTTGTTGAAGGGGGGAAGGATGTAGTCGACGCCGATGCCGCTGGTGACTCCCCAGCCCCAGGTGCAGGGTTGGAAGATCGGGCCGCCGACTTTGGCTCCGCCGACGAGAGTGTGGGCGAAGGGAGCCCAGCGATTCTTCTGGTATCGGACAATGGGGCCGGCTTGCGCGGTGAAGACGCAGTCATTGGGACCGGAGGGGAAGAAGCTGCCTTCGGCCTGAACGCCGAGGTAGCGATTGAAATAGCCTGCTGCGCTGACGACGGCCCCTGGGTTGATGGGCTGGTAGCTGACGTTGCCGATCTCGCCGCTGAAGGGATGAAAGTAGCCGTAGCCGCCGTAGAGATCGAAGCGCGAGGGCTCGGGCGATGGAGTGGAGGCGGTTTTTGCGGCCTGTGCGGCTGCGGATAGAGTCGAGAACACGAGGACGGCAGCGGCAATTGCGCCGAAGAGAGCGAGGCGGCCTTTGTGGGAGCGCTGTGTATTGTTGTTCGGACGGCCTAAGCTCACGGATTGAGAAAACATAAGGGGAAATCCTCCAACTACGGTGCTTCTTCCCGAATTCAAAGGACTGCCGCTCGCGGAGATTGAGCAGAGCGAGCGGCAGTCAGGATTACTGGTTACCGACGGACAGGATGACCGAAGTGGATTGAGCGGTTGCCGACGAGTTGACGGCGGTTCCGGTGATGACGATGGTGTAGTTGTTGAAGGCAGTGCTGGGGCAACCGCATCCTGTCAGGCCCAGAATAGCAAGCGAGAAGAGGATGACGGTGAGCAGGTGCATCTTCTGAGTACCTAGTCTTTTACGGCGGCGAAGGCCGGCAAAGAAGACGCCGAGACCGGTGAGCTCGACGGGGAAGACGACTGCTGCAGTGATGGGCGCGAAGTCGCTCGGGTTGAAGTGGGGGATGGCTGGATTGATGAGTTTCGCGTCAGCAGTGGTGGTGTTGACGGTCATCGCTACAGTAGAGGTGCCGCCCGCGGTCAGCGCCGGGTCGCTACCGAAGGTGCAGGACGCGTCTGCAGGCAGGCCGGAGCAGGAGAGATTGATTTGTCCAGCAAAGCCGCCGACGGAGGTGAGGGTGACCTGGTAGACCGTGGCTCCGGCGCCCTTGATGTACTGGGTTGCGGGCGAGGCAGCGATAGTGAAGGTGCCGACGGGCGCGTTGACGAGCTGTGTGACGGAGCCGGAGCTGGCGAGGAAGTTGGTGTTGGCCTGGAAGGCGGCGTTGATGGTGTGTGTGCCTTGAGCGAGTGAGGTGGTGGAATAGGTCGCGACGCCTGAGGCGTTGAGAGTGCCAGTGCCGAGGAGGGTGGTGCCGTCAAGGAAGTTGACGGTACCGGTGACGACTCCCGCGGCGGAGGTGACGGTGGCGGTGAAGGTGACGTTCGCGCCCGCGCTGACGGGTGAACCAGAGGTGGTGACGACGGTGGTGGTGGCGACAGCATTTACGTCCAGCGTGCCCGGGTGGATGGTCGCGATATAGTTGCCCGCGGAGGTTCCGGAGACGTTAGCCCCGATGGGGTAGCTGCCGGCGTTCGAGGTGGGAGTGGCGGTCGTGGAGTAGCTGACCTGAACGTCATCGCCGGGGAGGACTCCGGTCATGGTGCCGGAAAATGCCGGGTTGGCAGATCCGTAGGCACGCGCGGCGCTGTTGACGTTGATGACGAGCGACGAGGGATTCTGCGTAACTGTGAGAGTGCCGTTGATGGTGGCGAGCGTGTAGTTGGATGATGTTCCGGTAACGGTGAGGGTGATGGGGTAGGTCCCTACGGGCGAGTTGAGTGCGGCTGTGGTAGAGAGGGAGATGGTGATGTTGTCACCGTTGATCAGGCCTGCCGTGGTGCTGGTGAAGGTTGGGTTGGGCGTTCCGTAGGGGCGGCTCACGTTGTTGGCGGTGACGGAGAGGTTTGCCGGGGTGACAAGTAGGGTGCCGTTGCTGGTGGTGATGTTGTAGTTGCCTGCGGCCGGGCCCGAGACGGTTGGGACGATAGGATAGGTACCTATTGGCGAGGTCGTGCCGGCGGTGGTGGCGTAGGTAATGGTGAAGGTGTCGCCGTTGAGCGCGCCGGTGATGGTGCTGGTGAAGGTTGGGTTGGGCGCTCCGTAGCCCCGGCTGGCGTTGTTGACCGCTACATTCAAGTTGACCGTTGCCGCCGTGATGGTCAGGGTTCCGGGAGTGACGGTGATGGTGTAGTTTGCGGCTGCCGGGCCGCCGACAGAGTCGTTGATCGGGTATATTCCGACGGACGAGTTAATGGTGGCGGTAGTCGAGTAGGTGTTGGTGAATGTGTCTCCATTGAGCGCGCCCGAGACGGTGCTGGTGAAGGTGGGGTTCGCTGTGCCGTAGGGCCGGGTTGCATTGCCAACCGTGACGGAGAGAGGCGCCGTCGTGATTGTGAGGGTTCCGGCGTTGACATTGATGGAATAATTGACCGCCGCGGAGCCAGAGACTGTTGCTGTAATCGGATAGGTGCCAACAGCAGAGGCCGTGGTTGCGGTGGTCGAGTAGGTGACGGTGAACGTATCGCCATTGAGTGCGCCCGAGACGGTGCCGGTAAAGGTGGGATTTGCGACACCGTATTGGCGGCTGGCGTTGTTGACGTTGACGGTCAGGGGCGCCTGGGTGATGGTGAGGGTCCCGGGGGTGTTGGTGATGGCATAGTTCGCAAGATTGGTGCCGCCGACGGGGGTGAGGGTCGCGGTGATGGGGTAAGCCCCGACGGGGCTCGTGACGACGGCGGTAGTGGAGTAGGAGACGAGAACGGTGTCTCCGGGGATGACTCCGGTGAGGGTGCCGGTCAGGGTTGGGTTGGCTGCACCGTAGACTCGGGTAGCGTTGTTGACCGTGACGGTGAGAGGAGCCTGGGTCACTGTGAGGGTCACCGTGCCAGAGGCCGGGGAGTAGTTACTATCACCCGTGTAGCTGAAGATGACGGTGTAGCTGCCGACGGAGAGGCCGCTGTTCGGCGCGTTGCAAGTAGTGGTTGCAGTCAAGGTGGTGGTGAGGGTACAGAGTACCTGTTTTCCCAGACTGAAGGTGATGGTTCCCGTGGGGGCTGGGTTGGTGCTGGAGACGTCGACGGTCTCGGGGAAGGGCTGGCCGTAGACTTCGGTCTGCGGGGGAAGCGTGAACTGAAGCGGCAGAATCTGCTGGCCGGTTCCCGTGAGGTTGAGGGGCTGGGGACTGTTGTAGGAGTTCGACGCGAGGACGATGGTTGCAGAGGCAGGGCCAGCTACAGTGGGAGCAAAGATAATGCCGAGATTGCAGGTGGAACCAGCGATGACAGTGGTGCCGCAGGTAGTGGTGGAACTGTCGATAGTGAACTGTGGATTGGACGTTGAGATGGCCGCAGTGAGGTTGAGGTTATCGGTTCCGAAGTTACTAAAGCTCTGCTGCAGGACGGGCGAGTTCTGGCCAAGCACGACGGTGCCGAAGGCGAGGGTGGTGGCGGGGTAGGTGATCTCGCGGATGGAGTTGTTGCCGTTGTCGACGACGAAGAGGTTGGCGCTGCCGTCGACAGCTACGCTGACGGGGTTGTTCACATTGGCGAGATTGGCGAAGCCACTGTCTCCCGTATTGCCTGCGTTGCCCGTGCCGAGCGTGGTGGCGATGTTGCTCCCGGAGCTGGTTGTGGAGGCGAAGACAGTGTAGACGCGGTTGGCAGCGGCGTCGGTGATGTAGATGTCGCCGGCAGCGTCGAGCGAGAGCGATGTGGGTGCCAGGAGGGCGGTGCCTGTGGCCTGGCCGGGAATCGTTGTGGTAGTGGTTCCGTTTCCGGCGACCTGGTGGATGGTGCCGGACTTGTCGATGGCGTAGACGAGATGGCCACCGGCGTCGGCGATGTAGAGAATGCCATTGAGGTCGGCGGTGAGGGCGCTGGGCGAGACAAAGCTCGCGGTCGAGGCGGCTACACCTTGCGCTGAGGTGTTGGAGCCGCTGCCTGCGATGGTGCGGCGGGGGCCACTGGCGTAGACCTCGATGACGTTGTGAGAAGAACCGGCCTGGGCGATGTAGAGATTGTCGAAGTTATCGGCGTAGACGGCGGTTGGGGTATCGAGGCCGGTGACGTAGCTGGTGTTGATGGTGCCGTCGGCGGCGAAAAGGGCGATGGAGCCGAGCGTGGCGTCGGCGATGAAGTAGTTGCCAGTGGAATCGATGGCGAGGGCAGACGGGAGTGGAGAGTCCGGCTCCCTGGGGGATGACAGTCTGTGGCGTGCCGCCGCCTGCTGGGAGGACGAGGAGGTCTGCGGTGCCGGGCGTTTTGCCGGCTTCGAGAATGTAGGCGTTACCGGTGGAGTCAACCGTAGTGGCGACAGGGTTGCCGAGAGTGGTCGCGGCGGTGTTGACGAGTCCGGGGGTGAAGACGCTGAGAGAGCCGGTGGCGTTGGCCTGGAGACCCTGAGAGAAGATTTTGCCGGAGAGGGAGTCCGCGAGTTTGATGGCGGCGCTCCGCTGGCCGGGACGAGCGGGAGTGAACCGAACGAAGACCTGGCAGGTAGTGGGGGTGGCGCCTGGAGCGGCGGGGCTGAGGGATCCACTGCAGGTGTTGCTGGTGATGCTGAAGTCGGCGCCGGAGGAGGCGGAGAGATTCACCGCCTGATTGACGAGGAAGGTGAGAGGCATGATGGCGCTGGAGCCGCCGATTGGAGTTGCGGGAAAGAGGATGTTGCTACTGAGCTCGCGGGCGATGCCGTTGCCGGAGTCTGCGAGGAAGAAGTTGCCAAGGCCGTCGGCGGCGATGCCGCGGGGGCCATTAATGGGCGTGCCGACGGCTGGTGTGCCGTCCTGGGTTTGGCTATAGGGACCGGAAGCTCCGTTGACCCGACCTGCCGCGATAGACACAGTAGAGGAGCCGAGGACGTAGCTGACGACGTTGTCGGGGCTGGTCTCCGTAATGAGGAGCGATTCTGTGGGTGAGAAGGCCAGGCCGTAGGGCTTGTTGAGTGCAGTGGCGGGGTTGCCTGAACCATCGTTAGAGCACTGGCCGACAGCAGTCTTGTAGGTCGTGAGACCGGCGACCTGGCGGACGCAGTTGTTGCCGGTGTCGGCGATGAAGAGATCTCCCATGGCGTCGATGGCCAATCCCGAGGGGGCGTTGAGCGCTACGCTGCCGGAGACGCCGGGGCAGGAGTTGGGGACTTGAGCAGAGGTTGCACCCGCGAAGACGCAAGGGCTGGAACCAGGAGCCTGCTGGAGGACCTGGTATGTGCTGACGGTGGGAAGCGTCTCAGCGTCCTGGATCGAGATGTAGAGGTTATTGGCAGAGTCGAGGGCGAGACCGTTGGGGTTGGGTGTTGTGGATGCCGATGGAGAAGAGCCGCAGGTGCCGGCGACGGTGGTGAGAGAGGCGACGCCGGTGGCTCCGCTTGAAAGTTTGCGGACGCAGTTGTGCTTACTGTCGGCGATGTAGAGGTTATTGGAGCTGTCGACGGCGAGGCCAGTGGGTTGATAGAGCCCCTGCGACGGCGTTGGTGCGGTCGCCTGTGGGGCGCAGGTGTCGCCGCTTGAACCGGCGAAGCCGACGAGCGTGCTCATCGACCCAGAGGGAAGAATCTTGCGGACGCAGTTATTCTGCGTGTCTGAGATGTACTGATTCCCATTCGCGTCGAAGACGATGTAAGAAGGGCCGTTGAGGCTGAGCGTGGTTGCGGATCCGAAGTCCCCGCTGAAGCCGGAGGTGGTTGTGCCGGCATAGCGGGTGCCACTTTGCAGGAGGCTCAGGGCCTGGGAGTACGCGAGTGTGGGGGTAAGGGTGGCCGCAATAACAGGGACAAGATTGAGGAGGACTTTGACGCCAGAGAGACGGCAGTTGCGCATGTGAAGCTCCTAGGTGTGTCTTGCAAAGTGATTCAGATTCAACGTGCTGACTCAGTTGGTCGAGCTTGCAGAGTTCTTCTTCGGAGGTCGTAAGCTTCCGCAGAGTTTGGGGATGCAACCCCCTTTGCACAGAGAGTGCCAAAAATGTTGCATGTGATACTTTTTTTGCGTTTTGTCTGCAAAGTAGAGACAACAAAGGGGAAGCGGTGCGGGCGATTCGCTGAAAGTGCTGGCGATTCAATGAGTTTTGTTGTTTTTCTGATTACTGACTTTCAAGTAAGTCGTGCACTGAATTGTCAGCAAAGGGAAAACATTTTCTCTTTTGTTGATTGGAAGTGAACTCGGAGGGATTACTTCTTCGTTAAGAGTGAAGGGAGTGTCTTACGAGAATGATGGTTCAGCGTGGAGTAATCTTAAAGAGAGGCAGGGCTGTTGGCATGATGGAGCGTCGACGGATTGTTCGCTTGTGGCAAAAGGGTGGCGCGGCGGTGCTGGCAACGCTGGTGCGAGCGGAGGGGTCAAGTTACCGGCAACCGGGGGCTCGGCTGTTGATGGGCGCCAATGGCGAATATGCAGGGGCGATCAGCGGCGGGTGCCTGGAGGCGGAGGTTCTAAGGAAGGCGAACTGGCTGGTGCGGGATGGCGCGATGGTGGAACGCTACTCGACGATGTTCGACGATACTGCGGACATGCCTTTTGGGCTGGGATGCGGTGGGGTGGTGGATGTGATGCTGGAGCCTACTGAGACGCCGGAGTGCGTGGCTCTGATGACGGCGCTCGAGGGTGCACTGGGCGGGGAACAGACTACCGTGCTGACCTGGCTGCCGGGTAATGGCCGGGAGCTTGCCCGGGCGGTGCTGGCGGCGAGCGGGGATTTCAGTTTCGCCAGTGAGAAGCTGAGCGAACCCGAGTTGGTGGAGGCGCGGGCCGGCGTGCTCCGGGGTGGTTGGCTGGACAGGTCGCCAGAGGGGCTCTTTGTGGAGGAGATTCGGCGACCGCAAAGGCTATTTGTACTTGGGGCGGGGGAGGACGCGAAGCCGCTGGTGAAGATGGCGGCGCTGCTGGGTTGGAGCGTGATTGTGATGGATGGGCGAGCGAATCTTGTTCGGACCGAGCGTTTTCCGGAGGCGGAGCGCGTGGGGTTCGTTTCGGCTGACGTTGTCGGCGGCCTGGGGATTCGGCGAGAGGACGCTGTGGTGCTGATGACACATAGTTTTGAGCAGGACCGCGAGTTGTTGCCGACGTTGCTATCAGTGCGGCCGAGATATTTGGGGCTGCTGGGTGCGCGGCACAGGAGTTCGCTGCTTGTAAGCGAGGCGGCCGGCAAGCTTGGGTTGAGCGTTGAGGCCTGTTGTGAGCGGATCTATGCGCCGGTCGGTTTGGATTTGGGGGGCGACGGCGCGGAGGCAATTGCGCTTGCAGTAATTGCCGAGGCGCAGGCCTGCTGCATGGGCAGGCTAGGGACTTCGCGGAGATTAACGGCCGAAGACGTGGAGAGGAATGTGCGGGAGGGTGGGGCTTCGCAGTATCTTCAGACGCAGTGTGCGCTGTGAGTATTCCCACAGTGGTGCTGGCTGCGGGGGCATCGTCGCGGCTGGGTGAGCCGAAGCAGTTGATCCGGTTGGGCGAAGAGAATCTGCTGGAGCGCGCGGTGAGAGTGGCTCGTGATGCCGGATGCGTGCCGGTAGTGGTAGTCGTTGGCTCGGGGTACGCGCACGTTCTGGCCAACAGCATGCTTGGAGACGTGGTCACGGTGATCAACGACAAGTGGGAGGAAGGGATGGCGTCGTCGATCCGGCTTGGCGTGGGAGCCTTGAGATTTGCAGCGAAGGACGCCGAGGGCGTGGTGCTGATGACGTGCGATCAGCCGGCGGTGACGACGAAACACCTGTTTCAACTGACGCTGCGGGCTGAAGTGAAGGCTTCTCGATATGCGGGGAGGAACGGAATTCCCGCCTTCTTTCCGAAGAAGCATTTTGACGCCCTGATGGCTCTGACGGGAGACAAAGGGGCGCGGGAGCTGCTCGTAACTGCCCGCAGTGAGGAACTGCCGGGCGGAGACCTGGATGTCGACACCGCCGAGGATCTGGCTCAGGCTCGAGAGATGTTTGGTTGAATTTCAGCCCAGGCAGCCTGTGTTTTTGCCTCAATGCCTCCATAAGTTAAGCATGATGAGTCACTTAACGAGCATATCCGTTATTTTCAAAAATGGGGGGGTACCCTCCCGAGGACCGACAGGGACCGAAGAAACTCCTCAAGCAGATTGGCCGCGACAGTCGCACGATATTTGGCTGTGCTGCGAATGTCGTCGATGGGACGGGCTTCGGTCAGAATGGCGGCGCGTGCAGATGCGATGGCGGCAAGGGTGATGGGTTGGTGGAGGAGCGTTTTTTCGGTGGCCGCGAGCCGGGCAGAATATTCCCGCAGGCTGGCTGCGCCGAGGCGGATGTCTTGAATCACGCCATCGGCAACTAACGCCAGTCCTGCAAGGGCCACCTTGGAGATGGCCTGGGCGTTGCGGGGTCCTACTTTGCGGATGTAGGTTTTGTAACCTTCGTAGTTACGTAAAAGAGTAATACTGTGGAGAATTTCGTCGGGCTCGAGAGCCGTTTCTTTGTAAGCAAGGTGGAAGTCGCTGTAGGGGATCGTGCGGGGCCCGCGGGTGGAGACGAGGGTGACGGTGGCGTCGTAGGCGAGAAGGGCAGGTGGGGAATCGGCAGCCGGTGAGGCGTTGACGATATTGCCGCCGATGGTGCCGCGATTTTGATTGGCGATGGATCCGGTCCAACTTGCGGCCTGGGCAAGGATCGGGAACTCTTTGGCGAGGATGTGATGTTTGCGAATATCGGTGAAGGTGGCTCCAGCTCCGATGACGAGCGCGTCGGGTGTCGTTTCGATGAAGCGCAGTTCGCGGAGATTCCAGAGGGAGATAAGTTTCCTGGGCAGGAGCTTGCCTGCGCCCAGAGCGACCATGAGCTCGGTGCCACCGGCGATAGGGGTGTAGTGGTCGGGCGAGTCAGCGAGGATCTGGAGGACCGCGTCGAGAGAGCCGGGAGCGATGAGTTCGTATTGGGAGACATTGGAGCGCATTTATTTTGCGGCTCCGGCAGCCTGCTGAACTGAGTGAAAGATGCGCATGTAGCCGGTGCATCGGCAGAGATTGCCGTTGAGTCCCTCCTGAATTTGTTCCAGGGTTGGTTGCGGATGTTTGGCCAGAAGATGGTGTGTGGCGAGAATCATGCCGGGAGTGCATATGCCGCACTGGGCGCCACCCTCTTTCAGGAAGCATTGCTGGATGGGATGGAGTTGCTCATTGATGGCTATGCCTTCAATGGTCGTGATGCGAACGCCCTCAACCTGGAGGATTGGGACTAGGCATGAGTTGACGAGGTCTCCATTGATGAGCACGGCGCAGGCACCGCATTCGCCTTCGCCGCAGCCTTCTTTTGCGCCGGTGAGGTGGAGGTCTTCGCGGAGTACGTCGAGGAGACGCTTCATTGGTGGCGCTTGAATTGTTTTTAGCTCGCCGTTGATGGTGAGTTGGATTTGGGCGCTCATCGCCAAACCTTCCAGAGGTCTCTAATGATGAGGAATGAGAGATAAAGCATGACCATCACTAGAATGCCATTGAGAAATGTAAAGACCTCTTCTCCGAATTCAAGACTTCGGAATGTTTTCCTAAGTAGCTTGAACCGCAGAACGAGGGCGAAGGTCATGATGATTACGCTCGAAGTAATGAGCTGAATCCTGATCAAGTCTGTCATGCGGAGGTCTCGCTGAAGATCGGGCCGGCTACGGCGGGGTTGAGATCTTCGGTCCCGGCGTCAGGGGTACGGGTCATGCGTTCGAAGATGTCTTCAGGCATGAGCGGGATTTCGTTGAAGGCGATGCCGGTGGCGTGTTCGATTGCGTTGAGGATTGCGGGTGCGGGACCGTCCATGGGGAGTTCGCCGATGCCTTTTGCGCCGAACGCTCCGTGGGGTGAAGGGACTTCCTCGAAGGAGACGTGGATGGGTGGAAGATCGGCGCTGGTTGGCATGATGTAGTTGGTCATCTGATTGTTGGCAAGATGGCCGTTGTGCCAAAGACATTTTTCGTAGAGGGCGTATCCGATGCCCTGGGCGACTCCGCCTTCGATCTGTCCTGCAGCGAGAACTGGGTGGAGGACTTTGCCGACCTCCTGGATCGCGTGGAAGTTGGTGACCGTTGCGGCGTAGGTGGTGGTGTCGACTGCGACCTCGGCGACATAGGCGGCCCAGGCGTAGGCAGGATATGCCTCGCCGCTGTAGGTCTCGTCGTCCCAGAAGATGTCTCCGGGAGATTCGTACCGTGCTTCGGCGCGAAGATGGCCGTGCTGGCGTAGATAGTTGAGGGCACCCTGGCGAAATTCTTCGGGCGAATAGTCATGCTTTAGATAGTCGCCGGCGACGAGCGTAGAGCAGAGAGACTGCGCGGCCCGCTCGACGAGTTTGCCGACGACCATTGCAGTGCGTGAGGCTACGGTTGGGCCGGAATTCGGGACATGGAGTGTGTCGGGCTGCGCGATGACAACCTGGTCATATGGGAGACGAAGTGTTTGTGCGGCGACCTGACAGAGGATTGTGTTCGTGCCTTGGCCGAACTCAGTTGAAGAGACCAGAATGCTGGGCTGGCCTTCAGGAGTCAATTCGATTGCGACGAGCGAGTTGAGGCGGCGCTCGCCCGAGCCGGTGAAACCTGCTCCATGGAAAAAGGTGGCGAAGCCGATGCCGCGCTTGATGGTGTTGTTGGCGTTTTCGCGATCGAACTGGGCCCGTTTGGTGTGATAGTCGGACTCTTCGAGGGCACGGGTTAGCAGCTGCTGCATGTCGACGGGGTCTTTAAGGATTTGGCCTGTGGCCGTGCGGTCTCCGGTGGAGAGGAAGTTGCGGCGGCGGAGTTCTTCCGGGGTGAGGCCGACGACTTTGGCTATTTTGTCCATATGGCGCTCGAGCGCGAAGATGCTTTGGGGAGCGCCAAAGCCGCGGAAGGCTCCATGGGGTGGGATGTTGGTGGCGACTGCTTTGGCTCGGACGGTCAGGTAGGGCCAGTGATAGGGGCCTGGGGCGTGGATTGTCCCGCGGGAGAGGACGACGGGGGAGAGTGTCATGTAAGCGCCGCCGTCGATGGCAAAGTCGATTTCGCCGGCGAGGAGTTTGCCATCCTTGCTGACGGCTGTGCGATGGCGCGTGCGGGAGGGGTGGCGCTTGGTGGTCGCGGCCATGTCTTCACTGCGGTCATAGCAGAGCTTTACTGGATGACCGGATTTCATAGCGAGCAGGGCGGCGTGGCTGCCGATGACTGAAGGAAAGTCCTCCTTGCCACCGAATGCTCCGCCTGTCTCGGTTTGAATGACTCGGCATTTTTCTGCGGGTAGGTCGAAGACCAGTTCCAGAGCGTGGACGAGGTAGTAAGGGCACTGCATGGAGCCTCTTACCGTTACTCCGGTTTCTGGATTGTATTCGGCGATGACGCCGTTGTTTTCGATGTAGAGCTGCTCCTGGGCTCCGGTGCGGTACTCGCCTTCGACGATGAAGTCGGCGGTCTGCCAGATTTCTTCAGGGATGGGCTGGCGATCCTTCTGCATGAGGTAGGTTTTGAAGGTGTTAGCGGATCCGCCTTCGCCCCAGATGATCTGTTCTTTCTTTTCGGATCCTTCGATGGTGTAGATGGCGGGGAGTTCTTCGTAGGTGATGTGAACGGCGGCTGCTGCCGCAGGAAGAACGGCTCGATCGGGGTGGGCGAGAAGGAGGATGGGCTCTTCGACGTGGTTTACATGGGTGGAGGCGAGGCAGGGATGGTCTTTGGCGAGGTGGACAATGGTGTTTTCGCCGGGGATGTCGGCGGCGGTCACAATCGTGAATTCATGCCAGGGGATGGAGGGATCAAAGGCGATGGAGGTGATGCGGCCGCGGGGGATGGTACTGCGAACGGTGGCTCCGAACCACATGTGAGGCAGGGAGATGTCGTCGATGTATTGGGCGCGGCCAAGTACTTTCGCGCGCCCTTCTTTTCGGGGGGGCGAGTGACCGACGATTTTGGGAGAATCGGTCATGGGTAGGGTAAAGGATAGACGAAACCGGCTCCGTGGGAAACACTGAAAGGATAGGGCGGTTCGCGGGATGTTGTTTGCGGGCTTTATCTGGTGGGCTAAATCTGACACACTAGATGGTATGAGCACAGCAACTGCGACGAAGATATTTGCGGACCGCATCGGCCGCATCGAAGTTTCGGCAACAATGGCGATTACTGCGGCAGCGCTAAAGCTGAAATCCGAGGGCGTGAACCTGGCGGACTTTGGCGCAGGGGAGCCGCACTTTTCGACTCCGCGGCATATTAAGGATGCGGCGATCGAGGCGATCGAGAAAAACTTTACGCGCTATACGAACGTCGCAGGGACTCCCGAGGTACGCAAGGCGATTGTGGACCGGCATGCGTGTGACTTTGGCTCGAACTACTCGGCCGACGAGTGCGTTTTTACCGCGGGCGGAAAGCTTGCGCTGTTCAACGCGATCCAGGTGTTGGTGGACCACGGCGATGAGGTGATTCTGCCGGTGCCTTACTGGGTATCGTTCAAAGACATAATCCAGTACGCCGGCGGCAAGGTGGTGCTGGTCGAGAGCAAAGAGGAAGAGAACTTCCGCATCACGGCGAAGATGATTGAGGCTGCGATTACGCCGAAGACGAAGGCGATCATTTTGAATACGCCGTCGAATCCCTCGGGCGCAGTGGTAGCTCCAGAGGATCTGGAGGCGATTGTTCGGCTGGCGCACAAGAACGGAATCTTTGTGCTGCTGGATGAATGTTATGTGTACTTGAACTTTACCGGCGAAATTGTCAGCGGTGGGTCGTTTACAGACTGCAAGGAACATGTTCTGGTACTGGGGTCATTGTCGAAGACGTACGCGATGACAGGATGGCGCGCGGGTTTTGCGCTTGGACCGAAGGCGATCATTGCGGCGATGAGCAAGTTGCAGTCTCAAAGCACTTCCAACACGGCGAGTATGGTCCAGAAGGCATCGATTGCCGCGGTCAACGGCTCGCAGGAGTGCGTGGCGGAGATGCGGGCCGACTATATCAAGCTGCGGGACCAGGTGTTGGCAGGTTTTGCGACTATACCGGGCCTGACTTGCACAGTGCCGCAAGGCGCTTTCTATGTTTATCCGAATGTGAGCCGGTTTATTGGCAAGAACGGTATCAAGTCGGCGACCGATCTGGCCGCGAAGTTGCTGAGCGAGGCTCATGTTGTTGTGGTTCCTGGTGAGGCATTTGGGACGGCAGAGCATATTCGGTTGTCCTATGCGGTATCGCACGAGGTTGTGGATGAAGGTGTGAAGCGGATGCGCGAGTACTTCGCGACGCTAGGTTAAAAGTTGAGTTCTTAAGTAGGGCCGCATCAAGGTGCGGCCCTTACCTTTGGATGGAGATTTATGCCGATTGAAGGCAGTCGAATAGAACAAAAGTTTGCTCCGGTAATTCTCGCGGGTGGAAGTGGAACGCGTTTCTGGCCTCGCAGCCGGAAAGCTCGGGCCAAGCAGGTGTTGGCTTTGGATGGCGACCGGACGATGATCCAGCAGACAGTGGACCGGCTTATTCCGATTAGCGATCCAGGTGATATGTGGGTCATCACGAATGATTTGTTGGATGAGCTTATTGCAGAGCAGCTTCCTCAAGTGTCGCTTACTCATATTTTGAGCGAACCCGCGGCACGGAACACGGCTCCAGCGTGCGCACTTGCGGCGTTTCTTCTGGAGAAGACCGAGCCGGAGACTGTAATCGGGATTTTTCCCTCGGATCATGTAGTCAAGAACGGGGCACGGTTTGCCGATGTCTTGCGCGCGGGGATTGCCGTTGCGGCGAGTGGCAACAAGATTGTTGTGATCGGCGTTCCTCCGACTCGCGCAGAGACGGGTTACGGATATATCGAACTTGGGGAGAAGGTCGGGGAGACCCAGAGTCCGAGCGGTGCGATTGGTGTTCGTCGGGTGAAGCGGTTTACCGAAAAGCCTCATGCTGCGTTGGCGGAGCAGTTTCTTGCGTTAGGGAACTATGCATGGAATGGCGGAATCTTCCTCTGGAGTGCGCGAACATTAGCGAACTCGATTCGTGAATTTAGTTCCGCGATGGCCCCGTTGCTGGAGAAGATTGCTGCTGCATACGGCACGGCGGATTTCGAGACGGTGTTTGCCGAGGTTTATCCACAGTGCGAGAACATCAGTATTGACTATGCGGTGCTGGAGCCTCGTTCGGCGAAGGGTGAAGCAGGAGCGGAGATCTATTGTCTGCCTGGGGATTTTGAGTGGAACGATCTTGGGTCTTGGTCTGCGCTGCATGAGCACGTGGCGGATTGCCCTCCGGAGAATATTTCGGTTGCGAATGTGTTTGATGGCGAGGATCCGCTTTGCATCTCTATCGATTCGACCGGCAACTACGTTCATGCGCCGGGCAAAGTGATTGCATTGGTTGGGGTGAGTGATCTGATAGTCGTGCAGACGAAGGACGCGCTGCTGATCACTACTCGCGACCGGTCGCAGGATGTCGGCAAGGTAGTGGCGGAGCTGAAGCGCGCGGGACGGGACGACCTGATCTAGCGGTGGATTCGAGGATGATCGAGTAGATATGGCAGAGACGACGGTGGTGAAGTTTGGCACGGATGGCTGGCGCGGAATCATCGCGGATGACTTTACGTATGCGAATGTGCGTGTTGCTGCTGCGGCCATCGCTAACTATGTGCTGAGCCATGAGGATGCTTCGGCTGGGGTTTGTATTGGCTATGACACGCGGTTTGGGTCGCGGTCGTTTGCCCAGGTTGTAGCGGAAGTGCTGGCTGGAGCGGGGATTCCGGTGGCGATGGCTGCAGAGATTACGCCTACTCCGGCGCTTTCGTATGCGGTGCGGGAGCGGAAGGCTGCTGGTGGAGTGATGATTACGTCGAGCCATAATCCTGCGGAGTGGAATGGGGTGAAGTACAAGGCGAGTTATGGCGGATCGGGCAAGCCTTCCATCATGACGGCGATTGAGAGCTATCTCGGTAAGCCGTTGGCGAAGGCGGAGAAGGTTGCGGCGATCGAGATGGTGGACTTCAACCCGGATTACATTGCGGCGATTGCGCGGTTCGTGGATCTGGACGCGATTCGGGCTTCGGGTTACAGGTTCCTGATTGACTGCATGTATGGTGCGGGACGCGGCGTGATCAGGGGGATCTTTGGGCGGGCTGGAATTCCGTGTGTGGAGATCAGGAGTGAGCTCAATCCGGCGTTTCCTGGGATCAATCCGGAGCCGATTCTGCCGCATATCAAGGCTACACAGATCGCGGTTGTGGCGGAGAAGTGCGATGCGGGGCTGATTACGGACGGCGATGCGGACAGGATTGGCGCGGTCGATGAGCATGGGAATGTGGTTGATGCGCATAAGATCCTGAGCCTGTTGATGTGGTGGTTGCTGGAGCGGAAGAAGTGGCCTGGCGATGTGACTCGGGCGTTCAATACGACGAAGATGGTGGATCGCATTGCGGCGAAGTATGGGCGGAAGCTGCATGAACATGGGATCGGGTTCAAGTATGTTGTGGACCTGATGTTAGAGCGGGAGATTCTGATTGGTGGTGAAGAGTCCGGTGGAGTTGGAATCAGTAAGCATCTGCCGGAACGCGATGGATTGCTGAACTCGTTGCTGCTGGCGAATGTGATGGCGGATGAGAAGAAGACTTTGGGTCAGCTTGTTGCGGCGCTGCAGGAGGAGTTTGGCGAGCATCAGTATGGGCGCGTCGATATGCATATCGACGAGACGGTGAAGCAGGCGGCGATCGCGCGGGCGAAGGCTGGTTTGAGCGAGATTGCGGGGATGAAGGTGCTTCGAGTGGAGACTCTGGATGGAATTAAGTTTTTTCTGGAGAATCCTGATTGCGCGGGGAAGGCTTCGAAGAGCGGGGCGCCGGCTGCGGAGACCTGGTTGTTGCTTCGGGCTTCGGGGACGGAGCCTTTGTTGCGGGTTTATTGCGAGAGCTGCTCGGTGGAGTCGGTGGCACGGGTGCTGGAGGCGGCGCAACGGTTCGTGCTGCAGGGGAGCGCTGGTTGAGCGGGGTGGTTTCGGTTTCGGCGAAGGGTTTGTTGTTCGATATGGATGGGGTGCTAGTGAGCTCTATCGGAGCGGCGCGGCGTAACTGGCGGCTGTGGGCGGAACAGTTCGGGGTTCCTGATGCGGCGAATTTTGAGGTGCCGCATGGGCGGCGTGCGATCGATATTGTGAGGTTGCTGCGGCCGGATATTGATGCGCAGGCGGGGCTCAAGGTGATCGAGGATCTAGAGGTTGAGGATGTGGCCGATCTTCGGGTGCTGCCGGGGGTGAAGAGGCTGCTTGAGAGTCTGCCGCTGGAGCGGTGGGCGATTGTGACCTCGGCGAATCGGCGCTTGCTGCTGGCCCGGCTGACAGCTGCGGGCTTGCCGGTTCCGGAGCGGATTATCAGTGGGGAGATGGTGGAGCGGGGCAAGCCTGATCCGGAGCCGTACCGGAAGGGAGCTGAGCTGCTTGGATTTTTGCCTGGGGAGTGCGTGGTGGTGGAGGATGCGTCTTCGGGGGTGGGTGCCGGGAAGGCGGCTGGATGCCGGGTGATGGCGGTTTTAGGGACGGAGTCGGTGGAGGAGTTGCGGACGGCGGATTGGGTGGTGGGGTCGCTGGATGGGATCGAGGTATCGGTGGGCGCGGAGGGTTTGGAGTTGAGGTTTGAGGCTTTGTGAGGGTACCCCCCCTTACCTTGGCGTAAGTCTCCTCTTTTGTTTGATTTACGGGTGTGGTTGAGCTGCAAAATCGTCATAACAAAGGGGTTGCGGGTAAATTCGCCTATATCAATAAGTTAGATCCGGCAGGTGGCCGGGGCTTTTCTTTTCTCTGATCTATAGGTTAATTATATCGGGTTGAGGGAAACTAAAATGCCACTTGATTCTCCTTTGCTTTGTTGGAGTTGTGGGATTTTGGACTTGACAAGTGATTTTTGGGCTGTTTTTCAAGAAAATAGTTGTAAGCGACTGGCGGAGATAGAGTTGCGGAGGCGATTTTTAGGAGAGAGAGAGAAAGGCATAGAGAGCGTTACGAAAGCTCATTGACCGTCGTTACCTATCTTTCCTTGATGAGTGTATTGGCGATTTGGCACTAATCAACATGCATCACCGGTGGACAGAGCGAATCTTCATGCAGGTTTGGGGATAGCAGTCACCATTTCCAAATAGTTATAAGCGGACAACGCCGGCCTGCCGTAGAGCAGTGAGAGTGGGGAAGCCGTCGATGGCCATCAGCAAGTCGGCCTCGGCCAGAAAACTCCTCAGAACATGAGTCACTCCCTCGGTTCCAGCAAGGGCCAGACCATAGACGTACGGACGTCCAATTCCGACGGCAGCTGCCCCCATTGCTAAAGCCTTGACGACATCGCTGCCGGATCGAACCCCAGAGTCGAACAGAACCGGGGTCCTGCCACAGGCTTCTACGATGCCGGGGAGCATATCGATCGCGGGGACGCCGCCGTTGGCCTGTCGTCCTCCGTGATTCGAACAGTAGATTCCTTCTATCCCAGCGTCGATGGCGCGTCTGGCGTCATCGGGATGACAGATGCCCTTGAGGATGAGAGGCAGTTTGGTGAGAGAACGTAGCCATGGAAGATGCTTCCATGTAAGGGGGTTGCCAATGTTTTGAGTCCACTGCATGACCGCGGCGGAGAGATCCTCTTCGGGAGGCTTCTCGAGTGAGCGGAGAAAGCAGGGATCCGTAAAGTAGTTCTGAAGTGCGGCCCCGCGCAGCTGCGGGAAGTTCGCGGCGTTGAGGTCTCGCGGTCGCCATCCGAGAAGCCAGGTGTCGAGTGTGACGACGATAGCTTTGAAACCCGCGGCCTCGGCGCGATGGATGAGGCTTTCGGTGAGGGCTTCGTCCTTCGGGGTGTAAAGCTGGAAAAATCCAGGGGTGTCGCCGAGACTTTCAGCTACCGCCTCAAGCGTGTCGTTAGACAACGTTGACGCAATCATGGGTACGCCGGTTGCGGCTGATGCACGTGCGACGGCGAGGTCGCCGTGGCCATCCGGAGTACAGATGCCAAGAACACCGATGGGGCTGAGAAAAATCGGAGTGGGCAGCTTGAGGCCGAAGAGGTCAACGGTGAGGTCGCGCGTGGAGCAGTCCACCAACATGCGAGGAACAAGCCCCCAATGATGAAACGCGTTCGCATTTTGACTTTGCGTGAACTCGTCGCCGCAGCCCCCCTGAACGTAAGACAGAACAGAGGGAGGCATGGCTGCTTGTGCCCTCTGCTCCAGGAGCTTGAAGTCGGCAGGAAGGCTGGGAAGCACGCCGCGGAGGCCTTTGAAGTAGATCTCAGTTTGATAGTCGCCGAAGTGGGGCATTCTCACCGTGCTCTTTCCATAGCGAATTCGGGGTTCGTAAACCTGAACGACATTCGAGCTTTCACACTGCGGTTTCTCGTAAACGGGTCATAACTTTCAGCTTAATTCGGTTGTGAGACGCGCGAATAAGTTTTGCGGCTAGAAGGCTCATTCTCGACAATTAATCGATGATGCACCTTTTGAGCGAGAGATTAGTAACGCGAATGTATGGTCCGCCGCGCGACTGCAAGGGAAAGTTGAGGGGCGAGGAGACAGGTCTGCGCAAATGTATCCGTCAATAAGGGCGAAGGCTCTGTCAAGGGCAAAGGTTTCCTGCCCGCTGCTTGAAGCAACGCTCGGAGTCAGGGTTTAGCTGTGAAGTTTCAATAGGTTGTTGTCCATCTGGCCGAGAACGAAGAAGCTGATTGTGTCGAGCAAGCAGTTTTCTTCGGAGGTCAGATGGACTATCACCATCATGCCCGTTTGACGGTGCATGGTCGAGAGACACTTTGCAGGAGCGTTATGGAAGGCCGGCTGAGCCTGTGCGAGGCGGCCGCCTCGCACGGGCTCAGCCGACAGAGCGCGGGCAAGTGGGTACGCCGTTATCGCGAGAGTGGGGTTTCGGGCTTGCGCGACCGCAGTTCGCGGCCCGTCCGTCTGCGTCAGCCGACGCTGCCCGAGCAGGTTGCACGTGTGGAAGCTCTTCGTCGCGAACGCTGGACGGGCGTACGGATCGCGCAAGCCACTGGCCTGAGCCGGGCCACGGTGAGCCGCATCCTGACTCGGCTGAAGCTGAACAAGATGCGCATGCTGGAACCCGCCGCGCCCATCGTGCGCTACGAACACCAGAAACCCGGCGATATGCTGCATATCGACATCAAGAAGCTGGCCCGCATCGTGAAGGCAGGCCATCGCATCACCGGCGACCCGCGCGACGAAACCCGCGGTGCAGGATGGGAGTTCCTCTATGTTGCCGTCGACGACCACTCCAGGCTGGCCTATACGGCCATGTATCCGAACGAAAAAGCGGTGTCCTCGATCGACTTCCTCGAACGCGCCACGGCGTGGTTCCAGTGCTTCGGCCTCCAGGTCCGAGGGGTCCTCACCGATAATGGGCCATGCTTCTACCGGGGGCAGTTCGGTGGCGCCTGCACAGCCCTCAACATCCGCCACCGTCGCACAAGACCCTATCGACCCCAAACCAATGGAAAGGCAGAACGCTTCATCCAGACTGCTCTCAGAGAATGGGCTTATGCTCGGCGCTACGAAACCTCAGCCCAACGCCTCCAACACCTGCAGCCCTGGACACACCAGTACAACTGGCACCGCCCTCATGCTAGCCTCAACCAAGCTCCACCCATCAGCCGGTCAGGACTCGATGACAACAACCTGTTGAGACACCACAGCTAGAGACCAGAGTCCGAGCGGATCCCTTTATCGAATCATTTTGGGTGGAACGTTCTCCACCAACCATCAATTCGGTCACGATTGCGACCATGATTGCTTATTCGGACACCCAATCTTTATTGGGTGCGAGGGCGCCTACTCAGCCTGTCGGTCTCGCTTGCGCGGACCAGAATACATTTCAGGCTACCCTCGATGAAAGAACTTGCGGATACGGTGTCTGCGTACGAAGCATCCAGTACATCCGGATCGCAAGCTTACGAGCCGTCGCCACCTTGGCGACGGTGAAGTGTTTCTGATGGCAGCGGTGCAGATATTCTTTTCGCAATTCAGGATCAAAGCGCACCGCGATGTTAGCTGCTTCTACGAGCAGAAATCGCAACAGCCGGTTGCCTTGTTTGCTTATCCCAGCCATCCGTTGCTTTCCTCCGGATGAATGCTCACGAGGGACCAATCCCAGATAGCTGGCAACCTGCTTGCCTCTTGGAAAGCGATGCACATCTCCCAATGTCAGCACAAAGGCAAGTGCTGTGACTGCACCGATTCCTGGCTGACTCATCAGTAGAGGAACATTTGGATATTCTTGAGCCACTCGCGTAACCGCATCGTTCAGGCTCTCGAGTTGAGCATCTAGCATCGCCAGAAGGTTCAGTAAATCTTTCCTGCGTCGATCTGTCCATGGCTCCAGCGGTAGTGACGCGAGCGCTGCCCGGCCCTCCGTGCTCCACAGTTTATGTTTTTTCTGCATTCCCTGGTTCAGCATGAGATGTTGCAATTCATTCTTGACCCGGGTCCGTATCTGCACCAGTTTGTGACGGTGCATCAGCAGTTGGCGATGATCCCGCACCCCTGCGTCTGGTATCCAGATACGTGGAAACCTCCCTTCGATCAGCAGTTGTAGTATGTGTCTTGCATCTCGTCGATCCGTTTTCTGCTTCCGCACATAGCTGGCCCGGATTTGTGCCGCGTCCCCGACCCATACCTCGTGACCCAGCTTCTGCAACAGCTGCACGAGCCACTGATCATTTCCTACGGCTTCGATGCCAACGATTGCTGGCGTAGTCAGTTTTCGATAGAAGTTTTCGGCTTCTCCGCTCGCGTGCATCAGCTTATGTTCTTCGGTCGCTCCAGTCTCGGTATCGAACATAGCGATCTGTTGAAAGCTAGGGTGAAAATCACAACCTATTATGATCATCCCGACTCCTTCCTCACGCTGGCCCTGGTCTCTAAACCAGACACAGTCTACGGGCTTCATAAGAGCCTTCGCCCTTATCTAATCAGCCTTTGATGGAGATCGTCTCTCCTGGCCATGATGAGTTGCGCGCGTGTCTGTCCTTATAAGTCGGTCGGTCGCTCTGTGAGACCATTTCGGTACCAGGTTGAAGACACGCCGTTGTGACTGTTCTTTCGTCCTTACTGTTCCTGTGCAGACCTCGGTGGGTAAACTTCAAAGCCGTCGTTGTGGTGCCGTTCAGCGCTAGCTCACGCTGCTGAGCCGGTTGCGGTATGGTCTGTAATCTTCTCCGCTCGACAGCACGGCCCATGCGATGCGTGCCAGCTTGTTGGCCATGGCGACCACGACGACGTTCTTGGGAGCTCTGGCGTCGAGTGCGTCCAGCCAGGCTCCGATCGGCGCTCGATCTCGCTTGATCCGCAACACGGCAGCTCGTGCACCGTGGATCAGGATCTTGCGGAGATAGACGTTGCCGCGCTTGCTGATGCCGAGCAGCTTCGCCTTGCCTCCGGTGGAGTACTGCCGTGGCACGAGGCCAAGCCACGCAGCGAAGTCTCGTCCCTTGCGGAAGGCGGCTCCGTTGCCGATAGCGGCAACGATGGCGGTTGCGACGATCGGGCCGATCCCGGGGATCTGCCGGATGCGGGTGCATCCCGCATCTGCTGCGGAGATCCGTTCCAGCTCGCTGCTGAGCACTTCGATCTGTTCTTCGACCGTCTTCCACTCACGCCACAGCATGTCGATGAGGTTGCGCATCTGCGGTGTCAGGTCCGCATCTGCGTTCTCGAGGATGTCGGGCATGGCGGCCTTGAGCTTCGCTGGCGTCTTCGCAAACACCATGCCTCGTTCGAGCAGGAATGCTCGCAGCTGGTTGATGACTGCGGTGCGTCGGGAGATCAGCCGATCGCGCACGCGATGGATCGCCTGCAGGTCCAGCTGATCATCCGTCTTGATCGGAACAAAGCGCATGTTCTTGCGCTCGACGGCTTCGGCGATCGCCTCCGCATCGACGAAGTCGTTCTTGTTCGACTTCACAAAAGGCTTCACGAACTGAGCTGCGATCAGCCGCACATCGTGGCCTTGCTTCCGCAACGCTCGACCGAGAAAGTGAGCTCCTGAACAGGCTTCCAGGCCGATCAGCGACGTCTGCATGTTCGCGGTGTACGTCAGCAGCTGCCGCTGCGTGAACTTCTTCTTCACAAGCACCTTGCCGGCTGCGCCGAGCGCCACGAGGTGAAAGGTCGTCTTGCCCAGGTCGATGCCAACGGAATGTATCTGCATAACGATGATCCTCCTTGTCAGAAGCTGCCACCACGATCTCCCTGCTCGGGCAGGAGGAATCAAGCGGCGGACCATCTCATTAGTCGGCTTCTCAGAAGCGATGCGTCCAGGGCGTACTCAACTGTCGATAACATGTCAATGCACTCATCGCTTCCGGTTTACGCGTCCGCAACGGGATAACGCGGCGCTCTCGTCCGGAAAGCGCATGCGCCGGGCATGAGCGGCGCGGCATTGCAAGCGCAACTAGAGCAGATTCAGAAGAACGTGTTCTACAACGCAGCCTTCGTGTTTCTGGAGCCGTTTCCGGTAGGTTTGGCGATCACGCTGCTCTCCGCCGCGATCCTGCCCAAGCGGGCCCAGCCGCGGCCGGTAACTTCGCCCCTGTCTGCGTCCCATTAAAGAATTTTAGAGATACCGTCCGTTGGTCTTTGCGGTCGCGGGTAGGTCACTGGGAGCTGTCGGGGATGAGGCGGGCGATGGTGAATTGTGTGGCCACTTGCGTGAAGATACCGTCCAGGCTGAGGGTTGGATTGTCGGGCGAGGTGCACTGGCCCTTGTTCTGGGAGGCCGTGGCGTCGGAGTAGAACGTGGTCCCGTTGCTGGCCATCTGCGACATCGTCTGGCAGGGCGTGATGTTAGTGCCGGATGGGTTTGTTTTCTTGTTATAGGCGTCTGAGGCGCATCCTGATGATGACGCCCCGTAGGCAATGGTGTAGACGGTGGTGTTGGTCATGCTTGAGGCTGATTGTGCAGCTGCTACCGCCTGGGCGCACTGATCCTGGAGAGAGCCGTAGGTGCTGCCATTATTCGTCCCGCCGGTGATATTCGAGCTGTCGGCATCTCCGTCGCTGAGGATGATGAGGGCGTTCTGGGAGCCGGGATTTGCAGCCTGGGCGGCGGCAAGCGAGGACAGCGCCGAGTAGATGACGCCGGCAAAGTAAGTGCCCTCGCCACCCGGGGTTTGGAGACCATTGCACGGATGAGTTTTGGTGCCTGTGCCTCCACCGGTTGCGATTGTGAGCGGGGAGGATGTATTGAGCGGCGCGCCGGTTTTGTTGGTGGAGCTGTAGTCGCTGACGTAGGTTGTGAGTTGGTAGGTCGGGTTGGAGCTGGAGAAATTGGTGTTGGTCCAGGGTGCGCTGGCGGCAGGAGCGAAGTAGGCCGTTGTTGTTGGATTAGAACTTGGGCAGGTCGTGTCGTTTTGGGCAGTATTGGCCTTGATTGCAGGAAAGGTGAAGAGGCTCACCTGATCGAACGGAGAACAATTGGTTGTCGTACTTGATACGGTGCAGGGGGTGAGGTGAGACAGGAGGGTTTGAACACCTCCTAAGGCGCAGTGGATTCTGGTGTCTCCGCAACTGCCGTCGCTGTCGCTGTCTCCCATCGAAGCAGTTGTATCGACGACCATGGCCACGTTGTATTGAGCGTTCTGTGCGCCTCGCATGGCTGCGGTTGCGGCGGTCCTGATGGGGATGGAGGCCGCGGATTTGACGCCAAAGAGAGTCAGAACGTGAAGGAACATGGTTGGGACAGACGCTTGCTGGACGACCTGGATGGCGTTGAAGTTGCCTGCCGGAGTGGCGCCGCATACGACTCCGGTGTTGGTGACGCTGTTGAGGCATTTCAGGGTGACGGATACGGTGGTGCCGGGAAGGTTGGGGTTTTGATTTGCCCCTGTGGAGGCGGAGCTATAGGCAGTGACCGCGGCGGTGACGGAAGTTGTGGTCGCCGTGGATAACGACATCGCGTAGGCACCTGCGAGGGTGGCGGCATCGGTGGAGGTCTGGAGTTCGCGGTAGCAGGTGAAGGCACGGCCAAGATCGAGAGTGATGCCGGTCATTCCGAGGAAGAGGACGCTTAGCATCGCGACCCAAGGCATTATCTGCCCGCTTTCATCCTTGAAGGCCCGCCTGAGGAAGGGGGCAATGACGGCTGAGTTCTTCATTGAATGACCTCTGTTACCTGTGTGCTGAGCTGGCAGTTGGAAAAGGTCTTTCCGTAGACCGAGAGAGTGCAGGGATAGGTGACCTGCAACATGGCGCTTCCGCCTGTCGTCATGGTCGCTCCGCTGCACGTTGTTTTGTTATTCCAGGTAGTGGTCGTGGTCCCATTCGTTATTGCGAAGTTGAAGCCCAGGGCGGCCTGACCTAAGGTGGGGGCGGCCGCATAGACCTTGGCAACGGTGGATGCGCAGGGGTCTGCGTCTCCACGGTCTGTCGCGAGAAAGCGTGCGCCGGCGCTGACGGCCTCGGTCAGTACAAGCTTCTGGTTCAGGGCGATGGAAAAAGAAAAGATGCCCGTCATGATGAGCAGCAGGATTGGCAGCGTGAGCGCCAACTCAACGAGGGAACCGCCGGATTCGTTTCGCCGGAGAAGGGTGTTGACGGCGGCGAGGATTCCGTTTTTGGAGTATTTAACTGATGGGATGGAGGTTAGGTTCTCTGCGCTCGCGCCGAACTTCGGCTCGCGAACGTTGCTGCTGATGTGGATGGTCAATCTGGTTTTCCCCCTTCGTTGTAACTGGCACTGGCCTTCTTTCTAAGTGCATATCTCAGCTAACAACGAACGGACACCTATACAGAGCCTATGGGGGAGGAACCTAATATAACCCAGGCCCCCCGAAAATCAAATGATTTGTGTAGAGGAGCTGCCACATTTGTATGTCGAGAATCTCAGGCGCTTAATCTTGAAAGGCAGAGGCAAACGGAATAGGCAAAGGCAAAAGCAAGGGCAACAGCAACAGCAGGTCCTCCGCCTTCGGCGAAGGATGACAACCAAAAAAGCACAAGCAACGGCAACAGCAATGGCAACGGCAACAGCAACGGCAATGGCAACGGCAACAGCAACGGCAACGGCAACAGCAACGGCAACGGCAACGGCAACGGCAACAGCAACGGCAACGGCAACGGCAACCCACCCTTCACGGTGAGACTGTGAAGGATGGGCCACCCGATTTCTTTACGTGGGTTAGAGATGCTGGAGGAGGGATTCTACTCGGTGGAGGTCTTCTTCGGTGTCTACACCTATGGTGTCGTGGTCGGTGGGTTCGACTTGGATGGGGATGTTGTTTTCGAGGAAGCGGAGTTGTTCTAGGCGCTCGGTTTGCTCGAGGGTGCTGGGGGGTAGGGTGGGGAAACGCTGGAGGGTGGCTCGGCGGTAGGCGTAGAGGCCGATGTGTTTCCAGTATTGCGGGGTGGGGTTGTGTTCGGGGTCGCGGTTGTAGGGGATGGTGGCGCGGGAGAAGTAGAGGGCTCGGCCGTCAGCGGCTGTGACTACTTTTACGGCGTTGGGGTTGTTGATGTTTTCGGGGGTGCAGAGGACTTTGAGGGTGGTGACTTCGACTTTGGGTTGAGAGAACGGGCGGAGGAGGGCGGTGAGGTGTTCGGGTTTGAGGAGGGGTTCGTCGCCCTGGATGTTTACGTAGATGTCGGCGGGGATTTGGAGGGAGACGGCGTGGACTCGGTCGGTGCCGCTGGGGAGATCGGATGAGGTTAGCTGGACGGGCCAGTTATTTTCGCGGCAGAGGGCGGCGACTTCTTCGGAGTCGGTGGCGATGAGGACCCGGTTGAGTTGGGGGCAGGCTCGGGCGGCTTCGTAGACCCATGCGAGCATGGGTTTTCCGGCGATGATGCGGAGGACTTTGCGAGACAATCGGGTGGAGGCGAGGCGCGCGGGGATGACACCGAGGACGGTGGGGGGCAGCTTTTCGCTGGCGGCGGAATCAAGTATGATGGAAGCTGGCTGTGCCGTGGCGATGATCTCTTTCCTTGAGAGAGTTTTGTGCCGGCGTAACCCTTTTCAACACATCGGCGGCGTAGCTCAGATGGTTAGAGCGACGGACTCATAACCCGTAGGTCGGCAGTTCGATTCTGCCCGCCGCCACCAAAGTGTTAGCTGTGTTTTCCGGCCAACTGTTACGGTTCGAGAGTATCATTTTGAGTGTGGTGTGCGTCTAAACCTATGCGGTGCGGACTGTCCCGATGGAGCTGTTCTAACTATGCCTAAGATTTCGAAGATTCTGTTGCTCGCCGTGTCGGTTGTTCTGGTGTTGGTGGTGTTTCTTGGCGTGAATACGCCGGGAGCGAAGGCGGCTTCGGAGCCGCAGGATGGTGCCTATCGCCAGATCAACGTGTACAGCGAGGTGCTGCGGCATATCCAGACCGACTATGTGGAGCAGCCGAATATTACGTTGGTGACGAATGGTGCGCTGCGAGGGCTGCTGGAGTCGCTGGATGCGGACTCGAGCTACCTGACGCCTGAGGACTATAAGGCTTACAAGTCGGATAAGGGCGGCAAGGCGCAGGTGGGGATCAATGTTTCGAAGCGGTATGGGTATGCTTCGGTGGTTTCGGTGATACCTGGGAGCCCGGCGGATAAGGCGGGGATCAGCGACGGGGACATTATTGAGGCGATTGGACCGGCGGACACGAGGGATATTTCACTGGCGATGATTCAGCTGCTGCTGGAGGGTGCGCCGGGGAGCGAGCTGACGGTATCGGTGGTGCGGCCGCGGAAGTCGGCTCCGGACAAGATTGTGATGACGCGCGTGGTGCCGGTGCTGGCTCCGGTGGAGGAGTCGATGTATGAGAATGCGTCGATACTTTATCTGAAGCCGGGTGTGCTGGATCATGAACATGTGCAGCAGATTGAAGCGAAGTTGAAGGGGATGCCGAAGCAGGGTAACAAGAAGATTCTGCTGGACCTGCGCGATGTGGCTGCGGGCGATATGGCAGAGGCGACGCGGCTGGCGAACTTCTTTTTGAAGGACGGTACGATTGCGATTCTTGAGGGGCAGAAGGTGGAGAAACAGACGTTTACGGCGGATGCTTCCAAGTCGATCAATGTGACTGCTCCGCTGGTGGTGCTGGTGAATCGCGGGACGGCAGGGCCAGCGGAGTTGGCTGCTGCGGCGTTGCTGGATAACAAACGCGCGGAACTGGTTGGTGAGAAGACGTATGGAGAGGGTGCTCAGCAGAAGACGTTTGAGCTGCCGGATGGGGGGGCGCTGATTCTTTCGGTGGCAAAGTATGAGTCGCCTTCGGGAAAGAAGCTGCAGGATGATGGGGTTACGCCGGGGGTGATTGTGGCCTCGAATGCGGACCAGCCGGTTGTGGATGAAGATGGAGAGGCAGCGGAGAGTCCGACTGCTGCTCCGGCGAAGCCCAGCGTGACGGTGGATGAGCAGTTGTCGAAGGCGCTTGCGCTGTTGAAGAATAAGGCGGCTTAGGCGGGCGGTTTTTTCGGAACGTAGTGTGGTTCTGCGGGGCGGTTTGCGGGTGTCTGTGCGTGCTATTGTGAAAGGCAATGCTGAGCCTCTACACGCGCGAAGACAGGTCGTCTGAAGCCAAGAAAATGCCGCGGTGGAGGCGGGTGCTTCACCGGATTACGCTGACTGGGCCGGACTATCCCAGCCGCCGGATTGCAAAGCAGGTTACGTTCTTTGCGCTGCTGGAGTTGTCGGCAGTCTTTGGGGCTCTTTGTGGCTTGATGTTCGTTTATTCGATCGACCTGCCGCAGATGGATGACCTGGCGCGGTATCACCCGAATACAACAACTGAGCTGCTGGACGTGCATGGCAAGGCGTTCGGGTCGTTCGCGCTGGAGCGGCGGGTGGTGGTGCCGTATTCGGATATTCCTCCGGTGCTGCGACAGGCGATTATTTCAATTGAAGACAAGAGTTTTGAACGGAACTGGGGGGTGAACCTGTTTCGCGCGGTGGGCGCTGCGTGGCGGGATCTGCACTCGCAGGGGCGGACACAGGGTGCGTCGACGTTGACGATGCAGTTGGCGCGAAACCTTTTTCTTTCGTCGGAGAAGACCTACGGGCGCAAATTGCAGGAGGTCATCCTCTCGGTGCAGATCGAGCGGCGGTTTACGAAGCAGCAGATATTCGAGCTGTATGCGAACCAGATTTACCTGGGGCATGGGACGTATGGGTTTGAGGCGGGGTCGGAGTTTTACTTCAATAAGAAGGCGAAGGACCTGACATTGCCGGAGGCGGCTTTGCTGGCGGCGCTGCCGAAGGGGCCGGAGGCTTATTCGCCGCTGAAGTATCCGGATCGGGCGCTGCGGCGGCGGAACCTGGTCCTTAGCGAGATGCTGGCGGATGGGAAGATTACGCGATCGCAGGCAGATGCGGCGATGGCTGCTCCGCTGGGACTGCATCTGGAAGCGCCGGCGAATAGCGTGGCTCCTTATTTTGTGGAGGAGGTTCGGCGGCAGCTTGAGAAGCAGTATGGCGTGGAGCAGGTGCATGGTGCCGGGCTTCGCGTGTATACATCGCTGGATCTTGATCTGCAGATCGTGGCGAACAAGGCGATTCTGGATGGGACGGCGACTTATGAACGGCGACGTGGATGGAAGGGGCACCTGCCGAATGTGGTGCTGGAGGGGGTGGATGTTGAGAGCTACCGGCATCCGGACTGGGTGCAGCCGGTGGTGAAGGGAAGTTATGTTCATGGAGTGGTGACGGCGGTTGCGGCGAAGAAGGTTTCGGTGAAGGTGTCGCCGGACCAGACGGTGACGTTAGCGCCGGAGGATTGGAAGTGGACGCAGAATGTTGACGGCGACAGTTTTTTGAAGACCGGGGATGTGGTTTATGTGCGGATTGAGAGTGTGGCCGCGGACGGTGGGTTGAAGGCTTCGCTACAGCAGGATTCGGGCGCGCAGGCTTCGATGATGGCGGTCGATAATGCGAGCGGCGAAGTGCTGGCGATGGTGGGCGGGAGGGATTTTGCGCTGTCGCAGTTCAACCGGGCTACGCAGGCGCAACGGCAGGTGGGGTCTTCGTTCAAACCGTATGTTTATACGACTGTGATTGAGAACGGGGCGAAGCCTACGGACATCATCATCGACGGGCCGGTGACGTTTCCGTCGGCGAGCGGACCGTACACGCCGCATAACTATGAGCCGAACTATAAAGGGGCGATGACGCTGGTGGAGGCCTTTGCGGAGTCGCGGAATATTCCTGCGCTGAAGCTGGCGTTCAAGGTGGGAATTCGCAAGGTGATCGAGACGGCGCACCGGTTCGGCATCACCAGCGACCTTCCGGTGGCTCTGCCGGTGGCGATTGGGGCTGCGGACATTACGCTGTATGAGCAGGTGGGGGCTTACAGTGTGTTTCCTAATGATGGGATTCGGATTGAGCCGCACTACATTCGCAAGGTGACGCAGGCCGACGGTATGCCGCTCGATGAGGCACCGACGCAGGTAGACGAGGTAATCTCGGTCGATACGGCGCGGACGATGATGCAATTTCTGCAGGCGGTGACGGCGCATGGGACGGGGGCGGCCGCGGCGCAGTTGAAGCATCCGCTGGGCGGGAAGACCGGGACGACGAATGATTTTACGGATGCGTGGTTTATCGGGTTTTCGCCTTCCGTGACCTGCGGGACGTGGATGGGGTTTGATGACCGGGAGTCGCTGGGGGAAAAGGAGACAGGAGCGCGGGCAGCGCTGCCGATGTGGATGGATTTTATGCGGGCGGCGATTGCGAATAAGCCGAATGAGGCGTTTGCTACGGGTGGGGCTCCGCAGAAGAAGCTGGATGTGCCGCTGACGACTGTGGCGGAGAGAACTGCTCGGGTGACTGCCCCGGCGAAGGCGGAGGATCAGGATCCGGATGTGCCGGAGACGAGTGGAGAGCAGCCGAAGAAGGATGCTCCTATTCCCGCTATGCCTCAGACTCTTCCGCCGCAGGAGGAGGTTCCGGTGGTTCCCCGTGCTGTTCCGCAGGGGACGGCTGGTTCGAGTGATGCAGGGAAAGATGATGCGGGGAAGGTGGCGACGCCGCACGACGAGCCTCTTCCGGGTGTGAAGCACTAGAAGCAGCGGGCCAGAAAGCCGCGCTGGCTTGGGCCGATGAGTATTTCTGCAGCGGGGGTTTTGTCTTTTTCGAGCACTTTGGCGCCAATGGTTTGGCGTGCCTTGGTGATGTGCTGAATCGAGCCGAGGGAAACTGGGTCCACGTCGCAAATCAACTCCACATTTCAGAAAGAGTCATCCGATTCTGCGGATTGATATTCGCATTCAACCAATCTGACTTTGATTCATGCGAAAGCATAGGAGGAAAGAAAATGGCAGGTTTGACGAATGAAATCCAGAGTGGCGACGCGACCAAAGACGCGAGCATCGCGAAGGTCGACATGAAGTTCGAGATAGTCGTTATCCCGGTCTCCGATGCCGACCGTGCGAAGGAGTTCTACGGGAGGCTTGGGTGGCGGCTCGACGCCGACTATGCCACGGACAACTTCCGCGTGATTCAGTTCACGCCGCCTGGTTCGGGATGCTCGGTCATCTTCGGCAAGAACGTCACCGGGGCAGCACCTGGATCCGCGCAGGGTCTGTATTTGATCGTCTCGGACCTCTCTGCGGCCCGCGCCAAGTTGCTCGGTCTTGGTGTCAAGGTTAGTGAGGTGTTCCACAACGAGGGCGTGTACGTTGGGCCGGACGAGCCGTACCTGTTTGGGCGGGTGCGGGTCAACGGACCGGATTCGGAGCATCGGAGCTACCGCTCTTTTGCTTCGTTCGGCGATCCCGACGGCAATGGCTGGCTGTTCCAGGAGATTACAACCCGACTGCCGGGCCGCATCGACTCCGCGGGGACGAGCTTTGCGTCGACGAGGGATCTGGCGGCTGCACTTCGGCGCGCGGAGGCGGCGCATGGCGAGCATGAAAAACGCGCCGGTGGCCAGCGCGATGAGAATTGGCCGGACTGGTACGCCGAGTATATGGTTCGTGAACAGACAGGCCAGGAACTGCCGCAGTAAGGGGTCGCCCCTGAGCGCTTCGCCCCAGGGTAGGATAGGGCGCGCCTTCAGCGCTTGTCTGTAGTGAGGGTGCGGCAGAGGTGGAAGTAGCGTTTTGCTTTGGCTACGTCGCGGCCTATTTGTTCGCGCAGGGCTTCGGTGTTGGGCCAGCGGATTTCGGGGCGGAGGCGGTGGAGGAAGGTCAAGGTTAGGGGTGTTTGTTCGTTCAGGTCGATTGGATGAAAGTTCAGTAGGTGGGACTCTACGGTGAAGGAGTCTGCGCCAAAGGTGGGGCGGTTGCCTACGTTGGTGACGGCTTCGAAGGTTTCTGCTGAAGGGCCTGAGCCGATGGTGAGGGTGGTGATGTAGACGCCATTGGCGGGGAGGAGCTCGGGATACGGGGCTAGATTGATCGTGGGGACGGTGTAGCGAGTGCCATAGCCGCGGCCTGATGCGGGTGTGGAGGCGATCGCGAAGGGATGGCCGAGAAGGGCGCGGACTCGACTGACGTCGCCTTCGGTGATGAGCTGGCGGATTCGGCTGGAGGAGATGGGTTGGTTGCGGATGGTTTTTGGGGAGTAGACCTTGCAGGTGAAGCCTAGCTCGTGGCCCAGGGCTTCGAGGTTGTTGACGTCTCCTTCGGCGTGGTGGCCGAAGCGGAAGTTTTCTCCTTCGTGGAGCTCGATGACGTGGAGGGTTTGGTGGAGGACTTTGGTGGCGAAGTCGCGGGCGGACATTTGCGAGAAGTCTTTGGTGAAGGGGAGGACGACGACTGCGTCGAGGCCCGTGGTGGCGAGGAGATCGAGTTTTTCGGTGAGCGGGGTGATGAGGGGGAGGGTGGATTCGGGGCGGAGGACTCGGGCGGGGTGGGGTTCGAAGGTGATGGCGATGGATTTTTTGCCGAGGGTGCGTGCGCGGGCGATGACCTCTTCGATGACCCAGAGGTGGCCGCGATGGACGCCGTCGAAGTTGCCGATGGTGGCGACGGTGGGGCCGAAGTTGGCGGGGAACTCGGAGAGTGAGTGGTAGATCTTCATGCGATCTCGAATTGGAGTTGGAGGCCGTCGTAGGCGAGTTGGATGTGTGGGGGGAGGGTGGCGTTGGTGGTGGCGTGGTCGAGGTCGTGGCCCATGTGGGTGAAGAAGGCTCGCTGGGGTTTGAGTTGTTCGACGATGGCTACGGATTTTTCGAGGTGGGAGTGGCTGGGGTGCGGGGTTAGGCGGAGGGCGTCTAGGACGAGGATGTCGAGATTTTGGAGAAGGGGGATGCTCACTTCGGGGATGTCGCTCATGTCGGTGAGGTAGGCGGCGCGGCCGAAGCGGTAGCCGGTGATCTCTTCGCGGCCGTGGGTGACGGGGATGCGCTGGAAGCAGGCCCCGAAGATGTCGACGCCGGAGCCGGGGGTGGGGTCGAGGCGATGGATGTGGACGCGGGCGCTGGTGGGGTAGCGGTCTTCTTTGCGGAAGGTGTAGTCGAAGATGCGCTCGATGTTGCTGGCGGTGGTCTCGTCGGCGTAGATGGGGAGGTTGCCGGTGCCGTGGAAGGTGAGGGGGCGGAGGTCGTCGAAGCCCATGATGTGGTCGAAGTGGCCGTGGGTGTAGAGGACGGCGTCGACGTGGCGGATGTTTTCGCGGATGGCCTGGGCGTGGAAGTCGGGGCCGGTGTCGATGAGGACGGTGCGGTTGTTGTATTCGATGCGGATGGAGGGGCGGGTGCGGCGATTGCGCGGGTCTCCGTTGGGTGAGGTGGCGGAGGTGCAGACGGCACAGTCGCACCCGAGCGTGGGGACGCCCATGGAGGTGCCTGTGCCGAGGAAGGTGAGGGTTGCCTGCATCGTTAGCGCGCTTTTCCTCTCGGGCGTCATCGGCTCTGTGAAAGGCTTAACACCGATTTACACCGATGACACGGATCAAAACAGATAAAGACAACTACGGGTAGAGGCCGAGCGAGTGACACCGAGCTTTTAACGGACGATGCTCGGGCCGGCTGGGCGCGGTGGCTGGCCGGGGGCGCCTCCGGCTTTGGCTGCGGCGGAGCGGGCGATGGCCTGGGTGATCTCGAGGAAGGCGAGGTGGAGCTCGAAGAGGGCGCTTTCGAGGAGTTGGGATTCGGCGGGGGTGAGGTTGCCCTTGGTTTTTTCCTGCGAGGACGCCGAGCATGTCGATGCTTTGGCGCGCGCCCGATGATGTCTACCTGTGGCTGCTGGCCTTCGCGGGTGGTGCCGCCGAGCTGCATGATGGCGGTGAGGTAGACGGACTGGACGAGCTGGTCGAAGCTCATGGCGGGCGGATGGTCGGCGCCGGGGTTGGCGGAGCGGATGGCGGTGTCGAGGCGGTCGGCCGTCATGTCGTAGGCGCGCTTGGCCTGGTCGGTTTCTTCAGCGGTGGGTGGAGGCGGGAGCTGAGGCTCGGACTCGTCGCTGGAGGCGGCTTCGGGTGTGGGGACGGGCGTGGGTTGTGGCGCCGCGGCTATGGGTTCGGGGGCTTTGCGCTCCTCGCGCTCTTCGCGCTCGGGCGAGGGGTCGGCGTCGGGGCGGGGTTCGCCGTCGAGGGTGAACTTGCGGCGGTCGGTGATGACGAAGGGCTTGTTTTGTTCTGGCATTTGTGTGCTCTTTTCTCAGATGCGGATGGATGCTGCTACGCTGCTACGGCGGGGTAGGGAAGCTGAACTGGAGTTGCGGTGCCGCCGGGGTAGTGCAAGGAAAGATTGCGGTCGAGGGCTTCGCGACGGATGTAGCCGAGGGCTAACTGGATGTTGCTGCCGCCGGGAAGATCGATTTTGGCGACGCTGGTGAGTTCGCCTACGGCTTTGTTTTCGGCTTCGAGGGGTGACCTGCTGCGGGGAGCTGGCCGTCGAGGCGGAAGGCGGCGAAGGTGCGGTGGACGTTGCCGCGGGAGCGGATGCGCTCGACGATCTCCTGGCCGAGGTAGCAGCCCTTGTTGAAGTGGAGGGCGCGGGTTTGGGCGGTCTCCTGGGGGAGCTCGCGGGCCTTCTCGGAGTTGCGGATGTCGGTGCCGTAGAGCGGGGTGCCTTCGAGGATGCGGAGGGACTCGAGGGCTTCGGGGGTCGATGTGGATCGCGCCAGCCTGGGTCGAGGGCAGTTCTGGAGTTCGGGTGCGGCTTCGGGGGTGGTCCAGAGCTCGAAGCGTGGGACGAGCGGGCTGTGGGCGTGGATGACGGTGACGGTCGGCGGTCGTTCCACGTGCAGCGTACTTGTGGTGAGGGGTTCGAGGCTGTCGACGTTAATGCCAATTTGGGCGAGAAGGGACGGTGCTTGCGGGCCTGCGACGAGGATGCCGGATTGCGGTGGCTGAGATGTCGGTGAGTTCGACGTCGTCCATGATGATGAAGTGATCGAGGTGGGTGAGGAGGTTGGGGAGTTGGGTGGCGGCGGTCTCGATGAGGAGGGCGTCGGGCTGAGCGAAGATGGTGGCGTCGCCCTGGATGCGGCCCTGCGCGTTGAGGAGGAAGTTGTAGTTGCCTTCGTCGGGCTTGCAGAGTGCTGGATGGAGTTGGTGACCATGCCGTTGAGCCAGCGGACGCGGTCTTCGCCGGTGACGCGGAGCCAGCCGGTTTGATTGAGCGCGGAGATGCCGGTTGCTTTGAGCAAGGCCGTGAGTTGGAGGGCAGGGGTGGAGACTGCTGTGGCGGCAAAATCGGTTTGTGCGGGTGGGGTCATAGCAGGCGGGGAGCAAAACTCTGCGTACACTTGATTATAGCGGCGGATTGCGAGGGTTATGTTGCAGCGAGAGGTTTGCGGCGGGGATAGAAAGTGGATGCGGTGGGTTGCCGGGTGCGCTTTGTTAGCGACGGGTTTGGTGCTGCGGGCGGAACAGGCGAAGGCTCCGGATGCAGGCGCAGAAGCCCGGGCAGACACAGAGTTCGGACCAAACGCCTGCGCCGCAGGCTCCGATGACGAAGGAGCAGGCGAAGGAGCTGTTTCGGTCGGTGGACGAGATTTTGAACTTTGTGAGCAAGGACACGAAGCTGCCGATTGAGCATAGCGTGAAGCGGAAGCTGATCTCGCGCGACGAGGTGAACAAGTATCTGCGCGAGAAGTTCGATGAGGATGAGGGCGCGAAGACGGATGGAGCGCGCGGAGATTGTGCTGAAGAAGTTTGGGCTGCTGGATCGCGACTTTCATCTGCGGCCGTTTCTGCTGTCGCTGCTGACGGAGCAGATTGCGGGGTTCTACGACAACAAGACGAAGACGGTGAATCTGCTGGACTGGATTGAGCCGGATGAGCAGAAGCCGGTGCTGGCGCATGAGCTGACGCATGCGCTGCAGGACCAGAAGGTGGACCTGACGAAGTGGTCGCGATGCGAGCGATAACGGGCCTTCGCAAGAATGTGCAGGAGGACAATCAACATCTGCAGGTGGATGAGGCGGAGACTGCACGGAGCGCGGTGGCCGAGGGGCAGGCGATGGTGGTGTTTATGGACTACACGCTGCGGTCTTCGGGAAAGACGCTGGCGGATTCGCCGGAGATTGGCGGGCAAGCTGAAGGATTCGGTGGCGGATACGAGCGGGTCGCCGATGCTGGCGCGGGCTCCGCTGCTGCTGCAGGAGTCGTTGCTGTTTCCGTACAGCCGATGGGTTGAGCTTTGAGCAGGCGGTGCTGGTGAAGGCCGGGAAGGACGCGGCGTTTGCAGGGGTGCTGATGAATCCGCCGTCGTCGAGCTTTGAGATTATGCATCCGGCGGCTTACATGGCGCATGCTCCGGTGCCGGTGCTGCGGTTGCCGGATATCCATCCGCTGATTGAACGCGGAGTATACGCCGTACGACGTCGGCGTGATGGGTGAGCTGGATGTGCGGATTTTGACTGAGCTGTTCGGCGGGCGGGAGATGGCGGAGGCGCTGCTCGCCGGCGTGGAATGGCGGGGTTTACTACGCGGCGCAGCGGAAGTCGGCGGTGACGGCGGCCGAGAAGGAATCGACGGCTTCGCTGGGGTTGATTTATTACTCGCGGTGGAAGAATCGCGGACTCGGCGCGGTCGTTTATGCGGATGTATGCGGGTCAGATTGCCGAGGAAGTACTCGAATGTGGTGGAGCGAACGAAGGATGAGGTGGATGGTACGGAGCAGGTGTATTCGACCGAACGAAGGCGATGTGCTGCTGTCGATCTCGGGGACGGGAGTTTTTATCGGCGAGGGGTTTGACCTGGCGCTGGCGCGAAAGCTGCGCGATTCGATTGTGAGCATGCAGTCGGAGGGACCGCTGCAGCAGGCGGTTGTGCCGACTGAGTGAGCCATGCGCTTTCGATTGGGCTCGCGTGCTTGCTTCGTTTGGTCGGCGTCGATGAAGAGGCGCTTGCAACGATATACTTCCAACGGGTCCAAGTTTTAAGCGCGACGGTGTTCGCTAAAGGGAGCAGAAGAGTTTGAAGAAGGCAGAGATTGGGATTATCGGGGGCAGCGGACTGTACGCGATGCCTGGGCTTACCAATGTGCGCGAGGAGCGCGTTGACGACGCCGTTCGGCGAGCCTTCCGATGCGTTTGTTCTGGGCGAGCTTGAGGGGCGCAAGGTGGCGTTTCTTGCGCGGCATGGACGCGGGCACAGGATCTTGCCGAGTGAGTTGAATTTTCGCGCGAATATTTTTGCGATGAAGATGCTGGGTGTGGAGCGGATACTTTCGGTGTCGGCGGTGGGGTCGTTGAAGGAGGAGCATAAGCCGACGGATTTTGTGATGCCGGATCAGTTTATCGATCGGACGTTTGCGCGGGTGGGAACGTTCTTTGGCGATGGGATTGTGGCGCATGTGGGCTTTGGCGATCCGGTTTGCGCGACGGTTGCTGCGACTTTTCAGACGGCGTGCGATGCGGTTGGTGTGGTGGGTAAGAGCGGCGGGACGTATGTGTGCATGGAAGGGCCGCAGTTTTCTACGCGGGCGGAGTCGAACCTCTACCGGAGCTGGGGCGCGGATGTGATCGGGATGACCAATCTGCAGGAGGCGAAGCTGGCTCGCGAGGCGGAGATTTGCTACGCCACGATGGCGATGGTGACGGACTACGACTGCTGGCGCGAAGGGCATGACGATGTGACGGTGGACCAGATCGTGGCAGTGATTCATCAGAACGCGGAGAATGCGGCGAAGGTGGTCGAGGCGGCCGTTGCCGCTATGCCCAAGGAGAGAACCTGCGGGTGTGGCGAGTGCGCTGAAGTATGCGATTCTGACGGATCGCAAGGCGATTCCGGCGGCTACGCGGGAGAAGCTGGCGATTCTGCTGGACAAGTATTTGTCGTAACGGCTTGCCTCGGAATTGAGTCTATTTGTATCTTTATTTGTTACATTTTTATTTTGAAAAGAGGGTTATGGGAATTCTGGTTGTAGGTTCGGTTGCGTTCGACAGCATTGAGACTCCGCATGGCAAGGTGGATCATTGCCTGGGTGGAGCGGCGACGCATTTTGCGCTGGCGGCGAGCTACTTCACGCCTGTGCGCGTGATTGGGGTTGTTGGCGAAGGATTTTACGGCTGAGCATGAGGCGGTGTTCACGCGGCGCGGCATCGATACGCAGGGTATCGAGCGGTCGAATGGGTTGAGCTTTCACTGGACGGGCGCTTATTCGGGGAATATGAATGAGGCGAAGACGTTGGGCACGGACCTGAATGTCTTCGCAGACATTTGAGCCGAAGATTCCTGCGGCTTACAAGGACAGCGAGTATCTGTTTCTTGCGAACATCGATCCGGTGCTGCAGGCGCGCGTGCGCAGCGAGATGCCGAAGGTGCGGATGGTGTGCGGCGACACGATGAACTACTGGATCGCCGATCATACGGCGAACCTTGCCAAGGTGTTGCGAGAGCTGGATGTGCTGCTGATCAACGATGGCGAGGTGCGGATGCTGGCGGGCGAGCGCAATCTGGTGCTGGCTGCCGAGAAGGTGCTGGCCATGGGGCCGAAGACGCTGGTTGTGAAGCATGGGGAGTATGGCGCTACGGCTTTTTTCAGCGACCGATCGTTTCCCGGGGTGAAGCTTTCGCGGCCGTTCCGCGCGCCGGCGCTTCCGCTGGCCGAGGTTGTCGATCCTACGGGCGCGGGCGATTCTTTTGCAGGCGGCTTCTATGGTTATCTTGCGTCGCAGCCGGAGCTGACTCCTGCAGGTCTTTCGCACGGCGATGTTTTATGGCGGCGTGATGGGTTCGTTTGCGGTGGAACGGTTCGGGACTGAGCGGCTGCAGAATGTGACGCGGCAGGAGATCGACGAGCGTTTCAATTTATTCCGGGAGATTTCGCACCTTGAACACGCGGGGGTCTAGGCCTTCGAGAGGAATCGGCGCAAGGCGGCGAACGTTGGTTGGCCGCCTTGCCGGTGCGGAGGCTGTGAATATCGATCCGGATGTCGTTCGGCGGCGACGCGCGAGGAGACGTTTCCGGTTGTGCTGGCGGCGTTGCTGCTTGCGTTGATTGCGCTGCTGATTTGTTTTCCGCGCGGCTACCTGTTGCTGTATGGGGATGCGGTTGCGCATCTTGGGCATTGCTCGGCGCATTCTGGATTCGCATAATCCTGGGCTGGTCCAGCTTGGCGGCGTGTGGCTGCCGCTGCCGCATCTGTTGATGCTGCCCTTCGTGCAGCAGATGGGGTGGTGGCAGAATGGGCTGGCGGGTGCGTGGCCTTCGCTGCTGTGCTACATCGCCGGCGTGGCCGGCTTCTACAGGCTGACGCGTCATTTGCTGATGCCGAGATGGGCGGTTGTTGCGACGGCTTTTTATGCGTTGAATCCGAACCTGCTTTATCTCGCGACGACCGCGATGACGGAGCCGCTGTTTCTTGCGCTGCTGATCTGGACGACTTTGCTTACGGTGGAGTGTCTTGACGCTGTGCGCGCGGGGCGCGACGCGATGGTGGCGCGGCGTCTGCTGTTGCTTGGGATTGTTTATTCTGGCGGCAGTTTATACGCGATACGATGGCTGGATATTGGGCGCAGCTGTTTGGTGCGTGGTTACGCTAGCGCTCGTGCGGCGGCGCGATGTGTGGCGGAGAGTCGTTCCATCGTTTGTCTGCTTTACGCTGCTGGCGGTTGCGGGGCCATTGAGCTGGCTGGCTTACAATCAGCACTTCTTTCACGATCCGCTGGATTTTCTGCGGGGGCCTTACTCGGCTTCCGCGATTGAAAAGAAGACGGCTGCGCCTGGCGCGGAGCACTATCACGGGTGGCATAGTCCGTTCTGGGCGTTTGTGTACTATGCGCGTACTGCGCAGGTTGACGCGGCTTTTTGGGAGACTGGTTTTCTGGTGATGGCGGCTGCTTTCTGCGGGCTGGCGCTGGCGATTCAGCGAAGAACCGCGTTGGCGTCGCTGCTGCTGTGGATTCCGCTGCCGTTTTATGTCTACTCGATTGCTTATGGTTCGGTGCCGATTTTTATTCCGCAGCTTTGGCCGTTCTCGTATTACAACTCTCGATACGGGATGGAACTGCTGCCGGCGCTTGCGCTCTTTGCATTTTTTGCGGTGCAGTGGCTTGAGGTTCGATGGAGCGCGGCGCAACCGCTGGTGAAGCGGCTGATGCAGCCGATCTTTCTTCTGCTGGTGGCGTTGAATACGGTAGGGATGATTTACCGGACGCCTCTTGTGCTGAAAGAGGCGATGAACAACTCGACGACGCGGATTGCGTTTGAAGCGTGCTCTGGCGCGGCAGTTGATGATGTTGCCGCCGGGATCGACGATTCTGATGTACAACTCGGATCATGTGGGAGCGCTGCAGGCGGCGGCGATTCCTCTGCGGCAGACGATCAATGAAGGCGATCACGATAGCTTCCAGGCGGCTCTGGCTGCACCGGCCGAGCATGCAGCGTACGTTGTGGGGATTGCGGGGGACCCTGTGGCTGCTGCGGTTGCGGCGCATCCTGAGGGCCTTACTGAGTTGACGATTTTGTGCACGAGCGGGCAGCCTTGCGCGCGGATCTATCAGTCGGATCGCGCGACGCTGAAGCCTTAGAGTTACCCTGACAGGAGTGAGTGCTGAGGCACAATAGAAAGACATGATTCCCTTTGTGAAAGCGCATGCCTGCGGGAATGACTTTCTGATTATTGAAGAGACGCTGGCGCAGCGGCGTCACGCTGAGCTTGCACGAAAGTTGTGTGCGCGGAACACGAGTGTCGGTGCAGATGGTATTGAGTTTCTAGAGCGCAGGGCCAACGGCGAGTTTTTTCTGCGGCTCTTCAATGCAGATGGCAGTGAGGCGGAGCTGTCGGGAAACGGGACGCGATGCGTTGCGGCTTGGCTTGCCAGCAGCGAAGGAAAGCGCGACGTTGTGTTTGGGACGCATGGGGGTGTGCGAACTTGCCGTGTCGTCGAAGCGAAGGACCCGGTTTATCTGATTGAGAGCGGGATGGGGATTCCGCGAGTGATGCCGCGGACGATTGAGCTTCCTGGTGTGGGGAATGTGGCGGGGGCGATGGTGAATGTGGGGAATCCGCACTTTGTTTTGTTCGTGGACGGGGAGGATTTTGGTGCGCACGGGCTTAGCTGGCAGGAACTGGGTGCACAGATCAGCACGAGCCCGTTGTTTCCGCACGGGACGAATGTTGAGTTTGTGCGGGTGCTTTCGCCAAAGGAGATTGCGTTTCGGATTTATGAGCGAGGGTGTGGTCCTACGACTTCTTCGGGGACGGGGACGTGTGCTTCTTCTGCTGCGGCGATGACGATGCGGGGCACGGAGCGCGAACTGACTGCTATTGCTGAGGGTGGGGCGCAGCGTACGGTGTGGCTGGGCAGCGATAGCGCGATGCTGCTTACGGGGCCGGCTGAGATTATCTGCCGCGGGGAGGTGTGGGCTCTGTGACGGACTCTTTGAATTCTATGAGGAAGCCTCGGGGTCTGCGCGCTGGCGCGACGCTGGCGGTTATTTCCCCGGCTAGTACTCCGAAGAGGGAGTTGGTCGAGGCGGGCGTGGCTCATCTGAACTCTCTGGGTTTCCGGACGGTTGTGGGGGCCCATGCTCTGGAAAGCGGACCGCTTTACTATGCCGGCAAGATTGAGGACCGGGTTGGCGATTTGCACGCTGCGTTTGCGGATCCGGCGATTGATGGGGTGATTTGCACGCGTGGTGGATGGGGCTCGGCCGAGTTGCTTCCGTATCTTGATGCGGCGTTGATTCGGGCAAATGCAAAGGCGTTTATAGGGTACAGCGATCACACCTCGCTTCATACCTGGCTGCATAACGTGGCTGGTTTGGTTACGTTTTATGGGCCGATGGTGGCTGCGGATTTCTCGCGTGAGGATGGCGTGGATGGCGCGAGCTGGCGGCATTGTTTTGAGGGGGATGATTCCTGGTCGGTTGGGGTTGCGGAGGGGCTTGCGAGTGCTGCGTAGCGGTGTGGCGCGCGGCCGGTTGGATGGCGGGTGCCTCTCGATTTTTGCGGAGGGGCTGGGTACGGCTTATGCTCCGCGGATTGAGACGGAGACGGTTCTTTTTCTTGAGGACATTGGCACGAAGCCATATCAGTGGGATCGGATGCTGCTGCATTTGAAGTACTCGGGATTGCTCGAGAAGGTTACGCGGGATTGTGTTTGGCGATATGGGGCAGTGCATTGCGGCTGAAGAGCAGGATTTGCTTGAGCGCGCTATTCTTCATGCTCTGCGGGATTTTGACGGGCCGGTTGGGATCGGGTTGAGGAGCGGGCATGTGGGAGCGCGGAATGTGACGCTGCCGTTGGGAGTTTCGGTGGAGTTGGATCTTAGTGAGGCAGGGAATCCGCGGATGGACTTTCTTGAAGGGGCGGTGACGGTTTAGGTTGGACTCTTCAATGATGCAGAATTCAAAACATATTCATCTGATCGGGATTTGTGGGACGGCGATGGCTTCGCTTGCGGGAATGCTGCAGTTGCGGGGGCATCGGATTACGGGGTCGGATACGGCGGCGTATCCGCCGATGAGTGATCTTCTGGCGAGCTTGAAGATTCCGGCGTTTGAGCCTTATTCGGAGAAGAACCTGGAGCCTCGGCCAGACCTGGTGGTTGTGGGGAATGCGATTTCGCGGGGCAATGTTGAGTTGGAGTACGTGCTCGATGAGCGGATTCCTTTTTGTTCGATGGCTTCGATTCTGCATGATGAGTTTTTGTTGGGGCGAGAGCCGCTGGTTGTGGCTGGAACGCATGGGAAGACGACGACGACGAGTATGCTGGCCTGGATCTATGAGGTTGCATCGCGGGAAATTGCCGAGTTTGCGCCTTCTTTTTTGATTGGTGGCGTCGCGGAGAACTTTGGCACGAGTTTTATGGTGCGGCCTACTCGGCCTTTTGTGCTTGAAGGGGATGAGTACGATACGGCTTTTTTCGATAAGGGGCCGAAGTTTCTGCACTACTTTCCCGATGCGCTGATTTTGACGCATGTTGAGTTCGATCATGCGGATATTTATACGGATCTTGCGGCGGTGAAGACTGCGTTCAAGCGACTGGTAAATCTTGTGCCGCGGCGTGGGCGGATTGTGGCGTTTGATGGAAGTGAAAATGTCAGCGAATGCGTTGCGAAGGCGTTTTGTGCGGTGGAACGGTATGGATTTGCGACAGGATCGCATTGGCGGATTTCGAATTTGCGGCATGAGGGTTCTGTGACGCGTTGGACGATCGAGCGCGGAGGTGTTTTGTTTGCGGAGATGACGCTGCCGATGGCAGGAGAGCACAATGCACTGAATGCGACTGCGGCGGCTGCTCTGGCGGCGGGGCAAGGTGTTCGGGCGGCTGCTATTGTTGAGGCGCTGGCGACGTTTCAGAGTGTGAAGCGGAGGCTTGAGGTTCGTGCGGTGGTTGGTGGCGTGACGATCATTGATGACTTTGCGCATCATCCTACGGCAATACGGGAGACGCTGCGGGCTTTGCGGGAGTCTTATCCGGGGCGGCGGCTTTGGGCTGTGCTGGAGCCGAGATCGAATACGCTGCGGCGAAATGTGTTTGAACTTGACCTGGTGGAGAGCCTTGGGCTGGCTGACCGGGTTGTGGTGGCTTCGGTGTTCAAGTCGGAGAGCATTCCGGTTGCGGAGCGACTGCATCCAGAACATGTGGTTGCGGCGTTGAATGTGCACGGTACGCCTGCGGCGCTCTATGCGGACGCGGATGCGATTGTGGGAGCGATGGCTCCGGAACTCGAGAGTGGGGATGTTGTTGCGATCCTGTCGAATGGTGGGTTTGGCAATATCTACGAGAAGCTGCCTGCCGCTTTGAGTGCGCGGACAACTGCCAGCGCCTGAACTGCAGACGGTGATGCGTCTGCGATATGCTTCAAAGAGGGAATGTTTTCAACCTTCAAATTAGCTTTCGTTTATCTGGCGCTTGGTCCGTTGGCCGGGATCCTTGGTATTCCTTACACGCTGCTGGTGGGGGACATCAGCCTTCTTTATCGCGTCGCGATGTGGATTACGAACGCAGGCGTGCGGGCTGCGGGAATCAAGATCGAGGCAAGTGGATATGAGAATATTCCAGCTGGCCGTAGCTGCATCTTCATGTGCAACCATGTGTCGAATCTTGATCCTCCGGTTTTGCTTCCTTTGTTACCGGGGCGCAGTTCGGTGCTGCTGAAAAAAGAGCTGATGAATATACCGATTCTGGGGCGTGCTATGCGCATGGCAGACTTTGTGCCGGTGGAGCGGGGCAGCCGTCGGGATTCGGCCAAGGCGAGTGTGGATGCGGCGGTGAAGGCTTTGAAATCGGGGCTGAACATCGTCGTCTTTCCGGAGGGGACTCGTTCGCGGGACGGCAGGCTTTCAACATTCAAGAAAGGGCCGTTCTTTCTGGCTCAGGAGACCGGAGCGCCGATTGTGCCGATTGCGCTCTCTGGGACGCAGACGATGATGCATAAGGGCAGCGCGGCGATAGTGCCAGGGGTGGCAAGGATTCAGTTGCTGCCTGCGATTGAGCCGTCACAGTACGGGACACGTGAGGAGTTGATGGCTGCGGTGAGGGATGCGATTGCGCAGGCGTTGCCGGCGGAGATGAAGCCTGTGGCTATTTGACGATGGCGTTGTTGTAGCCGTCGGCCTGGAGACGCTGGCGCATGGCGTCGGATTCTTTCTTCGAGGCGAAGGGCCCGATCTGGACGTGGAAGAGCTTGTCCTGCGGAACGCGACGGACGGCGACAGGGTATCCGCGACGCTTGAGGTCAAGGGCTACGACGTCTGCGTCTTCCTGATGCGACATCGCGGCGACCTGGACCACGGATGATCCCGGCGAGGATGTTGCTACCGGAGCGGGGATGGGGGCTGGCTGCTTTACGGCCGCGTTTGCTGTGGGTTTGGCTGGGGTGGAGAGTGGTTGTCCGACAGCTGCTCTAACAGGCTCGGGGGCCGATATCTGCTGGTCGTCCTGCGGTGGGTTGGAAGGCTGGTTGAGAGGAACTACGGCGGTATCTGCGGGGGCGACTGATTGTTTGTCAGGCGACGTATGCTGGCTCGCGACGCTGCCTGGCGCGGGCTTGGCGGCGTTGTTTTCGGGCGCCATGGTTGATTCAGCTGGGGGGGCAGCGGGCGGCACGGAACGTCTGCCCTGCGAGTATCCGAAGCCGAAGAAGACGGCGCAGAGCAGGGCGAGTGCAAAGAAGATGCCGAGGATAGTGGTGGCTCCGAGGGAGATCTCGCGGTCGGGTTCTTCGGAGTTTTGAAGATCACGTAGATCGTGGTCGGTTTCGTATCGCGTGTTCACAGTCAGACCTTCTTCTCCAGCGCCGCAGCGTCAGGAGCTACAGTCTTATTGAACAGGTTTATGAGTTCCAACGGGAGAGGAAATACGATGGTGGTATTTTTCTCGACACCTATCTCGGTCAGGGTCTGGAGATAGCGGAGTTGGAGGGCCATGGGTTGCGTGGACATAAGCTGCGCCGCTTCAACTAGTTTTGCGGCGGCGTTGAATTCGCCTGCGGCGTGGATGATCTTGGCTTTGGCCTCGCGCTCGGCTTCGGCTTGCTTGGCCATTGCGCGCAGCATCGATTCGGGCATGTCGACCTGCTTGACCTCAACCGCGATGACTTTGACTCCGAAGGGGGCGGTGTGGCCATCGATGATGGTCTGGATGCGGAGGTTGAGTTCTTCACGATGGGCAAGGAGTTCGTCGAGATTTACCTCGCCGAGGACGGAGCGGAGCGTGGTTTGGGCGAACTGTGAGGTCTGATAAATGTAGTTATTCACCTCGATGACCGCCTTGGTGGGGTCGACGACTCGGAGGGTAATGACGGCGTTGACCTTGAGAGTGACGTTGTCGCGGGTGATGACGTCCTGGGGCGGGACTTCCATGGCCTCTTGACGGAGGGAGACGCGAACGATCTGGTCGAGTGGGCGAAAGACCCAAATGACGCCAGGGCCCTTGGCGGCCTCTTTGACGCGCCCCAGACGGAAGATGACGCCTCGCTCATACTCCTTGAGGATGTTGAGAGCGTTGATGATGTAGAGGACGACGATGACAACGGCGAAGAGGAGTGGGAGAGACATCATTGGGCAGGACCTCGAGTTGGCCAAGCTATGGCCAACGCTGCGATTGTAAAGCAGTTGGTTCGAGGCCGTTGCCGAGCTAGAAGCGCAGGAAGAAACCGAAGCCCGGTTCGAAGGTTGTGGTTTGCTTCTGGATGGTGAGGTAGTTGGTTTCGAAGTCGGGTGCTTTGAAGAAGACCTGGCGATATTGTGCTCGAACGCCGAAGTGGGGTGAAAAGACGGTGGTTTCGGCTCCGACTGAGACGTAGTAGGCTGCGCGGGCCTGTTCTGGGAGCGCGAGGCCACCACCGGGGGTCGGACGGAAGACGATGGTGCCTGCTCCACCGGAGGCGAATGGCTGGAAGCCGAAGAATTGTTTGCGGGGGTGGACGACGTAGCCGAAGGTGTATTCGCTTGCGTTCTGCTGGACTCCTCCATTGGGCTGGGCACCGAAGGGAGTGAAGGTGTCGGTGTAGCGGGCGTAGCTGTAGTTGGCTTCCAGGCCGACCCAGGGGGCGGCGGTGTAGCGAAGGGTGACGAGTGCGCCGGCGGTGTCGCCTGGGCTAAGGTTCACTGCTGTTGGCTTGCCATTGACGGTGGCGGTGCCGTTGGAGTCCAGGTTGAAGATGCCGAGGGCAACGACGCCAAGGTCAACGCGAGACAACTGGCGGTCGAGAGCCGTTGGTGGCTGGGAGGTTTGGGCTTTGGCGGTTGACCCTGCAGCGGTCAGCAGAAGGCAAAACAGGACACTCCGGGCACACGACGGGCGAAGCAAATTCAACATCAAGACGAAACTCCCTTTTTACAAAAAACTCCGTCCTTTTAGTCTACTCTGGCGTGACGGTTCGCGGGTGTTGCGGGGCTTAGATCGTGTCTGGCTCGGGCTCTACGATCAGGGTCAGGCCTTCAACTCTGCGGACTCTCACCGGGGAACCAGCCGAGAGCGGGGTTGGGCCGTGCAGAGAGGCTTGCCAAAGCTCGCCGCGGATTTCGACCTGGCCGGTGGGGTTGAGCGGAGTGCGGGCGATGGCTTTTGCGCCGATCATGGCCTGGGGGCCAGTGAGGATTTTGCCTCGGCGTGCTTTGAGGGCGATCCAGGCGAGGCCGAAGGAGATAGCGCCGAATCCGAGACCCGCGCCGATTGCTGTCGCGGGGTGGACGCGAAGTTCCGGGATGGGGCCGTCGACGAGAGTGGCTAGTCCGAAGATGAGTGCGATGATTCCCGAAAGAGCCAGGACTCCGTGACCGCCGTACTTTGCTTCGAGGAGCATCAGGACGAAGGCGGCGAGCAGCAGGACGATGGCGGTGTGCCGGATGGGCAGAAGATTGAGTCCGAAGAGGCTGAGGAGAACGAAGAGCGTGCCGATGGAGCCGGGAACTACGGTGCCGGGGACGTTGAACTCCAGATAGATGAGGAGGCCGCCGAGGATGAGGAGGAGAACGGCGACGTCGGGGTTAGTGAGCTTGCTGAGGAGGCGCTCGCGGAGGGACGGCGGAATGGTGACGATCTCGGCGCCTTTGAGGTGGAGGGTCTGGCGGGTGCCGTCGAAGCGCTGGATCTCGCGGCCATCGAGTGCGTTGAGCAGGGAGTTGTCGTCGGGAGTGTCGACGTCGATGAGCTTAAGCTTGAGGGCTTCCTGGTCGCTGTAGGATTTTGAGTTGCGGACGGCGTCTTCGGCGGCGTCTACATTGCGGCCGCGGCGGGTGGAGTAGGAGCGCAGGAAGGCTGCGGCGTCGTTTTCGATTTTTTCTTTGAGGATGGGGTCGAGCTGGCGGCCTTCGACGATGGGATGAGCAGCTCCGGCGTTGGTTCCGGGAGCCATCGCGGCTATGTCGGCGGCTTCGAGGAGAAAGAAGCCTGCGGAGCCGGCTCGGCTGCCGGCTGGAGAGATGAAGATGACGACCGGAACGGGTGAGGCTTCGATGGCCTGGACCATGGCGCGAGTGGAGTCGAGCAGGCCGCCTGGGGTTCCGAGGGAGATGAGAACGAGTTGCGCGCGTTGACGGGCGGCTTCTTGCAGGCCGCGCTCAAGATAATCGGCGGTGATGGGCTGGATGGTGTCGTGAATGGTTAGTTTGACGACTACAGGTGTTTCTGAGAGGAGGCTGGCAGGGATCAGGCAGGAGAGAGCGAGAAGAAAGAGAGTGAATGCGGGTTTGAGGGTGGGCCTCATGGGAGGTTTTGCCCGCGTGCTTGCAAGGCCTGACGCATGCCCTGTGCGGCGGAGTCCTTTGGCTCGAGCTGGAGCGCTTTACTGACATTGGATGCGGAAGAGGCCAGTTCGTTGGCCCCGAGGTCGAGGCGGGCGAGTACGAGGTAGGCGGGGACGTTGGGTTGGAGGTTCAACGATCGCTGGGCTTCGGCGCGGGCGTCGGCGGGGTTGCCGCTGTGTTCGCGGACCTGAGCGAGACCGGCGTGAGCGGCGGCGCTGGAGGCGTCGGCTGCGATGGCGGCCTGAAATTCACGTTCGGCCTCGGGAATAAGGCCCTGGGCGAGGTAGTCGTGTCCGAGCTGGGTGTATTCGGCGGCCTGTTTTTCGGGAGGCAGGGCTGCCATGCGGGCGGCGCGCATCTGGTCAAGCTGGAAGGCGGCCTGGCGGAAGGAGGCTTCGGAGTAGGTGCGGCGGATTCGTTCGAGTGGGGCGAAGTCCGACGAAGTGGCGTTGGTTGCGCTTGAGGGACGGGCGATGTGGCGGCCTGCGGTGATGGCAGCTTTGAGTTCGGCGGCTTCGGTGTCGGAGGGGCGAAGCTTGAGGGTTTGGTCTACCTCATGTTGGGCTCCGGCGAAGTCGCCTCGGCGGAGTAAGGCGACGGCTACGTTGTAGTGATAGTCGGGATCGTTGGGATCGGCCATGGAGGCGCGCTGGAAGAGAGCAACGGCGTCGTGGCCCTGACGGCTGGAAGCGACCGCCTGGTTGTTGACGACTTCGGGGAGTGGGAGGCGGCTGGCGACGAAGGCGAAGGCAGATTCGGCCTCAGCATATTTTGCGGTGTTGAAGCGTGCGAGGCCGATGTAGAAGGCTGCTTCGAGGGCGCGGCGGTCGGATCTGGAGATTTTGGCGAGTGTGGTTGCGGCTTGATCGTAATCGCGCTGAGTGAACTGGGCCTTGCCGAGGGCGAGGAGAGCGGCGGGATAGTCGGGCGTAACCTGGATGGCAGCCTGAAGGCGTTTGATGCGCTCCTGCTGGTTGGTTGCGTCGGTGCCGCGGATGTAGTTCTCGAAGGCGCTGAGCTGAACGTTGCCCGATGCGGCGAGAAAGGTCTGCTCGGCTACGCTGAAGTGAGGATCGATCTGGCGGGCGATCTTCCAGGCGACGGCGTTCTCTACGTCGAAGAGGCGCGCGAGTTCAGCGGAGTCGGAGAGTGGTTGTGAGAGGCGGAGCTTGTTGACCTCGAGGACCTGCGCCTGGACGGCGATTCGGCCGTTGTCGACGGTGTAGCTGCCGACGATGACGTAGTTGGCGTCGAGGGTCTCGGCGATGCGGATGGTGGTTGCGCGTGAGGGGCGGAAGTCGACGGGTAGGCCAAGATGATCGAGAGCGTACTGGCGGTCGTCGCGGGAGATGGTGAGGAATCCTGCTGAGGAGAGACGCTGGTTGAGCGTGTCGGGGAAGGAGTCGCCTATCCAGGCGAGGTTGGATTGGCCGGAGCGATTGTCGAATGGTAGGACGAGGACGACGCGGCCGTTTGCTTCAAGCGCTTCAGGGTCCGGAGTGGATTGGGAGAGTGCAGGTAGAGCGCATAGAAGCAGCAGCGCTGGCCATCGTTTCAGCAGCCGGCGAAGTGGAAGGGGCCTTGTCACTGGTATGAGTATAGAGTGTCAGGGTTTGGCTGGTGGGGCGAGTTGGGCTTCGACGATGCGGGGGAAGTGAATGACTGCGGCCCACTCACCTTTGCGGTGGGCTTGCCAGACGATGTCACCGTGGAGGAGGGTTGCGATCTCCGCGGGGGAGAGGTCGCGGTGGAAGTCGAAGTATTTGGTGTCGGTGGGCTCGTTGCCTCGCGCCAGGTTGAGCCGGTTGTCAGGGGGTTGCCACTTCGTGGAGAAGACGAGTGCAGTGTCGTAGGTTCCGGGCTCGGCTGCGGCCTTCTGGATCTCGTCGAAGGCGAAGTTCTGGATGGCTGTTGTCTTGACGGGATGGTTGGTGTAGCCGAGCTCGGGGCGGTTGAGTTCGGCGGTTCCGGGCCACGCCGTGAGGACGGTGGCTTGCGGGTAGTGCTGATCGATGAAGTGAATCGCGTGCTGGTGGAGGACGACGAAGTCGCGGTAGGTGAGGTTGTCCTCGGGCGCGAAGGCGTATGGCGGATTGATCCAGATGCCGGCGAGGAAGGCTGTGGCGCTGAGGGCCGCGATTGCCCACCATTGGCGAAGATGGCGATGCCAGGTTGCGACGCAGATGACGAGAATGAGCGGGTACATCGGCAGGAGATAACGCGTGAGCAGTGCGCCTCCCAGTACGGAGAAGGCGATCCAGTTGGCCAGGAGGACTGCGGTGATGGCCTTGAGCTGCGGTTTGGGGATTGCTGGCCGCGTATTGGACGGGACGGGGATAAAGGCGACTGCTATGGCGCAGACGACGGGGACGAACATGTTCATGTGCGTCGTTAGATGGAGGAGGCGATGCCAGAGGCAAAGGGCTATGCGGTGGGCGTCGAGGTTCGCGGTGGCGTTGTAGCGAAGGTATTCAGGGTTGCCGAAGACGAAGCCGGTTTTGTAACGGTGGTAGGCATACCAGGCGATGAGTGGGACGATAGGCGAGGCAAGGGCCAGTGTCCAGATGAGGTGGATTCGGCGCAGCGTGGGATTGTGGCGATCGCGTGTGAACTGAATCAGTTCCCAAAGGACCAGAGCGGCCGGGGTGATGATGGCGGTCTCTTTTGAGAGGGCAGCGAGGGAGAAAAAAAGTGCGGTTGCGAGCTGGTTTTTGTGTGGTGAATTGCTGGTGGGAGCGAGATAAAGGGCGAGTCCCCAGAGGGTAAAGGCGGCGGCGAAGATGTCGGCGTGGGCGAGGGTGCTTTGGGCGAACCAGATGGGGTAGATCGCGGTGAGGATGACGGTGACAGCCGCGACTGAAGTGCTGGTTAGTTTTTTTGCGAGTTTGTAGACGGCGAGGAGTGCGGCGGCGGCGGTCATGCAGACGAGCGTGCGGGTTCCGCTGACGACGTAGCCTGAGAGGTGCCACCATCCGGCCAGGAGAATGGATGGGAGGGGGGGGTGGGCGTTGGTGAGGGTGGTTTGGGGAATGAGGGTGCCGGTGCGGAAGAAGTCCCACGCGGCGGGTATGTAGTAGCCGGCTTCGTCCCAGAAGTAGGGGAGGCGGAGGAGGCGGAAGTGCGACAGGTAGACAGCGACGAAGAAGAGCGGGTAGAGCATCCAGAGGGGGATGTCACCGAGGAGTTGCCGTTCTTCGCCGCTTCGGGTGCCTGGGGTTCGCACGCTTTAGTTGATGGGACCGCCGGTGGTGGGAAGCTGCTCGAGGGTTAGAGTTCCGAAGGCCTTCTCGTACTGGGCGAGGTTATGGCCGAGGACGTTCCAGAGTGCTTTGGCTTGCTGGGGGCTGAGGTAGACGCCCTGGAAGTTTTTGACGTTGAGCTCTTCGGGGTTTTCCTGGCTCATGGTGCCGAAGACGAGGAAGAAGTCCCAGACGCTCATGCGGACCTGAACGCTGTTGGCGTATCCGTCGCGGTAGTCGGGTGCGTTGGTGAGCTTGAGGGTGGGCTGGGCCTGATTGGGTCCCTGATTTGGGTTTTGCGGGCTCATGATTCTCTTTTCGGGGCTAGAGGGATGTTGTGGTGCGGGAGAAGGGACTCGAACCCCCACGGATTGCTCCGCTTGGACCTAAACCAAGTGCGTCTGCCATTTCGCCACTCCCGCGACCGGCTGCCCATTAGTTAGCGTATGGGAAAGGCTGGGTGAATGCAATTGCTGGTTGTCGGGTCGTTAGTGCTTGATGAGCCACATGACCCAGCTGGCGGCGATGGTGCCGCCGACGAAGAGGACGAAGCAGAAGGCTCCGAAGCGGATCATCATGCGCGGGTCGGAGCGCTGGGTAATGCCGAAGACGACAGAGGTGAAGAGGGCGAAGAGGAGGACGGCTCCGAAGTGAGAGATGGTCATGAGCGCTTTCTTCCAGTGGCCAGCGAGTGAGCGTCGACGGCGGAGATGATATTGAGCAGACCGGCTACGACGATGAACTTGGTTCCGTAGTCGGCGGTGGCTACCTGGACGGCTGCCTGGCCGAGGTCGAAGAGGCGGGCGAGGACGTAGAGGATGCCAGTGCCGAGGTCTCCGGCGAAGTTGAGAATGTCGAGGAGGTCGCCTGTATTGGGGGAATAAATCTTGCCTTTGAGGGCGAGGCCAAGGACGAACATGGCGAGGATGGAGACGGCGATGAGGGTTCCGCGAATCCACTTGCGGAGCATGAAGTGGCCTGCGCCGGGTACAAGCCAGCCGGCGATGAGAACCATCGTGGGGAAGGTGGAGGATTGGGCTGATGCCGGTGCGGAGACGTTGGTTGCCATTGCTGATCTGATGATATCAGGGTGGATGCGTGGTTAATGCTGCAGTATTGCGATCGCACATAAATACAGGTTTGGGCGAGAATTGGAATCGGCTTCGAAGTCTCCGCAAATCCGGCTTTCGGGTTGCAACCGGCTTCGATTCTTCCCTCGTTTCACGCTCTCACTATTTGGCGAGGACAGCTGTGCTGGTTTCCACCGCCGTTTGACCTTGTCCGAGTCTGATCGCGCGCCGCTCGACATCGCGCTCGCGAAGATCTTGCTCCTGGTAAGCTCCGTTGGCCTGAATGACGCGGGCTATGCATCCCGTCCATCCCGTCTGATGGCTGGCGCCTACGCCGGCTCCGGTATCCCCATGGAAGTATTCGAAGAACAACACGTTGTCACGCCAGTGCGGGTCTGTCTGAAACTTTTCTATGGTTCCGTAGACTGGGCGCCTGCCTGAGCTGTCTTTGACGAAGGTTCCGATCAGCCGTTCCCCCAGCATCTTTGCCACTTCAAATAGATTCATCGAATTTCCCGAACCCGTGGGGCACTCAATCTTGAAAGTATCGCCGTAGTACGCCCCAAGACGCATCAGCGACGTGTAGAGGAGCATGTTCACCGGCATCCATACGGGCCCTCGCCAATTCGAATTCCCTCCGAACATTCCGCTATCGGAGTCTCCGGGAAGATAGCTGACCTGCGATTTTTGTCCCAGTATTTCGAATTCAAATGGATATTCACGGTGATAGAGCGAGAGCGCGCGAATCCCGTGTGGCCCGAAAAATTCCTTCTCGTCCAGCATCTTTGTCAGGATTCTCCGCAGCTTGTCTTCATTCACTGTCGAGAGCAGGCGTCTTCCAGCGAGGCCGGGCGTTCCCGGCATATGGAGGTTCGTTTCGAGTTCGGGATGCCTCATCAAAAAGTTCTTTGCGTGCCGGGCGAACGTCGGCAGCTTCTCCATGATGTCTTCCTCGAAGATCGAGACGGCAGTCAGCGGCAGCAGGCCCACCATCGATCGGACCTTCATTTGAAAGGCGTCGCCGTTTGGCATCCGGAGCACATCGTAGAAGAAGCCGTCTTCTTCGTTCCACATTGTGTCCTGCGCCTTGCCCATTCGATCCATTGCCCCGGCGATCCACATGGTGTGTTCGAAGAACTTGATTGCGAATTCTTCAAAGACCGGATAGTGGAGAGCCAGCTCGATCGAAATTCGGAGCATCTGCTGGCTGAAGAAGACCATCCACGCTGTTCCGTCTGCCTGTTCCAGGTGTCCCCCGCCCGGGAGCGGCGCGCTTCGGTCAAACACTCCGATATTGTCCAGCCCGAGAAAGCCGCCCTCAAAGAGATTATTTCCGTTGCGGTCTTTTCGGTTGAGCCACCATGTAAAGTTCACGAGCAGTTTCGAGAACGCATAGGTCAAAAACTGCAGGTCGCCTTCGCCGTTGTTCCTTTCTTTATCGCTCATGTAAATCTGCATGGTGGCATATGCATGCACCGGTGGATTTGTATCGCCGAAGTTCCACTCATATGCGGGTATTTGTCCGTTGGGATGTTGATAATCGTTTCGCAGGATAAGCATGAGCTGAGACTTCGCAAAATCGGGATCCACTGCCTGGAACGCGAGCATATGGAAGGCGAGATCCCATGCGGCGTACCAGGGATACTCCCACTTATCCGGCATTGAAATGATGTCGTTGTTATACATGTGGAACCACTCACCGTTTCGTACCTTGTCTCTGACCTCCGGCGCGCTTGTCGGCTCTACTTTGTGTTCTCGCAGCCAGACATTAAGGTCGTAGTAGAAGTACTGTTTGCTCCACAACATTCCGGCGAGGGCCTGCCTTAGCACGAGTGCGCGATCCGGATCGGCCCTGACGGCTTCCGGTGTAACCGAGTTGTAGAACTCGTCGGCCTCTTTCAGCCGCTGAGCGAATACATCGTCAAAGTGTGCGAATGGCCGCGCTTCCTTTTCCGGGACAGCCCTCGCCAGTCGCAGGCGCACTACCTTCGTCTCTCCCGCGCCGACATTCAACACGTAGTGGGGAGCTGCCTTCGTGCCCGTCATCGCCGGATTTACGGCATCTTTCTGGCCATGGATGAGGAAGTTGTGAAACGCATCCTTTACATAGGGAGAAGAGTTCTTCGTACCGAACAATCTCTCGTTGTTGCTCTCATTCTCAGTGAATAACAACGGCGCGTCGCCTTCGCAGTACAGGCTATAGTCTGCGAGCGACTCCTGAAAGATAGGGTCGGTGTGATGCGCGGAGATAGCGCTAAAACCGTTACGCTGGACTCCCTTCAAGATAGGCTTGCTGCCCGGATCCGACCACATCCACGTATTGCGGAACCATAGTGTCGGCAGAAGATGGAGCGTTGCCGCCTCGGGGCCCCTGTTCGAAACACTAATCTTGATTGCGAGATCTTCAGCGCCACCCTTGGCAAACTCGGCAAGGACGTCGAAGTACTTGTCCTGGTCGAACACGCCGGTATCGAGCAACTCATATTCTGGTTCCCCACGGCCGCGCTTCCTGTTCGTCTGTACCAGGTCGTCATAGGGATAGGCAGCCTGTGGATACTTGTACAGGTACTTCATGTACGAGTGTGTCGGCGTGCTGTCGAGATAGAAGTAATACTCCTTCACATCTTCGCCGTGATTTCCCTCGCTGTTTGTGAGCCCAAAGAGGCGCTCCTTCAGAATTGGATCCTTGCCGTTCCACATCGCTAATGCGAAGCAGAGTACCTGATGATCGTCGCAAACGCCGGCGAGCCCATCTTCACCCCAACGATAGGCGCGCGACCTTGCCTGATCATGGGTGAAGTAATCCCATGCGTTCCCATTCTCGCTGTAATCTTCCCGCACGGTTCCCCACTGCCGCTCGCTCAGGTATGGTCCCCATTTCTTCCAGGGGATAAGGTTTTCGCAGGCTTCCTTGAGTCGCCGCTGCTCTTCCTGTGCCATTGATTCCTCCAAGGCGCCCGCCCCACCATAAACGCACATCGCGGGCAGTCGAATGTCATGTCAGGCCCCGACAATTAAGGAAAAGTTACGCCGTTCTGCCGCTCTTTGCCCCTGTTAAAACAGACAGGGTTGTCGAGCCAGAATTTTCGTTGATTTGGATCCACCTAACGTGTAGTGTTTTCAGCAATAGCGGCCCCAATATCAGATTTTTTCCCGCGGTCATACTCCCCATCTCGCGGTCGGAGTTTACGTGATCAGCAAGCGGCCTCGAATTTTTTACGGGTGGTTGATTGTCTTCGTGAGTGCGATCGGGCTGTTCCTTGGCCCGCCACTCATGATCTTTTCCTTCAGCGTGTTTTTCAAGTCGCTGGTTGTGGATTTTCACGCTAGCCGGGCCGCCGTGTCCTTCGCCTTTTCCCTGTTCAATACAGTGGGGGCGCTGTTGATTCCCTGCATTGGCATGCTTATCGATCGTTTTGGGGCGAAGCGTGTCATCCTTCTGTTCACGCTCCTTTACGGCCTTGGCTTATGTTCTGCCTTGTGGGTAGGGAACTCCTTGTGGCAGCTCTATCTTCTCTTCGCAGTGCTTGGAGTTGCGATGGCCAGCGGCCCGTCGCCCGTTCCTTACGGAGTCGTGATTGCACATTGGTTCAATCGCCACCGCGGACTTGCGCTAGGCCTGTCGATGATGGGAATTGGAGTCGGTTCCGTCGTAGTTCCGATTCTCACTCAGCGTCTCATCGCTGGCTTCGGCTGGCGTGCTGCATTTGCGATCTTCGGAGGCGCAGTCGTCCTGGTGCCGCTCCCGGTACTTGCGGCCTTGCTACAGAATGACCCCGGACAACGCGGTCTGCAGCCAGATGGAGACGAGAAAAGTCCGGTTTCACAGCTACAGCCACAGGAGCAGGGTTTGACATGGCATGAGATCTGGCACAGTTCCGAATTCTGGATGCTGATCTGCATCTTCTCTTTGGCTGGCGCGAGCGTACATGGCGCCGCCCTTCATATGTCCGCAATCTTTACGGACCGAGGTGTCAGCGCGGAACGCGCTGCGATTGCAACCTCGCTTGTTGGAATCGCCGTGATGTTAGGTCGCGTCACTTCGGGATATCTGCTGGATCGCCTTTTTGCGCCTCGCGTTGCGATTCTGTTTTACGGTGCAACGGCGCTGGGAATAGCGATATTGTGTGTGGGAACCTCCGGGCCGTTCGCGCTTGTCGCTTCGTTTCTGGTCGGACTCGGCATGGGTGCCGAGGTAGAGTCCATGGCCTACATGATCACGCGATACTTCGGCCTGTCGGCTTTCGGCACCGCTTATGGGCACGCCTTCGGCGCATTCATGCTCTCAGGAGCGGCAGGGGTATTCCTGATGGGCGCGGGATACGACCGCTTTCATTCCTACGCTGTCCCACTCGCAGCCCTGGGTGGGGCGATGGTGCTTGCACTCGTACTGCTCGCTCGTCTTGGGCCATACCGGTACGGAGCCGAAGCGAAACCGCCGCACCAGCCGATCAAGCCGATGGAGGTGCCGAGCGGAGCGTGAACTCATGCATGCGCTCACGTCTCGTTCCCTCAATAGATCAAATGCCTCGCTGAAGCAAGGAGAATTCATGACGCAGCAAGCCCCATCCCATCCTCTGCCGGCAGTGTTGCTGCGCGCGAGAGATGGACTCATCCTCCATCAGACCTTGTACGTCGCTGCCAAGTTGGGCGTGGCTGATCATCTCGAAGATGGCTCGCGTTCCGCCGCGGAACTGGCTGGGGAATTGAATGTGAATGAAGGCGCGCTGTATCGCGTTCTGCGCTTGCTGGCGAGCCAGGGGATCTTCGAAGAGGACGATGCTCGTTGCTTCAGAAACAATCAGGTATCAGGTTTCTTGCGAACGGGTGTGCCCGGCTCGGTTCGTTCTCTGTTCATTTTTTGGGGCAGTGATTTCCACTATCCGAGTTTTGGACAGATCATGCACAGCATTCAGACTGGAGAGTCGTCGCGAACTTTCCTTTCGGGCACGGACGGGTTTGAACATCTTCGTCGGGATCCGGAACAGGCGCGCATCTTCGACGACGCGATGACGAATATGTCGGAGCTGGTGGGCCCGGCGATTGCGGCGGCGTATGACTTCGGGGCGTGGGGAAGCGTGATGGATGTGGGGGGCGGTAATGGCATTCTGCTATCGAAGATTCTCCGCGCACATCAGGGGCTGCGCGGTGTGCTGGCGGATCAGGAGCATGTGCTCGATCGCGCTCGCGAGCGAGGATTCCTGGGCGGCGATCTGGAGTCGCGCACCACGATGGAGCCGTGTAATTTTTTTGAGGGCGTTCCGGCAGGATGCCGGGCGTATCTGATGAAGAGCGTGATTCACGATTGGGACGATGATCAGGCGCGAATCATTTTGGCCAATTGCCGAAAGGCGATTCCTGCGGACGGAGTTCTGTTGCTGGTGGAGTGGGACCTTTTGGGCGCGAATGTTCCTTCGAATGGCAAATTCATTGACATCGTCATGCTTGTTTTGACGGGGGGCAGAGAGCGGTCGGTGGAGGAATATCGCGCGCTGTTGGCCAGCGCGGGATTTCGATTGACCAGGGTGGTGCCGACTGGGGCTCAATTCGCAGTGTACGAGGCGTTTCCTGTTTAGCCATTTAGGCGCGGACGAGTTCGGTTTGAATGCGGCCGGTGACTTCTGCTTTTCCTTTGCGGGCGATCATGTCGACTTCGCTGCGGATGCCGAATTCGCCAGGGAAGTAGAGGCCGGGTTCTACGGAGAAGCAGGTGTTAGGGAGGATGAGGCGCTCGTCGTGGGTTTCGAGATTGTCGAGGTGGGCTCCGTTGCCATGGAGCTCGGTGCCGATGTTGTGGCCGGTGCGGTGGGTGAAGAATTCTGCGAAGCCAGCAGCGCGGATGAGATTGCGCCCGGCGTCGTCGGCCTGGTAGCCGGCGATGGGGGTGTTTGAGGCGAAGGCTTGCTGGACGGCTTTAATGGAGGCATTGCGGGCGTCGCGGACGGTGTTGAAGATGAGTTGTTCGCGGTCGGTGGGGGGGCGGCCTACTACGCCGGTCCAGGTGATGTCGTACCAGACGGCGGTGGGGTCGTGCGCTAGTTTGCCCCAGATGTCGATGAGGACGAAGTCTCCGGTGCGGATGGGGCGGGAGTTTGCGGCGGTGGGTTCGTAGTGGGAGTCGGCGGAGTTGGGGCCGGCGGAGACGTTGGGGCCGTGCTCCCAGACTAGATTGGCTCGGGTGAGGCCTTCCTGGAGGTATTGGACTATTGCGTATTCGGTTGTGCCTCCGCTTCGAGCGCGAGTACCGATCTCTTTCCATGCGGCGTCGAGGAGTTCGTCGATGGCGCGTTGGGCGACGTAGTGGGTGGCTAGTTGCGCATCGGTGAGGACAGCTTCGAAGTGGCTGACCAAGTCGGCGGAGGTGACTGGCTCTTTGCCGAAGGAGCGGAGGAGTTCGATGGTGCCGGCGTCGACCATGGAGACGTACATGATGGCGTTGCGTGGGGAGTACTGCATGGCGATGCGGGTTGCGCCGGTGAGGAGGGTTTGGAGTTGGGACTCGAGTTCCTGCCAGGAGGAGTAGACGGATTTTTGGCCGGGGAGCGGGTCGAGCTTGAAGGACTCGATGCGGTGGACTAGTTTTTTTGGTTCGCCAGTGGCGGGGATGAAGTAGTACCAGCGGCGGGTGACGTGGGCATGGGGGTCGAGGCCGAGGATGGAGTAGGCGAGGGGGTCTCGGTGGTGGTGGTCGTAGAAGAGCCAGCCGTCTAATTTATTTTCGCGGAGGGCGGACTGAATGGCGGCGAGGTCGAATTTGGTGTTGGCTGGCGTCTCGGTGATGGTCTGCGGCATGGTACCCCCTCCCCCATACTAAAGTATGCAAAGTCTTCGAAACAGGAGACATGAGTCCGGACTTCCCGGGTCAAGTTTACTGGGTTTAAATGCGAAGGCCCGGCGGTTTGCCGGGCTTTTTGACTGATTTAACGTTATCAGGCGTGTCAAGGATTTGGCTGTGGAGATGGACCACGAGTCGGCGAGAGGCAATGACGAAAGCAAAGACAATAAATCGGTACCCATGACCCACGGCAACACATCGATTTTTAGTTAGGGAATTCCACGCGGCGAACGATTTCCTTGAACCGTGGGTCTTCCCTCACGTCGTCCCATCGCGGATCAAGCCTCATCCAGACCAACCAGTGACTTCGCCCCTGAACTGCCTTGTCCAGCCAGTTGAACGTCTGAATCTTGTCCCCCAAACCGGCATAGAGCAAGGCCGTTCCATACGGTGTTACGTATTTCACTTCAGATAAAGTGTTTAATTTCGATAGCATTTCGCGCGCTTCGCTCTTCTTTCCGGCAATGCCTTCCACGTTTCCGATTGCGGCCAGACTCACCACCCATTCCGGCCATGAAGTATCCGTTTGACGATACTCCGAGATGGCTTCTTCATACATTCCTTTTTGCTGGTAGGCACGGCCCAGCCAAAGGTGGGCCAACGGGAATTTGGGGTCCGTCTGCAACGTATTTCGCAATTGCTGGATCGCTTCGTCGTAACGTTTGTTGTAATAGAACTGAAATCCAACATCCGTGTTAATAAGAGGCGACAACGGGTCCAGTTGTTGGGCCCGCCGGATCTCAACCATTGCTTCATCCGGGCGTCCCATCGCCAACAGATACACGCTGTACCACTCGTGGGCGGTGGCGTAATTCGGGTTCAGAGCGATTGAACGACGAAATTCCTTTTCAGATTCTTTCCAGTCCCAGGCATAGTAAAGGTTGTAGTAGCCCAGTGACGAGTGCGCTTCCGCCAAGGTGGGATCCAGTTCGAGGGCTTTGTCGGCGGCAGCCTTGGCGCGCGGAAATGCATCATTCGGGTCTAAATAGCTGAAGTATCCGAGGGCGGTGTAGGAATCCGCAAGTCCGGAATATGCCTCAGCATAACTCCCATCCGCCTGAATCGCCGCGTTGAATTGCTCAATGGCCTTCATGATTCCGGCTTCACTGCGCTGGTTCCAATAGGAGCGTCCCTTGAGGTTTGCCTCGTAAGCTTTGGGATCTACTGCTGCGGCACCGGTTAAACGGATCTCCTCGTCCGGAGTAAGGGTCACACGGATCTGCTGAACAATCTTTAACGCCACTTCTTTTTGCAACTGAAGCACATCACTCCGGGGTCTTTCGAAATCGTCAGCCCATAAGTGCCTGCCACTAGATCCGTCGATCAGTTGCGCAGTAATCCGGACGTTGTCTCCATCGCGGACTACAGAACCCTCGACCACGGAATCGACCTTCAATTCGCGCGCAATCTCAGGTATTGATTTGTGAGTCCCTTTGTACCGCATCATCGAAGTTCGACCGATGACTCCGAGAGACCTAACCTTAGCCAGATTAGTGGTAAGTTCATCAGTCATGCCGTCTGCGAAATAGTCTTCTGCGGGATTGCCGGAGAAGTTTTCGAGTGGCAGGACGGCAATGGAATGAATTGTGGGTGATGCGGGTCGTCGAAGGATCCGGTCGCGCAGGCGCAGAACATTTGATCCGATCAAAGCCAGAGCAATTACCGCAACTACGGATGTGGTGACCCAAAGGCCCGTTAATTTACGAGACTTAGCATGACTCGAGACAGGATGTTCTGATGTTGGCGCGTTTGCCTGAGCAACATTGATGCCCACAGGCGATTGTTCCACCGGCGTAACAGAAGTAACAGGCGCAAGAAATCGATAGCCGCGGCCTACCGCCGTTTGGACAAAGCGCGGGTTTTCGGGGTCGTCATTCAGTGTCTGGCGGATCTTCCGAATGGCTGTGTTGATGCCAGCGTCCGAATCTGTGAAGACATTCTTGCCCCAAATTCGTTCGACGATTTCTTCCCGGGTAATCAGATCGCCATTCTTTTCCAAAAGCAGAATCAGGAGATCCATGGGGATTTTTTCAAGCCGCAAGTTGCGGCCCTGACGCCGCAGTTCGTATCGGCTGGAGTCAAGCTCGAAGTCACGAAAGCGGTAGGAGGCCATTACTCATCCCTGAGCGAGATGCCGCGAAGTCTACCATACACGCCGCTCTTCTTATAGGGTAGAACTCCTTAAGCCATTCACCCTTAGGCAGTTACACCTTCACAGGATCTTCAGGCACGCTTCAGCGGTTCTCCATTGCTTCGCATTCACTATTCGACTACATCGGTCATGCATCGGAAAGGGCTTCTCCGAAGCGCAGTCGACGGTTCTTCTCTTGGTAAGTTCACGATGAAAAATCTAAAGGAGACAAAAATGCTGAGCAAAAAAATAGTTGCCGCAGTGATTGCATCAACTCTGGCATGGGTGCCATTTGCCTTGCCGAACAGGGCCGCAGCGCAGGAGGAGCACCAGAAGATATTCCTCTCGCCGGGGCAAGTCGTGCTTGAGGTGACCGGCGAAGTAAACAATCTAGCCGCCACCCCCGCAGAACCACTTGGGTCATCGCAACAATTTGGATACCTGTCGTACCTGCGCGGTGTGGATTCTGTCTTTACGGATACAAATCCTGCGAATCAAAACGAAACAACAGCCGAGTTCACCTTTTTCACCGAAGTTACCACAACACGAGTTACCACACATGGACCGTTCTCAATTGTTATTCGTGAAGGGACAACAACGTTGTACCGGAACACGTCACCCGCAAATTTTTCCACCCCGGATTCCTTTCGCTCCGGAACGCCAATTATGATTTCGGTGATACGTCAACAAGTGATTGTGGACACAGTTGAAAAAACATTTACGGTCGAAAATATGAACACGATTACTTCAACCACTCCGTTCGATCTGGACGGGACGCGACTAAAGATTGGAAAACCTGGTGAGAGTTTCCGCACCACATTGCAGGGAGTGCTCTTCGCTCGCAGTGGCGGGACACCGCCGCCAACCGGACACTTCGCGGGCTATGCGGTGGGCGTTCTGAGCGGAGAGACCAGGTAAGCGGCGAAATCAAAGGCCGGGATTGCTCCCGGCCTTTGTTGTTTGTGAATTTAGTGCTTATGCGTTGGCGGTTTCGGTGGATTTTTCCTGTTCGGCTTTGCGGGCTGCGGCGGTTTGTCCTAGCTCGGCGGCCATCTTTTCGGTGGTGAAGGCTTCGATGACGTCGGCTACCTGGATGTCCTTGAAGCCGGCGAGGTCGATGCCGCACTCGACGCCCTGACGGACTTCGCTGACGTCGTCCTTGAAGCGCTTGAGTGAGGAGATCTTGCCCTTCCAGACTTCGGCGCCTTCGCGGAGGACGCGGACGTTGGCGTCGCGGCGGATGAGGCCGTCGCGGACGATGCAGCCGGCGATCTGACCGACCTTGGAGATCTTGAAGACGTTGAGGACCTCGGCACGGCCGGCGTAGTTCTCCTTGAAGACTGGCTCGAGGAGGCCGTACATCGCCTTGGTGATCTCGTCCTGCAGCTCGTAGATGATCGAGTGCAGACGGATTTCGACGTTTTCGCGATCTGCGAGTTCCTGTGACTTGCGCTCGGGACGAACGTTGAAGCCGATGACGACTGCGTTCGAAGCAGAGGCGAGCAGGATGTCCGACTCGGTGATGGCACCGACGCCGGAGTGAAGGACGCGGACGCGAACCTTTTCCGTGGACATGCGCTCGAGGGAGTCGGCGAGGACTTCGACAGAGCCCTGCACGTCGCCCTTGAGGATGAGGTTGAGATCCTTCATGCCGGCTTGCTTGATCTGTTCTGCGAGGCCTTCGAGCGAGACGCGGGAGCTCTTGGCGAGTTGCGCTTCGCGTTCCTTCATCTTGCGGTACTGGGCGATGCCCTTGGCCTTGTCGCGGTCGGCCATGACGAGGAAGGTGTCGCCTGCGTCGGGCATGCCTTCGAGGCCGAGGATTTCGACCGGGGTGGAGGGCCCGGCTTCGGTGATGGCGCGGCCACGGTCGTCGAACATGGCGCGGATCTTGCCGAAGGTGTTGCCGACGATGTAGCTGTCGCCGGTGCGGAGGGTTCCGTTTTGAACGAGGATGCTGGCGACGGCGCCGCGGCCGCGATCGAGCTTGGCTTCGATGACGGTGCCGACGGCGGGACGGTCGGGCTGGGCCTTTTGTTCGTTGACGTCGGCGACGAGGCAGATCATCTCTTCGAGCTTGTCGAGGTTGATGTGCTTCTTCGCGGAGACTTCGACGAACTCGGTGTCGCCACCCATGTTGGAGGGTTGCAGGCCGCGGGTGGCGAGCTGCTGGATGACCTTCTGCGGGTTCGCTTCGGGCTTGTCGATTTTGTTGACGGCGACGATGATCGGCACATTGGCGGCGCGGGCGTGGTCGATGGCCTCAAGGGTCTGGGGCATGACGCCGTCGTCGGCTGCGACGACGATGACGACGATGTCGGTGACTTTGGCTCCGCGGGCACGCATGCGGGTGAAGGCTTCGTGGCCGGGGGTATCGAGGAAGACGATCTCGCGACCGAAGGCGGGGGAGTCGGGCTTGGTGATTTTGACCTTGTAGGCGCCGATGTGCTGAGTGATGCCTCCGGCTTCGCCGCCGGCGACGTCGGTGGAGCGGATGGCGTCGAGGAGCGAGGTTTTTCCGTGGTCGACGTGGCCCATGACGGTGACTACCGGTGAGCGTACGACTTCGACCATGCCGGTGGTGTCTTCGAGGAAGCCTTCGATGGCTTCGTTCTCAAGCTGCTCTTCGACGGTGATGATGGTCGCGTCGGCTCCGAACTGGCGGGAGACGTCTTTGACGAGCTCGGCGTCGAGGGTCTGGTTGACGGTGACGAAGACGCCCTTCATCAGGAGGGTGGCGATGAGGTCTTTGCCGCGGACGTCGAGTTTTTCGGCGAGGTCCTTGACGGAGATGCCCTCGGTGACGGTGATGGTCCTGGTGATGGGCAGCGGTTCGCGGGAGATGTTGGACCCGCTGAGACGCGGCGGCGGCTGGAAGCCCTTCATTGGGCCTTCTTTGGTCTTCTCGTAGCGCTGGTTGCCTCCACGGCGCTGGCCGGGACGCGCGCTGGGGCGCTGGCCGGTGGGTGGCGCTTCGCCGGCCGGGATCATGCCGCCGGGTGCTCCGCCTGGACGGGCACCGAAGCCGGGACGTGCACCGAAGCCGGGGCGTGCGCCGCCGGGGGCGAAGCCTGGGCGTCCGGGTGCTCCGCCGGGGCCGGATGGGCCGCCGGGGAAGGTGCGGGTGGGGTGCATGGGGCGGCGTGCGCCAGGCGCAGTTGGAGCAGGGCGTGGGCCGCTGCCGGGGCCCTGAGGACGCGGACGCTCGAAGATGGGACGGCCGCGCTGCGGGGGGGCTGCGGCGTTGGCCGGAGCGGTGTAGATAGGACGCGGGCCGGTCTGCGGCATGATGACGCGGCGGGCGGGTGGGGCTGGGGCGGCGGGCTCCTGGGGAGCGGCCTGCGCAGGCGCGGCTGCGGCTTCGGGTTCTGCCGGGGGAGCTTGCGGGATGGCGGCTATCGGGGCTGCAGCGGGTGCTTCAGGAGTGGGGGCTGCAGGTGCTGCGGCTTCCACCGGTGGCGGCGGCGCGGGCGGTGCGGGCTTCGCCGCGGGAGGTGGCGCTGCTGCTGCGGGGGCTGGCGGGTGGGCGACTGCCACGGGTGGGCGCGCAATGACGGGGCCGACGGGTGGCTTGGTGGCGATGGCCGGGGCCGGGGCGGGTGTGACGATTGGGGCCTGGGCGCGCGGCTGGGGGACGATGCGGCGCGGCGCGGGTGGCGCGGCCGGTTGAGTCGCGGCGTGGGTGGCCGCGTGGGGTTGAACGGTGGTGGCAGGGGCAGGCGGTGCGGCGACGACTTTGGGGGCGGCTGCGGCGGCCGGAGGCGGCGCGGCGACAACGGCGGTGGGGCGTGGAGGCGCGGCTTTGGCTGCTGCCTCGGCATGTTTGCGCTCGAGGATGGCTTTGAGCGCGTCGCCGGGTTTGGAGACCTTCGAGAGGTCAAACTTCGGCTTGTTGTCGGCGGCCGGTCTGGCCGCGGAGCTGCTCTTGCCGCCGTTTTTGAAGTAGTCCCGGACCCTCTCGGCCTGGTCGGCTTCGATGGAGCTGGAGTGGGTCTTTCCGGTCACGCCGATTGCTTCGAGCGCGTCCAGGATTGGCCTGCTCTTGACTTCCAGTTCTCGTGCCAGATCGTTGATTCGAACTTTGCTCATCCGTCCCTTTTCGGTTCCCTCTGCGCTTAGCTGCTCATATCAGCCTCATCGAAGGGTGAATTCTTATTGTAAGTGTTTCTCTCCGGGCCGCGGAGTTCACGGCCCAGAGAACGTTGTGTTTGGCGGCAGAAGTGGCTAGCCACGGTCGTTTCCGTCATCGATTCCTTCATCGGAGACTTCCTGGGAGTCGTTGACCAGGGTGTCTACGGTGTCGTTATCGAGTTCAATTCGTTCTTCACGTGCGTCGGCCTCGCTGAAGGCGTCGATGCCTGAGGTGCGATCTTCGAAGTCGACGATGTCTTCTGTGGAGATATTGTTGACTTCTTTGGCGGTGCCGTTGCCGGCCTCTTCGGCGAGGATGGCTTCGGGTGTTTTGTCCATGGAGCTTACCTCCGGTTCTGCTGCGACGACGAGGGTTGGTTCCGGACGCTCTTCGCCTTCTTCGTATTGCCCGAAGTAGTGGCGGACAGCGACGGAGATTTTTTCTACCGTCTTTTCGCCGATGCCGGGGACCTCTTCGAGCTGCTCGGGGGTCATGTCGGCGAGGGCCTCGACGGTGGTGATGCCGGCGGCGATGAGTTTTTCGAGGACGGCTTCGCCGAGCTCGGTGACCTGTTCGATCGGGGTGGTGGGGCCGCCGGACATGGCCTGCATCTGCTGCTCGACCTCCTGGCGCTTCTCCTCTTCGCTCTTGATGTCGATCTTCCACTGGAGGAGCTTGGCGGCGAGGCGGACGTTCTGGCCCTTCTTGCCGATGGCGAGCGAGAGCTGGGTGTCGTCGACGATGACTTCGATCTGCTTTTCGGCGAGGTCGGTGATGGAGACGCGGCTGACCTTGGCGGGCTGCAGGGCTTTTTCTGCGAAGGTGGTGATCTCTTCGGAGAACTCGATGATGTCGATCTTCTCGCCGCGCAGCTCGCGGATGATGGACTGGACGCGCATGCCCTTCATGCCGACGCAGGCGCCGACGGGGTCGACGTCCTTGTCGCGGGACATGACGGCTATCTTGGTGCGCTCCCCGGCTTCACGCGCGATGGCGCGGATGGACACGGTGCCGTCGTAGATCTCGGGGACTTCGGACTGGAAGAGGTTCTGGACGAGAACGGGTGAGGCGCGGGAGACGATGACCTGTGGGCCTTTTGCGGCGCGGTCGACGCGGAGGAGAACGACGCGGACGCGCTCGCCTACGGCGAACTGCTCGAGGCGGGACTGCTCGCGCTTGGGCATGCGGGCTTCGGCTTTGCCGAGGTCGAAGATGACGTCCATGGGCTCGAGGCGCTTGACGGTGGCGTTGAGGACCTCGCCGGCGCGGTGGTTGTACTCGTTGAAGACGGTGTCGCGTTCGGCTTCGCGGACCTTCTGGAAGATGACCTGCTTGGCCATCTGTGCGGCGATGCGGCCGAGGGGTGTGGTGTCCTTGTAGAAACGGAGTTCGCCGCCGACTTCGACCTTTCCATCAGGAGCGAGTTCGCGGGCCTGTTCGAGTGTGAGCTGGTTGACATTGTCTTCGAGCTGGTCGGGGCTCTCGACCACAGTTTTGAAGACGTACGCGCGGATCTCGCCGGTTTCACGGTCCATCTCGGCGCGCATATTTTCCTGCGTCTTATAGTATTTGCGCGTGGCGAGGGCAATGGCATCCTCAACGGCGCCTACTACTACGGCCGGTTCAATTCCCTTATCGCGGCTTAACGTTTCAATTGACTGATACAGAACACTTGCCATTGTTCACTCGTCCTTCTTTGTTTCCCCGGAGGTTCCGGGTTTGTTTCTGGGTTATCCATCATTTCTGATGCTGTTGCCTTATGTTGCTGGAGCCGATGGGCTTCTCAAGAAGCATTCCCTCGGGGGCTAAAGCCCCTTTTGATCTTGCTCTATTGCGGCGCGGCTGAAGCCGCGCCCTTTCAAAACAACTACTTCTGAAGCCCATGCACTTTCAAAGCTGTAACATTCAACGTTCTCTAAATTTCGGCGACCAGATTGGCCTTTTCTACGTTCGCGAGGGCGATGTCTACGGTCGATTCGGTCGCGGCTTTCTTTGCCTTGCCCTTCTGCTTGACGGCAGAGAGGTCGATCGTGAGTACTCCGTCTGAGAATTTCGTGAGACGGCCTTGCCATTGCCTGTTCTTGTTGACCGGTGTGAAGGTCTGGAGCTTGACCAGACTGCCTTGAAACCGGGTGTAGTCCTCGGGCCGGAGGAGCTTGCGCTCGAGGCCGGGTGAAGAGACCTCCAGGGTGTATTCAGCGCCTGGGATGAGGTCTTCCACGTCGAGGACGGTGCCGAAGTCCTGAGCGAATTGCGCGCAGTCTTCGTGGGTTACGCCGGAGAGCATCTCGACTGGGACGCCCTTCGGGAGTTCGGATGTTCCGGCTGCTACCTGCTCAGCCAGTTTGGCTCGTTCAGCGGCGTTCTTTTCAATATAGACCCGCAGAGTGCGGTGTTTGCTGCCGCCCTGGAACTCGAGATCGACGAGATCCAAATTGTGTGAGGCGGCGACGCGCTCTGCGGTTGCTCGAATTTGGTCTAACTGGACTGCCATACGCTCTGTTTCCGGTCGAAAAAGCCGTGCGAGCAGAACGTCTTTTAGAGCAAATAAAAAGTGGGCTTTGGCCCACTCCTCTCCTCCGTCAAATCGCCGGTGCGGTCACGGCATACGTATTACGACGGAACAAAATCGTCTGCAAACTTGATGATACTACGGTTTTTTGGGGATTTCAATAGGAGACCTGATCTGCCTTATCGTGACGGATAGGAGATCTGTCGTGCCGCCTCAAGATAACTTTCACGCAGTTTATCCGATTTACCTTGAATGCCATAATAGGCCCACTGTCCTGCATGTATCGATCGTTAGATTCTCGATTTCGATAGTCCGCATAGCAAGTATCGATACCAGCCACGATTGCGCTCATAAGTAGCTTGGCTCAGAACGTGTTCATGGAAAATAGACGCTTGCTTCTCAAGAGGCACATTAGCGTCTCGCACAGTGTCTGATATTCCGCTTAGGACGCCGGCTTCATAAGCAACGACAAAAATGACCCGCGCTTCCTTAGAAAGCTTGCTCCAGAAAGCTCCGTCGAGAGTTTCTGCATCAAGCGGTAGCGAGGCGAATGCTGTGTAAAGCAATGCAACACATATGATTTTTTTCATTTGTCCTCATGCGTTTACATGCGTAATTTTTACAGAAAGGTAAATTAAGCTCTTCCGACCAAAACCATACCGATTATGAGTCACCGAATAAGGGCTTCCTTGAGCGCGGTCAGTTTGTCAGGATTTCCGGCAGGAATGCCCGAAAAAGGTGCTGGGATCTATCAACTGGGGGCAATATTGAAGCCAACGATAGGATTTTGGCGGTGTGGCTAGGCAAAAGCCAGCGCAATTGAGAAAAAGGGAATCCCTATAGAATCGATGCGCTTCCACCAAATACGGGGATTCTTCGCTTCGCTCAGAATGGCAAACAAGGGAACAGGCGACAGCAAGGCAAAGACAAACGCAGATCCTCCGCCTTCGGCGAAGGATGACAATCTAAAGGGCAAAGACAACCGGCAACAAAACTCAAACTGACCCGTTGTTGCTGGTGGCGACTCAGGTTGAGCAATCATAGAGCAAATTCGCGTGTGAAACTTTGGAGAAATTGGGTCATCAAGTTGCTATGGGTGGTTGGCGACACTACAATCGATGAAATCCCGCGAAATTCTGGCTTGCTGCCGCATAGCCTCTTCGCTTTTAACCATCAACAACTGGAATCTATAAAAATATGATTAGCTCCCCCGTACCCGAAGCCCTTACTTTTGATGACGTTCTCCTTGTGCCTGCCTATAGCGAAGTGGTGCCGACGCAGGTGAGCACGCAGACGCAGTTGACGCGGAATATCACGCTGAGCACGCCGCTGATGTCGGCGGCGATGGATACGGTGACGGAGGCTCGGCTGGCGATTGCGATGGCGCAGCAGGGTGGGCTGGGGGTGGTGCACCGGAACCTGACGATCGAGCAGCAGGCGGGGGAGATCGATAAGGTGAAGCGGTCGGAGAGCGGGATGATCGTTGATCCGGTGACGATTACGCCGGAGCAGACGATCGCCGATGCGCTGGAGGTGATGCGGCGGTACAAGATTTCGGGCGTGCCGGTGACGAAGAATAAGAAGCTGGTGGGGATTTTGACGAATCGCGATCTGCGGTTTGTTTCGCGGACGGATCTGACGATCGATTCGGTGATGACGAAGGAGAACCTGATTACGGTTCCGGTGGGGACGACGCTGGAGCAGGCGGAACAGATTCTGCATCAGCATCGGGTGGAAAAGCTGCTGGTGGTGAATGACGAGTATGAGCTGAAGGGCTTGATTACGGTCAAGGATATTCAGAAGAAGCTGAAGTATCCGAATGCTTCGAAGGACTCGCAGGGGCGGTTGCGGGTGGCGGGGGCGATTGGGGCTACGGGGGATTTTCTGGAGCGGGCCGAGGCGCTGGTGGCGGCGCGAGTGGATGCGCTGGCGATCGATTCGGCGCATGGGCACTCGTCGCGGGTGCTGGAGGCGGTGCGCGAGGTGAAGAAGCGGTTTCCGGGGATTGATCTGATGGCGGGAAATATTGCTACGTATGAGGGCGCGATTGCGCTGATGGATGCGGGGGCGGATGCGATCAAGGTGGGGATCGGGCCGGGTTCGATCTGCACGACGCGGATGGTGACGGGTGCGGGGATGCCGCAGATTACGGCGATTTCCGAGGCTTATCGCGCGGGCAAGGAACGCGGGATTCCGGTGATTGCGGATGGCGGGATTAAGTATTCGGGTGATGTGACGAAGGCGATTGCGGCGGGAGCGAGCGTGGTGATGATGGGGTCGCTGTTTGCCGGAGTGGATGAGTCGCCGGGCGAGACGATTTTGTATCAGGGGCGGTCGTTCAAGGCTTATCGCGGGATGGGTTCGCTGTCGGCGATGGCTCAGGGGTCGGGCGAGCGGTATTTTCAGGGTAAGGCGGATATGGAGGATGCGGCGAGTACGGAGCGGCCTTCACTGACGGCTCGGGAGAATGGTGGGTCGAACCGGCTGGCTAAGTTTGTGCCGGAGGGGATTGAGGGCAGAGTGCCGCATCGAGGACCGCTGGAGGGGATGGTTTATCAGCTGGTGGGTGGGTTGCGGTCGGGGATGGGGTATTTGGGGTGCTCGACGATTGCGGAGCTGCAGGAGAAGGCTCAGTTTATCCGGATCTCGAATGCGGGATTGAGAGAGAGCCATGTGCATGATGTGATCATCACGCGTGAGGCTCCGAATTATCACGTGGAGTAAGTGGGGGGATAAGACTTGCCGTTGTTTGAGGATCGCGGCGCCTCTGGCGAAATACAGGGGTCCTTCGCTTCGCTCAGGATGACGGCTTCTAAGGTGAAATCAGGCTAGCCCGAATCGTTCAGCCGATCGGGCTTTTGCTTTGGCGGCTTCTTCTTCGCGGCTCTTGGGTGGGGCGGTGGTTTCGAGTGAGTGGAGAAGACGGGCGCAGACGGCGGCTACTTCGTCGATGGCTGTGTTGAAGGAGGCTTCGTTGGCTTTGGAGGGCTTGTTGAAGCCGCTGATCTTCCGGACAAATTGTAGAGAAGCGTCGCGAATCTCAGCGTCGGTCACGGGGGGATCGAAGTTGAAGAGGTTTTTGATGTTTCTGCACATGGGGAAAATTATAGGCGCGTTGGGTGGGGAGGACAGGCAACGGCAACAGCAGATCCCCTACGGGGATGACAAGCAAGAAAAGCAAGTGCAAGAACAAGTGCAGCGGCAACAACAAGAAATGCAAGTGCAACGACAAAAGCAGATCCCCTGCGGGGGATGACAAGCAAGAAAGGCAAGTGCAAGAACAAGTGCAACGGCAACAACAAGAAATGCAAGTGCAACAGCAAAAGCAGATCCCCTGCGGGGATGACAAGCAAGAAAGGCAAGTGCAAGAACAAGTGCAGCGGCAACAACAAGAAATGCAAGTGCAACGACAAAAGCAGTTCCCCCGCGGGGATGAAAAGCGAGAAAAGCAAGCGCGAGAGCAACGGCATTTGCGGAGTGCTTAGGGTTTGTTTGTGTTTTTGTCGAGGACCATGGCGTCGAAGCGGTGGCGGGTGAAGAAGCCGGAGTCGTTGTAGAGCTTGACGGCCTGATGGTTGGCTTCGGTGACGGTGAGGGTGATGGCGGCGAAGCCGAGATGGGTGAGGTGGTGGATGCAGTGGTTGAGGAGAGCGAGGCCGAGGCCTTGTCTGCGGTAGGCGTTGCTGACGCAGAGCTGGGTGATGTGGGCTACGTCGCCGGCTACGCGGGAGCAGAGAAGCATTCCGATGAGGGCTCCGTTGCGGTGATCGCGGAGGACCCAGGAGGAGTTGGGCTCGAAGACTCCGCAGCCGGGGAAGCGGACGATGTTGTGGAGGAAACGCAGGGAGCCGTGGAGGGAACAATATTGGTCGTTGATGCGGGCGTCGATGTGGTTGAGGTAGGACTCGTGGATGAGCTCGGCGGCGGCTTGGTAGTGATCGGGGGACCAGCTGAGGAGTTCGATGTTCGGCGGGAGCGGGGATGGTGGTGGGATTTGCGGAGTGTGGGAGGGAGGGAGGTCGTACTCCATGAAGAGGCGGGGGAACATGGAGAAGCCGGCGGCGAGGAATGGTTCGTCGATGGAACCGGCGTCGTAGAGGAGCAGCTGAGATTCGACGCGCTCGATGCCGGGTGAGTGGTGGAGGAGTTGGAGGAGTTGGTGGAGCAGGGATTGGGTGATGGACAGAGTTTGCGTGGGATCGGCGGATGCGGCGAAGGCGTCGCCGACTACGGCTTTCTGGCCTTCGTAGACGCAGAAGGTGAAGCCGCAGATGCGGCCGCGGTCGAGGGCGACGAATCCGGGGAGGATGCGCGAGTCGAGGTACTGGAGGAGGAGCTCGGTTGAGCTTTGATAGTTCCAGCGGAGACGCTGCTCCCAGAGACGCGACTCGGCTTCGAGCAGCGGGCGCAGTTGACGCGCGGAAAAATGACGCAGGTCGAGAATTTCGAGTTGGGTCGCGACGGTCATACTCTCTTCGATGTATTGGAATATGAGCTTATAGGATTTTTTTTTGGATGGGTGAGGGAGTATCACGTCGCTTACCCCTGCGGGTGCGTTGGATGGCGTTGAAAAGTTTGATTGTGGCTCCGAAGGGAAAGACGCGGGGCTAAAGAGGGCGCTGAAAAAGTCGGTTTCGGTGTGGAGAATTCCCTCAGTGGCTAAAGCCACATTGATGTTGTTCGGTTTGCGGCGCGGCTGAAGCCGCGCCCTTTCAAAACAACTACTTTTTCAGTAGCTTCTAGAGCCCTTGTATTTGCTTGCTTTTCGCAGGGCTTAAGCCCTGCGCTCCCTCCGAAAGACAAAGGCAACGACAAAGACAAAGACGAAGACAACGGCAAAGCAGATCCCCTGCGGGGATGACAAACAAAAAAGCAAGTGCAAGAGCATGGACAACGACAAAACAACGGCAACTACGTTCTTTGCTGGGGGTTATTGTTTAGCGTAGACGCGGTAGACTTCGAGGCCTTGTGATTCGTAGAGGAAGAGGGGTTCGTATACCCGGCCGGCGAGCCAGTGGTCGAGGGCTTCGGTGTCGTTGGCGCGGGTGACGAGGATATGCTCTGCGTCGGGAACGCCTGTGGCGTCGTAGTGGATCATGGGTTCGTTGCGGTAGAAGGCGAGGCCGTAGTCCATGTCGCGCTTGATAGAGCTGGTGGCGACGAGTTTTACGTTGGGGGCGTCTTTTTGGATCTCGCGGGCGAGAGGACGGGCGGAATAGTTGATGTCGAGCTCTTTGCCGTAGAAGCCGAGGAGAAAGATCAACATGGCGAGGACAGGCAGAAGAGTTACGTTACAGACCTGTGAGATTCCCCAGCGCCGGATGACGACGTAGACGACTGCGGCGAAGAACAGCGCCGCAGCTAAGGCGGCTACGAGCCATTGTACGGAAGGAACGAGGGTCTCGTACTTCATGTGCTGAGGCGAGAGGGCGAGAACGAAGACGAGGAGTCCGCAGACTTCGGCGTGGGCCCAGAGGAGCCATCGCGGGAGGCCTTCGCGGCGGATGCGGTTGAGGTAGTCGGCGGTGAGGATGGTGATGGGAGGGATGGAGGGAAGGATGTAGCCGGGGAGTTTTGAGCCGGAGAAGGAGAAGAAGAGGATGGGAAAGAGGGCCCAGAGAATGAGGAATTCGGGGAATGCGTCTCCGGCGCGGGTGTGACCAAGGTAGCGGCTGGGGTTGTGGCGGACCTTCCACTCGGCGATGGAGACCTGGGCGGCGTCAACAACGGCGCGGACGGCCATGACGGTCCAGGGCATGAGGCCGACGAGGAGGACGGCGAGGTAATACCAGAAGGGTTGATGGTGCTGGAAGCGGTTGGTGGCGAAGCGCTCGAGATTGTGTTCGAGGAAGAAGAGACGGTAGAAGGTGGGGTTGCGGCGCTGGACTTCTATGTACCAGGGCAGAACCATGATGAGGAAGAGCAGGACTCCGGGCCACCAGATTGTCCGGCGGAGGAGCGACCATTCACGACGAAGGCCTGCGAAGAGAACGATGATGGATAAGGCGAGGAAAGGGGCTACAGGACCTTTGGCGAGGGTGGCGGCGGCTCCGAAGAAGTAGAGGTCGAAGAGCCAGAATTTTTTTCCGGTCTCATACCAGGCATACCAGCCGAGCATGCCGATGCAGAAGGGCGCGGCGAGTTGCATGTCGGTGGAGGCTCCGCGAGCGAAGCTGACGATGGCGACGCAGGAGACGGTGATGAGGGCGGCGTCGAGATGGCCTCCGGGGCGGAAGCGGCGCATGTGGAGAAATATCAGGACGATGAGAGCGAAGGTAGCCGATGAGGAGGGAAGGCGGGCTGTCCAGTCGGAGACGCCGAACTCCTTGAAGAAGCTCATGGCTCGCCAGTAGTAGAGGGCGGGTTTTTCGAGCCAGGGCTGGCCGTAGAGGATGGGGGTGACGGTGCCGCCGGCGATGCAGTGGAAGGAGGCGCGGATATCCTCCGGGCGGAGACTGCGGGGGACCATCTTGGCGTTGACGGCGTGGCAGGCGTCGGAGTGAGCGGCGAGCATCTCGCGGGCGATCTGGGCGTAACGTGGCTCGTCGGCACCCACCAGGCCGAGTTGATCGCCGCCGAAGGTGGGGACGAGTCCGTAGAGCAGCAGGAAGGTGGTTACAGCGAAGAGGATGACGAACTCGCGGACGGTAGCGCCTGTGGGCAGTCTTTCGCGGAGCCACCGGCCGAGTGCGTGGTCGCTCCTTTCGCCGATGGCGGCGGATTGTTGCTGGTCGGTCATCAATTTATGAGGAGCCAGACAAGGCTATCAGAGTCCTGTCCGGAGCTGGGTTAGGATTCGCCCGATGGCCACGTCGAGGGGGCCATCGAGAGTGCAGCCACTGGCGCTGCGATGGCCTCCACCGCCGAAGTGCTCGGCGATGCGGGCTACATCGAGCTTTCCTTTACTGCGGATGCTGAGGCGGAACTGGCTGATGTCGGGGACTTCGCGGAGGAAGACCGCAGATTCGACTCCGGCGATGCTGATGAGGTAGTTAACGACGCCTTCGCAGTCTTCAGCACCAGCTCCGATGCGGTCCATGTCTTCGGCGGTGATCCAGGCCCAGGCGATGTCACCTTCGGTGTTCAGGTTGGAGAGCGCAATGCCGAGGAGGCGGATTTTGCTGGCGGGGTTAGAGAAGTAGATGTCGCGGGCAATCTGGCTGGGATTGGCTCCGTGAGCGGCAAGGTCATGGGCGACGGCGAAGGTGTGGGCGGTGGTGCTTGCGTAGGTGAAGGTTCCGGTGTCGGATAGGATGGCGGCGTAGAGGCAGGTTGCCATGGAGGGCGTGATTTTGACGCCTGCGGCGAGGGCGATTCGGTAGACCATGGCAGCGACGGCGCAGGCATTCTCGTCGATCCAGTTGATGGAGCCGAAGGGGCGCCCGCTGGCGTGATGGTCGATGTTGATGAGGGTGCGGCCTTCGAGGCCGTTGAGGCCCGTGCGGGCGATACCGTCGCATTCGAGGAGAATGGCGGGGACGGTTCCTGTGGGGTCGACGTCGTTCGCCGAGGCGGTCTGGTGGATGCGATGGAGGTTGGGAAGAGAGGAGTAGGTGGAGGGGATAGGGTCGGAGAGGATAATGTCGGCCTTACAGCCAAGCTGATCGAGGACCTCGGCTAGGGCGAGGACGGAGCCTACGGCGTCGCCGTCTGGTCGCGAGTGGGAGGTGAGCAGGAAGCGCGGGTGCGCGCGGAATGTTGCCAAGAGTTTCGCAATATGACGCTCGTGGGAACGAGCTTCGCTGGACAGGGACGCCTGCTGGAGTTCGAAGAGCTCGGTCTCTGGAGTCATGAGTTGGTTGTCACCGGCGGAGCGGATTCGGCGACAGCGCGTTTTCGGTCGCGTTTGCGGGTGCGGTCGAGCAGTTCCTCCATGCGGCTGGTCATCTTCTGAGAGCGATCGATGGCGAATGTGAGCTCGGGGACGTGACGGACTCCCATGCGGTCGCGAAGCTGAGAACGGATGTAGGCGCGGGCAGTCATGAGGCCTTCTAGGGTGGATGCCTCCTCTGCTTCGCTGCCGAGGACGGCGACGAAGATGCGGGCGGATTTGCCTCCGGGGGCGAGAACGACGTCGGTGACGTAGCTTGGGGCGATGCGCGGGTCGGAGAGTTCTCCTTCAAGCATGGCTCCGATCTCCTCGGAGAAGGTGTTTGCGACTCGGTTGCGGTGGTAGGTTCTGGCTCGTTGCTCGGGCATATGGTTTAGACGGGGCGAACGGTAGAGAATACCAAAGTTGGCGCGTTCCACCTAATGGGAATCAAAAATTTTACAATGGGAGGGGGTGGGGGAGATTACGGGTTGGTGATTTTTGGGTTATTCGGGGAGGATTTCCGCATAAGAATCAATGACTTCGGCGCTTAGAGCGGCAGAAAAACGGTTTATAGCGTGGTCAATCTGCTGGATTTGGCTGGTGAGATAGCTGGTGGATGAGGAGATGGTGGCGATACCGAGGGTGGCACGGTTCCAGACGACGCCGTCGTCGAGCTCGGCGACGGAGAGATTGAAGGCGTGGCGGAGTTTGTCCTTGAGGGAGCGGACGACCTGGCGGCGGTCCTTGAGGGATTGGGCGTGGGGGATTTCGAGCTCGATGGTGAGTTTGGCGATGGGCATTTTTAGCGGAAGAGCATGAGGTCGATGGCCAGGCCTTATTGGGGGCGGACGAGGGCTACTGCGGTGAGGTCGTCGGGGGGATCGGGTTTGGTGAAGGGGAGATTTTGCAGACTGTACCAGGGAAGTTTGCGGAAGTTGTGGGCTTGATCGAGGACGGTTTGGGTGAGTTCCGTTGCTGATCGGGGGGCGAGGGTTTCTACGAGGTTGACGGCTCGTTCCTCACCGAAGGGGGTGCGGTCGCGGCGGGCTTCGAGGATGCCTTTGGTGATGAGGAGGAGGCGGGAGCCGGGTTCGAAGGCCTGAATGGCGGGCTCATAAGTGATGTGGGTGAAGAGGCCGAGGGGTACGGTGACGTGGCCGAGGGTGCGAGTACCATCGCTGTCGCGGAAGATGGGTGACGGGCCTCCGGCGTTGATATAGGCGAGGAGGCCGAGGGAGAGATCGAAGCTGCCGACGAAGGTTGGGGCGAGGCGGGATCCGGATGCGGCTTGGTAGATGGCTATATTGATCTCGTGCGCCAGGGCGGCGAGCGTGTCCATTTGATTGAGGTCGGGGGTGGAGAAGAGCTGCGGGGCATGGATGCGGAAGGCGTCCTGTGCGAATGCGGCGATGGTTTGGGCGTGCTCGCGGTCTCCGGCGATGTCGGTGAGGAAGAAGAGGAGCTGCGAGTTGACGACGACGGCGTCGAAGAAGTCGCCGCCGGTGCGAATGGCGTGGTAGCGGACGAAGAGATCGAGGCCGGGGAGCGGAGGCAGAGCGGTAGGCAGTGGGGTTCGGGTGGGTTGGGATGAGTTCTGCATTATTGTGGTGGATTGTACTTTGTCTGGCGGAGATGGCTGGGATATTTGTAGGACTAGGGACTAGGGACTAGAGGACTAGGGACTAGAGGCTAGGGACTAGCGACTCGAGGCTTGGCTTGGGCTAGAGGCTTGGGACTCGGGAGCGGAACCGGGTGAAACTTGGGCGATGGTGGGAATTGGGAGTGAGAGCGTGTAAGAGTAATGAGGTGGAAAATTTTATGGAAGGGTTTTTGAGGTGAAGCATGAGTGCGATGGAGATGAGTTTTGTGAAGACTGGCGACGCGAGGAGTTTTACGCCGGAGGCCGGGATGGTTCGGCAGGTTTTGGCGCATAGCGATCAGTTGATGCTGGTGCGGCATTTTTTTGAGGAGGGATGGGTGGGGGCTCGGCATAGCCATCCGCATCATCAGCTGGTGTATGTGGTGAAGGGGGCGATTCGGGTGGATGTGGATGGGCGCGTTTTCGATGTGCACAAAGGGGATAGTTTTGTGGTGGATGGCGGGGTGGAGCATCAGGCTTCGGCGCTCGAGGAGTCGGAGGTGCTGGATGTGTTTACTCCGGTGCGGGAGGATTACCGGGAGTTGGTGGGGTAGGGCTGGGGGTGATTGGGTAGGCGTGGATAAATTCCTCCAGTGGCTAAAGCCCGCTAATCGCTCGGCGGTCGCGGTGAAGCCGCGCCTGAACAATGTGAAGGTACCGTTCGTCCAAAACAGAGCCGCGCCCTCGAGGGATGATTTTTTTTGGTGGGCTGCTAACTAATCGTTTAGTTGGTCGTCTGACAGGATAGAAGGGCTCTCCGGTGAGCAGGTTTCCGGGGGGCGGGCCACAGGGACCTATGCCGCCGAAGAGATCTATTACATTGACGGAAGCTGAGTTACGGCTCATGAAGATTCTTTGGGCGCGTGGCGAGTCGGCTGTGGTGGACCTGGTGGCGGCTATGCCGGAGGGTGAGGCCCTGGCTTATAACTCTGTGCTGACTACGGTGCGGATTCTGGAACAGAAGGGCTATGTGCGGCACCGGCAGGAAGGCCGGGCGTTTTTGTATGTGCCTTGTGTGGCGGAGCATGAGGCCAGCCGGTCGGAGATTCGGCATATGATGCAGCGGTTCTTTGGGAACTCGCGGGAACGGCTGCTGCTTTCGCTGATTGGGGATGATGAGGTGACTCCGGAGGAGTTGCAGCGGCTGAGAGAGGCGATTGCTGCTGCGGCGGATGACCGCGTGGGGGAGGATCGATGATGGCTTTGGATCTGAACCTGATGCAGGGTGTGGAGAGCGCTTCGCGGCTGGTTGCCGGCTCGTTCGTTTCGGGGATTTGGCAGGGAGTGGTGCTGGCTGCGGGTGTGGGGATTTGTCTGCGGCTGGTTCCGCGGACTACAGCGGCGGTTCGGTTTGCGATCTGGACGGCAGTGTTTGCGGTTTTGGCGGTTCTGCCTTTGGTGCATGTCTCTGGATTGCGAGCTGCAGGTGCGGTGGCTGGACACGGCCCGGTCGTGCGAGTAGATGTGCGTTGGAGTTTTGCGATTGCCGCTTTGTGGATGGCGGTTTCGCTGATGCGCGGCGTGAAGCTGGCGATGAGTGCGGTGCGGTTGCGGAGGATTTGGAAGCGAGGGGCGCCGGTTGCTGGATATGAGGCGATGCTGACTGCTGCGGGAGTTCGCGGGGTTGAGCTTTGCGTATCGAAGGATGTCGATCGGCCTAGCGTGATTGGGTTTTTCTCGCCGCGGATTCTTGTGCCTGAGGAGTTATTTGCCGAGCTGTCTGCGGAGGAGTTGGAGCAGGTGGTGCTGCATGAGGCGGGGCATCTAAGGCGGCGGGATGACTGGATGAATCTGCTGCAGAAGGTGGGTTTGGTGTTGGTGCCGCTGAATCCGGTGTTGATGTGGATTGAGCGGCGGCTTTGCCTGGAGCGCGAGCTGGCTTGCGATGAGGATGTGCTGCGGTTGACGAAGGCTCCTAAGGCTTATGCGACGTGTTTGACGAATCTGGCGGAGCATCGGCTGGGGCGGCGGGCGGCGGCGTTGTCGCTAGGGGCCTGGGAGAAGCGGTCGGAACTGGCTCGGCGGGTGCATAGCATTTTGCGCGGCGGCGAAGGGATGGGGCGGACGCAGAGTCGTGTGGTGATGGGTGTGGTGGTGATGGGTTTGCTGGGCGGAGCTGCTGAGCTGGCGCGGTGTCCGCAGTTGGTTGCGTTTTCGCGGGCGGCAGTGCCGGTTGCGGCGGCGGTGCAGGTTCCTGCCAATGCGGCGTATCAGCCGGTGATGTTTCGTGAGCGTGGCAATGCGGCCAGCGCGACTGACGAGTGGGGCGCATGCGACTTTGCTGAAGGCTTCGATGCCGGTGAATTCCACGGTTGCGCCTGTTGCTGTGAAGGCCAAGCACCGGCGGGTTGTTCGGGCTAAGGCTGTGCCTCGTACTTTGGAGAGCCGTGTGGATGTGCCGGTGGTGCGCCGGGCTCAGGGTTGGGTTGTTCTTACCACGTGGCAGGAGCAGGAGAGACCGAAGGTGGTCTTTGCTGTTGCTGAGGACCGCGTGGTTACTGCTTCGTATGCAGCCGTGCCTACTGCTGGCGGCTGGCTTTTCATTGAACTATAACTAGCTGTTTTAAATCATCACTGAGGTACGATCATGTCGTTTGAAACTAATAAATTAGTAGGTAAGGCAGGACGCTATGCCGCTCCTGCAGGGGCTGCCTTGGCAGTGGTGTTGGCAGCTGGGATGTTCTTCCATCACAACGGCGTCCATGCGGCGATGATCTCGTCGCCTGCTCCGCTGGATGACAACAGTGTTTCTTCGCTGGTGGCGCTGGATAACGCGGTGGAGGCGGTTGCGACGCGAGTGTCGCCGGCGATCGTGAATATTCAGGTGACTTCGCGCGGCGGCGAGCATGAGACGAGCGGGGAGCAGGATCAGAGTCAACAGCAGGGTGGCGGGCAGCAGGATCTGCCTCCTGGGTTTGCTCAGTTCTTTGGACCGAACGGGCCGTTTGGCGGCGGCGGTGGTCAGATGCAGCGGCCGCAACAGCCGCAGATCGAGCATGGGATTGGCAGCGGTGTGATCATCTCGCCGGATGGTTATATCGTGACGAACAATCACGTGGTGGATGGTGCGATGCAGATGCGCGTGATGTTGAACGATCGTCGCGTGCTGACGGCGAAGCTGGTTGGCGTGGATAAGCTGACCGACCTCGCGGTGATCAAGGTGGATGCGACTGATCTGCCGAGTATTGCGTGGGGCGATTCGGCGAAGCTGAAGCCGGGCCAGACGGTGCTGGCTTTCGGGAGCCCGTTTGGGTACTTCCGGAATTCGGTTACGCGCGGCATTGTGAGCGCGGTGAACCGTGAGAATCCTTACAGGGATGATGCGCGGAAGCCGGGTGGGTATATCCAGACGGATGCTGCGATCAATCCGGGCAACTCGGGCGGCGCGCTGGTGAATGCGCATGGCGAACTGGTCGGGATCAACACGTTCATCATTTCGAACAGCGGATCGTTTGCGGGCGCAGGGTTTGCGATTCCTTCGCAGATTGTGCGGACGACGGCGGAGCAGCTGATCAAGACGGGCGCGGTGCATCATGGCTATCTTGGCGTGAGTTTGAACGATGTGACTCCGGCGAATGCGAGCTTCTTCAATTTGAAGACGGCGACGGGCGCGATTGCGGCGCAGGTTACGCCTGATTCTCCGGCTGCTCGTGCGGGGATGAAGAATGGCGACGTGATCGATACACTGAACGGCCAGAAGATGGAGGATGGCAGCGCGCTGCAGGTTGCGGTGAGCCAGATTGCTCCGGGAACGACGATCGAGATGGGCATTATCCGGAATGGGAATCGGCAGACTTTGAACGTGAAGGTCGGCGAGTACCACAAGGATGCCGAGGTTGCGAGCGACGGCGCTGCTCCTGGAGCGCAGAAGGGCAAGCTGGGGTTGGCGGTTGCTGAGCTTACTCCGGATGTGCGGCAGCAGTTGCATGTTCCTTCGAACGTGAACGGCGTTGCGGTGCAGAGCGTTCGCCCTGCCAGCCCTGCAGAGGATGCGGGTCTTGCTCCTGGGGACGTGATTCTTGAGGTGGACCGCAAGCCGGTGACTTCGGCGGAGCAGTTCGTCAACGAGGCACACGCTGTTGCTGCTGGTAAGGACCTGCTGCTGACGGTTTGGTCGCAGGGAAATGCCAGCTATCGGGTGGTCCACACGGAAAGCGGCAACCAGAGCGGCGAATAAAGTTGAATTGCGTTGGGCCGCTGCGAGATGTCTTCGCAGCGGCATTTTTTTGCCTGATCGGGATTGCGGAAACAATTTCTCATTTGCAAGAATGGTGCGTCTTTCCTTCCCGTCGCTGCGTAACCTGATCGAAAGCTCTGGAGACTGATTCGATGTCATTTGCTGGTCGTGTTGCCGGGTTGTTGTTGTGTGGGATGGCGATTGCGCCTGTGTTTGCTGCTGCTCGAGGGGCTGCGGCTCCTGGCGTTACGGTTACGGATGATGGGCCTACTTACACGATGGCGAATGGCTATCTGACGGTAAAGGTGGATAAGGTTACGGGGGATTTGGTGTCGGTGAAGACGCCGAAGACGGTTACGCCGGATGTGGAGTTGATGGGATTTGTTTCGGGGCATCATGCGGGGTATTGGGAACAGAGTCCGGCGCTGGCGGCGCGGCGGGAGGCGAAGATTACGATTGATCCGGCTAACGTGAATGGGGACCGTGCGGAGGTTTCGGTTAAGGGGTGGTCGGATGGGAGGTCGATTCTGGGGGGGCATCCTACGGCTGCTGGTCAGGAGGGTGGGCTGGTCGCTGATTTGGAGATTCGATATTCGCTGGGGCGTGGTGAAGAGGGACTCTATACGTATGCGATTTTTACGCATGAGCCGACTTATCCGGCGGGCTCGGTGGGGGAGAGCCGGTTTGGGTTCAAGCTGAGTGGGAAGGTGTTTGACTGGCTTTCGATTGATGATCAGCGGAATGCGCTGATGCCTACCGGGGCGGATTGGGACGCGGGGACGGATTTGAATATGAAGGAGTCTCGCCGGCTTACTACGGGTGTTTATAAGGGGCGCGCGGAACATAAGTATGACTACTCGGCGGATCAGTCGAAGATTCCGGCGTTTGGATGGTCTTCTACGAAGGAGCATGTGGGGCTTTATTTGATCAATCCTTCGTTTGAGTATTTGTCGAGCGGGCCGCTGCACTTTGAGCTGACGGGACATTTGGATGATGGCGATGGGGGCGATCCTACGCTGCTGGATTATTGGCGCGGGACTCACTATGGCGGGAGTGTTTTGAACTTTGGGGATAATGAGCCGTGGACTAAGGTGGTGGGGCCGATCTTTATTTATGTGCCTACGGGTGGGTCTCCTGATGAGTTGTTTGTGAGGGCTAAGAAGCAGGCTGCGGTGGAGCAGGCGCGTTGGCCTTATGGGTGGGTGAAAGGTGTGGACTACACTCCTGCGAGTGAACGGGCTGTGGTGAAGGGGAAGTTGAGGCTGGTGGATCCGCAAGGGGCTTCGGGAAAGCTTGAGAATTTGCTGGTGGGGCTTTCGTTTCCGGATCAGCAGGCGGCGGCGCGTCCTCCACGAATGGAAGAACCGGCTGCTGCTCCGGCCACGCCTCCTGCGGCTTCGGCAACGCCTGCTCCTCCTGCTGTGGATCCGGATCATCCTGCTCAGTTGAATGCTCAGGGGCAACGGGTGAATCGGGGGACTTATGTTCCTCCTCGGCCGGCTGGGGCAGCGGCGTTTCGTTTTCCGCCGCAGCCGATTACTTGGCAGAGCGATGCTAAGCATTATGAGTTCTGGGTGCATGGGGCGGAGGATGGGGGTTTTGTGATTCGAAATGTGCGGCCGGGGACTTATCAGTTGCATGCTGTGGCGGATGGTGTGCTGGGTGCGTATGATGCGACGGCGAGTGTGACGATTGTGCCGGGGCAGAAGCTGGATCTGGGGACCATTGAGTGGCATCCAGTGCATTTCGGAAAACAGATTTGGCAGATTGGTACGCCGAACCGGTCGGCTAAGGAGTTTTTGAAGGGCGACGACCATTGGCATTGGGGGATGTATATCGAGTACGCGAAGCTGTTTCCGAACGACGTGGACTTTACGGTGGAGAAGAGCGATCCGGCGAAGGATTGGTTTATCTACCAAGTGCCGCACGATACGGATTTCAAGCCAGATGGAAGGGACCAGGGGCGGGCTACTCCGTGGACGATTCATTTTGAGATGCCATCGGGTTCGCAGCCTGTGGGGAAGGCTACGCTGCGATTTGGGCTGGATGGGGCGTCGGCGCGGTCGCTGGCGATTAGCGTGAATGGGAAGGATGCGGGGACGATGACGGATTTGTTTGGGGCAGGGGCTTCGATGATGCGGGATGGGATTGAGGGGACTTGGATTGAGAGGGATTTTAATTTTGATGCTTCGCTGTTGAAGCCGGGGGCGAATACGATTGTGCTGACGGTTCCGGCGGGTGGAGTGGGGAATGGGATTTGCTATGACGTGGTGCGGCTGGAGGTTGCTCCTGCTACGAATTGAAGCGAACCATGCGCGCAGCAGAGAAAATGCAGGTCCTTCGACTGCGGCGGCAAATGCGCCGCCTTCGCTCAGGATGACACATTTTATCGCGGGTACAAGCAGTACAGCTTGGTCAGTTTGCCTGAATTAGAGTTTTTTGGAGAGGAATTGATGAAGACGAGTCGTCGTGAGTTTGTTGCTTCTGCTTTTGCGGGTGGAGCTGTTGCTGCTGCCTTGCCTGCGACTGCGGGGGCGCAGTTTTTGAATGCTCCGCGGCATGGATTGCCGGGGACTCTGAAGGAGCGGTATGCGAAGCTTGACGCGATTCTGAAGGAGCCGGTGTTCAAGCGGGAGTTGTTTCCTGATCCGGTGATTATTGAGTCGGTGGAGTTGCTGAAGAACAAGAAGCAGTATCTGTGTCGCGTGCGGTCGAAGGATGGGCATGAGGGGATGTCGGTTTCGAATGCGCAGCAGATGGAGGTGCTGTATCCGATGTTCGTGAAGCATATTGCGCCGTTTTTTATTGGGAAGGACGCGCGCGATCTTGAGGAGCTGATTCCGGCTTCGACGGTTTATGAGAACAACTACAAGGCGCAGGGGCTCGCGATCTGGGTGCCGATTGCGACGATTGAGTTTGCGATTCTGGATATGTTCGGGAAGATGTCGAAGCGGCCGATTGGTTTGTTAATCAGCGACAAGATTTATAACAACAAGATTTCGGTTTACCAGGCGAATGGCGAACGCGACATTACGGCGGAGGAGACGATTGAGCATCTGAAGCGCGATGTGGCGATTTCGAATGCGAAGGCGATCAAGTTCAAGGTTGGCGGAAGGATGTCGCATGCGGAGACGCCGCCGGGCCGGAGCGAGAAGCTGATTCCGCTGGTGCGGAAGACGTTTGGGGATCAGATGATTATTTCGGCTGATTCGAATGGGTCGTATACGGTTGCGGAGGCGATTCCGATTGGGAAGCTGATGCAGGAGTATAAGTACGCGTTCTATGAGGAGCCGGTGCCTTTTGACTGGTATGAAGAGACGAAGGCCGTGGCGGATGCGCTGGAGATTCCGATTGCGGGTGGGGAGCAGGAGCCGAGCACGCATAATTTTCGGTGGCTGGTTGCGAATGGCGGGCTGTCGATTGTGCAGCAGGACATGTTTTATTTCGGCGGGATGATCCGGTGCATGCAGGTGGCGCGGATGGCAAATGCTTTTGGGAAACAATGCATTCCGCATATCTCATCGACTGGGTTGGGGTATGTGTACATGATGCACTTTGTGTCGGCGATAGCGAACTCGGGGCCTTATCACGAGTTCAAGGAGTTCAATAATGACCTGCCTTATCACTGCGAGACTTCGAGTCTGCGGAGCGATAGCAATGGGGCAATCCAGGTGCCTTCGGGGCCGGGGTTTGGGGTGGAGGTCGATCCGGATTTTGTGAAGCAGGCTACGGTGGTTAAGGGGTGACGGGTAGCGGCATTGGTTACAGCATTTCTCCTACAGGTAGAGCCCAAGACAAATTCCCTCGGGGGCTGAAGCCCCATCTTTTTGGGAGGTTTTTCGGCGCGGCTGAAGCCGCGCCCCTTCAAAACCGGATTACATTCTCGATAATTGCTTTAGAAGATCGGCTCGGCTGGGCGGGCGCTGGAGCGGTAGGCGGCTTCTACGAGAGCCATGGTTTCGTAGGCGGATTCGAAGTTGGTGGGGAGTTCTGAGGCGGAGCCTTCTACATAGGCTTGGAGGGAGCCCATGCTGCCGATGAAGGCGTCCGGGAACCAGTTGCCTTTTACGGGGAGAGATGTCCAGTGTGTGTTGGATGTGCTGCGCTCGGCGTAGGAGAGCGTGTCAGGGCGGCCTTTGGGATAGTCGAGATTGACGCCCATGTCCATGCGAATGGCTCCGCCGGTGCCTTCCCACTGGACGAAGCTGCGGGCGGATTCGGGTGGGAGATCGTGGCCGTGGTTGGTGACGACGAAGACGCGCTTCCACTCGCCATAGTCGAGGATGATGGTGGATTTGGTGGCGGCGAGGGATGGGGTTTGCGGGTTGCGGACGGTTTTGGCGTAGACGCCTTGCGGCGTGCCGAACCAGGAGCGGACTAGATCGAGGTAGTGGATGCTGTGATAGAGAATCTCGAGGCGAGGAGCGGTGGCGAGGAAGGTCCAGAGTTGCCAGGGCATGTAGGTTCGAACTTGAACCTCCATGTCGTGTAGATCGCCGAGGAGGCCGGCTTTGTGGAGGGCTACGGCTCCGAGATTGTTGGGGGAGTAGCGGAGTTGAAAGTTTACTGAGGCGGTGAGGCCGTGCTGGCGGCAGTGGTTGCGGATGGCGGTGGCTTCTTCGAGTGTCTCGCCCATGGGTTTTTGGATGAGGGCGGCGGCTCCATTGGGGAGGTGAGGCAGGATGGTCATGATCTGCGAGGCGGGGACGGCGATGTCGAAGATGGCGTCGGGCGGGGCGAAGGCGATGGCTTGCTGGATGGAGTCGAAGGCGCGGGGGATGTTGCGTTCTTTTGCCAGGCCGGCGGCTTTGCCTGATGCGGGGTCTGCGATGGCGATGACGGGGAAGCCGGCTTTTTTATAGGCGGGGAGATGGGCGTCGCGAATGATGCCTCCGGCGCCGAGGATGACGATTGGGCGGGGAGATTTGGGAAGTGGGGGTGCGGATGCTTCTACGGCCTGGCGGTATCGCTCTTCGTTGTTCTGCATTCATTCCTCAAGGAATTTTTGTTTGGGCTTAGCCTCTACAATTGAAAGGCTAAGTGACCATATTACGTGAGGGTGTTTATGCAATCTGGTGTAGCGGGATCGAAGTTTCGGTTGGATGGGCGTTCGGCAATTGTTACGGGCGGGGCTAGTGGAATTGGGTTTGCGATTGCGACGGAGTTTGCGCTTGCAGGGGCGAAGATTCATATCGTCGATTTGAATCTGGATGCCGCGAATGAGGCGGTGGGGAAGATTTCTGATGCTGGTGGGACGGCGAAGGCGCATGCTTGTAACGTGGCGGATCCGGTTGAGGTGGATCGCGTTTTTGGGGGGCTCGTTGGGAGCGAGCGGATTCATATTCTGGTGAATAACGCGGGGATTGCCGGGATCGGGAGGGTGGATACGACTGCGGATGCGGATTTTGATCGGGTGTTTCAGATCAATGTGAAGAGTGTTTATCACTGTACGCGGGCTTGTATCGGGTCGATGGTGGAGAACGGTGGTGGCGTGATTTTGAATATGGCTTCGATTGCTGGTTCGAGCGGGCTTTCGGACCGGTTTTCTTACTCGATGAGTAAGGGTGCTGTGTTGGCGATGACTTACTCGATTGCGCGAGATTTTTTGAAGAAGGGGATTCGGTGCAACGCGATCTCACCGGCTCGGGTGCATACGGGATTTGTGGATGGGTATCTGGCGAAGAACTATCCGGGGAAAGAGGCGGAGATGTTTGAGAAGCTTTCTGCGGCTCAGCCGATTGGGCGGATGGGGCAGCCTAAGGAGGTTGCGAATCTTGCGCTTTTTCTCTGTTCGGATGAGGCGGGGTTTATTACTGGAGTGGATTATTTGTTGGATGGGGGTTTCACGAATCTGCGGGATTGAGTTTTTCTCAATGGCTGTCGCGCTAGGTCGGGCCTTCAGCCCTCTGGTCTTTTCCGGATGTGTCACCTAGGGCTTCGCCCTAGGCTGGTATGAGATGCGCCTTTGGCGCTTATTTGGCAGACGAGTCTCATCTTAGGTCTATCGGAAGGGGGCTGGTGTTGTTCTCATTTCAAACTGTAGATGCGGGTGGCGTTTGCACCGAAGATTTTTTTGCGGTCTTCGGGGCTGAAGTTTGCGAAGTAGTTGCGGAGGGTTTGCCACCAGCGGGTGTAGGTGGTGGCTACGAGGCAGACGGGCCAGTCTGAGCCGGCGAGGAGGCGGTCGGGGCCGAAGGATTCGACTACCGTGTCGAGGTAGGGGCGAAGGGACTCGATGGACCAGGTGGACCAGGAGTCTTCGGTGACCATACCGGAGAGTTTGCAGGAGACGTTGGGGCGCTTGCTTAGTTCGCGGATATGGGTGCGCCACGGTTCGAGTTCGCCAGCTGCGATTTTTGGCTTGGCGATGTGGTCGAGGACGAATTGCTGGTGGGGGTGGCGGTATATGAAGCGGGTGGCTTCTTCGAGTTGGCGCTCGAAGATGAGGATGTCGTAGATGAGGTTGGTTTGGGTGAGGGCGCGGATGCCTCGGTTGAAGTCCGTGGAGTCGAGGGAGCCGGCGGGCTCGGCCTGGACTACGTGACGGAGGCCTACTAGTTTGGGTTGGGTTGCGAGTTGAGGGAGCGATGCTTCGAAGTTGGGTGATGCAATGGGGGCCCAGCCTACCACGCCGCGAATCTGGGGGCAGGTCTGGGCGAGTTCGAGGAGCCAGTGGGTCTCTTCGAGGGTTTGGCGCGCCTGGACGGCGATGGCTCCGTCTATGTTGGCCTGGGTGAGTTCGGCGACGAGATCTGCGGGCAGGAAATCGCGGCGGAGGGCGGGCATGGTGTTGTCGATCCAGCCGTATTCGGTGGGGGAATAGCGCCAGAGATGATGGTGGGAGTCGATGACTGGAGATGGTGCGGAGGGGTGGGAGTTCATGCCGTCACTATGCTATTCCATCAAGGTTGCAGGGCAATTGTGTTGCGGTTTGTACGTCGTTTGATTAGGGGATGGCTGCTTCGGCAACGGTCGGATATGCTCTTGAGATGCGTGTGCGCGTGCTTTACTTTGGGGTTCTTCGGGAGCGGCTTGGCGGCGGCGAAGCGTGGCTGGAGTTACGGGAGGGAGCTATCGTTGGGGAGGTTTTGAACGTCTACAGAGAGCAGATTGTGGGCTTTCCGTGGGACTCAATTGCTGTGGCGGTGAATCAGGAGTATGCGAAGGCTGATGTGGTCTTGAAGGATGGAGATGAGGTGGCTCTGCTGCCGCCGGTGAGTGGTGGCTTTGGGGCTGAAAGATTGGAACGGTATGCGGGTTGAGATTATAGAGAGAGTGATTCCGTCGGCGGAGATAGTGGCCGAGATGAAGACGGGGCCGGATGGGGCAGTGTGCGTCTTCGATGGGATTGTGCGAGACAATTCGCGCGGACGGAAGACGCTGCATCTGGACTATGAGGCTTACCGGGAGATGGCGCTCGATCAGATGCGCGGGCTGGCCGGTGAGGCGGTGACGAAGTTCGGCGTGCGAGATGTTGCACTGGTTCATCGGCTGGGGCGGCTGATGGTTGGGGAGACGAGTGTGCTGGTGGTGGTGGCTTCGGCGCATCGCGGGGCGGCGTTTGATGCTTGCCGGTGGCTGATTGACACGTTGAAGAAGACGGTGCCGATCTGGAAGAAGGAACAGTTTTTGGATGGGGCTATTTGGGCGGATGGAGAGCCGTTTCCGGATGCTGTGGCGGTGGGACTGAACGAGAAAGGCGGTCGCCCTTCGGGCGAGGCCCACGTCCCAGAATCGGGACGTGGGGCACCCGTTGCCGTGGAGAGTGGAAGGTTGGGGAAGTGAGATCGTTCGTCATTGCAGTGGTGTTGGCGCTGGAGGGAGCTGCGATGGCCCAGGCTCCGGTTGTGCGTAAGCTTCCACCGGCGAATGGGACGCAGGCTCCGCAGACGGAGGATGATGCCCAGGTGCCCCCGGTGAGCGGGGGACAGAAGGGTTCGCAGAAAGATGAGTCTCCGAAGGGCGGGTTTCCTACGATCAAGGTGGAGACTCGGCTGGTGAATGTGGCGCTGAATGTGGTGGATGCCAAGGGGGCGCCAGTGGGCGGGCTGGTGAAGGATGATTTTCAGATCCTGGAGGATGGGAAGCTGCAGGAGATTCGGATTTTTGAGAGGGAGACGACGACGCCGCTGTCGATTGTGCTGGCGATCGATACGAGCGAGAGCGTGCTGACGAATGAGCGGCTGGAGAAAGAGGCGGCGAAGCATTTTGTGAATGCGCTGCTGCGGGAACAGGATGAACTGGATTTGATGGAGTTCTCGGAGGTGGTGCGGGAGGTTGTTCCGTTTACGAATCAGAAGAAACAGATCGAGGTGGGGATCAATGAGGTGCAGCGGGGCGCTGCTACTGCGCTGTATGACGCGATCTACCTTGCATCGGAGCGATTGGCGGAGACGTCGGCCGCCGACGGAAGACGGCGGGTGGTGGTGCTGATCACCGATGGCGGGGATACGGTGAAGGGGCAGCGGTATACGCAGGCGCTGGAACAGGCTCAGCGGGCAGGCGCGATGGTGTATGCGCTGATTATTGTGCCGATCTATGCGGATGCGGGACGAAATACGGCGGGGGAGCATGCGCTGATTCAGATGGCGAATGATACGGGTGGGAAGTATTACTACGTTGTGGATCCGAAGGATCTGGAGCCGGCGTTCCGGCATGTTTCGGATGATCTTCGGACGCAGTATTTGTTGGGATACTATGCGCCGAAGCGGGGGGCGGACGACTCGTACCGGACGATCAAGGTGCGGATGACGGATGCGCAGCTTCGTGGGAGCTATGAACTGCGTTACCGGAGCGGGTATTACGCGGATGCTCGGTGACGGCTGGGGACGGTCGACCGCGGATTTACTGGATGGCGCGGATTTAAGGACTTAACACCGATTTACACCGATGTGCACCGATTTTAGGACTCATGACAGGACTCACTGTGCGTGTGTTGTACTTGTTGGTGAGGTGTTTTGATGGGAGTTGAAGATTCGTTTGTGTTTGCGGGTGAGGCGGAGAAGATTGCGCGGGAGGCCGGGGCGCTGCTGCGTGAGTTTTATGCGAATGGCGTGGAGACGGAGTACAAGGGCGATGTGGATTTGGTGACGGAGGCTGACCGGGCTAGCGAGAAATTGATTGTTGCGAGGCTGAAGGCGGCGTTTCCTTCGCATGGGGTTTATGGGGAGGAGGGGACGAGGACCGGACTCGAGAGCGAGTACCGGTGGTATGTCGATCCGTTGGATGGGACGACGAACTTTGCACATGGGTTCCCGGCGTTTTGCGTGATTTTGGGCTTGGAACGCAGGGCGAAAGGGTTGGCGGCGGATACGGATGGTGAGTTGGTGGCCGGGGTGATTTACGATCCGCTGCGGGATGAGATGTTTTCGGCGGAGAAGGGTAAGGGCGCCTGGCTGAATGGGCGGGCGATCCATGTTTCGAAGACGGCTACGCTGCAGGAGTCGCTGACGGGGACGGGGTTTCCGAGCAAGAAGCGGCATGACAATCCGAATGTGTATTTTTACCAGGAGGTGACGCTGCGGTCGCATGGGGTGAGACGGGCTGGGAGCGCGGGGTTGGACCTGGCCTATGTGGCTTGCGGGCGGCTGGATGGGTTTTGGGAGTTCAACTTGAATCCTTGGGATACTTCGGCGGGTGTGTTGCTGGTGCGAGAGGCCGGGGGGACAGTGACGCACTTCGATGGAGGGTCGTTTACGCTGGATAGCCGCGAGGTGCTGGCGACGAATGGGTTGATCGGCGGGGAGATGGTTCATTTGTTTACCGAGATGTTTGCGGGGAGAGAGATGGAGCCGGTTCCTACTCCGGCGGAGTTTGCGCGGAGGCGGGAGGCGGGGGAGAAGTGAGGAAGAGGCGAACGGCCCGGGTGATGCTGTTCGATGAAGGCGGGGCGGTGTTGTTGATTCGGTTTGTGGCGATGCGGCCGGATGGGGAGTTTGTGTTCTGGGCATTGCCGGGTGGGGAGATTGAGGGCGGGGAGACCGAGGCTGAGGCGGCGGCTCGGGAGTTGAACGAGGAGCTGGGGATCAGGGTCGCGGTTGAGGGACCCGTGTATCGCGATGCTAACCAGTTCTGGCATCAGGGGGAGATACAGGATAATCAGGATTTTCTGTTTCGAGGGCGGTGTGGACGGGATGAGCCTCGGCTGGCGGGGGTGACTGCGGAGGAGATTGGGATGATGCGGGAGATGCGGTGGTGGACCGCAGAGGAGATTGAGGGGTCGCGGGAGAGGATTTTTCCGGCGGAGCTGGCGGATCGGGTGAGGGAACAGCGGGGTTTGGAGGAAGGAAGGCCTGTGTGATTGGCTGTGATTTTGAGGCTGATGTATGATTTGCAGGCGGGTGTGGTTGTGCTGCTAGAATCGTGTTCAGCCGAGAGACGATTGGCGAATTTTAGATTGGGGTAAGGGAGATTTTTAGCGATGGCTTATGTGATTGCGGAACCGTGTATCGGGACGAAGGATTCGGCTTGCGTGGATGCCTGCCCGGTGGATTGCATCCATCCGAAGAAGGATGAAGCGGGATACGCTGAGTCTAATCAGCTGTTTATCGATCCGGTGGAGTGCATCGACTGCGGCGCGTGTGTTCCGGTGTGCCCGGTTTCGGCGATTTACGCTGGCGATGACTTGCCGGAGAAGTGGGCGGAGTACCAGACAAAGAATGCTTCGCACTTCGGGCGATAGATTGAGAGTGGTTTGATTGGCGACCGCGTGGCCCTGAGGCTGCGCGGTTTTTGCTTTGGGAGATACAGGAATGAAGAACTTGTCGTCGGCGGTGGTGTTGTCGGAGACGAGGATGAGGTTGCGGACCGTCCGGGTGGATGACCATGCGCGTTGGGGGAAGATGACGGCGAAGCAGATGATGCGGCATTTGGCTTGTTCGTACGAAGTTGCCCTGGGTGACCGTGCGGTTGGAGCGGTGACAGGGCCGCCGCCGGTGCTGATGAAGTGGTTTGCGTTGAGGTCGGGTCTGCGCTGGCCGAAGAATTTGAAGACGACACGGGAGTTGAAGCGGGCGATTGCGGAGCACTCGGACGATTCGTTTGACGAGGTGGTTGGTGCGGCGGTTGAGAAGATGCAGCGGCTGGCGAGCGGGACTCGGTGCGCGCCGTGCCATCCGATGTTCGGGCCGATGACGATGGAGGACTGGATGCGGTGGGGATATCTGCATGCAGACCATCATCTGCGGCAGTTCGGCCGGTGAAGGATGATCCAGCGGCAGAGCGAGGCGATTGTGTTGCGGGTTTGGCCATTTCAGGAGGCTGATCTGCTGGTGAGCCTGTTTACGCGGGAACAGGGGCGGGTGAAAGGCGTGGCACGCCATGCGCTGCGGTCGCGGCGGCGGTTTGGCGGAGCGCTGGAGCCGATGACGTATGTGCGGGCTTCGTATGCGGAGAAGCCGAAGCAGGAACTGGTGCGGCTGGATGCGTTTGAGATTTTGAGTTCTCCGCTTAGCCGGCCGGTGGATTATGCGCGGACGGCGGCGCTGCAGTTTGTAGCGGAGGTGGTGGAGGAGGTTTTGCCGGAGGGAGCGGTTGAGGATGCGGTGTTTCGACTGGTGCTGGCGGTGTTGGAGGAGATGCAGGTGGGACGGGTTTGGCTGCCGGTTACTTATTTTGCGCTTTGGATGAGCCGGCTGATGGGGTGGATGCCGGAGCTGGGACATTGTGTGGTTTGCGGATTGGATCTGCGTGGGGGAACGGTCTGGTATTCGGCGAATGGCGATGGGGTGACTTGCAGAGATGACAGGAGGGGTGGGAGTGCGGCGTTGTCGGCGGAGTCGGTGAATGAGGCGCAGAGGATTTTTCGAGGGACCGTGAAAGCGCTGGCGGAGGAGGATTGGCCGCAAGGGCGAGGGGTGGATTTGCGGCGGTTTGCGGTGGAGACTCTGGAGAGGAATCTGGAGCGGAGGCTGGTGAGCGCTCGGGCTCTGGAGCGGATTTAGCTAATGAATTCGCGGCTGGATGCTTTATGGACCGTGGGCGGATGATATTCTTCGTGCCGCGTAGAAATCTTTTGAGGGTTCTCTTGATGCGAATGAACTTGGTGAAAGTTGCTGTTTTTCTTCTTTCCTGCGGAATCGGTGCGGAGCCTGCGGCGATGTCTCAGGCTGCGGGCCAAGCGCATTGGGTTGGATCGTGGGCGGCTTCGCAGCAGATTCCGGAGACGGCGAACTTGCTGGATCCGGAGTTGATGCGCGATGGGACGCTGCGGGAGATTGTGCATCTTTCGGTGGGTGGGACGCAGTTGCGGGTGCGGGTTTCGAATGCGTTTGGAGCGCAGCCGCTGCATTTGACGGCGGTGCATGTGGCTCGGCCGGTGTCGGCTGCGGAGGGGGCGATTGAGGCGGCCAGCGATACGGCGGTGACTTTCGGCGGGTTGCCGGATGTGATGATTCCGGCGGGCGCGGAGTATGTATCAGATGCGGTTACGTTTTCTGCGGAGGCGCTTTCGAGTTTGGCGATTTCGATTCATTATGACGAGCCGCCGGTGGGTGAGACCGGGCATCCCGGGTCGCGGGCTACGTCTTATGTGGCGCATGGGGATTTGGTGTCGGCTGTGAATCTGCCGGATGCGAAGAGGGTGGAGCATTGGTACCAGATCTCTGGTGTGGATGTGGTGGGGGTGGAGAAGGCGGGGACGGTCGTGGCGCTGGGGGATTCGATTACAGATGGGCATGGAGCGACTACGAACGGGAACGACCGGTGGACCGATGTCCTGGCGGCGCGGATGCAGAGCGATAAGTCGACGCGCGGGACCGGTGTGTTGAATGAGGGGATTGGCGGGAATCGGCTGCTGCTGGATGGGCTGGGGCCGAATGCGCTGGCGCGGTTCGATCGCGATGTGATTGCGCAGACGGTGGTGAAGAGTGTGATTGTGCTGGAAGGAATTAATGATTTGGGGACGCTGACGCGGGACCACGATGCTTCGGCGGAGGCGCATGCGGCTTTAGTGAAGCGGATGGAGGGGGCTTACGCGCAGATGATCGCGAGGGCGCATGCGCATGGGATTCGGGTGATTGGGGCGACGATATTGCCGGATGGCGGGTCGAAGTACTACCACCCGGGGCCAGAGAGTGAGGCGGACAGGCAGGCGGTCAACGCGTGGATTCGAGAGCCGGGACATTTTGATGGGGTGGTGGATTTCGATAAGTTGATGCGGGACCCGGGCAATCCGAATCTGATATTGCCGGCGTATGACTCGGGGGATGGGCTGCATCCTTCGCCGGTGGGTTATAAGGCGATGGCGGATGCTATTCCGCTGAAACTGCTGGTGCCTTAGTCGAAGGATTGGCGGTGGGCGCGCCCGGGGCTCCGGAGTAGGATCAGAGGCGCAAGTCGATGACCGCGACTCCACCTTATGGTGGATGTTCAACGACGGAGAGCGTGCGTTAGACTTGCCGCCCAATGAGCACAGCCTCATTTTCGGTTTCAACTCCTCGCCGGCGCTTGCTTGAAGTTTCTCTGGCAGCACTCATTGCTGTTGGCGCGGTGCTGATCTTCTGGAGTCAACAGCGGTATCCCGCGCTTTTGAAGAAGTTGCATGCGGGAACAGAAGTAAAGGTAGCGGGGTCGATCTCGTTCGATGCCCTGCTGAAGGTAACGCCGGATATGCCGGCGCCGATCAGAGTCATGCGGACGAGCGTGAACTGGCTGTATACGAACCGGTTTGGGATGTACTTCGCGCTGCCGTTTGGCGCGGCGATGATGACATTACTGGCGGGGATTGCGGCGCCGAAGCGATTCTCATCGGCGGCTGGGAATGTACTCTGCGGGGCTGTGGTAGGCGCACCGCTGGGCGTGTGTACGAACTGCGCTACTCCGGTGGCCCAGAGCTTGCTGGTTGGCGGGGCGAGCACACGGTTGACTCTCGCGGCGATGATCAGTTCACCCAGCTTTAATCCCGTTATTGTGGCTATGGTGTTTGTGCTGTTTCCGCTGCCGCTTGCGTCGATGCGATTGGTGGTTCCGGCAGTGTTACTCGCGGCCTTGCCGCTGCTGGTGCGGGAAAACGAGTTGGGGGTAAGGAGCATTGTGGTCCCGGCAGTGGACGAGGCGATGGTGCCGAGATTAGTTTCGTTTGGCCGTACGTATTTGCGGAACCTGTTGCGGCTTACGTTATTGACGTTGCCGTGGATGGTGTTGGCTGCTGTGATTGGAGCGTTGGTGGCGGAGATGATTCCGGCGTATGGGACGCATGTGCCGGTGTCAGTTTTTGGCGTGGTTTGCGTTGCGATATTGGGAACTTTGCTTCCGGTGCCGATGGCACTGGATGTCGCTTTGGCTTATGTCCTCTACCATGCAGGGGTGCCAGTGCCTTATGTCGCAGCACTGCTTTGTACGTTGGGGTCGGTAAGCATCTACTCGCTGAGCGCGATTGGGAAACAACTGGATTGGCGGACGAGTTTGCGTTTAGGTGGGGCCGTTGCACTGCTTGGGTGCGTCGCTGGGATCGTTGTGATGGTGGTTCCTGTCTTTTCGCGGTAGTGCAATCGGTCTATCGAGTATTGGGACGATTTGGAACGCCGCCAGTCCGATCGGGAATGGCTCGGACTGGCTTGTTGACTTAGTGTGGGGCCAACATTGCGTCGTTGAATTGCTTGAAGAAGGCGTCGTATTTTTCCTGGCCGTTGGAGGCGGCGAAGCGGAGTGGTTTGACGCGTTCGACGAGGATTTCGGTGGCGTTGGGTTGGGTTTTGATGATGTTGATGACCTCGTCGAGGTAGTCCTTGAGGGGCATGGCGCGTGGGTCGGCGGCCTGCTGGCTGCCCATGAGCTCGGTCTGGACGTAGGGCGGGACTAGTTCGACGACCTCGATGTTGGTGGATTTGAGCTGGTAGCGGAGGGATTCGCTCCATGAGTGGATGGCGGCCTTCGTCGCGCAATAGGTCGGGGTGAGGGCGAGGGGGATGAAGCCGAGGCCCGAGGAGACTGTGATGATGGTGGCGTGCGGCTGCTTCTTGAGTTGAGGGAGCATGGCTGCGGTAAGGCGGATGGGGCCGAGGAGGTTGGTGGTGATGATGGCTTCGGCGTCGGCGGCATCGGGTTTGTTGAGGAAGTCTTCGGGGCGCATGATGCCGGCGTTGTGGATGACGACGTTGAGGGAAGGGAAGTCAGCGGCGATTTTTTGGCCGAATACGCGGATGGCGGCCGGGTCTTCAATGTTGAGGGTGGCGGAGGCCATGCCGGGGTTGGCGGCGGTGGTTTCGTCGAGGACTTGCTGGCGGCGGCCGGCGATGATGACCTTGTTGCCTAGCTTGTGGAATGCCTCTGCGAGACCGCGGCCGATGCCGGAGCCGCCGCCGGTGACGAGGATGGTGTTGCCGGTGGATTTCATGGTTGTTATTTCTCCTGACGAGAATCTTAGTAGGTTGGATGTTCAATGAGCGTTGAGGCTGGGTTTGGAGGTAGCGGTCAAGTTTGACCATTACTGTCCGCGGAAAGGTTGGAGTTGCGGGTGTGTTCTGTCATACTGCCGGGATGTGCGGTCGTGCCAGAATTGGATGTCGTTACCCGTCGGCGGGTCGCGTGGCGTGGCTGTTGCTGTGGGGCTTATTCTTCCGGGGGGCCGGGGCGGTTTCTGCCGAAGCGCAGGATGAGCCTAAGGCGGTTGTCGATGGGGGTGTTCCGACACTGCGTGTTTATACGAATCTGCTCCAGATACCGACGCTGGTTCTGGGACTGAATCATGAACTGATTCAGAAGCCGATTGGGGAGAGCCGATTTTCGGTGAGCATTGACGAAGGACCCTGGTTCCGGGCGACGCATGTGCGGCAGGCGGGCGAAGACCCGATTGAGCTTTCGATTTTGCTGGATACGAGCGGGGACATGGCTGCGCTGATGCCGAAGATTGGGGACGCGCTGTCGGAGCTTGCGCGGTCGTCGCTGCGTCCGAGGGACCGGGTTTCGGTGTATGTACTGGATTGTTCGCTGATCCGCTCTCTTTATGATGCGCCAGCCGACAGTGGCTCCATCAAGAAGGCTACGGATACTGCGCTGGAGTCGTGGATGTTTCGCAAGAAGCATAAAGAGAGCTGTGACCAGAACCTGCATCTTTGGGATGGATTGGCCTACGTGGAAATGGATATGGCGAAACTGCCCGGGCGGCGTGTGATTCTGGCAATGACGGACGGACAAGATAAAGGAAGTAAACACACACCTGACGAGGTGACGAATTTCGCCCAGGAGACCGGGACGGCTATCTTTGGGTTGGACTACGCTCCGATGAGCGTAGTGGGGATACCGACGATGAGCAGGCATGGGGCAGGGATGTATGTTCCGGGCGGAGGAGGAGTTCGAGGGGGCCAGGACGAGTTGATCCGGGTGAGCGAACTGAGCGGCGGGGTTGTGACGACGACGAGCGATACGAGGTCGTTGGGGTTGTCGCTTCGCGAGTTCGTGACGATGCTGCGCGAGCGATACATCGTGGAGTTTCCGCGGCCTTCCAACTCGACTGCCGGATCACATTTTATGCAGGTGAGGGTTGCGAATGCCAACTACTTTATCCGGTCATCGGGGATATTGTTTCCTATTCCTGATCCCACTTTGGCGGCCGACCCTGCGACGATTCAGTCGGGGCCGTCGCGGGCGCCTGAGCAAGGCACTCGGAAGGGTTCAGCCACGCCTAAGTGAGGTTGTCCGGGTAATGGGACGGGATGACGTTTAGAATCGTAAGATTGCCGGTTTCAAGAGAGAGTTATGAGTGGATTGGTTTCGTGGGTTGGCGAGAAGAGAGCGCTGACGTTTCAGGAGCTTTTGTTTACGCTGCAGCGGTTCTGGGCGGATCGCGGGTGCGTGCTGCAGCAGCCGTATGACGTTGAGGTGGGGGCGGGGACGATGTCTCCGGATACGTTTTTGCGCGTGCTGGGGCCTAAGCCGGTGAGGATTGCTTATGCGCAGCCTTCGCGGAGGCCGGCGGATGGGCGGTATGGGGAGAATCCGAACCGGCTGTTTCGGCATACGCAGCTGCAGGTGATTTTGAAGCCGCCACCGGTGAAGATTCAGGAGATGTATCTGGAGTCGCTGGTGGCGATCGGGATCGATCTGCGGAGCACGACATCAAGTTTGAAGAGGACAACTGGGAGTGGCCGGTGGGCGGCGCGTGGGGCGTTGGCTGGCAGGTGATGCTGGATGGGCTAGGAGATTACGCAGTTCACGTACTTCCAGCAGTGCGGGGGGATGGATCTGGACCCGATCTCCGGCGAGATTACTTATGGGCTGGAGCGGATGGCGCAGTTTCTGCAGGATGAGGATTCGATCTATGACATTGTGTGGGCGGTTGAGCCGGATACGGGACGCGAAGGTGACGTATGGCGAGATGCGGCTGGCGGAGGAGGAGCAGTTTTCGGCTTACAGCTTCGATTATGCGGATGTGGGGAAGCTGTGGGAGCATTTGAATTTGTATGAGGCGGAGTGTCTGGCGTTGCTGGAGAAGGCGAAGGGCTTTGAAAAGATGGATGCGCTGACGTTGAAGCGGTTTCCGGTGCTGGGGGCTTATGAGCTGGCGCTGAAGTGCTCGCATGTTTTTAATTTGCTGGATGCGCGCGGGGCGATTTCGGTGACGGAGCGGGTGGGTGTGATGGCGCGGATTCGGACGCTGGTGGTGGGCGTGGCGAAGGCTTATGCGGCGCAGGGAGAGGCGTTGCGGAGTTTGGAGATTGGCGCCGTGGCTGGCTGAATGGTTTCATCCCACCCTTCGCAAAGTGCCGAAGGATGGGCACCCGGGATTTTTTGTTTGATTGAGATTGGTTGAGGGACGATGGCGGAGTTTTTGTTTGAGATTGGGTTGGAAGAGATTCCGGCGCGGATGATCGCGGGGGCGCAGGCGGAGTTGCAGCAGCGCGTGGTGAAGATGCTGGAGCGCGAGCGGCTGGTGCGGTCGGGCGCGACGACGAAGAGCTTTGCTACGCCGCGGCGGCTGGCGGTTTGGGTGAAGGATGTTGCTGAGCGGCAGGAGGATGTGGCCGAGGAGTTGGTGGGGCCTTCGGTGAAGGTGGCTTATAAGGATGGCGTGGCGACGCCGGCGGCGGTGGCGTTTGCGAAGAAGGCCGGCGTGGCGGTTGAGGAGCTGAAGACGGTTACGAATGCCGAAGGGGGAGTATCTGGCGGCGACGGCGGTGAGGGCCGGGCGCGGTGCAGCTGAGGTGATTGCGGCGGAGTTGCCGAAGGAGCTGGCGGGGATTTACTGGGCGAAGAATATGTACTGGCGGCCGGGGAAGCCGGAGCGGTTTGTGCGGCCGGTGCGGTGGATGGTGGCGCTGCTTGGGGGCGAGGTGGTGCCGGTGGGGTTTGGTGGATATGTGGCGGGTAAGGTGACATATGGGCATCGGGTGTTGTTTGGAGATGCAGCAGATTGCGCTGGCGGCTCCGGGTGAGTATGAGGATGCGCTGCTGAGGGGGTTTGTGATTGCGGATGTGGAGGTGCGGCGGCAGAGGATTCGGAAGGCTCTGGATAAGGTGATGCGGACTGTTGATGGGATGCGGTGGCGCGAGGACCATGGGCTGGTGGATAAGCTGACGCAGTTGACGGAGTGGCCTTCGGTGCTGCTGGGTGGGTTTGAGACGGAGTATCTGGCGCTGCCGGAGGAGGTGCTGGTGACGGTGATGCGGGATCACCAGAGCTATTTTGCGGTGGAGGATAAGGATCGGAAGCTGGCTCCGCATTTTCTGGCGGTGCTGAATACGGAGGCTGATGCGGCGGGCGAGGCGGTGATTCGGCATGGGAATGAGCGGGTGTTGCGGGCGCGGTTCAATGATGCGCGGTTCTTCTGGGAGTTTGATCAGCGGGTGCCGCTGGTGGAGCGGGTGAAGCTGCTGGAGAATGTGACTTTCCAGAAGGATTTGGGGAGTTATGCGGCGAAGACGGAGCGGGTGAAGCGGGTGGCGGCTCGACTTGGCAGGACTGGTTGTCGCGCGTGGGGTTGTCTGTGGATGCTGCGGCGCTGGATGAAGCGGCGTTCGCTGGCGAAGACGGATCTGACGACTGAGTTGGTGAAGGAGTTTACGGAGCTGCAGGGTGTGGTGGGTGGGTTGTATGCGCGGGCGCAGGGTTTTCCTGCTGCGGTGAGCGATGCGATCTATGACCAGTACAAGCCGGAGTCGATGGAGGATGCGGTGCCGCGGACGGTGGAGGGTGCGCTGCTGGCGATTGCGGATAAGGCGGACACGATTGCGGGGATGTTTGGGTTGGGGCTGGAGCCGACGGGGTCGAAGGATCCGTTTGCGCTGCGGCGGGCGGCGAATGGGATTGTGAAGATTCTGGCGGAGACGACGGTTCCGCTGCCGCTGACGCTGGGGGATGTTGTGGATGCGGCTTCGGCAAGCGAGGCGGTGCGGCTGCGGGTGGAGGTTTTCTTTGCTGAGCGGCTGGAGTTCTATCTGCGCGAGGCGAAGGGGCAGGCTTATGACGTGGTGAAGGCTGTGCTTGCCGCTGGGGCGAACGATGTTCGCGATGCGGTGGCGCGGGCGGAGGCGGTGACTGCGGTTCGCGGGTCGGAGGATTTTGCGGCGGTGTCTGCGGCGTTCAAGCGGATGAAGAATATTCTTTCGCAGGCGAAGGAGAAGGGGATTGCTGCGGGCTCGAGTGTTGACGGAGCGTTGCTGACTGAGGCGACGGAGAAGGCGCTGGCGGAGCGGTCGGCGGAGTTGGCTGCGAAGGTGAAGGGGCTCCGCGAGGAGAAGAATTATACGGCGGCGCTGGAGCAGATTGCTACGCTGCGGCCGCAGGTGGATGCGTTCTTTGATGCGGTGATGGTGATGGCTCCGGACGCGGCGTGCGCGCGAACCGACTGGCGCTGCTTGAGAGGGTGCTTGGAGATTTCTCCGGCATCGCGGATTTCTCGGAGATTGTGGTGGCGGGATAGGAAAGCATACCCCAGGGGCTGAAGCCCCATTTGTGGGGGAGGGGAGAGTGCCAAGGCTGAAGCCTTGGCCTACCTAGATGCCAAAGGCCTTGGCCTACCTAGAAGCCAAAACCCTTGGCTTCTAGTCTTGGCCTACGAAGGAACAAAGCAACGAATTGTCAGCGGGTGTTTAGTGGGTCAGCACCATCGCGCCGATTACGAAGAGAAGGGCAGCGCCGAGTGTGGCGAGGGGAATGACTATGCCTTCGTAGATAGCAAGGGAGGGGCGGGGGGCAGGGCCGTCTTCGGCGCGAAAGTTCGATTGGTACATTGAAGCCTGATCGTTCTGCTGTATATATTCCATGTTTTCTTCCTCGTTGACTCTCGTGTGTCTTCGAGAGAGATGTGCAGCTCCCTTCAGTTATGTTGCTTATCTATTGCACTGTGGCGAGTTGCGCGTAATCTCCTGGCGGCAATCATCCATGAGGAAAAGGCTAGTCGCAAGGGCTACGTGACGGATGGTATCTGCGATAACACGGGCTTGGGAATGCGACCTTTGGGCCATAACCCTCTTGATTCATCACAGTTGCAGCTGCACGAGGTCTGGTTGGTCCAGGGGATGGAAGAAGCGGCTCGTCGGCAGAGTGTCGGGTAGGGAGGTCTCCGATGGCCATGGCGATTTCGTCGCATGCGTTGCGCCGGGCACACTGCGTACAGTCCTTTGCTACTTTGTCGCGAAAGGCGTGGCGGTCGGCGACACGGAAGTTGAAAGTGTTCGAAGAAGGCGGGGATGCGGGTGAAGAGACAGACGCACTTGATGCGCTGGCTTCGGCTTGATCGAGGAGGGCGCGGACGAGAAGGCCGCCGGCTCCGTGGCCTTTGGTTTCAGGGCGGACGACGATGGAGCGGACCTCGGCCAGGTGCTGGCCGTAGACGTGGAGTGCAGCGCAGCCGATGAACTGGCGGGAGGCGGTTTCGACGATGGTGAAGGTGTGGATGTTGGCGCAGATTTCCGCAGGTGAGCGGTGGAGGAGGGTGCCGTCGCAGGTGAAGCTGTCGATCAGCTGGTGGATAGCGTCGGGCGTCCTGAAGCTGCGCTTTACGCGTTTGCAGGGATGTTGCTTTGAGCTCGTTTTCCGTTGTGATGTGGGGATTTCGAGTGAAGACGAGAAGAGGGACGGGAGGTTCTTGTACGAGGGACAATGCCATAGACACTGCGCTTTTTCTTCTTTCCGGGTTGCGATGGGCCGGAGTAACGGGTTTAGGTTGAGGTTCGAGTCCGCGCGGAGGGCTAGCTGCCGTAGTGGCGGCCTTCGTTGGAGGGCTCCCAAGGGATGGGGGCAAAGGTGCGCTGGAAGAAGGTGTTGTCGACGATGTAGCGCTCGTGGTTCTCGCCTTCGATGATCCAGTCGCCGGGAAAGGCTTTGCGCTGTCCGGAGTCGGTGAGGATGACGGCGGGTTGGAGGCATTGGGTGGCGTTGACGAGAAGGGGCCTGCGGGTGCGAAACGTGTTCATGAAAATTCTCTCCTGACGGCTCTATTTCGCCGCCGAAGAGTATTTCAGCACCGCATCCGTAAGAAAGGCGTAATGGGTTTCGTAAATTTCCGTAAAGGTCTTGAGCCTTTGGATTTCGGGGCTTGCCCGGGATCAGTTGACGCGCTGGAGGCGGTCGATGAGCTTCTGGGCGAGGGGTTCGCCGGATTCGGTCCAGAGAAGGCGGCTGCTGATGCCGCAGTTTTTCTCGACGGAGAGGGTGAAGGCGAGGAGCATCTCGACGTTTTGCTGGATGTGTTTGGTGGCGTCTTCGTCGAGGTGCTCGTCGTCTATGGTTTCGGCGAGCCAGGGAGTGTCGAGGCCGAAGTCGATGCGGATGTGGCCGTTCTGTTCGAAGGTGGCGTCGTCGAAGCCGGGGCCGAAGCCGAGGATGCGGACGGTGGCGGGTTGCGCGCTTCCAGAGGGTGTCGAGGCGGACGGATTCGAAGTCGGGGTAGATGTCGATGCCGGTATTGCCGGGTTGCGCGTCGACGGTTTCGGGAGCCCAGAGCTTCCAGCGCATCTCGAACTCGTAGGCGGTGTCGTCGTGGAGCTGCTCGGTGGCCTCGGCTACGGCGTTTTCGATGATGGCGTCGGAGGTTTCTTCGGAGCGGTCGTCGTTGACGTAGAGGCGCTGGTAGGTGGGGGCTTCGTTGAAGCTGATGGGGTAGGCGCTGGCGGCGGAGACGCGGGGGTCTCCGCTGATGAGGGCGAACTGGCGCATGACCGAGACGAGGGTCGCGGGGAGGGTCTCGAAGCGGAAGTTGGGGAACCAGAGGCTTAGATAGAGCTGATCGGCCATAGGGATAGTTTAGTCCTGATGCGGCCGCGGATTGTGCGGAGAGATACGGATCAAATGCGGATGAGAAGCAAGACGGTTTTGTGAGTGACGGTCGTGCAGCGCTGCTATGTGTGAGCTTTGGGTGAGAAGATAGAGGAGGAATGAGCGTTTCGGTAGAGCGGCTGCGGGTCTGGTTACTGGTGGGTGCGGGCCTGCTTGTGATGGTGGTCGTTGGCGTTCCTGGGGTATGCGCACTATCGGGAGCACCGGTTTCTGGCGAATCTTCCGGCGAAGCTGGGGATCGACGTTCGGCAGGAGACGCAATAACATTACGTATTCGCAGTCGGTGCAGGGACGAACGGTTTATACGATTCATGCGGCCAAGGCAGTGGAGCGTTCGGATGGAAAGATGACGCTGCATGATGTGGGGATTGTTCTGTACGGACGCAAACAAGACAGAGCCGACCGGATCTACGGCAACGAGTTTGAATATGACCAGAAGAACGGTATAGTCCGTGCCGATGGGGAGGTGCATATCGATCTGCAGGCGCCTGAGGCCGCGGATGCGAAGGCAAAGATGGACTATGCCGCAGGGAAGGACTTGCATGAGGCGGAGCATGAGAGCACAGGATCACGACTGATTCATGTGACGACGAGCGGGCTGGTGTTTCTGCAGAAGCTGGGAGTGGCGGCGACGGACAAGGATATCGAGTTTGCATCGGGTGGGATGACGGGGCATGCGGTTGGGGCGGAGTACAACTCGGATACGGGTGTGGTGGTGCTGCACTCGGCGGTGAAGGTGAATGGTCTGCAGCATGATCAGCCGGTGGTGCTGACGGCGTCGCATGCGGTACTGGACAGGGCGGGGCAGACCCTGGTGATGTCGCAGGCGAAGTATGTGTCGGTGGGCGGCGGGGAAGGGACTGGGGAGGGACAGTCGGCGCGGGGAGAGCATGTGGTGGTGCATCTGCGGAAGGATGGTTCGGCGGAGCAGGGTTGAAGCGGAGGGAGAGGTGACACTGACGAACGGGGCCGGAGGAAACGTGGTGGCTCCGCGGGGCGAGGTGATGTTGAATGCGCAGAATCAGCCGGAGTCGGCGGTGATGACTGGCGGAGTGAAGTATGGGTCGGAGGATCCGCTGCGGCAGGCGCAGGGCGAGGCGGCGGAGGGGAAGGCGGGGTTCGATAACAAGGGACGCCTGGAGCATGTGATGATGACCGGTGCGAGTGCGAACTGCAAGAGCGGGTGCGCGCATCGGACGCAGCGGGTGAGCCGTGGAGTGAGCGGGAGTTGAGCGCGGCGGCGGTGGAACTGGCGCTGGTTACGGATTCGGCGGGGAAGGCGCAGTTGCGGGATGCGAAGGCGACCGGAGATGCGCGGTTGAAGGTGGTGAATGCGGCTGCGAAGGGCGGAACTGACGAGCAGTGCTATGGGCGGAGATGTGCTGACAGGGCACTTTGTGCGAATCGGAGGGACGGACCATATCTCTGAGGTGCATGGAGACGGCCATACGTCGCTGCGGCGAGTCAGCGCGACTGGGGTGGTGAGTACGAGTTCCAGTGATTCGCTGGTGGCCCACTTTCGGAGTGCGACGGGTGGGAGTGGGAAGGGCGCGGGTGCGATCAGCAAAGGGCCGCGGGGCGGGAAAGATGCTTTGAATGCTCAGGGCGAGGATAGGTTGCTGACGCGACAGAGCTGGGGCATGTGGTGATGACGGAGTTGCCGGTGCGGAAGCCGGGGATACGGCTGCTCCGGCCGAGGAGCGGGCGACGGCGGAGCGTGCGGTTTATGACGGCGAACTGGAGAGGACGACGCTGACGGGCAGTGTGCAGGTGAGCGATGGGACGAGCGTGCTTTGGGCCGACCGGGTGGTGATGGAGCAGGAGAGCGGCGATGCGACGGCTGAAGGGTCGGTGAAGGCGAGTTATGGGCAGCCGGATAGCACGCACGGAGCCGGTGCATGTGCTGGCGGTGCGTGCGGAGCTGAAGCATGATTCCCAGATTGCGACTTTTCATGGAGTGGCGGGAAAGCCGGCGCGGCTGTGGCAGGGGGCTTCTCAGGTTGAGGCTCCGGTGCTCCAGTTTGACCGGAAGCAGAGGCGCCTGCTGGCTCATGGGGAAGGCTTGGAGCGCCGATGGCAGTGCATACGGTGCTTGTCAGTAGCGGAGAAGCGGCGACCGCTGGGAAGGCGGATGCAAAGCCAGTGTCTGAGAGTGGAAAGACGATCGGGGGTGGAAAGGCAACAGGGGCTGGGAAGACTGATGTTGTTCGGGTGGCCAGCCGGGACCTTGTTTATTCGGACGAGACGAAGAAGGCGGAGTTTACCGGCGGGGTCGCAGTGGAGAGCAGAGACGGCATCATGCGGGCGCAGCAGGTCGTTGTCTATCTGCAGCCAGCGCAAAAGACGAACGGCGCAACCGAAGGCAGTTGCCGGGTCTGCGTTCGATGGAAGCGGATTGATGGGCGGCAGCGTGGAGCGGATGGTGGCGACTGGCCACATTGAGATGGAGCAGCCGGGGCGGCGGGCGACCGGGGAGCAGGTGGTGTATACGGCGAGTGACGGGATGTATGTACTGACGGGGACAGCGGCGGTTTTGCCGAAGGTGGTCGACGAGCAACGGGGCAACGTAACGGGTACATCCTTGCGGTTCCACGCGGGCGATGATAATATCGTGGTTTCTAATAGAGGAGAGAGTGGCGCCGGACAGAGGGTGCGCACGGAGACGCGGGTGAAGAACAAGGAATGAAGACGTTATCGACGGAGGAGATCGGAAAGTCATACGGCGGGCGCCAGGTGGTTAAGGGGGTGAGCCTGAAGATCGAGCAGGGCGAGGTGGTGGGTCTGCTGGGGCCGAATGGCGCGGGGAAGACGACGAGCTTTTACATGATTGTAGGGCTGGTGCGGCCGGACTGCTGGGCGGGTGCTGGCGGATGGCCACGACATCAGCCGTTTGCCGATGTATCTGCGGGCGAGGAACTATGGAATCAGCTATTTGCCGCAGGAGCCTTCGGTGTTTCGCAAGCTGACGGTGCAGGACAACATTCTGGCGGTGCTGGAGGCGCAGCAGTTGAGCTGGGAGAGCCGGCGGACGCGCACGGAGAGGCTGATTGAACAGTTGAACCTTGGACATGTGCGCAAGACGCGGGGCTATGCTCTGAGCGGCGGCGAACGCAGGCGGGTGGAGATTGCGCGATGCCTGGCGATCGAGCCGGCGTTTATTTTGCTGGATGAGCCGTTTTCAGGAATCGATCCGATTGCGGTGCTGGATCTGCAGGAGATTATTTTTGGGTTGAAGCGAAGCGGGATAGGCGTCTTGATTACCGACCATAATGTGCGGGAGACGTTGTCTGTGACGGACCGGGCGTACATCATTACGGAAGGGAAGATTTTTGCGACGGGGACACCGGGAGAGCTTGGGCGTAATCCTGAGGTGCGCCGAATCTACCTCGGAGAAAATTTCTCGATGGATTGAGTGTTGCGATTGCGTACAACTTCCGTTGTAAGAAGAAGATGCGATAGGTGGAGTTCGCGCAGTCATTGGCAGGGTTAGACTTACAGCCAGAGCAGGTAACGGGCGTGTAGACTGTGACCAAGCCGACTAATGGTGATTCATGTGCAGACGATTGCATAAATTTTCGCGATAAGCACGACGATTGCCAAACGGCATATATCCAAAGTAAAACGAACGGGTCGAATAAGAGGTTAGACGTGCTGCTGCAACCAAAGCTGAACTTGAAGGTCTCACAACGGCAGGTGCTGACGCCTGGTCTGGTGCAGATGGTCAGCGTTCTTGCGCTGAACAAGCTCGAGCTGAAAGAGATGATCAACACCGAGATGGTGGAGAATCCGGTGCTGGAGGAGTTGGAGGAGTCCGCCGTCACTCTGGAAGAGAGGGCGGGGATGGAGGGGGACCGGGAGCGTTCCGCCGAAGAGGTGGCGGCCGAGAGCGAGAGGGTCGAAAAGGATCCATTCGATGAGATCGATTTCGGGAGCTATTTTCAGGATTATCTGGACCCCGGGTTTCGGACCGCTTCGAACTTTGAAGAGTACGACAAGCCCTCGTTTGAGAATTTTCTATCGCAGCCAAGTACTCTGAGCGACCACCTGTCGTGGCAGCTGGGTTCGTTGACGCTGAGTCCTGAGGTTCGTTTGGCGGCGGACCTGGTAGTGGGAAATCTGAACGAGGATGGGTATCTGACTGCGAGCGATGAGGAGTTGTTGGAGGCGTTGCTGCAGATGAGGCAGCCCGTGCGTCAAGATCCGATTCCGTTTGAACGCGGGGCCAAGAGCAGGTTGCACATCTGTGGGAGGCATCCGAGACGAGTGGGAATGGTACTGGGCCGACGCTGGAAGAAGCGGTGGAACTGGCGGCTGCGGCGGATGAGGAAGTGGCGTTTCTGCTGGCCGCAGTCCGCGAGGCGCGGGCGCTGGTGAATTTTCTGGATCCGGTTGGTGTCGGAGCCCGGGATTTGCGGGAGTGCCTGCTGATTCAGATCTGTGCGCAACAGGGCGAGGCTGCGATTGTGTTGCGCCGCCGGCAGATGATTTCCGGAGGTAGCACTGAAAGAGCTGAAGCTCTCAACGGTGAGGATCACGTGGAACCGAGCCGGGCACCCAAGGAAATGCTTCGGATCGGGCAGACATTTTCGGCCTCGCGAAGCATATTGTGACGAATTGCCTGCCGCTGTTGCAGAAGAAGGACATGCGCGAACTGACCCGCAGCTGCGGACGAACTCCGGAGGAGGTGATGGCGGCGGTGGAGTTTATCCGGACGCTGGACCCGAGACCGGGGCAGCGTTACAACCAGAGCGAAACGCGGCTGATTGAGCCGGATGTTGCATTTGTGAAGCGCGATGACGTCTACATCGTCGTGATGAACGAAGAAGATATGCCGACGCTGCGGTTGAACCAGGGCTACCGCAAGATGCTGCAGCAGAAGCAGACGGAGAAGGAAGTCAAAGACTACGTGAAGGAGCGGTACAAGTCTGCGATCCAGTTGCTGAGGAATATTGAGCAGCGGAAGAATACGATCGTGCGTACCTGTGAAGTGATCGTACGCCGACAGACGGAGTTTCTGGAGCACGGAGTGAATGCTCTGAAGCCGATGATGATCAAAGAGGTGGCGGAGGAGATTGGGGTGCATCCCTCGACTGTCAGCAGGGCGGTGGCGAATAAGTACGTGCATACATCGCAGGGCGTGTTCGAGCTGCGATTCTTCTTTTCTGAGGGAGTGAACGGGCCGGAGGGCGGCGACCTGCCCCTGGTGCTGCTGAAGCGCAAGGTGAAGAAGCTGATTGAAGAAGAAGATGAACGGAAGCCGCTGACGGACGATCAGCTGGCGGCGGAGCTGCAGCGCCAGGGAATTCAGGTGACTCGGAGAACGGTCGCGAAGTACCGGGAAGACATGCAGATTCCAAGTACCCATCAACGTCGTGTACGCTAGTCGTCTGCGATAGTGTCGTTTCGAATCGCGAACGAGGTGAGCGGATGGACGTAGAGTACACCGGCAGACAGACCACCATTACAAAGAAGCTGAAGCTGCAGACCGAAGCTGGGCTGGCTCGGATCACGAAGATTGTGGGCAACTCCGGCATTGTGCATGTGACTCTTTCAACCGATAAGTACCGGCAGATCGCAGAGATCACAGTGCAGACGAAGCACCTGAATCTGGTGGCGCGTTGTGAGGCCACTGAAATGGATGAGGCTCTGCGCGACGCGTTGGAGAAGATTGAGCGGCAGGCGATTCGGCAGAAGAAGAAGTTTGGGACGATCAAACGACATCCCAAGTCCGATGTGAAGGGCGGAGCTGAGGCTGCGGCTCCGGCTCTGCGGAAGACGGTCGCGGTGAAGGTAGCGACAAAGAGCAGTACGGGACGCAAGGCTGTCCCGATGCTGGTGCATTCTTTTCCGTCGCACTCGCCGCTGGCTGAGCCGCATGTTGTGCGGTCGACCGATGGTGTGGCGTTGCGGCCGATGTCGGTAGAAGAGGCGGTGAAGGAAGCGGCGTTTCGAGACCGCGATGTTTTTGTGTTTCGCGATCATGGCGGGCAGGCGATGGTGCTGCATCGCAAACGTGACGGAAAGATGGAGCTAATCGAAGTCCCCTAGATGGGGTGCTAGGATTTCCAGCATGGCGAGCAAGAGAGAAACGAAGCAGCCGACGAGCGCAGGCTCGAAAAAAGGAAAGAAACAAAGGACGACGGGGCCAGCTTCGGAGTATCGAGGCGAGTTGGTTATTTTGACAGGGCTTTCGGGATCGGGGAAGCTGTCTGCGCTAAAGGCGTTTGAGGATCTGGGCTATTACTCGGTCGATAATCTGCCGCTGGAGCTAGTGCCGAGATTTGCAGATCTGGTGAGACAGTCGGCAGAGATTGAACGGGCGGCGCTGGTTGTCGACGTGCGCGAAGGGATGCGGTTAGATGAGTTTCCTTCGATTCTGAACGAAGTGCGGAAGGTGTTGCCGACTCGGGTGGTGTTTTTGGAGGCGAGTGAGGAGGCGCTGATTCGCCGTTTCTCGGAGACGCGGCGGCCACATCCCATGGGCCGAAGCGAGACGGTGGTGAAGTCGATCCGTGCCGAACGGAAGCGGCTGGAACCGATCCGGAATGTCGCCGACATTGTGCTGGATACGACGAAGTTCAACGTGCATGAGCTTCGGGCGCGCATCAACTCGCAGTTTGAACGCGAAGACAGCGGACAAAGTCTTATGGTCTCTTCGAACAGCTTTGGGTTTAAGAATGGAGTGCCGACTGAGGCGGACCTTGTGTTCGATGTACGGTTTCTGCCGAACCCGCACTTTGTCCCGGAGTTTCGCAAGCTGACCGGAAAAGACCCGAAGGTCGCCAAATATGTTCGGCAGTTTCCGCAGACGAAGGAGTTTCTGGATAAGACGGCTGATATGCTGAAGTTTCTTTTGCCGCATTACATCAAGGAAGGGAAGAGTTATCTGACCGTCGCATTTGGCTGCACGGGCGGGCAGCACCGGTCGGTCTTCATCGCGGAGGAGATCAAGAAGCGTCTGGCAAACGAGGGGTACCGTGTGAAGACCTCGCACCGGGACATGCCGAGATAGAGCGCGGGCGAACTGCGCGGAGTTCAAAAAGGGTCACTGCGCAATAGAATGGGGAGATGCGCAGTAGGATGACGACTGGGAGAGTGATGGCTTGAGGCGCATCTGGCGATTGCTGCTCTATGTTCGGCCGTACGCTTTGTATTCGCTGGCATCCGTTGTGTTGATGGCGGTTGTGGGGGCCATGGCTGCGTTGCGGATCATGCTGGTGAAGCCGATCTTCGACAATGTGCTGAGCCCGGATGCATCGACCAACGATTTGCTTGTCTTTCGAATTCCTCATGTGGCTCGACCGCTGAACCTCCATTTTCTTGTTCCGAGTCACTTCCATAATGCCTGGACGGTGGTGGCGTATGCGCTGGTGGTGTCTGCCGTTGTGAAGTCGGTTTGCGATTACGCGGGAACTTACCTGGTGAACTTCGCCGGGTTTGGCATGATCACGGACCTGCGGAACGATCTTTATGACGCGGTGCTGCGGCGGTCCGTTGGTTTTTTTCAGAAGCATACGACAGGCACATTGTTGTCGACTCTGATCAACGATATCGAGCGCGTGCAGTATGCGATGTCGAACGTGCTCGGCGATTTCATGCAGCAGGTCTTCACATTGATCTTCACCGCGGGTGTGGTGATCGTGGTGGGCAGAGATATGGCCTGGGTGCTGCTTTTGTTTGTGATTGTGGTGATTCTCTCTGCGCGGCGCATTGGCCGGCGCGTGAGGCAGACGACACGCAAGGGACAGGACAAACTCGCTGAAATTCAGAACATACTGCACGAGACGATTACGGGGAACCGTATCGTGAAGGCGTTCGGTATGGAACTGTGGGAGATGAACCGCTTTCGACATGCCGCAGGGCGGTTGTTCCGCGCGAATCTGAAGTCGGTGAGCGTGCAAGCGATCAGTTCTCCACTGATGGATGCGCTCGGGTCGGTGGCAATTGCTTTGTTGCTGCTTTGGGGCCGAGGCCGGATCGTTCATCATCAGATGACTGCCGGGTCGTTTATTACTTTTTTGATCGCGGTGTTTACGCTGTACGATCCGGTGCGGAAGTTGGCCCTGTTCTACAACAGTTTTCAGCAGGCGTTGGGGGCGAGCGAAGAGATATTCAAGTTCATGGATGCGACAGGATGATGTGCAGGAGAAGAAGCGCGCGTTTGTGCTGAAGGGTTTCAACGAAGGCATTCAGTTTGAGGATGTGGGCTTTGCTTATTCAAGCGAGCGACGGTGAGAGTGAAGCAGGTGCTGCATGGAATCAATCTGACGGTGCAGCCGGGCGAGGTGATTGCGTTTGTCGGGCCGAGTGGTGCGGGGAAGTCTTCGCTGGTGAATCTGATTCCGCGGTTCTTCGATGTGAACGAGGGACGGATTCTGATCGATGGGCACGATTTGCGTGATGTGACGATTGCTTCGCTGCGAGAGCAGATCGGCAAGGTGACGCAGGAGACGGTGTTGTTCAACGACACGGTGCGGAACAACATCGCTTATGGGCAGCCGGACGTTCCGATGAGCAAAGTGGAAGAGGCCGCGCGGATGGCGCTGGCGCATGACTTCATCCTCAATATGCCGGATGGATACAACACAAAGATTGGCGAGAAGGGTACGCGGCTGAGCGGGGGGGAGCGGCAGAGGCTGGCGATTGCACGAGCGATTCTGAAGAATGCTCCGATATTGATTCTGGATGAGGCGACTTCGGCGCTGGACATGGAGAGCGAGCAGTATGTGCAGGCGGCGCTGGCGAACTTGATGCAAGGGGCGGACGGTATTTGTGATTGCGCATCGGCTATCGACGGTGCGGACGGGCTACGCGGATCGCGGTGATTGAAGGCGGGCAGATTACTGAGATCGGTACGCATGAAGAGTTGATGCAACATTCGGGAACGTATCAGCGGCTTTACAATATGCAGTTCAGTGGAGAGGATTCGGCGCCGGTTGGAGGGCGAAGCAGCGTTGGCGGCGAATCTGGAGGGGATTGCGTGAGTGAAGTCTATTCGATGACCGGGTATGCGAGTGTGCGCGGATCGGTGAGGGAACTGGTTGCCTTTACGCTGTCGATGAAGAGCGTGAACCACCGTTTTCTGGATCTCAATCTTCGGTTGCCTTCGTACTGCGATGGTCTGGAGATGCAGATGCGGCGGGTGTTGAAGGAGCGTTTGCGGCGGGGCCACGTGGAGGTGACGCTGCAGTTGGAGCGCAGGGCTAGCGCGGAGATCCAGTTGAATGCGTGGTTTGTTGAGCGCTTATATGCAGGCGTACCGGGAGGCGGCTGAGTCGAATGGCCTGGCGTATGAGCCGGATCTGAATGCGATGCTGCGGATTCCGGGCGTGATGAGCGCGGAGAGCGGCGTCGGGGCGGAGGAGTTGGCGGGGCTTGAGGCTGCGGTGCTGGCGCAGGTTGGGCCGTTGGTGGAAAAGCTGAATGAGGTGCGGGCGCAGGAGGGCGCGGCGCTGGCGGCGGAGCTGCGGGGGTCGATGGTGCGGCTGCGAGGGTTTGCGGAGGAGATGGCTGAGTCTGCGGAATGGGGTGCGGGAGGCGCAGTTTGAGCGGTTGCGGAGCACGGATGACGGAGTTGACTGCAGGGAGTTCCGGTGAGCGAGGAGAGGTTGCTGGCTGAGGCTGCGGTGCTGGCGGAGAGGAGCGATATCGAAGAGGAGATGGTTCGGCTGCGGACGCATGTGGAGCGGTTTATGGCGATGCTGGATGAGGGTGGCGAGCTGGGCAAGCGGCTGGACTTTCTGCTGCAGGAGCTGAATCGCGAGGCGAATACGATGCTGTCGAAGACCAGCGGAGCTACGGGGAGAACGGGTTGCGGATTACGGAGCTGGGGTTGGAGATGAAGGCGGAGATCGAGCGGGCTCGGGAGCAGGTTCAGAATCTCGAGTAGAGATTTGTCGCGCGGTTGTTAGACTGGAAAATCAGTACATTTTGCGAGTGATGGAAGGGTAATGGCAGGAATTCTTTTTATTATTTCGGCGCCGTCGGGGTCGGGGAAGTCGACGCTGGTGAGCCAGCTTCGGACGCTGGTGGAGGGGTTGGATTTTTCGGTTTCGTATACGACGCGGGCGCCCCGGGGTTCGGAGGAGGATGGGCGGGAGTATCACTTTACGACGCGGGAGCAGTTTGAGCGGATGATTGCGGCGGGGGAGTTTCTGGAGTGGGCGGAGGTGTTTGGGAACTACTATGGGACGGCGGTCTCGGCGCTCGAGCATGCGAAGCGGGCAGGGAAGGATCTGCTGCTGGACATCGACGTGCAGGGCGCGGTGCAGGTGATGAAGAAGATGCCGGAGGCGGTGTCGATCTTCATCCTGCCGCCGAGTCCGCAGGTGCTGGAGATGCGGTTGCGCGATCGGAGCGAGGCGGAACAGGCAGGCTTCGAACACGACGATCTCCGAGGCGGTGATTGAGAAGCGGCTGGCGGAGGCGCGGAACGAGTTGAAGCAGATGCGGGATTACAAGTATGCGCTGGTGAACGATGTTCTGGACCAGGCGGTGGCGGAGATGCGAGCGATTGTGCTTGTGCGAGCGAGGCGTGCGTGATGGAGTGCAGGCGATTGCTTCGAGCTGCAGGACGGATGCTGCTTCGCCTCGGTTGAGAGCGGCGTTGAGTACGTTTCAGGAATTGTGACCTACTTATCCACTGCGATTTGTGTAGAGCAATTCGCGGGGCTGAGTTATAACTGCTGACTATGGGGGTAATTGCATGACGAATGAAAGTGCATTCCACAACAAGTACAGTCTGGTGAAGGGTGCTGCGCGGCGGGCGCGGCAGTTGCAGTCGGGCGCGTTGCCGCTGATTGCGGCCAAGTCGATGAAGGCTTGCCGGGTCGCGCAGGACGAGATCAAACAGGGCCATGTGAAGTTCGTGTTGCCAGAGCGTCCGGCCGAGCCTGTGCTGGATATTCCACTGCACTAATCAGCGATACCATAGAGCCATGGCAGGTGAGCGGGAGCAGCAGCTGCGGGCTTATGTCGAATATCTTCGCGACATGGGCGTCCATGACTTTTATCGTCGGGGCGAGCCGATGTTGGCCGAGGTTGATTCTGAGCCGGTGATCGCTGCTCAGGTTGCGGTAACGGAGAGCGTTGCTGAGACGCCGACGATTGCTGCGAAGCCTACGGTGCTCGTTGAACCGGATTCTGTTCCGAGCCGACCTGCCTTTCTGGAGCCTCCGATAGCGAAGCTGGTGAGTTTCGATGATCTTGCGCCGTTGCCTGAGAGCGGGTGGCTCGCGGAGCACAGGGCCGAGGCGCTGAATGCAATCCAGGAAGAGATTGGCGACTGCACGCGGTGTCCGCTGGCTTATGCGGGACGGCGGAAGATTGTGTTTGGGGATGGCGATGCCGAATGCGCGGCTGATGTTTGTGGGCGAGGGGCCGGGGGCGGATGAGGACGCTTCGGGGATTCCGTTTGTGGGCAAGGCGGGGCAGCTGCTGAACAACATGATTCAGGCGATGGGGCTGAAGCGCGAAGAGGTTTATATCGCCAATATCGTGAAGTGCAGGCCGCCGGCGAATCGTGCTCCGGAGCCGGTGGAGGCGAATACCTGCGATCAGTTTTTGCTGCGGCAGATTGATGTGGTGCAGCCGGAGGTGGTGGTGGCGCTGGGGGCGACGGCTGCGACGTATCTGCTGGGGGTGAGGCAGTCGCTGGGCGGGTTGCGCGGGCGGTGGCATAGCTGCCGCGGGGCGAAGCTGGCGGTGACGTACCATCCGGCGTTCCTGCTGCGCGATCCGCGGATGAAGGGTGAGGCGTGGAAGGATCTGCAGATGGTGATGAAGGAGCTGGGGCTGAAGGCTCCGGCAAAGGGTTGATGGGGTATCCCCTCTCCCCTCCGTTTTTTCGTAAAGTATTGACTTTAGATGGTTTAGTCTGCGTTATATGCTGTAAAGTATTCATAATAAATGCGTTGTGGATAAAGTATTCCAAATAAAATAGTTCTAGGTAAACAAGAAAGCCCCGGATTGGCTCCGGGGCTTTTCTTCTCTACTGTTTTAAGTATAGCTGATTGAATCAAACTAAAATGCCAAGTCTATCTCTTTTACTTTGTTGTATTTGAGTGGTTTTTGGACTTGACAAGATAGTTTTGGGCTGTTTCTGAAGAAAAAAATTGTAAGTGGTTGTTGGGGAAGGGACCAGGGCGGCGGTTTCTTGGGCAAAGATAGGGCCACGCGTGAAGGCTTGACTTACTCAACAGCAAAAGCAACGACAAAAGCAAAAGCAACGACAAAAGCAAAAGCAACGACAAAAGCAGATCCTCCGCCTTCGGCGAAGGATGACAACTGAAAAAGCGAAGGCAACTAAAAACCAAAAGGCAACTAAAAACCAAAGGCAACTAAAAACCAAAGGCAAAGGCGACAGGAAAAGCAGCAGCGGCGACAGTAAAAAATAAGGCCGGGGTCTACTGCGGTGCCATGGGGATGTGGATCGCACCCTCCGGTGTTACTGGGGTGGGGGGATGCGTACGGTGTTGGCTCGGCAGGAGCGGATGGGGCCGCAGGCGGTGGGTTGGAGTTGTTTGGTGAGGCAGACTTCGATGGCGGTGAGGAAGTTGTTGCCGCAGCTGAGAGCGAAGCTGGATCGCGGGATCGAGGGGTTGGCGGTGGTGAAGAGGCCGAGGATTTCGGCGGGTGGCATGGAGATTTGCTGGGTGAGCGAGGTGAGTTGCGTGGGGATGACGACAGAGTGGAAGGCTGCGCGGGCAGTGGCGAAGAAGGCGTCGGGAGTGAGGCCCGAGCAGGTGCCGTGGGTTTGCCATTCGTGTTGGAGGAGGCCGGGGTCGGGGTAGATGTCGGCGAATTGAGATGGGTCGGATGGGCCTGGGTCGGTGGAGCAGTGTTGCGGCCAGGCGCCGGTGAGGTTCTGAGGCCAGAGGCCGTGGAGGACGAAGGTGTTGCGCTGGGCGCACTCGGGGGAGTTGCGGTGGGAGTAACAGAACTCGGGCGACCAGGAGAGGTTGAGGAGGTAGTAGTCGAAGTTTTGTTCGCCGGTCGCGGTGGGGATAGCGACGCGGGTTTCGGCAGCAGCGGCGGTTTTGGGTTGTGGAGGTGGGGGATTGGGTGTGGTGGGGTTGCAGGCAGTGAGCGGGAGAAGAATGAGGAGCGCGGGGAGGATTCGCTTCTTCATGGTGAGGAGCATAGCAGGGAGTTTGATGAATGTGCGCGGGGTCTGACCGGCTGACTATTTCATGCGCTCTTTGGCTGTTTTTGATGTTACAAACGATGGGCGACGGTTTGGAGAATTTTGCTCAGTTGCTTTGCGATTGCGCCGACGGCGGGAGCGTGGTTTTCATGGACAGAAGAGATGTACTCAAGGCGAGCCTGGCGAGCGCAGCCGCAATCGGAATCTCTTCGAAACGCGCTGAGGCTTCGGATTTGGGTTCCAGTGCTGACTTCGATGGCGGGAACGGGGTCGAGGAAGAGAGCCGGCAGCCGGTGCTGGCTAGCGTCTACGACTTTGAGGCGGCAGCGAAGCGGAAGTTGTCGCATCCGGCCTGGGAGTACTTCGATAGCGGCTCGGCTGATGAGATTACGCTGAGACGGAATCGAGAAGCGTTGGACGCACTACAGCTCAAGCCGCGCGTTCTTGTGGACGTGAACCGGATTGATACGAGCTGCACGCTGCTCGGATACAAGATGGCGCATCCGATTCTGTTGGCGCCGACTTCTTCGCATCTTTTGGCCCACCCCGATGCCGAGACAGCCACGGCTCGCGGGGCGGGGTTGGCCGAGACGATCATGGTGGCCAGCACTGTTTCGAATCGCAGCATCGAGGATATTTGCAAAGCGGCGTCGGGACCGATCTGGTTTCAGCTTTATGTGGATGACGACCGTGAGGCCGCTCGGGTGTTGATTGAGAGAGCGGAGGCCGCAGGATGCAAGGCGCTCTGTATCACGGTCGACATTCCGGTGACTTACGCGCGGAACCGGGAGGAGCGGGTCCGGGCTGAGTCGCCAATGCTTCCCTTCCCAAACCTGGGGACGGAGGCGCGACCTGGCGGGAGCGGCGGTCGTACTCGCAGATGTTTCAACTGGAACGATCTTGCGTGGATCCAGTCCTTCGCTAAGACTCCGATCATTGTTAAAGGAATCATGAATCCTGACGACGCCGATGAAGCGGTCAAGCGCGGTGTCGCTGCGATTATTGTGTCGAACCATGGAGGCCGCGTTCTGGACACGGAGCCGGCGACGATCGAGGTGCTTCCGGCGGTCGTCGATCGCGTGGCCGGTCGTGCGCCCGTGTTGTTCGATAGCGGTATTCGCAGAGGGACCGACATTTTGAAGGGACTGGGCTATGGCGCTTCTGCAGTACTGATCGGGAGACCTTATCTTTACGGGTTGAGCGTGGCGGGGCCGGAGGGAGTGCGCGATGTCGTCAACATTCTCAGGTCCGAACTGGAGGCCGCGATGGCGCTGACAGGACGCACGCGCCTGGAAGAGATCGATCGCTCGATTTTCTGGAAGTCTCGCGACTACAGTTCCTAGTTCTAGTGATGCGTGTCGGGACGGCGGCGCGAATATCGCACATTACGGGATTTTTACAAGATTGGGGATACAATTTTGTTGCTGTGAATGATTGTTGGGCCATGCAAGAATCGGCCAGGTAATGATGTTGTTCTGGAAGGTGCTGGGTTCTCTGCTCGTCGCGCTCCCCTTGTACTGGGTGATGGTGACGGCGTTCCACCTACTCAATTTGCCGAGTGATCGAGATGTTCTGGAGGGCGTGTGCCTGTTGCTGGCGACAGCAGCGGGTGGTTTTGTTGCGTTTAGAAAGATTTGGAGGATTTAAATGTCTCTCTTTGGTGAAGTGATGAATCCCGGCAGTGGCCGGAATGTTGATGGGCCGGCTCTTCCGGTGAAGCTGCTTAAGATGGTTGCTGCGGCGATTGGTTTGCTGATTGTCGCCGTGATTTTTTTCAATTACATTGCATCGATTACGCGAATTGGCGCCGGATATGTTGGCGTGGAGATTGTGCTGAGCGGCTCGCAGCGAGGGCCGTCGGAGATTCCGATTCGGACGGGCTGGGTGTTTTATAGCCCGCTGCGGAGTCAGATTATTGAGTTCCCGACTTTTGTGCAGACGGTGAAATGGACGCATGATTTGAATGAGGGTCGGGCTTCGAATGAGGAGATGAGCTTCAACTCGAAGGAGGGGATGGAGATCTACTCGGATGTTTCGCTGAGCTATGCGATCGATCCGCATCGTGTGCCGGATTTTTATGTGAAGTACCGGTTGAGCGATCTGGATGTGTTTACGCATGGGATTCTGCGGGATGTGGTTCGCAACTCGCTGAATGAGGTTGCTTCGACATATAGCGTGGAGCAGATTTATGGCGAGCAGAAGGCTGAATTTCTGAATAAGGTGCAGGCTCTGATTCAGCAGAAGATGGAGTCGGTTGGGGTTGGGATTCAGCAGTTCGGCTTTATTGGCGCGCCGCGCGTGCCGGCGGTGATTGCTGCTGCGATTACATCGAAGGCACAGGCGATTCAGGATGCGGAACGTGCGCGCAATGAGTTGGCGAAGACCCAGGCAGAGGCGGCGAAGACTGTGGCCGAGGCTGATGGTGAGGCGAAGGCTGCGGTGACTCGCGCTAATGGCGAGGCGGAGGCGAATAAGATTCGTCAGACTTCGCTGACTCCGCAGTTGCTGGAGTTGCGGAAGATTGAGAATCAGAAGGCGCTGATTGAGCGCTGGAATGGGCAACTTCCGACGGTTCAGACAGGGAATGGCGGGTTGCTGATGGAGTTGCCGAAGATGCAACAGTGATGCCTGGGCGATGAGGTTCTCGTCGGATGGGGACGGCTTCTTTGGGAGCGTCCCCATTTCTGTTTGTGGCGGGTCAGATGATGGCTTCGATTCGAGACTTCAGGCGAACGTCGGCGAAGACGAATCCGTCGCGCTCGACGACCTCTCCGCTTTCGATGGGTATGGGGTAGCGGAACATGGGGCCGTCGTAGACGCAGGTGTGGAACTCGCCATTCTCGCCGCAGGGGTCGATGTTGGGTGGGAGTTCGCGGAGGAGATCATCGTCGAGGTCGCGGCCTGCGAATTCGCGCGGGAGTTTTTTGGGGTCGATGCAGACGATGCGGGTTTTTACTCCGGCTGCGATCATCTCGTGGAGGAGGTCGCGGGTGTCGCGGCCCCAGACGGGAAAGACGGGTGTAAGTGAGGTGTTGCGGAGGTGGTCTTCGCGGTAGCGACGCACATCTTCCAGGTAAAGGTCTCCGAAGGCGATGGCGCGGATGCCGTGACGCTACGGCGCTGTCGCAGGCGTTGCGCATGGCTTCTTCGTAGTGCTGCGTTGGAGCAGGGCCAGGGGAGCGGGACGATTGCAGGGGCAAGCCTGCGGCGGCGGCCTGGGCTTCGAGGATTTCTCGGCGGGTGCTGTGCATGGCGACACGATCGAAGGCGGAGTTGAGAGTGGTGAGGAGGCCGGCGACTTCGTATTCGGGATTGCGTTGGAGGAGGTGCAAGGACCAGGCGCTGTCTTTGCCGCTGCTCCACGAGACGAGTGTGGGGATTGCCATTGTGTTTCATGCTAGCTGAGGCATTCGACCAAGTGTGCGATGCGAGCGGGAATTTCGGTTGAGCTGCAGAGCTGCTCTGTTGGGACATGAGCGCCGGTATCCGCGCCGGGTGGTGCAACCTGAGAACGAGGCGGCCGCTCTAAGGCTGTAACAGTCCGTTAATAAAGGAGCGCCATGGCAAGGAAGATGTCGAAGGGTTTGGTTGATCCAACCCGGTTGGAACCGGTGCGCAAAAAGGATGGATTACTGCAGGTGATCGTGGAGACGCCCAAGGGAAGCCGAAATAAATTTTCCTTCGATATGGAACAGGAGATATTTTCTCTCAAGAAGGTGTTGCCGGCAGGGATGGTGTTTCCCTATGACTTCGGGTTTCTTCCGAAGACGCTGGCTGATGATGGCGATCCGATCGATGTGCTGTTGCTAATGGATGAACCGGCGTTTCCTGGGATATTGGTTCCGTCGCGGCTCATCGGCGTCATTGAGGGAGAGCAGATCGACGGAAAGAAGCGGATTCGGAATGACCGGCTGGTGGCCATCGCGGATGCGAATCACATGTATGCCAACGTTCGCAAATTGAATGATCTTCCAAAGAAATTTTTGCGCGAGCTCGAGGATTTCTTCGTCAACTATCACCGTTTGGAGGGTAAGGAGTACAAGCTGCTGGGGTGCAAAGGCATTGCAGAGGCGGAGACGTTGATCAAGAAGGCGAAGAAGGCGGCGTAGGCGCTTGAGGAGTTGCAGGCGATTGTTCGGTGGCATGACGGATGAAAGAGTTTGTCTTGAGATTTTTTATTGGCGGCGCGGTGATCAGCGCATTTGCGCTGCTGGGCGATGTTCTGCGACCGAAGAGTTTTGCAGGTCTTTTCGGAGCGGCTCCATCGATTGCGCTGGCGACGGTGGGAATGACGATTGCGGGTCATGGGAAGGAATATGCGGCGATGGAGGCGCGGTCGATGGTGCTGGGGGCGATTGCCTTTTGCGTGTATGCATACCTTGTGAGCCAGGCGCTGGTGCGCTACCAGCGGTCGACGATAGCGACGACGCTCGTCTTGATGCCGGTGTGGCTTGGGGTTTCGCTCGGCCTTTGCTGGATGATCCTGCTGCGGTAAGCGTATGAAAATCGAAGCTAATTTTTCGTCGCTCAAAGAGACGAATTTCCGTGAGCATCTGGTGCGGTTTGTTCTGGGTGGTGCGGTTACGGTAGCGGCGGGGTTGATTGCACGACATTGGGGGCCGGTGATCGGTGGATTATTTCTGGCTTTTCCAGCGATCTTTCCGGCGGGCGCCACGCTGATCGAAGAGCACGAGGTGAAGAGGAAGCGCGAGATTGGTCGAGACGGCCACAGACGAGGCCGAGAGGCGGCAGCGCTCGATGCGCTAGGTGCGTCGTTGGGTGCTGCGGGCCTGGTGGCGTTCGGGCTGGTTTTGTGGCGGTTGCTGCCGGGGCACAGCTCCTGGGCGGTGCTGGGGCTGGCGGTGGTGGCGTGGGTGGTGGTGTCAGGAGTACTTTGGATTTTGCGGAAGCAGAGTTAGGGTTCAGCGAATTTCGCACGGCCGATGCCACTTGACGACGCGTTCGCCTATGCGGTGTTTACGCAACACCTGTTATAACGGACCGAAATGCGCCTCCACGACTACGCACCTCGGCCCGCACACATCAAATGGCTGCTTGATTCCGACCCGGCGATTCGTTGGCAGGTCATGAGGGATCTTACTGGTGAAGCCGCCGCCGCGATTGCGGCTGAGCGATCGCGCGTGGCGACGGAGGGGTGGGGAGCGCAGCTTCTCGCTGCCCAATCACGTGGAGGGGATTGGGGTGGCGGGTCGAAGTGGGATCTTATTGCCCTCTGGAGTCTTGTTGTTCTGAAGGACCTCGGTCTTGACCCTGCCAGCAAGGAGGCTCGCCGAATGATCGACCGCGTCGACAAGGGGCTCGTGTTTAAGCCGCTTAACAACCGGCCTTATCTTCACGGCGAGACGGAGCCTTGCATCAACGGCAGGATTCTTGGAATCGGTACTTATTTCAAGGAGCCGAACGACGCACTGGCAGAGCAACTCCTGGGTGAGCAGCTCGAGGATGGTGGCTGGAACTGCGAAGCACCCAAAAGTCGGCGCTCTTCGTTTCATACGACTATCTGCGTGCTTGAGGGGCTGCTCGAGTACGAGCGAGCGGGGCGCAAATCGTCGGCTGTTACGAAGGCTCGCAAGAGGGCTGAAGACTATCTGCTGGAGCGCCGCATGTTTCGGTCGCTTCGAACTGGCGAAGTTATCGACAAACGCTGGCTGCGCTTTTCGTTTCCGATGTTTTGGCACTATGACGTCTTGCGCGGGCTGGATTATCTGCGAAATGCAGGAGTCAGGCCTGACAGCCGGGTTGGGGACGCTATCGAAGTTGTCATTGCGAGGCGCCACCAGAATGGGCGCTGGCCGATGAACCTTCTTCATCCCGAAGAAATTCCATTGAAGATGGAGACGGGTGCCGGCAGGGCGAGTCGATGGAACACGCTGCGGGCTCTGCGAGTGCTGCGTTGGTACAACGACTCGACGGGTGTTGCCGGCGCGGACGTCGGAAGAGGTTAAGCTGGAAGGATGGCTTTGTATTGCGATGTTGCGCTGCCGGTTCCGCTGGACCAGGCGTTTACCTATGCGGTAAATGGTGTGGTACCAGTGGTGGGGGCGCGGGTGATTGTTCCTTTCAGCGGGCAGAGGCTGATGGGTGTGGTGGTGCGGGTGCACGAGGAGGCCCCGGCGAGAGGGTTTTGAGATTAAGCCGGTGCAGCAGGTGCTGGATGATGCGGCGTTGTTGCCGGATGAGTTGATGGAATTGGCTCGGTGGATTGCGCAGTACTATGTGGCTCCGCTGGGCGAGGTGTTGCGTGGGATGCTGCCGCTGTCGGCGGAGGTGAAGCGGCATTTTTCTTACCGGATTGCGGAGGCGGGCCGGAAGGTTTTGTATGAAGGCGCGGAGAAGGGGAGTTCGCGGCGGTCGAAGCTGACGGTGGAGGAGCAGGATCGCGAATATGCGGTGCTGAATTATCTGGAGGGTGGGGATGCGGCGAAGATGGGGGCGCTGCGGTCGGCTACTGGGGCGAATAAGAGTTTGCTGGAGGGGATGGTCAAGAAGAAGTGGCTGGTGCGGGAGGCGGTGGCGGAAGAGCGGGATGCCCGGAGGTTGGAGAAGGTGGCGGTGCTTTTCGAGGGCCTAGGGCCTAGGGCCGAGGGACTAGAAGGGCAGCGGTTGCCGAAGTTGAATGAGAACCAGTTGGCTGTGATGGCGGAGCTTGCGGCTGTGGGTGGGCGGATGCGGGTGCGGGATTTGCGCGAGTCGCTTGGGCGTGCGGGTGTGCCGGTATCGACGCTTGGGACTCTGGTGAAGCGTGGGTTGGTCATGGTGGAGGAGGTTGCAGAGGAGTTTCATCTGGGAGGTGTGAGTACGCAGGGGAAGAAGCACGCGCATGAGCATGACCTGAATGAGGCGCAGATGGAGGCGTTGGGGACGATTGCGGCGGCGATGGAGCGCGGCGGGTTTCGGCCGCATTTGTTGTATGGGGTAACGGGCAGCGGGAAGACTACGGTTTATTTTGCGGCGATGCGGCGGGCTCTGGATGCGGGGAAGAGTGCGCTGCTGCTGGTTCCGGAGATTGGGTTGACTCCGGCGATGGCGGGCCAGTTGGTGGCGGCGTTTGGGGGCGAGGTGGCGTTGCTGCACTCGCAGTTGACTCCGGATGAGCGGGCGGAGCAGTGGCACAGGATTCGGCGAGGCGAGGCGCGGGTGGTGGTCGGTACGCGATCTGCGGTGTTCGCTCCGGTGCGGGATCTGGGGCTGATTATTGTCGATGAGGAACACGACTCGAGCTACAAGCAGGAGGAGACGCCGCGGTATCACGGGCGGGACGTGGCGGTGATGCGCGCGAAGCTGGAGGGGGCGTCGGTGGTACTGGGGTCGGCTACACCGTCGCTGGAGAGCTGGGCGAATGCTGAGAAGGGGCGGTATGTGCTGATCGAGATGCGCGAGCGGGTGATGGCTCGGCCGCTGCCGGTGGTGGAGCTGGTGGATATGCGCGAGGAGTTTCGCGAGACGGGTCAGGAACATATTTTTTCGCGCAGGTTGATTGAGGAGACGCAGGCAACGCTCGATCGTGGAGAGCAGGTGATTCTGCTGCTGAATCGGCGCGGGTACTCGACCGTGGTGATGTGCCGGAGTTGCGGGGAGAAGGTGGAGTGCGAGAACTGCTCGATCTCGATGACGTATCACAAGCGGGTGAATGAGACGATGGGATCGCGCAGCCGGGGCAGAGGCTGGAATGCCATTATTGCGGGTCGCGGAAGGCGGTGCCGAAGGTTTGTCCGAAGTGTGGGAGTGAGCATCTTTATTTTCTCGGCGTGGGGTCGCAGCAGGGCGAGGAAAGATTGCAGGAGCTGTTTCCGGGAGCGCGGATTGGACGGATGGATCGGGATACGGTGCGGGGGCGCAGCGATATGGAGCGGCTGCTGGCGCGGCTGCATGGGGGCGAGATCAATCTGCTGGTGGGGACGCAGATGATTGCGAAGGGCCACGATATTCATGGGGTGACGCTGGTGGGAGTGGTGGGCGCGGATTTTCAGTTGGGGTTGCCGGATTTTCGCGCGGCGGAGCGGGTGTTTCAGTTGCTGACGCAGGTTTCAGGACGGGCGGGGCGGGGGGATCTGCCGGGAAAGGTGCTGGTGCAGACTTACCATCCGGATCATTATGCGATTCAGTTTGCGGCGAAGCATGATTATCCGGGGTTTGTGACGAAGGAGATGCAGTATCGCCGATGGATGCATTATCCGCCGTTCTCGGTGCTGGCGAACGTGGTGGTTCAGAGCGAGAAGCTGGAGGAGGCTACGGCGTGGGCGGGGACTCTGGGGAAGTGGTTTGAGCGGACTCGGCTGGATAAGGTGCGGGTGCTGGGGCCGGCGGCCGCTCCGATTGTGCGGCTCAAGCGGATTTACCGCTATCACTTTGTGCTGAAGGCGGAGCGCAGGCATGCGTTGGGGGCAACGCTGCGGGCGATGCTTGATTTCGCGGAGACACAGGCTATAGCACGACGCAACCTGGTGGTTGACGTGGATGCGGTGCACTTGATGTAGGCAGCAGCCGGCGGATCGAGCCAGTTTAATCGAGCAGATGGAGTTCTTTGCCGGGTTTGAAGCGGACCGCTTTACCAGGGGCGATTGTGACTTCTGCACCTGTTCTCGGATTGCGGCCGATACCTGTTTTACGGGGTTTTACGGTGAAGACACCGAAGCCCCGCAACTCGATGCGGTCGCCTGCAATGAGGGTTTGTTTCATGCTGTCGAAGATAGCGTCCACCGCAGCCTCTGCTTTGATGCGTGGCAGGCCGGTACGCTCAACAACCCTCTGTATAAGATCCTGCTTAATCATCTGGGCCGCCGTCCTTGGGCTGTAAATTTTAGAAAACAAATACTGACCGGGCTTAGTAACGTGATGTTAGAAACAAGCTGCGCGATTGTCAACGGTAGAACACTGCCGTAAGATGAAGAATCTAATGATGCAAGGCAGTTCCGTTTACGGACGCCCTTAAATTTACACCCTTCTGTCAAAATTAGAAGACAGGAATTAAAAAAGAAGGGAAACACACCAGAGTGGCTATCAAGAGCGACCGTTGGATCCGCCAGCAGGCGATCGAACATGAGATGATTTCACCGTTCAGCGAAAAGCAGGTCCGGGAGGGGGTAATCTCCTACGGGCTTTCGTCGTACGGATACGATTTGAGGGTTTCGGACGAGTTTAAGATCTTTACCAACGTAAACAGCGCGATTATCGACCCGAAGGGGTTCGATGAACGGTCGTTTGTGACGGTGCAGGCGCCAAGCGTGATTGTGCCGCCGAACTCATTTGCGCTGGCGCGGTCGATTGAATACTTCAAGATCCCGCGGGATGTGCTGACGATCTGCGTGGGTAAATCGACCTATGCGCGATGCGGGATCATTGTGAACGTGACCCCGTTTGAGCCGGAGTGGGAGGGGTTTGTCACGCTCGAGATCTCGAATACGACTCCGCTGCCCGCGAAGGTTTATGCGAATGAAGGATTGTGTCAGATTCTGTTCTTCCAGTCCGACGAGGTCTGCGAGGTAAGCTACGCGGATCGCAAAGGAAAGTACCAGAAGCAGCAGGGAATCGTTTTACCGAAGCTGTAGGGCGGTGGGATCGCGATCCCCAAAAGCGCTGAAGTCGGCCTACTATTGCACCACGCTGAGTAAAGAGGCTGCGAAGCGATGAACGACCAGAAGAAAAGAATACCTCTCAAGCTGGGTTTGGTGGCTACGGATCCGCTGCGGATTCTTGGGCTGCAGACGATCTTTGCCGAAAGTGTGGCTGAAGGTGGCGCCGAGGCGCGGCCGGTGGAGATTGTGCCGCTGTCGGTGCCGGGAGCGCTGGATGCTTCAGGGGTTTCGCTGATTCTGATCGATTCGGGCTGTACGGATCATATTTTTGAACTGCTGGCAACGTTTCGGCGGACGCGGCCGCATCTTCGGCTGATCGTGCTTGGGCTGGAGGAGAGCCACGACTACATTCAGAGGATCATTGGGGCCGGCGCGAAGGGCTACCTGGCGCATACAGCGAAGGGAAGCGAGGTGCGGCTGGCGATCGAGATCGTCGAGGACGGCTCGGCGTGGGCTCCGCGAAAGGTGCTGGCCAAACTGGTGGATTTGTCGTCCGAAGAGAGGCGGGAGGGCGGCGGGAGCCATCCGAAGTTCACGGAGCGCGAGTCGCAGGTGCTGAAGCTACTGGTCGAAGGACATCCCAACCGTGTGATTGCGCGGGAGCTTCTTATCGATGTGGCTACGGTGAAGAAACATGTGGGGGCGCTGATGCGCAAGGTCGGAGTGAAGAACCGAATCGCGCTGTCGGTGCAGGTGGTGAACCGGAATCTGCTTTCGAACTGATGGGATAAGTCACGAGAGTGGGGCCGGGTTGCGGTGTTGAGGGTGTTAATCTCCTGGTTAACACGAACTGCTCAAAGGTCTACCTACCTTCGTACCGTTGTTGCGCGAGGGAATCTGATGCACATTGAATACAGCAACACAGACCTGGGAGAGGGGTTGTAGAGAGAGTGTCGGGTGATCCCGGGCGCTATCTCTCCAACCCCCATTTTTTGTTTGGTGGATGCTAAGCTTTATATAGCAGATTCGGACAACCTCGATAGCCTCCTTCCCATCACATATATTGTTGGAAACAGGCAAGTTCGTTGCCTGATAGACCCAGTCTGCGTGTGCGAAAGGTAGCGACCCCAATGATTAAAAAAATTTCAACTGTGATGTGTGGTTTGGCCATGGTGGCCTGTTCTCTTACGGCTCGTGCTGCTGATGACGATAAAACGAAGGATGCCGAGAGGTTGAATGCGGCTGGTCAGGTAATTGAAGAGATTATGGCAACGCCTGACAAGTCAATTCCTGGCGGAATTTTGGCTGGCGCGTCGTGCGTCGTTGTGATTCCCAGCTTCAAGAAGGGTGCGTTCGTCGTTGGCGCGCAATATGGCCAAGGCGTTGCTACGTGCCGCACATCGAGCGGCAAGTGGAGCGCGCCGGTTTGCGTGCAACTTACCGGCGGCAGCTTCGGATTTCAAATTGGCGGACAGGCGACGGATCTGGTGCTGATCGCCATGAATCAGCAAGGATTGCAGGCCATGCTGAAGAACAAGGTCAAACTTGGCGCAGATGCGGCAGCTTCCGCGGGTCCGGTTGGCCGAAATGCGCAGGCAGGTACCGACTGGAAGTTGAATGCGGAGTTCCTGAGTTATTCGCGCAGCAAGGGTCTGTTTGCCGGTATCGATCTGGACGGCACGGTGCTGTCGCAAAACCAGGATGCTACGTCTGCTCTTTACGGTGCGCCTATTCCGTTCAATACGGTTCTTGGAGGAAGCACTCCGACTCCGCCGGAGGCGCGGCCTTTTGTGCGGACTGTTGCCAAGTATTTCGTAGTAGCAAAAAACCAGTAGGTTGACGAAGGTGTTTTGCAGGGGTGGCTCACTGAGCCACCCCTTTTGTTTTGGGCGGCGCGAGGAGAGCGGAGTGCGTAGACTAGTGGCTTGAGCGGAGAAGGACAGAGGACGTTGCCGGACGAACTGCCCAGGAATGGAGTCACTGCGCGCGAGACCATTGAGTTTGCCATGGTCTGGGTTTTCGTTCATGCGATGCGGCTCCTTCCACGGAGATTGGCGCGTGCGATTGGCTCGGGGATTGGCGCGCTGGCCTTCTATGGGCTGGGGCGGCTGAGACGAGTTGGGATGCAAAATCTGGGACTGGCGTTTCCGGAGAAGACGACTCAGGAGCGGGAGAGGATTCTGCAGATCGGAGTACCGGAATCTTGGGTATTTGCTGGCTGAGTTTTGCCAGATGCCTGGGTATACCGCAGAGTCGGCGAGCAGGTTTATCCGGTACGAGGGGCTGGAGAATTATCTGGCGGCGCGGAAACGTGGGAAGGGTGTACTGGTGCTGACTGGGCACCTGGGGGCTTGGGAGCTTTCGAGTTTTTACCACTCGCTGATGGGAATGCCGATGGGAATGGTGATTCGGCGGCTGGATAATCCTCTGGTGGACGCATTTGTGAATCGGGTGCGGTGTCTGCATGGGAATCGCGTGATCCATAAGGATGACTTTGCGCGAGGGCTGATCTCATCCATGCGGGCGGGCGAGACGGTGGGGATATTGATGGATACGAATATGACTCCGCCGCAGGGGTTGTTTGTGCCATTTTTTGGCATAGAGGCATGCACTGCTTCGGGGATGGCGCGGATTGCGGTGAGGACGGGAGCCGCGGTGGTGCCGGGGTTTCTGCTTTGGGAGGAGAAGGAGGGGCGATATGTGCTGCACTTTGGCAAGGAGGTTGAGGTCGTTGATACTGGGGATGCCGAGCGGGACGCGGTGACGAATACGGCGGCGTTTACGGCGGCGATTGAGAGATATATTCGGCGGTATCCGGAGCAGTGGTTGTGGCTGCATCGGCGGTGGAAGACGCGGCCTGCGGGTGAGGAGAGGATCTATTAATGGCGAAGATAGGGAAGGTTGCGGATTGGATTGGGGTGAGCGCTCCGCTGGTGGATGGAGAGATTACGGAGGTTGCTGGTATCGAGGGGGCTGGGCTGGGCTCGGTGGTCTTTGCAATGGATAAGGAGACGTTGAGACGGGCCCTGGGGTCGGAGGCGGGAGCGATTCTGGCGAATCGGAGCCTGGAGGATTCGGGGTTGCCGCTGGATCCGCGGGTGTTTTGGGTGGAGGATGCGCGTTATGCGTTTTCGGTTGTGGGTAAGAGGCTGAAGGGACGAGGGTTTGAGGCGGGAGTTCATGCTTCGGCTGTGGTTGGCAAGGGAGTTGCGATTGGTGCTGGGGCCCGGATCGGGCCGGGGGTGGTGCTGGAGGATGATGTGGTTATCGGTAATGATTGCAATGTGATGGCTCGTGTAGTGGTGCATACCGGGACGGTTCTGGGGGATCGGGTGGTGGTCCAGGCGGGGGCGGTTTTGGGGGCTACGGGGTTTGGATATGCGCGGAATCCGGGGACTGGCGAGTATTTGTTGTTTCCGCAGCAAGGTCAATTGATTGTTGAAGATGACGTGGAGATTGGAGCGAATACTACGATTGACCGGGGGGCTTTGGGGGAGACGCGGATTGGCAGGGGGACGAAGATTGATAATCTGGTGCATATTGGGCACAACTGTTTGATTGGAAAGAATGTTGTGATTGCGGCGCAGACTGGGATTTCGGGGTCGAGTGTGGTGGAGGATGGGGCGATTCTCGGCGGGCAGGTTGGGATTGGAGAGCATGCAACTGTAGGAAAAGGCGTGATTTTGGGGGGTGGGGCGGGGGTTTTGAGTGGAAAAAAAATGCGTGGGGAGGGCGAGGTTTTCTGGGGGCGGCCGGCTCGGCCTTTGAAGGAGTATTTGCGGGATCTGGCGCGGTTGAAACAGGGCCGAGGGCCGAGGGCCTAGGGACTATGGCCTGGCGGCTCAGGACTCGGGACTCGGGACTACAAATAGTTTGATGGTGCTGTGATGGCGATTGTGGTGGTCGGCGGACACACGAGGAATATCGGGAAGACGAGCGTGGTGGCGGGGCTGATTTCGGCGATGCCGGAGATGCGGTGGACGGCTTTCAAGGTGACGCAGTTTGGGCATGGGATGTGTTCGGCGAATGGGGAGCCGTGTGACTGCGAGACGGCGGAGCATACGGTAGCGGTGAGTGAGGAGAGAGTGGGTGGGGATGCGACTACGGACTCGGGACGGTATCTGGCGGCGGGTGCGGCGCGGTCTTTTTGGGTGAGGACTCGGACGGGGGATCTGGCGGAGGCGATGCCTCGGATTCGGAAGGAGATTGCTGCGGCGGAGAATGTGGTGATTGAGTCGAACAGTATTTTGAGGTTTCTGCGGCCGGATTTGTATTTGAGTGTGCTCGATCCTGGGGTGGGGGATTTTAAGGATTCGGCGAGGTACTTTCTGGATCGGGCGGATGCTGTTTTGGTGGCGGAGGGGGAGTTGGGTCGGCCGGAGTGGAAAGGGGTTTCTTTGAAATTGGTGGCGGGGGTGCCGGTGCTGGCGATGCGGCCTCCGGTTTATGTGACGGAGGAGATGGTGGGGTTTGTGCGGGCGCGGTTGTTCGGTGGTGCTCGGGTGCGGTTGGGCGCGACGTGAGACGAGTGCTGAGGCGACAGCAAAAGTAAAGGCCAAAGCAACTGCAACTAAATTGGTCTCTTCGCCCTTCGGGCTTCGCTCCCGCCTTTGGCAGAGCGGAAGTGCGCCTGGCGCGGGTGATTTAGTAAGCCAAGCCTGAAGGCTTGGCTTACCTCGAAGCAGCGACAACAGCAGAAGCAGGTCCTCCGCCTTCGGCGAAGGATGACAACTAAAAAGCAAAAGCAAAAGCAAAAGCAGAAGCAACTGCAACAGCAACAGCAACAGCAACAGCAGATCCCCTTCGGGGATGACAAACAAGAAAAGCAAAAGCAAGAACAACAGCATCAGCAACAGCAACCGCAATAACAACTGCAACTGCAACCGCCACTGCCACTGAAGATCCCTTTCGGGGATGACAAACAAGAAAAGCAAAAGCAAGAACAACCGCAACAGCAACCTCAACAGCAACGGCAGATCCTCTTCGGAGATGACAAAGCAAGAGGAGCAACAGCAAGAATAGGGAGCCTTCGCTGCGCTGAGGCTGGCGACAAAACAAAACAAGCAAAAGCAAAGGCAACCCACCCTTCACGATGAAACCGTGAAGGATGGGCCACCCAAGCCCTTCCGACTACGGATGGGTCACCCAAGCCCTTCCGACTACGGATGGGTCACCCAAGCGCTTCCGATTACGGATGGGTCACCCAAGCCTTTCCGGCTGCGGATGGGCCAGCTAAGCCTTTCCGGCTACGCCCTTCGCTCAGGGGACGACTCGAGAGGGAGATGTGGCGGCAGCGCTGGGTTCGGTTTTGTTTCGGGCTGGCCTGCTAGCATTGCGTTATGCCTTCGATTGACATTCTTGCTATCGCCGCGCACCGCGACGATGTGGAACAGACGTGTGGCGGGACTTTGCTTGCTATGAATGCGCGCGGTTGGCGTACCGGGATTCTTGATTTGACCAGGGGCGAATCGGGTACGCGCGGCACGGCTGAGGATCGCGAGCGTGAGGCGAATGAGGCTGCGCGGATTTTGAAAGTTGAGCACCGTGAGGCGCTCGATCTGCCGGATGGCAATGTTCAGAACACTTATGAAAATCGGCTGAAGATTGCGGGTGTGTTGCGGCGGCTGCGTCCTCGGGTTGTGATTCTGCCTTACTGGCAGGGGCGGCATCCGGACCATTACACGACGGCGACGCTGGGATATGAGGCTTGCTTTGTGAGTGGGCTTGCGAAGGTGGAGACGCCGGGTGAACAGAATCCGCCTCATCGGCCGTTCAAGATTCTTTATGCGAGTCTTTATGCGGATGTGCGGCCTACGTTTGTGGTCGATATTACGGGTTATGTTGAGGAGCGGCTTCAGTCTTTGCTGGCTTACCGGTCGCAATATGCTTCGCAGGCTGAGGGTGGCAAGTTGTTTGTGCCGGAGGAAGAGATTCGTGAGCGGACGCTGGCTGAGGCTCGGCATTATGGGTTGTTGGGGGGCGTGAAGTATGGGGAGCCGTTCGTTCAGAAAGAGGTGGGGTTGGTGGAGGATTTGATGTTGGTGCCGGTGCAGTCGATTTAGGGTGAGGGTGTTTGTGGGTGCGATAAGAAGCAGGTCCTTTTGGGGATGACGAGCAGGAAAAGCAAATGCAACAGCAGGTCCTCCGCCTTCGGCGAAGGATGACAACTAAAAAGCAAAAGCAAAAGCAAAAGCAAAAGCAACAGCAAAAGCAAAAGCAAAAGCAGATCCCCTTTCGGGGATGACAAGCAAGAGAGGCAAAAGCAAGAACAACAGCAACAGCAATTGCAACAGCAGGTCCCTTCGGGGATGACAAACAAGAAAGGCAAGAGCAAGAACAACAGCAACTGCAACTGCAGATCCCCTTCGGGGATGACAAGCAAGAAGAGCAAAGCCGAAGGCCCGACTTTCGTCGGGCCTTTCTGTTCTTGTTACTAACTAAAACTAATTCATTCTTTAGTTGTCTGCGTCGGTGATGGCGTCAAGGTAGGCTACGTCGAGGGCGGTGCCTTGGACTATGACGTTTTTGTTGTTGATCTCTGAGCCGTCGACAGTGCTGAAGAGGTGGACCTGGCCGCCGTATGCCGTGTAGACCTTGTTGAGGCCCTGGACCCAGCAGAGGCCGGTGAGGTCGCCGTAGTAGTACTGGTTCTGGTTGGTGTTGGGGTAGGGGACGACGGCAGTGGGGGAGCCCGGCGTGACGAAGGGGACGATTGCGACGGTGAGGGCGCCGCGGTCGAAGCTGGTGAGGCAGTTGTAGTTCGCTGCCTGGGTGGTGACGCCGAGGGAGGCCTGGTGGGCGCGTTCGCCGGTGGCGCAGGACTGGGAGCCGATCCAGAGGGTGTTGTTGTCGGCGAAGAGCATCTTGGAGTGATTGCCGTCGGAGATGGAGTACTTTCCGGTGACGGTGTTGGTGGCGATGTTGATGGTGGAGAGATTTCCGGCGAAGAGGCCGTCGGGCTGGAGCTGCTGGCCGGAGACGTAGAGGGTGGTTCCGTCGGAGAGGGCTGCGGTGACTCCGCCGGGGACCATGATCTGGCTGGTGAAGGCGGAGGCGTCGGGCACCGTGGTGGGGATGTTGTTGAACTCGAGAGCGCCGGGCTGGAGTGAGGTGACGCTGGAGGCGGTGCCGCCGCACTCTGGTCCGCAGTTGAGGACGTAGGCGGTGGTGCCGTCGAGCGGAGAAGTAGGCGCCGATGGGGCGATCGAAGGCGTTGGTGTGGGTGGCTGTGTTGACGGGGACGACGCAGTAGACGGGCAGGTTGAAGGGCTGGCAGTCGACTGCGCCGATGGCTGCGTCGGCGCGGTGGAGGTGGGGTATTGGTTTGGTTGAGCTTGACGAGGCGGTAGAGGGTGTTGGAGTTGCGGACCATCGCGAGCACGACGTTGTCGCCGGCGTTGACGACGACCTTGAAGACGTTGGGAAGATGAGACCGAAAGTGCGGCCGGTGGCGTTGTCGATGACGCCGAGCTGGCCGATGCTCTCTTCGGCGGAGTAGACGTGGCGAAGGTCGGGGGGACTGGCGAGGCTGGTGGATTTGGCCGGGAAGGTTCCGCCGGAGCCGCTGGTGGCTTCTTTGCCGTAGTTGATGATCTGAATGTCGCCCTGGGTGTCGGAGTAGACGTAGCCGGTGATCTCGTCAGGGAAGTTGAGGATCATGTTGGGATAGCCGGAGGAGTAGCCGGAGATGGCGAACGAGGTCTTGGTGTTCTGGACGTTGCTGCGGATGTCGCGCTAGACCGTCGAGGATCTGGAGGCTGCCGTGGAGGTGCCGTTGATCGTGACTCCGACCATGACTCGGTTGGCGAGCAGGCTGGGCGGAACGGGGCGGTTGGCGAAGGTGTACTGGGGAAATTGTAGCGTAGTAGTTATCGCTGTGGCAGGAGGTTAATCCGAGGGACGCGAACGCAAGGAGAAGGCCGCAGAGAATCTGGGCACGGAGAGACTTGAGAGAGAGACTTCGATTCTTCAACGGTAACCAACTCCAACCTGAGCTGCGGTGTTTTGGGGCCACGACCCTGATGCCAAGTATAACAAAGGAGACGCAGGGTCGAAGCCGAAGGTAAGCCGTTTGTGACGCGGGCTTTGTGCGGAGAGGGTTGGAGTGCGTCGCCTGGTGGCTTAGGATGATGATAAGCATTCTGGAGAGAAGATGACAGTTGGGGTTGGCGGCGCGAAGGCGATTTCCGGTAGAGCAGTATGGAGCAGTCGGCAGGCTGTTTGAACGGCGGGACCGTGCTGTGCGATGGCGCGATGGGGACGATGCTGTATGCGCGGGGCGTGTTTATCAACCGCTGCTATGACGAACTGAACCTGTCGCAGCCGGAACTGGTGCGGGAGGTGCATGCGGAGTATCTGCAGGCGGGCGCGGAGGTGATTGAGACGAATACGTTTGGCGGGAATGCGTTTCGGCTGGAGCGGTATGGGCTGAAGGACAAGGTTCGGGAGATCAACGTGGCCGGGGTGAAGCTGGCGCGGGAGTGCGTGGAACAGATTCGGGAGAAGCAGGCGAGCGAGGCGTTTGTGGCGGGTGCGATTGGGCCGCTGGGCGTGAGGCTGGAGCCGCTGGGGAAGGTGGGGCTGGATGAGGCGCGGGCGGCGTTTGCAGAGCAGATTCGTGCGCTGGTGGAGGGTGGGCCGGGAGTTGGGGCGGATCTGCTGATTATTGAGACGATGACTTCGCTGGCGGAGGCGGAGCAGGCGATTCGTGGCGGCGAGGAGTGTGGCTCCGGAGGTGCCGGTGATGGTGATGATGACGGTGGATGAGGAGGGGAACTGCCTGGATGGGGCTTCGGCTGAGACTGCGGCGGCAAAGCTGACGGAGTGGGGCGCGGATGCGATTGGGTGCAACTGCAGCGCGGGGCCGGCGACGGTGTTGAGCGTGATTGAGCGGATGAAGCTGGTGACGACGAAGCCGCTGGCGGCGATGCCGAATGCGGGGATGCCGCGGGCGGTGGAGGGGCGGACGATTTATCTGACTTCGCCGGAGTATATGGCGAGCTTTGCGCGGAAGTTGGTGAAGGCCGGGGCGACGTTTGTGGGCGGGTGTTGCGGGACGACTCCGAGCTATACGCGGGCGATGAAGAGTGCGCTGCGGGCGCTGGAGGCGATGGAGGGCGGCGCGCAGGTGATGGAGCAGGCTGGCTCGAGCAAAGATGGCGGCCGAAGGCTGCGAGCAAGGTGGAGCCTCCGCCGCTGGCGGAGCGGTCGAAGATTGGCGCGATGATGGCGGCGGGCGAGTTTGTGACGATGGTGGAGATTGTGTCCGCCGAAGGGGATTGACTGCAGCAAGGAGATCGACGGCGCGGCGATGCTGTATCGGCTGGGTGTGGATGCGATCAATGTGCCGGATTCGCCGCGGGCGAGCGCGAGGATGAGCGCGCAGAGTCTGTGCGTGCAGATTCAGCAGCATGTGGGGATCGAGACGATTCTGCATTACACGTGCCGCGACAGGAATGTGCTGAGCATTCAGAGTGATTTGCTGGGGGCTTCTTCGATTGGGTTGAAGAATATTTTGTGCTTGACGGGCGATCCGCCGAAGCTGGGGAACTATCCGGATGCTACGGCGGTGTTCGATGTGGATGCGATTGGGCTGGTGAACGTCGTTCACAATTTGAACTATGGGTTGGATATCGGGAAGAACTCGATTGGGGGGTCGACGGGGTTCACGATTGCGGTGGCGGCGAATCCCGGGGTGCCGGATATGGACCAGGAGGTACGGCGGTTTGCGTACAAGGTGGAGGCGGGTGCGGAGTATGCGATTACGCAGCCGGTGTTCGACCTGCGGGTGCTGGAGGAGTTTCTGCGGCGGATTGAAGGGTTCCGGATTCCGGTGATTGCGGGGATTTGGCCGCTGACGAGTCTGCGGAATGCGGAGTTTATGAAGAACGATCTGCGGGTGAGTATGCCGGATGAGATTATGGCGCGGATGGCGGCGGTGAAGACGCCGGAGGCGGCGCAGGATTGAAGGCGTGAAGATTGCTCAGGAGATGCTGGCGGAGGCGCGGCCGATGGTGCAGGGGGTTCAGGTGAGCGCGCCGTTTGGGCGGTATAGCGTTGCGGCGGATGTGCTGGGGTTGGATGACGAGGGATTGGGTGAGGTTGCGTAATGGCGAGTTTTGAAGAGCAGTTGACGGCGCTGGAGGCGATCGTTGCGAGGCTGGAGAGTGGGGAGTTTGTCGCTGGAGGAGTCGGTGCGGTTGTTTGAGGAGGGGATGAGGCTTTCGGATGCTTGTAAGAAGGAACTGGAGGCTGCGGAGGGGAGGATTCAGATGCTGGTGGAGAAGCGGGGTGGGGGGATGAAGGTGGTGGATTTGGAGGGTAGAGAAGGGCGTTGAGCTGCGTTAGGACGAGGAGTAAGATGCTGGTATGGAAAACTATATCGATGTAGACACGTTCGATATCGAGAAGTTTGGCGAAAGCCTTGCGAAGGCTGGACGCGAGGGCGTGAAGTGGGAACGCAAGAAGCTTGAGTGGATTCTGGAAGAAGAGAAAGAAAAGAGTGAGGCAAAGGGCGAAGCTGCTTGAGCCGTCCTGTACTGACGATCATTGCGGGCTCCAACGGGTGCGGTAAGAGCACACTCACATCTTCTGCACGCGATAAATTTCAGCAGGCTCCGATACTCGATCCGGATGCGATTGCAAAGTCGATTCAAGAAACCTGTAGATCCAAATACTTCCGATATTGAAGCTGGAAAACGTGTTCTTCGGCTCGCTGAGGAATTGATAGAGAGTTGTCAGAGCTTTACGGTCGAGACTACTCTTTCCGGAAGCACCTATTTGAGAATGGCATCGCGAGCCAAAGATGCCGGATTCAACATCATGGTCGTTTTTGTGGGGACGGCTTCGGTGGAGATCAACATTGAACGAGTAAAGGCACGAGTCAAGAAGGGCGGACACGATGTCCCTGAGGAAGACCAGCGACGACGGTATCCGCGTACGTTAGCAAACATGAAGCGGCTTCTGCCTGAGGCTGATCTTGCCGTCATCCTGGATAATTCCACGGAATTGGGTCATATCCTTGTGGCGTTTGGGCACAAGGGTTACATGCATTGGGTTGAGCCGGTGCCTGCTTGGGCGAGGTCTTTGCGGACAGAAGAAGATTTTGAAAGATTCCGAGGCCTGACTGTGAATGAACGCCTGTTTGCGGCGGGATTACTGGAAGAGTGGGATGCTGCGATCCGATCATCGGAGAGAACTCGAGTAATTGAATTACTCACCAAGATCGATTTGGCAGATCAGGCCACTCAAATTGTCGATAGTCTTCTGGGCTAGCGATCGCGGGTGGTGACGAAGCCGGGGACCCAGAGTAGGGCTCGTTTGGCTTCGGAGTCGGGCAGGTCGGCGATGGTGAGGCGGGCGGCTTCGGCGTAGGCGCAGGCGGTGTCCATGGCGTAGTCGATGGAGCCGTGGCGTTGGAGGATTTCGAGGATCTGCGGGTGGGAGACGTGGTCGAAGCTGCGGTCGGCGAGGACGGTGCGGATGGCTTCGCGGTCGGCTCCGGTGCCGCGCTCGAGGGCGTGGATGACGGCGAGGGTGGCTTTGCCTTCGCGGAGGTCGCTGGCTACGGGTTTGCCGAGGACGTCTTCGGCGGCGGTGAGGTCGAGGACGTCGTCGACGATCTGGAAGGCGAGGCCGAGGTTGCGGCCGTATTCGCCTAGCTGGGATTCGATCTCGTCGTGATTGCCGAAGCCGTGGTCGGGGGTGATGGCGGCTCCGAGTTGCATGGAGACTTTGAAGAGGCAGGCGGTCTTGCGGAAGATGAGGTCGAAGTACTCCTCTTCGTTGATGAGGTGGCCGAGCTTCTGCATCTGGAGGAGCTCGCCTTCGACCATCTGCTGGGTGAGCGAGATGAGGAGTTCGAGGACGCGGAAGTTGCGCTCTTCGAGGGCGGCGGTGAAGGACTGCATGTAGAGCCAGTCGCCGGCGAGGACGCATTTGGCGTTGCCCCAGGTGGTGTTGGAGGAGGGGCGGCCGCGGCGGGTGTCGGCTTCGTCGATGATGTCGTCGTGGACGAGGGTTGCGGTGTGGAGCATCTCGACGACGGCGCCGAGGCGGATGCGGGACTGGCTGGTGCAGCCGAGGGCTTTGGCGGAGAGCAGGAGGAGCAGTGGGCGGATGCGCTTGCCGCCGCCGGCGATGAGGTAGTGGGCGATGTCGGTGATGACTTCGACGTTGGAGGCGGACTGGCGGGCGAACTCCTGCTCGATGGCGGCGAGGTCGTCGCGGAGCAGGTCGAAGACCTCTTTGGCGGTCGCGATGGAGAGGGTGCTCACTCAATCGTCAGAGTATCAGGATGTGGATTTGGGTTCAGTTGGGACCGAAAATTGCCACAGAAATGTTGACTGTAACGATATTGGAGCGAATTGGTGAGCGGTAACCGGTTAGTTTGAGCGGAAGTTGGTGAACTGGAGTCGACGCCGAAGTCGCCGCCGCGGAGTTTGGCCATGATCTGCTGGAGGACGTCGCGGTCCTTACTGACGACGCGGACGGTATCGCCCTGAATGCAGGCCTGGGCTTTGAGCTTGGAGTCCTTGATGGCGGCGACGATCTTTTTGGCGTTGTCGGAGGTGATGCCCTGCTTGAGCTTGATCTTCTGGCGGACGGAGGAGTTGGCGGCGGGCTCGATCTTTTCGTACTCGAGGTTCTTGAGGGAGATGCCGCGCTTGACGAGCTTCTGGGAGAGGATTTCGATGACGGCCTTGAGCTTGTACTCGTCCTGGCTGGCGAGCTGGATGGCTTCGGTGCCTTCGAGCTCGATCTTGGACTTGGTGTCCTTGAGGTCGAAGCGGGTGTGGATTCCTTGGAGGCCTGGTCGATGGCGTTTTTTACTTCCTGAAGTTCTACTTTGCTGACTACGTCGAAGCTGTTGTCGGATGCCATGGATGTGTTACCGTATATTAGCGCAGTTGACTGGTTGCTAGTTGTCAGTATGTTAGTTGCTGCGTGGTGGGGAAGAGGCGGTGGAAGTTTGCGGTGGTGAGGGTGGCGAGTTCTTCGGGTGAGATGCCGCGGAGGTCGGCGAGGGCTGCGGCGGTGTGGGTGACCAGGGCGGGTTCGTTGCGCTGGCCGCGGAGGGGGATGGGGGCGAGGAAGGGGCGTCGGTTTCGACCAGGATGCGGTCGGCGGGGGCGAAGGCGGCGGCTTCGCGGATGGCTTGGCGGATTTGGGGTAGGTGAGGTTGCCGGCGAAGGAGAGGTGGAAGCCGGCGGCGAGGGAGCGCTGGGCTTGGTCGATGCCTGCCGGAGAAGCAGTGCATGATGCCGCCGAGTGCGTGCGGGGTCCAGTGTTCGGCGATGAGGGCGAGGAGGTCGTCCCAGGCGTCGGCGGGGCCGAATTTTTGTTTGGCCTGCGGGGTGGCGAGCTCGGTGGTGCGGCAGTGGATGAGGATGGGCTTGCGGGCGGCGGCGGCGATTGCATCTGGGCGATGAAGGCGGCTGCTGGATGTCGGGCGTCGGGGTTTTCGAGGTGGTAGTAGTCGAGGCCGATCTCGCCGATGGCGATGCAGCGCGGGTCGGCGGCGAGGGTGGCTGAGTTTTGCGAGGGCTTCCGGGGTGGCGCTGGCGGCTTCCTGGGGGTGGATGCCGGCGCTGGCGTAGATGGTGGGCAGGCCGGCGCCGCTGGTGGAGTGGCGATCTCGAGGGCGTGGTGCATGGTGTCGGGGCCTTCGCCGATGCCGATGGCGAGGATGGTGTGGACTCCGGCGGCGTGGGCTCGGCGGAGGACGTCTTCGAGGTCTTCGGGGTTCGGTGTAGAAGTCGAGGTGGGCGTGGGAGTCGGTCAGAGGCATGGTGATGTTCTTACGGTAGTGCATTTGTGGAGTTTGAGGGGGATAGTATAGAACTGGTCCGACAACTTTAGTCGTTTGGACTCGCCCTTTCCGCCAGATCGAGTTGGTTCCTGGAACTCCTTATCCGCATGGGGTAAGGCTGTTATTTTTGCGCCGTCAGATTTGGGTTGGCGAGGCGCTCACCGTGTCTTGAATTGAAAAATGCAGAGCTGGATTCAGTAGAAGACAAATCTGCGCGAATGGAAGGCGCGGGAATAAGGATGCTATGAATTGGTCGCGAGATGGGCGTGCGATTTCTGTATTTGCGGCGGTGGCTGGGCTGGTGTGCCTGGTGGGCTCGATTGTGGGATGCCGTCAGAAGGTGCAGGAGCCGGTGTCGATCGGCTTTGTCGATCCGGAGTGGTCGAATGATACGCAGAAACCCCGGAGCACGATTATGCGGGGAGAACTGGATGAGTTCACGCGGCAGACCGGAATTGTGGTGAAACTTCTTCCTGCACCGGAGAGCACGCGTGAGCAGATGGAGTTGGTCCGCGAACTGATTGGGCGTGGAGCCGCGGCGCCGGATGTCTATGGAATCGACATGATCTGGCCGGGTGCGCTTGGGGAGGATCTGGCCGATTTGAAGGATGCGCTGGGCGAGGAGGTGAAGGGGGAAGATCCTGCGCTGGTGGCGAACTTCATGGTGAATGGCCGACTGGTGGGTGTTCCCTATCACACGAACATCGGGGTGCTGTTATACCGGGTAGATCTCTTGAAGAAGTACGGGTTTCAACATCCTCCGAGGACGTGGGATGAGTTGGAGATGATGGCGGAACGTATCGGAAAGGGAGAGCGTGCGGCGGGGCAGAAGGATTTCTGGGGCTATGTGTGGGGTGGGGCTCCTGGCGAGGGGCTGACGTGCACTGCACTGGAGTGGCAGGCAGCAGCGGGAGGCGGCCGAATCGTAGAGCCTGATGGCCGGGTGACCGTGAACAATGAGAAGGCGATCGGGTCCTGGACACGGGCGGCGCATTGGGTAGGAACGATCTCTCCGCCGAGTGTGACCTCTTATCGGGATTTAGACATTGTGAATTCGATGCTGACGCTCGGGAACAGCGCGTTTGGGCGGTTATGGTACTCGGACTACTTCCTGAGCAAGCCGGTGCGGCTGCCCTTTCTGGACCGAATTGGGATAACAAGTTTGCCGGGGCCGGGCGTGCTTGGCGGAATGGGACTGGCGGTGTCGCGATCGTCGGCGCACCCGGCGGAGGCAGTGAAGCTGATTCAGTTTTTGCTGCATCGCGAAAAGGAGCTGGAGGAACAACGCGCGCGGTCGAAGCCGCCGGAGTATCCCGTGTTGAGCGATTTGCCGGGAGTCCTAAAGGCTTATGCCCATGTGGGAAGGACTCCAGGGGTTCCGACGGGAACTGTGGTGGCGCGGCCTTCCACGGTGACGGGGGCGAACTACGAGAAGATGTCGGAGGCGTATTCTGACGCGGTGTATTCCGTGTTGACCGGGAAGGCGCGAGCAGAGGATGCGGCGGCGAGGCTGGAGCAGAAGCTGATTGGGATTCCGGGGCTTAGGGCGAATTGAGCTACCTGAAGCAGAACTGAATTATCGTGCTCCATTTGGCGGGATTCTGTGGGCGAGCCCGTGTCGGAAGATGCCGCATCAACTATCCTGAAAGACCGCAGCGAAACGAGTCAGATACAGGATCTGTCGATGAACGAGCTAAGTGCCAATTCAGGTTCGGGGGCGAGCCCTCCTTTTTTGTCGCGATTCAGAATCGGGCCGCGGCTGGCAGCGGGATTCATTTTGATTCTGCTGCTGATGGCCGTCAGGATGGGGATGTCGTTGTGGCAGTTTCAGGAAGCCAGGGCGGATGCGGACCAACTGGCGGCGGTGGACAGGGAGCTGATTGCAGTGCTGCGATTTCAGGCTAGTCTGCGGTCGTTCTACACGCGGCTGGATGAGTTGGTGCGCCTCGAGGACAAGAAGCAGCTGCTGGCGGAGTCGGATGGACTACAAAAGAGGTTGATGGACGACGCCAACCGGGTGGAGGCGCTGCTCCGGGGATTGCCGACGAGTTCGACTATCGTTGCTCAGGTTCTGCCGACAGTGGAGACGGTGCAGAGCGAGATGCCGGCACACCTGGCCGCACTGCGAGACCTGGCGAGCGCAGGGGATTGGCCCGCGGTGCGGGTCCGGTTGGAGCAGCAAATCCTGCCGTTGGCGGCCATAAGCGATGACCTGGTGAGGGATGTCGATCAGGACGTGACGACGGAGCGAGCGAAGACGCTGGAGAGAATAGCGCAGGGCCAAGGGAGAATGATCTGGACTTTGCTATTTGCGGGAGGCCTGGCGCTGTTGATTGCCGCAGCGCTTGGGGTTGCGATTACGCGGAGCATTACGGGCCCGCTTCGCGGGTTGGAGCAGGCGTCGCATGCGCTTGCTACAGGGGATTTTCGATCGCAGATTACGATAAGGGGCGACGATGAGCTGGCGCGACTCGGCGAGGTCTTCAATGGGATGGTGGTGAAGCTGGAGGGGCTTTATGACGACCTTCGACGCCGTGAAGCTGAGCTTCGTGAGAGTGAGAAGGAGATGCGGCAGTTGATTGAATCGGTGCCGATGCATGTGTTTGTCGTGCGACCGGACGGGACAGGGGAGTATGCGAACCAAGTGGTGCTCGACTACTACGGCATGAGTCTTGAGGAGTGGATGACCGCGGGGGTCGATTTGCGGGCTGTGCATGAGGATGACAGGGCGAGGTATGCCGCGGATTTGCAACGAGGGCTTGCGGGTGCGACGCCGTTTGAGACGGAGGCTCGGATTTTGCGGAAGGATGGTGCTTACCGGTGGTTTGTTAGCCGGTTCAAACCGACGCAGGATGAGGATGGGAAAGTGCTGCGATGGTATGTTGCCCGGACGGATATCGAAGAGGCGAAGCAGGAGTCGGTGAGAACACATAGTGAGAATCTGGCGCTGCGTGAGGAGGTGAACCGGTCTGCGTCGGAGGAGATTCTGGGGTCTTCGGACAATGTGCATAAGGTGCTGGGAGAGATTGCGCGGGTGTCACCGACGGATTCGACGGTTCTGATTCTGGGGGAGACGGGGACGGGCAAAGAGTTGGTTGCACGTGCGATTCATAGGCAGTCGCGGCGTGCTTCGCGAGCGTTTATCCCGGTGAATTGTGCGGCGATTCCGCAGTCGCTGATCTCGTCGGAGCTTTTTGGGCATGAAAAGGGCGCGTTTACCGGGGCAGTGCAACGGCGGCTTGGGCGATTTGAGGCTGCAAATGGCGGGACAATCTTTCTGGATGAGATTGGGGAGTTGCCGGCGGAGACTCAGGTGGCGCTGCTGCGGGTGCTGCAGGAGCGGGAGTTTGAGCGGGTGGGAAGCAACCAGCCGATCAAGGTGGATGTACGGATTCTGGCGGCGACGAACCGGGACCTGCGGGCAGCGGTGGCAGCGGAGACGTTCCGGCAGGATCTGTTCTACCGGCTTAATGTGTTTCCGATTCAACTGGCACCTCTGCGGGAGCGGCGAGACGATATTCCGTTGCTGGTGGAGTACTTCATCGAGCGGTATTCGTCGAAGGGTGGCAAGAAGATTCGGCATATCAAGCGGAGAGCGTTTGAGTTGCTGCAGTCGTATGAATGGCCCGGAAATGTGCGAGAGCTGCAGAACGTGGTGGAGCGGGCGGTGCTGCTGTGTGATGGGGATACTTTGTCGGTGGATGAGGCGTGGTTCCGGCAGGAGATGGACAGGAAGGCGGCTCAGCCTGGGAACGTGGTGTTGCGGGGGCTGGGGCGGTTGCAGTCGAGTCAGGAACGGGAACTGATTGAGGGGGCGCTGGCGGATAGCGGCGGGCAGATTTCGGGGCCTTCGGGGGCGGCGGCCAGACTGGGGATTCCACGGCAGACGCTGGAGTCGAAGATTGCGCGGTTGGGGATTGATAAGCGGAAGTACACGATCAACTGAGCATGGTCCTAGTGCGAAGGCGGTTCGCCGGCCGGCTGTCTGTTGTGGGGGCGGACAGAGCTATTGACCGTTTGTTGACATTTTGCCCGCGGGAAGTCGGTGCCGATTTTCGGCATTTGCTGAATTTCGGCACCAACATTGTCGATGATAAAGTATTTATTTTGAATAGATTTGCACTCTGGAGCTCAGAATGCAGTCTTTAGTCGCACCATGCTGAGGATTGACATTACCACCGATCGCTGGTTGACGAATCTTCGGCTGATCGGTGACCTGCGGGTTGATGAACTTGAGGAGTTGGAGAGGCATTTGAGTGGGGCTAGTGGGGAGGTAACGCTGGATCTGGAGGAGCTGAAGATTGTGGATCTGGCGGCGGTTCGGTTCCTTCTGCTGTGCGAGGACCGGGGTGTTCGGATGCTTGGCTGCCCGTACTACGTGCGGGAGTGGATGAACCGGGAGAGGGAGCGCAGGAAGCCCGGCTAAGGCTGTTGGGGTTGGATCGTATGAAGAGGAGGCGGCTGCCGTGATCAGTGGAAGAAATGGTGTGGAGCCGTGGGCAATGGGAGCTGCGGAAAGAATCTGCGTTTCGTGGACTTCAACAACCTTTATGGAAGCAGGTGGCTCCGATGGAAGAATTTACGTTTAGCCAGGAAAGTGTGGGCTTACCCACCCTCCCGCTCGACAAAATGGGATCGCTTCACAAAAGCAGGGTTCGCCTGCCAAAAGAGAAGTTGCCGGCGGAAGAACGCGGAGCATACGGTCCACGGATGGCGGCGTGCCTGCGATTGACGAAGGCTCCGTATGTCTCGGTTCGGACGATAGGGCGGGCGAGACTGGCGGCGACGCGGTTGCGTTGTGAGAGCGGTTTGCCGGAGTTGTCGGAGTTTATCCCGGCGGAGGATGCGTTCGTGGTGGTGTCGCATCTCTGCGATGTTGCGTCGCAACAGTGGTGGCTACGCGGACAGGAGCAACGGCCGGTTGGGTACCGGCGCGGCGAGGTGAGTGTGCTAAATCTCTGCGAGGGGCCTGCGGCATTCTCGTCGACACCGTTTGATTGTCTGCAGTTTTACCTTTCCCGCGCGGCTCTGGACGAGCTTGCCGATGAGAGTGGAGCGCAGCGGGTGCAGGTGCTGACGGCTCTGCCTGACCAGGTCGATCCGGTGGTGAACCAGATGGGGGCGGCGATTGTGGACGCGATGCAGGCGGGGCAACCGGATTGCAGGCTGTTTCTGGATCACGCGCTGTTTGCGCTGCGTGCTCACTTTGCGCGGGTGTACGGGGGAATGCGGATCGACGGCAACGCGGCGCGTGGCGGATTGGCGCCGAGACAGATGCGGAGGGCAGAGGAGTTCCTGATGGCGCATCTCAATGAGGAGATTTCGCTGGCCGCAGTGGCGCGGGAGTGCCAGCTATCGGTGTCTCATTTCGTGCGTGCGTTCAAACGAAGCATGGGGCAACCCCCGTATCGCTGGCTGTTGGAGCAGCGGCTGAAGGTGGCTAAGGAGTTGCTTAAGCTTTCGACGATGCCGATGGTGGAGATTGCGGCGCGATGCGGTTTTGCGGATCAGGCGGCGTTTATCAGGGCCTTCAAGAGGATGTTTGAAGTAACGCCGGGAGAGTGGCGGCGAATGCGGCAGTGTTGAGTAGCTGCCGGTGTTCCGGCATACTCAGGTGATCACCAACGCGCGCTTTGCGTTGCAGTCGCTTACGAGTATCGGGGTCAGGGCACGGTCGGCCCGACGGTGGGTTTTGCAATCGGTACGATCGACGGCCAGTGTTCGCGGACAGCGAGCACGCGGAAGACGAACGCGACCGCCACGGAGATCAGCGTGACGGGAAAGAAGGATGTGGCGGACTTTTCGTACGTCCCAAGCACAGCGTAGACGCCGGCCGCCAGCACCGACGCAGAGACGAGTTGCTCCGACGGCCTTACGATCTCTGGCGTCACCCCGGAGAAGAGATCGATCAATACTCCGCCTGCGTTGGTGGCGATCACTCCGATGACGATTGCGGCGAAGATCCCAAGGTCGTGCTCGAGTGCCTTATGCGCGCCAAGGATCGCAAACCAGGGCAGCGAGAAAGATTTGAAGTAGGCTAGCGTTCTGGTGCGGAATCGTTCTTCCTTCGACGCGAGATAACGATAGATCGCCAGTCCCAGCAAACCCATTAGAAGGCAGACGACAAGATAGATCGCGCTTCTGAACGGTGAGGGGACGACATTGAGCAACACGTCGCGTGACACACCGCCGCCGATGCCGCCGAAGAAGGCCATAATCAGCAGTCCCGCGGCGGTATATCCGCGGTTGTGCGATGGGTTTTGGGCGACGAGCACGCCGTTCAGAGCGTTGATCCCAGCGGAGAATAAGTCGATGTTGGGGAAGTCTGGCAGGGTCATTTTTTGGTTCTCCTCATTACGACTTGATAATCAATCTTCTCGATTAAAAGGGCCCGTGACGCAACAGAACACCGTAAAACGTAATGACGCCAATCAGAACGACAAGAATCGCAACCACGAAGGCGAGGGACCAGTTATGGCTCTTCCCGGATATGCGACTCTCTCTCAAGAATTGCCAGTGTTGCCAAGTTGCGGCTGCTAATGCCAGCGTGCCGAGAGCTATCAGGGTGAGTCCCAGGTTGCGCGGCGCCTGGGGACGCTTGATGGTTCCGGCAGCAAGTTCCTCGGTTTGGTATTGGAAGAATTTGTAGATGGTGAAGCCGAAGCCGATCATCGAAAGCGAGGTTCGGACCCAGGCCATCAGCGATCGTTCCGCCGCCATGCTGGTGCGTTGTATGGCAAGATCGGTTCGCTTTTCCGCAAGAATCGTGCCTCTGTCTTCCGGTACGGTCTCATGTCCCATGGAATCCGTTCCTCTCGTAACGTCGCTGACGCCGCATTGGCGAGAGCTAACGAGCACTGCTGGTTAGAATGCTTCTCCTACGCCCATGCTCCAGGTCCAACTACCTTTGCCTCGCGCGAAGTCGGCGCGGAGATTGACATGATATTTCTTACTCAACTCGAAGCGCGGCCCACCACCTATGCTGGGAAGGAAATTATCGATTCGAAAAATCTCCTTGCCGCCAGGAACGACCTCGCCGATACCGCCAAACGCGGCGAGGCCGAACTTCTTTGGCAGCGACACGCGATACTCGACCTGAGTTGCGATCATGTAGCGGTCGAGATAGCGACCAGCTTCATACCCTCGGAGTTCGTTGTTTGTGCCATAGATGCAATTCCCGTAAAACGGGGGATCGCCGCCTGTATTGCAATTGAAGAAATTATAGGCAAGGACCTGGTTCTTTCCAACGGTCCAGTATTTGTTGAAGGTGAATCTGTAACTCTGAAAGGTATATTTGCTGCCGAGCGCCTGGGCGAAGAAGTCGGATGTGAACTGCGTGAACATTCCCGCGGTGGGATAAAAGTGGTTTGGGCGGGTGTCGCGCATTATCCGGAAACCCAAAGCGCGCAGGGTTGTGTGAAGCCCGAGGTCGGAGGGAGGAACGGCGGTTTCGCCGTTGCTCGGCCTTACCGTAACAACGGAATCTCCAGTCCAAAATCGAGGGCCGATAAAGAATTGCCATGGAATGCGGCGTAGGGCCTCACCAAAATAAAGATGGCCAGTCTGGTCGAGTGGAATTTTGAGAGCCGAATCGCCCGCGGCAGTGCCGACCCCGTAGAGGTTGTAATTCACATTGCCCTGAACGTAAAGCGACGTGATCGCGTACTTGTTCTCTTTCATGAATAATTGCGCGCCCAGACCGAAGCCGCTGCTGCCATTATTCGTAATGAGGCCAGCTGCCCCAACGGTTGAGGGGGGAGATATCTTGTCATCTTTGCCGAACGGAAAGATGTAGCCGACGGCGGGGATGATTCCCGCACCAATGGCCGGACTCACAATCGGAAGCGGCGCGGCAACGATAGAACCGGGAAGGCCAAGTTTCTTCTTCTTCTTTTTTCCTGTCGCTTCCTTGGTCTTAGATTGAGAGGGCGGATTGACTTCACCTTTCCCCGTCGCTGCTTGCGCGGCTATGCCTGCATTCAGGGAATCATCCCAGGGAGCGGCGTGAAGATCCAAAACGTCCCCCAATGGCAGAATGCTAAAAAGAGCGCCCAGAAGGACCTTTAACTGAAACCTCGATAGACTCATTTCGAGTGGCCCCTATTGTTAGAGTGGTCCCGGTTTCTTCCTTCAACCCCGCGTTCCGGCTAGTTTTCATTTACTTTGGCACCACGGTCCAAGTTTTGTCGGGATTGAATTCTGTGGTTGCCGTTGCGGTTTCGGTCGTGCTGTTGCCGAGGTCCTTGTCGTAGAGGATGCCGTTTTGGTTGAGGATGAATGTCGCGATACCGGTATCGCCGTACTTCTCCGGATACGCGATGAAGGCGAAGCCCCCGGTCATCTTTCCGTTGACGATGTAATCCTTCGCTCCACCCTTGGCGTCGGGGCCCTGTTTCGTGAGCATGCGATAGAAGTAGCCGTGAAAGGGCTGCTGCTTCCCTGCCTGAGGGGTGAATCCTTCCGTCGAGGCGAAGGCCACTAGTGGACCTAGCGGGCTTCTGGGCTTTCCTTCGGCGGATTTCCAGTAGAGGCCGTTTTGTTTTCCTTCGTCGCTGACGAACTTCTGAGCGTACTGCTTTACGCCGTCGTGACGTTGCGCCAGATATTGAGCCTGCGCATCGGCCATCGCATTCATGACGTCGATCGTTGCCAGTTCGTTGTCTCCAATGCGCCTCGCGAGAATTTCGGTCTTTCCGGCTGCGGTATCGAAGGACCACTGTCCTGCGCTGTTCTTCGCAAGTGGAATTGGAAAAGGATTATTGTCCGCACCCACTACGAGAACTTCGCTGCCATTGGGTTGGTTGCGCCAGCGGTGCATGGTTTGATAGGCGTTTGTGAAGTTCTCGGCTGTCTGCTTGTCCTGGTCGGCATTGCCGGAGAAGATAAGGTCCGTGGAACCTGATCCGAAGATTGCAAGGAGCGCACTGCGGTCGTTCGTCTTTGTGGCGGCGACCAGGGCTGTGCCGGCCTCGTCGGGTGTGGCGAATGTTTTCGGACCGGCTTCTGCAGGGGCAGGTGCTTTCGATGTGTTGCAAGCGACAAGAGGCAGAAATACCGACAGGACGGCGACTTTCATGCAGAAGCGGGGGAGATTCATCGTGCGATTCAGCGCTTCGGTTAGCATTGCGGTTCTCCCTGTAACGTGATTGGTTGTTGAAGGGGCCTTCCGGCGGGTGATATCAAGCGAGACCTATCTTCGTCCTCCTCCGCCACGGAAACCTCCACCGCCTCCCCAGCCACCGCCACCGGCGCTGCGACCTCCCCAGCCTCCGCCGCCTCCGCCACTGCCCCAACCGCGTGCGCTCGAGGATCGCGATTGCCAACCGCCTCCACCTCCGCCGGAGAATCCGCTGAACGCCGTTGATCCCCTGCCGGTTCCACTGGATGCGTCGTTATGGTAGGCGGAAGAAGAGTCGCCCCAGCCGTGCGCACCATCGGAGTTCGAACCTGCCGATTGCCAGCCGCTGCCGGTGTTCTTGTAGGCGTTGCCGTTTGCGGTGGCGTACTTGTTGCCGCTGGATGTTTCCGCTGTTCCATAGTTCCCGGCGGCACTCGAGTAGTGCTGGGTGTCGACGGTCTGGCCGTTCTTCGAGGCTGTCGAGCTTCCCCAGTTTGAATAGGCGTTGGAGCCCTGATGGGTGGCGCCGTAGGCCCCTGTGTAGGGGTTGTATGCCTGTCCTACTTTTTGCGTGCCGTAAGCCGTTGACGTTGATGCGCCGCGCGCATACGTGCCTGTGGCGGGATTGTAGCCTTCGGAGGCGTGGGCGCTGCCATACGGTCCATAGGCGGACGCGCTGGAGCCGTAGTAACCACCGTGCCATGCGGCGTTACCGTAGTAGGCGCCGCCATGATAGTAAACTCCGCCACCGTACCAGTTGCAGTTCCAACTGCTGTATCCCCAACCATAACCGCCGCTCATCATGGCTCCGATGGCTAAACCGGCTCCGAAGGCAATCACTCCGGTCGCGACCATGTCTGCTGTGCTGTATCCCGGAGTTACATAAGTCGTGCCGTAGACCACGGTTGGGTTGTACTCGGGAACATAGACGACTTGCGGGTTGGTGGGTTGGATCACGATGGTCTGGGGCGATTGCTGCACGACAGTGATTTGGGCGCCGGACTTGAGATTGCCAGCCGCCTTCGCTTGTGCGCGGAGGGTCTGCACCGCGGTCATTACGGCGGCTTGCTGGTTGTGGTACGCCTCACCGAGGGAGGAGGTCCAAGCGAGGCTTTGTGCCATCTTGTCCAGGACCGATGGGAATTGAGTCAGCGCTTTGACGCTCGGATCCCACGACTGCTTATCGACCGCCTTGCCTAATGCGCTTCCTGTGAGAGATTTGTTCGTCTGGAGCCAGTTATCGGCGATAGCAACCTGATCGGGAAATGTAGATGCACTTAGAATCTGAGCCACCAGTGCGTCTGGATAGAGCGCGATAGGAGCGACAAGTGCCTGTAACTCCGCGGCAGTTTGGGGGGTTCCTTGCCCCGAATAATCGGGTGTAGATGTTGGAGATGCGGTCGTTTGAGCTTGCATGGCTGCGGCGCCGTCAATAGGAGTTGTCAGTGCAACGAGGGGAACGCACAGGGCGCCCGACAGAATTTTCTTCCCAAGAGAAGCCTTCATTTGAAAAACTCCTTGCGAAACGATCGGTCGATGCTTCCGCTCACCGTTTCCCACCGGACGTCGCGAGAATCTCATAGAGACGATCATCTGTCGCACGTCTCTCGCGATCAACTAGCAAAAGTGGTAGCGGCGCGCGCTGTATTTTTGTTGGTTAGCTGTAACTGCTTTCCAGAGGCTGTTTAGAGGTTGGCATCGTTACCAGGCGATACCTCCTGGAATAGCCAAAAGAGAAAAGCCGTGGACAATCCGAAGAGAAGCCAACCGTTGAGCGCTTCGATTGCTCCCAAAAGCTTCCATTGCGTTAACAGATCCAGATTCTCGTGTCCGTAGGTTGTTATCGCGCCGAGCGAATACAACATTGCGGACTTGAAGTCTGGCCGCGCGCCGATGAGACAGTACGCCAGAGCCCAGATACCCGCCTCGATCCCATGCAGGATGGTCGCCAACAGAGTTGTTGCTGCCATGACTGCGACGAAGCCACCCACCGTGTGGCGGCGCTTCATCAAGCCGCGGTAAATCATGATCGCTTTCTGGCTGAGGAACCCGAGCCCTAAGACGTGGATGATTACTGTCAATACGATTAAGGGAAGTCCCCATACCCAGTCTCGAGACCACGGTGCGTCTGATGCTATCAGAGAATCCACAGCGACTTGCGCGGGGCTCATTCAGACCATCCTTATTCGCTCTCGAGGAGTAGTAGGCCGCCAGTGCAACTCAATTTTCTTACGATGCCCCATTGTCCCTTTGGAGATCAAAAACGGAACCCAACTTCGCTGAAGAATATCTACCTGTATGGCTTATGCGAACTCCCAAAACTACTAGCGCGGGTTCTTTGATTTCTCCTATAAATGGCACACTTACGCAAGGCATTAACAACCGAACCGCTCAATTGTCGCGCCGGTTCGGATGTCGCCAATGCCAACATCGTGGTCATCAATAATCGCTTGCGCTTGCAAAGGGAAGTCGGCGGACTCCATTGGTCGACCACAGGTAAATTCGAAAATTCGTAGTAAATAACACCTACTTTTGCTAGTGGATGACATTCGAGACTGGCCGTATGTTTAAAATGCCGAGCTCTAAGTAGCCAGGAAACTTCGTCCAATGAATACGAAACTTGCGGTTGCGCCGGCGCTGTTGTTAGCAGATGACAACCCAACCATGCTGATAACCCTCGCAGAAATGTTGCAGGTTGGATATAGGATTGTTGCGGCACTTCCGAACGGTGCTTCCGTTCTAGATAGCGTCACGATGCTCAGTCCCGATATTGTAATTTTGGACATATCTCTGGGGGACATGACTGGCTTTGAAGTGGCAAGACGTCTGAAACGTGAAGGCTGCCGCGCAAAGATTATCTTTTTGACGGTCCATGAAGATGCAGATTTTGTGAATGCAGCCTTTGATATCGGCGCTTCTGGGTATGTGTTTAAGTCGCGCGTAACGGAGGACCTTACAAAGGCAATCGACATTGTTTGCAGCGGCGGTCAATTCGCTTCCAATGCTCCACAACAACTTTACAAATCAGCGGATCATAACCAAGACCACCCGTGAACCTCGCAGTGCCTGGCCAAATTGTCTAGAAGACGTGCCCAACCTGGAAATAGAAACGCGCATGGCCATAGTCACCGACCGTGCCGGCGATCAAAACCGGACCAAATATCGTGTTCACGAGAAGCCCAGCTGCAACATCCACTGGGAGATTTGGCGGGCTTGGGGCGTTTGGAAGCTTGTATGTCTTTCCCAGCTCAAATATCCCGAGAAAGTTAACCGAACTTCCCAAAAACGGTGGCAGTTTCGCCAACTCCCGAATGTAGCCCAGTTGCCCCAGAAAATATTGGTCGGTAAGCAATTCATTTTGCCCCACGCAACCAACTGTCGCGAACCACCGAGGGAGAATGTCGGTATTCCGGTTTTGTAACCGTAGCTGCTGCCGCCAAACGCGGCCACATAAATGGATGACGGCGCATTCAAGCGGAAGAAAGCTTCAGCCTGTATCTCAGACAGCGGGAAGGGTCCCGGTGCCGCAGGATTCGTGTTAAACCCCTTGGTGTACATCAACAGGCTGACGCCAGAGCGAGGAATAACGGGGTCGTCGAGTGTATTCAGCTGGTATTGGATCCTGGCATCGCCGGTCGCTCCAGAGGTCGTCGGGAGTTGTGGTACATTGCCGATCTCTGGAGAGGCCTTTTCATAGCCACCTTCGTACCCCAGTCGAAATTCGCCGGTTCTTCCGAACGCGTATCCGGTATCGAGGCCGCCAAGCGCCGTGCGTATACGGTAACTGGCCAGCAGAGTGTTACTGGAGTAGATGTTGAATTGTTGGCTGTTGAATCCCACTCTGGGCGCAATGAACCAGTTGCTGGTCGTTGTAAATGGGTGGTAATACTCGCTGGTCAATAGATATTGCGATCCGAGAATGATGTCGTTGCGCAACTCCGACCGATAGCTTCCTACATCCATAAATGTGATTCTGGCTCCAATGCTGAAGAGGACATTGTTGTATTCCGAACCATCAATCACAATGAGAGGACGTACGATGGGGGGTGCGTAAGACTTTTGTTCAGCCTGAACCTGCAGACCCTGTTCGCCATTCTTCTCCACCATCGAGTAGGTAGAGGTGGCGAACCGGCCCATGCCGACGATGGTCATCATGTGCTCGATCAATTTGTCTTCGAATCGACGGGCTTCCCCACGAGGTCCGCCATTTGCTTCTCCATCGCCTTTGCCATCTCAGGCGAAGTGCCGGTGACCTGCACAAACTGTGGTACAGGGGCCGTCCTTCGCCGGGCATTTCGCTTGGCGAGATAATCTTCCCATTCGGCCTCGCTCACTGAAAAGGCCGATAACACGGAGGCTTTGGCGGCGGCTGCGTCATATCCGGCCTTGATGATGGCGTCGGCCTTGTTGTAGTCGAGAGAGGTATATTTCAGGAGCGGAACCGTCACAAGGATGTCCGCCTGCTCCATCGAACGAAGTTCGTTCACAGCGGACATGACGGAGATGGATTGCCCCAATACACCGAAACTTGACAGGTTTGTCTTTGGATCCATCGGGGCAGTCTCCAGGTGGATTGCAAGTGTTACTTCAGATCCCATCTCTTTGCCGACGTCTACAGGAAGATTGTCGAGCAGAAATCCATCTGCGTAGAGGTGATTTCCAGATCGGACTGGCGTGAAGATTCCCGGTAACGACATGGTCGATCTCATGGCCAGTGAAAGGGAGCCATCGCGGAAGACATGCCGCTTGCCGGAGACAAGATCGGTGGCCACACAGGCAAACGGTATCGGGAGATCGTTGAAGCTAGCGAATTTCGGAATAAGGAAGCGCAACATGATCGAGAACCAGATTGACTCCCTGACCTGTGTTGAACCCTGAAGGAAACTGCAACCCATCGCGCAAACCAAATTCAAGTTGGCCTGGGAAGTCGTGAGCGTCTTGCTTGCGTCGAAAGGACAGGTCCCGAAATGGCGTCACTCCGCTCAGCACCTGGTCCCAATCGATCCCGTTGATGAGTTCCCTGACCTCGGCGGGGGATCGGCCAGTCGCGTATATTCCTCCGACCAATCCTCCCATGCTGGTTCCCGCGACATAGCTAACGGGAATGCGATGCTCCTCCATCCACGTTATGACACCGATATGGGCGAGACCCAGCGCGCCGCCTCCCTCGAGGACAAGGCCAAGCTTTGGGTGCGACGTTTGGTCCTGTCTGGAAGGTTCTTGAGATTGTGCAGAGCTGCCTGCACTTAGGAGGCAAAGAACAAGCATTGACCGGATGGCTCGGCTCTTCATGGTACCTCTCTGAATTTGCACCGCATTCGGACGTGCCTGTCACGAACGATATCGAGCTTCGTTTGTGAGCACTAAGGCGGTAAGAGCGGGTAAATTTCGATTGGGCTCGAAATGGAAACGCCCTCATGCCCGAATCAGGATGTCGTCTGATTGTCCAAGCTTCCGTTCGATACCGTAACTGTCAAATCTATCAGTATCCCGCCAAAATTGGCAGCACTCAGGCGCACAATGGGGCTGGTGGACACACGACTGCGCATTCACATGTTGGCGGCCCAAATGTTATTCGGGCAATCACTTAAGGCTGGGAAAATCTATGCCTAAAACTCCTCGCATGAAGGAGGCATAGGTTTCCGTTTTCAGATTCTGGCAAGGAGAACCGCGAAGGAGCGCAACTACGAAGCAATCATCTGATGCCTGAGTGCGTATCCCAGGAGTTCTGCATTGGTATTGATGTTGAGTGTCTCCATCATTCGGTACTTGTGAAAGGCGACAGTACCTGGTTTGACGTCGATCACATCTGCTATTTGCTTCATCGACAAGCCTTCGGCGAGTAGTTGCAAAATTTCACTCTGTCTTCGCGTGATCCGCTTTTCCTCGGTGAAGTGTTCGCCCTTATTGAGGAGAAATGTCACTGTTTCTTTCGCAACGAGCGGCGAAAGATATGATTCGCCCCGATTGACCTTCCGGACGGCGAGCAAGAGTTCAGTGCCGGCCGACTGTTTGAGAACATACCCGGACGCGCCTCGACGGAATGCTTCAGCTGCCACATCTGCAGCCAACGTCATCGTTAGAAAGATCAACTTGATTCTGGGATTTTTCTTTTTAACCTGCTCGCCCGGCATCTAGACCGTTCAAGCGCGGCATGTAGATATCGAGGAGGATAATGTCGGGCTTAGATGCCGCTACGGCATCAGCCAGATGGCGTCCATCCGTGACAATGCCGACTACCGAGAACTCCGGTTCGAGAAGATTCTTGCATGCATCGGCCATAAGTTGGTGATCATCAGCAATCAGAATGCGCGCCGCCGGTCGCTGTTCTCTCATAGTGACCTCCTGAAGTTGAACTCCCAGGGCCAAGGTGACATAACGATAGTGAGGTCTGATTTATACTCGGCGACCCGCATGATGTCAAACTGTCAAAACATGCAACTCACGGTTAAAATTTGCGGGATCGTTGGGCAATCTCCTTTTACTCGCTGTTAGTTTTGCCAGTTCTCTCCGTGTAGTTCTAACGCTACGTTAGAGGAGAGGCCGAGCGAGCTTTTTGAAGAAATGTAGCTCGGGAAGAAATGAAAACGTCGCAATAACGACGGAGATAGCCATGGGGCATCAAAGAACTTGATACGCAAAGGTCGAGACAGGCGGGTCGATAAAAAATGGAAGTTTGTGTGCAAACTCGTCAGGAGCAGATACGAGAGCGCCAGAGCCTAGCCGAGAACTCTGAAGGCTCGAGCCGCCCACCTGTTTGGGCAGTATCGCGTGATGCTACGTGCGTTAGTTCACCCTGGAGTTCCATGGTATGCCAAACTTGTCTGCGGGTGCGCGGCTCTCTATGTCGCGAGTCCGATTCAACTTATCCCGAATTTCATCCCAATCATTGGCCAACTGGATGATGTGCTGGTGATCGGCCTAAGCATAAAATTCCTCAAACGATTTATTCCCGCAGCGGTTCTTGAAGAATGCCAGCATGTACCACCTCCGCTTGCGAAATCCGATATCCCACTGGACATTTCGCAGAAATAACTTACTGATTGGTCTCGAGGATCCGTCGGAGAACAGATGCCGGATGCCGGCTGATTTTGTGTTTGAAAAAGCTCCTCCGTTTTTCGTGGCCCGACGCCAGGGCCGAAGCACATCTTGCATTCTTTATGTCGGATTACTAGCAAAACTACAGTTATGCCAATCGAGTTGCAGGTGCCAGACTAGCCGTGTAATTAACTCCGTGCGGAAGCGGTCGGGAGTCCGCTTCCGTCACGGAGACATCGAGTTTATTTCTCTTTTTCAGTGGGGTGAACCCCGTTTCGCAGCGCGTGAAGCAACTCATGTATGACAGCTCGATTGCGCGCTGGTGTTCCGAGCGAGAGTGCTCCAGGTCGACGAAGGTCTTGATCGGAAGCAGGACAACGAGTCGCAGGCCGGGCCTGCCTGTCGAATTGCATCTTGAGAATTTTCTGATGAGGAAGGCGAGTGCCCATGTTCCGAAACAATCGCTTTGCAGGTGTCGTTCTAATACTTTTCTTCTTGAGTTGTGCTGTAGCCTTGCATGGTCAACAGAAGCCACAATGGTTGCCTGGCCAGGTCGGGCTCAATGCGGGGATTTTACCGTCTCCCGGGTTTAGCTACGTAAACATCTCTGTTAACTATCGTTCCAGCACATTCAATAACGCAAGCGGTAGTGGTATCCCTGTCACGGGCAGCTACAACGTCTGGGCAGTTGAAAATCTGTTCTATTACGTGGCAAGCCCAAAGGTTCTCGGTGGGAACATGGGCTTCGAATTTGCGATTACACCGGCGACGGGCTCTCTCGATGCGGACCTTGCGATCCAGAATCCGGGGGTCCCGAATCTGACCGCCGTCGGGGGTGGGGGTGGGCTTGCCGATACCTTTATCGAGCCGTTCGCTCTGGGCTGGCATCTGAAGCGAGCGGACATCCAGGTAGCTGAAGCAATAATGGCTCCAACGGGGCGTTATACTCCCGGCGCCACGAATAACGTCGGGACAGGATATTTCGGCAATCACCTGATAGACGGAATAACTTACTACATCACCAAGAACAAAGGGACCAGCGCGAACCTGTTTACCGACTGGGAGGTTCACGGAGCCAGGCAGGGCACCAACAACACCCAAAAGACACCGGGGCAGGCCTTCACCATGGAGTGGGGCCTTGGGCAGGTTCTCCCCATAAAAAAGAATTTCAGCCAACTCTTGCAGCTTGGCCTGATCGGCTACGACCAGTGGCAGGTAACCGCAAACGGCGGCACCGTGCCGATTGGGTCGACCGGTTTGACCATCCCAGCCAGCTCGCTCCCCTATTACTCGGTACACGCCATCGGTGGACAGGCGCACGTACATTCTCCCCGATGAAGAATCTGAGTTTCTACTTCAAAGGCGAGCACGAGTACACCGCCTACTCTGCCTTTGTTGGAAACACGTTTGTGTACGGCCTCGCATGGACGTTGAAAATTCCAAAGCCGGCGCCACCTCCCAAACCTTGAGTGACTTTCCGCACGCCGATGTGAAAGGAGATTTTTTGAGTGTGCTGCAAAAGCGAAATCGCGGTATTCATTCAGCTCACTCCAGAGAGACAAAGATAGTTTTGCGCAAGGCCCCGGACTTTGGATAGATAGAAGTCCGAATGCCTTCATGCTCGCGAAGACAGCCCCGCAACGGTCAATTTTTCCGGCCACGGCCGGCAACTACCTCACTGAACCGAACTCATAAAGGAAGGAATAAAACCATGGCTACAAAGCAACCAAATATCCTAATCCTCTGGGGCGACGATATCGGCATTTGGAACATCAGTCACTTCAGCCACGGCATGATGGGCTATCGAACGCCGAACATCGACCGCGTCGCCAACGAAGGCGTCTCCTTCACCGACTACTACGGCCAGCAGAGTTGTACCGCTGGACGTGCAGCCTTCATCTGTGGCCAGAACCCGCTCCGTACAGGCCTGACCAAGGTCGGCATGCCCGGCGCCACACGTCGGCCTTCAGCCCGAAGACCCGACCATCGCTGAAATGCTCAAGCCGCTCGGCTATGCTACCGGTCAGTTCGGCAAGAACCATCTCGGCGACCGCAATGAATATCTGCCAACCGTGCACGGATTTGACGAATTCTTCGGCAATCTCTATCACCTGAACGCCGAAGAAGAGCCGGAGTTGCCGGATTATCCCAAGGACCCGGCATTCCTGGCAAAATTCGGGCCCAGAGGCGTGCTGCACTGCATCGCGACTGACAAGGATGATCCAACCACAGATCCCCGCTGGGGCCGAGTAGGCAAGCAGACCATTAAAGACACAGGCCCTCTTACCAAGAAGCGCATGGAGACTGTCGATGAGGAGATCACGGCCTCAGCTATCGGTTGGATGGAGAAACAGGTCAAAGCGGATAAGCCCTTCTTCCTCTGGTACAACTCGACGGCCATGCACTTCCGGACTCACCTCGCCGACAAGAACCGCGGCAAGAGCGGTCAGGATGACTACAGCGATCGCATGGTCGTCCACGACGAGCAAATCGGCGAGATTCTCGCACAAGGTCGACGAATTGGGCATTGCGGATAACACCATCGTCATGTACTCCACCGATAACGGCCCGGAGAACGATACCTGGCCGGATGGCGCCAACACTCCGTTCCGCGGCCAGAAGGACACCAACTGGGAGGGCGGCTGGCGCGTTCCTGCCTTCCTCCGTTGGCCTGGCAAGATCAAGGCAGGTACAGTGCTGAACGGAATCGTATGTCACCAGGACATGCTGCCGACCTTGGTGGCTGCGGCTGGCGACCCAGACATCAACCAGAAGCTCCTCGACGGCTACAAGGCCGGGGATAAGACGTTCAATGTCTGTATCGACGGCATTAACAGCTGCCGTACCTCACTGGGCAGGTGAAGGAGAGCCCAAGAGACCACTTCTTCTACGTCAGCGATGACGGCGGAGTGATGGCGATTCGGCATGGCGACTACAAGATGGCCTTCCAACTGCAGGAGGCAAATTCAACCAATGTCTGGGCGGAGCCCTTTGTGAAGTTGCGGCTTCCGCATATATACAACCTTCGTCGCGATCCGTTCGAGCGCGCCGACTTCAACTCCAACGTGTACTGGGATTGGTGTATCAATCACGTCCCAATGCTCTACCTGGCTCAGGCACTCGTGGCGAGCCAGATCGAGAACTACATCAAGTACCCGCCGCGCCAGAAGGCAGCCTCATTCAACCTCGATACGGTGATGGCGTCCTTGGGACCAGCGGAGGCCGCATACGCCGCACAGAAGGCGAAAGCTGCCGCTGCTGCGAAGCAGCCACAACCCGCAACAACGAAGTAACTAGAAACCTGTCGAAAGGGAGGTCCGACAAGACCTCCCTTTCGACAGGAATTTACCCTAGATAAGCAAATACACCAGCGCAGGTGGATAGGTACTGGCAGACAGCGATCTGCCGCGGGATCTATGGGAATGCGGCACACTTGCGATGAGCCAACTAGCTGAATTACCTTCGCCATTAATGGATATCGCCGACGAGGTCAAAAGCTTTTACGACCGCTATCCATATCCTCGCCCGGTCGAGAGTCTTGAACAATACAGTCGACTTTGGGACGACCCGCTCAAGCGCCGCGCGGATCATCATCTTTTCTGGCCGGACAGGCCATACAGGGAAGACCATTCCATTCTCATCGCAGGCTGCGGGACTTCTCAAGCGGCAAAGCATGCTTTACGTTGGCCCAAAGCTCAGGTAACCGGCATCGACCTCAGTGCTACAAGCGTGCAATGCACGGAAGAGCTCAAGCGCAAATACAACCTGAACAATCTCGAGGTCCACCAGCTTGCCATCGAGCAGGTCAATCAATTGGGGATGAGCTTCGACCAGATTGTTTCTACCGGGGTTCTCCATCACCTCCCGGATCCCGATGCGGGGCTTGCGGCTCTGCACGACGTGCTCAGGCCTGATGGTGCAATGCACCTAATGGTGTACGCGCCTTATGGGCGCACTGGCATCTATATGCTGCAGGAGTTTTGCAGACGCATCGGAGTTGGTGCGACCGATGAAGGAATCCGGGATCTTAGCGCGGCACTCCAGGCATTGCCTCCCGGCCATCCTCTCGGACATATTTTGCGCGAGGCGCCGGACTTCCAACACGAGGCGGCACTCGCCGACGCGCTCCTTCATCCTCAGGACCGCTCGTATTCTGTGCCGCAGTTATTCGACTTCATCGAAAGAGGGAAACTAACCTTTGGTCGCTGGGTAAAACAAGCGCCGTACGTCCCTTGCTGTGGAGTGATGGCGCAGATCCCGCAGACTTCTCGGATCGCCGGGCTTCCTTTAGAGGATCAGTATGCCGCTGTTGAGTTATTTCGCGGCACAATGGTTCGGCACAGCGCCATTGTCTATAGGAACGATGCGCCCGACAGCGATCGCGGCGTTTGTTTCACCGGAGATGCGTGGCTACGCTACGTGCCTATCCGAATGTCTGACACCGTTTGCGTTCAGGCACGGCTGCCTACCGGGGCCGCGGCTGTTTTGATAAACCGCAACCACAGCTACACAGATATCTATATGGCAGTCAATTCAACAGAAAAGGTCTTGTTTGATGCTATAGACGGACACAGTACGATTGCGGACATTCTAAGTCGAACTCTTTCCATGCAGGAACAATCTCATCAGGAGGTAGCTCGTACTTTCTTCGAGCGTTTGTGGTGGCACGATCAGGTGGTGTTCGACTCGACCCAAAGCTTGTCGTCGGTATCCCGCTTGGTCGCGGGGTCTTCGAATTTGTCTAAATAAAAGATCTATGGACAGTAATATACCCATCCGAATCATAGATCTCACCGCTCACGCGCTTGAGTTTATCGGCGTCGCAGTAATTGCAATCGGTTTTGTCTATGCAGGATTCAGGGCATTGGCACACTATAAGCGGAAAAGAACAGATACCTATGACCGTCTGAAGATCACTATTGGAAAGGCGTTACAGCTTGGACTCGAATTTCTTGTTGCCGCGGATGTCATCAGTACGGTAACAGTCGAGCCGACCAGAGAAAAGATAGTTTCCCTCGGCCTGCTAATTGTCGTGCGAACACTTTTGAGTTGGTCAATTGCAGTAGAAATCGAAGGCTGCTGGCCATGGCAGGTTGCAGAAAGAAGAAAGGACTAAACCCATGGATTTCTTGAGCAGATTTTTCGGAAGTTTCCTTCCCCGGTTAGATGGTCCGCTTCATTTTCGATTCATCTTCCAGCCGACAATGGCTATCATCTTTGCGGTGATTGATGGGATAAAGGACGCCAAAATGGGAAGGGCGCCTTATTTCTGGGACATCGTCAAAAAACCGGAGAGGCGACGGGAGCTAATGATACTTGGCTGGAAACGGTTCGGAAAGATTTTTATCCTGGCGGTCGTCCTCGATGTCATCTATCAGATCAAGGTCAACCACTGGTGGTACCCAGGTGAAACGCTGGTCGTTGCACTCCTCCTGGCGGTTTTGCCTTACCTTATCGTGCGCGGGCCTATCAATCGTCTTGTCAGCTGGCGTAGAAGCAAACTAGCTCATGATCTTCATTGAGGAGCCGGCGGATCGATATGCCAATCTCTGCCGTGCTCTCTCGCCAGCCCCAGATTACTATGGCTCTTCGAATTTTTTGGCTGGCGTTAGGCTTCCTGACTCTATCCTGCGGGTTCGCGGCCGCGCAGGAAACACAATTCTTGCCGGAAATGGACGTGTACTACAAGCTAACTGAAAATGTACGGCTCTCGGGCCAGGCGAAGGATACAAGAGACGGTGGGGAATCTACTCAGCTCGCGATAGGTCCTAGCCTGGATCTTTACACAAAGCCCCTGGTCAGATTGAAGAGAATTACCAGTTTCGATCTGGACGATGCGAAGTCGCGGCCCTTGGTCATATCTGCTGGATACCGCTACCTGACAGGTGCGCCTTCGACAAATCGCCTGGTGCTGGAGGCAACCTCACATTTCCGCGGCGAAATTCGCGTTGCTCCTATCCGACAGAAATCGTTCCGATCTTGATTGGAGTGACGGAAAATTCAAGTGGCGCTATCGCAATAGGTTGGAAATTCAAAAATCAGTGACAATACGTTCGTATCACCCTTCGCCCTACGCCAGCGTTGAGGTGTATTACGAAAGTCAGTATCAAAAGTGGAGCACCACCGAAATCTATGTAGGCTGTTTGTTTCCGATCAAGAAGCATTTTGAGCTCGATCCCTACTATGAACACCAGAACAATACCGGTAAGAAACCCAATAGCCAACTAAATGGCATAGGGCTGATATTGAACATGTACTTTTCGCGGGAGTAATAAAGGGCGCTTAGGCTCCAGCCTGGAAGATCACGCGCATAGCGGATGGTAGGGATCAATGGACGAAGTTACCTCCAACATCGAGTTAGCTCATAAAATCCACGAACAGAGCCATCACCATCTCGAACCCACGGATAGGCGAGGCAGATGGGTTGAGATTCTGGAGGCTGTCGTGCTCGCCGCAGTCGCTGTTCTTACGGCCTGGAGCGGATATCAGGCGGCGAAGTGGGAAGCTCTCTCAGCTGCGGACTATGCGCTTGCGACACGAACCTCGGTAAGGGCCCAGGAATATCTGACGCTGGCAGGTCAAGACCGTCTCTATGACATTGTGACCTTTAACAGTTGGCTTGCCGCCAGATCGGCGAACAACATGAAACTGGCCGAGCTGTTTGAGCGGCGCTTTCGGCCCGAATACGCTGCCGCCTTTGCGGTCTGGCAGAAACTTGATCCATTCAATAATCCTTCGGCCCCGGCCGGACCAATCTTCATGCCCGAGTACATAAACTCACATTCTTTTCAGTCCGCCAAACTGTCTGAGCAGGCAACTGCCTACTTCAATCAAGGCGTAGAGACACGCGAAAATGCCGATAACTATGTAAGAATCACTGTTTTTCTCGCAACGGTCTTGTTGTTGACGGCCCTGTCACAAAGATTCAAGGCATTCGCTCCAAGAATGGCAGTCGTTGGGATTGCGTTTATCCTGCTGGCCATCAGTGTTTACTGGGTTGTGGTGTTCCGGCGAGCATAAAACAGCCGCTGGCCAAAGCCAAGCTCTGTTCAGATCCTTTCGCCAAGTATCCCTGGCCAGCTCTAGCGCAAATTTTCTAAAAAACAGGTAGTTTTGCTAATTCTAGGTTCCATGATTACCGACGTAGACTCGACCTGAAGCTGTAGTACCGCTATCCAAACTGCGGCTACCGGAGAAAGAGATATGTCAACCTATTCGAAAGCGCTTAGGGTCACATTGAAGAGCCTTCTAGTCTTAGGTATCGTCATGGTCGCGGCTCATCCCGGATTAGCCCGTGACAAATACGAAACCCTCGAGGCCCAAGCCTGGGGGACGGGAACACAAATGGGAGCGAGCATCGGCGTGACGTTGAACATCTACGAGTTCTCGACGCCCGCCGATAGAGTCACTCTGGTTCAGGCGTTCGAGAAGGGCCAGAACCAAGGCCTGGCCAACGCGCTGTCGAGGATGAAGGCCGTGGGCCACGTCGAAATCACCGGCACGCTTGGATACGACTGCTCCTACATTAAGATGACTCCAACGCCAACCGGTCGCAAGATCGTATTCGTTACCAATCGCCAGATCCGCTTTGGCGAAGCCTACTTCGACACCCAATCGCAGTCCTTCAACCTGACGGCTGGAGTCTTCGAGCTCAACGATCAGGATAAGAGCAAGAGCGTCGGGTCTCTCTACCCAGCGGCGCAGTTGATCCTCGATAAAGAGGGCCAATTGCAGCTGGACCTGAATCAGAACCCCTGGCGGCTCTCCGATGTCCTCGATTGGGCTGGAACGGCGGGCGTCAACTAGCTCCACCATTTGAAGTCCGTCGTAAACAAAGGGGCCTGTCATTAAAATCACCAAAGCCACCGCTGTTTAGGCGGTGCGGAACGCACTGTGTGAGGCGAACTATGACTCTGTATCGACGCTTTGTTTCTAAGTGCCCATTGCTGGTATTGCCGTTGATTGTCTTGTCCAGCTACGCACCTGCCCAGTCAAAGAGCAGTAAGTACGCTTGCTCCGAGGCAAATCCCGCACAACTGTGCAATGCTGCCAACGCCTGTGGTTCGGCTTCCAGCCCTTGTACCGTCGACGTGAAGCGGACTGCCAGTGCAGCTTCCGCCACCCCCGGCGTTCCAAACGCTAAGAGCAATTCGCTCTTCTGCGTGAAGGCTGGAACGACGGTTCAATGGAAGAGCACAGGCAAAGACATAGGTTTCGTCGTCGATGTTGGCACTTCATCGCCCTTCGTGCCTGCGGGTGCCATCATTGGGGGCACCGACCGCGCCATCTCCGTCGTGGCCAAGACGCCGGGATGTTACAAGTATTCCGCGGGCGCATGTATGTCCGGAGCAATTTACGGGATGTGCGGGCAGACGAATGCCGAGTTTGTTGTGCTGCCCTGAGAAGACATTCTTCTTCGAAGCCAGCATCAGCGTCCCAAGGAACAACTGCAACTCTACGATGTCGTGAATTCGGATCTTTCGACCTCGGGGGCCTTTGCCGCCAGGAGCGTCAATAGAAGCTCGGGGGCGTCGCTCACCACTGAGCATCCGCCCAATGGTCCGCTGCCTCCTCCTCCGTACAGAAATGATTGCCGCCGAAGTTGACCATCTTCTCTCTGAGCCCGACGTTGCGACAGCGAGCGCATCGCTCGAACTCGGTTCCACTCATGTTCTTGTCTGAGAAGAAGAAGATGTAAATTACCGCTGCCACCAAGACACACAAAACCACAATTACCGCGAGCCCGATTCCCATAATTCCCCGTTGGGAGGATGTAGTGTTTAGAGCAGTATAGACGGGATCCCTGTGTTATCTACGGTATTGCCAAACCTGAGGGTGAGAACTTGCACGAATCGCCATTTGCTATCCGCATTGGTATACTTTTTTCAGGTTCACTTTGACGGTCGTGCTTAACATCCATCTCTTATCCATTGACTGAAACGAGCAGCTTGAGACCGTTTCGGTGTGCAACTCCAGGAAGATGGATAATAATGGAATAGTGAATAGACAGGTTCTTGATTAACAAACTGGCGGGAGTAGTTCAGTGGCAGAACGTCAGCTTCCCAAGCTGAATGTCGCCGGTTCGATCCCGGTCTCCCGCTCCAGCGTTTTCAGCCGTTTACATCAAGACCTTTAAACCATGTGCTCCATTTGTGCTCCGATCACTGATTTGCAGGCTTTTCTCCAGCTCATTCACTGCGGGCAGGCGGTGTTCCACCGGCGACTGCGTGTAAACGTTCTGGCTAACATCGAGCCCGTGGCCAAGTTGATCAGCAACGAGTTTTCCATCTATTCCGAGTCCCTTCATTAACGTCGCATGCGTCCGCCGCATGACCTGAAAATTGACCCACGCCAGACCAGCCTGCTCCAGCTTCGGTAATATATGCCGGCGCCAGCAGTTCTCTTTGAAGAGGGGAGTCTTGTTCTCGGACGGGAATACCCAGGCGTCGTCCGCGGTGGAAACGGCAAATTCCCGCCAGAGCTCAATCTCTCTGAGCAGCCCTGCCGGCAAGGCCGCTTTCCGGACAGATTGATCGGTCTTCGGCGTATCGACTATTCCCCGATAAACCCGCTGGCGAATCTCCGCGGAGGTCGAGTTGAGCCTTCCCCACGTAAGGGCGAAGATCTCTCCCGGACGCATCCCTGCAATCACAGCAAGTTTTGCAATCAGACGTTCGCGATGTCCAAGAACGTTAAAGCACTCTTTTACCTCAGGTATCGTCATGGCACGCCGCACAGGTTTCGCGGCATCCCGTGGCGTCCAAATAAGTAGCGCCGGATTTCTGTCTACCAATCCTTCCGCTAAAGCCATGTCGAAAACCTGTTTCATATCCCAGCGCAGATGGTCGACGATCGAGTAGGAAAGGCCCCCTGCCGCCTTCCTATTCAAGAACCGCCTGCAGCGCATCGCGCTGAATTGCTTTCAACGGATTCAAATCGAATTCGGAGATCAAGTGCACAAGAATACGGTTATCGTTCGTTACTTTGGTTGAAGCCTTCCATTTGCGGGCGTAAAAGGGAAAGTAAGAATCCCTCACAAATTCCCCGAATAACCACGCACGGTTGGCATCCTGTCTTGCGTTGACTTCGGTGACAATAGCATCGACCTTTCGCCGAGCTTCCGATTTGGTCATGTCTTTGACCAAGCCCAGCGCTCGACTTCTACGGCCTTTGCCTTCCCACCACATACCGATCCATCGGCCACGCTGTTTCTTGACCGATCCCTTTTGATACCGAGCTTTACGCATATTTCCTCTCTATGCGCGAAGACCCGACATCTCGTACTGGCGATGGATCTATTCTATCGCTGTTTACGCCGTGTTCGTTTGCTTCAATCCACATCTCCAGTGTGTCGCGACGCACAAGCTTACGCCTGCCAAGGCAAACCGAGGGAAGCGAGGAACATCCTTGTACGTGACCTGCAATGATCCTGCCCGCCTGCGCTTTAGAACAACGCAGCCTACAGGCTACTTCACGCAATGTCATCAAGTCATTGATCTGATCCGAGGGCATCGGACACTCTCCTGGCTGAATCACCTTGGCTTTACGGCTCTCGTTTTTATGGGGCTCGCGGGAATCTGACTTGTTCTGGCGTTTCACCTTTTTCTATCTGTCGGGTTAAGCGTGTGCATGTAGCCTGGGCTAAGCTGGAGGCTCTGTCCAATACTTCTTGGTTATCGGGTGATATGAGGGAGCTATCGATCTTGACATCATCGCGATTTCGATCAGGAATATGAACTGTCTGTCCCAGGCATGAAGAGGGCTGGCTCACCGCACAGCGCCGTCGTTCAGGGCTTAGAAGTTTCCCGAGGCGATGTCCTTCAACACCAGCTTCTCCAGGTTCAACTCCGATACCAACCGCTTCAGCTTCGCGTTCTCCTGCTCCAGATCCTTCAACCGTCGAGCCTGATCCACCTTCAACCCGCCGTACTCCTTGCGCCAACGGTAATAGGTCTGCTCGACCATCTCAGCTTCCTTGCAGGCCTGCGGTAACGTCTTCCCGTTCGCAACACCCACTTCAACCTGTCGCAACAGATTCACGATCTGCTCCGCCGTATGCTTCTTCCCTCGTCCCATAGCCAGTTCCTCTCATTCCAGTTTGTCTCATCTCAACTGGCACAAAAGACGCCGGCCATTCCATTCCTGCACCGCTGCTGGAGTACTTTTACTCCGGCGCGCTGGCTCCCTTTACTCCGCCCATGACACACGTGTTCCATCCTGCCCAATAAAGCCGAAAGTCAAAGATGTCGAAGTAAAAATAGCGTTCGGCCGCTTCATCCCGTACGGACATTCCGACATACATCAGGCGATTGCTGATCGAATGCTTTGTATGGGGGTGGAAACTTTCCTCCCTGTACGACTCCACCGCGTAGCTGTGCTGTTGCAAACAAGGCCATGCATAGGGTGCAGCACGATCGAAACCTCATGACATAATCTCGTTTTAGAGGCGCTATTGGAGCTGCGTCGGTATGCTTCCGGCCGTGTCAGGCGTCTTTGAACGTGTCTCGTGCAGAAGGCCGCACCTTCAACATTCTGCCAGAGGCAGAAAGGGCACCCATCCTTTCAAAAATGGCCGAAAGGATGGGTGACAAAACTACGTTGAATACCTCCGTGCGAAATTGCATGAGGAACTTACCAGAATCTTGGCTAGCTAAAATGGCGATTGCGGGTACGTTCCGGTTGGGGTGGCCCACATTGACAGATAGGTGTCGACGATGATGTCGGCGTATTGATCATACATATCCGGCATGGGGCATACCCCTGATGTGGGATCCGTACAGTTGCCAGCTCCTTCCATCGCCTGAGGATGCGCTCCATAGTTGCCCCAGAAAGCGCCAACTCCAAGCCCACCCGTTTGGTTGACCGCACTGGTGAGAAACGATTGGATCGCCACCTCTTGGGTGCCTCTGTCGATTGGCCCAAAATATTTAGTGTCATTGTCAGCAATATAATAGTGGCCCAGATCTCCAATACCCTCTACTTCAAAGAAGCCGGAGGCGAGAGTCATGCCTTCGAGGTTGCTGGCTTGGGTCTGCTCACCGCTGAGCATTGTCGTCGCGTCGGCAATTCCCGTCTGCAATTGGAAGTCCACAGCGTCCCATCCCGTGCTGGGATATGGCGTAGCCGCGGCGGTCGGCCAGATATCACTCGCATCGTTAGTTGAGCCGCTAGTACATTGACTCGTAGTCCCCGATGGCGCCTTATGAAGACCTGCGGTGGCCATGAACTTGAGATTGTTCGCGTGGGCGAGACCGGCAGCCAACAAATAATACGTTGGCGGAGCCTCCTGCTCATTGATTGGTGTTCCCGGAAGCGTGCATATTTCATTGTCGTACATGATCCAATCGACCCATCCCGGAATCGCTCCATGGGCGTCAGGGCCAACCTTCGTAGCAGCCAGATCTATTGCCAGTTGGCACTCGGCCGTGTAGCGATACATATAGTGGACCTTACTAAAACCCCATTGTCCGGCAGGAGCGCCCGTCTCGTAAACCGTAGGGTGGCCCGTCGCACACTCGTTCATGATGCCATTGTCATCGGGCTGTGCTGTGAGGATGATGATTGGGGCCGGCAGACTTGCCAAAACGGACAACGTTGTAACGCCATGCCATGTCCGCGTTTGCATCGATGGGATGGCCTTTTCGCCGATCAACCAGGTGACCTGAGTCCCGCTCACCTGAGCCGATGCGGTGGCGGAAAGGGGGCCAGTCGATGCGAACAGCCCCACAAGGAATAAGAGCGTTGCAACTACAGATAGTTTGCTGCCAATGCTTTTCATCGTTTCTCCTTTTGTTTGAATGAGCTCGGTTGTCAGAAAATGAGTTTTAGTGCGAACTGAAGAAATAATGTGGTTTGCACCTTTAGCGGCGTTTGTATTTAGCGTTGTAAGTACTGCGACTGGCAGACCAAGGTTGACATTGTTCAGTGCGTTGAACGCATCCAATCTCCTGGCTGATAACGTCCGGCTCCAGGCTTTACAAGTGAGACGCGCAGATTCATTAGCTCGGACGAACCATCCATCAAATTCAATACGGGAGGAATGGGCAATTTGTATCGGCCGGAGGATATTTTGGCTTTGTGTCTTGTGTCAAGACTTAAATGATTCCGTTTGGCTCTCCTGGCATTCCCGCCGCGCTCATCTCAGGCCACAACAGCGTTAAACTGTTGCATCTTGAACGTTACCGGCCATCTTCGGCCTGCATTACAATTCGTCTTTTGGAGGGAATTGGCCCTTCGTCTAACGATTCTTCGCTCGCTCTGCCCGCGAGGACTTTCCTCGAATCGGGTTTCCTGCGTCCCCTGGACGATGTCGTCGTGGCCGTTTCATGCCTCCGGCACGATCCATCATTCGACCGCGATCTTGGTTCACCTCAGCTTTTTCTCTGCATACTTATTCGTGAGCATCCCAGCATCTTTTTTGCAGCATCTTGCTATCGCCGCTTTCTTGTGACATCCCTGCTCCTGATGACCATGGGAGGAGGCGTCTGCTCAGCGGCCGGTCTGTTCTATTCATTTCCGCTCTGCCTAGCAGGCATTTTCTTGGTGGCGCTGGGGGGCGCGGCCTGGCAGACCGTTGCGAATCCCGGCATAAGCCTATTCTGTCCTGCAAACACAGTCATGGCTCGATTGCTTCTTATGCAGGGCTTCAACTCTCTTCGTTCTATGATTGGGCTAATTGCTGGCGTTTGCTATTTGGCACATGGAGCCGGCACCAATCGTCAATAGCTCTCGTTTTTCGCGAAAGACGCTTGCCAGTATTTACCTGCTAATCTTCTGGATCGTCTTGCGCGAGATCCCGAACTCCCGCGCTATCTCACGCTGGCTTCGACCTTCTACCAGCACCGCTCGCCGTAGACGCCCGTAAATCTCCACCTTTGAACATCCCTCCGATATTCCATGGACCCCGTCGCTTCCGCAACAGACCATGAAACTCCATTCCGGCGGTGGACTACTTTGCACCGCCACAACACAACGCTCACGCTGCGTTTTGTGGCCTATTTTTACTCCGGCGCTCACATAAGATCTGGAACCCATTTAGCAGATAGCGCCAGTGGTACCGGAAACTCCGTATAGAAGCCATGAATAACGTCGTAGGCAAAGACCAGAGGAATATGCAGGCGTGATTTCTCCACAGCCAACCGGTGCAACGCGTTCATGCGATCGATGTCCAGCACGTTCAGAAAGGGTGCCGACAGTACCTGCTGCAACGCGGCCCTTCTGTCCATCTATCAGGTTTTTGACGCGCGGATCGAATGACGGGATCTGCGCTGGCAAATGAACCCGCAAAAACTGTGCCGAGCAAAAACAGCGCAGCTGTCTTCATCGCTCGTCCGCATGTGTCGCGGAGGATGGATCTCATGCCAAGTACCTTTGGAGGTTCTTATAGCTAAGTGCCAGGCTCTCTAAAGCTGGTATAGCCGTCGTATCCTGTTCAATAAACATAGGTTTTCCGGCACTTCGAGCGATCCCAACGATCGGGCCCCAATCGATGGTGCCGGTACCAATCTCCGTAAAAGACTGCGCCGGCTTTCCGGGCGCATAGGTCACTAGCGCATCTGCTTTGCGGTCCTTCAGATGTAGCATCGCAACCCGGTTCTCGTTCTTCTGCAGCACAGTGAGCGAATCCTGCCCTCCCTCAGCAACCCAGTAGCAATCTTCCTCCCACCCGACAAGCGCAGGATCCGTATTGTCGAGCAAAATCTTTAGCCCCGTATTGTGCGGATCTGCTGGGGCATCGTTATTGACGGAGGGAAGAGGCTGAAATTCGAAATTGTGGTTATGAAAACAAAGCTTTATCTTCATCGCCTTCGCCAAGGCGCCCACTTTATTGAGATCAGTTGCCGCTTGGTTGAAGCCATCGCGATTCCACATAGGCCTTGGCAGCATGGCACAAACCATGTAGCTCAGACCGAGGTCATGAGCATACTCAAGTTGGGATTCGAGGGTGTCATATGCAAAGTGTGCACTGGGCAGTTTGAGGCCGGCATCGTCCACCATCGAGCGGAGTTCCTTCGCAGGACGTGAATGCATGCCCGCAAAGCTTTCCACCATGGTGAACCCGATCTTCCTAATAGAGGCAAGCGTACCTGGCAGATCGGTCATGACCTCGTTGCGAACGGTGTAGAGCTGTACTCCGATTGGGGCTAGAGTGTCCCACCTGCCAGCCCTCACTGAGCCTGAAGCAGCCGCCATCAAACTGAGCTGAAGAAAGGACCGCCGACCGATCTCGATCATAATGTTCTCCTTCGTTATATAAAGTGATACACAACTATATACAAAAGGAGCATTTCGTGACGAGGGACATGGGGAGACAACGCAGGCCAGAGGCGTCATGGTGTGGGGAACGATGGGTGACGTTTTTGGAAACCGGCTTCTATTTTGGGCCGCGAGCTAGAGTCAAGAAGCACCATATCAAGCGCACGCTCAATGGCGCCTTTCAGAAAGAGTGCCTCGATCGGCGATTCAACGCAGTGGATGAGCGCATGGTGGTGCGGCAGAAAGAAGGCTGACTTAAGCTTGCTCTCCAGCACTGGCCATATTTTCGTGATGGCCCCAGCCATAAGTATCTTTTCTGGATTGAGAGTCAGCACAATATTGGAGATGCCAAGACTGAGATACTTCGCCATTTCACTGACCACAGCCAAGGCCTTTGCCGATCCTGCATTTACCTCACCCAGAAACGCCTCGAACCTGGCGGCAGAGAACGCTACACTCGGGCTGTAACGTTTCCAAGTCGCATTGTCGCAAATATAAAGTTGGAGACAACCGCGACGCCCACAGTTGCAGGACGGACCGTTCGGATCAATGACGGTATGCCCAACTTCACCGGCATAGGCAGCGTCAAATCCAGAATAAAGATTTTGTTGGATGACGACGCCAGAACCGACTCCTGCATCGCCAATTACAAGCAGAACAAAGTCATTCATATCTTCGTTTTGCTTCTCTCCGGAGCGCAGGACTGCCATGGCCGCCAATCCTGCATTATTCGCCAAAAGACATGGAATGCCGGTCCTCTTTTCAACGAGGGCTTCAAGGTTCGAACCGGAGTATTTCGGCAGAGCCGGTGTCCAGATCGTAGGCCCCTTCGGTACGCGATTCACGATGCCCGGCAGACTGATAACCATCTGGCTGACCGACCGGAGGCGTGCTGGAGTATCAAAGCTATGGGTGACAGATTTGCAGGCCTCCTGAAGCAGGATTACAAATTCTTCGGGCGTCTTGGGCGTCTCAAAGGTAGATGAACTCTCGACATGCCGATCCAGCGAGGCCAGCGCAACAGTCGTTCGCAGGCTGCGCAGGTTCACGCCGAGCACTCCGAACGAGCCGCGCTCAAGTGATATGAACGTAGGGCTGCGGCCGCGCCGGCCGTTTTTCGCACGCTCTTCCCGCAATAGTCCGCGGCTCTGAAGATCCTCCACGATGATGGAAATGTTGCTGCGATGAATGCCCGTGTAGCGAGCTAGGTCCGCACGTGAAAGCGGCTGGTGCTTGCGAATGAGGTCGAGCACCGTAGCCCTATTCAGATGCCGCACAGTCTGTGGTCTTGCAGTTACCATGCGATGTTGCGGCCGCATGGTGCTTTCACTCTTACTCTTCATACCGGCAATCATAAACCTTCAAAATAGTTCTTTCTGCATTTCGTCAGGAATTGCGCAGCGTTCAACATACTCGATTTGATGCATAACCTTCTTTTCGCTCGAATAAGTCCTTGCAATACTCTGGAACGCCTGTTTTAATGCGCATCACAACTAATTCGCACAACTAGTTTGCCGCAAGAAAGGATGGCCAGAATGACGATCCGGTATCGCCTCGCCACAATGATGTTTCTTCAGTACTTCATTTGGGGCGCATGGTACGTGACACTGGGCACGTGGCTTGGCAAAGGGCTACACTTTGACGGCACGCGTATTGCTCTGGTCGCGGGAACAACAGCTATTGCCGCAATCCTCTCCCCGTTGATTACGGGAGCGATTGCTGACCGCATTTTTTCCGCCCAAAAGTTGCTTGCCTTCCTTCACCTGATTGGTGGAGCTTTATTGCTCGTAGCTGCGCAGCAGACCAACTTCAGCTCAATCTACTGGCTACTTTTGGCATACTCCATCACCTACATGCCCACACTAGCGCTGACAAATGTTATTTGCTTCCGTCATCTAAACGATGTGCAGGAGCAATTCACAAGCATTCGGGTTCTAGGAACCGTTGGCTGGATATGCTCTGGACTTGCAATCGGATATGCCGGCATTGAAGCCACTGCGGCGCCAGTTCGCGTTGCCGCAATCTGGTCCCTCTTCATGGCCGCATACTCCCTTACCCTTCCTTCGACACCACCTCTCGAAAAGGAGCCATTCAGACCGCGAGCCCTGGTTCCTCTCGGCGTACTTCGAATGCTGAAGCAACGTGAGTTCGGCGTCTTCGTCTGCGCATCTTTTCTCATCTGTGTTCCGCTGCAGTTCTATTATGCCTTCACGAATCTCTATCTCAATGAGCTAAACGTTCAAAATGCCGCTGCCAAAATGACTCTCGGACAGGGATCGGAACTCGCGTTTATGCTGACGATTCCTTGGTTCTTTCGCCGTCTTGGCGTCAAGTACATGCTTGCGGCTGGCATGCTGGCATGGGTAGTTCGTTATGCATTCTTCGCCTATGGAAACCCCGACGGCCGCATGTGGATGCTCTTTGGCGGTATCCTCCTTCACGGCATTTGTTACGATTTTTTCTTTGTGAGCGGTCAGATTTACGTAGACAAAAGCGTTTCACAAGGCGTGCGTGCAGCCGCACAAGGGTTCATCACTCTCGTTACTTATGGCTTGGGCATGCTCGCCGGTTCATATCTTTCGGGATATGTTGTTGACGCATTCCGTATCCAAGCCAGTGGAGGCGTAGCCCACAACTGGCGCCTTATCTGGATGGTGCCTGCCGCTGGGTCCGCTTTAGTGTTGGTACTGTTCCTGATGCTGTTCCACCCAAAACGTATTAGTAGTACAGAGAACGAAGCTCTCCTGCCGAACTCTCTATCTGCATGAAATTCTAAGTCCACCACGTCTCAGCAGCGGGATGGCGCAGGAGTATCCGTTTAAGCAAATCAACGGCCATCGAAACACCTTCATCGACTGATGCCAGAGGGTCTTCGTGCTCAATACTGATAGCCCCGTCATATCCAGCCATCCGTAGCGAGCTCAAAGTGTTCCCCCACTCCTGCTCGCCATGCCCGAAACCGATCGTGCGAAAGTTCCATGAACGCTCGCTAACCCGCAGATAGCTCTTTGTATCAAGCACACCATTCGTATCAAGATTGTGCCGGCACATAGCGACATCTTTTGCGTGGACATGGAAGATAGCGTTGCCCAAGGCAGAGATCGCGGTGGGAATATGCACCCCCTGCCAATAAAGGTGACTTGGATCAAAGTTGATCCCAATGGCATTCGACGTAGATGAGCGCAGTAGCTGTAGGGTCTCTACGTTGTACACCAGAAATCCAGGATGAGCCTCCAGTGCGACGCGCACACTATGGCTTTCCGCAAACTGTGCGGCGTTGCGCCAGTAAGGAATCGCCACCACCTCCCACTGCCACTCAAGTAACTCGGCAAATTCAGGTGGCCACGGCGTGGTGACCCAATTCGGAACTCTGCTTTGACCCGCGTCTCCGGGGCAGCCAGAAAACGTCACGACTGTCTGTACGTTCAGTTTTTCCGCCAACTGCACCGTCTTACGAAATACGGCGTCGTACTCGGCAGCTATCTCTGGAACCGGGTGCAAGGGATTGCCGTGGCATGAAAGGGCAGAAATACTGCATCCATGATTTGCAAGTCTGCTCAGGAACTCGCGAGCGAACGAGCTATTCGCCAGCAAATCATCGATGGGCAGATGCGGATTCCCAGGCCAAGCACCGGAACCGAGCTCGAGCTGCTCAATGCCGAATGCCGACACTTTGCTCAGCATCGCATTCAGCGACAGGCCGCCGTAAACGGAAGTAAAGAGTCCAAGTTTCATTTCATCCTTCTTCCTTCCTTTGATTCTCTCTTTGTGATACTCACTTCGATACTGCTTTTCCGCCAACCTAGTAGAGCTTGTTACCCGCTTCAAGTCGGAAGTTGGAACGCCCGAGTAGTCGTAACCAACCATCCACTTCGCGAAAGATTAGAGTGTTGTGCTGTGACGAATCGGTTACGAACTGCGGTGGAAATATTCCACGTCCGTCCCATAGGGTACCCTGTATAGGTATAGGTAACCGCGCTGCGTTGCTGCTGAATGCCCCTGCGACAAGCTCCCAGTTCCCGGCAATTTGGGCTGCGGTACGGTGAACAGGCCCAATGAAAGCTCCTTCGCCCCCTCCCACCATACCGTACCGCACCTTACGCACAGTCGGCCCCATTTGGTTCAAAGTCGCTGCAGCCAAAGATAGGCAACGGCCTTGCCTATGATACCCAATTTACTCTGGCGCGTGACGTCGTGACATCGATAGTTAGTTGCGAATCACATTGAAACAGGGTTCGGAAAGGTCGGCAAGCCAATTTTTTTGGATTGCAAGAGGAGCAGGGCGGTTTCAGTCTCCGCTTCTGGGTTTATGATTGCCGGTATGAAGAGCAAGGGCGCGAATGGACTATGGCCACATAATGGTCTGGTGACGGCGAAGCCGCAGACTGTTCGGCATCTGAACCGAGCTGCTGTCCTGGACCTGATTCGGCAGCATCAGCCGCTTTCGCGGGCTGATCTTGCTCGCTATACGGGAATACATCGGAGCAATATCTCGATCATCGTGGATGATCTGCGGAACCGCGGGCTTCTGCGCGAAGAGCGCGCGAAGAATGGAGCGCGGGGGCGGACACCTACGCTGATCTCTCTGGAGCGCGGGTCGTTTGGAGTGCTCGGCGTGAGCCTGCGCAGCCAACGTACTACGGTCGCGCTTGCTTCGCTTGATGGGCATGTTGAGAGCTCGTACACATTTGAGACGCCGAAGACGCCGGAGAAGTTTGTGGACGAGCTACAGGAGGCGTACAAGACGGTAACGGAGAGGTTCGATACGCCTGCCACACGGCGGTCTGTAAACCAGATGGTAGTGAGTCTGCCGGGGATTGTGAATCGAGTGTCGGATGGTGCGGTTACGATCTGGACACCGGCCCTGCCGAAGTACTCGGGTTCGAGTCTTGAGGCAATGATCGAGAAGCGAATCGGAATTCCATGTCTGATGGCCAATAACGCCGGACTGGCGGCGATGGCGGTGCTGCGCTCAGGCGAGAAGGAGAACGAAAGTGTAAACGACTTTGTACTTCTGGTGATTGGTGACGTTGGCGTGGGATCGGGTGTGGTGATTCACCACAATCTTTACTCCGGCTACGACGCAGCGTACGCGGGCGAGGTTGGACATACGGTGATCGATCCGAAGGGGCCGCTTTGCAATTGCGGCCAGCGAGGCTGCTTGCAGCTTTATATCTGCGACAGCGCAACGTTGAAGCGGTATAACCCGCGTGCAGAGTTCTCTGCGACGCGGTTTGACGAGTTTCTGGATGCGGTGAACGCCGGATCACCCAAGGCACTAGCAGCTGTAAGTGAGACGGTTAAGTATTTGAGTTTAGGGATATCGAACCTCGCTCTTACGCTGAATCCGGAGCGTATTATGCTGGCCGGCTCCATTACGAAGATATGGCCGGTTCTGGAGAAGAAGCTAAAGTCGGCGTTCTTCCTTCCGCATCATCATGCGCGTATCCAAGGGATCGAGTCTCCCATAGACAGTCTGTTCTTGAAGGGTGCTATTGAACGCGCACTCGACGCGGTACTTTTGGAATCAAGCTCGGGCGCGCACAAGTAGCTGTGCGGCAGCTCTCTTCCCAGCTGCTGTTGATCGACTTTTCTACCGCAGAGTGAAAGAGCTTTGAGCCTTAGCGATACAAAGATGCGTTCCTTTGTATATAGTTGTGCGTCACGTTGATTGTGGGTGAGATATCTCTATGATTTTCAACGAACCGGCGCTCCTTTCTGCAACTCGCTCCCTTCTGCGACTTTGTCCACCATGTCGCGGGCCGGGTAGTGCAGCACCTGCGAGCACACCGGTGGAGGGTTCTAGCGGCACGTACAACCGCCCTGTTAAAGGCCTGAGGGCAAGGGATGCCGGCCTGAACCTGCCCAGCGCACACTTTCCTACGACACGTTGGAACAGTAGCTGGACTAGACGCCGATTCTAAAGATTGCGCAGCACACAACAAGGGTGCTGTTCGTCGAGCAGGACATGACTGCGATGCCGGCTATTGAGCTTGGCGCTTAGCTACAAGAATCTGCAAAAGTATCTACCTAATAAAAGCGGACAGAAGGTAGAAGCCTGACGCGCACATCTCGTCGCGCGGTGGAGAGGATGCTGTTACTGGCTGACTTCGCGCGGGAGATCGGCCGGTTTATGGGTCGCACGAGGAGAAAGGGTTTGACAGCCAAAGCCCGATTCCCTTATTGTTCTGAGTCGCAAGTATTTATTGAATTTGACGGTATTCAGCCTTTGCGATGGGACATAAGCCACTGGTTGCCGATTTCACGCGCTTTTGACAGGGGACAGTATGCGTTGGTTCTTCCGTTTCTCCGTAATTTTTGGCTTTTTGGTGTCGCACGCTGTCTTCGCGCAAGATCTTCCACTGATCGGGCTTGGACATGCGGGTGTCCGGGTGACGGCCATCGCACAGACGCGCAAGTTTTATTCGAGCGTTCTTGGTTTTGAGATGCCGTTCGATCTGATGATGGCGAAGGCACCGCAGGAGTTGATGCTGCAGTACTACAAGGCGAATGACACGCAGTTCCTCGAGATCTATCCCGGGTTGAAGGCGGACATGAACTACCGGATGACACATGTGGCCTTCATCACCGACGATCTCGAGAAACTTCGCCAGATGATGCTTGACCGCGGCTTGAAGCCCGGACCCATCAATGCCGGGCGGGATGGCAACAAGAGCTTCGGCGTACGGCCGCCTCCGGGCCAACAGCTCGGTTTTCTTGAGTTTACGGAGTATCTGCCGGGGTCGCTACATAGCAATACAATCGGCAAAGATGTCTCCGACAAGAGGCTCTCGGACCATATGCAGTTCGCAGGCATCGTTGTGACTGATATGGACGCGGCGATGCAGTTCTACAAGACGATGGGCTTCACGGAGATATGGCGTGGGCCTGCTGAGGGACCCACCAAAGGCGAGCAGGTGAATATGCAACTGCCTGGGAAGAGCCACGATTACATCGAGCTCATTAACAAGCCGCTGCCCATCTCCCGTGAGGAGGCCGGCATGGTTCAGCACTTTGGCTTTGCAACGCCGGGGATTCTGGTCACCTATAAATCGGCAGTAGATGCAGGCGCAAAGACGACGGGACCGCCGCATGCCGGGCCGGATGGCAAAATGGAGTTTGGCATTCTCGACCCTGATGGAACACTAATCGAGTTTCGCGATGGGCCGCCGTTGCAGGTGAAGCCAGCCGCTCACATCACGAGCAAGGTGATGATTTACGATATGGCGACAAAGACGAGCCGGCTGCTCGCGAGTCTGGATGGAAACTACCAGGCCCCGGCGTGGTCGCCGGATGGCAAGTACCTGTTGATGAATACGCCGTCGAAGCTGTGGAGGGTGCCTGTGGATACAGGTGTGCCGGTCGCCATCGATACGGGGGATGTGAAGGGCATCAACAACGATCACGGCGTCTCGCGCGATGGCAAAATGCTTGCGGTCTCTGCGGGCAATATCTATCTGCTGCCTGCTGAAGGTGGGGAGCCGCACCCGGTGACGAGCGCTACTCCAAGCTATTTTCACGGCTTTTCGCCGGATGGCAAGTGGATCGCCTACTGTGCACAGCGCGATAACAACTTCGACATCTACCGCATTGGCAGCGCGGGCGGAGCTGAGGAGCGCCTGACGAGCGACATTGGCTACGACGATGGCGCGGAGTATTCGCCCGACGGGAGATGGATCTACTTCAACTCGGATCGCTCGGGAAGCTGGGATATTTGGCGGATTCCGGCGAACGGCGGTGGGTCCAATGACAGCAAGGCAGAGCAGATCACCAATGATTCTCTCGAAGACTGGTTCCCGCATCTGTCGCCGGACGGGAAATGGATGGTCCTCATCTCATTTCCGAAGGGAGTTCCCAATCATCCACCGGGCAAGAATGTGGTGCTGCGAATCATGCTGGCACCATCGAGCAAGGCGGGAGCGAAGGCTGCGAAGTTCCATCCTGAGGAACTCGTGAAGCTCTTCGGGGGACAGGGCACTATGAATGTGAACTCGTGGTCGCCGGACAGCAAGAAGTTCGCCTATGTGTCGTACGAGATGGGGAATTAGAAAGAGGAACTTCGCTATGAATCGTAGGGATTTTATGAGGTCCGCAGGCACGGCGGGTGTGGCCGCGGCGGTTGTGCCGGGCGCAAAGGCGACGACACCTGCAAAGAAGATGGTGCCGACGCTGAAGAAGTCGCCTACGCCGGAGCCGCGGCAGGTCGTTGTGATTCTTGGCGAGTCCGTTCGCTATGACATGCTGAACTGCAACAAGCATACCGGACTGAAGACGCCGAATCTGGACCGCATCGCCGCAGAGGGGATCCGTTTCGAGCGTGCGTATAACTGTCAGCCAGTTTGCTCGCCAGCTCGCTCGGCGGTGTGGACGGGCAACTATCCGCACACCAATGGCGTGTGGGCGAACAGCATGCAGCTTGGCATCAAGGAGCACACCATCGGTCAGCGGCTGACCGACCAAGGCATCCACTGTGCCTTCATGGGAAAGTGGCATCTTTCTGCGACGGATTACTTCGATAGCGGCATCTGCCCGCCTGGCTGGGACCCCGTGTACTGGTATGACATGCGCACGTATCTGATGGAGCTGACGCCTGAGGATCGGGTGCGTTCGCGCAACCATGCCACTGGCCAGGACTCCACGTGGACGGCGGACAAGTGCTACGCGCACCGCGTCACTAATCGCGCAGTGGATTTTCTGGCTAAGAACGAGGGCAAAGATTTCCTGCTGTGCGTGGCGTACGATGAGCCGCATGGTCCCGCTCTTTGCCCCGTGGGATACAGCGAGATGTATAAGGACTACGAGTTTCCCGGGAATCAAAATCTGGCTGACCCGATGACTGATAAACCCGAGGAGCAAAGCCTTTGGGCGGGAAAAGGTTTGAAGTTGGGTCAGCACCCCATCAAGAATGCGCAGTACTTTGGCTCGCATACGTTCTGCGATGCGCAGATCGGACGCGTGTTGGATCAGATTCAGAAGAGTGCGCCGAATGCCCTGGTGATCTATACGGCCGACCATGGCGTGCTCCTCGGCTCGCATCACTTGAACGATAAGGGCCCGGCTATGTACGACGAAATAACACACGTCCCGTTTCTGGCGAAGTGGCCGGGGCAGGCGCCGGGTGATGCCGTGTGCTCGAATCTGGTCTCACACATCGACATCGCATGCACGCTCATGGATTTTTTTGGATTCGAAGTCCCCAAGACGCTTGAAGGGAAGAGCTTTCTGCCGATGCTCAAGGATCCTAAGGCATCGATCCGCGATGAGGTTTGTATCGAGTTTGGGCGCTTTGAGATTGGAATGGACGCGATGGGGGGGATGCAACTCATCCGATGTATCTGTGGCGGCAGGTACAAGCTCGCGGTAAATCTGTTGTCGACCGACGAGATGTACGATCTCGAGACCGATCCCGATGAGATGCACAATCTCATCAACTCCGCTGACCATGCTGCGATTCGCAACGACCTGCACGATCGATTGATGGCGTGGATGGACGAGACGCGCGATCCGTTCCGTGGCTACTACTGGGGACAGCGTCCGTGGCGTCCGGACTATGTGTCGACGTGGAAAGGTCCCGGCATGATGCGGAATGACGAGTTCGATGGATATCTTCCGCACGATCTGGTGTATGAGACTGGACTCGAAGCCAATCCCGTCACTTATCAAAAGCCGTGATCTACGGCCTCAACCTGGGGAACTTCAAACAATTCGAAATCAAGAAGGCATCGAGACCATGAATCTTTTCTGTAAACCAGAGTTGTGCCGCCTTGCGCTACTGCTTACCTTCACCGTTGCGGCGTGTGCGCAGCAACCGAGTGCGGCAGGCACCGAAAGTAAAGTCGAGAGCATGCTCGCAAAGATGACTCTTGAGCAAAAGCTCAAGCTCGTTGGCGGCAAAGGCATGTACGCGTACTCTCTTCCAGAGGTTGGCCTGCACACGATTAAGATGTCGGATGGCCCGTCCGGCGTGCGCACATGGGGACCATCCACCGCATATCCGGTGGGTCTTGCGCTTGCGGCAACCTGGGACACCGCGATGGCCGGCCGTGTCGGCAGTTCGCTCGCGGACGATGCGAAGGTGCGCGGCGTACGCGTGCTGCTGGCGCCAGGCGTGAACATCTATCGCATGCCGATGAATGGCCGCAACTTTGAGTACTTCGGTGAAGATCCTTATCTGAGTTCGCGCATAGCGGTGGGATATATCACGGGCCTGCAGGCGCAAGGCGTTGCGGGAACCGTGAAGCACTTCGATGCCAATAACTCTGAGTTTGACAGGCACAATACCAACGCGCTCATCGATGAGCGCACGCTGCATGAGATCTACCTGCCTGCATTTGAAGCGGCTGTGAAAGAAGCGCACGTAAGCGCTGTGATGGACTCCTACAACCTGGTAAATGCTCAACATTCAACAGAGAATGGCGTGCTGAACAACGACATTCTGAAGAAGGATTGGGGCTTTGATGGGCTGCTTATGTCAGACTGGAACGCGACATACGACGGCGTGGCAGCGGCGAATGGTGGGCTGGATCTGGAGATGCCTACTGCAAAGTTTATGACGCCGGAGACGCTGGGCGCGGCGCTCAAGAACGGAAAGCTGACGATAGCCACGTTGGACGATCATGTGCGCCGTATCTTGCGGCTGGCGGTGCGGTACGGTTTGACGGAAAAAGATGATGTGACCTCGGCTGAGGGCCCGAAGGATCGTCCCGAGGCGCGCAAGGTGGCCTACGACGAAGCGGCGGAGAGCATTGTATTGCTCAAGAACGAGAAGAACATCCTTCCGCTGGACGGTAGCAAAGTGCACCGTATTGCGCTGATTGGGCCCAACGTCACTCCAGGTGTCATTGGAGGAGGAGGTAGCAGTTACACCACGGTCGTTTCCTCTACCAATCTACGCGATGCGATGACTGCAATGATGGGCCAGGGCACGCAGATACTCTACTCGCCGGGCATTCTTACTGAGAATCAGATCTGCGCGCAGACGACCTTTGACGATGGTCTTGATCAGCAGGCGTTCGCCAAGCCTGACTTTAGTGGCGACGTGCAGCATACGCATGTACAGGTTCTTAATAACTGGGTGCCGTCTTTTAGAGTTGGTGGCGGTGGCGCAGGGGAACATGCTTACCGCTGGACTGGCCATTACACGGCAAGCCAGACGGGAGACTATCTCTTCCAGATCGTTGCCCATGGGCGCGACAGCTTCAACTTCCTGGTCGATGGGAAGAGTCTGCTGCAACATGACTCAAGCGAGGGCGTTTATCCAAAGACAGTAACGATGCATCTGGACAAGGGGCAGAAGATAGCAGTTCAGTACGACTACGTGCAGTACGGCAATGTGCTCAACGCCGGTCTCGGGGTCATTTTGAAGAACCGGGTCGTGCTGCCTGACATTGCCAAGATGGCTGCGGACGCGGACGTTGTAGTGGTAGACATCGGCATGAACGAGCACTACGAGAGCGAAGGGCTGGACCGTCCGTGGAGTCTGCTGCCAGGCCAGGATGATCTCGTGGAGACGGTGCTGGCTGTGAATCCTAAGGCTATCGTCGTGCTGAATGGCGGGGGGGGCATGGACATCTCTCGCTGGGTAGACCGTGTGCCTGGGTTGGTGCACGTTTGGTACGGTGGCGAAGAGGGAGGCCATGCACTTGCCGATGTACTAGCCGGTACAGTAAATCCGTCCGGCAAGCTGCCCATAAGCTTTGAACGGCGCCTTGAGGATAATGCGGCCTTCAGTAGCTATTATCCAAAGCCCGGGACTGTCGACGTGCCTTACACCGAGGGAGTCTTTGTCGGATACCGCCACTTCGATGCATCTCCGGTGAAGCCGCTCTTTCCGTTTGGATTCGGACTTTCGTACACCAGCTTCAGCTTCAGCCATATGCAGGTGAAGGATGAAGGGAACGGCAATGTGCGTGTCAGCTTCTCCGTGAGCAACACTGGCCAGCGCACTGGAGATCAGGTGGCAGAGGTCTACATCGGGGAGGTTTCGCCTTCGCTGCCACGCCCGGTCAAGGAGCTGAAGGCGTTCCAGCGCGTGCATCTGGCGGCAGGACAGAGCCAGACTGTCGAGTTCGTGTTGCCGGCTCGCGCCTTTAGTTACTGGGATGTGGCCACACATGCATGGAAACGTGACGCTGCCGCGCGATTCAATATCTATGTCGGGGATTCGAGCGCGTCGGTACCGTTGCAGCAGGCGATCACCCTGCAGCCGTAAGGAATTTCGATTGTAGCGTCGCCACATGCAATAGGCGGCATCGCATTTTGCGATGCCGCCTTATTGTTTCCGCATAAACCGGGACAGGAAACGACTGTTACTGCGTCTCTTGCGGACGATTCGCCGGCCGCCCCAAAAGCTTGGTCGGGTGATAGATGTAGTTGTCGCCCGTCTCTTTACGCAGTTCTTCCAGGCGGCCTTTCAATTTTTGAACGATGTCCGCATACTTCGGGTCGGCGTAGAGGTTGTGCATCTCGTCCGGGTCCGTCTGTAGGTCATAGAGTTCATATTCCTGCGTTGTGAAGTAATCGATGTACTTGTAGCGTTCCGTGCGTACACCGCGGCACGGTGGCACATTTTCCAACCCTGGATACTCGTAGTATTCGTAGAGCCAATCCTTGCGCCAGTTCGCGACGGACTTGCCTTCGGCAAGCGGCATCAGGCTGCGGCCCTGGAATGCAGCAGGGATGGGTGCCCCTACAAGATCGAGCAACGTGGGTGCTACATCGATGTTCAGAACCATCTCGTTCTTCGTAGTACCGGGCTTGACGCGTTTGGGATAGCGGATCATCATGGGCACGCGGATGGATGGCTCGTACATCAGGCGTTTGTCGTAGAAGCGGTGCTCGCCGAGAAAGAATCCGTGGTCGGAACTCCACAGAACCGCGGTGTCGTCCATCATCTTTTTGTCTTGAAGCACTTTAAAGATGGCAGCCATATCGTCGTCGTTCGACTCGACACCGGCGTAGTGATCTTTTACCAATTCCTCGAGCGAGCGAGGATCGTCGTTACCGAAGAATTGCAGGCCCACCTTGTTCAGCGCGTCCGCGACTCCCTTCGGCTTACCGGGGTAGCCATCCTTGTACTCATAAAAGCTCTTCGGAATTGGGATATTTGTCCCGTTGAAATCATTAACCCTGCGCAAAGGGCGGTCAAATGGCGCGTGCGGTGCATAAAACCACATGAAGAGGCAGATGGGTTTCTCATGAGGCTCTTTCAGCCAACTGACGGCGCGTTCGGTAAGCAGATCGTCCACATAGGTCTGATGGTAGACGACCGGCTCGCTGAACTTCCCCTTCCGGCCTTCGTAGATCATGGGATTCTGGTAGTCCGCTTGCCCTTTGAAGCCGAAGTAGTAGTCCCAGTAACGGTCCATGAGCGCGCCATCGACGTGCGACTTGCCGATGAAGGCGATCTCGTAACCGGCATCGCGGATCAGGTCGGACACGATGGGAAAGTCGGCAGGCACTTTGCTGTGCTGGTTGTCCACCGCGCCCGTGGTATGACCGTACATGCCGCTCAGCACCGATGCGCGCCCAGGCAGGCAGAGCGCATTGGTGACGAAGGAGTTCTGGAAGACAGCGCCTTCGCGTCCGATGCGGTCGATATTTGGTGTGTTCAGAATCGTATTGCCGGACAGGGAACACTCGTCGGGCCGGACGCCTTCCCCTAGGAAGAAAACGATATTTGGTTTTTTGCCGGTGCTATGCAGCCCCTGGCTAAGTACTCGGGATGTACTTGTAGCGCCGGCCAGCGCCGCTGCGGATCCGGCGATGAAGGAGCGGCGTGAGAAGGGAGAGCTTGAGGAAGACGCCATGTCAGATTTGTTACCCTCGCAAAAAAAGGAATTAAAATGCGAAACACAACAATAAGCACCTGAGAGTGCAGTGTCAAGTGTTGAGATGGAGAATGGCTCTGGTAGACGACCTACGCTTTTTCGGCGGAGGGTAGTCTTTGCAGGTGGTAGTCGCGTGGAAAGAAGATGCTGGAGCAAAGGCCGATGAAGACATAAGCGAGGCTTGGAAGCAGAAAAGCAACCGCAATTCCGAAGCGCTCGGCGAGAAGACTGCTCAACACGGGCATCACCGCTCCTCCACATATTGCGGTCGAGAGCAACGCTGAAGCCTGTGGAAGGTCTTCCTCGCGCAGTCCAGCGACGCTCAGCGAGAAGATCGAGGGGAACATCACCGCATTGCAGAGCCCCGTACAGAGCAGGCATATTCCACCCGCCGCTCCACCGTGGTAGAGTGCGACCTGAATGAACATAAAAGCCAGCAGGCATGCGCCTTGCAGCAGGGTGCGGGTATCGATGCCTTTCAGGAGACTCACTGCGAATATTCGGCCAGCGAGCATGGACAGCCAATAGACGGAGAGCAGTCCGGCCGCGGTTCCCGGCAGAAAGCCTTCAGTGTAGTGACCTGAGAGATATGGAATGGAGTGGCCGAGCAGAGTTGCCTCGGAGCCTACGTAAAGAAATACAGCGCTTGCTCCGAAGAGGGGGCGGCGGTGTCGCAACAATTGCCAGCCTGCTCCGGCAATAGAACCCCCCGAGGCCCTCGTTCTATCTACGAAGTTGCGGCGCAGTAGCACCAAGACCATGAGGCAAAGGGTGAGCAGTAAGTAGATGACTGAGAGCAGCCTGCTGGGAAAGACGAGCGCCGCGGGCGATCCATGCTGGCTCCATGTGCCGAACAGCATGGTGCCAGCCATCGGGCCGAGGACGGAGCCCAGCGAACTGAAGCTCTGCACGATCAGCAGTCGCGCGGTAGCGTGCTCTTCCGGGCCAAGCACACCGATGTAGGGGTTAGCAGCAGTCTGGAGCGCGGCGATGCCCAGCGCCATTACAAAGATGCCGACAAGGCAGAGTGGGAACGAGTACAAGAGCGCGGCAGGAACGCAGATGACGGAGCCCAGGGCCATCAGCAACAGCGCGGCCGTGAGCGAACGCACGTAGCCACAACGCTCGACGTAAATTCCGGCTGGAATACTCATCAGCAGATACGCCGAAAAGAAGCTGAAATGAATCAACATCGCCGTAGCATAGTGGAGCGAGCCGGATGCATGAAAGATCGCTACAAGGATGTCATCAAGAGAGCGGAGAATGCCCCACACGAGAAAAGATCCCGAAAGCAGGGCGAGTGGGGCCCGGTATGGCGAGGTTTTGGACAAGGCTCGATTCACAAACGAATTGTACGGCGGGGCTATTTACTATTTTAGTCTTGACACGCGACTCTATTTCAAAATATGCTCCTGCCTGCCATTTATTTATGCCATTTGCGTGCTTTGAATAGGCATTTTGAGAGTCGCTCAATAATCTGCGCGTCTCGCTTTGAAAGACTAGATTCATTGGAGAATGCGCCAAGACGATAAGAAAAAAGGTAGTACAACACAGCTGCCACCAGCCTCAAAAAGCCAAGGGCACAGCCATTGCATTTCATTTCAGGAGTCCAGACCGATGAACGTACGCAGCTTCAACTGCCGCAAATTTTGCATTATCTCCCTTGGTCTTTTATTGGCATCTTTGTGGTTACTGTCGAGTCCGAGGGCGTGGGGGCAGACAACTACCGGATCGATCTATGGCACAGTTACCGATTCGAGCGGCGCCATTATTCCCGACGCGCCTGTCGTGGTCACGAACGTCGACACCCAAGCGACGTATTCGATGATAAGCAACAGCGCCGGTGAATATGTATTTCAGGCGTTGAATCCTGGAAACTACTCTGTCTCTTCTAAGGTCACTGGTTTCCAGTCCGTCACGCAACGCAATCTTGTATTAAGCTCCAACCAGAATCTACACGCAAACTTTTCGCTTACGCCCGGCTCGGTAGACACCTCCATTTCAGTGGACACGACGACAGCGATGGTGGATACGCGCGAAGCACAACTTGCCGAGACGATCGATCAGCGGAGAATTCAGGAACTCCCCCTGAATGGGCGTAACCCCTATGACCTTGTAACGCTCGTCCCCGGAATTACCACCTATACTGCCGACAGCGCGATCGGGACACGCGCCGGCGCACAGATCAGCGTGAACGGTCTACCAGTGGCGACCACGAGCTACTATCTGGATGGTACGTACAACACTACCTTTTTTAGCGGCGGGGGCAACCTGCTGCCGAATCCAGATGCAATTCAGGAGTTTCGCGTTCTCACGAGCAATCTCGACGCTGAGTTCGGCCGCACACCTGGGGCCGCGATCAACGTGATTACTGCCTCGGGAACGAATAAGTATCACGGGATGATCTACGACTACGAGCGCAATGATCTATTCAATGCAAAGAACTATTTTCTTACATCAGTAACACCGCTGAAGCAACACCAGTTCGGCGCGAATTTCGGCGGACCAATTCCGCTTCTGCCACGGGACAAGGCGTTCTTCTTTACTTCCTACGAGGGGCTGATCGTTCATACACCCAATAGTGTGAACGGGACCGAGATTGTGACAGCGACAGCGTTGGAGCGCAAGGGAGACTTTAGCGCGAGCACAGTGAAACCGAATCTGGCGGCCGGCACCAACTGCGGGACTGCAGCTGCGCCGGTGATCTGTCCTGCTGCCCTCGATGTAGTCGCGCAGAACCTGCTGGCCTTCGTACCGGTAGAAAGCCCTGGAGGCACCGGGACAATATCACAGAATGCGAATGGAAACAGCCAATCGAATCAAGGACTCGCTCGCCTTGACTATCAGTTGACCAGGTCGCACCAACTGGAGGGGCTCTTCTTCAATTCGCGCGGTACGCTGGCGCAGCCACGCATCGGGGTGAACCGGATACTGAGTTACGCGGGCATGAATAACTATGAGAACCAGGTGAATGCGGCAGTCGTGGATACGTGGACCCTCTCGCCGAATTCCATAAACACGTTGCGGGGGTTCTACACTCAAAACCGCTACATCATCTCCAACACGTACAACGACCACTTTCTACCGAACCTTGGCAGCCAGGCGGTGCAGGGCGGCGTTGTGTCCGCAACACCTCTGTTCACCATCAACGGCTACTGGGCTATGGGAACGAACCAGAATGGGCCCAGCGACGTCTCACAACTGAACTTCGGTCTGATCGACACGGCCAACCTAACGCGTGGCCATCATCAAATTAAAGCTGGCGCATCGTACGTCTGGTACAAGTATGCAGAGACTGGCGGCCTGCAGTCGAACGGCATCTTCACCTTCACCGGTGGCGTGACAGGAAACGCGCTTGCGGATTTCCTGGAGGGCAAGGCAAACTCCTTTGTTCAAACAACAGCCACCATCCATCGCACCCATTCCTTTGATCCGGCCATCTTCGCACAGGATGACTGGCAGATATCGCGTCGGCTCAACCTGAACTTTGGGCTGCGATGGGAGGTTTTCGGCGTCTTTGTTGGCGACACCAACTCCGGCACCTTCGCGCCGGGTGTACAGTCGACCGTATTTCCCACTGCGCCTATCGGCCTGCTCTATGAGGGCGATCACGGCGTTCCTCCAGGGATCTACAACACGCCGTACGATAACTTCGCGCCTCGCCTGGGTTTTGCTTATGACGTATTCGGCAACGGCCAGACGAGTTTGCGTGGCGGCGTCGGTATCTTTTATGCATTGCAAAACGAAAACCTCTTGAGCAATCAACAACAGCAGCCGTTCAACCTGAGTGTGACGACGAACAAAACACCTAACCTGGTATGCCCCTACGGAGGCAAGGTGCCCACCTGTCCCGCTGGCACGACTGCCGGCACCAATCCGTTCCCGTTTGTCTTCAATCCTGCAGCGCCTAAATTTGTCTCGGGCGCCACCATCATGGCGGCTCCAGCTGACGGCGGCCAGACTCCGTACGTCGAAGAGTACAACCTGACGCTGGAACAGCAGTTGAGTCAGAATTGGGCGATGCACGTAGCCTATGTGGGTAATGCGGGGCGTCACTTCTATATTTCGCACGACATCAATGCGCCGACCTATATTCCCGGCGCGGCAACCACGACGGCGGGCATCAACGCGCGGCGGCCATACCAGCCGACACCAACTACCTTCACTTACGGGACGATCAATCTCGAAGATCCGTCGAACAACTACGGATATAACGGGCTTCAAACGACTCTTCGTGGCCGTATTGGGCAGAACTTCAATCTGATTGCCTACTACGTATGGTCGAAGGCTCTGGGCTACCAAGCCACCACCACGGCGCCACAGGTTCCGGTAAATGGCGCCGACATCTCGACCGACCGCGGACCTTCTCCCGCGGATATACGGAACAATTTTGTCCTATCGCTTCTCTACCAGCTGCCCAAGGTGCATCGTTATGGTCTGTTTGGCTCGCAGGTGTTAAGCGGATGGCAGATCAACACCATCACTCAGATTTCGTCTGGCCTCCCGTTCACGGTTATCTCGGGCGCAGATACGAACCTTGACGGCGTGGTAAACGACAGAGTGAATATCTCTGGAAATCCTTATACCGGCGCCAGCAGTCGCGCGGGCAAGATTGCAAAGTTCCTGAACCCAGCAGCATTCTCTACTCCGACTGGCCCGTATGGCAACGAACAAAATAACTCCATGGTTGGCCCAAAAAACATCTACACGAATGCGTCACTCTTCAAAATATTTCCAATCGCCGAGAGCGTACGTCTTCAGTTGCGCGCAGAGGCTTTCAATGCCTTCAACAATGTGAACCTGGGTAATCCGACGGCAAACCTGATTACACTCAAATCGAATCTGACAACGGGAGCATCTCAGATCACAACCGCAGGCAACCCACGCATTCTTCAGTTTGCTGCGAAGCTTATTTTTTAGAATTATTTTCTTTAAAGCTGCATTCACAGGGGGATGTATGTCTCACTCTTTTATGCGCAGCATTGCCGCCTTCCTCGGGACGCTTGTACTTTTCATGACCCAGGGATTGGCCCAGATTACGGTTGGCCTGGACTCCAGTCATATACGGAGCGGATTTAAGCCGACGTTCTACGGAGTAAATGGCCAGGATCGCAACGGCCTTCCCTGGGCGAATACGGGGCCAGGTGGAGTTCTCGACAATCCCGGCTTTGCCGCGGCAGGTATACAGGTCACATCCGGCGGTTCGGGTTATACAAGCGCGCCGACAGTATCCATCACGGGAAATAGCGGGTCAGGCGCGAGCGCGACGGCCACGATCTCCGGTGGCAAAGTGACTGGTATTGTCATGACTTCAGGTGGGTCAGGCTATCGACCCGCGCCTCAGGTGATCTTCTCTGGCGGTGGGGGCTCAGGCGCGGTCGCCACGGTCATCGTCTCAGCGAGTGGCGTTGTCACAGCTATACAGCCGATCAATGTTGGCTCGAAGTACGCATCGGCACCGACGGTTAGTATCACAGGAAATCCTGGAGGAACCGGTGCGACCGCGACCGCAACCGTCTCTGGCGGAGAAGTGACAGGCTATACGGTTACGGCAGGAGGCTCAGGATATGTATCCGCGCCTCAGGTCTCCTTCTCGGGCGGTGGTGGTTCCGGTGCGACGGCGGCCGCGACCGTCTCCGGCGGCGCGGTTGGTGGAGCACTGCAACAACTAGACGCAGGTGTACTGCGTTTTCCTGCAGGAACAGGTGCAAACTATTGGGACTATCTCGCTGGCGATTTTCTTGGCAACTACTACGACGGAAACTCACCACCCTCAAACTATCCGAGCCCGCTGAGCGAATTCGGAGCGGAGCTAACCGCGGCTAGCCAAGCGTCCGGAACAGCAACGCAGGGCCTCTTCGTGCTCAATATGTTAACCGATCCGCAGTGCGTTCCGACTTCACCAGATGACTACTGCGTCCCTGGTCCGACCTCGCCGAATCTGATCTATCAGGAGCAGATGCTGAACTCTGCGAAAACCATGAATCTTCAACCTTCCTATCTTGAGTTGGGGAATGAGTACTACCTAAACGATACCTGCTACAACGCTGTCTATCCAACGCCGACAGGTGTTGCTTCCAACGGTGGAGTCTATGCGAAGGCTGCCAATGCATGGATTGCCGGTATACAGGGTCTAAGCGGGTACTCGTCCGAGAAGATTGCAGCGGTGGGATCTCATATCGACGGAAGTCCAGCGCGAGCGAACTGGAACCAGGCGCTGATGTATGGAGATGGGCTTGGTAACGGCCCGCTGACAGGAGCAACTGCGGTCACCATTCACATCTATGTCGCGAGTGGTTTGCCAAGCAAAGCGACCGTCTCTGCAACAAACGCTGACACAATGCTGTACAGGCCTTTCTACGTCTGGTCGGCTGGCAACGCTACCGGCAACGACACTGTGCTGGATACGGACTTGCCCAGTCTGACCAATACAACTACGGGGTTCAGCCCCAACGTCTGGGTCACGGAGTACAACCTGCGCGACACCAACGTGGCAGCCTTTGGTACCTGGGCGCACGGCCTTTTTACAGCGTCAATGAGCCTCGTCTTTTTGGAGAGTTCCAGAATCCAGATGGCGATCCATCATGAGACCCAGGGGAGTGCAATCTACGCGGATGTGCTTCGTTCGACAACAGCATTTTCGCCACCCACATTTGCCATTACAAATTCTGCGAATCTGCCAAACGCCGTTCAGTCGCTGGCGTATTCGCAGCAGCTTACTGTCGCCGGAGGTGTCTCGCCTTATACCTGGAGTCTCATTTCGGGCACACTTCCAACCGGACTGACACTGACCTCCGGCGGTCTTCTCAGTGGCACGCTGGGTATGAGTACAGCAGGAACTTACAACCTGGTCTTCCAGGCCATGGATCACACAAGTGCCACCACAACGGCGGCGCTTTCACTCAAAGTACAGCCCAGCGGCACGCCGACAATGAACTGCAGCGGAGGCGGAGTGGCGTCGTCGTCGCAGTATCCGCCGACGATGCAGACAAAGGTGAATGGTCTCTCCGCACAAGGATTGACTACACGAGAGATTGATGCGGCGGCACTGGGGCAGACCAGAGCGCAGAAGCTTACCTTCGGTTCGGGCGCCCCATTCTTCGCGGACGGAGTAACACCTGAGATATACGGCTGGATATTCAGCGGAGGCGCACAGAGTCAGATAGTGATTCTCAATCTATCGGGCACAGCCGAAGTTATCGATCCATCCGTCGTTATCGGCAGCAGCGCCACCAGCATCAACGTCCGGCAGCTATCGGATACTGATCCGGGGGCATACGTTACAGGAGGATCGTACCTGTCGGGCAGTACAATCGGCTTTGAAGGGATCAATGCTTCTGGTATCGCTGAGCCTGTTTTGGCCAACACCTCAACCTTCACAGCAGCTCCGACTTCGCTGTCTCTGCCTGCCTTCTCGATCACACGGATCGTCTTCAATTAGAAGAGGCAACCGAATGGTCCGGTCACCCATATACGCAATCTTTTTCGGGCCTAGCCGCTGTTCGGGAGGGAAATGCACGTTGTTTACTCCAGAGTTCGCACATCACATTGGGTATGGTGCTCTTCGTAGATCCGACAACGCAAATGAGGGCATCCCGCCCGAAGGAAAGAGATTGCGAAAAGCTTAAGACTGAATGAAATCATTAGACAGAGATCGCAGCGTTACTCCTTCGACCAAGCCGTGCTGCACTCCACCCACAGCACGGCGTTCACTCTCGTCGCCTGAAATTGTTGCTCGGCCTATTGAATCAGGCTTGCCTGACTCGGACACCGTTATTAACTTCCGCGGCGAAACTTTTTTGATGGGAACCGACTATGAGGATGCGTTTCCGCAAGATGGAGAAGGGCCAGTTCGCCAGATTTTACTCAGCCCTTTCAGCATGGATCGGGTGCCTGTTACTAACCGCTCTTTTCGCAAATTTGTAGTAGACACTCAATACAAAACCGAAGCAGAGAACTTTGGCTGGTCGTTCGTGTTCTGGAGTCACATTCCGCAAAGCCGCTTCTCGGAACTTGTGGCAGATACCGTAGCAGCCGCACAATGGTGGTGTAAGGTTGAGGGGGCCAACTGGTGTTCGCCTGAGGGCCCTGAATCCGAAATTGATGATCGGTTGGATCACCCAGTAGTTCACGTTTCCTGGAATGATGCCTTCGCATACTCTCAATGGGCCGGTGCTCGGCTTCCCACTGAAGCAGAATGGGAGTTCGCCGCCCGGGGTGGACTCGTTCAAAAGCTCTACCCTTGGGGCGACAAACTCCGCCCAGACGGCCGACATCTCTGCAACATTTGGCAGGGGAAATTCCCACAATTCGATACGGGGGATGACGGGTACACCGGAACCTGCCCGGTTGATGCCTTCCCTCCTAACAATTACGGCCTCTATTCGATGACGGGTAATACATGGGAATGGTGTGCGGACTGGTTTACAGCTGAACATTCGCCGGAGCCGGCCGTGAATCCTATCGGTCCATCAACCGGCACATCGCGTATTATGAAGGGCGGGTCATTTCTCTGTCACAAGTCATACTGCAACCGATATCGCGTAGCCGCGCGAAGCAGCAATACTCCTGATAGTTCTGCCTCCAATATGGGTTTTCGCTGCGTTTGGTCGTGTCGATAGTCAAGCTCGAGGTCGTCGCTGCGGGAGTGGAAGAGTCTGTTGCGAAACTCAATCGCTTGATTCCGAAGCTATAGGTGCCGAGAACCCCTCTTCAGCTAACGAACATGTTCAATGAGTGAGCTTGCGATTTTGTGGACATTCGTTGCTGTCGTCTATCATTGGCTCGTCGACTTCAGTCGACCATCGGTTGGCCAAGCGAGTTTTTTTCCTCAACTTCTCCGAATCATCCAGGATGATCGCTGATACGGTCATCCTGCTCCGCGGTTATTTCGCGAAATCGCGTTCTCTGACGAAAAGGACTACCTTGCGCGCGAGAAACGAGAGGTCGGCTCTCACTTGTTTCAAGTGCTCCGTCAGGTGCAGAGCCGGGGCGAGGCGGCCATTGTTTATGACCCTGCCGTGAGTTTCGTGAAGCGCTTCTATAACCCTTCGCGCGGCGATGTCATTTTGAATTCGCTCGACAAGCGTTGCCCCTATTGGGGGCCAGCCGATAAGCTGCGTAGCCGCTCCGAAGCCAAGGCCCTTGCGGCCTCTTTGTTCCAACCGCCCAGGACCCCGGAGACTCTTTCCGACCTCCAGTCTGCTTCGATTGCTGCAAAAGGGGACCTGGTGGCCTCCCTAAGAGATCAGGTAAGCAGCTGGCCTCGTGAGAGTTGGCTCTTAGCCTGCCACTTGGTGCTGATCGTCTTCTTCCCGACGGCAAGAGACGCGGCACATGGCGTCGAAGCATTAGAGACGCGAGTGTTTGTGACGAACCCGACTGTTGGCGAAATCGGTGAGATCTTGGGTATCTGGCAACTGAACAACGGAGTGCCAGGACATCTGATCGGCGGAACCATCGACCACCAAAGACTGGATCATGTCGCTCTCGTTCCCCTCAACCCTACGTTTGCGTAGGATCGGCAGCGAGCCGCATCGATGAATGGTTCTGTTCCCGATCTCAGGAAAATCACTGCTGTAGGAATGGGAGCGCTCGGCTCGCAGATCGCTAATCTACTTGCGCGCAGCGGCTATGGCAAATGGTCCTTGGTCGATAGTGACGTCCTGCTACCTCACAATTTTGCTCGACATGCATTGGTGCATTCCCTGGTCGGCATGCCCAAAGTAGACGCGATGAAAATGCACCTTGACGCCACTCTTGCCGAGCCAATTGTCAAAGAAGTTGTCTTTACGGATGTGCTGAGTCCCTGGAGACAAGGAAGATGTTGTTAATCGTGTTATTGAGACGGCCGATGCCATCCTCGACTTTTCGGCTTCGGTTCCAGTAGCCCGGAAGTTGGCTCTGGCGACGCTTGCGCAGGGTCGTCGAGCGGTCAGCTTCCACGAACCCGTCGGGTTCTTCTTCGATCCTTCTATGCGAAGACTCTCAGCGGCTGATCAGACTAGATTCACTGGAGATGCAGTATTATCGGGCAATCCTGTCACGTACAGAGTTGGCCGATCACTTCGGTGTCGCTCCTGGGTCCATTCGCTATGGGACCTCTTGTCGTGATGTATCCAGCACATTGCCTGCGCACCGATGATGAGCTTGAGTTCTACTCGTCCAGATACTTCTCCGATCGCAACATTACGAGAATACATACTCTCGTGCTTAGCCATTTCGATCAAGGCCATGGATCAAGGCCATGTATGTGATCTTCCTGCAGTAAGACGTTGTAGTTACGTTTGACGTTGGCCGGAGAAACAGGACCATTCCGGTCGATTTCATTCGACGCGAAAAACAACAAGGTGGTGTGATCACAACTGCAATGGGCAGTGCAATCGACATGCATGAGAACTGGATTCATCCCGAAACCCCGGCAAACTATGGTGGGGTAAAGGTGACCTATTTCAGTAACCCATATCCCACCTTCAGTGACATGAGCAATCTCAGTCTCGTAACTTTTCTCGAATACGACGGTTGCGGCATCGTAATTCCCGGCGACCTTGAACGTGCGGTGGGAGGAACTTCTGAAACAGCCATCTTTTTGTCAATGCCTCAGAGAGACAAACTTCTTCATCGCATCACATCACGGTAGAAATGCTGGATACTGCAAGTCCGTGTTTGACTATTGCAAACCCCATATCATTTTGTTGTCGGACAAAAACATCGTCCACGATTCTCAGGAGCATGACTACACAAAACACGCAAAGGGGATCGCTTGGTCAAATGGGCAGACAAGGCGGGTCTTGACAACCAGATGTGACGGCCACATGCGCATCACCAAGCAAATTGGACAGCCGTCGTTGATCGCGGTTGGTATTGAACTTTAATCGCGTGGCATATCAGGCAGCGCCACACGATCTACGGTCTTCCGCTTTCCCACTGCTCTAACATGCGTTTCCCGATATCGTCGAATTCCGGGTGAGCTTTTCTATATTGCTCAACTTCGGTTGCGACATCGGATAAAGCATCGGCTATCCGTTCCAGAATTCTGCGGATTTGCGCCGGACTCCCGCCGGCTCGCGTTTCGCCGAGGCGTTGCAACTCTTTCGTCGTGGGCCACTGGGTAGACCCATTCAATGTCAGTGCCATATTGTCTCGGGGTATGTAGACCACGGTGGTCACGAGATCATAGACCGGAGCCAGACGGGTCTCACCCAGCACGCCGTCGTAGACAATGCCAAAGTTTTTGAGATGAGCGTCTCCGTTGCGCAGACCGCAGTTGAGCGCAATCAATGTAAACAGTTTCTCGACATCCTCAACCTGATGCTCAGGAGTAGAAAACTGCTGAAAGCGCTTGAGAATGGACGTCTCGTAACTGCCGCGATACTTCTCGTCCGTCCTCCTTGCATTCAAGACACAGAAATCTTCAAAGCCACGATACGTGCCGTCTGGACGGAGATCGAATCGGTCCACCACCAGGGCCAGCCCATCCTCTGAAAGGCGATACCGGGGAACTTCGAGACCGCATCGTTCCGCCACCTTTAGACAAAAGTATTCGTTTGCCGCTAATTGCGGAAATTCATTTGGCTCCCAAAACTTGATGATGTGGGTTGCGCCTCGGTAGCTGGGCGAGATCCGGTGACCCTGGCTCGTCAAGGCAAGGGAAGCCTCTTCGTCGCGCACCAGGACTTTGGGTTGTACTCCACTGATGCCCGAAGACGTAGCGAACCGTTCAATCAGGTAACGATAAAGATCCCCGCCGCGGCGGCTTGCCAGGATTTCATCGACAGACTGAAACGGCACATCCTCGTCCAGTGCGTCCTCCGGGGCGGTATAACGAATGCGTCCGACCTGCGAACGTCCCACGATCATCAGCAAATCGAGTTCGTCGAAGTTGCCGGTAGCCTTTGCAAAGCTCAGTCGCAGGCGCTCGCGCATCACTCCTTCAGGGAGGTTCATTTCAAAGATGGGTGCTAATCCGAAGGCGGTATCCCAAGATTGGAGCCGGACAGGCATGGTGACCGATGCAGCCCTCTCCTCTGCAATGCCTGGCGTGTACGCGAAGGTGCTGCCGCGCTCTCGCGACCTGTCGATCAGCCCCGATTCAGCTCCGTCGGTCCAGACTTTGATCATTGCTGTCCTCTTCCCGGAGTTCTTCCAAGGTCGGCCGGCGCAGACCCGCCTCGTGCAGCTTCAGTTCCAACCCCAGTGCCGCCATGATGTTCGTGAGTTTGGAAAACCCCAGTTCTCCCAGGCGGCCGTTCTCCAATGCGTCCACGGTGGCTCGGCTGACATGAGCTTTACCGGCCAGATCGAGTTGACTCCACTTCAAGCGCTTGCGCTTGGTGGAGATCTGCTTCCCGAGAGTGGCAAGATTCAACAGTTGGCCTAGAATACTAGGCAAATAGAGGGTTGTCAATACATATACCTAGTATTTTAGGCATATTCATAGACGCCTCAAGGCAAGCTCTGTGTTTGCAGCAACACAGACAAGAAGGGGGCGTAAAAATGAGTGCCATCTCGTTTTGCATCGCTAAATTGTTAGAACATCAAGGTTTGCGCGAAAGGAGCGATGAGCCTGGCTAGAATCTGTTCCGGTCTCGATGTATGCCCGTCAATGATCGCCAAACTAATCTCGCGGCACGTGCACGCCTCATCACAGAGTTGAGGACCGGTGATACTGCGATCCAGTTGGAGAGAGCCCTGAGAATTCCTGCCGCTGTGTGGAATGCCCTTCAAGCAGCGCAGCAGCTCAGACTTGCGATGCAGCTCTTCGGAGAAAGCCATGAATACGGCTGCTCTTTGAAAAAACCGAAGCGGATGGATTCCGTGGGAGAAGCCGTGGAACACACCGCGATTTACGGGCGGCCCATTCCCGCGCAACTTCTATACGGGCAAGCCCTATCGGGGCATCAACATCCTCTTACTTTGGTCGAGCGACTTCAGTTCTCCATTCTGGCTCACTTTCAAACAAGCGCAGGAGCTAAACAGCCACGGTGGCAACGAGCCCGAGCACAACATCGGCCTTCATGTCTGGAGAGAGGCCAGACACCGGTCCCTCGTGGTGTTGCACGTAGTTTGCGGTAACAACGAAAACTAAGAATGAAAGAAAGTATATTGGAATTCCTAGCAGGACCGCTGATAGAGCTCTTACCTTTGAGATTCGGATATTTAAAAAGAAGAGACTCCAGACAAGAGCGCCAATGATCACGGGCCCGACTCCAAACACAAGTAGCGCCGGAACCGCTCTACAAAGCAAAACCAGACAGATGCCAACGATCATTCCACTGATAGTCACCAAGAGGATTCTCATTGGGGAGCCTGCGGTGCGAGTGGCTTTTCGCTTTGGTGAAGGGCGAAAAAATTCGTCTCTGGATAGTTATGGACTAGGGTGCTAGTTACGGTCGTTCCATCTGTCGTATACCGATAAATTTCTAACGCTGGAAACTGCCTTGCGGTACTCCCTGCATCCACGCCTACCTGCCCTCCTAGAGTTAATGTGAGATTGGTTTGATCAGCAAAATAGAGCCCAGACGGATCAGGACTGGAGAACCTTCCCATCGAAGAGCTGTAGTACCTAGCCCCGAAGTAGTCGAGTCCGGACTCTGCGTCCCGTTCTTTGCCGGTGAACTTGTAGGCAAGTACACAAACGCGGAATGGCGTCATATACGTACTGAGCTGCATCGTAGTAATAACCATACCCCGTTCACGGCCCCGTGTAGAGCACCTTCGAGTCGATGGATTGCAGCTTCAGCGAATCATCGAAATGAAATTGAAAAGTAAGAGATTTGTGCACAAGCATTGATCCACCCTTTAAATCGTTGACAATTGCATAGACAGTTTTGGAAGAAGCGACAAAACTGTGCTCAATCTCGCGCTTGGTTAGAAAATCGTTGACAGTGCCGAGGGCACTCCCCATCGGCAACCCAGCACGAACCTCACTCTCAAGAGTCTTAGCATTCACGCGAGAAGCATCGGTCACCTGGCCATTCAAAATGATTGCGTGTCCCGCCTTCCTATTTACAAACATTACGTATAGCAGCACGATGCAGACTGAACCAATCGCACACAAAAGGAGCACTCTCATATTTGTCGCTCTCCTTGCATGAAGCATCATTGGGGGCAAGCTCCTGCAACCGAGCACGGCGGGGTGGGTGGTGGCGGCGGCGAGGGCGGTGGCGGAATAATGGGCAACTGGGTGCCAGATCCAGGCGCGTTTACAGGTGGAGTTGGAACAGTTAGCCCTAAGAACTTCGCAGCTCCGGCTGCATATGCATTGCTGTTAGTGGTCAGCGGATTGTAGGGTATGTTAGATCCGTTGACGGAGCTCTGGTACTGCTTTAGTTGGTCAATATACCCGGCTGCTGGCAGATCATTTGACAGCAAAGTGGTTGACGCTGCTGGATTCGTTTGGTAATCGGGAGCGCCCAGAACGTAAGGTGCATTTACACCAACAGTCCTCCACGCTCCGGTTGTGCGGTTGGATTATTTGGCGACTCGCTCTCGCTGAATTCTATTGCACATCCAATGTTCTCTGCCTTCCCGCTCGCTAACCTTCGATTGTCGGCAGTGCGGAGCCGTCACCCAGGGCGAAACGACCTTCAGAAGGTGAGCATTCGGAACAGTTCTCGTCCTTTCGCGGCTCAACAAGCATCCTCTTCCGTGACAGATGATGAAAGTGTTCATAGTGAATTTCATCGTCATCATGACGAAGTCCCAAAAAATCGAGGAGGAAGTCGTTTACCGCGTGGGACGCGGCGACAGCGTTAAGCGTGATCACGCTCGGATTAGGCTCTTCGACTCCGTAAGCCTGTTCTTTCCGTTCGCTTTCAGTTTTTGATTCCTTTGCCAAGGACTGAGTATCAATCAGACCATTGCACCAGAGACAGCCCAGCCCCGGACGAACCGGTCGGTTCGCACTCATAACATCCAGTAAATTAACGTCGGAGCCGGCGCGAATCTTGGATCCCAGCTGTACCCCTGGAATCAGATACTGATGTACCACCGCATTGAAGACGAGCCTCGCTCGCATCGAGTCCGCCGCAAGGAACATATAGTCAGTCGCCGATAGCGTCTTCGCAACTGAATCCTTGGCAATGTCACTGGCAATCTTCATCACATTGGCTGAGGGATTCGCTTGGAGAATGACTCTCTCCGCAACGTCAATCTTGCGGGTGGCCGTCTCAGCGTCAGCTCGATCCGCACCTACAATACGCGAAAGATTGGAAACCTCGACCACATCATCGTCGATCAGTGTAAATCCGCCGACTCCGAGGCGAGCAAGCATCTCAGCCACCAGACTACCAATGCCGCCTAAGCCCAGAATCGCCACGTGACATTCGGCGAGACGCTTCTGTCCTACGACACCGAACATTCGCAACTGGCGTTCGTAGGCACCATCGTTCGTTTCGTCAGAGGTGAGAGCCGATGGATACAGATTCTGTATCGTTTGGCCGATGATCGTTGCTTGATCGAGAGAAAGCCGACCCCCATCTTTCAACCAGACATCGCTTTGAATGGAACGCTCTCCAAAGACAAGTGTTCCTACGGGCATGCCACGAGCGATCTGGAGTAGTGCCGGATAACCCAATTCATGAGAGTCCATATCAATTCGGCTGAATCCTACGCACCGGTCAGAAGGATGATTGTGGACTGCGAGGTATACCAGTTTTTGGTCGCGGGCCCGCGTAATCATCTTGTGAATGAAAGAGGGGTTCAGAGCTCGATAACCCACCTTGCCTTCGACATAGTCGATCCCTTCCGTTGCCAAGTGGATCTCACGCATGAGAAAGCTCGGCATTCCGTGCTTTTCAGTAATCCCAGCGAGCAGGACAGCGCCGTGTTCATCGTGGTCTCCAGGAAACAAGTGAGCGTGCAGGCGTTCATAGTCCGCGCGTGCAAAACGAAGCTGACATTTACGTGTCATTGCACTTTCTCCAGAAAATCTAAAATTTTCAAGACCTTGGTTGCTGCCTTCTGCGACCCCTGCTGCGCGGCGGCCGAGCTACGGCGCGAGATCTGAATGGCCGCTCGCCCCTCGAAAGTGGCACCGTGTGTCACAGGGGGAACGAAGGCTTGACCGTCTGTCCGCCTCACCTCCGATCCAATGAAAACCGGGTAGATATCCGCATACGGATATAAGGGTGGTATGTGGAAGCCCATCCACGTGCTCGTGGGGGTATAGCGAGAACCGATCGCGATAGGGGTCAAAATGACATATGCGCCTCCGGCGCCGTCATCTCGAGTGGAGATGACGGCCTCCGGAAACTGCCGCTGAAGTTCCTGAATGCTCGTCTGAACCTCTGTCTTCATCGTGCACTCCTAAGAGTTATCGTCAGGCGCGATTGCGGTGAAGCGCAGGTGATCCCGGAGATGCACGGAATCCGCATCCCCAATAATCCGGCTCGTGCCATTGGGCAGTTCTTCTTGAAGCACGAAGTTCTGCTTAATCAAAACACCCTGCGCAATTGCGGCGGCCTTGATCTCTGCCCCTGTTGCGGAGTGGCCTTTGATCTTGACCGGCATTTCGTTCACGGAAATGGTATGGATCTTCGGGTGTGACTCATGCGGTGTTGCGGTGAAATGATGATGATGGCGAAGCGAGACCTCTTCATCATCAGCAACGGCCTTTACCGCTCCATCTCCCAGTTCCTCCCAGAGTTGATCCTCCAGATGGATATATACGTCCTGTTTGATCGCGTTTTCCTTGATTTGGCGTCCCGTAGCACTCTGCTGCCGCAGAACGACCAGCTTGTCGTTCACGAGAATCTCGACTTGCTCCGGCTTCTGTAAGGTCTGCTCTGCCGACATATCATCTCCTTGCAATTTCGCATTTCGATTGCTAAACTGCAATCGATAGATCGATGCTATTAGTTCCTAGTTCGAAAGTAAATTTCTAAAGTGGAATTTTTCTATGGAAGATAAAGGTTTCAATATCGGCGCGTTTTACCGTACGCTCGACGCCGCCGTCAGGCTTCGGAAATTGAACTGGAAGCAGGTGGCGAGTGAGACAGGCGTTAGCCAAGCGACCCTAACCCGGATGGCTCAGGGAAAACGACCAGACTCGCCAAGTCTAGCCGTTCTATCAGCTTGGGCCGGCATCAATCCGTCTGATTTCGTCTCGTCTGCTTATAAAACCAGGGAAACACATGCCCTTACGCAGATTTCTGCGCTCCTCCACTCGGATCCACATTTGGATGAGTCGAGTGCCAAGGCGGTCGAGGCAATCTTGACGGCGGCCTATGAGCGGCTACGCAAAGCGTAAGGACTTAGGCGTCCAATCGAAGGTGGCGAGTCTCAGCGGCCTTTAGGCGACGCTCTTCCGTACGCTCCAAAACGCGCGGGATTACCGTATTAACCATCGACTCTTTGAACGCACGTAAGGCTTGAGGGTCGACGGGACGCATCCCTTCGATCTCAAATATCGTCTTTGTTTCCTTTTTCTCATCCATTGGTCAATTCCGCCATTCCGTCGTGAAAGTTAGATGCGACAAGTTGCTGGCCTATTTCCTGTGTACGGGGCGTAGATTCTGCTCCATGCGGCTAAACGACGTGTGGTCCATTCCCGAAAGATCAAGAAGGCGCATGCCACCCACATCGTCGCCAACTGTCTGGCGATTGAATACCAAGGCATGACTGCGGTTGTGAATCAACCAAAATGGGAATGGCTCCCGTACGCTCGCCGTGGCATCCAAGATCGCTCGAGCTGAAATATGACCTCGATCCCAGTCTTCGGCTGTCGCAATTTCTACAACCCAAACAAATTGCGCGAGCGGTAGTTCCATGATGACTTGCATCAACTTGGGATCAAATTCGGAAGCGTGGTCTCTTGCGAACTTGCGGTAGGCCGAACCCGTCGTAACGAAATAACGAAGGATTGCTGTGCTGCGGTCGGGCAGACCACCCATATACGCGCCGAGCAAATCAATCGTCGGGCCCAACTCGTCAACGGCTTCTGCTGGATAGAAGATCTTCTCCGGCAATGGTACGAGGAAAGAATCAATATCGTCCGGCGTGTACTCACTTCCTGTACCCGCACCAACCATCAGATACGGCAGGAAGTTGTCGTCAACGACAACGAGCGCCTTCGTCAAATCCCACGCACTGTTGACCGTGCCCGTTACCTCCTGGACCAGGCTGAAGTCGTACCCAATCACCGCGATCGCATGACGACGTCCATGCATCGCCGCGAATAATGGGAATCCGGATTCGATATAGGCAATGAGCTGACGGTAGAAAGCCGGGTCGGATGCTCCCGATCGAGCGATATGGATCGGATAGGTCCCAGCCTCTTGGAATACCCGTTCCGCCTGCGACATCTGCAATCCCTGTGCCGGCACCAGCCCGCCGGGATCGAACTTATGGGCCATAAGCGTGATGTCGTAGGTGAGGTGCTCGCGATATAGAGCGTATCGCTGGCTGTAATGGCGCAGGATCGACCAGCAAGCGGCATGTGCGCAGACGGAGATGTCTGCGTGCTGATCCCTTGAGGGAAAGCCCTGGATGTGAAGTTCGTAGCCCAAAAGATGAATCTTGTATCGGCCAGTGATGATGGAGCCGGTTGCTCCATTGCGGACGCTCGGAGATACGACGGTACGCCCAATCGTTGCAATCCCCGTGGGCCGCAACACCATGTACCCAAAGTAGTGATTACTGATCTCTTCCGCTGAATGCGGTCCAAGTTTGAGCGTATCCGCATCGAACGTGACGGTCTCATCGAAGAAATGCAGCCGGACGCAGTCCTTACGATAACCCTGCCCCTTCTTCGCGTAGAAGCTGTAGTAGGTGCTTCTGTAATCCTTATCGATATAGTCGCGCTCGATCAGGATCGCTCTCACTGAACTCGACAGGCCATCTTGCAGTCTCGCTACGACTTGATCCGCACCAAATTCCGGACCAAGTTCAAGCTGGAGAGCCTCAAGATCCGCGCCCGTCTCTAAACGTAACCACGTGTACATGTCGTGTCCAGTAAGCCTACGAGGGAACCCCTGCTCTTGGCTACTGAATTCGTTGGCGTAACGGGCGATTCCGAAATCGGCTATCTTCCACGCGCCTTCGTGAAAGAGGAGATTACCTGGCTTTAAGTCACAGTGCACGAGACCATCGAGTTCCACAAGACCGTCGCAGGTTTGACGGAGGATGTCTATCGCTTCGTCTTGCGAAAAGGTCTTTCCGTTTTCCAAATCGCCCTGTAGGCTCTACTCCGCCAGGGCCATAACGACAAAATACCTAGCCGTGTCAGCGTCTTCGCCGGAGTCGAAGATCGGCACTATATGGCTCGTAGACTCGCCGGCGAGCTGCGAGGCGATGCGCAATTCGCGATGGGCGGATTCCTCTGCATCCACCTTCAGCCTCTTCACGGCCACTTTTTGTCCATCGGAAGAGAGGCCGGAAAAGACCGCCCCAAATCCCCCTTAGGGCCCTATCGGGTCGCTCTCATCGAATAGCTAGCTCTGCTACGGATCGAATATGGGACGCTTCATGAGTCCTGACACACACGGCCAGCAGGAAGTGTCCACCGAGGGCGAAGAAGTTATCGTGGCGGCGGATCTTCCAAACAAGCCATCCTTGCTGCGGCGATGGCATTTGCCCGTGAGAATCCACGGCTGCACTTCAACGCGGTCGAGCCTGGCTTGAATCTAACCACCGCTCTAGGAGGCGGCGATGCCAGCACTTTCGTGCGCTTTCTGCAGAGATTCGTCATCCCGCTCCTCATGCCTTTTATTAAGATCTTGAGCACCCCGGAGCGAGCCGCACGCGTGATCACCACAATCCTAACCGATGCACCCGGTTCGACTGGGGTCTACTATGACGAGGGCGGCCAAGATAGCAACCAACATCGCGACTTCGCCCGAACCGCTCCTTGCTGCCGAGCGTCAGCACGAAGGTCAAGGCGGTAAGGTGGCCGACGCCGTGAACCTTCAGCAGCGCCTGGGTCTCCGATACTCGGTCTGGCCGAGTTGCTGGATCTGCGGGTCGTACTGCTTGATCTTGACTCTCATCTCCGCGATCTGCTGGAGCACCGGACCGAGCGCCTGTGCCAGTCCAGGCGGCATAACGGCCAGGCTGCGCTGAGCGAAGCACGTTGTGGCGGAGGCGGGCATAGGCGACATCTTGTACAGTCGACGCATGGCGCTCAAACGGATGGATAACGTAGGAATCGTCGTCGATGACCTCGGAGAGATGATTGATTCTTCCGAGAGCTCGGCCTTGAGCTAGAAGGGCGGGCCACGATCGAAGGAGAATGGGCAGGACGTGTCACCGGACTTGCCGACCAGCGCGTTAAGATTGCCATGATGCACACCGGACGGCCACAGCCGTCTCGAACTCTCCCGCTTCCTCACGCCGCCAATCGTCGCGAATCACCGCAACGCCCCAGTGAACCCTTTAGGCTACCTCCGCGTCATGTTCGCCGTGGACGACATCGACGAGACGCTTGGCAGGCTTCGCAAGCGTGGCGGATAGCTCGTAGGCGAAGTAGTCCGGTATCAGGACTTGTATCGGCTTTGCTACATCCGCGGGCCTGAAGGGCTTCTCATCGGACTCGTCCAGGAACTCAACTGAGAGCGATGGAACTCGGCTACTCGAAAGTTGAACTGGATCGGTCCTCGGAAGTCGGGTTTCTATGAGCAGGTCACTTTATGTCAAGCGGTTTTGTTTTGTCTTTTTCCTTCATAGCGTCTTTGCCTTTGCTGTTGTTGGTTGTGGTTGTTCCGCTTGTTGCCTCTCCACCTTGTTTCTATTCGCACTTTGAGTGAGCCGTTCGTGGCTCTGTGACGGGTTGGGGTCAGACGGAGAAGTCGATGCTGCCAGTTTTCGGCCGGCCTTGTGAAGGCCCAACGCCGACACGCAGTCATCGGGACGCGGGGTTGGCAACAGTTGAACATGATTTGGATCCTCAGGCTGCTTCTGCGTAGAACGGGATGTACGGCTCTTGCGTGACCCAGATGCGATGAAGCAGGACTGCAAGCTTGCGTGCGACGGCAACGATGGCTCGATTACGGGACTGCTTGCCTCCGCGCGAAGCCAGATGCAGGCCCCACTGTCGCAGCGTCGAGTCTTTTCCACGCGGACCGAGGACATGGTTGGCGCACTCGACCAGCAGAGATCGCAGGTAGATGTTGCCAGCCTTGGTGATGCCGAGTTGCGGGTCGCGGTCCCCGGACTGGCTGCGTCTCGGCCGCAGGCCGAGGATAGCAGCCCACGTCGCGACTTCGCTTGAAGCGTTGCTTGCTTCCCAGCGTCAGCACATAGGTCAGAGCAGTCAGCTGGCCGACGCCGTAGACCTTGATCAGTGCCTGCGTCTCGAGTACTCGGTCTCGGTGAGTTGCTTGACGAGGCGGTCGTAGTGCTTGATCTTCACCGTCATCGCGGCGATCTGTTCGAGCACCGGGCCAAGCGCCTGCACCAGTCCTGGCGGCAGCACCGCCATGCACCGCTTCGCAAAGCACAGCGTGGAGGAGGCCGGCAGCCGATAGCCGCAGGGCTTCGCGAGACCCGCGCACCGCGTTCACCGCCGCCGTCCGCAGACGAACCAGCAGGTTGCGGGCGCGGATCAGCGTAAGAGCTTCCTGTTGAGCGACCGTCCGATGGGAGATCGGTCGAAGGATCTTCGGATCAAGCCGCGCATAGCGCGCCAGCTTCTCCGCATCCACCTGGTCGCTCTTGCGATCACTGTGCGAGATCGCCCGCAGCTCGCGCACGTTGGCCACGATTACTTCGTGACCAAGCTCCTGCAGCTGTTCGCTGATCCAGATCGAATGCGTCCCCGCCTCCATCGCGACCCGGATCCGTGGCAGATCGGTAAACCACTTCTCGACTCCCGAGGGTGTCGTTCGGAACCGCCCCCGGTCAACCACTTCTCCATCTTCGTTGAGCGTGCAGTAATGGCTCCAGACATCCCCAAGGTCGATCCCGATCGTCATCTCGACCTTCGAGCTGCTGCGTGGAACTTCCGCGATGAGGTGATGCGATGTCTTTTTCATGGGAATAGTCTCTCCGATCTCAAGACCTGCTCCCTCGAAAATGCCCACCTATCCAGCCTGTGGTTGCAGCGTGACACTGACGCCGAGGCTCTCTAGCCTCTTCACCAAATGTCGCTTGAGTCTTTCCGCGTGAAGTTGATCGAAGTAGTCGCCGCCGAGTTCCTGATACACGCAACCTTTGGTCTGAAGGTGATAGCCGATGACCAACAGGCTATGAGCTACAGCGATGAGCGCTCGTTTGTTACCTCTTCGTGCGGCCAGCCGTTTGAACTGAGCGGAGAGGTAACAGTTCTTCGTCCTCACCGCTGCCCACGCGGACTGACAGGCCATGCGGCGCAACCATGGACTGCCCTTGCGGCTCTTGCCGCTGAGCCGTTTGCCTGCGCTCTCATGGTTGCCGGGACATAGCCCCGCCCAGCTTGCCAGGTGTGCCGCACTGGGGAAGGCTGTCATGTCCGATCCGATCTCGGCAACCAGACTCCAGGCTGCCACCTGCTCGACACCGGGCATTGTGATCCAGCGGGCCACCGAGTCGGCCAGTTCCTGGTGTTGTTGCCCGAGCTGCTCCAGCCGGGCATCGAGCGCCTGGATCTCGGCGTCGAGGAAGCGATACTGGTGTGCTCCATTTGAGCGATGGCACCATCGTGTTGCGGAAACGCTGGATTCTCAATCGCCAGAACGAGATGCCAGATTCGCGATGTTCTTTATTTTCAAACTACTGCCAACTTCCCAAGCTGAATGTCGCCGGTTCGATCCCGGTCTCCCGCTCCAGAAATTCTCTATCCTGTGCTCCCTCCTTTGAAGCTCTAAAACTAGAATCGTTCCATGTGCGGAAGATATGGCCGGCGTGGAGACAAGCAAAAGATGGCTGAGGCGTTTCATGTCAATGCCGGCCTTGACGAACTGTATGAATCGGACGACTGTGCGCCTGGTTCGATCCAGCCGGTGGTCCGAGTGAACGAGGACGGGAAACGAGAGTTCGCGTCGATGCGGTGGGGATTCAAACTGCCGGACCGGCTGTTGTTCAACACCCGGTCGGAGGGTGTTGAGTCGGTGAACTTCTGGAAGAAGATGTTTGCGGAAAATCGATGTATTGTTCCGGCGACTTCTTACTTCGAATGGGTGGATGGTTCAGGTCCGAAGCAGAAGTACGAGGTTGCACTTCCCGGGCAGGAGTTTATCGGGATCGCAGGCGTGTGGTCGCCATGGCAGAATCCGAAGACAGGACAGTGGGAGAAGACATTTTCAACCTTCACCGGTGAGCCGAATGCGCTGATCAAGAGGATCCATGACCGGCAGCCGGTCATCCTCGATAGACGCGATTTCGCTGAATGGCTTAGCGAGGCGCCGCGCCCCCCGATTCATCTTCTGCGGATTACGCCGGAGGAGCGGATGTCGATGAAGATTGTCGAAGCGTCCAATCCAGCCGGACCAATGCAGACAGGGCTTTTTGGCTGACATCGCGACGAACGGTTTGGCTTTCAATCGCGTTCGTCGCCTAACTCAATCGATTTTTTCCGCGCCGAGTTGATTACTAGTGCGAGACGCTCGCGGTGACGTTCTTCGGGGCCTTGGAGTGATCCTCGAGAGCCTGGGCTTCGGGGAGGAAGGTGATGGCCTTGGCGATCTGTGGATCCCACTGGGCGCGAACCTTCAGGCCTTCGAGCTGGCCGAACTGCGAAGTGAAGAGCTCGCTCTTGATGCTCTCCTTGACCCAGTCCTGAACTCCCGCGATGTCCTGATCGGTGTACTCGATCTGGTTGTCCTTGAGGAAGGACTTGAACTGCTGCATAACCGCGTCATCCACATCAAAGTCCTTAGTGACGGTATGGGTGGCGAGGTAGTGCTTGCTGAAGTTGAAGAAGGCGTAGTGGATGAGGAGATTGTCCTGGAAGTGATTGGACTTTACGTTCTCAATCTTTTCATCCGGGGTGATTCCTCCTCCGCCGTAGACGGTGCGCCCGGAGTCAGTAAGCTTAACCTCCAGGTTGCTCTTGTCCTTGGCCTTGGTGTCGTCGTTGTCGCGTACGTAGTAGTAGTCGTAGAGGGAGACGTGGTCGTAGTTGCGCTGAATAAGGCGGCCTGACGGGGTGTAGTAGTGGTAGGTGGTCAGGGCGAGACCGGTGTTCTCAGTGATCTGGAAGACGGTCTGGACGAGGCCTTTGCCGAAGGTGGTTTCGCCAACGATGAGTGCGCGGTCGTGATCCTGCAGGGCGCCGGAGACGATCTCAGCGGCTGAGGCGGTGTTGCGGTTGACGAGGACGACGACGGGGAACTTCGGACCCTCTTCGCCGCGGGTGGCGCGGTACACCTGATCGGGGAAGGCGCGACCACGCTGCGAGACGACGATCTGGCCCTTCTGCAGGAATTTGTCCGATGTGGCTACGGCTTCGTTGAGCAGGCCGCCGGGGTTGCCGCGGAGGTCGAGGACGAGGCCGTGGATTTCACCGAAGTTATCGAGCGCATCACCCACCTCATGGCTGGTGGTCTCGATAAAGCTGGAGACGTGAATGTAGCCGACGCCGGGGCGAATCATGAATGCGAGATCGACGGAGGGACGCGGAATTTCGTCGCGAACGAGGTCGAAGACGATGGGACGGGCTGCGCCTTCGCGGCTGACGGTGACGGAGACGTGAGTTCCGCGGGCGCCTTTGAGCAGCGATGCGACGGCGGCCGAATCCATGCCTTCGGTGGATTTGCCGTCGACGGTGAGGATTTCATCACCTGGGCGGAGGCCGGCTTTATAAGAGGGAGTTCCTTCGAAGGGATAGAGGACGACGATCTTGGTCTTGCCGTTGGCGGTTGGCTGGGGCTGGATGGTCATGCCGACGCCGTAGTACTTGCCGTGCTGGTCCTCGCGCATCTGGGCGTAGGCTTTGGGGTCGTAGAAGTTGGAGTGTGGGTCCAGGACGTGGAGCATGCCAGGGATAGCGCCGTCGTAGATGGCCTTGTCGGTCTTGTCGGTGGTCATCGGCTCTGCATAGTTCTGCTCGACCAGCGAATAGACATTGGTGAAGGAGTGGAGCGAGTCGCGGAGGGTGGACTCGTCGCTGGCGGACTGGGCCGCGACCTTCTGGTTGATGAACGTGCCGAGGACGGCGCAAGTGGCGAGAAAGAGTGTGGCGGAGAAGAAGGCGCGGCGGGTGCGGGGAGCCATAGGCTTTGGTACCTCAAAATGTGGTGAAACAGCGCATACTACCGCGCGAGGACAGATGTCCTCTATAGGACGAAGTATAACATTCGGAGGTGAGCTAAGGCTTGATCGAAAAGGGGATTCGCATGTTCGGTCGAGGACAGTTAGAATTGGGTACGATACCGTCCCAAGCCAAGGGTGAGTCCAACTAGCCAGGGGCGGATGTTGATCAAGATACGAGAGACAATGACCTTGAGAATTTCGCAGTTTGCGGTGGTGTGCGGGCTGGGCCTGCTGGCACTGCCGGGAGTGGTGCAAGCACAGGCGCCGCGGTACCAAAGCCCCTTGAGCGTACCGCAAGCGCCTCAGCCGCAGTTGAACCTTCCGGTGACGCCTGCGATTACGCCCAACGGCTTCGTAGTCGAGGACGTGGTTGCCCACGTGAACGACTTGATCATCAGTCGGAGCGACGTGGAGCGGGCCGAACAGGCGCTGGCCGAGGAGAACAAGCAGGCGAACGCTAGCCCGGCCGAGGCCGCGGAGCGGCAGAAGAATCTGTTGCGCGACATGATCGACAAGCAGCTGCTGCTGTCGCGAGGCAAGGAATTGGGGATCAACGCCGACGCCGATGTGACTCGCCGGCTGGATGATATTCGTAAGCAAAACCATCTGGATACGATGGAGGATTTGGAGCGCGCGGCGCGGCAGCAGGGCGTCTCGTATGAGGACTTCAAGGCCGGAATTCGCGACAACATTATCACGCAGATGGTGGTGCGCGACGAGGTGGGGCGCAGGCTGCAGATGACGCAGGGTCAAGAACAGGCTTACTACGAGGCGCATAAGCAGGATTTCATGCAGCCTGAGCAGATTAAACTGAGCGAGATTCTGATTCCGACAGCCCCGGACGCGACGGATGCAGGGATCGCCCAGGCGCAGGCAAAGGCTGAGGGACTTGAGGCTCAGCTAAAGTCAGGCGCGGATTTTGACGCTTTGGCGAAGGCGAACTCCGGGGGACCGACGGCGGCACAGGGCGGCGAACTTGGCATGTATAAGCGCGGTGCGCTGGGCCAGGTGCTTGAGGATCAGACTTTTAATCTGAAAGCAGGGCAATGGACGGCGCCGATCCGGACAAAGCAGGGCTTCGTAATTTTGAAGGTGACAGAGCATCAGCAGGCCGGAATTGCTCCCCTGAAGGACGTGGAACCACAAGTTCAGGAGGCGATGTACACAGACGCGATGCAGCCAGCCCTGCGTGCTTACCTTACGAAGCTGCGGGAGGACGCCTACATCGATATCCGTGCCGGCTATGTGGATTCTGGTGCAAGCCCAAAACAGACAAAGCCAGTGTTTACAGCGTATGCGCCACCGCCGGTTAAGAAAAAGACAGTTCAAGAAAAGAAGCGATTTGATCGGGGCACGAAGTACTCCACGGTAGCCAAGACCGGTGCCGCACCGCCGGCGAAGACGGTGTCTGCGGTGACGACTACGGGAACGACGACGGCCGCTGTGAAGAAGTCAGGGACGCCGAAGCCTGTGAAGGTGAAGAAGGAGAAGGTGCGGTACGGACAGGCTCCGCGCAAGTCGCTCCCGGCTGGGCCGGAGGAGACGGCTACGGGTTCGGACGTGGGAGAAGGGGCTACTTCGGCGGTTGGAGCAGCTGGTTCGGCTGCTGCGGGGACAGCGGTTGCCGATGTTGGGCCGAGCCCTCTGGATGTGCAGGCGGCGCCAACGGGGAAGACGCGGTATAGCGATCGCGCGAAGCAGGTTTCCGCGCAGAAGAAGGCTACTAAGGTCAAGAAGGTAAACGAGAAAGTGGCGGCAGGGCCGGTCGCGGCGACTCCGGAAGAGAAGGCGACCGAGAAGGCCCAGGCTGCGCCGCTGGGTTTGAATGGCGATACTTCGAAGAAGAAAAAGAAGAAACAGGCGAAGGACAAGACGGCTCCGAAGGAAAGGCTGCAGAATCAGCCACCTAAGCCTGCTGCGCCAGCTCCCGTGGAGACGCCTTCAAAGGCTCCGGACCGGGGTACCGCTCAAGAGGGGATTTTGCCACCTCAGAAGCCTGCGGATTCGACAACTTTGCCGCCGAATACGCCTCCTTCGACACCGAATCCGGATCAGACTACACCAAAGACGCCGCCCACAACTCCTCAGTAATCAGTGGGTTGATGCGAAGGATGACTTTACGCGAGAGCTTTGGCTCTCGCGTTTTCTTTTTGGCGGGTGAGAGAGGTATTCTGTTGAGATGAAAGAGTTTTTTGTTGAAGATGCGGTTCGGTTTGAGAATTCTACGGTTACTTCGTACTTCCTGCTGACGTCGATGCAGGTGCGGGAGAAGAAGCAGGGTGGGCAGTATCTTGCTTTGATTGTTAGCGATAGGACGGGGTCGCTTGAGGCGCGCATGTGGGATGATGTGGGCGATCCGATTGAGCTTTGTTCGGAGGGTTGCTACGTCAAGGTGCAGGGAGATATTTCGAAGTACAACGGGAAGTTTCAGATCACATTGAAAAAGATGAGGTTAGCGGCGGATTCGGAGGTTGATCCAACGGACTTTCAGCCAGCTACGAAGTTCGATGTGGAGGCGATGTGGGGTGAGTTGCGGGCGTATGTTTCGGCTTTCCGGAATGAAGATTTGAAGCGGCTAGTCTTTTCTTTTCTTGACGATGAGAGGATTGGGCCGGCGTTTAAATCGGCTCCGGCGGCGAAGCGGCTGCATCATGCGTGGCTTGGCGGGTTGATGGAGCATGTGTTGACGCTGGTTCGGGTTTGTCTGGCTACGGTTCCTTATTACCCGGAAGTCGATTCGGATCTGTTGGTTACGGGGGCGATTCTGCATGACATTGGGAAGGTGCGGGAGTTGGAGTGGAAGTCCAGCTTTTCCTATACGTTAGAGGGGCAGATGGTGGGGCATATCAGTATTGCGCAAGGGATGCTGCGGGAGAAGGTGCGTGAAATTGCGCCGTTTCCGGAGAAGCTGGCGATGCTGGCGGAGCATATGATTTTGAGCCATCACGGTAAGTATGAGTTTGGGTCGCCGAAGCTGCCGATGACTCCGGAGGCTATTCTTTTGAGCGCTTTGGATGATCTTGAGGCAAAGATGCAGGCGGTGAGGAATGAGTTTGCGGCTTCGGAGGCGATGGGGAAGGGGCCGGATGAGGTGACAGAGTGGGTTCGGAGTATGGATCGGGCGCTGCTTAATTCGAAGAAGTTTCTGGAGGAGTAGGTTTTTTCTGCGGTGGTGAGGGCTGCGTTTTTCGAGGGGGTTTGCGATTTCCACAGCGTTTTTTTGATGGTTTTTTGTGGTGAAGTTGTGGTGGTTTTGTGGTGGGAGTGTGGTTTTTCGGTGGTGGGTTTTTCGGGTTAAAAAAAGCCACTTCCCAGAGATTTATTTTTGGGGTGGGAAGGGTGAGGGTGTGGGAGTCGCCCCGGCCGTTGGGTGGCCGTGCTTCGTGGCTGGCTTATTTTCCCTTGCTCGTAGGTAGGACAGGGCAGGTGTTGACTGGAGCGACGTCGGGTTGGGTGGGGTCCAGCAGATGCATGAGTGCAGCGACCTCGGCGTGGGTTGGGGCGCTCTCGTTGTCGTAGTCGTCACGCCATGTGTTTTGAAGCGCGTCCTGCTGCGATTTGGTCAGATGCCAGGAGAGAGTCTGCTTATCTGGATCGGTCGCGTTGCAGAAGCGCAGGACTGTGACTGGCGGGAAGGTTTTGGCGGGCTCGATGGGGCCTGCGGATTTCTGGGCCATGAATGCGGCGTTTGCTACGGCCGTTTGCCCGTTGCTGCTGTTCGCTGTCTTATTGGCGAGGTTTGCGAGGAGCTGCGCTTCCAGATTGCGGCGCACGTGCTGCGAGCCGGTGCGGGCATGCAGGAGGGTTTCGATGGGGCCGACGAGCTGACGCTGCCAGGACCATGAAACGCCTGGCCTCTGCTGGTACGGAGACGTAATCATGAGAAGCACGATGGGACGGTGAGGCGCGGAGGGGTCCTGCGAGAGATCGTAGATCCAATGGGCGGCACTGACGACGCCGGTGTTATCGAAGAGGCCTCCGTCGGCGATATGGAGGCGGGCGGCGTCCCACGCATCGCGAGGGGAGTTGTAGGTTATCTGACCGGGTGGTGGTGGTGTGTTGCTGTAGTCCTTGAGAAGCGATTTGGCCGGACGTGCTTCCGGGCTGACGTAGGGGAAGGCTGCCGACATTCGCGCGGCGGTCGATGCTGCGAGGTCAGTGGCGGGAAAGGTGAGGAGGAATTGCTGCTCGAGTTTCAGGTCGTCGTGGAAGAACGGAAGTGACTCTGAGAGGCTGGTGGTGCCGAAGAGCACGGGTTGACCTGTCTCCACACCGGTGGCGTTGAAGATGACCGCGGGGCGCAGGCCATTCGCCGTTTGGTCGATCCACGTTCCCATTGAATCCGGTTTGTCCGAGGAGTTTTTAGTTGTGCCGGAGTTGTACAGCCAGGACTTTTCCAATGCGTAGCCGCGGTCACTATGTGCAGAGACGAATGAACTGACGAGAGGAAGAGTGCGCGCGAAGTCAGGATAGGCGAGGCCCCACGCCGCAGCGCCGAGGCTTGAGGCCTCCGAGTATTTGAGGGCAAGCTCCGCATTAAATGTTTGGGGATGGCCCGTCGCGTCAGGGCCGAATTGATCCAGATAGTAGAAGGCCCCGGTGCTGCCTCCGGAGACTGAGCTGATAAGCACTACCGAGTCATGGAGTTGACCGTGGGTCGCTTCTTCGAGCTTGCTGAGGACGAGGTTGGCCCATGCGGCGGCCTCGATGCCACCGCCTTCTGCGGTAATGACGACGAACGGGGAGTCTGCAGCGATATTGGGATGCGTTTTTTGCCATGCCTGGACGACCTGGCCCGGTGTGAGTGGTGTGCGTGTGGTTTGTCTGGCGGAGACTTTGAATTCGTGGTCCTTGGGGAAGACTGCCGAGTATAGAAGTGAGAGGCCAAAGATTGTGGTGAGTATCGGGATGTGGAAGCGGTCCAGGCTGAAGCTCAGGCCGGCAAGTATCCAGGTGATCCAGGTGAGGAGGAGAAAGACGAAGAATATTGCTGCAGGCAGCCTCGCGCTGTTGTAGTCGGCCCACAGGCCTTCGAAAAAGAAGACGACGTAAAAGAAGAAGAAGAACAAGAGAAAGAGAAGCGCTATGCGGTGTCCGGAACGAAGCTGGCCGTCTTGATTGAGGATTCCAGCCGTCGCGGGATCGGATGGAGGGGTGGGAGTGGCGTCTGTTGGAGTTCTGCCCGGTCGCGGATGAATGATGAAGATGGGTGGATACATCTGTGTGGTCGTCGTGCCGCCCTGAGGTTCGATCCAGTCATGCAGAGTTGCTGCGAGGACGAGGAAGACAACCGCGATGATGAGGCCGATGGCGATGGCGACGGCTTTGCCTACAGCAGTGATGCTTTCCGTGTTGCACCAGATGGCGATGAGTGTGGGGATTGGGAGCGCGGCGGCGATGGTGAGGGTGAACCAGGGTGAATGAAGAAAACGCCGCCACGGAGTGGGTTTGGCTGGTGGAAGAGTGACGTTGGGGATGCGGTAGCGAGCAGGCCCGTAGATGAGCACCAGCCGTGTGGTGATGTGAAGCGTCCATGAGAGCAGGAAGAGCGAGATTGTGATGAGAGCGAGGGAAAAGTGGGTGATGGCATCGCTCAGGCCAGCGAACGTCCCGAGGTGGCTAAACACGCCGACTGGTATGGCGAGGAGAAGAAAGAGCGCGACGAATAGCTGCACGCGGAGCAGATGCAGGATTTGGAGCGTCTTGCCGACGGTTTTGAGAAGCTTTTCTATGAACTTCCTCATGAGCCTTCTCTGTATATGAGGGAACGTGCGTCAGTGTGACATCAAGCGGCGGCAGGCGTCAATTTGTAATTTGGGTGTTGTGAAGGTTTTTCGGGTTGGGGGCGCACACGGCTGAATCCTTGGGCTGCCTCAAGACAACGGCAAAAACAAAGGCAAACGCAGGTCCTTCGACTGCGCATTTCGCAAACGACGCGAACTGCTTCGCTCAGGATGACACTTTATTGGGAGTGGGCTAAGAACAGCAACAGCAACAGCAATGGCAACAGCAATTACTCGTCGAGTTTGAAGACTTTGATTTTGATGAGTTGGGCTATCGTGAGGTTTTGGAAGCCGCGGGCTTTCATGCGTTCGACGAAGGGGGCGTCAATTTTGAAGACGCTCATCTGGACGAGCTGCTCTTCGGTGGGGGAGTAGCCCATTGCTTTGATGGCCTGGACTTTTTCCGGGGAGACGCCGACGGCCTTCATGCTGGTGAGTTTTTGGGCGCGCAGTTCGGGATAGCCTGCTGCGGCCATTGCCTTGACGTAGCCGGGATCGACTTGAAGGGCTTTGAGGCCCATGATGTTGTGTGAGTTCATCTCGGAGACGCCGGCGTCCTTCATCGCCTGCACCCACCCGGTGGAGATGTCGAGCATCGCATATCCCTGCAGCCGATCGGGGGTCTGGTCATCGAAGCCCATAGCCTCCATGCGTTTTGCAAACGCGGCGTCCGGCGTGAAGGAGTAGGTCCCTCTCATGGCTGCGTCGTGGACGGTTCCGACACAGCGCATCTCGCCTGAGTCGGCTTTCATACGGGCATCGACTGCTGCGCCTTCGCGTTGCAGGTCCTGGGACGTGACTCCGCTCCACTTGCTCCAGAGCATGTCGGAGTTGCCTTCGTGGCAGTGGTGTCCGGCTTCGCAGTCAGCGCTTTCCCAGGAGAAGGACACCTTGTCGTCGGTGCGTCCGGCACGGATGGAGCAGGTAGATGCTGCCTCGGCGATCGCCGTCGCGGTACTTAGCGCGAGTGTCAGGCCAACGAGAATTTTTCGCATGGTAGGTCTCCCAGGTGAAGTGCGCTCAAAGAACCAACTGCAATTTCGTAACTATTCATCCAGCAAACCTGACATCTTCAGTCGCAGCAATTTGTCCAGATTCCTGGGATCGAATCCGTGTGCTTTCGCGTCGGCAACGAACTTATCGTTGATGTGGAAGATTGCGGCTTGTCGCAGTTCGGCGGTCGTCGCCTGGGGAAACTGCTGCTTCAGCCAACTGGCATACTCGGGAGTCATGCCCTGAGCCTTGAGGGTGACCAGCTCGTGGGCTGACAGATCGCTGAATCCCTGCTGTTTCATTGCGGCGGCATATTCCGGCGTCACGCCCAGCGACTTCATGGTGATCAGCTCATGCATGCTCAGATCGCCGAATCCTTTTTGTTTCATCTCGGCGGCATATTCTGGTGTGACACCTACCGATTTCATGGTGATCAGCTCATGCATGTTCAGATCGCCGAATCCTTTTTGTTTCATCGATGCTGCATATTCCGGCGTTACACCGATGGACTTCAGGGTTATCAGCTCATGCAAAGTTGGTTTGCCTAGTCCGGCAGCGGCCATCGATTTCGCGTAGTCGGGCGTGACGCCGATTGATTTCAACGCAACGAGCTGGTTGAGATCGTTGTTGAGATCGAGTGTGTAACCAGCCTGCCGCATGCCTTCCAGGTAGGCTGTTCCTGACATTTGCGAGGAGGCTGTTGCTGTTAACTCCTGCTGCTGGATCTCGTGGAAGACGAATGTCGTTATTCCATTCACGGCGACCATCGTGGAAGAGATAGCCTGATGCCGTGCGGTGTGGGGCGGCACAGGGGCTATCGCCGGCGCACTCTTTTCCTTCGGTAGATGCATGGGGGCTGGTGGCGCGACTGGAGCGAAGGGAACGGCTGGCTGCTCCGACGGGGACGGTAGTGAGACGCGCGATTCATCCGTTGCGAACGCGACGACAGGATGAACAGGAATAACGGGGGTGGGGGGTACGACAGCCTGACCGATCTTCGGGCCCAAGAGCAGCGCGATTACCAGCGCACCAGCGGTTGCGGCGCTGACGCCGCTGGTCATTCTGTTCTCCATTGCCATGTCTTCTCCCAGGACCTTTTTGACTCGATGGAGCAGCGATCCTCCGCAACCTCCGAATGCCATTGCCATCCGCAACCGGATTGTTCTTTGCTCTTCCAATCGCAACAGAGCGCGCGCATAGACGGTGGCATCGGTGCAGCTGCGGACGGCGATTTCGTCGCAGCAGAGCTCGCGGCGCTCGCGCACCGTGCGGCTCAACCACCAGACGGCGGGATGAAAGAAGAGGACGCTTTCGACTGCGGTCTGAAGCAGGTTCCACAGATAATCCCATCGCCGGATGTGTCCCAGCTCGTGCGCGATGATTGCTTCCAGCTCTTCGGCCGGCAGCGAGAGCACAGCGCTGATGGGCAGAATGACGGTTGCTCTCCAAAGGCCCATGGCCAGCGGCGAAATCACTTCGTCTGACGCTCGCAACACAACCTTCCGTCCGACCTGGACGCGTTCACATAAGCGCTGGAAGGCACGCTCGATTTCCTGAGGCACCATCCTGCGTGCTCTTCTGCGGACCACTGCCAGGTGAAACCATCCGCCGAGCGAACGAAACGCCAACAGGAGGACGCCGACAAGCCAGACTGCGTCTACCCAAGGCAACATGCGATCCGCGCGCATCGCGAGCAGGCTGGTTTTTGAGTTCTCGAGGCCCGAAGCGAGGGACAGCTCATGCAGGGCGGGCGAGGGCCAGATGGACGGATCGACAGGAGCGTTGGTTGATGCGCTTCCAATGGGATAAACCGGCGTTGCGACTCGTAACTCCACCGCGAAGGTACCAATGACGATCGCCGGCATGATTATCAATGCTGCGAGCGGCACGATGTAGCGGACCTTCGAGGTTGCGTGCGCAGTCATCCGATCGATGATGGCGTAGGCTACGGCCACGGCTGTGCCCTGCCAGCAGAAGTGCAGCAACGTCCATCCCAGCGCTACGATCTCTTGTCGAGACAACCAAGCTATTGCACTCATATCGTGTCCTCCGAAGAACATTTTGCGCGGTACATCGGTAACAGAGACGGCAACCTCTGGTTAGCCGCTTTTTTTTCGGATCAACTGTCGAATCGCTTCAAGCTCTTCTTCGCTGGCTTTTTCTATCTGCAGGGCGCGGAGCGCTAACTGGGCAGCGCTGCCTGCAAAGAATCTTTCGCTTAGTTCGCGGAGGAATCGCCGCTCCGTATCGGCTTGCGACACTGCGGCGCGGTAGACGTGGGCTCGCTCGCGCTCATCGCGCTCGACCAGGCCTTTCTCCGCCATAATCTGCAGCAGTTTGAGGACCCCCGTGTAGACGACGGGGCGGCCTTCGTTGACGGCTTCAAATAACTCGCGGACAGTAAGCGGGCCTCGCTCCCAGAGAATGCCGAGGAGCTCGAGTTCGCTTTCGGTGGGCTTCGGCGTTGTGGTGTTCTTTGCCATGCGGGAAACAATATACGATTTGATTCGTACTTGTCAACGAAACTATTCGTACTTGTTGTACTTTTTGGGGAGGTATTACTCGCGCTCCAGCACTACGGCATAGAATCCGTCGCCAGGGTTCACTCCCGGCAATGTGCGCAATGCCCCATTCTGCACCGCTGAATCCAGTTTTACTCCGCTCTGGAAGGTTCCTTGCTCCTCAAGTTCCGCGATCAATTCTTCTACCGGAACTCTCCGCACCCCACCTACTGCGTCGACGACGAACTGACACTCCTCCGGCTCCAGCGAACAGGTGGAATAAACCAGCCGCCCGCCCGGCGACAGCCGCTTCAATGCGCCGCTCAGGATGGCACGCTGCCGCGCTGCCTGACGCGCGAATTCCTCCACCTTCAGACGGTGGCGAATTTCGGGATTTCCTGCCATGGTTCCCGTTCCCGAACAGGGAGCGTCGCACAAGATTAAGTCGAAGCTTCCGTCTATCGCTTTCGCATCCGCCGCGTCAGCCACTTCAAACCGCACGCGTACGGCATATCCATACCGGTGCAGGCGAGTCTCCATCTGCGCCAGCCGTTTGGCACTCACATCGCTTGCCACGATCTCTGCACTGGCCAGCCGCCTTGCCAGCACCAGCGTTTTACCGCCTGGAGCAGCGCAGCAATCCCATACTCGCCCCGCTGCCGGCATCGCCGCCGCTGCAATCTCCGCCACGAGCCGCGAACCGTCATCCATCTGCGGCCAATCACCCCCGCTCTCGGCAAACATCGAACCTTCGGCGGGTTCGGTCTGGTCGGCTTCGCAGATTTTTATCGCTGCAGCGCGGCCATAGGACTTCACCCAGCGTTCGACCATCCATGCGGGGTGCCCCAGCCGCTCCGCAAAGGCTGCCGTTGTTTCATGCAGCTTCACTCCTGGTTTGGGTGAACCGACAATCTTCCGCAGAATCGCATTGACCATTCCGGCGGCATGAGGCTCTCCTGCCGCGCGGCATAACTCGACGCTCTCGCTCAGCGCTGCATGCGCTGGGATACGGTCCATGTGGAGCAATTGAAATGCTCCAAGCCGCAGGGCAATCGCGACCGGTTCTGCCAGCCGCTGCTCGGGCCGCTGCAGCAGCGGACGCAATCGCGCATCCAACGCAATCTGCCATCGCAGAACCCCCAACACCAGCGCCGTCGTCAGATTTCTGTCTTCGGGGGAAAGCGTCTCCAACCGCGATGAATGCAGTAGCTCATCACTATGGCCCTTGCCTTCGCCTACCAGCTTCAAAATCTCAAATGCCGCCCACCGAGCGGGCGTCACTTTTGCAATCGCCGCACCTGCCGAAGCCGTCGGCCCCGCAGAATCAGGGTCGCTTCTTCACGGGACGGGCAGCGACGGACTTGCTCGCAGGAAGCTTCCTGTCACCGGCCGCGTTGCCCTTAGGTTTCATAAGCCCAACCGTTCGCCGTTCCGTACCTGGTACCCACGCAAGAACTCACCCACCGGCATCCGCTTCTTTCCTTCCACCTGCAGTTCGCGCACCTCTACTACGCTCTCCGCACCACACCCGACGAACAATCTGTCACCCTCCACCATGAGGATCCCCTGTGGCAAGGCCCTCCCTCTCGCGATACACAGCGAATGGGCAATCAGTTTTTTCCCGCGAAAGAGAGTATGCGCGCCGGGCCAAGGCTGAAATCCTCTCCACCGGTCGTATGTCTGCTGGGCCGTACGCGAAAAATCCATCCATCCATCTTCGCGCGTCAGAATTGGAGCGAGCGTCGCCAACGAATGATCCTGCGTCTGAGGAAAGAGGTCCCCTGATTCAAGCTGTCGCAGTGTCTCCACCATCAGCTTCGCACCCAGCGGAGCCAGGCACCCATACACATCCACCGCCGTCTCTTCCTGCCCAATCGGACACACCTGCGCAAGAAGCATGTCGCCCGTGTCCAGCCCTTCGTCGAGCCGCATCGTGGTGACGCCGGTCACTACCTCGCCGTTGGCTACTGCCCACTGAATGGGCGCGGCGCCCCGATACTTCGGCAGCAGCGATCCATGCAGATTGATATTCCCGAACCGCGGCAGTTCCAGCATCCACTTCGGGATAATCCGTCCATAGGCGACCACAAGAATCGCATCCGGCCGGATTGCCTCGAGCTGCGAGCGAAACTCCGCATTGTGCTTGATCTTTTCCGGCTGCACCATGGGCAGCGCCAAACCCAAAGCCGTCTTCTTTACCGGAGGAACCTGTATTTCCAATCCACGGCCTGCCGCGCGATCCGGTTGCGTCACCACCAACGCGACTTGATGCCCCGCCGCCACCACCGCCTCGAGCGTAGGCACTGCAAACTCCGGTGTCCCACAAAATACCAGCCTCATCGGCTACTCCCCCGACGGTCGACGCGATCGTCTCTCTCGAGCAACGCGAGGACCAATGAAGTTTGCATCAGCAATAACAAGGTATACGCGCCACGAAGTGGCCGCTTCGCGCGTAGCGGCCCGTGCGGCAGCACACTACCACTCGCCGTTCTTAATCAACTTCTTCATCTTGCGAATCACCAGGTCCCTCTTCAATCGGCTCAGGCGGTCAATAAACAGAACTCCGTCCAGATGATCGATCTCATGCTGAAACGCCCGCGCCAGCAACTCTTCGCCTTCAATCTCGAACCATTCGCCCTTCACATCCTGGGCCCGCACCTTAACCTTTGCGGCGCGCGAAACCTTCTCGCGAATCTCCGGCAAACTCAGGCATCCTTCTTCTTCAACCTGTTTTCCCTCACGTTCGATGATCTCCGGATTGATGAGCACAATCTTCTCCTCCGGATTCTTCTGGAAGCTCACATCGATCACCGTAATGCGCTGCGAGATTGCGATTTGGGGAGCCGCCAGCCCAATCCCCTGCGCCGCATACATGCTCTCGAACATCTCTTCTGTGAGCTTCTTCAGCTTCGCATCAAACACCGTCACCGTCGCACCCGGCTTCTGCAGCACAGGGTCCGGCCACTTTACTACTTCATGAATCTTCACGCCCTTTTTCGAATCTTTTTCCGTCACGCTTTCAATCTCTTTTCGCTAATTTTTCCGCCAATCAATAAGTCCCGAAATCAATACTTTCGAATCTGCTCGCAGTACCCGTCAAAGTTCCGCTTCATCTCTTTCAGCGAATCTCCGCCAAACTTCTCGACCACCAGCCTCGCGACGGTCAGCGCAACCATCGCTTCGGCGGCGACTCCCGCCGCCGGCACCACACAAACATCGCTCCGTTCATATGCTGCCTTCACCGGCTCCCGAGTGGCAAAACTTACACTCGCCAGCGGCCGCCTGAGAGTCGAAATCGGCTTCAGATATCCGCGCACCACAACATCTTCACCATTTGAGATGCCGCCCTCAAGCCCACCGGCGTTATTGTGCTCGCGCGAAAACTTCGTGAAGCCCTCGCCTTCATACCCGATCGCATCATGGACCGCCGATCCCACCGACTCTGCCGCCGTCACTCCGCGGCCAATCTCTACCGCTTTTACCGCCTGGAGACTCATTACCGCCTGCGCCAGAAGACCGTCCATCCGTTCATCCCAGTTCGCATGCGTCCCCACTCCCGGCGGCAGCCCATGCACTATCACCTCAAACACTCCGCCGACCGTATCGCCCGTGCGCAACACCGCATCGACCTCGGCCTTCATCGCCGCCTCGGACTCCGCGTCGACGCAGTTCAGCAGAATTTCATCCTTCCCCCGCAGCGCAAGAATCTCCTCCCACGATGCGGGTCTTGAAAGCTCCGCCTTTCCCACGCGAATCACATGGCTCGCTACGTCTACTCCCACGGCTCGCAGCAACATCTTTGCTACCGCACCTGCGGCCACCCGAGCCGTGCTCTCCCGCGCGCTGGCCCGCTCCAGGACGTACCTTGCATCGGGAAAGTCGTACTTCAAACTCCCTGCCAGATCAGCGTGTCCCGGTCTCGGCGAAGCGACAGCCTTGTGTTTCGCCGCATCGCCCTCGTCTACGGGCAGAATCTCTGTCCAGTTCTTCCAGTCGGCATTGGCAATGACCATGGCAATCGGTGACCCGATCGTCTTCCCATGGCGCACGCCACTCAAAATATGGGCCGAATCGGTCTCGATCCGCATCCTGCCGCCGCGTCCGTACCCACGCTGCCGCCGCCAGAGTTCCCGGCTCAAAAACTCCTGGTCCACCGTCACACCTGCGGGCATCCCGCTCAACAACGCCACCAGCGCCTCGCCGTGGCTCTCTCCCGCTGTCGAAAATCGCAACATCCGCTCTCAAACCCTCACAAAGACCAAGCCGCAAACCTAAATTGTAGCAACCTGAGGTCCATCGAAACGCGCGTCGCCGCAACACGGTCTCACCAGCGCCCGCAAAGCGCCAAGATAAAGTGGCGCAAGAAAGCCGCGCCGAAGCGCGGCTCTCTGCAGTATTGTTGCAGCTTTTCTAGTTGAAGATGCCCGCCACGGCGTCACGTTGGGGTTAGTAGGCGAGATGGTGACCGTGCAAGTGTTGGGACCTACCGGGTCTGGAACGACAGGATTGTGCAGCGCAGTTGGAGGACCATCCTCCGAAGGCGACTCCCGTCTGTGCGGGGGCAGTTATGACTACGGTGAGCACGGTAGTTCCCAGTGGGATCAACGGGATAGGCCGCTGAACAGACTGATCCACCGGTCCCGGTCCAACCTGGGCCGCAATGAATCACGTCCGGCGTACCGGTGGCCGAAGGAGCGGTTACCAGCCAATTGGAAGTATTCAAGCCTTCGTTATAGATAGTGATGGTTGCCTTCAGCGCAGGGGCCTGCGTACCCTGAATACAGCTCCTGGAGTTGGTGGATTGCCGTTGGGATTCGGGAGAGCTAACGGGCAGTTGAACGTCGCCGTTGCGGTCTGGATCGTCCCGTCGGTGCTCTTTGCCTCAGCGATGATGGTGGCGCTTCCGCTGCCATAGGCAGTGACGACCCCGGCCGTAGAGCCGACCGGTAGCGTAGCACTCTTATTCGAGTTGACCGGGAAAACGTCGGGGAACGATGAGATCCAGGTCACAGAGTTTGTCAGGTCCCTGACGTATGGAACGGTCGAGAACGTTCCGATTGCCAGGAAATTCCCCGTATCCTGCAAATTTCCGACCGTAATCGCACTCGGAATAATCGTCAGCGAAAGCAGAGGCTCCGGTGCAGCCGTAATCGAAACCGCCACACTCGCGGTATTTGACACCACGCTTCCGTCTGGGTTCGTCAATAGTGCCGTGATCGTGCTATTGCCCACGCTCACCCCGGTAATAAGGCCGGTGGAGCTGACAGTAGCAATGGATGGAGTGCTGGAACTCCACGCAATCTGGCTCGAGTCAGTAACATTCGTCGGAAGGCCAGTGCTTCCAGACGTCCCAAGCGCAATAAGTTGGCTGGTTTGCCCCGATGCCGATATCGCCTGCGAGCTTGGCGTAATCGACACCGCCGTGTACTGCTGGGCCGCTCCGCCCGTGACATTGAAGGTCGCTGTTCCTGCCACGACCGTGCCTCCAACGTTATAGAGGGCAGTAATCGTAGCGGTGCCCTTGCCCACTGCTGTTGCAAGGCCAGAAGCAGAGCCGATGGTGGCAATCTGTGCGCTGCTGGAGCTCCAGGCCACCTGGTTGGTCAGGTTCACCGTAGCCCCGGATGAGGTTGTTCCGATGGCAATAAACTGGCTGGTTTGAGTCGGCGCGGCAACTGATTGCGCGCCCGGAATCACAGCAAGAGAGATGACGCTTCCGCCGGCTACTCCTCCGGTTGAAGCCGCAACTGTGATGGTCGAGCTGGAACTTGTAACACCATTGAACGCAGTTGCGCTGGCTGTGACCGTCGATGTGCCCGCTCCCACCGCTGCTACAAGCCCGGCACTCGTGACCGATGTCACCGAGGGGTTGCTGGAGGTCCAGGTGAGCCCATTCGTTATGGGCTGTGTCCTGAGGTGATTCCCGTTGCCGTAAGTCCCGACCACGCTTAGTTGCGTCGTCTGACCTACTGTCAGGGCCTGACTTGCTGGTGAAACCTGAATAGAATCCAGCCCCGAGACGGCGCATCCCACCAGAGAGATACCAAGGCAGAGGAGCAAAATTCCCCGAAAAGCACGACGAGCGACCATTTATGTCTCCTGGCGCCTCCACTCCGTGGCAGAGAGAGGGCCTACTGGGCTCCAGCAAACGGATAGCCATTATTCCCGCCCGCCCTTCCCACTAAAAATCAATGAGTTATGCGGCAAAGCCTGCCCCACCGGTGTCATCGCACGTATACAGACCCCGCTGGAACGAGACCCCACGTATACAGACCACTCACCGTGCTCAATTCGACTTCGCTTAGTTTTTTGGGGAGATGCCGGGGTTAGTTGGTGAGGGTGATGTGGACGGCTTCGCCTTTGACTACGCGGTGACCGGCCAGTGGGGTTTGGGCGACTACCGTGCCCCAGCCCATCTGCTCGAATGGCGCGGGGGTAGCGAGGTTGAGGTCTTCAGCGCTTGCGATGTGCAGGCCAGCGGCGGCGGCTCTGGCGGCGGCTCCGGCGAGGGTTAGGCCGGTGAGTGAGGGCATGACGAAGGCTTCCTGGGAGTTGGCTGGGGATTCGGCTTCTTCGGGTTCGCTTAGGAGGAGGCTGACGCGTGGGGTGTCTACTCCGGCTGCGTTGGGGGGCGGGGTTTGGGCGATGACGACGCCGGGGTCGCCGGGCGCGGGGATGTGGGCGACGATGCCTTGCTCGAGGCCGAGGCGGCGGATGTTGATGGAGGCGGTGCGCTCGGATTGGCCGAGGAGGTCGGGGATGGCGACTTGCTGGGCGCCGAGGCTTTCGGTGACGCGGACGGCCCACTCGCGGCGGACGGTCGTGCCGGGGGCGGGAGATTGGGCGAGTATGCGGCCGGGCGGGGTGTTGGGAGAGTAGAAGCGGTTTTCGAGGGTGAGGCGGAGGCCGAGGGAGCGGGTTTGTTTGCTGGCGTCGGCGAGGGAGAGGCCGGCGAGATTGGGGACTTTGACCTCGCGGCCGTGGATGGCGAGGCGCATGGCGATGAAGGCAGAGAGCAGCGCGACGACGAGCATGGCCAGCGCGCCGAGGACGACGTTGAAGAAGCGATTGATGCGGCGGATCTTCAGTAGCTTCATAGGTCTGGATCAGGATACAGCGCGGCGAGTGCGGCAGTTCAGAACGATTCCGTCGACGCGAAGTCAAGAGCAACCGCAGGTTCCTTCGACAGGCTCAGGACAGGCTCTTCGACTTCGCTACGCTTCGCTCAGGATGACACACTCCTGGTTTGTCGTGAACGTTGGGTAGGCAACGGCGAGCGGCTTTGCTGAGTTGATAATTGCCGTTAGACTTGTTCGGGACTCTGGAGGGTATTGGATGCGGAAGTGGACGCGGCGGGATTTGGTGAAGGCTGGAGCGGTGGTGGGTGCGGTTTCGGTGGCTGCGAATGGGTTGGCTGCGGAAGAGGTTGAGCCGGGGCGGGGTGTGGCTGCGCAGACGAAGGCGCCTCAGGACGAGGTGCGCGTCGATGTGGCGAAGAATACGCTGCGGGAGCGGGTTTCGCTGGACTTTGGATGGAGGTTTGCGCTTGGGAATGTGTGCGACCCGATGCGGGACTTTGGCTTTGGCAAGCTGAACGGGACCGGCGCGTATGCGAAGACTGGCGATGCGGGCGGACCGACGGGAGTTGGCTTTGACGACTCAAAGTGGGAGGCGGTGCAGGTGCCGCATGACTGGGCAGTGGCGTTGCCATTTGTCATCGAGCCGATTCTGGTGGGCCACGGCGGTAAGCCGTTGGGAAGGGATTTTCCGGAGAGCAGTATTGGATGGTACCGGAAAGAGATTGAGGTGAAGCCTGAGGATGAAGGCAAGCGGATGGTGCTGGAGTTCGACGGGGTTTACCGGAACGCGACGGTGTTCGTGAATGGTGCGTGGGTGGCGGAGAGTCTGAGTGGCTATGTGCCGTTTGAGATCGATGTGACCGACTTTCTGGACTATGTGCCGAGAGAGGTGAAGGGGCCGGATGGCCAGATGCATCGGCCGAGCGGACCGGCGAAGAATGTCGTGACGCTGCGCGTTGATGCGACGCTGAGCGATGGCTGGTTTTATGAGGGCGCTGGGGTGTACCGGCATGTTTGGCTGCGGAAGACGGGAGCGCTGCACCTGGTGAAGGATGGGGTGTTTGTGCAGACGAGCGTTGCTGGCGCGGATGCCGGATTGGCGATATCGAGCGAGGTGAAGAACGCGGGGACTACGGCGATGCGCTGCTCGGTGGCAGGCGTTGTGGTGGAGGTGGGGAGTGGGAAGGAGGTGGCGCGGTGCCGGTCGACGGTGGTGACGGTTGAACCGGGGGATACGGTGACTGTGCCGATGACGGGGAAGATTTCGGCGGCGAAGATTTGGAGTTTGGAGGAGCGGAATCTTTATCGGCTGGTGACGGTGGTGGAGTCGGAGGGGAAGGCTGTTGATCAGGATGAGACGCGGTTCGGTGTAAGGACGCTTGCGTGGGATGCTCAGCGTGGGTTTTTGTTGAATGGCAAGGTGGTGAAGATCAAAGGGATGTGCAATCACCAGGACCATGCGGGTGTTGGCGTGGCGGTTCCGGATGCGATTCAGAAGTACAGGATTCAGCGGCTGAAGGATATGAACTGCAATGGGCTGCGAACGACGCACAATACTCCGGCGTCGGAGGTGCTGGATGCTTGCGATGAGCTTGGCGTGCTGGTGATGGATGAGACGCGGAATTTTTCTTCGACCGTGGAGGGTTTGAGCGAGTTGTCGAGGATGATTCGGCGGGACAGGAACCACCCGAGCGTGGTGATCTGGTCGATGGCGAACGAGGAGCCGCTGCAGAGCACGGCTCGCGGCGCTGCGATTATGACGACGATGAAACGGGAGGCGAAGCGGCTTGACCCGACGCGGATGATGACGGCGGCGATGAATGGCGGGTGGGGGCAGGGCTACACGCAGGTGCTGGATGTGATGGGGTTCAACTATGGCGGGGCGCATGTCGGAACGACGAGAAGCATTACGGATTTTCGCGAGAAGTTTCCGACGAAGCCGGGGGTTGGGTCGGAGACGGCGAGCACGGTTTCGACGCGCGGGGTGTATGAGAATGATCCGCTGCGCGGGTATGTGAGCGCGTATGACCTGAACTTTCCAAGCTGGGCCAGTACGGCGGAGAGCTGGTGGAGTTATTACGACGAAAATACGTGGCTTGCGGGGGGATTTTGCTGGACGGGTTTTGATTATCGCGGCGAACCGACGCCGTATGGGGTTCCTTGCATCAGCTCGCACTTTGGCGTGATGGATACGTGCGGGTTTGCGAAGGATAACTTTCACTACTATCGCGTGTGGTGGGGCAACGAGCCGGCGATCCATCTTTTTCCGCACTGGAATTGGGAAGGTAAGGAAGGGCAGGAGATTTCGGTTTGGTGTTATGCGAACTGCGAGTCGGTGGAGTTGTTTGTGAATGGGGCCAGCGTGGGATCGCAGACGGTGAAGAAGAATGGGCATCTGGAATGGAAGGTGAAGTACGCTCCCGGGGTGATTGAGGCTAGAGGGTCTTCGGGTGGCAAGGTCGTTTTGACGCAGAAGCGAGAGACGGCGGGGGCGGCGGCCCGGCTGGTGGTTGAGACGAGCAAGGCTTCGCTGCGTGCGGATGGGCAGGATTGCGTTCAGGTGAATGTGAGCGTTGTCGATGCGAAGGGACTGATGGTGCCGACGGCGGGGCATATGCTGACGTTCACGGTCGAGGGGCCAGGGAAGGTGATTGGCGTGGGCAATGGCGACCCGAGTTGCCATGAGCCGGACAAAGCGAGCCAGAGGAGCGCGTTTATGGGTCTGGGCGCCGCGTTTGTGCAGGCGGGTACGACGGCGGGTGATGTGCGCGTGAGAGTGACCGCAGAGAAGTTGCAGGCCGGTGAGATAACGCTGCGCTCGGTTGCGGTGTGAGGTGATATCCCTGCAATCGTGTGAGGACTCCTTGAGTCCCGTGACTGGGGATAAGAAGGTAGACCCCAGGGGCTAAAGCCCGCATCTTTGCTGGAGTGAGAGACCCAAGGCTGAAGCCTTGGGGTACCTAGAAGCGAAAGAGCGCGCCCGATCGAACTCGCCTCCGGATCGCCTTCAGTCGACTATCCGGTTGTTTTAATTTGGTTTGAGGATGGTTTGTGACTCGATCTTTGCGGGATCGAACTGGACATTGAAGCCTGCGCCTGTGGGGAGTGCGATGTGCGCTTTTTCGGGGACGAGCGGGTTGCTCTCGAAGTGGTAGTAGTGGCGCATCTTGATGATGAGGTATTCGCCGAGCGGGAAGGTCATCGGCGACTGGCTGGCGATGATGTGCACGGCGGCGCGTAGGCTGTGGCCGTGGGGAATGACGGGGACGTCGTGCAGCGAGGCGACGGTGCCGATGCGGAGAAGCTCGGAGGTGCCTCCGCACCACTCGGGGTCGGCCTGGACGACGGAGAGGCCACCGGCCTCGAGGTAGCGCTCGACCTCCCACCGGCCGTAGAAGTGTTCGCCTGAGGCGATGGGGATGGTGGTGCTGCGATGCATGACGGCGAAGCTCTCGATCTTTTCGGGGTGGGTGGCTTCTTCGATCCAGTAGGGGCGGTACTGTTCGACCTGATGGGCCCACTCGAGCGCGTAGTTCTGCGTCCATCCGCTGTAGGCGTCGAACATGAGCTCGGTGTCGTCGCCGACGGTTTCGCGGAGGATGCGGACGAGTTCGACGTTTTTGCGCATGCCTTCGGGGCCTGAGCCGGGGCCGTAGCCCATGAACCATTTCTGATAGCGGTAGCCTTCGTTTTTGTTCGCCAGGGCGCGGGTGCGAACGGCTGCCGGTTCGAGTGAGAATCCGAGGCAACTGGCGTACATCTCTACGGAGGAGCGGGTTGGGCCGCCGAGGAGACGATAGACGGGGACGTTGTAGTATTTGCCGCGGATGTCCCAGAGAGTGTTGTCGACGGCGCTGATGGCCATCATGAAGAAGCCGTCGCGGGAGTGGCGATTGGAGCGGTACATCTGGTCCCAGAGTTTTTCGCCGGCGAGGGCGTCTTTGCCGATGAGGAAGGGGCGCAGTTCGTCGTTGACGACGGTGGCGGCGCTCTTTTCGATGGGACCGTAGAGGCCTTCGGGGCCGCCTGCGGTGCGTATGCGGAGATAGATTGCGGTGTAGAGGACTTCGTGGGTGCCGGAGGGTTTGTCGGCGTAGGGTGCGGGGCGGAGGTCGTCGTAGATGTCGAGGGGATTGACCTGCTGCTGGCGGTTGACGCCTGCTTCGTCGGTGTAGCGGCCGTGTAGTTCGAGGAGTTCGACGGCTTCTATTTTCAAGGGGCCGTCTGTGTGATCGGGTGCTAGTGCTGAAGCGAAGAGGTTGGTGCGGCTGGCCGCGAAGAGAGTCGTGGATGCGCCGAGGAGGAAGTTGCGGCGGGTGGGGTGGTTGAGAGGCGATGTTTTTTGGGTTGCGTGGATTGAGGAGTAGAGCGACTGGTTCATCAGTTCCTCGTGGGGACGGTTCGTTGCGGCTAACGGCGGTTGTCGGTGGCGGGCTCGGGGTGGATGAGGAGGCGGTTGACCTCGGGGCAGTCGAGTTTGAAGGCGTTTTCCAGTGCGGTGATGATCTCGTGGACGCGGGACATGGGGAGATCGTCGGGCAGGGTGCAGTGGCAATTGACCTGGATGCGGTCGGCTCCGTTGTTGTGGCTGCGGGTGACGAGGACTTCGTGGATGTCGAGGATCTCTGGGAAGGCCTTGGCGGCGCGGCGGAGGCGGACTTCGAGCTGGCGGTCGCGCTCGAGCGATGCTGGGCGCTCGATGGTGGAGGGCTCGCTTTCGATGTGGGTGAGGATAGAGGTGATCTCGGGGATATCGCGACGGATTTCGGACTCGAGCTGGGTGACGAGGGCGTGGGCGGCGGCGAGCGACATGGTCTCGTCGACTTCGAGGTGCTGTTCGACGTGGAGTTGGTGGTTGAACTCCTGCACGGTGACGTCGTGGATGTTGAGATTGGAGCGGGTGGCAACGGCGCGGATGCGGTCGTGAATGCTTTCGGCGAGTGACGCGGTGGGGATGGGATGGACGATGACATCGGCCCCGGGCAGATGGCGGCGGACGGCGGCGGTGGCGGCGAGAGTGATCTGCTCGGAGCGCTGGAACGTGAGGTTGCGGGGCATGCCGAGGGTGACGTCGGCGAAGTAATCGGGGCCGGCGCGGCGGGTGCGGACGCGTTGGACGGAGAGGACACCGTCGATGGCAGAGAGGTCGCGGATGATGTCGCGGGTCTGGGCGCGGGCTTCGGGCGGTGTGGCATCGGTGAGGGTGTCTATGGTGCGGCGGGCGAGCGACCAGGTGACGTGGAGGATGATTAACGCGACGAGGATGGCGGCGATGGGGTCGGCGAACTCGAGTGCGGCGATGTGCCAGTGCACTCCCACGTAAGTGGCGGCGAGTCCGAAGAGGACTGCGAGGGAAGACCAGATGTCGGTGCGGAAGTGGAGGGCGTCTGCGGCGAGGGCTTCGCTGCGGGTGTCGTCGGCAATGGTCTGGAGCCTGCGGGAGCGGGTGAAGTCGACTGCGATGGAGAGCAGGAGTGCGAGGAACGGCCAGAAGGAAAATGTTAGCGATAGGCGCTGGCGATAGACGATGCGATGGAGGGCTTCGGTGAGGATCCAGATGCAGGAGGCGAGCATGAGGATGGTCTCGATAGCGGCGGCGAGGCTTTCGATTTTTCCGTGGCCGTAGGTGTGGTCGGCGTCGGCGGGGCGGTCGGAGACCTGAACGGAGAAGAGAGTGATGGCGGCGCCGACGAGATCGATGGCGGAGTGGGCGGCCTCGGAGAACATGCCGAGCGAGCCCGTGAGGAGGCCGGTGAGGAACTTGAACAGCGTGACGCAGAGAGCAGCGATGACGGACAAGAGTGCAGCGGAGCGTTTGGCTTGGTGCGGGGCCGCGGCTTGTTCGGGCTTTGCCGTTTGAATCATGGGGGAATGGTACATGGTGAGGGGGCGCGCGCGCAGTATGTTCAGGCGTGCGATTTTCGGCCGCGATTATGGCCTGGTGGCGTGATAAAGGCCTACTGCGCCAAAGGTGTAGCTGGTCCAGGTCGGGTTGGTGAAGCCGGCTCTGCGGAGGAGTTCGATCATGCGGGGCGGGCGGGGGAAGCGCTCGACGGAGGAGTTGAGGTAGCTGTAGGCGGGTTGGTTGCCGGTGATGAGGCCGCCTAGTTTCGGCAGGATGGATTTGAAGTAGATGTTGTAGATGGCGCCGGTGAGGCCTTCGGGCTGATTGCACTCGAGGATGCCGAGTTGGCCGCCGGGGCGCAGGACGCGGAGAATTTCGGCGAGGCCTTCTTCGTAGTTGGCGAGATTGCGAAAGCCGAAGGCGGAGGTGACGAGATCGACGGAGGCGTTGGCGAGGGGCAGGTGGAGAGCGTCGGCTTCGATGGCGAGGACGTTCTGGTTGGCGAATTTTTTCTGGCCGAGGGAGAGCATCTGGTGGGAGAAGTCGACGGCGAGGATGGGGGCGACGGCTGGTTGTTGGTTGCTGGTTGTTGGTTGTTGGCTCGGGCGGTGTTTGAGCAGGGCCATCGTCATGTCGCCGGTCCCGCAGCAGAGGTCGAGGGCTACGGTCTCGGGGTGTTGGAGGATGGGGCGGAAGAGTCGCGCGGTGCGGGCCCACCAGGAGCGGTCGATGCCGACGGAGAGGAGATGGTTGGCGCGATCGTATGTGGGGGCGATGGCGTCGAACATCCGCTGGACGTTGGCTGCGGCGGATTGTTCAGTGGTCTCGCCGGAGGGGCGGGCTCCGGTGGAGAGTTCGTGCTCGGGTTTGTGTGCGACGGTCACAGAACCATGGTAAGCGTCAGGCAGCCTCTGGCTGAAATTTCGATTGGAGCTAGTTGTCGGAGGGCTTGTCGATGTGATCGATGACGTAATACTCAACCGGTCCCTTCTGAGGGACGAGCTTGAGGCCGAGCTGTTGCTTTACGGCGTCGAAGATCGATGGGCGATCGCGTACTTCGGGAGGCAGGTTGTCTTTCGAGACGTCGGGCGGAAGTTCGGGCATGAAGGACAGGGTGAAATCGTAGCTCCCATTGAGGCCAGTGAGGTCGATTACGGGGCGGTTGGTGTTCTGAAGCACCTGGCCGAGAAACCAGGTGAGGTAGGTCATTGGGACTCGTGTGCCGATGGCTCCTTCGGGGCCAAAGGTTACTGGGATTTTGTAGTCCTGCGGGCTGTTGTTGACCTTCATTTTCGACCCTGGTGTGTCCAGCATGAGAGCGTAGACGTTTCCTTCTTTCGTCTCGATGTGGAACTTCAGGTTGAACCTGTCGGCCAGCAGGTGCTGGTACATGGCGTGTAGTTCGTCGATGTTGTAGGTGCCGTCGACTCTGGCTTCGATGTTGTAGCGGTCGGAATTCATCCACTCCGGGCCGCCTGAGATCTGGCGCATGGGCACCTTATACATCAGGCTGATCATGAGCTTTACCGGAACGTTTTGCGCTGAATATCCGTTGCCGCCGGGCAACGCTTTTATGCCGCCGTTGAGTTCGCCGGGCTTGGCAAGCCTGATGGTCGCCACATCGAAGGTCGCGGGTGCCGGTTTGTTGGGAGCCTGGGCGAACGAGGCAGGGAACAGGCAGGCTATCGCGGCTAAGGCGTAACGTGGGCGAACGATCATTGAGGACCCCGGAGTAGCGTGAGTCTCTGACGCATGAGAGTGAGCATGGATTTCGTGGCGACTTCGAGTTCTTTGTCGGTTACGTCGTGGACGATTTCGGTGGTGCCGATGCCGGTCGGGAGGACGAAGGAGCGTTTGCCGCTGCGGTTTTTCTTGTCGCGGGAGGTGAGGGCGACCAGTTTTGCCGCGGTGGCTTTGAAGGGCGGAAGCGGGCCGTAGTGGAGGATGAGGGATTCGATGTGGTTGGCTTGTTTGGGGTCGATGACTTTGCGGTTGCGGGCTACGTTGAGCGCGGCGATCATGCCCCAGGCGACGGCTTCGCCGTGGAGGAGTTGCTTGTAGTGCGTGGCGGCCTCGATGGCGTGGCCGATAGTGTGGCCGAAGTTGAGGATCATGCGCAGGCCGGACTCTTTCTCATCCTTGCTGACGACGTCAGCTTTGACGCTGACGCTGGCGGCGACTACGTGGGTGAGGGCGTTGGAGTCGCCGGCGATGATGGCATCGGCGTGGTGCTCCATGTAGTGGAAGAGATTTGCGTCGTAGATGACGCCGGCTTTGATGGACTCCTGCAGGCCGGCGCAGAGTTCACGTGGCGGAAGAGTGCCGAGGAGGTCGGTGTCGACGAAGACGGCTTGCGGATGATGGAAGCTGCCAATGAGATTTTTTCCGGTGGCGAGATTCACGCCGGTCTTGCCTCCGATGGAGGAGTCGACCTGGGCGAGGAAGGTGGTGGGGACCTGCACGTAGCGGATGCCGCGCATGTAGATGGCGGCGAGGAAGCCGGTGATGTCGCCGATGACGCCGCCACCGAAGGCAATGAGGATGGAGTCGCGGTCGGCTCCGGCGCGGGATAGTTGCTCGGCGAGGGATTCGACGCTGGCGAAGCGTTTGTGGCGCTCGCCGCTGGGGAGGAAAAGGACTGCCGGAGCGTGGTGTTCGTTGTGTTCGTCTTGGGGGAAGCTCGCGAGGAAAGGCTTCGACCAGAGGGCCCAGATGTCGGGCGAGGTGATGACGAAGGGGCGGACAGGTTTGTGGTTGTTGATTTTTTTCAGGCGCAACGGGAGCGCGTGTAAGAGATCGGCCGCGATGGTGACATCGTAGCTTGCTGAAGGCGTGTTGACGGCAATGACGGGCACGGTATTTCGATGGTATCGCACGAGGAACGGGTTGTTGGTTGTTGGTTGCTGGTTGTTAGTTGGTGCAATCGCATTGCTTGTTATGAGATCGGGCAACTGATCGCTGATAACTCAATTAGCATTGAAGGATGGGTCGAGTTGATTTTCTGGTGATTGGTGCAGGGATTGCGGGACTGAGTGCAGCGATTCGGTTGGCGGATGCGGGTTCGGTACTGGTGGTGACGAAGGAGGAGCTGGCGGAGTCGAATACAGCTTACGCGCAGGGCGGAATTGCAGTGGCGATGGGTGGCGGCGAGGATGTGGCGCTGCATCTGGAAGACACGGTGGCGGCGGGTGATGGGTTGGTAAATCGCGGGGCGGCGCGGGTGTTGGTGGAACAGGGGCCGGAGCGGGTGGAAGAACTGTTGGAGTGGGGGACGGCGTTCGATCGTGCTGCTAAAAGCGGCGAGTTGCTACGGACACGTGAGGGGGCGCATAGCCTGTCGCGGATTCTGCATGCGAATGGCGATGCGACTGGGCGGGAAATTGCTGTGTCCTTGCTACGGCATGCGCAGGAGATTCCGCAGATCGAATTGATGGAATGGACTACGAGCGTGGACTTGATTATGCAGGACGGGCGCGTGGTGGGGGCTACGCTGCTCGATGGCGAGGGTGGGCTGCGTGTGGTGCAGGCTCGCGCTGTGCTGTTGGCGAGTGGAGGCGCAGGACAGGTTTACAGCGATACGACGAATCCTGCGGTGGCGACGGGCGATGGAATTGCGATGGCTTATCGCGCGGGTGCGGCGGTGAGCGATATGGAGTTTTATCAGTTTCATCCGACGGCGTTTTCAGCGAAGGGCGCTCCGCGGTTCTTGTTGAGCGAGGCACTGCGCGGGGAGGGTGCTTATCTCGTCAATGCGAAGGGCGAGCGATTTATGGAGCGGTACCATCAGTTGCTGGAGCTTGCGCCGCGCGATGTGGTGGCGCGGGCCATTACGCATGAGGGGATGGATGGGCCGGTGTATCTCGACATGCGGCATGTGCGGGAGGATCTAAAGGCGCGGTTCCCGGGGATATCTGCGTTTCTGGCGAAGCAGCATCTGGATCTCGGGCGCGATCTGATCCCAGTGCGGCCCGCGGCGCATTATCTGATGGGCGGCGTGAAGACGGATGTTGAGGGACGGACGACGGTGCCGGGGTTGTACGCTGCCGGCGAGGTTGCATGTACGGGTGTGCATGGGGCGAACAGGCTGGCGAGCAATTCGCTGCTGGAGGGGTTGGTGTTTGGCGTGATGGCTGCTAACAGCATGGTGGCTGAGGATCCGGCGGGGCAGAAGGATGTGACGGTTCCTCCGTCTGCTGCGGTTGGTGGCATCACGCCGGAGGTTGCGACGGAGCGATGGATCGCGGAGTTGCGGGGGCTGATGTGGAAGTATGCCGGGTTGTTGCGGGATGGTGCGTGGTTGCGTGAGGCGCAGCGCGGGCTCGATGCGCTCAAGAAGACGATGCCGCGTGGGCTGTACCGGAGGGCGCTCGAGGCGAGGAATCTGCACATTGTGGCTGAGCTGATTGTGGCATCGGCGCTTGGGCGTGAGGAGAGCAGGGGAGCGCACTACCGGAATGATTTTCCGTTGCGCAAGGATGTGGCGCTCCACTCGGTGATGGAGCAGGGGAGACTGGAGTTTGTGGCTTGAGCGCCGGCCGGGGACGCATTGTCGTTGCTGTTGTGGGGGCGATGATTGTGTTTTGCGTGGTGGCGGTGGCGGTCTACTACTGGATTGCAGGCGTGCCGGTGCATGGCTGGATGCAGGGTGGTCCCGTGGCCCTGACAGGAGCGATGGCTGGGCTGTTTGGGGGTGGACTGGCCGCGATGGTGGCGTTGATCTTGTTGTTGCGGCGCCGCTAGATGATGGTCAACAAAATTGGCACGATGATTCCGGCGACAAGGATTGCAGTGATTAGTTTCCGGTTGCGGATGTATTTGTAGGACATGTAAAGGCCTGAGAGCGTTGAGATGAAGAGGCCGATCGCGACGAGCAGGAAGAAGATCTTTAACGGTAGAGCGTTGTGCGGCTTGGGTGCCGGTGCGTCGGTTTTTGGAGCAGGCGGAGGGCCGGGCTGGGTTACGGCGGTATTTGGCTGCGATTTTTCTGCTGCGGTCTTGTCGACTGGCTTGTCTTGTGGCGGAGCTTTTCTGACCGGCACGATAGGTGTTTGCTTCTTGTGAATCTGCGCGAGGGTGACGGCCCAGGCCGGTGGTTTGTAGCTACTGCCACGGGTGGTTTCGTGGAGGCTGAAGGTCTGGAGCGCTCCGGTGAAGGCGAAAAAGAGGATCGCGGGTGCGATGAAGACGCCAATATAGAGATGGACTAGGCGCAAAGACTTCAAGAGCGCGTGCGAAGACGACATGAGTGCTGGTATCCCTGGAATGAACTAGGACTGCTTCAGTCCTATATTACACATTCTCCCAGACGGGATGCATGAAATTAGAGCGATCTGCTGCTTGATGTGTGGCGTGCTGGTGCGGATGGATGGCCAGATAGAGAAATACAGAGCCCATGCCGGCGAGAACCAGAAGGACGGCCCATAGGTTCCGAAAGGAGAATCGGCCCGCCCAAAGAAGCAGACCGCCGCCGATCATGCTGACCGACGCGCCGATAACGTTTGTCGGGGTGAGACCGTTCAGGAGATGCGGAACGATGTGGATGAGAAAGACTCCGGCGAAGAAGCAGGCGATGTAGTTGTACCACTTCATGGAATCCCCTCCAATTGTGATTTCTACGTGGTGACCGCGGCTTTCGGGAAGGCGAGGGAGAGCAGGATTGTGACTGCAAGGACACCGACGATGGTAGCGAGTGAGGTGATGGGGCCTATCTCGATCCAGTGGGCGGAGAGCATCTTGAGGGCGGCGAAGGCGAGGACGGCCGCGAGGCCGTAGTGGAGAAAGCGAAGCTTCTTGAGCAAGTGGGCGAGAAGGAAGTAGAGCGAGCGCAGGCCCATGACGGCCATGATGTTCGACGTGTAGGCGAGGAAGGGATGGCGCGTGATGGAGAGGACGGCGGGGATGGAGTCGAGCGCGAAGACTACGTCTGTCAGCTCGATGGCGATGAGGGCGAGGAAGAGGACGGTGACCATTGGGCGGTCCAGCTCGCGGACGAAAAACTTGTCCTGGCGCAGGCTGACGGGATGGATTTTGGAAACCAGGGTGATCCAGCGTGGTGTCTTGCCGTCTTCCTTCTGGGCGGAGGGCAGGACGAGCCGAATGGCTGCGATCAAAAGAATGGCGGCGAAGATATAGCTGACCCACTCGAAGTGCGTGAGCAGTTCGAGGCCGGCGGCGATAAAGGCTCCGCGCATGAGGATGGCGCCGAGGACTCCCCAGAAGAGGACTTTGGGCTGGCGATCGGGTTCGATCTGGAAGACGCGGAAGAGGATGAGGAAGACGAAGAGGTTGTCGACGGAGAGCGACTCTTCGATGGCGTAGCCGGCGAGGTACTGGGTTGCGGACTGGCCTCCCATGGTGCGGAAGACGAATAGCGCAAAGGTCAGGGCGGCGGCAATCCAAAGGATGGTGGCGGCGACGGAAGTGGAGTGGGTTCGGCCCGGCCCCTGGCGGCGCGCGTAGAGGAGCTCCATCCCCAGAAGAAGGAGGATGAAGAGGTGAAAGCCGATCCAATAGCTGAGCGGAGTGGCGCCAGGCATGTGGCTTCCATGCTACAGCGTGCGGCGCGGGGGCGTACCTGGGAGAGGGGTTGTTGCGGCTTGCTCATGCTACGGGGAGTTCTGTGCCGCATCGAGTGCGGTGTGCTGAGCAGCTTGTGATTCCCGACGGGCTTAGCCTGCGACGAGCGAGTAGACTCCGTAAAGCACGATTGCGAGCAGCATCCAAAGGATCGAAGAGAGGAACAGGCTGCGCACGATTTCGGCTATCGGGTGGGTACTGAAGTAGCCGGTTGGGGTGGAGTGGCCGGGCCCCGGATTGTTGAAGCCCTTGTACTTTTCTTGAAAAGACGGGAACGCTGGTGATTGCATTTTTATGGCCTCCATCGTTGTGGAAAAGATAGGACGGATGGCCGAATACCGACTATCCCTCGAAGGCAGCAGGGTATGGCTCGTTCGGGGTGTTAATCCGATCGTTAATGCTGGCCGGCGTTCGGATGGTGAATGACATGCGGCCCCGGAAGGCGTAGGATTTGGCCGTATCCGGGCCCACAAAATCCAAAATCATATTGGGAGCTTCTATGAAGACAGCGATTCGTTTGTTGGCGGTTACGGTTGGTCTTTTGACCGCGCAAGTTGCGATGGCTCAGGCGCCCGCCGGATCCACAGGTCAATGCAAGGATGGGACTTATACGACGGCCGCGAGCAAACAGGGTGCCTGCCACGGGCACCAGGGCGTGAAGGAGTGGTATGCGGCGGCACCAGCTGCTCCTGCGGCTGCGACCGCTCCTGCTGCAGCGCCGACGGCTCCTAAGACTGCTGCTGCGCCTGCGGCCCCCACGGGTCCAAAGCCAGCGAACGCGACCGGTCTTTGCAACGACGGCACTTATGCAACGTCCACGAGCAAGAGTGCTGGTTGCCGTGGGCACCAGGGAGTGAAGGACTGGTATGCGGCTGCTGCTCCGGCGGCGGCGGCGGCTCCAACCGCTGCTGCTCCGGCCCCGGCGCCGAAGGTGGCGACGGCTCCAGCCCCTGCCCCAGCTCCAGCTGCACCAGCTACAGCGCCAGCTAAGTCCTCTGCCTCCACATCCAGCAAGACAGCTTCGATGACTCAGGCTGCCGGAGGTGGACCTGGCTTGGTATGGGTGAATACATCAAGCAATGTTTACCACTGCTACGGCTCATCCTACTACGGCAAGACTAAGGAAGGGTCGTACATGTCAGAGGCCGATGCCAAGGCCAAGGGCGCGCATGCGGACCACGGCAAGGCCTGCAGCCAGTAATCGAAGGGAAAATGACCGCGCCTTTGGAGACCGTGAAGGTTTCAGGGGCGTTGGTTGATTAAGCGGATCAGCTCGAGCAGGATGTCGCCCGAGATTTGCAGCGAGCGGGCGCTGATCTTGTCGAGCGTGTCCTGTGCGGTGTGGTGGTAGCCGTCGGGAGTGGCGTTGGTGGAAGGGCCGTAGTGGGCGTCTATGAAGTCAAGAACAGGGACACCTCGCTTGGCGAAGGGTAGGTGATCGTCCTCTTCGGCTTCGCTGTATTTGAAGATGTTTGCGGAGTGGCCGGTGTTCTGTGCCGCAACTTTGAGCAGGTCGAGCATCCAGGGTGTCGAGTTGTCGTCGTGGTCTATGTTCAGGTCCTTGTCGGCGATCATATCGACCACGATGAAGGCCTTGATCTTGGCGAGAGTGCCGTCGTTAGCCCACTTGGCCGCGAGATGGCGCGTACCGTACAGCGAGTCGGAAGCGGACCACTCTTTGACGGCCTCTTCTCCATCGTCGAAGACCAGCCAGACTGAGTACCCCTCTGGAGGATGGGCGCGGAGACCGTTGGCGATCTCGATAAGCACGGCGGTGGTGGCGGCGCCGTCGTTGGCTCCGTAGAACTCGATGTCGCGTAGCGGGTAGTTGGTCTCGTAGTGGCTGGCGAGGACGATGATGCCGTCTTTTTTGCCGGGATATTTGACGATGAAGTTGTGCATCGTCTGGAAGCCGGCGGGCGTGCTCGCGGTGAAGGTGTCCACCTCGAAGTTGCCTTTGGCGGCTTCGGCGGTGAAGTGCTGCTTGATGAACTCCTCGGCCTTCGCGTGTCCGGGTGAGCCGTTGTAGCGCTTGGGGGCGACCTGGAGAAGCTGTGCAGTGAGGTTGTAGGCGGCTTGTCCGCTGAAGCGCGCGGTTGGTGCGGCTTTTTGGGCCGGTGAGTCGATGGCAGCTAGCAGGACGATGACCAACGGCAAAAGCAACCGCAGGTCCTTCGACTGCGCGGTTCGCAAAGTGCGCGAACCACTTCGCTCAGGATGACACTTCTTTTTGACGCGGAAGATTTTTGCGATGTCGAGGAACATCATGCGGCTTTCTTCGCCTCTCTGGCTTTGCGCCGGTCGGGGTGTACGAGGAATGCGACGCCTACGCCGATCATATAGAGAACGAGCATTGGGCTCGCGAAAAGACACATGCCGATCGGGTCGGGCGTTGGGCAGATGGCGGCGGCGATGAGGAAGATGGCCATGATGGCGTAACGAATATGCCGGAGGAGGAACTTGCCGTCGACGATGCCGAAGAGGGCCAGAAAAAAGATGAGGATGGGCAGCTCGAAGGTGATGCCAAGGCCGAGAATGACGGCGAGGAAGAAGCCGGTGTAGTCCTCGTCGTGATGATGGCGTGGAAGTGCGAGCCGAAGTCGAGGATGAGCACCTTTAGCGCGCCGGGAAGAAAGTAGTGGTATCCGAACCATGCGCCGGAGAGAAAGAGAATGACGGTCGTGCTCATGAACGGCCAGACGTAGCGTTTCTCATTGGCGTACATGCCGGGTGCGATGAAGAGCCAGACCTGGTAGAGGATGAACGGGCTCGAGATGATGGCGCCCATGACGAGGGAGGTCTTGATATAGAGATTGAGCGCGTCGGTGGGGTGCGTAATGTTCAGCGGGCCGAGGTGAAGCTGCGTGTACGGCGCCATGATGAAGTCGAAGAGCTGAACGTGGAAGAAGTAGGCGACCGCGAATCCGCCGATGAGGTAGTAGAGGGAGTGGAGGAGGCGTTTGCGCAGCTCGCCAAGGTGCTCCATCAGGCTCATGCCTGGGAGCTCAGCGCGCTCGGCGACTACCTTGCGTGCGCGGTCGATCGAATCTGCTGGGTCGAATTCAGCCACGCTGTGCAGCCTCGTGGCTCGCGACGTCGGCTGAGAGTGTCTCCGGATCGGGGTCGTGGGGGATGGAGTCGAGTACGGGTGAGAGCGCGGAGTTGCTTACGGGAAGACCAGTTGCAGGGGGCATGAGATTGAGGTCGCCGGAGGTGGCGATGGGCAGCGGTTCGGGCGGACCCTGCTGGGGCTGTTCGTGCGGATGGCCGACGAGGAACTCCTCGGTTGCCGGAGCTTCGGCCACGGGGGCTGCTATGGTGTTCTCGGTCTCGGCGGCGATGGCGGGAGCAACGGGCGCCGCAGCTTCCATGGCGGCGATCTTTTTGCGCTGCTCCTCCTGGTCGGCGATGCGGAGCTCTTCTTCCATCTGCATGCGGAACTCGTTGGAGGCGCGGCGGAACTCCGCCATGAGCTTGCCAAGCTGGCGCGCGAGCTCAGGCAGCTTCTTCGGCCCGAAGAGAATCAAGGCGAGAAGTACGAGAAGAGCGCTGTCCTGAAAGCTGGGCATAAGTGCATTCCCATGATACGGCTTACGTTGAGACGGAACAAATGGATGCTGGCGGGGAGGCTTGTGTAAAATTGTGAGAGCGGGATTTCGAAAAATCGAATCATTCGAATTCAATCCGCGTCTAAAAGTAAGATGGCGGCTACGCAGCCGTCACTCGAAAGAAGGAGTTGCAACATCCCCGTGGGTTGGGTGACGGCTTGATAAGCCGGAACAGTGAATCCACTGCAACTTGAGCAGTGCATGCTTTCAACATCCCCGTCTCGAGGCGAAAAGACGGTTCCGGTAACAGCCGGCGTCGTGCGACCTTGCGAGACTGAAGGCGGAGTACTTTGAACGGACTAATGGAGATCGCCCCGGCTGCGGCCGTGGCGGAGAATGTTGCAGATTCGTGTTCCCTTGACAACTACCTGGCCCAACCAGACCACACCATGGATGCTCGTATCGCGGCGGCGCGGGAGAAGCTCGGCACGGACGTCGTCCTGCTGGGCCATCACTACCAGCGCGATGAGGTGATCCGGTTCGCCGACTTCACCGGCGACAGCTACAAGCTGTCAAAGGTCGCCGCGCAGACCGACGCGAAGTACATGATCTTCTGCGGCGTGCATTTTATGGCGGAGACGGCGGACGTGCTCGGTCGGCCATGGCAGCAGGTGATTCTGCCGGATCTGAACGCCGGCTGCTCGATGGCCGACATGGCGGAGATCGGCCAGGTGGAGGATTGCTGGGACTCGCTGGTGCGGCCGGTTTGACCGACGAGGCTTCGGGCGGATTGATCCCGCTGACTTACATGAACTCCGCGGCTGCGATCAAGGGATTTTGCGGCAAGCACGGCGGGCTGGTCTGCACGTCGTCGAACGCTCGCGGAGCCTTTGAGTGGGCGTTTGCGCGCGCGGGAGAAGATTCTGTTCCTGCCCGACCAGCATCTCGGGCGGAATACCGCGTTTGCGATGGGGATTCCGACTGAGCGAGATGGTGGTGTGGGACCCGTATCAGATCAATGGCGGCGTCAGCGCCGACCGTCTGCGGGCGGCGAAGGTGATTTTGTGGAAGGGGCACTGCTCCGTGCATCAGCGATTTCTTCCGGAGCATGTGGACCGCGTACGCCGCGAGCAGCCGGGGATGCAGGTGATTGTGCATCCGGAGTGCCGCTGGGAGGTCTGCCAGAAGGCGGATGCGATTGGCTCGACGGAGCGGATTATCGAGGTGATCGAGAAGGCTCCTGAGGGCTCGAGCTTTGCGGTGGGCACCGAGATTCACCTGGTGAACCGGCTGGCGAAGCGATTTGCTCCGCTGGGAAAGCGGGTGATTACGCTGGACGATCCGGATGCCTGTGCACGACGATGTACCGGATCTCTCCGCAGCACCTGGCGTGGGCTCTGGAAAATCTGGTGGAAGGACGGGTGGTGAATCGCATCAAGGTGGAGGATGATGTGAAGCAGTGGGCGCGCGTGGCGCTGGACCGGATGCTGGAGATTCAAGTTTGAGCAAGACGTTTACATTGAGTGAGGCGCAGACATTGTTGCCGGTGGTGGAGGCGCTGCTGCGGCGGGCGCAGGCGTCTGCGGCTCGAGGTGACGAGTTGGAGCTGGAGATGCAGCAGCTGAGTCAGCGCATATTTCTCTCCGGCGGGATGCATGTCGACGTAAGTGCTGCAGCGAGGCGCCGGGCCGAGCGCGAGAAGGCTGTGCAGGAGGCAAAGGACACGCTCGCGGAGATCGATTCGATCGGGGTGCAGGTGAAGGACCTTGAGCAGGGTCTGCTGGACTTTCCCTGCCTGATGGATGGCAAGCCGGTGTTGCTGTGCTGGAAGCTGGGCGAGCCGGCGATTGCGCACTGGCACGACCGTGGAAGAGGGATTTGCCGGAGACGAAAGCCGCTGGATGCGCGGTTTGGAAAGAGGAGCAGGAACGGCTGAACTGATTGAAGTTATGCCGGCCCGCTGTTGTGGATAACTATATTTACTGAACGATAATCTTTATCGTTTATACTTTTCTTGTGCTGGTGAACCAGACCAAGTCGTTTCGCGAGCTTTGCCCGGAGAACGGCATCGCCGTGACGCACCAGCGCCAGGTCTTGTACGAAGTGATGCAGAGGATGCATGGCCATCCGAGCTCCGGAAGAGGTCTATGCGCGGGTGAAGAAGAAGGTGCCGTCGATCTCGCTGGCGACGGTTTACAAAAACATCCATTTATTTGTGGAGAGCGGTGTCTTCCGCGAGGTGAGCCTGCATCATGGCTCGCTGCGCGTGGAGATGAATGATGAGGCGCACCATCACATGGTGTGCTCGAAGTGCAAAGGGATTACCGACATCGGGGAGAAGGAGCTGGGGCTGGTGTCGAAGAGGAACAGCCTGCCCGGCGGGTTTCTGGTGGAGCGGTATGCAGTGGATGTGATTGGCATTTGTGCGAAGTGTCAGTAAGGCTTAGGTATAACCGCAACAAAAATTTTCGAGGTGAACGATGTCAAACGAAGCAAAATGCCCGGTCGCGCATGAGTACAGCGCATGGCGCAGTCACAACCTCACACGGCGCAGCCCGAAGGAATCCCGATTGGTGGCCCAATCAACTGAATCTGAAGCTCCTGAACCAGCACTCCCCACTGAACAATCCTATGGGCGAGTCGTTTAACTACGCTGAGGAGTTCAAGAGCCTCGATCTGGATGCGGTGATCAAGGACCTGCATGCCTTGATGACGACCTCGCAGGCCTGGTGGCCGGCGGACTACGGGCACTATGGGCCTTTGTTCATCCGTATGGCGTGGCACAGCGCCGGCACCTACCGTATCGCCGATGGGCGCGGTGGCGCGGGCGCAGGCATGCAGCGGTTTGCTCCGCTGAACAGCTGGCCGGACAACGTGAGCCTGGACAAGGCGCGGCGGCTGCTCTGGCCGATCAAGCAGAAGTATGGCCGGAAGATTTCGTGGGCCGACCTGATGATCCTTACGGGCAACGTGGCGCTGGAGTCGATGGGATTCAAGACCTACGGCTTTGCCGGTGGGCGCGCGGATGTGTGGGAGCCGGATGAGACGTACTGGGGACCCGAGGCGACGTGGCTGGGCGACAAGCGATACAGCGGCGATCGCCAGCTCGAAAATCCGCTTGCTGCCGTGCAGATGGGTTTGATTTACGTCAATCCGGAGGGGCCGAACGGCAATCCTGATCCCGTCGCTTCGGCGCGGGACATTCGCGAGACGTTTGCGCGGATGGCGATGAACGACGAGGAGACGGTCGCGCTGATCGCTGGCGGACACGCCTTCGGCAAGACGCATGGCGCCGGCAATCCTGAACAGTATGTTGGCCGCGAGCCCGAAGGTGCGCCGATTGAGGAGCAGGGTCTTGGCTGGAAGAACAGCCTTGGCAACGGCGTTGGCGTGAATACGATCTCCAGCGGCCTGGAAGGCGCATGGACGACGAATCCGGCGAAGTGGGACGTTGAGTACCTGGAGAACCTGTTCAAGTACGAATGGGAGCTGACGAAGAGTCCGGCAGGAGCTCAGCAGTGGAAGCCCAAGAATGGAGCTGCTGCGGGCACGGTGCCGGATGCTCACGATCCGTCGAAGAAGCACGCGCCAACGATGTTGACGTCGGACTTGGCGCTGCGATTTGATGCGAGCTACGAGAAGATTTCGCGGGACTACCTGGCGAATCCGGAGAAGTTTGCGGACGCGTTCGCGAAGGCCTGGTACAAGCTGACGCATCGCGATATGGGGCCGATCGCGCGGTATCTTGGTCCGCTGGTTCCTAAGGAGCAGCTGATCTGGCAGGATCCTGTTCCCGCGGTGGATCACGAACTGATCGGCGAGGCGGAGATTGAAGCGCTCAAGGCGAAGATACTTGCGTCCGGGCTGTCGATCTCGCAACTGGTCACGACCGCCTGGGCGTCGGCTTCCACCTTCCGTGGCAGCGACAAGCGCGGCGGGGCCAACGGAGCGCGCATTCGCCTTGCACCGCAGAAGTTCTGGGAGGTGAACCAGCCGACCGAGCTTGCGAAGGTGCTCGATACGCTGGAGGCGATCCAGAAGGAGTTCAATGCAGGGTCTGGTGCGAAGAAGGTTTCGCTGGCTGACCTGATCGTGCTGGGCGGCTGCGCAGCCGTTGAGGAGGCTGCGAAGAAGGCTGGCCACGACGTGAAGGTTCCTTTCTCGCCGGGGCGCACGGATGCGTCGCAGGAGCAGACCGATATCCACTCGTTCACCGTACTCGAGCCTATCGCAGACGGCTTCCGCAACTACCTGCGCCCGGGACACGAGGCATTCGCGGCCGAGCTGCTGGTGGACAAGGCAAACCTGCTGACGCTGACCGCTCCCGAGATGACTGTTCTGATCGGTGGCCTTCGCGCGCTGAATGCAAACTTCGGACAGTCCTCAAACGGTGTCTTCACCAAGCAGCCCGGAACGCTGACCAATGACTTCTTCGTCAACCTGCTCGACATGAATACGAAGTGGCAGAAGTCCGCTACTCAGAAGGCGTGTTGGAGGGACTCGATCGGGCCACCGGCGATCCGAAGTGGACAGGCACCGTTGTCGATCTCGTCTTCGGGTCGAACTCTCAGCTCCGAGCGCTTGCGGAAGTCTATGCGTGCGGTGACTCGCAGCAGGTCTTCGTGCGTGACTTTGTGGCGGCATGGAACAAGGTGATGAACCTCGATCGCTTCGACCTCGCGTGACTTCAGGGTTAGAGAAGGAAGAGCGGCCCAGCGATGGGCCGCTCTTTTATATTTGCAGATGGAGATCTAATTTCGTGGCGGAGTGACATCCGGTCTTGCCGCCGGGGTTCCACTCGGGCTTCCAGTTGGTGTTGGCGAGCCAGCGGATGGGGTCGATCATGGAGGCGATGGCGTTGGTCATGTGGGTGAAGTCGATGGTGCTGAGTTCGTCGGAGGGTTGGTGGTAGTCCTTGTGCAGGCCGAAGCTGGAGACGGTGTGGGCGACGATGCCCTGTTGGGCGAGCGCGATAGTTGTCGGAGCGCTGGAAGAAATGCTGCGTGAGGGTGGGGGTCGGCGACCAGATGGGCTCCGTGTTTTGCGAGTTCCGGACCGAGGTTCGAGCGGTCGAAGCCGGTGAGCCAGAGGGATCCGGCGGGAACGGCAGGGTCGGGACGGCCGATCATCTCGAACTCGAGGTTGGCGACGATGCTGGTGAGCGGGACGGGCGGATGCGCGAGGAAGGCGCGGTTGCCGAAGCCGCCGATCTCCTCCGAGCCGAAGAGCGCGAAGACGATGGTGCGGCTTGGGCGCGGGCCGGTGGCGAGGATGTGCGCCAGCGTCAGGACGGCGGTGGTGCCGGAGGCGTCGTCGTCGGCGCCGTTGTAGATGGTGTCGTTGGATGTGCCCGCTAGGCCCATCGCCGAGGTGGTCGAGATGCGCGGTGAGCAGGATGACCTCGTTCGGCGAACTTGCTGCCGCGCAGGATGGCGATCGGCGTTCCAGGTCTCTTTGCGAGGCACGTCCTGAAATTCTGTGAGGCGCTGTTGAATTCTCGGCGGCAAAGGATTGGGCAGGGCGGTCTTCTGGAGGAAGGTGCCGTTGTCACCTCCGGGTTCGAGCCCGAGGGCCTGAAGCTGAGATGCGGCGAAGAGGGCGGCGATGTGTTCGTCGCGAGTGGCGGAGCCACGACCGTGGAGTCTCGTCGTCGGCGAGAAAGTTCATGTCGGCATGAACTTCGTGCCCCAGGGCGGCGAGTTGTGCTGTTTGTCCCGCTGCTGCGTCGAACGAATGAGTTTGCTGTCCAAAAGCTGCGGTGGTGAAGGTGAGAGCGGACAGCAGAGCCGCGCCGCTCAGTTGGGGCCGGAGTTTCAAGAGAACCATTGCGCAGAATTATAGAAGAACGCCAGTTGCAGTAGTCTTGAGGAACAGGACTGCGACGCAGCACGAAGGGTTGGAAGGGATGCTACGAAAGAGAAGTGTGCAACGATGGATGGCGGTCGCTGCGGCAATGACGTTCCCTGCCTTCGTTGGTTGTGCCGGTTTTTTCCCGCCGCTTAATAGCACCACCGGAGGAGGAGGGACGACCAGCAACCTGGTGTACGTTGCCAATCAGGCAGCCAACTCCATTGGCGGCTTCGCAATTGGAACCGGAAAACTGACAGCTGTGACGAATTCTCCCGTGGCTACGACCTATAAACCGCTCACGATGGTGGTGAATCCGGCCAACACGCTGCTCTACGTCGGCGCGGCCAACGGAATCTTCGTCTACTTCATCAACTCCGATGGCTCGCTGACGACACCCAGCACAGGTTCGCAGCCCGCTGGCGTCTTCGCGACGTCGCTAGCTGTTTCGCCCGACGGACAATGGCTGATCGCGCTGGACGGCACCACCCAGCAGCTCGACATCTTCCAGATCAACGCGACGACCGGCGGTCTTTCGTCTGTCACTTCGCCGGCAACCTACTCGATCCAGTCCGGTGTATGGCAGCCGTCCGAAGTGCAGGTCTCTCCCGACGGAACCTTGATCTTCGCAGCGCTTGGTACTGCCGGCGATGCCGTCTTCACGTTTAACACCGCAACCGGAGTCGCGACCAGTAGCCAGAGTCTTCAAACCGGAAACGCTGCTACCGGGGACTACGGCCTCGCCATTAACTCCAAGACCACCTACGTCTACATTGCTCGCAGCGGCACCAACGGCGGGGTTGCTGTCTATAGCATCGGCTCCGGCGGGTCTCTCACGCCTGTCACGGGATCGCCTTTTGCTGCGGGCAACGGAACGTTTTCTGTCGTGCTCGACATAACTGGCACCTACATTTACGCGGCAAATCGCACCGACGGCACCGTCTCCGGTTACACCATCGTGCCCGGCACGACTACTGCGGCGCTGTCGCTGACGCCGCTCAGCGGCTCACCTTACGCAAGCGGCTCCGGGGTTCAGGCGCTTGGCGTCGATTCCACTGGCAAGTATCTGCTCGCAGTTGCGGTCAACGGTGGGCCCGATCTCACCATGTACAGCTTCGACATTCCGGTGCCGGGCAAGCTGGACCCGTCCACCAGCGTTGCAACGGGTACCGATCCTGCAGGAGCGGTCGCTCTCGCATTGACCCATTAGAGACCTTCTTTGATTGGGGCAAATCGAATCGGCCGCTCGTCTTCTAGAATTTTTCCAGCGGACAGTAGTATGGAAGCAGCAGTTGTTGTTTGCTGGGGAGTTCTTCGGTCATCGTTTCTTTGTCGCGACAATTCGATTCGGTTCGCAGGGCGTTGCTGTTTGCAGTGCTCGGGGCGGCAGCGTTGTCTCTCGCGACTCTGTTAGGTGGATGTTCGAGACTTCACCCAAAGCCGCCCGCGCAATATGTCTATGTCACGGCGAAGCAGACGTTTCTTCGTGACCGCGTAGCCGCCGTCTCCAACCGCACCGCCACCGTCGACAACGGTGACAAGCTCGAAGTCCTCGAACACGGCCGCCGCTTTGTGAAGGTGCAGACTGCCAAGGGCGAGCAGGGCTGGATCGACGAGAAGGCAGTCGCCACACAGGAAATTTTCGACCAGTTCGAAGCCCTCAAGCAGCAGCATCAGGCCGACCCCGTCGTTGCCAACGCCGTCGTCCGCGACGAGGTTTACATGCACTCCAAGCCTGGCCGCGACACCGACCGTTTCTATCGGCTCGCCGAGGGTGAAAAGCTGAAGCTCCTCGCGCGGGCAACGCTGGAGAAGCCTCTCCCGCCAGGAACCCGCGTCGCGAAGCCCGCCCCCGCGCCTGCCACTACTGCCAAAGGCGCAAAACCCGCGCCTGCGGCTCCCGTAGCCGACGTCCCACCACCACCTGTAATGGAAGACTGGTGGCTCGTGCGCGATTCCAAAGGTGATACCGGCTGGCTCTACAGCCGCATGATGGACGTCGACGCGCCCGACGCGCTCACCCGCTACGCCGAAGGCCAGCGCATCGTCGGCGCCTACATCCTGACCACGGTTAACGATCCCGACGCAGAGCAGGCCGACAAAAACATCCCCATCTATGTCACCGTGATGAGCCCCTACAAGGCGGGCCTGACGTACGACTTCGACCAGGTGCGCGTCTTCACCTGGAGCGTGAAGAAGCACCGCTACGAAACCGGCTTCCGCGATAAAAACATCGAAGGCTACGTTCCCGTGACGGTCAAAATGGCCCCAGACCCCTACGGCAAATCCGCCACAGCAACCACACCGCTGCCCACGTTCACCTACCGCGTTCTCGCCGATGACGCCGGGCCAGTGATTCCCGATCCTGTGACGGGAGCGATCGTGCCGGGCAAGACCATCCTGAAGACCTATCGTCTAGAAGGCAATTATGTCCACCGCATCGTCGCGCCGGGCACGCCAACCGGAGGCGAAGCCCATCCGGAGCCTGTGAGCGAGAAGAAGAAAGACGCGAAGGCCGCGGCCAAGCATAAGAAGCACTAGCCTCAACCCCACACTCATCAGGAATAGAAGCTGCGGATTGCCTCTACCACCGTGTCTTGTTCATCTTCACGTAATTCCGGATACATCGGCAGCGCGAGCACCTCATTCGCTGCGGCTTCGCTAACCGGAAAATCGCCGCGTTTGTATCCGAGCCCCGCAAGACTCGTCTGCAGATGCAGCGGCAAGGGATAGTAGATCTCGCTGCCAATCTGCCGGTCCGTCAGGAACTGGCGCAGTTCATCACGGCGTGGCGCGCGAATTACGTATTGATGGAAGACGTGGCCGGCGCGAGGATCGGTGAAGGGAAGTACGACACCCTCTTTCACGCTCGAAGCCGCAAGGCCCGCAGCACGGAAGAGTCCGTCATAACGTGAGGCAAGCTCGCGGCGTCTCTGGTTCCAGCGCGGAAGATAGCGCAGCTTCACCTCGAGAATCGCGGCCTGCAGGCTATCCAGCCGAGAGTTCCACCCAACCTCATCGTGATAGTAGCGGCGCCTCATGCCATGTGCGCGCAGAACGCGAGCGTGATCGTCAATCTCCGCCGACAGGGTCGTCACCAGCCCGGCATCGCCCATCGCGCTGAGATTCTTCGTCGGATAAAAGCTGAACGCCGCAGCATCGCCCAGCGCGCCAGCCGGCGTCCCATTCCAGGTTGCCCCAAATGCCTGCGCGGCATCCTCAACCAACAACAAACCACGCTCTCGTTTCAATTCAGCGAAAGCATCCCAATCCGCGCACTGCCCGTAGAGATGTACTGGTAACACGGCCTTCACCTTCTTGCCTGCCGCGGAGCGCAAAACCTCCTCAACCGCCCCGGCAGAAAGATTGAATGTGGCCGGGTCGATGTCCGCAAGCACAGGCTGTGCTCCTGAACGAAGAATCGCACTCACGCTCGCAAAGAAACTGAACGGTGTCGTCACCACCGCATCGCCCGGCCCAACATTCGCCGCAGCAAGAGCCAGCCAGATTGCATCCGTTCCGCTGGCGCAGCCGATTGCGTGAGGCGCCTTGCAGGCCTTCGCCGCTGCCTCCTCGAAGCTCGCAACCTGAGGCCCCAGGATGAATCGCTGCGAGGCGCAGACCTCCTCGATTGCCCCGAGCAATTCCTCGCGGAGCTCCGCGAATTGACGGGAAAAATCAAGCATCTGAACGGGTTGCGGGTTACTTATTGGCACATCTGTCATGGTATACGCCCGGGGAAAGAAAATCCGGACTCCCCAACTCCGCTGGTCATCGTCTAATCATTCTGGAATCGGTTCGACGCGCAGCCGAACATGCGGGCGGCTTGCGGGTTGATTATTGTCGTCGATACTCGTATCGTTGACAGACTTGGCTTCCGGTCGCTGGCTCAGCGAGCTGGATTTCTTATGTAGTAGATGGTTCACGGCAAAACCTTACGGCACGGTAAACGAATTTAACTAAGGAGATCGGCACCATGGAATCAAAGCCGGCGCAGAACATTCAGGATACTTTTCTCAATACAGTGCGAAAAGATAAGAGTCCGATCACGATCTACCTGGTCAGCGGCGTGAAGCTGACGGGAAAGATTCGGTCGTTCGATAAATACTCAGTACTCCTGGAGAACAACAGTCAGGAACAGCTGATCTTTAAACATGCCATCTCGACGGTCGTCAGCGGCCGGGCGGGAGTGCATCCGGAGATGAAGCCGGTAGGTCCTCGCCCCGTCTCGATCGGCGAGCCCGGGCAAGAGGCGACCGGATCAGCAGGCCACTAGGCATTTTGACCGAACAACAGAGCAACACCGCCAGTAAAAAGCCGGCCAGACGAAGTCTGGTCGAAGCACAGGCGGCTGCTGTGGCACGCAACTCCCTCACGCGATCCCACGCGGAACGCGCGGTGTTGGTTGCGGTCGAGTTCACCGGCGAGCGCCGAAAACTCACAGCAGCTGCGCGCCTTGCAAAGACTGCAGCCGCGGTCTCGGCTGGAAGTGTGCTCGATGGCGCGAACACTGCAGCCGAGACGAAGCAAGCGGCCGATCTGGATTTCGACGCCTCGCTCGCCGAGTTCGAAGAGCTCGCCCGTTCGGCCGGTGCCGAGATCGCCGCAACCTTAATTCAGCGCCGTCCACGGCCCGATCCGGCCACTCTTGTTGGAGGCGGAAAGCTCGAAGAGATCGAAGGTGTCATCGCCTCCACCAACGCCGACCTCGTCCTCTTCGACCACGATCTCTCCCCGTCGCAGCTGCGCAACCTCGAAGCAAAACTGCCCTGCCGCGTCATCGACCGCACACAGCTCATCCTCGACATCTTCGCCCGCCACGCCCGCACCCGCGAAGGCCAGCTTCAGGTCGAACTCGCCCAGCTGGAATACCAGCTTCCACGCCTGTCAGGGCGCGGCAAAGCGATGTCGCAGCTTGGCGGTGGCATCGGCACCCGGGGCCCCGGAGAAACCCAGCTCGAAACCGACCGCCGCAAGATCAACCTGCGCATCGATCATGTCAAAGAGCAGCTCGAATCCGTCCGCCGCATCCGTCGCCAGCAGCGTCAGCGCCGGGAAGCTGTGCCCGTCCCCGTCGTCGCGCTTGTCGGGTACACCAACGCGGGCAAGAGCACGCTCTTCAACGCACTCACGGAGGCCGGCGTCCTCGAATCCTCACGGATGTTCGCCACGCTCGACCCCAAACTGCGCCAGCTGCAGCTCCCGTCGCGCCGCAAGATCCTCCTGTCGGACACCGTAGGCTTCATCCGCAACCTGCCCCACACGCTCGTGACCAGCTTCCGCGCGACTCTCGAAGAGGTCGAACGTGCCGAACTGCTCCTTCACGTGCGCGACGCCTCCAGCCCGCTTGCCGATGAGCAGAAAGCTCAGGTAGAGAAGGTCCTCGCCGAGCTCGACGTCTCAAAGAAGCCCGTCATCGAGGTGCTCAACAAGATCGATCTGCTTGAAGGCAATGAGGTCACGCCGATGGGCGCGCCCGGCAGCGTCGCCGTCTCGGGACTGAAGAAGATCGGGCTCGACAATTTGCTCGCCGCCATCGATGCGGCGCTCGTCGTCGACCCAGTCATCGAGATGAAGCTGCGCCTGCCGCAGTCAGAAGGAGCTGTTCTCGCGGCACTCGAAGCCGGTGCCATCGTCGACGCAAAGAGGTTCGAAGGCAACCTCGCCTTCGTCACTGCTCGCGGTCCTGCGTCTCTGCTGAACCGCTATCGGAGATTTCGCGAAAAGGTATAAAGAGCTTCCATCGAATCGGCTGGAACCACAGCTCAAAATCAATTTGCTGCCCGTCAGAAGTGGCAGTTCCCTGGATCTGCAACGTCAATCCGCCGCGACGCATCTGCTGGAATGAGTTGAACGGCGATGGTTCTGGCCTCGACATCGCCTTCGTTCCGCAGAACATGCACGTGATCCCCACCGGGATCGACAAATCCCATCCCCTTTGTGTACACGTGGGGCTTACAGTCGGGATCGTGCCCCTCATAGTCAGTCACCGTTCCGGCCGTGACGATGATAAGGCTATTCCCAGGATGCGAGTGCCAGCCTGTGCTTCCTCCGGGTGCCCAGACATTGCTCTGGACATAGAGGTCTGACGAACCTTCCGTCTTCTGCAGCGACTTCCAAAGCTGCTCGGTCCCCTCAGCCTTGAACCCGCGTGGAAGAGAACTGAAGACATCAATTTCGCCAAACCGGCCCATTGCGAGCAAGGTGCTTTTGTACCCATTGGGAGTTGTCGCCAGGGCACGTCCCGGAAGATAGAGAGCCGCAGTCACGATCATGGCACAGAACAACCCGAGACACATTAGTCTCCTCCGCATCGCGACCTCCCTTCATCGTTGTCGCTGCAGCTTTCCCTGCAGCCGGAACAAATCCGGAGTGGTGCAATCATCGGGGCTGGTCGTTGATCAAGGAACTTACCGAAATATCCCGAACGGCTCAGTTGGCGCTATGCGCACGACGCCATGGATGGCCTGCGGCCCGAAATGTTTATTCGCAGCAGGTCCCCCGAACACGAGCGTCATATTGGAATTCTGGAGCGTGAACTGGCCCTCAGGTCCTCCGCTGACACAGACCTGCAGCGTCGATGAAAGCGGATTTGTCTCGAAGGGTGCAATTTGTCCATTGCCCGTCAACAGGCTGACCGTGCCGCTTATCTGAAAGCCCGTTGTGGGGACTGGGGTTTGGTATGTTGGGCAGCCGATAATATCCCAGGTGATTTTCATGTTCGTCAGCTTGATGTGGTGCGTGTGAGGGTTCACAAGGGGCTGCGTCGGATCGACAGCAGGCGGCGTCGCGGAGGTTCTCCCAAAGCCGGACATGGTCATATCCGCTGCGAAGTCGGCGGTCCCGAATTCCGGGTGGAGGTCCATGGACCATTGACCATGCATCTCGTATGGGCTGCCACTGATGCTCGGACTCAGGGGTACGTAGTCGTTGAACAGGCCGCTGAAGTGCACTGGTTTGCGGCTCCTGGGCCAAAGCACAGGTGGCGGAAACCAACAAAAGCAGTGAGAGCAGACACACAGCCGAAGTCAGGGTTTTGCTTTTCATAAAGAGCTCCGATTTGAGATTGATTTGAGACGCAGGGACACCATCGGACAACCTGGCGAGCGATTTCAAGCGGTAAGGCGAGGAATTGCTGCCATTCCGTCACTTGCCGTCGAATGCGGTCTTTTGCCGTGCCTTTGCAGCAGGGGGAAGCTATAATTCGGGTCCCGGGTTCGGCACGATCGCGGACCGCCAGGAGAGCGTGATGGGCGATCCATCTCTTAGTGCGCCGCCACCCGAGCGACCGCTTGAAGACCGGCTGGATTCGTGGAAGGAGATCGCGTCCTACCTCAAACGCGATGTGACGACGGTCCAGCGCTGGGAGAAGCGGGAGGGGATGCCCGTCCACCGGCATCTGCATGACAGGATGGGCTCCGTCTATGCATCCAGGGCGGAATTGGATGCATGGATGCGCGGCAGGAATCTTCAAGGAGGGCAGGAGAACGGGAACAACGCCGCATCGCCTGACCCTGTGCACAATCGGCGTCAGCCGGCGTTACCGATCTCTTCTAAAACGATGGAGATCTATCCTCGCGCTGGCAGCTAGTGGCGGTCGTGCTGGGGATTGGCGCAATTCTCTGGCTTCAGAGGACAGAGCACTTCTGGCAGAAACCCCATAGCTGATGCACAATTTCAGACAGTCACCGACTTCGATGGCCTGGAGCAGGCCGCTGCCATCTCCCGCGACGGCCATCTCGTGGCGTTTTTGTCGGACCGGGACGGACACATGGACGTCTGGGTGACGCAGGTCGGTTCGGGTGAGTTCCACAACCTGACCCACGGGAGTGTTTCCGAGCTGGTGAATCCATCAATCCGAACCCTGGGGTTCTCGCCCGACGGATCTCTCGTCACATTTTGGGTTCGCAAGCCAGGCGGCGCGAAGCGGCTCAGCGCAGACAGGCGGCGACATCGGTGTCTGGGCCGTGCCAACTCTCGGCGGCGAGCCGAGGCCGTACCTTGAAGGCGTGGCCGAGTATCGACTGGTCGCACGACGGCTCCCGGCTCGCATACCACACACCCGGCCCCGGAGACCCGTTGTTCGTGTCAAACGGCAGCCGTGCGATCGGAGGCCGGCCCATCTTCACCGCGCCCGCCGGGCTCCATAGTCACTTTCCGTTGTGGGCGCCCGACGCGGAATTCCTCTACTTCGTCCAGGGCGCGCTCCCGGACAAATTGGACATCTGGCGCATTCGTCCAACCGGTGGATCACCCGAGCGGATCACGTCGCACATGGGCGGGTCACTTATCCGGTCCTCTTGGATCGCGCGCACCCTGATGTACCTCGCCAGCGATCCCGATGGTTCGGGGCCGTGGCTTTATAGCATGGACGTCGAGCGCCACATTCCCCACCGGCTGACCTCCGGCCTTGACCGCTACACGTCGCTGGCGGCCAGCGCTGATGGTCGCCGTCTGGTCGCGACGCTCGCAACTCGAAGAGAACGCTCTGGCGCTTGCGGATCGCCGATTCACCTGCTGAGGTATCGGCCCCTGCTCCAATCTCGCTGACGACCAGCACGGGCTTCTCTCCGCGACTGGGCTCAAATTATCTTCTTTATGTTTCTGCCACCGGCTCCGGCGAGAGCATCTGGAAGCTTGCCAACGGGGCCAGCACAGAGTTGTGGCGCGGCGAGGGAGCGCAAATCTTCGGCGGCCCGGCGATCTCCCCCGATGGACGGTTTATCGCATTCTCGGTCCGCCCAACACGACCGAACACTCCTCTACGTAATGCAGGCCGACGGCACGAACGCGCGGATCGTGGCGGATTCTCTCGATCTGCAGGGCAATCCCGCATGGGCGCCCGACGGCAAATCGATCACTTCGGCAGCCGGCGATCACGGTACTCCCCATCTCTTCCGCATTTCCGGTAGACGGTCAGCTCTCCCGCTGCCTTCGTCCGTGAGTACTCAGTCGATCCCGCGTGGTCACCCGACGGCCGCTTCGTCGTCTACTCGGGAGCCGACATCGGCACGACATTCTCTGTAAAAGCCGTCACCGCCGACGCCGCACCGCATCCTCTGCCCCCCCTGACCTTGACTCGGGGCGCCCGACACCTGGCCTTCCTGCCCGGAGGACGCGGACTCGTGCTGCTGCGAGGAGAGATTCAACATAAAAATCTCTGGCTCATCGACCTCGCGACAGGGGCCGAGCGGCAGTTGACCAACCTCCCTCCCGAATTCGACATTCGCGACTTCGACATCTCGCCAGACGGTCGCGAAGTCGTCCTCGAACGAGTGCAGGAACGCTCCAATGTGGTGCTAATGGATCTCCCCCGGCGATAATCCAATTTCAATCCCCGCGTTCGTCCTTGAGCGCCGAAGCTGTGTGGGCCCGAAGTGTATATTTAGCGGCACTGTAAATCGACCTACGTTGACGACTTGGAGCCAGGGCCAAGAAACTTCGATAAAGAGTTCGTCGGTAACAATCCGAAACTTCACGAGAACTTGGAGCGATCCATGACCAAATCGAAGAAAACATCATCTGCCAGGGATCTGACAAACAGCAACAAATTAGCAGACCGGTTCACTGCCGCCCGCCCTTCCATCGCCGACCGTATCGAGGCCGGCAAGCGCCTGCGCACAACTGTGCCCCGGGCCAGGTTGGCGGAATACAAACCACAGGCAAACCGTAAAGATCCCGTCGCAATTCTTGAAGCGCAGGCGAAGACACGACTTCAGGAGTTGATTCCGGTGCGGTATGCGCGAATGTTGACGTCGTCCTTTGCCTTTCTGCGCGGCACTGCGGCGGTCATGGCTCAGGACCTCAGCCCATCGCCGGTCAGTGGCCTTCAGGTCCAGCTTTGCGGCGACATGCACGTGTCGAACTTCGGCGTCTTTGCCTCCGCCGAGCGCAACCTGATATTTGGCATCAACGATTTCGACGAGACGATCCCCGGGCCTTGGGAATGGGACCTGAAACGTCTGGTGACGAGCGCGGTCGTCGCAGGTCAGTTTGTCGGCAAGGACCGTGAATGCTGCGAGACATTCAGCCGGGCTGTGGTGAGTTCCTATCGGCAGCACATGCGCGAATATGCCGAAATGGGATATCTGGCCACATGGTATTCGGTGATCCAACAGGAAAACATATTGGCCGCAGTGCCGCCACAACTCGTCTCCAAATGGCAGAAAGGCCTCGACAAAGCTAAGAAGGGCTCTCATCTGCAGGTGTTGGAAAAGATGACGGACCTGGTCGACAACAAGCAGCGCATCGTCGAAAACGCCCCTTTTGTTGTGCGCGAGACCAAGACGGAAGACGGAATGCCAATCCGCGACGCGTTAGGGCTATTTCTGGAGCAGTATCTGGCTTCCCTCTCCGAAGATCGAAGACAGCTAATCTCGCGCTACCAGATACTGGATGCGGCCCGGAAGGTAGTGGGCGTCGGCAGCGTCGGCACGCGTTGCTGGGTCATTTTCATGCGCGGAACTAACGAAGGCGATCCGCTCTTCCTGCAGTTTAAGGAAGCGCAGGAGTCTGCTCTGGCGCCCTACTTGAAATCAGCTCCGGCTTACCCAGAACCAAGGCTATCGGGTCGTCTTGGGACAGCGCTTGATCCAGGGATCGCCAGACATCCTCCTTGGTTCGGGAATCATCAGGCAAGATGCATTTCTACATTCGGCAGCTTCGCGACATGAAGGGCAGCTACGAGTTCGACCCGGAGACAACCAGCCGCAAAGGAATGGAGATTTACTGTGGTTTGTGCGGCTGGGCTCTGGCTCTGGCCCATGCTAAATCGGGAGATCCCGCAATGATCGCTGGATATGTCGGCAAGACCGATGAACTCGATGAAGCGTTGACGAAATTTGCCTTCGCTTACAGCGAACAGAATGAGCGAGACTACGCGGAACTCCAGAAGGCAGCGAAGGCAGGTCGGATCAAGGTGTCGCAGGTTGCCTGAGTATCACCAAGTCGGAATCGTGATTGTGTTCGGCGAGCGGTGTTGTAGGAAGCTGATCCGCAAAAAAGGGCCGTTAATCAGCATAGGCCGCCTGAAGGGGAGCGGAGGTGGTGTCCCCATTCACGCGACCTATGTGACCCAGAGGTTAGGGTCTAGGTGGTATTTCTCAGTCTATTCCTTTCGACAGGGAAGTCAAAGCCAAAATGCGACCAGATTGACCAGCTCTGCACCGTCTTTCCTGTAACCGATTATCGACCATGCTTAGCGATTATCGACTCAGGTTGTGTTGACACCCCTCCAATCGCTTTGCTAAAACTAGATGTACCTCGCACTCCAGGCATCGTCCTCACGAGCGCTCGTACAACACAAGTTAGCTGCGTGAAATAGCCTTAAGACAGGACTCTCGAGACGGCCCCGGCCGATCCATCCGCCGACCCATAATCCATGGACCAGATACTGAATCAACTCGGTGAACTTGTGCTCGGCGCCGTGCCGACGATGGTTCTCTTCATCCTCCTCGTCGTTGCCTACGGCTACCTCGTTCGCCGCCCACTTGATCGCATCCTGGCCGAGCGGCATGCCCGCACCCTCGGCGCCATGGAGCAGGCGAAAGGCTCAATCGCCAAAGCCGAGTCCGAGACCACCGCGTACGAAGAAAAGCTCCGCGCCGCCAAGGCCGAGATCTTTCAGGCTCGCGACCAGAAGTTGAAGCAATGGAACGCAGAGCGCGAGGCTGCCCTCGAGCAGGCTCGCCAGCACACCCGGGAGCGCGTCAGTGCTGCCCGCCAGGAGATCGAGCAGAGCGCCCACGACGCCCGCCTCCACATCGTCGCCGCAAGCGAAGACCTCAGCGCGCGCGTCCTAAAGGCAGTCCTTCCGGCCGGCATTCGCACGACCGAGGAGGTTGCCCAGTGAAGCTCACCTCTCTCAAGAAGCTCTTCCCCAGCCTCGTGATCGCCGCGATGCTCTTCGCCGCAGTGCCTCGTGCCCGTGCCCAGGCAGAACCGGCAGGCCCGACCCCTGCGAACGTAGACAGCGGCCGTCTGAGCACTCCCGAAGCCCAGTCCCCCGCGAAGAACAAACAGGAGGTCGACGAGAACGACCAGTACCTCCACTCGCCCTCGGTGCGCAAGTTTGGTGCGATGCTCGGCATGAACCCCGAGCAGGCCGCAACCGCCTTCACCGTTGCCAACTTCCTCGTCCTCGCGGTCCTCGTGGGCTGGTTCCTCCTCAAAACCCTGCCCAAGACCTTCCGCAATCGCACCACGGCCATCCAGAAGGGCCTCGTCGACGCCCGCGCCGCAACCGAAGAAGCCAGCGCCCGTCTGAGCAGCGTCGAAGAGCGCCTCAGCAAGCTCGATAGCCAGATTGCTGCTCTCCGTGCCCAGGCCGAAAAAGACTCCGTGAACGATCAGCAGCGTATCCTCGCCAGCGTCGAAGAGGACAAGCAGAAGATCATCGCCGCAGCCGAGCAGGAGATCGCCTCCGCGACCACGCTTGCCCAGCGTCAGATCCAGCAGTACGCCGCCGAGCTCGCCATCGACCAGGCTGCACGCAAGCTCGTCGTCAACGCCGAGACCGACCGTCTCCTCATTCAGAGCTTCGCCCGCCGTCTCACCGGCGACGACTCCAAGGAAGGGAACAACTAATGTCGGTTGTCTCCCTCCGTTACGCCCACGCCTTTGCCTCGGTCGCCGCCGCGCAGCATCTTGACGTCAACGCCGTGCAGCAGCAGTTGAATGACTTCGCCGGAACCCTCGCCGGAAGCCTGGACCTCCGCGAAGTCCTGATGAATCCCTCCATCCCGAATCCGCAGAAGCTCAAGGTCATCGACGCCATCTCCCAGCGCATCGGCATGTTCGCTGCGGTGCGAAACTTCATCGCCGTCATCATGGAGCATCAGCGCCTCCACGAATTCAACGAAATCATCACCGAATACCACGCCGTCGCCGACGAGCAGTCCCACGTGGCCGAAGCCGAGATCACCAGCGCCCATCCGCTCAACGACCAGGACCGCGCCGATCTCGAAGCCCACGTCGCGAAGCTCGCCGGAGGCCGCATCCGCGCCACCTATCATCAGGACGCAACCCTGCTGGGCGGCGCTGTCGTTCGCATCGGATCCACTGTCTACGACGGATCGATCCGCGCGCAGTTGCAACAGTTGAAACAAAAGCTCGTCAACGCATAACGTCGAGCCCACAAATTTTCGCCGGCAACGGCGCAAGCAAAATTCAAGATTCGAAACGAAGCGAGTAGAAGGAAGACATGGCACAGATCAAGGCGGATGAGATAACCGAACTGCTTCGCCAGCAGATTGAAAACTTCGAGCAGCGCATCCAGGTCGACGAGGTCGGCACCATCATCTCCCTCGGGGACGGCATCGCCCGCGTTCACGGTCTCGACAAGGTCATGGCCGGCGAGCTCATCGAGTTCCCCCACGACGTAGCCGGTCTCGCCATGAACCTCGACGAAGACCAGGTCGGCGCCGTGCTCCTCGGCGACTACACCGAGCTCAAGGAAGGCGACACCGTCAAGCGCACCGGGCGCATCATGTCCGTACCCGTCGGTGAAGCCATGATCGGTCGCGTCGTCAACGCTCTGGGCCAGCCCATCGACGACAAGGGCCCCATCAACACCGACAAGTTCAACCCCATCGAGCGCCTCGCCCCCGGCGTCATCGATCGCCAGGGTGTCCGCGAGCCCATGGCCACTGGCATCAAGGCCATCGACACGATGATCCCCATCGGCCGCGGCCAGCGCGAGCTCATCATCGGCGACCGCCAGACCGGCAAGACCGCCATCGCGCTCGACACCATCATCAACTCCGCGAAGAACAACCTCATCTGCATCTACTGCGCCGTCGGCCAGAAGCGCAGTTCGGTCGCGCAGGTCGTGCAGACGCTCGAAGAGAACGGCGCCATGGCCTACACCGTCGTCGTCGCCGCTACAGCGTCTGAGCCCGCGCCCATGCAATACCTCGCGCCCTTCGCCGCCACCGCCATCGGCGAGTACTTCCGCGACAACGGCAAGCACGCCCTGGTCATCTACGACGACCTCTCCAAGCACGCCGCCAGCTATCGCGAAATCTCGCTCCTCCTCCGCCGTCCTCCCGGACGCGAGGCCTACCCCGGCGACGTCTTCTATCTCCACTCGCGCCTCCTCGAGCGCAGCTCGAAGCTCTCCGACAAACTCGGTGGCGGTTCGCTCACCGCGCTGCCAATCATCGAAACTCAGGCCGGCGACGTCTCCGCTTATATCCCGACCAACGTCATCTCCATCACCGACGGCCAGATCTTCCTCGAGACCGACCTCTTCAACTCGGGCGTCCGTCCCGCCGTCAACGTAGGTCTCTCCGTCTCACGCGTAGGCTTCTCCGCTGCCGTCAAGGCGACAAAGCAGGTCGGTTCCACGCTCAAGCTGGACCTCGCGCAGTACCGCGAGCTCGCGGCCTTCTCGCAGTTCGGCTCCGACCTCGATGCCGTCACGCAGCGTCAGCTCAACCGCGGTTCGCGCCTCACCGAGCTGCTCAAGCAGCCGCAGTTCCAGCCGCTCCCGTTCGAAAGGCAGGTCGCCATCCTCTTCGCCGGCGTCAACGGCCTTCTCGACGACGTCGAAGTCAAGGACCTCCGCGCCTTCGAGGACGGCCTCTATCCTTACCTCGAATCGAGTGGCTCCGTCCTCAAGGACATCGTCACCAAGAAGGCCATCGACGACGACATCAAGGCCCGCCTCACGCAGTCCATCAAGGACTACAAGGCAGACTTCCTCGCCGCGCGCAGCGAAAAGAAAGAAGCAGTAGCCGCTAAATAGACCATGGCAAACGTACTCGACTTACGGCGTCGCATCCGCAGTGTGAAGAACACGCGGCAGATCACCAAGGCCATGAAGATGGTCTCGGCAGCCCGTCTGCGCCGCGCTCAGGAGCGCGCCATGCAGGCCCGGCCCTACGCGCAGATGCTCGCCAACGTGCTCGAATCGCTAGTCCGCCGCAGCGACATGTACAGCGATGAGTCCGGCGATCTTATGCATCCGCTGCTCGTCGAACGCGAAGAGAAGAACGTTCTCGTCATCGTCATCGCCGGAGACAAGGGCTTCGCAGGAGCCTTCAACTCCAACATCACCAAGGCTGCCCACAGGTTCATCGACGAACGCCGCGCTAAGGGCCAGAACATCGACATCGAACCCATCGGCCGTAAAGCCCGCGACCTCGTCGGCAAGAAGTATCCAAAGGCCGTCTACGAGAAGACCGAAGAGCACTACGACAACGACCTCGCCACGCACTACGAGGTCATCCGTCACCGCGCCGCGCCCATCGAGGTCACCGGCGACCACCCCACGCTGCTCCTCAAGGTCAATATCGATGAGGTAAGCGACATCGCCTACTCCATCATCGAGCGCTACACCCGCGCTGAGATCGACTCCGTCTACGTCGTCTACAACGAGTTCAAATCCGTCATCGCCCAGCGCGTCGTCGTCGAAAAGCTCCTGCCCATCCGCAAACTGGGCTCGCACGAGATCACCGTCGCCGAGGAGATGACCGAAGAGCAAAGAGAAGCTGCCGCCCACGCCGCCGCCACCGCCGGCATCAGTGTTCTCGAGCCCGAAGAGTCCGTCATCGAATCCGAGGCAAAGAAGTTCGGCACCGCCGACGTCGACTACATCTTCGATCAGGACCCGGCACGCCTCTTCCGTCACCTCATGCCGCGCTACATCACTACGCAGCTCTTCCACGCGCTGCTCGAAAGCGTAGCCAGCGAACACGCCGCGCGCATGACCGCAATGGACGCCGCCACCAACAACGCCGGCGACATGATCGACGCCCTCTCGCTCACCATGAACCGTGTGCGTCAGGCCGCGATCACCAAGGAAATCATCGAGATCGTAAGCGGAGCCGCCGCTTTGTAACGAATTTTGTTTTGAAAGGGCGCGGCTTCAGCCGCGCCGCAAAAAAGATAAGTCAACGCGACTTTAGTCGCCGAGGGAATGTACTCGAGCCGCAAGATTTGAAGGATTAGAGAAAAGTTATGGCAGAAAACATCGGAAAAGTAATCTCAATCAGCGGCCCTGCCGTTGACATCCAGTTCGAAGAGTCGAAGATGCCGGCAATCTACCAAGCCGTGCGCATCGTCAGCGAAGGCTTCGACGTCCCCACCCCGCTCGACGTCGTCGTCGAGGTTCAGCAGCACCTCGGCGAAGGCCGCGTGCGCTGCATCGCCATGGTCGCCACCGAAGGCCTCGTCCGCGGTATGAAGGCAATCGACACCGGCGCGGGCATCACCGTTCCCGTAGGCCGCGAGACCCTTGGTCGCGTCCTCAACGTCCTCGGTCAGCCGGTAGACGAGCTCGGCCCCGTCAACGCCAAGGTCCACATGCCCATTCACCGGCAGGCCCCCGCGTTCGACGAGCAGTCCACGTCGGAAGAGATGTTCGAGACCGGCATCAAGGTCATCGACCTCATCCAGCCGTTCTTGAAGGGCGGCAAGATCGGTCTCTTCGGCGGCGCCGGCGTCGGCAAGACCGTCGTCATCCAGGAGCTCATCAACAACGTCGCCAGCCAGCACGGCGGCTTCTCCGTCTTCGCCGGCGTAGGCGAGCGCACCCGCGAAGGCAACGACCTCTGGCACGAATTCCAGGAGTCCGGCGTTATCGACCTCAAGGACTTCTCGAAGTCCAAAGCCGCACTCATCTACGGCCAGATGACCGAGCCGCCGGGGGCACGTCTCCGCGTGGCTCTCACCGGCCTCACCGTCGCCGAATACTTCCGCGACCAAGAGGGAGCCGACACGCTGCTCTTCATCGACAACATCTTCCGCTTCACGCAAGCAGGTTCTGAGGTGTCAACGCTGCTCGGCCGTATGCCTTCGGCCGTGGGCTACCAGCCAAACCTCGCCACCGAAATGGGCGAGCTGCAGGAGCGCATCACCTCCACCAAGAAGGGCTCCATCACCTCCGTGCAGGCCGTCTACGTGCCCGCCGACGACCTCACCGACCCCGCACCGGCCACGACGTTCGCCCACCTCGACGCAACCACCGTGCTCTCGCGTCCGCTGTCCGAACTCGGCATCTACCCCGCCGTCGATCCTCTGGCCTCCACCTCGCGCATTCTCTCTCCGCGCATCGTCGGCCAGGAGCACTACGACGTGGCTCAGGGCGTCAAGAAGATCCTCCAGCGCTACAAGGACCTCCAGGACATCATCGCCATCCTCGGCATCGACGAGCTCTCGGAAGAAGACAAGATCACCGTAGCGCGGGCCCGCAAGGTCCAGCGCTTCCTCTCGCAACCCTTCCACGTAGCTGAAATCTTCACCGGCATCCCCGGCGCCTACGTCAAAGTCGCAGACACCATTCGCTCGTTCAAGGAGATCATCGAAGGCAAGCACGATGACATCCCCGAACAGGCCTTCTACCTCAAGGGAGGCATCGAGGATGTCCTCGCCGCTGCCGAGAAGATGAAGCAAACCGTCTAACGTTTTGTTAAGGGCACGGCTTTAGCCGTGCCGCAGCTGTTATTCGGGATAGCGCAGGGCTTTAGCCTGCGACCAAGGTATAAGAGAAGGGCTTTAGCCTCGAGCCTTCTGCTCGCCGCGCAAGACGCACAACTACGAAGTGCTGACGCCCTGAGGTTCCAGATGGCAGACACAACACAATCCGGCCTCCTCACCGTCCGCCTCGTCACTCCGGACCGCGTCCTCCTCGACGCCACCGCCGAGGCCGTCGAACTCCCGTCGATGTCCGGCTACCTCGAAGCCCTCTACGGCGCCGCCCCGCTCCTTGCCGAATTAGGCGCAGGCGAAGTTCGCCTCCACGGAGGCAGCTCCGGTGACCAGAAGTTCTTCGTAGCCTGGGGATTCGCCGAAGTCCTCCCCGAGCGCGTCACCATCCTCGCCGAAACCGCTCTCCATCCCAACGAGATCGATGTAGCCGAGGCCCAGAAAGAGCTCGCCGAAGGCGAGAAGCTCTGGAATGAAGCAGGCGACGACGGCCAGAAGTACGACGAAGCCAACGCCATCACCCGGAAGGCCGAAGAGAAGATCGCCTCAGCCCAGGGCAAGAGCACCTAAATCTCTTTCCAGTCCCACGAATCAGGTCGCTACCTTGCTCAGGTCGCTGCCCATCCGTTGTCGCAGCCTACCCAGAAGTCGTCATCCTGCGGGTAGCGAAGGATCCCCGCATTTTGTCGGAGTGCTAGTGCTTCCGTGTGGCCGCGCGCTGTGGAAAAATAAAGTTCGAAAAAGTGGCCTAAATTAGGCGCCAAAAACCCACCATCCAAAAACCACGATCTCACCACAAAATCACCATCAATTCACCACAAAAAACCATCCAGAAAAACACACTTTTTCCGCAACCCCCCTCAAAAACACGAGCAAAAACAACGAAACCCCGGCTCAAACCGGGGCTCCATCTTTTTCCAAAAATAACCGACCTAAGAAGCCTTCTTAGCCTTAGCCGGCACAGCCTTCTTCGCCTTGTCATCAGCCCCAGGAGCCTCGGCAACGGCCTCGGCCTGCTGCTTAAGGGAATGAATTACAACACGAAGCATCTCTTCCTCCGGAGCCGGCTTGCCCGTAAAGATCTCAAACTGCCGAGCCCCCTGCTGCACAAACATCTCGATCCCCGTAATAATCGGGATCCCTTTCTGCCGTGCAAGCCGTAAGAGCGGCGTTTCCAACGGGTTATACACCAGATCGAAGACCAGCTTCGTGTTCAGATCCTTAGCCTCAAGAATCTGCGCACCCTTGATACCCGCCATCCCAATCGGTGTAGCATTCACGATTGCATCGAAGGTAGTCTTCGCAAGTGCCTCTTTCTTTATGGTCTTAGCGCCCGCCTGGCGTGCCAGCTTCTGCGCCGTCTCGGCCGTGCGATTCAGAATGAAGACCTCCGCACCCTTGTCCCGCAAACCAAACACCGCGGCCCGTGCAGCCCCGCCAGCGCCCAGCACCAGCACCTTGGCATCTCGCAGCGAGATGCGCTTCTCCAACGGCCCCGTAATGCCAGCAACATCCGTATTGAAGCCATACAGCTTGCCATCCTGAGCCCGCAGCACCGTATTACAAGCGCCAATCTTTGCCGAGAGTGGATCCGTTTTCTCGAGATGCGCCATGATCTCCTGCTTCAACGGCATCGTGACGCTAAGCCCCTGAATAGGAATCTCATGCACCAGCTTGAGCAGATCGTTCAGCTTGTGCGCCTGTAGCGCAAGATAGACTGCATTCACCGTCTCCCGCCGAAACGCCGTATTCATCATGATCGGCGAGAGCGAACTGCGAATAGGATTTCCTGCCACGCCATAAACTTTAGTCGCAGCGTCAACCTGATCAATACGGTACGTTTCGATCAGTGTGCGCGCGGCAATCTGGCCTGGCCCGGTCTCTTCGCCCGTGGTGGCAGCGGCGAAGGTAAAGGCGCTTCCAGCACGCAAGCTGAGGACGCGCGAGATGATGCCAGCGTCGCCCATGCAGACGCCGATGATATTCGTATGGTCTTCCATGCGTTCAATGAAGCGCATCAAGGTGACGTTGTCGTAGAGGGTCTTGGCCGTAGGCACGATCTTGATGAAGTCGGGCGCAAACGGCACAATGCGCTTGTAGATTCCGTCAAGGTCCTTGGTGGCGTCGAAGTCGTGATGGCTGATGATAAGGGCCACGCCGGTTTCGCGGAGCTTCTGCAACTCACCCTTCTTCATTGCTGTGGCAGACTCGAGTTCCACATCGACGATGTGAAAGCCAGTAGCAGCGGCTTTTGAGAGAATCTCAATCTCGGCAGCGACATTGCCGGAGAACTTACCACCGTTGGCGGTGCGACGACAGGTTGCAATGGCGGTAACGGCGTTGTTTTCGGCCAAAAACTGCTTCAGTTTGGGCAGCGCAAGAAGCGGCTTCTCGAGATAATCGAGGCGAAACTCAAGGAAAGTCGTCTCTTTGATGACGGCGTTGGCTTTTTCAAGCATCTCGGCAGCCGTGGAGCCGATGATGGCAACACAGATTTTACCGATACGGGAACGAAGAAATTGCGGGGCTACGCTGGGCACATTCACTCTCATGTCTACAATCGCGGTATCTTACAGACCCACGAGCAAGGATGCAAATTTTTGTTGAAACCAAAGGGGGTTAACGCGAACCCCGAGCAGGGCTCTCTTTCACATTCATTCGATGCCAAAAGCAAACTAAAGCCTCATGGAATAGACGTTAAATATCGCAGAATGTTGCAGCTTGAGGTAAAGACCAGAGAGTCAAACTTCACTCAAGAGACAAGTCCGACCACGTTCAACATTCGTCCAGCGACTCCATGTTCCCCGCGATGCGAAAAATATTGTAATTGCCCTCTTTCGTCCCGCGTGCAAGCGGTGCACTCACCGACGACTGAGATCTGCGAATCCTTGACTCCCGATTCCAATAACTGCTGCCGGTTGGCCTCCCATAGATTGAGGAGGACGGGGCTTGCGCTTGGCCCGCTGAAGAGATCCTTCGCGTAACGGAAACGTTCTTCGAAAGATTGCCTGACCTCCTCGCCAACGGTGTAGCAGCAGGCGCCAATGCCGGGTCCGATGGCTGCCACCAGATCTTCCGTGCGCGATCCATACTCCTGCAGCATGGTTGCGATACCTCGCTCTACGATCTGTGCCGCTGTGCCTCTCCATCCCGCATGAAACGCAGCCACGACTCGTTTTGCCACATCGATAACCAGGACGGGAACGCAGTCCGCAGTCCCCACGGCCAGCAAAATTCCTGGCTGGCTCGTCATGAAGCCGTCTCCTTCGAGGACTGCCTTTCCCTCGAGTGACTGCAGCTTTCCTTCCAACGCTCCGTCTTCTTCCTTCACAACATGCACGGTGGCGGAGTGGACTTGCCTTAGCGTCACCAGAGCAGAGGGAGTGTGGTCTCCGTCGATTGCATGGACGAATCGCCGCCGGTTCTCCGCCACTGCTGTTGGATCGTCCTCTTTAGTCCAGCCGAGATTGAGCGTTGAATCGCCGTAGACGCGGGAGACGCCGTTTGCGCGAGTGCTGAAGCCGTGCCGCAGCCATTCGTACTTCTTCCACTCGGGTATTCGCACGACGTGGAGGTCGTGCGCCTGGGCCTGCTGGGTCATTTGTAGGTTAATCCATCAGTTTGCGGGTGAGGTACGTGTATTGCTCTGCCCACGTGCTTGCTTGTTCCTTGAGGTTGGCTCCGGCGGCGTGGCCGCCTTCGACGATCTCATCGTAGTAGAAGGGCTTGTGGAACTCTTCGAGTTTGGCGGCGAATTTTCGTGCGTGGACGGGGCCCACCCGGTCGTCTTTGGTGGTGGTGAAGATGAGGGGCTCGGGGTAGGTGGTGTTGGGGTTGAGCTGGTTGTAGGGGGAGATGGAGGCCAGGAAGGTGCGCTCTTCAGGGACGGAGACGGTGCCGTATTCGCCGACCCAGGAGGCGCCGGCGGCGATGTGCTCGAAGCGGAGCATGTCGAGCAGGGGGACCTGGATCACGACGGCGTTCCACATCTCGGGATGCTGGGTGAACTCGACGCCCATGAGAAGGCCACCGTTTGAGCCGCCCTGGATCCCGAGGCGGCGGGGTGAGGTGATCTTGCGGGCGAACATGTCGTTGGCGACGGAGGCGAAGTCGTCGTAGATGCGCTGGCGGTGGGTTTTGAGCCCGGCTTCGTGCCATGCGGGGCCGAACTCGCCTCCGCCGCGGATGTTGGCGAGGACGTAGACGCCGCCGCGCTCGAGCCAGAGCTTGCCTACGATGCCGGAGTAGCGGGGGGTCTCGGAGACCTGGAAGCCACCGTAGGCGGTCATGAGGGTGGGGTTGGAGCCGTCGTACTTGATGTCCTTGCGGTGGACTACGAAGTAGGGGACCTTGGTGCCGTCGGTTGAGGTGGCCTGTAGCTGTTCGACTGTGAGGTTGGTGGCGTCGAACTGTGCAGGGAGTGTCTTGGCCGGTTTGAGGCTGGCTGTGGCTGCGTCGCCGAGCACAAGCGACGATGGGGTGAGGAAGCCGGTGAGGCCGAGGAAGAACTGGTCGTCGGAGGTGTTGGTGGATTCGATGGAGACGGCGATGTTGTCCGGGATGTCGAGCTTCTTCGCTGTCCAGACATTTTTGGGGCTGCGGGTGTAGACGTAGGCGCGGCCCTGGACGTGGTCGAGGGTTGTGATGAGGAGGTGGTTTTTGGTGATGTCGACTTCCTGGGCGAACTCCTGTGCGGTGGGGGTGAAGATGATCGTGGGTTTGAGATGCGTGGGGTCTTTCTTCAGAGCTTCCATGTCGATGGAGACGATGGAGCCTTGCGGGAAGGCTTTGGTGAGGCCTTCAGGCTTCCAGTCTTCGTTGAGTTCTACGATGATCTGGCCTTCGAGCATTCCGTGGATTTCGGATTTGCAGGGGAAGCGCGATTTTTTTGGGGCCTTCGGGGGTGTAGAGGGAGACTTCGCGCTGGAAGAAGTTGATGCCTCGGGTGAGGAGGATGAGTTGGTGGCCCTGGGGGTCGTGGACGATTCGGGCGCCGGCGCTGACGTCGGTCTCTTTGCCGCGGTAGATCTCTTTGGCCTGTTCGAGCGGCTGGCCGCGCTTCCAGAGTTTGGCGATGAAGGGGTAGCCGGATTGGGTCATGGTGCCGGGGCCCCAGTCGCGCTCTACGATGAGGGTGTCTTTGTCGATCCATTCGGCGTTTTGTTTGGATTTCGGGAGGGCGAAGCCGTTATCGACGAAGTTGCCGGTGTGGAGGTCGAACTCGCGGAGGGTTTCGGCGTCTTCGCCGCCGGCGGAGAGCTGGACGAGGCAGAGGCTGTCGCCCGGGTAGATGCAGTCGAGGCCTTTCTGGACCCATTTTTCGTTGTCCTGTTTGGCTAGGGCGTCGTAGTCGATGACGGTGTGCCAGTCGGGCTGGTTGGTGAGGTAGTTGGTGAGGGTGGTTTTGCGGAGGATGCCGCGGACGTGCTGGGCGTCCTGCCAGGTGTTGTAGATTTCGCCGACGCGGAAGTGCGGGAGTGGCAGGCGGGTGGGGGACTCGAGGACCTTGAGGGCGGTCTGTTCGAGTTCGGCAAAGTGGGGGTCGGCCTGGAGGACCTTGGCGGAGCGCTCATTCTCGGCGTTGACCCAGGCCATGGCTCGGGTCGCCGGAGACGTCTTCGAGCCACTGGTACTTGTCGGGCTGCTCGGCGGTGTTTTGTGCGTGAAGGCTGGCGGCGATGGCGAAGGCGGCGAGGACGGCGGTGCGAAGTTGCATTCTGAGACTGACCCCTTGGGTTGCAGTGTGGAGGGTCACAGTTTAGCGCAGATTGGATGGGGCTGGTTTCTGCGGTGGCGTGGAGGGTGGGGAGGGTGGCGGGTTGTTGTTCTTCGGGTTGGGTGGGTTGTGCTTCGGTGGTAGAGAAGCAGGTTTCTCCGCTCCGCTGCGCTCCGGTCGAGATGACAGCCTTTTGGGGATTCTGCGCTTCGGTCGAAACGACGGCCTTTTGGGGAGTTTGCGCTTCGGTCGAAGTGACGGCTATTTGGGGACTGTGCGCTTCGGTCGAAATGACGGCTATTTGGGGAGTATGCGCTTCGGTCGAAATTACGACGTTGTTCAGGGCGTCATTGTGGCGGGTCAAGGTATCGCGGAGAAGTTGCATGGCGCTGCCGGGGCGGAATTTGGGTTGGTCCAGGTCGCTGATGGGGGCTAGCGCGCCGAGATGGGGGTGGAGGGTGATCTCTTCGATGATCTCGGGCTCTTCGTGTTTGGTGCGTTTGTTGGTTTGGGGTTTGGGGAGGTTGAGGCTGGCGATCTGGAGGCCGTAGAGGAGCAGGCCTGCGCGGCGGGGGTCGATTTCATTGGCGGCTATGCGCTGGAGGACCTGGCCGATCGAGGTCTGGATGGCAGAGCGGTCTTCGGGGAGGGGGAGATCGAAGGCGGCGCGGCGGCTCTGGCGGTCGTGTGGGTTCAGGATTGGTTTTCGGGTGGTGTGGTGGTAGTAGCAGAGCTGTTCTCCGCGCAGGCATGGGCTGCCGCAGCGGTGGCCGTCGGTGAAGATGTGGCGGCATTGGTAACGTTTCGGTCGGTCTTGCATGATGTGGCCCCCTCCGGGTACTTTTTTGGTCAAAGTCTTCGAAGGAAAAGGGTTAGGTCTGGACTTGAGGTCCTGGCTCCTTCTTTTCCGGTTAAATGCGAAAGCCCGGCTTTTGGCCGGGCTTTGTTTTTTGTTTCTAGTTCTATTTTATCGAATTGGGGGTAACTAAATTGCCAGTTCTGGCGGGTTTATTTTTTGGGGTTAAGTGGTTTGGTTTTAGATGGTTGTGGGTTTTGGGTTGGGGTTTGGGGGCTTGACAAGTGAGTTTGCTGGTGTTTTTGAGGGTTATGTGGGGTAGGTGATTGATTTGTTGTGGCTTATTGGATGATTTCAATCTGGCCGTTGGAGTATGGGGCGCTTCTTGTGGGGAGGCGGTGGAAAAGGGATCCGGAGGATATCCAGCGCCCATGAGTGCTTTAGCGAGAAGGCCGATCCAACGCCGGAGGCCTCGAAGCCATACGCGATATGCGGCTCGCCGGTTATCGGATGTAATGCGGCCGCTATAGACCATCCGGAGTCCACCGATGGATCGACTGTTGCCGTTGCCCAGCTCGAAACCGTACGGGTCGCGAACCTGAGCTCGCTTGTGTTGCCGGCATTCGGCGATGCCTGGTACGCAATGTGCAAGACATTGTTTTTGTCGAGCAACAACTTGGCGGTATCTGGCAGCCCGGCCTGATCAATGAGCTCTCCGAACCCACCAAGTGCCCAGGAACCTCGCCCGGCGGTGGTCCAAGTGCCATGGTGTATTCCAGGACTACCAAGGCCAGCGTTGAAGAACGCGATGTGGGGAACTCCGTTCGGATCGATGACCAATGAGTTGGTCCCCACATTGGGAAGCCCAAGCCCTGCCGCCCACGCACCCGGGCCGAAGGTCATGGGGCCGGAAAAGGCGAGGTCCAAGAGCCATTTCGAGGGCATCTTCTCGGCATACATCAATAGGGGGTCGTTTCCAGTTCCAGCGAGTTTGAAGATGTAGCTGATACCGGTATTGCCTCCAGAACCCACTGCTATGGATAGATTGCTGAACGTGCCGCCGCGGGTGTCAACATCCTCCAGTTGGAAAGGGTCCGAAGCGTGAGCTCGCGTTGCATATCGAAGGCCCAGTTGGTTGTCCGAAAACGCGATGTGGACGGAGTCGTCGTTGGTGATTGTCATCGCTAGCCCGGAGAGGAACGTGGAAGCGGCGAATGGGGAGAGGACATCTGCTGTTACAAAGGTCGAGCCGTCCCAAACGGCGTGCTGCAGGTCGCCCAGCATCATATGGTCTTGCAACTCTATCCCCTGGAAGCAGAGATGCGCCATATTGTTGGAGTCGACTGCCAGATCGAACGGGGATGAAAGACCCCATGCGAATGAGGGCAGCACATTATCGTGGCGAGCCCACTGATATGTTTGGATGGGTACGAAAAAGCCCGCTCTAAACTGAAGACCGATTTGGCCGGGAGTCCCGATTTTGTACGTCAGTTGATTGTTCATGATGTACGCGAGATGAATGTTCTTGTCAGAGTCTATGGTCATCCGAATGTTTAGCCCGGATCCGGCTGTCGTATCCAGAACATCTGCTAACCACAAAGTGCTCATAAGGCTTCTCCCATTTCCCCTAATCTATCTTTAGGTCGATCTGGAGCAGTTTAGGCCGACCTTGATAAAACTGGCCGTCCCCGTCGACGGTTACCTTTACCCGCCGAGTTCGGAGCCATTTGGTTGCAATAGCAGGTGGGGCCTGAAGAAACAATAACCTCCAGTGGAACGACGATACGCAGTGAACTCGCGCGTGGCGCTTCGGCTCCAGTTGGACGTTACAGCAGGTGAGCATATCACGCAACAAAGCCGCTCGCATCGGGCCGTCAGGATCTCGCGACGGCGCTTTGAGGTTGGAGATGTTGCGGCTTTCTATTGAATGGTGGAAGGTGAGGTTCTCATGCTGCTGCCGAATGTCCAGCTTAGTCCTGAGGTTGTTCCGTAGTCGCTGCCCGGGAGGTTGGATGGAGGCTTGTTGTCCCAGTTGCCGTAGAAGCTGAGGTTCCAGTTGAGGTTGCCGGTGATCTTGATGTAGTAGGACGCGGTTACGGCAGTATAGATGCGACCGGGGTCGGAGAGAGCCGGAAGCAGAATGAGATTGAAATCGAGATTGGTTTTATCGAACTTGAAGAGCTTTACATTTGCGTCGATCAAGGCCGTCGTAAGGTTTTGCGAGGCGATGGCGGAGACAGTTGGTGTGTAGTTCGTGCTCTGCCAGGCGATGCCACCGAGAATGGAGACCTTGGCGTGGTTGTTGTTTTTCAAGTAATAGCCGATACCGCCACCGAGAGTGTTCTGACGTGAGATGCCCTGTTCGGCGCTTTGAAGGAAGCCATCGAAGCCTCCGGCGAAGTAGTTTACTTTGGGCAAGAGATGGAATCCCTGGAAGGTAAGTTGGTTGCGAGTCGATGTGTTGGTACCGCTGTTGGCGGACAGGTTGGAACTTATCCCTAGCTGGGCCCCCCAACGTTCCCGCGGATATGCGATCAATCCGCTGAGGCTGTACTGGAATGATTCGTTGCCCTTTGAGTAGATGGATCCACCGCCCAGGCCTCCGGTGAATCGCTGGAAGAACTTTTCCGAGGTCTGGGTAACGCCGGTGATTTTTTCGCTGTCGAGTGAGACGGTTTTCCCGGCGGTCCCACGGTTTGGCTCGGAGGGGGTCGCGGTTGTCCCGGGGTTTGGCTCGGCGGTTTTCCCACTTGACCCGCGGTTTGGCTCGGCGGTTGTCCCGGTGGCTGTCTCGGTGGATTCGGTTACGCGAATTTCGATAGGGCGGCCAGCGGCAGATTCAACGCTGCTAAGGGTCCCGTTGTAGACCGAGCCGTCCTCTGTCTTCACGATAAACAGCTGGTTGCTCTCGATGCGGCCGACCTTCGACCAATCGATGGATATGGTCTCGATGATGTACGGGATGCCGACGTAGAGCACGCCTCCATAGAGAGCTTTGATTGTGCCTGTGAAGCGGTCGCCATTTCGCATGACGATGACATCGGTGCTCTCTCGCGCGAAGAGGGGTAGGGTGAGCAGCAGGGAACAGCTCAGAATTGCGGCACGGATGATCATGAGGGCACCTCTCTGAGTAGCGATTCGCAGAGTACGCGGTTAGTCATGCAAATACAGGCACACCTGAGGGTGGCCCGTTCCCAGGCAGGTGAACTGTCTACGGATTTTAGTTTTAATCAGCGGATAGAACGACTAGGGATTTGCATAGGTTTTGGCCTAGGCTTTGCAGAGTTCTTCGGCGAGGGCTTCGCGGTGATCGAGGGCTATGGTGTCGAGACGATTGAGGACTTTGAGGTAGAGGATGAAGGAGATGAGGGCGAGGGTGAAGAAGATGGGGACCATAAGCCAGGGTCGGCCGAGGTAGCTGGTGATGCCCTTGATCGCGAGCGCGATGAGGACGTTGGCGACGAGGATGCCGAGGGCGATGAGGACGCTGAGTTGCGAGGCCTGGCCTCGGTTGGCTTTCATGAGGTCGACTTTTTTGGGGGCGGTGAGGGAACGAAGATTGCCGATGGCTCCGTTGACGAAGGTGGTGAAGAGGAGCCAGCCGATGGTGGAGAGTGCGATGACCAGTGAGGGACGATGGGCGACGGTGGAGATGACGGCGTAGATGAGGATGAGTTCGGCGAGGGAGAGGAGGAAGCCGGTGATGTTTTTGGCGAGGAAGATGTCGCGGAGGCGGGCGGGGCTGAGGAAGTAGAACTGGATGCCGGCGCCGTCTACTCCGAGAGCGTTGTAGGCGAGGATGGAGACGCCGAGGACGGAGTAGGCGACGGCGACGGGGAAGAGGTATTCGCCGTAGCGTCCGCTGGCGCTGAGACGGCTGGCGAGGAGGAAGACCATGAAGAGCGGAGCGATGAATCCGTAAAGCTGGTTGAGGTTGCGGCGGATGTAGATGAATTCTTTTTGGAGGCAGGCGATGACGGTGGGGTTGAGGCCGAAGGTGCTTGTTGGAGTGGGCGTGGTGGCGGGGATGGGGATGGTGCGCGGGGTTCGCCGGGTTGCGGGTTGGTTGGGCTGGGTGACTTCGCTTAGGTTTTCTCCGCGGAACTCGCGGTGCATGCGCGAGGCGTAGACGGCGAAGAAGAGCGCACCGAAGGCGATGAGGCCGAGGAGCGAGGCTATCGCCATGAGGATGTTGCCCTGGCTGTAGCTGTTGATAGAGCCGCCGGTGAGGCCCGGGGGAAAGAAGGCGGCGATGGGTTTGAGGTGGTGGTAGATGCTGAGGACGAGAGGGAGATGGGCGGAGGGGTGGCGGTGATGACGGCCTTGCAGGCCGGGGTTGAAGTTGAGGTTGATGTATTGGAAGCCGAGAGAGACGAAGAGGATGAAGGCAGTGAGGATTTCGCGGGCGCGGCGGGTTTGAAGCCAGCGTTCGACCCAGACGAGGATCATGCGGACGAAGAAGATGTTGGTCGAGCGCGAAGGTAGCGAGGACAAGTGTGGACCAGAGGGCGAGGGATGGGTTCGCGAAGCTGATGCCGATGTCAGCGGCGATGAGAGAGAGTGTGCCGATGACAGTCGGATGCGCTGAGCAAGCCGAAGAAGATGCGGGCGGTAAGGTATCGGGGGAAGCTGAGAGGGAAGCGGATGATGGTGTTGATGTCGAAGCTGAGGCCGGGAGTGGAGACGTTGAGGACGACGAGCATCCAGAGGGCGAAGATGCCCCAGGTGAGGAGGGGCAGCATTGCGATGCGGCCGGTGGAGGCGAGATAGAAGGCAGTGACGCCGGAGCCGAGGATGGGGCCGATGGCGAGAGCGGCGAAGATGGGGAAGATGATGATGCGGGCGACGAGTTCGCCTGCGCCTCCTTTGCGGCGGAAGGCGTTGCGGAAGATGCACCAGCGGAGGCGGGCGAGAGCGGCGAACTGGGCTCGGCTCTGGGCGGTGGTCCAGGGCTGGTTCGTGGGTTGGATCGAACTTTTGGATTTGGTCCATGTTGTCCTAAACGCAGTGGTGGGAAGAGAGGTCAAAAAGAAAAGAACGAGCAACGACAAAAGCAACCGCAGGTCCTTCGACTCCGGCGGCAAGAGCGCCGCCTTCGCTCAGGATGACACTTTTTATTTTTGGACAAGATTTTCTAGAATTGTTCAGCCCAGCCATGAGAGCTCCTGTTCGGGTTGCTGGGCGCCGGACTCGTTGCCGACGATGCTGAGGAAGATTTGTTCGAGCGTGAGGGTTTGGGTGGTGGCGTTTTCGGGGTTGCGGGCGTTGACGCCGGCGCGGAGCTCTTCGAGGGAGCCGTTGGCGATGAGGTGGCCGCGGTCGATGATGGCGATGTGGGAGCAGAGGCGCTCGACGATTTCGAGGACGTGCGAGGTGAGGAAGATGGTGGCTCCGCGGGCGATCATGCCCTGGAGCATGGTTTTGAGAGTGCCGGAGGCGATGGCGTCGACGCCTTCGAAGGGCTCGTCGAGGAAGAGGATTTTGGGGCCGTGGATGACGGCGGCGGCGAGGGCGAGTTTTTTCTGCATGCCGTGGGAGAAGTCGGTGATGAGTTTTTTTGTTTCGTTGGCGAGGCTCATGAAGTCGAGGAGCTCTTCGGTGCGGGCGGCGGTGGTGGCGGCGTCGAGGCCGTACATGCGTCCGACGAAGTGGAGATATTCGGATGCGGTGAGACGGCCGAAGAGAGCGAGGCCTTCGGGGACGACTCCGATCTGGCGCTTGACTTCGATGGGATTGCGTGGCGGCGTCGAGGCCGAGGAGTCTGGATGGAGCCGGAGGTGGGAGCGAGGAGGCCGGTGAGCATCTTGATGGTGGTGGATTTGCCGGCGCCGTTGGGGCCGAGGAATCCGAAGAACTGGCCGGGGGCGACGGTGAGATTGACGTCCTCGACGGCGGTGAAGTCGCCGAATCGGCGAGTGAGGCCCGTGGTGATGACGGCAGGGATCATTTGAGGGAAGAATACCTTAGCGACGGAGAGGAGACGGGGAAAAGTTGGGACGAGTGCACTCAGAAGAAGCGCGGAGCGTCTAAGAGAATGAGCGGAAAGAGCAACACGCGGCGACTTTTTGGGTTGGTATACTTAATGGCTGGCGTATTCCACCGAGTTATGCGCACTGTACGGAGTCGATGCTGGACTTCGCGCTCGGTGAGCGAGACGGTAGAACAGGTTGTTAATGAGTAACATTCTTGAGACAGATTCATTCCCCCGCAGATGTGAAGAAGCTGTCGATTGCTGAGCTGACACAGCTTGCGGAGGAGATTCGCGCGCGGCTGATTGTCGGGGTTTCGAAGACGGGCGGGCATATCGGGCCGAACCTGGGTGTCGTCGAGCTGACGATTGCGATGCACTATGTCTTCGACACGCCGAAGGACAGCTTTGTTTTCGATGTGAGCCACCAGGCTTATGTGCACAAGCTGCTGACGGGGCGGGAAAAGCAGTTCGATACGATTCGGCAGCCGGGTGGGCTGAATGGCTTTATGCTGCGGACGGAGAGCGAGCATGACAGCTATGGCGCTGGGCATGCCGGGACGGCTCTGAGCGCGGCGCTGGGGATGGCGGTGGCGCGGGATATGTCGGGTGGGAAAGAACATATTGTCGCGCTGGCGGGGGATGCGGCGTTTACGAACGGGATCTCGTTTGAGGCGCTGAATAATATTGCGGCGCAGACGAAGCGGATGATTGTGGTGCTGAACGATAATGCGTGGTCGATCGATAAGAATGTCGGGGCGATTGCGGAGTACTTCCACAAGATTGTGACGAATCCGACGATTTCGAGCTTGCATGGCAAGGCGGCGGAGTTGGTGGAGCGGTTTGGCGGCAAGACGGTGGCGCATGTGGCGCGTAAGGCGGAGGAGGCGGCGAAGGGTTTGATCGGGCCGGGCATGCTGTTTGAGGAGTTCGGGCTGAATTATTTTGGGCCGATCGATGGGCATAATCTGCCGCTGCTGATTGAGACGTTTAAATTTTTGAAGAAGCAGAACCGGCCGGTCGTGCTGCATGCGATTACGCAGAAGGGCAGAGGGTTTCAGCCGGCGATTGAGAAGCAGAAGAAGTTTCATGGGCTGGGGCCGTACGACGCGGAGACGGGTGAGACGAAGTCGGCGGGGCAGAAGACTTATTCGGAGATATTTGCGGAGTCGCTGACGAAGCTGGCGACGGGGAACGATAAGGTGGTCGCGATTACGGCTGCGATGCCGAATGGGACGGCGCTGGATCTTTTCCGGCCGCATCATCCGAAGCGGTACTTCGATGTGGGGATCGCGGAGGAGCATGCGGTGATCTTTGCCGCAGGGATGGCGACGAAGGGGTATAAGCCTTTTTGTGCGATCTACTCCACGTTTTTGCAGCGGGCTTTCGATCCAGATTGTGCACGATGTGTGTCTGCAGAATCTGCCGGTGGTGTTTTGCATGGACCGCGGCGGTTTGAGCGGAGATGATGGGCCGACGCATCATGGGTTGTTCGATATCAGCTATCTGCGGAGCGTGCCGAACCTGATCCATATGGTTCCGAAGGACGAGGATGAGCTGCAGGACATGATGTATACGGCGATGCTGCATGAGGGGCCGAGCGCGATTCGGTATCCGCGTGGGACGGGGCCGGGAGTTGCGGTGAAGGAGAAGCCGGTTGCGTTGGAGATTGGGAAGGCTGAGGTGATTCGCGACTCGGGCCGCGCGGAGGTTGCGATCTTCGGGCTGGGCGCGATGCTGCCGGAGGCGGAGCGGCTGGCGGAGATGCTGGAGAAGGAAGGATTTTCAGCGGCGGTGATCAATCCGCGTTTTGCGAAGCCGGTGGATCGGGAGTGCGTTGCGGAGTTCGGTAGACAGTGCGGGTTGGTGGTGACGCTCGAGGACCATGTGCTGGCGGGTGGGTTTGGTTCGGCGGTGATGGAGACGCTGAATGAGCTTGAGGTGCAGGTGCCGGTGGTGCGGGTGGGGTGGCCGGATGAGTTTATTGAGCATGGCAAGGTTGAGTCGCTGCGGGCGAAGTATGGGTTGACGGCAGAGGCTGCGCTTGAGAAGGCGAGGCCTTATCTGGCGAAGATGATGGACCATGTGCTGGCGAAGCATTAGTGGGATAGGACGATGCTTCGGAAGAGAACGGCAACAGCAGATCCCCCATTCGACTTCGCTCAGGGCAGGCTCTTCGGGGATGACAAGCAAGAACGGCAACAGCAACAGCAGATCCCCTTCGGGGATGACAAACAGAAAGGCAAGAGCAAGAGCAAAAAAGAGGCGCCTCATGGAAGAGGCGCCTTTCTGTTCAGGTAGTACAACATTTAGCTGGGCATGAGGACTGTGTCGATGACGTCGATGACGCCGTTCGACTGGTAGACGTCTGCTGTGGTGATGATGGCCATTCCGCCCTTGGCATCGGTCAGCATGATCTTGTTGCCGGACATGGTGAGCGGTGAGGTCTTCGCCCTGCACAGTCTTGAGCATGGTTTTGCCGCCGCCCTTTTTGATCATCGCTTCGAGCTGTTTCGAGCTGATTCTGCCGGGGACGACGTGATAGGTGAGGATCTTGTCGAGGGTTTCTTTGTTCTCCGGCTTGACGAGCGTGTCGACTGTGCCTGCGGGAAGTTTGGCGAAGGCGTCGTCGGTAGGAGCGAAGACGGTGAAGGGGCCGGGGCTGTTGAGCGTGTCGACGAGGCCGCCGGCTTTGACGGCAGCGACGAGGGTTTTGTGGATCGGCGAGTTGACTGCGTTCTCGACGATGGTTTTGGTGGGATACATTTCGGCGCCGCCTACGGTGGGGTCTTTCTGGGCCTGGGCGGCTAGAGAGGTGATGGCCAGAGCGGCCGTAGCCAGGCTGGCGAGCAAGGTCTTCTTCATGGTGATTGTCCTTTGTGGATCTGAATTTCTAATCGTGCGTCCTTCTCTTCAAGGGCGCTCATAAGCATCTACGCTCGCCCAGGAAGACTGGATTGGTTTGATTTCTACGCTTCGCTTGAGAGGAGTGCGATAGCGATTGCGGAGGGGTTGTGGTGTGGATGGAATGGCGCGGGGTGGTTGTTGATGGTGTGAATGGAAGGTGACACGAGCGGGGCGTTGACAATTTCTGCGGGTCACCGTCAACTGAAAGCTGGACGTCCATGCAGAACGAATCGAGCGGCGGTCAGGAATTGATGGAGATGGAAGAGACGGGGACACATTCTCACGGCTCGCATGACCGCGGCTTGCTGGCGATTGGGTTGTTCAAGCTGGCGAAGGCGATTTTTTTCTTTTGCGTTGGCGTGGGCGCGCTTCACCTGCTGCATAAAGATCTTGAAGATGAAGTGCTGCGGCTGGCAGCGAGATTCAAGTTCGATCCCGAGAGCCGATTCGTTGCGCTGATGCTGGGCAAGGTGGATCTGATCGATGCGCACCGGCTGCGACAGATTAGCGTGGCAACGTTTGGGTATTCGGCGCTGGCTTTGACGGAAGGGATGGGGTTGCTTCTGGAAAAGGTGTGGGCGGAGTACCTGACGCTGATTCTGACGGTCTCGTTTTTGCCGTGGGAGTTGTATGAGCTTGCGCGGAGGCCTGACTGGTTTCGGCTGAGTCTGCTGCTGATTAATCTGGCGGTGCTTTGGTACCTGGTTTGGCTGCTTCGGCGGAAGAGGCTGCTGGGGGCGAGCTAGACCGGAGTGCCGGCTTTCCTCTCTATCGAAAGGCAAAAGCAAAAGCGAAAACAAAAAACCAAAGCAGGTCCTCCGCCTTCGGCGAAGGATGACAACTAAAAAGTAGAGGTGCTATTTGCGGCATTTTCGCTTTTACTTCGCTTTAGCAGATGAAATGCGTCGCCGCAAGGGGTGAGGCGGGGTATGAACCACGTTTACTAACACTACAGGTAGTGGGTATCTGACTAGATTCCGCAAGCGCGTGAGTTTTCCACGATTCAATATGGGAATTCCAGTGGTCGGGCCTAAAAAACCCTTTACAGGGCGGGGTCTCTCGGCGATGCTGGTGGAGCGAAGTAGAAAATTTTGGAGTTTAGTGGACCAAAGTGAGCTTCGGATGACATGAATTTTATGACGATGGGCCGCAGTTGAATCGAGTTTGGTTCGGGCAGGTATCGAGGTTGCAATGTTTCGGGGAAATCACCCAACGCGCGTTGACGAAAAAGGCAGGCTCAAGCTGCCTGCCGAGTTCAAGCGCCGGGTGGATGAGTTGTATGGGCCCCAGTTCTACATCACGAGCACGGATGGCAAGCGGGCGCAGGTTTATCCGCTGAAGGAATGGGAAAAGATCGAGGCGTTCGCTGGCGACGATGTCGCCGTTCGATCCGACTCGCAAGAAGTTTCTGGACGTGACGAACTACTACGGCCAGATGGCAGAGATGGATGCTCAGGGCCGGCTGCTGATTCCGCAGAAGCTGCGGGATACGGCGAAGGTGATGGGCGATGTGAATGTGATGGGCTTCCAGACGATGTTGGAAGTGGTGAAGGAAGAGATGCTGGACGCGCAGGTGAAGAATGCGGAAGGCGTGGTTGAACTGACGAACACGGATCTGATGGCGTTCGCAGAGAAGACGAAGGTAGCTGGTTAGCAGTTGGCCCCCAGGGGCAGCGCAGAGGCGGTGAGATGAACGGTCCGCGACATGTGCCGGTTCTTTTAGAAGAAGTTTTGGAGTATTTGAATGTGCGTCCGGGCGGCGTGATTTGTGATGCGACGCTTGGGCTGGCGGGGCACTCTTCGGCGATTGCGAAGAGGCTGGGCGGCAAAGGCAAGCTGATTGCATTTGATCGCGACCCCGAGGCTATGGAGGCGGCTAAGGTTCGGCTGGAGGAAGTACGAGCTGAACTTGGGAGACGCGATGCCGGAGTTGAGGCTGGTGCCAAAGGCGTTTTCGGAGGCGGCCAGCGAGATTGAGCCGGGAAGCCTGGATGGTCTGCTTGCTGATTTTGGCGTGAGCAGCCTGCAGCTGGATGAGGCGCACAGAGGATTTAGTTTTCGGACCGACGGACCACTAGACATGCGGATGGATACGCGCAGTGGAGAGACGGCCGAGCAAGTGGTAAATCAGGAAGACGAAAACGAACTCGCCGACCTGATTTACGAATTCGGAGAGGAAAGGAGGTCGCGGAGAATCGCCAGAGCCATTGTTAGGGCCCGGCCGATTACTACTACTGCGGAATTGGCAAGAGTGGTATCGGCTGCGGCCCCATCAATGAAAGGCGACAAGATTCATCCCGCTACACGAACCTTTCAGGCGCTTCGGATTCGAGTGAATAACGAGTTGGGAGAGATTCAATCGCTGCTGAAGAGCGCGGGGTCTCTGTTGAAGCCGGGAGGAAGGCTGGTGCTGATCAGCTTTCACTCTTTGGAGGACCGGCTGGTGAAGGATGCGTTCCGTGAGTTTGGCCGGGAGAAGAAGTTTGAGGTTTTGACGAAGAAGCCGGTTGTAGCTGGCGAGCAAGAAGAGATGAGAAATCCGCGATCGCGCAGTGCAAAGATGCGGGCGGCGGAGAAGCTAGGGACTAGGGATAGGGACTAGGGATACTAGGGACTAGGGACTAGGACTAGGATGACGCAGTAATGGTGATTTGGTTAGCGTTTGATCGAGTTTTGTAGTGGTTTTGGTTACATATTTGAATTGGTTTAGATATGTGACAGCAAAGAAATCGGGCCGGGGTTGTCCCACCTTCTTTCAGGCGAAAGACAACTCTGCAACACAAGTCCCCTCCTCCAATAGCGATCCCGGCCCGGTTCGTACGTTTGGAGAGAACGGCAAAAGATTCGTCCGGGAGTTCCGGGCAGGCAACAGGAAGTGAGGTGCGCGATGGCAGCTTCGGCGATGGCAGGACAACAGATCGAGTTGATGGGCTCGCGGGGGCATGCGACGAGCCGCACGGGATCGCTGACGGCGCGCAATCGCGAACTGTTTGAGACGCAGCGGCGCGCGCGGCGTGGACCGACGCCTGAGGTTTTCTTTGCGAAGCACATCGACAACAGCCGCATTGTGAAGGCGGATGATCCGGTGCGTCGGCGCGAGATGCGGACGTTCAGCGCGGTGATGAGCGTGCTGTTTGTGATGGTGATGGTTTATGTGTGGCAGCACTTTTCGGCGATCGAGATTGGGTATCACGTTGAGGCGCAGAAGCAGCAGGTGGAACAGCTACGGGAGGAGAACCGGCAGCTTCGGTTGTCGGAGGCGCAGCTGACGGACCCGGGCCGGATTGACAGGATGGCGCGGCAGCTTGGTCTGGATGAGCCTATGCCGGGGCAGGTTGTGCGGCCGGAGGGTGGAGATCCGAATGCTGCGGTACTGGCGCAGGCAAATACTGCTGCGGTGCCGATGGTTCAGTAACACGAAATTTTAGTTAATAGAAGCAGGCAAAGGAATGAATAAGGCGCCACGGCAGACATTGACCGCTCCGATACGGAGGATCCGGTTTGCTTACGTGGCGCTGTTTTTTTGTGCGTGGACGGTGCTGATTGCGGGGCGGCTGGCTTGGCTGCAGGTGGTGCGGCACTCGGATTTTGTTCATCGGGCGGCGATGCAGCAGCAGAGGACGTTTGAGGTGGCTCCGCGGCGCGGGGTGATGTACGACCGCAATCTGCGCGAGCTGGCGGTGACGGTGCAGGCGGATAGTGTGTTCGCGGTGCCTTCGGAGCTGGGGGATAACCGGGCGAGCGCCGCGGAGATTCTGGCGGAGATTGTGCACTCGGATCCGCAGGACAATTTCACTTCGAAGCAGCAGATGCTGGCTCGGTTCAATGCTTCGCGGGGTTTTGCGTGGGTGGCGCGGAGGATTGATCCGGAGACGGCGCAGCGGGTGCGCGAACTGAATCTGAAGGGAGTTTATTTTCAGAAGGAGTTCAAACGGTTTTATCCGAACAATGATCTGGCTGCGCAGGTGCTGGGGTATGTCGGCACGGATGATACGGGGCTGGGCGGGCTGGAACAGAAGTTCGATGACGATATGCATGGCGTGTCCGGGCATATGTTGACTGCGGTGGATGCGAAGCGCCATGTGCTTGGCAGCGAAGAGAGCCAGCCGATGCCGGGCGAGAACCTGGTGCTGTCGATCGACGCGAATATTCAGTACATGGCGGAGCGGGCGCTGGATGCGCAGATGGAGAAGATGAAGGCGGCGCACGGGACGGTGGTGGTGCAGGACCCGCATACAGGGCAGATTCTGGCGCTGGCGATTTCGCCGCGGTTCAATCCGAACGATCAGAAGCATATGGATGCGAGTGTGTTGCAGAACCTGGCGGTGAGCGATGTGTATGAGCCGGGGTCGACGTTCAAGCTGGTGACGTACTCTGCGGCGCTGGATGGGGCGGGAGTGCAGCCGACGGACCTGGTGGATTGCCAGGGCGGCGCGATGACGATGTATGGCCGGACGCTGCACGATGATAAGAGCGACCACTTTGGAGTGGTGACGGTGCAGTATGCGCTGGAGCACTCGAGCGACGTGGGTGCGGCGAAGATGGCGCTGAAGCTGGGGAACCAGAAGTTCTATGACTACATGCGCGGCTTCGGGTTTGGCGACCGGTCGGGGATCGAACTGCCGAGCGAGACGCGCGGGCTGTTGCGGAATCCGAGGAAATGGGGTGCAACCAGCATTCTTTCGATTGCGATTGGGCAGGAGGTTGGTGTTACTCCGGTGCAACTTGTAACCATGGTGAGCACAATTGCGAATGGCGGAGTTTATATGCCGCCGCATGTGCTGCTGGAGTCGACGGATGAGATGAAGGGCGACGCGAGGTTGAAGCCTGCGGCATTTCGGCCTTCGAATCAGCTGCCGGATACGCTGCCGGATGGAGCGCATCGGGTGATTTCGGAGATGACCTCTGCGAAGATGCGGATGATGATGCAGGGGATTGTGGTGGAGGGTACGGGCAAGCGGGCAGCGTTGAATGGCTACAGTGCTGGCGGGAAGACGGGAACGGCGCAGAAGATCGATCCAGTGACGCATACCTATTCGCACACGAAGCTGGTGGCGAGCTTTGCGGGGTTTGCGCCGGTGAGCAATCCGGCGATCTCGGTTGCGGTGGTGATCGATACGCCGACGGTGGGTTCGAGATACGGCGCAGAGACGAGCGCTCCTGTATTTGCGGAGGTGGCGCAGCAGGTGCTTGAGTATCTGGGTGTGCCGCACGATCAGCCGCTGAAGACGAAGAAAGAGATGATGGTGGCGCAGAAGGAGACGCCGGAGGACGGCCCTTCGGAGGGCGTGGCGGATCTGAATGCGATGTTCGATGATGTGAATAGTCTGCCGGCGGATGATCCGCTGCGGACGCAGGCGAATGTTGTGGCTCAGGGGAGTGAGAAGGCTGCTGCGACGGTGTCAAAGACTCCGAGCGCGACTCAGGAGGTCGCGAGTTTGCTGCCGGCGAAAACTGTGGCTGCTTTTCAGGCAAGGTCTAACGATACTGCTGCCGCGCCGGCGATTGTTCCGAAGGTTGAGCAACCGGTGACGAAGGGGAAAGGCGCTGTTGTTGTGAACGCGGGGCTGCGGGTTCCGGTGCCGTCGTTTGAAGGTGCGGCGCTGCGGAGTGTGGTGGAGCGGGCGGAGGCGATTGGGCTGCGGGTGCAGGCGGTGGGGAGTGGGTTGGCGCGTGAACAGGTGCCGGCGGCGGGAACGATGGTTCCGGCGGGAACTGAGGTTGTGGTGCGGTTTGCTCGATAACGGCCGTTGCAGCCGCCGAGGTGCTGTTTCGGCTAGCATCCTTAAGTTATGAATTGGGATAAAGTTTGTGCGGAGCTGAGTGCGATTGAGTGCGGCGGCGGCTCTCCGGTTGAGGTTACGGGTGTTGAGTATGACTCGCGGCGTGTGGGGCGCGGCGATGTGTTTGTCGCGATGCGGGGCGAGGCGACGGATGGGAACCGGTTTGTTGATGCGGCGTTGAGCAGGGTGCGGCTGCGGTGGTGACGGACTCGCGTGAGGTTTATGCGCAGGTTGCGGCGGGAGCAGCCTTCGGTTGGGGCGGCGCTGGTTGAGCATGGGCGCCGGGCGCTGGCGGAGGTTGGTGCGGCGGTGATGGGGCATCCGGAGCGCAGGCTGGCGCTGAGTGCGGTGACGGGGACGAATGGGAAGACGACTACGGCGTTTCTGCTGGAGTCGATGCTGCGGAGTGCTGGGCGGACGTGTGTGTTGATTGGGACGATTGAGACGCATGTGGGGGATGAGGTGCGGGTGTCGCCGCATACTACGCCGGAGGCGTCGGATACGCTGCGGGTTTTTGCGGATGGCGTGAAGGTGGGGGCGACGGAGGCGGTGATGGAGATGTCGTCGCATGCGCTGGAGCAGGAGCGGGTTTGGGGATTGCCGGTGGATGTGGCGATGTTTACGAATCTGACGCAGGATCATCTGGATTATCATGGGACGATGGAGAGGTATTTTGCGGCGAAGGCGAGGTTGTTTGAGGGAGTGGGTGCGCCGCCTCCGCGGGTTGCGGTGATGAATGTGGATGATGAGTATGGGGCGAACGGCTTGTGCGGCATGTCATCCCAGTCGGAGGTGATGCGGTATGGGATGGAGCACGGGGTCGAGTATCGAGCGGAGGATGTGGTGCTTCGCGCGGGAGAGACGCGGTTTTGCTTGAAGACGCCGAAGGGACGAGTGGCGATGCGATCGTCTCTGACGGGCCGGGTAAATGTCTACAACCTGCTGGCTGCTTCGTGTGCGGCGTTGGCGCGCGGGTTGACGTTGGAGCAGGTTGTGGCTGGTGCGGAGGCGGGATGCAGGTGCCGGGGCGGTTTGAGGTTGTGCCTTCGGCGAATGGGAGTGACGGTGGTTGTGGATTATGCGCATACGGATGATGCTTTGCGGAATTTGATTTCGCTGGCGCGGGAGTTGGTGAAGGAGAGCGGTGGGCGGGTGATTACTTTGTTTGGATGTGGTGGGGATCGGGACAGGACGAAGCGTCCGCGGATGGGCAGGGCGGCGGGTGAGGGGAGCGATCTGGTGGTGTTGACGAGTGATAATCCGCGGAGCGAAGAGCCGATGGAGATTATTGCGGAGGCTTTGATGGGGGTGATGGAGACGGGGACTGAGTGCATTGTGCGAGGAGGATCGCGCTGATGCGATTGGCGATGCGATTCGTGCGGCGCGCGCGGGGGATATTGTTTTGATTGCGGGGAAGGGGCACGAGAAGGTGCAGATATTCAAGGATGAGACGGTGCCGTTTGATGATGTGGCGGTTGCGGCTGGGGTTTTGAAGGAATTGGTTTAGGGTCGATATTGGCGGGAGCGGTCGTGCTGCGCACGATGCCCACATCTCAGAGTCGAGATATGGGGCACCCAGATTTGTGGCAACTAAGGCGCGAGGGTTTTAGATGAAGCTGACGTTGGGGCAGGTTGCGGATTGGATCCATGCGGACGGGGAGTTCGATACGACGGCGGAGGCGGTGGGGTATGGGATCGATTCGCGGACGATTGGGGCGGGGGAGTTGTTTTTTGCGGTTCGGGGCGAGCGGTTGGATGGGCATGACTATGTGCAGGCGGCGCTGGCAAATGGTGCGGTTGCGGCGGTGGTGAGTAATCGCTGGGTGGTGCCGGCGGAGGTGGATGCCCGGCGTTTGCTGCTGGTTGCGGATTGTGACGATTGCGTGTTGGGGGCGCTGCAGCGGCTGGCGAATGCGGTGCGGAGGGAGTGGGGCGGGCGGGTGATTGGTGTGACGGGGTCGGCGGGGAAGACGACGACGAAGGAGGCGGTGGCGCAGGTTCTGGGGGCGCGGTTCAAGGTGCTGAAGTCGGCGGGGAATTTGAATAATGCGTTTGGTTTGCCGCTGCAGTTGTTGAGGCTGGAGCGGGAGCATGAGGTTGCGGTGATTGAGATGGGCATGAATCATGCGGGGGAGATTGCTGCGCTGGCGAAGATTGCGGAGCCGGATTGGGCGGTGGTTTCGAATGTTGGGCCGGTGCATCTGGAGTTTTTTCCGGATGGAATTGCGGGGATTGCGCGGGCGAAGTATGAGTTGATTGAGGCGCTGCCGGAGGATGGGGTGGCGGTGCTGAACTTCGATGATGCGTATGTGGCTACGTTCGGCAAGGGGCTTGGGGAGCGCGCGGTTTTTTATGGGATGGGCGAGGGCGCCGAGGTGCGCGCGGTGCATGTGGCGGAGGTTGGCGCTGAAGGTGTGGTGTTTACCGTGGAGGCGAATGGCGAGCGGGCGAGTGTGCAACTGAAGATGCTGGGACGGCACAATGTTCCGAATGCGCTGGCTGCGATTGCGGTGGGGTTGCGAAGTGGGATGAGGCTTGAGGAGTGCGCGGCGGCGGTTGGTGAGATGCGTGCGGGTGACAAGCGCGGCGAGTTGCTGGAGTGGCATGGAGCGCTGCTGATCAACGATTGTTACAATTCGAATCCGGCGTGCACTGAATGCGATGGTGGATGCGTTGATGGCGATTCCGGGGGAGCGGCATGTTGTGGTTGCCGGGGAGATGCTGGAGCTTGGGCCGGAGGCGAAGGAGTTGCATGCGGCTTGTGGCCGGCGGATGGCAGAGCATGGGGTTGATTTTGTGGTGGGGGTGCGCGGGATGGCGGAGGCGATCGTCGTTGCGGCGCGGGAGGGCGGGACTGAGGGATTGTTCGTTGCCAGTCCTGAGGATGCGGGGGAGTGGCTGGTTGCGAATGTGGGGGAGGGAGACGTAGTGTTATTGAAGGCCTCTCGCGGAGTGCGGCTGGAGAGGGCTTTGGGGGTCATAGCAGGACGGGCCCAGTAAGACCCAATTGATTGAGGAGTGTCCGGGGGCCTTATGGCAAACAAGAGCGCGCAGAGCAAGAAGATTTCGAGTGGGAGCGGAGCGGCGGCGAAGGGAAGAGCTGCTTCAGTGCGCCGGAAAAAGACGGCGACGAAGACGAAGAGTTCGCGAGCCGGCGGGAGCATGAAGAAGACGGACAGATCGGCGAGCCCGACGGCAATGAATGCGAAGGACCGCGGCCTGATGACGGCGTTTCATCACATGCAGCGGGCTTCGGCGGTGATGTCGCTGGTGGAGAAGGGCAAAGGCAAAGATCTGCGGAAGCTGCTGGATCTGGGTGTGAAGCTCTATCGCAAGGCGATGGAGGACGAGGATAAAGCGCAATTCGTGCTGGGTGCGATTGGAGTGTTGCGGGCGGCAGAACATTTGTCGTTTGCCGGGCTGTACCTGGCGAGAAGGAAGCACCGGCAGCGCGTGTCGTCGCCTACACCGGTGTGGCTGGGGCGGTTGATGGTGCAGACGGGTCACCGGCTGGGTGAGATTGCGGGTGCAGAACGTGAAAAAGGCAGCGATCTTTACGGGGAAACGGTGGCTTTGTTGCGGCTGGCGCAGGATCCGAAGATTGACGCTCATCTGGCCTTTGAGCTGGCTATGGCTGCGGATGCGCTGTGCTTCGCGATGGAGAATGGGTTGTAGGGGGCTGGGGATTCGAATTGGTTCATGCCGTTCGCGTTACTCGGGTGAGATAAACACAGGGTTTCCTGCGGCGGGGCTGTTAAGATAGCCACTGACTCGCAGCGCGGACTCGCGCAAAAGCTGCGGGGCTGGGTTTCCAGGGCTGGTTTACAGATAAAGGCGGAGACGTTTTGCTCTATTGGCTGCTGTATCAGAAGCTGTTTCCTTATTTTCGGCTGTTTCGCATCTTTCGCTATCTTACGTTTCGCACGGTGTTTGCGAGTCTGACGGCGCTGCTGATCGGTCTGCTGATCGGTCCGTATGTGATTGAGAAGCTGCGCGAGTTTCAGATTGGCCAGTACATTCGCGAAGAGGGGCCGCAGTCGCATCAGAAGAAGAGCGGGACGCCGACGATGGGCGGGGTGCTGATCTGTATCTCGATCCTGGTGCCGACGTTGCTGTGGGCGGATCTGTCGAATCCGTATGTTTGGCTGGTGATGCTGTCGACGCTGGCGTTTGGGGCGATTGGGTTTGCGGATGACTACATCAAGGTGGTGCATCGGAGGAACCAGGGGCTGACAGCGAAGGCTAAGCTGGGGTTGCAGTTTATTGCGAGTGCGGCGGTGGCTACCGCGTTGGTTGTGATGGAGTCGCGTGGGACATATTCCACGCGGTTGGTGGTGCCGTTCGCGAAGCGGTTCCGGCCGGACCTGGTGTGGGAGTGGATGGGGCATATTCCGCATCTGCATTGGCTGGTGTTTCTGCCGTTTGTGGTGTTCGTGATGATTGTGATTGCGGGTGCGAGCAATGCGGTGAATCTGACGGATGGGTTGGATGGGCTGGCGATTGGGTGCACGATTATTGCTGCCGGCGCGCTGACGGTGCTGACGTATGTGAGCGGGCATGTGGTGTTTTCGGATTATCTGGAGCTGCAGCGGAATCCGATGGTGAGCGAGCTGACGGTCTTCTGCGGGTCGATGGTGGGGGCGAGCATTGGGTTTCTTTGGTACAACGCGCATCCCGCAGAGATTTTTATGGGGGATGTGGGGAGTCTGGCGCTGGGTGGGGCGATTGGGACGGTGGCGGTGGTGATCAAGCAGGAGTTGCTGCTGCCGTTTATTGGCGGCGTGTTTATTCTTGAGGCGGTGAGCGTGATGCTGCAGGTGGGGAGCTATAAGCTGCGGAATGGGAAGCGGATTTTCAAGATGGCTCCGCTGCATCATCACTTTGAGTTGATGGGGTGGTCGGAGTCAAGGTGATTGCGCGGTTCTGGATTATGGCGCTGGTGTTTGCGCTGTTTGCGTTGACTACGTTGAAGCTGAGGTGAGCGTGGCTAATCAAGAACTGACGATTCTAGAGAATCGGAAAGAGTGAGTCACTGGTTCGCTTTCGTCGGCGCGAACCTGATCGCGGTCATGACCTACTTCATACTTTGGGTTGAAGATTCGCCAGGCTACCGGTCATTCTCGCGATATTACCCTTGCAAATCGTGGCCGATGCGTTCCTCCTTCGATGCGTGATAATTGGAAACGTATTAGGTTGGCAGATTGGTTGACTGTTGCCATCCTCGGATGTTTCTGTGGTCGTGTATTCATGATCGCGAATGGTATTTGTTGCCTGTCGTGCCTTCGGTTTCGCGATGCTTGTATGGCGATTTCAAAGAATGAGAAAGAGAAACGCATGATGGAACTGAAGAATAAGCGGGTGTTGGTGGTGGGGTTGGGGAAGTCGGGGTTGTCTGCGGCTATGTTTCTGCGTGCGCAGGGGGCTCGGGTGACGGTGAGCGATACGCGCAGTGCGGTGGCGCTGGCGAAGGAGATTCCGGCGCTGCTGGAGGCGGGGATTATGGTGGAGTCGGGTGGGCATGGGCTGCTGACGTTTCGGCGGCAGGATTTGATTGTGGTTTCGCCGGGTGTGCCGATGGATACGCCGGAGGTGAAGCAGGTGGTGGCGTTTGGGTTGCCGGTGATTGGGGAGTTGGAGCTGGCTAGCCGGTATTTGCAGGGGCGGGTGGTGGCGATTACGGGGTCGAATGGGAAGACGACGACTACGACGCTGGTGGGGAAGATTTTTGACGGATGCGGGTGGGCCGACGCTGGTGGGTGGGAATATCGGGTTGCCGGTGATCGACTTGGTGGCGGAGAGTACGGCGGAGACGGTGAGTGTGCTGGAGGTGTCGAGCTTTCAGTTGGAGACGGTGGAGGAGTTTCATCCGTGGATTGCGGTGATGCTGAATATCACTCCGGACCATCTGGATCGGCATGGGAGCTTTGAGACTTATGTGGCGGCGAAGGAGCGGATCTTCGAGCGGCAGGATGGCGGGGGATTTCCTGGTGTTGAATGGGGAGGATCGCGTGACGCAGGTTGTGCGCTTCGCGGGCGAAGAGCGCAGGTGTTACTGGTTCAGCGGGACGAAGGCGGTTCGGCACGGGGCGTTTGTGCAGGGATGAGCGTGGTGGTGTGGGTGGCGAAGGAGGGTGGAGTGACGGAGCCGGTGATGCCGGTTGCGGAGATTCCATCTGAAGGGCGCGCATAACGTGGAGAACGTGCTGGCTGCGGTTTGTGCGGCGCGGCTGGCGGGGATTCCGGCGGAGAAGATTCGGGCTTCGGTGGCGTCGTTCAGGGCGGTGGAGCATCGGCTGGAGTTAGTGAGGAAGTGGAATGGGGTGGAGTTTTACAACGACTCGAAGGCGACGAATGTGGATGCGACGATGAAGGCGGTGGCGTCGTTTCCGGGGGCGATTCACCTGATTCTGGGGGGGAAGGACAAGGACTCGGATATACGGGGTGATGGCGGAGCTGCTGAAGGAGCGGGTGAAGGTTGTTTACACGATTGGTTCGGCTGCGGAAAAGATTGAGCACCAGCTGCATGGAGTCGTGAAGATGGTTTCAGCGCAGACGATGGAGAGTGGCTGTGGCTGCGGCTGCGAAGGCTGCGGCGCCGGGCGATGTGGTGCTGTTGTCGCCGGCCTGTTCGAGCTTCGACCAGTTTGAGAATTATGAGCATCGCGGGCCGGGTGTTTCGGCAGACGGTGATGGAACTTGAGTAAGCATTCGGCAGGGAAGTGATGGCATGGCGAAGAGAGTAGGGGTGGACAAGTGGCTCTTCGGAGTGGTGCTGCTGCTGGTGCTTTTTGGGCTGGTGACGGTGTTTTCGGCTTCGGCGGTGATGGCGCAGGCGAGCCTGGGGTCTCCTTATTCGTATGTGGGGAGGCAGGCGGTGTGGGCGCTGCTTGGGATGCTGGCGCTGGTTGGGCTGATGCGGGTGGACTATCGGAACTATAACAATCCCAGGGTGGTGTTTCCGGCGGTTGCGGTGACGACGCTGATGTTGATTGGCGTGTTTGCGATGAGCGGGATGAATGGCGCGCATCGCTGGATTCGTGTGGCGGGTGTGACGCTGCAGCCTTCGGAGCTGGCGAAGCCGGTGCTGGTGCTGTTTCTGGCGTACTTTCTGCAGACGCGGATTCATCAGATGGATGACTGGAAGGGCACGATTCTGCGGGCGTTTGCGGTGCCGCTGGTGTTTACGGCGCTGATTTTGAAGGAGCCGGATCTGGGGACGGCGCTGGTGTGCATGGCGGTGACGGCGCTGATGCTGTATCTGGCGGGTGCGCGGGTGCGGTACTTTGCGATTGCGGCTGCGCTGGCTTCTCCGGTGCTTTATTACATGCTGTTTCATGTGAAGTTCCGGCGGGACCGGATGCTGGCGTTTATCAATCCCGAGGCCGATCCGCGAGGGACAGGGTTTCATATTTTGCAGTCGCTGATTGCGGTGGGGACGGGCGGGATTCGTGGGCTGGGATTGATGGAGGGGCGGCAGAAGCTGTTCTATCTGCCGGAGGTGCAGACGGATTTTATCTTCGCGAATATCTGCGAGGAGCTGGGGTTGATTGGCGCGCTGCTGGTGGTGGGGTTGTTTGTGGCGCTGGGGTATCGCGGGTTGCGGGCGGCGTTTCTGTCGACCGATCCGTTTGCGCGGTTTCTTGCGTTTGGGCTGACGACGGCGATTTTGATTCAGGCGTTCTTCAATATGAGCGTGGTGCTGGCGCTGTTGCCGACGAAGGGGATTCCGCTGCCGTTTATCTCGTCGGGGGGGACGTCGATTTTTATTACGCTGGCCAGCATGGGTGTGCTGCTGAATATTACTCGCGAGATTGATTAGAGCAGGGCTAGGGCTAGGGACTAGGAGTCGGAGAGTCAGTACAGATGCGGGTTTTGATTGCGGGTGGGGGGACCGGGGGGCATGTGATTCCGGCGCTGGCGATTGCGCGGGAGCTGCGCGATGCGCATGGGGCTGAGGTGCGGTTTGTGGGGACGGCTCGGGGGCTTGAGACGAAGCTGGTGCCGGAGGCGGGGTTTCCGCTGGAGCTGATTCGGGTGGGGCAGTTGAAGAATGTGAGCCTGATGACGCGGGTGCGGACGCTGGCCGATCTTCCGTTGGGTGTAATGCGGTGTGTGGGGCTGGTTCGGGGTTTCAGGCCGGATGTGGTGGTTGGGGTCGGCGGGTATGCTTCGGGGCCGGCGATGATGGCGGCGATTCTGCTGCGGGTGCCTACGTTGGCTTTTGAGCCGAATGCGGTGCCGGGGTTGGCTAACCGGCTGGTGGGACGATGGGTGAGCGCGGCGGCGGTGAACTTTGAGGAGACGCGGAAGTATTTTCGCAATGCGCGGGTGACGGGGATTCCGGTGCGGCGGGAGTTTTTTGAGATTGGCGAGAAGCTCGCGGAGAGGACGCAGAGGCTGCTGGTGTTTGGGGGGAGCCAGGGAGCGCGAGTTTTTAATGAGGTGATGCCGAAGATTGCGAAGGGGCTGATGGAAGAGAATCCGGGGTTGCGGATTCTGCACCAGGCGGGGGCGAAGTTCGCGGAGACGACTGAAGAGGCATATGCGTCGAGCGGGGCGGATGCTACTCGGTGGGAGGTGGCGGCGTTTCTGGATGATATGCCGCGACGATTTGCCGATGCGGATCTGATTTTGTGCAGGAGCGGGGCTAGTACGGTGGCGGAGCTTGCCGCTGCGGGGAGGGCTGCGCTGTTGGTGCCTCTGCCTACGGCGGCGGATAATCATCAGTTGAAGAATGCCGAGGTGTTGCAGGCGGCCGGGGCGGCGGAGTTGCGGGTGCAGAGTAGTGATGAGGCGATGGAGAGCTTTCTTGCGAGCGATCTGTCGGGATTGTTGGGGGATTCGGGACGGCGGCAGGAGATGGGGCGGAGGGTGAGGGGGTTGGCGCATGCGGATGCTGTGCGGGTGATTGGGGAGATCGTGGTGGGTTTGTGTCGTTGAACCTGGGCTTGCGACCGCAAAAGCAGGTCCTCCCGCGTTGCGGAAGGATAACAACTAAAAGCAAAGAGACGGGAAAGACGAAGGGCTGAGAGATTGTCTCTCAGCCCTTTGGTTTTGTAGCGGGGTTACTTATCGATGACCACCGCCGCCGCCTCCGCCGTGGAAACCGCCGCCTCCACCACCGCCTGAGAAGCCACCACCGCCGTGGAAGCCACCGCCGCCGCTACTCATCGGGGCGCTGGCGTGGTAGCCGCTGTTGTATCCGCCGGAAGGAGCGCTGTAGCTGCGGGGAGCGCTATAGCCGCTGCTGTAATTGGGCGAGCCGGAGTAGCTGTGGGCGGCATAGTTGCTGCCGTTGTAGGCGCTGGAGCGCCGCTGTAGGAGCGGGCTCCGCTGTAGGCCGGACTTGCATAGCCGGAGCGGGATGCGCTCTGAGCGTAGCTCGCGGGCCGGCCGTTGACCGTGGATCCGCGGAAGGCCGTGGAGCCTATACCGTGATTGGCGACGATTGCGGTGCTGTGAACGAAGCTCGCGCCGCCGGGATGTCCGGAGTAGCCGTTGTAGGGACGGCTATAGACGTATCCAGTGTGGAAGCCGATGTTGCAGTAGGCGCGGTTGTACCAGAAGTGGCCGCCACCCCAATATCCGCCGTAGAAGCCTATGCCAAAGTAACCGAAGCCGTAGTTGATTCCGCCGTAGTAGCCGACGTATGGGCCCCAGTAGCCTGCGTTCCAAAAGTAGCCATAGGGAGCATAGCCCCAGTAGCCGGGAGTCCAAAGGGCTCCAGTGTAGGGCGGGACAACCCATGTACCATCAACCCACTCGTAGCCATCCCCGGTCCAGGCCCAATAGCCGGGGGTCCAGATGTAGCCGTCGCCGGGGGCTTCGGGTTGCTGATAGTCGGGGATTGCTGGTGGCGCCTGGTCAATGCCCTGCGGAGCGCCGTACTGACCTTGAGGTTCGCCGTATTGCGCAGTGGCGTCCTGCTGCATGCCAGGCTGAGGAGCCTGTTGATATGACTGATTTCCGTACTGAATCGGGTATGGAGGCTGGTATGAAGACTGGGTTCCGTCCTGCGCGATGGCAGCGATAGGAGTTGCCGCCAGGGCCGCGGTGAAAAACGCAGTTGCTAACGAATTTCTGAAGCGAGAGGACGTCATGGTCTGCCTTCCTGCTCGCCTTCGTTTATCCGGTAGAACTTGCACCGGCGTTCGCGGAGAGCAAGGATGAGTTTCCAGCCCGGCCTGATGCCCGGGTCAAGCTACTCAATAGATTAGACACAAGTCTGAGCCATTTGTTTCATGAATACAACGGGGATTCGGAGGTGTTGACGGCTGGCGCGGAATTCTTTCCAAGGTATTAGCCGGTTGAGCTGATTTAACAGATACTTACCGACGAGGTTTGGTGGTGGTATTACCTTCCTCCGCGGAAGAGACTGTAGATAAGGATGATCAGGACTGTGGTGCTGATGAAGACGTAGAGCTTGTCTCGCTGGCGGGCGAAGCCGGCGATGCAGAAGACGACGCGGAGGACGGGAGTGGCGATGAGAAGGAGGATTCCGAGCTGGATGATGCTGGAGGGGTCGAGGTGGGCTGCGCCATGAAGGATCTCGGAGAGGCTGGGGATGGGCGTGGGGTGAAAGTGGGCGTAGTCGGGGACGGTGGTGGCGGGGTTTCGCAGGGAAAGGATCCCGCCGAGGAAGACGACTGCCGCGGCGACGGCGACTCCCCAGCGGAGCATGTTGGCGATGGTGGAGTCGAGTTGTTTGTCGGTGAGGGGCTTCATTTTAGATTTTTCCGGTGAGGCCGCTGTAGATCATCTCGAAGCCGAGCGCGACGATGACGATGCTGAAGAGGATTTTTAGAGTGCGGACGCGGGCCTTCATGAGGATGCGTGCGCCGATGAGGGAACCGGCGAGGACGCCGAGCATGACGGGCATGGCGATGGTGGGATTGATGTAACCGCGATGGAGATAGATTCCGGCACTGGCTGCGGCGGTGACTCCGATCATGAAGTTGCTGGTGGTGGTGGAGACCTTGAAGGGGAGCTTCATGATTTGATCCATGGCGAGGACTTTGACGGCTCCCGAACCGATGCCCAGTAGGCCGGAGAGCGTGCCGGCTCCGAACATGATGGTGAATCCGAGTGGGACGTGTTGTGCGTTGTAAGGCTGGTCGCCTGTTGCTGCGGGGTTGGTTCCGGTTAGCTGGAGTTTTGTGGCGAGGGGATCGGGTTTGGACGTGATGAATTGCTGCGATCTGCTTTGGTAGGAGGAGTAGGCGGAGTAGAGAAGGACTACTCCGAAGACGACGGCGATGGTGTGATTGGAGAATCTGGCGGTGAGCCAGGCTCCGAGGAGAGCGCCGAGCGTGGTGGCTACTTCGAGGAACATTCCGATGCGGATGTTGGAGAGGCCCTCGCGGATGTAGGCGACCGCGGACCCGGAGGAGGTTGCGATGACGGAGATGAGCGAGGCTCCGATTGCATAACGGAGGTCCACTTTGAAGAGGAGGACGAGTGCGGGCACGATAACGACGCCGCCTCCAAGGCCGGTGAGCGCGCCGAGTAGGCCGGCGAGGAGAGAGGTTCCGAAGAGCAGCGCAGTGAACGCCGCAAGGTTCATGCGCGTTTCCTCATAAAGCTGGTTTTAAGCCTGGTTTTTTCTGTGACGCGAGGCACATCTATTGGGTGCCCTGAATCTCTTTGAATAACCAGATTCTGGCCATGGCCCAGTCTCGCTTGATCGATCTCGGAGCGAGACCCAGGATGACGGCGACCTGTTCGACGGACAGTCCGCCGAAGTAGCGGAGTTCGACTACTTTCGCCTGCCGCGGATTCAGTTGCTCCAGCTTGGTGAGGGCAACGTCGAGAGCAAGGACTTCGCTTGAACGTTCGGGCGAGATTGCGAGATTGTCCTCGAGTTCAACCTTGGTAAGGTCGCCGCCTCGCATTGCTGCATTGTGGGCACGCGCGTGATCGACGAGTACTCGGCGCATGACCTTTGCGGCTACGCCGATGAAATGCTCGCGGTTCTGCCAGTCGATATGTTCTCCTGCGAGGCGCAGATATGCCTCATTAATTAGAGCAGTGGGCTGCAGGGTATGGTCTTTGCGCTCGCGATGCATATAGGCAGAGGCCAGCCGGTGCAGCTCGTTGTAGACCAGAGGCAACAGCTTATCTGGAGCTGTCTGGTCCCCGTGTTTCATCGCAATCAGGAGGCTGGTGACGTCGCTATCTTGAACGGACATATGGCCTTTCTCGATATACGGGAAGGATACGCCTTTTGGAAGGCGTCATCGAATACGACCCCGGCTGGTTGCCTGTGCGCGGGGGCTGAAAATAATTTTCGAATTTATGTCACTAATCAGTTGTCCTCTCCGCTTTAACCAGTGAAGGCGGTTATAGACACCGCCCTCCAAAGGAGATCGCGTCATGAAAACCACACGGTTTACTACCATTCTCCGTTCCAGTCTTATTGCGTGCGCCCTTACGATCGGCACGCTTGCTTCGACACAGATGGCGGCAGCTCAGAGCGGGGACGGCCTGGCTCTAGCCAACATCCCCTTCACTTTTCAGACCGGAAATGCGCATATGCCAGCCGGGGAATACAAAGTCATACGCGAGTCCGACCACCTGATACTGCTTCGCGGACCCGCTAATAAGGCGGACTTTATCGTCATGAACGATAAGACCAGCGCCACTGCGCCCACCAAGGGAAAGCTTGTCTTTCATCGCTACGGCGACAAGTATTACCTGCGGGAGATCTGGACGGCAGAGAGCTCTCACGGTCTTGAATGCCCGAAGAGCCGCGCCGAAAAGGTGTCTCAGAGCGAGAGCTTGAATGCGCAGAATCAGAGCGCTCCAAGCACAGTTGAGCTTGCTTTTGAGGTTGCGCCTCAACGTTAAGCTCCAAGCAGCTGGCCGCATACCCTGCGGCCAGCTTTTTTTGTTTAAGCGGCATTCCGGGGGTCAGATTCGGGCCGCACAGATACAAGTTAGAATCCAAGCTGCGTCGCGCCTGACAATTCGTCTATCCTGAATCCGTTCGTTGAGTTATTGTGGACGCGGATAGAGCCGGATTCCCGGGTATAAGGTGACCAGACAGGATTCTTCGATGGGTATCGTCACGCTTAGTTATTCCGATGCGGAGGGGAGCCACAACGTCGATCTCGACCGGGACTCCACCACGCTGGGCCGTTCCAAGGATCAGGATATTGTGGTTGGCGATGCGTGCGTCTCGCGCCAGCACGCGATGATCGTGCGAGAGGGGAACACCTATACGGTCATCGATCAGAACAGCACCCACGGAACTTTTCTGAATTCGGTGCGCGTGAGCCGGTCGGTGTTGCGGTTTGAGGATGTATTGCAACTGGGCTCGCTGCAGGGAACCCGGTTGCGGTTTCATCTCCGATCGAAGGATGCGACAGATACAGACTTCCTTCATTCCGCGGCCAGCGAGCTGCTCTCTTCGCTGAGTCAGCTGCGGTTGCCAGCCAGCGAACTTCGTCCAGCGGCGCGGGAGATGGAGAAGTTGAACTGGCTCCTGCGTGCGGCTCGACAGATCAACGAGGGTGGGGAGATCGAAGATATTCTGAGCGTGTTTCTTCATCTCGCATTGCAGCTTACCGGCCTGGAGCGAGGATTTGTCTTTCTTCAAAAAGACGGTGAGATGCGGTTGGCACAGGGACTCGCCGCGGACGGCCAGATACTGCACGAAGATTCGACTCTTTCGCGCAGGGCCATGCAGAGAGCGATTGAGAGTGAATCTGAATTTTCTATCAGCAATACGCTGGCGGATAAGAGTGCTTCGGAGTGGTCGAGCGTTATGGCGAACAGTATTCGGAGCATCTGCTGCATCCCGTTGCGAAAGCGGGCGGGGACCAAGGATACGGACAAACTGCTGGGGCTGCTCTATCTCGATAGCCAGATTGGGCTGGGCAATCTGGCAAACGTCGATCATCAATTGCTGGATACGATAGCCGTGGAGGCCACCGCAGTGCTGCACAATATGCTGCTTGCGGAGATCGAGTTGAAGGCCCGTAAGGAGCGGGATGAGCTTGCAGTTGCGGCGAAGATTCACAGCAACCTGATGTCGGTCGCAATGCCTGTGCTTTCGTATGCGGAGATCCAGGCGAAGAGCGTCCCATGCTTGGAGATTGGCGGGGATTTCTACGACGTGGTGGCGCTGGAGGATTGTGTCTTCGTCACGATTGCGGACGTCTCCGGCAAAGGCGTCTCGGCTGCAATCGTCGCGGCTACCTTGCAGGGAATCATCCACTCCCAGTTTCTCGTCGGGCAGAGTCTTCCGGAGATCGCGGCAGTCGTCAATCAGTTTCTTTGCACTCGCAATGTTGGAAAATACGCGACGATGATCCTGGTGAAGCTGTTTCCGGACGGTCGGGTTGAGTATATGAACTGCGGACATGTGCCGCCGCTTGCGATTCGAGGCAATGAAATACGGCGTCTGGAGGAGGGAGGCACGGTCGTCGGCCTGTTTGCTGAAGCGACCTTCATCTCCGCGAGCTTCGTGATGCAACCCGAGGAGCAGCTGCTCCTGCTGACTGATGGTGTCACCGAGGCCGAAGACATCGCGGGCAATCAGTTTGCTGATGCAGGACTGCACGCGATTGCAAACCACGAAAATGTCGATGCAATTCTCGACCATGTGGTGAGCTTTCAGGCGCCGAATCTGGCTCAGGATGATTGCACTTTGCTGGGGATCCGATACACGGGTGGGGCGAACGCGGCGCGGCAAGAGATCGCCGGCGAGAGCTTTAGCTTGTAGAGTTAAGGTGAAAACCGAGGTTAAGTTGCATGCAAAGTAGTCCCACGGCGCGCTATATCCAGGTCCATCCATCCGATAATGTTGCGATTGTTGTGAATGAAGGCGGCTTGCCGGCGGGAGCGAAGTTCAGCTCCGGCCTGGTCCTGCTGGAGACGGTGCCTGAGGCGCATAAAGTTGCGCTGGAGACGGTTGCTGAAGGCGCGCCGATTATCCGCTATGGGGTGACGATTGGGTATGCACGGCGTGAGATCGCGGCCGGTAGCTGGGTGCATGAAGGGGTTCTCGATCTTCCGGAGGCGCCGGCGCTCGATCGCATTCCTGCTGCGAGCGGTGTCGATAGTTCGCTTGAACCGCTTGAGGGTTTTACGTTTGAGGGGTATGTCAACGACGACGGTACGGTGGGAACCAAGAACATTCTTGGTATCAGCACTACGGTGCAGTGCGTCGCCGCGACTGTTGAGTATGCGGTAAAGAAGATCAAGGCTGAACTGCTGCCGAAGTATCCCAACGTTGATGACGTCGTTGCGATTACGCATTTGTATGGATGTGGCGTGGCGATTGACGCTCCTGGATCGGAGATTCCGATTCGTACGCTGCGCAACTTGAGCCTGAATCCGAATCTTGGCGGTGCGCCGATGGTTGTCAGCCTTGGGTGCGAGAAGCTGCAGCCCGCGCGGATGCTCCCGGATACTACGCTGCCGATTTTGTCGGCGCGGCCCTATGTTGTGCGTCTGCAGGATGAGGAGCATCACAGCTTCGGCGATATGGTGCAGGCAATTGTGACGATGGCTGAGGAGCGGCTGGTGCAGTTGAATGCACGCCGCCGGCAGACGCGGCCAGCCTCGGATCTTGTGGTCGGTCTGCAATGTGGTGGCAGCGATGCTTTTTCTGGAGTTACGGCGAATCCGGCCGTTGGTTATGCGTCGGACTTGCTGGTGCGAGCGGGTGCGACGGTGATGTTTTCTGAGGTGACGGAGGTTCGGGATGCGATTCATCTGCTTACTGCGCGCGCGTCGTCGCCTGGGGTTGCGCAGGGCTTGATCCACGAGATGTCCTGGTATGACAACTACCTTCAGCGTGGTGCAGTGGACCGTAGCGCGAATCCTACGCCGGGCAACAAGACCGGCGGGCTGACGAACATTGTGGAGAAGGCGATGGGTTCGATCGCCAAGGCTGGCACCAGTCCGATCAGCGGTGTCTATGGGCCGGGAGAACGCGTGGCCAGCAAGGGATTGGTTTTTGCTGCTACTCCTGCGAGCGATTTCGTGTGTGGGACGCTGCAACTCGCGGCTTCGATGAACTATGCATGTGTTTACGACCGGGCGAGGGACTCCGTATGGTCTGGCGATGGCGCCTGTGATTAAGGTTTCGTCGCGTACTAGCCTGGCGGAGCGCTGGTCTGATCTGATTGATCTTGATGCTGGAACGATTGCTACAGGAGATGCGAGCATTGAGCAGGTTGGCGAAGAACTCTTTCGGCTCATCCTGGATGTTGCGAGCGGGCGAAAGCAGACATGCGCGGATCATTGGGGTCTGCACAATGAGTTCGCCTTGTTCAATCCTGCGCCGATTACTTAGGCTCGACTTAACAAAGGCAAGGGCGCTTGGGATCGAAGCGCCAGTTCGGTCTGAGGTACTGCATTGCCATCGCGTCGTCGCGAGCGCCTAGTCCATGCTGCAGATACAGACGGTGGGCGGCTTCCACCTGATCCATATCGAGGTCGATGCCAAGCCCCGGTTTTTGTGTCACGGTCAATTTTCCTCCGACGATCGTGAGCGGTTCTTTCGTGAGGCGTTGGCCGTCCTGCCATATCCAGTGCGTGTCGATTGCGGTGACTCTGCCTGGAGCGGCGGCGGCGACGTGGGTGAACATGGCCAGGGAGACATCGAAGTGGTTGTTCGAATGCGAGCCCCAGGTGAGGCCCCACTCGCGGCAGAACTGGGCGACGCGAACAGAGCCCTGCATCGTCCAGAAGTGTGGGTCGGCGAGGGGGATGTCGATAGCGTGGAGTTCTGCGGCGAAGCGGAGTTGGCGCCAGTCGGTGGCGACCATGTTTGTTGCGGTGGGTAGGCCTGTGGCGCGGCGAAATTCGGCCATGATCTCTCGGCCGGAGAAGCCATGCTCGGCTCCGCAGGGGTCTTCGGCGTAGGCGAGGACGTTTTGCTTGTTGGTGCAGAGGCGGATGGCTTCGTTGAGCGACCAGGCTCCGTTGGGGTCGAGCGTGATGCGTGCTTCGGGGAATCGCTCGGCAAGGGCGGTGATGGTTTCGATCTCTTGTGCGCCGGAGAGGACTCCGCCTTTGAGCTTGAAGTCGCGGAATCCGTAACGTGCTTCGGCGGCTTCGGCTAATTTGAGGATGGATTCGGTGGTGAGGGCCTCTTCGTGACGGAGACGGAGCCATGGGTCTTGCGCATTCGGTTCGCTTGGGTAGGGGAGGTTGGTTTTGTTGCGGTCGCCGACGTAGAAGAGATAGCCGAGGACTTCCACCTGTTCTCGCTGCTGACCTTCGCCCAGCAGGGCTGCGACGGGCAACTCAAGAAATTGCCCTAGAAGATCGAGGAGTGCGGATTCGATTGCCGTGACTGCGTGCACGGTGGTGCGCAGGTCGAAGGTTTGGAGACCGCGTCCTTCGGTGTCGCGGTCGGCGAAGCGGGCTTTGATTTGGTTGAGAATTTGCTGGTAGGCTGCGATTCTTTGGCCTTCGACAAGTGGGCGGCTCTCTTCGAGCACCTGGCGAATCTTCTCTCCGCCTGGAACTTCGCCGACACCTGTGTGGCCAGCGTTGTCTGTGATGATGACGAGGTTTCGTGTGAAGAAGGGTGCGTGGGCTCCGCTGAGATTGAGGAGCATGGAGTCTTGGCCTGCGACAGGAATGATTCGCATGCTCGTGACGACTGGGGTTTCGTGAGCGGGAACCAGGTGGGGCGGTATTGGCATATTCGTGAGCTATTTTCCCTTGAGACTAGTGGCACCAGAGCCAAACCGCAGGTCCTTCGACTTCGCTGCGCTACGCTCAGGATGACACATCTTCTTCACCGCGAATGATGAAGTCCTTATGTGGCTGTGGGTTTGAGTTCGAGGCGTTTGATTTCGCCCACGATGACGACGTAGCTGAAGATGGCCATCAGCGCGGCGATGCCTACGAAGACTAGCGCGCCGTTGAAGGAGCCGGTCTTTTGAACGATGAAGCCGATGATGATGGGTGTTGTGATGCCGGCGGTGTTGCCGAAGAGGTTGAAGAGGCCGCCGTTGAGTCCGATGAATTCTTTGGGCGATGTGTCGGCGATGACGGTCCAGCCGAGGGCGCCGAAGCCTTTGCCGAAGAAGGCGAGCGACATGAGGAAGAGGACGACGGACTGCACGTTGGTGTAGTTGCAGGCGATCATCGTGACGGAGAGGAGCATGCCGGCGATGATGGGCAGCTTGCGGGCGAAGGTGAGGGAGTGGCCGCGGCGGAGGAGGGCGTCGGAGCAGATGCCGCCGAGGACTCCGCCGACGGAGCCGCATAGAGCAGGGAGTGCGACGGCGAAGCCTCCTTTGAGGACGGACATGTGGCGGGCCTGGACGAGGTAGACGGGGAACCAGGTGATGAAGAAGTAGGTGAGCGTGGTGATGCAGAACTGGCCGATGTAGATGCCGACGAGCATGCGCTGTCCGAGGAGTTGCGCGACGCCGGACCAGGTGAGTCCTCGGCTGGTGGGTTTGGTTCCTGCGGTGCGGTCGATGTTGACGAGGCCGCCGCCGCGTTCGATGTATTCGATTTCGGTTGGCGAGATGAGTGGGTGGTCGGGGACGCTGTAGACCGTCTTGTACCACGCGAAGACGAGGACGAGACCGAAGACGCCCATGAACCAGAAGGTCGATTGCCAACCGTAGCTGCCGGTGAGCCAGCCGAAGATGGGCGCGAAGGCTACGAGGGCGAAGTACTGCGATGAATTGAAGATGGCGGAGGCGGTGCCGCGCTCGGCGGTAGGGAACCACGCGGCGACGATGCGTCCGTTGCCGGGAAAGACGGGGGATTGCGCGAGGCCGGAGAGCAGGCGCAGCGCGAAGATGGTGCTGAAGATGTACGCGGCTGGAAGATAGCCGGCGAATCCGATGAAGAAGGCGCAGATGGTCCAGAGGAAGATGCTGATGCCGTAGACGCGCTTGGAGCCGAAGCGGTCGAGCAGGCCGCCAGAGGGGAGTTGGCCGAGCACGTAGGCCCAACTGAAGCCGGAGAGCAGAAAGCCGAAGCGCACGGGAGTGAGTGCGAGCTGCTTCTGCATGGCGGTGCCCGCGACGGAGAGAGCGACGCGGTCTCCGTAGCTGAAGCAGCTGGCGATGAAGAGCATCGCGACGATGAGGTAGCGGACGTGCGTGGTCTTCGGCTCAGATTGGGTGCTTTGGGTGGGGTGGCCAGCGGGCATCAGCCGCGGTCTCCGATGAGTTTTTTGAGGTCGGCGAGCTCGGCTTCGGAGAGATCGATGAGAGGCGAGCGAACGGGGCCTGCGGAGCGGCCGATCGCGGTCATCCCCGCTTTGACGATGGAGACGGCATAGCCCTTTGCGTCGGTTGCGGATTGCGATGTAGGGAAGGACGAAGTCTCGCAGATCGGCGTAGACCTTCTCGCGGTCGCGTGCCCTGACTGCGGTGTAGAAGTCCTGGGCAAATTTGGGCAGGAAGTTGAAGATGGCGGAAGAATATGTCGTTACGCCCATTTCGAGGTAGGGCAGGGCGAAGGTTTCTGCGGTTGGAAGGCCGCCGATGTAGGTGAGGCGGTCGCCGAGGCGGGCGTAGATGCGGGTCATCAGCTCGATGTCGCCGACGCCGTCTTTGAAGCCGATGAGGTTGGGGCAGCGCTCGCACAACCGCGCGAGGGTTGTATCGTCGATGATGGCGTTGTCGCGGTTATAGAAGATGACGCCGAGTTTTGTTGCTGCGCATACTGCCTCGGCGTGCGCGGCGAGACCTGAGTTCTCGGAGTTCACCAGATAAGGCGGGAGCAGCAGGATGCCATCCGCGCCTGCGTCTTCAGCGGCTTTGGCGAACTCCTTCGCCATCGCCGTTCCGTAGCCGCAGCCGGCCAGCACCGGGACTCGACCTGCTGTTTCGCGTACCGCGGCGACGACTACTGCAGAGAACTCGCTCAACGTGAGCGAGAAGAACTCGCCGGTGCCGCCTGCTGCAAACAATCCTGCCGGTGCATATTCGAGCAGCCAGGAGATGTGTTTGCGGTACGGCGCTTCGTCAAATTGAGAATCTTTTGTGAAGTGTGTGACCGGAAAGGAAAGCAGGCCTTCACCTATTTTCCTGGCCAGCTCGGACGGGCTCATCTTCGACATCCCTGCATCCTGGATCGAAAAATCGACTCACCAAACTATAACGTAGAAGGGGCGACCGTCTCAGCAACTGGAGTGGTCTGCCAGAAACGCGGTTGTTGAAAGGGATCTCCTGACGTGGTGAATGATCTGCTAATGTGCTGCAGCGATTGGAACCAACTCTGCGTTCGTGGCGGTCAGGTTGATGGTGTTGTCACCAGCCTTGAGCGTAACGGGCAGGTCCCACACGAGGACGCCCCTGGTGCCTGCGACGGAACAGATCACGTAGTAGATGCCCGGCGGGACCGTCGCCGTAAGGACCACCTTGCCGGCGTTGTCGAATGTGCCCCGGCCGACATAGTACTTGGCCATCAGCTGGTTGGGAGCCGTGCAGTCCTTGGGCGGTCTACAGGCATAGGCCCACGCCTGCAGCGCGTGGCCGGGAGTCGTGCCGGCGGGAATGGGCGCACCCGCACCCCGCATCGCATTGTCGAAGCTGACAGTCATCAGTTTGACGGCCATTCCGGCGAGTGGGTTCGCGGCGGTTGGAAAAGTGCTGGTGACGGTGAGGCTCATTTCAGAAACAGTTGCGGATGCCGCCGAGGAGACGGATGCAGCGGAGGCGCGGTTTACCGGCGCGCCGGCCGTTGGGGCGGACGGCGCTGGGGCCGGGGCGGCTGGATTAGCGGCGACGGAACTGGAAGAGGAGCCCGTCTTTGCGACGAAGGCGCCGATGGCGCAGGTTTCGCTGTGTGGAGTGAAGGTGACGTTGTCGCCGTTCATGCCGGAGACGAGTCTGCCGTTGATGGTGGTGGGTCCGGAGCCGCGGAGCGAGTTGTCGGGGCCGACGGTGAGCGTGAACGGGCCGCCGCTGTTCTGCACGTGGATGAGGAACTGCGCCTGCGTGTTCTCGACCGTGTAGGGCGCTTTGACGTGAGCCTGGCCGCAGTCGAGGGTGACGGCATCGCCTCCGAAATCGAGGAGGAGGCCGGAGGAGCTGGAGTATTGGCCGGCCATGCGAAGGCCGGGCTCGGATGCGGGGGCAACGGTGCCCATCATACTGGTGAGGGCGCCCATGATTCCGGTGTCGGCAAGAGTTGCAGAGGCGGGCGGGGCTGGGGGTGGCGGTGCAAACGCGGCGATGCTGCATCGCACGGTCTTGGGCGCGTAGTCGGGGACGCGGCTGATCGTCTGGCACGGGCCGTTGCATTGGTTAGGGGCGGCACGAGCGCCGTTGATCATTTGCGTGGTGGTGACGGTGTGATAGCCGGTGATGACCTGGCCTTTGACGTCGACGAGGCCGGGGCCGATGAGCGAGCCGTCAGGGCGCATCGAGAGAGTGATAGGGTGGGGCTCGTTCTGGAGGATGATTTGCGTGCCGGTGGGGGATTTGCGGATGGTGTACGGGCTGCCGACTTCTTCCAGGTCACCGCAGCGATCGATGCCTGCGCTGTCGCTTGTGAAGTTGATGCTGGTGGTGGCGCCGGCGGTGTGATAGATGCCGCTCAGGACGACTCCGGCGCGGCCCGGGCCGGTCAGGTTTCCGAGCCCCGCGCCTCCGGTGAACAGGTCGATGATGCCGCTCGTCAGGCCCTTGCCGAGGCAGGCGGTGGTGTCGCCGCCGAGTTCGAGGCAGCGACGGGTGGCGACGGAAGTGGGGTCGCTGGAGGTACCGTTGGCTGCGGCATGCTGCGCGGCGACGTCTTTTTGATACTGTTCCTGCTCTTGCGCGACGTGGGCCCTCTGCCCGGCGGCGAGCGAGTTGACGGCTCCGTTATAGGCCGCGGTGGCTTTTGGCCCGATCAGGCTCTTCTGCCATGCGGCGTTGAAGGTCTCAGTCCATCTCGTACTGGCCGTGGAGACGTTCAAAGGCCTTCGCTTCGTCGGCGGTGTGGGACTTGGCATAGTCCTGAGAGATCTGGGCCGCGGCTCCGCTGTAGGCGGCCCACATTTTCTGCTCGCCTGCCGTGTAAGGACCACGCACGGTGCGAGCGTATTTGGTGCGATCGATGTACGTCTGCAGGTAGGTGAAGACAGCAACCTGGCGCGCCAAGGTATCCACCGGATCTTTGCCCTTGATCTCTGCCTCGACGCGAGCGACGGAAGGAAGGTCCGTGGTGTAGTCGGGACTCGTTGCTTGTGCGAGTGCAAAACCTAAAGTGAGACCAACGAAAGTCGCGAGGACTACGAGGCGGCCGCGCCAGTCAAAGTTTCGCAAAACGGAAGCTTTCATAAAAACTCTCCGATGTTGACGAAAGTGGAAGTGCCCCGGGGAAGGCCACCACAGTAGCACAGTACGACCCGAAGAGACCGTCGAATCGCCTTTGCCCACCCCCCGGATAGTGAGACCATTGCGGGGATGGGTAGGGAGCGGCCTCTGCCACAAGACGATTTTAAAGAAATGCAGCCGTGCGTCCTGGGAGGCGTGACCAACGTCTACTCTTTGAATCGACAGTATTTTCGTGAGGGTACAGCATGACGCGAATGTCGCGGGCAACACGGTGCGCTTTTGTTTTTTCAGGTGTACTGGCATCAACCTTGGCAACGCTGGCGCAGGTGAATCCCAACCTCTATGCGGGACTCAAGTGGCGTAACGTGGGGCCCTTCCACGGCGGCCGTATATCCTCCGTGACCGGTGTCATCGGCGACTCCGGCACCTTCTACTTCGGCTCGCCACTGGGCGGCATCTGGAAGACTACCAGCGCCGGCGTGACGTGGTTCCCCATCTTTGATGAGGAGACGAGCGTTGATAGCGTCGGCGCCATCCAGGTCGCACCGTCCGATCCCAACATTGTCTATGCCGGCGCGGGCGACCCCATCGGCGGCAGCCTGGGCAACGGCATGTGGAAGTCCACCGATGCCGGCAAGAGCTGGCAGCACCTCGGGCTCGAGGACACCGTGAAGATCGACAGCATCGTTGTCGATCCCGCCGATCCGAATCTGGTGATCGTCTCTGCTCTCGGTGACACCACCCATCACGGCGGTGGCGTCTACCGCTCCACCGATGGCGGTCAAAGCTGGACCAACGTCCTTAAGACCGACGGCTATGACGGCACTCGCGACCTGCAGTACGCTTTCGACGAGCCCAATGTCATGCTGGCCGTCACGCAAGGCACTGGTGGCGAGCGCGGTGGCGGTGGTGCTGCCGGCGAGCGCGGCTCCCGGCCACAAACCAAGCCAGCGCTGGGCTTCAAATCCACCGACGAAGGCAAGACGTGGACCCAGATCAAGATTCCGCCCTTTGAAGGCCGCGTTGCGGTGGCGGTCGCGATGCACACCAAAGCCCAGCGCATGTACATTGTTGGCAACAACATTGAAAACGGCTCGGGCCTTTACCGCTCTGACGACGGCGGCGCCACCTGGCGGCACATGGCCGGAAAGGATACCCGCATCAGCAACGGCCAGGGCAACTATAGTAGCGGCGTCTTCGTGGACTCGCAGAACCCGGACATCCTTTACACCATGAGCACCGCGATGTACCGCTCCACCGACGGCGGCGTCACCTTCGAGCCCTTCAAGGGAGCGCCCGGCGGCGAGGACTACCACAAGCTCTGGATCGATCCCACCAACGGCAAACGCATGCTCGTCGGCTCTGACCAGGGCGCCAGCGTCACTCTCGATAACGGCAAGACCTGGAGCCTTTGGTACACCCAGACGATCTCGCAGGTCTATCACGTTGCCACGGACGACCAGTATCCCTATCACATCATGGCTGCACAGCAGGACACCGGTGCGGTCATGATCAGCAGCCGCGGCAATTGGGGCCAGGTCAACTTCACTGACTGGAACCCACTGCCCTCCTCGGAGTTCGGCATCGTCAGACCCGATCCCAAAAACCCAAACATCATCTATGGCGTCGGCTACGGCCCGGGCGGAGGCGGCAGCGGCCTGATCAAAATCAATATGGCGACCGGGCAGTGGCAAAACGTCGCGCCGAACTTCGGGGTTGATTCCACCAAATACACCGCCGGTAGGGACTTCCAAAAGAAGTTCGATATCGCCTTCGAGCCCGCCGCTCTCTACGTCGCCTACCAGTGTCTGCTCGTTACGCGCGACGGCGCCCATTCGTTCACCGCAGCCAGCCCTGATCTGACCACAGCCAAAGGGTCGCCACAGATAGCCTGCGGTGCGAAGAAGCCGGAGCCTCCGCAACCGGAAGAGCCCACACGCGGAGGCCCGCCCCCAACCCCACCCTCCATCAGCGATTTTTCCATCTCCGGGGTGAAGCCGGGTGTGATGTGGACCGCGAGCAGCAACGGCCAGATCTATAACACGATGGATCATGGCAAGGTTTGGAACAACGTCAGCAACATCGCGGGCGTGCCGCCCCACTTCAGCTTCAACACCATCGAGGCTGGCCATGACGTCAATACCGCCTATGTCGCGGGCCGCATCGCCGCCGAGCGCGGCGCTACGCTTCCCGCGGACGAGGACGGCAACGTGCCGCTCATCTGGCGCACCACCGACGGCGGCAAGACCTGGGTCAGCATCGTCAACGGCCTGCCCAAGGATGGGCGCACCGGAAGCTGGGTCAACAGTCTGCGCGTTGATCCTCGGCAACCCGGCCTGCTCTTCGCCGGCACCGAGACCACCGTCTACGTCAGCTTCGACAATGGCGATCACTGGCAGTCGCTGCGGCAAAACCTTCCCAGCACTTCCATCCGCGACCTCGACGTCCACACCGATCATCACCAGAACGACCTGGTGATCGGCACCTACGGCCGCGGCTTCTGGGTTCTCGACGACATCAGCCCGCTACGCCAGATCGCCGCGAACGCCCAGGCCATCAGTTCTTCCTCCGCCTATCTGTTCAACCCTGCAGACGCCATCCGCGCCCGCATCAATAGCAACTGGGATCAGCCCTTCTCCATCGAAGTGCCCCACGCGACAAATGTGCCCTATGGCGCGCTCGTCGACTACTATCTCAGCCGTGAACCCAGCGGGCCCATTCAACTGCAGATCTTCGATGACCACAACAATCTGGTGCGTACCATCTCCAGCACGTTGCCGCCGCCCATCGAAGACGCCGAGTATCCCCACTACTGGCTTGCTACTCCCGAATCGCGCGCCCTCAGCACGAATGCCGGCCTCAACCGCATCAACTGGAACCTGTACTATGACGACCCGCCTGCTCTGCGCCACGATCTCGAAAATCAGATGAATATGACGCCCGGCTCTACCACACCCGGTCCGCATGGACCACAGGTGATCCCTGGCGTCTACACGCTGAAGCTGACAGTTGACGGCAAGGTCTACACCAGCAAAGTCACCGTCATCAACGACCCGCGCGTCGGCCAGAGCCCCGAGCTGATGGTCGCGCTGCGCACGCAGAACAGGCTCACACTGTTATCGGTTCAGGGGATGAAGCAGAGCTTCGCAGGCTATGACGAGGTCGGGGACGTCAGGAAGCAGCTTGCGTCCCTGATGCAGAGCAACCTGCCCGACGATGCCGCCAAGCAGGCCAAGACGCTCGATGCTGACCTAACGAAGGTTGGCGGCGTAATACCACGGCCCGGCGCTGGCGGCGGCGCGAATCGCCGCCCTCCCGATCCCAATGCGATGCAATCCTTTGCAGACCTGAACAACTCCTACAACACCATGGTCAGCATGATTCAAGTTGGCCTCGATATGCCGCCTACGCCGACCCAGATCGCCAGCTGGGAGAAAGACTGCACTGATTACAACCGCACACTGGTTGCCTGGAATGGGATGCAGCAACAGATCAAAGATTTCAACGCGGTGCTGACCAAAAACAACCTGCAGGAGCTCAAGGTTCCGTCCACGCGATTGACTACCGCGTCATGCAGCTTTAATCCCGAGCAAAGCGCGAAGATGCACAAGTGATTCCAGTGTCACTCTAAGTCCTTGAAGCGAATAGACGGGAATCTGTCGCCCCTAATTAATAGGTCAGGGCAGAATGACTAATTCCGGCATACTGCCGCCGCTCATTCCATAAACTGTGCCGGAACGGAACGCGCCGACATCGTACTTGTAGCAGCCCGGAGTAGTTGCTTTCGTCGTCACCTGCTTTTGTCCGCCTCCGAGGATCGGGCCGTCGGGGTCAAACGGCGACTCAGGACCGAAAGAGACGGAAAATCCGTTGTTCTTGTTCGAACTCATCCACACCGCTGTAGTGCCGGTCTTGATACAGAAGAACTGGTTGTTCTTCGCGTTCGGGATGCCAGGTTTTACGTTGGCAGAGTTAGAGCCCCTTCTGATGTCAATCGTGCATGGAGACGAAGCGGAACCGCAGGTGTTCGCCGCATTGCACATGGTCTCGGGTTGCGGCTCATCGCAAACGTATTTGCTCTTTGCCTGTGCGAGTTCCCCGGTCAGGAGAACGATGCAAGTCGATAAAAGCAATGCACTCCAAGTCTTGACACGTTGTTGAACTTTGATAGTCATAGGCAGATCCGCAGTGCGATTTCACTTCCACTCGATGATGTTAGTGAGCTTCCATGCATTCTGGTTGAGCTCGAACTGCAACTCGCCTTCGTTATTGACGATGAGCTGCGCGGCAGGGAAAAGAACACCACTGCTCTTGCTCTTGTCGGTATCATTCAAGATGATTTCACCGGCAGTCAGATTGAAACTCTTCGTTTGGGTATTCCAATAGGCTTCACCGAAAGCGATCTTGCGGTTGGTAACAAAACGGATGGTCCTGCCAGTGGGCGTGATGATCTCCCGAATGTAGCTAAGATCGTACCCGACTGTGCCGGGGATCGTTATCCGGCCTACGCTCTTCATCTTTTCGAGAGCATTCATCAGTCCGTCGTTCTGCCCTTTCTGAAATGACTGTACGAGGATGTCTCTGTCCTCAGGACTCGAGAACTCATAAATCATAATTTTGATGCCGAAGTTTCTACCGAGCTGTGTGCTTGTGCCAAAGGCTGTTGCGTCGATGGTTTCAACCTCCGGCCGCTGCCCAAAGCCGTAGGCGCCAGAGATCATAAGCAGCCCAAGCAAAAGAGAGATTCCACTCGCGAAGTGCCGAATTCTTAAGTTAGCAAGCATGTAGTTTTCTCCTGCGACGCAATTGCCCAAATGAACCGCCAGCTCAGGTTCCAGTTTTATGGCTCAATGCTAAGTAGCACGTCCGGTGTCGGCAACTGGGAGAATCCCTAGTCGTGTGAGTCGATCGGCGCTTGCCTGAGCGCACTTCTATAGAGATTTAAAAAGGATTTCCAAATGCGCCTCCGCCATACGCTCGTTGAATGACTTTGGAGATTTTGCACAAATCCTAGAAGACGGCCTTAACCAGGCGAAGGATGAGTTCTTCGGGCGACAAAACCGTAAGCAGCAGAGGCAAAAAAGGAGCTGCTGTGGCTACAGCCAAACGCATAATATCGTCCAGTCCAAACGGCACCGAACGCATCGAACTCACAACGCTATAGCTGTTGCCAAGATCCGCCAATGATTGAATGTCAGCAGTTCCAAGCAGATCTTCCCTGGGAGGCGGATCGTGGACAATCCATTTCTGTTGAAAGCCCTCGACGTAGTCCTGCGCAAGTTGTCCATAGCTTGCCAAACCTCTTCTTTTTGCGATCGCCAGGCGCTGACTAAACATAACGAGGGGACCGAGAATGGCCAGAACAAAAAAAACTACAAAGCCGGCGATCTGTAGCTCGAAAGACCGTAAGTTCTCCCCTCTGTAAAGCACGCGACTCGCAACTACGCCGGCGAGCATCGTACCCTGCGCGAACAGGATTGGCCCGAAGGCGTACGCGCTCTTGCCCAGAAAGCCCAGTCCTGCGCAGTGATCGGGATGAGTTGTTATGAGATTCAGATTGATCCTCGAGACCTGCCAAAGAAAGCGATACCAGAGGAATAACCTGAAGTACCAGCGCAGAAGCACAAATTGGACGATCGGGATGCTGAGAAACACGTACCAATAGCCCGCAGGAGTCAGGTGCCAGCGTCCTCCGGGCATCGCATACCACGTTGGAGTCGCGATCGGGACTCGACTTCTCCAGAGCCACAGCCCAAACGTGTAGACAAGAATGACCAGCATCAGTTCGACGACGTAGGAGTTGCGCAGTCGGATCGCCGACGCAACCGCTCTGTCAAAGCGAGGGAGGTCATCAGGCATCACAATGCGCCGATTCACAAAGATTCGCTCTGCAGGACGCATCCGCGAATGGACAATTGTCTCCGCAGCGATAAGGATAGGCAATGCAATCAGTAACCGGACGTGCACTTCCACATCATGGAGAAAGGAAAACAGGCCGGTCCCGCTGAGACTGGTGAGAAGCATCAATGGCAACCAAGCAATCATTGGGATGACGAGCACTCTCCGCTGCAACAGCTCCATCGCCTCTCCGGTGAGATACGTTCGGCGCAGGAGTTGAAAGAATGGGCCACCCCGAACAGGAGAAAATTCGTGCGGTTCTTCGGGGAAGTCCTTTCCAGTCAACCAACGTGAATGCGGTTTCGCAGACCCTTCCATCGGTGCCATCTAGAGGCCTCCTGCCCGACTATTCCGGGGCCTTTGGCGGCGAGACTAAGACAAGTCTTCGCCATCACAAACGTTCCACCAGCTTCCAACCTCAAAAAGACACGACCCCCGAAATCTGCAGAGAGTAGCCCTGAAATGTGGCCTTGTTTGAGAATTCGTGAAAGTACTTGAATCCTAAATTCACTTTGCGAGCTGGTAGAGATATGTTGGAAGCGAAACCAAGAGCATTGACCTCGTAATGTGCGGCTCCCTGGGCTGGCGTAATCGTTGGGCCAGACTTGTTGGTCGTCTGCAATTGTTCGTATCCCACAAGGCCGATTTGCAGCCGTAAGTCCTTGCTGGCTGGAAAGGCACGCGCGACGGAATAGTCCAGGTCGAAGGTGTCGCCTGGATGGATACCTGTTCCCTCCTGCACAGTATGGAATTCATACATTTCGAAGGCGGAAACAGTGGTTGCTTTGTTGCTGGTGAGGTAGATGGTTTGGCCGGAGGAGATGGCATTGGTCCAGTAGCCTGAACCCACGTTGTTATTCGAGGTGGAATCAAACCTCCCAGTGGGTGCAAGAAATCCGTAATGCAGGCGGAAGTCTGCGCGCTCCGTCTTCCAGCCCAGGATGACGGGTTGATAGTAGGAGTCTGCAAATCCGCCTCCACCGCTCATTGGCCCCTCCGCATCGGAGGTCAATGAATTGTTGGTGATCGGAAGGGTGGCGACGCAGGAGTAGATTGCTCCTCCAAGTGCTCGGATCTTGTTATTGCTGACCCAAATGAAACTGTTCATGTCCAGAATCACCGCGTTCTGCCCGGTAGCTGTAACCACGCCATTGGCGTCTTTCAACTCGCTGCGCGAGTAAAAGAGAAACTGGTTCGAATAGGTGAAACCTGCCTCAGGAGTGACGCCTGAATTTGTGGCGGTCGACCCAGGGGGGTAGACACCTCTAACCTGCGCCCAACCTGGCTCAATCATCACGAAAATCGTGATAACCAAGCCAACCGGAATCATGCGAATCCGCGAGAAATTGGGCACGTTGTTCTCTCGGCTCACGGCTCGCTTCGCATTCGCAAGGCTGACCGTTTGTCCTTTGCATCAGAACTCGATTCGGCTTCGAGATTTTGGCCGCTAAGCACGGGTCACCATCGCCAGCGGAGTCATCGCAAGGTTTCTCCAGAAGATTTCCAGCGACTCGACACCGCCGAAGAGAGTCGTGAATATCGTTAAGTCAGCAAGAAGAATGTCTCCGGCGCGCTTTTCGTTTGGCGGCATCCACAGGAAGTTATTGAACTCTGTGTTGCCTGCTTCCGTGAAAGGATGCGGCCGGGACATGTCAATAGACTGCTTCGACAGAATACGAATGGACTTCGCGTCGTCCGTGGTCAAGGCATAGTGGGGAAGATGAGGATGAAAGTTGAAAGTGGTAACTCCGGAAAGCCAACCGCGGGAGTCGAGATCTCGAAAGGCGGTCAATGGAGTAATCTGATTCGTGCCTTTGACGGTTGCCGGGCGCAGACCATACTGATTCTGAACGGGCACGCCTAAGCCCTTCATCATCGAGAGCGTGTACCGACCGAAGCGCTGTTGCCGCGGCACTAAGGGATCGCCATGGTGCGCATACTCCATCGCCCGTTCTTTTGGATCAGGAGAAACACCAACATCGTGATGTGGTCCAATAATCAGACACGTTCCTTCGCGTGTCAGAAATCGTCGAACCGCGTCTATCTCATCCGGTGACGCTTCCTGCTCCGTAATCATGTGATCCAGACCAAAGACCATCAGGGTGTCGGTGTCTTGAAGGATGCGCTCGTCGATGGGCAATCGCTGGCCCGCCTGATCGATCCTCTGGTAGATGGCGACTGGCTGATCCGTCGCCTCGCCGACAAGCTGCTGGAACTTCAGCGTGGACAAGTGAAAGAGCTCAAGTGTTCCCGCAATTCCCTGAAGGAACATCTTCGCGGAGAACTCCGGAGTCTCGTAATTCGGCCACGCTACCCGGCGAACTTCAGTCATGGTTGAGAATCGATTGTCCATCTCCGTAACGTCGCGATTCGATTCCCATGGATAGCTCCAGGTCCAGTAGATGCTGAACCGCCGTTTGCCCGGAGCGTACTTCCTCGGGATATTCGTCTGGTTATAGGTTCGTGGTCCGACTAGCTGATTCGCTCATCTCAGTTTCCTTTCTTCCGCGCCGTCATGACAGCGCCGTCAGATATCGCAATGCCTTGATGCCGGGCAGGAAAAAGTAGGCACCTCCGCGAATCGTGGTGAACGCCGGCAGCCCTACAATCTTCTTTCGAATGGGCCGCTTCGGAATGGTCATATCGAAGCTGCCGTCCTGCGTGCCGACAAACGGGTCGCGCTCGTTGCCTAGCTCATGAAAATTGGGGTCGTTCGTCCAGACGTTCATCGCGAACTCAAATTGGCGAACGAGGCTCGCGCAACCGACGAACGCCGCGATGCCTCGTTCGATTCCGTCGTCGGGTTTGTCCTCGGGCAACGGCGGGCCGTAAGTCCCTCCACGCCGAATCATCTTTCTCCGTTGCATGTTGGCTGCGGTATCTCGCGGGTTCATGCGGCGAATATGCGCTCCAAGCGGACAGCCATAACCGTAGGGGTCCATCTTGCCGTAGTTGAAATCGTTGGTGCGTTGCATGTCCCCACCAAGCTCCGGGTCATCTTTGTCAGGAGACAGAACCAACGGTGCGCCACTACGCCAGCGGCCCATCAGCTTGGCCGCCACCCATTCCTGTTGTTCAGGTGTGTCGCCTTGTTGGCGCAGAAAATCACGAAATGCGCCGACGTGCTCTTCGATCCGGAGATAAGCAATATAGCTGCCGTTCCGGGCGAGAACCTCGGGCTGCGGCAATCCCGCAGGCGGTCCATTTTCATCCGGATAGCCCAGAAAAAACTCGCCGGCTTTGATTGCAGGGCCGGAGCCGGGAGTTGGCTCCTCGCCCATTCCTTCGATCACCGGCTGCGAGAGCCGGTCTCTATATCCAAAGTGTTCGTGGGCGTAGGTGTATGGAGGAATCGCTTCCATATCCAGCGAAGAGAGGACCTTCACCCCATCGCACTGCAGGAGATACTCCCGATGCTCCTGCCTGCATCGCTCGCGTTCTGCAACATCGCGTGCGAACAGAATCACGATGGCATGAAGTTCCTCACTCGCCAGCCCACCCACCCAGTTCTCCGGGTGGTTGGCTCCGGTTGTGCCGAGAATCTCCGCACGCGCAGCCATGCCTTGGCGGAACTCTTCGGGGAAGGTCGCGAGCGCAGCGTCGATTGACGCCGAGCGCTCGTAGGCCATTCCACGTGAACCCTATCGTCACCCATCTCGTTCCCGGGTTCCCTGAAGCGAGCGCCTTTGCCGTTCCAACTTTATCCAGAATTCCCTTCAGCCATTCACGTCCCGCACCCGGTCGGCGAAACGCGAGGAACTCGTATCTCGCCGCCAGCGCAGAAGGCCGCGAAATCAAAAAATGTTGAATGTCCTCAAGTTCGAGCATTACGGCTCCTCAAGTGCTTTCTCAAGGGCTTTCGTGATGGAAAAGACACCTGGGCTACTGCATCAGATCGAGCATGCTGGAAAACGCTGCCTTGAGCTTCAGTGCCTTCTTGATCTCGTCTGCGGAGACATAGGGATACTCTCCGTATTCAAGAAAACTCGGGCGCTGGTGTTCGCGAACAAACTGAATGAATGCGGGTACATTTGTCTTCCAATCCTCGGGAAACCCCTCGAGATTCTCAAAGGTAGTGCTGAGACCGGACTTGGAGAACAGCGATACTGCATCCTCCGTGTACTTATCGAAATCCGTGTCAAAGATTCCCTGGTACATGAAATAAGTATCTTTTCCGATGTCGAACAGAACCCATCGCAGATAGTGAAGCTTAAGCACCTCAAGAGAGTCCGGCGACCCAGCGACAGACTTCTCGAGGGTCCTGCCGTATTCGCGGATGGTTTCCTCGCGTCCCGGCTTGATCTTCGCGATGATCGTAAAACCATAGCAGGCAGGTGATTTTGGATAGAGCGGTCCGTACCTGCCATTCTGTAATTTGAAATATCCCTCTTTAGGGATCGCCATTGCTGCGGGTTTTGTCCAGTCTGTCTCTTTCGCGGATGCGATTTCCTGCGTCGCCATTTTCTTCTCCTCCAAGGAGCACGGAGCTCGATTGAGGAGAACCTACACTGAGCGCCGCCTCCGATGAAACTAGGGAAATCCCCATATCCAATTTCGTTGTAGATTCTTCAGTCTTGCTGTAGTTCTTTCGTGAAGAAACCGAAAGCGCTTCAAGTATTAGGGGTTTTCCTAGTTTCTTCTCACGCCGGTCGTGAGGTACTTTCCATCACGATGTCAAAATTCTCCCTCACGTGGGATGAAATGAAGCATCGGCGCAAATCATTTTCTTTATGGAGATGAATGCCTGGGAGCCTCAAGGGATTCCGGCACGCCTGAATAACGAAGGAAGGAAGCCAGCGATGAATCCGAAGCCAGAAACATTTCGTGGAATTCTTCAGCGTCTGCTGAGCGTGATCTGCGTGATCCTTCTTATTCCAGGAGACACCTTGGCGAGGCGCTACCTATGCAGGCGGAAGCCAAACAACCGCTCCTCAGAGTTCTCCAACACAAGGACCAGACGACCAAAATTCCCGCCGACGAACTCGACTCTCTCGTCGCACCCATCGCGCTCTATCCGGACCCCATGCTCGCCCAGACCCTTGCTGCGTCCACTTATCCGCTGGAACTTATCCAACTTCAACAGTGGCTTGCAAAACATCCTACGTTGAAGGACAAAGCACTCGCTGATGCCGTGGCCAAGGAGCCCTGGGACCCAAGCATCCAGGCAATGGCTGCTTTACCCGATTTGGTGAAGCGCCTCGCAGATGACATTCAATGGACGACGGATCTTGGCAATGCGTTCCTGGCACAGCAAAAAGACGTTATGGATGCCGTGCAGCGGATGCGCAAGAAGGCTCAGGACAAGGGCAATTTGAAAACGACCGAGCAGCAGAAGGTCGAAACTCAGGTGATCGAAAGCAAGAGCACGATCGTTATTGAACAGTCGAATCCACAAGTCGTATACGTGCCTTCTTACGATCCTGTCGTGGTTTACGGGCCGCCGATATACCCCTACCCGCCCATTTACTATCCGCCGCCTGGATACTACGCAGCCGGCTTGGCGATCTCTTTTGGCATCGGCATCGCGATGGGTGCGTTTTGGGGCGGCGGCTGGGGTTGGGGTTGCGGCTGGGGTGGTGGCAGCGTCAATGTCAACATCAACAATAACTTCAATCGCAACACCAATATTGGCGGCGGCAATAGGCCCTCCCAACTGCCCGCCCGCGGCGGTGCTGGCGGGGTCGGTAGGCGTTGGTGGTGTCGGGGGAGTTGGCGGGTGGTGTCGGGGGCGTAGGCGGAGTGGGCGGTGCAGGTGGCGTTGGTAGTCCCGGTGGAGTGGGAGGCGTAGGTGGTGCCGGGAAGCCGGGTGGAGTGGGTGGCGTAGGTGGCGTTGGGAGTCCCGGTGGGGTAGGCGGCGCAGGTGGTGTTGGTAGTCCCGGTGGGGTAGGCGGCGCAGGTGGTGCCAACCGTCCGTCACAATTACCTGCTGGCGGAGCTGGAGGCAACTGGCAGCACAATCCGGCACATCGTGGCGGCGCACCCTACGGAGACCGCGCAACGGCCGATCGATTCGGCGGCGCAGCTCGCGGCGACTCCCTCGCCAACCGGCAGGCCGGCGCAAGAAACCAGATCGGACGCCAGGGAGGAAATCTTCCAGAGTAATCGCGGCGGCGCCGGCGCCAGCAACCGCATGAACACAGGCGGCGGCTTCGGCGGCGGCAATCGTGGCGGTGGCGGCTTAGGCGGAGGCCCCGACCGCGTCGGAAGCCGCGATGTCTCCCGTCCCTCCGGCGGCGACCGCAGCGCCTTCGGATCAGGTTCCCGGGGAGGCTACAACGGTTCCTCGGCACGATCTGCCAGTAGCCGCGGGTCCTCCAGCTTCGGCGGCGGCGGCCGTGGCGGCGGTGGTGGTCGTGGCGGCGGTGGAGGCCGGCGTCGTTAGAGAGAAACACCATGAGGAGCACAAAATGAACTCACGATCCGCGAGAAAAAATCTCTTCGAGCTTCTTTGGATTGCGATCATCGTCGCCTGGGCATGTCTCTCCACCCAGGTTCTCTTCGGCGCGCATCAAGCCTCCACCGGCACGCAAGCTCCTCCGGCACAGACTCCTGCCGCCACCGCGGCTCCTCACCCGGTTGAAGGCGAAACCTTCGATACTCCGCAGCAAGCCGCGGACGCCCTCATCGCTGCTGCCGGCACATTCGACGAGGCCGCACTCGCAAAGATCTTTGGCCCCAACGGCAAGAAGGTCGTCTTCACGGGAGAAACCGCCCAGGACCGCCAAAGAGCCTTAGGTTTCGCCGCCGAGGCCAAAGAAAAAACACAAGTCGTCGTCGATCCAAAAACTGGCACGCGAGCCTTCATCAACGTCGGCGACGAAAACTGGCCCTTTGCGGTACCCATCGTCAAGGTCAACGGCAAATGGTCCTTCGACGCCAAGGCCGGCGAGCAGGAACTCCTCTATCGCCGCATCGGCTCCAATGAACTAGACGCCATTCAGATCTGCCACGGCTTCGTCGAATCCCAGGACGAATATGCTCTTCGAAGCCGCCAGCTCTATAACGTCAACCAATACGCACAGCGCATCATCAGCACGCCCGGCAAACAGGACGGACTCACCTGGCTAAACGCCAATGACACTTGGGAGGGCCCAATCGGCGAACAGATCGCTAAGGCCATCGCACAGGGTTACACCCCCGGAGAGATGCCCTATCACGGGTACTTTTACAAAGTCCTAAAAGGACAAGGTCCCGCCGCGCCCCTTGGAAAACTCGATTACGTAATCGAAGGCGTGATGATCGGAGGTTTCGCGCTCGTCGCCGCGCCCGCCCAATACCGCGTCACCGGAGTAAAAACCTTCATGGTCAGTTACGACGGTGTTGTCTACGAAAAGGATCTCGGGCCTGACACGCTCGAGCAATTCAAAAAGATGGAGCGCTTCAACCCCGACTCATCCTGGCATCCCGTTAACGACCAGTAAGGACAAGTCAGGCAGAGTAACTTCTCCAATTTGGCAATCGAGACTAGCTGTCAATCTCTGGTGGCTTATGTTGAGAGATGCGGATTCTAAACTGGAATTAGCAGACATCGAAGACGCAAATACGCTCCCTCGAATCAATCCGGACACCTACATCGACACTGCACATTCCAATCGCGAATCACCAGCACGCGGGGGAATTGATTCAGAGTCCTTCGACCGGGACACTCAATCCTCCCAACAGGGCTACGACGCCGAAGAATTCTAATTCCGCATTGTTGGAGGATCGAATGAAAAACTGCACAACGATGCCATTTTTCCTTGGCTCCCTGTTGATATTGGTGTCGGTTCCCGGATACTCACAGGCACAATCGGATAACGCTCCGCGCGGTGCCATGGTCCACGTCGTCATCACGGACATGGCTGTTCAGGATAACAACGAGTTGCCGCAGCTCCTGAAGAATGACGTCAAGGTAAAGCAAGGTAAGACCATGTACACCGTGACGCAACTGATCCCTGCGCGTGACCAGGCCGCTGGGCTTCAATTGATGATTTTGATCGATGAGACTCTGAATACCCAGGCCGTTGGAAATAATCTGACTGATCTTAAGGAATTTGTTAAGGCGCAGCCGCCAACTACGGCCATCGGTATAGGCTACATGGCCAATGCCGGGGTCAATGTTGTTCAACAATTCACCACGGACCACGAAGCCGCAGTCAATGCGATCCGCCTTCCGCGAGGGGGCCTCTCCGCTATGGATAGCCCATACCTGTCCCTGATAAGCCTGGTAAAGGGTTGGCCCAAACAGAATATTCGTCGCGAAGTGCTCATGGTCACTGACGGTATCGACCGGCTTCGCGGCGAAACACCTACGGCCTCGCAACTTGGTCCAAGATTTGGAGCAAGAGGAACAACCGGACCAACTGTGTACCACAGTATGCCCACCATCAGCGTTGACGCCGACTCCGCGAGCGAAACCAGCCAACGCTACAACGTGATCGTCAACAGCATCTACTCGCCAGGAGTTGGCAGAGCGGCAAGAAGTTCATGGGATCTCGAGCTCGGCCTCGGAGGTCTTGCCAAGATCGCGGACGAAACCGGGGGCGAATGCTACTCCCTCGGCACCTCGAATCGCGGTCAGCTTCAAACCTTATCTCGATCGTTTCCAGAAAAACCTCAACAACCAGTACTACCTGGTCTTTTTGGGGGAGCCAAAGAGCAAAGGCACTCTGCAGCGCATCAAGATCTGGACAGAAAAATCCAACTCCGAAATTGCGGCACCAGACAACGTCTGGGTTCCTGGTCTTGAGGATAAAGACAACGACAAAAACAAATAAAGCTGGACGCCACTGGCTGCCCAACTCAAAGGGACGATCGGTCACTCTTGCTCGATGCTAATGTGCGCCCCGCTCTCGGAAGTTGTCTGAGACGGTGTTTTGTGAGCCGCCTCCCACGCTCTCACTTTCGGCCGAGCCTCATCGAAAAGACGCGCGAAGTTTCCTTTACGCACCTTCTCGCTGGCCTCTGGGGTAAGCAGTTTCCATAAGGGCTCATACTGGTAGAAGACCTTCAAGTAGCTTTGCTGGCTAGTGGGTGCGACTTCGTCAGTACCGAACAGAAAGCGATCCGGGAAGCGATTGATTAAGTCCGCAGTGATCTTTGTCGCTTCAGGGCTCGAAACAACGTACTTGGCTACCTCGTCCCACGAGATGTCGAAATAGACATTCTTGAACGTGGGATCGCTGAGAATGACCGCAAGATTGGCTGCGTGATCTTTGATCGGTCGAACGATACGTCCCACGCCCGTGTGCGCCCAGATGATCGTCGTGTTAGGGTGCCGCTTCAAAAGAGCTTTCATCTGTTCCAGGTACGCCGGCGGCGCGCCTTGTTTCGGGAACGGAACATCCATGTCATTGTGGATGATAACGACCAGCCCAACCTCCGCAGCGAAGTCGAGAACCCTATCCAGCGCACGGTTCTGAAGATCGGCTGTCTCTCCTGCAATCTTGGCGGAGACAAACTCCTTATGAATCGAGAACTCCCCGATGCCTGAGAACACGCCCGGAAATGTCTGAAGCACCCGCCGTATGTGATCCGCGGCGTACATATCGGTCGGGTTGAAGCCCGTGATCATCGGTTCAAACCGTGCCTGCTCTTCCTTGGAGAGCGATCGGTACGCCATGGCGATGTACGCATCTGTGAAGGAGTAATAATAGAGCGGAGAATCAGTCTGTAAGTAATACGTAGGAGCGGAGTCACCCGAGTTCTCATAGGACCATTGCTGTTGTAACGGAATCCCGAACAGCGCAACCCGCCCCACCTTGTTTCCCATGATCTTCACAAAGTCGTGGATATCCGTGCCTTCCTGGATATAGTTCGTGAGATGGAAATGAGAGTCGTTCGCGACAGGGTCTTCCATCGCCGCCGCACTCTGTCCCTATCGCCAACCCGCACGAGTTCCACAAGCAGAGCGGCGACAGTAACGCCACGCATCTCTTCGACAGAAGCAACGCCTCGAAACACTTCTCATGGCGACCTCATCTCTCTGCACTCGCGTCTAAGTTGGTCGTTCATCTTAGAAAGCCAGCTCTACGGTCGTATCGAACACCCAGCCTTTACCGCCCAGCGGGAACGGTACTGACGTATAGCCCACAGGCGTGCGGAACAGATAGAGCGCCTCCGTATTCCAGCGCAGCACGCGATTCTTATACGGGAACCAGTTCGTCCCGATACGCGCGTCATACGGACTGCCATACTGACCGAAGATGTGCGACCCGCTCGAATACAATTGCAGCTTTTTCTGGATCGCCATCGTCGAAAGCTGGAACTGGTAGCCCGTGTCAAAGCGCGTATGAATCGCCGATGTTCCCGGGCCTGTGAAATCGTTTAGCCACCGCCAGTAACCTTCACCCTCGAACGCCCACCCGTGATATTTGAAACCGCCATCGACAGCAATCATCTGGTAACGAAGTGTATTTACAGTGATCCCCGGCCCAAAGAGGTTCGGCGTAAAGACCACGCTGCCGTCAGATAGCCGGATCTGCGTATTCTCGAACGTGTCCTGTCCCGGCTGCTCCTGCGCGCTCTCCGTGCTCGTCGTATAGTGGCCTGCAAGCCGCGTCGCCAGCTTCTGATGATCTTCAAAATCGCCGAAGCCAGCTCCGAACTCACCCGTAGTCGGATCCCACTCCAGCATTGAACTGACGGTATTAAACGCGTTGTCGAGTTGTGCAGCGCTTACGCCAAGCGTGCTCAGGTTGTTGCCTATCATCGCAAAATAGCGAAGCTTGTCCGTCAAATCGCCCCGCGCCCAGATCCCCGAAGTATACGAAGGACGGAAGAATTCATCCGCGATCAGCCGCTCATCCACGCCCAGCCAGAAGGGAAAGTTTCCTTCAGTGCTACGCACGCCTGGCAGCGCTGTAATTCCGCCAAACAGGGTGAAATATTTGTTGAATCTATAGCTAAAATTGCCGGCCAGAACAACCTGCGCCGCCTGCCCCTGATTCGCGTTCGAACTCCAGGCATACAGAAAGTACCGCAGCTTCGGATTTAGCACCCAACCCAGAAACTTTATCTGCACCTTGTTAATCTGCACATCCTGGCGCTGCTGCAGAGTGCTGGTCACTCCGAAGTAGTTCGTATAGGTTGGTGCCAGATTTTTCTGGTTCAGGTAGCGAACGTAGCTGTAGATGCTGACACTCATATCCCCCAGCTCGGTGTTAGCCACTTTGTAACCAAAGTTAGGGGTGTAAGCTCCCCACGTCTTCGGCGCATCCTGCCCGCCATTGCTCTCAAACGGATTCTTGATCGTCGCACCATTCGAACCGATTGTGCCGTTCACTCCTGCATGAAACGTAGGAACCGCAAGGCTCGCCTCGCTATCGGCTCGCGGCAGCGAAACAACCGAAGCTTCCAGCAACCTCGCCTGCGAACTCCTCTGATAGTCCCCTTGAGCCGCGGGCTGCACATCGCCCGCATCAGATCCTTCACGGGCCTCCAGATGCGCTACACGTTCCTGGAGGCCCTTGATGAGTCGCAACATCTCCTCTTCGCGTGGAGTGAGGGGAGGGCCGCTTGTAAGAGGAACTAGCGCATCGTCGCCTGCGCTATGTCGCGACTCATCATTTGAAGTTGCTGTTTCCTGTCCATGGCCATGAACGGCTGGAAGCAGGCTCATTGCAAGGCCAACTCCGAAACAAAATCTGCGGCACTTTCTTACCCGTTGAAGAATTGAGAGTGCAGAACTCATAGTTCCCGACCTTGTGGAACCCGAGAGATTTTCTATCGCCGCGAAGGCACCATCTTGCACTTACTTCCAACCGACTGACAACGGCGAATAAAGGTTGTAGTTCAGCTTCTGAGCCACGTAGTCGATTACCTCTTGCGCTTTAACACTGTTCCCGGCCTCATCCAGTGGAGGAGCAAAGACGGCGATTGCGCCCTTGCCCGGAACGATCGCTACGATCCCTCCGCCAACGCCGCTCTTCGCCGGCAAACCTACATTCCATGCCCAGGTGCCCGACCCGTCATACAGCCCGGCCTCCATCATCGTGCTCAGAATGTGCGGAATGTACTTCCGCCTTGATCACTCGCTCGCCGGTCGCCGGGTTAACTCCATTGTTCGCGAGCGTCGCTCCCATTCTTGCCAACTGCGTCGCATTCACGCCTACCGAGCACTGTTTCGTGTACACATCCACTGACTCAAACGGATCCGCATAGATGCGGTCATACTTAGCCAGCAAATACGAGAGCGCCTTGTTTCCGGTATTCGTTGCCGCCTCGGACTTGTACACCTCATCAATCAGAACCAGCTTTTCTCCTGCAGCCTTGCTGTAGAAATTGAGAATCTTGTTCCACTTTTCGTCTGCCGTGCTGCCCGAGATCAGGCTCACCGTTGCAATCGCCCCTGCGTTAACAAACGGATTTCCGCTGTGCGTCGGCATATCGACTACAGCAAGCGGAGAATTGAAAGGACGTCCGGTAGGCTCAGACCCGATCTTCGTGAGCACCTTCTCCGGCCCCTGCTCTTCCATCGCAAGTGCCAGAGAATAGACCTTCGAAATCGACTGGATGGAAAACGAGTAGGTGACATCGCCCATCGTTATAATCTGGTTGTCCGTAGTAACGATGGCAATTCCAAACAGCTTCGAATCAACCTTTGCGAGATACGGAATATAATCCGCATTCTTTCCGTTCGTGTCGTTCTTGTATTTCTCGTATGCTTCTTTGACAACTGCCTCAACCTGCGCCCTTCGCGGAGCAACCGGACTAACGTTGGTGCTGCTTTGAGCTGCGACAGGAGTCGGGCAAAAGTACTCAGGAACAATCGCAGCTGCCATCAACACCAGAATCGAGATTCGACGTGCGTTCATAGTAGATCTCCTTCACCTCGCAGTTACCTGTATCTTGCGGACTGGGGAGCCTTGGCAGCTCCGCCCTCGGAAAGCAATCGTTTTGCCGTAGTCGTACTTGAAAGAAATCGCTACAACCAGAGTTCAGAGAGTGGGGGTAGTGAAAGTCTTGCTCCAGTCATATTTGAATGAGAACTGAACTTTGTAATCGTTGTAGTTGAATCCGTCGCTGAAGTTCACCCGTCTGCCGAACTGGAATTCGCCACCCATCATGACCCTGGGAATGGGGTGGTACAGCAGGTTCCCAACCGAATAGAAGCCTTGATGGAAGTCCGACGGGAGCTGTGCGTTTGAGTTAGAGATGTTCACCATTGAGAAGCCGCCTGAACTGGTAAAGCGCTCGCTCCAGGTGTGATCGAGGAACGCTACAACACCCAGCACCGGCAGCCCAACGCCTTTGATGGGCAAGACTGAGCCGGGAGGAGTGTGCGCGATGCCGACATCGAACGGAGCGTCGTTCATGTAATTCTCGGTTCCATGGCCGTAGGTAAATTCGAGCTTTGCGACATTCTGCTTTGATAACTTGAGATTGGAACTCAGGTTTACGCCCCATCCCACGACGCTGCCGCCGAGATTGGTCTTGTTACCGCTGGTGTCAACCCAACCGATCTTTCGAACGATGGCCGCCCCCTGGAAGTAGCCCCAGTTTCGAACTATCCGCGCATTTCCAGAAAGATCCGGGAAATTGAATCGAGGTACTATGTTGCTTAGCTCGATACGGTCGGCATAAATGCCCTGGTCACCGCTGGCGCCCGGTCTCTCCAGAGCGATAGTGACGCTGCCACCCTTCTTTCGGACCGGCATCCAACGTAGCTGCACGTTGCGAAAGAAGACCATCCCGTTCGGGCCCCAGTACTCGATTGTGTTCGGGAAGACGTCTATGTCCATGTAGGGGCTCCAGGTTTGCCCGGCCCCGAACGCGCCCAACTCGCCGTAGGCATGCCGCAGACGGAAGGTCGTCTGGCCGGCATCAACTCCGGTCCCAAATAGTTCGAATTCGAAAATTGTGTTCAGATCGCCGAGCCCTGTGGTGGTGGATGACTTCACCCCGAAGCGGGTCTGTCGCACACCGGCGAAGACATTTCCACTCGGCGCGTACTGGTTGGCGAAGGACGGCAACTGGGTGGGACGCTCAACATCGAACCAATTCGGATTTATTTCCCCGAAGTTATATCCGGAGTCAAGCATGGCGAATCCATAGAGGCTGACCTCATTCTTACCCTCCGTTATTTCACCCTCTATCGGGACGGCGTTAGGCGGGGGTTGACCGGTAACCGATTCCGACGGAATAGCGACCACACCCTGCGGCTGCGCAGGAGCCTTTTGCGTCCCCGGGGAGGGCTTCTGACCTTGCCGCTCGAGTGTATTGATCTCGGCCTTGAGCTCATCCATCATCAGATCCATTTGCTGGACCTTGTCCCTAAGTTGCTGTATCTCTTGTTGGTTGCTCTGGGATTGCGGCTGAGCGGTGAGAGGCTCACTCCAAACGACCGAAAGGGTAAGCATCGCAAAGAAAGCAACGGCTTTTCGATTAACTCGAAGATCGCATCTCATAAGACTCCAGCCTCCGTTGAGCCCGTCTCGCAAAGATGTCTCTACCAACCGTTAGCGGTTGAGAGTCTTGTATGCCTCTCACCCGCTCACCACAACTAGGAGAATCCCTAACTGGGGAAATCCCTAGGTTGTAAAAACCTCGGATCAATCTAGGAAAGTCCCTAGTTGTTTCGTTAGAAATATTGTTCTAGCTTCTGCTCTTGGGCATATCCGTGCGGACTCAACTTTTAGGACCTATAGTGATGAAACCTAGAATCCTATTGGCCGACGATCATCCTCCGCTTCTCGAAGCCGCGTCCACGCTGCTGAAGCCCCATTTCGATCTGGTTGGAATTGTGACTGACGGCGCAATGCTGGTGTCTGAGGCACTCCGGCTTCGACCAGACGTGATCGTGACCGACATCACTATGCCCGTTGTGACTGGAATCGATGCGGTTATTCAATTGCACAAGTCATGGTCTTCCGCGAAGGTGGTTTTCTTGACTGTTCATTCAGAAGAGGAGTTCCTGAAGGCGTGTATGGCCGAAGGCGCATCGGGATACGTCCTCAAGTCACGTATGAGAACGCATCTGATCCCTGCCATCGACGCCGCACTTGAAGGCCGGATCTACATCTCTCCGTCTGTGCCCAAGTGATGTTTTATGAAGAATTATGTTTCTGCAGCAATTCCCGATTCTCGCTAGAAAACAAAACTTCAACGCGCGTTGAATCACGCGAGAACGTCACTGACGTACTTCGAATGACACCAAATGTCGGAAAAGCGAAGTCATTGACTGGATCCAGCAAACTAAGGATGATTGAGCGCGTTATAAAATTCGGTGCGGAACTCCAGGCTGCTGCCTACGACGGGCCGATCGCATTTTAGTATCTTCGAACCCGCAAGATCTACGTTCGCTTGTCCGGGTCCACAGGCCGCCCCTCTGCGGCTATTCCCAAAACCAACTCCTGTTCCAGCTGCGCCGATCGCCGGACGTGGTTTGTGGATGCGAGGACCGAGCCTCCACCATACTTCCAGAATGGTTACTTGAGAGGTGACGACTGTTTAGACCTACAAACTGTCTGGCAGTATAGTGTTTCTGCGTCAACCCGGAATCAAGGGCTCGCAGTTTGTATTGGTCCGACCGCTTGCAGGTCCGGTGGTTCGTAGAAATTACTTGAATCGCAGTGCCTTTGGAGGCTTCTGTGGGAGCGACGTGCAGAACCATCCGCGAGCACATATCCGGTCAGTTTCCCTGCGCAACCTCAGCGCGCCGCTTGCTCCTATTTGCTGTAGTCATCTTCTTTCTGACGCAAACGATCGCTTCGTACGCACAAAAGCCTATACGTCGGGTCCTTATTTTCAACGACTTTAGTTCTGTCTCATCACCCGGCATTGCGTTGCTCGATAACGCTATTGCTAAGGGCCTTGAAACTTCACCGTATCAAATCGAGTTGTACAGCGAAAACATCGAATCTACTTTGTTTTCGGACGACACTGCTCAGCGGCGCATCCGTGATTGGTACGCTCAGAAATATTCAAGTCTCAAACCGGATGTGATCATCACGGTTGGGCCTGCATCTCTCAGGTACATGGTCGAATCACACAGAAGTTTATCCCGAGGCACGCCAATTGTCTTTTGCGGAACTACAGAGGAAACACTGCAGCATGTGATACTTGACTCTGACTTCACGGGCGTATTTGCAGTTGCTGAACCTGAGAACACACTTCTCGCAGCGTTGAAATTGCAACCACGCACTAGACATGTGTTCGTGACCGGTGGAGTGGGCAGCTTTGACCGGGACTTGGAAGCCATCACCAAAGAATCCTTTCGTAACTACGAATCAAAGCTTGAGTTTACGTATCTTACAGAACTCAATGTGCCCTCTCTACTCGATCGTCTAAGACACCTACCTAATGACAGCATCGTATATCACACTGCACTCACACAGGATGCTGCAGGATCTCGTTTTATTGACTCTGCTCAATTGGTCCCACTAATAGTAAGCGCAGCGAACGCACCAATTTACGTCATGGATGATGTGGACCTGGGCCGGGGAACTATGGGGGGGTATCTGATTAGCTGGGAAGCAGACGGTGACGCTGCCGCCACAATAGTTGCTAAAGTTCTCAACGGCGAGAAGCCACAAAACATCCCGATCGTAAGGAACAAGAACGTCTACGTGTTTGATTGGCGCGCAATGCGCCGTTGGGGACTCAACGAAGAGGATCTGCCGCCGGGCAGCATCGTTCTCTTCCGGGAGCTATCGGTGTGGCAGCGCTCAAAGTGGTATTGGATTAGTGCGTTGCTTATAATCCTCAGCCTATCTGGTCTGGCGATCTACCTGCAATTCAGCCGGAAACAACTAAGAATCGCAAGAGATGCCCAGATGCAACTAAGCGGCCTATTGATAAATGCCCAGGAGAAGGAGCGAAGCAGGCTGGCTGCCGAGCTTCACGACGACTTCAGTCAACGCCTGGCACTCCTGGCACTCGGCTTGGAAAATGCGGCAGAGGCATTACCGGATTTTCCAAGAACGGCGAAACAACAACTCCACGAACTTCTCAATTCAGCCAGCGAGCTTGGAGCGGATATTCATAGTGTCTCGCATAAGCTTCACTCCGCCACACTTGAAAGTTTGGGACTTGTCCCTGGAATTAGCGCTTTATGCAAAGAATTCGGCGACCGGCATGGGATCGAGATTGATTTTTCTCCCGAAGACATTCCAAAGGGTGTTCCTTCAGATGTTGCTCTGTGTTTGTTCCGTATTGTCCAGGAAGCGCTGCAGAATCTGAGAAAACACAGTGGTGCTGTAAGGGCCGAAGTGAGGTTGCGCAGAAGAGGAAATAGAATACTCGTCTCCATTCGCGACGAAGGCAAAGGATTCGATCCGAGAGTGAACGGTGAGCCGGGTCTAGGTATAAGAAGCATGAGAGAACGCGCACGCCTGGTCCGCGGACACCTCAAGATTTATTCCGAGCCTGGAAAGGGAACAAGAATCGAAGCAATGGTGCCCCTCCAATTGACAGCTGATCTGTCTCAATAGCCAGGCTTGCCAACTGTATCCGTCGAAGCTACCCTCTGGTACTTCTGCCAGTTGTCAATACTCCAATCGCGAGTTCACAATTGTTTGTACGTAATAGACTTATAAGTTTCGCTCCACCAGTGGGCTCCCTGCGGCAATTTGCTTGATTGGTGACGGAAATCGAAACAAACACCAGTCGACAATCCCTTTCAGGTCAACCTTGTTGCGAAGGGAAGGTCCCACATTTATGGACACAGTTCGTACAGACCATCCCCGCCCGCGTGTGTTAATTGCAGACGATCATGCGATCTTTTCCGATGCTTTGCGGTCCTACCTGGAAAAGAACTTTGAGGTAATCGGACAAGTCCCAAACGGCCGCGCTTTGGTGGATGAAGCTGCAAAACTCAAGCCCGACCTTGTCATCGTCGATGTCGGAATGCCTGTGCTCAATGGGCTTGACGCAGCTCGGAGGATCAAGGAGAAAAACCCAAAGGTAAAGTTCATTTTTTTGACCATGCAGGACGACCCACACCTTGCAGCCGCGGCTCTTGAACTAGGTTCCGTCGCCTTTGTCCTTAAGCATTCGGCCGGGTCAGAGTTGCTCAAAGCGATCGACCAAGTAATTCGCGGACACTCCTATATATCGCCCAAAATGAGGTCTGAAGATTGGGCAGAATCAAAGGCAAGAGCAAGGCAGTTCGCAAAAGACCTTACATCACGACAAAGGGACATTGTCCAATTGTTCGGTGAGGGTCGGCCAATGAAAGAGATCGCCGGGCTACTGAATCTTAGTGAAAAGACCGTGGAGTTTCACAAGCACCACATCATGGTATCGTTCAATCTAAAAAACAACGCTGATCTGGTTTTGTTTGCGCTAAATCACGGTCTCATCCTACCCTCTCCCGCGCATAGTCGAGCGAATCCCTCAGCATGATCCTGTGTGGTTTTCGATAGCCTAGTTGCCCGAGACGTTACCCGCGACGCCCTTGTTTTGCAGTACCCGAACTATAACGCGTCGATTCTCTGCTTGCCCCTCTGCGGTTTTATCGTTTCCCACTTGATTGCTTTCGCCCATTGCGCCGGGAGCCAACATTCTTGTAAGCGGAACATGACCCTGTTGAAGCAGGATCGTAGTGACATTGGCGGCACGGTCCTGGCTGAGTTCCTGATTGAGGGAAGCGCTGCCCACCGAGGAGGCGTAGCCTTCGACCTGAATCATGTAACCCTCGATACTAGTCGCCTTTTGTGCTAACGCTGTCAATTGTGGATTGTATTTTGGGTCGACCTTCGTCTTGCCGTTGCCAAAGTACACGGTGATTTCATCGAAGATGTAGTAGTCATCCAACTGGCCGAAGCGCGCTATGGCAGCATCGATTGCAGCTTTGTTGGCAGCGATCTTTTGTTGCTGCTCGGTCAACTGTGCCTGTTGCTTTTGCAATGCTTCGTTCTGCGCTTTCAGCGCTTCATTTTGCTTTTCCAATTCAGCCTGTTGTTGTTGATTTTGCACCTTGGTCTCGTGGAGCCCAGCCTGGATCGACTCCGCCTCCTCCAGGTCGTTTCCCTTAAACGAAACTGAACTCGCCACCAGCTTATGGTCTTCGTCGTAGTTGCCCTCCACCTTGACTGCGAGACCGGGAATGAGGGCCGCCATCGACATATCCTTCCTTCGAGCCTTAAATACTCCCTGCACCTGCCCTACTTGAGTCGTATCGGTCAGCAGAATAACAAGTTCCGACTGACTCGAGGTTTGAAGTGTCATCGTGGCACCGCTTCGTGCCTTAATAAGTCCTTCCACTTTGACACTCTCGCAAAGAGCCGCTCTGTTGGACACCCCGATAACGACTAACGCCAGTGCAATGGCAACTGTTCTTATTGACTTATGTCCCCTCATGTCTTCCTCTCCCAAGGCCGGCCTCGTCGGTGTCGCAATGAGTCGCTTCCATCAGCGGGTTATGTTGTGTTTAACTCCTCGGGGAGCCCTCGTGCTACTGGGAAATACCCTAGGGCGCTGCGACCGTCGGCGTTTTCCGTCGGTTTTTTCGAGGACGCTACGTTCCAAAGACGGAAAAATCCACTTTGCGATCCGATCCGAGAGGGTCAATACCGGCCGTCGCTGCTGGCCGCTACTGCTGCAGCTTGACCGGCCAGTAGATGAGGTTACGAATTCTAGAGTTTCCTGCGAGTCTGCTGGTAAATCTTGCGATGGCACAACGGTCGAACCCGGCGCTCTCGAGCCAATAATCCGGAAACGGTTGGGCGGTCGGCAATCACTTACTTACAAGCACCGTGCGGCCGTTCAGGGACTGAGTTGGCCGCTCATCGTATGGATAAATCGCGGCAAACGTCGCCACTTGTTTCTTCGAAATCGTTACAGGCATCTTGAGTACGAACCAATTGACGCCTTCGGTGCACGGCGGAGTCGTCAACGAACCGGCGAAAGTGAAATAGCTACGATTAGCAGGCAACAAGTCCGCGGCATTGATTTGCAGGTTATCGTCCGTCTTCTCCGGACCAGCCGTCTTCGGCGCAAGATCCCACAGCGTTTCAACAAGCGGATTTGCAGAACCCTCTTCCAACAGCACGGATACCACGACCATATTCCCGTCGGCATCTGAGTGCACCAGGTGGGCCTCCATGGGAAACCGCTTGTCCTTGATGGTCTCCTCGCTTGGATGGTGGAAATGGAATTGTTTTAGTTCGTAACGCTTGTCTCCGACTCTGATAAAACTGCCGGGAGCGTAGTCGATTTCAATTGTGTGACCATTATTGATGAGGTGGAGCGCGCTGGGTTTGTATTCGAACTGAATTGCAGGCAGATCAGCACTCTGAGCACCGACAATATTGACAGGGGACTGGCGGTGGCCGGTTTTGCATGAGGCGAATTCGGATGTTAGATCGCCCCAGTGCGCAGGGCCTTCACTCCCACTGTAACCCCATTCATGAGCGGGGTGTTCCTGTGCCACGGCCGCGTAGGGCCCGCATATGCTGCAGACGATCGCACACAACATTACCGGCGTTCCTGGAAATCTCATGTTCTTCCCGTTTTCTCCTTGGGGAAGGCCGAGCATGGGGAACGCACGGGGTCTGCCCCTCGTTGTTTGTGCTGATCCGCTGACGACGATGTCGCCGGTTACGGACCATCCCTCGCTATCTGGAGCGGAACAAATAGCACGCAGCAAGGTACAAGAGACAGTCCGGGAGTTATTATTCTCGGCATCGGCGAGTACATGGTCTGAGAAACTATCCTGCGACTTTCCCCAGAAAACCGAAGCCTTGTCGCGTTTCGTCTACCTACGACTTGTTGAGGTCGTCGTCTTTTGAGTACTTGGTACCCTTAGCTGTGATTTCAAGCGCCAATCCCTTGTCGGTCATTTGATACATCCAGATACCGTCGGAAACCGAGGCCGCACCCTGCATCGATCCGCCCTTCTCCGGACTGGTTTTGGCAGCAGCCGAGGTCTGCCCTCCGAGCTCCCATCCGGAATTCACAAAGCTATCGAATGCCTTTTGATTGTCGAATATAAAGATGACCTTGAATTTTTTGACGCCCATGCCAAGGCCAGCCTGGACCTCAAACATCTTCATAAAGGTTTCAGCTTTGGTCTTGTTGTTGACGGCCACGCCTTCGCCACGGCCAGAACCGCCAAAAAGGATCTTGATGCCAGTGTTGCTGAAAACGGCATATCCGTAACCCTTTTGAAGGGCTGCCTGGGCGGAGGGCTGTGCCTTGTAAAGGCGAGCAAGTGTTTGCTGCGCCATTTGGCGGACTTCGGTTCTCTCCTTCTCTTTATCTTTTTCATCGTCGGCGGAGGCGCCTACTGCGAGTAGACAAAATAGTGATGCGACTACGAACCGAGACGCGATGAAGAAACGATTGACTATCATAGGCTGCTCCTTGGACTTCATGGGACCGTTGTCACAGGTTTCGTAGCGGATTTATTGCAACCGCGTCCGCGAAAACAATGGGACTTGAGCCCCGGTCCAGAAACCCTTCCCAGAAGTTAGCAATGGAGCGTTATCGAGTAGGTTTCCGCGCTGCTGTTTTGCTGGAGACGCAGGAGCGAACTCCTGGCCTTACATCGCGCTTAGATTAGAGAACCGAACGCACTACCGCTACTAGGAAAAGCCCTAGCTTTCCCCAATTAATTTTCTCTCGATTAGATGGGCGCTCCCTCTCGAAGAGAAGATCTCTTCAATCAAGATGTGTTTGGGGACGCCAGATTGGATGGGTCATGGAGTACGTCGTTAATGCGCCGGAGCAGCCACAACATCAGCGGTTCAATCAGGTCGGCGTATCGGTCAGTGTTTACACCCTGGAAGTCGAAACACTACACGCGAGAGACTGTCTTCGACGTTGTCGAAGATTGCGTGATAGATGCCATTGCCAATCCATCTTTGACAGATGACGGTCGAGTTTCCTGTGCAGGAAAAGATTCGAGAATCGCCGGTTATCCTCAGCACCACCCAACTTAAAGAATATCTTCCGGAAACTTCACCGTGAACTCCGGTGATATTCGATAGCCTCGCCCAATCTGATCGTGTCCTCCCATTTCGCCCCACGCACGGTTATGGTGCCATTGGGGTCCGCAGTTATTGTGATGACGGGTGGGTTGCCTTTGGAGGGGATGAACAATGAGATGTATCGAACATCCTCGCCCTTCCGGCGCACGATCACGAAGGGGACTTTTACGGTTGGATGAGGACCGGGTGCTACTCCCTGAAAGACCTCCGACTGCACGCCACCGAGTACGGTCAGAGACATACTGGTGTCGCCGTTATCGAATCGAGTCGCTAGATTGCTGCTCGTCTCGCCGCATTGAACTTGTTCCAAGTGGTTGTATCCGTTTTCGTTAGGAAATCCTGTGTAGGGCGTCCGTCTGCAGTTGCATCGTCTGCTTGCCGAAGTTGTGATAGTTGAAGTCGAAGGTGTGAGGCTTGCCGTCGGTCGAGCGAGCGCGGTCGACCTGCAACACATAATCATCAGTTACGAGAATGCTGCGCGTAAGATCGGCAAATCGGTAGACTGATCCGGCACTGGCGGTTACAGCGGTGTAGCCGTCTTCGTCTTTCCACTCGATTAGTTTGCCGGTGGCCTGATCCTGACGAAGCTCGTCTGCCGTGAGCGTATTGTGAGCGACAGACATCTGGTCCCACTCTTTGTGCAGCGCCATTCCGTAGAGCTGAGTACCGGGATCGACCGCCTGGGTGCGGCCCTCGGCGTAGATGATCTCTCCGAGCTTGTCGTAATGGCCATGACCTCCGCCGTGAGGGCCGAACTTCAAGATCACGCTGAGATCATTGTTTTTCGCGCGGAGCGTAGCATAGCCGGATTCGGGAAAGACGGCGCTTTTGAGCAGTGGGCCTTTTGACTCAGGCAAGGTTGGTACACCGAAGAGGATAGCTTCTTTACTGGCTCGTGGCGCATTGTCGAGGACTGCGAGGAGTCTGGGGTCGTGTGTGTTTTCGTAGGCAAGCTCGAACAGCGGGGCATTGCTAGCGAGGCGGACTTCTTCCGAGTCATTGAAGGCGGGAAGCCTGCCGTCGGGCAGCATGACTCCGAGTGGCGAGAAGAACATGCTGGTCAGCGCAGGCTCCTGCTTCCAGAGATCCATGCCGTTTTGTTTTGCTATCTCAGCCGTTGCTGTGAGTGGACGCATTGCGTAGAACTGGTAACCCCAGGCGCCTTCGATCCAGAATCCTTCGTGGACATAATTTTTCATCTGGTAGCGAAAGCCAAGGGGGCCGTCGATGGCCTCGTCGATGAGCGCTTTGTTGTTGAGCTCGAAGCCGACTGATGCCTGGGCTCCATTGATCCAGCTCTGAATGTTGTTGGTTGGCTCTTTGTGTCCTCGGACGACGGTGGCAGCACTGGGAAGAAGCAAGTCCCGCTCGATGTGGGTTCGATCGTTTGCGCTGAGTTCTCCTGATCCTCGCACGAGATCGTAGGCGAAGGTCATGTCGATGAGCCAGATGGATTCGTTGAGAGTCTGCGAGTAGATGCGTGCGCCCCAGTCCGATTGTTTTCCGTAGTTGTCGACGATGGGGTAATCCTTATATTTGTCGGCGTAGAGCTTTAGGATTTCGGCCGCATGTTGCGCGTAGATCTGTTTTCCGGTCATGCGGTAGGCAATGCCAAGGATCATTGCGTCGTGGCTGAGCATGTCGTGCATATAGTGGTAGTGCACGTCGCTGATGGGCCAATCCTGATAATCCTTTCCCGTGTCGGGGCAGATGTTGTGATTGGGCGGATGGAATTCGAGGTGGGTTCCGGTTTCGGGGCACACATACCAATGGGCCCACTGCGCGGTTTTTTCCGGGGCGGTTACTGTGGCGAGTCCGAATTTTTTGAGGTAGTCCTGCGGATAGCCATCGGCTTCTTTCAATAATGCTGCGAATGCGGCTTTGGCCCAGGGTTCGCGTTGTACGATCGCCTTGCGAGCCTCGAAGTCCTGCAACCTCAGCATGAGATGCGGTGCCAGGGACGGGTCTGCGTTGGCTGATGGTTGAGCAACGGCACAACTGCCAACAGGCAGCGCGGCGAAGAGTGCAAGGTAAAGAAATCGGAGGATTTTCATTTGCTCGGAGGGAGACCACCCAGGTAATAGACGCTTAGGTTTGTGGCCGATTGTATGTATTGCTCAAGAGTCGGGTTGGGAAAGCGTTGAACGTAGGGAGGCGCCCAGCCGATTTGATCTCCGTTGAGAGTTTTCGATATCTCCTGCTGCACGCCTGTTGCTCTAACAAAGGGAGCGGGGTCTTTGACGCCTGCTATTGAGAAGTTGACGAGGCGGTGAATCGCGCCGTTAGCGTGGGCGTAGAGATCGAGATGGTTTGCTTCGCCGAACTCTGCAAGAAGGACTAGGGGCGCAAGAGCATAGAGGTGATAGTGCAAGGCTCGACCGCCACGAGCCATCTCGAGCGGAAGAGAGCCATCCGGTTGTATCTGATTGACTCCGTTGTCGTAAGTCGCCATGGCCCAGTCGAAGTCTTTTCGGTTGTTCGCGGCGACTCCAATTGCTGCGAGCTCGACTCCTGCCCAGTAAAGATGGTTATTTTGAGCGTCGCCGTGGCCTGCTCTCTTGTGTGTATCGTAATAAGTTTCTGTTTGTTCGCCGACGCTATGCATCCATGCGCCAATGGTCTCTGCCTGCTGCGGAGTTTGAATGTTGAGGTCGCGAACTTTGAGGTAGGCGATCGCGATGGCACCAACCACCCAGCCCTGGACGTAGTAGGCCTGACTGGACGACATCTTGCCGGTAAGAGCGTGTTCCTGAGCGAGTGAGATGGTCTGGGCTATGGCGCATTGTGCAGCTGCTCGCGAACCTGTTGTACGGTAGGTGTCCGCGGCTCGAACGATCTGCATGCCAACAGCCTTTACTGGATCGCTTGATTTGCGATAAGCCTCCTGGCGAACGGGATCGATGATGGAGTGGGTTGGGTCATCGAGCCGGTAGAAGCCATCGGTGATGAGATCGGGAGTGATATGGGCCAGGGGCGGACAAGTGTAGGGCGCTTCGGTAGTCGCGACGGGTTTTCCGTCCCAGGGCGAGCGAAGAGTTTGAGCCGAAGTTGAGACTGTGACTGCAAAAAGAAGGAGTAGTGCAGCGTGATTCCCAAGGGTGCTGGTATTGAGGGCCCGCAAAGATCGCATTAATCGATTCCTCTCTGTTTGTCCTGCTTCATCTGGATTTGCGTATCGCTTCTTTATGGCCCGAAAGGCCATCCTTAACGGATGGCCTTCTTCGGGAGTTTAGTTGCAGGTTGAAGGTTTAGAAGAAGAAGCGCGCGGATAACTGCATCGTGCGGTTAGGCTGCGTGCCTGTAATCTTGCCGAAGCCAGACGAGGTGGAAAAGGTTGGCGTGGTCCCAACCGCTGTCACAGTGAGTGCACCGCTGGGCGACTGGAAGTTGGTATGGTTGATGACGTTGAAGGCATCGACTCGGAACTGGAAGTTTAGAGCTTCCCATATCTTGAAGTCCTTCGAGACCGAGGCATCGAAGTCCAACTCACTGGGCGCGCGATTAGAGTCTCGTGAAACGTTACCGAAGCCTGTTGCGACAATTTGCGTTCGCACGCCGTTAATGGTGTTGAAGATCGGGCCGGATGCAGTTAGCGGGAAGTTAGGATCGGTTGCAGAATCGTAGTATTGCACCGCAGCCCCGTTCTTAGTCCAATTCGCCAGCTTGACGAGCTGGGGGTTTCCGTTGGGGCGCTGCGATGCTCCTGGAATCCCACCTCCCGTTACCGACTGGGTAATGTTGATGGGCAGTCCAGTGTGGGCGATCACGACGGGCGAAATATGCCAGTTGCGTAACCACCACGGACCTGGAGTCGTGTAGACCATAGCCAGGTTGAACACCTGCCCGACATCGATGTTGCTCGGCGCCAAGTCTTTGATGAAGTTCGGGCCGGCGACAGCGTATTGCGAATTGGCAGTTCCATTCGGAGCCGAGAAGTTATAGATGGTGCTGCCATCGTCCATGCTCTTCGAGTAGGTGTAGTTGGAGAGAATCGCAAGCCGGGTGTTGAACTCGCGGCGGACTGTTACCTGCAACCCGTTGTAGTTGGAGCCCCCGCTGTTATTGTTCACGGTGAATTGTTTGAGATTCGGGAATTGCAAAGAATTTTGGGTCGCGACGCTGGTGTTGGCAAGTTGCACCGCCGGTACTGATGCCAGAGGAACAACATTCTCGTTCAGATTATAGGAGAGGTGGAGTGCATGGTTCCCGATGTAGTTGACCTCAAGGGTAAGTGAGAGCGGCAACTGACGCTGAATACCAATATTCCACTGCTGCACCAGCGGCATGTGGCTTTGGTTGTTGAAGGAGATTTGCGGGCTGTAGGGGTTAGTAGCTGAAGAAGTTACTAAAGCAGCGAAGGGATTCTGCAGATTTGGCGGAGGCGAAAGCGGGATGCCCTGCGAAAGAGAGAATGGCTGGGCGACTGCAGTCCCCAGGTTGTTGGTTGTGACGGTATTGTCAAAACCCGGATAGGCGAGTTGACCGCCGAGGTTCTGGAAGATGGTTCCGTAGAAGGTTCCGAATGCTGCGCGGAGGACCGTCTTTTCGCCGATGCTATAGGCCAGGCCGACCCGTGGCGAAACGTCAGCCTTCGGCGTGGCGATATTGAGCGAACGGGAGACGCCATTGAGACCAGCGGCCCACAGGGCTCCAGTGTTGGGGTCGATACGGCTGTAGATATTGGTGGCAATCGTCAGCGCTGACTCGTACTCGTAACGAATTCCCAGGTTGAGGGTCAGCTTAGGCGTAGCCTTCCAGTCGTCCTGGACGAAAACGCCGAAGTTGTTGTTCCGCCTGCCGGTCGGCGGCTGAGGCTTGCTCGTAACTCGTAGTCTTGATCTTGCCGAGGAGGAAATCGGCAATCTGCGTGTTTGGAGTTCCTGCAGCTCCATGATTCGTGATGGAGCCGTCGAACGTGAAGAGCCCCGGTGGGGTAGTGGCAGGGTTGAACGAGTTGAACTCGTTCTTGCGAAGCGATGCGCCGACTTTGAAGGTATGAGGGCCGTAGGTCTTCGTAACCGTTCCGAAGGGAGTGTAGGTGTTGGTGATGTTGACCTGATTTGTATTGGTATCCGCGCCGATGTTGCTAAAGCCAAAGTTATTGCTGGCGCTATCCTGAGCGGTCGGGCTAGCGGAGATCTGGGGCATCTGGTTCAAGGGCAGCGATGCAATTCCGAGCGTTTGCGACACATTGCCTCCGGTTCCAGGAGGGTTGCGAAGCACAACGTTGCGGAAGAAGCCCATGTTCAGGTCCATGACGAGAGACGGGCTCCACACGCGCGTGTAGTCGATCGAAGGCAGCCATGCGTTCGTGCAGGAGCAATCCCACGTCGTGTTGAGCAACGGACTGTTGTAGGTGACGGCGTTCGGCGACGTGTTGGTGTAACGGTAGACGTTGAAGCTGAGCCTGTCTTTGGGGGTTACGATTTCATCGACACGCACCACGATCTTCTGGATGTGTCCTGTCAGATTTTGCAGCGAAGTCCAGTTGCCCGTGTAGCGGTTGTTTACCGTATCGAAGGTGCCAAGAGTGTTGGGAAGGGGTAGCAGGGCGAGAATCTTCGCAGCTGCTGGATCGATGGGGCCGATCTGATTACCAGTAAATGCCGGCGACGATTGACCCGTGGGCTGATAGATCGTTTGCGCCGGGTTCGAGGAAGTGCGAGTCGTGCCATCGAGCAGGACCGGAGCCGAAGCGTTGGAAAGATCGCCCGTTCGCTGTGCGGCAGTAGGGACCGTTTGTGTCACAAGGGTCGAGTTCGGCGTGATCGTGCGGTCGTAGTTGACGAAGAAGAAAGTCTTGTCGCGGCCGTTGTAAAGATGAGGGATCCGGATCGGTCCGCCAAAAGAACCACCCATCTGGAAGAAGCGGTCGCGGTTACGCGGCGTGACGGCTCCGGTCTGAGAGTTGATGGTGTCCTTGTGGAAGTACTGGTTGGCGTCGAAAGCCTCATTGCGCAGAAGGAAGTAAAGATTCCCGTGATAGGTGTTGGTGCCGGAGATGGTATTCACCGAGATCACGGCGCCGGAGGTGCGGCCATACTCGGCCGCCGCATTGGTAGTGATTACACGAAATTGGTCGACACCATCTGGCGAAGGTAACGTCGCCGGTGTTCCTGTAGAGGCGACGATTGTCGAAACACCATTAAGCAGCACTTCTGTGTTCAATGTACGGCTGCCGTTGATCGAGAGCTGGGACGTCGATGGTTGATCGCCAGCGCCACCATGCACTACTCCAGGGATGAACGCCAAAAGGTTCTCTGTAGTACGTTGCTGCAGAGGAAGGTTTTGGACGTCCTGCGGAGAGATGAGCGTTGAGATGGTTGATGTGCTTCGATCCAGTTCCTGGCCATTGGACTGGACCGTCACCACTTCGGTTGCTCCGCCAATTTCCATCGTCACATTGACTGAAGCGACCTGTGCGACCGTCGCAACGAGGTCGTTGATCACAGCCTGCTTTAGCCCTTCGGCCGTCACTGTAATCCGATAGGTTCCGGGAATGACCTGCGGGGCCACAAAGGCACCGGCGGAGTCGGAGACTCCATTGAACACCACCACGCCAGTGCGCTCATTGAGGATGACGACCTTGGCATTGGGCACCAAAGCGCCGGTGGGATCCAGTACCTGGCCACGAATTGTCGCGTTCGTGTTTTGCGCATACACCACGCCCGCGCTCGGAAACAGAGTGGGCATTAAGCTCCATCCAATAGCGCCGAGTACGACGACTGCGATCCGGCGACGGACGCCAAACCTCGAACTAAATAAGGCCTTGCTAGCTACATGTGTGAGATTCACGGTAGAGCCTCCAGAAAATGCGTTAAAGAGCCTTTGAAATCAACCTGCCGGACCATTTTTCATCTCTGCCCGGGAATGGTTATCTCTCCCGGAATTGTCAACCCGCTTGCTGCTATAGATAAACGTTTGTCTCAATAAAGTTTGTAGAGAAAACAATTGCGGGCACAATAAGAAAACATCCAACTAACCTTTGTCAACCACCACCCTGCGGCCAGGATAGCGCAGGAGGTACGGCTCTAATCAAACCTGCATGAGCAGGGAGGGAAATCCTGAGCAGGATGTCTTTTTTGGGTCAAGATTCTGTCTGGGATTTGTCACTTCGTCGGAGATTTTGCCACGGCAGAGGCGCGATTTGTGCGTTAGCGCTTGTTGCCTCTCAGTGTCATGATCTGTCCGAGGAGATCGTTTGCCTGTGGAGATTTCGGATCGATCCTGAGTGCGGCTCCGGCCTCTTTTTCGGCGTCGGCCAAGCGGCTCATCTGGAGGAGCACGACGGAATAGGCCAAATGGGCATTAGGGTCAGAGGGATCGAGTTGAACTGCTTTGGCGAGATGAAAGGCTGATTGCTTCCAGTCGGATTTGCCGGCAAGTAGGCGGCCAAGGTTGGCCTGGGCTCCGGCATCGTAGGGATTGATGGCGAGCGCGGCGCGGAAGGCAGTCTCGGCGCCCTGCTGGTCGCCGGTCTGAGCCAGATTCGTCCCCAGATTGTTCTGCGCGTCCGCAAAGTCCGGTTTTAGTTGAATGGCTTTTCTAAGATCGGCAACGGCTTTGTCGGGCTTTCCAAGACGCGATTCAACCAACGCCTGTTCGTACCACAGCAGTGGGTTGTCCGGCTCGTGTTCGATGGCCTTTCCGAGAACCGCGAGCGCTTCGTCGGTTTGTCCGGCGATTGCGAGAGTGGCGCCGAGTCTTCGCTGTCCGCGCGATGAGCGTGGGTCCAATGCAAGGGACTGCCGGTAGGCTTCGATTGCGCCTGAAAGATCACCGGTATGGCGCATGGCGTCGCCGAGTTCGATGAAGAAGTTCGGTTGACTCGGACGCTGCGACTGAATCGCCTCCTTCAAGCGGGGAATTCCCACTTCCAGATTGGAACTGTCGATCACCTGGGCGAGGGCGTCGTAAAGAGAGTCGGTTGACTGCGGTTCTTCGTGGTCGAGAAGATAGCGTTTCACTTCGCCGCGATAGGCGTGCGCGGCGTCTTCGGGAATTTCCTCGCGTGCGGCCAGCAACTCGGCTGTGGGCGGCGGACGTCGTTGGATCAGATGGTCTGTCATCACGGCGTGAACGACGTCTTCTGTCCGGCGCTTCGGCATGTGGCAAGAGACGCAATCCTTCGAAGCGGGATGCCGCTGTGCGGCAATCTCCGCCGGCAGATTCGCGGCGTGGCACTTCATACAGATAGCCGCGTAGTAGGAGACTGCTTCAGGGCCCTTGTGGAGATCGTGAGGATTGTGGCAGGTCTCGCAGGTCAGCGCGCCTTGAGATTTGAGGTAGCACTGCGACTGGCGCAGACGGTATGGAGCGTTGACGATCTCGAAGTTGTCAGTGCGGCCGCTGGCGCGATCGCGAGTGAAATAAGAATTGAAGCTCGCGAGCCGCTCGGTGGTCATGTACCCGAAGGGCTGCTGATCGTACTTACGAATGCGATCCGGCAAAGAACGGCTTGTGGTTTCGAGATGACATTGCTCGCAGATCTCCATCTGTCGATCATTGCTCAAGCGAATCGGATTGACGATAGCGGCGCGGATCTCGGCGAGAGAAACTCCGGGAGATTGGGCGGCTTTCACGTGGGCGGCTCCCGGGCCATGACAGCGCTGGCAATCGATCCCCTCGGGCAATGATGTGTAAACCGGGTTCGCGGCGAGGTCGCGGTGGGCGGTCGCGGGAATCTCCGGATAAGCGTTGTGGCAGAACATGCACTCGTAGGCAATCGGCCGGTGCGTCATCGGATGTGGGTTGTCATAGCCTGGATTCATGCCCCAATGACCCCCCAGTTCTGCATACCACGCGAGCGGTAGCTCGATCAGTGTTCCGTCCAGTTCGCGATGCAGATAAGTTCGAACATGATTTCCGGAGCCCATGATGTAGTCGATCTGCAGTTCTTCGAGGTTGTCTGGTTTGCCGTCAAATCCTTGCTGCCATCGACGCTGAAAGTACTTGCCGTCGTGTTCCGTCATGCTGAAAAAGGTGCCGGACACGGCGTGAAAGAACTGTCGATCCTTTACTTGGACATTGACCGTAGTTTTTTCGTCGGGTCTATAGAAGGCTCGTGCCATGCCGGTGGTGGCATAGTTGGAAGCTTCTGAAGCGTGGCATCGAATACAGCTCTTCGCATCTGCATACGCCGCCGGGGCGATAGCGGTATCAGTTTTTTTCTCGGAAAGGAAACGCAAGCCCAGGATTGCACCGGTTGCGATCGCGAGCGCTGAAGCCATGACTGCAATATGTCTTTTCATGAACGGGAGTAAATATTTGGCCAGCACAAAACAAAATCATGCTACCGGAGATTTCTGGATAAGGAAAACCGTGAACTAAAGTACAACGCCAAAGCTAATTAGCGCTCCAACGTTTGGCCCATACTCTTCCGGCGTTCTTGCCGGAGGTAAGCACTTCGAATATGCTCCCGCGTCTCCGGCGATTATTGCCAAGGTGGAGAAGATCAAGGCCCTATGCAAGAAGTTCGATATACCGATCAAAGCTGCGGGCCTTCACTTCTCTCTCGCTCATCCGGCGAGCGCCGCAGTCATTCCTGGTGCGAGCAAGCCGGAACGCATTGCAGAGGACCGTGTGGCGATAAACACCGTGGTTCCGGACGACTTCTGGAAAGAGCTAAGGGACCAAGAGCTTGTCTCACCATTGGCCCCGCTTCCGATCGACCGCAAATAGGGAGACTCTCATGGCGTCAGCGAAGGCTTCTCTTGTAGACATGCTCAGCGAATTATGGGAAGACAATCTCCTCCGATGCGTTCAATGTTAATGGAATTGCGCATTCGCGTAGGTGCCCTCACACTCTTTCCAGACGATCTGAAAGCCTTGCCTCCAGATACGCCAACAACAGTAAGTTATCGGAGTGCTCTGTGTTTTGCCCTAGAACGAGGTACGGAATGGAGTCAACCAGGCTAATGGAATCACGATCGGCGAAGCAATCTTCAAGGTAAGGTCATAACCATTTCCGAATTACGTTGTACCAGAAATTGACGACTATAGACCCGCCTGCACCAGCACTTGTTGGGGTAGTGCGTGGGGATTCATTCAAGGATCGGAATGTCGATCCAGGAGGAACACAATGGTGAAGATAACCAAAACACTTCTCGCAGGAAGTATTGGTGTTGTTACCGCCCTAGCTGGCGGCAGTCAAGCGCAATCGCAGCAAGGAACCGTGAAGAACATCGTGTTGGTACACGGTGCCTTTGCGGATGGGACGAGTTTGATTGACCCCTTCCTGGATTTGACAGCTTCGCTGACAGCAACCAGGATGGATTTCGGTGTAAGGGGATTTATATACTGATCGCACATGTCTGAGACTCGTGACAAACGCCGCAGGACCGACCTGGATCAATTTGTCCTGGCTCTAATCGACAGCGGCGTATCGACTCCGTACGAGTTTCAGAAGGCCGCCGGTCTTTCTCAGGGCGCCACGATACCCACGCTTCAGCGCCTGCTGGATGCAAAGCTCGTGCGTCAGGGGAAGACCGGCGCCCGCGGTCGAACCGTCTAGCAAGTTACCGCTCCCGGCAAGAGGCTCCTGAAAGACGGCTGGCTCGCCCTGATCGAAGAGGGCCCAGCGGTGACGTTGATTCCGACCTTCGTGTGGCACTCTTGGCGTTGTTGGGAGGTGCCGATCACCGGCTGGCTGCCGACTTTCTCCGCGAGTCGGACGCCCTCCAAGGGCAGCATATTAATGGCGTTTTTGGTGTTAAATGATTCATCGAAAATGTAAATAAGCCGTTTATTTTATGGAGCACCGAATGGGATTTGAACCCATGAATACTGGTTTTGCAGACCAGCGCGTTAGCCACTTCGCCACCGGTGCTCATCTTCGCCGCGCAATCTGAATTGTTGCGCGGCGGTTGAATTCGTTACTTCGGTTGCGCCGTCGTTCGGAGATAAGGCTTCACCGTCTTGTAGCCGGGAAAGATCTTATCGGCATCTTCATTCGATACTGCGCCGGTAATGATGACATCTTCGCCCTGCTTCCAGTTCGCGGGGGTCGCAACCTTGTGCTTCGCTGTCAGCTGCATCGAGTCCAGCACCCGAATAATTTCGTCGAAGTTGCGGCCGGTGGTCATTGGGTAAGCCAGCGTCAGCTTAATCTTCTTATCGGGGCCAATGACGAACACCATGCGCACGGTCGCATTGTCTGCGGGAGTGCGTCCTTCGCAGCTATCGCCTGCATCGCCCGGCAGCATGTCGTAGAGCTTGGCGACCTTCAACTCTGTGTCGCCGATGACAGGAAAGTTGACGGCGGAGCCGGTGACCTCCTCGATATCCTTAGCCCACTTCCCGTGATTTTCGACCGGATCGACACTCAACCCAATCACCTTGGCCCCACGTCGTGCGAACTGTTGTTCAAGGCTTCCGACTGCGCCCAGCTCTGTGGTGCAAACCGGTGTGAAGTCCTTCGGGTGGGAGAAGAGAACCGCCCAGTTATCGCCGATCCATTCGTGGAAATGGATCGTTCCATGCGTTGTCTCGGCAGTGAAGTCAGGAGCAACATCGTTAATTCGAAGCGACATATTCGATTTACCTTCCGTGAGCTATGCCCACTTTGTTTTTGAACTCCGCAGCCCTGGAGAATCTGCAGAACGTAAAAAACCCACCCGGCTTATGCGCTTAGGGTGGGTCTGTGCTGCTCGAAGATGCTTACTTCGACTCGCTCATCCACGCACCCGCGCCGGGCTACAGCAACAGCAGCGGAGGGTGGAGGTCGTCTTGGGCATCATCATCATGACTAATCTTTTGTACCGCCTGCCAGCTGAGCTAGCATGAGGAAGGTTGGCCTCACTGCGGTCTGTCCAAACCATACGTCTCGGGAGACATCATGTCAACTGATCCTCGCTGCACACCGCCTGCAACTTTTGCCGCAGCGCCGTCTACGGCGCACTGCGCCTACGACTTTGCCCAGGTCGATGTTTTCGCCGAAAACCCTCTCGAAGGCAATGCCCTCGCGGTCTTCGCCGATGGCCGCGGCCTCTCCAGTGAGGAGATGCAGGCGCTGGCCCGTGAGACCAATCTCAGCGAAACGACCTTCATTCTGCCGCGCTCTCCCGAGGTTGAGCGCGAGCGCGGCGTGCAGGTTCGCATCTTCCTCACCACGGCGGAGGTGCCCTTCGCGGGCCATCCAACGCTCGGCACCGCGAGCTGGCTCTATTGGAATCATCCCGTCCTGCGCGGCGCCGAAGAGATCGTGCTCGACCTTGGCATCGGTCCCATCCCTGTGCGCTTCAAGCCTCCTCAACCGAACGACTGTGGGGTCTTCGGCACGATGAAGCAGAAGGACCCAACCTTCGGCGAAATCATCAACGGCAGGGAAGAGCGCGAGGCACTGGCCGCAGCGATGAGCCTCTCGCCGGATGACCTCGATCCCGAGCTTCCTGCGCAGGTCGTTTCCACGGGCATGCCTTTCTGCATCGTCGCGCTTCGGTCGCTTGAAGTGGCCTCGCGTCTGCGCATCTCACCGCAGTTCTCGCGGCCATATCTCGATCGCATCAAGGCGCGCTATTTTCACTGCATCACGCGCGCTGCTGCGGACTCAAAGGCGGACTGGCACGCACGCATGCAGTTTGATGGCGGCGAAGATCCTGCAACCGGCTCGGCTTCGGGATGCGCCATCGCCTACCTCGTTCGTCACGGAGCGGTCGCGAGCGGGCGGGAAGTGGTCATCGAGCAGGGAGTTGAGATCCTTCGTCCCAGCCGCATTCATGTCAGTGCTGCGATCGAAGACGGCCTCGTAAAAAAAGTGTTCGTCGGCGGGCGCACAATTCCTGTTGCATGCGGACGGTTTTTCCTGCCGTGATGCACCCGATTTCAACAGGCACGCTTCGTGAATCCCCAATGAATTCGCGCCCTTTTCATGCGTCGGTGGATGCGCAAGTGCAAAGATTGGGCATCTTCGCTCAAACTTCGCCGTTGCCAACCTAGCCAACCATTCGTACTGTTGGAAAGCGTTGACGACGGCACGACACGCAATGTGAAGCGTCGTTCGAAATGAAAATAGCTTTCGCCTGTTTTTCTGACAATTTGAGTTGAGAGAAGCTTTGACGGCCCTGCAGTCGTTCTCCTGAGCGCAACCTCACTGCCTGCACACGCACTGAGGCCGATACCTTATTTCTTGGGTATCGTTCTCCCTGTAATCGCAGCAGAAGGTTTCCCGTCTCCCGGAGTAGCGTGGCAACCTGCACGGCACCGGCCTCTCTCGCACCCCGCGGTTCGGCAGCGTTCGCTTGCCGGACAGATGGCGCTGATCCCCAGGTGGAACAGACAGGAGAGCCTCGCTCTTTTGTTTGCCAACCCCCGAGGAGCAAACGACCCATTGCGCACCGACGAGCCGATCCGGCTGGGCCACGGGGCATTCTTTGGCACTCCAGGCCGGCACGTCTGCCAACCAGCAGACGTGCCGGGCTGGCCCATCGGCCGCGATCCGTCATAAGATGGCATCCGGCAGAAGCGAGACCGCATGCGTCCCAAGAAAACGATTCTCTGCGTTGATGACAATGAACAAGTCCTCTCTGTCCGTTGCTTCCTGCTTGAAACTCGCGGTTATCGCGTTATCGCGGCTCACACGCCGCAGGAGGCGCTCGAAGTTCTTGAGCGTTCTATTCCCGGATCACTGGACCTTGTTCTCTGCGATCTCCTGATGCCCCAGATGGACGGCAACGAGCTCGTCCGCCGCGCAAAACAACTGCAGCCGGGCCTTCCCGCCATGATCGTTTCGGGAACGGTGAACGCGTTTGACCGCGCCCTTCACGCCGATGTCTTCCTGCCGAAAGGCGCCAGCTCGCCGGCTGAGATGATTGAGCGCATCCGCGTTCTGGTTGCACGCAAACGCGGGCCCAAGAAGGTGATTCCTGTTGCCTCGACTCAGTCCCCGGACCTCGGAACTTTTGCGCACGCGACAGCCAGCTAACAATCTCTCCCAGAAGGCGGAGCGTATGGGGCTGCGAGGATCACGCCTCGACTAACCCATACCTCCGCTGCCATTGCAGCCTCAGGCGCATCCACACCGCATCCCGTTCTTCGTTCGAAATCGCAGGGTCGTGGGACTCCGCGAACTTCGAAGCTTCTATTTTTGCCAGCTCCAGCACGGCGCGGTCGCGGATCAGATTCGCCACACGAAACTCGGGAAGGCCGGCCTGCCGTGTGCCGAAGAACTCTCCCGGTCCGCGCTGCTGCAAATCGAGTTCAGCCAGCTCAAAGCCGTTCTGCGTCCGAACCATCGCTTCCAGCCGCGCTTCGGCCTGCTCGGTAACTCTTCCGCCGGTCATCAGGATGCAATAGCTCTTCGCAGCGCCACGGCCCACGCGTCCTCGCAGTTGATGCATCTGGGCGAGCCCGAATCGCTCGGCGTGTTCGATCACCATTACGGTTGAGTTCGGCACATCGACCCCGACTTCAATGACGGTCGTGGCGATGAGTACATCAATTTCGCCGCGCTGAAACCGCCGCATCGTGACCTCTTTGTCATCTGCGCTCAGCCTGCCGTGCAACAAGCCCACTCGCAGCCCGGCGAGCGGGCCCTTTCGCAGCTCCTCATACATATCTGCCGCTGCGCGAAGAGCTTTCTTAGGCGCAAAGAGCTTTTCGGTCTTTGCGGCCTTGCCCTTCGCCTTCCTTCCACTCTTCAAAGTTTTGTCATCCCGACCGGAGCGAAGCGGAGTGGAGGGACCTGCTGTTTTCTTCCCAGTCGCCGCATTAGAGGGATCAGTCTGTTCACCCTCTTCATCCTGCGGAAAATCCAGCTCCGGCTGATCGTCTTTCGCGCCTTCAATCACCGGATAGACGATGTACGCCTGACGTCCAGTCTCCACTTGTTTCCTGACGAATCCCCATACATCCTCGGCGCGTTCTTCGTTGGTGCGCCGCGTCACCACCGGAGTTCGTCCCGGCGGTAGCTCATCGATCACGCTGGCGTCGAGGTCGCCGTACAGCGTCAGCGCCAACGTTCGCGGAATCGGTGTGGCCGTCATCACCAACACATCCGGATCGAGCGCTCCCGGTTTCTTCATCAGACGAAAACGCTGCTGCACGCCGAACCTGTGCTGCTCATCGACGATCACCAGGCCGAGATTGTTGAAGTCCACCTTGTCTTCGATCAATGCATGGGTGCCAATCGCCAGGTCGGTTTCGCCTCGAAAGATTCTGCCTCTGGCTTCGCGCTTGGCTGCCTCATCCAATGATCCGGTCAGCAAAGTTACGCGATAGGGCTTGCCTGTGAGAGGCGAGAGCACATCGCCCAGCAGCTTCCGCGCCGAAAGATAATGCTGTGTTGCGAGAATCTCTGTCGGCGCCATCAGCGCAGTCTGATAGCCGTTCTCAATCGCAACCAACGCGGCCTGCATGGCGACAATCGTCTTGCCGGAGCCCACGTCTCCCTGCAAAAGCCGCCGCATCGGGCGAGGTTTGCGCATGTCGTCGGCGATCTCGCCGAGCACGCGCTTCTGCGCTTTGGTTGGGTGAAAGGGAAGTATCTGCTTGATGGCCTCGCGCACAGTTGAGTTGGTTGCGAAGGTGGTTCCTTCGCGTTCGCGCATGCGCCGCCGCTTCAACTCGAGTCCGAGCTCGAGGTAAAACAGCTCCTCAAAGATGAGGCGACGGTGCGCCGGGGTTGCTGACGCCATCAACTCGGTCATCGGCGTTCCGGCCTCGGGAAAATGGACAGCTTTCAGAGCCGCCAGCCGTGTCGGAAACTTCAGACGCTGCCGGAGGGCTGCGGGAAGCGTCTCCTCGACCGCGTCATTCGCTCGCTGGCTTGCTGGTTCGCCGGCTCGCTGCTTCTCCAACTCTTCGAACAGACTCCAGATCACGCGCCGCAGCCACTTCGAGCCCGAGCTTTGCGCCCCACGCCGTTGTGCCGCCCAGCGTCTCGTAGACCGGGACGATGCGCCCCACTTCGAGCATCGCAAACTCTGCGTCCGCGTCGCCATGCGCAGGCAGGATCTCGAATTGGGGCTGAATCATCTTGAACTTGCCGGCGCTCGATCGCGAGGCTTCGAGCTTGCCGTACAGCGCGACCATCCGCCCCACCGGAAACTTATCCCGCAGGTAGCTCCCGTGAAACCACATCGCCTTCACGGTATCGAGGCCCTGTCCCACGGTCATTTCGAATAACGGCATGTGGCGCGTCCGCAGAAGCACGGTGCCCCGCACCTCGCCAATGACTGATGCCATCGAGCCGGCTTGCAACGCGCGGATCGGCACAGGATTCAAGCGGTCTTCATAGCGAAACGGCAGATGGTACAGCAGGTCTTCAACCGTCTCGACGCCGCGTTTCGTCAACTCGGCGGCAACGCGCTCGCCCACCCGCTTTACAAATTTGACCGGTGTAGAAAGTTCCAGCACACACCGATGCTATCAACAACGAATCCGATGACTAAGCCCTGCTAAACTGACAATGACCCTCAAAATCACGAGAACCCATGCCCATCGTAGAACTGCAACATGTCCGCAAGGCCTACGACACAAAAATCGCTGTCGCAGACCTCAGCTTCCAGATTGAGCCCGGGAGTATGTTCGGCCTTCTCGGCCCCAACGGCTCCGGCAAGACCTCGACCATCCGGATGATGATCGGAATGACCGTTCCTGACTCCGGAACCGTCAAGCTCTTCGGCCAGCTCTTCCATCGCGACCTTCTTTCGCGCGTCGGCTACCTGCCTGAAGAACGCGGCCTGTACAAGAAGATGAAGGTCATCGACCAGCTCATCTTCCTGGGCGAGTTACATGGCCTCGACGCGGCTACCGCCCGGAAACGCGCCTACGCCTGGTGCGAGCGCATGGAGATCATCGAAGCGGCAGAGAAGAAGACCGAAGAGCTCTCCAAGGGCATGCAGCAGAAGATTCAGTTTATTGCCGCACTGATGCATGATCCCGAGCTCATCATTATGGACGAGCCTTTCAGTGGCTTGGACCCGGTCAACGCCACGCTTCTCCAGGACACCCTCGTTGACCTCCGCAATCAGGGTCGAACCATCCTCTTCTCTACCCACCGCATGGACCAGGTCGAAAAGCTCTGCGACGCCATCGCCCTCATCAATCGCGGCAACCTCGTCCTCGCCGGAGGCATGCGCGAGATCAAAAGCCGCTACCCGCGCAACCGCGTCGACATCATCTTCGACGGCGACGCCGGTTTCCTCGACCACCCCACCATCGAGTCCGCCAAGAACTACTCCGGCCACGCCGAGATCAAGCTCAACGACGGCGCCTCACCCCAGCAACTCCTCGCCGCCGCCATCGGCAACGGCACTCACATCAACCACTTCGAGGTGATGGAACCCACCCTCGAAGAGATCTTCATAGAAACGGTAGGAGGTAAGGCCGATGCGTAACGTCTGGCTCATCGCAAAGCGCGAGTACCTCGAGCGCATCCACGCAAAAAGTTTTCTCATCATGACGATCCTCATTCCGATCATCATGGGAGGCCTCCTCTATGGCGGCGCCATCATCAACAGCCGCATCGGCTCCAACCACATCGCTGTCGTCACGGATAATCCGCAGTTCGCAGAGGACCTCAAGACTGAGCTCTCCGGCAAAAACCGGAAGGCCATCGTCGACGTCTACTCGCCCACCGAACCGGGTGTTCGCGACCTGCTCGAGCAGCGCATGAAGAAGCGCAGCATCGGCCTCGGCGGCTATCTCTGGGTCACGCCTCCCGCCGCGGGTGAATCGCGCGGCACCTACGAATGGGACCCCAAGGCGAAAGCCGACATCGTCACGAAGTCGCGCGTCGCCGACGCCGTCCGCGGCGTGCTCGCGCGCGAAACGCTCGCCCAGAAGGGCATGAGCGCCACCGAAGTCAACGATCTCCTCAAGCCCGTTGAGCTCAAACCCCCGCCAAAGGACCGCAAGAACTCTGATGCCGCCTTCGCCAGCGCCTACGGCCTTTTCTTCCTTATGTACTTCGTCATCCTCTTCTACGGCATGAATGTCGCACGCTCGATCATCGAAGAAAAAACCTCCCGCGTCTTCGAGGTGATGCTCTCCAAGGTGCGCCCCGCCGAGATGATGGCAGGCAAGGTCATCGGGGTCGGTTCCGTCGGTCTTACGCAGGTCGGCATCTGGATCATCGTTGGGCTCGCTGCGTTGAACATCCAGGGACTCGGCAGCGACTTCAGCGACGCCCTACCGACGCCCGGACAACTCGTTTGCTTCGTCATCTTCTTCACGCTCGGCTACATCCTCTACTCGAGCATCGCCGCGGCCCTGGGGGCGATGACGAACTCTGAGCAGGAACTCCAGCAGATGAACATGTTCCTGATGCTCCCTCTGATTGCCTGCTCGGTCGTTATTTTCCGAGTGGTCACCGACCCGGACGGTCCGATCTCGCAGGTCATGTCGTTCATCCCGTTTTGCACGCCGCTCATCATGTACACGCGGATCATTGTGCATCAGCCGCCCATCTGGCAGATCGCGCTGAGCATCGTCCTTCTCATCGCGACGATTTACGCGGTTCTCTGGATTGCCAGCCGCATTTATCGCGTCGGCGTGCTGATGTACGGCAAGAAGCCTAACCTGCCGGAGATCATCCGCTGGCTCAAATACACCTAAGACGTCGGGCTCATCGGCTCGAGAGCACAAATTTATTCTCATCCGCATCCGCGAAGATGGCCGACGTCCCCCAGCTTTCTTTTTTGGGCGGCTTCACAAACTTCACCCCGCGCGACTCCAGTGCCTTTGCCGTCGCCACGACATCGTCGCACCAGAAGCTGATCGACTGAAACGTGCCGATGCGGTCCTCGTGCCCCTCCGGGGTGAACAGTGCCAATCCAGTCTCTGCGCCGGGAACCGACAGCTCAATCCATCGCTGCCCCGGCCCCATCTCCTGGTCGGTCGCAATCTTCAATCCCACCTTCTCGGTCCAGAACTTTAATGCCGCGTCCTGATCCTTCACCGGGATACCTACAAACTTCACGCCTCGAATCATGGTGTCTCCTCCTCTGCTGAGCAGACTAGAACCCTTGAGCGCGAAGGCGCAATCGCCTCTTCATTGCTATAGTAATTATCAATACAGCGACGGGAAAAATGCCAAAACTCGATCCCTACGTAACCCACACCCTGATGCGCGATCTCACCGGGCACGATCGCCGTCCCGCGAGCTTTCTCGTCTACCTGTGGCTCTCCGCGGAGGCCGAGCGGCGCGGCGCCGACGTGCAGATCAGCTATCAGGAACTGGCTGAGAATGTTGGCCTCAGCAAGAGCGCCGCGCAGGACGCCGTGCGCTGGCTCATCAAACGCCGTCTGCTAACTGCGAAGAAGAAAAACGCGACCGCCATCCCAATCTACAAGACGCTCTCCCCGTGGAAGAATCGCTGAATTTGCACGCGCTACCACGCCCCCTGCTTCGCTCCGTACCACCACACCATCCCTATGCCGAACGTTGGCTGAGTCGTTGCCAGCACTCCCGGTTTGTTCGTCAGGAAGAACGGCACATTGCTCGCATCCCTGCGGAACTCCACGCGTGCGAGAAATCCCTCGCCGAACTTGTACTCATAGGTCCCGGTAAACTCATTCAGCACCTGCGACGTCCCGCTGTACAGGGCGCCCTTGTCGCTGAGATACTCTCCGCGTCCTGCCAGGGCCATCCGCGGCCTGAACTGATAGCGGGCATATCCTGCGCCGCCGTACACCTCTGAAGGAGCAGAAGACTCACCCGGCGCAGAATTCGCCCACAACCTCTGAATGACATAATCGCCCTCCAGTGCCAGCGTAAGCTTGGGGGTGATATTCCAGGTCGCGTAGCTGTCGAAGATGTGGGCCTTTCCGTTCGGCGCTGGAATAATCGGAGCGAGACAAAGTCCTGGCTGCACCGGCGCGGTGCAGTTGGTCGCAGGCATCACATCCGGATGATCCTGGCCAACGTAGTAGTTGAAGTTCCATGAAACACTCTTTGCGGGCTGAGCGTTAAATCCGAACAACTCGTCTTTGTAGCCGTTCGTCGGCTCCGACTGGTTCGTCCCATTCACCAGCCAGTAGTTCAGCGTGAGTTTGTCGTTCCACTTGTAGTCCACGCGGACTCCCTCGTGGTAGAACGGCAGATAGTCGAACCAGAATGAGCGGGAATAGTTCATCTGGTCCTTGGTGTAGTTGCCCTCGATCCCCAGCGAACTCGCCCATTTCCCGACGTCGACATTCAGTCCCTTGCCCAGCGGAACCACATACGTCCCGTACGCCTGAAAGATATTTCGATAAATCTCCGGCCGCGGTTCATTGGCCGGATTGCCCTGCAATGTCTCCGTTGCCTGCCCGAACTGGAAGTCCAGCCGCATGCCATAACGTCGGCCGTTCGCCACGTCCGGTTGCCAGTCGAAGATGAGATCGGCCTGGTTGATGCTGAAGACGTTGCTCAACACATCGTAGGGACGCAGATACTGCACTCTGCCGATGGGGTTATTGAAGTCATACTCGTAGTAGCCGTCGAGCGTGTAATTCAACGTAGCGCCTCCGGGAAGCGCCGTCGGCAGCGCAGGAATCGCAGGTGTGCTCTGGGCGCCGCGGCAGCCTGCGTGTTCGCGGCAGCAACGCCGCTGCTCGAAACGCTCTCCACGCTGCTTCGAATACTAGCCGCCGGCAAGGTGAGGACAGCCGGCTTTAGCGTGGCCGTATCTATCACCGCAGCGGATTTCTGCTTGTTCAACTCCTCTTCCAGCGCACTCACCCTCGTCGCCAACTCGCGTACCGTCTGCCGCAACTCCTCCACTTCTTCGTGCGAAGCGGGTTTCGTCTCGGCGGTTGCAGCGTTGACGAGCGACACGGTTACCAAAAAAACAAGAGAGAGACGCGGTTTCAGGAAGAATCGCATGACGGAACCTCGCGCAAGAGTCATTAAGCAAACCATATACGACATCAAGAAATCGTAAATGTGGGCAGGCAGGTTGCTCCGTTTGCATACCCAATAGCCGCTCGCTCGTATATATACCTACAGAACGGGAAACTGAGGGCTCACAATTGGCAACGGGAACAACAGCAGCGGAACCTGCCAACGCAAACCAAAAAGACACCAGGCGGCGCGATCTGCTGGAACTCGCCGTAGGCTATGGCCTCGTCATGGCGACCATCTGGACCGCAAATCCCACCCAGAGGGCGCTCTATTGGCTCGCCTTTGCGTGGATCGCCGGAACCTCCTGGGCGCGCCGCGACCAATGGAGCGAGTTGGGAATGGGCCGCAAAGGCCTGGTTGCTTCGCTCTGGATCCCCGGTGTTGCGATATTGCTCTCCGGGCTCGCCGTCTTCCTCGCCTGGAGAACCGGCAGGCTACATCCGCTCCACGGCAACACGCCGCTGCCCTTGCACGCGGGAGGCTACATCGTCTGGGCGCTCATGCAGCAGTTCATTCTGCAGAGCTATTTCCTGTTACGCCTGTTGCGTCTGTTGCCCGGCAAAGCGCTGGCGGTCATCGTAGCCACCGCAATCTTTGCCATCGCACACCTGCCCAATCCCGTTTTGACTCCCATCACAGTTATCTGGGGAGCGATATCGTGCCTCCTCTTTCTCCGCTACCGCAACATTTACTCGCTCGGACTAGCTCACGGAATCATGGGGCTCTGTGTCGCCATCACAGTCCCCACGGCCATGCATCGCCACATGCGCGTCGGCCTGGGTTATCTCCGCTACCATCAGCACCGGCACGATCGCCCGATCAGCTTCGAAAACAATCGCGATCAACGAAGCCACAGCGACCAGAGCGTATCGACCGTCGCATGGGTCACCGCCGAAGCTCCTACGCGGCGCTCCTGACGCCATGCACGTCCATAAAAGATCCCCGCCAGCGCGGCCAACACTACATATTGCCAGTTGAAGTGAGCAGCGCGCTTGTTGAAGTGCGAAAGGCCGAACAGAATTGCTGTTGTTATCAACGCCCAGCGTGGCCCCAACCGCCGCTCCAGCAGGTTCTGCATCCACCCGCGGAAGAAGACCTCCTCCGGCACCGCGATAAAGAAAAACGTAAACACCCACGCCATTACCGCGCGCGACGATCGAGGGAAGTTCCGCATGAAAATGCAGAAACCCCATCGCGAGGCCAAGCGACGATCGCAACCGGAGCATACATGGCCAACTCACGCAGGCCGATTCGGACGTCGGCGGCGCGAAGGCGCAGATCGAACCCCACACCCTGCAACCGGCGGATCGCAAGAAATCCATAGAGACCGGCATCGAGCAGCAGCATCTTGTTGAACACGGCAAGATGAGGCGGCCACGCCGGCTCAAACCATCGCAGGTCGACCGCGAGACCAATGACTACGAGTACAAGAAAGTCGCGCCAGTCGCCGCGCTGTTCCGGGTCCGCAAGACTGGCCAGATGAAGCAGCCAACTGATCGCCACGGGCAGTAGAAGGTAAAGCGCAAACCAACCCCACCGGAACTGCCCATACGATGTCGCAACCAGCACATAGGGGACGCACAGCACCGCGGGTCGAATGATGCGAACAGCCGGATGAAAGCGCGGTTCAGCCTGCACGACGCGCGGCCAGAACGCCGCCACCAGAAACGGAAAGAGCGTCAGCAGCGCCGCGATGACGGCCGAAGGATGGATCGGAAAGGTCTGCATCAGCTTCGAGAATAGACTCCTTCGACAATCGAACCGCAAGGGTAAACTCAAACAGTGGCTTCCGCCTACAACCTGAAGCAGCGAATAACTCTCGCTATCGTGCCGCGTCCTTGCGAGCCTGATCATCCGCTGCCTCGGCATGACGCTGCGATACGAAGATGTGTGCGAATCCGGCGCAACTCCCGGCTACGACTCGCCACCCCCGGCAGTCTACGCCTTCTGGCACCGCTGCCTGCTCGCCGGAGCGTGGCGTTTCCGCAAATATGGCCTCACCATCCTGATCAGCCGAAGCTTCGATGGAGAGCTCATCGCACGAACGGTCGAGCGGCTCGGTTATGTCGCCATTCGTGGTTCGAGTTCGCGCGACGGAGCTCCCGGCCTGCGCAATATGCAGCGCGCTTACCTCTCGGGCCACTACTGTGCTTTCACTGCCGATGGACCTCGCGGCCCCGCGATGGTCGCGAAGCCTGGAGCGGCCCAACTCGCCCAACTCGTCAACACCACCGTCCGCACCTGTTACGTCCATCCCCACCGGGCATGGCAGCTTCGCTCGTGGGACCGCTTCCTGATCCCCAAACCCTTTTCGCGGGTCACGATCGCCTGGACCGTTCCTGCTCCTGCCGACCTTCCCTCGGTCCAGACTGCGCTCGACCGCTCTGTCGAACTGGCTCAATCGGTGAAAAAATAATTGAGAGAAGTGAAAGATTTTCAGGCGGCTGAAAATCACCACGCAAAACACCACAACTTCACCACGATTTACCATCCAAAACACCACAAGTTACCACGCATTTTTGACCTGATTTGCGCGTATCCGACTTCAATTTCGACCTGCCCGAAGAGCTGATCGCCCAGTCCCCACCGGCGATTCGCGGCTCCAGCCGCATGCTCGTCGTCGACCGCGCCACCGGAGCCTACGAGGACAATTTTTTTCGAAATCTCCCCCATTTTCTGCAACCTGGCGACCTCCTGATCCTCAACGACAGCCGCGTCATCCCCGCCCGCCTCTACGCCACCCGCGCCGGTCTCCACACGCAGCACAACTCTCCCGAGCCGTCAGGACGAATCGAAGTCCTTCTAACGCAACAGATTAGCGAAAACGATTGGACCGCACTGGTTCGGCCCAGTAAGAAAGTCCAACCCGGCGAACACCTCCACTTCCGGGCGGAAGGTGACCCTAAACCCTTGCTGGAGGCGGAGATAATCGCGGCAGGAGAGTTCGGCGAACGCACGCTACGCTTTCAACCCGTGGCAGATTTCCACGCCATCCTCAACAAAATAGGCCACATGCCACTCCCCCCGTATATCCACCGGCACGACACCATCGAAGACCGCGACCGCTATCAAACCGTCTTCTCTCATCAACCCGGCAGTGCCGCCGCGCCCACCGCGGGCCTCCATTTCACCCCGGAGATTCTCAAGGAAATCAGAGATATAGGAGTTCGAGTTGAGACGATTACACTTCATGTCGGCCTGGGCACCTTCCAACCAGTTCGCGCGGAAAACGTAGAGGACATCCATCTCCACGCCGAACACTACACTCTCCCCGCTGCCACCGCCGAAGCGATAAACTCCGCGCTGCAAGCGGGGAATCGCATTATTGCTGCCGGCACAACTACGACGCGGACGCTGGAACATTGCGCGGCGACCGCTCAGGGAAATCCCCTGAAGCCGCACTCCGGCCAGACAAGTATTTTTATAAGTCCCGGTTACAAATTTCAGATTGTGAGCGGTCTTCTGACAAACTTTCATCTCCCCAAGTCCACGCTGCTGATGCTCGTCAGCGCCTTCGCTGGCAGGGAAGCGGTGCTCGCCGCCTATGCACATGCAGTTCGTGAACGTTACCGGTTCTTCAGCTATGGCGACTGCATGCTGCTCTTATAGCTCCTAGCTCCCATCTGGTTACAACGCGCTACCATCAAAAGGTTATGGCTAAAGTACCTGCTCAACCCACTGGGTCCGAAACAAAACCGCCGATCTATCTGCTCGACAGCATGGCCTTTATCTTTCGGGCTTATCACGCAATGCAGCGGCAACGGCCAATGTCTACGCGGACAGGGATTCCTACGGCTGCGACTTATGTGTTTGTGAACATGATTAACAAGCTGCGCAAGGACTTCGCGCCACAGTACCTGGCGGCGGTGTATGACGTGGGCGCGCCGGTGCATCGCAATGAGCTGGCTACGCAATTGAAGGATGTGCAGAAGTTCAATATCAAGACGCAGCAGTTTGAGACGGTGGAGTATGGCGGGTATAAAGCGAATCGGACGGAGACGCCTCCGGACCTGATTCAGCAGCAGCCGTACATCCGGCGGGCGCTGGAGGCGTTTCGGATTCCGATTCTCTACTACGAGGGGTTCGAGGCCGATGACGTGATTGGGACGTTGTCGTGCAAGCTGGCCGCGCTTGGCCATCATGTTTATGTCGTGTCGTCGGACAAGGACATGATGCAGCTGGTCAATAAGAATGTTTCTATTCTGAATCCTACGAAGGACAACCTGATTTTGGATCCGGCAGGTGTGGAGGCGGTACTGGGCGTGCCGCCTGAGCGTGTGGTGGATGTGATGGCGCTGCGGGGGGACTCGGTCGATAATATTCCGGGCGCTCCGGGGATTGGGGACAAGGGATCGGTTGAGCTGATTCAGCAATTCGGCAGTGTGGAGGCGGCGCTTGATGCGGCTGCGAGCCATCCGGAGCAGGTGAAACGCAAGACCTATCGGGAGTCGTTGCAGAATAATCGCGAAAATATTCTGCTGTCGAAGGAACTCGTGACGATTCACACGAGTGTGCCGATTGAGTACTCGCTGGAGGCCATGCGGACGCAGCCGGTGGACAATGCGGCTTGCCGACAGCTCTTCGCGGAGCTGGAGTTTACGACTTTGCTGAAGGAGCTTGCTCCTGCGGTGGATAACACAGTCATCGATTACAACCTCAAGCCGACGGCGAGCGAGATCGGACAGCTTCTGAGTGAGGCGCGCACTGTTGATCCGGAGACGAATCGCGTGCGCGGGCTGGCTATTGCGATCTTTGAAGATGCTCGTGCGATTGCAGAGGAGACTGCCGCTGAGCCGTCAGAGGAGGGCGGTGAGCCTGAGCCGGCGCCGGCGGAGAACATGTCTCTTTTTGGAGTGGCCGAGTCTGCGGTGCCGAGTCATGCGGTCATTGTGTCGAATGTGACGGAAGATCCGGCGAGGCGGCTTGCGCTTGCAGTGAACGACAACTTTGCGATTGAGGTGTCGTTGGATTCGCCCGGGGTTAGGGAGGCGCTGGCAGACGCGAAACTTCCTAAGGACGTGCACGATTTGAAGGCAATTCTGCGGGCCCTGGCGCCGCATGAGGCCGCTCTGGAGGGTGTTCGGGATGATGTGATGCTGCTGAGCTATCTGGTAAATCCGACGCATGGTTCGCACACACTGCCTGATATTGCTGCCCGCACGACGAGTCGTGCGCTGGTGCATCAGCTTACGAAGGTGAATCCTGCCGATCCGAAGCGTTTGCCGGAAGCAGCGGCGGCCATTGTCCGGCTTGCTGCGGCGATTGGCAAGCAGATCGCTGAGTCTGGGCCGATTGAGCATCATATTCCTGCTGATGATCCTTCGCTCGGCGGTGCGATGACGCCGGAGATGTTGTTTGCAGTTCCTGCGAGTGCTGGTTCTTCGAGTGCGGGCGAATCTGCGCTGCTTAATGTTTACGAGACGATCGATAAACCGCTGGTTCCTGTGTTGTTGCGCATGGAACAAGTTGGCGTGCGGATTGATCCGGAGTTTTTGCGTGGGATGTCGACTCGGCTGGCGGTTGAGATCGACGATCTGGCGGAGCGGATTTATAAGGACTCCGGCCATCGGTTCAATATCAATTCGCCGAAACAGCTTGGGGATGTTCTGTTCAACAAGATGCTGCTGCCCAAGCCGATGAAGTATGGCAAGGGAAAGGTGGTTTCGACTGCGCAGGATGTGCTGGAGGAACTGGCTGAAAATCATTCGATCGCGGCGCTGGTGATCGAGCATCGGCAGTTGCAGAAGCTGAAGTCGACTTACCTCGATCGTTGCCGGCGCTGGCGGATGCGCAAGGGCGGGTGCATACGACCTTCAACCAGGTGGGAACGGCGACGGGGCGGCTTTCGAGCACGAATCCTAATCTGCAGAATATTCCGGTGCGGACGGCTGTTGGACGTGAGATTCGTGCGGCGTTTATTGCTGCGCCGGGGAATATGCTGATGTCGGCTGACTATTCGCAGATCGAGCTGCGATTGATGGCGCACTTCTCGCAGGATCCGTTGCTGCTCGATGCTTACCGGACGGGCAAGGACATTCATACGTTGACTGCTAGTGAGGTCTTTGGAGTGGATGCGGCGACGATGGATAAGGAGACGCGTAATCGCGCGAAGGCCGTGAACTTCGGGATTGTTTATGGGATTAGTCCGTTTGGTCTGGCTGCGCAGCTTGGCATCGATCAGAAGACAGCTCGTGAGTACATTGAACGATACTTCGAAAGGTACAAGGGTGTGCAGCGATTTATTGAGGAGACGCTGGAGACTGTGCGGCGCGAGCAGTCCGTCAGAACCTACTTTGGGCGCGTTCGGCCGATCCCGGATATTCAGTCGCGCAATCCCAACATGCGTGGTTTTGCGGAGCGGACGGCGATCAATACTCCGCTGCAGGGAACGGCGGCAGACCTGATCAAACTGGCGATGCTGAGGATCGATCGGCTTATCCGCGAGCGCAAACTCAAGTCGCAGATGACGCTTCAGGTTCACGACGAGTTGCTCTTCGACGTTGTTCCCGAGGAGGCGGAAGAACTACAGGAGCTGGTGAAGCATGAGATGGAACATGTCGCGGAGTTTTCCATTCCGATCGTCGCTGAGGCCGGCCTTGGGCAGAATTGGCGTGATATCAAGTGACGGGCTTTTTTCTTCGCCGAGTTTTGCTCTAGGATGATTCATGCGAATTTCCGCAATTCTGCTCGTTGTTCTGCTTGTCTCGTCTGCATCGGCTCAACAACAAACGTTGCTGCTTTGGCCGAATGGCAACCCTGAGCCTTCGAAGGTCACTGGACCCGAGATCGACCCTACTACCGATGCGAATCGCATTGTTTCGGGCAAGGTTACGGTTCGCGTTACAAATGTCAGCAAGCCGAGCCTGACGGTTTATTCGCCTGATCCGGCGAAGAATACCGGCGCTGCGGCGCTGGTCTTTCCGGGCGGCGCTTATATTCGGCTTGCCTACAACATCGAGGGGACTGAGGTGTGCGATTGGCTCAACTCGCTCGGCATGACTTGCGTGCTGGTGAAGTATCGGGTTCCGGAGGAGGGCCGCTATCCCGAGAATGTTGAGGACCTGGAGGATGCGCAGCAGGCGATGCGTTTGACGCGGGCTCATGCGGCTGAGTGGCACATTGATCCGAAGCGTATTGGGGTGATCGGCTTCTCGGCGGGCGCGCATCTGGCTGCGGCACTTAGTACACATCCTGATTTTCAGGGAAAGAATGTTCCGGTGTCGACGATCGATGCCCGGCCGGACTTTCAGATGATCATTTATCCAGGCTGGACGAGCGGGGCTGATGGCAAGGTGAATCCCGCGGTTGCGCCGACTCCGCAGATTCCACCGACCTTTCTGTTGCAGGCGGAGAACGATTACGCGGCGCATGTGGAGAGCTCGCTTGTTTATTTTCAGGCGCTGAAGGATGCGAAGATTCCTGCGGAACTGCATGTGTTTACGCAGGGCGGCCATGGGTTTGGGATGCGTCCCACGGAGTTGCCTGTCTCTCATTGGCCTGCGCTGGCGGAGACCTGGCTGCATACGATCCATATTCTGGGGCCGCCTGGTCCGGTGGGGCGTCCCTGAGACGGATCAGGTTGCGGTGGTTCGGGTGTGCCAGATGTCGAGGAGAGTTTCGGCCAGGGTGAAGAGGACGGGGCCGAGGACGATGCCGAGGGGGCCGAAGAGGGCGATGCCTCCGAGGATGGAGAGCAGGATGGTGGTGGTATGGGCTCGGAGGTGTGAGCCGACGAGGATGGGGTAGAGGATGTTGTCGATGGTGCTGACGATTAAGCCTCCCCAGATGACGAGGAGAGCGGCTTTGCCCCAGTGGCCGGTGAGGCCGAGGTAGACGGCGACTGGTCCCCAGACGAGGAAGGAGCCGAATGCGGGGATCATGGCGCAGGCTGTGAGGGTGAAGGACCAGAGGATAACGTTGGGGACGCCGAGGACCCAGAAGGCGAGACCGGCAAGGACACCTTGAACAGCGGCGATCGTGAGGCGTCCGAGTGCGGTGGCGAGGATGGTGTCGCCGAGGCGGTGGAGGAGTTCGTCGGTCTCGTCGTCGCGAAGGGGGAGTAGTGCGCGCAGGGAGGCGAGAGCGAGCGCGCGGTCGCGGAGGAGGAAGAAGAGGAGGAAGAGCATGACGACCAGCTGGGTGATGAGGTGGACGGAGTCTGCCGGAGGAAGCCGGCGAGGTTGCCTCCAACGTAGGCTGCGGTGCTGCGGGCGGCGTTGTTGATGTCGATGGAGTTGATGAAGTCTTCGATGCGTTGGGCGAGCGCGGGGCGGTTGGCGATGAAGTTGCTGATTTTGTCCTGATGGGCCCCGTGGCGGAAGGCGTTGATGGTGGCAAGCGCTTGTCCGCCCAGTTTTCGCGCAAGGAAGACGGTGGGAATGATGAGTGCGAGGATGATCACGATGAGCGCGATGGTGGCGCGGAGGGATGGGTTTTTGATTTTGGCGCCGAGCCAGTCATAGGGGCGTTGGGTGATGACGGCGAGGACGATGGCTCCGACGATGCCGACGAAGAAGGGCTGGAGCACGAGAGCGCAGAGGATGAAGACGCCAAGGGTGAGGAGGAAGAGGGTGATCTGCTTCCAGTTTGTTTCCGCGCGGCTGTCGGGCATCAGGCGATTGCTCCGTTATCGGTGATGGAGGGCCGAGGGATGTTTCTCCCTTCTCACTCTACAGCGCATTTGCCTATATGACGGCAAATCCAGCCCGAACCGATGCTTCGGACAGCACGCTGTATCCGTTACAAGCTGGTACGAGGGCGCGACCCGCCATCGACTCCCCAAAACCTGCTCCCTTCGTGCCATCCCCTGCGCTGCGCAGCCATGAGACGATATCCCTGTATGAACACGAACAGTTTCGCCATCGCCATCATGGCCGCCGGCAAAGGCACGCGGCTCAAGAGCAGACGTCCTAAGGTTCTCCACGAGATCGGCGGGCGCTCTCTGCTGCTCCATGTCATCGCCGCCGCCAAAACTGTCGTCGCTGCCGACCACATCTTCTGCATCATCGGCCACGAGTCCGACCGGGTCCGCGCCGCCGTCGCGTCGACGGGCGTCCAGTTCGTTCTCCAGCCCGAGCAGCGCGGCACCGGCCACGCCATGCAGATGCTCAAGGCCGACTTCGAACTCTCCGGGGCACCGCTCCCCAAACATCTTCTCGTTCTCTCGGGAGACGTGCCACTGATCCGTCCCGAAACAATCACCGCCGTCCGCGACCTACACCTCCGCGAGCGCGCCGCCATGACCATCCTCACCGCCGTGCCGCCAGACCCCACCGGCTATGGTCGCGTACTCCGTGCCAGCGAAAACGGCCCAGAAGTCACCGCCATCGTCGAACAGAAATCCCTCACGCCTGACCAGCTCGCAACACCAGAGATAAACTCTGGCATCTACTGCTTCGAGACCCGCGATCTCTTCGCGAAGCTCGATGCCCTCGACACGAACAACGCTCACGGCGAGTTTTACCTTACCGACGTCGCCGCCATGCTCGTCGCCGAAGGCAAGCGCGTCGTCGCGATCCAGGCCGCCAGCGTCGACGAAGTCCTCGGAGCCAACACTATTGCCGAGATGATGCATCTCGACGCCGCCATGCGCCGCGCTACCGCCCGCCGCCTCATGGCCAACGGCGTCACCATCTTCCTGCCCGAAACTTGCATCATCGACGCCGAGGTCAGTGTCGGCTCCGACACTGTTATCGAGCCCTACGTCCAACTCCTTGGCAACACGCGCATCGGCACTGACTCCCGTATCCGCTCCTACTCCGTCATTCAAAATTCCACCATCGGCAACGGCGTCCTCGTCCGCAACGGCTGCATCCTCGACACCGCCGAAGTAGCCGACAACGCTATCCTCGGCCCCTACGCCCATCTCCGCCCCGAGAGCCGCATTGGCGAAGGCGCCCACGTCGGCAACTTCGTCGAAACGAAGAAAGCGACGCTAGGCAAAGGCTCCAAGGCCAATCACCTGAACTACCTCGGCGATACTGTCATCGGAGCCAACGTCAACATCGGCGCTGGAGCCATTACCTGCAACTACGATGGCGAGCACAAACACCTCACTACCATTGGCGACGGAGCGTTCGTCGGCTCAGATGCCACCCTCGTCGCGCCTATCAATATCGGCGCCGGCTCCTACGTTGCCGCCGGCAGCAGCATCACCGAAGACGTTCCCGAAGGCGCACTTGCCTTGGGCCGCGCTCGCCAAGTCACCAAGCCCGGCTGGGTCGCCGCGCAAAAGGCCACGCAGAAGAGTCGCAACAAGAACTGCTGACCAACGGGAAGTGGCCACACTGGTTGGGGAATAGTCGTGCAAGGCTGCTGTAGAATTTCCGGAAATGATTCGTCAGATTGCGCCGCTGTTCTTCACCACGGATTTCGCCAAAACGCTTGCTTATTACCGAGACAAGCTTGGCTTCGAGTGTCTGGGGACGTGGCAGGATCCGCCAGTCTACGCCATCGTAGCGCGGGATCAGCACGCGATTCACTTTCGCTGCGCCGAGCCGCCCACAGCTAATCCGGACAAATATGAGGACGAACTGCTCGATGCCTATATCTTCGTCGAAGATGCGGACGCGCTTTATGCTGAGTTCGCAGCGAAGGGGTTGGAGTTCGTGCGGGAGCTTGGCAACATGCCTTGGCAGTCGCGGGAGTTTGTAGTGAAGGATTGCGATGGCCGTTTGCTGGCTTTCGGTTCGAACTTATAGGCGCTTAAGCTCAGGTGGAAGAACCCAGCATATTTGCCTTTCATCAGAACCCAACCAGGTTGGTACCATTGAAGCCGATGCCGTCGGCCAAGCGGAATAAGAAAAATCCTCCTCCTAAATCGGGCGCCTCCACCTCGCTGCCCCTGGTGCTGGCAATCTGCGCACTCGCAGCCCTCGTCTTCATCGCCTACTACAACAGCCTCTCCAACGGCTTCGTCTGGGATGATCACCAGCAGATCGTCATGAACCCCACCCTCAAGCCAACCGCTCCGCTGGCCCAGATCTTCTCCTCCGACATTCGCTTCGCCCATCAGGACTCCGGAGTGCAAAACCGGACTTATCGCCCGCTTCAGATGCTCACTTATCGCATCGTCGCCGGGATCTTCGGATTCAGCCCAGCAGCATTTCACCTCTGCAATCTGCTGCTCGCGATCGCCTGCGTCCTCGCAGCCTTCGCGGTCTTCTGGCTCCTGACCCGAAGCACTTTCTCCGCCTTCGCCGCCGCATCGCTCTTCGCCGTGTACCCCATCCACACCGAAGCCGTCGACTGGATCGCTGCCTCGCCCGATCTCGGCTGCACCCTCTTTCTTCTCATCGCTTTTGCCCTGTTCCTCGTCCCCCGCAGAATCGAACAACCTCGCAAACCCTCCTGGCTCCTACCGGGTCTCTCGCTCGCGGCCTACGCCATCTCGCTTCTCTGGAAAGAAACCGCAGCAGTTTTCCCCATTCTCGTTTTCGTTTACGTTCTGATCGCAGAAAAAAACACTATCCGCGCGGCGCTCAAAGAAAGCGCAGCCTATTGGGCCGTCCTTGCGTTATACGTCATCGTCCGCTTTAGTGCCCTCGGCGGAATGGCAACGGGCGCGCGCGACTGGGCCCTGAACCCCCTCCAGTTTCTACTCACCACCTCGCACCTGATGCTGTCCTATTGGCAGAAGCTGGCGTGGCCCTTCCGATTCAACGCCTACCACGTCTTCTCTCCCATCCGCTCGCTCACCGACCTGCGCGCTCTCGCAGCCATCGTCTTCGTTCTCGGCGCCATCGCCGGCCTTGTCTGCCTCGTTCGCCGAGCCCCACTCCTAGCATTGGCCGCGCTCTGGGTCTGCATCACACTGCTCCCCGCGATGAATATCTACGGCGTCGGCCGCAACGTCTTTGCCGAGCGGTATCTCTATCTCCCGTCTATCGGCTTCTGTCTTCTCGTCACTCTCGTCGCAACGCGCCTCATCGGTCTCGCCCCGGAGAAATCTCGCAAGCCCGCAGCCATATCGCTTCTCGTCATCGCCGTCTCCACCTTCGCCGTCGCTACCATTCAGCGCAACCCCGACTGGAAAGACGACAAGACACTCTTCACCGAGACCCTGCTCCGCTCACCCGACGCTCCATTTGTGCGCATGATGGTAGCGAGCACGCAGAGCGACGAATCGCCCGGCTCAGCAGAAGCGGAGGAAAACTACCTACAGGCGATCTCTCTCGCTAAACAGGAGACCCCGCAAGACAGGCTCGATCTCGTCGCAGCCTATAAAGGCCTCGCTTCGCTCTACGCCGACCGGTCCGATAATCAGCGAGCCCTCGAGATGCTCGCTAGCGCCCGAGAGATCGCGCCTACAGACCCTGAAATCGACACCGAAGAAGGGCTCATCCTCGTCCGCGCGGGCCGTTGGGACGAAGCCGAACCGCTCCTCGACAAAGCCGTTGTAGCGCAACCAGACAACGAAAACGTCCTCTCCACACTGGGCATCGTCGCCTGGCAACACCATCACGATCTAAACAAAGCCGTCGAATGGTTCACCAAAGCTCTGGTTGCACATCCCGACCAAGACAGCTTCAACGCATCGGTGCATAACAATCTCGGCGGCGTCTATGGCGAGCAAGGCGACTACGCCTCAGCGATCGCTCAATACAAGCTTGCCGTCGGCATCTCGCCGCAGGACCCTGAGTACCATACCAACCTGGCCAACGCGCTGGGCGCAGCCAACCACTACGACGAGGCCCGTTCCGAAGCCGAACTGGCGTTGCGTATCGCCCCAAATTATCCGCAGGCGCGTGCCGTTCTCGAAAATCTCGGAAACAAATGATGCTCATGCACAATGGACCGGCGCACTCTTTCCAATCGGTAACGAAGGGCAACCTCTTACAATATCGAACATGGATGTCACAGAAGGGGCGTCTACCCGGCTCAAGCTTTACCTTCTTATCGACAAGCGAAGGTACTTCGCGTGATAACTGAGAGTTGATTGAGCCATGCCAGAACTGCCCGACATCAGCGCCTACCTCTCGGCTCTCGAACCCCTCATCGTAGGCCGACCCCTTACCAACATCCGCATCGCGAGTCCCTTCCTCCTCCGCACCGTTCACCCGCGTATCGAAGACATCGAAGGCCAAGCGGTCCGTTCCCTCCATCGCATTGGCAAGCGCATCGCAATCGAGTTCGATAACGGCCTCTGGCTGGTTCTGCACCTCATGATCGCCGGCCGCCTCCACTGGCGTCCGCTCGGAGCTAAACTTGGCGGCCGCAACAACCTCGCTGCCTTCGACTTTCCCAACGGCTCCCTCGTCCTGACCGAAGCCGGCTCCAAACGACGCGCCGCCCTGCATCTCTTCGTCAATGAAGCCGCTGCTAAAGAGATCGATCCTGGCGGGATTGATGTCTTCTCGGCCACTCTTGCAGATTTCCGCACGGCGCTGACAGCCGAAAACCGCACGCTCAAGCGAGCCCTTACCGACCCACGTATCCTCTCTGGCATTGGCAACGCTTATTCTGATGAGATTCTCCATGCCGCACAACTCTCGCCCATTCTCCTTACCCACAAACTCACCGAAGAGCAGTGGCAGCGCCTCTACAACGCCACCCGCGTTACACTCCAACTCTGGATCGACCGCCTGAATGCCGAAGCCACCCACGCGTTTCCGGAAAAGGTAACCGCATTCCGCAAAGACATGGCAGTCCATGGCCGCTTTAACGAGCCCTGTCGAACCTGCGGCACCCCCATCCAGCGCATCCGTTATGCCGACAACGAGACCAACTACTGTCCGCAATGCCAGACCAACGGAAAAATCCTCGCCGACCGCAGCCTCTCCCGCTTGCTGGGTTCCGACTGGCCGCGCACGCTCGACGAACTCGAGGCGCTCAAGAAACGCTAAGGAAAAGGACCGCCATCACGGCAAAGAGCGATATACGACGACCCGATCCCCGGTCGCCCCGAGCCGGTCTGCGCGCAAGTCTTCCTCCGAAAATGCAAAACTCCGTTCCCAATGCCGCTCCAACCGAGGTTCGGCCTGCAGCAATCGTTCGTACACCGGATTCACATACATGACGTAGAGCTCGCGAGGCTCCGCTTCCAGGCTTCGTGCGAGATTTTTCAGACACTTCTTCAGAACCGGCGAAAGAAACGGCTGGTATAGAAACACGACGAGAGGCCCGGAGGGATAGGCAAACTCGGCGGCATCTCCTACCCGCGGCTCAATTTCGTGGCAGGTCTGCCACGGCGCTGAAAACCGCTCAATATTGGTTGCTGCCACGTTGGTCAGGTCGGGCGAGATCTCTACACCCACAATCCGGCGAAACGGAAAACGTGAAGCGAGCAAGAGTGCTCTGCCCTTACCCGAACCGAGGTCAACAAATGTGAACCGTGGCCAATCGAGATCGAGCGCCTGCAGCATCTGGGTAAGCCCCGAAGGCGAGATGCCGTAGTAGGCGGTGTTCCATAGATCATTCCATCTGCCCGAAGAGAGCTCTTGTCCGCCAATCAATCCACTCGTGTCCGTACCGTGCATCAGGTCGAAGGGATGCGGACCGGGCGCTGCCCCATCGCGCAGCGTCCCAGTATTATCAGCCGGTCCCGCCGCACTGCCCACTGCGGACCTTCCATTCGAGCGTCCATTAGATCGACGCAGAATCTGCCCCGCCTTGCTGCAGGCGGCAGTCCAGACTCCCATCGGGCCGCCCTCTACATAGGCATGGAGAATCTGACGCAACAAGAGCATAGCCATGGCCTGAATTGTACTTAACCTGCGATGCCGGCATCGGCGGTGATGGGGAGGATGCAGGTCAAATCTGGCGTCGCATCATTCGCTTTCCAATGAAGCGCGGTTGCAAAGCAAAGGGGCGATCTCTCTTGCGAAAGACCGCCCCTGCTTTCCGATTTTTCGAAGACCTGGTTCGGTTTCCAGATCACAGCTGATGTCACGTCGAGGCTATTCGGGACCTACGGGCGAACCCGCGTTTCCCGTACCCCGTCATTCCTTCGCTGCAAGAGCTTTTTAGTTCCATCCCGCTGCAGCCAGTTGCCTGAGTGCTGCGTGAGGCTCGTGTCCGATTCCCTTGCGAGTCTCTTCTTCGTTCCTCTTCGAGGTCTCGTGTCCGATTCCCTTGCGGGCTTCTTTTCCGGTCCCTCTTCGAAGTCTCGACTCCGGTTCCCTTGCGAGTTCCTTTGCCGGTACTCCGGGAGTTCCTTGTTCGGTCCCCTTGCGGGTTCCGCTTCCGGCACTCCGATGGCTCTTGTCTACTCTCTCCTACTGGAGGATTGCTCCTCCGTTGAATTGAAAGATACTCCGGCTGGCGGAGATTGCAAGAGTGTTAAACGGCCTATTTTTGTGGAAATAAAGGGCTTCTTGTGGAAACGCACGCTATCTGCGGGTGCTTCAAGCGATAGGGTGCGCTGTGGGCTGTGGATTACTTTGATGGTGGTTAGTGAGCTGCTTTTCGCGCGGCTTCGAATTCGTCGCCGGGGTTCCATTCGATGCGGGGTTGAGTGATGGAGAGCCAGCCCAATTCGATGCCGAGACGGCAAAGGGTAGCGTTGCCGGTGAAGTCCCAGTCTTCGTGGAAGTTGTCGGAGACGTTGTGGTAGTCGTTTTTGCCGTAGGCCATGGATTGGGCGCGGGACCAGGCTTCGTCGTGTCCTTTGTAGATGCCGCCCTGACCGAGGGAGAAGGCGGGGACGCCGGCGTGCGCGAAGGAGAAGTGATCGGAGCGGTAGTAGCCCCCACCGGTGTCGGGGCGTGGCTCGGGCAGCAGGTAGCCGAACTGTTTTGCGACAGCTTCGACGGTTGGGTAGAAGGTGGTGCGGCGGGCCCCTCCGGCGTTGAGGTGGTCGCCCTGGCCGAAGGGTAGGATCTCGTCGAAGTTTAGGTCGAGATTCAGCTGGCCGATGGGGACCGGAGGATGTTGCGCGAGATAGGCAGATCCCAGCAGGCCCTGCTCTTCTGCGGTGACGGCGGCGAAGATGATGGAGTGCGGCGGCTGGACTTTCGCGGTGGTGAAGGCGCGGGCCATTTCCATAATCATGGCGGTTCCTGTGCCGTTGTCTCCTGCGCCGTTGAAGATGTTGTCTTCACCGGGCTTGGCGTCGGTCTTGATGCCGAGGTGGTCGTAGTGGGCGGTGTAGATAACGGCCTGATCTTTTTCCGGGCTGTGGGCACCACTGCTTTCAGTGCCGGGGAGGATGCCGATGACGTTGGGGGATTGGAAGCTGCGGACGGTGCTGACGACGGTGGCGTCGAGCTTGATGGGTAGCTCGCGGGATTTGAAGCCGGATTTGCCCGCTGCCGCGAACTCTGTATCGAAGTCGGTGCCGCTGGCGGCGAAGATCTGTTTGGCTACGTCGAGCTGGATCCACGCGGCGGCTTCGAGTGCTGGGTTTTCATCGTGCGCGAGGAAGGTTTTTTCGGAGATGTTCGAGTTGCGGACGACGTCCCACCCGTAGGCGGCGAGATCGGTGCGGTGAATGATGAGGGCGCCGATGGCTCCTTTGCGGGCGGCCTGCTCGAACTTGTAGGTCCAGCGGCCGTAGTAGGTGAGGGCTTTGCCGCCGAAGAAGGTGGGATCGTCGGAGGGCGGGTCGTTGACGAGGCAGAGGATGATTTTGCCTTTGACGTCGATGTTGGCGTAGTCGTCCCAGTGGAACTCGGGCGCGGTGATGCCGTAACCAACCCAGACGATCGGCGCATTGAGGACGGCGGACGGGGTGAGTTTCTCGTTGAAGACGACGAAGTCGTCGGCGAATTTGAGCTTGATGGGTGCGCCGGATTTTGGCAGGAGCGTGAAGGTGGTTTTGACGGGGTCCGCTTTGACGCTGGTGAAGTCGACCTGCTGGAAGTAGGTACCGTTGTCGCCGCCGGGCTTGAGGCCGTAGCTTTCGAACTGGCTGGCGATGAACTTTGCGGCGAGTTGGCCGCCGCGCTGGCCGGGATAGCGGCCTTCGAGGAGATCGTCGGAGAGGTATTTGTCATAGGCGCGGATGGACTGGGCGCTGACGGCGGCTTGTGCGGCCGTGACGGCTGGTGGCAGGGTGGTTTGGGCGGCGAGTGGGAGCGAAAGGGCGAAGAGAGCTGTGGCGAGGAAGGGGCGGGGCATATGTCTCCGGGTGTGAGAAAAGTCTACATGAATGGAGACGGAGATCGGCCGTGCTATAGACGCACTGCAAACAGATCAACGGCTCAAGCAATCAAATGTCTTTCTTGAGTACAACAAAATAGAGATCGTGGCGGAGTGGACGGCCGAAGCGTTCGTCACCATAGGGAAATGGGCGGGTTTCTGCGGTGAGGGCGTAGCCTCTGCGCTGGTACCAGGCGATGAGTGTGTCGCGGACGTTCACGACGGTCATCTCAATCCGCCGTCCACCGTGTTGTTTCACGAAGTCTTCTGCGGCGGTGAGGAGCTTGCGGCCCAGCTTTCTCTGTTGTTGATCGGGGCGGACGGTAAGGAGTCCCAGATACCAGGCGTCACTCTGCTGCGGATCGAGCAGAACGGTTCCAAGTAGCGGACCGTTTGGTTCGTCGCGGTAGGTGAGGAGGTGGGCCCTGGGCTTGTGGGCGAGTTCTTCGCGGAGGAGGGATTCGTTGAGGCGTTGTCCTTCGATGAAAACAGCTTCGGTGTTCCAACTCGCGTCGGGGCCGGCGCCACGAAAGGCGTGATTGATGAGGTTGATGATTGCGGGGTATTCGGATTCGATTGCGGGATTGAGGTGCATAGAGGTTGAGTTGGATTTGTCCTGGATCGTCTTGGGTGAGGTTCATGCATGAGGAGTAGCAAGGCCCATGCGGCTCTGGAGTTGCTTGCGGTAGCTGCGGCTGAGGCGAAGGCTGGTTTTGTTTTCGAGGAGCACCTCGTAGTCGCCGTCCTGATTAAGCGTGAGGCCGCGAACGCGATCGAGGTTGACGATGGTTGAGCGATGGATGCGGCAAAATCTGGCGGGGTCGAGATCCTGCTCGAGTTCGGAGATGCTGCGACGCAACATGTGGGTTCGCGGGCCTGCGTGCAGGCATGCATAGTAGTCGGCTGCCTCGATCCAGTCGATCTCGGAGATGTTGAGGAAGGCGACGTGACCTGCGTTCTTGATGACCAGACGCTCCGGTGTTGCCGGTCTGATAGTTGCCAGTGCAATTTTTTCCCGGGCGCGGCTGAGGGCGAGATCGAACCTCGTGTCGTCGAATGGTTTTAGCAAATAATCGAGGGCTCCAGCCTCGAAGGCACGCAGGGCGTAGCGGTCGTAGGCGGTGACGAAGACCACGGCAGGGGGGACATCGCGGCCGAGAAGTTCAAGCACGTCGAAGCCGTCGCATTCGGGCATCTGAACGTCGAGGAAGAGGAGGTTCGGTTTGGCGCCGCGGATGAGCTGCGGGCGCCTCTACGCCCGAACCGCACTCGGCCAGAATTTCGACGGAAGGATCGCGGCGAAGGAGAACGGTGAGGTTGCTGCGCGCGAGTGGTTCGTCGTCAACAATGATCGTGGTTATCTTGCCCGGCTCGGCTGAAGACACAAGAATCTACTCCCTGAAGGGCATGGAGACTGAGACTTCCACCCCGCGGTCCTGGTTGTGCATGTTGAGTTCGAAGGAGTCTCCGTAGAGGCTTTGCAGGCGGGTTCGGATATTCGAGATTCCGACGCCGGAGTGGATTTTTTCAGTGGCAGCGGAGAGGCTGGGACCGTCGTTGTAGACGCTGAGGGTGAGCATGCCATTCGAACGGGAGGCCAGGATGCGGACGGCGCCTCCCTGATCGCGCTTTGCGATGCCGTGTTTGATGGCGTTTTCGACCATGGGCTGCAGGATGAGCAAAGGAACCTGTGCCGTCAAGAGTTCGCTGGGGACGTTGACGCTGCATTGCAGTCGCTCGACGAGCCGGACTTTCTGAATGTCGAGATACTTTTGCGTGAACTCGAGTTCTTCGGCTAGCGGTACTTCCTGACGGTTGGAGTCGTCGAGGAGCCGGCGCATGAAATCGCTGAGCCCGACGATCATGCTTAACGGCTGCGTCGTTTCTCTTTTCGCGAACCAGCCCGGCGATGGAGTTGAGTGTGTTGAAGAGGAAGTGAGGCTCGATCTGGCGGCGAAGGGCGCTTAGCTGCGCCTTGACGAGCTGCTCGTTGAGGCGCGCGGTCTCGGTTTGCTGCATTGCCAGACGTGCACGGGAGTCGAGCATGTGCCGGACCAGCAAGATGGCGGTGTAGAGGATAAAGGAAGAGAGAAGTCCGTTGTAGAACTTCATGTTGACGATCTTCTGAAATGTCTCGGAGCTGGGCGGTGCAGCCCATGGATTCAGAAGTTTTTCGAGTGTGGCGCCCCAGAGGGAGAAGGCAAGGTCAATAGTCAGGCATGCGCCAAGATGTCTCAACCACGTCGTAATTGGTTTCACCCGGACGGGAGGGTAGCGGCGTCCGAGCTCCAGCACGAATGGCGTAGCGAGCACCCATGGCAACCATTCAACAATCGAAGTAAAGAAGAGACGCCCCCAGGCGTGGTGCATTCCTTCGGAACGCATGACAAAGACGGTCTGGGTTGCATCGAATAAGCCGACAGCAGACCAGATAGCTGCGCTCCACAACCACTGGGATGACTCGGCGGGTTTACGGGCTGTCTTCATAACGAGAATCGTATTCTACGGCGTGGGGGTTGCGGCAAGGAATGCAGCGAACCGCCAGACAAATGCAGCGAGCGGTATCGCCAAAGCATGGGTGTCGCGCGATACTGCCAGCATGATAGCCAAAATGATTCTCGCTCTGATGGCTCTGGTGTTGCTGACGCGTCCCGTTCTGGTCCTGGTATATGAGAACTCGGCGTCGGGCAAGGTACCGGAGTACGCGGCCGACGGACAGATGAAACTGCCGGAGCACTATCGCGAGTGGGTGTATCTGACTACTGGGTTCGATATGAGCTACAGCCCTTCGGCGATGAACATGGGGCATCATATGTTCGACAACGTCTTTGTAAACCCTGAGGCCTACAAGGTCTTCATGGAGACGGGCACATGGCCGGACAAGACAGTGTTCATGCTGGAAGGCCGGCGCGCCGAAGGCAAAGGCTCCATCAATCAGAGCGGCAATTATCAAAGCTCGGACGTGATGGGGCGGGAGGCCCACGTGAAGGATTCGCGCTTTCCCGGCGGATGGGCGTTCTTCGGCTTCGGTGACAGCAAGACTGCAAAAATGATTCCGACGAGCGCGAACTGCTATAGCTGCCATCAGGATCATGCAGCCGTCGACACAACGTTTGTCCAGTTCTATCCGACGCTTCTGCCGATTGCGAAGAGTAAAGGAACGCTGGCGGCCACGTATCTCAAGGAGATCGCTGAGCCAGCGCGCCAATAAAGGTGCCTAATTGCTTGGTTTGCCGGGAGGCGGTGGTATGGTGATGTCGAGGTTGGTGACTTTGCCGAGGGTGGTCGAGTGGCGGTTGGATTTCGGACTTGATTGCCGACGACGACGATGGCTAGTTTTGAGGTGTCGATGTATTTGTTGGCTACGCGGGAGACGTCGGCGGCGGTGACTTTTTCTATGCCGGATTTGTATTTTTCGAGGAAGTCGGATGGGTAGCCGTAGAAGGCGAGGGTGACCTGCTCGTTGAGGGTCTTGTCGGGCGAGTCGTAGTGGAAGATGAAGGAGTTGAGCACCTGGTCTTTTGCTTTGGCGAGCTCGTCGGGAGTTGGTGGATCGGTCTTGAGACGGTTGATCTCGGCTAGCAGGGCCTGCGTGGCGGCGACGGTGGAGGGGCTCTTGGTGGCGGCCTGGACGTAGAAGACGCCGGGGTGGTCGTAGGAGGCGCCGAAGCTGCCGCCGACGGCGTAGGCGAGGCCGAGTTTGGTGCGGACGTTCTGGACGACGCGTGAGCCGAAGCCGCCGGAGAAGATCTCGTTCATGACGCTGAGGGCGTAGTAGTCGGGGTTGGAGCGCTCGGTGCCGAGGCCTACGATGAGGACGTTGGACTGGTTGACGTCGGATTTTTCGACGAAATTCACGTTGTTGGCTGGCGGTGTGAAGGTGGTTTTGACGGATTGGAATTTTTCGCCGCGGGGAAGGGGCTCGAAGGCGGCGCGGAGTTTTTGCTCCATGGCGGCGGAGTCGAAGTCTCCGGAGACGGCGATGAGGATGTTGTTGGGGACGACGGTTTTGTGTGCCATGCGTTGAGATCGTCGAGGGTGATGGAGTCGACGGTGGCGTATTCGGGCTGGCGCGCGTAGGGGCTGTTGGCTCCGTAGGCCAGTTTGATGGCTTCGCGATTGGCGATGCCGGCGGCGTCGTCGTTGCGGCGGGAGATGGCGGTCTCGGCCTGCTCTTTTGCCAGCTGGAGCTTGTCGGCTTTGAAGTTGGGATGGAGCAGGAGGTCGATGGTTTGGGCGAAGACGGAGTCGAAGTCGCCCTTGAGGCTGGACCAGCTGATGGAGGTTGTGGCGCCGCCGCCGGAGCTTTCGATGGAGGCGGCTTTGTCTTCGAGCACGTCGTCGAGCTTGTCGCCGTCGATGGTGGCGGTGCCGCTGGTGCGCCAGGTGTCGCCGTAGAGGGAGACGAGGCCGGTTTTGGCGGCGGGCTCGTCACGGCTGCCTCCGCGGATGAGGATGGTGCCGTTGATGAAGGGGAGCTCGTGGTCTTCCTGGAGGAAGATGACGAGGCCGTTGGCGAGTTCGATGCGTTTGGGCTGCTGGGGTTTGAAGGCGTGGAGCGGTGGGATGGGGATCTGGTTCCACGGTTGTGCGGCTGTCGAAGTTTGAGAGGCGGTTTGCGCGAAGGCGCTAAAGGTGGTGCAGACTGCTATGGCAAGAAGCTGCGAGGCGCATCGACGAAGGTCCTTTCATTTTGCACCTCCGTCGTTCGACGCGGCAGGTTGTTGGGATGTGGCGGCTGCGGGGGCTTTTTGTTTCGGTGCGACGAACTCGATGCGCGCGCTGGTGCGGTTGCTGTCGATGAAGATTTTGTTGGCTACGCGGCGGATGTCGGCTTTGGTGACGGCGTCGATTTTGTTGAGCTGGCGGAAGAGCTCGCGCCAGTCGCCGTAGCGGGTCTGGTATTCGGCGAGTTGGTGGGCGAGGCCTTCGTTGTTGCCGAGGCCGCGGAGCAGGTCGGCGCGGGCGCGGGTTTTGAAGCGCTGGAGTTCGTCGTCGGAGACGTCTTCGCTCCTGAGGCGGTCGAGTTCTTTGTGGATGGAGGCGCGCATCTCGTCAGGCGTGTGACCGGGGAGCGGGACGGCGTAGACGGCAAAGAGGCCGGGGTATTTCTGGCCGGGAAAGCCGCTGAAGCCCTGGGCCTCGGCGGCGATCTGCTGGTCGCGGACGAGAGAGCGGTAGAGGCGGGCGGTGCGGCCGTTAGAGAAGATGTCGCTGATGGCGTCGTAGACGGAGTCGTCGGGGTCGCGGTAGTCGGGGCGGTGGTAGCCCTCGATGTAGAAGGGCTGGGTGGCTTCGCGGATGGTGACGAATTTCTCGGCGACCTGTGGGGGCTCGACGGTGGTCATCGGTTCGGGCTTGGGGCCAGCGGGGATGGGCGAGAAATACTTCTCGAGGATGGGCATTGCCTCGGAGGCTTTGAGGTCGCCTACGACGGCGACGACGATGTTCGAAGGGACGTAATACTTTTCGTGGAATTCGGTGGCTTCGGTTGCGGAGACCTGGCTGATTTCGCTCTCCCAGCCGACGCCGGGACGACGGTAAGGATGGGCAACGTAGGCGGAGGCGAGGAACTGCTCGACCATGCGGCCGGTGGGCGAGGAGTCGACGCGCATGCGGCGCTCTTCCTGGACTACGTTGCGCTCCTTGTAGAACTCGCGCTCGACGGGGTGGCCGATGCGCTGGCTTTCTAGGTAGGCCCAGAGTTCGAGGCGGTTGGAGGGCATGCGACCAGAAGTATTGCGTTGAGTCTTCTTCGGTGGAGGCGTTGATGCCGACGGCACCGTTCTCTTCGGCGATGAGAGAGAACTGGTTGGGGATGACGAATTTCTGCGCTTCGGCCTGTGCGTCTTCGAAGGCTTTATGGAGTTGGGCGAGTTTGGCGGGGTCCTGGCCTACGCGCTTGCGGTATTCGGCGTCGTAGGCGGCGTAGGCGGATTCGACTTTGGCGAGAGCGATTTTTTCGGCGGGGTAGTTGGTGGTGCCGATCTCGGTGGAGCCCTTGAAGGCCATGTGCTCGAACATGTGGGCGAGGCCGCTGGCTCCCTGAGGGTCGTCGGCTGAGCCGGCGTCGACGAGGGTGTAGAAGCTGAAGACGGGGGCTTCGGGGCGCTCGAGGACGATGAGGGTGAGGCCGTTGGGCAGGACCTTGACCGTGGTTCGTTTTTCGAAGCTGGCGAGATCCTGGGCCTTTGCTGCGCCGAGGAAGGTGATTGCGCACAGGATGAGTGCGGCGATTCTGTTTCTTACTTGCACCAAGAGGTGTCCTCCAGAAGATTTGCGCCAAAAGTCCAACTATATCGAAACCATGAGCCGGGGCCTATTGGGGTGGGCCAAAGGGTTTGCTGAATATATGACGTATGCGGGACCAGATTCGTGACAGCCAGGTTTCGGCTTCTGCTTTGATGGCGCTTACAACGCTGAGGAACTGCTGTTTTGTCCAGTTGTTGCGGGCCGGTGCGGGTCCGCGGCGCGTGCAATGCTCGGCGGCCTGTGCCCAGTTGCTGGTTTGGACCGCGGCGATGAGGTGAGGGAAGCCTTTGAAGAGGCCTGCGGCGCCGAGGTTGTAGATCATGTCGAGCAGGGCGAGTTTTATGGCGTCGGGGAAGGTATCGTAGGCGGGAAATTCGGCGCGGAGGTTGGCTTCGAAATCTTCCAGGACTGCGAGAAGCTTCGCGTCGATGGTTTGCTGGGTGAGCTCGAGCGAGGCGGGGATTTTATAGAAGGCGGCTGCTTTGCCCAAGGTCATAGTATCGACGCGTGCGTATTCGGTGGCGATCTCTTCGGGTGTGGCGGCGTGATTGTTCAGGACGAACGGCAGGCTTTGTGCGGCTTCGAGGTTCGGCAGCATGAGGCCTACGCCTACGGTTACTTTGCCTACGGTATCTCGGTACATCCAGGGGACGCAGCCTTCGAACTCTTTCAGTTTTTCCAGCGATTGCTCTAGATAGGTCACTGTGGGTCAAGGCTAGCATGTGGGCCGAGTGGAATTTGCAAGGCGGTTCGCGCTTTCGAGTGAATAACCCACCCTTCGTCATGAGGCCACGAAGGAGGGGCTACCCTGCGCGTCGCCGCGGTTAGACGGTGACGAAGGCCGGTTTAAGTTTTTCTGCGGTGACACTGACGGCGGAGCTGCTGTTATTTGTCAGGAGGGAGATTTCGGCGCGACCGTTGTAGAGCTCGACGACGCGCGAGCCCGTGGGAGTGCCGAGGTTGTCAATGAGCGTGCCTTCGCCTGCGATGGTGAATCGGACGCGGTTGCGGGCGTCGAGGCAGAGAATGCCCTTTGCGTCGTAGAGTTTTGCTTCGACTGTGACGGTCGGCTTGCCTTCGATGGTGGTGCGGGATCTTTCGGTTAGCTTCAATTCGGCGGGTGGTCCCCAGGTTTCGGTCTGATAGAGGAAGGTGATTTCGTCGGTGACGGTTTTGCCGTTTTTCGTGGCGACGACGCGCAGTGTGTTTTTTCCGGTGAGGAATGGCGTCATCCAGCGGAGTCCGGCGGCAGGGAAGTCCTGGCTGTTGCGATGTTTTACGCCGATTGATTTTCCGTTGATCAAGAGTTCGGCGGTGTCGCAGTTGGAGTAGACCTTGACCATCTTCTGCTCGCCTTCGGAGCCCCAGCGGATCGGCCAGGTGTGGCCGTAGATGTGCGCCATGGGGGCCTCGGTCCAGTAGGACTGGAAGACGTAGTAGGCCTCCTTCTTCTGCATGTCGCGGGTGATGAGGCCTTTCTGGTTGACCCGTGGGACGGGGTTTTCAACGCGCAGGGGGGTGGTGAAGTCCTTGAAGACCCATTGGGCGGCGCCGGTGAACCACGGGAGCGTCTCCTGCACTTTGAGGTGCCAGTCGAAGAGGTTGCAGGCGTAGGTCTCGGACCAGTCGCCATCGCGAGAGACGCGCGCGGGGCCGCCGGTGTTGAGGTAGGCGAGGCCGCGCTCGTCGGTGCCTTGGCCGGTCGCGATCTGCGCGAGAGCTTTGTCTGGGTTTTCGGAGTGGCGGCCGGCATGGCTGTCGGCTCCCCACTCGGCGTGGAACATGTGGTTGACGCGTTCGCGCTGGGTCTCGAGGGATTTTTGATACTCCGGGTAGGTGCCGCTGTACCAGCCCGCCCAGATGGAGGGCGAGTAGACGTCGGGGATGTCGCGGGCGAAGTCGCAGCGGCGGATGGTGGTGAGGCGCGAGGGGTCGAGTTCGTGCGACAGCGTGTTGAGCTCGGAGAGATAGGCGCGGATGGCCTGCTGGTCGATGCTTGGATATTCGGTGGGCCAGTCGTCTTCGTTGCCGAGACCCCAGAGAAGAATGCTGGGATGGTTGTAGTGCTGCGCGATCATGTTGCGGAGGGTGCGGCGGCCCATCTCTTTGAACGTGTCGTCGCCGATGCCGCCGCGGCACCAGGGAATCTCTTCCCAGACGAGGATGCCCAGACGGTCGCAGTGCTCAAGCACGCGGCGTGATTGCTGATAGTGCGCGAGGCGGATGAAGTTTGCGCCGATGTCCTTGATGAGCTGCATCTCCTGATCGAGGATCTCGTCGGGTATGGCGGCGGCATAGCCGGCGTGGTCCTCGTGGCGATGGGTTCCGCGTAGAAGGAGGCGTTCGCCGTTGAGCTTGAACGGGCCGTGTTGGACCCACTCTGTGTGGCGGATACCGAAGTTCTCCTGCGAGATTGTTTCGGCAGGAGTTCCGGGCTGGAGCGTGACGCGGCACTGGTAGAGATGCGGGTCGATGGGACTCCATAAGTGCGGTTTGTCGATGGTGAAGGCGGAGATGTCCGCAGGACCCTGCCACGGTTTCAGCGTGTGTTGCGAGTGATGGATGGACGCGCCCTTGGCGTCGGTGATGTCGACGGAGATATTGAGGGAATCGGCTGAGTTGGCGGGGTTGTAGATTCTGCCGACCACGGTGATCTTTGCGGGTCTTGTGGGCGTGGGGAGATCAGTGCGGATGTGCACGGTTTCGAACGAGACTGCGGGGACGTAAACGAGGTTGACGTGGCGATAGAGGCCTCCGTAGAGCGTGAAGTCGCTGAAGTCGGAGGGCATGCGGTCGAGATCGCGGGAGTTGTCGCAGAGAATGGCTATAGGGACGCCGTCGGGCTTCTTTGTTTTGGGCTTTGATATCGCGGAAGCGTCCCCCGCAAGGGCTGCCGGTGCCGCAGCTGGCAGGATGTCAGTGATATCGAAGACGAATTCGTCATAACCGCCTACATGCTTGCCTGCGAGTTTTTCTCCTATGTAGACGGTGGTGGTCTGGCCGGCGCCTTCGAAGTGAAGCAGCGTCCGGCCGTTGGGGTAAGGGTTCGCGATGGGAATATAGGTGCGATACCAGCCGTTGCCGCGGTAGCAAGGGACATCGGGATCGCAGCCATCGTAGGCGTTGAAGCAGTGTGGCATGGCGACCTTCTGCCAGACGGCGACTTCTTCGCTATGCAACGCCTCCCATGGTCCGCCAAGCGTGGCCTGGAGATATTCCCACCCACCGGAGAGACGGCGGGCGTTTGCTGTGCCAGCCGCCTGTGCGGCGTGGAGATGCAGACCGGCAATGGCAGCGCGTAATGAGGAGGAGGGAAGCAGGGAAGCTGCGGCAGCGGTAACGCTGGTCTTGAGAAAACTACGCCGGGAGTGGTTGGTTGTCACAGCTGTCCTGTTTCTATGTGGAGGTTGGTTCGGGAAGAGGCAAGATTTTGGTGGTATTGCGATGGGTTACTGCTGCAATAATTCAAAGTATAGACAAAATACCTAACTCCAGTGATATAAAGACTCGTCACCGAAGATGTCAAGTAAGCGTTTTTCAAGGGGCAAATTTGAGATGCGCGTATTGAAAGAAGGCTGCGCAATTTGGAGTACTACTGCATTGATTCTGGAGTCCGAAAGCTGAACATGCCTAATTCACAACCCTCTCGGTTCACGTTTACTCGCAGGCAGAGCGCATCGAATAAGACGCCGCGCCAGATAAACCGGAACCTTGTTTTCAACCTGGTGAGGACTCGCCAACCGTTGTCACGCGCGGACCTGGCACGAGTGTCAGGACTGCAGCGGAGTACGGTTTCGCTGATCGTCGAAGATCTGATTAAGGAGAAGTGGATCCTTGAGGGGTCGATGGGTCGGCCTCCGAGGGGGCGACGGCCGACGTTTCTGGAACTGAACCATCAGCGTGCGGTGATTGCGCTCGACATTCATCCTACGCAAACGACGGTGGCGGTGACTGACCTGGGCGGGAAGATCGTGGCGCAGAATGTGGTTCCGTTGCCGGCGGAACCGAACAAGGCGATGCAGACCATTATCAACGCTATTCGCAAGCTGATCGATGCGCACAGCGATAAATCGTTCGACGGCATTGGCATCAGTCTGCCGGGCCGCGCGGATCCGCATCTGGAGAAGCTCATTTTCGCGCCGAACCTGAAGTGGCCGGTGTCGAGCATCAAGTCGCGTATTCAACGCGCGACGGGGCTGGACGTGGAGATGGATAACGTGGCCAATGCCTGCGCGCTGTCCGAAGTGTGGTTTGGAGACAGCGACGGGCTGCATGATCTTGTGGTCGTCAATGTCTCGGAGGGAATTGGGACGGGGATCTTTGCGAACGGGCAGTTGCTGCGCGGAGCGAATGGAATGGCGGGCGAGTTCGGCCATGTGCAGATGGACGCGAATGGCCCAGAGTGCGGCTGCGGCGGACGAGGATGCTGGGAGACGGTTGCTTCGAATCGCGCGGGGCTTCGTTACTACGAGGAATTGAGCAGGAATGGGGCGCCGCCGAGCTTTGCCGCGTTGGTGAAGATGGCCCAGGCAGATGACATTCACGCAATCAAGGCGTTGGAGAAGATGTCAACGTTTCTGGGGCGCGGGTTGCGCATGATCGCTTCTGCGCTGGCGCCGAGCGAGATCGTCATCGTCGGCGATATTACGAACGCGTGGCATATGTTCGGCCCGATCGTCGAGGCTGAATTGAGGCAAAACGCGCTTTCGAAGGAGCCGAGGCTGCGGCCCTCTTTTGAGGGCAATACGGCGCGTTTGCGCAGCGCCGTTGCGCTAGTGATGAATGGAAGTCTTATCAATCAATAAAGGATGACTGTGAAAAATTCTCTACTCTCTCTCCAATTTCCGAGCGAAGGTTCGCTTGTCCCGTCCGCTGTTCGATCCGGATGGACGCCGGTGCTGCTGCGGGGTGTTGCGCTCGGCGCTGTGCTTGCAACGGGTTGTGTTGGCTTGAAAGCGCAGACTGCGCCGGCTCAATCTGCTGGTTCCGTGGAGCGGGCAAACGTGGGCGATGCCCCGGACGATCCAGGGCCGCTTGCGACCGGGCTTTCCGCAGAGTTGAAGCCCAAGGCCATCGACGCCGCGATAAAGAAGGTCGCGGACTGGCAGGTTGCCGTGGCGGAGCCGCACTTCAACAAGCAGTGGACGTTCGCGGCTCTCTATGACGGATTGCTGGCAGCCTCGAAGACGACGGGTGATGCGAAGTATCACGACGCAGTACTGCACTTTGCGGAACGATCGAACTGGACGCTGCTGAATGACCGCTTTCCGCATGCGGACGATCAGGCGTTCGGGCAGGCTTATCTCGATCTTTATATGGAGAACCCTCAACCCGTGCGGCTGGCCGATACCAAGGCCATCATGGACCGCCTGATTGTGCGTCCGGATGATCCCGACAAACTGCTTTGGTGGTGGTGCGATGCGCTATTCATGTCGCCTCCGGTGCTGCTGCGCATGTATGAGATTACGCATGACAAAAAATATCTGGACTACATGGATCACGAGTGGTGGCAGACTTCGGCAAGCCTCTACAGCCCCGAGTACCATCTGTATTTCCGCGACAGCCGCTACTTTACGCAGAAGCAGGCGAACGGCAAACCGATCTTCTGGTCTCGCGGCAATGGCTGGGTGATGGGCGCGCTGGTCAATGTGTTGCGGATTATGCCAGCAGACTATCCCTCGCGACCGAAGTACGTGGCGCAGTTCAAGGAGATGGCTGCAGAGATTAAGGCGATCCAAAGTGCCGATGGCCTGTGGCGTTCGGGGCTACTCGATCCGAATGCTTACGATTTGCCGGAGGTCTCAGGATCGGCGTTCTTTACCTTCGGGATCGCTTATGGGATCAATGAAAAGATTCTCGACCGCAAGACCTATCTTCCGGTGGTTGAGAAATCGTGGAAGGGAATGTTGCAGCACGTCTATGCGGATGGGCGGCTGGGTTCGATTCAGCCGATCGACGGGCAGCCTGGCAAATTCAAGCCTTCGGCGAGCTATGTGTATGGGGTCGGTGGATTCCTTCTCGCGGGTTCGGAGATGCACCGGCTTGCCGAGGGCAAGCACTAACCTTTCTTATGCGTCTGCGGCTTCTCCATCCACAGTAATGGCTGGCGGATGGGGAAGTTGCGGATGACCTCCGGCACGGTGGGGTCGGGGTTGAGTGCTTTCCATGTGGTGATGTAGTCCTCGTTTCCGTAGGCGATGCCTGCGAAGACCAGCGTGGGTTGGCGGTTCGGGAAGTCGTCCCAATGCTCGACATCGTGCTTGTAGGGCCATTTGGTCTTGTCCTTGATGAAGGGATACATGAAGGCGACGACCTTTCGCATGCCGCGTCCGTCGGGTGTGGTGAAGGTCCAGAGATTGTCCTGCGGAGTCGAGAGCGTCTGGCAGATGGTGCCCAATACGTCGAGATCGAAGAGGCAGTAACTATAGGGTTTGGTGCGAGCGAGTTCGAGCGGCAGGCTGCCGTCAGCCGCGACCTGGTCTGGGACAATCGTCGACTTGAACCGTTCGCGGCACCATGTCATCACGTCGCTGTTGTTGGTGAAGCGCGCGAACTCCGCTGCCTGCAGGACCCAGCAAGTGCCGTGATTGTTCTTGGCGTCGCGCTCCTCCTGGCCGTTTTTTGAGTTGCGCATCCATTCGAGATACTCGGCGAACCAGCTTTTGATACCAGGTGCGTCTTTGAGGACACCGCCATTTGCGAGAACCGTTGCTGCGCGTGCGGGTTCGACCAGATGAAGCGTGTCGATGATGCCGGTGCCGCGGCCCTTGTTCAGATGGAAGATGGCCTGCGCGTATTCGAGGTTGGGGTTCATCTTCGTCTTGGCTTCGACGAACCATGCGTTGAGATGTTCACTGGCATGATTGGCATATTTTTTCTCGCCTGTCAGTTCCCACGCGGCGGCCAGTGCCGGAACGATGAGGCTTAGACGGACCATAGCCTTGCGGTGGTCGTCGAAGTTTGCGGGATTGCTGAAGCCGTCGCGCCGGATGTAGGGGCCATCGGGATTTTTCTCATCGGGCCACCAGTAGTCGCCTTCGGAAAAGTAATCGTGTGGGCCACCTTGACTGCGGGGACTGGTCGAAGCCGTGACTGTGACCGGCTGCTCAGACAGATAGCGGTTGGCTGCGGCGAGGATGCGCGCGCGGTCGGCGGTGGCGACGAGATCGTAGGGGGACGTCGTGTCGGCCCACTTGCGGTCTGCAGAAGGCAATACTGCGATGGCCGCCGCCATCCCGAAAAAGTCGCGCCGCGTCGTCATTGTCATTGTTTCAAGCTCTCCCTGATTCGTAGAAATTTCGCTTCCGCCATCATACTTAGAGCCGGCTTTATCTATGATTCTTGGCTGTGGAATGAGGCGTTTGCGGAATTGACCAGCTGTTTACTTGACGAAATGAATGGTCATTCAGTATGCTTCGCATCGTTCGGGAATATTGCCCGCCGGAGCCTGCAACATGCCCCCCAGCACCACCCTTGAAGCGTTTTCCAGACCCGTTGAAGCACGGTCCAGACAGATCAATAAGGTAGCCGTGCTTGGAGCAGGCACCATGGGGTCGCGGATTGCCGCGCATCTTACCAACGCCGGACTTCCTGTTGTGATGCTCGATATCGTTCCACCGGGCACCGACGCTGCCGCGCCCAAGCCGGAGCGCAATAGGATTGTCCTCGCCGCGCTCGATGGGTTGAAGAAGTCCAAGCCGGCGGCGTTTTACTCGCCTGATAACGCGCGTCTGGTCACCCCTGGAAACTTCGACGACGATCTCGCGCTCATTGCCGATTGCGACTGGATTATCGAAGTTGTCGCGGAGAATATGGAGATCAAGCGCGCGCTGTTGAACAAAGTGCTACAGCACCGGCGCGCCGACTCGATCATCACGAGTAACACAAGTGGGCTGCCCATCCACGAGATTGTGGAAGGCATGCCGATGGAGGTGCGACGCCACTGGTTTGGCACACACTTCTTCAATCCTCCACGCTATATGCGGCTGCTTGAGGTCATCGCAACGCCGGACTCTGATCCGGCCGCCATCGCCGCCATCGAACACCTCTGCGGTCTGCGTTTGGGCAAGGCAATCGTTCACGCACACGACACCCCGAACTTCATTGCGAATCGCATCGGCACTTTTTCCATGAGCAACGCGATCCGCCTGATGCAAGCGCAGAACCTCACGATTGAAGAGATTGATACGTTGACCGGGACGCCGCTTGGATGGCCAAAGACTGGAACGTTTCGGCTGGGCGATATGGTCGGTGTTGATGTGATGGCGCATGTGGCGAAGAACTTCGCCGCGCAGGCCTCGAAGATTGGCGATGAGCGCGCGGATGTGGGGATGGCACCTTTCGTCGCGACGATGATTGAGAGAAAGTGGCTGGGCGATAAGACGAAGCAGGGCTTCTACAAGAAAGAGGGCAAGGACGCGGAGGGCCGCGATCTGCGCCATGTTCTCGACTGGGAGACACTCGACTACAAGCCGAGCATGCGTCCGAAGTTTCCTGCGATCGATATGGCGAAGAACGTTGAGCACACGCATGTACGCATCGCGCAGTTGCTCCACGGCGATCCCGCGAAGGATAAGGCGGCCGCTTTCTACTGGCCGTTCCTCACTGAACTTTTTACTTACAGCGCGAATCGTGTGCCCGAGATTGCCGACAATCTCGTCGAGATCGATCAGGCCATGAAGGCCGGATACAACTGGGAGCTTGGACCGTTCGAGATGTTTGATGCGGCCGGTGTGCGCGCGACGACCGAGAAGATGCGTGCGGCCGGAGCGCCGATTGCGGCGAATGTAGAGAAGTTGCTTGCGTACGCGGATAAACACGGCGAGGCGAATCCGACCTGGTACAAAGATGACGTATCGGTGCCTTCGGGGCGGCGTTTCTTCGATCCTGTAGTCGGTGAGTACAAGCATGTCGTTGCGGCGGAGGGCGTCACTTCGCTGGCTGTGATCAAGAAGGCGAATGGGGTGGTGAAGAAGAATCCCGGGGCTTCGGTCGTCGATCTTGGCGACGGCGTGGCGGCGATTGAGTTGCACTCGAAGATGAATGCGCTGGGCGATGACATCGTGAGATTGATCACGCAGACGTTGAAGCCTTCGAGCGATACCGTCGGGAACTTTGAGGCGTTCGTCATCACGGGTGACTCGGCGAATTTCTCGGTAGGCGCAAACCTGATGCAGCTTCTACTTGGTATACAGGAAGAGGAGTGGGACGAGGTCGAGATGGCCATCCGCGCCTTCCAGAATATGACGCAGGCGATCAAGTTCTGCCCGCGGCCTGTGGTGGTTGCGCCTTATGGGATGTGTCTCGGTGGTGGGACGGAGATCTCGCTGCATGCGGCGGCGCGGCAACCTCACGCGGAGCTTTATATGGGGTTGGTGGAGGCTGGCGTTGGGCTGATTCCGGGCGGCGGCGGCTGCAAGGAGATGACGATTCGCAGCGTCGAGGCGGGTTCGAGCATTCGCCCCGATGCTCGTGGTGAGGGCGTCGAGATATTCGAGGCGCTGAAGAAGAACTTCGAGACGATTGCGATGGCGAAGGTTTCTACCAGCGCGGCAGAAGCCCGTTCGCTTGGGTTTCTGAAGCCATCGGACAACATCACGATCAACCGCGAGCGGCTGTTGACCGATGCGAAGACCAGGGCGCGCGCGCTTGCCGATGCTGGCTATAGCGCACCGTGGCCGCGCACGGACATTCCTGCTCCGGGGGAGAGCGTGCTGGCCACTCTGAAGCTTGCGGTGTGGACGATGCGCGAGGGACAGTACATCTCCGACCATGATGTGAAGATTGCGAACTGGGTTGCGTATGCGTTGTGCGGTGGAAAGGTGACGCCGGGCGCGCTGGTGAGCGAGCAGTATCTGCTGGATTTGGAGCGCGAGGCGTTTTTGAGTTTGTGCGGCGAGAAGAAGACGCAGGAACGGATTGCGTTTACGTTGAAGACAGGCAAGCCGCTGAGGAACTAGGAACAGGAGTTCGTTATGAAGGAAGTCATCATCGCATCTGCGGTTCGCACGGCGGTTGGCAAGGCTCCGCGGGGAACGCTCCGCACCACGCGCCCGGATGATCTTGCGGCGTTCGCGATTAATGGAGCACTGGAGCGTGTGCCGCAACTCGATCGGTCGGAGATTGAAGACGTCATCCTGGGCTGCGCGATGCCTGAGGCGGAACAGGGAATGAATGTGGCGCGTGTGGCCAGTTTTCGCGCAGGGCTGCCGATTACTGCTTCGGCGATGACGATCAATCGCTACTGCGCGTCGGGATTACAGTCGATTGCGCTGGCGGCGGACAGGATTCGCGGCGGCTCGGCGGATGTGATTGTGGCGGGTGGAACGGAGAGCATGTCATATGTGCCTTTCGGCGGGAATAAGATCTCGGTGAATCCGTGGCTGGTGGATAACTATCCGGGGTCGTATATGTCGATGGGGCTGACGGCGGAGCGCGTGGCGAAGCACTACGGCATCTCACGCGAGGAGATGGATCAGTTTTCGCTGGCGAGCCACCAGAAGGCACTCGCGGCGATTGCGGCGGGCAGGTTTGAGGATGAGATTGTGCCCATTACGGTGACAAATACGACGCCTAATGGGAAGGGTAAGGCAAAACCAGTCGAGTCGACCTTCAAGCAGGACGAGGGGCCGCGTGCCGACACTTCACTCGAGGCTCTGGCGAAGCTGAAGCCGGTCTTTCATGCCAGTGGCACGGTGACGGCGGGGAATTCGTCACAGACATCGGATGGTGCGGCAGCAGCCGTGGTGATGTCGGCAGAGCGGGCCGCACAACTCGGCATCAAGCCAATGGCTCGGTTCATCGCGTTTGCGTATGCGGGCTGCGATCCCGAGGAGATGGGGATTGGGCCGATCCATGCGATTCCGAAGGCACTGAAGATGGCTGGGCTGACGCTCGATCAGATCGGCGTGATTGAGTTGAACGAGGCGTTTGCGGCTCAGTCGCTGGCTGTGGTGAAGGTGCTGGGGATCGATCCGGCGAAGCTGAATGTGAACGGAGGCGCTATTGCTCTTGGGCATCCGCTGGGTTGTACTGGAGCGAAGCTGACCGCGACGATTCTTCGGGAGATGTCTCGGCGGAAGGCGAAGTATGGAATGGTGACGATGTGTGTTGGTGGTGGTATGGGGGCGGCGGGAATCTTTGAGGCCATTAACTGAAATGACCCACCATGCAATGAGCGGAGACGAAGCGCTAACAGCAATCCGTCCGCGAACGCGACGCGATTGGAAGACGATCTGGGGCATCGTCGGCTTCGTTGCACTCGCTGTCGTAGTCGTGATCGCGCTCTTCATCCTCCATACCAAAGAACAGGAACAGATTGCACAAACATGGCAGAGTGCCACAGCCACCATCGAGGACGTGCGCCCGGTAATCGCCTCTCGGATAGAGAGCAATTTCGGGGGCGCAATGCTCTATCAATTAGAGGTCTTGGTCAATTACTCCGCTAATAGTGTTCAACAAAGACGATGGCTAAGAATCGAGCAGCGACCGGTGTCTCTCACAGATGCTCAATTGAAGGTATTTCGCTGGAGAGGCCAACAATGTGTTGTTCGCTGGCCTGTTTCGCAACCCAACCACGTCATCGCAGAAGTTAACTGATGCCTCAGGCCTTTTGAAGGAGCGGTACCATGTCCACAATGACCATCCCCGACCCCACCGAAACCAAGCGCACTCCCGGCGGGAGCTTTCTCATCTCTGACCCCACACCAGCGGATTGCTTCTTCCCTGAGGACTTCACCGATGAGCAGAAGCAGATTGCTGAGACCACAGCGAACTTCGCGATCAACGAGATTGTTCCCAGGTCGGAGCAGATCGAGGCGAAGGACTTCAATGTGACGCGGATGCTGCTGATGGAAGCGGCAGAGATGGGGCTGACGGCCATTGATATTCCCGAGGAGTATGGCGGGCTTGAGCTGGATAAGGTCACGTCTGCGATTGTGGCTGAGAATATTTCGAAGCAGGCCAGTTTTTCGGTGAGCTTTTCGGCTCACGTTGGCATCGGTACGCTGCCGCTGGTCTGGTATGGCACGGACGAGCAGAAGCGGAGGTATCTGCCGGGGATTGCTTCGGGGAAGATCATCTCGGCTTATGCGCTGTCGGAGTCGACGAGTGGGTCGGATGCCGTGAATGCCAAGACGAAGGCGGTGCTTTCGGCTGATGGGAAGACATATACGCTGAACGGCGAGAAGATGTGGATCTCGAACGCGGGCTTTGCGGACCTGTTCACCGTCTTCGCCAAGTGCGCGATTCCTGACGGCCCGGATGCGGGCAAGGAGAAGCTGACGGCATTTCTTATCGAGCGCGGCACGCCAGGGTTCACGCAGGGCAATGAGGAGCACAAGCTTGGAATTCGCGGCAGCTCGACCTGTCCGCTGATTCTGACGGACTGCGTGATTCCTGCGAGCAACCTGCTTGGCGAAGTTGGCAAAGGTCACCACATTGCTTTCAACATCCTCAATGTCGGTCGCTACAAGCTCGGAAATGCTGCGATTGGCGGCGCGCGAATGGCGTTGAACAACGGTGTTCGCTATGCGATCGATCGCAAGGCATTCGGCAAGTCGATCTCGGAGTTCGGGCTGATCCAGGAGAAGATTGCGAACTGTGCGACGGGCATCTTTGTGGGCGGCGCTGTTTGTTATCGCACAGTGGGTATGATCGATCGCGCCCTGGCTGGCGTGGACAAGAACAACACGAAGGAGATTCAGAAGCGCATCGAGGACTACGCGGTCGAGTGCAGCATCGTCAAGGTATGGGCGAGCGAGATGCTCGATATGGTCGTCGATGAGGTGCTGCAGATCTTTGCCGGCTACGGTTATGTTGAGGAGTATCCGGCAGCACGGGCCTATCGGGATGCTCGCATCAACCGCATCTTTGAAGGAACCAACGAGATCAACCGGCTGATTATTACCGGCTGGCTGATGAAGTCTGCGATGAGCGGGAAACTCGCGCTGATGCCTGCCATAAAGAAGTTGATGGATGAGGTGATGTCCGGCCCGAGTGAGAAGATCGATCGCGAAGGACCGCTGGCCGACGAGCAGAGCCTGCTCGCGAATGCGAAGAAGCTGACGCTATTTGCAGCCGGTGCCGCCACGCAGCGCTACATGCAGCAGATTGCCGACGAACAGGAGGTCATGGGAGCGATTGCCGACATGATCATCGAAGTGTTTGCGATGGAGTCGGCGATTCTGCGTGCAGAAAAGATCGCAACGGCGCAGGGATCCGAGGCGGCGGCACTCCCCATCGCAATGGCACGTATCTATGCGGACAAGGCGATGTCGACGATTGAGCTTTCAGCGCGCAGGGTCATCTCGGCCGCAGCCGAGGGCGACATGCTCCGCACGCAATTGACAATCCTTCGCCGTCTTGCGAAGCACGATCCAGCCGACACCATCGGGTTGCGCCGGCAGGTCGCGAGAGCCGTGATTCAGGCGGGAAAATACAGCTTGTAACCGCAGAGGTCACGCACCACGTTCGGGTGATACATCCCACAAAAGGAGCAGCCAAATCAACCCTTTGGCGGTCCTTTTCCCCTTGCCTTTGCGGTATCGCTCTGTAACTATCGAGCCGGATACCATGTTGACTCTTTCCATGCCGAACTTTGCCTGCCTGAGATTCTTCTCACGATCTCTTGCGGTTTTCTCCCTGCTGGTTCTTTCGCTCCCCGTCACTGTCCTGGCACAGCGGGTAACGCTCGCCGTCCGTACTGCCGACGGGACAGCCGCCGTGGATGCGGGTACTGTTCCCGACTCCGAGCCGATTCAACTCACTGTTCGCCTCGCTCTTGCCGTTGACCGCAGCGCCGCGCTCGACCAACTTCTGACCAACCAGACCACGCAGCAATCCCCCGCTTATCATCGGTGGCTTACACCGCAGGAATTTGCTGTGCAGTTTGGAGCGACTGACGATCAGGTCGCTGCGACTACGGCGTGGCTCCAGTCACAGGGTCTTAGCGTTGACGCCGTCTCGGCCGGCAGAACGCGCATGACGGTTTCGGGTACTGCTGCACAGGTGCAGAACGCCTTCGCTGTAACGCTACGCCGCTATCAGGTTGCGAATTCGCTCTATGTCGCCAATTCGACTCAGCCCTCGCTTCCGCCCGAGGCTGCCGCATTGATCGCAGGCGTCTCCGGTCTGAACGATCTGCCTACCGCGGCACCAGCCGCCGTGGCGAGCGTTTCCGGCGCAACATCGCGGACTCGCCCGGAGAACGCCGGTCAAAGCGCAGATCCTTATCTCACCGCCGCGTCCGCCATCGACGCCAATACAACGCCTATCCTGACGCTCAATACCACGGATTGCTCAACCGACTTTGCCCAATCGGACTACGACGCTTACCACGAGCTCTTTCGCCAGGCCAACGCTCAGGGCATCACGGTACTCGCGACCAGTGGATGCGGAATCCGGGGTACCGGCAGCTTCCCGGCGAGTCTTGCCGAAGTAACCGCTATCGCGGTCAGTCCCGCTACCGCACCTTTCGATCCGATTGCGCCGCGCCCAGCGTGGCAAAGTGCTCCTGGTCTTCCCGCCGACGGCAGCCGCTATGAACCCGACCTGACTACAACCTCCATCAGCGCCTTTGCCCAGACGGTCAGCACCATCGTTCAGCAGACGGGCACGCGCCAGGGCAACATCAACGCAGTCCTCTATTCGCTTGCGCCGACGCCGGGGCTTTACACGCAGCCCGACGCGACTGCCTCGACGGCACCGGGAACCTGGGAATCGGCGACGGGGCTCGGCGTCGTTGATCTCTCGACGCTGCTCAAGGTCTATCCACGATCCATCGGGTCGACGTCCACTACGACGACACTGTCCACAAGCAGTTCTGCTATCGCCATCGGCCAGTCCATCACACTTAGTTCTGTGGTTACGCCTTCAACCACGATCAACAATGCGACTCCGTCGGGCACCGTGACCTTTACTTCGAACCAGGGCACCCTCGGTTCTGCCGTCGTCAACAGCGGTACGGCTAGCGTCGCGGTCGGTAGCCTCAATGCCGGCAGCTACACGGTGGTTGCAAACTACTCGGGCGATTCGAACTACGCTGCCAGTTCGAGTTCGGCCAGTCAATTCACGGTTGGCAAGCTCTCTTCCGGAATTTCCCTCACCTCCAACGTGACGAATAGCCCCGGCATGTTTGCAGGTACCAATGTTGTTTTTACGGCAACTGTCTTTGCATCCTCCGCCAGCACCATTGCCCCCTCCGGCACGGTCACGTTCTACGACAACTACAGCGGTGCGGCAGTGCAGCTTGGTTCGGGCAATCTAACGGCGAATGGTCTCTCGCAGTCAATCGCGACCTTCTCCACGATCAGTCTTGCGGCGGGAACACATAGCGTCTACGCGCTCTATAACGGGGATACCAACTTCTCCACGTCTTCGTCTTCTCCTATCGCGCTTGCGTTTTCTGACTACAATCTGACGATGATCCCCCAGACGCTCACCATCAATCGCGGCAAGAGCGGACAGGCTGTCATTCTGATTGGCGCGATTGCAGGATTCAACGGCACCGTCACCTTCGGCTGCACGCCACCCGCGAATGCTGAGACTACTTGTTCCTTCAGCCCCACCTCCTTGTCGGGTGGCGGTTCCACTACCATGACCAGATAATGAGCGCGGAGATCGACGTGGGGCCGAAACTTTGATTGTAGATCAATGAAAGCGGGGTTAGCGGAGCTAGCGGCGCTAGCGGAGTTAGTTAGCTGTCAGCCGTCAGCGTGCTATCCCATCCTTCGCCAGAATTCCAATAAGCAGGTCCCCATTCGACTCTGATCGCTGGCGCGATCTTCACTCACGAGCAGCTCGACTCCCATCGCTTCGCTCCTGTCGCTCAGGATGACACCGTTAGAGATTGAAATCGTGCTATCCCACCCTTCGCCAGAATGAAGGCGAAGGATGGGGCAACGCGCTTTTGTGCTATCCCAGGTCCCCAAATGCGAGGGACCTGGGGCACCCGTTTTCTGTGCCCGAGGAGGATTGCGAAGAGCAACTGCGGGTCTCCATTCGACTCTGATCGCTGGCGCGATCTTCGCTCAGGGCAGGCTTTCGACTCCCATCGCTTCGCTCCGGTCGCTCAGGATGACTGCAGGATTGGTGGGGCCAGCAAGCTGTCAGCCGTCGCTGTGTTGTCCCACCCTAGCCAAAAAAACAAAGACGTGGCGAGGGTGGGGCACCCGCATTTGTTGGTCGAACATTTGTTGGTCGAACTGCTGGCGCTGACTAATCGCTGAGCACGCGAAGGCGCGCGGGAGCGTGGTCGTTGGCAAGCTCGTGGCCGCAGTTGGTGCAATAGATATCGGTAGCGCGGACGGTGCGGAAGCACGTGCCGCAATTTGCGGTGAGCTGATAGTTGCACTGGGGGCAAAAGTGGAAGCCGCCTTGAACGTGCGTGCCGCAAGACGGGCAGCGAGAGACCTGGGGTTGGCGCAGCAGGAAGTAGAGAACTGCGCCGATGCCTGCCGGCATGACGAAGCAGATGACCGTCCAGAAACGCGTGCTCATGGCGCGGCGCGGCGCGTCTTTGCTGATGTAGCCGACCATGAGGAAGTAAAGAGAGGCGACGACTCCCCAGGAGACGTTGAAGTAGATGCGCAGGCCGAGGCGGCGGCGTATGGTGACGCTGCTCGGGCGCGACGATCCAGAAATAATATTCGATGAGGACAAAGGCCAGGCAGGCAAGAACGATCGACCAGACCGGAATCAGCCGCTCTTCTTCAGTGATCCGAATGTCTTTTTGATCAGACATGGGCTTTTCACTCCCCGGAGGGTCTTTCAAAGAGTATAGACGATTCGCCCCTTTTTCAATGGACGGAGCAGGGGCGGAAGAAGTTGCGACGGGCGACGAAATTGGTGCAAATCTGAGGGGGTTGGCTGGGGGAGATCAGTATCCTTGCCGCGCGACCAGCCGGCGACCAGGAATGCGGCCAGAAGGGCGGGGAAAAGAATGCAAGCCCAGAGACTGGTCTGGGTGGCAATGTCGCTGAAGTGCTCGCCGCCGATCAAGTCGTCTGCGACGCGCCAGGCCAAAGGGCCGAAGGCGAGGAGAGCCAGAAAAAGGGACGCCAGGACAAGCGAACGCGTGCGGCGGCGACCGGCCTTCTGATCCCGCATGACGCCGAGCGAAGCCAGGACGACGCGGCGGGTTTTTTCGGCGACGGCGCGGTCGCGGCCGGCCTGCTTGCCCGAAAGAGCGGCAAGGACGTCGGAGTTGGCGCCGGCGCCCGCAGCGGGGTCCGACGCCGGGTTGGCGCCAGGGTTCGCGGCCAGTTCAGCCGATCTCAAGCAACCTCCTGGAAGCGGGCTGCTGCATGGGCGAGCCGTGGCTTGATCATGGCCAGTCCGCGATAGAGCCGTGATTTGACGGTGGAAAGCGGCGCGCGGGTGACTTTGGCGATCTCCTCAAGCGACAGCTCTTCGTAAAAGCGGAGGGCCAGCACCTCGCGATGGAGCGTGTCGATTTCCAGCAGCGCGGCGGCAATCTTCTCGCGGTCTTCGAGATTCGAGACGCGGTCGAAGGGAGTGGGCTCGTCGGCAACAACTTCAAAGGTCATGGAGCGGTCATCTTCCGTGGCGCCATCGATGAGCTCGTCGAGCGAGTTCATGGTGCGCTTGCGGCGAAAATCGATGACCAGGTTGCGGGCAATGGTAAAGAGCCAGGTTTCAAACCGGGCGCGGCCGTCGAACTGGTCGCCGCGGACAAGGACGCGCATCCAGACTTCCTGAAACAGGTCTTCGGCGGTGTCGCGGTTGCCGGTGAGGAACAGCAGATAGCGCATCAGGCGGTGCTGATACCGGACGATGAGCTCCTCGAGCAGCCCGGCTTTCTGGCGCTTCAGGCCTGCGGAAACGGCAAGGTTTTCCTGCCGCGTTTGATCGTCGGCCCGATCCCAAGGCAGATGCTGCTGGGAAAAAGCGTGCGAACCGAAGCAAGTCGTCATCTCGATTCTATTAGACGATAAAACCGGGGCGAAGACCAGTTGAAACTTGGACCCTCGTCTTATCGTCCTCCCCCTGTTGCCATGTTCAAACACCTGGCGCTGCAAAAGTTGTGAAGAGTCGAAAAGGCTTGTGACCTTCAAGGCGCGAGCTTGCGGCTCTGCTGCCGTAACGGCCAGGAATCAATGAATAAGCAAGCTCAATCGATTGGAGGATTGCTCATCGCCGGCGTCGTCGTGGCGTTTCTGTCCGGTGGATTTGAGAGCGGCTTCAATGGCCTTGGTGGCACGGCGTTCGCGCGCTTCGGCGCTTTCATAATAGAAGATCCCGAGCAGATGGTTGCGGCGCTGCGCCGGAGTGAGGGCGAACCACGCATCGCGGGAGCCGGGGTGGCGCAGAAAGAGTGCGCGAAGGATGGGAGGCGGATCGTGCTCGCCTTCGAGAGCGTGCAGCAACATCTCGGCGATCTTTTCGGCGCGGCTTGGTTCGGCCGGCAGGAGTTTTTGGCTGGTCAGCAAACTTGCCAAACTCGCGGCGTCGGGAGTCGCTCAGGGAGTCGAACAGTCGGCGGAGTTGGCGATCGGCGTTGAGTGCGCGCACGAGTCGGTGGGAACGACGACGGGGCGCTCGACGAGGTCGGGCTCAAGCCAGATGCGGACGCGCGAGCCGACGCGGGAGTTGGAACCGGATTGCATCTTCTTGTTGACGAGGAGAAAATGGCCGCCGCGGCGCGCATCGGGGAAGAGCGAAGTGCGGAAGGCGAAGCCGGCGATCTCGCCGCGCACGCGACGGCCATTGCGTACCGGCCAGGATTTGGCAATGTCGAAGGGAACGCGTGCGATGACCCATTTGAGCGCGGTTCCGTCTGGCTCCAGAAGCGCGGTGAAGGATTTGCGTGGTGAAGTAGGGAAGGATGGAGAGCGAGACTTGATGGTCGCGTGCTCTCGCCGACGGTGCAGCGAACGCAGAGCGCGGAAGACGAAGCGGATGAGGATAAGCGTGATGAGGATGAAGATGAAGGCGATGGTGGCGGCGATGTAGGCCTGCGCCAGGTGGAGAGCCAGGTGAGGAAGATTGCCAGGCCGTCTTCGCTGAGGCTGAGCGCGATGTTGGAGAAGGGCTCGGGTGAGGGGGTGACCGCGGCGCGGACGGCGGTTTTGCCTCCGTGAGCAATGAACGCGATGGCGCCCCGCAAGCGTGGCGGCAAGTTGCTCGGCCGGCGTGAGGCCGGCTGTGGCCTGAAAGGCGAGGAGCGCGGCGACGGGGACGCGGATAAAAGTGTGCAGCGCGTTCCAGACCAGATCGAATGCGGGGATTTTGTCTATGAAGAAGTTGATGCCGAAGAGAATGAGTGCGGCGGCGATGATGCCCCAGTTGGAAAGCAGATGGAGCGATGGAGGCAG